>NZ_CP136053.1:0-5112856 GCF_045278895.1 Amycolatopsis sp. WGS_07 | reverse complement strand
CGTCGCGCAGCTGGCACAGCTCGCCGGTGCAGATCCCGCTGAAGGCGAACGGGTAGAACACCAGCAGCACCGGCTTGTCGCCCTTGAACTGCGACAGCGTGACCGGCTGCTTGTTGTAGTCGTTGAGCGTGAAGTCAGGGGCCTGCGAACCGACCTCGACGGCCATACCGGCGATTCCTCTCCAGAGCGAACACGAGCGTGCCGCCCACCCTATCGCGCGGTCAGCGTTGCTTGGCTTTCGAGGACTTCGGCGACACCAGCCGGGTGCCCAGCCAGCCCGGGCCCACGCTGATGTTGGCCGTCTGGGCGAGCCCGACCTGGGGCACCGCCTCGGCGATGTCGCTGGGCTCGACGTGCCCGGGCTGCCCGGTCTTCGGGGTCAGCACCCAGATCACGCCGTTCTCGTCCAGCGGACCGCGTGCGTCGACCAGCGCGTCCCCGAGGTCCCCGTCGTTGTCGCGCCACCACAGCAGCACAACGTCGATGACCTCCTGCGCGTCTTCGTCGAGGAGCTCACCGCCGATGGTTTCCTCGATCGCCGCGCGGACGTCGTCGTCGACGTCCTCGTCCCAGCCGATCTCCTGGACCACCATGTCCGGCTTGATGCCAAGGCTCTCGGCGACGCCGGCGTTGCCTGCGTCTCCCGCGGCGACCACTGCTTCCACTCCTCCAACTACGACGGAGCGCGGCGGTCGGTCCGCCGCACTCGGATACACGGTTGTCGAACAGCGAACACTGACGCGGCGCTGCGCGCAACCGTCCACACCGGATCTTTGGCAAGT
Source organism: Amycolatopsis sp. WGS_07 (assembly GCF_045278895.1). Classification (NCBI taxonomy): domain Bacteria; kingdom Bacillati; phylum Actinomycetota; class Actinomycetes; order Pseudonocardiales; family Pseudonocardiaceae; genus Amycolatopsis; species Amycolatopsis sp. WGS_07. The sequence continues at coordinate 5,112,074 of NZ_CP136053.1, read as the reverse complement.
CGTGTCTGCAGCGTAGGGGCCCGCCGCCCCCTCGCCCGACTCCGGGTGGCACTCAGTACCCCACCACTGCGAAGCTCTCCCCGGGAGCCTCCTTTAGGGTGGAGGAGAGAAAACGCGCGCGCGATACACCGTGCGCGGGGAGTGGCGACACTCGGGCGGCCGATGTTACCGGGCAGTACAGGTGACGGGAACCCCAACCGGGACGACCATGGACGTCGGCGAGCACTCCCGCCCACCAGCTACAACGGCTACAACCAGCTACAAGGAGACCCCTTGGCCCCGCAGAACGACGGCGCCTCCGGCAAGGAGACCCCGGCTCGCGTACGCGTCATCCGTGACGGACTCGCGGCGCACCTTCCCGACATCGACCCGGAAGAGACCAGCGAATGGCTGGACTCCTTCGACGAGGCGCTGGCCCGAGGGGGCCAGCAGCGGGCCAGGTACCTGATGCTGCGCATCCTCGAGCGAGCCAGGGAGCGCAACGTCGGCGTCCCGGCCCTCACGTCGACCGACTACGTGAACACGATCCCCACCGAGAACGAGCCGTGGTTCCCGGGCGACGAGGAGATCGAGCGCCGCTACCGCCGCTACATCCGCTGGAACGCGGCGATCATGGTGCACCGCGCGCAGCGGCCGGGCGTCGGCGTCGGCGGCCACATCTCCACCTACGCCTCGTCGGCGGCGCTGTACGAGGTCGGCTTCAACCACTTCTTCCGCGGCAAGGACCACTCCGGCGGCGGCGACCAGGTCTTCTTCCAGGGCCACGCCTCCCCGGCATGTACGCCCGCGCGTTCCTCGAGGGCCGCCTCACCGAGCAGCAGCTCGACGGGTTCCGCCAGGAGTTCAGCCACGCGGGCGCGGGCGGCGGCCTGCCGTCGTACCCGCACCCCCGGCTGATGCCGGAGTTCTGGGAAAACCCGACGGTGTCGATGGGCCTCGGCCCGATGAACGCGATCTACCAGGCGCGGTTCAACCGCTACCTGCACGACCGGGGCGTCAAGGACACCTCCGACCAGCACGTGTGGGCGTTCCTCGGCGACGGCGAGATGGACGAGGCCGAATCGCGCGGCCTGATCCACGTGGCCGCGGGCGAGGGCCTGGACAACCTGACCTTCGTGATCAACTGCAACCTGCAGCGGCTCGACGGCCCGGTGCGCGGCAACGGCAAGATCATCCAGGAGCTGGAAGCGTACTTCCGCGGCGCCGGCTGGAACGTGATCAAGGTCATCTGGGGCCGCGAGTGGGACTCGCTGCTGCACGCCGACCGCGACGGCGCGCTGGTCAACCTGATGAACGTCACGCCGGACGGCGACTACCAGACGTACAAGGCGAACGACGGCGCCTTCGTCCGGGAGCACTTCTTCGGCCGCGACCCGCGCACGAAGGACCTGGTCAAGGACCTCACCGACCAGGAGATCTGGAACCTCAAGCGCGGCGGCCACGACTACCGCAAGGTGTACGCGGCGTACAAGGCGGCCATGGAGCACTCCGGCCAGCCGACGGTGATCCTGGCGCACACGATCAAGGGCTACGGCCTCGGCCCGGCGTTCGAGGGCCGCAACGCCACGCACCAGATGAAGAAGCTCACCCTCGACGACCTGAAGCTGTTCCGCGACACCCAGCGGATCCCGATCAGCGACGAGGAACTCGAGCGCGACCCGAAGCTGCCGCCGTACTACCACCCTGGCGCGAACTCGCCCGAGATCGAGTACATGCGCGGCCGCCGCAAGGCGCTCGGCGGGTTCCTGCCGGAGCGCCGCCCGAAGACCGCCAAGGCGCTCGTGCTGCCCGGCGACAAGGTCTACGAGGGCGTCCGCAAGGGCTCGGGCAAGCAGGAGGTCGCCACCACGATGGCGATCGTCCGGCTCATCCGCGAGCTGGCGAAGGACTCGGAGATCGGCAAGCGGATCGTCCCGATCATCCCGGACGAGGCGCGCACGTTCGGCCTCGACTCGATGTTCCCGACCGCCAAGATCTACAACCCGCACGGCCAGACCTACACCTCGGTCGACGCGAGCCTGATGCTGGCGTACAAGGAGTCCGAGAAGGGCCAGCTGCTGCACGAGGGCATCAACGAGGCGGGTTCCACCGCGTCGTTCACCGCCGTCGGCACGTCGTACGCGACGCACGGCGAGCCGATGATCCCGATCTACATCTTCTATTCGATGTTCGGGTTCCAGCGCACCGGCGACGGCCTGTACGCGGCGGCGGACCAGATGGCCCGCGGCTTCGTGCTCGGCGCCACCGCCGGCCGCACCACGCTGACCGGCGAGGGCCTGCAGCACGCGGACGGGCATTCGCTGCTGCTGGCGGCGACCAACCCGGCCGTGGTGGCCTACGACCCGGCTTACTCGTTCGAGATCGCGCACATCGTCAAGGACGGCCTGCGCCGGATGTACGGCGAGACCGGCCCGGACGGCAACGGCGAGAACGTCTTCTACTACATCACCATCTACAACGAGCCCTACCAGCAGCCGGCCGAGCCGGAGAACCTGGACGTCGACGGCGTGCTCAAGGGCCTTTACCGGTACGCCGACGCGCCCGAGGGCGACGGCCCGGAGGTGCAGGTGCTGGTGTCCGGCGTCACGATGCCGGACGCGCTGAAGGCGCAGAAGATGCTGGCCGAGGAGTGGGGCGTGCGGGCCGCGGTGTGGTCGGCGACGTCGTGGGGCGAGCTGCGCCGCGAAGCGGTCGAGATCGACCACGAGAACCTGCTGCACCCGGACGAGACGCCGCGCGTCCCGTACGTCACGCAGAAGCTCTCGGGCGTTTCCGGCCCGGTCGTGGCGGTGTCGGACTGGATGCGCGCGGTGCCGGACATGATCCGCCCGTGGGTGCCCACCGACATGCTCACGCTCGGCACCGACGGGTTCGGCTTCTCCGACACCCGCCCGGCCGCGCGGCGCAAGTTCCTGGTGGACGCCGAGTCGATCACCGTCGGCGCGCTGTCCGCGCTCGCCAAGCGCGGCGAGTTCGACCAGGCGAAGGTCGCCGAGGCGGCACGCCGCTACCGGCTCGACGACGTGGCGGCCGCCGGGCCGCAGACGTCCGACTCCGGCAACGCGTGACCGCTGCCTGAACTCCAGAGGCCCCTCCAGGACGATGTCCAGGAGGGGCCTCTACTTTAAGGTAGACATCGGATGTATCCGGATGCCTGACGAAAGGTGGTCGAGCGTGACCCAGCGTCGCCTGCCCCGGCCGAGCGAACTCAAAGAGATCCTGCGGCCGAAGCCGATCGTGCTCAACCCGACCGATCGGCGCCTCGCCGGCGCGCACACGATCGCCGATCTGCGGATGATCGCGCGCAAGCGCACCCCGCGCGCGGCGTTCGACTACACCGACGGCGCGGCCGAGCTGGAAGACAGCCTCCGCCGCGCCCGGCAGGCCTACCGCCGCGTGGAATTCCAGCCCAACGTGCTGCGCGGAGTGTCCGATGTGGACACCAGCAGGGAGATCCTCGGCCAGCGCTCGGCGCTGCCGTTCGCGTTCGCGCCCACCGGGTTCACGCGGATGATGCAGCACGAGGGCGAGCGCGCGGTGGCCAGGGTGGCGCAGCGCAACAACATGCCGATGGCGCTGTCGACGATGGGCACCACGTCGATCGAAGACCTCGCGGCGGCCGCGCCGGACGCGCGCAAGTGGTTCCAGCTGTACGTGTGGCGCGACCACGGTGCGGGCGAAGATCTGATGAATCGCGCGTGGGAGAACGGATACGACACGCTCCTGCTGACCGTCGACACCCCGGTCGCCGGCGCGCGGCTGCGCGACGTCCGCAACGGGCTCACCATCCCGCCCGCGCTCACGCTGAAGACCTTCGCCGACGGCGCGACGCATCCGGCGTGGTGGTTCAACCTGCTGACGACGGAGCCGCTGAACTTCGCGTCGCTCAACCACTTCGGCGGCACCGTCGCGGAACTGCTGGACAAGCTGTTCGACCCGACGCTGAACTTCGACGACCTCGACTGGGTGCGCCGGACCTGGCCGGGAAAGCTGGTGGTCAAGGGCGTGCAGAACGTCGACGACGCGCGCGAAGTGGTGAAGCACGGCGCGGACGCGGTGCTGCTGTCCAACCACGGCGGCCGCCAGCTCGACCGCGCCCCGACGCCGATCGAGCTGCTGCCCGCGGTGCTGGACGAGATCCAGGACAGCGCCGAGGTGTGGGTCGACACCGGCATCCTGTCCGGCGGCGACATCGTGGCCGCGCTCGCCCGCGGCGCGAACACGGTGCTGATCGGCCGAGCGTTCCTGTATGGCCTGATGGCGGGCGGCGAGCGCGGGGTGCAGCGCTGCGTGGACATCCTGCGCACGGAGATGATCCGCACGATGCAGCTGCTCGGGGTCCGGCGGGTGGACGACCTTCGCCCCAGCCACGCGACGCTTCGCTGAGCCGACGTCCGTGAAGGACTCCTTGAGGGAATCCGGCTCCCCATGCCAGGGGACTTAAACCGGGCAGGCTCACTCTGCCGACCGTCCATAAAGGACGGCAATCTCGACAAAATGCCCGATTAATGCATTCATGCCCGCTTCCCCAGGTACGTGAAGGGCCCCTTGAGGGAATCTGATTCCCCCAAGGGGCCCTTCACGGATCTTCAGCCGGGTTGGTGCGGTCGGCGTAATCAGGTATCCAGTGACGGACATCACGTCTCCTGCCTTCGGAACATCTGAGGGAGAAGACCATGTCCGTCACGCTGAACCGCCGCGCGCTGGCGATGTTGCGCGCGATCGCCGCCGGCCGAGCCGAACTCACCCGCAGCTGCGAACCGGATTTGCGGGTCGACGGCCTGCCGTGCTGTGACCAGACGACCGCACACGACCTGGTCCGGGAGGGATTGGTCCGCCCGGCGTCCGCGCTGGGCGGCGCGGTCGGGCAATGGACGCGGGCCGAGCTGACCCCGGACGGGCAGCTCGCGCTCGGCGTCTGAGTCAGCGCGCCGCGGTGACGGCCTTCTCGCCGACCGCCGCGGTGCGCGCCGAACGGTTCCAGGTGACCCAGCCGTGCACCACCAGCGCGGCGAAGACGACGTAGATCGCGGCCGAGAAGTACAGGCCGGAGCGGATCTGCAGCGGCACGCCGATCGCGTCGACCACCAGCCACACCGCCCAGAACTCCACGAGCCCGACGCCCTGCGCGGCGAACGCGACGAGCGTTCCGACGAAGATCGCGGCGTCCGGCCACGGCGCCCACGAGGCGTCGAGCGCTTGGAGCGTCAGCGCCATCGCGACCGTGCCGAGGCCCAGCGCGCCGAGCATCACGGCCCGCTCGGTCCACCGGCCCTTGCGCACGACGACGCCGTACACCGGGTCGGTCCGGCGGTTCCAGGCCCACCAGCCGTAGAGCGAGATGAGCAGAATCGCCACCTGCCGCCCGGCGAGGCCGCCGAGGTGCGCGGACGCGTAAACGGAGAAGAGCAGGACGGTCGCGCCGACCTGCACCGGCCAGGTCCACAGCGTCCGCCGCTGCGCGAGGAACACGACCGCGAGCGCGAACACCTGCCCGGCCAGCTCGGCGATCGAGATCCACTGGCCGAACACGGTCACGCCGTGGTGCAACAGGAAGTCCACGTCGGCACCCCTTCCGATCTACGCCTCCCAACATGCAACACGGAGCGGCCATTCCCGTGCCGATGTGAGACTGCAGACAGTCCCGCTTAGTGGACGCTTCCAGGCACGACAAAGGCCCGGCGCCACGACGAAGCCGCCAGCCCGCGCGGATCAGATCGGCAGCACGGCCGGTGCCAGCTCAGCGGTCGAACGACAGACCCGCCGAGTGGACGCCCCCAGGCACGACAAAGGCCCGGCACCGCGATGGTGCCGGGCCTCCGTCTTCTCGTGCCGAAGGGCCGTCAGCGACGCCGCCAGCCAGCTCGGGCCAGACCGGCAGCACGGCCGAGCGGTGCCAGCTCAGCGGTCGACGCGCCCGAAACCGGCGGGCGGGGTCGGCGGCTCCGGCGGGCGGCCGCCGTCCGCGGGCATCTGGCGGGTCTGCTCGCCCGGCTGCGGGAGGCTGCCCGACTGGGACTGCGGGTAGTTCTGCGTCCGGGTCTGGCCCGCCTGCGCGTGCTGTCCGCTCACCTGGCCCTTCGAACCGTCGCCGGAGCCCGAGCCGACCTGGCCCTGGAGGTTGGCCAGCCAGCCGCCCCACCGTTCCTGGGCCGGTTTGATCAGGCCGCCGCCGAAGCCGACCACGATCACGCCGCCCGCGGTCGCCAGCACCGCGATCAGCACCGGGCCGGTCACCGACGTCGCGATGTTCACCTGGCCCAGCGCCGCGATGATGCCGAACGCCATCACGAGCCAGTACGCGACCGTGCTGAGCAGCCGTCCGGCCGGGCGGCCCGAAAGCGCGCCGGCGACGACGTCCCGCACGACCTTCGCGATCGCCGCGGCCACGATGATCAGCACCACCGCCACCAGGATCCTCGGCAGGAACGCGATGATGTCGTTCAGCAGCTGGCTCACCGGGTTCGACTGCCCGAACACCCCGAACGCGAGCTGCAGCGCGATCAGCAGAATGAAGTAGTAGACGAGTTTCACGAGCACCGTGGTGGCGTCGAGATTCGCGCCCTTCACCATTCCGGTCAGCCCGGTCTTCTCCACCATCCGCGTGAAACCGAGTTTTCCGAGAACGAGCCCGAGGGCTTTGGACACGGCTTTCGCGATCAGCCAGCCGATCAAGAGGATGATCAGAAAGCCCACGAGTTTCGGGACGAACGTGGCCACCAGATTCCAGGCCTGTCCGAGTCCGTCCTTGAGTTGTTCACCCACGCTGGCTCCCTTCGCCGCGGTTCGACGTGGATTCCGGCACCGTCCTGTCGCACCGGGTCGCAGGACAGGTACCCACTGCACCCGAGTGCTGTGCACCACGATCGAGTGAGACGACTGGCGCGGGAAGATCAATCGCCGCCATACTTGTCCTACCGGTGGGGACCGGGGAGACGAGGCCGCTCGGCGCAGCGAAAACCGCAAGCGCCGAGCGGCCTCGAACATTTCCCGGCTCTTTATCGCCGCGTCGCCGCCCCGCCGAACCGAATGGGGTTCGGGTTTTCTCCGGTGTTCACCGGGCCTTCATGTATGCGACTGTTCGGAGCATTGCCGGGCGGCCGAACGGATTCGCGGCCCGGCCTGGGCGTCGTGCCGGAGATGTCCGGACGGAAATCCGGGCGGCGTGCGCTCTGTGCGGTGCGAATTCGCGTTGGCCGGCGACCGGCGGCGGCGAATTGCGCGGGCCTTCCGGCGGGTCTCCGGATAACGGCGGAGTGTCAATAACACGCGAGGGCTAAGGGCATTAACCAGGACGCGGCAACGGGGTGGCGCGGCAGCGCGGACGGCGTCTTCGCCGGGGCGGCGTTCACGCAACTCACCCGATGCCGCTAACCCACGTGGGTTAGCGGCCCCGCTTCCCGGGCCCCGCACCGGTCGAAGCGTCCACCGAGAGTAGAGACGCCGAGACGACAACGGCGGGCCGCGGCATACCCGCCGCGGCCCGCCGTCTGGACCCGTCTGTCAGGCGGCGCTGAGCGCGTCCCGCAGCTTCACCTTCGCGCCGGTGCGCATCACCGCGTTGCGGTAAATCCGCGCGGCGAGCCAGATCAGCGCCGGGATGAGCGCGACGACCAGGCCGACCGACAGCACCGCCTCCCACACCGGCACGCCGCCCATCGCCAGCCGCATCGGCATCAGCGTCGGCGCGAACACCGGGATCACCGAGAGCACCTCGGCCAGCGGGCTCCCCGGATTCGACGGCAGGATCGAAATCCCCACCACGTACCCGGCGATCACGAACATCAGCGCGGGCATCGTCGCGCCGCCCACGTCCTCCTGCCGCGACACCAGCGCGCCCAGCGCGGCGAACACGATCGAATACATGAAGAACCCGAGCAGGTACCAGACGATCAGCCAGACCACGGTGCCGACCGCGGCGTTGACCGAGATCGTCAGCACCCCGAACCCGAGCCCGGCCGCCACGCCGACCACCCCGATCGCGAGCATCTGGATCAGCCCGACGGTGCCGATGCCGAGCACCTTCCCGGCCATCAGCTGCCACGGTTTGATCGTCGACAGCAACAGCTCGACCACCCGGGACGTCTTCTCCTCGACGACGCCCTGCGCGACACTCTGCCCGTTGATCATGAGCGACAGGTAGATCAGGATGCCCGCGATGATGCCGAGCACCAGCTGCTGCCCGTTGTAGTCATACGGTTTCTCGAGCGGCGGCAGTTCGTCGATCGTCGCCTGGGCGGTCGCTTGATGCACCTTCGCCGGATCGCCGCCGAGGGACTCGATCTGCTGGTTGAGCGCCAGCTGCCCTTCGAGCACGGTGAACGTGTTCTTCAGCTTGGCGTCCAGGGTCTTCTTCACCTGGACGTGGACCCGCTTCGCGTCCTGCACCAGCAACGCGTCGATGGAACCGTCCTGCAGCTTCGCCTCGCCCGCCTTCTGGTCGGGCACCTGCTGGGTCGCGACGGTCTGGCCGATCGACTTCGCCGTCGCGGTCAGCGGCTCGGCCAGCTGCGAGGCGGCCGGCACGTAGCCGACCGTCGCGTCGGCGCTGGTCCCGCCGCCGACGAACTTGAAGATCAGCGCCATCGCGACGATGAGCAGCATCATCACGAGCGTGGTGATGCGGTAGGCCTTGGAGTTGACCCGCGTGCTGATTTCCCGCCCGGCCACGAGGCCGACCGCGGACAGCGGGCTCATCTGGACGTCGGACCCGGTCATGCCGCGGCCTCCTGCTGCTGATCGGACACCACGGAACGGAACAACTCGGTCAGGGACGGCAGTTTCCGGGCGAATTCCCGCACCGGACCGGTCGCGAGCGCGGCGCGCAGCACCGCCTGGTCGTCCGCGCCGTCGGCCAGTTCCAGCTCGGTCACCGCTCCCCGGCGGCCGATCACGGTCACGCCGGACAGCGCGGCCGCCCAGTTCTCCGGAGCCTCCGGCGCGTCCACGAGCAGCCGGGTCGTCCCGCCCGCGCGCAGTTCCGCCACCGTGCCGGACGCTTCCATCCGTCCACTCCGGACAATCCCGATCCGGTCGCACAGCCGCTCCACCAAATCCAGCTGGTGGCTGGAAAACACGACCGGGACCCCCTCGGCCGCCTTCTCCTTCAGCACGTCGCTCATCACGTCGACGGCCACCGGGTCCAGTCCGGAAAACGGTTCGTCCAGCACGAGAATCCGCGGTTCGTGCACCAGCGCGGCGGCCAGCTGCACGCGCTGCTGGTTGCCGAGGCTGAGCTTCTGCACCTCGTCGTCGCGGCGCGCGGCCACGCCGAGGCGTTCGGTCCACCGCTCGCTCGACGCCTTCGCCGCGGCGGCCGGCATTCCGTGCAGCCGCGCCAGATACGTGAGCTGCTCGCCCACCTTCATCTTCGGGTAAAGCCCGCGTTCCTCGGGCATGTACCCGATCTGGCGACGCGTTTCGTGCGTGATCGGCTCGCCCGCGTACCGCACCTGGCCCTCGTCGGCGCTCAGCACGCCGAGCGCGATGCGCATGGTGGTCGTTTTGCCGGCCCCATTGCTGCCGACGAACCCGAAAAGCTCCCCCGGCCGCACGTCGAACGTCATTTTCTCGAGCGCCCGCACGGCGCCGTACCGTTTGGAGATCCCGTCGATCTCCAGTCCGGGCTCTGCCATGGCCCGTCCCCCTGTTCTGTTTCGCGCGGGGTGATCCCCTGCCACCCCACCCGGGATCCTAGGCACTTCGGCCTATCCCCGCCCACCACCTCAGGGCGGCCCCGCGTCCGCCTAAAGTTGCGGGTCGCGCGCGGCACGTAGGATCGAACCCGACATGGCCGACACCACAGGACGCCCCGCGCGCAAACACCACGGGCTCTCCGCCAAAACCCTGCGCCGCCTGGAGCACGCGTCCGGGCGGCTGGCGAGCGCGAGCGTCGCGGAAATGGAACGCCGCCTGGTGTGGTTCGCGCGGCTGCCCGCCGACCAGCGCGCCAGCGTCCTGCTGATCACGCAGACCGGGGCGAGCGGATTCGTCGCGTGGCTGCGCGATTCGAAAGAAGCGCTGAAGCTCACCACCGAAGCGTTCCGCGACGCGCCCACCGAAGTGTCGCGCTGGATCAGCCTGCGCCAGGCCGTCGCGATGGTGCGGCTCGCGATCGAGGTATTCGAGGAACAGCTCCCGGAATTCGCCGCCTCGGAAGCCGAACGCGCCGCGCTGATCGAAGGAATTCTGCGCTACGGCAGGGAAATCGCTTTCGCCGCGGCCAATTCCTACGCCGCCGCGGCGGAAGCGCGCGGCGCCTGGGACGCCCGGCTCGAAGCGCTCGTGGTCGACGGAATCGTCCGCGGCGACGCCGAGGAATCCGTCCTGTCGCGGGCCGCGGCGCTCGGCTGGGACCCGGCCGCGGCGGCGACGGTCATGGTGGGAAATCCGCCGTCGGACGACCCGCCGACGGTGGTTTTCGACGTCCGCGCCCGCGCCGCGCGCGTCGGCCGCGCGGTGCTGCTGTCGGTGCAGGGGTCGCGGCTGGTGATCGTGATCGGCGGACCCACCGAAGGCGGGCCGAAGGAACGCGAAATCCTCAGCCGGATGTCGACGGTGTTCGCCGACGGCCCGGTCGTGGCCGGCCCGACAGTGCCGACGCTGGCCGAGGCACACCACAGCGCGGCCGAGGCATTGTCCGGGTTGCGCGCGGTGGTCGGCTGGCCCGGCGCGCCGCGTCCGGTGCGGTCCGACGATCTGCTCCCCGAACGCGCGCTGTCCGGCGACCCCGGCGCGGAGCGGCTCCTGGTCGACCTCGTGGCCCGTCCGCTGGAGGAGGCGGGGGCGGCGCTGCAGCGGACCGTCGAGACCTATCTGGACACTGGCGGGGTGCTGGAACGCTGCGCGCAAACGCTGTTCGTGCACCCGAATACGGTCCGGTACCGGCTGCGCAAGGCGGCCGAACTGACCGGCCGCAACCCCACCGACGCCCGCGACGCCCTCGTGCTGCGGATCGCTCTCACTGTCGGCAGGCTGGCCCGCGCTCGCGGTCTCTGGTGACTCCCGCCCCAATGCCACATCCGGTGCATCCCACGCACCCAATGTGACACCAATTTGTTATATAATTGTAATAATTTGAATTGCCGGATCACCTGTCCCCGGCTATGTGGAATCGCCACGACTGCCGTTCCTCGAGCGGGACAGCAGCGCAGCGATCAACTGCGGGTACGCGCATCGGGACGGGATGCCGAACACCTACCCCGCCCGACCCAGAGCGCGAATTCGACGCTACGGCAGTGTCATATGAGTGCGGCGCACGATACATCACGCTTGTCGACAACCGTCAGGGCGTAAAGTCCAGCCAGTTGTTCATGCGGAGCGCGGCGTACCATCGTTCTGATATATCTTGCGCCCAGCCTGGCTCTACGTCCGCCGCGAACGCCAACAACCCGGACACGTGCCGAACGAAGCCGTCGAGAGAGCTAAACTGTCGATGAGAGACGTGCCTCGCCAGGCCAAACTTCTCGACACCGCGCACATTCTCAGCGATTCGACTTCGCATTGCGCGGCTGAGGCGTACGCTGTCGCGGTCCACCAACAAGCCGAGCACAAGTTTACGGCCACCCGGAGGGATAACACGAGTCTTCTTCTCGTGCAACGAAAAACCCGAGCGCCGCAGGACCGCGCCTACCTCGAGGATTAGAGAGGCCGCCCGACCGCGTTCAAACTTCTCGACAGAGGAAAACGTCAAGTCATCGGCGTACCGCGTGTAAACCATCCGCTCGCGCTGTGCAAGTGAAGAGAATGCAACATCCAGTTCATAAGCGATCAAGTTTGCTAGCGCGCCGCTAGTAGGGGCACCTTGAGGCAGGAACCCGAGCGTCGGCTGGCTGTAGGGCCGGATTATGCCACCACGCGCACTACCCACGAATTGACTGGCATCTATATGGTGAGCATGTCGAGCGTAACGGGTACATAGGCGGGCTAGCTCGAGCGCGACGAGCCGACCGTACCCAGCGCCGTAGAATATCCGAAAGACTCGGCGTTCGTCGATCGACTCGAAAAAATTCGTGATGTCCAACTTGACCAGCCACCGCGCACCGGCGTGCCGCGTCGCACAGGCGCGGATCGATGAGTCTCTCTGGTACGCATAACTGGTTGGATGTACCGGGATTCGGCTCGCGATGCGGTGCAGGATCCAGCGTTGCACCTCCATCAGAGACTCGTGTGGAACGGAAATCGGGCGCATCTTCCTCCCGTTGCGACGCACGAGTACGAGGTCGTCATACGGGTCGAATGCGCGGGAAACGATGCCGCGCAGGTAGCCGTAGGAGACACCGGTGCGCACTGCAAGGTGGTTAAGAGTGAGCACCGCAGCGAGCCCCTTGGTCTCCACTGCCTGTGTCTGCGCCATCGCCGCGTCGAGCAGAGCCTCGGACTTGCCCTTCGCGCGCCCGTCCCGGCGGTAGAGGTGAGGGGAGCCAGCGTCCATCTACCTTTGAATTCCTTCCCATCGCGGCAGCGAGGTCGCGAAGGCGCGCCGAGTCATCGAGGATGCAGCGGCTTCGCGACCACGACGCAAACGTGGGATTGAACGGAGCACATGGCAAACCCACGGCCCGCTTACGCGCCGCAGTTTCCCGCGGCCGTGGTCGACCCGACGGGCCGACTCGAACCTAGATGTCACGTGACTCCCCTCAAGGACAGAGGATAGTAGGGAGCCCCATCGCAGACGGCAGGCGGTTCCGGCTCGGGCACTGGCGGCCGGTTGCGAGCACGGCGTAGTTCGGCACGACCTTCGTCCGTAAGCCGGTTAGCCGAGTCGAGCAGGTTCAGCGCCTGGCATGCTTCCAGGGTATGCCGCGTTGTTTCCATACTGAAACTGAGCAGGCCTCCGAGTCGCTCTGGATCGCGATGTCCATTTTCAATGGCAGCGAGCACCATGAGGAAGTTCCGCACAGTTGGGTTCGCCTGCGCATCGAGAGCCGCACCGAGACGTTCTTGTCTAATGATCGCAGTGATTCGCTTCAAATCGGTCTCAAGACGGTAATTTCCGATTTCTTCTTGCAACTTCGGAGACATAATTCTATTGGCAAAAAATGGCTGCCAGGAAGGAATTCTGGGGCATTTTACCTGCCATAGAATGTGCGGAATGTTATTGGGAACCGTGTGATGCAGAGCCAGCAGACCACGCGTTTCACCGTATCCGAGAGCGAATTCTGACCTGTGGGCGTACCTCCGACACAACGCCTCGACATTTTCTCGTTCTTCGTCTGTCCATGGAGCAGTGTCAAAGCCCAGTCCGCGCTCCAAGTAACGCACGCTGGCGACGAAGCGGTGGCTCTTCAGCCGCTGCCTTGCCCGCGCCGAAGCTGCCAACAGCAGAACGTGAACACGGACCAGGCCATATGAGTGCCAACTCCTAATCGTGGGGTGGCTCATCCACTCATCTACGTATCTGACAATTCTATCGCCTGTACCGCTGTAGTCGTCCACCAGGAGCAACGTCCGGACTTTGTGTCGCCGCAGGCTCTCCAGAGAATCGTAGAATGAAGCCCGGTCGAACCTCGGCTTCCTTCCGATCACGTCACGGATGATGTTGCCGACAAGCCCTTCGCTGCCAGGGGTCGCAGTAAATGGTTGGTCTAGGGGCAGAAACTGGCCAGCATCGTCACCCGAAAGTGCCCTCACCGGGTAGACGCCCACGGGACCCGGGCAATCGTTGACTGCGGATTCCAGGGCATCCGACATGACAACTCGGAAGCGCGAGGAGGAGATCACCCAGAGACTGTCGACCAAAAGGGCGGCGGCCTGACGTTCGTCGCGGCGGAAGTTCGCAAGCCACTGGCGCCCTTGGCCTGACTCGCTTGGGCGCGTGGTCACCGAGCCAGCTTAGGCCGAGACGAAGGTTTGATCCAACGTCCTGCCGAGTGCGCTCACGCCCAACTCCGCTGGCGCGGACAGGTCGGGCGTGCCGTGCACAGAGGGAACTTACTCTTCACTCGCCCAGTTCGATCAACTTTCGGACCCCGCAACCTGCCTATGACAGGCAGTCGGCATGAGAGGTGAGGTGATGATGCCGTTGAACTCGCAACCTCGACGCGCTGAAGCAGTCACTCCCGCCTACTTCTGATCATGACCACGTCCAACGGCAGTAGGTCAGCGCATCAATGTGACCAAGGAGCCGCGACCCTCCGGCCCGCACGCGGCTCCCCCTCCCGCCGGGCCGCGCCGGGTGACAGACTTCACGGCAAGCGCTGGTTGAATCCCACAAGGCGGATGGGTTAAGGGCCGGGTTCTCCGGCGGGTCTTTGGAGGTTTCCTCCAATTACGCCCCGCGGACTTGGTGACCGCCCGCAGCCGAAGCCCGAGGGAACCCGTGGTCTCATAGACAGCGTGACAGTTGCAGTCCTCTCCCCCGGCCAGGGTTCCCAAGCCCCCGGCATGCTCGCTCCGTGGCTCGAACTCGACGGCGCCCGCGCGCGCGTCGAAGAGTGGTCCGCCCGTTCCGGGCTCGACCTGATCCGGCTCGGCACCGAAGCCGGAGCCGAGGAGATCCAGGACACCGCTGTCGCGCAGCCGCTGATCGTCGCGCTGTCCCTGCTGTCCTTCGAACATCTGCCGGTGCCCGCCGACGCGCCGGTCGCCGGCCACTCCGTCGGCGAGCTGGCCGCGGCCGCGATCGCCGGCGTGCTCGCTCCCGCCGACGCCGTCGCGCTCGCCGCGGTGCGGGGCGCGGAGATGGCCAAGGCGTGCGCGCTCGAGCCGACGTCGATGGCCGCGGTGATGCTCGGCGACCCCGACGAGGTCGCCGCGTGGCTGGAGGCACAGGGCCTCGCCGCCGCGAACCGCAACGGGGCCGGGCAGATCGTCGCCTCCGGGTCCGCGGCCGCGATCGAGCGGATCATCGCCGAGCCGATGGAGGGCACGAAGATCCGTGCGCTCAAGGTCGCCGGCGCCTTCCACACGCCCTACATGGCCCCCGCGGAAGACGCCCTCCGCGAGCACGCCGCCGGCCTCTCCCCGGCCGACCCGACGCGCCCGCTGCTGTCCAATGCCGACGGTCAGGTCGTCACGAGCGGCGCGGAGTACCTGCGCCGGCTCGTCGCCCAGGTGACCCGCCCGGTCCGCTGGGACCTCACCATGGACGGGCTCGCCGCGCTCGGCGTGGACCGCACCGTCGAACTGGCGCCCGCCGGCACCCTGACCGGACTGGTCAAGCGGCAGCTCAAGGGCGTCGTCACCACTACCACCGCGCTGAAGTCGCCCGCCGAGCTGGCGGCGCTGCGCGAGGAGGACGCCCAGTGACCCCCCGCCCCACGCTGCGCCTCGCCCAGGGCGCGCCCGCCGCCCGCATCCTCGGCTTCGGCAGCCACCAGCCGGACCGGATCGTCACGAACGACGACCTGTCGCAGGTCATGGACACCAGCGACCAGTGGATCCGCGACCGGGTCGGCATCATCGAGCGGCGGTTCGGCGAGAAGGACGACGTGCTGGTCGACTACGCCGTCGCCGCCGGGGCCAACGCGCTGGCCGACGCCGGCGTAGACGCGTCCGAAGTGGACACCGTCATCGTGCCCAACTGCACCATGCCGTCCCCGATTCCGAACGCGGCCGGGCAGGTCGCCGCGCGGATCGGCGTGCCGAGCCCCGGCGCGTTCGACCTCAACGCCGCGTGCGCCGGATTCTGCTACGGGCTCGGCGTCGCCTCCGACCTCGTGCGCGCGGGCTCGGCGAAGAAGGTCCTCGTGATCGGCGCGGAGAAGCTCACCGACGTGGTGGACCCGACCGACCGCGCGAACGCGATCATCTTCGCCGACGGCGCGGGAGCCGCGGTGGTCGGCGGGGCCGACGAACCGGGCATCGGCCCGGTGGTGTGGGGCAGCGCGGGCGACCTCGTCGACCTCATCTACATGCGCGACCACCAGTGGATCTACCAGGAGGGCCAGTCGGTCTTCCGCTGGGCGACCACGCAGATCGCGCCGATCGCGTTGCGCGCGCTGGAAGCCGCCGGGCTGCAACCGTCCGATGTGGACGTGCTGGCCCCGCACCAGGCGAACCTCCGGATCGTCGAGTCGATCGCCAAGAAGCTGCGCGCCAAGGGCGCGCGCGAGGACATGGTGGTGGCCGACGACATCAAGTACTCGGGCAACACCTCGTCCGCTTCGATCCCGATGGCGCTGGACCACATGCGCAAGGCGGGAACGGCGAAAAGCGGCGACGTGGTGCTGGCGGTCGGCTTCGGAGCCGGGCTTTCCTATGCCGCGCAGGCGTTCGTCCTGCCCTGAGCGATACTTCCCCCGCGGGCGCCGTGCCCGCGAGCGGACCTCCAGAAGAACCGAGAAGGGAACAACACCGATGGCTGACAACACTGAGATTCTCGCCGGCCTGGCCGAGATCGTCGAAGAGGTCGCCGGCGTGGCTCAGGACGACGTCACCGAGGAGAAGTCGTTCGTGGACGACCTGGACATCGACTCGCTGTCGATGGTCGAGATCGCCGTGCAGGCCGAGGACAAGTTCGGCGTCAAGATCCCGGACGACGAGCTGGCCAACCTGAAGACCGTCGGCGACGCGGTGACCTACGTGTCCGCCAACTCGAAGTAAGTCCTCTTCGTACCCGGGCCCCGGTCCGGAGCCGACCTTGGGGAGACTCCCATGAGCAACATCGACGTCGTGATCACTGGCATGGGCGCGACCACGCCGCTGGGCGGGGACGTCGCGTCCACCTGGGACGGTCTGCTGGCCGGTCGCAGCGGGATCCGCACGATCGAGGCGGACTGGGCGGCGGAGCTGGACCTGCCGGTGCGGATCGCGGCGCAGCTCGCCGTCGAGCCGACCGACATCCTGCCCCGCGTGCAGGCCCGCCGGCTCGACCGGTGCGAGCAGGTGGCGCTCATCGCCGCCCGCCAGGCCTGGGCCGACGCCGGGTTCGCCGAGCAGACCGACGAGCACACCGACGTCGAACCGGAGCGCCTCGGCGTCTCGATCGGCACCGGGGTCGGCGGGCCGGTGACCCTGCTGACCCAGAACGATCTGTTGCAGAAGCAGGGTCTTCGCAAGGTGTCGCCGCTGACCGTGCCGATGCTGATGCCGAACGGCCCGGCCGCGCACGTGGGCATCGACCTGAAGGCGCGGGCCGGGGTGCACTCGCCCGCGTCGGCGTGCGCGTCCGGGGCCGAGGGCATCGCGAACGGCTTCGAGATGATCCGGTCCGGCCGGGCCGACGTGGTGGTCGCGGGCGGTTCCGAGGCGTGCATCCACCCGATCACCGTCGCCGGATTCGCCCAGGCGCGCACGGTGTCGACGCGCAACGACGACCCGGCCGCGGCGTCGCGTCCGTTCGACGTGAGCCGCGACGGCTTCGTGCTCGGCGAGGGCTCCGGCGTCGTCGTGCTCGAGCGCGCCGACCGCGCGAAGGCCCGCGGCGCGCGGATCTACGCGACGCTGGCGGGCTACGGCCTGACGTCGGACGCCTACCACATCACGGGCAACCACCCGGAGGGCATCGGGCAGATCGCGGCGATGCGCGCGGCGATGACGATGGCCGGACTGTCCCCTTCGGACATCGGCCACGTGAACGCGCACGCGACGTCCACTGTGGTCGGCGACATCGGCGAAGCGGCCGCGATCCGGTCGGCGATCGGCGAGCACCCGGTGGTCACCGCGCCGAAGGGCGCGCTCGGCCACCTCGTCGGCGGGGCGGGCGCGGTCGAGGGCATCGCGACGATTCTCTCGCTGTACGAGGGCATCGTGCCCGCGACGCTCAACCTCACCGAGCAGGACCCGAAGGTGCAGCTCGACGTCGTGGCGGGCGAGAACCGCAAGGTCGAACTCACCGCGGCGCTGTCCAACTCGTTCGGTTTCGGCGGGCACAACACCGCGCTGCTGTTCACGCCGGCGAACTGAGTTCTCTTCACGGCGAAGGGCCCCCGCGGAATTCCGCGGGGGCCCTTCGCCGTTTCACCGGGTTTTCGTGCTCAGCACTGGTCGTGTTCGGTGGCGGTGCCGTCGACCGTGTCGATCCGGTAGGAGCCGTGCTCGTACTTCATCGGCAGCACCAGCCGCCAGCGGATGCACTCGTGCGGGAAGTCGACCGGGGCCTCTTTGATCGACTGGGTGCTGGTGAACCCGACCAGCGCCCGCAGCGTGCCCTGCGCGCCCGGTTCGATGCGGTACAGCAGGATGTCGACGTCCTTCGTGGACTGGAAGTTGCGGTGCCAGTCCGACTCCGGCGTCTTGCTGCGGCGCGCGTCGCTGACCGTTTCCGTCCAGGCGTCGTAGTCCTTCTTGTTGAGCGCCTCGAAATAGGCCTTCAGGACGGTGCGGACAGCTTCGTCCTGCGGGTGGCTCTCGGCGTCCGGGGTGACCCCGACGTGGACCGCGCCGGACTTGTCGGGCACGCCGCCGCTGGTCGTGGCGGGCGCGGACGTGGATTCCCCGTCAGCCGGACGCGGGGATTCGGGGCGGCGGTACAGCTCGCGGGCGAGCAGACCCCCGGCGACGGTGATGGACAGCACCACCACGAGCACGGGGATCAACCACCGCTGACGGGAGGGCGGGGCCGGGTGAACGCTCACCCGGGTGAGGGTACCGCCCGCGCCTCATCCGACCTGGTGCAGCCAGGTGACCGGGGCGCCGTCGCCCGCGTGCCGGTACGGCTCGAGCGCCTCGTCCCAGGCCGCGGCGAGGAGTTCGTCCAGTTTGTGCGCGAGGGTTTCGCCGCCGCGGGTCATGCTGACGAGCGCGCGCAGCTGGTCCTCGCCCACGACGATGTCGCCGTTGGCGCTGGTGCGGCCGTGCCAGAGACCGAGGCCGGGCGCGAAGCAGAACCGCTCGCCGTCGACGCCCGCGCTGGGTTCCTCGGTGATTTCGAAGCGCACCATCGGCCACGCCTTGAGGGCGCCGGCGAGTTTGCCGCCGGTTCCCGCGGGCGCGCTCCAGCTGCATTCGGCCCGGAGCTGTCCCGGACTGGCCGGCTGGGCCGTCCACTTCAGCTCGACCCGGGCACCAAGGGTGCCCGAAATAGCCCACTCGACGTGCGGACATACCGCAGACGGCGACGAGTGGACGTACACCACGCCTCGGGTGCTGCCACGGGTGCTCACTGCTGACCTCCGCTTGTTCGACGAGGGACGTCTTCCCCTACGACCTCTCGAACCCTGCGCAGGTTGCGTAGCCTCCACGGCAGTTCCCGACCTGTGTAGCACATTCTGCACCCCAACCGTGCCGTTTGGCCACATGAACACCACAAGTCGCAGCGGACGACCCATTGTGGTGAGCCACGCCGACGCGGGGGCGCGGAGCACGGTTCCGGCGGCCCGGCACGCTAGCGTGGTGCACCGGAAACGCTGCGGATTCGACAGGAGAGTTTCGGTGCGACTAGTCCGTCTCGGGCAGCAGCCCTCGCGCGTCGCGGAGGACGTGCGGGCCGCACTGGCCTCCCTCGGCCGGGGGAGCACGGTGATCGGCGGCGTCGCGCTCGTCGGAGCCCGCCCGACCGGAGACCGCCCGGTCGAGGCGGTCGTCGTGCTGCCCGCGGGCGTGCTCGTCGTGATCGGCGTCGACCTGCCCGACCCGGCCCTGCGCCTCGAGGCCCCGCTGAGCGGCCCGTGGAAGGCCGACGGCTGGCCGCTGGTCCACGGCGACGACGTCAATCCCGCCACCGAAGCGCTCGACCTGTCCCAGGAATGCGAACGCCGCATCGCGGAACTCGGCGGAGGCCCGGTCGGCACGATCGTGGCGGTCGGCCCGTACGTGGAAACCGTCGACCAGCCGCCCGGCGACCTCGCGGGCCCGGTCCGGGTCCTGCACCCGACCCCGACGACGATGCTGGCCGCGACGGTTTCCCTGGCCACGGCTCGGCATCCGCGGTCGGTGGACCAGGCGAGGGCACTGATCGCGGCGCTGGCTCCGGAGGCGCCGGAATTGTCTGACGAGGTGCTGCGCGGGGAAGGGTTCGTCCGGTTCGCGGACGATGTTCCGGTGCCGCCTGGGCCTCGGGCGCCGGTCTCGGGTGTTGGCAGGGCTGGTGCGGTTAGTGGCGCTGGTGCGGTTGGCGCTGCTGGCGCGGCGGCGGTCGGTGCTGGGGTTGCTGGCGCGGCGGGCGGTGCGGCGACTGGTGCTGGCGCGGCGACTGGTCCGGAGAGTGCGGCAGGCGCTGCCGGTGCCTCGGGCAGCATTGGCACAGCGGCCAATCCCGATGCCGCGGCGGGTCGTGGCGTCATCCCGGGCGGCGCTGGCACGGCGAACAAACCCGGTGCCGCGGGCGGCACCAGCACGGCGGCTGGCCCGGGAGCTGGTGCTGGCACCGCCGCGGCGAAGCCTGGTTCCGCGGCGGCCGGGGCCTCGTCGTCCGGTGCTGCGGCTGGCTCAGTTGCCTCTCCCGGCACGGCGACCACCTCCGGCCCGGGGGCCGGAGCTTCGGGGCTCGGCTCGGCTGGACCAGGTGCGCCAACGTCCGGCCTCGCCGGAAATGCTGCGACCAATCCCGGCACCGCAGCACCCGACGCGGCTCGCGGTGAATCCGCTGCCAACCCTGCCTTCGGTCTCGGTGCGGCTGGTGCCAACACTTCCCCTCCCGGCACCGCCGCTCCCAACACCGCTGGTCCCGCCGCCAAGCCCGGCGCGGCCGGTGGCACCACCACCACTCCCGCCGCCACGTCCGGTGCGGCCAGCACCACCGCTCCCAACACCGCTGGTCCCGCCGCCACGTCTGGCGCGGCCGGTGCCAGCACCACTCCCAGTACCGCCGCTCCCGCCGCCAATCCCGGCGCGGCGACCTCAAGCCCGAGCGGCAAGTCCCCCGCCAACGCCCCGGGCACCGCGACCGGCCCAGGGCAGCAAAGCCTGTCGGGCGCGGGCGATCCCCGGGGCCTTCCCGTCTTCCCCGGCGCCGGCAACGGCACCACCGCCCCGCGAACCGGCCCCGCGGCACCGGCGGCGGCTGCTCCCCCCAAAGCCGTTCCCTCGCCGCGGCCGAAGATTGTCGCGGTGCGGCCTCCTCGGCCGGAGGTCGAGCCGGTCGAGCCGGACGCGCTTTCCGAGGCGCCCACCGAATCCACCGACCCGCCTGAGGGGCCGACCGAGAAGATGCCCTCTCCGGCCAAGCCGCAGGGGCGTCCGCGCGCGGCGGTTCCGCCGGTCGTGCCGGGGCCGAGCAGTCCGCCGCAGCCCCAACCTCGGCCCCAGCCTCAGCCGAGCGTTCCGGCTGAGCCGGGGAAACCGGCTTCCCGGACCGTCAAGTGGGTGCCGATCGCGGCGATCGTTTTGCTGGTCCTGCTGGTGGTGTCGGCGATCGTCGTGGCGACCAGCGGCGGCGACGAGCCCACGGCCGCGCCGCCGGCCAGCAGTGCGCCGCCCAGCAGTGCTCCGGTGCCGAGCAGTGCGGCGTCCAGTGCGCCGCCAGCGCCGAGTCTCACGTTCGAGCCGCGGGCCAGCAGTGCGGATCAGCGGTGTGCGTCGCACGCGTTCGGGGACGTCCAGGCGAGTCTTCAGCAGACCAGTTGCTCCGCGGTCCGGCGCGCGAGTTTCACGGCGCTCGTGGACGGGCGGGCCGCCGCGGTGACCGTCGCGGTGGTCGAGTTTCCGGATGCCGGGCAGGCTGATCACCTCAAGCAGATCGCCGACAATCCGGGCGGGGGCGGGATCCTGGACGTCGCCACGGAGACCGGCAAGTGGCCTTCCGGCACGCCGCAGTTCGACGGGGCCGCTTACGCCAGCAAGATCGACGGGAAGGGCGTGCGGATCGTGCAGGCGGTTTGGCAGCCGGGACCGTCCACTTCAGACGATCCCGGGTTGGCCCGCGCGGCGAAGGGCGCGCTCGACCTGCAGCTGCCGTCCTGAACCGGCGGGCTCACTGCCAGCCGTTCGCCAGCAGGTCGAACGCCACGTCGACCATGCGCGCCGGATCGTCCGAGCGGTCGGCCACCGAGGCCGTCTCCAGCGCGAAGTGGGCCAGCACCGCACAGCGCGGATCGTCGTCCGGCGCACCGGTTTCCGCGGCGATCGCGCGGCTCAGCGTGTGCTCGTGGCCCATCCACATTTTATGCCAGTACTCCGACAGCGCCGGGGTCTCCCGCACCAGCTTCAGCAGCGGAGCGGCCTCCTGGCGGATCCCGGAGGCCACCCGCTGGTGGATGTGCGCACGGAGCGCGTCGAGCACCGACGTGTCCGCCGGACGGTCGCGCACGGCCGCGATCAGCGCCTCGTCGATCTCCGGCTCCCGGTCGAAAACGAGAGCTTCCTTCGTCGGGAAGTGCTTCATCAGCGTGGTGGTGGACACGTCGGCGGCGTCGGCGATTTCGCGCACCGTCACCCGGTCGTAGCCGCGCTCCAGGAACATGCTCAGAGCGGCGTCGGCCAGCGCCTGCCGGGTCGCGGCCTTCTTGCGCTCACGCCTGCCGGGAACGGGGGCACTGGTCATGCCCCGACGCTACCCGAACCTGGCACCACCCATTAAGTGACACAACACCACCCAAAGACTCAGAGTCCGTAGGCCTCCAGCAGCCGCAGCCATACCTCGCTGATCGTCGGGAACGCGGGGACGGCGTGCCACAGCCGGTCCAGCGGCACCTCGCCCACGACGGCGATCGTGGCCGAGTGCAGCAGCTCCGCGACGTCCTGGCCGACGAACGTGACACCCAGCACGACGCCGCGTTCGGTGTCCACGACCATGCGCGCCTTGCCCTGGTACCCGTCCGCGTGCAGGGAGGAACCGGCGACCGCGATGTCGATGTCCACCACCCGGTCCGCGGATCCGTCGCGGGCCTCGGTCAGGCCGACGGACGTCACCTCCGGGTCGGTGAACACCACCTGCGGCACCGCGTGATGGTCTGCGGTCGCGCTGTACCGGCTCCACGGCTCGGTCGAGATCTCCTCGCCGCGTGCCCGGGCGGCTACCGAGTCTCCGACGACGCGTGCGGCGTATTTCCCCTGGTGGGTCAGCAAAGCACGGCCGGTGACGTCGCCCGCGCCGTACAGCCAGCCACCCTCCACTGCGGACACTCGGCCGCTCTCGTCCACCTGGAGCGGACCGTCGGTGGGCAGGCCGAGCACGTCCAGGCCGATCGTGCCGGTGGCCGGGGCGCGGCCGGTGGCGACCAGCAGTTCGTCGACCACGATCTCGTCGCCGCCGGTCAGCGCGAGTCGCGTGCCACCGTCCACAACGGACACTTCACTCAGCCCTGAGTTGGTGTGCACGCGCACGCCTGCCTCGCGCAGTCCGTCCAGCACCAGGTCGCCAGCGAACTCAGGAAGCCGCGGCAACGGGCGTTCGCCGGTGATCACGAGATCGACTTGCGAACCGAGCCGGGCCCACGCCTGCGCCATCTCGACGCCGACCACTCCCCCGCCGAGCACGCCGAGCCGTCCCGGCACCTCGGTCGCCGACGTCGCTTCCCGCGAACCCCACGGCTTGATGGTGTCCAGCCCCGGAATCCGCGGCGTGCGCGGGACGCTGCCGGTGCACACGATCACCGCGTGCCGGGCGGCGAAAACGCGGCCGTCGTCGAGAGTGACTTCGCGCTCACCGGTGATCCGGCCGTAGCCGCGCACGGGTTCGATGCCCGCGCCGCGCGCCCATTCGACCTGGCCGGAGTCGTCGCCCTTGCCGGTGAACCAGTCGCGGCGCGCCAGCACCTTCGCCGGATCGAGCGCGTCGCCGATCGGCACGCCGGGCATCCGCTTGGCCGCGGCGAGCAGGTTTCCCGGGCGCAGCAACGCCTTGCTCGGGATGCACGCCCAGTACGAACACTCCCCGCCGAACCGTTCGTGCTCGACGAGCGCCACCTTCAGCCCGCCCATGGCGGCTCGTTCGGCCGCCACTTCCCCGACCGGACCCGCTCCGATGACCACGACGTCGAAAGTCTCTGCTCCCATGGGCACAGCGCACACCACCGCGCAGGTTCGCGCAAGCCTGCCGCTATTCTCGTCAGAGAGCTGCAAGAAACCGGCGGCACCGGGGAATCCGGGTCGTCGCCGTGCCGGTTGCACGCACGACCACGATCGAGCACGGGAGGCTCCCATGGCGAGGAACACCGCTGTCCGCACGCTGGACGATCTGACCGGCGGACGCGCGGCGGAGACAGTCGCGTTCGCTCTCGACGGCGTCGACTACGACATCAACCTCGGCGCCCGCAACGCGGCCGCGCTGCGGCGGCTGCTGGAGCGCTACGCCAAGGCAGGCCGGCGGACCGGCGGGCGGAAGCTGCGGCCGCGGCTGGTCGCTGCCCCGGCGGCGGGCAAGGGCGGGAAAGCCGTTGCGGACAAGAAAACCGTGGGGACGGCGGCGGTGAAGACTGCCCGAACGAGTGGCGGGAAGACCGCCGCGGCCAAGACGGCCAAGACCGCTGCCGCCAAGGCTCCGGCCAAGTCGGCGAAGGCCGCTGCGATCAAGGCCACTGCGAGCAAGGCGACGAAGACGGCGACGGTCAAGGCACCCGCGAAGTCCTCGGCGAAGGCAGCTCCGGCTAAGGCCGCTGCTGGCAAGGCGGTGACAGCCAAGACTGTTGCTGGCAAAGCAGCGAAGACCACGGCGGCCAAGACGCCTGCCAAGTCCACGGCAGCGAAGACCGCGACTGCCAAGGCAGCGGCCAAGACCGCACCGGCCAAGGCGTCCGCTCCGGCAGAGACGGCTCCGGCCAAGTCCCCTGCCAAGCCGCGTCGCAGTGCGGCCCGCGAGGTGCCGCCGGTGCTGTTCTCGTCCTCCGGCAGCTGATCCGTTCCGTGAAGGGCTCCGTGCGGGAATCCGCTTCCCGCACGGAGCCCTTCACGCATTTCCGCTGATCTGCCTGCCAGGCAAGGCAATCACGAACGCTGGCGACCCTCGGCGTGCCAGTCCGGGTACTCGTACCGGCTCCACAGCAACGCCCGCTGCCGCTCCAGCTCCGCCGCCGTCGGTTCGCGCGGGGGAAGGGGACCGAGCAGTCCCGCGGCGGCCGCGCGGACCGTGTCTTCCACCTCAGTCAACGGCAGCCGCACCCCGTGGTCGGCCAGGGACGCGACCTTGCTTCGGTGCGAGTCCAACGGCTTCGGGTCCGGCGGCGGGCCGGTGAGGTACGCGCCGACGCGGGCGGCGTCGGTGTCGACCAGCAGTGTCGAATGGGCCAGCAGCACGTCTTTCGTCCGGAACACCGCGAAACCGCACAGCTTCGCGTCGCCGACGAAGATGCCGCGGTCGCCGATTCTGGCGGGGAGGCCGAGTTTCTCGACTGCCGCGGACATCACCAGACCGAGCATTTCCAGCGGACGGGTCGTGGGGCCGGGCAGCACGAGCGTCACGTTGAGGTTGCCGGGATCGTGGAACACCGTGCCGCCGCCGCTGGCTCGCCGCAGCACGGGGACGCCGTCTCGCGCGCAGTCGTCGACGCGGACTTCCCGGGCGATCCGCTGACCGCGCCCGACGACCACGCACACCGGGTTCCGCCACAGCCACACCACCGGCCCCGCCGGGACCTCGCGCAGCAGTGCTTCGTCGAACGCCAGGTTATGGGCTGGGTCGGTGAACTCGGCCCGGACTTCCGACCCGCTCGGCATAGCGTTCCTCCACGATCAACTGGACTCCGGGATCGTAGAGTGCGCCGGGCCGAGCAGGTCCCAGCGGTTGCCCGCGAGGTCGCGGAACACGACGACCTGGCCGTACGGCTCGGTGCGCGGTTCGCCGAGGAACTCGACCCCGGCCTCGCGCATCCGCTGGTAGCTGGCGTCGAAGTCGTCTACGCGAAGGAAAAGCCCGACGCGGCCCGCGTACTGGTCGCCGACCGCGCGAGCCTGCCGGTCGCCATCAGCCTGGGCCAGGAGGAGACCGGTCTCACCGCCTGGCGGCCGGACGACGACCCAGCGTTTCGGGCGGCCGTCGTTGGTGAGCGACGGGGAGTCCTCGGCCAGTTCGAAGCCGAGTGCGCGGGTGAAGAAGTCGATCGCCTCGTCGTAGTCGTCGACGATGATCGCGGTCAGTTGCAGGAATGCCATGCCGCTAAGGCTGCCAGTGCGGCACGCCGAGCAGGATCATCCGGAGCCGTTTCTCCGCCGCGGCCAGCACGCGCTCGTCGGCGGCGGTGTCGCCGGGCCGGACTTCCAGCAGTTCGGCGACCGTGCCGAGCATCGCGGTGACGATGAGGTCGGCCAGCAGGTGCAGGTCCTCGGTGGGCCAGGTGCGCAGCGGGTCGAAGCGCGCCAGGTCCAGTGCGAGGTCGCTGGAAAACATCCGCATCTCGACCGCGATCGCCCGGGACACCGCGCCGGGACCGGCGTAGCGCTCGCGCGTGACGAACCGGAAGTGGTCCTCGTGCTCGCGGACGTGCCGGTGCAGCGTGTGCACTGAAGCCCGGATCATGCCGCCGTAGCCGCGTTGCTCGGTGCGCGCGCCGCGAAGCAGGCCACGCAACGTGCGCGTGGTCTCCTCGACCAGCGCGACGCCCAGCTCCTCCATCGACGAGAAGTGCCGGTAGAAGGCAGTGGGCACGATGCCCGCCCCCTTCGCGACCTCGCGCAGCGAGAGGCTGGCGAAACTCCGGTCGGCCAGCAGGTCGAGCGCCGCGTCGAGCAATGCCTGACGGGTGCGCTGTTTGCGCTCCTGCCGGCTCACCGGACCGGCCTGCTCCTCGGCTGCGGACACGTCGAGCAGCGTACTGGCGATCGCCGCATGGCCCACGTCACATCACCTCGCTTCCGCGTTGACAGGCCCCGGGGCCTTGCCCCCACACTAGTCAGTGTACGACTGTGCACTCAAACTTTGGAGGGGTGATGACCGCACTGCTCCCGCGCCGCGTGCGCGGACTCGTCTCGCTCGCCGAGGCGCTGCTCACCCCGCACGGCGCGGACCGGTACCTCGAACTGGTCGACCCGATGCTGGTGCGGCGCGAGGTCCGCGGCCGCGTCACCGCCGTGCGGCATCAGACGCCCGACACCGTCACCTTCACCGTGCGGCCGAGCCGGGCGTGGCAGGGCTTCCGGGCCGGCCAGTACGTGCGGCTGCAGGTGGAGATCGACGGCGTGCGCCGGACCCGCTGCTACTCGCCGTGCGGCGCGCAGGGCAGCGACGACCTGGAGTTCACCGTGAAGGCCGACCCGAACGGGCTGGTCTCGCGGCACCTGCAGGACACCGCCGTCGGCGCGGTCGTGGGACTTTCGCCCGCGGACGGCGAATTCACCCTGCCGACGCCGCGCCCGGACCGGATCGTGCTGATGAGCGGCGGCAGCGGGATCACACCGGTGCTCGCGATGGCCCGCACGCTCGTCGCCGAGGGGCACCCCGGCGAGATCGTGTTCCTGCACTACTCGAACACTCCCGCGGACGCGCTCTACCGCGCCGAACTGGCCGAACTCGCCGCCCGGCACCCGGCGTTCCGCGTGGTCCACGCGCACACCCACGCCCGCCGCGGCGGCGACCTGCACGGCTTGTTCTCGCTCGCGCACCTGGAGAAGGCCGCACCGTGGTTCCGCGAGGCGGAGACGTACCTCTGCGGCCCGGCCCCGCTGATGTCCGCCGCGCGCGAACTGTTCGAGCGCGAGGGTTTGAGTGCACAACTGCACACCGAAGAGTTCACCGCGGCACCGTTGACCTTCGCCGCGGAGGCCGCCGAGGGCCGCGTGCGCTTCGCCCGCAGCGGCCGCGAGTGCGACAACTCCGGCAAGCCGCTGCTCGAACAGGCCGAGGACGCGGGCCTGACGCCGGAACACGGGTGCCGGATGGGCATCTGCTTCTCCTGCACGCAGCTCAAAACCGCCGGACGCGTCCGCAACGCCCGCACCGGCGAAGTCTCCGGCGAGGAGAACGAAGAAATCCAGCTCTGCATCAGCGTCCCCGTCGGGGACGTCGAAATCGACGCCTGACCACCCGGAGGTACAGCAGCGTGACCGGCCTGCAAGACCGCCTGACCCCCGCACAGGTCGAGGAATTCGGCCGCGAACTCGACGCCCTGCGCCAGCGGATCGTCGACGACCTCGGCGAGGAAGACCTCGAGTACATCCGCAAGATCATCAAAACCCAGCGCGCGCTGGAGGTGACCGGCCGCGGCCTGCTGTTCGCCGGCTTCCTGCCGCCCGCGTGGCTGGCCGGCGTCGCGGCGCTGTCCGCGGCGAAAATCCTGGACAACATGGAGATCGGCCACAACGTGATGCACGGCCAGTACGACTGGACGCGCATCCCGGAGCTGAGTTCGCAGCGGTTCGAATGGGACACCGTCGCGCCGGCGGAAAACTGGCGGCATTCGCACAACTACATCCACCACACGTACACCAACATCGTCGACAAGGACCGGGACGTCGGCTACGGAATCCTCCGCATGGACCCGGGGCAGAAATGGCATCCGTACTACCTGGGCAACCCGGTGTACGCGACGCTGCTCGCGCTGCTGTTCCAGTGGGGCGTCATGCTGCACGACCTGGAGGTGGACCGGGTCGTGAAGGGCGAACGGACCTGGGCGGAGAACGTGCCGGTGCTGCGCCGGATCGTCCGCAAGGCCTCCCGCCAGATCGGCAAGGACTACGTCCTGTTCCCGCTGCTCACCGGCCCGCTCGCGCCGCTGACCCTGCTGGGCAACGCGAGCGCCAACCTGGTCCGCAACCTGTGGGCGTTCTCGATCATCTTCTGCGGCCACTTCCCGGCCGACGTCGAGAGCTTCACCGAGGAAGAGACGGAGAACGAAACGCGCGGCCAGTGGTACCTGCGCCAGATCCTCGGCTCGGCGAACATCACCGGCGGCCCCGTCTTCCACATCCTGTCGGGAAACCTGTCCCACCAGATCGAACACCACCTGTTCCCGGACCTGCCCGCCCGCCGCTACCCGCAGATCGCGGGCGAGGTGCGCGAAATCTGCGAACGCTACGGCCTGCCCTACAACACCGGCCCCCTGCACAAGCAACTGTGGTCGGTAGCGAAGAAAATCGTGCGGCTGGCCCTTCCCGGAAAACCGGGCCCGACCGCTACCGTGGACCCGGAACGGCAACTCCGAGCAGCCTGAGGAAGCCCATGGTCGGCCCATTCGAAAGTGGCAAGGACACCGTGCAGGAGCTGACGGAGTCCGCAGCCAACCACATAGGCAACATCGCCACCATCATCACCGGCGCGGTCCGCGACATAGCCCGCGAAACCGGCGACTGGTTCACCGACATGATCGAAATGCGCGAAGCAGCACAACGGGCCAAAGAAGACGAAACCCGCCTGAACAAGGCCCCCGAGACAGACTGACGCACGGCCCGTGAGGGCCACCTTCACAGACACTGATTCCTTCAGGGTTCCCCTCACGACCCGCGCCACCCCCGGCCCGGCCCGTGAGGGGCCCCTTCACGGAACCAGATTCCCTCAAGGAGTCCTTCACGGACCTGGACCGCCGCCGATGCACCCACGATCGAGGCACCCAGCCCCACCCCCGCACCCCGATACGAAGCCTCCCTGCGGTCGGTGGGTGCTTGTCAAGGCATCTTTCCCGCCTTGACAAGCACCCACCGACCGTCAGCACAATCAGGCTTCGGGGTGCCCCACGCCACCAAAACCCCAAGACCACCGCAACGGGGTAGGGCTATCCCCCACCCAACCAACCGGGCCACCCCGATGGCCCCAGCCCCGCCATAACGGCAAACTCAACGATGTGACCCACCCGCAGCCACCCCACCGCGCCCCGGCGCGCCCAACGGTCCTGCGGATCCCAGTCGCGCCCCTCCGCCGCCTATGGCCATCCACCCCCCGCCAAGCCCTCGCCGAAACAGCCTGGCTGGCCCTAACCGGCCTCCTCCCCCTACTCTCCGTAATCCTCCTCCTAGCAGGAACCACCCTCGGCCTAGCCCTAACCCCCATCTTCCTAGGCCTCCTCATCCTCATCGGCGTCCTCCGAGCCGCCAGGCTCTTCGGCGGCGCCCACCGCCGCCTAGCCACCGCCCTCCTCTCCCTCCCCCTCCCACCCCCACCAAGAACCGACCTGGCCCCAGGCCTCTGGAACTGGCTCACCGCCCGCCTAGGCGACCGCACCGCCTGGCGCTCCGTCGCCTACCTCCTCATCCGCCTCCCCTTCGCCCTGATAGCGATGGTCGGCTCAGGCGCACTCGGCTTCTACGGCCTGGCCTCCTTCAGCTACCCCTTCACCTGGACCCTCGAGTCCAGGCCCCAGCACGGCCTCCCGGTCTTCAACATCGAAAGCGACCACTGGCTGGGCACCCTGGGCTGGTGCGCCTCCGGCGCCGTAGTCCTCACCCTCTGGCCCGCCGTAGTACACCTCCTCACCGGCGTAGACCGCCTCCTCCTCCGCACCCTCGTCGCCGACCCCGGCCTCCGCGAACGAGTCCGCTTCCTGGAGGAAACCCGCGCCACCGCCCTGGACGAAGCAGCCGAACAACTCCGCCGCATCGAACGCGACCTCCACGACGGCGCCCAAGCCCAACTGGTCGCCATGGCGATGAAACTCGGTCTGGCAAAAGAAGAACTAGCCGCCGACCCGGTCAACCTCGACCAGATCCGCACCCTGGTCGACACCGCCCACAGCAACGCCAAACAAGCGCTCGTCGAACTCCGCGACCTAGCCCGCGGCATCCACCCAGCAGCACTCGACAAGGGCTTGAGCCTCGCACTGTCCACTTTGGCCAGTTCAGCCGACTTCACCGCGTCCGTCTCAGTAGAACTGAGCCGCCGCCCACCCCCGTCGCTGGAAACGATCGTCTACTTCGCCGCCGCCGAACTCATGACCAACGCGTCAAAACACGGCGCGGGAAGGTGCACCGTCCTGGTCGAGGACCGCGAAGACCGGCTGCGGCTCACCGTCATCGACCACGGCAAGGGCGGTGCCGCGATCATCCCCGGTGGCGGGCTGGCCGGAATCGCCGAACGACTGCGCCCTGCCGACGGCGAACTGACCGTGTCGAGCCCGGACGGCGGTCCGACCGTCGTCACCGCAACGCTCCCGCTACCCCGCTAAACTCGGTGACATGAGGGGGAAACCGTGCGGATCGTGATCGCCGAAGACTCGGCAATCCTGCGTCAGGGCCTGGTCGAACTCCTGGGCCTGCGCGGCCACGAGGTAGTAGCGGCAGTGAAGGACGCCGACGACCTCCGAACCGCGGTGCGCGAGCACCAGCCCGATGTGTCCATTGTGGACATCCGGATGCCGCCGACGCACACCGACGAAGGCCTGCGCGCGGCGATCGACCTGCGTGCCGAACGGCCGGGCTGCGCGATCCTCGTCTTCTCCCAGTACGTCGAAACCAACTACGCCAAGCAACTCCTCGCCGGAGAAGCAGGCGCGGTCGGGTATCTGCTGAAGGACCGCGTCGCCGAGGTGTCGGACTTCCTCACCGCGCTGGAACGCGTCGCCGCCGGCGAGACGGTGCTCGATCCAGAAGTCGTCCGCCAGCTGTTCGCGACGACCGGGCACGCCGGTCCGCTCGCCGAGCTGACGCCGCGCGAACGCGAGATCCTCGGGCTGATGGCGCAGGGGCGGTCGAACTCGGCGATCGCGGCGGAGGCGTTCCTGTCGGCCGGTTCGGTGGAGAAGTACGTCACGAGCATTTTCGGCAAGCTGGGCCTGCCGCCGTCGGACGGGCACAACCGGCGCGTCCTCGCCGTGCTCCGCTATCTCGATTCCTGACGCCTACCCTGGCGGCATGTACTCCACCGAGATCGAGGTGCACACCGGCGGCGCCGCCGTCGTGCACAACCTGACCCGGGAGGCGGAGAGGTTCCTGCGCGACGCCGACGCCACCGACGGGCTCCTGCACGTGTGGGTGCCGCACGCGACCGCCGGGCTCGCGGTGCTGGAAACCGGCGCCGGCAGCGACGACGACCTCCTCGCCGCGCTCGACGACCTGCTCCCCCGCGACAACCGCTGGCGCCACCAGCACGGCACCGGCGGGCACGGCCGCGACCACGTCCTTCCGGCGTTCCTCCCGCCGTACGCGACCGTGCCGGTGCTCGGCGGCGTGCTGCTGCTCGGCACGTGGCAGTCGGTGTGCCTGGTGGACACCAACGTCGACAACCCCGTCCGCCGGGTCCGCTTCAGCTACCTCACCGGCTGATCCCGACGTAGCATCGCCGGGGTGACGGCCATTCGCGCGCACCGGCTGGTGCTCTGGGACATCGACCACACGCTCGTCGACTACACCGGGCTCGGGATCGGCTGGTACGGCTCGGCGCTCGCCGCGGCGACCGGGGCGGAGTTCCGCACGCACCCGGATTTCGGCGGCCGGACCGAACGCGCGATCACCGCCGACGTCCTGACCCTGCACGGGATCGAGCCGGACGAGGAAACGATCCAGCGGATGTGGCGGGAGCTGATCGCGGCCGTCGAACGCGCACAGGACACCTTGGCCGAGGCGGGCCGGGCGCTCGACGGGGCCGCGGCCGTGCTCGCCGATCTCGCCGGGCGCGAGGGCGTCGTGCAGAGCCTCATCACCGGCAATCTTCCGGAGATCTCCCGGCACAAGCTCGCCGCGCTCGGTCTCGACGAGCATCTCGATCTGGAAATCGGCGGCTACGGCTCGCTTTCGGCCCGCCGGTCGGATCTGGTGCCGCACGCGGTCAAAGCCGCGGAAACAAAGCACGGCACGGAATTTCCCGCGGAATCCGTAGTGATTCTCGGGGACACCCCGCACGACGTCGAGGCCGCGCTCGATTACGGCGCGATGGCGATCGGCGTTGCTACCGGCCGGTTTTCCGCCGAACAATTGTCGGACGCCGGCGCGCACCTGGTTTTGCCGGATCTCGCCGACCTTCCCGCGGTCCGCGCGGCGGTGCTCGGGCGGCACTGAGGCAAGCGAGCGGGATCACTCGTTCGGGCGGCATTCGGCGTCAACCCCTGTTCCGGGTCGGATCCGCTTCAGGACCGTCGAGTACCACACTGTTTGCGCTGGCCAGCGCGGTACCGCCAGCCGAAGGTCAGTCTTGGGACCAGGGTCGGGTCCCCCTGGGGTAGCAGTCCCTTAGGGGAGAAGTAGGTCCGACGGCCGATGACCGCTTAAGATCCCCACGCCAAACTTTCCCCATGACGATCGCACAGGGGGAACCGGCCTCGCGGCCGGAAGGGCACGCGCACGGCTAGCGGTGCTGTGGCACCGGCTTCCGTTCACGACGACCGTCGTGCTCGCCATCTTGATCGTGGGGGTCGCGACCGGCTCGCTCTGGCACGCCGCCGAGCACCAGCACGCTTTCCACTACTACGCCTACGGCCTTCCGTCGCTCGAGCACGGCCGCTGGTGGACGCTGTTCACCGGGCCGTTCTACGCCTTGCGCCCGTGGTTCTATCTGCCGATGACGGGCAGTTTCGCGCTGATGGCCGGATTCGCCGAATGGCACCTCGGCACCCGGCGCGCGATGGCCGTGACCATCGGCGGGCAAGTGGTGTCGACCGTCGTCGCGGTGCAATTCCTCGAACTTTCCCGCAATTCCGGCTGGGCCTGGGCCGACCGGATCGCCGGCACGCTCGACGTCGGTTTCTCCGGCGGCGCGCTCGCCGCGATCGCGATCACCAGCGCGACCCTGCGGACGCCATGGCGGTTGCGGCTGCGCGCCGCGCTCTGCGTGTACGCCGGGGTAGCGATCGTCTATGTCGGCACGCTCGCCGACCTCGTGCACTTCTTCGCGCTCGCTCTCGCACTGCCGCTGGGCCGCCGGCTGGCCGGGCCCGCCGCGCGCAACGCCAACAAGCCCTCGCTGCGCGAATGGCGGCTGCTCGCCTCCGCCGGGCTGGTGCTGCTGGTGGTCGCCGAAGTGGTGATGTGGCTGGTCCCCGGCGACGGCCCGTTCGGCTCGTCCGACTCGATCTCGTTGTCCGGCACCGAACTTCTCCCGCTGTGCATCATCGCGGTGCCGATCCTCAACGGCCTGCGCCGCGGTTCGCGGTTCGCCTGGCGGTGCGCGGTGACGCTGTGCGTGCTCGCCGCGTCGCAGATGGCGGTGCTGGCCGGGGTCGTCGCGATCACTCAGGTCGTCCGCGAGGAGTACGACCTCAGCAACCCGCCGCTGTTCATTGTGGACAATCTCTTGTGGGGGGTCGAACTGGTGCTGCTGATCTCCGCGCGGCGCGCGTTCCGGGTGCCGTCGCGGCGGAGGCGGCGCAAGCTGTTCCGCGGCGGGCCGGACCCGGCCTTCGCCCGGCTTCTGCTGGGCCGCAACGGCGGCAGCACCATCTCGTGGATGACGACCTGGCCGCAGAACACCTACTTCGTCGCCTCCGACGGCGCGTCGTACCTGGCGTACCAGCGGCACGCGGGCGTCGCGGTGGCGCTCGGCGATCCGGTCGCGCCGGACGGGACGAGCAACCAGACGCTGCGGGAATTCTCCGCGATGTGCGAGAACACCGGGCTCGTGCCGTGCGTGTTCTCGGCGACCGCGGCGACCGTCGCGCAGACCAGGGAACTCGGCTGGCAGCACGTGCAGGTCGCCGAGGACACGTTGGTGGACCTGGAAAACCTGGAGTTCCGCGGCAAGGCCTGGCAGGACGTGCGGACCGCGCTGAACCGCGCCAAGAAGGACGGGATCGAGTTCCGGCTGGTGCGGCTGGCCGAGCAGCCGTGGTGGATCCGGGACCAGGTGCGGGCGCTGTCGGAGGAATGGATCTGCGACAAGGGCCTGCCGGAAATGGGCTTCACGCTCGGCGGCGTGGACCAGGCGATGGACCCGGCGACGCGGGTCGGTCTCGCGGTCGACGCCGAGGGCACGGTGCACGGCGTGACGTCGTGGCTGCCGGTGCACACCGGTGACGGCGAGGTCGGCGGCTGGACGCTCGACGTGATGCGCCGCCGGGCAGGCGGATTCCGGCCGGTGATGGAATTCCTGATCGCCTCGACCTGCCTGGCGCTGCGCGAGGAGGGCGCGAAGTTCGTGTCGCTCTCGGGCGCGCCGCTGGTCCGCAGCAACGACAGCACGCCGCGGCAGATGGTCGACCGGATGCTGGACGCGCTGGGCTCGATGATGGAGCCGTACTACGGATTCCGTTCCCTGCACGCGTTCAAGGCGAAGTTCCAGCCGCGGCACGAGCCGTTGTACCTCGCTTACCGCGACGAGGCCGACCTGCCGCGGATCGGGATCGCGCTGGGCCGCGCGTACCTGCCGAACGCCGGGCTGATGGACTTCGCGAAGCTGGCGCTGCGCCGTCAGCGCGTGGTCGGCGGCGGCGTGGTCGTGGACCGGTCGGCGGCCGGGACGCCGCGGTAGCTGTGCAGGATCCGGACGAGGTCGTCCCGGGACGCTGAACCCGGGCGGCCTTGTTCGGAATACGCGACCAGCACGGCCGACTTTTCGCCCGTCCCGAGCGCGAGCGCACCGGTGAGCACGCTTTGCGGCTTGCACGGCGCGTTTCCGCTCGGAGTCACCTCGGCGACCACGAGCATGCCCTCGCGGGGCTGGCCCTCGAACTTGACCTCAGTCTTCTCCGGCGCCCCAGGCGTCACCTTCGCGGCCGGAGCGCCTTCGCCGGTGTACGCGCTGACGCCCAGATCAGTGACGGCCTTGCGAGCGGCTTCGGCGGCGTCACTGGTTTTCTCGGTGGTGAAACCAGCACCGCCGACCTGGCCGACCGCGTCCTCCTTGCAGCTGCCCTTGCCGAGGAAAGCGCTGGTGGACAGATTGATCCCGGGAGATCCGGCGGCCGGGTCCCAGCCGTGCAGCGTGCCCGGGGCCGGTTCCCAGGACGGCGGCACGTCGTAGGCGTAGCTGCCGTCTTTGCCGGCCACCGACTGCCATCCGGCGACCACCGGCGGCACGACGACCCTGGGCTCCGGCTGATAGGTGCGCGGGGCGCGCGGCGTCTCCTCCGTGCTGGCGGAATGGTGGCTTTTGGCGGAGAAGACGTTGTAGCCGAACACCCCGATCAGGATGACGATCGGGACCGCTTTGACGAGGCGGAGATTGCGTTTGCCCGGCGACCGCTGCTTGAGCTGCGCCGGGGTGAGCGTTTGCCGCATCGGGTCCGGCTGCGGCTGCGGGGCTGGTTCGGACGGCTCCGGCGCCGGGTCGGTTTTCCCGTACCCGGCGCTGGGGAACTTCGGCGCGTCGGACGGCTCGTACCCGCCAAAGCCGCTCAGCGCGGCGTTGTCCTGGTACCCGGCGCTGTCGTCGCGGCGTTTCCGCCCGAACCAGCCCACTGGCTTCAGCCGCGGACGAGCTTCGCGAGGTGGTCGACGACCGAGTCGACGGCGATCTCTTCGCGTTCGCCGGTGCGCCGGTCCTTGACCTCGACCAGCCCGTTGGCGAGGCCGCGGCCGACCACGAGGATCGTCGGGACGCCGACCAGCTCCGCGTCGGCGAACTTCACGCCCGGGGTGGCCTTGCGGTCGTCGAGGATGATTTCGAGACCCGCGGCGTCGAGTTCGGCGGCCAGCTTCTCCGCGCCCTCGCGCACCGTCTCGTCCTTGCCCGCGATGACCACGTGCACGTCGAACGGCGACACCTCGCGCGGCCACACGAGACCCTGCTCGTCGTGGTTCTGCTCGGCGAGCACGGCGACCAGCCGGGAAACGCCGACGCCGTAGGAGCCCATGGTGATGCGGACCGGCTTGGAGTCCGGGCCGAGCGCGTCGACCTCGAAGGCGTCGGTGTACTTGCGGCCGAGCTGGAAGATGTGCCCGATCTCGATGCCGCGCGCGGCGACGAGCGTGCCGTGTCCGTCCGGCGACGCGTCGCCCTCGCGGACCTCGGCGGCCTCGATGGTGCCGTCCGGGGTGAAATCGCGGCCGACAACCAGGTCGAGCACGTGGTGGTCGCGCTGGTCGGCGCCGGTCAGCCAGGCCGTCCCCTCGACCACTCGCGGGTCGACGAGGTAGCGGACCCCGTTCTCCTGCAACGCCTTCGGGCCGATGTAGCCCTTGACGAGGAAGGGGTTCTTCGCGAAGTCGGCTTCTTCGAGCAGCTCCACCTCGGCGGGTTCGAGCGCCGCTTCGAGGCGCTTGAAGTCCACCTCGCGGTCGCCCGGGACGCCGATGCCGAGCAGCTCCCACTCCTTCGCGCCCGGCTGACGCGTCTTGACCAGGACGTTCTTCAGCGTGTCCGCCGCGGTGAACTCGCGGCCGAGCCCGGCGGCGTTGAAGAACGCGACGAGGGTCTCGATGGTCGGCGTGTCCGGGGTGTGGTGGACCTGCGCCTCGGGCAGTCCGTCGAGCGGCCGAGCGGCGGGCGCCGGCGTGACCACGGCTTCGACGTTCGCCGCGTAGCCCGATTCGGTGCTGCGGACGAAGGTGTCCTCGCCGTTCTCCGCGACCGCGAGGAACTCCTCGGACGCGGACCCGCCCATCGCGCCGGACGTGGCGGCCACGATGACGTACTCGATGCCGAGGCGGTCGAACAGCTTGATGTAGGCGTCGCGGTGCTTCTGGTACGAGTTCTCGAGGCCCTCGTCGTCGAGGTCGAAGGAGTAGGAGTCCTTCATGACGAACTCGCGGCCGCGCAGGATGCCCGCGCGGGGGCGCGCCTCGTCGCGGTACTTGGTCTGGATTTGGTACAGCGTGACCGGGAAGTCCTTGTAGGAGCTGTACTCCCCCTTCACGGTGAGCGCGAACAGCTCCTCGTGGGTCGGGCCGAGGAGGTAGTCGGCTCCCTTGCGGTCCTTGATGCGGAAGAGACTGTCGCCGTACTCGGTCCAGCGGTTGGTGGCCTCGTAGGGTTCGCGGGGCAGCAGCGCGGGGAACTGGATCTCCTGCGCGCCGATCGCGTTCATCTCCTCGCGCACGGTCTGCTCGACCCGGCGCAGCACCCGCAGCCCGAGCGGCAGCCACGAGTAACCACCCGGGGCGACCCGGCGGACGTAGCCGGCACGTACCAGCAGCCGGTGGCTGGGTACCTCGGCGTCCGCCGGATCCTCGCGCAGCGTGCGGAGGAACAACGACGACATCCTGGTGATCACTGGGGACTCCCTGCACTGGGGCTTAGGCGTTTCGCACAGAGTAGTCAACCCGCTGGCCGCGACGCATGCGGGTTATCGGCGGGCACGGTTTTTGTCGGTGGTGGCGGTTAGCGTGCGGGCATGGGTTTGGAGATGGGCATGATCACCATCGACTGCGCCGATCCCCAGCGGCTGGCGGAGTTCTGGAAAGCGGCGCTGGAGGTCGAGGTGCTCGGCGACTACGGAGAGTTCGTGATGCTGGCCGGTTCCGCGTCGGGCGGGCCTCGGCTCGGGCTGCAACGCGTGCCGGAGGCGCGGGCCGGGAAGAACCGGGTGCACGTGGATTTTGGCGCTCCCGACCGGGAGGCGGAGGTCCGGCGGCTGGTGGGGCTGGGCGCGGTGGAGCAGGGAACGCACGCACAGTCCGGGCTGGAGTGGACGGTGCTGGCGGATCCGGAGGGGAATGTGTTTTGCGTGGCTGGGTTGGGGGCTCATTGAGCGGAGCGTGAGGGTGGTTTCGGGGCGGTGCTGAGGTCTGTCCTGGGTGGTCCGTTGTCTGGGCTGGGGTGGGCGGGTTTGGTGGGTCCGGAGGGGAATGCGGTCTGCGCTGGATAAACCCGGCTCCGCGCCGGTGCCGGGAACTCTGGCGCGGGCGGCCCTGGCTGACCCGGAAGGGCAACGCGATCTGCACCGGACAGCACGGCACGGCTCTGGTGCCGCCTGTCCCGGGGGCTCTGACCGACCTGGAATGGCAACGCGGTCTTCACCGGGCAACCCGGCTCGGCTCCGGTGCCCACCCTCCCCAGGGAACCCGGCGCGGACGGTCCTGACCGATCTGGACGGCAACGCGATCTGCACTCGGGCAACCCGGCTCCGGGCCGATGCCGCCGTCCCAGGCAACCGCCGTCTGGGCTGGAGCGGGTGGTTCCGGCCTGCCCGCAGGGGAATGCGGTCTGCGCCGTACGACCCAGCACCTAGCCAGCGCCGCCCGCCCCGGGCAACCCGCCGCCCGGGACGGAGCAGGCGATCCTGA
Source organism: Amycolatopsis sp. WGS_07 (assembly GCF_045278895.1). NCBI lineage: Bacteria > Bacillati > Actinomycetota > Actinomycetes > Pseudonocardiales > Pseudonocardiaceae > Amycolatopsis > Amycolatopsis sp. WGS_07. The sequence goes on along the minus strand of NZ_CP136053.1, from coordinate 5,073,302 downwards.
CCTCCGTAGGAAAAACCGTCCCGCCCCGGACAACCCGGCACCGAGTCAGCGGCCAGCCCCAGGCAACCCGCCCTGTCGCGACCCGCGCGTCACCGCGGGTCCGAGGCCCCGTCCTTCCCCACCTCGACCTTGCCCCCGCTCGCCCCGTGCAACACCGGGCCGCGTTTGGGGCTCGCCGCCTTGCCGTTGCTGGCGGTCGTCCAGGAAGTGGGTGAGGGCCAGCGTTCCATGAGGGCGTTGCGGAGTTCGCGGCCGCGCACGGTGACGATCCCGGTGCCGAGCACGGCCGCGGCGAACACGGCCGCCGAGACGATCATCGCGACGAGCGATTCGGTGCGGTAGGGCGCGAAGACGTCCTCCGAACCCAGTCCGAGGCCGTTGCCGACCAGATAGGAGGACGTGCTGAACACCAGTCCCGCGCCGGACATCATCGCGGCGACTCGCGCCAGCGGGTGTGTCTGGCGCCGCGAGTGGTAGGTCAGCAGGTCCTCGGCCGGGCGGTCGGATCCTGGGTCGGCCAGTCTCGCGCGCAGTTCGGCGCGTTCGGATCGGCGTTGCCGCCAGTCGAACAGCACGCCGACGGCGGCGAGCAGCACACCCAGCGTCATCAGGATCGCGAAGATCCAGATTCCCCCGGCGATCAGGGTCTCGACCGGCGAGGAGTAGGTGATGTCCTTGCACGCATACTTTCCCGCGCAGCGCGTCAACACCGACAGCTGCAGCGCGACAGCACCCGCGAGCCAGAGAGCGGCCGCGCCGTAAAGACAGCGCTTTGCGATCGACGGCCTGGCCGGGGTCTTCTTGGCCGCGCCGTCGCGCGCCGGTATCCAGGCTTGTTCTTCGTCGTTCGACGTCCAATGCGCGGCGATCCGGGTGTGGCGGCGTTCGTGGGCCCGCGCGAGCAGGTGGGAACTGGCGTAGCCGACTAGGGCCATGATCAAGGCGTAACCAGTGATCAGGGAGAAGATCAGCAGGCTCTCGTCACCCTCCGCCAGCGCCACGATCAGCCCGATCACTCCCAGCAAACCGGCCAGGACCGCGTTCGCCCAGCCGAAGAAGGCGAGCGCCTCCGCGGGTTTGCCGGTGACGGACCGGACCTGGTCCGGGGACGGGACGGCGTAGCGGGACGCGCCCCGGGCGGCCGCGGCGGCGATCGCCTTGGACGTGGTCGACTCCCGCACGAAGCTGCCCACCGCGCCGGCCCCGCACCCGGCCAGCACGAACGCCGCCAGAACGCCCATGCTCATGCGGCTGAGGTGGTCGACGGCCTTCTCGAGACCGGGATCGTCGAGCAGGTCCTGCTCGGCGAGCAGGCCGATGCCCAGGATCAGCACGAAGGCGCCGCCCAAGCCGATCAGGAACGAGGCCAGGGCGCGAACACAGGCGCGCGCGGCCTCGCTGACCAGCCCGACTTCGTACTCGTGCCAATGCCAGGAATTACCGTCGGCACTCACCGGGGTTCTCCTCCGCCCGCCGCGTTTCTCGGCGCAGCATAGAGAAGAAACCGCCCAAATCGGGAACGACCGGTACTACCGGCGTGGCGGGCGACGACTCCCGTCAGTCAGCTCAGCGGCAGCACGTACCCGTAATTCCGCTCAGCCGTCCGGTACCCGCACCGCTCGTAAACCGCGAGCGCCCGGTGCGTGTTGTCCACGTCCACCGAAAGCGACGACCGCTCGTAGCCGGCCGCCCGGCCCGCGTCGAGGGTGTGCGCCAGCAGCGCCGAGGCCAGACCCCGCCCACGGGCCTCCGTCCGGGTGCCGACGTAGTTGACGTGCAGTTCCCGCACGCCCGTCGCCAGTGCGTCCGCCTCGTAGAACGACGACATCACGAACGCCAGGACCCGGTCGCGTTCCGGGGAAAGGAGGAGGAACGACAGGTCCGGCACGAAGTCCTTGCGGTCGCGGAACCGGTGTGCCCATTCGTCCGCGGAAAGCCAGGTGCTGCCCCAGTGTCCGGCGAACGAGGCGTTGCGCGCGTCGAGCACCAGTGCGTCGTAGCGTTCCTCGCAGGCCGCCAGCACGAGGTCGTCCGGGAGCGGCGGAGCCGGGGGCAGCGCGGACAGGTCCGCGCGCATCTCCACGAAGGTCCGCTCCTGTTTGAACCCGCCGCGTTCGAGCAGCGACCGGTACCAGGTTTCGTTCTCGTGCGCGCCGGCGTGCAGTTCCAGCTTCGCGTCCGGGAAGTGCCGGGCATGGACGCTCCGGGCCGTGCGCACGAGCCACTCCGTCAGCACCGAAGCGACCTCGTCGATGCGGTACTCGGGGTCGGTCAGCGCCGCGACGTGCGGCTGGTGCACCGGCTCGGCTGCGTCGCGGGCGATGACCAGCGCGTAGCTCACCAGACGCGAACCGTCCCAGGCTCCGATGCTCGCGCCGGGCAGGTCGACCGACGGGCCGGACATCTCCTGGCGCACGTCGTCCTCGTCCCAGTGCTCGCCGGTGCGGTCGGTTTCCTCCGCGGCAGTGCACAGCCGGGTGACCTCGCCGACGTCGGCGAGCGTGAGCGGGCGCCAGGTCAGTTCCATGCGAGCAGGGTAAGGAGCGGCACACGGCCGCCGCACCTGGATTACCGGGCGGTTACGCTCCGGGGGTGCTGGTGCTCCTCCCTCCTTCCGAAACCAAGGCCGACGGCGGCAAAGGCGCGCCGCTTGACCTGGACGCGCTGTCGTTCCCCGAGCTGAACCCGGTGCGCGCCAAACTGGCCGACGCCCTCGTGGAACTGGCCGCCGACGTCCCGGCCAGCCTCGCCGCCCTCGGCATCTCCGCGCGCCAAGCCGACGAGGTCACCCGCAACGCCCAGCTCTGGACCTCCCCCACGATGCCCGCGCTGCGCCGCTACACCGGCGTCCTCTACGACGCGCTCGACGTCAAAAGCTTCACCCGCGCCGGGCTGGCCAAGGCACAGCAGCGGCTGGCGGTCACGTCGTCGCTGTTCGGCGTCGTCGCGGCGACCGACCCCATCCCCGCGTACCGCCTCTCGGGCGGCAACACGGTGCCCGCGCTCGGCACCGTCCGCGGGCTGTGGAAGCCGGTCCTGGAACCGGTGCTGCGCGACGTCGAAGGCCTGATCGTGGACCTTCGTTCCGGCACGTACGCCGCCTTCGCGAAGCTGCGCTCCGACGCGGTCACCGTCCGCGTGGTCACCGAGGACGCGAACGGCAACCGCACCACGGTCAGCCACTTCAACAAGGCCTACAAAGGAAAGCTCGCCGCCGTACTGGCCACGTCGCGCACCGAGCCGTCCACTGTGGACCAGCTCATCCGCGTCATCGCCAAGGCAGGCCTGACCGTGGAACGGACCGGCGACCACTCCCTGGACTTGCTCACCGACTGACCTCCAGCACCGCCATCGCCGCGTTGCGCCCGGGAATCCCGCTCACCCCGCCCCCGCGAGCCGCCCCGGCTCCGCACAGCAGCACCCGCTTGTGCCCGGTCTCGACGCCCCAGCGCCCCGCCGCCTCGTCCTCGCCATACGGCCACGACAGGTCGCGGTGAAAGATGTGCCCGCGCGGCAGCCCAAGCTCCGCCTCCAAGTCCAGCGGAGTTTTGGCTTCAATACACGGCTTCCCGTCAGCATCCAGCAGCAGGCAGTCCTCGATCGGCTCCGCGAGCACGCTGTCCAGCGACGCCACAGTCGCCCGCAACGCTTCCGCCCGCGCCCCGCCGTTGTCCGCCTCGAACAACCGCGCCGGCATGTGCAAACCGAACAACGTCAACGTCTGCACTCCCGCCGCCCGCTCAGCCGGACCGAGGATCGACGGATCAGTCAGCGAATGACAATAAATCTCGCACGGCGGCACCGAAGGAATCCGCCCCGCCGCGGCCTCCCGATAAGCAGTCTCCAGCTGGGCAAACGATTCGTTGACGTGAAAGGTCCCGCCGAACGCGTCCTGCGGGTCAACCGTCGCATCACGCAGCCGAGGCAATCGCCGCAGCACCATATTTACCTTTAACTGCGCGCCTTCCGGCGACTCCCCCGGCTCCTCGCCCAGCAACCGGGCAAGCGTGCGCGGCGCGACGTTCGCCAGCACTCGACCGCCGACCACCACCCTCTCCGCGTCCCCTTCGAGGTAGCGAACCTCGCCATCCGGCGTCACCGAAAGCACTTCCGCACCGGTCATCAGCGACGCCCCGGCGCGACGAGCCGCATTCGCGAGCGCCTCGGTCACCGCGCCCATTCCCCCGACCGGAACATCCCAGTCGCCAGTGCCATTGCCGATCAGGTGATAAAGCAGGCAACGGTTCTGCCGAAGCAGATCGTCATCGGCAGAGGCGAAAGTGCCGATCAACGCATCAGTGAGCACCACTCCGCGCACAACGTCGTTCTCGAACAACTCCCGCAGCGTTTCCCCCGCCGGACGCTCGAAAAACGTCTCCCACGCCGCCTCGTCGCCGATCCGCTGCCGCAACTCAGCCCGCGTCGGCAACGGCTCCGTCAGCGAATCGAACGTCGCCTCCGCCACGCGCGCCGCCGACGCGTAAAACCGTTGCCAGGCCGCATAGTCCTTTGTGGACCCAGTGACCCCACGGAACGACGCGCCAGTCCGTGCGTCATCGCCCGTGTCGACAAGGAGACCTCCGCCGCCGACCGGCGTGTACGACGACATCCGCCGCCTCAGCAGCTGGACGTCCAACCCCAGCTCGGCGATGATCCGCTTCGGCAGCAGGCTGACTAGGTACGAATACCGCGAGAGCCGGACGTCCACGCCAGCGAAAGCGCGGAACGAAACCGCCGCGCCGCCGATCTCCGCACGTCGTTCCAGCACCAGCACCGACCGTCCGGCCCGCGCCAGATAGGCAGCGGCGACGAGCCCGTTGTGCCCGCCGCCGACGATTACCGCGTCGTAGTCCACCGCCGCGAGCCTAATGCTTGCCCTGGAGCACGCTCCAGGTCTTAGCGTCGCCGTTGATCCAGAACCGGCGCAGAAGGAGCGACATGACCGACATCCCGACCCGGAATCTCGGCGGGCTGACCGTTTCCGCACAGGGCTTGGGCTGCATGGGAATGAGCCACGGCTACGGCGCGACCGACGACGCGCAGTCGATCGAGACCCTGCACCACGCGCTCGACCTCGGCGTGACCCTCCTGGACACTTCCGACTTCTACGGTTCCGGCCACAACGAGGAACTGCTCGGCCGCGCGATCGCCGGCCGGCGCGACGAGGTCGTGCTGGCCACGAAATTCGGCATCGCGAACCGCCTCGGCGAACCGACCGAGGTCCGCGGCGACGCCGCCTACGTGCGCCAGGCCTGCGATGCCTCGCTGCGGCGGCTCGGCGTCGACTACATCGACCTGTACTACCTGCACCGAGTCGACCCGGACGTGCCGATCGAGGAGACCGTCGGCGCGATGGCCGAGCTGGTCCAGGCCGGGAAGGTCCGCCACCTCGGGCTTTCCGAGGCGAGCGCGCGGACCGTCCGGCGCGCGCACGCGGTGCACCCGATCGCGGCGCTGCAAAGCGAATGGTCGCTGTGGACCCGCGACCTGGAAGCGGAAATCGCGCCGACGTGCCGCGAACTCGGCATCGGCGTCGTCCCGTTCTCCCCGCTGGGCCGCGGTTTCCTGACCGGCCGCTACCGCTCCACCGAAACGATGGCGGACAGCGACGTGCGGCGCTACCAGCCGCGTTTCGCCGACGGCAACCTCGACCGGAACCTCGCGATCGTGGCGAAACTGGAGGAACTGGCCGCCGCGAAAGAGGTCACGACCGGACAGCTGGCGCTGGCGTGGGTGCAGGCGCGCGGCGAAAACGTGGTGCCGATCCCGGGCACTCGGCGGAAGCAGTACCTGGAGGAAAACCTCGCGGCCCTGCGCGTCGACCTGACCGCCGACGACCTCGCCGCGATCGAAACGGTCGCCGCCCCGGAGAACTTCGCGGGCGAGCGCTACGACGCGGCCCATCTGGCGTTCGTCAACGGCTGACCTGAGCCAAACGCCCGGGCGCGGCTTCCGACGAGATCGGCCGGACACTCACAGAACCAGGGCGAAGACCTGGCCGAGTTTCATTCGCTGTCCCCGACCAAGCGCTCCACCGCGTCGAATGCCCGCGCGAGCCGCTCCCGGTGCGATACCGCCAGCTCAGCCAGGTCCTCCCCGGCCAGCCGGCGCCGGATCGTCTCCACCGCCACCGTCCGGTACGCCGCCACCACCAACGCGGCCACCAGCGCCGCGTCCCCGGAAAACCGCGCGTCCGAGGCGAGTTCCCCGGCCAGTTCGGCCTCCATCTCGTACCCGAACGCGCGCAGCCGCGCGATCAGCGCGGGCGACTCCGCGACCGTCCGCATCAACGGCTCGATGTCGCCGCCGACGCCGGACAGCACGTGCGCCTCTTCCAGCAGCGTCAGCGCGAGCTGCCGGAGCGCGTCCACCACGCCGCCGGTTCGTTCGCGGACCGCGGACCGCACCAGGTCGATCGCCTCCGGCAAGCGGTCCAGCAGCAGGTCCTCCTTGCGCTCGAAGTGCGAGAACACCGTCACCTTGGACACCCCGGCCGCGGCGGCGACCTCGGCGATCGTGACCGCGTCGAACCCGCGTTCCAGGAACAGCCCGGTCGCGACCTCGGCGATCCGCGCCCGCGTCCTGGCCCCGCCTCGATCGCCGCGATTGGGCATGAGTCCACCCTTCCGTGTTACCTTTACCTGGTAAGCTTACTCGGTAAGCACACTTGGTTAAGCCGCAGGGCAAGGGTAAGGGAGAGAGCGTCATGGAGCGGACTGAGGTGATCGTCGCCGGGGCCGGGCCCACCGGGTTGTTCCTGGCCGGAGAACTCGCGTTGCGCGGGGTGGGAGTGATCGTGCTGGACCGGCTGGCGGAGACGGATCCGACCATCAAGGCCGGATCGGTCAACGTCGCCAGCGCCGAGCTGCTCGACCGGCGCGGCCTGCTGCCCGAGGCGGAGGCGGCGCAGCGGCGGTTCCTCGAGTCGGCCGGCAAGTTCGGCCCGACGGTCGAGGCCGCCAAACGGGGCGGCCGCCGGTTCCTCGCCGCCGGGCACTTCGCCGGCTTCCTGTTCGACAACGACCTCATCGACCAGAGCGATCCGGTGCTCGCCGCGCACCGGGCGGTGTCGAACGGGCTCGGGGTGCCGCAGCAGGAGGTCGAGCGGATGCTCGGGGAACGCTGCGCCCAGCTCGGCGTCGACCTCCGGCGCGGCGTCGAGGTCCACGGCGTGCGGGACACCGGGGAATCCGTGACGGTCGAAACGAGCGCGGGCGAGTTCGCCGCGAGCTGGCTCGTCGCGGCGGACGGCGGGCGGAGCGTCATCCGGAAACAGCTCGGCGTCGAGTTCGACGGCACGGACCCGGACATGACCGGCTACCAGGCAATCGCCGAGTTCGACGACGCGAGCGGCCTGCGGCCCGGCTGGACCTGGACCCCGCGCGGCGTCTACGCGTACGGCCCGGTTCCCGGCCGCATCTTCCTCAGCCGCTTCCGCAAACCGCCGCGGGATCGCGACGCTCCGGTGTCGGTCGAGGAACTGCAGGAGGCCGTCCGCGACGTCACCGGAGTCCCGGTCACCATCACCGGAATCCACGGCCGGGCAACGAGGTTCACCGACAACGCGCGCCAGGCGCGGCACTACCGGCGCGGCCGCGTGTTCCTGGCCGGCGACGCGGCGCACGTCCACTCCCCGCTCGGCGGACAGGGCCTGAACCTCGGCCTCGGCGACGCGGCGAACCTCGGCTGGAAGCTCGCCGCGACAGTCCAGGGCTGGGCTCCGGCCGGACTGCTCGACACCTACGAGACCGAACGCCACCCGGTCGGCGCGTGGGTGCTCGACTGGACCCGCGCCCAGGTCGCGCTCCTGCGCGGAGACGAACGCACGGAGCAGCTGCGCAAGATCGTCGGCGGCGAACTGCTTCAGGTGCCCGCCGCGATGAACCGCATCGTCGCGCTGTCGTCCGGAATCCTGCAGCACTACGACGTGGCGGACGGTGCCGAAGCACCAGTCGGCTCGATCGCCGGGGACGTCGAACTGACCTCCGGAACCCGGCTCGCCGACCATGCCCACGACGGCCGGTTCGTGCTCGTCGACCGCTCCCCCGACGGCCGGTTCGCGGTGCCCGGGCTGGAGGACCGGCTGGCGTACGTGGCCGATCCGTCCGGCGAGCCGAGCCTCCTCGTCCGCCCCGACGGAGTGATCGTGTGGGCGAGTTCCGGGGGTGACGACCAGAAGCTCCTCGACGCCGCCCTCGCTCGGTGGGCGGGCGCGAAATAGCCGCAGCGCTCGCGGCCTTTCCCGGGTCTCCGGGCGCGCTGGTCGCTGCCCTCTCCGCCGTGGCGTTGTGCGCGGTTGCTCCTTCGCTCAACCCCGTGCACATCGGCGGGCTCTCATCCTCGCGAACGATCTTCCGGAAACGAGAAGCCGACATTCACGAGGTTGCTGTGGCACGCCGGGACGGCGACTGCCGGCGTACCCGGCGTGGCGACCCTCGCCGCCACCCCCTTCATTCTCTGACCCGCGTAGCCCCTGGCGCCGCGAAGGCGGGCGGGCGCGAAATAAATGAGTTGCGCCGCTCCGGGGCGGGACGGCAAGGTGGTCGGCGTCCGGCGGAGTGCCGCCGGCTGCCGGAAGCAAGGGAGGTGCGTCGTGGAGATTGTCCGGGCGCTGTCCTGCCCTCTTCCGCCCGCCCGCCTCGGCTAGAGCACGCGCTCGCCCGGTGGGCACCCTGATCTAGGAGAACCCACCAGTGCGCGAGCACGATTTCGACGAATTTTCCGACGCCTCCGACTACTCCGACCGCCGGATGCGCCGTCGCCCCCGTTACGACGACATGCCCGCCCCCGCCCGACGGGGACGGCTCACCGAAGCCGAGCGAGTCCGGCTCTCCGCGCTTCGCGAAGACGCCTACACCGAAACCGCGCTGCCCGACGGCGCCGACCGGTGGTCCAACTGGGACGGAGCCGACCAGGGCCCGCATCCCCGGCCGGACTGGGTGATCACCGAACTCGCCGCGGTCGACACCGACCTCGGCGTGCTCAAGACCGGCAAGGAGGCGGACGTGCATCTGCTGCGCCGCAATCTTCCCGGCGAGGAAGGAGTTCTGCTGGCAGCCAAGCGATACCGCTCAGACGAGCACAAGCTCTTCCACCGCGACGCGGGTTATCTCGAGGGCAGGCGGATGCGCCGGTCCCGCGAGATGCGCGCGATGGAGGGGCGCACCTCGTTCGGCCGCAACCTGATCGCCGAACAATGGGCGGTCGCCGAGTTCGCCGTGCTCAGTCGCTTGTGGACAATCGGCGCGCCGGTGCCGTATCCGGTGCAGCGCCACGGCACCGAGATCCTGCTGGAGTTCCTCGGCGAGTCCGACGGCACCGCCGCGCCCCGGCTGGCGCAACTGCGGCCCGGGCCGGACGAGCTGGCCGACCTGTGGGAGCAGGCCGTGTCCGCGCTGGAACTCCTGGCGGGACAAGGACTCGCGCACGGCGACCTGTCCGCGTACAACCTCCTGGTGCACGAAGGTCACCTGATGGTGATCGACCTGCCCCAGGCGGTCGACGTGATCGCGAACCCGCGCGGCCGGGAATTCCTCGCCCGCGACGTCGCGAATCTCGCCGGATGGTTCCGCGGCCGCGGACTGTCCGAACAGGTCATCGACGCCGATGACCTGGTGCGGGAACTGGAAAAGGCGGCCGGTCTCGGCTGAGCCCCGGCGCGGGGTCGCGGGTGTGCGACAGGCCACACCTGCGACCCCGCCCACAACCGCGCACCTGGGTGCGGGGCAACCGCGATCTCTCAGGTAGAGTGTGTCAAGACCGCAACGGCGGCGTGGATGAGTTGGTGTCCGTCGCCTCCACAGTCCGCAGAAGGACTCGCGGCCATCCGAAGCAATTTCCGTCGGTGTGCCACGCCATGGCTCGGCGCACCGGGTCCGTCCCTGTGAACGCCCATCGCCACACCATCTTGCCCTGCCTGCGCGCGGGCAGCCCGGGCCTCCTTGCGACGTGCCACGTCCGAGAGGCATTTGTGACAGTCACGTACGAACCCGGCCAGTCCTCCCGCTCCCGCGGGGGCCGCCCCGAGCGCAAGCCGAGGCAGCGGCCGGCCGGTGGAGACGTTCTCCACGACGACACGGTGGAAACCCCCGCCGTGAAGACCTTCGCCCAGCTGGGCCTGCCCGAGCCGCTGCTGCGGGCGCTCGCCGAGGCGGGCATCGACGCGCCGTTCCCGATCCAGTCCGCGACCATCCCGGACGCGCTGGCCGGCCGCGACGTGCTGGGCCGCGCCCAGACCGGATCCGGCAAGACGCTGGCCTTCGGCCTGGCCATCCTGGCCCGGCTCGACGGCGGCAAGGCCCGCCCGAAGCGCCCCCGCGCGCTCGTGCTGGTGCCGACCCGCGAGCTGGCCATGCAGGTGGCCGACTCGCTGACCCCGCTCGCCAAGTCGCTCGGCCTGTGGTGCCGCACCGCGGTCGGCGGCATGTCCTTCGGCCGCCAGGCGGAATCGCTCGCCCGCGGCGTCGACCTGCTGATCGCCACCCCGGGCCGGCTGTCGGACCACGTCCGCCAGGGCACCGCCTCGCTCGGCGACTGCAACTTCATCGCGCTCGACGAGGCCGACCAGATGGCCGACATGGGCTTCATGCCGCAGGTCCGCGAGATCATGGACCTGACCCCGCCCGGCGGGCAGCGGCTGCTGTTCTCCGCGACGCTCGACGGCGACGTCGACAAGCTGGTCCGGCAGTACCTCGCCGACCCGGTCACGCACTCGGTCGCGCCGTCGACCGCGAGCGTCACCACGATGGACCACCACCTGTTCCAGGTCTCGCACTCGGACAAGCAGGACATCATCACCCGGATCGGAGCCCGCGAGGGCCGCACGATCATGTTCGTCCGCACCAAGCACCACGTGGACCGGCTCACCGAGCGGCTGCGCGAGAGCGGCGTGCACGCCGTCGCCCTGCACGGCGGCAAGACCCAGGGCCAGCGCAACCGCGTGCTCGCCGACTTCAAGGAAGGCCACGCGGCGGTGCTGGTGGCCACCGACGTCGCCGCGCGCGGCATCCACGTCGACGACATCTCGCTGGTGCTGCACGTCGACCCGGCCGCGGACCACAAGGACTACCTGCACCGCGCGGGCCGCACCGCCCGGGCCGGCGCGTCCGGCATCGTCGTCACCCTGGTGACGCACGACCAGCGGCGCACCGTCCGCCGGATGACCGACCGGGCCGGCGTGCGCGCCGAGACCACGATGATCCGCACCCACGACGAGGACCTGTCGCGCATCACCGGCGCCCGCGAGCCGAGCGGCGAGCCGGTGGTGGAGCGTCGCCGGGAGTCCCCGCGCCGCTCCGGCGGCCGCGGCTTCGGCGGAGACCGCGGCGGCTTCCGCGGCTCGCGCGAGGGCGGCGGCTACCGCGGTTCCCGCGAAGGCGGCCGCGGCGGCTACGCCTCCCGTGACGACCGCGGCGGCTCCCGCGAAGGCGGCTACAACCGCGGTTCGTACGAGGGTCGCGGTTCGCGCGAGGGCGGCTACGCCCGCGAAGGCGGCTACTCGCGGGAAGGCGGCCGCGAAGGCGGTTACGGTTCCCGCGAGAACCACGGCGGCGGCGGTTACAGCCGCAGCCGGAAGCAGTCGCGCGCCGGCGGCGGCTTCGGTCGGCCGAGCCGCGGCCCGCGCCGCGACCACGCCTGATCACTGAGAACGGCCCCGCTCCGGCGGGGCCGTTCTTCGTTTCCGGGCAGGTTTCGGCCACCGGGCCCCGCTCGCCGCCGCGCCTCGAAGCCGAGCGGGGCTTGCGGTCCGTGAGGACTTGAAGAGCAGGCAGCCCGTGTTTCCGTTGCCCCGCCACGCTTCCCACCATCCCCGGGGGCGGGGGCCGCACACGCGCCCGCCAGCCGGATGCGACACTGCCTGGGTGACTGACACTCCGCCGCTGCCGCCAGAGAACGTCTTCGATTGGCTTGAAGCCGAAGGCCAGCGGCGCGCGGAAGCCGGTCTCGCCCGGCGGATGAATCCGCGTCCGGCGCAGCATCCCGCGCTCGACCTCGCCGGCGACGACTACCTCGGCCTCGCCCGCGACAAGCGCGTCGCCGGGGCAGCCGCGGCGGCCGCGTTGCGCTGGGGCGCCGGGGCCACCGGATCGCGCCTGGTCACCGGGTCCACCGAACTCCACGCGGAACTCGAACACGAGCTGGCCCGCTTCTGCGGCGCCCAGGCGGCGCTGGTGTTCTCCTCCGGCTTCACCGCGAACCTCGGCGCGGTCACCGCCCTGTCCGGCTCCGAATCGGCGATCGTCACCGACAAGTACGTCCACGCGTCGCTGGTCGAAGGCTGCCGTCTTTCCCGCGCGGACATCGCAGCGGTCGAGCACTCGACCCCGTCGGCGATCAAGCACGCACTGGCCACCCGCCGCAAACCGCGCGCGATCGTGGTCACCGATTCGGTGTTCTCGGCCGACGGAGAACTCTCGCCGCTGGGCGAACTCGCCGAAATCTGCCGCACGCACAGCGCCGCGCTGGTCGTCAACGACGCGCACGGCTTCGGAGTGCTCGGCGAAGGCGGCCGGGGCGCGGTGCACGCCGCCGGGCTGTCGTCCGCACCGGACGTCGTCACCACCCTGACGCTCGCCAACGCCCTCGGCGCGCAAGGCGGCGCTGTCGTCGGCCCGCGCCGCGTGATCCGGCATCTCGTGGACACCGCGCGCAGCTTCCTCTTCGACACCGCTCTCGCCCCGGCCAGCGCGGCGGCCGCGCTCACTGCGTTGCAGGTGCTCAAGTCCGAACCGGATCTTGCGGCGAAAGTCATCGAGAACGCCGGAAACCTCGCGATGGGGTTGAAGAACGCCGGTATCCCGGTGAGTCTCCCGGAGGCCGCCGTGGTCGCCGTGCAGACGCCGTCTCCGCAAGCGGCCACCGCGTGGGCGGAAGCCTGTGCGGAGCAAGGGATTCTCGTCGGCTGCTTCCGCCCGCCCGCAGTGCCGGACGGCGTTTCCCGGCTGCGCCTCACCGCCCGCGCGGATCTGTCCGAAGCGGACGTCGACCGCGCGGTGAAGGTGATCGCCGCGACCGCGCCGCGCGCCTAACCCTTGCGGCGCATGGTGACGTGCGGGATCCCGTCCTCCAGGAACTCCTCGCCCTCAACGACGAACCCGAACCGCGCGTACAACTGCTGCGCATAAGTCTGCGCATCCAGCACAAACTCCCCGGAAGCGCCTTCCAGCGCCGCCGCCATCAGCTGTGCCGCCAAACCCTGCCCCCGCGCCGACTTCGCCGTCACCACGCGGCCGATCCGCGACCCGCCGCCCGGTTCCGCCAGCACACGCAGGCACGCCACGACCTCCGCGTCGGAGGTCAGCCACAGATGACGCGTCTCCGGGAGCAGATCGAGCCCGTCGATGTCGGCGTACACGCAGTCTTGTTCCACCACGAACACGTCCGACCGCAGCCGGAGGATCGCGTACAGATCGGCAGCGGTGAGTTCGGGCCCGGTGGCGCGGTGCAGAGTCGTCACACGACCCTGCTTAACACAGCTCAGCCGAACAGCCGCGCCTGGGACTGCGCCGCGATGTCGTCGGAGAACTGCGAAACCCGCGTGTACACGCCGGGTTTGCCCGCCTTCCCGCAGCCGTCGCCGAAGGACACGATGCCGATCAGCGTGTCGCCCTCGACGAGCGGGCCGCCGGAATCGCCCTGGCAGGCGTCCTGGCCGCCCTGGGGATAGCCGGCACACACCATGCTCGACGGGTCGTACGTGTCATACGCCGTCTTGCAGGTGGAGTCGCTGACCAGCGGCACCTGGGCGCTGCGCAGCACGTCCGACCGCTCTCCGCCTTCTGGAAAGCCGGCCCCAGCCGAGCACGGTCGCCTGCGTGCCTTCCGCGTACCGCGACTGGTCGCTCTTGTCCGCGACTTTCGCCGCCTGGTAGGGCAGCCGCCCGCGCACGGTGAGGACCGCGATGTCGTCGCCCTTGGTCGGGTCGCTGTAGTCCGGGTTCACCCAGACCTTCGAGACGCCGAGTTCCACGCCGTCGCCGCTGCGCTTGTCCTGGCGGCCGGCGACCACGTGGATCGACGACTTCGGCAGGGCCTTCGCACAGTGCGCGGCGGTCGCCACCGCGGACGGGCTCACGATCACCGCGCCGCAGAACTGCGAACCGCTCTGGTCGGTGAGGTACACCGCGTACGGGTGGTCGGCCAGCGACGCTTCGCTGCCGCCGACGATCCGCGGCTGTGCGTGCGACCCCGGGTCCGCGGGCTCCGACGCCCACGCCGAGCCGACCGGGACCGCGATCGCGGCGGCGAGCAGAGACCCCGCCGCGAGCAGGACCGGACGGCGGAACTTCGCGGGCATGGGCATTCCCTTCATCGGCACTACGACAGCACAGCCTGGACGCGCACGGGAATCAGCCGACTCCGGCGCGTGCACACAAGGCCGCGATTACCCTAAACGGGCCAAGCCCAAAACGGTGTCACTGGAACGGGTGGAGTCTCTATACACCGAGCGCATTCGCTTAGGTGGTCTCATGCGACGGAAAACAGCCGCGACGGTCAGCGCGCTGATGGTCTTCCTGCTGGCCGGATGTGCCACAAGCACGCCTGCGGCACCTCAGCCGGGCCCGTTGAGCGCGCCGTCGGCAGCGCCCAGCCCGACACTTCCGGCGACTCGGACGGCGACGAGCGCGCCCGCCGTCACCTGGCAGGTGGGTGCCCATCCGTTGCCGCGACGGCCGGACGGCTTCGGCGAGATCGAACCGACTCCACCCGAACTGGTGAACCGCTCGCTGCCGACCCAGGACTTCCTTCCGCCGCCGACGAGCACTACGTACGACGCGAAGATCGCCGCCGTTCCCGACGCGGTGCTCAAACGCAGCACTTGGCAGGCGGCCTGCCCGGTGTCGTCCGCCGACCTCCGTTACGTCACGCTCTCGTTCTGGGGCTTCGACCATCGCGCGCACACCGGCGAACTGCTGGTCAACAAGGACGCCGCTTCGGCAGTCGTGAAAGCCTTCAGCGAGCTGTACGCCCAGCAGTTCCCCATCGAGGAAATGCACATCACCTCCCCCGCTGAACTCGACGCGCCGCCCACCGGCGACGGCAACGACACCAGCGCGTTCGTCTGCCGTCCGGTGCGCGGGCAGAAGAACTGGTCCGCGCACGCGTACGGGCTCGCGGTGGATGTCAATCCGTTCTGCAATCCGTACACGAAGGGCGACCTCGTCCTCCCGGAGCTGGCGACCGCGTATGTCGACCGCGCGAACGTGCGGCCAGGGATGGTCACCGCGGGCGGTCCGGTCGTGCGCGCGTTCGCCGGGGCGGGCTGGCAGTGGGGCGGGGCGTGGACCTCGCCGGTCGACCGGATGCATTTCACAGCCAACGGCGAGTGATCCGGGAACACCCAGCCGGGCTAACGGGGTTGACTAGGCTGGCAGCAGACCGCATTTCGGGAAGGACCGCCGTGCCGCACTACGACTTGGTGATCATCGGGACCGGATCGGGCAACTCGATCCTCGGACCGGAGTTCGCCGACCTCCGGACGGCCATCGTCGAGAAGGGCGTGTTCGGCGGGACCTGCCTGAACGTCGGCTGCATCCCGACGAAGATGTTCGTCTACGCCGCCGACGTCGCCGCGACGCCCGCGAGCAGCTCCCGCTTCGGCGTGGACGAGCAGCTCACCGCGGTGCGCTGGCCGGACATCCGCGACCGGATCTTCGGCCGGATCGACCCGATCGCCGAGGGCGGCGCGGAGTACCGCGAGAACCACGAGGACAACCGGAACGTCGACGTCTACCGCGGCGAAGGCCGGTTCACCGGCATGAAGGAGCTGCGCGTCAGCTTCCCCGACGGCCGTCCGGACGAGGTCGTCACCGCCGACCGGTTCGTGCTCGCCGCGGGCGGGCGGCCGGTGATCCCGGACGTGCCGGGGCTGGCCGAAACCGGCTACTACACCTCCGACACGATCATGCGCCTCGACGCGCTGCCGGAGCGGATCGTCGTGCTCGGCGGCGGGTACATCGCGGCGGAGTTCGCGCACGTCTTCGCGTCGTTCGGCGTGGCGGTCACGATGGTGAACCGGTCTGGCGCGCTGCTGCGGCAGGAGGACGCCGACATCAGCGCCCGGTTCACCGAACTGGCTTCGGAGCGGTTCGACGTCCGGCTCGACCGCAAGACCGTTCGCGCGCGCCGCACGGACAACGGGGTCGCGCTGGATCTCGAAGGCCCGCAGGGCGCGGAGACCGTCGAGGCCGACCTGATCCTGGTCGCCACCGGCCGCACCCCGAACTCGGACCTGCTCGACGTGGCCGCCACCGGCGTCGCCACCACCGAACGCGGCCACGTCGTGGTGGACGACTACCAGCAGACGTCCGTCGAAGGCATTTACGCGCTCGGCGACATCTCCTCTCCGCTGGAGCTGAAGCACGTCGCGAACCACGAAGCCCGTGTGGTGCAACACAATCTGCTGCACCCGGACGACCGGATCAAGGCCGACCACCGCTTCGTGCCGCACGCGGTGTTCACCTTGCCGCAGGTGGCCTCGGTCGGGCTGACCGAGGCGCAGGCGACCGAGCGCGGACTGTCCTTTGTGGTCTCGAAGCAGGACTACGCGGGCATCGCCTACGGCTGGGCGATGGAGGACACCACCGGTTTCGCGAAGCTGCTGGCCGATCCGGCGACCGGGCAGCTGCTGGGCGCGCACATCATCGGACCGCAGGCCTCGTCGGTGATCCAGCCGCTGATCCAGGCGATGAGCTTCGGCCTGGACGCGCGGTCGATGGCGCGCGGGCAGTACTGGATCCACCCGGCGATGCCGGAACTGGTGGAGAACGCGCTGCTGAACCTGCCGCTGGACTGATACCGAGAGTTGATCACCGGCGGCGGCGATTCCCGAATCGGGTAACGTGGATCTCGCGTTGTTACTGTTCTCGCGGAGGTGCGGGGACTGACATGACCGACATGATCGCCGGGGACATCGCGGCGGCCGCGGAAGACGTGGCCGCTCGCTGGACCGACGTGACCGATCTCGAGCTGGAATTCGCCGTGCGGCGGGCGGAGCTGGGGACCACTGCCGCGACGCTGGCGCTGCTGGAGGAGCTTCGCGCGATGCCGTCCGAATGGGCCGCGCAATGCCTGGCGGTCGCGGTGGCCGCGCTCGACGACGTGCGGCGCACCGGCCTGCTGCCCGAACCGTTCGTGAGTGTTCGAGCCGGTTAGAACCGGCTCGAACACTCACGACGTCTCACACGAACCGGCGTCGCCCGGCCAGCGCGCCGAACACCATCTGCGTCAGCATCACCGCGAGCAGCACGATCAACGACACCGTCCAGCTGCCCGTCGCGTCGTGCAGCAGGCCGAACACGAACGGCCCGACCGCCGCCAGCAGGTAGCCGAAGCCCTGAGCCATTCCGGACAGCCGCGCCGTTTCCGCGCCGGTGCGGGCGCGCAGCGCGATCACCGTCAGCGCCAGCGAGAACACGCTCATCCCGATGCCGAGCAGGAGGCTCCACAGCAGCGGCGAGAACCCGGGCGCGATGACCAGCCCGAGCATGCCTGCCGCGCCGAACACGCCCATGCCGACGATCCACGGGCTCTGGCTCTTCTGCCGCGCCGCGATCGGCGGGATCACCAGGCTGATCGGCACCGCGATCACCGAGATCAGGCCGAGCAGCAGACCGGCGTCGGCCTTGCTGACGCCCGCGTCGATGAAGACCTGCGGCAGCCAGCCCATCACGACGTAGGCGATGAACGACTGCAGGCCGAAGAAGATCGTGACGATCCACGCGAGCGGGCTGCGCATCAGCGACCGGGCCGGAGCGGCGCCGGCGGCCGGACGCGGCGGGCGGCCCGCGCCGCGCGAAGCGATCAGCCATGCCACCAAAGCGATCGCCGACAGCACGCCCCACGCGGCGAGCGCGGCCCGCCAGCCGCCGAGGGCCGATTCCAGCGGCGGGCTCAGCGCGGAGCCCGCCGCGCCGCCGCCCTGCAGTGCCGCGGTGTAGATGCCGGTCATGAGCCCGACGCGGGCCGGGAACGAATCCTTGATGACCACCGGGATCAGCACGTTGACCAGCGCGATTCCGGCGGTGGCGACGAGCGTGCCGCCCAGTACGACGTACGGTCCGTCGAGCACCCGGACGACCAGGCCGGCGGTCAGCACCGTCAGGGCCAGCCCGATCGCCGGGCCGATGCCGAAGCGTCGCGACAGCACGGGCGCGGCGAGACCCGCGCCGGCGAAGCACAGGCCGGGCAGCGTCGTGAGGATGCTCGCCCACACCGCGGACGCGCCGAGGCTGCCGCGCATTTCCGCGAGCAGCGGGCCGACGCTCGTGATCGCCGGCCGCAGGTTCATCGCCGTGAGCACCACCGCGATCGCCAGCAGCACGCCGCCGGCCACCACGCCCGGCCGGCGACCGGCGGGGACCTCTTCCTCGAGGCTGCCTTCCAGCTCAAGCTCGAGCCGGTCGGAGTAGGTGGCAGTGGACACGGCAGCGGAGTCTCGGGAATCGGCGGACATGTGCGCTACTATTCCATACGTAGGATGATTGGATGAAGGGATCAGGCTGTGCCGTTGGCCACCACCCGCCGCGCCGGACTCGTCGACCAGGTCATCGACCAACTGCGCGAGGCGGTCACCGCCGGAGAATGGCCGATCGGGCACCGGATCCCGACTGAGCCGGAGCTGTCCGCGCAGCTGGGCGTCGGACGCAACACGGTCCGCGAGGCCGTGCGCGCGCTGGCGCACACCGGGATCCTGGAAGTCCGCCAAGGCGACGGCACCTACGTGCGCGCGACGAGCGAGGTGTCCGGCGCGATCCGCCGGCTGTGCGGGACGGAACTGCGCGAGGTGCTGCAGGTGCGCCGTCTGCTGGAGGTCGAGGGCGCCCGGCTGGCCGCGACCGCGCGCACCGACGAGGACCTGGCTGAGCTGCGCGTCCTGCTCAACCGGCGGGACACGGACTGGGACGAGGGCCGGCTCGACGATTTCGCCCGCAGCGACGCGGAGTTCCACCAGGTCGTGGTCCGGTGCGGGCACAACGGCCTGCTGCTGGAGCTGTACCGCGGCCTGATGGAGGCGATCACCGCGAGCGTGGCGTCCACTTCGGACAATCCGGAGCACGCGGAGATGATCCGGCACCGGGAGCTGGTGGAGGCGATCGAAGCGCGCGATGCCGAGCGGGCGGCTGGTGAGGCGGCTGGGTTCCTGGACGAGCTGATCGCCCGGGCCGAGGATTTGTGATCAGTCGTTCCGCGGCGGGCTGAGGATCGGGGTGAAGCTGGCGAGATCGGCGGCCAAGAGGTCCGCGCCTCGGCGAGTCCGCTCGTCTGCGTCCCTGCTCAGCGCCTGGCACTCCCGCACCGCGGCGTCCCGTTCGTTGGCGTACACCACGAACACGTCGCGCACCGCGGTGTAGATCCAGTCAGCGTGGTTGGGGTCGGCGTCGGCAAGCGCGGCGGCGACCACCGCGATCCCGGCCGAGTCGTGACGGCGGAGCAACGCCTCCGCCGTCACGCGGGTGACGAACGTGTCCCCGGTGTCCAGCACGAGGCCCAGCAGCGGCCCCTTGGCCTCGGTCATCTCGGCGAAGACGGCGAGGCCGCGGCCCGCGTCCGTTCGATCGCGATAGTCGGGGCTTTCCGCCAGCTTGATCAGGGCCGCCACCGCGGCGCGCCTCGCCTCGTTGTTCACGACCGCATTCTTCCTCGGCCGGAGCGCGCCGCCTATCGAGTTTCCCAGCCGGGAATGCCCTACGGCAGCGTGAGGATCTCCGCGCCGTCAGCCGTCACCACGAGGGTGTGCTCGAACTGGGCCGTCCACTTCTTGTCCTTCGTGGTGACCGTCCAGTCGTCGTCCCACAGGTCGTAGTCGATGGTGCCCAGCGTGATCATCGGCTCGATCGTGAAGGTCATGCCCTCCTCGATCAGCGTCTGCACCGAGGGCTCCTCGTAGTGCAGCACGGTCGGCGCGGTGTGGAAGGCCGGGCCGACGCCGTGGCCGGTGAAGTCGCGGACCACGCCGTAGCCGAAGCGCTTCGCGTACGCCTCGATCACGCGGCCGATCACGTTGAGCTGGCGGCCGGGGCGGACCGCCTTGATCGCGCGGGCGGTGGCCTCCCGGGTGCGCTCCACCAGGAGCCGCACCTCCTCCGACACGTCTCCGGCGAGGAACGTCGCGTTGGTGTCGCCGTGCACGCCGCCGATGAACGCCGTCACGTCGATGTTGCAGATGTCGCCGTCCTCGATCACCGTCGAGTCCGGGATGCCGTGGCAGATCACCTCGTTGAGCGAGGTGCAGCACGACTTCGGGTAGCCGCGGTAGCCGAGCGTGGACGGGTACGCGCGGTGGTCGAGCAGGAACTCGTGCACGACCTTGTCGATGTCGTCGGTGGTCGCGCCCGGCTTGACCGCTTTGCCGCCCTCTTCGAGCGCCTGCGCGGCGATCTTCGACGCGACCCGCATCGCCTCGATGACCTCGGGCGTGCGCACCCCGTTGCCGGTGTCCCGTTTCGGCGCCGGCCGGTCCACGTACTCGGGGCGGGCGATGTCGGCGGGGACGGCACGGCGCGGCGTCTGGACGCCGGGCTTCAACGGGGCGCGAACGGACATGTCCCCAGCCTACGACCTCGCCCCGCCGGAGCGCAGCCAGCTCAGAACAGCACGGTCGCGTACTGCCCGACCTGCTGGAACCCGATCCGCCGGTACGCCGCCAGCGCGGGCGCGTTGAACCCGTTCACGTACAGGCTCGCGGTCCGGCCGAGGCCGTGGACCAGGCGGTTGACCACCGCGGCGGTGCCCGCGGTGCCGAGGCCGCTGCCGCGCCGGTCCGGATGCACCCACACGCCCTGGATCTGGCCGACCCGCGCGGACATCGCGCCGATCTCGGCCTTGAACACGACCTCGCCGTCCTCGAACCGGGCGAACGCGCGGCCGGTGGAGATCAGCTCGCTCACCCGGGCGCGGTAGCTGGCCCCGCCGTCGCCCGCGCGCGGGTCGACGCCGACCTCCTCGATGAACATCGCCACCGCCGCGGGCAGGTAGCGGTCCAGTTCGTGCGGGCGGACCGTGCGGACCTGCGAGTCGGCGGCCACCAGCGGGTCGCCCTCGAGCGCCATCAGCGGCTGGTCGCCGCGCACCTCGCGGGCCGGCCCCCATTCCGCGGACAGCTCGTCCCAGAGCCCAAGCACCTGCGGCGCGGGCCCGACGAGCGAGGAGCAGGTGCGTTGCCGGCGCAGGGCCCGGTCGGCGAACGACCGCAGCGCCGAAGCGTTGCCGCGCAACGGGATCAGGTTGGGCCCGGCGAAGCACAGCCCGGTGAGCCGTCCGGCGCGCACCGGACGGGAATCGGCCGCCCACAGCTCGCCACCGAGCCGCCACGGGTCGAGACCGGCCGCCTCGACCCGGGCGCTGACCATGCAGCTGCCCACCGGGTCGGCGGCGAGTGCAGCGCGCACCGCCGGATAGTCCCGATCATCGAGCAGCCGTGCACCTGCAAGCCGCAACACGCGCTCCAGAGTGCCAGATGAACCGGGTGAACGGAACGCGAGCCGGCCGACACGCTGAGATGAACGGCCCTCGCACCCGAACGGCGGCGCCCCGGCGGGCTCCGCCACCGACCGTGCTCGAACCCGGTGCGGACCGGCCGAAGCGCTCCGGAGGCACCCCGCCCGGGCGCCTCCGGAGCTTCTCCCCAGGGTCCGTGAAGGGAACCCTGGGGGAATCTGAGTCCGTGAAGGTGGCTCTCACGGACGCCCACTCGCAATGCTCGCCGAGCCAGCCCCGGCACCAGAGCGAGGTTGTCCGTGAAGGACTCCTTGAGGGAATCCGCTTCCCGCAAGGAGTCCTTCACGGACGGCTCAGCGGTGCCGCGGAACCAGGTGCAGCAGCCGGGAAGCGTGCGGCGCCAGCGTCGCGGTGAAACTGTCGCGGCTCACCCCCAGGTTCCGGTGCGTCCACAGATCCCGCACCGCCGCCGGGCCGCGCAGTCCCAGGTCCGACCACGACGCGGTCACCGGAGCCTCCGTCGAGCCCAGGTTGAACAGCGCGACCGTCACCCCGCCCCGGCCGTCGGGGCTGAACCACACCTGCTGCTGGGTTTCCTGCGAAACCGGACGCGCGGGACGGCCCGCCTGGTCGACCGCCAGCACCTCGCGGTTGGTGAGCAGTTTGAGGTCGTCCGGGTCGAGTTTGGTCAGATCGGTGCCGAGCAGCAGCGGCGAGGCTTCGATCGCCCACAGCGTCATGACGCTCTGCCGTTCGTCCGGGGTGATGCCGTTCTCCTCGCCGTTGCCGACCTCGATCGAGTCCAGGTCGTTCCAGTGGCCGGGGCCCGCGAACTGCGTCCACTTGGGAGCGTCGGCGAAGCGCAGCTTGACCCGCACGTCCCAGTTCGTGAGGCCGACGCAGTGCGAGTAGCACTCGATGTCGCCTTCGATCCGCCAGCCGTTGCTGTAACGCTGCCACGTCGCGGCTTCGGCGATGCTGAGCGAGTTCGACAGTTCCAAGTGGATCGGACGGCCGGTGGCCTGGATCGCCGCGTGCCACTGCTTGATGTCCTCGCGGTTGTCCGCGGGGATCCGCCCGCCGCCGGGGCCGACGAAGTCCATTTTGACGTAGTCGACGCCCCACGACGCCAGCTGCCGCGCCTGCGAGCGGACGTACGCGGCCGCGCCGGGCTTGCTGAAGTCGAGTTTCGCGGATTTGTCGTCCGCGGTGTTGCCCGCGCCGGGCATGACGATGTCGTGCACCCGATACGGCGTGCCCTCGATCGGCGAATCGGCCGCGACCGCCTGCGCCGGGACGCCGGGCACCAGGTAGATGCCGAATTTCAGGCCGCGCTGGTGCAGGTAGCGGGCCAGCGACGCGACACCGTTCGGGAATTTCTTCGGGTCCGCCGCGACCCGGCCGAACTCGTCGACGTGGTCGTTCCAGCCCGCGTCGATGTTGATGTACCGGTAGCCGTACGCGGCGAGCCGGTCGTGCATGACGTCGGCCTGCGCTTTGATCGTCTCCTCGGTGAATTTCCGGCGCAGCGCGCTCCAGCTGCTCCAGCCCATCGGCGGCGTTCTCGCCACCGGCGTCCAGGACTCGATCGACTGACTGTCCGCCGCCGCCGTTCCGGCCAGCGATCCGAAGAGCACCGCCACCGCCGACGCCAGCACACCGATCCGACTTCGCTTCATCGCGACCACCTCTCCCGGGGATCGCTTCGTTGTACGCGCGCCGGACCGGCCCGAGCAATCATTCATCGGATCACTGACCGCTAACCGGGACGGAACCCGCCGACCGGATCAACCCCGTTCACCACCGTGAATGCTGCGAATATCCGGAAACGACCTCTCGACACGCTCGCGAATAGATCCTATCTTTCTTGCGGCGCGCCCCAGCGTCGTTCACTGGCGAACACGGAGGTCCCGGATGAAGTTCAGACCAGCGCGCTCTCTCGGGTTAGCCGCAGCAGTGGTGACCGCCACCGCGCTGCTGCCCGCCGGCGCGGCCGTGGCGTGGCCGGGCAGCCAGGACGTGTACGTCTCGCAGTGGGGCAACGATTCCGGATCCGGTGCGGCCTGGTCGCCGGTGCGCACGCTCCCCCGCGCCCAGCAGCTGGTCCGGCAGCGCGCCGCGCACCTGAACTCCGACCTGACCGTGCACGTCGCCTCCGGCACCTACCGGCTCGACAAGCCGCTCGAACTCGACGCGGCCGATTCCGGCGGCAACGGCCACCGCGTGATCTGGCAGGGCTCGCCGGGCACCGTGGTCAGCGGCGGCAAGCAGGTCACCGGCTGGCGTCCGGTCGCCGGGCGGCCGGGGCTTTACTCCGCGCCCGCGCCCGCTGGGCTGGACAACACTCGCCAGCTGTACGTCGACGGGGTCCGCGCGCAGCGGGCGTCCGGCCGGCTTCCGGTAAGCGTGAAGGCGACCGACACCGGCTACACCGCGTCCGCGGACACCATGGCGCACTGGCGAAACCCGAGCGACCTCGAGCTGGTCTACACCAGCGGCGAGGGCCTGTGGAACGTCGAACGCAACGGCCTCGGCCAGTGGACCGAGCCGCGCTGCCCGATCGCCTCGGCGCAGGGCACGACGATCACCATGGCGCAGCCGTGCTGGGACAACTCCACCCGCCGCGTGATGTTCGCCGACATCCCCGGCCGTTCGGTCAACATGGTCGGCCCCGGCGATCTCACCAACGGCCGCCAGCCGTCCTATGTGGAGAATGCGTTCGAGCTGCTGGACACCCCCGGCGAGTGGTACTTCGACCGCGCCGCGCGCACCGTGTACTACCTGCCGCGCAAGGGCGAGAACCTGCACTGGGCCGACGTCGAGATGCCCGCGCTGGAGAAGCTCGTGGACGGCCGCGGCACCGCCGAAGCGCCGATCCACGACATCTCGTTCCGCAGCATCCAGTTCTCCTACGCGACCTGGCTCGAACCGTCGTCGCCGGAAGGGTTCTCCGAAATCCAGGCCGGCTACCGGATCACCGGCGAACGCGGCTGGGCCACGCAGGGCCTGTGCCAGTTCACGCCCGGCGGCACCTGCCCGTACGCGGACTGGACGAAGGAACCCGGCAACGTCTCGCTGTCGCACGGGCACCGGATCGAGTTCCGGGACACCGTCTTCGCCCACCTCGGCGCGGCCGGGCTCGACCTCGGCGAGGGCGCGCAGGACAGCAGCGTGTCCGACAGCGTGTTCACCGACATCTCCGGCAACGGCGTCGAAATCGGCGGGGTCAGCAAGCCCACCGCGGCCGGCGCGGACCTGACCGCACGGGTCAAGGTGACCAACAACCACCTGTACGGCATGCCGCGCGAATTCACCGGCGGGGTCCCGATCGTCAACGGGTACTCGCAGGACAATGTCGTGTCGCACAACCAGATCGACCACGTCGCGTACTCCGGCATCTCGATGGGCTGGGGCGGCTGGCCGGACAAGATCAAGCAGGCCGCGACGCCGAACGTCTCGCGCAACAACGTGGTGTCCAACAACCTGATCCACGACTACATGCTGTCCCTCGACGACGGCGGCGGCATCTACACCCAGGGCATCACCGGCCCGTCGCAGGCCGAGGGCGAGAAGGTGACCGGCAACGTCATCTACGACCAGTGGGGCCTCGGCAAGTCCGTCTACACCGACAACGGCTGCACCTACGAAACCGTTTCCGGCAACGTGCTCTACCACGCGGCGTACGCCAACGTCGCCTCCACGCACGTCGACTACCGCGATTCGCTCGGCAACAACGACCCGACCGTCATCTCCGGAAACTACTGGGAGCAGGGCGATCCGGACGGCGACAAGAAGGGCGTCATCACCTCCGGCAACCACCTGCTGAACAACCCCGCCGCCGCACCTAAGTCCATTGTGGACAACGCCGGTATCGAGCCGGGCCACCGTTCGGTGCTGAACCGGCGGATCGACGGCGCGTCCGCTCCGCAGGCTCCGACCCGGATCGGCACCTTCTCGGTGTCCGGCAAGCTGTACGCGACCTGGAACCCGACTGTCGCGGAAAACGGTGCGCCGGTTCAGGATTACCTGCTGACCGCTTCCGACGGCACGCACAGCGTCACGGCTTCGGTGTCCGCGAAGGACTTCGCGCGCACCGGGTACACCGTGATCCCGAAGCTGACGGACGGTCAGACGTACACGGTCACGGTGGCCGCGCGCAACCGGTACGGGGTTGGCCTGCCGTCGCTGCCGTCGGCACCGGTCACCGTCGCGCAGCCGGGTACCCAGCCCGCTGCCGTCCCGACCGGGGCGAAGGCGCTGCCGAGCACTGACGCGGCGAGCATCCGCTGGACGCCGCCGAAGGAAACCGGGTCCACCCCGGTGATCGGCTACCGGATCACCGTGTCCGACGGCCGCACCATCGAGGTCACCGGACGCGACACGATCGTCAGCCAGCCCACGCAGAAGGGCCTGACCCGCGTCGTGGACGGGCTGAAGCCGGGCACCGCGTACACGTTCACCATCGCGGCGGTCACCGGAACCGGGGTCGGCCCGGCGGTGTCGGTGCAAGCCACCACCGCCTGATCCGGTGATCGGCGCGTACCGGACCTCCCCGCCGGTGCGCGCCGATCACCCCAGCCGGAACGCCCTCCGATACGCCCCCGGCGTCGTCCCCACCTGCGCCCGGAACCGGCGGCGCAGGTTCACCGCCGACACCAGGCCGACCCGCGCCGCGATCGCGTCCACCGACAGTTCGGTTTCCTCCAGCAGCCGCCGTGCCTCGGCCACCCGCCGGGAAAGCAGCCACGCGCCCGGGCTCGTCCCGAGCTGATCGGCGAACCGGCGGGCCAGCGTCCGCGGCGAAATCCTCAAGTGGGCAGCCAAATCCTCGACGGACAACGGCGTGCCCAATCGTTCGCTGGCCCAGTCGAGCAGCCCGTCCAAGGCATCCCCGGAGACCTGCCGCGGCACGTACTGCACCTGCCCGCCCTCGCGATGCGTCGGCATCACCATGTGCCGCGAGATGAGCGCCGCGTGCGCCGCGCCGTGATCGCGCCGGACGAGGTGCAGGCACAGGTCGATGCCCGCCCCCGCGCCCGCGCTCGTGGCGACGTCGCCGTGGTCCACGTAGAGCACGTCCGGTTCCACGCGCAGCTCCGGGAAATCCCGTTGCAGCTGCTCGATCCGCGCCCAGTGCGTCGTCGCTGTCCTTCCGTTCAGTAGCCCGGTTTGGGCCAATGCGAAGGACCCTGAGCAGATCGTGACCAACCGCGCGCCTCGCTCGTGCGCGCGCAGCAATGCCCGGCGCACCTTCGGCGAGAGCGGCGTCTCGACCGGTGTCCAGCCCGGGATCAGCACCGTGTCCGCCTTGGCCAGCGCCGAAAGCCCGTTGGACACGTGGATCTCGTAGCCGGCGGTGGTCGGCACCGGCCCGGGATTTTCAGTGCACACCTCGAATTCGTAATGCTGCGGCACGCCGCCCCTGGTCGTGCCGAACACCTCCACGCCGCAGCCGAGTTCGAACGTCGACTGCACCGGCTGGACGAGAGCCACCACACGATGCATGGCAAGAAAGTACCCTATGACGTCTTTCCTGACACTGTTCCGTCGCGGTCCGGGAAGCCACGCTGGGACCCATGCACTCCGAAATCCTTGCCCAGCCGGGCTACACCTCGGTCCCGGTCGACGAAGCCCCGGTGAAGGACCTGTTCCCGGGCATCCGCCTCCGTCCGCTGTGGAAAGGCGAAAACGGCGCGCACGCCAACGTGGTCGAGTTCGATCCGGGCAGCACGTGGCCCGAGCGCGACGTGCACGAGCCCGGTCCGGAAGAGGTCTTCGTCGTCTCCGGCGTCTTCAACGACGGTGCCCGCGACTACCCGGCCGGCACGTTCCTGCACGCCCCGGCCGGTTCCTGGCACGTCCCCGCTACAGAGAGCGGGTGCACGCTGTTCATCTTCTATCCCGAGGGCTAAGCGCCGCGGTAAGTCCCGATCGTCCAGGCGTTCCCCTCGGGGTCGCGGACGGTGAACGTGTGCGAGCCGAAGTCGGTGTCGTGCAGCTCCAGGCTGATTTCGGCACCGGCTTCGCGCACGCGGGCGTAGATCTCGTCCACCCGGTCCGAGACCACGTACGCGGCACTGGCGCCGGGCTTCATCTCGTCGTGTACGCCGTCGGCGGGGCCGCCGGAGCTGCCCAGCATCACGGCCCCGCCCTCGGGCCAGCGGAGTTCAGCGTGCGCGACACCGTTTTCGCCGGGCACCACGAGGGTCTCCTCGAAGCCGAGAACCTCGGTGAGGAACCGGATCGCGCCGCGGGCGTCGTGGTAGCGGAAGGCGGGCCAGACTGTCGGTTTCGGTGTCATGCCACCGAGTCTGCGACGGCTGCCTTCGTCTCGTCTTGGAGAAACGGGAGTTCTTCCGCCATCCACGTCCGCGGCGAGCAGCCCGCCAGCGCACGCCACTCGTTCGAGAAGTGCGCTTGGTCGTAATACCCTGCGGCATAAGCGATTCCCGCCAGATCACGGTGCCCGGTCCGCACCAGCCGGACCGCGTGCTCGAACCGCAGCACGCGCGCCGCCTGCTTCGGGGCCAGCCCCAGCTCGGCGCGGAACCGCTCCCCCAGGTGCCGACGGCTCCAGCCGACCTCGTCCGCCAGGTCGCCGACGCGCATCAGCCCGCCGCTGCGGCGCAGTTCGTGCCACGCGCGGTCCAGCTCCGGCGGCGGCTCAGCGGGCTCGACTGCCCGCGCGGCCAGCACGTCGTCGAGAATCTCGAATCGGGACCGCCAGTCCGCGGCCTCGGCCAGCCGGTCCGGCAACTGGACGAGATCTCCGCCGAAATCGGCGAGGTCGGCCACCTGCCCGGTCAGCTCGGCGGCCGTGACGCCCAGCAGCGTCCGCGCGCCCAGCGGGTCCAGCTCCAGCTGCACGCCGCGCTGCACCCGGTCCTGCGTGATCAGCGCGGGTTCGGTGTGCAGGCCGCCGACCGCGCTCCGCAGCACGCCGGACCCGGCCAGCCCGGCGTACCGGATCGGCTCCTCCAGGCTGATCACGAGCGTGATGTGCCGCGACGGCAGTCCTCGGTGCACTTCGAGGGTGACGTTCTCCTGCGCGTAGCCGATGTAGCGCGTGACCAGGCCCCGCAGCACCGGATGCGGCGGACGGACGGCCCAGCTGTGACTCACACGACCAGGCTAGCCCGGAAGCGGGCGGATTCTGCTACCACGGGAGGGCGGTCCCCACGATGAGGAGAAGCCCGATGACGATCCAGGAACAGGCGCAGCAGCTCGAACTGCTCGCCGACCAGGTGCCGACCGGAATCGCCCTCGCCACGAAGGGCGAGCTGGAGGATGTGCAGGCCCAGGTCCTCGGCCTGCTCGGCGAAACCGGCACCGCGACCGCGATCCAGGGCTCGGTGCAGATCGCGATGCGGCAGATCGACGAGGTCGCGGCCTCGCTGGAAAACGTGCGGCTGCAGATCCGCGAAGCCGCGCAACACCACCTGCGCGGCTGACCTTGGCGGCACCACGGATCGGATGGAGCGAGGAACGAGCCCAGCTGCTGACCGCGCACGCCGGCGAGTTCGCCGAAACGGCGCTGGCCAACGTCGTGCGCGAGTACCCACATTACGAGAGCCACTGACGCGTCGACGACACGCCGGTTCCCGCGATCCGCGAGCTGCACCCGTGTTTCTACGGCAGCTTCGACTGGCATTCGTGCGTGGAGATGTTCTGGGTGCTGGCCCACCTACGGCCTGCACGAGAACGGCGCTTTCGGACTCTCCCGTGCGCTGCCGTACGCCAGCTACCTGGCTTCCCGCGGCGAACCGGAGCTGCGGCAGGTCATCACCGAGATCGCCTGGCGCTGGTTCGGCTCGGACCGCGACTACCCCGGTGCCTGGGCACCGTCCGGGGCCGACTTCCTCACTCCCGCCCTGGCCGAGGCCGAGCTGATGAGCCAGCTCCTGCCTGTCGCCGACTTCGGTGCTTGGCTGGACGCGTTCCTGCCCGGCATCGCCGAGCGGAATCCGGCAGCGCTGTTCACGCCGGTGCGGGTGACTGACGCGGTTACGGACGGACCGTATGCGGTGGAGCACTTTCTGGCCTACTACGCGCTGATTCTGCTGAGCGAGGCCTGAACGATGCCGGATCCCTGGCTGCGCATCCAGGTGCTCGACGGAGAAACCCCGGCGAGCACCTGGCGGCACACCTACGCCGACGCGCTGTTCAAGGCAGCGATCGCCGACCGCGCCGTGCGGTGGTCGTGGCGAGGACACGAACGCGGCGTCGTCTTCGAGATCGCCTTCCGGACGGGAGCCATCCGCGACGAGTTCCGCGACCAGCCCTCGGTCAAAGCAGCACTCGACGCGGTGCCGGACCCGCGCCACGGGCTCGTCATCACCTCCGGCGGCGACAGCTAGCGCACCTCACCAAGTGACCGGCAACTCGTAAGCCCCGTAGACAGAAGCGTTGGTCTTGAACGGAATCTCCTCAACCGCCACCGCCAGCCGCAGGTCGGGGATGCGCCGGAACAGGGTGTCGAAAACGATCTGCAGTTCCGCGCGGGCCAGGTTCTGGCCGAGGCATTGATGCGGGCCGTAGCCGAAGGCGATGTGGTGGCGGGCTCCCCGGGCGATGTCCAGGTCGGCGGGGTTCTCGAACGCCGCCGGATCCCGGTTGGCGGAAAGGCCGTTGACGAGGACGCCTTCGTCCGCCTTGATCGTGACCCCGCCGATCGCCACGTCCTCGGTCGCGACCCGCATGACGGCGCCGTCCGCGATGGTGAAGTACCGCAGCAGTTCCTCGACTGCCATCGGCGTCTTGCCTGGGTCGGCCTTGATCAGGGCGAGTTGCCCGGGGTTCTCCAGCAGCGCCAGCACACCGAGGGAAATCATGTTCGCGGTGGTCTCGTGCCCGGCGAGCAGCAGCGAGGTGGCGGTGTTCACCAGGCTCTCGCGGTCGAAGGTGCCTTCTTCGCGCTGCCGAGCGATCAGCCTGCTGTAAAGGTCTTCGCCGGGGTCGGATTCCTTGCGGGACAACAGGTCGGCGAGGTACTCGCGCAGTTCGTCGAAGGCGCGCAACCGTTCCTCCGGCAATGCGGTACGGCTGACCAGTTCGGCTGTCCGGTGCTGGAAGAAATCGTGGTCGGCGTAGGGGACGCCGAGCAGTTCGCAGATCACCAGCGACGACACCGGCAGGGACACCGCGCGCACCAGGTCGACGGGGCGGGAGTCCGCCGCCAGCAGGTCGTCCACGAACCCGTCGGCGATCTCCTGAATACGGGGCCGGAGCGCGGCAACGCGCTTCATGGTGAACTCGCCGAGCACCGCCCGCCGGGCCGCGGCGTGGTCTGCGCCGTCGAGGCTGACCATGGGCGGGGTTTGCTCGCGGAACCGTTCCCGGCGGGGATCGCCGCTGGGGTTGGGGTAGGTGTCCTTCCGGCGGTCCGAGGAGAACCGGCGGTCGGCGAGGACGGCCCTCGCCTCGGCGTACCCGGACACCCACCAGGCCTGTTCCCCGCTGGGCAGGCGCACCTTGCTGACCGGTGCCCGCTCGCGCAGCCGCGCGTGCTCCGCGGGCTCGGCGAACGGGCAGCGGCGGGCTACCGGGAATTCCCGGGCGGAGATGGTTTCCGTCATGAGATCACCTCACGGGTTTCGGATGGGACAGCTGACGGCCGTTGCGAGCGGCAGCGGCCTTGGCCCGGCCACTGGTGGAGATGACGCCGAGCACGAGCGCGACGAGTCCGCAGCCGCCGAGGACTGCCCAGGCGGCGTGGCTCGAAGCGACGATCGAACCGGTGACCGCGACGCCGATGGCGATGCCGAACTGGCGGGCGCAGGCAACCAGCGCGCCAGCAACGCCAACCTGATCAGGCGGCATTCCGGAGACAGCGGTGTGAGTGACCGGCGGACTGATCATGCCCGCGCCGAGGCCGAAGACGGCGTAAGCCACCAGCAGATAAGCGCTCCCGGTCTGTGCGGTCGAAGGCACGAGCAGGAAGCCGCCGAGGGCGAGCAGCGCGCCGCCCAGCGCGAGCGGGAGGCGGGAGCCCCGGGCAGCGACCAGCCTCCCGGACACAGTGGCGGCGAGGGCCTGTCCGAAGGCCATCGGGATGATCATCAGCCCCGCGCGCAGAGGGCTGAAGTGGCGGATGTCCTGGAGATAAAAGGTGTTGAGGAACAGGAACCCGCCGAGCGCGGCCGACATCAGCACCGAGATCGCGTTCGCGCCGGAGAACGGCGGGCTGCGGAAGAACCGCAGGTCGATCAGCGGCTCGGCGCGCCGGCGCTCGACGACGAGCAGCCCGGCCAGCGCCAGGACGGCGAGCACGATCAGCCCAAGGATCCAGGGGTTCGCCCAGCCGGCGCGGGGACCCTCGATCGTCGCGGCGACGACCGAGGCGAACAGGACGATGATCAGCGCCTGGCCGGGCAGGTCGACCGCGCGCGCCCGGGCGGCCTTGGACTCGGGCACGAACCTCCGCGCGAGCAGCAGCGCGGCGATCCCGATCGGAACGGCGACCCAGTACACCGAGCGCCAGCCGAGCCCGCTCACCAGCAGGCCGCCGAGCACCGGCCCGGCCGCGGCGGTCACCCCGATCGCCGACCCCCACACGCCGATCGCCTTCGCCCGTTCCCGGCTGTCGGCGAACACGCTGACGATGATCGACATCGCGACCGGGTTGAGCATCGAGCCGCCCACCCCTTGCAGGCCGGCGAAAGCGATCAGCCAGCCGGCGCCGGGAGCCAGGCCGCACAGGAGGGAGCCGAGGGAGAACAGCGCCAGCCCGAGCCGGAAGATCCGCTTGCGGCCGAAGCGGTCGGCCATCGAACCGGACAGCATGAGCAGGCACGCCATGACCAGGGAGTAGGCGTCGACCGTCCATTGCAGACTGCCGAGCGAGGCGTGCAGGTCCGCGCTGATCGACGGGAGCGCGACGTTGACGATAGTGAGATTGATGCCGGTCACGCCCACGCTGAGGCAGCAGATCGCCAGCACCAGCCAGCGGCGCACGGGACGCGCGGAGCCGGTCGTACTCACGAAGGATCCTCGAACAGCTTTCGGTAGAGTCTCTGATAGAAACGGAGAGGGTGTCCACATCAATATACGGAGACCCTGTCCACTTACGCAAGGACAGTCGCATGCCTGATCATCCGCCCGCCAAAAGGGCCGACGCGGCCCGCAACCGCCAGCGGATCCTCGAAGCGGCGCGCGCCGCTTTCGCCGACGGCGGACCCGAGACGTCCATGGCCGAGGTCGCCCGGCGATCCGGAGTCGGACCGGCGACGCTGTACCGCAACTTCGCGAGCCGGCACGAACTGCTGGAAGCGCTTCTCGCCGACGAGGTCGACGAGGTCTGCGCCGCGGCCGCGACCGTCGAGGGAGACAGTCCGGCAGAACGGCTCACCGCCTGGCTGCGCCGGTTCTTCCAGTACGTCACCGGCAAACGCCCGGTCGTCCTCGGACTGCTCGAGCACACCGACCGGACCGACCCGGTCTTCGACAGCCGAGGCCGGATGCTCGCGGCGGGCCAGCCGCTGCTCGCCGCCGCGCAGGAAGCCGGTCAGATCGACGACGACCTCAGCCTCGGCCAGATCCTCGACCTCGTGGTGGCCATCGCGAAGATTTCCGGCTCCCTGGAATACCGCCAGCCGATCCTCGACGCCGCACTCGCCGGACTGCACCCGCGCGGTGCCTGATGTCCGCGCCGCGCCTAGCCCTCCGGCAACGGCTCCCGGTGCCCGGCCCGCAATCCGTCCAGCGAGATCAGCAGCAGCCGGTTCCACATCTGCGGGCGGCCCTCGTCGGTGAGCTGCGCCGCGTACCCCAGAGAGATCAGCAGCAGCACCAAATCCTCGGTCGTCACGCCGGGCCGCAGCAGGTCCGCCGCCCGGACCCGCAGTTCCTCAAGCACCGCCCGCAGCTGCGGAAGACCGGCCGGATCGGGGTCCGTCCAGGTCAGCGCGAAGCTCTCCATGATCGCCCGGTGCCGGGCGCAGCCGGACAGCGCCTGGCGGTAGAAATCGGCCAGCGCCGCCCACGGGTCCGCCGCCTCGGCCGCGGCCTGGCGCGCGGCCTCGGCCCACCGGGAGAAGTCCTGGTCGAGGACCGTCCGGACGAGGTCCTCCTTCTTCGGGAAATGCCGGTACAGCGTGCCCATGCCGACCCCGCTGCGGCGGGCGATCTCGCGGACGTCGACCGCGGCCCCCTGCTCCGCCATCACCTCGGCGGCGGCTTCGACGATCGCTTCCCGGTTGCGGATCGCGTCCGCGCGCGGGGCGCGGCGCCGGGGAGCGGTGTGCGGTTCAGCCACGGCCATGCGCCGAGCATACTCGCTTACCCGGAGCACGTGCTCCGGGTAATGTGCTAGTTTGCGGAGCACATGCTCCGCCTAGGGAAGGAGAAGTCGTGCCCGACCACCCTCTCGCCGACTGGAACACCCGGATCATCGCCGAATTCCGGGAGAACGCCGGATATGTCGCGTGGAGCAGCCCCGAAGAAGTCGCGACGGGCCGTCCCGTTCCGCCGCATCAGCCCGGTTTTCCGGAAAAGGGCATTTCGCTGATTCTCGTGCACCACGTCGGGGCGAAAACCGGAAAGGCGCGGATCAGCCCGTTGTTCTATCAGCCCGTCGGCGACAGCTGGGCCGTTTTCGCCACGCACGGCGGCAGTCCGCGCGATCCCGCGTGGTACCGCAATCTCATGGCGCATCCGCGCACCGTCGTCGAGGCGGGCGCGGAACGGATCCCGGTCGAAGCGCGGCTGACCGCCGGGGAGGAGCGGGCCCGGATCTGGGCGGACCAGATCGCGCTGGTCCCGAAATTCGCCGAGTTCGAAGCCGCTTCCGGCAGGCAAATCCCGGTAGTCCTGCTGGAACGCCGCTGAAAAGAAAGGGCTCCTCGAGCGTATTCGAGGAGCCCTTCCGCGAAAACGAAAACTCAGCCGACGGTGACGCTCGGCGCGCCCTCGCCGATCGATTCGCCGGATTCCTCGGCGATGCGCATGGCCTCTTCGATCAGGGTCTCCACGATCGCGTGCTCCG
The DNA here is from genome assembly GCF_045278895.1 of Amycolatopsis sp. WGS_07. Taxonomy (NCBI): domain Bacteria; kingdom Bacillati; phylum Actinomycetota; class Actinomycetes; order Pseudonocardiales; family Pseudonocardiaceae; genus Amycolatopsis; species Amycolatopsis sp. WGS_07. Next base: position 5,038,882 of record NZ_CP136053.1, on the reverse strand, counting down.
GCACGGTCTTGATGACCTCGCCCTTCACGAAGATCTGGCCCTTGCCGTTGCCGGACGCGACGCCGAGGTCGGCCTCGCGGGCCTCGCCGGGACCGTTCACGACGCAGCCCATCACCGCGACGCGCAGCGGGATCTCCATCCCCTCCAGCCCGGCGGTGACCTGGTCGGCGAGCGTGTACACGTCCACCTGCGCGCGCCCGCACGACGGGCACGACACGATCTCCAGCTTGCGCGGCCGCAGGTTCAGCGACTGCAGGATCTGCGTGCCGACCTTGACCTCCTCCACCGGCGGCGCGGACAGCGACACCCGGATGGTGTCGCCGATGCCCTGGCGCAGCAGCGCGCCGAACGCGACGGCGGACTTGATCGTGCCCTGGAACGCGGGCCCGGCCTCGGTGACGCCGAGGTGCAGCGGGTAGTCGCACTGCTCGGCCAGGATCTCGTACGCGCGCACCATCACGACCGGGTCGTTGTGCTTGACCGAGATCTTGATGTCGTGGAAGTCGTGCTCGGCGAACAGCGAGGCCTCCCACATCGCCGATTCGGCGAGCGCCTCCGGGGTGGCCTTGCCGTATTTCTCCAGCAGCCGCTTGTCGAGCGACCCGGCGTTGACGCCGATCCGGATCGGCGTGCCGTGGTCCTTCGCGGCCTGCGCGATCTCCTTGACCTGGTCGTCGAACTTGCGGATGTTGCCGGGGTTCACCCGCACCGCGGCGCAGCCCGCCTCGATCGCGGCGAACACGTACTTGGGCTGGAAGTGGATGTCGGCGATCACCGGGATCTGCGATTTCTTCGCGATCGCGGGCAGCGCCTCGGCGTCGTCGGCCGACGGGCACGCCACGCGCACGATGTCGCAGCCCGCCGCGGTCAGCTCGGCGATCTGCTGCAGGGTGGCGTTGACGTCGGAGGTCAGCGTCGTGGTCATCGACTGCACCGAGATCGGGTGGTCGCTGCCGACTCCCACCGATCCCACCATCAGCTGGCGGGTCTTGCGACGCTCGGCGAGTACGGGCGGGGGCAGAGCGGGCATACCTAACGCGACGGTCACGCTTCCAGCGTACCCACTCCGCCCGGGCGGGTTTCAACGAAGTCAGCCGACGCGGTGAGCGGCGTTACCCCCGGTCGGGCGGCCGGGGCCGCGTCCGTGCCCCGGCCGGTGCGCCGGGTTACTGCAGGCGGATCGGGTTGACGATGTCGGCCGTCACCGTGAGCAGCGTGACACCGCCGCCGATGACCACCAGCACCATCGTGATCGCGGACAGCTTCGTGTAGTCGACCGGGCCGCCCGCGGGTTTGCCGCGCAGCCCGCGCAGCCAGTCGCGGACGCGTTCGTACCAGACGATCGCGATGTGCCCGCCGTCCATCGGCAGCAGCGGCAGCAGGTTGAACACGCCGATGAAGAAGTTCAGGCTGGCCAGCAGCAGCAGGAAGACCTGCCACAGCCCGGCCTCGACCGCCTCGCCGCCGAGCCTGCTCGCGCCGACGACGCTGACCGGGGTGTCCGGATCGCGCTCGCCGCCGAAGATCGAGTTGAACACCGCCGGGATGCGCTTCGGGAAGGCCATCAGCCCGTCCCAGGTGCGGGCGAACATGTCGCCGGTGAACGACGCCGCGCCGCCGAACGCGCCGACCGCGCTGTACTGGATGCTGCGCGCGACCCCGACGCCGACCGCGCCCACCGATTCGGTGCCGCCGTTCGCGGCGGGCCGGGTCACCTTCGGCACGTCCACGACGAAGGTCTTGCGCTCGCCGCCGCGGTCCACGACCACCGGGACCGGGCCGGAGACCGCCTTGACCTGGTTGACCATCTCGGTCCAGGTCGGGGTCGCCTTGCCGGCCACCGAGACCACCGTGTCGCCGGGCAGCAGGCCCGCCTTCTTCGCCGGGGCCGGGTCGCCGGGCTGGCACACCGGGTTGTTGACCTGCTCGACGGTGGTGCCGCCGCGCACGCAGTCGGAGATCGTCGAGACGATCGGCTTCTGGTCCACGTTCGGCAGGCCCATCGTGGCCGCCATGATGAACAGCACGATGAAGCCGAGCAGGAAGTGCGTGATGGAACCGGCCGACATCACGATGGTCCGCTTCCAGGCCTTGAACCGCCACATCGCGCGCGGCGCTTCCTCGGGGGTGACCTCGTCGAGCGCGGTCATGCCCGCGATGTCGCAGAAGCCGCCGAGCGGGATCGCCTTGAGGCCGTATTCGGTCTCGCCGCGCCGGAAGGAGAACACCGTCGGGCCGAAGCCGACGAAGTACCGGCGGACCCGCATCCCGAACATCCGGGCGGTGACCATGTGGCCCGCTTCGTGCAACGCGACCGAAACACAGATCGCGAGCGCGAAGAGCACCACGCCGATCACATAGGCAAGCACGGGCCTTGCACCTCACCCCTCAGCCGCGACCCGCGATGCGGTGGCGGCAGGTTCGTCGTCTTCCACGGCTTCCGCAAGCGGTGAGACCACCCGACAAGTTTCGGGTTCAAGTATCCGCCGCCAGCGTGAAACCAGTGTTGCATCGACCGGCGCGGCTCCGCGCACCGGTCGCGGCTCATCCCAGCAGCTCGGCGGCCCGCGTGCGGGCCCACTGCTCCGCCGCGAGCACGTCCGCGACGTCGCGGGGTTCGCGCCGCCACTCGTCCGCGTCGGACACCACTCGCGAGACAGTGTCCACAATCGACAGGAATCCGGCCTTGCCGGCCAGGAACGCGGCCACCGATTCCTCGTTCGCCGCATTGAAAACCGCGGGGAGGCAGCCGCCCGCGGTACCTGCCTCGCGCGCCAGCTCGACGGCCGGGAACGCCTCGTTGTCGACTGGTTCGAAGGTCCAGCTCGCCGCGGTGTCCCAGGCGCACGCGGCCGCGGCACCGGGTACGCGGTGCGGCCAGTTCAGCGCGAGCGCGATCGGCAGCCGCATGTCCGGCGGGCTCGCCTGGGCGATGGTGGAGCCGTCAGCGAAGGTGACCATCGAGTGCACGATGGACTGCGGGTGCACCGTCACGTCGATCCGCGCCGGTTCGATGCCGAACAGCAGCGACGCCTCGATCAGCTCCAAGCCCTTGTTCACCAGCGTCGCCGAGTTGATGGTGACCAGCGGACCCATCGACCACGTCGGATGCGCCATCGCCTGCTCGACGGTGACCTCGCCGAGGTCCGCGCGCTTCTTGCCACGGAACGGTCCGCCGGACGCGGTGAGCACGAGCCGCGCGACCTCGTTCTCCTCCCCGGAACGCAGTGCTTGCGCCATCGCCGAATGCTCGGAGTCGACCGGCACCAGCTGTCCCGGCTTCGCCGCGGCGAGCACGAGCGGACCGCCCGCGATGAGGGATTCCTTGTTGGCCAGCGCCAGCGTCGCGCCGGTGGCGAGCGCGCGCAGCGTCGGGTCGAGGCCCTGAGAACCGGGCACCGCGTTGAGCACCACGTCGACCTGCACCGAATCGATCAGCTCGCCCACCGCGTCGGCGCCGGCGAGGATGCGCGGGAGACGGAACTCGCCCTTCGCGTAGCCCCGACGCTGGGCCTCGGCGTACAGCGCGAGCTGCACGTCTTCGACCGCCGTGGGCTTCGTCACGGCGATGGCCGCTACTTCGTGCGCGATCGCTTGTTCGGCGAGCGCCGCCGGATCGGAACCGCCCGCGGCGAGGCCGGCGATCGTGAACAAATGCGGGTTACGTGCGGCGACGTCGAGCGCCTGGGTCCCGATCGACCCGGTGGAACCCAGCACGAGGATGCTTCGCGGAGTAGTCATCAGCAAGCATTATGGCCCGGGTCGTGTCCGCGCGGCGGCCAGCGGTGTGGGATCATGCGAGGGCACAACATCGGGCGGTTTGAAGGAGTGGTCGTGGCAGGCAAGGCGGTCGAGAAGCGCCCCGAGGTCGACCCGCGCGACGAGCCGTCGGCGGAGTGGGGCTGGCACGGCTCGTTCCCGAAGGCCACCCGGATCGCGGGCTGGCTGTCCGCGGCCATCCTGCTGGTGATGATCAAGGGCAACCACGAGAACAACACGGAGAACGTGTGGCTCGTCGGGCTGGCCGCGTTCATCGTCCTGCTCCTGCTGCTCGACCTGCGCAAGAGCCGCACCGCCTGGCGCAAGTAGGCCCGCCGGCGGGGCTGGTGCCCGGACCGCGCTTTCGCTAGTTTCCGGGCCCATGAAGCCACGCTGGGCCGCGCTCGCGGCCGCCGTCATCGCCGGTCTTTCCCCGTGCACCGCGGCGCCGGCCAGCGCCGCGTCCCCGGCCAAGCCGCCGGTGGTGAAGTGCACTTTCACGCCGACGCCGGAGAACCCGGCCGCGCGTCCCGTGCTGCGCCCGCTGCCGTTCGCGCCCACCCGCGGGACGATCGACGTCACCTTCCACTACAACTACGGCCCGGTCACCGTCCGGCTCAACAGCGGCGGAGCGGCCCCGTGCGCGGTCGCCAACATGGCGAGCCTGGTGCTGCAACACTTCTACGACCGTTCGCAGTGCTGGCGGCTGTCGAACTCCGCGCGCCTCGGCGTCCTGCAGTGCGGCGACATCTACGAGGTCGAAAAGGGCGGCCCCGGCTACAAATTCCCGGACGAGGTCACCGGCGCGGAGACCTACGAACGCGGCACCGTCGCGATGGGCAACCAGGGCCCCGGCACCAACGGGTCGGAGTTCTTCATCGTGCACTCGTTCGCGCACATCCCGGCGAACTACTCGGTGCTCGGCAAGGTGGTGCGCGGCATGGAGGCGCTCGACCGGATGGTCGCCGACGGCATCATCCCGACCGATCCGAACGGCCCGCTCGACGGCGCGCCCAAGCATCCGGTGAAGATCCGCTCGGTCAGCTTCGGCTGGTGACGCCCGGCGCGTAAGCACGCAGGAAAACGCCGACGCCGGACCGGATCACCGCTTCCCAGTCCTCCCCCGGTTCGGCGGCGGCGACGCTGCCCGCGGTGAGCTGCACGAGGTGCACCGCGGCCAGCGACGGATCTTCCAGCTCGAAGTGGCCCTCCGCGGCGAGCCGGCGCAGATGCCCGGCCAGCGCCAGCCGCACCCGCGTCGGGCCGCGTTCCTTCCAGGCCGCGACCGTTTCCGGGTCGATGTGGTCGAGGTCGGCCTCGATCTGGCGCACCAGCGCCCAGTGCGGTTCGGTTTCCGGATCCCGTTTCGCCCACTGGAGGCCGAACTCGACGAGGTCGGCCTCCAGATGCGCGATCCGGCCGAGCAGCTTGTCCGCGACCGCGATCTGCCGCTCGGCGACCCGGTCCGAGCTGTCCAGGATCACCGCGCGGAAGAGCCCGGACTTGTCGCCGTAGTGGTTGTAGATCGTCCGCGACGAGACCCCGGCTTCCGCCGCGAGCACGTCGATGCTGGCGCGCGAGTAGCCGTCCCGGGCGAAGACCCGCAGGGCGCCGTCGAGCAGAGCACGTTGTTTGTCCGTCCGCACCGGTTCAGTATGCCGAAGTACAACGACCGTTGCAAAACTACAACGGTCGTTGTACCTTCACGGCATGACTTCTTCGCTTCGCATCGCCGTCATCTCCGGCAGCACCCGTCCCGGCCGCCGCGCGACCCAGGTCGCCGAATGGACCCGCGCCCGCGCCGCCGCGCACCTCGGCGACCGGGCCGAGGTGGAGGTGCTCGACCTCGCCGAAATCGACCTGCCGTTCCTGGACGAGCCGATGCCCGCCGCGATCGGCGGCTACCGCAACGACCACACGCGACGCTGGGCGCAGCTGATCGACAGCTACGACGGCTTCGTTTTCGTGACCCCCGAGTACAACCACTCCATGCCGGCGGCGCTCAAGAACGCCATCGACTTCCTGTTCGCCGAATGGTCCGACAAAGCCGCCGGTTTCGTCAGCTACGGAACCAACGGCGGCACGCGCGCGGTGGAACACCTGCGGCTCACGCTCGCCGAGGTGAAGGTCGCCTGCGTGCGTTCGCAGGTCGCGCTGGGGCTGTTCACCGACTTCGTCATCCCGGACATGGCCGAGCCCGGGACGTTCGCGCCCGCCGGCCACCACGAGGGCATCCTGACCCGGATGCTCGGCGAACTTGTCGACTGGTCGACCGCCTTGCGCGCCCTGCGGGTCTCGCAGTGACCGCCACCGCCGCCCCGATCGACCGGGCGACCTGGCGGATCTGCTGGATCATCGTGTTCGGCGCGTTCGCGAGCGGACTCGACGCGTCCGTGGTGACGATCGGCCTCGACTCGATCAGCAGCGACCTCGGCGCGGATCTCTCGGTGACCCAATGGGTGGCGAGCGGCTATCTGCTCGCCCTCGCCCTGTCGCTGCCGCTGACCGGCTGGCTCGCCCGGCGGTTCGGCGCCGGTCGGGTGTGGCTCGCCGCGCTGGCCGCGTTCACCGTAGCCTCCGGACTGTGCGCGATCGCCCCGGATGTCGTGCTGCTCATCGCTTTCCGGTTCCTGCAAGGATTGGCGGGCGGGATCCTGATCCCGGCCGGACAAACCGTTCTGGGCCAGCAGGTCGGCGCGGAACGGCTGGGCCGGGTCATGGCGACGCTCGGGATCGCGGTGAGCGTCGCGCCCGCACTCGGCCCGCTCGCCGGCGGCCTGATCCTGCACGGGCTTTCGTGGCCGTGGCTGTTCCTGATCAACCTGCCGATCGGCGCGGTCGGCCTGTTTCTCGGCTTCCGGTACGTGCCGCGCGGGACGCCGACGGCCACCGGCGGGATCGACCTCGCCGGCCTCGCCCTGATCGCCGCCGGGCTGCCCTTGGTCCTCTACACCGTGACCGCCTGGGGCGAAACCGGACGGCTCGACTGGCCGATCCTGGTGCCCGGCTTGGCTTTGCTGGCGTGGTTCGTGCAGCGGTGCCGCCGCCATCCGCGTCCGCTGCTGGACTTTTCCTTGTACCGCAACCGGCTTTACCGGGCGGCGAGCCTGGCCGCCGCGTTCAACGGGGCGCTGATCTTCGGCAGCGGGATCGTCGTGACGCTGTATTTCCAGCTGGGCAGGCACCTGGATTTCGTTGATACTGGCCTGAGTTTGCTCGGCTTCGCCGGTGCGACGGCGGCGATCGCACCGGTGACCGGACGCGCGGTGGACCGGTACGGCGCCGCCCCGGTCGCACTGGCGGGCGCGGTGCTGGCAGTGGTGACCACGGTGCCGTTCGCGTTCCTGCCGGTGGACGCGCCTGGTGCGGTGGTCCAGGTTTTGCTGGCCGGGTACGGGGCTTCGGTGGCTTTGGTGAGCATGCCGATGGGGATCGCGGCGTACAAAACCGTTGAACCGGCACGCCTTCCGGACGCGGCCGCACAGGTGACGATCCTGCTGCGAGTGGGCGGATCGCTGGGCGGCGCGGTGTTCGCGGTACTGATCGCCGGCCGGTTGCCGGATACCGACGCGGCGTTCCGGCTGGGGTTCGCGGCGATCAGCGTCGGGGCAGTGGGGGCGCTGGGGACGGCGTGGCTGGTGCGAAGGGCCTCGTGAGTGGCAATCCCGGTTAGAACCGTGATCGCCACTCACGACATCATGACCGCATGAGCCAACCCCCGGACGGTCTCCCCGTCTACCGCGTCCTCACCGGCCCCGACGACGCCGCCTTCTGCCGCCGGGTCAGCGAGGCCGTCGCGCTCGGCTACCGCCTGCACGAGGGCCCCGCATTGACCTTCGACGGCGAGAACGTGATCGTCGCTCAGGCCGTGCTCTGGCCGGCTACCGATCGCTCCGCGGAGAAACCAGCTCGCTAGGCCCGCCGCCGGACTCCCCGGCGACCGCGGCCAACTCCTCCCCCACCGACTCCGACGCCTTCTTCGCGTCCTTCGTCAGCAGCGACGCCACCGCGCCGATCAGGCACACCACGATCGCGAAGCCGAACGCCACCGCGAGGCCGTCCTGGAACGGGCCCGAGATCAGGTTCGGGAAGAAGCTGCGTCCGGTCAGGAAGTTCGCCTGGTCCGCGGGCAAACTGCCCAGCTGGCCGCCCAGCAGCTGCTGGATCGGGTTGTATCCGAGGAACGCCGCGAACAGCACCGCCACCGCGGGCAGGTGCGCGACCTGCTGCGCGGCCGCCTCGGGCACGCCGTGCTGGGTCAGGCCCTGCGACATCGCGGCCGGCAGGTGGTCCGACAGGCCGGCGATGATCAGGCTGAAGAAGAACCCGATCGACAGCACCATCGCCGCGTTCTGGAAGGTCGTCATCATGCCCGCGCCGGAACCGCGTGCGTCGGCGGGGAGGCTGTTCATCACCTCGGCGCGGTTGGGCGAGGAGAACATGCCCATGCCGATGCCGTTGAGCAGCAGGATCCCGGCGAACGCCCAGTAGTCGAAGTTCACCGGCAGCAGCGTCAGCAGCAGGAAGGTGACCGCGGTGATGACCAGGCCGCCGGCGGCGAGCGCGCGGCTGCCGATCCGGTCGGACAGGATGCCGGACGTCGGCGCGGCCACCAGGAAGCCGATGGTCAGCGGCAGCATGTAGATGCCGGCCCACAGCGGTGTCTGCTCGAAGGTGAAACCGTGCTGCGGCAACCAGATTCCCTGCAGCCAGATGATCAGCACGAACTGCAGCCCGCCGCGGCCGAGCGACGCGGTCAGGTTCGCCAGGTTGCCCCAGCTGAACGAGCGGATCCGGAACAGCGACAGCCGGAACAGCGGGTTGGGCACCTTCGTTTCGATGACCACGAACGCGATCAGCACCGCGGCCCCGCCGATCAGGCAGGACAGCACCATCGGGCTGCCCCAGCCGGTCTGCGAAGTGCCGTACGGCTGGATTCCGTAAGTGATCCCCACCAGCACCGCGATCAGGCCGACGGCGAAGGTGATGTTGCCCCACCAGTCCATTTTCGCGTGCTGGCGGACCCCGGTGTCGTGCAGTTTGACGTACGCCCACACCGTGCCGATGACGCCGAACGGCACCGACACCAGGAAAATCAGGTTCCAGTTCACCGGCGCGAGCACGCCGCCGACCACGAGGCCGAGGAACGAGCCCGCGATGGCCGCGACGCCGTTCATGCCGAGCGCGAGCCCGCGCTGGTTGGCCGGGAAGGCGTCGGTGAGGATGGCCGACGAGTTCGCCATCAGGAACGCGCCGCCGACGCCCTGCACGATCCGCCAGCCGATCAGCCACAACGCGGCCGCGTCGCCGTCGAACCAGGTGATCGCCAGCATGATCGAGGAAACGGTGAACACGGCGAAGCCGAGGTTGTACATCCTGGCCCGGCCGTACATGTCGCCGAGCCTGCCGAACGCCACCACCAGCACCGCGGTGACCACGAGGAAGCCCATGATCATCCACAGCAGGTAGCTGGTGTTCGACGGTTCCAGCGGGTTGATGCCGATGCCCTTGAAGATGTCCGGCAGCGCGATCAGCACGATCGACGAGTTGATCGTCGCGATCAGCATCCCGAGCGTCGTGTTGGACAGCGCGATCCACTTGTACCGCGGACCGAGTTCCGCGATCGAATACGTCCTGCGCTCCGCCACAGTCGAAAACCTCTCTCCCAGCCGTTCCCTTAGCTAGGCTAAGCAAGTTGCTTGCGGTAGGCAACCAACAATCGAAAACGACTGGGAGACAAGGGTCACAAATGCGTGACTATCCTTTGTGGACTATTTACTTTCACCCGGCCGAGTTAACCGCCGACGACCTTTCCCGGATTGAGGATCCCGTGCGGGTCGAGTGCGTCCTTGACCGCGCGGTGCAGGCCGAGCACCGCCGGTCCCAGCTCTTTTTCCAGGCCAGGCCGCTTCAGCAGGCCGACGCCGTGCTCGCCGGTCACCGTGCCGCCGAGTTCGAGCGCGTCGGCGACGATGTCGTCGAACGCGGCCTGCGCGCGGCGCTGCGCGTCGTCGTCCCCGTTCGGCGTAATCAGCAGCGGATGCAGATTTCCGTCGCCGATATGCGCGATATTGGCGATTTGCGTGTCATGCCGCTCTGCGGCCAGATCAATCCTGGCGAGCATTTCCGGCACTAAATGCGTCGGCACGCAGACGTCTTCGGTGAGCACCGGGCCGAGCCGTTCGAGCGCCGGGTACGCCAGCCGCCGGGCGGCGAACAGCGCGTCCGCCTCGGCCTCGTCGGTCGACTGCGCGGCCCAGGTCGCGCCCGCCTTTTCGAAGCACTCCACCATCGCCGCCGCCTCGTGCCCGCCCGGCACGTCGCTGCGGCCGAGCAGCACCACGTTCGCGTCCGCGGACAGGCCCATGTTCTTCCACGCGTCGACCGCGGCCAGGCAATGCCGGTCCACCAGCTCCAGCGCCGACGGCACGATCCCGGCCGCCCGGATCGCCGCGGCGGCCTCCCCCGCCGCGACCGTCGAGTCGAAATACCCGGCGACGGTCGCCTCCGGGGCGCGCTTCGCCCGCAGCCGCACGGTGATTTCGGTGATGACGCCGAGCGTTCCTTCCGACCCGACCATCAGCCCGGCGAGGTCGTAGCCGGCGACGCCCTTCGCGGTGCGGCGGCCGAGCCGGACGAGTTCGCCGGTGCCGGTGACGACCTGCATCCCGAGCACGTAGTCGCGGGTCACGCCGTACTTCACGCAGCAGACGCCGCCCGCGTTGGTCGCGACGTTGCCGCCGATGGTCGACCACGGCGAACTGGCCGGGTCCGGCGGATACCACAGCCCGCGTTCCGCGCAGGCCGCGCGCAGATCGTCGTTGACCACGCCCGGTTCGACCACCGCGAGCCGTTCCACCGGGTCGATTTCCTTGATCGCGGTCATCCGGTCGGTCGCCAGCACGACGCAGCCGGCCAGCGCGTTGGCCCCGCCGGACAGCCCGGTCCCGGCGCCGCGCGGCACCACCGGCGTGCCGTGCTTGATGCATTGCCGCACGACCGCCTGGACCTCGTCCGCGGTGCGCGGCCGGACCAAGACCGCCGGTTCGCCGTACGGGGCCCATTCCGCCTCGTCGTGCGCATAGCCGCGCAGCACGTCGGGGTCCCGCACGATCCGGTCGTCCGCCACGACGGCGTGCAGGTCGTCGATCAGCATGGGAGGGCTCCCGCCTTCTTCTGGTCTGCTTTCCCCGTCAGGTTAGGTCGAAATCCGGGCCGCTCGTTCGACGTACCAGTGAGAGCGAGCTTCGAGGAGGCAGCCATGACCACCACCGTCACCCGCCGCGGGATCTCGATGCTGCGTGCCGTCGCCGCCGGGCGCGGACGGCTGACCTGCAGCAGCGAGCCGGATTTGTTCGTGGACGGCCTGCCTTGCAGCGACCAGTTCACCGCGCACGCGCTGGCGCACGCCGGCCTGGTGCGCGCGAGCGAACCGGGGCCGCTCGGACAGCCGGTGCCCGCCGTGCTGACCCCGGCCGGGGAAGCGCTGCTCGCCGCCGCCTGACCCGGCTACGCTGACCAGCGAGAAACGGGAGGCGGGGCAGATGGCGTCCGGAGCATCCGGAACGGAGCAGGCGCGGCGCAGGCGGCGCACCACGGTGGCGCTCAAGGAGTCGCTGCGGGAACTGCGCAATCAGCTGTCGTTGCTGAACCACCAGGTCGGCGGACGGCTGAAGCTCAAGGACGTCGACCTCGACTGCCTCGAACTGATCTCGTCCGGCGGACCGCTGAGCCCGAGCGCGCTCGCCCGCCGCGCGGGACTGCACCCGGCGACCGTCACCGGCATCCTCGACCGGCTGCAGCGCGGCGGATGGGTGGTGCGCGAACGGGATCCCGACGCGGCGGACCGGCGGGCGGTCACCGTGCGCGCGGTGCCGGGACGCACACAGGAGCTGTTTCGTGTGTACGGCGGGATGAATTCGGCGATGGACGAACTGTGCGCCGGGTACACCGAGGACGAGCTGATGCTGATCGCCGGCTTCCTGCGCCGCACCGCCGAGGCGGGCCGGGCCGCGACCGACGAGCTTTCCGGGGAATGACGGAAGGGCCTCGCCGCTTCGCCCGAGCGCGAAACGACGAGGCCCAGTACCGGGATCGGCAGCTCAGCTGTCGAGCGTGCCGTACACGATGATGTTGTCGAGATAGCTCTTCTTTTCGGCGTCGAACGCGCCGCCGCAGGTGATCAGCCGGATCTGCGCGTCGGAGGTGTTCCCGTACACGGCTTCGGTGGGGAACGTCTTCTTCGCGATCTGGTCCACCTTGGTCACCGTGAACGAGGCCTTCGACCCGTCCTTGCGGCCGACCACGACCTTGTCGCCCTTCTTCATCTCGTGCAGCCGCCAGAAAATGCCCTTCTGGTGGTTGCCGTCGATGTGGCCGAGGACGACCGCCGGCCCGACCTGGCCCGGTTTGGGGCCGAAGTGGTACCAGCCCGCCTGCAGCGGCTGGTCGACCGGCGGGACCTGGACGGTCTTGTCGTCGTTGAGGCCGAGCGGCACCAATGACGAATGCGCGTCGATGCTGGGAACGTCGAGCGAGACCGGGTCCGCGACCTGCTGCGCGGCCGCCGCGGAACTCGCCGGGGCGGCGGCGGGCGGGGTATCCGCCGAACCGCAGCCCAGCAGGGCGAAGTTCGCGACGAAAGCCAGCAAGAGCGCGAAAAGCCCGAACCGGGAACGGGTCACCGGGCGGTCACCGAAGCCAGCGAGCCGTCGCCGGTCTCCGGCGCGCCGACCGGCACGACGGTCACCTGGCCGGGGCCCTCGGCGGGCGGAGCGGTCGGCTTGCCCGGCTCGCTCGGCTTGGTGGTGGGCGGAGTGGTCGGGTTGCCCGCAACCTTGGCGCAGGTGGCCGAGGCGAGGACGATGTCGCCCTTGCCGAGCGCGCCGGTGACGTCGCCGCCGAGGAGCTTGATGTGCAGCGCGTTGACGGTGAGGCTGCCGTCGGAGTGCTTGACCTGCTCGTTGACGATCACCTGCACCACGCCGTCGATGCCGAGCTTCTGGTTCGGCTTGGTCGACACCGGGATCTTGCCGATCTTGCCGAGGTCGAGGCCGGCCAGCTCGGACGAGGCGGTGATGCCGTCCGGAGTGGACTTGCACTCGGAGCTGATCACGCGCGCCTTCGGGGTGGAACCGGCGAGCGGGGCGAGCACCGGCAGCGCGGCGTCGACGATGGAGGCCTTCGCGTCGACCGGGCCGTTGCTGCCGTCCTGCTTCGCCGAGCTGCTGATCGCCTTGGCCGTGACCAGGCCCTTCAGCGGCACGTTCACCACCTCCGCCGACTCCGGGCCCGCGGTCGAGGACGGGGCGATCTTGCCGGTGTCGACGGTGATTCCCTTGTCGCCCAGCACGCCGGGCAGCAGCGAAACCGAGGCGGACGCACCGTAGGCCGACCCGGCGGGAGCGTCGGCGAACGCCGGCGGGGCGACGGCGGCGGCGAGCAGAGCCAGCGCGGGAACGGCGACCGCGACGGTTCGTCCGCGCAGCAGGGCAGAACGCATGAATTGTCCTTCCGAACATCAAGAAATGGAGCCGGCGCACGGATCCCCGAATCCACGCGTGACCGAGCACAACTGTCGGCCGTCGGCAGGCCGCGACATTATCAAGACCACTGGTAAACGCAAAGCAAGATCCGTCGCGCAGCGCGCCCGCCGAACGGTTCCCGTGACCGCAATTATCGCAATTTCACCACTAAAGAGTGATGTAACGCGGCCTCGCCGACGCCGTTTTCTCACGCTGAGCTACCGGAACCGAGGCCCCGATGGCGGATTGCCCCGCGCCCCACCCGGAGGGGTGATCCTGCGAAGGGTTCGCGGCGGGCACCCGCCGTAATGTGACCGCTACCGCCCATTCCCGCCCCGCCAATTCGCCCCGGAACCGGGGGCGGGCCGGGCGGAAATTGTCCACAATGGAATCAGCCGGAGCGGAACGAGCGAACGGGAAAAAGGGTACGATTTTCCTTGCCAGGGCGGTGACCAGCGGCGATGCGCGAATGCGGACAGTCCGCAAAGGACTCGCGCGCTTACTCGACGGTGACGACGACCTGGTAGAAAATCCCGGTCCGGTCCGGAAACACCAGCGCACCCCGTTCGTCGACCATTTTCCACAGGACGTGGCAGACCCCGGTGCCGGTCGGCGTCACCGGGACGCTCACCTCCACCAGCTGGCCCGGTTCGGCGTCCGGGACCGGCACGCGCGGCGGCGAGGGGCACAGGACGGTGGTGCCGCCGGCGACCTGGAGATAGCGGCTGCGCCACGGCACCGAGCCGGTGTTCTTGAGCCGCCAGATCTTGGTGAATGTCTGGCCGTAGCGGGCTTTCGCGCCGTCCGGGAAGGTGACGTCGCCGGACAGGCCGTCGCCGCCGAAGCCGGACGAGTCGCCGGGAAGCGGGTAGTGCGGGGCGGCCGCGTCCTTCTCGCGGGAGGACGGGGTGGCCAGCACCACGACGGCGGCCACGAGCCCGAGGACGACCAGCACGGTCGCCGCGACGGCGATCGAACCCCAGCGGCGGGTCTTGACCGGTTCACCGGAGGCCGGGCGGAAGGCCTCGGCGGACATCGGCTGAGCCGGACTGTCGGCGGGGGTTTCGCGGCTGGATGGCGCAGGTTCGCCGGTCGGCCCGGCTGCCGAGCCGAGCGGTTCGGACGGGGACGGCTGGTCCTTCGGCAGGGGCTCCGGGCCTGGCGCGTCACCGACCGGACTCGCCGAGGATCGCCGCTCCTCCGGCAAAGACTCCGAGCCCCGCGCAGCACCGACCGGGCCCGGCGAGGATTGCCGCTCCTCCGGCAAAGACTCCGAGCCCGCCACGTCACCGACCGGACTCGCCGAGGACCGCCGCTCCTCCGGCAAAGACTCCGAGCCCCGCGCAGCACCGACCGGGCTCGACGAGGTTTCCGGATCCGCCGTCCCCTCGACCGCCTCTTCCCAGCGTTCCCGCCATTCCCGCCGGACGCTCTCCTCGTCGCGGCCGAGGCTCGTCACCGCCAGGCTCCGGACGAACTCCCACGTCGTCGGCCACGACGGGGCGCTGCGGCCGCGGGTGGCGGCCGACAGCGCCGACTTCGACGCCGCCGCGCCGAGTTCCGTGCGCATCCGGTCGTAGGACGGGTCACCCGCTTCCCGCTTCAAGTCCAGCAGCGCGCGGGCGAAACGGGCGACGGGTCCCGCGCCGGCGTCGGGCACGATGTGCCTGCGACCTCGGCGGGCCCGGGGCTGCCCGGCCGCGGGCTCGCTCATGACACCTCCAAAGATCGATTGCGACCCTTGGAGGTTGCCAGGCGGCCCGGGGCGGCGCAGCCCCGGGCCCCGGCTCGTCAGCGGCTCAGAGCTTGCAGCCCTTCTGGATGCGCGCGACCGTGTGATCAGCGCCGATGTGGAACTTCTTCTTGCCGCTCGTGCCGCCGTTGGTGGTCATGCACTGGACGCTCAGCGCACCGTCCATGTCCTTCACCACGATGCCCGCGGAAACCTTGTGCGAACAGTGGTTGTTGAAGTACACGGTCACGTTCGTGAAGCCGTCGCCCCAGGAGTAGTTGGACTTCTTTCCGGACGGCTTCGAGCACGCGATGCTCGCGGTGTGCTTGCCCTGCGCGCTCACCGTGTCCGCCGACGCGGCGGGCGCGGCGATGCCGGCGAGTGCGATCCCCAGCGCGGAGGCGGCCATCAGCGTCTTGCCGATCTTCATGGGTGTCCCCTCGGACGAAAATGGAATGGAGTGACAGCCGGGAAATCCCGGTGCACTCATCCCAGCGCGCCGTCCGGTTTGTGCTCAACCGCTGGCCGTCCACGGTCAATGTGCGCGGTTGTCCGCGCAGGTCAGCGAATTGTCCACGGCTCAGTCGGCCGGGCCGCGCAGCGTCAGGACAACGCGTAAGACGTGTTCGACGGCCGATTCGAACATCGCGCCGCGCAGTTCTCCGCGCGTCTCGAGGTTGCGCGCGGCGAAGTCGAGCATGTGGTCCGGTCCGACGCGGCGGACGAGAAGCTCGGCGACCTCTTCGAGGTCGAGGCTCGGGTTGTCGAGCCGGGCCAGAGCGAACTCGATGATGAGTTCTTCATCGGTCACTCCTTCAGCGTAGCCGCGAAACCGGGTCAGATGTGGTCTTGATAACGCCCGTACGGATAAGCCTCGACCAGCGTGACGCGCACGACCGAGCCGCTGGGCACCTCGTACTCCCGCCGCTCCCCCGGCTTGGCGCCGTCCAGCGCGCGCCCGAGCGGCGAGTCCGGCGAGCAGACCTCGAGGTCGGAGCCCGCCTCGTCGCGGACCGCCAGCAGGAACGTCTCGACCCCGCCGTCGTCGTAGCGGACGGTCAGGACCATGCCGGGTTCGGCGATCCCGTCGTCCGGCGGGTCCTCGCCGACGACGGCGTCGCGCAGCAGGTCCTGGAGCCGCCGGATCCGGGCCAGCCGGTGCTGCCTGCGGTCGAGCAGGTCGTCCCCGTCGAGGTCGGGTTCGCGCTGCAGGGCGGCGAGTTCCGCGGCGAGGCGGGCGTGCGCCTCGGCGGTCAGCCAGGGGCGCGAGGAGGTGGTCGACATGGGAAATGCGCCTTTCGGATGGGCGTCCGTGGGGGCCGGGCGAGCAGGAGGCCTCCAGCCCCCACGGACTTTCGAGGAGTCCCGCGGCGGTCAGCGGGGCTCGGGCTCGGTGCGGCGGTCGAGCACGCCGGCGTCGGCGGCGAACCAGCCCGCGGCTTTCACCAGGATGTCTCTTTCGGTGCGCAGCAAGGCGTTCTCCGCACGGAGGAAGAGCAGTTCGGCGTGCTCGTCCCCGGTCAGCGGCGGCGGACCGGCGGGTTCGGCGGACACGCGGGCGTCACCGCAGCGGGTCGAACGGCGCCAGCGCCGCCGGCCGCCTGCCGGTGACGATCTGCTCGGCGAGCAGCTTCCCGGTGATCGCGCCGTGGGACAGGCCCCACATGCCGTGCCCGCCCGCGACGTACATGCCCGGCGCGCCGGTCTGGCCGATCACCGGCCGCCCGTCGCCGCTGACCGGGCGCGAGCCGACCCAGGTGTCGGTGCGCTCGTCCCACCGCAGGCCCTTGAGCAGCGGCCGGGCCGAGGCGATGATCGCGTCGACGCGCGCCGGGTACAGCGGGTCGTCCGGCTTGCGGAATTCCATGGTCCCGGCCACTCGCAGCCCGCCCTGGTACGGGGTGCATGCGACCCGGATGTCCGGCAGGTACATCGGGCTCGGCACCGGCTCGTCGGTCGGCACCGTGAAGGAGTACCCGCGTCCCGCGCGCACCGGGACGCGCACGCCCCACTTGCGCGCCAGTTCGCCCAGCCACGCGCCGGTGGCGAGCACGACGGCGTTGGCGTTGACCGTCTGCCCGTTCGCCGACAGCACGGTGTAGGCGTACTCGTGCCGGCGGATCGCGGCGACCTCGAACCGGTGCCGGATCGTGCCGCCGCGGCTGACCACCGCGCGGGCGAGCGATTCGACGAACCGGCCGGGGTCGACGTACCGCTGCCCGTCGATCCGGATGCCCGCCCCGATCCGGTCGGTGACCTGCGGGAAGTGCTCGCGCAGCTCCGGTCCGGCGAGCTGGGCCCAGGACACCTTCTGCCCGGCGTCGCCGAGCCGGTCCAGTTCCTTGACCAGCGTCTGGGCTTGCGCGGAGGTCTCGAACAGCGCGGTGATGGGCGCGTCGATCGTCGGCGCGTCCACGCCGTTCGCGGTCAGGATGTCAAACGCCTCAAGGCATTCGTCGTTGAACGGGAGGTTCGCGCGCACCGCCCTGGTCCAGGACCGGTGGGTGCAGTTCGCCGCGAATCGAGCGAGGAACTGCCACAGCCGGGGGTCGGGACTGGCCGGGACGTGCAGCGGAGCCTGCCGGTCGAGCAGGGTGCGCAGGCCGTAGCGCAGGACGGCGGGTTCGTTGAGCGGGATCGACAACCCGGGCGAAAGCCAGCCCGCGTTGCCCCACGACGAGCCCGCCGCGATGCCCTCGCGGTCGACCACGGTCACCCGCACGCCGCGTTCCTGCAGGAACCAGGCGGTCGACAGTCCGACGATGCCCGCGCCGGCCACGATCGCCGAACGCGGTCCGCCGCTCTTCCGGTCGAGATCGCCCATGTGTTCCTCCGCCGCGCTGGTTGTGCTGATGCGGCCAGGATGACCCGGATCGGGCGGACGGGCGTTGTCGAGTTCGGCCAAACGGAGCGGGCCGGTTTGTCCGGATCGGTCAATCCTGCGGATCGGCGACGGCCAGCTCGATGATCATCGCCAGCCGTTTCGCGGGCAGGTCGAGCCGCAGCGGCGTGACGTCGGCCATCTTCCGCAGCCGGTAGCGGATGGTGTTGGGGTGCACGCCGAGCCGTTCGGCGGCCTCGGTGAGGTCGCCCTGGGTTTCGAGCCACGCGCGCAGGGTCGCGACGTAGCTGGTCGAGTGGGCCGCGTCGTGCCTGGCCAGGTCCGCGATCGGACCGCGCGCCGGAGCCCGTCCCGCAGCCGCGGCGGCGCGCAGGCGGAGGATCAGGATGTCGTCCCAGGACTCGTCGTACGCGACGGTCGCGCCCGGGTTCGGGCGGACGTCGTGCAGGGCGAGGCATTCGTCGGATTCCCGCCTGCTGGCCGGTAGTTCCGCGGTGGACGCGGGCGCGCCGATCCCCGCCGCGACCGTGACCTGGGCGGGCAAGGCGTCGCGGATCCCGTCGATCCACGCGCGAGCGGCCGCGACGTCCTCGCCGGGCAGGACGGTGTAGACGGTGTTGCTGAACAGCGTGCTCCGGCCCGGCCGCGACCAGCCGAACCCGGTGGTCGCGCGCTCGAACGCGAGCAGCAGCGCGGCGTGCCGTTCGTCGGCGATGTGCGCTTGGAGCGCCACCACGCGGAACCGGCCGGGCGGCAACCCGAGCCTGCTCAGCACGGCCGCCGCGTCCGGGGTGCCCTCCAGCAGGCGGATGACCAGGTCCGATTCGACCTGCCGTTCGAGGTCCGCGCTCGCCCGCGACCGCAGCAAATGCAGCCCGACCGTGCGGGAACTGTCGTGCAGGACAGTGCGCCGGACGTCCGACAGCGGCTCCTCGCACTCCACCCAGATCGACCCGAGCGTCTCGCGTCCCGCGCGGACCGCCACCACCATGCGCCCGGTCAGCCCGTGCTCGGGATCGGCTTCGACGAACAACGGCTCGTCGGACTCGGCGAGATGCGCGAACACGCCACGGCGCTCGAACAGCTCGCGCACCGGATCCGGCACGCGCCTGCCGAGGATCGTCTCCAGCCGCACCCGGTCCGCGCCCTGCTGACGGCTGGAGTACGCGAGCACGCGGGACAGCTGGTCCTCGATGGTGACCGCGCTGCCGAGCGCGTCGGCGAGGCTGTCGGCGAGCGCGAACAAATCGGTCGGCCCGCGTCCGGATTCCGTTTCGCGCCCCTCAAGGACCAGGCCGTAGACCACGCCCGCGAGCTGGCCCCACGACACTTCCGGGTCCACGAGCAGCACCGCGACCTGTCCTTCTTCTGCTCGGGTCACTTCCGCTGGCCCCGGCAGCACAGATCCCCGCACCAACACGACAGACGCCCTCGCCGCGGCCGCGCGCTCGACGGCTTCCAGCACCGAATCGACGCCCACCGCGAGGTAAACGTCGCCGCGCAACCCGCGCGGGTCAGCCGGGTCGTCCATCACCACGTCCCGCAACGCCGCTTCGCGCGCGACGGGACAACAGCACAACCGCGCGCCGTACCCACCGAGGACGTTGACGAGCCGATCCAGCGTGACCATGCCCCTGTTCATACCTGACACCGTCTGCGGGGAGTCGTATCGTGCGGGTCATGCGGGCGCGGGTCGAGGACGTGCACGAGCTGGCGCTGGGGATGCCCCACGTCACGGTGGTGCGCGGCTCGCAAGAAAACCCCGTCTACCAGGTCGGCGGCAAGTCGTTCGTGTTCTTCCGGACGCCGCGGCCGGACGCCTTCGACCCGGAGACCGGGGAACGCTATCCGGACGTGATCGTGTTCTGGGTACCGTCCGAATCGGACAAGCAGGCGCTGGTCCAGGACCCGGACAGCCCGTTTTTCACCACTCCGCACTTCGACGGCCACCTGTCGGTGCTGATCCGCGCCGCCCATCTCGGTTCGCTGACCGTGCAGGGGCTGCGCGAGGTCGTCGAGGACGCCTGGCTGTCCCGGGCGTCACCGCGTCGGCGCGAGGCGTGGCTCTCCCGGTAAGCGATCAGGAATCAAGAAGCGTCGGGACTGGTGCCGGATTTAGCGTTTACGGCATGACTTCCTTCGACTTCGTCACCCTGGACGTTCCCGATGTCGCCGCCGCCGAACGCTTCTACACCGCCGCGTTCGATCTGGGCGACCGCCTCCGCTTCCGGCAGGCCACCGCGCCGAGCACCGGTTTCCGCGGATTCACCTTGTCGCTCACCGTTTCCCAGCCCGCGAACGCGGTCGCCTACCTGGACGCCGCGCTCGCCGCGGGCGCCACTTCGCTGAAACCGGCAGCCAAGTCGCTGTGGGGTTTCGGCGGCGTGGTGCAGGCTCCCGACGGCGCGATCTGGAAGGTCGCGACCTCCACGAAGAAGGATTCCGGCCCCGGGGTCCGGGAGTACGACCAGATGGTGCTGCTGCTCGGCGCGTCGGATGTGGCGGCGACCAAGCAGTTTTACGTGTCGCACGGGCTTTCCGTCGGCAAGAGCTACGGGCGGAAGTACGTGGAATTCGAGACCAGCCCGGTCAAGCTGGCGCTCTACGGCCGGAAGGCGCTGGCCAAGGACGCCGGGGTGCCGGAGGAGGGATCGGGTTCGCATCTGCTGACCATCGGCGGGAATGCCGGGCAGTTCACGGATCCGGACGGATTCGCTTGGGAGACTTCGGTTCTGGCCTCATGACTGGCGAAGCCGGTTAGAACCGGCACAAACACTCACGAGCTGTTACACCCGAGCGGGCATCTCCGACTCACCAACAGAGTCCGGAGGTGCCCCATGGCGACCGAAGTACCGACGTTCTGCCCGCTGTGCGTGTCCAGGTGCGGAGCCACCGCGACAGTCGAGGACGGGCGACTGCTCGCGCTCCGCCCGCTGCCCGGCCATCCGACCGGCGGCGCGATCTGCGTCAAAGGCAAGGCCGCGCCGGAGATCGTCGCGCATCCGGACCGGCTGCTGCATCCCCTCCGCCGGACCGCCCCGAAAGGCGCGGCCGACCCGGGCTGGGAGCGCGTCGGCTGGGACGAGGCGTTGGCGACGATCGCGTCCCGGCTGACGGCGATCGCGGAGGAATCCGGACCGGAAGCGGTGGTGTTCGGCAGTGCGTCGCCGTCGACGTCAGCCATGTCGGACACCATCGAATGGCTGACCCGGCTGCGGCGCGCCTTCGGCAGCCCCAACCTCGTCAGCTACATGGAACTCTGCGGCTGGGGCCGCCACCTCGCCACCCTCTACACCTGGGGCGAACCGGTCCCCGGCGGCTATCTGCCCGACCTCGAGAACGCGCAATGCATCCTCTACTGGGGCTACAACCCGTCGGTCTCGCGGCTCGCGCACGCCACCGCGACCACCGCCGCACTGCGTCGCGGGGCCAAGCTCGTCGTGGTCGATCCCCGGCGCGCCGGGCTGGCCAGCAAGGCCAGCCAGTGGCTGCGCGTGCGCCCCGGCACGGACGCGGCGCTGGCGTTGTCGATCACGCACGTGATGATCGACAACGGTTGGTACGACAAGGAATTCGTCGAGCGGTGGACCAACGCAGCGAAACCAGTCGGTGCGTCGCGCCGGGTGTGGGACCTGATCGTCGAAGAATGCGCGCGGTTCACTCCGGAGGCCGCCGAGGAGATCACCGGCGTGCCCGCCGACCAGATCGCCGCGACGGCCAGGCTGCTCTGGGAGCACCGTCCGGTCGCGTTCTACACCTGGAGCGGGCTGGAACAGCAGAGCAACGCGACCCAGACCGTACGAGCCATCGGCCAGCTCTACGCACTCACCGGATGTATCGACGCACCCGGCGGAAACGTGCTGTTCACGCCCGTGTCGACCAACCCCGTCGACGGCCGGGAGCTGCTGCCGCCGGAACAGCGGCGCAAGGCCATCGGAATACAGCCGCGCCCGCTCGGCCCGGCGAAGTTCGAGTTCATCACCGGCGAGGACTTCTACCGCGCGGCCCTGACCGGCGTGCCCTACCGAGCCCGGGCCTTGGTCAACTTCGGCGGCAACTTGGCCTTGGCCCACGGCGACAGCGCACGGGGCCGGGATGCTCTCCGCGCGCTGGACTTCTTCGTCCACACGGACTTGTTCCTGAACCCGACCGCCGAGCAGGCGGACCTCGTACTGCCCGCAACCAGCGCCTGGGAAGCCGAAGCGCTGCGGATCGGTTTCGAGACAAGCCAAGCCGCGCAGTCGACTGTCCAATTGCGACAGCCACTGGTCACCGCCCGCGGCGAGGCCCGGTCGGATCTGCGGATCATCTTCGACCTGGCCGTCGCCCTCGGACTGGGCCCGCAGTTCTTCAACGGAGACATCGAAGCAGCCTGGCATTACCAACTGGAGCCCAGCGGGATCACCCTCGATCAACTGCGCGCCGCCCCGGAAGGGATCCGGCTGCCGCTGGAAACGGTCCACCGCAAGTACGAACAACGCGGCTTCCGCACCCCGTCCGGCCTGGTCGAGTTGTACTCCGAAGCCTTGCTGGAAAACGGATATCCGCCACTGCCGACCTTCGCCGAACCGTCGATCAGCCCACGATCCCGGCCAGACCTGGCGACGCGTTACCCGCTGATTCTCACCTGCGCGAAGTCGCTGTTCTTCTGCGAAACCCAGCATCGCGAAATCACGAGCCTGCGCAAATCCGCCCCCGAACCCACTGTTGAGATGCACCCCGAAACCGCCGCCGCCCGCGGCATCAACGCCGGTGATTGGGTACGATTAGAGACACCGTTAGGGAGTATCCGCACGAAAGCCACATTCAACGTCAACCTGCACCCAGACGTCGTCTGCGGCCAGCACGGCTGGTGGCAGCCAGCCGACGACCTAGGCCAGCCCGGCTACCCGCCTTTCGGCGACGGCAGCGCGAACCTCAACCTCGTGCTGAGCCAAGGCCCGAGCGACCCGATCAGCGGCAGCTCGCCCTTGCGCGCCTCCCTGTGCGAAATCACCAAAGACAGCTAGCGCCACGTCGGATTCGCGCCAGCGGTCGGTGCCCCTGCCGCGAAAGACTGGTCGACATGATCAATGTCCTCGCCCGATTCCGTGCCGCCAGCACCGAATTCGCCCAGCGCCTGCCGTTCGTCCGGGACTGGACCGCCCCGACGCCCTGCGCGGAATGGAACGTGCGCCAGCTCGTCAACCACATGGTCCGAGGAAACCTCAACTACGCCGACCTCCTCGCTGGCGGCACCCGCGAGGACTTCCTACGCCTGCGAGACGCCGACGCCCTGGGCGATGACCCGCTCGCCGCCTACGCCGCGTCGGTGCAGCTAGTCCTCGACGCCTTCAGCCGTCCCGGCGCGCTGGATCAACTGCTCGACTACCCGCTGGGCCAGGTGACCGGCCGCCAAGCCCTGGCCGTGCGGGCGACGGATTCCGCCATTCACGCCTGGGACCTGGCGCAAGCTCTTGGTGTCGACGACTGTCTCGACCCCGGCCTGGTCGCGTGGATCAGCGACGAGCTGGAGACGATCTACTTTGGACTGGCGGAGTCGCCGATCGCCGCCGATACGACGCACCGGTTCTTCGCTGTGCCGGGGTTGCTGAGCGAATCGGCGTCGCGGCAGGACCGATTGCTGCACCTGATGGGGCGGGACCCCGGGCGGTTCAGCGAACGGTGAGCCAGGGGCACGCAAACTCCTCTAGCGCGTCTGTTCGCTCAGCCAACATCCCGGTGTTCGGCTTCCAGAAGCGCAAGCAGACCAGGAAACCGACCCTCCACATCCTTGCGTCGCAAGCGAACACCCTTGCGGTTGCCGTAATCGATCTCGTCGATGAGGCCCGCTTCGCGCAGGACCCGGAAGTGATGGGTCTGGGTCTGCTTAGAGATCGGAAGATCGAACGAGCTGCAGCCCCGCTCGCTGTCGGTGCGGTCGGCGGCCAGCTCCGTCATCACCGCACGACGGTGCTCGTCAGCGAGCGCGCGCAGCACCACGCCCAGCTCGAGCGCATCGGCCTCGGGACCGGCCAGGTTCGTTCCGGCCACGGACACCTCCTTCAGGTACGTATTGCATCATACCTGAAGGCGTGATCTACTAAGGTACGAAATAGATCGTACCTGCTCCGAGAGGTCCCGCCATGAAGAAGCCCGAGGCGCTGATCGTCGGCGCCGGAATCGCCGGGCCCACGCTCGCGTACTGGCTCGCCCGGAACGGATACCGGCCGACCGTCGTCGAGCATGCCCGGCAGCTGCGCTCCGGCGGCAGCGCGATCGTCGTAAAGGGACCCGCGATACCGGTCGCCGAGCGGATGGGCGTCCTTCCACAGCTGCGCGAACTCGCCACCCGCAACCGATCGCTGACCCTGCTCGACCCGGCAGGCAAACGAGTCCTGCGGCTTCCTTCTTCTTCAGAAGGGGTCGAGGTGACCCGAGCCGACCTGTCCGAAGTGCTCCACCGATCGGCGCGGAACGACGCCGAGTTCGTGTTCGACGACACGGTCACCGCACTGAATCAGGACAACGGCGGGGTCAACGTCACCTTCCGACGGTCCGCGCCACGGCGATTCGACTTGGTGATCGGTGCCGACGGGATGCACTCCACCGTACGACGTCTGGTGTTCGGGCCTGAGCAGCAGTTCGTCCGCGACCTGGGCCTCTACGGCGCGACCGTCCCACTGGAACCCGACGCCGTCGACGACCCAACCGAGCTGACGATGCTCACCGCACCGAACCGGATGCTGGTCGTCCACCCCTCGCGCACCACGCCGCTCGCGATCTTCACCTTCCGAGCCACACGGACGGCACCCCACGACCGCAAAAACATCGCTCTCCACAAGCAAACCGTGGCCGACGCGTACGCCGACGTGCGGTGGCGAGCACCAGAACTCGTGGCCGCGTACCTCGACCACCCAGCCCCGTACTTCGACCCCCTGACGACCGTCCGGATGTCCTCGTGGTCCCACGGAAGGGTCGTCCTGCTCGGAGACGCGGCGGCGGCCACCGCACTGCTCGGCGACGGGTCAAGCATGGCGATGGCGGGAGCGCATGCCCTCGCGGAAGAACTCGCCGCCCACCACGGCGATCACGCCCGCGCTTTCGCCGCCTACGAGTCAAGGCTCCGGCGCGAAGTGCAACCGCGACAGCGACGTGTCGGCCTGCTGTCCAGGCTTTTGGTACCCAGCACCCGATCAGGTCTCGCGGTCCGCAATACGGTGGGCCGCGCGATCGGCCGCACGAACCGGACCTCGTCTCGCGAAACCACTAGCGCCGGGTAGCCCGGACGGGGTCAGCGAGCAGCTTCTCCAGATCAGCATCGGACAACGCCCGCATCGACACGTACTCGATCGACACCCGCCGCCCCGACGTGTCCGCGTGATACCGCACCGCCGCCGACCAACGATTGTGCACCGGCGCCAACGTGTCGCGCGCTCGGTGTGCAGCGAGGCCCCGTGCATCGCCGCGGCGAACGCTGTGCGGCCGTCGACCAGGCGAGCTGGCGGGAAAATCCTTTATTTCCAAGGAAAGCACGATCGAATTCAGCTTCTCGATCACCGAAACCAGCTGGCCCCAGCCTCGACCGCGAACCCGACGAAAGCGGTCACGCACAAGCTCAAGATCACTCTGGCTCTCAGCTGGCCGGTCGTTGGCTGTGCGCCGCATGCGGGGTCAGTCCCACCCTTTTACCCTGAACGTCTCCGGCATCGGGTCATCGTCCGGCTCGTCGGCGCGGGGGCTCCGGGGTGCGGCAGCCGGCGCGGCGGGCGGTTGTTCGAGTAACGCTTGGCCCTGTTCCGCCAGCTGTTCGCGTTCGTCCTCGGACAGCGACCGGTAGTACTCGGCGAACCGCTCCGTGCGGCCGGCAAAGGCCTCGCTGTAGGTGCTAGTGGTGACCAGTTCGGATGCGCTGAACCGGCCCGCGAGGATTTCCCGTGCCAGTTCGGCGAGTTCCGAGCCGGCGACGCCTCCGGACAGCTTGGTGAGAGTCGCACGCCGCGCGCGAGCCAGTTTCGGGTCGTCGGTGCCGAAATCGACCGATGGCTCGTCCATGACGGATCCTCCGTTCAGACCTCGGGATGGTCGTAATGTCCGGGGAGTCGCTCTCCGGCGAGGGGATCGACCTGGTTCGCCGCGGCGGCGAACCACGCGACGGCATCCTCGACGAGGTTGGCCAGCCCGGTGAAGCCTTCGACGGTTTTGTTGTACTTTTCGATCAATCGGGCACACTGCACGCCAGCGAGGGACCACAGCGCAGCCGGCCCGACACCCGTTTCGAAGGTGGCGTCGCCGGCGGCGATCTCCAGGGCGATCCATACCGCATCGTCCTGGATGCCGGTGATGAGCCCCGCCAATGAATTTGCCAGCTTCCAGACCCCGATGGCGACGGCCGTGTAACGGTGGCCGAGGTTCTCGAGCTTGCTCTCGATCGTGCGCAGTTTGGCGGCGAGCTTCGAGAAGTAGTCGTAGCAAGCATCTGCCGCATTGCCTTGCCAGCTGCGATCGAGTTCGGCATTGCCCACTTCGATGTTGTGTGCCACCGCGCCGTAAAAACCGGCCAGGTTGTGCCACGTCGAGGCGCACCGGGCGTAGGCCTTCCAGTCGCCGACGATCATCTTGGCGAGATCGTCGGCGGGATTGGTCAGATGCAGTATCTCCAAAACCTGCGCGACGTACCACGACGGGCTCAACCTGTCGGAGATCTTTGAAAACAGCGAGGTGAAATCGGGGTACTCATCGGGAATCGTGGGCGGAGCGAGCTTGTTTTCCGGCTGCTCGGCTTCGGTGATCTCGTCGGTGGTGCGTGGCTCTTTGGCGCGGGAGACTGTCACTCGCCCGTAGCTGTCGTCGAGTCGTCGGACGTGCTCGTTCTCGTTCTCGACATACCAAATCGCGGCGCGACGCAGCTCCGCGCCCGAGTTCAGGCTGACCGCACGCAACTGCCCGAGACTGGTGGTCACGTCGTTCACGATCTTCTGGTGGCTCTGGTAGAGCTTGTCCAGCAGCGAGAGTGCGGCGGTGTCGAGGTGGGTGTTCTTTTCGACGTAGCTCCGCGCGGTCTCGGCATACGTGTGGTGCACATCGACGACATTGCCGTACGCGGTCAGCATTTCCGGGCGGACCTGGAACATCAGCGGCACTCTCTCCCGTCACGCTCGGTGCTCTCGTCGCGAGTGTTACCTGGCCGCACCGAAATCAACCAGGACCTTTCGGCCCCAGCCAAAACAACAGATATTCCGGTTGCGAGCAACGGAAACTCCGGTACCCTGCGCACGCAGGGAGGCCACTGTGAACACCCGGCTGGGCAAGCTGCGGATGCGATTCACGCCGACAGACCTGCTCAACACCCGGGTTCGCGCGACACCTGATCCGCTCTGGGAACTCGCGCTCAGCGTGCACAAGCTGAAGGACGTCACCGAGGGCGCCGGCCGATGGTCCGACGAGATCCGGGCCGCCCGCCGCGTGATCGCCGATTTGATCCCGCCGCGCGGCAACTTCGCCGACTTCCTCACGCCGACACCCAGGTCGGAGCACGTGGCCGACGGTATGGAGACGATCGCGTCAACGCCTCGGCAGCAGTTGTTCGACGATCTCCATCCGGAGCGGCTGGGCAGGCCAACCACGGAGTATGCCCGTGCGCTGGCCACCGGGGACCGCCACGCCCTCGGGCTGCTGATGCGTTCGCTGGAACGGTACTTCCACGCGGTGATCGAACCGCGGTGGCCGCTGATCCGCCGGATGACGACGGCCCACCACGGCGGTGGATGGCAACGCGTCGTCGAATCGGGCCTCGGTGCGGTGCTCGGCTCGCTGTCACCCGCCATCCGATGGAACTGGCCCTGGCTCGAAACGGACTATCCCCTCGACCGGGAAATCGACCTCGGCGGACGTGGCCTGACCCTGGTCCCGTCGTATTTCTGCGACGGCGTTCCCGTCACCTTGATCGACACGGCGCTCGAACCGGTGCTGGTCTTCCCGGTCCGCGCCGCGCCCACCGCCCTGCCCGACCCGGAACGGACCCAGGCACGCCTCGCCCCCGTGCTGGGCAGGACCCGTGCCCGCATCCTCGTGCAACTGGCCGGCCCGCACACGACCTCCGCTCTCGCGGCGGCCGTCGGCATGTCGCTGGCCACCGTCAGCCAGCAGGTCGGCCTGCTGCGGCAAGCGGGCTTCGTGACGAGCGTCCGCGACGGACGCACTGTGATGCACACGCTTTCTCCGCATGGACGGGACGTCGTCGACGCGGACACGTTCGCGCCTGACGGCAGGCTGTGATTTCTTATAGTGTTGCTCGGCAGGCCTCGCTCGAGGTTGACGCGGCCGCACCCATCCCTTTCCTTGGGTTGTCGCAGGCTGGCCTGTCCCAGCAGAACTTGCAGAGAAATCAGCAGCGACTTCCAGCGGGATCACGTTGGCATGAACGAGCTGGCCCAGGTGCTTCCGCAGCCACTTCGCCAGCAGCTCCGCCCGCCACGGCTGGTCATTGATGTCGTGGATCAGCGCATACTCGATCGACACCCGCCGACCCGACGTGTCCGCGTAGTACCAGGCCGCCGAAAGCACCTCGTCCACCGACCAACGATTGTTCACCGACACCAGCGTGTCCCGCAGCTCGTCGTCCGGAGAGTCAGACCCACCGTCGACACCGTCACCGAACGCTGACCGATACCAAGCCCAGCAGGAGACGGATACACAATGCGATGTATCGCCGATATAACGCGACGAAAATTCGCTAGAGGTTCACCCATCGCGACCCGTTTACAACATCAGAACGACCCGGATTCACCCAGCTCAAGAGCACAAAATCTTTTCGAGGCGCAGCCGTGCCACAGCCGCTTGCCCCGGCGAGCGGGTCGCCCAGGCACGGGACCAGGTGCCACCGCGGACGTGCTGATGGCAACTCCGCACGTCGGCATGTCGGCTCGGCCCGCGCGTGCAGCCACAACTGCAATTACTGTCCAACCGTGATCACCGCGGCCCACAGATCTTTTCCGCCGGGATCGCACAGGCGGACCCGGGCCTGCCGCGCCGCCCGCTGCGACGAGAACCCGCCCAGCGAATCTGCCGCCTCCGCCCGGCCACCACCGACATAAACTATACACAGAGCGACATTACGTAACACCGACGGAAATTCGACAACCTTCAATTATCAGGGTTCTGGGCTCAACGGATCCCATCGCCCCGTACTATACCCTGCGACCTGAAAAACTATTAAGTTATGAGTATTTACGCCAATCAAGCAAGATCTGCACCGACTATCCAAATCTCATACTCCTCAGTCGTCACCCCGCAAATCACCCGAGCGTCAACTGACATTGCCACAAACTCCGGCTCCTCGGGATTATTCACGAGATGGCGAGCAAGAGAAAGGTCTCGAGCAGGGCGGACGCGCACCCAGGGCAATCTCCCAATCGGACTGCCTGCGACACTGATCAAAAACTCCCTATCGTTCCCGAAAATTCCCAGCTCTTCCGCGACCGATTCCCAGGTTCGATCTACTTCACTTAGGTAGTCGAATTCCGAATCGGTCGCCACCCTTGCAGTGGGAACAGCGTTCCCGCTGATAATAACTCGCCACGCATCCATCGGAGCCGGCCCGTCAAAAGACGAGCTCGCCTCCAATACCACAAGACCCGAGGCCCGGAGCATACCGCTCCTAAGGTTTTCCGCCGAAGAATAGTAATTCATTTTAGTAGTATATGATGCTTTCCTCCGACCTGACTGTAGCGTTCGAATTCCGTGGATGAGTCCCACCCGAAGTTCACCCCGGTACGAGTCGCGTCAACCTTGGGCTGTCCGGCGTGAAAATGCGGTCTCGGCGCGTTCGGATCGTTAGTGTGCTCAGCGATAACCCTGCTCCCGCCTTCAGTTTCGAACTGCTCGCAGTTGCCGTGAGCGCCGCGGTCTTTCGCATCGTACCGATAGCCTGGCGCTCCACGGCGAGCTACGTCGTCGCCAACCGTCCATGCGGCGTCAGGTTGAGCATCCGCGGGCAGCCCCGCACGGTCGTATTCCGCGGCTTTCGCCTCCTCGCGGCTTGTGTTTGCCGCGAAAGCAAGGCTTCCCGCACCGACCTCGCCCTCGATAAGACGAGCACCGCCGGCGACGGCGAGTTCGCCGCCCCTGACCGCGGCACCGCCGGGGACGAACACCACCCCGACCCCGAGCACGCCCTTGACGCACCCGACGACTGCGGGATCGCGGAAGCAGCCGTTCACCAAGTCCTTCGCGCCGGAGACCTCGTAGACAGTCTTCCCGAAATCCTTTAGTCCGCCCCAGATCGTCCTCCAAAGCCCTTGTCGTCGTCATCGTCGTCGGACCCACCGGACGCACCGCCGCCTGATGCCCCGTGCTGTTTCGACGCGGCCTGGCGGCTCCCGCCGAAAACGCGGGAGCGCCGTAGTTGACTAGGCGCGACTGGGCCGCCCGGCAACCGCAAGTGTAATTCTTTGTGACGCCACAGTGGCTACGTCCGTGAACCGTGATTCCAGTCGAATTCGTCGGATTGTTCAAAGAGCAGTCAGGACATGTGCAGCAAGCGAAAGCAGTCCTACCAGAGACGCAGGCAACGACATCCCTCGCGATGGCGGCGTTCGTCAGCGGGCGGGGAAGACAGCCCAGCCGCAAAGCCGAGCAGATTACTCGCGTCGGACTCGCCTGCCAAGGCCCGCGGCCGGGCATCTGGCACGCGCCGCCAGGGACGCCGGGGCACAACCCGAAGGGGTCGAAGGCCCGACCGGGTTGTCGTCTGCGCAAGAGTGGCCAGTCATCGGCTGCGGGTTCCCGGTCCTCAACACCGAGTCGAACGAACCCGTGGGCCCTGGGGTTCTTCTAGTCTGTGCGCGCCTCCAGGTAGGAGGCTTGGAGAAGTGCGAACGGCGAACCCCAACCAGGCAGTTGACTCCGGATAGAGCCCTCACCATCCGAGCAATAATTCGGTGGAACCTCACCAATTCCTGGAACGTCAATAACATAGAATTCTGCGCTCGTTCCAACGACCCGAATCGAGGAACTTGGAGAGAGAGTGACAGTCAGCTCAACAAGGCCCGGCCCAGCATGCATCTCACTTCCAACCACGCTCCAGGCCACCCTTTCGCTATCCCTCCGAATTCCCCGCCAGTCGGACTTCTGCAATCCACGAATAACGAGAGCAGCAGCGTTTCCATATTCAAATTGCAGCGCGGTCCGCAGTTCGAACAGGAGGCAAACGGTTGATGTGAGTGCATGCACGCGCAAGTCAAGCAGCTGCGCCTCTTGGAGCGCGTCGCTTTCGACAAGCGGATCCATGTCGGGCCCAGGAGCACCGGACACCCGGATGCGCGCCCAAATCAAGTCTTCTACCGTATTCACGGCAGCGCAAGGTGGTTGTAGGGGCTGGATTTGGCGATTGTCTTCCCGTCCGCCGGGTTCACTGACTGCCCTGCCTTGTTCATGTAGACCACATAACCATTCGGGTACTGGTACTTGCCAGTCGTAACCGGGTCCATGACCCGAACCTGCGTAACTCTAGAGTCAAGCCCTTCAGTTCCCGCCGGAATATCGTACACCATTCCCTTGCCTGTATCGACCGGCACTCCTGCGGCCCCCTTCGGCAGCGGGAACGACTCTCCCTTTTCTGGACCAGGCACCGAATCAATCGGGCAGCTGTTGTTGTGCACCAAGATCGGCGTGGCACCCGCGAGTACATAGTAGGTGTGGGTGGTGTCGATGGTGAGGTTGTAGGTACGGAAGCTGCTGGTGTAGCGATTGAGGGTTTGGACGGCGACGTGGCCGCCGCCGGGCGTGTCGAGAAGGTCGCCGGGCCGGAGGTCGGTGGCGTCGGTCCAGGTGTGGGTGGTTGCGTCCCACCAGCGGTGGTGTGCGGTGCTGGTGATCTTCTTAGGGCCGCCTGGAGTGGCGACGGTGACATCGACGAAGTCGCGGTCGGTGTCGGTGATGTGCACGGCCGTGACGGTGTGGATCTCGGTGTTGGCGTTGTCGGGCTCGGCGTTGCGGACCTTGTCCCCGACCTTGACCTGCTCGATCGGCTTCATCGTCCCGTCAGCCATGAGCACCGGCGTGGATCCGGCGAAGCTGTTACGCGTGCAACCCGCCGCGAGATCTTCGGCGACAGCACGGCCTTCCACCCCGACCTCGCCTTCGATGAGGTGAGCACCGCCGGAGACGGCGAGTTCGGTGCCTCTGGCCGCGGCGCCGCCAGGGACGAACCACACCCCTACCTCGAGCACGCCCTTGATGCATCCGACGACTGCGGGATCGCGGAAGCAGCCGTCCACCAAGTCCTTCGCTCCGGAGAACTCGTACAAGGCCTCCCCGGCCTTCTTGAGGTGGCCCAGGAGCCACCCCCAAAGCCTCCCCCGTCGTCGCTGTCGTCGGACCCACCGGACGCACCGCCGCCTGATGCGCCGTGCTGTTTCGGCGCGGCCTGGTGGTGCCCGCCGGAGGACGCGGGAGCGCCGTGGTTGGCAGGGTGCTGCTGGGCCGCCCGGCAACCGCAGGTGTTGTTCTTTTCGTTGTTGTCGCAGCTCCAGCCGCCGTTGCGGCAGGCGTCGCCGCCGCCGATCGAGCCGTCGGGCCGGCGGCACGCGCCGTCGGGGACGCCGGGGCACAGGCCGGACGGGTCGGTCAGTCCGATCGGGTTGTCGTTGGCGTAGGAGTAGCCGTTCATCTGCTGCGGGTCGTCGGTCTTCAGCACCGGGTCGACCGTCGTGAACCGGCCGAGCGCCGGGTCGTACTCGCGGGCGCCGAGGTGGGTCAGGCCGGTGGTGTTGCGGTATCCGCCCAGGTAGCCGTGTTTGTCCGGCCAGAGGGACGGAACCGGGCCGCGGGCCACGCCGTAGGGGTCCTGCCAGCGTTGGGTGACGGCGAGGTTGTCGGCCTTGACGGTGGCGTAGGCGGTGTTCTGGGTGTCGGTCATCGACCAGGTCAGGCCGCCGTTGGCGTCGCGTTCGGCGACGGGTGCGCCGTTGAACGTGTAGAACCGGGTGCCGACCGTGGTGGACGTGCCGGTGCCGCGGAACAGTTCCAGGTCGTTGAGGGTCAGGGTGGTGCCGGTCGGGTCCTTGGTGAGCAGGAGGTTGCCGTCGGCGTCGTAGGTGTAGCTGGAGACCTTGCCGCTGGCGTCGGTGGCGGTGGCGATGTGGCCTTCAGGGTCGTAGGTGAAGGTCTGCCCGGCGCCCGGGGGTCCTTGGGTGAGGGTGCGGCCGGAGGGGTCGTAGGTGTAGGCGGATCAGCACATACATGAACGGTCACACCACGATCGACCACATCCGCGGGCCGCGGCTCCTCGAACTCGGTCTCCGTCCAGCTACGAAAGCGAGCCGAGTTCGCCATAGCGGGCAGTAATCTCAAATTCGCCCAGAAGGTCCAGGAACAATAGATATCCAGTAATGACTGTCAAGGCTACCTTGTGAAAGAATTCACCCAGCCGGTCAACTGAATTCAGGGGCTGGAGCGACCGGTTCGGCCTTGGGCCTTCCTCTGTCTCGCCTTCATCGGTCTCGTTCTTCTTCGGTTGGCGAGTTCGGCCCTGGGCACCAAGACACCAGACGAACCGCGAAAGACGAAACGAGGAGACGTGATGAGCACTTCAACCCGCAAAGCGATGTCTGCGGCAAGTGAGACGGTGTGAGCGGTCGGCGGGAGCATCCTGACTGGCGTACCGCTCCTGACCTGCTGACAGGCGCGGGTTCCGTGAGCAGCCAACTCTTTCAGGTCCGGGCTCGTCGGCGCGGTTCCCCATGCTCGGGGCGCGATGGCGGTTTAGACGGCCGCCGCGGGCTGGACAGTCCGTCGACTCCGCTGCTCCCCGGGACCCGAGTGCCGGATCCCGTGTCGGAGGGCAGCACGCGTTAGCCTTCCGCAGGTGGAAGAGATCGTGACGTATGTCGAGATGACGGCCCGTGACCAGCTTGCCCCGGCTGACCCGGTCCCCGGTCTTGCCCTGGAGCGGCTGGACCGCGATTCGCCTTTGGTGGTCGACCTGCAGGCCCGCATCGGCGCCCCGTACGGGTGGGACAGCGCGCGACGGACCGACGAGGAATGGGCGACCTGGTTCGCGCGGCACCCGGATCGAGTGTTCTGGCTGCTGCGTTTCGAGGATCAGCCGGCGGGCATGGTCGCCTACGACCTGCACCCCGGCGGCGATGTGGAGATCGAGACCTTCGGACTGCTTCCGGAGTTCGTCGGCAAGGGCCTGGGCGGCTACGCGCTGACGCTCGGGATTCGGCAAGGCTGGGCACTTGCCCCCGGCGTGACCAGGATCTGGCTGCATACCTCCAGCCTGGACCACCCTCATGCCCTGCCCAACTACCATCGCCGAGGCTTCCGCACGGTCAAAACCGAGCAAGGCGATCGTCGCTGAGCACGTTCATCCGTGCGCGTCCGTGCCCTTGAACTAGTACGCCGGCACCGGGCCGGGTGTGCTCAGCCGGTAGGACCCGGTGCCAGTCTCGACCATGTGCCCGTCGCAGGTGAGCCGGTCCACGATGGCCGAGCAGCACCGCTTGTCGGCGAAGGCCTGGGCCATTCAGAGAACGGCGGGGTCGAGGACGCGGCGATCGAGCTGCGTTCCTCGCGGTCGGTCAAATCTGAAACAGCGGCTTCGCGCTGGCCTTGTCCAGGTCGAGGTAGCCGAGTTCGTCCAGGCAAAGAAGATCGCGGCCACTTCCGTCAGCCCGATCGAGACCCTTGCCCACTGCAGCACTGCTGGTTCGACCAGGGCGGGAATCGAGGTGGGCACGTCGTCTGCCCCAACTCAACGACGCCGGCCGTTTCGTGACGAGATGAGCATCCGGACAGCCCAACAACAGGTGATCGAGATGGTCAGCGGGCGAGCCACGGAGCGAGCAGCTTCTCCGCAGCCGGTTCCAGCAGGCTGGGGGCATACATCACGACAGACACTCCATCATCGAAACCAACAACTCAGCCTTCAGCAGCCAACTGACCGCACGCCGCCGCAATGTCCGGACCACGAGTGTCCCGGACCGTGCACGCCACACCACCGGCGTTGACCAGCCGCACGAACTCACGCTCCACCGGCTTCGGCGACGCAACCGCTTCGCCAGCAACTCCGCCCGCCACGGCTGGTCATTGATGTCCCGGATCAGCGCGTACTCGATCGACACCCGGCAACCCGAGGTATCGGCGTAGTACCGGAGTGTGCAGCGACACCGCCAGCCGAACCTGCATCCGCTCGTCCGCCAGCTTCCGAATCGCCGGAGCCAAACCCACCGTCGACACCGTCACCGAACGCTGACCGATACCCAAACCGCCCGGCGCGGGATCAGTGATCCGCCGCACCGCCGCCACCACGCGCTTGTAGTTCGCCAGCGGCCCACCCATGCCTACTCTTTTACAACACCGTGACGGCGCGCATTAACACAGCTCAGGCACGGAGAATCTTCCCGCTGTGCGACGTGTCACAGCTACTCCGTCCCGGCCACCTTACGATCTTCGACTAGCCCGAGCCAACCCTCACCGAATGGTGCTCATCCCTAGACGACGGGAGCAAGACCTCCACCTTCAGCCCACCGAGGAAGAACAGCTCCGCGGCCCGATATGTCAACACTTCACACAACATTCTGGTTGAGTTACGCCGCGAACCCGGGACTTCTCAGATGTCCCGATCTACCTCGGCTCACACGAGGGAGCCGCTCTCGCCTCCCCATGGCGCACAACCGCCCGAGGGCTGTGAACCAGCAGATCTGCGGCCGCGCCCGATGCACCGATCAGTCGCTTGACATGCCTCGAGCACAGCCACGCCGCGGATGCGGCCTCTGTTTACTTACGAAGGTGAGCCGAGTTCCTCGTAGCGGGTAGTCATCTCAGACTCTCCCAGAATGTCCAGGAACAACTGAAACTGAACAAAATTGTCCGACCGGAAGACTCCGTCTTCTGGCCAGATTGCATCACATTCGGGACATTTAACAATAGTGATAGAAAATCGAGTCGTCCTAACTTTTCCAAGAATTCCCTGATGACATCTTGGGCATTCCATTTCTCATCTTCCGTTCGCACTCAGTATGGATATGCAGTAATAACTTCCGTCGTTCCCGGCTTGACCACGACACGAATCGATGTTTCGCCGCCGCTCCCGATGGATCTTCCCATTGGAACGACGTATGCGCCTGGATCACCCGGCTCTGCCGCGCCACGCCTCGCCCATGCCTCGTCAACCAACTCAAGGGGACTTTGTTGACCAGTGAAGATGCTATGGTTCAGCTTATTCGGATTAGCACTCTCCGAAGCGTGGGCTCCGACATGAAATATCCGATGCCCTTCTCCTCCTTTCATCGGCCCGTAAACAAGGCCTTCGGGTGTTTGGAGCTTCCCGCCGCCGAGGTCGGTCAGGCTGAAGCAGCCGGTGTTGTGGACCAGGACTGGTTCAAGGCCTGCCAGCACATAATACGTGTGCAAGCCGTCGATCGTGAGGTCGTAGGTCAAGCCGCTGTCTTGGTAGCGCGCAACTCGCCGGATCGTTGCGGTGCCGCCGGGTACGGACACTCGATCACCTGGTTGCAACTGCCCGGCTTCGACCCAGTGTTTTGTCTGAGCTTCCCAAATCTGGTGGTGCTCAGTCGTCCGCAACGGGCGACCGTCGGCATCGGCAAGATCAAGCTCTACCCGGTCACGATCACCGCTGGTCACATGGACCGCTGTCACTGGATGCTGTTGCGCATGACCTGTCGTTGGGTCGCTGTCGGCAACTATGTCGCCGACCTTGATCTCGGAGATCGGTTTGGTCGAGCCGTCCGCCAGCAATACCGGGGTGTCGCCGGTGAAGCTATGCGCGATCGGACAGGAAATTCCAAGGGCGATCGCACCCTCAGCGGCCTTGCTCTCGTCCTTGACAACGTCGTCCACGATGCGGATGGCTTGTGCCGCGTCCCGGAGGACAGGCTGACGGCGCAGCGTTCCTCGATCCAATCGCCACAGTCGGCCAGGGGCGGCTCGCAAGATCCGCCGGGTCGCCCACGAAGCAAAGCTCCTCGGTCGTGCACGGTCAGGTTCGCCGCGGCCACGATGGCGCACGAGACAGCTGGGATTGTCACCGATGGCGCAGGCGACACTTGCCGGGAGTTCCGGCCCAACTGCGCTCCAGAGATGATTCACAAGCGCCACAGCCATTGCTGGCAAGGCACAATGAGCCTTACCCTACAACCACGGAGGCAACCACGTGTCTGGCCAGTTCATTCCCAACCGCCTTCGCGACCTGCGAACCCGGGCCGGTCTGACCCAGGCAGAACTCGCAGAGAAAATCAGCAGCGACGCCAGTCAGGTCAACAGCTACGAAACGGGAGAAGACATACCGAGCCGCGAAGCGGTCATTTTCCTCGCCGAGGTCCTCAACACGACCGTCGATCACCTCGTAACGAACGACGGGATATCCAGGCCCGCGACAGCCGCTTCAGGGGTCGACTGGCTGACAACGAACTCGCCACGATCATCGCCAAACCTTGCTTCGTCACAGGCGAAGCAACGTGATGGCCTGCCAAGCGCGCCACGCCGTGACGTGCGGGCAAGCTTCACCGACCAGACCATCACCGTTTACCAGGCGTACTCACCGCAAATTGCCGACGCGGCAGTCGAATCCCAGACGTTCGTGGCACCGTTCAAGCGCGACCGGATGACCTGGATCAAGCCCTCGTTCCTGTGGATGATGTACCGGTCCGGATGGGCGACCAAGCCCGGCCAGGAACGTATCCTGGAAATCCAGCTCACCAGGGACGGCTTCGAATGGACGCTCGCCCATGCCGCCCTCAGCAGCTACGAACCCGGCACCTACGCCAGCCGACAGCACTGGGCCGAGCGCAAGCACACCAGTCCGGTCCGCATCCAATGGGATCCCGACCGCTCGGCAACCCTCGCTCCGCTCAACCGGCGCGCCATCCAGATCGGGCTCTCCGGCGACGCTGTCGACCGCTACATCAACCAGTGGATCACCAGGATCACGGATGTCACTCCGCTCGCCGCGCGTGTCCACCGCTACGTCAGCTCCGGCCGTCTCGACGCCGCCCAGGAAGAACTGCCCATCGAACAGGTCTACCCCGTGCCCGCACCTATTCGCGGTCTCATCGGCGCCAGCGAACCTCAGCCCGGCCAGCTCTCCTCATGAACGATCTCAACGGCACCAGCGGCTCGCAGCAGCCAGTCCAGAGCACCTAGAGCCGTCGGCCAGCCCGAAACCTCGACGGTCACTCGGAGCGTGCCGTCTTGCTCTGCCTTGGCATCCCACCAGAACCACTGGCGCTCCAACGGATTGAGCCAGTATAGCCAGTCCGCCAAAGTCCATCGACGTTCAGATTCCGCTCTGACCTTGTCAGCAGGTCCCAAAGTGCGCCACCAGGTCAACCAGCGTTCAGCGTCCTCACGCCGCATCTCCTCACCGCACGCGGCTACGAACCAGGACGGAAGGAGCGCCCTCCATTCCTCCACAGCCGGCCACTCTGCCTCGGAATACTCCAGGATCGTCAGCAACACGGCCTGAGCCCGGCTGAGGATCTCGGTGCCGTTGCCTTCGCAAGCGAGGACATCAACAGTGCCGACCCCGCCGGCCACCTGGCCAGAACGCGGGCCGCTCATCAGGTGCCGTCGTTCCTCGGGACCAATCACCACAACTCTCCGCTGCCCCGAACAATATTGTCGAGCAGATTTCCGAACTGTTCCGGTCGAAGACAGAATTGATTTACGTACATGACAAAATTGGTTTCCGATGGACCGGCGCACCATTGACTTTGGAACGGCCCCTGCACGCAATCGTCGACGTGGGATGTCGGCACCTTAAACGTCTTAATCTGCGTCCCTCAGACCCCCGCTCCAGTCGATACTCAAGCCAGGAGAGCGCCCGACCCTCTTGGCCAAAGCTCAGGAAAGCACCGCCCCATCGGTCCCGCCACAACCTTCCCTACCTGAGCCGCTCCTCCCGACACCTGCGATCACAGCGTCCGCCAGAAAACGCAGCTCGTTCAGACCGACTGCCGTCGACATACGCAACGAATTACGGCATGCAGATTCATCCGGCTACAGTTTTTCCCAGCTTTCGAAGAATTTGATTTGCTCGCCCACAGTGGCGAGATCGTCTATCGACGCATCGGCTAAAGTGTCGACCAAATCGGCTAGAAGCGCTGGCTGCCCCGGACGAAGCACGTAGATTTTCTCGCCACCCCCCATGTCCCGGGCCATTCCGCTTGGATATGCATCGAGCCGAGATCCCTGAATTGCCATGAGCCAGCCTTTCGGCTCGACTTGACGTCGTATCTCGACCAGAGCCTCGAACATGTCGCCAGCTGCGCCACTGACGGTCTCGCCATCCCACTCGAGCCGAACTGTATATAAAGTACGACCCTCTTCGGTAAGCTCTTTCGACCAGTCGACCAGTCCTGCGCGCGACTCGCTACCGCGCACCATTCGAATCTCCCTGGACCCGGATTTCATTTTTTCTCCACTAAGGTCTGTAGTGCGGGGTTTTCAATGAGCGGTCCGAGTGTTATCCCGTCGGATTCGACTTCGCGCGCACCCACAATGAACCGGCGGTCCAAGCCGCCGGGGAAGGCGACTTCATTCTGATCAAAAAACTTATGCTGGCCGATCGTTGCATTTACTTTGATTCCACCCGGCGCGTCGATTTCATATACATAATCCTTGTTCCAACGCTGGTACAGGGTCCGGTCATACGTAGTGCTGACAAACGGAGAGGGCTGGTTTTTCGCAACATACTTCTTCAGATCGTACTGTCCGTCAGCAGCATCCCATGGCTTCAGCCCTTCCTCGAAAATCATCGCCGGTGTGCGGTCGTCGAGTCGGTACAACGGATCGCGATCGGTTCGCCACACGGACTCCGGCATGATCGCATCCGTCGCGACGTTCCGGTCAGCCGCAGCGTACAGCGGATCGCCAGCAGGTGAGGTGCTGCCGCAGGCTAGGTTTCGCCGTCGAAGCGCCATTGCCCGCCGGTGCAGGCACCGTCGTCGTAGGTGGCCTGGGCTGGGGGAAGGCCTCCTGGCCAGGACTCCGGGCTGCCTGGCTGAGCCTGCGGGTCGAACGTCGCCGGTACTTCGCCGGGATTGGTGTTGGCTACGAGGTTGGTGACGATGGGCGAGTCGGAGGCTGGTGGCCGCGGATTGGGTGCCGGGCTGGGGCACGATGCCTGGACCGGTTACCTGGCCGCTGGGCCGGGGGTTGATGGGTGTCTGGTAGACGCGAGCGGCGACGATCTCGTCGTGGGCCGGCGGCCTTGGCGCGACGTGGCGCCAGACGATCATGCCGGGACCGGCTCCGTGGCCTCTGCGCGGTACTCGTGGCGTGTGCATTGGCGGGCGGCCTGGTCTGCCGCGACCGCTTCTGTAGTGATTCGGGCCGTGCCAGAAGGAGTTTCCGGCGTCGTTGAAGTCCTGCAGCGCCTGCGGGGACGGGCACCGAGGTGGGAGTGCTGGCCGAGCCCCACAGCCTCCACAGCAAGGACCCGAGCTGGCAGATGGCGCATCCGGCTACTGCGCCGCCCCCGGCGACTGCGCCACCGCCTAGAGGGTCTCCGACATCTCCAGCGAGAGGCGCTTCGCCCGCTGCTTTGCCGAGCCCCTCCTCGCAGATCGTGCTGACGCTGAAGTGGCCGCTGGGGTCGTTGCAGGTGAGCGGGTCGTCGTTGCCGTAGGCGCAGGGGTTGGCGGCCGCGGCGGTGCCGGTGATGGTGCTGATCGTGTCGCGGCTGGTGAAGTCCCCCTGAATGGGGTCATGTCAGCGGCTGGCGGTGGCGACGAGATTGGTGGCAGCGTCGGTCCAGCCGCGCTGATAGCCGAGATCGGCTTGAGTCCCGCTGCTGGCGATGGGATTGCCGCAGGGGTCGAAAGCCTTGGATCCGGCGAGGCTGGCACCGGTCGGGCTGAACAGACCGGCGACATCGTCGCGCTGGTCGGTGAACGCGGCGACCGCTCCAGTGCTGGTGCCGACGGCGAGGAGCAGTCCGTTCGGCCGCGGTTGAAGGTTTGGGTGCCGTCGCAGACGGGTGCGGTGTCGGCACCGCGGTCAGGACCGACGCAGGCAACTCACAGTTGCAACAGTCGGCCCGCGGCAGCAAAGACCAGAACACCCCTTGCAACCGTCTGGACTTTTCGCCTCAACGCAGCGATTCGGCCAATGTCCTGCGGCACAGCGCGTCGGCGCGTCGCGTGGTTTCCGGCAGACGGTATTTCGGCGCCAGCTCTAGCGTGGCATCACTTGCCTCCGCGATGCCGATCCGATGGCCAACCGATACGAACAATGGCTTCGCCCCCGCTCTGGTACGCAGGGCCCGTCCAACCACTTCCGCCCCATCCATCAACGCGGACCAGTCGCCTCTATCCTGACCTGGCTGACTATAAGAGAACATGAATGGATTCTTTGCAACCCCCGCCGTCGGCAGGTCCGTCAATACACCGAGATGACTGGCCAGGCCGAGACGGCGCGGATGAGCGAAGCCATAGCCATCACACATGATGAGATCTGGGACGTGACGCAGGCTAGCCAAAGCGTCCAGAATCGACGGAAGCTCGCGGAAGGCGAGCAAGCCAGGTACGTAAGGGAAGCTGACCGCGCCAACCGCCGTCGCCTCCTCCACCGACTCCAGCGACGCGAAATCGATCAGCACAACTGCCGCCGCCACGACCCCCCTGGGATCGTCGTACGCGACATCGACACCGGCCACAAGCGCACCGTCGCGGACCCCAGGCCCCGTCGGGTCGACGAGTGCACGCAGCCGCTGCTGCTCGGCAAGGGCCGCCTCCTCCGTGTCCGGCCA
This sequence comes from Amycolatopsis sp. WGS_07, assembly GCF_045278895.1. Lineage (NCBI taxonomy): Bacteria > Bacillati > Actinomycetota > Actinomycetes > Pseudonocardiales > Pseudonocardiaceae > Amycolatopsis > Amycolatopsis sp. WGS_07. The sequence goes on along the minus strand of NZ_CP136053.1, from coordinate 4,997,270 downwards.
TACAGGGAGCACATTTCCTCCGGCGACGTCGTTCCGCTCACTGCTACCATACACAATTGACAGAAAGCTGCCACCATCCCCGCACCAGCCCACGGACGCCAGCCGGCTTTTCAGCCGCTTTCCACATGCCCCACAGAAAGACTCTCAACCCGTACTCAAATCAATGATTCATACCATGTCTCGACCCGTTTCCGGTCACCCGGAGAAAATAATTCGACACCGCCAGATGGCGCTCGCAAACCCCGGCTTAAAAGAGTAAAAGCCTCACCCTTCATCGCGTCGACCGTCTTCACGCCGCAGTCGATCGAGCATCCCGCCAAGGTCGGTTGTGTGGTCAATCGCGAAGCTGCTTACAGCATTTCCATCCGAGTCAAAGCGTGTTCTCCTGACCAAGATGCCATACTCACAAAGCCCCTCCTCCACAAGATTTCCCGACTCGTCGTACTCAGAATATCGACCATGCCGGTCATTTCGAGCGAATCTTGTTTCGGCTTTGAGAATTCCAGACGGATACCAGTCGCGAGCCAATCCCTCCTGAACGCCCTCGCAGTAGGAGACCTCCGAACGACCAAGTGTTTGAGACTCCTCGTACGCCACTCCGCTAAATGGCCTGCCTTGATAGGTAAAGATCAGATCTGAATCGAATTCCAGCTCTGCATCTGGAACGATCGGCAGTTCATCCACTACTGAAGGTCCTCCGCGTCCGTCAGAACCTGAGAGCAATTTGGGCATTTTAGGATTTGATCCATCTTCCTGGAACCCCTTAGGCGAACACTATAAAAGACGAAGTCGCCAATTTTGGCCCCATCGCGAGCGAACAGGCCCTTGTTGAGGGCATTGAACTCGGAGTGCGCTCCAGGTATTCCGTAATTGTATGCGGGCGGCCCCACGAAGCTGCTCAAAGCAGTCGCAATGAGCGGGTGCAGCGGATCCGGGATGCCAGTGTTCTGACCAAAAAATATTTCACCGGTCACAAGGTCCATCGCGCCAGTCAAAACCGGACCTCTCAGTCGATTTGATTCCTCGGCAATGACGCGTGCCGCTTCCGCGTTCACCGCTGCTGGCAACTTCGACGCATAGCCTACATCGGCACCAGCCGGCTCCGAATCACCACCACCGGCGCAGCTTAGTGCGCTCTTTGACCAGTTTTCGCCGTCGAAGCGCCATTGCCCGCCGGTGCAGGCACCGTCGTCGTAGGTGGCCTGGGCTGGGGGAAGGCCTCCTGGCCAGGACTCCGGGCTGCCTGGCTGAGCCTGCGGGTCGAACGTCGCCGGTACTTCGCTGGGATTGGTGTTGGCTACGAGGTTGGTGATGATGGGCGAGTCGGAGAGACCTGTGTCGGGGCCCTTCGTGCCGAGCTGCGGGACAATTCCGGGGCCGGTGATCTGCCCGCTGGGGCGCTGGTTCAGCGGTGGCTGGTAGACGCGGGCGGCGATGATCTGGTCGTGCGTCGGCGGTTTGGGCCGGGGCGTCGTGACGTGGCCCCGGTGGTGCGGATCGACTCGGCCGTGCCGGTGGTTGGTGGGGCGGTGTCGTCCGTTGCCGTGGCCGCTTGGGCTGTCCGGCCAGTAAAGGAGGTCTCCGGTAGAGAACGCGTCGGATGAGTAGTCGTAGTCGTCGAGCCAGTAGTCGTATTCGTTGTACTGCTGGGGACGCGTCGGTGCGCGATGTGACGGTGTCGGGTCGGGATTGTTGGTTCCGTGGTAGTCGTCCGCGGCGAGCAGGCCGCCGAGCGCGCCCAGAATCCAGGCGATGGGCCCGGCGTCTACGACCCCCTCCGCGACGCCAGCGCCAGCGGTGCACAAGATCGGCTCGTCCAAGCAAGGCACGGCGTAGTGCCCGCTGGGATCCTTGCCGATGAGTGGGCTGTCGTTGCCGTAGGCGTAGGGGTTGGCGGCCGCGGCGGTGCCGGTGATGGTGCTGATCGTGTCGTGGCTGGTGAAGTCGCCTTGGGCGGGGTCGTACCAGCGGCTGGCGGTGGCGACGAGGTTGGTGGCGGTGTCGGTCCAGCCGCCTTGGTAGCCGACGTCGGCTTGGGTGCCGCTGCTGGCGATGGGATTGCCGTAGGGATCGAAGGCCTTGGATCCGGTGAGACTGGCCCCTGTCGGGGCGAACAGACCGGTGACGTCGTCGTGCTGGTCGGCGAAGGCGGCGGAGGCTCCGGTGCTGGTGCCGACGGCGAGGAGTTGTCCGTTGGGGTCTCGGCTGAAGGTTTGGGTGCCGTCGCCGACGGGTGTGGTGTCGGTGCCGTCGTAGGCGAAGGTGTTGGTTCCGGCGGTGGTGAGCCGGCCGAGGGCGTCGTGGGTGTAGGTGGTGGCGCCGTTGTAGGCGGCCATTTGGTCGAAGGCGTCGTAGGTGTAGGTCTGAGTGGTGCTGCCGTCGGTGGTGGCAGTTTGGGCGCCGCGGGCGTCGTAGGTGTTGGTCTTGGTTGTGTTGCCGTTGACAGCGGTGACGAGTTGGTCGCGGGCGTTGTAGGTGTAGTTCCACGGGCCGGCCTGGGTGCGGTTGCCGGCGTTGTCGTAGGCGTAGTTGGTGGTGGCGGTGCCGTTGGCCCAGGACGTCAACCGGGCGGCCTGGTCGTAGGTGTAGGTGTTGGTTGCGGCCCCGGCGGTGCCGGTGGTGGTTTTGCTGGTGAGGTTGCCGTTGCCGTCGTATCCGTAGGCAATGGAGGCTTCGGTCGTGCCGCCGGGTGCGGTGAGGGTTTGAGTGGCGAGCCGGTGCGCGGTGTCGTAGGCGTTGGTCTGCGCGGCGTTGCCGGTGCCGTAGCCAATGCCGGTGAGCTGGTCGAGGGAGTTGTAGGCGTAGCTGGCGGTGGTGGCGGTCAGCGGGTCGCTGGCGCTGGCCAGTTTGCCGGTCGGCGTGTAGGCGAAGCCCGCGGTGCCGGTGGTGTCGGTGCGTGAAGTGAGCTGGCCGTTGGTGTTGTAGCTGTAGCTGGCGGTGCCGGACGGTCCGGCCGCGGAGAGGATCAGGCCGCGGTCGTCGTAGGTGAACGTGTTGGTGCCGGTGGGCGCGCTGGCGGAGGTAAGCCGTCCGGACAGGTCGTAGCCCAGGGTGCGGCCTGCGGTGACGGCTTCGGCGCCGGTACCGCCTTGCGAGGTCAGCCGGCCCAGTTCGTCGTAGCCGAGGGTCTGGGCGACCCCGCCGGGTTCGGTCAGCCTGGTCAGGTGGCTGTCGGCGTCGTAGGTACGGGTTGTGGTGGTGTCGGCTGCGGTGGTGTAGCCCGGGACTGTGGGGGCGACGGTGGATTCGGGCAGCCGCAGGGAGTTGTAGGTGTAGATCGTGCGTTGGTTGTTGCCGTCGGTGTACCGGGTGGTCTGGCCCGCGGCGTCGTAGCCGTAGCCGGTGGTGATCGACGCGGTATTCGAGACGGGCTGAACCTGCTGGGTGAGGCGGTTGCCCGCGTCGACGGCGAACGTCGTCGTAATGCCGTTCGAGTCGGTCGCCGAGACCTTGTTGCCAGCCGGGTCGTAACCGGTGCCGAGCGTGCGCACGACAGCACCGGCGGTGTCCAGTTGCACGGTCGACGTGTTGCGGCCAGCCGGGTCGAACGTCGCGGTGGCGGCGGAGCCGTCCGGGAGCGTGGTCCGGGTGAGGTGACCGTCCGCGTCGTAGGCGGTGCGCGTCGTGTGGCTGTTGGCGTCGGTGACCAACGTGGTTTGGCCGGCTTTGTCGTAGCCGAATTGGGTTTTCTGGCCGCCGGGCAGGGTCACCGCGAGCGGTTTGCCCAGCGGAGCGGGTCCCAGGGTCTGGGTGGGGTCGTAGGTGAGGGTGGAGGTGTTCGCGGCGCTGGTCGGCTGGCGCACGATCTGCGTGGTCGTGACGGTTTGGCCGAGTTCGTCGTAGGTGGCTTGGGTTTGCGCGCCGGTGGGGTCGGTGGCCGAGAGCTGTTCGCCGTCCGTGTCATAGGTGGCGCGCGAGACCGGTGTGGTGCCGCCGACGGCGGGTTGGGTGGTGGTGACGCGGTCGCCGAGCTGGTCGAGGGTGTAGCTGGTGGTGTGTCCGAGCGGGTCGGTGGTGGAGGTTTGCTGGCCGAGCGGGTTGTAGCTGTACTTGGTCAACGGGGTGATCGACGTCGTGGAACCCGGTGGGGTGTAGGCGGGTTGGGAGACGCCGAGCAGTTCGGAGTCCGCGTCGTAGGTGCTGGTGGTGATGTTGCCGTCGGGATCGGAGACGGTGGTCTCGTCGCCGAAGGTGTTGTAGCCGTATTGGCTGATCGGATGAGTGGAGGTCGGTGTCCCGCCGTTCGTTTCGGTGGCCACGGCGGGGGCGATGACGGTGGAGATCCGGCCGGCGGCGTCGCTGGCGACGGTCGTGGTGTAGTCGCCGGGTTTCGCGCCGGTGACGTTGCCACGCGGGTCGGTGACGCCGGTCAGCTTGCCGCGCTGGTCGTAAGTGGCGGTGGTGGTGAGGGTGGTGGTGCCGTTGTGCACGGATTGGGTGGTCCGGTCGCCGAGGGCGTCGTAGCCGTAGTCGGTCTGTTCGGTGACGGACCCGTTCGCGACCGTTTTCGTCGTGACCTGGTCGTTCGCGTCGTAGGCGAACGTGGTGACGTGGCCGTCGGGGTCGGTGCTGGTGGTGACGCGGCCGTCCGGGTCGTAGGTCTTCGTGGTCGCCCCGGGAGCAGACGCGAGGTCGAACTGCGAGGTCGGGTGTCCGGCCGGGTCGTAGAGCGCGGTGGCAACGCTGACCGGGACCTGTGTGCCGTAGCGGTCGTGGTAGTTCGTCAGGACAGCGGACAGCAGGCGTCCGCTGTCGTCGTAGGTGTAGCGGGTGGTGCGGCCCATCGCGTCGGTGTCGGACGCCAGCAGCCCGTCCGGGTCGTAGGCGCGGGAGTCGAGCACGAGGTTCGTGGCCGCGATGGGGTTGTTCGGGTCGCCGGTCCAGTTCGTCAGCGTGGTGGCGGTGCGGTGGCGGTTGGCGTCGAAGCTGTCGCTGTAGGTGTTGCCGGCCGGGTCGGTGGTGCTGGTGCGGTTGCCGTAGCTGTCGTAGCCGTAGCTGGTGGTGCGGTTGGCCGGGTCGGTGGTGCTGGCGAGCTGGTCGTGTGGGTTGAACGTGTTGGTGGTGGTGCGGGTCGCGTCGCCGCCGGTGGTGTCGGCGGTCGCCTGGGTGAGGACGTTGCCGTCGGCGTCGTAGGTGTAGCTGGTCCGCGGCGTGTGGGTGGTGCCGGTGACCGCGTCGGTGGCGGCGGGGCCGGTCTGGGTGCTCAGCCGGTTCTGTCCGTCCCAGGCGTAGCCGGTGGTGACGCCGTTCGGGAAGGTGTCCGAGGTTTGTGTGCTGGTGAGTTTCCGGCCGAGCGCGTCGAATGTCGCGGTGGTGGAAAGCCCCGACGGGGCCACGATGCCGGCGGTGTCTCCGGCGGCGGTGTAGCTGTAGGTCGTGGTGTGCCCGAGCGGGTCCTTCTGCGTGGCGAGCAGACCGGCGGGTTCGGTGCCGCCGCCGGCCGCGGGCTCGGTGCCGGCGGTGTAGGTGTTGGTGGTGACCGATCCGGCGGGCGTGGTCGTGGTCAGCAGCGCGCCCGCGGCGTTGTAGGTGTAGCTCGTGCGATACGTCGTGTCGCTCGGCCCGGACGAATCGGCGGTCAGCGTGGTGAGCGGTTCGTCGTTGCGTGGATCCGTGGCCGGATACGTTCCCGCGGCGGGGAAGGTCGCGTATGTGGTGGCCGCGTAACCGCTGGAGTCCCCGATCGTGCGCGACAGCGTGTTGCCGCGCTGGTCGTGGGTGTCGGTGACGTAGTTGCCGTCCGGGGCGGTGGTCGTGTAGCCGAATCCGTTGGTGTCGAAGGTGTAGTGGGTGGTGTTGCCCAGGCCGTCGGTCGAGGCGACGAGCCGGGAGCCGTTGACCGGGTCGTAGCGGTAGGACAGGGCGTGGCCGCCCGGATCGGTGACCGTCGCGGTGGTGACCGGCGTCGGGCCGGTGTTCGCGTTCTGCGCCGCGGTGTAGAGACCGGTGACCGCTGCGGGGGTGAGCAGAGTGTTGTAGAAGGCGACGTCGGCGACCGATCCGGTGAAGTAGCCGCCCGGGTTCGCGGTCGCGTTGCCCGCCGGTGCGCCGGTGCCCCAGGCACCCGAGCCGATGGTCGCGGTGGTCAGGCCTGGCGCGTTGATGATCGGGGCGGTCGCGGTCGCCGCGGGTTTCCCGTCGAGGAATTCGGTTTCGGAGATGCTGTTGTGCGGGAAGTCCGCGGCCTGGGACACCACGGCGTAGTGCCACTTGCCGTCGGTGACGGTGCCCGGGGTGTGGAGGTATCCGCTGCCGTACCAGGCGTACAGCTTCCCGTCGGTGCCGATGTAGAGCAGTGCGTTCCCGCCCCACCCGGTCAGCACCCCGCCGGCCGTGGAGGACTTGAACCACATCCCGATCGACTTGGCGCCCACAGTCCACGCGGTGCTCTGCACCGGGATCGTGAGGCTGGAACTGGTGCCGTTGAACGAGACCGCGGTGTCCCCGGTGGACGGCATCGGCCCCGGTTGGCCGAGGGTGACGTTGGCGTAGGTGCCGTCCCCGTCGGCGGTCGCGCTGATCGCGCCGGTCGGGACCTGGTTGACCGCCTGGGTTCCGGTGGTGTCGGTCAGCGGCCAGAAGTCCGTCGGATCACCGGCGAACACCGTGCCCCGGTATTGCGCCGACGAACCGCTCGAGGTCGGCGGAGCCAGCGTCCACGCTCCCCCGTTCTGGTCGGTGACCTTCGTGGCGCGGTCGAGGATGTTGTCGTAAAGGACCTGAGCGTGGGTGTTGCCCGCCGCGGTGGTGATCCCGGTCAGCTCGGCCGCGGGCTGGGTTCCGGCGGCGTACTGCTGCGCGATCGCGGGCGCGCCCAGCGCGTGGGTGTAGAACGCGACGTCGGCGACGTTGCCGGTGAAATGGCTCCATCCCATGGCCGGGCCGTTGGTCCACGGGTAGCCGTTGACGTAGCCGGCTCCGACGAAGTTCATCGGGTCCTGATTGGACAGAGTCCCGGCGCGTGTGCCCACCAGCGCGCCGTCGAGGTACATGGCTTGCGTGTTGCCCTGCCCGACCAGCGTGACCGAATGCCACGCCGAATCGTTCACCTTGCCCGCGGACACGATCGGCGCGACGCTGCCGGTCCAGAACTGCCCGTACAGCTTGCCGTCCGTGCCGATGTAGAGCACCGGCATCGCACCCGAACTCGGGTTCGCCGACCCGATCGCGCTGTGCCCGGTCGACATCAGCACACCGGCCGGGCCGTTGAGCGTGGTCTGGAACGACATCTGCACCGACAGGTACGTCGCCTGCGCCACCAGGTTGTTCGGCAGTTGCAGCGAACCCGCGCCGTTGAACCAGCTCGATGCGCTCGGCGAACCCGCGTGCGGCGTCGAATCGCTCGGCGACACCGTCGTGAAAGTTCCGTTGGCGGCACCCAGATTCGCGCTGACCTCATCGACCGCGGTCGTCCCGGTCGAGGCCTGGTTCAGCCGCCAGTACGCATACGGCTGCGCGTCCAGCACTGTCGAGCGGTAATGCGATCCCGGTGCGCTGCCGCCGGTGTAGCTGTAGGCGGTGCACGCCGTGGCCGAGGTCGGCGGGCACACCGTGGTCAGGCTGTTGCCGCTGTAGCCGTAGGTCCACGTCAGCGGCTGCCCGCCCGCGGTAGCGGGATCGGTGGCGACGGTCGCGACGTGCCCGCCGGACCAGCTGAAGTGCAGCGATCGGTTGCCGCCGGTGTTAGCGACGGTCGCGAGGTTGCCGTTCGCGTCGTACGACAGCGTCTGGCTGCGCCCGGACGAGTCCGTGATCGACGTCAGCTTCCATGCGTTCCCGGACTGCTGCGCGAAGTTGTACACCGAGCCGCCGCGCGCGGTCAGCGTGTAACCCCCGCCGGTGAGGCCGCCGAACGTCGCGTACGTCCCCTGCGGCGGCGTGTAGGTCGTGCCGTCCGGGTTCAGTCCGAATCGGACAGTGTGCCCGTCCGGATACGTGACCACCACGTTGCCCGAACCGTCCGCGTCCGGAACGGCCGCCATGTCGTACACCGTCGACCAGCCCGAACCGAACAAACCGCCGCCGCGCGGATCGATCGAGTTGTACGACCGGGAAATCCCCAGCGCGGGACCCGCGGTCGCGACACTCGCGTCGGTCGCGGAGGTGGTGTAATCGCCGACGCCCGGGTCGAAGTTCCGCTTGCTGGTGTTGGCGCCAGTGTGCGCGGTGATCAGCGGCTGCGGTACCGCGGTGGTGAAATAGGCCGGAGTGGACCAGTTCGAGGATCCGACCGTGTCGCTGTCGGACACAGTCCAGTAATAGGACTGGTTCCAGGCGAGTTTCCCGGCAGGAACCCGGTAGTTCCCGACCGGCAACGCCCCGGAATCCACTGCCAGGACGGGTGTTCCGCCTCCGGTCGGGATCGAGTAGACGCGGAAGTCGTAGGTGACGCCCTTGTTCGGGTAATTGTCCGGATCGTGCCCGGTGGCGAACAACTGCGGTTGCAGGGACGACAAGGCCGTGTTCGACGGAGGACTGGCGCTGTCGATCTGCGGCGGCGTGTTCGCCGAGTTGATCACTTCGCACGGCGAGTTCACGCCGTAGCTGATGTTGAACGAGGTGTTGCCGTTGAACATGTCCCAGCACAGGTAATACTGACCGGGCGTGACCGGCCCGATATTGCCGGTCATCGTGATCGTCTGATTCGGAGCCACCGATCCCGGCAGGTTCGTCCACGCGTCAGGCGGGTTCGTGATCCGGAGGTTCTTCCAGCTCATGTCGTAGAGCTGGTACCAAAGGTGGTTGTTCGCCGTGGTCCACGTGCTGTTGCCCAGGTTCGTGACGGTGACCTGCTGCGAACCGCTGCTGGTTCCGGTCGGCTGGGTGTAGTTCGCCGGGGAACTGTAGGCAGCGCCCCAAGGGCTGTAGGTGATCGACAGGTACGGCGGATTGGGCGAGTTGAAGCTCGCGAACTTCTTCCACCCGTAAGAGTCGTGGGCGTCCGCGGTGACGGCCAGGCCGTTGTTCGCCCCGCCGTGGGTCCACGACTCGATCAGCTGCGTGCCCGCCGCGGTGGGATTGTCGCCCAGGTCGACCGTTACCCACGACGGGCCAGGGCAGCCGGAGTCGTGCCCGACCGCGACGTTGCTCCAGCCGACCGCCCCGCCGGTCGACACCCACGGGTAGGTCTTGTTGCCGCCGACGCTCCAGCCAGAGGTGATCGGCGAGACGTACACCGGCCGGGCCTGGCAGGAATAGGACCAGATTTCGTCCAGGTTCAGAGAAGCGGCTTCGATGTAGGTGTTGTTGATGCCGCTCACGTCGAACTTCAGATACGAGTTCGCGACGTGCCCACCGCCGTCATAGGTGCCGGCGTTCAGCTCGGTGTCGCCGCTGTAGTCGTTGTTGTAGGGCGACATCACATAGGTCGAGCCGGAGGTGTTGAGGTTCGCGACCGACGGGTCCACCTGCACCGGGAACACGCGCGCCTGGTCGTGCAACCAGCCCGAGTCCAGGCTCACCTGCAAGGCGGGCGAGCCGTTGACCGTTGTCAGCGCGTAAGTCACGCCGGTGGAAAAGACCCCGTCTCCGGAATGGGGATCGATGTTCGAGTCGCGCATGAATCCGTGCGCGACGGTGTCCACGACCTGCCCGCCCGCGTCCGTGAACACGACCGCGCCGTCGGCGTTCACCGACGGGGTCACCCCGGACAACGTCAGCGGGAACACCCACGTCGCGGGCGCGTCCGCGGAGTTCAGCGTCAATGTCTCTTTGACCCCGCCGGTGACGGTGGCCAGATAACTCAAGTCCGAGTGCGCCGCGACGCCGGGATAGGTGATCGTCGACCCGGACACCCGCCCGGTCGAGCGAGCAGCACCCTGAAGCGCGAACGCGATGCTCTTGCCCGGCCCGATCGGGATCGACGCCAGCGCGGGATCGTCCGCGGCCGGCGCGAATGTCGTCGACGTCGAGTCCGCCTTCTCGCCCCACCGGCCACTGCCGCCTTGCGTCAGCGTGGTGTCGATGTCCGCCCAGTTTCCGGTGGTGTCACGGAAATGCACCGGCCGCGTGTACACCTTGGCGGTCTGGGTCCCGTCCGTGTTCTCGAACACCGACTTCGTCGCGGTCCGTTCCGCAGTCAGCTCTTTGCCCGTGCTCGCCGGCGGCGCGGACCGTTGCCGAGCCGCCGCGGTGCCGGCGTCCGCATTGCCGCTCACATTGGACAGATGCGGGTCCGGTGTTGCGGTGTGCGAACTGGATTCCCCTGCCGCACCCGCCGGAGTTGCCGGGGCGGCACCCTTCTTCGTCGAGCCGAGCGCATTGTCCGCCGTATGCGGTGCCTCTGCCGCGGAACTCGAGCGCTGCTGCGGCGTCGAAGGCATTGCCTGCGCCGGTGTCGACGCCCACGACGACTGCCCGCTGAGCGACACCAACACAAGCACGACGGTCACGAGAGTCAGAACGCGGCGGGCGAAAGCCCCTCGCAGCACCGGAATGCCCTCATGCCCGCGCGTGACCCAGCGTTTCGAAGCAGCCATCGCCGCGTCCCTCTCGCCCCGTGGGCCCCTCCCCCATGGAGTTGCGCCGCAACGGATTCCACACGCGCACCACAGGCGAATCAACTGTGCCGCACATCACGGTAATAAAGGATTCACGGCCGCCGATTAGATCGGCTTATTTTCCGTTTCCCCGCAGCGGTTGAGACCATTCGGAGCAGTGCAATACGGACTCAGCGGACCGTAGCGGACGTTGTCCAGCAAACAGGATTCATTCTGATGTACCAACGGTTCCAGCTTCGCGCGAGGCCTTTCCGCGACTACCGTCCAACCAGGAAACGGAGCAATCGAAGCGACAGTAAAGCTCGCACGACGGAACACAGGGGCGACAGTGAAGAAAGCACGACGGGTTTTTTCCGCCCTTCTGAAACACTGGAAAATCACCGCCCCTATTGGGGTCGCAACGGTCGGCGCGGCCGTCACGGCCATAATCCTGACAACCAGTTCGGAACCGGCGGCAGTGGCTTACGCCAACGTCTCCCGCAACTTCCGCGTCTGCATGCTCACCACCACCAAGGACACCGCGGACGCCAGCCGCGTGTGGCCCGCAATCCAAGCCGCGACCGCACACGCTCCGATCAACGCCGAACGCGTCACCGCGCCCGCCGGCACCGACACGCAGCTCGTCCCCTACGTCAACAGCCTGATCGCCCTGCGCTGCGGACTCATCATCGGTGCCGGACACGACCTCACCGCGCCCTTGACATCCGCGGCGAAAAGCCACGCAACCCAGCACTTCATCACGCTCGACAAACCGGACGGCCCGGCGAATGTCGCAGCAATGCCCGCACAGCCGGCGGACCTCACAGCCGCCGTCCTCGCAGCAGCCAACACTGCGTCACCTGCACACTGACCACGCTCGACTCCGCATACCCGGACGCACGATCCGCGCCTTCTGCTCGCGTCTGATTTCTGGCAGGCACTGATCGAAGCCGTTCCCGGTCGAGATGCCGTCCTCATCCGGCAGGCGGGCGTTCGTGGCCGGTCTCGACGATGAGGTCTGGTCGGCACAGCCCCTCCAAGTGCTCGAAGCAACCGCTGGCCGCATCGACTTCGTCACTGAGGTCGCCGATCGCTGCGAGAGGCAGCCGCGACCTCAGTCCGCCAGCTGGGTACTTCTGTTGCTTCTCGGTCAAGGAGAGCCATGGGAACAGCACTACGTGACCCAAGCTGCGATCAAGGCAAGACGATCCGCTACGCACTCGTGCTGAGTACTTCTCAGCTTGTTCCCGCAGTGGTCAGCGGGCAAGCCACGGAGCGAGCAGCTTCTCCAGATCAGCATCCGACAACGCCCGCGGACCACCATGGAACTCGTGCCACCGCGAAGCATCCCGCGCCGCCGCGTAGTCCACCTCGAACGCACGCATCAGCACGTACATGAACGTCACCGAGCTGAACCGCTCACCCAACAACGTCCGCGCCTCACGCGCCACCTCAGTAGCACCACGGCCGCACACATCCGCGAGCCGCAGCTCCTCCGCAGCCGGTTCCAGCAGGCTGGGGGCATACATCACGACAAACACTCCATCATCGAATGAACAAACTCAGCCTTCAGCAGCCAACTGGCCACACGCCGCCGCAATGTCCTGACCACGCGTGTCCCGGACCGTGCACGCCACCCCGCCCGCATTCACCAAGCGCACGAACTCCCGCTCCACCGGCTTCGGCGATGCGTCCCACTTCGAACCCGGCGTCGGGTTCAGCGGGATCACGTTGACATGAACGAGCTGGCCCAGGTGCTTCCGCAGCCGCTTCGCCAGCAGCTCCGCCCGCCACGGCTGGTCATTGATGTCCCGGATCAGCGCGTACTCGATCGACACCCGGCGGCCGGAAGTATCGGCGTAGTACCGGGCAGCAGAGAGAACCTCGTCCACCGACCACCGGTTGTTCACCGGCACCAGCGTGTCCCGCAGCTCATCGTCCGGCGTATGCAAGGAAACCGCGAGACGGACCTGCATCCGCTCGTCCGCCAGCTTCCGGATCGCCGGAGCCAGACCCACCGTCGACACCGTCACCGAGCGCTGACCGATACCGAGACCGCCCGGCGCGGGATCAGTGATCCGCCGCACCGCCGCCACCACGCGCTTGTAGTTCGCCAGCGGCTCGCCCATGCCCATGAAGACGATGTTCGACAGCCGTCCGGGGCCGCCGGGCATGGAGCCGTCTCGCATGACTGCTGCGGCGTCGCGGACCTGGTCCACGATCTCCGCGGTGGACAGGTTGCGGTCGAGGCCGCCCTGGCCGGTCGCGCAGAACGGGCACGCCATTCCGCAGCCCGCCTGGCTGGAGATGCACAGCGTCGCGCGGTCCGGGTAGCGCATGAGCACGCTCTCCAGCAGCGTCCCGTCGTGCGCGCGCCACAGGGTCTTGCGGGTGGCTCCGCCGTCCGCGGCCAGCGCGCGCACCTCGGTGAGCAGCGGCGGCATCAGGTCGGCCACGAGCTTTTCGCGCGAGGCGGCCGGGATGTCGGTCATCTCCGCCGGGTCGACGGTGAGCCGCGAGAAGTAGTGGTTCGACAGCTGCTTGGCGCGGAACGCCTTCTCTCCCAGTTCGACGACCGCCTCGGCTCGCTCGGCCACCGTGAGGTCGGCGAGATGGCGCGGCGGCAGGCCGCGCTTGGGCGCGTCGAAAACAAGAGGGAGGGCAGTCATGACCGATCAAGTGTCTCATACGCGCGAAACCGGCGCGCCCCCGGCGCCCGGACCGGGCCGGCGGCGAGCGGCGGCCGCCCGACGAACGACGGGCCGGATTCAACGGAAAAACACCCTACGAAGGTCGGCTTGCGGAATTGTTTCCAGTAAATCCGCCGACGCGGAAATATGGATATCGGGAAATACCGACATTAGTCGCTAGCCGCCGCGATCCGCGCGCGCGTACCGTTCCGGACGATCACCCCTTCCCCACTGGAGGAAACCGTGAGAGTGCGTTCTTCGATTCTGCGCGGAATAGCATTGATCTCGGCCGCGGCGTGCACCGCGCTCGCCGTTCCGGCCGCCGCGGTCGCCGGCGAGACCAACATCTCGATGCAAGCCCAGCAGAAAAGCAACTGGTGCTGGGACGCCAGCGGCAACACCATCGCCGCGTTCTGGGGCTATTCCCTGACGCAGACCCGGTTCTGCCAGATCGCGCACAACGAGTCCGGCAGCGACTGCGCCAACAACCAGGGCTACCTCAGCGACCAGCAAAGAGTTTTCCGCTATCTCGGCTTCCGCAGCACCGGCTCCTACAATTCCGGCGGCTACCGGCTCTCGTTCTCCGGCATCAAGAACCAGATCAACGCCGGGCAGCCCATCGGCACCCGCATCGGCTGGACCTCCGGCGGCGGCCACATGCACGTCCTCTACGGCTACGACGATTCCAACGGCCGCAGCGTGGTCGAATACGGCGATCCCTGGCCGGCGAACAATCGCTACAACTCGATGAACTACAGCTCGTACGTCTCGAACAACCAATTCGCCTGGACCCACACCGTCTACGGAATGGTGGGCTGACCCATGAAGCGAACCCTCGTCCTCACCGGAGCCGTCGCCGCCGCGGTGTTCGCCGCGAGCCCCGCGTACGCCGCGACCGCGCCCACCGGCCCGTCCGCTTCGGACACGGCCGCGATCTCCGGGCTGCTCGCCAGCCCCGACACCGCGGCCCGCCTGGCGCACACGAAGTTCCCCGGCGCGGCCCCGGCAGCCGCGCACGCCACCCGCGCCGCCGCCGACACCAGCACGCAGATCCCGGTTTACGAACCCACCGCGGCCTTCGTCAACGGCGAATCCGACGTTCCCGGCGCACTCGCCTACGTCGCGTCCCCGGCCCGTCTCGCCGACGGCCGGGCCGCGACCGTCTGGACTCAGCCCAGCGCATCCGGCTGGCAGGTCATCAACGTCGCTTCCGGCAACGACGAACAGGTCCACGCCGCAGCCGCACACGGCGGCTACCTGCTGCACGAACCCCAGGTCAACGCCTGGTATTCGGTCAACGGCGACACCGTGACCGTCCTCGACGGCTCGGTCTCCGGCGTCCCGGCGGGCACCCGCGTCACCTTGGCCGCCTACCAGGCCGAACTCCACAAACGCTACGGCGACAAACTCCCCGGCTCCACCTACGACAAGACCGGCGCGGGCGGCGGTTACGCAGCTCCGGCACCGAACACCGGCACGGACAGCCCGGCCACCGCTCTCGCCATCGGCGGGGCAGCCGTGGCGGCCGCGGGCGGCGCGTTCCTCCTGCGCCGCCGTTCCCAGCACAGCAAGTGATTCACTCCGGCAGGGGCCCCGCGCCCCTGCCGGACTTCACTCGCCGAGCGCCGCCGCCCATCGGTCCGCCCACGACACGAGCGGCCGCAGCGCGTCGAACGCCTCCCGGCCCAGCGTCGTCAACGCGTAATGCGACTCGTCGGTCTGCCGCACCAAACCGGCGTCGGCGAGTTCGACCAGGCGCTGCCGCAGGACGCTCGAAGACATGCCGTCGCAGCGTTGCTGGAGCGCTCGGAAGCCCAGTGCGTCGACCTGCAGCTCCCACACGATCCGCAGGCACCATCGCCTGCCGAAGAGGTCGAGCGCGGCCATCAGCGGACGGCCGGTCGTGGAGCCCCGGACCGGCTGCCCCGGTTTCGGCGTCGCCATCCGCCCTCCTTGTGCTTCGATTTCCGAAACACTAACATCGGCCGCCATGATTCGATTTCCGAAGCAGATCTGCCGCACCCTCGGCATCGAGGCTCCGATCGTGCAGGCGCCGATCGGCTCGGCGGCGACCCCCGCCCTCGCCGCGGCGGTGTCGAACGCGGGCGGGCTGGGGACGCTCGCCCTCACCTGGACCGGCCCTGACGAGGCCGTCCGCCGGATCCGCGAGGTGCGCCGCCGCACGGACCGGCCGTTCGCGGTCAACCTCGTGCTCGACTTCCCGGTCGACGACGTCCTCGACGCGTGCCTGGCCGAGGACGTCCCGATCATCTCGACGTTCTGGGGCGACCCCGCCAAGGTCGCCGCACGCGCGAAGGACGCGCAGCTGATCCACACCGTGGGCTCCGTCGCCGAAGCACGCCAAGCCGCGGAAGCGGGCGTGGACGTCGTGGTCGCGCAAGGCTGGGAAGCAGGCGGACACGTCCGCGGCCAAGCGTCGACGCTCGTGCTGGTGCCCGCTGTCGTCGATGCGGTGGGCCCGATTCCGGTGCTCGCGGCCGGCGGAATCGCCGACAGCCGCGGGCTCGCCGCAGTACTGGCCCTCGGCGCGCAAGGCGGCTGGCTCGGCACCCGCTTCCTGACCGCGACCGAAGCGGCGACACACGATTCCTACCGCGAAGCCGTGCTGTCCGCCGAACTCGAGGACGCCGTCCACACCCGTTGTTTCGACGGCGGCTGGCCCAACGCGCCACACCGTGCGTTGCGTAATTCGACGCTGACGCGCTGGGAAGCCGCAGGCCAACCACGCACAGAACGCCCGGGCGAAGGCGACCTCGTGGCGAAAGACGCGGCCGGAAACCCGTGGCGGCGGTACGACGACATGATTCCCGTGCCGGGCATGACCGGCGACCTCGAAGCTTTAGCGCACTACGCGGGGCAAACCGCGGGCTTGGTCCGAAACGTAGCTCCGGCAGCGCAAATCGTCGCGGACCTCGTCGGCTAAGCCCGTTCCACCGTCGCCGGAAGCGCGACCGGCTCCCGCAACGCCGCCAGCACCGCGTTCACCGCCGCCCGTCGCGGCGAACCTCGCCGAGTGACCGCGACGATCGTGCGCGTGACCGGCGTGGCCAGCGCTTTCGTCGCGACCCGGTACCGCGGGTCCACCGCCAGCCCGGGCAGCAACGCGATCGACAGCCCGGCCTCGACGTGCTGCAGCGTCATCAGGTAATTGCTGAACCGGCACACCACGCGCGGCTCGAAGCCCGACTCACGGCAGAGCCGCAGCGTCAGATTCGCCATGTAGGACGGCGGAATGTCCAGCGCCCACGGTTCGCCCGCGTAGTCCGCGAGCACGGCGGGACCGGGCGGATCCGGCCTGCCGAGCGCGGTGACCAGCACGATCGGATCGGTCGCCAGGCGGATGATCTCGAGGTCGGGGCCGAGCGGCAGGTCCGCGAAATCGGTGGTGGTGATGACGACGTCGCTGTCCCCGGCCCGGAGCGCGGGCACGCTTTCGTGCGGTTCCCGTTCCGCCAGTTCGGTTTCCAGCCGCGGATAGGTCTCGGCGAGCCGGGTCGCCGCAGGTACGGCGAAGGTGTGGATCGCGCTCTGGAACGCGCCGATCCGCACCAGCCCGGCCGGTTCGTCGCCGCGCAGTTCGGCTTCGACCGCGTCGAGGTGGTCGAGGATCGCGCGCGCCTGCCGGGCCAGTTTCTCCCCGGCGGGCGTCAGCCGGACTCGACGGCCGGTGCGTTCCAGCAGCCGCGTGCGGGTTTCGGTTTCGAGCAGCGCGAGCTGATGCGACACGGTGGAAGCGCTGAGATTCACGTCCTGCGCGACCGCGCGCACCGTGCCGAGCACGGCGAGCCGGCTCAGCAACCGCAACCGCCACGGGTTCAACATGGACTCATCGTTGTTCGACGCCATCGCACAGGCAAGCGGAAACTGTGAGATGGACGCGGCGCTCGGCACGGCCTTACCGTCGAAGCCATGGCCACCGACACCTTCTGGTCCGACGTCGACCGGCACCTCGTCCGCTACGCCAGCCCCGGCTCGTTCACCGGCGAGATCATCGACCGCGCCGAGGGCAGTTTCGTCTTCGCCGAGGACGGGCGGCGGATCCTCGACTTCACGTCCGGGCAGATGAGCGCGATCCTCGGGCACGCGCATCCGGAGATCGTCGAGACCGTGCGGAAGCAGGCCGCGAAACTCGACCACCTGTTCAGCGGGATGCTGAGCCGCCCCGTGGTCGACCTCGCGCGCCGGCTCGCCGAAACGCTGCCGGACCCGCTGGAGAAGGCGCTGCTGCTCACCACCGGCGCCGAGTCGAACGAGGCCGCGCTGCGGATGGCCAAGCTGGTGACCGGCAAGCACGAGATCGTCTCGTTCGCCCGGTCCTGGCACGGGATGACGCAGGCCGCGGCGAGCGCGACCTACAGCGCCGGCCGCAAGGGCTACGGCCCCGGTGCCCCGGGCAACTTCGCGATTCCGGTGCCGAACGGGCCGGAGTGGCCGCAGCAGCTGGACCTGGCGTTCGAGCTGATCGACGCGCAGTCGGTCGGCAGCCTCGCCGCGTGCCTGGTGGAGCCGATCCTCAGCTCCGGCGGCATCCTCGTGCCGCCGCCGGGGTATTTCCAGGCGCTGCACCGGAAATGCCGGGAACGCGGCATGCTGCTGATCCTCGACGAGGCCCAGACCGGCTTGTGCCGCACCGGAACCTGGTACGCCTTCGAACACGACGGCATCGTCCCGGACATCCTCACCGTGTCCAAGACGCTCGGCGCCGGGCTGCCGCTCGCCGCGGTGCTGACCAGCGCGGAAATCGAGCAGGAAGCCCACGAACGCGGGTACCTGTTCTTCACCACGCACGTCTCGGACCCGCTCCCGGCGGCGGTCGGCAACACCGTGCTGGACGTGCTGATCCGCGACCGCCTCGACGAACGCGCCCGTCAGCTAGGCGACCGGCTGCGCACCGGGCTGGACGAGATCGCGACCCGGCACGAGACCGTCGGCGAAATCCGGGGCCGGGGCCTGCTCGCCGGACTGGAGCTGAGCGGCGGCGGACCGGACGCGGACAAACTCGGCGCCCGCGTGACGCAGCGATGCCTCGAACTCGGGCTGCACATGAACATCGTGCAGCTGCCCGGGATGGGCGGGGTGTTCCGGATCGCGCCGCCGCTGACCGCCGCCGAAAGCGAGATCGACCTCGGACTGTCCATTCTGGACGAGGCGATCGGGGACGTTTCGCGAAGCTGACCCGATTGCCCCCTACCCGTCCCGGTTCAGGGGTGGGTCCCGCCCCCGTCCGCGATTAGCGTGCGCGAGGTCAACACTGCAGCCGGGGGTGAGGAAATGCGGTCCAAAGCTACCGTCCTGATACTCGTTCTGACCCTGCTAGGCACCGCCCCAGCCGCTTCCGCGCGCACCCCCTCCGACACCGTCGCCCTGGACGGTCTTTCCCGCCCGGTCGACCTGCTCGTCGACAAGTGGGGCGTCCCGCACATCTACGCGGCCAACACCTCGGACCTGTTCTACGCACAGGGTTTCACCGTCGCCCGCGACCGGCTCTTCCAGCTCGACACCTGGCGCCGCCGGGGGCTCGGGCTCCTCAGCGAGGTCCTCGGCGAGTCCTATGCGGACCAGGACCGCGCGGCCCGGCTGTTCCTCTACCGCGGCGACATGCACAAGGAATGGGCGTCCTACGGTCCCGAAGCCAAGCTCGCCGCGACCCGGTTCGCCGAGGGCATCAACTCCTACGTCGACTGGCTCGCCAAGCATCCCGAAGCGGTGCCGCCGGAGTTCGGCAAGCTCGGGTACCAGCCGTCGCACTGGCGGCCCGAGGACCTCGTCCGCATCCGGACGCACGCGATCGGCGAGAACCTCACCTGGGAGGTCGCCCGCGCGCAAATGGTGTGCCAGGCCGGGCCGGGCGCGAGCAAATACCTCCGCAGCCTGCACCCCGACCACGAGGCCGCGGTGCCCGAAGGCCTCGACCCCTGTTCAGTCCCCGGCGACGTGCTTTCCGTGTACAACAAGGCGACCGCGTCCGTCACGTTCCCGAAGGGCGTCGCCGGGTCCCAGGACATCGCCGACGCCACCAGCGGCAGCAACTCGTGGGCGATCGGGCCCGGCCGCACCGCCACCGGACGGCCGATCCTCGCCAGCGACCCGCACCGCCGCTCCGACTCGCTGCCGTCCGGCCGTTACGTCGCCCAGCTTTCCGCGCCCGGGCTGAACCTCATCGGGGCGGGCGAGCCGTGGAACCCGGGCATCGCCATCGGGCACAACGATTCCGTCGCGTTCGGCCTGACGAACCTGCCGGTCGACCAGACCGACCTCTACGTCTACGACCTCGACCCCGCCGACCACAGCCGCTACCGCTACCGCGGCGGCTGGGAGCCGATCACCAAGGTCACCGAATCCATCCCGGTGCTCGGCGGCCAGCCGGTGACCCGCGAACTGTCCTTCACCCGGCACGGCCCGATCGTGAAGGTCGACGAAGCGGCCAACCGGGCGTTCGCCGTGCGCACCGCGTGGACCGAACCGGGCAGCGCGGCCTACCTCGGCAGCCTCAACTTCCAGCGAGCCCGCGACTTCACCGAGTTCACCGCCGGAATGCGCACCTGGGGCACGCCCGGATCGAACCTCGTCTACGCCGACGTCCACGGCGACATCGGCTACGTCCCCGGCGCATTGACCCCGCGCCGCACCGGAGCCGGTTACGACGGCCTGCTGCCGGTTCCCGGCGACGGCCGCTACGAGTGGAACGGCTTCCACGCCAACTCCGAACTCCCGTGGCAGCACAACCCGCCGGCCGGATTCTTCGCCTCCGCCAACGACTACAACCTCCCGCCGGGCTTCCCCGTGGTGTCCAACTACGAATGGCAGCAGCCGTACCGCAAGGAGCGGATCGACGAGCTGATCAAGTCGACGCCGCGCAACCGGGTCGCCGATTCGCTCGCCGTCCAGCGCGACGAGAAGTCCCTGCTGGCTCCCCGGCTCATCCCGTTCCTGCGGAACCTCTCCTCGACGGACCCGGACACCGCGAAGGCGCTCGAACTCCTGCGCGGGTTCGACGGCGTCGCCTCGGTCGATTCCGCACCAGCGCCGCTGTACGAAACCTGGCTGCTGAAGTACCTCCACAGCGGCTGGGCGCACGCGACGCTCCCGCAAGGCGCCGCGGATGTCCTCGCCAGCACCATCAATCCGGACTTCAGCCTCGTGCTCGCGTCCTTCGCCGACCCGGACGCGTGGTTCGGCCCCGGCGGCGCGGCCAAACGCGACAAGCTGATCCTCGACACGCTCCCGCTCGCGTTCCGCGACGTCGCCGCGAAACTCGGCGGCGACCCGGCGAAGTGGCGCTGGGGCTCGCTGCAGTACCAGGAGTTCGTGCACCCGGCGGGCGGCCCGAACGTCGGCCCGGTCCCGGTCGGCGGCGACTACCAGACCGTCCACCCGTCGTTCTTCCATCCGTTCACCTACCAGCAGCTCAACGGCGCGACCTTCAAGATGGCGCTCGACGTCGGCGACTGGGACGCGTCGCGGGCGATCAACGCGCCCGGCCAGTCCGGCGATCCGCGCAGCCCGCACTACCGCGACCTGAACGGCCTGTGGGCCTCCGGCGGCTCGTTCCCCCTGCTGTCGAGCCGCGCGGCGGTCGAACGGAACCTCGACGCCCGGATCCGGCTGGTCCCGAGGTTCACTTCGGGAAGCTAGCCCGCAGCCGGACGAGCGGATACGCCGCGCCCGCCAGCACGATCGCGCAGCCGGTCTGCGCCAGCAGGAACCAGAGCGGGCACACGCCGGGGATCAGGTCGACCCCGACGATCGCGACCGGCGCGACGATCGCGACGAACCGCATCCGCTCGTAAGCCTTGCGCGATCCCCGCGCCGCGGCCGCGAGCAGCCACCACGCGACCACGGCGCTGGCGAGGACGACCCCGGACCGGATCCACATGAAGCTGGACGCCTCTCCGCCGGAGAGGGCCAGTGCCGCGATCGCTCCGAAAACGACCGCGCTCACCACTCCGTAAGCCACGACGAACCCCTTCGCCAAGCTGAGCCGGTCCCGGTCGGCGGGGCGTTCGATGGTCTGCATCACTGTTCTCCCTTGTGGTTTCCCGTTGTGCCAGCAACGCTAGGAAGCCGCGGCCGGGCCCGGTATGGGTCTGGCCGCACGAGCGGGTGGGCCTGGACCCACTCCTGCCCCGCATCGGCGGGAATCCGGCGTTTCGTGGTGCACAGTGGACCGCGAAGCCGGATGGACAGGGGGAACGAACGATGCGACGACTACGGTCCTGGCTACGCGGTTGCGGGGCGGGGTTCGGCCGAGCCGCCCAGGCGGCGTACGTGGCCATGCTGGTCCCAGCGGTGTGGGCGGCCGCGGTGGGCCTGTGGCAGCTCTGGGGCGGCAGCGCGTGGTCGTGGATCGCGCCGTTCGCCTGGGCGGCGATCGGGACGCTGCTGCTGGCGCGGCCGGTGTGCCGGATGACCCGCGTGCGGGTCGCCAGGTGGACCGGCATCGTGCTCCCGCCCGGCTATCGCGAACTGCCGCCGATCACCCAGCTGTCGACCGGATACTGGTGGAACGGCCACTCCTACTCGCGCACCAGCGAGGAAGGCCGGCGCGAGCAGCGCATGAAGAACTGGCGCCACGACCCGGCGACCTGGCGCGACCTGCGGTTCGTCCTCGTCGCGCCGTTCTCGTTCGGCCTGGTCTGCCTCGTTCCGCTGCTCGGCGTCGTCGTGGCCTTCCTGGCGCTGACGAACCTCCCCAGCTGGTACCTGGCCGGTCTGCTGGTGACGATCGCGACCGCGCCGTACGCGTGGCGAAGCGTCGTCCCGGTGGCCACGCGGTTCCTGGGCGCGTCCGCCACGATGGAGCTGGCCGATCGAGTGGACACGCTGACCGCATTGCGCGCGGACACGACCATCGCGCAGGCCGCGGAAATCCGCCGCATCGAACGAGATCTGCACGACGGCGCGCAAGCTCGCCTGGTCGCGCTCGGCCTCGCGCTGGCGACGGCGGAGAAGCTGATGGAGACCAATCCCGAGCAGGCCAAGGAATTGCTGCGCGACGCCCGGGCCGGTGCCGCCACCTCGCTCACCGAATTGCGCGAACTGGTCCGCGGCATCAGCCCGCCGGTGCTGAACGAACGCGGTCTCGTCGACGCGGTCCGCGCGATGGCGATGGACCTGCCGCTCGACGTGACGGTGGAAGCCGACCTGCCGCAGCCGCTCGACCCGCCGATCGAGTCCGCGCTGTACTTCGGCATTGCCGAACTGCTCACCAACGCGGTGAAGCACGCGCACGCGTCGCACGTACGGATTTCCCTGCTGCAGGAAGGGAATCAGCTCTGCGCCGAGGTCGAGGACGACGGCGTCGGCGGTGCCGAAATCCGCCCCGACGGCGGGCTCGCCGGGCTGCGCCGCCGTCTCGCGGTCTTCGACGGGACCGTGGAGGTCACCAGCCCGGCGGGCGGGCCAACCCGAGCGTGGATGATGGTGCCATGCGCATCGTCGTAGCCGAAGACCTCTACCTGCTGCGGGACGGGCTGGTCCGGCTCCTGCAGGCCTACGGCCACGAGGTGGTGGCGACCGCGACGACCGGTCCGGAAACCGTCGCCGTGCTGCGGGAACACCGGCCGGACGTCGCCGTGGTCGACGTCCGGATGCCGCCGACGCAGACCGACGAGGGCCTGCGCGCGGTCCTCGCCGCGCGCCGCGAGACGCCCGGGCTGCCGGTGCTGATCCTGTCGCAGCACGTCGAGCAGCTCTACGCCCGCGAACTCCTCACCGACGGGGCCAGCGGCGTCGGATATCTGTTGAAGGACAGCGTTTTCGAAGCCGAACAGTTCATCGACGCCCTCGAACGCGTCGCGGCCGGCGGCACGGCGATGGACCCGGCGGTGATCTCGAAACTGCTCACCAGCGGGTCACCGGACCAGCGCCTCGCCGCGCTGACCGACCGCGAGCGTTCGGTGCTGGAACTGATGGCGGAAGGCCTGTCGAACACGGCCATCGCCGGACGGCTGTTCCTGAGCGAAAGCGCGATCAGCAAGTACACGACGTCGCTGTTCGGCAAGCTCGGCATCACCGACGACGACACCGGCAACCGGCGCGTCCTGGCCGTGCTGACCTACCTCAACTCGTGAGTGCCTAGGCCGGACACTCACGACACCAGATTGTCGAAGCGCCGCAACGTTTCCTCCGCGCCCAGCGCCTGCGTGATCGAGTGCAGGTCCGGGCTCCGGGTGGACCCGGTGATCGCGATCCGGATGATCTGCGAGGCCTCGCGGATCGAACCGGGGTAGGCGTCCGGGTCCTTCTTGAACTCCTTGGCGTTCTTGGCGAACCCGTGCTTCGCCGCGACCTCGCGGATCTGCTGGAACCACTCCTGGCCGTCGTCGAGCTGCCGGTACGCGGACACGAAGTCCGCCGCCACCGCGCGCACGACGTCCGGCGCGACGCCGAGGGCCGCGATCCGCTCGTCGTCGGGACCGGTCGCCGCCTGGTGCAGCTGCGGGAAGAAGAACCCGTAGACGGCGCGGAAATCGCTCCACTTCTTGAGGTCCTTGCGCGGGTTCTCGACGCCTTCGCGCTCCACCGACAGCGCACGCAGCGCCAGCTCCCGCGAGGACTCCAGGACCGCCTTCAGCTCCGGATCGAACCGCTGCGCCCACTCCAGCACCGAAGCGAGGATCTCCTCGCCGGACAGCGTCGCGACGTAGTCCGCGGCGAGGTCGTCCAGCTTCACCAGGTCCACGAGCGGACCGGCGACGCCGCATTCGTCGAGGTTGATCGGCGCGTCGAGCGCTTCGGCGAGCGGCATCTCGGCGAGCCGTCCGTTCGCGAGGCCGCGCAGGTAGTACAGCACCGCCGGGACCGGGTAGCCGGCTTCGAGGTAGAAGTCGACCGACGCTTCCGGGTCCTTGCGCTTGGACAGCTTCCGCTTGCTGCCGCCCTCCTGCTTCATCAGCGGCGCGATGTGCGCGTACTGGATCGGCTCGAACCCGAGTGCTTCGAACAGCTGCTGGTGCGTCGGCACCGACGAGATCCACTCGTCGCCGCGGATCACCAGGTTCACCCGCATCAGGTGGTCGTCGACCGCGTGCGCGAAGTGGTAGGTCGGCAGCCGCGGGCTCTGGTCGGAACTCTTGAGGATCACCACGTCGTTGCGGTTGGCCTCGGCCTCGATGGTGCCGCGGATCGCGTCGGTGAAGCGCACGCGCTGCCCGGTGTCGTCGGGCGCGCGGAAGCGGACCACCCACGGCTCGCCCGCGTCGAGCTTCGCCTGGACGTCGGCCGGGTCGGCGTCGCGCCAGATCGCCCACGAGCCGTAGTAGCCCGTCGGGAGCTTCGTGGCCTGCTGCCGCGCGGTGATGGACGCCAGCTCGTCCTTCGTCGCGAAGTCGATGTACGCGCGGCCTTCGCGCAGCAGGTGGCGTACGTAGGTGAGGTAGATCTGCTCGCGCTCGGACTGCCGGTACGGGCCGTACTCGCCGCCGCGCACCGCGTCCTCGTCCGCCTGCAGCCCGAAGTACGCGAAGCCGCGTTCGAACTGCTCCAGCGCGCCCTCGACCTCGCGCGACTGGTCGGTGTCCTCGACGCGCACCAGGTAGCGGCCTTCGGAACGGCGCGCGACGTCCTGGTCGATCGTCGCGACGTAGATGCCGCCGATGTGCACGAACCCGGTCGGCGACGGGCCGAACCGGGTCACCTTCGCACCGTCGGGCAGCTGCCGGGCCGGATAGCGCTGTTCCCAGTGCTCAGGCTCGGGCAGATCCGCGGGGAACAGGGCGTCGATGACCGCACGGTCCAGCATCGGAGGTCGGGTCTCCCAGGTCGTTCGGGTGTTTTCGCTAGTGCTTCGAGTATCGCCGACCGCCGTCTCCGGCGGTCGCTCAGGTCCCCGCGTTGTCGTTGAGGTTGCCAACCGACCGTTTCCGATATATCGTGAACGTGTCGCAGCAGTTCGAGAAAGGAATCACGACCATGAACCGACGACGACACCCGTTCCCCGGCGGACACTCCTTCCCCGGCGGACATCACGAACACGGAGAGCACGACCAGCGCGGACGGTCCTCGTTCGGCCCCTGGGGCCGGGAATTCGGGGAGTTCGCCTTCGGGCCGGGCGGGCGCGGACGGCGCGGCCACGGTCCGGGCGGACGCCGGGGCTCCCGGCGCGGACGGCGCGGCGACGTGCGGGCGGCGATCCTCACCCTGCTCGCGGAACAGCCGCGGCACGGGTACGAGATCATCCGCGAGATCGGCGAGCGCAGCGGCGGGCTCTGGACGCCCAGCCCCGGCTCGATCTACCCGACCCTGCAGATGCTGGCCGACGAGGGCCTGGTCGTCAGCCGCGACGAGAGCGGGAAGAAGCTCTTCGAACTCACCGAAGAGGGCCGCTCCGCCGCCGAGCAGCAGACCGGGACCCCGCCGTGGGAGCACTTCACCGACGACGTCGAACCGGTCGAGCACGACCTGCGCAAAGCAGGCGCGACGCTCGCCGCGGCCGTCGTGCAGGTGATGCGCGCCGGCAGCGAGAACCAGCAGGCCCGCGCGGTGGACGTGCTCAACGAGGCACGCCGTTCGCTCTACTCGATCCTCGGCGAGGTCGAGGACTCCGATGAGGCCGGGGATTCCGGCAAGGCAGCCGAGTGACCGGGCAGGACGAGGCCGGTGGGCTTGACGCGGCAATGCACGCGATAGCCCACCGGCAGCGTCACCTCGCCCGATCCCGGGTTCAGCCGGCGCGTGTCAGCGATCGCCCGCTGCGCGACCTTCGCGCTGAACTCGATCTTCAACACTGATTCCGCCGCGACGAAGTCCGCGAAGCGCCAACGCGTGCGTACGCGCCGACAGTTGAAGCCGTGCGCGGCGAAGAAGCGTTCCACCGCAGGCGGGTCGTAGTGCGGCAGGTCTGCCCGCATCCACCCGCCGTACGGCTCACTGGTCACGTCGAGGTCGACAATCACGATCGATCCTCCGGGCCGCAGCACCCGTTCCGCTTCGCGCAATCCCGGTTCGCATCCAGGGCCGAAGAAATACGCAGTGCGCGCGTGCACGATGTCCACACTGGCGTCGTCCACCGGCAGCTGCTGCGCTCGCCCCAGGCGTACCCGCACGTTCCCCAGATCCCGCACCCGTCGCTCCGCGTCCCGCGCGAGCGGCGGGTGCGGTTCGATTCCGAGCACCGATCGCGCGTCGGCGGCGAAGAACGGCAAGTGGTATCCGTCACCGCAGCCGAGATCGAGAACGTCGCGTCCGGTCCAGTCGCTCTCCTCGCGCAGCACGCGCCAAATGTCGCCGTCCGCGTCCTGCGCCCGGTTTTCCACGTCGTAAACGTGCTGGTGGTACCAAATGTTCGGGCTGGGAACGACTTCTTCGGACGCCGCCGGGCCGCGGAAGAACCAGCGCACGGCACTCCTCTCCGGTCCGGGGCGCCGGCGGGCGCGGCAGCTTTTCCCGCTCAGAGCGTAGAACGCCGCTGATCCGAATACACTTCTCCCTTCATCGGGGAGGAGACGCACCATGTCGATCGGCTGGCCCGGAACCCGCACGATCCCGGCAGGCTTGCCTTGCTGGGTCGAGGTGGCGTGCCACGACGAAGCCAGGACGCAGGACTTCTACTCCCGGCTTTTCGGCTGGGAGTACGAAACCCGGCGCGACCCCGCGGCGCCGACCGGCCGGTACTCGATCGCCTCGCGCGACGGCGTGCCCGCCGGTGGTCTGTACCAAGCCGGGGCCCGCAGCGCGCCCGGCTGGACGATGCAGCTCGCGGTGCCGCACACGGCGAGCGCGGCCGAATGGGTGGAACACCTCGGCGGCCAGGTGACGCTCGGACCGGTCGCGATCCCCGAACGCGGCAGCATCGTGCACGCGATCGACGCGTGCGGCGCGCCGGTGGTGTTCTGGGAGGCCCCGCCGGACTGGCAGTTCGCGGGCGGCGTGCCCAACACCTTCAGCGGCGCGGACCTCAACACGCACGACGGCGTGGCCGCGGACCACTTCTACACCAAGCTGTTCAACTACTCGAGCCGTCAGGTCGGCGACGGCGAGAGCGTCGACTATGTCGAATATTCGATTGAGCACACGGCGGTGCTGTACCGCTACGTCATGGGTCCCGAGTACCGCCGGGACACTCCCCCGCACTGGCTCGTGTACTTCGAGGTCGACCCCGCGCGCGGGGCGGACGCGGCGGCGGGCGAGGCGCTGATGCTGGGCGGTTCGGTGGTGATCGAGCCGTACGACACCCCGTTCGGCCGCACCGCGATCCTCGCCGACCAGGACGGCGCGGTGTTCGCGGTGATCGACCACTCGCGGGTGCTGGAAGACGTGGGCCGCGCCGAGGTCGACGACCCGTACGACGACTGAGAACTCAGGCCGGGACGAAGGCCGAGAGCAGCAGCCAGGACACGACGGCCGAGGGCAGCAGCGAGTCGAGGCGGTCCATGATGCCGCCGTGGCCGGGCAGCAGCGTGCCCATGTCCTTGATGCCGAGGTCGCGTTTGATGAGCGATTCGACGAGGTCGCCGAGCGTCGCGGTGAGCACGATGGCCGCGCCGAAGATGACGCCCTGCCAGGCGTGGCCGTCCAGCATGAGGCTGATCGTGAGCACGCCCGCGGCGATGCCCGCGATCATCGAACCGGCGAAGCCCTCCCAGGACTTCTTCGGGCTGATCGTGGGCGCCATCGGATGCTTGCCGCCGAGCACGCCGGCGATGTAGCCGCCGGTGTCGGAGGCGACCACGGCGATCAGGAAGGTGAGCACACGCCCGACCCCGTCGTCCGGCGGCACGAGCATGGCCGCGAACGCGCCGAACAGCGGCAGGTATGCGGCAGCGAAAACGGAAGCGCTGACGTCGCGCACATAGCCCTTCGCGCCGCCGGGCAACCGCCACAGCAGGCAGGCGAGGACGGTGAGCACGAACGCGGTGAGCGCGCCTTCCCGGCCGAACGGCCAGGCCAGCCAGATCATCGCCTGCCCGCCCACGAGAACCGGGATCAGCGCGATCTTGGTGTCCGCGACCCGGCGCAGCACGCCGGAGAACTCGAACGTACCGACCGCGATCGCGGCGGCGATGACCCCGATGAAGAGGAACCGCACGGTGAGCAGGGAAACGATGATCGCGGCCCCGAGCAGCAGCCCGACGCCGATCGCCGCGGGAAGATTGCGCCCGGCCCGGGACGCCTTCTTCTCCGGCTCGGCTTTCGCACCGTCCGCGAGTTCGCCCTTGGCCGCGGCTTGCGCGTCCTTGGCCGATCCGCCTGCCGGAACGCCTTTCACGGAGCCGCCTTCGGCTCGCGCGCCCTTCGCCGACCCGCCCGCGGGACCGCCTTTCACGGAGCCGCCTTCGGCTTGCGCGCCCTGGCCCGGCTCGCCCGCGGCTTTCCCGCCCTGGCCCGGCCCGTACGCGGGAACGCCTTTCGCACCCTTCGCCGACTCGCCCCCGGACTCCGCGGGATTCCCTGCCGTAGCACCGGATTCCGCGCGCCCGTTCGCCGCGGACCCCGTTTTCCATTGCCCAGCAGGGGTTTCCGCAGCCGGTTCCGGCCGCGACACCGGGTCCGGCCCGGCGGCCGGGTCCGGTGGCGGGATGTCGCCCACCCGCTCGTCGCGTTCCTCGCTCACCTGGCTCATCAGACCTCGAGCAGCTCGGCTTCCTTGTGTTTCACCAGCTCGTCGACCTGATGCACGTAGGTGTCGGTGAGGTTCTGCAGTTCCTTCTCCGCGCGCGCGACCTCGTCCTCGCCCGCTTCGCCGTCCTTGGCGATGCGGTCGAGTTCTTCCTTGGCCTTGCGGCGGACGCTGCGGATCGAGACGCGGGCGTCCTCGCCCTTGCCCTTCGCGACCTTCACCATCTCCTTGCGCCGCTCCTCGGTGAGCTGCGGGATGACGATGCGGATGACGTTGCCGTCGTTGCTCGGGTTGACGCCGAGGTCGGACTCGCGGATCGCCTTCTCGATGGCGTTCAGCTGCGTCTGGTCGTAAGGCTTGATCAAGGCCATCCTGGCCTCGGGCACGTTGACGCTGGCCAGCTGGTTCAGCGGCGTCGGCGCACCGTAGTACTCGACGACGATGCGGGAGAACATCGACGGGTGGGCCCGCCCGGTGCGCACCGACGTGAGGTCTTCCTTCGCGACGGACACCGCTTTTTCCATCTTCTCCTCGGCGTCGAGGAGGGTCTCGTCGATCACGGCTACTCCCGGTGTTGTGTTGTCGGACCTGGCTTGATCCCAGCAGGTCTAGGCGGACGCCTCGTCGGCGGGGGTGGAGACCAGCGTGCCGATCCTCTCACCGCCGACCGCGCGGGCGATGTTGCCCTCGGTGAGCAGGTTGAACACGATGATCGGCATCTTGTTGTCCATGCAGAGGCTGAACGCGGTGGCGTCGGCGACCTTGAGGCCGCGCTCGAGCACCTCGCGGTGGCTGATCTCGTGGAACATCTTCGCGTCCGGGTCGGTCTTCGGGTCCGCGGTGTAGACGCCGTCCACGGCCTTCGCCATCAGCACGGCCTCGCAGCCGAGTTCGAGCGCGCGCTGCGCGGCGGCGGTGTCGGTGGAGAAGTACGGCATGCCGACGCCGGCGCCGAAGATGACGACGCGGCCCTTCTCCAGGTGCCGTTCCGCGCGGCGCGGGATGTAGGGCTCGGCGACCTGGCCCATCGTGATCGCGGTCTGCACGCGCGTGGGCAGGCCTTCCTTCTCGAGGAAGTCCTGCAGCGCGAGGCAGTTCATCACGGTGCCGAGCATCGCCATGTAGTCGGCGCGGTCGCGGTCCATGCCGCGCTGGGACAGCTCCGCGCCGCGGAAATAGTTGCCGCCGCCGATCACCACCGCGATCTGCACCCCGGTGCGCGCGACGTCGGCGATCTGCTGGGCGACGGAGTGCACGACGTCGGGGTCGACGCCCACCGCGCCGCCGCCGAACATCTCTCCGCCCAGTTTCAGCAGCACCCGGCGGTATCCGCCCTCGACCCGGTCCTCACCCATGTCTGTCGCCTCCTGCCCCTCGGTAGACCCGACTGTGCCCCGTCCCCGACGCGCGGAGACGGGGCACAGTGCCAGAACCTAGTCCCAGTGCCTCGCTCAGGCCTGGCCGACCTCGAACCGGGCGAACCGGGTCAGGGTCACGCCGGCCGCGTCGAGCAGGGCCTTGACGGTCTTCTTGTTGTCCTTGACCGACGGCTGCTCGAGCAGCACGTTGTCCTTGTAGTACGCGTTGACCTTGCCCTCGATGATCTTCGGCAGCGCCTGCTCGGGCTTGCCTTCCTCGCGGGCGGTCTGCTCGGCGATGCGGCGCTCGTTCTCGATGATCTCGGCCGGCACCTCCTCGCGGGTCAGGTACTTCGCGCGCAGCGCGGCGACCTGCATCGCGGCGCCGCGAGCGGCGTCGGTGTCGTCACCGGTGAACTCGACCAGCACGCCGACGGCGGGCGGGAGGTCGGAGCCGCGGCGGTGCAGGTAGGTCGCGGTCTGGCCCTCGAACGACACCACGCGGCGCAGCTCGAGCTTCTCGCCGATGCGGGCCGACAGCTCCTGCACGACCTCGTTGACCGGCTTGCCGTCCAGGTCGGCGGCCTTGAGCGCCTCGACGTCGCTGGTCTTCAGCGCCTTCGCGGTCTCGACGATCTTCGCCGCGAGCTGCTGGAAGTCGTCGTTCTTGGCGACGAAGTCGGTCTCCGAGTCCAGCTCGATCATGACGCCGCCGTCGCCGGCGACCAGGCCCTCGGCGGTGGCGCGCTCGGCGCGCTTGCCGACGTCCTTGGCGCCCTTGATGCGCAGGAACTCGACGGCCTTCTCGAAGTCGCCGTCGTTCTCCTCGAGGGCCTTCTTGCAGTCCATCATGCCCGCGCCGGTCATCTCGCGCAGGCGCTTCACGTCAGCGGCGGTGTAGTTCGCCATCGTGTTGAATCCGTCCGTTTCAGGTACGTGTGCGGTGAGCGCCGTCCGGGCGGCCCTGCGCGGACCGCCCGGACGGGGTGGATCAGGAGTTGGCCGGAGCCTGCTCGCCGGTCGCTTCCGCGGTCTCGGTCGCGGCGGTCTCGGCGGTCTCGGTCGCGGCGGCGGCCTCGGTCGCGTCGGCCGCGGCGGTCTCCGAGCCCGCGAGCAGCTCCTTCTCCCACTCGGCCAGCGGCTCGTCCGAGGCGCCGGTCTCCGGCTTCGCGTCGGCCGAAGCGCCGTTGCGGCCCGAACGGGCCATCAGCCCGGCGGCGGCCGCCTCGGCGACGACCTTCGTGAGCAGCGCGGCGGAACGGATCGCGTCGTCGTTGCCCGGGATCGGGTAGTCGACCTCGTCCGGGTCGCAGTTGGTGTCGAGGATCGCGACGACCGGGATGTTGAGCTTGCGAGCCTCGCCGACGGCGATGTGCTCCTTCTTGGTGTCGACGATCCACACCGCGGACGGCACCTTGGCCATGTCGCGGATGCCGCCCAGGGTCTTCTCGAGCTTGTCCTTCTCGCGGGTCAGCGTGAGGATCTCGCGCTTGGTCAGCCCGGTGAAACCGCCGGTCTGCTCCTGGGCCTCGAGTTCCTTCAGGCGGAGAAGGCGCTTGTGGACGGTCTGGAAGTTGGTCAGCATGCCGCCGAGCCAGCGCTGGTTCACGTAGGGCATGCCCACGCGCGCGGCCTCGTTGGCGATCGCTTCCTGCGCCTGCTTCTTCGTGCCGACGAACATGATGGTGCCGCCGTGCGCGACGGTTTCCTTGATGAACTCGAACGCACGGTCGATGTACGTCAGCGTCTGCTGCAGGTCGATGATGTAGATGCCGTTGCGCTCGGTGAAGATGTAGCGCTTCATCTTCGGGTTCCACCGACGGGTCTGGTGCCCGAAGTGCACGCCGCTGTCGAGCAGCTGCTTCATGGTGACGACGGCCATTGCCGGAATCACACCTTCTCTGTAGTCGCGCGCTCCCGCTGTCGGAGTTGGATCCCGCCCGCGGAGGCGCTGTTCCGGTTAGTCGCCCGCGACCGGGAGGTCGTGGGCCCTGGTGCCGTAGCCGATGCCCGGACCCGCGGGTTCGGTAGTGCGAAACCCCAGGGACCGCCGGACACCGTGCGCCCCTCCGTCCGGGTTCCCGCCAGAAGCGGCCCGTCCGGGGAACGCGCGCACGTGCACGCGAAGTCAGCCCAGCGAGTGGGCTGCGGAACTGATTCTACCCCCTGCCACCAGGCCCGCCCCTGCGGGCAGCCTTGGCCCGGCCCGAGGTTGTCCACAACCGCGCCCGCCTGTGGACAACCACCTCCGGAACGCCGGTTCCGGTCAGCCGGACGGCGACGATGGAGGACATGACCACGACACGCGCTTTTCCCGCCGCCGCTGCTTCCGCCCGCTCCGCCGATTCCGGTGCCGGGAGGAGTTACGGCAGCTCAACGCCCTCGTCCGCCACTCGTCCTGCCAGTCCCGCGCCAGCGCCTGCCGGTCCTGCCAGTCCAGTGCCCTCGCCAGCCGCTCGTCCTGCCAGACCTGCGCCTACCGGTCCAGCCAGTTCAGCACCCTCGCCCACCCCTCGTCCTTCCACGCCGTCGCCCGCCCCTCGCCCGGACCGCGAAGCAAGCAGCCAGTCCAGCCCCACGCCCTCGTCGGAACCACATCCGGTGGTCCTGGCAACCACCGCCCTGCTGGCTCAGAACCCACCCGCGGCAACCACCCTGCTGTCCCCCGGCGACCCGCTCTCCTCCTCAATTCCTGCCACCACGCTCCCCCGCGGCCGCCACCGCCGACCACCCGCCAGACCATCCAGAACCCGCACTGCCCTCCGCCGCGCGACCTCCACAGTCCGCAGACTCCTCCGCCCGCCCATCCCCCGAACGGCGACGACTCTCCTGACAAGAATCCGGATCTCACTCCCCTGCGATTTCGCCTGGGGCCACCCGCCACTCCGCCTGGCGGGAACGAGCGGCGCACTCCCCCTGTTCAGCCGACGCACCCGCAAAAGCACCCGAACGTGGCTGATCCTGGCAACAGTGCTCGTCGTGTCCGCAAGCTCAGCAGCCCTGTTCAACTCCCGAGCCGACGCCACGCCGCTCCAACCCACCCCGGAGCAGCCAGGCCGCCTAGCCTGGCCGTTGACCCCGCGCCCCCACGTCACCCGCACCTTCGAACCACCCGCGACCCCGTTCGGCCCAGGCCACCGAGGCGTAGACCTGGAAACGACCGCCGGACAACAAGTCCTGGCCGCCGACATGGGCGTAGTCGTGTTCGCAGGCCAAGTGGCCGGCCAGGGAGTAGTCGCACTGGACCACGACGGCGACCTCCACACGACCTACCTCCCCATCACCCCGACAGTCACCGCCGGTGACCAGATCTACCGCGGCCAACCACTGGGAACCGCAACCCCAGGCCACCCCGGCTGCCCCTCCGCCGCCTGCCTGCACTGGGGCGCCCGCCGCGGCACGGAGTACATCGACCCGCTCGCCTTGGTGGGCGACCCAAGCCGAGTTCGCCTCAAGCCGTGGGCAGAAGGCCCCTGACTCCGCCCGCCGGGGCCTAGCCGAAGAAACGAGGTGAGCACAAGACAACACCAGTCCGACATGCGAAGTCTCCAGCCGTGCCCACAGCGCCCCTGACCTCAGAAGTCCCTGCCCCGGGTGGCTCGATCCGCCGAAACCCTGTTCACAGCTGGGACAACCCGGCCTCGCTACTGACGCGGCACCGCATCTCGCCTCGTCAGCGCGAAGCACCCCATTCCGCTGCGCTGCTGCGCGGCACTCAACGCCAAGGAGGCCAATAGTCCGAACCATCCCAACCACCCGAGGCAGCGCTTCCCAGCCGCAGCGGGCACCGCGCGAAGCCCAGCCGCGGGCCATCGCCAGCCGGACAATCGTTGGCCAGGCGATCGCCAACTGGAGCGAGTCGGCCGGACTACCGGCAGCCCGGCAATCCTCGGCCAAGCGAATCCCAACCAGGGCAAGTCGGCCAGGCCACCAGCGGCCAGGCAATCCTCGGCCAAGCGAACGCCAACCGGAGCAAGTCGGCCAGGCCACCTGCAGCCGGGCAATCCCCGGCTGAGCGATCGTCGGCCCGGGGAGGTCAGCCGCTGGGTTGTTCCATCAGCTTGGCGCGCAGGCGCATCACGGCGCGGGTGTGGAGCTGGCTCACGCGCGATTCCGTGACGCCCAGGACCTTGCCGATTTCCGCCAGGGTCAGGCTTTCGAAGTAGTAGAGGCTGACCACGATCTTGTCCCGGTCGGTGAGCTGCGCGATGGCTTCCGCCAGCTGGCGGCGGTTGTCCTGGTCCACCAGGACGGCCACCGGGTCGACCGCTCCGTCGTCGGGGAGGGTGTCGACCAGCGAGCCGGCGTCCTTGCCCGCGGCGACGAGGTCTTCCAGCGCCACCACGCTGGTCAGGCGGAGCTGGCCGTAGAAATCGCGCAGGTCGTCGAGGCTGATGCCCATTTCGCCGGCGAGTTCGGCGTCGGTCGGGGTGCGGTGCAGGCGGGCACCCAGGCGCTCCAGGGCGCGGGCGGTTTCCTTGGCCTTGCTGCGCACCGCGCGCGGGACCCAGTCCTGGGAGCGCAGGTCGTCCAGGATGGCGCCTCGGATGCGTTGCATCGCGTACGTCTCGAAGCGCAGGCCGCGTTCCGGGTCGAACTTCTCGATCGCGTCGACCAGGCCGAAAATGCCCGACTGCACGAGGTCGCCGACGTCTACGTGCGTCGGCAGACCGGTGCCGACCCGGCCCGCGACGTACTTCACCAGCGGGGCGTAGTGCAGCACCAGCCGGTCGCGCGAGGTCTGGTCCGGTTTGTCGGCGAACTGCTGCCACAGCGCCTGAATCCCCGCGTCGACGTCCTGACCAGGACGACCGTCCCCGTTGACGGCGTCCTGCACGC
Source organism: Amycolatopsis sp. WGS_07 (assembly GCF_045278895.1). Taxonomy (NCBI): domain Bacteria; kingdom Bacillati; phylum Actinomycetota; class Actinomycetes; order Pseudonocardiales; family Pseudonocardiaceae; genus Amycolatopsis; species Amycolatopsis sp. WGS_07. Next base: position 4,962,325 of record NZ_CP136053.1, on the reverse strand, counting down.
CGGGGCGGTCCGCCCCGGCTTCCGTGACCTGCGATGTGGAAGTCATTGCACGGTCGTTCTCGGCGTGCTGCTCAGTGTGGTCTCCGTGCTCGTGCGGATGCGCGTGCGCCGGCGGTTCGGCCCTGCCGTCCTCGGCCGAGCCGCCGCCGGCCCCTTCAGGCCCGCGGGTGTGCTCGGTCATGGATCGCCTTCAGCCGATCGACGGTCACATGAGTGTAGAGCTGGGTCGTGGCCAGCGTAGCGTGACCAAGCAGTTCCTGAACGCTCCTGAGATCGGCACCTCCTTCGAGCAGATGCGTCGCGGCGGAATGCCTTAGCCCGTGCGGCCCCATGTCGGTTGCGCCCGGCACCGCGGCCACCGCCTCGTGCACCACCCGGCGCGCCGCGCGCGGGTCCAGGCGCTTGCCGCGAACGCCCAGGAAAAGCGCCGCCGGCGGCGTTTCCCCAGCCAGCGCGGGCCGTCCGTCCTCCAGCCACGCGGTCAGCGCCTCGGCAGCCGGGACGCCGAACGGAACTGTCCGCTCTTTGTCTCCTTTGCCCACCACCGAAACCACGCGCCGGGAAAAGTCCACACTGCCGACGTCCAGTCCGCACAATTCCGACACCCGAATGCCGGTCGCGTACAGCAACTCGACTAACGCGCGATCACGCAGCGCAACCGGATCCCGTTCAGCCGCCCCTTTCGCGGAGGCGTCCATGAGCGCGCCAGCCTGCTCAGCCCGCAGCACTCCGGGCAGGTTCCGGTGCGCGCGCGGCGCGGACAGCCGCCCGCCTGGGTCCGACTTCAGCAAGCCCGTGCGGTGCGCCCAAGCCGTGAACGTGCGCGCGGCCGCGGCGCGGCGCGCGAGAGTGGTGCGCCCGGCGCCGTCCGAGCGTTGTCCCGCGAGCCACGCGCGCAGCTGCGTGACGTCCAAGTCCTCAAAGCGCCGCGCGGGACGGTCGCCCTCCCCCACGGTCAGGAACGCCAACAGCGAAACGACGTCGCCGACGTACGCGCGCACGGTGTGCGGCGACAGCCCACGCTCCAGCGACAGATGCCGTTCGTAACCAGCCACCACCGACTCGGCGGACTCCGGCAATTCGGCGCGGAGAGCACGAAGATCGGGTCGTGGCGGGCGTTTCCGGTGTCCACCGGGACGCGGGACCGCGTCCTCGCGTGCACTCGCTGAGGGCATGGCGATTACGCTGCGCGAACCATCGCCATTGGTCAAGCATCGCCACGCCCATCATCGGTTGGCCGTTCGGACGATCTGCCGCCAGCCGGTCTCGCCGCGCACCGCGAAGCCGTCGATTTCCAGTGCCGGCAACAAGGCCCGAACTCGGGAAACCGGCACTCCAGCGCTTTCCGCGACCTCCTCCGGAGCCCGTCCGGCTCGCGGGAGCAGCGCGTCGTAAACCCGCGACGCCTCCGGTCCGAGATTGTCCGTGGGACGACGGCTCGACTCGGACACGGGAGCCACCGTGCCGAACCTGCCTACGGTTTCGAGCACCTCGTCGACTGAGGTGACCAACGTGGCCTTGCAGTCCCGGATCAGCGCGTGGCAACCGGCTGAACTGCCCGAACGCACTGATCCCGGCAACGCCATCACCACCTTGCCGAGCGCACCCGCGATGGTGGCGGTGTTGCGCGCACCGCTGCGGATTCCGGCCTCCACAACGACTGTGCCGTCGGTGAGAGCTGCGATCAGACGGTTGCGCACCAAAAATCGGTGCCGCGCGGGCGGAGTCTTCGGTGCGTACTCACTGACCAGCGCGCCGCCCTCGTCGATGATGCGGTTCAGCAGGGGGATGTTTCCTGCCGGGTACGCATAGTCGACCGCGCATCCGAGCAACGCGACCGTCACCCCGCCGCCGGTGAGCGCGCCTCGGTGAGCTGCGGCGTCGATACCCAGCGCCGCGCCGGAGAAGACCGGTACTTGGCGGGTTGCCAAGGCATGGCCGATCTCAAGGGCGTTGTCCACGCCGTACTCGGTGGCCATCCGGGCACCGACTACCGCGACCGCGCGATCGGCTGCTTCGGCCAGGCTTACGCTGCCGCGCACCCACAGTCCGAGCGGAGCGGCCACGTGTTTCACGCCGTTTCCGGTCGCTACGGCCATCGACAGCAGCGGCCAGGCTGGCCACTCGTGGTCTTCGGGAACCACGAGCCGGGCACCGGCTTTGGCGGCTTCCTCAAGATCCTGTTCCGCTAGGGCGGATTCCCGGCGCGCGGCCGTTTCGCGGAGGACCTGATGCGGACAGTCCGCGGCGCGAACCCGTTCGGCTGCGACGACCGGGCCGTGCTCGCCGACGAACTCCAGCAGGTGGGGTGCCGGTGGTTCGGCTACCCCGAGCAGATACGCGCGGGCGAGCCGTTCGGAGTCGGTCGCCGCGGTCTGATCCTGGACGGCGACGGTCATGCCGCACCTCTTCGGCGAACCGGGTTCTCGTTGGGCACGACGGCGAGATGGCGATGGAGCGCCAGCCGTTCTCGGACGCGGACCGGGTCGTGTTCGGGGCGGACTTCCCTGCGCCGCACCGGATGCAGATGCCGGACGATCTTGTGCTGCGGCGTTTTCGGCCTGCGGTGCCGGGTGCGCGGCGAGGTTGAGGGGACGGCTCGGTGGTGAGACATGGGTGATTCCTTTCGTTGAGGTTCCGGGCGGGCGGGATTGCCGGTCCGGAGTGGGACATCTCGTTGAGGCGGGGTGGGTGCCCGTGTTCGAGCGCGGCGGTTCGGCCGACAGGATCCTCGCCGGATTTCGAGCGCGTCCGAAATGTCGGCTCGTGGTCCGGTCAAATGGCATATGCCAATCGGGGCGGGTTAGGCGGATTTGCGTTCTCGGAAGTCGAGGGCGGCGGTGACGTGGTCGGTGTCGGGTTGGGACAGGGCGGCCAGATCGGCCAGGGTCCAGGCGATGCGGAGGCAGCGGTCGGCTCCTCGGGCGGTGAGGAGGCCTCGGTCCAGGGCTCGGTCCAGGACTGCGGTGGCGGGTGGTGGCAGGGCGAAATCTCGGCGCAGGACGGGGCCTGGCACTTCGGTGTTGGACTGCCAGCCGTGTTCGTGCCAGCGGTGTTTTGCGCGGTCGCGGGCGGCTAGGACTCGGGTGCGGACGGCGGCGGACGGTTCGGGGGTGGTGGATTGGTGGGCGGAGATGGCGGTGAGCGGGCGCAGTCGGACGCGGAGGTCTACTCGGTCCAGGAGCGGGCCGGAGAGTCTTGACAGGTAGCGGCGGCGGGTGGGGACCGAGCAGGTGCAGTCGGTTTCGCGGGGTGGGGCGCAGGGGCACGGGTTGGTTGCCAGGACCAGCTGGAACTGTGCGGGGTAGCGGACCACGCCTTTGGCTCGGGCGATGCGGACTTCTCCTTCCTCCAGGACGGTGCGGAGCGAGTCGAGGCGTTGGTTGCCGAATTCGCAGGCCTCGTCTAGGAAAAGCACGCCTCGGTGGGCGCGGCTGATCGCGCCTGGGGCCGCTAGGCCGGTGCCGCCGCCGATGAGGGCTGGTGGGCTGATTGAGTGGTGTGGGGCGACGAAGGGCGGGACTGTCACCAGGGGCGACGACTTCGACAGGGAGCCGTCTACGGAGTGGATGGCGGTTACTTCCAGGGACTCGGCTGGGGATAGGTCGGGCAGAAGGCCGGGGAGTCTTCTGGCGAGCATGCTTTTGCCTACGCCGGGCGGGCCGGTGAGCAGGAGGTGGTGGCCGCCGGCTGCGGCGACCTCTAAGGCCCAGCGGGCTTCTGGTTGGCCTACGACGTCGGCTAGGTCGGGGGCTGCTTCCGGGGTCGCAGGGGCTGGGGCGGCGGGAGGTTCTAGGTCGGCTTCGTCTTTGAGCCAGGCGATGAGGTCGGCTAGGCGGGTGACGCCGGAGACTTCCAGGCCGTCTACTAGGGCGGCTTCGACCAGAGATTCGCTGGGGACTACGGCGCGTTCGTGGCCGGCGGCCTTGGCGGCGAGCAAGCCGGGGAGGACGCCTCGGACGGGGCGGATCCGGCCGTCTAGGGCTAGTTCGCCCAGGAGGATCGTGTGCAGGAGTTTGCGGGCAGGAACAGCGCCGATGGCGGCCAGGACGGCGGCGGCGATGCCCAAGTCGTATCCGGAGCCCATTTTGGGCAGGTTGGCCGGGGACAGGGCCAGCGTGATCTTGCCGTCGGGCCACGACTGGCCGGAGTTGCGGACGGCGGAGCGGACTCGGTCCTTTGCCTCGCGGAGACCGGCGTCGGGCAGGCCGACCAGGGTTACCCGGCTCAGGCCGCCGCCTAGGTCGGCTTCTATTTCGACTACGCGGCCTTCGATGCCGAGCAGCGCGACGGACCAGGTTTTGGCGTGCGGCATCAGAAAGCTCCTACGAGATGGCGCACGACCGGCTCTTCGCCATCAGGCGCGTAGACGGTGACGACGTCGTAGCGAATACGGCACCAGCCGACGCGGTGTTCCTTGAGCCAGCGCATCGCGGCTCGGTGGACGCGGTCGATCTTTTCCGGCGTCACTGACTCGGCGGGAGTGCCGTATTCGGTGCTGGAGCGGGTTTTGACCTCGCAGAAGATCACTCGGTCGCCCTCGGAAAGGACCAGGTCGAGTTCGCCTTCGCGGCAGTGCCAGTTCCGGCTCAGCAGGACCATGCCGGCGGCCTGCAGATGCCGGGCGGCGAGGTCCTCGCCCCAGCGGCCGAACGTCCGGCGCCAGTGCGCACCGGGGTGCGGGCCGTGGTTCATGGTGTCCCCCTCGGACAGCGGGTGCACCGCCGGTCACGGTGCGTGTGCTTTCACGATCGCAACGTGATCAGCCCCAGCGCCAGGGGGATTTCGGTCAGCTGTGGATAAGCCGGGGGTTGTGGATCAAAGCCCGGTCCGTGGGCAAGCAGACCGGAGAATTGTCGGGGCGGTGTGCGGGGCGGGTGGAGACGACGAAGGCCACCCGGCAAGTGCCGGGTGGCCTCGTGGCGAAAAGGCGGGGTCAGCCCGAGAACGGGCCGTCCTCGGGGAGCCGCAGGTCGGGTTTGTCGAGTTCCTCGACGTTGACGTCCTTGAAGGTGATGACCCGGACGTGCTTGACGAACCGGGCGGGGCGGTACATGTCCCACACCCAGGCGTCCGACATGCGCACCTCGAAGTACACCTCGCCGCCGCCGTCGCGGACCTGGACGTCCACTGCGTTGGCCAGGTAGAACCGCCGCTCGGTCTCCACCACGTACGAGAACTGGCCCACTATGTCGCGGTACTCGCGGTACAGCGACAGTTCCATCTCGGTCTCGTACTTCTCGAGATCCTCTGCGCTCATGAAATCCGCGCCCCTCCTCGCGTTCGTCCTGCTCCGGCGGCGGAGCGTTCATTCTTACCCACCGAGCGGCCCGGGGCACGGACCGGCCCGCCCGCTTTTTCCAGCGCATTCTCCAGTGCAGCGTAGGTCAGCACGACCGGATGCGGGGCAGTGAGCCCGTGTGCGAGGGCAACGGTCGCGACATTCGTGTAGGACCAGCGGTGCACCGGGCTCGGGCCGTGCTCGCTCAGCGCAGCCAGATGGTCCGAGGTGCTGTAGCCCTTGTGCACGTCGAAGCCGTAGGCGGGCAGCTCTTCGTGCAGGCCGGTCATGATCCGGTCCCTCGTCACCTTCGCCAGGACGGACGCCGCCGCGATGCTCGCGACGCTGCGGTCCCCCTTGATCACCGCGACATTCGGCGCGGGGATGCCGGGGACCGGGAAACCGTCGGTGAGGACGTATCCGGGATGAGTGCGCAGGCCGGCGACGGCGCGGCGCATGCCCTCCAGGTTCATCACCCGGATGCCGAGCAGATCCACCTGCTCGGAAGGAATGACGATCACCGAGTAGTCGAGGGCGCGTTGCAGGACCCGGTCGTAAACCCGGTCCCTGGCCTTCGCGGTGAGCATTTTCGAATCGGTCAGCTCGGGCAGGCGGGCGCTGTCGCCGGGACGGAGCACGCACGAAGCGACCACGAGCGGGCCCGCGCACGCTCCGGCACCGGCCTCGTCGACCCCAGCGACCGGGCCGAGGCCGCGTCGTTCGAGTGCGCCTTGCAAACCCCAGAACAGCTCGCCGCGCACCACCGCGCGCGGCGGGCGCAGCGGTTCTGCCGGAGTGCGGGGAGGAGGGAGAGTCACCGAAGCACCACCCGGAAGTCACGGACGGAGCGCACCGCTTACCGTCTCCGGCCGGCCGCCTTGCGGAGGCCCGCTTTCAGCCGGCGGCCGACGAAGAGCGTCGGCACCGCGGTGGCGAAGCCGATGCCGAGCGGCAGCCCTTGCTGCCACGCGGGCGCGCCGAGCGCGACCGGCTGCGCGTTCTCCTGCGGATTGTGGTCCGTGATGCCGCCCCAGCGGCTCGGCGGCAGCACGATGATGCGGGCCTTGCCGATGACGTCGTCCACCGGAACGGCACCGTTGGGACCGCCGCCGCCCTGGTAGCGCGAGTCGGCGGAGTTGTTGCGGTTGTCGCCCATCACCCAGAGCGCGCCCTGCGGGACCTTCACCGGGGCGAACGACTCCTGCACGCGGTGGTTGTCGTCTTCCCAGTGGATGTAGGGCTCGTCGAGGGCCTTGCCGTCGACCATCACCCGGTTGCGGTCGTCGCAGCACTGGACCGTCTGGCCGCCGGTGGCGATGACGCGCTTGACGAAGTCCCGCTCGTCCGGCGGGGCGAACCCGACCAGCGAGCCGAGACCGCGCAGCGCGCGCACGACGATGTTGCTCGACTCCTGCGGCGCGATCTCGTTCTCGGTCCACGCGGGCGGGCCCTTGAACACGATCACGTCCCCCGGGGAGGGGTCGGTGAAGTCGTAGGTGACGCGGTCGACCAGGATCCGGTCGCCGGTGCAGCCGGGGCAGCCGTGCAGCGTGGACTCCATGGACCCCGACGGGATCATGTAGACCTTGGCGAGGAACGCCTGGATCAGGATCGTGAGCACCAGGGCGATCACGATCAGGATCGGCAGTTCCTTCCAGAACGACCGCTTTTTCGAGGGCTTGCCCCGCCGGTGCGACCCCCGACGCCCGCCGGACCGTTCCTGGTCCTCGTCCGGGCGTTCGGGGTCGTCCTCATCGGCGTTCCGCGACACAGGTTCGACCACGTCGCCAGGCTACCGGTAACCGGTTCGTCACTCAGGAAGCGGAGGTGGTCTCGCGGTTCTCGCGGCGCTCCTTGATCTTGGCCTTCTTGCCGCGCAGCTCGCGCAGGTAGTACAGCTTCGCCCGGCGGACGTCGCCGCGCTTGAAGACCTCGACCTCGGCCAGGTTCGGCGAGTGCACCGGGAAGGTGCGCTCGACGCCGACGCCGAACGAAACCTTGCGCACGGTGAAGGTCTCCCGGATGCCGCCGCCCTGACGGCGGATCACGACGCCCTGGAAGACCTGGTTGCGCTCGCGGTTGCCCTCGATGACGCGGACGTGCACCTTGAGCGTGTCGCCGGGGCGGAAGTCCGGGATGTCGGAACGCAGTGACTGCGCGTCCAGCGCGTCCAGGGTGTTCATCGGTGGTCCGTCCTCGTATTCGTGTGGCTTACGTACAGCTTGAGCGCGCAGTGGAGTGCACTGCGACTTGCCCGGGGCTGATGGCATTCACAGCTGGCGTCGCAGGCCTAATTAGCCGTTCGGTTATAAAGCAATAACCGCGCACTCCGCCAACCAATCCATTATGGCAGAGGCCCCCGGGGACCTCGCACGGGGCCTATCCGGGCTGGTCGCCGAGCTGGTCGAGCACCTCGCGGTCCCGCTCGTCCAGGCTGCCCTCGGGCAGCTGGGCCAGGAGATCCGGCCGCCGCCGCGCGGTGCGTTCCAGCGCCTGGTCGCGCCGCCAGCGGTCGATGAGCGCGTGGTTGCCCGAGCGGAGCACGTCCGGGACAGCCAGGTCGCGCCACACCTCGGGGCGGGTGTAGCTGGGGCCTTCGAGCAGGCCGTCGGAGAACGAGTCCTCGGCCGCGGACCGCGCGTTGCCGAGCACGCCGGGCAGCAGCCGGACCACGGCCTCGACGATCACCAGCACCGCGGCCTCGCCGCCGACCAGCACGTAGTCTCCGATCGAGACCTCGTCGACCGGCATCCGGCGGGCCGCGTCGTCGACGACCCGCTGGTCGATGCCCTCGTAGCGGCCGCAGGCGAAGACCAGGTGCTTTTCCTCGGCGTAGGCGTGCGCCAGTTCCTGGGTGAACGGCTTGCCCGCCGGGGTCGGGACCACGAGCCGGGTCCCGTCGCCGCACACGTCGTCCAGTGCCGGGCCCCAGATCTGCGGCTTCATGACCATGCCGGGGCCGCCGCCGTAGGGCGCGTCGTCGACCGCGCGATGGACGTCGTGGGTCCAGTCGCGCAGGTCGTGCACGCCGACCTCGATGAGGCCGCGATCGATCGCCCGGCCCAGCAGCGCGGCGCGCAGCGGATCGAGGTACTCGGGGAAGATGGTGACGACGTCGATGCGCAAGCGGTTTACCAGTTCCAGTACTCGGTGGCCTCGGCGTGCCACGGGCTCGGGACGTCCTGGTCGATCGCGAAGGCCATGCCGAGCCCCTTCGCGATCTTGATGCTGCGGTGCAGCGTCTTGCGGATCGGCGACCCGGCGGGCAGCCCGTTGTCGTCCGACCAGGTCTCGGTCTGGGTGACGCAGGTGCGCGCTCCGAAGCGGGCGCTCGAGCACGGGGCGGGCGCGCCCCACGTCTGCAGGTGCTCGAAGTGGACGACCTTGCCCGAACTCTGCTCGGTGATCGTGCCGCGCGCGACGAGCCGGTAGTCAGCGGACGGGACGGTCCAGCGCACGTAGTGCTGGCGGCCGCCGTCGGACGGGATCGGCGTGCAAGTCGCGCCGTTGCAGACGGACTCTTCGGTGACCCGCTGCGAGTAGTACGTGCCGTTGCCGTCCCAGCCGTCGAGCAGCACCCAGTCGCCCGAGCGGACGAAGTGCTCGGCGGTCGCCGGCGGCCACGTGACCGGGTCGCCCCAGGTGATCTGCGATTCGGTGGCCGACTGCGGCGACCACGCCCACTGGAACGCCTTCTCCCCCGGCGGGGCGTACTGGCCGGCGCTGCGCTGGAACATCAGCGAAAAGTCGCCGTACACCGGCGAAGCGGCCTGCGCGGGCGGCGCGGCGAATGCGGTGGCCAAAACGGCCGCGAAGGCGGCCTTCACCCAGAACTTCACGAACTCCCCCTCAGTCAGCGTCGAGGAGGCCTTCGGGCGGATCGAGCACGACCCGGCCCCCCGCGACATCCACCACCGGAACGATGGCGCGGACGAAAGGTACCAACACCGAGCGCCCGTCGTGATCGAGTTCGAGCAACTCTCCGGCGGGCGAGTGGACCACCTCGACGACCTTGCCTACGACGGTCCCGTCGGTCAGCTCGGCACGAAGGCCGGCCAGCTCGTGGTCGTAGAACTCGTCCGGGTCGCCGGTGGGCGGGAGGGTTTCGGTGTCCGCGAGCAGCAGGGCGCCGCGGAGGGTTTCCGCGACGTCGCGCGTGAGCACTTCCTCGAAACGCACCAGCAGCCGCCCGCTGTGTTCGCGGGCGGCTGCGATGGTGAGTTCTCTCTTGCTGCCGTCGCGCAGCTTCGTCGTGACGGCCGCACCGATCGCGAACCGCTGCTGCGGCGAATCCGTGCGCACGTCGACCGCGAGTTCTCCGCGGATGCCGTGCGCCTTCGCGATGCGGCCGACTACGACGTCCATCCTGACCGTTCTTCCGAGGATCTCGGGTCAGCGATCGGTGTCGACGACGTCCACGCGGACGCCTCGGCCGCCGATGCCGCCCATCACGGTGCGCAGGGCGGTCGCGGTGCGCCCGCCCCGGCCGATCACCTTGCCGAGATCGTCGGGGTGGACGTGCACCTCAAGCGTGCGGCCACGGCGCGTGGTCAGCAGCTCGACCCGGACCTCGTCCGGGTTGTCGACGATCCCGCGCACCAGGTGCTCGAGGGAGTCGGCGAGGAAGCTCACTCGGACTTCTCGCCCTCAGCCGCTTCGGCCTCGGCCTTGTCGGCCTTCTTCGGGGCCGACTTCTTCTTCGGCGTGACGGCCTCGGTGGAGGGCTCCTCGCCCGCCGCGGCCAGCGCCGCGTTGAACAGGTCCTGCTTGGACGGCTTCGGCTCGGCCACCTTCAGGGTGCCCTCGGCTCCCGGCAGGCCCTTGAACTTCTGCCAGTCGCCGGTGATCTCAAGGATGCGCTGGACCGGCTCGGTCGGCTGCGCGCCGACGCCCAGCCAGTACTGCGCCCGCTCGGTGTCGACCTCGATGAAGCTCGGCTCTTCCTTCGGGTGGTACTTGCCGATCGTCTCGATGGCCTTGCCGTCCCGGCGGGTGCGCGCGTCGGCGATGATGATGCGGTAGTACGGCGCACGGATCTTGCCGAGGCGCTGCAGCTTGATCTTGACGGCCACGGGTGTGGGTACTCCTCAGTGCTGTGTGGTGCGGGGCGCGCGCGGAACCCGTGGGGACAGGCTTGCGGCGCCCGGAGGTCAGGAGCTTCCACACGGCGAGAGGGTCCGGCGGAAGCGGGCAAGCAAACATTCTGCCAGACGCCGTCGTTGTGCCTGCGCAGGGGCTCCCCGCAAGCGTCAGAAGGAGGCGAGGCCGAGCGCGCCGAGCAGGATCGCGACCGCGGGCAGGAAGTTGTTGACCGCGTGCGCGACGATGCCGCCCGCGAGCCGTCCGGTGGACAGCCTGGCCAGCCCGATCGGGATGGAGATCACCAGCAGCAGCGTGGTGCGCAGCGGTTCCAGGTGGCTGGCCGCGAACACCGCGGTGGACAGCAGGAACGCGGCCACGCGCCCCCACCGCTCGCTGCGCCACTGCAGCCGCTCCACCGCGCCCCAGAGCAGGCCGCGGTAGATGATCTCCTCGCAGATCGGCCCGAGCAGCCACAGGTAGCCGAACATCACCGCGGCCGCGGGCACGGACATCTTGCGGTCGTCCACCAGCGCGCTGATCGCCGAGGTCGCGTCCGCCGAGCCGACCAGCTGGGTCCACACGTAGGCGCTCAGCGTGGTGAGCACGAGGCCGAGCGCGCCGAATTTGAGGCCGGTCCAGACGTCCGCCCAGCGCCATTCGAGGCGCAGGTCGAGCTTCGGGCCGTTGCCGCGGACGACGGTGATCAGCACCGCGACGCCGGCGGCGATCATGGTGGGCAGCATCGTGCCGAGCAGCACCGTGCCGATCGGCAGCGGGCGGCCGGGGGCGGTGGGCCCGGCGAGCGCGCCGATGAACGCGGCCGAGGCCAGCAGGACGGCCTCGACCAGCAGGAACGCCCCGAATCCCCAGCGATGTGCCGGGAACGCGGTCGGTTCGGCCACGAATTCCTCCGGGGAGAGCGCGCTGGAGAGGGGTTCACGGGGCTGTGATGTGGTCACGCCCGCCTCCCCGTGCTCGCTCTGCTCACCGGTCGAGCCTAGCGGCCGGAATGGTTTCGCACAGTACTCGGCCGGTCACTGGTTTCCCGGTGTTTTCTCAGTGCCGGTCAATGCCCGGTGAACAGCAGCACGGCGGGCGGCAGGTTGTTGGCCGCGTGCGCGAGCACGCTCGCCGAGGTCCGGCCGGAATAGTGCCGCGCCAGCCCGAGCACGAGACCCTGGCCGAACAGCGCGATCGTGCGCGTGGTCTCGCCGTGCAGCAGCGCGAACACCAATGAGGTGAGCACGAGCACCACCCACGGCGGGATCTTGTAGTGCGACAGCGCGTTCCACAGCGCGCCGCGCAGCAGCAGTTCCTCGGTGAGCGGGACGGCGATCACCAGCACCAGCGCCGTGGTGACGAGCCAGACCGGGCTGCCGCCCGAGACGTCGGGCAGGTCGGTGAGCGGGCTGTCGGACACCTCGTCGCCGCCGAAGACGGCGATTTCGGCGGCGTTGAGCACGAAGCCGACTACGAGCGCGAGCGCGCCACAGGCAAGGCCGATACGGAGATCGCGGCCGCGGACGCGAAGCCCGAAGTCGCGTTCGAGGCCGCGGCCGTAGCGCGCGGAGCCGATCACCGGGCCGAGGCCGAGCACGAGGTTCGGCAGGAACGCCAGCAGCAGCAACGGTCCCGCGAACGCCTCGACCGGATCGTCGTCGCCGACGTGGCGGTTGAACGCGGACGCGGTGAGGAGGGTGACCAGGTAGTAGCCGGCGACTCCGAGGAAGAACACGGCGAAGGCCCAATGGGCACCCAGAATTCGCCTTCCCCCACCGTCCGCGGCCACGGGGTTAACGCTATGTGCTTGTGCCGTGGCGCGCCGAGGCGGGGTCAGTGGAAGACGGTGCCGCCCAGGACGATGTGGGTCGGGTGGCGCAGTGCGGCGAGGTCGGCGCGCGGGTCGTCCGCGTAGATGATCAGGTCTGCCGGAGCACCGTGCTCGATGCCGGGGTGGCCCAGCCATTCGCGCGCTTCCCAGGACGCGCTCGCGAGCGCCTGCGTACGCGACATTCCCGCGCGGTGCAGCGCTTCGACCTCGTCGGCGATACGGCCGTGCGCGACCATGCCGCCCGCGTCTGTGCCCGCGAAGACGCGTACGCCCGCTTCGACCGCCGAGGACACCATCTCGGCGACGCCAGCGTGCAACGCGCGCATGTGGGCCGCGTACGTCGGGTACTTGCCCGCTTTGTCCGCGATGCCCGGGAAGTTCTCGATGTTGATGAGCGTGGGCACCAGCGCGACGTCGCGGCGTGCGAGTTCGGCGAGCTGGTCTGGCGACAGCGCGGTGCCGTGTTCGAGACAGTCGATGCCCGCGCCGATCAAGCCCGGCAACGCCGCTTCGCCGAACACGTGCGCCGTGACGCGCGCGCCGAGGTCGTGGGCGACCTGGATGGCTTCGGCGAGCACGTCGTCCGGCCACAGCGGGGCGAGGTCGCCTTGGCCGCGGTCGATCCAGTCGCCGACGAGCTTGACCCAGCCGTCGCCGTCGCGGGCCTGTTCGGCGACCGCTTCGGGCAGCAGCGCCGGGTCGTCCAGTTCGATCGCGAACCCGGGGATGTACCGCTTGGGCAGCGCCAGGTGGCGTCCGCAGCGGATGATCGTGGGCAGGTCGGCGCGCGATTGCAACGGCCGGACGTCGAGCGGCAGGCCGCAGTCGCGGATCAGCAGGGTGCCCGCGTCGCGGTCGGTCGCGGCCTGGTCCGCCGCCTCCGCCACCGACAGTCCGCCGTGCGGGCCGAGGCCCGGGTGGCAGTGCGCGTCGACGAGCCCGGGGACCACGAATCCGCCGGAGGACAGCGTTTCCGCGCCGGGAACCGGCTCGAACGACAGCTTTCCGTCCTGGATCCAGAGGTCACGCGGTTCGCCGTCGGGCAGAACGGTGCCGGAAAGGTGCAGCGGGCTCAATTCTTCTTCGGGTCCTTCGGCAGCTTGAACTTGGTCGGGTCGAAGCCGGGCACGTCGTTCATGCCGCCGAGCTGGGACAGGTCCGGCATTCCGCCGGGCATGCCGCCGCCGGGGGGCAGCATCGGCATGCCGCCGGGCATCCCGCCGCGCATCTTCGGCTGCGTGGGGCCCTTCTTGCCCTTCTTCCCCTTCTTGCCCTTGCGGTTCTTGCTCCCGCCGCCTCCGCCGCCGAAGCCGAACCGGCCGGCCATCTGCGCCATCATCTTGCGCGCCTCGAAGAAGCGGTTGACCAGGTCGTTGACCTCGCGGACGGTGACCCCGGAGCCGTTCGCGATGCGGAGCCTGCGCGAGCCGTTGATGATCTTCGGGTCGGCGCGCTCGGCGGGCGTCATGCCGCGGATGATCGCCTGCAGCCGGTCGATCTGCTTGTCGTCGACCGAGGCGAGCTGGTCCTTCATCTGGCCCGCGCCGGGCAGCATGCCGAGCAGGTTGCCGATCGGGCCCATCTTGCGGACGGCGAGCATCTGCTCGAGGAAGTCCTCCAGCGTGAGCTGCCCGCTGGTGAGCTTCTGCGCGGCCTGTTCGGCCTGCTCCTGGTCGAAGTGCTGTTCGGCCTGCTCGATCAGGGTCAGCACGTCGCCCATGCCCAGGATGCGCGAGGCCATCCGGTCCGGGTGGAACGTGTCGAAGTCTTCGAGCTTTTCGCCGTTGGACGCGAAGAGGATCGGCTGGCCGGTGACCTCGCGGACGGACAGCGCGGCACCACCGCGGGCGTCGCCGTCCAGCTTCGTGAGCACCACGCCGGTGAAGCCGACGCCGTCGCGGAACGCCTCGGCCGTGGTGACCGCGTCCTGACCGATCATGGCGTCGACCACGAACAGGACTTCGTCCGGCTGCACGGCCTCGCGGATGTCCGCGGCCTGCTTCATCAGCTCTTCGTCGACACCCAGGCGGCCCGCGGTGTCGACCACGACGATGTCGTGCTGCGCGTGCTTGGCCTCTTCGATGGCGCGGCGGGCGACGTCGACCGGGTCGCCGACGCCGTTGCCCGGCTCCGGCGCGAAGGTGGTGACGCCCGCGCGCTCGCCGACGATCTGCAGCTGGTTGACCGCGTTCGGGCGCTGGAGGTCACAGGCGACCAGCATCGGCGCGTGGCCCTGCTTCTTCAGCCACATCGCGAGCTTGCCGGCCAGCGTGGTCTTACCAGCACCCTGGAGACCGGCGAGCATGATCACCGACGGCGGGTTCTTGGCCAGGTTCAGCCGCCGCGTCTCGCCGCCCAGGATGCCGACGAGTTCCTCGTTGACGATCTTGACGACCTGCTGCGCCGGGTTCAGCGCCTGCGAGACCTCGGCGCCCTTCGCGCGGTCCTTGATCTTCGCGATGAACGCCTTGACCACCGGGAGCGCGACGTCCGCTTCCAGCAGCGCGATGCGGATCTCGCGCGCGGTGGCGTCGATGTCGGCGTCGGACAGCCGGCCCTTGCGCGAGAGCGACTGCAGGGCCGAGGTGAGCCGATCGGAGAGGGTGTCGAACACGGGGGTGCACGCTCCAGCTGGGTCGAAAGTTCGCGTGCCGGGCGGTGCTCGGCACCCCCGGCATCTTCCGAGGGTAGCCGCCCCGGCAGCCCGGCCTTCACGGGTACGGGAAGGGTACTACGCGCTGGCTTACCAACTGAGCTGAGGACATTGGGTCAACCAGGCGGAAACCACTCGAACCGGCTCCGGAATTCCGTAAACCCAGGCGTATGACATTGGCTACTGCCCGGCGTCCGACGCTCGCCGAACCGGCGGGGACGGGCGCGCGGGGAAGCCGCCTAATCTGGCCGTATGCAGACCGAACCCGCCGACGACCTGGCGACGCTGGCCCGGGCGGTGCGCGAGGGCGTCGGGCGGCTGAACTGGCGGATGCGCGCCGAGGCGGACGCGCCCGCTCCCGGGCCCGCCGCGCTGGCGGTGCTGTCGCGGCTGCACCAGGGCGGCACGCACACGCCGGGCGAGCTGGCCGAGGCCGAGCGGATGCATCCGCAGTCGCTCACGCGGGTCCTGGCTTCGCTGGCCGAACGCGAGCTGATCACGCGCACCGCGGATCCGGCGGACGGGCGGCGGTCGCTGATCGACATCACCCCGGCAGGGCTGCGGACGCTGCGCGACTGTTCGGCCGCGCGGGAGGCCTGGCTGGCCTCGGCTCTCGAACGGACGCTCAGCCCGACCGAACAGGAGCTGCTCCGGCTCGCGGCCGGACTGCTGACGCGGATCGCGGATTCCTGAGGCCCGGGAGTTCCGGGGCGGCCGCTCCCCACGGCCGTCCCCGGAACCGTGGCGGAAGGACTCACCTCCCCGGGAGCCTTCCGCCGCGGGCACGCGGAGCGGTTCCCCCTCGACCACCCGGCGTTGGGGAGAAGTCTGCCTGCCGGGACCGGGCGCACGGCAGCGTGAAGTCCCTCAATCGGGACTGAGTAGGACTACTCAAACGCGAGTGTCGGGACCCGCGGACTCGCTCGTGAACTCGAAAAGCGGTTCCGCGTCGGCGAGTTCTTCGGCCGAGCAGCTCACCGCGCACGCGGCGGCCTGGAGGACTTCGGTGAGCACCTCGACCTCGGACGGCGAGACGGCGGCGAGCGCGGGGTTGCGGACGTCCATGCGCCTGGCGAGACCGGCGAGCGCGTGGGAAAGCGCGTGCTGTCCGGCGACGAGCTGAGTGACGACGTCGGACAGTTCGCCGAGGGTGGCCGCGGATCCGTCGCCGCGCAGCAGGGCGGAAAGTTCTTCGGCGCAGGTGCGGAGGTGTCCGGCGACGACTGTCGGGGGCAGCGAAAGCTCCGGCAGGTTCTCCTGACCTCGCACCGCGTTCACCTCGCCCCCTGGGTCGGACCTGCCATCCTGCCACCGGAACCGGCCCTCGCATCCCCGACACCCCGGACGGGTGAGCCCGGATGGCGCAATGCGGCCCGCTGTGCCTGGCCAGCGGTCCGTGAAGGACTCCTTGCGGGAATCAAGGAGTCCTTCACGGACGGTCAGGAGACGGCGGCCAGGACGGCGTCGGTCACGGTGGTCCGCCACTGCGGGGTGAGGTGACCGGACCGCGGGGACAGGGCGAAGGAGTCGACCACGGCGCCGCCGAGGGTCGCCGCCTTCGCCCAATGGACGTCGGCCTCGGCGCGGCGCAGGGCGCTCGCCACGCGGAACAGCAGGCCGATGCGGTCCGGGGCGCGCAGTTCGAGCACGACCGCGTCCGGGCCGCTTGTTTCGTCGTCGAACCACCGCACCACCGGCTTGACCACGACCGGCGACGCGGTGGCGTAGTCGCGTTCCTTCGCGGCCAGCCGTTGCGTGAGCGGCATCGTCCCGGCCACGGCTCGGGCGAACTGTTCCCGCAACAGCGCGGAATCCGGCAGCGAGCCGAACTTCGGCGACGCGGTGAAGACGCCCGCGCGTCCGTCGCGCAGGACCGCCGAATGGACCTCCAGCGAGTTCAGCGCCAAGACCCCGGCGGCGGGAGCCAGCAGTTCGCGGCCCGCGGGCACGGCCAGCAGCACTGTGACGACCTTGCCGTGCGAGGAGATGCGGATCTGGCCGGCTCCGGTCCGCGCGGCCTCGGCGACCAGCTCGCGCTGGTCGTCGTCCAACGGCTCGGGCGGGGTGAAACCCTTGCCGTGCACCGCTTCCTCGCAGCCGCTGACGAGTTCGGCGAGCAGCCGGTCCTTCCAGTCGGTCCACACGCCGGGCCCGGTGGCCAGCGAATCAGCGCGGGTGAGCGCGTGCAGGAGTTCCAGCAGGACGACGTCGCGGTCCAGCGTTTTCACCACGCGCGAGATGGTCGCCGGGTCGCCGATGTCGCGGCGGGTCGCGGTGTGCGGGAGCAGCAGGTGGTGCCGGACCATGGCGGAGACCGTCGCGACGTCCGCGGGCGGCAGGCCCAGCCGTTGCGCCACCGAAGCCGAGATTTTCGCGCCCAGTTCGGAGTGGTCGACCTCGCGGCCCTTGCCGATGTCGTGCAGCAGCGCGCCGATCAGCAGCAGGTCTGGCCGCGACACGGTGGTGGTCAGCTTCGCTGCTTCGACGCACGCCTGGACGAGGTGCCGGTCGACTGTCCACTGGTGTACGGGCGACCGCGGCGGAAGGTCTCGCACGGCGCCCCATTCCGGGAACAGGCGGGACCACAAGCCGGTGCGGTCCAGTGCCTCGACCGCGTCGACCAGCCCCTCCCCCGCGCCCAGCAACTCGACGAGGGCGTTGCGGGCGTCGTCCGGCCACGGCTCGCGCAGTTCGGGCGCGGAGTCCGCGAGCGTCCGCAAAGTGCCTGGCGAGATGGGTTTTCTGGTGCGCGCGGACGCGGCGGCCGCGCGGAGCAGCAACGCTGGGTCCTTTGCGGGCAGTGCGTCGCGGGCCAGCGCCACCTCGTCGCCGTGCAGCACGACGCCCTCGGCCAGCGGGCGTCGGACTGGACGCCGGCCGAAGCGGGGCCGTGGTTGCTCCACAGTGGACCGAAGGGCGACGTCGACGGCGTACGCGATGGTCCGGCCCGCGCCGGAAAGCTTGCGCGCCAACGTGAACCGATCGCCTAGCTCCAGCTCGTGCGCTACGACGTCGGCGTCCGCGGCACCGAGGATGTCTCGTTCGCGGCGCACTTCCCGGCGCAGTTCGGTGCGGACGTCGAGCAGGAGTTGCTTGGCTGCCAACAGTTCTTCGCCCGGCCGTGCGGTGAGCTGGGCTGCCGCGAGGGCTTCCAGGATGCCGAAGTCGCGGAGGCCGCCGCGGCCGTGTTTGAGGTCCGGCTCGGCGGATTGGGCGATCTCGCCGCTGCGCCGCCACCGCGTGTGGACGGATTCGGCCAGCTCGGGCAAGCGTTTGCGGGCGGTGCGCCGCCACTGGTCGCGCGCGGCGGCCGCGAGCCGTTCGGCGAGTCCCGGGTCGCCGGCCAGGTGCCGGGCGTCGAGGAGACCGAGCGCGGTGCGCAGGTCGTCCGCCGCGACTTTCAGGGCCTCGCCGGGAGTGCGGACCGAATGGTCGAGGCCGACCCGCGCGTCCCACAGCGGGTACCACAGCGCGTCGGCGATCTCCCCGATCTGACTGTTTCCGTTGTGCAGCAACAATAAATCGAGATCGGAGTACGGCACCAGCTCGCGCCGCCCCAACCCCCCGACGGCGACCAGCGCGACACCTGGGTCCGAGGTGTCGACGCCGGCCGCCGCTGCTCCCTTCCCGAGCCAGAACTCGTACAGATCGACCAAGGACGTCCGCAATGCGGGTGCCCCGTGCCGGCCTTCGAGCAGCAGTGCCGTGGCTCGGGCTAGTTCTCCCCCGTCGGTCATCGGCTACAGCGCGTCCGTGCCGCGTTCGCCGGTGCGGACCCGGATCACGGTCTCCACTGGCGTCACCCAGACCTTCCCGTCGCCGATCTTGCCGGTGTGCGCGGCGGTGGTGACCGCGTCGAGGACCTTCTCCACGACGGCGTCGTCCGCCACGACCTCGATCTTCAGCTTGGCCACGAAATCCACCGAGTACTCGGCTCCCCGGTAGACCTCGGTGTGGCCCTTCTGCCTGCCGTAGCCCTGTACCTCGCTCACCGTCATGCCGAGCACGCCCAGCTGCTCCAGCCCGGAGCGGACGTCGTCGAGGGTGAACGGCTTGACGATCGCGGTGATGAGCTTCATGCCTTGCTCTCCTCGAGTTTCGTGACGGGCTTGACCGGGAACGTCGCCGAGTGGCCGAGGCCGCCCATGCCGGTGAAGTCGTAGGCGCTCTCCGCGTGCTGGCCCTCGTCGATGCCGCTGACCTCGTGTTCGGCGCTGACGCGGAACCCGCCCGCCTTCTTGATCGCGAAGCCGATGATCAACGTCATGACGAAGGAGTAGCCCAGCACCGCGAGCGCGGCGACCGCCTGGATGCCCAGCTGCTTGAACCCGCCGCCGTAGAAGAGGCCGTCCGCGCCCGCCGAGTTCACGCTGGTGGTGGCGAAGAATCCGATCAGCACGGTGCCGACGAGGCCGCCGACCAGGTGCACGCCGACGACGTCGAGGGAGTCGTCGAAGCCGAAGCGGAACTTCAGCGAGATGGCCAGCGCGCACAGCACCCCGGCGATCACGCCGATCGCGATCGAGCCGAGCGGGGTCACGAAACCGCAGGCGGGCGTGATCGCGACCAGCCCGGCCACCGCGCCGGACGCCGCGCCGAGCGTGGTCGGCTTGCCGAACTTCAGCTGCTCCACGATCAGCCAGCCGAGCACGGCGGCCGCGGTGGCGACGGTGGTGTTGGTGAACGCGACGCCCGCGAGGTCGTTCGCGCCGAGCGCCGACCCGGCGTTGAAGCCGTACCAGCCGAACCACAGCAGCGACGCGCCGAGCAGCACGAACGGGACGTTGTGCGGCCGTCCGGTGTCCTTCGGCCAGCCCTTGCGCTTGCCGAGTACCAGCGCGAGGGCGAGACCCGCGGCGCCGGCGTTGATGTGCACCGCCGTGCCGCCCGCGAAGTCGAGCGCCTTCAGCTGGTTGGCGATCCAGCCGCCCACCGCGTCCTTGCCGGTGAATCCGTCGAACGAGAAGACCCAGTGCGCGACCGGGAAGTACACGACGGTCACCCAGATCGCCACGAAAAGCGTCCAGCCCCAGAATTTCGCGCGATCCGCGATGGCGCCGGAAATCAGCGCCGGGGTGATGATCGCGAACATCAGCTGGAACATGCAGAACGCGAGCAGCGGCAATGCGTCCGGCCCCGGCCAAGGCACCGCGGGCGGGCCTTCGCTCGCGAGACCGACGAGCTTGCCGAACGCGTCCGACAGGCCGGCGTAGTCGAAGTTCCCGACCAGGCCGCCGAATGCGTCGTCGCCGAAGGACAGCGAGAACCCGAAGAGCACCCACAGCACCCCGACTATCGCGAGTGCGATGAAGTTCATCATCAACATGTTCAAAACGCTCTTCGCGCGGACCATGCCGCCGTAGAAGAACGCGAGGCCTGGGGTCATGAGCATGACCAGCGCGGCGCTGATCAGCACCCAGGCGGTATCTCCGGCGTTCAGCACAATCGTCCTCCCGTGCCGTGGGCAACTGCAGAGGAAGTGTTGGGCGCGGGTGTTTCGCGGGGCTTCGGTTCACGTTTCCCCCGCGTGAACTCCGGTGCGCTGGTTGTTACGGGAACGTTTCCGCGATCATGGGGCGAAATGTCCGGTCAGGCAACCTCGTGGTCGAATACGGTCCATGTCTTTGCCTGATCGGGTGATCGAAGCGCTGCGCTGTTCGGTGTGCGCGGAGCCGGTCTCGCTGACCGGCCGGACGCTGCGCTGCGCACGGCGGCATGCGTTCGACCTGGCCCGGCAGGGTTACGTCAATCTCCTGCACGCGCGCATCCCGGCGGGGACGGCCGACACCGCGCCGATGGTGGACGCGCGGGCGGCGTTCTTGTCCTCCGGGGCTTACGCGCCGCTGGCCGACGCGGTCGCTTTCGCCGGTTCTGGCGCTGGGCTGATCATCGACGCCGGTGCCGGGCCGGGCTATTACCTCTCGCGGGTGCTGGACGACTCGCCGGACGCGGTGGGGCTGGCGCTGGACGTGTCCGCGATCGCGTTGCGACGGGCGGCGCGGGCGCATTCGCGGCTGGGGGCGGCGGTGTGGAACCTGTGGGAGCCGTGGCCGGTGGGCGACGGGGTGGCTTCGGTGGTGCTGGACGTGTTCTCGCCGCGGAACGCTTCGGAGTTCCACCGGGTGCTGGAGCCGGGCGGGAAGCTGGTGGTGGCGTCGCCGTTGCCGGGGCATCTGTCTGAGCTGGGGGATCTGGTGCTCGCGGTGGACTCGCGGAAGGAAGAGCGGCTCGAGGCTTCGCTGGGCGGGTTGTTCGCCCGGGAGTCTGGGGTGGAGGTGGTCCGGACGCAGGCGTTCAGCGCGGAGCAGGTGCGGGATGTGGTGGCGATGGGGCCGGCCGGGTTCCACCTGGACCGGGACGGGCGGCGGGAGCGGCTTGCGGGGGTGGAGGGGCGAGAGGTGACGCTTGCTGTTTCGGTGAGTGTGTGGCGGAAGCGGGACGACGTGTCGTGAGGGGAACCCTGCCGGAGGCCCGGATACGCCCGGCTGGGCCGGGCGACGTCGCGGCGATCTGCCGTTTCGGCGAGATTCACATCCCGCCGCATTACACCCCTCTGATCGGCGAAGCGGCCGCACAGCGCCAAGTCCGCCATTGGTGGAACGAAGCGCACATCTCCGCGGCCGTGGCCGACGAGCGAGTCGTCGTCGCCGAAGCCGACGGGCAGGTCGTCGGGGTCGGGCAGCGCGGACCGGACCATGTCATCTACAAGCTCTACCTGCATCCGGAGCACCGCGGCTACGGACTCGGCCCGCGACTGCTCGACGCCCTCGCCCGGCAGCTCCCGCCGGACGTCGGCGTCCTGCGCATCGAACATTTCGCCGCCAACGAGCGGGCCGGGGCGTTCTACGAGCGAGAGGGCTTCGCGGTCGAGCGGATCGAGCCCAGCTCAACCGGGGATCCGGCGCTCGCGGTGGTCTGGCGCTCCCGCCGGGTCACTCTTCGGGAGGAATGGCCGCCGCCCCCGAAGCTGAGTTAGCGTGGCGCTCGATGAGCGAACGTACCTGGGGCTTCCGCACCCGCGCCCTGCACGCCGGCGGCACTCCCGACCCCACTACCGGGGCCCGTGCGGTGCCGATTTACCAGACGACCAGCTTCGTGTTCGAGGACGCGGCCGACGCGGCCAATCTGTTCGCGCTGCAGAAGTACGGGAACGTCTACAGCCGTATCGGCAACCCGACCGTCGCGGCGTTCGAGGAGCGGGTCGCGAGTCTCGAGGGGGCCATCGGCGGGGTCGCGACGGCCAGCGGGCAGGCGGCAGAGTTCCTCACCTTCTCGGCGCTCGCCGAGGCTGGCGATCACATCGTGTCGGCCGCCGGGTTGTACGGCGGGACGGTCACGCAGCTCACCGGGACGCTCGCGCGGTTCGGCGTCGAGACGACGTTCGTGCACGGCGACACCGAGAAGTACGCCGAAGCGGTCACCGACCGCACGAAGCTGATTTACACCGAGGTCATCGGCAATCCCAGCGGCGGCATCGCGGACCTCGCCGGGCTGGCTGATCTCGCGCATTCGCACGACATCCCGCTCGTGGTCGACGCGACGCTCGCCACGCCGTACCTCTGCCGCCCGATCGAGCACGGCGCGGACATCGTCCTGCACTCGGCCACGAAGTTCCTCGGCGGGCACGGCACGACGCTCGGCGGGGTGGTCGTCGAGGCGGGGACTTTCAACTGGGGCAACGGAAAGTTCCCCCGGATGACCGAGACCGTCGACAGTTACGGCGGGCTCAAGTACTGGGAGAACTTCGGCGAGTACGCCTTCTGCACCCGGCTGCGCGCCGAGCAGTTGCGCGACATCGGCGCGGTGTTGTCGCCGCATTCGGCGTTTTTGCTGCTGCAGGGCGTGGAAACGCTGCCGCAGCGGATGGACGCGCACGTCGTCAACGCGCGGGCGATCGCGGAGTACCTGAACGCGGACCCGCGGGTCGCGTGGGTGTCGTACGCGGGGCTGCCCGATCATCCGGACCACGAGCGGGCCGCGCGGTATCTGCCGCAGGGGCCGGGAGCGGTGTTTTCGTTCGGGGTCAAGGGCGGGCGCGCGGCTGGCGAGAAGTTCGTGGAGTCGGTGGAACTGTTGTCGCACTTGGCGAACGTCGGCGACGCGCGGACGCTGGTGATCCATCCCGCCTCGACGACGCACGCGCAGCTGTCCGAGGATCAGCTCGCCGCGGCTGGCGTCGGCGCGGACCTGATCCGGCTGTCGGTCGGGCTGGAGGACGTCGAAGACCTCATCTGGGACCTCGACCAGGCCCTCGGCAAGGCGGTGAACGCGTGAGTTACGACGTCGGCGCGGTCGAACGGCGGCGGCTGCTCGGCCGCACGAAATCGGTGACGGTCGTGGGCGCGTCGGCGAATCCGGCGCGGCCGAGCTACTTCGTCGCGACGTATCTGCTGTCCTCGACGCGGTACGAGGTCAACTTCGTGAACCCGCGCCTCGACACGCTGCTGGGGCGGCCGGTGTACCCGTCGCTTGCCGACGTCCCGGGCGAACTGGACCTGGTGAGCGTGTTCCGCAAGCACGACGATCTCCCCGGCGTCACCGAGGAGGTCATCGAGGCGGGCGCGCGGACGCTGTGGCTCCAGCTCGGGCTGTGGCACGAACCGGCGGCGGACCGGGCCCGCGAGGCGGGGCTGGACGTGGTGATGAACCGCTGCGTGAAGATCGAGCATGCGCGCTTCGCCGGCGGTCTGCACCTCGCCGGGTTCAATACCGGGTTGATCAGCTCGCGGCGGCAAACAGCGCCGTAAACCGGGTGCTGGCCTGGGTACGGTTGGCTAGTGAACGTGAACCGCCCCGAGGTCGAGACGGCCCGGCTGGACGATCTCGAAGTCGTGTTCCGCGGCGAATCAGTCTCGGTGCGGTTCGGCGAACGGCGTGCCGCCGTCCATCACCTGGACCGTCGGCTGTTCTTTACCGTCCGCGCGCAGGCACCTGGGCTCGACGCGCGACTGGAGGGCGTCACCAACTACGTCACCGGACGTGGCCTCGCGCGCTTCCTCGACGGTCTCGACTTCCGCGGCTGGGAAGGCGAGCGACGCTGGGTCAACGCCGACCGGGACCTCATCGTCTCGGCGACGTTCCGCTCCGGCGGGCACATCGACCTGGCCTGGACGCTCCGGCCGTGGCGACGCTCCGTCTACGGCGAGTGGAAAGCCACCGTCACGACCACGATGGAGGCGGGCGCGGAGAAAGACGACCTGGCTGCCCAGCTCCACGCTTTCCTGACCGCCGAAGGGTTTCCCGTCGACTATTACGAGAGCGACAACGAGTTCAGCTGACCGTCGCGACCAGGAACTCCTCCCCCGACGTCTGCGGCCCGTCCGAACGTCCGGGCAGATAGCGCTCGGTCAGCTCGGCCGCGCTGACGTGCTCGACGTCCGGGAAACCGCACTCCCGCGCGAAATCCAGCATCTCGTCCGGCGCGAAGAAGCTCACGAACGGCGTCCCGGACGCCTTCGCGCCCTTCATCGCCGCCGCCCGGGCCGCGCGGTCGGGCTCGTCGAGGTACTCCTCCGGCAGCTGGAACGTCATCGCCACCACGGTGCCCGGCGCGAACCCGGCGAGCGCGCGCAGCGTCGCGGCGTTGGCCTCGCGGGTCAGGTACATGCTGACTCCGGTGGACGCCACGACCGCGGGTTTCGCCAGCTCGAAACCGTTGGCGGCCAAGCGTTCCGGCCATTGCTCGCCGGCTTCGAAGTCGACCGGCACGAACCGGTGCGGCGCGGGCAGCCCGAGTTCGGCCAGCCGTGCCCGCTTCCACTCCTGCGTGCCGGGCCGGTCGATCTCGAACACCCGCACGCCCAGCTCCGGCTCGCGCTGCGCGAACGTGTCGAGCCCGGCGCCGAGCAGGACGTACTGCTCGACCCCGCGTTCGCGCACCAGATCCTCGACAAACCGGCTGCGCAGCGCGATTCCGGCGCGGAACCGCCGGGTGAAATCGAGGTCCATGTCCGGCCGGGACCGCCAGTCCGGACCGGGGTCCGCCAGCCGGAGGCCGATCTCGTCGGACAGCGCGTGCGGCGGCGGGTCGGCGAGCACGTGCAGCGCACGCCACAGCGCGACGCGCACCGCGGTGTGGTCGGGCTCGCTCACTTCGGGGCTCGCAGCTGCCAGATCCTCCCGTCCGGATCCCGCACGGTCATCTCGCGCGTGCCGTAGTGGGTGTCCTCGAACGGGGCGACGACGTCGAGTTCCGCGTCGACCGATTCGTCCGGCACCGCCACGACCACGCTCGTCCGCGGCTCCTGGCTTTCGGGCACCTCGGCCACGAACACCGGCACGCCGTCGCCGTTCGAGAGCTGGCCGGAGTTGTGATCGGTCTCGAAGTCGAGGGTGAAACCGATGCGCTGCAGGAACTTCGCGGTCTTGCCCCAGTTGTGCGTCTCCAGGAAGAGCGTGGTGATGCCTTCGCTCATTTCAGCCGTCCTCTCGTGGTTCGGGCGGAGCGTCGAGATAGGCCCGCAAGGCCGCGGTGACCAGCGCGGACAGCGACTGCTCGGTCTCGATCGCCCGGTACTTCACCTGCTTGATCAGCTCGACCGGCAGGTAGACGTTGAATTGTTTGACCTCTTCACCGGCCATGCCTAGAATGCTAGCAACCTAGGAGGCGACGGGCAAGGCCGGGCGGCGGCCGCCGTGAGAAGGTGGAGGCATGGCGAAACCCTCCGGGCTGCAGATCAGGAACATCATCGCCGCCGTCCTGATGGCCGCGGCGTTCGTGTTCAACCTGGTGACCGGCGGCCCGTGGTGGGTCACCGCGATCGTCGGCGTCGCGGCGCTGCTGTCCTCCTTCTCCGCCTACCTGAACCGGCCGAGCGCCCGGGGCTGACCCGCCAGGGCAACCCCGCCCGGACGCTCGGGCAGGAAGGGCGTCTCGTTCAACCTTCGTCCGCACGGACGTCGCCTCCGGTTCAGCCGCCGCTGCTCTACTCGGCGCGGCCCGATCGCGGCAGGCGAAGGAGTGTTGGTGGCAGGGAACGGCTTCACCGTCCATACGGACGAGTTGCACAAATTCAGCGAGTATCTGGACAAGACCACCGTGCCCACGGTGAACGACTCCGCGAAGGCGGTGGACGACGCCAACGGCGGGGACATCGACGCGTTCGGCGTCGTGCTCGCACAGGTGCTCGCCATTCCCGCGCGGATCGCGCTGAAGGTCGTCTCCGACAATCTGCACGGCGTCGCGAAGGACGTGACCGACAGCGCGGACAAGACGCGCCAGGCCAGCGAGCAGTACAGCAAGGGCGACCAGGACCTCGCGAAGGCGTTCGACAAGTTCAAGCCGGAGCAGGTGAAATGACCGGCGTCGAACCCATCACCGACAAGAACAGCACCACCGGCGCGGGCGTCGCGGACAGCTGGCACAGCGTCGTCTCGTCGATCCAGGAGATCCAGCACCTGCACGGCGGCGACGCGGCCGCGGTCGGCGTCGAGATCGGCGTGTCGATCGTCGGCGCGGTCGCGGACACCGCCGCGTTCGTCATGGACCCGTTCGGCAAGCTGATCGCGGCCGGGCTCGGCTGGCTGATCGAGCACATCTCGTTCCTCAAAGAGGGCCTCGACAAGCTGGCGGGCGACCCCGCGGCGATCAACAAGATGGCCGAGGAACTGCACAAGACCGCCGAGAACCTGCGCAACGCGGCGAAGGACCTGGACACCACGCTGCAGAAGACGGTCGCCAACTGGCAGGGCGAAGGCGCCGAGGCGTTCAAGAAGAACATCGGCGACCGGCGCGGCCAGATCGACAGCGCCGGGCACGCGGTCGACGCCGCGGGCTACGTGGTCAAAACGACGATGGCCCTGGTCTCCGTGGTGCGCTCGCTGATCCGCGACCTGATCACGACGTTCCTCGGCGACGTCATCGCGACGATGCTGATCGCGCTCGCGATGGCGGCGTTCACGTTCGGCGCGTCGATCGTGGTCGGAGTGGGCAACGTGATCCGGTCCGGGATCTCGCTCGCGCTGACGATGGCGTCCAAGATCGCCAGGGTCGTCGGCCTCGGCGGGCGGACGGCGAGCCGGCTGGCGCAGCTGGCGGAGAAGGTCAAGCCGAACCGGGGCGGCGGCAGCACGCACGGGGGCGGCAGCACGCACGAGATGACGGACCTTCCGCCCCGGCCGGGAAGCAGCGGGAGCGGGGGCAGCGGCGGGAGTGGCGGCAGCGGGGGCAGCGGCGGTCACGGCGGGAACAACACTCCGCATGAGGACACGCCTGGTGGCAACAACCATCACGAGGACACTCCAGGCGGGAACAACACCCCGCACGAAGACACCCCGGGCGGCAACAACCACCACGAAGACACCCCCGGCGGGAACAACACCCCGCACGAAGACACCCCCGGTGGCAACAACCACCACGAGGATCCGCCTGGCGGCAACAATAATCCGCACGAAGACACTCCCGGCGGAAACAACAATCCGCACGAGGAGCGGCCGAACAACCAGCCGCACGAGGACGATCCGTTCGACACCTGGCTGGCCGCGGACCAGCACTTCAACCCGCCGCCCAACCGCCCGCACGACACCCCGGGCGGCACCACGCACCACGAGGACGCCCCAGGCGGAAGCAACCACGACAACACGCCAGGCGGCAACTCCGGCCACGACAACTCCCCTGGCGGAAGCAACCACCACGAGGACCCGCCGGGCAACAACACCAACCACGAGAACACTCCGGGTGGCAACAACCACCACGAAGACACCCCCGGTGGAAACAACACCCCGCACGAGGACACGCCTGGCGGCAACAACCATCACGAGGACCCGCCCGGCAACAACACCAACCACGAGAACACCCCAGGGGGCAACAACAATCCGCACGAGGACACCCCGGGCGGGAACAACCAGCACGAGGACAACCCGGGCGGCGGCAACCACGACAACACCCCGGGCAACAACGGCGAACACACTCCGCCCGCCCCGCCGCAGTCGCCGTTCAAGCCTTACGAATTCAGCTGGATGAAGAAGCACGAAAGCTGGCTCAACACGGTCTGCAACATCCCCGCCGTCCAGAAGTACACCGGCGGGATCAACGTGTGGGACCAGATCGTCAAGGGCCCGGACAAGTTCTTCCAGCAGTACCCGAAGATCTATCCGTTCCTGAAGGGCCTCGCCGACGCCAAGAGCAGCAAGAACGCCGTCGGCTGGGTCGGCAAGGACGCGGTCAACTTCGACAAGGCGATCACCGACATCCAGATGCAGGCGGACGAGGCCTGGAAGACGTCGGACGAGGAATGGCGCAAGGAGCACCCGGACCCGGCCGCCGAAGGAAGCGCCGCGGAGTAAAGCCAGGAAGGGCCCCTTGAGTCGCGAGGGGCCCTTCCAGAGAACTCAGCCGGAGGTCTCGGCGAACCGCGACGTCACCGCTTCCCGGCCGCGTTTGCTCAGTTCGCCGAACAGCCGCAGCCGGGCCAGGCCGCCGTCGGGGTAGATGTCCAGGCGGATTTCGGTCACCTCGGGGCCGTCGTCGGCGAGGGCGAACCGGTGCCGGGTGTCGGGTTGCAACCTGGTGCGCGGCAGCAGTTCCGCCCACTCGCCCTCGTCCAGGCGGCCGCTCACCGAGGCCCAGCCGGGCGCGTTTCCCTTGAGGTTGCTCGTGTCCAGCTCCACGAACCGGACCAAACCCGCGCCTGCCAGCCGGACCGTCGCCCAGTCGTTGCCGTCGTCGCGGCGGCGGGCGGTTTCCCAGCCTTCCGCCTGGTGCGCGGCGAGGCCCGGGGAGAGCATGTTGTTCGGCGACGAATAGAACATGTCGCTGCATCCGGTGACGACCGCGCCGTTTTCCAGCGCTGCCAAGTCGAGCGAGCGCGGGTCCAGCAGCGCGGGGTCGGGGACCGGCGAGCCGTGCACGCGCAGCCGGGCGACGCCGCCGTCGGGGTGCTGGGTCAGGCGCACGTGGGTGTAGCGGCGCGGGGACGTCACCTTGTAGTAGTTCTCCGAGTCGCCGACCGCCGGTTCGTGGTCGACCAGGACGTCCCAGTCCGCGTCCTGCAGTTCGGCCGCGCTCGGGTAGCCGGGCACGGACGTCGCGGCGACGGACACGTACGGCGGGTAGTTGCCCTTGAAGAACGCCGTGTCCACCACTACCCCGGACACCACGCCGCCGAGGCCGAGGCGGACGAGGGCGTGGTCGTCGCCGGGTTCGCGGTGCCGCCGGGTCTCCCAGCCGTCGTACACCTGGCCTTTCGGGCCGAACGTTTCGGCGCGGTGCGCCGGCCGCCACGGGTTGACCAGGTTTTCCTTTTCGGCGAACAGTTCGTCGGTCGCCCACATCACGGTGCCCCCGAACAGGCGCGAGGCCAGGTCGGGCTGGGTAGTCCACTCCGGACGGTCGGACACGTGCTCCTCCATCTCTTCAGCAATTGCCCCGGGTCAGCAGAGTCCCCCTCGGCTGGTCGCCGGTCACCGGCTCGCCGCGCAGCCACGTGCCGCGCACGACGCCGGCCAGCGGGCGCTGGTCGTACGCGCTCACCGGGTTGCGGTGGGCGAGCTTCGCGACGTCCACGACGAAGGCCTCGTCCGGCGCGAAGATGCAGAAATCGGCGTCACAGCCTGCTTCCAGTTTGCCTTTGCGCGTCATCCCGACCTGCGCGGCCGGACGCTCGGCCATCCAGCGCACGACATCGGCAAGGCCGAAGCCGCGCTGCCGAGCCTGAGTCCAGATCGCGGGCAGGCCGAGCTGGAGGCTGGAGATGCCGCCCCAGGCGAGACCGAAATCGCCGGTGTCAAAGCGTTTCAGCTCCGGAGTGCACGGCGAATGGTCGCTGACGATCGTGTCGATCACGCCGTCGGCAAGACCCTGCCACAGCAATTCCCGGTTCGCTGCCTCGCGAATCGGCGGACAGCACTTGAATTGCGTTGCCCCGTCCCGGATTTCCTCCGCGATGAACGAAAGGTAGTGCGGGCAGGTCTCCACCGTCAGCGCGACGCCTTCGCGACGGGCGCTGGAAATCAGCGGCAAAGCGTCCGAAGAGGACAGATGCAGCACGTGCGCGCGGGCACCGGTGCGGCGGGCCGCTTCGATCACGTGCGTGATGGCCAGGTTTTCCGCGCCGCGCGGGCGGGAACCGAGGAAGTCCTGGTACTTCTCGCCGTGCGGGTCGGGCGCCGCGTCGATCGCGTCGGAATCCTCCGCGTGCACGATCATCTGCGCGTCGAACGATTTCAGCTCGCGCAGCGCGGATTCCAGGCCGGCCGCGTCCAGCGGAGGGAACTCGTCGACGCCGGAGTGCAGCAGGAAACACTTGAAGCCGAAGACACCTTCGTCGTGCAGACCGCGAAGATCCCCTTCGTTGCCGGGAATCGCGCCGCCCCAGAACCCGACGTCCACATGCACCCGGCCGCTCGCCGCCTTGCGCTTGACCTCCAGCGCGGCCACGTCGACCGTCGGCGGCAGGCTGTTGAGCGGCATGTCCACGATCGTCGTGACGCCACCGGCCGCCGCCGCGCGCGTCGCGGTCTCGAAGCCTTCCCACTCGGCCCGGCCGGGGTCGTTGACGTGCACGTGCGTGTCCACGAGACCGGGCAGCAGCACCTCGTCCTCGTCGAGGTCGACGACCCGCGTGCCCGGCAGGTCCACGACGCCCGGCTCGACCGCGACGATCCGGCCGTCCCGCACGCCGATCGTCGCCGGTCCCGGACCGGCCGGGGTCACCGCACGCGCGGCCCGCACCACGAGGTCCATCGACGGCATCCTCCAGTTCCACGTTACGGAAAGAGTCTTTCGCTCACCGAGATTAGACACGTCCTTCCCGGCTCGTCAACGCCGTCCCTACCACGTTACGGTCACCGGGTGGAGTTGGAAGCCGAGTTCACCAGCGAGCCGTTCCGCGGCGAGGGCGCACCGCCGGAGCACGCCGTGCGCGCCCGCGACGCCGCCGACGCGGCCGGGCTCGACACCGACTTCGGCCCGCTCGGCACGCTGGCCCGCGGCCCCGCCGACGACCTGTTCGCCGCGCTGCCCTCCATCGCCCGCGCCGCCCTCGAAGGCGGGGCCACCCGGGTGACGCTGCAACTGCGCCGGACCGACGATTCCGACACCGTTCCGCCGGTCGAACTCAACAGCGCGCTGTCGCGATTGATCGCCGACGTGGAACGCGAACTCGGCTCGAAACTCCGCGAACTCGACCGCCCGGAAAAACAGCGCGCGGTCCGCCTGCTGCGCGAGCGCGGGGCCTTCAACCTGCGGAAATCGGTTTCGGCCGTCGCCGAGGAACTGGGCGTCACGCGGTTCACGGTCTACAACTACCTCAACCGGGAAGCCGACTGAAACAGGCTCGGGCGACGATTCAACAAAGTGTTGACGCACGCTCGGCCCGCCCGTACGGTCAGCGGAACACCACCTCCCCGGAGGAGATTCCGTTGCCGCTCGCACTCGCCGAGTTCAACTCCGCATCCGCCGCCGAACTCCGGCCGACGCTCACCGCCTGCCTGGCCGTGCCGCGCTGGGTCGACACCGTGCTCGCCGGCCGCCCGTACGCCGATTTCGCCGCGCTGAGCAAGAGCGCCGACAGCGCGACCCCGTTGCGGCGCAACGAGATCCGCGACGCGATCGCCGCGCACCCGAGGATCGGGGAACGCCCGACGAGCAAGGGCAGCGACGCGGACTGGTCGCGAACCGAGCAGTCCGGAGTGGACAACGCGGACGAGTTCGCCGCCGCCAACGCCGAGTACGAAGAACGCTTCGGGCACGTCTTCCTCGTGTGCGCCAGCGGCCGCAGCGGAGAAGAACTGCTCGCGAACCTGCGGTCCCGGCTCGGCAACGACCCGGAGACCGAACTCGACGTCGCCGGCGCGGAGCTGGCCAAGATCGCGCAACTGCGCCTCGCGAAAGCGGTAACAGCATGAGCCTCGTGACTACCCACGTCCTTGACACCGCGACCGGGAAGCCCGCGGCCGGGATCGCAGTCCGCTTCGAGCGCCAAGACGGCACGCCGGTGGCCGAAGGAGTGACCGACGACGACGGCCGCATCCGCGACCTCGGCCCGGACACGCTCGTGCCCGGGGTGTACCGGCTGATCTTCGACACCGGGAGCTACCTGGGCCCGGAGGCCTTCTTCCCCGAGGTCACCATCGCCTTCCGGATCGTCGACGGCACCTCGCACCACCACGTGCCGGTGCTGCTGAGCCCGTTCGCCTATTCCACCTACCGCGGGAGCTGACATGGGAATCTCGTTGGGCCCCAACCAGTACGGCAAGGCCGAGGTCCGCCTCGTCACCGTCCGGCGCACCGGCGGCGTGCACCACCTGCGCGACCTCACGGTGTCCTCGGCCCTGCGCGGCGACCTGTCGGCCACGCACCTCACCGGCGACAACTCCGCCGTGCTGGCCACCGACACGCAGAAGAACACCATGTACGCGTTCGCCAAGCAGCAGGACGTCGGCGAGATCGAGGACTTCGCGATCCGGCTCGGCAGGCGCTTCGTGGACACGCAGGAGAAGATCACCGGCGCGCGGATCTCCGTCGAAGAGCGGGAATGGGACCGCATCACCGTGGACGGCGCGCCGCACGACCACTCGTTCAGCAGCTCCAGCGGCGAGCGCCGCACCACCACCGTCACCGTGCAGGGCGATCGCGCCTGGGTGGTGTCCGGAGTGGACGGTCTCACCGTGCTCAAGTCCACCGGGTCCGAGTTCCACGGCTACCCGAAGGACGAGTACACCACCCTCGCCGAAACCGACGACCGCATTCTCGCCACCGCCGTCACCGCGCGCTGGCGCTATGAGGGATTCACCGGGATCGACTGGGCCAAGAGCCATCGGGAGATCCGGCGGACGCTCCTGGAAACGTTCGCCACCAAGCACAGTCTTTCGCTGCAGCAGACCCTGTACGCGATGGGCGAAGCCGTGCTGCGGGCGCGACCGGAGGTAGCCGAGATCCGGTTCTCCTTGCCCAATAAGCACCATTTCCTCGTCGATCTAAGCCCCTTCGGCCTCGAGAACCACAACGAGGTGTTCTACGCCGCCGACCGCCCGTACGGCCTCATCGAGGGCACGGTGGTCCGCGACGAAGCCGAAGAGCCCGGCCCGGCCTGGACCGACGCCGTGCTCTAGCCCCGAGTCCCCTCCGGGAGAGCGCATGTCAGTTACACAGGAACGACCTTCTCGGCACCCCGTGGACGCGGCGCCCCCGCTGCCGCAGTTGATCCTCGGAGGAATCCAGCACGTCGCGGCCATGTACGCCGGAGTGGTGGCGCCACCGCTCGTCATCGGCGCGGCCGTCGGCCTCTCCCCGGCCAGCTCGCGCTGCTGATCAGCGCGGCGCTGTTCACCGCGGGACTGGCCACCCTGTTGCAGACCCTCGGCTTCTGGCGTTTCGGTGCCAGGCTGCCGCTGGTCAACGGCGTCACTTTCGCCGCCGTTGCCCCGATTCTGTCCATCGCGGCGCAGCATCGCGACGGCAACGCGCTGGGCGTCGTGTACGGCGCCACGCTCGCCGGTGGCGTGTTCGTAGTGCTCGCTGCTCCGTTTTTCTCCAAGCTGACGCGGTTTTTCCCGCCGGTGGTGACGGGGACGGTCATCACGCTCATCGGGATTTCGCTGCTGCCGGTCGCCGTGCAGTGGATCGCCGCGCAGCAGAAGTCGGCCAAGCCCACCGGGCTCGTGCTGGCCGGGATCACGCTGGTGGCGGTGCTCGTCTTCACCCGGTTCCTGACCGGGTTCTGGAGCCGGATCGCGCTGCTGCTCGGCCTCGTCGTGGGCACCGCGGTGGCGTGGCCGCTCGGCCAAGTCGACACGTCGACCCTGCGGCAGGCCCCAGTGTTCGGCATCGTGTCGCCGTTCCACTTCGGCACTCCGGCGTTCGACGTCGCGGCGATCGTCTCGATGCTCATCGTGATGCTGGTGGTGATGGCGGAAAGCACCGCCGACCTGCTGGCGCTCGGCGAGATCGTGGACCGGCCGACCACCAGCCGCGTACTGGCCGACGGCCTGCGCGCGGACGGGCTCTCCACCGCCGTCGGCACGATCTTCGGCGGATTCGCCTGCACGGCGTTCGCGCAGAACATCGGCCTCGTCTCGCTCACCCGCATGGTGAGCCGGTACGTGGTCGCGGCCAGCGGCGTGGTGCTCGTGCTGCTGGGCGTCTTCCCTGTGACCGGCGGGATCGTCGCGCTGGTGCCGCAGCCGGTGCTCGGCGGGGCCGGGCTGGTGCTGTTCGGCAGCGTCGCGGTGAGCGGCATCCGGACGCTGGCGAAGGCGTCGTTCGAGCATCCGGTGAACGTCGCGATCGTCGCCGCGTCGCTCGGCGTCGGGCTGATCCCGATCGCCATGCCGGACTTCTACTCCGGGTTCCCGGCGGCGCTGCAGGTCGTGCTCAACTCCGGGATCAGCGCGGGCTGCGTGACCGCGGTGGTGCTGAACCTGGTGCTCCGGCCTCGCTTGATAGAACGCTCTACTGTCAAGGAGCTATCCTCGGTGTCGTGACAGGCACCAAGGACCGCATCCTCGCCGCCGGGGCGGAACTGTTCCGCCAGGGCGGGTACGCCGGCACCGGCATGAAGCAGATCGTCGAAAAGGCCGGCGCGCCTTTCGGGTCGGTGTACCACTTCTTCCCCGGCGGCAAGGAGCAGCTGGGCGAAGAAGTGGTACGCACCTCGGGGATGCAATACGGGCAGCTGTTCGAGGTCTTCATCACTCCGGCGCCGGACCTGATCACCGGCCTCGAAACGTTCTTCGCGGGCGCGGTGACCACGCTGCTCGACACGGATTACGTCGAGGGCTGCCCGATCGCGACCGTCGCGCTCGAAGTGGCGACCACGAACGAACCCCTGCGCAAGGCCACCGCGGACGTGTTCGAGGCCTGGACCCAAGCGGGAACCCGGGGCTTCGCCGCCTTCTGGGCTTCCCGAGGAGCAGGCCCGCACGCTCACGCTCGCCTTGGTCACCAGCCTGGAGGGCGCGTTCGTGCTGTGCCGGTCCATGCGGACGACCGAACCGATGGCGGTCGCGGGCGCGGCAGTGGTCGATGTCGCACAGCGGCTGCTGAACGAACTGGGTGACGACGGGAAACGACGCCCCTGACGCGGCTAAGCTGGGAGACAGCATCCGTGTCCGCAGGAGGTGGCCGGTGTTCGGTCTCAGCATCGACCACATCGTGATTCTGTTGCTCGCCGGGTTGTTCATCCTCGGCCCGGAGCGGCTGCCCGAAGCGGCGCGCTGGGTCGCTACGGGCTTGAAACGGGCTCGCGAGTTCGCCGCGGGCACCAAGGCCCAGCTCGAGACGGAACTCGGCCCGGAGTACCACGAGCTGCGGAAACCGTTGCAGGAACTGCAGTCCCTGCGGATCGGCAGCCCGCGCGCGGCCGTGACGCGGTATTTGCTCGACGACGCTCCCGCCAGCCCGGTCTCCGCTCCCGTCCCGGCTCCGGTTCCGTTGCGGGCGAACGAGCGGCCGCCGGTCGATCCCGACGCCACCTGAGCTACTCCGCCGCGCGCCACGCCCATCCGGCGAGCACCAACAGTTCGACCAGTTCCAATACCGCCATGAGCCGTTCCACGAGCCCGGTCGCGACGGTCGGCAGATGCTGGCCGAATGCGACATTGGCCGCGAACGGAATGAGAAACGGCAGAAAGAACGGCACCGCGGTCAACGCCAGAATACGCGACCAGCGGGCATAAACCCGCCACTTCGGCGTTTTCCGGTGCGCCCAGCCGAGCAGCCAGCCGGCCAGCGGCAAACTCACGCAACTGACCCCGGTCGCGCCGAGATGCACTTTTCCTACCCAGGTCACCGCATTCCCCTGCGGGTCCTTGGTGAACAACGCCACCGCCGCGAGCCCGGCGCACCAAGCAGTCATCGCGACCAGCGTCAGCAGCCCGCGCAGAATCCCCCGGCGGCGCAGGACCACGGCCACCACCACCGAACCGGCCGACGTCAGCAGCATCGCCGCCGCCCACATCCACCAGCCGGGCGTCCAGGCGTAGTCGCTGAGCATCGCGCTGACCGGGTCGATCGGACCCCAGTAGCGGTCGACGTGCAGCACCACCAGAAACGCCGCCGCGGCCAGCACCGCCACCACCGCGGCGCCGAGCGCGCGCTTCGTTCCCTTCGCCGACGGGGCTGGCGCCGGCACCTGAATCGGCACCGGGGTCAGTTCTGTCGCCACCGCACGTTCTCCGCTCGCCCGCCCGCTTTTCCGAAAGCATATCCTGGCTGTGCACTAGTCGCTTTAGGACTGTCCGACCGAATTGCCGAGCATTCTCAGCGTTCTGCCAGAAATCGTGACTACGCTCGCGCCCGTTCGCCTGCTTTCGAAAGACGGGAAATCCATGCCTGCCGCGCGCGGTACGGAATCGCGGCTGCTTCTGTTCGCGGTGGCGATCGTGTGGTGCGCGTTCCTGCTCGTAGACGCGAACGCACTGGGCCAGGTCACCGGTTCGACAGCGGGCTACGGCGCGTCGTTCGCCGCGGTGGCGGCGGTGGCGCACCTCGCGGTCCGGCGCTGGGCCCCGCACGCGGATCCGCTGATCCTGCCGTGCACCGTGCTGCTGAACGGCCTTGGCCTGGTATTGATCCACCGGATCGACCTCGGCCTCGCCGAACAGGCGGCGCAACGGGGAAAGCAGTACTCGGCCGTCGCCGGGCAGCAGGTGCTGTGGACGGTGGTGGCGCTGGCGTTGTTCCTGGCCGTGCTCGGATTCGTGCGCGACCACCGCGTGCTGGCCCGGTACGGCTATCTCGCCGGATTGGCCGGGATCGTCGCGGTCCTGCTGCCCGCGGTGCTGCCGTCGGCGCTGTCGGAGGTCAACGGCGCGAAGGTGTGGATCAAGCTCGGCCCGCTGTCGATCCAGCCGGGCGAGTTCGCGAAGCTGCTGCTGATCGTGTTCGCCGCGACGACGCTGGTGGCGAAACGGGAGCTGTTCCGGATCGCCGGGCGGAAAGTGCTCGGCGTCGAACTGCCGAGGGCGCGCGATCTCGGCCCGATCGTCGCCGCCGCGCTCGGCTGCGTCGCGGTGCTGGCGTTCGAGAAGGAACTCGGCGCCTCGCTGCTGTTCTTCGGGATCGTGCTGGTGATGATCTACCTGGCGACCGAGCGGGCGATCTGGGTGTACGCCGGGCTGACGGTGTTCGTCGGCGGGTGCGTGCTGGCGTATTTCCTGTTCAACCACGTGCGGCAGCGGGTCGCGAACTGGCTCGACCCGCTCGCGACCTACGACCAGCCGGGCGGCGGGTACCAGATCGCGCAGGGCTTGTTCGGCCTCGGCACCGGCGGCGTAAGCGGCACCGGCCTCGGTGCCGGACGGCCGGACATCGTGCCCGAGGCGAACTCCGACTTCATCACCGCGAGCCTCGGCGAGGAGCTGGGTTTCCTCGGGCTGGCCGCGGTGCTCCTGCTGTACCTGCTGATCGCCCTGCGCGGAATGCGGCACGCGCTGGCCGTCCGCGACAGCTTCGGCAAACTCCTCGGCGGCGGGCTTGCGTTCACGGTGGTGATGCAGATTTTCGTGGTCGTCGGCGGGGTCACGAAGCTGATCCCGGAAACCGGCATCACCGCACCGTTCCTGTCCAAGGGCGGTTCGTCACTGCTGGCGAACTACATCCTGGTCGCGCTGCTGCTGCGCATCTCGGACGCGGCGCGCAAGCCGAGCACCACGGCTCCGGCGCAGGCGGTGCGGGCGCCGTTGGCGGAGACGGGGACCGTACTGGTCAACCGGCCCGCAACCGGGCACTCGCCTCTGCCAGCTCGCCCGCGATCAGCCGCTCATCCGCCGTCATGAGCCGCCCCCGCTCCACCACCGTTCGGCCGCCCACGAACAGCCTCCGCAACGGCGGCGGAGCGGCCAGAACCAGCGCCGCGACCGGGTCGTCGATGCCCGCGTAGTTCAGTCCGTTCAGGTCCCACACCGCCAGATCCGCGAGCTTCCCGGCCTCCACCGAGCCCGTCTCGCGTTCCCGGCCGAGACAGCGCGCGCCGCCCATTGTCCCTAGCCACAAGGCTTCCCGGGTGGTCAGCGCGGTCGGCCCGCCGCGTTGCCTTGCCTGCAGCAGCGCCTGGTGCAGTTCCTCGGTCAGTCCGCCGGATTCGCTGGAAGCCGCGCCGTCCACGCCCAGCCCGACCGGCGCGCCCGCGTCGAGCAGGTCGCGTACGGGGGCGATTCCGCTGCCCAGCCGTCCGTTCGACGTCGGGCAATGCGCGGAGCCGGTGCCCGTCGCGCCGAAGCGGCGGATCGCGTCCGGTGCGAGGTGGACGGTGTGCGCGAGCCAGACGTCCGACGCCAGCCAGCCCAGTTTGTCCGCGTATTCAGCCGGCGTGAGACCGGTTTCGGCGAGGCATTGCTTTTCCTCGTCCCGGGTTTCGGCCAGGTGCGTGTGCAGCCGGACGCCCTTGCGCCGGGCCAGTTCCGCCGCGCCGGTCATCAGCCGCTCGGTGACGGTGAACGGCGAGCACGGGCCCGCCGCGATCCGCAGGTGCGCCTCCGGCGAGGCGTCGTGGTAGCGGTCGATCGCCGCCTCGGTGCCGAGCAGCGCGTCCTCGGCGGTCTCGACCAGGCTGTCCGGCGGCAGCCCGCCGTCCGATTCGCCGCGGTCCATCGAGCCGCGGACCAGGTGCAGCCGCAGCCCGATCCGCTCCCGCGCGGCGACGAGCGCGGCCACCTGGTCGCCGCCGCCGGCCGGGAAGACGTAGTGGTGGTCGGCGACCGTGGTGCAGCCGGACAGGGCGAGCCGCGCCATGCCTGCGGTGCCCGCGGCGTGCGTGATCTCTTCGTTCAGCTTGGCCCACACCGGGTACAGCGCGACCAGCCATTCGAAGAGCGTGTGGTCGGCGGCCAGACCGCGGGTGGCCCATTGGTAGAGGTGGTGGTGGGTGTTGACGAGGCCTGGGGTGACGAGACAGCCAGCGGCATCAACGCGTTCGTCCGCCTCACCAGCGAAGGCACCGTCGCCGACAGCAGCGATGCGGTCGTCGTCGATGACCACGTGGCCACTGCGGTATTCGGGGCCGCTGACGGTGGCGATCGCGGCGTGTTCGATGACTGTCCGCATGCGAACCTCCTCAAGCTCGTGAGCGGCAATCCCGGTGAGAACCGGGATTGCCGCTCACGACCGTCACAACGCCTTGGCCGCCCGATCCGCCACCAGCCCCAGGAACCGGCTCGGATCCTTCAGCTCGCCGCCTTCGGCGAGCAACGCCATCCCGTGCAGCAGCTCCGCCGTCTCGGCCAGCGAGGTGTCCTCCGGGTTCTCGGCGAACGCCTTGCGCAGACCGGTCACCAGCGCGTGCTCGGGGTTCAGCTCCAGAACCCGCTTCACCGGCGGCAGTTCCTGCCCCATCGCGCGGTACATCTTCTCCAGCGTCGGCGTCAGATCGCCCGCGTCGCCGACGATGCAGGACGGCGACGTGGTCAGCCGCGACGACAGCCGGACCTCCTTGACGGTGTCGGACAGCGTCGCCGACATCCACTTCAGCAGGTCTTCGTACTCGGCCTTCTGCTCGTCGCTCGTCTCGTCGCCGAGGTCGACCTCGCCCTTCGCGACCGACTGGAACGTCTTGCCGTCGAAGCCGCTCACCGAATCGGCCCACATCTCGTCGACCGGGTCGGTGAGGATCAGCACCTCGTACCCCTTGGCGCGGAACGCTTCCAGGTGCGGCGAGTTCTCGATCGTGGTGCGCGAATCGCCGGTCAGGTAGTAGATGTGCTCCTGGCCCTCCTTCATCCGCGACACGTAGTCGCGCAGCGAGGTGGGCTTCTCCGCGTGGTGCGTCGAGGCGAACGACGAGATCTCCAGGATCTGCTCCCGGTTCTCCGGGTCGTCGATCAGCCCCTCCTTGACCGCGCGGCCGAACTCGGACCAGAACGTCGCGTACTTCTCGGCGTCCTCGGTCATCATCGTCTTGACCGTGGAGAGGATCTTCTTCTCCAGCCGCCGCCGGATCGCCCGGATCTGCCGGTCCTGCTGCAGGATCTCGCGCGACACGTTCAGCGACAGGTCCGCCGCGTCGACAACGCCCTTCACGAAGCGCAGGTAGTTCGGCATCAGCGCTTCGCAGTCGTCCATGATGAACACGCGCTTGACGTACAGCTGCACGCCGCGCTTCGCGTCCCGCATGAACAGGTCGACCGGCGCGCGCGAGGGCAGGAACAGCAGCGCCTGGTACTCGAAGGTGCCCTCGGCCTGCATCCGGACCGTCTCGAGCGGGTCGGTCCAGTCGTGGCTGATGTGCTTGTAGAACTCGTGGTACTCCTCGTCGGAGACCTCGTCCTTCGAGCGCGCCCACAGCGCCTTCATGGAGTTGACGGTCTCCATGCCCGCAGCGTCGTCACCCCCGTCACCCGCAGTGTTCTCCTTGACCATCTGCACCGGCCAGGTGATGAAGTCGGAGTAGCGCTTGACGATCTCGCGCACCTTCCACGGCGACGTGTAGTCGTAGAGGTGGTCCTCGTCGTCGGCGGGCTTCAGGTGCAGCGTCACCGAAGTGCCCTGCGGCGCGTCGCCGAGGGACTCGATCGTGTAGGTGCCTTCGCCGGTGGATTCCCAGCGGACGCCCTCGTCGGTGCCCGCGCGCCGGGTCACCAGGGTGACCTTGTCGGCGACCATGAAGCTGGAGTAGAAGCCGACGCCGAACTGCCCGATCAGGTCCTGTCCGGCGGATTCCTTCGACTCCTTCAGCTTGCGCAGGAAGTCGGCGGTGCCGGATTTCGCGATGGTGCCGATCAGGTTGACGACGTCGTCGCGGCTCATCCCGATGCCGTTGTCGCGCACGGTGAGGGTGCGCGCCTCGGCGTCGAGGAGGATCTCGATGTGCAGGTTGTCGGTCTCCGCCCGCAGATCCTTGTCGCGGTACGTCTCCAGGCGCAGCTTGTCCAGCGCGTCGGAGGCGTTCGAAACCAGCTCGCGCAGGAAGATGTCCTTGTTCGAGTAGATCGAGTGGATCATCAGCTGCAGCAGCTGGCGCGCCTCGGACTGGAACTCCAGCGTCTCGACCGTCCCGGTTTCCTCAGCCATGGCTTTCGTGTTTCCTTTCCGCCCCTGAAAGACCGGCGTGAAGTCTACCGAGGAGGGACGACAGAACGAGCGGAGACCGCGAAGTCCGATTGCCGCCAGCAGTGCCGTCCCGGAATGGCGAGGCTGGCAGCCGTGACTGATCCCGCCGCCGTGCTCAACGGCATGTACCGAGCCGAAGCTGAGTATTTCGCCGCCGGTGGCCCCGGTTCGGCTTCTTTTGCCCCGCTGGCCCCGTATTTCGCCGAGGATGTCGTACTGCACCAGGCCGACGGACTGCCGTTCGGCGGCGCCTGGCGCGGCCACTCCGGGATGGAAGAGTTCTTCCTCGCGATGAGCCGGACGTGGGAGTCGTTCGAGATCGGCGAGCAGGAGTTCCTCGCCCTCGGCGCGACGTCGGTGGTGCGCACCCAGGTCCGCGCCCGGACCCGGGCGACCGGGCGGGAGCTGGAGTTCCCGATCCTGCAGACGCTCCGGATCGAGGACGGGCGGATCGCCGAGGTGTGGCCGTTTTACTGGGACACCGCGGCGATCGCGAGTGCCTGCGCGGGTTAGCAGGCACTCGCGATCGTTCAGGCTTGCCGCCGCGCGTACGCGTCCAGCCGGGCCACCTCGAAGGGCAGCTCCGACTCCGCCAGCGCCCCGCAATGGAACCCGCCGAGCAGATACCGGGCCAGCGCTTCCGCCGTGGCAGGCTCATCGAGCACTCCCCCGGCGGTCTTCGACGCGTAGTCCTGCAACCGCTTGGCCGCCGCCGGAGCACCTTCGCGGTAGAAGGCGTACGTCGCCGCGTACCGAGTCGGCAACTGATGCGGATGCAGGTCCCAGCCCTGATAGAAGCCGTTCTCCAGCGACCGCCGCACCAGCCGCAGATGCTCCTCCCACGCGCCCGGCAGGTCATCGCCCACCGGAAGCCGGTTGGTGGAACCGTCGGACAGCCGCACGCCCGTACCGGCGGCCGCGACCTGCATGAACTGCTTCGCGAAGTCCGCCGCCGGATGCGCCATGCTCTGGTACGCCGCGCTGATCCCGAGACCCGCGCTGTAGTCGTAGGTCCCGTAGTGCAGCCCGGAACACCGGCCGTCCGCGGCCTGGATGATCCGCGCCACCGAGACCGTGCCGTCGGTCGAAAGGATCGACTGCGCGGTCTCGATCTGCACCTCGAACCGCAGCGCACCGTCCGCCAGTCCGTACGCGGTTTCCAGCCGCCCCAACACTTCCGCGGCGACTTCGACCTGCTCGACCGCGGTGACCTTCGGCAGCGTCACCACGAATCCGTCCGGCAGCGATCCTTCGGACAGCAGCCCGGACAGGAACAGATCGAGCGTCCGGATGCCCCGCCGCCGCGTCGCGGCTTCGAAGCTCTTGAACCGGATTCCGACGAACGGGGTCCCGCCGGTGGTCGCGAGGGTGCGCCCGGCGGTCTCCGCGGCCGCGTCCTCCGCTTCGTCGCCGGGATGGCCGTAGCCGTCCTCGAAGTCGATGCGGAGATCCTCGATCGGCTCGGTGAGGAGCTTCTCGCGGACCCGCTCGGCCACCGCCGGGTCGAGGTTCAGCAGGTCGCCGTGTTCGACGAAGACCCGCATCGCCTGTTTGCCCCAGTCGGCGACCAGGCGCGTGCGGTACTGCGACGCCGGCACGTACACCGTGTGCACCGGACGACGGCCGGGAGACTCGCCGGGATACCGCGCCGCCACGCGCGCGTCGGCCTCGGCCAACCGCGCGTCGGCGGACTGGTAGACGTCCTCGGCGAGCCGTCCGCCGCCCATTACTGGATGTGCTCGTACGCCGGGAGGGTCAGGAAGTCCGGGAACTCGTCGGCCAGCGCGACCTGCTCGAACAGCTCGACCGCGGGCTTCAGCAGATCGTCGGAGACCTCCGCCGCCAGCTCGCCGCGGACGTCGGCGACGACGCCGCGCACCAGCTCCGCGGTGACCTTCTCGCCGTTGTCCAGCTGCGTGCCGTTCTTGACCCACTGCCACACCTGCGACCGCGAAATCTCGGCCGTGGCGGCGTCCTCCATCAGGTTGTGGATCGCCGCCGCGCCGTTGCCGCCCAGCCACGAGGCCAGGTAGCGGATGCCGACGTCGACCGCCGCGCGCAGGCCGGCCGCGGTGGCGCTGCCCGGCGTCGAGGCGACGTCCAGCAGCTGGTCGGCGGTCACCTGCACGTCGTCGCGGGTGCGGTCCAGCTGGTTCGGCTTGTCGCCGAGGACCTTGTCGAACTCTTCCTTGCAGAGTGCGACCATGCCCGGGTGCGCGACCCACGAACCGTCGAAGCCGTCCCCGGCCTCCCGCGACTTGTCGGCGTGCACCTTGTCGAAGGCGCCCTTGTTGACCTCCGGGTCCTTGCTGGGGATGAACGCGGCCATGCCGCCGATCGCGAACGCGCCGCGCTTGTGGCAGGTGCGCACGAGCAGTTCGGTGTAGGCGCGCATGAACGGCGCGGTCATGGTGACCGAGTTGCGGTCCGGCAACACGAACTTCTCGCCCGCGTCGCGGAAATACTTGATGACGCTGAACAGGTAGTCCCAGCGGCCCGCGTTGAGGCCGGAGGCGTGCTCGCGCAGTTCGTAGAGGATCTCTTCCATCTCGAACGCGGCCGGGATGGTCTCGATCAGCACGGTCGCGCGGACGGTGCCGTGCGGGATGCCGAGCGCCTTCTCCGCGTGCGTGAACACGTCGTTCCACAGCCGCGCTTCGAGGTGGCTTTCCATCTTCGGCAGGTAGAAGTACGGGCCCTTGCCGCGGTTGAGCAGCTCCTGGGCGTTGTGGAAGAAGTACAGGCCGAAGTCGACCAGCGCGCCGACGCCCTTGCGTCCGCCGAAGGTCAGGTTCCGCTCGTCGAGGTGCCAGCCGCGCGGGCGGACCACGATCGTCGCGTGCTCGACGTCCGGCTTCAGCTCGTAGTGCTTGCCGTTCTGGTCGAGCG
Source organism: Amycolatopsis sp. WGS_07 (assembly GCF_045278895.1). Lineage (NCBI taxonomy): Bacteria > Bacillati > Actinomycetota > Actinomycetes > Pseudonocardiales > Pseudonocardiaceae > Amycolatopsis > Amycolatopsis sp. WGS_07. The sequence continues at coordinate 4,918,605 of NZ_CP136053.1, read as the reverse complement.
TGATGGTGCCGCGTATCGCGTCGGACAGGTTGACCTGGCCGCCCACGACGTTCGCCCAGTGCGGCGTGTTGGCGTCCTCGAAGTCCGCGAGCCAGACCTTGGCTCCGGAGTTGAGGGCGTTGATGGTCATCTTGCGATCGGTCGGGCCGGTGATCTCCACGCGGCGGTCGCGCAGCGCGGCCGGAGCGCCGGCGACCTGCCAGTCGCCCTCGCGGACCTCCTTGGTCTCGGCCAGGAAATCGAGGCGGCCGGTGGTGCGGGCCTCCTCGCGCCGCTTGCCCCGCGCGACGAGAAGCTCGTCACGCCGCGCGGCGTACTCGTCGTGCAAGCCCGCCACGAAAGCGAGGGCTTCCGGCGTCAGAATCTCGTCCCCACGCTCGACAGACCCGCCGAGAACCTGGACCTCAGACATGCGCAACACCCCGAGTAGTGCTTTGGATAACGTCCCTACGGTTTTTACCTGACGGACTATAGTTTCTGCATAGCGGAACATCAATCGGGTCTGTGAGGAGGACCACTGGTGGCGGCTGAGAAGAGCGGACGAGACGGCGGCGTCCAGTCCCTGCAGCGCGCGTTCGAGCTGCTGGAGCACCTGGCGGACACCGGCGGCGAGGCCAGCCTGTCGGAGCTGGCGACCCTGTCCGGGCTGCCGATGCCGACGATCCACCGGCTGATCCGCACGCTGGTGTCGCTGGGCTACGTCCGGCAGAACACCAACCGGCACTACGCGCTCGGCGCCCGGCTGATCCGGCTCGGCGAGAACGCCAGCATGCAGTTCGGCGCGTGGGCGCGGCCGCTGCTGGTGGAGCTGGTCGAGGAGGTCGGCGAGACGGCGAACCTGGCGGTGCTGGAACGCGACGAGGTGGTGTATGTCGCACAGGTCCCGTCGAAGCACTCGATGCGGATGTTCACCGAGGTCGGACGGCGCCTGCTGCCGCACGGCACCGGCGTGGGCAAGGCGATGCTGGCGGAACTGCCCGCCGACGAGGTCGCGGCGCTGCTGGAACGGACCGGAATGCCCGCGTACACCGAGCACACCTTCACCGACGCGGACGCGCTCGCGGTGGAGCTGAAGAAGATCGCGAGCCAGGGCTACGCGCTCGACGAGGCGGAACAGGAACTGGGCGTCCGCTGCATCGCCGTCGCGATCCCCGGCGCGCCCGTCCCCGCGGCGGTCTCGGTGTCGGGCCCGTCCGGCCGGCTGACGGCGGACGCGGTGAGCCACATCGCGCCGGTGGTGCAGAAGATCGCGGACCGGCTTTCGCAGCAGCTGCCGGTTACTTGAGTTCTTACTTGAGTTCGCCCTTGAGGAGGTCCATCAGCAGGCCGTCGTGCCAGGTGCCGTCGGCCCCTTGCTCGTAGTCGCGAAGGATCCCGACGCGGCGGAAGCCGAGCTTCTCGTACACGTGGATCGCGCGGACGTTGGCCGCCGCCGGATCGATGGTGATCCGGTGGTGCCCCTGGTCGAACAGGCGCTGGGCGAGGGTGCGGATCGCCTGCGCGCCAAGCCCGAGCCCGTAGTGGTCCGGATGCACGGCGAGATCGATTCCGGCGTGCCGGTAACGGTGATCGAGTTCCTGCCAGCTCTGGATCACGCCGACGGTGTGTCCGTTGTGCTCGATCGCGTAGGCCTGCTCGTCTTTGGCGAGCAGCCCGTCGGTCTCCTCGTCGGGATCGCCCCACCACTGCGCGACTTCCGGGGCGGAAAGGATCTCGTGAACCCGCGCCCGGTCGGCTTCGGTGAGCGGCCGGAGGTTCACTGCCTCGGTGTCCGGCCGCGGCGAGGGAGACGGGGCGGATGCGGGATGCATCCGCCCACCGTGGCAGGCCGCTTCTCGAGGGATGCCCGCTTTAACCGCTCTTCACCCGACCAGGCGAATCAGCCCAGCAACGCGTCCACGAACGCCCCAGGTTCGAACGGTGCCAGGTCGTCCGGCCCCTCGCCCAGTCCCACCAGCTTCACCGGTACTCCCAGTTCCTTCTGGACCTGGAACACGATCCCGCCCTTGGCCGTGCCGTCCAGTTTGGTCAGGACGATGCCCGTCACGTCGATGACCTCGGCGAACACCCGGGCCTGCGCGAGCCCGTTCTGTCCGGTCGTGGCGTCGAGCACGAGCAGCACCTCGTCCACCCGCGCCTGCTTCTCCACGACTCGCTTCACCTTGCCGAGTTCGTCCATCAGGCCGGTTTTCGTGTGCAGGCGGCCCGCGGTGTCGACCAGGACCGCGTCCACGCCTTCGGCGATTCCCTGCTTGACCGCGTCGAACGCGACCGCCGCCGGGTCCGCGCCTTCCTTGCCGCGCACGACCGAGGCGCCTACCCGGTCGCCCCAGGTTTGCAGCTGGTCGGCGGCCGCCGCGCGGAAGGTGTCGGCCGCGCCGAGGACGACGGTTCCGCCTTGTGCCACCAGGACTCGCGCCAGTTTGCCGGTCGTCGTGGTCTTGCCGGTGCCGTTCACGCCGGCCACGAGGACGACCGCGGGCTGCTTCTTGCCGTCCACCTCGTGCGGCAGGGCGCGGACCGAACGCTCGGCGTCCGTCGACAGCGCCGCGGTCAGCACCTCGTGCAGCAGTTCGCGCGCTTCCGCCGACGTGCGCACCGCGCGCCGGTTCAGCTCGTCGCGCAGGCGGTCGACGATCTGTGTCGTGGTGGCGGCACCGAGGTCCGCCAGGAGCAGCGTGTCCTCTACGTCCTGCCAGGAATCCTCGTCCAGGTCGCCGCCGCCGAGGAGGCCGAGCAGGCTCTGGCCGAACACCGAACGGGACTTCGCCAGGCGGCCGCGCAGCCGTTCGAGGCGGCCGGCCGGGGACTCGATTTCCTCGATCGTGTCCGGCACGACCGCTTCGGGAGCCTCTTCGACCGGCTCGGGGAGCTTGACGTCGCGCACCGTGCGCTGGTCGGAGTCGCGCGGGACCGCGGCGTCGTCGCCGACCGCGGGCTGGCCGTCCACCTCCGGCCGGTCCTCGACGGGATGCTCGACCACCGGCTCCGGAGAAGGCTCCGGTTCCGGAGACGGAGCAGGCGCGGCCTCCGCGGTCTTCCCGCCGGGGGCCAGCGAGATCCCGCCGCTCGCGGCGTACCCGCCGCCCTTCGGCTTCTCCTCGACCTCGCGCGGCTCGGCCATGCTGATCCGCCGCTTGCGCGCGATGAGCAGCCCGGACACCAGAACGGCGACCAGGACGACGACGGCGACGACAACGATCCAGAACCAGGTGCTCGACACGCCCACCATCCTGTCATCCGTGTGCACAAGCCACCGGACACCCCACCGCGAGGCCAACGAGTAACGCGAACGGTTCCGATTCGGCCAAGACTCCACGACGCGTCTTGCGCCACCCCTTCCGCGTTGACTAGACCACATCGGATGACCACCCCGACCGGCCACCGTTTCCGCGTCCTCGGGCTGCTGTCGGGCACCTCCGTGGACGGCATCGACGTCGCCGTCGCCGAATTCCGCGCAGACGGCGGGACCGTCGTCCTCACCCCGCTCGGCGAACTCGACGTGCCCTATCCCGCCGACCTCCGCACGGATCTCCTCGACGCCCTCCCGCCGCGCCCGAGCAGCGCGCGCCAGCTGACCGTCCTCGACACCCGCGTCGGCCAAGCCTTCGCGGACGCAGCCGCGCGCGGGATCGCGGCGTACGGACCGGTGGACGTGATCGCCTCGCTCGGCCAGACCGTCTACCACTGGGTCGAAAACGGCGTCGCGCTCGGCACGCTCCAGCTCGGCCAGCCGGCGTGGATCGCCGAGCGCACCGGGGTGCCGGTGATCGCCGACCTCCGCATCCGCGACATCACCGCGGGCGGACAGGGCGCGCCGCTGGCGAGCACGCTCGACGCGATGTGGCTGCGCGGTCTCGCCGAGCAGACCGGGCAGCCGGTGGCCGCGCTCAACCTCGGCGGCATCGCGAACATCACCGTGGTCACGCATTCCGACGCGGTGCTCGCGTACGACACCGGCCCGGCCAACGCGCTGCTCGACCTCGCCGCCGCGCACGTCAGCGACGGCAGGCTGTCCGCCGACGTCGACGGGCGGCTCGCGCTCGCCGGTTCAGTCCGCGAGGACCTGCTGCGCCGTCTTCTCGCCGACCCCTATTTCGCCGCCGCTCCCCCGAAATCCACTGGCAAGGAGCACTTCCACGGCGGATACCTTGACGCGGCCCTGTCCGGACTGCCGCCGTTGTCGCCGGAGGATCTGCTGGCCACGCTCACCGAACTGACCGCCGCCACGGTCGCCGCGGAATGCCGGCGGCACGGCGTGGCGACCGTCGTCGCGTCCGGCGGCGGGGTCGCGAACCCGGCCACGATGGCCGCGCTCGCCCGGCATCTGCCCGAGGGCGCGCTCCGCACCAGCGACGACCTCGGCCTTCCCGGCTCCGGCAAGGAGGCCTATCTGACCGCGCTGCTCGGCTGGCTGAGCTGGTGCGGCGTCCCGGCGACGCTGCCGTCGGCGACCGGAGCGAGCGGTCCCCGCCTGCTCGGCGCGCTGACGCCGGGTGCGGCGCCCCTGAATCTCCCCGCCCCGCTGGGGGCGCCGCGACCCGGCTCCGGGTCGCGGAATCCGGGCAACCACGGTAGGAGAACCCCATGAATCCAGTCGATCTGGTGATCGTCATCGTGTACCTCGCGGCGATGCCGGTCATCGGCGTGCTGGTCGGACGCAGACAGAAGTCCGCGAACGACTACTTCGTCGGCGAGCGCAGCATGCCGTGGTGGGCGGTCACGCTCTCGGTGGTGGCCACCGAGACGTCCACGCTCACCGTGATCTCCACGCCCGGGCTCGTGTTCGGCAGCGCGTTCCTGTTCCTGGAAGTGGCCTTCGGCTACATCATCGGCCGCGTGATCGCCGCGTTCGTGCTGCTGCCGCGCTACTTCCGCGGCAATTACGTGAGCGCGTACGAATTCCTCGGCCGCCGCTTCGGCCGCGGGCTGCAGGGCACCGCGTCGGTCACCTTCGTGGTGACCCGGCTGCTCGCCGAGGGCCTGCGGCTGTTCGCCGGGGCGATCCCGATCAAGGCGATCCTAGGCCACTACGGCATCCACACCGAGTACTGGCACATCGTGGTGCTGCTGACCGCGCTCACCGTGGTCTACGCGTTCGTCGGCGGCATCAAGTCGGTGATCTGGGTGGACGTCATCCAGTGGTCGCTGTACGTCCTCGGCGCGATCGGCGCGGTGATCTTCCTGTCCACGAAGCTGCCGTCCGGCTGGACGCAGATCGCTTCGAGCCAGGGCCGGTTCCAGCTCACCGATTTCGCGTCGAACCTGCTCACCAACCCGTACGCGTTCCTCTGCGCGGTGGTCGGCGGCGCGTTCCTGTCGATGGCTTCGCACGGCGCGGACCAGCTGATCGTCGGCCGCCTGCTGTCGTGCCGGAACCTGCGCGACGGGCAGCGCGCGCTGATCGGCTCGTCCATCGTGGTGTTCGTCCAGTTTGCGCTGTTCCTGCTGGTCGGCGCGATGCTGTGGGTCTACACCGGCGGCAAGAACGGCGCGACGGCCACCGCGGTCGCGGCCGGGAAGATGTCCGGCGACGACGTGTTCTCCAACTTCATCGTCAACGACCTGCCGGTCGGCCTCGCCGGGCTGCTGATCGCGGGCATCCTGGCGTCGACCATGGGCGCGCTCGCGTCCGCGCTCAACGCGCTGTCCACGTCCACCATCGCCGACCTCTACCAGCGGTTCACCCACAAGTCGATCGAGGACGCCAAGCTGCTCCGGCACGGTCGCATGTGGACACTCATCTGGGCGGCGGTGTTCGCGGTGTTCGCCTCGATGTTCACGAACTCGAAGGACCCGGTGATCCAGCAGGGCCTCGGCATCGTCGGCTACACCTACGGCGCGCTGCTCGGCTCGTTCTTCCTCGGCCTGCTGGTGCGCAAGGCCCGCCAATCCGACGCGGTGATCGCGTTCGCCTGTTCGGTGGTCGGGATGGCGTTCCTGATCCTGTTCGTGAAATTCGACAAGGCGACGACCGAGGTGCACATCCACTTCGGCACCGCGACGAAGACGCTGGTGCCGCTGGCGACGTATTGGTACACCTTCGCCGGGGTGCTGATCACGCTGGTGGTGGGCGGCCTGCTGTCGCTGCGGCGGCGCGGGGTGGACCCGAACGTCGAGAAGGTCGAAGAACCCGCGGAAACGCCCGCGTAGCAACGGTTTTCTCTGGCCGGGTTCCCGTGGGGACCCGGCCAGAGGCCGTTTACGGCTGGGTGTAGAAGACCAGGCCGTCCTTGTCGCAGCCGATCCGGCCGCTGCCCTGCGCGCCGGTGTCGGCCATGCACCGCCAGCCGCTCACGGTCAGCACGTGCGCGGTGCCCTCGGCCTTCTTCGGCGCTTCCTGGAAGTACTCGGTGATCACGTCGATCGCCTCGGTGCAGCCGGGACGGCCCGCCTTGGTCTCGGTGGCGATCAGGCCGACCTTGCCGTTGGGCGCGTCGATCGGGCCGCAGTCGACCGGCGGGCCGACCGTTTCGCCGGCGTCCGGGCTGCTGGTCGCCGTCTTGCTCGGGCGGTGCGCCTTGCTCGAAGGCGCGCTTCCGGTGCTCGACGCCGGTGCGGACGTGGCGGTCGGCGCGGCCGAAACCGGTGCCGAAGAAGACGGCGGAGCCGCTGTGTCGCTGCTTCCGCCGCACGCCGAGACCAGCGCACCGAACGCGAGAACCGCCGCCGTGGCAACGGTCTTGGACAGCATCGTGCGCATGAAGAATTTCCTCCCCTGTTTCGGCCGCCGATCGGCCAAGATCACCTTAAGCGGCCCGTGACGGGTCGGCAGCGTGGCGGCGGAAACGTGACCGAGGGAACTCCGGCGCACGGCCCGGCTTCGCGGAACGGAAGCCGGGCCGTCGCCGGGAAACGCGTCAGCGGATGACGACCTGCCGCACGTGCACGAAGTTCAGGTCAGCGCCCTGCCAGTGGCCGAGGTCGGTCCGGCCGCCGTCCCAGTACAGGGTGACCGAGTTGTTGCCGGAGTCGACCCTGGCGACGCCGCCAAGGTCCACGTACGTCGCGCCGCTGTTGGCGAAGCAGGCGACATCGCTGCCGTCCCAAGGGTTTCCGCCCGCAAGGCGAAGCTGGACGAAATCGGTGCGGCCGTTGCAGGCGACCCGGTCGATGGCGAACGCCTGACCGGCCGGAACGGTGACGGCCAGCGCGAGCGCCGCGGCGCCGCCGATCGCGAGTCTCTTGACGAGTGAAGGCATGATCGCTGTGGAACCTTTCTCCCAGTGCTGCCTTGAAGGTGAGCCCGGCGGAACCCGCGCTGCCGGGCGAGATCGACGGTGCCAGCCGCGGACACTCAGCCGACAGCCGCGATGCCCGCTTCTACCCGTTCGTACCCGGGGTCCGACACCAACGCTCAAACAGCCTTGCCGTGGAACGAAAGCCCCTTGCTGCCGCAGAAAATCTGCTTGCTGCCGCCGTTTCCGCCGTCGTAGCCGCAGTTCCAGCCGTCCACGTCGAGGAAGCGCCCGGTGCCCTGCGCCTTGGTCGGCGCCTGCGCCAGGTAGTCGGACATCACATTGATCGCCTCAGTGCAGCCGACGGTGCCGGCCGGCATCGCCTCGGCCACCACGTCGACCTTGCCGCCGGGGCCGTCGATCGGGCCGCAGTCCGCGCCCTTGCCGAGTTCTCCCTTGCCTGGCAAGCGGTCACTCGGCTGTTCCTTGGCCGGAGTCGGGCGCGGCTTGGTCTTGCTCGGGTGCGCCTGGGTCGACGGCGCGGACGTGGCGGAAGAACTCGGCGCAGCCACCGACGAAGCGGTCGGTGCGGCAGAAAGCGCACTCGGTGCGGCCTGCCCGGTCTGCGAGCTGCCTCCGCACGCGGCGACCGCCAGCGCGGCGCCGAGCAGCGAACCGGAAATCAGGGTGCGGGCCACGATGGTGCGCATTGTCGAATCCCCTCCAGGAAGTGTTGCTGGTGAACACCCCTGAAGACGCGTAGCTCCGACCGCAGTTGGCCCGTCGGACGCCCGTCCGGGCAGACCTGCCCGAACGGGCAGGATCGTCCCGACCGGCGCAACCCCGGCTCAGGAAGCCGGGACCGGTTCCTCTTCCGCGGTGCGCAGCCGCTGCGAGATCACCTTGGTGATGCCGTCGCCCTGCATGCTCACGCCGTACAGCGCGTCGGCGATCTCCATCGTCGGCTTCTGGTGCGTGATGATGATCAGCTGCGACGAATCGCGCAGCTGCTCCAGCAGGCCGATCAGCCGGCGCATGTTGGTGTCGTCCAGCGCCGCCTCGACCTCGTCCATCACGTAGAACGGCGAGGGGCGGGCGCGGAAGATCGCGACCAGCATGCCGACCGCCACCAGCGACTTCTCGCCGCCGGACAGCAGCGAAAGCCGCTTGACCTTCTTGCCCGGCGGACGGGCCTCGACGTCGACGCCGGTGGCGAGCAGGTCGTTCGGCTCGGTGAGCACCATCCGGCCCTCGCCGCCGGGGAACAGCACGCCGAAGACGGTCTCGAACTCGCGCGCCACGTCGGCGTAGGCCGAGGCGAAGACCTCCAGGATCTTCTCGTCGACCTGCTTGATGACGGCCTCGAGGTCCTTGCGGGTGTCCTTGAGGTCTTCCAGCTGCGTGGACAGGAACTTGTAGCGCTCCTCCAGCGCCGCGAACTCCTCCAGCGCCAGCGGGTTCACCTTGCCCAGCAGGGTCAGGTCCTTCTCCGCGCGCTTGGCGCGGCGGGCCTGGGTGTCGCGGTCGTACGGCATGGGCGGCGGCGGGGTGACGTCCTCGCCGCGCTCCTTGGCCGCCTCGTACTCGGCCATCTCGCCCGCGCTCGGCGGCACCGGGACATTCGGGCCGTACTCCTCGACCAGATCCGCCAGCCCGATGCCGAAGTCCTCGGCGATCTTGGCTTCCAGCGTTTCCAGCCGCAGCTTCTGCTCGGCGCGCAGCACCTCGTCGCGGTGCACGGCGTCGGTCAGCTTCTCCAGCTCGCCGGACAGCTCGCGCACCTTCGCGCGCACCGCGGTGAGCGCGGTTTCCCGGCTTTGGCGCTGTGCCTGGGCTTCGTCGCGCTCGGCGGCCGCGCGCTGCACCGAGATCTCGATGCGCTCCAACGCGAACTCACCGGCGTTCACCACCGCGTTGGCGATTTCCGCACCCCGCTCGCGCGCTTCGCGAGCCTTGGCCGCACGCTCGCGGGCCTGCTGTTCGGCATAAGCCGCGCGGCGCAACGATTCCGCGCGCCCGGCGATGCTGCGCGCACGTTCCTCAGCGGTGCGCTGCGCGAGCCGCGCCTCGACTTCTTCCTGCCGCACCACGGCAAGCTGCTCGGCGGCCTCGTCGCGTTCGGCGGTGTCCGGGTCGTCCTCGACCGGCTGCTCGGCGACCGCGGCGAGCCGTTCTTCCAGCTCCGCCAGCTGTTCCAGCGCCTGCTCGCGGCTCTGCTCGACCTTCGCGCGCTGCTGGGTCAGCCGTTCGACCTCCGCCTGCGCCGACCGCGCGGCCTGCTGCAACCGGTTCAGCCGCTCGGACGAGCGCGCGTTGCGCACCTTGGCTTCGCCCAGCGCATCCTTCGCCTGCCCGACCTCTTCGCGGCGCGACTGCTGCTCGGCGCGTGCGCCTTCCAGCTCGGCCGAGTACTGCTCCAGCGCGCGTTCGGCCGTACGCAACCGTTCCTGCGCCTCGTCGACCGCCGCCTGGACCTCGATCACGCTCTCGCGAGCGGCCGAACCACCAGCGATCCAGTTGGCCCCGAAGACATCGCCCTCGGCGGTGACCGCGCGCACCTCCGGGTGCTGCGCCACGAGCTGCTGCGCGGACTCCAGGTCCGGCACCAGCGCGAGCCGGTCCAGCGCCTTCTCGACCGCCGGCCGCAGCTGCTCCGGCGCGCTGACGACCTCGCGGGCCCAGCGCGCGCCCTCGGGCAGCATCGGCCAGGAACTGGTGTCCACAGTGGACACGCCACCGGCGGGCACGATCCCGGCGCGACCGGAATCGGTCTCCTTCAAGTACTTCAGCGCGGACAGCGCGTTCTCGCCGCCGGACACCGCGACCGCGTCCGCCACCGGCCCGAGCGCGGCGGCCAGCGCCACCTCGTGCCCCGGCTGCACGGTGAGCAGCGCGGCGATCGAACCGAGCAAGCCCGGCAGTTCCGCGGACGCGCCCAGCAGCGCACCCGCGCCGTCCTTGCGTTTGAGGCTCATCGACAGCGCATCGACGCGCGCCTTCTCCGACGCGATCTCGCGCTCGGCACCGCGTTCGGCCTTCACCAGCTCTTCGACGCGCGCCTTGGCGGCGTTGTTCGCCTCCACCGCGCGATCGTGCCGCTGCCGCAGCTCGGCGTCGTCGGATTCCTCAGTCCCGCCAGCGGCTTTGGCTTCTTCCAGCTCCTCGACCGCGATCTCGGCGCGCTCGGCCGCTTCCTGCAGGCCGACAGTGAGCCGGTCGACCTCTTCCGCGGTCGCGCCGTTCTTGCTGCGCAACGCTTCGACCTGGCCGGTCAGCTTCGCCATGCCCTCGCGGCGGTCGGCGATCGCCCGGACCGCGGCCCAGTGCGCGCGCTCGGCGGCCTGCACCCGCTGTTCGAGATCTTCCCGGCGCAGCACGGTTTCCGCGAGCAGTTCGCGGGCCTCCATGACGGCTTCGGTCAGCTCCTGCTCGCGCTCCGCGGCCTGCTCCGCCTCGGCGAGCAGCTCCTCCGGGTCACGACCGCCGGTGGGCGCGGAGACGTCCGAAGAAAGGTGCCGCTGCCGCTCGACCGCCAGCCGCACGGTGCCGCGCAGCCGCTCGGTGAGCGCGGACAGCTTGTACCAGGTTTCCTGGGCGATCTGCAGCCGCGGCGCGTCCTCGGCGAGCGAAGCCTCCAGCTCGGCCTCTTCGGCGGACACGATCTCCAGCGCCTGCTCGACCTCGGCGCGACGCTGGCGCGCGGTGCGCTCGTCGGCCTCGTCGCGCGCGATGGACTCGCGCTGGGTGACCAGGTCGTCGGCGAACAGCCGGAGCCGCGCGTCGCGCAGGTCGGACTGCACCGACTGGGCCTTGCGGGCGATCTCGGCCTGTTTGCCCAGCGGTTTGAGCTGACGGCGCAGCTCGGTGGTGAGGTCGGTGAGCCGGTCGAGGTTGCCCTGCATGTTGTTGAGCTTGCGCAGGGTCTGTTCTTTGCGCTTGCGGTGCTTGAGGACGCCGGCGGCCTCCTCGATGAACGCGCGCCGCTCCTCGGGCTTCGACTCCAGGATCGCCGACAGCTGCCCCTGCCCGACGATGACGTGCATCTCGCGGCCGATGCCGGAGTCCGACAGCAGTTCCTGGACGTCCATCAGCCGGCAGCGGTCGCCGTTGATCTCGTACTCGCTCGCGCCGTCGCGGAACATCCGGCGGGTGATGGAGACCTCGGCGTACTCGATCGGCAGCGCGCCGTCGGCGTTGTCGATGGTGAGCGTGACCTCGGCGCGCCCGAGCGGGGCGCGGCCCGCGGTGCCGGCGAAGATGACGTCTTCCATCTTGCCGCCGCGCAGGTCCTTCGCGCCCTGGGTGCCCATGACCCAGCGCAGCGCGTCGAGGACGTTCGACTTTCCGGAGCCGTTCGGGCCGACCACGCAGGTGATGCCGGGTTCGAAGCGCAGCGTGGTCGCCGAGGCGAAGGACTTGAAGCCCTTGAGCGTCAGGCTTTTCAGGTGCACGTGCTGCCGACCCCTCTGGCCACGGGTACAGGTTGGCTACCGGTTCCCCCGGTCCGGACAGGCTACTCGGCGGTTCCCGGGCGCCGTGGGAGGCCGTGCCGCCCGGGCGCGCCTAGCACAGGTTCGAGCGCCCCGGCAACCCCAGGCACCCCATCAGCCGCAGCCGCCCCACGCGGCCCTCAGCGTTCGGCGAATCCCTCCAGCCCGCCTTTGGCGGCAGTCCAGCGTTCAACCACCTGATCCACTCGTCCGGGTGAGGTTCCGGAGCGCAGCGCGGCCAGCAATTGCCCACAGTGGCTTCGGCTACCCTCCGCGACCACCTCGACACGGCCGTCCGGAAGATTCCTGGCGAATCCGGTCAGCCCGAGTTCCAGCGCCCGGCTGCGGGTCCACCAGCGAAAACCGACTCCCTGCACCTGCCCGTGCACCCAGGCGGCCAGCCGGACGGGCGTTTCCTGCTCGTTCACCCGCCCCATCCTGCCGCACCCGCCCGGCTGCGGACCGTGACGGTCCTGTCCCTCGGTCGCGCGAACGGGTCCTGACCGGTGATAACCTCCCGCCTGGCATCCGGGCCCGGAGCCCGCTCCCCCGTGCCGCCCTCGACCTGAGCGTTGACCCTTCTAAGGAGCCCGCATGTCCCGTCCCGACGGGCCTGAACCAAGCTCAGCGCAGTCCGAGAACGCCGTCGCGGTGAGCGCCGCCCCGACCGCTCCGCCGCGGGGTGCGAGCGGGAAGCTCAGCCGCTCCGGCTACGCGATCCTGGGCGTCAGCGGCCTCGTGGTGGCCACGGCCTTCGCCGCGGTCGCCGAACTGGCCGGCCCCGGCTCGGGCACCGACACCGCGACCAACGGCGCCGGCGGCGGCCAGGGCGGCCTGCAGAACAGCTCGCAGGTCGTCGTGCCGGGCAACGCCGTCCCCGGCGGCCCGATGACCGTCCCCGGCTCGCCCACGCCCGGCCAGACCGCCCCGGCGACGCCGACCACCGTGGTCGCCGTCGGCGCGGACGGAAAGCCGACCACGAGCGTCGTCACGCCCCCGCCGAACGCGGGCCAGCCGGTCGGCCAGGTCCCGCCTCCCGGCGGCAACCCCGGCGATTCGACTACTCCGCCGCGCAGCGACACGTCGACTTCGAAGACCGTCACGCCGCCGTCGACCCCGGTGACCACTCCGCCGGACACCTCGTCGCAGACTCCGCCGTCGTCCACGGACACCACCCCGACGAAGCCGACCGGCAGCAGCTCGACCGGCGGGCAGCCGTCGTCCCCGTCCTCGCCGAGCGAGTCCACTTCGGACTCCGGCTCGACCGGGCCCAGCAGCCGCTGACCACGAAGAAAGGCCCCTGCGGAAACTCTCCCGCAGGGGCCTTTCTTCGTGTCAGACCTCGAACCGATACCCCATCCCCGGCTCGGTCAGCAGATGCCGCGGCCGAGAAGGTTCCGGTTCCAGCTTCCGCCGCAACTGCGCCAGATACACCCGCAGGTAATGGGATTCCGTCTCGTACGACGGACCCCACACCTCGTGCAGCAGCTGTTTCTGCGCCACCAGCCGGCCCCGGTTGCGGACCAGCAGTTCCAGCACTCCCCATTCCGTCTTCGTCAGATGCACCTCGCGGCCCTCGCGCAGCACCTTCTTCGCCGCCAGGTCGATCGTGAACGAGCCGGTGTCCACCACGGCTTCCGCGCCGTCCGTGCCTCCGACCGACGAACGGCGGACCGCGGCTCGCAGGCGGGCGAGGAGTTCGTCCATGCCGAACGGTTTCGTCACGTAGTCGTCCGCGCCCGCGTCGAGGGCCTGGACCTTGTCGGCCGAATCGCCGCGGGCGGACAGGACGATGATCGGCACCGTCGTCCAGCCGCGCAGGCCCGCGATCACCTCGGTGCCGTCCAGGTCGGGCAGGCCGAGGTCGAGCACCACCACGTCGGGTTTCGTTTCGGCGACCGCTTTCAGCGCCGCGGTGCCGTCGTGGGCGGTGATCACCTTGTACCCGCGTGCGTTGAGGTTGATCCGCAGCGCCCGCACGATCTGCGGTTCGTCGTCGACGACCAGCACCGTCGCCGTTGGGTCGGCAGTCATCGCGCCACGCCCTCCTCAGCCTCTACCAGTTCCCGGCCGGTGCACGCCGGCAGCGAGATCACCACTGTCAATCCTCCGCCGGGAGTGTCCTCGGCGCGAACCGTACCGCCCATCGCCTCGGTGAACCCCTTCGCGACGGACAAGCCGAGCCCGACGCCGGGGGTCGAGTCCCGGTCTCCGCCCAGCCGCTGGAACGGCGCGAACGCGGACTCCGCGGCGCCCTTCCGCAGGCCCTTGCCGTGGTCGACGATGCGCAGTTCCACGAACTCCGAATGCGCGCTCGCCCGTGCCGAAACGTCGCCGCCGCCGTGTCGCAGCGCGTTGTCGAGCACGTTCGCGATCACCCGTTCCAGCAGACCGGGATCCGCTTGCACGGACGGCAACCGCGCGTCCACCGAAACCTGCACCCCCTGCGAGTTGTCCACATTGGACAGCGCGTGCGCGACCACTTCGTCATAGCCGACCGGACGCAGATGCGGGGTGACCGCACCGGTCGCCAGGCGCGAGGAGTCGAGCAGGTTGTCGATCAGCCCGGCGAGCCGGTCCGCCGAAAGTTCGACGGCCTCCATCAATTCCTCGGTGTCCTCATCGGACAGTGACAGATCCGGCGCGCGCAGGCTGCCGATCGCGGCCTTGATGGACGTGAGCGGCGTCCGGAGGTCGTGTCCGACCGCGGACAGGAGCGTCGTGCGCAGTTCGGTCGCCTCGGCCTTGCGTTCGGCGGCTGCCGCGGCCGCTGCCATCCGCTGTTGCCGCAGGGCGAGCAACGCTTGTCCCGCAACAGCTTCCAGCACTCGACGGTCCGCTGCGGGCAGGGCGCGACCGCGCAACGTCAGGTGCACATCGGCCGTCACCGCGATGTCCACATCGGCCTCGTCCGGATCGGCGCACGGTTCGCCGCCGGACAGCGCGACCTTTTCCCATTTTCCGCTGCGCTTTTCCAGCAGCGTCACGGAAGTGAGGCCGAAATTCTCCCGCACCTTTTCCAGCAACCGCTCGATCGGATTGGGATTAGTCAGCACGGTCCGTGCATACGACGCCAGCAACGACGCTTCCGTCCGCGCCCGCGCCGCCGCGGCACCCCGGCGGGCGGCGGAAGCGACGACCAGCGCCACCATCACCGCCACCACGATCATCACGATGAGCGTGACGACGTTCTGCGGACTGTGCACATTCAACGTGTACAGCGGCGGCGTGAAGAAGAAATTCAACAGCCCGGCACCGAAAATCGCGGCCACCAAAGCCGGACCGAGCCCGCCGACTAGCGCTACGACAACGGTAGCCAGCACGTAGAGAATCACATCGGTGGAAAACTCCACCGCATCGCGCAAAAGCACACCGAGACCAGTCGCGGCGACTGGCAGCAGAATGCTCAGCACCCATCCCATCACGAGCCGCGACGGCGCCAGCGGACTCGTCCCTAGCCGCGCCCGCAGCCGTCCGCCGGCGTAGGAGTGGGTGACCATGTGCACGTCGATCGGCCCGGATTGCTGCACCACCGTCGCTCCGATGCCCTCGTCGAAGAGCCGGGCGACCCGGGAGCGCCGCGAAGTGCCGACCACGAGCTGGGTCGCGTTGACCCCGCGCGCGAAATCGAGCAACGCGGTGGGCACGTCGTCGCCGACCACCGTGTGGAAGGTCGCGCCGACTTCCTCGGCCAGCGTGCGGCAGCGGGACATCGCGGTCGGCCCGATCCCGGCCAGCCCGTCGCCGCGGAGGATGTGCACGACCTGCAGTTCCGCGCCCGCCCGGTTCGCGATCCGGCTGGCCCGCCGGATCAGCGTCTCGCTTTCCGGCCCGCCGGTGATCGACACGACCACCCGTTCGCGCGTCTCCCACGTGTCGGTGATCTTCTGCTCGGCGCGGTACCGCTGCAGTGCGACATCGACCTGGTCGGCCACCCACAACAGCGCCAGCTCGCGCAACGCGGTGAGGTTGCCGGGCCGGAAGTAGTTGCCCAAAGCGGCATCGATGCGTTCGGCCGGATAGACGTTGCCGTGCGCAAGCCGCCGCCGCAACGCCTCCGGCGTGATGTCCACCAGCTCCAGCTGCTCCGCGCGGCGCACGACCTCGTCCGGCACGGTTTCCTGCTGGGTGACGCCGGTGATGCGCTCGACGACGTCGTTGAGGCTCTGCAGGTGCTGCACGTTGACCGTGGACAGCACGTCGATGCCCGCCTCGAGCATTTCCTCGATGTCCTGCCAGCGTTTCTCGTGCCGTCCGCCGGGCACGTTCGTGTGCGCCAGCTCGTCCACGACGACGACCTCGGGCGCGCGGGCGAGCACCGCGTCGAGGTCCATTTCGGCGAACTCGTGCCCGCGGTGGCGGACCGTGCGCCGGGGCACGATCTCCAGCCCGTCGAGCAGGTCGGCGGTCTTCTTGCGGCCGTGCGTCTCGACGAGGCCGACGACCACGTCGGTGCCGCGGTCGAGGCGGCGGCGGGCTTCGCCGAGCATGGCGAAGGTCTTGCCGACGCCCGGAGCCGCGCCGAGGTAGATGCGGAGTTCGCCTCGGCGCGGCTTCGGTGGTGTGTCAGGTGCGCTCACAGTGTTCAGTGTGCGCCAGGCGCGGCCGAATGCACGGCAAGGTTGAGCTGGAGCACATTCACGCCCGGCACGCCGATTCCGTTGCCAGTGGTGTTGTCCGCGACCAGCTGCCGCACCTTCTCCTCGCTCAGCCCGGTGTTGCGCGCCACGCGAAGCACCTGCAGATCCGCGTACGCGACGCTGATCGCCGGGTCGAGGCCCGAACCCGAGGCGGTCACCGCGTCCGCCGGCACCTCCGCCGGGTTGACGCCCTCGCGCTTGGCGATCAGTTCCCGCCGCTGCGCGATGGCCTTGGTCAGATCCTCGTTGTACGGGCCCTTGTTGGAGGGCCCCGAGGTCGACGGGTCGCCCGGCCCGAGCACGTCCTTCGAGCCGGCGGAGGGCCGGTTGTGGAACCACGGGTCGTGCGCCGGGTCGGCGGGCACCGGGTCGATCCCGATCAGCGACGAGCCGACGGCCTGGCCGTTCTGCGTCACCACCGAGCCCTCGGCGTGCCCTTGGAGGCCGGGGATGCGGGACACCGCCCACACGCCCAGCGGGTACACGACGCCGAGCAGCACGGTCATCGCGATGAGCAGGCGAAGGCCGGCCCAGGTCTGCTTGAGCAAAACGTTCATGTCAGCCAATCCCTGGAATGTGGCGCACGATCAGGTCGATCACCCAGATCCCGAGGAACGGGCTCACGATGCCGCCGAGGCCGTAGACGAGCAGGTTGCGGCGCAGCAGCGCGGACGCCGACGACGGCCGGTAGCGCACGCCGCGCAGGGCGAGCGGGATCAGCCCGACGATGATCAGCGCGTTGAAGATGACCGCGGACAGGATGGCCGACTTCGGCGTCGCCAGGTGCATGATGTTGAGCGCGCCGAGCTGGGCGAAGATGCCGGTGAACATCGCGGGCAGGATGGCGAAGTACTTCGCCAGGTCGTTCGCCACGCTGAACGTGGTGAGCGCGCCGCGGGTGATCAGCAGCTGCTTGCCGATCCCGACGATCTCGATCAGCTTCGTCGGGTTCGAGTCGAGGTCGACCATGTTGCCCGCCTCTTTCGCCGCCATGGTCCCGGTGTTCATCGCCACGCCGACGTCGGACTGCGCGAGCGCGGGCGCGTCGTTCGTGCCGTCGCCGGTCAT
This sequence comes from Amycolatopsis sp. WGS_07, assembly GCF_045278895.1. NCBI lineage: Bacteria > Bacillati > Actinomycetota > Actinomycetes > Pseudonocardiales > Pseudonocardiaceae > Amycolatopsis > Amycolatopsis sp. WGS_07. Next base: position 4,901,229 of record NZ_CP136053.1, on the reverse strand, counting down.
CGCGACGAGCCGCCCGCCCTCCTGCTCCTTCTGGATGAGGGCCATCTTGTCCTCGGGCTTGGCCTCGGCGAGATAGTCGTCGACGCCCGCGTCCTGCGCGATAGCCTTCGCGGTGAGCGGGTTGTCGCCGGTGATCATCACCGTCTTGATGCCCATCGAGCGCAGTTCCTCGAAGCGCTCCTTCATGCCCGGCTTCACCACGTCCGACAGCCGGATCACGCCGCGTACGAACGCAGTCCCGCCCGCCGCTTCCGCGACCACCAGCGGAGTACCGCCCTGCTGGCTGATCTCGTCCACGACGCGTTCGGTCTCGTCCGGCACGTCACCGCCGCGTTCGCGCACCCACTGGCGCACCGCAGACGTCGCGCCCTTGCGGACCTCGCGCCCGTCGAGGTCGACGCCGCTCATCCGGGTCTGTGCGGTGAACGGCACGAACTCGGCGAGCTTTTCGCTCTCGTCCGGCGCACCGGGCAGCCCGTGCTGCTCGGCGATCAGCTCGACGATGCTGCGGCCTTCCGGCGTCCCGTCGGCGAGGCTGGACAACCGGGCCGCGCGGGCCAGGTCGTCCACAGTGGACGAACCGACCGGGATCAGCTCGGTCGCGCGCCGGTTGCCGAAGGTGATCGTGCCGGTCTTGTCCAGCAGCAGCGTCGACACGTCGCCGGCGGCCTCGACCGCGCGGCCGGAGGTGGCGAGGACGTTGCGCTGCACGAGCCGGTCCATCCCGGCGATGCCGATCGCGCTCAGCAGCGCGCCGATCGTCGTCGGAATCAGGCAGACCAGCAGCGCGGTCAGCACGATCACCGACTGCTCGCTGCCGGAGTAGGCGGCCATCGGCTGCAGCGCCACGACGGCGAGCAGGAAGATGATGGTCAGCGTCGACAGCAGGATGGTCAGCGCGATCTCGTTCGGCGTCTTCTGCCGGGAAGCGCCTTCCACCAACGCGATCATCCGGTCCACAAAGGACTCGCCGGGCTTGGTGCTGATCCGCACCACGATCCGGTCGCTCAGCACCGTGGTGCCGCCGGTGACCGCCGACCGGTCGCCGCCGGACTCCCGGATCACCGGGGCCGACTCGCCGGTGATGGCCGATTCGTCGACCGTGGCGATGCCCTCGACGACGTCGCCGTCGCCGGGGATCACCTGGCCCGCCTCGACCACCACCCGGTCGCCGACGCGCAGGTCGACACCGGGCACCTGCTCCTCGGAGCCGTCCTCAGTGAGCCGCCGCGCGACGGTCTCCTTCTTGGTCCGCCGCAGCGTTTCCGCCTGCGCCTTGCCGCGCCCTTCGGCGACCGCCTCGGCCAGGTTCGCGAACACGACGGTGAACCACAGCCACACCGCGATGAGGATCGAGAACACGCTCGGGTCGGTGATCGCGAACACGGTGGTCAGGACCGAACCGGCCCACACCACGAACATCACCGGGTTCTTGAGCTGGTGACGCGGGTTCAGCTTGCGCAGCGCGTCCGGCATGGACGACCACAGCTGCTTCGGGCTGAACACTCCCGCCCCGACGCGGCCAGCGTTTTCTACGTGGTGCTGCGTCTCCTCTTCCGGAGTCCGCTCTTGGGTGATGGTCATGCCAATGCCTCTGCAATCGGCCCCAGCGCGAGCGCCGGGATGAACGTGAGAGCCGCGACGAGGACGACGGTGCCGGTCAGCAGCGTCCCGAACAGCGGCCCGGTGGTGGGCAGCGTGCCCGCGGTCTCGGGGACCTTCTTCTGCGAGGCGAGCGAACCGGCCAGGCAGAGCACGGCGACGATCGGCACGAACCGGCCGATCAGCATGGCCACCGACAGCGACGCCTGGAACCAGTCGCTGGTCGCGGTGAGACCGCCGAAGGCACTGCCGTTGTTGTTGCCCGCGGACGTGTAGCCGTAAAGGACTTCGGACAGTCCGTGCGAGCCCGAGTTGGTGAGCGCGTCCCGCGTGCTCGGGATCATCAGGGCGATGCCGGAGCCGAGCAGCACCACGACGGGCATCGCCAGCATCGAGATCGCCGCGCAGGTGACCTCGCGCTTGCCGAGCTTCTTGCCCAGGTACTCCGGCGTGCGCCCGACCATCAGCCCGGCCAGGAACATCGCGATCACGGCCATCACGAGGATGCCGTAAAGCCCGGTGCCGACGCCGCCCGGCGAAATCTCGCCGAAGAGCATGTTGAGCATCGCGCCGCCGCCGCCGAGGCCGGACAGGCTGTCGTGCGCGCCGTTCACCGCGCCGGTGGAAGTGCCGGTGGTGGAGTCGGCGAACAGCGACGTCAGGCTGAGCCCGAACCGCTGTTCCTTGCCCTCGAAGTTCCCGCCCGCGGCCAGCGCGGCCGGGCTGTTCGTGTGCGTCTCGGACGTCCAGATCACCGCGAGCATCGCGGCCCACAGACCGGCCATCACCGACAGCAGGACGTAGCCCTGCTTGCGGTTGCCCACCAGCTGCCCGAAGGCGCGGGTGAGGCAGACCGGGATCACCAGGATCAGGAAGATCTCAATGAGATTGGTCCAGGCGTTCGGGTTCTCGAACGGGTGCGCGGAGTTGGCGTTGAAGATGCCGCCGCCGTTCGTGCCGAGTTCCTTGATCACTTCCTGGCTCGCCGCCGGGGCCAGCGCGATCGTGCTGTTGCTGCCGTCCGGGTTCGTCACCGCGACGCCGGAGCGCAGGCTCTGCACCACGCCGAGCGCCACGAGGACGATCGCGAACACGAACGCCATCGGCAGCAGCACGCGGATCGTGCCGCGGGTCAGGTCGACCCAGAAGTTGCCGAGCCGGTCGGTGCGCGAGCGAATGAACCCGCGCGTCACCGCGATCGCCACGGCCAGCCCGACGCCCGCGGACAGGAAGTTCTGCACGGTGAGCCCGGCCATCTGGACGAAGTGGCCCATGGTCGTCTCGGGCGTGTAGGACTGCCAGTTCGTGTTGGTCACGAACGAAACCGCGGTGTTGAACGCGACGGCGGGCGACACCGGGCCGCGGCCGAAGTTCCACGGCAGGATCGACTGCAGGCGCTGCAGCAGGTACAGCAGGATCACCGAGACGAACGAGAAGCCGAGCACCCCGGAGGCGTAGGTCTTCCAGTGCTGCTCGGTGTCCGGGTCGACCCGGACGACCTTGTACAGGGCCTTCTCGACCCGCAGGTGCTTCTCGGTCGAGAAGACGCGGGCGAGGTAGTCGCCGAGGGGTTTGTAGACCACCGCGAGGGCGACCAGGAGCATGCCGGCTTGCAGAAAGCCGGCGCCGACGTCACTCATCTCAGAATTTCTCCGGCCTCACGAGGGCGACGAACAGGTAGCCGAGGAGGCCAAGCGCCAGCAGTCCGCCGACGATGTTGGCCACGGTGCCCGCGCCGCTCACAGCTTCTCCAGCCCGCGAAGGACACCGGCGAGCACCACGAAAACGCCGATGAGCAATAGGGCGTACAGCAAATCCGCCACGAGGCACCTCTCAGGAAGGGTCACCCGGCACGGGGTGACCGTCGGTCGAGAGCCACTGTGCGGTCGTCGCGGAGCGTAAGCACCCGCGTCTGACGCCTCCTTGACACCGCGACCTGGGGGCGTTTACGGGATCTTGACGGCCGGTGACCCGTGCCACTACGTCGGACGCCATTCCGGGCTCCCCAGGCGAATGACTGTCCGTAGTTGGTGGGTGACTTGCGGCACAACGCGTAGCGGATCAAGGACAGAGAGTGCAATTCGGGCAGACAAGGATCGGGGGTTCGTGTTACACCTGAGTAACCAATAGTTGTATCAGCTAACTAACTACCTTCCGGGAGGTCTCGCATGTGCGGAATCGCGGGCTGGGTTTCCTACGACACCGATCTCACGCAGCAGCAGGAGATCGCGGACGCGATGACCGAAACCATGGCCTGCCGCGGACCCGACGACCGGGGCACGTGGGTCCGCCGTTCGGTCGCGCTCGGCCATCGCCGGCTCGCCATCATCGACCTGCCGGGCGGACGGCAGCCGATGAGCGTCAAGACGCCGAACGGCGAGGTCGCGATGGTCTACAGCGGCGAGGCCTACAACTTCTCCGAACTCCGTGAAGAACTCACGAAGCTCGGCCACCGCTGGGAGACCGACAGCGACACCGAGGTCGTGCTGCACGGCTACCTGCAGTGGGGCGCCGAGGTCGTGGACCACCTCAACGGCATGTACGCGTTCGCGATCTGGGACGAGCGCGACCAGAAGCTCGTGATGATCCGCGACCGGATGGGCATCAAGCCGTTCTACTACTACCCCACCCGCGACGGCGTCCTGTTCGGCTCCGAGCCGAAGGCAATCCTGGCGAACCCGTTGGCGCGCAAGGTGGTCGACAGCGACGGCCTGCGCGAGCTGATGGGCTTCACGAAGCGTCCGGGCTGGTCGCTGTGGAAGGGCATGTACGAGGTCGACCCGGCCACCGTCGTCACCGTGACCCGCGAGGGCATCAACACCCGCACTTACTGGAAGCTCGACGCGAAGCAGCACACCGACGACCAGGAGACGACGGTCGAGCGCGTGCGCGAGCTGATGACCGACATCGTCAACCGGCAGCTGATCGCCGACGTGCCGCGCTGCGTGCTGCTGTCCGGCGGCCTCGACTCGAGCGCCGTCACGGGCCTCGCCGCCGCCCGGCTGGCCGAGGAAGGCGAGCAGCTGCGTACGTTCTCGGTCGACTTCTTCGGGCAGGAGGAGAACTTCCAGCCGGACGAAATGCGCGACACCCCGGACTCGCCCTACATCCGCGACGTCGCCAAGCTCGTCGGTTCCGCGCACCAGGACGTGATGCTGAACCCGGCCGACCTAAGCGACCCCGAGGTCCGCCGCAAGGTGCTGCGCGCCCGCGACATCCCGTCCGGGCTCGGCGACATGGACACGTCGCTGTACTTGCTGTTCAAGGCGATCCGCGGCGAATCGACGGTCGCGCTGTCCGGCGAATCGGCCGACGAGGTGTTCGGCGGGTACCGCTGGTTCCACGACGAGGCCGCGGTCAACGCGGACACCTTCCCGTGGCTGGCGTTCCGCAACAGCCTGATGGAGGACCGGGGCTCGCTGCTCGAACCGGGGCTGGCGAAGAAGCTCGACCTGGAGTCCTACATCGCCGACCAGTACCGCACCGCGGTGTCCGAAGTGGACTTGCTGGACGGCGAATCCGAGCGGGACTCCCGGATGCGGGTCATCTGCAATCTGCACCTGACCCGTTTCGTGCGGCAGCTGCTCGACCGCAAGGACCGGATGTCGATGGCGGTGGGCCTCGAAGTGCGCGTGCCGTTCTGCGACCACCGGCTCGTCGAGTACGTCTACAACACGCCGTGGTCGCTGAAGACCTACGACGGCCGGGAGAAGAGCCTGCTGCGGCACGCGACGAAGCACGTGCTGCCCGCGTCGGTGCGGGACCGGGTGAAGAGCCCGTATCCGTCCACTCAGGACCCGGGCTACGCGGTCGCGCTGCAGCAGCAGATCAAGGAAGCCTTGGCGCAGAAGGACAATCCGATGTTCCAGATGGTCGGCCGGGAATGGCTGCAGCAGTCGGCGGAAACCGACCCGGCGGCGATCAGCCCGACGCAGCGGGCCGGCATGGACCGGGCGCTTGACCTGCACCACTGGTTCGACATGTACTCGCCGGAACTGGAAATCGACTGACCCTCCGCCCCGCGCCGCCCAGCCGGTCGCCCCGGCACGCAAGGCGAACGTCCGTGAAGGACTCCTTGAGGGAATCTAATTCCCTCAAGGAGTCCTTCACGGACCTCTGCGGGAGCGGCGGCGAGCGGTCAGAGTTCCAGGTGCGCGTCGATCTCCGCGCCGTGCACGTCCAGTTCCGCGCCGGTTCCGCTCAGCAGCCGCCGGGCCGCCGCATTGTCCACAGTGGTCGTCGCGACGAACTTCGCCGCGCCGCCGTCGCGGGCCGCGTCCAGCAAAACCGCGGTCACCTTCCGGCCGATCCCGCGTCCGCGCGCCGAACGGCCGAGCCACACCCCGGCTTCGACCTCCAGCGCCGACTTCCCAGACACCGGCCGCAGCCGGGCCGCCCCGCAGACCTGGCCGTCGACTTCCACGACCCACGTCGTCTCGATAGCCGTGTCCGGGTTGAGGGATCGTCGGCGGTGAAACGTGAGAAACGCTTCGCGGCGGGCTTCGGTCCAGCCGGCCGGGCCTTCCACCGGCGGCATCACCTCGAGCGGATCGGCGTCGGCCACCGCGGCCGCCAAAAGGCGCTCGAGCCCCGGCTCGTCGAGCGGGATCAGCACGATCTCGGATTCTCCGGATCCAGGCACGCCCCGCAGCTTGGCATGCGAAGCCGCCGAGCGCTACCCGTTCGGCCCAGTCGTTACCAGGGAACGGGCTTGCCGAACCGGTCGAGGAACTGCAGCCCCGGTTCGCCCGCCCGCGCTTCCAGCACGTCGACGACCGCGGGGATGCTTTCCTCGGGCAGCAGCGGCGCGTCCGGCCCGCCGAGCCGCGTCCGGTTGTGGCCAGGGTCGATGAGCAGCTTCGTCCGCCCGTCCCCCTCCTGCCGGGTGGCGTAGCTGCGCATGAGCTGGTTGAGCGCGGCCTTGCTCGCCTTGTACAGCTCGTATCCGGGTTCGGTGTTCATCGAGACGCTGCCCTGCTCGGACGACATCACCGCGACTGTCCCGCCCGGCTTCACCAGATCGTGCAGTCCTTCGAGGACTCGCAACGGGCTCAACGCGTTGGTGATCATCACTTCGGTGAACATCGCCGTCGGCACCTCGCTGATCGGCAGGTTGCCCTGATTAATCGCCGCGTTCACGAAAAGCAGATCGAGCGGACCGTCCGCTCTGTCGTGCAGCGCGGCTATCTGTGCGTCGTCAGTCATCTCCAGCTGCTCGGTCCGCATCCCTTTCTTCGGCACCGTCCCGTTCCGGGTGGTCGCGATGACCTCCCACCCGCGCCGGTCCAGTTCGGTGACCAGCACCAACCCCAGCCCTCGCGAAGCTCCGACCACCAATGCCCGGCGTCCGGCCATGGCCGCTCCTTTGTCTAGACGAGACGTCACGTCTAGACAGTAGCACGGTAAGATGTCCGCCATGCCCGCCGTGAATTCCCAGCCCCGCAGGGCACGCTCCGGCAACCGGCGCGACGAGGCCGCCCGCGTCGCCGTGCTCCACGCCGCCGACGATCTGCTGGTCGAGCACGGCTTCGCCGCGCTGACCGTCGAAGCGATCGCCCGCCGCGCCGGGGTCGCGAAGCAGACGATCTACCGCTGGTGGCCGTCCAAGGTCGAAATCCTGCTGGACACGCTGATCGAGGACACCGCGAAACGCCTGCCCGTTCCCACGGAACTCCCGACGGCCGACAGCATTCGCGCGTACCTGCGCGATTTCGCGGACTTCCTCGCCGCGGACCCGGCGGGCAAATGCCTGCTGACCCTGCTGGCCGAATCCCAGCACGACCCGGGAACCGCGGCGAGCTTCCACGAGCGTTACCTGGAACCGCGCCGTATCGCCGAACTGGAGATGCTGACGCGGGCTACCGAAGCGGGCGAGGTGGCTCCGGTGCTGGGTCCGGAGGCCACAATGGACGCTCTGCTGGGGCCGATTGTCTACAGTGCACTGACTGGGGTGGCAGTAACGCGAGACTTGGTGGATACGTTGGCGGAGAACATTCTTCGCCCGCGAGCCTGACTTACCGCCGCACCTCCGCGACCCGCACCGGGCGGTTCTCCCGTCGCGATACCTCGCACGCCTCCGCGATGTAGAACGCCTCCAACGCATCCCCCGCCCCCGCAGGCGACGGTATCCGGCCAGCTGCCACGTCCAGGAAAGTCCGCAGCTCAGCCGCATAAGCCGGACGGAAGCGTTCCATGAACCCCGGATACGCCGGTCCCGGCAACGGCCCCACGCCCGGCTCCACCGACCGCAGCGGGGCCTGGTCGTCCAAGCCCACCACGGCATTCCCCAAGGAACCGAGGGCCTCGAACCGCACGTCGTAACCCGCGCCGTTGTAGCGGGTCAGCGAAACCGTCGCGAGCGTGCCGTCGTCGAGGGTCATCGCCACCGCCGCGGTGTCGACGTCCCCGGCATCGGCGAAGAACTGCTCGCCCTTGTTGCGCCCCACGGCGAATACTTCCTCAACCTCCCGCCCGGTCACCCAGCGGAGGATGTCGAAGTCGTGCACCCCGCAGTCCCGGAACAGGCCGCCGGAATGCGGGATATAGGCCGCGGGCGGCGGAGCCGGGTCCAAAGTGGTCGCTCGGACGCTGTGCAGCCAGCCCAATTCCCCGCTCGCCACCGCTGCCCGCGCGGCTTGGTACCCCGCGTCGAACCGGCGCTGGAAGCCGATCTGCACCGGTACGTCCGAGTCCGCGATCCGGTCGATCACCGCGAGCGTGCCGGGGATGTCCGCGGCGACCGGCTTTTCGCAGAACACCGGCACTCGCGCGTCGACCGCTTTCATGATCAGCTCGGGATGCGCGTCGGTGGCCGCGGCGATCACCAGACCGTCGAGGCCAGCCTGGAACAAGGCGTCGATTCCTTCGGCCGCCTCCACACCCAGGTTCGCCGCGACCGCCTGTGCGCGTGCGGGATCGACGTCCGCGACGACCACCGACGCGACCTCGTCGAAGCCGGCGAGCGTTTCCGCGTGCGCGGCACCGATCCGTCCGGCCCCTGCCAGTCCCAACCTCATCGCTGTGTCTCCCCTGAGTATGGCCCCGTGGTCTCCCGCACGACCAGGGACGGATGAAGCAGATGCCGCACCGGTTCAGTGCGTTCACCCCGTACCCGTTCCAATAACGCGTCAAAGGCCAGCCGGGCCATTTCGGCGCGCGGCTGGTCCACTGTGGTCAGTGAGATGTGCCGGAGGGAGGCCAGCGACGTGTTGTCGTAGCCGACCACCGACACGTCCTCCGGCACTCGCAACCCGTGTTCTTCGAGGGCCGAGATCGCGCCGACGGCGTTGAAGTCGTTGCCCGCCAGCAGCGCGGTCGGCCTCGGGGAATACGAGGAAAGCAACTCCTGCACGGCTTTCTCGCCCGCGGTGTCGGTGTGTTCGCTGCGCACCACGATCGGCTCCAGCCCGTGCGACCGCATTGCCTGCCGGAAGCCCCGCCGCCGGGCCGCGGCACCGGCTGCTCCCCCGCCGTCGAGGTGTGCGATCCGGCGATGCCCCAGCTGTACCAGGTGTTCGACCGCCAACGCCGCCCCAGCTTCGCCGTCGTCGTTCACCGTGTCCACTGAGGACAGTCGAGAAGTCCGCGACACCAATACTACCGGACACTGACGCGCCGCGGCCTCAATCGCCGCGGCCGGAACGACCGGCGACAACAGCACTACGCCAGCCGGGCGGAAGGACAACAGACTGCGCAGCGCAGCGCCTTCCCGTGAAGGCATTCGGCCGCCGGTGTTGAGGATCAGGTCGAAACCGGCCGCCTGCGCCGCGGCGTCCAGCCCTTCCACGACATCGGCGAAGAACGCGTTGCGCAGGTCGTTCACCATCACGCCCAGCACCGTCGAGGTCCGGCTCGCCAGCGACCGGGCCATGACGTGCGGCGAATAACCCAGCTCCTCGGCCGCTTTCACCACGGCCGCGCGCCGCCGCGCCGAGACGTTCGGCGCGTTGCGCATCACCAGCGACACCAGCGCACGGGAGACACCGGCGCGCGCGGCGACGTCCTCCATCGTGGGCTTCCCCATCTGAAAACCTCCCCGGAGAAGCGCTTGACGCGACGGTCCGGACGCTACAAGCTTAGAGCGCTCTAATCAAGGCGTGTCCCCCGACCGGAGAGGGATCCATGACCGCGAAGATCCGCGTCGCCGCCGCCCCGATCTCGTGGGGAGTCTGCGAGGTGCCCGGTTGGGGCCGGGTGCTCGACGCCGCGCACGTGCTCGGGGAAATGGCCGGACTAGGCGTCACCGCAACGGAATTGGGGCCGCCCGGCTATCTCCCGCGCGAACCGGCCGAGCTGAAAGCGCTCCTGGAAAGCCATCGGCTCGAACTCGTCGGCGGCTTCCTTGCCGTGCCGCTGCACGAAAATCCGGACGCGGCCGTCGCCGAAGCGGAAGAATCGGCCGCGCTCTTCGCTGCCTGCGGCGGCGGAATGCTCGTGCTCGCCGCGGCGACCGGCCTCGACGGTTACGACGAACGGCCCGCACTCACCGCCGCCGAATGGTCCACTTTGGTCAGCACGGCGGGCAAGATCCGTGACGTGGCCGCGAAACACGGGCTGAGGACCGTGTTGCATCCACACGTTGGCACCCATGTGGAAACCGAGGCCGAGGTCGAACGCTTCCTCGCCGACTCCGACCTCCAGCTCTGCCTGGACACCGGACACCTGCTGATCGGCGGCACCGATCCGGTCGCGCTCGCGCGGCGGCATCCGGAACGGATCGGCCATCTGCACCTCAAGGACGTCCGCGGAGAGCTGGCCGAAGCCGTCCGAGCGGGCTCGCTGCCCTACACCGAAGCGGTCGGCAAGGGCCTCTACGTGCCGCTCGGCCAGGGCGACGTGGACCTCGCGGCCATGGTCCGCTCCGTCGCCGAAGCGGGCTACGACGGCTGGTACGTGCTGGAACAGGACACCGCGCTGGGCGAAGACAGCCCGGTCGACCGGCCCGGCCAGGACGTCGCGGCCAGTCTCTCGTACCTACGGAACATCACCGGCTGACAAGCGAGGAGAGACAACGATGTCCCATCGCTGGAAGCGCACCGGCCGCGCGGTAGCGAGCCTGCTGGCCGCGGGCTGGCTGCTGGCGGCGTGCACCGGGCCGGCCGCCGAGCCGAAGACGACCGCGCCCGCCGCCGCTCCGGCACCGTCCGGGCCGCTGAAGGTTTCGGTGATCACGCACGGCACCGCGGGCGACGCGTTCTGGAACGTGGTCAAGAACGGTGCCGAGAAGGCGGGCAAAGACCTTGGCGTACAAGTGGAATACACCTCGGACGGCGATCCGGGCGCACAGGCGAAGCTGATCGACAACGCGGTCGCGCAGCAGACCGGCGGGCTCGTGGTGTCGATGGCGAACCCGGAAGCGCTGCGTCCGTCCATTGAGGCCGCTGTGCGAGCCGGAATCCCAGTGATCACCATCAATTCCGGCGAGGACAAGAGCGCGGCGTACGGCGCGCTCACGCACGTCGGGCAGAACGAGTCGATCGCCGGCGAGGAAGCCGGGAAGAAGTTCAAGGACCTCGGCAAGCACAAGCTGCTGTGCGTGATCCACGAGGCCGGGAACGTCGGGCAGGCGCAGCGCTGCGACGGCGCGAAGACCGGGTTCGCCGGCACCGTCCAGACGCTGCAGGTGGACATCTCCAACCCGACCGACGCCGAGTCGCGCATCCGCGGCGCGGTCCAGACCGACTCGTCGATCGACGCGGTCCTCACGCTGAACTCGCAGGTCGCCGCCCGGGCGGTGAGCGCGGTCAAGTCGGTGGGCGCGAAAGCGCAGGTCGCCACGTTCGACCTCAACTCCGACGTCGTGGCCGCGATCAAGGCGGGCGACGTGCTGTTCGCGGTCGACCAGCAGCAGTACGAACAGGGCTATCTGCCGGTGCAGTTCCTGAAGCTGTACCGGGACAACGCGAACGTCGTCGGCGGCGGCAAACCGGTGCTCACCGGACCCGACCTGGTCGACAAATCCACAGTGGACAAGGTCGGCCAGTACGTGCAAAGGGGCACCCGATGACGACCCTCGACGAACGGCTGGCGAAGCCGCGGCTGACCGACCGGCTGGTGGTGCGCCCGGAGATCGGCGCACTGCTCGGCGCAGTCGTCGTCTTCCTGTTCTTCACCTTTGTGACCGACAAGTTCTTCAGCGCCAGCGGTGCCGCGACCTGGCTGGACGACGCGGCGACGCTGGGCATCATGGCGGTGGCCGTGTCGCTGCTGATGGTCGGCGGCGAGTTCGACTTGTCGGCGGGCGTGATGACCGCGTCGACGTCGCTGGTCACCGCGATCCTCGCCACCCAGGCGGGCTGGAACGTGTGGCTCGCTCTGCTCGTCTCGCTGGCGTTCGCGCTGACGGTCGGCGCGTTCAACGGCTGGCTCGTGATGAAAACCGGGCTGCCGAGTTTTATCGTCACCCTGGGCACTTTCCTGGCCCTGCAAGGGCTGAACCTCGGCGTCACCCGGCTCGTCACCGGCACCGTGCAGGTGTCGGGCATGCGCTCGACCGACGGCTACGCGTCCGCCGGGTTCGTCTTCGCCTCCACAGTGGACATCGGCGGGACCCCGTTCCAGATCTCCATCGTCTGGTGGCTCGGCGCGATCGCGGTGGCCGCGTGGCTGCTCGTGCGGACGCGGTTCGGCAACTGGATCTTCGCGGTCGGCGGGTCGTCCGCGAGCGCCCGTTCGGTCGGCGTTCCGGTGGTGCGCACCAAAATCCTGCTGTTCATGGGCACCGCGCTGGCCGGATGGCTGGTCGGCTCGATCAACATCCTGCGGTTCGCGAGCGTGCAGGCGAATCAGGGCATCGGGCTGGAATTCCAGTACATCATCGCCGCGGTGATCGGCGGCTGCCTGCTGACCGGCGGATTCGGCTCGGCCGTCGGCGCGGCGATCGGCGCGCTGATCTTCGGCATGGCGCGCCAGGGCATCGTGTTCGCCGGCTGGGACAACGACTGGTTCATGCTGTTCCTCGGGATCATGCTCCTGGCGGCGGTCCTGGTCAACAACGCTCTGCGGCGGCGCGCGGAAAGGGTCCGGCGATGAACGCTCTCCTCGAAGTGAAGAACGTCGGCAAGCGATACGGCACCGTGGTCGCGTTGCGCGAAGTGTCCACTGTGGTCAACGCGGGTGAAGTCACCTGCGTGCTGGGCGACAACGGCGCGGGAAAGTCCACTTTGATCAAGATCCTCGCCGGCGTGCATCAGCACGACGAAGGCGAGTTCCTGGTCGAAGGCACGCCGGTGCGGTTCGCGTCGCCCCGCGAAGCGCTGGACCGCGGAATCGCCACGGTGTACCAGGATCTCGCGGTGGTTCCGCTGATGAGCGTGTGGCGCAACTTCTTCCTCGGTTCCGAACCGACCGTCGGCTTCGGCCCGTTCCGCGCGCTGGACCGGCGCAAAGGCCGCGAGCTGACCAAGAAGGCGCTCGCCGAGATGGGCATCGATCTGCGGGATGTCGAACAACCGGTCGGCACCCTGTCCGGCGGCGAACGGCAGTGCGTGGCCATCGCACGTGCGGTCCACTTTGGCGCGAAGGTGCTGATCCTGGACGAGCCGACGGCCGCGTTGGGCGTGAAGCAGGCCGGGGTGGTGCTGAAGTACGTGGCCCAGGCCCGCGACCGGGGCCTGGGCGTCGTCCTGATCACGCACAACCCGCACCACGCGTATCCGGTGGCGGATCGATTCCTGCTGCTCAAACGCGGCGCGGCGCTCGGGTCTTATGAGAAGTCGGAGATCGAACTGCCGGAGCTGACGCGGCAGATGGCGGGTGGCGCGGAGCTAGAAGCGCTGGAGCACGAGCTGCGGCAAGCCGAGTAGCTACACGACTTTCTCCAGCCACGGCCGCACCACCGGCAGCACGGCGGCGGCCTGCATCGCCCCCATGTGGTCCAGCCCGTCGAGCACCTCGACGCTCCACCCGCGCGCCTCCAGCTCGGCCCGCTCCCGCAGCAACGGCCCAACGATGTCGACGGTCACCCCGCCCCACCGCTCGCCGTACTCGATCCGATCCTCCGACCCCGCGAAACACAGCCGAGGACACGACAACTCGACGGCCCGGTCATCGAAGTCCTGCAACGCCTCGTACAACGTCACGAACTGCTTCGTCTGCCCCGTCGACAACGTGACGTCTACCGAGTCCCAATCCCCCGGCTCGGGTTTGGTTTCGGCCGTCGGCCCGGCGAGCGCCATCTCGTGCGTCGCCCGGGTCACCGCCAGCATCGCCGCGTACGGCCCGTCCAGCGGCGGATATCCGCCCATCACCAAGGCATCCAGCCGATCCGTGCGCAACGCCAGCTGCAGACCGGACAGTGCCAGCCACGAGTAGCCGTAATACGAGAACCGCTCCGCCCCCACCGCGTCCGCCACCGCGAGGAAATCGGCCGCGACCACCTCCGGTGCCAGATCGGCCGGATGCGCCATCCGGTGCCCCTGGTAGTCGAAGGCCACCACCCGGAACCCGGCGAATCCCGCGATCAGCGAACGGCCCAGCTCCGGGTCGGCTCCCCACTGCCGGGCCGCCTCGGCCTCCGGCCCTTCGGCGGGCTTGGGGTCGACCGGGAGCAGCAGCACCGGCCCGTCCCCGTGCACCTGTGCTTCGATCCGTGTTCCGTCGTGCAGCGCAGCTTCAGCCATCTCATCTCTTTACGTCGTAAAGTATCTACGGACACGTAGGGTACTATACGACGTAAAGAGATGTCGAATCAGCTGGTGACGGCGGGCGAGACGGCGTCGGCGACGAGCTTGCGCGGGGCCCCGGACCCGTCCGCGGGCACCGCCCACACGGCGTTCTCCAGCCCGTACAGGATCGTGTGGTCGTCCTGCCACAACGCCTGGTCGTCCACGCTGCGGGTCTCGGCGAGCGCGGTCTCCCGCATCGTCTTGAGGTCGAGCACGGACAGCCGCCAGACGCCCTCGCCGACCTTCTTCTTGAACGCGATCCGCGTCTCGTCCGGCGACAGCGACGGGCATTCCACGTTTTCCCGCAGCGCTTTCCCGCGGTAGGTGTCGTAATCGCCTTCGATCAGGTAGGTCTTGCCCTTGGTGCCGAGCGTCGAGTAGAACCGCTTGCCGTCCTTGGCGAAGGTGATGCCCCAGTAGTTGACGTCGGCGGAGAAATACCGCTTCCCGTCGACCAGGACCGGCAACTCCTCGATCGTCTTCTCCAGCTCGCCGTTGTCCAGCTGGTAAACCCCGGAGCGGGTCGAGAACCCGGTGGCGGCATAGGAGTCACCGGTGACGAACAGCGTCCAGTACACCCGTTTCCCGTCCGGCGAAACACGGGCCCGGCTCGGCGTCCCCGGCAAATAGTCCTTGTGCACAATGCCGAGATTCCGGTCGAGGACACTGAAGTCACTGACCGCGGGCAGCGTGCCCGGACGCACGGCGAGACACATTCCCGTCGTGCCGGACACCGCGAACCGGTCGCACTTCAGGTCGCTGAACTTCGGCGCGGCACCAGGATTCGCCAGCGGAACGACGCCGACGTTGCCCGTTTTAGTACTGCGAAAGAACAACTGCCCAGGCGCGAGCGAAAGATGCTCGACCTTCGCGGGCTCAGCAGGACTGGGCCGCGCGGCAACGGTGTAGACCACCGCGGCAGCAGCGAGCACCACAGTGCCGACAACAGCGAGAAGGACCTTTTTCATTTACGCACCGGCCTTGCGAAAGCGGCGCCAAGCGCCACGACAGCGAGCGCTCCGGCCGCCACGAGGACCGCGGGCTGCAGGTCCCACAAGGTCCAGGCGAGTCCGAAGAGGACCGACGAAAGCATCCGCGCGGCAGCCTGTCCAGTTTGGACCACCGCGAGACCGGTCGCCCTAAGATCAGCGGGCACCAACGGTCCGGCGGCCGCCATGAGCACCCCGTCGGTAGCCGCGTAGAACACGCCGTGCAACCCCAAGGCGAGAGCCGCGAGCCAGAAGCCCGACACCGGCCCGCACAACGCGATCAGCGCGGCGACGAGTGCGACGTGCCCGCCGAGGAACACCGGCCAGCGCCCGATCTTGTCCGCCAGCTTGCCCAGCGGAACGGCCAGCACCAGGTACACCCCGGCCGTCCCGAGCGGCAGCAACGGGAAGAACGTCGCCGCGACGTCCCAGCGCCGCTGAAGCACCAGGTACACAAAGGAATCGCCAAGCGTCACGAACCCGAGCAGTGCCGCCCACACCGCGACGCGGCGGAAGCCTCGCTCGCGCAACAGCCCGAACGCGGCGCGCACGGACACCGCGGCCCGGTCGACCGCGGCTGGCCGGTCGCGGACGAACAGCACGAGCAGCATGACCGCGATCGCCGCGATACAGAAACTGGTGAAGAACACCGACGTGTAGCTGCCGAGGCTCAGCGCGAGCACGGCCATCGCGACGAGCGGGCCGAGGAACGCGCCGACAGTGTCCATCGCGCGGTGCACGCCGAACGACCGGCCGAGCGTGTCGGGCTCGCTGGAAAGCGAGATCAACGCGTCGCGCGGGGCCGTGCGCAGCCCCTTGCCGGTGCGGTCGGCGGCGAGCACCACGCCGATCGCCGCGACCGACGAACCGGCCGCGACCAGGCCGAGCTTGCACACCGCGGACAAGCCGTAGCCGAACCCGGCGACCGCCTTGAGCCGGCGCCACCGGTCGGCCAGATGCCCGCCGAGCACGCGGACCACGGCGGTGGCTCCCGCGTAAAGCCCGTCGAGCAGGCCGAACTGCAGCGGGTTCAGCCCGAGGCCGAGCACCAGGTAGAGCGGGAGCACCGCGGTCACCATCTCCGAGGAGATGTCGGTGACCAGGCTGACCGCGCCGAGTGCGACGACGTTCGCCGACACCCGGCGCAGGCCGGCCTTGCGCTCGGTGCCCGCCGCGACGTCCGAACTACGGCTTGTCGCGATGTACATGCCCGGCCCCTAGTTGTGGCAGGTGTAGGTCGGGCTGCTGTCCTGGACCTTGCCGTCGAGACCGATCAGCTGCTCGGAGAACGTCGTGTCGGTCATCGTCAGCTTCAGCACGCCGAAGGTGTCCTTGAGCAGCTTCGCCGTGGTCGGGTGCGCGGAGTGGACCGGGTACGGGTTCGCGCCGCCCATGCCGCCGATGATCTCGACCGGACCGGCCGGGTCCGCCTTGCCGCTGGCGTTCTGCGGGACGAACCGCTCGTAGTGGTGGTCGTGGCCGTTGAGGATCAGGTCGACCTTGTTCTGCGCGAACAGGTCCCACAGCTGCTTGGAACCGCGCTGGTCGCCATGGTCGCCCGAACTCCACCGCGGGTGGTGGTAGTACGCCGCGACGCAGCCCTTGGTGTTCTTCGCCAGGTCCTGCTTGATCCAGTTCATCTGGTCGGTGTCCTCCAGCTGGCCGCCGTCCTTGTCGTCGACGAAGCCGTTGGAGTCGAGGGCGATGAAGTGCCAGTTGCCCATTTCCCAGCTGTAGTACCGCTTCCCGTTCGGCGTGGCGATCTTGCCGAAGTACTGCTCGTAGGCCTCGAACGGCTTGTTGTCGTCGTAGGTCTCGTGGTTGCCGGGGATCGGGTGCGTGATGCTCTTGAACTTGCCCCAGGTCTTGTCGTAGTAGTCCTTGAAGTTCTGCAGGGTCAGCCCGGTGTCCTCGGCGTCGTACTGGTTGTCGCCCATGGTGATCACCGCGGCGGGGTTCATCCCCTGGACCAGCTTCGCGGTCTTCGGGTGCACGCAGCTGGAACTGCTGGCGGTGCACTGCTCGGCGATGTCGCCTGCCGCGGCGAGGACGAAGCTGGTGCCCGCGTTCCCCGGCTTCGTGTGCACCTTGACCGGCCCGCTGACCGGCGAGGTGTTCCCGGCGGCGTCCTTCGCGCGGACGGTGTAGGTGTAGTCGGTGTCCGGAGAGAGGCCGTTGTCGGTGTAGGACGTGGTCGTGCTGGTGGCGACGGACTTGCCGTCCCGGAGGACCTCGTACCCGCTGACGCCGACGTTGTCGGTCGCGGCGGCCCAGGTCAGCGCGGCGCTGTTCGAGCCGACTTCGCCCGCGGCGAGGTTCGACGGAGCGGTGGGCGCCTGGGTGTCGCCGGACGAGTCCGGGGTGCCGTACGCCTGGAGTTCCCAGAGCGAGTAGCCGTACTTCGTGGCGCGCTCGGTGCCGACGAAGCGCAGGAACCGGCCGTGCCCGGACAGCCCGGTGAGGTCGTCGGTGCCGCCGTCGCCGCTGGTGATCGTCGCGATCGACTTGAAGTTCTCGCCGTCGTCGGAGATCTCGATGCGATATTTCTTGGCGTACGCCGCTTCCCAGTTCAGCTTCACCCGGTGGACCGTGACGGCCTGCCCGAGGTCGACGCGCAGCCACTGGGCGTCGGCGCTGACCGCACTGGCCCAGCGCGTCTTGAGATTCCCGTCGACGGCGTTCTCGCCGCCGAGCGTGGACGTCTCAAGCGTCGACGTGCTGACAGGTTTCCCTTGGGACAGCAGCACATCGGCGGCTGCGGCACTGGCGTCGCGCGCGGGCGAAACCGCGGCGGGCAGCAACACCACCGCGGCGGCCGGTAACGCGAACCGGG
This sequence comes from Amycolatopsis sp. WGS_07, assembly GCF_045278895.1. Taxonomy (NCBI): domain Bacteria; kingdom Bacillati; phylum Actinomycetota; class Actinomycetes; order Pseudonocardiales; family Pseudonocardiaceae; genus Amycolatopsis; species Amycolatopsis sp. WGS_07. Next base: position 4,883,140 of record NZ_CP136053.1, on the reverse strand, counting down.
CGAGACTTCGGACACGGGACGAGGACACGTCGCACTCCTTCGGGCCGGACGGGAACAGGGCGGCGGCGTTACGGTTCTGCGGCGTCTCGTTGCGGTTATTGCGTTAGGAAAGTTTCCTAACTAAAACGGCAGAGTAGCGGGACCGGTTTCTCCCGACAAGCCCGGAACGGACGTGAAACGATCAAGACCGCCCGATCAGCGGAATGCCCGCTTCCTCCGCGCTGACACGCCGTGAGGGGCTTTGATTCCGTGAAGGAGCCCCGCACGGACCTCTCACCGCTGCAGCAGCCGCCGAACCTCCTGCACTGCCGCACGCCCGGCCCGGTTCGCCCCCACCGTGCTCGCCGAAGGCCCGTACCCGACCAGATGCAGCCGCGGCTCCGCCACCACCCGAGTCCCGTCCATCCGGATCCCGCCGCCGGACGTCCGCAGATGCAGCGGAGCCAGATGGTCGATCGAGGCCCGGAACCCAGTCGCCCACAGGATGACGTCCGCGGGCTCGAAACTCCCGTCCTCCCACACGACACCGTCGGGCACCAGCCGCGAGAACATCGGCCGCCGGTCCAGATATCCCGCCGCCCGACCGGCGAGCACCTCCGGCGTCACCGCCAGGTCCGTCACGCTCACGACGCTTTCCGGCGGCAGCCCGGCCCGCACCCGCTCGTCCACCTTCGCGACCGCCTGGCGGCCCCAGTCCTCGGTGAACGGCTCGTCTCGCCACACCGGCGGACGCCGCGTCACCCACACCGTCGAACGGGCGACCGGGCCGATCTCCATCAGCAGCTGCACCGCCGACGTCCCGCCGCCCACGACCACCACGCGCTGGCCGCGGAACTCCTCCGCACCGCGGTAATCCGCCGTGTGCAGCTGCTTTCCGGAGAAAGTCCCCGGATAACGCGGCCAGAACGGCCGGTCCCACGTCCCGGTCGCGCTGATCACCGCGCGCGCCGCCCACGTCTCCGCGGGCGATTCGACCAGCAGCCGCTCCCCCGCGCGCCGCACCGCCGTCACGTCGACCGGGCGGTGCACCGGCAGGTCATACGTCTTCTCGAAACGCCCGAAGTACTCCGACACGGCATCGCTCGCCGGCCGTGTCGCGTCCGGGGTCCCGAACGCCATCCCCGGCAGGTCGTGAATGCCGTGCACCTTCCCCACCACCAGCGACGGCCACCGGTACTGCCACGCCCCGCCCGCGCGCTTGCCGTGGTCGAGCACGACGAACCCGCGTTCGTTGGCGAACCCGGCGCGGCGCAGGTGGTACGCCGCCGACAATCCGGCCTGCCCGGCCCCGATCACCACGACGTCGGTCTCGTGATCCGCAGTGCTCATACAACGTTCAACAATTGCCCGCGCCCGGTATTTCCGGCTCAGACCGCCACGCGGTTGCGGCCGGCGTCCTTGGCCCGGTACAGCGCGGCGTCAGCAGACCGCAACACCTCGTCGAGCGTGGCACCCGCCTGCGGATAACACGCGACCCCGACGGACACGGAGAGTCCGCTGATCCGCAGCGGGCCTCCCACCGCGACCGTCAGTTCCCCGATCGCGACACGCACCCGCTCGGCGATCGCGAGCACGTCGGTGTCCCCGGTCGCGGGCAGCAGCACCACGAATTCCTCACCGCCGAACCGGCCGACGGTGTCGCTTTGCCGCACCGAAGCCTCGATCGCCACGGCGACCGCGGCGAGCACCTCGTCGCCGGTGAGGTGGCCGTATGTGTCGTTGATGCGCTTGAAGTGGTCGAGATCGATCATCAGCACGGCGAAGCCGCTGCCTGCCCCGCGCCGCCGGGCCCGGGTGAACTCCCGGGTCGCCAGGTCGTGCCAGCCGCCGGTGTTGAGCAGCCCGGTCTTCTCGTCGGTCACGACCGCCACCTGCAGCTGCTGTTTCAGCAGGAGATACCGGTGCAGCAACAGCAACGGCGGCAGCACGAAGACCACCAGCACCGGCTGATGGACGAACGCCAGCGCAGCGAGCCCGCCGAGACACAGCGTCGCCAACTCGAAGGCGTTGTCCTCCCAGGTGCCGATGAGGTCCGCGGGCGAGCGGCTGTTCGTGTACAGGAAGATGCCCGTCGCCACGAGCACGACGTTCACCAACTCGAAGACAGCGGCCGCCAGGACGAGCGCGAGGACGCCGTACGCAGTGTCGAGACGGCCTTGGTCGAGATCGCCGATGGTCAACACCGCAGACGCCGCGAAGCACGACAGCATCGCCCACGCCGTACTCGCTGCGAAGCGATGCGCGGGCCGCGTACGCACGTGTCGCCACACTCGCAGCCACAGATGCAGGTACAGCACCAACGCCAGCAACGCGACCCACGCGGGCGGAAGCAGGAACGCGCCGGCGAGGTACCAGACGGACGTGACGTTGATGTGCGTCTGGCCGCTCATCCACCGTCGCAGGCGTTCGATCCGCCGCGACATCTCCGCCTGCGCGATGCCCAGCCCGACGAGCACCCCGAACGAACTGAACTGCACCGGCCCGCCGAACCCGGTCGCGAGACCGGTCACGGTGACCACCACCGCGGCGGCCTCGCACCCCATGGCGTAGCCGATCCACCGCCGTCGCGCGACCGCCCACATCGTCCAGCGCGGCGGCCAGCCGCGCCACGCCGTCGCCGCGCTGGGGACAGGTGCCTGCGTCACGGGCGCCCCCACGCGAAATTCGGCCGACGGAGGTTGCCCAGGGTAGCGGGTCCGCTCCAGAGCTAGCCGAGCCGAGGGACAACCCGCCCTCGAACTGCCCGCTGGGCACGCTCTGAGTAGAGCGGGCGGGCAACCTCCCTGTGGCCGGACGGAGCGGTCAGCGGCGGCGCAGCTTGCGCACGATGGCCAGGACGATCAGCAGCACGACCGCGCCCGCGGCCACCGGGGCCAGCCGCTTCGCGACGGACTGCCCGGCGTAGTCGAGCAGGTCGATCGCCTCGGACTCGCCGGTCGAACCCCCGGCGGGCACGCTGCGCAGATGCGGCTTCTCGTCGGCGACCGGCTTCTCGGCGGCGGGCGCCTCGGCGGGCTTCTCCTCCGCCTTCTCCGCCTTCTCAGCCGGAGCGGGGGCTTCCTCGGCCGGGGTCTCCAGCGAGGCCGCGAGATTCCCCGCGAAGGTGTCCAGGATCTTGCCGCCCACCTCGGAGATCAGCCCGCGCCCGAACTGCGCCGGACGGCCGGTGATCGCCAGGTCGGTGGCGACCGCGCCGTGCGTGCCGCCGTCGCGTTCGGTGAGCGTCAGGGTGACCGTCGCGGCCGCCGTGCCGCCGCCGCGGGCGTCCTTGCCGGACGCCTTGATGACGACCTTGCGCGCCGCCTCGTCCTTCTCCAGGAACTCGCCGGTTCCCTTGTACAGCAGCGAAATCGGCCCCAGCTTGACCTTCACCGTGCCCGCGAAGGTGTCCCCCTCCACCTTGGTGAGCGAGGCGCCCGGCATGCACGGGGCGACCCGCTCCGGGTCGATGACGGCCTGCCAGACCTCCCCGATCGGGGCGGGGACGGTGAATTCGTGGTCGAGCCGCACGGGCCGACCTCCTCTCCTGCACACTGCTTCGAGCCGTTGCCGTCCACCTTACGGCCGTCTCCCGGCGAGCGTTGTCGTGAAGGACTCCTTGGGGGAATCAGATTCCCCCAAGGAGTCCTTCCCGGCCGGTCAGCTCAGGCGCCCACCGCCGCCGCGACGGCACGCCCGGTCAGCACCCGCGCGAGGTGCTGGCGGTACTCGACGTCGGAATTGCCGTCCGCGACCGGATTGGTGCCTTCGGCGGCGTGCGCGGCGGCCGCCCGAATCGTCTCCGCGTTGGCCTGCGCGCCGAGCAAGGCCTGCTCCACGGCGGTCGCGCGGACCGGCGTCGCGCCCATGTTCGTGAGCGCGACCCTGGCTTCCTCGATCACGCCGCCCTCGGTGCGCACGGTGGCCGCCACCGCGCACATCGACCAGGCTTGCGCGACCCGGTTGAACTTCTCGTAGTGCGCCCGCCAGCCGGTGTGCTTGGGCAGCCGCACCTCGACGAGCAGCTCGTCCGGGGCCAGTGCGGTGGTGAAGTAGTCCTGGAAGAACTCCGCCGCGGCCACCGTGCGCCGCCCGCCCGGACCCGCCAGCACCAGCTCGCCGTCCAGCGCGAGCACCGGAGCCAGCAGGTCGCCGGCCGGGTCCGCGTGCGCGATCGCGCCGCCGAACGTGCCGCGGTGGCGCACCTGCGGGTCCGCGACGGTGTCGGTCGCCTCCTTCACCAGCGCGGCGTGCTCGGCGATCAACGGGTCACGCTGCACCTCGTAATGCGTCGTCATCGCGCCGACCACGAGCGCGTCGCCGTCCTCGCGCACCCCGCGCATTTCGGCGACCTTCCCGAGGTCGATCAGCGTGGTCGGCGCGGCGAGCCGCATCCGCAGCACCGGCAGCAGGCTCTGCCCGCCCGCCAGCACCTTCGCGTCCTCGCCCGCCGCGGCGAGCGCCTGCACGGCTTCGTCCACCGTGGACGGAGCGACGTAGTCGAACGGAGCCGGGATCACTGGGCACCTCCGGAGGCGTCGATCGAACCGAGGCCGCCACCGGCCTCGCCGCCGGGTCCGCCGGCATTGGCGGTGCCGTTACGCACCGCGTTCCACACGCGCATCGGCGTGAGCGGCATTTCGATGTCGTTCACCCCGAAGTGGCGCACCGCGTCGACCACCGCGTTGACCACGGCCGGCGTCGAGGCGATCGTGCCCGCCTCGCCGACGCCCTTGGCTCCCAACGGGTTCGTGGTCGACGGCGTTTCCGTGCGGTCCGTGGTGAACGACGGCAGGTCGGCCGCCGAGGGCAGCAGATAATCGGCGAACGTGCCGGTGGTGAGCGTGCCGCTCTCGTCGTGCACGGCCTCCTCGAACAACGCCTGCGCGATGCCCTGCGCGAGCCCGCCGTGCACCTGGCCCTCCACGATCAGCGGGTTGACCACCTTGCCGACGTCGTCCACGCAGACGTACGAACGCAGTTTCACCCGGCCGGTTTCAGTGTCCACTTCGGCCGCGCACAGGTGGGTGCCGTGCGGGAAGGAGAAGTTCTCCGGGTCGAAGGTGGCGTCGGAATCGAGCGACGGTTCGACGCCGTCCGGCAGGTTGTGCGCGGCGAACACCGCGAGCGCGATGTCCTGGATCGTCGTCGACGTGTCCGTGCCCTTCACGGTGAACTTGCCGCCGGAGAACTCGAGGTCGTCCTCCGAGCACTCCAGCAGATGCGCGGCGATCGGCTTCGCCTTCGCGACCACCTTCTCGGCCGCCTTGACGATCGCGATCCCGCCGACGACCAGCGAACGCGAGCCGTAAGTGTCGAGGCCCTTGTGCGACGACTGCGTGTCGCCGTGCAGCACCTCGACGTCCTCGAACGACACCCCGAGCTGGTCCGCGACGATCTGGCTCCACGCCGTCTCGTGCCCCTGCCCGTGCGCCGACGCCCCGGTCGTCACCTCGACCTTGCCGGTCGGCAGCATCCGCAGCGACGCGTACTCCCAGCCGCCGGCCCCGTAATCGAGCGAACCCAGCACCCGCGACGGCGCGAGCCCGCACATCTCGGTGAACGTCGAGATCCCGATGCCGAGCTGCACCGGGTCGTTCGCCTCACGGCGTTCCTTCTGTTCGCGGCGCAGCGCGTCGTAGCCGAAAAGCTCCTTCGCCTTCTCGGTCGCGGCCTCGTAGTTGCCGGAGTCGTAGGTGAGCCCGCAGACCGTGGTGAACGGGAATTCCTCGTGCTTGATCCAGTTCTTTTCGCGCAGCTCCACCGGGTCCATGCCCAGCTCGTCGGCCAGCTCGTCCATGATCCGCTCGATGGCGAACGTCGCTTCCGGACGCCCGGCGCCGCGGTAGGCGTCGGTGAGCGTGGTCGTGGTGAACACGTTGGTGCAGGCGAAGTGGTATGCCGGGATCTTGTAGATCGCGTTGAACATGAACGCGCCGAGGATCGGCACGCCCGGCCCGACCAGGCCGTTGTACGCGCCGAGGTTGGCGAGCAGTTCGACCTTGAGCCCGGTGACCGTGCCGTCGGCCTTCGCCGAGATCGTGATGTCCTGGATCTGGTCGCGCCCGTGGTGCGCGGCGAGCATGGTCTCGGACCGGGATTCGTTCCACTTCACCGGTTTGCCGAGCTTGTTCGCGACGAGCACGGTCATCATTTCCTCGGGCAGCACGCCGATCTTGCCGCCGAACCCGCCGCCGACGTCCGGGGCGATCACGCGCAGCTTGTGCTCCGGGATGCCCAGCGTCAGCGCGGACATCACGCGCAGGATGTGCGGCACCTGGGTGGCCGACCACATGGTCAGCTGCGCGCCGGTCGGATCCACCACGCACGCGCGCGGCTCCATGAACGCCGGCACCAGGCGCTGCTGGCGGAACCGCCGTTTCAGCACGACCTCCGAAGAGGACAGTGCTTCCTCGACATTCCCGCCGGTGCCCGCCTCGGCCGAGTCGAACACCCAGAACGCGTTCTTGTTGCTGCCCAGTTCCTCGTGGACCAGCGGCGCGTCCTCGGCGAGCGCGGCCTCCAGGTCGAGCACCGGCGGCAGGTCCTCGTACTCGACCTCGATCGCCTCAAGCGCGTCATGCGCCTCGCCCGCCGACCGCGCGACCACCACGGCCACGCCCTCGCCAGCGAAATTCACCCGGTCCGCCGCCAGCACCGGACGCCGCGGCGCAGCCATGTCCGGCGTGATCGGCCACGCACACGGCATGCCGATCGCGCCCTCGGGATCGAGGTCGGCCGCGGTGTAAACGGCTACGACACCAGCGGCTTCCTTCGCCGCGGACGTGTCGATCGAAACGATCTTGGCGTGCGCCAACGGACTCCGCAGCACCGCGAGATGCAGCATCCCCGGCAACACGATGTTGTCCGTCCACTGGGTGCGCCCGGTGATGAGCCGCTCGTCCTCCTTGCGGCGCCGGGACTTCCCTACCTCAGGCTCGATCGTGGCGGTCATCATTCACCACCCACGCCGACGTGGTTGGGCTGATCGATCTTCTCGGCTTCCGGCCCCGCCCCAGGACTCATGTGCTTCGCCGCGTCGCGCACGGCCTTCACGATGTTCTGGTACCCGGTGCAGCGGCAGAGATTGCCCTCAAGCCCTTCCCGGACGGCCTGCTCGTCCGGGTCCGGGTTGTCCGCGAGCAGGTCGATGGACTGCATGATCATGCCCGGGGTGCAGAATCCGCACTGCAGCGCGTGGTTGTCGTGAAAAGCTTGCTGGACCGGGTGCAATTGCCCGTCGCGGGCCAGCCCTTCGATGGTGGTGACCTCGCATCCGTCGGCCTGCACGGCGAGGACGGAACAGGATTTCACGCTGTGCCCGTCGAGATGGACGGTGCACGCGCCGCAGTTGCTGGTGTCGCACCCGACGACGGTGCCCACCTTCCCGACGCGTTCCCGTAAGTAGTGGACGAGCAGGGTGCGCGGCTCGACGTCATCGGTGTATTTCGTGCCGTCGACAGTGACGGTGATGCGCATCAAAGGCCTCCAAGTGCAAATGCCCGCCAGCCCCGGCGGAGGCGGCGGGCCGGTTCGGGAACGGCCAAGGCGCGATCGTGATCGGCCTCACAGGGAGCGTGCTACGCGTTCCGCGCGCGGACAAGTCCTGATGTCGCACGTCGCTCGCACTGTTCCGCAGATGCGGGGTTTCTGGCGCTTTTGATCCGCATGCGCGTGAAGCCGGACGGGTGATTTTTCGGCCGCCGTGGTCCGGTGGGCGGATCTTCCCGAGGGGGCGGGGTTTCGGGGCGGCGGTTCACCGGTTTCGGTTGCTGGATGGGGGTTTTCCGGCGAATTCGGCGCTGGCCGGGGTGCGCGGCTACGGGCCGATTGGGGCTGGCCGGTGAGCTTCGGTTCGCGCTGTTTCGTCGCGGTCAGGGTCCTGCTTCGTGACAGCGCAGCGCCCGCCCGCGTACGACCGGCAAGGTTCAGCCCGCCGCCGGTCACCTCGTGGTCGGCGTCCCGCTTCGCGACAACGCACCAGCCACCCACGCACCACCGGCAACCTTCAGCCCGCCGCCAGTTTCCTCGTGGCCAGCGTCCCACTTCGCGACAGCTCAGCGCCCACCCGCGCACCACCGACCAGCCTCAGCCCACCACCGATCACCTCGTAGTCGACGTCCCGCGTCGCGACAACGCACCGCCCGCCCGAGCACCACCGACCAGCTTCAGCCCACCCGGTGTCCTCGCGGTCGGCGTCCCCGCTTTGCACCAACCGCCGAATCCAGTCCGCGCGATGCTCACCGGGTGGCCCAGCCGCGCGCACCTGATCAGCGCCGATGCCAACGGCCCCCGCATCCCAGTCCGGCCAGCGCCCCGCCGCTGCAGCACATCGGCCGGGCCCGGTTCAGCTGTGAATCCGCCCGGTCAGCGCCGCCAGCCGCCGCCCGGTGCCGCTCCAGCGGAGGGCGATGATTTCCGCCGCGATCGACACCGCCGTCTCCTCCGGCGTGCGCGCGCCGAGGTCGAGGCCGATCGGCGAGGACAGGCGTTCCAGTTCCGCCTCGGTAATCCCCGCCTCGCGGAGCCGCGCGAACCGGTCGTCGTGCGTCTTGCGCGACCCCATCGCCCCGACGTACCCGACGTCCAGCCGCAGCGCGACCTCCAGCAACGGCACGTCGAACTTCGGATCGTGGGTGAGGACCGCGATCGCCGTCCGCGCGTCGATCCGGCCCGCCTCGGCCTCGGCCTTCAGGTAGCGGTGCGGCCAGTCGACGACCACCTCGTGCGCGTCCGGGAACCGGCTGCTGGTCGCGAACACCGGACGCGCGTCGCAGACCGTCACCTGATACCCGAGATAAGCACCCATCCGGGCCATCGCGGCGGCGAAGTCGATCGCGCCGAACACGAGAAGTCGCGGCGGCGGTTCGAAGGAGTTCACGAAGACAGCCATGCCTTCGCCGCGACGCTGCCCGTCCGGTCCGTAGTGGAGGGTGCCGGTGCGCCCGGTGGCGAGGAGCCCGCGCGCGTCGTCGGCGACCGCGTCGTCCATTCGGGACGAGCCAAGGGACCCTTCGACCCGGTCCGGCCACACGATCATGTGCTCGCCGACCAGTCCGGGCGTCTCGTGCTCCACGATCGTGACGACCGCGACCGGTTCTCCGCTGCGCACCGATTCGACGACCCGCTCCAGCTCCGGCATCGATTCGCGGTCCACCGGCTCGACGTAGATGTCGATGATCCCGCCGCAGGTCAGCCCGACCGCGAAGGCGTCGTCGTCGCTGACGCCATAACGCTGCAGCACCGGCTTCCGCTCGGCGACGACCTCGTTGGCCAGCTCGTACACCGCGCCCTCGACGCAGCCGCCGGACACGCTGCCGACGACCGTCCCGTCCGGCGCGACCATCATCGACGCGCCCGGCGCCCGCGGGGCCGACGAGAATGTCGCCACCACCGTGCCGAGCCCGACCGTTTCACCCGCCTGCCAGCGGCGGTACACGTCGTCCAGTACGTCACGCATCGGCAATCTCCCCGAGGAGTCGTTCCAACGTCGCCAGGCTGTGCCCGGCCAGCAGCCGGTCGATGTGCGGCAGGGCGGCCACGATGCCGGATTGGACCGGAGCATAACCCTCGTGCCCTGCGTGCGGATTCACCCAGAATACGGCGTGCGCGAGCCGGCGCAGCCTGCCGAGCTGCTCGGCGAGCAGGCTGACGTCGCCGCGCTCCCACCCGTCGGAGAACACGGTGACTACCGCGCGTCGCGCGAAACCGCGTTGCCCCCACCGGTCGAGAAACACCCGCAGCGTCTCGCCAAGCCGCGTCCCACCAGCGAAATCCGGCACCGCGGTACCAGCGGCGAGCATGGCCTGCTCCGGATCGCGCTGCCGCAATTGCCGGGACACCCGAGTCATCCGGGTACCCAGCGTAAACACTTCGACCGACAACGGCGCCGCCCGCGCGACAACGTGCGCGAACCGCAGCAACGCGTCGGCGTACGGACTCATCGAGCCGGAAACGTCGATCAGCAGCACCACTTTCCGAGCCCGCGTCCCCCGCCGGTGATGCGCCAGCCGAACCGGCTCGCCGCCGGCCGCGAGCATCGCCCGCAACGTCCGAGCCGGATCGAGCGCACCCCGACGCGCCGGCGTCCGCCGCGCCGCCTGCCGCTTGGGCAGCACCGGACGCAACGTCGCGAGCAGCTCACGCAAATGCGCGCGCTCGGCTTTGGTGAGTTCGGCAAGATCCCGATGCCGGAGAACCTCATGGTCACTAGCCGCGACCCGGAGCGTGTCGTGCGATTCCTCAGCACTGTCCCCGTCACCGCCCGCGACTGCCAGCGGAGCGATCCGGGCCTGCTTCCGCACCGGAGTCCCCGACGCCGCCCGAGGACTGTCGTCTCCTTCGAACCACCGCGCGAAGGCTTCCTCATACCGAGGAAGGTCGTCCGGGTCGGAACAGAGCGTCAACCGCCCGACCCAGTAAAGCTGCGTCGGCCGAGCGACATCAACCTTCGCGACAGCCGCCAGATAAGCCTGCACCCGCCGCGCATCGCACGCGACGCCCGCTTCCCGCAACGCCGCCGCGAACCCCGCGTACCCAGCGAGCGGATCAGCGACTTCGGTGTTCATGTCCCCCATTGTGACCCCAACCCGGGAACCCGCACCGCGACCGCTCCGCCCTCGCTCCGGCAGCACCCACCGGATTCGACGACCGTCCGGTGCTCGGCGTGCTTGCGTTTCCCTTGCCTGGCCGCAGGTTGGGAGCCGTGCTCGACGATCTTGCCGCGCCAAGGTTCTCGGCCGGATTCTTTGGCGCGCGGTAGTTCCGGCTTGAGCTGCTCCAGCTCGCCAGTGTTCCTCCGCACCGCCATTCCAGTGTGAACCACACTGGGCTCGCGGATGTTCCGGCCGCTCCACAATTTCGCCTGGAGCGTGCAAACTCGCTGCCTTACCGGGCTCCGCGCGCACTCGCAGCCCGATCGGACGGCGGCCGATCCCAGGCACGCCAGATCGCCAGTCCGCGCCACCTCCAGACGGCCAGCTCAGCGCCGCCTCCAGCCGACCTGCTACGGCTCCCTGCTCCAGCGCCCCGCTCGAGCGCCCAGCCATGCAGTCTCCCGAGACCAGCAACGAACCCAGCCCGCTCCGCCAGCCGCCAAACACTGGCCAGTGTTCCCAGCCGCCCGGCAGCCCAGCCAACCGCCACGCCGCACTGCCGTTCCCAGAAACCCCGCTCCGTCGGCGAAAGACCACGGCTTCGCGGAATCCAGCGCACCACCAGCCGCACTCACGCCGCCCAAAGGTTCGCAGTCATCCCGGCCCGCCAAGACCAAGCCCACGCGAAGGCAAGCGTCAAGGACCTCCCACCGCAGCAGCCTCAGGACCCGCCACCGCAGCCACCTTCAGAACATCCCACGGCAGCCGCCTTCAAGGACATCCGACAGCGGCCGCCCCGCGGGCACCTCACGGCACCCGCTTTCCACGGCGTCCCACTGCGGCCATCCCGCAGGCACCTCACCGCACCCGCCTTTCAAGGGCATCCCACAGCAGCCGTCCCGCAGACACCCCACGGCGTCCCACTGCGGCCGTCCCGCGGACACCTCGCAGCACCCGCGTCCCAACGGCATCCCACAACAGCCGTCCCGCAGACACCACACGGCACCCGCCTTCCAACGGCATCCCACAGCAGCCGCCACCAGGGCATCCCGCCGCAGCCAGCCAAGCATCCCGCCGCACCGAACTCCCGAAGGCACCGCCTCGCGCCAACCACGGCCTCGGCGAAGGGCGGCCGCGCACGCCATCCCGCCTCCGGGACGGCGTGCGCGGACCGTGGTTGCGCGCAGCGACCAACCCCGGTAGCTCAGGACGGGCGCGCGGAACCTTCAGAAAAGAACGGAACTCAACGGAGTGCCAGGAGGGCAGCCCGGGCGAAGTCGGTCACGAGCCCTCCTTCCGGCACAGTCGCAAAGTCAACGAAGTCATTCAGTGATGCTTCAAGCATGCCCGATCCCGCGCACCGCCGCAACGGAATTATCCCACCGTCCACAATGGACGAAAGATCACGAGAACAACGTATCCAGCTTCGCCCGGACGCGATCGAGATCCTCGCTGTACTTCAGCACCGCGCCAAGGGTCCGCGCGGCCGTCTCGGCGTCCAGTTCGTCGCGCTGGAGCGCGAGCAAAGCCCGTGCCCAGTCAAGGGATTCGGCGACGCCCGGCGGCTTGAGAAGGTCCATCGCGCGCAACCGTTGCACCGCGTCGGCGATCTGGCGGGCGAGCGTCTCGCCGATGCCGGGCAGCCGACGGCGCAGAATGCTGATTTCGCGCGCGAGATCGGGATGTTCGAGCCAGTGGTAGAGACACCGCCGCTTGAGCGCGTCGTGCACCTCGCGGGTGCGGTTGGACGTCAGCACGACCAGCGGCGGCTGCTCCGCGCGCACCTCGCCGTACTCCGGAATCGTGACGGTGTATTCGTCCAGCAACTGCAGGAGGAACGCCTCGAACTCGTCGTCCGCGCGGTCGATCTCGTCGACCAGCAGTACGCACGGCGTCGTCGTGAGCGCCTGCAGCAGCGGGCGGGCGAGCAGGAACCGCTCGGTGTACAGCGACCGCTCGGCAGTTTCCGCATCAAGCCGTCCGCCGTCGGCCGCTTCGAGGGCGCGCAGGTGCAGCAGCTGACGGGGGAAATCCCATTCGTAGAGCGCCTGCGCGGCGTCGATGCCCTCGTGACACTGGAGCCGCACCAACGGCCATCCCAGCGCTTCGGACAACGCGAGCGCCAGCGAGGTCTTCCCGGTGCCCGGCTCGCCCTCGCAGAAGAGCGGACGCTGCATCTGCGTCGCGAGGAATCCCGCGGTGGCCAGCCCCTCGTCGGCGAGGTAACCGGTGGTGTCGAGGGCGGCCGCGAGCGCGTCGGGCGAGGCGAGGGACTCTGTCACGCCCCCGATCGTAGATCCGCGACCGCTTGGTTCGCTGTCCGCCGCCAGTCCGCCCGGCTCGGCCATCCGGCGCTCATCGCCGTTCCGCGCCAGGCCCAGCCAGGTCCCCGGGCCGATCGACATCGCTGCCGCTGCCGAGGTCGCCGCACTCGACGAGGCGCACGTCAGTCCGCCCGCGCAGCCAATCCCGCGCCCCGTGGTCGCCCTGTGCCGAAGCCGCGATTTCGCCCCACCACCGCCGTCCGAACAGCACCGGATGCCCAGGAACGCCCTGGTAAGCGGCCCGAACGACCGCGTCCTCGGACGCCTCCCCGGCGATCCGCGCGAGCGCCGCGGCAGGCACCCAGGGCAGATCCACGAGGTGCACGAGCACCGCGACCGCAGAGTCGCCAGCCAGCGACTCCATCCCGGCTTTGAGCGACTCCCCCATTCCGTCCTGCCACCGCAGGGCGGGCACCGAAGTCACGTCCGGCGGCAGCAACTCCCGGACCCTCTCAGCCGACGCACCGACCACCACCCGCACCGACGCGCAGCCAGCCTCGGCCAAGTTCCGGACAGCACGCCGGACCAGCGGCTCGCCGTCGTACTCGACCAGCGCTTTGGGACCGCCGAACCGCCGCCCCGCCCCGGCGGCGAGCAGCAGACCGGCGACCGGTTCCGGCATCGGCACCCTCTCAGCCCTTGATCGCTCGCCCCGGCGCGACCACGGCGAGATCCGCCGAAATGGCGGCCGCGGTCTCGAGCAACGGCGGAACGAGCTGAGTGCGGACGGTCTCCACCGGCGTCCGGCTCGCGTGCGTGGAGATGTTCACCGCCGCGACCGCGCGACCGGCCCGGTTGCGGATCGGCGCGGCGACGGAGCGCAGGCCTTCTTCGAGTTCCTGGTCGACCATCGCCCAGCCCTGTTCCCGGACCTTGGCCAGCTCGGCCTCAAGCGCGGTGCGCTGGGTCAGCGTGTGCGAGGTCAGTCGGTTGAGGTCGGCGACGATGAAGTATGCGTTGAGTTCGGTCCGGTTCATGTCAGCGAGCAGGACGTGTCCCATCGACGTGGCGTGTGCGGGGAACCGCGTGCCGACGTTGATGCTCACCGTCATGATCCGCGACACCGCGACGCGCGCGACGTACACGATGTCGGCGATCTCCAGTACTGACACCGAACTCGACTCGTGCACCTCCGCCGACAGCCGTTCCAGGTGCGGCTGTGAAACCTCGGCCAGGCTCAGGCTGGACAGATAGGCGTAGCCGAGTTCCAGCACGCGTGCGGTGAGCGAGAAGTACTTGCCGTCGGTGCGGACGTAGCCGAGGTCGACGAGCGTCAGCAGGAACCGGCGCGCGGCCGCCCGGGTCAGCCCGGTGATGCGGGCGACGTCGCTGAGCGTCGGGTGCGGGGCCTCGGCGCTGAACGCCTTGATCACCGCCAGCCCGCGCTCCAGCGACTGCACGTGGTGCGCGCCGCGTTCGGCCTGGTCGTCGGATTCCATGCGGTGAACCCTATCCGGCCGGCGGCTGAGCGGTGGGTTCTCCCAGCTCGGCGAGGACGCGCTGGGCGATCCCGATCGCGGTGTTCGCCGCGGGCACCCCCGCGTAGACGCCGGTGTGCAGCAGGACCTCGCGGATCTCGTCCGCGGTGAGCCCGTTGCGCACCGCCGCGCGGACGTGCATCGCCAACTCGTCGTGACACTGCAGGGAGGCGAGCGCGGCCAGCGTGATGCAGCTGCGCGTCCGCCGGTCGAGGCCGTCGCGCGTCCACACGGAACCCCACGCCGCTTCGGTGATGTACTCCTGGAACGGCCTGCTGAACTCAGTGGTCCGCGCGACCGCCTGGTCGACATGCTCGTCACCGAGCACCTCCCGGCGCACCCGCATGCCCGCCTCGTAGCGGTCTTCGGTCACTGCTCCTCCGTGATCCGCTCGAGGATCAGCCGGGTGAATTCCTCCGGCTGTTCGTAGCTGCCCAGGTGCGCGGCGGAGGCGACGACCTCGAGCCGGGCGCCGGGGATGCCGTCGGCGATGGCCTGACCGTGCGGATCGGCGGGCGTCGACGGGTCGTCGGCACCCGCGATCACCAGCGTCGGGACGGAGATTTTCGGCAGGTCGCCGGTGAGATCCATCCGCTCGATGACTTCGCAGCATCCGGCGTAGCCCTCGTCTGGCTGGGACTCGACCATCTCGCGCAGGTACGCGACCTGGTCCGGATGCGCCTGTGCGTAACCCGGCGTGACCCAGCGGCCGACGCTGGCTTCCGCGACCGCCGCAGTGCCCTCGGCTCGCACAGTGCGCGCGCGATCAGCCCACATCTCGGGTGGCCCGAGCAGCGCCGACGTGCAGCACAACGTCAGGCTCGCCAACCGGTCCGCGGCGTGCGCACCGAGCCACATCCCGGTCATCCCGCCCAGCGACAAGCCGACGAAATGCGCCCGCTCGACACCGAGATCGTCGAGCAGTCCCAGCACGTCGCCGCCCAGATCGGTCAGGTCGTACGGACCCGGCGGCACCGGCGACGCCCCGTGCCCGCGCGTGTCGTACCGGACCACGCGGAAGCCGCGTTCGGTCAACGGCGCGACCTGCGGCTCCCACATCCGGTGGTCGCTGCCGATCGAGTTGGAGAACACCACCACCGGACCCGCTTCCGGGCCTTCGACGACCCGGTGCACCCGGACACTGCTCACGCTTGAACCTCCACAATGGACACGGCCGGTCAGACCGCGAAGAACACCGTCTCGCCTTCGCCCTGCAACCGCACGTCGAACCGGTAGTCGGCACCGTCTTTCTTGGCCAGCAACGTATCCCGCCGCTCCTCGGGCACGCTCGCCAGCACGGCGTCGCCAGCGTTGTCCTGGTCCTCGAAGTACATCCGCGTGACCACCCGGTTCAGCAGCCCGCGGGCGAACACCGACACGTCGATGTGCCGCGCCTGCGCTGCCCCGGCCGTGTCCGGCACGATTCCGGGCAGCAGCGTGAGAATCCGGTACTGGCCTTGTTCGTCGGTGGGGCACCGCCCGAACCCGCGAAACGGCGTGGCGGGCTTGCCGCGCGGATCGTCGGGATGGTCGAAGCCGCCGTCCGGATCGGCCTGCCACGTCTCGATCATCGCGTCCGGCACCGGATTGCCCGCGCCGTCGTACACCCCGCCGCGGATCCACACCGCGTCTTCGGTGCCCTCCGGGACCACGAACGGCCCGTCGTCCCACGGCAGCCCGATGGACAGGTACGGCCCGACGGTCTGCGAGGGCGTTCCTTCCAGCCTCACTCGTCTTCCTCCTCGTCCTCGAACACCGACTGTTCGCGCCCGCGCACCACGATGTCGAACTGGAACGCCAGCGCCCATTCTTCCTCGGTGCGGTCGAGGTCGAACCGGGAGATCATCCGCTGCCGCGCCTTCTCGTCCGGGATGGAGTTGAAGATCGGATCCTGCGAGAACAGCGGATCGTCCGGAAAGTACATCTGCGTGACGAGCCGCTGGGTGAACGCCGAGCCGAACACCGAGAAGTGGATGTGCGCGGGACGCCACGCGTTGTCGTGGTTCTTCCACGGGTACGCACCGGGTTTGATGGTGGTGAACTCGTAGCGCCCGTCGTCGTCGGTGAGCGTGCGGCCGAGCCCGTCGAAGTTCGGGTCGAGCGGGGACGGCCAGCGGTCGCCGGTGTGCCGGTAGCGGCCGCCGGCATTGGCCTGCCAGATCTCCACGAGCGAGTTGCGGATCGGACGCCCGTCGCCGTCGAGAAGCCTGCCGGTGACGATGATCCGCTGCCCCTGCGGCTCTCCCGCGTGCTGGCGGGTGAGGTCGTTGTCCAACTCGCCGAGCCGTCCCGGCCCGAGCAGCGGACCGGTGACCTCGGTGAGCATCTGCGGCAGCAGGACCAGCGGCTGCTTCGGATGCCGCAACGCGGTGGAGCGGTACGGCGCGTAGTCGAGCGGCGGGTGCGTGCCGTCCGGATCGGGCCGGTACTGCGGCAGCCGCCGATCGGTCGGTGTGGCCACGATGCCTCCCTTTCTCAGCGATTCTCGAGCACGACAGCGAGCCCTTGGCCGACGCCGATGCAGATCGCCGCGAGGCCCCAGCGGCCGCCGGTGTGGCGGAGCTGATGCGCCAGCGTGCCGATGATCCGCCCGCCGGACGCGCCAAGCGGATGCCCGATCGCGATGGCCCCGCCGTTGACGTTGACGATCTCCGGATCGAGCTTCGGCCACTCTTTCAGGCAAGCCAGCGACTGCGCCGCGAACGCCTCGTTGAGTTCCACCGCGGCCAGGTCGCCCCAGCCGATGCCCGCCCGTTCGAGCGCGATCTCCGCGGCACGCACCGGACCGATGCCGAACACATCCGGATCGACCCCCGCAGCGCCGCGGCCCGCGAGCCTCGCCAGAGGCGTCTTGCCGAGCCGCTCAGCCGCGGCCGCGTCGCCCAGCAGCAACGCCGAAGCACCGTCGTTCAACGGCGAAGCATTGCCCGCCGTGACAGTGCCGTTTTCCTTGCGGAACACCGTTTTCAGCTTCGCGAGCTTCTCGGGCGTGGAATCCGCCCGGATGCCCTCGTCCCGGGTCAGGTCGACGCCCTCGACCGGCACCACATGGTCGTCGTAGAAGCCCTCGTCCCACGCCCGGGCAGCGTTCGCGTGACTGCGCGCGGCGAATGCGTCCTGCTCGTCCCGGCTGATCCCGTAGCGTTCGGCGAGCAGTTCGGTGGACTCGCCAAGGGAAACGGTCCACTGCGACGGCATCGCCGGGTTGACCATCCGCCAGCCGAGCGCGGTGTTGTACAACGTCTGGTTGCCTGCGGGGAAAGCCTTGTCCGGCTTCGGCATCACCAGCGGCGAGCGGCTCATCGATTCGACCCCGCCCGCGACCACCAGCGACGCGTCGCCGACCTGGATCGCCCGGCTCGCCTGCATGGCGGCCTCGACGCCGGATCCGCACAGCCGGTTCACCGTCGCGCCGGGCACCGACGTCGGCCAGCCCGCGAGCAGCGCGGCCATCCGCGCCACGTTGCGGTTGTCCTCGCCCGCCCCGTTGGCGTCGCCGAGCACCACCTCGTCCACTGTGGACGGATCGAGCCCGTTGCGCTCGGCCAGCGCGCGCAGCACGCCCGCGGCCAGGTCGTCAGGGCGCACCCCGGACAGGGCGCCGCCGTAGCGCCCGAAGGGAGTGCGGATCGCGTCGAGTACGTAAGCGTCGCTCATTCGCCGGCCTTCTTCAGTTCACGGAGCAGGGTCAGTTCGCGTTCAGTGGGCGCGGGGGTGGTCTTGAGGTCCGCGGCCGTCTTCAGTGTCCACCCGGTCGCCGCCACGGCTTGTTCCAGCTCGACCCCGGGGTGCAGTTCGGTGAGCGTGAGTTCCGCCGTTTCCGGATCGGGCCGCATCAGGCCGAGGTCGGTGACCACGAGCGTGGGCCCAGCGCCGCGCAGGCCGAGCCGTTCGCGGTCTCCCCGGCCGGTGCCGTGGCCGAACGACGTCACGAAATCGACCTTGTCCACGAACGTCCGCTTGCTCTGCCGCAGCACGACGAACACTTCCTTGCACGACGCGGCGATCTCCGGCGCGCCGCCCGCGCCGGGCAGGCGCACCTTCGGGTCGTGATAGTCCGAGCCGATCACCGTGGTGTTGATGTTGCCGAACTTGTCCAGCTGCGCCGCGCCGAGGAATCCGACGTCGATCCGGCCGGGCTGCAGCCAGTAGTTGAACACCTCGGGCACGCTGACCACCGCGTCGGCGGTGTCGGCCAGTTCGCCGTCGCCGATCGACAGCGGCAGCCTGCCGGGTTTCGCGCCGAGACAACCCGATTCGTAGATCAGCGTGAGGTTCGGGGCGTGCGTGCGACGAGCCAGGTTTGCCGCCGTGCTGGGCAATCCGATCCCGACGAAGCACGACATGCCCTCGCCGAGCGCGCGGGCCGCGGCGATGCTCATCATCTCGTCGGCGGTGTACTCGCTCATGCCTTCACCCCGGTCAGGTCGTTCAGCCACTTGCCGAATTCCTCGCGGTCCCGTCCGATCTCGTCCCACGCCTGGTACGCCGCGTTGTCCCGTTCGTAGTACCCAGCGGCATACGAGGGCGCCGCGCCACGCGGCACCTCGGCCACCGCGGTGACCGCCCACGAGGGAAGGACCAGCGCGCCCGGCCGGGGCTCCAGTTCGTCGACGACCTCTTCCACGGTGACCAGCGAACGCTTCGCCGCGAGCACCGCTTCCTTCTGCACGCCGGCGATGCCCCACAGCTGAACGTTGCCCGCCCGGTCGGCGCGCTGCGCGTGCACGATCGTGACGTCCGGGTTCAGCGCGGGCACCGCGGTGAGCTGTTCGCCGGTGAACGGGCAGGTGATCGGCTTGATCGTGTCCGTCTGCGCGGGCAGATCGGTGCCCGTGTAACCGCGCAACACGGCGAACGGAAGCCCGGAAGCGCCTGCGACATAACGGTTCGCCATGCCCGCGTGGCTGTGCTCCTCGATCTCCAGCGGCGCCGGCCACGCATGCTGCACGGCGTCGCGGAACCGGTGCAGCGAGCCGACCCCGGGGTTGCCGCCCCACGAGAAGATCAGCTTGCTCGCACAGCCCGCGCCGATGAGCTGGTCGTAGACGATGTCCGGCGTCATCCGCACGAGCGTGAGATTCCGCCTGCCCTGACGGATGATCTCGTGCCCGGCCGCTACCGGGATGAGGTGCGTGAAGCCCTCGAGAGCGACGGTGTCCCCGTCGTGCACCAGCTCGGCGACCGCCTCGCCGAGCGACAGCACCCTTGCCATCACGAGCCCTTCCGTCTGGATCTTCCTGCTTCGGTCATTCCGTGCTAGCGTGTTCGCATAGCGCACAGAAGTTCTGAATGAGAACATAGCATGACCCGGCCGCCCTCGGCGAGTACCTGAACGGTGGGACGGACGTCCGGACAGACGGCACAGAACAAGGCGAAGGTTCGCGAGCCACGAAGAAAGGGAGAAAGGAGGTGAGGCGATAGGACAACACGGTGCGCTGGGAGTCGGCGAACGGGTTTCGCGGCCGGCACAGAGCGGCGCGGTCGGCGGCAGACCGGAATTTCGTTGCGTGGTACCGCAATGCGGAATTTCGGGCACTGTCCGCGTCGGCGGCGTTCTGTCGCGGTTGGACGCTCCGTCGCAGCTCAGGCGGGTGTCCGGCGGTGAGCGCGCCGCGAACCTCGCTCGGGCGGCACAGTCGGCATTAGGCTGCTCGGCATGCCGAAGATCGCTGTCACCCGCTGGATCCCGGACGAGGCCGTGCAGGTGCTCGGCGAAGCAGGCGAAGTCGAGATCTCGCGGGAGGACCGGCCGCTCACGCCCGAGGAACTGCGGAAGTTCGTAGCCGGCTCGGACGCGGTGGTGTCGATGCTGCACGACCGGATCGACGGCTCAGTCGCGGACGCGGCGGGTCCGCAGCTAAAGGTCGTCGCGAACGTGGCGGTGGGCTACGACAACGTGGAGGTCAGTGCACTGGCCGAACGCGGGGTCGTAGTCACCAACACGCCAGGCGTGCTCACCGACGCCACCGCGGACCTCGCGTTCGGACTGCTGCTGGCCGTAACGCGGCGGCTCGGCGAAGGCGAACGCTTGCTGCGCGCGCAGCAAGCGTGGTCCTTCCACCTCGGCTTTCTGCTCGGGTCCGGGCTGCAGGGCAAGACGCTCGGCATCGTCGGGCTCGGGCAGATCGGCCGCGCGGTGGCGAAGCGGGCGGCGGCGTTCGGGATGCGGATCGTCTACTCCGGACGGTCGGCGAAACCGGACTTCGACGGCGAGTTCGTGGCCTTCGACGAACTGCTGCGGCGTTCCGACTTCGTGTCGCTGCACTGTCCGCTGACTCCCGAGACACGGCACCTCGTCGACGCGGATGCGTTGCGGGCGATGAAACCGACTGCGTACCTGGTGAACACCACGCGCGGTCCGGTGGTCGACGAGTCGGCGCTGGCTGACGCGCTCGAAGCCGGCGAGATCGCGGGCGCGGCGCTGGACGTGTTCGAAAAGGAGCCGGACGTCGAGCCGCGGTTGCTGGACCGTGACGACGTCGTGCTGACGCCGCACCTCGGGTCGGCGACGGTGGAAACGCGGACGGCGATGGCGGTGCTGGCCGCGCGCAACGTCGTCTCGGTGCTCGCTGGCGCCGAGCCGCTGACGGAGGTGAGTCAGTGACCAAGGTCGTGATCGCACCGGACAAGTTCAAAGGAAGCCTGACCGCAGTCGAGGTGACGGACGCGATCGCGCAAGGCGTGCGCGATGCCTTGCCGGACGCCGAGATCTCCGCGTGCCCGGTCGCCGACGGCGGCGAAGGGACGCTGGAGGTGCTCGAGAACGCGGGCGGCTCGGTGGTGCGCTTGTCGGTGCGCGGTCCGCTCGACGAACCGGTCGAGGCGCGGTACGTGCTGCTCGACGGCGCGGCCTACGTCGAGTCGGCGCGAGCGTGCGGGATCGAGTTCGTGACGCCGAGCCGGGAGGTCGCGCTGGCCGCGCACACGTGGGGCGTCGGCGAGTTGCTGAACGACGCCCTCGCCCGCGGAGCACGGCGGCTCGTGCTGACTGTCGGCGGCACCGCGAGCACCGACGGCGGTGCCGGAATGCTGGCCGCGATGGGTGCTGGCGTTGTCGACGCGTCCGGCGCACCGGTCGGGCTCGGCGGCGGGTCGCTGGCGCGGGTCGCGCGCGTCGACCTGGGTCCAGCGCGGGAACGACTGGGCGCGGTGCCGGTCGCGGTCGCCACGGACGTGACGAATCCGCTGCTCGGCGCGAACGGTGCGGCGGCGGTGTTCGGTCCGCAGAAAGGCGCGGGGCCAGACGACGTCCAGGCGCTGGACGAAGCACTGGCGCACTGGGCGAAGGCGCTGGGGCAGGCTGGCGCGCCGGATGTCTCCGACCTCCCCGGGGCCGGGGCAGGCGGAGGAGTCGCGGCCGGAGCGATCGCCGGGCTCGGCGCGACGGTCGAATCAGGCTTCGACCTGATCGCCGCGCTGACCGGCGTCGACACCGCGCTGACCGGCGCGGACCTGGTGATCACCGGCGAGGGCTCGCTGGACGAGCAGTCGCTGTCCGGCAAGGCCCCGGCAGGCATCGCGGCTCGCGCCGGGCGGACGGGCATCCCGTTGCTGGTGCTCGCCGGGCGGATCCAGCTGGACGCGGACGCGCTGGCCGGGCTGGGAGTCGTGGGCAGCAGCGCGCTGATCGACCATGCGCCGTCGCTGGACTACGCCCGAGCCCACGCCGCGGAACTGCTGCGCGAGCGTGCCGCGGTCCTGGTCCGGGACTGGCTGCGCACCTCATAGCGAAGCGCTCCCGCGATCAACCTCGGGAGCGCTTCCGCACAGCCACCCCGCCGTCCGGACGACACCGCGTCGAGGACGCAACGTCGCCGTTCAGGAATCGGCCATGGTTCACCTCGCCGAAGCCCAGACGTTCGGAAACATCCGAGGGCACCGGCGAACGGCACACGGGATCAGCGGACGAGCACCGCCGCGCGAACCCCGTGGCCGAGCGTTCGCACAGCCCTTAGGCGGACTGCTGTTGCGGCAGAACGGCAAAGGCGACGTCGCCGGTGTCGTCCTGCTGGACGTCCAAGACCTTGTCGTCGAGCAATGCCGCGGCCTGCGGCTCGAGGAAGACCTTCGCCCCGCCGTCGGCGCCGACGATGCGGTCGCCGTCCTCCGGGGCCGGGGCTACCGACAGCGCCAGCTGGGCACCGTCGCCTTCCATGCTCTGCAGCGCGAAGCGCAGGCCGCTCTGTTCGGAGCCAGCGCCTTGCTCGGCGGTCAACGCAGTGATCGCCTCGGCGGCGGCTTCGGTAACGGTCAGCATCTTTCGGCCTTCCCTTCGTCGCAGTCGGATGCGCACGGTCGGTTGCAGGGTGGTTTTTCACGCTAAAGGCGGCACGACGGTCGCGCAGTGTGAGCGCCGGACCGTCGCCGCGTGGGTGGAACCTGTCACAAATACGTTTGAGATCAGGATCTTCGGGCCATGGCCGACCGGATCGCGTCGGCGACCGTGCATCCCCCGTGGTCGACCCGTTCGCCGTGGCTGGATTCCGCAGGCCAACCGGTCTGCTCCGGTTCGGCGTCGCCGGCCGATCCCTCGTCCGGCACACTCGCGACCGGCCCGCCGGACACCGGCGGCCGGACCTCCGGCTGCTCCCCCGGCCGCTGCTCCGGATAACTGTCTCCGGGACGCTCCGCGGACCGGGGCTCAGGAGGGCAGAACGGGTCGACGCGAGAGCTGTCCATGCCGGGTGCTTGACTCTGGCGGAGAGTGTCGTCACCGGGATCGCTCACGGGCACCTCCCGAAACTCCGGATCGTTCGTGGTGAGCTACCCGAGGCGGCCTCCGGTGAAACGGGCCGAAAGGCTGTCGCCGGAATCACAGGGGTTCCTGGGCCCGACCAGGGCATCAGCGGCCGAAGCGGAGTTAGCGTCAGGACTATGACCACCACAAGGTGGATGCCGCGCGGCCGGATCGGAATCCGCCCCCGGCGCACAACCGGCCCGGACGCCGCCCCCGGCGACGCCAGCGCGGACTTCCGCACGCGCGACCAGGCTTCGGGCCACGCCTCCCCGGCGCTCGAGGATCACCACACGGCTGACGGCGACCTGGCCACGCCCCCGGGATCCCGCCGCGACCCGCTGGCCGAGAATGCCGACCGGCGCAGGCAGAACGGCCGTCGCCACTCGGCGGCCAACGACGCTGGACCGCGACCGCCAGAGTCCGAAGACGAGAGCATTAGCCACTCGAAGACCAACGCGACCGCGATTCGCCTCGAAACGGCAACTGACGACGCGGGCGCTCCACTGGGCTCCGGAGGTGAGGTCGCCGCCCTCGACCGAGTGGCCGACGCGAGCGCCGACGACGCCGAGTTGCGGTCAGAGATCAGCAACGAACACATTCGTCGCCGCTCAGCGGCGAATCTGAACGGCTCCCGCCACGAATCGGCGACAGCCGATTCGGCCCCACTGCCGTCAACCACCGACACCAGCCAACTGCCACAACCCGCAACCGACCGCCAACGAGCCGAAGAAGCCGCGGCGTTAGGCCAGCGCGTATTCGGCGACGCCCGCGCCGCCGGAGAAGCCGAACCCACCCAGCCCCGCCCAACCCCGCACCCAACACCCGCGAGTGTCGCCGACAACCGGCCGACCCGAGCCGCCGATCGCACCGCTCGCCGTCGCGAGATCGGGGGTCATGCCGCGTGGTACCTGGCCGCCGGGGTCGTCACCACCGGATTGCAGGCCGTCCTCTTCCTGGTCCTCCGCCCGGAATTAGGCGCGCAATGGGCGAATCTCGCCGCGCTCGCGATCACGACGGTCGGCAACACCGAATTCCACCGGCGCGTCACGTTCGCCAACCGGAGCAGCCGCGCCGGCAAGCGGCATTTCCAGGATCTCGTCACTTTCGCCTTCTACGCGGGCTACGGATCGGTCGTCCTCGCCACCCTCGACGCCGTCGTCGCGCAGCCCTCCGCGGGGCAGCAGACCGCCGCGCTGCTCGCGGCCAGTTTCGTCGGCGGGGTCGTCCGGTTCGCAGTACTGCGCTGGTGGGTTTTCGCCCGGACGCGACGCAAGGACGCGCGGCAAGATCACCAACGGTAGTGGAACCCGTTCTACCCGCAGTACGGCCACTCTCTGTTGCGCTACCCGGCTATCACTCTTCGTGACGTACCAATTCGGACATCCGCACATGCTGCGAGGCCGGATTCGTACTGTGCGTCGGCTGGTCTCGTTTGTGTCAAGACCACTGCTGCTAACGGGGTATTCGTAGTTGAAATGTGGACGGTCGGCCTCCAGCCGCTTAAGGTTACGGAGCGTCGCAACGATCGCAGTACTCCCCCGTTCGATAGGAGTACCTGCGACCGCAACATCACAGAGTGTTGACCCCGAGACAGCGACGGTCACAGGGTTGCCGGGGAGACGACCATGACAGCACCGTCGAAGACGTCCCGAACCGCGGGTTCCGACGTCGCGGGCTACGTGAGCCCTGCGACGCTGCCCCGGTCCGGCGGACGCCTGACCAAGGAAGACCTCGATCCGCTCGTACGCGCCGCGGGACAGGGCGATCAAGCCGCGATCGCCGACCTGCTGCACGTGCTCCGTCCCGTCGTCGCCCGCTACTGCCGGGCACGGATGGGCGGCCGCGACCTTTCCTACCTCGCCGCCGACGACGTCGCGCAGGACGTCTGCATGGCCGTCCTCAAGGCCCTTCCGGACTACCAGGACCGCGGCGGTTCGTTCCTGTACCTCGTGCACGCGATCGCGGCCAACAAGGTCGCCGACGCCTACCGGGCCGTCGCGCGCGACCGTTCCGAGCCGGTTCCCGAACTGCCCGAGCACCCGCTCGCCGGCGGCAACGAGCCGGAATCGCACGCGCTGCGCCTCGACCTCGGCAGCCGCCTGCAGGAGCTGCTCACCCGCCTCGCCCCGCTGCAGCAGGAAATCCTGGCGCTGCGCATCGTCGTCGGCCTCAGCGCGAACGAGACGGCCGAAACGCTCGGCATTTCGCCCGGCAACGTCCGCGTCACCCAGCATCGCGCGCTGTCCAAGCTCCGCGAGATGGTGCAGGGCCAGGAGTTCTGAGCTTCTTTGGTCACCCGAACGGCTTGAACCCCGACCTAGCCCCTCGAACCGCTCGACACGCGCCGATCCGCGCGGCACTCTGGATTGAGCCGCCGCATCTCTCAGCTCAACTCATAAACGCGTGCCGCCGTGTGCTCGAAGACCTCCAGCCGTTCCGGGTCGCTCAGCACGCCGGTCAGCGAGACCGCCGCGTCCAGCACGACTTCGTACGCTGCCGCTAGTTCGCACACTGGCCAGTCGGAGCCGAACATGACCCGGTTCGCGCCGAACGACTCGAAAACGTGGTCTGCGTAGCGGCGCAAGTGGCCCACCTGCCATGCGCGCCAGTCGGCTTCCGTCACCAAGCCGGACAGCTTGCAGTGCACGTTGCCGTGCGCGGCCAGCGATGCCACGCCGTCCGCCCACGGCTGCCATTCGCCGGCCGCGATGGCGGGTTTCGCGGCGTGGTCGAGGACCAGCCGCAAGTCCGGCAAGCGTTCGGCGACCTGCCGGGCGGACGCGAGCTGTGCCGGTGCCACCAGCAGGTCGTAGACCAGGCCGGCCGTGCCGACCGCGGTCAGGCCGCGCAGGACTTCGGGGCGCAGCAGCCAATCCGGGTCCGGTTCGTCCTCGACCTGGTGCCGGATGCCGACCAGCGGACCCAGCTCGCGCAGCCGGGCCAGCCGGTCGGACACGTCCGGGGCGGCGAGGTCGACCCAGCCGACCACGCCGGCCACCAACGGCTCGGACGCGGCCGTAGCGAGGAACTCCTCGGTTTCCGCCTCGTCCGACACGGTCTGCACCAGCACCGTGGCGTGGACGCCCGCCGCTGTGGTCACCGTGCGCAGATCGTCGACGGTGTACGGCTTGCGGATCGGAGCCAGTGCGTCGCCGGACATCCACGGGTACTCGCGGCGCGCCGGATCCCACAGGTGGTGGTGCGAATCGATCACTGCGTCCCTCCGGACACGACGGGGCGGGCGGCCGAGCGCAGGAGGCCGGCGTCGGCGAGGTCGTCCCACAGTACGGCCGGGATCTTCGCCGACGCCCGGCGAACGTTCAGCGACACCTGCTCCGCGTCGTGCGCGCCGACGACTACCGACACCACCGCAGGGTGCGTGCGCGGCAACGCGAGCGCGGCTTCCGGCAGCGAAACACCGTGTCGCGCACAGATTTCCGCGATCTTGCGCGCCTTCTCGACAAGATCCGCGGGAGCGGCCGCGTAATCGTAAATGGCGCCTGGTTGTTCAGCGGCGAGAATTCCGCCGTTGAACACCCCGCCGGCCACTACGCCGACCCCGCGTTCGACGCACAGCGGCAGCAGTTCGTCCAATGCCGGCTGGTTCAGCAGGGTGTAGCGACCGGCCATCAGCACATGATCGAGATCGAACCTGCGCACGAATTCCGCCAGCATCGGCGCCTGGTTCATCCCGGCTCCGATCGCCCCGACTACGCCCTGCTCGCGCAACTCCAGCAACGCCGGGAACGCGCCCGAAACCGCTTCCTCGAAATGGTCGTCCGGATCATGCACGTACACCAGATCGATACGGTCGAGACCGAGCCGTTTCAAGCTTGATTCCAGTGAACGCAACACCCCGTCGCGGCTGAAATCCCAACGGCGCCGGTAAGTCCCGGGGACGTCGAAGCCCTCGTTGTCGCGCTCCCCTGGTGCCGCTGCGCGTGGTTCCAGCACGCGTCCCACTTTCGTGGACAGGACGTATTCGGCACGCGGATACGCCGCCAGCGCGGCCCCGAGCCGGCGTTCCGACAACCCGAGCCCGTAATGCGGCGCGGTGTCGAAGTAGCGGATCCCCTCGTCCCACGCCCGCCGCACGCTCGCCGCGGCGGTTTCGTCC
This sequence comes from Amycolatopsis sp. WGS_07, assembly GCF_045278895.1. NCBI lineage: Bacteria > Bacillati > Actinomycetota > Actinomycetes > Pseudonocardiales > Pseudonocardiaceae > Amycolatopsis > Amycolatopsis sp. WGS_07. Next base: position 4,855,907 of record NZ_CP136053.1, on the reverse strand, counting down.
GGCACCGCGTGGTACAGGTTGCCCAGTTGCGCGCCGCCGAGTCCCAGCGGAGGAAGGTCCACGGTCACGCCTCCGCCGGGAGTTGCCAGACCAGCCCGAGACCGTGGGCGACGTCGGAATGATCGAGATCGAGCAGTTCGTTGATCCGCTTCTGCCACGCGATGTCGGCCGGGTCGTCGGCGAGTTTCGCGCGCATCTGCTCGAAATCGTCCACCTCGACGAAGTGGAACAGGTCGAGCCCGTCGCGCCAGATCCGCCACGACCGCACGCCCGCGCGGCGCAACGCGGCGTCCAGGTCTTGCGGGATCACCGCGTGCACCTCCTCGTACGTTTTCTCCATTCCGGGCTTGAGCCGGGTGCGCAATGCGACCGTTTGCGGCGCCGGGCCGTGGGTCATCGTTCCTCCAGACGGGAGTCGTGGCACGCTGTAGGGGGTAAACATCCGAGGTCTCTGCAGGGAGGGCGGTCCCGATGCCCGTCACCGATGTCGCGATCGACAAGATCAAGGACATGATCATTTCGGGCGAGCTGGCTCCGGGCGACCGGCTCCCCAAGGAGGCCGAGCTGGCGCAGCGGCTGGGGCTTTCCCGCAGTTCGCTGCGGGAAGCGGTGAAGGCGCTGTGCCTGATCCGGGTGCTGGACGTGCGCCAGGGCGACGGCACGTACGTCACCAGCCTGGAGCCGAATCTGCTGCTCGACGCGATGACCTTCGTCGTCGACTTCCACCGCGACGACACCGTGCTCGATTTCCTTGCCGTACGGCGGATTCTGGAGCCCGCGGCCACCGCGATGGCGGCGCTGCACATGCGCGACGAGGACGTCGCCGAACTGGGCGCGCTGCTCGGCGAACTGGACGAATCGCCGACCGTCGAGGCACTGGTGGCCAACGATCTGCAGTTCCACCGCAAAATCGCGGACGGCTCGGGCAACCCGGTGCTGTGCTCGCTGCTCGAAAGCCTTTCCGGCCCGACAGCGCGAGCCCGCATCTGGCGCGGCCTCACCCAGGAAGGCGCGGTAGCCCGCACCCGGGAACAACACGCGGCGATCTACGACGCGATCGCCGCCCGCGAGCCGGAACTGGCCCGCTCCTGGGCGACGGTGCACGTCGCCGGGGTGGAGCAGTGGCTGCGCAGCACGCTGGTCGAGGACGCCGCAGCGGGCGATGACGTGGAGCCCGCCGCTTCCTGAGTGGACAGTGGTGGTTCCCGAACTGGTTGTTGTGGTGAAGGGTCCCTTCATTCCTTGCGGATTGGGGTGAAGGGACCCTTCGCGCTGGTTCGGCTGCGGTGGAGGGGACTTTCGTGCGTTCGTGGCGGAAGTGACCGGGCTTTTCGCGCCGTGACGGCTGGAGCGAGTGGACCCATCGTGCACGGCCGGGCCGAACGAAGGGGACTTCCGCACCTTCCCCGCAAAGGTGACCGGGCCATTCACGCCATGACAGTACGAGCGAACGGACCCATCACGCACGGCCAGGCCGAGCGAAGGGGACTCTCGCGGCCGCAGCATGACGGGACCCCTCATGCGCCTAACCGGCGAGAGCGAGGGGACCCGTCGCGCAGGTCCGGTTGAAGCGGCGGGGTCTCTTTCGCCGTCTGGCGGGGTGACGGGTCCCTTCATCGGCCTCAGTCCTAGCGCGGTGAAGGGTCCCTTCGCCGCGCTAGGTGCTGGCCTTTCGGTCGGGACAGGTCTCGGGCCGACCAGAGGACAAGCCGCCTGGGTCCGCGGCGAACCCGTCATCGCGGTCACCGATTCAGCCGACCGGCCGGTCGCCAGGTCAGTCAGCCGGACGCCCATCGCGCCAGCTACCCGACCGCCCATCGGGCCAGCCACCCCGTCGCCCACCGGGCCAGCCACCCCGTCGCCCATCGAGCCAGCCATCCGGTCACCCGTCGGGCCAGCCATCCGACCGCCCACCGGAGAACCCGCCAGACCGGCAGAACCCGCCTGACCGGCCGCCTGGCCGCCCACCGAACCAGACAGCCGAGAAGGTCGGATGATCACCGGACCTCCGCCGATCAGGTCTGGGGCTTTCCGCCCGCATACCGGCTGATGATCAACGCGATCAAAATGATCCCGCCGTAAATCGCCTTGAGCCACTCCGCTGGGACCTGGGCGATGCGCAGCAGACTATCCACCGACTGCAACAGCAGCACACCCGTCAACGCGCCGACCAACGTTCCCCGGCCACCATCGAGTGACACACCGCCGATTACCGCGGCTGCGAAGACCTGCAGGATCAGGCCGTCGCCCTGGTCCGCGCCCAGCGCGCCGACGTAGCCGGTGTATGCGAGGCCGCCGATCGCTGCCAACACTCCGGCCACTACGAAAACCGCCCACGAGATTCGGTCGACCCGGATGCCTGCCGCGCGGGCTGCTTCGCGGTTGCCGCCGATCGCGTACAGCGAGCGGCCTACTCGGTGGTACCGCAGGCCTAGGCCGAACACCACGAAAAGCACCGCCGCGAGCCACACCGACATTGGGAGTCCGGCGAACGTTGTTGTCGCCAAGGCGGTGAACGCGTCCAGCTGGTCGAACAGCGTCTTGCCGTTCGTCGTTCCGATCTGGGTGCCGCGCAGGACCGTCAGCATCGCCAGGGTCACGATGAACGCGTTCAGCTTCAGCTTGACGATCAGGAAGCCGTTCACGAAACCGATCAGCGCGCCGACCACCGGGATCGCGACCAGGCCGAGCGCCGCGGGCCATTCGGTGCCGAAGCCCGAGGACGCCGCGGGGATGACCAGCATCGCGCCGATCGCGGGGGCGATGCCCATCGTCGATTCCAGCGACAGGTCGAACTTGCCGGTCAGCAGCACCAGCGATTCGCCGAGCACGACCAGCGACAGCGCGGCCGCCGCGGACAGGATGCTGATGATGTTGTCGAAGGTGAAGAACGTGTCGCTGATCAAGCCGCCGATCACGAACACCACCACGAGCGCGGGCAGCAGCGCCAGCTCGCGCAGCCACGCCGACTTCCGGCGCTTCGCCCGTACCGCGGGCAGCGCCGTCTGCGGGTCGCTCATCAGGTCAGTCATGGAGCCCGACTCCTTCGATATCCGCCACCAGGTCCCCGTCGGACCAGCCGGCCTGGTGAACGGCGGCGACCGCGCCGGCGCGCAGCACCAGCACCCGGTCGGCCAGGCGCAGGTCGTCCAGCTCGTCGCTCACGAGCAGCACCGCCTTCCCCTCGGCCCGCACCCGGTCCACGACCGCGAGCAGGGCCTCCTTCGACTTCACGTCCACTCCCGCGGTGGGGTTGATCAGCACCACCACGCGCGGGTCGCTCTCCAGCGCCCTGGCTAGCACGACTTTTTGCTGGTTTCCGCCCGACAAATCCGAAACCGGCTGGTCCGGGCTGGCGGCCACGATGTCGTAGTCGGTCAACGCGCGCGATCCGCGTTCGCGGCGGATCTTCGGTGACGCCAGGCCGCCGCGGCCCATCCGGTCGAGCACGGACAGGGTCGCGTTGTCCATAATGGAGTGTTCCAGGACGAGACCCTCGTGGTGCCGATCCCTGGGGACACAGCCGATGCCCGCGCGGAGGGCGGCGGGAATGTCGCCCGACTGGAGTCGTTTTCCTTCTACTGCAACAGTTCCTGAGGTAGCCGAGCGCAGGCCGTAGACCGTCTCGGCGACCTGGTGTTTGCCGCTCGCGTTGCTGCCGGCGAGTCCGACGACCTCGCCGCGATGCACCCGTAGCGAGACGTCGCGGAAGCCATCGCCGGACAGGTTGTCGACGGTGAGCACCTCTTCAGCATCCGCCGCCAGCGGCTCGCGGGTAGCCGCGTCGCGGACGGCCAAGCCGCCCTGCTCCCCCGTCATCGCGTCGACCAGGGCCGCGCGGCTGACCTCTTCGACGGGCGCGGTGAGCACGTGCCGGGCGTCGCGCAGAACGGTAACCGCTTGGCACACCTCGTAAACCTCGTGCAGGTGATGCGAGATGAACAGGAACGTGACGCCGTTCTCCTGCATCTGCCGCATGCGCTCGAAAAGCCGCTCGATGGCCTGGCTGTCCAGCTGCGCGGTCGGTTCGTCCAGCACGATGAACCGGGCGCCATAGCTCAGCGCGCGGGCGATCTCGACGAACTGACGGTCCTCAACGGACAGATCGCCCGCCGGAGTGTCCACATCGACCCGGACGTCCCACGAGTCCAGCAGTTCCCGCGCCTGCCGGCGCAGTTTCTTCCAGCCGATCGCGAATCCGCCCTGCGCCTGCCGGTTCAGGAACAGATTCTCCGCGACCGTCAGCTGCGGCACCACCATCGCGTGCTGGTACACACACGCCACGCGCGCCTTCCAGTCGTCCTGTTTGGACAGCGAAGGAGCCGGGACGCCGCCGAAGGACACACTGCCGGTGTCCGTTTCGGACAGTCCAGTTAGGATGGACACCAGCGTGGACTTGCCCGCTCCGTTGCGCCCGACGAGTGCGTGCGACTCGCCGGGACGCACGGTGAGGCTGACGTCGTGCAGCGCCACGGTCGGCCCGTACCGCTTCCCGACGCCGTCCGCCTGCACTACCGGCGCGCTCACAGGTTGTTACCCCACAACGCTTTGTCGTCCACGTTGTCCTTGGTCACGACCGGCGCGGGCAGCTGGTCTTCCAGGATGCCGGGGCTGATCTCGACGATCGTGGAGTCGTGGTCGGTCGGGCCGGGCTTGAACTTCTCGCCGGCCATCGCCTTCTTGAGCCAGTACATGCCGTACTTGGCGTAGGCGTCGGCGGGCTGCGAGACGGTCGCGTCCAGTTCGCCGTTGCGGATCGCGGTGAGTTCCTGCGGGATGCCGTCGTTGCTCACCAGCACCACGTGCTTCGGGTCGCCGACCGGGAAGAACAGGTTCTTGCGCTTGAGCGCCTGCTCGGTCGGCGCCAGGTAGACGCCGCCCGCCTGCATGTACACGCCCTTGATGTCCGGGTTCGCGGTGAGCAGACTGTCCAAACCAGACGATGCCTTGTCCGCCTTCCATTCGGCGGCCACCTCAAGCACCTTTACGTCCGGGTACTTCTGCTTCATGCACTCGCGGAACGCCGCCGACCGGTCGCGGCCGTTGACCGACGCGAGGTCGCCCATCACCTGCACGACCTTGCCGCTCTTCACGCGCTTGCCGATTTCGTCGCACGCTTTGGTTCCGTACGCCTTGTTGTCCGCGCGGACCACCATCGCGACCTTGCCGCTCTCCGGCGCGACGTCCACCGCGACCACCGGGACGCCCTTGTTCTCGGCCTGCTTCAGCCCGGCGACGACCGCGGCCGAGTCGAGCGGCGTGACGACGAGACCCTTGATGCCCTGGTTGAGCAGGGTGCCGATGTCCGTGATGAGCTTCGCCGGGTCGCTGTCGGCGTTCACCGTCGGCAGTGCGTCGAGGCCCTGCTCCTTCGCCATCTGCGGCACGTATTTGTTGTAGGCCTGCCAGAACGGCGAGGTCAGCAGCGGCAGAGTCGCCCCGACCTTGCCGGTGCCGCCGCCCGCCGCGGCCGCCGGTTTGTCCTTAGTGGACCCGCACGCACCGAGCACCAAACCGCAGGCGGCCACCGCGGCGGCCAGCCGGATCACCTTCGTACGCACCGCATCCTCCTTGATGACAGGCCTTGTTGGCTAAGCAGATCAGTTCTGTACGGGTCCGCGCGGGCGCAGGCCGTACATGCCGCCGTCCACCGCGAGCGCGGTGCCGGTAGTCGACGCGGAAAGCGGGCTGGCCAGGTACGCGATCGCGTTCGCGACCTCGTCCGCGGTCACCAGCCTTCCCATCGGCTGGCGGGCGGCGAGCGCTTCCCGCTCGGCGGACGGGTCGGCGGCGGTGTCGAGCAGCCGGCCGACCCACGGGGTGTCCGCGGTTCCGGGGCACACGCAGTTGACGCGGATCCGGTCCGGCAGGTGGTCGGTGGCCATCGCGAGGGTCAGCGACAGCACCGCGCCCTTCGTGGCCGAGTACAGCGCACGCGCGGGCAGCCCGGCCCAGGCGGCGATCGAGCAGGTGTTCACGACCGCCGCCGCGGGCGAGTTTTTCAAGTGCGGCAAGGCAGCCCGGGCCGTGCGCACCATGCCGACCACGTTCACGTCGTACGCGCGGTGCCACTCGTCGTCGTCGTTCGCGGTGACGTCGCCCTGCGCGCCGATGCCCGCGTTGTTGACCAGGATGTCGAGCCGGCCGAAGCGCTCGGCCACCGCGTCGACCGCGGCGCGGACCTCGGCGTCGGACGTCACGTCGCAGCGGAACCCGGCCAGCGGTTCGGGCACCTCGTCGGTCTTGAGGTCGAGCACCGCCACCCGCGCGCCGCGCTGGGCCAGCAGGTGCGCGGTGGCCAGGCCGATGCCGGAAGCGCCGCCGGTGACCGCGGCGACCAGGCCGTCGAATTCGCTCACTGCGCGTTCTCCGTCCATTCAGGACCGTCCGGGAAGCTGAACCGGCGCAGCGTAGCGTCGTGCATGCGCGCGGAAAAGCCCGGCAAGGTCGGAGCGAGGTAGCGGCCGTCGCGCACGACGGCCGGGTCGGTGAAGTGGTCGTGCAGGTGGTCGACCCATTCGATGGTGCGGTCCTCGTCCGAACCGGACACCGCCACGAAGTCGAACATGGACAGATGCCGCACCAGTTCGCACAACCCGACGCCGCCGGCGTGCGGACACACCGGAACGCCGAATTTGGCCGCCAACAACAGGATCGCGAGATTCTCGTTCACCCCGCCGACGCGCGCGGCGTCCAGTTGCAACACGTCGATCGCGTTGGCCTGCAGCAATTGCTTGAACACCACACGGTTCTGCACGTGTTCACCGGTCGCGACCTTGATCGGCGCGAGCGCCTTCGCGATCGCCGCGTGGCCGAGCACGTCGTCCGGCGAGGTCGGCTCTTCAATCCAATATGGATCGAAAGGTGCCAGTGCGGTCATCCACGACACCGCCGTCGCGACATCCCAACGCTGGTTCGCGTCGACCGCGATCCGGATATCCGCGCCGACAGTTTCGCGGGCCAGCTTCATCCGCCGGACGTCGTCCTCAAGATTCCCGCCGACCTTCAGCTTGATCATTTCGAACCCGTCGGCCACCGCCTGTTCGGCCAGCCGCACCAGTTTCGCGTCGGAATAGCCGAGCCAGCCCGCCGAAGTGCTGTACGCGCGGTACCCCTCGGCCTCGATTTTGGCGATCCGTTCCGCCCGACCGGGTTCGGCGGCGCGCAGAATGTCGAGCGCTTCCTTTTCGGTGAGCGCGTCGGAGAGGTAGCGGAAGTCCACAAGGGACACCAGCTCCTCTGGCGTCATCCGTGACGCGAACTTCCACAGCGGCAGCCCGGCGCGCCGCGCGGCAAGGTCCCACGCGGCGTTGACGATCGCGCCGATTGCCATGTGCGCCACGCCTTTTTCCGGCCCCAGCCACCGAAACTGCGAGTCGCCGACCAAGGACCGGGACAGCGCGCCGAGCGCTTCCGCGTCCTCGGGAACGTCCCGGCCGACCACGTGCGGCGCGAGCGCGCGAATCGCGGCGGCCTGCACGTCGTTGCCGCGGCCGATGGTGAACGCGAGGCCGTACCCGCCCGGTCCGGCGTCGGTGTGCAGTTCGACGTAGGCCGCCGAATAGTCCGGATCCGGGTTCATCGCATCCGAACCGTCGAGGTCGCGCGACGTCGGGAACCGGACGTCGCGGACCTCCATGGCCACGATTTTCGCCATGTCAGGCCTGCCCGAAGGTCTGGCGCTGCTTGCCGAGGCCGTCGATTTCCAATTCGACGACGTCGCCCGCGCGCAGGTACGGCTTCGGCTCGGGCTGTCCGAGCGCGACGCCCTCCGGGGTGCCGGTATTGATCAGATCACCGGGGCGCAGCACCATGAACTGGCTCAGGTAATGGATGATCTCCGCGACGCCGAACACCATGTCCTTTGTGGACGAATCCTGCACCTTCTCGCCGTTGACCCAGGTGCGCAGGCCGAGCGCCTGCGGGTCGGGGATTTCGTCGGCGGTCACGAGTTCGGGGCCGAGCGGGTTGAACGTTTCGCAGTTCTTTCCCTTGTCCCACTGGCCGCCGCGGTTCAGCTGGAAATCGCGCTCGGAGACGTCGTTGGACACGACGTAACCGGCGACGTGCGCCAGCGCCTCGTCCGCGCTTTCCAGGTAGCGGGCGGTTTTCCCGATGACGACGCCGAGTTCGACCTCCCAGTCGGTCGCCGTGGAACCGCGCGGGACGAGCACCTCGTCGAACGGTCCGACCATGACGTCGGGAGCCTTCATGAACAGCACCGGCTCGGTCGGCACGGCCGCGCCGGTTTCCTCGGCGTGGCGGCGGTAGTTCATGCCGATGCAGACGATCTTGCCCGGCGCGGCGATCGGCGCGCCGACCCGCAGCCCGGCCCCGTCGGCGACCGGCAGCTCCCCGGCTTCGAGCGCCCGCGCGGCCCTCGCCGGCCCGTCGCCGGCGAGGAACGCGCCGTCGATGTCCGGCGTGACCCCGGAGAGGTCGTGGAGGGTGCCGTCACCGGCACGGACGAACGGACGCTCAGCCCCCGCTGCCCCGAGACGCACAAACCGCACGGACGATCCCCTCTCTGTTCGCGATACATCCGATGTATAGCGCATCTGGCGGAGTCAGATCTAGAGGGAACCCGGATTTCCCGTGAAAATTGATCCGATCACCGGGTGGTGAGTCGCATAACGGACACTCGTCCCGGCACCGAAGCCCGGTCAGGATGATGAAGACGATGCGGTGCGAGCGGGAAGGGGACCGGAAGATGCGGCGGGACCGCGACGGCGGGCAGTGGCTGGTGCTGAGGCTAGGGCTTCGCGCGGAGGCGGGGAAGAGGGCGAAGTGAGTACCGCTGAGCGGGAAACGGGCGACGCGAGCAAGATCCGACGTCTCCTCATCCTCGGCGGGCTGTCCGCCTTCGGCCCGCTCTCCATCGACATGTACCTCCCCGCCCTCCCCCGGATGGCGGGCGATTTCCAGGCCTCCGACACCACCGTCCAGCTGACGCTCACCGCGTTCGTCGTCGGGCTGGCGGTCGGGCAGATCGTCGCCGGGCCGCTGTCGGATTCCCTCGGACGGCGGCGGCCGTTGCTGACCGGGCTGGTGCTCTACGTCGCCGGGTCCGTCGCCGCCGCGGCGAGCCCGGGAGTCGAGGTGCTGATCGCCGCGCGAAGCGTTCAGGCGCTCGGCGCGGCGGCCGGGATCGTGATCGCCCGCGCGGCCGTCCGGGACCTCTACACCGGCACCGCGGTGACGAAGTTCTTCTCGCTCCTGCTGCTCGTCAACGGTCTCGCGCCGATCCTCGCCCCGGTGATCGGCGGACAGGTGCTCACGTTCACCTCCTGGCGCGGGGTGTTCGTCATCCTCGCCGCGTTCGGCGCGGTGCTGCTCGGCGCGGTCGCGTTCGCGCTGCCGGAGCCACTGCCGGTCGAGCGTCGGCACTCCGCGCGACTCGGCGGGGTGCTTCGCACGTACGGACGGCTGCTCACCGACCGCACGTTCCTCGGCTACGCGCTCACATCAGGGCTGAACTTCGCCGCACTGTTCGCGTACATCTCGGGTTCGTCGTTCGCGCTGCAGGACGTTTACCGCCTGAGCCCGCAGGAATACAGCGTCGTCTTCGGGCTCAACGGGGTCGGCATCGTGCTCGCCGGACAGCTCAACGGATGGCTCGTCGGACGGTTCCGCGAACGGACGCTGCTGCGCGCCGGGCTGACCGTGTCCACGCTGTCCGGCCTCGCCACGCTGACCGCAGCTGTCCTGCGCCTGCCCTTGCCCGCGTTGCTGATTCCGTTGCTGCTCATGGTTTCCTGCATCGGAATCATCGGCCCGAACGCCAGTTCGCTCGCCCTCGCCGCACACGCGCGCACGGCGGGGTCGGCGTCCGCGCTGCTCGGCGTGCTGCAGTTCGCGATCGGCGGGATCGCGACGCCGCTGGTCGGGCTCGGCGGGCCGGGCACGGCGGTGCCGATGACCGCCGTGATGGCCGGGTTCGGGGTGCTCGCGCTGCTGTCGTTCGCGACGCTCACCGTCAGCCCAAGCCGGCAAGATTCCCGTTCCGCAGCTGGTCGTCGGTGACCGTGATCCGTTCGTCCACCAGCTTCTGCAGCGCGTCCCCGTCATCCCACTGGTTCACGTTCATCGCGGCCGAGACCTCGCCGTCCGGGGTCACCCAGAACGCCGTGAAGTCGTAAGCCGCGAGATCGCCGCGCACCACGACGCGGTCTCGCTCCAGGACCGGCAGGCCGCGGTACTCGCAGCCGATCGCCGGCCCGCCGCGGTCTGGGTCGTATTGGTCGGAGAAGAAGTACGGGGTGTTCAAGTACGGCTCGTTCGCACCGAAGAGGTTGGACGCCACGTGCTCGCCCTGCGTACGCGCTGTCGCCCAGTGCTCGACGCGTACGCGGCGGCCGTAGCGCGGGTGGAACTGCGAAGCGATGTCGCCGATCGCGTAGACGTCCGGTGCCGCTGTACGCAGACCAGCATCGACGTCTACGCCGCCGTCGTCTGCCAGCTCCAGGCCAGCAGCGTGCGCCAACTCAATGCGAGGAGCAGCGCCGACCGCGATCAGCACTACGTCGGCGTACAGCTCTTCGCCGCTCGACAGCCGGATGCCGGTCGCAGCTGTGTCTCCCGTGATCGCTGCGACGCCTTCGCCGAGACGCCACTGCACGCCGTGTTCTTCGTGGAGGCGGTAGAACGCACCGGCTACTTCGTCGCCGAGGACGTTCGCGAGCGGCAGCTTCTCCGGAGCGACCACTGTGACCTCAGCACCGTGCGTACGCGCGGCAGCGGCGGCTTCGGTGCCGATCCAGCCCGCGCCGACGATCAGTACTCGCTTCGCCGCCTCGAAGGCTTCGCGCAGCCGCAGTGCGTCATCGAGGGTGCGAAGTGTGTAGAGGCCCGGCAGGTCGCCGCCGGGCACCTTCAGCGTCCTCGGGCGCGAGCCGGTCGCGAGGACCAGACGGTCGTAGCGGTGTTCACCGCCAGCGTCGTCGAGCACCAGACGCGCACCCAGCTCAACCCGGGTTGCGGTGGTGCCGGAGAGCAGCCGGATGTCACGCTCGGCCCAGTAACCCTCTTCGCGCACCCAGTCCGGTTCGTCGGCATTGCCAAGCAAGACCGCCTTCGACAGCGGCGGCAGCTCGTACGGCCGGTGCGGGTCGGCTCCGATCAGCAGGACGTCGCCGTCGAAGCTCCGCTCCCGGACGGTCGCCGCCGCGGTGGCGCCGGCCAGCCCGGATCCGACGACGACGATCTTCCGAGGTTCCGACATCCGTCCTCCCGAGTGGCCGCGGCGTGCGGTGGCCGACGCTACTCCGGTATCCGGCCGGTCACATCCCGTGGAAAACCGGCCAGTAGGCAATTCGGGTGAACCGGCGTAAGACGCCTCGGAGGGCCGGGTCACACCTCCGCACGAAGGACACGGGCATTACGTGATCGGAGGGCGAGGGCCGTGACAGCGCGGGACGACAGTGCGATGCGGAACGAATGGACGGTCGGCTGCCGCGACCTGGCGGGAAGGCGCCGGGACGTGACGGTGTTCGTGAGCAGCGACGACAAGGTCGTCCTGGTCGCGCCGCCGGGAGAGGCGGCCGTGCTCGGGCCGCTGGAGGTCGGGCGGCTGCGCGCGGCCCTGCGCGACGCCGTGGTGGCGACCGCGACGTCGGCGCGGCGCACCGGAACCGACTGACAACTACCGTTCCTACTCATGAGTAGGTAGAGTCGGCACCCGCAGACCCCGAAAGGTGCCGGCCATGACCACCTACTTCGTCACGGGCGCGACGGGCTTCCTCGGGAAGCGCCTGGTCGCCCGGTTGCTCGCGCGGCGGACCACGACCGCCGTCCACGTGCTCGTCCGCAACACCTCGCGCGACCGCCTCGCCGCGCTCGCGCGGGACTGGCCGAACGCCGACCGCCTGGTCCCCGCCGTCGGCGATCTCACCGAACCGCTGCTCGGCCTCGACCCGGCCGGCTACGACGGCATCGACCACGTCGTCCACCTCGGCGCGATCTACGACTTCACCGCCGACGACGCGGCGAACCGGGCGGCGAACGTCGAGGGCACCCGGAACCTGCTCGCCTTCGCCGCGGCCGCCGGCGCGGGGCTCGTGCACCACGTTTCGTCCATCGCCGTCGCCGGAGACCATTCCGGACGCTTCACCGAGGCCGACTTCGACCTCGGCCAGTCCTTCAGCTCTCCGTACCACGCCACGAAGTTCGAGGCCGAGAAGCTGGTCCGCGAACAGTCCGACGTGCCGTTCCGCGTCTACCGGCCCTCGGCGGTCGTCGGCGATTCGCGCACCGGCGAGATGGACAAGATCGACGGCCCGTATTACTTCCTGCCCGCGATCTCGCGGCTCGCTGCGCTGCCGAAGCAGCTTCCGCTCGTCGCGCCCGATCTCGGGGCCACCAACCTCGTCCCGGTCGACTACGTCGTCGCCGCGATGGAAAACCTCATGCACCGCGAAGCGCCTTCGGGCAGCACGTATCACCTCGCTTCGCCGCGACCGCAGAAGCTGCACGAGATCTACAACGCCTTCGCGCGCGTTGCCGGAGCGCCTCGCGTACGCACGACGGTGCCGTCTGGCCTGCTTCGCAGCACTGCGTCCCGACTCGCGAACGTGGTAGACCGCCTGCCGACTGGACGTGCGACGCGCGCAGCAGTGTTGACCGAGCTGGGAATTCCGCTCGAAGTACTCCCCCACCTGAACATGGAGGTGGAGTTCGACACCGCGCGCACCACTTCGGAGCTGTACGGCAGCGGCGTCCACCTCGCCGAGCTTCGCGACTACGCCGAACCGCTGTACCGCTACTGGCGCGCGCATCTCGACCCGGACCACGCTCGCCGCCCCGGGATCAAGGGACGCGTTGTCCTGATTACCGGTGCGTCGTCTGGCATCGGCCGCGCTTCAGCGCTCGCTCTCGCGCGTCGCGGCGCGAAGGTGCTTCTCGTCGCGCGCCGCGCCGAAGAACTCGAAGACGTGCGTAGCCAGATCACCGCAGCAGGCGGCGAAGCAGCGACGTACCCATGCGACCTCACAGACGGCGACGCAGTCGACGGTCTCGTAAAGGCGGTCCTCGCCGACCACGGTGCGGTCGACGTCTTGGTCAACAACGCAGGACGCTCCATCCGACGCTCCGTGCAGCTGTCGACGGAACGGTTCCACGACTACGAACGCACCATGGCCATCAACTACTTCGGCCCCGTGCGGCTCATCCTCGGCCTGCTGCCGTCGATGACCGAACGCCGGTTCGGCCACGTCGTGAACGTGACCACGCAGGGCCTGCAGACCGACACCCCGCGGTTTTCCGCTTACCTGGCCTCAAAAGCGGCTCTCGAGGAGTTCGGCCTGACCGCCGGACGCGAAACGCTGTCCGACGGCGTCACGTTCTCGTCGGTCCGGATGCCGTTGGTGCGCACAGACATGATCGCGCCGACCGGTTCGTACCGAGGGCTGCCCGCGAGTTCCCCGGAACGCGCCGCGGCGCTGGTGGTGAAGGCGATCGAACGGCGGCCGCAGATCCTGAGCCTGCCCGAGGGCCGAGCCGCGGAGCTGGCCTCGCTGGCAACGCCAGACCTCGCGCGGTTCGCGGCGCATCTCGTGTACCGGGTGATGCCGGAATCCGCGCCAGAAGCCAGGAACCGGCCTCGGCAGCCTGCGGCGGCGGCCGTTGCGGCGACGCTCACGAGGATGTTCTGGCGGCGAAAAGCCTGAACTACTCCACCAACGTGTCGTCCGGAGACCCATTCGCCAGCGAAGCCAGCACATCCAACGCACTCGCCAACGTCTCCTCCGCCGGCGCCGACACCGCGATCCGCACCGCGTTCGGCGCGTGGCCTGGTACCACCGAGAACGCCGCCGCCGGGGACAACGCGATCCCCCGGCGGGCGGCGGCGGCCACGAAAGTCTCGGCGCGCCATTGATCCGGCAGCACCCACCATCGGTGGTAAGCCGCCGCGTCGCCGTGTACCTGGAAGCCCGCCAGCCGGTTGGCGACGATCCTCGCTCGCGCCTCGGCGTCGGTGCGTTTCGCCGCTTCGACCTCCGCCAGCACGCCACCGGTGATCCATCGCCGCGCGGCCTCCACCGAGAAGCGCGACGCCGCCCAGCCGCCGGATCGGATCGCGCTCGCCAGGCGCGCGACCCACGCCGGCGGCACGACGAGGAAACCCGCGGTGAGACCGGGTGCGACGCGTTTCGACAGGCTGTCCACGAAAACCGTCCGCTCCGGCATCAGCGCGGCCAGCGGTTCGGTGTCCGGGCGGAGGAAGGTGTAGATGCCGTCCTCGATCACCGGCAGGTCCAGCGCGCGCACGGTCGCGGTCAGTTCGGCGCGGCGGTGCGGCGGCATCGTGGTGCCGAGCGGATTGTGCAGGGTCGGCTGGACGTACAGCGCCCGCACCGGGGCGCTCGCCGCGAGCGCGGCCGGGACCAGGCCGTACGCGTCGGTCTCGATCGGCACCAGTTCGATGCCCAGCCGGGTCGCGGCGGCCTTGACCACCGGGTACGTCAGGGATTCGACGGCCAGCCGCTCGCCGGTCGGCACGAACGCGGCGAGCGCGGCCGCGATGCCCTGCCGTCCGTTGCCCGCGACCAGCACCGATTCCGGATCCGGCGCCCACGAACCGCGGGCGAGCATCGTGGCGGCCGCCTCGCGCACCGCTTTGGTGCCCGCCGCGCCGAGCGGATGCAGCGCGTCGGTGAAGACGTCCGCGCGCAGCACGGGTTCGAGCGCGCGGGCGAGCTTGGCCGATTGGTTCGGCAGCACGGCGAAGTTCAGTTCGAGGTCGACCCGCGCGTCGCCGGGTTCGGACAGCGCCGGTTCGGGACCGGGCTTCGCCGCGCGCACGAAGGTGCCCCGGCCGACCTCGCCGATCGCGAGGCCGCGGCGCACGAGTTCGCCGTATACGCGGGCGGCGGTGGAGCCCGCGATGCCGCGGTCGCGCGCGAACCTCCGCTGCGGCGGCAGCCGGTCGCCGGGGCGCAGCCGGCCGCTTTCGATGTCGGCGGCGAGTTCGTCCGCGACGACGCGGTAGTCGTCCATCCCACCCTCGCTCTGCCCGGGATTCTCCCGGACGCATCATGGCACCGGCCGGTCACGTACGGCTAATGCGACCTCCGGAACTCCCCGAACGGGGGTCACTAGGTTAGCCTTACCTGTGTGGCACTGACGAGCGAAGAGACCCGGCTGCACGCCGAGAACCTGACCCTGGCCTACGACGGCCGCACGGTAGCCGAACGGCTCGGCGTGGTCATCCCGGACAAGTCGTTCACGGTCATCGTCGGCCCCAACGCCTGCGGCAAGACGACGCTGCTGCGCGCGCTCGCCCGGATGCTGAAGCCCCGCGAAGGCTCGGTCTACCTCGACGGCGAGGTGATCTCCAGCTACGGCGCGAAGGAGGTCGCGCGCCGGCTCGGGCTGCTGCCGCAAAGCTCGATCGCGCCGGACGGCATCACCGTGGCCGATCTCGTCGCGCGCGGCCGCTACCCGCACCAGAAACTGCTGCGCCAATGGTCCCGTGACGACGCGACGGTGGTTGCCGATTCGATGCGCGCGACCGGCGTCGACGACCTCGCCGAACGGATGGTGGACGAGCTGTCCGGCGGGCAGCGGCAGCGCGTCTGGATGGCGATGGCGCTGGCCCAGCAGACCGACCTGCTGCTGCTCGACGAGCCGACGACCTACCTGGACATCGCACACCAGCTCGACATCCTCGACCTCTGCGCGACGCTCCACCGCGAACAGGGCCGCACGCTGGTCGCGGTGCTGCACGACCTCAACCACGCGGCCCGGTACGCGACGCACCTGATCGCGATGCGCGACGGGAAGGTGCTGGCCACCGGGACGCCGGAGGAGGTCGTGACGGCGGAGAACGTGGAGCGGATTTTCGAGCTGCCGTGCCGGGTGATGGAGTGCCCGGAGAGCGGAAGCCCGATGGTGATCCCCAAGGTCAGCCGCCGGGCCGCGTGAGCTAGCGGCGGGCCATGAACGACCGCCACACGTCCGCGGGCGCCGACGCGCCCGTCACCTTCTTGCCGCTCGCGTCGATCAGCCGCCGGTCGTCGTCGGAGCCGAGCCACACCGCTGTCGCCAGCTGCGGTGTGTAGCCGACCGCCCAGGCGTCCTGGTTGTCGCGCGAATTGCCGTGCTCGAACTCGCCCGTGCGCAGGGCTGCCTCGCGACCGTCGGGCAACGTCGTCCGCAACGCCGAGGTCACGTCCTGCGCCACCTTGGCCGGGACCGCGGAAACCGGCTCGTTTTCGTGCTGCCACACGACTTTCCCCGACTGATCGAGCACCTTGTCCACCAGGTGCACCGGCGCGCGCATCCCGTCGGCGGCGTACGTCGCGTACGCACCGGCCACGTCGAGCGGCCGCATCGGATACCGGCCGACGGCGATGCCCGAGCCGATCGTGGCGCCGTCCTGTTCGCGCATCGTCGGCGTGCCGTCCACTTCGTCCGGGATCCCCGCCGCACGCGCCGCCGCGCTCACCTCGTCGACCCCGACCTTTCTGGACACCGTGATGAACGGCGTGTCCGCGCCCGAGGTCAGCGCACTGCGCAAGGTGCAGGACTGCGGGCACTTCGGCGGATACTCGAACTTCTCGCCGAGGTACTGAATCTCCTTGGGAGCAGCCACTTTCTCGTCCAGCGACATCCCGTTCTTCAGCCCGGCCGCCGCGGTGAACGGGTAGAACGCCGAGCCGAGTGCGTGGCCGGTTGACGCATAATCCCGGACGCCGTTGTTGCCGCCGTCGTACGCGCGCACCGCGCCGGTCGCCGGATCAACCGCCACCAAAGCGCCGCGGAATTCCGCTGGCTCGCCCTTCAACCGGTCGCTCAGCGCGGCGTGCGCGGCGTTCTGCAGCCCCGGGTCCAGTGTGGTCTGGACGGTCAGATTCCCTTGCTGCAACCGGGAAAGCGAGAACCCGGCCGTCTCCAGCTCGGCGAGCACTCGCTGTTTGAGGTGGTACTGGTCGTAGTTCAGGCTCACCCGGGTCTCCGCGGGCGGCTTGATCTCCGCACCCGGGTAGGCCATGCCGTCGGTGTTCTTCAGATAGCCGCGCTCGACCAGCTTGTCGCGCACATACCGCCAGCGTTTCGCCGCGTGCTCGTCGCCGGACACCGCCGGGTCGTGCACCGACGGCGACTGGATCATCCCGGCCAGGAAGGCGGCCTCGCTCCAGGTGATGCTGTCGTCGAGCGGGCGGCCGAAGAACGCGTTCATCGCCGCCGCCGGGCCGAAAGTGTTGCGGCCGAAGGAGATGATGTTGACGTAGCTTTCGAAGATCTGTTCCTTGCTCTGCTGCTGGGTGATCTTCGTGGCGAGCACGAGTTCCTGCAGCTTGCGGGCGAGCGTCGAATCCTCGTCGCCGGTCGACTTCTTGATGTACTGCTGAGTGATCCCGGACCCGCCGCCGACGCCGGTCAGGAACGCACGGCCGATCCCGGTCGGGTCGAAGCCGGAGTTGGCCCAGAAGGTCGGGTCCTCGGTGGCGACGATGGCGTCGCGCAGCTTCTGCGGCACCTGGGCGAAGGGCACGAACCGCCGGTCGCCGCCCGGGGGCACGATGCGCAGCAGTTCGCTGCCGTCGGCCGCCTTCAGCGTGACTGTCTTGCCGAGCGAGGCGAGCACGTCCTGCGGACTGCGAACGTCCAGCAGCAGGTAGGCGATCCAGAACGCGATCAGCGGCACGCCGACGGCGAACCCGGTCAGGTAGTAAGCACCTCTGCGGATACGGCGCCACTTGCGACGGGCACCGACGGATTGGTCACTCTCCGGGGCTGGCTCCACGATTGGAGGACGACTGAACCGGTGGCAAGGTTCTGTCGACCCGGTGAATTGATCACGAGAGGAACGCGCGCAGCAGCGACGCGGTGCCCTCGATGTGCTCGGCCATCGCCTGCCGCGCGGCCGCCGGATCGCCGGCCAGTATCGCGTCGACGATCGCCTCGTGCTGTGCGTTCGAATGCTCCAGATTGGGTTCGAGCAGCGGAATCCGGTCGAGCAGCTGGTTGACCCTGGTCCGCGCGTCGGCGACCGTGCTGGTCAGCGACGCGGACGCGGTGACCTCGGCGATCGCCAGGTGCAGCCGGGAATCCTTGCGCCGGTAGTCCGCGAGCCCCGCCGCCGACGCCTCGGCGAGCGTTCCGGTGAGATGCTGCCGGTCCGCCGGGCTCAACGTCCGCGCCGCGGCCGCCTCGGCCGCCCCGGTCTCCAGCACGTGCCGCAGGCACAGCGCGTCCTCGAGCCCCGCCGCGTCCACCTCGCCGACCGCCCGCTCGGCCGGGTCCGGCAGCTTCTCGTTCACGAACGTCCCGCCGTACCGCCCGCGCCGCGACTCGACATACCCCGCGTCCGCCAGCGCGCGAATGGCCTCCCGCAACGTCACCCGGCTCACCCCGAGCCGCTCGGCCAGCTCCCGCTCCGACGGCAGCCGGTCCCCCGCGCCGACGACCCCGAGCCGGATCGCCTGCAACAGCCGCTCGACGGTCTCCTCGAAGGCGTTCCCGGCCCGCACCGGCCGGAACAGGGCCGCGTTCGCGCTCACCACCGAGGTCGATTCCACCTGTCCGAGTCTATGCTGCCCTGATTGCAGAGAACTCTTTGCAAAGCTTTCTCTGCGGTCTAGAGTCGGGACATGTCTTCCGAACGCCACACCCGCCAGCTCGACGCACAGACCCTGCGCGCGCTGGCACATCCGCTGCGCATGGAACTGCTGGACCTGCTGACCATCGACGGCCCCGCCACCGCGACCGGTTTGGCCAAGCGCGTCGGCGAAAGCTCCGGCACGACGTCGTGGCACCTGCGGCAACTCGCCGGCACCGGCCTGGTCGTGGAAGACCCCGGCCGCGGCTCGAAACGCGAACGCTGGTGGCGCGCCGCCCAGGACTCGACGCGCATGAGCGCCGCGGATTTCGTGCACGACCCGCACATGGCCGGTCCGCTGATGACCTTCCTGCACCAGCTCGTCGACCGCCGCTACCGCGAACAAGCCCAGTTCGTCGCCGAACTGCCCCGCTGGTCGGACAACTGGCGCGACAGTTCCACCCTCAGCAGCACCCAGCTGTCGCTCACCGCGGACGAAGCCCGCCGGATGATCCAGGAAATCGAAGCGGTGATCGACCAGTACCGCCGCCCCGCCGCCCCCGGCGACGAAGCAGTGATCGCGCACTGGGCGGCGTTCCCGCGCTCGACTGCCGCCCCCGAAGACGAGGGAACCTCCTGATGGACCCATTCCTGACCGCACAAGCCGCCGCCAGACACGACGAGTTGCGGGCCGCCGCCGTCCGCCGCCCACGCCCCGCCCGCACCGCCACTGCCCGACAGCGCGTCGGATGGTGGCTCATGGAACTGGGTTTGCGCCTAGCGACCCCGAAACACCGTGAACGACCCGCCGCGTTCCGTGAGGGCCACCTTCACGGACTCTGATTCCCCCAGGGTTCCCCTCACGACCCTCAGCGCCCCGCAGCCACCCCGACGGCCCGTGAAGGACCCCTTCACGTACTTAGATTCCCTCAAGGAGCCCTTCACGACCCGCCACCCCGCCACCGATGCACCCAACCCATCGAGGCACCCACCCCTCCCCCAACCCCGATACGAAGCCAAAAACACGGCGCGGGGGTGCTTGTCAAGGCATCTTTCCCGCCTTGACAAGCACCCCCGCGCCGTAGTCACACTGAAACTTCGGGGTGCCCCACGCAACAAAAAAATCAACACTCAATAACGTTGACAGCCAACCCGCCCCGAGCAGTCTCTTTGTACTTAACAGACATATCCGCACCAGTCTCGCGCATAGTCTTAATCGCCTTGTCCAACGTCACCACATGACTGCCATCCCCGCGCAAAGCCATCCGCGCGGCATGAATAGCCTTGGACGCCCCCACCGCATTCCGCTCAATACAAGGAATCTGCACCAACCCACCAACCGGGTCACAGGTCAACCCGAGATGATGCTCCACCCCGATCTCAGCAGCATTCTCCACCTGAGCAGGCGACCCGCCCAGCACCTCAGTCAACCCAGCAGCCGCCATCGCCGAAGCAGACCCGACCTCCCCCTGGCACCCAACCTCAGCCCCAGAAATCGACCCAGTCTGCTTAAGAATAGACCCAATAGCACCAGCAGTAAGCAGAAACGTCACAATCCCATCATCAGACGCCCCGCGCACAAACCGCTGATAATAATGCAACACCGCCGGAATAATCCCCGCCGCCCCATTAGTAGGAGCAGTAACAACGCGGCCGCCAGCAGCGTTCTCCTCATTCACCGCCAAAGCGAACAGACTGACCCAGTCCATCGCATACAACGGATCGTCAGCGCCGTCTTCAGCAAGCAATTTGTCATGCAACGACTTAGCCCGCCGAGGCACCTTCAACCCGCCAGGCAAGACACCCTCATGCGTATACCCGTTCCGCACGCATTCGGCCATCACCTGCCAGATCTCCAGCAGCCCTTCCCGAACCTCCTCGCGACTGCGCCAGGAAAGCTCGTTCTGCAGCATGATCTCGCTGACCGGCAGCCCAGTATCCGCACAATGCTTCAGCAAATCCGCACCAGTGCGGAACGGATAAGGCACCGGCGTGGAATCCTCGACAAACACCGTGTCGGTCTCGTACGACTCATCCCGCACGAACCCGCCGCCGACCGAGTAGTACGTCCGTTCCCGCACCAGCGAACCGTCCGCGGCGAACGCCCGGAACACCATCCCGTTCGGATGCGCGGGCAGCGACTTCCGCCGGTGCATCGTCAGGTCGGTGTCCTCGGCGAAGGCCACCGGATGGATCCCGCCGACGGACAGCCGCCCGGACTCCCGGATCTCCGCGACCTTGGCGGGCACCATGTCGGTGTCGATCGCCTCCGGTCGCTCGCCGGAAAGCCCGAGCAGCACCGCTTTGTCGCTGCCGTGGCCGAATCCGGTCGCGCCGAGCGAGCCGAACAACTCGGCTTGCACCCGCGCGACAGTCTCCAGCACGCCGTCCTCGACCAGACCGTCCACAAAGGTCTTGGCCGCCCGCATCGGGCCGACCGTGTGCGAACTCGACGGCCCGATGCCGATCGAAAACAGGTCGAAGACGCTGATCGCCATTGATCCGCCCCTTCTCTTAGTTCCTCGCCAGCACGCTGCTGGCTTCTTGCGCCGCCGGTCCTTCGGCGGTCAGGTGGGCCAGGTTCTCCGGCAGTTCCTCGCCCCGGTGGGCCTTGGTCTGCGCGTACAACCGGCCCGCGCGATACGACGATCGCACCAGCGGTCCCGCCATCACGCCCGGGAACCCGATTGCCTCGGCGGTCTTCGCGTGCTCCACGAACTCCTCCGGCTTGACCCACCGGTCGACCGGATGGTGCCGCGGCGAAGGCCGCAGGTACTGGGTGATCGTGATGATCTCGCAGCCGGCGTCGAACAGGTCCCGCAACGCGGCCGTCACCTCGTCCGGAGTCTCCCCCATCCCGAGGATCAGGTTCGACTTCGTCACCAAACCCGCCGCGCGGGCCTGGGTGATCACGTCCAGCGAGCGGGCGTAGCGGAAGCCGGGGCGGATGCGCTTGAAGATCCGCGGCACCGTCTCCACGTTGTGCGCCAACACTTCCGGACGCGACCCGAACACCTCGGCCAGCTGCTCCGGCTCCGCATTGAAGTCCGGGATCAGCAGCTCGACCCCGGTGCCGGGGTTCAGTGAGTGGATCTGACGCACCGTCTCCGCGTACAGCCACGCACCGCCGTCAGCCAGGTCATCCCGGGCGACACCGGTGATCGTCGAGTACCGCAAGCCCATGGCCTGCACCGACTCCGCGACCTTCCGCGGCTCCGTGCGGTCCAGCGCGGCGGGCTTCCCGGTGTCGATCTGACAGAAATCGCACCGCCGCGTGCACTGGTCGCCGCCGATCAGGAACGTGGCTTCCCGGTCCTCCCAGCATTCGTAGATGTTGGGACAACCCGCCTCTTCGCACACCGTGTGCAGACCCTCCCGGCGCACCAAGCCCTTCAGCTCAGTGAACTCCGGACCCATCCGCACCCGCGTCTTGATCCACGACGGCTTCTTCTCGATCGGCGTCTCGCTGTTGCGCACCTCAAGCCGCAACAGCTTCCGACCCTCGGGCTGCGCGCTCATCGGCTGAGGTCCGCGTACAGCGGGTGCTTCTTGGCCAGCAGTTCCACGCGAGCCCGCAGCGCCTGCTGGGCGGCCGCGTCGAAGTCCGGTTTGAGCGTCTCGGCGATGATGTCGGCGACCTCGGCGAAGTCCTCGGCTCCGAAACCGCGGGTGGCCAGCGCCGGGGTGCCGATCCGCAGGCCGGAGGTGACCATCGGCGGGCGCGGGTCGAACGGGACGGCGTTGCGGTTGACGGTGATCCCGACCTCGTGCAGCCGGTCCTCCGCCTCCTGGCCGTTGAGCTGGGAGTTCACCAGGTCGACGAGCACCAGGTGCACGTCGGTGCCGCCGGTGAGGACGCGGACGCCCGCCTCGGCGCAGTCGGTGCGCGACAGCCGGTCGGCGAGGATCTTCGAGCCTTCCAAGGTGCGCTCCTGGCGCTCGCGGAACTCGTCGCTCGCGGCGATCTTCAGCGCCACGGCCTTGGCCGCGATCACGTGCTCCAGCGGGCCGCCCTGCTGGCCGGGGAACACCGCCGAGTTGATCTTCTTCGCCAGTTCCTGGCGGCACAGGATCAGGCCGCCGCGCGGGCCGCCGAGGGTCTTGTGCGTGGTGGTGGTGACGATGTCGGCGTGCGGCACCGGCGACGGGTGCAGCCCGGCGGCCACGAGGCCGGCGAAGTGCGCCATGTCGACCATCAGCTTGGCGTCGACCAGGTCGGCGATCCGGCGGAACTCGGCGAAGTCGAGCTGGCGCGGGTAGGCCGACCAGCCGGCGACGATCAGCTTCGGCTTGTGCTCGACCGCGAGCCGCTCGATCTCGGCGACGTCGACGATCCCGGTCTCCTTGTCGACGTGGTAGGCGACCACGTTGTACAGCTTGCCGGAGAAGTTGATCTTCATCCCGTGCGTGAGGTGGCCGCCGTGCGCGAGGTCGAGGCCGAGGATGGTGTCGCCCGGCTTCAGCACCGCGAACATCGCCGCCGCGTTGGCCTGCGCGCCCGAGTGCGGCTGGACGTTCGCGTGCTCCGCGCCGAACAGCGCCTTGGCCCGGTCGATCGCGAGCTGCTCGACGACGTCGACGTGCTCGCAGCCGCCGTAGTAGCGGCGGCCCGGGTAGCCCTCGGCGTACTTGTTGGTCAGCACCGAGCCCTGCGCCTCGAGCACGCCGACCGGCGCGAAGTTCTCCGAGGCGATCATCTCCAGCGTCGACTGCTGGCGGTCCAGCTCCGCGGCCACCGCGGCGGCGACCTCGGGGTCCACTTCGGACAGGCGGGCGTCGAACGTGGCGGTCATCAGTTCTCCTGGGTCAGCTCGGCGTACGCGGACGCGTCGAGCAGCTCCGGGACGTCGCCCGTGAGCCGCACCTGCAGCAGCCATCCTTCGGTGTAGGGATCGGAGTTGATGACCTCGGGGGTGTCCGATGTGGTCTCGTTCACCGCCACCACCTCGCCGCTGACCGGCGAGTACAGCTCGCTGACCGATTTCGTCGACTCGACCTCGCCGAACACCTCGCCCGCGGTGACGGTGTCGCCGACGCCCGGCAGCTGCACGAACACGATGTCGCCGAGCGAGCCGGCCGCGAACGCGGTGATGCCCACCGTCGCGACGCCGTCGGAGACCGACAGCCACTCGTGTTCCTTGGTGTAGGACAGGTTCTGGGGGATGCTCATCGTTCGGGGGCCTCTCAGGCTCGGGAGTAGAAGGGCAGGGCGACGACCTCGACCGGCTCGACGCGGCCCCGGATGTCGACGGACAGCGCGGTGCCGGGCTCGGCGTGCTCCCGGTCTACATACGCCATGGCGATCGGGTAGCCCAGCGTCGGCGACAGCGCGCCGCTGGTGATCTCCCCGATAGTGGCATCCCCGGACAGCACGGCGTACCCGTGCCGCGGGGCGCGGCGGCCAGTGCCGCGCAGGCCGACCCGCACGCGCGGGACGTCGGCCTTCTTCAGCTCCTCCAGGGCCGCGCGGCCCACGAAGTCGCCCGGCTTCTCGAACTTGACGACCCGGCCGAGCCCGGCCGCGAACGGGTTCAGCTCGCGGGTGAGTTCGTTGCCGTACAACGGCATTCCGGCTTCCAGGCGCAGCGTGTCGCGGCACGCGAGTCCACACGGGACCAGACCGTGCTCCTGGCCGGCCTCGGTCAGCAGCTGCCACAACGCCGGAGCCTGCGCCGCGGGAACGAACAGCTCGAAGCCGTCCTCGCCGGTGTAACCGGTGCGGGCAAGCAAGACCTCGATGCCCTTCACGACGGCGGGCACGCTCGCGTAGTACTTGAGCGAAGCGAGGTCGGCGTCGGTCACCGCGGCGAGCACGTCGACCGCCTTCGGGCCCTGCACCGCGATCAGCGCGGTGTCCGCCGACCGGTTCTCGACCACCGCGTCGAATCCGGCGACGCGCTCGGCCAGTGCGTCCGCGACCACGGTGGCGTTGCCCGCGTTGGCGACGACCAGGTACTCCTCGTCGGCGAGCCGGTAGACGACCAGGTCGTCCAGCACGCCGCCGTCGGCGTCGCAGATCATCGTGTAGCGGGCGCGGCCCGGCTTCACGCCGGTCAGGTTGCCGACCAGCGCGTAGTCGAGCACGTCGGCCGCCTGCGGGCCGCGGACGTGGATCTCGGCCATGTGCGACAGGTCGAACAGCCCGGCCGCCTCGCGCACGGCCTTGTGCTCGGCCAGTTCGCTGGCGTAGCGCACCGGCATCGACCAGCCGGCGAAATCGGTGAACAGCGCACCGAGATCCTGGTGGACCTGGTGCAGGGGGTTTCCGTCACGGGAAGCCTTTCGTTGTCGCGAGCGGAGGACACGCTCACGCGTCGTACGCGTCGAGGGGCGGGCAGGAGCAGACGAGGTTGCGGTCGCCGCGCGCCCCGTCGATCCGCCGCACCGGCGGCCAGTACTTCGTCTTGCGCGCCACGCCGGACGGGTACACCGCCAGCTCGCGGTCGTAGTCCGCGGTCCACTCGCCAGCGATCGACGACGCGGTGTGCGGCGCGCCGCGCAGCGGGCTGGTCTCGGCGGTCCAGCGGCCGGCCGCAACCTCGTCGATCTCGCGGCGGATAGCGATCATCGCCTCGCAGAACCGGTCGATCTCGGCGAGGTCCTCGCTCTCGGTCGGCTCGACCATGAGCGTGCCCGCGACCGGGAACGACATGGTCGGCGCGTGGAAGCCGTAGTCGATGAGCCGCTTCGCGACGTCGTCCACGGTCACGCCGGTGTCCTTGGTGATGCCGCGCAGGTCGAGGATGCACTCGTGCGCGACCAGGCCGTCCTGCCCGGTGTAAAGCACCGGATAGTGCGGCGCGAGCCGGGCGGCGATGTAGTTGGCCGCGAGCACCGCGACCTTGGTGGCCTCGGTGAGCCCGGGCGCGCCCATCAT
Organism: Amycolatopsis sp. WGS_07; assembly: GCF_045278895.1. Classification (NCBI taxonomy): domain Bacteria; kingdom Bacillati; phylum Actinomycetota; class Actinomycetes; order Pseudonocardiales; family Pseudonocardiaceae; genus Amycolatopsis; species Amycolatopsis sp. WGS_07. The sequence goes on along the minus strand of NZ_CP136053.1, from coordinate 4,830,489 downwards.
CCGGACGTAGGCCCAGGAGATCGGCAGGATCGACGCCGAACCGTACGGCGCGCCGCTGATCGGGCCGACGCCGGTGTCCGGTCCGGCCTGCGCCAGCAGCGGGTGGTTCGGCAGGTACGGCGCGAGGTGCTCGCGCGCCGCGACCGGGCCGACGCCGGGGCCGCCGCCGCCGTGCGGGATGCAGAACGTCTTGTGCAGGTTCAGGTGCGAGACGTCGCCGCCGAACTCGCCCGGCTTCGCCAGGCCGAGCAGGGCGTTGAGGTTCGCGCCGTCGACGTACACCTGGCCGCCGCCGTCGTGCACGATCTTGGCGAGCCGCTCGATGCCGTGCTCGTAGACGCCGTGCGTGGACGGGTAGGTGACCATGATCGCGGCGAGGTCCGCGCTGTGCTGGTCCACTTTGGACTGCAGGTCTTCGAGGTCGACGTTGCCCTCGTTCGTGCACTTGACCACGACCACGCGCATCCCGGCGAGCACCGCGGACGCGGCGTTGGTGCCGTGCGCGGACGACGGGATCAGGCAGACGTCGCGTTCGGGCTGGCCGTTGGCCTGGTGGTAGGCGCGGATGGCCAGCAGCCCGGCGAGTTCGCCCTGGCTGCCCGCGTTCGGCTGCAGCGACACCTGGTCGTAGCCGGTGACCTCGGCCAGCCAGCCGGACAGCTGGCGGACCAGCTCGTGGTAGCCCTCGGCGTCCTCGGCCGGCGCGAACGGATGGATGCCCGCGAACTCGCGCCAGCTGATCGGCTCCATTTCGGTGGTGGCGTTGAGCTTCATCGTGCACGAGCCGAGCGGGATCATCCCGCGGTCGAGCGCGAAGTCCTGGTCGGCGAGACGGCGCAGGTAACGCAGCATCGACGTCTCGGACCGGTGCGTGCTGAACACCTCGTGCGTCAGGTAGCCGCTCTCGCGGGCGAGACCGTTCGGGAGCGCCTGCGCGGCTTCCCACGCACCGTCGACACCGAAGGCGCGAAGCACCTTCGCGAGCGTGTCGGGACGCGTGACCTCGTCGCAGGCGATGCGGACGTGGTCGGCGTCGATGTGACCGAGGTTGATCCCGGCCTCGCGCGCAGCCGCGTGCACCTCAGCCGCCCGGCCAGGCACCTTCGCGACGACAGTGTCGAAGAAGGCCTCGTGCGCGACCTCGACGCCACCGGCACGCAGCGCGTTCGCGAGACCTGCGGCGAGTTCGTGAACCCGCGTCGCGATCGCCTTCAGGCCCTCGGGGCCGTGGTAGACCGCGTACATCGCCGCGAGCACCGCGGGCAGCACCTGCGCGGTACAGATGTTGGAAGTCGCCTTCTCGCGACGGATGTGCTGCTCGCGCGTCTGCAGCGCGAGGCGGTACGCAGTGTTCCCGTCCGCGTCCACGGACACGCCGACGAGACGCCCAGGCAGCGACCGCTCCAGACCAGCACGCACCGCCATGTACCCGGCGTGCGGACCGCCGTAGCCCAGCGGCACGCCGAAGCGCTGCGTAGAACCGACAGCGACGTCCGCGCCGAACTCGCCGGGCGCGGCGATCAAGGTGAGCGCGAGAAGGTCGGCAGCGACCGTGTACAGCGCCCCCGCAGCCTTCGCCGCTTCGGAAACCGCGTGGTAGAAACCGCGGCCGCGCAGCACGCCGGACGCGCCGGGGTACTGCACGATGACGCCGAAGAACTCCTCGGGCAGCCCGGTCAGCAGGTCGCGCACCTGCACGTCGATGCCGAGACCGGCAGCGCGCGTCCGCACGACCTCGATGGTCTGCGGAAGGCATTCGGCGTCGAGAACGACCACATTGGACTTCGACTTCGACGCGCGGCGCATCAACGTCATCGCCTCGGCGGCCGCGGTGGACTCGTCAAGCATCGAGGCGTTGGCGATCGCCAGCCCGGTCAGGTCGGACACCGCGGTCTGGAAGTTCAGCAGCGCTTCGAGGCGGCCCTGCGAGATCTCCGGCTGGTACGGCGTGTACGCGGTGTACCAGGCCGGGTTCTCCAGCACGTTGCGGCGGATCACGCCCGGCGTGACGGTGTCGGAGTAGCCGAGGCCGATCATCTGCGTCATCGGCCGGTTGCGCGCGGCGAGCGCACGCAGCTCGGCGGTGGCCTCTTCCTCGGACGCGGGCGCGGGAAGCGCCAGGTCGCCGGCCGTGCGGATGGCGGAGGGAACCGCCGCTTCCACGAGGGCGTCCAGGCTTCCGTAACCGCATTCGGCGAGCATCTTCGCCCGCTCGGCCTCGCCGGGACCGATGTGGCGGGTGTCGAAGGGGGTGGAGGTGATGGGAGCTCCTCGGGACGGGCACCGGGCGCGGCGGTGCACTGGGAACTCCCCCTCTGTCATGGGCACCTGAGAGTTTCACCGCGCGCTCGGCACGGCTTTCACCTTGGGTGAGGCGCGGGTGCGCCTGCTTTCCAGAGTGGCCTCGCCGAAAGCGGTAGCGGTTACCTGAGAGATTCCGGGGAGTTTGCTCCTTCGGTGTCCCACTGCTGACATGGGACTCTCCCGCTCCGGCTCGAACGGCCCTGTGTTCAATTGTGGTTGCGGCCACCCTACCTGCCGCTTCACGCGCCAGTCTACTGCACCAGGCTGTGACATGGCCTCGGCTCCGCCGAGGCGGCGAGATCGCCGGGAAGCCGATTTCTTCCTCCCGATTCCGCCGGCCCGGGGGCCGTCGAAATCGCTCAGTCCAGAAACCGGCGCGATCTCGCGCGCCGATTTCCGTCACGGACAGTCACAGGGGCGTTACGTAGGCACCCGAGATGCCGCCGTCGACGAGGAACTGCGCAGCGGTGATGAAGCTGGCGTCGTCGCTCGCCAGGAAGGCCACCGCGGCGGCGATCTCCTCCGGCTCGGCGAACCGGCCGACCGGGACGTGCACCAAACGACGGGCCGCGCGCTCCGGGTCCTTCGCGAAGAGTTCCTTCAGCAGCGGCGTGTTGACCGGGCCCGGGCAGAGCGCGTTGACCCGGATGTTCTCGCGCGCGAACTGCACGCCCAGCTCGCGCGTCATCGCGAGCACGCCGCCTTTCGAGGCGGTGTAAGAAATCTGCGACGTCGCGGCTCCCATCACGGCCACGAACGACGCGGTGTTCACGATCGAACCGCGGCCCTGGCGCTGCATGTGCGGCAACACGGCCTTGCAGCACAGGTACACCGAGGTCAGGTTGACCCGCTGCACCTTCTCCCACGCTTCGATGCCGGTGGTGAGGATCGAATCGTCCTCGGGCGGCGAGATGCCCGCGTTGTTGAAGGCGACGTCGACCGCGCCGAACTCGTCGACGGTCGTCTGGAAAAGCGCCTCGACCTGGTCCGCGTCGGTGACGTCGGCCTGCACGAAGGCCCCGCCCACCGCGTCGGCGGCCGCCTTGCCCTCCTCCGGCGCGACGTCGCCGATCACCACCTTCGCACCCTCGCTCGCCAGGCGCTTGGCCGTGGCGAGGCCGATGCCGCTCGCGCCGCCGGTGATCACCGCGACGCGGCCGTCAAAACGCTGCACCATCTGGTTCATTCCTCCGTGCTCAGGAAAACGTTCTTGGTTTCGGTGAAGGCGGCCGCGGCGTCCGGGCCAAGCTCGCGGCCGAGGCCGGACTGCTTGAAGCCGCCGAAGGGCGTCCAGTAGCGGACCGAGGAGTGCGAATTCACCGACAGGTTCCCGGATTCGACGCCGCGCGCGACACGGAAGGCGCGGCCGACGTCGCGGGTCCAGATCGAGCCGGACAGGCCGTAGTCGGTGTCGTTGGCCATCCGCACCGCCTCGGCCTCGTCGCGGAAGCGGACCACCGCGACGACCGGGCCGAAGATCTCGTCGCGGGCCAGCGGGTCGTCCAGTCCCGGCGGGAGCACGACGGTCGGCGCGAACCAGTAGCCCGGCCCGGACGGCGCGCTGCCGCGGAAGGCGACTGGCGTTTTCTCGGTGACGTAGGAGGAGACTTTCGCGTGGTGGTCCGCGGAAATCAGCGGGCCCATCTCGGTCGCCTCGTCGCCGGGATCGCCGACGACCACGCCCTGGACAGCGGGTTCGAGCAGTTCGAGGAACCGGTCGTAAACGTTGTCCTGCACCAGGATCAGCGACCGCGCGCAGCAGTCCTGCCCGGCGTTGTCGAACACCCCGTACGGCGCGGTCGCCGCCGCCTTCTCCAGGTCGGCGTCGGCGAACACGATGTTGGCGTTCTTGCCGCCCAGCTCCAGCGTCACCCGTTTCACCTGCGCCGCGCAGCCGGCCATCACCTGCTTGCCGACCTCGGTGGACCCGGTGAACACGACCTTGCGCACCGCCGGATGCGTCACAAACCGTTGTCCGACAACCGATCCCTTGCCCGGAAGCACCTGGAAGACGTCCTCGGGGATCCCCGCCTCGCGGGCGAGTTCGGCCAGCCGCAGCGCGGTGAGCGGGGTCAGCTCGGCCGGTTTGAGCACGACGGTGTTGCCCGCCGCGAGCGCGGGCGCGAAACCCCAGCCCGCGATCGGCATCGGGAAGTTCCACGGCACGATCACGCCGACCACGCCCAGCGGCTCGTGGAAGGTCACGTTGACGCCGCCGTCGACCGGGATCTGCTTGCCCAGCAGGCGTTCCGGCGCGCCGGCGGAGTATTCGAGCAGGTCGCGCACGTTGCCCGCTTCCCAGCGGGCGTTGCCGATGGTGTGCCCGGAGTTCTCGACTTCCAGCCGGGCCAGGTGTTCGAGGTCGGCGTCGACCGCGTCCGCGAACCGGCGCAGCAGCCGCGCCCGATCGCCCGGGGCGACCGCCCGCCAGGCGGGGAACGCGGCGTGCGCGCGGGCGATCGCGGCGTCGGTCTCCGCCTCGGCGGTCAACTCGACCTGGCGCACCACTTCCGCGGTCGCCGGGTTGCGCACCTCGAACGTCGTCATTTCCCCTCCTGCGCGGCGTTCACCAGCGCGGCGAACAGCCGGACGTCGTCGCTGTCCTGCTCCGGATGCCACTGCACGCCGAGCACGAACTCCCCCGGCACCTCGGCGGCCTCGACCGTGCCGTCCGCCGCGTGCCCGGACGCGATCAGCCCGGAACCGAGCCGGTCAATCGCCTGATGGTGGTAACACTGAACCTTCGTTTCCCGCCCGAGAATCGACGCCGCCCGCGTGCCTTCGATCAGGCTCACGGTGCTGGTGCCGAACGTCGCCGGAGCCGGCTGATGCGTTGCGTCGCCAAGGGTTTCCGGCAGATGCTGCGCGAGCGTGCCGCCGAGCGCGACGCTCATCACCTGCAGCCCCCGGCACACTCCGAGCACCGGCTTCCCGGCCGCGCGCGCCGCCTCGAACAGGCCGAACTCGAACGCGTCGCGCTCCGGGCGGATATACGTCTTCTCGTGCGGTTCCTGGCCGTACCGAGCAGGTTCGACGTCCGCGCCGCCGGTGAGCACGAGGCCGTCGATGCGCTCGATCAGCCTGGCGTACTGGTCCGTGACCGGCGGCAGCAGCATCGGAATCCCGCCCGCTTTGACCACACAGTCCGCGTAAACCCGGTGCAGCAGCGTCGCTTCGGTGTCCCAGGCCAGGAACTTCGCCTGCTCCGAGTAGGTGCTGAGGCCGATGACGGGTGGGTCAGAGTCGTTCGAAACCACGGATGCGCTCCCAATCGGTCACAGCTCGCTCGTACGCTTCGCGCTCGATCCGCGCCGCGTTGAGGTAATGGTCAACTACTTCGTCGCCGAAGGCATCTCGCGCGATACGGCTGCCTTCGAGGACTTCAGCGGCCTCGGCGAGCGTGACGGGCACAGTGGGCTTGTCGGACTCGTACGCGTTGCCTACGAACTCAGGCTCCAACGGCAGTTCGTTCTCGATGCCGTGCAGCCCCGCGGCGACCATCGCGGCGACAGCGAGGTACGGGTTGACGTCTCCGCCGGGTACGCGGTTCTCGACGCGCAACCCGTCACCGTGCCCGACAACGCGCAACGCGCACGTACGGTTGTCTGTGCCCCACGCGATCGCTGTCGGCGCGAAGCTGCCTGGGACGTAACGCTTGTAGGAGTTGATGTTCGGAGCGAAGAAGTACGTCATCTCGCGCAACGCTTCCAGCTGTCCGGCGAGGAAGTGCTGCATCAGCTTCGAGAAGCCGTGGTCGCCGTCGCCAGGAAGCACCGCTTCGCCGGACTTGCTGCGAAGGCTCAGGTGGATGTGACAGGAGTTGCCTTCGCGCTCGTTGTACTTCGCCATAAAGGTGAGGCTCTTGCCCTCCTGCGCGGCGATCTCCTTCGCACCGTTCTTGTAGATGCCGTGGTTGTCGCACGTCGCGAGCGCTTCGGCGTAGCGGAAGGCGATCTCGTGCTGACCTGGGTTGCACTCGCCCTTCGCCGACTCCGGATACAGGCCCGCGCCCGCCATCCCGTTGCGGATCCGGCGCAGCAACGGCTCGATCCGCGCGGTGCCGAGCATCGAGTAGTCGACGTTGTACTGATTGGACGGCTTGAGGTCCTGATACCGCTTGTCCCACGCGGTCTCGTAGGAGTCGTCGAACACGATGAACTCAAGCTCGGTGCCGACGTAGGCCTTCAGGTCGTGCTCGGCGAGCCGGTCGAGCTGACGGCGCAGCACCTGGCGCGGCGAGACGGAAACCGGGCCGCCCTGCACGCGCTCGACGTCCGCGAGCACCAGCGCGGTGCCATCCTGCCACGGAATCTCCCGCAGCGTCGCGAAGTCCGGCCGGAGCACGAAGTCGCCGTAGCCGCTTTGCCAGGACGAGATGTCGTAGCCGTCGACGGTGTTCATGTCGACGTCCACCGCGAGCAGGTAGTTGCACGCCTCGGTGGCGTGGCCGACCACCTCTTCGAGGAAGTACTCCGCCGAACAGCGCTTGCCCTGGAGCCGCCCCTGCATGTCGGTGAGCGCGACGAGCACCGTGTCGATCGTGCCGGCCGTCACCCGTTCGCGGAGATCTTCGAGCGTGAGCATTCCTCGCCTGGCCGCCATCGCATCGCCCCAAAGGTTCGGATCAGGTCCTTTGCGGCTTCTTCCTACCGGGCCGCCGCGAGCGGGTCAATCCACCGAAAGGTATTTTCCTATACCTTTAGCGGAGGCTCCGGCCCCGCTCACCCGCGCGGCGCCTGCTATGTCCGGGTTGCCCGGCTGAGAAGATACTGTGAATCGGGTGCGTCCGGGACCAAATCCGCCGCCTCGTGCGTTGGACCGGGCAAGAGAGGTGAGAGGGATGACTGAAGCATTCACGCAGACCACGTTCAGCCAGCAGCAGGCGCGGCCGCAGCTCCCGACGCTGCCCACCGGGTGGCCGATCGGGTCGTACGAGTCCTACGAACAGGCCCAGCAGGCCGTCGACCACCTCGCGCACGCTGACTTCCCGGTCACCGACGTCACGATCGTCGGGGTCCAGCCGATGCTGGTGGAGCGCATCGCGGGCAAGATGAGCTGGAGCCGGATGCTGAGCAGCGCGGCCATGTCCGGCGCGGTGTTCGGCCTGTTCCTCGGCCTGGTGCTGAGCATGCTCAACCCGGCCGCCGGACTGCTGTCCATCGTGCTCGGCCTCGCCGCGGGCGTCGTGTTCAACGTGGCCTTCGGCGCGCTGGGCTACGCGGCGAACCGCAACAAGCGCGGGTTCATCTCGCAGAGCCAGCTGGTCGCGCAGCGCTACGACGTGCTGTCCCAGCCGCGCAACGCCGAGAAGGGCCGCCAGCTGCTCGCGGACCTGGCCGCGCGTTCGGCGTTCAACCACTGAGCTGTTCCCGCCTCCCGGGCGCCAGGGCCGTTCGCGGCCTTGGCGCCCGGTTTCGCGTTCCGGGGCCTCGCGGGGAGGGTGGTCGCCACTCACGACCGCCCAGCCCCTACCGAGTCGGCTGAGGGGGTTTCGCCGGGCTGGCCGGCGTCGGCGGGACCGAGGTCGCCGGGGGCTTCGGGATCACCGCGGCGAACGGCACCCCCGCGTCCTCCCGGCAGTAGCTGCGATAACCGTTGTAGCCGTTGACGTTCCCGCGGTCGTCCTGCGTCCCCAGGGTGACCTTCGGACGCGGGAACTGGTTGTCCTCGCCGGTCATCTCGCTCGTGCCGGTGTCCTTCTCGCAGCCGTAGCGGGTGATCGTGAGCGGGCGGCCGCGGTCGTCGTACAGGTAGACGTTCTCGAGCGGTTTGCCGTTCGCGTCGAAGACGTACAGGTTGGTCAGTTCGCGCTGGCCGTAGCGCAGGGACTCGTTGCCGTGGGAGTCCTGGTACATCGACGAGGCGTACGACGGAGTGGAATGCGACGTGTACGACCGGTCCCGGACGAGCTTGACCGCCGCGCCGAGGCCGCCGAACGCGCTGCCCACCACGAACGCCGACACCGGGACCGCGATCCACAGCATCCGCCGGTCGGCCTTGCTCCGCGGGCCCGCCCACATCACCAGGCCCGCGGCGACCAGCAGCACCGGCAGCAGCAGGACCGCGTGCAGGTCGCGGATCATCATCAGCAGCCCGAACGCCAGCAGCGCGAACGCGCACACCACCCACCACGCCGGCTTCAGCGAGTTCAGGTAGGCGAACGCGCGGTCGGCCGACCGGTCCTCCCGCATCGACTTCACCATCGCCCGCGCGCGGACGACCTCCGGCAGCTCCCGTATCGCGCCGGGCCCGCGCAGCAGCAGGAACGCCAGGCTCACCGCGAACACCGGGGCCAGCACGAGCATCCCGATCAGCGTCTCGGCGTCGAACCGCACCGCGGCGGTGAACGCGACCAGCGCCGTCCCGGCCGCGCAGAACACCAAGCCCCACAAGGCGAGCCGCGGTCCGATCCGGCCCGGCTTCGCGGTCGCGAGCACCTCGGTCGCCGCGGCCGGGCCCCCTTCCGGAGCGGGCGGATAGCCGCCGGACGCCCGCAGTTCGGCCGCGTAGCTCTCCGGCGTGCCCAGCCGCGCGACCAGATCCTCGACCCGCGCCGCCGCGCCGGACTCCGCCTCCATCTCGGCCAGCTGCGGCCGGACGTCCTCGAGCAGTTCCTCGATCTCGTTCGCGGGCAGGTCCGCGAGCGCGGTGCGCACCCTCGACAGGTACACCCGCGCGGCCGTCGGCTTGTCCGTGCTCATGCTGCCTCTCCCCGATTTTTGCCGCGGACGCGCCGCGGTTTCGCCTGCCCGCGCGGTCAGGACCGCTCTTTCACCAAACTGTCCATAGTGGACGCGAAGCTGCGCCACGTGCGCGCCGATTCGGCGAGCCGCTGCCTGCCCCGGTCGTTCAGGCTGTAGTACTTGCGGTGCGGGCCTTCCTCGCTCGGCACCACATACGACGTCAGCAATCCCGCCTTGTACAGCCGCCGCAGCGTGCCGTACACCGATGCGTCCCCGACCTCCTCGAGACCGGCGACACGAAGTCTTCGCAGCACGTCGTAGCCGTACCCGTCGTCGTCGCGCAGCACCGCGAGCACCGCCAGGTCCAGCACTCCCTTGAGCAGCTGACTGATTTCCACAGCGTTCCTCTCCGGTCCTGCGCGAGAGAAGGTACCACGCATAGCGCAGTAGTGTGCGCGACGAGCGGCCGAACGGCGGTATCGCTGCCCGTTCGGCCAGGTCAGCGAGAGACCAACGGCGGGGTATACAACGTAGACATCGAGGTCTACAGTGTAGACATGGCTGAGCTTCCGACTGCTGAACGGCTCGTGGCGGCGGCGCGCGAGATCATCGCCGCCGAGGGAGCCGCCGCGGTGACCATGCGCCGGGTCGCCGAAGCCGCCGGGGTCACCGCGATGGCGATCTACCGGCATTACGAAAACCGCGAGGTCCTGCTGCGCGCGGTCGCCGACGCCACCGGACGCGAACTGGGCGCGGCGTGGAAAGACCCGATGTCCGAGGGCGACTGGACCGACCGGTACGACGCGCTGCTCGACGGATTCCTGGATTTCGCGCTCGGCCAGCCGCATCTGTACCGCTTCCTGATGACCGACAGCTGGGCGCGCGCCCGGCTTTACCCGGACGGTTTCCGCGAGCCCGGCTCGCCGCCGTTCACCGCACTGGTCCGGCTGATCGAAGACGGCATGCGCGACGGGGTGCTGCGTGCCGACGATCCGCTGGAAGCCGCGTTGACCGTCAGCACCCAGATGCAGGGCATGGTGCTGCACTACCTCGCCGGACGGATGGGGACCGCGGAACCCGAGTTCCGCGCGCTGTGCCGGCGGACTTCCCGGAGGGTTTTCTATGGACTCAAAGCGTAATGCCCGCTGGCGGATACCGGCCGCGCTGCTGTCTTCGGCGGTCCTCTTCTACTTCGGCACCGGGCTCGCCCCGGTCGCCGCGCTGACCTGGCTCGCGCCGTTTCCGGTGCTGCTGCTGGCAACTCGCGCCGGCGGCTGGACCACGGCGGGCACCGCGTTCGGCGCTTTCCTGCTCGGCACCGCGAATATGTGGGCCTACCAAGCACATTCCGGCGACGAACCGCTGTGGCCGTTCGGCACCGTCATCGATGTCGGGATGTCGCTGGTGTTCACGTTCACGGTGTGGCTGTTCTGGGCGCTGGTGCGCCGCCGCCGGACGCTGCTGGCCAGCCTGGCCGCACCGGCGGCGTGGACCAGTCTCGTGTACCTGATCACCGTGCTGAACCCGATGGGGATGATGGGTTCCCTCGCCAACGACCAGGGCGACGCGCCGCTCGTGCTGCAAACCGCGTCGTGGGCCGGTATGTGGGGCGTCGAATTCCTGGTGCTGCTGCCCGCTTGCGCGGTCGCCGCGATGTGCGCGCCTGGTGCCGCGCGGCTGCGCACCGGTGTCGTGGCCGGAATCATCGTGGCGCTGAGCCTCGGCGGCGGCGCGCTGCGGCTGTCCGGCAGTGTGGACGGCCCGCCGGTGCGAATGGCCGCGATCACGCAAAACGCTGGCTATCACTGGGGTCCCGAACTCGGCACGGAGGAAGGACGTGCCCTGGTGCACGACTACATCCGGGAGATCGAGGCCATGCCGGACGGCGTGCAGCTCGTCGTCTTGCCCGAAGCCGCTTTCAGCGCCGAGGAGGAATGGCCAGCCGCGCTGATCGAGCCAATGCGCAGCGCGGCCAAGGCCCGCGGCACGGCGATCGTGATCGGTTTCGAGTACTACGACCGGCCGGGCAAGCACAACTACGCCTACGCACTGGCCTTCCCCGCCGACGGCGCCCCGCCCGCGCGGTACCTGAAACACCACGACCTGGTGAGCCCGCCGGGCCACGACCTGGTGTTCGTCCCCGGCGCGAAGGTCCCGACCGGAGTGGTGATCTGCGGGGACACGACGTTCGCTTCCCCCAGCCGCGACTACGCCGCCGCCGGTTCGCGCGTCCTCGCCATCCCGGCGGAACTCGCGGTCCCGCCGGGCAGCAACGACGAGGGCGGCTGGCAGCACACGCGCAACGCGCTGCTCCGGGGTGTCGAAAGCGGACAGTCGATCGCCCTCTCCGACGCGAACGGCAGCCTGATGCTGTCCGACGGCTACGGCCGCGTCCTAGGCGAAGCCCGCACCGGCGGCCCGGCCCCGTTCACGGCAGTCACCGCAGACGTCCCGGCCGGCCCCAGCGCGACGTTCCACACCCGTTTCGGCGACTGGTTCGCCTGGCTCTCGCTCGCGATCACCGCAGCTGGCTTGGCGTTCACCCGCCTTCGCGCGGTCAAGCGGCCCGCGTCCGCGGATGGGATCGTGGGCACGAAAACGACGACCGGCTCGTGACGGCTCTCGCCGGGCCGCCACCGCAGTCACCACCGAACTGTGGCAGGCTCGGCAGCCACCCGCCGGTGCCGTCACAACAACGACCGGCTCACGAACACCTCCCGCCAGGCCGCCGCCACAGTCACCACCGAACCGTGGCAAGCCCAGCAGCCACCCGCCGATGACGTCACGAGCACGACAACAACGACCGGCTCACGAACGTCTGCCACCGGGCTGCCACCGAACCGCGGCAGGCCCGGCATCCACCCGCTTGAGCCCCTACGCCCAGCCGGATCAGCGAACGACAGTCACCACCACGCGATCACCTGCCCCAGCCTCCCTCCACCTCCACCCAGCTAAGCCGCCCGCGCCCGCCGCTGACACCTCGGGCACGAAAACGACGACCGGTTCATGAACGGCTCCCGGCGGATCGGCGAACCGCAGCGGCGGCACGGCATGCCTTCCTGGCCGTACGCGTCGAGCGAGCGTTCGAAGTAGCCGGACTGGCCGTTGACGTTCACGTACAGCGCGTCGAACGACGTGCCGCCCGCCAGCAATGCCGCCGACATCACGTCGGTGGCCGCGGACAGCAGCGTTCGTCCTTGTGCGGCAGTGAGTTTCTCCGTCGGTCGCGACCAGTGCAGTTTGGAGCGCCACAACGCCTCGTCGGCATAGATGTTGCCGACGCCGGACACGAGCGTCTGGTCGAGCAGCGCGCGTTTCACCTCGGTGCGCCGCGAACGCAGCGCGCGCACCGCGGCCTCCGGGTCGAACTTCGGATCCATCGGGTCGCGGGCGATGTGCGCGATGGTTCCGGGCAGCGTGTCGCCGTCGGCCTCGACCAGGTCGTCCAAGGACAGGCCGCCGAAGGTGCGCTGGTCGACGAAGCGCAGTTCCGGTCCGTCGTCGTCGAACCGGACGCGGACGCGCAGGTGTTTCTCGTCCGGCGCGTCCTCGGCCTGCACCAGCATCTGGCCGCTCATGCCGAGATGCGCCAGCACCGCCTCGCCGTCGGACAGTTCCAGCCACAGGTATTTGCCGCGCCGCCGGGCGGCCTCGATCGTGACGCCGGCCAGGCGTCCGGTGAAGTCGGCGGCTCCCTGCGCGTGCCGCCGGACGGCGCGGTCGTGCAGCACCTCGACGGCCCGGACGGTACGGCCGGCGACGTGCGCTTCGAGGCCGGCGCGGACGACCTCGACCTCGGGTAGTTCGGGCATGCGCTCATTCTGCCCGGCACCCCTGACAAAAAACGGGGCAGGCACGAAAACGGGGCTGACCGGCGTCGCCGCCGATCAGCCCCGGGAAGAGAGAGAAAACGCGCTCAGCTCGCGTCGTCGCCCGTGCCGAGTTCCTCCGACAGCGCCCGCCATGCGGTCTCCGCTGCCTTCTGCTCGGCTTCCTTCTTCGTAGTTCCGCTGCCTTCGCCCAGCGCACGGCCCGCCACCAGCACGGTGGCGGTGAATTCCTTGCGGTGGTCGGGACCGCTGTCCTCGACGCGGTACTCGGGCACGCCGAGTCCCCCGGAGGCGGTCAGCTCCTGCAGGCTGGTCTTCCAGTCGAGGCCTGCCCCGCGCAGCGGAGCCTCGGCCAGCAACCCGTCGAAGAGGTGGTGCACGAGCTTGCGCGCGACCTCGATGCCGTGCGCGAGGTACGTGGCGCCGATGACGGCTTCGAGACCGTCGGCGAGGATGCTCGCCTTGTCCCGGCCGCCGGTGAGTTCTTCGCCCTTGCCCAGCAGCAGATGCGCCCCGAGACCGCCCTCGCCGAGCCCGCGCGCCACGCCGGCCAGCGCGTGCATGTTGACGACGCTGGCGCGCAGCTTCGCGAGCTGGCCCTCGGGCAGGTCGGGGTGGGTGGTGTAGAGGTGGTCGGTGACGACGAGGCCGAGCACCGCGTCTCCGAGGAACTCCAGTCGCTCGTTCGGCGGGAGGCCGCCGTGCTCGTACGCGTACGAGCGGTGCGTGAGCGAAAGACGGAGCAGCTCGGGGTCGAGAACGACCCCGAGCGCCTCGAGCAACGATGCGGGATCGGCCGCGGGTCCTCCGACGGGCTTACCCCCATGGTCGGCTGCCGGCTCAGGCGGGCTCGACGACCTGGCGGCCGTTGTGCTGGCCGCATGCCGGGCAGGCGACGTGCTGGATTTTCGGCTGGCGGCAGGCGCGGTTGGAGCAGGGCACCAGCTGAACCGGAGCCGCCTTCCACTGGCTGCGGCGGGAGCGCGTGTTGGATCGCGACATCTTCCGCTTCGGGACGGCCACGAGTAGATCTCCTTCAAACGGTCTGCTCGCGGTTGCGAGCGAACTTGCTTTCTCCCGGATCGAGCTGGACGCTCGTCAGGCTTGCTCTCCGGAGCCGTGCGCAGGCTTTTCGCCCGCGTTCTCGTCGAATCGCTCGACCAGCGCGGCCCACCGAGGGTCTATCTTCTCATGCCCGTGTCCGGGCTCGAGATCGGCCCACTTGACGCCGCATTCGACGCACAGTCCCGGGCAGTCCTCGCGGCACAGCGGGGCCAGCGGGAGCGCCAGCACCACGGCGTCGCGGACGGTCGGCTCGAGGTCGATCCGGTCGTCGACGAGGCGCGGGATCTCGTCCTCGTCGGTGGTCTCCTCGGTGGCCGAGCCCGGGTAGGCGAACAGCTCGGTCAGGTCCACCTCGACCTGCTCGGTGACCGGGTCGAGGCAGCGCGAGCACTCGCCGGCGGCGACGGCCGCGGCGGTGCCGGTGACGAGGACGCCCTCGACCACGGACTCGAGCATCAGGTCGAGTTCGACCGGCTCGCCTTCGCGGATCTCGAGCACGCCGGGGACGCCGAGCGAGGTCGGCACGGGCGCGCTGCGGCGCACCTCCCGGCTGAGTCCCGCGCGGCGGCCCAGCTCACGGGTGTCGACCACCCACGGGCTGCGGTCGTCGAGCTGCGCCGGGCGGGGGTTCTGGGCAGGGTTTTCGGACATCGCCTACCAGCGTACGCAGGCCCGCGCGCATCGTTCGAGGTGGCCGGGCGTTGTGCGCGCTGAAGCCGGTTCTAACCGGCGTAAACACGCACGAGACTCCCGCCGCTGGGACGTGCGCCCTAGCTCCGCTGCGGGTCTCGTGAGTGCCGGTTCTAACCGGCTCAGGCACGCACGAGGACGCCGTCTGGGCGGGCGGTCGCCGGAGAGCCCGAGCGGGTCTCAGACCTGGTAGTCGTACAGCGTCGAGCGGCCGCCGCCGTGGCCGGTCGCGGGCGAGCGCAGGTGGTTGCGGCCCGAGTCGACGGTGCGCAGCGTGGTGGCCAGCAGCTCGGAGAACTCGGCCAGCTTGCCGTCGACGTACGCGTCGCAGTCGGCGCGCTGGCGGTCGGCCTCGGCGTGCGCCTCGTCGACGATGCGCGCGGATTCCGCGTGCGCGGCCTGCACGACCTCGGTCTGCGACACGAGGCGGGCCTGTTCGGCGCGGGCGTCCTCGATCGCGCGGTCGTAGGCGTCGCGGCCGGCCTGGATCATCCGCTCGGACTCGGCGCGGGAGCGTTCGGTGAGGTTCTGGTACTCGGCCTGCCCGCCCGCGACCATGCGCTCGGCCTCGTTGTGCGCGTCGCCCAGCATCTGCTCGGCGCGGGCGCGCGCGTCCGCGAGGATCCGCTCGGCCTCGGACGTGGCGTCCGACACCGTCCGCTCGGCCTCCTCGTTCGCGCTCGCGACGGTCTCCCCCGCCTCTTTGCGCGCGGCCAGCAGCAGGTCGTCGCGTTTGTCGAGAACGTCCTGCGCGTCGTCCACCTCGCCGGGAAGCGCGTCGCGGACGTCGTCGAGCAGCTCGAGGACGTCGCCGCGGGGCACCACGCAGCTGGACGTCATGGGAACCCCACGGGCCTCTTCGACGATCGTGACGAGCTCGTCGAGTGCCTCGAAAACCCGGTACACGGCCACTCCCTCAAGCAGTTTCCCCGATCACTGGCTTCCAGTCTGCCCGCTTCGCAGCCTGAACCGGTGAACGAGCACCCGACCGGGCGTGTCCTGGCACGGGCCGGGAGGGGCGGCCTCACCCGGAGGTGGGACCGCCCCGTACAAGCGGCTCAGCCGTTGAGATCGATCTTCTGGAAAGTCGCGTAGTGGTCCGGCGTGTAGACGAGTTCGCCGCCCTTGCCCGAGATCACGCGGTCCTCGGAGCCGACGTCGTACAGCGTGTAGTAGCCGGAGTCGCACACCGGCAGGACGCCCTCGCGGTTCTCGTAGGTGGTGCCGTCGTTGAGGGTGCCCTCGCGGACGCCGTCGACGACCTGCTTGGCGTCGGCGGACAGCTTCGAGTAGCCGACCGGGCTCAGCTTCGACAGGTCGCCGCACTTCGTCGGCGTGCTGCCGCCGTCGATGTCGATGACCTTGAACGACTGGTAGTGGTCGCCGGTGTAGAAGTACTCGCCGCCCTGTCCGGTCACGATCCGGCGGGTGCCGCGGTTGCTCGAACCGGGCGTCGGCACGGTGTACTCGTGGTAGTAGCTCGAGGCGCAGGAGGGCAGGATCCCCTCGCGGTTGGTGAACACCACGCCGTCGTTCTTCGGGTACGGGAACGGCCCGTTCGTCTGGATCAGCTTGTAGGTGTCAGTCGCCTCCGGGGGCAGCGCCGACAGCTTGACGTGCGTGAAGCCGGACAGATCGCCACAGGAGTTCTGCTTCGGCTGCACGGACGCCGGCGCCGCCGGGGACAGCGGGACGGCCTCCGCGGCCGTGCCGAACCCCAGGAAACCGACCAGCAGTGCGAAAAGGACACCGACTATGCGGCTGCGGTTGTTGGTCATTTTCGGACCGTAACCCGGTGGGGTGGTCTGCAGAATGACGCGAGGTGAACAGCTTCAGGCCGCGGCCGAAGTCCCGACGAAGGCTGTAATCCGTTCAGGCTAAATCGGCCGCTGGACTGGCCTTTCGGCCGGTCACGGTACTCAGTCCCGCTTCGCGTAGGCCGCGAGGAGGCGTTCGTGGACCACCGGCGGCACGAGGTTCTCGATGTCGCCGCCGAGCGCCGCGATCTCCTTGACCAGCGAGCTGGACACGAAGCCGTACGCCGGGTTGTTCGCCATCAGCAGCGTTTCCAGCCCGGTCAGCTCGCGGTTCATCTGGGCCATCTGCAGCTCGTAGTCGAAGTCGCTGACCGAGCGCAGTCCCTTCGCGACCGCGGCGATGTCGTTGTCGCGGCAGTAGTCCACGAGCAGGCCCTGCCACGAATCGACGCGCACGTTCGGCAGCTTCGCGGTGATCTCGCGCAGGATCTCCATGCGTTCCTCGACGCTGAAGAGGCCCTTCTTGCTCTTGTTCACCCCCACCGCGACGACGACCTCGTCGAAGAGCACCGAAGCCCGCTCGATGATGTCGAGATGTCCGTTGGTGGCCGGATCGTAAGAACCGGGACAGACCGCACGCCGCATGGCGCGGACGCTATCAAGCCGCGCCGTCGCGCGCGCTCTCGTGACGATTGCGTCACACCTCAGATGAGCCGTCGTACTCCGCCCAGTACAACGCCGTGTCGCCGTAGCGCTTGTCGCGAAGCGGCTTAAACGTCGACGGCCAGTCTGGCGCACCGTCACGCGCAGCACGTTCAACCACTGCCAACGCGCCGTCGGCGAGCCAGCCACCGCTGTGCAACGAAGCGAGCACAGTGCCCAGCGAAGCAGCGTCGACCGCGTACGGCGGGTCTGCGAGCACCACGTCGAACTGCACCGACGCGGGCACGGCAACCACTGTCTCGACCTGTCCGGCTCGGACTGTGCCGCCTAGCCGTAAATCGGCGACGTTGCCGCGAAGCACCTCAGCGGCGCGACGGTCAGCCTCCACGAACCACGCGTCCGCAGCGCCGCGCGAAAGCGCTTCGAGGCCGAGCGCGCCGGAGCCGGCGTAGAGGTCGAGCACGCGGGCCCCGTCCAGCTCACCAGCCACTTCGAGGGCGTTGAACAGCGCTTCGCGCACCCGCTCCGACGTCGGGCGGGTGCCTTTGGGCGGCACCTTCAGCCGCCGTCCGCCCGCCTTCCCCGCCACGATCCTCGTCACCCGGCCATCTTCGCCCAAGGTCGCGATGTGGCGTTGGGCAGGACTTGCCGAACCCGCGCGCGCGGGCGCGTAGAGTCGTCCTTCGCCCTCCAGAGGCGCGTTGATGGAGTTCAAGGGAGCGTTGCGTGTCGGAACCCCGGGTGAGACGGGCTGAGATCGCCGTCGAGCAGGCACACGTCGACCGGGTCTACACGCGGCTCGCCGAGCTGCGGACCCAGGCCGAGGCGATGCGGGCCAAGGGCTACGAGCTTGGCCAAGGCGCCCAGCGCGAAGCGATCTTCGAGCAGGCGTCGATGCTGTTCGAACGCGACATGATGGTCTACCACGCCAACCAGACCCTGCAGACGCTCGACGCCGAGTACGAGGGCCTGGTCTTCGGCAGGCTCGACCACCTCGACCGCGAGCACATCTACGTCGGCCGCCTCGGCATCCGCGACACCGAGTTCGACAACCTGGTCACCGACTGGCGCGCGCCCGCCGCCGCCGCGTTCTACCAGGCCACCGCGGAAGAGCCGATGGACGTCGTGCGCCGCCGGGTGATCCGCTGTTCCGGGCAGACGGTGCTGGACGTGGACGACGACGTGCTGATCGCCGACGCCGTGCCCGAGGACATGCAGATCGTCGGCGAGGGCGCGCTGATGGCCGCGCTCGGCCGCTCGCGCGGCGAGAAGATGCGCGACATCGTGGCCACGATCCAGAAGGAACAGGACGAGGTCATCCGGGCGCCGTGGCGCGGGGTCACCGAGATCACTGGCGGTCCCGGCACCGGCAAGACGGCCGTCGCGCTGCACCGTGCCGCGTACCTGCTGTACCGGCACCGCCGTCAGCTCGGCGGCGCGGGCGTGCTCGTGATCGGGCCGTCCGGCGTCTTCACCACGTACATCTCGCGCGTGCTGCCGTCGATGGGCGAAACGAACGTAGAGCTGCGCGCGCTCGGCGAAGTGCTCGACGGTCTCGAAGCGACACGACAGGACACAGCCGCGCTCGCCGCGATCAAGGGTTCA
Organism: Amycolatopsis sp. WGS_07; assembly: GCF_045278895.1. Taxonomy (NCBI): domain Bacteria; kingdom Bacillati; phylum Actinomycetota; class Actinomycetes; order Pseudonocardiales; family Pseudonocardiaceae; genus Amycolatopsis; species Amycolatopsis sp. WGS_07. The sequence continues at coordinate 4,811,892 of NZ_CP136053.1, read as the reverse complement.
CTGCGGATGCGAAAGGTGCTTCTGCGCGCGTTGCGCGACACCCCGCCCGAAGCGCCGACAGAGCTGAAGATCGTCTACCGCGGCGAAGTCCTGAAGCTCACCGCGCGCGAGCTGGAGAAGGTGCGACGCAAGGCGCACACGCAGGGCGCGCCGCCGAACCGCTCGCGTGTACGCGTGGCAGAGCTGTTGCTGGGCGCGCTCGCGGACAAGGCCGAGGAGTACGCGAAGGAGGACGGCAAGGAGATCGACCGCGCGGAGCTGATCACCGATCTCGGCGAGCGCATCGACTTCCACCGCTTCCTCGTGGTGTGGTGGCCGGTGCTGTACCCGGCGCAGGTGCTCAAGTGGCTCGGCACCGAGAAGCGGATGGCCGCGGCGTCGAAGGGCATTCTGAACCGGAACGAGATCAGCCTGCTGTCGGCCGATTTCGCGGACCGTTCGCGCGGCTGGTCGGTGGCCGACGTCGCGTTGCTGGACGAGCTGCGCGTGCTGGTCGGGCCGGAGCCGAAGCGCCGCCGTCGCCAGACTGTGGTCGAGGCGGCGCCGGAGCGCGGCAGTTCTGGAGGCGCGCCGCACCGTCCGGAGCACTACGACGAGTACTCGCACGTGGTCGTCGACGAATCGCAGGACCTTTCGCCGATGCAGTGGCGGATGATCGGGCGGCGCGGCAAGTACGCGAGCTGGACCGTCGTCGGCGACCCGGTGCAGAGTTCGTGGCCGGATCCGGACGAGGCCGCGCAGGCGCGCGATCAGGCGTTCGGCGTGAAGACCACGCGACGGCGCTTCACGCTGCGCACGAACTACCGGAACTCCGCGGAGATCTTCGACCTCGCGGCGAAGGTCGTGGCCGGCCACGCGCAGGCGGACGAGCTGCCCAAGGCCGTGCGCACCACCGGAATCGAGCCGGAGGTCCGGCCGGTCGACCAGGCCGCGTTGGCGACGGCGACGCAGAGCGCGGCGAAGGAACTGCTCGGCGCGGTCGAAGGCACCGTCGGTGTGATCACCGCCATGGACCGCGTCGAGGAGGTCGAAGGCTGGCTCGCCGGGCAGACCGACGAGCGGCTCAAGGTCGTCGGCAGCCTCGATTCGAAGGGCCTCGAGTACGACGCGGTCGTGCTGGTCGAGCCGATGGACCTGGTCACCGAGTCCTCGACCGGGCGGCGCGTGCTGTACGTCGCGCTCACCCGCGCGACGCAGCAGCTGATCGTGCTCGCCTCGGACCCGGACTGGCTGCCGGGCGCGTAAGGCGGGAAGGGAATCGCGACCGCGTGCGTTACGGCTGTACGTGACCTCCCTGCCTGACGTGCCGCTGTCCGTGCTCGACCTCTCCCCCGTTTCCGAGGGGAAGGGGGTCGGCGAAGCGCTGCGCAACACTCTCGATCTCGCCCGCAACGCCGAGCGGCTGGGCTATCACCGGTACTGGCTCGCCGAGCACCACAACATGCCGGGCATTGCCAGCTCGGCCACGGCGGTGCTGATCGGGCACGTCGCGGACGCCACCGAGAGCATCCGCGTCGGCTCCGGCGGGATCATGCTGCCCAACCACGCGCCGCTCGTGGTGGCCGAGCAGTTCGGCACGCTGGAGGCGTTCCATCCGGGACGGATCGACCTCGGGATCGGCCGCGCGCCGGGCACCGACCAGCGCACCGCGCCTCGCGCTGCGCGGGCCGGGCGGGCTGTCCGCGGAGAACTTCCCCGAGCACCTGATGGAGCTGATCTCCTACTTCGAGCCGGACGCGGCGCGCGGCGTCAACGCGGTCACCGCCGAGGGCAACAAGCCGCCGGTGTGGCTGCTCGGTTCCTCCGGCTTCAGCGCGCAGCTGGCCGGACGGCTGGGGCTGCCGTTCTCCTTCGCGCACCACTTCGCGGCCGAGAACACGCTGCCGGCGGTGCGGCTGTACCGCGAGAACTTCCGTCCGTCCGAAGTGCTCTCCGAGCCGTACGTGATGCTGGGCGTGCAGGTGATCGCCGCCGAGACCGACGAGCGCGCGGAGTACCTCGCCGGGCCGAGCGGGCTGACCTTCCTCAGCCTGCGTCGCGGCCGTCCGATCGCGCTGCCGACGCCGGAGGACGCCGCCGAGTACCCGTACACCGAAATGGACCGGGCGTTCCTGGCCGAGCGGTTCGGGTCGAGCATCGTCGGCGGTCCGGAGAGCGTCCGGAAGGGACTTGACCAGCTGCTGGCCGACACCGACGCGAACGAGCTGATGATCACCACGATGGTGCACGGCCATGAGGACCGCGTGCGTTCGTACGAGATCGTCGCGGACCTCAAGCGCTGATGGAGGTCTTCGACTGGCGGGGACAGCAGGTGCGGTGGTCCCGGCAGGGTTCGGGGCCGCCGCTCGTGTTCTGTCACGGCACGCCGTGGTCGTCGAAGCTGTGGGAGCCGATCGCCTCGACGTTCGCGCAGGACTTCACCGTGTACCTGTGGGACATGCCGGGCTACGGCAGCTCCACAATGGCCGAAGGCCAGGACGTTTCGCTGGCCGCGCAGGGCGAGACGTTCGCCGCGCTGCTGAACCACTGGGGCCTCGAAGAGCCAGACGTGGTGGCGCACGACTACGGCGGCGCGGTCAGCCTGCGCGCGTATCTGTTGCACGGCGCGGCTTACCGTTCGCTGGCGCTGGTGGACGTCGTGGCGCTGGCACCGTGGGGTTCGGAGTTCTTCCGGCTGGTGGCGGAAAACGCGGCCGTGTTCGCGCAGCTGCCGCCGAACCTGCACGAAGCGCTGGTGCGGGAGTACATCGCCGGCGCGGCACACCGCCCGCTGTCCGCCGAGGCGCACGACATGCTCGTCCGGCCGTGGCTCGGTCCGGCTGGGCAGGCGGCGTTCTACCGGCAGATCGCGGCAGCCGATCAGCGGTACACCGACGAGATCGAGCCGCGCTACCGCGACGTCAGCGTGCCCACGTTCGTGGTGTGGGGCACCGAGGACACCTGGATCCCGGTGGACCGCGCGCACCGGCTCGCCGGGCTGATCCCGGGTGCCGGACTCGAATTGGTCCGTTCGGCCGGGCACCTCATCCAGCTCGACGCACCCGAGGCGCTCACCGCTTCGCTGCACCGCTGGCTCTCTCGCTGAATTATCCGGAAACCGCCGCACCGGTATTTATTTCCCCGCACTGACAACCCCATTCCCGACAGTTGTCACAACCGCACAAGAATTCGGCGGTTACGCCGCCGTGACCCCGCAGGACGGGGCAAGTTCTTGTCTGCGGCCAAGGCCCTCGTTAGCGTACTGACCAGTAACGAAACCGCACGGTAACCCCGCCGACGTTTTCCCTCCGGCCCGATCCGCCAAACGGATCAGCCCCGGAACGGACGTTCGGCGGGCATTCCGCCGTGCCCGGAAAACGCTGGGAGGTCGGGCGATGGCGTTTCCCGGCGCCGCGGCACTGCGTCAGACCGGACGGCTTTACGCACTGGGGCTCGACGTCGTCCGGCTGACCTTCCGCCGCCCGTTCCAGTTCCGCGAACTCGTGCAGCAGTTCTGGTTCATCGCGAGCGTGTCGATCCTGCCGACCGCGCTGGTGTCGATCCCGTTCGGCGCGGTGATCGCGCTGCACATCGGGTCGCTGACCACGCAGATCGGCGCGCAGTCGTTCACCGGCGCGGCGAGCGTGCTCGCGATCATCCAGCAGGCCAGCCCGATCGTGACCGCGCTGCTCATCGCGGGCGCGGGCGGCAGCGCGATGTGCGCCGATCTCGGTTCGCGCACCATCCGCGAGGAAATCGACGCGATGGAGGTGCTCGGGGTCTCGCCGATCCAGCGGCTGATCGTGCCGAGGGTGCTGGCCGCGATGGGCGTGGCGGTGTTCCTCAACGGCATGGTCAGCGTGGTCGGCGTCCTCGGCGGCTACTTCTTCAACGTCATCATGCAGGGCGGCACGCCGGGCGCGTACCTGGCGAGTTTCTCCGCGCTGGCGCAACTGCCGGACCTGTGGATCAGCGAGATCAAGGCGCTGCTGTTCGGGTTCGTCGCGGCGGTCGTCGCGTCCTACCGGGGGCTGAACCCGCGCGGCGGGCCGAAGGGCGTCGGCGACGCGGTGAACCAGTCCGTCGTGATCACGTTCCTGCTGCTGTTCGTGCTCAACCTGATCCTCACCACGGTGTACCTCCAGCTCGTGCCGCCGAAGGGAAGCTGATGGCCACCCCGACTCCGACCCGCGTACTCGAGGCCATCGACCGCCGGCTGGGCTTCCTCGACACCCTCGGCGACCAGATCCTGTTCTTCCTGCGCGCGCTCGGCTGGGTGCCGCGCGCGGTGCGCCGGTACCTGCGCGAGATCGTCCGGCTGCTGGCCGAGGTGAGTTTCGGCAGCGGCGCGCTGGCGGTGATCGGCGGGACCATCGGCGTGATGGTCGGGATGACCGTCGCGACCGGGACGGTCGTTGGGCTGCAAGGGTATTCGGCGCTGAACCAGGTGGGTACGTCGGCGTTCGCCGGGTTCATCTCGGCCTACTTCAACACCCGCGAGATCGCGCCGCTGGTGGCCGGGCTGGCGTTGTCGGCGACGGTCGGCTGCGGGTTCACCGCGCAGCTGGGCGCGATGCGGATCTCGGAGGAGATCGACGCGCTCGAGGTGATGGGCATCCCGAGCGTCCCGTATCTGGTGACCACGCGGGTGATCGCCGGGTTCGTCGCGGTGATTCCGCTGTACGCGGTGGGTCTGCTGTCGTCGTATCTCGCGTCGCGGCAGGTCACGGTGTGGGGCTTCGGCCAATCGGCGGGCACGTACGACCATTACTTCCTGCTGTTCCTGCCGCCAGGCGACGTACTGTGGTCGTTCGGGAAGGTGCTGATCTTCAGCGTCGTCGTGGTGCTCGCGCACTGCTACTACGGTTTCCGCGCGAGCGGCGGCCCGGCCGGGGTCGGCGTCGCCGTGGGCCGGGCGGTGCGGACGGCGATCGTCGCGATCAGCGTCCTGGACTTCTTCCTCAGCCTCGCCATCTGGGGCGCGACGACGACCGTGCAGGTGGCCGGATGAACCGGCGATGGCACAAGACCCGCGTCCGCACCGCCGGGGTGCTGTTCCTGGCGGTGCTGTCGGCGTTCGTGGTGCTCACGGTGAAGATCTACAACAAGGACTTCACCACGACGGTTCCGGTGACGCTGCAGGCCGATCGCGTCGGCAACCAGCTGCGCGCGGGCGGACAGGTGAAGGCGCGCGGGGTGGTGGTCGGCGAAATCCGGGCCGTGCACGCCTCCCGCGCCGGCGCGGAGATCTCGCTGGCGCTGGACCCGGAGCAGGTGAAATGGCTGCCGGTCAACGTGTCCGCGCTGCTGGTGCCCAAGACGCTCTTCGGCGAGCGGTACGTGCAACTGTCCATTCCGGACACCGGACGGAAGCGGCCGTTGCGTTCCGGGGACGTGATCTCGCAGGACCGGTCGGCGAACGCGATCGAGCTGGAACGCGTCTTCGACAACCTGCTGCCGGTGCTCAAGGCCGTGCAGCCGCAGAAACTGGCGACCACGCTGACCGCCGTGTCCACCGCGCTGCAAGGCCGCGGCGCGGAACTCGGCCAGACGCTGGCGACCGCGTCGGACTATCTGCGGCGGTTCAACCCGAACCTGCCGCAACTGGACCGGAACGTGCGCGACCTCGCCACCGTCACCCGGATGTACGGCGACATCGCACCCGATCTCCTCGACGCGCTCACCGCTTCGTCGGTCACCCTCGGCACGATCGACGCGAAACGCACGGACCTCGGCTCGCTGTACCAGCAGGTCACGGCGTCGTCGCGCGATCTCACCACGTTCCTGCGGCAGAACCGAAACAACATCATCGCGTTGTCCGCGGACAGCCGCCGTCCGCTCGAAATCGGCGCTAAATACTCCCCCAGCTACCCCTGCACTCTACAGGCGCTCACCGACTTAAAACCGGCGATGGACCGGGTTCTCGGCGCGGGGACGAAAGAACCTGGGCTGCACGTCGAGGTCACCGTGTCGCAGTCACGCGGGAAGTACGTGCCGGGCAAGGACGCCCCCGCCTACACCGAGAAGACCGGCCCGCGCTGCTACCCGAGCGGGGTGGCACCGAGCGAGGGAACTCCGGCGGCCGTGCCGTCGTCCGGCGATCTCGGCATCGCGAATTCCCCGCAGGAGCAGCAGTTCCTGGCTCCGCTGATCGCGCCTTCGGTGGGCATCTCGACCGCCGAGGTCCCGGCGTGGAGCAGCGTGCTCGTCGGCCCGCTCTACCGCGGAACGGAGGTGACGGCGAAGTGAGAAACCTTGCCGCTCCCCTGGTCAAAAGCCTGATCTTCATCCTGGTCACCGTGCTCGCGACGGTCGTTCTCGCGTTGTCGATCACCGGCGGTTCGGTCGGCGACAGCCAGCGGTACGGGGCTACTTTCGTCGACGCCACCGCTCTGAACGTCGGCGACGACGTGCGGATATCCGGGGTGAAGGTCGGCCAGATCGAAGGCCTCGACGTGGTCGACCAGAACCGCGCGCACGTCAGCTTCTCGCTGGAAAACGGCCGCACGGTGCCCGCCAACGTGACCGCGGTGATCAAGTACCGCAACATGGTCGGCCAGCGCTATCTCGCGCTGGAACGCCCCGCGCCGCGGCCGGGACGCTGCCGCCAGGCGGCGAAATCCCGCTGGACCGCACGACTCCGGCGCTCGACCTGACCGACCTGTTCAACGGCTTCAAACCGCTCTTCCAAGCCCTGTCGCCGAAGGACGTCAACGACTTGTCCGGCGAGATTGTCCAAGTCCTGCAAGGAGAAGGCGGCACGGTGACCGAACTGCTCCAGCACACCGGATCGCTCACCAGCACGCTCGCGAGCCGGGACCGGGTGATCGGCGAGGTGATCGGCAACCTGAACTCGGTGCTGAAAACGGTGAACGGCAAGGGAGATTCGCTCGCGACCCTGGTGTCGACCCTGCGCCAGCTCGTGTCCGGGCTCGCCGAGGACCGCACCGCGATCGGCGACGCGGTGTCCGGCCTTGCCGCGCTGACGCAGTCCACCAGCGGCCTGCTCACCGAAATCCGGCCGGGGCTGAAGGACAGCATCTCCGGCCTCGACGCGCTGACCCGGAACCTGAACAAGGGGAAGCCGACGTGGACCAGGCACTGACCACGCTGCCGCGCAAGATGAACGGCATCGGCACGCTCGGGTCGTACGGCTCGTGGATGAACTTCTACCTGTGCAGCGCCACCCTGGAAACGTCGCCGCCGCGCGGCGTGCCGGCGACCGCGGCGAGGTGTGGCGCGTGAAGTCGTTCCGGGAGCGCAATCCGCTCGTGCTGGGGGTCGTCGGCAGCGTCGCGCTGGCCGCGGTCCTCACCGGCACGCTCAACTACAACAACCTGCCGTTCCTCGGCGGCACCACCTACCAGGCGGAATTCAGCGAGGCCGCCGGGCTGCAGGCGGACGACGAGGTGCGGATCGCCGGGATCAAGGTCGGCGAAGTGTCCCGGGTGGACCTCGACGACGACCACGTGCTGGTCAGCTTCCGGGTGAAGAAGGCGTGGATCGGGAACCGGACGTCCGCGCAGATCAAGATCAAAACGTTGCTGGGCCGCAAGTTCCTCGCCCTCGACCCCGCCGGCCGCGCGGAGCAGAACCCGGATCAGCCCATCCCGCGCGACCGCACGGTGACCCCGTACGACGTCACGGACGCGTTCAACGGCCTCGCCAACACCGCCGGCGCGATCGACACAAAGCAGCTCGCGAGCAGCTTCGCCACGATCAGCGACACCTTCCGCAACTCGCCGCAGCACGTCCGTACCGCGCTCGACGGGCTCAGCGCGTTGTCGAAAACGGTCTCGTCGCGCGACAGCGAAATCGCCGAACTGCTGGCCAACGCCCGCAAACTGACCACCACCATCGCCAACTCGAACGACGACTTCGAGAAGCTCGTCAAAGACGGCGACCTGCTGCTCACCGAACTGGACCACCGCCGCGAAGCGATCCACCAGCTGCTCGTCGGGACCCAGCAGCTCGCGAAGCAGCTGTCCGGCTTGGTTTCGGACAACACCGAGAAGCTCGCGCCCGCGTTGCAGCAGCTCAACCAGGTGACCGACCTCCTGCAGCGGCAGGACGCGAACCTCGCGCAAAGCCTCAAACTCGCCGGGCCGTACTTCCGCGTGCTGAACAACTCCGCGGGCAACGGCCGCTGGATCGACAGCTACCTGTGCGGACTCATCCCGGAGAACCGCGATCCGTGCACCCCGCCGAAGGGAGGCGCGAAATGACCACGCGCGCATACCGTTTCGTCGTCTTCCTGCTGGTGCTGGCCTTGGTGATCTGCGGCGTCCTGTGGTGGGTGTTCTCCGGTTCCGGCCGCTACCGCGTCACGGCGTACTTCTCGCGGGCCGTCGGCGTCTACAGCGGATCCGACGTCCGGGTGCTCGGGGTGAAGGTCGGCGAGGTCACCGCCGTGCTTCCGCAGGGCGGCCAGGTGCGTGTCGACTTATCGGTAGATCCGCACATCCCGGTCGCCGCCGACACGACCGCGCTGGTCATCGCCCCGAGCGTGGTCGCCGACCGCTACGTCCAGCTGGGCAAACTCGCCCGCAGCGGCCCGCGTTTGGCCGACGGCGCGGTCATCACCCCCGACCGCACGGGCACGCCAGTGGAACTGGACCAGCTGTACTCAAGCCTGGACACGCTGAGCAAAGCGCTCGGCCCGAACGGCGCGAACTCCCAGGGCGCGCTGTCCGACCTCCTCCGCACCGGCGCGGCGAACCTCGACGGTAACGGCAAGGCGTTCAACACTTCCGTCCGCGATTTCGCCCGTCTCGCGCGTACTTTGGCGGGCAACTCCGAGGACCTGTTCGGCACGGTCGACGAACTGCAGAAGTTCACCACCATGCTGGCCACGAACGACCGTCAGGTCGCGGACGTGAACCAGCAGCTGGCCAAGGTCTCCGGCACCCTCTCGGCAAACCGCTTCGAACTGTCCGACGCATTGCGTTCGCTGGGCAGCGCGCTCGCGTCCGTCCAGGGCTTCATCCGGGACAACCGCGCGGCGATTAAGTCCAATGTAGACAAACTGGCCGACACGACCCAGCTCCTGGTCGATCAACGCGCTTCGCTGGCCGAAGCGCTGGACGTCGCCCCACTGGCCGCTTCCAACGTGCTGAACGCCGTCGATCCGGAAACCGGCCGTCTGCAAGGCCGCTCCGACCTGCTGGAATACCTGCCACTCGTGTCGGCGACGGGAGGCGGCCGATGAAGGCGCGACGACTTTTCCTGGCGCTGGCAGTAAGCACGCTGGCCGGCTGTGCGGCCCCCGGCGGCTTCCACGGCGTCTACGACCTCCCGCTCCCCGGCGGCGCGGACCTCGGCGCGCATCCGTACGAGGTCACCGTCCAGTTCGCCGACGTCCTCGACCTGGTCCCGCAGGCAGCGGTAAAGGTGGACGACGTCCCGGTCGGCCGAGTCCAGTCGATCCGGCTGGGCGCCGACGGCTGGACCGCCGAGGCCGTCCTGGCCGTGAACGGCGACGTCCACCTGCCCGCGAACGCGGTCGCCCGCCTGCGGCAATCGTCGCTGCTGGGCGAGAAATTCGTGGAACTGGCTTCGCCGATCTCGTCGCCCTCCGGACAGCTGGCCGACAAAGCCGTGATCCCGGTGTCGCGGACCAACCGCAACCCGGAGTTCGAGGAGATCTTCGGCGCACTGTCGCTGCTGCTCAACGGCGGCGGAATCGAACAGCTGCAGACGATCAACCGCGAACTGACCAAGGCCATGGACGGCAACGAGGAGGAGATCCGCAGCTTCCTCGCCGGGGTCAACCAGCTGATGACGAACCTCGACGCACACCGCCACGACATCACTGCCGCACTCGACGGCCTCAACCACCTCTCCGCGACACTGGCCGACCGGAACTCGCAGATCGCCGACGCCCTCACCGACCTCACGCCGGGCCTGAAAACCCTCACCGACCAGCGTCCGCAACTGGTGACCATGTTGCAGTCGCTGGACCAACTGTCCACAGTGGCCACCGACGTCACGAACAAGAGCCGCGACAACCTGGCCGCCGACCTGCGCGCGCTCGCCCCCATCCTGCGCCGCCTGGCCGATGCCGGGCAGAACCTGCCGAAGGCGTTGGAGATCCTGCCCTCGTTCCCCTTCACCGATCCCGTGCTGGAAGCGATCAAGGGCGACTACCTGAACGTCTACGCGTCACTGGTCCCCGGCTCGGACGTCCAGCTTCCGCCACCCGGCCAAGGCGTCCCACCAGGCCTTCCGACCCTGCCGCTTTCGCCAGGAGGCCGCTGATGCTCACCCGACGGATCCGGGTCCAGGTCATCGCATTCGTCGTCATCGCCCTGGCCGCGACCGCTTTCGTGGGCGCGAAATACGCCGGAATCGGGCGCCTGTTCGGAGCCGGGACCTACACCGTCCGCCTGGAACTCGCCGAAGGCGGCGGCATCTTCACCAACGGAGAAGTCACCTACCGAGGCGTCGCAGTCGGCCGGATCGGACAGCTCCGCCTGACCGACCACGGCATGGAAGCAGACCTGCTACTGGACACCTCAGCCCCTCCGATTCCGTCGAACGCCCGCGCGATCGTGGCGAACCGCTCCGCGGTTGGCGAGCAATACGTCGACCTGCAACCCCCCACCGACCGCGGCCCGTACCTGGAAGACGGCAGCGTAATCCCCCGCAGCGCAACCACCCTGCCGCTACCCGTACAAACGTTCCTGTCCGATGTGGACTCGCTGACCGCGTCAGTGCCGACCGAGGACCTGCGCACGGTAGTGAACGAACTGGACAACGCGTTGCAAGGCACCGGCCCAAACCTGCAACTGCTGATGGACACCGCGCGGTCGTTCACGAACTCCGCCTCCAAACACCTGCCTCAAACCACAAAACTCATCAACGACGGCTCGACTGTGCTGAAAACGCAAGCCGCGTCGTCCGATGCCTGGCGAGACTTCAGCCGCAACGCCCACCTGTTCGCCACCCAACTGTCCTCCTCCGACGGCGACTTACGGCAACTGATCGCCACCGCTCCGCCTGCTGCTTCGCAGGTGACGGGCCTGCTCCGAGACACCAGCCCAGGCCTCCCCATCCTGATGGCAAACCTCCTCACGACGGCGGACGTCTTCAGCGCCCGCACCGACGGTCTGGAGCAACTGCTGGTGACCCTCCCGAAAACCGTCGCTGCGACGTCCTCCGCCATCACCCCGGACGGCGGGAAGCTCTCACTGGCGCTGACGTTCTTCGACCCGCCGCCGTGCCGGAAGGGGTATGAGGGGACGAAAATCCGCAGCAGCGCTGAGTTGCCGGTGCTTCCGTTCAATACCTCCGCGGCATGCACCCTGCCCGCGGGCAACCCGTCTTCAGTCCGCGGCTCACAGAACGCTCCGCACGCCGGGGTTCCCACGCCTGCCCAGCCCGGCGGGTTCCCGGGGGTTGTCGCGGGGCTGCCGACTTCGACTGATCTGGAGGAGATGCTGTGGCTACGCCGGGGAAACTGACTCGCACTGGTTCCTTGCCGCTCGGGTCCGATGCTGGCCACCTCGCCGAGGTCTCCGTGGCGAGCGCGACTGACACCACGACCGATGCCACCTCCCCGGTCGAATCGGTTGCCAGCACTGGCTCCGCAACCGACACCGCAGGCAGCACCACCCTCACTGCCGACGCCGACCACCCGTTCGGCGACAGCGCAACCACCACAACCGACGCCAATCCCCGGCCCGCCGACAGCACCGCCGCCGCGACTGACACCGCTCCCCGGCCCGCCGACAGCACTACCGCCGCAACCGACACCGCTCCCCGGCCCGCCGACAGCGCTGCCGCCGCAACCGAGCCCACTCTCCCTCCCGCCGACAGTGCTACCACCGCGACCGACGCCGCTCCCTCGCCCACCGACAGCGCAGCCACCACCGACGCCACTCCCCCACCCGCCGACAGCATTGCCGCCACGACCGAACCCACGCCTCAGCCCAGCGATAGCCCCGACGCCACCGCTGCATCCCCGGCCAGGTCCCCCCGCCGCACCCTGACGTGGGCCGCCGGAATCGCCCTGGCCGCGGCCACCGCTTTCGCCGCCTGGTCAGCCTGGTCCTGGCACACCGCCGCAACCTCCCCCGCCTCGACCACCGGCGCGACCAGAGACGAAGCCGTCACCGCGGGCCGCGCCCTGATCACCACCGTGACCACTTTCGACCCGCAACACCGCGACCAAGACCTGGCCCACTGGCAAGCCGCGACAACCGGTGCCCTCCAAACCTCCCTGCCCAGCACCATCCCGCCCTCCGGTGCCGCGATGACCGGCCATGTCCTCGACGCCGGACTCTCCGACCTGGACCCCCAAGCCGGCACCGCGAAACTCCTCGCGTCAGTGGAAATCACCGTCACCAAGGACGGCACCGCGCAACCCACCCGCCGCACCCGCCTGACCGCCACCCTGGCCCGCACGGCATCCGGCTGGAAACTCAGCTCACTGGACCAACTGGGAGTGGCCGCCTCATGAAACCCGCACGACTCCGGTCGAAGGCCCGCAACGGCCACACGGATTCCCTCGCTGCCGCAACCGAATCCGAGCACCTGCCAGCCGACCAGCCCACCACTGCCGCCGAAGCCGACTCCGCCCAGCCACCCAACCGACCCGAAGCCGACTCCACCCGACCGCCCAACCGACCCGAAGCCGACTCCGCCCGGCCCACCAACCGGCGCGAACCCACCACGGCCCAGCCCACCAACCGGCCCGAACCCGCCACAGCCCAGCCCACCGCAGAGGCCCGCGCCGCCCAGCACTCCACCGCACATCGCGCGACCGCACAGCCGTCCGCTGGGCCCATCTCAACCGAGCCCAGCCACGAGCCGACCGCCGAGCAGCGAATCACCGCCGCCGAAGCCATTCACCCGTCCAACGCCGCCACTCAACCTCCCATCGTCACCCCATCACCTGCCGACTCACCTCCCGACCAGCCCGCAACCGCCCTCGGCTCAGGCCACTCGCCCGCCGAGACCGACACCGACGCCAGCCAACCCGCCGCCGCCGACACCGAGACCGACGTCAGCCAACCCGCCGACACCAGCACCGGCACCGGCTCTGGCACTGGCACTGGCACTGGCCAACCCGCCGTCACCGGCCCCGAACCCACCCGATCCCCCGCGTCCGCACTCCTCCCCGCCGAACCAACTCCCTCCTCGCCTCATCCCACAACCTCCCGCCGCCTGCCAGCGATCCTTCTGGCCTTGACCGTCCTCCTCACCGCCGCCGGTGTCTGGTGCACCGTCGAAGCCCGCTCCATCACCGCGTCCGCCGCCGCCTCGAATCGCGCGCTGACCGATCAGCCCGCCACCGCCGAGGTCGCCTCCGCGATCAGCCTCACCCTCACCAAGATCTTCTCCTACACCTACGACAAAACCGACGTCACCGAGAACGCCGCGGCCTCCCTGCTGCGCGGCCGCGCCCGCGAGTCCTACGAAAAACTCTTCGCCCAGGTCCGCACCATGGCCCCGAATCAGCGCCTGACTCTCACCTCCCGCGTCTCGGCCACCTCGGTACAGCAGCTCACCGACGACCACGCCCAGTTGCTCGTTTTCCTCGACCAGTCCGCCGCAAGGGGGAATTCCGCCACTCCGGAGACGGCCGCGGCACAACTGTCCGTCACCGCTCAGCGAATTGACGGAAACTGGTTCGTCACCGATCTCGTGCCCCGATGAAATTCTGTTTCCTCACCGCCGAAGGAGTACCGTCATGCCCATTTCCCGGATCGTCAGAACCGGCGCGCTGGCCGCGGCCGCCGCGACCGCAGTCAGCCTCGCCGCCGCTGTTCCCGCGTCGGCGACCGAAATCCCCATTCCGATCTCCTACTCGGTTACCGGCAGCACAGTGGTGAAGAAGACCGGCAGCACTCTCGCCCTCGGGCCCGGCAATCTCGCCGGAAATCTCCTGGTCGACGACCAAACCGGAGCCGTCGGTCTCAAAGCCGATCTGCAATTGCCGCCCGCGACCGCGCACATTTCACTGCTCGCGGGCGGGTTCAAGATCAAGGCGACGGTCACCGTCAAGCCGACCGCGCCCGCGACCGGCAGTCTCGCGAACGGCACCCTCACCACTCACGAAACCGCGAACATGGAGATCAGCGACATCTGGGCGGGCCCGATCGAACCGGTCTTCCCCGTGCCGACCGTGCCCGGAAGCTGCACGACCGTCCAGCCGATCGACCTGACGCTGACCGCGGCGAACGTCGACATCACCAAGCCGATCACGCTCAGCGGAAAGTACACCATTCCCGACTTCAAGAACTGCTTCATCGCCGATCTCGCCCTCGGCGCCTTGGTGTCCGGACCGGACAACACGATCTCGCTCACCCTGACCTCCAAGAACTGATCCAGCACGCGAAAACGGGATGCCGGCACAGTTTCCGGCATCCCGTTTTCGCATACCCGATCTTCCGCGAATTGTCACCTTCCCACGAAACGCCGGTACCGTTTACGCCGACGGCGACAAAAGAATCGGTCCAGTTTCCGAACCGCGGAACAGGCATGAAACAGGGTTGTTGCCGACTGAACTCGCGGGTAACCTTGGGCTCGCGGCCGGGATTCCTCACCGGACCCGCTCCCGTTTCCGGCGAATGCCCCGGAACGGAATCCGCGCACACCTCCGTCCCCACTGCGCAGGACGCCGCGAAAACCGCAGTCCGATCTAAGGAGAATGGTATGCCCAGGCTCAGCAAACTGTCCACGAGCGCGGTGACCGGCGTCGCGGTCGGCGCGATCGCGATCCTCACCGCGGGCACGGCCTCGGCCGCCACCGCGACCTACCAGGCCGGCCCCGCGAACTACAGCTGCACGTTCCCGGCCATCCCGGCGCAGAACGTGTCGGTCACCGCCCAGTTCGACGGGCCGGACACGATCCCCGTGAACGGCACCACGACGCCGTCCAACGTTTCCGGCACCGCCACCATCACCGCGCTGGTCCACGCGCTGCTCACCGCCGCGGGCTACGACGGCATCCGCGGCACCGCCGACGTCCCGATCACTGTCGACAACGGTTCGCTGTCCCCGTCGTCCGCCTCCGGCCTGCAGATCCCGGAGCAGATTTACCCGGCGGGCGGCGCGATCACGGTGCACATCGCGCAGACGCCGTCGTCGTCGATCCCGACCTACACCGCGCCGGGCAGCCCCGGCACGGTGACGTTCGGCCTCGACACGACGCTCTCCGCGCAACTCGAGTTCCACAAGGCGTCCGACAACAGCTGGACTCCTTGGACCATGACGTGCACCGCTCCGTCGGGCACCGACTTCAGCCCGTCGGGCACGATCGGCTGACCCATCCGGCGGAGGGGCGGCGCGCGGCCGTCCCTCCGCCCTCGGTTCAGTGGCAGGGAATCGAACGATCCGTCACCACGAGGCTGAACTCGTCGCCCGCGGACCCGCTGACGACCGGGCCGCAGATCGGCGGCCGGGGCACCGTCGCCTGGCCGTAAGTGTTGTTGCCCCAGCCGACGACGGTCCCGTCCGCCTTGAACGCGAAATTGTGGTTCCACCCCGCGTCGATCGCGACCACCCCGCTCGTCGCCGCGGCGGGCACGTCAGTCTGGCCGACGTTGTCGCGCCCCCACGCGAGCACGCCGCCGTTCTTGAGCGCGAGACTGTGTTCGAACCCGGTCGAAATCGCCGTCACCCCGGATTGCGCCTCCGCCGGAACCGTTGCCTGGCCGTAAGTGTTGTTGCCCCACGCGAGCACGCTGCCGTTCTTCAGCACGAGGTTGTGGTCCCCGCCCGCCGAGATCGCGTTGACGCCCGACTGCGCGAAGTCCGGCACGTCCGACCGGCTGCCCCAGCTCACGACCTGGCCGTTCTGCAGCAACGCGAGGCTGTGCACCGAACTGGTGGAAATCGCCGTCACGCCGCTGGACACCGTTGACGGAAGATCGGTCTGGCCGTACCAGTCGTTCCCCCACGCGTACACCTTGCCGCCCTTGAGCCCGAGCCCGTGCGTCCAACCCGCGGCGATCTGACTTGTCCCGGACGCGAGGTCCGCCGGCACCTCTGTTTCGCCGAAGTTGTTGTCTCCCCAGGCAATCACGGCACCGTCCTTGAGCGCCAACGCGACCAGCCCGCCAGCCGACACCGAAGAGACCCCGGACGCAACCGTCTTCGGAGTCCGCAGGATCGCGTTCGTCACTCCCCACGCGTACACACCGTTCGCCGCCATCAACTGCGGCTCACTCGCGGCAGCCGCGCTCACGCCGCTCGCTCCGAGCGCGACGACCGCGGCAACCAGCGTCGCGGTCCTGCCCCACCGTCTGTATCCGGCCGCCATCGCAGCTCCTTTCTCCGCGCTTTTCCGGCGATCCTCGCAGCCGTCGGCGGACTCGTGGATTCTTTGTCAGATTCCGATGAAAACCCCGCTCCGAACTAGCCCGCGAGCATAAGAAAACCCTGCTGCGCCAACGGAAATACCTCCTCGCGGCCAGCCCTCTTGCCCGCTTGGTAAACCCACCGGTAACTTCGCCCGAGAACGATTCCCCGCGGGCGAGGAGGGCGTCTCAATGCCGGCACTCCGCAGACTTGCTGCCCGCCGCACTCCTTTCGCCGCCCTGGCGATCCTCGCCGCCCTGTCGATCGGAACCGGCGGCCTCACCGGCATCAGCTCCGCCGCGACCGACCCGACGCCCCCGGCCGCCCCGCCCTCGTCTGACGAACAACAAGCAACCGCGACCGTCGCCCTGGACTGCCCGTTCGCCGCCGGCCCCCAGCGGATCGCCCTCACAACGACCGCCATCCTGCCCGCGACGGCGACAGTCGGCTCCGCGGTCAAATTCCGTTCCTTGACCGCGTCGTTCACGCTTCCCCGGACCGTCGCCACACAACTGGCTCCGGCCCCGGCCACCAGCCTCCGCGGCGGCCTGACCCTGGACCTGACCGCGCGTCAAGGCGACAAAAGCACCGCGATCCCCGCGCCGTTCACGATCGCCCCCACGCCGTTGCCAGAAAACGGCGACGTCCAGGTCACCGCGACCGCGGACCTGCCGGACCAGGCGATCACCGTCCCCGGCGAAGTCACCTTCGACGTCGGTGCCCCGACGATCGCCCTGAAACCGGCCACCGAAACCACCACCGAGGCTGCCCCGGTCCGGTGCACTTTGGCCCCGGGCCAGAAGACCACCCTGGCCTCCATCCTCGTCGCCCCGGCCCTCACGAAACCCAGCGCCGGCAACCCGAAAACCCCGCCGCCCGCCGCGCCGCGCAACGAAGCCGCCACGCAAGACAGCGGCGGCTTCACCATCGTGACGCCGCTGAACCTGGTGCAGATCGTCGCCAACTCGTCGATCTATCGCCTGGGCGCGACCGTCACCAGCAAACCGACTGGCCTGCTCAACGGAGTCTGGACCATCGTCCTGGACGACAACGGCATCCAGCACGATCCGAGCACCATCACCGGTTCCGTCGGCTTCAAACCGGTCACCGCGACCTTCCTGGGCTTCGGCTTCGTTCCGGTGAGCGCCACGGTCGAGTTCCTGCCCGTCGACTACCGCAACGCCAAGCTGATCGAACTCAACGCCCAGCTCAGCGCACCGCCCGGCGAGACCATCCTGACCACGCACGTCAAAGTCATGGCCAGGATGAGCAACGCCAAGGTCAACGGCGTCCCCCTCGACCTCGGCCCGGACTGCGTCTCCGCCTCGCCGATTTCCCTCAACCTCTTCGGCCCGTACAACGCCTTGCAGGGCGGCACCGTCGGGACCGACCCGAACGCGGCGGACCCCGACTACCGCGGTTTCACGTTGCCCCCGTTCGTCCACTGCGGCACCAGCGAACCGCTCAACCCCTTGCTGACCGGCATGGCCTCCACGACCACGAACATCAACCAGGCCAAGGTCGTCGCGGTCAACTTCGGCGAATGCACCAAGCCGAACCACACTCAGTGCCCGCCGCCCCCGACCCCGCCTGGCTCGACCCCCAAACCGAACACCGCGGCAGCCAAGCAACCGACGGCTGACACTGGCTCCTCATCGACGAATCCGGTCCCGCCCGCCTCCGCGACAGCCACTCCGCACTGACCGCTCCGGCGCCCAGTTTTCAGCGCCGACCGCAGTCAGCTCATGGGGTACGCCATCCGGAGATGCATCACCGATTCTCTTCTTGAAGCGGCCGCTCCGGGCCCGCAGCACGATCTCGCTGGACCGCCCCACGGCGATTTCGGCATCGGCTTTTCTACCGCGCCACTCGGCTCGGCGTCGAGCGGCCACTCGCGCTGCCAACCGACAGCTGGCACGCCGCGTCTCCCAGGTGCCAACATCTCGCCGGGACCTGCGAGCGAAACCGCACTCGCTGTCGCCATCCACGGGCGAAACCGGATTCGCCGTTTTTTGGCGAAAGCCGGGATCCGCTGGTCAGCGGCGGCTTTTGGCGTTCTCGCACGAGCTGGGCCGCCGGCTGGCGGGCACCACGCTCGTGCGCTTGAGCGGGGTCGGCCAAGGCAGTTCCGCGTGCCGCTGCTCGGGCGTGGCCGCGCGAAGGACCAGTTCCATTTCGAACCGCGCGGCGGGATCACGCAGCAGCTCGCCGAACGTTGCCTGCAGCTGGCGCATGCGGTACCGCACCGTCTGCGGATGGACTTGCAGACGTTCGGCGATTTCGACCACGTTCGCTTGGCTGTCGAGCCAGGCGCGCAGCGTTTCGAGCAGGCGGTCCTGTTGTTTATCGGTCATCTCCGCCAGCGGGGCGAAAAGCCGGGTCCGGAGGAGTTCGGTGAGCGCACCGTCCGAATGAACCAGCAAGGCCGCGAGGTGGTCCTCCGCGCGGAGCACCCGCTCGGCCGGGATTCGCCCCCGATCGGCGAGAACCAGTGTTCGCCGGGCCCAGCGCAGGGAATCGGCGAGGCTGGCCAACGGCACACACGGCCCGACGGACAACCGGCAATTCGGCAGCGCGGCCTGGAGCGTCGCCAGCCGGGCACCGGTGACCGCGCCGGGCACGACGATGCACGGCTCGGCGGAGTCGAGTTCCGCCAGGACGTCCGAGTCCAGCGTCGCGTGCCGGCGGGCTCTGCCGTTCAGCGGCGATTGGACGGCGATCGGCGACGCCTGTTCCGGCACGACCCAGCCGGTGAGCTGCGCCAGCTCCGCGATCGCTTTCGGCGGAGCGGCCGGCACCTCCAGCAGGACGCCCAGCAATCTTCGCCGCCAAGTGTCCAACGCACCGGCTGTGCGGGCTTTCGCCTCTAAGTAGCCATCCAGCGCGACCGACGCCAATTCGTCCATAAACGCCAACATGGCGTCGGCTAGCTGCGACATCACCGCCGACGACAGGCCAGCCCGCCGCCCGACGCGCATGATCCGGCGCCACGACACGCGCGCGCCGACCCGGTAGGCCGACTGCAAGGTGTCGAGGCTCCGCCCTTCCCGCATTTCGTTCTGCCCGAGCCGATGGTGCACCTCGTGCGACTGTTCCTTCGACGCCCGCGGGTCGGCGATCTGCGCGACGAACAGCGTGATCGCATACTCGACGCCCGCACGGATCGATCTCCCGTACGGACCGTCGAGCGGCCGCGCGTAGGCGGGGATCGTCGCGCGGATCTCGTCGACGATCTCCGCGGACAGACTCGCCAGTTCGGGGCGAAGGATTTCGGCGAGCTTGCGCGGCAGCGCGGCCGACGGCACAGCGTGATCGAGTCCGCGCTCCACCGACATCGCAGCTCCTTCGCTCCGCCCCGGTCCACCGGCGGCGCCGGAGCGCCGCCGGAACCCCCGCATCCATTGAGGGGTGACACCCGACACATCGAAAAACCAACGCTAAACGTGTCACAAGTCCGGGGAGAAACCGATTTCTTGTCACGTTTGTGACAAGTTCACGAGGTCAGGGCAGCACGTCGCGACAACACACCACCAGGCGCGCCAGCCCGTGCGTACGAACGGGCGAACCCGGGCACCTGCCTTCAGCGGTCACCCAGCAAGCGCCGAGGACGACCACAGAACGTCACGCGGCAGAGTCGCCGGCCCTCTTGTAGCATGCACTTGATACAAGAGGGAGGGACCCGCCATGCAACTCGACTCGGCGATCGCCGTCGCGGGCGTCACCGGACTGTTCGGCCTGATCATCCTCATCGTGCTGTGGCCGGGCGAAAAGCAAGGCGCCCGGCTGCTCGTGAAGTGGGGCGTGCGGAACCCGGCCGCCGACCAGGTGCCGGTGGCCGTGCGCTACCTGCGCCGCAGGCGATTCTGGTATCCGTGGCTGTTTCTCGGCCTCCCGCTGATTCCGGGCGCGGCGGATCTCGTCGGGGAACGGAACGCGAACTCGCTGGTGTTCGTGGTGCTGCTCGGCGGGCTCGCCGCCGAAATCCTCGCTCAGCGCCCCTCGCGGGAACCCCGCAGGGAAGCCGTGCTCGCACCGCGCGGCGTGCTCGATTTCGCTCCGTTGTGGACGATCATCGTCTCCGGGCTGGCCACGCTCGCCGCCGTCGTGCACCTCGCCGTTGTGCGGCAATGGGGCCCGCTCGCGGTGACCGTAGGCGCGGCCGCGGTGTCGTGGATCATCGTGCTCCTCGCGGTGCGGCGTCCGGCCGCCGGCGACCCGGAGGTCGACCTGGCGCTGCGCGTTCGCAGCGCCCGCGTCGCTCTCGGGCTCGGCACCGGAACGGCTGCCACGCTCGGCTGGACGACGGCCGGCAGCCTTGCCACATTCCTCCCGTTCATCGCCACCGTCGCCGCGTTCCTCGCGATCGTCGGCCCGCCGCCCAAGCAGCGCGCGACAACCACGGCAGCGCGGTAGATGCCGCTGCGAGTAGTGGTCGACGCCGAAAGCGGGGTTCCGCCCTGGCGTCAGGTGCACGACCAGATAGTCCGCGCGATCACGACCGGCTCCCTTGCCCGGGACGCCCGTCTTCCGCCGATCCGTCAGCTTTCGAGGGACCTCGGGCTCGCCTCCGGGACCATCGCCCGCGTGTACCGCGAGCTGGAGTCCGCCGGATGGGTCACCACCGCACGAGCACGCGGAACCGTCGTGACCGGCCCGGCCGACCGGCCGGATCCGGGCGCGCTGCTCCGCGACGCGGCCGCCGAGTACGCCCGGCACAGCCGGGAACTCGGGGTCGCGCCGGACGAAGCCGTCGACGCCGTGCGCGTGGCATTGGCGAGCCTGGACGCACCGTCGCGGTGAACCCGGGCGATCGTCCGGCCGGCGCGGTTTTCGCCGTTCGGTGAACCGTCTTCCGCACGGTCTGGGGACACCTCCTTCGTGCCCGTGCGTTCCCGTGGTCCACTCACCGGACGAGGCGCGGATCCTCACCGCCTCGGCGCGGAGGTTCAGCCCTCCATCAGCACCCTCCCCACCGCGGCCAGCACGGGTTCGAGCGCGGCCACTTCCGTGCCGGCGCATTCCGTGATGCCCGCGCCGACGACGTCCATTCCGGAAAGCCCGTCGATTGCCGCGACCAATTCCGCGATCGTGAGACCGCCGGGTTCCGGATAATTCACTCCGGCGAACTCCCCGGGATCGAGAATGTCCAAATCCACATGCAGATAAACGCGTTCGGCTCCCGCGGCGTTCAGCGCTCCGGCGACGTCGTCGGAGCGCACGGCGAGACCGCCGGCGACGGCTTCCTCTTCCGCCGGATCGAGCGAGCGGGTGCCGAACAGCACGGCCCGGCCCCGTTCGAGCGCGGGGCTCGCGGCGAAATCCTTGTCGCCCTCGCCGAGCAACGACCGCAGCACCATGCCGTGGTACGCGCCGGACGGCGAGGACTCCACCGTGTTCAGGTCCGCGTGCGCGTCGAACCACGCGACGCCAAGCGTTGCGCCGTAACGGAAACGCGCGACGCCGACCGGGACCAGCTCGACACCGCAGTCGCCGCCGATGGTGAGCACCGGGCCTTCCGGCGCTTCCAGCGCGGCGAGTTGCAGCTGCCGGTTCATGCCCGTGAGCACGGCCCGGTTGGCTATCCCGGTGACGACGCCGGACGTCGCGGGGTCCTGGCGTACGTGGTGCACCGGTTTGCCGAGCACGTGCCCGGCCAGTTCGGAAAGTGCGCGGCAGCCCTCGATCAGCCCCCTCGCTCTGGGGCTGATCGCGCCCTGCCATTGCGGCACCGCGTTGATCAGCATGCTTCGACGCTAGCGCGAAACCCCCGGAAAAAGCGAGCGGCAAATAGTGCGAGGGGTCCCTTCGCTCCGTTTTGGAGCGAAGGGACCCCTCGTACCGAAAAAAGTGGCGCGGGAACGGGCTATTCGAGCACGATGAGAAGGTCCCCGCCCTCGACCTGCTGAACGGAGGTGATCGCCAGCCGACCGACTTTGCCCGCCGCCGAAGCGGTGATCGACGCTTCCATCTTCATCGCCTCGATCGTCGCCACCGTCGCCCCTGCCGCGACCTCGTCGCCCTCGGCCACCTGCAGCGTCACCACGCCCGCGAACGGCGCGGCGATCTGCTTCGGATTGCCCTTCTCGGCCTTTTCGGTGGCCGGGATGTCCGAGGCGATCGAACGGTCCCGGATCTGGATCGGCCGGAGCTGGCCGTTGAGCGTGGACATGACGGTCCGCACGCCGCGTTCGTCGGCCTCGCCGATGGCTTCCAGCTCGATGAGCAGCCGGACGCCGGGTTCGAGGTCGACCGAGTACTCCTCGCCCGGGCGCAGGCCGTAGAAGAAGTCCTTGCTCGGGAGCACGCTGGTGTCGCCATAGGCGTCGCGGTGCGCGAGGAATTCCTTGGTGGGACCGGGGAACAGCAGCCGGTTCAGCGCGCCGCGGCGGTTCTCGGCGAGTTCCTTGTGGTCCTCTTCGGACAGTTCGGCGACCGGCTTGGCCGCCGAACGGCCTTCGAGCGCCTTGGTGCGGAACGGTTCCGGCCAGCCGCCGGGCGGGTCGCCGAGTTCGCCGCGCAGGAAGCCGATCACCGAGTCCGGGATGTCGAACTTGTTGGGCTCCGCCTCGAAGTCCTCCGGCGAAACGCCGGCTCCGACGAGGTGCAGCGCGAGGTCGCCGACCACTTTGGACGAAGGCGTGACCTTCACGAGGTGGCCGAGGATCTTGTCCGCCGCGGCGTACATGGCCTCGATGTCCTCGAACCGGTCGCCGAGGCCCAGCGCGATCGCCTGCGTGCGCAGGTTGGAGAGCTGGCCGCCGGGGATCTCGTGGTCGTAGACGCGGCCGGTGGGCGACGCGAGACCGGCCTCGAACGGGGCGTAGATCTTGCGGACGCTCTCCCAGTACGGCTCGAGGTCGCCGATCGCGTGCAGGTCGAGGCCGGTGCTGCGGTCCGAGTGGTCGGTGGCCGCGACGATCGAGCCGAGCGACGGCTGCGACGTGGTGCCCGCCATCGACGACACGGCGCCGTCCACGGCGTCGGCACCGGCCTGGATGGCGGCCAGGTAGGTGGCGAGCTGGCCGCCCGCGGTGTCGTGCGTGTGGATGTGCACCGGGAGGTCGAATTCCTTGCGCAGCGCGGTCACCAGCCGAGCCGCGGCCGGTGCGCGGAGCAGGCCGGCCATGTCCTTGATCGCCAGGACGTGCGCCCCGGCTCCGACGATCTGCTCGGCGAGCTTGAGGTAGTAGTCGAGCGTGTAGAGCTTTTCGTTCGGATCGGACAGATCGGAGGTGTAGCAGAGCGCGACCTCGGCGACCGCGCTGCCGGTGGCACGGACCGCTTCGATGGCGGGCCGCATCTGCTCGACGTCGTTGAGCGCGTCGAAGATGCGGAAGACGTCGATGCCGGTCGCGGTGGCTTCCTCGACGAAAGCCGTGGTCACCTCGGTCGGATAAGGCGTGTAGCCGACGGTGTTGCGGCCGCGCAGCAGCATCTGCAGACAGATATTCGGCACGGCCTCGCGCAGCTGCGCCAGCCGCTCCCACGGGTCTTCGGCGAGGAAGCGCAGCGCGACGTCGTAAGTCGCGCCGCCCCAGCACTCCAGGGAAAGCAGCTGCGGCACAGTCGCGGCGACGACCGGGGCCACGGCGAGCAGGTCCTTCGTCCGCACGCGCGTCGCGAGCAGCGACTGGTGTGCGTCGCGGAAGGTCGTGTCGGTGACGCCGAGCTGCGGCGTTTCCCGCAGCCAGCGCGCGAAGCCCTCCGGGCCGAGTTCGGTCAGCTTCTGCTTGGAGCCGTCCGGAGGAGTGAGATCCGCGGGCAGCTTCGGCAGTTTTGTCGCGGCCTCGGGCGTGCGCGGGCGCTCGCCGTGCGGGCGGTTCACCGTCTGGTCGGCGAGGTAGGTGAGCAGGCGCGTGCCGCGGTCGGCGGAGTGGCGCGCGGTCAGCAGGTGCGGCCGTTCCTCGATGAACGACGTGGTGACGTTGCCGTCGCGGAAGTCCGGATCGTCCAGCACCGCCTGGAGGAACGGGATGTTCGTCGCCACGCCGCGGATGCGGAACTCGGCGACGGCGCGGCGGGCGCGGCCGACCGCGGTGCGGAAATCGCGGCCGCGGCAGGTGAGTTTCACCAGCAGCGAGTCGAAGTGGGCGCTGATCTCGGTGCCGGAGAACGCGGTTCCGCCGTCGAGCCGGATGCCCGAACCGCCCGGCGAGCGGTAGGCGCTGATCTGGCCGATGTCCGGGCGGAAGCCGTTGGCCGGGTCCTCGGTCGTGATGCGGCACTGGAGCGCGGCGCCGCGCAGGTAGATCTTGTCCTGCGACAGGCCGAGGTCGGCGAGGGTTTCCCCGGAGGCGATGCGCAGCTGGGACTGCACGAGGTCGACGTCGGTGACCTCTTCGGTGACCGTGTGCTCGACCTGGATGCGCGGGTTCATCTCGATGAACACGTGCTTGCCCTCGCGGTCCAGCAGGAATTCGACGGTGCCCGCGTTGCGATAGCCGATCTGCCGGGCGAACTTCACGGCGTCGGCGCAGATGCGGTCGCGCAGTTCGGGGTCGAGGTTCGGCGCGGGGGCCAGTTCGACGACCTTCTGGTGGCGGCGCTGCACGGAACAGTCGCGCTCGAAGAGGTGGATCACGTTGCCCTCGCCGTCGGCGAGGATCTGGACCTCGATGTGCCGCGGTTCGACCACGGCCTTCTCCAGGAACACGGTCGGGTCGCCGAACGCGGACTCGGCCTCGCGCGCGGCGGCCTCGATCGACTCGCGCAGCAGGGCCGGGTCCTCGACGCGGCGCATGCCGCGACCGCCGCCGCCGGCGACCGCCTTGACGAACACCGGGAAGCCGAGTTCGTCGGCCGCCGCGACCAGTTCGTCGACGTCGCTGGACGGCTGCGACGAGCCGAGCACCGGGACCCCGGCCTCGCGCGCCGCCTTGACCGCGCGCGCCTTGTTGCCGGTCAGTTCGAGGATTTCGGCGCTCGGGCCGACGAAAGCGATCCCCGCCTCTTCGCAGGCCCTGGCCAGGTCGGGGTTCTCCGACAGGAAGCCATAGCCCGGATAGACCGCGTCCGCACCCGCCTTCTTGGCGGCTTTGACGATCTCCTCGACCGAGAGGTAAGCGCGCACCGGATGGCCCGGTTCGCCGATCTCGTAGGCCTCGTCGGCCTTCAGCCGGTGCAGCGAGTTGCGGTCTTCGTGCGGAAACACGGCGACTGTGCCCGCGCCCAGTTCGTAACCTGCGCGGAACGCCCGGATCGCGATTTCGCCGCGATTGGCCACCAGCACTTTGCGGAACATGCCCGGTCCTTCCCTTTTCGGATCGGTATCGAAGGCACGTTACCCGGTTCGTCCCGCGGTGCGGGAGCCGTAGTCCAGGTGATGGACATCATGCGCGCCGACCTGCGTGCATGATGCTGGCCGGGGCGCCGCGCCGCAACCGTCAGGGCGTTCCCGCAGGCAGTGTGCACAGCAGCCGATTCGCGGTTTCGGAGGGCGCATTCTTGACCACGTTCTGCGTTGCGTCCCGCACAATTGCTTCGGTTGCCGCATTAGGCGCGTCGCCGGGATGCGCGGACCGGTAAAGGGCCACCGCACCGGCGGTCACGGCGGCTGCCATCGAGGTGCCCGACAGCGTCCCGACCTCCGCGGTACCGGCTATCGGCGCGGGGATGTCGACGCCCGGTGCGTACAGGTCGAGCGACTGGCCGAAGTTCGAGAAGGGCGCGACCTGGTCCTGAACGTCAGTCGCGCCGACGGTGAGCGCTTCGGGAACTCGTGCGGGCGAGGTCTGGCTGGCGTCGGTGCTGCCCTCCCCCGCCGGAAGCACGATCGGCATCACCGCGGCGACGCCCTTGACCGCGTTGTCGAGCTGCTCGTTCGGCACTCCGCCGATGCCCAGCACCGCGACCGACGGCTGGTGCGCGTTCTGGGCGACCCAGTTCAGACCGGCGATGATCGTGTCGGTCGAGCCGCCGCCTGCCTTGTCGAGCACCCGGACCGGGAAGATCTGTGCGGCCTTGGCGACGCCGTAGGTGTGTCCCGCGACGATTCCGGCGACCCGGGTGCCGTGGCCGTTGGTGTCCGACGTGTCCGTGCCGGTGGTGAGGAAATCCTTGCCAGGCAGGACCTGGCCGCGCAGATCCGGGTGTTTGGCGTCGACACCGCTGTCGATCACGTAGACAGTGACGCCGGAGCCGTCGGAGTCGTAGTGGTACTTCTGATCGAGGCCGGTTCGCTGGTCGATCCGGTCGAGCGCCCAGCTCGGCGGATTGGCTTGCATCCCGCTCTCCGCCAGCGCGGCCGGTTGCACACCGGCGACCAGCAGAAACGTCAGTGTTGCCGAAAAAGACCACGCGCCGCTCGGTTCCGCATGCCTGCGGTCGTATCCCGGCCGCCACCGGGCGGCAACTCGACGTCACACGATGGGCTGGTCCGCGTCCCCGCCGCCTCCCTGCCGGACGCACCGGTCTATGACAGGCGGGAGGGACGATGACCGCCGCTCGATGTTTCGCCGCTAAGTGGCTAATCGCAGGCCAGGGCGCTACTTCACGGCCCGGACGTGCGCGGTCACCGACATCGTCGGCAGGTACACGAGCGCGTCGAAGGCCTGCACGACGTCGACCTTCGTGAACATGTGCGCGTGCCGCATGCTCGACGACCCGGTCAGACCCTGTGCTCGGTCTTGCCGCAAATCGACCACACACGGATCTGCGCCGGCCAGGGCCGCCTCGACACTGCCCTCGACAGGTGGCTCCAACTCCTGTGCATAGACCCGGAACCCGAGGCGCTCGCTCTCGTCCGGCTCAAGACCGGTGGTCGTGCCGGTGCCCGCGGTCAGGCC
The DNA here is from genome assembly GCF_045278895.1 of Amycolatopsis sp. WGS_07. Taxonomy (NCBI): domain Bacteria; kingdom Bacillati; phylum Actinomycetota; class Actinomycetes; order Pseudonocardiales; family Pseudonocardiaceae; genus Amycolatopsis; species Amycolatopsis sp. WGS_07. The sequence goes on along the minus strand of NZ_CP136053.1, from coordinate 4,784,824 downwards.
GAGTGCGAAGTAGTCGTCGCCGAACTCCGCGGCGAGGTGCGTGCCCGCGGAGGGGAACGTCATGGTCGGCAAAGCGGCGAAAGGCACGCGCTGCAGGTGTCCGTTGTGGACCATCACCACGATCTTCTCGCCTTCGCCGTACAGCTTGCGAAGCAGCTTCACGGTTGAGGCCATGTACGTGTCGCGAGACGACCCCTGGAGCGACGGTGCTGTTCCCGACATCATCGCGCTCAGCTCGCGCATGTACGCGTCTACGCGAAGCGCGCCGACCGCGTGGTGTTCGGCGATCGCGTACCGGGCTGGCTCGCTCCGTTGCCGATAAACGGGCGATAGAGAGCGAAGGTGCGCGACGAGGGTGGTCAACGCAGCCGTCGCAGCGTCGCGTTCCGCGGCGGTCATTGCCGCATAACGGCCAGGCGCGACCGCGTTGCTGACCCCCGAGTACGGCTCGGACGCGGCGATCGCGGCGTCTACCAGCGGCAGCACCTCCGGGTCGACCTCTTCCACGAAGCTCCGGACGATCTGCAACGCCGGCTGCGGCGAACCGCTCGAACTGGGCAGATCGAGTCCGGCATACCGGACGCCGCCGTGGCTGCGCATCCACGTCAGCATGTCGTGCACCTCGACCGAATCGCCGAGGGAGAAGGTGAACCCTTCTCGCGCGACGTCGGCGACCGTGCCGGGACCGCCGTTCAGCCACTGCTGCACCAGGTCGCCTTCGGCGAATCCCGATTCGAAGCCGAGCACCGTGAACCCGTGGTCCTCGACGAGCCGCCGCAGCAACCGGGTGCGGAGTTCGCCGAACTCGCGGATGTGGTGGTTGTTCTCGCCGATCGCGACGATGCGTGCGTCGCCGATCAGGTCCGTGATCGAAGCGACGTCGCCGTCCAGCGGCGAACGGGTGCTCAGCGGTGTCATACTGAGGACACTAATGCAACAGGGGTCGCAATTGGCAACTGAGTCACCGGGCTTGCCGGGGACGAGCCGGCCGGGCGGGCGCACGGAGCGCACGCGCGTCGCCGTTTTGCGGGCAACGCTCGATCTGCTGGCGGAGGTCGGGTTCGTTGACCTGACGGTCGAGGCCGTCGCCGAGCGGTCGGGCGTGCACAAGACGACGGTGTACCGGCGGTGGGAATCGCGCGAGGGGCTGGTCGCAGCTGCGTTGAGGTTCGGCGCGGAGGAACCGTGGAGCCCGGCGGACACCGGATCGCTCGTCGCCGATTTGCGGCGAATGGCGTTGGACGTGGTGCGCGCGTTGACCTCTCCGGGGCAACGGGAGCTGCCGACGGCCGCGGTGCTGGCGGCATTCCACTCGGAACGAGCGGCCGAAGCGTTGCGCGAGTTCTACCGGGACCGCCATGCCCGAGCGGCGGTGATCGTGGAGCGGGCGGTGGCGCGCGGAGAGGTCCCGGCCGACACCGACCCGGACGAGGTGACACGAACGGTGTGCGGGCCGGTGTTCTACCGGTTGTTCGTGTCGCGCGAGCCGGTGTCGGAGGAGACGGCGGAGATCGCGGCGGAAGCGGGAGCCGCGGCGGCTCGGGCGGGGGTGCTGGGGCGGCGGTTGCCGCGGAATGGCGACGGGGGTTGATCCCTGGGTGAGACGGGAGGCTTGTTGCCAGAAAACGGCGACAGGCCGACCGGGGTCTGCCGCGAGGCCAGCCGGGCAATTCGCCATGGAACGACGACAGGCCGCACGAAGCTGGCAGACCGGCCGAAGATTCGCCGTGAAACGGCGAAGGGGTTCGGCAGGCTCGGCGGGAGGCGATCGCTGCCAAACGACGGCACCCGCGGAGCTAGCCGTTGAAGGGGCTGAGCAGGGAATCGCCGCTCAACGGCGAGAGGTCGGACACGCCTGACGGATCAACCGGCCCCAGCCAGTCACCACAGAACGGCGAGAGACCAAGCACACCTGACAGGTCAACCACCCAACCAGCCGCCACGCAACGGCGAGAAATCAGCCGCCCAAAGGCAGCCGGTACCGCACCTCCTCCAGGGTCACCGCCCCGTCGGACATGGTCTCCACCTTCGTCGTGCCGTCCGTGACCCAGCCGGCGCGTTCGTAGAAGTTCCGGGCCCTCGTGTTGGTCGACAGGACCCACAACGTCGCGACTTCGAACTGCGCCGCCAAGCCGCGCACGCACTCCTCGTGCAGCGCTCGGCCCATCCCCCGGCCCCATTCGGACGGCAGGAGGTAGATCGACGACAGTTCGCCGGTTTGCGGAGTGGCGTCGTCGTCCCGGCTGGGGCCGAAGACGGCGAAGCCGGTGATCGCGTCGGAGCCGGGAGAGGTCGCGGCCAGGACTGTGTGCGGCACGGACGAGTTCGCCAGGTTCGACGCCCAGAACTGTTCCCGCGTCTCGACCGACAGGCCGGACAGGAACTCCTCCGGCAGCAAACCCGCGTACGCCGCCTGCCAGGAACCCACGTGGACGGTGGCGATGCCGGCCGCGTCAGCGGGGGTCGCGGGGCGGATCACGAGGTCGGGCACCATTCCTCCAGCAATTCGGGCGACGATCGGCTGCGAGGAAGTTCAGCACAAAAGACCCGGGAACGCATGCGGTTTACCGGAACCGGCCGGTCAGTCCACAAAGGACTGTCAACGAGCCCGAAACGGCGGCGAACGGACCCGGCGGGGGCGTTCGGGCAAGGGTTCCGGGAGTTCAGGCATCCCCGCCCCGCTCCGGCGGCACCGGGGGCGCCCAGCCGATAGCCTCGACGGATTGGCGGGCCAGGGTTCCGCTTGTTCGTCATGCTCGTGCGCACCAGGAAATGGGACATCGATGACCAATCCGTTGATCGCGCCGGTGAAGGAAACCTCGGCCGCGGCCGGGATTCCGCTGCTGGAGGACGCGACCGGACTGAAGACCGCGATCGAGAGCAAGAACTGGGCGGCGGTCGCGATCGGGGCCGTGGGCACCGCGCTGGACGTGCTCACCGCGGTGATGGATCCGTTCGGCGCGATTTTCGCGGCGGGGGTCGGCTGGCTGATGGAGCATGTCGGACCGCTGAAGGAGGCGCTCGACGCGTTGACCGGCAACGCGGACGAGGTCGCGTCGCAAGCCGCGACCTGGACGAATGTCGCCAAGGAACTCGAAGGCGTTTCGGCGGAGCTGACCGAACTGGTCAAAAAGGATGTGCAGGACTGGCAGGGCGAAGCGGCCGACACTTACCGCAAGAAGGCCGAGGACACTTCCGCACTGATCGCCAGTGCGCAGAAGGGCAGCGAGGGCGCGGCGAGCGGGGTCAAGACCGCCGGCGAGATCGTGGCGGCGGTCCGGTCGCTGGTGCGGGACACGATCGCGGATCTGGTCGGGCATCTCATTTCCTGGGCGCTGCAGGTGGTGTTCACGCTCGGGATCGGGATGGCGTGGGTGGTCCCGCAGGTCGTCACGGCCGTCGCGAAGACTTCCTCGACCATCGCCAAGGTGACCGCGAAGCTGGTCAAGGCGCTCAAGGCGCTGATCCCGCTGCTGAAGAAGGCCGGGACGCTGTTCGAGGACGCCGCGAAGTCGTTGAAGGGGCTCAAGAGCGGCAAGAGCGCCCCGGTGCCGAAGCCCAAGGACATCAACACCAAGTCCAGGTCCGTCTCCAAGGACGAGAGCACCACGGCGTCCGGCGACCACAGCGGGACCACGCATCCGTCCGGCGAGCACGGCGGCGGGCAGCACCAGAATGATCGGAGCCTGGACCAGGAGGGGACCCACGGCGGGACGGACGGGCACACGTCGGCGTCGGGGGCGCGCGGCGGGCAGGGCACTTCGCGGTCGCTCGACAAGCAGGGCGAGAACTCGCGGTCGCTGAACAAGATCTGCACTACCGGTGACCCGATCGACGTCGCGACCGGGCAGATGGTGATGGCCGAAACCGACGTGGCGTTCCGCGGCGCGCTGCCGATGGTCTTCGAGCGCGCGCATTTCTCGGCGTTCCGCGCGGGCGGCTGGCTCGGCGGGGCCTGGGTGTCCACTTTGGACGAGCGGGTCGAGGTCTACGACGACCAGGTGTGGTTCGCCGGTTCGGACGGGATCGTCCAGGTTTTCCCGTTGCCCCGCGGCGACGACGACTGGGTGCCCGCCGAGCACGGGCCCGCGCGGTATCTCGCCCGGGAGCCCGGCGGCGGGTTCGTGATCGAGGACCGCGAGCGGCAGCGGATCCTCACCTTCGAACGCGGCACTCAGCAGATCCGGCCGATCCGTTCGATCGCGGACCGCAACGACGAGCACATCTACTTCGAACGCGACCCGCGCGGAACGCCGATCGCGATCCGGCACAGCGGCGGCTACCGGATCGACATCGCCACCGAGGGCGGGCTCGTCACCGGGCTGTCCACGGTCGCCGACGACGGCGCCGAGGTGCAGCTGGTCCGCTACGGCTACGCGAACGGCAACCTCACCGAGGTCACGAACGAATCCGGGCTCCCCTTCCGGTACCGCTACGACCGGCTGGGCCGGATCGAGGCGTGGACCGACCGCAACGGCGAGTGGTACCGCTTCCACTACGACGAGCACGGCCGGGTCGTCCGCACCGAAGGCTCGGGCGACTGCCTCACCGTCACGATGGAATACGACGTGGTCAACCACGTCACCCACGTCGTCGACTCGCTGGGCCACCGCACCGCCTACCACCTCAACGAAGCCGGCCAGCTGCTGCGCGAGGTCAACCCGCTCGGCGCCGCGCACAGCTACGAATGGGACGCGCGCGACCGGCTGCTCAGCGAAACCGACGAACTCGGCCGGACCCAGCGCTACCGCTACGACGAGCTGAACAACCTGATCGGCGTGCGCCGGCCGGACGGCACGGAATGGTCGATCGAACGCGACGAATTCGGCCAGCCGGTGCACTTGATCGAGGCTCCCGGCGTCGAAACCCGTTGGGAATACGACCAACACGGCAACGTGACCCGGCTCGTCGAACCCGACGGCGGCGTCACCGTCTACGCCTACGACGAGTGGGGCCACCTCGCGTCGGTCACCGATCCGGCGGGCGTGAAGCTGACCGTGGTGTCCGACGACGCGGGCAATCCGATCACCGTCACCGACCCGCACGGCGCGACGACGGCCTACCGCTACGACTGTTTCGGCAGGCTCTCCTCCACCGTCGACCCGACCGGCGCGGTCGAGGAATTCGGTTACACCGTCGACGGTTCGCTCGCCTGGCACCGCCGCGCGAACGGGTCCACCGAGGAATGGCATTACGACGGCGAGGGCAACAACCGCCTGCACGCCGACGCCTCGTCCGCGATCACCCAGCAGGAAGTGACCCACTTCGACCTGATCTCGGCTGAGATCCGGCCGGACGGCACCCGGCTCGAATACGCCTACGACACCGAACTGCGGCTGATCGGCGTCACCAACGAACACGGCCAGGTCTGGCGCTACGAGTACGACCCGGCCGGAAACCTCGTGCGCGAGACCGATTTCGGCGGCGCGTCCTCGGCCTACCGCTACAACGCGGCCGGCGAGCTGACCGAGATCCGCAGCCAGTCCGGCGACGTCGTGACGCTCAGCCGCGACCTGCGCGGCAACCCGGTCGAGGAGGTCGTCGAAGGACCGTCCGGGACCGTGCGGACCCGGTTCGAGCACGACGTCCTCGGCCAGCTCGTCGCCGTCGACGACGGAACCACCCGCATCGAGTACGCCCGGGACGCGGCGGGCCGCGTGATCGCCGAGACGGTGAACGGGCGCACCGTCCGTTCCGAATACGACCAGTGCGGCGACCTGGTCCGGAGGCGGACGCCGTCCGGGGCGGAAAGCACGTGGGAGTACGGCAAAGCCGGCGAGCCCGCCGCTCTGCACACCTCGGGCCGCAGCACCCGGTTCGAGTACGACCCGGCGGGCCGCGAGGTGCGCCGGACCTTCGGCAAGGGCGCGGCGATCCTCCGTTCCTGGGACCCGGCCGGGCACCTGTCCGGGCAGGCGGTGCGGGACGCGTCCGGCGAACTGGGCCGGGACCGGCGCTACCACTACCGCCCCGACGGCCTGCCCGCGCGGATCGACGACCAGACGTCCGGCCCGCGCTGGTTCACCCTCGACGTCCGCGGCCGGGTCACCTCGGTCCGCGCGGACGGCTGGAGCGAGCAGTACGCCTACGACGCGACCGGACGGCTCGTCGACGCCGCCTGGCCCGCCCCGGAAGAGGAGGACCGGCTCGGCAGGCGCGCGGGACCGGCATCGGTCATCACCGAGGCGGGCGGCGTCCGCTACACCTACGACGACGCCGGGCGGATGCGCACCCGCCAGCACGAGAACGGCCGGACCTGGGAGTACACCTGGGGTCCGCTGGAGCGGCTGGTCGCGGTCCGCGTCCCGGACGGCACCTCGTGGCGCTACACCTATGACCCGATGGGCCGCCGGATCCGCAAGGAGCACTTCGCCGCCGACGGGAGCACCTCGCTCGAACGCGTCGACTTCGCCTGGGCGGGCGACACGCTGGTCGAGGAAACCCGTTCCGCGGGCGGCGCGGCCGAAACGACCGTGTGGGACTACGAACCGGACTCCTTCCGTCCGCTGCTGCAGCGCCGTCGCTCCGTGCCGGAGAGCCCGCAGGAGAAGGTCGACGCGCAGTTCTTCGCCATCGTGGCCGAGCCTTCCGGCACCCCGACCGAACTGCTCGACGACCAGGGCGAGATCGTGTGGCACGCCCGCACCAGCCTGTTCGGCCTCGTGGTCGACGCGGCCGGGGAAACCGGCACGCCGCTGCGGTTCCAGGGCCAGTACTTCGACGCCGAAACCGGCCTGCACTACAACCTGCACCGCTACTACGACCCGGCGCTCGCCCGCTACGTCAGCCCCGACCCGATCGGGCTCGCCGGCGGACCGGACCCGCACGCCTACGTCAGCAACCCGCACGTCCTGGTCGACCCGCTCGGCCTCGCGGGCAGCAGCTGTTCGGAGCGCAGCCCCAGCCCCGACCCGTACGACCGCGGCCCCAGCCTCACGCCGGACCCGTCGGGCCGCTCGCGGAAGCAGTCCCCCGGCGGGACGGTGTACGTGGAGCACAAGAAAACCGGCCCGAAAGACCGGCGCGGCCACTACGGGTACGCCAACCTGTCCCACCGCAGCAAGGCGATGCGGCCGATCTTCGAACGCAGTGCGGTGTCCCCGCCACCTGCCTTCAAGAAGCGGGGCGAGGACACCAAGTGGTACATGGACCCGAACCGGAGCTACTACACCCGCGACTACCAGGGAAACCCGACCGGGGTCGTCAAGGGCCACAGCAACCTCGTCATGGGGCACAGCCCCTCAGCCAGCGCGCATTTCAACAAAGTGGGCTACAAGAACGACCGCCCGGCGAACCAGGCGCACAACGCCGACCCCAACTCGTTCGGCTGGCTCGAGAAGCGCGCCGATTCCAACGCCAGCGGCGGCAAGGAACAGCGATACCGGGACACGACCCCGAGCAACGGAGCCAACCCGGTGTGGTGGAAGAAGGGCACGCCCGGCTACCGCGGAAACCCGGTCGCGGACTGGGTGCCGGAGCCCAAAACCACCAAGCCGAGCAGCAGCAGCTACGGCGGCGGCAGCAGCCATCACTCGAGCAGCAGCAGCCATTACCCGAGCACTAGCAGCTACCCGAGCAGCAGCAGTCGCTATCCGAGCACCAGCAGCTACCCCAGCAGCAGCCACTACCCAAGCAGCAGCAGTCACTATCCCAGCACCAGCAGCTACCCCAGCAGCAGCCACTACCCAAGCAGCAGCAGTCACTACCCCAGCACCAGCAGCTACCCCAGCAGCAGCCACTACCCAAGCAGCAGCAGTCACTACCCCAGCACCAGCAGCTACCCGAGCAGCAGCCACTACCCCAGCAGCAGTAACTATCCGAGCAGCAGCCACTACAGCAGCGGCGGATACGGCAGCAGCAGCTACGGCGGCGGGCACTCCAGCACCTACGGCGGCACTGGAACCTACGGCAGCAGCTCCAGCAAGCGAAAGTACGACTACGACTCAGACGACCTCTACGGATCCGACTGACCAAGCAGGTGGGGCCGGAAGTCCCGGCCCCACCGCCGCGAGCGGGGTCAGCTCTTCTCCAGGTACTCCGCGCGTTCCAGGTCGACCACGTCGGCCACCATCTGCGCCAGGCCGGGCAGCGAGGCCAGCTCCGGATCGCCCGTCACGATCTCCTGGGCCTGCGCCCGCGCTTCGGTGATCACGTCCTCGTCGCGCAGCAGCGACAGCAGCTTCAGCCCGGATCGCTTGCCCGACTGGGCCGCGCCGAGGATGTCGCCCTCGCGGCGCAGTTCCAGGTCCAATCGGGACAGTTCGAAACCGTCCGTTGTGGACTCGACGGCGGCCAGCCGTTCGCGAGTCGAAGTCCCGTCCAGGGTTTCCGTGACCAGCAAGCACAATCCGGGCACGCTGCCCCGTCCGACGCGGCCGCGCAGCTGGTGCAGCTGGCTCACGCCGAAGCGGTCCGCGTCGAGGATGACCATCGCCGTCGCGTTGGGGACGTTCACGCCGACCTCGACCACCGTCGTCGCGACCAGCACCTCGACCTTCCCCGCGCCGAAGGCCTGCATGACGGCGTCCTTCTCGTCGGTCGGCATCCGGCCGTGCAGGGCGGCGATCTTCAAGCCCTTCAACGCGCCGTTGGCGAGGTCCGGCGCGACGTCCAGCACCGCGAGCGGGGGCCGTTTGTCGCTCTTGTCCGACGGCGGTTCGTCGCCGATCCGCGGGCACACGACGTACGCCTGATGCCCCTTGCCGACTTCCTCGCTGACCCGCTGCCACACCCGGTCGAACCACGCAGGTTTCTCCGCCACCGGAACGACCGTCGTCTTGATCGGCGAACGGCCGACCGGCATTTCCCGCAGGGCCGAGATTTCCAGGTCGCCGTAGACCGTCATGGCGACCGTGCGCGGGATCGGCGTCGCCGTCATGACCAGCACGTGGGGGCTCGTCGAGTCGGCTCCGCGCGAGCGCAGCGCGTCCCGTTGCTCCACGCCGAAGCGGTGCTGTTCGTCCACGACCACGAGCCCGAGATCGGCGAACTGCACGGTGTCCTGGATCAGCGCGTGCGTGCCGACGATGATGCCCGCCTCGCCGCTTACCGTCTCCAGCAACGCTTTCTTGCGTTCCTTCGCGCCCATCGACCCGGTGAGCAGCGTGATCCGGGTGGACTTCTCGGCCGCGCCCAGTTCGCCGGCCATGCCGAGGTCGCCGAGCATTTCGCGCAGCGAACGCGCGTGCTGCGCGGCCAGCACCTCGGTGGGCGCGAGCATCGCCGCCTGCCGTCCGGAGTCGACGGCCTGCAGCATCGCCCGCAGCGCGACCACCGTCTTGCCGGACCCGACTTCGCCCTGCAGCAACCGGTTCATCGGATGCTCGGACGACAGGTCGGCGGCGATCTCCTCGCCGATCGCGCGCTGACCGGCGGTCAGGTCGAACGGCAGCCGCTTGTCGAACGCGTCGAGGAGGCCGCCGTCGACGTGCGGGCTCGCCTTCGCCGGACGCGACACCGCGGAATGCCGCCGCTGCGCGAAAATCAGCTGCACGGCCATCGCTTCGTCCCACTTGAGCCGGTGCCGCGACGTCTCCAGGTGCGCCCAGTCCTCCGGGCGGTGGATTCCGCGCAGCGCGCGCTCCAGGCCGGGCAATCCGTGCCGCTTGCGCAGTTCCTCGGGCATCGGGTCGTCGCCGACCTCCAGCACGTCCAGCACCTGCCGCACGCATTTGGCGATCGACCAGGTCGGCATGCCTTGCGCGGCCGGGTAGACCGGGATGATCTCGGCGAGGAAGTTGTCGACCGCCTCGGCCTCGCGTTCGGCGTCGAGCAGCTCGTACTCCGGGTTGGCCAGCTGCAGCGTGTCCCGGAACGCGGTGACCTTGCCCGCGAACAGCCCGGTCTTGCCGGGGGCCAGCTCCTTCTCGCGCCACGCCTGGTTGAAGAACGCGCACGCGAGCCGTCGCTTGCCGTCGGTGATCACCATGTCGAGGATGGTGCCGTTGCGGGATTTCATCCGGCGCTTGCTGATCTTCTCGATCCGCGCCAGCACGGTCGCGTGCTCGCCAAGCTCCAGCCCGGCGATGTCGGTCAGCTCGCCGCGTTCGGCGTACCGGCGCGGATAGTGGCGCAGCAGATCGGAAACCGTCTCGATGTCGAGAGCGGTCGACAGTGCCTTCGCCGTTTTCGCGCCCAGCAGCAGCGGGAGCTTGTCGCGAAGCCCGGCCATGATTATTCGACCCCCATCAGCAGCACGGCGTCGCTCTGACCGCCGGCGTAACTCGTCAACTCCACCTCGGGGTGCTCCAGCCGCAGTTGCTCGGCGAGTTCGGCGGCCACCCTCGGCGGGGCGTCCGCGCCGCTCAGCACGGTGACCAGCTCGCCGCCGAGCGCCAGCATCCGGTTCAGCACGCTGACCGCGGCCGCGACGAGATTCGTCGCCGACGCCGGGGCGGGTTCGATCAGCACCACCTCGTCGTCGACCAGACCGATCACGTCGCCGGACTGGGCCCGGCCCACCCAGGTTAGCGACTCCTCGCGGGCGATCCGCAGCTCGCCACGCCTGGTCGCGGCCGCCGCCTCGGCCATCGCCACGACGTCGTCGTTGACCCGGCGTTCGCCGTCGTGCACCGCGAGCGCGGCCAGCACCTGCACCGGCGACGCGCACGGGATCACCACGACGTCGCGCTCGCCCGCCATCGGATGCCCGGCGGCGGCGTCGGCGGCCGAGGTGAGGTCCGGCCCGCCCGGCAGCACGCTCAGATGCTGCCCGGCCGCCTCGTTGAACAGCCCGATCATGTCCTCGACGCTCGGCAGCTCGCCGTCCGGAACGGCCAGCACGGCGACGCCCTCGGCCCGCAGCAGCTCGGCGAGCCCGCCGCCGCGCACCACCGCGACCACCGACCGGTCGATGCCGCCTCCCGGTTCGATCGGCGTCGGCGTGAGCAGCGGTTCGACCCGGATCTTCCGCGGCCTGCCCAGCTGCAGCCCGGCTTCGATGGCCGCGCCGATGTCCGCGCAGTGGACGTGCACCGCGTGGCTGCCCGAACCGTCGCCGGCCACGGTCACGCTGTCGCCGAACCCGCTCAGTTCCTTCCGCAACGCCGGCAGCCGGGCCTCGTCGACCTCGTCCAGCAAGTACATGACCTCCCACGCGTACGGCGCCTGCTCCGGCAGCGAGGCGACCGCCCGCAGGTCGTGCCCGGGTTCCTCGGTCTCGCCGGTGATCACGCCGGCCAGCGCGTCGAGCACCGCGACCAGACCCCGGCCCCCGGCGTCCACGACCCCGGCCTTGGCCAGTGCGGGCAGCTGCTTGGGCGTCTCCTCCAGCGCCGCCGCGGCCACGGTGACGACCTCGCGCGCGACGTCCGGCAACGCCCGCGTCGTCCCTCGCACGGCCGCGGCCACGGCGTGCAGGACGGTCAGCATCGTCCCGGCGACCGGCCTGCTGACCGCGCCCGTGGCGACCTGATCCGCGTGCCCGAGCGCGGCGGCCAGACCCGCGCCGTCGAGGTCCCCGCCGCCGGTCGCCCAGTCGGCCATCCCCCGCACAACCTGGGACAGGATCACGCCGGAGTTGCCCCGCGCGTGCGCCACCGCCCCGCGCGCCAGCACCGCCAGCGCCTCGGCGGCGTCAGCCGGTTCGGCCGCGGCGAGCGCCTCGTGTGCGCCGGTCATCGTGTACAGCAGGTTGGAGCCGGTGTCGGAGTCCGCGACCGGGTAGACGTTGATGCCGTCGATAGCCGTGCGCAGCCTGTCCAAGCTGCGCACCGAAGCCGCCGCCCAGCCCGACACCGCCGCCGCGTCCAGCACCCGCACCCCGTAACCTCCTAGCCGGTCCCCGCGAGGGTAACGACCCCGCGGCAAGGCCCTTGGAACCACTAGTTACTATGGTCGAGTTGCCCGGCACGTTCGGGCGCGCATTCTTTGTCCCATATCCAGAGGAGTTCGACGTGGCTGCCGTGTGCGACGTCTGTGGCAAGGGACCCGGCTTCGGCAAGTCGGTCTCGCACTCCCACCGGCGTACCAACCGCCGGTGGAACCCGAACATCCAGGTTGTGCACGCGAAGGTCGGCGTGTCCCAGCGCAAGCGCCTGAACGCCTGCACCTCGTGCATCAAGGCTGGCAAGGTCGTCCGCGGCTGAGTTCAGACTCGAAGATGGCGAGTGCTCGTGGAGAGCACTCGCCATTTTTCTGCGTTCAGGTGCCTTCCCGGGGTCGAACCCCATGCCAGGGGCTTGAGGAAGGGCGCGGCTCCGGGCGCAAGGTGGCCGTCCGTGAGGGCCACCTTCACGGACTCTGATTCCCTCAGGGTTCCCCTCACGGACCTTCGGATATGGCCACGTGGGCATAAATCGGGCAATTCAGCGGTCCTGGCGTCCTTTGTGGATGGTCCAGCAGGCATGGGCCACGCGGATTGAATCCCGGGCATCGGGGCAAGCCCCCGGACCCCCGCGCTGGGTCGCCTTGGGTTTGCGAAGGGGCGAGTGCTTCGGCACCCGCCCCTTTTTCGTCACCTCAAGAAGTCCGCCAGCACATCCCGCAAGGACTCCGGCGCGTTCAGCACCCCGTGATCCTGCCCCGGGATCTCCGCATACCGCCCATGCACCACAGCCGCAGCGACGGCCTTCGCCGACGACGTCATCCACGCCTCCCCCGCGCCGCCGGACAGCGACAGCACCGGGACGGTGATCGCCGCCAGCCGGTCCGTCGGCAGGTGGTTGCCGCGGCCGCAGATGGTCAGGTCGTACGGCAGCGTGTGCGCCAGGCCGACGAACCAGCCCCACACCGGCGCGGATTTCATCGACTCCACCACCGAGGCCGGCGTCCCGGTGCCCTCGACCAGGAACAGCTCGACCGCGCCGTCCCGATCCCCGGCGGCGAGGCAGGCGCTCACCCGGTCGACCAGGTCCTCAGCGGGGCGCGGACGGTCGTCGCCGACGAACGGCGGTTCATACACCGCCAGCTTCGTGACCGGCAGGCCGCGTGCCGCCGCTTCCAGGGACAGGATCGCGCCCGACGAGTGGCCGAACAGCGCGGCCGAACCGCCGACGGCCTCGATCAGCACCTCGAGGTCGTCGATCTCGCGCTCGACCGCGTAGACCGGCGCGTCGCCGCTGTCGCCGCGGCCTCTCCGGTCGAAGGCGACCGCGGTGAAGCCGGCGTCGGCCAGCACCGCGGCCAGTCCGGCGACCGTCGTCCGGTCGTTCACCGCGCCGCCGACCAGCAGCACCGGCGAACCCGAGCCGTAGGTGTCGAAGGCGATCGGGGTGCCGTCGGCGGACGTGACGGTGGCGGTCATGGCTTTCCTCCAGGGGTTCAGTCGTTCCTTACCCTGGTGGTCGGCACCGGCCGCCGGAACTGGACACGCCGGGTCAGGGAAGTTTCCAGTCGAGCGGTTCCGCGCCCTGCTGGACCAGGAGCTGGTTCGCCCGGCTGAACGGACGCGAACCGAAGAAGCCGTTGCGCGCCGAGAGCGGGCTCGGGTGCGCCGATTCGATGCACGGCACGTCGCCGAGCATCGGCTTCAGGTTGCGCGCGTTGCGGCCCCACAGGATGGCCACCAGCGGGCCGCCGCGCGCGGCCAGTGCCTTGATCGCCTGCTCGGTGACCTGTTCCCAGCCCTTGCCCTGGTGCGAGTTGGACTTGTGCGGCTGCACGGTGAGCGACCGGTTCAGCAGCAGCACGCCCTGCTCCGCCCACGGGGTCAGGTCGCCGTTGGAGGGCGTCGGATGGCCGAGGTCCTCGCAGTACTCCTGGTAGATGTTGATCAGGCTCTTCGGGATCGGCCGCACGTCCGGGGCCACCGAGAAGCTCAGGCCGACCGCGTGCCCGGGGGTCGGGTACGGGTCCTGCCCGACGATCAGCACGCGGACGTCGTCGAACGGCTGCTTGAACGCGCGCAGCACGTGCTCGCCCGCGGGAAGATAGGTGCGGCCCGCGGCGATCTCGGCGCGGAGGAACTCCCCCATCGCGGCTACCTGCGGGGCCACTGGTTGCAGGGCTTTCGCCCAGCCGGCTTCGACGATTTCGTCCAGCGGTCGTCCAGTCACGGCCCGCGAGCCTAGCGCCACGTGCCCGGGGTCACTGTGGCGGGTCCAGCCTGCGCAACTCGGCCCGGAACCGGGCCCCGCGCCGGACGTAGGAATCCACCACCGCGGCGATCTGATCCCCCGAAAACGACTTGTTCGGCCGCGTTTTCGCCGGAACGCCCAGCGCGATCTCGCCGGTGCGGACCGTCGATTCGTACGACAGCACCGCGCCCGCGCCGACCATCCCGCCGTCCTCGATCACGCTTCCGTTCAGCACCACCGAACCCGACGCGATCAGGCAGCCGGTGCCGATCGTCGCGCCCTCGACGTGCACCGCGTGCCCGACCGCCGACGACGGGCCCACGATCGTCGGATGCCGCGCGGTGCAGTGGACGACGCAGCCGTCCTGCACGTTCGAGCGTTCGCCGATCTCGATGTACCCGTGGTCGCCGCGCAGCACCGTCTGCGGCCAGACCGAGGCGCGCGCGCCGATCCGGACGTCGCCGATCACGGTGGCGTCGGGATGGACGTAGGCGTCCGGGTGGATCGTCGGGACCAGGTCGCCGAGCGCGTAGATGGCCAAAGCCGCCTCCGGGTCAGTAGTCGTGCGAAAGATCCTTGCCGTAATAGCGGCTTTCGGGCAGATCGCCGTAATAGCCGAAGGCCGGGATCTCGACGTAACCCGTCGAACGGTAGAGGGCGATCGCCTCCGGCTGTTCGGTGCCCGTCTCCAGCACGACCCGGCGCCGTCCGGCGGCGGCCGCGGTGCGTTCCAGTTCGGCGAGCATCGCGCGGCCGAAACCGCGGCCCCGCGCGGATTCGGCCACGTACATCCGTTTCAGCTCGACGTCGCCGGGCCGGAACGTCGGCTCGGGACCGTCGTGCGCGCGCCACGCGCCGGACGCCACCGGCACGTCGTCCAGGTACCCGACCAGAAACAGGCCCCGGGGCGGCGCGAACTCCGCGGGGTCCATCGGGGTCTCGTCCTCGGAGCCGTAGCGGCGCACGTACTCCAGCTGCACCTCGGCCATCAGCTTGGCGGCGTCGGGATGGTCGAAGGCGACCGCACGGATGTCCACGGCGCTCAGCCTAATGAAGGATCACTGCTGCCAGTGCTCCCAGCCGCCCTGCTGGTCGTACTCCGCGCCGTCCACAGTGACCCCGGAGCCGGGCATGGTGACCACGCCGATCTTGCGCCAGCCCTCGGGCAGGTCGTCGAACGGCGGGAACGTCGCGACCAGCGCGTGGTCCTCGCCGCCGGTCAGCACCCACTGCAGCGGGTCCGCGCCCAGTGCGCTGCCGACTTCCTTCAGCCGCGTCGAAACCTCCAGCAGCGCGGTCTGCACGTCGAGCCCGACCTCGGACGCGGCGGCCAGGTGCGCGAGGTCAGCGAGCAGGCCGTCGGACACGTCCATCATCGCCGTCGCGCCGGCGAGCGCGGCCTGCGGACCGGCCGCGTACGGCGGTTCCGGGCAGCGTTGCGCGTTCACCACGCCGACCGGGGACCGGAATCCGCGACGCAGCACGGCGAGCCCCGCCGCCGCCCAGCCGAGCCGTCCGCACACCGCGAGCACGTCGCCGGGACGCGCGCCCGCGCGGGTCACCGGTTCGCGGTCTTCGAGGTCGCCCAATGCGGTGACGCTGATCACGAGCTGGTCCGCGCTCACGAGATCGCCGCCGGACACTCCGATGCCGACCTGGCGGGCCTCGGCCCACATGCCGTCCATGATCTCGGTCACGACCTGCGCCGGGGTGTCCGCCGGGCACGCGAGCCCGACGACCACCGACGTCGGTTTCGCGCCCATGGCGGCGACGTCGGACAGATTCACCGCGACCGCCTTGCGGCCGACCTGTTCCGGGCTCGACCAGTCGAGCCGGAAATGCACGCCGTGGACCAGCACGTCGGTCGTCACGACCACGCGGCCGTCCGGCGCGGCGAGAACCGCCGCGTCGTCGCCGGGGCCCAGCAATGTCGACGCGGGCTGCGCGCGTCCTTCGGTGACCCGCCGGATCAGGCCGAATTCGCCCGTCCCGGCCACCGAGTGCTCGTCCGGTGACACCGGTCACCTCCTGTTTCCCTCGCCTGTGTCGGATCGGCCACCGACAATCGGATCCCCTAGGTTTTTCCCAGGGCTGGCGCTACGTTTCCTACACCGTCAACACCGTTCCTACCTCGACTCGACCGCCACCGACGAAAGGGCACGCCGTGGTCCACGCATACATCCTCATCCAGACCGAGGTCGGCAAGGCGGCCGCGGTGGCTGCGGAGATCGCCGGGGTCCCGGGCGTGACCAGCTCCGAGGACGTCACCGGCCCGTACGACGTGATCGTGCGCGCCGCCGCGGACACTGTGGACCAGCTCGGCCAGCTCGTCGTCGCCCGCGTGCAGAACGTGGAAGGGATCACGCGCACGCTGACCTGCCCGGTCGTCCATCTCTGAGCCGTGGTCCACTGAGGCGGTGGCAGACACCGAGACCGGGGCCCCGCCGAAGGTCGTCCTCGTCACCGCGTCGTTGCTCGTGGCCGCGCTGGCGGTCGCGGTCGCCGTCGTCGCGCTGACGAAAAGCTCCTCCGAGACCGCCGCCCCGAACCAGCCCCTCGCGCTCGTTTCCGTTCCCGCGCCGCAGGCCGGGTCGGCCGACTGCGCGAACCTGATCGCCGGCGTCCCGTCCACGCTGACGTCGAACGGCAAGGAGCTGTCGCCGCGCACGCTCGCCGAGCCCGCGCCGAAGGCGACCATCGCCTGGGGCGAACCGGATCCGGTCGTGCTGCGCTGCGGGCTGGAACGCCCGCCGGACCTCACCCGCACCTCGCCGCTGCGCGTGGTCAACAAGGTGCAGTGGCTGCAGGTCGAGCAGGGCGACTCGGCCACCTGGTACGCGGTCGACCGGCCGGTCTACCTGGCGCTGACTGTGCCGAAGAGCGCGGGAACGGGTCCGCTGCAGACCATTTCGGACGCGATCGCGGCCAAGCTGCCGGTCAAACCCCTGACGTTCTAGCCGCGATCTTCTCCAGCGATTCGCCGGTGGTGCGCGGGCCGAGCACCGCCACGTCGATCATCAGCAGCACCATCGCGCCCGCCACCACCGCGAACATCGTCGTCGCGCCCGCCGCGTGCAGGATCGGCAGCAGCACGAACGGCATCGCAGCCGTCGCAAGCCGGGAGAGCGCGTAAGCCGAACCGGCCGCGGTGCCGCGCAGCGACGTCGGGAACAGCTCGCCCTGATAGGTGTGGAAGGCGTTGGAGAACACGTTGCTCGCGGCGGTGTAGCAGAAGCCGAACACCGCGATCAGCGCGCCGGACGTGGCGTAGCCGAAGGCAAGGCCGAACGCCGCCATCGCCGCCGCGCTCGCGACGATCAGCCACTTGCGTTCCAGCCGTTCGATGATCGGGATGGACAGCGCGGAGCCGATCGGATAGCCGAGGAAGGTGAGCGCGCTGAAGGTCAGCGAGCTGACGAGGCCGAAACCCTTGGCCGCCAGCACAATCGGCACCAGCGAGCCGAAACCGTAGTAGCCGAACGCCTGCAGCAGCTGAAACACGTACAGCATCGCCGTGCGGCGGAACCACGGCGGGCGCAGCAAAGCCGACGCACGCACCGGTTCGGGCGCGGGCGGTTCCGGCTCCGGTTCGGGCAACGGTTGCGGCGCGCTCGCTTCGAGCTTGCGCACGATCTCGTCCGCTTCGCCGGTTCTGCCTTGTGCGGCAAGCCAACGCGGCGATTCCGGCAGCGTGAACCGCAGTGCCCACACGATCGCCGCACCCAGAGCGCCGATCACGAACAGCCAGCGCCAGCCGTCGATGCCGAGCGGTGCGTGCCCGACGAGCGCGCGGGCCAGGAACCCGGCGGCCGGGACGCCGCAGAAGCCGATCGTGTAAGCCCAGGCCGTCGCGCGGCCGCGGGAGCGGGCGGGCAGCAGGTCGGCGAGGTAGGCGTCGGCGACCGGGAGTTCCGCGCCGATGCCGATCCCGGCGATGAAGCGGCAGATCACCAGCATCCACACGTCGGTGCTGAACGCGCCGAGCAGCGTGAACACCGAGTACAGGCCCAGGGTGAGCAGGAACGCGCGCCGTCTGCCGAGGCGGTCGGCGAGCCGGCCGAGGAACACCGCGCCCACGAACGCGCCGACGAATGCCGACGCCAGGACGTACTTCAGCGTCGTCGGGGTGACGCCGAACTCCTTGGTGAGGACGGTGCTGATGGTCGCGGCGAGGAACAGGTCGTAGAGGTCGAAGAAGGTGGCGATGCCGACCACTGCCACGAAGTACCGGTGCCGCCGGGTGACCGGGAGCCGGTCGAGCCGGGATGCGATCTGCACGCGCTGTCTTCCTTACGGGCTGGGGATGTTCGGGGATCATCGTAAGGTCACCACGTGACAGCTGACGCGGTTGAGGAGTTCGAGCGGCACCGCTCGAAACTGTTCGGGCTGGCGTATCGGATGCTGGGTTCCGCCGAGGAGGCCGAAGACGTCGTCCAGGACACCTTCCTGCGCTGGCATCGGGCCGGTCCGGTCGCGTCGCCGTGGGCATGGCTGGCCAAAGTCGCCACCAACCTGTGCGTGAACAGGTTGACGTCGGCACGTGCGCGCCGCGAGAGCTACACCGGCTTCTGGCTGCCGGAGCCCGTCCTGACCGCGGACGGCGCGCTGGGTCCGCTGGACCGTGCCGAGCAGCGGGAGATCGTCTCGCTGGCCTTCCTGGTACTGCTGGAAAGCCTCAACCCGGTGGAGCGCGCGGTGTTCGTCCTGCGCGAAGCCTTCGGCTACAGCCACCGGGAAACGGCCGAGGTCATCGGCTCCTCCGAGGCGAATTCCCGGCAGCTGTACGCCCGCGCCCGCAAGCACCTGGCTGAGGCCCGCGACGGCTCCGATCGCCGGACGTCCCCTCGCCGCGACCTGGTGGAGAGCTTCCTGGCCGCGGCGGAACAGGGTGACCTGCCGACGCTCGAGAAAGTGCTGGCCGAGGACGTGACCGTGTGGGTGGACGGCGGCGGCAAGGTCGGCGCGGCCCGGCGGCCCGTCTCCGGCATCGCCAAGGTGGCGCGATACTTCGCGGGCACGTTCCGCCTCGCCGGTCCGGAGACGACGTTGTCGGCCGCGGAAGTGAACGGCTCGCTGGGGCTGCTGGCCTATATGGGCGAGACGCTGGCGGGTGTGCTGGTGCCGGAGACGTCGGACAGCCGGATCACCGGGATCCGCATCGTCGCCAACCCGGACAAACTCCGGTCCTTGTCACGTTCGGGAGGCCTGTCCGGTTCTTAAGGGTGACTCTCTCCCGGAGAAATTCACCCATGACAACCCAGATCCTGGTGACCGGCGGCACCGGCCGCCTCGGCCGCGTACTCGTGCCCCGTCTGGCGGCGGACGGTCACGCCGTCCGCGTGCTGAGCCGGAAGCCCTCGCCGCAAACCTGCCACGGTGACCTGCTCACCGGCGAAGGCCTCGACGCCGCGGTCGCAGGCGTAGAGGTGATCGTCCACTGCGCGACCGGAAACGGCCGCTCGGACGTCGACGGCACCCGCAACCTCGTCCAAGCGGCGGCGCGAGCCGGGCGGCCGCATCTGCTGTACGTGTCCATCGTCGGCGTCGACCGGGTGGCATTGCCTTACTACCGCGCGAAACTGGCCTGCGAACGGCTCGTGGAACGCTCTGGTCTGCCGTGGACGATCCAGCGGACGACCCAGTTCCACGAACTCGTCGCCTGGATGTGCGCGGTCCAGCGGTGGCTGCCGGTGGTCGTGATGCCTCGCGGGGTCAGCTTCCAGACCGTCGACACCGGCGAAGTGGCCGCTCGCCTGGCCATGCTGGCCGATGCGCCGCCGTCCGGGCGGGTGCCCGACCTGGGCGGGCCCGAGGTGCGCCCCGCCGCCGACCTGGCCCGCGCTTACCTTCGCTCGCGCGGAGGCCGCCGCCCGGTGGTGTCGCTGCCGATGCCCGGCCTCCGCGGCTACCGCGAAGGGGGACATCTGACCCCGGAGCACGCGGACGGCCGGATCACCTTCGACCAGTTCCTCGCCGCATGAGCGCCCGTGCCTGGCTGCGCGCGGGCCTGGCCTTTCTTGCCGTGACGCAGTTCGCCGTGGGGAACTGGGCGTTGTGGTCCCCGCGCTCGTTCTTCGACATCCCCTGGGTGGGCATGCGCATGCCCTACAACGCGCATCTGATGCTGGACTACGGCGCGATGAGCCTGGCCACTTCAGTGGTGCTGGGCGTGAGCTTTTTCGTCACCCGGCGGATCTTGGCGCGCACCGCGCTCGCGGTGTACCTGACGTTCGCCGCGCCGCATCTGATGATCCACATCCAGCTGCTGCACCATCTCACGCCCGGCGAACGCGTGCCGTTGCTGACCGGGCTCGCCGCGGCCGTCGTGCTCCCGCTGGTGCTGCTTCCGCTGACCGGAAGGCTCGAAAAGGCGTGATCCCGCCGGTCAGCGCAGGCCGGTGCCCCGGGCGAGCGCGGTGTCGATCAGGGTGGACAGCAGCGTCGGGTAGTCCACCCCGGTCACCTCCCACATCTTCGGGTAGGCGGACTTCGTGGTGAAACCGGGCATCGTGTTGACCTCGTTGATCACCAGGTCGCCCGCCTCGGTGACGAAGAAGTCGACGCGGGCGAGGCCCTGGCAGTCGAGCGCGCGGAACGCCTCGACCGCCATCGCGCGCAGCCGGTCGGAGAGCGCGTCGTCCAGTTTGGCCGGGATGTCCAGCTCGGCGTCCTCGCCGAGGTACTTGGTTTCGAAGTCGTACCAGGCGTCCTCGCCCTCGGCGAGCACCCGGATCTCCGCCGGCAGCGAAGCCTCGACGCGGCCGTCCGGGAACTCCAGCACGCCGCATTCGACCTCGCGCCCGCGCACCGCGGCCTCCACGAGCACCTTCGGGTCGGTGCGCCGGGCCAGCTCGATCGCGGCGTCCACATCGGACCAATCCGCGACCCGGGAAATGCCGACCGAGGAACCGGCGCGCGAGGGCTTCACGAACACCGGCAGGCCAAGGCGTTCGCGGTCCTGTTCGGACAAAGTGGACTGTCCGCGGCGCAGCGCGGCGTAAGTGCCGACCGGCAGCCCTTCCGCGGCGAGCAGCTTCTTCGCATACTCCTTGTCCATCGCCGCCGCGCTGGCGAACACGCCGGGACCGACGTAGGGGATGTCGGCGAGTTCGAGCAGCCCCTGGATGGTGCCGTCCTCGCCGAAGGCGCCGTGCAACACCGGGAAGACGACGTCGACGGTGCCGAGCACCTCGGTGGCCTGGCCGGGGTCGACGGTGCGCAGCTCGCGGCTCGTCGGATCGCCGGCAAGCACGAGCGCGCGGCCGGACTCGACCGACGGCAGCTCGCGGCCCTGGATGCTGAGCTGCTTCGGGTCGCCGGTGCCGAGCACCCAGCCGCCGCTCGGCGTGACGCCGACCGGGAGCACCTCGAAGCGATCCGGATCCAGGTTCGAGATCACACTGCCCGCGGACAGGCACGAGATGGTGTGCTCGCTGCTGCGCCCGCCGAACACGACCGCGACCCGGATCTTTTCAGCACTCATAGCCGGTCACCGTACCGGGTGAGCCTGTCCGGCGACGCGCGCCGGGGGTGTCCGCCCTGGTGACGGCCCAGGCGCCAGCGGGTCAGCGGAGCACCCCGCCACCCGCCGCCCGGTTCGGCCAAGACCGCAGCGGGGTGGCCGCCCAGGCAGCAGGGATCAGCGGAGCAGATCGACCAGCGTCGGCACCGCCGCCATCAACGCCTCCCGCGAGCACCCCGCGTACCCCAGCGCGATGCCGTGCACCGTCGGCGTCCCGGCGAAATGCCGCGCCAGCCCGTCGAGGCGGATCGAATGCCGTTCCGCTTCGGCGATCAGCCGCGCCTCCGCCTCGGCGCTCCCCACGGGAACCACCAGGTGCGCCCCGGCGTCGTCGCCGACGAACGGGATTCCGGCCGTCCTCAGCGCGCCGACCAGCACCGTCCGGCGTTCGGCCATTTCCCGGCGCAGCTTTCGCAGGTGGCGGCCCAGATCGCCGGTCCTCGCCAGTTCGACGAGCACCCGCTGGCCCGCCGGCGACGGGCGGGTTCCGGTGAGATCCCGGTACGCCAGCACGGAATCCGCGACCGCGGCGGGGGCGACGAGCCAGCCCGCGCCGAGTGTCGGGGTGAGGATTTTGCTGGTGGTCCCGAGGTGCACGACGACATCCGGGGCGAGCGCGGCCAGCATCGGCAGCGGGGCGACGTCGAAGCGCAGCTCGCCGTCGTAGTCGTCCTCGATGACCAGCATGCCTTCCGCCCGGGCGCGTTCCACGAGCTGCACCCGCCGGGCCGCGCTCATCCGGCTGCCCATCGGGTACTGGTGCGCGGGCGAGCAGTAAACCGCGCGCGCACCGGCGGGAATCGCGTCCGGGCGCAGGCCTTCCTCGTCCACCGGCACGCCGACGACGGTGAGCCCGGCCTGCCGAAACGCTTGCACCGCACGCTGATAGCCCGGTTCCTCGAAGGCAACGACCGCGCCTCGGCGCAACACCGCGGCGGCGAGTTCCACAACCGCCGCAGTGGTACCGCCGGTCGCCAGCACTGAGCCAGCGGCCAGACCACGGTGGCGCAACAGGTGTTCTGACACAGTCGCGCGGTATTCGGGCAGCCCGGCGCGATGCGCGCGCGTGAGCGGTTCGGGGTCGGCGGCGGCGCGCCACGCTCGCCGCCAGGCCGCGCGGTCGAGCCCGCCGGCCCACGGGGTGCCCGGCGCGAGGTCGAGCATCGGCCCGGATTCCGGCTCGGCGAGGAGCGAGCCGGGTGTCGAGACCGAGGCGGCGGCGCGGGTCGGCGGGGTGGTCACGTAGGTGCCGGAACCGTGCCGTCCGGCGATCCAGCCCTCCGCGTGGAGTTGCTCGTACGCGGCGGAAGTGACCGTCCGCGAGACGCCGAGCCGTTCGGCCAGCGCGCGAGTGGACGGCAACCGGTCGCCGCCGCGGAGGTGTCCGCCGGCGGCGGCTTCGCGGAGCGCGTCGGCCAGTTGCACAGCCAGCGGAGTGGCCGCTTCGCGGTCGAGACTCACCGGCAGGGCAGTGTCGGCGTAGGACACGGCGGACCTCCGTTATCGCGAAGTGGACTTCTCAAGTGTAGAAGAAGTGGACATTCAACATATCCACTTGCCCGCCGCACACTGAACGCATGAGCAGCCTTTCGCCCACCGAACGCACCACGCTCGGCCGCAAACGCCACCGCGGCGCCAGCGAGCGCGCGGCGCTGCACGCCGTGCTCGACGAGGCGCTGATCTGCCACCTCGGTGTGGTCCGCGACGGCGTCCCGCTGGTGCTGCCCACCGGATACGGCCGCGACGGCGACACCCTGTACTTGCATGGTTCCACGGGCGCGGCCAGTCTGCGAGCCGCTGCCGGGGAAACCGACGTCTGCGTGACGGTGACCCTGCTCGACGGGATCGTCTATTGCCGCTCAGTGAACAACCACTCGGTCAACTACCGCAGCGCGGTCATCCTCGGCCGGGCCCGGCTGGTGACCGACCCGGACGAGAAGATGCGCGGCCTGCACGTGCTCACCGACCACCTCTCCCCCGGCTCGTGGGAGCACGCCCGCCCGGTGAACAAGAAGGAGTTCGCCGCCGTTTCGGTCATCGCACTCGATCTGGCCGAAGCGTCGGTGAAACTCCGCGCCGAAGGACCGGACGACGAGCCCGAAGACGTCACCGCGAACGCCGCCTGGGCCGGAGTGCTGCCGGTGCGCACGGTGTTCGGCGAACCAGAACCGTCCGCCGATCTGCCCGCAGGCTGGACGGTGCCGGAGCACGTCGCGGCACGCGTCACGAAGACAGCGGCAACCGCACGGTGAACACCGTCCGGCCGGGGCGGCTCTCCAGCGAGACCGTTCCGCCGTGTTCCACCACCAGCGAGTGCACCACCGACAGCCCCAGCCCGGTGCCGCCAGCGGCCCGGGTCCGGGAGTTGTCGACGCGATAGAACCGGTCGAAAATCCGTTGCTGGTCCTCCGCGGAAATCCCTGGCCCGGCATCGGTGACGGCGACGACCGCCATTCCGTCCGCCGCGGTCACCGCCAGCTCGACCGGGGTTCCTTCCGCGGTATGCACCGCGGCGTTCGCGAGCAGGTTGTCCAGAACTTGGCGCAGCCGTGCCGGATCCGCGAGCAGCAGCACGGGTTCCTCCGGACTCGACACCGTCAGCGGATGTCCCGGACGACCGGCCCGGAACGCGTCCGCGGCAGCCGCGGCGATCTCGGTGAGATCCATGCGCTGCGGACGCACCGGCGGTTCGACATCGCGTGCGTCGAGCCGGGCGAGCAGCAGCAGATCGTCCACCAGCACGCTCATTCGCGCGGTCTCGGCCCGGATCTTCTCCAGGTGCGCCTCGCGTTCCTCCGGCTCATTCGCGGCGGCGTAACGGAAAAGATCGGCGTAGCCGCGAATCGACGTCAACGGCGTGCGCAGTTCGTGCGAAGCGTCAGCGACAAACCGGCGCAGCCGATCGTTCGCCTCAGTGCGCGCGGCCAGCGAAGACTCGATGTGGGTCAACATCAGGTTGAACGCCGTCCGCAACTCCTCGACCTCCGCACCGCCGCCGGTGCCGGACGCGCGCACCGGCAAATCCGCAGTGGCAGTGAGGTCGTGTGAAGCGATGTCGTGCGCGGTGCCAGCCATGTCCGACAACGGCCGCAGCCCGCGCCGCAGCACCACCCGGCCCGCGACGACGAGAATCGCCAACGCGATCAGGAACGCGATCACTTCGATCAACATCAGCTGCTGCACGGTGTTGTCGAGGTCGGATTGCGGAGCGGCGCTCAGCAGCACGGTGCCGGTTCCGTTGTGCGAGGTCTCCACCGGGCACGCCCGGACGCGGTAAGAACCTTGACCGGGCAAGGCGATCGTGCGGAAAAGGTCGCCGCTGGTCGCCTCCTCGGCGATCCGCGCCAGCGGCCGCACGTCGTCAGGCAACGTGCTACCCGGCTGCGGGACCGCGCGCCCCTCCCGGACGTCGAACACCGCTGAATACCAGGAATAGACGACTTCCGGATTGTCCTTCGACTCGCGCAGATGCGGCACCTGCGCGACCTGGCTGGTCTTGAGCTGCTCGTCGAGCCGCCGGTTGAGGTAGTCGTGCATCAGCTCGACGGTCAGCGCGCCGACGATCGCGAACACCACCAGCGCCAGCGCGCCCAGCCCGAACGCCAGCCGCGTGCCCAGCCGCGAGGCGCGCCAAGCCCGGTACCACCGGCGAGCCCAGCGCCCGATCCGGCTCACCGGCCCGCCTGCCGCACGGAATACCCGACGCCGCGCACGGTGTGGATCAGCGGTTCGGCCCCGGTGTCGAGCTTGCGCCGCAGCCGCGAGACCGCGAGTTCGACCACATTGGACCGGCCGCCGAAGTCGTACTCCCACACGTGGTCGAGGATCTGCGCCTTCGTCAGCACCGCCGGCGAGCGCCGCATCAGGTAGCGCAGCAGCTCGTACTCGGTCGGCGTCAGCTCGGCGAGCCGTCCGCCGCGCCGGACCTCGTGCGTCTCCTCGTCCAGCGTGAGGTCGCCCACCTCCAGCACCGCCGGGCGCGCGTCCGGTTTCTCGGACGTCCGGCGCAGCACCGCGCGCAGCCGGGCCATCAACTCCTCGACGGAGAACGGCTTCACCAGGTAATCGTCACCCCCGCGGGTGAGCCCGGCGATACGGTCGGCGGTCGCGTCCTTCGCGGTCAGGAAGACCACCGGCACCGCGTCGTGCTTCTCGCGCAGCTTGTCGAGCACGGTGAAGCCGTCGAAATCGGGCAGCATCAGGTCGAGCACGACGATGTCGGGAGAGAACTCCGCGGCCCGCGCGAGCGCGTCCGCGCCGCATCCGGCCGTCACGGCCTGCCAGCCCTCGTAGCGGGCGACGGTCGCGACCAGGTCGGCGATGTGCGGCTCGTCGTCCACGACCAGCAGCCGCACCGGGTTCGGGTTCTCCACCCCGCCATCCTCCGCGACGTCCGCGCGGGCGCGCGAGCCGAACCCCGAGCTGACAGCCACTCGACAGGAAACCTGTCGCGCGCTTCGGGCATTCCGGGCAGACTCCGGACCGGAATCCGCCCCGAGCACAAGGAGCCCGATGACTTCCGTCGTGGACAACATCACCGTCGACTGCGCCGATCCGTGGCAGCTCGCCCAGTTCTGGACCCAGGTGACCGGCCGCTCGGTCGGCGAGGACGACAAACAGGGCGACCCGGAGATCGGCATCACGCTCGACTCCGGCGTCACGCTGCTGTTCATCGCCGTCCCGGAACCCAAGACGGTCAAGAACCGGCTGCACCTGTGCCTGACGCCGGACGTGCCCCGGGAAGAGGAGGTGGACCGGTTGCTCAAGCTGGGCGCGACGCTGCATTCCGACCATCGCCGCGAGGACGGCAGCGGCTGGGCCGTCCTGCAAGACCCGGAAGGCAACGAGTTTTGTGTCCTGCGCAGCGCGGCGGAGAAGGCGTGACTGATTCGTTCGAGATCAACCGAGCCAACTGGGACGACCGCGCGCCGATCCACGCGCGCTCGGCGTACTACGAGTTCGACAAGTTCCAATCCGATCCCGCGCACCTGAGCCAGATCGTGCGGTTCGACCAGCCGCGCCTCGGCGACGTTTCCGGGCTGCGCACCGTGCATCTGCAGTGCCACATCGGCACCGACACGCTGTCCCTGCACCGGCTCGGCGCGCACATCTCTGGTCTGGACCTTTCCCCGGCGTCGCTCGCCGAGGCGCGCAAGCTCGCGGACGCCGCCGGCGCGGACATCGACTACCACGAGGCGAACGTCTACGACGCGGTGGAAGTCTTCGGCGAGAACGCGTTCGACCTGGTGTACACCGGGGTCGGCGCGCTGTGCTGGCTGCCGAAGATCGCGCCGTGGGCCGAGGTGATCGCGCGGCTGCTGCGCCCAGGCGGACGGCTGTTCATGCGCGAAGGCCATCCGATGCTGTGGACGCTCGACGAAGAATCCGAACGCGCGTGGCCGAAGTACGACTACTTCGAACACGACGAGCCGCTCGTGTTCAGCGACGACACCACCTACGTCGACACGGACGAACCGGTGCGCGCGACGACCACGCACAGCTGGAACCATTCGCTCGGCGAGGTCGTCACCGCGCTGCTCGACCAGGGCCTGGTCCTGACCGGGCTGACCGAGCACGACACCGCGGCGTGGAACGCGCTGCCGCACGAGATGGAAGAGGCAGGCGGCGGCGAATGGCGGCTGCGCGACCGCTCGCGCCGGATCGCCGCGAGCTACACCCTGCAGGCCCAGCGCCCCGCATAGAGTGCGAGACATGACTCGCATCGCCGTCGCCGCGCTGGGCGGCACCATCTCGATGGCTCCCGGACGTTCGATCGAAGACGGCGTCGTGCCGAGGCTGAGCGCCGAGGATCTGCTGGGCGAACTCGGTTCCCGGCTGCCGATGGAGGTCACCGCGGCGACGCTCGCCGGGATCTCGAGTTCGTCGATGGACTACGCGACGCTCGCCCGGACCCGGCAATGGGGCCTCGAGCAGATCGAAGCGGGCGCGGACGGTCTCGTGGTGGTGCAGGGCACGGACACGCTGGAGGAAACGGCGTATCTGTTCGACCTCACGTGGCCGTCCGACGCGCCGGTCGTCGTCACCGGCGCGATGCGGAATCCCAGCCTGCCCAGCCCGGACGGACAGGCAAACCTCCTCGCCGCGCTCACCGCCGCCGCCGATCCGCGCAGCCGGGGCCGGGGCGCGCTGGTGGCCTTCAACGACGACGTGCACGCGGCGCGGTGGGTGCGGAAGACGCATTCCAGCCACGTCGAAACGTTCTCGTCGCGGCCGGCCGGACCGCTCGGCATGGTCGCCGAAGGAACGGTGCACTACTTCCACCCGTCGCCGCCGCGCCTGCCCGTGCTGCCGGGCGCCGAAACGGTCGATCTCGTTCCGCTGCTGGAATCCGGGCTCGACGATTCGGGCGAACTGCTGTCGCTGGTGCTCAAGGGCGGCGTGCGCGGCGTGGTCATCGCGGCCAACGGCGTGGGGCACGTGTCGACCGGAACGGCGGACGTGATCGCGGCCGCCGAGGTGCCGGTCGTCGTCGCGTCCCGGACCGGCGCGGGCCCGACTTTCCGCGGCACGTACGGATTTCACGGCTCCGAAGCGAGCCTCATCCGGATGGGCGCGACGATGGCCGGATGGCTGTGCCCGCGGAAATCCCGGATCCTGCTGCAGCTTCTGCTGGCGGCGGGGGTGAGCCGGGAGGAGATCGAACGGCAGTTCAGGCTGCGCGGCGACCTCGACCGCTGATCACACCCGGAACGGGCCGTCCACCGGATTCGCCTGGTACGACCGCATCTGCCGCCCGCCCTCGCGGTAGACGTGCACGCTGATCGCCGGGTCCGGGCCGTCGTTGCGCACCTCGTGCACGTAGCCCGGCCCGAACACCCGCGACTGCCCGGCGGACAGCCCGTGCACCTCGGTCACCGCGCGCCCGCCCGGAGCCCGCCGCGCGACGGTTTCGGTCAGCCGCCCGGACACGACGGTGAACGCCCCGGTCGCGAAGGCGTGGTCGTGCAGGTCGGTGTGCTGGCCGGGAAGCCAGCTGAGCAGCCAGATCTCCTGCCCCTCAGTGCGTTCGACGAGGGCGGAGAACCGCTCGTCGGGGTCGTAGCGCAGCAGGCTGCCCCAGCGTTCCCGGTCGGCGGCCACGTCGACGGCGACGCGGACCGGATGGCGCAGGGCGGGGTTCTCGGGACGCAGCAGGGTGTTGTCCGGAACGGCGAACATGAAAAGGAATCCTCACGGGAAGAATGGGGTGTCGAACTGGGCCGGGGCGGGGTTCACCGACAACAGCGACACGACATGCCCATGACGGGGCGGAGGTCGTCGGACCCCGGCCGCATCGTCATCTCGCACGTCAGCATGCCAAACAGCGAACCAGCCCCGGACCGCCCGGTCAACCCGTCTCACCCCCTGGACCGCCCCGGTGAGCGCAGGTTCACACCGGCACCGCCCGTCGTGAGTGGCAATCCCGGTTCTAACCGGCGCCAGCACTCACGAGGCCCCAGCCACCGCCTGGCTGAGCTTGCCCGCCCGGCCCACACCTCGTCCGCGGCGACACCGGTTCTCACCGGCCCCGCCACTCACGAGCGGCTCAGCTCCACTCCGGTTTCCGAGACCGCCCCAGCAGCTCCGCCCCCGCCTGCCGCGGGTCGACGCCCTCGTGGCACACCCGGTGCATCGCCTCCGTGATCGGCATGTCCACCCCGTGCCGCCGCGCCAGTTCGCGGATCGACGAGCACGACGCGACCCCCTCCGCGACCTGGCCGCCGGTCGCCGCCTGCGCCTCGGCCAGCGTCTCGCCTCGGCCGAGCCGTTCGCCGAAGGTGCGGTTGCGCGACAACGGCGAGGAGCACGTCGCCACCAGGTCGCCGAGTCCGGCGAGACCGGCGAAGGTCAGCGGGTCCGCGCCGAGTTTCGCGCCCAGCCGCGCCATTTCGGCGAGGCCGCGGGTGATGAGCGTCGCCATCGTGTTCGCGCCGAGGCCCATCCCGGCGGCCATGCCGCAGCTGAGCGCGATCACGTTCTTGCACGCGCCGCCCAGTTCGCAGCCCACCACGTCGGTGTTGGTGTAGGGCCGGAAATACTGGTTCGACGTCGCCTGCTGCACCGCTTTCGCGCGCTCGTGATCGGCGCACGCGAGCACCGCGGCGGCCGGCTGCCCGGCGGCGATCTCGCGGGCCAGGTTCGGCCCGGACACCACCACGATCTCCTCCGGCGCGACCCGCGCGAGTTCGGCGATCACCTCGCTCATCCGCTTGAGCGTGCCCAGTTCCACGCCCTTGGCCAGGCTGACCAGGATCGCCTCGGGCGGCAGCAGCGGCTGCCAGCCGGTGAGATTCGCGCGCAGGCTCTGGCTCGGCACCCCGAGCACCACCGCCTGCGCGCCGTCCAAAGCCGCGGCGGCGTCGGCGGTCGCGGTGATCCGTTCCGGCAGCGGCGTGTCCGGGAGATACGACTCGTTGGTGTGCCGTTCCCGGATCTCCTCCGCGACGCTTTCCCGGCGCGCCCACATCGTCACGTCCCGGCCCGCGTCGCCGAGCACCTTCGCGAACGCGGTGCCCCACGAACCCGCGCCGAGCACGGTGACCCGCTGCACGTCGGCGGCGAAACCCGCCATCAGGCACCGTCCTGCGCGGAGCCGTCGTCCGGCTTCTTGGCGGGCGGCTCCTCCTGCCGGATCTCGACCAGCAGCCGGGTCACCTCGTCCATCAGCACCGCGGTCACCTCGCGCAAGGTCGAGGCGCTGCGCGGGTTCGCGCCGCGGAAGCGCGACAGGTCGATCGGGTCGCCGACCAGGTGCGTGACCGTCTTGCGCGGCAACGGCGTGAACTTCTTGGTGTAGCCGTTGAAGATCTGGTTCGTGCCCCAGCGCGCGATCGGGATCACCGGCACGTCGTTCTGCAGCGCCAGGCGCGCCGCGCCGCTGTAGGCCTCCTTCGGCCAGCCGAGCGGGTCCTTGGTGATGGTGCCCTCCGGGTAGATCACGATGACCTTGCCCTCTTCGAGCGCCTGGTGCGCGGCCTTGAGGCTGTCGCCCGCCGCGCTCGACCCGCGCGCCACCGGGATCTGCCCGGACCCGGTCACGATCCGGCCGAAGATCGGCACGTCCTTCAGGCTGGCCTTGAGGAAGAACCGCGGCACCCGCTTCTGCCGGTGCACGAACACCGCGTCGACCGCCGGGTCCAGGTGCGAGATGTGGTTCATCACCAGCACCGCGGGCCCCTGCCTCGGGATTTTCTCCGCGCCGAGGTACACCCGTTTGCCGATCGCGGTCAGCGGGTAGAACGCGGCGGCGGCCAGCCCCACCCAGAATCCGCCCTTCTCACGCCGTGCCACAGTTCTCCTCCTCGGGTCGCCTCTGCTCCGGGTGATCCTGCCGCGCGGCGGTTCGCGCAGTCCAGGGAGGGTGCGCTCACGCACGCCTCCGGCGGGTTTCGGGTAAAGATGGACACGTGGACGCAGACCTGGTCATGCCGCTGAAACCGCCGGGCGCGGGCAAGTCCCGGCTGCGCGGCGCGGTGCCCGCGCACCGGCACGCGGAGCTGGTGCTGGCGCTGGCCTGCGACACGCTGGCCGCGGTCACCTCGGTCGCCGGGGTCCGGCGCGTGCTCGTCGTCACCGCCGATCCGGCCGCGCTGTCCGAATTGGCCGGTCTCGGCGTCGAACTGGTCGCCGAACCGCCGGGCGGCGGGCTCAACGAAGCGTTGCGCCACGGCGCGGAACTGCTGCGCGCGGACGCGCCCGGCGGCGTGGTCGGCGCGCTCCAGGCGGATCTGCCCGCCCTGCGCGCGGTCGATCTGGAGCAGGCGCTGTCCGAGGCCGCCGGCCGCCGCGCGGTGGTTTTCGACCGGCAGGGCACCGGGACCACGCTGCTGCTGTCCGCGCCAGGGGAACCGCTCGACCCGCACTTCGGAACCGGCTCCGCGGAACTGCACCGGGCGTCCGGTGCGATTCCGCTCACCCGGGCCCTGCCCTCGCTGCGCGGCGACGTCGACACCGAAGATGACCTCCGCCACGCCGCGAAACTCGGTCTCGGGAAGCGCACCGCGGCATTGCTCCCGGCCGAACGGGCATAATCGCGCTGACGTGTTCACTCGACCTTCATCGCGGCCTGCGCAAACCGCGGCTTCGTAGTGAACAATGGGCAGCGTGAGCACAGAAGACGGCAGCACTCCGCACCGGCGGCGCGTGAAGAGCGGCAGCAGCGCCACCCCCTCGTCCCCGGCTCCGCGCGGCGCGGGCAGGAAGGCGAACTCGCGCGGGAACGCTGACTCCGCCGCGGCCCGCCGGGCGAAACCCAAGGCGGCTTCGGCGGAGGACAACGCCAAACCGGCCAAGCGCAAAGCCGCCGCCTCGAGCCCGCTGCGCACCGCGGCGAAGAAACCCGCCGCGCCGCCCGCCGTCTCCAAGGCCGCTGTGCGGCCGCGCCGGACCACGACCGAGAGCGGCGAGGAATTCCGCTCCGTCCCGTCGGCCCCGCCCGCCGTCACGTCCGCGCCCACCGCCGTCGAATCGCTTCCCGACGACCGGTATTTCAACCGCGAGCTGTCGTGGCTCGACTTCAACGCCCGGGTGCTCGCGCTGGCCGAGGACGAATCGCAGCCGCTGCTCGAACGGGCCAAGTTCCTCGCCATTTTCGCGTCCAATTTGGACGAGTTCTACATGGTCCGGGTCGCCGGGCTGAAGCGGCGCGACGGCACCGGCCTGTCGGTGCGCAGCGCGGACGGGCTCACCCCGCGCGAACAGCTGGACTACATCGCCAAGCGCAATCAGGACCTGGTCGAGCGGCACACCGCCGCGTTCGAGGAGCACCTGCGCCCGCAGCTGGCCGAGCAGGACATCCGGCTCGTCGACTGGGCCGATCTGTCCGGGGCCGACCAGCTCCGGCTGTCGAGCTACTTCTCCGAGCAGATCTTCCCGGTGCTCACGCCGCTCGCGGTCGACCCGGCGCACCCGTTCCCGTACATCTCGGGGCTGTCGCTCAACCTCGCGGTCACCGTGCGGGACCCGCAAGGCGGGCTCGAACGGTTCGCCCGGGTCAAGGTGCCGAGCAACGTGCCGCGGCTGATGCGCGTGGAAACCGAACGCGGCAGCCGGTCGGCCACCTTCCTCCCGCTCGAGGAACTGATCTCCGCGCACCTGAGCGATCTGTTCACCGGCATGGAGGTGACCGAGCACCACGTCTTCCGGGTCACCCGCAACGCGGACTTCGAGGTCGAGGAAGACCGCGACGAGGACCTGTTGCAGGCATTGGAACGCGAGCTGGCGCAGCGCCGGTTCGGCCCGCCGGTGCGGCTCGAAGTGGCGCAGGACATGAGCGAGCACATGCTCGAACTGCTGCTGCGCGAGCTGGAAGTCGACCCCGAGGACGTCGTCGAGGTGCCCGGGCTGCTCGACCTCACCTGCCTGTTCCAGCTGGCCGGCGTCGACCGCAAGGAGCTGAAGGACCGGCCGTTCGTGCCCGCGACGCATCCGGCGTTCGGCGAACGCGAGACGCCCAAGAGCGTGTTCGCGACGCTGCGCGAGGGCGATGTGCTGGTGCACCACCCGTACGACTCGTTCTCCACGAGCGTGCAGCGGTTCATCGAACAGGCCGCGGCCGATTCGAAGGTGCTGGCGATCAAGCAGACGCTGTACCGGACGTCCGGCGATTCGCCGATCGTGGACGCGCTGATCGATGCCGCCGAGGCGGGCAAACAGGTCGTGGCGCTGGTGGAGATCAAGGCGCGGTTCGACGAGCAGGCCAACATCACCTGGGCGCGCACGCTGGAACGCGCGGGCGTGCACGTGGTGTACGGCTTGGTGGGCCTCAAAACGCACTGCAAGGTGTCGATGGTGGTGCGGCAGGAGGGTTCGACCATCCGCCGCTACTGCCACATCGGCACCGGCAACTACAACCCGAAGACCGCGCGGCTGTACGAAGACCTCGGCCTGCTCACCGCGGACCCGAGCATCGGCGCGGACATCACCGACCTGTTCAACGTCCTCACCGGCTACTCGCGCCAGGACACCTACCGCACGATCCTCACGTCGCCGCACGGGATCCGCCGCGGCATCGTGCGCGCGATCGGCGAGGAGATCGAACTCGCGCGCGCCGGGCTCGAAGCGGGCATCCGGATCAAGTGCAACTCGCTCGTCGACGAGCAGGTGATCGACGCGCTGTACCACGCTTCGCAGGCAGGCGTCCCGGTCGACGTGGTGGTGCGCGGGATCTGCTCGCTGAAGCCGGGCGTCGAGGGGCTGAGCGAGAACATCCGCGTCCGCTCGATCCTCGGCCGGTTCCTCGAGCATTCGCGGGTGTTCCACTTCCGCGCGGGCGGCACGCACTGGATCGGCAGCGCGGACATGATGCACCGCAACCTCGACCGCCGGATCGAGGCGCTGGTGCGGGTCAAGGACCCGAGGCTGACGCGGCAGCTGGACGAGGTGTTCGATTCGGCGCTCGACCCGCACACGCGCTGCTGGGTGCTCAGCGCGTCCGGCGAATGGCAGCCGTTCCCGGCCGCCGGTTCGCAGGTGCGCGACCACCAGCTCGAACTCGCGAAGCTGCACGGGGCCGTCGGATGAGCGTGGACGTCCGGGCCGCGGGCGCGGTGCTCTGGCGCCGCGCCGGAGCGGGCATCGAGATCGCCCTCGTGCACCGGCCCCGCTACGACGATTGGTCGCTGCCGAAGGGAAAGGTCGACCCGGGCGAGACGATCGCGGCCACCGCGGTGCGCGAGATCGCCGAGGAGACCGGGTTCCGCGCGGTGCTGGGCCGCTACGTCGCGCAGACGAGGTACGAGGTGCCCGCGAAGAACAACGGGCGGCTGCTGCGCAAGAGCGTCGACTACTTCAGCGGCGAAGCCGTCTCGGGAGCGTTCGAGCCCAACGAAGAGGTCGACGAACTGCGCTGGCTGGACCCGATCGCCGCCGAGCAGTTGCTGACGCGTCCGGCGGATGTGCGGGTGCTGCGCGAGTTCTGCGCCCTCCCGCCGGTGCTGACGACGGTGTTGCTGGTACGCCACGCCAAAGCGGGCAAACGCGAGGACTGGACCGGCGACGACGACCTGCGCCCGCTGTCCGAAGCCGGCCAGCGCCAAGCGGCCGCGCTGCGGGACCTGCTGCCGCTCTTCGGCCCGGACCGGGTGTTTTCCGCGCCGCGGCTGCGCTGCGTGCAGACCGTCGGCGGAATCGCGGACGCACTCGGCGTCGAGGTGCGGCACGAGCCGTTGCTGTCGGAGGAGGGCTACTGGCCCGACCCGGTGCTCGGAATCCGCCGCCTGCTGGAGATCGCGGCCGACGGGGGCACCCCGCTGATCAGCAGCCAGGGCGGGGTGATCCCGGACCTGGTGAGCGCGCTGGCGGACCGGGACGGCCTGGAACTGCCCGCCGCCCGCGACGGGGTGGTGCCGAGCAAGAAGGGCTCGCTGTGGGTCCTGTCGTTCTGCACCGGCGACGACGGACCGGTTCTGGCGGGCGCGGATTATTACCCGAGCCCGCTGCCCGCCCCGGTCCCTTCGGCAGGCTGATCTTTTTCACCGGGCCCGGCCTCGCTTCGGCGGCGCCGGGCCCTTCGCATTAGCCCGACCGCCATTCGGCGGGCCGCGGATTCTATAGAGACCGGTATTGCTCAGCGATGCTCAGGACTTATCCCCGGGTCCGGCATAAGCGACGTCCGAGACAGGTTTAACCCGAGCCTCCGATTAACCCCCGGCGGGGATTTCCGATTAGCTCTCCCGGGCCGGTCCGTGAAGGACTCCTTGCGGGAATCCGATTCCCCGCGAGGGCCCTTCCCCGGCGAGCGAAACTGTTGTCCTATCATCAATTCAGCGGGGCCCTTTTGACCTCCGGACAGGCCGCCGACCTCGGGAAACGCTGTCTTCTCACAGCCTCGGCCGCATCCGCGAACCCCCAGTCGTGCAGCGGATTCTCCGCGTCCGGCCCGCCGCCGCGGCCCAGCAATCCCGCCAGCCTCACGACCGGCGCTCACCGCACCAGCTCACGGGCCCAGCCGCCGCACCCGGCCCCGAACTCCTGCCCCCGCACCAGGCTCAGCCGCTCACCGGCGAATCCGTCCCACAGCCCGCTCAGGCTCTCCGCGAACCAGTTCCGCCAACACTCCCCCGCGAACTCAGCCTCCCGCAGGCCCAGCCCTGCGGCCTTGCCCAGCCCGGCAAACCGAGCCCCAACCCGCCCTGTCTCCCTCTCAAACTCAGCCCAACGGCCTTGCCCAACCCGCTCAGCCTCCGTCGCAAACCCAGCCCGGCAACCCGCCCCACCCCACGCTCAACTTCTCGCCCGGAAACCCGGCCCTCACCCCCAATCCGCCGTCCCAACCCGCCCCACCACACCGATTCCGCCCGTTCGGCCGATCAAGCCCGAAAATGCGGCAGGGCCCCGACCTCACCCGAGGTCGGGGCCCTGCCGCGAAGCGACGAACTGCCGGAGTTACTTCTTCTTGGCCGCCGAGGTGCGCTTCGCCGGGGCCTTCTTGGCCGCGGCCGTGGTCTTCTTCGCTGCCGCGGTGGTCTTGGCGGCAGGCTTGGCGGCGGCCTTCGCCCGCGTGGTGGTCGCCTTGGGAGCGGCCTTCGTCGCGGTCGTCTTGGCGCGCGTGGTGGTCGACTTCGCGGCCGTCGCGCGCGTCGTCGTCTTGGCCGCGGCGGCCTTGGCGGGAGCCTTGGCCGCGGTGGCGCGGGTGCGGGTGGCGGCCGGCTTCGCCGCCGTGGCACGGGTGCTGCGCGTCGCGGTGGTCGCGGCGGCGCGGGTGGTAGTGGCGCGCGCGGTGGTGCCGGTGGCCCGCTTCGCGGCCGTGGCCTTCGGCAGCTTCTTCGAGCCGGAAATGACGTCCTTGAACGTGGTGCCCGCGCGGAATGCCGGAACGTTCGTCTTCTTCACCCGCACGGTTTCGCCGGTGCGCGGGTTCCGCGCGGTGCGGGCGGCGCGAGCGCGCTTCTCGAACACCCCGAAGCCGGTGATGTTCACCTTCTCGCCCTTGTTGACCGTCCGGATGATGATGTCGACGAGACCGTCGACGGCCTCCGAAGCAACCTTTTTGTCGCCCAGACGCTCCGACAGCGCCTCGATCAGCTGGGCCTTGTTGGCCATTCCAGTCCCTCCAAGAAGAACTCTTCGTCCACGGCCAGGTCGGCCGGCTAACGCACACGGTATTACCAAGACAGCACAAATTCCAAACGGCACGCGAAATTTTCCCTTGCGACGGGAACGGTTCCGCCCTCCCGATGGACCCTTTTCCGGTCCGGGGAGGTGCCGTCTGGCGTGGGCGAAGAGGGGTCCGCCGGGCCCGGATTCCCTTTCTGAGCAGGGAATCCGGGCCCGGCGGCGCGGGTCAGGAGGTGACCGCGGGAAGCGTCGCGGGCTTCCAGGAAGGCCGCTGGGACTCGAAGTCGTCGATGTCCCCCGCGTGGCGCAGAGTCAGCGCGATGTCGTCGAGCCCTTCGAGCAGCCGCCAGCGGACGTAGTCGTCGATCTGGAAGGGCGCGGTGAAGTCCTTGGCTCGCACGGTCTTGGCTTCGAGGTCCACCGACACCTCGGTGCCGGGCTCGTTCTCGAGCAGCTTCCAGAGCAGTTCGACATCCGACTGCTCGCACTGCGCGGCGACGAGGCCGCCCTTGCCGGAGTTGCCGCGGAAGATGTCGGCGAAGCGGGACGAGATGACGACCCGGAAGCCGTAGTCCATCAACGCCCACACGGCGTGCTCGCGCGACGAGCCGGTGCCGAAGTCCGGTCCGGCGACGAGCACCGAGCCGTTCTTGAACGGCTCCTGGTTGAGGATGAAGTCCTCCTGCGCGCGCCAGGCGGCGAACAGCCCGTCCTCGAATCCGGTGCGGGTCACGCGCTTGAGGTAGACGGCCGGGATGATCTGGTCAGTGTCCACGTTGGACCTGCGCAGCGGGACCCCGACCCCGGTGTGCTGGGTGAACGGTTCCATGGTGGTAGCTCCTCTCGGGGCAGTCAGGCGGGGTTCAGGCGGGCAGGTCGGCGGGCGAGGACAGCGTCCCGCGCACCGCGGTGGCGGCGGCCACGAGCGGCGACACGAGGTGCGTGCGCCCGCCCTTGCCCTGCCGTCCCTCGAAGTTGCGGTTGGAGGTGGACGCGCTGCGCTCGCCCGGGGCGAGCTGGTCCGGGTTCATCCCGAGACACATGGAGCAGCCCGCCTGCCGCCATTCGGCCCCCGCCTCGGCGAAGATCTTGTCCAGGCCTTCCTCTTCGGCGGTCTTGCGCACCCGCATCGAACCGGGCACCACGAGCATCCGGACCGAATCGGCCACCTTCCGCCCGCGCAGCACCTCGGCCGCGGCCCGCAGGTCCTCGATCCGGCCGTTGGTGCAGGAGCCGAGGAACACCGTGTCGACCGCGATCTCGCGCAGCGGGGTGCCCGGTTTCAGATCCATATAGGACAGGGCCTTCTCAGCGGCGAAGCGCGCGTTCTCGTCGGCGATCGCGGCCGGGTCCGGCACCGAATCGCCCAGCGGCAGGCCCTGTCCCGGGTTGGTGCCCCACGTCACGAACGGCGTCAGCTGGTCCGCGTCGAGGTGGACCTCGGCGTCGAATTCCGCGCCCTCGTCGGTGCGCAGCTCGCGCCAGGCGGCGACGGCGGCGTCCCACTCCTCGCCCTTCGGCGCGTGCGGACGGCCCTTGAGGTACTCGAAAGTCGTCTCGTCCGGAGCGATCATGCCGGCCCGCGCGCCGGCCTCGATCGACATGTTGCAGATAGTCATCCGGGCTTCCATCGACAGCTCTTCGATGGCCTTGCCGCGGTACTCGAGGACGTAGCCCTGTCCGCCGCCGGTGCCGATTTTGGCGATCACCGCGAGGATCACGTCCTTCGCGGTGACGCCGGGCTGCAGCGTGCCGTCGACGTTGATCGCCATGGTCTTGAACGGCCGCAGCGGCAGCGTCTGGGTGGCGAGCACGTGCTCGACCTCGGAAGTGCCGATGCCGAAGGCCATCGCGCCGAACGCGCCGTGCGTGGAGGTGTGACTGTCGCCGCACACCACGGTGGTGCCGGGCTGGGTCAGCCCGAGCTGCGGCCCGATCACGTGCACGATGCCCTGTTCGGCGTCGCCCATCGGGTGCAGCCGGACGCCGAACTCCTTGCAGTTGCGGCGAAGCGTGTCGACCTGGGTGCGCGACACCGGGTCGGCGATCGGGAGGTCGATGTCCACCGTGGGGACGTTGTGGTCCTCGGTGGCGATGGTGAGGTCGGGGCGGCGCACCTTCCGCCCGGCGAGCCGCAGTCCGTCGAACGCCTGCGGGCTGGTCACTTCGTGCACCAGGTGGAGATCGATGTAGAGCAGATCCGGTTCGGCGCCTTCGCCTCGGCGCACGAGGTGGCTGTCCCACACCTTCTCCGCCAGCGTACGAGCCTTGCCGGTGGGGCTGGTCATCTCCGGCTCCTTCCACGGGATCGGCCGGGAGCACGGAACCCGGACGATGCCGGTGAGGAGGGGCGAGCCGCGGCGGTCCGCGGGCCCGGGTTTCGTTTTTCCCAGATTCTGGACTTCCCACACTGCGGGAAGATAGTATCGCGTCGTGGGACAGCATAGCGGTATCGGAGTACTGGACAAAGCCGTGGCCGTGCTGCAGGCGGTCGCCGAGGACCCGTGCGGGCTGGCGGAACTCTGCACGCGCACCGGCCTTCCGCGGGCGACGGCGCACCGGCTCGCGGTCGGGCTCGAGGTGCATCGCCTGTTGCGGCGCGGCCCGGACGGGCGGTGGCGGCCGGGCACCGCGCTCGCCGAACTCGCGGGCGGCTCGACCGACCCGTTGCTCGACGCGGCGAGTTCGGTGCTGCCGAAGCTGCGCGACATCACCGGCGAAAGCGTTCAGCTTTACCGGCGCGACGGCGTGCAGCGCGTGTGCGTTTCGACCGCGGAACCGCCGAGCGGTTTGCGCGACACGGTTCCGATCGGTTCGCGGCTGCCGATGACGGCGGGCTCGGGGGCGAAGGTCCTTGCCGCGTGGTCGGATCCGCACACGCAGCGGACGATCCTCGCGGACGCGGTCTACGGCGAGCGCACCCTGCTCGAAGTCCGCCGCCGCGGCTGGGCGCAAAGCGTCGCCGAACGCGAGCCGGGCGTCGCGAGCGTTTCGGCTCCGGTGCGCGATTCCTCCGGAACGGTCGTCGCCGCGGTGTCGGTGTCCGGCCCGATCGAACGCATAGGGCGCAAGCCGGGCGCGCGGTGGGCGGCCGATCTTCTCGCCGCCGCCGACGCGCTCCAGGAACGCCTCTGACCGACAGCTCCCACCACGCGCCAACCTCGGGCCGCCTCTCCGCCACGCCGGCGGGAGGCGGCCTTTTTCGCACAGCCGTCTTCACCCGACGCGGCATACGGCGAACGCACTCCGCTTGCGGCGCCGCCGGACACGAACCCGGCACCGCACGCGTTTCCGCCCGCCGCGCGCGATTCCCAGCCGCGGTTTGGTCTCCGGACCGATCGACCGCATGTCCGGCACAGCCACCCCTCGCCGTCGCCCCTTCCAACGAACACACTCCGCCCAAAGCGCACCGCGGCCGCACCCAAAGCCCCGCCGGACACGAACCCGCCAGCCCCTCCGCCCGATGCACGATTCCTCCGGCACAGCCCGCGTTGGTCCCCGGACCGATCGACCGCACACCCGGCACAGCCATCCCCTTGCCGCCGACACCCCATCCAACGAACACACTCCACCCAAAGCACACCGCAGCCGCACCCAAAGCCCCGCCGGACACGAACCCCGCCAGCCCCTCCGCCCGATGCACGATTCCTCCGGCATAGCCCGCGTTGGTCTCCGGACCGATCGACCGCACCGCCGCGAGCCCCGCACGCCGCCGACGACGCGCCCCGGGGAACGCCTCCGCCGCCCCGCCCCTCTCGCGCCACGCCCGTGGGAGGCAGCCTTTTTCGCGCGGTTTTCGATCGTCCTCAGTAGACCGTCCGGCCGCTTCGCGGGTCGCTCGCGCGGCCGCGCACGACCCGGCCGCAGAACCTCAAGAAAAGGCAAAACCGCAGGACAACGGGTGTCTACATGCGACTTTGCCGGTGCCGCAAGCACTCTCGCGGGTCTTCCGGCCAGTGAAAGAATCCCGCCCGCGCGCCCTCTCGCGCGCTCTCCGGTTACCCGACACGGCAACGGAAAAGGCAGGTCCCGATTGGACTTGCGAAGTCTATGGGTGATAATGACTGCGTTCGGCCTGTATGGCCGTATAAAACAAGTTCTGGTTGGAGGAACTGGAATGGCCAACAAGGCCCAGCTGATCGAAGCTCTGTCGGAGCGCAT
The DNA here is from genome assembly GCF_045278895.1 of Amycolatopsis sp. WGS_07. Lineage (NCBI taxonomy): Bacteria > Bacillati > Actinomycetota > Actinomycetes > Pseudonocardiales > Pseudonocardiaceae > Amycolatopsis > Amycolatopsis sp. WGS_07. The sequence continues at coordinate 4,744,069 of NZ_CP136053.1, read as the reverse complement.
CGGCGACAAGAAGGCAGCCGCGGAAGCCGTCGACGGTCTCGTCGACATCATCATCCGCACCGTCCACAAGGGCGAAAAGGTCACCATCACCGGCTTCGGTGTCTTCGAGAAGCGCGCGCGTGCCGCCCGCACCGCTCGCAACCCGCGCACCGGCGAAGCCGTGCGGGTCAAGAAGACCAACGTTCCGGCGTTCCGCGCGGGCACCACGTTCAAGGACGTCATCTCCGGCTCGAAGAAGCTGCCGAAGGCGACTGCCGTGAAGCGTGCGACCGCCAGCACGGCGAAGGCGACCGCGACCCGCGCCACGGCGACGACTTCCACTCGCGCCAAGGCGACCGCCGCCAAGCCGGCCGCCACCCGCACCCGCGCCACCGCGGCCAAGGCTCCCGCCAAGGCCACCGCCGCGAAGGCCACCACCCGCGCCAAGGCGACCGCCACCAAGGCCACCGCGGCCAAGGCGGCTCCGAAGGCCACCACCACGCGGGCGAAGGCCGCCGCCAAGCCGGCCGCCAAGAAGACCACGGCGACCGCGAAGAAGGCTCCGGCCAAGCGCACCTCGGCCGCGAAGAAGAAGTAACTCCGGTCTTCCGGAAACCACCGCCAAGCCCCGCCCGGCTTCTCCCCGGGCGGGGCTTGGTGCATCTCTGCCCGTTTTTCCCGCCGCGGCGGCACTGTCCGGCACCCGGCGAGGACGGCGATCCGCCCGTCTCCAAGATCCGTTGGCACGCTTGCCCGTTCGACTCCCGCTGGCCGTGAAGCGACCGCCAGCACAGCGGAATCGACCCCGCCCCCTCGGCAGCGGGCATTGTCCCAGCCGTACCGCATCCGCGCAGGGCGAAGGGAATCGAGAGACGACCGTCGCGTTTTCCTGATCACACCGGCCATCTCGCGCCCGTCTCCGGTCGATCACCTGTTCCCCCAAGCAACTCGCCGGGGTTTCCTTGCCGTGTCCGGTCCGGCACCATGCGTGGCCGCCGGGTGTCCGCGATCACGCAGGCCACGCACGGTCCACAACAGACTTTCGGGTTGTTATGCGAACGTGACCACCACGCACCGTGGCCACGGGTAATCCAGTCGGGCGAACTGCTGAATCCGGACTGGTTTCGCCAGCGCACACCGTCTTTTCCCGGCCGCCGCAGCGGTGTCTCGCGGGCGCGCGCGAAGCGCCGGGAAAAGTGGGTGCCGGGCCACGAAAACCGGCTGTCATCGGTGAACCGGTCGCGCGATCGGCTCCGATCAGTGTTGGTCTATGCAATCATGGCGCCCGGCAAAGGACCCCGAATGCGAAGAACATGAGACGACTGTGCCGATAGTTCGTGTGGAGAAGCTGTACAAAGTGTTCGGCCGCCGGGCGGAAGAGGCGGTCGGCCAGCTGGAGAACGGCGCCGATCGCGCCGAACTGGAACTGCCCGGCGTGACCGCGGCGGTGATCGACGCCTCCTTCACCGTGGAGCGCGGCGAGATTTTCGTGGTGATGGGACTGTCCGGTTCGGGCAAGTCGACCCTGCTGCGGACGCTGAACGGATTGCTCCCGGCCACCTCCGGCCGGGTGCTGGTGGACGACATCGACCTCACCGACAAGTCCGCCGCGCAAGTGCGCGAGCTGCGCCAGCGGCGGATGAGCATGGTGTTCCAGCACTTCGCGCTGTTCCCGCACCGCACGGTCGCGGAGAACGTCGCCTACGGGCTGAGCGTGCAGAACGCGCCGCGCGAGCGGCAGCGCGAACGCACCGCCGAAGCGCTGGAGATGGTCGGGCTCACCGGATGGGAGGACCGGTTGCCCGGTCAGCTGTCCGGCGGGATGCGCCAGCGCGTCGGGCTGGCCCGCGCGCTGGCCGCGGACACCGAGATCCTGCTGATGGACGAGGCGTTCAGCGCGCTGGACCCGTTGATCCGCAAGGAGATGCAGGACCAGCTCCTGATACTGCAGCGGCAGCTGGGCAAGACGATCGTGTTCATCACGCACGACCTCAACGAGGCGATGCGCCTCGGCGACCGGATCGCGATGATGCGCGACGGCCGGATCGTGCAGGTGGCGACCGCGCAGGAGATGCTGACCGCGCCCGCCGACGAATACGTCGCGAAGTTCGTGCGCGACGTCGACCGTTCCCGGGTGCTCACCGCGTCCGCCGTGATGACGCCCGCGGACATTGCGTTCACCCCGGCCACGACCGTCGCCGAAGCGCTGGAAACGATGCGCCGGAACGAACTCTCCGGCGTGCTGGTGACCGAGGACGGCAAGTTCGCCGGCGCGGTCGACCGCCGTTCGGTGAGCGAGGCCGCCGACCGGGGCAGCGGGACGATCGCCGGGATCGTCGACCGGTCCGCCGCGCGCACCGGCCCCGAAACCCAGATGGCCGAACTGTTCGGCCACGCCGCGTCCGCGCCCGCGCCGCTCGCGGTGGTCGACGACGGGGGCGCGCTGCTCGGCGCGGTGACCCGCGAGGCGCTGCTGAACGCGCTGAGCACAGGGGAAAACGACGACCAGGAGGTGAGCGCCCGTGTCTGACAACGTCCTCGTCGGCGATCTGCCGCAGATTCCCGTCGGCACGTGGTTCAAGGCGATCATCGACTGGCTGCAGGGCAACATCGGCCCGTTCTTCGATTTCGTCGACAAGATCGTCAACGGCGCGGTCACCGGGCTCGCCTCGGGACTGACCTGGCTGCCGTGGCCGGTGCTGGTCGTGGTGTTCGCCGGGCTCGGCTGGTGGCTGCGCGGCTGGAAGTTCGGCCTCGGCTCGGCGATCGGGTTCGCGCTCATCGACAGCCTGCGCGAATTCCCGTCCGCGATGCAGACCCTGTCGCAGGTGCTGATTTCCGGCGTGGTCGCGGTGGCGATCGCGGTTCCGGTCGGGATCGCGGCCGCGCGCAACGAAACGGTGAGCCGGATCGTGAAGCCGATCCTGGACTTCATGCAGACGCTGCCCGCGTTCGTGTACCTGATCCCGGTCATTTTCTTCTTCTCGATCGGCCCGGTGCCCGGCGTCGTGGCGACCGTCGTGTTCTCGCTGCCGCCGGGCGTGCGGCTGACCGAACTCGGCATCCGCCAGGTCGACCCGGAAATGGTCGAGGCGGGCGAGGCGTTCGGCTCGCCGCCGCGGCGGATCCTGCGGGAGATCCAGATCCCGCTCGCGATGCCGTCGATCATGGCGGGCATCAACCAGATCATCATGCTGTCGCTGTCCATGGTCGTGATCTCCGGCATGGTCGGCGCGCCCGGCCTCGGCGCCGAGGTGTACGCCGCGGTCACGAGCCTGAAGCTGGACCTCGGTTTCAACGCCGGCCTCGGCGTCGTCGTGCTGGCCATCTACCTCGACCGGCTCACCTCCTCGCTCGGGGCGCGCTCGGCGGTCGGCCGCGCGCTGCGCCGGGCCGACGCGGCCTGATCCCTTTACTCCGCAATCAGAAAGGACGAACGAGTGCGCACTTCGAAACGCTTCGGCCGGATTCTCGCCGTGGGCGCCGCCGTGACGGCCCTGGTCGGCCTCACCGCGGCGTGCGGCGGCCGGGAGTCCCAGTCGGGCAACAGCCAGGAAGCCAAGAGCGTCACCATCGGCTACATCAACTGGGACGAGGACGTCGCCCTCACCAACCTGTACCAGGCGGTGCTGGAGGAGAAGGGCTACAAGGTCAAGACGCAGATGCTCGACGTCGGCCCGATCTACGCGGGCCTCGCGAAGGGCGACGTCGACCTGTTCCTCGACTCGTGGCTGCCCGCGACGCACAAGCAGTACTGGGACCAGTACAAGGACCAGGTCGAAGACCTCGGCGTCTGGTACGACAACGCGACCCTCAACCTCGCCGTGCCGGAGTACGTGAACGACGTCAACAGCATCGCCGACCTCAAGGACAAGGCGAGCATGTTCGGCGGCAAGATCACCGGCATCGAGGCCAGCGCGGGCGAGACGGGCATCGTGCAGAAGGACGCGATCCCGCAGTACGGCCTCGACGGCGCGATGACCCTGCAGAACTCCTCGACCACCGCGATGCTGGCCGCCCTCGACAGCTCCATCAAGGCGAAGAAGCCGATCGTCGTGACGCTGTGGCACCCGCACTGGGCGTACTCGCGTTACCAGCTCAAGGACCTGAAGGACCCGAAGGGCGCCATGGGCAAGGGCGAGCAGCTGCACGCGCTGGGCCGCAAGGGCTTCGGTAAGGACTTCCCGGCGCTCGCCGGCGTCGCCAAGAAGCTGAAGATGTCGGACGAGGACCTCGGTTCGCTCGAGGACGCGATTCAGAAGGCCCCGAAGGGCCAGGAAAAGACCGCCGCCAAGCAGTGGGCGGATCAGCACAAGCAGTTCGTGGACCAGGCTTTCGCCGGTCTCTGAGCCCGCTTCGGACGACCCCGCCTCCCGTTCGCCGGGACGGCGGGGTCGTTTCTTTTTCAACGGCCAGGGCAGCTGGCTAGGCCCGATTGCCCCCTGATTCGTTGCCCAGCACCGTTATCGCACGGAATCCGCCGCCGGATGCGGCACACTGGTCGCATGTCTCGCGCGCCGATTCCTGCCCGCACCGACGGACCCGACGACGTCGACGCGGTCACCGAAGCCGTGCTCACCGCGTCCCGGCTGCTCGTCGCGGTGTCCGCGCGGTCCATCGCCTCCGCGGGCGATCTGATCACGGTGCCGCAGTTCCGGCTGCTGGTGGTGCTGCATTCGCGCGGCCCGCTCAAACAGGCCGCGCTCGCCGAATACCTCGGCGTCACGCCGTCGACCGCGAGCCGGATGATCGACCGGCTGGTCGCCGTCGCGCTGGTCGCCCGGCTGGGCAATCCGTCGTCCCGGCGCGAGGTCGTCATCGAACTCACCCGCGAAGGCGACCGGATCGTCCGCGTCGTCACCCATCGCCGCCGCCGCGAAATCGCCGCCATCGTGGAAAAAATGCCCGAAACGGCCCGCCGCGGCCTGGTCGATGCCCTCACCGCGTTCGCCGAAGCGGGCGGCGAACCTCCCGCCGGAAACCCGGCCGAAGCGGTCTGGGTCTAAATTTCCTCCGCCACCGCACGAATTCCGTCGATGACTTCCTTCGCCGACGGAGCCTCTTCCGGGTCGAGCAGCCACTGCACCATCAGCCCGATGACCAACGCGCTCTGCACCGCCCCGCCGACCCCGGCCCGGGCCTCCCGCAACCCCCGCACGAGATGCTCGCGCACGTCCGGCGACCGCTCCGCCTGCACCAGCGCCTCAAGCTGAGCCACCCACAACGCCCGGTGCTCGCCGAAGCTGTCGATCATCCGCTTCAGCCCCGGCTCGGACAGCTCGAACGACGAATCCGCGACCTGCCCGCCCAGCTCGTCGACCGCCGCGACCAGCGCTTGGGTCAGCAACGCGTCCCGCGACCCGAAGTGATACCCGATCGCCGCGTGACTGACCCCCGCCGCGGCCGCGATGTCGCGCACCGTCGTGTTCCCCCAGCCCCGCTCGATCAAGCAGCGCTTCGCCCCGGCCAGCAGATCCTCGCGATTGCCCATGGCCGACAGCCTAGCCGATCTCTTGCCCAGATGGTTTATCCAAATGGTTTGACCAAATGGACAAGACCGCGCTACGGTCTCTCCCATGAACGTGCTGATCTCCGGAGCCGGCGTGGCCGGCACCACCCTCGCCGAGTTCCTCACCCGCTCCGGCCACCGCGTGACGATCGCCGAACGCGCGCCCGCCCTCCGGCACACCGGCTACGCCGTGGATTTCCGCGGCGCCGCCTTCGACGTCCTGTCCGAACTGGGCATCCTCGACGCGGTCCGCGAGCACGACACGAAAATGACCGGAACCGCCATCGTCGACCGCGACGGCGTCCAGACCGCCGAACTGCCCGCCGAAGCCTTCGCCGGCGAGCTAGAGGTGCCCAAGCGAGTCCTGAACGAGCTGCTGTACGCCTTGACCGCCGATCACGTCGAGTACCGCTTCGACACGTCGATCACGTCGCTAGCCCAGACTGAGGACGCCGTAACCGCGCACCTGACCGATGGCTCCGCCGAGACCTACGACCTGGTCTTCGGCGCCGACGGCGTGTACTCGAAGGTCCGCCAGCTGGCCTTCGCCCCGCACTCCGAGGCCCTGCACCACCTAGGCCTCTCCGGCGCGGGCTTCACCATGCCCAACTTCCTGGGCCTGGACCACAGCGGACTCCTGCGCACCGTCAACGACACCGCGGCGTACTTGTTCAACTCAGCGGATCCCGACCGGCTCACCGTGAGCCTGTCCTTCGGAACCCCCACCGGAGACCTGGACCGCCTCCCCCGGGCCGCCCAGGAAGCCGCGACGCGCACCGCCTTCGCCGGTGACACCTGGCACATTCCTCGCCTGCTGGAGGCGATGTCGGCGGCGTCGGACTTCTACTTCAGCTCAAGCGCACAGGTGCAGGTGGACCAGTGGTCGACCGGCCGGATCGCCCTGCTGGGGGATGCCGGGTACTGCGCCGCCCCCGCCGCCGGGATGGGCACTTCCCAGGCCCTGCTCGGCGCTCGGTCGCTGGCCCGCCACCTGTCGGTTGCTGAATACCCGGATGCTTTCGCCAAGTACGAGGCCGAACTCCGCCCGTACGTCACGGAAAACCAGGCAAACGGCCGTGCGGCGGCGGAGATGTTCGGTGGTGCTCGGGAGGAATGAGCTTTCCCGGGGTTTGCTTGCCTCGCTGCGGGTTCGTTGCCGCTTTGGCCGTCGGCAGGTCTCGGGGTGTTGCTCGCTTCGACGCATCCCTGGCCTTGTCCAGCCCGCAGCTCCCCGCCAGCCTCGCCCGCACCACCAGCCCCAGCACATCCCCGTAAACGCAACAAAGCCCGGTTGATCTAACGATCAACCGGGCCAGCTGTACCCCCGATGGGATTCGAACCCACGCTACCGGCGTGAGAGGCCGGCGTCCTAGGCCGCTAGACGACGGGGGCTTAGGAACTTCCCCGTTTCCGGGGCTTTTCTTGCGAGAGAGAACTTACCAGAAGCGATTTTCGCACTTCCGAGAGGGGGTCCTCTCTGCAGCTGGGGTACCAGGACTCGAACCTAGACTAACTGGACCAGAACCAGTCGTGCTGCCAATTACACCATACCCCAGTGAGGTACTTTCCCGGTTGCCCAGGTCAGTGCCGCACGAGAAGAAATACTAGAACATCCCGCCGCGGACCGTCGCAGCGGGGGTCCCCGCCGCGCGCGGAGCGGGGACGCCGACCGTCGCGTACTCCGAAACCAGCAGCTCAGGCAGCTCGTCGAGGCCGGTCACAGTGTGCACGCCCGCAGGCGCGCGCTCGCCGGTGCGCCCCGTCCCGTCCCGGTCGAGCCAGACCGCGCCGAGCCCGGCGTCGAACGCGCCGACGGCGTCGGTGTCGAGTTTGTCCCCGACGTGCACCGTGCGTTCCGGCGGGCAGTCCAGCGCCAAGCACACCGAGCGGAACATCACCGGATCCGGTTTCGCGACCCCGACCTCGCCCGCAATGGCAACGTGGTCGAAAAACGGCGCGAGCCCGAGTTCCGCGATTTTCTTCCGCTGATGGACGCCTGAGGCGTTCGTCACCGCGGCGATCCGCAGTCCGGCGGCACGCAGCCATTCAAGACAGGGAAGAACATCGTCGAACAGCCGCCAGGACCGCGCCAGAATCTCCAGCCGACGCGCCTCGAACGCGCTCACTTGCGCGGAGTCCCCGAAGATCCCGAGTTCGGCGAGGAAACATTCAGTGCGCCGGTGATGCATCACGTCGTAGCCGAGCTTCCCGGCCACGACGAGCGCAACGTGCTCCTCGGTGATCAAATCCCACAACGGCCAGAGATCGTCGCGCCCGGTGAGCGCGTGCAGAGTACGGCGGATCGCGGCAGTGCAATCGATCAACGTGTCATCGATGTCGAGGCAAACCAAGCTCAACTCAGGAGGAGCCCACGGTTCGCGGCCGGCGGCGGCCGGCGGGACAGCATGAGCGCGCGACAGAGCGGCCGGGGCGAAATCCACCCCGTGAGGCTAGGGCACTCGTCGCGTTCGCAACGCGGCCAAAAAGGTGATTACCCCAGAGCCGTTGCCGCTGACCGGCTCTACCGCCAGTGCACAAAGTGTCCACCCGGTGACGTTCGCCACCGCCCCAGGCGGCCGAGCGGGTGAAAGCCGCCAGCCCCGGCGATCCCCCGGAAACCTGCGAATTCCGAACAACTCCCCCACCTCTCTCACCAAGAAATCCCCTTTACCCCCAACCCTTTCCCCGCAGACACCCACCCCGCGGACGCCCTCCGCAACGACACCCGCACAAAAGTTCCACCACCGAACCAACCACCCAAACCTTTTCCCGAAAAATTGCCACTACCGCACCTTTCCGCCCCGGATCGCGACCACCCCGAGATCGACACACATAAACCACACACCATTACGCAAACTCCCCACCTCACTCCGTCCAAACTCGACCGCCCGCCGCTTTCCCCTCCAGCCGCTCGCCCCACAACCCCATCGGCCGACTTGACGCACCCTCCGCCCAAGGTGCATCCTGACTTTATTCAACAGACGATGAATAAGAGGGAGCTGGGGACAATGACCGAGCACACGGGGTGCGTCATCGTCGGCGGCGGACCGGCCGGCATGGTGGCGGGATTGCTCTTGGCCAGGGCGGGCGTCGAGGTCACCGTGCTGGAGAAGCACGCGGACTTCCTGCGCGACTTCCGCGGCGACACCGTCCATCCGTCCACCCTCGCGCTCCTGGACGAACTGGGCCTCGGCGAGAAGTTCGCCGCGCTGCCGCAGACCAAAGTGACCACCGTCGGACTCCCGACCGCCGACGGCGCCCCGCTGACGATCGCCGACATGTCGCTGCTGAACGTCCCCCGTCCGTACGTCGCGATGGTCCCCCAGTGGGATTTCCTGGACCTGCTCGCCGAAACCGCGCTCAAAGAACCGACCTTCACCCTCCGGCTGGAGACCGAGATGACCGGCCTCCTCCGCTCCGGCAAGCAAGTCACCGGCGTCCGATACCGCACCGCCGACGGCACCGAAGGCGAGCTTGCGGCCAACCTCGTACTGGCCGCTGACGGCCGCTGGTCGCTGGCCCGCCGCTCAGCCGGCCTCACCCCACGCGAGTACTACACCCCGTTCGACGCCTGGTGGTTCCGCCTTTCCCGGCACGCCGAGGAGCAGGAAGCCACGCTGAGGCCGCAGATGCGCAACCACCGCTTCGCGGTGCCGTTGCCGCGCAAGGGCTACTACCAGATCGCCTATCTCGCCGCGAAAGGCGAAGACCTGAACGACGCGGGCATCGAAGCCTTCCGCCGCGACGTCACCGAGGTCTGCCCGGAATTCGCCGACCGAGTGCACGAACTGAAGTCCATGGACGACGTCAAGTTCCTCAACGTCCGCCTCAACCGCCTCCGCCGCTGGCACGTCGACGGCCTGCTCTGCATCGGCGACGCCGCCCACGCGATGTCACCGATAGGAGGCGTCGGAATCAACCTGGCAGTACAAGACGCAGTAGCCGCCGCCCGACTCTTGGCCGACCCGCTCCTCCGCGGCAAGCCGACCACCAAGGAGCTGACCGCCGTCCGCCGCCGTCGCCTCCTGCCGACCGCCGCCGTCCAGGGACTGCAACGCCTTCTCCACCGCCGAGTGATCGGCCCCGTCATGACTGGCCGCGCCGACGGCCCCCCGCAACAACTGGCCGCGCTCGTGAAGCGCTTCCCGAAACTCTCGTACGTCCCGGCGTACCTCATCGGAGTAGGCATCCGCCGGGAATCCGCCCCAGCCTTCGCCCGCCGCCCAGCAGAACCGGCAAGCCGCTAACCCCGACAACCGAGTCCGCCGCCACCCGGCAACACTCGCCCCGCCACCCACCGGCAAAAACACGCCGGTGGGCACTGGCCTGTCACGACACCCCCGCCTAGCCACCGCCCCGGCGACAACGACTCCAGCCCCTCACCGACAGACCGACCTCCCGCCACCGAACGGCCCCCACTAGCCCGTCCCCCGGCAACCAACCTCTACCCCCGCCGTCGAAGGTGAAACCGCCTCACGCCAGACAACCGAGCCTCGCCCAGCCGCCATCGCCACTCAACGGCGAAAGCGCCTCACCTCTCGACAGCCAATTCTGGTCCAGCCCCTCTCGCCGTTTAACGGCGAAAGTGCCCCACTGCTAGCCAGCCGAGCACCGCCCAGACGCCTTCGCCACTCAACGACGAAAACGCCCCGCCCCTCGGCAACCGAGCCTCGCCCAGCTGCTCTAGCCACTCACCGGCAACAACACCAACCACCACCGAACGGGCACCTGCCACCTTGTCGCCACTCAACGGCAACAACGCCACCAGCTCGCCGACTGAGCATCAGCGACCCTCTCGCCACCTAACGGCGACAACACCACTTACTCACCATCCGGCCGCCCGCCACCTTTCGCCACCAAACGGCAACGGCACCGACCGTTCCACGTCCCAGCACCAGACATCGCTCGCCACTCAACGGCAACAGCACCGACAGTCCCGCATCCAGCACCAAGCATCGCTCGCCGCTCAACGGCAACAGCACCGACAGTCCCGCATCCAGCACCAAGCATCGCTCGCCGCTCAACGGCAACAGCACCGACAGTCCCGCATCCAGCACCAAGCATCGCTCGCCACTCAGCGGCAACAGCACCGACAGTCCCGCATCCAGCACCAAGCATCACTCGCCACTCAACGGCAACGACCCTGACTACTCGCTATCCGAGCGCCATTCGCATTTCGCCGCTCAGCGGCAACGCGCCGCCGGTGCACCCACGACCCTCTCGCCGCGCAACGCCACCAGCTCAAACCACCGCCCCACCCCTGGTCGGCGAGAAACCAGCCCCGACCAGGGATTCGCCACTAAACGGCAACACCCGAACCCGACCCACCGAGCCCTGTCGCCACCAAACGGCGACGCCCAGCTCAGATGTCCTGCACCGGGTTCGTCAGAGTGCCGATGCCGTCGATCGTGACGGACACCGACTGCCCGTTGACGATCGGGCCGACCCCCTCCGGCGTACCGGTGAGGATCACGTCGCCGGGAAGAAGCGTCATCACCCGCGACACGAACTCGACCAGCTCGGGCACCTTGTGCACGAGATCCGAAGTCCGGCCGTCCTGCTTGAGTTCGCCGTCGACCTCGCTGCGGAGCGCCAGGTCGGACGGGTCGATCGACGTCTCGATCCACGGCCCGAGCGGGCAGAAGGTGTCGAACCCCTTCGCCCGGCCCCACTGGCCGTCGGACTTCTGCAGGTCGCGCGCGCTCACGTCGTTCGCGACCGTGTACCCGAGGATCGCACTCGCCGCGCGGGCCGCGGGCACGTTCTTCACCGGCTGCCCGATGACGACCGCGAGTTCGCCCTCGAAGTCGACCTGGCCGACGTCCGCGGGCCGGCGGATCGGCACGTTCGGCCCGATCACCGTCGTGGACGGCTTGATGAACAGCATCGGCGCGGACGGCACCTCGTTGCCGAGTTCCGCCGCGTGCTTCGCGTAGTTCCGGCCGACGGCGATCACCTTCGACGGCAGGATCGGCGCGAGCAGCCGGACATCGGCGAGCGGCCAGCGCTTGCCGGTGAAGTTCGGCTGGCCGAACGGATGCTCCGCGATCTCCAGGACCTGCGCATCGTCGCCGTCCCCCTCGATCGAAGCGAACGCGACACCACTGGGATGAGCAATACGAGCTAGACGCACCACACCAGTCTACGTATCCCCACCGACAGTCGCGCACCCCGAGCGTGCGCGACTGTCCCCTTCGCACCGTTCCGTGCCCAATGCCCCCTCGCACCAGCTAGCCGGCGGTGACCTCACTGGTGCGAAAGGACCCTTCGCACCAGCAAGAAGCCCACCCGAACGACGACTCCCACGCAACACCAACGCGAACAAGCATCGCCCAACTGTGAGCCGCAATACCGCCACGAACGCCGGGGCCAGCGAAAGCCCCAGCTCACTTGCCCACAGCAGCCACCTCCAGCTCAGGCACCGACTGGTCAAGCCCCGACGAAACCGCCAAGCTCTTGTGAACCAACGCGTCGCACAACGCCAGCCAGCTCGCCTCGACGATGCTGCCGTGCACCCCGACCGTCGTCCATTCGTGTTCGCCGTCACTCGTTTCGAGCAACACTCGGGTGACCGCGTCCGTACCCGGATTCGACGGAAGGATCCGCACCTTGTAATCGGCCAGCTCCATGCTGTCCAACCAGGACAGATACGGCGTCAGCGCCTCCCGCAACGCCGCGTCCAGTGCATGCACCGGGCCGTTTCCTTCCGCGGTCGCGATGACCCGCTCCCCCGCGACGTGCACCTTCACCGTCGCCTCGGAAACAACCTCGCCGTCCGGGCGGTGGTCCAGCACCACCCGATACGACTCGAGTTCGAACGGCGGCGGATCCGACTTTTCGCCGGAAACCTCCTCCACCTCGCGACGCAGCAACAGCCCCAGCGAGGCGTCGGCCGCTTCGAACGACCAGCCTTCCGATTCCAGTTCCTTCACCTTCCGCACCGCGTTCGTGAGTGCGTCAGGCCGACCGGCGAGGTCGACCCCGAGTTCGCGTCCCTTGAGTTCGAGGCTGGCCCTGCCGGCCATCTCAGTGACCAGCACTCGCATGCCATTGCCGACAGAAGACGGATCGATGTGGTTGTACAACAACGGATCCACCTTGATCGCGCTCGCGTGCAGCCCCGCCTTGTGGGCGAAGGCGGACGACCCGACGTAGGCCTGGTGGGTGTCGGGTGCGAGGTTGGCGATTTCGGCCAATGCATGGGAGACGCGAGTAAGCTCGGCGGCACCTCCGGTCGGGAGGACCTCCATTCCGAGCTTGGTCACAAGGTTTCCCGCTACGGCGAACAGGTCGGCATTACCCGCCCGTTCCCCGTAACCGTTCGCGGTGCACTGCACGTGCGTCGCGCCAGCCTGTACCGCGGCGACAGAGTTCGCCACGGCACAGGAAGTGTCATCCTGACAATGGATTCCGAGTCGGAATCCGGTCTTTTCCTTGATCTCGCCTACGGTTTCGGCAAGCCCCAGCGGCAACTGGCCGCCGTTGGTGTCGCACAGTACGAGAACGTCCGCGCCGGCGTGCGCCGCCGCGTCGAGCACCCGCAGCGAGGTTTCGGGCGAGAAGGCATAGCCGTCGAAAAAGTGTTCTGCGTCAAGGAAAACACGGCGTCCTTCACCGACGAGGAACGCGACCGTGTCTCGCACCATCGCGCACGCCTCGTCGACGTCGACCCGCAGTGCCCGCTCGATGTGCCGAAGGTCCGATTTAGCCACCAATGTGATGACCGGGGCCGCCGAATCCAGAAGCGCGCGGACCTGCGGGTCTTTGTCGGCCGCAGTTCCCGCCTTGCGCGTGGACCCGAACGCGACGAGCGCGGCGTGCTTGAGCGGCAGTTCTCCCTTTGCCGCACGGGAAAAGAACTCCGTGTCCTTCGGCAGCGCACCCGGCCAGCCACCCTCGATGAACCCGACCCCCAACTCGTCCAGCAGCCGCGCGACGGCCAGTTTGTCCGTGACGGAGTAGGTGATTCCTTCGCGCTGAGCGCCGTCGCGCAAAGTGGTGTCGTAGAGGTGGAAGGCATCGCCGAGCGGCGTGCCAGCGGGTTCCGTGCGGGTCACGGTGTTCTCCTTGTGGCGGGGCAGAACCTGGTCCAGGCAACAAAAAAACCTCCCGCATGGGTGCGAGAGGTTGCGCGCCGGTAGCTCTTGTGGAGCGTCTATCCGGCGCGCAAGGCAATAATGGTGGAGATGGCGGTCATGCCGAACATCATGCCACAGCTTCGCCCGGCGTCCAAGCGCCGGGCGAAGCTTCCCACCTTCTGAGAGCCGTCAGCCGGGCAGTTTCGCCAGGTAGCGCCCGAATTCTTCGACCGCGGACGCGTTCCGCGGCCCCTCCACCAAAGCCGCGTACGGCAGCGCGAAGAACCGTCCCTGCTTCACCGCCGGGATGTCGCGCAGACCAGGACGCGAGCGGAGGAAGTTCTCCTTGTCGGCCACGCTGCCGACCTCGCCGCCGTAGTCGTTGATGAGGATGACGTCGGGCGCGCGCTGGATCACGGCCTCCCAGCTGACACTGGTCCAGCTGTCATTGAGGTCGGCGAAGATGTTGGCACCACCCGATTTGGTGATGATTTCGTCCGGGCCCGCGTTGCGTCCGGAGGTGAACGGCTGGTCACGGCCGTCGTCGTAGAGGAAGACCTTCGGCTTGGGCCGTCCGGCGGGCGCCGCATCCGTGACAGCGGCGGCTCGTGCGCGGTACTCTGTGATCAAACGTTCTGCACGATCACTGATTCCAAACATTTTCCCCAGGTTGCGCACATCTGTGTACAGCGCGTCGAGCGGGCGCATGATGCCACGTTGCTTGCCATTGCCGTTGCGGCACGCTTCGGTGAGCAGGTAGCTGGAAATGCCCAGCTTCGCGAGGGAATCCGGGGTAAACCCGGTGGCCTCCGAGAAGCCGTAGCTCCAGCCGGCGAACACGAGGTCCGCGCCAGCGCCCTGCACCACCTCGCGGTTGATCTTCTCCGCCAGCTTGGGCACCTTGGCGAAATCGGCTTTCCACGGCGACGAGGCCACGCCGCCGGACTGTCCTTTGTCGACCACGTAACCGGCCATCCGGTCGCCCAGGCCCAGCGCGAACATCAGCTCGGTGATGCCGATGTCATTCGTGACGACTCGAGAAGGAGGTCGAGACACGGTCAACGACGAACCGCAATTAGTCACCGTCACGGGAAACCCGGCGGGGGCGGCCGCACTGTCCCCTTCGGACACTTGAGCGCCACAGCCGGTGGCGACGAGAGCGACCGTCACGATCATCGCGACTGTCCTACGCATGATTGTCCTCCTGGGACTCGAGCCGGTCGAACAACAATTGCGGACGCCCCGTAGCGGGGTGCGGCACCACATGCCCGCGCACTCCGAACACGTCGGCGAGCAAAGCAGGCGTGAGCACCTCAGCCGGGGTTCCGCTCGCGACGAGGCGGCCGTGGTCGAGCACGTGGACCATGTCGCACACGGCCGCGGCCAGGTTCAGGTCGTGCAGCGCAGCCAGCACCGTCGGCCCGCTGCTGCGAGCGAGCGCGAGCACTTCGAGCTGATGCCGGATGTCGAGATGGTTGGTCGGCTCGTCGAGCACCAGGATCTGGGGCTGCTGCGCGAGTGCACGCGCGATCAGCACGCGTTGCCGTTCGCCGCCGGACAAGGTGAGCACGCCTCGGTCGGCCAGGTGCGCCAAGCCGACCTGCGTCAAAGCGGTGGTGCACAGCCGATGATCGGTTGCGCTCATGCGGTCGAACAGGCCGTGGTGCGGCATCCGGCCCATCGCCACCACTTCGGCGACGGTGAAGTCGAACTCCGCATGCGATTCCTGCGCAACCGCGGCGATCGCCCGCGCCCGCTTCCGCGGTGCCATGCCGTCCACCGGCTGGCCGTCGACCAGCACCGCGCCTGCTGACGGCTTGAGCACTTGATAGACGGCGCGCAACGTCGTCGACTTTCCGCTGCCGTTCGGACCGAGCAGTCCGACGAACTGGCCTCGCCGAGCTTCGAGAGTCACGTCGTCGACCAGCTTGCGACCGGCTGCGGTCACGCTGACGCCGTTGAGCGAGAGGTCCATTCACGCACCTCCGAACACGTACGAGCGCCGGCGCATCAAGAACAGGAAGGCCGGTACCCCGACTGCCGCAGTAAGCACCCCGATCGGCAGTTCCTCAGGTGCGGCGAGCACCCGCGCCGCGACGTCCACCCACACCAGAAACACCGCACCGGCAAGCGGCGCGACGGCAAGCACCCGACGGTGATCGGCACCGACGACCAGCCGCACCAGATGCGGAAGGATCAGCCCGACGAATCCGATCGCCCCGCTCACCGCGACCAGAACCCCAGTCATCGCAGCACAAACGATGAACAGAAGAACTCGCAGCTTGCCGACGTCGACGCCAAGAGTCGTGGCCGCTTCGTCGCCCATGGCGAGCGCATTGAGCCGTCCAGCCAGCGCCAGCAACAACAAAACCCCGCCGACCACCACGATCGCGGCGATCGGCAGCGTGCCCCAGTTCGCTCCGGCGAGTGAACCGAGAAGCCAAAAAGCGCCGCCCGCGCAGCCTCGCCGTTCGGTGCTTGAAAGACGATCACTGTAGTGACCGCGAAAAACCCGTAGGACAGCGTCGTCCCGGTAAGCACCAGACGCAGCGGCGTAAGCCCTTGCCGCGTACGGGCGACGAGATACACGATCAAGGTCGCAGCGAGCGCCGCCACAAACGCCCCGACTGACAACGCATAAATCCCCAGCGAGGCGAAGACACCGAACAACGTCACCGCCGTCGCCCCGACGGACGCACCGGAGGAAATCCCCAGCACATACGGCTCGGCGAGCGCGTTGCGCACCATCGCCTGAATCGCGACGCCAACAGTCGACAACCCAGCGCCGACGACCACCGCGAGCAGAACGCGAGGAAGCCGGAGATCCCAGATGATCCGGTACTGCCCGACCTCGTCCGGACCGATCGTCCCGCCGAACAACCCAGCGCGGAGGAACGCCCACGTGTGAGTGACCGGCACCGCCACCGTCCCGATCCCGACCGCGACGACAACCGACCCCAGCAACGCCACGCCAAGACCAAGCAGCACCGGCATCAACGGCCGCCGCCGCTGCACACCACCGGCTCCGACCTGGGATTCGCCACCAAACGGCGACGCGTCCTGCCGGCTCGAGAACTCGCCACCCAACGACGACACACCCCATCGCTTAGGGGATTCGCCACCCCACGGCGAAGGGCCTCGCTGGCTCGGGGATTCGCCGATCAACGGCGAAGCGTTCCCCGAACCCGAGGATCGGCCATCCAGTCGCGAGACACCACGAGCGCCAGTGTGGGTCGGTTCACGACCAACCGAGTCGTCGCTCGGTGGCTCGCCGCGATGCGACGCGTTGCCGCGGAGTGGCAAATCCTCCCCCGCGACAGAACCGCTCGGTCGATTCGAATCGTGTGCACCGGGACCGCTGCTCGATGGCGATGCGCCTGAACCACTGTCGCCGCTCAGCGGCGAACCGTCCGAAACGCTGGAGCCCC
Organism: Amycolatopsis sp. WGS_07; assembly: GCF_045278895.1. NCBI lineage: Bacteria > Bacillati > Actinomycetota > Actinomycetes > Pseudonocardiales > Pseudonocardiaceae > Amycolatopsis > Amycolatopsis sp. WGS_07. The sequence goes on along the minus strand of NZ_CP136053.1, from coordinate 4,727,075 downwards.
CTGAGGGCGAACCACCCGAAGCAACACCAGCGCTCGAACCCGAACCATCCGCCGTACCTTCGCCGCTCGGTGGCAAATCATCCGAGACGCTGTCGCCGCCAAGCGGCGAAACACCCAAGACACTGTCGCCCCCAGACTGTGAAACACCCGAAACTCGGCCGCCGTTAGATGGCGAACAGCCGGAAGCTCCCTCGCTACCAAAGGGCGAGGAACCTGAAACCCCAGAACCACCCGCCAGCGAATCACCATCGCTGGCCGACGAAAAACCGCCGTCGCCACCAGGCGGCGAATCCCCGCCCAGCACCGGATCAGGACAACCAGAACGCTCTTCAGACGACGACACCACCGGCAAGGACCCAATCGAGATACCTGGGCCCGCGGGGCAAAGACGGCAAGCCGCCGGCGTCGAGACGGCGGGAGTGTCGTCTCCCGCAGACCACGACGGGAGGGGACGAGATTCGAAGAACCCCCGCCGGTATCGGGCTCGCCTTCGGGTCCCGAGAGAACCGAAGGCCTACCGTTGCGGGTCAGCGCCGGATTTCGACCGGCTTCCGCGGCGGGGGTCCGTGAAGAATCAGGCGGTCAGCCGACCTGACGGACGTTCGAGGAAACCAGCGCCGCGAGGCGGTCGCCGATGGCCTGCGTCGCACCGGGCGACGACTGGTCGCGCGTGGCGAGATCGAACGCCACCGAGGCCTCGATGCGCCGCGCCGCTTCCTTCTGGCCGAGGTGGTCCAGCAGGAGCGACACCGACAGCACCGCGGCGGTCGGGTCGGCGAGGCCCTGGCCGGCGATGTCCGGCGCGCTGCCGTGCACCGGCTCGAACATGCTCGGGTTGCGGCGCGTGATGTCGAGGTTGCCGCTGGCCGCGAGGCCGATGCCGCCGGTCACCGCGGCCGCGAGGTCGGTGATGATGTCGCCGAAGAGGTTGTCGGTGACCATCACGTCGAACCGCGACGGGTCGGTGACCAGGTGGATCGTGGCGGCGTCCACGTGCGAGTACGCGACGGTGACGTCCGGGTGCTCCAGCGAGACCTCTTCGACGATCCGCGACCACAACGAGCCCGCGTGCTCCAGCACGTTGGTCTTGTGCACGAGCGTGAGGTGCTTGCGCGGACGCTCCTCGGCGCGGTTGAACGCGTCCGCGACCACGCGCCGCACGCCGAAGGCCGTGTTGACGCTGACCTCGGTGGCGATCTCGTGCTCGGTGTCCTTGCGCAGCAGGCCGCCGTTGCCCGCGTACGGGCCTTCGGTGCCTTCGCGCACCACGACCATGTCGACGTCCCCCGCGTCGGCCAGCGGGCCGCGCACTCCGGGGTACAGCCGCGCCGGGCGCAGGTTCACGTGGTGGTCCAGCTCGAACCGCAGCCGCAGCAGCAGCCCGCGCTCGAGGATGCCGCTGGGCACCGTCGGGTCGCCGACCGCGCCGAGCAGGATCGCGTCGTGCTGGCGAAGTTCGCCCAGCACCGACTCCGGGAGCAGCTCCCCGGTGGCGTGCCACCGCGAGGCGCCGAGGTCGTAGTTCGTGATCTCCGCCGCCGGTGCTACCTCACCGAGCACCTTGAGCGCCTCGGAGACCACCTCGGGCCCGATCCCGTCCCCTGGGATCACCGCGAGCCGCATCCACACACCTCCGTAGCCCAGGCCACCGGGCGCACCGATGGCCCATTCGCACAAAAACGCCAGCAGCGGAAGGTTACCGGCCGTAGACAAGGTGCCGTAGCCGCACCACCCTTATGCCGCATCCTCCCACAGGGTGAGACACCCGTTCGGGCGAACGGAAACGGGGGCTTGCCCAGGCCGGACAGCCTTGGCAAGCCCCCGCGTCTCGCGATGCGGCCGCTTCCGCGACGCGCGTCAAGTTCCCCTTAAAGGGTGAACCGGATCAGCCGCGCGGCAGCTCCGATTCGATCCGCACGACCGCGGCGCGCTGCCCGGTCGCGTTGTGGTGCTCGATCGCCAGAAGGCCCTTCGCCTTGTCGCCGGCGACGGCGTCCTTGTTGCGGTTGACCACCAGAGCCGTGCCCGGCTTGGCGACGTAGCCCAGCGCCGCGTCGCCGCCGCCCTGTGCCGAGTACGCCGGCGCGAGCGCGTCGAACGACAGCGGAGTGCTGACCTGGTCGATCAACCCGTTCGAGGTACCCGGCGCGACGTAGTACCCGGCGGTGCCGACCGTGTAGCTGATCCGGTGCGACGCCTCCTTCGGGTCGATGCCGAGCGCGGCGATGCTGACCGGCAGCACCATCACGTTCGAGTCGAACACGTTGGTGTCGACGTCGCCGAGCTGCCCGTTGATCGCCTGCAGGTCCACCGACGGGTTGCCCGGTTTGGTCAGCGACACCGTGTTGACGAGCAGCACGTCCGACCCCGTCGCCTTCGTCACGAAGGTTTCGAAGTCCGGCTTGCCGTCGCCGGTGGTGTCGATGTCCACGAACGGCACCGTGTTGCTGCCGAGGTTCGCGAAATCGCTCCAGGTCGTGATCCCGAACGCCAGCATCGCGTTCTCCGGCTCCCCCTGCGCCTTGGCGAGCGGGGCCGTCGACGCCGCGCCGACGTAGCGCAGGTCTCCGCCCTTCGCGGTGCGGTTGAGGGTGCAGTCGGACGTGACGTGCGAATCGCATTCCGGCAGCTGCGGTGATTCGGCCTGCAGTTCGAGCACGCTGATCAGCGAGCGGTACCGCTGGGAGCCGCTGCCCTGGTCGATGCCCTTGCCGCCGAGGTTCAGCACGGCCTGGTCGGCGTTCGCGCCGAAGCGCACGCCGACCGGGGTGGTGATCGCCGAAACCGGCTTCGGCGCCGAGTACACGGCCACCCGCAGCGGAACGCCCGCGCCGTTCTTCGGAGTGAACGCGACCCGGCCCGAGGCGTCGGCCACGAACTGCCGGGCGAGCCCGGCCTGCGAAGCCGCCATGGTCGGGTCGAGAACCTTGCGCAGCGCCTTCGGGTCGGCGATCTTCAGCGTCACCTTCACCGTCGCGACCCCGCGCGGGTTCAGCTTCACCGAGTTCTTGTCCACTGTGTACTCAACGCCGGGCAGGCTGTTGACCGCCTCGTAGCCCACCGAGTACTCGGCAGGCTTGACGCCCTTGTTGACCACCTTGATCGTCTTGCTCAGGGTGACCGGACCGGCCGCCTCGACGGTGCCGAACGTGACGCTCACCGCGCCGGGGTCGTCCTGCACGTACGCGAGAACCTGGTTGTCCAGCGCGGCTTTCGCGTCGATCCGGCCGGCCCCGACCCGCTGCGGGCCGTAGGTGTGGCCGGCCCCGTCGGTGATGTCGTGCGCCGCGGTGCCCACGACGTCGGCCTTGACCTCCTCGACGCTCCAGTCCGGATGCGCCTGGCGGACCAGCGCCGTGATGCCCGACGTGTGCGGCGCGGCCATCGACGTGCCCGAGATGACCAGCCGCTCGTTGCCGCTGCCGCGGAACGCCGACGTGATCGTGTCGCCAGGCGCGGCGACGTCCGGCTTCACCGACGGACCGCGTCCGCCGCGCGAGGTGAACGAGCTGGGAGTGTCCACGATGGACTGGTCGTACGTCTGCAGCGTGGTCCGCCCGGCGCCGTACAGCCGCACGGTGAGCGTGCCCGCGGTCAGGCCCGCCCGCACGGACTGGGTGGCCTTGCCGGTGAGCTGGAACATCGGAACGGCCGCGTTGCCCGCGATGCCCGCGCCGAAATGCTCCACAGTGGACGAAAGCAGCACGCCCTTGGCGCCCGCGGCCTGCGCGTTGTTGGCCCGCGCCGCGGAACCGCACGGACGCGTCGCGTCGTTGTCGTCCCACTCCAGCCAGGCGATCTTGCCCGCGACCTTTGCCTTGTCCTCAGCCGAATAGGCGGCGCAACCGGCGTTGTTGTTCGCCGAGATCGGCACCACCGGCGCGGTGAGGTCGAGGGTGTCGTAGCCGGTGTACTCCTGGCTGTACTGGCCCGGCTGCTGTCCGGCGGTCGGCGTCTTGACCTCGATCGCGTCCCGCAGTTCGCCCGCGTCGCGGCTGCTGGCCACGGTGAGCGCTTCCGGCGTGTTGCCCGGCGAACCGGCGATGTCGTTGATGTCGCCGCCGTTGCCCGCCGAGATCACCGGGAGCACGTTGTTCTGCGCGAGCTTGCGCACGAACAGCGAGTCCGGGTCGTCCGGCGCGCCGAAGTCGCTGCCCAGCGACAGGTTCACGACGTCGAGGTGGTCGGTGAAGTCGCCGTCGCCGTCCGGGTCGAGCGCCCAGTCCAGCGCCTGCGACGTGACGTTCGTGGAACCCTTGCAGCCGAACACCTTGATCGCGTACAGCAGGGACTTCGGCGCGGTGCCCGGCCCGATCCGCATGGCGTCGAGCTTCTTCTTGTTCAGCTTCTGGTAGTCGCCGGTGAACGTGCTGCCGTCGGCGTTGACGCCGAAGCCGCCGATGGTGCCCGCGACGTGCGTGCCGTGCTCGCCGCACGCGATCGGGTTGGGGTCCGGTTGCGGCGTCGGCGATCCGGTCTTGCCCGCCGAGTCGTAGTCGTCGCCGACGAGGTCGGTGCCGCCGACCACCTTGGCGCTCGGGAACAACGGCGACGGCTTCGTGCGGTCGACCGACTTGTACGCGTCAGCCGTGCCCGGGCCGCCGAAATCGGCGTGGGTGTAGTCGATTCCGTCGTCGATCACGCCGACGCGGATGTTGTCGCCGAACTTGCCGGTTTTTTGCCAGCTGGCGAGCGTGTTGGTGAGCTGTTCCGCACTGGCGTTGGTGCGGTTCTTCGGCACGACCGTGCGCACCGAAACGACGTCCGACCGTTCCGCGAGCTTGCGGATCTTGGCCGCGTCGGCGGTGACGACCGCGCCGGGAACAGCGTTGGCAGTCTGCGTGACCAGCTTGGTGCCCGCGTCCGCGGAACGCAGCTGCCCCACCACGGAGCTGACCGCCGCGGCGACGTCGGCCTTGGCCGCCTTCGCCGCCTGCTTGGCCTTCTCCTTGCCCTTGCCCTGCTGTTCCTTGAACGCGTCGACCGCGGGTTTCTTCGCCAGCTCGACGAACGCGGTGATCTGCCCCTGCGCCGCGCTCAGCCGGGGCGAAAGCTTGCCCTGGACCTTGCTCGTGTCGACCTTCGCCGGAGCGACCGGCTCGGCCAGCGGCGCGCTCTGCGCGGACGCCGCGGGCACGGCGACGGCCGCCGCCAGCACCACCGCGGAACCCACGACCACCGAGCGGGCAGCCCACCCGGGCAACCGGGTTCTGCTCATGAGTAACCCCTTCTCGAGGCCCGGATCACGAACCTGCCCGCGCTCCCCATTCGCACCCCCGACGGTGAGCACCGGCGCCGCCCCGTGCTCTCACGGCGCGTGGTTCAGCCTCGCGGCAAAAACCTAGCTGCCCGAAACCCCTACTTTCGTGCGGAAAAAGGTCCGTTACCCGAATGTTGCCGGTACGGGTGAACGACAGAACGGCCCCTTCCCCGGAAGTCCGGGAAAAGGGCCGTTCGGCGGAATTCGGGACTAGCTGAAATCGACGGCGCGGATGGTGTGCGCGCCGACGGTGGCTCCGATCGGCTCGAGCACGTTGGCGTCCACGTGCCGGTCGACGCGCAGCAGCATGATCGAGTCGGACCCGTCGGTGCTCTGGCTGATCTGCGCGGCCTCGATGTTGATGCCCGCCTCGCCGAGCAGCGTGCCGACGCGGCCCATGACGCCGGGCCGGTCCGGGTACTCGATGACCAGCACGTCGCCCTCGGCGCGCAGGTCGAAGTGGCGGCCCTTGACCTCGACGATCTTCTCGACCTCGTCCTTGCCGGTGACCGAACCGGACACGGTGAGCGTCGCGCCGTCGCCGTGCACCGCACGAAGCGTGACCAGGCTGCGGAACTTCGGGCTCTCCGACTCGGAAACCAGCTCCGCCTGCACGCCGAGTTCCTCGGCCAGCCGCGGCGCGTTGACGAAGGTGACCTGGTCCTCGACCACGCCGGAGAACAGCCCGCGCAGCGCCGCCAGCTTCAGCACCGCGGTGTCCTCGCTGGAGATCTCGCCCTTGACCTCGACGGTCAGCGACGTCGGAGCCTTCGGGTTCAGCGCGGTCAGCACCTGGCCGAGCTTCTGGGTGAGCGACAGGTACGGCCGCACGTGCTCGCCGACCGCGCCGCCACCGGACACGTTCACCGCGTCCGGCACGAAGTCGCCGCGCAGCGCCAGCAGCACCGAGCGCGCCACGTCCGTGCCCGCGCGGTCCTGCGCCTCGGCGGTGGACGCGCCGAGGTGCGGCGTGACCACGACGTTCGGCAGGTTGAACAGCGGGCTCTCGGTGGTCGGCTCGGTGACGAACACGTCGATGCCCGCACCGCCGACGTGGCCGCTGCGCACCGCATCGGCCAGCGCCTCCTCGACGATGAGCCCGCCGCGGGCGGCGTTGACGATGATCACGCCCGGCTTGGTCTTCTTGAGCGCCTCGGCGTCGATGAGGCCCTTGGTCTCCGGCGTCTTCGGCAGGTGGATGGAGATCGCGTCGGCGCGTTCCAGCAGCTCGTCGAGGGTGACCAGCTCGATGCCAAGCTGGGCGGCGCGCGCGGCCGAGACGTACGGGTCGTACGCGATGAGCTTCGCGCCGAAGGCGGCGAGCCGCTGGGCGAACAGCTGGCCGATCTTGCCGAGCCCGACGACGCCGACCGTCTTGCCGTTGATCTCGACGCCGGAGAAGGAGCTGCGCTTCCACTCGCCGCCGCGCAGGCTCTGGTCGGCGGCGGGCACGCGGCGGGCGACCGCGAGCAGCAGCGCGACCGCGTGCTCGGCGGCCGACACGATGTTGGACGTCGGCGCGTTCACCACGAGCACGCCGCGTTCGGTGGCGGCCGGGACCTCGACGTTGTCCAGTCCGACGCCCGCGCGGGCGACGACCTTTAGCTGGGTGGTCGCCCCGAGCACCTCGGCGTCGACCTTGGTGGCGGATCGGACCAGAAGCGCGTCGGCGCTCTTCACCGCCTCGAGCAGAGCGGGACGGTCGGTGCCGTCCACGTGCCGGACCTCTACCTCGTCACCGAACACACTCAGCACGGAGGGCGCGAGCTTCTCCGCGATGAGGACTACGGGTTTGCTGGGCTTGGTCACGATGCGGCTCCCACTATCTGGTCACGAAATCGAGGACGCTCTCTCGCGGCGCACGTCGTTGTGCCCGGACTGGCGGGAGTTTAACGCGGGGCACTGACAGCCCGCTGCCCCCGCTGTTCACTTGTTCGTAATCCGGTGAAGACAAGCGTCATCAGGCGCTCTGTACCGCCGTCGCCCGGCAGGTGGGATCCGGCCCAGGAAGCGCCGTGCAGCAACAGAAGCAGCTCCTGGACAGTCACGTCGGTGCGGAAAACGCCGGCCGCCTGCGCCCGTTCCACCAGTTGGGACGCGGCGTCCCGCATCGCGTCACAGGACGCGTGCAGCCGCGATTCCGGATCGTCGAACGCTTCGGCCAGCAGTTCGGTAAGGCCACGGTAAACGGCGGAGGTTTCGCCGAACCCGATGAGCCAGGCGTACAGCGCGTCGAGCGGATCCTCGGCGAGAAGCAGCTCGCGGGCCTTTTCCGCCTGGGTGTCGAACCGGTCCCGCAGCAGCTTCTCGATCAGGTCTTCCCTGGTCGGGAAGTGGCGATAGAGGGTGCCGATCCCGACGCCGGCGTTGCGGGCGACCTCTTCGAGCGAGGCGTCCACTCCGCGTTCGGCGAAGGCGCGCCTCGCTTCGACCAGCAGGCGTTCGTAGTTGCGGCGGGCGTCCGCGCGCATCGGCTTGTCGTCGGTCATCTCGGCTTCGAGCTTATCCCGTGACAAATCGGAGGGTACCTCCGTATAGTAACCGGAGGCAGCCTCTGGTTAGGCTCCCCAAGGAATGCCGCGTTCTGCGGCCGAGAAGCTCATGGAGTCTGGTGTGGACGGGAACGGTGACGCGATGACGGTCGGAATCTGGACATTCGCCTTTGACGGCAAGGAAATCGGCGAAGTCCGGGCGGCGGCGCGCGAGGCCGAAGCACTGGGTTTCGCCGCGCTGTGGTTCGGCGAGTACCGCGGGCGGGAAGCGTTCACCCAAGCGGCCGTGCTGCTCGAGGCGACCGCGAGCCTGCCGGTCGCGACCGGGATCGCCCGGTTTTCCGAACGGTCGCCAGCAGCCGCGGAGGCCGCCGGGCGCACCTTGGCCGAGGCGTACCCGGGCCGGTTCACGCTCGGGCTCGGCGGACATCGGCCCGGCGGCGGAGGCAGCGCGATGCGGGAGTATCTCGACGCCATGGACGCGGCGGACCTGGACTTTCCCGCCGATCCTGGCTCTCGGCCGCGCCGACTGCTCGCCGCTCTCGGGCCAAAAATGCTGAAACTCGCGGCAACACGGACCGACGGCGCGCACACGTATTTCGTCCCGCCGGAACACACGGCCTTCGCCCGGGAAACGATGGGACCTGACGCCTACCTCGCCGTCGAACAGGCCGTCGTCCTGGACGCGGATCCCTTGCGCGCACGGCAAATCGCTCGCGAACACGTCGGCGGATACGTGCGGCTAGCGCCACACCAACGAGCGAACCTGCTCCGGCTCGGCTACACCGAAGCCGACCTCGCCGACGGCGCCAGCGACCGTCTCGTCGACGCGATCGTCGCCTACCGCGGCGAGCAGGAAGTCGCCGACCGTGTCCGCGCACACCTCGACGCCGGGGCGAATCACGTCTGCGTCCAGGTCCTCGTCGACGGACCGGAGATTCCGGTGGACGGCTGGCGTCGCCTCGCCCCGCTAGTGCTCTGACGCTTTTCACCCGGGGGCTTTCGCCGCTTCTTGGCGAAAGCCCCCGGCGGCGCAAGCGAGCCTCCGAACCAATCTCCTGAACGCGAGAACTTTCGCGGCCCCCGCAGGCATTCCCGATCTCCCGCGGTACTTCCCCTGAACGAGCGACCCCGGCCGGACCGTTTCGCCGCCCAGCGTCCACACCCCGCTGTTATCGTCGCGAACGCCTAGCCCGCGTTCGCCCCGGGAGCCGCCGGTGTTCACGAACCTCGCCCTCGCCGCGTCCCGGATGGTCGAACTCGTCCTGCTGGTGCTGGGAATCGTCACCTTCGTCCAGGACAACAACGTCCTCGCCCTGCTCTGCTGGGACCTCGTCGCGCTGGTTTATCTCGGCATCCGGATCGCGCGAGTGTCGCGCAGCCGGAAGATCAGCCACGCCCGGTGGCTGAAAGGCGTTCTCGGCCGTCGTATCGGACTGCTGGTCACCCTGTTGACCAGCATCGTCGGCGTGACCGCCGGCCTGTCGATCGTCCTGCCGGAAACGACCGGCGTCGACCCGGTCGCCGCGAAGGTCGCCGGCGTCCCCGCAGTCCTCCTGGCCTGGGCGATCCTGCATTTCGGCTATGCGGAGCGCTACGCGCAGAAGTACTACGACGATCTCCCGGCACAACACTTCCGCTTCCCCGAAACCGAACGCCCCACGCTCGCCGATTTCACCTATTTCGCGTTCACCATCGGGACGAGCTTCGCCGTTTCGGACGTCGAAACGCGAACGACGTCAATCCGTTCCCTGGTGCTCGCGCACAGCGTCCTGTCGTTCATGTACAACACGGCCACGCTCGGGATCGCGGTCAGCGTCATCACCGGCGGACGTTGAGCTACAGTGTTTCTCGCGCGGCAGGGGCCGCGTCCTGTCCGCGGAAAGGGCTGAGCCCACCCCCGAACCACGAGTTGCCGAGCTATGCCTTCTTCCCTGCCCGGTGCCAGCGGACCACGGGGCGCGCAAGGGAAGGAAGGACTCCCTCATGACGGCCTTGCCCGCCAACCCCAACCTCGGCCAGCTCCGCAAACAGGCGAAGGAACTCGCCCGCGCCGACTCCGTCGCACTGTCGGAAGCGCAGTTCCGGCTCGCGCGTCGCTACGGATTCCCCAGCTGGCCGCAGCTGCAGTCGTACGTCCGCCGCGTCGCCGAACACGGCCCGGACGTCCAGCACGCCTACCACCAAGACGTCGAGTACTACCGCGGCCGCGCCGTCGGCCTCCTCGCCTCAGCCGAGGACGACACCCCCGCCGCGCGAGCCGCCTTCGACCGTCACGAGCAACCACTGACCCGCGCCGGCGCACTAACCGTGATCGCGCGAGAGCACGGCTTCCGCACGTGGCGAGCGCTGAAGGCGCACGTCGAGGATTTGCCGAAAAACGGCGAACCGTTCGCCCGGGCGTATCAGCTGGTAGAGGCCCGAGACCCAGACGGCTTGTCGTCATTGCTGACCGAAGCCCCGCACCTCGCACACGCCCGCGGCACCAACGGCAACGACCTCCTCGGCATGGCGTCCGCAACGCACGACGAACGCCTCGTCCGCATCCTGCTCGCCCACGGCGCCGACCCCGCGCGAGCCAACGCCCATGGATGGACTGCTTTACATCAAGCCGCTTACAGCAATCTACCGCTCATCACCGACATTCTCCTCGAAGCCGGCGCACCACTGGACATTTCCGCTCGCGGAGACGGCGGAACCCCGCTGATAGTGGCGCTGTTCTGGGGAAATCGCGCTGTCGCCGAAAAACTGGCAACGCACGACCGGTCCCCTCACAACCTGCGCGTCGCAGCCGGTCTCGGCGACGTCGCACTGCTGGATGAACTCGTCAGTCCAAAGGGGACACTTTCGCCAGCGGCCGGCGCACACCGTGATTTCTACCGGCCGCACAGCGGTTTTCCCTTCTGGCAGCCGACAAACGACCCGACTGAGATCCTCAACGAATCACTGGCCTGGGCCGCCCGCAACGACCAAACAGCCGCACTCCGCACCCTGACCGCACGCGGCGCGAACCTGAACGCCGACGTGTATCGAGGCACAGCGCTGGCCTGGGCAGCGACGTGTGGCCACTCAGCGGCGACAGAAACCCTCCTGACACTAGGCGCAGACGTCAACCACATCGGCTCCTTCGGCGGCCCCAGCCACGGCGTCGGCGTGACAGCCCTGCACCTGGCCGCCCAGAGCAACCAACTGGACGTCATCGAACTCCTCGTAACCGCCGGCGCCGACCTCACCGCCCGCGACGCCCTCTGGGACAGCACCCCCGAAGGCTGGGCCGAAGCGTGCGACAGCCCCGCAGCTCAGGAGCTGCTGCATCGACTCAGTCGCCACTAATCGGCAACTCCCCGAGTAGACAACCGGAGTCGATAGTCCGTATCGTCTCGATTAACGGACTACCGACTCCGGTTAATCGACCCTGCGGAGACCCTCATGGCCACCCCACGCGCCCTGTTCGACCAGCTCTCGACCGGAATCACCGACGGCCGATTCGCCGACCTGGCCCAGCTCTACGCCGAAGACACCGTCGTAGAACACCCCACCGCCGTACCCAGGCCCGGACGCCTGGAAGGCCGCGCCGCCCTGCACGACCGATTCGTCAACGGCCTTGGCGGCACCCTCCGCCTCACCCGCCACGACGTGACCATCCACGAAACGGCCGACCCGGAAGTCATCGTCGCCGAATACCAGTACACAGCCGAATCGCGGCAAACCGGCCGCACCGCGGAAACAGCCAACATCCAAGTCCTCCGCGTCCGCGACGGACTCCTGATTCACACCCGCGACTACCACGACTATCTGCAATTGGCCGCCATCCAAAACGCAACCGCCGCCCTAGCCGAGGCCTACGCAAACGCCCCCGCGTACGAACCCCACCCCATCGCCCCGCGCCCCACCGCGCCCTTGCCTTTAACCAGTCGAGAAGGCGTCTTCCACCAACTCGTCTTCGGCGTCGCCGACGGACGCTGGCCCGAACTCCCCGACCTCTATGCGGCAAAAACCGATGTCCGGCACCCGTTCCTGCCCGGAGCCCCCATCCTCCACACCCGAGACGACCTACGCACCCACTTCACCGCCGGCGCCGCGGCAGGATTCCGCATCGAGGTGACCGGCCTCGTGCTCCACCTGAGCACCGACCCCGAAGTCATCATCGGCGAGTCGACCTACGTCGGCGAAACCAGCTCGGGGACGCCTTTCCAGGTGAACAACATTTTCGCAATGCGCATCCGCGAGGGACAAATCATCGAATCCCGCGACTACGGCGACCATCTCGCCCTGGCCGCGGCGACTGGCCGCCTGCCGGAGCTAATCGCCCGAGTCACCGGATAACTGCGCCCCGACCAGGCTTTCGCCACTAAACGGCGAAACCTCCGCCGACGCCGAACGCCGTCGCCGCTCAACGGCAACAGCCCCCGCCAGCCCCGGTCGCCGCGAACAAACAACGCCGCCCCCGATACCGAGTCGCTGCTCGCCGGCGACAGCCGCCCGACCATCGAAACCACAGTCGCCACTCAACGGCAACTCCTCCCGCAACACCCGTCACCTTCTACCGGAACTACGTACCGCCGACCGTCGCCTCTACCGGAACTACGTACTGCCGACCGTTGCCGCTCAACGGCGAAAGATCCCCTCCACAACAGCAGCCGAGCAACGGTGGCTCACTAGCCCCGCATTCGCCGTTCAATGGCGACGCCCACGGCTTCAGTCTTGACCACGTGGCAACAAAGGCTCGGCCAATCCCCGACGTGCAGAGGCACCAGCTCGCCGCCCCAACTCTCGCCACTCAGCGGCAAATCCACCCCGAGAACAACCACGCCACCCAGCCACGCCGATCGCCACTGACCGGCAACACACCCCCAACAAATTTCGCCACTAATCGGCAAATCCCCCTGACCAGCACATTGCCCTAAAATCCGCACCCCCAGGCACCCGACCCGGGCAACCCTCACCGCCCCTCGCCACGCTCCTCGACAACCTTCACCAGCGCCGAAGCCACCAACGCCACAGCCCGATCCCCATCCCCCGCCAACCGCCGCAACTCCCCCTGCGCGAGCGTCCCCGGCATCTCCGCAAGCGCTTGCGTCAGCCGGATCCGCACCGACGAATCAGGATTCGCAGCCGACGCCTCAGCCAACGCCTCGACAATCCCCGCCACACCCCCATCCGCCAACGCACCCAAAACCTCAGCCGCCTCGACGTCGTTTCGCCCCTCAACGACCATCTCGACAAGAGTCGGCACAGCCTCCGCGACACCCCGCGCGCCCAAAGCGAGCGCCGCATGCCGACGAACCACAGCGTCCGAACTGACGAGCGCGTCCATCAGCACCGCAGTCGCCTCGTCACCAGGCAGCTCGACGATCGCCAAAACCGCACGACGGCGGATATCCGCGTTCTCCGAGCGGAGGCCGGCCGCGACATTCGCCACCCCGTCGCCATCGGTCCGGGCGAGCGCCCACCGCAAAGCACCGGCGACATTGGGGTCCGATTCGGCGAGGACCGCTCTGGCCAGCACCTCAGCGGGGACCGGCACGTCGTCGGCAGGAGCCAGCACGGTCTGCTGCCGACGCGCGGCGCCGGGTGAGCTGAGCCCGCGCAGCAGCTCGACGATGCGCAAGGCACCCTCCCAGGCCGAGGGTGCCGAAGCATCGACCGCACGGAGCCGGTCGAGCAGTTCCTGTTCCCGCTTCAACCGGTCCTCAGTCCGCCGGATCAGGTCGCCGACCAGCTCCGACGGCACGAAGGCCGGGTCCTCCAGAGCCCGGCCGATCTGCCGCAGCGACATCCCGAGCGACCGCAGGCTCTCCACGTGGAAGATCCGGCGGATGTCGTCGTCGGAGTACTCGCGATAGCCGCCCACGGTGCGACCGGTCGGCCGCACCAGCCCGAGGGCGTCGTAGTGCCGGAGCATCCGGGTACTCACCCCCGAGCGGCGGGCGACCTCGCCGATCAGCACGCGGTTTCCTCAGCCCGCTCCGGACCGAGCGCCGCGATGCGTTTCGCCTCGTAAACGGCCTGGTCGAAACCGGTGTCCGGGTCGCGAAGAAGCCGCTCAGTAGCACCGGCGTGCGCGCGAACAGCCGGGTCTGTGCTCGTCAGCGCCGCCTGCAAGGCCGGCTCGATGACGGGTCCGAGCGCGACCAACGCCCGGCTGAGGCTGAGCTGCACGGTCCGGTCGCCGCGGCCGAGTTGGGCCGCCAGTTCCGCGGCCAGTCCGGCCTTGTCCTCGTCGGGCACGAGGACGACAGCCGCCCGCCACGCACTTCTCGCGACCTCGTCGTCGGCGTCACGCAGCAACGAGCGGGTGATCGCTGGCCACACGCTCCGGTCGCCGATTTTGGACAACGTGTGCAGCGACTGGCTCCGGGCCTGCGCCACCGGCGACCGCAGCTCCGCGAGCAGCCGCGGCACTGTGTCTTCCGCCGGAAAACGGGTCAGCGCCCAGGTCAGCATGTCGCGGACGTAAAAGTCCGGCTCGATGGCGCACCGTGCGACGAGCGCCTCGACGAGACCTGGGCCCTCCGGGTGCGTTCCGATCGTGAGCGCGGCCTGCAGCCGCGTCGACGAGCCCCCGGCGCCCAACGCCTCGATCAGCCGCGTGAGCTGGGAATTCATCTGTGTCGAGTTCATCGGGATCACCTCCGTCGACCAGTGAAGACCTTGTCACGATGTCAAGGTCAAACCCGGCGGGCAAAACGATCGTCGCCGCTCCGTGGCGAAACTGGGCTACCGCCGGTCCGCGCCGATCGCGACGCCGACAATCGTGCACGGTTCGGCACCGTGGTTGCGCCAGGCGTGCCGCGTGCCGTTCTGAACGAGCACATCGCCCGCGCGCAACACCGTCTGATCGCCGTCGTCCAGCTCCAACGTGACCTCCCCTGAGACGACCAGGACGTAATCGAGGCTGTCCGTGGTGTGCATGCCCGGCGAATCGGGCTCCATCGCGGCGGCCGCGCCCGGTGCCTGACGCTCCAGCATTTCCCAGGCCGCAGCCACATCGAGATCCGGCGGAGGCGTCAACTCGCCGGGCGCGATCGTGTTGATCATGAACCGCGACCCGTCCCGCGGCGGGTAGTACTCCTCGGCGCGACGCGGGGAGCCGTCGTCCGGAAACACCGGCCGCTCGTCCCGGCCCCACAGCCGGTAGATCGCGCAGCCGGGCATCAGGCCGGAAGTGATGGGCTCGACCGCCTCGTCGGCGACCACCTGGGCCTTGCCGCCGGAGTCGTGTCCAGTGACCACCCGGCGAACCTTCGCATGCGTCATTCGATCTCCCCTCAGCAAGGATACGGTTGCGTATCCATACGCCACCGTATCCAGCGTGCGCGAGACCGTCAATACGGTGCCGTATCCTCCGCGCATGGTGAACGATTCGCCCCGGCTGTCCGCGCAGGACTGGACCCGGGCCGCGCTGAAGGCGATCGCCGACGGCGGGCTGGCCGCGGTCCGCGTCGAACCGCTCGCGCAGACGCTCGGCGTAACCAAGGGCAGTTTCTACGCGCACTTCCGGAACCGGGACGAGCTGATCGCCGCGGCACTCGCCGATTGGCGGCGAAACCACGGCGAGGCCGGGCTCGCCGAATACGCCGCGATCGACGATCCCGAGCAACGGCTGCGCGACCTGCTGACCGCCGTCGTGCGCGCCGTCCAGCCGCTGGCACCGTCGGTCCACCTGAGCCTGCTCGGCGACCGCAACGACCCGCGGGTCAAGGACGCGGTCAGCCGGGTCAATCAAGCACGATTGGACCTTCTGACCCGCACGTACCGCGAACTCGGACTCCCACCGGACCAAGCAACGCACCGGGCGCGCGTCGCCTATGCGGCCATTCTTGGCCTGCTGCACCTGGCCCAAACCGACGCGGATGCCCCGAGCCCCGACGCACTCGCCGACGCGGCAGCCGCGATCTTCCTGCCGTCCTGACCAGCCACGGCGAAGACGAGCGCCACCGCAAACTCCCCGAACGAGGACGGACGCCTACGCCTCCCCCGGCAACTCGAACTCGCCGTCCCGGACCCCGCGAGTGAACGCGTCCCATTCCGACGGCGTGAACACCAGCACCGCCCCGTCCGGATCGGTCGGCTGCCGGATGGCCACGTAAGTCACCCCGTCCGAATGCGGGACGAACGCGTACTCCGCGCAATGCTCCAGGGTCACGCCCGCCGGTTCGGCACGGATCCAGGTCGCGCCGGTCAGGTCGAGTTCGTGCCGGATGTGCGCCTTGTCGTCGGTCGGGCGGCTCATCGGCACAGCGTATCCGCCGTTCGGCGGTATCGCCTTGGAACGGAAAAGAGGCCCCGCCGTCCGGCGAACGGACGACAGGGCCTCCTCCGAGGGAAACCGGTCAGGCGGTCTCGGTGATCGGGCGGTCCACCCACGACATGAGGTCGCGCAGCTTCTTGCCGGTCTTCTCGATCGGGTGCTGGTTGCCCTGCTCCTCGAGCTTCGTGAAGTTCGGCCGGCCGGCCTCGTCCTCGGCGACCCACTCGCGGGCGAAGGTGCCGTCCTGGATCTCGCCCAGGATCTTCTTCATCTCCTCCTTGACGGCCGGCGAGATGACGCGCGGGCCGCGGGTGAGGTCGCCGTACTCGGCGGTGTCGGAGATGGAGTAGCGCTGGCGCGCGATGCCGCCCTCGTACATGAGGTCGACGATCAGCTTCAGCTCGTGCAGCACCTCGAAGTAGGCGATCTCCGGGGCGTAACCGGCCTCGGTGAGCACCTCGAAACCGGTCTGCACCAGCGCGGACGCGCCGCCGCACAGCACGGCCTGCTCGCCGAAGAGGTCGGTCTCGGTCTCCTCGGTGAAGGTCGTCTTGATGACGCCGGCCCGCGCGCCGCCGATCGCCGCGGCGTAGGAGAGCGCGAGCGCCTGGGCGTTGCCCGAAGCGTCCTGCTCGACCGCGATCAGGCAGGGCACGCCCTTGCCGTCCACGAACTGGCGGCGGACCAGGTGGCCCGGGCCCTTCGGGGCGACCATCGCCACGTCGACGTTCGCCGGCGGCTTGATCAGCTCGTAGCGGATGTTGAAGCCGTGGCCGAAGAAGAGGGCGTCGCCGTCCTTGAGGTTCGGCGCGATGTGCTCCTCGTAGATGAAGCGCTGCTTCGTGTCCGGCGCGAGGATCATGATCACGTCGGCCTCGGCGGCCGCCTCGGCGACCGACAGCACGCGCAGGCCCTGCTCCTCGGCCTTCGCCCGGGACTTGGACCCCTCCTGCAGGCCGATCCGGACGTCGACGCCCGAGTCGCGCAGGCTGAGCGAGTGCGCGTGGCCCTGGCTGCCGTAGCCGATCACGGCGACCTTGCGACCCTGGATGATCGACAGGTCGGCGTCGTCGTCGTAGAAGATTTCCACTGCCATGGGGGGTACTACTTCCTTCCGTACTTACACGAAAACTGGGTGTTCAGCGGGGAGAAGCGGCGGTGATCGAGCGGGCCCCGCGGCCCACCGCGACCATGCCGGACTGGACGAGTTCGCGGATGCCGTACGGCTCCAGCATCCGCAGCAGCGCGCCGATCTTGTCCGACGTCCCGGTCGCCTCGACGGTGAGCGCCTCCGGCGAGACGTCCACCACCTTGGCGCGGAAGAGCTGGACGGTCTCGAGGACCTGGCTGCGCACGGTGGCGTCCGCCCTGACCTTGACGAGCAGCAGTTCGCGCTGCACGGCACTGCCGGCTTCCAGCTCGACGATCTTGATCACGTTCACCAGCTTGTTGAGCTGTTTGGTCACCTGTTCGAGCGGTAGCTCTTCGACGGCGACCACGATCGTCATCCGGGACACCTCGGGGTTCTCCGTGGGCCCGACTGCGAGGGACTCGATGTTGAAGCCGCGGCGGGAGAACAGCCCGGAGACCCTGGCGAGCACGCCGGGCTTGTTCTCGACCAGCACGCTCAGCGTGTGCACGGTCATGCCTGCTCTCCTTCCGCGGCGGCGGCCTCGGCGGCTTCCTGCGAAACCTCGTCGTCGTCGAACAGCGGCCGGATGCCGCGGACGGCCATGATCTCGTCGTTCCCGGTGCCCGCGGCCACCATCGGCCACACCTGGGCATCCTTCCCCACGACGAAATCGATCACGACGGGGCGGTCGTTGATCTCCATCGCGCGCCGGATGGTCGCGTCGACCTGCTCCTTGGACTCGCAGCGCAAGCCTGCGCAGCCGAGCGCCTCGGCCAGCAGCGTGAAGTCCGGGATGCGGTGCTTGTGCGTGCCGAGGTCGGTGTTCGAGTACCGCTCGGAGTAGAACAGGTTCTGCCACTGGCGGACCATGCCGAGGTTGCCGTTGTTGATCACGGCGACCTTGATCGGCGCACCCTCGATAGCGCACGTGGCGAGTTCCTGGTTGGTCATCTGGAAGCAGCCGTCGCCGTCGATCGCCCACACCGGCGTGTCCGGAAGGCCGAACTGCGCGCCCATCGCGGCCGGGACGGCGAAGCCCATGGTGCCGAGGCCGCCGGAGTTGATCCAGGAGCGCGGCTTCTCGTACTTCACGAACTGCGCGGCCCACATCTGGTGCTGGCCGACGCCCGCGACGTACACCGCGTCCGGGCCGACCAGTTCGCCGATCCGCTCGATGACGTACTGCGGAGACAGCGAACCGTCGTCCGGCCATTCGTAGCCGGCCGGGTAGTCCTCGCGCCACGAGTCGACCTGGGTCCACCAGTCGGTCAGGTCGGGGCGGCCGCGGTCGAACTCGGTCTTCACCGCGTCGATCAGCTCGCCGATGATCTCCTTGCAGTCGCCGACGATCGGCACGTCCGCCTTGCGGTTCTTGGAGATCTCGGCCGGATCGATGTCCGCGTGGACGATCTTCGCGTCCGGTGCGAACGACGACAGCTGGCCGGTGACCCGGTCGTCGAACCGGGCGCCGAGCGCGACCAGCAGGTCGGCGCGCTGCATCGAAGCGACCGCGCCGACGGACCCGTGCATGCCGGGCATGCCGACGTGCTGACGGTGCGAATCGGGGAACGCGCCGCGCGCCATCAGCGTGGTCGCGACCGGGATGCCGGTCAGCTCGGCCAGCTCGAGCAGCTGCGCGGACGCCTCGGCCTTGATCACGCCGCCGCCGACGTACAGCACCGGGCGCTGCGCCTGCGCGATCAGCTTCGCGGCCTCGCGGACCTGCTTGCCGTGCGGCCGCAGCGTCGGGCGGTAGCCGGGCAGCCGGAGTTCGGGCGGCCAGGAGAACGAGGTCATCTCCTGCAGCACGTCCTTGGGGATGTCCACCAGGACCGGTCCGGGCCGTCCGGTCGCGGCCAGGTGGAACGCCTCGGCGATCGCCCGCGGGATCTCCGCCGGGTCGGTGATGAGGAAGTTGTGCTTCGTGATCGGCATGGTGATGCCGCAGATGTCGGCTTCCTGGAACGCGTCGGTGCCGATCAGGCCGCGCGACTGCTGCCCGGTGATGGCGACGACGGGGACCGAGTCCATGTTCGCGTCGGCCAGCGGGGTGACGAGGTTCGTGGCGCCGGGACCCGAGGTCGCCATGCAGACGCCGACCTTGCCGGTCGCCTGCGCGTAGCCGGTGGCGGCGTGGCCCGCGCCCTGCTCGTGGCGGACGAGGACGTGCCGGACCTTCGTGGAGTCGAGCAGCGGGTCGTAGGCGGGAAGGATGGTGCCACCCGGAATGCCGAACACGACCTCCGCGCCGACCGCTTCGAGCGAGCGGACGAGCGACTGCGCGCCGGTGACGCGCACCGGCGTACCCGCCGGAGGGGCGGGCTTCGGACGTGCTCCTGGGACACCGGGCGCGGTCGGCCCGGGCTTCGCGTCGCTGCGCGACGTGGCACTGGTCATCGGTTCTGCCTCGTGGGTTCTCGGTGTCACTCGTTCGGGTTGTCTGGGCCGTACTTCCGGTCGGGGAACCGGTTTCACGCAACAAAAAACCCCCGCCGACCGTAAGGTCGCACGAGGGTCGCGCGTCGACGCAGAGGACTCTTCCTAAGCGTCGGCGCGCTGAGGAAGTACGAGACCGGTCTGCGTAATCACGGGCCCGAGGCTAGTCGCGCGCACGGGCGAGTGTCAACTCTGCGGGACGGCGGTTCCGCATCGTGGACGGCCAGTACTGCCGCCCCGCGACCCGGCCGCACGCCGCTCCCGGCGTCGGTGCACCATTCCTGCGTGGCCAAGAAACAGCAGGACCAGCGTGCGGACGAGGGCCGGAAGGCCGTGTTCCGGATCCCGACCACGGCGTATCTCGCGATCGGTCTGCTGACCGTCTGTGTGACTCCGGTCGCACTGGGCGAGATCGGCGGATTCCAGTGGCTGTACGTCTTCCCGCTCGCGCTGCTCGTGTTCGTCGCCCGCACCCGCACCGTCGCGAACCGCGAAGGACTGCAGGTCCGGACCGTCTTCGGCAAGCGCGACCTGCCCTGGTCGTCGCTCAAGGGACTGGCGATCACGAACAAAGCCCGCGTGCGCGCGGTCCTCGGCGATGACACCCAAGTGAGCCTTCCCACTGTGCGGACGCGGCACCTTCCAGTACTGGCGCTGGTGAGCGAGGGCAAGATCCAGGACCCGTCGGGCGTGCTGAGCGAGGAGGAACTCGCCGGGAAGAAGCCGGCGGAGCCTGCCGCGGAGACCGCCCCGGACGCCGCTTCGGAACCGGCCGAACCGGCGTCGTCCGCCGGCAAGGAACAGACCGGCGGCGCCGACGGCAAACCAGCCGAGTAGAATTGGTAGGACCAGTTTGCGGAGCCGTAGTTCCCCTCCGCCTGGTCCAGCCTTCTGACCTGGGAGAATGCCGTGCCGCACCTCCGTTCCCGGACCACCACCCACGGTCGCAACGCGGCGGGCGCACGCTCGCTCTGGCGTGCGACCGGAATGACCGACAGCGATTTCGGCAAGCCGATCGTCGCGATCGCCAACTCCTACACCCAGTTCGTGCCCGGCCACGTGCACCTCAAGGACCTCGGCGAGATCGTCGCCGAGGCGGTGGCCGAAGCCGGCGGCATCGCGCGCGAGTTCCACACGATCGCGGTGGACGACGGCATCGCCATGGGCCACTCGGGCATGCTCTACTCGCTGCCCTCGCGCGAGATCATCGCGGACTCGGTGGAGTACATGGTCAACGCGCACCAGGCCGACGCGCTGGTGTGCATCTCCAACTGCGACAAGATCACGCCGGGCATGCTCAACGCCGCGATGCGGCTCAACATCCCGACCGTGTTCGTCTCCGGCGGTCCGATGGAGGCGGGCAAGGCGGTGGTCGTCGAAGGCGTCGCGCACGCCCCGACCGACCTGATCACCACCATCGCGGCGTCCGCGAACTCGGCGATCGACGAGGCCGGCCTGTCCGAGGTCGAGCGCTCGGCCTGCCCGACCTGCGGTTCGTGCTCCGGCATGTTCACCGCGAACTCGATGAACTGCCTCACCGAAGCGCTGGGCTTGTCGTTGCCGGGCAACGGTTCCACCCTTGCGACGCACGCCGCCCGGCGCGAGCTGTTCGCCAACGCCGGCCGCACGGTCGTCGAGCTGTGCAAGCGCTGGTACGGCTCGGACGACGAGTCCGCGCTGCCGCGCTCGATCGCCACGAAGAAGGCGTTCGAGAACGCGATGGCGCTGGACATGGCCATGGGCGGCTCGACGAACACCGTGCTGCACATCCTCGCCGCCGCGCAGGAGGGCGAGGTCGACTTCACGATCAGCGACATCGACGCGATCGGACGCCGGGTGCCGTGCCTGTCGAAGGTCGCGCCGAACTCCGATTACCACATGGAAGACGTCCACCGGGCCGGCGGAATCCCCGCCATCCTTGGCGAGCTTTACCGCGGCGGCCTGCTGAACGCCGACGTGCACGCGGTCCACGCGCCGGACATCGCCACGTGGCTGAACGAGTGGGACATCCGCGCCGAGTCCCCGTCGGAGAAGGCGCTGGAACTGTTCCACGCCGCCCCGGGCGGGGTCCGGACCACGCAGGCGTTCTCGACGGAAAACCGCTGGTCTTCGCTGGACACCGACGCCGCGGGCGGCTGCATCCGGGACGTCGAGCACGCGTACACGAAGGACGGCGGCCTCGCGATCCTGCGCGGCAACCTCGCCGAGAACGGCGCTGTGATCAAGTCCGCGGGCATCGACGAGGAACTGTGGCACTTCCAGGGCCCGGCGCGCGTGCTGGAGAGCCAGGAGGAGGCCGTGTCGGCGATCCTCAAGAAGGAGATCCAGCCGGGCGAGGTGCTGGTCATCCGCTACGAGGGCCCGGCAGGCGGCCCCGGCATGCAGGAAATGCTGCACCCGACGGCGTTCCTCAAGGGCTCCGGCCTCGGCAAGAAGTGCGCCCTGATCACCGACGGCCGGTTCTCCGGCGGCTCCTCGGGCATCTCAGTGGGCCACATCTCCCCGGAAGCCGCCGCGGGCGGCCTGATCGGCCTGGTGGAAAACGGCGACCAGATCGTCCTGGACGTCCACGAGCGCCGGCTTGAACTGCTGGTCGAGCCGGAGGTTCTGGCCGAACGGCGGGCGAAGATGGACGCTTCGGAACGCCCATGGCAGCCGAAGGACCGGCACCGCCCGATCACCTCGGCGCTGCGGGCCTACGCCCGGATGGCCACGTCCGCGGACACCGGCGCTGTCCGGGACCCGAACCGCTGATTCCTGCTCGTTTTGCCGGAAGGGGCCTGCGCACGATGCGCGGGCCCCTTCCGTTTTCTCGGCTGGTTCTGCCTCTGGCCCGGTGCCGGATCTCCATCGACGCGATTCGCCACTGAACGACCAGCTGTCACCTCGGCACTTTCAGACTGCTGATCAACGCCGTTAGCCAGAAAACGGCCAATCGTCACCTCAGCCGGCCCCCGGCCCTAGCCCCGGCCCCGGCCGAAGCCTCAGGCAAGCCCGCCGTCGCCACTCACGAGCCAATCCAGCCGAGCGCCAACCCCGCCCGCGACCACCTAAATCTTGCCCCTGACCAGGCATTCGCCACTAAACGGCAACGCCCCGACAGCCCAGGTCAGCGACAAATCGACACCACCCCCGGCATCCCCACGCCAGCTGACTCCAGCGTGTCAACGACACCGCTTGAAGCGCCTCAGCGAGCCAGCGGGGGTCAGCGCCGTCAGCGAGTCAGAACGATGACCACCACAGACGCCGCCGCGGCCAGCAGCAGCGAGATGAGCCCGAGCGGCAACGGCCGCTTCCGCCACGGCGTGTTGCGCTCCAGCGACAGGGTGCCCGCGCCGGTGAAGATCAACGTCAGCGCGCACAGGCCCAGCAGCAGCTCGTACTCCCAGCCCTGACCGGTGCCCTGGAAGAAGCCGCCGTGGAACTTCGCGTAGACGATGTTCGCGGCCACGCCCAGCAGCCCCGCCGCGGCGAGCGGCGTGAACAGGCCGACGATCACCAGCGCGCCGCCCGCGACCTCGGTGATGCCGGTGATCCACGACAGCAGCGTCGTCTGCTTGTGGTACCCGAACATCTCGAGCACGTGCGCGAACCCGCCGACGCCCGGTCCGCCGAAAGCGCCGAACAGGTGCTGCAGGCCGTGCGCACCCATGATCACGCCGAGCCCGAGGCGCAAGACGAGCAGGCCGAAGCCGAGACCGCCCTGCCGCGGTTCGTCGTAGTCGTTGCCGGCAGAGTCCTCGACACCGGACAGCACGCTGGTCTGGTAGTCGTCCCCTTGAGTGGTCACGCGGCGAAGATTAGGGGATTCAGCCGTGACCCGCGAGCGAGCACGCCGAGGTCAGGGGCTCTTTCAGGGTTCACCCTGAGTGCCAGGCCGACATTCGGGAAATGATCAGTATTCGCCGCGCACGAGATTTCCAGGTAGCTCGCCACCAGCGTACCGGGCGATCTCCGCCGCAGCCACCAAATAAGCGCGCCGCCGGACTCCCCGCACCGCTCCGGCCACGTGCGGCGTCAGCACGAAACCGGACGCCGTCCACAGCGGATGATCCGCGGGCAACGGCTCGGGATCGGTCACGTCGAGCGCGGCGCGAAGCCTGCCCGCCGAGAGTTCCGCGGCCAGCGCGTCAGTGACCACGACCGGTCCTTGAGCGGCGTTGACCAGCACCGCGTCGTCACGCATCGCCGCGAGGAATTCGGCGTCCACCATGCCCCGCGTCCGCGACGTGAGGGGGACCATCATGACCACCACATCGTGGGACGGCAGCAGCTCCGGCAACTCATCGACACCGTGCACACCCTCGCGCGCCGACATCCCGACCATCGTGCAGCGGACATCGAACGGCTCCAACCTCCGCCGTAACTGCCGCCCGACGTCACCGGCCCCGACGATCAGCACGCGCTGACCCTGCAAAGTGTCGGACGGCAACTGTTCCCAACGCCCGGCCCGCTGCGCCGCCGCGTAAACGTCCAGATTCCGGTACATCGACAGCAGCACGCCGACCACCCACTCCGCTATGCTGCCGCCGTGCGCACCGCGACAGGTGGACAGCAGCACGCCGTCCGGGACGCGGCCCACCCAGTCCTCTGCGCCAGCGGTCAGGAGCTGCACCAGCTTGAGGTTCGGCAGATCGCGCCAGATGTCGTCGCCCACCGAATCCATGGCCGGAACGAGCACCTCGGCTTTCGCAGCCTCCGGCGGCAGCGGACGGCCCCATTCGTAGCGCACTGTGTGGACGAGGGGGATTTCGGACAGCACGGCGACGCCCTCGTCGTCCGGGACCAGCACGGTGACTGTCATGATCACCACGGTAGCCACTTACCAGTGGCTCACGCCGCGCCACCTAGGCTGGGGAATCATGCGTACCCGGTACCGGTGGTCGGCGCCGCTGGCCCTCCTCGCCTGCGGCGGCCTCGTGCTTTCCGGCTGCGCCCGGTTCGACGACACCGCCGCCGGCCAGACGTTCACCCCCGCGCCAGTGCCGAGCCCGGAGTCTCCACCGCATGTCCAGGAGCACGGCGACGGCTCCGGCAACGGCCCCCGCTCCGGCCCGGCGCAAGCGTCTCCTTCTCCGGTTCCGCCTCCGCAGGGCTGCAAGGACTTCGACAAGGCCGTCATCGCCACCTGCCTGGACACTGTCGCCGCCGTCGCCGGACTTCCCGGCGAAGGATCCGCGCCCGCCGCTCTCGCCGGCGAACGGAAAACCGGCCGGGTCATGCTGGCCGGCTCCGGGCACGACGCGACGTCGTTCGCGCAGCTGGACGTCCAAGCCGACGGCGACGGCGGGCTCACCAGCCTGGCGCTGTCGCCCAGCTACGTCGAGGACCAGCTGGTCTTCGCCTACATCACCACGGCGTCGGACAACCGAGTCGTGCGTTTCGCCAAGGGCCAGGCGCCGAAACCGGTGCTGACCGGGATCCCGAAGGGCGCGACCGGCAACCGCGGCGCTCTGGCCAGCGACGGAAGCGGCGCGCTTCTCGTCGCGACCGGCGACGCTGGCAACCCTGCCGCGACCTCGGACCCGAACTCCCTGGCGGGCAAGGTCCTGCGCGTAGACGTGTCCGGAAAGCCGGCGACCGGGAACCCCAAATCCGGATCCGCCGTCTACGCCTCGGGCCTGCACTCCCCCGGCGGCATCTGCCGTTCGCCCGACGGCAAACGCACCTGGGTGACCGATCACCCGGCCAACGGCCCGGACGCCGTCTACCGCCTCCAGCCCGGACAGCCGCTCAGCACGCCCGCCTGGACCTGGCAGGACAAGCCCAGCCTGGGCGGCTGCGTCGATTTCGTCGACGCGAACGGCATCCTCGGCATCGCGTCGTCCACAGGCATGCAGAACGTGCCGGTCAACAAGGACGGCGCGGTCACCGGCAAGCCCGCGGTCACCCTCGACGGCAAGAGCAAGGCCGCCACGACGTACGGCCGGCTCTCCGCCATGAGCATGATCAACCCGCAACTGGCTGTCGCGGGAACCGTCAACAAGGACGGCGGCAAACCAGTCTCCAGCGACGACCGCGTGGTCTTGATCGTGGTGAGCGACACAGGCGGCGGCCCGGGCAAGGACTGACGCCGGGAGCGCCTGCCGGGCCGTTCCAGGGTCCGGCATACCCGTTCACCTGCGATTAGCCGTTTTGCGGCGACAGCCGATCCGGTCACCACAGCGGCGACCGGCCTCGCTCCAACGGCCCGGGTCCCCCGCTCGTTGCTGCAGGGCGACGGCGAGTCCGGCCGGAGTCGCCAGTAAACGGCGACGACCATCAAGCTGGCACCCAGCGTGCCGCCGATACCGGCCCGGTACCGCCCCGACTGCCGTCGCCGTTCAACGGCAACACCCGCGAGAACCGTCGCTGGGCCCATTCGCCGCCCAACGGCAAATCCGCTATCGAGCGGCAACCAACCCCGAACCGTCGCCACTCGACGGCAAATCCGCAGGATGCCTCTCGGCCTGACGCCCCTGTCGCCACCAAACGGCAACCCCGCTAGCCAGCCGCGACCAACCCTCCGTCGCCACTAGACGGCGACCGCGAACCCCTGAGCACCTCGTCGCCACTAAACGGCGAATCCGCGAAAAGCCGCCTCACCCAGGGAACATCCCTGTCGCCACTCAGCGGCGACGACGAGAAGCCCGGCTTTCCGCCCGAGCCGCGCGGATGTCCACGATCGCCACCACGACCGACCCGACCGCGAACGCCATCGCCAGATACCGTCCGACCCCGCCCGAGATCGACACCCCGGCAGCGTCCAGGAACGCACGCTGATCACTGTCGAACACCCAGTCCAGCGTCGTCCAGCCGATCACCATCAGCAGCACCGTCGCCAGGCCGCCCACCAGCCACAGCTGCGGCAACCCGCTCACGCGCGCCTTGGTGACCTGCCCGAACAACACGACCGCGAGCCCCACCACGGCCAGCAGCAGCGGCGGACCCCACGAGAAGAGATCCGAATGCCACGCCGTGCGGACGACGTCGCTGTGCGGCAACGTCCCGAACGCGTCGCGGACGTCGGGCGTCGCGGTGTCCGCTGACAGCACCGTCCAGGGCAAGGGCGTCGACCCGACCGCGAGCAGCCCGGCCGCCAGGCCGAGCCACTCGCGCCAGGTGACGCGTCGGAGCGAGAAAGCCACTCAGGAACCGACGCGCTCGATGATCAGCTCGCGCACCCGCTTGGCGTCGGCCTGGCCCTTGGTCGCCTTCATGACCGCGCCGACGATCGCACCGGCCGCCGCGACCTTGCCGCCGCGGATCTTGTCGGCGATGTCCGGCTGCGCGGCCAGGGCTTCGTCAACGGCGGTGAGCAGCGCCGAATCGTCGGAAACGACCTTCAGGCCGCGCTTCTCGACGACCTCGCGCGGCGAACCTTCGCCCGCGAGAACGCCCTGCACGACCTCCTTGGCGAGCTTGTTCGTCAGCTCCCCAGAGGACACGAGCCCGATCACCTCGGCGACCTGCGCCGGCGTGATCGCCAGCCCGGCCAGCTCGACCTCGCGCGCGTTCGCTTCCTGCGCCAGCGTGTTGACCCACCAGCCGCGCGCCTCGTCCGGCGTCGCGCCGGCCTCGACCGTCGCCGCGACGAGGTCGACGGCACCGACGTTCAGCAGGTCGCGCAGCGCTTCGTCGGAGAGCTTCCACTCTTCCTGGATCCGCTTGCGCCGCTCCCACGGCATCTCCGGCAGCGTCGCGCGCAGTTCCTCGACCCACTCGCGCGACGGCGCGATCGGCACGAGGTCGGGCTCCGGGAAGTACCGGTAGTCCTCCGCGGTTTCCTTGGCGCGCCCGGACGACGTGGTGCCGTCGGCCTCCTGGAAGTGCCGCGTCTCCTGCCGGATCGACCCGCCTTCGGCGAGAATCGCCGCCTGGCGCGTCATCTCGTACCGCACCGCGCGCTCGACGCTGCGCAGCGAGTTGACGTTCTTCGTCTCCGTGCGCGTGCCGAATTCCGTGGCGTCCTTGGCCATCAGCGACACGTTCGCGTCGCAGCGCAGCGAGCCCTGGTCCATGCGGACGTCGGACACGTCGAGCGCGCGCAGCAAGTCACGCAATGCGGTGACGTACGCGCGCGCCACCTCGGGCGCCCGCTCGCCGGTGCCGGTGATCGGCTTGGTGACGATCTCGATCAGCGGCACGCCGGCGCGGTTGTAGTCGAGCAGCGAGTGCTCGGCGCCGTGGATCCGGCCCGTCGCGCCGCCGATGTGCAGCGACTTGCCGGTGTCCTCCTCCATGTGCGCGCGCTCGATCTCGACGCGCACGACCTCGCCGTCGTCCAGCGTCACGTCGAGGTAGCCGTCGAACGCGATCGGCTCGTCGTACTGCGACGTCTGGAAGTTCTTCGGCATGTCCGGATAGAAGTAGTTCTTCCGGGCGAACCGGCACCACCCCGCGATCTCGCAGTTGAGCGCGAGACCGATCCGGATCGCGCCCTCGACCGCCTTGCCGTTCACCACGGGCAGCGAACCGGGCAGCCCGAGGCAGGTCGGGCACGTCTTGGTGTTCGGCTCGCCGCCGAACTCGTTGACGCAGCCGCAGAACATCTTCGTGTTCGTGCTCAGCTCCACGTGGACCTCGAGCCCGAGCACCGGGTCGAACCGCTCGATGACCTCGGCGTAGTCCATCAACTCGGCCACGGCAGTCACTTCGTTCCTCCCAGCTCCGGAGCCTGGTGCACGAGCGAGCCGCCGGCAGCGGCGTCGCGCGCGGCCTCGTACGCGGCGCCGACGCGGTACAGCCGGTCGTCGGCGAGCGCCGGGGCCATGATCTGCAGGCCGACCGGCAGCCCGTCCTCGTCGGACAGCCCGCTCGGGACGCTCATCGCGGCGTTGCCCGCGAGGTTCGACGGGATGGTGCACAGGTCGGCGAGGTACATCGCCATCGGGTCGTCCACGCGCTCGCCGAGCTTGAACGCCGTGGTCGGCGTCGTCGGCGACACCAGCACGTCGACCTTCTCGAAGGCCTGGGTGAAGTCGCGCGTGATGAGCGTGCGCACCTTCTGCGCGGAGCCGTAGTACGCGTCGTAGTAGCCCGACGAAAGCGCGTACGTGCCGAGCATGATGCGACGCTTCACTTCAGCGCCGAAGCCCTTCTCACGCGTCAGCGACATGACTTCTTCAGCGCTGTGCTGACCGTCGTCCGAGACGCGCAGGCCGTACCGCATCGCGTCGAAGCGCGCGAGGTTCGACGACGCTTCGCTCGGCGCGATCAGGTAGTACGCCGGCAGCGCGTACGTGAAGTGCGGGCACGACACCTCGACCACTTCAGCGCCGAGAGCGCGAAGCTGCTCCACAGCGGCCTCGAACGACCGCAGCACGCCCGCCTGGTAGCCGTCGCCGCCGAACTCCTTCACGACGCCGACGCGTACGCCGGTCAGGTCGCCCTTCGCGCCTTCGCGCGCCGCGGCGACAACCGGCGGCACCGGTGCGTTGATGGACGTCGAGTCCATCGGGTCGTAGCCAGCGATCGCTTCGTGCAGCAGCGCGGCGTCGAGCACCGTACGCGCGCACGGTCCGGCCTGGTCGAGCGAAGACGAGAACGCCACGAGGCCGTAGCGCGACACTCCGCCGTACGTCGGCTTCACGCCCACAGTGCCGGTAACGGCACCTGGCTGGCGGATCGAACCACCAGTGTCCGTACCGATGGCGAGAGCCGCTTCAAACGCCGAAATCGCCGCGGAGGAGCCACCGCCCGAACCGCCCGGGATGCGCGCGTGGTCCCACGGGTTGTGCGTCGGGCCGTACGCGGAGTTCTCGGTGGAGGAGCCCATCGCGAACTCGTCCATGTTCGTCTTGCCGAGGATCACGACGCCGGCTTCGCGCAGCTTGCGGGTGACGGTCGCGTCGTACGGCGGCAGCCAGCCCTCGAGCGTGCGGGACCCGCAGGTCGTCGGCACGCCCTTCGTGGTCAGCACGTCCTTCAGCGCCAGCGGTACGCCCGCCAGCGGCGACGCGGGCTGCTCGCCCGCGGCCAGCTGCTCGTCGACCGCCTTGGCCGCGCCGAGCGCGCCTTCGGTGTCGACGTGCAGGAACGCGTGCACGTGGTCGTCCACCGCGGCGATGCGGTCCAGGTGCGCCTGCGCGACCTCGACCGCGGACACCTCGCGCGCGTGGATCTTCGCCGCCAGCTCGGCGGCGGTCAGCTTGACGAGTTCGCTCACTGTTCTTCTCCCAGGATCCGCGGCACCCGGAACCGGCCCTCTTCGGCGGCCGGCGCGGCGGCCAGCGCGTCCTGCTGCTCGAGGCTGGGCCGGACGGTGTCCTCGCGGAAGACGTTCGTCAGCGGCACGGCGTGCGAGGTCGGCGGGACGTCCTCCGCGGCGACTTCGCTGACCTTCGCCACCGAGTCGAGGATCTGGTCGAGCTGGCCGGCGAAAACGTCCAGCTCGTCGTCGGTCACGGCCAGCCTGGCCAGCCTGGCGAGGTGTGCGACCTCGTCTCGGGAAATGTTGGGCACGCGGGTGACTCCCGGGGTGTGCTGTGCGGGTGCTCTCGGAAGCTGCAAGTCTATGGTGACGGCGTTGGACGGTTCGACCGGGTTATCGGGCCGCGGGCGCCGGGCAGGGCGTCCCGCTTGCCGGACGGCGGGCCCCCGCGGGTACCCGGTCTGTCACAATCGGCGCCCGGCAAGCGCGTCCCACGACAGGGCTGGGACGCCTGAGGCGAGAGGGGCGCGTGGTGTCGTTCCTGATCCGGGTCCAGCTACCGGACTCCCCCGGCACCCTCGGCGCGGTCGCGACCGCGCTCGGCACGGTCGGGGCCGACATCCTGAGCGTGGACGTGGTGGAACGCGGCGGCGGGCTCGCGATCGACGACCTCGTGGTCGAACTCCCGTCGGGCCGGCTGCCGGACGCGCTGATCACGGCGGCCGAGAGCGTAGAAGGCGTCGAGGTCGACGCGGTGCGGCCGTATGCGGGGATCCTCGACACGCATCGCGAGCTGGAGCTGGTCGAGGAGATCGCCGCCCAGCCGAAAGCCGGGCTGGACCTGCTCGCCGAAGGTGTGCCGAAGATCATCCGCGCCGGATGGGCGGTGATCGTCGAGCACTCGGAGTCAGGACCCCGCCGGCTGGCTTCGTCGAGCGCGGCTCCGGAGAACCCGTTCACGGACTTGCCGTGGCTGCCGCTGGAGCGCGCGACCGTCCTGGACGGCGAGGACTCCTGGGTTCCGGAAACGTGGAAGGAACTGGGCACCGAGCTGGCCGCGACTCCGCTGGGCAAGCCGGGGAAGGCGATGCTCGTCGCTCGCCCGGGCGGGCCCAACTTCCGTGCCGCGGAAGTCGCCCGGCTGGCTCACTTCGCCGGGATCGTCGCGGTGGTCCTGGACGGCTGACCCGGGTTTTGGGTCGGCTGTCCTGAAGTGCTCTGGATGGCCGAGCTGGGAGCGCTTGGCGAACCAGGCATTTCGGGCTTGATTGATCAGTCTGGTCGAATGCGGTCTTTGTCAGTGGTTCCGATTCAGGCGTTCGCCGCGCACGAACGACTGCGAGTCGTTTTGTCCTCAAGTGCAGACAATCTCCCCCGAGAAGGTGAATGTCGCCCGGCGTCAGCATTTGTCGGCATAGAGGGTGACGACCGTGCCAGCGGAAACCACGGTTCCGGGCTTGGGATCCTGCCCGGTCTGGCACCAGTTCCGGTCGATGATCATCATCCGCTTCTTCCCGGACGAGTCGACCTCGCGGAGGTTGTACAGCCCAGCCGCCTGCATGGCGTCCTGCGCGTCCTGATGGTTCATACCGGACACGTCCGGGACTTTGATCGTCGCCGGCTTTGGAGCACTGACCGACGCGCTCGCGGATTCGATTGCCGTCACCGTCTGAGTCGTGACCGTCGTTGAAGTGCCACCGGGCTGTGGCGCAGCGTTGCACGCGACGGCAAGAAACGCAGCCGCACCAATTACCGGAGCGGCGGCTTGGACGAGCTTGGCCATGATCACGCTTCCCCGAGACGAGTCAGTACTTCACGCGTGACAGCTTGAGTCGAAGCCAGACACCCGGACGTTACAACCCACACTCCGTAGCAACTCACCAAACAGACCCGACATCCATAACCGTCCATCAGCGACGGCCACGACCGTTCACCCCGGATAACACTCATCACCAGAGCACGCGAAGAGCACCCGACAGCTCCCGAAGGAAGCCAGGACGAGAGTTCGCCATCCGTCGCCACTCAACGGCGAATACCCGCGGCGAACCCCGTCCAACGCTTTCGCCAAAAAACGGCAAAAGACTCTGACCTGCGAGAACGACCCGTCAGAAGTCGTATTCGTACGCGATCAGATTGACCCCGGGATGCGGATGCCAGTCCCGTCCGGGCAACCGCCGGAACCCGATCCGCTCGTAAAGCCGGTGCGCCTTCCGCATCACGTCGAGGCTGCTCAGCACCACCCGGTCAACGCCGAGTTCCCGGCCGCGAGCCAGCACCGCCTGAGTGAGCGCTTCGCCAACCCCTCGCCCGCGCGCCGCCTCGGAGACCGCCAGCATGCGGAACTCCAACTCCCCCGGCTGGGAAATCTCGGACAGCTCGCTCCCCGGCTGAACGATCGCGACCGACCCGATGACCTGCCCGTCCGGATCGACCGCGACCAGCAGTTCAGCGTGCTGCGCCCGCCCGGCGACGTCGCGAAGTTTCGCCTCGTACGTGGAATCAGCCTCGAAGAATCCCTCGATCCGGTAAGCCTCGACGGTCACCTCTCCGAGCGCGTCGAACTCTTCCCGCCGCGCCGCGCGGATCTCCACCTCACTCATCGCCGCCCTCAGCCTCCTCGTCCGCGCCGGTGTCGAGCGCCAGTTCCGCGGCCGCTTCCGGACCGCTCTCCAGCAGCGCCCGGAACCCGTTCTCGTCCAGCACCGGCACCTTCAACTGGACGGCTTTGTCGTACTTCGACCCCGGCGAGTCGCCCACGACGACAAACGCCGTCTTCTTCGACACGGACCCAGCGGCCTTGCCACCGCGAGCCATGATGACTTCTTTCGCCTCGTCCCGGGAAAAACCTTCGAGCGAACCGGTCACCACGATCGACAGCCCTTCGAGGTTCCGCGGGATGGACTCGTCGCGCTCCTCCTCCATCCGGACCCCGGACCGTCGCCATTTTTCGACGATTTCCCGGTGCCAGCCGACCTCGAACCATTCCTGCACGGCGTGCGCGATGGTCGGGCCTACGCCGTCGACGTCCGCGAGTTCCTCCTCGCTCGCGTCCTGAATCCGTTGCAGCGAACCGAATTCCCGCGCGAGCGCCTGCGCCGCGGTCGGTCCGACGTGCCGGATCGACAACGCGACGATCACCTTCCACAGCGGACGGTCCTTCGCCGAATCGAGATTCGCCAAGAGCTTTCGCGCGTTCGCCGACAGGTCGCCTGCCTTGGTACGGAACAACTCCACCTCGGCGAGCGAATCCTCGTTGAGGTCGAACACGTCGCCCTCGTCGGCGACGACCCTGGCGTCGAGCAGCGCGACCGCCGCCTCGTACCCGAGCACCTCGATGTCGAACGCGCCGCGGCCGGCGAGGTGGAACAGCCGTTCCCGCAGCTGCGCGGGGCAGAACCGGGTGTTCGGGCAGCGGATGTCCTTGTCGCCTTCCTTTTGGTAGGCGAGTTCCGTTCCGCATTCCGGGCACTCGGTGGGCATCACGAATTCGCGCTCGTCACCGGTCCGCGCGTCGACGACGGGACCGAGCACCTCGGGAATCACGTCGCCGGCCTTGCGGATCACGATCCGGTCGCCGATCAGCACGCCCTTGCGCTTGACCTCTTCCTGGTTGTGCAACGTCGCCCTGGCCACCGTCGAGCCGGCGACCTTGACCGGCTCGGTGACGGCGAACGGCGTGACCCGCCCGGTGCGCCCGACGCCGACCTGAATGTCGAGCAGCGTCGTGATCGCTTCTTCCGGCGGATATTTGTAGGCGATCGCCCACCTCGGCGCGCGCGACGTGGTGCCGAGGCGGCGTTGCAGCGCGACCTGGTCGACCTTGATCACGACGCCGTCGATCTCGTGCTCGGCGTCATGCCGATGTTCACCCCAGTAGGCGATGTGCTCGGTGAGTTCCTTGCCAGTCCGCAGCACTCGCGTGTGCGGTGACACCGGCAGTCCCCAAGCCGCCAGCGCGTCGTAGGCATGCGATTGTGTGACCGGCTCGAACCCGTCCCGCTTGCCGAGACCGTGACAGATCAGCCGCAGCCGACGTTCCCGAGTGATCTTCGGGTCCTTCTGCCGCAACGACCCTGCGGCGGTATTGCGCGGGTTCGCATACGGCGGCTTGCCCGCTTCGACCATCTTCGCGTTGAGTTCGAGAAAATCCTCGACGCGGAAAAAGACCTCGCCGCGCACCTCGACGAGCTTCGGCACCGGGAACTCGTCCGTGCCGGCGAGTTCGTCCGGAACCTGGTCGAGGGTGCGGATGTTGAGCGTGACGTCCTCGCCTGTGCGCCCGTCGCCGCGGGTAAGGCCCCTAGTGAGCTTGCCGTTTTCGTAGAGCAGGTTGATGGCCAGGCCGTCGATTTTCAGCTCGGCCAGGTACTCCGTGGCCCCGATTTCCTTCTCGACGCGCTCGACCCAGGCGAGGAACTCGTCGGTGTCGAACACGTTGTCCAGGCTCAGCATGCGCTCGAGGTGGTCGTGCGCGGTGAACTCGGTGGAGAACGTGCCGCCGACGTTCTGGGTCGGCGAATCCGGCGTGACCAGCGCCGGATACTCGTCTTCGATCTGCTGGAGGTCGCCGAGGAGCGCGTCGAACTGGCCGTCGGAGATGATCGGCGAGTCCAGTACGTAGTACCGGAACTGATGGCCGCGGATCTCCTCGGCGAGCGCGCCGTGCCGCTCACGCACGTCGGCCGGCACGTCGGTCACGTCCTGGGCGGCCTCCACGGCCGCCTGGTCTGGGGGAAGGTCGGTGCTGCTCACGGGTGGTGAGCCTAGCCGGAGGCACCGACACTTTCGTCCGGTTGGCCGGTCAGCCCGCGGACCAGCTCCCGGAACTCCAGCAGATCGATCGTGCTCTCCGGTTCGGCCTCGGCGGTCTCGACCCGGCGCAGCCGCTCAGCGGCCAGACGCTCGCCCAGCGTGGCGTCGAGCGGCAGGAACGTCATGGTGGTGCGGGCGGCCTCGTCGAGGTCCGCGAACGCGGGATGATGGACCGCGACGTCGACCACGCCGTCGTCCACCTGCGCGACAACCCGGACGTCGGCCAGCGAGATCCGGTGCTCGCCAAGGTTCACCGTCACCTCGGTCGGATCCGGGACCGGCGGAACCGAATCGTGGTACTCCCAGATCGCGTCGTCCGGCGGCCCGGCCGCTTTCCACGCGTCGGTGTACGGGCGCAGCTCAGGGTCTTCCTGCCCGCTGACGACCAGCGCGTAGATAGCCCTCCGACCGCGTTCGAGGGAGAAGTGCAGCCGCGGGTGCAACGCCTCGACCAGCACGCACAGGTCGTGCTCGACGCGATGCGGCTCTCCTTCGCCCAGCGCGGCACTGACCTCGGGCAAAAGGTCGTACCAGCCTTCCCAGAACGCGGCCGCCGCAGCAGCAGCGTCGGACGGCACCTGCTGCTCAGGCCACGGCGTACGGGGATCTGGCGGCGCGGCCTCGGTGTCGGCTTCCGAGCGGCGACGACGGAACAAACGCATGATTCGGAATTTCCCCCGGTTGTCTCTCTCCACCAGCCACGGTACGCGTCACGTCAGCGGCGCGTCCCCGAAATCACCAGTTCTCAGGCGGCTCCACGAACCCTTTGCCCAGGTCGCGACTAAGAGCGAGCGCCCGGCGCATCCACTCGTTCGTGGCACCGGCCAGGCCGCAGGCGGGAGTCGGAACCGCACGCTCGGCCAGGATCGAGCGATTGAATCCCAGCCTGTCCACAAGCTTGAGCGCCGGTGCCGCGAGGTCCTTCAACCCCGGCGCAGTCGCCGGGTCAGTGGCCGGAACAAGGCCAAAGAAGAACGAAATACCGCTGTCCCAAGCCTCGCCAATCTCGTCCAGAAGCTCGGCGGGCGCCCCAGCGAGCATGCTCATGTCGAACGCGACCGCACCAGCGCCCGCAGCCCGGAACAGCTTGATC
This sequence comes from Amycolatopsis sp. WGS_07, assembly GCF_045278895.1. Lineage (NCBI taxonomy): Bacteria > Bacillati > Actinomycetota > Actinomycetes > Pseudonocardiales > Pseudonocardiaceae > Amycolatopsis > Amycolatopsis sp. WGS_07. The sequence goes on along the minus strand of NZ_CP136053.1, from coordinate 4,691,464 downwards.
GGCGGGCGCGGAGCGCAACAGTGGACGATGACCGGCTGCCCGGTCATCACGCCGATCCGTTCGATCGTCGAGGAGAGCAGCTCCCGGACTTCCGGCTCAGGCACTGCGGGAACGTTGCCGTAGCCCGACGGCGTCGGCAGCTTTCCGCCGAGAACAGCGGGCAGCGACGGCTCGTCGAGCTGCACCACCACCGGCGCGCCGGTCCGCGCCGTCAGCTCCGCGACGTGCTGAGCAAGCCCGTCGAGCAATGACGCCGTGAAGTCCCGCAACGCCCCGCGGTCAGTGAGCACCCGATGTCCCCGGGGAAGCTCGATGCCCGCGCCGAGCATCCACGGCCCGGCGATCTGGGCCTTGAGGACCGCTGGCGCACCCGCGTTCTCACTGGCGGCTTGGAGCGCGTCAAGGTCCCATTGGAGCAGGTCACGCCCACGACGATGGTCGTGACCAGGCCGCCCGGCGACGCGGTAGCCGCTCGGCACCACCTCGATCGCGAGGTCCACGAGCAGCGCCGCGGTCCGGCCGATCAGGTCAGCGCCGACGCCGCGAGCAGGCAGTTCAGGCACATGAGGGAAGCCGGGAAGCTCTCCGAACACCACGGCCGCGGCCTCGACGGGGTCGGTCCCCGGCATGGACCCGATTCCCGTTGCCGCGCCCGCAGGCCAAGGTCGTTCACTCACAATCGGGATTGTCGCGGAACGGACGGCTGCGGTCCGAACCGCCCCTTCGGACAAGCTTCACCCGACCGCGCGGCAATAGCCGGACATTCGCCGCATATCCCTTTGCCTGCACCGAATTCGCGGTCGCCGCGTTAGTCTGGATCGCCATGACCAGCTCCGCCCCGACACCGTCCGGCAAAACACCCGGTGACGCATCCGCCCGGGAGCCGCAGCGGGGCAGCATGCCCGGAACACCGCACCGCCGGGCTCCGAGCCGCTCCTTTGAGCGGACTCTTTTCACCGAGCCGGTCCTTTTCGTCAGCCGGGAGACGACGCCGACAGCCGCTGGCCAAGAGTACGGCGTGTTCGACCGCCAGGGCCTCCGCATCGGCGGAGTCGCGGTCACGACGCCCGGTTTCCTCCGCAAAGCCAGCCAGCTGCTGCGGAAATCCAACCAGTACGTCAGCCGCCGATTCGAAGTCCGCGACGCGAACCAGAGCACTGTCCTCAAGGTAGCGAAACCGTCGAAGGACCCGCTGGCTCGCTTCGTCGTGACCCGCGCCGATGGGACACCGATAGGCGAAATAGCCCCGACCGACGCCGGCCGAGTCCGCTTCGCCCTCCGCGCTGAAGGCAGGACAATCGCCACCGTCGTCGCCAGTGGCCGGCAACCCTGGGAAGTCACAATCGAGGATCCCGCGGGCACCAAAGTCGCCCACGTCGGACACCCATCACCGGAACTTTCGCCGGTAAATGGCAACGCCTGCCTCGTAGAGATCCCGATGCAGGTCCCCGAGCCGCTGGCCAGCATGCTCGTCGCGACGACCCTGACCATCGACATCGCGCTCACCGCACAGTCCGGCTGATCACGTGACCGGTGTCTCATCCCCGCCAGGTGGACAGCGCCCGGAATACGGCCCAATGTAAGGAAAGTCCGGGACACCGAGGTCCCGCCTGGACGGAGGTCGCCGTGGAGCCGTTGCCCGAAAGCAGCAACTCAAGCTGGGCCGATCCCGGGGTCTACGAAGTAGCCGCGGGCGTCTACCGGATCCCGTTGCCATTGCCGAACGACGGACTGCGCGCGGTCAACGTTTACGCCGTCACCGACGGCTCGAACCTCGTGCTCGTCGACTCAGGGTGGGCTCTCACCGAGTCTCGCCAGTTGCTGGCGAACGCGCTCAAAGCGATCGGTGCCGAACTCGGTGACGTTCGAGAGTTCCTCATCACCCATGTCCACCGCGACCACTACACGCAGGCAGTCGCGCTTCGGCGCGAATTCGGCAACCGGATCGCTCTCGGCAAGCTCGAGCAGCCCTCGCTCGACGCAAGCGCCAATCCGAATCAGTTTCCGATGCAAGCCCAGCTCGACCTCCTTCGTCTCAGCGGCGGACAGCCGGTCATCACCGCCCTCAGCAAGCTGTTCGGCTCGGAACCTCGCCACACAGAGGCGAATCTTTGGGAAGAGCCGGACGAATGGCTGACGCCTGGCCGGCGATCGGCGCTCCCCGACCGCGAGTTCGACGTGGTCCACACCCCGGGACACACCAACGGGCACGTCGTTTTCGTCGACGGCGCAGCCAACCTCTTGTTCACCGGCGACCACGTACTCCCCCACATCACTCCGTCGATCGGCTTCCAGCCGGTTCCGGCCGAGTTGCCGCTCAACGACTATCTCGACTCCCTCCGCCTGGTGCGCGGCATGCCGGACCGCCGCATGTTGCCAGCCCACGGCCCAGTCACCGACAGCGTGCATGCCCGCATCGACGAACTGCTCGAACACCACCGGCAACGTCTCGAAACGATGGCAGCTCAGATCGAAGCCGGCGCGAGCACTGCTTTCGAAGCCGCCAACCGCCTCGGCTGGACCCGTCGCGGCCGCAAACTGTCCGAAATGGACGCCTTCAATCAGATGCTCGCCGTCCTCGAGACCGGCGCACACCTTGATCTGCTGGTCTCGCAACACAAGCTTGCAGCCGAAGACGTCGACGGCATTCGCCGCTACAAGACCACGTAGCTGCCGACAACTGATCATTCACCCGATGGAATACTGATCCGCCATGCCTCCTATCGCTGTGAGACGCGCTCGACCCGACGATGTCGAAGCGATCGTCCAGATGCTCGCGGACGACCAACTGGGAGCGACCCGCGACTCGCCAGCCGACCTGGAGCCCTACCTGCGAGCGTTCGAAACCATTGCAGCAGACCCAAATCAGCTGCTCGTAGTCGCAACCTCAAACGATCAGCCGGTAGCCACGCTTCAGCTCACGATCATCCCCGGCCTCGCGCGGCGCGGAGCACTTCGCGGACAAATCGAAGCTGTGCGCGTGCACCGCGATCACCGCGGGTCCGGCCTAGGTGCACAGCTCATGCAATGGGCCATCGACGAATCACGGCGACGCGGCTGCAACTTAGTCCAGCTCACCTCGGATAAGACGAGGGCGGCAGCGCATCGCTTCTACGAGCGCCTGGGTTTTGTCCCAAGCCACACGGGTTTCAAGCTGCATCTCTGATCACTCCCTCCCGGCAGCTTCAACCGTCCCGCACCCAACCGCCCGACTTCCACCGTGCCAGAGTTGTCACGCAAAAGCCAAGCAATCGCACGATGGGTCCCTTCGCGCAATTTAGCTGACTGTACTCGGATAGATGCGTATCGTGACTTCCATGAGCAAGTCATCCGCAACGGCGAGCCACGCCGATCAGACCGATAACACCACCGAAACCGCAGACCTCGCCTTCCTGCTTCGCACGATGCACGCGAACCTCGACCTTTTCGATCGCTTGCAGACAGACCAACTGATGACTGCAGTGAAGGACGCGAACCGCCAGATCGCCCGGCTGCAGGCGTTGCAGCTGCATTGCATGGCAGGCATGCGAAGACGAAGATCAGACCCGCAAGAACTGGCGTGCGAGTTCGCGCTCGCCTTGCACATCACCGACACCCGAGCCGGAGCGATGATCGCTGCTGCCGAGGCCCTGACCCAACGTCTGCCGCGCACGTTCCGCCTGATGGATCAGGGACAGTTCGACATCTATCGCGCGATGAAGGTCACCGAGGGCACCAGTCAGCTGTCCAACCATCATGCACGGATGGTCGACTACCTGCTCGAACACCGACTAGCGGACAAGAACCCCACCCAAGTCCGCAAGGCAACCGCTTACGCCGCAACGAAAATCGATCCCGCCGGTGCGATGAACCGACTAGCTCAGCGAAGAGCCGAGCGCCGCGTCATCCTGCACCACCAGAGCGAAGGCATCTCGCGGTTCTCCATCGACAACGCCTCGGCTGACAAGGCAACAGCGGCCTACCTCCGTGTCGACAAGATCGCTCGATCGCTCAAGACGGGTGAGGAGAAGCGAACCCTCGATCAGTTACGCGCTGACGTCGCGATCGATCTTCTGCTCAGTGGCAAAGGAGGTGCCCCAGAGCAGACCGAGGTGTACCTCTACACCGATCTGCAGACCTACTTGGGGCTGAACGACAATCCCGCCGAACTGGCCGGACACGGCCATATCCCGGCCGAACTAGCCCGGCACATCGCTACTGGCCCCGACACGATCGTCCGCCGGGTCATCACCGATCCGCTGACCGGCCAGGTGATCGAGGTCGGCAAGTTCCGGTACCGGCCGAGCATCGACGTGGATGAGTTCGTACGGATCCGCGATCGCGAGTGCCGACAGCCCGGATGCCCGCGTCCTGCACAGAACTGCGTAACGGAGCCGACTGGGACTGCCTCCGCGGACACAGACTCGACGTTGAGCTACTGCCTTCGCCATCGGCGCCTGAAGAATCGAGCCGATTGGGCCTACGAAGTCCTGCAGGACGGGAAGCTCATCGTCACGACACCGACCGGAGAGACGGCTGAAAGCTCGCCTCCGCCGTTGCACGATCCTCAGCCCGAGCCAGAAAGACCAGGAGAGGAACGCCTAGGCGCATAAGGAGATCAGCGCGTGCCTGAGATCTTGGCACTACCGAGCACAAGGTCGCCCGCCTGGTCGTCTCGCCGATAAAGGACAACGACCTGGCCCGGTGCCACACCGCGCAACGGCTCGCGCAGCTGGATGGAGACCTGTCCGTCTCCGTCCACTTCAGCGACCGCGTCGGCGATGCCTCCGTGCGCGCGGACCTGGACGGTGCACTCGGTCGGCCCGTCCAAGGCTCGCCCGCTCGGCCAGATCGGCCGATCCGCGTCGATAGCCTCGACGCCGAGATCCGCCGACGAGCCGACCTTCACCGTGCCCGAAACAGGTTCGAGCGAAAGGACATACCGAGGCCGTCCATCAGCAGCCGGCGCATCGATCCCAAGACCCTTGCGCTGGCCCACAGTGAATCCGTGCACACCGGTGTGCCGCCCGAGCACCGCGCCCGTCTCCGCGTCGACGAGTTCGCCGGGACGCTCGCCGAGCCGCTTCTCCAAGAACTTCTTGGTGTCGCCGTCCGGAATGAAGCAGATGTCGTGGCTGTCCGGCTTCCGCGCGACGGAAAGCCCGCGCTGCTCCGCCTCGGCACGCACATCCGACTTCCAGGAGTCGCCCAGCGGAAACATCGCGTGCTGAAGCTGCTCTGGCTGCAGGGAAGCCAGCACGTACGACTGGTCCTTGCCTTCGTCTGCGCTCCGACGAAGTTCCAGTTCTCCGTCGACCGTCGCTAGGCGCGCGTAGTGGCCTGTCGCGACGGCGTCGAAACCGAGGGCAAGCGCCTTCTCAAGCAGTGCCTCGAACTTGATCTTCTCGTTGCAAGTCACGCAAGGGTTCGGCGTGCGGCCGGCGGCGTACTCGCCGACGAACGTCTCGACGACCTCTTCGGTGAATCGCTCCGCGAAATCCCAGATGTAGAACGGGATACCCAGGATGTCCGCGGCGCGGCGAGCGTCGTGCGAGTCCTCGATCGTGCAGCAGCCGCGCGAACCCGTTCGCAGCGTGCCTGGTTGGGCCGAAAGCGCCAGGTGCACTCCGACGACGTCGTGGCCTGCGTCCACTGCGCGCGCAGCGGCGACGGCCGAGTCGACTCCTCCGCTCATTGCGGCCAATACCCGCATTGCTTTACACCTCTTGCTTCTGCGTCTGCTTGCGCATGCCGGCGAGACCGGCCTGTCGGGCACGGGTGACAACGCCGCCGATCTCGCGGGCCAGCGTGTGCACGTCGTCCAGTGTCGACGTGTGGCCAAGCGAGAATCGGAGCGAACCGCGGGCCGCAGCGGCGTCTGCCCCCATTGCCAGGAGGACGTGGCTTGGCTGAGCGACACCTGCGGTGCACGCCGAGCCGGTGGAACACTCGATGCCCTTGGCGTCCAAGAGCATCAACAGGCTGTCGCCCGCGCAGCCGGGGAAAGTGAAGTGGGCATGGCTCGGCAGGCGCTCGCCGTCGCGGCCGTTCAAGATCGCGTCCGGGACCTCGCGCAGGACCGCTGCGACGAGTTCGTCGCGCAGCTTTTCGACCCGAGCGGCGTACTCCGCGCGACCGCTGATCGCTGCTTGCACCGCAGCTGCGAAGCCGGCGATCGCCGGGACGTCGAGGGTGCCCGAACGCACGCTCCGCTCCTGGCCACCACCGTGGAGGACGGGGACGCACGATGTGTCGCGGTCAAGGAGAAGCGCGCCGACGCCGTACGGGCCGCCAAGTTTGTGACCGGTCAATGTGAGCGCGGCGGCACCGGATGCGGTGAAGTCGACCGGAACTGCACCGACCGCTTGGACTGCGTCCGTGTGCAGGGGAATCGCGTATTCGTTGCAGACCTCGGCGAGAGCGGCGATCGGGTTGACAGTGCCGACCTCGTTGTTCGCCCACATCACCGTTGCCAGGGCGACAGTCTCCGGTGCCGAATCGATCGCGGCGCGGAGCGTTTCCGGCGACACCCTGCCTTGGTCGTCGACCTCGAGCCAGGTGATCTCGGCACCGGAGTGCTGCTCCAGCCACTCGACCGTGTCGAGAACCGCATGATGCTCGACTGTGCTGCAGAGGATCCTCCGCCGAGCCGAGTCCTCGCTGTTCCGGGCCCAGAAGATGCCCTTGACCGCGAGGTTGTCACTCTCCGTACCGCCACCGGTGAAGATGATTTCCGACGGCCGAGCCCCCACGGCGGCGGCGATCACCTCGCGCGCTTCCTCGACGGCCCGCCGTGCCCGCCGCCCCGAAGAATGCAGCGCAGAGGCGTTGCCCACGGTGGACAAAGCCTCAGTCATCGCCGCAATGGCTTCGGGCAGCATCGGAGTGGTTGCCGCATGGTCGAGATAGGTCATCGCTCTATCAGGGTAGACCGATGCGGCCTGTGACGAAGCTCGCCCCGGGCCGCGGAGTGGCACGTCACACCTGTTTCGGCCACCTGCTCGTGAACCGGACGCCGAGCAGCGCTAGCAGGACGAGGGCGACGCTGAGGAGTCCCATCGCGGCGGAAGGCTGGGCAGCGGACGCGACGGCGGCCAGGAGCACCCCGCCGAGGCCGATGAGCAGCGCCGATCCGACCCAGTCGGCAAGCTGCATGGCGGACGTGTTGAAGCCGCGCTCCCCTTTCGGCGAGTAGCGCAGTAGGAGGACCGAGATGGCGGGCATCGCGATGCCCATCCCCGCGCCGCCGACCGCACAGACAGCGAAAGCCACCCAGGCGGGGAACCACGGTTGAGCGACGAAACCGAAGCCGACCAGGCCTATCGCGACGAGCGCGAATCCGGTGCGCAGCGACGCCTCGCGGGACCAGTCGAGGAACCTGCCCTGGAGGGCCGACGCGGCTGACCAGCCAAGCGCGGTGATGGTCAGCGGCAGGCCGGCGAGCGCAGGGCTGTAACCGTGGACGGCGGTCATGGTCAGCGGGAGGTACGCCTCCATGCCTGCATATGCGCCCGCGATCAGGGCCCTGGAGGCAACCACGGTGGGCAATCCGGGGCGAGCGGTCATGGTTCCGGCTGGCAGGAGCTTGCGTAATGCGACGGCTAGCGCCACTAGGCCCAAAGCTCCGTACGCGATCGCGGCAGGTGACGGGTGTTGCGCAGCCCAGCTGAGAGCCGCAACTCCGAGCGCAGCGACCACTGCGGCCACGACACCCGCGCGACGTCCGGCTGTCAGCGGCACGTGGGCGGGCAATCGGCGGGTGATCTTGCTAAGGAGAAAAACTCCGATCCCGACCAGCGGGAGCAGGCCGAGGAAGACCCAACGCCAGCCGACGGTCACGGTCACCAAGCCGGCGACTGAGGGGCCAATAACCGCAGGGAGGACCCAAGCGGCCGCGTTGGCCGCGTAGATGACCGGGCGTTCACGATCGGTGAATGTCAGGGCGATCAGCAGCGAGACGGACACCAGCAGAAACCCTGAACCGAAGCCCTGCAGCGCACGACCGATAAGAAGCATTGGCATCGAAGTGGCGACACCGGCGACGGCTAGTCCTGCAGCAAACAGGACTGGTCCGACCAGGAGGGCCGGAGCGGGGCCTCGGCGATCGCCCAGTCGTCCGGACAAGACCGTGGCGACGACGCTGGCCACCAAGAAGGTCGTGAACGGCCAGGAGTAGAGCGCCAGACCGTGCAGTTCGGCGACCAGCGTCGGCATCGCGGTGGCGACGCCCATGTTTTCAAAGGCCACCAACGTGACCACAAGCAGCAGGCCGACGGTGACAAGACGGTGTTCGCGGCTCCAAAGGACACTCTTTCGGGGCTGCGCTTCGACGGTCTGGCTCATGATCGTGAGCCTGCAACCTCCAGCGCTGTGGAGGTCAAGTCACCTTCTGGGGCAGCAGGGGGTGGAAGTGAGGGTCCCGCGATGATGTTGTGCGCCTCGAAACGGGCGTGCGGATTACTTCCGGGCCAGCAAAAGGAGCGATGACGCCGGGTAGTCATGGAAGGGCCCCGGCCGATGAAAATCAGCCTTCTTGTGGCTATTCGTGGGCACTGTCTGTGTTACGACGACAGGCGGCATCAAGGGTGATCGAACGCGGCAGAGGGCGGATGTTGCCGTTGACTGGCGAACGAAGCATGCGGCTCGGAATGCGCCGGACGCTGGTTGGCTTTAAGTAGGACGTGCGGCGTGGTGCCACAGACCTAAGGAGCGCGAACCAAAATGCGAGCCATCACTTTCACCGAATACGGCGGGCCCGAAGTACTGCAACTGAAGGAGGTTCCGGCACCGGAACCTGGCCCGGGACAGGTCCGCGTCGCCGTCCGAAGGGCCGGGATTAACCCGATCGACTGGAAGATTCGTTCAGGGGCGATGGCCAGCGGTGCGGCACCGGAAGGTCCCCAGATCCCGGGGCTGGAGATCGCGGGAGTGGTCGACGCAGTGGGAGACGGTGCCGAATTCGGCGTCGGCGATGAGGTGTTCGGCTGGTCGGCGACGGGCGGCTACGCGGAGTTCGCTCTCGGCGGAGCAATCGTTCGTAAGCCGGCCGACCTCTCCTGGGCCGACGCTGCGGCGTTGCCGGTTGCTGGCGAAACCGCGTTGCGCGTGCTGCGTCTGCTCGACGTCAAAGCTGGCGAGCTTGTGGTTATCCATGGAGCGAGTGGCGCTGTCGGCCGGTTCGCGACACAGATCGCAGTTGCGTTGGGCGTGACAGTGATCGGAACGGCTGGACAGCGCAATCTCGATGAGGTGAAGTCGTTGTGCGCGATTCCGGTGCGTTACGGCGACGGGTGGCTCGAACGGGTCCGCGAGGTGGCGGATCGGCCGGTCGACGCGGTGTTCGACGCGTCCGGTCACGGCGTCTTGCCTGAATCAATCGAACTGCGAGGGTCGAAGGACCGCATCGTGACCATCGCCGACGGTGCGGCGTTCCAGCTTGGGCTGACTTTTTCGTCTGGGGGCAAAGACGGGCAGGGGCAGCAGGTGCTGAACGAGATCCTCGGGTATGTACACAATGGACTGCGGATTGCGCAGGGAAAGTCCTTCCCGCTGGAGGAAGCGGCAGCCGCGCAGGAGGAGAGCCAGAACGGACACCCCGGCGGGAAGCTGACTATTGCCGTTTCCTGACCATGGTTGTCGGCTAGGCTCGCCCGTGGTGCAACTCGGATGACCGGATAGGTCCGTGTCGCCATTTTGCGGCAACAGCGGTGGGTGCCATTGCCGATCAGTGGCGACAAGGGCTGGGACCCCGGTGTGCCGAGGCAAGAGTCTGTCGCCATTCAGCGGCGACAGCGAGGCGACGGGTTAGCCGTTCGGTGGCAGGACACGTCGGGATGGCCGTAGCCGTTTAGCGGCGAATGGGCTGACGTCGGTCGATCGCAGGCGAACCCGAGCGAGGGCAGAGAGCGACGGAGAGGATTCGCCAAAAAACGGCAACACCTCTCCGCAGCCCTGTGACCAGCGTGTTCGTCAGTGCACAACCGGCTGGGAGGCCGCACGACGGCCGACCAGGACCCGGCGGCGCTGCGGCGGGATGCGGACTGTGCCGAGGGCCGAGTGGACAGCGGCCTCGGCAAGAGCGGCCAGCGAACGGCGGTCTTCGGCGCGGCCGGGAGCGATCTCCGGGCACACGTGCACCTCCAGGACCAGACCGCGCAACGCGGCGACCCGGCGCAGGGACGCGATGAGCGACTCCGGTCCGATGAACGCCGGCTGGCTGGTTTCGCGACCGTCGGCGAGGCGGTAACGCAAGGCGATCGGCCGGACCGGGACACCCCCGTCGATCGCGGCCTGGAAGGTCGCCGTCGTGAAGCGACCGGAGGCCAGGCCGCACCAGGTGGTGCCCTCGGGGGTGACGTTGACGAGCGCGCCGGAGCGGAGGGCGTCGGCCAGTTCGGACATGGTGCCTGGCAAGGTGCGCAAGCGGTCGCGGTCCAGGAAGATGCTGCCGCCGCGACGCACGAGTGTGCCCAGGATCGGCCAGGAACCGATCTCGATCTTCGCGAGCGCGCGCATCGGGCGCAGGGCGTTGATGGCGATGATGTCCAGCCACGAGATGTGGTTGTTCACCACGAGTGCGCCGCGGCCGACCGGAGCAGCGAGGAAGTCCTCGCCGCCCACGACAGACATGCGGACGCCGAACGCCCTCAGCACGGCCCGGAAAATCCGGCGCACCAAGCGTTCCCGGCTCCGGCCACGGATCACCAGCAGCGCCGGCGCGATCAGCAGTGTCGCGAAGACCACTGAGATCGCGGCGGTGAAACGCAAAACCCTCCGAGGCAGGGCGACCGTCGGTGCGCCCTCGGTCAGACAATCGTCACCGCATGGCGACGTCGGCATCCAGGCGTGGCTCATCCTTGCGCTCCGAGGAAGAACTTCAAGTACCGCTCGTCGACCTGCTGCAGATCAAGAAGGACGAAGAAGTCGGCGACACCGAAGTCGGCGTCGAGCGCCGGCGGGCCGCACACTTTGGCGCCAAGCCGCACGTAACCCTTGATCAGCGGCGGAAGCATGGCCCGGTCGGGACGCGCGATCGCACCCGGGTCCCACGGGTTCAGCGGTGAGACGCGCAGCGAGTCGTCAGCGTGATGCTTGGTGCGCAGGACATCCCAGACCCCCGCGGCGTAGCTGCCGCCGTCGTTCAGCTGGACCGAAGCGCAACCAGCGAGATAACGGTGCCCCGAAAGGAGCATGTAGCGCGCGATCCCAGCCCACACCAGGCTCACGACGGCACCGCTACGGTGATCAGGGTGGACGCAGGACCGTCCAGTCTCGACCAAGGACGGCCGCAGGGCGGCGAGCGTGGTCAAGTCGAATTCGCTGTCCGAATAGAGCTTTCCGGCCTGCGCGGCACGTTCCGGCGGAAGCATGCGGTAACAGCCGACGATCTCGCCGGTGTTGTCGTCGCGGACCACGAGGTGGTCGCAGAATTCGTCGAAGTAGTCGACATCCCGGCCGGGCTCCGGGGAATGCAGTTCCGCCCCCATCTCCTCGGCGAAAACCCGGTATCGCAGCTTCTGTGCGGCGAGCACTTCATCGTTCCCGTTGGCGACCAGAAGCGAATACCGCGGCGCGCCAGCGGGAAGGTCGGCACCCGCCTGATCAGTACTGACGAGGAGCTGTGACGACGTCATGGTCAAGGTGTACCTGCCGGTAGGCGGCCGCGAAGAGTGCCAATCGATGACCGGTCAGTGCACGTTGAGTTAATTGCCGGTTCTCAGGTTCCTCTCAGGCGGGAGAGAGGCATCCGGAAAACGCGGAAGGCCGCCGCGTGGCGAGCACGCGACGGCCTTCCGAGCGAAAGAAATGTCAGCCCTTGCGCTTGTCGACAGCCTCGGTCAGCTGCGGCGCGACATTGAACAGGTCGCCCACCACACCGAAGTCGGCGATCTCGAAGATCGGAGCCTCGGCGTCCTTGTTGACCGCGATGATGGTCTTCGACGTCTGCATGCCGGCGCGGTGCTGGATCGCGCCGGAGATGCCGAGCGCGATGTACAGCTGCGGCGACACCGTCTTGCCGGTCTGGCCGACCTGGAACTGCGCCGGGTAGTAGCCGGAGTCGACAGCGGCACGGGACGCGCCGACGGCCGCGCCGAGCGAGTCGGCCAGCTTCTCGACGACGTCGAACTTCTCCGCCGAGCCGACGCCGCGGCCACCGGACACGACGATCGACGCCTCGGTCAGCTCCGGACGGTCGCCGCCCACGACCGGCTCGATGCCGGTGATCTTGGCGGCCTTCGCCGGGTCCTGCGCCGGGATCTCGACGGTCTCCTCGGCAGCCGCACCGTCGGCGGCCTCCGCCTCGACCGCGCCCGGACGCACCGACACAACTGGCGCGCCCTTGGCAGCCTTGGCCTTCACGGAGAACGCGCCACCGAAGATGGACTGGTCCACCGTGCCGTCGGCGCTGATGCCGACCGCGTCGTAAAGCAGACCGGAGCCCAGCCGCAGCGCGACCCGCGCGGCCACCTCCTTGCCCTCCGCGCTGGCGGCGACGAGCACCGCGGCCGGGGAGACCTGCTCGGCGAGCTTCGCGAGCACGTCGACCTTCGGGGTCACCAGGTAACCGGTCGCGTCGTCGCCCTCGGCGACGTACACCTTCGCCGCGCCGTGGCCGGCGAGCGCTTCCTTGGCCTTCGCCGCGGTGCCGGTCGGGCCCACCACGACAGCGGAGGGCTCGCCGAGGGCGCGCGCGGCGGTCAGCAGCTCGAGCGTGACCTTCTTGACATCACCGTCGACGTGGTCGACGAGGACGAGTACTTCAGCCATTTTCCGGAATCCTCCTCGAAACCGTGTCTCAGATGAGCTTCTGCGCGACCAGGTACTCAGCGACCTTCGAGCCGCCGTCGCCCTCGTCCTCGACCTTCTCGCCCGCGGTGCGCGGCGGCTTCGGCGAGGCCTCGACGACCGTCGACCACGCGTTGGCGAGACCGACCTCGCCCGCGTCGATGCCGAGGTCGGCGATGGTCAGCGTCTCGACCGGCTTCTTCTTCGCGGCCATGATGCCCTTGAACGACGGGTAACGCGGCTCGTTGATCTTCTCGCTCACGCTCACCAGCGCCGGCAGGTTCGCCTCGAGGTGGGTGATGCCGTCTTCAGTCTCGCGGTCGGCCTTCACGGCGGAGCCCTCGACGGTCAGCTGACGCACGTAGGTCAGCTGCGGCACGCCGAGCAGCTCGGCCAGGATCGCGGGCACGGCGGCGCCGCGGCCGTCGGACGCCTCGTTGCCGGCCAGGATCAGGTCGTAGCCCTCGACCTTGCCGACGGCGGCGGCGATGACCTTCGCGGTGGCGATCGCGTCGGAGCCGTGCAGCGCCTCGTCGGACACGTGGATGGCCTTGTCGGCGCCCATGGAGAGCGCCTTGCGGATCGCGTCGGTCGCGCGGTCCGGGCCGACCGAGATCACGGTGACCTCGCCCTCGCCGGCCTCCTTGATCTTGAGGGCCTCTTCGACGGCCTTCTCGTTGATCTCGTCGAGCACGGCGTCGGCGGATTCGCGGTCAAGTGTGTTGTCGGAACCGGAGAGCTTCCGCTCCGAGTAGGTGTCCGGTACCTGCTTGACCAGGACAACGATGTTCGTCATGGGTCTTCTTCGACCTCCCGGTTGGGGCCGGCTCTCGGCCGCGGGACAGTGCTCTACTGAGCGGTAGATTAGGGCCAATTCCCCGACCGGACCCCTCGAGGTGACGGCATTCACCTGGATGAGCAATCTATTGGGACTATCGTCCTAGTAGTTGACCGGTTAGCCCGTCCAGCGCGCCGCTCGCCCGATCGGAGCAACGGTCACTTACTCGCAGTAGGCCGTTAGGGGTTACGCTCCGGCACCATGTCCGCGCACATCGCCGTAGTCACCGACTCGACCTCGTGCCTGCCCGAGAAACTCGCCGCCCAGTGGCGAATCAGTGTCGTCCAGGTCCAGCTGCACGTCGGCGACCAGACGGACGACGAGCACCGCTTCGACCGGAGCGACCTCATCGAGACCATGAAGTCCGGCGCGGCCGTCACGACTTCGCCGCCCGATCCGGGGGCGTTTTTCTGGACCTACCAGGACGCGGCGTCCGCGGGCGCGTCCGCCATCGTGAGCCTGCACATCTCCGGACGGCTTTCGCAGACCGTCGAAGCCGCCCGCGAAGCCGCGCAGCAGGTCCGGATTCCCGTGCACATCCTCGACAGCGGGACGGCCAGTATGAGTCTCGGCTATGCCGCGGTGTCCGCCGCCCGCGTCGCCGGGGCCGGCGGGCAGCTCGAGCGGGTCCTGGACGCCGCGGAACGGCGAGTGCGCAACTCGACCGAACTGATCTACGTCGACACGCTCGAGTACTTGCGGCGATCGGGACGGATCGGCGCCGCCCAGTCGATGCTCGGAAGTGCTTTCGCGATCAAGCCGCTGCTCACCGTCCGCAATGGCGAGGTGAGCCCGCTCGCTCGCGTCCCCGGCACCAAACGAGCGATGAACCGGCTTGTCGACCTAGCGGTGAAGGCCGCCGGCGACCAGCCAGTGGACCTCGCGGTGACCCGATTCGGCTCCGACGAAAGCGAAGTCGTCCGACGGCTCCGGGAACGCGTGCCGAGCGCGGGCGACATCGTGGTGGGCGACGCAAGCACCGTGATCGGCGCGCACGTCGGGCCGGGTGCGCTCAGCATCACGGTGTCGCCGTCGAACTGACCTCGATTCGCCGCCCCGGGACCGAAAGCACCACGAGCGGAAGCAGCACTGTGACGGCGAGCCCGCCGATGATGAGCACCTGGTCGAGCTGCGGATAGTGCCCGACGTGACCCGCGTGGTAGATGAGGTGCGGGACGGCGAACAGCAGCGCCGCGACGGCCACCATCCGCGCGACAGCTGTGGTGCCCATCACGGCAGCGCCGACAAGCATCGCGCCGAGCGCCAGGCTGAGGCCGCCGAAATCGATGAGGAAGTGCTCGTTGTAGGGCCCGTCCATGGAGACCCAGCCGTGCCGGAATCCGGGAAAGTCCTGGTAGAACCCCATCGGGTCGAGCAGCGGCCACAGCCCCTGCACCAGGGTGTAAAGGCCGAGCAGGATGAGGAGGATGCGCGTGATCGTCCGTTGCATATGGCTGGAACGAGACGACTGCGCGGAACGTGACAGGCGCTAGGGTCGCGCAGGTGACCAACGCAGCCACCCGGGCCGAGGCACTGCACCTCACCGGCGAACGAACCGTCCCCGGCATCCCCGAGGAAAATTACTGGTTCCGGCGCCACGAAGCCGCCTACCTCGCCCTCCTCCCCCACTGCACCGACGCGACGGTGCTCGAAGCCGGCTGCGGCGAGGGCTACGGCGCCGGGCTCATCGCCCAACACGCCCGGCGAGTGCTCGCGCTGGACTACGACGTACCGACCACCGAGCACGTCGCTCGCCGGTATCCGGACGTCGCCGTCGCACAGGCGAACCTGGCGTACCTCCCACTGCGGGACGGCGCGGTCGACGTGGTGGCGAACTTCCAGGTGATCGAGCATCTGTGGGACCAGGACAGTTTCCTGGCCGAATGCTTCCGCGTCCTGCGCCCAGGCGGGAAACTGCTGGTCACGACCCCGAACCGGCTCACTTTTACACCGGACAGCGACACCCCGCTCAACCCGTTCCACACTCGCGAAATGGCACCGTCCGAATTGGACGGTCTGCTGCGTGCGGCCGGGTTCTCGGTTGCCGCGCTGAACGGGCTGCACCACGCGAAAACCCTGCGCACGACAGAGGCCCGCTACGGCGGCTCCATCATCGACGCGCAACTGGACGTCGTAATGGGCTCGCTCCCCGGACAAGCGACCTGGCCCGCCGACCTCCTCGCGGACGTCGCCGCGATCAGAGCCGACGACTTCACCGTGCACGACAACGATCTTGACGCGAGCCTCGACCTGGTGGCTGTGGCGGTGCGCCCGTGACCGCCCGGACTCCTTCGCACGAAGGCACGTTCTGCCTCGTCCTGCACAGCCACCTGCCCTGGTTGCCGCATCACGGCAGCTGGCCGGTCGGCGAGGAATGGCTCTACCAGGCGTGGACACACTCGTACTTGCCGGTCGTCGACCTGCTTCGCCGTTTCGCCGCTGAGGGGCGACGCGACGTCTTGACGCTCGGCATGACGCCAGTTCTCGCCGCGCAGCTTGACGATCCGTACGCCATCCGCGCCTGTCACGACTGGGTCGGCCACTGGCAGCTGCGCACACAGCACGCGTCGACGCTCTGGGGCGGCGATCCGTTGCTGCGCGACCTCGCCGCCGCCGAGCACCAGGCCGCGATGCACGCCACCGAGGAGCTGGAAACGCGCTGGCGGCATGGTTTTTCTCCTATTCTGCGGTCGCTTGTGGACAGTGACACGATCGAACTGCTCGGCGGGCCGTTGGCGCATCCGTTCCAGCCACTGCTGGACCAGAGGGTGCGACGGTTCGCCCTCCAGGCCGGGCTGGAGGACACCGCGCTGCGCATTGGCCGCGCGCAAGAAGGTATTTGGGCACCTGAATGTGGTTACGCACCGGGAATGGAACGAGATTATCACGACGCCGGTGTGCGACGCTTCCTTGTAGACGGCCCTTCACTCCATGGTGACACCTCGGCCGCGCATCCCGTCGGTGACTCCGATGTTGTTTGTTTCGGCCGAGATCTCGAGGTCACGTACCGGGTCTGGTCGCCAAAAGCCGGCTACCCAGGCCATGCCGCGTACCGCGATTTCCACACCTGGGCACACGAAGTCGGACTGAAAGCGTCACGGGTAACCGGGAAAACCGTTGCCCCGCAAGACAAATCTCCATACGATCCCGCGCTTGCCGCGGACGTTCTGGGCTCGCACGTCAAAGATTTCGTCGAAACAGTCGTCGCGCGGCTGCGGTCACTCCGGGAGCAACACGGCCGCGAATCGTTGGTGGTTGCGGCCTACGACACGGAACTATTCGGACACTGGTGGCACGAAGGTCCCGCATGGCTCGAAGGAATCCTGCGCGCACTGCCCGAAGCGGGCGTCCGGGTGACCACGCTGCGCGGCGCGCTCGAGGTCGGCCACCTAGGCGAACCGGTCCAGCTACCAGCTTCGTCATGGGGCTCTGGCAAGGACTGGCGAGTCTGGGACGGTGAGCAGGTCGCGGACATGGTGCAAGACAACGCGGCCTTGCAGACACGGCTGCTCGACCTGGTCGACAAGCAGGATGGGACCACTCGCGACGTCATCGTCGATCAGGCGGTCGCCGAAGCGATGATGGCACTGTCTAGCGACTGGGCGTTCATGGTCACCAAGGACTCCGCCGCCGACTACGCCCGCCGGCGCGCCCGCGTGCACACTGAACGGTTCGATGCCCTCGCAGGCTTGCTCCGCAGCGGGGATCGTGCCCGCGGACTCGCCCTGGCCGAGGAATACCGCCGGGCCGACGGCCCGTTCGGACATCTGGACGCGCGTGCCCTGCGCCGTCCTCTCGCATGACGATCGAAGGGAACTCCATGGGAATCCGCGACCTGCCCCTCAAGACCCTGTCCGGTGACGACGCCACTCTCGGCGGTCCGCTGGCGGGCAAGACGCTGCTCGTGGTCAACGTGGCGTCGAAGTGCGGCCTGACGCCGCAGTACAGCGGTTTGGAGCGCTTGCAGGAACGCTACGGCGACAAGGGTTTCTCGGTCGTCGGGTTCCCGTGCAACCAGTTCGCTGGCCAGGAACCAGGCACGGCGGAGGAAATCCAGACCTTCTGCTCCACCACGTACGGGGTGTCTTTCCCGCTGTTCGAGAAGATCGACGTCAACGGTGAAGACCGGCACCCGCTCTACGCCAGCATCACGGAAACTCCCGACGCGGACGGCGAAGCCGGCGACGTGCAGTGGAACTTCGAGAAGTTCCTGATCAGCCCGAGCGGCGAAGTGCTCGGTCGTTTCCGTCCGCGCACCGAGCCTGAAGACGAGACGATCGTCGCGGCGATCGAGGCGGCTCTGCCTGCTTGAGTTCCGGCCCAGCTCTCCGGCCTGCGTAGTTAGCGGCCGGAGAGCATTCGCCGTTTTTCGGCAAATGCCCGCCGTGGCCGAACCAGCAGGTTTCGAGAAGAGGCGAGGTCACCGCTAGCCCCCGTGCCGTTGCCGTTCAACGGCGAAAGACTCCGGCCTTCCTACGTCCGCTCGCCCGTGGGGGCAGTCGCTACCCGTTGGCGACTGTCGACCAATCGCGTGAGTCACCAAGGGCTGACATCGCCCGCGCACGACAAAGTCAGCCAGCGACACCAGCCGTCTCCGAGGACGTCGTCGATCGCCGGCGATTCCGACACCCCCGGTCGCCCAATCCTGCAGTCGTCGACCGGAAATGCCGAAGCAGCGCGCCCGGACGGACGCATCTCGCGAGCTTCGCAGCACCGCTGGCCAGCTCGTCGCCCGCTAGCGGCGAATCGCAAGTCGGCCTGGTCTGTCCCCCAGGCCGCAGCCCCTAACCAGGACTGCATGTCTTCCGTTGCCGCTCAGTGGCGAGTCGCAGGTCAACGGCCGTCCGGAGCTTCGCCAGATGGCTCGGCAGCGGTCTTCACCTCAGGATGCGAACCGCGGGCGATCACCGCCCGGTTGTGGTTCGCGGCGTCGACGAAGTCGAGTTTGTGCACTCGACGGTCGTAGGTGAGAAGGCCGTTCACTTCGTTCTCTACATCAGTGGTCTGAGTATAGATCGCGCCGGACAGCCCAAGATCGGAAATCAACCCTTCGAGGCGTTCGCTCACCTCCGCATACCGTCGGGTGAGGTGCGCGGAATCGGTCGTCATTTCGTAGGCGTTGGGCGGACCAGGCCAGACATGGTCTTCGAGGATCAAGCCCAGGCCGCCGTATTCGCCGTCCACCAATGCACGATGGTCCCCCTCGTGCGGCTCCCCCGGCCCGACGTACGTGTGGTCGTCGTAGATGTCTCCGGTGCCGGTGTCCGGGCGGGAGAAACAGCAGTTCACACCGCTGTTCGCGACCACAAGCCGAGTCGGGTCGAGTTCCTTCACGAGTGCCGCGATCCGGACCGTGTCGAATTCTCCCCAGCCTTCGTTGAACGGCACCCAGGCGACGATCGACGTGACATTTCGCAGCTGCGCCACCAGTTCCCGCAGCTCAGCCTCGAAGCGCTGCTGGCCTTCGGGCAATGGATCCGGTGCGTACCCAGGAGGCCCTGCGAACGAGACGACCAGCGACGGCATGTCCTGCCAGACGGCCAAACCCAGCCGGTCTGCCCAGTAGTACCAGCGCGCGGGCTCGACTTTGATGTGTTTGCGGACCAGGTTGAACCCGAGTTCCTTCGTCTTCTCCAGGTCGAACCGGAGCGCCTCGTCGGTCGGTGCGGTGTAACCGCCGTCCGGCCAGTAGCCCTGGTCGAGTGGTCCGTGCAGAAAGGTGATCCGGCCGTTCAAAGCGATCCGTGGCCGTCCGTCGACATCCGGGACGATTTCTACCGTTCGCAGCCCGCAATAGCTGGCCGCCTCGTCCAGCACATCACCGTGCGCATCCAGAAGCCGGACGGTGAGGTCGTAAAGGAACGGATCGTCCGGAGACCACAGATGCGGTTCCGGAAGGTTCGCCCGCAGCCGTGCGCCAGCAGCGCCTCGAACGCGCGCGACCTCGTCGCCGTTTGGCGGCGAAACGATCAGCTCTACTTGGGCACCACCGGAGACCTGCGGGAACACGGAAACACCAGACAAGTCCGAGGTAACTTCGAGGGAGGAAATGCGCTCGTTCGGCACGGGCTCGACCCACACAGTCTGCCAAATCCCTGACGTCGGCGTGTAGCAGATACCGCCGGGTTCGTTGCGCTGCTTGCCGATCGGGTACGGCTCGATGTCCGTGCGGTCCTCCGCGCGAACGGTAATTTCCTGCGGACCCGATGCACGGAGAGCGTCCGTGATGTCCGCGGAGAACGACGTGTACCCGCCCTCATGGGTGACCACCGACTGGTTGTTGACCCGCACCTCGGCTTTCTGGTCGACTGCACCGAAATGCAGCAGCACCCGTCGCCCGCGCCAGCCTTCAGGGATCTCGAACAGACGTCGGTACCACAGCACTTCGTCTCGTCGGCCGATTCCGGAGAGCGCTGATTCCGGCGCGAAGGGGACCAGGATGCGTTCGCTATACCCGACGGGGCGCGGCTCGGCGGGCGAAGCTGGCCATCCTGCGTACTCCCAGACGCCGTTGAGGCTCAGCCACTCCGGTCGGCGAAGCTGTGGGCGCGGGTACTCGGGCAGCACCGCGGCCGGGTCGACTCGGTCGGTCCACGGGGTGGTCAGCGGCGGGTCCGCGCGTTGCCATTCGGGCTCTGTTGGAGTCATCACCGATCATGGTGGCAGAGAATCGCGATCCGCGGCATGGCTTGACGGCCGTTCGGGCAGGCTCGTGTGCGGGGCCTCCTCGATGGCTGAGCCCGTCTGTGGGTGGTCGATCGCTGGCTGTTGGTTATCGGCGGGGTCTGCTCAGGCGGACGAGTGGAAGTGCGTCGGCGACGGTTCGCCGCTCAGTGGCTAATTGCTGGTCAGCGGCCGGAGCAGGGGTTGATTGCGGCGGGTGGACGTCGTTCGTAGCGACAGGTGATCGCCGGAGGGATTCATGCGTCGTTCCGGCGGTCGCGGCGGCGTGGAACTGCCCGCTGAGCAGGGCGGATGTTGTCGTCGCGAGTCTGCGGACCGGCCAGGCTGAAGCTGTTGCCGTTTTTTGGCGAAACGCTCTGACCAGCGAGTTCTTGCCGTCTCCGACGCTTCTCCGCCTGGTGCCAGCATGGCTTTCCGGCGGTCGTTCGGGCGGCCGCCCCGGGGTAAGCGACTGGCGAGTAACCTCGGGCCATGCGCGTGCTGATGTTGTCCTGGGAGTATCCGCCGGTGGTCATCGGCGGGCTGGCCCGGCACGTTCACGCGCTGGCGCGACATCTCGCGCAGCAAGGCCACGACGTCGTCGTCCTCTGCCGGCACACCGCGGGCACTGACGCGTCGACGCATCCGCGCAGCGATCGGGTCATCGAGGGGGTCCGGGTCGTCCGCGTCGCTGAGGATCCGATGCACCTGACTTTCGAGCGGGACCTCGTCGCGTGGACCCTCGCCATGGGGCACGCGATGATCCGGGCCGCGCAGGATTTGCTCCGCACGTGGCAACCCGAGGTCGTCCATGCGCACGACTGGCTGGTCACGCATCCGGCGATCGCGGTTGCTGAGGCTGCTCGGGTGCCGCTCGTCGGGACGATCCACGCGACCGAAGCGGGCCGGCATTCGGGTTGGCTGTCGCATCCGCTGAACCAGCAGGTGCATTCAGTCGAGTGGTGGCTGGCCAACCGTGCCGACGCGGTGATCACCTGTTCGCAGGCTATGCGCAAGGAAGTCGCGCACCTCTTCGAAATCGAGCCGGCCGATGTCGCGGTGATCCACAACGGCATCGAGGGCCGCAGCTGGCGTGTGTCGTCCAGTGAAGTCGCGAAGATGCGGGAGCGGCACAGCCCGGACGGTGCCCCGTTCCTGCTGTTCTTCGGTCGGCTGGAGTGGGAGAAGGGCGTCCAGGACCTGCTGGCCGCATTGCCTCGGATCCGCCGCCAGTTCCCGGGGACGCGGGTCGTTGTCGCCGGAAAAGGGCGACACCATGACGAACTCGTCGCGCAGGCTCGCAAGCTCCGGATTCGGCGGGCAGTGGACTTCGTCGGGCATCTCTCCGACCGCGACTTGCGCGCACTTTTGGCCGCTGCCGACGCGGTCGTGCTGCCGAGTCGGTACGAGCCTTTCGGCATCGTCGCCCTCGAGGCTGCTGCTGCGAAGGCACCGCTGGTGGCATCGACTGCGGGCGGACTTGGAGAGGTCGTCATCGACGGCGAGACTGGCTTGGCTTTCGCGCCGGGCGACGTCGCCGGCCTTGCTTCGTCCGTGACCAGCGTCTTAAGCGACGTTCCGGCTGCGACTCGGCGGGCGCGTGCGGCGCAGGCTCGGCTCGGTGCCGACTTCGATTGGGGACGGATCGCGGAGGCGACTGTCGAGGTTTACCGGCGCGCCCGGGTCGGCGAGCCGGTAGAATTGGGGCGGCCGAAGATCGCGACTGGGAACGCATTCGAGGTATAGCTCCACGCTCGCCAAAGTCCGTTGCCGTTCAGTGGCTAATGCCTGGTCAGAGACCCGTCAGCGAGGGTCGACGGCCGCGATGAGGTCGCGGTAGTCGGGGTCTGCCGCCACTCGGTCGAAGGCGCTCGCCAAGGCGGCTTCGTAGACCGGGACGGCTTTGCGCAACGTGGCTCGTCCAGCGTCGGTGATTCCGGTGTAGACGCCGCGGCGGTCGTACTCGCAGAGGCGTCGCTCGGTGAGGCCGGTCCGTTCGAGCCGGCCGACGAGGCGGGTCGCGGAACTCTGGTTGAGCGACGTCGCGTCCGCGAGTTCCTGCATGCGGAGTTCGCCGTCGGGGCGATCTGCTAGCGACATCAGGGCGACAAATTCTGAGAAGCCCAGGTGCAGCTGCCGTTGCAGGGCCTGTTCGACCTCGTGGTCGACCCGGCTGCGAAGGGCCATCATGCGGGGCCACATCGCGCCGAGGGTGGTGAGTTTCGCCCCTGCGGACTTCCGTCCGGGGGAAGGTGTGGTGGCCACGCGAACGACCTCTCCGGCAAATCCTTGCCCGGCATCGAGAAATGACGCCGAGACCTCTTGTATAGCACATGTGCGTGCATGCAATTGGGTGCTCACCAAGCCGGTCGTCGCTGGGAGGCGTTGGTGATTTGCACCGAGCAGAGCAGGGAAGTGCCTGGACGGATCGGCTAGGGCGTGTGGTTCTGCATCGTCCGAGCGGCTTGTCGGAGCGGGGTCAGTCCAACGACTGCAGGAACAGGTTGACCTGCTCTGGATGAGTCAGGGTCGGAGTGGCCGCGCCGCGGATCACGTGTACGTCGCTGGTGTTCGGGAGGCGGTCGCTCAGCAGGTCCATGTGGTCGCGAGTAAGGGAAATGTCCTGCTCGCCCCATATCAGCAATGTCGGGCAAGTTATCTCGTTCAGGTGCCCCGGTTTGAGGAGTGAAGGTTGAGTGGTCCAGGAAGTAGCCGTGCCCAAGCAGCAAGGCCGGGTCCGTCTCCTCCGGTGTCGACGAAGGAGATCGGGCGGTTGTTGACCATTGCTGTGGGCATTCGGCTGGCTTCCAGGCAGCAGACAACGGCACCGGCAAGACGCTGCGTAGTGACGAAATTTGCGGCGTGAAGCGATCGTGTGAGACGTCGCGCTGAATGCGGTTAGTCGTCGGCTTTCGCTGAACCGGTTGAACCGCCGGTGAGTTTCAGACTGATGACTCCGGCGATGATCACGGCCAGGAACAGAATCCGCAGTGGTCCCAGGCTTTCGCCGAAGATGATCGCGCCGAAGATCGCGGCGCCGCTCGCGCCGATGCCGGTCCAGACGGCGTAGCCGACGCCGACATCGATGGTGCGCAGGGCGAGGCTGAGGGTGAAAATCGTTGCGGCGGCGGCGATCACCGTGGCGATCGACCACGGCAGGTTGGTGAAGCCCCGGCTGCCGTCCGTGCTGACGGCGAACGCGATTTCGCAGACGCCGGCGAAGAGGAGGATGCCCCACGCGCGGCGGCTGGTTTGCGCCTTTTCCTCGGCGATGACTGGTGCTTCGGGCTGAGCGGACACGGCGAAAGTCCTTTCGGGAAGGGGAAGACGGGGGTCAGGCACCGGTCAACTGGAGACCGATGATGCCGCAGATCACCAAGCCGAAGCCGATGAGCTTGCGCCAGTCGAGCTTCTCTTTGAAGATCAGCGCGCCCAGCAGCACGATGCCGACCGAGCCGAGGCCGGTCCAGATCGCGTAGCCGACGCCGACGTCCAGGGTCAGCAGGGCGCGGCTGAGGAAGAAGATGCCGCCGGCTGCCATGACCAGCGTGAACACCGACGGCCACAGCTTCGTGAACCCGTTCGTGGCGTTGGCTCCGAGCGCGAAGGCGATCTCGAAGAACACAGCGATGCCGAGGTAAAGCCAGTGCATGGTTTCTCCGGGTGCGAGTGAGATCGGAAGCTGCCCGGCGCCCTTGCCGGCGACGCTCCCCCAGGTAGTTACATGTGCAATATATGTATGTCGAATCAAATAAGCAAGGGGGGTTCGGCGGATGGGGAGGCGGGGCGGTCAAGGCTGGAAAGCGGGGATGACCTGGGATTCGCCACTGAGCGGCGACGGCGATTCGGCCGATGGAGGGGTGGGAACGGAGCGGTCGCTGCGGCACCAGCGAGGTAGGGCGAGGAGCCGCTCGTTCGCATGGCGAGTGCGGCGGAGATACCGCTGGACTCGATGGCGAGCAGGGGCAAAGAGGCAGCTCGCAAAGCCAGCGGAAGCCGCAAGCTCGGGAGCGATCGAGAGCCCCGGAGAACTCCGCAAAGGCCGAAACCCGCGCCCCTCGCCAGCTAACGGCGAAAGGAGCGCGGGTTCGGAAAGACCCGAGCCCGGTGGCGGGGAGCCTCCGCCACCGGGCCCGTCCCCGGCACCATCCCAAAAAGTGGTGCGGGGTAACCGGTCGCCGGTGGTCAGGTCACTGGCGACCGGAGCCTGTCACCGCTCGGTCAGGTAGCGGGCGTAGGCGACAGTCGTGAGGAAGCTCGGCAGCTTCTCGCCGAGGGCGGTCTCGGTGAAGATCGCGCGGGCGTCGTCGAGGCGGGCCGACGGGCCGAGGTCCGCGCGGACCTTCGCCAGTTCGTCGTCCAGGAACTCGACGGCCAGCTCGTGGGTCAGCGCCGTGCCGTCCTCGAGCTTCGTGCCGTTGCGGATCCACTGCCACACCTGGCACCGCGCGATTTCGGCCGTCGCGGCGTCTTCCATGAGGTTGTGGATCGCCGCGGCACCCGTGCCGCGCAGCCAGGAGTCGACGTAGCGGAGGGCAACGTTGATGTTCGCTCGCACTCCCGCCTCAGTCACCTCGCCGCCGGCGCTCGCGACGTCGAGCAGGTCCGCAGCCTCGATCGACACGTCTTCGCGGAGCTTTCCGAGCTGGTTCGGCCAGCCGCCGAGCACGCGGTCGAACACCTCGCGGCACACGGGCACCAGGCCGGGGTGCGCGACCCACGAACCGTCGAAGCCGTCGCCTGCCTCGCGTTCCTTGTCCTGGCGGACCTTTTCCAACGCGTTTTCGTTGGTGACCGGGTCCTTGCTCGGGATGAACGCCGCCATGCCGCCGATCGCGTGCGCCCCGCGGCGGTGGCAGGTGCTGACGAGCAGTTCGGTGTAGGCGCGCATGAAGGGGACCGTCATCGTCACCTGGGCACGGTCCGGCAACACGAAATCGGCACCGTGCGCGGAGAAGTTCTTGATGACGCTGAAGATGTAGTCCCAGCGTCCGGCGTTCAGGCCGGCCGCGTGCTCGCGCAGTTCGTAGAGGATCTCGTCCATCTCGAAGGCCGCGGTGATCGTCTCGATCAGCACGGTCGCGCGGATCGTGCCGCGCGGGATGCCGAGTTCCTTCTGCGCCAGCAGGAACACGTCGTTCCACAGCCGCGCTTCCTGGTGGCTTTCCAGCTTCGGCAGGTAGAAGTACGGGCCGCTGCCGCGCGCGAGGAGCTGGCGGGCGTTGTGGAAGAAGTACAGGCCGAAGTCGACGAGGCTCGCCGAAACCGGGCGGCCGTCGATGCGGATGTGCTTCTCCACCAGGTGCCAGCCGCGAGGGCGGGCGACGATCGTCGCCGGGTCGTCGCCGATCGTGTAGCGCTTGCCCGCCTCGGTGGTGAAGTCGATGTTGCGACGGATGGCGTCGAACAGGTTGAGCTGGCCGTCGACGACGTTGTGCCAGGTCGGCGAGGTCGCGTCCTCGAAGTCCGCCAGCCACACCTTCGCGCCGGAGTTGAGCGCGTTGACCGTCATCTTCCGGTCGGTCGGGCCGGTGATCTCGACGCGCCGGTCCTCCAGACCGGGCGCGACCGGGGCGATGTGCCAGCTCTCGTCCGACCGGATCGACCGCGTTTCGGGCAGGAAGTCCAGCTGCTCCTCCCCCGACTGCAGCCGCTCGCGACGGCGGCGGCGCTCGTCGAGGAGTTCGCGGCGGCGTCCGGCGAAGGTGTTGTCGAGCTTGGCTACGAAGTCCAGTGCGGCCGGGGTGAGGATCTCGGCGAAGCGGCCATCGGCGGGCCCGGTGACCTCGATGCGGGTGTTCAACGTGTCAGCCATCTCGTACCTCCGCGAAGGGGGAAAGGAAGGGGGCGGGCCGGCGACCGGAATCGCCGGCCCGCGGGGTGCGTCAGTGGAACTGGTCTTCTTCGGTCGAACCCTTGAGCGCAGTGGTCGAGCTTTCCGGGTTCAGCGCGGTGGAAACCAGGTCGAACCAGCCGGTGCCGACCTCGCGCTGGTGCTTCGTCGCGGTGTAGCCGCGCTCCTCCGAAGCGAACTCGCGCTCCTGCAGGTCGACGTAGGCGCTCATGCCGTTGCGGGCGTAGCCGTGCGCCAGGTCGAACATCGAGTAGTTCAGCGCGTGGAAACCGGCCAGCGTGATGAACTGGAACTTGTAGCCCATGGCGCCGAGTTCGCGCTGGAATCGCGCGATGGTGTCGTCGTCGAGGTGCTTCTTCCAGTTGAACGACGGCGAGCAGTTGTAGGCCAGCATCTGGTCCGGGTACTGCGCCTTGATCGCCTCGGCGTACTTGCGGGCGACCTCGAGGTCCGGCGTGGAGGTCTCCATCCACAGCAGGTCGGCGTACTGCGCGTAGGCCAGGCCGCGGTCGATGCACGGCTCGATGCCGTTGTTGACCTCGTAGAAGCCCTCGGAGGTGCGGCCGCCGGTGAGGTACTTGCGGTCGCGCTCGTCGACGTCGCTGGTCAGCAGGGTCGCGGCCTGCGCGTCGGTGCGGGCGACGACCAGGGACGGCACGTTCAGCACGTCGGCCGCGAGCCGGGCGGCGTTCAGGGTGCGCTCGTGCTGCTTGGTCGGGATGAGGACCTTGCCGCCGAGGTGGCCGCACTTCTTCTCGGACGCGAGCTGGTCTTCCCAGTGCACGCCCGCGGCTCCGGCCGCGATCATGCCCTTCATCAGCTCGAACGCGTTCAGCGGACCGCCGAAGCCGGCTTCCGCGTCGGCGACGATCGGGGCGAACCAGTCGATGTCGCCGTTGCCCTCGGCCCAGTTGATCTGGTCGGCGCGGCCCAGCGCGTTGTTGATGCGGCGGACGACGGCCGGGACCGAGTTGGCCGGGTAGAGGCTCTGGTCCGGGTAGGTCTGGCCGGCGAGGTTGGCGTCGGCGGCGACCTGCCAGCCGGACAGGTAGATGGCCTTGAGGCCGGCGCGCACCTGCTGCACGGCCTGGTTGCCGGTGAGGGCGCCCAGCGCGTGGACGTAGTCCTCGCTGTGCAGCAGCTCCCACAGCTTCTCCGCGCCGCGGCGGGCGAGGGTGTGCTCTTCGACGACCGAACCGCGAAGCTTCACCACGTCGGCGGCGGAGTAGGTCCGCTGGACACCCGCCCAGCGGGGGTCGGTCTTCCACTGCTCGGCCAGCTCGGCCGCCGCCTGCTCGAGCTGATTGGCCTGCTCGGTCATCGGACTCTCCCGTGTTGCGAAGTTTGCGATTGCTCGCCTTGCCTGGTCACGACCCTGACACGAGCGGGAAAACCCGGTCTACTGCTCCAATTTGCCAATTTCTGCGAAGATTGCCTAGCATGTTGCAAAGGTTGCGAATCAAGCGTTCGCAACCGCAGCGAAAATTCGCGGGCTTGATCGTTCACGTAATCGTTCAGGCCCGGAAACCTTCCGGCCGGACGGAGCACCCATGGACAAAACTTTCGCCGGGGCGCGGCTGCGGCATCTGCGCGAGAGCCGGTCGATGAGCCAGGCGGACCTCGCCCGTGTGCTCGAGATCTCACCCAGTTATCTCAATCAGATCGAGCACAACTCGCGCCCGCTGACCGTGCCGGTGCTGCTGCGGATCACGCAGGCGTTCGGGGTCGACACGGAGTTCTTCGCGAACAACGACACCTCGCGGCTCGTCGCTGACGTGAAAGAAGCCCTGCTCGACGAGGCCGTGGGGGTCGAAGCGACCACGAGCGAACTGAACGACCTGGCCAGCAACCTGCCGTCCATCGCCCAGGCGCTGGTGAAACTGCACCGCAGCTACCGCAACGCGGTCGAAAGCACCGCCGCGCTGACCACGGAAAACGGGCTCGGCCTGCACGGAAGCGCTGCCGCGCCGTTGCCGCACGAGGAGGTCCGCGACTTCTTCTACGAGCGGGAGAACTACGTCGCCGAGCTGGACGAACGGGCGGAGCGGATGGCCGCCGAGATCCCGCTGCGGCGCGGATCGGTGCTGGGGTCGCTCAAGGAACGGCTGTGGCAGCGCTACGGCGTCGACGTGACGAACGAGGGCATCAACGAATCCGCTGGTGAACAGCATCGATACGAGCCCGCGACGCGCGTGTTGCGGCTGGCGCCGAGCCTTCGCGTCGGGCAGCAGGCATTCCGGATGGCGTCCCAGATCGCGCTGCTGGAATACGACGACCTGATCACCGAACTCGCCGATTCGTGGGCGTTTTCCGGCCCGGCCGCGCGGACGCTCGCGCGGGTCGGCCTGGCGAACTACTTCGCCGGCGCGCTGATCCTGCCCTACAGCCCGTTCCTGGCCGCGGCCGAGGAGTTCCGGTACGACATCGAGCGGCTTTGCGACCACTTCGGCGTCGGTTTCGAGACCACGTGCCACCGGCTGTCGACTCTTCAGCGGCCAAAACAGCGCGGGGTGCCGTTCTCGTTCGTGCGCGTGGACCGGGCCGGGAACATGTCGAAACGCCAGTCGGCTGCGGGTTTCCACTTCTCGCGCGTCGGCGGCGCGTGTCCGTTGTGGAACATCTACGAGGCCTTCACCTCGCCGGGCAAGATCCTGACGCAGATCGCGGCGCTGCCGGACGGCAAGCGTTACTTCTGGGTCGCGCGGACGGTGTCGCGCAACATCGGCGGCTACGGCAGCCCGGGCAAGACGTTCACCGTCGGCCTCGGCTGCGAGCTGCGGCACGCCGGCCGGCTCATCTACTCGACCGGCCTTGACCTGGACGAACCCGCCGCGGCGACGCCGATCGGGATGGGCTGCAAGGTGTGCGACCGGCCAGCCTGTTCGCAGCGCGCGTTTCCGGCGATCGGCAAACCGCTCACGGTCGACGAAAACACCAGCACCTTCGTCCCGTATCCGGCGGTGCCGAAGACGTGAGCGCGGTCCGTGACGTGAGTGCCCCGGACGTGTTCACCGGGTGCGAAGTACATTCACCCGAGTGCACGATATCGATACGGTGAACGCAGAACTGGTCGAGCAGGCCGCCGAACGGCTCGCGGGCGTGGTCACACGCACTCCCCTCGAGCCCAACGCGCGTCTCTCGTCCCGCGTAGACGCGCGCGTGTGGCTTAAGCGCGAAGACCAGCAGACGGTCCGCTCGTACAAGATCCGCGGCGCGTACAACTTCATCGTGCAGCTCGACGCTTCGACGCGGGAGCGCGGTGTCGTGTGCGCGAGCGCGGGCAACCACGCACAAGGCGTCGCGTACGCGTGTCGCCGTTTAGGGGCGAACGGCCGCGTGTACGTGCCGGGCACGACGCCTCGGCAGAAGCGTCAGCGCATCGCGGCACTCGGTGGCGCGCACATCGAGGTCATCGTTGTCGGCGAAACGTACGAAGACGCCTTCGCTGCGGCTAAGGAAGACGCCCACCGCACCGGGGCGACGCTCGTGCCAGCTTTCGACGACGTACGCACTGTCGCCGGTCAGGGCACTGTCGCGCTCGAAGTGGTTTCGCAGCTCGGCTTCGTGCCGGATGTCCTGGTGGTGCCTGTCGGCGGCGGCGGGCTGCTGGCCGGGATCGCGACGTGGGTTCGCGAGCGGCATCCGGACATCCGGGTCGTCGGCGTCGAACCGGCCGGCGCGATGTGCATGGCGGCAGCTCTCGACGCAGGCAAACCGGTGCGGATCGACGCGGTCGACCCGTTCGTCGACGGCGCCGCGGTGCGCGAGGCCGGCCAGGTGACGTTCCCGTTGATCCGGGACAGCGGCGCGGAGCTGACGTCCGTCGCCGAGGGCGCGGTGTGCACGGAAATGCTGTCGATGTACCAATCGGACGGCATCATCGCCGAACCCGCGGGCGCGCTCGCGGCGGCTTCGCTGGGGACCAGCGTGCAGGTCGAGCCGGGGCAGACGGTGGTGTGCATCGTGTCCGGCGGCAACAACGACGTCAGCCGGTACAGCGAAATCCTCGAACGCTCGCTGATGCACGAGGGGTTGAAGCACTACTTCCTCGTCAGCTTCCCGCAGGAACCCGGCGCGCTGCGTCGGTTCCTCGACGAAATCCTCGGACCGGAGGACGACATCACGCGGTTCGAGTACGTGAAGCGCAACAACCGGGAGATCGGCCCGGCGCTGATCGGCGTCGAGATCCCGCGGCGGGCGGACCTCCCGGGGCTCCTGGCGCGGCTGGAGAAGAGCCCGCTGCAGGTGGAGCGGGTGGAGCCGGGGAGTCCGTTGTTCCACTTCCTGCTTTGAGGTTTCGCTGGTCTGGGGTTGGCTGTTCGGTCCGGCAGGTGCTCGCCCGGGCGTTGCCCGCAGTGGCATTGGCTGGCTGACCTGCTGCGGGCATGCCCTGTCGTTTGCCTGACCCGGCTTGGCGTTACCGGTTACGGCTGCGGAGCCGGGATCGGTTCGCCTGGGCAGGACTGCGTCGTGGGCCGACCGGTGTCGAAGAACTCGACTGCCGCAGTAGCGCAAGGAAGGCTCGACAGCGAGCCATGGGCGTCGTCCTCGACCGTCATGAGGGAACCGCCGATTCGCCGCTGAGTGGCGACGGCCCATTTGATGGGCGTGACCGGCTCGTAGGTGTGGCCAACCAGCTGCAACGGGCTCTTGCCCGGGGTGAACTGCCACTGCGTCGCGGGCACTGGCCAGCCGATGCACATCTGCTCGTAGCTGCCGTATTTGCCGGCGATCGGGTTGGCCTTGACGCGGTCTAGGTGGTCCTGCCAGACGGTGTCGAAGTCTCGAGGGGTGGGTGATTCGTTGCAGAGCAAAGCCGTCTGCTGGAACCTGCTGCCTCCGGTCCGTTCGGTGTCCCATCCGAAACCGTGCGCGGTGGAAGGTTGCGTCTGCGGGGTGCCACCGTCGCGAATTGCCACCAGGTGGCTAGCGGCGTCGACCCACTGCCGGCGCGGGTAGGCGAAGTACTGGTTGACCGTGTCGCCATTAATCGGCGAATCGCCCGAGCCGGGGCGTGGATGGTCGGTCAACTCAGCCCGCAGGTCGAGGAGGGCCTTCTCTACCTGCGGTTCTGTCTCGCCGAAGTGGTAGACGGAGTCGTACCGCGCGACCCACGCGGCGAACTCGCGGAACGTGTTCTCCCCTGCCACTGCCATGTCGTCGTCCATCGTCTTGACGCTCAACTGCGGCGGCATCACTGAATCCAGCAGCATTTTGTCGACATGGCTGTCGAAAAGCGTGCGGTACTCCGCGCCGAGCGCCGTGCCCCACGAGACGCCGTAGTAGCCGATCTTCTCCTCGCCCAGCGCTTCGCGGATGCGGTCGACGTCGCGGGCGATGTTCGGTGTGGTGAACGACTTCACCAAATCCGGGTCTTTCGCGAAGCAGGCGGCGTTCGCGGCGGCGCTGTGTTCGGCGAGGAAGCGGGCTTGGTCCTTTTCGGACAGTCCGGGGTCGGGCTGGGCATCATCCTCGGCGCACGGGATGTTCGCGCTGTAGTCGACGCCGCGTGGATCGAACCCGATCAGGTCATGGTGTTCCAGAAGCCCGGCGGCCTTGCTTTCGGCGATGTTCAGCGGAACCCCCATGCCGGACTGGCCGGGTCCGCCGGGGTTGAACACGATCGCACCCGTGCGGTGGCCGGTCGCGCGGATCCGGCTGACGGCGACGTCGATGGTCCGGCCGCCGGGATTGGCGTAGTCGAGCGGGACAGTGACCATCGCGCATTCGGTCCGGTGGTCGTCCGCATCCCAGCCTTTCGCGATCGACACGCAGGGCCGCCAGTCGAGGGTTCCTGCGGCGGCCGCCGCGGGAGCGAGTGGGACCGCCGCTACGGCCGCGATTACAGGTGCGAGTTGGCGGAGCTTCGGCATACCGGCCATGATCATCGCCGGACTGGCTGCGGACATCGGCCGATCGGCCGGACAAACCCGGCCGAAAAGACCCGAGGAGCACGGCCGGCTCGCCCAGATCAGGCCGTGAACCGGCACGTTTCCGCTGGTCAGCGTGTTTCGCCAAAAAACGGCAACACCGGTCAGCCGAGTTCGGCGCTGCCCTCGCGGTAGATCTTCGCCGACGCGATGCGGCCTCCGGACAGCCGATAGAAGCCGGCGATGGGGAAAATATGGTCCTCGCCGTTGTGGGTGAGCCGCTCAGTCAATTGGGCGGCGACCTGGTCACCGTCCGCGAGAACGTTCTCGATCTTCAACGTCGGGAGAAGTTGTTCCATCGCACCGCTGAACAGCTCGGTGAGTTCGTCGTGTCCGCGCACCACGCTGCTGCCGGTGATCCAGACCGCGTCTTCGGTGAAGCCGTCGAGGAGAGCCTGGAGGTCACGGTTGTTGAAGGCTGCGACGTGCCGACGGAGAGCTTCGCTCATGCGCCAAGGCTATCCACGCTGTCAGACTATTTTCGCCGTCGCGAAGTACGACAGGTCAGCGTCAGCTGTCGCCAAGAGTTTTCTGCAGTGCCTTGTTCGCCTTGCGCGCCATGTCGGCGACGGCCTCGCGCCGGGCCGCATCCGCGGCGTAGTCGTCCTCGCGATTGCGGACCACCCGGGCCGGTGAGCCGACCGCGATCGAGTAGTCCGGGATGTCACCGCGCACCACCGCGTGCGCGCCGAGCACGCTGCCGCGGCCGATGCGCGTGCCCTTGAGGACGCTGACCTTCGTGCCGAGCCACGTGTCCGGCCCGATCCGGACCGGCGACTTGACGATGCCCTGGTCCTTGATCGGCACGTGGATGTCCGCGGTCACGTGGTCGAAGTCGCAGATGTAGACCCAGTCGGCGACGAGCGTGGCCGCGCCGAGTTCGATGTCGAGATAGCAGTTGATCACGTTCTGCCGCCCGAACACCGACTTGTCGCCGATGCGAAGGGACCCCTCGTGGCAGCGGATGGCGTTGCCGTCGCCGATGTGCACCCAGCGGCCGATCTCCATCCGGCCGTAGCCGGGGCGGCAGTGGATCTCCACGTTCTTGCCGAGGAACAGCATGCCGCGCAGGATGATGTGCGGATTCGCGATGCGGAATTTAAGCAGGCGGTAGTAGCGCACGAGGTACCACGGCGTGTACGCGCGATTGCGCAGCACCCAGCGCAGCGAGTCGGCCGTCAGGAACTTCGCCTGGTGCGGGTCCCGCCGGGCCCGCCGCCAGGCGCGCACGCGCGACAACGCGGGCGCACCCCACATCGACGTCATGCCCTTGATCGTAACCTGTGGACGACGGCCGGCCACAGGCAAGGGGAGCACGATGGGGACCAAGCTGATCATCGACACCGACCCCGGCGTCGATGATGCTTTCGCGATCGCATTGGCCGCGAGGTCGGCGGACGTCGACCTGCTTGGCGTGACGACAGTCTTCGGGAACGTGCCGCTGACCACCACAACCGCGAACGCGCGCCGGCTGCTGCAGCTGTGCGACCGCACGGACGTGCCCGTCGCCGCGGGTGCTTCGCGGCCGCTCCTCTACCGCGAACTGCACCGGTCGAGCACCGTCCACGGCCTGGACGGGCTCTCCGGACACGCCGCCTCGTTGCCCGAAGCCACCCGCCCGCTCGAGGATTCCGACGCGGTCAGCCTGATGGTTTCCCTGCTCGAAGCCGCGGACGAGCCGGTGACCATCGCCCCGATCGGCCCCCTCACGAACATCGCCGCCCTGCTCGCGGCCCATCCCGGGGTGCGTTCGAAGATCGCGCGAATCGTCCTGATGGGCGGCGCGATCACCCTCGGCAACGCGACCGCGGTCTCGGAATTCAACATCTGGGCCGACCCGGACGCGGCACGCCGCGTGCTCGCCGAGGACGACGTCCCGTGCGTGATGGTCCCCCTCGACCTCACCCACCGATGCGCGGTCGACAGCGCGTGGCTGGCGAAACTCGCCGCATCCGGACCGATCGGACAGGCGCTGGACTCGTTCACGCCGGACTACCTCGCGCACTACCGGCAGGTGCTCGGCTACGAAGGCATCGTCATGCACGACGCGGTCGCCGTCGCCGAGGCCATCCGCCCGGGCATCCTGCACACGGAGACCTACCCGGTCGACATCGACTCGGCCCCCGGCCCGACCCGGGGCATGACGATCGTCGACCGACGGGCAGTCCCGAATTCGCCGACCGGGCGGCCGGTCGAGGTCGCGATGGACACGGAGCTGGACGTGCTGCGCGAGTTCGTGCTGTCGAGACTCGCTGGGGGCCGGTGATGGCGGGGACCGAGAGATCGCCGCTGAATGGCGAATCGCAGGTCACGCCTGGTTCGGGGGCGGGCGTGGGCGGTGGTGAGCCTGGGGATGCCGGTTCGTCGCCAGTGAGCGGCGAATCGCAGGTCACACCCCGCGCGGGAGCGGATGTCGGCGGTGGTGAGCCCGGGGATGCCGGTTCGTCGCCGCTGAGTGGCGAATCGCAGGTCACGCCCCGCGCGCGGGAGGATGTGAGCGGTGGCGAGCCCGGGGGTGCGGGTTCGTCGCCGCTGAGTGGCGAATCGGTCGCCTCGGGTGGTTCGGCCGGGGGTGGGGCGTTGCCGGCGGGCGGCGAAAAGTCTGCGCCGACCAGTGCGTCGCCGCTGAGTGGCGAAACATCTGGATCGGCTGCGGCCTCGCAGCTGGAGGGCGATGTGCTTGGGCCGGTCTCGCCTGCGAATGGCGACGAGCCCCGGGCGGCTGCGACGTCGCCGTTGGGTGGCGACGTACCTCAGCCAAGCGGTGTTTCGCCGCTGAGTGGCGACACGGCCGATCAGGCCGGTGGGTCGCCGGTGAGCGGCGACGGGGCTGGGTCAGCGAGTGTTTCGCCGTTCGACGGCGACACACCTGGGTCGGCCGAGATTTCGCCGCTCAACGGCGACACTTCCGAGCCAAGCGTCTCGCCGCTCAACGGCGACACAACAGACTCGACCAGCGTTTCGCCGCTCACCGGCGACGCATCCGGCTCATCCAGCGTTTCGCCATTCAACGGCGACGGGTCCCAGCCGTCTGGCGGCGAAGGGGACGCGCCTGGCGCGAAGCAGGGTTTTCTCGCACGGAACCGACGTGCTGTCGTGGCGCTGGCGGCAGTCATCGTCGTCGTAGCGGCATTGACCGTCGCGATGCGGGTCCTGCCGGGAGGCACCAGTGACGCGAATTCCGGGAACGTCGCGGCGACGTCGTCGATGACCCCGGCTACTTCGAAGGCAGTCCCCACCTCTGCCACGCCGACGTCGGGGGTACCGGTTCAGCCGGGGGTGCCGCGGACTGGCGAGTTCGGGGCGTGGGCGTCGCGGACTAGTCAATGGCTCGACATTCCCTTGCGGGCCATGAACGGGTACGCACAGGCGACCGTCACGCTCAGCAAGGAACAGCCTGATTGTCACCTGTCCTGGATCACTCTCGCCGCGATCGGGAAGATCGCCAGCGATCACGGGCGGGCGCAGGGTGGTCAAATCGGGGAAAACGGGACCCTCGCGAAACCGCTTGGCACGCTGGAAGTTCTCGACTTCTATCACCGGCCAGTGTCGACACCGGGGTCGGCGGGGCCGTTGCAGCTCTCCCCCGCGGTGTGGAACAAGTGGCAGCGCAGCGCGTCCGGCGGCAAACCTGACATCCAGAACGTCGACGACGCGGCGCTCACCGCCGGTCGCGCGCTCTGCGCGAATGGCCGCGATCTGGCGACGGACTGGTGGAACGGAGTCGCCACGCTGGAGCCGGCTCCGGTCGTCCTGCACCGGACGCTCGCGACGACCAACGTCTACGGCACGGTCGGCCAGAGCGACCAGCCGCCCAACCCCGCCGTGCTCACCGCGGTCGACTTCGCGATCGACCAGATCGGGCTGCCGTACGTCTGGGGCGGCAACGGCACTCGCGATCCCGATCCGGGCTTCGACTGTTCCGGCCTGACGACCGCGGCTTACGCGAGCGCCGACGTCAAGCTGATGCGGACAGCGGACACGCAATTCCGCAGCGTTGCCCATGTGAGCGAACCCCAACTGGGCGATTTGATCTTCTACGGCGCGCCGACCACGAAGATCCACCATGTGGGTCTGTACATCGGGAACCAGCAGATGATCGACGCGCCGCAGACCGGGCAGGCCGTGCAGGTTCATCCGTATCGGAAGCCGGGCGACGACTACGCGGGTGCGGGCCGACCGACCGCCTGAGAGGGCGCTTTCTCCGCGGAACTCGCCCCTGGGAGGCACTTTCGCCGCCCAGGGGCGAAAGCCATTTCGGGGATCTCGAAGCCCATCGTGAGGCCGCGCCGGTCGCGATGACCTGCGCATACGCAGACATCAGGCACACTCGACCAGCTTCAAGATCGCTAGACCGGCCAGCCAGTAATACCCAACTGCTCCAGCAAAGCTGTTCCAGCGACGAAAGCCTGGGCCGCGAGCGCACCATCACCATCGGCGAGGCGGCGGTACTCCCGTAGGGCCGCACGATGGTCTCCGAGGGCGCGATAGCTGTCCGCGAGCAGGTAACTCGCCTGGTCGCGAGCCTCGCTCTGCGGGTCGAGCCGTTCGACAGCGTGTTGGCTCGCGTCGACGGCGTCCTCGTATCGGCCGGCGGCGTGGTTGGCTTGCGCCAGTTGGTGCCATTGCTCGGCGGTGTCCTCGCTGCGCAATGCGGCTTGGCCGACGGCCTCGGTGAGGTCGTCGGCTGCGTGTCCGGAGTCGGGAAGTGCGCAAGCGCGGAGGTAGCGCAGTCGGCCGACCAGGCGGTCCATGCCGTGTGGCGGGGCAGCCAAGATTTTCTCGACGATCTCCAGGTAACCCTCGTGATGGGTGAGTTGTGCCAGTGCCTCCAACGCCTTTTCCGGCACGCCGGCGGCGATGAGGGCGTCCAACGCAGCGGTGGCGGTGGCGGGCGAAGGACGCAGGGTCGTGTCGAGAATCAGCAGCGTGCCCAGCGCCAAATGGTCCGACGCTGCCTCGGCGTGGCGTTGGCCGCGCGCCAGTGCGTCTAGCGCGTCGGCGTGTGCGCCTTGGCCAGCGAGTAGATAGGCCAGCCAGTATTCGCCCCACGCGCAATGGGTGTCATCGCCGATACGACGCAATTGTGCGACAGCGGCTGCGACGATCTCGACGCTTTCCTCGGGACGTCCCGCATGAGCTGCCCACAAGCCGAGCCAGCATTCGGCGAGCAGGGCGCGCGGCAGGTCGCCGTGCTGGCGGTAGACGTCGATGGCGTACCGCAGCGCTGGTTCGGTCTCCTCGCTCTGGAAAAATTTCGCCCGCAATTCAACGAGGCGCGCGTTAAGATACGGTGGAAGATCATCAGAGATCACGGTCAGGCATGCGCGTGCTTCGTCTGCCTCGCACCGCAAGTCGTGCTGCTCCGCGCGGGCGAGAAGGTCCTCATCGGACAGTCCGGGCGGTGGCAGCAACTGCAACGGCGGCCTGCTGGCCGGTTCGAGCGGCAGGAACTCGGTGAGCGGTTCGGCGGCGAGACGGGCGCGGATTCGGTCGCTCTGGAAAGAGTTGCCGTTGCGGCGATCGAACTGTCCGGCGAGGTCCAGCGCGAGCCCGCGCATCCGGCGGGCGAGCACGCGCAGCGGGACCGTGTTGGGGTCGTCCGGCCCCAGGTCGAGCACGGTGTCGCCACGGCCGGCGCGAACCATCGCGCTCGCGAGCACCGCGGCCGAGGCGGCGAACTCCATGGTGGCCAACGGCCGCTGGCGCGCTTCGAACCCGGCCATGGCGGACAACCAGTCGATGCCCACGAGCACGTTGCCGGTCAGCGCGCAAAATTCGATTACGCGGGCA
Organism: Amycolatopsis sp. WGS_07; assembly: GCF_045278895.1. Lineage (NCBI taxonomy): Bacteria > Bacillati > Actinomycetota > Actinomycetes > Pseudonocardiales > Pseudonocardiaceae > Amycolatopsis > Amycolatopsis sp. WGS_07. The sequence continues at coordinate 4,653,621 of NZ_CP136053.1, read as the reverse complement.
AGGTGTTCCAGCGAGTAGATACCATCGGACATCCCGCGCCGCATTCGGCGGAAGGTCAAGGCAGCCAGCTGCCATTCGCCCGCGCGAGCCAGCGGCAGCAGCATCAGGCAGCGAGCAAGCACGACCGGACCGTCGGACGCCGCGGGATCGTCGAGCATCGCGGCCGCGATTCGCCGCGCACGGGCCGATTCTCCTTTGCCCAGATAGTGATCGATAGCATTGACGTCGAGCCATCGGTCGTCTGTGTCGGTCGGGGCGGTGGCTACCCAGCGAAGATGGGCCTCGTCGGCGGCCGCCCAGTCGCCGAGGTGTGCCGCGATTCCGCGTCTCGCCGCGTAGACCTCGTGCCATGGCAGGCCGGCGTCGGTGTACCGGCGCTCCACCCCCTCCAGGGCGGCACGGATTTCGTCGAGGCTGAGGTCGGGGAAGTCGGCCATGCACGCAACCATCCAGGCGTACCAGCCCAGGAGTTTGGCCTCGTCGTCCGGGTCGAACTGCCACCTGCGCCGGTCATACGCGTCGAGACATTCGTCTAACAGCCGGCGCGTCCGGTCCCATTGGCCGTCCAGCCGATAGGCGCTGGCAAGCATCCGCCGGGACGTGAACGCGGCCCGCGGCTCGTTCAACCGATCGGCGGTTCGCACTGCGTCCGCCAGAACCGCGGTTCGCTCCGGACCGTGTTCCATGGCATGCGCCACCCGCAATGACAACCACAGATCCTCGACTCCGTCTGTCGTGTCCACGGCGAAAACCTAGCGGACACCAGCCGAGTTACGCGGGAGAACTCCTTTGTGGCAACAAATAACCTGCTTCGCGCTGACCATGTTGCCAATGCATCAACACATCCGTCTTGCTCAACGTTCGCGGACCAGATCGAGGGACACCTCCCAAAGTCTCCGCGCTGCCGCCTCGTCGCGCGCCCATTGTTTGACGGCGTGGCTGTTTCCCGCCAGCTCGACGTCGTCAGGCACTGTCGCGGATTCGTTGCCGTCGTCCAGGTAATGACCACCTGTATGGGCGAATTCGGGTGCGGTCGCGGCGACGAGGGTCGTGGCCGCGCCCTGTCCGACGGTCTTGTACGCGAAGACCCCGGCGGCTTCGAGCCGGTCGAGGTGGTCCTTCATGTCCTGGGTGAAATCCCGTTGCAGGCCAGTGGAAACTCCGCCTGGATTGACCGCGTTGGCGACGATTCCGTCCGGCGCCCACCGCCGCGTCGCTTCCACGGCGAACAGCGAGTTCGCTGTTTTCGACTGCCCGTAAGCCAGTTGGGGGTCGTAGGCGCGGCGGGTAAAGTGGATGTCATCAAAGACAACGGGTGAGTACATGTGCGCGCCGGAGGTCACCGCGACGATCCGGGCTGCTCCTCGCTGATTCGCGCCCGCCGCCAAGGCGTCCTGCAGTCCGAGCGCCAACGCGAAGTGGCCGAGGTGGTTGGTGGCGAACTGCAATTCCCAGCCCTGCGGGGTGCGGCCCAGCGACGGACGCATGACGCCGGCATTGTTGATCAGCAGGTGCAGCGGGCCGTGCCAACTATCGGCGAAGCGGGCGACAGTGGCGAGGTCGGCGAGTTCCAGGTGCGCGACGTGGACAGCTCGATTCCCAGTGGACGCGGCGATGTCGTTGGCGACGCTCGCGCCGTGAGCAGTGTTGCGCACGGCGAGGGTGACTTCAGCGCCGACAGAGGCGAGCGCGCGGGCTGTTTCGCGGCCCAGGCCGGAGGTGGCACCGGTGACGATTGCGCGAAGGCCGCCGAGGTCGAGGCCTGCCACGACGTCATCGGCGGTGCTGTCGGCGTCGAAGGCCGTGCGGATCAGTGATGCTGGAGACACCCTTCCGACTATACGGGTTGAACGCAGTTTGTATAGTGCGCCTATGGGCAACGATCGGCGCGCGCACGTACTGGACTCGGCTTTGGAGGTGTTCGCTCGCTACGGCTACCGCAAGGCGTCCATGGACGACGTCGCGAAGGCCGCGGACATCTCCCGCCCTGGCCTGTACTTCTACTTCTCGTCCAAACCGGAATTGTTTCGCGCCACCGTGCGGCATTCACTCGACAACAGCATTGAGGCGGCCCAACTCGCTCTCGCCGATTCCGGGCGACCGCTGCGTGAACGGCTGATTGAGGCGTTCGACCACTGGGCGGGCCGCTATGTCGGACCGATGGCCGCGGAGATCGGCGTCTTGATCGACTCGAACCCCGACCTGCTCGGCACCATGCCCGCCGACTACCCGAAACGGTTCCGCGCCCTCGTCATCGACGCACTCGACGCCCCCTCCCCGCGGACGTCGCCAGCACACTGATCAGCACCTCGATCGGCATCAAGCACGACGCGGAAACCCGGGACGAGTTCCGCGCCCGGATGACCGTCGCGATCGACCTTTACTGCCGCTGAAACTCAGGCCGGCGGCCAGCTGCACAGGGCCGCATCGGCAACCTCTTGCAGTTCTTCACGGCTTGCCCCGCTGGCCGCCTCGACGGCGATCCCGAACGCCACCGTCATGACGTAGCGAGCCAACCGTGCCGCATCCGCGCCTGACGGCAGGTCACCGTCATCAATTGCGCGCCGGAACCGGTTTTCGAGGCCTTGACGCGCGGCGTTGCGCCACTCGACCAGCAGCTCGCGCGCGGGAAGGCCAAGTTCGCCAGCCGCCAACGAGCCCTGCACTCCCAGGCATCCGGGCGGACAGCCGGGATCAGTCGTCGCCCAGACCGCACCGTTGAGTATCGCGGCGGCCACCTTGGCGGCGGTCGGCTCCTCCCACGCTCGTGGCCCGTAGGAGGCAGGGCCTTCGTTATAGAGAGCCAAAGCCTTGCGGAACAGCTGTTCTTTGTTGCCGAAAGCCGCGTACATGCTGGTTTTCGTAATGCCCATGGCCCCGGTCAGATCAGCCAGGCTGGCCCCTTCGTAGCCCTGCTCCCAGAACACCAGCATGGCGCGCCGGAGCGCCTCGTCGGCGTCGAATCCGCGCGGCCGGCCGATGTGCGGCTTGTCCTGACTGGTCACAGCCCGAGTGTACCCCTTCAGTACCGATCGGTCCGGAAGTGCTAGCGTCGAGTTCAGTACCGATCGGTACCCAAGTCTGAGGAGGTCCGCGATGGGACAACTCGAAGGCAAGACGGCGGTCGTCACCGGCGGCAGCAGCGGGATCGGCCTGGCCGCCGCCGAGCGGTTCGCCGCCGAGGGCGCGCACGTCTTCATCACCGGCCGGAACCCGGGCGCACTCGACACAGCCGCGAAAACCATCGGTTCCGCTACCGCAGTAACGGGCGACATCGCCGACCCGGCCGACCTGGATCGGCTCTACGAGGCGGTTCGCGCCCGCGGCAAGGGACTCGACATCCTTTTCGCCAACGCCGCGACGGGATCTTTCGCTACCCTGGAAGAAACCACCGAGCAGCATTTCGATCAGGTCTTCGACACCAACGTGCGCGGCACGCTCTTCACTGTGCAGAAAGCGTTGCCACTGCTCAACAAGGGCGCGTCGGTGATCCTGAATTCGTCGGTCCGCGCGGATGACGGCGTCGCGTCGTTCGGGACGTACGCGGCGTCCAAGGCCGCCCTCCGCTCCTACGCCCGAACCTGGGCCAACGAGCTGAAGGACCGCGGCATCCGGGTCAACGTGGTTTCGCCCGGAACCATCGACACGCCGGTGCTTGAGAAGACGGTCGAGGCGGACAAGGTCGACGAGGCGCGGGCGAGCTTCGCGGCGCGAGTTCCGCTCGGCCGGATGGGCTCGGCGCACGAGGTCGCGGACGCCGTGCTGTTCCTCGCCTCGGATCAGAGCAGCTTCGTCCTCGGCGCGAACATCTACGTCGACGGCGGCGAAAAGCAGTTCTGACCAGCAGCAACGCGGGAACAACGGCGTTCTCGCCCCGCTGCCCCTAGCGCGAGGGCTATACACAGGTATAGCCTGCTGTACATGCGTATAGCGACGGCGTCATGACAGACCCGGACGACCTGACCGCACGCGCCCGGATCCGGGACGCGGCGATGCGGCACTTCGGCGAGCACGGCTTCGAGCGGGCCACGATCCGGGGCATTGCCGCGGAAGCCGGTGTGTCTCTGGGACTGGTCCGGCACCATTTCGGGTCCAAACAGGCGCTCCGCGAGGTGTGCGACGCGCATCTGATCAAGCTGCTCCGCCAGCTCGACGACCAGGTTCCGGCCGACTACGCCGGCGACATGCCCGCGAATCCCGTTGCGGCAGCCCGGATTGCCGTCGGCCCGTACCGGGACTACCTCGTCCGGGCGCTGGTCGACGGCGGTGTCGCGCCGTTGTTCGACGAGATGGTCGAACTCGGCGTGCGCAGGCTTGTCGCCGCAGATCGGCAACGGCCGGATCCGCCGACGGTCGATCCTCAGGTCCGCGCCGCGATCGGCACCGCGATGGCGTTGTCGATCACCGTGCTGCACCAGCACATTTCCCGCGCCGCGGGCATCGACATCCTCAGCCCGGAGAGCGACAACCTCCTCGCCCGCGCGCTGATCGACCTCCACTCGCACCCGCTGCTCACCCTCGACGAAGCGCAAGCCGCTCTCGACCGCTTGCCGCCGGAAGGAAACTGACATGCCGCACGCAACGACTCCCCGCATCCCGCCGCTCGCGCTCGACGAGATGGACCCCGAGCAGCAAAAACTGGCGAAACTCGGCGCGGACACCGTGATCCAGGTTCTCGCTCGCGCGCCGGAGGTGATGCAAGCGTCCGGGGCATTGGGCGCTTACCTGCTGAGCCAAGGAAAACTGCATCCTCGGATTCGCGAACTGGCGATCCTCCGGGTCGCGCTCCGCTGCGACGCGCCATACGAATGGGCCAATCACGCGCCCGCCGCGCTCGGCGGCGGCGCGACCGAGTCCGAGATCGCGGCTCTCTCCGAACCGGACGCCGTTTGGCCGCCCGAGGACGACGCGGTGCTGCGCGCCGTCGACGAACTGTGCGCGAATATCTTCGTATCCGACGAAACCTGGGCAGATCTCGCCGCGACTCGCGACCATGCCGAGATCATCGAGGTCCTGTTCCTCGTCGGCTATTACCGGATGATGGCGGGGTTCCTGAACTCCGCGGGCGTCCCGGTGAAGCCCGGACAGCCCGCGCTCGGCGAACCTCCGGCACCGGTCGCCCGCCCGGACCAGGCGGCGCGGCCCGCGAGCGGCAAAACCGAGCCGGACGGCAAGTGGAAGATCACTTTTATCCATCCGGCGGGAAGCAAAGACCTGATCCTCGACCTCGCGACCGACGGCACCGCGGTGTCCGGTTCCATTTTCGACACCCAGATGAAGATCACGGTCCCCATCGTGTCGGGCACGGTCGACGGCCGAGAGGTCGCTTTCACCGCGCTGGTGACCGACCCGGTCCAGTTCGAGTTGAGCGTAGCCGCCACGGTCGACGGGGACGCGTTCACCGGTTCCGTCACGATTTCCGGCGGTGGCACCTTTCCGCTGTCCGGCGTCCGGGAGGTCAGTCCCAGTAATTGAACAGGGCTTCGCCGACCGTCGCCGGTTTCCAGTACGCGACGTCGGATCGGGTGAGGTGCGGCCAGTCTTCGGCGGAGAAGGAACGTTCCAGCTCGGCGGGGGTGAGCACCTGGAACCGCTCCGTTTCCGCCAGCACGGCGACTAGTTCCGGTTCGTCGACGAACTCCAGCGGTCCGGAGTCCCTGACCTGGGCGAAGTCGAGCGAGCGGGGCCGGGCGATCGCGAGCACCGGCAGGTCGTTGGCGGCGACGACCGAGATCGTGCGGTCGTGGTATGCGACAACGGCTTGCCAGAAGTTCGGCGTGACCGTCGGAACGCGAAAATCGGTCACCGTTCCGCCGGTACGCCGGGCGAAGTCGTAACAGAGACGGCGAACCTCGCGAACATCGACCACCGCGGCATTCTACGCGGACGGTCCCCCACCAGTGGGCACGGAATTGCGGCGGGCACCGGCGGGTGGTCTTCTTGGCTCAAGATCGAAAGGTGAGCCCGCCATGCCGTATGCGTATACCTTCGACCAGATCCGCGACCGGCCGGTCACCGTGTTCGGCGCCGGCACGCTGGGGCGGCGCATCGCGCTGATGTTCGCCTCGCGCGGCGGAACCGTGCGGATCAGCGACCCGAACGCCGAACAGGTCGCGGCGGCTGCGGAATACGTGGCACAGGCTTTACCCGTCCTGCTCGAAAAACGCGGCAGCGGCGAGGTCGGCCAGGTCGAAGGCGCGGCGTCGATCGAGGAAGCACTGCGCGATTCGTGGCTCGTCGTGGAAGCTGTGCCGGAGCGGTTGGACATCAAAATCCCGTTGTGGGGCCAAATCGACGAGGCCGCACCCGCGGACACCATCTTCGCCACGAACTCGTCGTCGTACCCGTCGCGGCTGATGGCCGAGAAGGTGCGCGACAAATCGCGGCTGTGCAACATCCACTTCTACATGCCGCCGACAGCCAACGCGGTCGACCTCATGTCCGACGGCGACACCGGCCGTACCGTGCTCGACACGCTGCTCGGGGTGTTGCCGGAGTTCGGCATTCATCCGTTCGAGGCGCGGAAGGAGAGCGTCGGGTTCATCTTCAACCGCGTGTGGGCGGCGATCAAGCGGGAATCGCTGGCCGTGGTCGTGGAGGGAGTCGCGCGTCCGGAGGATGTCGACGGGATGTTCAAGATCAACTGGCATCTGCCGTACGGGCCGTTCCAGATGATGGATCAGGTCGGACTGGACGTCGTGCTGGACATCGAGAACCATTACGCGGACGAGAATCCGCACCTGCCGGCCGGGCCTCGGGACCTGCTGCGCACGTATGTCGAAGCGGGCAAACTCGGGGTCAAGACCGGCGAGGGGTTCTACTCGTACGGCTGAATCAGGGCAGCACCACGTCGACCCGCAGACCGCCGTCTTTTATTGCCGCAGCGGACACCCGGCCGTGGTGCGCGGTGGCTACCGAGTTCACAATGGACAGTCCGAGCCCGGCACCGTCACGGTGGTTCAGCCGTTCGGCAGTCAGCCGGCGGAACGGCTGGAACAGCGAATCGACCACCTCCGCGGGGACGCGATCGCCCGAGTTGCGCACGCTCAGCGCGGGTTCGCCTCCGACGTTCACCTCGACCCACCCGCCAGGCCGGTTGTACTTGATCGCGTTGTGCACCAGGTTGGCGATCATCCGTTCGAGCAGAACCGGATCGCCGGGTACCGTGCGCTCGGCCGAGTGATGACGCAGAGTCAGCTCATGCTCGGTCAGCTGCTCGGCGTACCGGGCGACGACGGTGTCCACCAGCTCGTCGAGCCGCACCGGGATCGTGCCGGGCAGCCCGCGATCGGCTTCGGCCAGCACGAGCAGGCCCTCGATCAGCTGCTCGTTGCGTTCGTTGACGACCAGCAACTGCGCCGCGAGCCGTTGCACGTCCTCTCCTCCGCCGGCGACGATCGCGACCTCGGCGAGCGTCCGCTGCACCGCGAGCGGCGTGCGCAGCTCATGCGATGCGTTCGCGGCGAACCGGCGTTGCCCCTCGAAGCCGACGGCGACCCGGTCGAGCATCCCGTTGACCGCCGTCGACAGGACGCGCAACTCGCGTTCGGTCTGGTGCGGCGGCATGCGCTGCCCCAGGTTCTGCGGCCCGAGCTGGTCGATAGTGGCCGAAAGGTCCAGCAGCGGCCGCATCACCCACGACGCCAGCGGACGCCACACGCTGATCGCCAGCACGACGACCGCGATCAGCGGAAGGAACCACCAGATCGTGCCCAACGGGTTGCGGCAAGCGGAGTCGCGCGGGCAGAAGGAGGTGTCCACGTAGGTCCCGAGCACCATGGCCGCCGCCTTCCCGACCGGATACGCGAGCACCAGCGCGGCCAGCAGCCCGCCGAGGAACACCAGCTCGATACGCCCACGCAGCGAGGCTCGGGCCCGTTTCAGGTAGCCAAACGGTAGCCAGCGCCGGGAACGGTGTGGATCACCGGCGGCGGACCGAGTTTCTTCCGCAGCGTCATGACCGTCATCCGGACCGTGTTCGTGAACGGATCGGCGTGCTCGTCCCATGCCTTCTCCAGCAGCTCTTCCGGGCTGACGACCCGTCCCTCGGCCCGCAGCAACACCTCCAGCACGGCGAACTCCTTGGGAGACAAGGACAACGGCCGACCGTCCCGCGACGCGAACCGCTTCGCCGGATCCAGCTCGACACCCGCGCTCTCCAGGACTGGCGGCAACGAGGGCCGCGACCGTCTAGCCAGCGCATGCACCCGTGCGACGAGTTCGGCGAACGCGAACGGCTTGGTCAGGTAGTCGTCCGCGCCGAGACCGAGCCCTTCGACCCGATCCCGAATCCCCGCGGCGGCCGTCAGCATCAGCACCCGGGTCTCCCCGCCGTCGCCGACGATCCTGCGGCAGATCTGGTCTCCGTGCACCAGCGGCAGGTCGCGGTCCAGCAGCACGACGTCGTACCGATGCACCGCGACGCGTTCGAGCGCGGCATCGCCGTCGTAACAGACGTCGACCGCCATGCCCAGATGCCGCAGGCCCTCCGTGACGGAATCGGCCAGCATCCGCTCGTCTTCGGCCACGAGCACCCGCATTCAGCTTCTCCCCACGGCACCAGTACAACGCCGGCCGGATAAAGACCGGATAAACGTCGATCTTAACGGCCTGGGATCACTCGCTGACTAGACCTGCGGGATGATCTTCGCCGGGAAGAGCGCGTCTGGTGCACGGTTCGCGGGGATAGGCTGCGCTGTCGCGAGACTCGCCGACAGACTCCGGTCCGCCACACGAATCCGGTCGACGGCACGGCTCAATCGCGCCGCACGACCGCGGTCCGCCGTTCAGGTCGCGCCCGCTGCACGAATCCGTTCCGCCCTGCGGTTCGGCCCACTCCGCTTTGCCACGCGGCTCAAGCCGTTCGCGCGGTTCGGGTCTGCCGCACAGCACGGATCGAGCACACGGCTCGGATCGAACGCACGGCTCAAGCGCACCGCACGACTCAGAGCGACCGCGCCGTCCGAGTTCGCCTCACGGCGTGAATCGACCGCACCGGCCAAGTTCGCCGCACCGCTTAAGCCGACCGCACCAGTCAGGCTCGCCACACCACTGAAACCGACCGCACCAGTCAAGCTCACCACACTGCTTGAACCGACTGCACTAGCCAAGTTCGCCGCACGACTCGGGCCAACCGCGCAAGTCGGCCCCATCGCACAACGCGCCGGAAAACCCGCTCCAGCCTCAACTCCCGAGGGGAAACGCACCCTCGCCGCATGGCTTTCCGGTTTGAGCGCGTCTACCGTCGGAGTCGTCGGATCAGTGTTGGCTTCGCTCGGCGCGTTCGGCGCGGGCGCGACGCTGCGACACGATCCCGTCCTCTCCGGAACAGTGCTGAACGCCGTGCGCTTCGGCCATGGCCGCGTGCTCGCGACTGCTGCGATCTATCTCGGCATATCCCTCCTGGTAGTGTCGTGGATCCGGTTAGGACACTCAGCGCGTGCGGGCCGGACGAGCACGCGAGAGGTAGTGCGGACAACCTGGCTGTGGTGCGCACCGTTGCTCTGCGCGCCACCCTTGTTCAGCACGGACCTGTACACGTATCTCGCGCAAGGCGTGGTCGCGCACGCTGGCTTCGATCCGTATACCCATGTTCCGGCTGAATTCCCGGGACCGATCACCGACAACGCAGCCGGCGGCTGGCTGCGCATTCCGTCGCCCTATGGGCCGTTGCAGATTCTGATCGTGAAAAGCGTCCTCTCCGTGACTGGTGACAACCTGATTTTCGGCGCGCTGCTGACCCGCCTTGCCATGACGGCCGGTCTGGCGCTGATGTGTTTCGCTGTGCCGATCCTGTGCCGGCGGCTGGGCACCCGGCCGGAGTGTGCACTGTGGATGGCTGCCGCGAACCCGTTGACGGTGCTGTGCGTAGTTTCAGGCGGGCACAACGACTTACTGATGATCGGGCTCTTGAGTGCAGGTGCTGCGTTAGTGATAACCACTGTACCAGGGTTTGGGTTCGCCTTGGTAGCACTTGCTGCGGCAGTGAAGGCTCCGGCGGCGGTGGCGTTGCCGTTTCTGTTGTGGGAGTGGGCAAACCGTCGATCTCGCGGACGGATGTCGTTTCGCAGCTACAGCTTCACACTCGTTGCCTCAGTGTCCATTGTGGTCACCGTGTTTGGGTTGTGCAGCGTCGCCGCCGGCGTCGATCTGGGGTGGATTGGCGCGTTGAGCGGAAATTCCACGCTCGAGCCATGGACGTCGATCCCTACGGCAGCCGGGAAGATTTTGGGCGCGCTGACGGCTGACCCAGCAGGAACTCTCGCCGCGAGCCGGACGGCGGGCTACGTCGTGGCCGTAGTCGTAGTCACGTGGCTGTGGTGGCGTTCGCGAGCCGGCGGTGCAGACGCGGTGCGCGGGGCTGCGGCGGCCTTGTTCACGACCGTCGTGTTGGCACCGGTGGTTCTTCCTTGGTACTTCACGTGGCCGTTAGTGCTGGGAAGTGCTGCTGCGTGGCCACTTTCACGGGTTGCTGTGGTGGCTGCGGCTTCGACGTGGCTGGTGGTCAGCACCCACCCTGACGGGAAGAGTTTGCTGCCACCATGGGGATTCGCGGTGCTGGTGGTGGCCTCAGTCGGCGTCGGCGTGCTGACTGTTCGCGGGAAATTCGCACGCTTGGGTGATGGTGGTGCTGGTAGGGTGGAGACATCAACGTTTGATCATCTCTCTTCACCCATTAATGGATTCCTTGCCATGCGTGCGAATCTGCGTGCCGGTCTGAAGTCGGCGCTCAAGAAGCGTGACCGTGTCGCCGTCAGCGCGCTGCGGTCCGCCCTCGCGGCGATCGACAATGCCGAAGCAGTGCCGATCGAGCAGCGGGTGGACAGCAGCGTCGGCGACGAGCACGTGGCAGGTGCGGCGGTCGGCTTGGGTGCGGCCGAGACCGCGCGTCGGGATCTCAGCGAGGCGGATGTTCGCGGGATCGTCGAGCGCGAGGTCGCGGAACGCACTTCGGCGGCGGACGAGTACGAGCGGCTGGGGCAAGCGGAGCTGGCTGGGCAGTTGCGCGCTGAGGCGGCGGTGCTGAAGGCGCACCTGGGGCCGGTTCGGTGACGGTCTTGGCCTGGCATGGGGACGCGGGTCCCGGAGGCACGCCTAGGTAAGTTCGGTGACGGACTCTGCATGGCGCTGGGACGCCGGTGCTGAAACTCGGCTGGGCATGAGGTGGGCCCGGACCTGATCGGACTGAGCTGGGCCGAGTTTGGCCGGGCCGGACCGAGCTGAGACGGACCGAGCCGAGCTGGGCTGAGGCGAGCTGGGCCGAGGCGAGCTAGGTCTGGCCAGACCGAACCGGGCTCAGCCGAGCCAGGGCGAACCGCGCCGAGCCGGACCGGATCGGCCCGGTTGCTTCGCCCGGACCGAGCCGGACCGGGCCCGGCCGGGCCGCCCCCGGACTGGGCCGGACCGGGCTGTTGGGCTCAGCTTGCGCCAGGATGGGCCTGGGCAGACCCGACTCGAAGTGGGCCGGGAAAGGCCCGGGCAGACCCGATCTCGGGCGCACCAGGATGGCCTCGGGCAGACGCGACCTGAGGCGCGCCGGGATGGCCCCAGGCAGACGCGAGCCGAGGTGTGCCGACCTGGACCGAGCCGGATCGGATCGGATCGGTCCGAGTGGAGCCGAACCGGACCGAGTCGGGCGGGGCAGGACCGAGTCAGGCTGGGCTCAACCCTGGCCGGACCGGCCAGGGTTGAGCCAAGCCGGACCTGGCCAATGCCAGTTGGGCCAGCCCAGGCTGCGCGGGACCAAGGCGAGTTGAGACGGGCTGGCTGTGCTGGACTGGGCCTAAGTCAGGCCGAGCCAGGCCTGGGCCAGACCGGGCCGATCCGGACCGCGCTGCCTGAGCCGAACCGGGCCGAGCCGAGCTACCTGAGCCGAACTGAACCGGGCTATGCGAGCCGAACCGAGCCGGGCAAGGCAAGACAGCGCAGGGCAGGGCAGGGCGAAGCCGAACCAGGCCAGGCCGGACCGCGGTGCCGGGGCCGGGCTGGGCCGCGCTGCCGAGCTGGGCCGGGCTGGAACGCGGCCAGTTGAGCCGGGTTGAGCCGGGCCAAGGCAGGCTGGGCCGGGTTGGCTGCGCTGAACCGAGCTTGGGGCAGGCCGGGCCAAGCCGGACCGCGGCGAGCCGGCGCAGGTCAGACCGGGGGCCGAGGCGTGCCCGGCCATGACAAGGCCGGGGCAACCAGCTCGGCTCAGGTCAGCGAGGCCGCGATTTCCTCCAGTGCGTCCATCGACTCCTGCATTCCGACTTCCATGCCGGACTCGATGATCAGGTCGCGCAGTTCCTTGCCGTTCGTCTGGATCAGCATTGTCACCGTCGTGCGGTCGCCCGATTCGGTGAACGTCACGGTCACCAACGGTGCGTCATCATCCGACGCGCCCGGGGTTTCGTAGACCTCCGTGTGGACTAGGCGTTCCTCGGGCGTTATTTCTCGGTATTCGCCGTGGAAAGCGACTTCGTAGCTGCCGTTCGCGATCATCACGTAGCGCCATTGGCCGCCGACTCGGAGGTCGATGTTCACGGACGTCACGGTGCCCCTTTTGCCTGCCCACCAGCGTTTCACCAGGTCCGGCGTGGTCCAGGCGCGGTAGACGTTGCGGCGGGGAGCTGCGAAATCGCGGGTGATCAGGATCTGGTCGTCAGCGGGCAGGGTCACCTTCGCCGTGCCGGTTGTCGTTTCGGGCATTGTTTTCCTCCTCGGTCGAAGCGATCTCTTCCAGCACGGCGTCCAGCGATTCGAACCGTTCCTCCCACGAACGTTCGTAGCGGCGCACCCAGTCGTGGATCGGCTTGAGGGCGCGAGCGTTCAGGCGGTAAAGGCGCTGCCTGCCTTCGTCGCGTGCCTCGACTGCGCCTACCTCGCGCAGCACCCGCAGGTGTTTGGACACTTGCGGCTGTCCCAGGCCCAACACGCGGACCAGGTCATTGACTGGGCGTTCGCCCTCGGCCAGGACGTCCAGGATTTCCCGGCGCCGCGGTTCGGCGACGGCGTTGAAGACGTCGGCGGTGGTTGCTGCCCGTGCCATGCCGCCAATCATATTCCGATATGGGTATGCGTCAAGAGGCGGGGCGGGCGCGGACGTGGAAGCGTTCTCCCTGGGGGCCGAACAGGGCCAATACCTCGCAGGGCTCGGTGCTGGCGTTGCCGAACCAATGCGGGACGTGGGTGTCGAACTCGGCGACCTCGCCGGGCATGAGGGTCACGTCGTGGTCGCCGAGCATCAGGCGCAGCTGTCCGGACAGGACGTACAGCCATTCGTATCCCTCGTGGACTCGCTGGTCCGGGGGCTCGGCGGAGCGTTCTGGCGGGAGGATCATCTTGTACGCGCGCACGCCGCCTGGGCGTCGGGTCAGCGGCAGGTAAGTGCGGCCGTGGCGGACGAATGGTTTTGGGTGCAGACGCGGGTCGCCGGTCGGGGGTGCGCCGACCAGTTCGTCCAGTGGGACCTGGTAGGCGCGCGCCAGGGCTAGCAGCAGCTCAAGGGTCGGTTTGCGCTGGCCGGCTTCCAGCCGCGACAGGGTGCTTACCGAGATTCCGGTCGTTTCGGAGAGGCCGGTCAGCGTCGCGTTGCGTTGTTTGCGCAGGGCGCGCAGCCTCGGTCCGACCGCGTGCAGGACCTCGCCCAGGTCCTGGTCGTCTTCGCTCATGCCGTTCAATTTGCCACTTCGGCAAAGAACTTTGTCAAGTCGGCGAGTTCTCCGGATAGTCCGAGGAGCAAGGGACTTACAGGAGGATCCAGTGGACGAGAAGTACGACGTCGTGGTGGTCGGAGGCGGCGCGGCGGGGCTCAGCGGAGCGGTGGCGCTCGCGCGGTCCCGGCGCTCGGTGCTGGTCGTGGATTCCGGCGAGCCGCGCAACGCGCCCGCTGGACACGTGCACAACTATCTTGCTCGCGAAAGCACGCCGCCGGCCGAACTGCTGTCGCTCGGGCGTGCGGAATTGGCCGGGTACGGGGGTGAGGTGGTCGCGCAGACGGTGACGTCGATCGCCCACGGGGACAAGGGGTTCGAGATCTCGCTGGCCGACGGGCGGCGCACGTACGCGCGGCGCGTGCTGGTCGCGACCGGTCTCGTCGACGAGCTGCCCGAGATCGCCGGACTGGCGGACCGCTGGGGCCAGGACGTGCTGCATTGCCCGTACTGCCACGGCTGGGAAGCCCGCGACCGCGCGATCGGCGTGCTGTCGACCGGTCCGATGACTGTGCATCAGGCGTTGATGTGGCGGCAGCTGACCGACGACGTCGTCGTTTTCCGGCACACGCACGGGGATTTCGACGAGGCTCCGCTGCTGGCGCGCGGGATCCGGATCGTGGACGGTGTGGTCGCCGCCGTCGAGGCCGAGGACGGCCAGCTGACGGGGATCCGGCTCGAATCGGGTGAGGTCGTGGCGCGCGAGGCGCTCGCGATCGCGCCGCGGGCCACGGCGCGGGCGGACTTTCTCGCACCGCTCGGGATCGAGCCGGAACCGGTGGAGTTCAACGGGTTCGTGATCGGCACGAGGGTTCCCGCGGACGCTTCCGGCATGACGTCCGTGCCTGGTTTGTGGGTCGCGGGGAACGTCGCGGACATGCGTGCGCAGGTCGTCGTTTCGGCTGCGGCAGGCTTGATGGCGGGGGCGGCGATCAACGGAAATCTGGTCGAGGAGGAAGCCGCGGAAGCCGTGCGGCGGCGGGAAATGCCGTTCTCGCACGAGATCGAGCGGGAGGTCGCGGCGCGGGTGAATGAGCATCAGATGCACGCGCCGCCGTTCGACCGTGGTTCGTGGGAGGAGCGGTATCGCTCGCAGCCGGAAATGTGGAGCGGGCGGCCGAACGCTCAGCTCGTGACCGAGGCGCGCGATCTGGAACCGGGCCACGCGCTCGACGCGGGCTGCGGCGAGGGCGGCGACGCGATCTGGCTCGCACAGCAGGGCTGGCGCGTAACGGCGGTCGACTTTTCCACGACGGCCATCGAACGCGGACGTGCGCAGGCGGCGAAACTCGGCGTGGCGGACCGGATCACGTGGGTCGCCGCGGATTTGGCCGACTGGCTCCCGGAATCGAAGTACGACCTGGTGACGTCGCATTTCCTGCACGTGCCTTCGGCGGCCCGGACGGCGGCGTTCGCGCGACTCGCGGACGCGGTGGCGCCGGGCGGGACGCTGCTGGTGGTGGGGCACGATCCCTCGGACGTCCACGCCGGGCGGCCGCACATGCCGGACATGATGTTCACGGCCGAGGAGGTGGCGGAGACGCTGGACCAGTCGTGGGCTTCGGTGGCCGCGGACGTCCGGGAGCGGGCGGCGGCGGAGACGACGGTTCGGGACACGGTGCTGGTGGCTCGGAAGAAGTGAGGAGTGTGGCGGCTCCGGCCTGGTCGGGGGTGGGCCGGGCTGGGGTCGCCGGGGGTCGCTCGTCGGGACCGGGAATGTCGGGCGGATCGCCGGAGGGGCTGGGGACGCTGGGCGGGCCGCCGCCGCAACCGGGAACGATGGGCAGGACGCCGGAGGGACTGGGGACGCCGGGCAGGCCGCCGCCGCAACCAGAGACCTCGGGCAGGTCGCCGTCGGGACCGGAAACGCTGGGCGAGCCGCCGCAACCGGGGACGCTGCGCGGGTCGTGCTGGCTGGCCGGGATCGCCCAGGGAACCGCGTCATCGGGTGGGAAGCCGACGTGGCGGGACCACGAAAACCCGCGGTCGGCCTGCGGTGTGAGTCCGCGAGGGCGACAGCGGATCCCGCTGAGCGGGACGGATCGGCATACTAATGGCGTATGGCCTCCCCGGACTTATTGGTCTATACCATTTGGACAGGGGTTTTCCGCCCCTCGGTCCTCACCGTGGAGGTTCCACCCATGCGTCTCCCCTCCCCCGGAAATTGGCCGCCGCGTTGGGCGGGTTGCTGGCTGTTGCCGGGCTCGTGGTGCCGCAGGGCACTGCGGTCGCGGCTAGTGGCTCGTCGATCTCGCTCGCGCCCTATGTGGACATGGGTGCTTGGCCGTCGCCCGTGTTGTCTTCTATGTCTGAGCAGAGCGGTATCAAGAGTTTTACCCTCGGGTTCGTCACCGGGGCTGCTTGCAAGGCCAGCTGGTTCGCCGCTTATGACCCCCGGCAAGGGTGGCAGTCCGACGAAATCGCCAAGATTCGCGCGGCGGGCGGGGATGTCAAAGTCTCCTTCGGCGGTGCGTCTGGTGTCGAGCTTGCGCAAGCCTGCGGCAATGTCGATTCGCTGGTTGGCGAGTACGAGGCAGTCGTCAAGGCTTATGACCTCAAGTACATCGACATTGACATCGAGGGCGCGGCGGTCGCCGACCCGGGGTCGATCAAGCTTCGTTCGCAGGCGTTGAAAAAGGTGCAGGACGACAATCCTGGGCTGAAGATCTCCCTGACGTTGCCGGTGCTTCCTACTGGGCTCACGTCGGACGGGCTGAACGTCGTGACCGCCGCGCGGGACGCGGGGGTTGATCTCGACCTGGTGAACGTCATGGCGATGGACTACTACCAGGGCTCCGGCGACCAAGGGGCCAAGGCGATCCAGGCGGCGCAATCCACGCAGGCGCAACTGAAATCGGCACTCGGACTGTCCGATGCGGACGCTTGGCGGAAGGTCGGTCTCACGCCGATGCTGGGCGTCAACGATTCGCAGAACGAGATCTTCTACCAGAAGGACGCCAGTGCGGTGGTGAGCTACGCGCAGAGTGTCCACATGGGAATGCTGTCGTTCTGGGAACTCGGCCGGGACGCGAACGCGTGCAGCGGGCCGTTGTACCGGTGCACCAATATTTCGCAGCAGCCGTATGAGTTCTCGAGGATCTTCGCCGGGTATTCCGGCTGACGGGAGCGGAGGCAGCCCGGGCCCGGCGCGGGGCCCGGGCTGGCTCCGATGCCCGAATCAGGGCAGGTAGTACATCGGGTTGGGGAGTTTCACCGGGTGATCGGCGTAGCCGCCTTCCAGGTCGCTGAACTGGTCGCCGAGGTTGAGCACGATGTGTGCGCCGGTCGACTGGATGTGTGCGCGGGTGCCTGATTTGTACTGCACGGTGTTGCAGTTGAGTCCGCACGGCAGGTAGTCCGGCGGGGTGGTCTTCGGCTTGAAGTACGCGCCGGCGGGAGTCGGGTAGCCCTCGTTGGCGAGATTCTTGAGCGACTGCGGGCCTTGTTTGTCGTTGCGGCCGGTCAGGAAATAGATCTGCACGCCGCGTTCGGCGGCCCACTTCGTCAGTTCCAGCACTGGCTTGTTGGCTTCGAAAGTGCCGTCGTCGATGGCTTTCTGCTGCTTCACCGGGTCGAAGCCGAAGTCGTTGTCGGCTTCCCAGCCGTAGGTGATTTCGGACGTGTCGTCCACGTCGAGCACGATCGCCGGGTTCTTGACCTTCCCCAGCGCCTGCTGCAGGTGCCGCTTCGCGTCGGCGACCACGCGCTTCGTGTCCGTGACGAAGCGGCTGGTTTCGGAGTAATGGTGCTTGCCGGACGCGTCGAGCCAGTCGCCGTAGTACGCCTTGACGTCGTTCTTCACCTGGCCGATGTTGGCTGGTTCCCGGCCGTGCGCGGCGGTGACGGCGTCCGACCCGGCGAGGGCGGTCGCGCCGCCTGCCACGGTGGCGCCGACGGCCGCGGCGGCGGCCAGTTTGACGAGAGCGGGAAAACGAGACACAGCGACCCTCCAGTGGTGATTCGTCAACCCGCAGAACTTACGCCGCGTTCCCCGGCTTGAAAACCCTCCGTTGGGATGCGTTCGGCCCGGCAGACGAAAGCCGCGGGCGACCGGCCGATCCTCGTCAGCACCACAGTGGACTCGTTGGGACCGCGTGGCTTCAGCTTGCGACGCAAGGCGTCCGGGTCGACGTCGAGGCCGCGGACGAGGATTTCCAGCCGTCCGACCTCGAGTTTCTTCAACGTCTGGCCAAGCGTTTTTTCGCGGTACGGCAGCTGTTCCAGGATCCGGAAGGCACGCACTCCGGGCGGCGGCGTGTCGCCGGTGAGGTAGGCGATGCGTTCGTCCAGCTGCCACAGGCCATGCCGGGCGGCATAGTGGCGTACGAGACCGGCGCGTACGACGGCGCCGTCTGGGTCTACCAGCCACTCCCCTGCTGCCTGCACGGGAACGTCGTCTGGTTCAGCATCCGTGATGGTCCACTGTGTACTGTCCGAACGCAACACTGTCGCCCGGCGGGTGACACCGGAGGAAAGGCCGCGCCACAGGCAGGCCTCGCGGACTTGACCGTCGAGCGACACGAGTTCTACCTCGTCCGCCCACGATGCGATGGAGAAATCCATGCCAGGGGCGCATTTCACCGACAGGATCCGACCAGGGTAGGCGGCCACTAGCTCGTCGAGCGGCGGCAGGAAGTCGGCGGGGCGCCATACTCGGCGACCGGCGGAGTCGCGGCGGGCGGGGTCGGCGACTACGGCGGTGTCGCGGGAAACCGGGCGCAGGGCATCAGACCGGGCGACGAAAGGCGACACTCCGGCGACGGAAGCGTTGTGCCGGGCCATTTCCAGCCGTACTGGGTCCACATCGGACCCGATCGCCACCGAGGCGACCCGGGACAGCTCGACCAGGTCGGCGCCCACTGAGCAGGTGACGTCGTGTACGGCGCGGCCGGCCAGCCGGGAAGCCCGGTGCCGGGCTACCGGGGTCGCGCTCGCCTGCTGCAAGGCGTCGGCGGTGAACAACCAATCCGAAGAGGAAGCCAGCTTCAAAGCCGATTTACGCCGTAGCGCAATGGTTTCCAGCACGGGCGAAGCGTGTTCGCCAGCCAGCCGCCGGGCCGTGGTGACGTCCGCGATTCGCGAAGCGTCCAATGTGGAGCACTCGGCGAGCGCCGCCCGTCCCGCGGCGGAGCGCAGGAAGGCGACGTCGTCGAGCGTGAAACTGTAGGGCAATTCAGGACGGCCGCTTGGTCCCGGTGATCATCACGTTGTAGAACAGCTCGCGCGGCAGCACCTTCGACAGCAGCTTCTTGTCCAAAGCGGACAGCCGCAGCCACAGGTGGTAGGCGAACAGCCGCCAGCGCACGGTGAGCTTCTCCTGCGGCACCGCGGCCTCGAAGGTGCGGATCGGCCAGCCGGCCAGCGCCGCCGAGAATTCCTCGGTGACCGCGCGCACGTCCTGGGCTCCGGCGCCGCGCGCCATCGCTTCCAGTTCGGACGGGTCGAAGGTGTGGATGTCGACCACCGCTTCCAGCGCCGCCGCGCGAGAGGATTCGTCCAATTCGGACTGCGGACGCCGCCAGCCGCTCAGTGCGGGCAGTTTGGTGAGGTTCGTGGTGAGGTACCAGGTGAGCTGGCCGAGCCGGCGCGCGTAACGGTCGCCGATTTTCGTCGGCTCGCCGGCGAACACGAACCGCCCGCCCGGCTTGAGCACGCGCAGCACCTCGCCGAACGCCTGGCGCACGTCCGGGATGTGGTGCAGCACCGCGTGCCCGACCACGAGGTCGAACGTGTTGTCGTCGTAGGGGATCCGCTCCGCGTCGGCGACCCGGCCGTCGACGTCGAGGCCGAGACCCTCGGCGTTGCGCAGCGCGACCTGCACCATGCCCGGTGACAGGTCGGTGACCGAACCCTTCTTCGCGACGCCGCCCTGCATCAGGTTCAGCAGGAAGAAGCCGGTGCCGCTGCCCAGTTCCATGGCGTGCTGGTACGGCTGGCCGTCCTCGCCGGCCACCGCGTTGAACACGTCAGTGGCGTAGGAGATGCAGCGCTCGTCGTAGGAAATGGACCACTTCTCGTCGTACGTCCCGGCTTCCCAGTCGTGGTAGAGGACGTTCGCGAGCTTCGGGTCGGCGTAGGCCGCCTTGACCTCGTCTTCGGTGGCGTGCGGGTTCGGCACCGGGTCGGACACTCCTGAGTCGGACACGGAAGTCACTTCCCCTCGAAACTGGCTTTGCCGGGGCCGTTGTCGATGAACGACTGCATGCCGTTGCGCTGGTCCTCGGTCGCCCAGAGAGCGGTGAACAGCTGCGTCTCGATCTTCAGGCCGGTGGCCAGGTCGACGTCGAGGCCGGAGTCGATCGCCGTCTTGGCCGCGCGCAGCGCCACCGCCGGGCCGTTCGCGAACTGCGACGCCCACTTGTGCGCGGCGGCGTACACGTCGTCCGGGGCGACGACCTCGTCGACGATGCCGAGCTTCAGCGCCTCCTCGGCCTTCACGAACCGGCCGGTGAAGATCAGGTCCTTGGCCTTGCTCGGGCCGATCAGCCGGGTCAGCCGCTGGGTGCCGCCCGCGCCGGGGATGATGCCGAGCTGGATCTCCGGCTGGCCGACCTTCACGTTGTCGCCCGCGACGCGCCAGTCGGCGGTCAGCGCCAGTTCGAGGCCGCCGCCGAGGGCGTAGCCGGTGATCGCGCAGACGACCGGCTTCGGGATGTTCGCGACCCGGGCGAGCGACGCGGTCAGCTCGGCGCCGAACTTCGCGATCTCCGGGTACGTGCGGGAGGCCATCTCCTTGATGTCCGCGCCGCCGGCGAAGGTCTTCTCGCCGCCGTAGAGGATCACCGCGCGCACGTCGTCGCGGTCGGACGCCTCGCGCGCGGCCTCGGCAAGTTCGGCCTGCACCTGGTTGTTCAGCGCGTTGACCGGCGGCCGGTCCAGCCGGATCGTGCCGACCCCGCCCTCGACCTCCAGGGTTACGAACTCTCCCACGCGAATCCTCCTCGTTGACGAACTGACAGCAGGCTACCGGCCGGTAAGACCACCCAGGTCAACCTACCTGCGGCGGGCGAAGAACCGCTCGCCCGAACGCTGCAGCACCAGGTCCTGGTCGAACGTCTTGGACAGGTTCTCGCTGGTGATCACGTCGTCGACCAGCCCGGACACCACCGCGCGGCCCTCGCGCAGCAGCAGCGCGTGCGTGAAGCCCGGCGGGATCTCCTCGACGTGGTGGGTGACCAGCACCATCGCCGGCGCGTCCGGGTCCATCGCGAGCGCCGACAGCCGGGCCACGAGGTCCTCGCGGCCGCCGAGGTCGAGGCCGGCGGCGGGCTCGTCGAGCAGCAGCAGCTCCGGGTCGGTCATCAGCGACCGGGCGATCAGCACGCGTTTGCGCTCGCCCTCGCTCAGCGTGCCGAACGTGCGCTCGGCCAGGTGCGCGATGCCAAGGGTGCCGAGCAGTTCGGTCGCCCGGTCGAGGTCCATCCGGTCGTACTGCTCGCGCCAGCGGCCCATGACCGCGTAGCCGGCGCTGACCACGACGTCGCCGACGCGCTCGTCGCCGGGCACGCGCTGGGCGATCGCCGCGGAGGTGAACCCGATGCGCGGGCGGAGGTCGAAGACGCTCACCTTGCCGATCCGGTCGCCGAGCAGGTCGACGGTGCCGGTGGTGGGGTGCAGTTCGGCGGCGGCCAGGCGCAGCAGGGTGGTCTTGCCCGCCCCGTTCGGGCCGAGCACCACCCATCGCTCGTCCAGCTCGACCGCCCAGTCGAGGGCCGCGAGGAGGTCGTTTCCGGTACGGCGGACGCCGACACCGGACATCCGCACGACGAGGTCGTCAGGATCGCTGGGCAGGATCGGCTCGCTCACGCGCCCATTGTGGCGGTCGCCCGGGCGCGGGCGCGCACCCGCCCGGGGGTAACGGCGCGCCGGGTGTCCAGCGGATGGGACGAGCGGCCGTGATCGCGATGCTGTGGCAGCATCCACGACATGTCCAGGTCCGCGCGCCCCGTGTTCTGGCGCCGTCGCGCGATCGACCTGCTCCTGGTCGCTTCCAGCGGATGTAGCCGGGCGCGGCACGCACGCTGATCCTCGTCGGCGTGCCGCGTCGCTTCGCGTCCGGCAACCTTCCGAGCTATTTCCAGGAGCCTCCGTTGACCACGTCCATCGTCCGTCCGGAAGTCGAAATCCACCCCCGGCTGACCGATCCGCTGCTGCCCGAGCTGCTGCACCCGTCGCGGCTGCTGTGGACGCCGCGCGAGCTGGCCGACCTGACCCGCACCGTCACCACCGAACTGACCACCAGCCTGCGCGAGGTCCTGCGCTTCGACGAGGACCAGCGCTGGTGGGCACGGCTGGCGCTGACCGACGGCGTCGAGCTGTGGCTGCTGTCGTGGCTGCCCGGCCAGCACACGAAGCCGCACGACCACGGCGGCGCGTCGGGTTCGTTCACCGTGCTGCAGGGCGAACTCGGCGAGGAGTACCGCTACCCCGGCGGCCCGGTGCGGCGGCGCACGCACACCGCGGGCCAGGGCATCGGCTTCGGCGCCGGGCGCGCGCACCAGGTGCTCGGCGTCGGCAGCGAACCGGCGGCCAGCGTGCACGCCTACTCGCCGCCGCTGGTGCCGACGCGCGAGTACACGAGCCTCGCCGACGTGCCGAACGAGATCCCGCCGCTGCCTGCCATTGTGCGGTCATGACCGCACTTGACGATTTTCTCGCCGACGCCCGGTCCACGCTGGACCGGGCGGATCCGGCGCGCGCCGCGGACTTGCAGGCCGAGGGCGCGCTGATCGTCGACATCCGGCCGTACGCCAACCGGGTCGCCGAGGGCGAGATCCCCGGGTCGGTGGTGGTGGAGCGGATCCACCTGGAGTGGCGGCTCGCCCCGGAGAGCGAATGGCGGCTGCCGGGGGTTTCGGCGGAGACCGTCGCGGTGGTGGTGTGCAACGAGGGCTACGCGTCGAGTCTGGCTGCGGCGGATTTGCGGCGGCTGGGGTTGGCTGGGGCGACGGATCTGGCGGGCGGGTTCCGGGCTTGGGCGGCGGCTGGGCTGCCGGTGCGGGAGGGCGGTACCGCGGCGGTCGACTGACGGCTCAGCGGTCCGGTTCGAGCCGGGCCGAGATCGTCCCGCCGTTCGCCTGGAAGTACCGGAGCACCGCGTCGCTGAGCGCCTGCAGGTGCGGGTTCGTGCCGCCGGGCACCGGGAACTGCGCCTGGCCCCAGTCCGGCCGGCGAGTCTCGGTCGGCAGGTTCAACGCGGGCGGGCGCTGGGCCGCCGCCGAGGGGCGTTCGAGCGGGGCTGCGCGTGGTGCGGGGACCGGGTCCAGAGTGGACCGCAGGTCGTCCAGCAGGTCGGACGCGTGGTCCAGCGCTCGGGCGGCTTCGTCGGCGTGCTGGCCGCGTTCGGACAGCAGCGTGGGCTCGTCTTCGCCGCCGAGCAGGCGATTCTTCAGCGCTTGCGCGGCGTCGGCGTAGCGGTACAGGGCGGCCGAGGCGACGCGATGCGCTTCGGCGACGGCATCGGTTTGGTCGCGCTGCTTCTTGCGGACCGCCGCGTAGGCCTCCGCGCCCGCGCCGGCCCACTCCGGCAGGGCGTGCTCGTCCAGCCCGGCGGAAAGCGGATCCAGCAGCTTGGCCAGCAGGCCGCACCGGTCGGCCTCGGCGCGCATCAGCGACGAGATGTCGTCGGACCACTCCGCCATCAGCCGAGAACCGTCCGGATCTCGCTAGGGCCGCTGGCCTCCGGCGGGGTGCCGATGATCTCCTCGATCGCTTCGACCGCGTCGGATTCGTAAGCGGCGTAATGGTTCGCGGCCGTTTCGAGCCGTTCGGCGAGCCGGGCGAGATCGGTCTCGACCGCCTCGTTGGCGCGTACGGACGCGCTCTGGAAGCGCTCCAAGCTGCGGGCCAGCAGCGCTTCGCCGGACCGGCCGGGCTGGGCGCTGTAGCGAAGCGCGCCGCGGCGGTGCTTGGCGTCCGTGTTCAGTTCGGCGAGCCGTGCGGCGGCATGGCCGAGCCGCGCGGGATCGGTTTCGTACCCGCTCATCACGCCTCCCGCAGTCCGGCGATCTCCCGTACCGCGGCGGGCGGCAACGAGAGCATCCGCTCGGTTCCGCCGCCGAACGCGGCGTTCGGGTTCACCAGCAGCCCCGCCGAATGCCGGGCGGCGGCCCGCGCGGCTTCCCGGCCGGAGCACGACCTGACACTCGACCACCGCTGCCCCAGTGCTTTCCCGTACGCGTCGAGGGCCTGGTCGTCGGTGAACACGCAGCACCACTTTCCGCCTTCGCCCAGCGACGCGATCAGCAATTCCTTGCCGGCCAACGGCATCCGGACGCGCTCCTCCGGAAACCGCGCCAGGACGTAGCCCTGCAGATCGGCGAAGGCTTCGACGACGTGCGACACCGGCCGGGCGGGCGGGGGTTCCAGCAGAGCACGAGCGGAGGCCAGCTCCGCGGGGCCGAGCGGGGGCAGCTCGCGGAAAAGGCTCTGCTTGATCGCGTGCGTGAACCGGTCGCGCAGCTCGTCGCACTTCGTGCGGCTCATGGTCAGCCGGGCGAACCGGCCAGCCAGCTTCGCGTTCTCCTCGCCGGGCGGGAGGCCGACGTTGAACGCGGTCCAGAACACCTCGGCGTACCGGTCGCCGCCGAACCTCGCGAGCACCGCGGCGAGCCGGGCGACGACGATCGCCCGCACCTCGGCCGCGGTGGCCGCGGCCGGAACGTGCCAGCGCCGGCAGAGTTCCGGGCCGAGGCGGCGGCGCAGGTCCGCGTGCCAGACCCCGCTCCCCTTGTGCAGCCGTTCCACCGCTCTGCTCAGCGCGACGCTCAGCTGCGGCTCTGGACGCGAATTCACGGGCACTCCCCTGTGTCGATCACCAGCGAAGATCCTAAGCGACATTCCCCCGTTTCTCTCCACCGGAATTTTCTGCACACCTTCACGAAAGCAGCGTTTTCCTGGGAAAACGCGGAAAAGTCACGGCTGGCCAATGGCCAACAACGGGGAAATCCCGGAAAAATCCCGCGTCGGCTACGCAGGGACAATTCGAGATGACGACGCGTGCCGGAGTCCGGGCCGGCGGCCAGGCACGATTTTCCCGCGAGAATCACCGGAACAGCGGTGTGCGCGACCGTTTCGGAGCTACGTTCACGACGAAACCGTCCACGGGAAACCGAAGGGAGATCTCCGGTGGAACTGTTTGTGATTGTCGCGCTGGCTTGGACGAACGGCGCGTGGCTCACCGCGCTCGGGGCGTGCTGGAACGCGCGGCGCAGGCTGGAGCGGAAACTGGCCGAACGGGACACGGAATGCCGCCACTCCGTCCCGCCGGTCAGTTTCCGCCGGTGACCAGCTCAGGCGAGCACGACGCGGGCCAGCTCCGCCGGGCTCGCCAGCAGCGGGTGTTTCGGCAGCACCCGCACCGTGTAGCCGACCGAGCCGGCGCGGGGCAGGCGCAGGGTCGCGGCGAACGCGCCGATGCCGTCCGGCTCCATCGGGACCTGTACCGAGTCCGCGAGTTCGTCCCCGTCGCCGACCTGGCCCACCACCGCTTGGATGTCCACTTCGGACGGTTCGAGGCCGGCCAGGTCGATCCGCGCGCGGATGGTGACCTCGGTGCCCACCACGAGGCGTTCGGTGTGGTCGTACTGGAGTTCGGCGTCGAAGATCCGCACGCGCGGCCACGCGACTTCCAGTTTGGTCCGGTAGTCGGCCAGCGAAAGCGCGCCCTGGTGACCGTTGTCGGTCGCGGCGGCGACCATGCGCGACGCGGGCAAGTAGCCGGAATCCACGTACTCACGCACCATCCGCGACGCCTGCACGCGCGGGCCCAGCGTTTCGAGCGTGTGCCAGACCATCGCGAGCCAGCCGGTCGGCACGCCGTCCTCGCCGGTGTCGTAGTAGAGCGGCGCGATCTGCTGGCCGAGCAGGTCGTACAGCGCCGCGGCTTCGAGGTCGTCGCGGCGCAGCGGGTCGGTGACGCCGTCCGCCGTGGGGATCGCCCAGCCGTTGGAGCCGTCGTAGCACTCGTCCCACCAGCCGTCCTTGATGGACAGGTTCAGGCCGCCGTTGAGCGCCGACTTCATCCCGGACGTGCCGCACGCCTCCAGCGTCCGCACCGGGTTGTTCAGCCACACGTCGCAGCCGCGGTAGAGGTAGCGGGCCATCGACATGTCGTAGTCCGGCAGGAAGACGATGCGGTGGCGCACCGCGGGATCGTCGACGAAGCGCACGATCTGCTGGATCAGCTGCTTGCCGTTCTCGTCGGCGGGATGCGATTTGCCGCCGATCACGATCTGGATCGGCCGCTTCTCGTCCAGCAGCAGCGCGCGCAGCCGGTCCGGGTCGCGCAGCATCAGCGTGAGCCGCTTGTACGTCGGGACGCGGCGGGCGAAGCCGACGGTCAGCACGTCCGGGTCGAAGACGCGGTCCGTCCAGCCCAGTTCCAGCGCTGACGCGCCGCGCTGCATCCACGCCGCCCGCACCCGCCGCCGGACCTCGCCGACGAGCTTCTCCCGCAGTTCCCGGCGCAGTTCCCACAGCTGCTGGTCGCTGACGCCGTCGCGCAGCGAACTGCCCGGCGTGCGGCCCTCGTGGCCGAACTCCTCGTGGTTGCCGCCGAGCAGCGCGCTCAGCTCGCGCGCCACCCAGGTCGGCCCGTGCACGCCGTTGGTGATGGACGCGATCGGCACCTCGGCCTCGTCGAAACCGGGCCACAGCCGGGAAAACATCCGGCGGGTGACGCGGCCGTGCAGTTCGGACACGCCGTTAGCGCGCTGCGCCAGCCGCAATCCCATGTGCGCCATGTTGAACAGGCCCGGGTTGTCCTCCGCGCCGAGCTGCAGCACGCGGCGCACGTCGACGTCCGGGACGAGCCTGCCGTCGGAGAAGTAGCGCTGCACCAGGTCGACTGGGAAGCGGTCGATGCCCGCGCTGACCGGGGTGTGCGTGGTGAACACGGTGCCGGCGCGGACCGCGGGCAGCGCCTCGTCGAAAGCGAGGCCGTCGGACTGGATGATCTCGCGGGCGCGCTCCAGTCCGAGGAAGCCGGCGTGACCCTCGTTGGTGTGGAACACCTTCGGCTGCGGATGCCCGGTCAGCTCGCAGAACTTCCGCACCGCGCGGAAGCCGCCGATGCCGGCCAGAATCTCCTGCCGGATGCGGTGGTCGGCGTCGCCGCCGTAGAGCCGGTCGGTGACCGAGCGGAGGTCCTCGTCGTTGGCCTCGATGTCGGTGTCGAGCAGCAGCAGCGGGATCCGGCCGACGCGCGCCCGCCACATCTGCGCGCGCAGGTCCCGCCCGCCCGGCATGGCGACCTCGACCAGCACCGGGCGGCCGTTCTCGGTGACCAGCTCCAGCGGGAACGCGTTCGGGTCGATCACCGGGTAGTGCTCGACCTGCCAGCCGTCCAGCGACAGGCCCTGGCGGAAGTAGCCGGACCGGTACAGCAGGCCCGCGCCGACCATCGGCACGCCGAGGTCCGAGGCCGCCTTGAGGTGGTCGCCGGCCAGCACGCCGAGGCCGCCGGAGTAGTTCGGCAGCGCCTCGGTGACGCCGAACTCCATCGAGAAGTACGCCACCGCCTGCGGCAGGCCCTCGTCGGTGCGCCGCTGGTACCAGCGCGGTTCGGTGAGGTAGCGCTCCAGCCCGGCCGCGGCTTCGCGGGTGCGGCGCAGGAAGTCCTCGTCCTTCGCCAGCTCTTCGAGGCGCTCCGGGGGCAGCGCGGTGAGCATGCGGAGCGGGTCGCGGATCTTGTTGAACAGCTCGGCGTCCATCGAGGCGAACAGGTCGCGCGTCGGCGGATGCCAGGTCCAGCGAAGGTTGGTCGCGAGGGCCCCGAGCCCGGCGAGCGGCTCGGGCAGGCTGGCGCGGACGGTGAACCGGCGGACTGCACGCATGGTCAGCGACGATATCCGGCCCGCTTCGCGCGCGCTCGCGCCCCACTTCGGGGATTGTCCGCACGTCGCGCCGGCCAGGTCAGTAATGTCCGGGTTCGTTGTCGGACGCGGAAGTGGAACGAGGGAACATGAGCCGAGGGGGACGCCGGTACGCGCTGGTCGCGCTGGTCGCGGCGACCGTGCTGGGGACAGCCGCGTGCGGGGACAAGACTCCCCCGGCGACGCCGGGCGCAGGCAACGTCGCCGGGCTGCCGGTCACGCACTTCGAGAGCGGGCTGCGCTCCGGCGCGCCGAAGCCGGACCTGACGGTGAAGAACGCCAGCGGCGGCGAGGACGACCAGCTCGCCACCGCCGCGATCGCCGACGTGCAGGCCTACTGGAGCGAAGCGCTGCCCGCCGAGTTCGGCGGCAAGCGGTTCTCGCCGGTCCGGTCCCTGCTGTCCTACGACTCGAAGCACGACACCGAGGACACCGCGTGCGGCAGCGTCAAGCAGCTGGTGAACGCGTTCTACTGCGCGGGCGACGACTCGGTGGCCTGGGACCGCGGCGTGCTGCTGCCGATGCTGCGCAAGCGGTTCGGGCCGATGTCGGTGGTGACCGTGCTGGCGCACGAGTTCGGCCACGCGATCCAGTACCGGCTCGGGCCCGCGGCGGGGATCTCGAAGTCGACGCCGACGGTGGTGAAGGAACAGCAGGCGGACTGTTTCGCCGGCGGGTACTTCCGCTGGGTCGCCGAGGACAAGAGCAAGTTCTACCGGGTGTCGACCGCGGAGGGGCTGGACCAGATCCTGGCCGCGATGTTCTTCATCCGGGACCAGGCCGGGACCAGTGCGACCGACCGGCAGGCGCACGGGACCGCGTTCGACCGGACGTATGCGTTCCAGGCCGGGTTCGAGAAGGGGCCGAAGGAATGCGCGGGGATGAACGCGCAGAACGTGCAGAAGCGGTTGACTGAGCGGCCGTTCGACTCCGGGGACAAGGGCAAGGGCGACGCCCGCTTCGACGAGCGGCGGGTGGCGGACGTGAAGGCCAGCCTTGACGAGGCGTTCAAGGGGGCCGGGGTGCAGGGGCCGCAGTTCCGCGCCGGCTCGGGCAGCTGTGCCGGTGGGCCGAGCACGCCGCCCGCGTCTTATTGCCCGGACGACAACACGGTGAACTTCGACCAGCGGGCGCTGGAGCGGCTGGCCGAGCCGGTGGATCAGGAAGCCGAGATGGCCGGGAAGGCCGGGGGCGGGCTCGGCGACTTCGCCGCTTTCGCCGAGCTGGCGTCCCGGTATGCGATCGGGGTGCAGAAGGGCGTGGGTGCTTCGATCGACACGCCCAACGCCGGGCTGCGTACCGCGTGTCTGGTGGGGGCTTGGGCGGCGTTCTCGAACCATCCGACCGGGAACGTGAAGCTGAAGCTCTCCTCGGGTGACCTGGACGAGGCGATCGCGGATCTGCTCCGGCCGGACGGGCTGGTGTCGGCGAATGTGAACGGCGAGCGGCCGGACAGCGGGTTCGACCGCGTCGAGGCGCTGCGCCGCGGATACCTCGAAGGGTCGTCTTCCTGCTCGAAGCTGTACGCCTGAGGCTGGGGCCGGGAGGTCCGTGAAGGACTCCTTGAGGGAATCTAATTCCCTCAAGGAGTCCTTCACGGACCTAAAGCGGGGGCTCAGAACAGCGCGCTCGCCAGGTCGCGGCGGGCCTTCGCCACGCGCTCGTCCGACGGATCGAAGAGTTCGAACAGCGCGACCAGGTGTTCCCGGACCCGGTTGCGGTCGTCCCCGGCGGTACGGCGGACGACGTCGACCAGGCGGCGGAACGCGCCTTCCACGTCCTGCTCCGCGATGTCCAGGTCGGCGGCCGCCAGCTGGGCGTCGATGTCCTTCGGGTCGGCTTCGGCCTTTTCGCGGGCGCTCGGGTCCGCGGACTCGGCGCGGGCGGTGAACTTGACCTGGGCCAGGGCGTTCTTCGCCAGCTCGTTGGCCGGTTCGGCGTCCAGGATGCGCTCGTACGCGGCCTGCGCGGCGGCGTAGTCGCCCCGTTCGAAGGCTTCCTCGGCCTCGGTGAAGCGCGGGTCTTCCGGCTCCTCCACCGGGCCGCGGGCCTCCTCGGCGGCGCGGATGCCCGGGAGGCGGTCGCGCAGCGCGTCGAGCAGGGAGTTCAGCCACTTGCGGATCTCCGGCTCCGGCAGCGCGCCGGAGAACGCGTCCACGGGCTGACCGCCCGCGATCGCGACCACGGTCGGGACCGATTGCGCGCCGAACGCCTGCGCGATGCGCGGGTTCGCCTCGACGTCGACCTTCGCGAGCACCCAGGAGCCGCCGCTCTCGCCCGCCAGCCGTTCCAGCACCGCGGTCAGCTGCTGGCACTGGTCGGAGAACCCGGCCCACAGGTCGACGACCACGAGCTGGTTGAGCGAGAGTTCGACGACGGACTGGAAGGTCGCCTCGGTGACTTCGAGCACCGTGTCCGACGGCGGGGCGGGAGTGCCGTCCCGCTGTCCCGCTCCCGAAGGCGGCTGGTTCCGGCTCGCCTCCGCCCTGGCTTTGAGCGCGGACAGGTCGACCGCGCCGGACAACGCGGCGGACATCGCCGCTGAGTTCGCTGCAGATCCGCGTGGGTGTGTCACGCCCTCCATCCTGGCACGGCCCGCCGCGAGAGTTCAGCGCCGTCCCCGAGGTTCGCTTTTGGCATGCGCACTCCCCTGAGGCATGCTCTGCCCGGGAACGAAAAGGGAGGCCCGAGGATGCTGAGCCGGCGCAACGCCACGGTCGCCGTCGCCGTCGTGGTCGCGGTGGCGTGGATCGCCAGCATCACGGTGACGGTCGCGCACCAGGACCCGCCTGGCGCCGCGTCCCCGCCCGAACTGCGCACGGAGCTGGCCGCCGCGCTGAGCGGGCGGGACGCGGACGCGCTCGCCGGGCTGTTCGACGTGCCCGGTTCCGGCGGGGACGACCTCGCCAAGAACTACGTCACCGTCCTCAAGGACGGCAACGCGCGCGACATCTCCGTGCAGCTCGCGCCGGACGACCGCTCCCCCACCGCGGTCGTCGTGCGCGGGAAGACCGGCGCGGGCGAGCAGTTCAGCTACCGGCTCGCGGTGACCAGCGCCAAGGGCCGCTGGACGGTCGCGTTCACGCCGCCGATCCCGTAGCTCAGCCCTCGCGCAGGTGCGCCTCGACCCGGTCGACCTTCGCGGTGAGCTGGCCGGAGTCGTAGCCGGGGCGGATGTCGGCCTTCAGCACCAGCCCGACGCGCGCCGAGCCCTCGCCCGCGGCCTCCACCGCCTGCTTCACCACCGCCATGACCTCGTCCCACTCGCCTTCGATCTCGGTGAACATCGAACTCGTGGAGTTCGGCAGCCCGGAATCGCGCACCACCTTCACCGCGCGCGCGACGGCCTCGCTCACTCCGCCGTCCGGCGCTCCGGCCGAGGGGCTCACGCTGAACGCGACGATCATGTCGGTTTCCTTTCCCAGTTCTCGCAGGGTGGCCCCCGCGACCGGGGTACCCGCTGGTAGCTTCGGTTGCCATGAACCGTCCGCTGCCGTTCGATCCGATCGCCCGTGCCGCGCAGCTGTGGGAAGACCGGATCGGCCCGGCCGGAACCATGGCCGCGGTCACCGGTGTGATGCGGGTGCAGCAGATCATCCAGTCGGCGGTCGACGGCGCCTTGAAGCCGCACGGCCTCACCTTCGCCCGCTACGAGGCGCTCGTGCTGCTCACCTTCTCCCGCAACGCGCGGCTGCCGATGCGGGTGATGGGCGAACGGCTGCAGCTGCATCCCACCAGCGTCACCAACATAGTGGACCGGCTCGAGCGCGACGGGCTCGTGAAGCGCGTGCCGCATCCGACCGACCGGCGCACCACGCTCGTCGAGATCACCGACGACGGCCGCGCGCTGCGGGAGGCCGCCACCGCCGCGGTGACCGGCATCGACTTCGGGCTCACCGGGCTCACCGAGCGGCAGGTGGAGCAGCTGACCGAACTGCTCACCAAGGTCCGCAAGTCCGCGGGCGATTTCACCTCGTAAACGCACGAAGGGCCCACGCGGTCGTCGCGCGGGCCCTTCGGAAAAGCGAAGATCAGGCGTTCACAGTCTCCCGCGCGCGGACGAAGAGGCCCACGCCGCCGTGGGACAGCCGCTGCGGGCCGTCGAGCTTGCCGTTGCGCAGCGCCCACTTCTCGAACAGCCAGGTGAACAGCGGCGGGATGCTCGCGAGCAGCGCCAGCGCCAGCGTCTTGCCGCGCCAGCCCAGCGGCTTCGCCACGGACAGGGAGGTGATCACGTACAGGACGAAGACGACGCCGTGCACCATGCCGAGGACGGGAACGCCGCCCTCGTTGGACGCGTCGACGACGTACTTGAGAAACATCCCGATCAGCAAGCCGAGCCAGGACAGAGCCTCGGCGACTGCGGCCACGCGGAACACGAGAGCGGCCTTGCTGGACACGACATCCTCCTGTGTGTCACCTGGTGCGTGCTGACTGCACACACAAAAACACGTCCGACGGACTGTCCTAGGCGGACCGAAACCGCCTGGCGTCAACAGCACTGTCGAACGGGTATGAGACCAGTGTGAGGCGTGACCGGCCTCACCGGAACACCGGGGCCCGTGACTCTGGTCACGAGCAAACCCGGCAATGGTCTGCACCAATTCCGGACGGCGGCCGGAAACGGGCGGGAAATGCCCGGTTAACGGCAAAGGCCGCCTCCGGATCCCACGATCCGGGAGGCGGCCTTCACGGAATGTCCGCGTGCGGATACTAAGCGGCACAAGGAGAAGGCGGCGCGGAGGAAGGTGACGTTCCCCACGTGGCCTTCGGCGCGTCGCCGGTCAGCGAGAAGTCCAGAGTGGACCCGCGGCGCAGTTGTTCGAGGCCGACGAACGTTTTGTCCGACGCCGTGCCGTTGACCCGAAGCCCGGACACGTACTGCAGTTGCGCGCCGGTCGCGCCGCGCGCGTTGATGGTGAAGTCGCGGCCGTTCGGCAGGTGCAGCACGGACTTGGCGAACCGCGGCGCGTTGAGCACGAAGTTCCCGGTGCCCGGAACGGCCGGGTAGAGGCCGAGCGCGCTGAAGACGTACCAGGCGGACATCGTGCCGAGGTCGTCGTTTCCGGTGACGCCGTTGGGGGCGTTCGTGAACAGCGTGTGCGCGGCCCGCACCACCGCGGAGGTCTTCCACGGCTGCCCGGTGAGCGTGTACATCCACGGCGAGTGGAGGTCGGGCTCGTTGTTGGGGTTGTAGCGGAACTGGCGGTAGTAGTCGTAAGGGCCGACGACCCACTTCTCGTGTGCGGTCTTCGCCGGGTCCTTCACGAGGTCGTCGTAGGCGAAGAAGTCGTCGAGCCGCTTGCCCGCGTTGGCCGCGCCGCCCATCTTCGCGACCAGGCCGGGCACGTCCTGCTGCACCAGCCACTGGTACTGCCACGCCGTGCCCTCGTGGAAGCCGTCCTGGCCTTGCGGGCTGTACGGGCCGTCAGCCGGGGTGTACCAGCTGCCGCCGGTCACCTTCGGGCGGAAGTAGCCGGTGAAGCCGCGGTCGGTCACGGACGGGTCCCACAGCGTCGCGTACGTCCGGCCCTTCGCCGCCAGCTGCTTCGCGTCCTGTTTCTGGCCGAGCGCGGAGGCCATGACCGAGAGGGAACAGTCTGCGAGCGCGTACTCCAGGGTGGCTGAGGCGCCGTGTGCCGGGTCGGTGTCCTGGCCCTTTTTCGGGAAGTTCGGGTCGTATTGGACGAATCCGTCCGCCTGGTAGCTCGCGTTGCCGGAGCGGCCCTGGAACGGCGACTCCGCGGGCGGGATTTCGCGGGAGTTTTGCAACAGCGCTTGGTAGGCGTGCATTTCGTCGCCGCTCAGTGCGCCGAATCGCCACAGGTCGACCAGGAATGGCGTCACGGGGTCGCCGGTCATGGTGTTCGTTTCCTGGCTCGCGTATGCCCAGCGCGGGAGCCAGCCACCTTGGTCGTGGATGGCGAGGATGCTCTTCGCGACGTCCCTGGCGCGGTCGGGTTTCAGCAGGGCCAGCAGCTGGTTTTGCGAGCGATAAGTGTCCCAGAGGGAGAAGAAGTCGTAATAGGTCCAGCCGATCGCGCGGTGGATCTTCTTGTCGAAGCCGTAGTAGCGGCCGTCGGCGTCGTTCGCGGTCAGCGGCTGCAGGAAGGCGTGGTAGAGGGAGGTGTAGAAGACCGTGCGGTCGTCCGGGGTGCCGCCGGTGATGTCCACGCTGGACAGTTCGCGTCGCCATTCTCGCTGCACGTCGTTCTTGACGGCGTCGAACGGGCGGACGCGGGAGGCGGCGAGGTTCGTGTCCGCGCCACGAGCGTCCACTTGGGAAATCGACGTGGTGGCAGTGACTTGGCCGCCCTTCGGGAAGGTCAGCCACGCGCCGCGCAGGCCCGCGCCGCCTTGCGCCGAGCGGCTGCCGGGCGTGCCACCGTCCGGCGACCACGTGCCGTAGGACGAGAAAGGCTGGTCGAATTTCGTGGTGAAGTAAGTGGTGTACGGTTTGCCGCCGCAGAAGGCTTGCGATTCGACGGTGCCCGCGATGGTGTGGTCGTCGACGATCCGGACGCTGCTGGCGCTCACCGGTTCTTTCGCGTTCGCCTGTCCGACGTTCACGAAAACGTTGGCTGGGCCTGATTTGTCGAAGGAGTACCGTTCGACGCCGCTGCGGGTGCTGGCCGTGGTTTCGACGTCGATGCCGCCGTAGCCGGTCAAATGCACCTTGTAGTAGCCGGGTTTGCCGACTTCGCCTTCGTGGGTATACGGCGCGGCGTACTTGGCTTGGTCGAAGGTCGCGGGCTTGCTGGTGTCGAACGCCGCGCCTGGGCCGATCTCGCCGGTGGTGGGCAGCATCGACACGAGGCCGCCCTGTTCCCAGCAGCCCGCGCCGGACAGGAAGAAATGGCCGAAGCCGCGGATCGCGGTGTCGGTGTAGAGATAGCCCGCGTAGTGCGTGGTGATCGGGCTGGACTGGACCATGCCGAACGGCGCGGACGCGCCGGGGAACGTGTTGCCCTCGTCCTGCGTGCCGATGAACGTGTTCACCGCGTCCAGCGGATCGGCCGGACGCGCCTGCGCCGCCACCGGCGTGAGCGCCGCAGCGACCACAGCGAGCGACAGCGCGCCCGCCAAAACCCTGCTCCTCATAGGACTCCTCTAGGAAAAGTCCGTGAGGGGAACCCTGAGGGAATCAGAGTCCCTCAGGGTTCCCTTCACGGAAGGTCAGCCCGCAGCGATGGCGAACACGTGCATGGAGCCGCCGCTGACGCCCTTCGGCAAGGTCACGCTCGCGACGGTTTTGCCCGCGTCCAGCGTGATCGGCGCGGTGGCGAACACCATCGTGCGGATCTGCTGCGGGTCGCCGCCCGCGGAGTTGCGGTACGGCGTGGACAGGACGATCCGGTTGCCGAACGCCGGCTGCGCTCCGCCGCCGCCGAGCGTCCAGTCGGAGAATCCGACGGTGGCGGTCGACTTGCTGCCGTCGGTGTAGGTGACGGTGAGCGTGCCCTGCGCGTTGCCGTTGCTGGCGGAACCGAGCAGCGCAAGCCGTCCCGAACCGGACAGGTTGATCGTCTGCCCGGCCGCGACGACGTTGTCCGGGTCGCCGACCGGGTACGACGGCCAGGTGAAGTTCAGCCCGTCGCTCGACACCGTGCTGCCCGGCTTGGCACCGGCCTTGGCCAGCGCGTCCGCGGAATAGCTCCAGCCGCCGCCGTCGAAGTTCCCGGCCGCGGAGTTCGCGTCCGGCGAGAGACCGGTGTTGTCCACTGTGGCCAGCCAGCTGTTCGGCTTCGCCACCAGGACGGTCAGCACCGCCTGCACGTCCGCGAGGCCCGGCGAGGAGAAGGTGACCGGGATCCGGCGCGGACCGTCGGAGGTGCCCGCCGGAACGCTCACCGTCACGTCAGCGTGGCCCTTTCCGGCCGCTGGGACCTGGACGGAACCGGTGGCGGGCGTCAGTGTGATGCCGTCGGCGCTGCCCGCGGAGTAGGTCCAGGTCTTGGCGCTGCCGGACAGATCCTGCACGCCCACCGAGGCGGTCGAGGTCGTGCCAGCGGGCACCACCGCGCGTGCCGGGTCCACAAAGGACAGGCTCGGCTTCTCCTGCTCACGGAACGACGGCGGCGCGTCGACTGCCGCAGCACCCCACGAGGTCGCGGTCGTCGACCGGGTGAAGTCCAGCTTGCCGCCCTGCGAGATCAGGCCTTCCGACAGCCACGCCTTGCTGGCCGCGGAACCGTTCACCTTCAGGCCGCTGGTGTATTCGCCAGTGCCGGGAGCGTTGACGGTGATCTTCTTGCCAGCGCCGGTGGTCAGCTCGGCGTGCGGGAACCGCGGCGTGGTCAGGACGGTTTCGGCGCGGCCCGGGATCTCCGGGTACACCCCGAGCGCCGACCAGACGTACCAGGACGACATCTGGCCGAGGTCGTCGTTGCCGATCAGGCCTTCCGGACGCGGGTTGTACAGCTCGTCCATCGCCCGGCGCACGATGTTCTGCGTCTTCGCCGGGGCACCCGCGAACGAGTACACGTAGGGCGCGTTCGAGTTCGGCTCGTTGCCCAGGAACGCATACGGCTCATGGGTTCCGGCGTTCAGCTTCGTGAAGAAAGTGTCCAAACGCGACTGAGTGGCGCTGGTGCCGCCGAACGCGGTCACGAGACCGGCGAGGTCGTACGGGACCATCCAGTCGTACTGCGCGCCGTTGCCCTCGACCCAGCCCTGCGAGCTGGCCGGGTCGTAGTTCCCGGAGAACGAGCCGTCCGCGTTGCGCGGCTGGAGGTGTCCGCTGCCCGGGTTGTAGAGGTTCTGCCAGTTCTGCGCGCGCTTCATGAACGTGGTGTACGTGGCCCCGTCGCCGAGCCGCTTCGCGAACTGGGCGATGGCGAAGTCCGCGCTCGTGTACTCCAGCGTGTCCGCCGCCGCGCCCGGAACGTAGCCGAGGCGTTGGTAGTCCTGCAGACCCGGGCGTTCGGTGTAGCCCTGTGTCGGCTGCGTCGCGCCCTTGATCATGAGCAGCAACGCTTTCTGCGCGTCGAAGTCACGCGCACCGAACGCGTAGGCGCTGGAAACGATGATGTGGTACGGATCCCCGTTCATCACGCCGGTGTAGTCGTTCGCCACCGTCCAGCGGTCCCACGAACCGCCTTGTTCGGCGAACGCCATCATCGAGCGCACGAGGTCCGATGTCTCCTTCGGCGCGATCGTGGCCAGCAGCGGGACCTCGGACCGGTAGATGTCCCAGCCGGAGATGTTGGTGTACATCGCGTGCCCGCGTTCGGCCTCGTGAATCCGGCCATCGAAACCGGGGTAGCGACCGTCCACATCGGAGAAGACGTTCGGCTGGACCAGCGAGTGGTACAGCGAGGTGTAGAACGTCGCGGTGTCGGCGTCGCTGCCGCCGCTGACCTGGATCTTGCCCAGCTGGTCGTTCCACGCCTTGCGCGCGGACGCGGCCACGGTCTCGAACGACTTCTTGCCGTTGTTCTCCGCCTTCAGGTTCGCCTTCGCCCCGTCGACGGACACAAAGGACAGTCCTACCTGGACGTTGACCTGCGCGCCGTTGAGGTTCGGGAACGTGACGTAGCCGCCGCTTCCCGGGCCGCTTACCGTCGTGTCCTGCGGTTTCGCCGCCGCCGGACGCGCCAGCGAGGAGCCGATCCCGTTGGGCTGCGCGACCTTCGCCTTCGCACCGCCGGTTTCCGAGGTCTTGCCGGGCGTCACCGCGCCGTTCTTCCACGTCCCGACGGACGCGAACGGGGTGTCGAACTTCGCCGAGAAGTAGACCCGATAGGAGTTCTTCGCGCCGCAGAACCGGCCGCTGGTCGCCCAGCCGCTGATGGTGTCCTTGCCGATGCTGATCGACGCGT
The DNA here is from genome assembly GCF_045278895.1 of Amycolatopsis sp. WGS_07. Lineage (NCBI taxonomy): Bacteria > Bacillati > Actinomycetota > Actinomycetes > Pseudonocardiales > Pseudonocardiaceae > Amycolatopsis > Amycolatopsis sp. WGS_07. The sequence continues at coordinate 4,616,238 of NZ_CP136053.1, read as the reverse complement.
CGTCGGTGCCGTTGACCGAGCCGGAGGTGTTGACCAGCAGCGTGGACGCCGCGCCCGCCGGGTAGGTGAACCGTCCGGAACCGGTGCGCTGCGTCGCGGTCAGCTCGACCTTCGCGCCGTTGTCGAGGGCGACGTCGTAAGCGCCGGCGGTCGCGTGCTCGTTCTTGTGGTCGAAGGTCGAGGTGTAGCGGCCCGGATCGGTCGCGGGCGACGTGCTGACCTCGCCGACGTACGGCATGAACGGCAGGTCCTGATACGTGGTGCAGCCCGCGCCGGAAAGGTGCGTGAGGCTGAACCCGGTGATCGTGTTGTCGTCGTAGAAATAGCCGCCCGGCTGGGATTTCTTCGTGTCCGGGCTCCACTGCACCATCCCGAACGGCGCCACCGCGCCGGGGAAGGTGTTGCCCGCGCCGCCGCCGGTCCCGTGGTCCGCGCCGCCGGGCCGGGTGCCGACGAACGGGTTCACCCACTTCGCCAGGTCAGCGGATTTCGCGGAATCAGCCAGTGCGGGGGCGGCGGGGGCCAGGGACGCCCCTGTCGCCACGACCGCCGAGGTCAGGAAGATCAGTCCGGCTCTCCAGCGCGCTCGCGCCATCGCCATCGCCTCTCCAGTTGTCCGGCGCGAACCCGCCACCGGCCCTCGAGGCATCGATGACAACCTTGTCGCGCACCGTCGATGCCGGTCACCTTGGGCAATGGCTCACCGGATCGTCAAGACCGCGGTGAGAGCCTGTCCGATTCGGGACAACGATGTCCACCATCCGCACCAGCGGATTCGTCGAGACGGGCAGCACCGGCCGCCCGCCATTGACAACCCGGAGCGCGATGGTGTCCAATCCCCCGCATTATGACAACGTTGTCTCACTCGGGCCGGGACGCGGACGGGCTTCCCCGCCCCGCCAGCAGGCGGGCCACGATGAGCGATGTGGCCCGGCTGGCCGGCGTCAGCATCAAAACGGTGTCGCGGGTCGTCAACGACGAGCCCGCGGTGCATCCGGACACCGCCGAACGCGTGGTGGCCGCGATCGAACAGCTGGGGTTCCGCCGGAACCTCGGCGCCCGCAACCTGCGCCGCGGCTCGACCACCGGCACCATCGGCCTGGTCGTCGAGGACGTCGGCAACCCCTTCTACTCCGAGCTGAACCGCGCGGTGGAACGGATCGCGACGTCCTTCGGCAGACACGTGCTGACCGGGTCGTCCGGCGAGAACTCCGACCGCGAACGCGAGCTGTCCCTGGAATTCTGCGCGCGGCGCGTGGACGGGCTGCTGATCGTGCCCGCCGGGCTGCAGCACGGTTATCTCGTGCCGGAAATGCGCGCGGGCACGCCGGTGGTGTTCCTCGACCGCCCGGCCGGCGACATCGTGGCCGACACCGTGCTCGTGGACAACCTCGGCGGCACCATCGAGGCGGTCGGCCATCTCGTGCGGCACGGCCACCGGCGGATCGCGTTCCTCGGCGACAGCCCGGACATCTTCACCGCCGCCGAACGGCTCCGCGGGTTCCGGGAAGGCTGTGTGCGCAACGGGATCTCCTACGACGAGAGCCTCGTGGCGATGCAGACGCCGACCCCGGAGACCGTCGGCCACGCGGTGCGCAAGCTGGCCGCCGGACCGAACCCGGCCACCGCGGTGATCGCGGGCAACAACCGGGTCGCGGTGCACCTGCTGCGCGCGCTCGCGCACGCCGAGCGCAGGCCCGCGCTGGTGAGCTTCGACGATTTCGAACTGGCGGACCTGCTCGACCCGCCGGTCACCGTGATCGCCCACGACGTCAGCGCCCTTGGGCACGCAGCGGCCGAGCTGCTGTTCGCCCGCATCCAAGGCGATCAATCCGCCCCGAGAAAGGTAGTTCTGCCCGTGCACCTCGTCGCCCGCGGTTCCGGTGAGGCCGCCCTGTGACCAAGCACCTCGAGCCGGTCGCACTCCCGGCCAACCAGCCCCCGCAGTTCTACCGGGGCGGCGACGCGATCGCCGCCCTGCGCGGGGCCAGCGGCACCGACTCGAAGTTCGGGCCGGAGGACTGGGTCGGTTCCGTCACCACCATGTTCGGCCAGGAGACCAACGGTCTCACCAGGCTGCCCAGCGGGATCTGGCTGCGCGACGCGGTCAGCGGCGATCCGGACGCGTGGCTGGGCGCGGCGCACGTCGCCAAGCTCGGCGACTCGACCGGCCTGCTGGTGAAGCTGCTCGACGCCGGGCAACGGCTGCCGGTGCACTTCCACCCGTCGGATTCCTTCGCCCGCAAGCACTTCGACTCGCATTTCGGCAAGACCGAGGCGTGGATCGTGGTCGGCACCTACGGCGACGACCCGCGCGTGTATCCGGGTTTCCGGGAGACGCTGAGCAAGGACACCGTCGCCGAATGGACCCGCGAGCAGGACGCGCCGAGCATGCTGAGCGCGCTCAACAGCATCCCGGTCCAGGCGGGCGACACCGTCTACATCCCGGCCGGGCTGCCGCACGCGATCGGCGAGGGCGTGTTCGTGGTCGAACTGCAGCAGCCGACGGACTTCTCTCTGACCCTGGAATGGCGTGATTTCCTTGCCTCGCCGGAAAAGGGCCACCTCGGGATCGGTTTCGAGACCGCGATCGAAACGCTCGACACCTCGGGCTGGGACGACGACCGGCTCAAGACCATCGTGAAGCACACCTCCGGCGACGAAGCGACCACAGTGGACTTGCTCGCGCCGGACTCGGCGGAGTTCTTCCGCGCCGACCGCATCCAGCTGTCCGGCACCACGTTCGCCCTCGACCCGTCGTTCAGCGTGCTCGTCGCGCTCGCCGGCGAGGGCACCCTGCGCACCGAGCACGGCGGCGAGTTCCCGGTGGCCAAGGGCGACACCTACGCGGTGCCGTTCTCGGCGGGCCAGACGGAGCTGTCCGGCTCGCTCACCGTGATCCGGTGCCGTCCGCCAGCCCCGGAAAGGAGCCGGTCCGCATGAGCGAAATCCTGCTCGACGCGGTGGACCTGACCAAGCACTACGGTTCGGTGGAAGCCTTGCGCGGCGCGTCTTTCCAGGCGCGCGCGGGCGAGGTCACCGCGTTGATCGGCGACAACGGCGCGGGCAAGTCCACGCTCGTGAAGTGCCTGTCCGGGGCCGAGCAGCCGACCTCGGGCCGGATCCTGCTCGACGGCAGCGAGATCCATCTTGACTCGCCGGTGGCCGCGCGCCGGGCCGGCATCGAGACGGTGTACCAGGATCTCGCTGTCGCGCCGGAGCTGGATCCGGCGGCGAATCTGTTCCTGGGCCGGGAAATCCCGCGCAAAGGCCTCCTCGGCAAGCTCGGGATGCTCGACAAGGCGGAGATGCGCCGTCAGGCGGTGGCCGAGTTCGAACGGCTCGGCGTCACGCTGCAGAGCACCGAGGTGCCGATCGGCTCGTTGTCCGGCGGGCAGCGGCAAAGCGTCGCGGTGGCCCGGTCGGTGGCCTGGGCGTCGAAGGTCGTGTTCATGGACGAGCCGACCGCGGCGCTCGGCGTCCGGCAGCGCGAACGCGTGCTGGACGTGATCAGGAAGGTCAGGGACAAGGGCATCGCGGTGGTGCTGATCAGCCACAACATGCCCGAGGTGCTGTCGGTCTCGGACCGGATCGAGGTGCTGTTGCAGGGCAGGCGCGTCGCCCGGTTCGCCGGTGCGGACACCAAGCTCGAGGATCTGGTCGCCGCGATGACCGGGGCGCTGGTGCAGGAGGAGGCGGCATGAGCGCACCGGTCAAGGACATTCAGACCACTGTGGACGGCGAGTTCGTCAAGCCGCCGCTGGGGAAACGGCTCGTCGGGGCCAACACGTTCTGGATCGCGCTGGTGCTGATCGCGCTGATCGCGGTGTTCACCGCCCTCGCGCCCGGCCAGTTCGCGAGCCTGTTCACCTTCCAGACGCTGCTGATCGAAACGTCCGTGCTGCTGGTGCTTTCGGTCGGCATGACGTTCGTGATCATCACCTCCGGCATCGACCTGTCCGTCGGATCGGTGCTGATCTTCGCCGGGATGGTCGCGGGCAAGACCATGGAAGCGCTCAGCGGCGGCGACGCCTCGCACGCGGGCTGGGGCATTATCACCGCCGGGCTGGTCGCGGCGGTGCTCGCGGGCACGATCTGGGGTCTGATCAACGGATTCCTCATCGCGGTGGCGGGCATCCCGCCGCTGATCGTCACGCTCGGCACGATGGGCGCGGCACTCGGCGCGTCGTACCTGCTCAACAACGGTTCGGACGTGCGCAGCGTGCCCACCGAGCTGAACAAGACCCTCGGTTACGGCACGTCGTTCGGCGGGATCCCGAACCTCGTGCTGGTGGCCGTGGTGATCACGCTGATCGGCGCGTGGCTGCTGCACACCACGCGGTTCGGCCGCTACACGTTCGCCGTCGGCTCGAACGCGGAGGCGGCGCGGCGGTCGGGCATCGGCGTGACCGCGCACCTGCTGAAGGTGTACCTGCTGACCGGTTTCCTCGCCGGGATCGCGGGTTTCATGTCGCTGGCGTACTACGCGTCGACCACGATCTCGGCGCACACCAACGACAATCTCAACTCCATCTCCGCGACGGTGATGGGCGGCACGAGCCTCTTCGGCGGCATCGGCTCGATGCTCGGCACCGTGATCGGGGTGTTCATCCCGGCGGTGCTGCGGAAGGGCTTCAACATCACGCACGTGCAGGACTACTGGCAGTACATCGCGGTCGGTGCGGTCCTGATCGCGGCGGTGTGGTTCGACCAGCGCCACCGTCGCAAGCGCAACTCCCGCTGAATCGGTCCCCGAGTACAAAGAGGTGCTTACGATGAAGTTCAGCAAGACCGTCCTCGCCGCGGGGACGCTCGCGTCCGCGGCGATGCTGGTGGCCGCGTGCGGCTCCGGGCAGGTGGGGCAGAGCGGGTCCAGCGACAAGCCCGGCGGCAACTCCGCGAACAGCAAGAAGCTCGCGCTGGTGCCGGGCGTGCAGGCGGAGCCGTTCTACATCTCGATGCAATGCGGCGCACAGGAAGAAGCGAAGAAGCTCGGCTACGAGCTGACCACCCAGGCACCGCAGAAGTTCGACGCGGCGATGCAGACGTCGATCGTGAACGCGCTGGGCTCCAACCCGCCCGCCGCGCTGCTTGTCGCCCCGACGGACGACCAGGCGATGCTCGCGCCGATCCAGCAGGTGAAGAACCGCGGTGCGAAGATCGTCGAGGTCGACACTTCGCTCAAGGACAAGAGCGTCGCGGTGTCGTCGGTTTCCTCGGACAACACCGAGGGCGGCAAGCTGGCCGCGCAGACCATGGCGAAGCTGGTCGGCGACAAGCCGGGCTCGGTGCTGATCCTCGACACCATCGCGGGCACGTCCACCACCGCGGCCCGCGCGAAGGGCTTCGAGGACGAGCTGAAGAACCACCCGAACCTCAAGTCGACGGGCATCCAGTTCACCCAGAACGAACCGGAGCAGGCCGCGTCGAAGGTGACTGCGGCGCTGGCCTCGACTCCGGACCTCATCGGCATCTTCGCCACCAACCTCAACACCGGCGAGGGCGCGGCGACCGGCCTGCGCAACGCGGGCAAGATCGGCAAGGTCAACCTGGTCGGCTTCGACGCCAGCCCGTCCGAAGTGGACGGTCTGAAGAAGGGCGAGTACCAGGCGCTCATCGCGCAGGACCCGGCGCAGATCGGCACGAAGGGCGTCGACCAGGCGGTGGCCGCGCTCGAGGGCAAGCCGACCGAACGGGACCTGACCGCGCAGCTGCACTCGATCACCAAGGACGACCTGGACGCGAACTCGAAGTACTTCTACAAGCAGAGCTGCTAGCCACTGGTGCGGCCGAAGGGGACTTTCCGTGCGGAAAGTCCCCTTCGGTCACTTCCGGGCTAGTATCAACTCCCCCAGGTACCTTGAGGGGAGGCACGTCGATGACCGAGAGTGCCCGGCTGCCGTGGCGCTCCCGCCCGGACGCCGTCCGCGTGCTCGGCGCGGCGCGGAAGGTCGCCGACGACCTCAAGGACGGCCTGTCCGGAGTCCGCGCCCGGCGCGCCGCGCACGGGTTGCGGCGGCTGTTCGACGTGGCCGGGCTGGGGTTGTCGGACCTGTCCGGCACCCTGATGTGGTCCGGGCGGCCGGGGGCCGACTCCTCGGTGTCCCAGGTTCTCGACGACGTCCTGCACCAGGAAGAACCCGTCGCGGCGGGCGGCGTGACGGCGGTTCCGCTGCACGTTCATGACGAACTGGCGGGCGCGTTGCTGCTGGTCGGCGAGGTGCCCGGCGGGGTGCCCCGGCAGGCGGCGGACCTGGTGGTGCAGGCGTTGGAACGGGGCCGGCTCGAAGCCTCGGCGGACCAGGCCGCGCAAGCCGAGCTTCGGGCGCTGCGGGCGGAGATGTCGCCGCATTTCGTGTACAACGCGCTCACCGTCATCGCGTCGTTCGTGCGCTCGGAACCGGACCGCGCACGCGATCTGATGCTCGATTTCGCCGACTACACCCGCTACAGCCTCTCCCGGCACGGCGAGTACACCGTCGTCGCCGAGGAGTTCCGCGCGGTGGAAACATATCTCGCGCTGCAGCGGGCGGTGCTGGGCGAAAGACTCAAGGTGCAGGTGCGGGTCGCGCCGGAAGTGCTTGCGGTGGCGGTGCCGTACCTGGTACTCGAACCCCTCGTGGAAAACGCGATCCGGCACGGCATCGAGCCGAGGTCGGGGGCCGGGCTGGTCCAGGTGCACGGACAGGCGGAAGGGAACGACTGCGTGATCAGCGTTGAGGACGACGGAGTCGGCATGGAGCCCGAGCGCGCCGCCGCCATCCTCGCGGGCAGCGGCGACGGGACCGGGCTCGGAATGGCCAATGTGGACAGACGATTGCGCACGGTGTACGGGGCCTGGTACGGGCTGACAGTGGAAACGGCGGTCGGCGAGGGCACCCGGGTCGTCCTGCGGGTGCCGCGGTTCCAGCCGGGGGTGCTGCCGTGAGCGGGCTGCGGGTGCTGGCGGTCGACGATCTCGCGCCGGCGCTGGGCGAACTGTGCCGGATGCTGAGCGACGCACCGGAGGTCGGCGAGGTCGTCGGCGCGAGCGACGCGCTGAAGGCGCTGAAACTGTTGCAGGCAGACCATTTCGACGCGGTCTTCCTCGACATTTCCATGCCGGGCTTGGACGGGCTCGAACTCGCGTCGCTGCTGGCGAAACTGTCCGAACCGCCGGTGATCGTGTTCGTCACCGCACACGACGGGCACGCGGTAGCGGCGTACGGCATCGGAGCGGTGGACTACCTGCTCAAACCCGTGCGCACGGAACGGCTTTCCGCCGCGCTGGCGAAGGTGACCCGCCTCGTGCCGAGCAGCCGCCGCCGGTCCTCGCCGGACGCGATGGCCGCGCTGCCGGTGGATTCCGGCGGCCGCACCCGGTACGTCCGGCGCGACGACGTGCTGTTCGCCGAGGCCAACGGCGACTACGTCCGGCTGCACACGCGCAGCGGCGTGCATCCGGTGCGGATGCCGATCTCGCGGCTCGAGGAGTATTGGGAAGGGACCGGATTCACCCGCGTGCACCGCGGATTCCTGCTCGCGGTGAGCGCAGTGCTGGAACTGCGGAGCGACACGACGGGCGGGCTGCTGGCGCACACCGAGGCCGGCGACGTACCGGTCAGCCGAAGGCACGCGCGGGACCTCCGGGACCGGTTGCTGGAGGCGGCGCAGCGGGGACAGCTCGGGAGTGCCCGGTGACGCGCGTGGCCGGGGCGGGTCGTGAGTGTTTATCCCGGTTAGAACCGGGATTGCCGCTCACGAGGGTTGCGCGGGGCGTCCGGTGAGCCGCACCAAACGCGTCGCCGTCACCAGTCCGCAGACGAGGCTCGCCCGGTCGCGGCGGCTCGAACGCGGCCGGTGGCGGATGCCGCGCCTGCGCGCGCCGGAAGCGGAACGCGCGGCCGTGCTGTACCGGATCCAGCGCCGCCGCGGCATCCCCGCGCTGGTCGCGATGTTCGTGCTGGTGCTGGGTTTGCCGGTGCTGCTCGCGCTCGCCCCGTCGCTGGACGACGTGCGGCTGTGGGGGATTCCGCTGTCCTGGCTGCTGATCGCGGTCCTGCCGTACCCGGTGCTGGCCGGGCTTTCGTGGTGGCAGCTGCGCCGCGCGGAGAAGATCGAGGACGATCGGTGAGCCGGACATCCGCAGCAGCGGGGGCGGGCGGATAGATGGACATCGCGCTGGCGGTAGCCCCGGTCGTGCTCGTCACGCTGCTCATCGGCGTGCGCGGGGTCGCCGCCATGCGCACCACCTCCGATTTCCTCGTGGCCTCCCGGCGAATCTCCCCCTTCGTCAACTCCGCCGCGGTCTCCGGCGAGTACCTGTCCGCGGCGTCGTTCCTCGGCGTCGCCGGGCTGATGGTGAAGGACGGCGTCGGCGCGCTCTGGTATCCGGTCGGCTTCACCGCGGGGTACGTCGCGATGCTGGTCCTTGTCGCCGCTCCAATGCGGAGATCCGGCGCGCTCACCGTCCCCGACTTCGCCGAAGCGCGCCTCGCCTCCCCCGCCTTGCGCCGTATCGCCGCGGTGGTCGTGCTGGTGATCGGGACCATCTACGTCGTCCCCCAGTTCCGTACCGCCGGGCTCGTGCTCACCGCGGTCGGCGGGACTCCGTACTGGGTCGGCGTGGTCATCGCGGGCACCGCGGTCAGCGTCACGCTCGCGCTCGGCGGCATGCGCGCCGCGACGTACGTCCAGGCGTTCCAGTTCTTCCTGAAACTCGTGCTGTTCCTCGTCCCCGCGCTGTGGCTGGTCCTCCACATCAGCACCGACACCCGCGACGCGAGCCTCACGCCGGTCGAGTTCACCCGGTTCTCCCACGCCACCCCGGTGCAGTTCGACCACGACGTCACCCTCACCTTCCGCGAACCCACCGCGATCGAGAACCGCGGCACCGTCCCGCCCGGACAACTGGTGGTGCACAAGGGAGAACAGCTCGTCTTCGCCGCCGGCACGCAGGTTCCCGGCGTCAGCGGAGAGGTCGCGCTCGGCGGACCGGAGTGGCAGCGTCCGCTGCTGGAGATCGACAAAGGACACCCGCTGCTCGGCACGTGGGCGGTCCTCATCGCGACCGTGCTCGGCACGATGGGTCTGCCGCACGTCCTGATGCGCTTCCACACCAGCCCGGACGGCCGCGCCGCGCGCCGCACCGCCGCGATCACCGTGGCATTGCTCGGAGTCTTCTACCTCTTCCCCGGCATCTACGGCGTGCTCGGCCGGGTGCTGGTGCCACAGCTGTATCTCTCCGGCAACACCGACACCGTGGTCGTCGCGCTGCCCTCGCAGGTCGACCACAGCTGGGCCGGGCAGCTGTTCACCGCACTGCTCACCGCAGGCGCGTTCGCGGCGTTTCTGGCGACGTCATTGGGGTTGCTGCTGGTGATGTCCGGCGCGATCGCCTACGACCTGATGCCCGGCGGCCTGCGCCGGCTGCGCGTGACGGTCGTGTTCGCCGCGATCGCGATGGTGCTGCTCGCGCTGCCGTCCGCTCGGCTCGACGCGGGAGTGCTGGTGACCTGGGGGTTCACCGTCGCCGCGTCCACGTTCTGCCCGCTGCTCGTGCTCGGCATCTGGTGGCAGCGGCTCACCGCGGCGGGCGCGATCGCCGGCGTGCTCACCGGGCTGGCTGCCTCATCCGGGTCAATCCTGTTTGCGCTGGCAGGGCCGCCGGTGCAAGGTTGGGTGGCGATCTTGGTCTCGCAACCGGCACCCTGGTCGGTACCGCTCGCGTTCGGCGTGATGATCACGGTGTCACTGCGCGGGCGCCCACCGTCCTGGGCGGGAGCCGCCATGTTACGGCTGCATCTCGACGAGCGCCCTTCGTCCACGCCGGGTGACCGTTCGTCAACCGTTCGTCGTGCGGCGAGGCGTTTGAGCCGCTGACGGTTCCCTCTCCCCGGCGTCCTCCCTACTGTGTCGCGCACCACATCCGCAGCGTCGCACAAGGGAGATCCCATGAGCGCAGGCGACCCGTCAGGCGCGCCGCCGGACACGATCTGGGAGCAGGCGCACGACAGCGCCGAGTTCCGCGAACTCCGCGGCCGGTTGCGCCGGTTCGTGTTCCCGATGGCCGGACTGTTCCTCGCCTGGTACCTGCTCTACGTCCTGCTCGCCGACTACGCGCACGGCTTCATGAGCACGAAGATCGCCGGCAACTTCACCGTCGGCCTGCTGTTCGGGCTGCTGCAGTTCGTCTCCACGTTCCTCATCACGTGGCTGTACGTGCGCTACGCCAACAAGAAGCTGGACCCGCTGGCCGAGCGGATCAAGGACGACATCGAAAACCCGGAGAAGGAGGGGGCGTGAAGACTCTCGCCGAGAGCGTCGAGGGCAGCAATCCCACGCTCAACATCTCGATCTTCGCGCTGTTCGTGGTCATCACCCTGGTGATCGTGTTCCGCGCGAGCCGCAACACCAAGACCGCCTCCGACTACTACGCCGCCGGCCGCGCGTTCACCGGCCCGCAGAACGGCATCGCGATCTCCGGCGACTACCTGTCGGCCGCGTCGTTCCTCGGCATCGCCGGCGCCATCGCGGTGTACGGCTACGACGGGTTCCTGTACTCGATCGGCTTCCTGGTGGCGTGGCTGGTCGCGCTGCTGCTGGTGGCGGAACTGCTGCGCAACACCGGCAAGTTCACCATGGGCGACGTGCTGGCGTTCCGGATGAAGCAGCGCCCGGTGCGCGCCGCGGCGGCGATTTCGACGCTCGTGGTGTCGTTCTTCTACCTGCTGGCGCAGATGGCGGGCGCGGGCGGCCTGGTCGCGCTGCTGCTGGGCATCGAGGGCAAGGCCGCGCAGTCGCTGGTGATCGCGGTGGTCGGCGTGATCATGATCGCCTACGTCCTCATCGGCGGCATGAAGGGCACCACCTGGGTGCAGATCATCAAGGCGGCGCTGCTGATCATCGGCGCGCTGGCGATGACCCTGTGGGTGCTCGGCAAGTACGGCTTCAACTTCTCCTCGCTGCTGCAGGGCGCGGTCGACAAGGCGGGCAAGGCGGGCGAGGCGCTGCTCGGGCCGGGCAAGCAGTACGGCAAGGACGGCACGACGAAGCTGGACTTCTTCTCCCTCGGCATCGCGCTGGTGCTGGGCACCGCGGGCCTGCCGCACGTGCTGATGCGCTTCTACACCGTGCCGACCGCGCGCGAGGCGCGCCGTTCGGTGGTGTGGGCGATCGTGCTGATCGGCGTGTTCTACCTGTTCACCCTGGTGCTCGGCTACGGCGCGGGCGCGCTGGTCGGCCCGGACGCGATCAAGAAGGCCCCCGGCGGCGTGAACTCCGCGGCCCCGCTGCTCGCGCTGAACCTCGGCGGCCCGGTGCTGCTGGGGCTGATCTCGGCGATCGCGTTCGCCACGATCCTCGCCGTGGTCGCGGGGCTGACGATCACCGCGTCCGCCTCGTTCGCCCACGACGTGTACGCGAACGTGCTGAAGAAGGGCAAGATCGGCACCGGTTCGGAGGTCCGCGTCGCGCGGATCACCGCCGTGGTGATCGGTGTGGTCGCGATTCTCGGCGGCATCCTGGCGAACGGGCAGAACGTCGCGTTCCTGGTGGCGCTGGCCTTCGCGGTCGCGGCTTCGGCGAACCTGCCGACGATTCTCTACTCGCTGTTCTGGAAGCGGTTCAACACCCAGGGCGCACTGTGGAGCATTTACGGCGGGCTGATCGTGACGATCGTGCTCATCGTGTTCTCGCCCGCGGTTTCCGGGAAGCCGGTCGACCCGAAGACCGGGAAGAGCGCGTCGATGCTGCAGGGCGTCGACTTCCACTGGTTCCCGCTCGACAACCCGGGTCTGGTGTCCATTCCGATCGCGTTCGTTCTCGGCTGGCTCGGCACGATCCTGTCGAAGGAACACGACAAAGCGAAGTTCGCCGAAATGGAAGTACGGGCGCTCACCGGCGCCGGTGCGGAAAAGGCTGTGCAGCACTGAGTTTTACGCACTGAAACCGCTGGGTGCCGCTTCTGTCGCGGCACCCAGCGGTTTTTTCAATACGGCAGCTTCCCCCGCGCGATCTCGCCGAGCGTGCCCTCCAGCACGCCGCGCAGATACCGCCACAGCCCGGCCCCCAGGGAAATCCGGGCTACCCCCAGTTCGGCGAACCCGGCCAGCCCCGGACCGCCGGGCAGCGCCGAAGCGTTGACCGGACCGCCCACCTGACGGACGAATTCGGCCAGCACTTCCGGCGAACGCACGAGAATCGGGTACACGCAGTCGGCCCCGGCTTCGAGGTACGCGCGCCCGCGGGCGACGGCGTCGTCGAGCACCGCTTGTTCGTCCGGCACCCCGAGGAACGAATCCACCCGCGCGTTGATCACCAGCCCGTCGCCGGCCGCCCGGTGCAGTTCGGCGATCCGCTCCGCCTGCTCGGCCGCCGGCCGCAACGCGCCCTTGCCGTGGTCGGTGTCCTCGATGTTGCACCCGACCGCCCCGATTTCGCCCAGCCTGGCCGCGAGATCCGCCGGAGCCAAGCCATACCCGGCCTCGGCGTCGACGGTCACCGGCACCGAGACCGCGTCCACGATCCGCTTGGCCGCCGCGAGCATCTCGTCCGCGGACGCGCCTTCGTGGTCCGCCTGCCCCAGCGCCGCCGCGACCGCCGCGGAACTCGTTGCCACCACCGGGAATCCTGCCGCTTCCACCGCCTTCGCGGTATCCGCGTCCCAAGCGTTCGGCAGGATCAGCGGCTTCCCGGGCACGTGCAGCGCCCGCAGCTGCCCGGCGCTCACGCGGCCCGCTCCGGCAGCTCGGCGTGACTGGTGACCATGAGCCGGTTCCAGGTGTTGATGGCGACGACGCACCAGGCCAGCGCGCGATACTGGTCCTCGGTGAACACGCGGACGGCCTCGGCATAGACGTCTTCGGGAACGTCCTTGTGGTCCGAGATCAGGGTCATCGCCTCGGTGTAGGCAAGCGCGGCGCGTTCCTGCTCGGTGAACAGCTCCGTCTCACGCCACCCCTCGAGCACGTAGAGCCGCCGAGGCGATTCCCCGGCTTCGACGGCTTTCGCCGCGTGCATGTCGAGGCAGTACGCACACCCGTTGAGCTGCGACGCACGGATCTTCACCAGCTCGATGAGCTTCACGTCGAGCCCCGCGTTCGCGCTGGCCTTCTTCACCTCGCCCTGCAGGTGGGACATCGCTTGGTACAACTCGCCCGTGGCGAGGGCGATTCGCTTCGTCATGCCTCCACGCTAATCCGGATTGGCCTAGCCGGGTGGTCCAATCCGGGCCTGTTGATCTGGGCCAGTCAGGCGCGGGGCCGGGCGTTGCGGAGCCGGATTCCGCTGAATCCCGCCGTGCTGGCGGTCACCGCGTCCCAGAACGGCCAGAGGTTTCGGTGGCGACGCAGGCAGCGATCGGCGTCGACCGCCCGGACATAAGGCTGCCGCGCGGTCGCCGCGAAACGCGTGATCCCCGGGTCTTCGGAGAAGTGCAGCACCTGGCCGGGTCCGTTCTACCCGGCCACGGCCTCAGCGGCCGCAGAACAGGCAGAGCGGCAGGACCAGTCCGAGATCCGTCTTGCGCACCGGTTTCCCGTCCACCGGCGTCTTCCCCGGCGGCGTGTCCGCGTCCGGCTGGATGCCGCCCGCCGCCACGCGGTCCAGGGTGCGCAGCCCGGCCGAGCCGACCGTGCCGAACACCGTGTAGTTCGGCAGCAGGCTGGAATCGCCGTACACCACGAAGAACTGCGAGCCGTTCGTCGCCGGTCCGGCGTTCGCCATGGCCAGCAGGCCGCGCGCGTACGTCCGGCGCTTGCCGGTCGGGTCGGACGGGGCGGGCGGGAGCGTGGTCGGGAGTTCGTCGCGGAACTTGTAGCCCGGGCCGCCTTCGCCGGTGCCTGACGGGTCGCCGCACTGCAGGACCTTCAGCGTCGGGTACGCGGTGAGGCGGTGGCAGGTCGTCTGGTTGTAGAAACCGTTGGCCGCCAAGTGCAGGAAGCTCTGCACCGTGCACGGAGCCTGCGCGCGGTTGAGCTTCAGCGGAAGCAGGCCCTGGTTGGAAAACACCGCGACGTCGACGCTGCCGCGATCCGGCGTGTGCCGCGGGTCGCGCGGGAGCGATACCGGGCGCACCGCGGGATCGTCCGGAGTTTCCGTGTACTGGCACGGCCCCGACGTGACCTTCGGCGGCTTCGCTTCCGTCGCCGAAGCCGGTGCGGCTACCGCGACCAGCGACAACGCAGTCAGCACGGACACGAGCAGCTTCTTCATTCCGGTTCCCTCCCAGTGCACGGAGGATCGCAGTATAGGGACGGAAAACTGCCCGCGCTTCCGGCTAAAGTCGCATCCTGACCGGTTCCTGACACCCGCGTCCTACCGTGCGGTTTCATGATCACTCCCCTCATCGCCGGACTGGTCGCCGGGCTTCTCGCCGCCACCGCCGGTCCCGTGCTGCAGCCGCTGGCGACCTCCGCCGCCGAACAGCAGGCAGTGTTCGCGTACTGGACTCCGCAGCGCCTGGCCGCGCTGACCCAGCCGTCGTCGGATAATCCGCCGAAGAGCGGCCCGGACGGTGCGCCGTGGCCGGACCCGCTCCCGAAGACAATCGGCCGGCTGTTCTACACCGACCACGGCGAGGACGCGAGCTGCACGGCGACCGTCGTCCGCAGCAAGAACCGCAGCACGATCGTCACGGCCGGACATTGCGTCAACAACACCGACCTCATCGGCGAGCACAACGCCTGGAACGCGCACCTCATGTTCGTGCCCGGCTATCACGACGGCCAAGCGCCGTACGGGAAGTTCGCCGCCCGGGCAGGCGTCGTCGACCGCACCTGGCTCGCGAACGACCAGCAGAACGCACAGAAATTCGACACCTTCGACCAGGCCTTCGCGGTCCTCGGCCCGAACGAATCCGGACAGCTGGTGCAGGACGCGGTCGGCGGTGCGCAGCAGATCGGCTTCGACCGGCCGGGCGGCGTGAAGGTGACGCAGTTCGGCTACCCGCGGGCGGCGTCCGACCCGGCGCGCGAGGGGCTGCCGGAGTACACCGGGGCTCGGCTGGCGTATTGCACCGGCACCGCACGGCATTGGACCGGCACCGCGACCGACCCCGACTCCCCCGACCAATGGGGTACAGCATGCGTCATGGGCGGCGGCTCCAGCGGCGGCCCGCGACTACGCGACTTCAACCCGACGACCGGACTGGGCACCGTCGTCGGCGACAACACCCACGCCGGATTCTTAGCCGCCAACGGAAAACCGTGCGACCGCGACACCCCGGGCTGCACGCGGTACCTCGTCGGACCGCAGTTCAGCGGCAAGGTGACCAAGCCGCTGTACGAAGCCGCGCAGCGTTAGCCCTTCAGCTCCGCGATCAACCGGTCCGCCGCCGCGAACGGGTCCAGCTCCCGGGCCACCACCCGCTCCGCCAGCTCGCCCAGCCGGTCGCCGTGGCGGAGGTCCGCCAGCTCCGCATGCAGCCTCCGCACCGCGATCGCGGCGACCTCCTCCCGGGCGCGAGCGGCGCGGCGGCGGTCCAATTCCCCATGCGCGACAAGCCATTCGTGGTGCGTGCGCAAGGCCGACACCACCTCGTCGACGCCTTCGCCCTTCGCCGCCACCGTGCGGACGATCGGCTGCCGCCAGCTCGGCCCGCGCAATTCGCGGCGGGCCAGGGTGATCATCTGCTTCAGGTCGTGCACCGTGGCGTCGGCTCCGTCGCGGTCGGCTTTGTTGACCACGAACACGTCCGCGATCTCCAGCACGCCCGCTTTCGCCGCCTGGATGCCGTCGCCCATGCCGGGAGCCAGCAGCACCACGGTGGTGTCAGCCAGTTTCACAACGTCCACTTCGGACTGTCCAACCCCGACAGTCTCGATCAGCACGACGTCGAACCCGGCGGCGTCCAGCACCCGCACCGCCTGCGGGGTCGCCCACGACAGGCCGCCGAGATGGCCCCGGGTCGCCATCGAGCGGATGAAGACTCCGGGATCGGTGGCGTGCTCGGTCATCCGGATCCGGTCGCCGAGCAGCGCGCCGCCGGAGAACGGCGACGACGGGTCGATCGCCAGCACCCCGACCCGCAAACCCTCGCCGCGCAAGGCGGTGAGCAGCGCGGACGTCGACGTCGACTTGCCGACCCCGGGCGGGCCAGTGAGCCCGACGACGCGGGCGCGGCCGGTGTAAGGCGTCAAAGCACGGGCGATGTCCGCCACTCGCGGCGAGGAATCCTCGACCAGAGAAATGAGCCGGGCGACCGCGCGCGGTTGTCCTTCCCGCGCGCGGCCGACCAGCTCGTCGAGGTCCGGGCCGGCCAACTTACGCTGACGGAACGCGGATCAGCAGCGCGTCGCCCTGGCCGCCGCCACCGCACAGCGCGGCCGCGCCGAGCCCGCCGCCGCGACGGCGCAGCTCGTGCACCAGGTGCACGGCCAGCCGCGCACCGGACGCGCCGATCGGGTGGCCCAGCGCGATCGCGCCGCCGTTGACGTTCACCTTCGACTCGTCCAGCCCGAGCTTCTCGCTCGACACCAGGCCGACCGCGGCGAACGCCTCGTTGATCTCCACCAGGTCCAGGTCGCCCACGTCCAGCTTCGCCTTCTTCAGCGCGGCGCGGATCGCGTTCGACGGCTGCTCGTGCAGGCTCGCGTCCGGACCGGCGACGACGCCGTGCGCGCCGATCTCGGCCAGCGGCGTGATGCCCAGTTCGGCCGCCTTCTCCGGGCTGGCCACGATCACCGCGGCCGCACCGTCGGAAATCTGCGACGCCGAACCGGCGGTGATGGTGCCGTCCGAGGAGAACGCCGGACGCAGCTTCGCGAGGCTCTCGCCGGTGGTGTCCGCGCGCACGCCCTCGTCGGTGGAGAAGACGACCGGGTCGCCCTTGCGCTGCGGGATCGACACCGGCGCGATCTCCTCGCGGAAGAACCCGGCCTCGATCGCGGCCGCGGCCCGCTGGTGCGAACGCGCGGAGAACGCGTCCTGCTGCTCGCGGGTGATGCTGTAGCGGGCGTTGTGCTTCTCCGTCGACACACCCATCGCGACCTGGTCGAACGCGCAGAACAGGCCGTCGTAGGCCATGTGGTCGACCAGCGTGGTGTCGCCGTACTTGAAGCCCGAACGGGACTTCGGCAGCAGGTGCGGCGCCTGCGTCATCGACTCCTGGCCGCCCGCGACGACGAGGTCGAACTCGCCCGCGCGGATCAACTGGTCGGCGAGCGCGATCGCGTCGAGGCCGGAAAGGCAGACCTTGTTGATGGTCAGCGCCGGAACGTCCATCGGGATGCCCGCGGCGACCGCGGCCTGGCGAGCCGGGATCTGGCCCGCGCCGGCGGTGAGCACCTGGCCCATGATCGTGTACTGGACCTGGTCCGGGGAGACGCCGGCGCGTTCGAGCGCGGCCTTGATCGCGATCCCGCCCAGCTGGGCTCCCGAGAAGTCCTTCAACGAGCCGAGCAGCCGCCCGATCGGGGTACGGGCAGCGCCCAGGATCACGGAACCGGACACGACGTCCTCCAAAGCATCGGTGCACTGGCAGTGTTCCCACGATACGGCCTGCGCGGGGTTCGCGGCGCGTCTTGATGGAGCCAGTGTGAGGGGGCGCACGCGGGGTTCCGCGCGCCGCTTCCGGGCTTATCCTCCCCGGTATGGACACCGAGCCCAGCGCATCCGTGCTCAAGCCGTTCGTGACCGCGATCGACCACGTCGGCATCGCCGTGCCCGACCTCGACGCGGCCATCGCCTTCCACCGCGACCACTTCGGCCTGGAGGTCGCGCACGAGGAGGTGAACGACGAGCAGGGCGTGCGCGAGGCGATGCTGCGCGCCCCGGGTACCGCGGGCACCGAGACGATGATCCAGCTGCTCGCCCCGTCCCGCGACGATTCGACGATCGCGAAGTTCATCGGCCGCAACGGGCCGGGCCTGCAGCAGCTCGCGCTGCGAGTGTCCGATGTGGACGCTGCCGCGGCGGCGCTGCGCGCGCAGGGCCTGCGGCTGCTGTACGACGCGGCCAAGCGCGGGACCTCGAACAGCCGGGTCAACTTCGTGCACCCGAAGGACGCGGGCGGGGTGCTGGTGGAGCTGGTCGAGCCCGCCGCCAACGCGCACTGAGACTCACACCGCCGAAGCGGGCGGCGTCCCCTTGGCCGCGCGAGCCGACAGCGCGTTCGCCACGAACGTCAGCTCCCCGTCGAACTCCGCCGGGCGGTCGTCGCCGGTGTGCCGGGCCGTCGCGTGCCGGTGGGTGATCGCGCGGGCCAGCAGCCCGGACGCGTTGTCGATGTCGGCTCCGGCGAGCCGTCCGCCGGTCGCGGCCACGATCACCGACCGCATCAGCCGGACCAGCTGCTGGAACCGTTCGGACAGCGCGTCGCGGACCACGTGGTGGGTGTCGGCCTCGCGCCACAGCAGGTGCGAGAGCCCGAGCGAACCGGTGAACCGGCGGTCGAGTTCGACGACCAGCCTGCGCAGGGAACCCGCCAGGTCGCCGGGAACGACGACCGCGGCGGGTTCGATGCGTTCGTCCGGCAAACGGGCGACCAAGGCGGCCAGCAGGTCGGACTTGCGGCGGAAGTAGTAGTGGACCAGGCCCTTCGGGACCCCGGCGCGCTCCGCGATGCGGGACGTCGGGGTCGCCTCGAAGCCGGACTCGGCGAACAGCTCCTCCGCCGCGCACAGGATCCGTTCTTTCGCCGAGTCTTCGGTCATGTCACCTTCCTCGTCAGGGCTGCGCTGCCCCGATCAGTGCTGGCCCGCCATCCGGTGGGCGGCGTTGGCCTCCGGCATCGCGGCCGCGCCGGCGATGATCGTCAGCGCCCCGGCGACCCAGGACGTCCACGACGCCCCGTTGAATTCCGTATACCCCATCACCCACGGCGCGATGAACAGCAACGCGCCGAGGACGATCTGCACGCCCTCGCCGTAAACCATGCTCGGCGCCGCGAGCGACACCAGGCCGTCGAGCGCGATCAGCGCGCCGAGGACCACCATCGTCCACACCATCGTGGTGTTCGTGCTCAGCCAAAGGGGTGAAAGAGCGGCGACAACACCGATGACGACCTCGGCCCAGTCGTAGGGCCGCGTCCAGGCGCGCGTCGAGACTTCACTCATTCGTGCTCACCTCCGCCGGAAAAGAGCCGTTCAGGGAGATTTCCCATAGCCGACTATGCTCCTTGGTTGGCCAGCCGGTCAAGATTCGTTGGTCACACTTCGACTCGTGGACAAGGTCCTTGTCTCGTACAGTGAGGCCCCCGGTTACCGACGAGTAATTTCGTCTAGTCGCGCGCCGCGACCGACCCCTGGAGGTTCCCGATGACGCACCTCGACGAGATCCAGCAGGCGATCCTCGACGGCCGCCTCGACGCGATCGCCGAGCTGCCCGTGCCCGAGAGCTACCGGGGCGTCACCGTGCACGCCGACGAGGTCGACATGTTCGAAGGCCTCGAAAGCCGCGACAAGGACCCGCGCCGTTCGCTGCACCTCGACGACGTCCCGACGCCGGAGCTGGGCCCCGGCGAGGCGCTGGTCGCGGTGATGGCCAGCGCGATCAACTACAACACCGTGTGGACGTCGATCTTCGAGCCGATCCCGACGTTCAAGTTCCTCCGCAAGTACGGGAAGCTCTCGCCGCTGGCCAAGCGGCACGACCTGCCGTACCACGTGGTCGGCTCGGACCTGTCCGGCGTCGTGCTGCGCACCGGAGCGGGCGTGCACAACTGGAAGCCGGGCGACGAGGTCGTCGCGCACTGCCTGAACGTCGAGCTGGAAGGCCCGGACGGGCACAACGACACGATGCTCGACACCGAGCAGCGGATCTGGGGCTTCGAGACGAACTTCGGCGGGCTCGCCGAGATCGCGCTGGTCAAGGCGAACCAGCTGATGCCGAAGCCGGCCCACCTGACCTGGGAGGAGTCCGCCGCCCCCGGGCTGGTGAACTCGACCGCGTACCGGCAGCTGGTGTCGCGCAACGGCGCGGACATGAAACAGGGCGACGTCGTGCTGATCTGGGGCGCGTCGGGCGGCCTCGGCTCGTACGCGACGCAGTACGCGCTCAACGGCGGCGCGATCCCGGTGTGCGTCGTGTCCAGCCCCGAGAAGGCGGAGATCTGCCGGAAGCTCGGCGCGGAGCTGATCATCGACCGCACCGCGGAGGGCTACAAGTTCTGGAAGAGCGAGACCGAGCAGGACCCGAAGGAATGGCAGCGGTTCGGCGCGAAGATCCGCGAGCTGACCGGCGGCGAGGACCCGGACATCGTGTTCGAGCACCCGGGCCGGGAGACCTTCGGCGCGTCCGTCTACGCCGCGCGCAAGGGCGGCACCATCGTCACCTGCGCGTCCACCTCGGGCTACATGCACCAGTACGACAACCGGTACCTGTGGATGAACCTGAAGCGGATCATCGGCTCGCACTTCGCGAACTACCGCGAATCGTGGGAGGCCAACCGGCTGATCGCGAAGGGCCTCATCCACCCGACGCTGTCGAAGACGTACTCGCTCGAGGAGACCGGCCAGGCCGCCCTTGACGTGCACCGCAACGCCCACCAGGGCAAGGTCGGCGTGCTCGCCCTCGCTCCGGAAGAAGGCCTCGGCGTGCGCGACGAGGAGCTGCGCGCGAAGCACCTCGACGGCATCAACGCCTTCCGCGGCGCGTGAGGGCAGACCACCTGCCCGATCGGTCCGGCCGCTCAGCGCTTGGGCGGCCGGACGCCGTGGGTGCTCACCCGTCCGTGACCGCGGAGCGACTACGGTGGTGTCATGAGTCTTGGCGATGAACGCGAACTCGTGCCGCTGGGAGCCGGCTTCGACGTAGCGAAGCGGGGGTACAGCCGGGCGCAGGTCGACGAGCACCTCGAACGGCTCGACGGCGACCTGAAGATGCTCACCGCCGACCGCGACGCCGCCATCGCCCAAGCCGGCGACCTGGCCCGGCAGCTGGAAGTCGCGCGCGGCGAGATCGCCGATCTCCGCGGTCAGGTCGACCGGCTCGCGCAGCCGCCGACGAGTGTCGAGGGGCTGTCCGAACGCCTCCAGCGGATGCTGCGGCTGGCGCAGGACGAGGCCGCCGACACCCGCGCCCGCGCCGAGGCCGAAGCAGGCCACATCCGGGCCAAGGCGGAGACCGACGCCAGCGCCATGCGCGCCCGGTACGAGCAGCTGCTCACCGAGCTTGACCTGCGCCGCAAGGAGATGGAGGCCGAGCACCGCAAGGTGCTCGAGGACGCGCGCGCCGAGGCCAAGCGGATCACCGACGAGGCCGAGGCCGAGCGCAAGAAGCTCGACGCGGAGTCCGAGGCCCGCCGCACGCAGGTCGAGGAAGACTTCGAGATCGCCATGGCCACCCGCCGCGCCGAGGCGATGCGCGTGCTGGCCGAGCAGGAGGCGGCCAGCAAGGCCGAAGCCGAGCGCCGGGTCCGGGAGGCCGCCGAGGACGCGGCCGCGATCCGGGCGAAGGTGCTCGAAGAGGAGACCGCGGCGAAGGCCGACATCGACCGCCGCCAGCGCGAATCGGTCGCCGACGCGAACAAGCGCCGCCAGGACTCGATCACCGAGGCCAACGCGCGGCTCGCGGAAGCCGCCGACGAGGCCCGCCGCCGCGTCCGCACCGCCACCGACGAGTCGAACCGCCGGATCACCCAGGCCAACGAGCGGGTCGAGGCGCTGCGCACGGTCCGGGCAAGCCTGGCCGAGCAGGTCCGGTCGGCGCGCACGGTGCTGGCCGAGGCGCAGCACGTGCTCGGCGAGACCGACGGAGCCGTCCCCGAGGACATCAAGGCCTCGGTCGACGGACCCGGCTCGACCGGCAACGGCACCCAACCGGGTAAGCCCGGCGGTGCCGCGGCAGCGGCCAGCACTCCGGCTTCCGCTGGTCAGGGCAGCAAGAAGGCCCCGGCGAACAGCGGAAAGCCCGCGGCGGGCGGCGACGTCGAGCAGACCGTCCGGCTGCGGACCTCCGACGTGCCCAAGCCGCAGCCGCAACCGCGCCCGGCGGGAAAACCGACTGGCGAGTAACCTTCCCCCGCGAAGGGGCCGCGCCGCCCCGCTGACCGATCGCCGGGAGGTTCTGGATGGCTGTCTATCGGACTGTGGTGGTGGGCACGGACGGGTCGGACTCGTCCTTCGCCGCGGTGGACAAGGCCGCCGGGGTGGCCGCCGACGCGGGGGCGACCCTGGTCGTCGTCTGCGCGTACCACCCGGCCAGCCGCCAAGACGTGGAACGCGCGCAGGACGAGCTGGGCGACGAGGCCTACCAGGTGGTCGGGTCCGCGCCCGCGGAGGACACGCTGCAGTCCGCACGGGACCGCGCGGCGAAGGTCGGCGCCACGAACGTCGAGACGGTCGCGCTCGAAGGCCAGCCGGTCGACATCCTGCGGAAGGTCGTGAAGGACCGCTCGGCCGACCTGCTCGTGGTCGGCAACCGCGGCCTCAACACCCTGGCCGGGCGGATCCTGGGCTCGGTGCCCGCCGAGGTGGCCCGGAAGTCGGGCGTCGACGTGCTGATCGTGCACACCACCTGAGTCCGTGACCGATTCTTCCCGGGACCTGCAGCAACGGCTAGAACGCGCCCTGCTCGGCGGGCCCCGCCGCTACACCCGGCTCGAGGTAGCGAAACGGGCCGGCGTACCCGAGGAACGCTCGCGCCGGCTGTGGCGGGCGCTGGGTTTCGCCACCGTCGAAGACGACGAGATGGTGTTCACCGACGCGGACGTCGAGGCAATGCGCATCGCCGACGGCCTGGTGAGTTCCGGCTTGGTCGCGCCCGGCATGGAAGTCGCGGTGACCCGTGCCCTCGGCCAGCATCTGTCCCGGCTGGCCGAGTGGCAGGTGCACATGCTGTGGCAGCTGATCACGGAAAACCCGGAACTGGCCCGCAGCGACCGTCAGGTGACCCGCCTGGTGGAGCGCCTGCTCCCCGAACTGGAGCAAGTACAGAGCTACGTCTGGCGCCGCCACCTGGCCGCCTTCGCCGGCCGCGCCTTCGCCAGCCCCGATGAGGACCTGGAGACGCGCGCACTGGTCGTCGGCTTCGTGGACATGGTCGGCTACACCCGTTTCACGAGGGAAGCCGACGAAGACGAACTAACCGAGGTCCTGGACGGCTTCGAATCACTGGCCACGGAAGTCATCGCAGAACACCACGGCCGGGTCGTGAAAATGATCGGCGACGAGGTCCTCTTCGTCACCGACTCCCCCGCCGACGGCGCGGAAATCGCCCTGACGCTAGCCGAACGCACCGGCGAAGACGGCGGCTTACCCGCAGTCCGAGCCGGAATGGCCTCAGGCCGCGTCCTGTCCCGCTTCGGCGACGTCTACGGCTCGGTAGTCAACCTCGCCGCCCGGCTAACATCCGCAGCCAGGCCGGGAACGGTGCTGGTCGACCGAGAACTTGCCGGACAACTGGAATCCCTGCCGGAGTTCGACCTACGCACGAGACGCCCCATCGCCGTACGCGGCTACAACCGCCTACGCCCCTCAGCACTACGGCGGGCAAAGGACAAACCCACCGGCCGCTTCGCCTCATCGCAGGAACTAGCCGCGGAAATGCTGGGCCTAGGCGAACCCACCACCACCGAAACCCCAGACCCAGACGACTTCCCGCCCCCTCGCCGCAAACGACGCCGCCGCTAACGGTCCGTGAGGGAACCTCACGACCCCGCAACCGATGCACCCAACCATCGGTGCACCCAGCCCCTCCCCCGCACCCCGATACGAAGCCTCCCTGCGGTCTGGGGGTGCTTGTCAAGGCATCTTTCCCGCCTTGACAAGCACCCCCAGACCGTCAGCACAATCAAGCTTCGGGGTGCCCCACGCCACCACCCGGGCGCAATGTCGCCGCCAGGCGACGAGCCCCCACTCAAGCGTCAAAATCCACCGTAACCCGCTCCGAAACCGGATGAGACTGGCAAGTCAACACAAACCCAGCCTCAACCTCCCCCTTCTCCAACGCAAAATTCCGCCGCATGTCAACAGAACCCTCAGTAACCCTCGCCCGGCAAGTCCCGCAAACCCCGCCCTTGCAGGCAAACGGCAAATCCGGCCGAAACCTCTGCGCCCCGTCCAGCACCGACGACTCCCGAGGCAGATTCATCGTCGTAGACCGCCCATCCAGCACCAACGTCACCTCAGACGAAGCACCGGAAACCGCAGGATCGACATGCTTAACCGGCTCCGGCGGCACATCATCCACATAAAACAGCTCCGAATGAACCCGCTCCCCAGGAACCCCCAGCGAACCAAGCAGCTCCTGCGCCGAGGTCACCATCCCAAACGGCCCACACAACCAAAAATGATCAACATCCTCAACCGGCACAATAGACCCGAACAACGCCTTCAACTTGTCCGAATCCAACCGCCCGGTAAACAACTCAGCCTCACGAGGCTCCCGGGACAGCACATGCACCAGCTCCAGCCGAGCCGGATACCGATCCTTCAAATCAGCCAGCTCATCAGCGAACATCACCGTATCCGTACGCCGATTCCCATAAAGCACAGTAACCGTAGCGTCCGGAGTAGCCAGCAAAGAAGCCGCAATAGACAACACCGGCGTAATCCCCGACCCAGCAGCAATCAACACATGATGTCCACCAGCCGCCAAGTCCGGAGTAAACGACCCAGTAGGCGCAGAAACCTCAACGGTATCCCCCGGACGCACCTCATTGACCAGCCACGACGAGAACACCCCATCAGGCACCAGCCGAACCCCGACCCGAGGCCGCTCCCCCACCGGAGCGCAAATGGAGTACGACCGCCGCTCGTCCCGCCCGTCCACCACCCGGCGCAAAGTCAGCGACTGCCCAGGCGCGAACGCATACGTCGACTCCAACCCGGCAGGCACGTCGAACGTCACGGCCACAGCGTCGTCGCAAAGCCGCTCAACCTCGGCCACCCGCAACGAATGGAACCCCGTGCGACGGGAAACGGTGGCAGTCACTCAAATCTCCTTGACGTGTTCGAACGGCTCCCAGCAAGACCGGCAACGCCGCAACGCCTTGCAAGCGGTCGCACTGAACCGGGACTGCTCCTCGGTGTCCAACGACCCGCAATGCGGACAAGCCACCCGCCGCACCGAAGGCCCGAGCGTCAGCGGAATCGGCCCGGACCGCCGCGGCGCGGACCCCGGCGGCGCGATCCCGGCCTCAGCCAGCTTCCGCCGCCCGTCCTCGCTGATCCAATCCGACGTCCAAGCCGGTTCCAGCACCGTGCGGATCTCGATCTCGGTATAACCCGCATCCCGCAAGGCATGCTCAAGGTCGTCCCGCATGGTGTCCATCGCCGGACACCCGGTGTACGTCGGCGTGATCGACACCGTCACCCGACCGTCCTCTTCGGACACTTCACGCAGCACGCCCAGATCCGCGAGCGTCAGCATCGGCAGCTCGGGATCCGTGACCGTAGAAGCCACCGCGACCGCGGTCACCACGACGCTCCAGGCATAGCACGAGCCACACTCTGCAGCTCAGCCAACAGGAAGCCCATCTGTTCCGTGTGGACTCCATCGCGGCCAGTCCGCCCGGAAACCCCGGCAATAGCCCCGATTTCCGGCCGCTCCAACGTCCCAGCGGCCAATGCCTGATCCACAATGGCGTCAAACTCCGGCCGCAACGAAGCAGCGTCCACCAGCTCAGCCGGATGCGTCGCGAACAGCTCCTCGACATACGGCCACACCGCGGCGAGCCCCTCGGCCATCCGCTCGTGCGACAACGGCGTCCCGTCGCCAAGCCGGACCAGCCACTGCGCGGCATAGTCCCGGTGATAGGCCAATTCCTTCACACCCTTGGCCGCGATCGCCGCCAGCACCGGGTCCACACTGGACTCCAGCCGTTGGAACAACGCGAGCCGCCAGGTCGAGAACACGAACAGCTGCGCGATCAGGTGTCCAAAGTGGCCACCGCCCAGCTCGGCCAGCCGCACGTTCCGGAACTCGTTCTCCGCGCGCAGGAACGCGAACGTGTCCTCGGACCGGTCAGTCCCGTCCGCCTTGCCCGAGCGGGCCAGCAGCAACCGCGCCTGACCGAGCAGGTCGAGGGCGATGTTCGCGATCGCGACCTCGTCCTCCAGCTCGGGAGCGTTGCTGACCCACTCCTGCAGCCGGTGCGAGAAGATCAGCGCGTCGTCGCCCAGCATCAGACAGTAGGCGGCCAGCTGCGCACCGTCCACTCCGGACGGAACCGAAGTGTCCACACCGGACAGCGGGTCGGCGAAGCCGGTGCCGAATGCCCAGCGCGCGTCGTTGTCCTCGGTGATGGCTTCGTAGACGTTGTCGAATGACATCCCAGACCTCACATGTGGGGAACGTTGTCGGGAATGTCGTAGAACGTCGGGTGCCGGTACACCTTGTCCCCGCTGGGCGCGAAGAACGGGTCCTTCTCGTCCGGCGACGACGCGGTGATGTCCGAGGCGCGAACGACCCAGATCGACACGCCTTCGTTGCGGCGCGTGTAGAGATCGCGCGCGTGGTGCAGCGCCATCTCGTCGTCCGCCGCGTGCAGCGAGCCCACGTGCACGTGGTTCAGGCCCCGCTTCCCGCGGACGAACACCTCATACAGCGGCCAGTCGTGCTTCATGCCGAAACCTCTTTCTTGGCCGCGTGCGCCGCAGCGGCCTCCCGAACCCAGGCACCTTCATCGTGCGCGCGCCGCCGATGCGCGATCCGGTCCGCGTTGCACGGACCGTTGCCCTTGAGCACGTTCTTGAACTCGTCCCAGTCGACCGCGCCGAAGTCGTAGTGCTCGCGGTCGGCGTTCCACTTCAGCTCCGGGTCCGGGAAGGTCACGCCGAGCGCCTCGGCCTGCGGCACGGACATGTCGACAAAGCGCTGCCGCAGCTCGTCGTTAGTGTGCCGCTTGATCTTCCACGCCATCGACTGCGCGGTGTTGGGCGAATCCGCGTCCGGCGGGCCGAACATCATCAGCGACGGCCACCACCAGCGGTTCACCGCCTCCTGCACCATGTCCCGCTGCTGCTGGGTGCCCTTCATCATGGTCATCAGCAGTTCGTAGCCCTGCCGCTGATGGAAGGACTCCTCCTTGCAGATCCGGATCATCGCCCGCGCGTAGGGCCCGTACGACGACCGGCACAGGGGCACCTGGTTGCAGATCGCCGCACCGTCTACCAGCCAGCCGATCACGCCGACGTCGGCGAAGGTCAGCGTCGGGTAGTTGAAGATCGACGAGTACTTCTGCCTGCCGGTGATGAGCTTGTCGGTGAGGTCCGCGCGGTCCGCGCCGAGCGTCGCCGCCGCCGAGTACAGGTACAGCCCGTGCCCGGCCTCGTCCTGCACCTTCGCGAGCAGGATCGCCTTGCGCCGCAACGAAGGCGCGCGCGTGATCCAGTTGCCTTCGGGCTGCATGCCGATGATCTCCGAATGCGCGTGCTGCGCGATCTGGCGGATCATCGTCTTGCGGTAGCCCTCGGGGATCCAGTCGCGCGGTTCGATGCGCTGGTCCCGTTCGATGGTGTGCTCGAACAGGGCTTCCAATTCAGGTTCGGCTACAGCGGTCACGGCTGCTCCTTCGAGACGAGAGTGAGCACGTCGTACTTCGCGACCGAGTCGCCGTCCTGGTTGGTGACGTCGGCGTCCCAGCGGACTTCGCCGTACTCCTGGTCGATCCGCGGCGTGATCTGCTTGGCCGTCAAGGTGACCGTCAGCGCGTCGTCCACCTTCACCGGCGTGAGGAAGCGCAGGTTCTCCAGGCCGTAGTTGGCCAGCACCGGCCCCGGCTCGGGCGACACGAACAGGCCCGCGGCGAACGACACGACGAGGTAGCCGTGCGCCACGATGCCGCCGAACAGCGGGTTTGCCGCCGCGGCCGCCTCGTCGGTGTGCGCGTAGAAGGTGTCCCCGGTGAACTCGGCGAAGTGGTCGATGTCGGCGCGCGTGACCGTGCGCGGACCGGCCACGACGGTGTCGCCAATGCTCAGCTCCGCCAGCGACTTCCGGAACGGATGCTCGCCCTCGACGCGCGGACCGCCCTCGACCCATCGGCCAGTGACGGCGCCGAGCACCTTCGGGCTGCCCTGGACGGCCGTGCGCTGCATGTGGTGCAGCACGCCGCGGATACCGCCCATTTCCTCGCCGCCGCCCGCGCGACCGGGTCCGCCGTGCACCAGCTGCGGCATCGGCGAACCGTGCCCGGTGGATTCCTTCGCGTCTTCGCTGTCGAGCACGAGCAGCCGGCCGTGGTACGGCGCGACGCCCAGCACGATCTCGCGGGCGAACACCGGATCGCCGGTCACGACCGACCCGGCCAGGCTGCCGCCGCCGCGCGCCGCGAACTCGATGACCTGCTTTACCGACGTGTACGGCATCAGCGTGGACACCGGGCCGAACGCCTCGACCTCGTGCGGTTCGGCCCGCTCCGGGTCCGCCTTCAGCAGGATCGGCGAGATGAACGCGCCGGTCGCCTCGTCGCCGTCCACGACGTCGACGTGCTCCGGGTCGCCGAAGACGATGCTGCCCGCGTCGAGCAGTGCCTTCAGCGAACGACGTACCTCTTCGCGCTGCTCCAGGCTGGCCAGCGCACCCATCCGGACGCCCTCGGCATTCGGGTTGCCGACGGTGACCTTGGCGAGCCGGGCGCTGACCGCTTCAGCGACGTCGTCCAGCATCTCGGCCGGGACGAACGCGCGGCGGATCGCGGTGCACTTCTGGCCCGCCTTCACCGTCATCTCGGTGGTCAGCTGCTTGACGAAGAGATCGAACTCCGGCGTGGACGGCCGGGCGTCCGGGGCGAGGATCGAGCAGTTCAGCGAGTCGGCCTCGGCGTTGAAGCGCACCGAGTTCCGCACGATCGCCGGGTGCGCGCGCAGCTTCTGCGCGGTGGACGCGGAACCGGTGAAGGACACCAGGTCCTGCGCGGTGACGTGGTCGAGCAGGTCGCCGACGCTGCCCGCCACGAACTGCACCGTGCCCTCGGGCAGGATGCCGGATTCGACGATCAGCTCCACGAGCCGCGCGGTCAGGTATGCGGTCTGGCTGGCCGGTTTGATCAGGCTCGGCACGCCGGCGAGGAACGCGGGCGCGAACTTCTCCAGCGGACCCCACACCGGGAAGTTGAAGGCGTTGATCTGGATTGCGACGCCCTGCAGCGGGGTCGCGATGTGCTGCGCGACGAACGTGCCCCCGCGGCTCAGCGGCTCGACAGCGCCCTCCACGTACACCGTGTCGTTCGGCAGCTCGCGCTTGCCCTTCGAGCCGTAGCTGAACAGAACGCCGATGCCGCCGTCGATGTCGAACTTCGAGTCGCCGAGCGTCGCACCCGTGCGTGCCGACAGCGCGTACAGCTCTTCGCGGTGCTCGCGCAGGTGCGAAGCGAGCGACTTGAGCAGCGCGGCCCGCTGGTGGAACGTCAGCTTCCGCAGCGCTGGACCGCCGACGCTGCGGCCGTAGTCGAGCGCGGCGGCGAAATCGATGCCCTCCGACGAAATCCGGGCGACTTCCTCCCCGGTCGCCGCGTCGTGCAGCGGGACGCCCTCGCCAGGCGCCGTGTGCCATCCCCCGGAGACGTAGCTGCGGAGCAGAACCATGCCGACCCTCTCGCCGAATTACCAACCGGACGTTCAGTAATTCGCAGGATAGCCGCTCGCCGCGCTGATCGGAACCCCCGCGTTGCTTGACACCGCCGGGGCGGCGGCCTTTACTGGGCTCCGGCCAGGATTACCGGCCGTTCGGTCAGTAAGTCACCATTCCGGAGGGCGAACTCGTGACCCGCAACGCCGCGCACGCCATGTTCGACGCCGACGAAGCGTCGCGCGCGCTCGGCATCGAACTCGTCGAAGCGGCCGACGGCCGCGCGGTGGCCTCGATGAAGGTCACCGAGACGATGGTCAACGGCCACGACATCGCCCACGGCGGTTACGTGTTCCTGCTCGCCGACACCACTTTCGCCCTCGCCTGCAACACACACGGGCCGGTCACCGTCGCCGCCGGCGCGGAGATCTCGTTCGTCGCCGCCGGAAAACTGGGCGACCACCTCGTCGCGACGGCCGCCGAGCGCACCCGCTACGGCCGCAACGGCATCTACGACGTCACGGTGCACCGGGAGACCCCCGACGGGCCCGAGGTCGTCGCCGAATTCCGCGGCCGCAGCCGCGTCATCGAGAAAACCCGGGAAACACAGTGACTGCAGACCTCGCCGAAAACGTCAGCGCCGACGAGCTGGCCTCGCTCCAGCTGGAACGGCTGCAGTGGACCCTGCGGCACGCGTACGAGAACGTCCCGCTGTACCGCAAGAAGTTCGCCGAGGCAGGCGTGCATCCGGACGACTGCCGCGAACTGGGCGACCTGGCGAAGTTCCCCTTCACCACCAAGGCCGACCTGCGCGAC
Source organism: Amycolatopsis sp. WGS_07 (assembly GCF_045278895.1). Classification (NCBI taxonomy): domain Bacteria; kingdom Bacillati; phylum Actinomycetota; class Actinomycetes; order Pseudonocardiales; family Pseudonocardiaceae; genus Amycolatopsis; species Amycolatopsis sp. WGS_07. The sequence continues at coordinate 4,585,992 of NZ_CP136053.1, read as the reverse complement.
AGCTACCCGTTCGGCATGTTCGCCGTGCCGCAAGACCAGATCCGCCGGCTGCACGCCTCCAGCGGCACCACCGGGAAGCCGACCGTCGTCGGCTACACCGAGGACGACCTCGACACCTGGGCGACGGTGATGGCGCGCTCGATCCGCGCGGCGGGCGGGCGGCCCGGGCACAAGGTGCACGTGGCCTACGGATACGGCTTGTTCACTGGCGGGCTCGGTGCGCATTACGGCGCGGAGAAGCTCGGCTGCACGGTGATTCCGGCGTCCGGCGGGATGACTGCCCGGCAGGTCCAGCTGATCACGGACTTCCAGCCGGAGATCATCATGATCACGCCGTCGTACATGCTGACGCTGCTGGACGAGTTCGAGCGCCAGGGCGTGGATCCGCGCGCCAGCTCGCTGAAGGTGGGCATTTTCGGCGCGGAGCCGTGGACCGAGCAGATGCGCAGCGAGATCGAGGAACGGTTCGCGCTGGACGCGGTCGACATCTACGGCCTGTCCGAGGTGATGGGCCCCGGCGTCGCGCAGGAATGCGCGGAGACCAAGGACGGCCTGCACATCTGGGAGGACCACTTCTTCCCCGAGGTGATCGACCCGTTCACCGAACAGGTGCTGCCCGAGGGCGAGCGCGGGGAACTGCTGTTCACGTCACTGACCAAGCAGGCGCTGCCGATCATCCGCTACCGCACGCGCGACCTGACCCGCCTGCTGCCCGGCACCGCGCGCCCGGCCTTCCGCCGGATGGAAAAGGTGACCGGCCGCAGCGACGACCTCATCATCCTGCGCGGGGTCAACGTTTTCCCGACGCAGATCGAGGAAATCGTGCTGCGCACCGAGGGGCTGAGCCCGCACTTCCAACTGGTCCGCTCGACCCGCGGCCGCCTCGACCACCTGACCGTGCGCGTCGAAGCCCGCGCGGACACCACCGCCGAGGGCCGGTCTTCGGCGGCATCCGCGGTGGCCGCCGGGGTGAAGGACGGCGTCGGCGTGAGCGTTTCGGTGGAGGTCGTCGACCCGGACACGCTGGAGCGCTCGCTCGGCAAAATGCGCCGCGTGCTGGACGAACGCTCGTGACGACCCCCGCCCGCCGCGGCCGTCCCGGCTACGACCTGGAGTCGCTGCTCCAGGTCGCGGTCAAGCTGTTCAACGACCGCGGCTACGACGGGACCAGCATGGAGGACCTGTCGCGCAAGCTCGGCATCACGAAATCCGCGATCTACCACCACGTCCCGAGCAAGGAAGAACTCCTGCGGCTGGCGGTGGGCCGGGCACTGGACGGACTGTTCGAGGTCGCGGAATCAACCGAGGCACTGGACGGCCGCGCGATCGACCGTTTGGAGCATCTGGTGCGCGGAAGTGTGCTGGTGCTGGCGGATCGGCTGCCGTTCGTGACGCTGCTGCTTCGGGTGCGCGGCAATACGAAGGCCGAGCGGGCGGCGCTGGCGCGGCGGCGCGAGTTCGACCATCTGGTGACGGATCTGGTGAAGCAAGCCGAGGCCGAAGGGGACGTCCGGCCGGACATCGACCCGGCGATCGCGGCGCGGTTGCTGTTCGGCACGGTGAACTCGCTGATCGAGTGGTACCGGCCGCGGCGCGGGGCGTCCCCGGAGGAACTGGCGGACGCGGTGTGCAAGATGGCGTTCGACGGGTTGCGTGCCTGACCCGGTTTTGTGCTCCTGCTTGGCTTTTCTCGCTAGGCTGGCGGCATGGATCTGGGGGAGATCGGGCGGACTCTGGCGGAGCGGCTCCGCGACGCGGTCGGCGACCGTCAGTCGGGCGCGGTGCTGCAGATGACGTGGCACGGCCGGGGAACCCGGGGCGCGCATTGGCTGGACGAGGAGCCGCCGGACGACCCGTACCTGGACGTCAACACCTACGAAGTGTTCTCGGCCGACTTGCCGCACGGGGTGTACGAGACGCGGCTGCGCCGGGACGGCAGTTACCGCTTCTCGTTCAGCCCCGATGTCGACCTGCTGACCGAGCGCGCCCGGTTCGTCTTCGACCCGGACTTCCGTTACCCGGGGCATCCGTTGCCCGGCATGCCGCGACCAGCGGGCATCGAGCCGGCCGGAACGCCGACTGATCCGGCGGTATTGCGGGAAGTCGGCGCGCTCGTCGAAGAGTTCGCCGAGCGGTACACCGCGATCATGGGACACGCCCCCGACTGGGCGCCCGGAGCCGGCGAGGAGGAAATCGCCGCGGCCGAAGCTCAGATCGGGATTCGGCTGCCGGAAGACCTGCGCGCGCTTTTCCGCTTGATCGGCCGGGATTCCGGCGAAACCGGGCTGCTCAGCTACTACTCCCACGAGTCGCTGGAAAGGCTGATCGAGGAGTACTACTACGACCTGCCTGGCTCGTGCGCCGGAGTCTCCTACGACAGCCCCTTGGAGGACACCGGTCCGGTGTTCGCCGCCGACCCGCCAGGGCGGCTCAAGCGAGTGTTCCGCAACGACTGGTGGGTGACCTTCGGCGGCAACCACGGCGGCGAGTACCTCGCTGTCGACCTGGACCCGGATGTCGAGGGCTGGTCGGGGCAGGTGCTCGCGTACGGCGACTTTTCCGAAACACCGCGCCTGGTCGGCGCTTCGGTCACCGAGATGATCGAGGAGGTGCTGAAGGCCCTGCGTGCCGGCCGGTTCACCCGGCACGAAGGCGATCCCCGGATCGAGGTCCACGCTTCCTTCGCCGGTCTCCCGGTCCGAGACCCGCTCGAGCTCATCCGCGACGGCGCGGACCCGGTCGAGGCGATTGCCAGTGCCGAGCATCCGGAGCTGGTTCAGGCCTGCTATCTCCGCCACGACGGCGACCTCGACCTGACCGTGTTCGAACCGCTCCGCTCACTGCGCGATATCGGCGTGCGCGGCGCGAAAACCGTGACTCCTACCGCGACGAACCTGCCGCTCCTGGAATCCCTCACCATCGCCGCCGAACGAACCAACCTCGACGCGCTAGCCGGGCATCCGACGCTGTGGGACCTCACCCTCCGCGACCTCGCCCACCCCGTCGACCTCTCCCCCTGGCCACCCTCCCGAACCTCACCCGGCTCGCCATCGACGGCCTAAACATCCCCGCGATCGACCAGCTCGCTCACCTGCCAGCCCTGCGCGTGCTCACCCTCGACGCCAGCCAGCTCGCCCGCCTCCTGGCCTCCGGTCACCGCCTCCCCCGCCTGGCCGCGCTCACCATCACCGGCCGGGTCCTGCTGCCCGAAGCGGTCGGATTCCTCCGTCAGCTCCGCGACACCGACGTCCACTTCGAGGAATTCACCGGCTCCCTCAACGATCCTCCCGAGCCGGCGCGGGCATAGTCACCACAAACCCCGTACTCCGCCCCAGATCGTCCAGCAGCCACCCCATCCGCTTGACCGTGCGCAGGATCAGCGCCGAATCCACGACCGACAGCGGCGCCAGGTCCTGCTCCAGGTGCTCCTGCATCCGCATCGACTCCTCGATCGACCGCATCCACGTCGTCACCAAAAGGTTCGCCGGGCCGGGCAGGCTTGCCATCTGCCGCACGGTCGGGTTGGCGCGCAGGCGGTCCACGCAGGTCGACACGTGCGCCACGGGTACCTGGCACCACCAGTTCACGACGATCGGCGACGGCGTGAGGCCCTGCGCGATCTCGCAGCGGAACGTCAGTGCGTCAGCGCCCAGGAGGTGTCCGAGCTGGCGGCGCACGGTCGACACCGGACGTCCCGTGATCCGGGCCAAGTCCGCGGCGTTGCGTCGGCCGTCCTCGCCCAACGCAACGGTCAGCGGCGCGTAGGGCTCCTGCCACGGCTGCAGCTTGGCAACGCGCCCGCCGCCGATTGACGGCAGTTGAGACAGCGCCTGCACGCGGCGTCGGTCCAGCGCGCCCACTCGCCACGAGCTGCCTTCGACGTGCAGCCGCGATGCCAGGTGCGAGCGCGTGTTGAGCACGCCGGGCAGGCTGGGGATCGCGTCCAGCAGCAGGGTGGACAGTTCGCGCAGGCCGAGGCCGAAGACTGTCAGCACCAGGCTGTACTCGCGGGAAGCCTCCTCGATGCTGGCCACCGAAGGCCACGTGGACAGCTCCCGGATCAGCTCCCGCACCTGCCCGCTCGCGCAGCGGATTTCCACGTACGCGGCCTGCACCTGGTACAGCCCGGGCACGTGCGGATAGGCCGTCACCCAGGCCGCGCCTCCGTCGCGCAGCCGTTCCCAGCGACGTGCCAGCGTGACCGGGGACGAGTCGAGGGCGCTGGCCAGCTGCGTCCAGGACGCGCGCGGGCGCAGTTGCAGCGCGTGGATGAGCGAAAAGTCTTCCTCCTCCAGTGATTCGATCACTTTTTCTTCTCCAACTGGCCAGTCTGCGGGCGATTCCGACAACTCTAACTCGATATCGGCCGCTGGTTCGCACACTCGACGACCAAGACGCCCGTTCCCCGACGAAGAGGAGCCGAGCCGGTGGACCTCCACGAAGACGCCCGCAGCCAGCAGGACGACCTGGCCCAGTTGCGCCGCGACCTGCACCGCGAGCCGGAGATCGGTCTCGATCTGCCGCGCACTCAGGAACGGGTTCTGCGCGAACTCGACGGGCTCGGCCTGGAGGTCTCGACCGGGACCGGCACGACGTCGGTGACCGCGGTGCTCCGCGGCGAGGGCTCGAACCGGGATTCGGCGCAGCCGCGCACGGTCTTGTTGCGGGCGGACATGGACGCTCTCCCGGTGCAGGAGGCGACCGGGCTCGACTTCGCCGCCACCAACGGCGCGATGCACGCGTGCGGGCACGACCTGCACACCACGTCGCTGGTCGGCGCGGCTCGGCTGCTGCACACGCATCGCGACCGGCTCAACGGTGACGTCGTCCTGATGTTCCAGCCTGGCGAGGAAGGCTGGGACGGCGCAGGCGTAATGCTGAAAGAAGGCGTGCTCGACGCTGCGGGCCGACGCGTTGACGCCGCGTACGGGCTGCACGTCTTCTCGTCGATGCTGCCGACCGGACAGTTCGCCAGCCGTCCGGGGACGCTGATGTCCGCTTCGCACAAGCTGTTGGTGACGGTGCACGGCGAAGGCGGCCACGGGTCGATGCCGCATCGCGCCAAGGACCCGATCTCCGCTGCCGCCGCGATGATCACCTCGTTGCAGACGATGATCACGCGTCGGCTGGACATCTTCGACCCGGCTGTGCTCACCGTCGGCGTCATTCGCGGCGGCACGAAGCGCAACGTCATCCCCGCGACCGCCGAGTTCGAGGCGACCGTCCGCTGCTTCTCCGACGACACTGCGGCGCTGCTCGACACCGCCATTCGCGAGACCATCGACGGTGTCGCGCGGGCGAACGGTGTCACCGCTGAGGTCGTGTTCGAGAACGAATATCCCGTGACCGTCACGGATGTCGACGAAACCGCCTTCGGGGCCGAGGTTGTCCGTGAGTCGATCGGCGAGCAGTACTACACCGAACTGCCTAATCCGGTGGCCGGTTCCGAGGACTTCTCGCGCGTGCTCGCCGCGGTGCCGGGCACGTTCCTCGGCCTCGGCGCGCTGATGCCGGGCCTCGAGCCGCACACCGCGCCCAACAACCACAGCCCGTACGCCGATTTCGATCCGTCAGTGCTGTCCCGCGCCGCGACCGTGTACGCCGAACTCGCCGTCCGCCGTCTCGACCGTTTCGCCGAAGGAGCCCTGCGATGACTGCTGCCGTCCAAGACCGGCGCCGCACCCTCTTCGGGCTCGGTGCCGGCAACGCGATGGAATGGTTCGACTGGAACGTCTACGCGACGTTCGCGTCGTTCTTCGCCGCGCAGTTCTTCAATGCCCACAGCGCGGTTTCGGCGCTGCTGAGCACCCTGGCGGTGTTCGCGGTCGGGTTCGCCGCGCGGCCGATCGGCGGCTGGGTCTTCGGCTGGATCGCCGACCGCAAGGGCCGCCAGCTGGCGATGGCGCTGACCGTCGCGATCGCCGCCATCGGTAGCCTGGTCATCGGCCTTTCGCCTACGTACGGCCAAATCGGCGTGTGGGCGTCGGTGATCCTTGTGGTGGCGCGGCTGGCGCAGGGCCTCGCGCACGGCGGCGAGCTGCCCTCGGCGCAGACCTACATCGCCGAGGTCGCCCCGCCTGCCCGGCGCGGGCTGTGGTCGAGCCTGATCTACTTCTCCGGCACCTGCGGCGTGCTCATGGGCACCCTGCTGGGCGCGGTGCTTTCCGGTGTCCTGAGCCACGAGCAAATGCTCTCCTTCGGCTGGCGGATCCCCTTCATCCTCGGCGGCGTCTTCGGGCTCTACTCGCTCTACGTGCGGCTGCGCATGCGCGAGACCGAGGTGTTCCAGGCCGCGAAGAACAACGCTCCGAAGGAGAAAGGCCAGATCTGGCGGACGATCAAGAAGAACCCGAAGCTGCTCGCGCAGGTCATCGGGCTGACTGTCGGCGCGACGGTCATCTACTACATGTGGGCTGTCGCCGCGCCGTCGTACGCGATCACCGTGCGCGGCGTCCCGCCGACCGGGGCGCTGTGGGCGGGCGTGTTCGCGAACGTCGTCTTCCTCGTCGCCTTGCCGCTGTGGGGAATGCTGTCCGACCGCATCGGCCGCAAACCGGTCCTGTTCATCGCGATCGCGGGCCTGATCCTGCTGAGCTTCCCGCTGAACGCGATGGTCGGCCACGAGCCGTGGCAGCTGTTCGCGGCGATGTCGATCGCGCTGCTGTTCATGGCCGGGTTCTCCTCGGTCGGCCCGGCGGTCTACGCGGAGATCTTCCCGACCCGCATCCGCGCGGTGGGCGTCGGCGTGCCGTACTCGATCGCGGTCGCGGCCTTCGGCGGTACGGCCCCGTATCTGCAGACGCTGTTCGCCGGGAACGGGCATCCGTCGCTGTTCATCATCTACGGGATGGTGCTGATGGTGATCAGCGCGCTGGTGGTGTTCACGCTTCCGGAGACGCGGGGCGTGGACCTGCGGGAGAAGACCGAGACGGCGGACCGGGCGGTCACCGGCTAGTCCTTTGTGGACACCCACGGCGGCGGGCGAGGCTCAGCTGTCCGGCTGAGTCTCGCCCAGCTGCCACCACAACGCCTCCCGCAGCTGTTCGATCAGCGCCTCGTCGTCTTCCTCGCTCGGCTCGGCTCCCAGCGGGATCCAGCGCTCCGCCACCAGTTCGCCGCGGTCGTAGCTGCTGATCAGGATCCCGGGATACGACACGGTCAGCTCGTCCTCCGGGCACGCGGTCGCGCACGGCCGGTCGTCCATCCGGACGTGCCGGTAGTGCAACCGCACCCCGACCCATCGGCCGGGCGGCCGCGGCTCGTGGTCCGTGCCGTCCATCGCGCGCTCCCGCTCCCCCAGGCCCCCCGGTGAAGGGTCGCGGCCGGGGCGCCCGGAGTTACCTGCCGGTTGTTCCGGTTGGGTAACGGCATCCGGTGACAGCGGCTTCGCGCGGTTCGCGTCAAGTTGACAACGGCCTCGCCCGGCGGCGAGGCTGGCGCGGTGAGCAGCGGACCCCGGCGGCGGCTGGACCCCGAGCAGCGCAGGGCGGAGATCCTCGCCGCGGCCAGGCGGTGCTTCGGCGCGGGCAGCTACGCGTCGGTGTCCACTTCGGACATCGCGGCGGCGGCCGGGGTCGCCCGTCCGCTGATCAACCACTATTTCGGCGGCAAACGCGAGCTGTACCTCGAGGTGGTGCGGCAGATGACCATCGTGCCCGCCCCGGTGGTCGACGCGCTCCCGGACGGCCCGCCCCGGCTGCGGCTGGAGGTCGGCATCGACCGGTGGATCGACGTCGTGGAACGCAACCGGGACGCCTGGCTCACGGTGATCGACGCGGCGCACGACCCGGAGGTCGAGCGGATCCTGCGCGAGGCCGACGAGATCGCCGCCGACCGCGTGCTCGCCGCGGCCCTGCTCCCCGCGGACGGGCATCCGCAGCTGCGGGCGATGATCCGCGCGTACGGCGGGATGCTGCGCGCCGCGTCCCGGGAGTGGCTGGTCCGCGGCACGCTGGAGCGGGCCGAGCTGCGCGCGTTCCTGGTGGAATCGCTGGTGCAGCTGCTGGAAACCACCTACCCGGCCGTGCTGGCGCAGCAGACTTCCGGAGCGGAAAGCACCGGCTGAGCCTTTCCCCGGGCAAGCGCGGGCAGGATCGTCAGGACGGCGGCCGCCGCCATCGCGGCCCCGAGGACGATCGGCGCGCGCAGGCCGTACGGCGTGATCAGGCTGGCACCGACGGACGAGCCGAGCATGACCCCGAGCGTGATGAACGACGAGTGCACCGTGTTGACCAGCGGACTGGTGTTCCCGGCCCGCTGCACTCGCACCGCCATCGCCGGGTTCATCGTCACGCCGACCAGGCCCACCGCGAGCATGAACGCCAGCGCGGCCGCGGGTATGTCGGTGAACAGGGCGAAGCCGGCGAGGAACACGGCGTTGAGGATCGTGCCGGTCACCAGCGTCGACAGGGTGTGCCGGTCGGCGAGCCTGCCGACGACGCTGTTGCCGAGCACGGTGGCCGCGCCGTAGCCGAGCAGCAGCAACGGGACCGCGTCCGGCGAGAACCCGCTGACCTCGGTCAGGATCGGGGTGAAGAAGCTGAACGCGGAAAACGTCGCGCCGATGATCAGCGTGCTGGAGACGAGCGCGAGAAGCAGCCGCGGACGGCGGAAAACGCGAAAGTCCGCGGGTTCGCGGTGCTGGGTCTGCCCGGCGGTGCCGGGCACCTGGAAGCGGGTCAGCAGCGCGGCGAGCACGGTCAGCAGGGTGATTGTCCAGAACGCCGCCCGCCAGCCGAAATGCCCGCCCGCGAAGGTCGCCAGCGGCAGCCCGAGCAGGGTGCCGAGCATCAGGCCGTTCATCGCGACCCCGATCGCCCGCCCGCGCACGCGTTCCTCGACCAGTTGCCCGCACAGGGAAATCGCGATGCCGAAGAACGCCTGCGACGCAACGCCGCTGACGACGCGCGCGACCACCATCACCGAGTACGTCGTCGCGAGCGCGGCCAGCACATTGCCAGCCAGGAACACGGCGAAGACCGCCATCAGCGCGGTTTTCGGCCGGATGCGCAGCAGCGCCAGCGTCAGCACCGGGCCGCCGGCCGCCATCGCGACGGCGAACACGGTGATGAGGTAGCCGATCCGCGCGACGTCGACGCCGAGTCCGGCGGCGAGCTGCGGCATCAGCCCGGCGACGGCGAATTCGCTGGTGACCATGGCGAAGATGCCGGCGGCCAGCACATACACCGCGGACGGCACTTTGGGCGAGGACATGGAGACCCTTTCCTGTAACGATCGGTTCAAAACCAGGCCAGCATTAAGCCGGAAAGGAGGTGTTACGGACGAAGCGCCCGAGTGGTCGCCTGGACGACGTCGGCCAGCCGGGCCAGTGACGCGCCACCCTGCGCGGAGATCCGCAGCCCGGCGACGCTGGCGTTCACATACGCGGCAAGACCCTCCGCGGGCACCTCAGAAGTGACTTCGCCAGCGGCCTGACCTGCGCGTAACAGGTCAGTGAGCAACCGCAGCCGAGCATCGGTATCGCGAGCGACTTGCGCCAGGAACTCCGCGTTCTCCGCATCGCCCGCCAACTCGGCGACGGAATTGACGGCGAGGCATCCGCTCGGCGCGCCACTGCTCGACCGCTCGGCTTCCTCGATGATCACCTTCGTCAGGTAGGCATTGATACGCGCGACCGCGTCGCCCTTCTTCGCGATCACTTCGGCGGTGGCCTGCGCGGTGGCGTCGAGATAGCGGGCGAGGCATTCCGAGAACAACGCGCCCTTGCTGCCGAAGGTGTTGTACAAGCTGCTGCGGCCCAGACCGGTTGCCTGGCATAGTTCTTCGGCACTGGTCGCGTGAAAGCCTCGCCGCCAGAACAGATCAGTGGCGGCGGTGAGCACTTGCTCGCGATCGAAGGTGCGCGGTCGAGCCATGCGGGCAGCTTACGGCATAGTGTAACGGAGTGTCCATAACGGCTAGCGATGCCGCCTGGCGTACGCGGCGGGCGTCGTGCCGGTCCAGCGTTTGAAGGCGTAGATGAAGCTTGAGGCTTCCGCGTAACCGAGGCGCAGCGCGACATCGTCGACGGACAGCACGCCGGTGTCGAGCATTTCCTCGGCGAGCGTCTGGCGGACCTCGTCCAGCAGCTGGCGGTAGCCGGTGCCCGCCTCGGTCAGCCGGCGGCGCAGCGTCCGCGTGCTGAAGGTGAGCTGGCGGGCGATCTCGTCCATCCCGGCATCAGCGCCGCCGAGCCGCACCAGCCGTTCGCGCACCAGCTGCGGGATGCCCGAACGCGTGCGGCGACGGGCGACCAGCGCGTCGCACTGCGCGGCGCACAACGCGACGGTCTGCTCATTCGCTTGCGGCAACGGAAGGTTCAGCAGCTCGGGATCGAGGGTGACCCGATGCTCGGCCGCGCCGAACACCGGGGCGACGCCGAAGGCCGTCCGGTATGCGTCCACAAAGGACGACGAGGGGAAGCGGAACTCCAGCCGCTCCAGGGAGATCTCCGGGAGGAGGTCTCGCATGACGGTGCAGATCGCGGACAGGTCGCGCAGCGCGAGGAACCGGGCGACGTCGCCGGGCACCCGGGAGTCGTCCAGCACCAGGCGGAGCCCGGCAGCGTCCAGTTCGACGTGCGGAATGCAGAAGGTGAAGGACAAATCCAAGTAGCGCAACGCGAACACCATCGCGTCGCGCATCGTCGGGCTGCTGATGCAGGCGAAGCCGAAGATCCCAAAGGTCGCCACGCGGTACCGGCAGCCGAGGCTGAGCGCGACGTCGTCGGTCGAGCCGACCGTCGACACCAGCGCGCGCACGACCGCCAGCTCCTGCCGCGCGTCGAGCTGCCGGTCCGGCGCGCGCAGTTCCTCGACCGCGACCCCGGGCAGCGCGACGCCGCGTTCCTCGGCGAAACGATGCATGAGCAGCACACTCGCCGTGCCGCGCGGGTAGTCCCAGTCGCGGATGGCGGGTGCGGCTAGCTCGGCCATGGCCGGAATTATGGGTCAACCGGCCGCTCGCGCGCCGATCGAGGGCCAAAACTGTCCGGGGTGCTCGTTAAGCTCCCGCTGTGCACCTTTCCCACCGTGTCCTCAACCGCGCGACCCTCGACCGGCAGCTGCTCCTCAAGCCCGCCAAGCTGCCGGTGCTCGACGCCGTCACGCACCTCGCCGGGCTGCAGGCGCAAGCGCCGTTCCCGCCGTATTACGCGTTGTGGTGCCGGTTGGCGGGCTTTCAGCCGGAGGACCTCGCGAGCCTGCTGCTCGACCGCAGCGTGGTGCGGATGGTGCTGATGCGCGGGACCGTGCACCTCGTCCCCGCCGCCGACGCGCTGGCCTGGCGGCCGCTGGTGCAGATCGTCATGGACCGCGCCCTGACCGCCGCCAACCAGCACCGGGATCCGCTGGCCAAACTCGATCACGACGCGGTGGCGAAGACGACCAGCGAGCTGCTGCGCGAGCGCCCGTATTCGAGCGACCAGCTCGGCAAAGCACTGGTCGAGCACTATCCGGAGACGCCGGCCGCGTCGCTGATGTTCCTGGTCCGCGCCATCCTGCCGCTCGTCCAGATCCCGCCGCGCGGCGTGTGGGGCAAGGCCGGGCAGCCGACGTACCAGGTCGCGGACCACTGGCTCGACGGCGTCGCCGCGCCCGAACCGTCGGCGGCCGGGCTGATCCGCCGCTATCTCGCCGCGTTCGGCCCGGCGACAGTGGCGGACATGCAGACCTGGGCCGGCGTCACGAAGCTCGGCGAGGTGGTCGAGGGGATGGATCTGCGCACCTATCTCGATCCCGACGGCCGCACGCTGTACGACCTGCCCGAAGCGACGCTGCCCGACGAGGACACGCCCGCGCCGCCCCGGCTGCTGGGCCCGTTCGACCAGACCTTGCTGTCCTACGCCGACCGCACCCGGATGATCAGCGACGAGCACCGCAAACGCGTGATCACGATCAACGGCCTGGTCAAGGGCACTCTGCTGGTGGACGGCCGGGTGCGCGGAAGCTGGGAGACGACGGCCAAGCGGGAGTCGGCGACGCTCACCCTCACGCCGTTCGAACGGCTGACGAAGCGCGACACCGCCGCGTTGGAGAGCGCCGGGCGGAAGCTGCTCGCGTGGGCCGAGCCCGGCAAGACGCACGAGGTCCGGCTCATGAGCGAGTAACCGCTTCCGCTGGCCGAAACTCTCGATCGAGTGGCCGTTCGTGCCCTTCCGCGGGCCGGGGGTCCCTGCGTAGCTTCGGGCTATGGACGACACCCCCTCGGTGCTGGTAGTGGGCACCGGATTCGGCGGAATCGGCACCGCGATCGAGCTGAAGCGCGCCGGTTTCCCGAACGTCACGATCCTGGAGCGGGCGACCGAGCCGGGCGGTGTGTGGCGCGAGAACACCTACCCGGGCGCGGCCTGCGACATCCCGTCGCCGCTGTACTCGTTCTCCTTCGAGCCCAACCCGGACTGGCCGAAGCGGTACGCGATGCAGCCGGACATCCACGCCTACCTCAAGCGCGTGATCGCGAAGTACGGCATCGAACCGCACATCCGCTACGGCCGCGAGGTCACGTCCGCGACCTACGAAGACGGCCGCTGGCGGATCGAAACCGCACAGGGCGAAACCTTCGAGGCAGACGTCTTCGTGCCCGCCGTCGGGCAATTGTCGCGACCGGCTTGGCCGTCGATCCCCGGCCGCGAGACCTTCGCCGGCCCGGCTTTCCACTCCGCTGAGTGGAACCACGAAATCCCCTTGGCGGGCAAGCGGATCGCGGTGATCGGGACCGGCGCGAGCGCGATCCAGTTCGTGCCGGAGATCCGCAGGGAAGCCGCGCACGTCACGGTCTTCCAGCGCACGCCGCCGTACATCATGGCCAAGAACGACGGCCGCTACACCGACTGGCAGAAGCGGCTTTTCCGCCGTCTGCCGAAGACGCAGCTGTTCGGCCGCGCCCGGATCTTCCTGCTCGCCGAGTACGCGACCTACGGCATGACGCGGCATCCGGTGCTGACCAAGATCTTCGAACTGCGCACCGCCCAGCTGCGCCGCCGTCATCTCAAAGACCGGGCGCTGCGCCGCCGGGTGACGCCGGATTATCCGTTGGGCTGCAAGCGGATCTTGTTCACCAACGACTATCTTCCCGCGCTCGCGCAGCCGAACGTGACCGTCGAATCGGCCTCGATCGAGAAGATCACCCCGCGTGGCGTGCGCACCGCGGACGGCGTGGAGCACGAGGTGGACGTGCTGATCTACGGCACCGGTTTCAAGGCGACGGAATTCCTCGGCCCGATGAAGGTGTTCGGGCGCGACGGCCGGTCGCTGGACGAGGCGTGGCGCGGCGGCGCGCGGGCGTATCTCGGCATGACAGTGCCGGGATTTCCGAACATGTTCTGCGTCTACGGCCCCAACACGAATCTCGGAGCCGGTTCGATCATCTACATGATCGAGCGGCAGGCCCGCTACCTCCGCCAGGCCGTCGAGCACCTCGCGCGGCCGGACGTGGCGTCGCTGGAGGTGCGGGCCGAGGTCGAGGAGCGCTACGACCGCGAGGTGCAAGCGCGGCTCTCGCACAGCGTCTGGAGCGGGTGCACCAGCTGGTACCGGCAGGAAAACGGCCGGGTGAGCACCAACTGGCCCGGGCTGGTCACTGAGTACGACCGCCGGACCAGGGCACTCGACCCGGCCGACTACCTGGTGCGTTCGATCAGGGCAGGTTCTTCAGCCCCGCGCTGACCGTGTTGGCGAAGCCGTATCCGTTCGACGCGTCCCAGTTGATCGACCAGGTCATCGCGCCGCGGAACTCCGGATACGTCGCCGGCGGCTTGAACGAAGCGCAGCCGGTGCCCTTGGCCATGCAGTTCATCGCCGACACGACGTTCGACGGCGACTGGTACCCGCCGCCCGCCGCCGAGCCCGAGGACGGCAGCCCGAACGCGACCTGGTCGGCCCGCAGGCCGCCCTGCAGCTGGATGCACGAGAGCGCGGTGAGGAAGTCGACCGTGCCCTGGGAGTAGACGTTCCCGTTGCAGCCGTTCATCGCGCCCGAGTTGTAGTACTGCATGTTGACGACGGTGAGGATGTCCTTGACGTTCAGCGCCAGCTGGAAGTAGCCGCCCTGGGTGGACTGCATGTCGATCGTCTGCGGCGCCATGGTGATCACCGAACCGCCGCCGGCGTGGATGCTGCGCAGCGCCTGGCCCATGTAGGTGGCGTTGATGCCGTTCTCCAGGTCGATGTCGACGCCGTCGAAACCGTAGGTGGAGATCAGCTTCTTCACCGAGGTGGCGAAGTTGTTCGCCGAGGAGCTGTCGCCGACGCTGATCGTGCCCTTCTCGCCGCCGACCGAGATGATCACCTTCTGGCCGCGCGCCTGCACGGTCTTGACGTCCTCGCGGAACTGCGCGTCGGTGTAGCCGCCGAGCTTCGCCGACAGCGCCGGGTCGAGCGTGAAGTTCACCGCGCCGGGCGTGGTGGTGGCGTCGGCGAAGGCGATCGCGATGACGTTGTACGTGGTGGGCACGTCAGCCAGCTTCAGCGTCTTCGCGCCGTTGTCGAAGTTCTGCCAGTAGCCGGTGAGGATGTGCTTCGGCAGGTCTCCGCTGTGCGGCGGCGTGCTGGTCGTCGTGGTCGTGGTGGGGGTGGTCGGCGTCGTGGGCGTGGTCGGGGTGGTGGGGTTCGTCGACGACGTGGGCGGGGTGCCCGGGCCGTCGAGGTTCACGTCGTCGGCGAGGTAGGCCGGCTGGCCGTACCAGCCGTGCAGGTACACCGTGAGGCTCGTGGACGAGCCGGTGGTGAAGCTCAGGCTGAGCTGCTGCCAGCCGGTCGCGCTGGGCGTCCAGGTGTTCTGCGTGGCGGAGCCGGAGACGCCGAGGTACACGTAGCTGCCCTGCACCCACGCGGACAGCTTGTACGCGGTGTTGGGCTGCACAGTGACCTGCTGCGAGCACTGCCCGGTGTCGGAGCCCGAGGGCGCCGCGCTCAGCGAGTGGCTGCCGTCGTGCGCTTGGGTCGAGACGACCGACGAGGTGCCGGTGCAGGTCCAGCCCGACAGCGAGCCGGTCTCGAAGCCGGGATTGGCGAGGATGTTCGCGGCCGACGCGCTGCCGGTGCCGAGGGCGAGCGTGACGCCGAGCGCGAGCGCGACCGACGCCAGCAGGGACACCAGGGCAGGCAGCCGCCGGGTGGACGGGTGTGGGGACACGGGCAGACCTCCGCACGACAGTGAGCCAGGTCACCTCAAAATGGACTAGACCAATACGGATGTCAAGGAACTTCCGGAGGTGCTTCGGCGGGCCATGCGCGCCGCGCCGGGCGGGCAGCGGCACAATGCAGGCTCGGAGCAACCCGAGACGAAGCAGGAGCCTGGTTTTGAGCGTGCAGTCGGTCGAGCAGCGGATCGCCGAAGAGCTGGGGGTGCGCGAGGGGCAGGTCAAGGCCGCCGTCACCCTCCTCGACGAGGGGTCCACGGTGCCGTTCATCGCCCGGTACCGCAAGGAAGTCACCGGAGAGCTGGACGACGCGCAGCTGCGCACGCTCGAGGAGCGGCTGCGCTACCTGCGCGAACTGGACGAGCGCCGCGGCGCGGTCCTGGAGTCCATCCGGAGCCAGGGCAAGCTGGACGAGGCGCTCGAGGCGCAGATCCTCGCCGCGGACACGAAGTCGCGGCTGGAGGACATCTACCTGCCGTACAAGCCGAAGCGGCGGACCAAGGCGCAGATCGCCCGCGAGGCCGGTCTGGAGCCGCTGGCCGACGGCCTGCTGAGCGACCCGTCGACCGACCCGCAGGCGGCCGCCGCGGTGTTCGTCGACGCGGACAAGGGCGTCGCGGACGCGCAGGCCGCCCTCGACGGGGCGCGCGCCATCCTGGTCGAGCGCTTCGCCGAGGACGCCGACCTGATCGGCGAGCTGCGCGAGAAGATGTGGGCCGAGGGCCACCTGTCGTCGAAGGTCCGCGCGGGCAAGGAGACCGACGGGGCCAAGTTCTCCGACTACTTCGACTTCTCCGAGCCCTACACCAAGCTCCCCTCGCACCGGATCCTCGCGATGCTCCGCGGCGAGAAGGAGGAGATCCTCGACCTCACGATGGAGCCTTCCGAGCCGGTCGCCGAGGACGCCCCGCCGCGCGTCGGGCCGACCGAGTACGAGCAGCGCATCGCCGCCCGGTTCGGGATCAGCCAGCAGGACCGCCCGGCGGACAAGTGGCTCGGCGACACCGTGCGCTGGGCCTGGCGCACGAAGATCCTCCTGCACCTGGGCATCGACCTGCGGATGCGGCTGCGCCAGTCGGCCGAGGACGACGCCGTGCGCGTGTTCGCGGCGAACCTGCGCGACCTGCTGCTGGCCGCCCCGGCGGGCACCCGCGCGACGATGGGCCTCGACCCCGGCTTCCGCACCGGCGTGAAGGTGGCCGTGGTCGACGCGACCGGCAAGGTCGTCGACACCCACGTGATCTACCCGCACCAGCCGGCCAACAAATGGGACCAGTCGATCGCGGAGCTGGCCGTGCTGGCCGGGAAGCACAACGTCGACCTGATCTCGATCGGCAACGGCACCGCCTCGCGCGAGACCGACAAGCTGGCGATCGAGCTGATCAAGAAGCACCCGGAGCTGAAGCTCACGAAGGCGGTCGTGTCCGAGGCGGGCGCGTCGGTGTACTCGGCGTCGGCGTTCGCGTCGCAGGAGCTGCCGGGCATGGACGTCTCGCTGCGCGGCGCGGTCTCGATCGCGCGCCGGCTGCAGGACCCGCTGGCCGAGCTGGTGAAGATCGACCCGAAGTCGATCGGCGTCGGCCAGTACCAGCACGACCTGTCCGAGGTGTCGCTGTCGCGTTCGCTGGACGCGGTGGTCGAGGACTGCGTGAACGCGGTCGGCGTGGACGTGAACACCGCGTCCGCCCCGCTGCTGACCCGGGTTTCGGGCATCACGACGTCGCTCGCGGAGAACATCGTGGCGCACCGCGACAGCAACGGCCCGTTCCGCTCGCGGACCGCGCTCAAGGACGTCGCGCGGCTCGGCCCGAAGGCGTTCGAGCAGTGCGCGGGCTTCCTGCGCATCCCGGACGGCGACGACCCGCTCGACGCGTCCTCGGTGCACCCGGAGGCCTATCCGGTCGTGCGGCGGATCCTCGACCGCACCGGCACCGGCATCCGCGAGCTGATCGGCAACGCCCGCACCCTGCAGGCGCTGAAGCCCGCCGAGTTCGTCGACGACACCTTCGGGCTCCCGACCGTCACCGACATCCTGTCCGAGCTGGAGAAGCCGGGCCGCGACCCGCGTCCGGCGTTCAAGACCGCGACCTTCGCCGAGGGCGTCGAGAAGATCGCCGACCTCAAGCCGGGCATGCGGCTGGAGGGCGTGGTGACGAACGTGGCGGCGTTCGGCGCGTTCATCGACGTCGGCGTGCACCAGGACGGTCTCGCGCACGTTTCGGCGCTGTCGAAGAACTTCGTGAAGGACCCGCGCGACGTCGTGAAGCCGGGCGACATCGTCAAGGTGAAGGTGCTGGACGTCGACGTGCCGCGCAAGCGGATCTCGCTGACCCTGCGCCTGGACGACGAGCCCGGCGCGGGCAATAACCGCGGCGGTGGCGGCGGACGGGAGCGCGGCCAGGGCGGTGGCGGCGGCGGTCAGCGCCGGAACCAGCCGCAGCAGCGCGGCGGCGGCCGAGACCGTCGCGACTCCGGAGGCGGCGGCGCGATGGCGGACGCGCTGCGGCGCGCCGGATTCGGCAAGTAGCACAGACGGAAACGGCCTCCCAGACACTCTGGGAGGCCGTTTCCGTTGCCTGGCTCAGGGATTCATCTCGTAAGCGCCGGAAAGCTCCCGCACCCTCGCCCACACGCGGGCGAACCGTTCGTCGTCCACCACCGGCTTCCGCAGCCCGGCCAGTGCCAGCTCCTGCTGCTTCTCCGTGGAGCTGGACTTGCCGTGCAGATCGACCGCGGCGACGCTGAAGTCCTGCACCAGCACCGCGAACAGCTGGTCGACCACGTCGTCCGGCACGCCGGTCAGCTCGGCCTGCTCCAGGATCAGCTGGCCGTACACGACGAGCGTGAACAGTTCGGTCAGCGCGAGCCCGAAGTCCAGGTCCTTCTGCTGCGCCTCGTCCGGCGTCGCCTCGGAAAGCAGCCGCACCAGCACGCCCGCCTGTTCGGTGAACCGGGCGACGTTCGGCAGGTGCTTCGCGTTCTCGTAGGCCGGTTTCCAGTCGTGGAACCGGATCTTGGACAGCCCGCGCGCCGGGCCCTGGCGGAACAGGAAGTCGTCGTCCGAGGCGTCGTCGCGGGTCGGCACCGCCGGGTACTCCTGCGGCGCGAACAGGTACGCGGGCATGAACTTCGCGATCAGCGCGAGGTTCACCGCGACCGTGCCCTCCAGCTTCGGCAGGCCGTCGATGTCGTTCTTGGCCATCGCGAGGTAGGTGTCGGCCTCGAACCCCTTGGCCGCCACGACATCCGCGACCAGCCCGATCACCTTCTGCGCCTCGGTGGTCACCTTCATCTTGGTGATCGGGTTGTACAGCAGGTAGCGGCGGTCCTGCTGGTTCGCCGAGCGGAAGTAGTCGATCGCGCGGTCGGAGAACAGCTTCATCCCGGTCAGCCGCGCGTACGCCTCGACGAATTCGCGGCGCACGTGCGGGAAATCGGTGACCGGGTTGCCGTACAGGATCCGGTTGTGCGCGTGCGTGATCGCCTCGTACAGCGAATGCGTGGCCATCCCGATGCCGCCGAAGCACAGGTTGAACTTGCCGATGTTGACCGTGTTCAGCGCGGCGCTGAAGGCTTCCGGTCCGGTGTGGAGGATGTCCTCGGCGCGCACCGGGTAGTCCTCGAGCCGGAACTCCGCGACGTACATCTGCGACGGCACGATGTTCTTCACGACGTGGTAGTTCGGGTGCTCGGAATCGGCGTAGAAGAACACGTACTGCTCAGGTCCTTCGACGCCGTCGATCCGGCCGAACACCGAAACCGTGCGCGCGCAGTTCCCGTTGCCGATGTAGTACTTCGACCCGTTCGCGCGGTAGCCGCCTTCGCCGTCCGGGGTGAGCACGAGGTCGGACGAGTAGATGTCCGCGCCGTGCTCCTTTTCGGACAGTCCGAACGCGCCGACGCCGCCCTCGGCCAATGCTTCCGCGGCACGTTTGCGAGCGGTCGCGTTTCCGCTCTGCCACACCGGACCGAGGCCGAGAACGGTCACTTGAAATGGGTACCAATAATTGAGCCCATAGAAGCCGAGAATTTCCGCTAATGCGGCGATCCGGCTGGTGTCCCAGCGCTTCTCCGGGTCACCCGCCGAATCCGCCGCCGGGGTGAGGAAGGTGGCGAAAAGGCCTTCCTTGCCCGCGAACTCCAGGAAGTCGGCGTAGAACTCCCGGTCGTGATAGGCCTCCGCGAGACGGCGCTTGCCGCGCGATTCGAACCAGTCGATCGTCGCCCGCAGCAGCCGCTGGGTCTCCGGGTCGAACTTCCGGGCGTCGTAGTCCCGGGGGTTCAGCAGCGCTGTCGCCGTATCGCTCATCGCATCTCCAGGTCAGCTGATATTACTGCCCGGTAACTTTAGCGCGGTCCGGCCGCCGAACTCCACCGCGTCCACCCGGCCGTGGCGGTCGCGCCGGAAACGCGCGCTCGGCCTGCGGGTGTCCGAGGCCCGGGCGAGCACGTCCTCGGCGACGAAGGCGACCTCGAACGGCGGGGCCGAGAGGATGTCCGGCTGATCGGTGTCGAGGATCGTCTGCGCCCAGAGCGAGCCGTCCCGTTCGGTGACCTCGAAGACGAGCGAGCCGGTCCGATACCGTCCAGGGCAGTCGCCCGGGTCGATCGCCCTGGTCGGACGACCGCCCTGTTTCGGCAGGTCAGCCAGGTTCTCCAGGCACCAGTCGACCACCCGCGGGCCGAGCGCTCCGCCGCCCGCGCTGTTCGCGAGCACGGTGACCGCGAGGTTCTGGCTCGGCACCATCACGAACTCCGAGAGCTGCAGGTTGCTGACGTTCCCGCCGTGCCGCACCAGCTGTGTGTCGCCGTGCCGGAGCCGCAGCCAGGACAGCCCCACCTCCTCGAACGGCAGCGCGCCCTCGCGTTGCGCGTCGTGCATCAGGCGGCGGGTCTCGTCGCTCAGCACCTCCGCGCCGGTCAGCTGGAAGCGGGCCCACTTCAGCTGGTCCCGGGCGGTCGACCAGAGGCCGCCGGCTGGCGCGTCCGCGCGGGCGAGGCCGACGGTGTGCGCGACCGCCGGGCCGTCCTCGCGCAGCGCGTGCCCGACCGCGTGCCGCCGGGTCAGCACTTCCCAGGGCTGGTAGTACGAGTCCGTCATGCCGAGCGGCTCCAGCAGCCGAGTCCGGACCAGGTCCTCGTAGCTGCCGCCGGATACCGCTTCGGCGACACGTCCGGCCAGCAGGAATCCGGCGTTGCAGTAGGAGAACACCTCGCCGACCGGGAACACCTGCGGCAGCTCGTCGAACCGCTGCACCGCGCGGGCGAGCGCGTCGTCGCCCCAGCCGGTGTCGACCTCGACGTCGCCCAGGAAGCCCGGCGAGTGGGTGAGGAGGTGGCGCAGCGTCACCGTCTTGGTCGCGACTGGATCGGCCAGCCGCAGGCCCGGGAGGTATTCGGCCACCGGCCGGTCCAGGTCGAGCACGCCGTCCTCGACCAGCGCGAGCACCGCGGCCGTGGCGAACGTCTTGCTGGTGGAGCCGATCATGAACAGCGTGTCGTCGTCCACCGGCGCCTGGATGTCCACACTGGACACTCCAGCGGTCAGCAGGGTTTCCTTGCCCTCGTGGAAAATCCCGACCGAGACGCCGGGCACCGCGGCCTCTCGCGCCCATTCGCCCAGCAGGTTCCGGAGTTCGTCCGCGCTCATGCGGCCAGCCTCGCACCCGGCGCCGCGCGGGCGATGGTGGAAACGAACGAACATCGCGCATCCGCTTCGTCGGTTCGCGCGTGGCGGCCTGCGGGCGATATCACGTAGCCCACCGGATCTTGGGGCGGTATAGTCGACGATGCGGTCCGCTCAGTTCTGCCTCGGGCCGCGTTTCACTGTTGTCGACGACCACGCGCCGCAGCCACCCGAGGCCGCGCCGGGCAGGACAACCGCGCTACGTACGGAGATACGGGACGCTTTGTGGCGTCCGCACCCACCCATGACGACTTTCACCGAACTCGGCCTGCCCAAGCCCCTTGTCGACGCGCTCGCCGCACAGGGCGTCACCGAGCCCTTCCCGATCCAGGCCGCCACGCTCCCGCACACGCTGGCGGGCCGCGACGTGCTCGGCCGCGGCCGCACCGGCTCCGGCAAGACCTACGGCTTCGTGCTGCCCGTGCTGGCCCGCCTCGCCGCGGGCCCGACGCGGCGGCGCCCCGGCCGTCCGCGGGCGCTCATCCTCGCCCCGACGCGCGAGCTGGCCACCCAGATCGAGGCCGCGATCGTGCCGCTGGCGCGTCCGCTCGGCCTCAAGGCCACCACGATCTTCGGCGGCGTGAGCGCGAATCCGCAGATCACCCGCCTGCGCGACGGCGTCGACATCGTCGTCGCCTGCCCCGGCCGACTCGCCGACCACATGCGCTCCGGCGAGGCGAAGCTGGACAAGATCGAGATCACCGTGCTGGACGAGGCCGACCACATGGCCGACCTCGGCTTCCTGCCCGAGGTCCGCCGCATCATGGCGGCCACCCCCGAGCGCGGCCAGCGCCTGCTGTTCTCCGCGACGCTCGACGGCGGCATCGACGTGCTGGCGAAGCGCTTCATGAACGACCCGATGCTGCACAGCGTCGACTCGGCGCAGTCGCCGGTCGCGACGATGACGCACCACGTGCTGCACCTGGAGGAAACGCACCGGCTGCCGGTGCTGGTCGACCTCACCGCGGCTCCGGGCCGCACCCTGGTCTTCACCCGCACGAAGCACCGCGCGAAGGCGCTCACCCGCAAGCTGGTCGCAAGCGGCGTGCCCGCGGTCGAACTGCACGGCAACCTCGGCCAGAACGCGCGCACGCGCAACCTGGAGGCGTTCTCGTCCGGCACCGCGAAAACGCTGGTGGCCACCGACATCGCCGCCCGCGGCATCCACGTGGACGACGTGACGCTGGTGATCCACGCCGACCCGCCGGTCGAGCACAAGGCGTACCTGCACCGTTCCGGCCGCACCGCCCGCGCGGGCGCGTCGGGCACCGTGGTCACGCTGATGACCGACGAGCAGGTCTCGGACGTCCGCGCGCTGACCCGGAAGGCCGGGATCTCGCCCACCACCACGCGGATCTCTCCCTCGCACCCGCTGCTGGCCGAACTGGCCCCCGGAGACCGTTCGTTCACCGCTTCGCCGCGCCGTCCGGTGGTGGACAACCGGCCCAAGACGGTGACCGCTTCCGGTGCCGCACCGGGCACCGGACGGCGTCGAGGCGCGCCTTCGGAGAACCGGGGCGGACTGGGCGCGCGGACTGGCGGACAGTCCCGACGTTCCGGCGGCGGCCGGGGCGGGCCCCGGCAGGGCAATGAGGCTCGGGCCGGGTCCTCGGACCGGCAGCAGGGGCAGGCCCGCCGGGAGGACCAGCGCCGCGGTTCCGGCGCCGGTCGCCGTGGCGCGGAAGGCGCTGGCCGTCGTGGCGCGGGCGCCGACCGGCGCGGATCGGGCCAGCCCTCGCGGAACCGCCGGAACGGTTCGCCCGGACGGCGGCAGTCGGAGTCTTGAGTTCGCGCCAGGCTGGTCGGCAGTATCCGGCCAGCCTGGCAGAGCGCTCCCGCTCACCGGCGCCTCCCGGTAATACCCCTGCGCCACGGCCGATAACGTTGCCGTGACTACTCCCCCTCGCCTCAGGCTGGCTGTCGCTGCCTCGAGCGCCGTCGCGGCCGGGCTGCTGCTCGCCCCTCCCGCGAATGCCATCAGTGGTGGAATCCCCGTCCCCGACAAGGCTTTCGACTTCGTCGTGCGCGTCGCCGCCGACGGGCACGGCTGCAGCGGCGTTCTCCTCGGACCGCAATGGATCGTCACCGCGAGCGGGTGCGTCCCAGCCGGCTCCGGGACGCCCGCCAGCCCGGTCACCGTCACGGCCGGCGGCACCACCGCGAAGGTCGCCACGCTGATCCCGAGGCCGGACCGGGATCTGGTGCTGGCCAAGCTCGCCACCCCGATCGCCAACGTCGCCCCGGTCGCGCTCGGCCGGACCGCGCCCGCGACCGGCGAAACGCTGACTGTCGCCGGATTCGGCCGCACCTCCGACACCTGGGTCCCGGACAAGGCCACCACCTCGCCGTTCACTACGGCTTCAATCACCGCCATCACCGTCAGCCTTACCAACGCCGACGGTCACGACACCTGTCTCGGCGACGCGGGCGGCCCGGCGCTGCGCACCACCGCGAACAGCACGCCCGAACTCGTCGGGATCAGCTCGCGGTCGTGGCAGCACGGCTGCCTGGCGGTCGCCGAAACCCGCCAGGGCAGCGTCGAAACCCGCACCGACGACCTCGTCGACTGGATCCGCGCGCAGGCACCCGAGCTGGCGATCCAGTGCCAGGCAAAGGTTCCGCTCTTCGCCGCCACCAGCGACCTCCAGCTCTACGGGCACCCGAACCCGGCCGACGGCGGCCCGATGGCGCCCGAGCAGTCCACGATCGGCACCGGCGGCTGGAACGGCTACGTCCGGCTCCTCGCCGGACCCAACGGGCTGGTCTACGGCATCCGCGCGAACGGCGACGTCTATCGCTACCAGTGGAACGGCACCGGCTGGACGGACGACTCGCGCACCGTCGTCGCCACCGGCTGGACCGGGTTCGACGATCCGGCCAACCACAACCGCATCACCGTCGACAGCCGCGGCGACTTCTACGTGGTCAACGCCGACGGCTCGCTCTCCCGCCGCCGCTACGACGCCACGGCCAAGACCTGGGCGACCGAAACCCTTGGCACCGGCTGGAATTCCTACAACCTCATCACCGGCGGCGGCGACGGCGTGCTCTACGCCCGCAGCACCGACGGCTTCCTCTACCGCTACGCGTGGGACGAGGCCGGGCACAAGTGGGCCCAGGAGAAGAAGCTCGTCGGCAACGGCGGCTG
Source organism: Amycolatopsis sp. WGS_07 (assembly GCF_045278895.1). Classification (NCBI taxonomy): domain Bacteria; kingdom Bacillati; phylum Actinomycetota; class Actinomycetes; order Pseudonocardiales; family Pseudonocardiaceae; genus Amycolatopsis; species Amycolatopsis sp. WGS_07. The sequence goes on along the minus strand of NZ_CP136053.1, from coordinate 4,562,019 downwards.
GAACGCGTTCACCCGCATCACTTCCGCGGGCGCGGACGTCCTCTACACCGTCACCGAAAAGGGCGAACTTCGCTGGTACCGCTACCTGCCCTACAGCGACACCTGGGCACCCGGCCCGACCGTGATCGGCGACGGCGGCTGGCAGCAATTCTCCGACGTCGAGGCACAGCGCGATTCCTGCGCGCTGGTCCGCTAGGAACCGGGTCGCCGTGCCGAAATTCCCTGTGCGGCACGGCGATCCTTCCCTAGACTGCCCGCCGTGGAGCATCGCGGGAAAGTCGTGCGCTGGGACGTCGAAGAGGGCTGGGGAGTCATCGAATCGGCCGCTGTCGACGGTCCAATCTGGGCGCATTTCTCGATGATCGAGGCCGACGGATTCCGATCCCTGACCGTCGGCGAGGGCGTGCTGTTCACCGTCGAGCGCGCCGAGCAGGACGGGTACCACTGGCGCGCGGTCCGGGTGCGCGCCGCCTGATCACTGTGCGGACCAGAACAGCAAAAACGGTCCCACGCCGAGGAACAACAGTGCGGCCGCGTTCGTCTTCCGGTACTGCAGCAGCAGCGCGACGAACTCGCGCAGGAACGCGCTCGGCACGAAATACGACGCGGTCTTCGCGCCGATCACGTTGAGCCGCAACCCCAATTGCCGGGCGAGAACCGCGGTGCGGAACACGTGGTAGTTGTTCGTCACGGCCAGGATCGGGCCGGAAAACCCGCGCTGGTTCAGCAAAGCGACGCTGAAGCGCAGGTTCTCGCTGGTGGTCGTCGCGCGGTCCTCCAGCACGATCTGGTCCGAAGGGACGCCGGCCGCGACGAGGTACCGCGCCATCGCGTCCGCCTCCGAGGTCAGCTCGTCCGCGCCCTGTCCCCCGGACACCACCAGCAATGCGCCCGGCGACCGTTGCTGTACCTGGACCGCGCGATCGAGCCGGCTGGCCAGCAGCGGCGGCACGCGATCGCCGAGCAGCCCGGAGCCGAGGACGATCACCGCGCCGGCCCGCGCGCGGCGGTTCACCTGGCTGTAGAGGATCGAGTACAGCAGCAGGGCGGTGAACATGAACGCCAGATAGCCGGTCACGAACAGCACCGCCATCGCGGCCACGCGCAGCAACGGCTGATCGTCGAAGACGAGCGAACTCACCGCGAGCGCGAACACCGCGAGCAGGCCCAGCCCGGCCAGCAGCGACAGCAGATTCGCCAGCCGCCGTCCCTCGCGGCGGAGCATCACGACGCCGTTCGCGATCAGCGCCCACGGCAGTGCCAGCGCACCGAGCCCGCCGACGACCGCCACCGCCGCGATGATCGCGATCTGCGCCCATTCGACGTGGTTGAAGAAGGACAGCAGCCACAGCCCGGTGAACCAGAGCGCGACCAGGAACCAGATCGCGTTGCCGACCCGCCTCGGCTCGCGCGCGAACCGTACGACGAACACGAGCACGGAAGCGATCGCGAAAAGCCCGGAGGTCATGGTCGTGCATTCTGTCTGGCACCTGCGGGCGTCGCTCGCCGAGGTGCACTCAGAGTGACGTGGTCAGCCCCCGCGCCCGCAGCACCGACCGCTCCAGCGGGCGGAACACGATCAGCTCGATCGCCACGCCGACGAACAAAATCAGGAAGATCGCCGCGATCACCATGGGCATCGAGTTGTACGACGACCCGTCGTTCAGGTACGTCCCCAGCCCGACGCCGAGGCTCGGCGAACGCGCGATCAGCTCCGCCGCCATCAGCGAGCGCCAGGAGAACGCCCAGCCCTGCTTGAGCCCGGCGAGGAACCCGGGCAGCGCGGCGGGCAGCAGGATGTGCCGGGCCGCGGCGAACCGGCCCGCGCCCATCACCTTGCCGACGCGCGGCAGGATCGGCGGGATCTGGTCGATGCCCGCCACGAGGCCGTTCGCGATCGACGGGACCGAACCGAGCAGCACGACGAAGTAGATCGCCGCGTCGTTGATGCCGAACCAGATCACCGCGGCGGGCACCCAGGCCACCGACGGCAGGCTCTGCAGCCCGCTCAGCAGCGGGCCGATCGCGGCGCGCACCACGCGAACCTTCGCGACCAGGATGCCCAGCGGCGTGCCGATGACCACCCCGGCGGCGAAGCCGAGCGCGGCGCGGTGCACGGAGGTCCAGATGAAACCGAACACCGAACCGTCGTTGACCGTGTTCCAGAACTCGGCCCAGACGTCCAGCGGCGCGGGCAGCGTCGTTTCCGGCCAGAACGCAGCCGCCCACAGGGCCTGCCAGATCGCGACCAGCAGCACGAGCGCGCCGACCGGCGGCAGGAATCCGCGCACGAACCGGCGGCGCAGCGACGCCGGCCGCGCGCCGGTGGGGGTGTCGAGCCGGTCGAGGCCGGCGCCGACGGCTTCGTCGAGGTCGGGGGCCGCCTGATCAGGCTGCGGCATGGGTGCTGATCACCTTTCGCAGATCGGCCGTGATCTCCTCGGCCAGCAGTTCTCCGTCCGCGGACGGGACGTCGTGCCATTCGCGCACCACGCGACCCGGACGCGACGACAGCAGCACCACCCGCTGTCCAAGCCGGACAGCCTCGCGCACGTCGTGCGTGACGAACAGCACCGACGTGCCGGTGCTGCGCCACACCCGCAGCAGCTCGCTCTGCAGGACATCGCGGGTGATCGCGTCGAGCGCCGCGAACGGTTCGTCCATGAGCAGCAGCGCGTTGCCGTCGTCGCCGCCGACGCGATGGGTCGCGGCGAGCGCGCGGGCAAGCGCGACCCGCTGCCGCATCCCGCCGGACAGCTCGTGCGGACGCTTGCGCGCCGCGTCGCTCAGCCGCACCAGCTCCAGCAGCTCAGCGGCCTTTTCCCGACGCTCGGAACGGCCGAAACCGGCGAGCCGCAACGGCAGTTCCACGTTGCGGGACGCGGTCAGCCACGGCATCAGCGCGGCCTCCTGGAACATCACCGCGGGCCGCGAAGTGGTGAGAGTGATCTCACCGGCGGACGGCTGGTCGAGACCGGCGACGAGGTTCAGCAGCGTGCTCTTGCCGCAGCCGGACGCGCCGAGCAGGCACACGAACTCGCCCGGCTCGACGGTCAGGTCGACCCCGTCGAGCGCGGTCACCGCGCTGCCGGCGGAGCCGAACACCTTGCCGACCCGGTCGAGGTGCACGGCGGCGGTCACTGGTCGGGCCAGGGTGGAGGTCATCGCGGATCGCCTTCCGGTCGGGACGTCACTTCGCCAGTTCGGGCGCGTTGACGGCGGGCAGCTGCTGTGCCTTGAGGACCTCGTTGAGCGGGCCGAAGTCGGCGAACCCCTTCAGGTCCACCACCTTGTCAACCACGCCCGCGGTCACCGAGTCCTTGGCCAGCTGCGGGAACTGCGCGGGCACCGGGTCGGTGGTCAGTTCGATGTTCGCGAACGAGCGGTCGAGCACGGCCGGGCTGAGCGAGCTGCCGGACAGCTCCTTGAGCGCGCCGTTGACCACGGTCTTCGCCTCGGCCGGGTTCTTCTTCGCCCAGTCGATCGCCTGCAGCTCGCCCTTCAGCAGCGCGCGCACGGTGTCCGGGTGCTGCTTCAGGAACTCGCTGCGCACGATCGCGACAGTGGTCGGGAACCGGCCTTCCGGCCACAGTGTCTTCTCGTCCACCAGCACCTTCGCGCCCGCGTCGGTGACCAGCCGCGACGACCACGGTTCGGGCAGCCAGCCGCCGTCGACCTCGCCCTTGCGGAACGCGTCGAGCGTCTTCGGGTTGTCCAGGTTGGTCACGTTCACCTGGCCGGTCAGGTGCTTCTCGGCGAGGAACTTCTTGAGCGCGACGTCCTGGGTGTTGGCCAGCTGCGGGGTCGCGATCGTCTTGCCCTTGAGCTGGTCGACCGAGGCGATCCCGGGCTTGACCACCAGCTGCGCGCCGCCGGTGACCGCGCCGGACACGAGCTGGATCGCGCCCTTGGACTTGGTGAACGCGTTGATCGCCGGTCCGGAGCCGATGAACGCGACGTCGAGCGAACCGCCGAGCAGCGCGTTCACTTCGGACGGACCGGCGTTGAACGTCTGGGTCGTGAGTTTCGTGCCGCCGAGGTTCTGGGCGAAGAAGTTCTTCTTGACCCCGATCAGCGCGGGCGTGTGCGTGACGTTCGGGAAGAAGCCGACGCGCACCTCCCCCGCGGCGCCCTGGTTGGCTTCGGCCTCGGTGCGGTCCGCGCGGGAACACCCGGCGAGCGCCCCGAGCGCCGTCAGCGCGGCGAGTGCGGAAGCGAGCAATCGGGTTCGCGGAAATGTACGCACAAATGGCCCTTTCGCGGGAAGCGGAACGGGCGCAGAATGGCACGTTCACCCGCAAGACTGCATAGGCATCCGCATCCCGGGAAATTGTGCGGGATTACTTGACAGGCCCGGGCCTCACCTGCTTGTCAAGAGCGAGACGTCGCCGAACTCGTGCCACAGATACTCGCGCCGCACCGCCGCGTCGTAAGCCCGCTGCACCAGTTCCGGTCCCACGACCGCTTCGAGCAGCAGCAGATGGGACGCCTCCGGGGTGTGCAACCCGGTGATCAATCCGTCGACCGCGCGGGCGGGCCGGTCCGGGCCGAGCACCAATTCGGTCCAGCCCGCCGCGGCGGTGACGAGACCGCCGGGATTCGCGGCGGATTCCAGCGCCCGCACCGCGGTAGTCCCCACCGCGATCACGCGTCCGCCCTGGTCCCGCACCCAGTTGACCAACGCCGCGGTCGTCGCCGGGACACGGAATCGCTCGCCGTACGGCGGTTCCCCGGCTTCCGGCGACGAGACGCCGGTGTGCAGCAGAATCGGCGCGAACAGCACGCCACGCGAGACAAGCCGGGTCACCAGTTCCGCGGTGAACGGCCGCGCGGCGCTCGGCATTTCCGCCGAACCCGGGTCGAGCGCGAACACGGTCTGGTAATTCGGCAACGGCCACGCGCGCGGAACGTAGCCGTAGCGGATCGGCCGCCCGACCTTCGCGAGATACTGCGCGACCCCGCCTTCCACGTCGATCTTCGCGCGCCACAACCGTTGTGCACCGGCGACATGCGGCTCGCGCAGCGCTGAGGACAGCACCGGCGGGCAGGCCGAGCCGCTCCCCCGCGCGGCCGTCGAGGAGCGGACCGCCGGGTGCGCGGAGTTCGACCACCCAGGTGCCGTCGTCGAGTTCGGTGGAGAAGTGGACGGCGATGACGCGTTCGCCGCGGACGGCGTCGACCGCGGCGGCCAGCGTGCCGGAAGTGTTGACTACCAACAGATCGCCGGGTTCCAGGAACTCGCCGAGGTCGCGGAACGTGGCGTGCCGCACGCCGTCCGGACCGGCCGCGAGCAGCCGCACCTCGTCCCGGGCGAGGCCGCGCGCTTCCGGCGGGGCGGACGCGCTGCGGTCCTCGGCCAGGTCGAATCGCGTGCGCGGCGTGGTCATGACCGCACCTGCAGGTCCGCTGCCCGGTACCGGCCGCTCGGCGGACGTTCCTCCAGCAGCCGCAGGAAAGCGGGTACTGCGGTCTCCGGCAGCGGACGGTCCGAAATGTCCTCGCCCGGGAAAGCGGCCTGGTGCATGGCGGTGCGCAGATCGCCGGGATCAACGGCGTACACCGCGATGTCCGGGTTTTCCACGCCGAGCACCGCGCTCACGTGGTCCAGCGCGGCTTTCGCCGAACCGTAGCCGCCCCAGCCCTCATACGGTTCCACGGCGGCGTCGGAACTGATGTTCACCAGCGCTCCCTTTGCCGTGCCGAGCGCGGGCAACAACAGCCGGGTGAGCGCAAGCGGGGCGAAAACGTTGGTGCGGAAGACAGTTTCCAGCTCGTCCGGCGGGTACTCGGCCAGCGGCGGCAGCGGGCTGACGCCGAGCGTGCTGGCGTTGTTGACGAGCAGGTCGAGCCGGGGTCCGGCGGCTTCGGCGAGCCGGGCCCGGTGCGCGGGATCGGTGACGTCGCCGGGCACCGCGGTGAACCCGAGGTCCGCCGCGGCCGTGCGCAGCGTCCCCTGGTCGCGTCCGGTGCCCAGCACTGTCCATTCGCGACGGACGAGAGCCGAGGCGAGCGCCCGGCCCAGACCGGCGGAGGCGCCGGTGACGACAGCTACTGGCATGGTCCCTCCAGAAGGTAGGCACCTGCCAGCGTGCGACCTCTACCTTACTGGAGGTCAACCGGACGGCGGCCGCGCAGCAGCGTGTACGCCACCAGCGAAACCACGAACCCGGCGTAGTAAGCCAGATCCGCGCCGTGCAGGGCCGCCGCGACCGGTCCGGTGTAAACGGTCGTGTTCATAAACGGAACCGCCGCCGCGAAGCCAACCACGAACGCCACCAGCGCGGCCCAGCTGCGCACCGGGCGGCGCAGCTCGGCCAGCACGTCGACCTCGCGGCCACGACGCGTGCGGCGCAGCCAATCCGGTACGACGACACCGAGGAACGGCGGGATCCAGTAACTCACCACCAGCAGCACGTTCTGGAATTTCGCCGCCAGATCACCGCTGTGCATCCAGAGAATCAACGCGAACGCGAGCACCGTCACGACCACCGCCGACACCGGACGGCGCACCCGCACGCCGACGGTCTGCAGCGCGAGCGAGCCGCTGTAGTCGTTCATCGCGTTGGACGACACCGCGGCCAGCGCGATCACCAGCAACGCCACCGCGCCCAGCACTCCCCCGCCGAGCAGCGTCGACACCCCGGCCGCGGTCTGGTCGCCCAGCGCCGTGCCGAGCGCGAGACCGATGCCCTCGCCCAGCGCGTACGACGCGGTCAGCCCGAGCAGGGTGAACCAGAAAACTCCGCTCGGCCGCGTCGAAGCGGGCAGATAACGGCTGAAATCCGACGCGTAAGGAGCCCAGGAAATAGCGAGGCTGAGCGTAATGGTGGAAAACAGCACGACGGCGCCGGCGAATTCGCCGCCGGTCGCGGAGTCGGCGAACGTAATCGGGTGATCAAGAACCACCTTGACCGCGAGCGCGACAAATGCGACAACGAGCACGACGCTCATCACCGCCTGGACCCGGTGGATCACCGCGTAGCCGAATACGCCGAGCGTGCATTGCAGCACCAGCACCACGAGCACCGCGGCCCAGAACGGCAGCCCGGTCAGCTGCGCCAGCGCTTCGCCGCCGAACAGCCCGACCAGCGCGTCCCAGGCGATCGAGCCGAGCCATTGCACCAGGCCGGGCAGCACGACGCCGCGCCCGAACGGGAGCCGCGCGAGCGGCAGCTGGCCGGTCCCGGTGCGCGGACCCCAGGTGGACAGCCACGCGACCGGCAGCGAACCGAGCACGGTGCCGATCAGCGCGATGACGAAGCCGGTGGTGAACCCGAGCCCGAGCGTCGCGCCGAGGGTGCCGGTGAACACGGCGGTCATGGTGAGATTCGGCGCGAACCACACGCCCGCGAGCCGCCACGGTTTCCCGAAGCGATTCTCCGCCGGAATCGGGGTGATCCCGTGCGTTTCGATCGCCAGATCCCCTGCTCCGGACGGCATCCGGCCACCGAAAACCTCGGCGTCGATCCCGCTCATGCGCTGCCCTTTCTCCCGGCCGACCCGTGAGTCTGAACCGGGGCCGCCGCCGGTGCCAATACTCTGTGGCGTTTCCGACGCGGGATCGGCAAGATCGCGGGGATGGGGGAAGGACCGCGCTCGTCGCTGCGCCAGCGGAAATTCGCGATTTTCTACGCCGGCCGCCTGGTGTCCCTGATGGGCAGTTCGATGACCCCGGTGGCGCTCGCGTTCGCCGTGCTCGACAGCAGTCACCGGACCACCGACCTCGGCATCGTGCTCGCCGCCGGGATCGTGCCGCTGCTGGCGTTCCTGCTCGTGGGCGGCGCGGTCGGCGACCGGTTCCCGCGCAACCGCGTGCTCCGGCTGTCGAACCTCGGCGCGGGCGCGGCCCAGCTGGCCGCCGCCGCGATTCTGCTCACCGGCAACTATTCGCTGCCCGCCCTCGTCGCGACCGAGTTCCTCGGCGGCGTCTGCGCCGCGTTCACCACGCCGGTGCTGCGCGGGATCGTGCCGCAGATCGTCGCGCCGGAAGCGCTGCGCCAGGCGAACTCGCTGCTGTCCACCAGTAAGAACATCACCAAGGTCGCCGGTCCGGCCGTGGCGGGCGTGCTGGTCGGCACGGTCGGCGGCGGCTGGGCGATCGCCGCGGACGGGATCTCGTTCGTCCTCGCCGCCTTGCTGTACCAGACGATCACCCTGCCCCCGGTGAAAGCCACTGAGCAGACCGGCTTGCTGCACAGCGTGCGGACCGGCTGGCGGGAGTTCTGGCGGATCGGCTGGCTGTGGCGGGTGGTCACGGCGTTCTTCGTCTACAACATCGTCTTCACCGGCAGCTGGCTGGTGCTCGGCCCCGGCATCGCACAGGCCACCATCGGCGCGGCCGCGTGGGGCCTCGTGCTGAGCACGCGCGCGATCGGCGGGTTGCTGGCCGGGCTGGTGATGTACCGGCTCGCCCCGCGCCGGTTGCTGCTGCTCGGGCAGGTGTGCGCGGCGGTGACGGCGCTGCCGTTGCTCGTGCTCGGCGCGCACGCGGGCTTCGCCCTGCTGGCCGGGGCGAGCTTCGTCTCCGGAGCGAGCCAGGGCGTCCTGAGCGTCGCCTGGGACACGACCATGCAAGAGAACATCCCCGGGCACCTGCTGTCGCGGATGGCCGCGTTCGACGATTTCGGTTCCTACGCGGGCATTCCGATCGGCGAACTCCTGGCCGGACCGCTCGCCGCCGCCTTCGGCGCCCAGCCGGTGGTGCTCGCCGGAGGGTTCGTCCTCGTCGCCGCCGCCTTGTGGCCGCTGCGTTCCGGCGAGGTCCGCGCGCTGCGGCATCCGCCGGTCCGCACGCAGTGAAAAGGGCCTGCCGGGGTAACCCCAGCAGGCCCTTCCACCTTCCCCTCGGTCAGACCAGCAGCAGGAACGCCACTCCGTTGGGCGAGCCGAGGCCCGTCACGTCGTCGTAGCCCTTGGTCGTGTGGATCGTCAGGTTCGGGTAGTCGAGCACCCGGGCCGAGGTCTTCAGCCCTTCGGTGGCGTCGACGCCGTTGGCGAAGTCCACGCGCTGCACCGCGCCGTCCACGTGCTGCACGTCGTGGATCGCCGACGTGCGCGAGGTCAGCTGGTACAGCACCGGGTTGATGAACCCGTGGTGGAAGTGGTCGAGGCTGTCGGCCACCGCCATCACGCCCGCGAACACCGGCGACGCGAGGCTCGTGCCGCCGATCCGGTACTGGTCGTAGTAGACGCCGTCCGGGAAGGTCTGCGTCTGGCCCACCAGGAACCCGGTGTTCGGGTCGGCGATCGCGGAGATGTCCGGGACCACGCGGCCCTTCGCGCCGCCGGTCTGGTTCTTCGTGGACAGCGCGTCCGGCACGATTCCCTTCTGGTAGAAGGGCTGGCCGAACAGCCGGCTCGTGCCGCCGCCCGCGCCGCCGTTGAACGCGCCGGGGAACGCCGGGGTGTACGCGCCGCCGGTCAGCGTCGACTTGCCGGTCTCCCACCCGGTTTCGAAGATCCGCTTGCCGTCCTTGCCGACCGCGAGCGAGGTGCCGCCGACCGCGGTCACCCACGGAGCCGAGGCGGAGAAGTCCGGCGACGGCGTGCCCAGCCGCGCGACCTCGTCCCCGTTGTCGCCGGAGGAGAAGTACACGCCGATGCCCTCGAGCACCGCCTGCACCGAGATCTGGTTGAACACCTTGACCTCGGAGGCCGGGATGTCCTCGCCGGTGTTGCCGTAGGAGTTGGAGATGATGTCGGCCTTGTGGCCCGCGACGACGTAGTTCAGCGCGGTGTCCAGCGAAAGGTCCTCGCAGTCCTGCCCGCCGACGTACAGGATGTCCGCGCCGGGAGCGAGCCCGTGCGCGGCCTCGACGTCCAGGGTTTCCTCGCCGTACCAGCCGGAAGCGTCGCACTGGTCCGGCGGCTCGAGCACCGGGTTGGGCGGGAAGATGTGCTGTTTGAACTGCTGTTTGGTGAGCGGGTGCGCCGGGTCGTTGCGCTTGGCGTACTCCGCGGCGTCGGCGTAGATCGTCGGCGAGGCGAACGCGTCCACGATGGCGATCGTGGTGCCGCGGCCGTCCGCGCCGAACTTCGCGACCTGGTCAAGGCCGTACGCCGAACGCAGCTGCGCGGGCGTGTAGCCGCACGGCGCGTACGGAAGCTGCTTTCCGTTGTACGCCGGGTCAGTCGTGTCGGTCTTCTCGCCGTAGTAAGCGCTGCACGGACCCGAATTGCGGAATCCCTTGCTGGGCGGCGCGGTCGCCGGCCCGCTCTGCTGGGCCGCGGGCGTGTCCGCACCGTCGGTGTGGTCCGGTTTGAACAGATTCGTCGCCTGGTCGACGCCGACGACGCCGAGCACGTCGTTCGCCAGCGCGGCCGGAACGGACAGGTCCTTGTCCGCCGCCCGCAGCGTCTGCCCCTTGACCCGGTACTTGCCCAGCGTCACGGCGAACGCGCGCTGCACCTGGTCCGCGGTGCCGGTCGCCTCGACGTAGGCCCGGTTGGACGGCACCTCACCGGTGGAGAAACCGCTTGCGGTGAGCCAATTCTTCACCGCGGAAACGGTCTGGTCGGACGCGGCGAACTGATCCCGCACCTGGTCCGGCGACAGGTAATGCCGGTACCCGCGGCTGTTCGGATCCGACACCGACCGCGCGGCGGCCTCCGCCGCTCCCTGGTCCTTGAGGTTCAGGTAAACCCGAAAGTCCATAGTGGACGATCCGGCCGTGTCGGCCACCTTGGCCTGCGGATTGGCCCACACCGGATGCGATTGCGGAATGTCCGCCCGCCCCTGAGCCGACGCGACAGCGGGCGAAGCGGCCAAGCCGCCCACCACCGCCAGCGAAAGAAACACGGTGACGCTTCTACGCACAGCAACTCCCTCGTGTTGCGCGGCCTCCAACCCCCCGCCGCCGCAACGAGACTAGGACCGCCCACACCCGCCAGGGAAGCGTCCGTCTCCCCGGTGCGGAACCGTTATCTGCCCTCCCCGCGCACCACAAGCGACCAATGCGCACAAAGTCCGTTTCCTCCACACCGTCCACACCGGAATGTGCCGAAATAAGAAAAACGCCCGTTTCACCACACCCGTCTCAGAACACCTAAAGCCCCACCACACCACCTACGAAGGTCGCACAATCCCAACTCACCCATCGGTGCACCCAGCCCCTCCCCCGCACCCCGATACGAAGCCTCCCTGCGGTCTGGGGGTGCTTGTCAAGGCATCTTTCCCGCCTTGACAAGCACCCCCAGACCGTCAGCACACTTGGGCTTCGGGGTGCCACCCGCAACCATCGCCTGAGCAACCACGGCCAGACGGAACACGTGAAAACAATTCACCCCCACACAGGCAAACCCCCCGTGACATCCACCCCCGGTATCACCCCTTATGGGGTATTCCTCCCCAAGTGGATCTAGCTAACCCGGGCAAACGCTCCTAGCATGCCGGGCATGGGGACCTTGCCGCCAAGGCGGGTAAATTGATTTCGCTGACCTTCCGGATCCTGGGGCCGCTGGAGGTCATCGCCGAGGGCCGGGCCGTACCTTTGGGCGGCCCGAAGCCCCGCCTGCTGCTGGCCGCGCTGGCGCTGCAGCCGAACATCGTCGTCTCCACCGAAGCGCTGGTCGAAGTCCTCTGGCCGACCACCGCCCCGCGCTCGGCGGCGGCCAACATCCGCACCTACGTCCACTCGCTCCGCCGACGCCTCGCCGAAACCTCCCCCGACCTGGCCGACCGCATCACCAGCCGCGCCTCCGGCTACCTCCTCACCGTCCCGGAAGAAGAACTGGACCACCTGGTCTTCACCCGCCTGGCCACCCAAGCCTGGGAAACGCAAGACGACCCGGAAACCGCCCTGGCCCTGCTGGACGAAGCACACGCCCTGTGGCGCGGCGAAGTGCTCGAAGGCCTCCCGCACGACCCCACCTGGGGCCCGGCCGTCGCCCGCCTCGACGAGCTGCGCCTGGCGGTGCAAGAACAACGCCTCCGCGCCCGCCTCGCGCTGGGCCGCCACAACGAGGTCATCGCCGAACTACGCGCCCTGGTCACCGAACATCCGCTGCGCGAAGAACTTTGGCACCACCTCATCACCGCGCTGCGCGACGCGGGCCGCACCACCGAAGCCGCGGAAGCGTACGAACTGGTCGAGCAAACCCTCGCCGACGAACTGTCCGCCCGCCCTGGCGCGGCCCTGCGCGAACTGCGCGCCACCCTCGAAGTCCCCTGCGCCAAGGTCCCGCCAATCTGCCAGCTGCCACTGGACCTGCCGGATTTCACCGGCCGCAGCGAGGTAACCGAGCACCTGGTCGCGAAACTCCGGCACCACGCCGAAGCGGAACGCCCCACGATCGTCGTCCTGTCCGGCGCGCCAGGCATCGGCAAATCCTCTCTCGCCGTGCGGGTCGCGCACGCGGTCCGCTCAGTGTTCCCGGACGGACAGTTGCATGTGGACCTGGCCGGCACCTCGTCGTCCCCGCGCTCGCCCATGAGCGTTCTGGCCGAACTCCTGCGCGCCCTGGGCATTCCGGACTCCGGCCTGCCCCGGGATCTCGCGGAGCGCGCCGCGCTGCTGCGTTCCCAGCTCGCGGGCCGCCGGATGTGCGTCGTCCTGGACGACGCGGGCAGCGCCGCCCAGGTCCGCCCGCTGCTTCCCGGCGCGGGCGCGTGCGCGGTGCTGATCACCAGCCGGATCCGCTTGCCCGACCTCGCCGGCGCGCTTCCGGTGGACGTCGATCTGCTGCCCGAGCCGGAAGCCGCCCGCCTGCTGGAAGGCATCGTCGGCCACGAGCGGGTAGCCGCCGAACCCGAAGACGCGGCGGCCATCCTGCGCCAATGCGGGCACCTGCCGCTGGCGATCCGCGTCGCCGGGGCCAAGCTCACCCACCGGCCGACGTGGTCCCTGCGCATCCTCGCCGACCGCCTCCACGACGAGCACCGCCGCCTGGACGAGCTGCGCGTCGGCGACCTGGCCGTCCGGGCGAGCGTGACCCTCAGCTACGACCTCCTGCCCATGTCCGCCGCCGCGGCCTTCCGCCGGCTAGGCGCGCTGGGCCCGGTGCAATTCCCGGCTTGGGCCGTTGCCGCCGTTCTGGGCCGACCGTCGGCCGACGACGTCCTCGACGTGCTTGTCGACGCGCACCTGGTCGAACTGGTCGCCACCGACGTCGCGGGACAGCCGCGCTACCGCCTGCACGACCTGCTGCGGGTCTACGCCGCGGAGCTGGCCGAGCCCGACGAAACCCGCGCCGCGATCGGCCGGGTGCTGGAGGGATATCTAGCGCTGACAGTAGAAGCCGCGGAACGCATGCCGATCCACTTCTTCGGCCAGTACCACGACGACAGCGAACTTCCCCTGCCGCCGGACGCGAACCGCCTGCTGACCGACCCGGCCGCGTGGTTCGCCGCCGAACGCGCCACCTGCGTCGCGGCTGTCGGGCTGGCCGCCGAACGCGGTTTCGACGACCTGACCTGGCGGCTCACCGCGGCCCTCACCCCGTACTTCGACCTCCGCGGCCACCAGGACGACTGGCACGCCACCCACCTGATCGCGCTGGAAGCGGCGCGCCGGGCGGGCGCGGTCCGCGGCGAGGCGGTCGTGCAGCGCAATCTCGGCCAAGTCCTGCTGTACCAAGACAACGACGCGGACGCGATGGTCGCCTTCGAAGCGGCGCGCGAGCTGTACCAGCGGATCGGCGATCAGCAGGGCCTCGGCGAAGCGCACGCCGGCCTCGGCACCGTGCTGCGGATGCAAGGCCAGACCGACCGCGCTCTCGAACCGTGCCACGAAGCGCTGCGGCTGTTCGACGAGGCAGGCGACCCGCACGGCGAAGCGGTGATCCGGATCGCGATCGGCTCGATCTGGGTGGCGCGAAAGTGCTACGCGACCGCGCGCCGCTGGTACACCGACGCGCTGGAGCTGTCCTGCGAAATCGGCGACCGGCACCGGGAAGCCCATGCGCTGCAACGGCTCGGGCTCCTCCACCAACGCGAAGGCAACCTCGCCGAAGCCCGCGAACACGTCACGCGCGCCATCGCCGTGTTCACCGATCTCGGCGACGATCACTGCGTCGGCTACGCGAACCAGAACCTGGGCGAACTGTGCCTGTACAGCGGCGATCTCGCGCACGCGCAGCTGCTGCTGGTGAACTCGCTGAGCGTGCACCGCCGCAACGGGGACCGCCGTTCCGAAGCCCACGTGTCCCAGCTGCTCGGCGAACTCCACTCCGCGCTCAGCCAGCCCGAACGGTCCCGCAGCTACGCCGAACGCGCCCGTGCCATCCGCCGGGAGCTGTCCGCCGACCTCCCGGCCGCCACCCGTCCGCGCAAGACCGGACCGCACCGGATCGTGTCCGCCTGACGCGCGGGCCCGGTTGCGCGGCCAATCGCGCGCGCCGGGCCACGATGCGCTCATGAACACCAGGAAAGCCGCTGGTCACGTCCTTCTGATCTTGACGGTTATCGCTTTGTCGACTCCGGAGCCCGCCTCGGCCAAACCGAAGCACGGCAGAAGAGTCCTGGAGAGACCGCTGACCTACCGCCTCTTCGCGACCCGCGAAGGGCTCGTCGGCGGCACCACTTCGAGCGGGCACCGGATCACCGAACGGGACCACTTCGTGGCGCTCCCGTCCACGAAAACGGTGTCCTCCAAGAAAAAGGGACCTTCACCGTCCGGGTGTGCCGCACCGACGGCACGCGCTGCGAGTACGCGCCGGTGCTGGATGTCGGGCCGTGGAACGAACACGACGACTACTGGAACCCCGCCGACCGTCGCGCGCAGTTCGGTTCGCTGCCGCAAGGTGTGCCGGAAGCGCAAGCGGCGTACCAAAACGGCTTCAACGGCGGCAAGGACGAACGCGGCCGCACCGTGCGGAACCCCGCTGGTCTCGACCTGGCCGACGGCACGTTCTGGGACGGGCTCGGCCTCAAAAGCAACAGCTACGTGGACGTCACGTTCCTCTGGACCGGCAGCTCCCCGGCCAGCGGCGTCGTGACCACTGACGGGGCCCCGCTGGTCGTCCGCACGTCCGCGGACAACGCCGCGCCGCCTGCCGGGCTGGCGGCCGACTCCGCCCAGGTGCCGATCGAATGTTCCGTGCAGGGCGAAGCAGTGGACGGCACTACCCGCTGGAACCGGATAGGCCCCGGACACTACGTGTCCGAGGCCTATCTCCGGGCCGATGCGGCCGTGCCGTCCTGCTGAACTCAGTGATGGTGGTGGGCATGCACCACGGCGTGCCCACGGCCGCGGCCGATCATCCACTTGTTGACCGGAACCGTGACCACGAAGGCGATCGCGAGCGACAAGGCCAGCGACAGCCAGAACAATCCGCTCGACAGGCCCGCGTCCATCGCGCCCGGGATCGCCACGACGACCGTGTTGTCGATGACCTCCATGACCGCGATCGACACCGTGTCGGCGGCGAGCGCGACCTTGAAGGCGGCGGCGAACGCGAGGCCCGACTTGAGCACGCCGCGCATGGTGAGGGCGTAGCCGAAGACGAACGCCAGCGCGATGGACAGCACCACGGTGGCCGCGTTGTGCAGGCCGAGCGCGGTGCCGATGACCATGCCGAGCACCTCGCCGATGGCACACCCGGTGAGGCAGTGCAGCGTCGCCTGTGCGGCGGTGGACCAAGACGCTCCGTGCTGGTGTTCGTTCATGCGGCTCACTATACCCCCCAAGGGTATAAATCGCACAAGGTCGCCCGATGTGATGACTGTCGCCCGGGGCCTCCGGCGAATCGGTATAACCGGAAGGGTGGTGATCAACTCGGCGCGCCGCCGCGCCGCCGCATTCGTCCTCGTTCTCCTCCTCGGAAGCTTCCTCAGCGCTCCAGCCGCCAGCGCGCGATCGTCCGCGCTCACATGGGGCGAATGTCCAGCCGGGACACCCCGGCAGGTGTCGTGCGCGAGCCTGCGGGTGCCGCTCGACTACGCGAAGCCGGACGGCGAGCAGATCACCCTCACCGTCTCCGGCATGGGCAGTCTCAGCTCGCCGCACTACCTCTTGGTGAACCCAGGCGGGCCGGGTGCGTCCGGACTCGGCACGGAGAAGCTGGTGTTCAGCCAGCTGCCGCAGGAGGTTGCCCAGCAGTACGCGGTGTTCAGCTTCGATCCGCGCGGAATCGGTTCCAGCACACCGGTTTCGTGCGGCGACACCACGAAGCTCACGCCGCATCCGGCGTCGCCGTACCAAGGCGATCTCCAGCAGGAACGGAACCGCGAGGGCCTGGCCCGGCAGATCGCGGCGCAGTGCGCGGAGAACGGGAAGGGCCTGCTTCCGCACCTCACCACCGAGAACGCCGCGCGGGACATGGATCGGATCCGCGCCGCGCTCGGCAAGGACAAGATCGACTACCTCGGCTATTCGTACGGCACCAAGCTCGGCGCGACGTACGCGACGCTGTTCCCCGCGCACACCGGCCGGATGATCCTGGACAGCGTCGTCGACCCCACGGTCACCACGTATCAAACGCAGTTCCAGCAAAACCCGGCCCTGCAGGCACGGGCCGAGCAGTTGTTCGCCTGGACCGCGGCGCGCGACAGCACGTATCACCTCGGCGCCACCGCGGCCGCGGTGAAGACCGCGTGGAACGAACTGCGCGACAAGCTCGCGGCGCAACCGGCGGACGGCAAGGCCGGAGTGTCCGAATTGGACGATCTGCTGTCGTCCGCGATGTACGGCGACTGGGCCTGGCCGTCGCTGATGCAGGCGGTCGCGAGCCACCGCGGCGGGGATTCCACCGGGCTGGCCATCGCCGCCGGACAGGCCCAGTACGCGGTCGATCCCGGTCAGCTCGCCTACAACTGCGCCGACGCCGGCTGGCCGCGCAACTGGGCGACCTGGCACGCGGACACCGCGAAATCGGCCAAGGCCGCGCCGCTGTTCGCGTGGCTCAACAGCTGGTACAGCGCCCCGTGTGCGTTCTGGCGGGTGCCGCCGTCGCCGGAGGTCCCGATCGGTTCGGTGCACGTGCCGCCGATCCTGCTGCTGCAAGGGAAAGACGATCCGGCGACGCCGCTGGTCGGCGCGCAGCGAATGCACCGGGTGCTGCGCGGTTCGAGCCTGCTCGTCGACGGCGGCGGCAACCACGCGGCCTACCTGAACGAGCCGAACCCGTGCATCGACGGCCCGGCCGCGCACTACCTGCTGACCGGTGAACTGCCCAAGGACGGAACGTGCCCGCCGGGCGGCTCCGAGGCTGCCGTGCCCGGGGGTTGAACTCGCTTCCGTAACCGTTTGGTCGCGTTCGGTTGACCCCCTGCCGTCGCTGGCCCTACCTTCGGCTGCCAGATCACATTGCCGGGGAACGGTGGGGGATGCGAGGGCGGACCAGAACGCTCGTGCCGGGCGCGGCGCTGCTGGCGGCAGCGGCGGTCATGATCGGCAGTTGCTCGCCGGTCATGCCGGACTCGGGCCCGGAGCCCGCGAAGATCGCGTTCGTGCCGAAAATCGGCGGGATCCCGTACTTCGACGCGATGAACGCGGGCGGCATGCTGGCCGCCGAACGGCTCGGGGCGAAGTGGATCACCCGCGCCCCGGCGACAGTCGAACCGGCCGCGCAGACCGCGATCCTGCGGCAGCTCATCGCCGAACGCGTGGACGTCATCGCGGTGGCCCCCAACGATCCGGCCGAGCTGGCCCCGGCGATCGCGGAGGCGCGGGCGAAGGGCATCCACGTGCTCACCGCGGACACCGACGCCGCCGGTTCGCAGCGCGAGGTCTTCGTCAATCAGACGACGGCCGAGGGCATCGGCACCGCGCTGGTCGACTCGCTGATGAAGAAGACCGGCGGCACCGGCGAGTACGCGATCGTCTCGTGCGGACGCGCCGCGGCGAACCTCAACTCGTGGATCGAAGCCGAGAAAGCGTATGCGGCACAACGCTATCCGCACGCGAAGCTGGTCGAGACGGTGTACGCCGACGAGGACACCACCACCGCCACGAAGATGGCGAAGGACATCCTCAACCGGCATCCGAAGCTCACCGGGCTGATCGGCCAGTGCACGACAGCCACGCCGGGCCTCGCGCGAGCGGTGCGTGATCAGCAGAAGATCGGCCAGGTGTTCACCGTCGGCACCGGCACGCCGCAGACGATGAAGCCGTATCTGGTCGACGGTTCCTGCTCCATGACGGTGCTGTGGAACGTCGAATCCCTCGGCTACCTCACCGCCTGGACCGCCGAGCAGCTCGCGACCGGCACCCCGCTCCGGCCCAGCAACAACGTGAGCCCGGAGCTTCCCGCGGTGCGCTACGACGCGGCTACTCAGACGGTCCTGCTCGGTGATCCCCTGCTGATCACGCAGAACAACGTGGATCAGTTCAAGTACTAGCGCACGTCGATGCTCACGGTGAGCGTGCGCGTCCGCGCCGGCAGCTTCGTCATGTCCACCCGCAGGTACTCGCCGTCGTCCTGACGTCCGTTCGGCTGCGTCTTGGCATGCAGCGTGTACGGAGCCGCCGAGTTCGCGACGCCGTCGATGCCGAAGTCGCTGTCGTTGCTGATCACCACGGTGCGGCCGCCGTCGGTCGTCGCGACGCCTTCGATCTTGTCGTGGCCGAAGAAGCCGCCGCTCGGGTCCAGCCCGGTCACCAGTCCGCCGAGGTCGAGGAACAGCTTCTTCGCCACCGGAGTCACCCCGACCTTCGCCAGCGCGTCAGCAGCTTCCGCAGTGGTGGCCTTGCCGACGTACGCCTCGATGCTCTTGCCGCCGTCAACGAGCAGCCCGCCCTTGGCCGCGTCGTAGGTCGCGCCCGGCACCTTCGCCGCCGGGCCGAGGTCGGTCGCCTTGCTCAGGTCGACCTCGAACAGCTTCTTGTACGCACCGGGCTCGGCCTTGCCGTCGCGTTCGTCCACGAGGAACCGGGTCGCCGACAGCGCGGTGATCTCCGAAACCGCGGTGCCGGTCTCGTCCGGGTTGTCGAGCAGGTAGGCGTACTCGTGCGTGGCACGGGTCCGCAGATCGACCGTCACGATCCGCAGCGCGGGGACCTTGCTGGGCTTCTTCGTGAGGTCCGGCTGCTGCAGCGCGGACTGCATGACGCCGACGAGCGTCCGGCCGTCCGGAGTGAGCGCGAGCCCCTCCATGCCCTTGTTCGGCACACGGTTCTTTAGTTCATTAGGCAGTGAACCATTGAACGGAGACAGCCGCTCGATCGCGCGGCCGTCGGCGCGGAAGTGCGTGATGAACGGGCCGTACTCGTCCGACACCCAGAACGTCCCGTCGCGCTGGGCGACGAGCCCTTCGGAGTCGTAACCGTTCGGCGACGCGGGCAGTTTCGCGCCGTTCAGGTCCACGATGGTCTCGCCAGTGTTCGCCACGGTGCTGACCTGGCCGTTGTACGGCGAACCGTCCGCCGCGCGCAGTGGAATATTCCGCTCCAGCACGGCTTTCCCGCCGCGGAGCCGGAACTTGCCGACGGCGGGCGTGAACGACGGGATCGGCTCCACTTTGGACCCGTCCGGCGCGTCGACGTTCGGGCCGCGGTCGGTGAGACCGTAGAACTCGTCGCGCGAACCCGGCACCGGCGTGAGCGCGGAACCGTACCCGCCGCCAGTGATCTTGACGCCCCCGACAGTGCCCAGCGGCGGCAAGGCCGTCGGGTACAGCCGGACCGCGTCGCTGACGGTGTAGGTGAACGTGTCGCGCCCGGTGAACCCGGCGGCAGGCGTGTAGCGGAACGATCCGTCCGGGCCGATGGTCAGCGCACCATGCCCGGGCTCGGTGTGCCGCACGACCGCGCCGTCGCGCTGCGCATCGCCGCGCACCTGCAGCGTGTGCCCGGCCCGCACCCGGTAATAGTCGTCCGGGCGGCCCTTGGCCCCAGCCGGACCCGCAGCGGCCAGTGGCAGCACCAGCACCCCGGCGACCAGCGCGATCTTCACGCGTTTCATCGGTCTCTCCTCCTCCGGCGTCACTTCGACGCCCGACGGAGTCTCGACGGCCGAGTTGGACAACGTCCGTCATCGAGACGACTGCCGCGTTAACGAGCACGCCGTGCCCGAGCCGCTACTGCTCCCGCGCCGACGATCAGCAGCACCGTCGTGATGCCCCAGCGACGCTGCTTCTTGACGTTCTCCCGCGCTTTCGCCGCGCGTTTCTCGACGGTTTTCTGAAGCGGACTCACCCGGGTGGCGCGAGGCGGGTCCGGTGGGCGCGGCATCGGGATCGGCTGGATGATCGCGTCCGGCGCTTGCGGGGCCGGGCTCGGTGTTGGGGTCGGAGCGGGCAGAACCGGACTCGACGACGGCGCCGGAGTCGGAGTCGGCGACGGGGTTGGCGTCGGCGACGGCGTCGGGGTAGGCGTTGGTGTCGGAGTCGGCGAAGGCGCTGGTGAGGACGGCGGGGACGGCGGGGTCGAGGACGGCGCAGGGCTGGCCGAGGTCGACGGCGTCGGAGAAGGCGAGGACGACGACGGCGGGGGTGGCGGCGGAGGAGGCGGGGGTTCCGCCAAACACCCAGCACCGTCGGAAATCGCCAACGGCGGCCCCGTGCTCACCTCGACCGCGACACCGTCGTCCAGCCGGTACGTGACGCTCCGCCCGTCGATCCAGTTCGCCGTCGCGTAGAGCTTGCGGTCCGGCCCGAACACGACCGAACCGTAGATCGCGTCCGGGAACTTCTCCCCCGGCACCTTCGCGACCCGCCCGCTCACCGGGTTCACCGTGACCACCGCACCGTCCGCAGTGGACGAAACCCCGTACAGCAGACCGTCTTCCGGGTTGTACGCGAAATCGTCGACCCCCGAAGCGAGCCACCACGGCCGCAGCAGCAACGGCCCGGTCGCGGTGAGATAGCCAGGGCTGCGCGGGTCAACGTCCACTGTGTACAGACTGGTTCCCTTTTTCACATACCAGGAATTGCCCGACATCGCCCCGGCCGTCGCACCGGTCACCCAGCTCCACACCCCATGGTGCGTGTCGCGGCCGACCGGGCCGAGGTCGGTCAGCTCGCCGTCGGAATCGATCCGCACCGCGTGCCAGCCGTCGTGGAACCGGCCGTTCGCGACGCCGTACGTGACGTCCTGCGCAGCCGAATACGCGATGGCGTTCAGCGCGAAAGGACTGTGGTGCAACAGATGCCGCGCACCGGAGGGCAGCCGCAGCCGCACGATGTCCGACGACGATCCGTCGTGGCTCTCGACCTGCAGCACCCGGCAGGACGTCGCCGCCGCGCGCTGCCGGGCCGGGGCCAGCCAGCCGGACGCGACGAGCAGCCCGGCGACCGCGGCCGCGGCGGCCACCACCGTCAGGTACCGGGAACCCCGCACCGGTCAGCCGAGCCGCGAGATCGCCGCGACGAACGCGTCCGGGTGCACGTTCGCGCTTCCGGCGTAAGGGTTCTGCAATTGGTAAATCGCGTACAGCAGCACGACGATGGTGCCCGCCAGCGTCGACACGATCACCAGGTGGGCGGCCATCCGCGTACCGCCGAAGAGGTTCGGCAGCAGCACCGAGATCACGCTGCCGAGGATGAGCGCGAACCACATCACCGGGCCGACGCTGTCGGTGTCCACGCCGGTCAGCCGCGTCTGGCGGGCCTGGTACACCTGCCAGATCTCGTCGGAGGCCCGCCGCTTGAGTTCGGTCGTCCATTCGTCGCCGCCCGGCGCGGCGGCGATCGCGCGGCGCATCTGGTCGAGCTGGGTCCAGCCGGTGTCCGGAACCGGCCCCTCGACGACAAGCTGCGGCCATTCCCGCTGCGCCACCGTGGTCGCGTACGCGATGGAGAGCCGGCGGACCTGCTCTCCGGCGTCCCCGGGCAGCGCTTGCGCGGACCACGTGGCCGCGACCAGATTGTCCGCCTCGGTGTAGGAACCCTCGCGCGCGGACGAGACCCCGTCGAAGAGCGAGATCAGCACGAACGCGATCAGCACCGCGTGCAACCCGCCGACAATGGTGAACACCTGGCCCGCGGCGTCGTTGTTGTCGCGCCGCCCCTCGTCCCAGCCGAAGCGCCGCACGAGATAGCCGACCGCCGCCGCCGCGATCGCCGCGCCGACGACCCAGAACACCCCGGTCACGTAGACGTTCATCCGGTTCCTTTCGCGCGGGTAAATACGCTGGCCGACGCTATCCAGCCGATTCCGGAACGGACAACGGCGGAACGCGCGATTCAGCCGGGTGGTCGCCCACCGCCATCGCGGTTCGCCGGATCGGAGCAGCGCGCCGGACACGAGTCCCCCGATTGCCATTGCTCGACAAGGGAAAACAGCCCGGATACCGGCCCCCGCGCGCACGACCGGGTTACGGCCGCCGACCCACCGTGACGCATTCCTGATTGCCATGCCGACAACAGCGTCAGTGATGTCCGAAATGCAGCTTCGGCAAACAGGTGAACAGGCCCCGGCTACCCGATCGAGTGATTGTCGGGATCGGACGGCTTGCTATGTTGATGCGCGGCGCCGCTTACGATTCGCATTCCTTCGCCCGCTCCCGGAAAACACTCTCCCGGCGTATTCGACGTTAGGTGGTTCGCAGTGACCGTCCCGTACCCCGCCGCACTGTCCACTTTGGCCGCCGCGCCGAGCGAGGAAGCGGAAGAACGATGACGACGGTGGACGCCCGCACCGGAGCCCGCTCGGTGGCCGAGGTGCTGGACTGGAGCCGGAGCCGCTGGGAACCGGCGATGCGCGCGGCGGTGGACCGGCTGCCCGTGTCGATGCGCCGGATCGCCGGCTACCACCTCGGCTGGTGGGACGAGACGGGAACGCCGACAACCGCGTCCGGCGGCAAGGCCTTGCGCCCGGCGCTGGTCCTGCTGTGCGCGGAGGCCTGCGGCGGAGACCCGGAGGACGCGATCCCGGCCGCGGTGGCCGTCGAACTGGCGCACAACTTCTCCCTGCTGCACGACGACGTCATGGACGGCGACCGCACCCGCCGGCACCGACCCACCGCGTGGACCGTGTTCGGCACCGGACAAGCGGTACTGGCCGGAGACTCCCTGCTCGCCCTAGCGTTCGACGTCCTCTCCGCCGACGGCCCCGCCGCAGCGCGACTCCTGAGCACCGCGGTACTGGACCTGCTCCACGGCCAGCACGAGGACCTGGCCTTCGAACAGCGACCGAACGTCGAAGTAGCCGAGTGCATCCGGATGGCACAGGGCAAAACGGCGGCCCTGCTGAGCGCAGCATGCACGCTAGGCGTACTAGTAGTCGGCGGCCGCGGCGAGCACGTCGAACGCTTCGGCCGATTCGGCCGATCGCTCGGCCTGGCCTTCCAACACGTCGACGACCTGCTAGGCATCTGGGGCGACCCAGCGGTCACCGGAAAGCCGGTGTACTCCGACCTGCGCAGCCGCAAGAAATCACTGCCAGTCGTCGCCGCGCTCACGTCAGGCACCCCCGCCGGACAGGAACTGGCGATGCTGTACCGCCACCCGCTGCCAGACGACTCCCTCGCCAAAACCGCAGCCCTGATCGACGAGGCCGGCGGCCGAACCTGGAGCCACACCCAGGCCGACGAACTGCTCACCGACGCACTCACCGCCCTGACCGCCGCCAACCCAGCCCCGCGCCCCACGGCCGAACTGACCGCACTGGCCCAGCTCATCACCCGCCGAGACCACTGACCCCGCCCCGGACCACCACCCCGGACGACTGCCCGATCCGACCCGCCCCGGGCAGTCGTCCGCCCAGGGCGATCGCCCAACCCGGACAATCGCCCGCTCCGGGCAACCACCCAACCTGGACGACCACCTGCCTCGGGCACTCGCCCGACCACGCAACCGTCCAATCAGGGCGATCGCCCGCCCAGGGCAACCGACCAACCAGGACGACCGCCCGACCCGGGCGACCGACCAACTAGGGCAAACGCCCGGCCTACGCAGCCGTCCGTCCAGGGCAGACGCCCGACCTGGGCAACCGCCCGTCCAGCGCGATCGCCCTGACGACCGTCCAACCCCGGCGACCCACCCCATCAGGGCAGTCGCCCAACCAGGGCGATCGTCCGCCCCGAGCAGACGCCCACCCCAGAGCCCACCAAACCAGGGCAACCGCCCGACCCGGACGACCGTCCGCCCAGAGCAACCGCCCAACTCAAGCAACCACCCACCAGAGCAGTCGCCCGCCCAGAACGATCCCCCACCCAGCGCGACCGCCCGCCCCGGGCAACCGACCTGGACGACCGGCCAGGGCAACCGCCCGACCCAGGCAACCACCTACCAAGGCAGTCGCCCACCCAGAACGATCGCCCGCCCAGGGCACCCGCTCGGAGCCCACCCCACAGCAACCCCTAGCGCACCCGGGCAACCGCCCCAACCCCGCATCGGCTCGCACACACCGGCCCCACCACGGCCCCCGTCCCACATCCAGCGCACCCCACGCCACCGCGGACCGGCACCGCCCCGAACCATCACCGCCCCGGGCGGCTCAACCCGTCATCCCCCGCACCTCGGGAAAGCACCACCTCGTCGGTATGCGCGAGCGCTTCCTTCCCTCGCTGAGCAGACGGCTCGGTCGTCAAGTCACGCAACCGAATCGGCGGCCCAAGGTCGATCAACGTAGGCACGTACTCGGCCTTGTCCACCGCCCACTTCCCACCGGCACGGCTGAACCGGAACCGAGCCGCGACCCCTTCCTCGGTGGACCCGCGAGGTTCGTCATGCCGCGCGACCTCATTGCCCAGCCCGAACGCCACCCACTTCCCGCCGACCTTCTGGAACGGCTGCACCACATGCGCGTGATGCCCGACGATCAGATCGAGATCCGGCGACGCCGTCAGCTTCTGCGCCAACTGCTTCTGCTCAGCAGTCACGTCATGCTGATACTCGACGCCCCAATGCAGGCTCGCGATCACGACCTCCGCGCCGGCCGCCTTCGCCTCGCGCGCCGCGCCGAGGATCTCGTCGGGGTCGATTTCGTTGGCCAGCCACGGTTTCCCGGCCGGCCGCTTGATCCCGTTGAACCCGAACGAATACGACAGCTGCGCGACCTTCACCCCGTGCACGTCCAGGATCAGCGGTTTCCCCGCTTCCTCGGCCGAACGCGCCGAGCCGGTGTGCTTGAGCCCAGTCTGGTCAAGCGCGTCCAACGTGCGCTGGACACCCGCCGCGCCCTGGTCGAGCGTGTGGTTAGAAGCGGTGGAACAGGTGTCGTATCCGGTGTCCTTCAAGGCGTCCGCGATCTCCGGCGGCGCGCTGAACGACGGATACCCGCTGTACGGCCCGCCTTTCGGCGCGAGCGGCGTTTCGAGGTGGCAGATCCCCAGATCCGCGCCGGACACGAGCGGTTTGACCCCGGCGAACAACTGCCGGTAGTCGATCTTCCCGCCGCCGTCCGCCTCGGCCTGTTCGGTGAGCCGCGGGTGGATCAGCACGTCCCCGGTCGCCACCACGGTGAACGAATCCGGTGCGGCAGAAGACGGCCCAGCCGACTGCGGTCCGTTCCGCTGCGGGGCGGCTTCGCTCCCACACGCCGTCAGCATCAGCGCGACCCCGGCGAGGGCGGCGGCGCGGCGCATGTTGGTCATGATCATCCCCTTTGCCCGACTGCCCGGCACATCCTTCCTCATCACTCTTGTGGGTTAACACCCCGGTCGTGACCAGGCAAAATGCTCAGGCTAGGCAGTCGGAGGGCTGTCCGCGAGTCAGCGCCGGATCGGTCTGGTCGAACGTCCGCGCGACCCCCGGACCCGACGTCCGGGTCTCGAACCGCACCGTCACCCGGCCGTGTCCCGCGCCTTGCACCCAGCCCGTGCCGTACTCGGCGTGCACCACGTCGTCGCCCGGACGCCACCCCGAAGACGACACCGGCGCGTTGCCGCCCGGTGACGGAGCAGAAGTGACCACCGGCTCCTCAGTCGCGGCAGGCACGGTCAAGCTGAACAACGCGTCCTGATGCGGCACCGAAAGCCCGCTGAACGCGACTCCCGCCAACCGCACTCCGCCGAATTCCTGTGGGTCGAGCAGCAGCCGTTCCGCAGTAGCCGCAAGCTGTTCGAGATCGTCGGTAGGCGACGCGGTGGTTTCGGAACGGGTGACTGTGCTCATGTCCGTATGCCGCAGCTTGATCACCACCGTGCGCGCGACGCGGCCTGCTTTCACCAGCCGAGCGTGCGCGCCAGCAGCGATTTTCCGTACCTCCGCCCGCAACCGGACGAGGTCGACCACATCGACGTCGAACGTCGTCTCCGCGCTCACCTGCTTGGCTTCGCCCCGTTCCGCGACCGGCCGGTCGTCGAACCCGCTCGCCAGCCGCCTCAGGTCGCGGCCGACCACGCCGCCGAGCGTCGACACCGCGTCCGGCTCCGGCAACGCCGCCAACTCGCCCAAGGTGAGAACGCCGATCGCGCGCAGTTTTCCTTCCGCCACCGGCCCGATCCCCCACAACGCGCGTACCGGCAGCGGAGCCAGGAACTCGCGCTCGGTCCCCGGCGGCACGACGAGCAGACCGTCCGGCTTCGCGCGATCCGAACCGATTTTCGCGACCTGCTTGCCGGTTCCCGCCCCGATGGACGCAGTCAGCCCCGTCTCCGAACGGATCCGCGCCCGCAGATTCTCGGCCCACTCCGTCACCTGCTCGACCGACGCGCCAGCCAGCGCGGGCGGTTCCGCGAACGCCTCGTCGAGCGAAATGCGTTCCAGCACCGGCGCGACTTCACTGACGACGTCGAAGACCTGCTTGCTCAGCACCTCGTACAACCGGAACCGCGGCGGGAGCACCACACCGCCAGCCGGAAGCAGCCGACGTGCCTGAGACATCGGCATCGCCGAACGCACGCCGTACTCGCGGGATTCGTAACTCGCCCCGGCGACGACTCCGCGGTGCCCGGTCCCGCCGACCACCACCGCTCGCCCGCGCAGCGTCGGCCGGGTGAGTTGTTCGGCGGAGGCGTAGAACGCGTCGAGGTCCAGGTGCACGACCCAGCGAGACATGTCAGGTTCCAGCGTCCAGGAGCCGCTGCAACGCCTTGGTGTAGCTCTCGAACGCGGCCCGGCCCTTGCTGGTGAGCCGCACCAGCGTGACCGGCGTGCGGTGTTCGTAGGCCTTGGTGATCTCGACGTACTCGGCGTCTTCGAGTTTGCGCAGATGCGTGGAGAGGTTGCCCGCGGTCATCTCCAGCAACTGCTGCAGCCGGGGGAAGGTGATCTGGTCGGCGGGACGCAGTCCGGCGAGCGCGACCGTGACGCGCAACCGCGCCTGGGCGTGGATGACAGGGTCGAGTTCCGGCAGGTCAGTCACGGGGCCGCACCACGTAGACCAGCGCGGCGACCGCGAACCCGCCGCCGCCGGCGAGCGAGAGGACGAGGAAGTTGCCCGGTACGCCGGCCAGGACGCTCGCCCCGCTGCACGCGATGATCCAGCCGCCGAGGAAGTACTGCCGCAGGTCCTGCCACAGCGTCCCGCCCGCGAGGTAGAGCGCGCCGGTGAGCAGCAGCGACGTACCCGACCACAGCAGCGGCACGAGATCCGAGCCCGGCGGGAGGAGCCGGGTGAAGTGGATGTCGATCAGGAACATCCCGGCGTACGAGATCATCCACGCCCAGCCGTACATCGCGCCGATCCGCCGCGACGGCCCGCGGATGCCGCGGCCGCCTTTGCTGCCGTGCCAAGCGGAGTAGACGATCGCGCCCGCCATGAGCACCGCGACGACGATTCCCGCGACCCAGCCGGGCAGCAGCGCCGCGGTCTGATCGTCCGAGAGATAGACGAGTCCCCAGCCGACGAGCCAGGTGAACGCCCAGACGCCGAACAGACGCGCGGGGCTGACTCGCAGCTCCCGGCGCGTCCGTTCGTTCTGCCGGGCGATGAGTTCGAGCGATTCGGCTGCGGACAGCGGCTCGCCTTCGTCCTCGACGGGGTCCCCCGCGTCGTTGTTCACCCCGGACCGCCCTTCCCCCGTACTGACCCCGCGCTCAGCACGGAAGCTAACACGTCACGCGACCTTCACCGGGCCCAGCCGGAACCGCCGCATCACCACGAGCGCGGGCACGACCAGCCACGCCGCCAGCACCCCGGCCGCCAGCCCCAGCCCGCCTCCGTGATCCACCGGAAGCGTGCCGACCCGGCCGAGCCAGTACGTCGGGAAGAAGTGCGCGAGCGTGGCCATCCATTCCGGCAAGATCGACAGCGGCATCCACAGCCCGCCGAACACACCGAGCGGGAGCATCAGCGCGCCGGTCATCGCACCGACCGTGTCGCCCTTGCCGAACAGTCCGAGCAGCAGCCCGAGCACCGCGAACGGCAACGCGCCCAGCCACAACGCAACCCCGCTGAGCAGCCACTGCGCCGCAGTGAGGTCCACCCCGCGCAGCGCGCCAGCCACGAAGATCACCAGCACGACCGGCAACGCCATCGCCATCGAGGACGCGATCTTCACCAGGAGGTAGCCCGGCCCGCGCATCGGTGTGAGCCGAAGCTGCCGCTGCCAGCCGTCAGTCCGTTCAGTCGCGACACGGGTGCCGGTGAACAACGCACCGCTCATCGCGCCGTACGCGCCCATGTTGATCATCGTGGTGACGCTCGTCTTGATGCCGTCCGCGCCGACCTGGTCGCCGAAGAGCCCGCCGAACAGCAGAAACATCCCGAGCGGAACCACGATGGTGAACAGCGCGAACTGCGGGCTGCGGACGATCCGCAGGATCTCCAGCCGGAGGTAGACGAGGTTCATCGGAGCGCTCCCTGCGGTTCGTCGGAGGTGAGGGCGAGGAACGCTTCCTCCAGCCCCGCGGACGTGATCTCGATCGAGCTGGCGTGCGGAAACGCCGTGAGCAACGCCCGGATCGCCAGATCGGAATCCGTGCAGTCCAGCTCTGTACGATCGCCCTGTACGTGTGCCCTGGCCACCCCGTCCAGCATCGCCAAGGCTTCCGGACGGGCACCCTGTACGACTGCCCTGATCACTCGCCCGGACACATTCGCGCGCACCTCGTCGACCGCGCCGTCCGCGACGACCTTCCCGTGCCGCATCAACACGACGCGGTCCGCGAAGTCCTCGGCCTCAGCGAGGTAATGCGTCGCGAAGAGAACGGTGCGCCCAGTCGCGGTGAACTCGTGCATCGACGCCCAGAACTCGCGCCGGGCGTCGACGTCCAGCGCCGCCGTCGGCTCGTCCAGGATCAACAGCTCCGGGTCGCCGGTGAGCGCGAGCGCGTACCGGACCCGCTGAAGCTGCCCGCCGGACAACTTGCCGCACCGCCGCTTCGCGAACTCCCCGATGCCAGCCCGGTCATAGATCTCCTTGACCGCCAACGGGTTCCGGAACATCGACCGATGCAGCTCGACCAGTTCGGCGGGCGTGACGTCCCGCAGCAGGAACCCGTTCTGGATCATCGCCGCGAGCCGCCCGGAGTCGAGCGCCGCCCGCGGAGCGCCGCCGAACACCTGGACACTCCCCTCGTCCGGTGCGGCGAGCCCGAGCAGCATGTCGATCGTGGTCGACTTGCCCGCGCCGTTCGGCCCCAGCAGCGCGACGACCTCGCCGCGCCGGACCGTCAAGGACACGCCGTCGACCGCGCGGACCTGCTTGAACTGCTTGACCAGGCCAGTCAGCCTGAACGCTTCTGTCATCTCTTCCCCCAGTGCTTCGCCGTCCTGAACTTTGTAACACAAAGTCCACGGCAGTGGAAACCAGTGGGTGCTGCGAAGTGGTTCACAACGGCGAGCCCGCCCGGCCACACCCGGTGAAATCCGGTTGCTCCCCGCGACCGGCCGCACTACCGTCCCGGCACATGACGATCTTCGCCCGCTGCCGCCTGTCCTGATCCCGGCACGACCTTCCGGGCCGCCCGCCGCCGGGCAGCCCCTTCCTCGCGTGCCGGACCGCCATCCTGTCCGGAAAGGACACTCCCGCCTCATGGGCAAGCACATCGTCGTGGTCGGCTGTTCCGCGCCCAGCCACGTCTATCCCTCGCTGGGCATCATCCGCGAACTGGTGCGACGCGGGCACCGGGTCAGCTACGTCGTGGGCGAACCGCTCGCCGAACTGGTCGAAGCGACCGGCGCGAACGTCGTCGCGCACCCCACGATCTTCCCGGTCGGCCCGGACGCGGAATGGCCGGAAGACCCGGCCGAAGCGATGCGCGTCTTCCTCGACGAGGCCGTCGCGATCCACCTGCGGCTGGTCGAAACCTTCGACCAGGACCGGCCGGACCTGGTGCTTTACGACATCGGCGGCCTCGGCGCCCCGCTGCTCGGCCTCCGCTACGACGTGCCGGCCGTGCAGCTCTCCCCCACCTACGTGGCGTGGGACGGCTACGAGGAAGAACTCGCCGACGTCCTCAAGCCGATCCGCACGTCACCGTCCGGAGTGGACTACGACCGGGCATTCACCGAGTGGCTGAAGGAAAACGGGGTCGACGAAGACGCCTGGACCTGGCTCGCGCGTCCGGTGCCGATCCTGTCGCTGATCCCGCGCGCGATGCAGCCGAACGCCGACCGCGTGCCGGCGGACCGCGTCCAGTTCGTCGGCCCGTGCCTCGACCCGGCGCGAGCCGCCGAGCACTGGACGCCGCCGTCCGACGGGAAACCCGTACTGCTCGTATCGTTCGGCACCGCGTACAACGACCAGCTCGACATCTACCGGCACTGCATCACCGAATTCGAGGACTGGCACGTCGTGCTCTCGATCGGCAAGCACGTGTCGAAGGACGATCTCGGCCCGCTGCCGGAGTCGGTCGAGGCGCACGAAACGGTGCCACAGCTGGCCATTCTCGACGTCGCGTCCGCCTTCATCACGCACGCCGGCATGGGCGGCTGCACGGAATCCCTGTGGTACGGCGTCCCGACGGTCGCCATCCCGCAGGCCGTCGACCAGTTCGGCAATGCCGCGCAACTGGAGGCGCTCGGGGTCGGCAAGCACCTGCCGGCCGATCAGGTGACCGCCAAGTCCCTCCGCGAAGCTGTCGACGCGGTCAGCGGTTCGCCGGAGGTCGCCGCGCGGCTGGCCGAACTGCGCGCGGAAATCCGGGCCAACGGTGGTATCACCGCGGCCACGGACGCGGTGGAGAAGTTCCTGAAATAAGCGCGAGGAGCACATCGCGGTCGAACCATGCGCCGCCGGTGTGTTCCTGGTGCAGGTAAGCACTGACCGCCCGGGCCTGACAGCATCGCGCTGTCAGGCCCGGATCTGTCTGTGCGGCCTGGGAAAACCGGGTGATCAACGCGGTCAGGTCATACGCCCGTTTTATTCTCGCGACCACGGTGAACGCGTCGAACGCCGCCGTCCCACGCCACCCGACCGGGTCAATCGTCAGCCACGGTTCCCGCCGCGCCCGCAGCACGTTCCCGAAATGCAGATCACCGTGCAGCATCGTGCCGGTCTGATCGTCGGCGAGATGCGCGATCAGCTCACGCGCCTGATCAACCTCTCGCTCCGGCAATAACCCTGGCACCGCCTGCTGATCCAACTGCGCGAGCCACGGCCCGGCTGTCGAAGCAAGCGACCGCGCCCCGGCCGGTGCGGGCACCGCCAGCCGGCGGGCCAGCTCGCCCGCGATCTCGGTCGCTTCCTCCGCTCGCACTGTCTCCAGCGTCGCCGGACCAGCGCGTTCGAGCAAAAGCGTGCTGCTGTCCGCGGAGGAGGCCAGCAGCCGCACCGCCCCGGCACCGCCGAAACGCTCCAACGCCGCCGCTTCCGCCGCACAATGCTGATGGGGAAACGAAATCTTGAGCACGGCCGCCTGCCCAGGGCATTCGACCGGCAACACCAGCGCCGTCTCCCCATGCAACGGAGAGCCAGCGACCTGGCACCGCCACCGCGCGCAAGCCGCCGCGACCAGCTCAGGCAGTTCCCGCAGCCAAGCTTCTCCCGCGGCGCCCTCACGCCGCCGCACCGCCGCCGCCAGCCCGGCCGGTACGACGACGCGCATCAGGCCCGGATCTCGTTGAGGTAGTTGTAAATCGTGTACCGAGTCACCTCGAGCTGGCCTGCCAGATGGTCCACCGCGTCCTTGATCAGGAAGTACCCGGCCTCGTCCAGTTCCCGGACGACCGCCGATTTGTGCCGCTTCTTCATCAGCTCGACCGGGATCCCGGACTTCCCGATCGCCCGCCCGACGAGGAACCGCTGCAGGCTGTCGACGTCCGGCAGGAACGTCTCCTCCCGCCGTTCCTCGGACGGCTGCGCTGCCGCCGGCAGTTCGCTGTTCACGCACAGGCAGCCGATCGCCGTGCCCTCGGCGTCGCGCAGGAACAACGTGGACGACCGGATCTCGCGGCCGTCCGGACTGTGCGTGCGGTAGTTGGTCAGGTCCTGCGTCGTGCCGCGGCGGACGAGCCCGAGCAGCAGATCCGTCATCGGCCCCCCGACCGAGCGGCCGGTGAGTTCGCCCGCGATCGCGACGATCGAATCCGGCAGCCGCGACAGGTCGTGCAGCAGCACCTCGTTGCCCGGCCCGAGCATCGCGGCCAGACCGTCCACCGCCGGGATCAACGCGGTGAGCAGTTCGTGCGTGGCCGCGCCCGAAGCCGACGAGACCGGCACGACCCGGCGAGGCCGCAGCAGCGTCTCCAACGCATCCCGCACCAGGTCGGCGGCCGCCGCCGGAGTGGACGCGTGCGGCGACAATCGGACATGCTCCGGACGCACCGTCGCCGCGATCCCCGCCGCCGTCAACGCCGCCCCGACCTGTTCCGCCGGTTTGCCGGGCAGCGAAAACGCGAGGATCCCGGCCCGCCGCTCGGTCGCCGACACGATCTCCGCGCCGAACGAGCGCAGCACGTCCTCCAGCTCGCCGACGCGTTCGCCGATCCGGTCCGCGATCGCCGCGACGCCGGTTTCCTCGACCAGTTCGAGCGCCGCCGCGAACGCGCCGGACGTGACCGGGCTGAGGTTCGAGATCGACCAGCTCGCCGCGGTCGGGTCGGCCGGGTGGATCTCGTTGTCGAACAAGCCCGGGTCACGCGCGCCGGTCCAGCCGGACAGGATCGGGTCCATGCGCGCCAGCGCCCGGTCGGACAGCACCGCAAATCCGGTGCCCCAGCCTGCCCGCAGCCACTTCTGCCCGCCGACGACGAGCACGTCAGCGACCTCCCACGGCGCGTCCACGACCCCGAAGCCCTGGATCCCGTCGACCACCAGCAGCCGGTCGCCCACGACCTCGCGCAAGGCGGCGAGGTCAGCACGGTAGCCAGTGCGGAAGTCGACCGCGCTCACCGAAACCACCGACGTATCCGGCGTGAGCGCTTCCGCGAGACGGTCAGCAGTGACATAACCGCCCTCCAGCCGCCGCATCCGTACTCTGCCCGCTTGCTCGGCGCGTGCCCATGGATACGTGTTGGCCGGGAACTCCGCGGCCGACACGAGCACTTCGCCGTGGCTGTTGAATGCCGCTTGGAACAGGCCAAGGCTGGTGTGCGGGAGCAATACGGTGTGGTCGGTGTCGCTGCCGCAGAGCCGCGCGGCCGCCGCTTTCGCCCGGATCTCCTGCCGCATCAGCTCGTCCACAGTGGACGGACCGGCCTTGGTCGTCGCCTCGAGCAGCCGCGCGGTGGTGTCGAGCACGGCGTGCGACGGCGGTCCGAACCGCGCGAAGTCCAGGTAACCGGCGGGTTCGTCGAACTGGAGGAGGTACCGGGGCGGGATCCGGGTCACGAGAGGACCCGCGCGAGGAACTGCCGCGTGCGCTCGTGGTCCGGCTCTTTCAGCACCCGCTCCGGAGGCCCGGTTTCGACCACCGCGCCGTCGGCGAGGAACACCACCTCGTCGGCGGCCTCCGCGGCGAAGGCCATCTCGTGCGTCACGACCACCATCGTCATTCCCTCCCGAGCCAACGTACCCATCACCGCGAGCACCTCCCCGACCAGTTCGGGGTCCAAAGCGGACGTCGGCTCGTCGAACAGCATCAGTTTCGGCTTCATCGCCAGCGACCGGGCGATCGCGACGCGCTGCTGCTGCCCGCCGGACAGTTGCCCTGGGTAAGCGCCCGCTCGGTCCGCGAGCCCGACCCGGTCCAGCAGGTCCAGCGCCTCTTCGCGCGCCCGCCCCGGATCGATGCCGAGCACCCGCACCGGCCCCTCGACCACGTTCTCCAGCGCCGTCCGGTGCCCGAACAGATTGAACCGCTGGAAGACCATGCCGATGTCGCGACGCTGCCGGGCGACGTCCTTCTCCCGCAGTTCGTACAGCTTGCCGCCGCGCAGTTTGAATCCGATCGGCTCGCCGTCGACCCAGACCTGGCCGCCGTCGATCGTCTCGAGGTGGTTGAGGCAGCGCAGAAACGTGCTCTTCCCGGCACCGGACGGTCCGAGCAAGCACACGACTTGTCCTTTGTAGACCTCCAGGTCGATGCCCTTGAGCACCTCGGTGTGCCCGTAGTTCTTGCGCACCCCGACAGCCTTCAGCAGCGGCTCAGACACGCGCATCCCTCACTAGCGGCATCCCCTTGAGCGCCTTCCCGACCCGTGCGGCCGGACTCCGGTCAGCCGCCCCGAACGATCGTTCAAGGTAGTGCTGGCCGACGCCGGCCACGGTGACCACGACCATGTACCAGATCGCCGCCGCGATCAGCGTCTCCATCACGAGCAGGTTGTTGGACGAGATGTTGTTGGCCGCGTGGATCAGCTCGGTCACGCCGATCACCGACGCCATCGACGTGCCCTTGAGCATGTTGATGAAGTCGTTGCCGGTCGGCGGGATGATCACGCGCATGGCCTGCGGAAGCACAACCCGGCGCAGCGTCGCACCGGGCGTCATGCCGATGGACTTCGCCGCCTCGGTCTGTCCGGAGTCCACACTGGTCAACCCAGCGCGGACGATCTCCGCCATGTACGCGCTCTCGTTCAGCGCGAGCCCGAGCAACGCCGCAGTGAACGCGCTGATCAGCACGTTCGTCGGCTCGTGGACGAGGTAGCCGCCGAAGGGCATCGGGATCGAGATAGTCGGGAAGATCAGCGCCAGGTTGTACCAAAGGAGAATCTGCAGCAGAACCGGGAGCCCGCGGAACAACCAGATGTAAGCCGCCGCGAACCACTTCGCGACCGGGTTGGCGCTGAGCCGCAGCAACGCGATCAGGATGCCGAGCACGATCGCGATCGCCTGCGCGATCACCGCCAGCACGACGGTGTTGAGCAGTCCGAGCGCCATCACTCGGTAGAAGACGAAGTCGGGCACCGAGCCCCACTCGATCTGCGCCTGCGCGAGCGCGAAGCCCAGCAGCACCAGCAGCGCGACGATCACCGCCGCACTGACCCAGCGACCCCAATGCCGCAATCGGACAATCGGCAGCGGTTCAGCTTCCGCCATTGACGGCCGCCTCCTTCACCGCACCCTGCTCGACGCCCCAGGACTGCAGGATCTTGCCGTAGGTCCCGTCAGCGACGAGCGACTGCAACGCCTGTTTGACCGCGTCACGCAGCTTCGCGTTGTTCTTGGCGAAGCCCATCCCGTACGGCCCGCCCTCAAGCGGCTGGCTAGGCAC
The DNA here is from genome assembly GCF_045278895.1 of Amycolatopsis sp. WGS_07. NCBI lineage: Bacteria > Bacillati > Actinomycetota > Actinomycetes > Pseudonocardiales > Pseudonocardiaceae > Amycolatopsis > Amycolatopsis sp. WGS_07. The sequence goes on along the minus strand of NZ_CP136053.1, from coordinate 4,526,717 downwards.
GACCTCGAAGAACTTGCCGTCGCCCGCAGTGCGCGAGATGTAAACCGCGCTCGGCAGGTCATTGAGGATCGCCGCGACACGACCAGTGCGCAGTTGGTTTTGGTTCTGGTTGTCGCTGTCGGTCGCCGTGACCGTGATCGCCGGCTTGCCCGCCTGCGTGCATTTCGCGCTCTGCGCGGTGGCGAACTTCTGGTGACTGGTGCCCTGTACGACTGCCACGTTCTTGCCGCACAACGTGTCCGGCCCGGTGATGCCGTCCGGATTGCCCTTGCGGATCATGATCGTGATCCCGGAGGAGAAGTAGTCGACGAAGTCGATCTGCTGCTGGCGTTCCTTGGTGTCGTTCATCGCCGCCATGGTCAGATCGACGCGGCCGGACTGGAGACTCGTGATGAGCGACCCGAACGCCAGGTCCTGGTAAGCGACGGTCACCCCGAGCTTCGCCCCGACCGCCTTGGCCAGGTCGACCTCGTACCCGATCGGCGTTTTGCCGTCCGAGGCGTAGAAATTGTTCGGCGCGGACTGGATGTTGGACGCCAACCGCAACGTCTTGGCCTGCCCGACAGCCGGCGGCAACGCCTGCACGAGTTGCGGATCAGCCTTGATCGCCCCGAGCAACGCACTGTTGTCCGGGACAGCGCCCGGTTTCTGCTGCTGCCCGCCGCCGGCCCCGTCGGGACCTCCTCCGCAGGCAGCAGCGAACACGAGCAGACCGCCCAGCAGCGCGGCCTGCCAGGCACGAGAACGAAGCGACGACATGCGGACCCTCCAGGACGTCGTTGGTTCCGCGGGACGCTACAACTGGTTGTTAAAGAGGTCAACAAGCAGTTGAAATCCTGTCTCGTCTAGCGTGCGGACATGACACTCGACGAGGGCTTCCGCCAGTTCTGGACCGAACGGCGGCTCGCGTCGCTCACGACGGTGCGCCCGAACGGAACGCCGCACGTAGTCGCGGTAGGCGTGACGGTCGACTTCGAACAAGGCATCGCGCGCGTGATCGCCTCCGGAACCTCCTACAAAGCCCGCCTCGTCCGCGCCGCCGGAGACACCGGCCTTGCCGGCGCGGTATGCCAATTCGAGGGCCGGACCTGGTCCACGCTGGAAGGCCGAATCCGCCTCCTCGACGACGCCGCTTCCGTCCGCGACGCCGAAGAGCGCTACGCCCGGCGGTACCGGCAGCCGCGGGAGAACCCGCAGCGCGTCGTCCTGGAACTCACCATCGGACGGGTCCTGGGCAACGCCTGATGTTCCGGCTCTTCCTCCCGAGCCGCGCCTGCTCCGACCGCGGCTCCGGTCGTTGCTTCCGGTCGTTGCTTCCGGCCGCAGCTCCGGTCGTTGGTCAGTTCGTTGCTCCGGCCGCAGCTCCGGTTCTTGCCCCGCGCCTGCTCTTACTCCCGTACCTGCTCCGGGCCCAACTGCTGCTCCGGTTCCCGTTCCGACCGCGGCGGCTCCTAGACCTGTCGCCGTCCCTACTTCCAGCCCGGCCCCTGCTTCTACTTCTGCCAGAGCGACCCCCGCCTACGCCGGGTTGACGTCGTTCCCCATCACGTTATGCAGCAATGCTTCCCGTCGACGCAACCGATCCCGGCCACACCCACTCCGAGCCGACGCCCCGCTGTCAAACCCCGTTTCGGACCCGCATTGCACCACCTGCACTGACCCCAGTCGTCCCGGTCGATCGTCCGGGGCAATCGTCCTGGCCAACCGCCCGAGCCAGTCCCCTAGGCCAACTGCCTCGATCAGGTGCCCCAGCCACCCGCCCTGGGTGATCGCCCTGGCCGATCTCCGCGATCGACTGCCCCGGCCGACATCCCTGGTCAACCGCCCAGGGCGACTGCCCAGATCGGTTGCCAGGTCAGTTGCCCCAGCCAACTGCCCCAGCCAACTGCCCCGGCCACCCGCCTCGATCAGCCGTCCAGGTCAGACGAACTGCGCGAGCAACCCTTCCGCACTGCGCACCACAACCTGCGCCGCCGCCCGCTCCGCCAGCGCCCGGTCCGGCCGTTCCGCTTCATGCCGCCACCGCATCACCGCGTCAAGACCGGCGTCGTACATCTCGCGCGGATCCGTACCCTCCGCGAGTCCCAGCCGCTCTTCCGACGACGTCCCCTCGGCACCCAGTAACCGCACAGCTTCTTCCGCCGATTCCCCCGTCAACGCCGTACGCCCACCACGGATGTCCGCGATCAGCCGCAACTCGCGGAAGTCGTGCGCGCTGGCCGAAAACCGCTCAACCCGCGCCGCAAGCCGATCACTGTGCGGCCGGGGTTCCGCATTCAACACGGTCTCCAACCGAATGACCGCAGTCCGCGCGCGCAAAGCGTCAGCACGCGCAGCGAAACAACCCGCAATAGTGTCGCGAAGCTCGCCAAGGCCGCTACGCCGCACCAGTTCCGTCGACAGCTTCATCCGGTCGTCACAGCCTGTACGGATCAACGTCAGCGCAAGCTTCACCCCGAACAACCCGAAACGCACCACCAACGACCGTCGCGTCTCAACTGACACCGGCCCCGGGAATGCAGGATCTGTAAAGGTATCCACCGACAGCAGATACCGCTCCAGCTCTTCACGCGGCACAGCCGCAAAGGCCGCGAGAAGCTCGAATTCGTCTTCAGTGAACGCGCGCGCCCCGTACGCAAGCTGCGCCGCCACTGCGATCACGCCTTGGAACCCGCTGCACAGCGGATCTTCGCGCCACGCGCGCCGCGCGATCTGCTTCGCGGTAAGCAGTGCGTCGATCCGTCCCGCGCCCGTCTCGTCCGCGCGCGCGAGCACCAGGATCGTGTCGACTGCCGTCTGCCGCGCGAACGTCGAAGAGGCTGTCGGACGCAACGTCGCCAACTGGTCGGGCTCAAGGTGCCGCAGCAGCTGTACAGACGCGTCAGTGAGCGTCGAAGGATGCGGCGCGTCGAGGAACTCCAGATCGCGCAACGCCCGTGTCGGCCAATCCCCCAATGCTGCGGCCAGTGTGGACTTCCCCGTTCCCGCAGCGCCGCCGATGCTCACCCGAAGCGGCTCGTCGAGATGGTCAAGCGCTTCCCGCAGCAACGCCGAAGCCCGCGGGCTGTCGCGGTAGTACGCACAAGCATCCGCCAGAAGAGCCCGAACGTCCTCAACCACGCGCGACACCACTCCTCACTCGACTCACAGCACAGCCCCGAACATCCTCGACTACCCGGCAACGCCCCGCTCACCGAACACCAAAGCCGGCCGCCACCAATCCAGCCACCGTCCCCAAAACGCCCTCAACCGCCCAAGAACGCTGCCTCCCCGCGCATGACCAGCGTCGCTCATAACCAAAGCGGCTTAACCCGTCAAAGCACGCCGCGACTCACTAACCAACCACCGCAGCTCTTTCCCTCTGTCCAAGCTGCCTGCCGCCACAGCGAACGCCCCAACCCACCGAGAACCAACCCGCTCCCACGATGCGGAAGCACTCAATGACCGAAGCACCCTGCTGTCAGAAGCAGCACTCAGCCAGCACCGAACCCAGCCAAAGCTGACTCCGCTGAACCATCAGCGACGCCGAAGCCTCGCGAGCCCAGCCGAAGTCACGCATACAGTTCGCTAGGCACCCAATTTGCCAGCATCCCCGACTAGCCAGCCCGCAAAGCCATCACTACGGCCCCGGCACCCAGCCAGCCCGGCCAAGGTCACGCAGGCAGCTCCTTCGGAGTCCGATTGGCCAGCATCCCCAGCTCCCCAGCCCGCTTGTGCAACCCCGCGAGCCGGTCGATCTCCCGCCGCAGCGCCGCGGTCCGGCGTTCCCGCTCGGCCGACCCGGCGATGATCATCTCGCGTTCCCGGGTCAGCTCGTCGGCAAGACTGTCCGCGAGGTCGGTGAAGTGGTCCCGCAACCGCCGGTGCACGTGCCGGATCGCGTCGCGGCACTCCTTGCTGAACCGCAGGAACACGTCGTCGACGTGCCGTTGCGCGGTCATCTTGGCCACCGCCTGCCGACGTTGCAGCCGCATCCCGCCCTCGTCGCTGATCGTCTTCGCCGCGAACGCGACACCGGCCCCGATCGACACCGGGTTGATCAACGGCAACCCCGCCAGCCCGGTCACCAGGCCGAACATCAGCACGCCACCGTACGAACCGCGCAATCCGGTGAACGCCTTCTGCCCGATCTTGAACCGCTCGATCCGCGGCTGCCGCACCTCGGCGATCCGGTCCGCGCCGGAGTCGGTCAAGGGCAATTCCGGCAGGTCGTACTGTGCGCCGAAGCTGACCGCCACGGCCTGCGCGATCCACTCCGCACGATCGGCCGCGAACGTGTAGGTCGTCTCGACCGCTTCCGCGAGCGTGCTGTCCAACCACGGCCCGAACTCGTCCCACACCTTCACCGGGTCCCCGCGGTCGAAGGTCTCGTCGATCGTCTCGACGATCTTCCGAGTGCGTTCGCGCAGGTCGTACTCAGCGTCGGACTGCAAGTCGGCGATCTCGTCGGACAGGAGGTTCTGCCAGCGGGCGTTGCGGCGACGCAGCTCGTCGGCGCGACGTTGAGACCGTTGCAGCAACGTCGTCTGGTCGACGCCTGCTTCCTGCCCCGCCGCCTCGGCCCGCGCACGCAACGTCTCGACCAACTCCGCAGCCGCTGCGCGCACACTCACCGCGGCTAGCAATGCGGCCGTGCTCTCCGCCGGCCGCGAAACCTGTGTCGCGATCCAGGAAAGCAGCTCCGGGAACCCCGACCGCGCGTTGAGGTCTTGATCGCCGCCCTTCGCCGCGGCGAAGCGAACCGTCGCGGACACCGGCAGCACCGGCGAATCGATCCCGGCCCCGGACAACGCGGTCCGGTTCTGCTCGGCGACCGTGCGCCATCCGGCGCTGACATCGATCTTGGTCAGTGCGACGACCACGTGCGGGCACCACGTCCGGATGTGATGCGCCAACGCCAGCTCGGCCTGGTTCAGTGGAGCGGCAGCGTCGGAAACGAGAATGACTGCGTCGGCGTCCGCGAGAACGTCCAACGCTGCAGCCGTGCGAGGCGATCGCGGGTCGCCGATCGCCGGAGTGTCAATGAGCACCAAGCCGGCGGACAGCAGATCGCGCGGTATCCCGACTTCAACCCGCCGCAGCGATCCGGCGGGCCGGGCACCGACCTCGCCGGTCAGCTGATCGATCTCGGCCGGAATGCGTTCGTCAGCGCGTCCGACGAGCGTCGCACCGGGTTCGGCCGCGTATCCGACTTCTGATCGGCACCGCGGGAGTCGCCGCGTCGCCGACTGGGCAGACCGGTGCGTTGAGCACCGCGTTGACCAGGTAGCCCTTGCCTTGCTTAGGGAATCCGAGCACAGCGATCCGGGTGCCCCCGGGCGGCCGGTCCTGACGCCGACGGAGTCGTTGGGCCAGGTCTTCGCGGCCATGCGCCCGGCAGGCATCCGAGGTCTCGGAGAGCACTTCGAGCCAAGCTGGAGCCGTCACGGCGAACCAGTGTCCCCCGTGTACGGGGAGTATCCGAACCGGGTGGTGGCTCCGCGGTCGCACCCAGACCGCGGAGCCACTCCCGAATTACCCTTGCTCAGAGGGAAATGTGCAGCTCACCGCCGCCGTGCGAGGTCTCCGCACCGGCGTGCAGGTCAAGGCCGAGGCCCTGGTGCCCGAGGTCGGACACGGTCGAAACGGTGTCGTGCACCATGCCGACGCCAGCGTCGGTCCCGGTGTGCGCCTCGGTCGCGGCGTCGGAACGCTCGGCCTCGCCGTGCGAGATGAGCGAGTGCGCCTGCTGGGTCACGCCGTTGACGGCGTGGTTCAGCCCGTCGGCGCTGAGCGCGCTGCTCAAGCTGCCGACGTTCTCGGTGACGGTGCCGACCGCGTCGCTGACGTGCCCGGCAACCCCGCCGCCGGCCTCGGTCGCGTGGTCAGCGACCTGCCCGGCGGAGTTCGCGACCGGCAGGTCGCCGACGCTGACCGGCGCGGCGGCCGCGAGTTCGCCGCCGACGTGCTGCACCTGCGAGATGGCACCGTCGGCCGCCGCGGCAGCCTGCCCGCTCGCCTGCGCGACAGCGCTGGAGTCCAGCCCGCTGGCCAGGTCGTTGCCCAGGGCGAGTGCACTGGTCGGGTTCTGCACCAGCGCGGTGACGGACGCGGCAGCGTTCTGCACGTCGCCGACACCCGGCACCGAGGGCAGCCCCGGAACGGCCGGCACCGCCGGGACCGACGGCAGCTCGCCGACCGCGGGAATCGCCGGGACGGCCGGAACCGCACTCGCGACGTCGCTGACACCAGGCAGCGCGCCGACGCCCGGGAGAGCACCAACGCCCGGCAGCTCGCCAAGGCCCGGCAGCTCGCCGACGCCAGGCACCGCCGGCAGCTCGCCGAGGCCCGGAAGGTCGCCAGCCGCGGGCAGCGCCGAGGCACCGCCACCGGCCACGTCGCCGACGACAGGCAGTTCGCTGAGACCAGGAACGTCACCGACGGCGGGAAGCGCGCCAGCACCCGGCAGCTCGCCGAGACCGGGCAGCTCGCCCACGCCCGGCACCACCGGCAGGTCGCCAAGGCCCGGAAGCGCAGGCGCGCCCACGGACGCCGCCGCACCGCCGGCCGGAAGGCCGAGCGAAGCGGTGAGCGCCTGCAGCTGTTCGATCGCGCCCTGCGGGCCGTCGGCGAGCGCGGTGTTCAGGTCGCCCGCCTGGGGCAGGTGACCGAGCGAAGCCAGGTTGTCCACCGGGACGTAATCGAGCACCAGCGGCGCGACCTCGTTCACGTCGGCGGCGCTGATGTCGCCCAGCCCGGCAGCGGCCAGCGCGGCCTGCGGGTCCTGGCCGAAAGCGGCGAGCGCGGACGGGTCCTGCAGCAAAGTGAGCGTGAAGTCGTGCAGAGTCTGCACCGAGTCCATGGGGGGATCTCCACTTGTAGTGATTACGGGGGATGCCCGGCCCTCCCCGGCCGGGCGTGGCGATCAAGGTAGGGACGGGGCACCCCCGCTCACATCGGGGTTTACACCCAGTCGCGCCTCGCTCAGCCGTTAGGGGGTCGATATGAGATCGTTAGGGAGTTAGGGGATAGGACACGCGGAACCCGGTTGGGTTAAATCCCACCCCACCCTTGCCCGTATGACCCGAACGGGTGAGGATGCGTATGCGTTGAGTGAGTTACGCCCCTTGGCCGAACCCGGACTGCGACGAAGGGAGGAATCGGCGGTGCCCTACGTGCTCGGCATCGATCTCGGCGCTGCCCGGACCCACGCCGCGCTCCGTCGCAGGCAAGGCGACCGGTGGGACGATCCTGAGCCGCTGTGGCTGGGCGAGACCACGCCAGCGACCGCGTCCGCGCTCTTCCTCGACGACGAGGGTTACCTGCTCACCGGCGATGCGGCCGCCCAGGCCGGCGCTGCCGTGCCATCCCAGCTGATCACTGGTTTCCACCGTCGCATCGGCGACGACGTGCCGGTATTCATCGGCAGCGAACCGTTCACCCCAGAGTCCCTGACGACAGTCTTCATCGAAGGCATCGCCGACGTCGCTGCCAGCCAGGCCGGCGGACCGCCGCGCCAACTCGTCGTCACCCACCCCGGTGACTGGGGCGGTTACCGGCGCGAACTCCTGCGCCAGGCTCTGGCGGAATCCGGATTCACGGCGGTCACCCTCGCCCCGAGCGCAGTCGCCGCGCTCTACGCCCACCTCCCGGAACCCGGCGCGGGCGACCGGACGGCCGCCGTGTGCGAGTTCGGCCCGGACGGCGTCACCGTCACCTTGGCGACCGCCTCGGGAGCCAGCGGCTGGATCGCCCGCACCAGCACCGAAGGCGTCGCCCCTGGCTCCGCGGTCAATACCGCGTTCGGACTCGCGCAGGCAGCCAACGTCACCCCGGAGTCGCTGGCCGGCATCGTGTTTTGCGGCGACCCAGCCCCGGGCGCCCTCCCAGGACGTCTGCCCTGCCCGTTCTTCACGGGCTCCCAGCCCGCGCACACGGCCGCCTTCGGGGCCGGCATCCTGGCCAGCCAACGGACGAGGCCTCTCGCTCGGCGGGAAGCCCCCGCCCCCGAAACCACCTTGCTGCCGCGAGTCGACCGCGAACCCGAACTTCCCGAAAGACCCGAGCGGCCGCCGGTGGAAATCACTCCATTCACGCTGCCGGAGCCCGAGGGCGCTGCCAAACTGTTGCGTCGATGGCGACCACTAGCCGCCGCGGCGGCGGTGCTCGCGATCAGCTCCTCGATCCTGATCGCGGTCCTCACGTCACACGAAGCGACCGCGGACAAAGAACCCGTTTCTCCCCGTCCCCCTGTCCTGAGTTCGTGTGCCCACCCAGCCACGACTCCCTCCGGTGAAGGTCACTGTTGAACGCACTGCTGGCGAAAACCGGCAACGACGCCGTCCACCCCGCAGCCCGCCGCCTCCTTGAAGAACTCGCCGATACCCCTGCGGCCCCAGTTCGGCTCGTGGTCGTGGCCCCGGGCGGCTACGGCAAGACTGCGCTGCTCGACGCCCTCGACCGCAGCTACCGCGAAGCAGGCGTCGAGGCCACCGTCATCGACGACGCCGACCAACTCGGCGACGAAGACCTGGCCAGGCTCACCATGCTCGCGGCCGCCAAAGAGGGACCGCTCGTGGTGGCCCACCGCCCAAACCCTCGCGCGCAAGCATTGCGGGCACTCGGCGAAACACTGCTGCTGCCACCGTTGACCGTCGACGAAGTCGGCAAGCTCGCGAAACAGCTCACGGGCCGCACTGCAGACGCCCCCGCCCTGCACGCCAGCACCGGCGGTGTCCCCCGCCTCGTGGAACGAGTCGTAACAGCCCGCCTCTCCGACTTCCGTGCCGAACTGGCCGCACTGGACGACGACGTTCTCCGCTACCTCATCGCCGCCGAAGCCGGTGCGGCCCGCAATTTGGACCTGCTCTGTTCCTTGCTGGAGCGCACACCAGACGAACTGCCCGAAGTGGTAGATGGAGCCCGCGCGACCGGTCTCCTCGATGCCGAAGACACTCTCCTGCCAGCCGCCGCCGAAGCAGTGCGCGCCTACGGTCCGCCAGCCCGTCGCCTTGCGGTGCTGCAACAACTCGTCGAAGCACAACTGACCCGAGGCCTGCCCGTATTAGACCTCGCGACGTCTCTCCTCGACGCCGGCAGCTCCGGTGCCTCCGCAGCAACCGCATTCGCGACGGCCGCAAACGAAGCACTGCCCACCGATCCAAAGCTCGCCGCAAGCCTCTTCGAAGCCGCAGCCGAAGCCGGTGCCCGCGACGCCGCGACCACCACCGGTTGGGCTCGCGCCGCCGCGCTATCCGGAGACCTCGATACCGCCCTCCGCCTAGGCGACGGCATGCTGTCCGGCGAAGACCCCGAAGCCCGAGCCGCCGGTGCCGAGATCGCCGCGACAGTCCTGGCCCACCGCGGCGAACTGGCCCGAACCGCGGAGCTGTACCGCTGGGCAGCAGCCACCGACGACTGGTCTCGCTCCGCCTCGCCTGGCAACGAAAGCTCAGACGTCACTGGCTCAAGCAGCCAAGCCACGAACCACCCGGCTCCGGCCGCTTCGACGCACCCGCAAACCTCCGCGATCCCGCACCGCACAAACACTGACGGGACGTCAAGCCACCCCAACCCCACAGCTCAAACCGCCTACGCCCCCAACGGCAATACCTCGTTCCCGACTGCGCCCCAACCAAACGGCGAAAGCTATCGCTGGGTAGGCCCCGGCGCAGTAGATGCGTTCGCCACGATCGCCCTCGTCGGAACCGGTCAGACAACCGACGGCCAAGCAGTCGCCAACGCCCCCATGCCGGGAGTCGCGCCGACGTTGTTCACCGGTGCCGCCGCGCGAACGGCAAACGGGATCGTGGAATCGGTATCCGGTTGCGGAACAGAGGCGTTGCCGACGCTCGTAGGTGCCGCAGCAATGCTCGAACCAGCAGTCGGCGGCGCACCGCTACCGGACAGCCCCGCAGCGCTCGCCGCACTCGCCGGCCTGCACGCTGGTGAACTGGCACTCGCCGAATCAGTCCTGGAACGAGCACTGGCGAGCAGCGTCGGCGGCGACCTGCTCGCCACACGGCACCGGCTGCTCCTCGGCTGGGCTGCGATGACCGGTGGCCACCTCGCCGCTGCAACTGAGCATCGCGACGCCGTCGCAGGCACCAAACTGGAAGCCCGCGACGAACTGTTCTTTGCGACGCTGGAACTCGGTCTCGCCCGACGGGCGAGCGACCTGGTCGGGCTGCAACAGTCGTGGGAACGTGCGTATCAGGCGTCCATGCGTCAGCAAGTGGACTTGTTCACCCTGCTGCCGTTGGGCGAACTGGCAATCGCAGCTGCCCGAACCGGCGCTCACGCCAAGCTGTCCCGTCGGCTCGAGCGCGCCCACGCCATGCTGGACCGTCTCGGCAACCCTCCTTTGTGGACAGTTTCACTGTGCTGGCACGAACTGCACGCCGCGATCACCACAGAAGACCGCGCCACCGCCGAACGGCAACTGGCGGCCTTGAATCACTTCGCTGACTGCGGCCGCTATCCGGCCGCGCTCGCCCGTGCCGCCGGATGCTGGCTGGCCGTGCTCAGCGGCACGTTCGATCCGAGCGAAATCTCCTCAGCCGCCGCGGAACTGCACGAACTGGACCTGTGCTGGGACGCTGCTCGGCTAGCCGGCCAAGCCGCAATTCGCACCTCGGACCGCAAGGCGATGGTCCAGCTCCTCGAAGCGGCTCGGCAGTTCCAGGGCACGACCGGGCGTCTTGAATCCGCCGCCCCGACGCCCGGAGCGGCGACCGGCTTGAGCGCACTGAGCGAGCGCGAACTGGAGGTCGCCCGCCTGGTCGTCGACGGTCTGACTTACAAGCAGGCCGGCAGCAAGCTCTTCATCTCCGGCAAGACTGTCGAACACCACATGGCCCGCATCCGCGGCAAGCTCGGTGCCACAGACCGCCGCGAGTTGCTCGCGACCCTTCGCGAACTTCTCGCCAAACCTACGGTGCACTGACTCGCGAACGGCCTCAGTCCCGGCTGGGGCCGAATCGCTCGGTCCTGATCGACTGCGGCGAGCGCCCGAGCGCAAGCATGATGTCCGCAGCAGTCTCGACGAAGCCAGTCGGCCCGCAAATGTACGTAGTGGCACCGAATTCAGCTGGCCAAGCAGCAGAGTTCAACGTGGCGACGTCGAGGCGCCGCGGAATACCGGGGCGTCCTTCTGGAAGCTCTCGCGTGTAGACATAAGTAACGTCCAACCCCGCGTACGGTCGGCGAAGTTCCTCGGCGTAGTACAGCTCCGCCGGGGTGCGCAGCGAATAGACAAGCCGGAACAATGCCTTGCTGCCTGCTTCGCGGCGAGCCCGAATCATCGCCATCAGCGGGACGATGCCCGCTCCACCGGCGACCAGCAGCACCGGCGTCGCATCGGCGGGACGCCATACGAACCAGCCGCCGATCGGACCGCGGATTTCGACGGGGTCTCCGATCGCGTAGGGGGCGGTGAGGTGTTCGGACACCTCGCCGTCGGGGACCCGCTGGACTGTCAGTTCAATGCGGTCTCCGTTCGCTGGCGCGGCGAGCGAGTAGCTGCGCTGTGCCGTGTAGCCGTCCGCTGCAGTGAGGCGGACGTCGACGTGTTGTCCCGCAAGATGACCCGGCCAACCCGGGATGTCGAAGACGAGGGTGCGCGCGGTCGGCGTCTCCTGCCGGATCTCCGCGAGCCGGGCGACTCGCCACGCTAGTCGCCCTGATACCGCTGTTCCCGCCATGGATCTCCGTAGTCGTGATAGCCGGACGCTTCCCAGAAACCTGGATCGTCCTTCGTTGCGAGGCGCAGTTCGCGCACCCACTTCGCGGACTTCCAGAAATACAGGTGTGGCACCAGCAGCCGAGCCGGTCCGCCGTGTTCCGGGGTGAGCGGCTTGCCGCCGTACTCATAGGCGATCCACGCTTGTCCGTCGAGAAGGTCAGCAAGCGGCAGGTTTGTCGTGTAGCCGCCGTAGGAATGCGCCATGACGTAGTCAGCGGCTGTGTCGAGATCCCCCACGAGCGAGTCGAGGGGGACGCCGCGCCAACGAGTGTCCAGTTTGGACCATTGGGTGGCACAGTGGATGTCGACCGTGATCTTCTCGCTCGGCAACGCCATCAGTTCCGGCCAAGACCACGAGCGGCGTTCGCCGCTCTCGGTCACCACCGCGAACTCCCATCGGTCCGTGCTCACCCGCGGGGTAGGTCCGGCAGTAAGGACGGGGAAGTCTTCGGCGAGGTATTGGCCTGGCGGCAGCCGCGGATTCGCGCCGCGGGCGCGCCCGGTGAAGCCTGGTGTCACGACTCCCATCGCGTTCCCTCCAGACATACCCGACAGCTCAGCCCTCAGGCGCGAGACTACCCGCGCACGTGCAGTCCGAGCGACGTGACGAGCACCGCCGCTTGCTCTGGCGACACGATCGCACCGGTCAACGACGCGCGGGTCACGTCAAGCGACGACAGATCGCTCCCCCGCAGCTCAGCACGCGTGATGTCGATGTCCTGCAGCTCCGCGCCGGACAGATCCACCTCCGTGAACACCGCTCCCGAACAGTTCGCCTTGGCGAGGTCCGCCTCTCGCATCCGGACGCCCTGGAACGTGACTCCACGGAGATCGGCGCTGCTCAACCCTACGAAGGACCAGTCTCCGCCGGTCACGCGCAACGGCCGCAGATCGCAGTCCTGGAACCGGCTGCCGACCAGCTTGGACCCGGTGAACTCGGTGTCGAACAGGTTGCACCCCTTGAACACACATCCGGTGAACGCCGAGTCTGTGTGCCGGGACGCGTTGAACTGCACGTTGCCGAACACACAGTCCAGAAAGGTGACACCGCGTGTGACTGCCTCGGTGAGATCGACCTGGTGAAACTCACAGCGTTCGAAACGCCGGGCCGTGAACTCCTCGGCGTACCAGTCTTCCCGCCGGTAGATGCGGTCTTCGACAGTCTCGAGGCCAGGCTGCTCCGGGTCCTGTTCAGGCATTCGCCGAGCCTAGTTCGCCCGCCCGCCGCTTTGACACCGGACACAGCTCCCGTCGTGCCGTCGCCACGGAGTACGCACTGGTGGTGGCCAGGATCACCGGGTCGCGGCATGTGCTGCGGCTCCGGCTGGTCTGTCGGCTTGCGTGGTCAACCCCTTCCGCTCAGCTACGCGGCTCACGCCACAGCGAGGAGCGGTCTCCTCAGGGTCGCCATACGATGGCCGGATGAGCGAAGGCCGATGGTTCGATGCCTGGGTGCCCTGGCCCGAACTGTCGGGCTTGGCCGCCGCCGGACGGGCACTGCTGCCCGCAGTGCCCGCGACTCCGGCCGCGCTCGCCCGAACCGTCACCGAACAGCTCGTGGGTCGTCGCCTCACGACTACGGTGCAAGGCCACGAGGTGGGCCTGACCCTCACCGAACTCGATTACCCCGCGGACTCGCTGCGTCTGGCCACCGGCCGGGTGGGAGACGTTCGCATCGTCGCGGAAGACGTCGACTGGCCCGTTCCGAATGCCTCGGCGGCCCCCGTTGCGCACGGCGCTGGCCGCCTTGCTGGCACCGCTGGCCCGCCTCGAAGAGGAGCGGCCGCAGGAGTGCCGAACGCGCGTGGCGGAACGAAGGAGCCGACCACCGCGGATGCTTTCGATACGTCTGGGGGGAAGAGCACGCCGCCTTCCGCTGATGCGCTGAGCCAGGCGGACGGCCCGCACGACACATCTCCGCTTGCGCCCGACTGCACCGAGCAGTCCGGCGGCGACCGAACTGGCGCACGCCCGACCGGTCCACGAGAGAGCACAGCATGGTCGGATTCCGGTCAGGTGCAAGACGATCGCCGAATCGCGGAAGCCGTACCAGGTGCCGCAGCGCGGAACGCCACTGAGGAATCCGACGCAACATGCGCGGGACCGTCCGAATCTGAACAACCGACTTCTCGAAGCGGCTCCGGGCGTCAGTCCACTGGCCGCGAAGCCGGCTCGGCAGCGCAATCAGCTGTCGAGATGCCTGCGCGGCCAGCTGTCGACCGCATTCCGCTGCGCCGCGTAACCGTGCTCGCCAGCGACGTGCGGCTTCGAGGATTGCCTTCGCCAGCGGTGATTCCCGGATCTGTCGAACTCGAGATAGAAGTGAGCGGGACCGTGGTGCGGGATCGGGTTGCCGCCGCACGTCCGGACCTGATCGCGACGCCGCATGCGGAAGGGTTTCGGGTGCGATGGCGGAAGCATCCGCACTGGGGGCACTTGACCCTCGTCGCAGGCATCGAAGACGACGCAGTAGTGCTGACTCCGGCCGCACTCCACATCGGACGGTGGACGAGGCATCCGCCGAAGCGGATCCGGCCGATCGTGCTTCCGCTGCCGGATCTGCCGAAAGGCCTGCGCCTGACCGGAATTCGGCCTGGCGAAGACGAGCTAGCACTGACGATCGCAGCCGACGAATGGCCTGGGCGGCTCGCCCGGATTCCGTTGCCCGACCTGCTGAGCTGGCTGACAACAGCGGCAATGACACTGACACTTCCCGGATTCGGATCACGGTCCCTCCCTGAACCGGCAGCGGCGCCCACCGGGCCCCCTCTGGGCCCGATCAATGGATGCCGCGCTGCCGAGATCCAGAGTGCTCGAACAACCGTTCTCAATCATCACCCGATCAGGGAAAGATCGAAAACCGTTGGCGCGCAAGGAAAACGCGAAAAGCGCCCGAAATCCTGTCGGCGCGGCCGGCTAACCTCGGAACCGAGCCGTCAGTCCGCTCCGAGGGGATACACCGATGACAGTCGCCGCAGAAGCTCTCCGAAGAACCCGGTCCTGTGCCGGGTTTTCGCGGGCAAGCGCGCGTTCAGAGCGACGCTTGTTCCTCCACCGGAAGGCACACCTCGAACCGAGTGTCGCCCGGCACCGACGTCACTTTGATGTCGCCCGAGTGCCGCTCCACGACGATCCGCCACGAGATGTCCAGTCCGAGACCGGTTCCTTCTCCCACGCCCTTGGTGGTGAAGAACGGCTCGAAGATGCGCTGGCGCACCTCTTCCGGGATCCCGGGCCCGGTGTCGCCGACCTCGACGCGCACCTGCTTGCCGACCTGCCAGGTGCGGAGGGTCAGCGTTCCCTCGCCGCCCATGGCTCCGACGGCGTTGTCGATGATGTTGGTCCACACCTGGTTCAACTCGGCGGCGTAGGCCGGAACCCGATCGATCGAGCAGTCGTATTCCTTGACCACGCGGATTCCCTCGCCGAGCTTGCCCGACATCATCACCAGCGTGGAGTCGAGTCCTTCGTGGACGTCGATGAACTGGTGCGGCGCGCGATCCATCTGCGAATACTGCTTCGCCGCGCCGACGAGCGTGGAAACCCGGCTGGTCGAGTCTTCGATCTCGCCCATGAGCATCTCGGTTTCGAGTGCGTACGCGAGCCAGCGGATCGCACCGTCGAGCAGTCCTTCGCCCACCGACTCGAGAACGTGGTCGAGATTCTCCGGGGTGAGCCCGGCGGCGACCAAGATGCTGGCGAGGTCCCAGCCCTGGTCGATGCCGTGGTCGTCGAACCAGTCGCCGATCTCGTCCTCGCGGTCGGCCTGCTGCATCGCGGAGAGCTTGGGCGCGTCGCCGACCTGCTTCACCAGGCGTTCCTGCACGTCGAGCAGCAACTCGAGCAGGTCTGGGTCGATGTCTTTCTTCGCCAGGATCGCGAGCTTGTGCCGCATGCCGGCGACCCGTTCGCGCAACGCGGCAGTGGCTCGCACCGCGGCCGCGGCCGGGTTGTTGAGTTCGTGCATGAGCCCGGCGGACAGTTCGCCTAGGGCGACGAGCCTGCGGCGAGAGGACACCAGTGCGTCGGTGTTGCGCCAGCCGAGATACATCCCCTCCAGCAGGTGCGCTGCCATCGGGAACCACTGCCGGAATTCGACGGCGAACTCCGCGGCGGGAAGCGTGAGGAAAGTCAGGTCGCTGACCGCGTAGATGGTCGCGCCGTAGGTGGCCTCGCTGTCCTGATAGGCCAGGAACTGCGTTGCGCCGCAATAGGAACCGCGCTGGTCTGATCGCTTCATCTCGACCTCGGCGCCGGCCACCACGCGGGTCATCCGCAGCGCGCCGTTGAGCAGGACGTAGAAGCAGGTCGCCGGATCGCCCTCGCGGATCACCACGGAGTCAGCTTTGAACTCCTCGCGCACCGCGTTCTGCTCGATCCAATCGAGCTGCGCGTCGGAGAGATGTTCGAACAAGAACAGGCCGCGCAGTTCCTCGCGCGGCAATGCGGGCTGAGTCACTGTTCCTCCAAGTAGCGGTGGACCAGGGTCACGGCCATCGCACCCTCGCCGACGGCGGACGCCACGCGTTTCACCGACTGCGAGCGCACGTCTCCGGCCACGAACACGCCGGGTACTGACGACTCCAGGTAGTGCGGATCGCGGTCCAGAGTCCATCCCGGTGGCCTGCGTCCGTCTTCCACGAGGTCTGGGCCGGTCCGGACGAATCCGTGGGAGTCCCTCAGGACGTTCTTCCCCAGCCACTCCGTGCGCGGCGCGGCTCCGATGAAGATGAAGAGGTGCTCGGTGTCCAGCTTCTCGGTCACGCCGTTCTTGCAGACCGTGATGGACTCGAGGTGATCGTCCCCGTGCGCTTGGACCACCGTGGTGTGCGTGCGGACGTGGACGTTCTCGATCGCCGCGATCTGTTCGATGAGGTAGTGGGACATCGATGCTTCCAACGACGCGCCGCGAACCAGCAGCGTGACGTTGGCGGCGTGCTGAGCGAAGAAGACCGCGGCCTGTCCTGCGGAGTTCGCGCCGCCGACGATGTACACGTGGTCGTTCGAGCACTCGGGCGCTTCCGTGGCCGCGGATCCGTAGTAGACGCCCCGGCCGGTCAGCTCCGCGATTCCTTCGGCGTCAAGCGCACGGTAGTTGACTCCACTGGAGAGGATCACGGAGTGCGCCGCGATCTCGGATCCGTCGCCGAAGGTCACCACCCGGCTCGATCCGCGCGCTTCCAGGCCCACGACGTCGCGCGCCGTCAGCACTTCGGCTCCGAACTTCTGCGCCTGGCGGCGGGCCCGATCCGTCAGCTGTGCGCCAGACACTCCGTCGGGGAAGCCCAGGTAGTTCTCGATCCGGGAGCTGGTTCCGGCCTGGCCGCCGGTTGCCTTGCGCTCGACCAGCACCGTCCGCAGTCCCTCGGAAGCGCCGTACACCGCGGCACCGAGTCCGGCCGGGCCGCCGCCGATCACCACCAGGTCGTAGAAGTCTTGTGCGGGCTGGGTAGACAGGCCCACCGCGTCGGCGATCTCGCTTCCCGATGGCTGTTTCAGCACCGTTCCGTCCGGCGTCACCACGACCGGGATATCGGTCTCGCACGCGCCGGCTGCCTGAAGGATGCGGCCGGCTTCTTCGTCGTCGACCGAATACCACCGGTACGGGACCGCGTTGCGAGCGAGGAAGTCGCGCATCCGGAACGACGGGGCCGAGTACCGGTGCCCGATCAGCTTTGTCTCCTCGACCGGCCGGTCGCCGACGGCGAGCCAGGTCTCGACGAGAGAGTCGATGACGGGGTACAGCTTCTCCTCGGGCGGGTCCCAGGGCTTGAGCAGGTAGTGGTCGACATCGACCACGTTGATGGCCTGGATAGCGGCGTCGGTGTCGGCGTAGGCCGTCAGCAGCGCGCGCCGGGCGTTGGGGAAGAGATCCATCGCCTTCTCCAGGAAGACGATGCCGTCCATGTGCGGCATGCGGTAGTCGGCGAGGATCGCCGCGACGGCGTCGCCGCGCAGCTTGATCTCGCGAAGTGCGTCGAGGGCGTCGGCACCCGAGTCGGCGCGGATGACGCGGTAGTCCTTGCCGTAACGGCGACGCAGGTCACGCGCCACCGACCGCGAAACGGCGGGGTCGTCGTCGACGGTCATCAGGATCGGCTGGCTCACACGGCACAGCCTACGGTGTCTCGCCAGCCGTCGTCGCAAGCAACAGAACCAGGGACCGGTGCCCGTCGCGGCCGCCACCGCGGCGGACACCGGTTGTTCAGGTGGCGGCTACGGGTAGCTCGCCAAGTTGACCGGCTTCGTGTCGGCTGGGGTCGTCGCGCCGACATCGTTGATCACGTGAGTGATCGTTCCCTGGTGGTTGAGCGAAACCGTCACCATGCTGTGGAACCGCACGTCTGGGGCAGCCGGGGCGGCGAATGCGTGCGAGCAGGCCACCGAGGGGTTCGTGCTGAAGAAGCAGTAGCTGCCCAAGCCCCAGGCTTCGTGACTTGTCACGTCCAAGGCGACTTGGTAGGCGGCGTAGCCCGCCGTCGCGCCGTTCATCCAGCCGTCCTGGTCAGGGACGTCGTAGGGCATCTCGTTCTGGAAGAAGTAGGTACTTCCGCCGTTTCCGTTCCAGGCGACCTGCGTCTTCTGGAAGTGTTCGACGAACAATCCGTAGACGGTCACGTCGTCGCCGTTCACCACCAGGCCGGTGTCGGCGGTGTTGGAGTTCCAGCCGACGTTGCTGTCGTCGCCTCCGTGGTCGGCTCGCCAGAGCCACAGGTGGTCGCCGATCACGTCGTTGCTGTTGATGACGAGGCTTGTGTGTGCTTTGCCGACGGTGGCACCGCCGACGCGGAAGAACACGTCGTGCAGCGAGGTCGGGTTCGCCGAATGGTCTGCGTCCGAGCCGGGATCACCGATCTGCATGAGCGCCGACGACGAGGTGGTTCCGGCGTCGATCAGCAGGCCGGCGATCTTCACGCCGTCCACGTCGTCGACAGTCATCGCGGCGATCCCGCCGTCCGGCACCAGGGTTGCGATGCCGAGGCCGAGGACCACGGTGTCCGGTCGGGTCACGTGCAGCGGCTCGTCCAGGTGATACACGCCTGGGGTGATCAGGAGGTTTTCGCCCGCTGCCAGCGCCGCGTTCATGTCGGCCGCGGCAGCGCCGGGTTTCGCGATGAAGAACTGGTCGATCGGCAGCGAAGTGCCTGGGGCGGCACCGTGTTCCCAGGTGACCCCGGACGTGCTGGTTCGCAATGCGGGCACGAACACCAGGTAGTGCCCGGACTCATCGACCTGGAGGCACGGCTTCTCGCGCACGATCGGGGTCTGGTCGACCGTCGTGTACGGCGGGTCCGGGAAGGTGCTGGCGGGCGCGCCGGCCACGCCGACGAACACCATGTTCCAAGTGGATCCGTTCCAGCTGCCGAACTGCGAGTCACGCGAGATCCACTGTTGCTGCGATCCGGAGCGGACCTGTCCGTCGATCTTCGTGTCCGAGATCCATCCGCCGCTCGACCAGCCGCCGCCGTGGTCGAGGCGGAGGTCCCCGCGGACGTGCATCCGCCGGTACGGGCTCGCCTGCGAAACGGCCCACTGATCCGCGCCGTTGGTTGGGCTCACCGACAGGTTTTCCGCGCCGCGCCAGAAGTTCTGGGTCGCGTTGTTCGGGGGAACCAGTCTGCCTCGACGTGTACCGCACCGTTGATCGTCACGTCGTCGGGCGTGCTGCCCAGCCCGAGGATCTGGGTGTAGAAGCCGACGTTGACGTCGTTAGAGTACGTGCCCGGCTTGAACAGCACCGCGTAGCGCTGACTGCCGAACTGGTTCTTCTCCTGCTCCGCGAAGATCGAGTCCAACGTGCGCTGGATGCTCGCACTCGGCATCGACGGATCGAAAACGACGACGTTCGGCCCCAGGTCCACTTGCCCCGGCGGCGGAGAAGTAGTGCCACCCACGGAGGTCAGTGTGAACGACTCGGCGGTGGCGTCATGATGGCCATACCGCTGCTGCTTCGTGCGGTCGGCGGTCGGTTCGGCCGGGCACGTTTCAGCGTTGTGGCTGTGGCCAAGATCGACAACCGAGGCGGACGGATTCGCTGGCCATCGCGGGTCAGGCTCGGTGAACGGCGGTCGAGGGGGCAGTGCGGCGAGGCGGGGGCCCGGGACGTCATTGCTCTCCGGTATGGGAAGTCGCGCGTTGCGGGTGGTCGTCTCCGCATCGCTCTCGTGGGTGAGCTGGAAGTGCCAATCGTGCGCGTTTGTTCCGGTGCGGGTGTACGAGTGGGCCAGCAAGGCGGGGCCGGTGGACCGAAGGTCACCAGCTAGCTGAGGGGGCGATGACAGGGCAGCGACTCTCCGTGTCGGGGAACTCATCGCCACCTCCTCATCGGGACGGGACCACTTGGGCGACAACCGTCGGGATGTAGCCCGCCGCGTGGCGGGGCCGGGCGGGCGGCGCACCTGCGGTGGAATGTAACCCCGGGCACACTGGCACTCAACGAAAACCTGAAAGAAAGTCAGGAAAGGCAGTGGACCTGCACTGACGCGCCCTCGACCGCAGCCGACTAGGCCGGTTCAGCAGGGGCAAAGCGGGCTCCGAGCACGGCCGCGGCGCATAACCGACCCCCTGCCGGAGGGCCTCGGAGGCGGGGTGTACTGTATGTCCATACGAGATGCGGAGTTCACCTCTGCTTCGGGGCTATGGCGCAGCTGGTAGCGCACCTCACTGGCAGTGAGGGGGTCAGGGGTTCGAGTCCCCTTAGCTCCACAGTGACGAAACACCGCCCGCCGGGTCCAATGGTCCAGGCAGGGCGGTTTTTTCATGCCGCCAAATCTTGAGATTTGGAGTCGCGAACTTCAGCTACCGTTCAGTAGCTGGATCCCGTTTCGGATCGGGCGCAAGTTCTGCTCCAGGACATGTCACCGATTGAGTGGTTGCCCCGAAAGTTCTTCGGCATGCGACGAGTTGGGGCCCGCTGCGCTGCTTGCTCGCGCGGCGGGCAGACCAGCCGTAAGACAGGGGCCTTGCGTCCGCCAACTCGTTACGCCTGCGCCGCAGCGTGCATTGGCGTCAGCCCGTTGTCACCAGCGTGGCCTGGAGCGCCCTGTTCATAGACGGCAGCAATCCGGCAACTGAAGGATGCGGCGGTCGTTAAAGACCATGAGCCGGGCAGATCGGCCTCTCCACGGATGCCTAGTAGCCTCTCGAAAATTTTGGGCTGCGTTTACCCGATCCGGCGTCGCTGCCGCATGTACAGATGCGTCTAACTCGCCCGCGACGGACGTCCGCTCGTCGGCAGAAGACTGACGAGCCGCGACGACTGTGGTGACTGACGAATGCCGTGTCACCGCGCCGCTCCGTTCAAGGTGCCGAGCTGGCGGTCGGAGGCGCGATCAACCTCGCGGCAGGACTAGCGCGACCGCGCCGGCCGACGAACCTGCTGCGACTACTGACTCGTGCAACTGGCCGCCTGCGGGGAATCGAGCTGGCCGTCCGCAGGGAATTCCGACTGGCTGTTGACACGGATTGGGACTAGCCAAGGGGCTACGGGAATCTGTGGACAATCTGACACCTGTCCACAGGCCTAATCCTGCGCGAGCAATCGTCGATGCGGCGACGCCTGCGCGGCTGTCGAGATGTCGTTGTTGCAGAACGGCTCGTGCCCGCGCAGACTCTCCCGGCTTTCAGGAGGGAGCAACCGGCCTGGGCTCCTGGCGGTTCATGGCTTCGCACGGAATTCCGAGGAGCACTGAACACAGAAGCACTGCCGAAGAGAACGCATCGCCGCCCATGCGTGTGCAGCGTCTCACGACGCACGACATTTCGATATTGAGTAACTTGTAGATTTTCAAGCTGTCTCACGTCGATGTCATCAAGATCAGTATCAAATCCGTGGCGTTTCTTCGATCGCGACGCGAGTCTGATTGCGTGGGCCGCGACCGTGCCGGCGGTGAAGTTGCTGCGGAGCCGGTGTCGAACCGTGGGCGGCAGATATTCGGTGCCAATGGCGAGCGACGGTGAGGTGACGCAGTGCGAACTCGGCTCGGCCGACCCCGCGCAACAGTTCGTGTGAGGTGCGTTCGTGGTGTGAAATCCGTTGTTGGTGGGTCAACAGAGCTGCGACGGGGCAGTCCGGTGCGTGCGGGCTCACCGGTCGTGCGGACGCGCGGCCAGCTGCTGGCAGACATCGTCGGCCGATGTTGCAATCTCATGGTCGGCCAGGTCGAACCACGGTTCGCGACCGTCATCGGATTCATGCAGAAAGGTCAGTACGTCGGGATAGGACGGGCCGCGGCGTTGGTACGTCTGTTCGGCCGGATCATGAATGAGACGGCTGCCAAGGCGATGAGCGGCGCGGGTGGCGCATGGCCAGACCGCTCTCGTGAGGTACGCCGAAAAGGTCGAAGTCATGAAGGAACCGCAACGCAAACGCGAACTGCAGCTAGAGCAGAACGCCAGCCAGCACGACTAACGACGGGGGCAGTCGAACAGATCGGGTCGAGCCTTGTCTGCCATCGAGCGCCTTTGCTCCGGCCAAGGCCGTTACGCGGACGCCTTCGAGGCGATATGCGCGGTTGTCCGGCAGTCGTCGCCCGCGCATATCGCCTACGGCATCTCGATGGGCGAAGATATTGACCCACTCAGCTAGCGAAGGGATCGGCTGTCACTGATCATCGAATGGGAACTTGTACGGCTCTCGCCGCTCTTCGATGACCTTCCTCCTGTTCGGGGCTTCCTCGGCCAGCACTATGAGAGCATCCGTGCCCCCGACTCTGCGCCATAGTGTGGGCGCGAATATCACGCTTTTCGGGTGCTTTCCCTTGGCAAGTTTATGCGACGTCTCGCTTGTGACGACCTGCTTCATTGCTTCGTCGTCAAGGGAGACATCCCATCGCCATCCGGAACATTCGTTGACGGCTAGCACCGCACCGGCTTTGGCGATGCTTCGGACTTCGTCGGGCTCGAGCCAGCCTGTGACGAACGTCCACCTGCTGGCGTCAGGACCGGCAACAGCGTCGCCGCCGTCCACGTACCGCGGTTCTTCTTCCACCGTCAAACCATCCAAGCAATCGAAAGATACTTCGTATCTGCGAGCCCCGCGGTACCGGTTACGCCCTCTGCCGTTGGTTGCCTTCTTGGACGGGAATCTTGGGCTTCCGCGGCGCGGCCATGCGCATCGTACGCGGATGCAACGCCTCGTTGGTGTCGCTCACGCGGGCTCGCGGACCGGTGTTGGCTGTGGGGCGTCCGCTGCCTAGTCGCGGCGGATGTTTCGCCGACCACAATGCGGCCACTCCGACGACGACCACTGCGGCTAGTTCCCAGGTGCCGGTCGCTTCGCCGATGTACGCGTCTCAGAAGCAGCGGCCGGCGTGTTCCGGGGGGCGTAGCTGTAGAGGCTTCCTGCTTGTTCCGGTGCCGTCGGTGGAGAAGACCATGTCGCCGCGGATGTTGATGTGGTCGTGCTTGGGAGTGGCGGCCCCGCTGGTGTAGGTCAGTGTCGCCAGGACGACGCCGGGCAGCGGCAGGCTTCGGGGCAGGACTCGCTGGTCTGTGCCGAGTGCCCGATCGGCCGGGTCTCCGTCTCCGGTGTGGCCGTACAGGACGGTCGCGGCCGAGTCCCCGGGTGGCGTCGCGTCGTGTGGTCCGGTCGACGGTGTGTCGGGTGTGGCCGGTGCTGGCGCTGTGTGCCGAGGCGGGCAGGTGCCGGCCAGCGGTGTCGTGGCGGTAGCCGGGGGGCGTGGTGGCGGAGCCGGCCTCGTCAGGCAGCCGGGCCTCGGGCGGAGGTACGGCCGCCGCCGGGTGTTGAGCTGCTCCGGGGGCACCATGCTTGCTGAGCCTTCTCGCGATGCTGGTGCTGTTGGGCGACGGAGGCAGCTTTGCTCTGCGTCGTCGCGATCTGGTCGTTCGGCGTCGCGACGGTGTATCTCTCCAAGATCCGTGCTTCCGGGTACGGGCTCGGCTCGTTCATGCCGTACCTCTGCCGCCACTGGTCCTTATCTCGCTCGGCGGGATCCTCGCCCGCCGAAAGTACCGAAGTTCGCAAAATGCCGCTGTTACGACTCGGATAGCCGAGGCGGCGGATTGCACGCTGACGCAAAGACAGTTTCCGTCTCAGTCGCCGGGAGTCCGGCGACCCACGGGAACAACAGAAACACCCTCCGTCGCGAGCCCGCTAATAAATAACCATTCGCCGGTTTGGCGGCAACAGGCAAAGATATTGCCCGGAACTGCAAATTGCACTCGCCGCATACCGGAAACGGGAGGGCCGGGCGGGCGGCGATAATTGATTCAACACCGTACCGGCGAGTACGACAAGGTTTTCGCCGCAGAACGGTCTCCTGGTGGAGGTACCACCACTGCCGCACCGGGTGCCAGCACTACCTTCGGGAGGTCTGGGGCGACAAATCGGGAACGTCCTTCCTATTGGGGCGGGAAACTGTCGTGGATGCCGCCAGTTCATTACCCCAATCGGAGGTAGACCGTCTTTTCAACGTCTGACATGCTCGGCTCGGCCGACAGCTCGGTGCGTGGGGTCACTTGAGACGGGCTATTTTTCCTCAGGGGTAGAGATGGAAATTGAGCTATTGGGATCGGTGACGCTTCGGCAAGCCGGCCGAGGGCACGGGGTCGCTTCCAGAAAGGTGCGGACGGTGCTCGCCCTGCTGGCCTTGTCGCCGGGGGTTCCGTTGTCGCTGGACACGCTCGCCGACGAGCTGTGGGCGGACAAACCGGTCTCCAACGTGCGAAACGCGTTGCAGGCCAACATCGCCCGGCTGCGGAAGCTGGTGTTCACCGTGACCGGCGAGCGCGAGGTGGTCCGCACGGTCAGCAGCGGTTATCTGATGACCGTGCCCGCCGAGGCGGTGGACGCGCACCGGTTCTCCGCGCTCGCCGCGCGTGGGACCGCGTTGCTCGGGCCGGATCCGCGGGGCGCCATCGCGGTGTTCGAGCAGGCGCTGCGGCTCTGGCGCGGGCCGGCGCTGCTCGACGTGGCCGATTGCTCCCGCTGCCGGATGGCCGCCGAACAGCTCAACGAGCATCGGCTGACCGTGCAGGAGGACCTGATCTCCGCGCGCCTGAAGGTCGGGGAGCACCACGGTCTTTCCCACGACCTGAAGCAGCTCGTCGCGGAGAACCCCGCCCGCGAACGGCTCAGCGAGTACCTGATGATCTCGCTTTACCGCGACGGCAGGCAGGGCGACGCGGTGTCGGTCTTCCACAGCACGCGCCAGTGGCTCAGCGCGGAACTCGGGCTGGAGCCGGGGCCGGGGCTGCGCAGGCTGTACCAGTCGATTCTCATGCAGGACCAGGTTCTCGACTGATCCGCCGGGGTCTCTTCCACCGCGTCAGCATGGCAGCGCCCGATGACTGTCTGCTGACACCGCGCCGACAGGCCCGCCGCGTCAGGAAGCTGTCAGAAGGGTGTCACCGCTCGCCGCTAGTTTCGGGCCGATCCCCAGAAACGGTCCCTGACGATCGGGAGTCCCCCATGACCACAGCCGTCTCCGAACGCATGCAGCAGATCCGCGAGATCGTCTGCACCCACCTCGAACTCGAGGACGCGGAGCTGACCGAAACCAGCGATTTCGCCGACGACCACGAGGCCGATTCGCTGTCGCTGATGGACGTGCTCGCCGCGCTGGAGAAGAAGTTCGGCGTCACGATCGACCAGGCGCAGTTCGCCAGGATGACCAACCTGCGCGCGGTGTACGAGGTCGTGTCGGAATCCGCGAGCTGGTAGAGACCATGTCGACGAGCATCGGCCGCCGGGTGGTCATCACCGGATGCGGGGTCGTGTCCAGCATCGGCATCGGGGTCCGGGAGTTCACCTCCGCACTGCGCGCCGGGCGCAGCGAGGTCCGGCCGATCTCGGTGTTCGACACCACCGGGTTCGCCCACGACAACGGCTGCGAGGTCACCGGGTTCGAGCCGGCCCGGTGGATCCGCACGCTCGACCCCGCCGACCTCGGCCGGGCCAGCCGGTTTTCCACCGCGGCCGCCCGGCTCGCGGTCGAGGATTCGGGGCTGCCGCTGGAAACCCTGCGCGGCGCGCGCACGCTCGTCTCGGTGGGCAGCACCGACGGCGAGGCGCACGAACTCGATCGCCTAGTCGCGCAGGAGCTTTCCGCCGGGCTGCCCGGCCTCGACCCGGGAGTGGTGCGCCGGATCTCCGCGGGCAGGCTCGCCACGTCGATCGCGCGCGAGCTGGAACTGACCGACGTCGAGACCGCGACGATCGCGACGGCCTGTTCCGCGGGCAACTACGCCATCGGCAACTCGCTCGACGCAATCCGGTGCGGGGACGCCGAGTTCGCTCTCTGCGGCGGCGCGGACGCGTTGTGCCGCAAGACCTTCACAGCGTTCTACCGGTTGCGCAGCATCGCCCCGGACTGCTGCCGTCCGTTCGACCGCAACCGGATGGGCATCCTCACCGGCGAAGGCGCGGGCATCCTGCTTCTGGAGAGCCTCGACTCAGCGCTCGCCCGCGGTGCCCGGATCTACGCGGAAGTGCTGGGGTACGGCATGTCCTGCGACGCGCACCATCCGGTGGCTCCGCACCAGGCCGGGATCGCGCGCTGCATGGAACTCGCGCTGGCCGACGCCGGGGTGAAGCCGGACGAGATCGACCTGATCTCCGCGCACGGCACCGGGACCAAAGCCAACGACATGACCGAGTCCGCGGCCATCCGGGACCTTTTCGGGCCGAAGCCGCCGCGCACCGTTTCGATGAAATCCATGCTGGGGCACTCGATGGGCGCGGCGAGCGCGCTGGCCGCGATCGGCTGTTCGATCGCGCTCACCGAGCAGTTCATCCCGCCCACCATCAACCACCGCGACACCGACCCGGACTGCCCGGTGGACTGCGTGCCCAACGAATCCGTCGACGCCGAACTCGACATCGTGCAGAACAACGGCTGGGCCTTCGGCGGCAACAACGCCGTGGTCCTGCTCGGCCGGTACGAGCGGCAGCCCCGAGAGGAGGCCGTGCGATGACCGCGCCCGCCCGGCGCCGTCCGGTCATCTCGGCCTGGACCGCCATCTCCCCCTTCGGCTACGGCCGGGAAGCGTTCGCCGGCGGCGTCCGTTCCCGGCGCGAGCCCGCCCTCGAACCCGGCGGGCCGGGCGATCCGGCGGCCGTCGTGCCCGGCTTCGACGTGCGGGAACTGTTCGGCCGCAAGAAAACCCGGGCGATGAACCGGGTCAGCGGGCTTACCGTGGCGGCCGCGCAGCAGCTGCTCGCCGACATGAAGCTCGCTCCGGAAGGCGATCGCGAGCACATCGGTTTCGTGCTCGGCACCACGACCGGCAGCGCGCAGAGCATGATGGACCTGACCCGCGCGTCGATCACCGGCGAGCAGCCCGACCACGTCGAGCCCGCGGCCGTTCCCGGCACCGTGATGAACTGCGCGGCCGGGCAGGCGGCGATCTGGCACGGGCTCAAGGGTCCCAACGCGACGATCGCCGCCGGGCGCACCACTGGTTTGCAGGCCTTGAACTACGCGCGCCGGCTGTTGATGACCGGACGCGCCGCGCAGGTGCTGTGCGGGGCCGCCGAGGAAAATTCCGACGCCCGGTCCTGGATGGAACACCATCGGCGCGGCGGTCCGGCGACGCTCGGCGAAGGCTGTGCCATGTTCCTACTTGAACCCGCGGACTCGGCTGACCCGCGCAGCGTGCTGGCGACGTTGACCGGTATCGACTCGCGGATCTGCCTCGACGGCGATCTCGCCGGGACCCTGCACGCCTTGGTGTCCTCGCTGTTGAACCGGTCTGGCATCGGGGCGGAACGGGTGTGGGCGGCGGTCGGCAGCCGTTTCCCCACTGGCTGGCCCGAGGACGCGACGCTCCGGCGGTTGTTCGGCGACGAGGTGACCGATCGGGTGCCTCCGGTGGATCTCATCGGCGATACCTCGGCGGCGACCTCGCTCTTCGGTCTGGCTTCGGTGCTCAGCCTCGCCGACGGGGCCGACCGCGGCGAGCAGGACCACATCGTGGTGACTGCCTGCGACGACGACGGTTCGGTGGCCGGTGCGCTGCTGCGGCTCGGCGGTGAGAGATGAGCAGAACCGCGCTCGTCACCGGCGGCTCGCGAGGGATCGGCCGGGCCGTCGTGCTCCGGCTGGCTCAGGACGGGTTCGACGTCGCCTTTTGCTACCACAGCAACCAAACCGCGGCGGACGTCCTCGTCAAGGAAGTCCTCGACCTGGGTGTCCGGGTCGAGGCCAGCCAGGTCGACGTCGCCGACGGCGAAGCGGTCACGGCGTGGGTGGAGCGCACGGCCGACGGGTTCGGCCCGCCGGAAGCGCTGGTCACCTCGGCCGGGATCACCCGGGACGGCTCGCTCGCGCTGATGTCCGAACCGGACTGGTCGAGTGTCCTGCGCACGAATCTCGACGGCGTCTTCCACGCGTGCCGTCCCGCCGTGTTCCGGATGATCAAGCGCCGCACCGGAAGCGTGGTGACGCTTTCCTCGGTGTCCGGCGTGCACGGCAATCCGACGCAGACCAACTACTCCGCGGCCAAGAGCGGGGTGCTGGGCTTCACGAAGGCGCTGGCCAAGGAAGTCGGCCGGTACGGGGTGCGGGTCAACTCCGTCGCGCCCGGCCTGATCGAGACCGACATGCTCGGCAAGCTGAGCGAAGCGACGCGCGAGAAGATGCTGCGGAACGTCCCGCTGCGCCGGTTCGGCAGGCCGGACGAGGTCGCGGACCTGGTGTCCTTCCTGGTTTCCGAACGCGCCTCCTACATCACCGGCAGCGTTTTCGAGGTGGACGGCGGCTTCGTCGTCTAGCCGGTCCTTCATCGCGGCCGCGCGGGCAAGCGCGGGCCGCGTCCTATCCGTGCGCTGGCGAAAGGACGTCATGAGCGCCGACAACGGTTTCATCCCGCGGCTCAAGACCGCGGTACTGGGCACGGCCGAGCGCCCGCTGGTGTTCCTCGGCAACTTCGAGGTCGAGGAGCAGTGGGCGGTCGGCGAGCAGGGACTGCCCAGGGTGTCCGCCCCGGGCGGCACGGCGGTCGTCAACAGCATGGACGAGTTCGCGTTGCTGCTGGGCGGGAAACGGGATCACGTGGTGCTCAAGCACGCGCCGGACCCCGGGTACCGCGGCTATCTGGAAGGGCTCGGCCTCGACCTGCCGCAAATCCACGTCATCGCGGACCCGGACCCGGCGCGCACGGTCAGCCAGGACGCCCTGCACGATCCGTGGCTGATCGCCGAGCTTTCCGCCTTGCGCACCGACGAAGCGCATCTGCTCGCGCACGGCGTCTCCGCGGTGGAGGAAGAGCTGTCCACTGCGACGGGGTTGCCGCTGGCCGCCCCGGACGCCGCCCGGTGCAAGGCGGTGAACAGCAAGATCTACAGCCGGCGCATCGCGGCCCAGCTCGGGTTGCGGCAGCCGAACGGCTGGGCCTGCGACACGCTCGAACTGCTCGACGAGGCCGTCACCGAGGCCGCTGCGGTGCTCGCGACCGGGCGGCGGGTCGTCGTCAAAGAGGCGTTCGGGGTGTCCGGCAAGGGAATCTCGGTGGTCTCCGACGAACGCAGGCTCGACCGGTTGCGCCGGATGATCTCCGCCGCCGCGCGGCGCAGGGGCCGGGAGCGGATCGCGTTCGTCGTCGAGGAGTGGGTCGACAAGCGCGCCGACCTCAACTACCAGTTCACCGTGAGCCGGGACGGTTCGGTGCGCTTCGACTTCGTCAAGGAGCTGATCACCGAGCACGGCGTCCACAAAGGACACCGGATTCCGCCTCGGCTGGACGAGGCGCAGCTCGAGAACATCCGGTCCGCGGCGCAGGCGCTCGGCGGGCAGCTGGCCGCCGACGGCTACTACGGCGTCGTCGGCGTGGACGCGATCGTCGAGCCGGACGGCGGCATCTTCCCGGTGCTGGAGATCAACGCCCGCAACAACATGTCCACCTATCAGGTGCCGGTGCAGGAACGCTTCGTCACCGCGGGCGAGACCGCGATGGCCCGGCACTACTCGCTGCGGCTCGGCGCCAGCGTCGGCTTCGACCGCTTCCGCGACGTGCTCGGCGGCCTGCTGTTCGACGGTTCCGGCAGCGGCCTGCTGGTGAACAACTTCGCCACCGTCAACGCCGGTGCGCAGACCGCCGGCGGAGCGCCGTTCGCCGGCCGCCTCTACGGCGTGCTCATCGGGGAGTCGGCCGCCGAGGTCGACCGGATCGACGCGCGGGTCGAACGCGCGCTGGCCGTCCTGCAGCAGGACTGAGCACCCGTTTCCGCCCAGCCGAAGAATGAGGAAGTTCTGTGACTGAAACCGTTCCGGAGTTCGCCGTCGTGTCCGGCGCCCAGGTGCACCAGGTGCTCGACGGGGCCGAGAAGCAGCTCGTCGAGCTGATCGAAGCGGCCTACCGGCTGCACGGGCGGCAGGAGACCGTCAACCCGCCCTCCTATTTCCTCCGGTTCCCGGACCGGCCGTCGGCGCGCATCATCGCGTTGCCCGCCTCGGTCGGCGGCGAGGTCGCGGTGGACGGGATCAAGTGGATCTCCAGCTTCCCGGAGAACGTCCGCTCCGGGCTGCCGCGCGCCTCGGCCGTGCTGATCCTCAACGACCAGAGCACCGGCTATCCGCTGGCCTGCATGGAAAGCTCGATCATCAGCGCGAGCCGGACCGCGGCGTCGGCGGCGCTGGCGGCCGACTGGCTCAGCCGGCGCGGCGAACGGCCGCGGCGGCTCGGGTTCGTCGGCACCGGCCTCATCGCGCGTTACGTGCACCGGTTCCTGATCGGCACCGGCTGGGACTTCGACGAGACCGCGGTGTTCGACCTCTCCGCCGAGCACGCCGCCGGGTTCCGGGGCTACCTGGAGAGCACCGGCGCGAGCGGGATCTCGGTGCGCGAGAGCGCCGAGGACCTGATCCGCGGCAGCGACCTGATCGTGTTCGCCACCGTGGCCGGGGAACCGCACGTGCACGATCCGGCCTGGTTCGCGCACCGCCCGCTGGTGCTGAACGTGTCCCTGCGCGACCTGTCCACCGAGGTGATCCTGGCGTCGGCGAACGTGGTCGACGACGTCGAGCACTGCCTGAAGGCCAACACCTCGGTGCACCTGGCCGAACAGGCCACCGGCGGACGCGACTTCCTCGACGGCACCCTCTTCGACGTGCTGACCGGGGCACTCGCCCTGGACGCGGACCGGCCGCTGGTGTTCTCGCCGTTCGGCCTCGGCGTGCTGGACCTCGCGGTCGGCAAGCACGTCCTGGACGAACTGCGCCGGCGCGGCGAACTGCGCACCGCCGGCGACTTCTTCTTCGAACTCGACCGCTACGGCCGGCGCTGATGCCGATCATCACCAGCCCGCACGAGTTCAACGTCGACGACCTGTTCGTCGACCTGAACGGGTGTACAGGGCGATCGCTCTACCTTAAATGCGAGGGCTTCAACTTCGCCGGCTCGATCAAGATCAAGGCCGCGACCGAGATGATCGGCGCGGCCGAACGGGACGGCACGCTGACGCCCGGCGCGACCCTCGTGGAGAGTTCGTCGGGCAACCTCGGGGTGGCGCTGAGCCTCGTCGCCGCCAGCCGGGGCTACCGGTTCATCTGCGTCACCGATTCGCGGTGCACCCTCGGCGCCCGGCAGCTCATGCAGACGCTCGGCGCCGAGGTGCACGTGATCACCGAACCGCATCCGGAGGACGGGCTGCTCGGCGCGCGGATCGCGCACGTGCGGCGGCTGTGCGCCGAGGGCGCGGAGGGCGCTGGCCGGGTGTGGCTCAACCAGTACGCGAACGCGGGCAACTGGCAGGCGCACTACCGCACCACCGGCCCGCAGATCGCGAGTTCGTTCCCCGGGGCCGACGTGGCGTTCATCGGGGCGGGCACCACCGGGACGCTGATGGGCTGCGCGCGCTACCTGCGCGAGCACTGTCCCGGGATGCGCGTGGTCGCGATCGACACGGTGGGTTCGGTGACCTTCGGGACCCCGGCCGCGCCGCGGATGATCCCCGGCCTCGGCACCGGGGTCCGGCCCGCGCTGCTCGACGAGTCCTTTGTGGACGATGTGGTGCACGTGCCGGAACTCGACACGGTGCGGATGTGCCGCAGGCTCGTCCGGGCGGGTTTCCTGTTCGGCGGCTCGACCGGCACCGTCGTCGCCGGGGCGCTGAGCTGGCTCGACCGGAACGCGGGCGGCGGCTGCGTCGCGGTGGCGGTCGCCCCCGACCTCGGCGACCGGTACCTCGACACGGTCTATCACGACCAGTGGGTGGCCGATCTCTACGGAGAGGCGGCGCTCGCCCCGCCCGCCGCGCTCGGGAGCTAGTACCACTCGAAATCGAGGTGCCACGCCCAGTGTGCGCACGATCACGAGGAGCCATCCTTAGACCGTCCGGCTTGCCGCCTGCGCGGCGGGAGGCCTGAAGCGGCCCAAGGAGTGCGGCTTTGCGAACGCTACCTCTGCTCCGTCTCGCGCGCTGGTGTGCCGGACGTCCCGGTCCGGTGCTGGCCGCGTGGCTGCTGTTCCTGGTCGCGGCGGCGAGCGAGGGCCTCGCCGCCACGACCGGTTTCGCGCCGGCCGGTTCCGTCCTCGCGGCCGGATGCCTGGTCACCGCGGTGCTGCTGGTGCTGGTGCTGGGTTCGCTGCGGCTGGCCGCGGTCGCGTTCGGGTATCTCGCGACGGTCGGGGTCAGCGCGCTCGGGGTGCTGCTGGCGGTGCCGGAAGCCGGTACGGGCTCGTTCGGCAGCTGGAGCCTCGCCCTGCTGCCCAGCATCACGGGCGCGGCCAACCATCTGCTGTTCGCGGTCCGCAGGCAGCAGGAAATGCCGCCGGGCAAGCACAACGCGTCCGACACGGCGCAGATCGTCGCCTCGACCGCCGGGCGGACCGCGCTCGTCACCGGGCTGGCGATGCTGTCCGCGATGACCGGGCTGTATCTGACCGGCGAACCGCAGGTCATGCGGCTGGCGGCGGCCGTGGTCCTGGTGGTCCTGGTGGAAGCGGCCGCGGCGCTGACGCTGCTCCCGGTGTTGCTGACCCGGAGCGCGCTGCCCGCGCGGAGGTCGTTCCAGTGGCACTGGCTGCCCCGGTTCGTCGCCCGGCTGCCGGCGAATTGGCGCTGCGGCAGCGCGGCAGGGCTGATCGGCGCGCTGGCCTGCACCACCGCGGCTCTCGCTTACGTCGTCTACCGCTACCTCAAATCGCCGACGCTGCCGCCGTTGCCCCTGGCGCTGCTGATCGGGCTGACCTCGCTGGCGGTCATCACGGCTTTCCGGCCGGTGGTGGTCGCGTTGACGACCGCGGTGCTTTCGGTCCTTTCGGCGCTGTTCGCGCTGACCATGCTCACCTGCCTGGACCCGCCGGCCCCGACGTGGCTGCCCGTGGCGCTGGTGGCGGTGCTCGCCGCGCCGACGACCGACATGCACGTCTGCCTGCTGCACCACTTCCGCGTCGAAGCGCTGACCGGGATGTCGCCCCAGCACGTGCTCGCGGAAGGCCTGCGCCGGGGCACGGTGGCGATTTCCAGCGCTAGTGTCGTGTCGATCGGGGTCTTCAGCGCGCTCGGGTTCGCCGGTACCGGTGCGCTGAGCGAGTTCGGCTGGGCGGCCGCCGCGGCGCTGGCGATCGACGTGCTGCTGATCCGGCTGGTGCTGCTGCCCTTGCTGCTCTCGCTGACCGGCCCGGTCCGCTGGTGGCGGCGGACCGGGCCGGGGGCTGCGCGAAAGTGACCGCGAGGGGTCACCCCGTGGTCGGGTGGCCGGTGAGGTCGAGGAAGGCTTCGTCGAGGGTCGGGCGGCGCAGGGCGAAATCCGCCAGTGCGACGCCGCGTTCGTGCAGCGCGTTCGCCGCCGCCGCGATTCCGCCGGACTCGTCGAGCAGTTCGAGGGAGATGCTGCACCGGCGCTCGTCCACGACTGGGGCACCGACCGCGACCGGCGTCAGGGCCGCCACTGCGTCCGCGAGTCCTTCGGGGTGTGCGACGGCGACCTCCAGCCGTTCGCGGCCGACCTTGCGCTTGAGTTCGTCGGCGGTTCCTTCCGCGACGCTCCGGCCTTTGTCGATGACCACGATCCGGTCGGCGAGGTAGTCAGCTTCTTCCAGGTACTGGGTGGTGAGCAGGACCGTGACGCCTTCGCCGACCAGTTCGCGGACCATCGTCCACAAGCCCATCCGGCTCGCCGGGTCCAGTCCGGTGGTCGGTTCGTCGAGGAAGAGCACCGAGGGCTTCGCGACCAGGCAGGTCGCGAGGTCCAGCCGTCGGCGCATTCCGCCGGAGTACGTGCCGACCGCGCGGTCGGCCGCCTCGGCGAGGTTGAACCGCTCCAGCAGTTCGCCCGCGCGGGCGCGCGCGCCGCGGCGGCCGAGGTGCAGGAGACGGCCCAGCAGCACCAGGTTCTGCCTGCCGGTCAGCAGTTCGTCCACGGCCGCGTACTGGCCGGCGAGCGCGATGTGCCGCTGGACCTGCTTGCGTTCCCGGACGATGTCGTGCCCGGCGACCAGCGCGCGGCCGCCGTCCGGCGGGAGCAGCGTCGCGAGCATCCGGACGGTGGTGGTTTTCCCGGCGCCGTTGGGGCCGAGCAAGCCGAGCACCGTGCCCGGCGGCACGGCGAGGTCGACGCCGGCGAGCGCTTCATGGTCACCGTAGCGTTTGCGGAGCCCTTCGGCTTCGATCGCGAGTTCTCGCATGTCAGCCCGCTTCCCGGAGGTTCTCAGGAGACAGATCGGTCCAGTGGCCGGAAATGTGCGCGAGGGCGTCTTCGCGGCTGCTCTCGCCGAGCGAAACGCGCCAGCCCGGCGGGATTTCCGCGAAGGCGGGCCACAGGCTGTACTGCCGCGCTTCGTTGACCAGGACCAGGAAAGTGCCGTTCTGGTCGTCAAACGGGTTTGTCATCTCGTACTCCGGATCGGTTAGGCGAGGCGGTAACGGCGGAAGCTCAGCAGGGTCGCCGCGGCGAAGAGCACGACCAGCGTCACCGCGACGACGACGCCGGGATGCTGGGCGGGAAACGAACTGTCCTCGGGCACCGGCACGCCCCACAGCTGGCGGCACAGCGTGGTGACCGAGCTGACCGGGTTCCATTCGGCGATCGGCCGGACCCAGGACGGCAGCTGGCTGACCGCCATGAACGCGTTGGAGAGGAAGGAAAGGCCGAGCGTCAGGACCGCGCCGACGCCGTCGATCGATTCGGGATTGCCCATGGACAGCCCGAGCAGCACGCCGACCCAGATCATCACGTAGAGGAAGACGGCGAGCACGGCGAGGCCGGCGAGCAGCGCGGGGAACCCGGCGTGCACGCGGCCGCCGACCGCCAGCCCGATCCCGGCGACGATCGCCAGCGCCACGAACCCCACCAGCGCGTCGCCGAGGGTGTGGCCGAACAGCACGGCGGGGCGCGAGATCGGCAGCGAGCGGAACCGGTCGGTCAGGCCGCCCTTGAGGTCCATCGCCACCGCGATCGCGGTCGGCGCGACCCCGGCGAGGCCGACCTGCATCAGCGCGGCCGGGAACAGGAATTCCGGATAGCTGCCGCCGCCTTCGACGCTCACCGCGCCCTTGAAGACGTAGCCGATGGCCAGCATGGTGATCAGCGAGTTCAGCGTGATCGCCAGCAGGCGGCCCGGCACCTTGCGCAGGTGGGTCAGCCGCCGTCCGGCCAGTGCGAAGGTTTCGACGGCGGCCGCCGTCACGGGGGTGGTCATCGTGGTCACCGCGACTCCTCGTTTCCGGTGCTCGCCAGTGTTTCCGCGACCGCGGCGCCGATCTCCGCCTGCGGCTTCGGGTCCATCAGGTATTCGTGGCCGCAGTCGATCCGGCGGGCCCGCACCGGCCCCGACACGTGCGGCACCCAGCGGCCGGCTCGTTCGGCCACCTCGGCGTCGGTCAGGCCCTCGGCGGCGACGAACAGCTCGACCGCGCCGAGGAACCTGGCCGGGCGGTACCGGTGGGCCAGCGAAGCGTTGTTGTCCATCACGGCTAGGACGCGGGTCATGCGTTCCTCGCCGATGTCGGCCAGCCTGCTGTCTCCCTGCCGCAGCACGGAGATGACGTCGGCGGGGGTCAGTTCGGCTGCGGAGTGGTCGTGGAAGCCCACGTGCTCCAGGAAATCGACGAGCAGCTCGTGCCGGGAAGGTGCGGCTTCGGTGCCGTCCTGCGGGTAGCTGTCCAAGATGGACAGTGAGCCGACCGTTTCGCCGGCGGACTCGAGGCGTACGGCCAGCTCGAAGGCCAGCAAGCCGCCGTAGGACCAGCCCAGGAGGTGGTACGGGCCGTGCGGCTGGAGGCGGCGGATGTGGTGCAGGTAGTCCTCGGCGACCTGTTCGACCGAGTCCGGGAACTGTTCGGTGCCGCTGATTCCCGGCGACTGCAGGCCATACACCGGACGGTCCGGCAGATGGGCCGCCAGGCCGAGGTACGGCAGGCTCAGGCCGAGTCCGGCGTGCAGGCAGAACAGCGGCGGTTTCGTGCCGGCCGGGCGGATCGGCAGGACCGGCGCGAACGGGTCCGGCAGGTCGGCGAGGTCGGGTTCGGCCCGTTCGGCGAGTGCGGCCAGGCGTTCGACGCTGCCGTGGGTCAGGACGTCGGCGACGGTCAGCCGAAGTCCGGCTCGCCGGGCGAGTGCGACCAGCCGGACGGACTGGAGGCTGTTGCCGCCCAGGTCGAAGAACCCGGTCCGGACGTCGATGTCGGCGCGGCCGAGGGTTTCCGCGAACGCTTCGCGCAGGAGGCGCACGGCTTCGCTCGGGTCCTGGCCGGTTTGCGCGGCGGGAGCGGGCAACGCGGCGACGTCCAGCTGTCCGTCCGGGGTGACCGGGATGGTGTCCAGTTCCGCGAACGCGGTCGGGATCAGGTAGTCCGGGAGTTCGGCGGCCAGTGCTTCCCGCAGGGCGAGTGGGTCGACGCCGCGTTCCCATTGCGGGACGACGTAGGCGGTCAGGGTGTCGTCCTTGGCGAGCACTGCGGCGGCAGCGACTGCGGGCTGGCGCTGCAGGGCTGCTTCGATCTGCCCGAGAGGGATCGCGAAGGCGCGTACCCGAGCCTCGCGGATCAGTTCCACGGTCCCGTCCAAGCGCGTACGGGCGGGGAGGCCGGTGGGCAGCCCATTCAGGTACAGCTCGCCTCGGCCGCCACGAGGTACTGGCTGCTGTTGCTGGTCGAGGACGTAGGCGCGGCTGTGCGCGAAGGGACGTCCGTTGATGAGGGCGAGCCAGCCGGATTCCGCGGTGCCCTCGCAGTGCAGTGCTCCGTCGAGCGATGGGAGTGCCTCGCCGAAGTTCAGCACCCGGGTGCCCGGCCGCAACGGCAGCGCCAGCATCTTCGCGATGCTCGGCGTCAGGACCACGACGCTCGGGTCCACCGAGGACGCGAGTTCCGCGATCTCGGCGGCCGGGGCCACGGTCACCAGCGCGCCGACGTGCAACGCGGCGAGCACGACCGGCAGCGCGAACTCGGTGTCCGGTGCCAGGACGCGGTCGCTGGCGGTCAGCGGCAATTCGGTGAGCAGCGCCGCGATCGTGGCGGCCAAGGCACCGCGGGTGAAGACCGCCTCGCCTTGGTACGCCAGGTCCTCGGCGGATGCTGCCGCTAGCTCGGTCGCGGCGAACCCGGTGACGTCGGTTCGTTCGTGGACTGTGCAGAGCGATGGTCTGCCCGGCGGCGTCCAGGTGGCACCGGTGGCGAGGACGGCGTAGATGGCCGCCCAGCGGTCCCGGCCCGGTGCCAGGTCGATCGCGACCTTCTCCCCTGGTCCCGCGCCCTGTGCCTGCAAAGCTCGGGCGAGGCGGTTGGCCTGTTCGCGCAGACCGGCGTCGCCCGGTACGAGCAAGCCGAGGTCCGGCACCTCGGGGGTCCACGGGGGCGGGGTTTCGGTGCGCAGGTCGATCCGGCTCAGCGGCAGGCTGGGGTCTTCGGCGGCAGCGGCCAGCACGAGCGTCAGCTGGTCGACGAGCAGGTGCGCGGTTTCCGGGGTGAACGCGTCGGCGTTGTATTCGAGCGTGCCTTCCAAGCCGCGCTTGTGCTGACCGAACTGGAAGGTCAGGTCGAACTTGAACTTCTGGTGCGTCGGGGCCAGCAGTTCCGGGCGCGCGGTCAGACTGCCGAGGCTGACTTCGGACGGCGGGACGTCGTAGAAGGACAACAGCACCCCGAACAGCGGCTGCCGCGACATCGAGCGGGCCGGTTGCGTTGCTTCCAGCAGCCGCTCGAAAGGCAGCTCCTGGTGCGCGTACGCGGCGAAGTCGGCGTCGCGGACTCGCGCGACCAGTTCGGCGAAGCGGGGATCGCCGCTGGTGTCGGTGCGTAGGACGAGCGTGTTGACGAAGAAGCCGACGAGATCGTGTACGGCTTCGTCGGGACGTCCGGCGACGAGGCTGCCGAGGGGGATGTCGGTGCCCGCGCCGAAGCGGGTGAGCAGCGTCGCCAGTGCGGCCTGTACGACCATGAACAGGCTCGCCCCTTGTTCGTGCGCGAGCCGCGCGAGCCCTCGGTGCACGGAGGACGGCACCTCGAATTCGATGGTCCCGCCGTGGTAGCCGGCTGACGCCCGGCGCGGCAAGTCGACCGGCAGCGCCAGCTCGCCGGGCATGCCGGCGAGGGCTTCTCGCCAGTGCTTCAGCAGGCGAGCGGATTCGCCGTCCTTCGGATCGTCCAGCAGGGAGTGTTGCCAGACCGAGTAATCCGCGTACTGCGCGGGCAGGTCCGTCCACTCCGGACTCTTCCCGGCACGCCGGGCCTCGTAGGCGGTGGCGAGGTCGCGGGCGAGCACGTCGACCGACCAGGCGTCTCCGGCGATGTGGTGCAGCACCAGCAGAAGGACGTGGTCGCCGTTGTCGTCGGGGCCGAACAGCTTGCTGCGCAACGGAAGATCCACGGCCAGGTTGAAGCCGCGGGCGACTTCGGCCGCGAGGGCTTCGGCGAGGTCGTCGGGCATGGGCGCGATGCGCAGGGACTCCCCCGCGTCGAGCACGCGCTGGAACGGCACGCCGTCGGTGTCGGGGAAGACGGTGCGCAGGATTTCGTGGCGTGCGGTCAGATCGTCGACGGCGGCGGCGAGTGCCGAGTGGTCCAGGTCTCCGGACAGTCGCACGGCGAGGGGGATGGTGTACCCGCCGTGCTCGCCTTCGAGCCGGTTGAGGAACCACATGCGCTGCTGGGCGTACGACAACGGCAGCGGGTCGGGACGGTCCAGTTTGCGGAACGCCGCGCGCGCCTGGCCCGCCGACGCGAGCCGTCCGGCCAGCGCCGCGACGGTGCAGGCCTCGAAGAGGTCGCGCAG
The DNA here is from genome assembly GCF_045278895.1 of Amycolatopsis sp. WGS_07. NCBI lineage: Bacteria > Bacillati > Actinomycetota > Actinomycetes > Pseudonocardiales > Pseudonocardiaceae > Amycolatopsis > Amycolatopsis sp. WGS_07. The sequence goes on along the minus strand of NZ_CP136053.1, from coordinate 4,487,819 downwards.
CGGCAGTTCGACGTCCAGTTCCGACCGGATCCGGCTCACCAGCGCGGTGGCCAGGAGGGAATGGCCGCCGAGGTCGAAGAAGTCGTCGTCGATGCCGGTTTCGGGCACGCCCAGCACCTCGGCGTACAGCCGGGTCAGCTGTTCCTCGACCGGTGTGCGCGGGCCGCGTTTCGCTGGTCCGGCCAGGTTTTCCGGGGCGGGCAGGGCTTTGCGGTCGACCTTGCCGTGCGCGGTCAGCGGGAGCCGGTCGAGCACGACGATCGCGCTGGGCACCAGGTACGCGGGCAGCAGCTCGGCCAGCCGGGCGCGCAGGTCCTCGGGCCGGGCGGTTCCCGCGACGTAGCCGACCAGGTGCCGGTTGGCCGCGTCGGAGCCCTGCACCACGACCACCGCGTCGGTGACAGAGTCCTGCGCGAGGAGGCTGGCTTCGATTTCGCCGAGTTCGATGCGGTGGCCACGGATTTTGACCTGGAAGTCGCGGCGTTCCACGAATTCCAGCGCACCGTCCGCACGGCGCACCACTCGGTCGCCGGTCCGGTACATCCGGGTGCCCGGTTCGCCGAAGGGGTCCGCGACGAACACCGAACCCGTCTTGACCGGGTCGCCTACGTAGCCCCGTCCGACGACCAGGCCGCCGACGTACAGCTCACCTGCCGCTCCAGCTGGAACGGGACGCAGCTCGTCGCTCAGCACGTAAAGGCGGGTGTTCCGTACCGGAAGGCCGATCGGGACGCGCAAGCCCTGCACATCGTCCACATTGGACAGCACGGCATGCGTGACGTCGTCCGAGCACTCCGTCGGACCGTAGGCGTTCACCAGCGGGATCTCCGGGAAGTAGCCGAACCAGCGCACGCACAGGTCCGGCGGCAGCGCCTCGCCAGTCACCACCAGCCAACGCAACCCGCTCAAGTCCGGCGGGCTGCCCGCGTCCCAGAAGTCCAGCGCCGCGCGCAGCAACGACGGCACGACCTCCAGCACCGACATGCCCAGCCCGAACAGCGCGTCCGGATCGGCTGCCGTCTCCCGGCTGACTGCCCGGACTTGACCGCCGACCATCAGCGGGGCCAGCATCTGCCACACCGAGACGTCGAAGGTCAGCGGGGCGTTCTGGACCAGCACATCCGACGGTTCGAGGGCCAGGTCTTCCACCTTCGCCAGCAGGTGGTTGACCATCCCGCGGCGGGACACCATCGCGCCCTTGGGGCGTCCGGTCGATCCCGAGGTGAAGATCAGGTACGCCACGTCGTCGTCCGCGCCCATCACCGGGGCAAGGTCGGAGTCGATCGCGCCGTCCAGCTCAACGACGTCCACCGACAGCTTCTCCGCGATCTCCCGGAATTCTGGAGCCACAAGCACACACGCCGCGCCGCTGTCCTCGACCAGCCCCTGCAGCCGAGCCAGCGGAACGGTCGGGTCCAGCGGAACGTAAGCGCCACCTGCGCCAATGACCCCGAGAACCGCGGAGACGAAGCCGATTCCGGGACCAGCCAGCACCCCGACGACGCGCCCGGCAGGCACCCGCCGCGACAGCGCCGAAGCCAAGCCGACCAGCTCCGCGTAAGTCACCGACCCGGCGTCGTCGACCACCGCCACCGCGTCCGGCACCTGCGCGCGCACCCGCTCCACCACGCCCGCGCCGACCGGACCGGTCGCGCCCAGCAGGAACGCCTGCGCTGGGTCGGCCACGTCGATCCGGCCCAGCAGACGGTCCGGGTCGGTCAGCACCGTGTCGAGCAGGGACTGGAACTGCTGGGCCAGCTCGCGAACCCGGTCGTCGCCGAACGCCTCCCGGAGGTAGTCGAAGCGGAGGACGAGGGAGTCGTGCGGCTCCACGACCAGGCTGAGCGGGTAGTGCCGCGAATCGAGCGTCACCGCGTCGACCACCCGGACGTCCTCGCCGAGCTTCACCAGCGGTCCGCCGTCGCCGGCGGGCACGTTCTCGAAAACCACCGCGGTGTCGAACAGTTCCCCGTGCTCGGACAGCTGGGCCTGCTGGTAGGACACCATCGCGGCCTGCTGGCCGCCGAGTTCGGCGAGCAGGTCACGTACCGGGCGGGCGGGGTCGAGCCGGGCCCGCACCGGCACGGTGTTCACGAACATGCCGACCATCGTTTCCACGCCCGGCAGCTCCGCCGGACGCCCGGAGGTCACCGCGCCGAAGACCACGTCCTGCTGCCCGGCCAGCCTGCCGACCAGAATCGCCCAGCAAGCCTGCACGATCGTGCTGACCGTCAGCTCGTGTTCTCTTGCCCAGGCGTAAAGCTGCGCAGTGTCGCTTTCGGACAGTGCTAACTCGACAGTCGCGGGCAAGGCAGCGGCAGCGGGCAGGTCTGGCGCTACGCGGGTCGGTCCGGGCAGTCCGTCGAGCAGATCGCGCCAGGCTTTCTGGCTTGCTTCCTCGTCTTGGCGGGACAGCCAGGCGAGGTAGTCGCGGAACTGCGGCACCTCCGGCAAAGCCGCGCCACCCGCGTAGAGCTGCGCCAGTTCGTCGATGAGGATGGGCACGGACCAGCCGTCGGTGGCGATGTGGTGCGCGCTCCACAGGAACCGGTAACGCTCGGCGGCGACCCGGATCAGGGTGAAGCGGACCAGCGGCGGGCGGGCGAGATCGAAGCGGCGCAACCGGTCCTGCTCGACCAGCCGAGCCAGCTCCGCCGCACGACGGTCCTCCGGCAACTCGGTCAGGTCGATTTCGAGCCACGGCAGCTCAACGGATTCGGCGACCAGCTGCACCGGTTCGCCGTTGCGGCGCCGCCGGAAATAGCCGCGCAGGGCGGTGTGCCGGGTCAGCAGCGCGGCGCATGCCTCCCGGACCGCGGCGGTGTCGAGCGGCCCTTCGAGGTCCGCGATCGCTTGCACGGCGTAGAAATCCACGCCGTCGGCGTCCAGTTCGGTGTGGAAGAGCATGCCCTGCTGCAGCGGCGCGAGCGGAAGCACTTCCTCGACCGGGCCGACGCTCAGCTCGTCGAGTTCTCCTGGCTCGAGTTCGACGAGTGCGGCGGTCTCCGGGACGAGGTCGTCCCCGATCGCGACCGCGTTTTCCGCGATCGCCGCCGGGGTGCGGGCCTCCAGCAGGTCGCGCGGAGTGATGACCAGCCCGGCCTTGCGCGCGCGGCTGACCACCTGGATCGAGCTGACGCTGTCGCCGCCGAGAGCGAAGAAGTTGTCGTCGATGTAGACCTTCGGCACCGTCAGGACCTCGGCCAGCACGTCGCACAGGATGGCCTCGACGGCGTTGCGCGGGGCCCGGCCGACCGCCTCGGCGGCGAAGTCCGGCTCGGGCAGCGCGTCCCGGTCGACCTTGCCGTGGACGGTCAGCGGCAGCGCGTCGAGCACGACCATCGCGGGCGGCACCAGGTAGTCCGGCAGCCGCTGCTGCAGTTCGCTGCGCACGGTGGGGATGTCGGCCGTCCCGACGAGGTAGCCGGCGAGCCGCTTCGTCCCTGACTCGTCGGTGCGCACCACGACGACCGCGTCCGCGATCCCGGGCAGTTCCCGCAGGGTGGCTTCGATTTCGCCGAGTTCGATGCGATGGCCGCGGATCTTGACCTGGAAGTCCCGGCGCTCGATGAACTCCAGCGCACCGTCCTCCCGGCGCACCACCCGGTCGCCGGTCCGGTACATCCGGGTGCCTGGCTCGCCGAACGGGTCGGCCACGAACACCGAACCCGTCTTGACCGGATCACCCACGTAACCGCGTCCGACCACCAGGCCACCTACGTACAGCTCGCCCGCCGCACCCGCCGGAACGGGACGCAACTCGTCGCTCAGCACGTACAGCCGGGTGTTCCGCACCGGGAGGCCAATCGGCGTCCGGACCCCGCGCACATCGTCCACACTGGACAGAACCGCATGCGTGACGTCGTCTGAACACTCGGTCGGGCCGTAGGCGTTCACCAGCGGGATCTCCGGGAAGTACCCGAACCAGCGCACACACAGGTCCGGCGGCAATGCCTCACCGGTCACCACCAACCAGCGCAACCCGGTCAAGTCCGGCGAGCCGCTTGCGTCCCAGAAGTCCAACGCCGCGCGCAGCAACGACGGCACGACTTCCAGCACCGACATGCCCAGCCCGAACAGCGCGTCCGGATCCGCCGCGACCTGCCGGTCCACCACCCGGACCTGACCGCCGACCACCAGCGGCGCGAGCATCTGCCAGACCGACACGTCGAAGGTCAGCGGAGCGTTCTGCACCACCACGTCCGACGACGTGAGCCCCAGGTCCTCGACCTTCGCCAGCAGGTGGTTCATCATCCCGAGCCGGGACACCATCGCGCCCTTCGGACGACCGGTCGAACCCGACGTGAAGATCACGTACGCGGTGTCCCCGTCCGCCACCGGGGCCAGCTCGGCATCAACGGTGCCGTCCAGCTCCACGACGTCCACTGGCAGCTCCGCGGCGATCTCCCGGAACTCCGGTGCCGCAAGCACACAAGCCGCCCCGCTGTCCGCCACCAGGTCCCGCAAGCGCGCCAACGGCATCGACGGGTCCAGCGGGACGTAAGCACCACCCGCGCCCAGCACACCGAGCACCGCCGAAACAAAGCCGATTCCGGGACCAGCCAGCACGCCAACCACACGTCCGGCAGGCAACCGCCGCGACAGCGCCGAGGCCAGCCCCACCAGCTCCGCATAAGTCACCGACCCGGCCGCATCGACTACGGCCACCGCGTCCGGCTTCTGCGCCCGCACCCGCTCCACCACGCCTGCGCCGACCGGGACGGTCGCGCCCAGCCCGGCCGCGAGCAGGTCCTCCCGTTCCCGTGCGTCGGCGACGTCCACGTGCGCGAGGGGCGCGTCCGGATCGGCGCGCGCGAAGCGGTCCAGGAATCCGGCGAACCGGTGCAGGTGAGTGTCCACTCCGGACTCGTCGTAGAGGTCGGGATTCCCGTTGAGGTGCAGTTCGATCCCGCCGCCGGGCTCGTCGAGGACGGTGATCGACAGGTCGTTGGTGATCCCGGTGGACAGGTTCCGCACCCGGGTCACGCAGTCGCCGAGCCGCAGCCCGGGGTCGGCGGGCAGCACGTTGACGAACGGGCCGCCGAACGGCCGCCGCTCGTCGCTGCGCACGCCGATGTCCCGCCGGATCTGGTTGACGTGATACCGCTGGTGCTTGAGCGTGCGGGCGAGTTCCCGCGAAGCCTGCTTCAGCAGCGCCTGCGGGGTCATCGCGGGCGTGACCTGCATCTTCAGCGGCAGGTAGTTCGCCATCATCCCCGGGATCGTCCTGGTCCGGACCCCGGCGCGGGCGGCGACCGGGACGGTCAGCATCAGGTCTTGGATGCCGGAAAGGCGTTCGGTATAGGCGGCCATCGCGGCGAGCAGGAACGTCGGCAGGGTCACCCCGGCCTGTGCTACGGCCTTCCGGGCCGCGGCGGCCGCGTCGGCGGGCAGGGCGAGCGTGCGGCGGAGGAATCCGCGCGCCGGTGCGGGTTCCTTGCCGGACAGGCTGATCAGGTCCGGGACGGTGCTGAAGTGGCTGCTCCAGAACTCGCGGTCGCGCCCGAGGTGAGCCGAGTTCTGGTAGGCGAGTTCGGATTCCAGCAGGTCCCGGAACGGCGGCAGCGGACGGCCTTCGGGCTCGGCACCGGCCAGCACCGCGGTGTACAGCTCGCCCATGCGGCGGTGGCAGATCGCGGCGCTGAACCCGTCGCCCACCAGGTGGTGCGTGGTGAGGTACCAGAACCGGCGGCGCGGGCCGAGCGTGAGCAGCGCGCAGCGGAACAGCGGGAAGTCGGTGACGGAGAACGGCCGGGCCAGGTCCTCGTGCATCCAGGCGAGCGCGGCCGTCTCGGGATCTGGTTCGCCGGACAGGTCGAGGAAGCGCACCGGCAGGTCGGTCAGCGGCTCGACCACCTGGCGAGGTTCGCCGTCGACCTCGAAGAACCGGGCGCGGAAGCATTCCGCCTCTTCGGTGAGCAGGCGGAACGCCTCGGTGAACACCGCCACGTCCAGGTCGCCGGAGATGTCCAGGTAGTCGGCCATCGCGTAGGCCAGGCCGCCTCCGGACAGCTGCTCGTCGAACCAGACGTCGGTCTGGGCGGTGGACAGGGGCAGGCTGGTCTCGACTGCGGTCATCACGGCACCTCGGAAAGTCGGTCGGTGGTTGTGCGGCCGAGCGCGTCGGCGGCCCAGTGGTCGCGGTAGACGGTGTCCAGGTAGTGGTCGCCCAGATCGGGCGAGATGGCCACCGCGGTCAGGTCGCGGTCCTCGCGGGCGAGCCAGGACAGCGCGCCGGCGACGACGGTGCCGGTCGAGCCGCCGAACAGGAACCCGTGCCGCACCAGCGTCCGGCACATCTCCACGGTTTCGGTTTCCTCGACGTGCACCACATCGTCCACTAAGGACTCGTCGAGCAGCGCCGGGCGGATCGCCGAGCCGAGCCCGGGAATGCGCCTCGGACCGGGCGGGCCGCCGAAGCTCACCGAGCCGACGCTGTCCACCGCGACCACGCGGATCGACCCGCGCGCCTCCCGCAGGTACCGGGCGCAGCCCATCAGCGTCCCGGCCGTGCCGGTTCCGACGAACAGCACGTCGAGGCCGGGGAACATGCGCAGGATCTCCGGTCCGGTGGTCCGGTAGTGCGCGGTCCAGTTGCCCGGGTTGGTGTGCTGGTCGAGCCAGACGTAATCGTCGTGCTCCGCGCACAGCCGCTCCACGAGCCGCTGCCGCGCGCCGACGAGGCCGTCCACCGGATGCGGTTCGGTCAGCACCCGCACCTCGGCACCGTAGTTCTGCATCAGCTGCCGCGCGGACAGCGTGCAGTGCTCGTCGGTGACGCAGATGAACCGGTATCCCCGGCTCGCCGCGACCATCGCGAGCGCGACGCCGATGTTCCCGGACGAGCTTTCCACGATCGTGGCGCCGGGGCGCAGCGTGCCGTCCCGTTCGGCCCGCTCCACGATCTCGAGCGCGGCCTTGAGCTTGATCGACCCGGCGAAGTTGAACCCCTCGCATTTGACGAACAGGTCGCGGCCGACGAACCGGCGCAGGTCGACGTACAGATCCGGGACGGTGAACTCCTGAGGGGCGGAAATCACCCGCACGGCAAACCTCCGGGGTGCGACGGGCGGCTCAGCGCCGGGAACGATTCGCCCCGGCCCACCTTTCCGGCGAGCAGCCCGGTGAAGACGATGAGTTTCTGGATGTTCGCGGCGCCTTCCATGAACTCGACGCCGCGTGCGTCGCGAACCAGCCGGTCCAGCGCCGGATGCGTCCAGCGTGCGGTCGGCCCGAAGAACCGGCAGGCCGCCCTGGTCGCGTCCTCGGCCAGCCGGCTCGCCTCGGCTTTCGCCGACGAGGCGAGGTGCCCGCCGCGGCTGCTCCCCGCGTCCACCTCCATCGCGGCGAGGTGCACGAGGTTCCGGACGCTCTCGATCCGGTAGCCCAGCTGGTCCCATTCGGCAGTCACGCCGGGGTGCAGGCCGCCCTCGGCGCGGACGTACTCGTGCGCCGCCCGCGCGATGCCGATCGCGATGGCCGCGACGCCGGGCCGGAGCCGGTTGAAGGTCAGCGTGGCGGCCCACATCCCGCGCCGGGCCGGGGAAAGATGCCTGCCCAGCACCCGGTCCTCGGGGATCCGCACGCCGTCGAACTCCACGGCGCAGAACCGGGCGCCGCGCAAGCCGAGCATGCCCAGCGATTCGGCGTGGAAGCCAGGGGAATCGGTGTCGACGAGCACTGCGGTCACGCCGAGCGGGCCGGGGGCGGTGCGGGCGAAGACCACTCCCATGCCCGCGCGGGACGCGTTGCCGACGTAGCGTTTCCGGCCGGTGAGCACGAAATCGCCGTCCGCGCCTGGGGTGAGGCTGGTGGTCAGCGCGTTCGCGTCGGAGCCCGCGTCGGGTTCGGTGAGCGCGAAGAAAGTCCACGTTGGACGGTCGATGAGCCTGCCGTAGAACCAGGATTTCTGTTCGGCGTCGCCGAGCAGGTCGATCAGGACGCCGGACATTGACGCACCCGGCGCGGCGAGCGTCGCGCCCGCGTCGCCCCGGGCGAACTCCTCCAGCAGCACCGTCCGTTCCAGCGCGGTCATCCCGTGGAAGCGGTGCCCGGCGACCTTGATGCCCTCCGCGCCATACTCTGCCGGGACCAGCAGCTGCGCCATGCAGCGCACTGCGGGCAGCTCGGCGAACTGGGCAGTGGCCTCGGGATCGCGGTCGAGCACGGCTCCGGCGGCGCGGAGATCGGCCGCCCACTCCGCGGCGAGGCCGCGCAGGGCCAGCAAGGGTTCGCTCAGCACAGTGCCGGTCACGTCGTCCCCATTTCGTGCACGCTCGCCAGCAGCTCCGAGACGTCAGCGACCTCGCCCGGCCCGCCAGCCAGGAAGCCCTTCGCGCCCAGCAGGCCGAGCAGTTTCCGGTCCACATCGGACAGCAGCTGGTGCAGATACCGCAGCCGGGCGGGCGGCAGGGCTCCGCCCGTCGCGAGCAGATCCGCCTCGACCGCCAGCTGGCCGTTGAACGCCGTGGCGAGGCAGTCCTGGATCATCTGCTTGCGCAGCAAGGATTCCTCGCCAGACCGCCGCTCGCGCAGGTACTGGAGGCACTCGTCGAGCAGCCCCTGGGAAAGCCCCAGCCGCACCCACACCAGGTCCGGCCCCGCGAGCGCGCCCGGCAGACCCCGGGCGAACGCGACCGCGCCGCCGGGAAGCTCGGCTTGCCGCAGGATCTCCGTCCCGGCAGGCAGTTCTCCCGCCGGGACAGCCGCGATCGCGCCGTTCCGGCACCTCGTCGGCAGCAGCTTGAGCGCGGGCGCGACGCCCTGCTCCCGGGCGACGCGGCGGTACTCCTGCCACTGCGCCGGGTCAGGCACGGATTTCCGCGATGACGAACGCGGCGAGCGAACGCACCGATTCGAAGTGCTGCATCTCCAGGTTCTCAGTGTCGAACTCGATGCCGAAGGTGTCCTCGAGCTGCATCAGCAGTTCCAGCACACCGGTGGAATCGAGGCCGGCGTCGGACAGCCGGGTGTCCGCGGACAGGTCGGCGACGTCCCGTTCCAGCACCGTGCCCAGCGCGCCGGTGATGCCCTCGATGATCCGGTCTTCGGTCAGGGCCTGCGCGGTCTCAGTCATGATTCTCCTTCGTTTCCAAGGGGTTCAGCGCGCCACCGGAGCGAATCCGCGGGCGTCGCGGCGGGCCTCGCCCCGGGAAATCCGCAGCGGATCCCAGTCGCGGCCGCGTTCGGGCAACCGGGCGCGGTCGGCGAAGACCGCGCCCTCGTACGCTTCGGCCAGCACCGGCCGGTCGAGGATCGCCTCGGCGCACTGCGCACCGCCGACCGCCGCGCCGACGACTCCCCCGCCATGGATGTCCTGTCCGGCAACGAACAATCCTTCGACCGCGGTGCGCACATCGGGGCGACGTCCGTGCGGGCCCCAGGACTGCAGCCCGTACGCGGCGCCGCCGGTGGCCAGGGTGTAGCGCTCCTGCGTGAGCGGGGTGGCCGATTCGAGGTAGACGATGTGCTCCCGGAACGGGCCGAGCACCTCTTCCGCCCGGTCAAGCAGACAAGCGGCGAGTTTCTCTTTGGCCGAGCGGTATTCGGCGACGCGCCGGTACCGGAGCCCCGAAGCTGGGCCAGCGGACACGCCCCACTGCGCGTAGCCGGGCGGGCACGCGGTCATGATCTGGAGGTTCGTGTAGCCGGGCGGGCAGACGGCGGGGTTGCCGGGGTCCTTGTGCGAGGCGGACGAGATGAAGACGAACGGCAGCTCGTCGAACTGGCCCGCTTCCGTTCGGACGTACGCACTTTCGATGTCGCCGCTCGGCCAGTACCAGATGTTGGCCTCGGACGCTTCGGGCAATTCGGTGTCCACCACCGCATAGCTGGTGACCAGCGGCAGCCGCATCACCGCGTCCTCGGTGCGCCGGACGATACCTTCGGGAAGGTTTTCCCTTCCCCCGCACAGCTCCAGCACCGTCCGTCGATAGTCCGCATTGGACACCACTAGCGGCGCGCGCAGCACTTCCCCGTCGGTCAGCTCGACGCCAGTCACGCGGCCGTGCTCGATCAGGATCCGCGCGGCGCGCGCTTGGTGCGCAGCTGACCGCCGTGCGTTTCGAGCTGCTCCACCAGCGCGGCAGCCAGCATCTGGCCGCCGCCCTCCGGGTAGTACGCGCCGCCGGTCAGGTAGTCGTCCAGCATCCGGATGTGCGCCGCTACCACCGTGTTCGCCGGTGCGGAAGCGTAGTTGCCGGACTGTGCGGCCAGCACCGTGCGGGCGGCCACCGACAGTCCACAATGGTCGAACAGGCGGCTCAGGCTGCGGCGGCTCCAGCGCACTGTCGCGGGCGAAGCACCAAGCGGCGTCCGGCCCGCCGAGTACCGTGCTGTCGCGGCGATCTCGCCGCAGATCGAGAGGTACTCCCGCAGTCCTGCGGCCTCGGCGGGGAAGGTTTCCAGGAGCCGGTCTCCGTAGCGGGACCAGCCTTCCGGCACCTCGAAGCGGAGGCCCGGCAGCACGATCCGGTCGAAGCCGTCCGGGTCGAGCCGGCGGAACCGCACCCGGTCGCCGACGCCGAGCCCGGCCAGCAGCGAGGGCAGCAGCCCGCCGGGCCCGCAGTCGCCGAGGTAGTGCACGCCGATGTCGAACTCGTAGGAGCGCCGCCGCCGGAACATGTGGCAGTTGCCGCCCGCCACGTCGTGCTGTTCCAGCACCAGCACCCGGGAGCCGAAGGCGGCGAGGTAGCCGGCGCAGACGAGGCCGCCGATCCCGGACCCGATCACGATCGCGTCCCAGGAAGGGCTTCCCGCCTCGTTCGGACTCATACCGCTGACGCTACGGCGGGGCGGTGACCCCGGGCTGACCGCGCGCTGACAGCTGGGGGCAGTCAGCGACCGGCGGCGCCCAGGGTCACCTATTCAGGAGAGAGCATGGCGATCGAGGTCTTGCCGCGCACCGCGAGCCACGTCGGGAAGAGCGTGGCGACCATGCTTACCACGACGGCGAGCAAGACCACCACCGCATAAATCCACAATGGACCATAAGGCAGCCAGCTGTCCGATACCGCCTGGCTGAACGGAACCAGCATCGCGAGCGCGACCGCGGTGCCGAGCACCACGCCGATCACCGCCACCACCATCCCCTCCACGGCCATCACGCCCAGCACCTGGCCCCGGCTCGACCCGGCCAGCCGCTGCAGGCCGAACTCGCGCCGCCGGTGCGCGGTCGACAGCACCAGCGTGTTCACCACCGAGATCGCCGCGTAGAGCAGGATCATGCCGACCACGAGGTAGTTCACCCACGCGTTCGCTTCCTGTTCCTGCACGAACTTGGCGGTGAGCGTGTCCCGGTTCGCGACCTGCACTCCGGGCGAGTCCTGCGTCAAGCCGTCGAGCGTGCTCATCAGCTGCGAGACGCTCGTGCCCGGCGCCGCGGTGACGAGCACCTGCGACGCGATCCCACCGGTGGTGTGTGGGGCCAGCGTGCTCGCGGGCATGAGCGCCGTCGCGAACTCCGGTGCGGACCGCAGTGTCGCCACCACCCGCAACCGCACCTGCGCGCCGTCCCCGAGCCGTAGCCCGATCTCGTCGCCGACCTTCACGTGCAGCCGGTTCGCGTGGTCGAGCGGGAGCGCGATGGTGTTGCCCTGCAAGGCGTCCAGCGATCCCGACGCGACCTCGGCGGCCCGGGTTTTCGCGACCGCGTCGCCGGTGACCCCGGTCAGCGCGAGCCCGTCCTCGTCCTGCCCCGGGTCGGACGGCTTCTCGTTGTAGCCCTTGCTGGTCACGTACGCCGAAGCGGTGCCGACCCCGGGCAGCGACCGGACCTTGTCGAGCAACCCGGTGCCGACGTCGCCGGTCGAGGAGGTGACGACGGCGTCCGCCGAAAGGTTCGACGCGTACTTCTGCTTCGCCGATTCCACCTGCGTGGTCTGGAAATAGAGCATGAACACGGCCAGCGTCGTGGCGAGCATGACCGGCACGACCGCCCCGGACATCGGCAGCCAGCGCACCCGCGCGTTGGCCATCGCGAGATAGCCGGACAGCCCGCTCACCGCCCGCACCGGAACCCGCAGCACCGCGACCATCGCCCGGGTGATCCCCGGCGCGAAGAGCGCGACCGCCGCCGCGACAAGGGTGACCGCCGGTCCGGCCGTGCTGGCCGCGAGCGGTCCGTCCATCACGGTGATCGTCAGATACGCCAGCGCGACGCCGCCGACCAGGCTGCCGATGCCCCACCAGAGCCGGAACGACGTCAGCCAGTGCTTCGGCGAGACGAGTTCCCGCATCGCCTCCACCGGCCGCGTCCGCCCGGCATACCGCGCCGCCACGAAGCCCGCGCCCCACGCGGACAACAGGCCGACGAGCACGCCGGCGGCGGTCGGAATCCAGTCCTGGTGATACGCCAGCACCGGTTCGAAGACGCCGAACCCGGACAGCCGGTCAAAGAGCCAGTTCCCCAGCAGTTCGCCCGGGAAAGCCGCCAGCACGGTCGCGAGCACGCCGATCACCATCGACTCCGCGGTGATCATGCGGCTGACCTGCTTCGGAGTCGCACCGACCGCACGCAGCAACGCGACCTCGCGACGGCGCTGCTGCACCGACAACCCGAGCGTGCTGGCCACCACGAACAACGCGACCTGCACCGCCAGCCCGCCGAAGACCGCGGCCAGGATCACCAGGATTTCCCCGCCGTCGCTCGCCTGCGCGAACTCGGCCGTCCCACGCGCGACTCCGGTCAGTGCGACCGCATGGTGGTCCCGGACCACGTTGGCCACCTGAGTGCTCAACGCGGCTGGATCGGTGCCCGCGGCGGGAAGCACGGCGAACGCGTCGACCTGTCCGGTCGCGGGGGCCAGCGCGAGAGCGTCTTCGTGGGAGAAGAACACCGCGTCGGAAGCCATTTTCCCGGCCGCGACAGCGATTCCGACGACCTGGAAGGGCCGGACCCCGCCGCGCACGGCGATCTGCACCGAACCGCCCGGTGCCGCCCCGGTGGCAGCTGCCGTCGCCTGATCGAGCACGACTTCGCCGCTGCGCTGCGGAGCCCGGCCGTCGGTCAGCGAGTACGGAGCCAGCTCAGCGGTCGCCCAGTCGTGCCCCAACGCGGTGCCGCGCACCAGTTTCGCGTCCGGAGCCGCGGGCAGCGTGGCCGGGATCGACACGTCGGGCACGACCTTCGCGACGCCCGGGACCGAGGCGATCGCAGCGCCCAGCGACGCGTCCAGCCGCACGCGTTCGGGCAGCGTCGCGGACTCGTGGTCCTCGTCCTCGGTGCCCGGGTTCGTCGGCGGCAGGTTGTAGTGCTGGTCGCCCGCGACGACCACCGGGGCCTCGGCCAGCCGCTGCGGCGGCACCCGGGGCGAGATCCCGGTCTGCATGAGCCCGCCGCACGCCATCACGATCGCGGTGCCGACCAGGAGCGCGACGAACGTCGCGGTGAATCCGGCCTTGCGGAACCGGAGGGTGCTCAGAGCGAGGCGCAGCATCAGCGCACCGTCCCGACCGTGCTCCGGCCGTCCGGGTTCCGGCCGTTGCCGTTCCGGCTGTCGCGGCCGAGCCGCGCCGTAAGGCTGCTCAACGCCGTCAGCCCGCGCGCGACCTCGTCCACGGTCGGTTCGTGCAGCTCGCCGGCGAATTGGCCGTCGGCCAGGAAGAGCACCCGGTCGGCGTAGGAGGCGGCGACCGGATCGTGCGTCACCATCACGATGGTCTGCTGTTCGGCGCGCACCGCGGTGCGCAGCAGGTCCAGGATCTCGCTCGCCGACTGGGTGTCCAGCGCCCCGGTCGGCTCGTCGGCGAAGGTCACGTGCGGACGGCTGACCAGCGCGCGAGCGATCGCCACCCGCTGCTGCTGGCCGCCGGACAACTCACCGGGGCGGTGCCCGCGCCGCCCGCCGAGCCCGACCTGCTCGACGATCCGGTTCACCAGCGCCGGATCGGCCCGTTTGCCTGCCAGCCGCAGCGGCAGCGTCACGTTGTCGACCACGTCCAGCGACGGCAGCAGGTTGAACTGCTGGAAGATGAACCCGATGTGGTCGCGGCGCATCCGGGTCAGCTGCGCCTCGTCGAGCCGGCCGAGATCCTGGCCGGCCAGCACGACCGTGCCCGCATCCGGCTGGTCGAGCCCGGCCGCGCAGTGCAGCAGCGTGCTCTTGCCCGAACCGGACGGCCCCATCACCGCGGTGAAACTGCCGCGCGCGAACGAAACGGAAATCCCGTCGAGTGCGACGACGCGGGCCCGGTTCCCTCCGTAGAACTTGGTGACGGAGCGGAGGGTCACCGCCTCCGTGCTTGGCTGTCCGGACTGGTACATCGCTCACTCTCCCAGGCGCGTCGGGCTACCCAACGAACGTACGAGCGGAGCGGCCGGAATCCGATGGTGCTAGCTCTTCGATCCGGACGGGTCCTAGCACCCCTGCCGGGAAAGCCCGGAACAGCACATAATCGGGATATGCCCTCCACCGAAGCCCGCGAGCCGGCGGTGTCGAAGCCCTGGTTCGCGCGGGGCGCGGTCGCCGTGCTGCACAGCACCGCGCTGGGGCTGCTCGCGCCGGTCGAAGTGGCGCTTTTCGCGCTCCTGGCCTGCGCCGCTTCGCTGCTGGGCGTGGGCGTCGGGGTGTTCCTGATTCCCCCGGTCGTCTACGCCGTCCGCGCGGTGACCAATCTGCAGCGGAAACTGCACGGCACCTGGACCGGGCAGCAGGTGCCGGAACCGTATCTGCCGCTGCCCGAGGGCACGCGGTTCTTCCAGGTGTTCGCGCGCTTGCTGGCCGACCGTGCCACCTGGCGGGACACCGCCTGGCTGCTGGTGGACTGCACCATCGGCTGCCTGCTCACGCTGGCCCCGCTGGCCCTCGTGGTCGACGGCGTGCGCGGGCTGCTGATGCCGCTGTTCTACCCGGTGCTGGACGATCTGTGGCTCGGCGACTGGTACGTCGCTTTGCCGGTGGACGACCCGGCCGTCGCCTGGATCGCCGCCGTGCTGGGCCTGCTGCACTTCCCGCTCGTGCTGTGGGCCGCCCCGCATCTGCTGAAGCTGCACGCGGCGCTGGCGGCCAAATTCCTTTCCCCGTCCGAAAGCACCGTTCTCGCCCAGCGGGTACAGCATCTGACCACCACGCGGGACGACGCTGTCGGCCACCAGGCACTGGAGCTGCGCCGGATCGAACGCAACCTGCACGACGGCGCGCAGGCCCGGCTGGTGGCGATGGGCATGACGCTCGACGCGGCGGCGAAACTCGCCGAACGGCAGCCGGAGGCCGCGAAGAGCCTGATGGAGGAGGCCAAGGCGAGTTCGGTGAAGGCATTGCAGGAGCTGCGCGATCTGGTGCGCGGGATCCAGCCGCCGGTGCTGGTCGACCGCGGTCTCGCCGACGCGGTCCGCGAACTCGGGATGGAAGCCACCCTGGAGATGGAGACCAGCGTCGACCTCCCCGGCCGGTTCGCGCCCGCCGTCGAGACGGCCGCGTATTTCACCGTTTCCGAGGTGCTCAACAACGCGATGAAGCATTCCGGCGCGGATTCCGGGAAAATCGACGTCCACCATTCCGGCGGACGCCTGTCCATCACGGTCACCGACTACGGCAAGGGCGGCGCGGACCCGGCCAAGGGCACCGGGCTGCGGGAACTGGAGCGCAGGCTCGCCCCGCTGGACGGATTCCTCACCGTGCTCAGCCCGCTCGGAGGGCCGACCTCGGTGGTCATCGAGATCCCCTGCCAGCCGCTGGACAGTTGTCCGTGAAGGACTCCTTGAGGGAATCTGATTCCCGCAAGGAGTCCCTCACAGGCCCGGCCGGTCGAGGGCTGGCAGGGCCGAGACCCGCTCGTGGCAGGCCAGCGGGCAGGTTGCCGTCCGTGAAGGGGCCCATCATGGACGGCGGAGACAAACCGCCCGGGGCTTGAGCCGGACGGCCTGAGCCCGCTGACCGTCCACAAGGGACACCAGCGTTGGCTAGGTGCCCGATTTAGTCCCGTATGACCTTATCCGCCGGTCCGCGAGGGACCCCTTGAGGGAATCTGATTCCCGCAAGGAGTCCTTCACGGACGACAAGGCCGCGCCCGCCGGCAACTGGCGTCCTTTATGGACAGTCAGCAAGCCGGTGCCTCAGCGCCGCAGGTAGGCCAGTACCGCTTGCACCCGGCGGTTGCTGTCCTCGGACACCGGCAGCTGCAGTTTCGCCAGGATGTTGTTGATGTGCTTGGACACCGCCTTCTCCGTGACGTACAGCTCGGCGGCGATGTTGCTGTTGGACCGGCCCTCGGCGATCAGCCGGAGCACGTCGTTCTCCCTCGGGGTGAGGCTCTCCAGGGCGCGGTCGCGCGTGTTGTGCGTGAACAGCCTCGACACCACCTCGGGATCCATCATGGTGTTGCCCGCCGCGACCCCGCGCAGCACGTCGACGAAGTGGTCGCCGTCGAGCACCCGGTCCTTGAGCTGGTAGCCGACCGCGCCCGCGCCGTCGGCCAGCAGTTCGTTGACGTACAAGCGTTCGACGTACTGCGACAGCACCAGCACCGGCAGCCCGGGCACCTGGCGGCGCGCCTCGATCGCCGCGCGCAGGCCCTCGTCGGTGAACGACGGCGGCAGCCGGATGTCGACCACGCCGACGTCCGGTTTCTCGGTGACCAGCGCGTGCAGCAGATCCGGCCCGTTGTCGAGCGCCGCGACGATCGTCATCCCGTGCGCTTCGAGCAGCCGGACCAGCCCGTCGCGGAGCAGGAACTGGTCTTCGCCGATGACCACGCGCACAGAGCTTCACCTTTCGCCGCGGCAGTTCCGTTCCCGATTATAGGGCGCGGATTACCGGGCGAAGGCGCACATTCCGAGAGTTCCGCGAATCGGGTCGTAATCGGCGAGCACCTCGGGCGGATCGGCCCACAGGGCGGTGGCGGAGCGTCCTTCGGCGACCGCGCCGCCGGTCAGGCCGGGTCCGTAACGGTCTGCCGGAGCGAGCCGATCGGCCTCGGCGCGCGCGTCAGCCGGGTCGATCCCGGGCAGCATCGCGACGCGCGTACTGCCGGCACCGGACTCGAACAGCAGCGCCACCGCCGCGTCCGCCGGCGGACGCTCCCCCGCGTACGGCATTCCCCGCTGTTCCAGGACGAGGATCAGGACGCGGTGCATCGGCTTGCGCCGCGCGTATCCGGCCGCCACCCGCAGCGCGAGGAAACCGGCGAGCGGTCCTTGTCCGGACACCGAGTACGTCATCGGGCCGCCCGGCAGCACCGCAGTCAGGTTGACCGGGGCCGACAGGCGCGGGTCGAAATCGGGGCCGTCGTGCGCGACGACGACCAGGTCGATCGGCTCGGTGAACTGGCCGTCGAGCAGGTCCCGGGTCATCGAGATGAACGTGTTGCCTCGCACCCGTTCGACCAGCTCCGGTGAGTAGCCGACGTCGTGCCCAGTCGCCAGATCGGTGAAGTACCGCGTCATGATCGGACCGTCGAGCCGGTCGGTGCCGGACTCGAATCGCCGGTGCAGCACGGTCTTCAAGCCCATCGGCAGCACGGCGAACGGCGAAGTGCGCGTGGCCGCTTCGGGAGCACCAGCGCTGAACATCAGCCCTCCACGGCGGGAACCGGCAGCCGGTGCAACCGCTGACGGCGCAGCAGGTCCTCGGGCTGGTCTCGTTCACTGATCACATAGGACTGTCCATCATGGACCAAAACCTCGGCGGGATAGCCGTGGCTGAGGAACAGCACCGGCGACGCACTTGGGCCGTACGCGCCCGAGCGTTCCACGCCGATCAGGTCGCCCGGACGGACCGGCGGCAGCGGGATCTTCTTGCCCAGCACGTCGTTCGGCGTGCACAGCGGACCGGTGATCTGCCAGGTCTCGGTGGCCGGTTCGTCGATCCGGTTGAGCAGCCGCATCGGGAAATCGCGTTTGACGTAGGACCCGATCCCGACCGCCGCCATGTGGTGGTTGGTGCCGCCGTCGGCGACCGCGAAGTTCTGTCCCAGCGAGGCTTTGACGTACCGGACGCGCACGACGTAGGTGCCGCTCGTCGCGGTGAGGTAGCGACCGAGTTCCATCACCAGCCGCGTGTCCGGATGCCGCGTGGCGAACTCGTCGATCACCGGATTGAGCCGCGAGGTCAGCAGATCCAGGTCGAGATCGCGCTCCCCGTCGAAGTACGCCACGCCCAGCCCGCCGCCGACGTCCACCAGATCGAGCCGGAAACCCAGCCGGGCGGACAGCTGTTCGGCGAGCGCGAAGATGCGGGTGGTGTTCTCCACCACCGATTCCTCGCTGAGGATGCGCGTGCCCATGTACACCTGCACGCCCATGATCCGCACGTGCGCGTGCCGGGCGACCAGATCCTCGGCGGCGAACAGCTGATCCTCGTCGATGCCGAACTGGCGGGGCTTTCCGCCCATGGTCAGCCCGGAGCCCTTGACCGCGAAGCTCGGGTTGACCCGCAACGCGACCCGCGCCCGCACCCCGCGCTCCGCGGCGAGCCGGTCGATCAACGCCAGCTCCCCGAAGGATTCGCAGACGATCGCCGCGATGTCCTCGTCAAGGCAGGCTTCGAGTTCCGCCTGGCTCTTGCCGGGACCGAGGAAAATGATGTCCCGCGGTTCGACCCCGGCTCGCCGCGCGGTGCGCAGTTCGGCGAGGCTCGACACCTCCGCACGCGCCCCATTGTCGTGCAGCACCGCCAGAATCGACACGTTCGGATTCGACTTCAGCGAGAAGAAGACCTCCATGCTCGCGTGCAGCCCGCGCCGCAGCCGCGCCATCCGGCCGGCCAGCTCGCCGCCGTCGTAGACGAACAACGGGGTGCCGTGCCGGTCGGCCAGCTCGGTGATCCCGACGCCCTCGATCTCGAGTTCCGTACTCATCAGGTTCTGCTCCTAGTGTTCGAAGACCGTCGCGGAAAACGTCGAGCCGAGGCCGACCGAAACCATCAGGTAGCGCTCGCCAGGGTTCAGCAGCCCGAGCCGGGTCGCGGTGTGGTAGTTGAGAAACGGGTCCGCGCAGAAGCAATGCCCGGTGCGCGGGACGTTGCCGAGGAAGATCCGCTTGCGCGGCACCCCCATCGCGTCCGCCGCGCGGATCCAGGAGACCTTGTTGACGTTGTGCGGCAGCACGAGCGCGAGATCGCTCGCCGCGCACCCGGCGGCTTCGAGCGCGGCGCGGGTGACGTCGCCCAGCGCGTCCGGATAGATCTGCCGGAACACCTTGTTCTGCTCGTCGTTCGTGATGACCTCGCCGCCGGGCCCGCCGAGCGTGGTCGTCGCGTACCCGAGCAGCCGATCCCGTTGCCCGCCAGGGGCAACCAGCACCGCGGCGGTCCCCTCGCCCATCACCGCGACGTCCGGGATGAGCTGCGCGGCCGGGGTGAAAGCCTTCTCCCCGGCGAGAATCAACGCCAGCGCGTCCGGGTCGCCGTCCTGTTCGAGCAGCGCACCCGCGAGGTCGAGCGCGAGCAGCCCAGACGCGCACGCGTGGTCGGTGACGGTGAAAACAAGCGCGTTCCGCAGTCCGAGCCGCTGCCGCACCTCGGCCATCGGATCGAACGGATACGGCGACGCCGCGGGCACCGTCTTCGGCCGCAGCACATAGCGGACGCGCTCCTCAACCCCGGCGAACCCGTCGAGCTTCGCGACCGCGCCGAGCAGCATCTCGGTCTCGGACTCGGCCGACCGGCAGACCTCGGACAACCCGTAAATGCGCTGCAGCCTGCGCAACTGGGCATCGGTGAGGCCGAGCGCGTCCTGCAAGGTCGCGATCGGCACCGCGGCGGGCAGGTAACTGGACACAGACATCAGGCAGGTCACCTCGACAGCGTCCCAACCGGCACTGACGTGACGCTGACGCGCGGCTTTCCGACGCTGCTCACCACGTCATGACGGCGGTGAGCACATGCACCGCCCCCACGACCGAACTGCCCGCGATCATGCCCCGTTCCCCGCGGAACACCCCGATGCCGACGTCGCCCGCCTGCGCGACCGCGGCCGCGATCAGCACCACCGCACAGACTGGTCCAGACCAAATCAGCGGTACCACCGCGGCGGCACAGCCCAGCGGCACCGCTCTGACCGCATACATCCAACCGTAAAACTTCTCCCCGTTCGACGGGGCCGCACTGTGGCTCAACGCCGCCGGACGCACTGCCGCCACCACCGCGAAAACCACGCTGACCACCGCGAGCACGGCATTGGCCACCACCAGTACGATCATCGCACTCCTCAACTATTCACAGATTGAACTGTTCACTGATGATAGAGTACCGGGATGGCGACCGACAGCTCCTTGCCCGAGACCGCGGCGTTCCGGCTCATGGTGCTCGGCACCGACCTGGCCAACGAGTTCGCCGAGCACCTGCGCGAAACCGGGCTGACCCCCAAACACCTCGGGACGCTCGCCATGGTCAGCCAAGGCCTCGCCCGGACCCAGGACGACATCGCCCGGCTGATGCGGGTGAGCCCCAGCCTGGTCGTCCGGCTGGCGGACCAGCTGGAGCAACGCGGTCTCCTCGAACGGCGGCGGGACCCGGCCAACCGGCGCAAGCACATCCTCACCGTCACCGGGAAAGGCGAATCCCTGCTGGCCGAGATGGGTTCGCACGCGGCGGCCGTCGACGCCGAACTGAGCGCTCGGCTCGGACAGCGGCTCGGCGGCCAGCTGGACGAGGCGCTCGCGCGACTGATGGACAAGCTCGTCGAAGACCGCTCCCGCAAAAGTCCGTGAAGGACTCCTTGGGGGAATCAGATTCCCTCATGGAGTCCTTCACGCACCTCCGGATCGTACGGGAAGAATCTGCGCGCCGGCGTCCGCGCGGCTACCGTCGCAAGCATGCGCGTACTCGTCGCCGGGGCCTCGGGGTTCGTCGGCAGCCGGTTGTGCCCGGCGCTGGCCGAAGCCGGGCACGAAGTGCTCGCCATGACCCGCCACCCGGCGAAATACCGCGGCACCGGCGAACCGGTCCGCGGCGACGTCGCCGACATCGGTTCGCTGCGAGATGCCTTCAAAACCGTCGAAGCCGCCTACTACCTCGTGCATTCCCTCGACAGCGCAGACTTCCAGCGACGCGACGCCGACGCCGCCCGCGGGTTCGCTCGTGCCGCGGCGGAGGCGGGCGTTCGCCGGATCGTGTACCTCGGCGGGCTCGGCGACGACGCCGACTCGCTGTCCGAGCATCTGGCCAGCCGGCGCGAGGTCGAACGGCTGCTGGCGGAGACCGGGGTGCCGGTGACCGTGCTGCGCGCGGGGATCGTCATCGGGCACGGCGGGACGTCGTGGGAGCTGACCCGCCAGCTCGTCGAGCACCTGCCCGCGATGATCACCCCGCGCTGGGTCGGCACGCGCACCCAGCCGATCGCGCTCGCCGACGTCGTCCGCTATCTCGCCGCGGTGCTGGAGCATCCGGAGACCGAGGCGCGGACCTTCGACCTCGGCGGCCCGGAAGTGCTGACCTACCGGGACATGCTGCAGCGCCTCGCGGCGATCGAAGGCAGGCTGCTAGTGATCGTCCCAGTCCCGCTGCTCTCGCCCCGGCTGTCGTCCTACTGGCTTTCGCTGGTCACCGACATCGACGCCACGACCGGGCGCGCGCTGATCGAGTCGATGGGCAACGAGGTCGTCGTCCGCGACGACGCGATCCGCCGGATCGTCGAGTTCGAGCCGATGGGCTACGACGACGCCGTGCTGCAAGCGCTGGGCGAACGAGCGAAACAGCGGCGGGCCAAGTGAAAGCGTTCCTCACGGCGGTGACCGCGGCGGGCTCCGGGGTCCTGCGCGCGTCGCTGGCCAGCGAACCCGGCTCCCGCCGGTTCCGCGTACTGGCCGGGACGGTCGCGGCGACCTGGTTCGCCGGTGCGCGAGCGGCCGGGCCGGTGCCCCGCGGTCGTCCGGACGTCGTGCAGCCGGTGCTCGCGGGCGCGGGGGCGTTCGGGGTGTTCTACGGCTGTGCACTGGTCGCCCGCCGCATCCCGGTGTTGCGCCGCGCGATCACCGGCGTACTCAGCCACGGCTCGACGCCGACCGTGGTGACGACCGCGCTCGTGACAGGCGCCGCGGAAGAGGTCTTCTTCCGCGGCGCGCTTTACGACGCGTTCGGCGCGCGCGGGTCGACAGCGGCGTACGTGCTGTCGACGACCGCGACGCGGAACCCGGCGTTGGTGCTGGCGTCCGCGGTGATGGGGACGCTTTTCACGCTGCAGCGCCGCCGTGCCGGAGGCCTGCAGGCACCGGTGTTAACGCACGTGACCTGGTCGGCGCTGATGATCGGCTTCCTGCCGCGCCTGTTCGGCCCGCCGCTTGCTCAGCAGAGTCCACCCGATCAGCCCGGCGAAAGCGACCAGCAGCAACGCCTGTGACCAGCTCGCCGCCGTGTCGAACGGCAGCGTGTACACGCCCACGATGCGCAGCACGGAGTCGGCGATCAGCCCGAAGCCCCACACCAGCGAGACCTGGTACCAACGGCGGCGCCGAGCCGGATCCTGCGCCGTGGCCTCGAATTCACGCAGCTGAGCATCGCCGGCCGACTGGGCGAAGCGCCGTGCCGCGTAGTACGTGAGGGGACGGCGAAGCGCGCAGCTGCCGACTAGGACCACCCCCGAGACGAAGGTGGTCGCCGATTCCTTCGCCAGCAGCAGCCTCGGGTCGCCGGTGAGGAAGGTCAGCCCGAGGCCCAGGCCGAACATCAGCAAGAGGAACGTCGAGAACAGGTCGACCCGGCGCTGCTTCGCCGCGACCCAGACGGTCCGCGCTCCCGCGACGACGGTGCCGGCCAGCAGCGACACGTAGGCGCTCGCGCCGAGCAGCGTGACCGCGTAGTAGACGACGACCGGAAGGACGACGTCCAGGAACATCGTGGAGATCATCGAACGGGCGAACTTGGGCATGCCGTACTCCCCGATTTCGGCTTGGCTAATGGGATTCGCGGGGAACGCTACGGTCGCGGCCGGTCGCCGTCTTGGCTCCGCGGGGGTATCCCGGGTGGAGAAATCCGGGCTCCGGGTGGAGAGATTTCTCCACCCGCGGATACCCCGCGCACCGCAAGACCCCACGGGTGGTTCCGCCGTAGTTTTCTCGGCGTCGGAACGAAACTCGAAAGGCAGGGACAACTCATGAGCGGACCCGTGGAGGTCGTCCTGATCGTGGCGGCGGTCGGCTACCTGATGGTGCGGCGGATGATCGGCGAACCCGCGCAGGCCAAGCAGATGCTGATCCTGCCCGCGGTGCTGTCGGTGGTCGGCCTCAGCACGCTGTCCGGCGAGGTGAAGACCCCGGCGTCGCTGGTCTTCCTGGTCGGGACCGCGGCGATCAGCATCGTCCTCGGCGTCCTGCGCGGGGCCAGCGTGCGGATCTCCCGGCGCGACGGCACCGCCTTCGTCCGCTACACTGCGCTCACCGTCGGGCTGTGGGTGGCGAACATCGTGGTCAAGGTCGG
This sequence comes from Amycolatopsis sp. WGS_07, assembly GCF_045278895.1. NCBI lineage: Bacteria > Bacillati > Actinomycetota > Actinomycetes > Pseudonocardiales > Pseudonocardiaceae > Amycolatopsis > Amycolatopsis sp. WGS_07. The sequence goes on along the minus strand of NZ_CP136053.1, from coordinate 4,464,468 downwards.
CGTGAACCTCGCCCTCGACGCGTTCGACCCGCAGGACGCCGGCGGCGTGTCCAACAGCCTCATGCTCACCTTGGGCGTCGGCATCCTCGCCGAAGGACTGGTCGTGCTCTACCGCGCGCTCCGCGCCGGGCACCAGGTGATGTGGACCCAGGGCAAGGACGGCGCGCCCGCGCAGACCTCGCCGCTGCTGGACAACATCCAGCGCAACCTCACCGGCCGCGCGGCGCAGTGGGACACTCGCTCCCAGCACGACATGTCCGAACGCGACACTCGCCCGGCGAGGAGGAACCTGGTCCCATGAGCACGCCGGACCAGCGGGGCATCGCCCAGCTCGGGCGGTACCGGGACGAGCTGATCCAGCCCGCCCTCGTCCTCACCGCCATCGCCTGCACCGCCGTTCAGTGGCCGGACGCGCAGATCGCGTGCCGGCCATTGGCCTTGCCGCTGTTCGTGCTCGCCTCGATCGCCGCGCTCGCCTCGCTGCTGCCCTGGTCCCGGCTGGCCGAAAACCGGCAAATCGCCGCGATGAGCGCGTACATGCTGGTCAGCGCGCTGCTCATGCCGCTGGCGCACAGCACGTTCGCGGCGATGTTCCCGTTCGTCGCCGCGTCCGCCGCCGGGATCAAGCTCGCGTCCCGCCGGGCCGCGGTGACCATCGCGGTCGCCGGGGCGCTCGTCGCGGCCAGCGCGACCTGGGTGGCCGGCGCGCTGTCGCCGGGCCTGCTCCAGTGGCCGGTGTGGCAGACGCTTACGGTGGCCCTGCCGGTCGCGTTCGGCATCTCGCACCGCGACCGCCTCGACGCCATCCGCAACGCCCGGCTCGCCGCCGAGTCCGCCCAGCGCGCCCGCGAGTCCGAGGCCCGCGAGGCCGCGCTCATGGAGCGAGGCCGGATCGCCCGCGAGATTCACGACGTCCTCGGCCACTCGCTCTCCGGGATCGCGCTGCAGCTGGACATGGCCGACGCGTTGCGCGACAGCGGCCGCGAGGACGAGGCAGCCGCCGCCGTCCGAAAGGCGCGCGCCATCGCGGTCGACTCGATCAGCGAGACCCGCCGTGCGGTGCACGCGCTGCGCGAGGACACCCTGCCGTTACCCGAAACGTTGCGGCAGCTCGCCGAGAACGGGTCCGCGGAGTTCGTGCTCGAAGGCGAGGCAGGCGAGGTCGGCCCGGAGACCACGCACACCGTGGTCCGGGCCGCGCAGGAGGCGATGACCAACGCGGCGAAGCACGCGCCGGGCGCGACCCGCGAACTCCGGCTGGCCTTCACCGCCGGCCAGCTCAAGTTGACCGTGCACAACGGGCCCGCGACCGAACCCCGCCGCGCCGAACTGGCGGACGGTTCCGGGGTCGGGCTCGTCGGCATGCGCGAACGAGCCGCCCTGCTCGGCGGCACCCTGCGAGCAGGACCGGCCGACGGCGGCTGGACCGTGGAACTGGAGCTGCCCCGATGACTGACCGCCCCATCACTCTCGTCGTCGCCGACGACCAGGCGACCGTCCGCGAAGCGCTCGCGGTCATGCTCGACCTCGCCGAGGACGTCACCGTCGTGGCCACCGCGACCAACGGAGCCGAAGCCGTCGAAGCCGCGCGGCAGCACCAGCCGGACGTCGTGCTGATGGACCTGAACATGCCGGTGCTGGACGGGGCGGGCGCGACCGCGCGCATCCGCGAAACCCAGCCGGGCACCGCGGTTCTCGTGCTGACCACGTTCGACGACGACGAATCCATCCTGGCCGCGCTGCAGGCGGGCGCGAGCGGCTACCTCACCAAAGAGGCCGATCGCACCACCATCCTGCACGCCGTGCGCACCGCGGTGCAGGGCCAGGCCGTGCTCTCGCCCGAGGTGCAGCGGCGGCTGCTCGCGCTCGCCGCCAAACCGGCCGCGCCCGCCGAGCCGGACCTCGGGCTGACCGCGCGCGAACGGGAGATCCTCGGCCTGATCGGCGACGGCCTGCGCAATCCGGAGATCGCGGCCAAACTGGTGATCAGCGAGGCCACCGTGAAAACGCACATCAACAACCTTTTCGCCAAGGCCGGTTTCCACTCGCGCGCCGACGCGGTCCGCTACGCGCTCAACCACCAGCACGGCCGAAGCACGCAATAACCGAGCCAGGGCCGGAGATTTTCGCGGTTTCCGCGATGACGCAACAATGCCGCATCCGCGACGCCGCGACCGGACAGCCTGGGTCGCGAGGCGCACCATCCGAGGTGCCGCCCAGGCGCGAAGGAATATTCACCATGGTTCGATTCACCGGCCCGGATTCCCTTTCCGCTAGAGCGGCCAAGCCGTTCCTCGCCATCGCATTGACAATCGCCGCTTTGTTCGCGACCGCGAGCATCGCCACCGCGGCACCCGCCAAGACCGGAACCGTCAGCGCAACCGGCGCGAACGCCACGCCGCCGGTGTTCAACTGCAGTTATTACTCCCAGGTCCCGTTCCACGACGTCGCCTTCGGCTGCGCGGTCGGGGCCGGCGTGGTGCGGGTTTACCTGCTCTGTTCGGACAACTCCCGGATCGACGGCCCCGCCATGTACGCGGGTTACGTCTACCGATTCGTGCTTTCCTGCCCGGGCGTCCCGATGCGGACCATCAGCTGGGAATCCTTGGACTAACGGGGAAACGCGCCGGGGCGGCCATCCGGCGGGCCGCCCCGGCGCGCGTTTCCGGTCCGCTTGGCCGAAACTGCTCGGCCGTCATGCCGCAGATCCGCCCCGGCGGTTGCCGGGCCTGGCGAAAGGCAGCTAGACACGACCAGGTCCTGGCCCGGCGACCGGATCCGGGGTGATCACGATGCCAGTGTGTTTCCGTCTGCTCGGCCCTGTCGGCGTGACGGTGGACGGCCGCGCGATCGCGCTGGGCCATCCGCAGCTGCGCTGCATGGCGGCGGTGCTGCTGATCGAGGCAGGCCACACGGTCACGATGGACGAACTCATCGACCGGGTGTGGCCGGAAGGCGCGCTCCCCCGGCAGCCGCGCCGGGCGGTGCAGCACAATATTCCGTTGCTGCGCAAGGCTCTCGCTCCGATTCCCGACGTCGTCCTCACCCGCAACGGCTGCGGGTACCGGCTTTCCGCCGAACCGGACGCGATCGATCTGCATCGCTTCCACGCCCTGCTGGACCAGACCCGCGCCGCACAGCAGGGCGAACCGGACCCCCGCGCCGATCAGCTCGCCGCGAGCGCGCTCGAGGAGGCGCTGGCCCTGTGGCAGGGCACCCCGTTCTCGGACCTGGCCGCCGCGGCCGACATCCCCTGGCTGTGCTCGCTGCGCGCCGCGCTCACCGCACGCCAGCGGACCGCCCGGCTGGACCTCACCGACATCCGGCTGCGCCAGGGCAAACACGCCGAACTCCTGGCCGAACTCGCCGCCGCCACCGCGAGCCACCCGTTCGACGAACGCCTGGCCGGGCAGTACCTGCTGGCGCTGCACCGCAGCCGCCGCCAGGCCGAGGCGCTGCAGCATTACGACCGCCTGCGCCGCGTTCTCGCCGACGAACTCGGCACCGGCCCCGGCCGTCCGCTCCGCCGGCTGCACGAGCAGATCCTGGCCGACGACCCCGCGCTGGCCGCTCCCCGGCCGGAACTCTCGCTCCGGCCGCCGGTCCCCCGGCAGCTGCCCCGCCCGCCGCGCCTGTTCGCCGGCCGCGGCACCGAACTCGTCCAGCTGGACCGGCGCCTCGACCTGGCGGGCACGGTCGCGATCGGCGGCACCGGCGGGATCGGCAAGACCTGGCTGGCCCTGCACTGGGCGCACCAGCGGCTCAGCCGGTTCCCCGACGGGCAGCTGCACGTCGACCTGCACGGGTTCGACCCGACCGGCCAGCCGATGTCGGCGGGCGAGGCGGTCCGCGGCTTCCTGGACGGCCTCGGCGTCGCACCGTCCGCGGTCCCGGCCGACCTGGAGGCGCAGATCGGGCTGTACCGCAGCCTGCTCGCCGGGAAACGGATGCTGATCGTGCTGGACAACGCGCGCGACGCCGACCAGGTCACGCCGCTGCTGCCGGGCACGCCCACCTGCACGGTCCTGATCACCAGCCGCCGCCACCTGGTCGGCCTCGCCGCGCTGTACGGCGCGCAACTGCTCAACCTGGACGTGCTGTCCGACTCCGACGCCAGGGAACTGCTCGCCGGCCACCTCGGCCCGGAACGGCTGGCGGCCGAACCGGGCACGGTCGCCGACCTCCTCGCGATGTGCGCCGGATTGCCGCTCGCGGTGCGGATCGTGGCGGCCCGCGCCCAGCACCATCCGACGTTCCCGCTGTCCGTGCTGGCCGAGGAACTGCGCGACGCCTCGGCCCGGCTGGACGGACTGAACGCCGGCGGCCTGCGGGTGAACCTTCGAGCGGTGCTGTCGTGGTCAGTCCGCGCCCTCAGCCCGCAAGCGGTCCGCCTGTTCGGCCTGCTGGGCATCGCCCCCGGCCCGGACATCAGCCTCGCCGCCGCCGAAGCACTGGCCGCGCTCCCGGCCGGACGGCTGCGAACGGTCCTGCGGGAACTGGAGATCGCTTCCCTGGTGCAGCAACACGTTCCGGGCCGATACCGGATGCACGACCTGATCCGCCTGTACGCCAGTGACACCGCCGCGCACACCCTCACCCGCGACACCCGCGACGCGGCACTGCGGCGAATCCTGTACTTCTACACGCACACCGCCCAAGCCGCCGACCGCCTGCTGAACCCGCGCCAACACGAGGTCCGGCTCGATCCGCCGACGCCGGACGTCCCGCCCCACCCGCTGCCCGACGCACTGGCGGCACTCGCCTGGTGCGACACCGAACACGCCTGCCTGCTCGCCGCCCAGCACACCGCCACGACGCTCGAACGCAACACCACCGGGTGGCAACTGGCCTGGGCGCTGGAGACTTTTCAGGTTCGGCTGTCCCGGCTCTACGACCGGCTCGCCCGGTGGCAGGCTCCGGCGGATCTCGCTGGGGGCAGGGGCGGTGCTTCCGGTGGCTGAGCTTCGCCGCGGTTATCCGGGAATGTCCTCCAAGCCGAGCCGATACCACTCATCCTCAACCAACACATGCAAATCCGCCCCCCGACCGAACACGAGCGCCGTCTGCGGCACCTCCCGCCCGTCCGGCAGAACGAGGCGATACTCGCCGGTCGCCCGGAACCGGTCGTCCTCCAGCACCCCGGAGACCAGCCGATCGCAGTCCGGCCCGTACCCGCCGTACAACGCCAGCCTGGGCTCGCCCACCAGCAGGGCCCCGGCTCCGCGGATGTCGTTGTACCACCCGGTCACTCCCCCGTCGCGGATCCGGAGAACCGGGAAATCGCTGAAGGAGCACGTCCACGCGGTGTCGCCGTCCACGTTGAGCGCGTAGCAATCGGAGAGGTGGCCCCACACCTCCTCGGCCAACTCGGGATACTGCCACTCCAAAGCCAAATCGGCGGAGAAACGGAGAAGCCCTCGCTCGCCGATCGGCGGGGCGCTGTCCTCCTGGCCCCAGCCGTAGGCGCCGAAGATGCCTTCATCGAAGTAGCCGACCCAGATATCGCCGCTGTGGGTCGTCTGCACGTGGCCGATCGCGTCGCCGAAGGTCTGCTCGGCCAGTACCTCGCCCGTAGAGCTATAGACGATCGCGTTGCGGTCCGCCCCTTCCGGGCGCCATTCGCATCGGGCGCCGACGGCTAGGACGCGGCCATCCGGCAACGGCTGCACCGTCGGATGCGCCACCCGAAGATGCGGAATCCACGCGACGACCGCCAACTCCGGCGTATGCACGGTCACCCGCGCCGCCGTCGGACGCGATGCCCGCGCGTCCGGGAACGTCGCCCCCTGCCCGATCGTGACCGGCGTCAGGGCCTGCTGGTCCGCCGTGGCCGACCACAGCGTCATCAGCTCACCGGACGGGCCGATCGACGCGGAAACCCACACATCCCCCTGCCGCGGCGGCACGATTCGCGCGTGCTGGCGCACCGGAACGACCGGCAGCCCCAGCACTGCCTCCCGCCGGGCCGCGTTGTTCAGTTCCCACTCTTCCACCCGGATATCGGACCACGCCGGAGTCCGCGGGCTCCACCGCATTTCCGCACACCACCACCATCGAGGCCTGCCGCGCGTCCAGCACGACCGAACCGCCCGGCCCCGTCACGCGCACACCGCGCTCCCCCTCCGCGGACAGCCGCACCTCCGTTCCGGGCAGCACCCCCGCGTCCCGCAATGTCCGGAGAAACCCGACGTCGTCCTGAATCCGCTCGCTGATCCGGTACAACCACGCCGAACCCTGCCCCGCCCGGACTGCCTCGGCCAGCGTCCGCGTCCCGCGCGGAACCGGTGGCGCGGCAGCGATCCCGAACTCGGCGAGGCCCGGGATCGGACTCCCGTGCGGACACCGCCGAGGACCGCCGCACACCTCGAAAACCCGCCGTGCCACCGCGGCCGACATGACGTGCTCCCACCGGCAAGCCTCGACGTGCAGTTCCTCCCACTCCAGCCCGATCACCTGGTACAGCAGCACTTCCGCGAGCCGGTGCTTGGCCAGCACCCGCACCGCGAGCCGCCGTCCCTCCGGGGACAGCACCAGCTGGCGGTCCGCGTCGAGTTCGAGCAGCCCGTCCCGTTCCAGCCGCGCGACCGTCTGGCTCACCGTGGGCGCGCTCTGGCCGAGCCGGTCCGCGATCCGCGCGCGCCGCGCGACGACGCCGTCCTCCTCCAGCTCGTACGCCGCTTTGAGGTACATCTCGGTGGTGTTGATCAGGCCGTGCGCGGTCACGAAAACCAGGCTGGCAGCTCAACTCGGGTTGAGGTCAAGCGACCGGAGATAGTCGCGGACCGAATCCGCTTCCGAAGATCCGATGCGGTCGAAAATCTCCAGCGCGGAACGCAAAACCTCGCGCGCGGCTTCCCGGTCGCCGCGCGAGACCGCGCACCGGCCGAGCCCCGCCAACGCCTGTGCCTCTTCCAGCGGGCTGTTCACCTCACGGGCCAGCGGCAGCGCACTCCAATACCGCGCACCCGCCTCCTCCACCTGCCCGGTCGCCAGCAGCAGCGCGCCCATGTGGTTCAGCGTCTCGGCTTTGCCGAGCTGGTTGCCCAGTTCCGAGAAGATGTCCAGTGCCTGGCCGTGGCACTTCTCCGCGGCCTCGAGTTCCCCGAGGAGCCGCAGCGCCGCACCGAGTTCGTTGAGCCCGAACCCTTCGCCGAGCCGGTCGCCCAGCGAGCGGGAGATGGCCAGCGCCTCGTTGTGCGCGTCGACCGCCTTCCGGTACTCGCCGAGCATCCGCAAGGCCACGGCGAGACTGTTCAGCGCGAACGATTCGTGGAAACCGTCGCCGAGCCTGCGGAAACCGGCGGCCGCCCGGGTGTTCGCGTCGACCGCGCCCGGGAAATCGCCGATCGTCCGCCGCGCGACTCCCAGCTCGTTCCAGGCGTCCGCCTGCCCGAGGAGATCGTGCAGTTCCTCGTAAATGCTCAGCGCTTGCTCGTGCGATTCGACCGCGGCCCGGAAGTCGCCGTTGACCAGGTGCAGGATGCCGATTTCGTTGCGGGCGTGCGCTTCCCCGCTGCGGTCCCCCAGGGTGATCGCCATGGCGAGGGCACGGCGGAAGGCTTCGGCGGCGCCAGAGTAATCGTCGAGGCAGCGCCGCACGGCACCGAGCTGACTGAGCGCGGCGGCCTGGCCTGCCTCGTCCCGGAGTGCGACGTAACTGTCCAGCGCGGCGGTGTGCGAGGCGGCTGCGGACGTGTAGTCGCCGACCCGCCGCTGCACGCTCCCCAAATGGTTCAAGGCGTGCGCCCGCGCCGCCTCGTCGCTGTTGTGCTCCGCCGCCCGCACCGCGGACTGGTGCAGCCTCAGTGCCCGGTCCCACGGCCCGGCGATGTAGAGGAATTTGGCCAGGCACGCCGAAAGGTCGACGACCTGCTGATGCCAGCCGTGCCGGACGGCGTGGTCGGCGCAGGCGAGCAGGTTGACCGTCTCGACGCGCATCCACCGCCACGCCTCGATGCTGCTCGCCACCCGGGTGGCGAGCAGCTTCGAGCGCCGGAGCGGGCGGGTTTCGCGGAGCCCGTCGGTGGTGACGTCCTTGGCGATGTGCAGGGCCGCGTCCGCGGCGGTCGCGCAGTAGTAGTCGAAAAGCCTGCCGACCGCCCGTTCGGCCTCCCGCTGGTCGTCGTCGTGGCTGAGGTTGCGGGAGAACTCGCGGATCAGGTCGTGCATCCGGTAGCGGTCGAACGCCGGTTCTTCGAGCATGTGGTCGTCGTAAAGCGCGCCGAGGTGCGCGCCGGCCTCGGCCACCGGGATGTCCGCCATCGCGGCGGTCGCGTGCGCGTCCAGCTCCGGGCCGGGGTGCAGGCCGATGCGCCGGAAGAACCGCTGCTGGCTGGGGCCGAGTTCGCGATAGGACAGATCGAAGGCGGCGGCCACCTCGATGTCCTCCGCGCGCAGCCGGCCGAGCCGGTCGTGCGTCGAATCCAGTTCTTCGGCGAGATCTTTCACCGTCCACTGTGGACGGCTGCGGAGCCGTCCCGCCAGCAGGGTCACCGCGAGCGGGAGCCAGCCGCACAGGCGCACCACCCGGTCGACCGCTTCGCCCTCCTCGGGCCGGATCGGCCGTCCGGACAGCCGCACGAACAACGCGGCCGCTTCCTCGGCGGGCAGGACGTCCAGCGCCAGCGAAACCGCCCCGTCGAGCGCGGAAAGCCGGCGCCGGCTGGTGATGATCACCAGCGAGCCGTTCGCCGCCGGAAGCAGCGGTTCGACCTGCTGGTGGCTCAGCGCGTCGTCCAGGATCAGCAACGCCCGCTTGTCCGCCAGCCAGTCCCGCCACAGCGCGGCCCGGGCGTCGAGCCCGGCTGGCATCTGCTGTGCGGTCACGCCGATCATGGCCAGCAGCGACGCGAGCGCGTCGGCCGGTTCCACCGACCGTTCTCCCGGGGTGTGCCCGTGCAGGCGGAGGAAGAGCTGCGCGTCCGGGAACCGTTCGGCGAGAAGGTGACCGGCGTGGACGGCGAGCGCGGTTTTCCCGACTCCGGCCATGCCGTCGATCGCGTGGATGGCCACCATGCCGCCGGTGTGGACCGCGTCGGTGATCTCCCGGAGCACGTTCTCCAGTTCCGCGGTCCGGCCGGTGAACGCGGGAGCGTCGCGCGGAAGCGTGCGTTTCGCCGGTCGGCCGTCCCGGTCGGCGCGCGGCAAAGCGTAGGTGGCCTGCTCGGCAGGCGAATCGGCGACGGCGGGAGCTTCCCGGTAGCCACGCGAGTAGGCCGGGTCCGCCGGCCAGGGATCTCCGGGCAGGCTCGCCCAGCCCGTCGTGTGACTTCCCTTGAGCGACACCGGAAAGGGACGGCAGGTCTCCGGACGGCTGCCCTGGCTGTGCCGCACGACCTCGTCGAAGAACCACGTCGAGACCATCATCGCGAGCACGCTGGACGATCCGGCCAGCGCGGCCTTCAACCCCGGCGAATCGACCAGCCGGAACGCCAGCACGACCGCGTTCGACGTCACGCCGTGCTTGTCGTAGTGGACCTCGCCCGCGTGCACCGCCAGCCGCAGCCGGATCCGCTCCGCCTCGGCGGCGACCCGGTTGTGCACCTCCAGCGTCTCGACGATCGCGCCGGGCAGCGCTTCGGTGAACACCGCCTTCGGCACCTCCGGCGGGGCGAGCACCAGCACCCCGTCGCCGCGGTCCTCGTGATAGCAGGCTTCCCACGGGATGCCCGCCTCGCGAAACGCCCGGCGCAGCGTCTGGTACATCGCGTCCCGGACGGACAGCTGGTGCCGGTTCGTCCGGCTCCGGTCGCTGAACCCCTCGACGTCGGCGACCAGAATCGTGCGGTGCACCGCGGCCTGCGCGCGCGGTTCGCCGTTGCCCGGCCCGGGAAGCAGGCCCAGGACGAACCGCTTGACCTGCCCGTAGACGACCGAACCGCGGTTCTCCGGTTTGCCGAGGCCCACGTGGTCGGCGTCCACCGGAACCGGCCGGACGCCCGGCAGCCCCGGATCGGCCGCGGTCTCGTCCACCACCCGGACCCGGCGGGTCAGGCGGGTTTCGAAGAACACCTGGGCGGCGATGCCGGTCTCCTCCGCCCAATCCCGGTAGCCGTCGGTGAGCCGCCGCAGATGCTCGATCTCGCCGCGCAGATCCTCGACGGCCGGAGTGCCCCGGTACAGCACGCCCAGCGCGTCCACCGCCCGCGTCAGCCCGGGACCGGTGTGCGGCGTGCCCAGGAAGACGACGCCTTTCGCCGCCTCCGCGAAACACGCGAAATCGGCTCGGCTTTCCGCGGCCCGCACCAGGAGTTCCTTCACCAGCAGGCCGCCCACGCTGTGCGCGACGAAGCACATCGGACGCTCGCCGAGGCCGGCGTTCCGCAGCTGGGCCATGAGGCCGTCCGCGCGGTCGGGCATCGACATCGACGGGCCGCGCCATCCGCTGGACCACGCCTCGTATCCGACGGTCCAGACCGCCACGCCGGCCAGGTCGGAGGCCAGCCACCGCGGCCAGAACGTGCCGTCGCCGCCGGAGCGCCACGACGCGCGGGCATCGCCGTCCAGCCCGTGGACGAACACAACGTCCAGAACCGTCCGGCGCGGGACATGCACTGCCACGACCGCCGTCACTGCCGATCTCCCCTGCGCGTCCGCCTTTCCCGCCCCCAGTCCCGCCGCCGCTTCAACGGTCGCACGGTTCGCGGCCGATGTCCAAGAGCGCGAGGCGCAGGCGAACGCACCTGAACTGCGAAAACAGCAGTCCTGGTCGCGGATTCTTCGCGATCGCGCCGAAACCGGCCGCCGCCAGTGCGATTCCCCTTCCCCGGCGGCCGGATATCGTCCGTGTATCGGAAACCGCATACGCGCTGGCAACATCGCGCTGCCTTGACTGGCAGCCATGACCTACCGCGAACCGGCACGCACCGCGGACCGGCGCGCCGGATCGCTGGCGTCCCCGGCCGGGATCACGTTCTACGGCTGCGAGCCCGGCGAAGCCGCCCTGGTCCGGGAGGCGGTGTCCCGTTTGGGGGTGACACCGACTGTCACCTCGGCGGCGTTGACCGAAGCCACCGCCGGACTCGCCGCGGGTAACCGGTGTGTCAGCGTCGGCCACAAAACCCGGATCGCCAACGCCGCCCTGCGCGCGCTCAGCGAGGCCGGCGTGCGGTATCTGTCGACCAGAAGCATCGGCTGCAACCATCTCGACCTCGCGTACGCCGAGAAAGTCGGGATTTCGGTGGAAAACGTCGCGTACTCGCCGGACAGCGTGGCCGATTACACCGTGATGCTGATGCTGATGGCGATCCGCAACGCGAAATCGCTCATCCGCCGGACGGACGCGCACGATTACCGGTTAAGCGAGCTTCCCGGGAAAGAATTGCGCGACCTGACCGTGGGCGTCATCGGCACCGGACGGATCGGCGCGGCGGTCATCGACCGGCTGTGGGGTTTTGGCGGACAGAAGCTGGCCTACGACATTCATCCCCGGACGTCGGCCGACTACGTTCCGCTGGAGGCGTTGCTGCAGCAGAGCGACATCGTCACCCTGCACACCCCGCTCACCCCGGAAACCCGGCATCTGCTCGACCGGCACCGGATCGAGCAGCTGAAACCCGGCGCGATCGTCGTCAACACCGGCCGCGGCGGGCTGATCGACACCGAGGCTCTCCTGTCCGCTTTGGAAAGCGGCAGGCTGGGCGGCGCGGCGCTGGACGTCCTCGAAGGGGAGGAAGGGACGTTCTACGCCGACTGCCGCGGAAAACCGCTCGAGCACACGAATCTGGCGCGGCTGCAAAACCTGCCGAATGTGCTGATCAGCCCGCACACCGCGTACTACACCGACCACGCCCTGCGCGACGCGGTGGAAAACAGCATCCTCAACTGCCTGAACTTCGAAAGCTGGACAACCCATGGCTAAGCTCAAGGTCGGCGTCCTTTTCGGCGGGATCTCCGAGGAACACCCGATCTCCGTCAAATCCGCGCGGGAGGTCGCGAAAAACCTCGACCTCGACAAGTACGAACCGTACTGGATCGGAATCACCCAAAGCGGCTCCTGGAAGCTGTGCGACGGCCCCGGCTCCGGATGGGAAGACCGCGGCCGCCCGGCGATGCTGTCGCCGGACCGGAGCGTCCACGGCCTCCTCGTCGAGGGCGAGCCGGTCAAGCTGGACGTCGTGCTGCCGGTGCTGCACGGAAAGCTCGGCGAGGACGGCGCGATGCAGGGCCTGCTGGAGCTGTCCGGCATCCCGTACGCGGGCTGTGACGTCCAAAGTTCCGCGCTGTGCATGGACAAGTCCCTCACCTACCTGATCGTGCAGAGCGCGGGCATCCGCACGCCGGGCTTCTGGGCGGGCACCGTGGACGACGACGTCGACGCGAGCCAGTTCACCTACCCGGTCTTCGTGAAACCGGCCCGGTCCGGTTCGTCGTTCGGCGTCACCAAGGTCTCGCGCGCGCAAGACCTGCCGGGCGCGATCGCGGTCGCGGGGGAATTCGACGCGAAAATCCTGATCGAGGAAGCGATCACGGGCAGCGAAGTGGGCTGCGCGGTGCTGGGCAACGGCTCGGAGCTGATCGTCGGCGAACCGGACCAGATCCGCCTGTCGCACGGTTTCTTCAAAATCCACCAGGAAGACAGCCCCGAAACCGGTTCCGAGAACTCGACCATCGTCGTGCCCGCGGACATCCCGGCCGAGTCCCGCGACCGCGTCCAGGAGACCGCCCGGACCATCTACCGTGCGCTGGGCTGCGCCGGCCTCGCCCGGGTCGACCTGTTCCTGCTGGAAGACGGCACCACGATGCTGAACGAGGTCAACACCTTCCCCGGACTGACCTCCTACAGCCGCTACCCGCGAATGATGGCGGCAGCGGGCCTGCCGTTCTCCGAGATGCTCGACCGGCTGGTGTCGCTGGCGCTGACCGGGAAGCTCCGATGAAGCAGGGTTTCGCCTTCCTGGACGAGGCCGCGCCCGGGATCCGCTGGGACGCCAAGTACGCCACCTGGGACAACTTCACCGGCAAACCCGTCGACGGCTACGTGGCGAACCGGATCGTCGGCACCCATGCGTTGTGCACCGCCTTGCAAAGCGCGCAAGACAAGGCCGCGACACTCGGCTTCGGCCTGCTGATCTGGGACGGCTACCGCCCGCAGCGCGCGGTCGACTGCTTCCTGCGCTGGGCGAAACAACCGGAAGACGGCCGGAAAAAGCGGCAGCACTACCCGAACCTCAACCGCGCGGAAATGTTCGAAAACGGTTACGTGGCGGCCAAATCCGGCCACACCCGAGGCAGCACGGTCGACCTGACGCTGTATCGCCTGGACACCGGCGAACTGCTCCCGATGAGCGGCGGCTTCGACCTGATGGACCCCGTGTCGCACCACGGCGCACCGGGTCTCGCCCCGGCCGAGGCGGCGAACCGGCGGCACCTCCGTTCCGTGATGGAGGATTGCGGTTTCGCCGCTTACGAAGCCGAATGGTGGCATTACACGTTGAAGGACGAACCGTATCCGGACACGTACTTCGATTTCCTCGTCGCGTAAATGAACCGCACAGGACCGCGCGTCGTGGTCGCCGGAGGCCATTCGGCCGGGCACATCGAACCCGCGATGAACTTCGCAGACGCACTGCGCCGCCTGGCCCCCACCGCCGAGGTCACCGCACTCGGCACCGTCCGCGGCCTGGACACGACGCTGATCCCCGCCCGCGGCTACCCGCTCGAACTCATCCCGCCGGCCCCGCTGCCGCGCAAAATCACCCGCGCCCTCCTGCACACCCCAACCCAGCTGCGCGAGTCGATCCGCGCCGCCGGGAAGGTGCTCGACCAGGTCCAGGCAGACGTCGTGGTCGGCTTCGGCGGCTACGTCGCCGCCCCGGCCTACCTCGCCGCCCGTCGGCGGCGGCTGCCGATCGTCATCCACGAGGCGAACGTCCGCCCCGGCGCGGCCAACCGGCTGGCCGCCCGCCTGACGTCGCATGTGTACACCGCCTCACCGGACGTCCGGCTGAAACACGGCACCCCGATCGGAATCCCGCTGCGCCCCGCCATCACCAGCCTCAACCGCGCCGAAGCCCGCGACGCAGCACGACACCGATTCGGCCTCCGCACCGACGCCCCGGTCCTGCTGGTCACCGGCGGTTCACAAGGCGCCACCGCGATCAACGCCGCAACCTCCGGCGCTGCAACGGCATTGCGCGAGGCCGGGGTGCAAGTCCTGCACATCACCGGTCCGCAGCACACCGTCGAGATCCCCGAAGGACCATACCTAGTTCTGCCGTACGTCGACGAAATGCAGTACGCCTACGCCGCCGCCGACTTCGCGATCTGCCGTTCCGGAGCGATGACCTGCGCCGAGCTGGCTGCGGTCGGCCTGCCAGCCGCGTTCGTCCCGCTACCAGACCGCGGTGGCGAACAACGGCTGAACGCCGCACCGATCGTGGCAGCCGGCGGGGCCTTGCTGGTCACCGAACTCACCCCAGCCTGGATCGAAGCCACCCTGATCCCCGTCCTCACCGACCCCGCCCGGATCGCGGCGATGTCCGCCCGCGCGTCCGCCGCCGGAGCCCCCAACACCGACACCGTCCTGGCCCGCCACGTCCTAGCCATCGCCGAACGACATCGACCCGCCAGGTAGCCGCACCGTCACGCAAAGCCCGCCCGCCGCACCCGGCGCGAGCGACAACGCCCCGTCGTGCGCCTGGGCAATGCTCTTCACGATCGCCAGCCCCAGCCCGACCCCGGCATGATCACGCCGGACCCGTTCCGTCCCGCGCTGGAACGGCTCGGTGAACGTCCACACCTGCTGCGGATCGACGTCCTCCCCGGTGTTCTCCACGGTCAGCGTGCTCGACGTCGTGGAGGCAGTCGTGCGCACCCGCACGATGCCGCCTTCCGGCAGATTGTGGACGATCGCGTTGTGCAGCAGATTCGTCGTCAGCTGCAGCAGAAGCGCACGAGACCCGCGAACGGCCGTGATATCCCCCGAAGTCTCAATGGCCACCCCGTGCTTCTCGGCGAGCGGCAGCAGCGTTTCGGTGGCTTCCTCCGCCAGCAGCGACAGATCGACCGGCTCCCGGGTGAACGAACGCTGGTCCGCGCGGCTGAGCAGCAGCAGGGCTTCGGTGAGTTCGATCGCCCGCGCGTTGACGACACGGAGGCGTTCGTCGAGTTCGCTGCTGTCGCGGTCCGGGTCATTGCGGGCGACTTCGAGCAGGCTCTGCGTGATCGCCAGCGGGGTGCGCAGTTCGTGAGAGGCGTTGGCGGCGAACCTCCGCTGCTCGGCGACGTGCGCGTCGAGGCGAGCGAGCATGGCGTCGAAGCTGTCGGCGAGTTCGCGGAACTCGTCGTCGCGGCCTTCCAGCTCGATCCGGTGGGTGAGCGATCCGGTCGAGACGCGCCGGGTCGCGGCGGTGATCCGGGTCAGCGGGGCGAGCATGCGCCCGGCCAGCACCCAGCCGCCCAGCAGGCCGAAGATCAGCAGGAGCAGCATCACGACGGCCGCGTCCGGCAGGAAGTCCTTGATCAGGTCGCGGCCCGACGGCGCCATCACCACCGGCATGACCTCCAGCGCCCGGTCCTGGTAGTTCAGCAGGAACAGGCCCACCGCGCCGAGCAGCAGCGTCCCGGCCAGCATGAGGAATCCGGCGTAGCTCAGCGTCAGTTTGAGCCGGACGCTCATCCCGGGCTTGCGGATCATCCGCGTCCGGTTCCGTCGTCGATCCGGTAGCCGACCCCGGGCACGGTGGCGACCAGCCACGGTTCGCCGAGCCGTTTGCGCAGCGCCGAAACCGTGATGCGCACGGCGTTGGTGAACGGGTCCGCGTTCTCGTCCCAGGCCCGTTCGAGGAGTTCCTCGGCGCTGACCACCCCGCCCTCCGCGGCGACCAGCACCTCCAGCACGGCGAACTGCTTCCGGGTGACCGCGACGTACCGGCCGTCCCGGTAGACCTCGCGGCGGAACGGGTCCACCCGCAGGCCCGCGATTTCCCGCACCGGCGGCCGGTTGTGCGCGCGCCTGCGGTCGAGCGCGCGCAGCCGGAGCACGAGTTCCCGCAGCTCGAACGGTTTGGTGAGGTAGTCGTCGGCGCCGAGTTCGAAGCCGGAGACCTTGTCGTCGATCCGGTCGGCGGCGGTGAGCATCAGGATCGGCATCCCGCTGCCGGACGCGACGACGCGTTTGGCGATCTCGTCGCCCGAGGGGCCGGGGATGTCCCGGTCGAGGACAGCCATGTCGTAGGAGTTGACGCTCAGCAGTTCCAGCGCGGTGTCGCCGTCCCCGGCCAGGTCGGCGGCGATCGCCTCCAGGCGCAATCCGTCCCGGATGGCCTCGGCCAGATAAGGCTCGTCCTCGACGATCAGCACACGCATGCTCTCGATGCTACGAGCAGGCACGTATCGCGGGCATATCCGAAACCGCGTACGCGACGGCAACACCGTTTCGCCTTCGCTGAACGCCATGACCCGCAGCGAATCAGCACGCGTCCTCGCGGCACCGGCGTTCGCCGTCTTCCGGCGAACTGTCCGCCGGGTGCTTCGCCGTCGTGGCGCGCTCAGCGAGGCCGACGGAGCCGTCCCGCACGGCACGACGGTGTTCGCCGAGATTCCCGCCGTGGCCAACCTCGACCCGGTTTTCCTCTCCGCGCTGCGCCGGGCGGCGAAGGACGCCGCGAACGACGGCGTCGAGTTCCGCGTCAACAGCGGCTGGCGTTCGCCGGCGTACCAGAATCAGCTCCGGCGCAAGGCGATCGTCAAGTACGGCTCGGAACAGGAAGCCGCCCGCTGGGTCGCCACCGCCGACCGGTCCGCGCACGTCCTGGGGAACGCGATCGACCTCGGACCGTACGAGGCCACCGCGTGGCTGTCGGAACACGGTGCCGCGTATGGACTCTGCCAGATCTACCGCAACGAACCGTGGCATTACGAACTGCGCCCGGAGGCCGTCGACCACGGCTGCCCGCCGATGTACGCCGATCCTTCACAGGATCCACGGCTGCAGCGGTGAAAATCCGGCGACAGCGGAGATCATCTTCGCGACAATCGCCCGCATGGCGGAAGTTGAAGTCGTCGTCGCCCACCACGAGCGCGCCACCCTGCGCGTCGGCGACGTGTTCCTGAAGATCGACACCGATCAGGCGCGCGCCGACGCCGAGGTCGCCGCGATGGCGCTGGCCCCGATCCCGACGCCGGAGATCCTCTGGCGAAAGCCGCCCGTGCTCGCGCTCGCCGCCCTCCCCGGACGGGAATTAGGCCGCCCCGGCAAACCGTCGAACGGCTCCGCCGCGGCCTGGGCCGCCGCGGGCGCCGCCGCGCGGAAACTGCACGAAGCACCGCTTCCGGCGGCGCCCGGCTTGAACCCGGAAGATCTCGCCGAAGACCTCGACCGCGAATGCGCGTGGCTGATCGCGAACGACGTCCTCCCCGCCGACCTGGTCACCCGCAACCGGCGGATCGCCGACGCGGCGCTCCGGCCGTGGACCCCGGTGTTCACCCACGGGGACCTGCAGGTCGCGCACATCTTCGTCGAGGGCGACGAGGTGACCGGCGTGCTCGACTGGTCCGAAGCCGCCCAGGGCGACCCCTTGTTCGACATCGCCGCCCTGACCCTCGCCCATCAGGAACACGTCCCCGACGTGCTGGCCGGTTACGGCGGCGACGTCGACCTCGACGTGCTCCGCGCGTGGTGGTCGCTGCGCAGCCTCCGCGTGGTCCGCTGGCTGGTCGACCACGGCTTCGACCCGAAACCGGAGGTCGAGGTCCTGGAGGCGCAGCTATTCTAGCGCTAGAATAGCGGGGTGCCCGCCCTCACCGACGCCGAACTGACCGTCCTCGGCCTGCTCGTCGAGCAACCCCGGCACGGCTACGACCTGGAGCGGGTGATCGAGGAACGCGGCATCCGCGCCTGGACCGCGCTCGGCTTCTCGTCCATCTATTACGTCCTCGACAAACTGGCCAAGCGCGGCTTGATCGAGGCCACCGGCGCACCCCGTTCCGGAAAATCGCGCGCGACCTTCCAAGCCACCCCGTCCGGCATCGAACTCTGCGCGGACGCCACCCGC
Source organism: Amycolatopsis sp. WGS_07 (assembly GCF_045278895.1). NCBI lineage: Bacteria > Bacillati > Actinomycetota > Actinomycetes > Pseudonocardiales > Pseudonocardiaceae > Amycolatopsis > Amycolatopsis sp. WGS_07. The sequence goes on along the minus strand of NZ_CP136053.1, from coordinate 4,446,472 downwards.
GAAGCGCTCACCACGCTGACCCCGGTCCACGCGCGCGTCCTCATCGGCCTGGCGAACAGCCCGGTCCTGCCGGAGTTTGAAGTGCTTTCCGGGCTGACCGCGCGCCTCACCGCGTTACGCGACCAGCTCGCCGAAGTCCGGGCGACGCGCGCCCGCCAAGAACCGCTGCCCGCGGCCGCGTCGGCGATCTTCGACTACAGCGAAGCGATGCTCACGGCCGACCTCACCTGGACCGAGAGCGTCCTCAGCAAGGAGACAGCGATGGACAAGTACGACGTCAAGAAGGCGCACCGCGCGCTGTATTCGCCTTCGCCGAAGGACTTCACCGTCGTGGACGTACCTGCGCTCCGTTACCTCGCCGCCGACGGCCACGGCGACCCCAACACCGCTCCGGAGTACACGAACGCCGTCGAAGCGCTGTACGGCATCGCGTACGCGGTGAAGTTCGCCAGCAAGGCCCTCGGCCGGGACTTCGTCGTCGGGCCGCTGGAAGGCTTGTGGCGCGCCGACGATCCGGCGGTCTTTCTCTCGCGGGAGAAAGAAAAGTGGGACTGGACGATGATGATCAACCAGCCGGACTGGATCACCGAGGAAATGGTCCGGGACGCTGCCGAGCGGGTCGCGAAGAAGAAGGGCAACCCGGCGCTCGCGAATGTTCAGCTGCGCACTTTGCATGAAGGGACGAGCGTCCAGATCCTGCACCTAGGCTCATACGACGACGAAACGCCCACGCTGAACCGGCTCCACCACGAATACCTGCCCGAGCACGGCCTGACCTTCAACGGCGACCACCACGAGATCTACCTCAGCGACCCGCGACGCACCGCGCCCGAGAAGCTCAAGACCGTCCTGCGGCAACCGGTCAAGCCTCTTGGAACACAATCTGCTCCGGCGGAGTCGTGAGCTTCAACGTCTGCCGCCGGACGGACAGAAGCGTGTGCAGCTCCGTCGCGTGCCCGTCGGGAATGGTGAACAACCGGTCGTTGCGAGTGTCGACGTAATCCGCGAATCCGGCGAGCGAGACACCGTCCGTTTCGTCCAGGCTCAGGTAATCGACCAAGCGGCGGAACAGTTTCGGCAGCAGCACCACCTTGTCGCGCAACTGGGCGCGACTGGTCAGCTTGAACCCGCTGTTGGTCACGTCGTGCTCCCACACGCCCTTGCCCGCGGTGCGCGCCGCGACCGACGCGTCGGCCATCGCCTGCCGGAGATCCGGGTAAAGCTTGGAGTAGAACGTCGGGTACGCCAGCCCGGTTTCGAGCAGATGGAAATTCGCCGACGCCTTCAGCGCCTTCGGGTCGAGATGCACGTCGCCGCCGTCGGTGGAACGTCCCGCGCGCTGCCCGGGAAACGCGAACGCGACCGCGCGGCCGTACTTGTCGGCGAACCGGGTCAGAATATGCCCGTTCGTCGCCCCCGGAGTACTGGTGGAAACGCGGCCGCCTTCGTCGCGCTCGACCTTCGTGAACCCGAGGTAGCGCAACAGTTCGTCCCCGGCGGCGTTCGCCAGCTCGACCGGCTGCCGCCACAATTCGGCACCGGCGACCCGCGGCCGGTAGTGCGTCTCGAGGGCGTCGATCCCGTCGAGGCGCAACTGCACGCCGCCTCGGGAATTGGTCCGCACTTTGAGGCCCGCGGCGGAAAACGCGTCGGCGCGCTCGGGATAGAACCGGACCGAATCCCCGTCCGGCGAAGCCCCGACGACCCGAAACTGACCTTTGATCAATGTCAACGGCACGAGAACGACGGTAACCGCCGGACCGGCCGGCGGTTACCGTGTTTCCCGAGCCGTCACCGACCGGTCACTCGGGCCGTTACCAGTTGTCACGCAACGGATTCCTCCGTGCGTGCAGTGTTACTTACTGGCAGGCTTCGCAATCCGGGTCGTCGATGCGGCAAGCCGCGCCGTCGACGAGCGGAAAGTCGAAGTCGTCCAGAGCGGGAACGACCGGGGCGGCTTCTTCTGGCGTGGTGGGAGCAGACATATCCGTTGTAGCGCTCAAGATCGCCGAACATTCCGTGACGCCCGCCACAGCCTAGGCGACCCAGTCCGGCAGGATTTTGTCCCCGTCCGCCGTCGCACACGCCGGCACCACTCCGGTCCGATACACCCGCGTACTGCCCGGCGCACAGACAATCGCCGCCATTCCGTGTTCCGGGTCCGCTCGCACCTGGCGTTCCGCGTCCGCCGCCAGCACCACCGTCTCGCCCTTCGTCAAGGGCTCGACCACACCGTCCAGCGTGATCTCCGCCCCGCCGTCGAGAATCGTCCACACCTGCTCCGTGTCGAACGCGTGCACCGGCCCGACCGCGCCGGGCGCCATCTCCACTCTCCACACCGCCAGCTGGCTGCCGCCTTGCGTCGGCGACGCCAACGTCGTCATGACCGCGTTCGGCGTTTCCGTCCGGCGGCTGTCCCGGATGACTGTCATGCGCGCTCCCTGGGGTAAACTAGACAACAAGGTTGTCCATATAGTCAACGAGGTTGTCTACCTATGTCAAGCGATCCCCCGGGCTACGAGCTGCCGCTGCGCCTGCTGTTCGGCTTCCGCAGCCTGATCGACGACCTGCACACCGAACTGGCCAAACAAGGCCACCCCGACGTCCGCCCGATGCACGGCTTCGTCTTCCAGGCGATCGGCCCGCAGGGCACCACCGCCGTCGAACTGGGCCGCACGCTCGGCGTCACCAAACAAGCCGCCGGGAAGACGATCGACGCACTGGAACGGCTGGGCTACGTCACCAGGGACCGCGACCCGTCCGACGGCCGCCGGATGCTGGTGCACCTGACCGACCAGGGCCTCGACTGCCTGGCCAAGTCCGCGCGCATCTTCGACCGGCTGCGCTCGCAATGGGCGGAAACCCTGGGCACCGAGCGGCTCCGCGCGCTGGAGGAGGACCTGCGGAAAGTCGCCTCGCCAGAGTCAGCACGCCTGGACCTGCCGGGCTGGTTCAGTGGGTCGTGAGTGGCGATCGCGGTTCTAACCGTGATCACCACTCACGACTCCTCACCTGCGCAAACTGATCGGCGGCACCGTCCCGCCCCGCAGCGCCGCCTCGTCGATCGTCACCGGCCGGTACCGCAACGCCGCCAACCGCTCGGCCATCGTCTCCACCGGCACCTCCCCGTCCGTGCCGAACAAAAACGCCCACTCATGCTCAGCCGACCCGAAATAAACCGGAGCCGGAAAAGTCTCCTCGAACCGCCGCCAGCACTTCACCAGCGTCGAATTCCGCCACAACGTCGGGCACCCGCCCTGATACGCGACCACCCCGCCCGGCGTGAGCAACGACCGGCACTGCGCCAGGAATTCCGCCCCGTACAACCGATTGTGCTGAGCGTCCGCGTCATCCTGCTCATCCGGCAGATCCACCAGCACCACGTCGTACTTCTCCGCGCAGCCGTGGACATACTCCCAGCCGTCGGCGTAATGCACCCGAACCGGCCCGTCACCCCGCTCCGCCCGCGCCAGCTCCGCCGGCGAATACCCATACGGAAGATGCTCCGCACAAAGCCGGACCGCCTCCGCGTCAATGTCCACGTGATCGACCGAAGCCCCCGCCTCGGCCGCGATCTGGCACACCACGCCCTCACTCGACCCGACCACCAGCACCCGGTCCACAGTGGACGCCAGCAGCAACGCGGGCACCAGCAACGCCTCGTGATACACCAGCTGGCTGAACTCAGTACTCTGCCGCTCGTTGTCGCAGAACAGCGAAATGCCTTGCGCCGTCTTGCCGATCACCAGGTTCTGGTAGGCAGTCCGCGTGTCGACCAGCACGTCCGAGACCTGCCACTGCCGGATCAGTCCCGCGCCGACGGGTTCCTCGATGTTCAACTGTCTTCCTGTCCTCTGTGGATAGTGGTGACCCGCGAAACGCTCGCGCCGAGCGAATCCCGCAGCAACTGCACCGCCAGCTCCGGATCCGCTTTCCGCCCGCACGTGAACACATCCACGAACGCCGACCCGCGTTCGGGATACGTGTGAATCGAAGCGTGCGACTCCGACAGCAACGCCATCGCCGTCACCCCGTACGGCTCGAACTGTTTGTGCGTCAACTCGCACACCGTCGCCCCGGCCTTCTCCAGCGCGCGCTCCAAGCTCTCGCACAGAAACACCGGATCGTCCAGCACCTCCGCCGACACCCCGGAAAACTCCGCCAGCACATGCCGTCCGGCGAATTCCCCCACTCCACCGGCATCCCCGCCGATAAAGTAAGACCGCAATGGCGGAAACCCGTTGAACGCCACCGAAGAGTAGCTTTGCGTGTACGCTCCAGCGTCCGGAATATCGACGTAATCCCCCGCCCGCAACGCCAACGGCAGCCGATACGGCGTACGCTGATAAAGCACGTCGTCCCCGTCGCAAGTCGGCCCCGCGACCACGACCGGCCCGTCCGGACCGCCGTCGTGCGCGGTGAGCAGCCGGTACGCGATGGCCTCGTTCTCCGTCTCGGCCAGCCCGCCGTACCGGCCGATGTCGAGGTACACCCACCGCTTCTCGTCCGCCGCGGACTTGCGCGACACCAGCACGATCTCGCTGCGAATCACTCCCGCCGACGCCACCACCGCCCGCCCCGGCTCGAACGACAACGCGGGCGCGACCGGAAAATACCGCTCCACCGCCGCACGAATCGCCGTCGCGTACTCCTCCAGCGGCGGCGCCTCAGTCACGTAACCAACCGGAAACCCGCCGCCGATATTCAACCCCCGCAACGAAACCCCGCGCTCCGCCACCGCACGAGTCACCTCGGCCGCCGCCGCGATCCCGCCTTCCCAAGCCCGCGGATCCAGATGCTGCGACCCGACGTGAAACGCGACCCCCTCCGCGTCCAGCCCCAGCTCAGCCGCCCGCACCAGCAGGTCGGCCGCCATCTCCGGCGCACACCCGAACTTCCGCCCGAACGGCGTCCGCGCCCCAGGACTGTCCACCAGAATCCGGCACGAAACCGCCGCCCCCGGCGCGAACTCCGCGAGATTCTCCAGGTCGGCAAGACTGTCGAAGGTGAACCGCCGCACCCCCACGCGATAAGCGAACGCGATGTCCCGCGCCTTTTTCACCGTGTTGCCATAGGACAGCAACTCAGGCCGAACCCCTTGCGCGAGACACAACTCGATCTCCTCGCGCCCGGCAACGTCGAACCCGGCCCCCGCGTCCCGAAGAACCCGCACCACTTCCGGCGCCGGATTAGCCTTGACCGCGTAGTACATCCGAGCTTCCGGAAGCACCCGCCGGAGCCGCTCGCAGTTCCCCCGCACCGCGTCCAGGTCCACCACCAGACACGGCACGGGCGGCCGCCGCTCCTCCAGGAACGCCCGGCAACGCTCCAGTACCTGCGAGAACCCTTCAGTCACAACGCCCGAGTATAGGTGGCGAGTTCATCGCAGCAGCTCACCCAGCCGTCGCCGCGCGAACCCTACGAACGGTACACAGCCGATCACTTCGCAGTCCGCCGCGCCGATCTTCCCCCGCCGCACGCCGCCCGTCTTCCCGAATTCGGCCCCGACCTGAGGAAAGAAGCGCCCGTTGTCGTCCCCGACGTCGTCGGTCCGCACCCACACCCGCTCCCCGTCCACCAGGTACGGAAACCGCCGCACCTTCCGGCGGTGATGCGGCACCAGCGATTCCGCGTAGTGCAGGAACGAGTTCCGGTTGTGCCCGACCCCGATCAGCAGGATCCGCGCCCGCTCCCGGTGCAGCCACTCGAACGGCGACCCCGGCCCCACCGCATACGCGAGCGGCTGCCGCGCCGTGACCTCAGCCGCCCGCGCCCCCACCGCCGCCACCGAAGCCTGCGGATGCCGGCTGCGACACCGTCCCGCCCACCCCAGCACCGCATTGGGAATCGCCCCCATCGGCGTCACCAGGTCCGGATGAAACAACGGCACCCGCGCCCGCTCCTCGTCAACCGAAGCATCCCCCACGTGCTCCGGAAACGGATCCGCCACCTGCGGCGTGAACGCGGGCACCACCACCGTCCCCTCCGGACCGACCGCTCGCAGCACCCCGCGCACCACCGCGTCCGCCCCTCCGTCCACCTCCCCCAGCGCGGACAGCGACGAATGCACGATCACCACCGCGCCGTCCCCCACGCCCAGCTCACGAACTCCCGCGCACACCGCATCCGCGTCGACCAAGACCAAGACACCCCTGTCCGCAACGAGCACCGGCCCGACGCCGTCAAGAGCATCGAGCCGGTGCTGAGAAAAGATTCACCAAGCAACAGGCAGCTTCTGCACCCCGTAAATATTCTGCAACTCAGGCCGCAGCGAAACCTCCCCCTCGACCCGCAGCCCAGGGAACCGCCGAACCAGCGCGGGCAACGCCACCGTCATCTCCACCCGGGCCAGCTGCTGCCCGAGACACTGGTGAATCCCGTGCCCAAACCCCAAATGCCCCCCAGCAGGCCGCCGGACATCCAGCTCGTCCGGCCGCTCGAACCGCTCCGGATCCCGGTTGGCCGCCTGGATGGAAATCACCACAGTCTCCCCCGCCCGGATCACCTCCCCGCCGATCTCGACATCCGTCAGCGCGGCCCGAACCCCCGTGTGCGCGATCGACAGATACCGCATCAGCTCCTCGACGGCCCCGCCCGCGGCCTCCGGCTCGTCGCGGACCACGGCCAGCTGCTCCGGGTTGCTCAGCAGCGCATACGTCCCCAGCGCGATCATGTTCGCCGTCGTGTCCAACCCCGCGGCCAGCAGGAACGTCCCCAGCCCGGCCAGTTCCTCGTCAGTCAGATCACTACTGGTCAAGTCGCTGAACAAATCATCCGTAGGCGCAGCCCGCTTAGCCGGTACCAGCGAAGCCACATACTCCTGCAACCGGCCATAAGCGGTCATCCTTTCCTCTTCGGAGAAATTGACATCGCTGATCGCCGCCGCGTCCCCCAAAAACGACGCCCGGTCCGAATAAGGAACCCCCAGCAGTTCGCAAATCATCACCGCGGGCACCGGATGCGCATAGGCCTCGAACAAATCCACCCCCGGACCGGCCTTCTCCATCGCGTCCAGGTACTCGGCCGCGACCTCGGCCACGCGGTCGCTGAGCAGCCGCATCCGCCGGACGGTGAACTTCCCCGTCAGCAGTTTCCGGAACCGCGTGTGCTCCGGAGCGTCGATTCCCGTCATGTCCCCCACCGGGGCCGGCGGCAATTCCGGAAACTGCTCCATCCCGGGAAACGGGTAGTGCCACAATTCGTACCGGCTGGTGAATCGCTGGTCCCCCAGAATCGCGCGGACCTCCGCGTGGCCGGTGGCCAGCCAGCCGACGTGCCCGTCCGGGAACACCATCCGCGTCAGCCGGGCCCGGTCCCGCACCTCGGTCAGCGACGGCGGCGGATCGAACGGGCAGCCCTCCGCCCGGCCCATCGGAACCCCTTGCACAATCGCTTCGCCAGTCATCCCCCGTACCCCTTTCAGTGTGCGTATTCGCGATTGAAAAGCTTCTTGGACCAGAGATAGCCGCCGATGCCCATCACGGCGCACCAGCCGAGCGCGAACCACAGGTGGTTGCCGAGCGGCTTGTCGAGCAGCAGCGCGCGCAGGGTTTCGATGATCGGCGTGAACGGCTGGTACTCGGCGAACCACCGCAGCGCGCCCGGCATCGAGTCGGCGGGCACGAACCCGCTGCCGAGGAAAGGCAGCAGCAGCAACGGCATCGGCGTGTTGCTGGCCGATTCGACGCTCTTGCTCACCTGTCCGAGCGCGACGCACAGCCACACCAGCGCGAGCGCCACCACCACGAGGAATCCGACCGCGGCGAACCACGAACCGACCCCGGCGGCCGGCCGGAAGCCGACCAGCAGCGCGACCCCGGTGACCACCACGAGCCCGAAAAGCGCTTGCAGCACACTGCCGAGCACGTGCCCGGTCAGCACCGAAACCCGGGCGATGTGCATGGTCCGGAACCGGGCGATAACGCCCTCGGTCAGGTCCATCGCCACCGAAATCGCCGTTCCCTGCACGGTCGCGGTGATCGTCATCAGCAGAATCGTCGGCGCGACGAAGTTGGCGTATTCGGCTCGGCCGCCCCCGGGTCCGCCGAGCCCGGCGCCGAGCGTGCCGCCGAAAACGTAGACGAACAGCAGCAGGAACACCACCGGCATTCCGACCAGCATGATCGTCAGCGACGGATACCGGAGCATGTGCTTCAGGTTCCGGCGCAGCATGGTCATCGAATCGCGCACCGGATGGAACCGCAGGTCCGGTCCGGCGAGAGCGGGCGTGGTCATCGGGAAGTCACCTTTTCGTCGGAAGAATTGCCGGTGAGGGCGAGGAATACGTCGTCAAGATCAGGGGTGTGCACGGAAAGCTCGTCGACCTTCACCGACATCGAGTCCAGCCGGTCGATCAGCGATTTGAGCGAGTGCAGGCTGCCGTCGCTCGGGACGCGCAGCACCAGCGCGTCGTGCTGCCGCGACGCCTCGCTGAGGGCGCGCTGCGCGTGGACGAGGTCGCTTTCCTCTTCGAAGCGGAGCTGGACGTGCCCGCCGGGGATCTGCCGCTTCAGCTCGTCCGCGGTGCCCTCGGCGACGATCCGCCCGTGGTCGAGCACCGCGATCCGGTCGGCCAGTTCGTCGGCCTCTTCGAGGTATTGCGTGGTCAGGAAAATCGTGACGCCGCCCGCCACCAGCTTGCGCACGATCTGCCACATCGCCCGGCGGCTGCGCGGGTCCAGCCCGGTGGTCGGCTCGTCGAGGAAAATCACCCGCGGGCTGCCGACGAGCGTCATCGCCAGGTCGAGCCTGCGGCGCATCCCGCCGGAGTAGGTCGAAACCGGCTTCTTCGCCGCTTCGACGAGGTCGAACTGTTCGAGCAGTTCCGCCGTCCGGGTCCGCCGCGCGGTCCGGTCGAGGTGGTGCAGATCCGCCATCAGCAGCAGGTTTTCCTCGCCGCTCAGCAGATTGTCGACGGCGGAGAACTGCCCGGTGACGCCGATCGAGGCCCGCACGCCGTCGGCTTCCGAGCCGATGTCGTACCCGGCGACCTGTGCCGCGCCGCCGTCGGCATTGATCAAAGTGGACAGAATCTTGACCGTGGTGGTCTTGCCCGCGCCGTTCGCGCCGAGCAGCGAGAAGACCGTGCCGCGCGCAACGGTGAGGTCGATGCCGTCGAGCACGACGTGGTCGCCGAAGGATTTGCGCAGTCCGGCGGCGGCGATCGCCGGCCGGGAATGATTGCTGGACATAGGAGTTTCTCCAAAAACTGTGGTCAGGAGCGGTGGATGACGATTTCGCCGAACGCGGTGTGGCCGCGGACCTCGACGGTCTCCTTGGACTCGCCGGGGCTGGCCGAGGTCTCCAGCTCGTTGCGCACGTGGCCGAAGTTGGTCTTGACGTCGAGCCAGGCCGCGGTGCCCTCGGCGATGCCGATCCGCAGGTCGCCGATCGCGCTCTCGAGCACGACCGAACCGCGGACGACCTCGCCGATCTGGATGGCGCCGTTGGACGTCTTCGCGTCCACCCCCGAGCCGGCGTGCCCGACTGTGATGTCGCCGTTGGCGGCACGCACCTGGACGTCGCCGCCCGCGGACTCGATCGTGGTGTCGCCGTTGGAGTTCTTGGCCGTCACGGTCCCGTCGACCGGGCCGAGCCGGATCCGGCCGGACGCGGTGGTGACGTCGGCGTCGCCCGCGACCTCCTCGGCGGTGACGTGGCCGACCGAGGTGTTGACGCGCAACGGTCCGGTGCGGTCGAGGCTGACGTTCCCGGCGGCGGTCTTGAACCGGGCCTGCCCGAGCTGCCCGATGCTCTGGAAGGCGCCGGCCTGCACCTCGGCGGAAACCCGCGAGCCGGTGGGCAGTTCGACCGTCACGTCGACCGAGCGGGTCTTGCGGGAGAAGTCGAACGCCCGCATCTTCGGCCCGGAGATGTGCAGCGTGCCGTTGCTGTAGTCGACGCGGACCTGGCTCGCGGCCTTCACGTCGGACTCGTCCAGGTCGTCGGACGGCCGGACGTCGACGACGGTGTCGGAGCGGTCGCTCGCGGCGAACCGGACCTGGCCGTTGCCGAGGTCGAGGGTGACGGAAATCGGTTCGGGCGTATCGAATTTAGGCATGGTTGTCCCCACGTTTCGGATAGGTGTGCCGTCTCCGCAGGTCAGAGACGGGTGAAGGAAGTAGCGAGAAAGCGGGCTAGCGGACCCAGCCGGTGAAGCTCTGCTTGGAGAAACCGCCGCCGGACGGCTCGAACCGCGGCTCGCGCTCGGGGCGCTGCTGCAGGGCGGCGGTCGCGGCCCGGACGAGCCAGGCGTTCACCGAACGGCCCTCCTTGGCGGCGGCCTCCTCGACCGCGGCCTTGAGCGCTTCGGGCAGCCGCACGTTGATCCGCGCGGACGGCCCGTCCTCGGCGAACAGCGGTTCCGGAGCCTCCGGAGCCGGCTCGGCCGCGGGCGCGGCGGCCGGAGCGGGTTCGGCGGGCGGCGTGGTCACGACGAAGTTCGGGTCGCGGCCGCGCAGACGCAGCTCGACCGAGCCGGGAGCCAGGTCCCGGGTGATCTCGTCGGCGGCGCCGGAGAGCGTGTCCAGCAGGGTCATCCGGATCGCCGATTCGAGCGATCCGGTCAAGCGCTCGACCAGCGCGCGCCCCTCCTCGCCGCTGGCCTCGGCCAGCGTCGCGAACTCCCGCCCGAGGTTGCTTACGTACGTGGTCAAGTCCATGGCACCACTATGGCACACGCGTGGCACCACCACAAGCCACCTTGGCTCAGTTTGGCACCACAGTGGCACGCTTGGCGGTAAATCCCCAGGTCAACGCGTGGTGCCACGCGGAAAAATCAAGCCGACTTAGCCGCCTTCGCGACCGGGAGTTCGATCCCGGCGCGGAACCAAGGGCACTCGTCGAGGGCGCCGTCGTGCCGGCACGTCATGAGGTGCTGCAGGTAGGCCTGCGCGTCGAGCAGCCGCGTCACCTGCTCCTGAATCGCGTCGATCCGGGCGGCGACGGTGCCCCGCCAGTCGTCGGACTTCCCGTTGCTGCCGAGCAGCACCGAGATGTCGTCCAGGCTCAGCTGCCCGGTTTCCCGCCAGGTGCGGATCAGCGCGATCCGGTAGAGCTGGTCGCGGTCGTAATACCGCCAGCCGGAGCGCCGGTGCGGCTGGATCAGGCCGCAACTCTCCCAGTAATGCAGCGTCGACACCGGCACGTCGAAGCGCGCCGACACCTCGCCGATCGAGTACAGGTCCATACCACATTGCACCGCATCGAGACGGCTTGAGGCAAGGTTAGGCTAAGCAAACAATTCTCGGGCGCACCAGTCGGCGCGACCGCCACGACCGGAACCTCGCCGCACTTTGCCGGACAACGGAATCACGACGACGAGGCAACACTGCCATCCGGTGATCAGCTCCGTGCCACCGCTGGATCAGCGAAGCCGCCACAAGTTCGCGCGGCGGCAGAGCAGCCAGCACGAGCGCCACCCCGGCATTTCCCTATTCGGCGGCCACAATCCGTTCGACCGCTTCGGTGATCAATCGTTCCCGCTCCGCTTCGGAGAAAACGTCCGGCAACGTGAGCTGTTCGACGATCAACCAGTTCAACGCGAGAATGAGCAGCTTGACCGCGGTGGCGTCGCCGGGCAGCCCGGACACCTCGTGATACGCGACATTCGCCTCGACATCCGCGCGGACCCGCTCGGTGAGCACCCTGCGCAACTCCGGCCGGCGGGTCGCCTCCAGCCGCAACTCCAGCAACGCGAGATACCCGGTGCGGAACGCCGCGATCCGGCTGACCAGCTCCCGCATCAACTGCGCGTACGCGGCCCGATCCCCCTTGCCCGGCGGGATCGAGTCGTCGTCCGGCTGCAGCCGCTCATACACCCGCGCCCCCGCCTGCGTGAACAACTCGTCCCGGTTGGCGAAGTAGTTCGACGCGGTCCCCGCGGGCACCCCCGCCTCCCCGTCGACCGCCCGGAACGTCAGCCCCCGCGCCCCCTCGCGCGCCAGCACCTCGATCGCCGCGTCAACGAGCGCCGCCCGCCGCTGGTCGTTCCTCCGGACCATTTGACACCACTCCAGCTGTAGTTGTACGGTTCAAACCACTTCAACCATAGTACTACAGACGGAGTTGCTAGATGCGAAAGCTCGTGTACTACATCGCAGTCACCCTCGACGGCCGCATCGCCGGCCCCGCGGGCGAGTTCGACTTCTTCCCGCAGGGCGATGCTCAGCAGACCGCCGCCTACATGGGATTCATGAACTCGCTGTACCCGGAAACAGTCCCGACCGCCTTCCGCGCCATGGCCGGCGTCGAGGACGCCCCCAACCGCCGATTCGACACCGTCCTGATGGGCCGCGCGACCTATCAACTGGACCCGGCCGTGCCCAGCCCCTACGCACACCTGCGGCAGTACGTCGTGTCGAGCACCCTGAAACCGGACACCCCCGCTGACGTCACCGTCGTCCCCGGCGACCCGATCGGCCTGGTACGCGACCTGAAGAGAGAGGAAACCGGGCTGGACATCTGGCTGTGCGGGGGCGGTACGCTGGCCGGCGCGCTGTTGCCGGAGGTCGACGAGATCGTGCTGAAGAGCTACCCGGTCGTGGCAGGCGCGGGCATCCCGATGGTGGACGGCGAGTTCGACCCCACGGTGTTCTCGGTCGCCGAACGGACGGCTTTCCCGAATGGGGTCACGGCTACCCGCCTCGTCCGGAACTGAGCGCGGCGTTGTCGCGGCGAACAGTTCCGCGTGGCGTTGGGGGACGCCGCCCGGATGTCCGTGCGGGGAACCCTGAGGCACGCTGATTCCTTCAGGGTTCCCCTCACGGACGTCGGCGGGAGCAGCGCTAAGCGAGGTCCCGCACCAACCGCGCCACCTCCGGGAATGTCTCCGCCGGACCAGCCGCCGCGATGTACGCGTCCGGGCGCAGCAGCACAAAACCCTCCCGCGCACCGCCGACGCTGAAGTGCGCCACCACCCCCGGCATCCGTGTCGCCAAGGCAGCCGCGCGCGTCGCCAGTTCACTGCTCGGCGGGCCGAACGTCACCAGCTGGAATTGCCCCGCAAGGCCCCGGTCCGTTTTCGGCAGCCACCGCGGATCGCGCGTCCCTGGGCGCGGCCACGAACGAGCGGCAGCCAGTTTTCCGTTACCCGGCAACGGGTTCGGGCATTCCGCGCGCCAGCCGGCCAGGGTCGGCGCGAACTTCCGCTCCAGCACCCCGCTCGACTGCGCCAGCCGCCAGGTCAGGTTGCGCACCCGCCGCGCGATCGGGCCCGCCACCGATTGCCGGGCCATCATGCCGGTCGCGCGGAGGGTTTGCTGGATCGCGGCGCGGCGTTCGGGGTCGTAGGTGTCCAGGATCGCGGGGGCGAGGCGGCCGTGGTGCACGCCGGCCAGTTTCCACGCCAGGTTGCGGCCGTCGGGGATGCCGAGGTTCAGGCCCTGTCCGCCGATCGGACTGTGCACGTGCGCGGCGTCGCCGACCAGGAACACGCGGTCCGCGCGGAGTTTGGCCGCGATGCGTTCGTCGCTGGAGAACGTGGTGATCGTCCGCAGGCTCTTGACTTTCAGCCCGGCCGGGCCGCGTTCGTCCAGGAGGCGTTGCACCTGGCGTTCGTCGGGTTGTCCGCCGGGCGGGAGAGCGCCGGAGATCCGGAATTCGCCGCCGGGGAGCGGGGCCAGCAGCAGGACGCCGGAATCGCTGAGGAAGTAGTGCACCTCGTCGCGGCGGAGGTCGCCTTCGAGGGTTCCTTCGGCCAGCAGGAAGGAGACCGGGATGTGCTCGCCGTCGAACGCGATGCCGAGCTGAGTGCGCACCTCGCTGCGGTGGCCGTCGGCGCCGATCACCCAGTCGGCCTCGAATTCCCGGGCCGTTCCGTCGGCGGCAGTGGCCGCGACGAGCACGGATTCCGCGCCGGGCACGACTTTCGTCACGCGCACCCCGCGTTCGACGGTGCCGCCGAGATCGTGCACCGCCTGCTCCAGCAGCACCGTCGTCTTCTCCTGCGGCAGCACGAGCGGCCGGTTGTCGTCGTTGAGCGCGACGCGCGCGCCCACCCCGGACGGCAGGTGATAGTGCAGCGCGGCCGGTCCGAGCCCCTGTTCGCGCGCCCGTCCGGCGACGCCGAGTTCGGTCAGCACCTCCAGCACCGGCGGCCACAACAGGATCGCGCGGGATCCGGCACCCGGTTCGGGTTCGGCGTCCACGACGGTGACCGGCACGTCGAGCCGCGCCAACTCCGCCGCGACCGCAAGCCCGCACGGCCCGGCTCCGACGACCAGGACTGTCGTTCGCTCAGTCATGACTTCTCCACCGCCAGCTTCTCCAACCACTCGTGCACCGCTTTCGCGGCGTCGTCGGCCTCGTCCTCGAGGATCGTGAAGTGATCCCCCGCCAGGTCCGTCGTGTCGTGCGGACCCGGCCAATGCGCGTGGGGCCCCGCGGCGGCTCTGGCCAGGAGCACCGGGGTGTCGATCTCCGCCGGGGCGAAGGCGTGCAAAAGACTGAGGTACGCGCCCATCGCGGACAGCCGGGTGTCGTCGGCCAAGCCGGTTTCGGCCAGCCGGTCAGCCAGGCCGTCCAGGACCCCGGACCACGACGCCCGGCCCAGTACGAAGGTGTCGAGCAAGACCACTGCGGATGGAGTGGTATCTGTGTGCTCCAGGGCAGCGGTCACGGCATTCGCGAGAAGGCCGCCGGACGAGTAGCCGACCAGGACGAACGGTCCCTCGGTCTTCTTCACCTCGGCGACGAGGCTGTCGACCAGAGCCTCGAGACTCTCCGGAAGCGCTTCTCCGCTCTGAAACCCCGGCAGAGACAGCGCGGACACCGGCCGCTCGCCGCGCAGGGCCGCGGCGAAGCGGGCGAACTGGTGCGGGCCTGATGTCGCCAGCACCGACGGGAGGCAGACCAGCTTCGTCGCGGGGCCAGTCGTGGTGAGCGGGACCGTGGTCGGCAGCGCCTCCTCGCCGGGAGGGAGGAGTTCGCCGGATGGGCGGGATTCGGCAGCCGGGCGGGATTCGGCGGCCGGGCGGAGTTCGGCGGCCGGACGCAGTTCGTCGGCCGAGCGAGGCTCGCCAGCCGAGCGGAGTTCGCCGGACGGACGAAGCTCGCCAGCCGAGCCGAGTTGGCCAGCCGGACGGAGTTCGCCAGCCGAGCCGAGTTCGCCGGACGGACGAAGCTCGCCAGCCGAGCCGAGTTGGCCAGCCGGACGGAGTTCGCCAGCCGAGCCGAGTTCGCCGGACGAGCGAAACTCGCCAGCCGGACGGAGTTCGCCGGACGGACTGAGTTCGCCGGATGAGCGGGGTTCGTCGGATGGGCGGAGCTTGGCGGTCGGGCGGAGCTTGGCGGCCGCGGCGAGGACATCCAGGAACTCGGGCAGTTTTCCGGACTCCCGGGCTTGCGTCAGGAGGGTAGCCAGCGGACTGTATACAATCTTCTGTCCACCTAATTCATGATTCAGGTAGTCAGTCAGCGCTTCCGGGGTGGAGTGTTCGATGAACGCCGAGACCGGCACCCGCAGGCCGGTCGCGGCGTTGAGGCGGTTGCGGAGGTCCACTGTGGTCAGTGAATCGAAGCCGTGTTCCAGGAAGCGGCGGCGCGGGTCTACCGAGGCCGCCGAGGGATGGCCCAGTACCGCGGCGGCGTGGCTCCGGACCAGGTCGAGCAGGACATCGCGGCGCTCTTCGGCGGACAGCCCGGTGAGGCGGTCGGGCTCAGCGGCCGTCGGTACCGCGCGAGTGGGTGCGAGGTCGGCGATCAGCGGGCGTTCACCGGCGGCGCGGTAGGCGTCGGCGAAGGTTGGCCAGTCGAGGTCGGCGAGCATGATCTGGGACTCGCCAAGTGACAGCGCCGACATGGCCCGGTCTGGGTCGAGCAGGCGGATTCCCCTGCGTCCTAAGCGTTCTCGACGTACCTCGTCACCGGTCTCCCACGGGCCCCAGGCGACGGAGAACGTTCCGTCTCGCTCGGCCAGAGCGTCCAAAGTGGCGGTGACGGCGGCGTAGACACCCTGGCCGACACCGCCGAACGTGCCGGCGATCGAGGAGAACAGGACCAGCGGCACGTCGGCCAGCTCGTGGAGGTTCCGGGCTCCGGCCACTCCGGATTCGAACATCTCCGGCGTCAGGTTGTCCAGCGCACCTTCCTCCAGCGGTACATCCGTGTGCACGATCGCGGAGAGTTCCTGTCCCGCAAGCAGATTGGCGACCGCAGCGCGATCAGTGAGGTCGCATTCGATGACGTGCTCGCCAAGGAGCACGTTGTGTCCTGGTTGGACAGTCCGTAAAACTTCGGCGGTCGTGTTGTCGGCGAGCCATCGGGCCGCGTGTGCGCCCATCGGAGTGTCGGCACCGGTCACGAGGACGGTTCCTTGCCACGACCAGGTTTCGGCGCGAGGTGTCGCACGGACTAGGCGGCGGGCGAACAGACCAGTGTTCCGTACCGCGATCTGGTCCTCGCCGGTGTCTCCGGACAGCGCGGCGGACCACCGGGCGGCGGTCGGCTCGTCGAGTGCTTCCGGCAGGTCGATCACGCCACCCCAAAGGCCCGGACGTTCCGCTGCGACGGCGGCGGCTAGGCCCCAGATCGCAGCTTGATCGGGATCGGGAGTGGTGCCGTCAGCCGCGACTGCGCCGCACGTGGTCAGCCACAACGGAAGATCGGTGTCCAGGGAGCGGACCAGCGCCAGGGTGTCCGCGAAGCCGAGCAGCGAGATGATGCCCCGAGTGCCGGCCAGGAGGTCTCGGTCGAGTTTGGTGGTCCGGGTCAGGTTCGCGCCGTGGCGGGACAGGGCGTCGAGGCAGTGGTTGGCCCAGGTGCTGTCCTCCGGCACGACGGCGAGCCAGTTGCCGGAGAGCGTCGTTGTCGACGGGTCGGGCATTGGCCGCCAAGTGATCCGGTAGCGCCAGGAGTCCTCAATGGACTTCTCTTGCCGACGCCGGTGCCACGCGGTGAGCGCGGGCAGCACCTTCGACAGTGGTTCTTCGCCGACGTCCAGCGTGCGAGACAACTCCCCCGCGTCGGAACGGTCGACAGCGTCCCAGAAACCGGCCTCGACGGGGTCCACAGTGGTCGCTTTACGCGCTTCTGGCCAATACGTTTCGTGTTGGAAGGCGTACGTGGGCAGGGTGACGCGTCGTGGTTCCGCGCCCTCGAACGCCGGGGCGAAGTCCACTGGCAGACCGTGCACTTGTGTGTCAGCAACGGAAAGGAGGAATCGCGTCAAGCCGCCCTCGCCGCGACGGAGCGAGCCGATCGTCACCACCTCGACGCCGGCGTCTTCGGCGGTCTCCATGATTGACGAGGTCAGCACTGGGTGTGGGCTGGCCTCGATGAAGAAGCGATGCCCCGCCGCGATGAGCGCACGGATACCGCCGTCGAAGTTGACCATTTCGCGGACGTTGTCGTACCAGTACTCGGCGGTGAGGGATTCGGTCGGGACGAACTCGCCGGTCACCGTTGAGCAGAACGGGATTCCGCCTGGGCGCGGAGCGATGTCGGCGACCATCTTCAGGAACCGTTCGCGCAGTGGTTCGAGTTTCGGCGAGTGCGAGGCCACTGTGGACACTGCGCGAGTGCGGATTCCGTCCGCTGTGCAGTCCGCGACGAATTTCTCCAGCGGCGCAAGTTCTCCGACCACTGTTACCGCGCTCGGGCTGTTGATCCCGCCGATCGTCAGCTGGCCCGCGAAGGCAGCGAGGCGTTGTTCCACCTGCGCGGCCGGTGCGCCGACGGCGACCACGGCACCACGGCCTTCCAGCTCCTCGGCGAACAACCGGCTGCGCAGTACGACGATCTTCGCTGCGTCCTCAAGGGACAGTGCACCGGCGATGCAAGCCGCAGCGACTTCCCCCTGGCTGCTGCCGACGACGGCGGCTGGGGAAACGCCGTACGACTTCCAGAGTTCCGCGAGCGAGACCATCACCGAGAACAGCGCTGGCTGTACGACGTCAATTCGGCTCAACGACTCCACGTCACGTATGGCGTCGTACAGCGACCAGTCGACCAGTCCGGAAAGGACGGATTCGCACTCCGCCATGGAGCGAGCGAAGGCTGGAGAGGACTCCCACAGTTCGACCGCCATTTCGGGCCACTCGGAGCCCTGGCCGGGAAAGACGAAAACCGCGTTGTCCACCGGGTTTGCCAGTCCCCGTACCGACGCTGGGTCCTCCTCGCCCGCCGCCAAAGCGCGCAGGGCCCGGCTCGCGGTATCCCGGCTGTCGGCCACGACTGCTGCTCGGTATTCGAAGTCCGGCGAACGCAGCAGCGACCAACCGAGGTCGGCGAGCCGCGCCGGACCGTCGATGTACGGCAGCAATCGCTCCGCCTGAGCGCGCAGCGCGGTTTCGCTTCTCCCGGAAAGCTGCAGCGGGACCGGCCCAGAGAACTCGGGAGACACGACTGCCGGTTCGGGCTCGTGCTCCAGGATCACGTGCGCGTTGGTTCCGCTGATGCCGAAGGCGGATACCCCGGCCCGGCGCGGGCGGTCGGACGTGGGCCAGGGCTTCGGTTCGGTGAGCAATGCGACGCCGCCCTGCGCGAAGTCGATCTTCGGTGACGGTTCGTCCACATGCAACGTTTTGGGCAGGGTGCCCGCGCGGAGGGCCATGACCATTTTGATCACTCCGGCCACTCCGGCGGCCGCACCGGCGTGGCCGAGGTTGGACTTCAGCGAACCGAGCCACAATGGACGGTCGGCCGGCCGGTTTCGTCCGTAGGTGGCGAGCAAGGCGTTGGCCTCGATGGGATCGCCGAGTTCGGTGCCGGTGCCGTGGGCCTCGACGGCGTCCACATCCGCGGCCGGGATACCAGCGTCGGCGAGAGCTTGGCGGATCACGCGTTCCTGCGAAGGACCGTTCGGCGCGGTGAGGCCGTTGCTGGCACCGTCGGAGTTGATCGCGGTTCCGCGCACGACAGCTAACACCGGGTGTCCGTGTCGCTGTGCGTCGGAAAGTCGTTCCAGGACAACGAGACCGGCACCTTCGGACCATGCGGTGCCGTCTGCGGCCGCGGCGAAGGCCTTGATCCGACCGTCGGGAGCCATGCCGCGCTGACGGCTCATCTCGACGTATCCGGCGGGCGTGCTCAGCACCGAAACCCCGCCCGCCAACGCGAGCGAACACTCATCGCGGCGCAGCGCGCGGCACGCCAAGTGCAATGCCACCAACGAAGATGAGCACGCAGTGTCCACTGTGAGCGATGGGCCTTCAAAGCCATAGGTGTAAGACAGCCGCCCGGACAGCACGCTGCCCGCGTTGCCGGTCATCAGGTATCCACCGAGGTCTTCGTCCGCCTGCGAGACAACCATGCTGTAGTCCGGCGCGCCGCTGCCGACGAACACTCCGGTGGCGCTGCCGCGCAAAGCAGCCAGATCGAGGCCGGTCCGTTCGAGTGCTTCCCATGAGACTTCCAACAGCAGACGTTGCTGCGGGTCCATCGCTTGCGCCTCGCGTGGGGAGATTCCGAAGAACCCCGCGTCGAAACCGCCTACTCCGGAAAGGAATCCGCCCTCGCGCACGTAGGTCGTGCCGACGTGATCAGGGTCTGGATGGAATAGCTCGTCGAGGTTCCAGCCGCGATCGGTCGGGAATCCGGAGATCGCGTCGCGGCCCTCGTCGACCAGGTGCCACAGGTCTTCCGGCGACCGCACGCGGCCCGGGTAGCGGCAGGCCATCGACACGACTGCGATGGGTTCCGCGGCACGGTCCTGGATTTCTTTCAGCCGCTTCCGGGTTTCGTGCAGGTCGACGGTGACCTTGCGCAGGTATTCGCGAAGCCGTTCCGCATCACTCATGTCAGTTCAACTCCGTGTCGATGAACCGGAAGATTTCCTCGTCGGACGCCGCCCCGAGCCGGTCCGCCACCGGTTCGTCCTCGGCCTCCGGGGTCAGCTCGGCGACGAGTGCCGCCAGCCGTTCCCGGACGCGGCGGCGAGTGTCCGCATTGGACTCCGCGGTCAACATCCCGTGCAGCCGGTCGAGTTCCGCGTCCACCGAACCCGCCGGCCCGCTGGGTGATTGCGCCGCTGACAGCTGGGCGTGCAGATGCCGGGCGAGGTCGACGGGGGTCGGATAGTCGAAGACGACGGTGGCTGCGAGCCGGATCCCGGTGGCCGCGCCGAGCCGGTTCCGGAGGTCGACCGCGGCGAGCGAGTCGAAACCGAGTTCGCGGAAGGCCCGTCCGGCCGGCAAGGTCGCCGGGTCCGGATGGGACAGTACGGCCGCGACGGCGCCACGGACCAGTTCGGTCAGCTCGTGCAGCTGGTCCTCTTCGGACAGTCCGGCGAGCTTGGCCAGGAGCGTCGGCTCAGCCGCGTCGTCGTTCTCCGGTGCCGTTTCCAGCTCCTCGAAGAGCGCACTCGGGCGGACTGCGGTAAAGGCGGGCAGGAACCGAGCCCAGTCGATATCCGCGAGGACGATGGTGGGATCGCCGTTGGCCACCGCGTCGGCCATGGCGGGCAGGGCGCGTTCGGCGGGCAGGGCGAACACGCCGCGTCGGCGGAGTTGTTCCCGGCGGTCACGTTCGGTTTCCTCGTCATCCGCGCCTAGTCCGGCATCGGCCCAGGGACCCCAGGCGACCGACGTCGCGGGCAACCCCTGCGCACGCCGGTGCTCAGCCAACGCGTCCAGGAAGGCGTTGGCCGCCCCAAACGCACCCTGTTCGGCCGCACCCCACACCCCCGAAACCGATGAATAGAGCACGAACGCGTCCACATCGGACACCAGTTCGTGCAGGTTGATCGCGCCGAGCACCTTCGTCCGCACGGCGGCGGCAAGGGCCTCCGGAGAGGTGTCGGCCAGTGCGCCGGAAGTGACTTCGCCAGCTCCGTGCACGACGGCCGTCGGCTGATACTGGGTGAGCACCCGGGACAGCGCTTCCCGGTCGGTCACGTCGCAGACTTCGCGCAGGACCGGCACGCCGAGGTCGTCCGGGAATGGCTGACCTTCGCCGACCAAGACCAGTCGCTCGGCGCCGTTTTCCGCCAGCCAGCGGGCGGTCGCCTCGGTGAACTGTCCTTCGGTGAGCAGCACAGTACCGCGCGGCTGCCAGCGGTCGGCTGTCCGCAATGGAGCCGGGACGAGCCGACGAGCGAGCACAGTGGACTCACGGATCGCCACCTGGTCCTCGTTCCCGTTCAGCACGGCGGGGAGCAAGGCAGGGTCGTCAAGGTCGACTACGCCACCGCGGCGGCGCGGATATTCGAGCGCGGCGGTCCGGGCCACACCCCACACCATGGCTTGCCGGGGTGCGGTGACCTGGTCACCAGCAGCACCCGAGGTGACCAGCCACAGTGGAGTGTCCCCCGCGGTCTTGATCAGCTCGAGGGTGGATTCGAGGCCGCCCTCGCCGAGGGCAAGCAGGGAGACGATGCCGTCCGCCGCACCGATCGGCTCGCCCGGCCGGACGGTGACAACCGACGCGCCAGCGTTCTCCAGCACTTGGGCGTAGTCCTGGTTTTCCTCGCGCGACACCAAGACCCAACGGCCGGTGAGCTGGACGTCGGCGACGGGTTGCGGTCGCCACACCGCCCTATATCGCCAGGAGTCCACATCGGAGCGTTGCTGGCTCTTCCTCCGCCAAGCGGACAATGCGGGCAGCACCGGAGCGAGTGCGTCTTTCTCAACTCCTAGCAACGTGTCCAGCGAGTCGCCCTCGACCGCGGCCCAGAAGCTGGCGTCCTCGGTATCAGCGCTGGTCGCGGGCGCATCGAGCCAATACCGCTGCCGCTGGAAGGCATACGTCGGCGGCTCGGCTGGACGGATCCCGGCGGGGAACGCAGCCGCCCATTCGACCTTGACGCCCTGCACGTAGGCCTCGGCCAGCGATTGGTGGAACCGGCCGAGCCCGCCGTCGTCGCGGCGGAGCGAGCCGGCCGTGATCGCGTCCGGCACGCTTTCGGCGATCGTCGGCACCAGCACCGGATGCGGGCTGACCTCGATGAACGTCCGGTACCCAGCCGCGTAAAGCGCGCGCACCGACTGGTCGAATTGGACAGTCTGGCGGAGGTTCCGGTACCAGTACCCGGAGTCGAGGCCGTCCGTGTCGAGCCAGTCGCCGGTGACCGTCGAATAGAACGGGACCGCGGCCGGTCCGGCGGTGCTTCCGGCGAGTTCCGCGGCGAGCTGGTCCTGAATGGACTCCACCTGGGTGGAATGCGAGGCGTAGTCCACCGCGATCCGGCGCGCCCGGATATCGCGGGATTCGCACACCTCCAGGAGCTTGTCGACGGCGGCCGGGCTGCCCGAGACCACTGTGGACGACGGGCCGTTGACCGCCGCCACTTCGAGGTCCACGAGCAGGTCGGTCAAGTCGTCGACCGGCAGCGCGACCGAGACCATGCCGCCTTGTCCGGCCAGTACCTGACGAATCAGTCGACTCCGCAACGCAACTACCCGAGCACTGTCCGTTAAGGACAATGCTCCGGCGACGCACGCGGCGGCGATCTCCCCTTGGCTGTGACCGACAACGGCGGCCGGCTCGACGCCGTAGGAACGCCACAGCTCGGCCAACGAGACCATCACCGCCCACGACACCGGCTGCACGACGTCGACCCGCTCCAGCAGCGCGCTGTCGGTCAGCGCGTCGTCCAGCGACCAGTCCACGAACTCGCTGAGCGCGGCGGCGCACTCCGCCAGCCGGGTCGCGAACACTTCCGAGTCCGCCGCCAGCTCGCGCGCCATCCCGACCCACTGCGAGCCCTGCCCCGGGAAGACGAATGCCACCTGGCCGGCCGCACGGACCGTTCCCTCAACCAGCCCGGCAGTCGGATTTCCGCTGGTCAGCGCTTCGAGGCCAGCGGCGAGACCGGCCCGGTCACCCGCGAGCAGGACCGCGCGGTTCTCAAACGCGGCCCGGGCTGTGGCCAGCGTGTAGGCGGCGCCCGACCAGTCGGCGTCTTCGTCGAGCCAGCTACGCAGGCGTGCTGCCTGAGCGCGCAACGCGGGCTCGCCCCGGCCGGACAGCACCACGGGCACCGGGCGTTCCGGCTGCTCCGGCAGTTCAGCGACCGGCGGCTGCTCCACGATCACGTGCGCGTTCGTGCCGCTGATGCCGAACGACGACACCGCCGCCCGGCGCGGACGATCCGCCTGCGGCCACTCCACTGGCTCGGTGAGCAGCCGGACCGCCCCGCTCTCCCAGTCCACATGAGACGTCGGCTCGTCCACGTGCAGCGTCCGGGGCAGAAGGCCGTCGCGCATCGCCAGCACTATCTTGATCACGCCCGCGACGCCGGCAGCGGCCTGAGTGTGGCCGATGTTCGACTTGATCGAACCCAGCCACAGTGGACGGTCCCGGTCCTGCCCGTAAGTCGCGAGCAACGCCTGCGCCTCGATCGGGTCGCCGAGCGCGGTGCCGGTGCCGTGCGCTTCCACCGCATCGATGTCCTGAGTGGACAAACCAGCCGACTGCAACGCGGTCCGGATGACGCGTTCCTGCGACGGGCCGTTCGGTGCGGTCAGGCCGTTGGACGCGCCGTCCTGGTTCACCGCCGAGCCGCGCATGACGCCGAGGATCCGGCGGCCATTGCGTTTGGCGTCCGATAGGCGTTCCAGCAACAGGATTCCCGCGCCCTCACCCCACACCGTCCCATCCGCCGCTGACGAGAACGCCTTGCACCGGCCGTCGGGGGCGAGGCCGCGTTGGCGGCTGAACTCGGTGAACAACCCGGGCGTCGCGAGCACGGTGACACCACCAGCCAACGCGAGCGTGCATTCCCCGGCCCGTAGCGACTGTGCCGCCAAGTGCATTGCCACCAACGACGACGAGCACGCAGTGTCCACAGTGACCGCTGGGCCTTCGAGACCGAACGAATACGAAACACGTCCCGACGCCACACTTCCGGCGGTACCAGCGCCGAGGTAGCCCTCCGCTTCCTCCGGCAGGACTGGCATCCGGCTGGCGTAGTCGTGGTGCATGACGCCCGCGAACACTCCGGTCCGGCTGCCGCGGACGGACGTCGGATCGATCCCGGCGCGTTCGAAGGCTTCCCAGGACACTTCCAGCAGCAACCGCTGTTGGGGGTCCATGGCGACCGCTTCGCGGGGGCTGATTCCGAAGAACTCCGCGTCGAACTTCGCCGCGTCCGCGAGGAAACCGCCCTCGGTGACGTAGCTGGTGCCGGGGTGGTCCGGGTCGGGGTGATAGAGCCGGTCGAGGTCCCACCCGCGGTCGGTCGGGAAGGCCGAGATGCCGTTCCCATCGTGGGAGACCAGGTGCCACAAGTCTTCCGGGGTCTCGACGCCGCCGGGATACCTGCAGGCCATGCCGACGATCGCGATCGGTTCGTCCGACGGCGCGGTCACCACCGTGCGCCGGGTGGTGGCCTGCTCGGTCATCTTCGACAGCAGATAGTCCACAACGGACTCTGTGGTCGGATGGTCGAACACCAGCGTCGTCGGCAGCCGCAGTCCGCTCACTGTGGACAGTCGGTTGCGCAGTTCGACCGAGGTCAGCGAGTCGAAGCCGAGATCGTTGAACGCCCGGTGCTCATCGACGGGTTCGTCGTGACCGAGCGTCGCGGCGACCGCGGAGCGGACCGTGTTCAGCAGCAATCGCCGACGGCCCGCTTCGTCCAGCGCAGCCAATTCGGCTCCCAGACCGGACGCACTGACCACAGTGGACTTCGCGGGGACGCGCACCAGGCTGCGCAGCAGCGCCGGGTTCTCCCCCGCCCGGGCGCGTTCGCGCAGCGCGGGGAAGTTCAGCCGGAGCGGCACCGAAAGCGGCGGTCCGGCGACCGCGGCATCGAACAGGCGCAGACCTTCCTCCGGCGTGAGCGGGGTCAAGCCGAGGCGTTCGATCCGGCGTCGGGAAGCCTCGTCCAACGCGCCGGCCATGCCCGATGCCCACGGCCCCCAGGCCAGCGACACCGCGGAAAGCCCGTCGGCGACGCGGCGGTGGGCGATCGCGTCGAGGAACGCGTTGGCCGCCGCGTAGTTCCCCTGGCCGGGGCTGCCCAGGATGCCAGCCGCCGACGAGAACAGCACGAAGCGCGGCACGTCCGGAGTCAGCTCGTGGAGGTTCCAGGCGGCGGTGGCCTTGGCCCGGAAGACCTGCTCGAGGCGTTCCGGCGTCAGGGATTCCACGACGCCGTCGTCCAGCACACCGGCCGCGTGGATGACCGCGCCCAGGTTGTCGATCGAGGCGAGTAACGCCGCCGTGTCCTCACGATCAGCCACATCACAGGCTTCAATGTGGACGGTCGCGCCGAGCTTCGAGAGTTCGGCTTCGAGTTCCGCCGCTCCGGTTGCCGCCCGGCCGCGACGGCTGACGAGCACCAGATCGCGCACGCCGTGTTCGGTGACCAGGTGACGGGCCAGCAGCGAACCGAGGCCGCCCGTTCCGCCGGTGATCAGGACGGCTCCGGTCCACTCGCCGTCCACAGTGGAGTTGGTGCGAACCAGGCGCGGGACGAAGGCTTTGCCGTCCCGCAAGGAGATCTGCGGTTCGCCCGAAGCCAGTGCGCCAGCGAGGTCCGGCGAGTCGGTGTCGGCGTCCACCAGGACGAACCGGCCGGGGTTCTCCGCCTGGGCGGAGCGGACCAAACCGTGCACCGCCGCAGCCGCCGGGTCCTCGGTGGCGTTCTTCGTGAGCACAACCAACCGGGACTGCTCGTCCTCCAGCGAGTTCTGAAGAATCGGCAGCACCCGATGCAGCTCGGCCAGCGCGTCCTCAGCCGAACTCCGGAGCACCGTGAACTCCGAGGTGTCGTCGGCGGCGGGAAGTTCGATCGGCTGCCAGTCCACTGTGAACAGTGCGTCGTCGACCTGCTGGTCGAGTGCGACCGGTCGCAGTGCCAGCGAGTCCACCGACAGTACTGGGCGGCCGTGCTGGTCGGCCGCCGTGACCGAATAGCCGCCAGGGACCGGGCTCAGTCGAACCTGCAGCGCGCGAGCGCCCGTCGCGTGCAGGGTCACACCGCTCCAGGAGAACGGAAGCGACGCGGTGCCCGATTCATCACGCGCAGCCAAGGCGTGCAGGGCTGCGTCAAGCAACGCTGGGTGCAGACCAAAGGCTTCCGGCTCGGTTTCGTCCGGGACAGTGACCAATGCAAGGAGGTCGCCGTCCGGAAGCCAGACCTGCCGCAGGCCGCGGAACACTGGGCCGTAGTCGAGGCCGCGGTCCGCCATCGTCGCGTAGAGGTCGTCTATGTCTACTTCGGACTCGCCGTCTGGAAGCACCGGCCATTCCGCCTCGACCGGCTCAGCGGGAGCCAGGACCCCGCGCGCATGCCGGGTCCACGGCAGTGCCGGGTCCGATCGCGAGTAGCAGCTCAGCTCACGACGGCCAGACTCGTCCGGTTCGCCCGCCACCAGCTGGACGGTCACGCTGCCGTCCGCCGGAAGCACCATCGGCGTGTCCAGAATCAGCTCGGCGACCGTCCCGCACCCCAGCTCGGCACCGGCACGAAGGGCCAGTTCCAGCAGCGAAGTCCCGGACAGCACGACCTGGCCGGAGACCACGTGGTCGGCCAGCCACGGCTGCGCGGAGACCGAAAGCCGCCCCGTGAAGATTGCGCGGTCGCCGTCCGCCAGTGCGACGCTCGCACCGAGCAGCGGGTGCTCGATCGGGGCGAGGCCAGCGGCGGCCGCGTCCCGTTCCGGAGTGGCGAGCCAGAAGTGCCGGTGCTGGAAGGCATACGTCGGCAGGTCCACCACCGCGGCTTCGCGGCCGGCGAACACCGCAGTCCACTCCGGAGAGAAGCCGTGCACGTGGAGCCGGGCCACGGTATCCAGGAGCGCGGGAACTTCCGGACGGTCCTTGCGCATCGACGGAACCAGCAACGCGTCCATCGGATCCGGCAGACAGTCCACAGTGGTCGCAGTTAGGACGCTCGCTGGGCCGACCTCCACAAAGGCCGTTACGCCCAGCTCAGCCAAACACCGCACCGCGGGGAAGAACCGGACGCCCTGCCGCAAATGCCGCACCCAGTAGTCTGGAGTGCGCATTTCGTCCGGAGTAACCAGTTGCCCGGTGACCGTCGAGACGATCGGGATCGCCGGTTCGCCGAAAGTCACCGCGGCGACGGCCTCCCGGAATTCCCCGAGAATCTCGTCCATTTGCGGAGAATGCGCCGCGACGCTGACTTCAAGCCGACGCGTCCGACGGCCCCGTTCGCGCCATTGCGCGGCGATCTCCGTGACGACGGAATCGTCCCCGGACAACACCAGCGACGTCGGCCCGTTGACCGCGGCAATTCCGACCTCGTGGTCGCGGCCCGCGAGCGTCGGAGCCATTTCGTCTTCGGTGGCCTCGATGGCGAACATCGCGCCGTTCCCGGACGTCTGGTCCATCAACCGGGCCCGCGCGCCGACCACCGCGGCAGCGTCGGCCAGGCTCAACACACCTGACACATGCGCGCACGCCAGCTCGCCCGCCGAGTGTCCGGCGAGGAAGTCCGGGCGCAGACCCCAGTGTTCGAGCAGCCGGTACAGCGCAATTTCGGTGGCAAACAACGCGGCCTGGGTATAGCCAGTCCGTTCCAGCAAGGCCGCCTCGGGCGTGCCTTCCTCGGCGAATACGATCTGGCGAATGCCTCGCGGGAGGTGCGGGTCCAGTGCTCGGCAAGCCTCGTCGAAAGCGGCCGCGAACACCGGGAACTCCGCGCTGAGTTCGCGTCCCGCTCCGAGCCGTTGTGATCCCTGACCGGAGAAAGTGAAGGCGAGCTTCCCGGCCTCTGCCCGCCCGGTCACGACATTCGGCGCGTCGATCCCCTCGGCGAGCGCCGCGAGACCGGCACGGAAATCGTCGAGCACCGCCGCTCGATACGGATGCGCCGTTCGCGTCGTGGCGAGCGCGCGGGCAAGGTCCGGTTCGTCCACAACAGACAGCAGACGGGCGGCCTGATCGGCGAGCGAGAGCGGAGACCGCGCGGAAAGCACCAGCGGTGCAACGAGCGGTTTGCCAGAGGGCACCGTCGCGGCCGGGGCTTGCTCGAGAATAATGTGCGCGTTGGTTCCGCTGACGCCGAACGACGAGACGGCGGACCGGCGTGGACGATCCGTCTCCGGCCAGTCTGTCGGTTCGGTCAGCAGTTGCACCGCACCGGAACGCCAATCGACGTGCGGCGACGGTTCATCGACGTGCAGGGTGCGCGGCAGCACGCCGTCCCGCATCGCCAGCACCATTTTGATCACGCCGGCAACGCCCGACGCCGCCTGGGTGTGGCCGATGTTGGACTTCACCGAGCCGAGCCACAGTGGACGGTCGCGGTCCCGGCCGTAGGTCGCGAGCAATGCCCCGGCCTCGATCGGGTCGCCCAGTGACGTTCCCGTGCCGTGCCCTTCCACCGCGTCGATGTCCGTTGTGGACAGACCAGCCGACGCCAATGCCGCGCGGATCACCCGTTCCTGCGAAGGACCGTTCGGCGCGGTCAGGCCGTTGGACGCACCGTCCTGGTTCACTGCCGAGCCGCGCACGACCGCCAAGACGCGGTGACCGTTGCGCTCGGCGTCGGAAAGCCGTTCCAGCAACAGCATTCCCGCGCCTTCAGCCCACGCTGTGCCGTCGGCGGCGCCAGCGAACGCCTTGCACCGGCCGTCCGGGGCCAGCCCGCGCTGGCGGCTGAACTCGGTGAACAAGCCCGGCGTGGCCATCACGGTCGCGCCGCCGGCCAAGGCCAGATCGCATTCACCGCGGCGGAGAGCGTGCCCAGCGAGGTGCATCGCGACCAGCGACGACGAGCACGCCGTGTCGACTGTCATCGCCGGGCCCTCGAAACCGAAGGTGTAGGACACCCGGCCGGACGCGACGCTCGCCGCGCTGCCGGTCAGCCGGTGGCCTTCGCCGCCGGGGACGGGCTGGTGCAGCATCGGGCCGTAGTCCTGACGCATCGCGCCGACGAACACCCCGGTCTGGCTGCCGCGCACGGACGCCGGATCGATACCAGCGCGTTCCAGCGCCTCCCACGACGTTTCCAGCAACAACCGCTGTTGCGGATCCATCGCACGGGCTTCACGCGGGCTGATGCCGAAGAAGTCCGCGTCGAACTCCGCTGCCGAGGCCAGGAATCCGCCCTGGGTCACATAGCTGGTGCCGGAGCGATCGGGGTCGTCGTCGAACAACGTTTCGAGATTCCAGCCGCGGTCGCGCGGGAATTCGGTGACGCCGTCGCCGTCCTGCAGGAGGAATTGCCAGAATTCTTCAGGTGAGCGCGTATCGCCGGGGAATCGGCAGGCCATGCCGATGATGGCGATCGGCTCGTCGTCGGCAACGGCTTGCTGCACCGGAATGACAGGCTCAGGTTCCGCGGAACGGCCGAGGTGCGCGGCGAGCGCGGCCGGGGTCGGGTAGTCGAACACCAGTGTCGCGGGCAAGGCCATAGTCGTGGCAACGGAGAGCCGGTTGCGCAATTCCACTGCGGACAGTGAGTCGAACCCGAGATCGGTGAACGCGCGCTGCGGGTCGATCGCGGAAGCTCCGGGATACCCGAGAACTGCGGCGACTTCCGCGCAGACGAGTTCCTCGAAATTGTCCACCCGTTGCGGAGCCGGGTCGGCGGTCTTGGCCGCGGCCCGGCGTACCGGGGATTTGATCAAGCCGCGCAAGGTCCAGGGCACCGTTTCCGCGCGTTCCGGGCGGAGCTTCAGCGGGACCAGCACCGGTTCATCGACCGCCATTGCCGCGTCGAGGAGCGCCAATCCTTCCTCGGCCGACAATGCCCCGACACCGGACCGAGCAATACGGGCCAGGTCCGCTTCGGTCAGTTCGCCGGTGAGCGTGCTGCTCGGTGCCCACAGACCCCATGCCAGCGATTGTGCGGGAAGGCCAGCTGCGCGCCGGTGCTGCGCGAGTGCGTCCAAGGCGGCGTTTGCGGCGGCGTAGTTCGCCTGTCCGGGTCCACCTAGGACACCCGTGGCCGACGAGAAAAGGACAAACGCGGCCAGATCCAGGTGCTGAGTGGCGGTATGCAATTGCCACGCCGCATCGATCTTCGGGCGCAGGACCGCGTCGATTCGTTCCGGGGTGAGCGATTCGACCGTTCCGTCGTCGGTGATTCCGGCCGCGTGGAAGACCGCGGTGAGCGGATGGGCCGCCGGGATCTCGCTGAGCACAGTGGACAGTGCGGCCGGATCGGTGACGTCGCAGGCCGCGACGGTGACGGTCGCGCCCAGGTCGGCCAGGTCATCGGCCGTACCGCGACGGCTGAGCAGCAGCAGACGCCGGACACCGTGCTCGGCAACCAGATGGCGCGCGACCAGGCGGCCGAGCGTGCCGGTGCCGCCGGTGATCAGGACGGTGCCGTCCGGGTCGAGCCGCCGGGGCAGGGTCAGCACGACCTTGCCGGTGTGTTTTGCCTGGCTGAGGAACCGGAACGCGTCGCGCGCGCCGGCGACCGGCCAGGTGGTGACCGGCGGCAGCCGCAGCGCTCCCTCCGCGAAAAGCGCGAGCACGTCGGTGAGCATCTGCCGGATCTCGTCCGGTGGGACGCGCATCAGGTCGAACGGCTGATAGCGCAGTTCGGGATACGCGGCCGGGTCGCGCAGGTCGGTCTTGCCCATTTCCAGGAATCGCCCGCCGGGACGCAGCAAGCGCAGCGAGGCGTCGGCGAAATCGCCGGTCAGGGAATTGAGGACGACGTCGGCCTGGCGGAACTTGTCCGCGAATTCAAGGGTGCGGGACGAGGCGATGTGCTCGTCATCGAGGCCGAGTTCGCGCAGAGTGTCCCATTTGCCGGGGCTGGCAGTGCCAAATACCTCTGCGCCGAGGTGCCGGGCGAGCTGCACCGCCGCGACGCCGACGCCGCCCGCCGCGGAATGGATCAGCACCGATTCCCCGGCGGTGACGCCGCCCAGTTTGACCAGGCCAAGGTATGCGGTGAGGTAAGCGATCGGGACGGCCGCGGCCTGCTCGAAGGACCAACTGTCCGGAATGGACGCCACCAGCCGGTGGTCGGCGATGGCGGTCGGGCCGAAGGAACCGCCGAACATCCCGGTCACGCGGTCGCCGACGGCCAGGTCCGGGACGCCGGGTCCGACCTCGGTGACCACGCCCGCGCCTTCGCCGCCGAGCGCGACTTCGTCCGGGTACATGCCGAGAGCGAGCAGGACGTCGCGGAAGTTCACGCCAGCCGCGCGGACGGCGATCCTTACCTGCCCTTCGGCCAGCGGTTCTCCCGCTTCGGGGCACGGGATGAGGGCGAGGTTGTCGAGCGTGCCGCGCTTGGTGACGTCCAGCCGCCAGTGTCCGTCGGGCGGGGTCAGCTCCGGGCGGGCGAGACGAGGCACCCGGACTTCCCCGTCCCGGAACGAGAACTGCGGCTCGCCGGTAGCGAGTGCGGCTCCCAGCAAGGGCGGCGCAACGTCCGAGTCTTCCAATTCCGCGATGACGATTCGTCCGGCGTGCTCGGCCTGTGCTGACCGGAGAAGGCCCCGGACCGCGGCGGCGGCCAGTCCTCCGGCGGTCACCACTACTAGCCGTTGGAACCTTTCCGCGGCCAGGAATTCCTGGACTGTCCGCAGCATTTCGTGAGTGGCCGGGCCGATCTCCGCCGTCTCCGCGCGGACTACTACGGTGTCAAATCCCTCCGGAACCGCTGCGAGATCCACAAAGGACTCGGCAGCCAGGCCGCGCATCGGGGTACCTACGATGGCCCAGCGTCCGTCGATTGAGGACGGTTCCAGCGACAGCGTCTCCCAGTCCATTCGGAACAGTGAGTCCTGGGCCGTCCGCCGGACCGGGGCACCGATCGGCCGCAATGCCAGCGCACCGACCGACGCGACGGGTGCGCCGGTGTCGTCAGCGAGGTCGATCGACACTGAGCCGTTGTTCGGAGTAAGCCGGACGCGCAGCGAACGCGCGCCGGTGGCGTGTATCCGGATGTCCTGCCAGGAGAATGGCAGTTGCGCCGTTTCGCCCGTGAACGCTAGTGCGTGCAGGGAGGCGTCGAGCAGCGCGGGGTGGAGGTCGAAGCGTTGCGCGGCGGGGGTTCCGGTGGGCGCGATGTGGGCGTAGAGGGTGTCACCGTCGCGCCAGGCCGCGCGGAGGTTGCGGAAGGCGGGGCCGTAGCTGAGGCCGGAGTTTTCCAGGCGTTCGTAGAGTCCGTCGAGGTCGAGCGGGGTCGCGTGGGGTGGCCATTCCGCCAGGCCCTCCGCCGCCGGGGCTGGCTGTTCGCTGAGGAGACCGGTCGCGTGCTGGGTCCACTCCTGGTCGGCCGCGGTCTCCGGGCGCGAGTGGATTTCCAGGGTCCAGCGGCCCGGCACGGTGTCCGGGCGCGCCCATACCCGCAGGTCAGCGGCCTCTCCGTCGGGCAGGATCAGCGGGGCGTGCAGGGTCAGCTCGTCGACGGTCGCGCAGCCGGTGTGATTGCCCGCCTGCACGGCCAGCTCGACGAACGCCGCGCCGGGGAACACGACCGCGCCGGAGACCTGGTGGTCGGCCAGCCATGGCTGAGCGGCGACGGACAACCGTCCAGTTAGGAGTGTCCCGGCCGAGCCGGGCAGCGTGACGACCGCGCGCACCAACGGATGTCCGGCGTCGCGCGCACCGGCCGCGGCCAGTTGTCCGCGCCGGGGCTGGGGTTCGAGCCAGAATTGGTCGTGCTGGAACGGATACGTCGGGAGTTCGATCCGGCGGGCACCGGTGCCCGCGAAGACCGCGGCCCAGTCGACGTCGACACCAGCGGAGTGCAGGCGGCCCAGGGCGGTGAGCAGCGTGGCCGGTTCGGGACGGCCCTTGCGCATAGCCGCACCGGCGACGGCCTCAGCAGGCGCGAGCGCGGTCAGGACACCGTCCGGGCCGAGTTCCAAGTACCGCGTGACACCGTAGCCGGCCAGGGTGGTGAGTCCATTGTGGAACTTCACGGCTTCGCGGACGTGCCGTACCCAATAGGACGGTTCGTTCAGTTCGGCACCGATTTCCCCGGTCAGGTTGGAGATCACCGGAATAGCCGGGGCGGCGTAGCCGATGCTCGCGGCGATTTCGCCGAACTCGGCCAACATCGCTGTCATCCGGTGCGAATGGAACGCGTGCGACACCGTCAGCCGCTTCGTCTTGCGCCCCTCGGCTTGCCAAGCCTCCGCGACGCGCAGTACGGCGTCCTCGTCACCGGAGACCACAACCGAGCGCGGACCGTTGACCGCGGCGAGGTCTGTTCCTTCCGCCAAACTCGGGACGATCTCGTCCTCGGTCGCTTCGATCGCCACCATCGCCCCGCCGCGCGGCAACGCTTGCATCAACCGGCCGCGCGCGGCGACCAGTTTCGCGGCGTCTTCAAGGGAAAACACTCCGGCGATGTGCGCGGCCGCGAGTTCTCCGATGGAATGGCCGATCAGGTAGTCCGGCTTCACGCCCCACGAGGAAACCAGCCGGAACAGCGACACTTCGACAGCGAACAGCCCGGCCTGCGTGTACTGCGTCTCGTGCACCAAGTCGCTGTCGCCGAAGATGACGTCCCTTAACGGCTGATCCAGCAACGGGTCCAGATGGGCGCAGATCTCGTCGAAGGCTTCGGCGAAAACACTGAACGTCTCGTACAGTTCCCGGCCCATTCCCGGCCGTTGCGCACCTTGGCCGGAGAACGAGAATGCGAGGCGACCGGTGGTAGCGGGAGTCGAGATCAGGTCGGAGAGGGCAGCCCGGAGTTCTTCCCGGTCAGCGCCGAGCACCACGACACGGTGGTCGAGAGTGGCCCGGGTAGCGGCGAGCGAGTACCCGATGTCCATCGGATCGGCGTCCGCTTCGGCCAGTCGCCGAGCCTGTTCCCGCAGGGCCGCTTCGGTCTTCCCGGAGATCACCCATGGGATAGCCGGAAGTGTCCTCCGTGGACTGTCTTCGACGACGGCTTCCGGTGCTTGCTCGATGATCGTGTGCGCGTTCGTCCCCGAGATGCCGAACGACGAGACCGCCGCACGACGCGGGTGCCCGGTTTCCGGCCACGGCCGCGCTTCGGTGAGCAGCTCGACGGCACCGCTGTTCCAGTCGACGTGCGGCGAGGGTTCGTCCACATGCAACGTCTTCGGCAGCGTGCCCGCGCGGATCGCTTGCACCATCTTGATTACGCCCGCGACCCCGGACGCGGCTTGCGTATGCCCGAGGTTCGACTTCAGCGAACCGAGCCACAGTGGACGTTCGCGGCCCTGGCCGTAGGTCGCGAGCAGCGCGCCGGCTTCGATTGGGTCGCCCAGCGCAGTACCGGTGCCGTGCGCTTCCACGACGTCGATTTCAGCCGGGGTCAGCGCGGAGTTCGTGAGGGCCTGGACGATCACGCGTTCCTGCGAGGGACCGTTAGGCGCGGTCAGACCGTTCGACGCACCGTCCTGGTTCACAGCGGAACCGCGAAGGACGGCCAGCACCTGATGCCCGTTGCGCTCGGCGTCAGACAGCCGCTCCAGCACCAGCAGCCCGACGCCCTCCGACCAGC
The DNA here is from genome assembly GCF_045278895.1 of Amycolatopsis sp. WGS_07. Lineage (NCBI taxonomy): Bacteria > Bacillati > Actinomycetota > Actinomycetes > Pseudonocardiales > Pseudonocardiaceae > Amycolatopsis > Amycolatopsis sp. WGS_07. The sequence continues at coordinate 4,412,169 of NZ_CP136053.1, read as the reverse complement.
CGGTGCCGTCCGCGCTGGCAGAGAACGACTTGCACCGGCCGTCCGCGGCCAAACCGCCGAGCTTGCTGAATTCCACAAAGGTGCCTGGGTTCGGCATGACCGTGACGCCGCCGGCGAGAGCGAGCGAACACTCCCCCGATCGCAGTGACTGCGCCGCCAAATGCAGTGCCACCAACGAAGACGAGCACGCAGTGTCCACAGTGACCGCTGGGCCTTCGAGCCCGAAGGTGTAGGAAATGCGCCCGGTGAGAATACTGGCCGCGTTGCCATGGCCGACGAAACCAGCAAGCTCCTCCGGAACCGCGTCCATCAAAGTGGCGTAGTCGTAGTACATGACGCCGGAAAACACGCCGGTTTGGCTGCCCCGCACGGAAAGCGGATCAATGCCCGCACGCTCGAACGCCTCCCACGCGACTTCGAGCAACAGCCGCTGTTGCGGGTCCATCGCGAGCGCGGCACGCGGGCTGATACCGAACAGCGTCGGATCGAAGGCACCCGCATCGGCCAGAAAGCCGCCTGCGCCAACGGGAACGTCGCGAGTGTCCCAACCGCGGTCGGCCGGGAATGGCGAGATCGCGTCGCGGCCCTCGGCGACCAAGTTCCACAGATCCTCCGGAGTGGACACTCCGCCCGGGTAGCGGCACGCCATGCCGACGATCGCCAACGGTTCCCGCCGCGCGTTTTCGACCTCACGCAGACGTTGTTGCGCCTGCTGGGCTTCCGCGAGCGCGCGTTTCAGGTATTCGCGGAGCTTGTCCTCACCGGCCATGCCTGTGTGTCCCCCTAGCTCAGTTCGCGCCGAGGCCGTCGACGAGGTCGAACAACTCGTCGTCGCTGGCGGAAGAAAGGTCTTGCTCCCCGGCCGAAGCCGGTTCGGCGCCGGTCCATTTCGCCAGCAGCGCGGACAGGCGCATCGCGATCTTCGGCCGGTCGAGCGCGTCGGCGGTTTCCAGCGCCGCTTCGAGCCGGTCGAACTCCGCGCTGAGCGACGGGTCGACGGTTCCCTCGGCCGACGGCAGGCAGCGGTGCAGGTGCTCGGCGAGCGCGGCCGGCGTCGGGTGGTCGAAAACCACTGTCGGCGGAAGGGAAACGCCGGTGGCTGCACCGAGCCGGTTGCGCAGTTCCACGACGGCCAGCGAATCGAACCCGAGGTCGGCGAACGCGCGGCCGGGGCCGATCGCGTCCGGCGTGCCGTAGCCGAGGACCGTGGCGGCCTCGGCGCGGACCAGGTCGGCGAGCGCCTGCTGACGCTCCATTCCGGACAGTGCCGAGACGTCCAAGCGCACGGATCGCTTCGCAGCCCGCGTTTCTCCGGCCGGAACGAGCCGGCGCAGCATCGCCGGTACCGGCCCGGCCGCTCGCACCGCTGCCGGGTCCAGACCAATCGCGACCGGCGTGGCTTCGCCCGACGCGAGGGCGGCATCGAACAGACCGAGCGCGGTTTCGGTCGACAGCGGGGCCAAACCAGCGCGGCTGATCCGCGCGCGGTCGGCGTCGCTGAGCTTGCCAGTGATGCCGCTGTTCTGTTCCCACAGACCCCAGATGATCGACGTCGCGGGCTGACCGGCTTCCCGCCTGCGCCGGGCGAGCGCGTCGAGCGCCGCGTTGGCGGCGGAGTACGCGCTCTGGCCGGGGTTGCCTAAGGTGCCCGAGGCGGAGGAGAAGAGGACGAAGGCTTCGAGGTCTTCGGTCAGCTCGTCGAGGATCAGCGCGCCTTCGATCTTCGGGCGCGCGACGGCGGCCAATCGGTCGCCAGTGAGCGAGGTGACGACGCCGTCGTCGGTCACTCCGGCCGTGTGGATGACCGCGGTGACCTGGTGTTCCTTCAGCACGCCAGCGACGGCTTCGCGGTCGGTGATGTCGCAGGCGACCACGGTGACGTCAGCGTCCAGGTGCTCGATCTCCCCGCCGCTGCGGCTGAGCAGGACGAGCCGCCGGACGCCGTGCACGTCGACCAGATGCCGGGCGACGAGCTGGCCGAGAGTGCCGGTGCCGCCGGTGATCAGCACAGTTCCGTCTGGGTTCCAGGCGAATAGCTCGTCCGCGGCGGGCAGGCGCACCAGCCGCGGCACGGACACCCGGCCGTCGCGGATCTTGACCTGCGGTTCGTCCAGCTCGGCGAGACCGGCGGGCGGCAGGTCGGTGTCGAGGTCGGCCAGGATGAACTGGCCGGGGTGCTCGGTTTGCACCGACCGGATGAGCCCGGCCACCGCCGCGGCGGCCGGGTCGGTGTCGGCGTTCCGGGTACACACTACGAGCGGAGTGGTTCGCGGTTCGGCCACCCAGTCCTGCACCTTGGTGAGCACTTCAGCCGCAGTGGTCCCAGGAGCGAGCACGGCTTGCTCGCTGGCCGTTTCCGCGAAGGGCACGTCGAACCACTCGACGCCGAACAGCGACTCGTGGCTGCCGAGCTGCCCGGCGGACACCGGACGGACGGCAAGCGAGGCGATCGACAGCACCGGCGCGCCGTGGACGTCGGTCATCTCGACCGCCACGGTGTCCGTTCCGGTCTCGGTCAGCCGTACCCGCACGGACGACGCTCCGCTCGCGTGCAGGGTCAGCCCGCGCCAGGCGAACGGCAGCACCAGCCGGGACCCGAAGAAGTGCCGGACCGCGTGCAGGGCGGAGTCCAGCAACGCTGGATGGATGCCGTACCGCTCCGCGTCCGCCTGGTCGGTGAGGTCGATCTCGGCGAAGATCTCGGTGCCGGAGCGCCAGGCGGCCCGCAGTCCTTGGAAGGACGGCCCGTAGCCGAGGCCTACCCCAGCGAGGTCCGCGTAGGTGGCGGAGACGTCGATCGGTGCGCCGTCCGTAGACCACGACACCTGCAGTGGTTTGGTTTCCCTAGGCGACACGGCGGCCCGCGCGTGACAGGTCCAGTCGCCGCTGAAGGGGCGAGCGTGGACGGTCAGCTCGCAACGGCCGGCCTCGTCGGGTTCGCCGACCTTCAGTTGCAGCTCCGCCGGACCGTCGAGAACGAGCGGCGTCTCGAGGATCAGCTCCTCGACCGTCGCACAGCCCGCTTTGGCAGCAGCGTGCAGAGCCAGCTCGGCGATCGCGCTGCCGGGGACGACAGTCGAGCCCAGCACGACGTGCTCAGCGAGCCACGGCTGATCGGCAGTCGACAGCCGGCCGGTCAGCAGCAGGCCGCCCTCGGCCACCTCCACCGTCTCACCAAACAGGGGGTGACCAGCACTGATGCCGTCCAGCCAGTAACGGTCGCGCTGGAATGAATAAGTCGGCAAGTCGACAAGATTGGCTTCGAACGAGCGCCACGACGGCGGGGTGCCGTGCAGGTACAGCTGCGCGGCGGCGGTCGTGATGGTGCGGGCCTCGGGCTGGTCACGGCGCATCATCGGCAGGAAGGCCGCCTCGCTCAGGCATTCCGTGCCTGCAGCGGAGAGCGCGCGGTCGGGGCCGAGTTCGAGGAAGGTCCGAGCGTCCACAGTGGTGTTCGCCTTGCGGACCGCGTCGGCGAATCGCACCGTGTCGGCGATGTTGCGCACCCAATAGTCCGGCGTCGCGGGATCCGCGCTGGAGATGAACGGGATGCGCGGACGGCGATACTCCACCGACTCGGCGACCTGACGGAATTCCTCGAGGATCGGCTGCATCCGCGGCGAGTGGAAAGCGTGGCTGACTCGCAGCCGCCGGGTCCGATGTCCTTCCGCGGCAAGGGTTTCCGCAAGCTTCTCGACCGCGTCCTCGTCACCGGAGAGCACCACCGATTCCGGACCGTTGACGGCTGCCAGCGCCACCTCCGGAGTGAGCCGCGGCCGCACCGCGTCTTCCGAAGCCGACACCGCGACCATCGCGCCGCCCTCAGGCAGCGCGTCCATCAACCGGCCGCGCGCGGCCACGAGCCGCGCCGCGTCCGCCAGCGAGAAGATGCCCGCCGCGCAAGCCGCGGTGATCTCGCCGACGGAATGTCCGAGCACGCAGGCGGGTTCGATCCCCCACGACTGCACCAGCCGCCACAGTCCTATGCCGACTGCGAACAGTCCACTTTGGGCGTACTGGGTCCGCTCCACCAGCTTTTCGTCGTTGCCCCACAGTACTTCGCGCAGCTCTTGTCCGACCGCTGCGCACGCTTCGTCGAAGGCTTCCGCGAAGACCGGGAAACGGTCGTAGGCCTCCCGGCCCATGCCCAGCCGCTGCGACCCCTGGCCCGGGAACATGCAGGCGACTCCCCCGGGCGTGCGGCTCGCGGTGCCGTGGCGGACACCCGGAACGTCTCGGCCGGCCACGAGGGCGTCGAGTTTGTCCAGCAGATCGGCGCGGTCGTCGGCGATCACGAAGCCTCGGTCCGGCAGGGCCGCGCGGGTCACCGCCGAGGAATAGCCGACGTCGGCGAGGTCTACCTCCGGATGCGTAGCCGCGTAGTCGCGCAACTGTGCGGCCTGCGCCTGCATCGCCGCCCTGCCACGGCCAGAGACCACCACGGGAACCGGCCCGGTGGAGGTTCGGGTCGGGACCTCGGCCGGAGGGGCTTGTTCCAGGATCACGTGCGCATTCGTGCCGCTGATCCCGAACGACGACACCCCGGCCCGTCGCGGACGGTCCGCCTCCGGCCATGCCATCGACTCAGCCAGCAGCCGGACCGAGCCGCTCTCCCAGTCCACACGCGACGAAGGGTTGTCCACATGCAACGTCTTCGGCAGCGAACCATTGCGGATCGCCTGCACCATCTTGATCACGCCCGCTACGCCGGAAGCCGCGAGCGTGTGGCCGATGTTGGACTTCAGCGCGCCCAGCCACAGTGGACGGTCGCGGTCCTGCCCGTACGTCGCCAGGAGTGCTTGTGCCTCGATCGGATCGCCGAGCGCCGTTCCCGTGCCATGTGCCTCGACTGCGTCGATGTCCTGTGTGGACAACCCGGCAGCGGCCAGCGCTGCCCGGATGACGCGTTCCTGCGACGGGCCGTTCGGCGCGGTCAGGCCGTTGGAAGCACCGTCCTGATTGACCGCCGAGCCGCGCACGACGGCCAGCACACGGTGTCCGTTGCGTTCGGCATCCGAAAGCCGTTCCAGCACCAGCAGACCGACGCCCTCGGCCATGCCCATCCCGTTCGCACCAGCGGAGAACGCCTTGCACCGGCCGTCCGGTGCGAGCACTCGCTGCCGGCTGAACTCCACGAAGGTGCCGGGGTTCGCGAGCACCGTCACCCCACCGGCCAGCGCGAGCGTGCATTCCCCGGCGCGCAACGACTGCGTCGCCAAATGCAGCGCGACCAACGAAGTCGAGCAGGCAGTGTCCACAGTGACCGCTGGACCCTCGAAGCCGAAACTGTACGAGACGCGTCCAGAAGCGACACTCGGCACGACACCGGTGACCAGATTGCCTTCCACCCGCTGCGGCGCGACGGCCAGGCCTGGCCCGTACTCCTGGTAGTTCTGCCCGACGAACACCCCGGTCCGGCTGCCCCGCAGGGACAACGGGTCGATCCGGCCGTGCTCCAGGGATTCCCACGCGGTTTCCAGCAGAAGCCGTTGCTGCGGGTCCATCGCCAGCGCCTCGCGCGGGCTGATCCCGAACAGCCCGGCGTCGAACACACCGGGATCGTCGAGAAAGCCGCCCGCCCGGACGTACGACCGGCCAGAACGCGCCGGATCGGGGTCGTGCAAGGCTTCGACGTCCCAGCCGCGGTCCGCCGGGAACGGCGAAATCGCGTCGCGGCCGTCGGCCACCAGCTGCCACAGGTCCTCGGGCGAGCGCACGCCGCCGGGGTAACGGCAGGCCATCCCGACGATCGCGATCGGCTCGCGCCGTGCCTCCTCCAGGTCCCGCACGCGCTGCTTCGCCTTGCGAAGGTCGGCTGTCACCCGCTTGAGATAGTCGCGCAGCCGGTCCTCGTCCGCCATCCGATTCCCCTTAGTCCAGGCCCAGTTCGCGGTCGATGAGGTCGAACATCTCGTCGTCGCTCACCGCGCCGAGGTCGTCGTCCGGTTCGTCCCGCACCGCCGCGAGCATCGTCCGCAACCGGTCCGCCACGTCCGCCCGCTCGCTTTCGTCCACTTCGGACAGCCGGGCGGCGAGCCGGTCCAGCTCCACCCCGAGCGGCGGAGCCGCCGGAGCGATCCGTGTCCGCAGGTGGTCCGCGACCGCGGCCGGCGTCGGATGGTCGAACACCAGCGTCGCGGACAGTCGAAGCCCGACGCGCTCGCCCAGCCGGCCGCGCAACTCCATCGCGGTCAGCGAGTCGTAGCCGAGGTCTCGGAACGGCTGGTCGTCGCCGATCGCCTCAGAACTGCTGTGCCCCAAGACAAGTGCCGCTTGTTCGCGAACCAACCGCAGCAGCGTCGCGCGTTGCTCCACTTCGGACAGTTTGGCCAGCCGACTGGCCAAAGCGGACTCTTCCCGCGGTGCCGGTTCGCTCATCGCCCGCACCGCTTCCGGGACGCCGGTCAGCAGCGGCCGCGCACGCGCGGAGGTGAACAGCGGGACAAACCGTGTCCAGTCGACGTCGGCGACCGCGACCATCGCCTGGTCCTGCCCGAGAATCCGGCGCAATGCCGCGAGCGCGGGGCGGGTGCCGACCAGCGGCAAACCCTGACGCCGCAACTGATCCGGATCGACCCCGTCCGGGAACCGGGCTCCGTCCCAGACACCCCACGCGACCGAGGTCACCGGGCGGCCCTCCGCGCGCAGCCGGACCGCCAGCGTGTCGAGGTAGGCGTTTCCGGCCGCGTAGGCACCGTGATCGCCGCTGCCCCAGACGCCCGCGATGGACGAGAAGAACACCAGCGCATCGAGTTCGTGGTAGTCGAGCAGCCGGGCCAGATTCTCCGCACCGGCGATCTTCGCCTCGACGACGGCGGCGAACTCGTCCAGGTCGATGTCCCGCACCGCGCCGAGTTTCATCAACGCGGCGGCGTGGAATACCGAGCGCACCGCACACCCGCGCTCGCGGAGGCTGTCGAGCAGCTTCGCGACCGCGTCCGGGTCCGCGATGTCGCAGGCTGCGATGGTGACTGCGGCGCCCAGTTCGGTGAGTTCGGCTTCGAGTTCCGCAGCACCGTCGGCAGCCGGTCCGCTGCGGCTGACGAGGACGACGTGGTCCGCACCTTCCCGTACCAGCCAGCGCGCGATGTCCGGACCGAGCGCGCCGGTGCCACCGGTGATGATTGCGGTGTCCCGCGCCTGCCAATTCCCGCCCGCCACGGCCGGGGCACGCACGAGACGCGCGACCCGCACGCCGTCGGGACCGATGGCGAACTGGTCCTCGTCGCCCCAGCCACCGGCGATGGCGTGCTTGACGGCCGTCAGCTCGGCCGGGCCGATGTCCTCCGGCAGGTCGATCAAACCGCCCCAGGTCTTCGGGTGCTCCAGTGCGACAACCCTTCCCAGGCCCCAGATCTGTGCCTGCATCGGGTCGTTGAGTGCGTCGCGAGTCAGTGTCCACAGGGGAATGTCGTGTTCAAGCAAGGCTTGGGACAGCGCAAGGCTTCCCGCTACACCGCGCGACAGCAATGGGTAGTCCGGATGCGGCCGGTCGTCCGCCGCGAGCAGGGACACGAGCGCGGCCGCGTGGCCGATCTGATCCAGCACCGGACGGTCCGGGTCGAACTCGACCACTTGCGCGGAGAGTCCTTCGAGGACGGTCGCCGCCCACCCCTGATGTCCGGCTGGGACGAGCGCGACCAACGGTCCCGGCTCCGCGGCAGCCGGTGCACCGGCCGGTTGCCATTCAACTGCGTACCGCCACTTGTCCACTGCGGACTGTCCAGAACCGGCTGGCCAGAACCGCTGGTGCTGGAACGCGTAGGAAGGAAGCTCGACCGGCGGCGAGGACACCGCCGGTCGAGGCCAGTCGACGGACACCCCGCGCACGTGCGCTTCGGCCACTGAGGACAGGAACCGATCGAGGCCACCGTCATCGCGACGGAGCGTGGTGAGCACGGTCGCCGGACTTTCGGCGGCGTCGAGGGTCTCCTGAATGCCTTGCGCGGCTACCGGGTGTGGGCTGACTTCGATGAAGGTGCCGAAGCGGTCCCACAGCGCCGCGCGGATCGCCTCCTCGAAACGCACTGTCTGGCGGAGGTTCGTATACCAGTAGTCCCCGTCGAGACCGTGGGTGTCGATCACCGCTCCGTGCACTGTGGAATAGAACGCGATCTCCGCACTGCTCGGCGAGATCTCGGCGAGCTGCTCGACCAGTCGGTCCCGAATGGACTCGACCTGCGTGGAGTGCGACGCGTAGTCCACCGCGATCCGTCGCGCCCGGATCTCGCGGGATTCGCACACTTCCAGCAGCTTCTCGACCGCTTCCGGACTGCCGGAGACCACTGTGGACGACGGTCCGTTCACCGCCGCTACTTCCAGCTCCCCCAGCAGATCCGCCAGGTCGCCGACCGGCAGTGCGACCGAAACCATGCCGCCCTGACCAGCCAGCACCTCGCTGATGAGCTGACTGCGCAACGCCACCACCCGCGCGCCGTCCCGCAGCGACAACGCACCTGCCACACACGCCGCGGCGATCTCGCCTTGGCTGTGGCCGACCACGGCAGCCGGTTCCACTCCGTACGACCGCCACAATCCCGCCAACGCCACCATCACGGCCCACGAAGCGGGCTGCACGACGTCGACACGTTCCAGCAACGCGCCGTCCGACAACGCTTCGTCCAGCGACCAGTCCACGAATTCGGCCAGCGCCGCCGCGCATTCCGACAGCCGCGCCGCGAACTCCTCCGATGCCGCGGCCAGCTCCCGAGCCATCCCCACCCATTGGGAACCCTGCCCGGGGAACACAAACACCACTCGACCCGGCGTGGTCGCTGCGGTCCCGCGCAGCACTCCCGGCAGCTCACGACCAGCGGCGAGAGCGTCGAGCTTCGCCACCAGATCGTCCCGAGTGGACGCGACGACGACACCCCGGTCTGGCAATACGGCTCGGGTCGCGGCCGAGGCGTATCCGAGTTCAGCCACCGTCAGTTCCGGTCGCGCATTCACGAAATCCCGCAAGCGCGCGGCCTGCGCGCTCAACGCTGCTTCGCCGCGTCCGGAGACCAGCACCGGAACTGGTCCAGCAGCAGGGGTCTCCATGCGCTCGACGGCCGGACCTTGCTCGAGGATGACGTGTGCGTTGGTCCCGCTGATCCCGAACGACGACACCCCAGCCCGCCGCGGCCGCTCTACGGCAGGCCATTCCACGTTGTCGGTCAGCAATTCCACCGCGCCAGCCGACCAGTCGACGTGCGGTGAAGGTTCGTCCACATGCAACGTTCGCGGCAGCAGACCGTCCTGCATCGCCTGCACCATCTTGATGACCCCGGCCACGCCTGACGCCGCCTGCGTGTGCCCGAGATTCGACTTCAGCGAACCCAGCCACAGTGGACGCTCCCGGTCCTGGCCGTAGGTGGCCAACAGTGCCTGCGCCTCGATCGGATCACCCAGCGCCGTACCAGTGCCATGTGCCTCGACCGCGTCAACGTCCTGAGTGGACAACCCAGCCGAGGCCAGCGCGGCACGAATGACCCGCTCTTGCGACGGGCCGTTCGGGGCCGTCAGGCCGTTCGAAGCACCGTCCTGGTTCACCGCCGAGCCACGCACGAGAGCCAGCACCCGATGCCCGTTGCGCTCAGCGTCCGAAAGCCGTTCCAGCACCAGCATTCCGACACCCTCGGACCAGCCGGTACCATCGGCCGCCGCCGAGAACGGTTTGCACCGGCCGTCCGGCGCGAGTCCGCGCTGACGGCTGAATTCGGTGAACGTCGTCGGCGTCGCCATTACCGCGACCCCGCCCGCCAACGCGAGCGAACATTCCCCAGACCGCAGCGATTGCGCGGCCAAATGCAGCGCCACCAGCGACGACGAGCATGCGGTGTCGACCGTCATCGCCGGTCCTTCGAGACCGAACGAGTACGACACCCGGCCCGACACGACACTGCCGCTCGTGCCGGCCAGCACCTGACCTTCCAGCTCAGCCGGAATTTCGCCGAACGCCGCGCTGTAGTCGTGGTACATGACGCCCGCGAACACCCCAGCGCGACTGCCGCGCAGGGACAACGGATCGATCCCGGCCCGTTCGAAAGCTTCCCACGAGGTCTCCAGCAACAGCCGCTGCTGCGGATCCATCGCCAACGCCTCACGCGGCGAAATCCCGAACAACGCGGCGTCGAATTCCGCCGCGCCGGAAAGGAAACCGCCCTGCCGGACGTAACTGGTGCCGGGGTGGTCGGGGTCGGCGTTGAAAAGCGCGTCGATGTCCCAGCCGCGGTCGGCCGGGAATTCGCCGATCGCGTCCCCGCCTTCGGACACGAACCGCCACAGCTGCTCGGGCGAATCGATTCCGCCCGGGTACCGGCAGGCCATGCCGACGATCGCGATCGGCTCGTCGGCCGCCGCCACCGGCACCGTCTCAACAGGACGGTCCTCCCCCGCCGACTGGCTGCGCAGGTAATCCGCGAGCGCGGCCGGGGTCGGGTGGTCGAAGACGGCGGTCGCCGGGAGTCGCAGGCCGGTCAGCCGGCTCAACCGGTTGCGCAGTTCGACCCCGGTCAGCGAGTCGAAACCGAAGTCCTTGAACGGCCGGTCCGGGGACAGCCCGGCCGGGTCGGAGTGCCCGAGCACCACCGCGACCTGCGCCAGCACCAGGTCCAGCGCGTGCTGTTCGTTAGTGAGCCGGGCCTGCGGCGCACTCGAGTCGACCGTCGGCACCAAACCTCGCAAAACCGCAGGTAGCAGGCCATCCCGCTGCTGGGCGCGCAACGCGGCGAGGTCGAGCCGCACCGGGACGAGCACGGGCTCGTCGAGTGCGGTGGCGACGTCGAAGAGCGCCAGCCCCTCGGCCGCGGTCAGCGGGATCACCCCGGCGCGTGCCATGCGGGACACGTCGACGTCGCTGAGGTGCTCGGTCATCTCGCTGCGGTCCGCCCAGAAACCCCAGGCCAGCGACGTGGCGGGCAAACCGCGGGCGTGGCGGTCCGTGGCCAGCGCGTCGAGCGCCGCGTTCGCCGCCGCGTACGCGGCTTGGCCGGGGCTGCCGAAGGTTCCGGCGATCGAGGAGAACAAGACGAAGGCGTCGAGGTCGCTGGTCAGTTCGTCCAGGTTGCGCGCGCCCTGGACCTTGGCGCGCATGACGTGCTCGATGCGTTCCGCGGTCAGCGATTCGATCACCGCGTCGTCCAGCACCCCGGCCGCGTGCACGACCGCGGTGACCGGATGCTTGGCGAGCAGCGCCGCGACCGCGTCCCGATTGGACACATCGCAAGCCGCCACGGTGACCGCGCAGTCCAGTTCGGCACGTAGCTCGGCCATCCCCGGTGTCGCGGAACCCCGGCGGCCGACCAGCACCAGCCGCCGTACCCCGTGCTCTGCCACCAGATGCCGGGCGACCAGTCGGCCGAGCGTCCCGCCCGCACCGGTGATCAGCACTGTCGAATGTGGACCCCATGGGGATTGCGCTGTGGTACCGGTCATTCTGGTCAGCCGCGGCACGAGAACCCGGCCAGCCCGGATCGCAAGCTGCGGTTCCCCAGTGGCCACCGCTCGTCCCAGCAGCCGCTCGTCGCCGTCCTCGACCAGGACGAATCGGCCGGGATGCTCGGACTGGGCCGAACGCACCAGTCCCCAGACGGCCGCCTCGCTGGTCACGACCGCCAACCGGGATTGGCTGAACCGGTCTTCCGCGAGCCACTGCTGCACCAAGGCGAGGGCCCGGTCCGGCGCGTCCGTACGAACGCCGACTACCGGCAGCGCGGAATCCACTTCGGACAGATCGGTCACCATGGGCAAAGCGCCCGATGCCGGAACCGAAACCGGCGACCACTCCACGCGGTAGAGCGACTCGTGCTGGCCAGTGCCGAGCTGGTTCACCGTCACCGGCCGGAGCGCCACCGAGTCCACAGTGGCCACGGGATTGCCCTGCTCGTCAGTGAGGTCGATGGCTCCGGCGGAAGTCACGCGAGCGCGCAGCGTTGTCGCGCTGGTCGGATACAGCCGCACGCCGTTGAAGGTGAACGGCAGCATCGTGTCGCCGGTGTCGGGGAGGATCGCGTGCAGAGCGGCGTCCAGCAACGCGGGATGCACGAGGTGTCCGCCCGGCACTTCCGGCAAGCTGATCTCGGCGTACACCTCGTCGCCGCGGCGCCACATCTTCCGCAAACCTTGGAAGACCGGGCCGTAGCCGTACCCGCGATCAGCCAGCGCTTCGTACCGTGTGGACACTTCGACGGCACCAGCGGGCGGCCAGGCGCGGAGGTCGGCCACCGGACGGCTGCCCGCACCAAGCATGCCGGTCGCGTGCCGGGTCCATTCGGCACTCGCGTCGGTCCGGGAGTAGATCTCGACGGTCCGGCGGCCGTCGTCACCGGCGGACCCGACGGTCAGCTGGACCAGGACGCCGTCCCGGTCCGGCACGACCAGCGGCGCCTGCAGGGTGAGTTCCTCGACATACGGGCAGCCGACCTGCTCCCCGGCCCAGGCCGCCTGCTCGACGAACGCGGTGCCCGGCAGCACCACAGTGCCCAACACAGCGTGATCAGCCAGCCAGGAATGCTGACGGACAGTTACATTTCCGGTAGCCAGCAGAGAATACGACCCGGCTACCGAGGTGACCGCGCCCAGCAACGGATGCGTGGCCGGCTGCAGTCCGAGTGCGGCGGGGTCGGCGGAACCGGCCGGGGTTTCGAGCCAGAAGTGCTGGTGCTGGAACGCGTAGGTGGGCAATTCGAGCGCGGGCCCGGTGCCGCTGATCGGCCATTCCACCGCGACCCCGCGCACATAGGCCTCCGCCACCGAGGTCAGGAACCGGCCGGAACCGCCTTCGTCGCGACGCAGCGATCCGACCGCCACCGCGCCGGGGACGAGGTCCTCCACATTGGCCACCAGCAGCGGATGCGGACTGGCCTCGACGAAGAACCGGTTCCCCGCCTCGGCCGCCGCCCGGACCGCATGATCAAAGTGGACAGTCTCGCGAAGATTCCGGTACCAGTACTCCGCGTCCAGCTCGGTGGTGTCGATCCGAGTGCCGGTGACGGTGGAGTAGAACGGGATGTCCGACGTGCGTGGCACGATCCCGGACAAGAGTTTCACCAGCTGCGCGCGGAGCGGTTCGACCTGCGCGGAATGGGCGGCGTAGTCCACCGGGATCAGCCGGGCCCGCACACCCTCGGCGGTGAATTCCGCCAGCAGCTCCGTCAGCTCGGCCGGATCGCCGGACAGCACGACCGCCGACGGGCCGTTCACCGCTGCGATCGAGACGTTCGGCGTAAGCCGGGGTTCCACTGAGGACTCGGGCAGCAGCACCGACAGCATGCCGCCCGGCTCGGACAACGTCGTGAGCACCTTGCCCCGCAAGGCAACGACCGCCGCCGCGTCCTCTAGCGACAACGCACCCGCGACACAGGCTGCGGCGATCTCTCCCTGCGAGTGCCCGATGACCGCCGACGGTTCGACGCCATGAGAACGCCAAAGTTCAGCCAACGACACCATCACCGCGAACAGCGCGGGCTGCACGACGTCGACTCGTTCGAGCGCGGCGGGATCGCCGAGCACTTCAAGCAGTTTCCAGTCCACATGCGACTGCAGAGCGTCCGCGCAGGCATTCAACCGCGCGGCGAACACCGGCGACTCGGCAAGCAGCCGTTGTGCCATTCCCGCCCATTGCCCGCCCTGACCGGGGAAGACGAACGTGATGCCACCGGTGACGTCCGCGGTGCCCTGGACTTTGCCAGGCACTTCACGACCGTCGGCGAGCGCCTGCAACTGCTGCAACAGCTCGGTGCGGTCTTCCGCCAGTACAGCCGCCCGGTGCTCCAGCGCGGCGCGGGTCGTCACGGTGGCATACGCGAGATCGGCGACCGTCGCTTCCGGACGGTCCGCCACGAAGTCCCGCAACCGCGCGGCCTGGGCGCTCACCGCGGTCGCGTTCTGTCCGGAAAGCAGTACTGGTGCCGAGCCCTCGACCATCGCATTCTCAGCGATGGGAGCCTGCTCGATGATGACGTGCGCGTTGGTCCCGCTGATTCCGAACGACGACACCCCAGCGCGCCGCGGCCGGTCCACGGCAGGCCAGTCCACGGCTTCGGTCAGCAGCTCCACCGCGCCAGCGGACCAGTCCACCTGCGGCGACGGTTCGTCCACATGCAACGTTCGCGGCAGCACTCCGTCGCGCATGGCCAGGACCATCTTGATCACTCCGGCGACCCCGGCCGCCGCCTGCATGTGCCCGACGTTGGACTTGACCGAGCCCAGCCACAGTGGACGCTCCCGATCCTGCCCGTAGGTGGCCAGCAATGCCTGCGCCTCAATCGGATCACCCAGCGCCGTACCAGTGCCATGCGCCTCAACAGCGTCAACGTCCTGAGTGGACAGTCCAGCCGAAGCCAGCGCGGCCCGGATCACTCGCTCCTGCGAAGGACCATTCGGCGCGGTCAACCCATTCGACGCACCATCCTGGTTGATCGCGGAACCGCGCAGCACGCCGAGAATCCGCCGCCCGTTGCGTTGAGCCAGCGAAAGAGGTTCCAGCACCAGCATTCCGACGCCCTCGGCCCAGGCAGTGCCGTCCGCGTCCGAGGAGAAAGCCTTGCACCGGCCGTCCGGCGCCAGCCCGCGCTGCCGGCTGAACTCGGTGAACATTCCCGGCGACGCCAGCACCGTCACCCCGCCCGCCAGCGCCAGCGAGCATTCCCCGGACCGCAGCGACCGCGCCGCCAAATGCAGCGCCACCAACGAAGACGAGCACGCGGTGTCTACAGTGACCGCCGGTCCTTCAAGTCCGAATGAATACGAAACCCGTCCTGACGCGACGCTCGGCGTGGTCCCGGTCAGCACGTAACCGTCCCCTTCGGACGATTCGTGCATCCGCGCGCCGTAATCCTGCGCCGTCGCACCAACGAACACACCGGTCCGGCTGCCGCGCAACGAATGCGGGGCGATACCGGCCCGCTCGAACGCTTCCCACGAAGTCTCTAGCAACAGGCGCTGCTGCGGATCCATCGCCAGTGCCTCACGCGGCGAGATCCCGAACAACTCAGCGTCGAACTCTGCCGCGCCAGAAAGAAAGCCGCCCTGCCGGACGTAGCTCGTTCCCGATTCCTCGGTGCCGAACAGCCGCGTCAGGTCCCAGCCGCGATCGTCCGGGAAATCGCCGATCGCGTCGCCTTCGGCCCGGACGAACTGCCAGAACTGCTCCGGTCCGTCCAGCCCGCCGGGGAACCGGCACGCCATCCCGACGATCGCGACCGGCTCGTCGACCGGCTGCACGACCTCGTCCGGTGCACTGGAAACAGTTCCGGCCAGCGCGGCGGCGACCGCGACCGGGGTCGGGTGATCGAACAGCAGCGAGGGCGGGACTCGCCGCCCCAGCGCTTCCGTGAGCCGATCGCTCAACTCGACCAGCATCAACGAACCGAACCCCAGGTCCTTGAACGGCCGCCGCACATCGACCGCGTCTGCCGATGCATATTCCAGCACAGCGGCGACGTGCCGCCGGACCAGCTCCAGCGTCGCGCCCTCATCCACAGTGGACTTCACCGGAGCTGGAGCTTGCTCGACGGCGGCTCCCGGCCAGTACCGCTGCCGCTGGAACGGATACGTCGGCAGCCGCACCCGGTGCGCGCCGTGCGCGGCGTAGAACGACCGCCAGTCAACCGAAACCCCGCGCACGTGCGCCCGCGCCACCGCTTCGAGCAGCGCACGAACCTCGTCCCGATCCCGCCCCCGCAACACCGGCAGGAACGCACCCTCGGCGGAATCCCGGCCCAGCACGGACAGCGTCCCGTCCGGCCCCAGCTCCACAAAGGTCGTCACGCCGCGTTCAGCACAGCGCCGGATCCCGTCGGCGAACAGCACCGCCGCACGCGCATGCCGCGCCCAGTACTCCGGCGACCGGATTTCGTCGGCGGTCAGTTCCCGACCGGTCACATTGGACACCACCGGAAGCCGCGGCTCCCGCCACGTCACGGCTTCCGCGACGGTACGGAACTCCGCCAGCATCGGGTCCATCAACGGCGAATGAAAGGCGTGGCTGACCCGCAGCCGCCGAGTCTTCCGGCCCTGTGCGGCCCACCGTTGCGCGATCTCCAGCACCGCCGGTTCAGCACCGGACAACACCGTCGCCGACGGCCCGTTGACCGCGGCGATCGAGACCTCGGGCTGACCGTCCACATCAGAGCGCAGCTCGTCTTCGCTAGCGCGCACCGAGACCATCGCGCCGCCCGGCAACGCCTGCATCAACCGTCCCCGCGCAGCTACCAGCGCGCACGCGTCCGACAGCGACAAGGCACCAGCAGCGTAAACCGCGGCCAGCTCACCGATGGAATGTCCAAGAAGGACATCCGCCGTCAGGCCCCATTCCGTCAGCAGACGGAACAACGCCACCTCGATCGCGAACAGCGCAGGCTGCGTGTACGCGGTCTCATCGAGCACCGAAGCTTCGGAGAACATCACCTCGCGCAACGGACGATCGAGATGCGCGTCGAACTCAGCACACACCTCGTCCAGCACCGTCGCGAAGACTTCAAACCGCTCGTACAGCGCCCGGCCCATCCCGGCCCACTGGCTGCCCTGGCCGGTGAACAGGAACGCCACTTCCCCCGGCACCGGGGAACCCTGGATCGCCCCCGTGCCGGACGCGAGCGCGGCCAAACCAGTGTCCGCCTCAGCCGCGTCCGCAGCCACTACGACCGCCCGGCGCTCCAGCTCAGCCCGGGTCGTCGCCAGCGAGTAGCCGACGTCGGCCGGATCCGCCGCAACCCCGCGCAGCGCGGAAGCCAACTCCCCCAGCGCCGCATCGTCGCGCGCGGACAACGGCAGCAGTACCGGCAGGGCAGACTCGGTCTGCGCGGCGCTGGCGGAAGCCCATCCGGACAGGACCAGGTGGCAGTTCGTCCCGCCCATCCCGAACGAACTCACCCCCACCCGCGCGGAATCCGGCAGCGGCTCCGCGGAGGTGACGACCCGCATGCGCAGCTCGTCCAGCGGAATGGCGGGATTGGGCGTCTCGAAGTTCCGGCTCGGCGGCACGGACTGATGCGCGACGCACAGCACCGCCTTCAGCAGCCCGGCGATCCCGGCCGCGCCTTCGAGATGTCCGATATTCGTCTTGACCGAACCGACCAGCAGCTCGCGTTCGGCGGAATACACCCGCCCGAGCGCCGCCGCCTCGATCGGATCGCCCAGCGGCGTGCCGGTCCCGTGAAGCTCCACATAGGACACTTCGGCCGGCGCTATCCCCGCGCGCTGACAAGCCAGTCGCAGCACGTCCTCTTGCGACTCTTGGCTCGGCGCAGTCAACCCCGCGCCGCCGCCGTCGTTGTTGACCGCGCTCCCCCGGATCACCGCGTAGATCGAATCACCGTCCGCGATGGCCCGGGACAGCGTCTTCAGCACGACGATGCCGCCGCCTTCGCCACGCGCATACCCGTTGGCGCGCGCGTCAAAGGTGTAGCTGCGTCCGTCGGGCGACAACGCGCCGAACGCCTCGATGACGTCGTGTGCACCTTGAGTGAGGTTGAGGTTCACCCCGCCCGCGAGCGCGATCTCGCATTCGCGGCCCCGCAAACTGCGGCAAGCCAAGTGCACCGCGAGCAACGACGACGACTGTGCACTGTCGACAGTGAGGCTCGGCCCGTGCAGCCCGAGCGCGTAGGAAACCCGGTTGGCGATGAGGCCCCGGCTCAACCCCGTGGCGGTGTGCTGCGAGACCGTGTCCGCGATCGACCCGAAATCCCCTGCGACAGCACCGAAAAATACCCCGACCTGGCCAGCGCTGGGCACGATGCCCGCGTCCTCCAGCGCTTCCCAGGACAGCTCCAGCATCAGCCGCTGCTGCGGGTCGGTGACCGCGGCCTCGCGTGGGGAGATCCCGAAGAACTGCGCGTCGAAGGTGTCGACCTGGTCGAGGAAACCGGCTCGCAGCGGCCGGCCGTCCGGGGTGTGCAGCGGTTCGGGGCCGCCGGGGACGAAGCGGGTCGCGGGCGCTTCCCCGACCGCCTCCGTCCCGTCCCGCAGCAGCTTCCAGAACTCCGCCGGGTTCGCCGCCCCCGGCAGCCGGCAGGACATCCCGACGACCGCGACCGGGTCGTCTTCTCTCGCCGAACTCACTGGACGCACCACCCCCGGGTGTCGGTCAGGCCGCGTTGAGCAGGACCGGAAGATCCGCGTATCCGCGCAGCACGAGGTTGTCGATGCGGGTCGCCTCGGCGTCCGCGCGCTCGATCCGGTACCGCGTGACCAGCTCGGTGAGCGCGACCTGGGTGGACAGCCGGGCCAGCGGCGCCCCGACGCAGAAGTGCGCGCCGACGCCGAAGCCGAGGTTGCGCTCGGGCTTCCGGCTGACGTCCAGGGTGTCCGCGTTCTCGAAGGCGCGCGGATCGTGGTTCGCCGCGCCGACCATGATCGTGACCGCCTCGCCCGCGGCGACCGGCTGTCCGGCGATCTCGGTGTCCTCCAGCGCGAGCCGCATCCCGGCGACCTGCACCGGCGAGTCGAAACGCAGCAGTTCCTCGACCACGCCGACCGCTTCCCCCGGGTTCGCGCGGAACCACTCCAGCTGTTCCGGATGACGCAGCAGCGCGGCGACCCCGTTGCCGATCAGGTGCGCGGTGGACAGGTAGCCCGCGGACAGCAGCAGCCGGCACGTGCTGACCAGCTCGGTCCGGCTGAGCCGGTCCCCGTCCTCGGCGACCGCGACCAGCGCGCTCACCAGGTCCGCCGCCGGTTCCGTCTGGCGACGGCGGGCCAGCTCGGCGAAGTACTCGTCGAAGTCGGCGCGGGCGCGGTTGCGCTGCTCGGCTTCTTCCGGCGTCAGCATGAAGTCCGGGTCGAGCCCGCGGCCGAGCGCGGCGGACCACTGTTCGAACAGTGGTTTGTCCTCGGCGGGCACGCCGAGCAGTTCGGAGATCAGCTGGGACGGCATCGCCAGCGCGAGCGAGGTCATCAGGTTCACCGGTTCGCCGGTCGCGGCCTCCGCGAGCAGCCCGCTGGCCAGCTCCTCGGCCCGCGAGCGCAGCTTCTCGATCATCGACGCGGAGAACGCCTTCGTGACCAGCCGCCGGATCCGGGTGTGGTCCGGCGGGTCGAGGAAAACGAACGGCCGGACCTCTTCGCCGTCGGCGTTCGTGGTGATCTGCGACGAGACCAGGCTGCCGTCGCCGTGCCCGAAACTGCGGTTGCGCAGCACCTCGGAACACTCCGGGAACCCGGTCACCACCCACATCCCCGGCGCGGTCCGCAGCGCCGGAGCCTGTTCGCGCATCGAACGGAACACCGGGTACGGGTCGGCGCGGAACCCGGGGTCGGACGGGTCGAACGGGAAAAGATTCGCCAGCTCAGCGGTTTCGGACATGACGGGACACCAATCGGTTCGGCGGTGCGTCGGCCGGTTTCGGGAGGCCCGGCCGCGGGCAGGGGCGGCCGGGCGAGGCGCGTCAGGCGGGGACGAACTCCACCGGCATCTCGAGCGCGACCGTGTGCTTGTTGTTGCGGGCCCACGGAACCGGCCCGGTCAGCCGCACCTCGGCGACCTGGTCGAGCAGTTCCGTGAAAAGCGCGCGCAGTTCGGACCGGGCGAGGGTGAGCCCGAGGCAGGTGTGCGTGCCGTGGCCGAACGCGAGGTGCGGGTTCGGGTCGCGGCGGATGTCGAAAGTGTCCGGATCGGCGAAGACCTCCGGATCGCGGTTGGCCGAGGCCCACCAGAGCGTGACCTTGTCGCCCTCCCGGATCAGCTGGCCGTTGAACCGGATGTCCTCGGTGGCCGTGCGCCGGTTGTACGGCGTCGGGCTCGACCAGCGCAGCATCTCCTCGATCGCACCGTCCAGCAGAGACCGGTCCGCGCGCAGGTCGCGCCACTGGTCGGGACGTTCGGCGAGCGCGAGCATGCCGATCGCGATCGCGTTGCGGGTTGGTTCGGTGCCCGCCAGCGAAAGCAGGTTGAAGAACACCTCGCGTTCGTAGTCCGACAGCGGGGCCACGCCGTCGACCCGCGGCAGGTCGGCGTGGATGATGCCGGACAGGAAATCGTCGCCAGGGTCCGCGCGTTTGGCCGCGACCAGCTCGCGGCTGTAGTTGTACATGTCGAGCAGCACCGACTGGCTGCGGTCGCTCGACTCGCCCGAATCGCGGTCCTCGTAGCCCATCGCGACATCGGTCCAGCCGACCAGCCGGTCCCAGTCCTCGGCCGGAACTCCCAGCAGCGCCGCCATGATCTCCACCGAGAACCGGCCGGCGACCGCGGTCTGGAAATCGCCCGTGCCGCGCTCGACCGCTTTGGCCACCACGGCCGCGGCGCGGTCGCGGACCACCGGTTCCAGCTTGCCGAGCCCGGAGCCGGTGACCATCGGCGCGACCAGGTCCTTGAGCAGCCGGTGCCGCGGATCGTCCATCATGTTCAGCATTCCGCCGGAGTACGTCCCGGCGGGAAGGTCGTCGAGGTGCGTGCCGCCGCCCTCGCGGGAACCGCCGCCCTGGGAGGAAAACACCGGGTTCTGCGCCGCTTCGACGATGTCGCGGTAGCGGCTGAGCACCCAGAAGTTCTCGCCGTCGCGGGTGCGTCCCGGCGGATGCAGCAGCACCGGCGCGGACTCCCGGAGCCGGGCGAAAACGTCGTACGGGAAACCGGCGGCGAACCGGTCCTGATCGGAAAGGTCGAAACCTCCGAGGACCTCGGGGAGATCCTGACCGGCGACTTCGGCAGCCCCTCGTGAAGTGGACAGGGCGGGTTGTTGTGCCACTCTTGCGACCCCCAGCGCATTCTGTGATTGAGCCCGACATTGCCGCACGGATCCGAACTACGTCAAGCCTCCGGTTGGGCCTATCCAGCCGGTACCGCACCGGTCGCGCCGCGTGTTCGTCCCAACCGCAAGGCACTGACCTGCGCAGATGCCGCGTCTTACGTGGTCGGGTGACCACAAAGGACTACTGCGCGCACGCGATCGATCACTTCCCGAAGTCGGGCGAAACCTATTTCGTCACACGAATTCCGCCTTGCTCCATTCTCGACAGAGCCGTGATATCGGAAACGTCGGCCATTTCCGCTGCACGCCGCCGCTTGCCCGGTCGGCAACTAGTGCGGATGGGCGCGCGAATTACGTTAAATGCTTCGCGAGTCCAGGACGTAATGCGGTTGCGGAACTGCGCGCCGGCAGGGTACGGCGGATCCTCGAGCCGTTTTCGAGGCAGCGCTCAGCGGTGCATGCTCAGCGGCTCGTGCTCAGCCGTCGATCTCCACCGGCAGTTCGGCGAGCCCGCGCATCACGACGTTCGGCACCCGGCTCGGTTCCCCGGCCAGCGCCAGGTCGTGGTCAAGCAGCGCGGTCACCGCGGCCTGCGCGGCGAGGCGTGCGACCGGTGCGCCGACGCAGAAGTGGATGCCGAGCCCGAACGCGAGGTTGCGGCTCGCCGGCCGCGCGACCCGCAGTTCCTCCGGGTCCTCGAACAGCGCGGGGTCGCGGTTGGCCGCGCCGAGCAGCAGCATCAGCTGCTCGCCCGGCTGGAACGTGGTCCCGCCGATCTCCGCCTCCGCGAGCGCGGTCCGCGAAACCAGCTGGACCGGGGCGTCGAACCGCATCATTTCCTCGACCGCGCCGGGGATCGCGTCGCGGTTGGCGCGCAGCCATTCGAGCTGGCCGGGCGACCGCAGCAGCGCGAGCATGCCATTGCCGATCAGGTTGACCGTGGTCGCGTAGCCGGCGCCGAGCAGCAGCGTGCAGGTGACCAGGATTTCGAACTCGGTGAGCCGGTCGCCCGCCTCCTCGGCCGCGACCAGGCTGCTGACGAGGTCGTCGCCCGGCTTGCCGCGCCGCGCCTCGACGAGCGTCGCGAAGTACTCGCGCAGCTCGCGGCGGCCGTTGTCGCGTTTGGCGATTTCCTCTGGCGTAAGGAAGAAACTCGGGTCGAGGCCGCGGGCGATGTCGCTGGTCAGCTGCCGGAAACGCGGTTCGTGCTCGGGTTCGACGGCCATCAGCTCGCCCAGCAGCAGCGCCGGGAGCGGATGCGCGACCGCCGTCATCAGGTCCGCTGTCCCGCCCGCAGCCGCGCCGACCAGCTGGTGCGCCAGTTCGAGCGCCCGGTCGCGCATCCGGTCGACCCGCCGCGCGGCGAACGCTTTGCTGACCAGCGTGCGGATCCGGGTGTGCTCGGGCGGGTCGGCGAAGATGAACGGCCGGACGACCGAACCGTCCTCGGCGGTGTTGAAGTGATCGGCGACCGTGGCGCCGTCTCCCCAGCCGAAGCGGGGATCGCGCAGCACGGCGGAGCAGTCCTCGAAACCGGTGAGCGCCCAGATGCCCGCCGGGGTCCGCAGGATCGGGCTCTCCTCGCGCAGCGTGCGGTAGGTCGGGTACGGATCGCTGATGAACGCGGGATCGAACGGGTCGTACGGCAGCAATTGGGCGAGCAGCCCGGCATCGGCGGTCATCGGCGTCCTCCTCGATGGACGGGGAGGTCCGGTAAGAAAATCTTGGCAGCACAAGGAGACGGATCAGCCTGCTGGCTCCCCCGAGTCCTCATCGAACATCCCCAGTGCGGTGACCGACCTCGTCACCTGCGGCCACCTTTGCAGGCGGTCGCGCGGGTTGTCAACCAGATGCCGCACCGGTGGCCGGGAGCCGCGCGGGCTCCCGGCCACCGGGTTTTCCGTTACTCCGTAACGAACCGTCAGTTCAGCTGGTCGGGATCCGGGCCGGTGCGCAGGCCGCGGTCGGCGGCGGCGATCGCGGCGAGGTCGCTCTCGGTCAGTTCGAAGTCGAAGACGTCGAGGTTCTGCCGGATCCGGGCGGGCGTCACCGACTTCGGGATCACGACGTTGCCCAGCTGCAGGTGCCAGCGCAGCACGACCTGCGCGGCGGATTTCCCGGTGCGCGCGGCGATCTCGGCGATCGCCGGGTCGGTCAGGACCGCGCCCTGGGCGAGCGGGCTCCACGCTTCGGTCGCGATGCCGTGTTCGGCGTGGAATGCGCGCAGTTCGGTCTGCTGCAGGCCGGGGTGCAGTTCGATCTGGTTGACCGCGGGCACTAGTCCGCTGTGGTCGAGCAGCCGGCGCAGGTGCGCGGGCTGGAAGTTGGACACGCCGGCGGCGCGGATCCGGCCGTCCTTGGCGAGCCGCTCCAGCGCGCGCCAGGTGTCGAGGTAGCGGTCGCGGGCGGGCGTCGGCCAGTGGATCAGGTACAGGTCGGCGTAGTCGAGACCGAGTTTCGCGAGGCTGGCGTCGAAGGCGCGCAGGGTGGAGTCGTAGCCCTGGTCGTCGTTCCACAGCTTGGTGGTGACGAAGAGGTCCTCGCGCGCGATCCCGGACTCGGCGATCGCGCGGCCGACGCCGGCTTCGTTGCCGTAGATCGCGGCGGTGTCGATGCTGCGGTAACCGGCTTCGAGCGCGCTGGCCACCGCGGCGGTGGTCTCGTCGTCCGGGACCTGGAAGACGCCGAAGCCGAGCTGCGGGATTTCGACGCCGTTGTTGAGACGGACATTGGGGACAGTCATGCGAATTTGCCTTTCTCAGTGCTGGACAAGGGGTTCGGCCACCGCGACCCGCGGCCGTCGCTCGAGCGCGGCCGACCAGATCGCGAGCCCGAGCGCGGAACCGGCGAGCGCGGCCCCGACCCAGTTCGGCGCGGTGTAACCGAATCCGGCGGAAATCACGACGCCGCCGAGCCACGCGGACAGTGCGTTGCCGAGGTTGAACGCGCCGATGTTGACGACGGACGCGAGCGTCGGCGCGCCGTGCGCCTGGTCGAGAACGCGCTTCTGCAGCGGCGGCACAGTGGCGAATCCGAGCGCGCCGATCAGCAGAATCGTTGCGGCGGCGAGGATTTTGCTGTGCGCGGTGAAGGTGAACAGCGCCAGGACGATCGCGAGTCCGCCGAGGCTGACGTACAACAGCGGCATGAGCTTGCGGTCGGCGAACCGGCCGCCGGTCAGGTTGCCGAGGAACATGCCGACGCCGAACAGCACCAGCAGCCAGGTCACCGCGCCCGCCGAGTACCCGGCGACCTCGGTCATCATCGGGGCGATGTAAGTGATCGCCGCGAAAACGCCGCCGAAGCCGAGCACCGTCATCGCCATCGCGAGGACAACCTGGACATTCCGGAAAGCGGCCAGCTCCTGGCGAAGATGCGCTCCTTCCGGCCGGGGCAGATCCGGCACCAGCTTCGCGACCCCGGCCAGCCCGACGACGCCGAGCGCCGCGACGATCCCGAAAGTGACCCGCCAGCCGACCGCCTGCCCGACGAACGTGCCGAGCGGCACGCCGACGATGTTGGCGACGGTGAGCCCGGTGAACATGATCGCGATCGCCCCGGCCCGCTTGTCCGGCGCGACCAGCTCGGCCGCGACGACGGAGCCGATCCCGAAAAACGCCCCGTGCGCGAGCGACGCGACGATCCGCCCGGCGAGCATGACCCCGAACACGGGCGCGAGGGCCGACAGCAGGTTCCCGGCGACGAACAGGCCCATGAGCAGCATGAGCATGGTTTTGCGGTTGATCTTCGTGCCGAGAATCGTCATCACCGGGGCCCCGGCGACGACGCCCAGCGCGTACCCGGTCACCAGGAAGCCCGCGGACGGGATGGAAACGCCGAACTCCGCGGCGATCTCCGGGAGCAGGCCCATGATGACGAATTCGGTGGTTCCGATGCCGAAGGCCCCGATGGCCAGGGCTACCAGTGCTAGTGGCATGAGCCCGCGTCTCCTTGGTCTGTGGTGGCCGCTGTTTGTCGGCCTTCGCAATAGTTGCATACGCGGCATGTTGTTGGCGCGTGTTGTTGATGAGGGTCACAGTGGTTGGGCGGGGTGGGGTGGGAGCGGGTGGGCGATATCGAGGCGGGGCGGGCTGGTGTCGGTGATGTCCGCGGGCTGGGTCGTCGGTGGTGCGGCGGGGGGTCCGGGCCGGGCGGGTCTGCCGGGGGTTCGTCAGCGGTGCCGGATGGCGGATCGACGGCGGTGGGGCGTTGGGGGGAGGGGAGGGAAGGTCGCGAGCCGTGGGCGGGCGGTCGCGGGCCGCGCGGGTCTCGCGGGTGGCGCGGGTCGCACGCGCCTGTGGGCAGAACGAGTCTCGCGGGCAAAGCGGGTCGCGCAGGTCGCGCGGGCAGAGCGCGCCGCGCAGGTCTCGCGGATCGCGCAGGTCGCGCAGCAGGTTGCGCGGGCAGAGCGGGCCGCGCGGGTCACGCAGGCAGAGCAGCGGGCAGCGGGCAGCGGGCAGCGGGCAGCGGGTCGACGGTATGCAATCGCCCGGGATACATGCAGCCGGTCTCCGAGCGGACAGAAGACCGGCGTCCGGATCCACCAGGAAAGTCCCCTGGAGCCAGTCGCCAGGATCCCGGCCAGCTCCATCCACGCAGCAAGTCGACATGTCATCAGTCGCCGGTATACAAAAGACTGGATCCATGAAGCTCATCTGCGACATCCAGACAACGACATCCAGACGACCGCATCCATGCGACAGGATCCAGCCGACGGGATGCGAGCGACTGGATTCACCGGACTGTCTTCCGGATTCAGGTTCCGCGGCATCGCGCCGAGTTGGCGGCACCTAGAAGGGAGCGACGGATCCTCGGATCACGACCGACGTTTCGAGGACCTCGTGCTCCGTGTGGCCGGACAGAGCTAAGTGGACGGCAGCGCGGCCCAATTCCTCATACGGCACCCGGACGGTGGTCAGGTTTAAGTCTTCGGCTAGGTCTAGGTCGTCGTAGCCGACCAGGGAAACGTCTTCGGGCACGCGCAGGCCGTGTGCGCGTAGAGCGGTTCGGGCACCAGCGGCGATCAGGTCAGTCGCGGCGAATACGGCGGTGAAGTCTTCCGGCAGGCGGGCGCAAAGCTGCTGGTAGCCGGATTCCCGGGTGGATTCGGCTGGTTGCGTCCAGCCGGAATGGCCGAGGGCGCGACGGTAACCGGCCAGTCGTTCGGCGACGGTTGTGGTCGTGGGGCCGGAGGGCGGGCCGCCCAGGAAGAGGATTCGGCGGTGGCCTGCGGAGAGCAGGTGCTTGGTCACGGCATAGGCGCCGGCCTCGTTGGCGTAGTCGACTGCGGGGACATGACCAGTCGGCGTCCGTCCACACAGGACTAAACGTGCATCGGCGGCGGCTAATCCTTGGGCTAGGTCGGTGATTCGGGTGCGGTATTCGACGTCATCGACTACGTCGCCGATCAGGATGACTGCGCTGGCGCGTTGTTCGCGCAGCAGGTGTAAGACGTCGCGTTCTCGGTCCGGGTCGCCTTGGGTGGGGCAGATCAGGCAGAGTGCGCCGTGCTCGGCACTGGCTTCCTCGATGCCTTGCGCGGCATAGGCAAAGGCTGGTGCGCGGACGTCCGGCAGTACAAATGCGACTGTCCGAGGAACGAAGCCAGCGCGAGCGTGCACATAGTCGAGCGCCTGGATTGACTGCTCGACGCGTCGGCGGGTTTCTGTCGCGATCGGGTAGTTTCCGGCCAGTGCGCGGGAAACGGTCGCCACGGATACCTTTGCGTGGTCGGCGACTTCACGCAGCGTCACCCGGTTCCCGCGTTGTCTGCCCGGCATGCCGGAACAGTACTCGGGTCAGGCTGGCAGCAATTCCGGCGGTACAAAACCCTCAGTGGCGAGCCGTTCCCACAACTCATCCGGTATCGGTACGCGAAAGTCCGACGCGTTACGCGTGACCTCGGCGGCGGATCGGCAGCCGACGACCACCGACCGCACCGCGGGGTGCAGGAACGGGAATTGGATCGCGGCCGCGGTGAGCGGCACGTCGAATTCCGCGCACAGCTCCGCACAGCGCCGAGCCCGGGCCAGCGGTTCGGCGGGCACGGGACGGTAGTTGAACATCGCCGCCACGTTCGGGTCCGCCAGCAGGCCGGTGTTGAACACACCGCCAACGACCACCTCGGTGCCGCGTTCGGCGCACAGTGGCAGCAATGTCCGCAGGGCGTCGTGGTCGAGCAGGGAGAAACGGCCGGCGATGAGCACTACGTCCACTTCGTACTCGGCGACGTACGCGGCCAGCTTCTCGGCATGGTTCATGCCGAAACCGATGGCGCGGACCAAACCCTCGTCACGGAGCTTTCGTACGGCTGGGTACGCCGAAGCGCGGACTTCATCAGGGAATTCGTCCGGGTCGTGCAGATAGAGAATGTCCACTGAGGACCTACGCAGCCGGGCGAGGCTGGATTCCAGGGATTCCCGGATTCCGCGTTCGGTCCACACGGGTTCGACCTTGGCTCCGGGACGCAGTAGCCAGCCGGTTTTGGTGGATAGGACGGGCTGAGCGATTCCAGCGCCGGGAAGGAGGCGGCCGAGTCGTTCTTCCGCTTGTCCGTGGCCATAGCGCGGCGCGGTGTCGAAGTAGGTGATCCCGGCGTCGGCGGCGGCGCGGATGGTCGCTGCGGCGTCCTCTTCGGACACTTCCTCGAACAGCCCGCCCAGCGGCGCGGTGCCGATGCCGAGGCGGGGCAGGTCGACGTTCACTGTTCGTTCTCCCAGGGTGCGCGCATGGTCGGCTTCTCGGCCCGCAAGGTCATCGACAAGGTCAGCTGGATCGCGCTCGACGGGGGCAGTTCCACGCGTAGGTATCGGCCGTTGATCGGAAGGGGTTGGCCGTCGGCTTGTACAGATTCCAGCCGGTGTTCGGCGAAGGTGCCGGACTGCAGAATGAGATTCCGCGTAGTGGCACCGAGATTCACCAGGTCGACGACGGTGTGGTCGGCCGCGATGTCGGACACCAGCGCGGCGACGTCCTCCGGCAGGCCAGCGCGACGCAGATCCGCGTCGAAGTACCTCAAATGCAGCTGCGCCAGGCCGCCGTTGTACAGAATCTGCGGCGATCCGGTCGTCAGCTGCAGCAATGCCTCGGTGACGACCGGGTTGTGGTCCTGCCAGTGGTGGATGTCCAGCGCGCTGGGGACAGGCGACTGGTCCTGTTCGATGGCGGCCAGCTTCGCCGCGCTGCTGTCCAGCGCGCTGCGCAGCATCCGTTCCGGGAACTCCGGGTTACGGCCGTGCAGATATTCGAACCACGGTTCCTCGTGCCCGGCCTCGTCCTTCAGCCGTTGCGTGTGGACGGTCGTCCAGTCCCAAGTAGACTCCGCGCGCAACCGTTCGATCCGCTCGAAGTCCGCGGGGTCACGGCTGAACTGCCACAGTGAAACGGGCAGCTGGGTCGGCATGATGTTGTAGTCGAACCAACCGGAATCGTCGTGCCGTTGCGGCACCATCAGGGTCGGGCCGCCGTCCAGCTCGCGCAGATGTGGTTGCCAGCGCTTCTTCAGCGTGCCCATTTGCGAGCCGGTGCGCGGTTCCGCTTGCTTCAGTACAGCGTCTTGCGGGTTGCGGGCCAAGTCTAAAAAGGACTCATCGCCGGTCAGGAGTACGGCGTTCATCGCCGCGACCAGCGTGGCGGTCCCGACGGGGTTGAGGCCGTGCGGCCACGCCCAGCCGTAGTGCCCGCCGTACCACCGGCCGTCCAGGTGTTCGCCGACCTCGCCGTGCAAACCCGCGTTGTCCGGCAGCACTTCGCGGCCAGCCAACCGTTCGCGCCACACACCGACGTATTCCGCGACCCAGTCCGCGTAACGCTGTTCGCCGGTCAGCAGAAACGCGGTAGTGACGAGGCTGGTGACGGCCAGGTTCACGACAACGTCGCCGCGCCCCATCCGCTCCCACATCTCACGGCCGTACGCGCGGGCTTTCTCCGGGTCTTTGAGGTCGTCGAACTCCGTGCTGCCCAGCCAATCCAGCGGGAGGCCATACGGGCGCAGTGCCTCGCTCCACGGGAAGTACTCCTCGTGGTCGCTGAATCCCCACCGCGGGCCTGCCGCGCCGGTGTGCGGGGCGCGGATCACGCGGTGTTCGGCGGAGTAGTTCGGCCCGCCGGGCAGGTACAGGTCGGCGAACCGGACGGCCAGGTCGCGCAGCTCGGCGTCATCCGGGCGCGCCAGGCACAGCGCGTAGTAGAGCAGCAGGCCTTCGCCCTGGTGGAACCAGTCATAGCCGCGTTCAATGCCGTCGACGACCATGCCCATTTCCGCCAGTTGCGCGGTCACGCCGCGCCAATGCCGGTGCGCGGCGTCGAGCACCTCCGTGCTGCCGCCGAGCAGGTACAGCGTCGGCCAGTTGAAGAACGGTTCGTAGAAGTCGTCGACGCCGTCGCGGTCGTCGTGGCCCTCGCCGAGCTTGTCCCGGAAGACCAGCCGGCCGTCGCTTTCGGTGTAGCGCGCGGAAAACACCGGCCACGCCCGGTCCAGCGCGGCGAACAGCTCCCGCTCCAGCCGCGCCCATTCCGGCGCCGCCGCCAGCTCGCGACCGGCCCGCACCCCAGGCACGTCCTGCACCGCCGCCACCCGCTCTCTATTGCTGATCGATAACCGATGGCTATCATCGAGACCGGGATTCCCCGTGTCAATACTCCCGGAGGCCGCGAGATGTTCGACTGCCACGCGCACCTGTGGGACCCGGCCGCCGGGTTTCCCTGGATCAAGCCCGGATCGCCGCACTACCGCGCGTTCGGCCCCGACGACCTGGCCGCCGCCGGACCGGGGCTCCGCGGAACTGTGCTGGTGGAAGCGTCGCGCGGGGACGCTGGCGAGACACTCGCGCTGCGTGATTTACGGCGTCGCCGACCGGAACTGGTCGCGGGATACGTCGGGAACCTGCACGTCTACGCGGCCGACGCGTTCCGCGCGCTGCTGGCCGAACCGGAACCGCCGAACGGCATGCGGATCGGCGGCGCGGACTGGGCCACCACCCCGGCCGAAGCCCGCGCGCTCGTGCCGATGCTGGCCGACGCGGGGCTGGTCCTCGAACTCAACCTCCACCGGCACGCCCTGCGCACCGCAGCCGAAGCGGCGGTCGAACACCCGACGTTGACTGTCGTCGTCGATCACCTCGGAAACCCTGCTGACCTGCGTGAATGGCGACAGGAACTCCAGGACGCGGCGACCGTGCCGAACGTGACCGTGAAGCTGTCCGGCCTGCTGACCCAGCCGCACGGCACTCCGGCGATCGCCCGGGAGGTGCTCGACACCGTCGGCGCGGACCGGTGCGTCGTCGGCTCGGACTGGCCGATCTGCCTGCCCCGCGGCTCCCGCGCGGACTCGCTGGCCCGCGCGACCGACGCCCTCGCCCCGGAAGAACGGGACGAAGTCCTGGTCGGCACGCCCCGCCGGGTCTACCGGCTGGCTGGTTGACAACGTTCCCGCGCGACTGGTTCGATTCAATGATCGATAGGCGATGGTTGACCGTCGCCCCGGGAGCCTGGAGATCCGACGCATGGCCTTCTTCGACCTGCCCCTCGACGAACTGGAGCGCTACCTGCCGACGCTCCCCGAACCGGCCGACTTCGACGAGTTCTGGGCGAAAACCCTCGCCGAGCAGCGGGCCGCCGACGTCGAGGCGACCTTCGAGCCGACGCCGAACGGCCTCGCGACGATCGACACCTTCGACGTCACCTTCCGCGGCTACGGCGGCGCCCCGATCCGCGGCTGGCTGCAACTCCCGGTCACGCGCACCGGCCCGCTGCCCGCGGTCGTGGAATACCTCGGATACGGCAGCGGCCGCGGGGTGCCGCACGAGAAGACGTTGTGGGCCAGCGCCGGGTACGCGCACTTCATCATGGACACCCGCGGCCAGGGCGCGGAAACGCCCGACCCCGACCCGTCGACCGGCGACATCGCCGCCCCGGGCTTCCTCACCCGCGGCATCCTCGACCCGCACCGCCACTTCTACCGCCGGGTCTACACCGACGCCGTCCGCGCGGTCGACGCGGTGCGCACGCATCCGGAGGTCGACCCGGCGCGCGTCGTGGTGACCGGCACCAGCCAGGGCGGCGGGATCGCGCTGGCCGCGGCCGGCCTCGTGCCGGACCTCGTCGCGGCGATGCCCGACGTGCCGTTCCTGTGCCATTTCCCGCGCGCCACCACGATCACCGACAAACCGCCGTACGTCGAGGTGCAGCAGTTCGTGAAGCTGCGCCGGCAGCACGCGGAAACGGTGAACCGCACGCTCGCCTATCTCGACGGCGCGAGCCACGCCCGGCGAGCGAACGCGCCCGCGCTGTTTTCCACCGCGTTAATGGATCACATTTGCCCGCCCTCGACGGTGTTCGCCGCGTTCAATCACTACGGCGCGCTGAACGGGCTCGCGCCGGAACGCAAGAGCATCCGCAGCTATCCGTTCAACGACCACGAAGGCGGCGCGGCCCCGCACGAAACGGTGAAACTGGCCTGGCTGGCCGGACTGCTCGGAACTTGACCCGGTCCATCGATACCTGTTAGGCGATCCCGCCTATCATGGCAGGACGGTTCCGGCAGCCGCACGATGGGAATCTCATGGCACCGACACGGCAAACCGACAACGCACCAGCGGGTTTCGCCTCCACGCTGGCCACGAACAAGGACCAGTTCCGCAATCCGCTGATCTCCGACCGGGTGTACGCGCTGCTGCGCCAGGCCATCGTCGACGGCGAACTCGAGCCGAACGAACGCGTCGTCGAATCGGAAATCGCGCGGCGGCTCGGGGTGAGCCAGGCCCCGGTCCGCGAGGCGGTCAAACAGCTCGCCCGCGAAGGCCTGCTGACGCACATCCCCCGGCGCGGCAATTTCGTCGTCGAGATCTCCGAACAGGACGCCGAACACGCCCGGCAGGTCCGCGAACCGCTCGAACGGCTCGCCGCGCGGCTGGCCGCCGAGCACATCACCGACGAGCACCTGGCGGCGCTGGACGAACTCGTCGAGGACATGCACCGCGCGGTGGCGCTCAACGACGTCGGCAAATTCCGCGACGCCGACATCGCGTTCCACACGCTGGTCAGCCAGATTCCCGGGAACCCGTTCCTCACCCGGATGTGGGAGGTGCTGGAGCCGAGCCTGCGCGCGCTGCGGGCGATCGCGGACCCGCTGTTCGACGGCGATTGGCACGCGATGGCGGACGAGCACAGCCGGCTGGTGTCGCTGCTGCGCGAGCGGGACGGGGAGGCCGCGGCGGAGGCGTTCGCGGCGCATGCCGCGGGGCAGTCGCCGGTGCCGGATCCGCGGGCGCAGAAGAAGCGGGCTGCTCGCGGGGGTGCTGGGCGGAAGAAGTGAGGGGTTGTGCCGGTTCTGACCGGGGTGGCCGCTCACGACTGGCCCCGGTGGGCGCCGGGCTGGCTGGCGGGTGCGTTGCGGTGGGGCCGGTGCGGCGGGGTCGGTGCGGCGCTGCAGGGCCGCCCCGGTGCGGTGGGCCTGGTGCGGTGTGGCAGGGCCGATGCAGTGCGGTGGCGCTGGTGCGTTGCGGCGGGGCCGGTGCAGTGCGGCGGGGCTGGTGCGGCGCTGCAGGGCCGCTCCGGTGCGGTGGGGCGGTGGCTGGGTGAGCGGGCGGGTGCGGCTGGTCCGGTAGCGCCCCAATGTGGCATTGGGTGCATGCGACGCACCGAACGCCACATTGGGTGCGTCTGACGCACCCAATGTGGCATTGGGGTCGGTCGCGCGGGGCAGGTTGCGGGCGGTTTCGGCGGCGAGGTGGTTGCGGGGCGTTCGGAGAAGCGGGTTCGGCCGTGTTCGGATCCGCTGAGTTCGCGCGCCGCTCCACCGTTCGAGGGTCAGCCGCGTTCGTGCGTCCGCCGATCGAAACCGGCCGCATTCACCGCCCGTCGGTTCACGCATCCCTCCGGCGTTCGGGGGCCAGCCGTGTTCGCGCCCCGCCAGCGCACCTCTGGGCCGCTCGAAGGCTAGCTGCGTTCACGGCCCGCCGCGCTCGTGCATCCCTCCGCCATGCGAGAGGCTCCCGCATCCACGGCCCGCCGAGGCCGCGCGCCACCCCACTGCTCAAGAGTCAGCCGCATCCACGGCCCGCCGAGGCCGCGCACCGCGTCGCCGCTCAAGGATCAGCTGCGTTCGTGGTCGGCCAGCACTCGTCCCAGCAGCCCTACCAGCGTCGCCCGCTCTTCCGCCGACAAAGCGCCCAGCAGTTCGTCCTGCACCCCGTCCAGGACCTTATCCATCCGGCGCAGCTGGCGGGCCCCTGGCTTCGTCAGGTGCACGATGTTGCGCCGCCCGTGGTCTGGGTCGGGGGTGCGTTCCGCGTAGCCCAGTTCGGACAGCTGGTTGACCGCCGCCACGACGTCGCTGCGGTCTACTCGGCAGCGGCGGCCCAGGTCGGCCTGGCTGGCTGGGCCGAACTCGTCCAGGGCGGCCAGGATCCGGTAGTGGTATCCGCGCGCGCCGGCCTCCGCGAAGCCGTCTGACACCAGCCGGCGGGCGTGCACGGTCAGCTGGGTGAGCAGCCAGCTCGGCTTTTCCTTCAGGCGGCGCGGGATCTCGTCCATGCGGATCAGCCTAGCAGTGTTGGCGCGACCAACATGCTTCCGCTAGTGTTGGTCGCACCAACATAGGAGGACCAACCATGCCGACCATTGACCGTCTTGAGGTCGCGGACCTGTTCGCCCGGCTGGCGCGGATGCTGGACGAGCGACGGCACGACGAGATCGACCGCGTTTACCACCCGGATATCGCGGTTCATTCACCGCGCGGAGAGTTGCGCGGGCTGGGCGAGGTGACCGAGTTTCTCACCCAGGAGCGCGACGAACTCGTCCAGCACGTGCACGGCGACATCCTCGTCGACCTCGACGGCGACCGGGCCACGGCGACTGCCAATCAGCTCGTCTACTTCTACCGTGATGGCCAGCCGCCTCATCGTCGCACTGGATTGCGGGTGGCGACTGCGGCGGTCAAAACGCCGGACGGCTGGCGGTTCATCGAGATGAGCATCAGTCCGGCGTGGATTCAGGAAGGCTGAAGAAAACGGCGCCCGGACCGTTCCGCACAGTCCGGGCGCCGTCGGCATTATCGGGTCGCGCCAGCTGTCCACTTAGGAGCACCGTACTGGTACGCGCCCAGGCTTGGCGTCGGGTCGGTGGAGCCGTCGTTGATGCCGGGTAGCGGGATTGCCGCGTTGCGGGCTGGGGAGTCCGCGGCCAATCGGTAGTCGTGGTTCGCCGCGTCTACGAACTTCGGGTCGGTGCCTGCGGGGAGGTTGTTCGAGATCAGCATTCCGCCGTCCGTCGCGCCATCCAGGCCGACGATCTCGCCGATGTTGTTGTACAGCTTGGTTCCGGTCGACTGGCCCGGTCCCTTGACGTAGAACAACGTCGCCCCGCCGGTGTTGTTGTAGACGAGGTTGTTGCGCGAACCGGAACCGAGGCCGTTGAGCATTACGGTTTTCTCTAGGTTGTTCCAGCCTACGTTGTTCGCGATGGTGAGGTTGCTCTGGCCGTTGTCTGCGTAGATTCCGGCTACGGCGAACGGGTTCACGCCGGGGGTCGGAGTGCCGTCGTGCAGGACGTTGTGGTCGATCGACGTTTGCAACATGTCGGAGGCACAACAGGTGTAAATCGCCGCGGTGTCCAGGCTGAGCCGGGCGTACTGGGAAATGTCGTTGTACGCGATACGGTCCGGCCCGGGTGTCGTGCCGGTTGCGACGTCCCATTGCAGGTTGATGCCGCTCCGGCCAACGCGGTAAATCGTGTTGTGCTGCACGGTTTGGCTGTTGCCTGCGACGGCGATGCCTGCCGCGTAAGTGCCGAGATAGTCAGCGTCGTGGATTACGTTGTTGGAGGCGGTATTGTGCTGGCCGCGCAAGGCAATCGCGTTTCCCGCGCTGTAGGCCAGGTTGCTGTTGATGACCTGGTTGTTCGTCCCGTTGATGACGAGACCGGTGTCGGCAACGCCGCGAGTCACGGTGGAGCCGCAGTCTGTCGCGCCCTGGGTGATGTCGGTGTAGTGCGAAAGATAATGGGCATTGATCTTGTCCAGCACCACATTCGTGCTGGACGAACCGGTCTGCACCGAAGCGCCGAACAGGGTGAGGCCGGTCAGGTTGGTGTAGCTGGTATTAGTGAGATCGAAGGCGAGTTTGCGTCGTTTGGCCTCGATGTTGTGCGTGGCTGGGTTGTCCGTGCTGTAAACGTAGAGTCGTTTGGCGGAGGGGTCGTAGAACCACTCCCCTGGGTTCGCCAGTTCGCCGATTTTGCCGGACAGCGAGTATCGCGTGTCTTTCGGCACGACCTTGTGGACGCACGGCGGAGCGGCGGCCAACGTCACCGAGCCGACTGCGGAACTGGTCACTGTGGACGTTGCCGACACGTACCAGTATCCGGTCAGCGCGCGGGCGCCGTTCCAGTATCCGGCGGGGCGGGTCATTGCGGGGTCGACGATGGTGGCGTCCGCGCTGCCCGCGCCCGCGTAGGCCAGCTTCGGTGTTACCAGGTCCAGACCAGGATAGGGCCATTGTGCTTCGACGCCCATGGTTCCGTCGGTGAACACTTGCACGGTGGTCACATCGGTGCCGAGATCCGCTGGGGCGCTGTAGACATTTCCTGCCGAAACAGCCTGGCTGAATGGCGAGTTCGCGGCGAACGGGTCCTTCTGCGCGATCGCCGCGACGTCGGTGGCGGACACTTTGGCCCAGCCGCGCACTGGTTCCGCACCGCTCAGTGTCACCTTCTCGCCGGGTGCGGTGCGGTAGGTGATCGGCTTTCCGGCGCTACCGGAATTGGCTGGCTTCACCGTTTCCCGATAGGTGCCGCCGGCGATGACGCAGGTGTCACCGGCCACCATTACGTCGGCACAGCGTTGAACGTGCTGGAACGCCGCGTCCGGGGCTTGCCCGTTCGCGGTGTCGTGGCCGGTGGTGGCCACGTAAAACGTGCGTCCGGCCGCTGAAGCGGCGGGGGCGACGGCTAGCGTCGTGACGAATGCGGCCGCCAGGACCGCGACCTTCCTCAGCACTGCATTGTCCTTACTCCTTATGAGAGAGACTCAGCCCTTCACGGCCCCGACGGTGAGGCCGCTGATGATGTGCCGTTGCATGTAAATGAAGAAGATGATCACCGGGGCGACCGCGAGCAGCAGGTTCGGGAACACCTTCGTCAGGTCGGTCGAATACTGGCTGATCCCGGCGTAGATCGCGGTGGTCACGGTGTAGTGGCCGGAACCGGGGCTCAGCAGGATCTGCGGGCTGACGAAGTCGTTCCAGATGCCGATCGAATTCAGGATCAGCACGGTGACCACGGCGGGCCGCATGAGCGGGAAAATGATCATCCAGAACGTCCGATACCGGCCCGCGCCGTCGATCGTCGCGGCGTGGTCGATGTCGACCGGAATGGTGCGGATGAAGCCAACGAATAGGAAAATGCTCACCGGCAGCGTCGAGGCGACGTCGTGGGCGATCAGGCCGGTCACGGTGTTCGCCAGCCCGACCGAACGCAGCACGTAGATCACCGGGATCACCAGCGCCGCACCCGGAATGAACGTGCCCGCCAGGAAATACAGCAGCAGCAACTGCGTGCG
The DNA here is from genome assembly GCF_045278895.1 of Amycolatopsis sp. WGS_07. Classification (NCBI taxonomy): domain Bacteria; kingdom Bacillati; phylum Actinomycetota; class Actinomycetes; order Pseudonocardiales; family Pseudonocardiaceae; genus Amycolatopsis; species Amycolatopsis sp. WGS_07. Next base: position 4,375,935 of record NZ_CP136053.1, on the reverse strand, counting down.
TTTCTTCATGCTGCGCGCGATCACGTACGCCGCGGGCCCGGCGAGCGCGATGCAGAAGATGTCCACCATGACGACGAGGAACAGCGTGAATCCGTAGCCCTGCAGGACATTGAAGTCCGGGCTCGTCGCCGCGGCCTTGATGAAATCGAAGGTGAAATTCCCGACCGGCAGCCCGAACGGGTTGTCGACGATGTCTTCCTGCGGTTTGAAACTGTTGACCAGCAACAGGTAAACCGGCACCACCATCACCACGAGGAGCCCGGCGAGCAGCACGAACCGGACGACACCGCCCTCGCGATCCGAGACCCGCCTCGCCGGGGCAGGCCGCAGTTCCGTCTGTACCACCACTGCTTGTCCCCTTATCCGGCCGCGGCCTGGTCTTGCCGGTTGCGCAGCGCCGTCACCAGCAGCGCGAGCGCGGCCGAGACCACCATCAGGAACACGGCTTGCGCGGTCGCGTAGCCGATTTTGGTGCCCTCGAACGATTTGGCGAGGATGAGATAGCCGTACGTCTGGGTCGATCCGGCCGGCCCGCCGCCGGTGAGGCTTACGACGAGGTCGTAAGCGCGGATCAGGCCGACCAGGTTCAGCACGGTCGCGACGGTGACCACCGGCGCGATCATCGGGATCACGATCCGCCGGTTGATCTGCCCCTTCGACGCGCCGTCGATCGCCGCCGCCTCGAGCAGTTCCGCCGGGACCGTCTGCAGCGCGGCGACGAACAGCACCACGTTGAACCCGAATCCGGCCCACACGATGACCCAGATCAACGCGATCAGCGCGAGCTTCTCGTCGAAGAGAAAACCGATCGGGCCGAGCCCGAATTTCTGCAGCGTGCTGTTGATCGCCCCGTTGGTGCCGAGGATCGCCGCCCACAGATAACCGAGGATCAGCGCGCTGATCACGTGCGGGTAATAGGCCAGCGCGCGGAAGAAAGAGTTCCATTTGGACCGGCCGCGCAACGCCAGCGCGTACACCAGCCCGCCGCCGACCATCAGCACCGTGCCCGCCACCGAGATGATGCCGGTGACGTACCACGCGTGGCCGGACGCCGGATCGGAGAACAGCTTCGCGTAGTTCTTCAGCCCGACGAACACCGCCTTGGAAAAGCCGTTCCAGTCGGTGAAGCTGAGATAAATCGCCACGCCGACCGGAACGACGGTGAGCACGGTGTACAGCAGCACCGCCGGGCCGCTCATGCCCAGCGAAACGGCGGCCGCGCGGAGCCGGACGCCGCGCGGCCGGGTGTTCCGCCGCGGCGGCGCGGGCGGGGCCGCGACCGGCTTCGTCAGCTCTGCGAGTTCCACCACTTGTCCAACCCCTCCGCGACCTGCTGCGCCGACGAACCGGTGTACAAGGACTGCACCTGGGTGTTCAGTTCGGTGGTGTAGCCGTCGATCGGCTGCCGTTCGCCCGCCTTCACGTGCACCGACGGCGCGGCTTCGAGGATCTGCTGCACCTGCTTGCCGAGACTCGACATCTCGTAGGTGAAGCCCTTGCGCAGGTTGCCGTCCGCGGCGAGCTGGCTGCGCACGGCTTCCTTGTCGGTGACCAGCCAGCGCACCAGCTCGGTCGCCTCCTGCGGATGCGGCGAGGCCGCGGCGACCACGTAGGGATCCGCGACATTGCCGAACTGGCCGGACGGGTACGCGCCGTCGGTCGGCATGCTGAACACGCCGATCTCGTCGCTCTTCTTCGCCTTGTCCGCGGCGGGAACGAAGTACGAGCCCATGATGTACATCGCCGACTTTCCGGCGAGGAACGCGGCCTGTCCATCGGTGTAGGTGAGGCCGAGCGCGCTCTTCTGGAGATAGCCCTGCTGGATCCAGCTCTGGTAGCGCTGCAAATAATTCACATAGCCGCTGCCGGCGAAGCTGACCTTCTTGTCCGTGCGTTTCACTGTCCACTCCGGATCGGCGGTGAGCACGCCCGCGTCGGCCATCATGGAGAACTGCGACCCCGGCACCCATTGCCCCGCAGTCTGCAGCGGCTGGTAGCCCGCCGCCTTAAGCTTGCCCATCGCCTCGGTGAACTGGTCGAGAGTCTTGATCGCCGCCGGATCGACCCCGGCCTTCGCGAACGCGGCCTTGTTGTAGAACACCAGCGACTGGATCTGCTCGCCGACGCCGACCAGGTAGCGCTTGCCCTCGATCTCGTGCTGCTGCGCGAGCGGGGTGTCCTTCGTCCACTCCTGGTCGCTGAGATCGGTGAACAGCTGCGCGTTCTCCTTGGTGGGGATGATCTGCTGGGCGATGTCCGGCGGATCGCCCGCGGCGAGGTCCTGGTTGAGCTTCGCGCCCGCCGAGATCGTCCCGGTCAGCTCCAGCTTCACGTGCACGCCCGGATGCTTCTGCTCGTACTGGGCGAACAGGCCCTTCCAGTACTCCTGGGTGAGGTTCGGGGTGATGTTGACGATCACCCGCAGCGTCGTCTCCCCGGACGCGTCCGACGAGCCGCCGGCGCACGCCGCGCTCGAACCCAGCACGATCGTCGCCGCAACGGCAGCGGTGCCTCGGCGCCAGTGTTTTCTCATGTCAGCCACACGCTCCATTGCGTCATCACGAGTAATCGATAGTCGAGATGAAACCACGCGGTCCGGACGGGGTCAATAACGAATCGGAAGCGAAACGCCTGTGCCACAACGGAAATCGCACCCATGAACGCACAGGGGGACGCGTTCGGCAGCGCCGGACGTCCGGTCGGGCCGAACCGCGATCAGGGTCTTTTCATCGTCTATCGATAACTGATCGTAAACCTCGTCCCCCGCCTGTCAAGACCGGATTTTCACCGCCGCCAGCGCACCGCGACCCGGCGCGCGGCCGGATCGGTCACCCGCAAGGTGAGCCGGACGAGGACGTTCCCCCAGCTCAGCCGCAGGAGCGGATCGTCGAGCGGCTGCCGCCGCACCTCCGCGACCGCCACCTCGGGATCCCACGTCAGCCACAGCGTCCGGCCGTCCGCGGCGACCTCGGCCCAGCCCTCCCCGCACTCGACCGAACCGGCCAGGAGATGGTGCAGCAGAACGGGTTCCGGATCTCCGTCCCACTCGTCCTCGACCACCACCGCACGCTCCGCGCGGCACAACCGGACCGTCCGCTGCCAGCGCGGCACGGCACCGTCCGGATACGCCCCGCTCAGTTCCGCCCGCAGGCTCGGCACGCTGAGATCGGCTAACACCGCGCGAGCCCCGTGCTGTGAACCAGTCACTTGCTCCGCGCCGGGCTCCGGGACGTTGTGCCAAGCGCTGCGGAACGGCCACGCGTCGTACCGGTGCGGACCGAACGTCGCGGCGGTGTAGGTCGGCCGTCCGGCGTCCACGACCATCGGACGGCCGTCGAGCGCAACCCAATACGTGCCGACGTCCAGGTGGTTGTGGTGCTCCCCGTTGTGCCCGGCTTTCGCCGCCACCGCAAGCCCGTCGGTTCGGCCGTTTTCCTCGCGTGCCACCAAAATCTGGACCCGGGGGAACCACGCTTCGCGCGCCAGCCACGGCGTGTCCGGGCTGCCTTCGAGAGCCGCCCGGCACCAGCTTGGGTCTCGTAATGCGGCGAGTGCGCGGCCAAGTCCGGCCACCGGATGCACCGCGCGACCGGACAACCGCGCGCCGGCCGCCGCGTGTGCCGCCGTTTCCGGCTGCCCCAGCCGCAGACCCCACTGGTACGGCACATGCCAGGGCTGAGTCATCAGCAGCCGCGCGGAAGCGTCCCCGACGTTGACGTACCAATCCTCGCCGAGATGCATCCGCTGTGGATAACGCAGCAGCTCTGTGAACCGTTCACACACGTCCGGACCGCCGATGTCCGCCAGCAGGTCCAGCGCTTCCAGTAGCCGGCACGGGCCTTGCCACCAGTACGCGATGCCCTCGTCGATGGCCCCGTCGTCGGGCAGCGCGGCGAGGTAGTGCTCAAGTCCTTCGCCGACCAGCCGCACGAGCCGGGCCTGCCGCGTGTGATCGGTGCACAGGAACACCGCGGCGGCGAGAACCGCGCCGTGAATCCACGGATTCCAGTTGTTCGCCGTGCCGTCCGCGCCGATCCACGCCCAGTCCCGGATCCGCTCGAACGGACCGAGCACGCGCCGGTCCGCCTCGCGCCGGAGACGGCGGCGCAAGCCTGGGGCGCGCAGGTCCAGATGCGGGCCGAGCACCTGGTCAGCCCAGGCGAAGAGGGACACCACGTCGGCCGCGCCGAGGTCGAGGAACGGTTCGTCCGGGTCTGGGAGGACGTCGCCGCGGGCCGCGGTGAACCGGTCGTGCGGGGCCCAGCACCAGGTGGTCGCCTCGGCGAGCGCGACCAGGCCGTCGATCGCCGCGTCGAGGTGCGGGCACTCCCCCGGCGACGCGGCGGCTGGCGCGGCTTCACCGGTGAGCACCGCGGCCAGGACCAGCACGGTGACGCGTTCCTTCAGCAGCCGGACCTGCGTTTCGTACGCACCGCGGTTGCCGTCGCGGAACGGGCGGGCCCAGTCACTCGCCAGCAATTGCGGGGCCGGACGGTCGAGTTCGCGCGCAGCCTCGGCGAGAATGTCTTGCCGGGTCGAGGTTTCTGCCGCCTCCCAGACGTCCCGGTCGGTGACGTCCGGCAGGTTCGGGTCCATTTCGGACAGTCGCTCAAGCATCGGCTTCAAGGAACAGCTCGAGGACCGGGAGCAGCACGTCCGGCGCGATGATCGGCAGGGTCAGGGTGAGCGTGCCCGCGTCCTGGCTCGGCGGCGCGAGGTTGTTGTGCTCGTGGTTTTCCCCGTCCAGCTGGTGAAACCGCACCTCAGAACCGTCGTGCAGCAGCTGCGCGTACCGGACGCGGCCGGCCAGCCCCGGCAGGTGGAGGTGTTTGAGCGGCCAGGACAGCAGATGTGCGTACAACCGGTCGCCGACCTGCGTGTACAGGACGTTCGACGGCGGCGTGAACTCCGCCGGGCCAGCGTCGTGCACCGAGCGTTCGTGCAGCTGCATCCACTCGCCGATGGCGGCGAGCGTCTCGCGAGCGCGCGGGTCGAGCGCGCCCCGGCCGGTCGGGCCGACGTTCAGCAGCAGATTTCCGCCGCACGCCACCGACTGGACCAGCATCCGCACCAGCATTCCGGGGTCTTTGTACTCGTGGTTGTCGCGGTCGTAGCCCCAGGATCCGTTGAGCGTGTGGCAGGCTTCCCAGCGCACCGGCACGCCGTCGCGTTCCAGCGGACGGTCCGGTTGGTACTGCTCGGGCGTCACGTAATCGCCGGGGATGCCGAGGCGGTCGTTGACCAGAATTCCCGGACGCAGCTCGCGGACGAGGGCCAGCAGTTCCTCCGCGCCCCAGTCCTCGGGACCTTTCGCCGGGTAGGTGAAGTCGAAGAACAGCAGGTCGATGTCGCCGTACTCGGTGAGCAGCTCGGTGATCTGGCCGCGCAGGAATTCGCGGTAGCGGGCCATGTCGCGCGGTTGTTCCAGCGCGGCTGCGTCGGCGTGCAGCGGGTGATAGCGGTCGATCTCGAAATCCGGGTGATGCCAGTCGAGCAGCGAGTAGTACAGCCCGACGCGAATGCCCTCGGCGCGCATCGCGTCGGCGAACTCGGCCACCAGGTCGCGGCCGGTGACGCGGACCGAGTGGTAGTCGGTCAGTTTCGAGCCGAAGAGGCAGAAGCCGTCGTGGTGCTTGGCGGTCAGCACCGCGTAGCGCATCCCGGCCGCGCGGGCGGCTTTGGCCAGCGCCGGGGCGTCGAACTGGTCGGGATCGAAACGTTCGAGGTAGCGGTCGTAATCGGCGTCCGGGATCGCCTCGCGGCTGCGGACCCATTCGTGCCGCGCGGCCAGGCTGTAGAGGCCGAAGTGGACGAACAATCCGAACCGGGCCGGCTCGAACCAATCCGGGGATGCGGGCACAGCGGTCTCCTTCCGCGGGACCTGGCGGGACCCCCGGGACCGCTGCGGGGTCTCCGAGGTTGACAGCCGTCGGCCGTCGGCGGTTACATCTACCATCGATAGACGATAATGTCACCGTCACCCGGACGGCGACGCGCGGAGAGGCACGCCATGGACGCGAACGGCCGGCAGGCTGTCCCAGCAGGGGAAACCGACACGTACGACTCGAAGCTGGCGCCGGTGCAGACCGCGACCTTCACCCGGCCGACCGCGCGGATGGTCGAGGCACTGGACGACGTGAGCGCGGCGACGGCGTGCGCGAAGCTGCACCAGATGGGCATCACCCGGACCTTCCTCGACGGCCCGGTCCCGCTGCACCGGACGCCGGACGTCAAGGTGGTCGGCGGCGCGGTGACGCTGCAGTTCCTGCCGCAGCGCGAGGACGTTTTCTCCGGCACCGCACAGGAGGACGCCGAGCGCAAAACCGCGTTGTGGCAGGTGCTGGAGTCGATCAAGCCCGGTGACGTGCTGGTTGTTTCCGCGTTCGGCAGCCACTTCACCGGCTGTCTCGGCGACATGCTGGTGCGCTACTTCAAACTGCGCGGCGGTGCCGGAATCGTGGTGGACGGCCGGGTTCGCGACGCCGCGCGGATCCGCGCGCTGGGCGTTCCGGTGTGGTGCACCGGAACAACGCCGCACTACGCGTCGCAGTCGGAACTGTTCCCGGCGGCGTTCAACGTCCCGGTCGGCGCTGGCGGCGCACTGGTGACACCGGGCGATTTGATCGTGGCCGACGAGGACGGTGCGGTCGTGGTGCCGCAGCAGAAGGCGCTGGCGATCGCCGAGGATTCCCTTGCCCACCAAGACAAAGAGGCGTTCGCCCGGCGACGGCTCGACGAGGGCGGCCGGTTGTCGGACTACTATCCGCTGACCGGGCGCGGGCTGGAGGAGTACGTCGCGGCGCAGACCTTCGCCGACTGATCGGCCGCGATCTTACGACGGAATCGCCTTGGGTTCGGCGGTTTTCGCCGCCGCGGTTCCACCAGATGCCGGAGTCCGGCCGTGCCGCATCACCAATGTCAGCACAAGCGCGAGCACGCTGACGCCGAGCAACACGAAGTACGCCGCTTGATATCCGGTGTCGCTGGTAATCGAGGCACCGGAACTGAGCCGGACTTGATGGGCGGAAGTGACCGCGCCGACGATTGCCGTGCCGAGCGTATTCATCACGCCAAGCGCGGTGTACAGGAGCGAAGTCGTGACACCCTGCGCTTCCGCTGGCACCGCTTCGATGACGAGATTATTGGCCCCCGCGTACAGAAATCCGAGCCCGATACCCATGAGCGCGGCGATCACCACGATCAGGACCGGACCGCTCAACTGTCCGAAAAGGATCAGCACCACCCCGCCGAGCGTGCCGATAATCGAGGTGAGCAAAGCGGTTCTCGGCGCGAACCTCCGGCACACCCATCCGGCCACGTACCCGGCGGCGGCACCGACGACCCCGAACGGGAGACCGTAACTGACCCCGTATTCCAATGCGTTCATGCCGAGACCGTGCTCCGCGACCCCGGGAATGTGCGGAGTCCGCAGCAGTTGCGGGATGAGCACGGAACTGTTGGCCGTGGTCACGAAAATGGCGGTTCCCGAAGCAAGCAGCGTCAGCCACACCTTCGGTTCCGACACCAGCGCGAGATCGATCAACGGTTCAGCGCGCCGGCGCTCGACAATGACGAAAAGCGCCAGCAGCACAAGGGAAAGCACCAGCAGGTAACCGAGGTACTCCTTCTCGACCAGCCCGAGCACGAGGACCGCCATTCCCGCTCCGAGCAGGAGACCACCGGCGACGTCGATCCGGCGTTTGATCCGCACCCGGGTTTCGGGAACGACCAGCAGCACGAGCGTCGAGACGACGACGTCGTACCCGAGCGTGAACCAGAAGGCGCTGCGGAAGCCGAAGGCCTCGACCAAATACCCGCCGAGCAGCGGACCGCCGAACGCGGCGACCCCGGTGCCGACCCCGAGCGCACCGACGCCGAGCGGCACCAGCCGCGGCGGGAAGAGGTCGCGGATGAGGCCGTAACCGGCGACGTACGCGACGATGAAAGCAGACTGGAGCACGCGTCCGGTCAGGAACAGCCAGTACACCGGAGCCAGCGCGCAGATCAGCGAACCGGCGCCGAACATGACGGCCGCGGCCAGGAGAACTTTCTTCTTGCCGTGCGCGTCGGCGAGTTTCCCGGCGATCGGGAGGAACACCAGCGACGCGACGAAGACGACGGTCATCACCAGCGCCACCTGGTCGGTGCCGAAGGCGGCGGCGATGTCGGGCAAGCCCACCCCGACGAGGGTGAACTCGAAGTTGGCGTTCTCGGTCAGGAGTGCGATCGCGACGACGATCAGCACGTAATACCAGGTCGGCCGCTCGGCGGTGCGCGGTTCCTCAGCCATGCGCACCGATGTAACCGGCGGCCCGCCCGGGACGGACAGATCAATCCCGCTGGCCGGGACTCAGTCCGCCAACCGGTCGAGCGCTTGCTTGAGCTGCGGAATCCAGGCCTCGTGCTCCGGCTTCATCAGCACCGACCGGAGGATCGTGACCGTCTCGGCGTCGCGTTCGACGTCCGGGTGCAGCGCGGCGAACGCGTCCGCGTCGACGCGCAAGGTGGACAGATACAGCGGGTTGTCCGCGTCCGCCATCCCCTTCTGCAGGATGGTGTTGGCCGCTTCGGAGATCTCGCTCATCCGGGCCCGCCGGGGCCAGTACGCGACAATGTCCAAAGTGGGCTCGAGGTGCAGCGCGAAGCGGTCGGATTCCTTGAGCTGACCGGCGAAATCGTTTGCCGCCCGACGGCAAGCGGCCAGCAGCTTCCCGAGCCCGCGGTCACGCTCCAGCGGAAACGCTTGCAGGGTAAGCCAAAGCGCTCCGGCGGCGGCACCCGCGCGAGAGCATTCCAGGGAGATCTCGCCGAGGTGCAGCTCGTCGGAGGTGAAGTAGGTATAGGGCGAATCGTGTTTGTAGAATCGGCCGACCGCTGGATCGGCGAACAGCACCGCACCACAGCCATACGGCTGAAGCCCGTGCTTGTGCGGATCGACGACGACGGAATCGCACGCACCGATCGCATGGTAGGCCTCGTACTCGTCCAGCAGCGCGTAAAACCCGCCGTACGCCCCGTCGATATGCAGGCGGACGCCGTAACGTTCCTTCAGCGCAAGCGCCTGCCGGATGTCGTCGACCGCGCCGAGCCCGGTCGTCCCCGGCGTCAGCACGACCGTGCCCACCCCGCCGCCGCGGACTTCGGCTTCGACGGCCTCCAGGTCGATCCGCCCGTCCGGAAGTGCCCGCACCGCACGGGATTCCACGCCGAGCACCTGGCACATCCGGCCGTGCGTGTAGTGCGCGTCCCGCGAATGGACGACGGCCTTGCCCGGGGCCAGTTCGCGGGCGACCCAGAGCGCTTCGAGGTTCGCGATGGTCCCGCTGGAGGTGAGGTGCCCGAGCGACGGTTCGGCGAATCCGAACATCCGCGCCAGGTCCGCAACGACCTCGACCTCCATCGGCGAGGTGGCCTGCGAGGCGTCGAGGGCGTGGTTGTTCGGGTTGACCACCATGGCCGCGAGGTAGGCGGCGACCGCGACCGGATGCGGCGGTTTGAGCATCTGGCCCGCGTACCGCGGGTGGAAGAACGGGAAGGACGCGTCCATCCGAGCTGCATAGGCGTCGAGCAGCGCGGGGAGGTCGGCGTCCGGGCTGCTCGCCGGGGACGGGGTGAACGGGCCCCATTTGCGTTCCCACGCCTCGACGCCGCGGAGGGCCTGGTCGATCAGTTCGCGCCGGTCCATGGTGGGCAGCCTACCGATCATCGGGCGGTCGCTCGGATTTTTCGCGACGGCGTTCTAGGGTGTGCCGCATTGGTTCTCTCGCGGTGAGGAGCTTCGATGACTGCCGGCCCGCCTGAACAGCAACCGCCGCAGTGGCCTGTCCAGCCGATGCCCCAGCACTACCCCGGCTACGCGCCCTACCCGCCCGCACCGGCGAACGGCGTCTGGCTCGGCGCGGCGGCCCTGGTCCTGGGCCTCCTCGGCTGTGTAGTCCCGCTGCTGCCGATCGACCTGTCCGGCATCCGGGCCTACCTCGCCCTCCCCTTCGGACTGGCCGGGCTGACCTGCGGAATCGTCGGCCTCGTCGGACGCCGCACCGGCAAACCGCTGTCCGCGACCGGCGTCGCGGTCTCCGCGATCGCGCTGGTGCTCGGCGTGATCATGCTCGGCAACCTGGTCGCGGGCTGACGAACCGTTCTGCCGTGAGCGGAACGGCTGTTCCCAGGGCGCGGTCTGATGCCAGGCTGGGCCTATGGCGGACATCCTTCCTTTCCACCAGCGCCGCGCCCCCGCCCGGGACGACGAGGCGGAACCGCTGTGGCGCGAGGTGCTCGGCCGCAGCCTCCGCTCGGCCAGGGAAACCCAGGGCGAGCGGCTCGTCGACGTCGCCGAGCGGGCCGGGATCTCGCCGCAGTACCTGTCCGAGATCGAACGCGGCCGGAAGGAACCGTCGAGCGAGATGATCGCCGCGGTCACCGGGGCGCTCGGCGTGGACCTCGCCGGGCTGCTGAGCGGGATCGCCATGGACATCCGGCGGGTCAGCGTGGTCGGGCCGCGGCCGACGCGCCGTCCGGCCGGGCCCGTGCTGATGGCCGCCTGAACCAGCCCGGATTGTCGTCCGTGAAGGACTCCTTGAGGGAATCAGATTCCCTCAAGGAGTCCTTCACGGACCTCCGGAAGCGGCTGCGTCCCAGCGGGCCAGACCCCCAGGCCGACCCGCGGCTCGGCGGACCCAAGGCGTCAGCCTCACGGACGCTCCGCGATCACCTGGTCCGCCAGCCCGTACTCCACCGCCCCGGCGGCGTCGAACACCCGGTCGCGATCGGTGTCGTGCCGCAGTTCCGCCACGTCGTGCCCGGTGTGGCTCGACACGATCTCCTCCAGCTGCGTCCGCACCCGCACCACCTCGTCGGCCTGCAGGATCAGGTCCGGGATCGTCCCCCGCCCTTGCGCGGCGGGCTGATGCAGCACGACCCGCGCGTGCGGCAGCACCGAACGCCGTCCCGCCGCGCCGGCGGCCAGCAGCACCGCGCCGGTCGCGACCGCCTGGCCGACGCAGGTCGTCGCCACCGGGGCCTTGATGAAGCGCATCGTGTCGTAGAGCGCCAGCATCGCGGACGGGTCGCCGCCCTCGGAGTTGATGTACAGGTTGATTTCCTGCTCCGGATTGTCCGACTCCAGGAACAGCAGCTGCGCGATCAGCGCGTTGGCGACGCCCGAGTCGATCGCCGTGCCCAGGTACACGATCCGTTCGGACAGCAGGTGCGAGTAGACGTCCATGATCCGCTCGCCGCCGGGGCTGCGGGTCACGACGTTCGGGATGGTGTAGGTGCTCATGCGCGTACCCCCAGGCCCATTGCGTGCGTGCGCACCGGCACGACCTGCTCCAGGCGGTCGACGATCTGGTCGATGAAGCCGTAGTCCTTCGCCTCGGACGCGGTGTACCACCGGTCGTGCAGGGAATCGGCGAAAATCCGGTCGAAGGGCTGTCCGGTGTCCTCCGCGGTGAGGCCGAGGACGGTGTCCCGCGTGTAGCGCAGGTCGTCGGCCTGTACCTCGACCTCCACGGCCGAACCGCCGATCCCCGACGAACCCTGGTGCATCAGGATCCGCGCGTGCGGCAGGGCGAACCGCTTCCCCGGAGTGCCCGCGGACAACAGGAATTGCCCGGCGCTGCACGCCAAACCGAGCGCGAGCGTCGAAACGTCGCAGGGCACCAGCCGCATCACGTCGCGGATCGCCAGCATCGACGGGACCGAACCGCCGGGCGAGTGGATCCACAGCGCGATGTCCTTGACCGGGTCCTCGCCGGCCAATGACAGCATCTGGGTCGCGAGGACCGTCCCGTTGTCGTCGTCGAGCACGCCGTCCAGTACGAGGACCCGCTGGCTCAGGAACCGTTCCCGGAGCCGCTGGTCGAACATCGGCGGAGTCGATTCGTTGGTCATGCCCCGACTGTGCCGCCGCGGACCCCGTCGCGGCCGCTTTCGCTGCCCACGGCGGATCTGCTGTGAGCAGCGCGGAAACTCAGGCGGTTTTGCGGACCAGGTTCGTGTACCCGGCCAGCGCCAGCGTCGCCAGTCCCCACACCGCGACCTGCACGCCCCAGATCGCCGCGGTGAACACCTGACCGGCGGCGCTGGCGGTGTCGAGGTCGCAACGGCTGCGCAGGCCGGTCGGCGCGATCGGCAGGCCCCGGTCGAGGCCGAGGCCGATCAGTTCGACCGGCGAGCACGACGTCCCGGTCGCGACGCGTTCGGCGGCGTGGTGCCCCGGCCGGGTTTCCGTTGCCCCGGCCCACAATCCGAGCGCTCCGGCGGCGACGAGCGCGAGCAGCAGCGCCGCCGCCGTGCGCCGGGCGCGGTAGCCGTATCCGGCCAGCGCGCCCCAGATCCAGTGGAACAGCCGCGACATCCGCCCGCCGAGCGCGTCCGGCAACCGGCGGCGCAGGTCGTCCTGCTGGGCGATCAGGATGGCGCGCGCGTTGCCGTCGTGGCCCGCGGTGCGTTCGACCGCCGCCAGCTTCTGGTAGCCGGTGGCGTCGTAGTACTCGGTGTGGCAGCGAAGCAGATGCAGCCACCGCCGCCAGCCGAACGCCGGGTCGATCGCGGTGTAGGTGAACCCGTCCAGCCACACCAGTCCGGGATGCCGGCACTCGGCGTTCGTGCGGCCGTCCGGGCACACGAGGTCGTCCGGCATGAACACCGTGGTGGCCTTCGCGTCGGAAAGGCTCAGCAGCCGGTTGTCCGGCGAGGTGATGCGGGTGGTCGAGGAGAACTCGAGCTGCCCGCCGATCTGCGCGCCCTGCAAGCGCACCGCGCCGATCTCCCCGGTGCCGGTCAGTTCCGTGTCCCGGATCAGCATGCTGCGGCCGACCGTCAGGGTGTCCGCCTCGATCGCCGGTCCGCGGTCGTTGGCGATCCTGACGCTCTGGCATTCCAGCGGACCGCCGATGCGCGCTCCGTTGAGGTGGAGCGCGCCGTCGATCGACGAACCGCTGATCCGCGTTCCGCGGTGCAGGTACAGGCCGCTGCCCAGGTCCGCCGAACTCGCCTCCAGCGCGAGCCCGTCCGGATTCGTGATCTCGGCTTCCCGGCACAGCAGGCTCCCGCCGATGCGCGCGCCGATCAGCCGGATCGCGCCGTCCGGCGTGCCGCCGGTGATCCGCACGCCGTCGGACAGGTGCAGGTCGCCCTCGATCCGCACGCGCGAGGCCTGCAGGCTGGGCACCAGGCCGCCGATCAGGTACAGATGCGGCAGCGTCGCCTGGCGCGCGAGGACGGACTCGTCGAAGACGCAGTTGAGCAGCATCATCCCCGCCGTCGCGGTGGCGCCGTCGAGGTTCAGCTCGCCGGTGATGCGGACGCGGGCCAGGAGGATCCCGCGCGGGTCGAGGTCGCCGTGCCTGCCGAGCAGCAGGTCCCGCAGCACCTCCGCGCGCAGGAGATGGTCCGGGTTCTCGGTTTCGGCCAGGTCGGCGACCTCGATCTGTTCGGCGCCGAGCAGCTCGCCTTCCCGGGCCGCCTCGACGACACGGCGTTCGAAGTCGCTGAGATCGGTCACCCGGGGCGCAGTCACGCCGGAATCATGCCGGGTCCGGCGCTCAGCCGCGACGAGACGCGCGCTCGAGCTGGTCGGCGAGGTCCGCGAGCCCGTCGGCCTGCAGGTCGAAGCGGTCGGCGGGACCGGGCGGGTCGCCGACCGGACGGCCGACGTACGCGGTCCGCATCCCGGCCGCCTGCGCCCCACGCAGATCCCAAGCGTGCGCGGCGACCATCAGCAGCCGCTCCGGCGCGCGGCCCGCGACGTCGATGGCGAGGCGGTAGACGTCCGGAGCTGGCTTGTAGGTGCGAACGTCCTCAGCGGACAGTGCGGTGTGCCAGCGCAGCCCCGCGTGTGCACACAGGTCGAGCAACGCTGTCCGGCTCGCATTGGACAGCCCGACGAGCGGGAAGCGTTCCGCGAGACGAGCGAGCCCGGCGACGGTATCCGGCCACGGCGGCAGGTGCCGGGCCGCGAGTGCCAGTTCGGCCGCGTCTCCGATACCGACTGCCTGCGCGGCTTCCCGGTCGATGACGTCACTCGCGACGAACGGCCGTTCCCCGGCGACAATGCGCGCCTGCTCCCGCTCGACGTGCTTCTGCCACACCGAAAGCGCCTGCTCGACCTCCGGTTCGGCGAGCAGAAGGCGCGATTTTCCGGATCGCAGCGCGGATTCCGGCCGGTTCGTCGACGAGCGTGCCCAGTACGTCGAACACGAGCACATCGATGTCCATGAACGTTCTCTCCCCCTGCTCTTCGCAACTTAACCTGACAGCTGCGGGCGGGGCAACAACGTTCGCAGTGCTTCCCGCAGCCAAGGCCCGTATTCCGCGGCGGACCAGCCGTTGGCCCGGCGCAGGTGCACCATCGTGTCAGCGCACAGCAAGACGTCCGTGGTGACCGCGAGCCGCTCAATGTCCACAGTGGACTCCAGCAGCCCGTCCGTGACCGCACGGGACCAGAATTCCTGGCACAGCCGCGCCGTCTCCCGCCGCCCGGACTGGGCAGCCTCGGCGATCTCCGGCTCCGCACCCTCGGCTTGCGCCGCCACCTCAAGCAAGGCTCCGGCCCGGTCCGCGATTCCTGCTGTGACGTCGACCAGCGCGTTCAACCGTTCCGGCAAGGTCCGGCCAGTCATCGCGTCCTGCGCCCGAGACCGGTGCGCGACGTCGACCGGCTCCGCGTCGCCCACGAGCGCTTCGTCGATGACCCGCCGGAACAGCGCGGCCTTGGTGCCGAAGCGGACGTACACGGTCCTCGGCGCGACCCCGGCCCGCCGCGCGACCTGCGTAAGCGCGGTGGCCGCGTAGCCGTGCTCCAGGAACAGCTCCCGCGCCGCAGCGACCACGAGCGCCTCGGTCCGCGCGATCCGGGCGGCCCCGAACTCGGCTCGCGCATCAGGCTTGACCTGGTCTTTCATCAGATGCATCATAACTGCATTGCAGTCTTACTGCACCAGTGGAGGTCACCGATGATTCCCACCCTCGACGGAGTGCATCACCTGAAGCTGCCGGTGACCGATCTGGAGCGGTCGTCCGCCTGGTACGCCGACCGGCTCGGCTACGCGATCGCGCTCGAATTCCGGCAGCACGGCCGCCGGACCGGCGTCACCATGACGCATCCGCGCGGCGGGCCGGATCTCGGCCTCGTGCTCAACCCGGAGCTGGCCCGCGCGGCGGCCGGGTTCGACTACTTCTCCATCGGCGTCCCCGACCGCGAGGGCCTCACCGCCCTCGCCGACGACCTCACGCGCCGCGGCGAACAGCACGCGGGCGTCCATTTCGCGACCGTCGGCTGGATCCTGCCCGGCCTGCACGATCCGGACGGGCACGAAGTCCGCTTCTACACCACCGAATCGCACACCACTCTCGACCCGGCGAACCCGCTGGTGGTCGAGGACGCGATCGCCTCCGCCCGAGCCGCCGAGCAGGTCTGGCTGAGCCAGCATTAGTCCACTGTGGACGCTTTCCGCAGCGCGAAGTACGCCGCCACCACGACCGCCAGCCCGATCACGTACCCGAGCACCAGCAACCCGACACGCCCGCTGAAGTTGCCACCCACCGGCGGCAGCACGACGGAAAACACCGTGACGAGCGTGATCACCACCGAGCGCACGCGTCCGGCAGGCAACGACGCGGCCAGCGGAACCGCCGCCCACAGCAGGTACCACGGCTGCACGACGGGCCCGAAAATCACCACCACGCTCAGCATCAGCCCGAGCGAACGGACCGCGTCGATCCGGCCGGTCCACTGGCGCTGCAGCACCACGACGATCCCGGCCGCGGTGAGCACGTAACCGATGATCTTGCCGACGCCGATCATCGTCTGCGTGATGTGCGCGCCGAACAGCGAACCGACGCCGCCGACGAGGAAGCCGAACCAGTTCGTGGGCGCCATCCAGCTGTTGACCTCCCCCGAGGTGGTCAACGCGGAGATCCAGCTGAACCCGATCCCCGACGCCAGCGAGACCGCCGCGGACACCGCTACGAAGACCACCACCATCGCCGCGCCGGCGAGCAGGAATTCGCCGATCCGCCCGCGCCGCCGGGCGATCGCCGTCCCGACTGCGGCCAGCGCGACCAGCGCCGGCACTTTCACCTCCGCGCCGAGCGCGATCAGCAGCACCCCGCCGGCGAGCGGCCACCAGCGGATCCGGTCGCCGATCGCGTCCAGCGCGACCGCCGTGCCCGCGACCATCAGGCCGAGCATCAGGGAATCGTTGTGCATTCCGGCGACGACGTGCCACAGCACCAGCGGGTTCAGCACGCCCAGCCACAACGCGACTCGCGGCGACGCCCCCGCCTTGGCCGCCAGCCGCGGCACCGCCCACGCGATCAGCACGAGCCCGGCCACCTCGACCAGCCGGTGCAGCGCGACGCCGGCGATCGGATTCCCGCCGGACACCTGCGCGATGACCCGCTGCACCACCCCGAACAACGGCCCGTACGGCGACGGCGTCTCGCGCCAGTAAACGCTGACCCGGCCGACGATGTCCGACGCCGGACCCAGCGCCTGCTGCGGGCCGACGGCGTTGAGGTCGAACCCGTGCGCGGCCACCGCACCCTGCGCGAGATAGCTGAACACGTCCCCGCTGAACAGCGGCGGCACGACGAGCAGCGGCCCGCACCACAACGCGAGCGTCCACTTCAGCCAGCCCGCGTCCGGGGTGTCCGCGGCGAGTACGCGTCCGCCGAGCAGCACCCACGCGAGCACCACCAGCCCGACCCCGGCGATCCCGCCCGCGAACGGCAGCACCCCGGACATCCCGGCGGCCCCGGCGTACACGGCGACGGCCAGCAGCAGAGCCCCGCCGAAGCCGGTCCAGCGCAGGCTCGCCGGGGACGCGAACCCGAAGAACCGCGCGGGCCGCGAGAGCGTGTCCGGCTGAGTACTCGACATGCGGCAATCGTAGTAGCCGCCTGCACCGCACCCCGGCTACCGGTCCGTGAAGGACTCCCTGGGGGAATCAGATTCCCTCAAGGAGTCCTTCCCGGACAGTCCACAAAGGACAACGGTCAGTTCTGGTCGCGGGTGATCACGCCGCAGGCGAACCGGGTGCCCGCGTCGCCGGTCGCCAGCGTCTTCTCGTCCGGCACCGGAGCGTCCGGCTTGCCGCGGACGCTGTAGCGATCGGCCGGGATATTGGCGAAATTGTCGGACTTCGAGTGCACGATCAACGAGGTCCCGTCCGGGCCGAAAAGCTGGTCGAGGGTGAAGGTGTCCAGCACGAACTTCGTGTACCCGCGGCCGTTGGACTGCACGAGCACCGGCGTCAGCTGGCCGATCGGCAGTCCGGTGTGGTGGTCCATCGGCATCAGGTGGGCGCCGGCCGCGGTGAACGGGTTTTTCGGGTCGCCGACCGTGCAATTGCCTTTTTCGTGGACGTGCATGCCGTGGAACCCGGGCGTGAACTGGCTGGTGAGGTACACCTCGACCCAGACCTTGTGCGAACGGCGGTCCGCGGTGAACCACGCGGAACCGACCTCGTTGCCCTTGGCGTCCTTCAAGGTGGTGGATGCGGAGTCGCCGTCGCGGGCCGCCGAGCCGGCGGGTTGCCGGGCGGTGTCGGGCAGCTGCTGGCCGGTTTGGCTGACAGCCGCTGGCGCCACGCCAACGACCAGTGCGCAAGCGCCGAGCATGCCTGCGACAAACTTCTTTCTGCGCACGGTATCTCCCTGAGCGAACTGGTGATCTCTGACCGCTCCAGAATCGGCCCTCGCCTTCCCGGTGGCCAGGGGCCAGATGGAAGTAAAGAGTCCGGCACGCGGCGGAATGTCCAGGTTTCGCGGTCAGGCGGAATGTTCGGCGATCAGCCGCTGGACCATCGCATAAGCGGGTTTGGCGGAATAATCGTCGCGCAGCAGACCGAACCGGTTCTCCCGGGGACCGCTCGACAACCCGTCCCGCAGCCCGAAAATCTCATACGTGTCCACCCCCGCTTCAGGCAGCCCGAAAACGGTGCGCGCGACGGATTCCATCACCCGAGCCTGCTGTTCCTCCGAATTCTCCGGTCCGGTTGGCCATCCGGTTTCGGTGATGTGCATCGGCACCGAGCCGGGAATGCCGATTGCCGACGCGGACTCCCGAAACGACTGCACGACATACGTCACCGCGCTGGGCAACGCGTCCGCAGACACTGGCCGGAAAACGTCGGGAAAGAAATCCAAGCCAAGGAAATCCACCCTAGTCAATACTTCCGGGTCTACCGCCGAACGCACCGCGTCCCAGAACGGATCGCCCGGCAATGCGACCGCGGCGTTGAACCCGATCGCCACGTCGGCCCCCAGTCGCGTCCGCTCGTCGAGCGCCGCCGCGAGCCCCGCGCCCAACGCGTCGTAACAACCAGGACTGCCGCCGTCCAGCGGCGCGGCCACGTTCACCTCCTCGCAGACCTGCAGCTTCCCGCCGCCCAGTTCGGCGACCTCCCGGACCGCGGCGCGCACCGCGTCGGCGAACCCGCCCGGATCGACCTCCGGACTGCTGTAGCCGAGCACGTAATCCACCACCCGTCCGTCGCCGAGGTACGGCACGGGATCCGGCGGCGTCGGCTCGTGCGTGCCCCGGTAATGGCGATAGCAGCGCACATAGAACCGTTCCGTGCCCTTCGCGAGGTCCCGCAACGCTTCCGCGGTCCGCTCGACGTCTTCCGGCGGCGCGTCGACGAACGTTTCCAGCCGCACCAGATCCGCGCTCACCACGCCGGGCCACACGCCGAAGGTGATCATGACCATCCCTCTCCAGTAGTCGTATACGAGCAATGTACTCGTATACGACTAACGTGCGCTACCCTGGTCCGGTGCCGACGAACGCCCTCGACAACCCGCTCGTGCTGCCGATGCTCGGCCTGCTCGTGGAAACCCCGCGCCACCAGTACGCGCTGCTGCGCGAACTCCGCACGCGCTATCCGTTCCTGAATCCGAAGACGTCGACCGTGTACACGCTGGTCAGCACGCTGACCCGGCACGGGCTCGTCGAACCGGGCGGCGACGGCGACCCCCAGCCGGTCCGGCTGACCGACGCCGGCCTCGCCGATTTCCGCGCACGGATCGAACGGCAGTTGCGCGAGGCCGACCCGAACCTCGACTCCCGGTTCCTGATCGCGCTGGCCTACCTCGGCGCGCTCCCGCCGGCGCGCGCGGTGACCCTGCTGCGGGACCGCGCGGACCGCGTCCGGGACCAGCAGCACGAGCTGTCCGTGACGCTCGAAAGCGCCGATTTGCCGGAAATGCAGATGATCGAGGCGCATTTCCTGGTTTCGCGGCTCCGGCACGACGCCGCGTGGCTCGCCGCCACCGCGGCCCGGATCGAGAGCGGGGACCTCGTCCCGCCCCGGTGATCACAGCTTTCATCGTGATTTCATCGCCGCCCTTTACCGTGCGCGAGTGCCCGGCGACAGCTGGCCGGGCAGAGGCGAAGGTGGGGGTATGACCGGCGAATCCGGATCAGTGGTCGACGCCGCGTCGGCCGGGGTGGAGAACCTGGCGGACTCGGCGCTCGCGGGACTCGACAAGGCGGGGCCGGTCGGCGACCTGGCCCGCCCGGTGGTGTCCGCGCTGCGCAACGTGTGGGAGGGCTACTTCGGCGCGCCGGTGCCGCCCGGCAGCACCAACTGGAACGCCTACACGCACCAGCAGCTGTACCAGATGCTGTGGGAGAAGGCCGACGTCGGCGACGTCAGCACGGTCGCGGCGGAATGGCAGCGGCACGGCTCGGCGATGCAGTCGCACGCCGACTCGCTCAAATCGCAGAAGGGGACGCTGCACGAGAACTGGAGCGGGGAGGCGGCCGAACGCGCGTCCGGACGGCTCAGCTCGCTCGGCGACCGCGCGTCCGGGATCGGCGACCGCGCCGGGACCGTCGGCGGCGCCGCCCAGGAAGCCGGCGATTCGCTCGCCGTCGCGCGCAACACCATGCCGAAGCCGCCGGGCGACCCGACTGGGGGCGCAGTCGCCGCCGCGGCGGCAGGAGCGGGTGCGGGCGCGGTCATCGGCGGGATCCTCGGGGCAGGCGCGGGCGGCATCGGGGCCGGCCCGGGTGCGCTGATGGGCGCGGCGATCGGAGCCGTCGCGGGCGGCGGGGCCAGCCTGTTCGTCGCGAACGTCGCGGCGGCCGAACAGAAGGCCGAGGCGGTGCACGTGATGCAGCGCTACGAGGCCAGCCTGCACAAGAGTTCGCGCGCCATCAATCCGCCGCCGGCCGGGGCGACGACCGCGGATTCCTATGGCGCGGACGAGTCGACCAGCGCGTCGAGCTACGCCGGTCCGCTCGGCGGGGCCGGGTCCGGCGTGGGCGGCGGCATGCCGTGGGGCGCGCTGACCACCGCGGCCCCGGTCGAATCGGGCCTGTCCGCCGGATTCCGCTCCGCGCTCGGCATGGAGAGCGCGATGCTCGCCCGCAACGCCGCGATGGCGGAGATGGCCGCCGCCCGCGCGGCCAACGGCAACGGCATGATGCCCGGCCGCGGCGCGGGAGCCTCGCAGGAGGAGGAAGAGGAGCACAAGAACAAGATGCCGGTGCTCGACCAGCCGCTCCTGCACCCCGAAGACAAGACCATCAGCCCGGTGATCGGGCTGTGAGCGACAAGACCGACAGGAGCTTCCGATGACCGGCCACGAGGTCGCCCCGCACGCGCTGGACCGGCAGGTCGCGGCGCTCGGCAGACTCGGCGAGCAGACCGGGGAACTCGTCGGTTCGGCGGGACGGCTCGCCGACCGGCTCCCGCAGCTCGGCACCGCGCCGCCCGCGCTGCACCTGGCGCAGCGGCTGCGCGAGGCCGCCGGGCACGCCGGGCTCACCGGCGAACTGGGCGCCGCGGACACCGAGCTGACCGGGTTCCACGAGGCGCTGCAAGCAGGCATCCGGCGCTACCAGGAACACGAATCCGGCGTGCGGGAAGCGTTCCAGCGGCTCGAACGGCAAGCCGAATGACCGCGGTAGTGCCGCGCACCGGCGACGAGACCGTCCACATCGGACTCGTGGAGGCCGACCTGCTGGCCGTGCACGCCGGGGCGAGCTGGCCGTTTCCCTTGCAGGTGCCGTCCTACGGCCGGATCGAGGGCGAACGCGAGATCCTGTTCGCCACCGCCGGGCAGGCGCTGCAAGCCCGCGGGCTCGCCGACGAATCCGGACCGGACGGCCTCGCCGCGGAAGCGGTGACCGCACTGCGCGAACGCCGCGGCGTCGTCGATCTGGTGGTGGCGGACGCCGAGGGGGCGACCGCCGTCACCGCACTCGTCTACCGGTCGTCGGCGCTGATCTGCCGTCAGCGGCTCGAGGCCGACACGCTGTCGGTGCGCCGGGTCGACGAGACCGCGCTGGTGGACGCCCTGTTCGCGGAAGTCCCCAAGGTGGAGGCGGCCCGCACGTTGCCGGTCACGCTGCCCGCGCACGCGGTCAAGGAGGCGATGGCGCTCACCGACGACGAGGACGACGTCTCCCGCGCGCACCGCCTGCGCGACCTGGTCCGCGACAGCGGCGGCGACCCGGCGGCGCTCGACAGCCTCGTCGGCCTGGTCGTCCCGCTGACCGGCCGCGGCCAGCTCGGCGCGACCCGCGACGGGCGCACCAGGGAAGGCCGCGAACTGTCCTGGCTGGACGGGCCGCGCGGCCGCGTCCGGGTCAACCCCGCGCGCGACGGCTGGCTGAGCGTGAACTCGCTGCGCCCGGCCGACGTGCGCTTCGCCCTCGGCGAACTGGCCACCGTCGCGCGGCGGCCGTGATGACCGCACCGAAAACGACCGGAGGATCTTCCGTGCCGATCCAAGACTCGGCGGCCTGGCTCGCCGACTACCAGAAAAACCTGTCCCGGATGCAGGCGAACGCCGAGGCCGCGAGCGCGAGCCTCAGCCGCGTCGGCGGACGGGCCGCGTCCCCGCGCGGCGAGGTCGAGGTCGAGGTGGGCCCGAGCGGCGCGCTGACCGACCTGCGGCTGAGCCCCGCCGCCCGCGCCCTCGAAGCCGACGCGCTCGCCCGGCTCATCCTCGCGACGGTGCACGACGCGCACCGCCAAGCGGGCGCGCAGGTCGTGGACATCATGACCGACTACGTCGGCGACGGCCCCGCGCTCCAGCTGGTCCGCGACAACCTCCCGGTCGAGGCGGCCCCCGCCGCCCCGCGCCAGGAGGACGACTACTTCGCGCACCCGGGGATCATCTCGTGACCGCCGGCTTCGAGGTCGACCCCGCGCAGCTGCGCCGGCACGCGGCCACCGTCGGCGACCTGGCCGACCGGCTCGGCAACGTGGCCCGCAGCGCCCCGTCCGGACTCGGCGACCAGGCACTCGGCGTCTTCGTGCAGTTCCTCACCGCGGGCCTGCAGTCGGCGGTCGGCAAGACGACCGACGCGGTCTCGCACGCTTCGTCCACTGTGGACAAAGTGAGCGCGAACCTGACCCAGGCCGCGGAAAGCTACGAACGCCGCGACCAGGGCAACGCCGCGTCGCTGCCCGGAAAGGACCTGCCATGACCGATTCCGGCCAGATTTTGGCAGACCTGAAGACCACCACCCAGGCGGTCGAGAACCACGACTGGGTGTCCGCCGGCCTCGGCGGCGCCAGCACCGCACTCGACCTGCTCGGCGCGACACAAGACCCGCTCGCCGCGCTGACCTCGGCCGGGTTCGGCATGATCACCGAGCTGGTGCGGTTCCTGGAGGAGCCGCTGAAACAGTTGCAGGGCAACCCGGATGCGGTGTCGTCGCACTCGCAGGGCATGGAAGGCGGCGGCCAGCAGGTGTCGTCGGTCGCGGACGACTACCGGCAGTCCGCGGGCCCGGAAACGTCGGGCTGGAGCGGTTCCTCGGCGTCCAGCTACCGCGACAACAGCTCCCAGCACGCGGACTGCGTCGAAGCGGTCGGCCAGGCCGGAATCGCGATGGCGAAGGCGGCCACCGGGGCGGGGAAGGTGGTCGCGAAGGCGCAGCAGGAAGTCGGCGGGCTCATTTCGGAGGCTGTCGGCCAGATCATCCAGCTGATGACCCAGGCCTTCGCCGCCGCGCAAGCGACATTCGGCGCGAGCATCGCGGCGGCGATCCCGCAGGCGGTGGCGATCGCTACCCAGTACGGCGGGCAGATCGCGCAGAAGCTCGGGGTTTTGCTGTCGGACTCGGACAATCTGCTGCAGCTGATCACCTCGGTGACGCAGGGGCTTGAGGCGGCTACACAGCTGATGTCGAAGCTCAGCGAGGCTTCGAAGAGCAGCTCTGACGGGGAGTCCGGCTCTTCGGATTCGTCGGCGAGTTCACGGTATCCGTCGTCTTCGGGGTCGCAGTACTCCAGTTCGTCGGACTCGCAGTACCCGGACTCTTCGCAGCCCTCGTCGCGTTACCCGTCGTCGGCGGATTCGCAGTACCCGGGCTCCTCGGACTCTTCGGATTCTCAGTACCCGTCGGATTCGCAGTACCCGGGCCAGCACCGCCCGCGCACTCCGGTCAGCACCGCCCAGCAGAGCTGATCCCGCCGCGCGGCTCGGTACGAGAACCTCCCCGTTCCGGGCCGCGCGGCGTTTCCGCCAGGGTCCCGTGTTCACTCACGAGGGACCCCGATCCGAGCTGAGCACCACCCGCAGTTCCCGGTCCAGCTCCGCCCCCGGTTCGACGTCCAGGTCCATCCGCAGCCGCTCCCGCGTCCGCCGGTGCACCGCCAGCGCGTCCGCCCGGCGGCCGCCGCCGTGCAGGGCTCGCATCAGCAGCACCGCCAGCGGTTCCCGGTGCGGATGCACCGCCAGCAGCGCCGACAGCTCGTGCACCACGTCGTCCGTCCGGCCCAGTTTCAGTTGCAGCACGGCCTTTTCCTGCACCAGCGTCAGCCGCCGCTCGGTCAGGCGCAGGCGTTCCCCCTCGACGAACGGGCCGGGCAAACCGGCCAGCGGCTCGCCGTGGAACAGGGCCAGCGCACCGGCATAAGCATCGACCGCGGCCGCCGGATCGCCGCTGTGCGTGGCGGTCGCGGCTTCGGAGATCCGGTCGTGCAGTTCGGTGACGTCCAGTCGTACTCGTTCCCCCGCGAAGCGATATCCGCCGCGATCGCTGCCGATTACCGAGTCTTCCGTACGCTCTCCCGCCCCGCGCAGGCATTTCCGCAGCCGATGTACGTACACCGGCACCACCCGGCCGCCGGTGCCCGGCGGTTCCAGGCCCCACACGCCGTCGAGCAGTTCCCCGGGGCTGACCGTCTCGCCCTGCCGCAGCACCAGCGCCGCGAGCAGCGCCTGCTGCCGGACCGGGCCCAGGTCCAGCAGGTTCGGTCCCCGCCACGCTTGCAGCGGGCCGAGCACGCTGAACCGCAACGAGTCCGGGCCCGCCGGAGCCGGTGCCGCGCCCGGGGTGACCAGGCCGTGGTCGAAGGCGTACACGATGGCCGCCGCGCGGTCGCGGAGCCGGAGTTTCGCGCACACCCGCTCGAAATGCGCCTCGACCGTGCTCGCCGAAACCGCCAGCGTCCCGGCGATTTCCGCGTCCGTCAGCCCCCGCGCCACCGCGGTGAGCACGTCCAGTTCGCGCGGCGTCAACAGCCCGGACGGCACCACCGGCCGGTCCGCGGCCGCCTCGCGATACGTCGTGAGCACGCGACCGGTGACCGCCGGATCGAGCCACGCCTCGCCCATCGCGACCGCTCGCACCGCGCGGATCAGGTCCTCCGCCGGGGAATCCTTCAGCACATACCCGACCGCGCCCGCGCGCAGCACCCCGGCGAGCAGTTCGTCGTCGTCGAACGTGGTCAGCGCGAGCACCGGCGGGCGCGCGCCGGAGGCCCGCAGCCGCCGCGTCGCCTCGATGCCGTCGACGCGCTTCATCCGCAGGTCCATCACCACGACGTCGACCCCGCCGGCCGCTTCGAGCGCGGCCGGGACCTCGTCGCCGTCGGAGCACTCCCCCGCCACCACGAACCCGTCGCGGCGGCGCAGGATCAACCGCAGCCCCGACCGCACCAGTTCCTGATCGTCGACGAGCAGTACCCGCATTTCCCCGGAGGCAGCGGTCACGACGCGACCTCGCGCGCCAGCGGCACCGTCACGTCGACGACCCACTCGCCGCCCTCGGGCCCGGCACTCAACCGCGCGCCGAGCTGATTCGCGCGCGCCGCCATGCCCGCCAACCCGGAGCCGCCCGGCTTCCGCGCCGCGCCGTTGTGTCCATTGCGGACGGTCAAGCTGGCCTCAGCGGAGCCGATCTCCAGTCTTACCAAGGCTTTCTCGGCCGGGGCGTGCTTGACCACGTTCGCCAGCGATTCCTGGACGATCCGGTAGAGCCCCAGTCCCACCGTATTGTCGACCGCGGTCACGTCGCCCTCCAGTTCGTAATCCGCGACCAGCCCGGCCGCGCACGTTTCGGCCACCAGGTCCGCGATGTCGACCGCACCGGGCAGCGGCCGCGTCCCCGCCGACTCCTGCGCGAGCAATCCAACCGTGCGCCGGATATCGGCCATCGCCGCCCGTCCGATCCGCTCCGCCTCGGTGAGCGCGGCGACGGCCTCGTCGATGTCGCGATCCGTGCGCAACCCGTGCCGCGCGCCCGTGACGTGCAGCAACGTAATGCTCAGCGAATGCGCCACGACGTCGTGCACCTCGCGCGCGATCCGCTGCCGCTCGCCGAGCATCGCCTGCTCGCGCACGGCCTCCTGCTTGCCGCGCTCGGCGTCCAGCGCGCGCACGTACCAGCGCAGCATGAACCCGGCGGCCATCCCGACCACCACGGCGAGCATGTACACCGGAGACCCGACCAGCCCCACGGTCAGCGCCGCCGCCCCGAGCACCGCGACCGCCCCGCCCGTCGCCGCGAACGCGACCCGCGCCGACGCGATCGACCCCAGTTCGCCGGTGAGCACGACCAGCGGCATCGGCGCGAAGTCCGGCACCACCGGATAGGCCAGCAGCAGCCCGATCCCGGCGAGCATCCCGACCGCCTTCAGCCACGACGGCGCCAGCCGCCCGGTGAAGACCCACAGCAGCGTCGACGCCGTGGCCAGCAGAAACCCCGCGATCGCCACCGGAAGCGCGGGCCCGACCCGCTGCCCCACCGCGACGATCAGCCCGACCACCGTGAAGGCGGTCGTCCCCAGCGGAATCCACCAGGGCAACGTGAGCCCGGACCGGGCCAAGCCGTCGGCCAGCCTGCCCCGCAACCGGTCCCGCGCTGTTTCCCACACGAGGTCCAGCCTAGAAAACCAGGTCGGCGGCCGCCGGGTGTATCAGCGATAACATGCCGCGTGCGCTTCGTTCGGCTCTTCCTCCTGCTGGCACTGCTGCCCCTCGCTTCGTGCACGAGCGGGAAGGACCCGGACACCTTCGAGTTCGTCTCGCCAGGCGGCCAGACGACCATCCACTACCCCGTGGCGCAGCGCAAAAAGGTCGCGAACCTCAAGGGCCAGAGCCTCCGCGAGCCCGGCAAGGACCTCTCGCTGGCCGATTACTCCGGCAAGGTCGTCCTGCTCAACCTCTGGGGAGCCTGGTGCGGGCCGTGCCGCGCCGAATCGGGCACCTTGAAGACCATCGCGGACTCCGGCCGGGAGCGCGGGATCCGAGTGCTCGGCATCAACGTCCGCGACAACCCGAAGTACGCCGCCGACTTCGTCCGGGACCTCGGGCTCGGCTACGAGTCGATCTTCGACCCGTCCGGCCGGGTCGCCCTGCAGCTGCGCGGGATCCCGCTGTCCGCGGTGCCGGTCTCGCTGATCGTCGACAAGCAGCAACGGGTCGCGGCGGTCTATCTCGGCGCGATCCTGCGAACCGACGTCCAGCCCACCCTCGACAGCGTGCTCGCCGAGTAACCCCCAGTCCCGCCAAGGTCCAGACCCATCCGAGCCCCTCCGCCTACCATGGGCGGATGACCGCGAGCGCCTACAACCGCCGGGAACGGCCCGCCAAGCCCGCGCTGAGTCGCGAAGGCATTGTCGCGGCCGCGCTTGACGTTCTGCGCCGCGAAGGGGCCGAGCGCGTCACCATGCGGCGGCTCGCGAAGGAGCTGGACACCGGGCCGGCCTCGCTTTACGTCTATGTCCGCGACACCGACGAACTCCACGCCGCCGTGCTCGACGAACTTCTCACCGCGGTGCCCATCACAGCCACCGAGGGCGACTGGCGGAGTCGCTTGTGGACAGTCATGTCCACTTACCGCGACATCCTGTACACCCACCCCGGCCTCGCCCGCGTCGCGCTCGTGACCTCGTTGAACGGGCCGAATTACCTCGCCATCGTCGACACCGTGCTCGGCCTGCTCGCCGAAGCCGGGGTGCCGTCCGGCCCAGCCGCCTGGTCGGTCGACCTGTTGCTGCTCGTCGCCACCGCCAGCGCGGTCGAGCACAGCACCCGCAACGCGCGCCCGGAAGCGGAACGGCAGCACGACGCGCTCGCCGAAATCCTCCGCGGACTCTCCGCGGAAACGCATCCGAACATCGCCGCGGCGGGGCGAAATCTGTTCTCCGGCACCGGAAACTCCCGGTCCCGATGGGCGATCGACGTCCTTCTCAACGGCGCGCGCACCACCCCGCTGCCGGAGTGAACCAGCGTCCATAATGGACCGTTACGCCGGAATAGCGGCGACAACGGGCGCGATGTCCGTTTGATCGATTCACTCTAAAACCACAGTTGATACGGTCCCTCCTTTCGTAGGTTCCCGGAAAATTTCCGTCCATCTACCTTTGCAGTGTTCCGCTTCACCCTCCCCCGCCCTTTCCGGGTTCTTTTCTGCGTGCCCAAAGGAGTACCAGGATGCAGATCAGAAAAACGTCCGCGCTCGTTTCCCTGCTCGCCGCGGCCGGACTGGCCGCGACGATGGGCGCGACGCCCGCGACCGCCGCGCAGCACCACCCGGCCCCGCTGAAGCACGGCCTCGGGCTGAACGTCGCCGGGCTGAAAGCCGCGCAAGCCGGCAAGCGCGCCCACGCGCATTCCGCGCTCCCCGTGCATCCCCGCACCACCGCGGCGGCGCCGTCCAGCGCCGACCTCACCCAGTACGCCAACGAACCCGGCGACCAGGGCCAGGTCGGCTCGTGCGTCACCTGGGCGACCGGCTACACCGGCTACGGCGTGCTGATGAACGAGCAGGGCATCTCCGGCGGCCCGATGGCTCCGATGTTCATCTACTCCCAGATCGCCAAGGGAAACGACCAGGGCACCTGGGCGAGCGTCGCGCTGCCAATGGAACAGAAACAGGGCATCGACACCAAATCCGACTACTGGCAGGGCGATTTCGACTACACCACTCAACCCGACCAGAACGAACGGACGAATGCGGCGCACTACAAACTGTCCGGCTACACCGAATTGTCGACCAGCGGCGCCGCGGCGAAGTCTGACATCGAGAACGCCATTTCCCAGGGCGAGCCGGTCGCGATCGGCTTCACCGTGCACCAGAGCTTCATGAACCTGGACTCCTCGACCGCGAGCGACTACTCGTACCTGCCCGGAGACTCGGGCAGCGACCCGGTCGTCGGCGGCCACGAGGTGACCGTCGTCGCCTACAACGAGCAGGGCGTGAAGATCGAGAACAGCTGGGGATCCGGCTGGGGCGCAAGCGGTTTCGTGACCGTGCCCTGGTCGTTCTTCAACACCGGCGACGTCGACGAGGTCAACGCGATGGGCAAGCTCGTCCAGAGCTGACCCGCCCGCCCACGGCAAAGGGCTCCTTGCGGGAATTCCCGCAAGGAGCCCTTCACGATCAGCGGATCAGGAAACTCAGACCAGGTCGTACCGGTCGTTGTTCATGACCTTGTGCCACGCGGCGACGAAGTCGCGGACGAACTTCTCCTTGGCGTCGTCGCTGCCGTAGACCTCGGCGACCGCGCGCAGTTCGGAGTTCGAGCCGAACACCAGGTCGTTGCGGGTGCCGGTCCACTTGACCTCGCCGGTGGCGAGGTCGCGGCCCTCGAAGGACTCCGCGTGCGGGCCCTCGCCGTCGGCGGGCTTCCACTCGGTGCCCATGTCGAGCAGGTTGACGAAGAAGTCGTTCGTCAGCGTGCCCGGCCGGTCGGTGAACACGCCGTGCGGCGAGTTCTGGTAGTTCGCGCCCAGCACGCGCAGGCCGCCGACCAGCACGGTCATCTCCGGCGCGCTCAGGTTGAGCAGGTTCGCCTTGTCCACCAGCAGGTACTCCGACGGCAGCGGGTTGGCCTTGCCGCGGTAGTTGCGGAACCCGTCGGCCTTCGGCTCGAGCGGCGCGAACGAGTCCGCGTCGGTCTGCTCCTGCGTCGCGTCGGTGCGGCCCGGCGTGAACGGAACGGTGATGTCGACGCCGCCGTCCTTCGCCGCCTTCTCCACGCCCGCCGCGCCGGCCAGCACGATCAGGTCGGCGAGCGAGATCTTCTTGCCGCCGGTCTGCGCGCTGTTGAACGCTTCCTGAACGCCCTCGAGCGTGCGCAGCACCTGAGGCCAGCTCGTCCGGCTCGTTGACCTCCCAGCCGCGCTGCGGCTCGAGGCGGATGCGGGCGCCGTTCGCGCCGCCGCGCTTGTCGCTGTGCCGGTAGCTCGACGCCGACGCCCACGCGGTGGACACCAGCTGCGAAACCGACAGGCCGGACTCGAGGATCTTCGCCTTCAGGTCCGCCACGTCCGCGTCGCTGACCAGCTCGTGGTCGACGGCCGGGACCGGGTCCTGCCAGATCAGCTCTTCCTGCGGCACCAGCGGGCCGAGGTAGCGCTGGATCGGGCCCATGTCGCGGTGGGTGAGCTTGTACCAGGCGCGGGCGAAGGCGTCCGCGAACTCGTCCGGGTTCTCGTAGAACCGGCGCGAAATGGGCTCGTAGATCGGGTCGAAGCGCAGCGCCAGGTCCGAGGTCAGCATGCTCGGCGCGCGGTTCAGCTCACCGGTCTCCGGGTCCGGCACGGTGCCCTGCGCCGCGTTGTTCTTCGGCTTCCACTGGTGCGCGCCGGCCGGGCTCTTGGTCAGCTCCCATTCGTAGGTGAACAGGTTGTGGAAGAACCAGTTGCTCCACTTGGTCGGGGTGGGGGTCCAGGTGACCTCCAGCCCGCTGCCGATCTGGTCGCGGCCCTTGCCGCTGCCGAAGCTGTTCTTCCAGCCGAGGCCCATCTGCTCGATCGGGGCGGCCTCCGGCACCGGGCCGACGTTCGCGTCCGCGTCGCCCGCGCCGTGCGTCTTGCCGAAGGTGTGGCCGCCGGCGATGAGGGCGACGGTCTCCTCGTCGTTCATCGCCATCCGGGCGAACGTCTCGCGGATGTCGCGCGCCGAGGCGATCGGGTCCGGGTTGCCGTTCGGGCCTTCCGGGTTCACGTAGATGAGGCCCATCTGGACCGCGGCGAGCGGGTTGTCCAGCTCGCGGTCGCCCTTGTAGCGCTCGTCGCCGAGCCAGGTGCGCTCCGGGCCCCAGTAGATGTCCTCGTCCGGCTCCCACACGTCGGCGCGGCCGCCGGCGAAGCCGAAGGTCTTGAAGCCCATGGTCTCGAGCGCGCGGTTGCCCGCGAAGACCATCAGGTCCGCCCACGAGATCTTCTTGCCGTACTTCTTCTTGACCGGCCACAGCAGGCGGCGCGCCTTGTCCAGGCCGACGTTGTCCGGCCAGCTGTTCAGCGGCGCGAACCGCTGCTGGCCGCCGCCCGCCCCGCCGCGGCCGTCGTCGATCCGGTAGGTGCCTGCGCTGTGCCAGGCCATCCGGATGAACAGCGGGCCGTAGTTGCCGAAGTCGGCGGGCCAGAAGTCCTGCTGCGTGGTGAGCAGCGCGTCGACGTCGCGGGTCAGCGCGTCGAGGTCGAGGCTCTTGAATTCCTTGGCGTAGTCGAAGTCCCCGCCCATCGGGTCCGCCGCGGGGGCGTGCTTCCGGAGGATCTTCAGGTTGAGCTGGTTCGGCCACCAGTCACGGTTCGCGGCGCCTTCGGAGGGGTAGCCCATGCGGCCGGTGACCGGGCACCCCGCCTTCTGGTCGTCGGCAACGGAGTCAAGCGATTCGGACAACTGAAATCCTTCCGGGAATCATGGTCTTGCTCAGGAACTCACTGCGGCGGAACAGCTGGGACAGCGGCCCCAGTAGACGACCTCCGCCTCTTCGATGACGAAGCCGTGCGTCTGCGAGGCGGTCAGGCACGGAGCCTCGCCGACCGCGCAGTCGACATCCTCGATGGCACCGCACGAACGGCACACGACGTGGTGGTGGTTGTCCCCTACCCGGGCCTCGTACCGCGCGACCGAACCGGGCGGCTGGATGCGCCGCAGCAGCCCCGCGTCGGTCAGCGCGCGCAGCACGTCGTAGACGGCCTGGTGGGAAACCTCGCCGAGATCCGCGCGCACCATGCCGATGACGGATTCGGTGTCCGCGTGCGCGTTGGCGTGCACGGCGGAGAGCACGGCCACCCGAGGGCGCGTGATCCGCAACTGCACTCCGCGCAGCAGCTGCTCGAAGTCCGCGGTCGTCGGCATGCCCCGGAGTCTGCCCCATTTTCTGGAATGAATCAAGAATCTGTCACCCACTCCGGTTGTCCTCCTCCTGGCGGTCGCTTGACAGCCCGGAAGGACTACGGTGAGTAGACCTAAGAGACGCCTGACACATCCGAGGTGACGCCAGAAATGACCGAGGCCGTCGAATCGCCCAGTTCGCATCCGGTCGGGGTCGACATCACGCGAGCGAGCATCGCCCGGGTGTACGACGCCGCGCTGAACGGCACGAACAACTACGAGATCGACCGCAGGGTGCTCGACCAGGTGCGGACCGTCGCACCCGAGGTCAACGACCTCGCCTGGGCCAACCGCAACTTCCTCATCCGCGCCTGCCGGTTCCTCGCCACCCAGGGCAAGGTCGCCCAGTACCTCGACTGCGGCTCCGGCCTGCCCACGGCGGAGAACACCCACCAGGTCGTGCAGCGGATCGTCCCGGAAGCCCGCGTGCTGTACGTGGACAACGACCCGGTGGTGCTCGCGCACGGGCGCGCGCTGCTCGAAGAGAACGAGAACACCAAGTTCATCGACGCCGACATCTTCAAGCCCGAGCAGATCCTTCAGCACGAGACCGCGCGCGAGTTCCTCGACTGGACCAAGCCGATCGCGTTGCTGCACAACGGAACCCTGCACCACTACCTCGGCGACGACTACGAGGAGATGATGCGGACCTACGTCGACGCGCTGCCGTCCGGCTCGTTCGTCGTGGTCGCGCACTTCCTCGACCCGCAGACGCCGGAGCACAGCGAGATCGCGCGGAAGATGGAGGACAAGTTCACGCACAGCCCGATGGGCAGCGGCGTCTTCCGCACGTGGGAAGAGATCGGGCGGATGTTCGGCGGCACCGAGCTGGTCGACCCCGGCCTGGTGCTGTGCGAGGACTGGTGGCCGGACGGCCCGCGTTACCAGCCGCTGAACCAGGTTCAGGAGTGCATCGCGGGCGGAGTCGGCCGGAAGGCCTGAGTTCTTTTTGTGCTGAAGGGCCCCTCGCCTGGTTGCGAGGGGCCCTTCGCCGTCAGTCGAGGGTGCGGAAATCCAGCGCGGACAACGGCGAATCCGGGTTGAGCACTACGCCGACCGTGCGCAGGGTGTCGTCGAGGATCGACCAGACCCAGCGCGCGAGCAGCTCCCGCAGTTCCTCGCGGCCGATGCCGCGCGGGACGTCGAGCCAGTGCGCGGTGCTCGATTCGACCAGCCCGACCAGTCCGTACGCGATGGTCTCGCCGACCTTCTGGTCCGCGCCGAACAGCCCGAGGTAGTACTCGAACAGCACGGTCAGCTGCCGGGCGATCGCGGTCTTCACGTCCGCGACGACGTCACGCGGGCCGGTCACCGACTGCCGCATCAGGTATTGGTAAAGCGCGCGGTGCTCGGAAAGCCATTCGATGTGCGCGCCGATCGTCGCGTGCACCATATCGCGCGGAGTACCGGAAACTCCCCACAGCGGGGCGAATTGCGCACCGATCATTTCCGCCGCCCGCAACGCGATAGCGCGCTGCAGATCAGCGGTGTCCGAGAAATGCTTGTAAATGCGCGTGCGAGCGACGCCGGCCTCGTCAGCGATCTGCTCGGTGGACACCTCCGGCCCGTATCGGGCGATCGCGCGCATCCCGGCTTCCACGAATTCCCGGCGCCGGCGTTCCCGCTGCCCTGCCCACCGGGCGGCCCGCCCGTCGGGCGGAGTACCTGAGGACGTCATCCGCGCGAGTGTATCGCCGGGTCACATATCGGATACGGCGCTGTACCTGTTACTTTGGGTATAGAGGGATGACTGTCGGTGGTCGGGGTTGCCTCGATGTGGCCAGTCGCTTTCGGGCGACAGTTGCTTTGGTGTGACCTAGATCACGAGCCGGGAGTGCGTCATCGGCACGCGGGGAGCAAGTCGCGTCGGTGAAGCGAGCGCCGCCCGCGCGGGCGGCGTGCAGGGAGGAACACATGGACGGCGAACAGCACCGGCCGGAACTGTCCACCGGCCACCGGGTCACCTACGTGGTCGGCCAGCGCACCGGCAGGCGCCAGCTGTGCCGGCGCGGGGTGGTCACCGGAGCCCCGGTCATCGACGACGCCACCGCGGTCACCTGGGTCCCGGTCCAGGTCGACGGCCAGGCGAGAGACGCGGACCCGCACTGGGTCGCGGCGGACGCGATCATCGACGTGGTGAGCGCGCCGTGAGCGCCGAACAGGCCGTGGCCACCCCGATCTTCGACGGCGTGGTCGCCGAGGCCGGGGTCGACTGGTCCGAAGAGGACGTCCCGGCGGGCGGCAAGGGCGGGACGGACGACGGGACGAAACCCGGGGCGGGCAAGTAGCCGCCCCCGTTGCAGGGCGGTCCGGGAATCGGGTAGCGGCGGTGGGTGCTTCGGCGGCCGACCGCCTGGTCGACGTGCGGTGACGGGGTTTCGGGAGCCCGGCCGCCCAGTCGCCGTGCGGTGATGGGGTTCCTCGGCAGCCGGGCATGCGATCACCGCGGAGTCGCGGTGAGTTGTTCGACGGCCAGACGCCCGGTCAACGCACTGCGGCAGGCTCCCCGCCAGCCATCCGACCACCGCGGAGCAACACCGAGTTGCTCGACGGCCAGCCGTCCAGCCACCACACCGCGGCAGGCCCCCAGCCACCCGACCACCGCCGAGCAGCGGCGAGTCGCTCGACCGCCAGCCACCCAGTCGCCGCACAGCGACGGGTTCCGCGGCAGCCAGGCATGCGACCATCGCGGAGCAGCGGCGAATTGCTCGACTACCAGCCGTCCAGCCACCGTGCAGAGGCAGGCTCCTCGGCAGCCAACCGCCCGGCCACCATGCAGCGGCGGACTTCTCGACGGCCAACCGCCCAGTGCCCCCGCAGCAGCGGCGGACTCCTCAGCGGTCCGCCACCCGACCACCGTCGGCGGCGGACTCCTCGGCAGCCAACCACCCAGTCACCCCACAGCAACGGTGGTCTCCTCAGCGGTCCGCCGCCCAACCATCGCGGGCGGAGGACTCCTCAGCAGCCCACGCGGCGGCCGCACCTTGGCGCGGGATTCTCGCTCCGCCCGCCGAAACCCGCACCGGTGCGGGTTCGCGTGCCGAGGACCGGGCTAGGCCAGTTGGGTATCACCGGTTTACTGCACTCGTCCGGGTGAATCCCATACCCCCGAATCCCGCCTCAGCACCCCGCTCCGCGCCAATCCGAGCCCGTCCGGCAGGCAGCACTCCCGCCCGTCTTGACCAACCCCGCGCCACGTCTCGGCAGATCTCAACAAACCCGCCAGGAACCGCGTAAAAGATAAACCGGGTCCATTCAGCGTCGAGCTTCTTCCAAATACCGCAGCACCGCCGTCACCCGCCGATCCGCGCTGTCATCCGGAGCCAGATCCAGTTTCGCGAAAATGCTGCGAATATGTTTGTGCACCGCGCCGTCAGTCACCACCAGGCGTTCCGCGATCGCGCTATTTCCCAATCCCTCGGCCATTAACGACAGCACATCCCGTTCCCGGGGGCTGAGCCGTTCCAGTCCGGAATCCGCGCGTGTCCGGGTCAACAACTGGGCTACTACCTCGGGATCGATCGCCGTCCCGCCGTCGGCCACGCGGTTCAAAGCCTCCATGAACTCCGTGACCCGGCCGACGCGTTCTTTCAGCAGGTAGCCGAGCCGCGCGCTGCCGCTGCCCAGCAGGTCGGTCGCGAAGGCTTGCTCGACATACGCCGACAGCACCAGCACCGCCAGCCCTGGGCGTCGGCGGCGGGCTTCGACGGCCGCGACGATGCCCTCATCGGTGTGCGTCGGCGGCATCCGGACGTCCACGACCGCGGTGTCCGGCTCGTGTTCGTCTACTGCGGCAAGGAAATCCGCTGGGTTGTCGGTCGTCGCGACGACGTCCAGGCCTTCCGCGCGCAACAGGAGCGCGAGTCCTTCGCGCAGCAACGGGTCGTCCTCGGCGATCACAATCCGCATGGCAGGCTCACAGTCACAGTGGTCGGTCCGCCGGCGGGGCTCGCCAGCTCGAAAGTTCCGTCCAGCGCCTCGATCCGGCGGCGCATTCCGCCCAATCCTGAGCCGCCGGTTTCGGCCGCGCCGCCGCGGCCGTCGTCAGTGATCCGGAGATGTAGCACGTCATCGTGCCGGTGCAGAACCACTTCGACGCTTTGGGCACCGCTATGTTTGGCGACGTTCGTGAGCGCCTCGGCGACCACGAAATACACCGACGCCTCCACCGAAACGGCATATCGGCCAGGCAGGTCCGCGTCGATGGTGCACGGCACCGGGCAGTCCGCGGCGAGTGCGGTCAACGCGTCGGCGAGGCTTCGGTCGGCCAGCACCGGCGGCAGGATGCTGCGCACCACCGCGCGCAGTTCGCCGAGCGCCGTCTCGGTGGCGTCCTGTGCGCGGCCGAGGATCTCGTCGACGTCCGCCGAACCCCGTGCGGCTGCCCGGCGGGCCGCGCCGACCAGGACGTTCACCGCGACCAGGCGGTTTTGCGTGCCGTCGTGCAGGGCGCGTTCGATGCGGCGCAGTTCGGCGGAATGCGCGTCGAGCGCGGCGGCCCGGGTGGCGGTCAGGTGGGCGATCCGCAGCGTGACGTCGGCGTCCGAGCCCGCGGGCAGCAGCCGTCGGCCGGGCAGTGCCTGCAGCCGTGCCATCGCGGGCAGCAGCGCGACCGAAAGGAACGCCCACGCGACGCCGAGCAGCGAAACCGGGAGCGCTTCCGCGAAACTGTGCACCGGCCAGCCGAGTGACGCCGACGCCTCGTCGTCCGGCAGCAAGTACCAGTAGAGCGGGAAAAGCCCGTCCCGCGCGGTGTTGAGCACCATCGTCAGCGCGACGAAGCCGAGCAGGAGACCGGCCAGGCCGTGCACCGCGACCCACAGCAGTTCGCGTTGCACCGTCCGGTCGCGCAGGGCCGCGCCGAGCCGTTCGGGGCCGGGGCCGGGGCTGATGACGTCCGGTTTGATCGCGGTGAGCCGGATCCGTTCCCGGTCGGCGACCGCGTGCACGACGCGCAGCATCGGCCGCGCCAGCGGCAATCCGGCCCCGACGAGGCACAGC
Organism: Amycolatopsis sp. WGS_07; assembly: GCF_045278895.1. Classification (NCBI taxonomy): domain Bacteria; kingdom Bacillati; phylum Actinomycetota; class Actinomycetes; order Pseudonocardiales; family Pseudonocardiaceae; genus Amycolatopsis; species Amycolatopsis sp. WGS_07. The sequence goes on along the minus strand of NZ_CP136053.1, from coordinate 4,339,550 downwards.
AGCCCGACCGCGGCCGCGCCGACCAGCACCAGCAGCGCCAGCACCGAGGTGCCGATCCCGCCGACGAGGTGTTCCAGCGCGTCGAGGGCGGTCCGGACCCGCGCGGTCCACGGACGCGGCCGGGGTTCGCCTGCGGTTGCCATCGCACCTCCTCCCCCGCCGAACCCTAGCCGAGAAATCCGCGCCGGCGCCGCCGCGGAGCGCGAAAGTACAGCCTGCTGTACCTCGATTCTCCCGCGCGCGGGATCGTCGCGGCGAGACCCGGTTCGTAGCGTTCCCGGCATGACGAAATCACCTGCCCGGGAAGGTGCCCGGCCGCTGTTGTGGGGCGTGCTGGTGCTGAGCGCCGCGGCCAACGCGGTCACCTCGGCTCTCGGCGTCAACCTCGTGCTGAGCACCGTGTTCGGGGTCGTCACGCTCGCCGCGGGCATCGCGCTCGTCGCGAATTACCGCTCCCGCCGCTGAGCCCGACCGTCCACAACGGACCCAGAAGGACGAATGCCATGACTGCTTTCCCCGCGCTGCGCGCTTTCGTCGCACGCCGCCCGATCGCGACCTTCTTCACCCTCGCCATCGCACTGAGCTGGCTCGCGTGGATCCCTTACGTGCTCTCGGACAACGGTCTCGGCATTGTCCACTTCGGATTCCCGCCCGTACTCGGCACGACGCAGATCCTGGGCATGCTCCCCGGCGCTTACCTCGGCCCGATCTTCTCGGCGTTCCTGGTCACCGCACTCGCCGAAGGCCGGCTCGGGCTGCGCGTGTGGGTCGGCCGGTTGCTGCGCTGGCGGGTGAACTGGCGGTGGTACGCGCTCGCGCTGTTCGCCGTGCCGGTCGTGCTGACGCTGGCCAGCCTGCCGTTCGCCGGGGCGTTCCGAATTCCCGCCGGGTCGCTGATCCTGGTGTGGGCCTTGGGTTTCGTGCTGCAGGTGATCACCACCGGACTCGCCGAAGAGCCGGGCTGGCGTGACTTCGCGCTGCCGCACTTGCAGCCGAAGTACGGCCCGTTGCGCGGCACGCTGATCCTCGGTCCGTTGTGGGGCGTCTGGCATCTGCCGTTGTTCTTCACCGAGTGGGGACATTGGCCGAACGTGACGGTCTGGTCGGTGCTGGAGTTCGTCGCGACCGCCATCGCGATCAGCTTCGTGATGACGTGGGTGTTCAACCGCAGCGGCGAAAGCCTGCCGATCGCGTTGCTGCTGCACGCCGGGATCAACAACTACCTGTCCGTCGCGTGGAGCGAACTGTTCCCCAGCGCGGACCCGAAAATCGCCGAACACCTGCTCTTCGCCGCCTTCGCCGCCGCCGCGCTGCTCGTGATCGTCGCGACGAGGGGCCGCCTCGGGTATCCCCGCCCGGCGACGGAATCCCCAGACTCGATCCAGATCGTTCAGTAGTAAATCTGGCCGGGGACGCCGCCGCCGACCGCGATGGCGTCCCCGTTGATCGCGACGCTGCGCGGAGACGCCAGGAAGGCCACCACGTCCGCCACCTCGGCCGCGGTCACCAGCCGCCCGATGCTCACTCCGGCGACCAGGCCGTTTTCCAGCTCCGCCACCGAAATCCCGCGCGCCCGCGCGATCTCGGCGAACTTCTCCGGCGTCCGCTCGGTGACCGTGTAGCCCGGGTGCACGACCGTGACGGTGATGCCCTGCGGCCCCAGTTCGTCGGCCAGGTTCTTGGTCATCGCCGCGACCGCGACGTTGCGGATCGAACCGAACGTCGAACCCGCCAGCCGCGCATTGAGGCCGCTGACATTGACGATCCGGCCCCAGCCGCGCTCCCGCATCCCCGGCGCGAGCGCGCGGGCGCAGCGCAGGTAACCGAGCACCTTGGTCTCGATCTCGGTGCGCAGGTCCTCGTCGCGGAGGTCGTCGAGCGGCGTCCGGACTCCGCTCGACGCCGGAGCCGCGCAGTTGACCAGGACGTCTGCCGCGCCGAATTCCGTCCGCACCTGCTCGGCCATCGCCGTCACCGCGGCGTCGTCGGTGGTGTCCGCCGAGATCGCGACCACCTTCGTGCCGTGCCTGCCAACGCTTTCCGCTGCCGCCGCGAGGGCTTCGCCGTCCCGGCCGACGAGCGCGAGATCAGCGCCCTCCGCCGCGAGCGCGTCGGCGACCGCCAGCCCGATGCCCCGGCTGGCCCCCGTGACGACCGCGCACTTGCCCTTCAGACCGAGATCCACGGCTTCTCCCCGAACGTCAGCGACGACGGCGGGGCTTGCCGCGCCCGCCGGGCTTGGGCACGTTCCGGCGACGGGCCGGTTCGCGCTGCGGTTGCGGTTTCTTCTTCGCCGGGGCCGCTTTCCCCGTCTTCGATTGCGTTTCCTGCTGGCCGCGCGTGCTGTTCACGGTGCGGCCGCGCACGATGCCGATGAACTGCTCCACCAGATCGCTGGTCTCGTCCTCCGGCCAGGACAACGCGACCCGCGACTGCGGCGCGTCGGCGACCGGCCGGTAGGTCAGGTCGCGGCGATGGTGCAGCCGGGCCAGCGACTGCGGCACCAGCAGCACGCCGACGCCCGCGGCCACCAGCTCGATCGCGTCGCCGGTCGTCTCCGGGCGCTCCAGCGCGGGACGGCCGGGCAGTTCGTCCCAGCCGAGCGGATCGTCGAGCGGATGCAGCACGAGGTCGTCGGCGAGGTCCTCGATGGACACCTCGTCGGCCGCCGCGATCAGATGGTCCTTCGGGACGACGACCACCGTGGTCTCGGTGTAGAGCGGGATCGCGTGCAGGCCTTCGCGGTCTTCGGACAGCCGCAGCAGCGCCGCGTCCGCGCCGCCCTCGCGGACCAGCCCGGCGGCCTCGGCGGCGGGGACCGCGACCAGGTCAAGCGGCACTTCGGGATGGCGTTCGCCCCAGATCCGGACCCACTTCGCGGGGGTCGCACCCGGAACGTAGGCGAGCCGGAACGCCGGGGGCTGCTCGGCTCCTGTCACGTGGCCAGGCTACCGGCGCGGACGTGCCGGTTACGCTGGTGGGCATGACGGCGCAGAAGACCCCCCAGACCATGAAGCCGGCGACGGCGGCGAAGAAGCTGGGTGTCTACCTCGAAGCCACCCCCGCCGAGTTCCGCGCGGGCGCCGTCTCGCGCGACGAGCTGAACGCCCTGCAGACCGACCCGCCCGAATGGCTGCGCGACCTGCGCCGCAACGGCCCGCACCCGCGTCCGGTCGTCGCGGCGAAGCTCGGCGTGTCCATCGGCGGCCTCGCCCGCGGCGGCGTCACCGAGGCCTTGACGACGGAGCAGATCGAGGCGCTGAAGGCCGACAACCCGGACTGGCTGCAGCGCGAACGCGACACCCAGGCCGAGGTCCGCCGCGAGGCCGCCCGGCTGCAGGCGGAGAAGAACGACTGACCGTCCACTGCGGACCGAGTGCCGCGATCTAGCGGTCCGTGAAGGACTCCATGGGGGAATCAGATTCCGGCAAGGAGTCCTTCACGGACATCGAGCACCGAGGTCACTCCGCTGAGCTGGCCTTCTTGCGCTGATTGGCGTTGAAGCGCGCCTTCTTCTGGCGATTCCCGCACGTGTTCATGTCGCACCACCGGCGGGTGCGGCTCTGGCTGGTGTCGAAGAACGCGGCCTGACAGGTCGGCGACGCGCACAAGGCCATCCGTCCGTCTCGCTCGCCCGAGATGATGCTGACCGCGTCGGCGGCGACCACGCTGAGCGCGTCCTCCACGCTGGCAGCCGGGCTGAGCTGCCATTGCCGCTTGCCCTCCGCCGTCAGGACAGCTGCGGCCCGGCCTTCAACGCTGCGGTCATTGATGATCTGGACCGCGGACGCGGGAAGCGCGGCTTGAGTGGCGGTCGCGGTCGCGGCGGCGTGGATCGCCTCCCGCAGTTCGCGCGCGAGTTCGAGCTGGGCAGGGGTGCAGGAGTCCACGGCGAGACCGCTCACCGCCAGCCAATCGACGAGACGCTGCGGCGTGGGGATGCGCTCCACCGGATCGCCGCGACGCTCGGTCAGCGTCGCCGTGAAGCTCGTCGCCAGCACGCTGCCGAGGCGGAAGTCAGGGAACCCAGCAGGCATGGAACCAGCTTAGCTGGTTGCGAGCTGCCCGACTGCCGTGTTAGAACCGTCTTAGCCGGTTCCACGATGGCCGAGGAGGTCTCATGTCCCGTCCGACCAGCGACGTCCAAGCGTTCGAAGCCCACGCGCCGGAAGCCGATCTCGAGGATTTGCGGGCGCGGTTGGGCGCGGCGCGACTGCCGGAGGCCGAGACGGTCCGCGGCGAGCGCCGGTGGGACCAGGGCGTTCCGCTCGCCGATCTCGCCGAGGTCGTGGACTACTGGCGCACCGGGTACGACTGGCGGGCGTTCGAAAAGCGCCTCGACGAGATCGGGCAGTTCCGCACGGTCATCGACGGTCTGGGAATCCACTTCCTGCACCGTCGTTCCGCGCGGGCGGACGCCACTCCGCTGCTCGTGACGCACGGCTGGCCGGGCAGTATCGCCGAGTTCGTCGATGTCGTCGACGAACTCGCGGATCCGCAAGACCCGAACGCACCGGCGTTCCACGTCGTGGTTCCGTCGCTTCCCGGCTTCGGTTACAGCGACAAACCGGCCAGCACCGGATGGGGGACCGAAAAGATCGCCGCCGCCTGGGTGGAATTGATGGGAAACCTCGGTTACGCCGAATTCGTGGCCCAAGGCGGCGACTGGGGCGGCAATATCACCACGGTTCTCGGCGGCAGGTTCCCGGAGCACGTTCTCGGTATCCACACCACGTTCGCACAGGGAATTCCCGGCCAGACGACGGACGGGCTGACGGCGATCGAGCGCAAGTGGGCGGAGGAAACCCACCATTTCTGGCGACACCGCGCGGCGTACGCGAAACAGCAGGCGACCCGGCCGCAGACCATCGGCTACTCGCTCGTCGACTCGCCGACCGGGCTGCTCGCCTGGATCCTGGACAAATTCGCCGAATGGTCCGACACCGAGGACAGCCCGTTCGAGACGATTTCCCGCGACCGAATTCTGGACAACGTCACCCTGTACTGGCTGACCCGCACTGGTGCCTCAGCGGCCCGCATTTACTACGAAAGCCACAATTCGCTCGACCCCGAACTCCGGGTCGACGTCCCGGCCGCGATCACCATTTACCCCCGCGACATCGAGAAGTACCCGCGTGCCTGGTCGCAGGAGCGGTACCGGCAGATCGTCCGGTGGAACGCGCCGGAATCCGGCGGGCATTTCCCGTCGCTGGAGATGCCCGGGTATTTCGTCAAGGACGTGCGGGAAGGCCTCGCGGCGGTACTGGCCGCGCGCGGCCGGTCATAACCAACCCCGGTCGTCGGCGATCCGCAGTGCCTCCAGGCGATTGCGGGCCCCGGTCTTGGCGATCGCCCCGGACAGGTAGTTCCGGACCGTCCCCGGCGACAAATACAGACTCCCGGCGATCTCCGCCACCGACGCCCCGGAGCGGGCCGCGATCAGCACGTCCCGTTCCCGGGCGGTCAACGGCGATTCGCCCGCCGCGAGCGTCGCCACCGCCAGCGCCGGATCCACCACCCGCTCGCCCCGCATCACCCGGCGGATCGCGTCCGCCAGCGCCTCGGCGGGCGCGTCCTTCACGACGAACCCGACCGCCCCGGCCTCCATCGCCCGTCGGAGATAGCCCGCGCGGCCGAAGGTCGTCAGCACCACCACCCGGCAGTCCGGCACCTGCTCGGCCAGCACCGCGGCCGCCGCGAGCCCGTCCAGGCCGGGCATCTCGATGTCCAGCAGCGCGACGTCGGGCTCGTGCTCGCGGGCCGCGTCCACCACCTCGTCGCCCCGGCCGACCTGGGCGACCACCGCGAAGTCGTCCTCCAGGTCGAGCAGCGTGCTCAACGCCTGCCGGACCAGCGCCTGGTCGTCGGCCAGCAACAACCGGATGGTCACTGGACCGTCACCCGCAACCGCCATCCCCTCGGCCGCACCGGCCCCGATTCCATCTGTCCCCCAGCCGCCGCCACGCGATCCCGCAATCCCGACAACCCGTTCCCGTCCTCCGCCGCGGCGCCGACGCCGTCGTCGCGGACTTCCACCGCATTCGCCGAAACCGTCACCGCACACGAGGTCGCCCGCGAATGGCGGACCACGTTCGTCAGCCCCTCCCGGACGACCCAGCCGAACAATTCCTGATGCGGCCCGTCCGCGGCCGTCGGCAGGTCCGCGCTGATTCCCGCCGCGCGCAGCAATTCCCGGCCGCGCGCGAGTTCGCCGGCGAGCGTCACGTCCCGGTACCCGGACACCGCGGCCCGGACGTCCGCGAGCGCCTGCCGGGAAAGCTGCTCGACCTCGCCGATCTCGTCGACCACTCGCTCATCCCCCTTGGCCGCGAGCCGCCGGGCGAGATTGCTCTTCACCGTGATCGCGGTGAGCGAATGTCCCAGCAGGTCGTGCAAATCCCGCGAAATCCGCGAACGCTCGGCGTCCGCGGCCAGCCGCTGCACCTCCGCGCGCGCCTGCACCAACGCCCGGTTCGCCCGCAACGCCTCCGCGAACGCGACGACCACCAGCACGGTGAACACCAGCGCGGCCGCCTGCGCCCACCCCGGATCGGTGTCCCAGACCGCCCACGGCACCAGCACCGTCGCCGCCGCGGCGGGCGGCACGAGGAGCATTCCCTTACGCGGCAACCGGGGAACGGCGAGCGAGATCACCACCGCGAGCAGGTAAAACGCGTTCTCGTGGGCGATCGGCAGGACGACGGCGAACAGCACCGTCAACACGCCGGTCAGGATCCAGAACAGCCGGCTCCGGACCTCGTAAGCGGCGACGGCCGCCCCGATGTAGCACGCGCAGAACGCCAGCAGAGCCACGACCGCCGTCGGCTGATCCGCGGTCTGGGCCAGCACGATCAGCGGGTACACCAGGAGGCCGGCGTCCAGCACGAGCCGGTGCCAGCCCAATACCCAGCGCCGCGCGTCGGAATCGGGGCCGCGGTCCACGTCGGGCACGCTACCCGGCGAACAGCGAGCGCACGTGCCGTCCGTTGACCAGCACGACCACCGCCAGCAGCAGCACCCCGCAGACGCCCTGCTCAAGCCGGACCCACAGCGGCAGGAATCCCGGAATCGACACGATGACGACGATCGCGACGGTCATCACCGCCGAGACGATCCGGAGCCGCAGCAGCCCTCGTTTCGACCCGTTCGCCGCGCTTCTCGCGAAGAGGAAGGTGAGCAACGCGCTGGCGGCCACGATCGTGGCGCGGACCCAGACGACGTCGGTGACCATCGCCGGGTCGTCGCGGAGGAGAAAGATCGCGCCGAGGGTGAGCACGCTCAGCGCCAGATAAGCCCCGGCGAGGCCGCGGACCGCCCGGAGCGCCGGGTCGGCCCGCGGCACGGAAACCGTTGCGGGACGGGAGTTCATGACTGTCCTTTCCGGACCTTTCCGGCCCGGTGGATCCGGCGCCGCTTGCCCGTCCCATGGTGGGCGGACGGGCAAGCGGGCCGTAGTGTCACCGCGCACCGGCGCGCGATGACATTTGTCAGAACCCGGTCATCCGCGACGTCAGCGGGCGGCGGTGAGCTTCGGCCCGATCGCCGCGCCGACGATCACGAGCACGCCGCCGGCCAGCAGCAGATACGCGCCGAGGCCGATCATCGACAGGTCCTCGGAGAAGATCGTGGCGATGCCCGCGATGTGGATGATCAGCATCACGGTCGCCCGTCCCGCGAAGACGGTGCGGTACCAGCCGAGGCTCTGCGGCGTCAGTTCCCGGCTGCGGATCCCGCTCAGCCAGTAGGCGGATTTCTTGGTGCGCAGCGCGCCGAGCACCCACGGGAGGCTGGACAGCAGCGTCGCAGCGATCACGATGAAGGCGAGGAAGCGCACATACATCGAGGCGAAGCCGTCGGAGCCGGACGGGAGCTTGGTGAAGATGTCGAAGAAGGTGAGCGACGCCGATTGCGAGCCCTTGGTGAAAGTGATCCAGGGGATGAAGAGGGCGACGATCTCGAGGATGCCGCCGAGGGCCGCCGGGATGGCGCCGAGGCCCGGGGTGGTGAGGGGGCGGTTGTCCTGGGGCGCGGGGTAGCCGGCACCCGGCTGCTGGGCGGGGTAGCCGGGCTGTTGTGCCGGATAACCCTGCTGGGCCGGGTAGGCGGGCTGGCCGGGGTACGGCTGGCCCGGCTGCTGACCTGCCTGACCGGCTTGCGGCTGGCCCGGCTGCTGGCCGGGGTACGGCTGGCCGGGCTGCGGTGCACCCGGCTGGCCCGGGTACTGACCCGGCTGCGGCTGGCCCGGCTGCGGCTGGCCCGGCTGCGGCTGGCCCGGGTAGTAGCCCGGCGCGGGCTGACCCGGCTGGGCGGGCTGGCCGTACTGCGGCGATTGCGCGGGCTGGCCGTACTGCGGAGACTGCCCGGGCTGCTGCGCCGGGCCGGGCTGCCCTGGCTGGGCGGCGGGCTGCTGCGGGTACCCGGCGCCCGGCGGGGGCGCCTGCCATCCCGGCGGGACCGCACCCGGCTCCTGCGGCGTGCCCGGCTGCTCTTGTGGACCCCCTGAGGTACTCATGGCCGCCGATGGTAACTGCCGCGCCCGCGCCGCGACCGGCGAAAGCCCGGCTCGGCCATGACAAGTCCGCACAACGGGACGGCCCGGGTCCGCGGCGGCCGCACGCTGCGGCCGCTGACCAGGCCAAACTCCCCTGCCCCGGGCTCCACGCCAGCCGCAGTCGGCCCGGCCGCGCGATCCAGCCGGGCCGGACTGCGCCGCCAAAGGAGACCGCCGAGCCGAGCCATCCAGTGCCCGACCAGCTCAGCGCGAAGTCCCCGACCGCAACGCGGACCGGCACCGCGCGTCCCATCGCGCGGTGCCGACCGGCATCACTCGGTCAAGCGCGCTTAGCCGCGCGCAGGATCAGCTCCGCGACCGCCTCCGGCTGCGACACCAGCACCGCGTGCGAAGCGTCCGCTACCTCGACGACCTCCGCCTCCGCGCGTTCCGCCATGAACCGCTGCGCGGCGGCCGGGATGTTCTTGTCCGCGGTCGGGATCAGGCTGTATACCGGCAGGTCCTTCCACGCCGGAGCGGGCGACGCCTCGTCCAACGCCGCCGCGGCGATCGGGCGCTGGCCGACGGCCATCTGGAGGGCCTGCGCGTCCGGGACGTCCGCGGCGAACTGCTGGTGGAACAGGTCCTGCCGGACGTACAGGTCGACGCCGTTCGACAGCGGCACCTGCTCCAGGGTCTCCCCCAGCGTCCCGCCGGGGAACTTCGCGGCCAGCTCACCAGCGCTTTCGCCCTCGTCCGGGAGGAAGCCGGCGATGTAGACCAGCGCCCGCACGCCGGGGTGCCCCGCCGCCGCGGCCGAGATCACCGAGCCGCCGTAGGAGTGGCCGACCAGGACGATCGGGCCCTCGATGGTGTCCAGCAGAGAACGCACGTACGCGGCGTCCTCGGCGACTCCGCGCAGCGGGTTCGCCGACGCGATCACCCGGTGCCCGGCGGCGCGCACCCGCTCGATCTCCCCGTTCCAGCTGGACGAGTCAGCGAACGCGCCGTGCACCAGAACGACAGTGGCAGTCATGGGGTCCTCCTCAGGAAAGTTCCGAACGGGACCCACTGTACAACTCAGTTGTGCACAATCAAGTTGCACTCAATGAGACATGGGTCACTGGTCGGCCGGGTCGCGGTAGGCGCTGGGCGGGGCGCCGAGCAGGCGGCTGAACATCGTGGTGAAGGCGGCTGGACTCTCGTAGCCGAGGGTCACCGCGACCTCGGCGACCGGAAGGTCCGCGGCGAGCAGTGGGAGCGCGCGCAGCACACAGGCCCGCTCCCGCCAGCGCGCGAAGCTCAGGCCCGTTTCGGCGCGGAACAACCGGTGCAGCGTCCGTTCGCTGACATGCAGCTCCGCCGCCCAGCGTGCCGGCGGATCGTGCACGTCCGGAGCGTCCGAAAAGGACTGACACAGGGCGCGCAGGCCTTCGTGCCGTGGCCACGGGAGTTCCAGCAGAAGCGGGACGCAGCGGGAAAGTTCGTGCAGCAGAAGGGAAATCAGCGTGGCATCGCGGCCGCGGCGCGGGTATTCGGGGGCCACGTCCACGGCTTCGCGCAGCAACTCCCGCAGCAGCGGCGAGACGTCGACGGTCTGGCAGCGGCGCGGGAACCACGGCACCGCGGAAGGTTCGAGGTAGAGGCTGCGCGTGGTCACGTTCATCATCACGACGCTGTGGTCGGTCTCCGGCGGGATCAGCACCGCGCGCCGGGTCGGAACGGTCCACGTGCCGTCGGCCGTTCCGACCCGCATCGCGCCGGTGGCCCCGTAGAGGAACTGCGCGCGGCGGTGGCGGTGCGGCGGCAGGAAATGGTCCGGCGGGTAGTCCGTGCTGATCGCGAGCACGGCGCGCGGGAGGGCGTCGACCTCGTCGAGCGGAACGTTGCGCATGCCTCCAGAGTAGGTGTCCGATTCTCGAAAGGATCTGGCGAATCTTCGGATGCGCGCCGCGCCCTGGACGACCTACCTTGAAGCCAGTGTTGACCTCGATCCTGATTCTTTTGCTCTTCGGCTGCCTCAGCGGCGTGACGACTGTCCTGTTCGGTTTCGGCGGCGGATTCGTCACCGTGCCGGTGGTCGCGGCGGTCACCAGCCGCGGCGACGCGATGCATGTGGCCGTCGCCACGTCCACCGCGGTGATGGTGGTGAACGCGATCAGCGCGACCGTCGTGCAAGCGCGGGCCGGACGGCTCCGTCGCGACTACATCTGGCCGCTCGCCGCGTTTGTCGCCGTTGGCGCCGTGGCGGGCTCGGTGGCCGCGACCTACGCGGGCGACGGGCTGTTGCGGGTCCTCTTCATCGTCTACCTCGCGGTGACCATTGTGGACAGCCTGGCGCGCGGCGGATTCCTTAAGCCACAAGGCGAACCCAAACCGCTGAGCACGTTCACCACGACCGCGGGCGGGGTCGGGATCGGCGCGGTCGCGAGCTTTCTCGGCGTCGGCGGCAGTGTGATGACGGTGCCGTTGCTGCGCCGCAAGGGACTTCCGATGGCGGACGCGGCCGCGATGGCGAACCCGCTCAGCGTGCCGGTCGCGGTCGTGGCGACCGCGGTCTACGCGACGGCGGGCGGCGGACCGTCGGGATACCTCGACCCGATCGCCGGCGCGGCCCTGCTGGCCGGTTCGCTGCCGACGATCGCGCTCGTCCGCCGGATCGCCGACCGGTTGCCGGACAAGGTGCACGCCGTCGCGTACGTGCTCCTGCTGGCGGCTGCGCTGATCGCGGTGGCGGTCAGCTGAGCACCGAGCGGACGGTTTCCTCGTCGCGCGCGACCACGGTGGTGCCGTCGTCGGCGGTGATGATCGGACGCTGGATCAGCTCCGGGTGCCCGGCGAGCGCGGCGATCCATCGTGGACGGTCCGCCGCGGTGCGGGACCAGGATTTCAGCTGAAGTTCACCGGCGATTTTCTCGCCGGTGCGGGTGATGTCCCACGGTTCGAGGCCGAGCCGGTCGAGCACCGCGACGAGTTCGGCCTCGGTCGGCGGTTCCTCCAGATAGCGGCGCACGGTGTACTCCGCGCCCGCCTCGTCGAGCAGCGACACCGCCGAACGGCACTTGGAACACCGCGGGTTCACCCAGATCTCCACCCGCGCAGTCTAACCCGCTCCCCTGCCGGGCGGAGTCCTTGGCGGACAAGAGCCTTCGGTGCGTCCTGGATCACCATCCCGTACCGGGTGGAACGGGCGTACCGTTCGTACATGACCCTGCCGCTGACCACCGACCGTCTCGTGATCCGGGACTGGACGGCCGACGACGCCGAAGCCGCGTACCAGATTTACGGCTCTTCCGATGTCACGCATTGGCTCACCCCCGCCATGGACCGGGTCGCCGACGCCGCCGCGATGCGGTCGGTGTTGCAGGCGTGGCAGGAGGCTCAGCCGAATCTGATCCCGCCCCGGGGGAGGTGGGCGGTGGAGCGGCGGTCCGACGGGCAGGTTATCGGCGGGCTCGGGATCCGGTTGCTGCCGCCGTATCAGGAGGATCTGGAGCTGAGCTGGCAGCTGCGACCCGAGGAATGGGGGCACGGGTACGCGGCGGAGGCGGCGCGGGGGTTGATGGAGTGGGCGTTCCGGCAGGACGGGACGGACGAGTTGTTCGCGGTTGCGCGGCCTAGCAACTCGCGGGCGATTGCTACTGCGGAGCGGATCGGGATGCAGTGGGTGGGGGAGACTACTAAGTATTACGAGCTTCGGTTGCAGGTTTATCGGATTCGGCGGGGGGACGTCGTTTGATGCCCCGGTTTCGCTGGGGTTCTGGTGGTTGCGTGGGGCACCCCGAAGCTTGAGTGTGACTACGGTCTGGGGCTGCTTGTCAAGGCGGGAAAGATGCCTTGACAAGCAGCCCCAGACCGTGTTTTGGCTTCGTATCGGGGTGCGGGGGTGGGCTGGGTGCCTCGCTCGTTGGGTGCATCGGTGGCGGGTGGTCCGTGAAGGACTCCTTGAGGGAATCTAAGTCCGGGAAGGGGTCCCTCACGACCTTCGGTGGCGGTAGTGGGTCGTGAGGGGAACCCTGGGGAATCAGCGTCTGTGAAGGTGGCCCTCACGGGCCGCTTCCGAGTGAGCGGGGTCAGTGGGCGGCGGCGGGGGTCCAGAGGGCGTCGATTTCCCGTTCCGCGGTCGCCAGGCTTTCCTCGGCGTGGGAACGGAATTCGGCCAGTGCGGGGTTGACGCCTGCCATGGTGAATTCCGCGGTGATGAAGCGCGGTTCCAGGCCGGTCAGGGAAAGGCCGTGCGGGAGCCAGCCTTCGGCGTGGTCCCAGCCCTGGCGAGGGGCGCCTTCCCCGTACCCGCCGCCGCGGCTGGCCAGGACTAGCAGTTCCCGGCCGGCGCCCAGTACTGACGGGTCGTCGCCCGCGGAGGCGATCAGGCGGTCCACCCAGGCTTTCACCGAGCTGGGGGCACCGTAGTTGTAGAGCGGCAGGCCCAGCAGCACCGTGTCCGCGGCCAGGACTTCCGCTGCCAGTTCTTCGCCGATTCGGGCGGCCGCGCGCTGCTCTGGAGTGCGCTCGGCAGCCGGGGTGATGCGGGCTGCCCAGGCGACCGGGTCCAGGTGCGGGATCGGGTTCGCGCCCAGGTCACGGTAGGTCACCGTGCCGCCGGGGTGGGCTGCTTGCCAGGCCTGGGCAGCCCGGGCGCTCAGTTTGCGGCTCACCGAGCGGTCGCCGTTGATGCTGGAGTCGAGGTGCAGCAAGTGTGCCATGTCGATGACCGTCCGTAGATAGTTTGCGTTGGACAAACCATTTATAGCACGGCAGCGACCCGGCGCGTCTCGTAGACTGGACGCATGGCCCCGCTGCCGCTCGTCGCCCAGGCTCCGCGCCGGTCTGGGGCGTTGCTCGAGCACTTCGCGCGCCGGATCCGCCTGCGTGCGGAAGGGGTGCTCGCTCCGTTCGGGCTGCGGCCGCGGCATTTGATCGCGCTCACCGTCCTGCAGACGCGCGGTTCCAGCACCCAGCAGTCCCTCGCGCAGATCCTCGAGATGGACAGCACCAACGTCGTCGGCCTGCTCAACGACCTCGAGGCCGGCCAGCTGATCGAGCGGCGGCGCTCGCCGGAGGACCGCAGGCGGCACGTCGTCGTGCTGACCGAGCGCGGGGCGAAGGAGCTGGCGCGGGCGGAGGCGGCGCTCGCGGCGGTCGAGGACGAGGTCTTCGCCGCGCTCGATCCAGACCAGCGCGAGCAGCTCTACAACTTGCTGTTGCAGGCGGCTTCCGGAACGGTCGACAGCAGCGCGTGCACGGAGGAACCTCCGAGCTGCTGACGGGAGGGGGCGGCGAATGGACGGTGCCGCGGAGCGCCTTGCGAGGTACCGCGCGATGCGCAACTTCGCGAAGACCGACGAGCCGTCCGGCGCGAACGCCCCGAAGGAGCCCGGCTACCGGTTTGTCGTGCAGCGGCATCGGGCGCGGCGACGGCATTACGACTTCCGCCTGGAGCTGGGCGGCGTGCTGGTCAGCTGGGCGGTGCCGAAGGGGCCGACGCTGGACCCGAAGGCGCGGCGGATGGCCGTGCACGTCGAGGACCATCCGCTGGAGTACGCCGATTTCGAGGGCGTGATCCCGCACGGCGAGTACGGCGGCGGCGACGTGATCGTGTGGGATCGCGGACGGTGGGAGCCGGTCGACACCGACGATCCCGAGCAGGCGCTGGCGGACGGGAACCTGCACTTCGACCTGTTCGGCGAGAAGCTGGCCGGGCGCTTCGTGCTGATCCATCCGAAGCGGGACGGCGACGGGAAGCAGTGGTTCCTGCTGCACAAGCAGGACGACCACGCCGTCTCCGGCTGGGACGCCGAGGACCATCCGAAGTCGGTGAAAAGCGGCCTCACCAACGACGAGATCGCCGCCGCGCCGCCCGCGTTGTGGCGGGGCGATCTGCCCGCGACCGAGGCGGAAGTGCCGCTGCATCCGGTGTTCGAACCGGCGTCCGAGGAAGAGCTGGACGCGCTGCGCGAGCTGGGCAAGCAGGGCACCTGGACGGTCGCCGGACGGCAGCTGAAGGTCACCAACCTCGACAAGACGCTGATTCCCGGCCGCGAGGGCGAAGCTCCGATCACCAAACGGGAGCTGATCGAGTACTACACACGGATCGCGCCGACGATGCTCCCCTACCTCGCCGGCCGCGCGCTCAACACCAACCGGTTCCCCGGCGGCGTCGGCAAACCCGGCTTCTGGCACAAGGAAGTCCCCGAGCACGCGCCGGAGTGGCTGCACCGCTGGCATTACGAGGCGGCCGACCCGGGCGACGTCCAGTACTACCTCGTGCCCTCCGGCGTCGCGGATCTGGCCTGGCTGGCGAATTTCGCCGCGCTGGAGCTGCACGCCTGGACGTCGCGCACGTCCGACGTCGAGCATCCGACCTGGCTGCTGTTCGACATCGACCCCGGTTCGGAGACGTCCTTCGACGACGTGCTCGCGCTCGCCCGGCTGCATCGCACCGCGCTCGACCACTTCGGGCTCGTCGGGCGGCCGAAGACCACCGGGCAGCGCGGCATTCAGATCTGGGTGCCGGTCGAGCCGCGGTATTCCTACACCGAAACCCGGGCGTGGGCGGAAACCGTGTCGAAGTCGATCGGCAAGACGATGCCGGACCTGGTGAGCTGGGCGTGGCAGAAGGACCGGCGCGGAGGGCTGGCGCGGCTCGACTACACGCAGAACGTGCTGAACAAAACCCTGGTTGCGCCGTACAGCGTGCGGCCGAAGCCGGGGGCGCCGGTGTCCGTCCCGCTGGAGTGGGACGAACTCGACGACCCCGGCCTCACTCCGGATCGGTGGACCATCAGGACGGTGCTCGATCGCGTCGCGGCTGTGGGCGATCCGTTCGCGCAGTTGCTCGACGTGCACCAACGCCTGCCGCGGCTGTCGTGAAAATCCCTGCGGCGGCAACGAAAGCGAAGCCGATCAGCAGATAACGCGCGGACGTCACCATCGACGGCGCGCCCAGGTTCACCAGCAGACCGGCGATCGAGGCGCCGAACGCGGTCGCCATCGTGAGCACCGTCGCGATCGCGGCCGCGGCTTGCTGACCGCTGGCCATCGCGGCGACCGACAGGTGCGGCATCGCGATGCCGATCCCCGTTCCTCCGGCGAGCAGCACGACCAGCCACGCCAGCACCGAAGCGTTTTCCCGCTGCAGCAAGGCAAGCACGACGAACGCGGCCGTGAGCAGCGTCGGGCCGGCCAGGCAGAGCAGCCGGACCCGGCGCGCCGACGAGCTGACGATCTGCCCGGCGGACCAGCCGAACGACAACGCGGCGGAGAAGAATCCCGCCGCAGCGGGCGGTAATCCGCCGAGGTGCTGGCCGAACAGCGGCAGGAACGACTCCACCGAAACTCCGGACGCGAGGCACATGATGGTCAGGTAGATCCAGCGCAGCGGCGAGCCGGAGTACGTCTCAGCGGGCAGCACCCGCACCGCAGCGCGCTTCTCGACGAGCAGGAACGCCAGCACGAAACCGAAGCCCAGCCCGAGGAGCAAAGCCATCGCGACGACGTTCGCCAAGATCCCGGCGACACTCACCGCCCCGACCGCCCCCACCACGGCCACCAGCGCGAAGGTCGGCACCGGATCCGCCGCGCCGCGCTCGCTGCGTGGGACCGCCCGCGGCACCAAAGCGGCTAGCACCACGGCCGCGACCGCAAGCACGACGAACGCCAACCGCCACGAACCGAACTGTGCGAACAACCCGCCGAGCGCCGGTCCGACCAGGTTGCCGACACCGAACATCGCCGAGATCAACGCACTCCCCCGCGCCCACAACTCCGGTGGCAGCGCCGAATGAATCACCGCGAACCCGAGCCCGGTCAGCAATCCCGCGCCCAACCCCTGCACGCCGCGCCCGGCCAGCAGCACCGGCATCGCCGGGCTCACCGCGCACGCCACCGAGCCCGCCGCGAAAACGCCGAACCCGAGGTAGTACGCCGCCGCGTTGCCGAGCCGCGCGAGCGCCCGGCTGACGAACATCGTCGCGACGACCTGCGCGACCAGGAACGCCGTCATGTTCCACGCGTAGAGCCGTTCCCCGCCGATGTCGGCGACCGCGGTCGGCAAAAGGCTTGCCGCCACATAGATGTTGACCGCGCCGACGAGCACACCGCCGGCCAGCACGACCGCGGTGCTGAAGTGCGCGCCCAATTCCCGCCACGAACCCACTCGTTTCTCCTCCCGGATGCGTCTGCGGTCGCATCATGTCCAGGCGGGAGACCCCGGTAATCAGACAAATCGGGAGTGAACTGCGTCACGTCAGCGCTTGGTGAGCACCACCAGATAGCGGCACAACTGTGTCCCGGGGTTCTCGTACGCGCAGTCAACCGGGCGGCCCAGCTGGAGGCAATCGCCTTCGGCAAGCTCGTGCACCACGTCGCCTTCGTGGAACCGCAACTGGCCGGACAGCACCCACACCTGGTGGTCGGCGAACGCGTAGGAGCTGGCCGGGAATCCAGCTTTTGCGCCGGGCGGCAGGTCGATTTCCACCAGCTCGGTCGCCCCGTGACCCGGCGGCGAAACGGCGCGGCGCACGTAGCCGGTGACCGGGTCCTGCCAGGTCGGCTGGTCCTCGCGACGGGCGAGACGGCGGTCGTCGCCCTCCGCGCGGGCAATCAGCTCGGACAGCGTGAGCCCGAGCGCGGTGGCGAGCCGGCTCAGCAGCACGGCCGTCGGCTGCGCTTCGCCGCGTTCGATTTTCCCGATCATGGCACGGGAAACTCCGGAACGTTCGGCGAGCACACCCGCGGACAGCGCCCGGTCTTGACGGGCTTCGCGCACCGCCGCGGCGAGCGAGGCGGAGAGGGGATCGATCACAGTGGTCGACTATAGCAGCGGATCGTGTCTACTATCGTGCACATGCTGATCCGACCTGCCGAAGAACGGGACGCCGAGGCGTGCGCGGCGATCTACGCGCCGTACGTCCGGGAAACCGCGATCTCCTTCGAGACCGAACCGCCGACCCCGGCGGAAATGGCCGCCCGCATCGCGAAGGCGACGAAGTCGTACGCGTGGCTGGTGCTGGAAATCGACGGCGAGGTGGTCGGATACGCCTACGGCAGCCCGTACAAGGAGCGCGCGGCCTACCGCTGGTCGTGCGAGGTGAGTGTCTACCTGGCGCAGGACCGTCGGCGCAAGGGCGGCGGGAAAGCCTTGTACGAAGCCCTTTTCGCTCGCTTGGCCGAGCGCGGCTTCCGGATGGCGGTGGCCGGGATGACGCAGCCGAACGAGCCGAGCGTCGGGCTGCACCGGGCGATGGGGTTCGAGCTGGTGGGGACCTGGAAGCGGATCGGCTGGAAGCACGGCGCGTGGCGCGACGTCACGTGGATGCAGCGGGAGCTGGTGCCGGAAAGCGACGCCACGCCGGAGGAACCGCGTTAATCCACGCCCAGGTCGAGTTCCTCGATGTCGTGTTCGAGCCGGGCCCGCCAGGACCACTTCGGTTCCGTCCAGTCGGTGTCCGACGGCGGCGGCTCGCCCAGCGGCAACGCCTGGTCGGCCACGCCGTGCGTCACCCGGTACGCCAGCGCCGACGTCGCCGCGCGGATCCACTTGTCCCCCGCCGCTCCGGACGGCGGCGCGACCCCGAACGCGTGCGTGAACCACACCGGCAGCAGCGCACTCGACCCGATCGCGTCGGTGATTCGCTCGCGCAGCTTCGCGTGCAGCTCTTCCCAGTCGCGCTCGCACTTCTCGATCTGCGGCAGCACCCGGGTCCGCGTCACCTCGTCCGCCGACAGAACCTGTTGCGCCGCTTCGGCATCCTGCTGCGCGGCGGGCAGCTGACGATCCAGCACGCCACGCCGTCGAGCGACCACTTCGGACAGTCGCGACTCCGCGTCGTCGCGCTCCGGCGTGCCGCGTTCGGCTTTCGCCAGCACCTCCAGCACGGCGATCAACGCTTCTTCGCTCTGTGCCAACGCTTCCCGCGCCTGCGGCAGGCGAGCAACGTCCTCTTCGTACGGTCGGCGCTGAGTCGGCGTGAGCAGCTGCGCGGCCAGGCTGTGCCGCCGTTCCGCCTCCGCGGCGAGCTGCCGGAGCCGGGGGCCGACGTCGTCCAGGTCGACCACCGGCACCTTCTCCGACACCCGCACCGCGCGTTCGAGCACCAGCAGCCGCTGCCGGAGCCGTTCGAGCTGCTTGGCCGTGTGGTCCAGCCGGGTTTCGTGCCGGGAATGCGTTTCGGTGAACGCTTCGACCGTCTCGCGCAGCTCGGAAAGCTCGCGGCCGGTGCGGTTTTCCAGGTCGTCGAAGGTCTCCTGCATCCCGCCGACCGTGTCGGTGAGCGCGAGCAGTTCCGGGTCGTGCTCCTCGCCCTCTTCGACCGGGTAGTACTCGGTGTCGCGGTAGTACTCGGTCATCGCGTCTCCTGCACGAGGAACGCCACGGTCGCCGCCGTCGCGAGCGCGGCCAGGACCACCACGACCGTCTCCGCCGACGGCCCGGCCCCGATGAGCGCCACCGCGGTGAAGACCGCCGCCAGCGCCCCGGCGTACGCGGCTCGCTGCCGACGGCTGACCATCAGCGGCGTCGGACCCAGCGGCCCGAACGCAATCCGCAATCCGGCACCCAGCAACGGCAGCGCGAGCAGCAACCAGACCGCGTTGAGCGCGCCGAACAGCATCATCGCCCCGCTCACCATCCCGACCGCCACCGGCGCGACCGCCAGGTACAGCGTCGTCCGCTGCGCCCTGCCGCGCTTGGCTTCCAGCCGGGCGAGCCGCACCTGCTCGACGGCGGCGTCGACCTCCTGCTCGGTGCGCAGCAGTGCCTCCGCACGCTCGACCAGGGAGTCGAGCATCTGCGTGCGTTCGTCCTCCGCCTGGTCCGGCAGCAGCGTCAGACCCGCGCGCAGCTCGCGGCGGAGCGCGGAGGCGCGCGCCATCGCGTGGTCGCGCTGGTCTTCTGCGGGCGTAGTCACCTCGCCACTGTAGGTACGAAACGCACCGAAGACCGGGAACGACGCGACTCAAAGCCGCAACAGGTCCCGGCCGACCACGACCTCGCCGCCGAATCCCTCGGCCGCGTGCTTGGCCCAGACCTCGTCGGGGATGTCGGCGTCGGTGGGCACGAAATGCGACAGCACGAGGGTCCCGACGCCCGCTTCCTCGGCCAGCGCCCCGACCCGTTCGACGCTCGTGTGGCTCGCCAGCAGATGGTCCCGCAGCGTCGTGCCGTTGTACCGGCCCACCATGGCATCGACCGCCGGGACGTACATGACCTCGTGCACCAGCACATCGGCACCGCGCGCGAGCCGGACGAGGTTCTCGCACGGCGCGGTGTCGCCGGAAACCACGATGGAGCGGTCCGCGGTGTCGACGCGGTAGGCGAAGGCGTCCACGATCGGCGGATGGTCCACGCGGGCCGCAGTGATCCGTACGTTGTCGTCCTCGAAAACCACGCCGTCCGCCTCGACCTCGTGGGGATCGAGCAGCTCGTCCAGCGGACGCAGCCCCTCGTCGCCGACCCGGGTGTCGATGTCGAAGCGGTTCATCGCCAGGAAGTGCCGGGTCATGTCCCCCAGCGGCGGCGGGCCGAACGCGGGGACGCGTCGTTCCAGGTTTGCGGCCCAGGCGAGCAGGTAGAGATTGCCGTAGTCGGCGTTGTGGTCGGAGTGGTGGTGGGTGATGCCGATCGCGCGCAGCGAGTCGAGCGGGATCCCCGCGTGCACCAGCTGCCGGGCGACTCCGTTGCCGCAGTCGAGCACATACGTGGCACCGTCGACGACGATCGCCTGCGCCGGAGCGCTCCGGGTGCGTTTCGGCGCGGGACCGCCCGCCGTGCCGAGGAGGATGAGCTGCGTGGTCATGCATACTCGCTTTCGAGGTTGAAGGAAGCCGTTCGCGACCGGCGCGCCAGCCAAACGACGAGCCCCAGCACGCTCCAGGCTGCCAGCGCAAGCAGCGCCGGCAGGGTGATTTGTTTGAGCAGCAACCAGGTCTGCCCGGCGAGGATCGCGACGCCGAGCACGGACAGCACGATCTGGGTCGCCCGGCGCATCCGGAACGGGGCCACCGCGTGCAGTTCCGGACGCAGCCGGCGCAACCGCCACGACGCGATGATCAGCAAGGTGAGCAAGGGCCCGGTGACAATCGACGTCATGGCCGCGATGTTCGCGACGCTGAAGCCGGCCAGCACCGGGACCACGCCGATCAGGTAGAGGATCACCAGCAGCCAGTGCGGGGTGCCGAACCGGCGGTTCACCGCGCCGAGCCCGGCCGGGAGCCAGCCGTCGCCGGTCGCGGCCAGCACGGGTTTCGTCGCGGCCAGCAGCAGCGAATTGATGTGCCCGATCACCGACGCCATCGCGCCGCCGAGGATGAAGAACGCGAACCCGCCCGGGGACAGGATGTGCCGGGCGACGTCGGACATCGGCTTGCCCGCGGACGCGTCCGCGCCGAGCACTCCCACCGACGGGATCGCCACGATCACGTAGATCACCGCCGCGACGAGCGTGCCGCCGACGACCGACAGCGGGATGTCGCGGCCAGGACGTTTCATCTCGCCGCCGATGTCGGCGATGAGGAAGGCGCCGGTGGTGGCGAAGGTGAGCATGGCCGCCGCGTTGAGCAATCCGCTGACGCCGTGCGGGGTCAGATTCCCGAACTCGCTCCACCGCACCTGCCCGATGCCCGCGATCCCGTACAGCAGGAAGGCGGCGAGCATGACCGCCGCGAGCACGATGCCGACCCGGCTGGAGAACGTCGCGCCGGCCAGGTTCGTCAGGAAGAACACCGTGATCAGCGCGACCGCCAGCGGTCGGACCGGAACGCCTGGCACGAGCGCGCTGACGTAGTTCGCCCCGGCCAGCGCCATCAGGCTGAGCTGGATGACCGACACCGCGGACAGCCACATCGACGCGAATCCGGCCGCGGGCGAGACGAGCCGCGCGGCGTAGGTGTAACGGCCGCCGGTGACCGGCATCGCGCTGCCGAGCGACGCGATCGGCAGCGAATAAACGA
The DNA here is from genome assembly GCF_045278895.1 of Amycolatopsis sp. WGS_07. Taxonomy (NCBI): domain Bacteria; kingdom Bacillati; phylum Actinomycetota; class Actinomycetes; order Pseudonocardiales; family Pseudonocardiaceae; genus Amycolatopsis; species Amycolatopsis sp. WGS_07. The sequence continues at coordinate 4,318,108 of NZ_CP136053.1, read as the reverse complement.
TCACCGCCAGCGCCGCGACCGCGAAGGCGATCGGCGCGCCCGCGCCGGTGAGGGCGATCGCGGTGCCCATCAACGCGACGACCCCGCCGCCGACGACCTGATGGAACGAGACTCCGACGGCTTGGAAGAGGGAAATGCTGCGCTTGAGGTTCGCGGGCTGCGGTTCGGTCGGCGTCATAAGCACTGCCTCCTGCTGGCCGTTGTCGGTCGGCACAGCGTGACCCAATCCGCGAAGGTTCGGAAATACCGAATGTCCGCCGCGACATAGCCGTCCGGGAATACCCCGGGATAGCCGGGCGGGCATGGGAACGAGCGAATCAGGCATTGGACGGGCATGTCGCCCGGCAAGAACCATGAGATGCCCCTTCTCCGCCGACGATCTTGGAGTTCCCATGCCGGCCCTCAGCGAGGCAGCCGCCCGCGATCTCGACGCCAAGGACCCGTTGCCGACGTCGCGGGCGCAGTTCCACGTCCCGCCCGCGAACGGCTGCGAGACGGCCTACTTCGCCGGAAATTCCCTTGGCCTGCAACCGATCGCGACCCGTGCCGCGCTCGACGCGGAACTCGCCGACTGGGCCCGCCTCGGCGTCGAAGGACACCGCGAGGCCGAGCGTCCGTGGGTCTCCTACCACGAGTTTCTCCGCGATCCGGCCGCCCGGCTCGTCGGCGCACGCCCGGCCGAGGTCGTGATGATGAACTCGCTGACGGTCAACCTGCACCTGATGATGGTCAGCTTCTACCGGCCGACCCCGGAGCGGCACGCGATCCTCATCGAGGACACCGCTTTCCCGTCCGACAGCTACGCGGTCCGCAGCCAGGCCGCGTTCCACGGATACGACCCAGACGAAGCGGTCATCCGGCTCTCGCCGCGCCCCGGGGAATCGACCTTGCGCAGCGAGGACGTCGCGGCCTGGCTCGCCGAGCACGGGCACCGGGTCGCGCTCGTCCTGCTGGGCGGGGTCAATTACTACAGCGGGGAACTGCTCGACATCCCGGCGATCACCCGCGCCGGGCACGCCGCCGGGGCGATCGTGGGCTGGGACCTCGCGCACGCGGCGGGCAATGTGCCGCTGCGGCTGCACGACTGGGGCGTCGACTGGGCCGCCTGGTGCACCTACAAGTACCTCAACAGCGGACCGGGCGCGATCGCCGGCACCTTCGTGCACGAACGGCATCTCGCGGACCGTTCGCGACCGAAGCTGGCGGGCTGGTGGAGCACCGACCCGGCCGTCCGGTTCCGGATGCACCCCGCCGTGACCCCGGTCGATACGGCGGACTCGTGGCAGCTGTCGAACCCGCCGATCCTCGCCATGGCCCCGGTGCGCGCCTCACTGGAGATGTTCGACGCGGTAGGTATGGAAGCCTTGCGCGCCAAGAGCATCCGGCTGACCGGCTACCTCGAAACGCTGCTAGACGAGACCTGCGCCGACCGTCCGATCGAGGTGCTCACGCCCCGCGACCCGGACCGTCGGGGAGCGCAGCTTTCCGTCCGGCTGCACGGGTTGGACGCCGACGCGGTCAGCGACGCACTGCGAACCCGGCACGGGGTCGTCGCGGACGCCCGCCGTCCCGATGTGATCCGCCTTGCCCCCGTGCCGATGTACTCGACCTTCCACGACTGCTGGCGCGCCGCGATCGCACTCGCCGAGGTCACTTCCTCCGCCGGATCTTGACCGCCCGCAGATCAGTAACCGCGTAGTTCAAGTCCCGATACGGCAACCCATGCTCAGCCAACGCCGCGGTCGCGCCGTCCCTGGCCGCGCGTTCGACGCGGTCAGCGACGCACTGACGTGATCTGCCTTGCCCCCGTGCCGATGTACTCGACCTTCCACGACTGCTGGCGCGCGCCGACCGCACTCGCCGACGTCACTAACGCTTCCTCCGCCGGATCTTGATCGCCCGCAGGTCAGTAACCGCGTAATTCAAATCCCGACACGGCAACCCATGCTCAGCCAGCGCCGCAGTCGCGCCGTCCTTGGCCACGCGTTCGTCGTCGTCCGGACCGGCGGGCACCTGGCAGCGGAAGGTGAACGCCGTCGCGTTGACGTCGTAGGAGAACGTGCCCTCCTCGGTGAACGCGACGTCGGCCTTGCTTTCCAGCGTCGCGCGGGCGTTCTCGTCGAGAGCGTCAAACTTGCCGCGGATGATCACGCGGAACGCGTCCATGTCAGGTGTCCTTCCGGGTCGCATAAGTCAGTACTCGTTCGCTGAGCAGGCCTTCCACCGCGTCGAGGAGCGCCAGGGCCGCCTCCGCGATGTCGTCGGACCGCTCGCCGGCGACGGTGCGTTTGCCGATCTCGCCGTACAGCAGGCTGTGCGCCCAGCCGATCTGCGCCGCGACCAGCCCGGGCACCGGATCCCCCTGCGCCGCACCGGTTTCCGCGGCCAGCAGCTCGGCGAGTTCGGCGACCATCTGCTCGCCGAGGTCCCGCAGCCGGGCCGAGAGCGTGGGCGCGGCCAGCATCATCGGCAGCACCCGGCCGAACCCGGGACTGAGCCCGATCGTCCGCGAGCGCTGCCGGATCTCCTCGCGAAGGCAATCCAGCACCGCGCGCGCCGCGGAGACCCCCAGCCCCCGCGCCCGCACGATCCCGGCCAGCCGGTCCGCCGACGCCTCCGACGGCGGCAGTACGAGGTCCTCCTTGACGCGGAAGTGGTTGTAGACCGTGTTGACCGCGACGTCGGCGGCTTCCGCCACCTCGGCAATCGTCACCGCGTCGAATCCGCGCTCGACGAACATCCGCAGCGCGGTTTCCGCGATGCGCCGCACGGTCTCCTGCTTCTTCCGCTCCCAGAAGTCCCACGTCGTTCAGTGAAGCAGACTCCAAATTTGGTGTCGACTCCATTTTCAGATCTCCGGGAGATCCCGGAGGCCGCGGCTCCCATCGGCACGGCATCATCGACCAGTGCGGATCGGCTTGCTGGGCCCGCTGGAGGTCCGGAACGACGACGGTGCCGCAGTCGAGATCACCGGTGCCCGGTTGCGGACGCTGCTGAGCGCCCTCGCGCTGGAGCCCGGCCGGGTGGTCTCGGCCGGGCGGCTGGTCGACGCCGTCTGGGGGACGAGCCCGCCGGCCACGGCCAACGCGTTGCAGGCGCTCGTCTCGCGGCTTCGCCGGGCCGGCGCGCGGCTCGATTCCACCCCGTCCGGCTACCGGCTGCCCGAGGCGACCGTGGACGCGGCCCGATTCGAGGAACTGGTCACCGCGGCCAGAACGGCACCCGACGAGAAGCGCGTCGTGCTGCTGCGCGAGGCGCTCAGACTGTGGCGCGGCCCGGCACTGGGCGACGTCTCCGACGCGCAGTTCTTCCAAGGCCACATCGCGCGGCTGAACGAACTGCGGCTGACCGCCACCGAGGAGTACGCCGAAGCCGTGCTCCGGCTGGGGCACGGCGCGGATCTCGTCGGGGAACTGTCGAGGCTGCTGGCCGAACACCCGCTGCGCGAACGGCTGGCGGCGGCGTTGATGCTCTCGCTGCAAGCCGCCGGGCGGCCCGCCGAAGCCCTGCAGGTGTTCGCCCGGATCCGGACGGCGCTCGCCGACGAACTCGGCACCGATCCAGCGCGCGAACTGTCCGCCGCGCACACCAAGATCCTCCGCGAAACGATGGCGGACCAAGGAGAAGCCCGCACGAACCTCCGTGCCGGGCTGACCAGTTTCGTCGGCCGGAACGCCGAGGTCACGCGCGTGGCCAAGCTGGTCGGCGAGTACCGGCTCACCACGCTCACCGGGCCCGGCGGCGCCGGAAAGACCCGGCTGGCCACGGAAACCGGACGGCAGCTGCTCACCGAACGCGGCGGCGTCTGGTTCGCCGAACTGGCCCCGATCACCGACGGCGCGGACGTCCCACAGGCCGTGCTCGACGCGTTGGGCCTGCGCGAGCAGATGTACACCGGGTCGCTGAGCAGCGGCACTCCACGCGAGCGGGCGGTGCGAGCGTTGCGCGACCGGGACGCGGTGCTGGTGCTCGACAACTGCGAGCACGTCATCGAAGCCGCCGCCGAACTGGCCGAACACCTGCTCGGCGAATGCCCGCGGCTGCGCGTTCTCGCGACGAGCCGCGAACCGCTGGCGGTGACCGGTGAGGCGCTCTGGCCGGTCGAACCGCTGGCGCTGCCCGCGGAAGGCGCGACGCCCGTCGAAGCGATGTCGTGCTCCTCGGTACGGCTGCTGGCCGACCGAGCCGCCGCGGTGCGTCCCGGCTTCACGGTCGATGAGTCCACTGTGGACGACGTGGTGCGGATCTGCCGGGCGCTGGACGGAATGCCGCTCGCGGTCGAGCTTGCCGCGGCCCGGCTGCGGTCGCTGACCGTGCCGCAGCTGGCGGCTCGGCTCGACGACCGGTTCCGCCTGCTCACCGCGGGCAGCCGGACCGCGCTGCCGAGGCATCGCACGCTGCGCGCGGTGGTCGACTGGAGCTGGGATCTGCTGGAACCGGACGAACGGCAACTGCTGCGCCGGCTGTCGGTGTTCTCCGGCGGCGCGACCGCGGAAGCCGCGGAGGCGGTCTGCGGCGGTACGTCCGAGCTGCTCAGCGCGTTAGTCGACAAATCGCTGCTGACGGTTTCCGAGGACGACGAGCCGCGCTATCGGATGCTCGAAACGATCAAGGCGTACGGGTTGGAACAGCTCACCGTGGCCGACGAGCGCGAGGAACTGCGTCAAGCGCACGCTGAATGGTTCGCCTCCTTCGCCGAAACCGGCGACAAATTCCTGCGCCGCGCCGAGCAGATCGAATGGCTGGCCCGGTTCGCCGCCGAACACGGCAACCTGATCTCCGCCGTGCGCGGCGCGATCGCCGCCGGCGAGGCCACGACGTCGCTGCGGCTGGCGACGTCGTGCGCGTGGTTCTGGATGCTGACCGGACACAAAACCGAGGCGCAGGAACTGATCGAAGCGGCACTGGCGTTGCCCGGCGAGGCCGACCGCGAACTGCGCGCGATGGGGTACGCGATGGCCGCGCTGTTGCTGACCGTGGGGATGACCGACGAAACGTCCGCCGACGCCTTGGGCCGCAAAGCGCTCGAACTGAGCCGGGACAGCAAGAATTCCTTGCTGCGATTCCTCGTCCCGGTATACGCGCAAACCGGCGACAACGGTGTGCTCATGTCCGCATTGGACGAACTTCTGTCCGATGAGGACCCGTGGCTGCGCGCCCAGACGCTGCTGCGCCGGTCACGCGTCGTGCTGAACGTCTGGCACGACGCGGCCGCACAGGAAGCCGACGTGCGCGAGGCGGTCCGGCTGTTCCGGCAGAGCGGCGAACGCTGGGGCATGTCGCTGGCGCTGAACAGCCTCGCCGAGGTACTCGGCCGCCGCGGCGAACTGGAGGAAGCCGTTTCGTGCTACGAGGAATCGATCAGAGTGATCTCGGAGATCGGTTCGGCAGAAGACATTCTCTTCGCCCGCGGACGGCAAGCGCACCTGTTCTGGCAACTCGGCGACGAGGCAGCCGCCGCGGCCGCAGTAGCCGCGGCCGAACGCGACGCGCGGACTGTTTCGTTCCCGGATTCCCTCGCGTTTTTGGCGCAGACCAAGGCAGAACTCGCCCGCTGGCGCGGTGACCCGGCGGAGGCGCGGCGGGAACTGAACCGCGCCGAAGCGTTGCTGAGCGAGGTGCCGCCGCATCCGTTGTTCCGCGCGATGCTCCAGCATTCGCACGCCTATCTGGACGCTGAAGCAGGCGATCTGCCGTCCGCGCGAGACCGCCGCCGGGAAGCGCTGGCCATGGCCGCGGAAGCGGGCGAAGCGCCGTACCTGGCGACAGTCCTGGTGGGCGTCGCCGACCACGCTCTCCGCCTCGACCGCCCGGTCGCCGCCGCCGATCTGCTGGCCGCCGCCCACACCATCCGCGGCGGCCCCGACCTGGCCCTCCCCGACGCGACCGCCGCCGAGGCCGCCGTCCAAGCCGAGCCGTCCGGCACCGCCGACGATCCGGTCGCCCTCGCTTACGACGTCCTCACCTGACGCGGAAGCCACCGCAACGCAAGCACGCCCAACCCCGCACACAACACCGCCGCAATCCCCATCGCGACGTGCAGCCCCATCACGACCGTCCCGTCCAGCCGGACGACGAACGCCGCGACCGAACCCAGCACCGCGATCCCCAGCGCGTTGCCGATCTCGTTCGACGTCTCCGCGATCGCCCCGGCCGACCCCGCGCGCTCGGCCGGGACCGCGCCGACCGCAGTATCGGCGACGAGCGAGAACGAGATCCCGTAGCCGACACCGGCGACCACCGTCGAGGCGACGAACCAGCCGATACCACCGGTCGCCGTCGTCGCCAGCAGCAACGCCAGTCCGAGCGCCATCGCGAAATGGCAGGTCACCAGCGCCGCCCGGTTCCCGATCCGCAGGGCGAACGCCGGGGTGAGGACGCACATCACGGTCAGCGCGGCCGCCCCCGGAAGCGCGAGCAAAGCGGCGTCGAGCACGGACCACCCGAGCACCGACTGCAGATAGACGCCGGTCAGATACGCCGCCGCCGACCACGCGAACAGCGACAGCACCCCGGTGATCACCGCGACGGTGAACACCTTCTCCCGGAACAAGGTCACGTCGAGAAGCGGATACGCCAGCGTCCGCTGCCGCAGCACAAACCGCGTCAGCACCCCCGCGCCGACCAGCCCGGCGATCCCCGCCGACCAAGACAGACCGTAGGCGGCGAGGTGCTTGACCGCGTAGACCGCCAGCAGCAAACCCCCGGCGGACAACACAATGCTGAGCACGTCGACCTTGCCCGGCCGGGTCGTCTTGACCTCCCGGAGCACAAAGGGCGCAACAGCAAGGAAAACCGTGACGACCGGCAGGTTGACCAGGAACACCGCTCCCCAGTCGAACCGGCTCAGCAGCACCCCGCCGAGGATGGGGCCGATCGCGAAACCAGCGGCGAACGTCGCGGCGAAAACACCGATCGCGCGAGACCGCTTCCGCGGCTCCGGAAACAGTTCGCTGAGCACCGCGAGCCCCGACGGCAACAGGGTCGCGCCGCCGAGTCCCATCACCACGCGACAGCCGATCAGCCACTCCGGCGAGGTCGCGAACGCGGCACCGGCCGAGCCCGCTCCGAACACCGCGGCCCCGATCATCAGCAGCTTCAGCCGCCCGTACCGGTCGCCGAGGCTGCCGAACGCGATGAGCAGTGAGCCGACCGCGAAGCCGTAGCTGTCGAGGATCCACAGGGCTTGATCGGCGGTCGGGGCCAGGGCGCGGGTGATGGTCGGCATGGTCAGGAACAGGATCGAACCGTCCATCGAGACCAGCAGGACCGGTCCGAGCACCACGAGCAGCCCGAGCAGGGCGCGGCGGTTTTCAGTCATGCCCCCGATCCTCGAAACCCCGGCCGGCCGCGACCAGCACCGGCGATGAGTACCCCTCGCAGGTGCAGGCACCGTCGCGCGCGGATGCTTACGATCGGAGCTGTGCAGACCGAAACCCTCGGCGGATTCCTCAAAACCCGCCGCGACCGCGTGACCCCGGACGCCGCCGGGCTCCGGACGTACGGCACGCTCCGCCGGGTGCCCGGTCTGCGCCGGGAAGAACTGGCCCAGCTCGCGGGCGTCAGCGTCGGCTACTACACGCGGCTGGAGCAGGACCAGTCCGGCACCGCATCACCGCAGGTGCTCGACGCGCTGGCGCGAGTCCTCGGCCTCGACGACGCCGAGTCGCGCCACCTGCACAACCTCGCGCAGCGCTCCGGCGTCTCCCGCCTGGTGCGCCCCGAGCCGGAAACCCTGGACCCGCAGGTCGCGACCCTGCTGCACGCGCTGAGCGACAGCGTGCCCGCGATCGTCCTCGGCCGCCGCGGCGACGTGCTCGGCTGGAACCGCACCGGCCACCTCCTGCTCGCCGAACACCTCGACTACACCGCACCGGACTCGCCCGAGACGCGGCCGTCGATCCCCCGGATGTTCTTCCTCGACCCGCTGCACCGCGACCTCTACCGCAACTGGACCGACCTCGCGCGCATCCACATCGGCTACCTGCGCCTGACGTCCGGCCGGCATCCGACCGACGCCCGCCTCGCCGAACTGATCGGCGAACTCACCATGGGCAGCCCCGACTTCGCCACGCTGTGGGCGACCGGCGACGTCGCAGACTGCACCAGCGGCCCCATGCACCTGCGCCACCCGACACTCGGCAACATCGACGTCGACTACCAAGTCTGGCTCCAGCCCGACAACCCCGACCACCGACTCGAGGCCTACACCCCACGCGACGACGCTTCCCGGGACGCTCTCAGGCTGCTTGAGGTCGCTTCGCGCTAAACCGGCCTGTCGCAACACTTCATGTGGCATCATCCGCCGGTGACCGGCGAGCCGAGCGACCCGCATTCGATCGAGGAAGAGGACCTCGAGGACTTCGATTCCTGGACCGCGCAGGCCGCGCTGGGGTCCCTGATCGACGAAACGCTCAGCACCCCCGAGGTCGTCCGGCTCCTCGCCCGGGAATCGCTGCGGACCGAGGTCGTACGCGAGGAGCTGTTCGCGAACGAGACGCTGCTCGCGAAGATCCGGACGCTGCAGGACCAGGTCATGGCACAGGGCGACCGCGGTTTTCGCCCGCGAAACCGCACCGTGTCGGCGCGCGAGGTGCTCTGGCTGCTCGTCGCGGTGCTGCTCGGGCTCGGGTATCTCAGCCTGATGAGCGCCGCCTGGGAACAGCTTCCGGTGTTCCACCGGATCTTCGCCGGATTGATGGTGCCGTGCGTCCTGTTCGCCACCGGCGCGCTCGCGGTCCGCAAGGTCACCGCCCTGCGCGAGTGGATCAACCCGGATTCGATGCAGTTCCACGAGGAGCAATTCGGCCTGGGCCCGCGCCGGTCCTTCGCCGCGCGCGAGATCATCCTGCCCGAGGTCCGCGACGTCATTTCCGCGCACCGGCAGCTGCATTTCGGCACAACGCTGGTTTTCGAGCAGCAATACGACCTCGGCGAGGAGGACAGCAGCCGGATCGTCCCGACCGCGGCAGCGAAACGGATCCGGCGCGTCCTCGAACGCGCGGGCTCCGGCGCGGTCGCGCTCGGCGGGCAACGCGGGTCGGGCAAGACCACCGCGATCCGTTCCATGCAGCGCGGCCTGCTGCACGGCAGCGAAAACCCGGCCCCGCTGGTGGTGGTCGCCTCCGCGCCGGCCACCTACGACGCCCGCGATTTCGTGCTGCACCTGCACAAACTGCTGTGCCAAGCCGTCCTCGACCGGCTTCGTCAAGTGCTGGGACTGGGCACCGGCTGGCGCTGGTGGGCCCGCCGGATCCGGCGCGGGGCGACCGACCTCGTCCTCTCGGCCGCACTCGGCTGGGCCATCGGCGGCGTGCTGTGGAACGGGAAATTCACCCAATTCCCCGCCGAACTGTGGCAAACCCTCGCCAAGGTACGGTTCCCGGACCTCCTCGGTCCATTGTGGACAAACCAGCCGGACGGCAACCGGATCGCACTGGCCGTAGTCGCCGTCCTCGCGCTCCGGTCGGCGGCGAAACTCCTCGCCGCCGCGGCCGACGCACTGCTGATCCTGCTGCGCCGCAAGTCGTCCGAGGTCCCGCGCGCCCTGCAGGCCGAAGCCCGGCGGCAGCTGCTGCGGATCCAGTACCTGCTGACCTACACCACCGGCTGGTCGGGCAAACTCGCCGTCCCGGCGGGCGGCGAACTGGGCCGCACCCGCACCACGCAGCGGGCCGAACAGCAGCTGACCCATCCCGAGGTGGTCGACGAGTTCCGCGCGTTCGCCCAGCTCACCGCCGAGGTGCTGCGCGAGGAAGGGATCACCGACCGGGTCGTGGTCGCCATCGACGAGCTGGACAAGATCGGCGAGCAGGACAAAGCCCAGCAGCTGGTGAACGACATCAAGGGCATCTTCGGCGTCCCCGGCTGCCTGTACTTCGTCGCGGTGTCCGACGACGCGGTGCTCAGCTTCGAACAACGCGGCCTGGCCGTCCGCGACGCGTTCGACAGCGCGTTTTCCGAGGTAGTGCGCCTGGAATCGTTCACGCTCGACGAAAGCCGGCTGTGGCTCGCGCAGCGGCTGCCCGGGGTTCCGGAACAGTTCTGCTACCTGGCCCACTGCCTCTCCGGCGGACTGCCCCGAGACCTGCGCCGCACCACGATCGACATGGTGGACGTGACGATCGAGCACTACGAGCCTTCCCTGTCGACCGTCACCGCCATCCTGGTCTGCACCGACCTCGGGTTGAAAACGAGCGGCTTCATTTCGCAGGCGCGCGGGCTCACGCAGACCCCGGAACTGGCGGACCTGTGGCCAAAACTCCTGCGCATCCCCGACACCCGCGAAGCTTCCGCCCTCGCCGAACTGGCCGCCGAACTGCACGAAGACGCGACGCCCGACCTCGCCGACCCGGTCAACCGGCTGCGCCTGCACAGCAGCGCGTTCGTCCTCTTCTGCGCCACCGTCCTGGACGTCTTCACCGACGCACTCACCCAGTCCCGCCTGACCCCAAGCCTGCACGAACTAGCCGTCGCCCGCCGACGGCTCGCACTGGACCCGCACCTGGCGTGGGCGACGCTGACCGACTTCCGCAAAGCACACGACCTGCGGCTGCCCAGCCAGGCATAACCAGCACTTCTGGAGCACGGAACAACCAGCTCTTAGACTTCTCGCTTCGCCGCTCCTAGCGTTACGTCCATGACCACCTACGTCCTCGTCCCGGGCGCCTGCCACGGCGGCTGGTGCTTCGACCGGCTCACCGGCCAGCTACGCGACCGCGGCCACCGCGTACTCCCGCTGACGCTCACCGGCCTCAGCGAACGCCAGCACCTCCTGCACTCCGGGGTCAATCTCGACACCCACATCGAGGACGTCGTGCGCGCGCTGCAAGCCGAACAGGTTGAGCACGCTGTGCTGGTCGGCCACAGCTACGGCGGGATGGTCATCACCGGCGCCGCCGACCGAGTGCCCGAACTGGTCGACGCACTGGTGTACCTCGACGCCTTCGTCCCGGAAGACGGCGACTCCTGCTGGACCCTCACCGACGACCGGCAACGCGAGTGGTACCTGAGCGTCAGCGAGACCGGGTACGCCGTGCCGCCCCTGCCGTTCTTCGACCCGCGCGCGTCCGCACATCCGCTGGCGACGCTGCTGCAGTCCATCCGGCTGGGCTCGGACCAGAGCCGCTTCCGCCGGGACTACGTGTACGCCCGGATCTGGGACGGCGGATCCCCGTTCGAGCCGACTTACCGGCGGCTGCTCAACGATCCACAGTGGACTGTCCACGCACTGGAGAGCAAGCACGACCTGATGCGCGACGCACCGGACGAGCTGCTGCGGATTCTCCTGGACGCCGGGGCCTAGCCGCTCACGAGAGCGCAGGCACCCGCTCCCCCGCCGGCGGCAACCCAGGCGGCGTCCCGTCCCCGAACGGCCTCCCGCCCAGCTCCTCCCGCCCATGCGGCGTCAACCATCCCGCCGCCTCCGGCCCCACCGGCACGATCCCGGTCGGGTTCACATTCCGGTGCACCACGTAGTAATGCTCCTTGATCTGCCCGAAATCGATCGTGTCCCCGAACCCGGGCGTCTGGAACAGATCCCGCGCATACGCCCACAGCACCGGCATCTCCGCGAGCTTCTCCCGGTTGCACTTGAAATGCCCGTGGTACACCGCGTCGAACCGGACCAGCGTCGTGAACAGCCGCACGTCCGCCTCGGTGATCGTGTCCCCCACCAGATACCGCTGGCCCGCCAAGCGCGCGGAAAGCCAATCCAGCCGGTCGAACAGCGCTCGGTACGCCTCCTCGTAAGCCGCCTGCGAAGTGGCGAAACCCGCCTTGTACACCCCGTTGTTCACGTCCCGGAACACCTTCTCCGCGACGTCCTCGATCTCGTCGCGCAGCCGTTCCGGGTACAGCTCAGGCGCGCCGTCCCGGTGGTAGGCGCCCCATTCCAGCGACAGGTCCACGGTGATCTGCTTGAAGTCGTTGGTCACCACCTGTCCACTGGGGACATCCACAATGGACGGAACGGTGATCCCGCGCGGATAGTCCGGGTACCGCGCGAAAAAGCCTCCTGCAGCCGTTCGATGCCGAGCACCGGGTCGCGGCCGCCGGGGTCGAGGTCGAAGGTCCAGCTGCGCTCGTCGTGCGTCGGGCCGCACAGGCCCATCGACAGCACCTCTTCGAGACCCAGCAGCCGGCGCACGATCGACGCGCGGTTCGCCCACGGGCACGCGCGCGCGATCACCAGGCGGTACCGGCCCGGCTCCACCGGCCAGCCGTCGCGGCCGTCGGCGGTGATGCGGTCGGAGATGTAGTTCGTGTCACGCTTGAACTCACCCTGGTCGGGCATCGGAAGCCTTTCGTCGGGAGGCGGGTCAGTCGTCCGGGCAGGCCGAACAGTCCGGCGGCTCCAGCGCGGCGGCAAGCCGGGCGAGGATCGGGCCCGCGGCGCGGACCTCCTCGGGCGAGAGGTGGTCGAACAGGAACGTCCGCACGCGGTCGAGGTGCCCGGGGTACGCGGCGGCGAGCTTCGCCTTGCCAACGTCGGTGAGCGTCGCGTGCGCGGCCCGGCGGTCCTGCGGGCACTTCACCTTCCGCACCAGGCCGCGGCGCACCAGGTCCTCCACGACCCGGCTGATCCGGCTCAGCGACAGCGCCGTGTCCTGCGCCAGATCGGTGAGCCGAAGCCGCCCTTCGGGCGCTTCCGACAGCGACACCAGCACGGTGTAATCCGTGAGCGAGACCCCGTTGTCGTGCGCGAACTGGTCCTCAAGGGCCCGCGGCAGGACTGTGACGATGCGCGCCAGCGGACGCCACACGGCTTCTTCTTCGCTGGTCAGAGGGGTTCTGTTCACCACAGAGGGGGAGTATATCCGACACTTGCTCGCGCAATCAGTTATTGTGGTCTACAGTGCTAGTTGAACACTCAACCAAGGACCCGAAGGAACGGAACACATGACCAGCGCGACCACCTACGCCCACCTGACCGGCACCTACACGATCGACGGTTCGCACAGCCGCATCGGCTTCGTCGCCCGCCACGCCATGGTCACCAAGGTCCGCGGCTCCTTCAACGAGTTCGAAGGCTCCTTCGCGATCGACGGCGAGGACCCCGCCAAGTCCAGCGCGAACGTCACCATCCAGACCAAGAGCGTCGACACCCGCAACGCGGACCGCGACGGCCACCTGCGCAACAACGACTTCCTGTCGGTCGACGAGTTCCCGACCATCACCTTCGCCTCCACCGGGATCGCGCAGACCGGCGAGGACACCTTCGACGTGACCGGCGACCTGACCGTCAAGGGCATCACCAAGTCGGTCACCATCCCGTTCGAGTTCGGCGGCGCCGCGAAGGACCCGTTCGGCAACGACCGCGTCGGCTTCGAGGGCTCCACCTCGATCAACCGCAGCGACTACGGCGTCACCTTCAACGCCGCGCTCGAGACCGGCGGCGTGCTGGTTTCGGACAAGATCACCCTGGAGTTCGAGATCTCCGCGATCAAGAACGCCTGAACCACCCCGACGGTCCGTGAAGGACTCCTTGCGGGAATCTGATTCCCTCAAGGAGTCCTTCACGGATTTTGGCTAGGCCGCGCGCAATCCGGCGATACCGACCTCGAGCGCGGCTTCGAGGTGCTGCGGCTCGCCGGTGGTCAGCAGCATCAGCACCCCGCCTTGCACCCCGGCCAGCAGCGCCGACGCCGCCTGCCGCGGGTCCAGCCCAGGCCGGGTCTCCCCCGCCGCGCGCAGGTTTTCGATCCCCGCGGTCAGCTCGCACAGCCACCGCTGCATCAGCTGCGTCACCACCGCCTGCGCACCCGGCGTATTGCGGCCGATCTGCGACATCACCACGTTCAGCGGACAGTGCCTGCCCTGCTCGGTGTAGTGCCCGAGCACCACCTTCTGCCAGGTCCGGAAGTCGTCCCAGGTGCGCAGCGTGCCGAGCGACGGCTGCTGCACCTCCAGCACCCGGTCCGCCTCCCAGCGCGCGACGGCCAGCAGCAGTTCTTCCTTGCCGTCCGGGAAATAGTGGAACAGCTGGCTCTTGCTGGTGCCGGTCCGCGCGCGGACGTCGTCGAGCGTCGTCGCGAGCACCCCGCGATCGCGGATCACGTCGGCCGCGCCCTCCACGATCCGCTGCCGCGTGGCCTCGCCCTTGCGCGTGAGCGTCATCGCCTGCCTCCCGAATGGACCTGCGAGTCCACTCTACTCGCGGCGGCTCAGAACGCGGTGCCTCCGTCGGACCAGGACGTCTGGCCGAAGTCCTCGTCGTCCACCGGCGCGCGGCGCGGCCGGGGCCGTTCGGGCTCCGCAACCTCCGCGGCTTCCTCGGCTTCGGGCTCCGCTTCGGGAGTGCCCTCCGGCCAGACGCACGGCGAGGTCGCGCCCAGGTAGAGCTTGCCGAGTTCGTTGGCCTGCAAGGACATGTCGAACCCGTCGCGCTCATTGCGCACGAAGACGTACTGGTCGGTGGGCCGCCGATCGGTCAGCACGGTGAAGCCGTGCCCCTGCCACCACTTCACGACGGCGTCGAACTGCGCCTGGAACGTGTCCGGCTCGAGCCCGGTCACCTCGTAGGTCGCGGAGATCTCGAACCGCCCCGCCGGACCGTGGTCGGTCGGGTCGGTGCATTCGGAACGGTTGCGGGAGAACAGTTCCCGGGCGGCCGGCGCGGGCAGCGCGGAGAACGCGCCGCGCACGTAGTCCTCGACTCGGTCGCGAGCCTCGGTTTCGGTGATCGTGGGGTTCATGGCTTCACCTCCTGGGGAGCAGGCTACGAGAGGAAGGGCGGCGTCGCGCGACGCGCGGTCACGCGGGCAATCCGGCGATGATCCGGCCGAAGCTGCGCAGCGACGGGTTGCCGTCTTCCCAGTATTGGCTGTGCGCGGCCCCGGACAGGCCGCCCTCGTACCACGGGCCCTTGTCGCCGGGAGCCGATTCGAAGACCTGGCCGCCGAAGCCGTCGCTGGTCGGACTCGGACCGAGCGGATCGTGGCCGCCGACGCCGATATTGGTGATCTTGATGAGATCGTGTTCCGCGACCGTCGAATGCACGTGCTGAGCGACCTGGTCCTGCGGGACGCCGTCGAGGTGCAGCTGGTTCGCGTGGTCGACACCGACGCCCGGGCTGCCCGCGAAGATCAGGTCATCCGCGTTGAGCCCGCCGTCGCGAGCCGCGTGGCCGACCGCTGTGGTGCCGTAGCTGTGACCGAGCACTGTGTTGTGCGACGGCTGACCCTCGTGCGACGCGCGCAGGCCGTCCTCGAATTTCGCCAGCTGCTCTTTGCCGCCGTCGGCGTATTTCTCGCTGGCGGCGTTCACGAGTTCGTCCGGCGCGTCGTAGCCGACCCAGGTGATCACCGACGTCGACGGCGAACCCGCCATCGTCGCCGACTGCCACATCTTGTCCGACCGGCCGAGATCGCCGCCGATCTTGGCCAGCTCGCTGCCGGTGCCGGGCACATAGGTCGCGACATTCGCCGCGGTGTCCGGGTTTCCGGCGGCGACCACCGCGGTGCCGTCGCCGCTGACGTCGAGCGACATCAGGAAGGCAGGCGGCTTTCCCTCGCCGGTGGCCGCGAGCCGGTCGCGGATCGCGGTGAGGCCGCGCAGCTGTGCGTCGTCGCCCTTCCGCTCGTCGATTTCCTGTTGCAGCACAACACGATTCGCCGCGTCGCGATCGACAACCGGGATACCGTCGAGGTTGCGGACCAGATCCGGGTTGTCGCGCAGGATCGAGGACTGCGCGGAATCGGACAGACTGTCCCACCACGCCCGGTTCTCCGCCGGAGTGCCGTTCGGCTTCGGCTGGCTAGTGGTCGCCATCGCGAGCGCGACGACCCCGGACCCGCCGCTTTCGCCCTTCGCCGCGCGATCGAGCACGACGGTGAGGTCCGCATCGATTTCGGTGGCGGCACGGAGAATTCGGCCGACCCGGTCAGTAACCTCGGCCTGCCGCTCGGGTTCGCCGGTGACCGTGCCGCCGTCGTCGATCCGCAATCCGTTGCGGGCGGCGAAATCGTCGACCTCGCGCACCGCCGAACTGATCCGCTCGACCGCCAGCTGCGCGTCGTGCACCCCGCGCCGGACCGCCGATACGTCGGTGGTCAGCTGCCGCAATTCCGTCGCCAACGCAGTGCCTTTGGCAGTCGCCGCGTCCGCCGCATCGCCCTGCCAGGAGCCGAACTTCGTCATCGCGTCGGCGTCGTCGTTCGCCCCGGTGAGGCGGGTGCCGCTCGCTCCGAGCGCGTCGACCGCCGAGGCGAGGTCAGCGGGGTTCCAGCGCCGGACGTCTCCCCAGGTGATCATCGGCCCGCCGTCGCGATCTTGTTGGTCGCGTTCTGGTCGGAGTCGCGGTAACCCGCTACGGCCTGGTCGAGGTTCTCCGCGTACGCCTCGGTGTCCGCCGCCCACTTCGGAACAGCGCGCCCCCAGGTGTCCGACAGCCGATCCGCCGCCGCCACGCTCGTTCCGCCAGGGAGCCCAACCCCGGCCAGCGCACCGGGAAGACCCGCCGCCTTGACCGCGCTCGCGGCCTGCCGCGCCCGTCCGGCCGCGGTCGCGACCTCCGCCGGAGCGACCTCGAAACCCGTTCCCCTGCGCATCTCCCCCACCCCCGACTGGCACGGCGATCAGACGACCCGTCCGACGCACGTCCGCGACAGCCGGTTCCCCACAGTTCGGCCTTCGGGAAAACTCCTGTCCGCACTCCGCTGGCCTGCGGAAACGCCTGCCTAGCGTGTCCACATATGTGAACGCTAGTCACGTGACTGAATAGTTATCAGCCCGCGTCTTGCCCGCCGGTGACCAGCGTGTGACTGTGTACGGCGAAGTTCGAACGGACGCGGCCGGGGCGGCCCGCAACGGGGAAAGGCGTTGCGAGCGGTGCGGAACCGGCCGCGACGCAGTGCTGGACCAGTCCGGCAGTCCTTGTCCCCTCGACCCCCATTCGTCCGGCCCGGACGGCGCTGGCCTCCCGGTCAGCGGACCAGGACCGGCCGGCCATCCCGGAAAGAGACGGCTCGGCAATGACACAGACAGCCGCGGCGCGGCGGCCTATCGGCAGAACGACGCTGTATTTCTTCGGTGCCCTCGGCGGCATCCTGTTCGGTTACGACCTCGGTGTCATTTCCGGGGTGCTCCCGTTCATCGGGAAACTCTGGGGCCTGTCCGGATGGGACAAGGGCGTCATCACCGCGAGCATTTCGGTCGGCGCGATCGTGGGCGCGAGCTTCTCCTCGCGGCTCAACGAAAGACTCGGCCGCCGCCGCACGATCATGGTGGCCGCGGTCGTGGTCATCATCGGCACGCTCGCGGCCACCTTCTCGCCGACGTTCGCCCTGCTGATCATTTCCCGGCTGGTGATCGGCGTCGGCATCGGCCTGTCGTCGTCAACGGTCCCGACGTACCTGTCGGAACTGGCTCCCGCGCGGCTGCGCGGGGCGATGGGCGCGCTGAACCAGATCTTCATCGTGCTCGGCATCCTGATCGCGTTCCTGGTGAGCTACGGCCTCGGCACGTCCGGCAACTGGCGGCTGATGTTCGCCGGCGCGATCGTGCCCGCGGTGATCCTGTTGGCGGGCCTGGTGTTCCTGCCCGAAACACCGCGCTGGCTCGTCGCGAACGGCCAGGAGGAACAGGCCCGCGCGGTCCTGCTCAGCTCGCACGGCGGCGGCGTGAACGTCGACGACGAGATCGGCACGATCCGCGAGGTCATCCGGCTGGACTCGGAATCCGCGAAAACCCGCTTCCGCGACCTGCTGACCCCGACTGTCCGGCCGATGCTCGTGGTGGCCCTGCTGCTCGCGATGGGCCAGCAGTTCAGCGGCGTGAACGCGGTGAACGCCTACTTCCCGACCATGCTGATCGGCCTCGGCTTCGCGACGCAGGCGGCGCTGCTGTCCGGCGTGCTGCTGGGCGTGACCAAGTTCCTGTTCACCGCGTGGGTGGTGTTCGTGGTGGACCGGTGGGGCCGCAAACCGCTGCTGCTGATCGGCAACGTGCTGATGGTGATCACCCTGGTCGCCGCGGGCTTCATCGTGCTGGAAGTCCACGACACGACGACCAAGGGCATCCTGATGCTGGTCGCGATGGTGCTGTACCTGGTCGGCTACGAACTAGGCTGGGGCGCGGTCGTGTGGGTCATGATGGCCGAGGTGTTCCCGCTGAAGGTCCGCGCCGCGGGCATGGGCGTGAGCAGCGTCGTGCTGTGGGCCGCGACCGGCATCATCAGCGCCGTGTTCCCCATCATCTCCGACCCTGGCGCCCTCGGCCTCGGCGGTTCGATGTTCCTGTTCGCGGGCATCAACGTGGTCCTGTTCGTCCTCACGAAGTGGCTCGTCCCGGAAACCAAGGGCCGGACTTTGGAGGAAATCGAACTCGACCTGCGCGGCCGGACGCATTCGAAGGCGCGCGCCTGAATCTCACCTCGGGGTACGGCCGGGCAGCAGGGGAATTCCCTTGCCGCCCGGCCGTTTTTCTGCGGCGATCAGCCGATCCGGCTCATCCTCCTGCGAATATCACAACAGGTGACCTATTGACTCCGGAGTGCTATAGTTTCGGCTCCAAGCTACGCAGGGGAGGCGTATGCCATGGTCGAGACGTGCCGCATCGGCGGTCAGGAAAGCCCGGAGCTGACCCGCTGTCCGCTCGCATAGCCGCGATGCCGTCCGGCAGCATCGCCGTGCCCAGAGCCGTCAGCCGCGCATCGGACCAGGTTCGCCGCACACGGAGGAACTATGGAAGCCGACATCCCGAAACTGGAACTCGCCAGCCTGAAAACTCCCGACGAAGCAGCTGCCCGCCAGCGGATCTACGAGCTTACCCACGACAACGGCGTTGAATTGACTCCCGCGGACTCGTATCACGCCGAGGATTCGAGCGGTTCGATAAAACTCACCGTCGACCGCGACGCACACTTGACGCACGCCCACGTCGACCCCCAGTGGGAGCAGCGCATCCATCCCGGCCAGTTCGCTGCCGCGCTCTTCGGAACCTATCTTGCCGCCCTGCAGCGAACCGCGCTCCTGGAAGCTCGACGTCCCCGGCCCGCGGAACAGCGGCCACCGGCCGAGCCGAGCAGGTCAGACTGGAGCACGCTGAGCCTCGACGAAGTCCTGGACCACGCCAAGCAGGAACTCGAAGAAATCAACGCGAAGATCACTGAGATCCGCCAGGCCGACGCGCCGGCCCACGAAGAACCAGAGCGCCGGTTCACCAGTCCGCGAAGAAGCCTGACCATGATCTCCCGCGGCAGCCAGCCGGTGGGCATAACCGGAAACACGGAACTGCTTCAACGATTCTCGTCCTACCAGATTTCCACCGAAGCAACAGACCTGTTCGAGATCGCCGGCGTCGGTTCGGCGGCCGGCGAGGAGCCCGCCGCACAGCGTCGCCCCGCGAACGATCCGGACGCCCCCGACGACGACTACTTCACCGACTTCACCATCGACGGGTGATCAGCATGGCCGGATACCAGGTCGTCACCGAAGCGATTCGCACGGAAGCGAAGTGGTGGCACCTCCGCGCGGACAGTCTGAGCGAAATCGCGAAGACCGTCCAGGAAACACATTTGGACGCCTCCGCGTTCTTCACCGGAGATCCCGTCACCTTAGCGCTTTCCGCGGTGAGCGCGGGCCCGGAAAGCAGCGCGTACAAGGAGTTCGGCTCCTGGGTGGAAGGAACGCTCCACCAGGGCATCGGGCAGTTCCGCGACCTCGCCGCGACTCTCGAGAAAATCGCCCGAAAATATGACGAGGCCGAGGAAGTGGCTGAGATCGACCTCACCAAGGCATACGAGAAGTAGACCTACCGGACAGGAATGCCATGCCCGTCAACCCGGACGAACTGATTCGACCGCTCGAGGAAGCTTTCACGTCCGTCAGCACGGCGATCAAGCAGATCATCGACAAGTTCAATGCCGCCGTCGACCACATCAACGACTGGATCTTCCTGCTCGGCCCGGTCGCGGACACCATCAAGGCGGGAATGGACAGCATCAAGGGAGACCTGGACAAGCTGTACCGGCTTGTCGAGTACGCCCTGCGGCACCAGATGCCCATCGTTTCCCTGGTATATCAAGCATTCAAGTGGACCGACGGGATTCAACGCCCGCTCAACGGCGTCTATTCGCAGAACGCGCCCGGGTCCTCGCAAGCCCCCTCCTATCACAACGAAGATCTCGCGAATTGGCAAGGTGCTGCCAAGACCGTGTACGACAGCAAGGTCGCCGAACAAGTCAACGCGATCAACGTGATGGGCGAGAAGGCCGACGCCATCAGCAAGTGGCTCATGGAAATCGCGAAGGCCAACGTCGAATACATGACGAAACTCGCCAAGCTGGCCAGCAATTTCCTGGGAGCCATGGCCTCGGCCGCGATCGACGCCGCTTCAGTAGTCGGCATCCCCTTCTCCATCAGCAAACTCGCCGGTGCCGTCGGCGGACTGGTCACCGACGGCATCGGCATTCTCGTTGATGTCGCGAACCGGTTCATGGCGACTCTCAGCCGGATCCGGGACGTGAACAGCTGGATGAACGACAAGGCGTTCCCCGCTTCCCAGTGGCCGCAAGCCGTCCACTCGGCCGGAGGCTGAGCATGCAGCCAAGCCGCCCGCCGGCCGCACCAATGCCGCCGTCCCGGCGAACGACCAAGACGGGACACCGGATCGCCCTGTGGGCTGGAATCTGCGTAGCCGCCGCGGCGACCGCGCTCCTGGTCATCTGGCTGATCGGCGCCGGCTCGTTTCTCGCGGGCTCGTTCAGCGACACCACGGAAGCGAAGCCGGACAAGTACCACGAGACCAACTTCGCCAGCTGCGCCGATCTCGCCGCGCACAGCCCGGAACTGCCGCAGGAGGCATCCGAGGTGCTCCGGAGCTGGCATCCAGAGGAAACCAAGGACGGCACGCTCCTCTGCAGCTTCACCCCCTTGAACGACCAGCGCCCGATCGTCCGGCTCCAAGCAACCTGGTTCGGGACGACCGATGCCCATGCGGGAAACCAAACCGCCGAATCCACGTTCATCGGCGCTGCCTCCCTGAGCAAAGACGACAGCGCCGTCGGCCTCTCCTTCGGGGAAAAAGCTCATTGGCTTCCCGAGGTCCACTCGCCCGAATGCGGACTAGTGGTCCTCGACCGCAACGCGATGTTCCAGGTCCACTACACCCCGGCGAAACCGGACAACAACCCGGAAACCTGCCGCGGTCCGCTGCGCAAGATGGCTCAGGCGCTGTACCACGCCGCACAGCCGCGGTAGCTCACCGTAGAAGGGCCTGCCCGGACCGGGGGCATGGCGCGAGCCAGCCCAGACCTCCCGCCGGGTCCGGGTCCGGAGATGAAGCCGTCGAACGAGATCGCGGCCGACCAAACCGGCGCTCGAATGATGTCGCGGTCCATCCGACCGGTGCTCCACCAGGCCGAGCCCGCTCAGCTCAGCACCACCCCATCAATCCCGCGCCGTGAACACCACCCGTCCCGAGACTCGCCAACGCCAGCACCACACCGCCGTCAGCCCAGCAACATGGGCACCTCCGCTCCCGCCTCACCACCCACCACAGCACCCCTCTCAGTCCGGCAACACCGACATCTCCACCCCAACGCACGGCTCACCGACAGCGCCACCACGCGTCCGATCAAGCCAGCCACCGCAGATCAACCCGGCAACCCAGCCACCACAGCACCCCTCTCAATCCAGCAACACCGACACCTCCGCTCCCGCCTCACCAACACCGCTCACGCCAGCGCCCCCTTAATCCGGCAGCATCGGCATCTCCACCCCCGCCTCATGACCCAACAACGCCGCCCGCGTCAGCGCCGCCGCGCCGAAGCGGTTTCGTAGTGCGTCCACTGCCGAGTCCAGCGCCGTTGCCTCCGCTGACATCGCCGGGCGAGAAGGCTGATCCAGCGGCAGCGCCAACTGCACCGCGCCATGGCTGTCGAGATTCGCGAACGACAGGCCCAGCAACGTCAAACCCCGGTCGTACACCAGCGGTTGCGCCGCGGACAGCAGACCGCGGGCAGCGCACAGCAACGTCTCCGTGTGGTCGGTGCTGTCGGCGAGCGTGTGCGACCTCGTCGCGCGGGTGAAGTCCGCGAAGCGCATGCGCAGCACCACCGTGCGGCACACCCTCGACGCGCCACGCAGCCGCCTCGCCAGACGGTCCACAATGGACACCACGATTTCGTCCAGTTCGGCCGGGGAGCGCGAGCGGCGACCCAGTGCGCGTTGCGAGCCGATGGAGCGGCGGCGTTTGCCGGGCTGGACCGCGCGTGGGTCGCGGCCGTGGGCCAAGGCGTGCAGGTGCCGTCCGGAACCCGGGCCCAGCATGGAGATCAGGGCGGCCTCCGGCAACTCGGCGACCTGGCGCACGGTGCGGACGCCTCGCTCCCGCAGCTTCGCCGACGTCACCTTCCCCACTCCCCACAACCGCTCCACCGGCAGCGGGTGCAGGAATTCCAGCTCCCGCTCGGGCGGCACCACCAGCAGGCCGTCCGGTTTCGCGACGCCGCTGGCCACCTTCGCGAGGAACTTCGTGCGCGCCACCCCCACCGTGATCGGGAGCCCGACCTGCGCCAGCACCTCCGCGCGCAAGCGCACCGCGATCTCCGACGGACGCCCGGCTATCCGCCGCAGTCCTCCGACGTCCAAGAAAGCTTCGTCGATCGACACTCCTTCCACCGCCGGCGTCGTCCGCCGGAACACCTCGAACACCGCTTTGCTCGCCGCGCTGTAGACCCCCATCCGCGGCGGCACCACCACGGCATGCGGGCACAACCTCCTCGCCTGCGCCCCGCCCATCGCGGTGCGCACGCCCAGCGCCTTGGCCTCGTAGCTCGCGGCCAGCACCACGCCACCGCCCACGATCACCGGCCTGCCGCGCAGCCGGGGATCGTCGCGCTGCTCGACCGAGGCGTAGAACGCGTCGAGGTCGGCGTGGAGGATCGGTCCTTCGCTCGTCACGAACATATGTTCGCATCGAACCCCGACAAAAACCGGGATCCGTTCACTCGAACGGAGTAGAAAGACCTCCCGGAGCCCGGCCGGGACGCGCTAATGTCTCCCCGTGCGGCTCGTCCTGTTCGACCTCGACACCACGCTCGTCGATCGCGCGGAGGGATTCCGCCGCTGGGTGTGGGAGTTCTGCGCGGAACACCGGCTCGCCGAGGCGGACGCCGCCTGGCTCGTCGCCGCCGACGATCGCGGGCGCGCCGACCGGGCCACGTTCTTCAAGAGCCTCCGCGAACGCTTCGACCTGCGCGAATCCGAACCCGACCTCGAGGACGCCTACCGCGAACGCCATCCCGCGCTCGTCCCGGCCGCGCCCGGTGTGCTGGCCGGATTGCCCCGGCTGCGTGCGGCGGGCTGGCGGATCGGCGTCGTCGGCGAGGGCGAACCGCAGCTGTCGACGCTGCTGTGCACCGGGATCGCCGGGCTCGTCGACGGCTGGGCGCTCGCCGGGCCGGACGGACTGTCCACATCGGACCCGAAGCTGCTCGAACTCGCCGCCGAACGCTGCGAAACCACCCTCGACGGCGGCTGGCTGGTCGGCGCGGACGTCGAGACCGGACGGTCCGCCGGATTGCGCACCGTGCGGATCGGGCCGGACCGGGACCACGCCGTCCCGGACACCGCCGCCGCGATCGCGCTGCTGCTCGGGAGCTAGCTCTCCACGTCGATCTGCCAGGCGCCGTTGCGCTGCGACATCGTGTATCGGTGGGTCTGGCTCGTCACGGTGCCGTTGGTGCGGTGATAGGTGATCTTCGCGCTGAGCGTGTTCGGTCCGGTGACCTGGACGTCGCTCGCGACCACCGAACTGAACCCGCTCCACCACGACTTGTACCGGTCGAAACTCTGGTTGCGCGAACTGCGGAACCCGTCGCTGAGCATCGCCCAGCTGCTCTCCAGATTGCTCGGGAGGTACGAGAAGTACGTGCGCAGCGCGGCCGCCATCGCCTCCGGCGAGTTCGCCGCGGAACTGGGCGGAGCGGTGCTCGACGAAGGCGTGCTGGACGGCGGGGAAGACGGCTGCGTCGACGGCGACGGCTGCGACGCGGACGAAGTGCCAGGAGCGCTGGAAGCCGCCGAACTCGCGGGAGGCGGGTTCGCGGACGGGTCCTGCTCCCCGTGGTTGCGGGTGAGCACGACAGTGACGATCACGGCGAGCACCACGAGCAGCGCGCCCGCGCCAGCGAAAATCATCCCGCGACGTCTTCGGTCCGCGCCCGCGGGCGGCGCGCCGGCACCCGCGGCAGCCCCGCCGGAACCGGAGCCAGACGCCGGGACCGCGACCGTCGCGGGCACGACCGGCGGCTTGGCGTCCGGCAGCGTCGGCGGTTCCGGAACGGTCGCGACCGGGGTGACGCCGCCGTCGAGCTTGCGCAGTTCCTCGACGACCTCGGCCATCGACGGCCGGTCCTCCGGCTTGAGTTCGAGCAGCTTCAGCAGCAGCGGCTCCAGCTTCCCGGCCTGTTTCGGCGGGTTGATCGAACCGCTGGAAACCCGGTAGAGCAAGGCGATCGCGTTGTCCGCGGTGCCGAAGGGCGGATCGCCCTCCACCGCCATGTACAGCGTCGCGCCGAGCGCGAAGACGTCGGAAGCGAACGTGGCTTCTTCGCCGCGGGCGACCTCCGGCGCGAGGAACGCTGGCGTGCCGGAGATTTCGCCGGTCGCGGTGAGCGTGACGTCGCCGACCGCGCGGGAAATGCCGAAATCGGTCACCTTGACCGTGGTCCCGTCGTCGCCGAGCAGGACGTTGCCCGGTTTGACGTCGCGGTGCACGATGCCCGCCCGGTGCGCGGCCGCGAGCACGCCGGCGAGCTGCACCGCGAACGGGATCGCCTCGTCGACGGTCAGCGGGCCGTCCTCGCGCAGTTTCACCGCGAGGCTGCGCGAGGGCAGGTACTCCATGATCAGCCACGGCCGGTCCTCGTGCTCGACCACGTTGAACACCGAGATGGCGTTCGGATGCTGCAGCCGGGCGGCGATGCGGGCCTCGCGCATGGCGCGGTTGCGGGCCTCTTCGACCTTGTCCTCGCCCTGGTTCACGGGCATGAGGAGTTCCTTGACCGCGACGACG
The DNA here is from genome assembly GCF_045278895.1 of Amycolatopsis sp. WGS_07. Classification (NCBI taxonomy): domain Bacteria; kingdom Bacillati; phylum Actinomycetota; class Actinomycetes; order Pseudonocardiales; family Pseudonocardiaceae; genus Amycolatopsis; species Amycolatopsis sp. WGS_07. Next base: position 4,293,088 of record NZ_CP136053.1, on the reverse strand, counting down.
CGGCCGAGGATCTTGTCCTCCCCGCGCCAGACCATCCCCATCGCGCCGCTGCCGATCAGTTCGACGAGCTGATAGCGACCGGCGACCTGCCGGCTCTCCTCGGTCAACGGAAAACCCTTCGGTGCGACATCATCCACGGACGGCGATCACCCAGTTTTCCACGGACGGCCGAAGCGGAGTTCGCGACCCACCCGAGGTCGGCCGGGGTTGCTCCGGGTGGCCGAGTCAGGACAGGGTGAGCGCATGACCACGACGGCGCCGTCTTTCCGGAGCGTGTTCCGGGTCGGCGAATTTCGTGCGCTCTGGCTCGCGCACGTTTTGTCGGTGGCAGGTGATCAACTGGCACGGGTCGCGCTGACAGTGTTGGTGTTCAACCGAACGGCGTCCGCGGGCTGGGCCGCCGGGACGTACGCGCTCACCTATCTGCCAGACCTCCTCGGCGGCGCGCTCGGCGGGCTCGCCGACCGGTTCCCGCGCCGGACCGTGCTCGTGGTCGCGGATGTCGTGCGCGCACTGCTGGTCGCGGCGATGGCGATTCCCGGCATGCCCTGGCCGCTCGCGGCGGGTTTGCTCGTGGTCGTGCAACTCGCGGCCGGGCCGTTTCAGGCCGCGCGGCAAGCGGTTCTGCCGGACCTGCTCGGCGAGGAGAAACTGGCGACCGGCCAAGCGATCCTCTCCTCGACGTACCAGGCCGCGCTGGTGATCGGCTTCGGCGCGGGTGCCGCGGTGGTCGCGTGGCTCGGGGTTTCGGGTGCGTTGTGGGCGGACGCGGTGACTTTCGCCGTGTCAGCGGCCGCGCTGCGCTGGGGTTTGCGGCTGTATCCGGTCACGAAGGTGACCGAGCACGCGCCGCAATGGACGTCGCTGAAGGCCGGTTGCCGTCTGGTCGCACGGGACCGGAAACTGCGGTCGCTGCTGGCGATCGCGTGCTGCTGCGGGTTCTACGTCGTGCCGGAAGGGCTGGCCGTGCCGGTGGCCGCACAACTCGGCGGCACCGGCGTGCTCGGCTGGCTCCTGGTGGCGAACCCGGTCGGGACGCTGCTCGGCGCGCTGCTGATCAGCCGGTTGCCACGGGCGCGGCAGGTGCGGTGGCTGGGCCCGCTCGCGGTGGCGAGCAGTCTCGTGCTGCTGCCGACCGGCTGGACGCCCGCGCTGCCGGTGGTCGTGGCGCTCTGGACGGTCTCCGGAATGTTCTCCGCGCACGACCTGATCACCCAGGTGCAGTACAGCCTCGCCGCGCCGCCGGAACAGCGCGGCCAGGTGATCGGAGTGGCGATCGCGGCGCTACGGGCGGCGCAGGGCCTGACGATCGCCGCCGCGGGCGCGCTGGCACTGGCCTTCGCGCCGACGACGGTGGTCGCGATCGCCGCCGTCGCCGGAGCCGCGTGCGCCGGAGCGGCCGGGATCGCGTGGACCCGGGCGGCCCGCGCGGTGCGGCCCCGCCGAACTCCCCTCGACGGGGCCACTCCACCTCCCGCGCCGTAATCCGCGGGACCGGTTCGGGTCACGTCCAGTTGTTGTCACGCATGCCCTCTCACCTCCTCGTGGGGCGGACTGATGGACGGAAGTCAGCGGGTCCAGTTGTTGTCGCGCATGGCAGCGGCTCCCTTCGTGGCTCGGCGGGCGGTGGTCGGTGAGGCTCAGCGAGTCCAGTTGTTGTCGCGCACGGCGGTGACTCCCTTCGCTGCTCGGCGGGTGGCGATCGGTGAGGCTCAGCGGGCCCAGTTGTTGTCACGCATCGCTGCGGCTCCTTCCTGACGAGCGGTCGATGGCCGACAGGTTTCAGCGGGTCCAGTTGTTGTCGCGCATGGCGGCGGCTCCTTTCTCGAATCAGCGGGCGGTGGTCAGCGGGGCTCAGCGGGTCCAGTTGTTGTCACGCACAGCCGTGACTCCCTTCATGGCTCGGCGGTCGACGGTCGGGGGCGTTCAGCGGGCCCAGTTGTTGTCACGCATCGCGGACAGCTCCCTTCTCGAATCAGCGGGCGATGGTCGGCGGGACTCAACGAATCCAGTTGTTGTCACGCATCGCGGGCAGCTCCTTTCGCGCATCAGCGGGCAGTGGTCGGTGAGGCTCAGCGAGCCCAGTTGTTGTCGCGCACAGCGGTCTCCTTCCTCGCCAAGCAGCGGACGGGCAACGGGGTTCAGCGGGTCCAGTTGTTGTCGCGCATCACGGCCTCCCTTCCTGATCGGCAATCAGCGATCAGCGATCCGGCGAATTCAGCGAGTCCAGTTGTTGTCACGCACCGCGACGTCTCCTTTCCGTTTCTTTCCGCATCCCGGATTCCCGGCCCGGCGCCGTTCACCAGTTGTTGTCCCGCACTGTGGGCACCTCCTCTCATCTGCGAAGACCGAAGTCTCGACCTCGAGTCGAGACCGCGAAGGAGACCGAGGTCACCGAAGAGCGGTCCAGTTGTTGTCGCGCACGGTCGTCACCTCCGTTTCAGAGTCGCGCCTTCGGCGGTTTTCGCACGTCATCGCCGGTAGGCCGGTCACCGAAAGTGGCCATCGAGGACCAAAAGGGACCCTCGCGGATCCCCTGGTCCGGCCCGGATTCGGAGCAGCTGGCCACTACTCACAGTGGCCACCTCCCCTCGCCGGCCGCCTGGCGCTGGGCTGTCCGGGCGAAATCGCCCCGGCGGTTCCCAGAGTCCGGACGACAGGCAGCACACAACGCGCCTCGTCGTTTACCGTAGAAGCCAATCGGGTGAGGTGAAGAGTGCGCGGACGAGTTGCCGGGTGGTTCACAGGCTGGCGCCTATGGCGGCTGCCCTCGCACGTCCGCATGTACGTGCTGCTGGTGAATGTCGTGGCAGTAGGCACCACGATCGCCACCGCGTGGCTCGCCCCCGTAAGGCAAATCGACCTGATCCGCTTCGGAGTTCTCGCCGTGTGTGCGGCGCTGGCGATCGAGGCGACGCGGCACATCGAGCGGCAGCGCGAGTACAGCCGCGCGCCCACCGTCGCGTACGTCGACACCAAAGCGGTGTGGAGCATCGCCGCCGTAGTCGCGTTGCCGGCGATTCTCGCGTCCGCGATGGTCGTGCTCACCTACGCCGTCGCCTGGTGGCGGATCTGGCCGCGCGAACGGCCGGTCCTGCCGCACCGCTGGATTTTCTCCTGCGCGTCCGTCCTCTGCGGCACGCAAGCCGCGGTCGCCGTGCTCGCGCTCGGCATGCACGAGTACCCCGGGGTCCTCGCCGGCGGCTTCGGGCCGGGGCTGCTCGACCTCGTCGTCTTCGTGCTGGCCGCCGGGCTGCGCTGGGCGATCAACACCGCGCTCGTCATGATCGCGATCGCGCTGTCGAGCCAGCCGCGGTCGTTCGCCGACCTGTTCTCCGGGTTCGGCGACCAGCTGCTCGAAGCGGGCGCGATCGGGCTCGGGCTGGTCACCGCGGCGCTCCTCCTGCTGGCCAACCCGCTGATCCTGGCCGGCGTCGTGATCGCGCTCGTCGCGCTGCACCGCGGGCTGCTGCTCACCCAGTTCCAGCGCGACGCGCGCACCGATGTCACCACCGGGCTGGCCACCAAACGCTGGTGGCGCACGGTCGCCGAGCGCTATCTCGAACGCGCGCGGGCGAACCAGGACAGCGTCGGCGTGCTGCTGCTCGACCTCGACCACTTCAAGGCGATCAACGACACCTACGGCCATCCCACCGGCGACCTGGTGCTGCGCGAGATCGCGTTGTCGCTGCGCGACGAGGTGCGCGAGCAGGACGTCTGCGGCCGCTGGGGCGGCGAGGAGTTCGCGATCGCGCTGCCGGACATCCCGAGCGCCGAGCATCTCGGCCACATCGCCGACCGCATCCGGCGGCGGATCCCGCAGGTGGTCGTCGCGCTGCCGGACCAGGATTCGGTGATCAGCGACCTGACCGTCTCGATCGGCTGCGCGATGTACCCGGCCGAGCATCTCGCCAGCGTCGACGACGTGCTGGTGGCCGCCGACGCCGCGCTGTACCGGGCCAAGCAGGCCGGCCGCAACCGGGTCGAGCTGGCGAGCGCTTGACCGCTGGCGGGGCCCTCGCTAGAACTCGTCGCATGGACTGGACTCTCGAGGTCGTCGTCGTGCCGGTGTCCGACGTGGACCGGGCGAAAGCGTTCTACGCCGACCAGGTCGGCTTCCACCTCGACCACGACGTCAGCCCCGGCCCCGGACAGCGCCTGGTGCAGCTGACCCCGCCGGGCTCGGGCTGTTCGATCGTCCTGGGCAAGGGCGTGGTGCCGGACATGCCGCCGGGGTCGCTCAAGGGGCTGCAACTAGTCGTCGCCGATGTGCGCAAAGCCCGCGAGGAGCTGGTGGAGCGCGGCGTCGAGGTCGGCGAGCTGCAGCTCTACGGCCCGGATCCGGGCACCGGCGCGCTCGAAGACCTGGACAACATCGGGTTCGTCCACTTCTCCGACCCCGACGGCAACAGCTGGGCGGTGCAGCAGATTTCCGCCCGCGCCAAGGGTTGATCTCCGGCAGTTTCGGCGCTACTGCCACGATCATCGTGGTCAGCGATCGCTGGCGTCGAAACGACCTAGTCGACCAGGGCCCCGCAGCTGACGTTCACCGTCGCGGCGGTCATCGTGCGGGCCCGGTCGGACGCGACGAACGCCGCGACCGCGCCGACGTCGGCCAGGGTCGCGGTGCGGCCGAGCATTGTCGGCTCCGCCAGTTCCGCCGCAAGTGCTTCCGCGCCAGGGAAATCGGCGGGGATCGTCTCCGGGACGCCGCCGGTCCTCAGCGTCACGGTGCGCACGCCGTACTGGCCGAGTTCCGCGGCGAGTTGCCGGCGCATGGCTTCGAGAGCGGCGAATCCCACTTGGAGGCCGCCGACCGCGTGGTTGCGCACCGGGTCGCCGTCGCCGCCGAAGAGGAGGACTACGCCGCCGCCTTGGCGTTTCATGTGCCGTCCGGCCGCACGCATGGTGAGGAAGTTCGTGCGGACGCCGGTGATCACTGGCTGTTCGTAGTCGGCCAGGGACATCTCGATCATGGGCGTTCCCTGGACGTCGCCGTGGGTGATCACGTTCACCGAGATGTCGAGGCTGCCCGCGGCTTCGACTACGGCGTCGGCGTGCGCGTCGACAGACTTCTCGTCGAGTGCGTCTACCACGGCCACGTCAGCGGTTCCACCAGCGGCGCGGATGTCGGTGGCTACGCGTTCCAGCTTGTCCCGGGTGCGTCCGGCCAGGAAGACTCGGGCGCCTTCCTCGGCGAACGCTCGGGCGAACGCGCCGCCGATTCCTCCGCCAGCGCCGTAGACGACTGCGTTTTTGCCGTTGAGCAGCATGTGCAGGACTCCTTTCCGGTGACTGTCACCAGTGCGTCGGATGGGGAGCCGGAGAATCGACACCGCGGTCAGGGGCGGATCGCGCCCATGGGGTTGGGGATGGGGAGACCGCCGTTGTCGATGATCTTGCGGCTGAGCGGGGCGGCTAGGTCGAGTACCCGGTCTATTCCGGCTGGGCCGAGGGCCTCGAAGGGGTCGGCGGCCAGGCGGTCGGTGGTTTCTTCGATGGTGCGGCGGACTTCGGTGCCTGCCGGGGTGAGCCCGTCTTCGTCGATGAGGCCTCGATCGGTGAGGCGTTTCGTTGCGGCGGACCATTCTTCGTCGGTCCAGCCGCGGGCGCGCTGGACCTGCTCGCGGGTGGTGGCACCGGACGCGATGTGGGTGAGGCTGGCTTCCAGGCCGGTCAGCCCGGCGGCGACAGCGGCTAGGACGTGGCCGTCACCTCGGTGTTCGCGCAGCACCGCAGTGGCCAGCCACAGGCGGGCCAGCGGACGATCCGGACTCTTCACCGCGGACCACGCCGCCGCGAGCGGACGGCCGTCGAAGCGGCATCCGGCGACCGCTTGTTCCAGCAAGGTGGCCAGCTCGTTGACGGCATCGGAGTCAAGCGGCCCGAGCAACCGCGTCAACGCCGCTTCGGTCGCTTCCACCCGGGTGCGCAGGACGTCTTCCGCCGACGCGAACGCCCAGGCGTCGGGCAGTGCCCGGGCCACCATCCGCGGCGCGAACCCGAAGAACATCGACGTGACGGGTTCGGGGCCGATGGGGCCGAGAGGTGCTGCCCGGCCCGCGAAATAGCCCATCCACCAGCCGCGCAGACCCACCTCCTTCGCCGCCGCGGCGGGTTCGGGGGCGAAGTAGACCACCGCGTGCAGGGGTTCGAACGCCGTCCACAGACTCCGTGCCGGATTCGGCTTCATGGGGACGACTCTAGGCGAGGGGTACGACAGAAACCGCCCGCAGCGGCCAAGAAAGACCCGCCGCCCCGAAACGGGACGGCGGGCCGGTGCAGCGGGAAGAACTTCAGGCGAGTTCGAGGCCGTAGGCCTGCAATTCCAGGGTCAGCGGGTAGAAGTAGCTGGTCTGGGTGTCGCCGCCGGAGAGGGTGCCCAGGCCCTTCTCACCGTCGTACGCGGGGCCGCCGGAGTCGCCGTGGTCGGTGTGCGCGGTGGTGCCGAATTCGTGGTTCAGCACGCCGACGTCGAAGTTCACCGACTCGTCGACCGAGGTGACCTCGCCGCTGCCGCCGCCGGTCGTCTGGCCCATCTTCTCGATCTTCTCGCCGACGGTCGGGGCCGCGGCGCTGGTGATCTTCTGGCCGTTGTTGATCGCGCCCTCGCCGGTGCCGTTCGGGCGGGTCAGCAGGCCGGAGTCGGCTCCGGGGCAGTCGCTCTCCACGACCTCGGCTCCGGAGACGTCGCCGCCGGACCAGGTGCCGCCCTCGTTCGTGCAGTGGCCCGCGGTCAGCATGAACGGCTGGCCGCCCTTGGTCACGTTGAAGCCGAGCGAGCAGGTGAACTGGCCGTTGTTGATCGAGTCGCCGTCCGCGATGTAGGTGGACAGCTTGCCCGAGCGGTGCTCGACGCGCGCCGCGTCGCCCAGCTTCGCCGCGGCCGCGGCGACCTTGTCCTTGGTGGCCTGCGAGGCCGAGTCGTAGATCTTCACGACGACCTGGTTGGTCTTGGTGTCGATGCCCCACGAGGTCTGCGGGACGTTCTTCACCGAGTCCATCTGGTTCTTCGCCCCGGTGAGGGCGGTGAAGCTGTGCTTGACGAGCTTGGTCGCGAAGCCCGCGGCCTCGGCCTTCTCCTGCGCCGCGGCGTCGGTGACGTTCAGCACCGCTTTGCCGCGTTCGAGGTAGATGCCGCCGTTTCCGGCGCCGAGCGTGTCGGCGACCTGCGTCGCCTGGGTGATCGCCTGCGCCTGCATCTGGGCGAACGCCATCGGGCTTGCCGAGGCGGCGTTCACGCACATGCCCGCGGTCAACGCCGCGGCCGACAGTGCGGTGAATCCCGCGACGAGCGTCTTCCGGGAAGTCATGAATCTTCCTCCAGGTGGGCTGAAACCGACCGGTGGGACGCCCCACACTTTTGTTGCCCGGCAACCAACGCGAAACCGACGAAGGTTGGTTAATAACCAAAAAATGCGGACCAATCGGACACGGCTGGGCCGTTCGGGTCACCTGGAATACCCCGAACGGCGCCGCTGACCTGCGTCAGTGCTGTCCGGGCCACCGGACGTGCTCGGCGTAGCCCTCGTTCTTGCGCAGGTATCCGGCGATGAACGGGCACACCGGAACGATCACACTGCCGCGCGCCACGACGTCGTCCAGCGCGGCCTTCGCCAGCACCTTGCCGAGGCCACGGCCGCCGAACTCGTCGCCGATCTCCGTGTGCGTGAAGACGGTTTCGGTGTCCTTCGGGGTGAATTCGGCGAAGCCGGCGAGTTTGCCGTCCGCATACACCTCGTAACGGTTCTCGCTGTCGTTGCGGGACACCCGGGGTTCGTCGCTCATCTTCGGCTCCTCGTCGGTCACGGTCGTCGTCTCGATCTTCACCATCGAGCGACGCGGCAGTACTCAGCGCCCATCAAAACAGCCCCGCTCGTGGGCCGCATGAGCGATGCTCCGCGATCGTGGGAGTGGCGTGCCGCCGCAGGCCTTCCGCGGCCCCGGCCCGGTCTGTTTGCCTCGGGGAGTCGGCACCCACGGAAGGCGAGGGAGCACGCGTGCAGCCGTTCGTCCTGCCCGAGTTCTACCTGTCCTATCCCGCCCGGCTGAACCCGCACCTGGACGGCGCGCGGAAGCACAGCAAGGCGTGGGCCTACTCGATGGACATGATCGACGTGCCCCAGCACGGCACCGTCATCTGGGACGAGCACGACCTCGATTCCCACGACTACGCGCTGCTGTGCTCCTACACCCATCCCGACGCCGCCCCTCGGGAACTCGACCTGGTCACCGACTGGTACGTCTGGGTCTTCTACTTCGACGACCATTTCCTCGAACTGTTCAAACGCACCGGCGACATCGAACACGCGCGCGCCTACCTCGACCGGATCAGTCTCTTCATGCCCGCCGAAGGCGAAATCACCGAGACCCCGGAAAACCCGGTCGAACGCGGCCTGACCGACCTGTGGAACCGCACCGTGCCGCACCGCTCGGCGGGCTGGCGGCGGCGATTCCGCGAAAGCACGCGCAACCTGCTCGACGAGTCCCTGTGGGAACTGGCCAACATGAACGAGGGCCGGATCGCGAACCCGATCGAATACGTCGCGATGCGCCGGAAAGTCGGCGGAGCCCCTTGGTCGGCCAATTTGATCGAACATTCCGTGAACGCCGAGGTCCCGGACGAAATCGCGGCGAAACGCCCGATGGAAGTCCTGCGCGACTGTTTCGCCGACGCCGTGCACCTGCGCAACGATTTGTTCTCCTACCAACGCGAAGTCGAGGACGAGGGCGAACTTTCCAACAGCGTCCTGGTCTTCGAGAAATTCCTGGGCTGCACCACCCAAGAAGCCGCCGACGCCGTCAACGACCTGCTTACCTCAAGGCTGCACCAGTTCGAACACACCGCCGTCACCGAGGTCCCCGCCCTCTTCGACGAACACGGCGTGGAACCCGTCGGACGAGCCGAAACCTTCGCGTACGTCAAAGGCCTGCAAGACTGGCAATCCGGCGGACACGAATGGCATCTGCGCTCGAGCCGCTACATGAACGAAGGCGCCCTGGACTCACGCGGCGGCCCAGAGTTGCTAGGCGGACCGACCGGTCTGGGCACCTCCGCCGCCCGAATCTTCCGCTCCGTCGCGACCACCGCCCCGCAACGCGCGAGGGCCTTCTCCCACCAGCCATTCGAACAACTCGGCCCGGTCACGCTGCCCGCCATACCGCTGCCGTTCCCGCTGCGACTCAGCCCGCACCTAGCCGCGGAGCGCGAGAAGATCGAAAGCTGGCCCCAACTGACCGGCATCCTGTCCGAACCAGTCTGGGACGCGACCCGACTGCGCGCGACCGACATACCGCTGGCCGCCGCGGGCATCTGCCCCGACGCGACCCCGGAGCAACTGTCCCTCACCACCGACTGGCTCACCTGGGGCACCTACGCCGACGACTACTACCCCGAGGTCTTCGGCCAAGACCTGCCCGCGGCCAAACTGACCACCGAACGCCTCAAACTCTTCATGCCCACGGACGGCTCACTCCCGCCGCCCCCGCTGACCGCACTGGAAACCGGCCTGGCCGACCTGTGGCAACGCACCACCTCGTCGATGACCCCACCCGAACGCGAAACCTTCCGCGGCACCGTCGAGTCCATGACCGGTGCCTGGGTGTGGGAACTGGCCAACGAGGCCCAAAACCGCATCCCGGACCCCATCGACTACGTCGAAATGCGCCGCCGCGCCTTCTGGCTCCGACATGGTGGCCAGCATCTGCCGACTCGCCACCAGCCGCACCGTGCCTCCGGAAATCCAGCGGAACCGGACAATCGAAGCACTGGAGGATTCGGCCGCCGACTACGCCTGGCTGGTCAACGACCTGTTCTCCTATCGCAAGGAAATAGAATACGAAGGCGAACTCCACAACGCGGTGCTAGTCGTCCGCTCCTTCCTCGACGTAGACCAAGACCGCGCACTGCGCATCGTCGCCGACCTGGCCGAAGCAAGACTGGCCGAATTCCGCCACGCAGCAGACGTCGGACTGCCCAGCCTCTTCGCCGACTACGGCCTGGACAAGGAAACCCAGGACACCCTCACCGGATACGCAGAAGTCCTGAAGAACATGATGACCGGCATCGTGAACTGGCACCACGAATGCGCCCGATACACCGACAAAGAACTGGCCCGCGTCGGCGTCCGAGGCACCCGCTCGAGCACCCCCGCCACCAACGCCTTCTCGCACCCAGGCTGCACCGGCGTCAAACCACCCCCACCCGAAGCCGCGCTACGCCCCCACCACCACGGCCCGACTGGCCGGGGCACGACCTCCCTGCACCTCCGCTCCACCACGAACTGACCAGGTCAGCAAACCGCAGCCAACGCACCCAACCCGACCGTGCACCCACACCACCCCCGCACCCCGATACGAAGCCAAAATGCGGTCTGAGGGTGCTTGTCAAGGCATCTTTCCCGCCTTGACAAGCACCCTCAGACCGTCATCACAATCAGGCTTCGGGGTGCCCCACACAGACCAGCCGCAATGTCGCCGCCAGGCGACGAGCCGCACACAACACCCATCGCCCGCAAGGGTGCGCCCCGCCACTCCGCCGAGCATCCCCCGCCACATCCGGCAATACTCGAACCCGTGACCAGCCTGAACCTCCACTTCCTAGGCCACGCGTCAACCCGCGTGGAACTAGCCGGCCAGGTCGCCCTCACCGACCCAGTCCTCACCCGCTGGGTAGGCCCCCTAACCCGGGTAGTCCCCAAGCCAGACATCTCCGCCTGGTCAGCGGTGGACATCGTCCTCATCTCCCACCTCCACGGCGACCACCTCCACCTCCCCTCCCTCAAACTCCTCGGCCGCCACACCAGAATCGTCGTCCCGCGAGGCGCAGGCTCCTGGCTGACCAGCCACGGCTTCACCGCCGTAGAAGAAATCTCCCCCGGGGAATCCGTCACCGCAGGCGACCTCACCATCACCGCCACCGAGGCCGTCCACTCCGGGCACCGCTGGGGCCCCCGCCTCACCCACGGCCCGCAAAGCCCCGCCCTCGGCCACCTCCTCGAGGGAGACGGCACCCGCGTCTACTCGGCGGGCGACACCGACCTCTTCCCCGGCATGGCCGACCTGGGCCCGGTAGACGTAGCGCTGCTCCCGGTCTGGGGCTGGGGCCCGAACCTCGGCCCAGGCCACCTCACCCCGGAACGAGCCGCCGAAGCCGCCGCTCTGCTGCAGGCCCGCACCGCGGTCCCGGTCCACTGGGGCACCCTCGCCGTCCCCGGCGTCCACCGCACAGCGCGCATGCGCCGGCTCCTCGTGGAACCGCCGCGCACCTTCGCGCACCACGTCCGCTGCAACGGCCTGGACACCAAGGTCCTGCACACCCGCCCCGGCACCGACGTCCTGCTCCCCACTCGCGAGGAGCGCGGGTGAACTGGACCGACCCGTCAGCGATCGGCTACCCGGCGCTGTTCGGCGGAGTGCTGCTCGGCTCCGTCATCCCGATCGTCCCGACCGGCGCGGTCGTCGGGGCGGCCGCGGCAGTCGCGATGACCACCGACCACCTCTCCCTTCCGCTGGTCATCCTGCTGGCGGTGGCCGGTGCCTACCTGGGCGACGTGATCACCTTCGCCGTCCCGAGATTCGGCAGCGAACCGCTCCTGCGCTTCGTGGAACGACGCCAGCAGGCCGAACGCCTCGCGAAAGGCCGCGAGCAGTTCGCGCGGCGCGGCTGGCAGCTCGTGGTGATCGGCCGCCTCGTACCCGCTGGCCGCATCCCAGTGCTGCTGGCCGCGGGCACTCTCGGCTACCCGTGGCGCAAGTTCCTGCCGTCCGGGCTCCTGGCCTGCGTGCTGTGGGCGGTGGCGTACTCGCTGCTGGGCATCCTCAGCGGCGGCATCTTCGACTCGCCGCTCATCGCGACGCTGCTCGCCACCGTCCTGGTGCTGCTGGTGACGGTGCTGACCACGCTGATCTCCAAACGACGAGCAGCCCATCAGACGGGAGGACACCGATGACCGCACCTGCTCCGGCAAAGGGCCGGTTGTTGCGCGGCGGCCGGGTCGTCGCGCGGGTCCTGCTGGTCTGGGTGGCGGTCACCGGCGCGTTGCGGCTGCTCGACGCGTGGCTCGACGGGTTCACGATGCAGTCGTGGTGGCAGCCGACGGTGTGCGCGCTGATCCTCGGGCTGCTCGTCTCTGTGGTGTGGCCGCTCGTGGTGCGCGTCGCGTGGCCGATCGCGTACTTCACGCTCGGCGTCGGCACGTACATCCTGCTCAGCGCCGCCGCGCTCGCGATCCTGCAGGCCGTGCCCGGCGTCGAGCTGCACGGCTTCTCGACGGCGGTCGTCATCACCGTCGCGATGTCCGCCGTGGGCGCGGTGATCTCCAGCGTGCTGGCGGTCGACGAGGACGAGATCTTCTTCCGCCGCGCCGCTCGCCGCCGGCGAAAAGCGAAGCACCGCACCGATTTCGCCGATCAACCGCCCGGGGTCGTCTTCCTGCAGATCGACGGGCTCGGTTACGACACCGTCCGCCGCGCGGTGCGGGACGGCGACATGCCGACCTTCGCCGCGTGGCTGTCCGAGGGCACGCATTCGCTCACCCGCTGGCACACCGACTGGAGTTCGCAGACCGGCGCGAGCGTCTGCGGGATCCTGCACGGCTCCAACCACGACATCCTCGGTTTCCGTTGGTACGAAAAGGATCGCGACCACGTCATGGCGTGCGCGCATCCGTCCGACGCGGCCGAGATCGAGCGGCGGCACAGCGACGGCAAGGGCCTGCTGTCGATCGGCGGCGCGAGCCACGGCAACCTCTTCTCCGGCGACGCCCCGCACGTCAGCCTCACCATGAGTTCGGTGCCGGTCCTCACGCCGCGCAAACGTCGCCGGGATCGGGTCGGCGCGGGGTATCGCGCCTACTTCGCCAACCCGGTCAACGTGTTGCGGACCTTCGGCGTCGCGCTCGCCGACGTGGTCCGGGAGCTGTCCGCGGCGGCTAAGCAGCGACGCGCCGGGGTGCTGCCGCGGATCCCGCGCGGCGGGGTCTACCCGCTCGCCCGGCCGGGCACGACGGTGATCGCCCGCGACGTCGTGGTGTCCGCGATCATCGGCGACATGCTCGCCGGACGGCCCGTGGTGTACGCCGATTTCCTCGGCTACGACGAGGTCGCGCACCACTCCGGCATCGAGCGGTTCGACACGCTGGAGGTGCTGCGGTCGATCGACCAGCAGTTCGCGCGGCTGCTGCGCGCCGGACGGCTCGCGCCGCGGAAGTACCACATCGTCGGCCTGTCGGATCACGGGCAGACGCAGGGCCAGGCGTTCGTCGACCGGTTCGGCGAAACCATCGAAGCGCTGGTCGGACGGCTTTGCGGCGGCGCACCCGTTGCCGAGCACGGAAAGCGCCGGCAGGCGGAAAGCTGGCAGGTCAACGCGGCACTCGCTGAGGCGACCGCGACCGGTGGCCTGATCGCCCGCAGGCTGCGGGCCCGGGTCGAAGGCGCGGAAGGAGCCGAGAACCGCCCGCGAACCGCGACCGGCTCGCCCGGGCAGGTCACCCGCGTCGCACCCGGCGTCGTTGCCGTCGTTTCCGGACATCTGGCGATGGTGTCGTTCACCGAGCACGAGGGCCGGGTCGAACTGGAGACCATTGAACGCGAGTACCCGGACCTCCTGCCGACTCTGGTCGACCACGACGGCGTCGGATTCCTGCTGGTCCGCAGCCGCGAATTCGGTCCCGTCGTGCTCGGTCGCGACGGGTTGAAGCGGCTGGCCACCGGCGTCGTGATCGGCGAAGACCCGCTGGCCGGCTACGGTCCGTACGCCGCCGAGCTGGTCCAGCGCGTCGACAGTTTCCCGCATTGCGCGGACATCATGATCAACAGCCGGTACGACGCGGACTCCGACCAGTCCTCGCCGTTTGAACGGCACGTCGGCTCGCACGGCGGGCTCGGCGGACCGCAGCAGCGCGGCTTCCTGCTGCATCCGCGAGAATTCCCGGCACCCGGCGAACCCGTCGGCGCGGAAGCCGTGCACCGCGTGTTCCGCGACTGGCTCACCTTCCTCGGCCACCCGGAACCCGGTGCGGCCGAAGGCAAATCCGCTGTCGTCCCCTCGGAGGTAGTGTCATGAGCAACCCGATCGTCTACGGCGCGAGCTGGTGCCCGGACGTCAAACGCAGCCGCGCGCTCCTGGACGCGAAGGGCGTCGAGTACGACTACGTGGACGTCGAGGCCGACGCTGCCGCCGAAGCCCGCGTACGCGAACTGCAGGACGGCGCCCGCCGCATCCCGACCATCGTCTTCGCGGACGGCAGCCACCTCGTGGAACCGAGCGACGACGAGCTGAACGCACACCTGTCCCGGTGACTCCGCTGACGGAACTCCCGCTGGGCACACGGGTCGTCGTGCGGTACCGGATCGAGGGCGGGTTCACCGACGCCCTCGGTCCGCTTCGCGCCCGGGACGCCGAGACCTGCACCGTCGAGACCAAACGCGGACTGGTCGTCGTCCCGCTGGCCGCGGTGGTCGCCGCCAAACCCGTGCCGCCGGCGCCGCAGCGAAAATCGAGTGGCCCGCCCGCGCCGAATTTGTGACGATCACCGGATGCGTACCTTCGACGAACTGGTGGACGAGGCCGCGTCGGTATCGGTGGCCGGCTGGGACTTCTCCTGGCTGGACGGACGGGCCAGCGAACAGCGGCCGTCCTGGGGGTATCAGCGGCTGCTCGGCGAACGGCTGCGTAACGTCCGGTCCGTTGTGGACATTCAGACCGGCGGCGGCGAGGTGCTGGCGGGCGTGCCGGTGCTGCCGCCGCTGACGGTCGCCACCGAATCGTGGCCGCCGAATCTCGAAAAGGCCGCCGCGCTGCTCGAACCACGAGGTGCGACGGTCGTCGCGGACACCGACGAACCGCCGCTTCCGTTCCAGGACAACACGTTCGAGATGGTTGTCAGCAGGCATCCGGTGACTGTCTGGTGGGACGAGATCGCCCGTGTCCTCAAGCCGGGCGGGAGCTATCTGTCGCAGCAGGTCGGGCCGTGGAGTGTGTTCGAGCTGGTCGAGTACTTCCTTGGGCCGCAGCCGGAGGAGGTGCGCAACGGACGGCATCCGGACCACGCGAAGGCCGCAGCGGAGAAGGCCGGGCTCGAAGTAGTAGACCTGCGTTTCGAGGAGCTGCGTACTGAGTTCCACGACATCGGCGCGGTGATTTACTTCCTGCGCAAGGTGGTCTGGATGGTGCCAGGGTTCACTGTGGACGAATACCTGCCCCGGCTGCGCGAGCTGCACGAGGAACTGCAGGACGGGCCGTTCGTGGCGACGACTACGCGGTACCTGATCGAGGCGCGGAAGCGATAGCCGCCTCGATCCCGTCGGCCAGCACCGCCACCCCCGCGTCAAAGCTCAACCGCGCTTCATGCTCCAAATAGGACACACCCGCGGGTGGCGGTGCGCTCTCCTCGCCCAGCCGCGCGACATTCGGGTACCGCTTCGCCAGATCCGGGGCCAGCTCGCCGAGCGCCGACGTCCGCGCGCGCCACCAGTCCTCATCGGACAGTCCGGTTTCCTTCAGCGCCTGCCGAGATTCGGCGGCGATCTGCACCGCGCCGCGCACCACGTTGAGCAGCGCGCCCACCAACCGCCGTACCTGACCGGCGGGCAGCCCGGTCGCGAACAGCACTCGCAGCAGCGTTTCCTGCATCCGGAACTCCCCCGGACCCAGCACCGGCCGCGCGTAGGACACCTGCAACAGCCACGGGTGCCGCAGATGGAAGTCCCACAGGTCGCCGGCCAGCTCGGCCAAAGCGGGACGCCAGCCGCCGGACAGATCGTGGTCGTCGCGCAGATCGCCGAACACCTGGTCGCACATCAGGTCGATCAGCTCGGTTTTGCTCGGCACGTACGTGTACAGCGCCATCGCCGTGCGCCCGAGCCGCTCCCCGACCGCGCGCATCGACAGCGCGGACATGCCTTCGGCGTCCGCGAGTTCGATCGCCGCGCCCACGATGAGATCCACGCTCAGCGCGGGTTTCGGCCCCGGCGCGCTGCGCGGTTCCGTGCCCGCGCGCCACAGCAGCTCCATCGAACGGCGGGCGTCGCCCTGCCCCGCGAACACGACCACCGGCGACCCCTTTCCCCTTACAGGATAAAGGACCGCCGGGGCCGCCGGCTCAGCCGTCCACCTCGATGGCGAGCGCCGGGCAGAGCTGCGCCGCGTCCTTCACCTGCGCGTGCAGTTCCGCGGGCGGGTCCTCCTGCAGCAGCACGACGATCCCGTCCTCGTCGCGCTGATCGAACACCTCGGGCGCGACGAGCACGCACTGCCCGGCCCCGACGCAACGGGACTGGTCGACGACCACCTTCATCTCGCGACTCCTTTCACCAGGTCACGGGGAGTTCGTGCACCCCGTAGACGACCATGTCGTGCTTGAACTTCAGCTCGTCCACCGGCGCGGCCAGCCGCAGCGTCGGAATCCGCCGGTAGAGCGTCCGGTACACCACCTGCAGTTCGACCCGTGCGAGCGGCTGACCGAGGCATTGGTGCACGCCGTAGCCGAACGCGACGTGGTGGCGCGCCTTGCGGGTGACGTCGAGCTTGTCCGCCTCGGGGAACTGCGTCTCGTCGCGGTTGGCGACGTCCGTGGCCGCGATCAAGCCCTCGCCCGCGCGCACCGTCTGCCCGCCGATCTCCACGTCTTCGAGCGCGACACGGCGGCGTCCGGAGTGGACGATCGTCAGGTAGCGCAGCAGCTCTTCGACCGCGTTGGCCAGCAACGCGTCGTCGCCGTCGCGGACCGCGGCGAGCTGGTCCGGGTTCTCCAGCAACGCGACCGTGCCGAGCGCGATCATGTTCGCCGTCGTCTCGTGCCCGGCGACCAGCAGCAGCTGCCCCATCGCGGCGGCTTCCTCGACCGTCATCGCGCCGGTGGCGACCTGTCCGGTCGCGAGCCGGCTGAACACGTCGTCGGCGGGATCGTCGATCTTCTTCTCCACCAGCCGCGCGAGATAGTCGAGCAGTTCCTCGGTGGCGGCGAGCGTCTCCTCGACGGTCGCCTCCCGCGAGACCAGGATTTTGCTGCAGCGATGGAAAAAGTCGCGGTCGGCGTACGGCACGCCGAGCAGTTCGCAGATCACCAGCGACGGCACCGGCAGCGCGAACGCCTGCACGAGGTCGGCGGGTTTCGGACCGGCCAGCATCTCGTCGAGCAGCTCGTCGACGATCTGCTGGATCCGCGGCCGCATCCGCTGGACCTTCTTCACCATGAAATCGCCGGTCAACAGCCGCCGCTGGGCCGCGTGCTCCGGGTCGTCCATGCCGATGAACGACCTGAACCGGGTGCGCCGCGCCTTGACCCCGGGCGTCTGCGCCGGATAGCCGTCTCGCTCGGGATCGGCGCTCACGCGCGGGTCGGTGAGCAGCGCGCGGACGTCTTCGTAACGGGTGAACAGCCACGGTTCGCTGCCGTCCCAGATCCGCACGCGCGACACCGGCTCCTCGCGCAGCTTGCGGCCGAGTTCGGGCGGCGGATCGAACGGGCAGCGCCCGCGGGTCATCGGGAACTGGGTCGGCCCCGGTTCTGCGGTCTGAGCCTCCGGCATCACAGCCTCCTGGCGGACAAGTCACCAAACGATCGTTCGGATACTTACCGAACACATGTTAGGCGTTTTGGTGAACGATTGCCCAGACCTGAGTCCAAAGATCACCAGGATGGCCGTGGACGATCATGGCAAACGGAAGAAAACGCCCGTGGCTCAGGCGAAAATGAGCGACAGCAGCTCGTCGGCGAAGCTCACCACGATGTCCTCGCCCGGCCTCCTGCCGGACGAATGGAACAGCGCGACGCGGCCGTGCGCGCCGACGAACGCGATCACCCCGGCGCGGTCGGCGGGCACCCGGAGCGCGGCGCCGGACTCGGCGCAGCGGGCGAACGCGGCGGTGATCAGGTCGATGAGATCGATCATCGGACCGTGCGGCCGGACCCCGGGGGCGGTGCGGCTGGCCCCGTTCGCGGTCATCAGCCGGTAGTGGCCGGGGTTGTCCATCGCGAAGCGGCAGTACGCGTGCAGCAGCGCGCGCACCCGGGCAGGCGCGTCGCCGGCGGGCACCCGGGATTCGGCCGCCTCCATCGCGGCGCGCAGCCGGCCGAACTCGTGCTCGGCCAGCCCGGTGACGAGCGCGGCGCGGTCGCTGAAGTGCTGGTAGATGCTGGCCGGGGCGATGCCGACGGCGCGCGCGACGCCGCGGATGGTGAGCGCGTCCTCGCCGTCGAGTTCCGACAGGAGCCTGCTGGCCGCGGCGAGGATTTCCCCGCGCAGCCGTTCGCCCTCGCCCCAGCGGTTGCGCGTGCGGGCCTGGACTTCTTCGGACACCTGCCCATTGTTACCGCTCGCGCTGCCCTCGGCCGCTCCGGCCCGCCGCTGATGGCGATCATTTCGTAGCCCGTGCGCCATCCGAGGTTCACCGGCTGGGCGGCGGCGGTCGATAGCGTTCGCCGGTGGACGATCAGGGGTGGCTGGACGACTTCCAGCGGCGGATTGACGAGATGCGGGCGAAAAGCGCTGCGCTGCAGGAAACACTGAGCACCGCGGAGGGCCGGGCCAAATCCGGCGACGGGCTGGTGTCGGTCTCGGTGACGCCGAACGGAGCGCTCAAGAACCTCGAGATCGACGATCGCGCCCTGCGGCACGGCGGTGCCCGGCTCACCGCCTCGATCATGGACGCTTACGGGAAAGCGCAGCGCCAGGTGTCGCGCGACGTCATCGACGCGTTCGAGCCGATCGCGGGCGACAGCGAGATGATGAACGTGGTCAAGTCGTACCTGCCGGAACCCGAGGAAGAGCAGGAGCCAGAACCCCCGGCCGAGCCCGCCCGCTACTCCGGACCTCCGCCGGGCACCGCCACTCCGCCGGGCAGCGCGCCGTACGGCCGCCCGATGCCCCCGCCGAGCGGCGCGACCCACAGCCGTCCGCCGATGCCGCCTCCCGGCACCACCCCGCCGCCGCCCCCGGCCGCGCCCGAACCGCCGCGCCCGACGTCCGGCCCGCACCGCCGCCGCGCGGCCGGCGAGGACGACGACGAGATGCAGCCGTGGTGACCGGGTTGTCAACCCTCCGTTAGTGCTGGGAAATCACCAGTTGCCAGACCGTACGAATGGGGGGTCACAATCCGGGAGCTTCTGCCTACTTTGGGTTGAGCGCGCGCAAACCCGGCAAAACTCCCCCATCCCCCAGGAGCTTTCTTATGTCCAGGAAGTTCATGCTGTCCGGCGCGGCCGCGCTCGCCCTGGCGGCCGCCCCGCTCACCGGTGCCGTAGCGGTCGCCGCTCCGGCCCCCTCCGCGGTCGCGGCAGCCACGGTCTACTACTCGACGTCGGGCGCGCCGTCGTTCCGGGCCGCGATCAACGCGGGCGCGGCGAACTGGAACCGCGCGGTGACCAACGTGAAGCTGGTCGAGCGCTCGTCCGGGGCCACGCTGCGCTACACCGAGGGCAACGACCCGCGCGGCTCGTACGCGCAGACCGACGGGCACGGCCACGGCACCATCTTCATCGACTACAGCCAGGCCCGGCAGTACGACCAGACCCGGATCACCGCGCACGAGACCGGTCACGTGCTCGGCCTGCCGGACCACTACTCGGGCCCGTGCTCCGAGCTGATGTCGGGCGGCGGCCCCGGCCCGTCCTGCCGCAACGCCAACCCGAACGCCCAGGAAGCCGCCCGGGTGCAGCGGCTGTGGGCCAACGGCCTGAGCGCGGTCTCCGGACCGCAGCAGCGGATCTACGACCACTCGCAGGTCGGCTGAGCCAGCAGTGAGCGAAGCGGCGGCCGGGCGCGTCCCGGCCGCCGCTTCGCTGTCAAGGGGCCGGTGTCGGATAGCGCCGTTCCGGGCCGGGTTGAGGTCGGAATGCCCCGCATCCCGCCGTTTTCGGGAGTGCCCGCACGCCGGCGGTGGTTGGCTTGCCTTCGAGATGAAGGAGGCATCCATGGCGGAAATCGTTCTGGTACACGGAGCTTGGGGCGACGGATCGGTCTGGCTCGACGTGATTCCCGTGCTGCAACGGCACGGCCACCGGGTTCGCGCGGTGCACCTGCCGCTGACCACGCTGGCCGACGACATCGCTGAGGTCCGCCGGGAAGTCGCCAGCTTCGACGGCCCCGTCGTGCTGGTCGGCCATTCCTACGGCGGCACGGTGATTTCCGGTGCGGCTAAGGATAATCCGCAGGTCGCCGCCCTGGCTTACGTCGCGGCGTACGTCCCCGACGAAGGCGAGACCATTCCCTCGCTGAACTCCCAGTTCCCGGACTCCCCCGGCGTTGGCGCGATGGTGTTCCACGAGGATGGCTGGTCCTTCCTCGACCCGAACCTCTTCCCCGAAGCGCTCGCCGCCGACGTACCGCCCGAGCGAGCCGCCGCGCTGGCCGCGGTGCAACGGCGGACGCACTCCGGTTGTTTCGTCGCTCCAAGCGGGCCTGGCGCTTGGCATGATCTGCCGACCGCTTACGCAGTGTCCACAGAGGACCGGATCCTCCATCCGGATCTGCAGCGGTGGCTCGCTGACCGGGCCGGGGCGGAGTGTGTCGAACTGGACGCCAGCCATTACCCGCTGTTCTCGCAGCCTGAAGCGGTGGCTGCAGTGATCGACAAGATCTCGGTCCGCGGCGAGTAACCGGAAATTCGGTTGCCCATTCCCCTTCGGGCAGCCGAGTATTCCGCCCATGACCACCGAACCCGCCCGCCGCCATCCGTACCGCTGCCTCTCCGCGTACGGCAAGCAGCAGACGGCCAAGGAAGGGACGACCCAGGCCGTCCGATGAGCGCCGCGCTCGTCGCGGGGCTCATCGCCGGGTACGGGATCGCCATGCCGGTCGGCGCGATCGGCGTCTACCTCGTCGAACTCACCGCGCGTACGTCGTGGCGGGTCGGGGCGGCCGCGGCGATGGGGGTGGCCACCGCGGACGGCGTCTACGCCGTTCTCGCCACTACCGGCGGCGCCGCGCTGGCCCCGCTGCTCGCCCCGATCACCACTCCCCTGCGCCTGACCTCCGCCGCCGCCCTGTTCGTGCTCGCCGCGTGGACCGCCGTCCGGGCGATCCGGCGCTACCGGTCCGCCGAAACCCCTTTGCTGGCAACGGAACCACACCCACTGCGGGCCTACGCGACCCTGCTCGGCCTCACCCTGCTCAACCCGTCCACCATCATCTACTTCACCGCGCTCGTGCTCGGCGACCGGCCCGCCAACGGCACCGTGTTCGCCGCCGCCGCGTTCGCTGCATCGGCCAGCTGGCAACTGCTGCTGGCGATCGGCGGCGCGTTGCTCGGCCGAGGGCTCACCGGCCCGCGCGGACGGCTCGGCACCGCACTGCTGTCCAGCGCGGTGATCCTCGTGCTGGCGGTGCGGCTGCTCTAAGAACCGACCGTGCTTTCCCTGATCTCCAGCGAAAACGGCGGCTGCACCGAACGCGGCTCGGCACTCTCGGTACCGGCGAGGCGGCGATGGATCAGGTCGATCGCGGCCTCGGCGATCGCCGCCTTGTCCGGCGAGATCGTGGTGAGCGCGGGCAGGCTGAACGCGCTTTCCTCGGTGTTGTCGAAGCCGACGATCGCGATGTCGCCGGGCACGCGAAGCCCGTGCTCGGCGGCCGACCGCAGCGCGCCGACCGCCAGCAGGTCGTTGAAGCAGAACACCGCGTCCGGCGGGTCTTCCTGCGCCAGCAACCGTTTCATCGCCGCCGCCCCCTCGGCGCGGTGATACTTCGCCACCGGCTCCACCAAGGAATCCGCCGACGGCAAACCAGCATCAGCCAGCGCCGCCCGATAGCCAGCGAGCCGCAGCGACGAAGTCCCGCGCTGGGGGTTCGCGCCGATCGCGGCGATCCGGCGGCGGCCGAGCGAAACCAGATGCGACACCGCGGCGTGCGCGGCCCGCACGTTGTCGATCGCCACCCGGTCCAGCGCGACGTCCACCGCGTGCTCGCCGAGCAGCACGAACGGGATTTTCCCTTCCGCGTCCGGGAAATCCGCCGCTTCGAGCGCTTCCGGATGCACCAGCGCGCCGTCGACCAGATGCGGGCCCAGAGAGTCCACAGTGGCCCGTTCCCGGTCGCGGGTCCCTTGCGTCTGCTCGATCAGCACGCTCCACCCCCGGCGCTGCGCGGCGGTGATCACCAGCCCGGCCATCTCGCCGAAGTACGGAATGCTCAGCTCCGGCACCATCAGCGCCAGGAACCCGGTCCGCCCGCGACGCAGGTTGCGCGCGCCGACGTTCGGCCGGTACCCGGTCGCGGCCAGTGCTTCCTCGACGCGCCGCCGGTTCTCGGGCTTCACGAACGCGTAGCCGTTCACCACGTTCGACACGGTTTTCACCGAAACGCCCGCCAGCGTCGCGACGTCCTTCAGGGTCACGGCCACGCTGACTCCTCATCTTGTCGGCCCAGAGCCCATCACGAGCCCGCGAGGCTCCCGGCACCAGCCCCGACGACCACGTAGTGTAGCGACGTTTTGCCTGTTTACAACGTTGTTCCAACGATGTAAAAATAGCCGCAGCTCAGCGTCGTGACGGAGGTCACGCCGTCGAGCGGGTTGCCCCAGTCGTCGGCTGCGAGGAGTCCGCCGTGTCCCCGTCCGTCCCCACCCGCTTCGCTCTGGTCGCCGGCGCCGCCACGGCACTCGTGCTCGCGGGGTGCACCAGCCGCGAGGAAACCCCGGCCGCGCAGAGCAATGGCTCCGGTCCGGCCGCCTCGGCCGCGTCCGCCGCGCCGAGCGCCGACGGCTGCACGATCGACAAGACCGGGTACCCGAAGCTCGACCCGAAGACCGCGATCGTCGGCTTCTCCCAGTCGGAGAAGGAAGCGAACCCGTTCCGCATCGCCGAGACGCAGTCCATCCGCAGCGAGGCGGGCAAGCTCGGCATCCCGGCCGACCACCTGCTCACCACGAACGCGCAGAGTGACCTCAACAAGCAGATCTCGGACATCAAATCGCTGCTCGACCGGGGCGCGCAGCTGCTGATCGTGGCTCCGCTGAACTCCGACGGCCTGCAGCCCGCGCTCGACGCGGCGAAGGCGAAGAAGGTCCCGGTGGTCACCATCGACCGGCAGGTGACGTCGAAGCCGTGCACCGACTACCTCACCTTCATCGGGTCCAACTTCATCGAACAGGGCCAGCGCGCGGCCGCCTCGCTCGCGAAGGCCACCGGCGGCACCGGCAAGGTCGCGATCCTGCTCGGTTCCTCGGGCAACAACGTGACCACCGACCGCACCAAGGGGTTCAAGGACGAACTCGCGAAGACGCCCGGCCTCACCGTGGTCGCCGAGCAGACCGGCGAGTTCGACCGGTCCAAGGGCCAGCAAGTGATGGAACAGCTGATCCAGAGCCATCCCGACCTCACCGCGGTGTACGCGGAGAACGACGAGATGGGCATCGGCGCGGTCAACGCGCTCAAGACCGCGGGCAAGAATCCCGGCAAGGACGTGAAGGTCGTGTCCGTCGACGGCACCCGCAACGCGGTGCAGCTGATCGTGGACGGCAGCTACAACGCGGTGATCGAATCGAACCCGCGCTTCGGGCAGCTGGCGTTCCAGACGCTGCAGCAGTTCGCGGACGGCAAGCCGATCCCGGCGAGCATCGTCATCACCGACGACTCCTACGACGAATCGAACGCGGCCCAGAAGGTCGGGAACGCGTACTGATGACGAGCACGGCCGACGCGTTGGCGGCGACCATGACCGCACCAGTGCTCGAGGTGACCGGGGTGACCAAACGGTTCCCCGGCACCGTGGCCCTCGACGACGTCTCCTTCCGCCTGCGCCGCGGCGAAGTCCACGCGCTGGTCGGGGAAAACGGCGCGGGCAAGTCCACTTTGATCAAGGTCCTCACCGGCGTGTACCGGCCGGATGAGGGGCAAGTGCGCCACCTCGGCGAGCCGGTCGAGTTCCGCAGGCCGATCGACGCGCAGCGCGCCGGGATCTCCACCATCTACCAGGAGGTCAACCTCGTTCCGCTGATGAGCGTGGCGAGCAACGTCTTCCTCGGCCGGGAACCGCGCACCCGCACCGGATTGGTGGACTGGTCCGCGATGAACGAGCAGGCGCGCGAACTGCTCAGCGGCTACGGGATCGACACCGACGTGCGGCGTCCGCTGCACACGCTCGCGGTCGGCGCGCAGCAGATGGTCGCGCTGGCCCGTGCGGTGTCCACAAAGGCCGGTGTGGTCGTGATGGACGAGCCGACGTCGTCGCTCGAACCGCGCGAAGTGGACACTTTGTTCGAGGTGCTGGCCCGGCTGCACGCCGAGGACATCTCGGTGCTGTATGTGAGCCACCGGATGGACGAGCTGTACCGAGTCTGCGACAGCGTCACGGTGCTGCGCGACGGCCGTGTCGTCCACAGTGGACCGCTGAAGCCGTTGCCGCGCATCGAACTGGTGTCGATGATGCTCGGCCGGGAGATCAAGCAGATCCGCGCCGAGGGTGTCACCGCGTTCGGCGAGGAGCATCACGCCGAGAGAGAACCGTTGCTGCAGGCCGCTCATTTGTCCGGAGGGAACAAGCTGCACGACGTTTCGGTGAGTGTGCGGCCGGGCGAGGTCGTCGGGCTGGCCGGGCTGCTCGGGTCCGGTCGCAGCGAGACCGCGCGGGCGGTGGTCGGCGCGTTCCCGCTCGACGGCGGAACCGTGCTGCTGGCCGGGAAGCCGTTGAAGCGCGGGAAGATCTCCGCCGCGATGCGCGCCGGGATCGCGTTGCTCGCCGAGGACCGTAAGGCCGACGGGATCATTCCGAATCTGTCCGTGCGCGAGAACATCGTGCTCGCCGCCCTGCCGCGACTGTCCACTTTCGGCTTCGTCAGCCGGTCCAAACAGGATCGGGTGGTGAAGACGTTCATGGAACGGTTGCGGATCAAGGCATCCAGCCCGGAGCAGAAGGTGTCCGAGCTGTCCGGCGGAAATCAGCAGAAGGTGCTGCTGGCGCGCTGGCTCGCCACCGGGCCGAAAGTGCTGCTGCTGGACGAGCCCACTCGCGGCATCGATGTCGGGGCCAAGGCCGAGGTGCAGGCGCTCATCGACGAACTGGCCCAGGACGGGCTTGGCGTGCTGCTGATCTCGTCCGAATTGGAGGAGCTTCTCGACGGCGCGGACCGGGTGGTCGTGCTGCGCGACGGCAGCGTCGCCACCGAACTGGCCGGCGACGCGATCACCGAGGACAACGTGCTGGCGGCGATCGCCGCAGGGGGTGACAACGATGTCGACCGCGACACTGACGAGACCTGACCGCGCCCGCGTCACGAGCTGGCTGCAGAACTACGGCGTGTACCTGGCTGTCGTCGTGCTGCTGCTGTTCAACATCGCCTTCACGAAGAACTTCCTCTCCGCCGCGAACTTCCGCACGCAGCTGGTGCAGGCCGCGCCGGTGTGCATCGTCGCGCTCGGCATGGCGCTGGTGATCGGCACCGAGGGCATCGATCTGTCGGTGGGTTCGGTGATGTCGGTCGCCGCCGCGCTCGTCCCGCTGTACCTCGGGGCCGGGCCGCTGATGGTGATCGTGGTCGCGCTGATCGCCGGGGTCGTTTCCGGGCTGTTCAGCGGGTTCCTGGTAGCACAGCTCGGGATTCAGCCGATCATCGCGACACTGGCCTTGCTCGTCGGCGGGCGCGGGTTAGCGCTCGTGATCGCGCACGGACAGCTGGTGCAGCTGCACAACCCGGACTTCCTCGCGCTCGGCACCGGCGACGTGCTCGGAGTTCCGATCATGGTGCTGGTGGCCGCGGTTCTCTCCGTGCTGGCCGGATTGCTGGTGCGGCGCACCACCTTCGGACGGCACCTGGTCGCGGTCGGCGGCAACCGTCCTGCCGCGACACTCGCCGGGCTGCCGGTGAAACGCGTCCTGATCGGCGTGTACGCGATGTCCGGCGCGCTGGCGGCGATCGCCGGGGTGCTGTCCACCGCGCGGCTGGCCGCGAGTGACCCGAACGATCTCGGTCTGCTGATGGAACTTTCCGCGATCACCGCAGTGGTGGTCGGCGGGACTCCGCTCACCGGCGGCCGGGTACGCGTGCTCGGCACGGTGTTCGGCGCGCTGCTCATGCAATTGGTGCACGCCACGCTGATCAAGCACAACCTGCCCGATTCTGCCGCGCAAATGGTGCAGGCCGCCATCATCGTCGTCGCGGTCTACGTCGCCAGGGAACGGAGCACGCGATGATCGCGACCACCGCCGCCCCGCCGTCGGAACGGGGAGCCGCGTTCGCCGCGGTCCTGCAACGCCAAGGCGCGGCCGTCGTGCTGGTGCTCGGCGTCGTTGCCGCGTGGTTCGCCTTCCCCCGCTTCGGCTCCGCGGACAACCTGCGCGACCTCGCGTTGCAAAGTTCTTTCCTGGCAGTGATCGCGCTCGGCATGACGTTCGTGATCATTTCCGGCGGAATCGATCTGTCCGTCGGCTCGGTGTACGCGCTCGGCGGCGTGCTGGCCGCGTACGGGTCCCGATACGGTTTAGTGGTCGCGATCCTGCTGCCACTAGTCGTTTGTGGACTGATCGGCCTGGTCAACGGTCTCCTCATCGCCCGTACGAAAATGGCGCCGTTCATCGTCACGCTCGCCTCGCTGTTGTTCGCTCGCGGACTCCTGCTGGCGTTGACCAACGAGGGCGCGACAACGTACAAAGTGGAGCCAGGATCGGCGTTGCTCTGGCTGGGGCAAGGCAAGATCCTCGGCATCGGCGTGCCGGTGTACCTCGCCTTGGTCCTTTTCGGACTCGGCGGGCTGCTGCTGCGCCGGACCCGGTTCGGGCAGTCGGTGTTCGCGCTCGGCGGTGCGGAACAGTCCGCGCTGCTGATGGGGCTTCCGGTGGCCCGCACCAAAATCACCCTCTACGCGCTCAGCGGCACGCTCGCCGGATTCGCCGGCGTGCTCACCGCGGCATACCTGCAATCGGGCGTCACCGTGCTCGGCGTCGGCACGGAACTGGACGCGATTTCCGTCGTCGTCATCGGCGGAACGCTGCTCACCGGCGGTGCCGGAACCGTCATCGGCACGCTCGTCGGCGTGCTGCTGAAGACGCTGATCCAGAACGTCATCAACCAGGTAGGCACTCTCGATTCCAACTACCAGACGGTGGTCAGCGGCGCGTTCCTGCTGGTCGTCGTCGTGATCCAGCGGCTGCTCGCCCGTTCCCGCCGCGCCTGACCCCTTCACCGGAGATCCACCTGTTGCTAGGAGGTTCGACGATGGTCCGTCCTGTCCGCAGACCCGGTCGTTTGGCCACCGCGGCCGCCGCGCTCGCCGTGGCCGTGTCCGGGTTGTCGAGTGTCCCCGCCGCCGCGGCTGATCCGCCGCAATGGCACCGCCTCACCCCTCCCCTGACCACGCCGTGGACTAATCAGGTCTCGCCGAGCAACGCCCTTCCCGAATACCCGCGGCCGCAGATGACCCGCGACAACTGGCAAAACCTCAACGGCGTCTGGGAATTCTCCGCCGCCAAACCGGGCGATTCCCCGCCGATCAACCGCGGCCTCGGCGAACGAATCCTCGTCCCGTATCCGGTCGAATCCGCGCTGTCCGGAATCATGCGGCACGAAACGTCGATGTGGTACCGGCGGACGTTCCAGGTGCCGAAGAACTGGCACGTGGGCGGCCGGGACCAGCGGCTGATCCTGCACTTCCAGGCGGTCGACTACGACACCACGGTGTGGGTCAACGGCCATCAGGTCGCCCGGCACACCGGCGGTTACGACGCGTTTTCCGCGGACGTCACCAATGCGCTCACCACCGGCAAAGACCAAGAAGTCGTCGTCGGGGTCACCGACCCGAACGACGCGGGCGGGCAACCGCTCGGCAAACAGCGCAAACCCGGCGACGGAATCTTCTACACCCCGTCGTCCGGAATCTGGCAGACCGTCTGGATGGAACCGGTGACCCCGGCCCATATCTCGCGCGTGGACACCACGCCGGACGTCGCCAACGGATCGGTCACCGTCAACGCCGTCGTGGGCGGACCGGTGAACCAGCGGGTGCAAGCGGTCGCCTACGACCACGGCCGCGTCGTCGGCTACGCGTCCGGACCGGCCAACACCCCGTTGAAACTCAAGGTGAACCGCCCGCACCTGTGGACGCCGGACGATCCGTTCCTGTACGACCTGCGCGTCTCACTGTCCTCTGGGGACAGTGTCGGCACGTACTTCGGGCTGCGGTCGGTTTCGATCGGAAAGACCGCGGACGGCAAGCAGCGGATGATGCTCAACGGCAAGTTCGTGATGCAACTCGGCCCGCTGGACCAAGGTTTCTGGCCGGACGGCATCTACACCGCGCCCACCGACGCGGCCCTGAAGTTCGACCTGGAACAGGAAAAGGCGCTCGGGTTCAACATGGTGCGCAAGCACATCAAGGTCGAACCGGACCGCTGGTATTACTACGCGGACAAACTCGGTCTCCTGGTGTGGCAGGACATGCCCGCGATGAAGGACGACGTCGACGCGACGCCCGCCGCGCAGGCGAACTTCGAATCCGAACTGCACCGGATGATCGACCAGCACCGCAGCTTCCCGTCGATCGTCACCTGGGTGCCGTTCAACGAGGGCTGGGGCGACTACGCCGTCGGCCGGATCGCCGACCAGGTCAAGGCCTGGGATCCGACCCGGCTGGTCAACGCCGAATCCGGCGTGAACTGCTGCCGCTCCGAACCGGACAGCGGACGCGGCGATCTCTACGACGACCACACCTACACCGGCCCCGGCACCCCCGTGCCGGACGCGAACCGCGCGGCGGTCGACGGCGAGTACGGCGGCCTGGGCCTGAAGGTCGACGGACACCAATTCGACCCGGCCGGCAGCTTCGCGTACGAAATGGAACCGGACAGCGCGACGCTCACCCGCCGTTACGGCGAACTCCAGCAACGCCTGCTGCTCGCCGGACGGCAATGCGGAGTCTCGGCAGGCGTGTACACGCAGACCACCGACGTCGAAAAGGAGGTCAACGGCTTCTTCACCTACGACCGTCAGGTGAAGAAGATGGACTTCGCCGCTGTCCGGGCCGCGAACCTGTCGGTGATCAAGGGCGTTGACGGCACACCGCAACAAGGCCCGGTGATCCCGCCAGGCACCCCGGGCATCGACGGAATCGCCGCGTACCCGTTCGACGAGAACAGCGGCACCACCGCGGCGGACACCGTGGGCCACCACGACGCGACGCTCGTCGGAGGCGCTTCCTGGACCGCCGGACACAGCGGTTCGGCCCTGGCGGTGAACGGCTCCGGCCAGTACGCCGACACCGGCGCCGCGCTGGCGAAGACGGACCTGAGCTACAGCGTCGCCGCGTGGGTGAAGTTCAACGCGGTCGGCGACGGCTTCCAGACCGTGGTGAGCCAGGACGGTAACGACCACAGCGCGTTCTTCCTGCAGTACTCGGGCGCGGACCACAAGCTGGCGTTCAGCTTCGTCGGCACGCGGGCTCTCGCACCGATCACGCCGGAAGCAGGACGCTGGTACCACCTGGTCGGCGTACGCGACGCCGCTACCGGGCAGCTCGCGCTGTACGTGGACGGTCAGCTCGCCGCGTCGAAGAGCGTCTGTCTCGGCGAAGCGTCCACCGGACACACAGTGATCGGCCGCGGCAAGTACGGCGGCAACCCGGTCGACTTCCTCAACGGAGCGGTCGACCAGGTGCACCTGTACGACCGGGCGCTTTCCGCAGCGGAGGTCGCCAAGCTCTACGCCTCCTGACGGTCCGTGAAGGACTCCTTGAGGGAATCTAATTCCCTCAAGGAGTCCTTCACGGCTCTTCCCGCTTCGCCCGCACCCGCCGATAGCTCCAGATCAGCAACGCGAACAGGATCAAGCTCGACAGAATCAGGCTCGTCCCGGTGCTCCACCCGCTCAGCGGAAGCCACCGGACCGTCCCCCACACGATGCCCGCGGCCAGCAGCGCGAGCCCGGCGAGCACCGAACCGGCGATCCGCAGCGGGGAGGACACGCTGTCCTCGGCCGCCCGCATCGCCCGTGTCCGCACCGGGTCGACGAATCGCTGCAGCGCCGGGAACTCCGCGGCCAGCACCAGCAGCCCGGCGAGCACCAGCAGCAGCCCCGGACCCGGCAGCACGAGCAGCACGACCCCGACGACCACCAGCACCCCGCCGACCGCCGCGAAAAGCACTCGCCGCACCGGCTTGCCCAATCCCATCGGGCCAGTGTGCCGCCGGTTTCGCGGTACTGCCAGCCGGACTGTCCATACTGGACCTTTCCGGTTTTTGTCGGTGGTGCGTGCTTAGCTGCTCAGCGTGGTCGAAACACTGCCTGACCTCATCCGCCGCTGGCAGGCGGGATGGGGCGTCTCCCGAAGATTCCGTCCGGCCGAAGAAGCCCGCGGCGGGCTGCATGTCCTGCTCGGACAGCCGGGTCGGCATCGCGAAATCATCGCGCTGTCGCCGGATTCGCTGCGCGCGCTCGCCGACGAGGCAGCCGCCGCGTCGCGCCCGACCTGGCTCACCGTGCCCACCAACGAACCCGAGACGGCGGAAAAGATCGCCCGCGCCGCCGGGCTGGTGCTGCGGGACGAGCGTGAGTCGCTGATGACCATTCACCTGCGCGGGCATCCGCACCGGCCAGCTCCGCCGCCGTATACGTGCGCGACCACGATGAACGGGGTCGTGGTCGAAACCGTGCTGCGACATCCCGATTCGGGCGTCGCGGCGCGCGGAACCATGGCAGTGGTCGGCACGGACGCGATCGCGGACCGGATCGAAACCGTCCCGGAGCATCGCCGCCGTGGTCTCGGCAGCGTGGTGATGAGTTCTCTCGCGGAAGCCGCCGTCACGCACGGAGCGACCACGGGGATTCTCGTCGCTACCGCGGACGGTCAGCGGCTGTATTCAGCACTCGGCTGGACCACGCGCGCCACCGTTCTCATCGCCCAAACCCCGGCAGGCTGACATGGAATGGCTCACCGACACGCGGATTTCCTACGACACCGTGGCGGAGGACTACGCCGTCTTCGTCCGCGAAGCGCTCGGCAAGCAACCGTATCTGCTTGCCGCGCTGGAGTTATTCGCCGAACAGGTCGGCGACGGCCCAGTCGCGGACCTGGGCTGCGGCCCCGGTCAGGTCACCGCCCACCTCAACGGACTGGGCGTCGCCGCGTACGGCGTCGACCTCTCCCCCGGCATGATCGAGGTCGCCCGGCGCGACCATCCCGGGGTGCGGTTCGAGGTCGGTTCGATGACCGATCCGCTGCCCGCGGCTTCGCTGGCCGGGATCGTGGCCTGGCAGTCGGTCATCCACCTGCCCGACGACCTGCTCCCGGCCGTTCTCGCGAACTTCCGCCAAGCCCTGCGTCCCGGCGGGGTGCTGCAGCTGCTGTTCCACGTCGGCGACGAGGTCCAGCGCAAAACCGAGGGCTACGGCGGTCACCCGATGAAGCTCCTGGTGCACCGCCGCCCTCGGGAACGCATGACGTCCTGGCTGCGCGACGCCGGGTTCACCGTCGAGGCCGAACTTCTCCTCAACCCGGAAACCCCGGCGCCGCAGGCGATCTTGACCGCGAGGAGCAGCCCTTAGTGCCCAGCCAGCAGCTGGTCGAACGACACCGAGGCGTACTCGTCGTCCGGCTTCGCCTCGGGTGCCGCCGCCACCAGCTGAGCCAGCTCGCGACCAGCCCGCTCCACGCGTTGCTGCAGTGCGCCCGTCGCCTCGACACTGCCCCAGTCCGACGAAGCGGCGTACACACCCGTCGGCACCACAGTCGCGCGAAGGTACGCGAAGAGCGGCCGTAGCGCGAAGTCGAGCGCGAGCGAATGGCGCTCCGTACCGCCCGTCGCGGCGAGCAGTACCGGCTTGCCGTCGAGCGCTTCCTTGTCCAGCACGTCGAAGAACGATTTGAACAGCCCGCTGTAGGAAGCGGTGAACACCGGCGTCACGGCGATCAGTCCGTCCGCGCGGGTCACGGTGTCGATCACTTCCCGCAGCTGCGGGCTGGGGAACCCGGTGAGCATGTTGTTGGTGACGTCCACCGCGATGTCGCGGAGTTCGAACACCTTGACCGTGACGTCGTCGTCGGCCAGCGCGGCGCGGGCGGCCTCGGCCAGCCGGTCGGCCAGCAGCCGCGTCGACGACGGCTGGCTCAAGCCCGCGGTGACCACGGCGATGGTGCGTGCAGTCATGACCTCTCCACTAAGTCCGGCGAAACCCAGGTCAAGCGGTGACGGCCGACGCTTCGCGAGCCGCCTTCAGCGATTCGTGCGTCGGTGCGTCCGGCACGTGCGCCGGCCGCTTCGCCGCCAGTTCCTTGCGCAGTACCGGCACGACCTCCTCGCCGAGCAGGTCGAGCTGCTCCAGCACGGTCTTCAGCGGCAGGCCGGCGTGGTCCATCAGGAACAGCTGGCGCTGGTAGTCGCCGAAGTGCTCGCGGAAGGTCAGCGTCTTGTCGATGACCTCCTGCGGGCTGCCGACGGTCAGCGGCGTCTGCTCGGTGAAGTCCTCCAGCGACGGGCCGTGCCCGTACACCGGCGCGTTGTCGAAGTACGGCCGGAACTCGTTCCACGCGTCCTGCGACTTCGGCCGGATGAACGCCTGCCCGCCGAGCCCGACGATGGCCTGGTCGGCCTTGCCGTGCCCGTAGTGCTCGTAGCGCTGCCGGTAGAACGCGATCAGCTGCTGGAAGTGCGAGGTCGGCCAGAAGATGTGGTTCGCGAAGAATCCGTCGCCGTAGTAGGCGGCCTGTTCGGCGATCTCCGGGCTGCGGATCGAACCGTGCCACACGAACGGCGGCACGCCGTCGAGCGGGCGCGGGGTCGAGGTGAAGCCCTGCAGCGGGGTGCGGAACTTGCCCTCCCAGTCGACGACCTCCTCGCGCCAGAGCTGGTGCAGCAGCGCGTAGTTCTCGACGGCGAGCGGGATGCCCTGGCGGATGTCCTGGCCGAACCACGGGTAGACCGGGCCGGTGTTGCCGCGGCCCATCATCAGGTCGAGCCGCCCGTCGGCGAGGTGCTGCAGCATGGCGTAGTCCTCGGCCAGCCGCACCGGGTCGTTGGTGGTGATGAGGGTGGTGGACGTCGAGAGGACGATCTTCTCCGTCTGTGCCGCGATGTTCGAGAGCAGCACCGTCGGGTTCGCCGGCGCGGCGAACGGCGGATTGTGGTGCTCTCCGACGGCGAAGACGTCGAGACCGACCTCTTCGGCCTTGAGCGCGATCCTGACCATCGCCTTGATGCGCTCGTGCTCCGAGGGCGTAACGCCCGTGGTGGGGTCGGTCGTGACGTCGCCCACCGAGAAGATTCCGAACTGCATGACCGCTCCCTAGCCGGTTCGTTCTGTCCTTGCTTGTCGGCACAACTACTCGCGTGGAAGATGTATTCCGACGGGACTATACCGGTGACCTGGGACACGCTGCCGGACCGCATCCGGGACGCAGCGGCCCGATCCTGTCGGGGGGTGCGGATATCCTGCAGTACGGTGACGGCCCGGGGCCCCTGCTCCGGCCGCCTGTTTGCCCACCGAACAGCACGCCTCGATCCGGGAGAACGACCTCGTGACCGCTGAGACTCTGTACGGGGCCGACGACCTGACCCACCTCGAAGGACTCGAGGCGGTCCGCAAGCGCCCCGGGATGTACATCGGCTCCACCGACAGCCGAGGCATCAACCACCTCTTCTCCGAGGTCGTCGACAACTCCACCGACGAGGGCGTGGCGGGCCACGCCTCGCGCATCGTCGTCACGCTGCACGCCGACGGCAGCGTCCAGGTGGACGACGACGGCCGCGGCATCCCCACCGGCGTGCACGCCAAATCCGGCCTTTCCGGCGTCGAACTGGTGCTGACCCGGCTGCACGCGGGCGGCAAGTTCGGCGGCTCCGGGTACAAGACGTCCGGCGGCCTGCACGGCGTCGGCGCTTCGGCGGTCAACGCGCTGTCGCACCGCTTCGACGTCACGGTGAAGCAGAACGGCAAGGTGCACCAGATGTCGTTCGCGCACGGCGTGCCCGGCGTGTTCGACGGCCCCGGCCCGAAGGCGAAGTTCACCCGCCGCTCCGGGCTCAACCTCGTCGGCAAGATGAAGCGCGGCGAGCGCAGCGGCACGTCCATCCGCTACTGGTACGACGCGCGGTACTTCGAAACCGGCGCGGCGCTCGACGTCGAAGGCGTGCGTTCGAAGCTGCGCAACACCGCGTTCCTCGTGCCAGGCGTCACGTACGTGCTGCGCACCACGTTCGAGGACACCATCAACGAGGAGACCTTCCACTTCCCGAACGGGCTGGCGGACATGGTCGACTTCCTCGCCCCGGACAGCGAAAAACCCGTCTGCGGCACGCTGATGATCACCGGGCAGGGCACGTACAAGGAGAACGCGGCGGACGCCAACGGCGTCATGCAGTCCAATGTGGAGCGACACGCCGAGGTCGAGGTCGCGCTGCGCTGGGGAACCGGCTACGAGCGCACCGTGGAGTGCTTCACCAACACGATCCGCAACGTGCACGGCGGCACGCACCGGCGCGGGTTCGACCGCGCGGTCACCCGCGCGCTGCAGGACGTGATCGGCAAGACGCGCGGGCTGCTCAAGGCGAAGGAGGACCCGCCGACCACCGAGGACGTGCTGGAGGGCATGACCGCGGTGATCCACGTCCGCCTGCCGGAACCGCAGTTCACGTCGCAGACCAAGGACGAGCTGTCCACCGCCGGCATCACGCGCGTCCTCCAGGGCATCGTGGACAAGCAGGTGCGGGCCTGGACCGAGGACCGGAAAACCAAGTCCGAGGCCAAGATCGTGCTGCAGAAGGTGGTCGACGCGGCGCGCGTGCGGCTCACCCAGAAACAGCAGAAGGACGCCGCCCGGCGCAAGACCGCGCTGGAGGGCGCGGCGATGCCGCCGAAGCTGGTCGACTGCCGCACCACCGGCGTCTCGCGCAGCGAACTGTTCCTGGTGGAGGGCGACAGCGCGCTCGGATCGGCGCGCATGGCGCGGGTGTCGGAGTACCAGGCGCTGCTGCCGTTGCGCGGCAAGATCCTCAACGTGCAGAAGGCGTCGCTCGGCGACACGCTGAAGAACGCCGAGATCGCGTCGATCGTGCAGGTGCTCGGCGCGGGCACCGGCCGCACGTTCGACCTGTCGACGATGCGCTACGGCCGGGTCATCCTGATGGCGGACGCGGACGTCGACGGTTCGCACATCCGCACGCTGCTGATCACGCTGTTCGCGAAGTACATGCGCCCGGTGATCGAGGACGGCAGGCTGTACGCGGCCATGCCGCCGCTGCACAAGGTCACCACGAAGGGCCGCGGTTCGGAGACCATCTTCACCTTCACCCAGCGCGAGATGGAGCAGAAGGTCGCCGAACTCGAAGCGGCGGGCAAGCAGATCGTCACGCCGGTGCCGCGGTTCAAGGGCCTCGGCGAGATGGACGCCGACGAACTGTGGGAGACCACGATGAACCCGGCGACGCGCTCGGTCCGGCGGATCACGCTCGAGGACGTCGAGGCCGCGGAGCTGGCGCTGGAACTGCTGATGGGCGAAAAGGTCGAGCCGCGGCGCAACTGGCTGGTCGAATCGTCCGACCGCGTCGACCGCGACGCCATCGACGTCTGAGTTTTCCGTTCGTTCCCAAGGAGTTGTGAGCCATGGCTCGCCGTAGCAAGACCCCGGTGACCCGGGTCGACCCGAGTGCGTTCGACTCGCCGGGCGCGCAGGTCTTCGACAGCCCGCTGAAGACGGAGATCGAAGACTCGTACCTGGAGTACGCGTACTCGGTGATCCACTCGCGCGCCCTCCCGGACGCACGGGACGGCCTGAAGCCGGTGCACCGCCGCATCCTGTTCTCGATGAACGAGAACGGCTACCGCCCGACCCACGCGTACGTGAAGTCGTCGCGCGTGGTCGGCGACGTCATGGGCAAGTACCACCCGCACGGCGACGTGGCGATCTACGACGCGATGGTCCGGCTGGCGCAGGACTTCTCGATGAACGCCCCGCTGATCGACGGGCACGGAAACTTCGGAAGCCCAGACGATGGACCGGCCGCTTCGCGTTATACCGAGGCCCGGATGTCGAACGAGGCGATGCTGCTCGTCGGCGAACTGGGCGAGGACACCGTCGACTTCCGCCCGAACTACGACGGTTCGCTCGAAGAGCCCTCGGTGCTCCCGGCGGCGTACCCGAACCTGCTGGTCAACGGCACGTCCGGGATCGCGGTCGGCATGGCCACCAACATGATCCCGCACAACCTCGGCGAGGTGATCGGCGCCGCGCGGTGGCTGATCAACCATCCGAACGCCACGCTCGACAAGCTGATGGAGTACGTCCCCGGCCCCGATCTGCCCACCGGCGGCAGCCTGCTGGGCCTCGACGAGGTCCGCAAGGCCTACGAAACCGGCCGCGGCGTGGTGCGCATGCGCGCGAACGTCGAAACCGGCCCGCTGGAGGGCAGCCGCGGCCGCCAGGCCATCACGGTCACCGAGCTGCCGTACGGCGTCGGCCCGGAGAAGGTGATCGAGAAGATCACCGACGAGGTCAACAAGTCCAAGCGGCTCACCGGAATCGCGGACGTCAAGGACCTCACCGACCGCGAGAACGGCACCCGGCTCGTCATCGAGTGCAAGGTGGGCGTCAACCCGCAGGCGCTGCTGGCGGATTTGTATCGCCTCACGCCGCTGGAGCAGTCGTTCGGCATCAACAACCTGGTGCTCGTCGACGGCCAGCCGCAGACGCTCGGGTTGAAGGCGCTGCTGGAAGTCTTCCTGAAGCACCGCTACGAGGTCGTCACGCGCCGCACGCGCTACCGCCGCCGCAAGCGTGAAGAGCGCCTGCACCTGGTCGACGGCCTGCTGATCGCGCTGCTGAACATCGACAAGGTCATCCGGCTGATCCGCGAAAGCGAAAACGCGGCCGCCGCGAAGGACGGCCTGATGACGAAGTTCAAGCTGTCCGAGATCCAGGCCACCTACATCCTGGACACTCCGCTGCGCCGCCTCACGAAGTACGACCGGCTGGAGCTGGAAAACGAGCAGGACAAGCTGCGCGCGGAGATCGCCGAGCTGACCACGATCCTCGAGGACGAGTCGGTCCTGAAGAAGCTCGTGTCGACGGAACTGGCGA
Organism: Amycolatopsis sp. WGS_07; assembly: GCF_045278895.1. Taxonomy (NCBI): domain Bacteria; kingdom Bacillati; phylum Actinomycetota; class Actinomycetes; order Pseudonocardiales; family Pseudonocardiaceae; genus Amycolatopsis; species Amycolatopsis sp. WGS_07. Next base: position 4,256,087 of record NZ_CP136053.1, on the reverse strand, counting down.
AGATCGCCAAGGACTTCCCCACCGAACGCCGCACCCGCCTCATCGACGGCGACCTGAAGGAAGTCCTGGCCGCGTCGAAACCGTCCGGCCCGCTGGAAGTCGCCGACGACCCGTGCCAGGTGATCCTGTCGGCCACCGGCCTGGTCGCCCGCACCGCGGCGGAATCCGAAGAGGCGTCAGAAGTCCGCCGCCGCAACGGCCGCGTAAAACACGATGCCGTGTCGGCCGTCGTGCACACCACCGCACGCGGCCAGGTCCTGCTGGTAACCAGCCGAGGCCGCGCGTTCAAGACGGACGTCCTGCCCCTGCCGGTGCTCCCGGAACAAGCAGGCACGGTCTCCCTTCGCGGCGGCATGGCAGCAAAAGAGCTGGTACCGCTGGAAAAAGGCGAACGCGTCGTAGGCATCGCCCCCTTGGGCGAACAGGCAGGCAACTCCCCCGGCCTGGCAATCGGCACCCGCGCCGGCGTAGTGAAGGTGTGCGCCCCCGACTGGCCAGTCCGCTCGGACGAATTCGAGGTCATCACCCTCAAGCCCGGCGACGAGATAGTCGGCGCGACCTGGCTGACCGACGGAAACGAAACCCTGGCCTTCATCTCGTCCGACTCGTCGCTACTCCGCTTCGCCGCCAGCCTGATCCGCCCGCAAGGCACCAAGAGCGGCGGCATGGCAGGCGTGAAACTGTCCGCGAACAACACCGCGGTCTTCTTCGGAGCCATCCGCACGGACGACGAAGAACACGGCGAACCCATGGTCGTCACCGCAACGGGCCAAAGCGTCAAGGTCACGCCCTTCAGCGAATACCCAGCAAAGGGCCGAGCCACCGGCGGCGTACGAGCCCACCGCTTCCTCAAGGGAGAAACCCAAGTAGAGGTCGCCTGGATCGGCCCCCGCCCCGCAGGCGCGAGCCGCACCGGAGACCCGGTAGAACTCCCAGAAGTAGACCTCCGCCGAGACGGCTCAGGCCACGCACACCCAGGCCCAGAAGTAGTAGGCCACCTAATCGAACGAGGCTAAACAACAGGAAGGGTGTGGGTGCGATCCAGCATGGATCGCACCCACACACCACCGCACCAAACCACCAAACTCGAGAACACCCAGCCCTCCCCCAACCCCGATACGAAGCCAAAACACGGCGCGGGGGTGCTTGTCAAGGCATCTTTCCCGCCTTGACAAGCACCCCCGCGCCGTAGTCACAATCAAACTTCGGGGTGTCCCCCGCAACCACCACCCCCGAAGGGGGCGTCAGCCCCTCCGAGCGTTGAGGCTTGGGGGTTGGGAAGGTTTTGGCGTTGGGGATTCGGACTGGGGACTTAGGGCCTGGGGCTGTGGGGCTATGGGCTGTGGGGCTTAGGACCTGGGGCTTGGGCTGCAGGCTTTGGGCTGCGGAGCTTTGAGCTGTGGGGCTTTGAGCTGTGGGGCTTTGAGCTGCGGGCTGCGGGCTGCGGGCTGCGGGCTGCGGGCTGCGGGCTGCGGAGCTTAGAGCTGTCGAGATTGGAACTCGAGCTTCGGGAGCTTTGAGCACTCGGCCCCCCAAAGCATTGGCCTTCAGAACTCATCTCCCGCCTTCAAAGCCCTGACACTTCAGACTTCACGACTCCCGCCCCCTCAGGCACCAAGACCCCAACCCACCCTCACCGATCCGACCGCAACGAAGCCGGATCAAAACCCTCCCACTCCTCCTCACCATCCACAACAGACTCAACAGACTCAACAGGAGCAGAAAACCGCCGCACCCCAAGCCGTTCTTCCCGCAACCGCTGAAACTCCTCCACAGTCATCCCCGGGTCATCATCAACCGCCCGAGCCGGAGCAGCCCGCCCGGACAACGCCTCCACCAGCAACCCCGCCTCCTCCCCCAGCAGCAACCCCACCCGGTTGTAGCAATCCTGCTCAGCCTCAGCCATAGCCACCCGCACAACCTCAAGCACCAAAGCCGAAACCCGCGACGGATCCCACTCAGACACCGAAGGCGCAAGCCACAACCGCTTCAGCGCCCCCCAAGCATCCACCGTCACCTCAACCGACCCATCCAGAGCATGAGCCGACCCCCGAACCTCCCCCATCACCGAAGACACCCGAGCCAACGCGTCCTCCCGGGAACGGGCAAGCTCAATCAATTCCCGAGTCTTCACAACACCACCGGCTCTTCGTCGTAAAAATCCGGATCGTCCTCGGTCAACGCCGAGTACCCCAGCGCCTCCACCGCCTCCGCCCCCAGCACCGGCGACAGAACCTGATGCATCCGGTCCCCAGCCCGCCGCTCAGCCCGCCGGGACAGCTCCAGAATCTGCGAGGCAACCGACCCGCTCCGCAACGCGGCCCGCGTCAACGTCAGCCCAGTCAGCAACCCGCCAGGCGCGACCTCAACCGAAACCCCGCCCGCGGCAGCCTTCCCGACCACCGGCCCAGCCCGCTCGAACCGCGCGGCCGCCGCCTCCCCGGTCCGGGAAGCCTCCTCCATCACCCGCGCCACCGCGCGGTCCATGTCGAACTCAGCCACCACTCACCCCGTAGGCCGGTAGAACCCGATGAACTGCTGCCCGGCATTGGTCGTGCGAATCTTGCTGATCTGCACCGGATCCCCAGCCTCGACCATCTGCCCGTCGCCGATCACCATCGCGACGTGCCCGGACCACACCACCAAATCCCCGGGCAGCAACTGATCGATCGAGGGCACCTCGGCCCCGACCGTCTGCTGCTTGGCCGTCCGCGGCAACTGGAGCCCAGCGTCCTGATAGGACGTCATCGTCAGCCCGCTGCAGTCGAGCCCCTGGCCCCGCGCGGTCCCGCCCCACACATACGGCACGCCCAGCTGGGACAACGCCGCCCGGACCGCCTTGGCCGCGGTCTCGTTGGGCGCCATCACGGTTTTCCCGCCCGGCAGGTTGATCCCGACGCCGCTGCCCGGCTGCGGCGGGACAGCGACCGGCAACCGCGGCTTCCCGGCATACCCGCCGCCGCCTCCGCCGCCACCGCTGTCGCCGCCTCCGCCACCGCCGTGGCTGACGTGCGCCCCGTTGTTGTTGAACGCCTGCGGCACCGAAGTCGTCGCGCTGCTCGCCGAGGTCGATTCCGACCCGCCGAGCCGCTGGCCCAGCCCGGTCAGCTTGCCGAGCGTTTCCTCGGTGAACGTCGCCGCCTGCCCGGTCAGCTGCCCGATTTTCGTCTGCAGCTGCAGCAGAATCTGCCGGGCCGCGGCCGCCCGGCTCTCCGGCGGCTGGATCCCGTTGACCGCCGCCAGCGCCTTCATCGAGGACGCGATCTCCCGCAGGATCTGGTCCCGGACCTGGTCATTGCGAATCTCGCCGACGTGCAGCGTCTCGGCCGCCTCCGCGACCGCGCGCTCGATTTCCGCGCTCTCGTCGAGCAGGTCCTGGACTTCCTTCTCCAGGTCCTTCGACGTCGCGACCGCCCGCTCCGAGGTCGCCCCGGAACTGGACTGCGCCAGATTCACCCGCTGGCTGCCCGCGTGCTGGTTGGCCTGGCCGACGGACGTCTGCAGCGCGACGTGCCCGTCGCGTGCGCCGTTGATCGCCGACGGATCGTGCTTCAGCTTCGCGGCGAACTGATTGGTGGTGTCCAGTCCATTCCGGACCAGGTGGTCGACAGGTGCGTTCACGAAAGCCTGCGCATCGCGTCGCCGTGTTCCTGCTCGACCGCGGCGTAGTTGCCCTGCGTGCGCCGAGCGGCCTCGCCGACGTTGTGCCAGCCGCCGCCGAGCGCGTGCATCCGTTCCTGCAGCGCCCGCATTCGCGCGCCGTACGCGCTGGCGAACCCGGATTCGTCACCGATGGCGGAAAACCCGTCGCCGGACAGCGTCACGTGCGGACCGAGATGTGCTTTCGCCGCCGCGCGCACCTCGTCGCCGAGTGGGTCGACCTGTTTCGCGTAGTTCTCGTACGCGCCGTCGTCGACATGAAAACCGGACACAACCCGCCCCTCCCCTGAGCCCTGCGGCCCAGGTTAGCGGACGGGTTGTGCCCGGACAGGCGAATTGACCGGATCAGGTCAGCCGTTGAGGATCTTCCCGAGCCAGTCGCCCGAAGCAGGGACGGCTTTGCCGTCGACCGCGACGGTGGGCGTGCCGAAACCGACCTGGCCGTTGCCGAAGTCCTGCTGGAGCTTCGGGTCGTTCTGGATCTGCTGGAACGCCTTCTGCAGCTCCTGGTCGTACGTGCCGGCGTTGACCGTCTGCGCGAACTTCGGGTCGGTGATGCCGAGGTCCTGGCCGAGCTTGATCAGCTGGCCCTTGTCGTACCCGCGGCCGCCTTCCGGCGGCTGGTTCTTGAACAGCGCGTCGTGGAACGCGGTGAACTTCTGCTGGTCGGCGGCGGCGAGCGCGGCGTTCGCCGAGTCGAGCGAGTAGCCCGGCGGGTCCGAGTTCTTGTTGAGCAGGATCACCATGTGGTAGCGCACGGTGAGCTGGCCGTCGTTGACCGCCTTCTCGATCCGCTGCCCGAAGTCCTGCTGCAGTTTCGCGCAGTACGGGCACAGGAAGTCGGCGTAGAGGTCGATCGTCTTCGGCGCGCCCGGCTTGCCGACCGACACCACGGCCCCGTCGCGCTTCTCGACCACGCCCTGCCCGAGCGACGGCGTCGCTCCCGGCTGGATCGCGCTGTCCTGCGTGGCGTTCTTGCTCGAGTTGATCCAGAGCACGCCGCCGATCACGAGCGCGGCGACCACCACGACGGCCACCACCACCGCGATGATCTTGTTCCGGTCGCTCCCCGAGCCCCGCGCCTGGGCGACCGACCTCGCGGCCGCCGCCTGCTGACGGCTTTTCCGCGCGTTGCGCGCAGCTCCACCCACTGTTCCTAATTCCCTTCCGCGATGCCCTTGGGGTAGTCGTCCGAGGTCTCGCCGGAGTTCCCGGAGTCCCTGGAATCACTGCCCTTGCCCCAGCCGAGCCAGCCGTCGACTGAGAACCACGTGCGCGGCCGTGCGAGCAGCCACACCGCGAGCAGGGCGAAGCCAGTGTCCCGCAGGATCTCCTGCGGGTACTCGGTCTGCCCGGCGTTCACGCGCCCGCCGCCGCCGAAGCAGCCGCAGTCGATGCTCAGCCCGCGCGCCCACGACTGCGCGATGCCCGCGACGAGCACGGCCAGCAGCAGCAGCGAGGCGCCCGCGACCCAGCGCGTGGCCAGTCCGGCGAGCAGCAGCAGCCCGAGCACCAGCTCCAGCAGCGGCAGCCCGGTGGCGACCGGGCGCACCAGCGCGTGCGGGAGCACCTCGTAGGCCTGCACGGCGATGTACGTCTGCCCCGGATCGGCGATCTTCAGGCCGCCGGACACGAGCCACACGGCCGCCAGCCCGAGCCGGGCCAGCGTCCCGATGGTGTCGAGTACAGGTTGGGGCAGTCGGCGCACGCGCTTAGGCTAGCCGTCTGACCTGAGAACTATGTGAGCAGCCAGCCGGCGAAGCGGAGGCACCGATGCGATTTCGCGCAGTGCTCGCCGCCGTGTTTCTGCTGGTCAGCTGCGTCTCGTGCGGATCGTCGGCGGTGTCGAAGGACGATCCGCTTCCCACCCGGGCGCGTGACGGCAACCACCTGACCATCGGCGTCCGGTTCGACGCGCCGGGTCTTTCGCAGCGGACGGTCGACGGCAGGCTCGCCGGTTTCGACGTCGACGTCGCTACTTTCGTCGCGCGCGAACTGGGGGTCGAACCCGGCGGGATCACCTGGCACGAGACCACCCCGGCGCGGCGCGAGACCGACCTCACCTCGGGTGCGGTCGACCTGATCGTGGCCACCTATTCGATCACCGACAAGCGCAAGCAGCGGGTGGGTTTCGCCGGCCCATACTTCAGCACCGGCCAGGACCTGCTGGTCCGGCTCACGTCGCCGGACATCACCGGCCCGGAAAGCCTCAACGGGCGGCGGCTCTGCTCGGTCACCGGGTCGACGCCCGCGCAGATGGTGAAGGACAAGTTCGCGCAGCGGGTGCAGCTGGTCGAGTACCCGCGTTATCCGGACTGCGTCACCGCGCTGCTGGCCAACCAGGTCGACGCGGTCACCACGGACGCGGTGATCCTCGCCGGGTACGCCGCGCAGAATCCGGAGCTGCTGAAGGTGGTCGGCCGTCCGTTTTCCACTGAGCGGTACGGCGTCGGCCTCCGGAAGGGCGACACCGAGGGCCAGCACGCCGTCAACGACGCCATCCGGAAGATGGTGTCGACCGGGGCCTGGCTGAAATCGCTGCAGACCAACCTCGGGCCGTCGAACTATCCGTTGCCGAACCCACCGGAGATCACCGAGCAGTGACCGACCTAGCCTCGCTGCCGGACCTGCCCGTCCGCGCGGTGCTGCCGTCCGTGCTGAGCGCGCTCGACGACCACGGCACCGCGGTGCTCGTCGCCCCGCCCGGCACCGGCAAAACCACACTCGTACCGCTCGCGCTCAACCGCGGCGAGGGACGCGTCGTGGTCGCCGAACCACGCCGGCTCGCTGCTCGGGCCGCGGCCGGGCGGATGGCCGCGCTGCTGGGTGAACCGGTCGGCGAGACGGTCGGGTACGCCGTACGAGGCGATCGGAAAGTGTCGTCGCGTACGCGGATCGAGGTGGTCACTTCGGGCTTGCTGGTGCGGAGGGTGCAGCACGACCCCGAGCTGGCTGGGGTGTCGACGGTGCTGCTGGACGAATGCCACGAACGCCATCTCGACGCCGATCTGCTGCTGGCGCTGCTCCTCGACGTCCGCGCCGGGTTGCGCGACGACCTGCGGCTCCTCGCGACGTCGGCGACCGTCGCGGCTGGACGGCTGGCCGAACTGCTCGGCGACGCCCCGGTGATCACCGCGCACGCGCGCACGTATCCGGTCGAGCTGAGCTATCGCGCTCCAGCGCGTGGGGAGCGTCCGGAAGCCGCGGTGGCGTCGGCAGTCCGGAAAGCACTGTCCGAAGGGGACGGTGATGTGCTCGCGTTCCTCCCTGGCGCCGGGGAAATCGCGCGCACGTCCGCGTTGCTGAGTTCGCTGGACGCGGACGTGCTGCCGTTGCACGGACGACTGTCCGCCGCCCGGCAAGACGACGCGTTGCGACCGCGAGACCGTCGCCGGGTGGTTCTGGCAACCGCCGTCGCCGAATCGAGCCTGACCGTGCCCGGAGTCCGCGCCGTCGTGGATTCCGGTCTCGCACGCGTGCCTCGGGTGGATCACCGACGCGGCCTCGCCGGGCTCGCCACGGTGCGGGTTTCGGCGGCGGTCGCCGAACAACGCGCAGGTCGCGCTGGCCGCGAAGCTCCTGGTCGCGCCTACCGCTGCTGGCCGGAGCACGAGCAGGCGACGCTGCCCGCGTACCCGGAACCCGAAATCCGCACCGCCGAGCTGGCGCGGTTCGCCTTGGAACTCGCCTGTTGGTCCACTCCGGACGGAAGCGGGCTCGCCTGGTGGGATCCGCCTGGCGAAGGCGCGCTCGCCGCCGCGCGAAGCCTGCTCGTGACACTCGGTGCGACCACCGCCGACGGTGCTGTCACGCCGCGCGGCCAGAAGATGGCGGACCTCGGCTTGCATCCCCGGCTGGCACGCGCGTTGCTGGACGGCGCGGAGGCCGTCGGAGCCCGCGCGGCCGCAGAAGTGGTTGCGCTGCTGGACTCCGGCGCGACACTCACTGACGTCGAAGCCGAACTGCGTCGGCTCCGTTCCGCCCACGACGACGCGGCCCGCCGATGGCAGCGGGACGCGAAACGGTTGGCAGCTTTGGTAAATACCCCGTCGAAGGGTTCTCCCGACGCCGCGTTGGTCGTCGCTCTCGCACATCCGGAACGCTTGGCGCGACGTCGCGCGGGCTCAGCCCCGGTGTATCTGATGGCCAGCGGCACCGCAGCCGAACTGCCCCACGGCAGCGGTTTGGGCGACGCCGAATGGCTTGCCGTCGCCGAAGCCACCCGCGACCCAGGCCGAGTACACGGCACCATCCGGCTCGCCGCGACCGCCGATGAAGCTCTGGCGACCCGAGCCGCGCCAACACTCGTATCCGAAGTGGACGAAGTGCATTGGGACGGCGATGTCGTCGCCCGGCATGTCCGACGGTTAGGCGCGATCGTGTTGTCAGAAAAGCCTTTGCGCAACCCGGATCTACAGCTCGTGCACGACGCCGTGGTCGCCGGGCTCCGCGCCGAGGGCCTCGGTTTGCTGCGCTGGAGCCAAGACGGCACCCGGCTCCGGGAACGCCTCGCCTTTCTGCACCGCGTACTCGGCGAGCCGTGGCCGTCGATGACCGACGAGGCGCTGTTGTCCGATGTGGACACATGGCTGGACCTCTCGCGGGTGCGCCGCCGCGCCGATCTGGCGAACGTCGACGCCGGAGCCGCCCTGCGCGGCCTGCTGCCGTGGCCCGAGGCCGCGCGGCTCGACGACCTCGCCCCGGACCGGCTGGAGGTCCCGTCCGGTTCGCACTACCGCGTGGACTATCGCGGCGACCAGCCGGTGCTCGCGGTGAAGCTGCAGGAAACGTTCGGCTGGACCGAAACGCCGGCGCTCGCCGACGGCCGGGTGCCGGTGGTACTGCACCTGCTCTCCCCCGCCGGCCGCCCGGCCGCGGTCACCGCCGATCTCGAATCCTTCTGGCGCAACGGATACCCCGCCGTCCGTGCGGACCTGCGCGGCCGCTACCCGAAACACCCGTGGCCGGAGGACCCCGCGACCGCCAAGCCCACCCGGCACACCACCCGCCGGTCGCGCTGACCCCTGTCTAAAGTCGGGGTCGGCCGGAGACGGTCGGCTGATGTCCGCGGCGCCCGCGCGGGCGCACACTTCGCCCTATGATCACGTTTCGCGGATTGACGAAGCGCTACGGCCAGAAAACGGTGGTCAGCGGCCTCACCTCGGTTATCGAGTCGGGCACGGTGACCGGGTTCCTCGGCCCGAACGGCGCGGGCAAGTCGACCACCATGCGGATGACCGTCGGCCTCGACCGGCCCGACTCGGGCGACGCCCTGATCCGCGGCAAACCGTACGCGGAACTGCGGTTTCCGCTGCGCGAAGTCGGTGCGCTGCTGGATGCGAAAGCCATGCATCCCGGACGCAGCGCGGGCAAACACCTGCTCGCGATGGCGCGCAGCAACGGAATCGCCTCGAGCCGGGTCGAGGAGGTGCTGGCGACGGTCGGGCTGAGCGACGTCGCGGGCAAGCGCGCCGGGACGTTCTCGCTCGGCATGAGCCAGCGGCTCGGCATCGCCGGCGCGCTGCTCGGCGACCCGGGGGTGCTGATGTTCGACGAACCGGTCAACGGCCTCGACCCAGACGGCGTGCGCTGGGTGCGCCAGCTGATGCGTTCGCTCGCCGCCGAGGGACGCACGGTGTTCGTGTCCAGCCACCTGATGAGCGAAATGCAGCTGACCGCGGACCGCCTGCTGGTCATCGGCAAAGGCAAAATCCTCGCCGACGCCGCGATCGGCGAGTTCATCGCGGGCAACTCGAGCAGGTCGGTCGCGGTGCGCGTGCCGGATCCGGCCGAGCGCGCGAAACTCGCCGACCGGCTCCGGGGGAACGGCCGCACGGCGCTGCCCGGGGAGGACGGCGAACTGCTCGTCGACGAGATGAGCGTGGCCGAGGTCGGGGATCTGGCTTATGAACTGGGCATTCGGTTGCACGGCCTCGAGGAGCGGACCGCCTCGCTCGAGCAGGCGTACATGGAACTGACTGCCGGATCGGTGGAATACGGGGTGACGGCATGACGAAGCTGGCGATTTCCGCGGAATGGACCAAGTTTTGGTCGGTGCGGGCGACGTGGCTGTCGTTGATCGGCGGAGTGCTGTTGATGGCGTTCTACTCCGTCGTGTCGGGAATTTCCCAGCATGTCGGCGATGATCGGCAGCAGTCGGCGCACGGCATTGTCAATGCCGGGGCGATTTATCTGGTTGAGTTCTGTGTGCTTGCGGTGGCGACGTTGTTTGTGACGAGCGAGTACACCAGCGGGTCGATTCGGTCTACGCTGCAGTGGGTTCCGGTTCGGGGCCGGGTTACCGTGGCTAAGGCTGCGGTGCTGGTGCCGGTGTTGTTCGTTTACGGTGTGGTTGTTTCTCTCGTCGGCATGGGTGTCGCTTCGGTGGTGATGCGTGGGGCTGGGGGTTCCACGTCGCTGTCGCAGGGGGCGGTTACTGCGCTCGGGATGGGGGCTTACTTCGCGCTGCTCGGGGTGCTTTGCCTTGGGGTTTCGTTCGTGTTGCGCAGTGCGGCTGGGACGTTGGTGGTGGTGATTGTGTTGCTGCTGCCGTTGCCCATGTTGATGTCTTCGTATGTGTTTCCGGAGGCGATGAATTATTTTCCGGCGTTCGCTGGGGTTAATGCGATGGTTCCGCCTGGGGATGTGAATCCGTTGTTGGGGAGTTTGCCGCCGTACGGGCCTTGGGTGGGGGTGTTGGTTTGTCTCGTGTGGGCTTTGGTTGGGCTTGGGGCTGGTACTGCGTTGTTGAATCGGCGTGATGCTTGAGGGGTTGTTGTTGCGTGGGGCACCCCGAAGCCTGATTGTTACGACGGTCTGGGGTGGCTTGTCAAGGCGGGAAAGATGCCTTGACAAGCCACCCCAGACCGCGTTTTGGCTTCGTATCGGGGTGCGGGGGTCGTGTGGGTGCCTCGCTCTTTGGGTGCATCGGTGGCGGTTCGGGGCGGGGCGGGTCGTGAAGGACTCCTTGAGGGAATCTAAGTACGTGAAGGGGTCCCTCACGACTTCCCGGGGCGGCAGCGGGCCGCGAGGGGGAACCCTGGGGGAATCAGGGTCTGCGAGGGTTCCCCTCACAGACGAGTGGGTCAGGCGTGCGGCAATCCCAGTCCGGCGAGCACGGCGCGGGCTCCGGCGACCAAATCGGCTTCGGTCGGCGGGTTCACCGAGCCGGTGCCTGCCAGTGCGTCGAAGATCGATCCGTCCAGCCAGCCGATGAGCACCCGGGTGTGGTCCTCCGGCGTCGGGGAACCGGCCGCGGCGAGCACTTCCGCGCACCGGCGGCGCAATTCCAAGCCACCAGCGTCATACCGGGCCCGCAGTTCGGGGCGCCGGGTTGATTCGAGGGCGAACTCGTACCGGGCCAGCATTCTGGTGCGGCCGACGGTGATCGACCGGTGCACCATGGCGCCGAGGAATTCCGCCAGTTGCCCGGTCGGCGGCGCGATTTCGGCCTGGTCCAGCGCGATCATCCGGTCCGCGGCCAGTTCCAGCAGCGCCGCGCGGGTGCGGGCGTAGTACGACGTCGAGCCCGCGGGCAAACCCGCCGCCCGGTCGACCGCGCGGTGAGTCAGTCCGCGCATGCCTTCGGCCGCGATCACCTCGATGGCCGCGTCGCCGATCACAGCTATCCGCTCCACCCCGACGACACTACAGGTGTAGAGTTCTCTACAGACGTAGAGGAGGCGGGCAATGGCTCAGCGACACGCGGTCGTGGTCGGCGGGGGCATCGGCGGGCTGGCGGCGGCGATCGGGCTGCGCAAGGTCGGCTGGCGGGTCACCGTGCTGGAGCGGGCGCCGGAGTTCGCCGCGATCGGTGCGGGGATCTCGTTGTGGCCCAACGCGCAGCGGGCGCTGGCGGAACTCGGTGTCGAGCCGCGGATCTCGGCGCAGCGCGGCGGCGGGCTGGTCGACTGGCGCGGGCGTCGGCTGGCCAGGTGGGACGCGGACCTCTTCGTGCGCAGTCACGGCCTCCCGCTGGGCGCGATTCACCGGGCAAGCCTGATCGAGACACTGCGGTCAGCGTTGCCGGACGAGTGCCTGAAGACCGGGGTCGAGGTGGCGAGCGTCGAGCAGAACGGCGTGGTGCACCACAGTTCCGGCGCGATCGAAGCCGACCTGGTCGTGGCCGCCGACGGCATCAACAGTCCGATCCGGCAGGCGCTCTTCCCGTCCGCGCGAGTCGCCTACAGCGGCGGCGCGGCGTTTCGCGGCATCGCCAAGCTGTCGTTGAAGCCCACGTTGAGCACCACGTGGGCGGCCGGAATCGAGATCGGTGTCCTTCCGCTGCTCGACGACGAGGTGTACTGGTGGATCTCCGAAGCGCGCCCCGCCGGGATCCGGCACGACGACGTCCGCGCGTACCTGACCGCGAAGTACAGTCGCTGGCACGAGCCGATTCCGCAACTCATTGACGCCACAACGGAAATCCTGCTGCACGACACATATCACCTGGCGACTCCACTGCCCAGTTACACCCGCGGCCGCATCGCGCTTCTCGGGGACGCCGCGCACGCGATGCCACCGTTCCTGGGGCAAGGCGGTTGCCAGGCGCTGGAGGACGCGGTGGTGCTGGCTTCGCACGCCAACGAGTCCACAGTGGAGGAAGCACTCCGTCGTTACGACGCGGAACGCCGTCCACGCACGCAAAAGGTCGCGCGAGCGTCCATTCAGGCCGGTGCCAGCGGGCCGCTCCTTCGGAACCGAACTGCGGTCGCGTTGAGGGCGGCATTCACCCAACTGCTGCCAGCAAAGGTCACCACCCGGGTAGGAGCCAGTGTCAGCCGTTGGCAACCGCCGAAGCTCACACCAGCCCGGCCTCGAAAGCCGTGATCGCCGCCTGTACCCGGTTCCGCACGTCCAGCCGGGTCAGGATGGTGCTCACGTGCGCCTTCACCGTGCCCTCCACCACGAACATCCGCGCCGCGATGTCCGCATTGGACAGTCCTTCGGCCAGCAGCACCAGCACTTCCCGCTCCCGGTTCGTCAAGACGCCGACCCGCTCGCGGGCGGTCGCGGCGCGGCTGAACCGGTTGCCGGACAAGCGCGTGATCACCCGGTGCGCGACCTTCGGCGACAGGAAGGCCGCACCGTCGGCCACCGCGTGCACTCCGGCGAGCAGTTCGCGCGGATCGCCTGCCTTGAGGAGGAAACCGCTCGCACCAAGGCCGAGAGCGCGTTCGATGTAGGCGTCTTCCCCGAACGTCGTGAGCATCAGCACGCCGGTGTCCGGCAGCAGTTTGCGGATCTCCTCGGCCGCGGCGAGGCCGTCCAGGCCGGGCATGCGGATGTCGAGCAGCACGACGTCCGGCCGGTTCGCCCGCGCCAGTTCCACCGCCGCGCGTCCGTCCGCGGCTTCGGCGACCACCTCGATTTCCTTGTCCGAAGCCAGAATCGCGGCCACGCCGGCGCGGATCATCGCTTCGTCGTCGGCCAGCAGTACCCGGATCACGGTTCGTCCTCACTGTAAAGATCTTTGCTCGCCACCTGACCGTCCACAAAGCACAGCCGGTAGACCGCGTGGTTGAAGTTGAGCCAGCTCCGGCCGGCTCCGTAGTACTCGCAGGTGCTCCGGTCCGGCTGCGGCGGCACGTTGATCACCGGCAGCGTCGTGCGCTGGCGCGAGGGCAGCATCGGTTCGACCGCCGAATGCGGCATGCCGATCTGGATCCGCGCGTACGACTCCGGCGGCAGCTCCGACGCCGACCACTGTGCCACGAACGCCACCCCGGTACCCCCGATGATCACGCCGAACAGCCCCAGCGGCACCAGGATCGCCTGCACCAGGCTCGACCGGACGGCGCGGCGGGCGCGTTCCAGTTCGCGCGCGGCCTGCCCGATCATCTCGTCGTCCTGCTCCGGCGCGGGCGCCGCGTCGTGCGGCAGCCGCGCCGCCACCTCGAACCCGCCGTCCGACGGGCCCGCCGTCAGGCTTCCGCCGACCAGCCGCACGCGCTCCTGCAGCCCGATCAGCCCCCGCTGCCCGGACCGGCCGGGCAACGGTCCGGCGGGCGGCGGCGCGTTCCGAACTTGGACGTCGGTCGCCTCGTCCGTGCTGGTCACGACCACCGTGACGGCCGCGCCGGGGGCGTACTTCGCCGCGTTCGTGAGCCCTTCCTGCACCACGCGGTAGACCGCCCGCGCGACCATCGGCGGCGCGTTGCCGAGGCTGCCTACCCGGGCGCCGATCTCGATCCCCGACGCACGCGCGCGGTCGATCAGCTCGCCCAGATCGCCCTGCACGGGCTCGACCGGCGCGGCGTCCTCGCGCAGCACGCCGATGATCTCGCGCAGCCGTTCCGTTGCCGTCGCCGCACCGGCGCGGAGCTGTCCGGCGGCCTCGCGCTGCTCGTCGCCGAGCCCGCTGTCGACCTCCAGCGCCGCCGCCCGCACCGCGATCAGGCTCAGCTCGTGGCCGAGCGAATCGTGCATGTCGCTGGCGATCCGGGCGCGTTCCCGCAGCCGCGCCTCCTGCGCGACCAGCCGGTGCCTGCTCTCCATCTCCTCGGCGCGCCGCCATCCGTCCTGCGCGAGTTCGCGCCGCAGCCGCACGTGCCGTCCGAGCAGGCACGGCGCGACCCCGGCGAAGGCGAGCGTGCCGAGCACCGCGCCCCACGCGTCGAAGCCGGACGTCGGCAGGAGGGCGAGCGGGATCCCGGCCACCGCGATGGCGAAGAAGCTGATCATCGCCACGCGCGCCCTGGCGAGCCGCAGCCCGGCCAGGTAGGAGATCACGACGATCAGGAAGAACTCCCACACCGCGACCCGGCCGCCCCAGCCGAACGCGATGACGATCGCCGTCGCCATCGCGACCACCAGCGCGACCGCCGGGTACACGCGGGCGGTCGCCATCGCGACGGTGACCGACGCCAGTCCGTAGGCGAGTTCCCAGCCGTTCGGGCTGTTCGGCGCGTCGAGCAGGACGAATCCGCACAACGCGGCCCACAGCAGCACGTCGAACGCCACGCGCCACCGAACCCGCGTCGCCTCCTTCATGCCGCTGACGCTACAAGGGCCGCCCGATTCGTCACCACTGCCGAAAGTCAAGGTCGAGACCGTGAGGCATGATGGGTCACCATGGCTGAACGCACCCTGGCCGAACAGCTCGGCGCTCCATTGCCGGACGGCATCGAAGCCCTGTCTGAGCAGCACAAACAGGATCTGTCCGCGGCGCTGCGGGACGCCCGGCACCGGCAAGCGCAGGCGCTCGCCCGCGCGGGTGAGGAGAGCCTGAAGTACGTGCCCGCTCTGCTGCGCGGCGCGGTGCGGAAAGCGGTCGGCCTGTGAACCCGGAAATCCTCAAGCTCGCCCGGGTGCTCGACGTCGACCCCGCCCGGCTCGACTACCTCGCCGACGTCGACCAGGGCGAAGTACGGCTGCTCCGCGAGCAGGTGACGACCACGCTGTTCGACGCGAACCTGGTCGTGCTGGAGCGGATGGCGCTGGCGAGCAAGCTGCTGCCGGCGGCGGTGACCGCGAAGATCGCCGAGAAGGTGTTCGGCCCGCTGCTGTGCGCGCGGATCGCCGGACTGGTCGACGTGTCGCGCGGCGTCGATGTCGCGAAGCGGCTGTCGCCGAAGTTCCTCGCCTCGGTCGCCGCGGAGCTGGACCCGCGGCGCGCGACGTCGATCATCACGCGTATCCCGGTCGCGACGGTCGTAGCGGTCGCCGAGGAACTGACCCGTCGCGAGGACTGGATCACGCTGGGCCGGTTCGTCGGCCACCTGCCGGACGAGACGGTGCGCCGTTGCGTCGGGCTGCTGGACGACGCCGGTCTCTTGCGCACCGCGTATGTCCTGGACGACCGGAGCCGGATCGACCACGTGCTCGCGTTGCTCGGCGACGCCCGGCTGCCTTCTGCTGGTCCGGACCGCCGCCGCGGACGAGTCGCTGTGGGCGCCGGCGCTGGACGTGCTGGCCCACCTGAACGAAGCTCGCCGGGCAACGGTGCGACCGCTGCTCGACGAGCTTCCGGAAGAACTGCGGGCCCGCGCGGAGGCGGCCCTCGCCTAGGCCACGATCAGGTAGATCCCGTACCCGATCACCGCGGCGCAGATCGTGAAGCACACGACCGCGCCGGTCAGCTGAACCGTGCCGCTGCCGCCGTGCGCCCGCGCCGTCACGCGTTCGGACAGCCCGCGCACCCCGTACGCGAACAGCCCGGTCAGCACGACCACCGCGGCCAGCGCCACCACGAAAACGATGCCGAGGGCACCCCAGTTGATCGCCATGTCGTGCTCCCTCAGGCCGCGACCGGGGCGGCCTTGGCGGCCTCCGGCTCGTCGTTGACAGTGGCCGGCGTGACCGGATTGCGCCGCGACGCGAGCCAGATGCCCAGCGCGAGCAGCACCCCGACGCCGCCGACGAGGACCGTTCCCCAGCTGCCGCGCGTGGAAACCGCGGCGGCGATGGCACCGACGATCGCCGCGGCGGGCAGCGTGAGCGCCCAGGCGATCACCATCTTGCCCGCGACGCCCCAGCGCACCTCGGCGAGCTTCCGGCCGAGCCCGGAGCCGATGATGCCGCCCGAGGTGACGTGCGTGGTCGACAGCGCGAAGCCGAGGTGCGACGAGGCGAGAATGACCGCCGCGGAACTCGTTTCGGCGGCGAACCCTTGCGGCGTCTGGATTTCGGTGAGCTTCTTGCCCATCGTCTGGATGATCCGCCAGCCGCCGAAGTAGGTGCCGAGCGCGATCGCCGCGCCGGAGGCGAGGATGACCCAGACCGGCGGGTTCGACCCGGGCGCGAGCGAGCCGCCCGCGATCAGCGCGAGCGTGATGACGCCCATCGTCTTCTGCGCGTCGTTGGTGCCGTGCGCGAGCGAAACCAGGCTGGCCGAAAGCACCTGACCGGTCTTGAAACCCTTGCCGACGACGTCCTGCCGCGATTTCGCGGTGATCCGGTAGACGAGGAAGGTGCCGGCGATCGCGACCACGCCCGCCACCACCGGCGACGCGACCGCCGGGATCAGCACCTTTTCGATGACCTTCGCGAAATGCACGGCGTCCGCGCCGGACGCGATCCAGGTCGCCCCGATCAGCCCGCCGAACAGCGCGTGCGACGAACTCGACGGCAGCCCGACCAGCCACGTGACGAGATTCCAGACGATGGCCCCGACCAATCCGGCGAAAATCACCACCGGAGTGACCTTGGTGTCGTCGACGATTCCGCCGGAAATGGTCTTCGCGACTTCAATCGAAAGAAAGGCGCCGACGAGATTGAGAATCGCCGAGATCGCGACCGCGACCCGGGGCTTCAGCGCGCCGGTGGCGATCGAGGTGGCCATGGCGTTGGCCGTGTCGTGGAACCCGTTGGTGAAGTCGAAGGCCAGCGCCGCGACGATCACCACCAGGACGATGAGAGAAAAGTCCATGCCCGCTCTCCAGTTCGGAGTGTCCTGCGGGAATGACGGTACCGACGCGGGCGGGGTCTCCAGATCCCTCAGCGGGTGGCCAGTAGTTGAACTCTGAATGAACGGGATCTTGCCGCCGTCGCCGGTTTTCCGCCGTCCACCTGCTGGTCCGGATTCATCGTCGCGCGAGCGCCCGGCGTCCGCGCGCGGGGTCGGGCGCGGGGGCAGGAACTCTGCCCCCGCGCACTTCCCGGACTCGGTTAGAAAACGGGTTCCGCGGACAATTCCGGCAATGGATTCTGTCCGAGGTGCTGTGCCCCGTTCGCCGCAGACTCGCGCACGGCGGCGAATCCGTACCGGCGCATTTCCGCCTCGTATTCCCCGATCGCCTCCGGGCCGCCGCTGCTCAGCGCGGCCGCGAGCGCGGCACCGTCGCGCATCGCGGTGTTCGCCCCGGCGCCGGCGGCCGGGCTCATCGCGTGGATCGCGTCGCCGACCAGGCTGATCCGCGACGGTTCCCACGGCCCGATCGGCACGCTGGTCCGGATCGAGACGAGGAATACCGTTTCCGGGACCCAGCTTTCGACGATCCGGCGCACCTTCGGATGCCAGTCCCCGACCCGGTCCAGCACGAGCTTCCGCATCTCGTCGCCGGACAGCGCGCGGAGTTCGTCGTCGGTCTGCCCGAAGATTTCCGTGCGCGCACCGAAAGCGCAGGTCATGTACGCCTCGTCGGGGCTGAGCCGCACCCCGGGCGCGAGCCGGGCGCACGCGTCGGCGATCGGCTCCGGATAGTCGACCGGCGCGACTCCGATCATCGCTTTCCCCGGACCGGAAATAATGTTGAACACGGAGAACATGGCCGGGTCGAACAGCTCCCGGTTCGCCGCGGCGAGCGGGATTTTCCCGTACAGCTGACGCAATCCGGTGTCGACGACCTGCGCCTGCGGAAGGTATTGCCGGCGCACCGGCGAATTCACCCCGTCCGCGCCGACGAGAACCGCGCCGCGCGCCTGCGTCCCGTCCGCGAAGTGCGCGATCACGCCGCCGTCGCGCTCCTCGTAGCGCACGAACTCTTTGCCGAAGTGGACGTTCTCGAGGCCCTCGAACAGAATCTCCCGGAGAGTGAACCGGTTGACGTTCCGCTGCACGTCGCCGTCGTCGAGCACGAACTCGGTGACCGGCGTCAGCTGGCTGTCGTAGATCGTGGTGACGTTGCGCGGCTGCCCCGAGGTGGCCCGGAACAGCTCGTGCAGCTGCGGCGGGAGCACCTCTCGCAACGCCTGGTCGCCGCGGGAATCGATGTGCAGCCGGTAACCCTGCCGCCGCGCGTCCAGCGCGGAATCGCGTTCGTAGACCGCGCACGGGATGCCTGCCTTGCGCAGCCCCTGCGCGAGACACAGCCCGCCGAGCCCGGCCCCGATCACGAGCACCGTGTCATCCGCGTTATCCAGCATCAGCCAAGTCCCTTCCGTACCAGGTTCTGGTTCGAGAGGGACGCACTGGGCTGGCCCGCTTACGCCGGGCACTCGGAAACAGAGCGAATGGATCGTCCAGCCTAACCCATACCGGACAATGGTCTTTCGCGCGTCCTGTTCCCTTTCACGTTAGCGTAGCCGCGGACTCCGTCGCCACCCGATTAACGCACCCTTGCCCCTTTCCGCCACACCGCGTGGGTCAACGGGACACCCGGCCGATAAGCGAGATGCGTGGTGGACGGAGCGTCGAGTACGTGCACATCCGCCCGCGCACCCGGCCGCAGATACCCGACGTCGTCGCGACGGAGCGCCCGCGCACCGCCAGCCGTCGCCGACCACACCGCCTCGTCCACGGTCATCCGCATCTGCAACACAGCCGTCGTCACGCAGAACGCCATCGACGTGGTGTACGAGCTGCCCGGATTAGCGTTGCTGGCCAACGCGACCGTCGCCCCCGCGTCGAGCAACCGCCGCGCTGGAGCGAGCGACTGCCTCGTCGACAAATCGCACGCGGGCAGCACTGTCGCGACCGTGTTGGACGACGCGAGCGCCTCGACGTCCGCATCGCTCAGGTAGGTGCAGTGGTCGACGCTCGCCGCATCCAGCTCCACCGCCAGCCGCACACCCGGCCCTTCGCCGAGCTGATTCCCGTGCACTCGCAACCCAAGCCCGCGTTCCTTCGCCGCCTTGAGCACGCGTGCCGACTGCGCCGCGTCAAACGCACCGGTCTCGCAGAACACATCGGCCCACCGCACGTGCGGCGCGACCGCGTCCAGCATCTCGCCGCACACCAGGTCCACATAGGACTCCGCGTCGGCACCCGGCGGTACCAGGTGTGCCCCGAGGAAGGTCACCTCGTCCGCGACTGTCCCCGCGATCCGCGCCGACCGTTCCTCATCCGCGACCGTGAGGCCGTACCCGGTCTTGGTCTCCAGGCAGGTGGTGCCCTGCGCGGCCGCTTCCTCGACATGTCGACGAAGATTCGCCGTCAGATGCTCGTCCGAGGCCGCCCGCGTCGCATCGACAGTGACCGCGATTCCGCCTGCCGCGTAAGCCTGTCCGGCCATCCGTGCCTCGAACTCGGCGGTGCGGTCGCCCGCGAACACGAGGTGGGTGTGGCTGTCCACCCACCCGGGCAGCACGGCCCGGCCCTCGACGTCCACGCGCTCGTCGGCGTCCGGGGCCTGCCCGGCCGGACCGGCCCACGCGACGGTCTCGCCGTCGAGCACCAGCGCGGCGTCGCGGAGCTTGCCCAGCTCCGGATCGTTCGTGGTGAGTTCGCCGATTCCGGTGATCAGAACTGCCACAGCGCCTCGATCTCCTTGGCCAGTAAGGTTTCCGGTCGTTCGATCAGCACGTGCGCGCCGTCGCGCACCACTTCCCGCCCGGCCACCACCACGGTACGGACATCCGCGGCCGCGGCGGCGAACAGCACGCCGGACGGTTCGATCCCGGCTGTGCGCACCGTGTCCATCGCGACCGTGACCAGGTCAGCCCCGGCTCCGGCCGCGATCGTGCCGTTCTCCGGCCAGCCGGCGGAGACGTGCTCGGTGCCGGCGGCGAGCAGTTCCTCCGCGGTAAACCGGCCGCGTTCCTCGCTGGCGAGCCGATCGTCCAGCTCCAGCGCCCGGGTCTCCTCGAACGCGTCGACCACCGCGTTGCTGTCGCTCCCGATGCCCAGCCGCACCCCGGCGTCGAGCAGGCTCCGAGCAGGTCCGATGCCGTCGCCGAGGTCCCGTTCGGTGGTCGGGCAGAAGCACGCGCCGCTCCGGGAATCGCCCAGCCACTTGACGTCCTGCTCGGTCAGATGAGTCGCGTGCACCGCGGTGAGCCGCTCGCCGAGCACGCCGTAGTCCCAAAGCAGCCCGGTCGGCGTCCATCGATACGCGGCCTCGCACTGCTCGTTCTCCGCGCGCTGCTCGGACAGATGGATGTGCAACGGCCGGTCCTCCGGCACTGCTTCATCCACCTTCGGCAGCTCATACTCCGGCACCGCGCGCACCGAGTGGATCGCCCCGCCGACGCGGAACAGGTCGTCTTCCTTCAGCAGCGCAACGCGTTCCGCCCACTTCTCAGCGGAACCGTCCGAAAACCGCTTCTGCACCTCGTCCGGCGGCACGCCGATGCCGCCGGCGAGATAGCAGGTGTCGAGCAGCGTCATCCGGATCCCAGCGTCCCGCGCGGCCTGCCGCAGCGCGTCGCCCATCGCGTTGGGCGACGCGTACGGCGCGCCGCCCGGCCCGTGGTGCAGGTAGTGGAACTCGGCGACGCTCGTGTAGCCTGCCAGCACCATCTCCGCGTAGACGCCCCTGGCGAGCCGGTAGTAGGACTCCGGATCGAGCCGGGCGGCGAGCGAGTACATCCGCTCCCGCCACGTCCAGAACGTGCCCCGCTCGTGGTGCGTCCGGCCCCGCAGCGCACGGTGGAACGCGTGCGAGTGGCCGTTGGCGAACCCGGGCAGCGTCAGTCCATTGAGGACGGTCCCGGTCTTATCGGCGTTGGCGGCCACCGAGACGATCCGGCCGTCCGCCACCTCGATCCGGACCGCGTCCGCGACCCCGTCGGGCAGCCAGGCCCGTTCGCACCAGTACGTGGTCATCTCGCGAGCCGCTCCAGCACCTCGGCGAGCGCCCGGGCACCGGCCTCGACGTCGTCCGCCTCAGCGAATTCCTCTGGCGCATGGCTGATCCCGGTCGGATTGCGGACGTACAGCATCCCGGACGGCACGAATCCCGCCAGGATCGCCGCGTCGTGCCCGGCACCGGTGGGCAGTTCGGGCGGCGCGCCCAGCCACTCCCCCAGCGATCGCCGCAGCGACTCGTCGAACACCACGTCGTCGGAGTACGACTCGCGCGTGACCGCCAGCTCGCACCCTTCCGCCTCGGCCGCCGCCCGCGCCGCCTGAGTGATCTCCTCAACCAGCTCCGGCGTCGCCGTGCCCGGCACCCGTGCGTCCAGCCACAGGTCCACAGTGGACGCGATCACGTTCGTCCCGCCCGGCGTGGGCACCAACCGGCCCACCGTCGCCCGCGCGTCCGGCACGGTTCGCGCCAGCCGCCGCACCGCCACCACCGTCTCAGCGGCGGGCAGCATCGGGTCCACCCGGTCCGCGAGCAGCGTCGCGCCCGCGTGATTGCCTTGTCCTGCAAAGGAGAACCGCCACCGGCCGTGCGCGATCACCGTGTTGCCGACCGCCACCGGCGACCCGAGGTCGATCAGCCCCCTGCCCTGTTCGACGTGCAGCTCCAGGAACTGCCCGATCAACCCGAGCCGGTCCGGATCCGCGCCGACCCGGTCCACGTCCAACCCGGCCTTCGCGGCCGCCTCGGCGAACGTGACGCCGGACGGATCCCGCAGCGCACGGGCCCGGTCCGCGTCGATCGTCCCGGTGAGCAGCCGCGAGCCGAGACACGGCATGCCGAAGCGCCCGCCCTCCTCCTCCGCGAACACCACCACCGCGAACGGCTTGGCCGGACGGAACCCCTTGGCCTGCAAGGCTTCCACCGCCGCCAGCGCGCTCACGACGCCGAGCGGCCCGTCGAACGCGCCGCCGCCCGGCACCGAGTCCAGATGGCTGCCGGTGACGACCGCGTCCACCCCGGGAACGCCCCACCACGCCCACAGGTTGCCGTTGCGATCGGTCTCGACGTCGAGGCTCAGCTGCTGCGCCCGTTCGACGAACCACGTACGCAGGTCGTGTTCCGGCGAATCGAACGCGTGCCGCGAGTAACCGCCACGCCGCGCATCGCGCCCGACGTCGGCGATCTCGCCGAGCAGCCCGGACGCGGTCACGCCTGCTCCCGCATCGGCACCCGCACACCACGCTCGTCGGCGACCTCGGCCGCGCGGTCGTATCCGGCGTCCACGTGCCGGATGACGCCCATGCCCGGGTCGTTCGTGAGCACCCGCTCCAGCTTCTGCGCGGCCAGCGGCGTGCCGTCCGCGACGCTCACCTGCCCGGCGTGGATGGACCGGCCCATGCCGACCCCGCCGCCGTGGTGGATGGACACCCAGCTCGCCCCGGACGAGGTGTTGACCAGCGCGTTCAGCAGCGGCCAGTCGGCGATCGCGTCGGAGCCGTCGGCCATGCCCTCGGTCTCGCGGTACGGCGAGGCGACGCTGCCCGAGTCGAGGTGGTCGCGGCCGATCACGACCGGGGCCTTCAGCTCGCCGCTGGCCACCATCTCGTTGAAGCGCAGGCCGGCCAGATGCCGTTCGCCGTAGCCGAGCCAGCAGATCCGGGCGGGCAGGCCCTGGAACGCGACGCGCTCGCCGGCCATCTTGATCCAGCGGGCCAGCGATTCGTTCTCCGGGAACAGCTCGAGCATCGCGCGGTCCGTCGCGGCAATGTCCTCCGGGTCGCCGGACAGCGCGGCCCAGCGGAACGGCCCGTTGCCCTCGCAGAACAGCGGCCGGATGTAAGCGGGCACGAAGCCGGGGAAGTCGAACGCGCGCTCGCAGCCGCCGAGTTTCGCCTCGCCGCGCAGGGAGTTGCCGTAGTCGAACACCTCGGCGCCGCGGTCGAGGAACCCGAGCATCGCGTCGACGTGGTCGGCCATCGACTCGCGCGCCCGGTCGGTGAACTCGTCCGGCTTCTTGGCCGCATAGTCCGGCCAGTCGTCCACGCTGACGCCCTTGGGCAGGTAGGACAGCGGGTCGTGCGCCGACGTCTGGTCGGTGACGATGTCCACCTCGACGTCGCGGCGCAGCAGCTCCGGCAGCACCTCGGCGGCGTTGCCGACCACGCCGACCGACAGCGGACGCCGCTCCTTCTTCGCCGCGGTGACCCGCCGGATCGCGTCGTCCAGGTCGTCGGCCACCTCGTCGAGATACCGGTGCTCGACCCGGCGGTGCGCGCGCTGGGCGTCGACCTCGATGCACAACGCCACGCCGTCGTTCATCGTGACGGCCAGCGGCTGCGCGCCGCCCATGCCGCCGAGCCCGGCGGTGACGGTGAGCGTGCCGCGCAGCGTTCCGCCGAAGCGCTTCTTCGCCACCGCGGCGAACGTCTCGTAGGTGCCCTGCAGAATGCCTTGCGTGCCAATGTAAATCCACGAACCGGCGGTCATCTGGCCGTACATGGTCAGGCCCTGCTGCTCCAGCCGGCGGAACTCCGGCCAGGTCGCCCAGTCGCCCACCAGGTTCGAGTTCGCGATCAGCACCCGCGGCGCCCACTCGTGCGTACGGAACACGCCGACCGGTTTGCCGGACTGGACCAGCAGCGTCTCGTCCTGCTCCAGCGCGGTCAGCTCGCGGGTGATCGCGTCGAAGCTCGCCCAGTTGCGCGCCGCGCGGCCGGTGCCGCCGTAGACCACCAGGTCGTCGGGCCGCTCGGCGACCTCCGGGTCGAGGTTGTTGTGGAACATCCGCAGCGCGGCCTCGGTCTGCCAGTTCTTCGCGGTGAGCGAGGTGCCCCTGGCTGCGCGGACGGTACGGGCGGTGCTTGTCATTGCTCAGGCCTCCAGTTCGGCCGCGGCCAGGACAGCGCCCGACCGCACGAGTTCTTCGGCGGCCGCGATCTCGGGCGCCAGATGACGGTCGGGGCCGGGGCCCTCGACCTTGGTGCGCAACAGGTCCCGGACGCGTCCGGTGACCGGCGAAGGCTGCAGCGGCGCGCGGAAATCGAGCGCGCGAGCCGCGGTGAGCAGTTCGACGGCGAGCACGGTGGTGAGACCGTCGACCGCCTTGCGCAGCTTGCGCGCGGCGGACCAGCCCATCGACACGTGGTCCTCTTGCATTGCGCTGCTCGGGATCGAGTCCACCGAGGCAGGCACCGCGAGCCGCTTCAGCTCGCTGACCACCGCGGCCTGCGTGTACTGCGCGATCATGTGCCCGGAGTCGACGCCGGGGTCGTGCGCGAGGAACGGCGGCAGTCCATGCGACCGCGCCTGGTCGAGCATCCGGTCGGTGCGGCGTTCGGCGATGCTCGCGACGTCCGCCACCGGCACGGCGAGGAAGTCGAGCACATACGCGACCGGCGCGCCGTGGAAGTTGCCATTCGACTCGACCCGGCCGTCGGCCAGCACCACCGGATTGTCCACCGCGGACCACAGCTCCCGCTCCGCGACGAGTTCCGCGTGCGTCAACGTGTCCCGCGCGGCACCGTGTACCTGGGGCGCACATCGCAGCGAGTACGCGTCCTGCACGCGGTTGCAGTCCGGACCGCGGTGGCTTTCCACGATCTTCGACCCCTGCAACGCCGCGAACATCCGCGCCGCACTGGTCGCCTGCCCCGGGTGCGGCCGAAGCGCCTGCAAATCAGCGGCAAACACACGGTCCGTCCCCAACAACGCCTCGACGCTCATCGCCGCCGTGAGATCCGCGACGTCCAGCAACCGATGCAGATCAGCCGCGGCGAGCAGAAGCATGCCGAGCATGCCGTCGGTGCCATTGGTGAGCGCGAGGCCCTCCTTTTCGGCCAGCACGACCGGCGTGATCCCAGCCGCCCGCAAGGCGTCCGCGGCCGACTTCCGCTCGCCCGCGTGAAACACCTCGCCCTCGCCCATCAACGCCAACGCGACCGCAGCCAGCGGCGCGAGGTCACCGGAGCAACCAAGCGACCCGTACTCGTGCACGACCGGCGTGATGTCCGCGTTGAGCAGGGCCGCAAGCGTTTGCGCCGTCTGCGGCCGCACTCCCGTGTAGCCACTGGCCAGCGTGCGCAAGCGCAGCAGCATCAACGCGCGCACCACCTCCGGCTCCACCGCAGGCCCGGCACCCGCGGCGTGCGAGCGAATCAGGCTGCGCTGCAGCGCGGTGCGGCTCTCGACCGGGATGTGGCGCGTGGCGAGCGCGCCGAACCCGGTCGAGACCCCGTAGGTCGGCGACGTGGCGTCGGCGAGGTCTTCGATGTGCTGGCGAGTGGCGGCGAGGTTCTTCTCGACCGCCTCGGAGAGCCCGACGTGCGCGTGTCCGCGGACGACGTCGACAACCTGCGCCGCGGTCATCGGCTTCGAACTCAGGAGGACTGGTTCCGGCATGCCGCCATTGCACCTCCCCGCGGCGCGCGGCGACAGGGCGGAGTTCCGGGTAGTGTCTGGTATCCAAGACAATACGTGGCGAGAGCCTCGCCTGCTGACGCGAACGGCCCCCTCATACTCCGTCCGGACGGTGCGAGGGGTCCCCTCGCACCATTTCCGGAGGAGGCACATGAGCAGTTCCGACGTTCCCGCCCTGCGCAACGGCCTCTCCGTCCTGCGCCTCCTAGCCGGCCACGCGGGCCCGGTCTCCGCCGCCGCCATCGCCCGAGACCTGGAGCTACCCCGCTCCACCACCTACCACCTGCTCAACGAACTCACCGCAGCCGGCTTCGTCACCCACCTACCCGCCGAACGCCGCTACGGCCTAGGAATCGCCGCCTTCGAACTAGGCTCGGCCTACCTCCGCCACGACCCCCTGGAGCGCCTGGCCGGCCCCCTCCTGCGCAAACTGGTCGACCGCATCGGCCACACCGCACACCTGGGCGTCCTGCACGGCAACGAATCCCTGTACCTGATCAAGGAACGCCCGACCCGCCCAGAAACCCTGGTCACCGATGTCGGCGTCCGCCTGCCAGCCCACCTGACCGCCTCCGGCCGCGCGATGCTGCAACACCTCCCAGCCGCCCACGTCCGCGCCCTGTTCCCCGCCGCAACGTCCTTCGTCCTACGCACCCCCCGCGGCCCCAACTCCCTAGCCGCCCTACGCCGAACGCTGGCCACCGAACGCCGCCTAGGCTGGTCGGTCGAAGACGGCCACGTGACAACAGGCTTCGCCTCCGTCGCCGCCCCCGTCTTCGACCACGGCTCCCGCCCCATGGCGGCGATCAGCGTGACGCTCCGCCACCTCTGCCCAGAAGACGGCCCGTGCGACGAAACCTTCCCCGATTTGGCCGAGGCAGTCGCGGCCACCGCAGCCACGCTCACGACCCACATCGGCGGCACCCGCCCAGAATGAGACCGGGCTCAAGCCACAGACCGGCGTTACGAAACAAAAAGAGTATTGCTCTTTGCCATCAAACCGTCGCCGAACAGCGAAAACTTGCCGCCAGCGCCCCTGGCAGGGGCAAAATTCGCATGCTAGGATCCTTTTCAAGAGGACACTCCTGTGTCCGCAAGCCCACCGGAAGACACCGGATGGGCTTTTTGTTTTTCAGGGCCTTCGTGTTCACCACGAAGGCCCGTTTTCGTTAGGAGACCCGATGCACTCGATCACCAACGCCACCGCAGCCTTCGCCGCCATGGCGATGTGCATGTGGTGCACCAGCGCCGTAGTCGCGATGCGCACCATCCGAACCATCGCCACCACCGCGATCAACCGGTCGAACCCCTGCGACCTCGCAGCAGTACTTGGCGCACTGCCAGCAATAACGAACGGCGTCAGCCGCATCCGGGTCACCGCAAGAGGACTCGCATGAGCCAGTCCGACCCGACAGCCAAAGCGGCCATCCACTCAAGCTACGACGACGTACTCGGCTCCGCGCTCGCCCAAATGACGGGCCATGTCGCAGACTTTGTCGTCCTGCGCGAAGCGTTTGAGGTCCCCGTTGCGATTCTAGTCCGACTCTTCAAGGCACGTGCCGTACGAGTACTCGACGACTACGACTATCTCGGCCACATGCATAGCCTTCTCTACTCAGGGAGAAGTCAACTGCGCGAGTTGCTCGAAGAAAGAGGCCTTACCGAAGACGAGCTGGACTGGCACAGTTCCCCAGCAGTGCGCAAAATCGGCTCACGCCACGGCGTGGACACCCTCTTAGAATGTCGGCACTGTCGTCAACCGAAGATCCCCGTTCTAGGAAAACCAACCGGCAGACCGCGCGAGTACTGCTCATCCTCCTGCAAGCAGGCCGCATACCGAGAACGCAGGGCAAACCCGGCGACAGTAGCCGCAAAGCTCAACGACCCCGAACACGGCATGATGCCCTGCTTCGCCGGAATCGAAAGACGAATTCCAATCGACATCCGCTTCGGACTCATAGAACTAGCCAAGAACAAGATTATCCACATAGAGCAAGTCCTGCTAGAGGACATCGCCGCCAGCCCAGAAGCCGAACACTATCTAGCACGCCGCTGGCCGAGCACAAGCCCCTTGACCCGCGCCGCACGCGCCGGACTGGCCTACGCAGAAAGACGCGGCGCCCACCTACAAGAGATGTTCCTGCACGGCCAAGACATCCAAGAACGAACGACCCCCTACTCCGTCTGCTTTGACTGCCGCTACCTACGCGCAATGCCACGAATCTTCACCGAATTCGGCTGCACAGAGTGGCTAGAGATCCCCCGCCCATCCCCCACCGGAAACCTGATCGCCCTAAGGATCAACCCCCTGAACCACGCCGCCCTAGCAAACTTCCGCTGGAAGTAACCCCACTCACGGCCGACCCACCCAACCCGCCCCCACCGACGGGGGTCCAGGGGGCGCAGCCCCCTGGCGGGGGTTTGGGGGTCCGACCCCCAAGGGCAGATACGAAGAAGAGCCCTGGCCCCCGCGCAAGCGTGGGGCAGGGCTCTCCCGCGAATCGAGTGGAGGTGCCGGGAATTGAACCCGGGTCCTCTAGCGCCTCCTCAAGGCTTCTCCGTGCGCAGTCCGCTGTGTCTCTGCTTGGCCCCTTCAGTCACGCGAACAAGCTGAAGTGACGAGCCCAGCCACTGTTTGCTTCCCTGCCAGGCCCCGTGGCCGGGACTGGCGGTAAGCCTCCTAGCTGATGCCGGCGACCGGGTCGGAGGCGACCCCGGGCCGACAGACTTGCTCTACTGCGATCAGGCAGCGAGAGCGAAGTCGCGCTGGCTATTGGCCTTGGCGCTTATTAGGTTGCGATGACGCTTGCGGTGGTCTCTCGCCTGCACCGGCACGCTTCCCTTGATTCAACGTCCAGAGTCGAAACCGTTCACCCCCTTGTAGGTGCTTGTAACCTCACCATCATAACTCCCCCGGCAACCCGATAATTCCGGCATGGGCCAGCGCATGGGCCAGCGCACGGGGTAGGGCTGGCCCCACCCCCAAGATGCCCGCCCGCCCCCTGGTTGCCCGGAGCCGGTCCGGCCATGCTGAGCAGGTCAGTTTCCGCAGTGAGGGAGCCCCGCCATGGTCACCGTGCCCGCCGGTCGCAGTCTTGGGCGCCGCACTCCGCCGTTGGGCGGGGCGCTGGCGTATCTCCTGCTCAACCTGCCCATCGGCATCCTCTCGTTCACGCTCATCGTGACGCTGGCCTCGGCCGGGCTGGGGACGCTCGTCGTGTGGCTCGGCGTTCCGCTGCTCGGGCTGCTCGTCCTGTTCGCGCGGACCGCGGGGCGGGTCGAGCGGGGGCGGGTGTTCGCGCTGCTCGACGTGTATCTCGACGATCCGTATCTGCCGTTGCCGCCGTCGGGGCAGAAGCAGCGGTGGCTGGCCCGGCTGAAGGACCCGGCGACCTGGCGCGACCTGGCCTACCTGTTCCTGCTCTTCCCGCTCGGGCTGATGGAGTTCGTGCTGGTCGTGACGGTCTGGGCGGTCAGCCTCGGCCTGGTCGCGCTGCCGGTCTACTACCGCTTCCTTCCCGACGGCATCTACGCCTTCCCCAGCTACGATGTGCAGTGGTTCGTCGTCGACTCGACGGTGGCCGCGCTGCCCTGGGCGGCGCTGGGGGTCCTGCTCGCCGCGGTCGCCGTGGCCCTGACCAAGGGGCTGGCCGCGCTGCACGCGGCGTTCGCGGCCGGGCTGCTGCGGCCGACGGTCGCCCAGCGGCGTCGCATGGAGCGCTCGTGGAACGAGATCGACGGGATCACGGTGGCCGGATGACTTCTGCAAGACCCGCCTCCGGAGCACCCGCGCCCGAATCCGGCTCGCACGATCGGGTACATGATCCCGTCGTTCGTGCTGCGGCTGCTGCAGTTCATCCTCATCGTGGTCGGCGCGACGCTCGGCACGGCGACGCTCATCATCTGGGTCGGCTTCCCGATCCTGCTGGCCGTGACCGGGTTCATCCGCTGGTCGGGCGACCTCGAACGCCGGTGGGCCCGCCGGATGCTCGGCACCCCGCTCGGCCCGGTCGAGCGGCTGCCGCTGGACGGGCAGTCGCTGACCCGCCGCTGGCTGACCCGGCTGTCCGACCCGACGACCTGGCGCGATCTGGCGTACCTGCTGGTCGCGTTCCCGCTGTCGATCGTCGAGCTGCCGATCGCGCTGGCGTCGATCGTCCTGCTGCCGATGGCGATCTGGGTGACGCCGTGGCTGGGCTGGCTGCACGGGAACCTGGCGCTGTCGCTGCTGGGCCCGAACCGCACGAAGAAGCTCGAAAAGAAGGCTGAGCACCTGCAGGCGTCGCGGGCTCGTGGCGTGGACGCTGCGGAGGCCGAGCGCCGCCGGATCGAGCGCGACCTGCACGACGGCGCCCAGCAGCGGCTCGTGGCCGTCGCGATGAGCCTCGGCCGGGCGAAGTCGAAGTTCGACAACGACCCGAACGCGGTGCGCGACCTGATCGACGAGGCGCATTCGGACGCCAAGCTCGCCGTCTCCGAGCTGCGCGACCTGGCCCGGGGCATCTACCCCGCGGTGCTGGGCGACCGCGGTCTCGACGCCGCGCTGTCCGCACAGGCCGCGAAGTCGCCGATCCCGGTAGACGTGCACGTCGACGTCCAGCCCCGGCCGCCGGCCGCGGTCGAGACCACGGCGTACTTCATCGTCGGCGAGACACTCACCAACATCGCCAAGCACTCCGGCGCGACCGAGGCGATGGTGAAGGTCTGGCGCTCGGAAACGCACGTCATCACCGAGATCACCGACAACGGCCACGGCGGCGCCGAGGTTCGCCCAGGCGGCGGGCTCGCCGGGCTGGCCGACCGAGCGGCGACCATCGACGGCGTCATCACCGTCGTGAGCCCGGTCGGCGGGCCGACGGTCATCAGAGCGGACCTGCCGTGTCAATGGTGACCCGTTCGTGAGTGAATAGCCTCCGGGAGCTTTTCACTCACGGACCTGGGGGCCTTGATGCGGGTTGTGATCGCCGAAGACGCCGTGCTGCTTCGGGCTGGGGTCACCCGGTTGCTCGCCGACGAGGGCATCGAGACCGTCGCCGCGGTCGACAACGGCGACGATCTGCTCGGCGCCATCACCGAACACCGTCCTGACCTGGCGATTGTCGACGTCCGGATGCCGCCGACGTTCACCGACGAGGGCTTGCGCGCGGCGCTGGCGGCCCGCAAGGAGATCGCTGGGCTGCCGGTGCTCGTGCTGTCCCAGTACGTCGAGGAAAGCTACGCGGTGGAGCTGCTGTCCGGCGGCGCGGGCGGCGTCGGTTACCTGCTCAAGGAGCGCGTCGCCGACGTGGACGAGTTCCTGGACGCGGTCCGTCGCGTCGCGGACGGCGGCACCGCCATCGACCCGGACGTCATCGCCCAGCTGATGGCCCGCGGCCGCCGCAACCCGCTCGATTCGCTCACCGCACGGGAATCCGAAGTGCTCGGCCTGATGGCGCAGGGGCTGTCCAACAACGCGATCGCGAACTCGCTGGTGGTGTCGCACGGGGCGGTCGAAAAGCACATCGGCAACATCTTCTCGAAGCTCGGTCTCGAGGCCAGCTCCGAGGAACATCGCCGGGTGCGCGCGGTGCTGACCTATCTGGGCCGTTGAACCCCCTCACTCGAACTGACGGCAGCCCCGCCCGCCCTCTCTCGCCTACCATGGACTGATGCCCGAACCGAGTGAGGAGAGTCCGATGCCCGACCGCAGCGTCCGCTTCTTCGGCGGCCCGCTCGACGGACGGGTGCAGGAACTCGCCGACGAGGAACCGGTTCCGGGCACCGTAGTACGCCACATCCACCTGCACGGCGGACCGAAAATCGAGACGCGGTACGAACTCGGCCTCACCGAGGACGGCTGGGCGTACCGAGTGCAGGCGCACGAGTCCGAACCGGAACCGGACACGCTCTCCTAGCCAGGTAGGGCAGACCCCACCTCGGACCCCCTGCTGACCCGAACCTGGTTTCGGTGGTCAGCACCGCTGTTTCCGCGCCCGAAACGCGACAGGCTCTTCAGCATGACGACGAGCCAGCTGCAGACCCGCGGCACAAGGGCGACCCGGGACAAGTTCCTCGACGTGGTGCGAGCCGGAGCGATCCTCGCGGTGGTCGCGCAGCACTGGACGATGCCGGTGCTTTCCTTCTCCGGCAACACTCTCGCCACCGGCAACGCGCTCGCGACCCCCGGCTGGTGGATCATCACCTGGGCTTCGCAAGTCATGCCCCTCGTCTTTTTCGCCGGCGGTGCCGCGAACCTGATCTCCTTGCGCCGCGCGGAATCCACCCGCGCCTGGTTCGCCGGCCGCGTGCGCAGGCTGCTCGTTCCGGTGCTGCCGCTGATGGCGGTGTGGCTCGTCGTGCCGGATCTGTTGCACGGCATGGGAGTTCCCCCGCAACCAGTCCAGGTCGCCAGCGCGATCGCCGCGCAGCTGCTGTGGTTCCTCTCGGTCTACCTGCTCACCGTGCTGCTCACGCCGTTGATGGTCGCCGCACACCGGCGCTGGGGTCTCGCGGTGCCCGCGGTACTGGCCGGACTCGGCGTTCTCGTAGACGTGGCACGGTTTTCCGACCTCGGCATGATCGGGTACGCCAACGCCGTCATCGTCTGGGTCACGGTCCATCAGCTCGGTTTCCACTACGTCGAAGGCCGTCTCGGCTCGCTCAGCCGCCGCGCCGCGCTCGCCGTGTCCGCCGCCGGTTTCGGGGTGACGGCGCTGCTGGTCGCGTTCGGTCCGTACCCGGCGAGCATGATCGGCATGCCGGGCGCGCCGGTGTCCAACATGAGCCCGCCCACCGTCCTGCTGCTGTTCCTCGCGCTCGGCCAGATCGGGTTCCTGCTGGCGTTCCGCGAGAAGCTCGTCTCGCTCCCCCGCGTCACGGCCGCGCTCAGCTGGCTCAGCCCGCGATTCATGTCGGTCTACCTGTGGCACATGCCCGCACTGGTCGTCGTTTCCGGCGTGACCGTGTTCGGCCTCGGCTACTCGACGCCGACCCCGGGCTCGTCGATGTGGTTCCTGATGGCACCCGCCTGGTTCGCGGTGTGCGGCGCGGTGCTGCTGGGCCTGCTGCGGCTGTTCGAACGCTTCGAGATGCAGCCGGACGGCGTGGTCGTCACCGCGCGGACGCCGCAGCTGGTGCTGGCGGGCCTGCTCGCCTCCGGCGGTCTCCTGGGCCTGGCCGCGCACGGGTTCGCGCCGCTGAGCGAGGGCCTGCTGAACGGCCCGCTGCCGTGGGTGGCGCTGGTCGCGGCCGGGTTCACGCTGGCCGGACGTCAGGTGTCGCTGCCGAGGAACCGGGCCCTCGTGGCGGTCAAACGCTGAGCAGCTTCGCGGGCGTGTCGTGCAGCACCGCTCGCAGGAACGGCTCGCCAAGGCGATCGTCGGCCGCCCAGCAGGCGATCGCCCGCAGCTGTGTCGCGTAGGAGTACGGGATGTTCGGGAAATCGGTGCCGAGCACCACGCGATCGGCCACCTCGGCCAGCCGGACCGTCCAGTCCGGCGGCAACGGCGACATCGCCTCCGAGAACGGCACGCCGACCATGGTGGTGTCCAGGTGCACGCGCGGATACCGGGCCATCAGCTCGAACGCGGTGGTGAACTGGGGCATCGCCGCGTGCGCGAGGACCGCGGTGAGCCGCGGATGCCGCTGCAAAACTTCCTCGAACACCTCGAGCCCGGTGAAGTCGCCGCGCAGCGGACCGTGTCCACAGTGGATCACCACCGGCACACCCGCCTCGGACAGCGAGCCCCACACCTGGTCGAGCAGCTCGTCGCGCGGGTCGTACGCGCCCACCTGCACGTGCGCCTTGAAACACCGGGCTCCGGCGCGGAGCGCACTGTCCACTGAGGACGCCGCGCCCGGCTCCGGGTAGAACGTGCCGGTGGGCACCGCTTCCGGCACCTGCTCGGCGAAGTCCAGCACCCACGAGGTGAGCCACTCCGCCATGCCCGGCTTGTGCGGGTACACCAGCGGCGCGAAGGCCTGCACGCCCAGCGCGCGCAGCGTTTCGACCCGCTCCGGTTCGGGCGTGCGGTACTGGATCGGCCACGGCGTGCCGTAATGCTGCTCGGCACGGTCGAAATAGGCCCACACCTTGTCCAGGACCGGCTTCGGCAGGAAGTGGACGTGCAGGTCGACGATCCCGTCGAGGCCGAGCCCGGCGATCCAGCCCGGGACGTCGGCGTCGGTGGCCGGCCCCGGCGTCACTCCGTGAACCGGCCCTTCAACGCCCGCCCCATCGCGCGGCTGATGTCCTTCTGCGCGTCCCGCTTGGCCAGCGACTGCCGCTTGTCGTAGGCCTTCTTGCCCTTGGCCAGCGCGATCTCGACCTTGACCTTGCCGTCCTTGAAGTACATCGACAGCGGCACCAGCGACAGACCGCTTTCCTTGGTCTTGCCGATGAGCCGTTCGATCTCGCGCCGGTGCAGCAGCAGCTTCCGCGTGCGCCGCGGCATGTGGTTGGTCCAGGTGCCCTGGGTGTACTCCGGGATGTGCACGTTGCGCAGCCACACCTCGCCGTCGTCCACCGTCGCGAACGCGTCCACAAGCGACGCTTTGCCTGCCCGCAGGCTCTTCACCTCGGTGCCCTGCAGCACCATCCCGGCCTCATAGGTGTCCAGGATGGAGTAGTCGTGCCGAGCCTTGCGGTTCGACGCGATGACCTTCTGTCCGCGTTCCTTGGGCATACTGGCCAGTTTACGTGCCGCGCAGGTGATCAAGCACGCCGGTTTACGGCCGGTCACCCAGCGAAGTCAGTGCTCCTGGCGACCTTCTCCCACGCCGCGAGTTCCGCCTGCCCGCGCTCGTAGCTGGCCGCGACGTTGTCCGCCGCGTCCGTGCCCAGCGCGAGCCGCAGCGGAGGACGTTCGGCGGCCAGTGCGGCGAGGATCGCTTCGGCGGCCTTGACCGGGTCTCCCGGCTGCCGGCCGGCCACCTCGGCCAGCTGGGCGCGGATCGGCCCGAGCTGCTCGCGGTATGCCTCGCCCTCCTGCGTGAACAGCAGCACTCCCTGCTCGTTGAACGCCGTGCGGAAGGCACCCGGCTCGACGATCAGCACGTGGACGCCCCACGGCGCGAGTTCCTCCGCCAGCGCCTCCGACCAGCCTTCGAGCGCGAACTTGGTCGAGGCGTACGCGCTGACGCCGCCGAACGCGAAGCGCCCGGCCTGGCTGCTCATCTGCACGATCGCGCCGCTGCCCCGCTCCCGCAGGTGCGGCAGCACGGCCTTGGTCAACGCGACCGGGCCGAAGAAGTTGAGGTCCATCAGACCGCGCAGCTCGGCGGCGGTGACTTCCTCGGCCGCTCCGATGAGTCCCCGGCCCGCGTTGTTGACCAGCACGTCGATCCGGCCGTGCCGGTCGAGCACCTCGGCCACCGCCGGCTCGATCCGCGCCTCGTCGGTCATGTCGAGCGGCACGGCCGAAACCCGGCCCGGCGCGCTCGCGACCAGGTCAGCGACAGATTCCGGACGCCGTACCGCCGCCGCGACGGTGTCCCCGGCCGCCAGCGCGGCGACCGCGAGTTCCCGGCCGAACCCCGACGAAGCCCCCGTGATCAGCCAAACCCGTGCACTCATGCCGTTTCCCCTTCTCGAGTGAGCAGCCCGACCGCGATCGCGCCGAGCGTCGATACCGCGGCGATGGTCCAAAGCCCGACGTGCAGCGCGCTCGTATACGCGGCAGCCGCCGGCTCACCGCCGGTCCTTTCCCCTTGCAGCAGCTTCGCGGTGATCGCGCCCGCCTGGTCCGGGCCCATCCCGGAACCGAGGCGGGACTGGGTCACCGCGGCGAGCAGCGAGCCCAGTACGGCGATCGACACCGATTCCCCGCCCAGCCGCATCGTGTTGAACACCCCCGCCGCCATCCCGGCCCTGGCCGGTTCCACCGACGACACCGCGGCCCCGTCGAGAATCGCCAGCGAAA
This sequence comes from Amycolatopsis sp. WGS_07, assembly GCF_045278895.1. NCBI lineage: Bacteria > Bacillati > Actinomycetota > Actinomycetes > Pseudonocardiales > Pseudonocardiaceae > Amycolatopsis > Amycolatopsis sp. WGS_07. The sequence goes on along the minus strand of NZ_CP136053.1, from coordinate 4,220,704 downwards.
CGCCGAATCCCGCCCCGATGCACAGCAGCGGTCCGGCGATCTCCCCGACCGCCGCTCCCGGGTGCACCACCGTCAGCCAGGCCGCCCCGACCGCGACGAGCAGCAGGGTCGCCACCAGCAGCAGCCGTTGCGACACCCGGTGCGCGATCGAACTGACCAGCACCGGCACGACCAGCGTCGGCCCGGTGAGCAGCATCAGCAGCAGCCCGGCGGCGAGCGCGCTCAGTCCGTCCACCGCCATGAAGTACGCCGGAAGCGCGATCAGCAGCGCCACGAAACCGAAGGCAAGCAGCACCGGCATCGCGCAAATCGCCAGGAACCGCGGCCGCGCGAACAGCGACACGTCGATCATCGGGTGTTCCGCGCGGCGTTCGATCGCCGCGAACCCGGCCAGCAGGACCGCGAACCCGGCGAAGGAGGCCAGCACCAGCGGGCTGTCCCAGCCGAGTTCCGGGCCTTCGACCAGCGCGAGCACGAACAGCGACAGTCCGAGGGTGAAGGTGAGCGCACCCGGCCAGTCCGGACCGGCCGGATGCGCGTCCTTCGATTCGGCGAGCTTCGGCGCCACCCCCAGCAACGGCAGCAGAACCACCGCGGCGACGCCGAAGAACGCCCGCCAGCCGCCCAGCGACGTCACCAGCACCCCGGCGGCCAGCGGACCGAACGCCAGGCCGAGCCCGATCGCCGTGCCGAACAGGCCGAACGCCCGCGTGCGCGCGGCGCCCTCGAAAGCGTGCGCGAGCAGCGCGCTGCCGCCGGTGGTCACGCAGGCCGCGCCGATCCCGGCGACCGCCCTGGCGGCGATCAGCACCCCGATCGACGGTGCGCACGCCGCCGCCAGCATCGCGGCACAGAACACACCGATGCCCGCGGCGAACATCCGCCGCCGTCCGGCGAGATCGGCCAGCGAGCCGGTGATCGCCATGAAGCTGGCGAAGGTCAGGAAGAACGCGTTCACCACCCACTGCGCGGACGAGAGGCTGGTGGCAAGGCTGCCGCTGATGTCAGGCAGCGCGAGCGACGCACCGGTCGCTGTGACCGGGACCAGCACGATCGCCGCGCATACCGCGAACAACGTGAGACCGGGCTTGGCCTGCCGCGGCATGGCGACGACGACCCCCATGAAGCTCCCCCACCCAACCATTCGAACTCTGATAGACACCAAAGATCGAAGCAGCATTCGTAGGTTTATGTCAAGTCGCAGGGGCCGAGGCGATGTTCGAAGGCTGATAGTTTGGGGGCGGGCTAGGAGGTCGCATGGGCGTCGAAGAGCGGATCGCGGAGAAGCTGGACCCGCGGCTCGGCAATCACCTCAAGCGCGCCGAAGTCGCGTTGATGGCGGAGAAAGGCCGCGTCCTCAAGCCGTTCGGACTGTCGGTTCCGCAGTACGCGGCGATGCACGCGTTGTCGGTCGCGCCGCTGTCCGGGGCGCAGCTGGCCCGGGTGTGCTGCGTGACTCCGCAGAGCATGACATCCATGTTGTCCACTTTGGAGTCGAAGAACCTGGTCGAGCGCACCCCGTCGGAGGTGCACGCGCAGGTGCTCATCGCCCGCTTGACGCGGTCCGGGCACGCGGTCTTCCGCAAGGCCAACGAAGCCGCGCTCGCCGTGGAGGCGCGGTTGTCGGCGGAGTTCGAGCCGGAAGAAGAAGAGCTGCTGCGCGCGCTCTTGGCGCGCGCGGTCAAGGTGCTGGGCGAAGGCGGCTGAAACGCACGAACCGCCCGGCGAAACGTTCGCCGGGCGGTTCGGGTGCGAAGAAGAGCGGCTAGTGGCGCACGTACAGCCGCAGCGTGACGTAGCCGGTGATCGCCGAGATCACGATCGACACCGCCAGCAGGATCGGCGCGACCGGGAACAGCACCTCGAGCGTGGTGATCTGCGGGAACACTTCGCCGGTGAAGACCGTGTCGAGGAAGGACAGCTTCGTCAGAAGCAGGAACACCACCCCGAGCACGGCACCGACCGTGCCGGCGACCACCGCCTCCAAGAGGAACGGCAGCTGGGTATACCACCGTGTCGCGCCCACCAGGCGCATGATGCCGACTTCCGTCCGCCTCGTGAACGCCGAAACCTGAATAGTGTTCGCGATCAGCAGGAGCGCGGCGACGGCCATGATGAGCGCCATCACGAACGCGATGTTCCGGACCCCGTTGAAGACGTTGAACACGCGGTCGAGGAACTTCTTCTGGTCGTCGACCTTCTTGACGCCGGGCTGGCCGGTGTACTGCTTGATGATCGCGTCGGACCGGTCCGGGTCCTTCAGCTTCACCTGCAGCGACGCGGGCAGCGCCTCGGGACCGGTCAGCTCGAGCAGTTCGGGCTGGCTGGAGAAGATCTTCTTGAACCGGTCGTAGGCCTGGTCGCGGTTCTCGTAGACGACCGACTCGACACCGGGGTTGTTCTGCAGCGACTGGCGGAGCCCGTTGCAGAGCGCCTGCGTGCAGTTCTTGTCGTTCGCGCTCACGTCGTCGACAAGCGCGACCGAAACTTCGACTTCGGCGAGGAAGTTCGCCTTCATCTTGTCGATCGTGCGCACGGCCAGCAGGCCGCCGCCGAGCATCGCGAGCGAGACCGCGGTGGTGAGGATCATCGCGATGGTCATCGTGACGTTCCGGCGCAAACCGGTGACGACCTCGCTGAAGACGAAACTGGCACGCATCGCTCTCGTGATTCCTTGGTTCGGGGCGGGAAAGGGCGGGGGCGGTGGGCGTCAGCGGCCGATGCCGTAGACGCCCCGGGCGTCGTCGCGGATCACGCGACCGAGCTGCAGCTCGACGACCCGCCGCCGCATCGAGTCCACGATGGAATGGTCGTGCGTGGCCATCAGCACGGTGGTGCCGGTGCGGTTGATCCGCTCCAGCAGCAGCATGATGTCCTGGCTGGTGTCCGGGTCGAGGTTCCCGGTGGGCTCGTCGGCGAGCAGCACGAGCGGCCGGTTCACGAACGCGCGGGCGATCGCGACGCGCTGCTGCTCGCCGCCGGACAGCTCGTTCGGCAGCCGGTCGGCCTTGCCGTCGAGGCCGACGAGTTCGAGCACCTCGGGGACGACCTTGCGGATCGTGGGCCGCGGCTTGCCGATGACCTCGAGCGCGAACGCGACGTTCTCCGCGACGGTCTTGTTGGCCAGCAGCCGGAAGTCCTGGAACACGCAGCCGATGGTCTGGCGCAGGCGGGGGACCCTGCGCCGGGCGAGCTTGGCGACGTCGAAGTTCGACACCATGACCCGTCCCTTGGAGGGCACCTCTTCCCGCAGCAGCAGCCGCAGGAACGTCGACTTCCCGGAACCGGACGGGCCGATGAGGAAGACGAACTCACCCTTGTCGATCTCGACCGACACCCGTTCGAGGGCGGGACGGGTCGAGGTCTTGTAGACCTTGGAAACCTCTTCGAGCCGGATCACGGTTCGGCATCCTACCCATGGGCCCCGTTAAGCCCGGGTTGCCGGTGCCCCGGGTGACCCGCGCCGCACCGGGCGCGGGCCGTCGCCGGGGGCGGATCAGATCGCGTTCGTCTGCTTGCGCCAGCGGATCCCGGCCTCGAGGAAGCCGTCGATGTCGCCGTCGAGGACCGCCGACGGGTTGCCGACCTCGAATTCGGTGCGCAGGTCCTTCACCATCTGGTACGGGTGCAGCACGTAGGAGCGCATCTGGTTGCCCCAGCTGGAGCCGCCGTCCTTGAGCGCGTCCATTTCGGCGCGTTCCTCCTCCTTTTTCCGCTGCAGCAGGCGCGCCTGGAGGACCTTCATCGCGGCCGCCTTGTTCTGCAGCTGCGATTTCTCGTTCTGGCAGGAGACGACGATGCCGGTCGGGATGTGGGTGAGGCGGACCGCGGAGTCGGTGGTGTTGACGCTCTGCCCGCCGGGCCCGGACGAGCGGTACACGTCGACGCGGATGTCCTTTTCCGGGATGTCGACGTGGTCGACCTCCTCGACCTCGGGCAGGACCTCGACGTGCGCGAAGGACGTCTGCCGCCGGCTCTGGTTGTCGAACGGCGAGATCCGCACGAGGCGGTGGGTGCCCTGTTCGACCGACAGCGTGCCGTAGACGTACGGGGCGGTCACCTTGAAGGTGGCGGACTTGATGCCCGCTTCCTCGGCGTAGGAGATGTCGAAGACGTCCGTGGGGTAGCCGTGGCGTTCGGCCCACCGCAGGTACATCCGCAGCAGCATCTCGGCGAAGTCGGCCGCGTCGACGCCGCCGGCCTCGGAGCGGATGTTGACGACGGCGTTGCGCTCGTCGTATTCGCCGGACAGCAGGGTGCGGACCTCGAGCGCGTCGATGTCCTTGCCGAGGTCGGCGAGGTCGCTCTCGGCCTCGGTCATGCTGCCGCTGTCGCCCTCGTCGGCGGCGAGTTCGTACAGGACGCCCAGGTCGTCGAGGCGCTGGCGCAGTTCGGAGACGCGGCGCAGCTCGGCCTGCCGGTGGGACAGCTGGCTGGTGACCTTCTGGGCTTCTTCCACGTTGTCCCAGAGGGTGGGGCTGGACGCCTGCTCCTCAAGTTCGGCGACCTGCGCCCGCAGCGCGTCGAGGTCCATCACCGACTCGATCTGCGTCAGCTTGCCGGTCAGGTCCTTCAGCGCCGCATCGAACTCATCACTCACGTCGGACAACGTTACGGCAAAACCCACGACCGGTCGCGAACCGGTCGTGGGGCCGTGGCGAAGCTCAGGCCTGCGGGATCGAGTCGAGCAGCTTCAGCGCGGCCTTGGCCTGCGCCTGGGCGAACTCGGCGACTGCCTTGGCGTAGGGGCCGTCGGCGGTCTTGGTGGCGTTCTTGGCCTCTTCGAGCTGCGCCTGGTAGGTGGTGCGGGCGCTGTCGAGCAGGGCGGTGCGCTGCTTGGCCGTCAGCGAGCCGGCGTGCACGAGCCGCAGGATGAGCGGGCTGCGCAGGTGGTCGGGTCCGGCCTCGGACGTGAGCCACGTCTTGAAGGCCTTCTTGCCCGCCGCGGTGAGCACGTACTGCTGGCTCGAGCGGGGTCCCTGCTTGCCGAGCCGGACGAGGCCCTCTTTCGAGAGCGCCGGAAGCTCGCGGTAGACCTGGCTGCGGGTGACACTGAAGAAGGCGCCGAAACGCTCGTCGGCGCCCGAGACCAGCTGCCCGCCCGTGGCGGGGCCGTCGTGGAGCAGACCGAGAAGAGCGGCGGCGGTTGCATTCAATTCGGACACCCCTCTACGGTCCCACTTATCCGCCGCTGTGTCCACAGTGGTCACCAATGAGTCCATTGTGGCCAGCGGCAACCCCTCTAACAGCCCAGTCCGCTGGTATGTCCACAGTAGACTCTGCCACGCTCCGCAACCACCGCCGAAACGATCACCGCGCCGCAACCACCACCCGAGCGACGGCCAAATGGCGCACAAAAAAACCGGGGCCCGTGCACCTGCACGAGCCCCGGCTTGTATCTACGTAGCGGGGACAGGATTTGAACCTGCGACCTCTGGGTTATGAGCCCAGCGAGCTACCGAGCTGCTCCACCCCGCGTCGTTGTAAAAACAACAATACACCCCCCAAAACACCCCACCACACCACCCCCCAAAACACCCCCTCACCAGCAAAAACACCCCACCCAACCCCCGGCCACCCCAACACCGCTCCGGAACCACCTCTTAACGCACCAACTTTCAGCACCGGCCAAAAGCGGCCCGAGAAGAGGTTTAGACCTCCACTCCCCGACCAGAAAACCGTTGGCACGTTGGAATATTCCAGCATCACTGTCGAAAAAGGAGCCCCCGCAGAACCTGCGAAAGCCGCAGCGTTTCTAGCCTAGAGATGCGAGTTCCGCAGAAGCCCTAAAGGACGAGCGGCTTTGGCTGGGCACCCGCAGCCTCTCCGCTCCCGCAACCAGCGGCCCCGCTAGCCCCCGGAACCCACCCTCAGAACCCGGCCCACCACGGGGGTCCAGGGGGCGAGCCCCCTGGCGGGGGTCTGGGGGTTCGACCCCCAGAAGACACAACGAAAGAGACCCGCCCTCGCGCTTTCTGCGAGGACGGGTCTCCCATCTCTGTAGCGGGGACAGGATTTGAACCTGCGACCTCTGGGTTATGAGCCCAGCGAGCTACCGAGCTGCTCCACCCCGCGTCGTAGGACCTACCTTACGCCCTGGTTTCCGGCGGGCGCAAAGCAGGTGCCTATTACGTAACCGAGGTCACCCGCCGGTCTGGGTCGGCGGCCCGCTGCTGGCGGGCGGGGTGGTCGGTTTGGCCGAGTTGTATTCCTTGGTGGCCGCGTCGAGCGCTTGGAGCGCGGCTCCCTGATCGGCGAAGTTGCCGGACTGCTGTGCCGCTTTGAGCTTGGCGAGCGCGGCCTGGATGTCGGAGACCGCTTTGTCCATGGCCGGGTTGCTGCCGCCGGTGCTGGGCGGCGGAGCCTGGGTGCTGGACGTCGGCGGGGTCGTGGTGCCGCCGGGTTCGCCTTCCTTCGGCGTGGTGGCCGCCGCGCCGGTGCCCTTGCCGAACACCTGGTCCAGTGCCTCGTTGAGGGTGGACGCGAAGCCGATCTTGGCTCCGTAGGAGACGAGCACGCGGGCGAGCTGCGGGTAGCTGAGCTGGTTGCGCTGGCGGATGTAGACGGGTTCGACGTAGAGGAATCCGTCGGCGACCGGGAGCGTGATCAGGTTGCCGTAGATGGGAATGACGTTGGGGTTGTTCAGCAGTGTCCGGTCTTGGGCGACGCGGGGGTCGCTCTGGAACCGGTTCTGCACCTGGACAGGCCCGTCGACCTGGTTGGCTCCGCTGGCCGGCGGTAGTCGGAGGACGCGGATGGTGCCGTAGTCCTGCGGATCGGAGGAAATGGACATCCAGGCGGAGAGGTATTGCCGTTGCAACCCGGTGAGCGCGCTGGTCAGCTGGAACGTCGGCCTGCCTTCGCCCGCCGCGTTGGCGAGGACGTAGTAGCCGGGCTGGTTGGCGACGTTCGAGCCGGCGGTGGTGGAGCTGCCGTCCTCGGTCGGGTCCTGCGGGACGCTCCAGAACGCCTGCTGCGCGTAGAACTCTTGTGGACTGTCCACGTGGTACCGGGCGAGCAGTTCGCGCTGGATCTTGAACAGGTCCTCGGGGTAGCGGAAGTGCGAGCGCAGTTCCGGCGAAATCTCCGAGCTGGGTTTGACGATGCCCGGGAACACCTTCTCCCACGCCTTGAGGACGGGTTCGTTGTCGTCGATCGAGTACAGGGTGACGGTGCCGTCGAACGCGTCGACGGTCGCCTTCACCGAGTTGCGGATGTAGTTGATCGAGTTGTTCGCCTGTTTGGTGACACCGTTGAGCGAGTCGTTGGTCGCTTCGCCGAGCTGGGTCTGCTGGGCGTACGGGTAGTTGTCGAGCGTGGTGTAGCCGTCGACGATCCACTGGATGCGGCCGTTGACCACCGCGGGGTACGGGTCGCCGTCGAGGGTGAGCCACGGGGCGACCCTGGCGACGCGGTCGCGCGGTTCGCGGTTGTACATGATCTTCGAGCCGTCGCCGATGGCGTCGGAGAAGAGGATCTTCGGTTCGCGGTATTCGGCGGCGAACATCAGGCGGTTGAACCAGTTGTCGAGCGAGACGCCGCCCTTGCCCTGGTAGAGATAGCCGCGCTGGGCGTCGGTGTCGTACTCGCCGGGCGCCTTGCCCGGGGTGCCGCCGACGATCGCGTAGTCGGACTGGTTGGTCAGCTCGCCGTAGTAGATCCGCGGCTGGTCGACCTTGATGCCCGGCTGGCCGTTCACCGAGCCCGCGCCCGCGGGGTTGGTGGTGTCGCTCGTGGTGGCGATCGGGTAGCCGCCGTCGGAGTTCGAATCCTTCACCGCACGGTCGATCGTGTTGGCGGGCGCGGCGACGAATCCGTTGCCGTGCGTGTAGACCATGTGCTTGTTGATCCAGTTGTTCTGGTTGCCGCTCAGCCCGTCGGTCTTCATTTCCTTGGCGGCCACGATGTAGTCCTGCGTGGTGCCGCCGATGGTGTACCGGTCGATGTCCAGCTTCGACGGGAAACCGTAGAAGTTCTCGCGGCCGACGCGCTGGGTGAAGGTGTCGCTGAGGATGTTCGGGTCGAGCAGGCGGATGTTGGACACCGTGCCGGTGTCGGCCTTCACCGCGTCCGCCGTGGTTTCGGTTTTGCCCGGGTACTGCTCGTATTTCACGTTGGTGAGGCCGTACGCCGCGCGCGTCGCGTCCATGTTGCGCTGGATCGACGGCGCTTCCTTCTCGTTGGCGTTCGGCTTGACCGAGAACTGGTCGAGAATCGCCGGCCACGCCACGCCGACCAGCACGCCGGAAAGGATCAGCAGGACCAGCGAAATCGCCGGCAGCTGCAGATTCCGCAGGAACGCGCCCGCGAAGAACGCGATCGCGCAGATCACCGAAATGCACAGCAGGATCAGCTTCGCCGGCAGCACCGCGTTGAGATCGGTGTACGTGGCACCGTTGAACAGCGGCATATTCCGGTCGGACAGCAGCAGGTTGTACCGGTCGAAGAAGTACTCGACCGCCTTCAGCAGCACGAAAAGCCCGACCGTGATGGCGAGCTGCGCGCGCGTCGGGCCGGCCAGCTGGCCGCCGCGGCCGGCGAGCCGGATGCCGCCGAAGATGTAGTGCGCGATCAGCGCGCCGAAGAACGAGACGACGATGGCGACGAACAGCCAGCCGAGCAGCCAGTTCACGAACGGCAGGGTGAAGGCGTAGAAACCGAGGTCGATGCCGAATTCGGGATCCTTCTGGCCGAACGAGGTGCCGTTGAGGAACAGCTGGATCGTCTGCCAGTCCCCGGTCGCCGACGCGCCGGAGATGATCCCGGTGAGCACCGGGATGCCGATGCCGAACAGCCGGATCCGGCTGACGATCACCGAGCGGTAGCGCGAGAGCGGATCGTCGCGGCCGGACACCGGCACGAACACCGGGCGGGTCCGGTAGGCGATCAGCAGGCTGACCGCCAGCGCGCCGCCGACCAGCAGCCCCACCGCGAGGAAGAGCACGATCCGGGTCACCAGCTGGGTGGTGAACACCGAACGGGCCTGCAGTTCGCCGAACCACAGCCAGTCCACGTAGGTGTCGAGCAACCGGACGCCGGCCAGCAGGGCCAGCACGATCACCGCGGCGATGATGAGAAGGATCCGGCTGCGCCGGGACAGCTTCAGGCTCACCGGGGGCCGAGTCGCCACGGCAATGCTCCTGTCTTCGTGAACACGTTCTCCGGGGACAGCTGTGTCCCCGTGACCTCTAACTCTACGGACGGTGCCGCGAGTTCCCGGGACCACCCAAACCGGGCACGCGCGGCGCGTCGCGGGGACGCCTGACACGATGGTCGCCATGCCACCGAGTGAGCCGTCTGCCGCCCACCCTGTCGCCGGGCTGGCCCGGGAAGTCGAAGAGTTCGTCGCCGCCGCGGGCTGGAACCAGCCGCCGCAGTTGTTCGCGCTGGTCCCGACCGCCGCGCTGCTGGACGAGCAGCCCGAACTGGCCGGTCAGCTCGACCGCGCGAACCCGCTCACGCCGGTGGCTCAGGAGGCCCTGCCGGACGGCGACCTCGCCGAATCGCTCGGCCGGATCGCGTGGCCGGAGATCGTGGTCGGCTGCGCGCTGGCGCAGGAGATCATCGTGCTGCCCCCGGACGTGGAGGCGGAACTCGAAGGAATCGCCGAGGCGGACGCCGAAAGCCTCCGCCGCGCCGCCGCGGACCACCCGCGCCGCACCGAGGCGCGGCTCGTGGCCGCCGTCCTGCGCGAGGGCGACGCGGCGTGCGTGATGCGGCTGCGCGGCGTCCAGCCGGGCGACGAGGACGAGAACGCGGTGGACGAACTGGTGGAAAGCCCGGATCTCGCGCCGAATCTGGTGGACGCGCTGAAGACGACCCTGCAGCCCTGATCAGCTCGCGACGGCCGCCGTCCGCTCCGGCGGCTGGTGGCCGTACCGGGCGATGTCGGCCGCGTCCGCGTGCGGGTCGGCGAAGTGATCCGACCAGGATCGATCGACGTGGTGCGGACGGGCCCCTTGGAGGCCGAGGTACGCCGCCACCAGGCCCGGCCCCGCCTTCCGCACCGCGGCGGGCGGTTCGGGCAACCGGTGGACCTCGCGCAGTTGCCTGCCGAGGAGGAGCAGCAGGCTCGGCGCGGCGAGGCGGCCCGCCGGTCCGGGGAACCAGCGGCGCCAGTCGAGGAAGAGCTGGTCCACGAGGGCCCGGCCGCCGTCGGTGAAGGCGAGCCGCTGCTCGTAGCCGTCGATCCAGTCCAGGAACTCCTGACGACCGGGCGGGATCTCCAGGCCCATGCGCTCGCCGACGCCGCGCCAGAACCAGTAGTGCGCCTGGTCCTCGGCCTCGGTGAAGACCGACAGTCCCAGCTCGCCGAGGATCCGGCCCGGTTCGAAGATCAGCGAACCGAGCGTGAACAGCTTGTCCTCGCCGGTGATCCCGAACCGGGCGTGGATCTCCTCCATCCGGTCGATGACCCGGCGGCCGGCTTCGCTGCTGTGCCCGTGCCGGATCATCTCGCCGAAGAACACGAGCGTGTGGTCGTTGCGGCGCCGGACGTTCCGCATCATGTCGCCGGTGCCGGTGCGGTAGACGATCCGCGCGATCGACGGCGAGGCGACCTGACGGGCGAACGCGACGGTGTAGGCGCCGTGCACGAACATCGCGTCGCCGTATCGCACGCCGAGGCTGAGGTGGGTGATGGCCTCGTTGTCCCGCACCGGGTCGAGGGCCGCGATCGCCGCCGCGAGGCCGCGCCCGCCGGCCAGCCCGTTCCTCCGCCGGTTCATGGGCACCTCCGGGGCAAGTAAGAACGCCAGCGTTCCTGATTCCTTCGACAGTGAACTAGGAACGCACGTGTGTCAAGGTTGCCCGGTGCCTGAAGTAGTCCGCCCGTACCGCGGCGTCAGCGCCGAGGACCGCCGCCGGCAACGCCGGAGCCAGCTCATGGAGGCGGGTCTCGACGTCGTCGGCGAGGTCGGCGTCGCCGAAACCACCGTTGATCTCGTGTGCAAGCGCGCGGGCCTGTCCAAGCGCTACTTCTACGAGAGTTTCGCCGACCGGGAAGCTCTTCTGGAGGCCGTGCTGACCGGGGTCCTGGAGGCCGTCCGGTCCGCGCTGGAAACCGCGCTGGCGGACGCCCCCGCAGCCGCCGAGGAGCGGATGACGCGGCTGGTCACCGCCACGGTGGAGGCCATCGCCACCGACCCCAGGGTGAGCCGGTTGTGGGTGGAAGCGAATCACCACCCGGCCCTGGAACGTCCCCGAAGCGAGGCCTACGCCGAGTTCGCCGACCTTCTCGTCGGCATCCTGCTCCCCGGGCACGAGGCCGACCCGGACGCCCGGTCGGCCTTCGTGCTCGTGGTCGCGGGGACCACCGAGGTGCTGCGCCGCTGGCTCGCCGACGGCTCCCCCGGCACCGCCGCGGGCATCGTGGCCGTCCTGCGGCGAGTCGGCCTGGCGATCACCGGCGAGTTCGGCTGACCTCGCTCAGCAGTGCGCGGTCGGACGGCCGGCCTTCAGGTTGTCCAGCTGCTTGAGCGCGTCGTCGAGCGTGGACACCTTGATGAGGTTGAGCCCCTCCGGCGCGGCCGACTTGGCCTCGGCGCAGTTGTGCTCGGGGACGAGGAAGTCGGTCGCGCCCGCTTCCTTCGCGCCGACGACCTTGAACGAGATCCCGCCGATCGGCCCGACCTGGCCGGTCTCGCTGATCTCGCCGGTGCCCGCGATGTGCCTGCCGCCCGCGAGGTCGCTGCCCGGTTTCCCGGGCGGGGTGAGCCGGTCGATGATCGCGAGGGTGAACATCAGCCCCGCCGACGGGCCGCCGACGTCCTGCAGCGAGATGTCGACGGAGAACGGCGCGACCGCGCGGTCGACGGCGGTCAGCCCGAGGAAGCCCTGGGTGCGGTCGTCGCGCTGGGCGAGCGTGACCGGCACGGTGCGTTCCGGCTGGCCGAGGTGCTGGAAGGTGACCTGGACGGAGTCGCCCGGCTTGGTGTTGGCGATCGAGGCGGCGACCTCGGAGGCTTCGCGCACCTGCTTGCCGTTGACCGCGATGAGCTTGTCGCCGGGGGCGAGGATGTGGTCGGCCGGACTGCCGGACACGATCTGCTTCGCGACGACCTGCACCGGGTAGCCGAGGTGGCGCAACGCGGCGACCTGCGCGTTGCTCTGCGAGTTCTGCAGCTGCTGGATGTTCTCCTGCTTGACCTGCTCGTTGGTCTCGCCGGGCTTGTAGTACTCCTCGCGCGGCGCGAGCGCGTAGCGGCCGCTGGCCCAGAGGCCGAGCGCGGTGAAGAGGTTGATGCCGTCGTTGAGCGAGACGGTGGTCATCCGCAGTTCGCCGCTGGTGCCGTAGGTCTGCTGTCCCTTGACCTGGATCACCGGGTTGCCTGCGGCGTCGCGGCCGAGGGTGTCGTAGGTGGGCCCGGGGCTGATCGCGACATACGGGACCTGGACCAGGAACCCGGCCACGACGAACACCAGGAACAGCACTCCGCTGACCAGCATCGTCCAGCCGCGGCGGGTCATCCGCCGGTCGCTGCGGGCCGGCGCGCGAGACGGCTCGGCGCGGTCGGACTGGTTCGCGGTGTCCTCGTCCGGTTTTGTCACGAGCGACAGCGTACGGTGACTGTGTTCGCTTCCCGGTGAAGGCCACGGTTGACGCGCTGAGCCGGGTCCTACCCGCGTACGGTGGAGCTATGAGCAATCCCCCGTTCGGCTTCGGACCGCCCGATCCCGACAAGCGAGGCGACAACGACCCCTCGAACCCGGGCCAGCCCGGCGGAGCCGAGGCGTTCAACCAGCTCGGGCAGATGCTGAGCCAGCTGGGCCAGATGCTGAGCCAGGCGGGCTCGTCGAGCGGGCCGGTCAACTACGACCTGGCGAAGCAGATCGCACTCCAGAACCTGAGCGGGCGGGACGACGCCAAGATCGGCTTCGCGTCCGAGAGCGGCGGCGACTCCGCGACCGCCGTGCGCGACGCCGCGCACCTGGCGGAACTGTGGCTGGACGCGGCGACGATCCTCCCCGCGGGCGCGAGCACCACCGTGTCGTGGTCGGCGCGCACCTGGGTCGAGAAGACGCTGCCGACCTGGCAGCGGCTGTGCGATCCGGTGGCGCAGCAGGTGTCCGGGGCGTGGATGCAGGCGCTGCCCGAGGAGGCCAAGCAGGCGGCGGGGCCGCTGCTGTCGATGATGGGCCAGATGGGCGGGATGGCCTTCGGCTCCCAGCTCGGCAACGCACTGGCGCAGCTCGCGCAGGAAGTGCTGACGTCCACGGAGGTCGGCCTGCCGCTGGGCCCGGCCACGACGTCGGCGCTGCTGCCGGCGAACATCGAGAAGTTCACCGAGGGCCTGGAGCTGCCGGCCAGCGAGGTGCTGGTGTTCCTGGCCGCGCGCGAGGCCGCGCACCAGCGACTGTTCGCGCACGTGCCGTGGCTGCGGCAGCGCCTGCTGGCGACGGTCGAGGAGTTCGCCCGCGGGATCACCGTCGATACTTCGGCGCTGGAGTCCCTGGCCGGCAGCATCGACCCAGCCAACCCGGCGAGCATCGAGGAAGCGATGTCGTCCGGCCTGCTGGAACCGCAGACCACCCCCGAGCAGCAGGCGGCGCTGAAGCGTCTGGAAACCCTGCTGGCCCTGGTCGAAGGCTGGGTGGACGTAGTGGTGGCCGAGGCGATCGGCGACCGCCTCCCGGGAGCCGAGGCCCTGCGCGAAACCCTGCGCCGCCGCCGCGCGACCGGCGGCCCGGCCGAGCAGACCTTCGCGACCCTGGTCGGCCTCGAACTGCGCCCGCGCCGGATGCGCGCCGCGTCGTCCCTGTGGAACCTGGTGGGAGAACGCCACGGCCTGGAAAAGCGCGACGGCCTCTGGTCCCACCCGGACCTCATGCCGACCGCCGAGGACCTGGACGAGCCCCTGGACTTCGCCGACCGCATGGCCGAACCGCCCGCGCTCGCGTCCGACCTGGACCCGATCGCGGAACTGGAACGCACCGAGAAGGCCGAGCGGGAGGCCCGCGAGGCTGCTGGCGAGTCTGACGGGACTGGCGAGGGTGGCGGCACCGACTCCGACGGCGGCGAGGCCCCGAAGGACAAGGGGAACCCGTCCTCCTGACCTGCGCTTCCCGGCAGGGCTGGCTGTTTTGGACCACCGCGCGGACCGTCTCGCCTCCTAGAGACGGTCCGCGCGGCGTTTTATGGCCGTTGTTCCGCGCCCACGCCTTCCCCTATCGCCATCGATCGTCGGCCTGACCGACGATCAGGTGCCTGTCGCCCGGTCCCAAGCTTGAGACGCTCGACCGTCTTCGGCCCAGCTCGCACCCAGCACGGCTGACCGCGACCGCCACCCCAAACGCGCAGGACTCAGCGCCCAGCCGCAGCGATCGCCCGGTCCGTCCAGGGTCTTCGGAACCAGCCGCTCCGGCCAGCCAGACCTCCCCCAGCCGCCAGGCCACTCTCCTCAGCCACGCCCAGCCGCCAGGCCACTCCTTCAGCCACGCCCAGCCGCCAGCTCAGGCCTCGCGCGCCGCGAACACCGGGCCGCACCCAGCCCCCTCCACAACCGCTAGCCGCCACCACTCACCCACGCCCGCCCGCTCAGCCCTCGCGCGGACCTCACGCGCCGCCAACGCCGGACCGCACCCAGCCCCCTCCACAACCGCGAGCGACCACCACTCACCCACGCCCGGCCCGCCCGCCGACTCACATCCGAAACTCCTCCGCCACCGCGACCAGCCGCACCCGGCCCGTCAACTCCCGCACGCCGAACGTGCTCACCTCCGAAACCCTCCAGCCCCGCAGCCAGCCATCCACCTCCCTGCCCGCACCAAACCCGGCCCGCTCAATCGTCCAGCGAAAGCCCCCATCCAGCCGCGGCCGAAAGCCCCTCCAGGTACCCGATCGCCCGTTCCGTCTTCGGATACCGGTTGACCAGCGCCCAGAACGCCGGGTCGTGCCCCGGCTCGCTCAGGTGCGCCAGCTCGTGGACCAGCACGTAGTCCAGCACCCACTGCGGCACTCGCTGGAGCCGCTCGCTGACCCGGATGGTCGCGTCCACCGGCGTGCACGACGCCCACCTGGTGCGCATCGGCGGCACCCACCGCACGCTGGCGGGCAGCGCTTTCCCGCCCAGGTACTTCGCGCCGAGCAGGGCGCAGCGCGCCAGCAACGCCGCGTCCGACGACTTGGGCGGTGCCTTCCGCCCGCCGGAACGCAGCAGCCTGCGCTCCATCTCCGCGACCCAGTGTTTCTCTTCCTCGCGGGTCATCCGTGCCGGGATGAGCACCACCAGGGTGTCCTCGTTCCAGTACGCGGTGACCGTCCGGTGCCTGCGCTGGCTGCGCCGCACCTCGACCTTGTGTTGAGAAGTGTCCGACGGGGCCTTCTCGCCCCTGCCCCTCAGGGAGGGAATCCGTGCTTCGACCACTCGACAACGGTAAGGCTCAGCACCGACAACTTGGAGCGCCGAAAGGTCACAGCCCTAAGTTGTCCACAACAAGATTTCCCTGTGGACAACTCGGATTCTCACCCGCGAGTGGCGTCGCGGAGCTGCCAAGCTGGCCGCATGACCCTGTCCAGTGTTCCGCCGCCGGACGTGCTCCTTCCGGCGTATCCGACGTTGCTTCCGGGCCTCCACGTGCTCGAACGCGACGGCAACGAGATCCAGTTCGGCCTCGACCCCCGCCACGGCATCATCGCCAACGGCCTGCCCGCGCCGATCGTCGACAGCGTCCGCAGGCTCGACGGGCGGCGTGCGCTCGAGGACGTCTTGCTCGCTGTAGGCGAACACCGGGAGCAGTTCCAGCTCCTGCTGAAACAGCTGGCCGCGCTCGGGTTGGTCACGGAAGCGGCGAAGAAATCCGCGAAACGGGTCGAAACCGGGCTGTGGTCGCTGCGCGCCCGGCACTACCAACCGGCGCTCACCGACCGTCGCTGGCAAAGCCTCATCGCGGTGCACGGCAGCGGACGGATCGCCGTGGCAGTCGCCGCGCTGCTCGCGACGTCCGGCGTCGGGCACCTCGACATCCGCGCGGCCGGCACCGTCACCGAAGCCGATCTCGGTTCCGGGTTCACGCCCGCTGAACTGGGACAACCCCGGCAACGCGCGATACGGACAGTCGTCGCGCGCATCGCGCCGGACGTCAGCACCGCCCGGAACCAGCGCCGCGTCCCCGATCTCGTGCTGCTCACCGACACGTTGGTCCCGCCGCCGGAAGAAGTGGCCGAGCTGATCGACTCGGGCATCTCGCACCTGCTGGTCCGCGTCTGCGAGGGCACCGGCATCGTCGGGCCGCTCGTGGTGCCTGGCCGCAGCGCTTGTCTCCGCTGCTGTGACCTGCACCGAACTGACGCGGACGAGTCCTGGCCAAGGATCGCGACCCAGCTGGTCGGCCGGCTGCCGCGGCCTGATCTCGGTGCCGTGCACGCGTGCGCCTCGCTCGCCGTCGCGCAGGCCATGCGGTTGCTCTCGCCGAGCGAAACCCCGCCGCCAGCGTGGAACGCCACACTCGAGATCGACAACTTCGACGGGCAAGTGCGCCGCCAGCAGTGGGAACCGCATCCCGACTGCGGCTGCGGAGCACCCGTTCCCGTCGAGGAAGGTCCGTCGCCAGCGGAGGAAAGTCCCGAGGAGGTGCTCCAAGAGACGTAGGCCACACCTGGGTGCCGTCAGCGGGCTGCGGCCGTCGTGCTCGCCAAGGCAGAATCGCAGGGTGACCGACTTTCGCGACCGCACCGGAGACCGCGATTCCGCCATGCCGCGCCGCGGCGCTGCCCGTACCGCGAAGCTGGCGAGCCTTCCGCTCGGCATCGCCGGCCGAGCGGTGGGCGGCTGGGGCAAGCGGCTGGCCGGGCAGAGCGCTGAGCAGGTGAGCGCGACGCTCTCGGCCAAGGCCGCTGAGCAGCTGTTCGAGGTGCTGGGCACGCTCAAGGGCGGCGCGATGAAGTTCGGGCAGGCGCTGAGCGTGTTCGAGGCCGCGGTGCCGGACGACATGGCGCAGCCGTACCGGGAAGCGCTCACGAAGCTGCAGTCGGCCGCACCGCCCATGCCCGCGCGGCAAACCCACCGCGTGCTCGCCGAGCAACTGGGCCGGTCCTGGGTCGGGCGCTTCGCGCACTTCGACGACGAGCCGGCCGCCGCCGCGAGCATCGGCCAGGTGCACCGCGCGACCTGGCACGACGGTCGCGAGGTCGCGGTCAAGGTCCAGTACCCGGGCGCGGACGAGGCGCTGCGCAGCGACCTGCGCCAGTTGCAGCGCTTCAGCAGGCTGTTCCAGGCTTTCGTGCCCGGCACCGACGTGAAACCGCTGCTCACCGAGCTGGCCGAGCGGATGGACGAGGAACTCGACTACCTCGCCGAGGCCGACAACCAGCGCGCGTTCGCGAAGGCGTTCGAGGGCGACCCCGAATTCCTGATCCCGCGCGTCGTGGCGAGCGCGCCGAAGGTCGTGGTCAGCGAGTGGGCCACCGGCACCCCGCTGGCCGAGATCATCTCGGACGGCGACCCGGCCACCCGCAACCTCGCCGGACGACTGCTCGCCGAGTTCCACTACTCGTCGCCGGCGCGGGCGCATCTGCTGCACTCCGACCCGCATCCCGGAAACTTCATGCTCACCAGCGACGGCAGGCTGTGCGTGATCGATTTCGGCGGCGTAGCCAAGCTTCCGCACGGAATTCCGCGGCACCTGGGCGAAATCACGCGCCTCGCTCTGGACGGCCACTCCGACGAACTGATGCGGCTGCTGCGCGAGAACCGGTTCGTGCGTGCGGATTCGCCCCTGGAGGCGGACGAGGTGCTGGCGTACCTCGCGCCGTTCACCGAGCCGCTGGCCGAGCCCACGTTCCACTTCACGCGTCGCTGGATGCAGCGGCAAGCAGGCCGTGTCGGAGACTCCCGCAGCAACGACTTCCACGTCGGCCGTTCGCTGAACCTACCGCCGGAATACCTGATGATCCACCGGGTCACGGCAGGCTCGACGGGCATCCTGTGCCAGCTCGACGCCGAGATCCCGGCCCGCGGCATCGTGGAACGGTGGCAGCCCGGGTTCGCCGCCTGAGTTATCCACAAGGCGGGGAAATAACCCCGAGTTGTCCACAGATTGCGCAGGGTGGTTTCGCTGAGTTGATCAGGGCGGCATTCTCGATGTATGGCAACTACGAAAAGCATCGACTCCCTCTCTTTCGGTGATCTGGTCTCGCATGGAGTGCTTCACCGGCGGCATCTGCGGATAGCGGGAATCTCAGACCGAAGAGCCGCACAGCTCTCCGGCCCGGGCGGCCCGTGGCGGCAGGTGTATTCCGGCGTGTACCTAGTGCACGACAAACCTCCGAGCCGGGAAGAACTTCTGCACGCGGCCGTGGCCCGCTATGGTCCCGCAACCGTCATCACGGGCACGGATGCGCTGTGCGCACACGGAATCAGCCATCCGCGGACTCCGGAAATCCATCTGCTGGTGCCGCACAACAGAAGGCCGTCCAACGAACCGAGCGTCATCACCTACCGCACCGCACGAATGCCCGAAGCGATCCTGATCGACGGCCTGCCGTACGTGAGCGCAGCCCGCGCCGCGCTCGACTTGGCCCGCCGAGAAAACGATCCCGACGAAATCGCAAGGCTGGTCTCGCTGCCGCTGTATTGGGGGCTAGCAGACCGCACCGAGCTAACCGCCGAATTGGACACCGGAAACCAGCGCGGCTCAGCAGCCGTGCGCTCAGTACTGCGCAACCTCGACGACCAAGAAACCTTCGCGCACGGCCAAGCACTCCGCGTCCTCCAACGAACCCCGCTGCCGACCCCGCAATGGAACGTCGCAGTCTGCGACCGCCGCGGCCGCCGGCTCGGCACCGCGGACGCTTGGTGGGACGAAATCGGCCTGGCCTGGCGCTACCGCACCGCTGCGGGCCCCGAAGACTTCAGCCACCTAGCCCTGGCCGCGACCGGCACCGTGCTGTTTCGGTGCACCCCACGACAACTCCGGGAATCCCCGGAGGACATGGGCGTAGAACTCCTCAACGCCTACCGCCACGCGACGCGCACACCCCGCCCCAAAGTGCGCGCCGTCTACAAGACGGGAAATGCCGCATGATCCGAACCTGATACCCCAGGCCGACCAGCCTGCGCGGAACCGAGCACTCGCCGGGAAGGTCGCTCTCACGGTGCCAGACGGGTTGCGCACAATCCGGCCGCCAGTGCTCGTCCGGCGACTTGCCCGCTCGGCGTCCCGAACGTGACTACGCCCGCGATCCAGCCACCAACGGCCGTCAGGCGGCTCGCCCTTCGGCATCACGAACATGGTTAGGCGACTCATCCCAGGCATCCCGGAGGCGGCTGCGCACGCGATTCAGTTACAGGTGTTCGCCAGACAGCGTGCCGTCAGCTTCCCGAACATAGCTGCGCGCGCAATCCGGGCAACCAGCCCCACTGCCCGGGCATGGTCGGTCACCAGTACTCGTCCGGCAGCTTGCCCTCGATGTCCCGGACGTGGTTGCGCGCGCAGTCTGGGCACAGCCAGCGCTGCTCGCCGTTTTCCTTGGTGCTCACCCATGCCAGGGTCGCGAGCGGGTCAGTTTCCGCGGCGCGTGCTCGGCCGCACCACGAGCACGTGGGGTCGGGCGCGGTCACGGTCGACGTCCGTGGTGGACCGTGCGTGCGCCGAGCAGGAAGAGGTCGCGGCGCTTGCCGAGGTGGTGGGCGCTGTCCGGATCGAGCAACGAAGCCAACGTCGCGCGGTCTTCCTCCGCGAGATGGTCGGCGCCATGCGTCGCGAGGCGGGAAAGGTGGTGGTGCACATAGTCAGTGAGACCGTCCGGACCGGGTGCGGGATGGTCCACCAGTGCGCTGAACGAGCTGACGTCGGCGAGCCCAGCCCGTTCGAGCGCGACTGTCCAGCCGTAGGGCATCGGCACGGCGCCGTCGATGCCCTCGCGCATCCCGACGAACCATGCGGCTTGCGCAGCCTGCAGCCGGTCCTCTAATCCAGGCCGTCCGATCCCGATATCCCAAGGGAGGCAAGAGAAAGACAAACCACCTTCAGCGAGTGCGACCACTCCGCCAGCCCGCGCGACGGCCGTGAGGGTGCCGATCGCGGCCTGCTGATCCGGCAGGTGATGCACGACGCGCGAAGCCCACACGAGATCCGCGGCGGGTAGCAAGTCGGGCAAGGAACCGTCGGCTAGGTCGGCGACTACCGCGCGAACCTCGACCTTCGACCCTGGCTGGCTATCCTGCGCTGTCTCGGCGGCGGTGCGTACGGCGCGCTCGGCTTCCTGGAGCAATTCAGGAGTCGCGTCGACCAGGATGATCGTGCCGCCGTCGTGGGCGGCCAGGGCTTCGGCGAAGTGGGTGCTCATCCCACCGGCGCCGCAGCCTAGGTCGATCACCGTGGGATGATCGGGGAGTTTCGCGACTAGGCGTGCTGCGATGGCGGCCTGTGCGGGAGCGTCGAGGGTGTCGGCTGCGCGGAGGAGGGCCAGCCGGTCCGCCCAGTCGATGTGGTCGTGCGTATGTCCGGACACGGGCTCATTGAACACCCGTCAGCGGTCCCCGAACGAGAAAGAGCCTCGAAGGTCCCCCGACAGACCTTCCAGGCTCATTCTGGTGAAGGTGAGAGCGCGACGGGACGCCGCCGTCAGGGCTGGAGGCAGTCCTGACGGCGGGCGGCCGGTGTCGCCAACAAGCCGGTCAGGCAGGGGCGGCCGGAGCCGAGGGCCTGCCTGACCTGCCGCATTAGTTGGGTGGTTGGTATCGCTCCGCTCGGCTGGTCGCCCAGCGGGCTACCCGCGACCAGCGGCGCGCGGCTCGGGCCCGGCGCCACGGGCGTTGGGTTTCGTGTTCGGTTATGAGGTCGCGTATTCGCGCTCGGGACAGTTCTTCGTGAAGCAACATCTTCGTGGTCTCCTGAGACTTGTTCTGCTTGGGTTTCGGCTGGACACGAACCGGTTTTCCGGCGTGGGCCTCGAAATCGCGCGTGGTGATGAGGTTGACGGTCATGCGGCGGCGCTCCGGGCTGCGGCGGCGGGTTCGAGGGCGGCGTTCTTGCGCGGACGGCCGCGGGGCCGCTTGCGCGCGATCACTGCGCCGCGTTCGAAGATTTCGCCTCCCCAGACACCCCACGGCTCACGCCGGGCGAGTGCTCCCGCGAGGCAGGCCTCGCGGACCGGGCAGCCGGCGCAGAACGCCTTGGCCCGCTCGAGTTCCGCGGGCGATTCGGCGAACCAGAGGTCCGCGTCGCGCGAGCGGCAGGGGAGTTCGGGCTCGGCGACTCCGTCGAGCAAGTCGCCGATGTCGAACCCCTCGGCGAGAGGGCCCTCGGCGAGGGCGATGGCGGATGACATTTCCGTGCTCCTTTGCGGTGCGGTGGTGGTGTGGCGGTGGGCGATCGAACTGGACAACTTGTTCCTTTTTGTTGTGCAGCCAAAAAACACGAAGGCCGCGGATCCGGTTACCGGTTCCGCGGCCTTCGTGAGCCTCGTGTCCTGACGCAGGTCAGGAACTTCGCTCCCGTATCGACAACGGAACACGGAACTGCTTGATGGTCGGCAGATCGACATCAACCTGCGGGTACGCGGCAACAGCGGCGGCGCTCGCGAGAGTGATGCCGACCGGGGTCCCGTTGCGCTCGATACGACGCAGTCCGTCGATGTGACGACGCGTTTCGCCGAAGTGCGCAGACGTGGACACACCGGTGCCCTGGCGCGGGGCGGTGGCGGCCATGCGGACAGGCAGACCGGTGCCAGGGTTCGTGTGCATCAAGTTGCTGATCATTTCACCGGCACCGCCTTTCTCTGTCGGACCGCGCCGCTTGAGGCGGCGACCGTCGTGTACTTCCCCAGACCGGGCTTCTCGCCCGGGTGCTTACGCAGGCTATGCGCCCCGGCACAGCCGGGGCAACTTATTTTCCCAAATCTCTGCCGAAGAGACGAAGATCGCTCCCTAGCAGCAGGTTCGCCGCATCGATCACCGCTAAGACGCGGTCAAGATCGCATCGACGACCGGACCACGTCGAGCACTTCCGCGCCGAACCGCTCCAGCTTCGTCGCGCCGATCCCGGAGATCGACACCAGCGCGCCGTCGTCGGTCGGCCGTTGCTCGGCGATCGCCATCAGCGTCGCATCAGTGAACACGACGAAGGCCGGAACCTTCAACTCCCGCGACCGCTCCCCGCGCCACGCCTTCAGCTTCTCCAGCAACCCCTCGTCGACCGTCGACGGGCACTTCCCGCACCGGCCGAGCTTGACCTCCATGGTCTGCACCAGCGGGCCGCCGCACAGCCGGCAGCGGGCGACGTTCGAGCCGGGCTTCGCCACCTGCTGCGAACGGGCGACGCGCGCCGCCGGGTGGTCCTCCGGGATCAGCCCGTACAGGAACCGCGACCGCCGCCGGTTGCGTCCCCTCCCCTGCCCGCGCGACAGCGACCACGACAGCGACAGGTGTTCCCGGGCCCGCGTGACGCCGACGTAGAACAGCCGCCGTTCCTCTTCGATCGCGGCGTCGTCGCCGTCCGCGTGCAGGATCGGCATCGTTCCCTCGGACAGCCCGACGAGGAACACCGCGTCCCACTCCAGCCCCTTCGCCGCGTGCAGCGACGCGAGCGTGACGCCTTCGACGGTCGGCGGGTGCTGTGCCGCCGCGCGCTGTTCGAGTTCCGCGGCGAACCGCGGCAGGTCTGCGTCCTCGACCGTCGCCGCCAGTTCTTCGGCCAGCTCCACCAGCGCGAGCAGCGCGTCCCACCGCTCCTTCGCCGCGCCACCCGACGGCGGCTGCTCGGTGAGGCCGACCCGGGCGAGCACCGAGCGCACCGCGGTGACCAGCTCCAGCGAGGTCGGTTCCATCGACGCCGTGCGCAGCGCCGCCATCGCCTGCCGCACCTCGGTGCGCTGGAAGAACCGCTCGCCGCCGCGGACCAGGTACGGGATCCCGGCCTCGGTGAGCGCCTGTTCGTACGCCTCCGACTGCGCGTTCACCCGGAACAGCACCGCGATCTCGCTCGCCGGTACATCGGCGTCGAGCAGTTCGCGGACCCGCCGCGCGACGGCGGCGGCCTCGGCGGCTTCGTCCTCGTACTCGGCGAACCGCGGCTCTGGGCCATCCGGGCGCTGTCCGATGAGCTTGAGGCGCGACCCGGCCGGACGTCCGCGCGCGGCACCGATCACACGGTTCGCGAGCGCGACGACCTGCGGCGTGGACCGGTAGTCGCGTTCCAGGCGCACGACGGTCGCCTCCGGGAACCGCCGCGTGAACTCCAGCAGCGACTTCGGCGAGGCACCGCCGAACGAGTAGATCGTCTGGTTCGCGTCGCCGACGACGGTGAGGTCGTCTCGGCCGCCGAGCCACGCGTCGAGCAGCCGCTGCTGCAACGGCGTGACGTCCTGGTACTCGTCGACCACGAAGCAGCGGTAGCGGTCGCGGAACTCCGCCGCGACCGCGTCGTGGCGCTCCAGGACCGCAGTGGTCTGCAGGAGCAGGTCGTCGAAGTCGAGGACCTGGGCGTTCGTCTTCAGTTCCTCGTACCAGCGGTAGACCTCGGCGACCTGCGCGACCGGCGCGGGAGTGTCGCGCTGCATCCGCGCGGCGACCGAGGGGTAGTCGTCCGGCGAGACGAGCGACGCCTTGCTCCACTCGATCTCGCTCGCCAGGTCGCGCAGCACCTCGGTCTCGGTGCTCAGCCGGACGCGCTGGGCGGCCTGGGCGACGAGCCGGAACTTGTTGTCGATCAGGTCCCACGGCCGGTCGCCGACGACCCGCGGCCAGAAGTAGCGGAGCTGGCGGCGGGCGGCGGCGTGGAACGTCAGCGCCTGCGCCGCGTCGACCCCGAGGCCGCGCAGCCGGGTGCGCATCTCCCCGCGGCGCGCGTCGTGAAGGTGACCGCCAGGACCTGGCCTGGCGAAACGTGCCCCGCCTGCACCAGGTGGGCGATGCGGTGCGTGATCGTCCGGGTCTTGCCGGTGCCCGCTCCGGCGAGGACGCACACGGGGCCGCGGGGGCCGCCGCGGCGGCGCGCTGTTCGGGATCAAGCCCGTCGAGCAGGCCCGCGCGGCTCTGCCGGCTCTGGGGAGACGATGCGATGGCCACCCCGCGATCCTCGCAGAGGGGGCCGACGGATTCCCGGCCGGGCACGCGGCCGTATCCTGGTCATATGGCGGGCAAGCAGGACAAGGAAGCGGCCAAGCAGGCCAAGCGGGAAAAGCGCGCTGCGAGCAAGGCACGGCGCGGCCAGCTGTTCGAGGCGTTCAAGATGCAGCGCCGCGAAGACCCGATGCTCATCCCCTGGATGGCCGGTTCGATCGTGGTGGTCGCCGGTGTGCTGTTCGGCATCGGCTTCCTTTTCGACATCCAGTGGACGCTGCTGCCGCTGGGCATCGTGCTCGGCATCCTGCTCGCCGTGATCATCTTCGGCAGGCGCGTGCAGCGCACGGTCTACGGGAAGGCCGACGGCCAGCCAGGCGCCGGCGCCTGGGCGCTGGAGAACATGCGCGGCAAGTGGAAGGTCACGCCGACCGTCGCCGCGACGACCCAGCTCGACGCCGTCCACCGCGTGCTCGGCCACCCCGGCGTGATCCTCGTGGCCGAAGGCGCGCCGCACCGGGTGAAGGGCCTGCTCGCGCAGGAGAAGAAGCGCGTGTCGCGGCTGGTGGGCGACACCCCGATCTACGACGTCACGATCGGGCACGAAGACAAGCAGGTTCCGCTCAAGAAGCTGCAGTCGCACCTGACGAAGCTGCCGCGCAACCTCAAGCCGGCCCAGATCGACGCGCTCGAGGCGAAGCTGGCCGCCCTCGGCTCGCGCGGCGCGGCGATGCCGAAGGGGCCGATGCCCGCCGGCGCGAAGATGCGGAACGTGCAGCGCACCATCCGCCGCCGCTGACGCTGCCTGAAACGTCGAGAACCCCCGGCCTTGGTCACGGCCGGGGGTTCTTCGCGTTCGAGGCCGCGGTTCGGCCGGGCCAGTGTCAGCGCATCCGGATGACGACGGTGTTGGTGGCGCGGTCGAGCCAGTTGCGGCCGTCCGCGTTGCGCACCAGAGGCGGGAGCAGCAGCGCGGTCAGCACCATCCGCACCAGTGCCCGCCACGCGCCGACCATCGTCGCCCCGTCGAGGCGGGCGACCCGGATGCCGAGGGCGGCCATGCCGGGGGTGAAGCCGAAGAAGGTGACCGGGAGGACCGTGATCACCGCCCAGACCGCGCCGGCCCAGAGGTTGAACGTCTGCATCGCAGCGGCGTTCTGCAGGTCGTAGCGCACGAACAGGGCCGTGATCAGCGACGCGAGCACCAGGTCGAGCACCAGCGCGAGGAAGCGCTGGCCGCCGCCGGCGACCGCGCCCACGCCGGATTCGGGGAGGCCCATCGACTCGCCGCGCCATTTCGGGGCCTCGCGCGGGGCCGCGGTGGAGCCGTCGCCGGTTCCCGGCAGCCATTCGCCCGTCCATCTCGCCACCCGTCCAGGGTATGCCGGTGGCGCGGACCACATCCGGCCTGGTCGACTGGACACTGACGGCGGCCCGTTAACACCGGCGAAACATTCGGGTGACGGTCGGGCAACACCGCCCTCTTAGCGTGAGCCGAAGAGAGTACAGCCGCCGGTAACGAACGAGAAGGAGTCACCGAGGGTGCCCACTACTCCAGACGACATTCAGCGTCTCATCGCCGATGAGAAGGTGGAGTCCATCGACGTCAGGTTCTGCGACCTGCCGGGCGTCATGCAGCACTTCACGGTGCCGGCCAAGGCGTTCGACCTGGAGGCGTACGAAGAAGGCCTCGCCTTCGACGGCTCCTCGGTGCGCGGCTTCCAGTCGATCCACGAGTCCGACATGCTGCTGCTGCCGGACCCCGAGACGGCGCGGATCGACCCGTTCCGCAAGGCGAAGACGCTCTCGCTGAACTTCTTCGTGCACGACCCGTTCACCCGCGAGGCCTACAGCCGCGACCCGCGCAACATCGCGCGCAAGGCCGAGCAGTACATCGCGGAGTACGGCGTCGCCGACAACGTGTACTTCGGCCCGGAGGCGGAGTTCTACATCTTCGACTCGGTCCGCTTCGAGGACGCCGAGCACCTGTCGTTCCACGAGATCGACTCGGTCGAGGGCTGGTGGAACACCGGGGCCGACACCGAGGGCGGGAACCAGGGCTACAAGACCCGGTTCAAGGGCGGCTACTTCCCCGTCCCGCCGGTCGACCACTTCGCCGACCTGCGCGACGACATCGTCCGCCAGCTGACGAACTCCGGCTTCGAGATCGAGCGCGCGCACCACGAGGTGGGCACCGCGGGCCAGACGGAGATCAACTACAAGTTCAACACGCTGCTGCACGCGGCGGACGACTTGCAGCTGTTCAAGTACATCGTGAAGAACACGGTGTTCGCCGCGGGCAAGACCGCGACGTTCATGCCGAAGCCGCTGTCGGGCGACAACGGCTCGGGCATGCACTGCCACCAGTCGCTGTGGAAGGACGGCCAGCCGCTGTTCCACGACGAGTCCGGCTACGCGGGCCTGTCCGACACGGCGCGGCACTACATCGGCGGCCTGCTCAAGCACGCGCCGAGCCTGCTGGCCTTCACCAACCCGACGGTGAACTCCTACCACCGCCTGGTGCCGGGCTTCGAGGCCCCGGTTTCGCTCGTGTACTCGCAGCGCAACCGCTCCGCGTGCGTCCGCATCCCGATCACCGGCAACAACGCGAAGGCCAAGCGCGCCGAGTTCCGCTGCCCGGACTCGTCGGGCAACCCGTACCTCGCGTTCTCCGCGATGATGATGGCCGGGCTCGACGGCATCAAGAACAAGATCGAGCCGCCGGAGCCGATCGACAAGGACCTCTACGAGCTGCCGCCCGAGGAGGCCAAGAACGTCAAGCTGGTGCCGGGCGACCTCGGCACCGTGCTGGACACCCTGGAGCAGGACCACGACTACCTGCTCGAGGGCGGCGTCTTCACGCCCGACGTGATCGAGACGTGGATCCAGTACAAGCGCGAGAACGAAATCGACCCGCTGCGGCTTCGCCCGCACCCGTACGAGTTCTCGCTGTACTACGACGTGTGATCGGCGCGGGGCTTTGACCAGGGATTTCACTGGTCCGAGCCCCCGCCAGGCCGTCACCAGGCCGTGCAAGGTCAGCAGGTGACGGCCCACCAGACACGGGACGGCGGTCGAGGGGATTCCCCGGCCGCCGTCCCGTTCTTTGTGCACTTGTCGTTTCACGCGGCGTTTCCGGGCCGGGTGGACCGCAGGTCAGCGCCGGGGCGTGGCAGACCTACGACGTGTGATTCCTGAAGCAGCCACAGCGGCCTGACCAGCGGAAACGCCGGTCAGGCCGCTGTTTTATGGGCACCTCAAGCAGCCGCAGTCAGAAGATCGCCAGCGGGTTGACCGGGAGCCCGCTGGCGCCGCGCACGGGGATCGTGCCCAGTGCGAACAGGAAGCTGTACCGTCCGATTTCGGCGCAGACCTGGGCCAGTTCGGCCACGTTGAGGCAGTCGATCAGCGGCATTCCCAGTTGCGCGAGCCCGATGTCGTGCAGCACGGGCGGCTCGGCGGACCCGTCCGGGAGTTTGTCGCCGATGTCGCCGGCGTACAGGCACACCTCGCGTTCCGCCATCCACTCGACCGCGCTGCGCGAGGTGGTCGGCAGGGGGCCGAAGGGATCGTCGGCGGAGACCCATCCCGCGCGTACGACGAGCGCGTCGCCGGACTCGACTCGCGAGCCCTGGCGCTTTTCGGCTGCCGCCAGATCGTCCGCGGTCACCACGTGGTTCTCGGCGAGCCGGCCGCCCGGCGCGAGATCGAGCAGTACCCCGCGCGTCACGATTCCGTCGAGGAAGGCGGACGACGAACTCCTGCTGACCGTTCCCCCGGCGGTCGCCTCGGCCAGCGGAATACCGGGATAGACCGTGTTGTCGACCGGAATGTGCGCCAGGGCGTCGATGTGCGTCGAGCGTGCGTGGTGGACGTTGATCAGCAGTACGTCGGTGAGTGCCGGGGCGGGGGAACCGGTGAACGTCAGCGTCTGCAGGACCGGCGCGGGCATGCCGTGCTCGGCGAAGGCGATCGGCGCGGCCATGGGCACCGGGGTGATCGGGTGAGCCAGCGAGACGACCCTGCCGGTCGTGGCCTCGGCCGCGCCCCGGGCGCGCGCCGCGTCCGTGATGAAGTTCAACGTGCCGCGGTCGTCGTC
Organism: Amycolatopsis sp. WGS_07; assembly: GCF_045278895.1. Taxonomy (NCBI): domain Bacteria; kingdom Bacillati; phylum Actinomycetota; class Actinomycetes; order Pseudonocardiales; family Pseudonocardiaceae; genus Amycolatopsis; species Amycolatopsis sp. WGS_07. The sequence goes on along the minus strand of NZ_CP136053.1, from coordinate 4,192,603 downwards.
GACGCCCCACCGGCCCCGGTTGGTCAGGCTCGGGCCGTTTGCTTCTTTGATGTCCATCATTCCGACGCCGCCCCGTCACTTCGATTCGATCGTGCCGAGCGGTTCGCTGGTCTCGGTCAGGGCTTTGCGAGCAGTGGGCCACGCGTCGTCGTCCAGGCCCAGCGCGGTGCGCAGGTAGGCCAGGGTCGTCTGCTGGACGAGCGCGACCCGCTCGGGGCTTTCGTCGGTGGTCCGCGCGTCGAAGGCGCCCTGGATGCCGCCGAGTCCGTGCTCGGCGCCGAACAGGGTGAGCAGGTCGGTCGCGCCGGGGCTGAGGCGATAGCCGTCGGTGAACCACTCCGGCCCGCGCACCGTCAGCGGGGACTGGTCGTGGTCGCCCGCGACCATCAGGCTCGGCGTCGTCATCTCGGCGAAGTCCGGGCTCATGAACGGGAAGTACTGCGCGGCCATCGGGCTCAGGTCGGCGCCGCCGGTTCCGGGCAGGCAGAGCAGCACCGCTGCCCTGACACGCGGATCGCTCATGCTTTCCCCTGGCGTGCCGTCCGCGCCGATGACCCGGGCGCCCGCGAGCGTGCTCGCGGTCTGTGCTCCCCACGAGTGTCCCGCGACGGCCACGCGGCTGCGGTCGATGCGCCCGGCCAGCCCGGGCACCGCGTCTTCGATCTCGTCGAGCCGGTCGAGAATGCCGGTGAGGTCGTCGGTCCGGATACGCCAGATGTGCGGCGTCCGCGGGTCGTCCGGGGCGAGGCCCGACGAGTCGAGGTGGGTGGGTTGGACGACTACGAAGCCCCGGGCGGCCCAGAAGCCGGCCAGCGGGGCGTAGTCGTCCATGGTCAGGGTCATGCCGTGGGAGAAGACCACGACCGGCAGATCGCTGCCGGTTGCCGGGGCCGAGACCCTGACCTGGAGGTCTTGGCCGCGGTCGGGGGCCGCGAGGGTCACCGGCGCCACCGAGACGACCGCGGTGGCCGAGTCGGTGCCGGTTGATGTTGGGGCGCTCATGAGCCTGAGTCCTTCCTGCCGAGGGCTGTGCCGACCTGGCACAATCGAGAAGTGGAGCACCGCTCCGATGCGGAACACTGCTCCACATCAACATACGGAGCATTGCTCCGCTTGGCAACCATCGGGTGACCGGAAGGAGAATTCGGATGGCGATCGCCGAAGAGCCGCCGCCCGCGGGCGGCCGGCGCAAGCGCTTGGACGCTCGCCGCAACCAGCAGGTGCTGCTGGACGCCGCCGCCGCGGTGTTCGTTCGCGCGGGGGTCGACGCGCCCGTGCGGGAGATCGCCGCCGAGGCGGGCGTCGGCATGGGCACCATCTACCGGCACTTCCCCACCCGGGCCGACCTCGTCGTCGCGGTCTTCCGGCACCAGCTCGACGCGCTGGCCGACGTCACCGTCTCCGCGGCCGGGGAGACGCCATACGAAGCGTTGCGGTCATGGGTTGCCCGGTTCGCCGATTTCCTGGTCACCAAGCACGGTCTGGCCGAGGCGATGCACTCGGACCAGGCCGGGTTCGAGAGCCTGCACGCCGAGTTCGTCGAGCGCCTGCTGCCCGTGCTCGATCACCTGCTGGCCGAATCCGCCGCCGCCGGCGAAACGCGTGGCGACGTACGGGCGTACGACCTCATGCTCGGCATCGGCAACCTGTGCATCGGAGTCGAGACCTTCCCGGACTACCACGCCCGCCACATGATCGACGTTCTTCTCGCCGGTCTCGCCCGGGAAATCCCGGGATCAACGGGGGTGAATCAGGCGGCCTGCTGACGGAGGGTGCGCAGGCCGGTGCGGATTTCGCGGACCAGGATTTCGGGCTGTTCCAAGGCGGCGAAGTGCCCGCCTTTGTCGGCTTCGCCGTAGTGGATCAGATTGCGGTAAGTGTCTTCGATCCAGCTTCGCGGCAGGCGTGGGATGTCTTTCGGGAAGACGGTCACCGCGACCGGAAGCATCAGCTTGGGACCGGCGAACGTGAGCGATTTGTTCTCCCAGTAGATGCGGCCGGACGACGCCGCGCTGTTGGTGAACCAGTAGAGGGAGATCGCGTCGAGCATGTCGTCGATGCTCAGGGCGTCTTCGGCGAGCCCGGAGTTGTCGGTCTTGGACTGGAACTTCTCGTAGATCCAGGCGGCTTGGCCCGCGGGAGAGTCCGCCAGGGCGAATCCGACCGTCTCCGGTTTCGTGCCCTGAAGGTGGTTCGACCCGCCGAGTTCGCCGGTGTAGCGGGCGAGGGTTTCCACCGCGTAGCGCTGTTCGGACGAGAGGATGTCGGGGATCTGTGCGGGAAAGGCGTACTGGGTGTTCAGATGAATGCCGAGAAGCCCCTCCGGCTGCATGGCCCCGAGGGCGGTGGTGACGACGGCGCCCCAATCGCCGCCTTGCGCGGCCCAGGTCGAGTAGCCGAGCCGCTTCATCAGCTCCACCCATGCGTTTGCGATCCGCGATGCGGTCCACCCGGACTGCTTGGGCTTCCCGGAGAACCCGAACCCCGGAAGCGAAGGGACGACGACGTCGAAGGAATCGGCAGCGTCTCCGCCGAAGGCGACCGGATCGGTCAGCGGGCCGATCAGCTTCAGGAACTCGACGATCGAGCCCGGCCATCCGTGCGTGAGGAGCAGCGGCAGCGCGTCGGGATTCTTGGACCGGACGTGGATGAAGTGGATGTCCAGCCCGTCGATCTCGGTCAGGAACTGGGGGAACCGGTTGAGCGCTGACTCGAAACGCCGCCAGTCGTAGCCGTGCTGCCAGTAGCCGGCCAGGGATCTCGCGTTCTCCACGCGCACCCCTTGCGACCAGTCGTCCACCGTTTCCGGATCCGGCCATCGAGTTCCGGCCAGCCGCCGCTTCAGATCGTCGATGTCCGAATCCGGGATCGACACGGCGAACGGGCGGACGAGGGCCGAGGTCGGCGTCGCGGTCATGGCTTTCTCCCAGCTTTCGTTGCACACCTGTGTGCAACGTACTTCATTGCACACAGGTGTGCAATGATCGTGCCGTGCCCACCGAGTCCTCCCGTGCGCGCTCGATGAACGAGACCCGCGAGCGCATCCTCGACGTCGCCCTCGACGTGCTGGGCGAGAGCCCCGACGCCGGAATGGGCGACATCGCCTCCGCGGCCGGCGTCGTCCGCCGCACCGTCTACGGCCACTTCCCCTCGCGCCTGGACCTGATCCGGACGCTCACGGAGCGGGCCGTCACCGAGATGACCGCCGTGCTCGCCGAAGCCACCGCCGCCCGTGCGGAAGCGGACGCGACCTGGGTCGAGTTCGTCGCCCGCGTCTGGCCGGTGGCGCACCGGTACCGGGTGCTGCTGGCGCTGCGCCGCGGCGAGTACGGCGAGGCGATCCACAGCCTGCTCGGGCCGCTCGACGAACTCCTCGCCGACCTGGTGAAACGCGGCCAGGACAGCGACGTGTTCGCCCAGCACCTGCCTGCCGGAATCCTGAGCCAGCTCGCCTACGGCACCGTGTTCGCCATCGCGGACAGCGATCTGCCGGACGGGCCACGCGGCGCACGGGCAGCCATGATCACGAGCCTGCTGATGCTGGGAGTTCCCGAGGCGCGCGCGACCGCTCTCGCAGGCGACCAGCCCTGACCCGCCGGGGTCCTTTCTGTCGTGTCATCAGGGTTTCATCGGCAGCTGACAGGGTGCGCCCGGACGGATAGGCAAGCAGGTGCGGGAGGCGCGGGTGAAGGCGGCAGGGGCCGTGGATCCTCGTTCGGTGGGGCGGTATCGGGTGCTGGCCGGGCTGGGCGAGGGCGGGATGGGCCGGGTGTGGCTGGCCTCGGGTCCGGACGGCCGGTTGGTCGCGGTCAAGCAGGTGCATGCTCGGTTCGCCGCGGACGAGGGGTTTCGCGCGCGGTTCGCGCGGGAGGTGGTGGCCTCGCGGGCGGTGTCGGGGGCTTACACCGCCGCGGTTGTGGATGCCGGGCCGGAGGCGGAGGTGCCGTGGCTGGCGTCGGTGTTCGTGCCTGGCCCGTCGCTGCGCGAAGCGCTGGACGCCGGCGGGCCGCTGCCTGAGGCGGCGGTGGTGCGGCTGGCTGCTGGGCTGGCGTCGGCGCTGGTGGACGTCCACCGGGTCGGTTTGGTGCACCGGGATCTGAAGCCGTCGAACGTGCTGCTGGCCGCGGACGGGCCCAGGGTGATCGACTTCGGGATCGCCCGTGCCGCGGACGCCGACGGCGGAGGCGGGGAGCTGACGCGCACTGGCTGGCTGGTCGGGTCGCCGGGGTTCGCCTCCCCGGAGCAGGCCGAGGGCAGGGAGCTGACTGCCGCGTCGGATGTGTTCTCACTCGGCAGCGTGCTCGCCACCGCCTGCGTGGGACACAGTCCGTTCGCGGACTCCTCGACGCTGCGCACGCTCTACAACGTGGTGAGCGGCGAGCCCGACCTGTCCGCCCTGCCTGAACGGGTGCGCGGGATTGTGGCGGCCTGTCTGGTGAAGGATCCGGCCGCCCGGCCGACCCCGGCTCAGGTGCTGGAGATGGCCGGGCCGCAGCCTCCGAGCTTCGAGCCGTGGCCGGCGTCGGTGCACGCGTTGATCGCTGCCCAGCGCGCCGAGGTCGGCCGGATCACCGGTGCGCTCGTTGACGACGGTCGCACTCGGGAGATGTTCGCCGCCCCTGGACCGCGGGGCTGGGTCGCCGGACCGGCCCCGGCCCCAGTCCCGGTCCCGCCGAAGCCGAATCGGCGCAAGTTCCTGTGGATGGCCGGGATCGGCGGCGCCGCTGGTCTCGCCGCGGTGGGCGGGGGTGTCGCGGTCGCGCTGACCGGGAATCGGTCGTCCCCGAGTGACGCGACAGCGGAGGTGCCCCCGGCGCCCAAGGGTCCCGCGCCGACCTGGACCCGCCCCGTTGGCGACACCTTTCGCTGGCTGGGCGGCATCGACGTGATGGGCGACGTCGTCGTCCGGTGGGACCGGAAGACAGCGCAGGCGTTCGACTTGGCGACCGGCGCGCCGCGGTGGACGGGAAAACCGGAGTTGCCCGACGGGCTCACCTCCTTCAGCTGGATCGGGTTGCACGGCTCGTCGCTGATCGGGTCCACCACCGTCGGGGGTCCGGACGGGGTGGTGTTCGGCCTTGGCCCGGACGGCAAACAGCAGTTCACCTATCGCAAGGGCGAAGCCACCCTGAGGGCAGTTCTCGACGTCCTCGGCGGGGGCAACGGCGACGGCGGCCTCTCCCTGTTCGCGACGCAGAAGCCCAACGGCCTCAACGAACTCGTCGCCTACGGCCCGCCCGTCCCCGGCGAGATGTGGCGGCGTCCGCTCAAGACGCAAGACCGCGCCGTCGCCCTCATCGACGGCCAGCACTGCTACCTGCAGGACGACACCGACACCGTCTGCCTGGACCTGGCGTCGGGTGCCCAGGTGTGGGCCACCCCCAACACCTGCTCGGGCGACCGTCCGATGAGCATCGCGAGGTCCGGGACCGCCGTGGCGGTCGCCGGAGACCGGCTGGTCCTCTTGGACGCCGCCACCGGCGCCCGGCGGCCGAACGCGCTGCAGACGTCGACCGGCATCCGCGGGGTCGGCGCGTTGACCACCATGTTCGCCGTCGGGGAGCACACCGAAACGGAATCGGGAGAAACCAGAGACACGGTGTGGGGAATCGACCCGCGCGACGGCAGCAAGGCCTGGGAGACGCGCTTGCCGCTCCCGATGGCCGGGAGTGTCACCGCCTCGGAGGACCGGGTCTTGGTGTCCACCATCGTCTCGTCCGACAAGCCGCCAGCCGGTTTCCTCGTCCTGCGCGGCTACGACGGTGGCGTTGCTTGGGCCGAAACTGGCGGAGGCACCGCTGAATGGGTCACCTGCGCGACGCCGCACGCGATCTACGCGGCCTCTTCGGACACCGTCTACGCCTATCCCAATCAGTCGTAGCGCGTCCGACAGGCGGCGACGAAGGCCTCGACGCACCGGTCGAGGTCCTCGCGGGAGTGTTCCGACGAAATCTGTACGCGCCGGAGCGCAGCATTCGTTCGGCGGTCCGGACGGCCTCGCCCGCGTCGCCGAACATGACCGGCACGATGGGGTGTTCGCCGGGGAGGATGCGGAAGCCTGCCTGGGTCATTTGGGCTCGGAAGGCGGCGGTGTTTCGGTGCAGTGCCTCGCGGCGGGCGGGAGCGCTGCCGCAGCAGGTCCACAATTTCCTCGCAGTTCGGGTCGGACGGAGGCGGACGTCATGATCGGGGCCGGAACTGCTGGACTTCGTGGCGACGGCCGTCCCAGCCGGTTCGGCGGAGCCAGTCCTCGAAGGTCATCAGGGCGGGATGGAGGCGGCTCAACAGGTTTAGGTCGCGGTCGTGGGCGGCGAGGTCGTGTTGCTGGAAGAAGCCGAACATGCCCGCGTAGTCGTGGCCGACCTCGGGGATGGTTGTCCGGAGGGTGTCCAGCGGCAGGTCGGTGTAGCGGGCGGGAATGCCGGTTACGCGCTCGAAGGTCGCGGCGATTTCGGCGCCGGTGATGCTGTCCGCGGAGACGGCTAGGTCGCGTGCGCCCCAGGATTGCCAGTTTTCCAGCGCGTGCACGGCGAACCAGGCGATGTCGGCCAAGGCGATCATGGGGTAACGGCCGGAGCCGAGCGGCAGGGTGAACACCACGCCCTCGTCGCCGTCGGCGGGTGACAGGCGGGACTGGAGGTTTTCGAAGTACGGCGAGGTCACCAGGATCGAGACGTGCTCGGAGTACCAGCCGTCCGGTTCGTGCCGCATCATTTCTTCGGAGCGGTGGAGCTGGATGTGCGCGGCGACCGCGGCTTTGGCCTCGTAGTGCGGCGTGAGAACGCGCCCGGCGGTCAGCGTCGCGGTGCTGTCCAAAGAGGACCAGACGAACCGGTCGACGCCCTGTTTCCGTGCCGCTTCAAGGATGTTCGTGCCCTGGGTGAACTCGGCGAGCGGGCTTTTGGTGGAGAAGAAGTCGGTATTGCAGAACACTCGGGACACGTTGTTCAGCGCGGTCTCGATGCTTGCTGGGTCGCCAGCGTCGCCGAGGACGAGTCGCACGCGGTCCTGGGCCAGGGCTGCCGCGTGGGGTGCGTCCGGGTTGCGGGTGAGCACCGTCAGTTCGTCGTCGGTGTCGGCGAGGAGTTGTGCGACGACGCGGCTGCCCATCGCGCCCGTGCCGCCGATGACGAGGGTGCGGGTCATGACGCGAGCACCTGGTCGGCGAGTTCCCGATGGGTAGCGATCCAGACGTCGTCCCGGACGCGGGCGATCTGCTGGAGTACCTGTTCGAACTGGTCGGCGAACAGAGGCCGTCCCCCGACGTGGGCGTGGACGGTCAGGTTGAGGATGCCTGGTGTCGGCTGGCGGAGGAGATAGTGGAGCAGGTCGACGTGGACATCGCGGTACGCGCGCGGGCCCGCCAGCACGCCGCGGACGTCGGTGAAGTCGCTGTGCATGAGGTATGCCAGCGGGCCGGCGGAAGTGGTCGTGACGTAGGGCAGGTCCCGGTCGTTGTGGTCGCCGGACCAGCGGTAGCCGGCCGCGGCGAGCAGGTCGGGAGTGTTCCGGGACGCGGTGGCTCGCGGGCTGAGCCAGCCGACCGGACGGGAACCGGTGACCTGCCGCAGGATTTCGGTGCAGCGCATGAGATTCGCGCGTTCCTCGTCGAGGCCGAGCCGTCCGGGGATGATGTCCTGGGCGTACGAATGCGCCGCGATCTCGTGTCCGGCGGTGTGCGCGGCCAGTACCGGTTCAGGATGCCGCTCCGCGAGAAGACCGCTGACGCCGAACGTCGCGCGCATGTCGTGCCGGTCCAGCGCCTCGAGCAGCCGCCACACTCCGGTCGTCGCCCCGTATTCCGCCCACGACTCGAGCGCGACGCAGATCTTCACCGCTACCTTCTTGCCTTCTGGCCAAGCCGGCACAGATCCCGTGGGCATGCCGTCACGGTAGCCGCGGAAGAGCGGTTCATTTAGCCTCGACGAAGGAGAGGATCTATCCGCACCATGCATAAATCAGAGGTCACGCTCGACCGCATGCGCACGTTCGTCCGGGTCGCCGAAAGCGGAAGTTTCTCCGCCGTCGCCCGGGATCTCGGCGTCGGCCAGCCCACCGTCACGCGGCACGTGAGCGAACTGGAGGACGCGCTCGGGGTCGCCGTGTTCAGCCGCACCACCCGGAGTATCTCGCTGACCGAGGAGGGCCGCCGCTACTACGCCCGCGCCACCGAGATTCTCCGGCTGGTCGAACAGGCGGGCCAGGAGATCGAAGACGCCAGGACCGGAGCGTCCGGGAAGGTGCGGATTTCGTGTTCGGCTTTCTTCGGGGTCATGCATCTGAGCAGGCTGATCTTCGCTTTCCAGGACCGCTACCCGGACATCCGCGTCGACTTCGTCCTCACCGACGAACGCTCCGACCTGATCCGCGACGGGGTGGACATCGCCATCCAGATCGGGCCGCAGCCGGACAGCGAACTGCGCCTGCGTCCGCTCGGCGAAGCGCACCAGATCCTCGTCGCGGCACCTGCCTACCTCGCGCGGCGCGGGACGCCTCGGTCGCCGGAGGATCTCTCGGCGCACGATGTGATTCGCCGGACGAGCGTCGCCAAGAGCCATGAGCTGACGCTGATCGATGAGCAGGGAGCGGCGCGGGTCGCGACGTTTTCGCCTCGCCTTCGTGTCGATCACGGGCTGGCCGCTCGGGAGGCGCTGCTCGCTGGCCGCGGGGTGTCGCCGGTGCCTCGGTGGCTTGTTGACGATCTTCTTCGCGACGGGTCTCTGGAGGTGGTGCTTCCGGAGTACCGGTGTGCGCCGGTGCCATTGAACCTGCTGGTGGTGCCGGAGCGGGCGGAGATCGCCCGGGTTCGGCTGCTCCGGGATTTTCTCGTCGAGCAGATCACCGATGTTCCGGGGGTGGAGCCCCGTCCGTGAGCAGTTCGGCGAGCAGCGCCCGGACCCGCCGGTCGATCTCGTCCCGGATGGGACGGACCTGCTCGACCGGGAGGCCTGCCGGGTCGTCGAGCTGCCAGTCGAGGTAGCGCTTGCCGGGGAAGACCGGGCAGGCGTCGCCGCAGCCCATGGTGATCACGACGTCGGCGGAGCGGACCGCTTCGGCGGTCAAGGGCTGGGGAAACCGGCGGGACAGGTCGATGCCGAGTTCGGCCATGACCGCGACGGCCGCGGGGTTGATCGTTTCGGCTGGGGCGGATCCGGCGGAGCGGACGAGGACCCGGCCGCGCGCGTGGTGGTGCAGCAGCCCGGCCGCCATCTGCGAGCGTCCGGCGTTGTGGACGCAGACGAAAAGCACTTCGGGGACGGTCATGACGAGACCTCCGCAGGCGTAGTGGCGAAGCGGCGTCGAAGCGCGAGGGACACGTAGACCAGGGCGACGAGGACTGGCACTTCGATGAGCGGGCCGACCACTCCGGCGAGCGCTTGTCCGCTCGTAGCACCGAAAGTGGCGATCGCGACCGCGATGGCGAGTTCGAAGTTGTTGCCTGCGGCGGTAAACGCGAGCGTGGTGGTTCGTTCGTAGGACAGGCCGACTGCCTTGCCGAGTGCGTAGGAACCGGCCCACATGAGTCCGAAGTAGACCAGCAGCGGCAGGGCGATGCGGGCGACGTCGAGCGGGCGGCTGGTGATTTGGTCGCCTTGCAACGCGAACAGGACCACGATGGTGAACAGCAGCCCGTACAGCGCGACCGGGCCGACCTTCGGCAGGAACCGGGATTCGTACCAGGCGCGGCCCTTCGCGCGTTCGCCGAGCCGGCGGGACAGGTAGCCGGCGAGCAGCGGGATGCCCAGGAAGATCAGCACGCTTTTGGCGATCTGCCACGCGGAAACGCTCAGTCCGGCTTGCGGCAGGCCGAGCCAGCCGGGCAGCACGGCGAGGTAGAACCAGCCGAGGACGCCGAACATGACGACCTGGAACACCGAGTTCAGCGCGACCAGCACGGCGGCGGCTTCGCGGTCACCACAGGCCAGGTCGTTCCAGATGATCACCATCGCGATGCAGCGGGCGAGGCCGACGATGATCAGCCCGGTCCGGTACTCCGGCAGGTCGGGCAGCAGGAGCCAGGCGAGCGCGAACATCAGCGCCGGGCCGATCAGCCAGTTCAGCACCAGCGACGGCCACAGCAGCCGCCGGTCGGCCGTCACGGCGCCGAGCCGGTCGTAGCGGACTTTCGCCAGCACCGGGTACATCATCACGAGCAGCCCGAGCGCGATCGGCAGCGAGATCCCGTCGACCGAGACCGCGTTCAGCACCCCGCCGAGGCCGGGGATCCACCGTCCGGCCAGTAGCCCGAGGACCATCGCTACGGCGATCCACACCGGCAGGTATCGATCCAAAGTGGACAGCTTGCCGACCACCCCGGCTTGCGTCCCGGTCATGCGTCGCCCGGGACGAGCACGGCCGAGAGCCGGGCGAGCATCGCGGAGTGGACGCGGTAGTAGACCCAGGTGCCGCGCCGTTCCCCGGTGATCAAGCCGGATTCGCGCAGCACCTTCAGGTGATGGGAGATCGTCGGCCCGGTCAGGTCGAAGGCGCCGGTCAGGTCGCACACGCAGGCTTCTCCCCCGGCGTGGGACGCGATCAGCGACAGCAACCGCAGCCGCACCGGGTCGGACAGAGCTTTGAACAGCTTCGCCAGCTCCGCGGCATCGTCCGCCGTCAGCGGGTCACGCGCCAGCGGGGAACAGCACGCGCTGATCACCGCGTACAGGAGTTGCTTCGACATCTGTCTATCTTGACAGGCTTCTATCTAGACGGCAATGCTGCTTAGACAGTCATCTATTCAAGGAGGACCAGATGTCCCGCGTTCAGCTCGCCCTTCGGGTGGGAGACCTGGCTGGTTCGATCGCCTTCTACTCGAAGCTGTTCGGCGCCGAGCCCGCCAAGCTCCGGCCCGGTTACGCCAACTTCGCCATCGCGGAGCCCGCGCTCAAGCTCGTGCTTCTGGAAGGCGAACCCGGTCAGGACACGGTCCTGGACCACCTCGGAGTCGAGGTCGAGTCGACCGGCAGAAGTCAGTGAGGCCAGCCAGCGGCTGACCGGAGAAGGCCTGGAGACCCTGACCGAGGACAACACCACCTGCTGCTACGCCGTGCAGGACAAGGTGTGGGTGCACGGGCCCGGCCAGGAGGCCTGGGAGGTCTACACCGTCAAGGCGGACGCACCGGCGGATGGATCCGGCGAGGCCTGTTGCGCTTGACCCGGAGTTCGGCAGGGGCAAAGGACGGCGACGCGGGCTGATCCGGAGCGGGCACACCTCTTGCCACCAGCCGACCGGCGCCGTTATGTTAATGAGAAATCACTTCTTCCGAGACTGTCGACAGGGGGCGGCGAGCAGCCCCTGGCCGGTGATGGGATGGCAACGACGCCTACCAGAGAGGCAGACAAGTACATGGAGAATCTCAGCAGAAGGAAGGTGCTGACCCTCGGCGCGGCGTTGGGCATCGCGGGGATGGCCGGGACGACGGGCACCGCGTGGGCGTGGTCGGGCAAGGGATCCGTCGCCGGGAGCGGCACGGGGGCCGATCCGTTCCAGGTCTGGGACGACACGGCGGACGCGGTCGCCAAGGCGTTGCTGGCCGAAGGCAAAATGCCCGCGGTCAACACGGCCTGGCAGGGCTGGATCGACAACAACGCGCCGCTGCCCGCCGGCATGCCGGACTATCTGGTCGCGTATCTGCGGCAGGTCAACAAACTGCCGTCGTGGGCGGATCCGGCCAAGCTTGCCGCGTCGGAGAAGCTTTACACCCGGTTGAGCAGTTATCTGTTCGTCTCCGAGACGCTCGGCAGCGGGATCATGAGCACCGTCATTCCGCGTGAGGCGCGGGCGGTTTACTGGTCGGCCGGCGGCGCGGACATGAAGCAGCGCGCGGCCAAGACGTTCACCTTCGGCTACGACCTGCACAACTCGAAGGCTTGGGCACCGGACGGGCATTTCGTCGTCACCGCGAACAAGACACGGCTGGTGCACGCCGTGGTGCGGAATTTGCTGCCGACGTCGGCGAAATACCAGGACGGCGCGGATCAGCCGAAGCCGATCAGCAACGGGGACATCCTGCGGACGTTCCATTCGGTGGCGACGTTCGCGCGCAGCAACATGCTCAAGTGGCACATCGCGCTGTCGACGGCGGAGCAGGACGCGGATTTGCACGCCTGGCAGGTCGCGCTGTATCTGCTCGGGGTGCAGGAGCAGTTCATTCCGCGGACCTGGGCCGACGCGGAAGCTCAGGCGCAGCAAATGCTGTGGCCGGTGCTCGGGCCGACTGACGAAGGGGTCAGCCTGGCGAATACGTTGCTCGGATATATCGAGAAGCCGACGCTGGGACTCGATTCCGGGTTCGTCAACGAACTGACGCGGTATTTGCTCAATGATCAGATGGGCGATTGGCTCGGGCTCCCCCGCGATTACGCGCAGGCGGCGCTGGTTCGCCTTGAATGGCCTGCGTACGTCGCATTCCGCGAGGGCGCGACCAAGATCATGCCGGGCAGTTTCTACCTCTTCGATCAGTTCGTGCGCGGCATTTCGATGCTGTACCTGAACAACGGGACCTCGCCGACGCAGACGCCGATCACGCTCCCCACCGCGAACCGGCCGGGCGCTTAGCAAACCTGCCTCCGGGAACGGGATCGCGTTCCCGGAGGCGCGCTAGAACACGTCGCGCAGGGTTTCCAGGAGGCGGGCGATGTTCGCCTCGTCGCGGCGGTAGTAGGTCCACTTGCCCCGCCGGGTGGCGACGACCAGCCCGGCCTGCCGCAGCGTCGCGAGGTACTGCGAGGTGGTCGACTGCCCGAGTCCGGCGCGCTGCTGGATGTCGGTCACGCAGACGCCGATCTCGACGTCCTCGGGCTCCTGGCCGGGGAAGCTCATCGGATCCTTGAGCCACACCAGCATCTGCCTGCGGGTCGGGTTCGACAGGGCCCGGAACACCGCCAGCAGCTCCTCCTCCGAGAACACGGGGCGATCCTAACCCAGCACCTCATATTGACGATTCCCGATATATCGATCTATAGTCGCCGCATGCCGACTTCGATGCGTGTGGCGGAACTCGTCCGCTTCGGCGGCGCGGACACCGCGTTCGCCGCCCGGGAACTGCCCAGACCCGTCCCCGGACCCGGCCAGGTGCTGGTGCGCGTGCGAGCCACGTCCGTGAATCCGCTCGACCTGCAGACCCGGCGCGGCGACTACCGCGACCAGGTGGCGCTGCCCGCGGTGATCGGCAACGACGTGGCCGGCACGGTGGTCGAGACCGGGCCCGGGGCGGACGACTTCCAGCCGGGCGACGAGGTCTGGTACCTGGCGCCGGTGTTCGCCGGGCCGGGCACCTACGCCGAGTTCCACGTGGTCGACCAGGCGCTAGTCGCCCCGAAACCGGCCCGGTTGTCGCACGTCGAGGCCGCCGGGCTCGCGCTCGTGGGCGTGACGGCGTGGGAGGCGCTGGTCGAACGCGCCGGGGTCCGGGCCGGGGAACGGGTGCTGGTGCACGGCGGCGTGGGCGGAGTCGGCTCGATCGCCGTCCAGCTCGCCAGCGCGCTGGGGGCCGAGGTGGTGACCACCGCGCGGGCGCGGGACCACGAGTTCGTCACCGGCCTGGGCGCCGACGTCGCGATCGACTTCTCGGACGGCGACTACGTGCCGAAGGTCCGCGCGCTGGGCGGAGTGGACGTCGTGCTGGACACCGTCGGCGGGGACACTCTCTCGCGCAGCCCGCAGGTCCTCGCCGGCCGAGGCCGGGTGGTATCCATTGTGGACATTCCGGAACCGCAGAACCTGCTCGCGGCGTGGGGGGTCAACGCGACTTACCACTTCGTGTTCGTCAGCCCCGGCCGGGACAAACTCGCGTCTCTCGGGCGGCTGGTCGACCAGGGCAAGCTCCGGCCGGTCATCGGCGAGGTGCTGCCACTAGCCGACATCGCGCACGCGCACGCACTGCTGGAAGGCATCGGGGACCGCAGGCGTCCGCGCGGCAAGATCGCCATCACGCTGGACTAGCTAGCTTCCCAGCGCGTTCAGCAGCAAAGCGGTGACGGCGGCGCGGTGCTCGGGGGTGTCCTGCCACCGCAGCCGCCGTCCGGTTTCGACGACCGTGCCGAAGCCCGCGTGGACCAGCACGCGGGCTTGGTGCGGGTCGAGGTCCGGGCGGGCCAGGCGAAGTTGCTGTTCCCACACGGCGATGTGCTCGCGCTGGGCAAGGATCAGCGGACGTTGCAACGCGGCCGGAAGCCCGCCCAGTTCGGCGGCGGCGACGTTGGTCAGGGCGGTGTGCTCGAAGCTGTAGGCCACGTAGGTCGCGGCCAGCACGGGCAAGGCTTCCGCGCCGGTGGTGCCGTGGAGGTTTCGGTCTACCGCTTGCGACAGGAGCCCGGCGGCTTGCAGACAGGCCGCCGCGAGGATTTCGGCTTTGTTGGGGAAATGCCGGTAGAGCGCGGACGGCACCAGACCGACCGCTTCGGCGATCCGGGCGTTCGTGACGGTGGCGAATCCGTCTCGTTCGAACAGCGGGACGGCGGCGGCGAGGATTTGCGCGCGGCGGGTCCGGGGAACGGGCTGGGCGGGGAGTTCGACCGCGGGCACAGCGGCCGAGGCGGTCGCGGTGGCGAGGCGCAGGGCGGATTCGGTCAGCAGGGCTTCGGCGCGATGGTGGGCGATCGAGGTGCGGTGCATGGTGATGGAGCCGATCGCGCCGAGCGCGGCGACGGCACGGAGGTCCGCGTCCGGCGACGGCGGCACCGCTTCGGTGACCCGCGCGACGACGTGGGCGAATTTCGCGCTGAGCACGCGGCGGTCCGCTCGGTCGAGGTAGCGCGCCTCCCAGCGGTACAGGCCGCCGGACGCGCGGTGGGCGACCGTCACCCGGGCCAGCGGGCCGAGAACGTCCGCGGCGGACGCGTCCGGCGGCACCTCGTCGAGCGCGGCGACCAGGCGGTCCGCCATGACGTTGGCGCATTCGGTGAAGAGGGCGTACTTGTTGGGGAAATGCCGGTACAGCGCCGCCGCGGTGATCCCGACGGCGGCGGCGATCTCCTCCATGGACGCCGCGTGGTAGCCGCGTTCGCTGAACGCCCGGCCCGCCGCCTCGACGATGAGCTGCTTGCGGTTGCGCGGACGGGTCGCCGCAGCCGGCTCGGAGGTCACCGCGGACCCCGGGCACACGGATGCGGGAGCAAGGCCATGCCAGCCAGTCAATCACGAGACCGGCGGGTCTTCACGCGGGCGCCGCGCGGGTGGCACGTGGTCACCGCCACCGCCGGACCCAG
Organism: Amycolatopsis sp. WGS_07; assembly: GCF_045278895.1. Lineage (NCBI taxonomy): Bacteria > Bacillati > Actinomycetota > Actinomycetes > Pseudonocardiales > Pseudonocardiaceae > Amycolatopsis > Amycolatopsis sp. WGS_07. The sequence continues at coordinate 4,177,393 of NZ_CP136053.1, read as the reverse complement.
GACAGGAGTTCCGGGTCCCGCAAGGACGAGACCACGACATCTGCCGGGAATTCACCGGCCAGCGTCGGGACGCCGACCGCGCGCACTCCGGCGGCGCGGGCGGAGCACAGGCCGGTCATCGAGTCCTCGAACGCGAGCGCCGACTCCGGGGCGACGCCTAGCCGGGCGCAGGACGTCAGATAGATCTCCGGAGCGGGCTTCGGCGCCGCGACCTCGTCGGCGGCCACGCTGATCGGGAACTCGAAGCCGCCTCGGGCCAGCGCGGCTTCCAGGAGTGCGCGCGGCGAGTTGCTGGCGACTGCGACCGGCACCGCGGCGGCGGCCAGTTCGACCAGTTCGCGGGCGCCGGGCATCGCTTCGGCCTTCGTGGACACCGCTTCGGTCACCATCGACAGCAGTTCGGCGGCGATCGCGGGGCCGGTTCCCGGTTCTCCGAACACCTCGGCCATGGTGTCGGCGGCCGCGGCGAGCGATTTGCCGATGACCAGGGCCTTCTGCTCCGGTCCGAACGGGAGGCCGCGGCGGGCGAACAGTTCGGTTTCGGCGACGGACCAGCAGGGCTCGGTGTCCATCAGCAGGCCGTCGCAGTCGAAGACGACCGCCTGTGGCGTCCAGTCGAAAAGCATCGGATCCCCCTCGCGGAAACGGACCCTCAGTCTGTCATCGGCCAGCGCCCTGTTCGAGGTTTCGGCGGATCCGGTCCCGGGCGGCGGAGTCTCCCGTGCCCAGGTCGGTACTGCGGATTTCGTGGCGGAGGCCGTTCGCCATGACGAAACGCGGGTGATGCAGGACCGCGAGCGACTCCGTGGGGTCCCCGTCCACCGCGATGACGTCGGCGCGGAAGCCGGGGGCCAGACGGCCCGAAGCTGTCAAACCGCACACTCGGGCGGCGACGGAGGTGGCGCTGGCGATGGCCTGCCGCGGTGTCATCCCGGCTTCGGCGAAGGTGTCGAGGCAGTCGGCGTAGCGTTCGAAGTGGACTAGCGGGATTCCGGCATCCGTTCCGGCGACTATGGTGGTGCCTAAGGAAATGAGTGCCCGGAGGTTGCCGATCACGGCGTCGCGTTCGTCCCAGGGGCACATGTAATCCGCGGCGGTGCAGGCGGTATTCATGGTCGGGCTGACGGCGATTCCGCGTGCGACGATCATCTCGGCGATGCGCCGGTCGAATTCGGTGCCAGTGCGGGTGACCCAGCCGCAATGTTCGATGCAGTCGACACCGGCGAGCACGGCTCGTTCGATGCCTTCGACGCCTAACGCGTGCGTGGTGACCGGCAAGGCGCGGGCGTGTGCCTCCGACACCAAAGCGGTCAGTTCGTCCACGGTGTAGCGCGCTTCGGCCGGATGGCTGCCAGGGGTCATGAAGCCGCCGGTGGTCATGACTTTGATCAGGTCGACGCCGTCCTCGGCGTGTTGTTTGACCATCGCGCGGACTCCGTGGATGCCGTCCGCGATGCCGCCCATGGACGCGGCGTGGCCGCCGGTGACGGTGATCGGCGCGTTCGCGGCGAGTATGCGCGGGGTGGCTTCCGGGGTGGCGGCGAGCAAATCCCGCACCCGGGTGCCGAGCGTGCCGGGGGCGCCGAGGTCGCGGGCGGTGGTGACGCCGGCGTCCAGCAGGCGTCGCGCGTTGGCGGTCATCCGACGGGTCAGGGCGTCGTGGTCGGCGGACATTTCCAGGGTGACCTCGCCGGAACCCGGGTCCTGGCAGAGGTGCACGTGACAGTCGATCAGCCCGGGCATCAGGGTGACGTCGCCGAGATCGGTCACGTCGCCGTCCGGGGCCGAACTCCGTGGTCCGGCATAGGTGATCGTGCCGTCCGAGACGGCTACGGCGGCGTCGTGGATCAGCGGCGCGGACGCGTCCGTCAGCAAGCGCGCGGCGGCGAGAACGGTCATGCCTGCCTCCGGTAGTCCGCGATCGCCGTGCAAAGGCGATCGATGTCGTCCGTGGTGTTGTAGCAGTGGAAGGAGATCCGGAGGTTCGCTCCGCGCGGGGCGGTGACGATCCGGCGGGCGGCCAGGAAGTCCGCCAGGGCAACGGGATCGGCGTCGACCAGCGCGACTTGCGGACCAGGGCGAGCGTCCGGGGCGGGTCCGTGCAGGGTCTCGCCGGAGTCGGTCAGTCGTTCGGTCGTTGACGCGACCAGGCGTTCGACGTGTGCCCAGGCGGCCGCGGGGTCGAGTTGGCTGAGCACCTCGATGCCCGCGCGGGCCGCGTAGGCGGCGGGGATTCCGGGGGTGCCGGATTCGAAGCGCCGGGCGTTGGCCGGGACGTCGAGGAGCGCGGGGTCAGAAGTCGAACGGGTCGACACGGCCGAACCAGCCGGTCATCCGCGGCGGCTGGTGGTCTGCGACGCCGGAGCGGGCGAATAGCACCGCGATGCCGGGCAGGCCCAGCAAATACTTGAGGGTTCCGGTGATCAGGTAGTCGCAGTCGAGCCGCGTGACATCGACGGGGACGACGCCGACGGCTTGGTAAGCATCGACCAGCACTCGGGCACCGACTGCTCGGGCGTGTTTGGCGATCTCGTTCACCGGTTGCAGGGAACCGTTGGTGTACAAGGCAAACGGGATCGAGACCAGCCGTGTCGACTCATCGATTTGGGCCCGGTACGCCTCGATCACGCCGAGCGACCGCATGGCGTCCTGGCGGACCCACCGTATCGGACGTTGTGCGTGCAGAACCTGCCCGACACTGGGAAATTCCGACTCCATCGACACAATCACGCCGCCGTCGTCGAAATCGACCGCGTTGACCGCCTGGAACGCGGCGTGCGACGCGGAGGGAACCAAAGCGATTTCGTCCGGCTGTGCGTGGAGGAAACCCGCCGCGGCCACCCGCAACCGCTCGACTTCGGCCATCCACGGACCCCACGGCGCGCCCTGGTCGCGCAGCGAATACGCCAGCTCCCCTAAAGCCGCGGTGACCTGCGTGGAAACCGCGCCCTGGCTGCACGAAGCCAGATGCGTGGTGTCGGCCAGACTGGGGAACTGGGCACGGAACCGGTCGGGATCCACGAGTCACCTCCGCGAGAGCTGCCGTCAGCCACAGTGAACAGCCAGCACCCTCACTGCGCAAGCCTCTCTTGCGCCTGCTCGATTGTCGTCATTGACTCAACACAATGGATCGCTCACACTGATGCGCATTCATCCAGGCTGAACACCGCGACGTGGGTAGCTGAGGAGCGATCATGACCCGACCGGTAAAACGCCGCTGGCACTGGCTTCTGCTCGCGGTCCCCTTCGCGTGGTGCGTCGCGGCGATTCCGCTGGTCAACCGGATCGAGTACGTCTTCGGCTCGGTCCCGTTCCTGCTCGTGTGGATGACCGCGGGCGTACTGGTCGGATCGGGCGCGATCGGGCTGGTCTACGCGATCGACCGGCGCCGCGGCGACCTGGACCGGGTGTGACGCGATGGCACTGGCACTCGCTCTGCTGATCGCGGTGGGCTCGATCGTCGGGGGCACCGTCGCCGCCGCGCGCGGGCGGACGATGAACCTGCAGGAATGGTCGGTCGGCGGACGCCGGTTCGGCACCTGGCTGTTCTGGTTCCTGCTGGTCGGCGAAACCTTCACCACGTTCGCGCTCCTGGGCGCCTCGCAAGGGGTGTTCAGCAACGGCGCGCCCGGGTTCTACGTCCTCGGCACGGTCGTGCTGACCGCCGCGGTCGGCTATTGGGTGGTGCCGAAAATCTGGCGCGCGGGCAAGCAGCACGGCCTGGTCACCATGGCCGACTACTTCACCACCCGGTTCGAGGCCCGCTGGTTCGGCGGGCTGGTCGCCGTGTTCGGCATCGTCGCGCTGCTGCTCTACGCCCAGGTCCAGCTGACCGGGCTGAGCCTGATCCTGGCGAGCCTGTTCGGCAGCGAGGTCCCGTCGCTGGCCTACGTCGTCGCCGGCGGGGTGCTGGTCGCGGGATTCGTGCTGGTCGGCGGGATGCGCAGCGCGGCGTTCACCGCGATCGTCAAGGACGTGCTGCTGATCGCGATCCTGCTCGTGGTCGCGATCGGCGCGGCGGACGCGGCCGGGGTCAGCGGTCCGCTCGGCGTTTTCGACGCGATGAAACAGGCGCATCCGAGCGGTGCGACGCTGCCCGGGCTGCACGGTTCCACCGCCACGAACACCTGGTGGTGGATGAGCTTCCTGCTGCTCACTCCGCTGGGCTCGTTCGCGCTGCCGCACATGTTCCAGGTGTCCTACAGCGCGAAGGACGTCGCGACGATCCGCCGCAATCAGGTGATCCAGCCGCTGTATTCGCTGTTCTACGTCCTGATCGTGATGATCGCGCTGGCCGCGGTGCTCGCGCTGCCGAAGCTGACCGACAAGCAGGCCAACGCTTCGCTGCTGATTTTCGTCCGCGAGAAATATCCGGAGTGGGTCATCGGTCTGCTCGGCGGCGCGGGCATTCTCGTCGCGCTCGTGCCGACCGCGGTGCTCGTGCTCGCCGCCAGCAGTCTGTTCACCCGCAATGTCCTTGGCGCGCGGTCGAAGAAATGGGCCTCGTCGTTGACCGCGATGCGCGTGGGCGTTCTCGTTTTCACTGCGCTTTCCGTACTTCTTGTCGCGCACAGCAACGAAAAACTGCTGAGCATCATGACGAACGTGTACAGCGCCGTCGGACAGCTGGCCCCCGCGCTGTTCCTTTCGATGCTGTGGCGGCGGGTCACCGCGCCAGGACTCGCGGCCGGCGCGCTGTGCGGCGGGCTGATCGTCGGCGTGCCCGCGCTCGGCTCGCTCGCCGCGCACACCATGCCGCCCGGGACCGTGGTCGGGCTGCCCGCGCTCGTCGTCAACCTGATCGTGACGGTGGCGGTCAGCCTGGTGACCCGGCCGCCCTCGAAAGCGGCGGTGGAGATCGGGACCGGGGACCGCCCAGCGGGACCCGCTGAGGCCGGTGACCTGCGCCGGAGCGCCGTTCGATGATAATGATCGGGTGACCGTGACGAGGATCCGCGAGTTCCGCACCCTGCGCGGGCTGACCGTGCGCCAGCTCGCCGACCAGGCGGGAGTGTCGACCGGGTTGATCAGCCAGGTCGAACGGGGCGTCACCGACCCCAGCCTGGAAACCATGCGGCGCATCGCCGAGGTGCTGGACATCCCGCTGTTCAGCCTGTTCCAGGAGCCGGAGGAGGAGACCGTCGCGGTGATCCGGCACGACGACCGGTACCGGATCTCCTCGCCGCACCACGCGATCACCTACACCCGCGCCTCGCCGGGCGGCGCGAAGCTCGAGGTGCTCGAAGGCGTGCTCGAACCCGGCGGCGCCTCGTCCGACGAACCGCGCTCGCATCCGTCCGAGGAATGCGTGGTGGTCATCGCCGGACGGCTGACCGTGCAGGTCGGCGAGCAGACGCACGTGCTCAAAACCGGCGACAGCTGCCACTTCGATTCGGCGATCCCGCACCGCTTCCGCAACGACGGCCGGACCGTCGCCCGGTTCCTCGTGAGCGTCACTCCGCCGAGTTACTGATACTTCCGTCGGAGGTATCCGGCGCGAAATTGGTCTAGACTTTTCGTTCCGAACCCGGCGAAAGGGACGGAACTGATGCGAGGGACGACGGTGCCCCCGGGAATGTGCTCCCGACCGGTCAAGACCGGGGAACTTCCGCTGCATCGGCTGGAGGTTCCCGCGCCAGACGCGGTGCCGTTCGCGGTCGGCTCCTTCGACGCGGTGGGGCCGTTGTCGCGGGCGGAATTCCCGCATCGGCACACCTTCTACGAAATCGTGCTCGTCACCGGCGGAACCGGCGCGCACGTCGTCGACCTGACGCGCTGGGAACTGAGCCCGCCGCACCTCGGCGTGGTCACCCCCGGCCAGGTGCACCACTGGGAGGCGAGCGCGCTCACCGGATCGGTCGTGCTGTTCACCGACGATTTCCTGTTCGACCACCCGTCGGACCGGGAAACCCTGCGGCGGCTGCGCGAACGGCCGTGGCTGCGCCTCGACGGGCCCGCGCACGACCGGACCGCGCGGCTGATCGCCGAACTCGAGGAGGAATTCCGGCGCGGCGGCGAGGACGGCGAATCGGTGCTGCGCGCGCTTTTGCACGTGCTCATCGTGCGCGCCGGACGGCTTCCCGGCATCCCGCAGGCCCCGCCGCCCGCCCGTGCCCGCGCGGTGGCGGCGGAATTCGCGCAACAGGCCGAAAAATCCGAACTGGGACTGTGGTCGGTGCGCGCGCACGCCGAACGGCTCGGCGTCACTCCGGGCTACCTCACCGAGGCGGTCAAGGCGGCAACCGGGCGTACCGCGGCGGAATTGGTGCGCGAAGCGCGAACCCAGGAGGCGAAACGGTTCCTGCTGCGGACGAACCTGTCCGTGCGGCAGGTGGCCAGCCGCGTCGGATTCGCCGATCCAGCCTACTTTTGTCGGTTCTTTCGGCGCGAAACCGGGCTGAGCCCCGGCGGATTCCGCCGCACCGGCGACGCCGCCCCGAAGATTCACCACGACTGCATGACTCCGTCCATCGCTGCGGGCTGATCACTTCTCCTAACGTCGAGGGGAATCCCGAGCCCCCACCGAGGAGCAGGCATGGACGAAGAAAGAAAGTTCAGCCGCAAGACAGTGCTGAAGGCCGCACTGGCCGCCGGAGTCGCGGCTCCGGTCGCCCTCGTCGGCGGCCCCGCGCTCGCCCGCACGAGTTTCGCGGGCGGGCAGCGGGTCGAGCCGACCCCGTACTGCCACGACGGCGACGAACCGACGATCGACCAGACCGAGGGCCCGTACTTCACGCCGGGTTCGCCCGAGCGCAGCGTGCTCGTGGACGGGAACACCCCGGGCACGCGGCTGACCGTGAGCGGGTACGTCTTCGGGCTGGCCTGCCAGCCGATCGCCCGCGCGCTGCTGGACTTCTGGCAGGCGGACGACAACGGCGCGTACGACAACGTCGGCTACGACTTCCGCGGCCACCAGTACACGAACGACCTCGGCGAGTTCAAGCTGACCACGATCGTGCCCGGGCTCTACCCCGGCCGGACGCGGCACATCCACGTCAAGGTGCAGGCTCCGGGCCAGCGGATCCTGACGACCCAGCTGTACTTCCCGGGCGAACCGCGCAACAACACCGACACGATTTTCGACCCGCGGCTGCTCATGACGGTCCGCGACGTCCCGAACAACGCGAAGGAGGCCGCGTTCGACTTCGTGCTGAACGTCCGGCAGACGCCGACGACCGGGCCGACCACCCAGCCGACGTCGCCGACCACCCAACCGGGCGGGTCCTGGGCGGTGGGCAAGGCCTACACCGCCGGCACGCGCGTCACGTTCAACGGGGTCAGCTATGTGTGCCTGCAAGGCCACACTGCCCAGCAGGGCTGGGAACCGCCGAACGCTCCAGCGTTGTGGCAGAAGGGCTGATCCCCTCCTAACGAGAACGGCGGGCTCCCCCGGGCCCGCCGTTTCTCGGTTTTCCGGGAAGCCCGGCCCGGGTTGTCGAGTTACGGTCGACGCGTTCGTCTTCCACTACGACAATGCCCGAACGGCACTCGGAGGACACATGCTGTACCTGCTGGTGATCTACAACTGCGACCGCCCGGAACCCGACGACCTGGCCTTCCCCGACGCGCTGGCCAGGGTGAACGCCTTCGCGGACGAATGCCGCCGGCGCGGGGTGTTCGTGGCCGCTCATCCGCTGCGGGGCGAGCACACCGCGACCACCGTCAGCGTCCGCGAGGGGAAGACGCTGATCACCGACGGGCCGTTCCTGGAGACCCACGAGCATCTCGGCGGCGTGTACGTCCTCGACTGCCGCGATCTCGACGAGGCGCTCGAACTCGCCGCGCTGTGCCCGATGGCCGCGGTCGGCACCGTCGAGGTGCGCCCGGTCGCCGGGGTGCCGGGGCTCGCGCACCAGGCATGACCTCGCTGCTGCGGGAGACCTACCGCGCGCACCGGGCCCGGATGCTCGCGGCGCTGGTCCGCGTCCTCGGCGATTTCGAACTCGCCGAGGACGCGCTGCAGGACGCGTGCGCGCTCGCCCTGCGCACCTGGGGCGACGAGCCGCCGGACGACCCCGTGGCGTGGCTGCTGACCGCCGCCCGCAACAGCGCGATCGACCGGCTCCGGCGCGCCCGGCGCGGGCAGGAGAAGCTCGCCCAGCTCGAGCAACCCGCTACGAGCGCGGAGCCCTCCGAGGAACGCCTGCTCGCGATCGGCGACGAACGGCTCAGCCTCGTCTTCACCTGCTGCCATCCCGCGCTCGCCGAGGAGGCGCGCGTGGCGTTGACGCTGCAGGCGGTGGCCGGGCTGACCGCGGGGCAGATCGCGCGGACGTTCCTGGTCAGCGAGGCGACCCTGGCGCAGCGGCTGGTGCGGGCCAAACGCAAGATCCGCGACGCCGGGATCAGTCTCGCCGTGCCGGCCGATCATCTGCTTTCCGAGCGGCTGTCCGGGGTGCTGGCGGTGCTGTACTTGATCTTCACTCAAGGCTACACCTCGCCGGAGCATCGGGAGCTGCAGCAGGAAGCGATCCGGCTGGCGAAGCTCGTGGCGACCCTGATGCCGGACGAACCCGAGGCGATCGGCCTGCTTGCCCTGCTGCTCGTGCACGATTCGCGCACTGCCGCCCGGTACACGCCGGGCGGCGACGTCGTGTTGCTCGAAGACCAGGACCGAAGTCGTTGGGACCACACGGAAATCGCCGAAGCAGTCGGGTTGCTGGACCGGGCGCTGCGGTTCGGCGCGCCCGGGCCGTATCAGCTGCAAGCCGCGATCGCGGTCCAGCACGTGCAGGCCCACACCGACTGGGCGGCGATCGCCGGGCTGTATCAGCGGTTGCACGAACTGACTCCGTCGCCGGTGATCGCGTTGAACCACGCTGTCGCGGTCGCGATGGCCGAGGGCCCGGCGGAAGGCTTAGCGCTCATCGACGGGATCGAAGGTCTTGACCGGTACCACCTGCTGCACGCCGCGCGCGCGGATCTGCTGCGCCGCCTCGGCTGTCCCGCGGACGCGATCGCCGCGTACCGGCGGGCGCACGAACTCGCTGTCAACCCGGCCGACCGGCGGTTCCTCGCGGGCCGCCTGGCCACTTTGGAGTCCTCATGAGACTGTCCATTCTCGACAACGGACATCGCCTGCGGGCCAAGCTGTTCCTGTCGATCACGTCGAAACAATCGCCGGACATCGTGAAGATGCTGCTGTACCGGCCCGGTTTCCTCACCCGGCCGCTGCTGGACCTCACCGTTCCGGCGATGCGCGGGCCGTCGTACTGGACGGCCGGGGAACGCGAATTCCTCGCCATGTCAACGGCGTTACTGCACGAGTGCCCGTTCTGCGTCGACTCGCACGCGGAGCTGACCCGGATCGCCGGGAACGGCGAGATCGATCCGGCCCGGGCCGAGTCGGTGCGTCCCGAAGTGCGCACTATCCGAGCGTTCCTGGAGACCGTCACGCTGCACCCGGACCAGATCGTGCTGCCGGATCTTCCGCCGTCGGCGATTCGCGAGGCGCTGCGGGTGAACCTGGTGTGGAACGTCGTGAACCGGCTCGCGAACGCGTTCGGCTTCGTGCTCCGCGGCGGACAGCTGGAGAGCGGAACCAGGGCGCTGCACCGGTTCGGGTACCGGTTCCCCGGTTTTCTGCTCGCCGACGGTCCGGCGGGCCCGCACGAGGATCCGGTGGAAAACATGCGGTATTCCGTGTTCACCGCGCCCGCGGTGACCGATCCGGCGCTTCGCGGGGCGGCGGCGAGCGGGGACGGTCTGCCCGCGCCGTTGCAGCCGTTCGCGGCGAAGGTGCGTGACGCGTCGTACCGGCTCACGGATGCCGATTTCGCTGAGCTGGCAACGAAATACCGGGAAGACGAGGTCTACGAGATCACCGTCGCCGCGGCGGTGGGTGCCGCGTTGCGCAGTTACGACGCTGGACTGCGGAAGCTCGACGCATAACGCGAACCGACGGCCGGGGTGGGTCACCCGGCCGCCGGTTCCAGCTTCCGCTCAGGGGCGGTAGATCTCCTTGACGACGTCGATGTTGTCGTTCTTGTCGACGTGGATCTCGGCGTGCAGCGGGCTCGAGCTGTTCAGCTTCTCCATCAGCGCCTGCTCCGTGCACGGGTTCGTGCCGCGGCCCTGCGGGTCGAGGGCGACCTCGTCGCCCGGGCACAGCTCGGCCGCGCCGAACACCTTGGCGGCCTGGCTCACCGGCAGGCGGTAGGTCTTGGGGTCGGCCGGCACGAAGTGGCCGTTGTCCGCGCCGCCCGGCTGCCAGGTGATCAGCTGGAACTGGGCCATGGCGACGGAGTGGTCGAAGCCGGTGAACTGCACGGTCTGCGTCGTGTTCGGGAAGCGGCGCGTCGGGGCGCTCGGCTGCTGGCCCTTGCCCGCGGTCGGCGCGGTCTTGATCATGAACTCGGTGCCGCCGTCCTTGCCGCAGTTCACGACCCCCTGGGTGAATTCCTCTTCCGCGCCCAATGCGCAGTCCCAGTGCCCGTCAATGCCGAGCACACGCTTTCCGGGGCCTTCGCCCTGGGTCGGCGCCAATTCGTAGTACTTCGTCATGACATTGAATGCTTCGGTGCAGCCCGGAATGCTTCCGTTCGCGCTTTGCACCGCGATCAGGTCCATTTGCGGGCCGACCTGTCCGCCGTGTTCACTGCAGTTGACGTCACCATTCGACGTGGCTGCGGTGCCTGCCGAACCGCCCTGCGGGGCCTGCTTGACCGCGGCCGCGTCGGAAATGTTCTTCGACGCGGAACCATTTCCGTCGACATTGTTTCCGCCGCACGCGGAAAGCAACGCGGTCGCGGCGACCGCACCGCCGGCCATGACCAGCTTCATCGACTTCAGCGCGGTGAATCCCATTGTGTGCTCCCCGTGTCTTTTGGCGAATCTCTACCCCCAAAGACGTGAGGCACCGAATGGCGTTGCGCGGAAGTTCCGCGAAGGGCGATAGTTGCCCCAACGTCGCCCCGGCGGGGTCCGCGCGGGCACGACCTCGGCCGGTCACGCAACCCTCAGCGCGCGACGCCGAACGCCGCCAGCCACACGTGCGTCAGCGTCGCCGCCGCCTCGTCCAGCGAGCTTTCGGCGAGAAACGCCTGGTAGAAGACGCGTTCGGTCATCCAGACCAGCGCGGCGGCGACCCGCGCCGCGGTTTCCGGCGGAACTCCGGCCCGCTCGGCGACGCCGCCCATGGTGTCGGCGAGCGCGACCACCGCCGACCGCCACGCCTGGTCGATCACCGGAACCGACGGCGACAGTTCGACCGCCGTGCGCATCACCGTGCCGTGCTCACGCCACATCTGGGCGGTCCGCTCGATCCCCTTCCGCACGACGTCCGCGGGAAGCCCGCCGTCGTCCACCGCGTCGACCTCGGTGCGCAACGCGGTCACCGTGCGCTCGACCAGCGCGGCGAGCACCTCGTTCTTGGACCCGAAGTAGAAGTAGAGCGCGCCCCGGGTGATCCCGGCCTCCTGCGCGATCGTCGCCACCGTCATCGCGTCCGCGCCCGCGGTGTCCAGCTGCCGCTCCGCCGCGTCGAGAATCGCGCGTTCGCGCAGGTCTCCCTTCGTCGGCGCACTCCGGCGGCGGCTCCTCGTGCCGCGCTGCTCCTCTTCCACCCGCCCGTTTTATCACATGCCGACTATTTTTGACGCAGTGCAGATTTTTCTCAACGCGGTGTAGAGTCGGGTACATGACCAAGCTCTTCCTGATCACCGGCGCCAGCTCCGGCCTCGGCCGCGCTTTCGCCGAGGCCGCGCTCCGGGCAGGCCACACCGTCGTCGGCACCGTCCGCAAGCAGGCCGACGCCGAGGCGTTCGAGCAGCTTCAGCCGGGGAAATCTCTCGCGCGCATCCTGGATGTCACCGATGACGACGCGGTGTTCCGCACGGTCGACGAGATCGAGGCCGAGGTGGGCCCGATCGACGTCGCCATCGCCAACGCCGGGTACGGGCACGAGGGCGTCTTCGAAGAGTCGACGATGGCGGAGCTGCGCGCGCAGTTCGAGGTGAACGTGTTCGGCGTCGTCGCGACGGTGAAGGCCGTGCTGCCGCATATGCGGCGACGGCGGCGCGGGCACATCCTCGGCGTCACGTCGATGGCCGGGCTGATCACCGTGCCGGGCACGTCGTTTTACCAAGGCAGCAAGTACGCCGTGGAGGGCATCCTGGAAACGGTCGGCAAGGAGGTCGCGCCGTTCGGCGTGCACGTCACCGCGATCGCGCCGGGCTCGTTCCGCACCGACTGGGCTGGCCGGTCGATGGTCCGCACCGAACGTTCGGAACCGGACTACGACCAGGTGATGAACCCGATCCGCGAACACCGCCTCGCCGCGAGCGGCAACCAGCTCGGCGACCCGCGGAAGGCCGCGGAGGCCGTGCTGCACATCCTCGACGTCCCGAACCCGCCCGCGCATCTGGTCCTCGGCTCGGACGCGCTGCGGCTGATCGCGAACGGGCGCGCGGCGGTCGACAAGGAGATCGCGGAATGGGCCGAGCTGAGCCGGTCGACCGACTTTCCGGACGGGGCCCAGCTGCCCGGCTGAGCCGGCCGCCCAACCGCCCCCTGAGGGAATCAGAGTCCGTGAAGGTGCCCTTCACGGACAATCAACCTCACTCCCGCAGCCCACCGGCCCGGCAAGAGAGCCGCACCGACCCTGGTCAGCCACCGCTGAGGGCCGTGCGCCGGACGCTAGGCCCAGTGGCCCGCGCGTCGACGACTACGCCGCACCCGCCGCTGAGAAAACCCCAATGTGGCATTGGGGCACGGAGCGGAGCAGGGCTCAGCCGACGTACGCGGTGAACGAATGCTTGGCCTGGTACCAGATCGAAATCCCGACCGCGCCGGCCGCCGCGGCGCTGCGCAGGTCCAGCGGGCCGGGGCGGTCGGAGAGGAACGTGAAGTTCCGGATCTGGGCGCCGGGCACGAAATCGCCCTGGTTGCCGGACTTGCTCGCGCGCACGAAGTCCATCTGCTTGACCTCGATGGTGTCGCCGAAGCCGGCGAAGAGGTACAGGTACGGCGGGCGGCCGGCGAGCGGGATGTAGAAGTGGTCGCCGTTCGGGGCTGCGGGGATCAGCATCATGGTCTCCTCGTCGTTGCCGGGGCCGGGGGCGGGCGCGCTGCCGCCGGGAAGCTGGTTGTACTGCTCGTTGATGTCGCACGGGACCCGGGAGACCTCGGTCTTGCCGTCGTTGCGCTGCCACAGGTGGGTCCAGGTCCGCTCGGCGGCGGTGGGCTGCGAACCGCAGCGCCAGTACCACGACACGATTCCGGCGTCGTGGACCGCGCGCAGCGTCTCGGAAAAGCCGTAGAACCCGGCCCGGTGCTGGCCGACCACGCTGGTGAACCCGCGCGCGAACCGCACGACGTCGTCGATCTGGAAGTCCAGCGCGTGTTTGTCGGCGGCGCAGGCCATCAGCGTCGACTCCGGGAGGCCCAGTCCGCGTGCGTCGGCGAGGCCCGCCTGTGCGAACGAGACGCCGCGGGCGAAGTCGTCGTCGGTGCGGCTGCCCCACGCGTCGTCGGTGCCCAGTTCGATGACCAGCGCGACGGTGACCCCGCCGCCGACGAGTTCCCGGTACTCGGTGCTGGTGAGCCGTTTCGAGGACCGGCCGAGGCCCGCGTAGCGGATCACACCGTCGAAACCGGCCGCTCTCAGTGCGGCCGCGCTCGGCCTTCCCGCCGAATAATCAGCCCAGCGCATGGTGGTCCGCCCCGGTTTCGGCGTAGCTCGGCGGCCGGTTGGACCCGAGCAGGATCCGCGTCAGCCACGGCGGCATCTGGGCTTCGAGCCCGCGCAGCAACGCGTAGACGACGGCGAGCACGAGCGGGACGATCACCTGGTTGCCGAGCCCGGCGACCGCGTCGGTGACCGACGAGGGCAGGCCGAGCGAGACGAGCCACGCGACGAGCGCCGACCACAGGCCGGGGACGACGGTGCGCAGCCAGGAGGTGAGGTGGTCGCCGAGCTGTCCGGTGGGGTGCGTCATGGCGGTCTTCTCCGGTGCGGTGGAAGGGGCGGGCGGGTTGTCCGGCGTGGTCGCCGGGTCCGATGTGGACGGTTTGGCGGCGGCAGCGAGGGGTTGGGCCGGTTCCGGGGCGGGGAACGTCACTTCGGCCGGGGGCGCCAAGGTCGCGGTAGCCGCACCGTTCGACGGCGCGGGTTTCTGCGGCGACGCGCTCGTGGTGGAAGCCGAGGGGCTGCTCGAGCCGGTCTCCGGCGGGTGAGCCGTCGACATCTCCGCCGCGAACACCACCGGATCGGCCGGAGGTTCGGGCGGCGAGTCGATTTCCGTCGAGTGCTTCGGGGACTCCGCCTCGGACGACGGCTTGTCTGGGACAGCGGGGCTCGGGCGGAAGAGCGGTTCGAAGGTGTCCGGCGGCAGGGTCACCGTGCCGTCCTCGCCGACCACGCCCAGCACCGCGTAGTGGTACTCGACGCCGTGCGGCGGGACCGGGCGCGGGCCGTCGTCGTCGCGGGGCCATTCGACGTCTCCGGTCACCGTGCGGGCCGGGATCTGCCAGTAGTCGCCGCGCCGGTAGGTGCCCGGCTGGCCGGCCTCCGCCTCCGCCGACGTCCGGGGCGGGGCTTCGAAGCGCACCTGGACGCCGTCCTCCAGGTCGATCCACGTGTTCTCGACCAGCGGCACCGCGCCGTCCACGCTGCCTTCCGGGGCCAGGTGGTCCCAGCGGCGCAGAAACGGGTGCAGGTCCGCGTCGGAACCGGGGCCGCAGCGTTCGTCGAGTTCGTCGTCGAGGGTGACCAGCCGGTCGGCCGGGTCGATCGCCACGACTCTCCGCAGCGCGGGCGCCGGTTTGGGGCGGCGCTTCGCGGGGACGTCGTCCGCGGCTCGGGTGACGGCGGCGTCGTCGAGCAGTTCGACCCAGTCGCCGACGTCCAGGTCCAGTTTGCTGTCCCGGCCCAGCGTGCCGAGCGTCACCGTGGCACCGGAGACCGAGACGATCGGGAACACCACGGACGCGTTCTCCCGCGACCATTTGAACGTCGCGCCGTGCGGAGTCTTGCCAAATTCCTTGGTGGGCAACGAATCCGTCCACGCGCGGCCGCCGGTGTGCACCTCGACGCGGTACAGCTGGTTCTCCTGACCGCGGAACCGTGCCTCCGGCGGCAGGTGGCAGGCGTCCGTGTCGCCGGGATGCTTCGCCTGGGCGGCGAGCAAACCGGGCTCCGGGTTGAGGGAATGGCGGAAGGTCGCGAAATCGTCCGCGTTCTTCCCGGCGCACCACGCGACCTGCCAGACGACCTTGGCCCGCGCGGCGGTGTCCGGTCCGGGATCGCCGAGCGCGATCTCGCGGATCGCCGGGTCCTGCAGCGCGGTGATCAGCCGTTCCCACACTCGCAGGTACACCACGAACGGCCCGTTCTCGGGCAGCGTGTCCTTCTCCTGGTCGAGGTAGGCCTCGGGCTGGCTCCAGTAGCGCGTGGCCCGGTCGTTCTCGACCAGCAGCCCGTCGACGTACAGCCGGCCGGCCGAGATCCGCAGGTCGGTGATCTTCCGCTGGTCCAGATCGGGGTGCAGCCGGAACCCGGGCACGCCGGCGGGCGCGGCGGCCGGGCCGAGCAGGTCGGCCACGGTGGTCCGCAGCTGGTACAGCAGGATCGCGGCCTGCTCGTTCGCGTCCGCGTCGAGCTGGACCCGGCCCTGCTGCGCCAGCACCGCGGAGAAGTGCTTCAGCGAGTCGAAGGTGTCGCGCGAGAAGTCGGCTTGCATGGCGGTCTCCTAGGTGGCGAACAGGATGCCGGCGTCCGTGCCGGCCGGGGTGTACTCGGCGAGCCGCAGCCGGAGACTGTCCTCGCGTTGCGGGTGGAACAGGTCGTGGAAGGCCCCCATTTCCGAACCGTCCTCCGCGCCGCGGGCGATCTCCTCCGGACCGGACCGCGCGAGCTGCGCGTAGCCAGGGGTGCCGTAGCGGACCGAGGTGAACTGGGGGACGACGCGCACCGGATCACCGGAATGCTCCGGCTCGCAATGGAACCGCGGCGGCGTGCGCGAACTCTCCGGCAGCCAGCAGAACCGCACGCAGCCGTCCTGCCGACGGGCGATCCGCACCCGACCGTCCATAATGGAGTTTTCGACCAGCCCGGCACCGTGCGCGAAGACGGAGCCGAACACGGTGCACCGGCGGATGTTGACCACCGCGTGCGCACAGCCGTCGTCCGGGCCGCACAGCGCGGCGAGGCCGGGACCGGCCGCGTCGAGAATGCTGTCGGTGAGCCGGATCTGGTTGGGTTCGCGGTGCACTTCGTCGGCGGAGACGAGGATCGTGCCGAGGATGCTGCGTTCCACACACAGACTCGCGGGCGTGTCGGCGAGTTCGACGCTCGCCTCCTCCTCGTGTTCCGGACAGCACTGCGCGTCGAGCGACCATCCGGGCACCAAGGTGCAGTGCCGCACCGCGAACTGCCCGACCGGACCGTGCACCTGCACGCTGCGCCCGGTGATCAGCAGGCCGTCGAAGACGACCTTGGGCAGCGGGTCTTCTTCCGCACCCCGGCCGGTCCCGATGATCCGCAACGCGTCCGGACGGTTGCTGTTCCAGTCCAGCAGCCGCAACACCGGACGCGCGCCGCTCGCTGCCCGCAGCGTCAGGCAATCGCCGCGATCGACGGTCAGCTCGATTTGTTCCTGATACGCGCCGCTGTCGGTGAATTCGATGACCGCCTCGCGCGCGGAAGGGTCGGTTTCCTTGTCCCGCTGCCATTCCTCGACAGCGTCCATGACGAATTCGTGGTGCCCAGGACCGACGCGGTACACGTTCTCCGCCGGTTCCGTTTCACGCGGATACTCACCGGCGCCGATCTCGTCGGAAAACCCGTAGTGGTACGTGACCCACACGCCGGTTTCGGGGGCTTGCCGGGTCGGGAACGCGATGCGGCCGAGCACCGGGTCGAGCGCGACCTTCCCGTGCGCGGGCCGGTAACGCCAGCCGGAAAGATCCGCGGGCACGATGTCGCTCAGCGGCACCGGATTCCCGTCGCCGCGGTAAACGCACAGGCTCTTGCATGGTCCATAGTAGACCGCCGGCCGATCGGCGAAGGCCTGCCGCCGGATGAACGCCGGCACGTTCGTCTCGTCGGCGATGTGGGTGGGCGACGGTTCCCGCACCGGGGAGACGATCAGCGGAGTGTCATTGCCCAGAATGCTGAACGTGAACCGGGTCCGCGCCCGGTCCTCGCAATACGCGGGCCCGTGCGTGATCGAATACGGTTTCAGCCGCCACACGTACAGGCCGATTTCCGGAATGCCGAACCGCCCGGTCCCGCGATGCGAGGTGATCCGCCGGACGTCGATCGCATGCGCCAGCTCGTCGAACGGCCCGTCGAGCCGGTCGAGCGCGTCGGCCCCGCGCAGGTCGGCCAGCTGGCCCCGGGTCAGCCGCCGCCGGTCGGCTCGCGGGTCGCGGCCGTGCAGCCGGACGGCCTGCGAAACCGCCAGCAGCTGCCGGAATTCGACCGCGCGCGCCGGCCACTCCGCGACGTCCGCGGCGAGTTGTTCCAGCAGCGCCAAGGTTCCCTTGCGCCGCCGGTTGCCGACGGTGTGCGCGACATCGCGGCGAGGCGCGAGAGCCGACAGCAGCCGCCGGGCCGCCGCCGATCCCGACGCGAGCGTCTCGTCCGCCCCCGGCAGGATCCGGTACCCGACCAGATCGCCGAGGTAGGGCGCGACCCAGTCCTGGCAGGTCTCGATGAACCAGTCCGCGTACTGCGCGTCCAAGTCCGCGCCGATCAGGTCGGCCTGCTCGGTGATGACGCCGAGCAACGCCTTCAGCGGCCCCGCGTTCTCCTCGTCGCGCCGCTGGTAGACCGACGGCATCAGCTCGTAGAGCCGGTCCGGATTGCGAGTCATGGGATCCTCACCAACGTCAGCGCCTCCGGCACGCCCGCCGGAAACACGGCGATCCGGGCGGGCCGGATTCCGCGATATACCGTCAATCGCTGCCCCGGTTCCACCGCCGTCGACTCGAGCCCCGGGTTCAGCGCGACCAGCTCGTCCACCGTCAGCCCGTTGCGGAGCGCAATCGTCGTCAAGGTGTCCTCGCCGAAATCGCTGATGTAGCGCGCCGTGTCGAAGACTTCTTCAAACCGCGCGCCCGACGCTCCGACGCACGGCTTCGCCTCGATCAGCCGATCCGCGATCGTCGCCAGCTCGATCGGCGTGACGTCGCCGCCGACACCGTCGAACACATTGATGTCCGCGTAATCGACCCCAGGCACGGCCTGGATCGCGGCGAACGCTTCGCTGAGGAACGCTGGTTCGCCGAGTTCCCTGCGGGCAAAGGAAAACTTGTCCAGCAACGCGGCGCGCACCGCGGGTTCCACGAGTTCCCACGCGTAGTCCGGCAGCACCTTGATCCCGGCGTGCAGCACGAGCAGCACCCGTTCCCGCACCGCGACCCGCACCTCGACTCCGCGATCGCCGAACCCGGCCAGCGCCGCCTCCAGCGCGACCACCGAACCGGACGACGAGTCGATCCGCGCGTCCCCAGTCGCCGCGACCGTCACGTGCACCACCCGCCGGCCGCCGTCGGAAAGCTTGACCGCCTTGGCTTTCCCGATTCCGGCCCGGGCACGGGTGAAGTCCTCGTAGTCGCGGACCGACACCAGCCGGTCGAGCGCGAGCATCCGCAGCGGGATCGAGGCCCGGACGTCCGCCGGTCCGTCGCCGTCCGCTCCCCCGCCGGACGGCAGCGGGTTGGTCACCGCGCGCACGCCCGGCGGCCGGACGGTCGCCTGATTGATCTGCCCGGCCGCGACGTTCCCGTCGTGGCCCGCGCCGACCCGGTAGACCGCTGTCACATTCTCCGTACCAGCGGGAATGCGCGCGCCGTGGACGCCGTCGCCGAACCGGAGCGTGCGGGTGCCGTCCGCTCCCACGGAGACCTCGTAGTCGTGCCCCGTCGGCCCGGACCAGACCAGCCCGTCGGTTTCGTGCCAGCGCACCCCGGAGACGCGCGCGGTAAGCGTGCTCTCCGCGCCGGACGGGTTGGCGGACGGCCGGAAGGTGAGCGGATTGTCCGCGTTGACCTGGCGCAGCTGGAACGTCTGCCCCGCGACGCCCGGGTCGCCGCTGCCGAGCACCTCGGTGCGGGTTTCCCCTTGATCAGCCTCCACGACGTTGCCGTAGATGGTCACCGAATCCCGGCGGTACTGGTAGGACAGCTCGGTGGCCAGCGACAGGAACGTACGGACGTGGCTGCCTTTGCGGCTCGGCTCGACCCGTTGCCGGATGCCGGCCACCATGGTCAGCTCGGCGGCCTGGATCCCGCTGGTGTGCGGCACGTCGGTGCGTTCGCCGGAGACCACCAGCCACCGGCCCGGCCGGAGCCCGTCGTAGACCCGCGACAGCTCGATCTCGTCGCCGTGCACGTCCTCGGTGATCGGGTCGCCGATCGCGGTGAGCGCGTCGCCGCGCGCCCACACGACCGTGCCCGCCGCGGGCACCGGCGAGACGACCTTGTTCACCGTGATCTTGGTGACCTGTTTGGTCCCGACCGGCTTCGGCTTGGACTGCGGCGGATCGGGCACCGTGACCTCGACGTTCGCCAGTTCCACGGCCGTCACCCTCGCGGAATCCGTCGCGCCGGTCGCCGATTCCAGTACGACCCAGCTGTCCTTGGCGATGCCGTCGTACACCGCGTCCAGCCACACCGTCGTGGTGTTCGCCGCGTCCGCGAACGCCCCGGCCGGACGGTCCGCGACGACGGCCCGGGTCCGCAGTACCTGCACGCCGGACAGCTCCGGCGGCGGCGCGATCTGCTCGTTCGCCCACGCGTGGTGCAAATCCGGCCCGAGCCTCCGGTCGGCCTCGATGAGCAGCTTCGGGTGCACGTCGGAGCTGGCGTGGAACAGTTTGTCCATTGTGGACGGAAGATCGATCGCCCGGCGCGGCGGCCGGGACGGTTCGCGGCGCAGCCGCGGCAGCACCGGGGTGAGCCCGACCAACGCGGCCGCCCGGTCGCAGTCGGTGCCGGACGAGCATCCGCAGCAGCCGTCGAAGCCGTAACCCCGTGGCGTGCAGAACAATCCGTGCGCGAGGCTGTTCAGGTAGCGCAGTTCCGCGTCGTTTTCCCGCCTTGCCTCGACGCAGAGCTTCAGCAAGGCGGCCGTCGCGTCCGACACCGGTTTGACGAAGGTGCGGAACCAGTTCTGGACCGCGCAGCTCGCGTGCGCGCGGGCCAGCGCGGCTTGTTCCGCCAATTCGGTGCTCAGCTCGTAGACGGCCCGGGCCAGGGTCGGAGTCACCTCCTGCAGAGTGCCGAGTTTCTCCAGATCGGACTTCGCGGTGGTGAGCAGGATGACCGTGGGGTCGCTCCAGGGCGACGGCGCGGGCTGGTCGTCCAGCGCGTCGCCGATCTCCTCGACGAGGTCGGAGAGCGCCTGGTTCAGCTCGTCCAGGGAGCCGTCCGGGGTGACCAGCGTGACCGTCGTCCGGTCGGCCTGGAAGTCCTCCTTCGCGGCCGCGACCACCCGCACCGCCGGGGTGAACGTGCCGAACAGCAGCAGCAACCGGTCCCCCGGTTTGAGCGCGGCCGTCGTGCCCTTGATCCCGATCCGCGGGATGGACCCCGCGGTGTAGAAGTCGACGTCCACCGGCTCGGCCATGGCGAGCTGAAGCGCGTTCCACTCCTCGCGGGCCTGGAGTTCGGCCGTGGTCTCGAACGTCTGCGGCAGCTGGTTCTGCGCGGGCACGCTCTTCGCCGCGGTACCGGCCGGGATCACCGTCCGCGCACCGGGATCCAGCGTGTACGCGAGATGGGTGGTCGCCGCCAGCGCGGGCCGCGGCGTGTAGCCGACGAGCGACCCGAGGTGGCCGAGCGATTCGGGTTCGACGGCGGTCCGCAGGTAGCCCTCGTTGGCGATCCGCTCCTGGTAGAAGGTCAGCACGTCGCCGACGACGGCCCAGCAGTCCAGCAGCGCGATCGCCGGGTCGTCCGGATCGCGCGTGGTGAGCGGGGCCAGCGCTTCCCGGCTCGCGAGCCGGGCCAGCATCGACTGGCGGAACCGCCCGTAGGTGCCGATCCGCCGGGACAGCGCGGGCAGGCCGGGCCGCTGGTAGGTCGTCGCCGGGGTCATCGGGCCGGGTCCCGCGCAGCAGTTCATCGTCCGCCTGCCAGGTCGAGGGTGAGCTGCCCGTTTTCGGGACGGCTCGGGTCGTCGTCCAGCTGCGCCACTTCGAGCGGCCCGATCGGGAGCACGCCGGTGGCGAGCGCGGTGCCGGGCGGCCCGAACAGCCGTTCCAGGCGGGTCACCTCGGCGTGCCGGACGCCGAGCACTGCGGCCACGGCCGCGACGAGCTGGCCGACCCGGATCGGGGTGCCGAAGGTGAGCCGGTCGGGCTGGAAGAACTCGCCGAGGACCCGCCGTAGTGCCGAGCGCACGTGCCCGGCGATGTGGTCGGGCAGCACCTCGACGTGCACCGTCAGATCGAGCGGGACGAGGGTCGCGCTGAAGACCGACAGGTCGTGGCCGATCCGGCGGTAGCGGTACAGCCTGGCGCGCGTTTCGTCGAGCAGCCAGCTCGGCGCGACCTCCATGCCGAGCGGGTCGATCGCGACCTGCGCCTCGTACCAGCTGCCGGTCCAACGCAAGTCTCCTGCCGCACGCTGCACGTTCGGCGAGGCACCGGCCAGCGTCGCGTAGTCCTCGGCGGTGATGGCCCGCAGCAGCCGACGGCGGACCTCCTGCGGAGCGCGCAAGCGAACCTCGGACACTGGCTCGGGATCGACCCCGCCCTTGGCGGGCAACGGATTGCGCACGCTTCGAATGCCGGGCACGTCCGTGCCGCCGAAGACAATGCTGCTGATAGCTTCGCGGCCGACGTTCCCCGCCACACCGGTCCCCACCCGCATCCGCGCGGTCAGCTTGCCGCCTAACGGGAACTTCGCGCCGTTGCGGCCGTCGCCGAAGCGCAGCACGGTCGCGCCGGTGTCGGTGACCTCGCCGACGAAGTGCCGATCGGTCGGTCCGCTTTCGAGCAGATCCCGCTGCGGAACCCATTTCGCTTGCTTTCGGTCGAGGACGGTCACCGCTGGCAGCGCGGCCCGTGGATCTGGTTGCGTGGCAAGACTTGCCGGACCGCGGAACGCCGAACCGTGCTCATCGAGCTTCGAGCCTTCGTCGCAGCCCCAGCTCTGACCGATCTCCCAGCCCTCGTTGGCGGCCGTGAGCACGTAACCCGCGCGGGCCTGGCGGATGAGATCCTTCAGCCGCTCCAGTTTGGCTTCCAGCAGGTCGTCGAAGCGCGCCAGCAAATACCGCAGAGCGCGGCGAGGATGCTCACGCAGACCCAGCTTCTTCACGAGCTTGGCCCCGAACACGACGGTGACGAATTCAATGTCCTCTTCGGACAGTTTGCCGCGCCACAGTTTGGTCAGCCGAGCACGGATCCGGCCGGGAAGACCGACCAGCCACCGCGCCTGCGCGGCCGCGACGTCTGCAGGATCCGGGAACGGCACGCTCTGCGTGATCGGCTGAGGACGCAGCTGCGGCTGAACGACCACCGGCAACGGCGGATACGCAAGCTCGGGTTCGGTCTCGCAGCCGCATCCGCAATCGTGCGGGCACTGCGGTTCCTCCGGAGCCGGTTCGGGAACGTCGTAGCACTCCGGCTTGATCCGTCGGCCGTGCTCGACCAGTACCACGTTGCCCCGGGCGATCCCGACTTCAAGGTCGACACAGTCCGGGCCGCCCCGAGCGTTGACACACAACGGAAACGTCAGCGCGTCCTCGCGTGCCCAGGTCACTTCCAGCAGCTTTTGCTGGTACAGCTCGTCCTCCGCCGCGGTCACCGAGGTCAGCCGGACGGCCTGCCGGTGCGCGTGGTCCGCGTCGGCCGGAAGGCCGGACTTCGCGCCGACCAGTTCCTCGAAGAACAGCACGTCACCCGGTTCAAGGCACAACGCGCGGTCGTTGTCCATCAGCGTGGCCGAGGTGGTCCCGGTCGGCAGACAGCAGTCGTGGTCGCCCCACGTCCACAGGCTGATCCGGTTGCGCGCCGGGAGAAGCCGAAGTGCCTCGTCATGGACCGGCTCGAACACTTCCACCGCACCACGGAGGTCCCGTTCCGACAACACGGGACCCGGCAGCGTGCTGAACCGGAAAGTCCGCTTAGGAATCTTCACCTCGCTGTCGGCTTCGAGACACACCCAAGCCCGCGCGGAACACCCGTCGTGCATCAGATAGTCGACCAGCCGGGCGTGCCGCCGCACGGAAACCCGCAGCCGCGCCGTGTCCAGGTACGCCTCGGTCGCCACCGCGTCCTGCTGGTAGCTCAGCCGGTCGCCCTCGTAGGCGAGCAGTTCGGTCAGCATGATGCCGATGTCCGGAACGTGCCGCTCGGTCCAGGCCGGCATCGTCAGCTTCAACCGGTCCAGCAGCAGCTGCCGGAAGCTGGCGTAATCCTTGCTGAGGTAATCGATTTCGACCGCCGCGTCGGCCTGCGGTGCACCCTCCTCGACTGGCGCGCAGTCGACGTCGCCGCAGCTGCCGAACGCGAAGTCCACAAAGGAGTACCGCGGGTCGAAGCCCGGATACGGCCGGGTGCCCGGTTTGCCGATCGGACCAGACTCCACAATGGACAACCGATACGTGGACAGGTCCCCAGCGCGATCGACCGTCAGCCGCACCGCGTCCGCGAGTTCCGGATCCTCGCTCGCCCACGTTTCGACCGCGACGACCGCGATCCCGGTCACGCGCCGTCCGCCGTCGATCCGGAAGTTCG
The DNA here is from genome assembly GCF_045278895.1 of Amycolatopsis sp. WGS_07. Classification (NCBI taxonomy): domain Bacteria; kingdom Bacillati; phylum Actinomycetota; class Actinomycetes; order Pseudonocardiales; family Pseudonocardiaceae; genus Amycolatopsis; species Amycolatopsis sp. WGS_07. The sequence continues at coordinate 4,153,703 of NZ_CP136053.1, read as the reverse complement.
CCGGCGCCAGGTCTTCCGGTGCCTTGCCGAAGAAGCCCACGGTAAGCGAACGGCCGTCGTCGCTCACGCCTACCGAGTCGATGCCGTTGCGGCCCGCGACGCGCACGTCCGCCCGGCGGCGCTCGTCCGCACAGCCGATCATGCCGCCCTCCCGGTGATGACGTCCTCGCGCCGTTCGCCGGTCGCGAGGAGGACGTAGCCGATCTCGATCCGCAGGGTGCTGTCCTCGGCGGTGACCTCCAGGTGCTGCACCGTGATCAGGTCGCCGAGCCAGCGGTGCAGCGCGCCCTCCGCCGACACCTGCACCGCCGCCGCCAGCTCCGGGCTGTTCGGCTCGAACACCAAGTCCAGCAGCCCGCAGCCGAAGTCCGGCCGCATCACCCGCTCGCCCGGCGTCGTGAAGAGCAGCTGCTCGATCAGATCGAGCACATGGTTCGCGTATCCGGTTTCGGCGACCCGGCCCCGTTCGTCGAAATGGAACGGAAAGTCGATGTCCACAGTGGTCACCTCCCCGTCACGAACGGTTGCATGGCAATGACAATCGGCGGCCCGGGCGAAAGAGAGCCGACACAGGTGCCGCCGCCTTGGCCGGCCGGAGGCACCTGGGTGAGCACCGGGGTCCCGCCCGCCAGCAGCGACGAGATGTTCGTCCACTGCACTGTCGCGCACGGCGGGGTCAACGTGCACCCGACGACGACCATCTGGTCTTTCGTGGTGAGCACCGGCATTCCGTTCACCAGCGCCGCGGGCGGCCCGGCGGGAATGGCGGTCACCGCCCCGCCGTGCGGGCAGGTCATCGTCATTCCGCTGTGCAGCAAGAACCCTGGCATCCCCGCACCCCCTACTTCGGAACGACGAAGGTGCCGTTGTTGATGATGACCGACGTCCCGGCGAGCCGGATGGAAGCGAGACCGGGACCGCAGGACAGTTCGATCCCGGTCTCGTTGAGCTTCACGTACGGACCCGTCGGCCCCTGGATCTGCAGCTGGATGCCGCCGGTCGGGCCCGGCTGCTGAGTGATCAGCACGTAGTTCTGCGGCGGCAGGCCGACCGACGTCAGCGGCGTCCCGATGACCACCTGCGGCACACCGGGCAGGATGCTGGACGCGATCGGCGGCCCTTCCTCGCGCACGTCGCGGCGGAAGCCGGTCCACACCGCGCGGCCGATGTCGCCGTTCTGGAACTCGACCCACACGCCGGAACCGATCAGCGGCACCACGTTCATGCCCGGCGCGGCGGTGCTCGCCCGCGCCCAGATGGCGTTGTCGCCCAGCACGTCGGTGACCCGCACGAGCAGCCGGTCGAGCCCGAGCGGGTCCACATTGGACACCACGGTGCCCTCGTAGGTGCCGTCGAACCGGTTTTCTTCGGTCATGCGCTCACCTGCTGGGAGAAGGGGACGAAACCGTCCCGGGTCAGGCCGAAACTCTGCTTGTACTCGCCGCGTTTGATCTCGTGCGTGACCCGGTTGACGTAATAGAGGCCGTCGTACGCGAGCCCAGCGCCGCGCACCCCGACGAGCGCGCGCGACTTGAGCACGTGGCCGTACCGGAGCACGTCGAGCTTTCCCTGTCCGGTCACCGCGTCCGCGCCCTTCGCGGCTTTGCTCAGCGCACGCAGCAACACCTCGGGCGTCGGCCGTCCGGCCAGGTCCAGCAACGGTTCCTCGTGCAAGGCCGCCGCGGGACGCGCGGCCAGCGGCAGGCGCAGCAGCGAAATACTCGGCACCGGAAGGGAAAATCCGATCTTGGTCCTCGGCTCGGTGATCCGGATCGTGTACTGCTTCCCGGACATCCCGTCGAAGCCGAAGGACAGCGATTCCACATTGGTCGCGGTCCCGGAATCCACGGTGAGCGCGGGCTGCACCACTCCGGCCCGGATTTCCGGCCCCCAGTATCCGGTGCTCGCGCCGGGCACCGGCCCGGGGATCAGGTAGAAGGCATAGCCCGCGTCCTCGGCCAGTGTCCGGAGATAGCCGAGATCCGTGCCGGCCTGGCCGGCCACTCGCTCCTGCGGCAGCTCCGGTTCCCAGAACAGCACGGGGACCGGCGCGGGCACGATTCCGTACATCGCGTACTTCGCCAGGATTTTCAGCACCCGCACGTGCAACGGCAGCCCGGGGAAGATCTCCCGTTCGTACCGCAGGTCCATCAGCGCGGTGAGGTCCTCGCCGGTGACCGTGAGCCGTGACTCGCCGGGCCCGGCCCCCGGGCTCATCTCGTGCCGGGTGATCACCCCGTCCATCAGCACGTCCACCGCGCCGCCGACGATCACCGACAGCACGACCCGCGCGGGCGGATCGAGCAGGCCGGACGGCAGCAACGTCCGGGTGAGCACCGAGTTCCGGCTCACCGCGAAGGTCAGCTGGAATCCGCTTCGCTCGCCCGCGGCGGAAGTGACCTGCACCGACTGCAGCGCGTCGACGAGGGTGTGCGGCACCGGCGCGGCGAGCACCCGGCCCATCATCAGCTGCAGCTGAAAGCTCTTACCCACCAGCGGTCCCTCCCGCCGGGATCCCGGGCGGCAGGGTGATCCGCAGCCGGCGGCCCGGTTCCGCGGTCAGCTCGTCCGGATCCATCGCGCGGTTCGCGTCGGCGATCCGCCAGTACTGCTCGGCGTCGCCGAACACCTCGCCCGCGATGCGGTCGAGCCGGTCGCGCGGTTTCACCACGCGCTCGCCGATCTGCGCGAGCTGCTCGGGATGCGGCAGCAACCGCCGCCGGACGAAGCGGACCTCGCGGCCGTCCGGGAGATCGCGGACCGCGGTGGGCAGGCCGTAGTAACGGCTGGTCGCGGAGAACATCGGGCACCTCCTAGACGGTCGGCACGCCGACGTCGGTCACCGGGTGGTTCACGCCGTCGGCGAAGCGTTCTTTCTGCTGCAGATAGGTCAGGTACAGCGTTCCGCCCTTGGCGCGGGCGCCCGGATCGCCGGGGTGCGGGTAGCCGAGGTCGTCCACGGTGAGCACCCGAACGGTGACGCTGACCTTGGCCCGGATCGGATTGAGCGTCGAATCGAACGCTTCCTCGGTGACGCTGAAGTCGGTAATCCGTACCGGTATCACGCGTTTCGGCCCGAGCACGAGCACCGTCAGCGGCGCTTCCACCGGCACGATTTCCAGCTGTCCCTGCCCGGCCAGCTGGTCTTCGTTGCGCAGCTGGGCGTACGTCGGCGCCATGCTTTTTTCGAGCGCGCAGAGCACCGGGAACAGTCCGTCGGGGAACTTGGCTGGCGCTTCGGTGGCGTCGAACTCGGCCTCGAAGCGGTACGTCTCGTGCGGCGGGCCCTTGAGCCGCAACGATTCCAGCCGGTCGCCCGGTTCCGAGCCGATGCCCTGCAGCTGCACGGTCCGGGTGAGCGTGTCGGGGTTGTACTGGAACGGAATCGTCTTCGACGGCAGGCCGCTGTCCGGATCCACGAGCACGAACCCGCCCCGGACGGGATTCAGGCTCTGCGGAAAGGTGGTCATCGTCGTAGTCCTCCCCAGCGAACGGCGGAACGCCTTGCCCCAAAGCGTGCCGGGACCGCGTCACCAAGGCGTCACCGTCTAACCGGCCACCTCGCGAATACCCTGGTGAATCGAGCGCGCGATCGCCTCAGCGAGCGAGCCACCGGTGTCGAGATCCGGCACCACCACCCGACGCCGCCGCGTCGCCCGCCAGCCTCGACGCGGCGCGTCCGCCAGCTGCCGGGCGAGCGCCGCGCGCACCGCGTCGCGAAGCTGGTCGGGCGAGCCGTCCAGCCCGTCCAGCACCAGCCGGTCGATCCGCACCTCGATCACCGGCGGAAATCCCGTTCCGGCACGGGAAGTTCCAGCTTCCGGTACTCGGTGCGCGCGGCCGCCAGCACCGTCTCCATCCCGATGGCCGACCCCGCCGCCGCGGCCAGGAACGCCGCGTTGAGCGCGATGTTCCGGATCATCGCGCCGCTCGTCTGGAGCTGTGCCAGCCGGTCGAAGTCGAGGCCCTCGCACGGGGCCCGCGTCGGGAACGCCTTCTGCCACATGATTTTCCGCTCGGCCGGCCCGGGGAAGGGGAACTCGACCACGAACCGCAGCCGCCGCAGGAACGCGGTGTCCAGCGTCGACCGCATGTTGGTCGCCAGGATCGCCAGGCCGCGGTGGGCTTCCATCCGCTGCAGCAGGTAGTCGACCTCGATGGTGGCGTACCGGTCGTGCGCGTCGCGGACCTCGCCGCGTTTGCCGAACAGCGATTCCGCCTCGTCGAAGAACAGGATCGCGCCCTCGGCCGCGTCGAACAGCTTGCGCAGGTGCTTCTCGGTCTCCCCGATGTACTTGCTGACCACTGTGGACAGATCGATCCGGTAAAGATCGAGCGCCAGCCGGTTCGCCAGCACCTCGGCCGCCATCGTCTTCCCGGTGCCGCTCGGCCCGGTGAACAGGACGCTCAGCCCCAGATCGCGGCCGCCGAAGCCCCACGTCTCGTGCACGGTCGTGCGCTGCCCCACCTGGTCGGCGATCTCGCCGAGCAGCCGGCGGGCCGGGTCCGGCAGCACCAGATCGTCCCAGTCCGCCGCCGATTCGAGCCGCTGGGCGAGCCCGTCCACCTTCGGCCGCGTGCGGACCCGGCATTCCTGCCACACCTTCTCCGGATCGGCTCCGGCGACCGCGGCCACCGCCGCGATGCCCGGCAGGTCGAGCGCGAACTGCGCGGACAGCGCGTCGATCACCGCCTGATCCGTCCCGAGCACGTCGCGCCAGGCCAGCGCCCGTTCCGCCGGCGTCGGCGGGCTGACCTCGAACGACCGGAGCCCCGGCTCGCGTTCCCGCACCGCCAGCACCGCCGGTCCCCCGATCCGGTCGAGGAAGCGGCCAGCGTCCGTCTCGTCGGCTTCGAGGTGCAACGCCAGCGGCAGCAACGCGGCTTCGCGCTGCCAGATCCGCGCTAGCTCGTCCAGTTCCGCTGGCTGGGCGGGCAACGCGGACGCCTGGAGCCGATACGCCGCGAGCCCGGAGATCTCCGCCGCGTACGCGGTCACCTGCCGTTTGGCGGCCTCGTCCGCGCCGGTGAGCTGCACCGGACCGGCGAGCGCCCACTGGCTCGCCACCTCTTCGGCGACCCGCCGCTGCGACGCCGACAACTCAGCCGGAGCCAGCGGCGTGACCAGCGGCCGCAAGCGATCGTCAAGGGCATTGAGCCCCTTCAGGTAGTTGACCGCACGCTCCGCGGCCCGCAGCGGCGCGGACACCACACCTTGCCCGGAGATCCCCTCGACAAGCTGCCAATACCGCAAACCGCCTTGCGGTGACACGGCTTCCCACGCCGGATCGGGCAGCACCCGAAGAGCCAGGCCGAACGTCGGATACGCCATGTGCGGATTGCCGTGCACCTCAGCGCACAGCCCCGCGACCGACGGATCCAGCTCGGCCGCCGCACACAGCAGCAAGGTGTCCCGCTCGAACCGCGACAGCCCGAGCCGCGCCGCCAGCACCGTCAGCGCTGGCGGCGGGTCGATCATCTCCGCGGAGTCCACAGCTTCGACCGGGACCTCTTCGCCCGGGTGGCGCAACCGCTCCCGCAGCCATTCCAGCGACGCGGCGAGGAAGCGACCGTTGGCCGCCTCCCAGTCGCCGGTCATGAGATCGTCACCGTCTGGGTGGCGTCGAACTTCGGCTTCGGGCCGGTGCGGTCGACCAGCAGGCTGTCCACGCCCCCGATCCGGAGCCGGGCGAGGTGGGTGCCGACCGGCGCGTCCGGCACCTCGAAGATCAGGTCCGCGCCGGTCACCGGGTCCTCGGGCCGGGCCGCGACCGCGCGCCGCTCCAGCACCGAGCGCGACCCGAGCACCAGCAGCACCGGCTGCCCGACCCGCACCGGAGGACGGCAGGCGAGCCGCACCACCGCGGCCGATCCGGTCCGGTGCACGGTCATCGGCATCCGGCTCGTGATCTCCGGCGCGACCGCCAGCGAAACCGCGTTCGTCTCCGTCGTGCCGGACACCAGCGCCACCGACCAGAGACCGGCCGGAAACGCCTGCGGCGGACCGGTCAGCTCGAACCGGACCTCGGCCGCGCTGCCCGGGACGACCGGAATCGACACCGGTTCGGCCAGCAGCGGATGCGTCAGCCGGACCTCGTTCGCCTGATCCAGATGCGCGCCGCGCAGCACGACCCGGCCGCCGAGCTTGACCGACGCCTCTTCGTGCTCGCTTCCGTCGGGGCCGAGCACGACCGGCACCGCCGCGTTCAGCTGCGGGAACGGCGATTCGACACTGGCCACCGCTTCCGGCCCGAGGTCCCGCGCGCCCCAGCGCAGCACTGGAACCGGCAGCCGCGGCGGCCGCCGGCTGTCGATGAGTACCGGCCGGGCCTCGAACGCGACGGTGAGCCGGTAGCTGGTCTGAAACGCCGACCACAGCGAGTAAATGTCCTTCTCCGCGAAGGACTGCCAGGTGAGCCGGATCAGTTCGGGCTGTTCCGAGACGTCGCTGGGCGACACCACGTGCCGGAGCCGCTCCCGGCTGAGGTGCGGATTCTCGTGCAGCATCCGCATCGCCCCGCCGAGCATCCGGTGCGCGATGACGTCCCCGCCCGGCACGAACGCGGTGAGCAGGTAGTGCAGGACCAGCGGCAGCTGCGGATCGCCGTGCTCGCCGGGCCGCAGCCCCACCGGATCCTCGTTGCGCAGCCCCTCGTCGATGCTGATCTGGTAGAGGAACAGGTTGAGCTGCGGGTCGCCGCTCGGCCCCGGAGTCTCGTCCGGCGGCCGCGCTTCGACCTTCACGCCGCGCTCGACCTCGCGCGCGCCCTCGAGGACCAGCTGGACCAGCGCCTCGGTCACCGCTTCGATGGCATTGGCGTCGCTCATCCCCGCTCCCGGAGGTAGTCGTCGAGGCTCAGCAACGGTTTCCGCTCCGGTCGTGGCTTCGCGGCCGGAGCGGGAGCCGGACGCGCGGTCACCTCGACCCGGCCGATACTGATGTGCACGTCCGGTTCGGCCGGTGGTTTCAGCCGCCGGACCACCAGGGCCGGTGGCGGCACCGGTTGAGCACGAGCGACCGGCTGCGCCCGGACCGGCTCGACCGGATAAGCCCGCGCGACCGGAGCCTCCGCCGATGGCACCGGTGCGGCTTCCGGCTCCGGTGCGTCGATCGGCTGCGGTACCGCCACAACATCTCGCCGCAGCTGTTCCGTTCGCACCTCGCGCTCCCGCGACCGTTCGGTGACCCGCTCCGTATGGGAAGCGACCTCGCGCTCGGTGCGCGTCCGAGACTCGACGACGCTTTCGCGCACTACGGCGGCCGGTTCTCCCGACACCGGTACCGGAACCTCATGGACGCGTTCGACCAGTTTCGCCTGCGGCAGCACGGTTTCACGCACGCTTTCAACCTTCCCCGGCAGCGGTGCCGGGATTTCGCGGACCCGTTCGACTCGTTCCGGACCCGGTACCGAGGTTTCCCGCACGCGTTCGACCTGCCCCGGCAGCGGCACCGCGACCTCGCGGACCCGTTCGACCCTCTCCGGCCCCGGAACCTCCCGGACGCGCTCGATTTCCTTCCGCACCACCGGTTCCGGGTCCGGCTCCGGGCCCGGCTCCGGCTCGGTGAACGTGCCCATCGGCAGCTCGGCCTCCGCCCCGACCCGGCTGGCGGGTTCGAACAACGTCGGCACGAGCGGCCGGATCGGCGGCGCGTCGAGCCGGCCGAGCAGCCGGTCCACGAAATCGTTCATGCCGTAGTCCCCGCGAGTTCGAGATAGCGTCGGCGCCGGCCGGGGCTCACCGCGAGCACCTCCGCCTCCGACCAGCCGTAAGCGAGCGCGAGCGCGTGCACGTCGTACAACAGCCGCCGCGCACTGGCCTCCAGCTCCGTCCACAGATACACCGCGATGTCGAACGGAGAAGCCCAGCGATGCCCGCACACGGCGCAGTCCAGGTCGATCCGGACGTCCGCCTGCGGATCGCACGCGGCCAACGCGTCCGGCAACGCGGCGAGCACCGCGTCCGGCAGCTCCGCCCGGTCGACCTCCTGCCCGCCGGTCCGCGTGGCCACCACACACCTTTCCAGCAGCGCGCGTCTACTGTGGACTTCCAGCAGGTCCCGGCTCGTCACCGGACGGAACTCGACCTCGTACCCGTCCACCGCCACCGCTTCCGGACTGTCCACTCGCGACGGACGAAGATCCCGGCTCGCCAGTTCCAGCTCGAGTTCCTCGCCGCACGACGGGCAGTTCACCAGGCACGGGAACGCGGAGCCGAAACATCGTTCCCGCAGGGCCAGCAGGAACTCGTCCCGCCGGCCCACCGCGAGATCGCCGACCTCGGCCGGTTCCGCGCCGCCCGCGACCGCCAGCGCGAGCGCCCGCCGGACCGCGCCGAGCCCGTGCGCCGTCTCCCACACGTCCAGGAGACTCGCCTCGGTGAACATCACGCCGGGTCTTCGAAGGACACGTCCTGCGGTTCCGGCACCTCCTCGGCGACCCACCCCTCGTTCTCGACCTTGATGTGCTGCACGGCGACCGCGTTGGCGTTGGCGTCCAGATCGGACACCGGCTGCCACTCCGAAACCCAGCAGTTGAAGACCTGATAGGACAGCACCTTCTGGCCGCCCTCGTCGAACACGTCGACGATGAGGTCGCGGCGGAAGTCCTTGAGCGAGGTCTCCAGCCCCTGCCCGGAGTTGGCGAAACTCCACACGCGGTTCGCCCATTGCGCGAACACCTTGTCCGCGGTCACGCCGCGTTCGAGGGTGATCGCGTCGTATTCGGTGCGGCCGGGGAGTTTCGCGCTGGTCGCCGGATCGCCGCCGGACCGGTGCTTGATCACCTCGGTGCTCCGCTTGAACCCGGTGATCTTGCTGACCCCGAGCAGATAGTCGCCGCCGCTGAACTTCACCCGGAACCGGAAGTTCTTGTACGGGTCGCGGCGTTTCGTCTTGCTGTCGGACATGACGGTCTCCCCCTACACCTGGATCTGGCCGGCGAGCTGCTGGATGTGGATGAGCACGAACTCGGCGGGCTTCAGCGGGGCGAACCCGACCAGGATGTTGACGATGCCGCGGTCGATGTCGTTCTGCGGGTTGTTCGTGGCGTCGCATTTCACCAGATAGGCGTCCTTCGGCGTGCGGCCCTGGAAAGCGCCCTGGCGGAAAAGGGTGTTCATGAACGCGCCGACGTTGAGCCGGATCGACGACCACAGCGGTTCGTCGTTCGGTTCGAACACCACCCACTGCGTGCCGCGGAAAAGGCTTTCCTCGATGAAGAGCGCCAATCGCCGCACCGGCAGGTACTTCCACTGGTTCGCGAGCACGTCCGCGCCGCGCTGGGTGCGCGCGCCCCACACCACGTTCCCCACCGACGGCAGGCCGCGCAAGCAGTTGACGCCGAGCGGGTTGAGCACGCCGTTCTGCGGATCGGTCAGCTTGACGCTCAGCGCACTGACCCCGCTCAAGGTCGCCTCGGTGCCCGCCGGAGCCTTCCAGACGCCCCGCCGGACGTCCGTGCGCGCCCAGATCCCGGCGATCGCCCCGCACGGCGGGAAATCGCGGACCCGGTTCTCCTGTTTGATGTCCGGCTGTTTGATCTGCGGGAAGTACAGCGCCGCGTTGGCGCCGTTCTCACTGTTCAGCGGGAACCCGGGATCCTTGACCGCGGCCGTCACATCGTTCGTCGTGCTCCACTTCGGATTCGGGTCCGCGATCAGGATCGCCCGGCGGTCCACGCACAGTTTGAGCGCGTCCGCCAAAATGTTGTCCGCGCCGATCCGTCCCGGCGCACCCGGGAGGCAGAGCATGTTGAAAATGTCCGCCTTGAGCAAAGCGTAAATGCCGGTCTGCTTCGCGGGGTCGCCACGATAGTCATCCGGCCGCGGCGTCGGACCGTTGTCCCCGCCGCTCGCCGCGGTGTACCAGACGTCTTTCTTCTTCTCGTCCAGGAATGGGTCGGCCCCCTCGGGCAGATCCGTGGAACTGTGGTCCTTCGGACGCTTCTCGGGGTGCTCGACCTCGCCGATCAACGCCGAGGAGGCAATGACGTTCTTCAGCGCACGCGGGGAGTTCTGGTCGATGCTGACGTTGAGGTACTGCTCGGTGACCTTGGTCTTCGCATCCCGGATCGTCAGGTTGTACAGCTTGTCCGCGCCCTCGGTGGCGGTGTTGTAGTCGACCCGCGCCAGCAGTGTTCCGTTGGCCCAGGAACCTTTTCCCCGCGCGGACAACGTCGGCCCGTTCGGCAACGCGATCTTCGCCGCGGCGGCTTCCGGAGGCGGCTTGGGATCCCCGTCCTTCGGCGGGTCAGGCGGATTCTTCGGCGGCACCGGAGTGCCGACCACCCGTACGATTTCGGCCTCGCTGCCGCCGTTCTGATAGAACTGCCAGACCGCGTAGCTGAGGTCGCTCGCCGGATCGAGCCCGCCGAATTCCTGTTCGTAGTCTTCCCAGCTCGTAATGTGCACCGCCACGTCCGTCACGCCGCGCGGTGCGGTGCCGACGAAAGCCGCGACCGAGGTGGGCACCCCGGTGATGGTCCGAACCGCACTGGGCAGTTCGTCGATATAGACACCCGGAAAGGTGGGCGTGATGGGCATGACCGTCTCCCTCCGCGGCTTCTCGGCCGTGGTACTGAGCGTGCATTGGTTCCGTCACCGCGGCGTCACGTCGCCGTCTTCCGCGCCGATCCGGCTCAGCCAGCGGTCCACCGACGCGAGAACCTGTTCGCGGGTCGTGAGAACCTCCGACGTCGTCGCGTCGGTCCGCACGTCCGCGGTCGTCGTGACGCGGACCCGCAGCTGTCCTTCGGACGTGCGCCACGCCCGAAGGACGTGCAGCGCGATTCGCTCCGGGTCCGCACCTGCCATGCGGTGCAGTACAACGATTCCCCGTCACCGCACCGTCACCCGGATCAGGCCAGCAGCGCCCGCACGCTCGCGCTGGGCCGGACGCCGAGTTCGGCATGCAGCAGCTCGGCCAGGGCGCGATACGCCCGCACCGCCTCGCCGCGGTTTCCTTCGAGAAGGTGCACGCGGATCAGGCACCGGTGCGCGCTTTCCCGCAACGGTTCGGCGTCGACCGCGGTGAGCGCGGCGTCGATCGCTTCGGAAAACCGGCCCGCCTCGCCGAGCCGTCCGGCGAGGCATTCCAGCGCGTGCAACCGAAGCTGCCGCCACCGTTCGCGGAAGACGAAAAGCCAGTCGTCGTACCAATCCGGCAGCAAATCGGTCGACAGCAAGCTGATCACCGGTTCGCTGTCTCCGGGAAGCTCCGCGCTGTCGGACGCGAGCGAGCGCGCCAGGCTCGACGCGGCCCGCACGTCGACAGCCGCGGTGTCGGCGAGCGAAAGCCGTTCCGCGCTCGCCTGCACCAGATCGCGGTGCACCCGGCCGATCCGCCACAACGTGGTGCGGAGGCTCGCCGCCCCGTGTTCCTCCGACGAGTCCGCCCACAGCACGTGCGCGACCTCGGCCCGCCGCACGGGCCGGTCGCGCAGCGCGAGGTAAGTCACCAACCGTTGAGCCGCACGGGAAAGCGGCCGCGCGCCGACCGCCCCGTCCACCGCGAAAGCCGGCAACGTCTGCACGACGAGCACCCCCGCCGACCCAGTCCCCTCTCCCGATTCGTACTCCATCGTTGTTCTCGAACCGACCATCCGAACCGACACCCCCTCGATCCTCGGCAGCGTCCCCCGGGAACGCTGCCGGCCGAACTCCGATGATCGTGACCGCCCCGCCGCCGCGCCATCCGTGCTACCACGTAACTTCGCTCACGGTCGCTCCCTCGCCGGCGCGAACGACCCGCCCGGACCGGTCCCGGCCAGCAATCGCTGGTCCCGCAGGAAGGCGAGGAATTGCAGGTACGTGCGCTCGTTGAACGCATTCGCCGGCCAGATCGCGTCACCCGGTCCCGCCGCTCCGCCAGCCATTCGGCGGTACCGCGCGTTGATGGCCTCGGAAACCCGGATGAACACGCCCACGTCCCCGATCGACGCGATCCGCCTCGACACCGGCACCCCCTGCGCTTCCCCGGCGAGAAACCGGTCGAGCGTGGTACTGGCGATGACCCGCGCCAGATACCCGCCAAACTCGCGCCACGCCTGCTGCTCCGCCGGGGTGTACCCGGTGAGGTCCCAGTTGGCCGGGTCGAGAATGCCGATCACGCTGCCGAACATCTGCGCGATCACGCTGCTGATCCCCTGTCCGATCGCGCTCGCCGTCTGCACCCCGGACGCGAGCCCGGTCGCCACCCGGCGAGTCCACGCCGCGATCGCCGGCGCGACGGTGTCCACCGTGCTCACGCCGTAGCTGCCCGATGCCCGCGCCCCCGCCTCGGCACCGAGACTGAACGCGGCGGCCACCCAGCCTTCCTCTCCGGAGAAAAGCCCGGTGCTGACCGAAAATCCCACCCCAGCGAGCAATTTCGCCGCGACGTTGACGCTCCCGCCCGCGTACGCGCCGGACACGTTCCCAGCCTGGCCAGCCGGACCGAGCCGCAGCGCCACGACGATCGCTTCGCTGCCGCCCGCGGTCACGGCGACCCCGAGTTCGGCGTAGCCGATAACGTCCGTGGTCACCTCGCCGGACTCCAGATTGACGAACACCATCGTGTCCTGGCCCGCGCCGGCTCCGACCCCCGCACCGGCGTTGCCGGAGACGCGCATCCCGACCGCCGCCCCGGTGATCGCCCACCCCACCAACCGGAGCGGCGCCGACAACACCGAGACCGCCGCCCGGACCGCCCCGAACACCCGGTTGCCGCGGAGATTCGCGACTACCGCGCGCGAGTCCGGCTCAGCCTGCCGGGCAACCCCGGGCGCGCTGGCCCCGGACACCCGCACCAGGCCGCCGCCGACCACCGCGCTCGCCGCCGCGTCCGCCGACCGTTCGAGCGAATGCCCCGAAGCCGCCCCGCCACCGCGACGCTGCTGGACGACGTGCGCCAGCTCGTGCGCGAGAGAACGCCGTCCCTCAGTCGTCTCCGGCCGGTATTCGCCAGTACCGAAGACGACCCGCTCGCCGACCGTGTAAGCCTTCGCGCCCAGCCAGGCCGCGGATTCGGCCGCCGTGCCGTCCGAGTACACCCGCACCTGGCTGAAGTCCTGCCCGAAGCGCTGCTCCATGAGGTGCCTGATGTCCGGTTCGAGCGGATTCCCGCCGCGTGCGGGCTCGGACCCGGCAGGTCCCGGCGCGGGCATCCGGACGCGCTGCTCCATCGGACCCTCCCGATCGCTGGACCACCGGGACAGTGTGATCGGAAACCGTCACCACGACGTCACCGCCGCGGCTCCCCGGCGCGGCCGCGGTTCATTTCGGCATATTCCTTTCGCCCGGCATGCGGAGGCCGATCAGCGAGAACCCTCCCCGCGCCGGTCGCGCACCCACTGCGCCAGCCGGACCCGGGATTTGAGCCCGAGCTTGCGGTAGACGTTGCGCAGATGCGTCTCCACGGTCCGCTCGCTGAGGAACAGCGCCGCGGCGATGTCCGCGTTCGACAGCCCGTTGCCGACCAGCGCGGTGATCTCCGATTCCCGCCGGGTCAGCGGCCCGGACCGGTGCGCCGGGACGGAATGGCCCTGTTTCACGATCCGCTCCGGCCACGGGGTGCTGCCCGCCGCGGTGAACGCTGCCGCCGCGGAAGACGTCACGACCTCCGCCTCGGCCGGGGGCAGCAGCTCGGCCAGCTCCAGTTCGGCTTGCGCGGCGAGCAGATTCATCCCGAAGCCGCGCAGCGTGGTCGCCGAACCGCGCAGCCGCTCGACCGCCTCGGCCGCCTTTCCCCTGGCCGCGTCGGCGAACCCCTGCTGCCGGTCCGCGAGCGCGTGCAGCACCGGAGCCTTGTTGCCCGCCGCGCGAAGCAGGCCGACCACGCGCTCGGCTTCGACCAGATCTCCCCGCTGCACCGCGGCATACCCGGCGAAGGAAATCCGGAGACAGTTGAGCTGCGTATCGCCGAACGGGAGCGTGTCGGTGAGCGCCGGAGCCTGTGCCGCCACTCCGCGCCGCACCGCCAGCGCCGTCGCCGCCAGGTCGAACGCGTCCAGCAGGTCGATCTGCGACGGGTCGTAATGCTGGCGCGCGTCCGCCAGGTCCGCGTCTGCCTCGTCGAGCTGCCCACGCTCGGCACGGACGAAAGCCCGTCCGGCCAGGGTTCGCCCCACCAGCCGGTCCTGCCCGACCCGGCGCGCCTCGGCCACCGCACTGTCCATTTCAGACAGTCCGGTCCGCAGATCCCCCGCGAAATACCGTGTCGTGGCGAGCATTGTCTGCAGATAGCACGTCGCGGACGGCAGCCATTGCCGGACCGCCGGAGTGCTGCTGACGTCCGCGACCCGGATCGCGGTGGCGAGATCACCGCGCAGCGTGGACAGGCCGTTGAGCATCATCCGCGGCGCGAACGCGAGACGCGGGCCCTCGTCACCGCAACGCAGCGCAAGCTCCAGCGCGCCGCGCAGCTCCACGACCGCTGTCTCCATATCGCCGGACAGCGCAGCCAGCGCACCGGCCCCGAGATGCGCGACCGAATGCGCGCCCGGAGTGTCGCTTGTGGACGGAAGCGCGACGAGTTCCCGCGAAATCACCGCCAGCTCCGGGAAATCGCCGTGCCGCAACGCGATGATCCAATGGATCAGCAACCGCGTCGGCGGATCCGTGGCCGGTCGGCGGCCGCTGGCCCGCGCGAGCCCGACCGCCGCCGGGAGGTTCCCGCGCTCGACCTCGAGCAGCGCCTGCAGATGCCGCCACGCCCGCCGCCGCTCGGTGTCCTGCCCGCGCCGCTCGCTGAGCGCGACCGCGTCCTGCAGCAGTTCGGCGGCCTCGTCCAGCCGCCCGCGCCCTTGCTGCAGCCGAGCCAAATCCACGAGCAACGCCGGCACCGCGTCCGGCCGCGCGTCCCGCGCCCGCCGCAACGCCGCGGCGAGGTATTCGGCGGCCTCGTCCAGATCCCCGACCGTCAGCGCGCGGCTCCCGGCAGCGCTGAACGCCTCGATCGCCCGGTCCACCGGAACGCTGTCGCCGCCGGCCGCGTAGTGCGGCGCGGCCGCGACGGTCCGGTCGGCGCGATGCAGCGCCGTCCCGATCGCCGCGTGCAGCGTCCGGCGCTCGGCGAGCAGCAGCTCGTGGTAAACCGCCTCGGCGTAAAGCGGATGCGCCACTTGGTAATGCGGCTCGACCTCGGACTGGTGCTCGACGACCAGCCGCCTGCCGACCAGCCGCCGCAACGCCGCGTGCAGTGCAGGCAGCCCCAGC
The DNA here is from genome assembly GCF_045278895.1 of Amycolatopsis sp. WGS_07. Lineage (NCBI taxonomy): Bacteria > Bacillati > Actinomycetota > Actinomycetes > Pseudonocardiales > Pseudonocardiaceae > Amycolatopsis > Amycolatopsis sp. WGS_07. Next base: position 4,138,511 of record NZ_CP136053.1, on the reverse strand, counting down.
CCGGACACGTCGGCCAGCACCTCCGGCCGCCCCTGCGTCCCGGCGACCGCGACCACCTCCAGCAGGCGCCGGTCCGCCTCCCCGAGCAGCCCGATCTGCTCGCGCACGACGTCCCGGATCACCTCGGGCAGCGGCCCGCACATCCGGCTGGCGGCGAGATGCCGGGTCAGCGCGACGGCGAACAACGCGACCCCGGAAGCCCGGGACGTGACCGCGCGCAGCAGCGCGAGCGGCGGCGGCGTGCCCAGGACGTGCTGCACCAGATCCCGCACCGCCTGGTCGGTGAGCGGCGCGAGTTCCAGCAACCGGCCCGCCGGATGCCGCCGGGCCGCCTCCGCCATCGCGTCGAGCGCCTCGTTGCCCACCCCCGAGCGGAAGCAGCCGACCACGAGCAGCGGCAGGTCGTCCGCGTTGCGCCCGAGATAATGCAGCAGTTCGATGGTCCCCCGATCAGCGCAATGGAGATCGTCGACGACGAGCAGCACCGGGGAGCGGACGGTCAGCTGGCGCGTCGCCGCGAGCACCGCTTCGCACATCCGGATGCGCTGCAGCCCGGGATCCCCGGCCTCAGGCGAAACCGGGCGCAAGTCGGGAAACAATGCGCCGACGTTACCGGGATCCGGAGAAAATCCGGCCGATTCACTCAGATGGCCGCGGAATGCCTGGACGATAGGCGCGTACGAAAGGCCGGACAACAACGGGTCCGCGCGCCCCTCGACAATCGCGAATCCCTTGCCCCGCGCGGCCGCGATCGCCTCGGCGGCCAGCCGGGACTTGCCGATCCCCGGCTGCCCGCACACCAGGACCGCACCCCCGCGCCCCTCGCCCGCGGCGGCGATAGCCCCTGCCAGCACAGCGAATTCGGCGTCCCGGCCGATCAGCGGAACGCCCGGTTCGGATCCGCGATACGCGCCGATCCCGCCTCTTCGCGGCAGGTCCGCACTCCCGGCCGGTGCTGCGTCCATTCGCCAGCCTCCCCGAACAAGTGCCCTCAAAACCATACCGCCAGAAGGCGGGGGCACCAGCGATTTTCTCGCACGCGGGAATGGCGTCCGGAATCTGGTCGCTGACCTGCGGGGGAGGCATCGGAGCGGACGGGACCAGACCTCGCTGGCACCGCTGATGAGCATTTTCACAAGGCGGTCAATGCGGAGAATGAGTCCGCGGAGCGGTTCCGCGCGCGGAGGAAACGGGCCTTCGAGAGGCGGAAGGATGATCGAAACCTCAGCCGCGGCGCGATCTTCCTCCGCCAGCCCGGCGACATCTGTGCGGACAATCGGTCCTTCGGGCACCATCGCGCGCAGCACGCTGTCGAGGTCGTGCGGCGAACTGTTCGATCGTCGACGACTCGGTAGACGCGGCTCCGGACAGACCGTGGCCGCGATGGTCTGCCCGGCCCGCAGCGCTCCGGCCGCCACGCCGACGACAACCACAACCGGCGACACCGTGCTCGAAAGCCCCGGCCGGGCACCGCCACAACCGCGGCAGGGGGCGTCCGCGTCCGGACGCCCCCTCACCCGGTCACTCGACCAGCAGATCCTCGATCATGATCGGAATGCTGCGCACCCGGATCCCGGTCGCGTTGCACACCGCGTTCGCCACCGCGGCCGCCATGCCCACCGCGCCGATCTCGCCGACGCCGCGGGCGCCGACCGCGTTGTGCAGCGTGTCCGGGTACTCGACGAACTGCACGTCGATCTCCGGGATGTCGGCGTTGACCGGCAGCAGGTAGCTCGCGAAGTCGGCGTTCGCGAACCGGCCGCTCGACTCCACTTCCAGGCCCTCGTGCAGGGCCGCGGACACGCCCCAGATCATGCCGCCGGACAGCTGGCTCCGCGCCTGCACCGGGTTGATGATGCGGCCGCCGTCGAAGACGCCCAGCATCCGCGACACCCGGACCTCGCGGGTCAGCCGGTGCACCCGCACCTCGCAGAACTGCGCGCCGAAGGAGCTGAACGAATGCTTCGTCATCTCCTCGCCCGGCGCGGAGGAACCCTTGGCGGACAAGGATTCCCGGCCGATCGCCCGCAGCAGCTCGCCAAACGGCATGGTGCCGCGGTCGCCGTGCAGCAGGCCCTCGGCGTACGTGACCACCTGTCCCTCGAACGGCGCGCCCGGCTCGGCGGCGAGCGCCACCAGCTCGTCGAGCAGTTCGGTGGCCGCCAGCATGATCGCGGTGCCGGTGCTCGCCGTGGCGGTCGAACCGCCGGACATCCCGCCGGGCGCGTAGTGCGAGTCGCCGAGGTGCGGGGTGACGCGGTCCGGGTCGATGTCGAGGGATTCGGCCCCGATCGTGGCCAGCACGGTGAGCAGCCCGGTGCCCGGGTCCGCCCCGCTCGTGGACACGTCCGCGGTCTCGTCCGCGTTGAGCGTCAGCTCGACCGTCGCCGGGAAGCGCAGGCCGGGGAACATCGCGGTCGCGGTGCCCATGCCGACGAGCCAGTCGCCGTCGACGTGCCCGCGCGGCGACCGGTTCGCCCAGCCGAACCGTTGCGCCCCGATCTCGTAGCACTCGTCGAGGTGCTTGCTCGACCACTGCAGATCGACCCCGGGCGGGGCGAGCGAACTGTTGCGCCGCCGCAGTTCGATCGGGTCCATCTCGAGCGCGATCGCGAGTTCGTCGATGGCGCTTTCGAGCGCGAACGAACCCGAAGCCTCCCCCGGCGCGCGCATGAACGTGCCCGGCGGGATGTGCAGCGGCACCATTTTCTGGCTGATCGACAGGTTCTGCGTCGCGTACCACTCGCGTGACGTGCCGTGCGACGTCGGCTCCACAAAGGACCGGCTCATCGACGTGGCCGACCACGAATCGTGCTGCACCGCGATCAGCGTGCCGTCCCGGTCCGCGCCCAGTGCGACGTTCTGCACCGTGGCCGGCCGGTTCGCGGTCGCCGTGAACACCTGCTCGCGGGTGAGCGCGCACTTCACCGGACGGTCGAGCGCCTTCGCGGCGGCCGCGGCCAGCATCGCCGGGGCCGAGGTGCCCGCCTTGCCGCCGAACGCCCCGCCCACATACGGGTTCACCGCGTGGATGGCCGACGGCTCGATGCCCAGCACCCCCGCCATTTCCACCGCTTGCAGGTGGCTGGCCTGGTTTCCGCTGTAGAGCGTCAGTTCGCCGCCGTCCCACTTCGCGACCGCGGAGTGCGGTTCCATCGCCGCGTGGTTCTGCGTCGCGGTGCGATAGGTCTGCGAAACCACGACCGCGCTCTGCGCCAATGCGTCCGCAATGGACTCGACGCCGTCGGCGAGCACCTCGATCGACGGTTCGGCTCCCCGGCTTTCCGGCGCGTCCTCGGCGGTCGCGAGCCCGTCCTCCATCGACGTCAGCGCGGGCTTCTCCTGATAGGAAACCTCGATCAGCCCGGCCGCGTCCCGCGCCTGCTCGAAGGTCTCCGCGACGACCAGCCCGATCGGCTGCCCGTAGAACACCACGTCCCGGTCGTGCAGCGGCAGCCACACGTCCCCCATCAGCTGCGACGTGTACGGGTGCAGCTCGAGCGGATCGAACGGGCTGTAAACGCTCACGACCCCCGGCGCGCTTTTCGCCGCGGTCACGTCCATGGCCGTGATCTCGCCGTGCGCGATGGTGCTGAGCACGATGTACCCGTACAGCATGCCGGGGAACGTGCGGTCGAGCGCGTAATCGGCCCGCCCGGTGACTTTCCGCGGACCGTCCAGCCGCGCACTCATGCCCGGCTCCCTTCGGTCAGTTCGAGCAGCGCGCGGACGATCGTCCGCTTCAGCAGCGAAGGCTTGAACACGTTGCCGGACAACGGCTTCGCCCCGTCCACCGCGACCTCGGCGGCAGCGGCGAAGGCCTCCTCGGTCAGCTCCGCGCCGCGCAGCGCCTCTTCCACCGCGGGCAGCCGCCACGGCACGGTCGCGACCCCGCCCGCCGCGACGCGGGCGTCGGCGATCTTCCCGTCGCGCACGTCGAGCGCGACCGCCGCCGAGCACAGCGCGAACTCGTACGACTGCCGGTCGCGGATCTTGACGTAGGTCGAGTTCTCCGCCCAGTCGAGCCGCGGCACGCGCACCTCGGTGATCAGCTCGCCGGGACGCAGGTCGTGCTCGATCTCCGGGGTGTCGCCCGGCTGCCGGTAGAACTCGGCGAGCGCGACCGTCCGGGTGCCCTCGGCGCTGGTCAGCACCACCTCCGCGTCGAGCGCGACCAGCGCGACCGCGACGTCGCTGGCGTGCGTGGCCACGCAGGAATCACTGGTGCCGAGGATCGCGTGCATCCGGTTCACGCCGGAAATCGCCGAACAGCCGCTTCCCGGCGACCGCCGGTTGCACGGCATCGCGACGTCGCGGAAATAGGAGCACCGCGTGCGCTGCATCAGGTTTCCGCCGATGCTGGCCATGTTCCGCAGCTGCTGCGACGCGCTGAGCAGCAGCGCGCGCGAGATCACCGGGTACACGCCGGGATGCGCGGCGATGTCGCCCATCCGCTCCAGCGCGCCGAAACGCAGGCCGTCGGAGGTGTCGATGCCCCGCAGCGGCAGGTCGTTGATGTCCAGCACCCGTTGCGGCGTGAGGACGTCGAGCTTCATCAGGTCGACCAGGGTGGTGCCGCCGGCGAGGTAGGTGCCCGCGCTGCCCAGCGCGTCCTCGACCGTGGCGGGCGCGGTCAGCTCAAACGGTCGCATCGGCCTGCCTCGCCTGCTCCACGGCGCGCACGATGTTCGGGTACGCCGAACACCGGCACAGATTTCCGGACATGAACTCGCGGACGTCGGACACGTCGTCGCGCACCGCGGCGACCGCCGACATGACCTGCCCGGACGTGCAGAACCCGCACTGCAGCGCGTCCTGGTCCACGAACGCCTGCTGCACCGGGTGCAGTTCGTCCTCTGTGGACAGTCCTTCGACGGTGGTGACGGGCCCGCGCACGGTGGCCGCCAGCGTGAGGCAGGACAGCACCGGCTTGCCGTCGACGTGCACGGTGCAGGCTCCGCACTGCCCGCGGTCGCAGCCCTTCTTCGGGCCGGTGACGCCGAGCCGCTCGCGCAGCGCGTCCAGGAGGGTCACCCCCGGCTCGACGCCGAGCTTCTCGGTTCTTCCATTGACTTCAAGGGAAATGTCCACAGTAGGGTTCGCTTTCCCGCAAGTCCGTCCGCGGCGGACGTCCTGCGGCATGATGGTGGTGGTGACGGCCCTTCGGGAACACGAGCCGCCGGTGGTAAACCGGATATTCATCCGCTTGGCTCGCTTTGACCGAGGCTAGCGGATTAGAATCCGGTACGCAATGAAGTGGAGCTACTCCAGGTGGAGCTGGAGTAGCTCCAGGCCAGACACCGAAGCAGACGCGGGAGGCGCGATGCCGGTCAGCCCGCGGCGGGCGGACACCCGGCGCAACCACGAACGCATCCTCGCGGTGGCGGCGGAAACCGTGAGCCGATCAGGAGAGGTGTCGTTCAACGCGGTCGCCAAGGAGGCGTGCGTCGGCGTCGGCACGGTGTACCGGCACTTCCCCACACCGGAGGCGCTCGTGCTCGCGGTCTACGAGCGCGAGGTGGACCAGCTCGTCGAAATCGTGCCCGAATTACTCGCCAAACATTCCCCCGATCAGGCATTGCGTGTCTGGATCGTGGACCACCTGGCGCACTACATGATGACGAAACGAGGACTGGCCAACGCGTTGCGCGCGTCCCGAAGCGAGCTGCCGACGCAGGCGTACACGCGCATGCTCGACGCACTGGACACCCTGCGGAAAGCCAACGCCGAAGCGGGAACCATCCGCCCGAACCTGACCACGGACACGCTGATGCGCGGCCTGGGCGGACTGTTTTTCCTGACGCCCGGCGGAGATTGGAAGAAGGAGACCGAGGGAGTAGTCGACCTGGTGTGGCACGGCATGCGGCTGGACTGACAGTCCGTGCGGGCACCCCTCACGGACCGCCGAGGGGCGATGCCGTGAACTCACGCCGCGCGGTCTCCGCCCGTCGACTGTCCACAAAGGACGCTACCGCCGCCGAGCTGCCCGATTAAGTCCCGTCTGACCGTGTTCGCAGGTCCGTGAGGGGCCCCTTCACGGAATCTGATTCCTTCAGGGTTCCCCTCACGACCCACTGCCGACCCCCAACGATCCGCGAGGGGCTGGGGTTCAGGCTTAAGCCGGTGGTCCCGGCCTGCCGACTGTCCATACAGGACGCCACCCGAGCCGAGATGCCCGATTGATGTCCACCTGACCGTATTTGCAGGTCCGTGAAGGGCTCCTTGAGGGAATCTGATTCCCTCAAGGAGCCCTTCACGGACGGCAAAGCCCGCCTACGGCACCCTCGCCGGGAAGAGCGGCAAAGCTCGCTCACCTCGCAGCCGCCACAAATCCCCTGGCATTGCCCCGGTCGGTCCGTGAAGGTGCCCCTCACAGACCGCAAAGCGGAATCACTCCGCCGTAGACAACACCTTCAAATCAACCCCCGCCCGCTCGAACTGCCCGCGCGGATCCGGCACCAGCTTGCGCTTCTCCAGGTCCATCAGCCCCAGCGTGCACTTGATCTCGGCCGACAGCGTCCCGTCCAGCTTGATGATGCGCGAGGTCATCCAGAACACCTTGCCCTCGCCGAACGAAGCGTCGCAGGTCACGTCCACCACGTCGCCGGCGCGCAGTTCCCGCCGGTAGACGATGTTCGATTCGAGCAGCACCGGCGCGAGCCGCGCTTCGTGCAGGCCTCCGCCGCCCGCCGCCTCGAAGACTTCCAGCCGCGAAACCTCGCCGTAGGAGTGGTACACGGCGTGGTTCAGGTGGCCCAGCGTGTCGAGTTCGTAGTGGCGCACCTTGATCCGGGTGCGGAACGGTTCGCGGTCGGTCACAAGGCCCAGGCTAGTTGTCGTAGAAAAGTTCCTCGACCACGGCATGCGCGTGCCGCGTCACCCGGCGGTAGAAGTCGAGGAACTCGCCCGGATCGTCGTCCACCGAGTAGCCGAACACGCGCGCCACCGCAGCGAGGTCGCGGCCGGTTCCGGGCACCTCGTCCGCCGCCTTGCCGCGCACCAGCATCGTCGCGTTGCGCACGCGCGTGGCCAGCAGCCAGGCCTCGCGCAGCGATTCCACCGACTCGGCCGGCGCGAGACCCGCCTCGGCCAAGGCGGTCAGCGCGTCGAGGGTCGAGGTCGTCTGCAGTCCAGGCACCTCGTGCGCGTGCTGCAACTGCAGAAGCTGGACGGTCCATTCGACGTCAGCGAGACCGCCGCGGCCGAGTTTCGTGTGCCGCGTCGGGTCGGCGCCGCGCGGAAGCCGTTCGGTCTCCACCCGGGCCTTGATCCGCCGGATCTCGCGCGCGTCCGTCGGGTCAAGCCCGCCGTCGGGGTAGCGCAACGGGTCGATCATCTCGATGAACCGCTCGCCAAGCTCGTCGTCCCCGGCGACGAACCGCGCCCGCAGCAGCGCTTGCGACTCCCACACCTCGCCCCAGCGCTGGTAGTACGCCCGATACGACTCCAGCGTCCGCACCAGCGGCCCGCTGCGCCCTTCCGGCCGGAGATCGGCGTCGACGATCAGCGCCGGATCCGCGCTCGGCGCGCCGAGGATCTTCCGCACCGTCTCGGCGACCGACGAGGCGAACCGCACCGCTTCGGCGTCCGTCACGCCCTCGGCGGGCTCGCAGACGAAGAGCACGTCGGCGTCCGAGCCGTAGCCCAGTTCCGCCCCGCCGAGCCGGCCCATCCCGATAACCGCGATCGTCGCCGGAGTGCGGCCCAGCTCAGCCTGCCGTTGCCGGTAAGCCGCCGACAGCGCTCCCTGCAACACCGCCACCCACACGCTCGACAGCGCGTCACAGACCGCCGGAACATCCAGCAGTCCCAGCAAATCCGCACACGCGACGCGCAGCAGCTCGTGCCGCCGCAACGACCGGGCCGCTGTCACCGCGGCGCTCAGCCCCGGCTGACGACGCACCGCAGCCCGCAGCGACGTCGCCACTTCCGCCGGAGTCCGTCCGGTCAGCCGAGCCGGATCTCCCAGCAGCTGCAACACTTCCGGCGCGCGGACAAGCAGATCCGGGACCAAGTTCGACGTGCCGAGCAGGAACGCGAGCCGCTCGACCACAGTGCCCTCGTCACGCAGCACCCGCAGGTACCACGGCGTGTCCTGGAGCGCCTCGGACACCTTGCGATACGAGAGCAGCCCGCCGTCCGGATCCGGCGTATCGGCCAGGCAATCGAGCAACACCGGAAGCAGCGCCTGCTGAATGGCCGCGCGCCGCGACACCCCCGACGTCAGCGCCTTGATGTGCTGCAGCGCGCCCTCCGGAGCGGCATACCCGAGCGCGGCAAGACGGCTGGCCGCCTGCTTCGTGGTGAGCCGCAACGCTTCCGTCGGCACATTCGCCACCGACTGCAGCAGCGGACGGTAGAAGACCTTCTCGTGCAGCCGCCGGATCCCCTGCGCGTGGCGGCGGAACTCAGCCAGCAGCGCCTCGCCCTGGCTACGCCCGCGAACCGGCCGAATCCCGCAGGCCCGCGCGAGAATCCGCAGCTCATCGGTGTCCGACGCGGCCGGGAACAGGTGCGTCCGCCGCAACCGGCGCAGCTGCAACCGGTGCTCGACGGTCCGCAGGAACTCGTACGACGAACCCATCTCCGCCGCGTCCGCCCGGCCGACGTACCCGCCGTCGCCGAGCGCGGCCAAAGCCTCCAAAGTGGACGGCGAGCGCAGCGCGGGATCCACCCGGCCGTGCACGAGCTGCAGCAGCTGCACGGCGAACTCGACGTCCCGCAGCCCGCCGCGGCCCAGCTTCAACTCGCGTTCGAGATGCTCCGACGCGACGTGGTCCTCCACCCGGCGGCGCATCTGCTGGACCTCGGTCACGAAGTTCTCGCGGTCCGCGGCCGACCACACCATCGGCGCGACCATCTCCGCGTACTGCCGGCCAAGCTCGGCGTCGCCCGCCACCGGACGCGCCTTCAGCAACGCCTGGAACTCCCAGGTCTTCGCCCACTTCTGGTAGTACGCGGTGTGCCCCTCGAGCGTGCGCACCAGCGCACCGCTCTTGCCCTCCGGCCGCAACGCCGCGTCGACCTCGAAGCAGGCGTTCCCGACCAGCCGCATCATCGTGCTGGCCAGCCGGGTCGCGACGCCGAGGTCGCCGGCCCCGACGAAGATGACGTCGACGTCGCTCACGTAGTTCAGCTCGCGCCCGCCGGTCTTGCCCATCGCGATCACCGCGAGCGTGCCCTCGGCCGACGCGCCGACCTCCTGCTCCGCGACCACGAGCCCGGCCTGCAGCGAAGCCTCGGCGAGGGCGGTCAGTTCGCTCGCGATGTCCCGGAACTGCGGATGCTCCAGTCCGGGCTCCACGAGATGACCGAGGTCAGCGGCGGCGATGCCGAGCAGCAGCCCGCGGTAGCCAGCCCGCAGCTCGTGTTCGGCGGCGGTTCCGGTGACGTACGTGCCGTCGTCCTGCCGGACCCGCTCCAGCAGCCGCTCCGCGAACTTCGCCGGATCGGTGCACCGGTTGTCGGAGAGACAACGCCACTCGCCCGGATTGGCGACCAGGAAATCCGCCAGCGCAGTCGAGGTGCCCAGCACGCCCAGCAGCCGACCGCGGAACGTCCGGTTCTCGCGAAGCGTGCGATCCAGCTCGGCCCAGCCCGGTTCGTCGGCCTCGCGCATGCGGTCGAGCCCGGCCAGCGCGAGGTCGGGATCCGCGGCACGGGACAGCGCCACCAGGACGTCGGTGGCCTCGTTGACCGGCCCACGCTCGGTCCACCAGCCCGCCGCGCGCAGTTGGCCGTCGGCCCGGGTGTCAGTGAAGCCGTACCTGGCCGCCGAAGCTGTGGTCCGCGCGCGCTCTGCCATCGCTCACACCGTAGCCGGACCCGGGGTGGTTCAGGCAGCCAGGCGGTCCGGTTCGGTGTCGGCCGCGGACGGCTCGGGGACCTGGAAGCTGTGCGCCGTGACGGGCTTGCGCCGGGAGAGGAGGTAAATCCCGGCGGCGAAGAGAATCCCGACGACGCCGACCGCGATGGTCCCGGCTTCGCCGAGCGAGGCAATCTTGCCCGCCGCCGCGCCGACGATGGCCGCCGCGGGCAGCGTGAACAGCCACGCGAGCACCATCCGGCCCGCCATCCGCCAGCGCACCGGTGCCTCGCGACGGCCGACGCCGGAGCCGACGATGCCGCCGGAGCACACGTGCGTGGTCGACAGCGGGAAACCGAGGTGCGAGGACAGCAGGATCACCACCGCGCTGCTGGTCTGCGCGGAAAAACCTTGCGGACCTTCGATGTCGGTGAGGCCTTTGCCGAGGGTGTGGGTGATCCGCCAGCCGCCGAGGTACGTGCCGAGCGCCAGCGCGGACGCGGCGCTCACGATCACCCAGACCGGCGGCGCGGACCCGACCGGGAGACTGCCGGCCGCGACCAGCGTCAGGGTGATGACGCCCATGGTCTTCTGCGCGTCGTTGGTGCCGTGCGCGAGCGAGACGAGCGACGCGGAAACGATCTGTCCAACCCGGAATCCGCGCCCGCCGCGCTTGCGCACGAGGAAGCGATAGACGACGAAGGTGACCGCGGCCGCCGCTACCCCCGCGATCACCGGGGACGCGGCGGCCGGCACGAGCACCTTGTCCACGATCTTGCCGAAGTGCACGGAATCCGCGCCCGCCGACACCCAGGTCGCGCCGATCAGCCCGCCGAACAGCGCGTGCGACGAACTCGACGGCAGGCCGACGTACCAGGTGAAGAGGTTCCAGACGATCGCCCCGATGAGCCCGCCGAACACGATGGCGGGCCCGATCCTCGTCTCGTCGACGAGACCGCTGGAAATCGTTTTCGCGACCTCGACCGACAGGAACGCGCCGGCCAGGTTCAGCACCGCGGAGATCGCGACGGCGACGCGGGGCCGGAGTGCTCCGGTGGCGATCGAGGTCGCCATCGCGTTCGCCGTGTCGTGGAAGCCGTTGGTGAAATCGAAAACCAGCGCCGTGCAGATCACGACGACGACGAGCAGCGAGGGGTCCACCCCGACCTCCGAACCCTACGGAAATACCTCTCGCAAGGTACCTGACCGTTTGGGTGAACCGTTAACTCGGCGTAAGTGATTCCGACGTCATCCGTTAAGCCAGCGGTAACTGGCGTTGACTTTCCGGAGCCGCCTGCAGCTGCCCGGCCGCCAACTGGACGAACCGGGCCGCGAACGGACGCCACGTCTCGGCGAGGTCCGCGTGCACAGAGGTCAGGGTCTCCCGGTCCAACGCGCCCGGACGGGTGAGTTCCGCCATTTCCGGTGCGGCCTCGGCCCAGGCCAGCACGACGTCCGGCGTGGTCTCGATGTGGAACTGGACACCGTAGACACAACGGTTCATCCGGTACGCCTGGTGCGGGTACTTCGGCGAGGACGCGAGCAGCTCGGCGCTCGGCGGCAGGACCGTGATGGCGTCCTGGTGGAACTGCAGGACGTCCGGGAGGAACGGCATGTCCGCGAAGAGCGGATCGATCCACGCGGCGTCCTTTTTCGACACCAGCCCCGGCCCGACCTCCGGCCCGGCCTCGCCCACCGCGGTCTGCCCGCCGGTCGCGACCGCGAGCAGCTGCGCGCCGAGACAGATCGCGAGCGTCGGCACCGCCTTGCCCGCCGCGGTGGCGAGAAGCTTCCGGACGTCCGCCAGCCAGGGATGCGCGGAGTCGTCGAGCGCCCCCATGCCGCCGCCGAGGCAGACCAGCCCGTCGTACCCGTCGAGACTCGCCGGCAGCTCCTGCTCCGGCGGCAGCCGCACATCGAGTTCGGCACCGGCCTCGGTGAGCCACTCCCCGAGCGGGCCGACGGGATCGCTGGCATCGGGCTGGATGATGAGCAGACGAGTCACGGCGTCCAGGGTACGGGCATCCCGGCCTCGGTTGGATAGCCGTGCGCGAGCCACGTCGTGATACCCCCGGAAAGCCGCTTCACCGTGAACCCGAGCCGCGCGAGCCGGTACGCGCCCTGGGTAGCGGCGTTGCAGTAGATGCTCTCGCAGTAGCAGACGTAGACGAGGTCCCGATCGAGGTCACGGGTGCTCTCCTCGGAGATTTCCCGATACGGCAAGCAAATCGCCCCCGGCAGATGCGCTTCTTGGTACGCCCCCGGGCTCCGGGTCTCGACCAGGACGTAGCCATCGGTGCGCCCATCCGCGAGATCCTGGGCGAGATCGACCGGGTCGACCTCGAAGGCAAGTTCGCGTCCGAAGTACCCGACGGCGTCGGTACCGGCTTCGATGGGGAGGGAGAGGATGCGTGGTTTCACGCCGTTGATCCTCTCTTCTCGACCCCGGTGCGGAACAGCGGAAGATCCAGGTGTTCTACGGTCTTCACCAGGGCTTTCCAGGCCCGGACGGCAATTGGCTTGGGATCTATGGGAGGGCACGACGTGGACCTCGACGACGTCGACCGGCACCTGCTGGAGTTGCTCCAGTTCGACGCCCGCCTGACCTTCTCCGAACTCGGCCGCCGGGTCTCCCTGTCCGCGCCGGCCGTGACGGAGCGGGTCCGCCGGCTGGAACAACGCGGCGTCATCACCGGCTACACCGCCCGCGTCGACCCGGAGAAACTGGGACGCCCGATCCAGGCGATCGTCCGAGTCCGCGTCCGCAGCCTGGACGGCCCGCGTTTCCGCGAGACGATCCTCCCGCTGCCGGAGATCACCGACGCCGACCACGTCACCGGGGACGAGTGCTGGCAGCTCCGCGTCCACTGCCGCACGACCGCGGAGCTGGAGCAGTTCGTCGAACGGGCCCAGCGCTACGGCGAAACAACGACGTCACTGGTGTTCTCTTCCCCCGTCCGGGGCCGCGGCCTGCCGCTGTGACCGGCCCGTTTTTGGGCATGAGAAAAGGGGCGGGGCTCCGGGAAAACCCTCTCGGGTTCTCGACCGGGGCCCCGCCCCTTCCTTCTAGGTTAAGTTCGGCGGTGTCCTACTCTCCCACAACCCTTCGGTTGCAGTACCATCGGCGCAGTCAGGCTTAGCTTCCGGGTTCGGAATGGGACCGGGCGTTTCCCTGACGCTAAAACCACCGAAACACTCCGAAACAACACACACCCCTCACCTTGCGTGGGAGCCGGTGTGGTGTTTCAGAACCGTAGAGTGGATGCGAGCGATCTTTGTGGGCAAGTCCTCGGCCTATTAGTACCAGTCAACTCGACAACACATTACTGTGCTTCCATTTCTGGCCTATCAACCCAATCGTCTCTTGGGGGCCTTAACCCACAAAGGGGTGGGATACCTCATCTTGGAACAGGCTTCCCGCTTAGATGCCTTCAGCGGTTATCCCTTCCGAACATAGCCAACCAGCCATGCCACTGGCGTGACAACTGGCACACCAGAGGTCCGTCCGTCCCGGTCCTCTCGTACTAGGGACAGCCTTCCTCAAGTATCCTGCGCGCGCGGCGGATAGGGACCGAACTGTCTCACGACGTTCTAAACCCAGCTCGCGTGCCGCTTTAATGGGCGAACAGCCCAACCCTTGGGACCTACTCCGGCCCCAGGATGCGACGAGCCGACATCGAGGTGCCAAACCATGCCGTCGATATGGACTCTTGGGCAAGATCAGCCTGTTATCCCCGGGGTACCTTTTATCCGTTGAGCGACACCCCTTCCACCAGGAGGTGCCGGATCACTAGTCCCGACTTTCGTCCCTGCTCGACATGTCTGTCTCACAGTCAAGCTCCCTTGTGCACTTGCACTCGACACCTGATTGCCAACCAGGCTGAGGGAACCTTTGGGCGCCTCCGTTACCCTTTAGGAGGCAACCGCCCCAGTTAAACTACCCATCAGGCACTGTCCCTGAACCAGATCATGGTCCGAGGTTCAGATTCCCAATCCGACCAGAGTGGTATTTCAACAACGACTCCACCCGAACTAGCGTCCGAGCTTCACAGTCTCCCACCTATCCTACACAAGCCGAACCGAAAACCAATACCAAACTATAGTAAAGGTCCCGGGGTCTTTCCGTCCTGCCGCGCGTAACGAGCATCTTTACTCGTAATGCAATTTCGCCGGGCCTGTGGTCGAGACAGCCGGAAAGTCGTTACGCCATTCGTGCAGGTCGGAACTTACCCGACAAGGAATTTCGCTACCTTAGGATGGTTATAGTTACCACCGCCGTTTACTGGCGCTTAAATTCTCAGCTTCACCCCCCGAAAGGAGTTAACCGGTCCTCTTAACGTTCCAGCACCGGGCAGGCGTCAGTCCATATACATCGTCTTGCGACTTCGCATGGACCTGTGTTTTTAGTAAACAGTCGCTTTCCGCTGGTCTCTGCGGCCAACCACCGCTCCACTTGCGTGAAGCTTCACGGTGCTTGGCCCCCCTTCTCCCGAAGTTACGGGGGCATTTTGCCGAGTTCCTTAACCACAGTTCACCCGATCGCCTTGGTATTCTCTACCTGACCACCTGTGTTGGTTTGGGGTACGGGCCGTGCATGCACTCACTAGAGGCTTTTCTCGACAGCATAGGATCACCCGCTTCGCCTCAAACGGCTACGCATCACGTCTCAGCCTGTATGGAACACGGATTTGCCTATGTTCCGGCCTACGCGCTTGCACCAGGACAACCATCGCCTGGCGGAGCTACCTTCCTGCGTCACCCCATCGCTTGACTACTACGGAATCAGGTCCCACGCTCCACACACCCGATCCGCCCGAAGGCTTCACGAGTGGCTTCGGGTGGTTAGTGTCAACCGCCTCGCCATGGGCGCACATGCTCGGGTACGGGAATATCAACCCGTTGTCCATCGACTACGCCTGTCGGCCTCGCCTTAGGTCCCGACTTACCCTGGGCGGATTAGCCTGGCCCAGGAACCCTTGGTCATCCGGCGGCAGAGTTTCTCACTCTGCATTCGCTACTCATGCCTGCATTCTCACTCCCGCACCCTCCACCGCTAGCTTCCGCCACGGCTTCCCTGGATGCAGGACGCTCCCCTACCCATCCACACCACTGCACAAGAGCCCGAAAGCTCTCGCGGATGTATTGTGTGAATGACACAGCTTCGGCGGTGTGCTTAAGCCCCGCTACATTGTCGGCGCAGGACCACTTGACCAGTGAGCTATTACGCACTCTTTCAAGGGTGGCTGCTTCTAAGCCAACCTCCTGGTTGTCTGGGCAATCCCACATCCTTTCCCACTGAGCACACACTTAGGGGCCTTAGCTGGTGTTCTGGGCTGTTTCCCTCTCGACGACGAAGCTTATCCCCCGCCGTCTCACTGCCGCGCTCTCACTAACCGGTATTCGGAGTTTGGTTGATTTCGGTAACCCGGTAAGGCCCCTAGACCATCCAGTAGCTCTACCCCCGGCAAGAAACACGCGACGCTGCACCTAAATGCATTTCGGGGAGAACCAGCTATCACGGAGTTTGATTGGCCTTTCACCCCTACCCACAGCTCATCCCCTCAGTTTTCAACCTAAGTGGGTTCGGGCCTCCACGACGTCTTACCGTCGCTTCACCCTGGCCATGGGTAGATCACTCCGCTTCGGGTCTAGACCACGCGACTCATTCGCCCTCTTCAGACTCGCTTTCGCTACGGCTACCCCACCCGGGTTAACCTCGCCACGCAGCACTAACTCGCAGGCTCATTCTTCAAAAGGCACGCCATCACCCGAAGGCTCTGACGGCTTGTAGGCACACGGTTTCAGGTACTCTTTCACTCCCCTCCCGGGGTACTTTTCATCTTTCCCTCACGGTACTCGTCCGCTATCGGTCTCCAGGAAGTATTTAGGCTTACCGGGTGGTCCCGGCAGATTCACAGCAAATTCCACGAGCTCGCTGCTACTCGGGAACACCACCAAGACCTACGACGACAGCTTTCGCGTACGGGGCTCTCACCCGCTCCGGCCGCCCGTCCCAAGGCGTTCCGCTAACCATCGCGTACATCCGGAGAAATGTCAGTCTCTCCAAGGTGGGTCCCACAACACCGCCCGCACAACGCCTGACAGCTTGACATGCAAACGGTTTAGCCTCTTCCGCTTTCGCTCGCCACTACTCACGGAATCACTTTTGTTTTCTCTTCCTGCGGGTACTGAGATGTTTCACTTCCCCGCGTTCCCTCCACACCGGCTATATATTCACCGGCGGGTAACACCACATCACTGGTGCTGGGTTTCCCCATTCGGAAATCCTCGGATCACAGCTCGGTTGACAGCTCCCCGAGGCATATCGCAGCCTCCCACGTCCTTCATCGGCTCCTGAAGCCAAGACATCCACCATGTGCCCTTAACAACTTGACCACAAAGATGCTCGCATCCACTCTACAGTTCTCAAACACCACACCAGAAACAACGTGTGTTGCCTCAGGACCCAACAGTGCGCAGCGAACAACCGACAACCCGGACTCCGTCCCCCGTTCCACGCGGGACAAACCCGCAGTACTAGACGAGAACATCCTCCACCGTCACCGGCGATAACCAGTAGTTCCACAATTCCTTGAGCAAGCCCGGCAACACCGCGTGCGGGTGTTAAACCGTGCCCACCCCGCGCCCTTGGTCCGGGTATCCCGGGAACGCGGATGTGTTGTGCTCCTTAGAAAGGAGGTGATCCAGCCGCACCTTCCGGTACGGCTACCTTGTTACGACTTCGTCCCAATCGCCAGTCCCACCTTCGACCACTCCCTCCCTTGCGGGTTGGGCCATGGGCTTCGGGTGTTACCGACTTTCATGACGTGACGGGCGGTGTGTACAAGGCCCGGGAACGTATTCACCGCAGCGTTGCTGATCTGCGATTACTAGCGACTCCGACTTCACGCAGTCGAGTTGCAGACTGCGATCCGAACTGAGACCGGCTTTAAGGGATTCGCTCCACCTCGCGGTATCGCAGCCCTCTGTACCAGCCATTGTAGCATGTGTGAAGCCCTGGACATAAGGGGCATGATGACTTGACGTCATCCCCACCTTCCTCCGAGTTGACCCCGGCAGTCTCCCACGAGTCCCCGCCATGACGCGCTGGCAACGTAGGATAAGGGTTGCGCTCGTTGCGGGACTTAACCCAACATCTCACGACACGAGCTGACGACAGCCATGCACCACCTGTACACCAACCACAAGGGAAGCCCCATCTCTGGGGATGTCTGGCGCATGTCAAGCCCAGGTAAGGTTCTTCGCGTTGCATCGAATTAATCCACATGCTCCGCCGCTTGTGCGGGCCCCCGTCAATTCCTTTGAGTTTTAGCCTTGCGGCCGTACTCCCCAGGCGGGGCGCTTAATGCGTTAGCTACGGCACGGACAACGTGGAATGTCGCCCACACCTAGCGCCCAACGTTTACAGCGTGGACTACCAGGGTATCTAATCCTGTTCGCTCCCCACGCTTTCGCTCCTCAGCGTCAGTATCGGCCCAGAGACCCGCCTTCGCCACCGGTGTTCCTCCTGATATCTGCGCATTTCACCGCTACACCAGGAATTCCAGTCTCCCCTGCCGAACTCAAGTCTGCCCGTATCGACCGCACGCTCCACGTTAAGCGTGGAGATTTCACGGCCGACGCGACAAACCGCCTACGAGCTCTTTACGCCCAATAATTCCGGACAACGCTCGCACCCTACGTATTACCGCGGCTGCTGGCACGTAGTTAGCCGGTGCTTCTTATCCAGGTACCGTCACTCTCGCTTCGTCCCTGGCGAAAGAGGTTTACAACCCGAAGGCCGTCATCCCTCACGCGGCGTCGCTGCATCAGGCTTGCGCCCATTGTGCAATATTCCCCACTGCTGCCTCCCGTAGGAGTCTGGGCCGTGTCTCAGTCCCAGTGTGGCCGGTCACCCTCTCAGGCCGGCTACCCGTCGTCGCCTTGGTAGGCCATTACCCCACCAACAAGCTGATAGGCCGCGGGTTCATCCTGCACCGCCAGAACTTTCAACACCCCTGGATGCCCAAGAGTGTGATATCCGGTATTAGACCCCGTTTCCAAGGCTTATCCCAGAGTGCAGGGCAGATTACCCACGTGTTACTCACCCGTTCGCCACTCATCCCCGGCCGAAACCGGTTCAGCGTTCGACTTGCATGTGTTAAGCACGCCGCCAGCGTTCGTCCTGAGCCAGGATCAAACTCTCCAACAATGTCTTCAAGTTCGATCGAGACTATTCTCAATCAATCATTCTCAAAGGAAACCCCGACGAGGGGGTTTCATATAAGCTCTACTGGCTTAGTTCACTAGCACACTGTTGAGTTCTCAAGCAACACACCCCGAACCAGCCCCGGAATCACCCAGGCCAAGCTCGATGCGTTATTTCAAGCTTTTGGTCGAGCATGCCGGTACCTACGAGGTTAGTCGTAGGGAGTCGGCGGCCGCTCGTGGGCCGACGCTGAACATTACCTGGTCCGTTTCGCGGTGTCAACCCGCTCGGCCCTGGCTCCTGGTCGGTGAGGCTTTCGACCCCGCCGGCCCGGTGTTCCTGGCGACGAAGAGAAGATTACATGCCTTCCAACCACCCGAAAACAGGGGGGTCACTTAACGGCATCGACGCTGGTCAGAGGGTTATCAACGCGCCGTTTCGACCGGTTTGCGGGCGGCGGAGCGCCCTCGGCGGGCCTTCCGGAGGCCGCCGAGTGACCCAGGTCTCCGTCCGGCGAGCGAGCTGCCCGGCCCCCACCCGCCGTCGACGACCGCGGGACACGGCTGGCTGATCCACTTCCCCGGCCTGATTCGGCAGGTCAGCCGCCTGCCCGCCGCTCAGCCTCAGCCCGCTCCGCGACGAAAACCGCCGGCCAGTGCCAAGCACCGACCAGCGGCTGCCAAACCTTCAGCCGCTCCGGGCACTCGCCGAGACCCGCTCGACGGCTCCGGCATCCGGTTCACGCGACCCGGCGGATCCGGGGATGGCCCGGTCTCCAGGACCAAGGCAGATCTCCAGAACCCAGACGACCGCGGCCGGTCCGCCCGCAAACCCGCCAGCTCCAAGCCCCCAACCGGCACCCGATCAGGCACCGGTCCGAATCCAGCGACCGAAGCCCGAGGTCCCTACGCCGGCAACCGAGGCAAATACCGAGGCGGAACCCGAACCGGCGCGACCCGCATGTAGTCCGCGGCCAGGGCGAGCATCTTGCCGTCCTCCCACTGCCCGCCCATGAACGAAATCCCCACCGGCAGCGGCCCGACCCAACCGGCCGGGACGGTGACGTCCGGGTAGCCCGCGACGGCGGCCGGGGTCGAGGACGGGATCACGTCGTTGTCGCCGGTCTTGCAGTCCGTCTTCCAGGCAGGCGGGTTCGTCGGCGACGCGATGGCGTCCAGGTCGTACTTCGCGAGGGTTTCGTCCAGCGACCGGCGCGACAGGTCGGTCAGCTCGGCCCGGTTCTTCAGATAGGTCGGATCCTGCGGACCGGGTGCGGCGAGCGCCTGCTCGAACAGCTCCTGACCAGCGAAGCAGGTGCGTTCCAGCGGATCGGAGCGGTTGTACGCGATGAGGTCGGCCAGGTTTCGCGGGCCAGTGGGACGGGTGGCGAGGTAGTCGTCGATATCGCGGTGGAACTCCGTCAGCAGCGCCGGGAACTCCAGCTCCGACAACCGGTCCTGGTACGGCAGCGTCACCTCGACGACGGTCGCGCCCGCGCGTTCCAGCGAGGCTTTCGTCTTGCTGACCACGGCGTCGGTGTCCGGGCCGAGCACCGGCAGCCGCCACAGGCCGATCCGGGCGCCGCGCAGTGCACCAGGGCGGAGGAGTTTCGCGTAGTCGGTCGGCTGGGTCTCCGGGTAGCGCAGGGTGGCCGGGTCGGAGGGGTCTCGGCCCTGCAGCACCGAGAGCGTCAACGCGGTGTCGACGACGTTGCGCGCGATGGGTCCCGCCGTGTCCTGTTCCGCGGAGATCGGGACCACGCCGGTGCGGCTGACCAGGCCGAGGCTCGGCTTGTGGCCGACGGTCGCGGTCATCCCGGCCGGGCACACGATCGACCCGTCGGTCTCGCTGCCGATCGCGACCTGCGCGAGGGACGCGGCGACGCCCGCCGCGGAGCCGGCGGAGGAACCGCACGGGTTGTGGTCCAGCACGTACGGGTTGTTGGTCTGCCCGCCGACGCCGGACCAGCCGGAAGTCGGCTTCGCGGCGCGGAAATTGGCCCATTCGGACAGGTTCGCCTTGCCGATGATCACCGCGCCGGCGTCGCGCAGCCGGGTGATCAGCGTGGCGTCCTTGGCCGGGCGGCTCCGCAGCGCGCGCGAACCGGCGGTGGTCTGCTGGTCGCGGGTGTCGACGTTGTCCTTGACCAGCACCGGAATCCCGTCGAGCGGGCCGAGGGTGTGGCCGGTCCGGTGCCGGACGTCGCTGGCCGCGGCCTGGGCGAGCGCGGCCGGGTTGAGCGCGAGGACGGCGTTGACCTTCGGGTCCACGGCCCGGATCCGGGCAAGGTATGCGCTGGTCAGCCGGGTCGCGGTGAGCTGCCCGGACGCCATCCGGTGCTGCAGCGACGGGATGTCGGCGCGGTCGAGGTCGAAGTGCAGTTCGGCCGGGTCCGAGTGGTCATCCCGCATCGCGACCGCCGGCGGCGCGGTGGCCAAGCCCGCCGCCGCGACCAGCGCGACGAGGACGGCGGGCAGTCTTTTTCCCATGTTCCGATGCCTCCCCAACGTCGGAGCACGGCCCGGGGGCCCGTCAGAGCATCGGCAACAGGGTCCGAAGCTCGTACGGAGTGACCGCGCTCCGGTAGTTGTCCCACTCGACCCGCTTGTTGCGCAAGAAGAAGTCGTAAACGTGCTCGCCGAGCGCTTCCGGCAGCAGCTCCGACTTCTCCATCTCGGCGAGCGCCTCGCCGAGGTTCTGCGGCAACTGCGAGTAACCGGCGGCGCGGCGTTCGGAGTCCGACAGCTGCCAGATGTTGTCCTCGGCGGGCGGCGGCAGCTCGTAGCCCTTTTCGATGCCCTTCAGCCCCGCAGCCAGTATCACCGAGTACGCCAGGTACGGGTTGCACGCCGAATCGAGCGTCCGGATCTCGACGCGCCGCGACGACGCCTTGCCCGGCGAGTACATCGGCACGCGCACGAGCGCCGAGCGGTTCGCCCTCCCCCACGAGACCGTCGTGGGCGCTTCGCTGCCGCTGATCAGCCGTTTGTAGGAGTTGACCCACTGATTGGTGACCGCGGAGATTTCCTTGGCGTAGTGCAGGACGCCCGCGACGAACGCCTTGCCGGTCTCGGAAAGCTCGTGCGGGTCCTCCGCGTCGTAGAACGCGTTGCGGTCGCCCTCGAACAGGCTGACGTGGGTGTGCATGCCGGAGCCGGGCTGGTCGGTGAACGGCTTCGGCATGAAGGTCGCGCGCACGCCCTGGGTCAGCGCGACCTCCTTGACGACGTAACGGAACGTCATCACGTTGTCGGCCATGGTCAGGGCGTCGGCGTAGCGAAGGTCGATTTCCTGCTGCCCCGGCGCCCCTTCGTGATGGCTGAACTCGACCGAGATGCCCATCGCCTCGAGGGTTTCGATCGCGTGCCGGCGGAAGTGCGTCGCGGTGGCGTGGCTGGCCTGGTCGAAGTAGCCGCCGTTGTCGGCGGGCTCGGGCTCGCTGCCGTCTTCGGGGAGGTTGGCGAGCAGGAAGAACTCGATCTCCGGGTGCACGTAGCAGGTGAACCCGGCCTCGCTGGCCTTCGACAGCTGGCGGCGCAGCACGTGCCGCGGGTCGGCCCAGGACGGCGAACCGTCGGGCATCGCGATGTCGCAGAACATCCGCGCGGAGTACGGGCTGCCGTCAGGGGTCTCCCACGGCAGGACCTGGAACGTGGACGGGTCCGGCTTGGCGACCATGTCCGATTCGTAGACCCGCGCGAAGCCCTCGATGGCAGAGCCGTCAAACCCGATGCCCTCGCTGAACGCGCCCTCCAGCTCGGCGGGCGCGACCGCGACGGACTTGAGAAATCCCAGCACGTCGGTGAACCACAGGCGAACGAAACGGATGTCGCGCTCTTCCAAAGTGCGGAGCACGAATTCCTGCTGGCGATCCATGGCCGAACCCTAACCAGCACGTGTTAACGCCATGTTTCACGGGTCGCCCACTTCGGAGTCCGGTTCACGCCACCTGCGCCAGCTGGGCTTTCCTCGACCGGGTGATCGACAGCGACGCGACCGACGCGATGACCGCGAGCCCGGCCGCGACGTACCACGCGACGGCGTAGTCGCCGAGCTGGTCGCGCACCGCGCCGGCGGCCGAGGCGGCGAAGGCCGCTCCGAGCTGGTGGCAGGCGAAGACCCAGCCGAACACGATCGGCCCGGCCTCGCCGAAGGAGCGGATGCAGAGCGCGACCGTCGGCGGGACCGTCGCCACCCAGTCGAGACCGTAGAAGAGGATGAACGCCCACATGCTCGGCTGGACCGAATCCGTGAACAGCTGCGGCAACAGGGCGAGCGAAACTCCCCGCAACGCGTAGTAGATGCCGAGCAGAATCCGTGGGTCGACACGGTCGGTGAGCCATCCCGACGCGATCGTTCCCACCACGTCGAAGACGCCGACCAGTGCCAGCAGGCTCGCCGCGGTCGTCTGCGGCATGCCGTGGTCGTGTGCGGCCGGGACAAAGTGCGTGCTGACCAACCCGTTAGTGGTCGCCCCACAGATGGCAAACCCGATGGCGAGCAGCCAGAACGTACGGGTGCGCGCGGCCTGGAACAGCACGGTCAGCCCTCGGCGGACAGTGCCGACCTTCGGAGCCGGCCGCGCCACTTCGGTGCCTTCGGGCGCTCCGTAGGCGACAGTGCCGATGTCGGCGGGGTGATCGCGTACGGCCAACAGTACGACCGGGACCACCGCGAGAGCCGCGATAGCGATGACCATGGACGCCGTTCGCCAGCCGTCGTCCTCCGCGAGCGAAGCGATCAGGGGCAGGAAGATCAGCTGTCCGGTCGCCCCTGCAGCGGTCAGTACACCGGTTACGACGCCACGGTGGCGGATGAACCAGCGCGTCGCGACCATCGCGGCGAAGCTCATCGCCATCGAGCCGGTGCCGAGGCCGACGAGCACGCCCCAGCAGAGGATCAGCTGCCAGCTGGCGCTCATGAAGACGGTGCCGCCCGCGCCGACAGCGACGACGCACAGCGCGGTCGCCGCCACCCGGCGGATACCGAACCGCTCCATCAGCGCCGCCGCGAAGGGCGCGAAGAGGCCGTACAGGACGAGGTTGACCGAGACGGCGGACCCGATCGTCGCGCGGGACCAGCCGAACTCTTGGTGCAACGGATCGATCAGGACACCCGGCGCGGCGCGGAAGCCAGCGGCGGCGAGGAGGGCGACGAACGCGGCCGCCGCGACGAACCAGGCACGGTGCAGGCGGCGAGCAGGACGAGTCTCAACGGTCACAAGGGAGCAGTTTGGTGTGCCCGGGGCCTTGTCGACAGTGGCCGGAAGGACACCATCCGAAAGGATCGGGCCAACCGAGTAGGCTCTCGGCCATGCTCAGCCGACGTGTCCTGCCGGCGCTGCTGCTCCTCGGGCTGGTCGGCGGTTGCACCGCGGCACCCCCTTGCCCGCGGCGGACGAACTGCTCGCCGCCGCCAAGACGAACTTCGCCGGGGTCCGCAGCCTGCACTTTTCGGTCGGCGTCAACGGGGTGCTGCCCGGGCTGCCGATGATCAAGATGGCCGGCAACGCGACGCTCGCCAACGGCGGGCAGGCCAGCGGCAGCGCGGAATTCACCGATCGGTCGTTCGCGTTCACCGTCTCCGGGCACAACGCGACCACGAAGGACACGAAGGGTCGCGAAACGAGCGGCCCCACGCCGTTCACGGTCGACCGGTTCCTCGGCCCGCACTCCGGCCTGATCCGCCTCCTCAGCTCGCTCCGGCAGCCGAAAACCGAGATCCGCGAGACGATCCAGCACATCGACGGCTACCGCGTCGGCGGAACCGTGCCCCAGTCCGTCGCGACGTCACTGGTGCCACAGATCCACGCTGACGTGAACGTGAAGATCTGGGTCACCGTCGCCGAACCACACCGCTTCGCGCGGATGTGGCTGCAGGTACCGCCAGCGACGGACCACGACAGCCCGGTGATGTACGAAGTGCTGCTTTCGGACCAGCAGCCCTAACAGCGGCCGTCACGGGCGGCTGCGGTTATGCGGTAGGCCGTTGTGGCTTTGTCGACACAGCCGTTGCCCTTGAGGACCGCTGCGTGCTGTACGTCGTCGACAGTCAGCAGTGCGGCGTTGAGGCCTTTCGCTAGCGCTACGCCTTGGCGGTATGGCGTCGCCGGGTCGTGCGTGGTCGAGACGACGAGTGTCTTCGGCAGGCCTGGCTTGAGGTCGGCGGTGCCGGCAACTGATGCGCGGCTCGCTCGCGTGAACGCCGCGCGGATCGAAGCCGACGAGATCGAACTGCTCGGCAAGCTTCCCCGCGGAACGCGCCAACGTGGCTGGTCTGCGTACAGCTCCTTCTCACCCGCTGTCTGCGCGTACGGCGCACACGGTCCCCAGTCGAGCGCCGGCTGCTGGCCCGCGCAAGCCGTAGCGGCGAGCATCGTCGCCACCACAGCTGTCGCGAGCCAGCGCAAGCTCAGTTGGCCTTACAGCGAGTGCCCTCCGGAGGCGTCGTGCCGTCGATCAGGTACTCGGTGCCCGCCTTGTCGACGCACGCGTTGCCCTGCAGGAACACAGTGTGCTGGGTGCCTTCGAAGGTGAGCAGCGAACCCTTAAGCGCCTTCGCGAGGTTGACGCCCGCCTGGTACGGCGTCGCCGGGTCGTTCGTCGTGGAGATCGTCAGGGTCTTCGGCAGGCCTTCGACCTTCGGCTCGTGGGGCTGCGACGTGTTCGGCACCGGCCAGAACGCGCATGCGTCGCGGGCCGAGCTGGCCTCGCGGCCGTCGTCGAGAAACGGGGCGGCCTTTACGTATTTCTCCTGACCTTCGAGGATCTGCTTCGGATCGGTGACGCGCGGGTCGTCGACGCAGCGGATCGCGATGAAGGCGTCCTGCGTGGTGCCGTAGCTGCCGTCCGGGTTGCGCTCGTTGTAGATGTCGGCCAGCTTCTCCAGCGTGGTGCCGCGCTGGAGCTTCAGCTCGTTCAGCCCGGTGTTCAGGTACTCCCAGAGATTCTGCTGGTAGAGGGCCTGTATGGCACCAGTCGTCGCGTCGTCGTAGGAGAGTTTGCGGCCGTCGCCGACCGGCACCGGGAAGTCGATCAGCCGGCGCGTGAGGTCTTGGAACTGCTTCGTCGCCGCGGCGGGGTCGTTGCCGAGCGCGCAGTCCTGACGCGCCGCGCACCACTTCGCGAACTCGTTGAACGCGCCGCCGAAGCCCTGGCCCTGCGCGACGAGCGAGTCCTCAGGGCTCTGCGTCGGGTCGACAGCACCGTCGAGGACGAGCGCGCGCACGTTCTTCGGGAAGGTCTCCGCGTACGTAGACCCGATGCGCGTGCCATACGAGTAACCGAGGTACGTGAGCTTCTCGTCGCCGAGGACGCTTCGCAGCACGTCCATGTCCTTCACGACGTCGCGCGTACCGACGTGCGCGAGCATGTCGTCGCCGTACTTCGTCCGCTGTGCGCACTTCGCGGCGAAGTCCTTCTGTTCCGTCTCCTGCTTCGCGACGCCCGCCGGAGAACCGTCCGTCTCGGTGTCGTCGGCGCGGTCGGCGTCGCGCTCGGGCCCGGTCAGGCATTTGATCTGCGGTTCGCTGGCCCCGATCCCGCGCGGGTCGAAGCCGACCAGGTCGAAGCGGTCGCCGAGATCGGACTTCGACACCTGGTCGATCAAGCCCGCCGCGGCCACCATGCCCGAAGCGCCCGGTCCGCCCGGGTTCACCACGAGCGAACCGATTTTGCCGCCCGAATCGCTCGCGCGGTGCCGAAGCACGCCGATGGTGATGGTCTGGCCGTCCGGTTTGTCATAGTTCAGCGGGACGGTGAGCCGTCCGCACTCGATGCCCGGCGCGTTGAACGCCGACCGCGAGTCGTCCGAGGTCGCGTAGGGTGCACACGCGGACCAGGACACGCTCTGCCCGTAGAACCGCGCCAGTCCGGCGGGCACCGGGCCCACCGGCGCGTGCGATTCGACCGTCGGCGCGAGCGCGGCCTGGCCGGGCTTGGACGAGCACGCCGCGAGCGTGGTCACGAGCAGGCCGGCAGCCGCTAACGCGACTATCGGATGGACTTTCGGGCTGGCGCTGGGATGACGGGACACGGTTTGATCGTGCCATCCGGGTGCGGAACTCGAACGCACCGTCGGCGCGTTGGGCAGTGCGGGTGCGACCGGAGACACATCGACACGAGGAGACCAGGGGTGGCTTTGATCAGCCGGGTGGGCAAGCGGCTCCGCCGGATCATCCAGCGGCCGGGCAGCGTCGAGCTGACCCGCTACGAAGCGCTGCTGCCCGCCGTCGAGAAGCTCGAACCGGAGCTGGAGAAGCTCGAGGACGCCGAGCTGACCGAGCGCGCGGGCAAGCTGCGGGACGCCATCGGCGGGGCCGCCTCGTTCACCGACAGCCAGCTGATCGAGATCTGCGCGCTCGGCCGCGAGGCCGCCCGGCGCAAGCTCGGCGAGCGGGCCTTCGACGTGCAGCTGCTCGGCACCATGGGCCTGCTCACCGGCCACGTCGTGCAGATGGAGACCGGTGAGGGCAAGACCCTGGCCGGCGCGCTGGCCGCGGCCGGGTACGCGCTGCGCGGCCGCCGGGTGCACGTGGTCACGGTCAACGACTACCTCGCCCGCCGCGACGCGGAGTGGATGGGCCCGGTGTACGACCTGCTCGGCGTCACCGTCGGCTGGGTCGAACCGGCGCATTCGAAGGAGGAGCGCAAGGAGGCCTACGGCAAGGAGGTCGCCTACGGCGCGGTCGCCGAAATCGGCTTCGACGTGCTGCGCGACCGGCTGGTCACCAACGCCGACGACCTGGTGCAGAAGGCTCCCGAGGTGGCGATCGTCGACGAGGCCGACTCGGTGCTGGTCGACGAGGCGCGCGTGCCGCTGGTCATGGCTGGTTCGATCGACCACAACGACGCCGACGAGGAGGTCGCCAAGATCGTCCGGCGGCTGCGCCTCGGCCTGCACTACGAGACCGACTCCGAGGGCCGCAACGCATGGCTGACCAGCGCCGGAGCGTCGGTCGTGGAGAAGTCGCTCGGCGGCGTCGACCTGTACGACGAGTCCGGTTCGGACCGGCTCGCCGCGGTGAACGTCGCCCTGCACGCGCACGCCCTGCTCACCCGCGACGTCGACTACCTGGTCCGCGACGGCAAGGTGCAGCTGATCAACGCCGCCCGCGGCCGGGTCGCCGAACTGCAGCGCTGGCCGGACGGCCTCCAGGCCGCGGTCGAGGCGAAGGAGCAGGTCACCGCCACCGACCGGGGCGAAATCCTCGACTCGATCACCGTGCAGGCGCTGCTCGCGCGCTATCCCGAGGTCGCGGGCATGACCGGTACCGCGGTGGCGGTCGCCGAGCAGCTGCGCGAGTTCTACAAGCTCGAGGTCGCGGTGATCCCGCCGAACACCCCGAACGTCCGCGAGGACCTGCCGGACCGCGTCTTCGCCTCGCCGTCGCAGAAACTGCGCGCGATCGAGGAGGAGATCCGCACGGTGCACGAGACCGGGCGGCCGATCCTCGTCGGCACCCAGGACGTCGCCGAGTCCGAGGAGCTGGCGGAGAAGCTGGCGAAGGTCGACCTGCCGTGCGTCGTGCTGAACGCGCGCAACGACGCCGAAGAGGCCGCGATCATCGCCGAGGCGGGCAAGAAGGGCGCGGTCACCGTGTCCACCCAGATGGCGGGCCGCGGTACCGACATCCGGCTCGGCGGCAGCGACGGCGCGACCCGCGAAGAGGTCGCTGATCTGGGCGGTCTGCACGTGATCGGCACCGCGCGGTATCCGTCGAGCCGCCTCGACGGGCAGCTGCGCGGCCGGTCCGGGCGACAGGGCGACCCGGGCAGCGCGATCTTCTTCGCGAGCCTCAACGACGACCTCGTGCTGTCGAACGCGCCGGATCTGCCGGACGGCATCGACGCGGACCCCGAAACCGGCGAGATCACCGACCCGGCCGCGCACCGGCAGCTCAACCACGCCCAGCGCGTCGCCGAGGGCGTCGACCTGGAGATCCACCGCAACACCTGGCGCTACACCCGGCTGATCGAGCGGCAGCGCGCGGAGCTGCTGGAGCACCGGGACAAGGTGCTGCACACCGGGCTCGCGGCCGAGGAGCTGGAGAAGGCACAGCCGGAGAAGTTCGCCGAGCTGAAGGAGAAGCTGGACGACTCCGAGCGGCTCGAGCAGGTGTGCCGCGAGGTCCGGCTGTTCCACCTCGACCAGCTGTGGTCGGACCATCTGGCGTATCTCACCGACGTGCGCGAGAGCATCCACCTGCGCGCGCTGGCCCGCGAGACGCCGCTGGACGAGTTCCACCGCGCGGCGATCCCGGAGTTCCACAAGATCATCGCCGAGTCCGCCGCGCGGGCTTCGAAGACGCTCGAGGAAGCCGAGATCACCGACAACGGCCTCGATCTCGCCGAGGTCGGCGTGCGGCGGGCGAACACCACCTGGACGTACCTGGTGCACGACAACCCGTTCGACTCGGACTTCGAGCAGACGGTCAAGAAGGTGCGCAGCATGATGCGGATGAAGAAGTCCTGATTTTTCTTTTTCGGCTCGGCGAAGGGCTTCTCGCAGGTCGCGAGGGGCCCTTCGCCGTTCTCTGGCTCACCTCCGCTTAGTTTCTGTCGGTGCGGTGGGACAGAATGTCGGCATGCCGCAACTGCGCATCGCACTGGCCCAGGTCAACACCACCGTCGGCGACATCGACGGGAACACCGCGCTCACCGTCGAGTGGACCCGCAAAGCCGCCGAGGCGGGCGCGCACGTCGTCGTGTTCCCGGAGATGTCCCAGACCGGATACCCGGTCGAGGACCTCACGCTCCGGCGCACGTTCGCCGACGCGTCCCGCCGCTCGGTGACCGAACTGGCGCGCCGGCTCGACGAGGCGGGCTGCGGCGACGTGCTCGCGTACGTCGGCTACCTCGACCACGACGAGATCGGCCCGCGCGACGCCGCGGCGGCGCTGTACCGCGGCGAGGTCGTGGCCCGGCAGTTCAAGCATCACCTGCCGAACTACGGCGTGTTCGACGAGCACCGGTACTTCAAGCCGGGCACCGAACTCGAGGTGCTGCGGCTGCACGGCGTCGACATCGGCATGGTGATCTGCGAGGACATCTGGCAGGACGGCGGGCCGATCTCCGCGCTGGGCAAGGCCGGGGTCGACCTGGTGGTCGCGCCGAACGCGTCGCCGTACGAGCGGTCGAAGGACGAACAGCGGCTGCCGCTGATCGCCCGGC
The DNA here is from genome assembly GCF_045278895.1 of Amycolatopsis sp. WGS_07. Lineage (NCBI taxonomy): Bacteria > Bacillati > Actinomycetota > Actinomycetes > Pseudonocardiales > Pseudonocardiaceae > Amycolatopsis > Amycolatopsis sp. WGS_07. The sequence continues at coordinate 4,109,326 of NZ_CP136053.1, read as the reverse complement.
GGGCGGCCGAGGCGGGCGCGCCGCTGGTGTACACGAACCAGGTCGGCGGACAGGACGATCTGGTCTTCGACGGCGACTCGCTGGTGGTCGGCGCGGACGGGACGCTGCTCGCGCGGGCGCCGCAGTTCGTGGAGCACCTGCTGGTGCTGGATCTGGACCTGCCCGCTTTGAGTGCTTCTGCCACGGGCTCGTTCGACGGGCTTGAGGTGCACCGGCGAGTGCTGAGCGACGCGCCGCTGCCCGCATACGAGCCGCTGTCGGCTCCGACGATCAGCGAACCGCTGTCGGACGAGGCCGAGGTGTGGTCGGCGCTGGTAGTCGGGCTGCGCGACTACGTGCACAAGAACGGCTTCTCGACGGTCACGTTCGGCTTCTCCGGCGGTATCGACTCGGCGGTCTGCGCGGCGCTGGCGGCGGACGCCCTCGGCGGGGACAACGTGTACGGCGTTTCGATGCCGTCGAAGTACTCGTCCTCGCACTCGCGAGACGACGCCTCCGACTTGGCGGAACGGATCGGTGCGCACTACCGGGTCGAGCCGATCGCGGACATGGTCGACGTTTATGTCAACCAGCTGCGGCTGACCGGGCTAGCCGAGGAGAACATCCAGGCGCGGGTGCGCGGGATGCTGCTGATGGCGCTGTCCAATCTGGACGGTCACCTGGTGCTGGCGACCGGCAACAAGACCGAACTGGCCGTCGGCTACTCAACCATCTACGGCGACGCGGTCGGTGCGTTCGCGCCGATCAAGGATTTGTTCAAGACGCACGTATGGCAGCTGGCGCGGTGGCGGAACGAGGAAGCCGCCAAACGCGGGGAAACGCCGCCGATCCCGGAAAACTCGATCACGAAGCCGCCGTCGGCGGAGCTGCGCCCGGACCAGAAGGACTCCGATTCGCTGCCGGACTACGAACTGCTGGACGACGTCCTGGACGATTACGTCGAGAACGACCGCGGGTACGCCGACCTGATCGAGGCGGGCTTCGACCCGGAGACGATCGACCGGGTCGTGCGGATGGTCGACCGGGCCGAGTACAAGCGGCGGCAGTACCCGCCGGGCACGAAGATCACGTTCAAGGCCTTCGGACGCGACCGGCGGCTACCGATGACGAACGGGTGGCGGGAACGGAAGTCCTGATCCCGGGGTCTGGGTTTGGCTTGTCGGCGGCTGGCTGGGTCGGCGGCAGGCCGGGTCGGTGGGCGCGGTCAGCCGGGCCGACCGGATACGGCTCGAGGGTCGTGTCGTTTTCTCGCCAGTTTCTGTCGGTGGCGGGTCGTACGCTGGGCGGCATGACGGTTGGGTACACGGTGTTCGACACCCCGATCGGGGCGTGCGGCCTCGCCTGGCGAGACGGTGCGGTGATCGGAACCGCGCTGCCGGGAAGTACAGCTGATCGGACGCGTGCGCACCTCGCGACCCGCTTTCCGGACGCGACGGAATCGCCGGTACCGGAAGAACTGCGCGCGGTGGTGGACGACGTCGTCGCGCTGCTGTCGGGAGAAGCCCGCGACTTGCGCGCGGTGCCGCTGGATTACCGGGATGTGCCGGAATTCAACCGGCGAGCGTACGACGTCGCGCGGGCTATTCCGCCGGGCAAGGTTCTGACGTACGGGGACATCGCGCACCAGCTGGGCGCGCCGGGCTCCGCGCAGGCTGTCGGGCAGGCGATGGGGAGCAATCCGTTTCCGATCATTGTGCCGTGCCATCGGGTTTTGGGCGCGGGCAAGAACACCGGCGGGTTTTCGGCACCAGGCGGGGTTGAGACGAAGCGGCGGATGCTGGTGATCGAAGGGGCGTTTCCGGAGGAGCCGACGCTGTTCTGACGGATCGTCTGCCGGGCAGTCTGCGTGGGGTTTGAGGATCGGCGGGCGTGTTTCTGCATGCTGGGCAGCAGTCTCTTTGATCAGCCGCCCGGCTTGGGGATTGGTGCGCTCGGTCGGAGTCCTGCCACACCCCCAGTGCGGCAGGATTCCGACCGAGCGCACCGTTTGCCGGGCGAAGGACGCGGGCTGCCGAGGCTGCACGGTCGGCGGTTCGCTGGTCCGCCTGGCCATGGGCGGTCAGCCGACCGGACACCCCCGTCTCACCGACTGCACCAACTGGCCGCCGCAAACCCGGCCCGGCTCAGGCTGGGCTCAGTCAGTCGACTCCGACTGGGCTCAGTCAGTCGAACAGCCCGCCTTCCCGACCAACCACCCCAGCCCGCCCGCACCGATCAGTCGGCCGAACCGAATGTCCGCAGCAAACCGGGCCACCTCAGCCAGTCGGCCCGCCTTCTTCGGTTGGCCAACCCAGCTCGCCTGCGCTCCGCCACAGCGACCGAACCAGCTGGCCGCAGCGAGCCCAGTCCATCTCTGGCTAGCTCAGCCAGTCGAACGGCCCACCTGCCAACCCAGTCTGCTTGCGGTCCGAAGCAGCGATCGGCCGCCCAGGCCAGCTGGCCCGGGCAAGCTTTGGCTGGACTCAGCCAGCCAAGCGGTCTACCTGGGCACAGCCAGCCACCTCCGCTCGAGACCAGGCAAGAACCGCATCCGTCTGGGATCAGGCAGGCACCGCTTCCCTCCGGCAGCAGTCGGGCCCGCGCCCTCGGGCACCGGCCAAGAGCCGCATCCGGCTAGCCTCAGACAGGAACCGCTTCCTTTTGGCAGCAGTCAGGGGCCGCGTCCCCTGCCACCAGCCAGGAGCCGCATCCGTCTGGGACCAGGCAGGCACCGCTTCCCTCCGGCAACAGCCAGGGCCACGCCCCTCAGGCACCAGCCACGAGCCGCATCCGGCTGACATCAGGCAGGAACCGATTCTCTCTGGCAACAGTCAGGGGCCGCGTCCCCTGCCACCGGCCGGGAGCTGCATCCGGCTGGCGTCAGCGAGCCCCGGAGATCCAGCCAGCCCTCACTTAGCCGAGGCAGTTCGTCGAGCGGTCGGCTCGGGGTGGAAGTCCGGTCATTCCGCGGGTTTCCACGGTTTCAGCCAGTCCGTCTCCGGCCAGCCCTCCACCGCGGCCAGCAGGGGCATCGCGGTGGCGCCGTCCAGGGATTCGCGGACGATGTCTGCGTGGCCGGCGTGCCGGGCGGTTTCCTCGATCAGGTGCAGGAGCACCCAGCGGACCGACCAGACCGATGCATCCTTCGGGAACCAGGGCACGTCTTTCGGGATCGGGACTTCCTGGTTCAGGTCCGCGATGCCGGTGATGACCTCTTCGGTGCGCGCGGCGACCTGGTCGTAGGCGGCGAGGACTGACTCCAGCGTCTCGTCCGGTGCGATGCGGTAGTTCTCCTGGTAGTTCGCGATACTTTCGGCGAACGGCTTCGGCGGGATGCGCAACACCAGGTCGATCCAGCCGCTTTCGGTGGATGACACGTGCTTCACCAGTCCGCCGACGCTCAGGGTGCTCGCGCTGGGCACGGCGCGCGCTTGGTCGTCGGTCAGGCCGTACGTGGCGGCTTTCATCGCTTGACGCTGTTGTGCCAGGAAACCGAGCAAGCCTTCGCGCTCGTCGGGGGTCAGGGAGACTTTGTCAGCCATGGCGGCCTCACTTCCGGTGTCTGTTGCTCCGCAGCATCGCACCCGCCACCGACATTTTCCGGCCGCTGACCGGAACGGGGGTCTGCACGACGTACGCGCCGCCGATCACGATCTCCACCGCGTGCACCACTAGCTGAATCCGGGTGAACAAGCCCTCCAGGTGCCCGGCCAGCATCGAGACCACCACGAGCGCCCACGCGATCAGCACGACTACCAAGCCGCCGACCGCCCAGGCTCGCCAGCCCGCTGGCCACCAGAACACCAGGCTCAGCGCGCCGAGGGCGAAGGCCGCGTTCAGCAGGTTCGGCGTCACGACGGTCTCCGGGACACCGGCGTACACCATCAGCACGATCCCGAACGCCGACACCGAAACCGACGTCAGCCTGCCGGTCCAGTGCACGGGGGCCAGCCGCATCAGGGTCGGGCCGGTGAGGAAGAAGGCCAGGCCGCCGATGCCGGTCGCGAGCTGGAAGACGGGTTGCGCGTAGAACAAATCCCAGACCGGCTGGTCGGTCAGCGACACCCCGGTCGGCATGAAGAACTCCAGCAGCCACGCGGAATACCCCGCCAAACCCAGTCCGAGCAGGACTATCGAAGCCACCCGCGCAGCATGCACTTGCCCACCCTAAGCGAATCTCTGCGACGAAGTGCCGGATGGTGTCACACCCGTGACATACCGGAGGTTCCGGACACCATCCGCTACCACGAACTCACTCACCGAATCCCCGGGGAGATTACCGGATCGCGGTTGGCAGACGGCCAATACCACCCCCGAAACCGGGGGTGGACGTGGGCGGTCCGGCATCGTGGGAGGCCAGGAGGGTGGGCTGGGTGGCGGCGGGATTGCGGTGCGGCTGGACGGGGGTGAGCGGACGCGCGGGGTGGGCCGGGTGGGCGGCGGGGATGCGGAGCGACTGGACGCGCGGGGCCGACCGATTGAGCGGCGATCGGGGATGTGTGGGGCGGGCCGGTGAGCGGCGATCGGCGGGATTGCGGAGCGACTGGACGCGTCGGCCCGACCGATCGACCGGCGATCGGAGATGTGTCGGGCGGGCCCGTTGAGCGGCGGATGATTCACGCCGGGCGGGGGTGGGCCCAGGAGGGGGCTGGATGGTGCGGTGCGCACGGATGATTCGCAGCGGGGTCAGGACGGGTGGCGGTATGAGGTGGACCAGACCACGGCTCACGGCTCACGAGGCAGAAACCAGAAGAAGCAGGCAGTCCGAGGCGGCTGGAGCATCAGAGGATCACGGTTCAAGGTTGGGCGCAGGCTGACGGCCCGCAACCGGACTGAACCGCAGTGGGTTGGCGGCGGCGGGGTGTCTGCAATTGCAGACACCGCTCACCACGGCACCCGCTCCGGTCCGGCTCAACGGCCCGTGAACGAGCTAGACCAGCCACCCCGAACCAAGCCCAGCAGAACCCGAAACCGCGGCCATCATCCCTGCGGGCGCACGAACGGGAACAGCACCGTCTGCCGGATCGATGTGCCGCTCAGCATCATCAGCAGGCGGTCCACTCCGAGGCCCAGCCCGCCGGTCGGGGGCATTCCGTGTTCCAGTGCCAGCAGGAAGTCCTCGTCCAGTTCCATCGCCTCGACATCGCCGCTTGCCGCGCGCAGGGATTGGGCTTCCAGGCGGCGGCGTTGTTCCAGCGGGTCGGTCAGTTCCGTGTACGCGGTGCCGACTTCCGAACCGAAGGCGATCAGGTCCCAGCGTTCGGCCAGGAGCGGGTCTCGCCGGTGCTGGCGGGTCAGCGGGGAGACCTCGGTCGGGTAGTCCGTGTAGAACGTCGGCAGGATCGTTGAGCCTTCCACCAGGTGCTCGTGCGCCTTCAGGACCAGGTCGCCGGGGCCGGCTTCTTCCGGTGCCGGGACGCCTGCCGCGGCACACAGTTTTCGCAACGTGGCTATCGGTGTGTGCGAGTCGACTTCCTCGCCCAAGGCCTCCGAGACGGCTTGGTGCACCGGGATCACTGGCCAGTCACCGGAGATGTCGTGTTCGATGACGCGACCGTCGGCGTCGGGGCGTCGTACGATCTGTGCGCCGTACGCGGCTTCGGCGGCGTACTGGATCAGGTCGCGCATCAGGTGGCGCATGGAGTTGTAGTCCGCGTACGCCTGGTACGCCTCCAGCATCGTGAACTCCGGGTTGTGTGTCGCGTCGACGCCCTCGTTGCGGAAGTTCCGGTTCAGCTCGAAGACTCGCTCGACGCCGGCCACGCACAGCCGCTTCAGGTACAGCTCTGGGGCGATCCGCAGGTACATCCGCATGTCGTAAGCGTTGATGTGCGTGACGAACGGACGGGCGTTGGCGCCGCCGTGAACGGTTTGCAGCATCGGGGTTTCGACCTCGAGGAAGTCGCCCTGGTGCAGGCGTTCCCGGACCGCGCGGACGACGGTCGAGCGCAGGCGCAGCATGTTCGCGGAGTCCGGGTTGACCGCCAGGTCCAGGTAGCGCTGGCGGACCCGCGTCTCCGGGTCGGTGAGGCCCTTTCGCTTGTCCGGCAACGGATGCAGGCACTTCGCGGTGACGGTCCACTCGTCCACGAGCACGGACAGCTCGCCGCGGCGAGACGTGATGACCTCGCCGCTTACGCCGACGTGGTCGCCGAGGTCGACGCCGGTGCGCCAGCCGGTGAGGTCGAGCACCTTCGCGTCGAGCATCAGCTGCAGTTCGCCGGAAAAGTCCTTGATCCGCGCGAAACACAGGCCGCCGAGGGTGCGCAGGGCGAGCACGCGCCCGGCCACGCGCACGTGTTTTCCGGTGCGGGAGTCCGGTTCCAGTCCGGAAAACGCGTGCACGACGTCGCCGAGGTGGTCTTCCCGCGAGAAGCCGACGGGGTACGGGTCCACCCCGAGTTCCCGCAGCTTGTCCACTTTGGCCACTCGCACGCGCACCTGTTCCGGCCGCCGCTTGGCCCGCGGCACGACCTGCGCCGCTTCCTCGTCGATCCGCCGGACCTGCGCGACGAACTCCTCCCCCACGTTCTCCAGCCGCAGCGACCGCGCGCGTCCGGTGGGCACGAAGCCTTCCAGCGCGCCCGCGACGATGCCGACCCGCGGGAGCCGCCGGGCCGAGGAGTAGCAGAGGAACCGCGGTTCCCAGTCCGGGCCGTACTTCGCGTTGGACCGGTACAGCGATTCCAGCTGGAAGAACCGCGACGCGACGCCGAGCACCGCCCGCCACGCGCGCAGCACTGGGCCGGCGCCGATGCGCTCGCCTTCGGAAAACACCGCGCGGAACATCGCGAAGTTCAGCGAGATCCGCTGTGCGCCGACGTGCTGGGCGGCCGCCACGACCTCGGCGACCATGAACTCGTTGAGCCCGTTCTCGGCGTCCCGGTCGCGGCGCATCAGGTCGAGCGAGAGTCCCCGGCGGCCCCACGGCACGAACGACAGGAGGCCGCGCAGTTCGCCGCGCGCGTCGTACGCCTCGACCATCACGCTGCGGCCGTCGCTCGGATCGCCGAGACGGCCGAGCGCCATCGAGAAGCCGCGCTCGGTCTCGTCGACGCGCCACTGCTGCGCGCGGGCAAGCAGCTGCACCATCTCGTCTTCGGGGATTTCGCTGTGCCGCCGGACTTGCGCGGTGTACCCGGCGCGCTGAATCCGCTTCACCGCCTGTCGCACGGACTTCCGCTCAGGGCCGGTGAGCGAGAACTCTCGGACGTCGAGGACTGCTTCGTCGCCGATCTGCAGCGCGCGCAGCCCCGCCGCGGCGTACACCTTCGCGCCCTTCTCGCTCGCGCCGAGCACGCCCGGCGTCCAGCCGTACGTACGCGCTTCGTGGAGCCACGCCTGCACTGCATCCGGCCACGCGTCTGGGTCGCCGATCGGGTCCGCGCTCGCCACTGTGGTGCCTGCGAGCACGCGGTACGTCACCGCGGCACGGCCGTTGGGCGCGAACATGACGCTCTTGTCGCGACGCGTGGCGAAGTAGCCGAGCGAGTCGTCTTCGCCGTACTCCCCCAGCAGACGGCGCAACTGCAGCTCTTCGTCGTCTGTCCGAATGCGACGGCTGCGTACGCCGCGGAAGAGCGTGTACAGCGCGGCAGTGGACACGAAGGTCGCGCCGAGGTCGAGGACCACGTCGATCCACGCTGGACCCTCGCCGACCCCGATCCGGCGCAGCTGCAGGTTCTCGCCGGTGGCGTGGTTGACCACCCAGGCGAACCGCTCCCACGCGTCGCCGAGGCTGCCCGGGAACACCTCGGTGAGCGCCCAGCCGAGCACGATCACCCCGAGGAATCCGACGAACAGCACGGAAAGCCCGTTCCACCAGGCGCCGGGGGCGAGCCGCGCGGGGAACGCGGGCCGCAGCGACAGCAGGAACACGATCAGCAGGATCGAGATCGCGTCGGCGATGGCGAGCGCGCCCACCTGCGTGGGGATGTGCCGCATCTGCCGGGCGTTGAGGGTGAGCAGGTCGGGTGCCCAGAGCAGCAGCGCCTGCAGGACCAGCGTGGTGATCAGCCCGGCGACCTGGAACAGCACGAGCACGTACAGCGCGGCCTTCTTGCGCCTGCGCAGCGCCGCGCCGAGCACGACGAGCAGCAGCACGATGACCAGGCTCGAACTGGTCGGCACGCTCAGCACGCCGAACGCCATGTCGATGCCGTTCAGCAGATGCCCGTGGCGTCCGCCGGCGAGCAGCAGGACGACCGAGAAAATCGCCGCCAGCTGCACGACAGTGGCCACTAGACCGCCGGCGCGGGCCTTCCAGCCGAGGCTGCGCGGACGGGCGCTCACTGGGGTTCCCATCGGTACCTTTCTTGCGGCGCGGCCACTCCGTCGAGAGGAGGCGCCGGACTTTCTCACCACCGGGCGCATATCGGTCCGGTGCCTATCAAGACGTCACAGGTGGCAAAACGGTTGTCGCTACCCGGCCGTGTGAAGCTGGTCGCACGACCTTGGGGCCCTCCGGCGCGCGTGTCAGGCTGTGTCCGGTACTGACTCCACGACCCGGGGACCTCCAAGAGGCCTCGAGGGAAGGACGGTCGACGACGATGTCTGCCCAGTCTGCCCAACCCGACGGCGCCGCCGGCGAGGTGGCCGCCCCTTACGGAACCGGCCCCGCGACCAGCACCGGCCCGAGCAAGCCGCGAAAAGTCCGGATTCATCATCTGCGCGAGCTGAAAGACCGCGGCGAACCGTGGCCGATGCTCACCGCTTACGACATGTATACCGCCGAGCTGTTCGACGAAGCAGGCATCCCCGTGCTGCTGGTCGGCGACTCCGCGGCGAACAACGTGTTCGGTTACGACACGTCGCTGCCGGTCACGGTGGACGAGCTGCTTCCGCTGGTCCGCTCGGTCACCAGGGCGGCGAAACGCGCGCTCGTGGTGGCTGACCTGCCGTTCGGCTCCTACCAGCTGTCCCCGGAGCAGGCGCTGGCCACGTCCGTCCGGTTCATGAAGGAGGGCCGCGCGCACGCCGTGAAGCTCGAAGGCGGGCACCGGTTCGCGCCGCACGTCGAGGCGCTCACCTCGGCCGGGATCCCGGTCATGGGCCACATCGGATTCACTCCGCAGAGCGAACACAACCTCGGCGGCTACCGGGTGCAGGGGCGCGGCGAAGCGGCGGAGAAGCTGCTCGCCGACGCGCTGGCCCTGCAGGAAGCCGGTGCCTTCGCGGTCGTGATGGAGATGGTGCCCGCCGAAGCGGCGAAGCGCGTCACGCACGAGCTGAAGATCCCGACGGTCGGCATCGGCGCCGGTCCGGATTGCGACGCCCAGGTGCTGGTCTGGCAGGACATGGCCGGGCTGCGCCGCGGCAAGGCGCCGCGGTTCGTGAAGCGGTACGCCGACGTCGCCGGGGTGCTGCAGGGTGCGGCGGCCGCGTTCGCCGAAGACGTTCGGCGCGGGGAGTTCCCGGCGTCGGAGCACGCGTTCCACTGAGCTGTCTCGTGAGTGCCGGTCCGAACCGGCACTCACGAGCGGCGGAACCGCTCGGCCAGCTCCGGATCGTTTTCCCACCACAGCCCCTTCGCCGGTGCCTCGCCTGCCGCTGCCTCCTCGTCGAGCTTCCGGTCGAGCCGTTTCGCCCGTTTTTCGTCGTCGCGCGCCCACCTGATGAACAGCGCGCCGACGAACGGCAGCCCGGCGACGTCGCCGCCGATCCACAGCACGCCCGCGCCGATGATCTGGTCGGTCCGGCGGTCCGGTCCCCAGTCGCGGTGCACCGCGTCGTAGTGCGCGGGCGCGAGCAGCGGGCCGAGCCACAGCACGAGCCCGAGCGCGCCGTCGAAGACCACTTCGGCGAACGAGATCCACACCGACACCAGGTGCGAACCGTCGCGCGGCGTCGGGTCGAGCTGCACGCGGCTGTAGAAGCAGAGGAAGCCGGCCAGTACGAGCGCGACGCGCACGAAGCCGCCGACGACCGCTGAGTCGAGCGAAAGCTCGTACAGCGGCGTGAGGTAGATGATCAGGAACGGCGCGATCAGCACCACGGTGACTGACAGCGGGAAAGTGATGAACTGCGCGAAGGGGCCACGGCCGTGCGTACGCAGCCACGCGGCCAGCCTGGGCGACGCGGTGCGCATCAGGAGCGTCACCGGCGCGCCGAGCGCGAGCAGCAACGGCGTCACCATCAGCAGCACAGTGTTCTGCGTGGCGCGTACCCAGAACAGCGTCGTGTCGTACACCCCGAGGAACGAGCACGTGACGAGGACGAGCGTGGCCAGCCCGGCGAGGAACGCTGTCGTCCGCGCGGCCGCCCACTCCTGACGGCGGGCCGCCGCGACGTATCCGACGCCGAGCGCGAGTGCGACGAGGACGGCCGGGACGTCGAGGGTCCAGGCCGTGAAGAGCGTCGATCCGCTCAGCGGCGGGAGGTCAGGCACGATTTCGATGCGTTCAGTGTGCACCCGCCGAAATTGCGCCTTACGCCGCCCCCGAGACCGCGAAGAAGATCAGACTGCCAATTCCGGCGACCGCGCAGTAGATGGCGAACGGGGTCAAGGTGCGCGTTTCAAAGTATTTCGTCAGAAAACGGACAGAAATGTAGGACGCCGCGAACGCCACCACACTGCCGACAAGCGCCGGGCCGAGCGAAGGCTTGTTCTCCGGCGTGAAGAGCGACGGCATCTTCAGCGCGCCCGCGGCGAGGATCACCGGCGTCGCCAGCAGCCAGGCGAACCGGGCGGCGTCCTCGTGGTCCAGCCCGCGCCGCAGACCGGCCACCATGGTGATGCCGGACCGGCTGATCCCGGGCAGCAGAGCCAAAATCTGCGCCGAACCGATGAGCACGGCCTCCTTCACGCTCAGCTTCGACAGCCGGACGTCGGTGGCCTCGTCGACCGTGACCGCGCGCATCATCATCGTGTCCTCGGCGCTGAAGTCGACGGTCTCCTCCTCGCGCGAAACCGCGCTGGCGGGCTTGCGGGAGAACTTCTCCGCGGCGTAGAGCACGCCGCCGTTGAGCGCGAGGAAGATCGCCGACGGCACCGGTTTGCCGAGGACGTCGCGCAGCAGGCTTTCCAGCAGCAGCCCGGCGATGCCGACCGGAATCGTGGCGAGGATGAGCAGCCAGGCGAGCCGCTGGTCGGCCGTGCGGACCTCGCGGCGGCGGATCGACGTCCACAGCCCGGTGACGATGCGCACCCAGTCGCGCCGGAAGAAGAGGATCAGCGCGATCGCGGTCGCGACGTGCATCGCCACCAGCACCGCGAGATACGGCGAATCCTTTCCGATGCTGAGGTCGCGTCCCCAGCTTCCGCCGACGAGCGCGGGCACCAGGACGCTGTGCCCGAGACTGGACACCGGAAACAATTCCGACACGCCTTGCAAAGCGCCGACGACAATGGACTCGAGGTAGCTGACCGCGGACATTCACGAAGCCTTTCTCGCCGCAGTTCGGGCATTCCCCGGAAAGCTACCGAGGACCGGGTTAACGGTGGGCAAGCCGGGCGGGAACAGTCGGACCCGACACTTTTCCGTCGCCCTTTGTTCACCTCGTTCACATCCATGAACATCAATCATGTACTTGACCAGTGTTCTCTCGATGTCTTAGCGTGAGCGCACGCCGCATCCGAAGTCATCGAGCCTCGACGAGGAGGGTTGGAATGCGCGTCCGCGATCGAGTTCTGGCAGCCACCGCTGGAGCCATAGCACTGCTCGCACTCGCCACACCCGCGGCGTCCGCCGGGACAGTCCCGGTCAAGACTTCCGCCGAGCTGAAAGCCGCGCTGGCCTCGGCCAAGCCCGGCACCACGATCCAGCTGGCCGAAAACACCACCTACACCGGCAACTTCAAGGCCGCCGCCAACGGCACCGAGAGCGGCCGCATCACGCTCACCGGCCCGCGCAGCGCGGTCGTGCAGGCGTCCGGCGGCCGCACCATCGAGCTGACCGGCAGCTACTGGACGCTGTCCGGGTTCACCGTCACCGGCGGCCAGAAGGGCGTGATGGCGCTGGGCGTCAACCACACGCTCGTGGACGGGCTCAAGGTGACCGGCATCGGCAACGAGGGCATCCACTTCCAGCACGGCAGCAGCGACAACGTCGTGCAGAACTCCGAAATCTCCGACACCGGCAAGGAAAACGGCGGTTTCGGCGAGGGCGTCTACTTCGGTTCGGCGAAGAGCAACTGGCCGGACGGGCAGCCCGACCACAGCGACCGCAACAAGGCGATCGGCAACAAGATCGGCCCGAACGTGCGCGCGGAGTCCATCGACGTCAAGGAAGGCACCACCGGCGGCGAACTGCGCGGCAACACCTTCGACGGCACCGGCCAGAGCGGCGAGAACTACGCCGACAGCTGGGTCGACGTGAAGGGCAACGGATACATGGTCACCGGCAACAAGGGCAGCAAGGTCTTCGTGCACGACGCGACCTACGGAGCGTTCGAGGTCCACGTGCAGGTCGACGGCTGGGGCCGGGACAACACCTTCTCGGACAACACCGCGGACGTGCAGGTGCCGTCGGCCTACGGGTTCTACGTGGTCAAGGCGGCCACCGGGAACAAGGTCTGCGCCAGCAACAAGGTGACGAACGCCGGGAAGGGCTTCGCGAACGTAGCCACCGCATCAGGCTGCTGACCGCGATCACAGACGGGGGCCCGCTCAGCCCGGCGGCGGGGGCGGGCCCCCACCCTGCGTTGGAAAAGCCGGAAGCCTTCGGGAAGAGTATCCGGCATGGACGAGCTTTACCCGCCGGTCCCGGTGCGCGCCGACGGAATGCTGGACGTCGGCGACGGGCACCGGATCTACTGCCAGGAGGCCGGGAACCCGCGAGGGAAGCCGGTGGTGGTGCTGCACGGCGGGCCAGGCAGCGGGGTCGCCCCGATGACCCGGCGGCACTTCGATCCCGAGGCATACCGGATCATCCTGTTCGACCAGCGCGGAGCCGGCCGCAGCACGCCCAACGCCGGCGACGACTTGTCGGCGAACACGTTGTGGCACTTGGTCTCCGACATGGAGCTGCTGCGCGAACGGCTGAACATCGAGCGCTGGCAACTGTTCGGCGGCTCGTGGGGTTCGACGCTGGCCTTGGCGTACGCGGAAACTCATCCGTCGCGGGTGTCCGAACTGGTCCTGCGCGGCATTTTCACCGTGCGCCAGCGGGAACTGGACTGGCTCTACCGCGGCGGCGCGGCGAATCTCTTCCCGGCGGAGTGGGATGCGTTCCTGGAACCGCTGGAGAATACGGAAGACCCGCTCGCCGGGTACGCGGAACTGCTCCACTCCCCGGACCGCGCGGTGCGTGAACGGGCCGCGATCGCTTGGAGCATCTGGGAAGGCGCGACGGTGGCGTTGCTGCCGCAACAGTCCTTTGTGAACCAATACGCGAACCCTCAGTTCGCGCTGACGTTCGCACGCCTCGCCGTGCACTACTTCGGGCACGGCGCGTGGCTGGAGGAAGGCCAGCTGATCCGGGACGCGGGGAAGCTCGCCGGGATTCCGGGTGTGCTGGTGCAGGGGCGGTACGACGCGGTGTGCCCGCCGATCACCGCGTATCAGCTGCATCGGGCTTGGCCGGGGTCGGAGCTGAAGCTGATCGAGGGCTCCGGGCACGCGATCAGCGATCCAGGCGTGATTCCGGCGCTGCGCGAGGCTACCGACGGATTCCGGTAGTCAGCCCGGCGCGGATCAGGTCGGCGACTTCCTCTGCTGCTTCGAGGTGCACGTCGTGGCTGGTATCCGTTTCCCGCAAGGAAAGCAGCGGGGTGTCGGCGGCCGCGGCGGCGAGCAGTTCGCCGAATTCCTCGCGGTACCGGGCGAACGCGACGCCGACGTCCTCGGGAAGCATCATCCCGGCTTCGGGACGCAACGACGACACGACCACCAGCGGGCACCGCGTGGCCCGGTAAGCCGCGATCAGGTCGAGTTCGTCGAACGCCGCGATCAGCGCGCCCAGATCGGGATCGTCGGACAGCCGGACCTGCTCGTCGACGAAGGCGCGCAGCACTGGGCCGGTGGGGTTGGTGTGGCCGTCGAGGTTGACCGCCAGCGGGCATTCGGGATGCTCAGTGGCCCACAACGCGGCCAGCATGCCGCCGAGCGAATGTCCGATCACCGCGGGCCGGTCGAGGCCGAAATGCCGGATGACGTCGGCGAGATCGGCCAGCGCCCGCTGCCAGTTCCAGGGGCCAGGACGGAAGGTATAGGTGATGATCCGGAACTCCGGCAGGAGCGGGACCAGGTGATCCCAGTCGTGCCTCGTGCGGCCCCCGCCGCCGTGCAGCAGGACGACCGGTGCGCCAGTGCCGCCATGATCACGCATGTCCACGGACCGCACTGTGCCCGCTGCCCCGCGGCGCGGCAACCGGTTTAAAGCCGTGAAGGACTCCTTGAAGGAATCTGATTCCCTCAAGGAGTCCTTCACGGACGTTCGGAGCTAGATCCGGCCGCCGCTGGAGCTGTCGCCGCCGGAAAGCCGTTGTGCCAGGTACACCGGCACCGTCGACACGATGATCAGCACCGCCGCCACCACGTTGACCACCGGGGCCTGGTTCGGGCGGAACAGGTTGTTGTAGATCCAGATCGGCAGCGTTTCCATGCCGGTGCCGAGGGTGAACGTGGTCACGATGATCTCGTCGAACGACAGCGCGAACGCCAGCAAACCGCCTGCCAGCAAAGCGGAACGCAGCATCGGGAACGTCACCAGGCGGAACGTGGTCATGCCGTCCGCGCCGAGGTCCATCGACGCTTCCTCGAGGTTCCCGCCCATCCGGCGCAACCGGGCGACGACGTTGTTGAACACCACCACGATGCAGAACGTGGCGTGCGCGACGATCGCCGTCATCAGCCCGAGGTCGAGCCCGAAGATCGTCCGGAACGCGTTGTTCAGCGCGATGCCGGTGACGATGCCGGGCAACGCGATCGGCAGGACCACCAGCAGCGACAACGAGTTCCGGCCGAAAAACCGGTACTTCTGCAAGGCGAACGCGGCCATCGTGCCGAGCACCAGCGCGATCGCGGTCGCCGAAAGACCGGCGACGACACTGGTCCACAAGGCATGCAGGGCGCCCTCGTTGGTGACCGCCCGGCCCCACCATTCCAGGGTGAAGCTCTTGGGCGGCCAGCCGAACGTGGTGTCCGCGTTGACCGAGTTCAGCAGGACCACCAGCAGCGGGAAATAGATCACCGCGAATCCGATTCCGAGCGCGGTCCACAACAGCACCCGGGCGGGTTTCGACATCCGCACGGCGGTCTCCTAGAGGTTGTCCAGCGCACCGGTGCGACGCACCGCGGCCAGGTAGACGAGCATGATCACGACCGGCACTGTCGCGACAGTCGCGGCGAACGGCAGGTTGTTGGCCGCGCCGATGTTGTCGTACACGACGTTTCCGAGCATCTGCGAGGTGCCGCCGACGATCTTCACCGCGATGTAGTCGCCGAGCGACAGCGAGAAGGTGAAGATCGAACCCGCGACGATCGCCGGGAACGTCAGCGGCAGGATCACCGAACGGAACGTGCGGAAGGATTTCGCGCCGAGGTCGCCGGAAGCGTCCACCAGGGACGCCGGAAGCCGTTCGAGGCCCGCGTAAATCGGCAGGATCATGTACGGCAGCCAGAGATACGACAGCGTGATCACGGTCGCGGTGACGCCGTATCCCGGGCCGGACAGGCCGAGCGGGTCCAGCAGCCAGTTGAGCACTCCGTTGCCGGACAACAGGGTCCGCCACGCGTACGCCTTCACCAGGTAGCTCGCCCACAGCGGCGTCATCACCATGATCACCAGCACGCGCTGCGCTTTCGGCGACGCGAGCTTGGCCATGGCGAAGGCCATCGGGAACGCGATCACCGCGTCGATCACGGTCACCAGCAACGCGATGCCGACCGTGCGGAACGTGATCGTGCGGTAAATCGAATCACTGAAAAGAGTGACGAAGTTGTCGAAGGACCAGTCGGTGACCACCTTGCCGGTGAACACGTCGGTGGACCAGAAGGCCGTGATGAAGAGGGCGGCGAGCGCGCCGAGGTAGGCCAGGCCGAGCCAGAGCATCGGCGCGGTGAGGAGAAGTCCGAGGCGCAGCTGGGGTTTGCGGTGGAAGAAGGCCGAGATGCGGTGGCTCGGCGGGCTCACGGCGGTCATGTCTTAGCGCTTTCGGGTGCGGAAGGGAGAAAAAGCCGGGAGCTGCGGGAACATTGGGGAGGGCCCGCAGCCCCCGGCGGGCTCGCGGATGCCGGCGCGGTGGGTACCGGCATCCGCGAGGGTCGGTTCAGCCCTTGATCTCGGTCCAGGCCCGGGTCCAGTCGCCGTAGTCCTTGCACTTGACGTCCGTGCGGCCGTCGAGGCACTGCGGGATCGGCGTGGTCCAGTACTGGATCTTGGCGGCGTACGCGGCGTCGTTGGCGTGGTAGGTGTCGCACAGCGACTTGTCCTTGAACTCCGCGCAGGCCTTGGAGTTCGCCGGAGCCTCACCGAAGTACTCGGCGACCTGAGCGTTCACCTTGGGGCTGGTGATGTAGTCCATCCACTTGTACGCGCACGTCTTGTGCTGCGACTTCGCGGAAACCATCCAGGTGTCCGACCAGCCGGTCGCCCCCTCGCTCGGCACCGTGGCCGCGACCGGCGCGCCCTCGCTCTTCGCGAGGTTCACCGTCACCTGCCAGGCCGTGCCGATCACGCCGTCGCCGCTCTTGAGCGACTGCGTTTCCTTGAGGTAGTCCGACCAGTACTCCTCGACCAGCGGGCGCTGCTTCTTCAGCAGGTCGGTGGCCGCCTTGAACTGCTTGTCGTCCAGCGCGTACGGGTTCTTGATCCCGAGGTCGGGCTGGTGCGCCATCAGGTACAGCGCGGCGTCGGCGATGTAGATCGGCGAGTCGTAGGCGATGACCTTGCCCTTGAACTGCGACTTCTCGTCGAACATCGGCGACCACGACTTCGGCTCCGGCTGCACCTTGTCGGTGCGGTAGGCCAGGACGTTCGCGCCCCAGCCGTGCGGGATGCCGTAGGCGACATTGTTGACGCTGTTCCACGACTTGTTCTTGAGGAACGGGTAAATGTCGTTGTAGTTCGGCACGAGCGCGGTGTTGACCGGTTCGACGTCGCCCGAGGCGACCAGCCGCAGCGAGGCGTCGCCGGAGGCGGAAACCACGTCGTACTGCCCGGTCTTCATCAGCGTCACGGCCTCGTCGGAGGTGCCGAACGGCTTGACGTTGACCTTGCAGCCGGTCTGCTGCTCGAACGGCTGCACCCAGTTGACCTTCGGGTCGTTCGAGCCGTTTTCCGCGTAACCGGGCCACGCGAGCACGTTCAGCTGGCCTTCCGGCTGGCCGAGCTGCGTCAGCGCGTTCAGCTTCGGCGGCGTGAAGCCCTGTGCGCCCGGCGCCGACCCCGTTTTGGAGTCGGAGCCCGAGGTGCCGCAGGCGGCGAGCAGGAGGCTCACGCCGCACAGCCCTGCGAGCAGCGTCTTCCTGTTCTTCATAGCGAGAGAAACCTTCCCGTGAGGAACTAGCCGGCTTCGGGGACCCGGAAACTGTGTTCGCGGCGCCAGCGCAGGCGAACGCGACCGTCGGCGAACTCGGTCGGCTCGCTGGTGTTCTGGCGGACTACGGACAATTGGCCCCCAGCATCGAGCGCGACAGCGTAGCGCACCGTCGAACCGGCATACACGACATCCGTGACCGAACCGGTCGCGGAAGTCTCTCCGGGACCGGCCGGCGACGCAAGGTCTCCGTCGATGCGGATCTTCTCCGGCCGGATGCTGTACACGCCCGGCCTGCCGATCACCGCCTCCGCGCTCCGCCCGCTGAGCAGGTTGGACGTGCCGACAAACCCTGCCACGAAAGCACTTGCCGGGCGTTCGTAGACCTCGACCGGAGTACCGACCTGTTCGATGCGGCCCGCGTTGAACACGGCGATCCGGTCGCTCATGGTGAGCGCCTCGTCCTGATCGTGGGTGACGAAGACGAAGGTGATGCCGACCTCGCGCTGGATCTGCTTGAGTTCGACCTGCATGGCCTGGCGCAGCTTCAGGTCGAGCGCGCCAAGGGGTTCGTCCAAAAGCAACACTTTCGGGTGATTTACCAGAGCGCGGGCGAGAGCCACGCGCTGCCGCTGCCCGCCGGACATCTGCGCCGGCTTGCGGTCGCCGAAATCCTCCAGCCGCACCGTGCGCAGCGCTTCCTTCGCGCGCTCACGGCGTTCGGCTTTCGCGACCCGCTTGACTTTCAGGCCGTACTCCACGTTCTGCTGCACCGTCATGTGCGGGAAGAGCGCGTAGTCCTGGAAGACCGTGTTCACGTCGCGGTCGAACGGAGCCAATTGGCTCACGTCCTTGCCTTCGAGTTCGATCGTGCCCGCGGTGGGCAGTTCGAACCCGGCGATCATCCGCAGCACGGTGGTCTTGCCGGAACCGGACGGGCCGAGCATCGAGAAGAACTCGCCGGGCGGGATGTCGAGGTCGACCCCGTCCACGGCGCGCACCTTGTCGAAGTGCTTTTCCAGTCCGGTGAGCCGGATCGCCGGCTGCCCGGTCTGCGGACGCCTTCCCGGCGGCCGGGTCTCGGCGGGGGCTTGATGGGGCATGACGGGCCTTCCCATGGATCTGGTCACGACGGCTACAGCGCACTCATCACGTGCTTGACGCGGGTGTAGTCCTCGAGGCCGTACAGCGAGAGGTCCTTGCCGTAGCCGGACCGCTTGAACCCGCCGTGCGGCATCTCGGCCACGAGCGGAATGTGCGTGTTGATCCACACGCACCCGAAGTCGAGTTTCGCCGAGAACTTCATGGCGCGCTGGTGGTCCTTGGTCCACACCGAGGAAGCCAGGCCGTAGGGAACTCCGTTGGCGTGCTTGAGCGCCTCGTCGTCCTCGGTGAACCGCTGCACCGTGATGACCGGGCCGAAGACCTCGTTCTGGATGATCTCGTCGTCCTGGCGGACGCCGGAAACCACGGTGGCCTCGTAGAAGTAGCCCTCGTCGCCGGAGCGCCGTCCTCCACAGTGGACAGTCGCGTGCTCCGGCAGCCGGTCGATGAAGCCGGAGACCTTTTCCAGCTGCGCGGCGTTGTTGAGCGGGCCGAAGGCGACGTCCTCGCCGGTGCCGGTCTTGTTCTCCTCGGCCTGCCGGGTGAGCGCGTTGACGAACGTGTCGTGCACGTCGTCGTGCACCAGCACGCGGGTGGCCGCGGTGCAGTCCTGGCCCGCGTTGAAATATCCGGCCGCGGCGATGGCTTCGGCGGCGGCTTCGAGGTCCGCGTCCGGGAACACGATCACCGGGGCCTTGCCGCCCAGTTCGAGGTGCACGCGCTTGACGTCGTGCGCGGCCGAACCGGCGACCTCGATGCCCGCCCGCACCGAGCCGGTGATCGACACCATCGCCGGAATGTCGTGCTCTACCAACGCCCGTCCGGTGTCGCGGTCGCCGCAGATCACGTTGAACACGCCCGCGGGAAGGTGCTCTCCGCAGATCTCGGCGAGCAGCAGCGTGGAGGCGGGCGTGGTGTCGGACGGCTTGAGCACGATGGTGTTGCCCGCGGCGAGCGCCGGCGCGATCTTCCAGATCGCCATCATCAGCGGGTAGTTCCAGGGCGTCACCTGCGCGCAGACGCCGACCGGCTCGCGGCGGATGAACGAAGTGTGGCCTTCCATGTACTCGCCGGCCGAACGGCCTTCGAGCACGCGCGCGGCACCGGCGAAGAAGCGCACCTGGTCGATGACCGCGGGCAGCTCCTCCTCCATGGTCAGCGCGAACGGCTTGCCGGTGTCCTGCGCTTCGACGCGGATGATCTCCTCGCCGCGCGCTTCGAGCGCGTCAGCGATCTTCAGCAGTGCGAGCTGCCGCTGCGCCGGGGTGGTCTCGCGCCAGCTTTCGAACGCTTCCGCCGCGACCTTGAGCGCGCGGTCCACGTCCTCGGCGCCGGCCACCGGCGCGGTGCAGTATGCACGTCCAGTAACCGGGTCGACGATTTCCGCGACCTTTCCGGACAGCGAGTCGACGTAGGTCCCGCCGACGTAGTGCTTCAACTCCTGCACGCGTGCGCCTCCTGACTCTCCGTGGCAGGATGAAACATATAACTCCATATTTCAAATGACAAGGCCCTGGGGCAGGATTGGCTCCAACGGATGCCGAGACGGGTGGACCAACGATGCGCAAGGAGATGTCGAACAGCGCACGACTGGCGATGTTCGCTCCGCTGGAACAGGTGGGGCGCGCGGAGGCGGTCGCGGCGCGGCTGTTCGACGCCATCACGCTCGGTCTCCTCGACGACGCGGAGCAGTTGCCGAGCGAGGCCGAACTCGCCGCGCAGTTCCGGGTCTCCACGGTCACCGTGCGCGAGGCGCTCGCGGTGCTGCGGCAGCAGGGCCTGGTCGAAACGCGGCGCGGGCGCGGCGGCGGCAGCTTCGTGCGCACCCCGGACTGGCCCGCGCAGAGTTCGTGGGCCGAGCGCCTGCGATTGGTCTCAATGGCTGAACTTCGCGACTTCGGCGACCATTACCTCGCCGTCGCCGGCTCGGCCGCGAAACTCGCCGCGGAACGCAGCACTCCCGAAGATCTCGAACGGCTGCGGCTCACCGCGGAAGACCTCCTCGGCGCGAGCGGCCCCGACGCGACCCGCGCGGAACGGCACTTCCACCTCGAAGTCGCCGCCGCCGCGCAGTCCCCGCGGCTCACCAACCAGGAAGTTCAGCTGCAGAGCGAACACGGCGTACTGCTCTGGGCGCCCCTCGGCGACAAGGAAACCTGCCGCGGGTCTTACGCTGAGCACCAGGCGATCGTCTCCGCGATCGCCTCGGCCGACGGCGATCGGGCGCGCGCCTTGACCGAGGAACACCTTCTGAGCGCGCTTGATCGGCTCGCAGACCTGCACCTGACCCTCGAAACGCCGTAAGCTCCGATGACCCGCATCACGAGGTGAGCATCGTGACCGACACCCGCACGCTGACCGGCGAAGAGGTAGTGACCCAGGTTTCCGCCCTCGTCGAGGAGATTTTCGCGCGCCTGAAACCAGTTCTGGCCGCCGCCGAAACGCTGCTCGGCGAACCCGGCGAGCCGACCGCCGAAGGGCTGCACACGATCCGGCCGCAGGTCATCGAGGCGCTCGGCGGCCTCGTGGTCGGCGCCGGCTTCGTGAGCGCGCCGAACGTCCTCGCCGATCAGGAACTCGGCTTCGAGTGGTGGACCTCCTGCAACTCCGAGGACGGTTCGCCGGAGCAGCTGTTCATCAGCCTCGATCCGGAGAGCCCCAATTTCCTTGACTACACGCGGCAATCGTGGTTCACCGTCCCGCGCGACAGCGGGCGGCGGCATGTCAATGGGCCATACGTGGACTATCTCTGCACCGACGAGTACACGCTCACCTTCACCATTCCTGTTACGCGCGGTGAGGAATTCGCCGGAGTCGTTGGTGCGGACGTGTATGTGCGCGAGTTCGAGCGCACGGTGAGTCGCCGGCTTCGCACGCTCGGCCGGACCGCCGCGCTGCTCAACGCGCAGGGGCGGGTGATCGTCTCGAACAGCGTGCGGAAGGCGACCGGGTCGCTGGTGCGCGAGATCGACGTGCCCGCCTGGTGGGCGTCCGGGGCGGAACCGTATACGGCTCCGGGCGGGATGACATTGCGGCGCTGCGGGGATTCGCCGATCACGTTGCTGGTCACGACCTGACTTGCAGCGCGAACCACAGCTCCGCGCGCACGCCTGGTGCGTCGAGGTCCCGGTCCAGCAGTTCGGCCGCTTTGGTGACCCGGTTGCGCAGGGTGTGCCGGTGCACGCCGAGCTTCGTCGCGGCGAGGTCCCAGTGGCCGTGGTGTTCGAGCCAGCAACGCAGGGACAGTTCCAGGTCCCCGCGGCCGGTCCGGTCGAACTCCTTTACCGGAGCGAGGAGCTGGTCGGAAAACGCTTGTGCGGCTTGGTGATCGACTAGGCCCAGCAGCCCGGCCCCGGCGTGGTCGGCGTAGCGCAGCATCGGTACACGCTGTGTCCGGGCCGCCTCGGCCGCTTCCGCCGCCTGCCGGAGCGCGGCCGGAAACTCCCCAGCGGACAGTCCACTGTGGAACTCTCCGGTCTCCGCGACGATCTCGCACACCTCGTCGTTCTCCGCCAGCACGATCAGCTTGTCCCCGCGATGCGCGGCGAACACTTGTCCGGCAAGGGTTTCCAGCCGTTCGTACAGCGTGTTCCGGGCGGCTTTGCTCCCGGCCACCGCGAGCACCGTCCATGGCTCCGGGGGAAGATCCGGCACTACCTCGCGGGCCAGCTCGTCGTGTCCGGCGGCAAGCAGCTCCAGTACACCGGTGTGCAGTTGGGACTGTGAAACTCGCTGCGCGCGATCTTGTTCCAGGGCAAGGGAAAGCAACGAGACTGCCGTGTTGACGATGTACTGTCCGGTGCTGTCCAACGGTTCCGCGGTACCGACAGCCAACGCGCCGCGCGTGTGCAGCGTCTGCAGCACGACCTCGTCGTCCCCATAGGACACCACGCGCGTGCCTGCGCGAAGACCGGTGACGTCCAGCTCGACGCTGCGTGCTTTGGCCGACGAAGCCTCGCGCACGCGTCCAGCGGAGTCGTAAAGCACCACCCAGCCGTCGATGAGCCGCGCGAGCCGCCGCACCACTCCCCCGGCACCGCTGCGGCCGACTGCGGTCCGGGTCAGCTCCTGTTGAGCGCGGCCGATCCGCACCGTCGCGGCGTACTCGTCGGCGGCGACCGACCGGGACACCGCGCGCGTGATCGCGATGAACGGCGTCTTCCGCGGCACCTCCAGCACCGGCAGCCCGACTTCGTCGGCGACCGCCACCAGCGCGTCCGGCACCTTGGCGTGGCTCAGCCCGACGCCGAAGCCGAGCCCGGCGACATCCGCGTCGACAAGCCGCCGGATGTACGCCGCGTAGGTCGCGCTGTAGAGCGTCAGACCGGTCGTGAGCAGCAGTTCCCCGCCTTCGAGGAAGCTCTGCGGATCGGTCAGCTCGGTGGGATGCACCCAGCCGATCGGGCGGTCCAGCCCGGCCTCGCCCGCGACCACGCGCAGGCCGAGCGCGGGTTCGGCGGCGAGGGCGCGGAGGGTGAGTGCCATAACGGCCAAGTGTAGCTGCCAAGTTGGACAGAACGGCCAGCTGACGACGGCCGTCCCAGGCCCCATCCTGAGGGCGACCCACCTCAAGCTCGTGAGTTCCCACCGGCACTCACGACCCCGCGACGTAGGAGCGCCGTGACCACCAGCACCGCCGCCGAGCCGCAGGCTCCGGCACCCCGGCAGCGCAGGCTGCAGACCGAGATCCCCGGGCCCGCCTCCCGCGCGCTGCAAGAACGCCGCGCCAACGCGGTGGCCGCCGGGGTCGCGTCCACGCTGCCCGCCTACATCACCTCCGCCAGCGGCGGCCTGCTCACCGACGCCGACGGCAACGTGCTGATCGATTTCGGCTCCGGGATCGCGGTGACGAGCGTCGGGCACTCCGCGCCCGAGGTGGTCGACCGGGTGCGCGAGCAGGCTTCGCTGTTCACCCACACCTGCTTCATGGTGACCCCGTACGAGGGTTACGTGGAGGTGTGCGAGGCGCTGGGCGAGCTGACGCCGGGCGACCACGCGAAGAAGTCGGTGCTGTTCAACTCGGGTGCGGAAGCGGTCGAGAACGCGGTGAAGATCGCGCGCACCGCCACCGGTCGCCAGGCTGTCGTGGTGTTCGACCACGCCTACCACGGCCGCACCAACCTGACCATGGGCATGACCGCGAAATCGGTGCCCTACAAGCACGGTTTCGGCCCGTTCGCGCCCGAGGTGTACCGCGTGCCGGGCTCGTACCCGTACCGCGACGGGCTGGCCGGCCCGGAGGCCGCGCGGCAGGCGATCGACCGGATCGAGAAGCAGATCGGCGGCGACCAGGTCGCGGCCGTCGTGCTCGAGCCGATCCAGGGCGAGGGCGGCTTCATCGAGCCCGCCCCCGGCTTCCTGCCCGCGATTTCCTCGTGGTGCAAGGCGAACGGCGTCGTGTTCGTCGCCGACGAGGTGCAGACCGGCTTCTGCCGCACCGGAAACTGGTTCGCGTCAGAGCACGAGGACGTCGTCCCCGACCTGGTCTGCACGGCCAAGGGCATCGCGGGCGGGCTGCCGCTCGCCGCGGTGACCGGGCGCGCGGAGCTGCTCGACGCGGTCGGCGCGGGCGGGCTCGGCGGCACCTACGGCGGCAATCCGATCGCGTGCGCCGCCGCGCTGGGCGCGATCGAGACCATGCGGAACGACGGACTGGCCGGTTCCGCGAAGCGCATCGAGGACCTGGTGCTGCCGCGGCTTCGGGCGCTGGCAACGGAAACCGGCGTGATCGGCGACGTTCGCGGACGCGGCGCGATGCTGGCCGCCGAGTTCGTCAAGCCGGGTACCAACGAGCCGGACGCCGACCTGACCAAGCGCATCGCCGCCGCCTGCCACGCGCAAGGCGTCGTGGTGCTGACCTGCGGCACGTACGGCAACGTCGTCCGGCTGCTCCCCCCGCTGTCCCTGTCCAATGAGTTGCTCGACGAAGGCCTCGCCGTTCTCGAGTACGCGATCCGCACGGAGGCCCGCAAGTGACTTTTCCGTTCTGGGTGGCCGGAAAGCCGGTAACCAGCAGCGAAACGACCGTCGTCCGGCATTCGTTCGACGGTTCCGAAGCCGGTACGCACTACGTTCCCGGACCGTCCGAAGTGGAGGCCGCCGTCCAGGCCGCGGTCGACGTCGCCGACGAGTTCGCGACGCTTCCCGCGCACGTCCGCGCGGGCGCGCTCGACCACGTCTCGCGCCGGCTTTCCGAGCGGGCGGAGGAGATCGCGCAGCTGATCACCGCCGAATCGGGCAAGCCGCTGAAGTGGGCGCGCGGCGAGATCGGCCGTGCGGTGTCGACGTTCCGCTGGGCGTCCGAGGAGGCCCGCCGGTTCTCCGGCGAACTGCAGCGGCTCGACACCGACCCCGGCGGCACCGGACGGCTCGCGCTCGTCCGGCGCGTGCCGCGCGGTCCGGTGCTGGGCATCACGCCGTTCAACTTCCCGCTGAACCTGGTGGCGCACAAGGTCGCCCCGGCGATCGCGGTCGGCGCGCCGATCGTGCTCAAGCCCGCCCCGGCGACGCCGCTGACCGCATTGCTGCTCGGCGAAATCCTCGCCGAGACCGACCTGCCGGCGGGCAGCTGGTCGATTCTGCCGCTCGGCAACGAGGAAACGGCCGAACTGGTCAAGGACCCGCGGCTGCCGGTCGTGTCGTTCACCGGTTCCGTTCCGGTCGGCTGGGCGATCCGCGACACCGTGCCGCGCAAGCACGTCGCGCTCGAACTCGGCGGCAACGGCGCGGTGCTGGTCTGTCCGGATTGGACTGACCTGGACTTCGCCGCGCAGCGGATCGCGACGTTCGCCATGTACCAGGCCGGGCAGTCGTGCATTTCGGTGCAGCGCGTGTACGCGCACACCGACGTCTACGACGAGCTGCAGAAAAAGGTCCTGGAGCAGGTCGCCGCGCTGCGCACCGGAAACCCGCGCGAGGACGGCGTCGACGTGGGCCCGCTGGTCAACGAGGCGGCCGCGGCGCGAGTCGAATCCTGGGTCACCGACGCGGTGGTCGCCGGCGCCAAGCTGCTGGCCGGCGGTGGCCGTAAGGGGGCGACGGTGGAGCCGACCGTGCTCGCCGAAGCTCCCGAGGACGCCTCGGTGATGGCGGACGAGGTGTTCGGCCCGGTCGTCTCGCTGGCCCGGGTGTCCTCTGTGGACGACGGCGTGGAGCGGATCAACGCGTCCCGCTTCGGCCTGCAGACCGGCGTGTTCACCCGCGACCTGCCGACGGCGTTCGACGTGTCGGCGCGGCTCAAGGTGGGCGGCGTGCTGGTCGGCGACGTGCCGAGCTTCCGCGCCGACCAGATGCCCTACGGCGGGGTGAAGGACTCCGGCGTCGGCCGTGAAGGCCCGGCGGCGGCGATGGCGGACTTCACCGAGGAGCGCGTGACTGTCCTTACTGGACTGACTCTCTGAGCGCCGCGTAGGCGTCCACTAGGGACGGTCCGTACCACGTGAGGTAGCGCCCGGAAATCAGCACCGGGCGCATCTCCGGGAAGAAGCCGGGGCCGTCGTCCTGGGTGAACTCGTACGGCTCGTCGGGCAGTACAACCAGGTCGGCCCCGGTCTCGCGGAGTTCTTCCAGCGAGGGCCGGGGATACCGCTCGGAGTGTCCGGAGTAGACGTTCTCGACCCCGACGCGGCGCAGCACGTCGCCGGCGAAAGTGTCGCGGCCCAGCACGATCCACGGCTTGCGCCACACCGGGATCACCGCGCGATGCCGGACCGGCGCCACCTCGCGCCACAGTTCTTCCGCCGTGTCCAGCCATTCCGGCTCGTCGATCCCGTACACCTGGGTGAGAATCCGCCGCAACGACCCGAGCGCGGCGGGCACGGATTCCGCCGCGGCCATGACGAACACCGGAATCCCGTTGGCGCGCAGGGTTTCCACGTCCTCCGGACGGTTCTCCTCGGAGTTCGCCAGCACCAGATCCGGCTCGAGCGCGAGCACCCGGTCGAGCTTCGGGTACTTCGACCCGCCGACCCTGGCCACGTCCAGATCGGCCGGATGCGTGCAGTAGTCCGTCGCCCCGACCAGCCGCCCGGGCGCACTCGCCTCGACCGCCTCGGTCAGCGACGGCACCAGCGACACCACTCGCCGAGGCGACCCTTCGATCGGCACCGGCTCGCCGAGATCATCGACCAGTTCCGCGTTCCTCATACCCGTTCGAACGACACCTTCCGCTGCTCGACGTCCACTTCGGTCAGCCGCACCGCGATCCGCTCGCCCTCCGGGAACTTCTCGCCGGAGCACTTCGCCATCACCGGCGGATTCTCCACCAGGATCTCCGCCCGCGTCTCCTCCGCGCGCAGCACCACCGCGGTGAACTCGCGACCGACATGTTCAGCGAGTACCCACGCTTCTACCTGATCAATGCACGCGCGTTCCACCCGTGCCGCCAGACTGTCCGAAGCGGACATTTGCGCGGGCACCTCGGCCAGCGCCTCGCGCACCCACTCCGGCACCTCGCGGCCGGCCGTGACCGCCAGGCACACCTCCGTGCCGAACCGGTCCACCAGCCGCCGGATCGGCGCGGTGACATGCGCGTACGCCCCGCCGATGCCCGCATGCGTTGTCACCGCGGGCAATTCCCCGGCGAACGCCGTGTAGCCCGCGCCCCGCAAGAGCCGCGTGGTGTCCGCGTACAACGCCATCGACGCGGGCTGCCCGGGGTCCAAAGTAGACAGGAACTCGGACACTCCCAGTTCGATCGGCCAGGCCAGCCCGGCCGCCGACGCGGACCGGCGCAGCCATTCCACCGCGTCCGGCTCCGGCGACGGCAGCGTGCGCAGCACCCCGATCCCGGCCTCGATCATGATCCGCGCCGCGGCCATGCCGGTCAGCAACGAGATCTCGGCGTTCCACGCGTCCACCGCCGTGCGCGGACGGCGCGCGAGAATCCAGCCGCCGTCGATGTCGCCGCTGATTTCCTGCTCCGGCAACTGCAACTCGACCGCCCCGCGCCGCACCGCCAGGCCGCGCCGCAACCGGCCGAGATCCGGCAGCGCCGCCACCGACGGATGCGGCCGCCCGGCCTCCAGCGAGGCCTGGACCCCTTCGTAGTCAAGCTGTTCGGTCGAACGCACCAGCGCCCGCCGCACCCGCGTGGCGAGGATTTCCCCGGCCCCGTCGACGTCGATCGTCCACAGCACCGCGGGCCGGACCTCGCCCGGCAGCAGGCTCGCCGCCCCCTCGGACAGCACCGGCGGATGCAGCGGGACATTGCCGTCCGGGAGATACAGCGTCTGCCCGCGCCGCCGCGCCTCGTGATCGAGCGCGCCTCCCGGCGGAACGAACGCCGCCAGGTCCGCGATCGCGTACTGCACCCGGAACCCGCCCGCGCGCCGCTCGATCACCATCGCCTGGTCGAGATCCTTGGACCCGGGCGGATCGATCGTGACGAACGGCAGGTCCGTGGCGTCCTCGCGGCCGCCGGCGGAGGCGAGCGGATCGAGCACCGCCGTCTCGGCTTCCGCGAGCACCGCGGGCCCGAACGACTCCGGCAGCGCGAACTCCGCCCGGAGACGACCGAAGTCCCCTCCCGACGCTGACGTCCTCAGCACGAGTGGCGGCACGGTCCAACACTATCCCGCCGGAGCGCCGGTGATCGCCCGTTCGGGCGCGGGCCGGTCGGGTGTAGCCTGCCTGGCATTGATAACCGTCTTCATTTTCAGAAGGGGCCGAATCGGTGAAGATCGCGTTCGTCGGCAAGGGCGGCAGCGGGAAAACCACGCTCTCGTCGCTGTTCGTCGCCCACCTGGCCGCCGCGGGCAAACCGGTGCTGGCCATCGACGCCGACATCAACCAGCACCTCGCGGTCGCCCTCGGCGCGACCGAGGAGCAGGCACTGGCGTGGCCGACGCTCGGTGACAACATGCCGCTGATCAAGGAGTACCTGCGCGGCGACAACCCGCGGATCCCGTCCGCCGACGCGATGATCAAGACGACCCCGCCCGGCCGGGGCTCGCGCCTCGTGCGCCCCTTCGAGGACAACCCGATCTTCGACGCCTGCTTCCGCCCGCTCGGCGGGGTCCGGCTGGGCGTCACCGGCCAGTTCGACGAGGACGACCTCGGCGTCGCGTGCTACCACTCGAAGGTCGGCGCCGCGGAACTGCTGCTGAACCACCTGGTGGACGGCACGGACGAGTACGTCGTGATGGACATGACCGCCGGGGCCGACGCGTTCGCCTCCGGCCTGTTCACGCGCTTCGACGTGACGTTCCTGGTGTGCGAACCGACCCTGCGCAGCGTCGGCGTTTACCGGCAGTACGCGGATCACGCCCGGGACTTCGGAGTTCACCTGGTGGCCGTAGGCAACAAGGTCACCGACAGCGACGACGTCGACTTCCTGACCGAACAGCTGGGTACGGCGCTGCTGGGCTGGCTGACCACGTCCGGCCACGTCCGGGCCGCCGAACGCGGCACCATCCGGCCGATCGGCGAACTGGAGCCGCGCAACCTGGCGACGCTGACCGCGATGCAGGCTCAGGTCGACGCGACGCCGCGGGATTGGGCGCGGTACCAGCGGCAGGGAGTGGAATTCCACCTGCGCAACGCGCGAGCCTGGGGCAACGGGCGCGCGGGAACGGATCTGGCGGAGCAGGTGGATCCGGAATTCGTCCTGGATCCGGCGGCGATGGCGGGATAGCGGAAACCGCGACGCCGGACGAAGCCCCGCCGACATAATGGCCGCCATGGATTGGCGACCATGGCTGTCCCGGTGGAGCGCGGAGTGGGTCCAGAGCGCGGAGCCCGGCGAACTCGATCCAGAGGTGCTGCGCGATCGTTGGCTCGGCTTCGCCCCGGCGAGCGCGGAGACGGTCGCGGCGACGGAAGCCCGGCTGGGACAGGCGCTGCCGCCGTCCTACCGGGAATTCCTGCTGACGACGGACGGCTGGCGGGACGCCGGGTCCTTCGTCTGGCGCCTGCGGGACACCACCGACGTCGGATGGCTGCGGGACATCGAGCCGTACTGGGAAGAGTGGGAAGAACTCTCCGACGACGAACCGGATCCCGGCGGGGGCAACAAGTTCAGCCGAGGCCTGCTGATCTCGCGCGACGCCGACGCCGGGATCCTGTTCCTCGACCCGGGCGACGTCGACGAGTCCGGCGAGTGGGCGGCGTACAGCCTGTTCTCCTGGCGCGCTGAGCCGCCCACTCGGTTCGCGTCGTTCACCGCGTTGATGGAGAGCCTGTACGCCGAGTTTCACCAGATGCGCAAGCCGGAAGGCGAGACCCGCGACGCGTGGGACGCCAAGGTCGAACAGGCCAGGCTCGCCATTCTCGCCGGTGACATCGACGGTGCCGCGGACGTGCTCGCACAAGCCGAGGAGTTCGGCCGCGACCGGGCCACGGTCCTGCTCGCCCAGCTACAACTGCTGCTCGGCCAGGAGTACCAAGCCAGCCAGTCGCTCAGCCGCCTGCTGTACCAAGCGCCGGACGGCTTTCTCGCCGATCCGCTGTTCACCGACGAACTCATGCCCTGGCTGCTGACCGAGCACGCGCGCTCCGCGACGGACTATCACCGCTCGGTGCTGCAGACGGCGATGTACGGCGAACGTCCGGAAATCCAGCTCGCCATCGGCGAAGGCCAGGCCCGGCTACGGCGCGACCGCCCGAGCTTCGGCAATCCGCCGTTCGACCGTTTGGTCAGAACGGCATTGGCCGAACACGCGGACGACCCGGACGCCTTGTGGCAGGCCATCCGGACAGCTATGGCGCAGTGGCGACCCCGGTCCGCCGACCACATCGCCCCGGTCGCCCTGCTCGCCGACCCAGTGCTGGCCGCGACCCTCACCCCCGAACGCGGCCGCGCACTGCTGACGCAACCCCGAGGTGACCGATGAGACCCGTCCCGACCCGGGAAGACGTCGCGATGGACCAGATCCTGAGCGCCTGCGGCAGCCCCCACGACTTCCCCGACTTCGCCCTGGAACCAACCGAAACACGGACCGACGCGTCCGGCGGAACCGTCCACATCCGGCGGGACGCCTGCCGCGTCTGCGGGACGGTCTCGGTCAGCCAATGGCAAGGCCCCCTGCCCGAAGGCGCGGGCCACGTGGCGGTCCTCAGCAAATACGAGCGTCCAGCACCGGGAGACGTCCCCGGCCTCGCCGAGCGCGCCCGCCAGGTGACCGACGCCGAACTCGCCGAATACCTGGCCGAACACGGCTTCCCCGACGGCCTCCCCGAGGACCTCGCCCCCGACCGGCGCGCCACCGCGCGAACCGAACGCCTGGATTTCCTGCTGCGCGTCCGGGCAGGCCAGTTCATGCTCCTCGACCGGGACCGTCCGCTCGGCGACATCCTGCCGGCCCCGCCGTCCGCCGACTCCGCGACCCTGATCGACGCGGTCCCCGGCGCGGCCCTGTTCTGGCCCCCGCTCCCCGACGGCGACCTTCCGCTGACCGTGGTCCTCGCCCCCTCGGACCCGGGCCCCGACCAGTCGTATGCCCAGTTCGCGGAACTGAGCTGCCGCTTCCACTCCGGCCACGTCGTCCTGCGCGAACTGGCCGGACGGACCCTGCCGCTGCCGCCGCTGCCCGCCGGCCACGGGGACTACCGGCTCCGGTTCCACACCGCGGAAGCCGGGTGCCTGCTGCAGTTGTGGGGCCAGCCGCGCGGTGGACCGCTCCTCCCCGCTTGACTTGCCGGGGCTCGCCTCAGCCCGTGCGGCGGGATCGGCCGGACGGCGCTCGCGGGCTAGCCGGAGCTGAGGACCCAGTTCTCCACACCAATCAACCGCTGCCCGGCGTGGACCAGCCGCATGCGCTCCGGGGCGATGGCGAGTCGGGGCCAAGAACGCCACGCCCCGGCTCTCCGCACCGGTCAGCTACGCTGCACCGGCCGGACGGGTGCCGCTCGGGCGATGGCGTGCCGGGGCAAGGCCGAGGACACCACGGCCCGCTTTTCGCACCCATCAGCCGTTGTCCGGCGACACCGGTCCCTCCCGGGCCATGGCAAGCCGAGGCCCATCAACCGCTGCCCGGCGTGCACCAGCCGGACGGACGCGCTCCGGGGCGATGGCGAGCCGGGGCAGGGGCCGAGAACGCCACGGCCCGGCTCTCCGCACCAGGGTCAGTCGCCGTCCCACGAACGATCGGCGGCATCGGCCTGGCGGGTGCGCTCGCGAGCGATATCGAGCGCGCGGCGGGCCGTGGCCTCGTCCGGGTAGGGGCCGAGGAGGTCGACTCCGCGGCTGCGTTCGAGGTGCTCGACTTCGTGGGTCCGGGTGTTGTAGTACCAGCCCTGGTCCGGGTTCGGGTCGTCAGACATGGGTTCAGCCTGACACTTCGCCGCTCACTTGCGCCAGCGGAACGGGACCTCGGTGGGCTGCCCGGTGGGCCCGAAGTCGGACGGGCCGTCGTCCTCGTGGTCGGGGTGCTCGTCGAACCACCCGCGGTTGTCCGGAACGGGGATGCCGCGAGGCGGGGTCGCCGCGTCGTCCGCCGGGGAGGGCGCGTGGTAGTCCGGCACCGGCGGCACGGCCGGCGCCTTGCCGGGAAAGACCGGCAGCTCGTCCCGGTACGTCCGCGACGGCGGCGGCCCGGACGTCCCGGTCTCCTGCCCCGGGAACACCGGCAGCGGACGCCCGTCCGGCCCCGTCTCGGAAGACCTCCGGCGGCCGCTGGGCTGCGGCAGCTGGAAGGAACCCCCGTGGTCGGCTGTGCCGTTCCGGACGGGTCTGCCTGCTGGGCCGGAGGTTGCTGCGCGGGCGGCGGCTGTTGCGGGCCAGGGGCAGGTGGCTGCGCCGGGGGATGCGGCTGAGCCGAGGGTTGCTGCGTCGCCGCTGCGGGAGGAGCAGCTGACGGAAGCGACTGCGCCGGGGGCTGCTGCACAGGCGGTTGCGCGCCGGAGGCGGACGGAACCTGTTGCTGCGCCGGTGCTGCAGGCGGGTTCGATGGGGGAATCGGTCGAGCCGGGGATTGCTGCTCGGCCGGTTGCGCGCCGGAGGCGGACGAATCCTCGTGCACTGCCAATGCAGGGGCGTCCGCTGGCGGCTCCGGCTGCACGCTCGGCTGAGCCGGGGCAGGAGGATTCACTTGTGGATGCGGCGGTGCCGGGGTTGCTGCGCAGCAGCAGGAGGAGTCGGCGCCGCAGCGGGAGGATTCGCTGGCACGCTCGGTTGCGACGGCGGTTGCGGCTCCGCCGCAGGAGGATTCGCAGGCGGAAGCGCTTGCGACCTGCCGGGCTGGTCCGTCGGCTGCTCCGTGACCGGCGCGGCAGGAGGCGTCGGCGGAACCTGTTGCGGTGTCCCGGAAACGGGCGGCTGCACTCCGGGCTGAGGAGCCTGCCTCGGAGAAACCTGCGCCGACGCCGGATTCTGCCCCTGCCACCCTGTCGCCGCGGGAGTGTCCGGAGCGGCCTCGTGTCGGCCGTGCGCCGGATTTCCCTGTGGCGGCAACGCTTCCGCCGGGCGGGCGGGCTGCCTCGGCTCGTGGACGTACGGCTTCGGCTGCCACGACTGCCTCGCCCTCAGCTGCGGATCGGGCTGCTGGGGGTCCGGACTCGCCGGTGCGGGCTGAGCGGCATCCGAGTCGCGCGGAGGAACCGGCTCCTCGGCAGTCGCCGAGCCAGCAGCAGGCTCTGGCTCTTCCGGCGCGGCCGACGTCGGCTCCGCCACCGGAGCCTTGGCCTGGCCATTCGTCACCGGCTCGGGAGCGGGCGGCCGCACCTCCTCCGGCGGACGCGGTGCCTGGCCGGTGTTCGGCGGCCCCTGCACCGGACCGCCACCGGCAGGCCCGGCAGGACCAGCGGGACCAGCAGGACCGCCACCGGCAGGCCCGCCACCGGCAGGACCAGCGGGGCCAGCAGGACCCGGCCCGCCCTCGCCGCCGGCCGAGCGCCACACCGGAGCCGGGCCGATGTTCATCGGCACCGGGGCGGCCAGCGGGCCGACCGGCGGCGCCTCCCCGCGGGGCCCGCCGAAGCGGGCCGGGGAATCGGGT
Organism: Amycolatopsis sp. WGS_07; assembly: GCF_045278895.1. Lineage (NCBI taxonomy): Bacteria > Bacillati > Actinomycetota > Actinomycetes > Pseudonocardiales > Pseudonocardiaceae > Amycolatopsis > Amycolatopsis sp. WGS_07. The sequence continues at coordinate 4,075,892 of NZ_CP136053.1, read as the reverse complement.
CCAAGCAGGACACCAGCACGGTCGTCCGGTCCGGGTCCTGGACCTTCCGGCCGCTGCGCTCCCGGTAGACCATCTCGCCCTCGGCATCCATCTCCACCAGGTAGCCGGCTTCGGCCAGCTGCTCCTCGTCGAGATCGACCAGGCGCTCGTAGCGGGACGGCACGACCCGGTAGACCGGCCACGACAGCCGGGCGTGCTCGCCGTGGAACTGGGCCAGCAGGGCCGCCATCTGCTGCTGCCACGGCAGCGACATGCCCTCGGCCAGCGAACGGGGCAGCACGACGTACCCGCCGTCGACGCCGGGCATGCCCTGGTTCAGCAGGTCCGCCAGCGGGGTGCTGGACGCGGGGTGCGCGGACTGGCGCGGCGGCTGCGGTGCGCCGAACAACGCCGCCGGGTCCTGGGGCTCGCTCTGGCCTGCCTTGCCGCGCTTGCCGAATTTCCGTGCCACGTGTGCCATCCTCTGCCAGCGCGCGGCCACGTGCTCGTGGACAGGCCGCGACTTCGGGGTGAATCCGGACCCGCGGTACCGAGTCACCGCGGGTCAAGAGCCGGTGCCTCCCGCACCCATGCTAGACGCCGGGGCGCACCGCCTGCGGCACGACTTGGTTCTCGTCGAACGAGAACGGGCGGATGTGCACCGGGACGCCCGTCTGCTGCGCCTCGACGATCTTGCCGTCTCCCAGGTACATCGCGACGTGGTGGATGGTCGTCGGGTCGGCCGGGTCGTTGGCGAGGAAAATCAGGTCGCCGGGCTGCGCTTCGCGCACCGGCAGCATCGCGCCCGCCTTGTACTGGTCCTTCGACACGCGCGGCAGGATCACGCCCGCCGACTCGTAGGCGCGCAGCATCAGGCCGGAACAGTCGTAGGAATCCGGGCCTGTCGCGCCCCAGATGTAGGGCTTGCCCTGCTCGCCGAGCGCGAATTTGATCGCCTGCGCGGCGGCCTGGCTCGGCGGCAGCGCGGCGCCCATGCCCTGGCCGCAGCCGACCACGTCCGCGATCTGGCCCATGTTCTGCACCAGCGAGGCCGCCATGGCCTCCCAGCGGTGGTAGCGATCCGGGAACCCGGACCGCTCGACCCGCTGCGCCGCGTCGCCGGGGCGCAGGTTTTCCCAGTCCGGGACGCCGAGCAGGACGTCGAAGAACTTGTTGATCGCGTAGTTCGGGTCGGTGACCTGCGCCGGGCTGCCCCAGTTCATCGACGGGCGCATCTGGAAGATGCCGAGCGAGTCGCGGTCGCCGTAGTTCACGTTGTGCAGCCGCGATTCGGTCATCCCGGCCTGGATCGCGACCTGCCACGCGCGCGGCGCGAGGCTGCGCTGCTTGCCGATCGAGATGATGAGCGAAACCGTGTTGCGCGATTCCTGGTCGAGTTCGGCCGCGTCCGACCCGCCCTGCTCCGGCTGCCCGGGCTGGGTGGGGCCGATCGCGGCGTCGCACGAGGTCAGCGCGATCCCGCCGGCCGCGGCCTGCTGCTGGTCGGTCACCGCCTTCTGCACGACGTTGGTGGTGAGCACCGTGGCGAAAACGGCGGCGATCACCACCGAGACGAGGATGGCCAGCTTCACGGTCAGCTCGCCTGGTCGTAGTCCGACACTCGCCATCCCGCGCTGGTTTTGACCACGGTGATGCTGAGTTTCGGACCGTCGGTGGGGACCACGACCTTGACCGAACTGGAGTAGGACTGCGCGACTGTCGGATCGCCGGTGACCTTCGTCGCCGGGATGTTCGCGGGGTCCACAGTGGACATGACGGGGAGGTACTCGTCGGTGGTGAGCGCCCGCATCCCGTTGAGCCAGTCGGCGTTCGAGATGCCCGCCGGATGGCGCACCCAGGCGGTCGCCCATTGCTTCGCGACGTTCAGCGCCTCCGGATTCGGGGGCGCCGACGTCGGAGTGACCAGCGGCTGGGACAGCCGGGTGGGCAGGGTTTCAGTGCTCGGCACCGGAGCCGCGACGCCGGTGTGCGGCGCGGCCGAAGAGTTCGCCGGGGCGCCGCCGGGCTGCGCGGTCGCCGGTTTGCCCAGCACCTTCGGCAGGCCGATGCCCAGCGCGGTGATCAGCAGCGCGAGGAACACCAGCGTGCCCACGAGATGCCGGGGCGAGCGGAGCGGGAAGCCCCACAGGCGGCGGTACACCGCGGTCCGGCCGCGGTTGGTGCGGATCGGCATCGGTCACCGCCCCATGACCTGGTCGGTGTCGCGGACCTCGATGCCGCGCGACGGGCGGTACAGCACGAACACCGGTTTCCCGGCCACGACCTCGGGATCCACCCGGCGCGGCTGGGCCCGGATGCCCTGCGTCGGCACCGTGAACCCGGGCTGGTCCGGGGCCGGGGCCGAATACCCGCGATCGGGCGCGCTCATCCGCGACGGGACGACCACCGGCTCCGGCTCGTCGCTCCACCTCCGGTCGGCGATCGGGGACGTGTCGACCTGACGGCTTTCCTTGACCGGCCACCGGCCGCCTGCCATCACGTAGTCGCCGGGCGCACCGGCCACCGGGTGGTACTGGCCGAACACCGGCGCACCGCCCCCGCCGCCCGCGGGCAGCGCGCCCACGGCGGATTGCGCGGGACCGACCGCTCCCGGCCACGGCGCACCCGACCAGGCCGCGGCGGGCCGGGCCGCCCGGGAACCGTTGTCGAGCCGCTGCGAGCTGGCGAACACCGCCGCCTCGGGCCGGTACCGGCCGCCGCCGACCGTCGCGCCGATCGGGCCGCGCTGGTCGCCGTCGACGACGTCGTCGGTGTCGCGGACGTTCTGCCAGAACTGGTCCTGCGGCGTCGGCTCGTTCTTCCGGCGGAACCGGGAGAACAGCCCGCCGCCCGGCGACGGCACCGCGCCGCCGACCATGCTGACCGACATCTCGACCATCTGCCACAGCCGCCGCACCGGGCGGCCGACGAGGAACAGCAGCACCGTGATGAGCCCGGCGAGAACCATCTTGGTGAGCAGGTTGAGCCCGTCGCCCGCGGCGAAGATCGCCTGCAGCAGCAGCGCGTGCACGCCGGCCAGCACCGACAGCACGACCAGGTTGAACGCGATGCCGCCGGCGACCTTGAGCACGCGGCGCAGGATCTCCGGGTTGAGCAGCGCGACCAGGCCGATCAACGGCGCGGTGAGCGCGAACAGGCGGATCAGCACCTGCGCGAGCAGCACGGACGCCTTGGCCAGCAGCTGGAAGAGCGAGTAGACGAGGCTCTGGCCCAGCGCGAGGAACCCGGCGCCGGTCCGGCCGCCCGCCTCGCCGGTGAAGTAGCCGGTGGCGGGGCCGAGCTTGGTGGAGATGTCCTTGAAGGCGGCTTTCTTGGCATCGACGACGTTCTGCTTGCCGTCGTCCCCATTCACCAGCTGATCGCGCGTGAACGCCTGCGCGTCCAGAAGCGGCTTGCCGTACTGCTGGGCTTGCGGAGCGGTGGGCGAGCCGAACTCGCCGCGCAGCCAGTTGTCGTAGACCACCTGGTTGTGCAGGTCCGTGGGCAGGATGTCGCGCACGATCCGGTTCTGCGACGAGTCGACGAACCCGGCTTGGATGTTCGTGGTGGTCTGGACGATCGCTTTGTCGATCGGATCGAAATATCTCAGCATCGCCAGCGACGAGGCGGCCAGCCAGACACCGGCCATCGCGTACAGCGCCCGCTTGCTGACCCCGGCGAGGTCGCCGCGCCAGATGTTGCGGAACAGCATGATCGACAGAATCAGCGCGACCAGGCCGAACAGCTGCGCGTAGATGTTGTTGTAGACCTTCTCCGCGCCCGACTTCACCGCGTTGTAGATCGGGTTCAGCAACCCGCCTTCGAGGACGGTGTAGTGCAGTGAGTTCGTGGCGCCGACGATGTTCTTGCCGACGTTGAACAGCTGGTTCCCGGCCCAGGTGTCGATGGTCGAACTGGGGGACGCGATGGCCGAGAGGGCGGTGCAGTTGGTCTGGTAGGTGTTCCAGACCGTGCCCGCGTAGCTGTAGTCGATGTAGGCGCTGCCGGGCTCGCCGTGCCCCTCGGGCGGGTCGAGCGCGCCGACCATGCCCGCGCCCGGCCGCTCCGGATTCGGCGATTCCCCGCACGCCGCCGCGTTCGCCGACGGGGCGAACAGCACCGTCTGCAGCCCGATCACCGCCACCACGGCCAGCAGCGACGCCCGCCTGCTCGGGCGGCGGCCGCCCGGTTTGGGCCCTTCCTTGACGCGCTTGCGCAGCGCGTGCCAGCCGGCGGCGAACGCGAGGACGAACGCCAGCGTGAAGACGGTGTTCACGCAGGCCTCCTCACGACCGGCGCCGGCCGGTCCGGATCAGCGGGGTTCACGCGGCATCCCTGCCGGTGCCGCCGCCCTTGCCGCCGGCGCGGGCGTGCCGGTCCTCCTGCTGTCCGTTGCGCACTGCACCCTCCACCTCGCCGGTTTCGGAAGCGAGCGGGTCCGGCGAGCCCAGCAGCTGCTCGTCGGCGAGACCGACCTCGAGTTCCGCCTGGAGTTCGAAGTCGTGTTCCAGCTCGTCGTCCTCCGGTGGGGCGGGGACGTACGGCTTGGCCTCGTCCTCGTGGGGTACCACGAGGTCGCTGCCAGGCTTGCCGCGCGCGTCGGGCGAACCCGGGGTGGTGTCCATGACCGCGCGCAGGGGGTCGAGATGCGGACCGGAGAAGTCGACGCGGATGCGTTCCACGCCGCCGGCGCCGTCGCCGAAGATGAACTGCCGGGGCTCCATGTCGCGCTCCAGCCCGCGCTGGGCTCCAGGGCGGCGGCCGAGCGCGGCGACGACCTGCTCGTAGCCCACGCCGACCGGCACCTTCAGCAGCCGCAGCGCGTCGGCCTGGGCATCGTCGTCGTCGAGCCTGCCGACGAACACCGAGTCCAGCAGCGCCACGAAACCCTGGATCTTCAGGAAGTCCGCCGGGATCTGCGACGACAGCAGCACCCGGACGTTCCACTTCCGCGAGTCACGCGCGAACCGGTTCATCAGCACGCGCCCGGTCGGCACCTCGGACAGGAAGAACGCCTCGTCGATCCAGACGCCCTTGCGCAGTTCCTTCGGCTTCTCGTACACCGACCGCTGGGTCAGCCACGCCGCGAGGTTCAGCATCTCCACGCCGAGCGATTCGGCGTCGGTCCAGTACTCGCGCGGCACGCCGTCCTTCGGCAGGGTCAGCCCCGCCATGGTCAGCACGGTCATCCGGTCGTCGCGGGTCTCGGAGTACGGGTCCGCGTCGGTTTCCGGGATCAGCAGCGCCATCCGCTCGCGCATCTCGTCCAGGAAGTCCGCGACCACGACCGCGTGCTCGTGGTGCTCGCTCGAATCCCGCCGCAGCGCGTCGATGACCTGGCCGGGGTCGGCGTCGAACCGGCCGCCGACCGCGCGGACCGCGCGCAGCAGCACGATCCGGGTCTGCGCCATCCGCGACACCTCGTACGGCAGCACGCCGGTGAGCACGTCCAGCACCAGCCGCCGCCGGGTCGCGCCGGCCAGCGCCTTCTCGCGCCGCCACGAGCGCTCCGGGTCCTCCTCGTCCATGAAGTGCTCGATCAGCGGATCGGCGACCACCCGGTACGGGTTGAGGATGCCCGGCTGGGCGTTGAGCAGGTTGATCGGCCGCGCGTACGGCCGGATCTCCGGCAGGTCGCACAGCCGCGACAGCGGGCCGGACGGGTCGAGGATCGTCCAGTGCGCCCCGGCCCGCAGCGTCTTGTAGACGATGCCGCCGCCGAGGAAGGACTTGCCGCCGCCCAGCCCGGCGACCATCGCGGTGAGGCCAGAGCCGTCGCGGATCTCCTGCGCCATCCACGGGTCCCAGGCCACCGGCCGCCGGGTCGCGGTGACGGTTTCGCCGAGCAGGATGCCGCGCCGGTCGCCGACCTCCGCGGTCGCGGTGGGCACCGCCGAGGCCGTCCACACCACCGAACCGCGGCGCATGTACGCGCCCGAGGCCAGCGGTTCGCCCGGGATGAACTCCCGGGCCATCGCGTACTGCGCTTCCGGATGCTCGATGGCGATCTTCGGCTTGTACAGGTCGAGCAGCTGCTGGGCCAGCCGCAGCGCGTCGCGTTCGGTGGGGCCCGACACCGCGAGGCGCCACCACGACCGCACGCGCGTGGCCAGCGCGGTGAAGCCCGACGTCATCTCGTCGTCGATCTCCAGCACCCGGCCGGCCTGGCGGGCCAGCGACTGCGGCGGTTCCAGCTCGTGCTCGTCGGTGTAGTGCTTGACCTGCGAGCGGACCTTGTTCATCTGCCGCTGCAGTTCGCCGGACACCTCTTCCGGACGCCGCACGTAGATCCGCGCGGACACCTCGACCGCCGCCGGCAGCCGGTCCGCGTGCTGGATCCACGGGTCGTCGACCTCGGGGATCTGCAGCCCGTGCATCTGGCCGACGGTGAGCACCGCGAGATGCCGCGACACCCCGGCGTTGGACCCGGTCCGGCCGCGCACGGTGACCGTGGGCGCGTACGGGTCGGCGTGGAAGTCCGCCGCGTCGGTGAAGCTGGCGAGGTCCTCGGGCTCCCACGCCGCGCCCGGCACCGCGGGCATGTTCCGCGGGGCGGGCAGGCCGAGCGAGCACGAGCGGTGCATCAGCCAGGACATCTCCTCGGCGTGCACCGGGCGGCCCTCCAGCCCGGCGCTGCCGATGATCTGGTCGAGGTGCTCGATCTCGGAGTCGAGCGCGGCCAGTTCGGCGTCGACCGCCTCGGGCAGGATCCGGCGCAGCACCGGCGCGGCGCGTTCGACCGCGCGGTCCACCATGCGCCGGGTCTGCACCTGGACGCCGAGGTAGACCTCTTTTTCCGCCATCGAGCGGCCCATCAGCTGCTGCTGCTCGCCGATCAGGTAGTCGTCGAACGACAGCGCGCCGGGCACGTCGTTCGGCCTGCCGACCGCGTTGTGCACGTGCGCCTCGGCCCACATCCGGATCGGGTACGGCCGGTTGGTGACGCGCAGGTGCAGCCAGCGGCCCTGGAGTTCGGCGTACTGGCCCGCGATGGCCGCGATCAGGTCGCGGCGCTGCGAATCGGAACGGAACGACCAGCGCTGCGGCGCGAGCCGGTACCAGGCGTACACCTCGTACCCGGTCCGCAGCAGATGGCCGTCGATGCTGCGCGCGGCGATCGACGGCGTGTACGCCGGTATCGCCTGTTCACCGGGCAGCCGGCGGCCCTTGCCGCCGGAGTTCTTGGCGCTGGACGGCGGACGGCCCTGCGGTGGCGCGTTCCACGCGCCGGCAGGGACGTCTTGCTCCCGTTTCCCTCGGCTTCCGCCGCGACCGAACAACGACTACCTCCCGGCCCGAGCCGCGGGGCGGCTCCGGCGCGCTCGTGGTGCTCCCTGATTCCCGGCCCTCGTGCCCGCACCGCGACGCACGTCGCGGTGCTGGTACTGCCGCCTTCTCTTGTGCTTCGGCAGCGGGCGCTGCGCCCGCACCCGGACCCGGCTGGCGCTCACCGCGCCGCCGGTGCCCGAGGTCCGCTCGCGCGGCGCACGCAGTTCCTGGCCCATCATCGCGATCACCGCGCCCAGCGGGCGCTCGTGGCTGATCTTGGCGGTGATCAGCCTGGTGATCACGATCGTGGCCACGAACGCCCACGCCGTGGAGAAAAACCCGAAACTCCAGCCGACCCACCGCTCCACGGTGAGCACGACCAGGAAGACCGGAATGCCGACGAGCCACGCCACGTAGCGGGCTCGCCAGGGAAAAGTCGCCTTCGGCGGGCCGAGCCAGACGGCATCGACCCGGTACACCTCGTCATCGGTCCTGATCCGCACGCCTGCTCCGCCTCAGCCGGTGAAGAGGCCGGCGATCCACTGGCCCACGTTCACGCCCGCGCCGCTGACCGCGAGCCCGATGATCGCGAGCGCGATGACCACGCCGGCGAGCCGCCGCATGACCCCCGCGTTGTCGCCCTTGCCGCCGCCCAGCCACAACAGCAGCAGCGCCACCGCGAGGAGCACGAGCGGGATGATGTTGTCGAGCAGCCAGGTCCGGACGTTGCCGGTGCTGAGGCCGTCGGCGAGGGCGGTCATGCTGGTCATCGCGATACTCCCGGTGCACGGCTGGCGCCGTGCTGTTCTGGCTTCGGCGAAGCTACGAACACCATCATGGCGTTACAAGGGGTAATGGTCAAAGCGCGCTGCGTAGATATCGGTGGATGTCGACTTGTGGTTCACGGGCGGGGTGCTGCGGTCCGATGGTCAGGATTGCTCGCCCTCCATCATCGTGGCAAGGGTGCTCCGGAATAACCCAAGCCACCCGGATTGCGCAGTGTTCCGGCGGAGCGGCTCCGCAAAACGCGCGGCGCTCACTCTCGGTGCGCCCCGGACCGGCGTGTCGGGCAGGCACCAGTGTGGCATGCCCTGATCGGCGTTCCGCCGCGAGTCCGGTGAGTGACAACCGGTGTGGAAAACAATCCGGAATTGATCACTCTCTGATGCGATAACGGTCACCATCACGTCCGATGTGCGCATTTGTTCACTACAAAGCGTGATCCCGGGCAGCTCCGGACCGTCTCGCCGGTCAGGCCCGGAACGCCGCGCTCGGGATGGCCCCCGCCTCGATCACCCGGCGGCTGAGCGCGGCGCACAGCTGCTCGAGCCGTGCCGTCTTCTCCTCGCCGAGGTGCCGCCACGGGCCGCGCGCCGCCTCGTTCGTCGCCGTCTCGACGCGCTCGCGCAGGTCCAGTCCGCGTTCGGTGAGCGCGCCGTCCGCGTCGAGGATTCCGTCGAGCGTCAGCCTCTCCGCGGCCGCGGCCCACTCCTCGTCGCTCCAGCCGCGGGTGCGCTTGGCGGTGTCCGGCGGGGTGCCGTTGCTGGTCGCGCTGTGCGTGACCAGCGCGTCGAGGCCGGACAGATCGTGCACCGTCAACGCGGCGACGTGCCCGTCTCCGCGATGTTCGCGCAGCAGCGTGACCGCGTGCCAGAGCGCAAGGTGCGGCTGTTCGGGCCACGCCAGGTCCGCGTGGGCGGCGTAGAGCGGGCGGCCCTCCGGACGGCAGCCCTCGGTGGCTTCGCGGGCGAGCGCGGCGGCTTCGGCGACCTCAGCGGACGCGAGCGTCTCGTCGCCGAACAGACGGCGGTAGATCTCGTCGACGGCGGCGAGCCGGGCTTCGAGGACTGTTTCGGGGGTGGCGATGGTCCAGACCCGCGGGACGAAGTGGGCGATCAGGCTGGGGCTGAAGCTGTAGAAGGCGGCGGTGACCGTACCCGGCCCGACCAGGCCCATGGCCGCGGCGCGGCTGGCGAAGTACGTCATCGACCCCGGTTTGAGCCCGGCGGCGGCGAGCCGCTGCTGAGTCTCGGGCGCGAAGTAGACGGGGGCGTGCAGAGCGTCGAAAGTGGTCCGGAAGGCGACAGCGGCGGCGACGGCTTGACCCATGCGCCCGATCGTAGCGATCGGGCGGACGAGCTGGCATGTAAGCCGGATCCTGTTCCCGGGCCGCCTCGCGGCGGACCGGGCGACGGTCATCCATCTCGGCCTGCCGTCGCCGGCAGGCTCCAGCGGCCTACCCGCAGGCATCGGACGGGCCGCCCTCGATCGCCTGCGCAGGAGCGATGCTCCCTCTTGGCCTTGCTCCGGGTGGGGTTTACCGAGCCATCCCGGTCACCCGGGATGCTGGTGGTCTCTTACACCACCGTTTCACCCTTACCCCCGTCCGGGGACGGAGGCGGTCTGTTTTCTGTGGCACTGTCCCGCGGGTCGCCCCGGGTTGCCGTTAGCAACCACCCTGCCCTGCGGAGTCCGGACTTTCCTCGGACCGGGAGAACCCGGGCCGCGACCGTCCTGCCAGCTCGTCCGCCGAAACAGCCTACCCGGGAGACGGCGCGGCCCCGGCACGGGTTGGCACATTCCACCGCGTGGACGCGCGTTGACCCCTTTCCCGGCCGCTGTTTCACTCCCGCCATGTCCGCACCAGAACTGTCCGAACCCCTGAAATTCGCTTACTGGGTCCCGAATGTGAGCGGCGGCCTGGTCACCAGCGACATCGAACAGCGCACCGATTGGGGCTACGAGTACAACCGCGACCTGGCCGTGCTCGCCGAGAACAACGGCTTCGACTACGCGCTCACCCAGGTCCGCTACACGGCCAGCTACGGGGCCGCCTACCAGCACGAATCCACCGGTTTCAGCCTGGCGCTGCTGCTCGCGACGCAGCGGCTGAAGGTCATCGCGGCCGTCCATCCCGGACTGTGGCAGCCCGGCGTGCTCGCGAAGTTCGTCGCCAGCGCCGATGTCATCTCCGGCGGCCGCGCCGCGGTGAACGTGGTCAGCGGCTGGTTCAAAGACGAGTTCACCGGTCTCGGCGAGCCCTGGCTCGAACACGACGAGCGCTACCGGCGCTCGGAAGAATTCATCCGTGTGCTCAAGGAATTGTGGACCGACGACCACGCCGAATTCCGCGGCGATTTCTACCGGGTGCACGATTTCGACATCAAGCCCAAGCCGGTCGCCGGACCGGGACGGCCGCATCCGGAGGTCTTCCAGGGCGGCAACTCGACGGCGGCGCGCAAGCTGGCCGGTCGCGTTTCGGACTGGTATTTCAGCAATGGCAAGGATTTCGCCGGGTTCAGCGAGCAGGTCGACGAGGTGCGCGGGTATGCCGCCGAGAACGACCACGCGGTTCGCTTCGGACTCAACGGCTTCGTGATCGCCCGCGAGACCGAAGCCGAGGCACGCGAGGTGTTGCGGGAGATCGTGGCGAAGGCGAACGTGCCCGCCGTCGAAGGATTCCGCTCGGCGGTCGCGCAGGCCGGGAAGTCCACTTCGGACGCCAAGGGCATGTGGGCGGATTCGGAGTTCGCGGACCTCGTGCAGTACAACGACGGTTTCCGGACCGGTCTGATCGGGACTCCGGAACAGATCGCGGACCGGGCGATCGAGTACAAAAAGCGCGGCGCGAACCTGTTGCTGCTCGGGTTTTTGCACTATCTGGAGGATGTCGAGCACTTCGGCCGGGCGGTGCTGCCGGTGATCCGCGAGAAGGAGCGGGTGCTGGAGCGCGGCGCGGGAGTCCCGGAACCGGCGGGGATCTGACCCGACGCGCCGTCTAGCGTTCAGGGGTGAACGCTCCCCTGTCCCTGCTCCTGCTGGCAGGAACGCTCTGGTTCGCCATGGCGCGCCCGCGCGGCCTCCCCGAAGCCGTCTTCGCGGTCCCCGCCGCCGGCGTCGTACTGGCGCTCGGCCTGACTTCGCCGCACGAAGCAGGCGAACGGGTCGTCCAGATGCTGCCCACCATGGGCTTTCTCGCCGCGATCCTGCTGGTCAGCCACCTCGCGGCGGCGGAAGGAGTCTTCACCTGGCTAGGCGGCGAACTCGCTGAAATCTGCCGCGGCCGACAACCTCGGCTCCTGCTGCTCACCTTCGCCGCGGCAGCGATCGTCACCGCCGTGCTCAGCCTCGACGCGACCGTCGTGCTGCTGACCCCGGTCGTCCTCGCGACCGCGGCGGAACTGAAGCTCACCGCGCGTCCGCACGTCTATGCCTGCGCCCACCTGGCCAACTCGGCCTCGACGCTCTTCCCGGTCTCCAACCTCACCAACCTGCTCGCCTTCACCGCCTCCGGTCTCACCTTCGCCGGGTTCACCGCGCTGATGGCCTTGCCCTGGCTGGTCACCCTCGCCGTCGAACTCGCTGCCTTCGCCTGGTTCTTCCGCAAGGACCTCCGCGAACCGCCGAGCATCCGTCAGCCGGAACACCGCGAAGCGCCGGTCTTCACCCTGGTGGTGCTGGCGGTCATGCTGGCCGGTTTCGCGACCGGGGAACTGGTGCACGTCGAGCCGGTTTGGATCGCCGCGCTGACCGCACTCGTCCTGACCGCGAAGGCGTTGGCGGAACGGAAGATCCGGCCGTGGCAGGTGATCACCGAAGCGTCTCCGCTGCTGATCCTCTTCGTGCTCGCCCTCGCGGTGGTCGTCGAGGCGGTCAACGAACACGTCCTCGGCGGACTGCTGCACACGATCCTGCCGACGACGGCCGGACTGCCCGAACTGCTGCTCACCGCGGCCATCGCGGCCGTGCTGGCGAACGTGGTCAACAACCTGCCCGCGACGCTGATCCTGCTGTCCGTCCTCGGCCCGCACCCGAATCAGGGCGTGCTGCTCGCCGTCCTGCTGGGCGTGAACATCGGCCCGAACGCGACGTACCTCGGCTCGCTCGCGACGCTGCTGTGGCGCCGCGTCGTCGTCCGGCATGGACAACACCCGCCAGTGGGCGAGTTCCTGAAGCTCGGCGCGCTCACGACACCGCTGTCGTTGGCAGCGGCGACGTGTGCGTTGTGGCTGGTGCTCTAGCCGCGCGGCGCGATCGTGCTGCCGCGGGACAGCGTCGGGCCGCAGTCGTCGAGACCGTCGCCGAACCGCTGCGCCTCCACGTTCATCATCGTGACCTGCGCATAATGCTGCACCGCCGCCAGCTTCGCCGGGTCGGTCACCGCGTCCTTGCGGACGAAGTCGCCCTGGCGCTTGCCCGGGCCGGGGTACACCAGAATCGGAACGTAGTCCCGGTCGACGCGCGGGTCGATGCTGATCTCGTTGCCGTCCGCCCACGGGCCCCACGAGTGGATGAAGGTCGGCTTCACCGTGTCGAACACGTAGTCGCGCAGGCCGGCGATGTCTTCCTTGTGCGTGAGGTCCGCGATCGGCGCGTTGACCAGTCCGGCCATGTCGACCAGTTCGAGCCGGCTGGTCATCGACGAGCCGCCGAGGTCCGGCAGCAGCAGCGACGCCTGCTGGAGGCCGAGCATGTCGGCGTAGGTGTTGAAGCCGCGGCCGAACCGGTCGGCGATCAGGCACGCCGGCACGGTGGGGGCCTTGATGAACTCGTCGGACTGCTGCACGAAGCCGATCGCCGACGGGACCGACGCGGCCACGAGCACGACCGCCCCGAGCGCCCGCCAGCGCACCTGCGGCAGCGTGCGGAGCAGCTCGGCGACCGCCATGACGCCGCACAGCGTGCCGAGCACCCACACCGGCGTCGCGAAGCGGTACTGCGCCATCCAGTCCGGCACCATCACGCCGTACGCGATGACGCCGAGCACGAGCGGCGTGACCAGCGCGAGCAGCGGACGCCGCCACGGTGCCTTGACCAGCGCCCAGACGACCACGGCGAGCAGCACGAGCGTCAGCGCGATGCCCGCGTACTCGACCAGCTGGTGCGGCCGGATGATCGAGGCGAAGGTGGGCAGGCCCTGCTTCTTCGCGACCGACGGGTTGGCCAGCAGCCGGTGGAATTCCGTGTAGCGCCAGATGACGTAGCCGCCGAACAGCACGGCGAAGGCCGCGATGGACACCAGCGCGGACCGGAAGCTGCGCCAGAACCCTTCGCGCCTCACGCCGAACAGCAGGACAATCGGGTACGCGCTGGCGTAGATCAGGCCCTCCGGCCGGGTCAGCGCGGCCGCCGCGACGAGCACGCCCGCCCCGATCGCGACCTTGAACGACAGCGGGTTTTCCTTGCGCAGCGCGGTGAACACCAGCGCGGCGAGCGCGGTGATGAAGAACGCGAACAGCGAGTTCTCGAGGCCGGAGACGACCCAGATCACGAACGACGGGATCGCCGCCAGCCCGAGGCCGGTGGCCAGCGTGATCGCCCACGCGTGCCGGGTGAACACCTGACGGGCCACCAGATGGCACAGCACCAGGATGCCCGCGGTGAAGAACAGGCCGAGCAGCTTGGGGAACAGCACGTAGTCCGGGATGCCGAACAGCAGGCCGTGGTCGAACAGGCCGACGACCTTGCCCAGCGCGAGCAGGATCATCCAGGTCGGGTCGGAGAAGCCCTCCACCGGCGGCGCGCCGGGGGCCAGCACCGGGCCGAGCCCCTCGGCGACGCTGCGCGAGTAGGAGAACGTGATGGCCGCGTCGTCGACGATCCAGTGCCCGTAGCGGGTGGCGTGCCACGCGACCGCGGCCACGCCGGCCAGCACCGCCAGCGTCGACGCCAGCCAGCTGAGCCTGAACCGCGCAGGCGGGCCGGACGTCTCCTCCCCCGGCAGGTCGGGCTCGGATACTGCGGTGAGTGCGCTAGCCGTCATGTCCTCGTCACTGTTTCCACTTGCGGATTCTGCCGAAGAAACGCACGAGCCTGCGCCCCCCTTGAAGTCCCGGCCGGGACCTGCGCCGCGGCGCCGCGGTCGACACCGCACTCTAGCCAATACCTCATCCGGGCCGGTTCACACGTCATCCCCGAGCGTGATCCACCTCACAAATGTCCGGTTCAGGACAAATGCGAGATGTCGTTCACCAGCCGGACCGAGGCGTTGCCGTCCGGGTAGAACTCGACGATCGACAGCGACGCCAGGTCGAGGTGCAGCCGGAACAGCAGCGACGGCCCGGCGTCGAGCCCCATCCGCAGCAGGGTCTTGATCGGCGTCACGTGGCTGACCACGACCACCGTGCGCCCGTCGTAGCGTTCGACCAGGTCGCGGCGGGCCTTGCCGACCCGCTCGTGGACCGCGTCGAAGCTCTCGCCGCCGGGCGGCGGGCACGACGAATCGCTCAGCCAGCAGCGGTGCAGTTCCGGATCCCGCTTCGCGGCCTCGCCGAAGGTGAGGCCCTCCCATTCGCCGAAGTCGGTCTCGATGAGGCCGGGATGCGTCTCGACCCGGCCGCCGAGCGCGTCGGCGACTGCCTGCGCGGTCTGCTTGGTGCGGATCAGCGGCGAGGCGACGATCGGAGCGGGTTCGCCGTCCTCGCCGATCAGCCCCGGCATCGCGGCCAGCCGTTTCGCGGCCGCGGCGGCCTGTCCCCGGCCGTGTTCGGTGAGCGGGACGTCGCCGCGCCCGGAGTAGCGGCGGTCGACCGACATCTCGGTCTGGCCGTGCCGCAGCAGGAGCAGTTTGGTCGGCGTGCCGAGGGCTCCGGTCCAGCCCGCCGGGGACACCCGGTCCGGTTCGACGACCTTGGCCTTGGCTTTCGCGGGAGCGGGCGCGGTGGCCCCGGACCCGGCGCTGTCCATCGCGACGTTCGCGAGCCGGTCCGCGTGCGAGTTCTCCGCGCGCGGGATCCAGGTGTAGCCGACGCGGTCGAAGCCCGCCGCGATCTCGCGCGCCTGCGCGGCCAGCGGCTGCAGCGCGGCGTGCTTGATCTTCCACCGCCCGGACATCTGCTCCACCACGAGCTTCGAGTCCATTCGGACGTCCACAGTGGACGCTCCGAGTTCGGCGGCCGCGGCGAGCCCGGCGACGAGCCCGGAGTACTCCGCGACGTTGTTCGTGGCGATGCCGAGGTATTCGTGGCGTTCGGCGAGCACCTCGCCGGTGGCCGCGTCTTTCACGACCGCGCCGTAGCCCGCCGGGCCGGGGTTGCCCCGCGAGCCGCCGTCGGCCTCGACGATCACCCGGTCGGTCACAGGCCCGACTCCAGCGTGCGGACCAGGATCGCGCCGCAGTTGTCGCACTGCACGACGCTGTCCTCGGCCGCGGCCTTGATCTCGGAGATGGTGTTGCGGTCGAGTTCGAGCTGGCACGCGCCGCACCGGCGAGCCCGCAGCAGCGCCGCGCCGATGCCCTTGTGGTCGTAGACCCGGGTGTAGAGCTTGAGCAGCGGCTCGGGGAATCGCGGCAGCAGCTTCGCGCGGTCCTCCTTGCGCCGGGCCTCGGTGGTGTCGAGGTCCTTGAACGCCTCGTCGCGGCGGCCCTCGGCGGCCTGCACCTCCTGCACCGCCTTGTCGACCTCGGCGCTGGTGCGCTGCGCGTCCAGGCCCAGTGCCTCGCGCTGTTCCATCAGCTCCAGCAGGTCGTCCTCGAGCGCGCCCTGCCTGCGGCCGAGGGTCTGCAGCTCGTGCTCGACGTCGGTCATCTGCTTGGCGCCGATCGAACCGGATTCCAGCAGCTTGCGGTCGCGGTCCACGCGCGCCCGCACCGATTCGACCTCTTTCTCCTGCCGGGCGATTTCCCGGTCGAGGTCCGAGGACGCGGTCTCCACGGACACGAGCGCGTCGCGTTTCTCCCGGACGGTCTTCTCCCCGGCCTCGATCTCGGCAAGCTCGGGCAAGGTGCGGCGGCGGTGCGTGACGCGCGAAAGCTCAGCGTCCACCTTCGCGAGTTCGAGCAGCTGACGCTGGACGGCGGGGTCGGCCTTCACTGTGCTCCCTGATTTAGTTACTGGGCGGTAGCGCGGATGGTCCACGGGTCGGTGCGCCGCGTGGAGACGTGAGCTTCGACGGTACCCGCAAAGGCCGTGCCGACAAGGGCCGAGGCCTGTCCGCACCACGGCCACTCGCTGGCCCAGTGCGTCAAGCCGACCAGCGCGGGCACGGTTCCGCCGGACGCGAGGTGTTCGCCGGCCGGATGGTGGCGCAGATCCGCGGTCACGTACGCGTCCACGCCCTCGGCCGTCGCCTTCGCGAGATACGAGTCGCCCGCGCCGCCGGACACCGCGACGGTGCGGATCGGCCGGTCTGCGTCGCCAGCACCGAGCACGCCGGGCACGGTTGCCGGCAGCGCGTCCGCGACCCGCTGGACGAACCGCGCGAACGGCTCGGCGGCGGGCAGGTGCCCGATCCGGCCGATCCCGGTGCGGCCGCCGGGTTCGTGCGGGTCGAGCGGCCGGTCGACCTCCAGCCCGATGGCCGTGGCGAGCGCGTCGGACACGCCGGGGTCGGCCGAGTCGGCGTTGGTGTGCGCGCAGTAGAGCGCGATGCCGCCGCGGATCATCCGGTGCACGAGCGAGCCCTTCGCGGTGTCCGCGGGGACGCCGTGCACGCCGCGTAGCAGCAGCGGATGGTGCGCGACGATCAGCTGCGCGCCGATTTCCTCGGCTTCGGCAAGCGTTTCCTCGACGGGGTCGACGCAGAACAGCACGCGGCGGACGTCCTCGGCCGGGTCTCCGCAGACGAGCCCGACCGCGTCCCAGCTTTCCGCCAGCCGGGGCGGGTAACTGCGTTCGAGGACGGCGATGATCTCGGCTAATGCAGGCACCTGGGGATCCTCGCACGGTCGCTCTGGAAGACTGCGAACCATGCTGCACTCGACCTCGGGTGTCCGCTTCCTCTGATGGTCGCGTCTACGCTCCCGGTGTGCCGACCCAAAAGAAATCCCAGCTGGTCTTTGTGTGCTCCGGAAACATCTGCCGCTCCCCGATGTCGGAGCTGGTGTTCCGCGCGAAGCTCGCCGACGCGGGCCTTGCCGACGCCGTGCGCGTGTCGAGCGCGGGCACCGGACCGTGGCACGTCGGCGAGGCAGCCGACCGAAGGGCGCGTGCCACGCTGAAGGCGCACGGCTACCCCACTGAGCACGTCGCGGCCGAAGTCAGCGAGGAAGACCTCGAAGCCGATCTGCTGCTCGCCGCCGACGAGAGTCACCTTGCCTTCCTGCAGTCCCGGGTCGAAGACCCTTCGCGGGTACGGCTGCTGCGTTCGTTCGACCCGTCCGCGCCGGAGGGCGCCGAGGTGCCGGACCCGTATTACGGCGGCGACGACGGCTTCGAGGACGTGCTCGGGATGATCGAGCGGAGCGTGCCGGGCCTGCTGGACTGGGTCCGCGAACAGGCGTGACGTCCGGTCCGGGTGCGCGCACGGAACGCGACGGCCTACCGTAGAGGGGTGCGGTTGCGGTTTCTGCTCCGGCCGGGATGGCTGGCGTTGACAGTGGTGGTGTTCACCTTCGCCATCTGCTGTTACACGCTGCTGGCCCCGTGGCAGTTCCGCCGCGACGGTGAACAGGTCACCCAGAACAACGCGTTGACCACGTCGTTCACCGCGAAGCCCGCCCCCGCCGCGCAGCTGCTGCCGCCCGGGACGAAGCCGGACAAGAACACCGAGTGGCACCTCGTGTCGATCACCGGCACGTACCTGCCTTCGGCGGAAGTTGTCGCGCGGCTGCGCACTGTGCAGGGTCAAGGCGCGTACGAGGTCCTCACGCCGCTTCGCGCCACCGACGGCACCGTGTACCTCATCGACCGCGGCTACGTGGGGCTCAACAGCGACTCCGGCGTGCTCCCGTACGCGGCCGCGCCGGGCGGACAGGTCACGGTCGTCGCGCGCGTGCGAAGCGACGAGACCGACCCGAAGAACCGCGAAGCGTTCTCCGACGCGTCGACGAACGGGAAGCTGCAGAGCTACACCGTCGACTCGCGCGTGGTGGCGAAGGCGTCTGGCCTCACGATCCGGCCCGGCTACTTCCAGCTCGACGGTGGCCAGCCCGGCGTGCTCAAGGCGCTGCCGCTGCCGCAGCTCGAGTCGGGCCCGTACTTCTCGTACGCGTTGCAGTGGCTGGCGTTCGGCACGATGGCGTTGCTGGGCTGGCTGTACTTCACGATCCGCGAGCTGCGCCCGGGCGGCGCGCTGACCACCGAACGGCCGCAGCGCGGTCGCCGCAAGTCGGTCGCGGAGATGCTCGCCGAAGAAGAGGACGAGTACACGCCGACCGCCTGAGTGGCCTGGTTGTTTAGCTGGAAAATGGCCCTTTGTCGAGGCCACTCGCGACGGTGATACTGGCCGCATGCTGATCCACCCCTGGGACGCCGCGGACGAGAACGAATGGCGGGAATGGCTCGCCGGACACGATTTCGGCGAACTGGTCGCCGGCGGCCGCGGCCGTGATCTGCCCGTGGTGGTGCCGACGCACTTCGTCTTCGACGGCGACGCGACCGTACGCCTGCATCTCGCCCGGCCGAACCCGGTGTGGCCGCTGCTGGAGGAACACCCGCGCGCGCTGCTGACGGTGACCGGGGATTACACCTACATCCGCTCAGACTGGAACACCGCCGACGACCCCGCGCTGGGCGTGCCCACTTCGTACTACGCGAGTGTGCAGCTGGCTTGCGACGTCCGGCTGGTCGACGATCCGGAGGAGAAGGCCGCGCTGCTGAACCACCAGCTGGCGCACTTCGAGCCGGACGGCAAACGCACGCCAGTGTCCGCTGTGGACGCTCCAGACCGTCGGCTGCTGCCCGGGATTCGCGGCATCGAGCTGACCGTGACCGAGGTGCGGGCGAAGTTCAAGTACGGCGGAAACAAGAAGCCCGAGGACCGGCAGCGGATCGGCGCACTACTGTCCGAACGGGACGGTTTCGGCGACGCGGAAGCCGTGGCACACCTGAAACCCTGACGGCTCAGGGGTTTCGGCGGCGCACCCCGCTCAGCACCGCCACCACGACGGACGTCCCGGCGGCCAGCCAACCGACCACTCTGGACAGTTCGACCGCGCGCGTCACGTGCCCGGCGTCCGGATTCCGGCCGACCCCGAGCACCGGCAATTCCACGACGCCGTGGGGGTATTCGGTCCGCCCGCCGACGCGGATCTCCAGCGCCCCGGCGAAAGCCGCCTCGACGCGTCCGGCGTTCGGACTCGGGTGCGCGATCGTGTCGCGCCGCCAGGCCCGCCACGCCCCGCCCGCGGAACCGCCGACGACCGGCGCGCCCAAAACGGTCAGCGCGGCCGCCACGCGGGTCGGCAGGAGGTGGACGAGTTCGTCGAGCCGGTCGATGGCCCAGTGTCCGGGCAGCAGGCGGCGCAGCAGGCCGATCGTGCGTGCCGCGAGGAGCCCGGGCACGCCCGCGACCGCGCCCCACAGCAGCGGCGTGACGACCACTTCGGACGTGTTCTCGGCCAGAGTTTCCACGGACGCACGGGAAAGCCCGATCGTGCTGAGTCCGTCGGTGACGCGCGGGTCCAGTTCGGACAGTGTGTCGCGCGCGGGTTCGAGACGGCCCTCTTCGAGGTCCCGGGCCAGTTCGGTGCCGTGGGTGGCGAGCCCGGCCGCGCCGACGACCGCCCAGGTCGCGACTGCCGTCGCAGTCGCCTGAAGCACCGGGCTGCGCCGGCCGGCGCGCTCGGCGAGTACTCCGGCGGCCACCGCCGCGCCAGCGATCCCCAGCCCGGTCGCGCGCCGCGAACCGGTGGCCGCGACCACCTGGCGGAAAGCGGTGACCGGCGGCCGCCGCCGCGGATCGCCGAGTGCACCGTCAGCGGCCAAACCGAGAATCAAGCCGATCGCGCGCGCCGCGCTCACCAGTAGCCCCCCGAACGTGGACGATTCAGCCGCCGAGATTACTCGACACCGCGGCGGCGATTTCGTCGCGTGCCTGCTCCACGATGTCGCGCATCGCGCGTTCGGCGCGCACCGGGTCGGCGAGGTCGATCGCCTCGGCGACCTCGACGTGCAGCGCGACCGCCTCGGGCTGCGGTTCGTCCGGCATCAGGCCGTGCCCGGTGCGGCCGGCAAGCACCTCGGCGACCACAGAGGACAGTTGCGCGAACATCGGATTCCGCGACGCGGACAGCAGCAGATCGTGGAACGCGATGTCGTGTCCGAGGAAGGTGTCGAGATCGCGAGCGCGCGCCGTCCGCTGAAGGTGCACCGCCAGCGCGCGGATGCGCCCGCGCTCCTCCGGGGTGGCCCGGATCGCGGCGAACCGCGCGGCGCACGGTTCGACGGCCGAGCGCAGTTCGGTCAGCGTGCGCAGCGCGGCGGGTCGGTCCGCGCCGTCGAGCTGCCAGCGGATCAGTCTCGGGTCATAGTGGTTCCACTCGGCCGGCTCGCGGACGGTGACCCCGACGCGGCGGCGGCTGCTGGTCAGCCCCATCGTCTCCAGAACCCGGACGACCTCGCGGGCGACGGTGCGCGAGGCCCCGTACCGCTCCTGCAGTTCCTCGGAGCGCAGTACCGCGCCCGGCGCCAGCTCGCCGCTCGCGATGGCCGCGCCCAGCTCGTCGAGCATCTCCTCGTGCCGATCAGTCCCCACCGGGTTAACGTAGCCCTCTGACTCGATTAAGTACTACTTCTTCTTGATTAAGTAGTACTTTTGAGTTTGACTCTCCAGGGCACAAAGACGTGGGAGGTGCGGATGACGGTCATCGTGGTGATGGGCGTATCGGGCTCGGGCAAGACGACGGTCGGCACAGCGATCGCGGAGCGGCTCGGGACCGTGTATGCCGAGGCAGACACCTTCCACCCGCGGGCGAACATCGAAAAGATGACCGCCGGGATCCCGCTGACCGACGAGGACCGGGCTCCCTGGCTGGCCGCGATCGCGTCTTGGATCGGGAAGCACCATGAAAACGGCGCGGTGGTGAGTTCGTCCGCGCTGAAGCGGCGCTACCGCGACGTGCTGCGCGGCGGCGGCGACGTGTGGTTCCTGCACCTGCACGGCTCGCGCGACCTGCTCGCCGAGCGGATGAAGACCCGCACCGGCCATTTCATGCCGGTCTCGCTGCTCGATTCCCAGCTCGCCGACCTCGAACCGCTGGAAGCGGACGAGCCGGGGGCGACCTTCGACATCAGCCTCTCCCCCGCCGACCTCGTCGAGTCGGCGCTGAAAGCGTTCCAGGAGCGCGCATGAGCACCCTCGCCGCCGGCTGGACCGGCCACGACACTCGTCTCATCCTCGCCACCGTGCTGGCCATCGCCGTCATCGTGGTGCTGATCAGCAAGGTGAAACTGCATCCGCTGCTCGCGCTCACGCTGGGTTCCGGCGTGCTCGGCCTGGTCGCCGGGATGCCGGTGGACAAGCTGCTGAAGAGCTTCACGACCGGCGTCGGCACCACCGTCGCGTCGGTCGGCGTGCTGATCGCTTTCGGGGCGATGCTGGGCAAACTGCTCGCCGATTCCGGCGGCGCGGACCGGATCGTGGACACCGTGCTCGGCCGGGTCCGCGGGCCGGGACTGCCGTGGGCGATGGCGCTGGTGGCCGCGCTGATCGGGCTGCCGATGTTCTTCGAGATCGGGCTCGTGATGCTGATCCCGGTGGTGCTGCTGGTCGCCAAGCGCAGCGGGAAACCGGTGCTGCTGCTGGGAATCCCGGCGCTGGCCGGACTGTCGGTGCTGCACGGCCTGATCCCGCCGCACCCCGGACCGCTGGCCGCCGCCGGTTCGCTCAACGCCAACGTCGGCCTCACCCTGGCGCTCGGCCTCCTGGTCGGCCTGCCCACCGTGGTGATCGCCGGACCGCTGTTCGGCCGCCTCGCCGCGAAAATGGTGCCCGACGCCGAGCCGCCCGCCCGGCTGGTCCCGGAATCCGAAGGCACGGATCAGAAGCACCGCCCGAGCTTCGGCGCGACACTGTCCACTGTGCTCCTGCCGGTGGTCCTGATGCTGGCCAAGGCACTGGCGGACATCTTGGCGGACAAGGGAAACCCGGCCCGCCGGGTCCTGGACTTCATCGGCGACCCGCTCGTCGCGCTGCTGCTGGCGGTCCTCGTCGGAATGGTCGTGCTGGGCCGCCCGGCGCGGCTGAACCGGGAGCGTTTGTCGTCCATCATCGGCGATTCCCTCGCCCCGATCGCCGGGATCATGCTGATCGTCGCCGCGGGCGGCGGGTTCAAGCAGACCCTGGTGGACGCCGGGGTCGGCGACGTGATCACGAGCCTGTCGAAGGGCGCGAACCTGTCGCCGCTGCTGCTCGGCTGGCTGGTCGCGGTGGCGATCCGCCTGGCCACCGGCTCGGCAACCGTCGCGACGGTCTCCGCAGCGGGCATCGTCGCCCCACTGGCCGCGACCCTCGATCCGACGCACAACGCCCTCCTCGTCCTCGCCATCGGTGCCGGGTCGCTCTTCTTCTCACACCTGAACGACGCCGGGTTCTGGCTGGTCAAGGAGTACTTCGGGATGTCAGTCGGGCAGACGCTGAAGAGCTGGTCGGTGATGGAGACGGTGATTTCGGTGGTCGCGATCGCGTTGATCCTTCCCTTGGGCGCACTGCTTTAACGCCGGCCAACCCCCTTCGCGGCGGTGTCGCTGCTTCACGCTGGTTAACCCGCTTCACGGCAGCGCCACCGCTTCGCCCCGGTTAAGCCCCTTCACTACGAGGCCGCCGCTTCATCCAAGTTAATGACCTTCACGGCAGTGCAGCCGATTCGCTCCAGTTAAGCCGGTTTACGACCGTGTGGAGGGTTCGCTCTAGTTAAGGTGCTTCACGAGGGCGTTGCTGCTTCACTCCGGCTAACCAGGTTCATGGCCGCGCAAGGCTTCACGCGAGTTAATCCTCTTCACGGTCGCGACCGGGTTTCACTCAGGTGAAGCCCGGTCGCGGTCTTTTGCCCCGTTGACACGTGACCATATGGTCACCTATTCTCGAGTGCGTGCCTGACGAGGACCTGGTTTTCAAGGCTCTGGCGGATCCGACCCGCCGGTTCCTGCTCGACCTGCTCTACGCGCGTGACGGCCGCACGCTCACCGAGCTGGAGTCCGAAGTGGACATGACCCGGTTCGGGGTGATGAAGCACCTCAAGCTGCTCGAGGAGGCCGAACTGGTCGTCTCGCGCAAGGAGGGGCGGGAGAAACGGCATTTCCTCAACCCGATCCCGATCCGGCAGATCCACGACCGCTGGATCGACAAGTACACCGCACACCACACCTCGGCGCTGCTGGACCTCAAGGCCCAGCTCGAAGCCGAAGAAACCCAGAAGGAGCCCGGAAAATGACTGACACCACGACCGTTCAGGTCAACCGCGTCTACATCAAGGCGACCCCGCAGGCCGTGTGGGACGCCATCACCAAGCCGGAGTGGACCGCGAAGTACGGCTACACCGGGCTGGCCGAGTTCGACCTCAAGCGCGGCGGCAAGCATCGCACCAAGCCGACTCAGGAGTTCATCGACTCGGGGTTCACCAGCGATCTCCTCGACGGCGAGGTGCTCGAGGTCGATCCGCCGCGGAAGCTGGTGATCACCTGGAAACTGCAGATGGATCCGAATCTGGTCGCCGAGCCGTACACCACGCTCACCTACGACATCGAGGAAACGAAGACGGCGGGCACTCGGCTCACCGTCACCCACGACGTCACCGGTGCGCCTAACCACGCGGCGCTCGTGTCCGGTCAGCACGAGGACGTCAACGCTGGTCCAGGCGAGAACGCGGGCGGCGGCTGGGCGTGGGTGCTGTCCGATCTGAAGTCCGTTTTGGAGACGGGCAAGGGGCTCACCGCCTGAGGCGGAACGTGGGGTGGCCGTGAGAAAGCGGCCACCCCACGGGTTCACGTGCGTTGTGTCGCGGCTTTCAGCGCGGCTTTCGCGGAAGCGGACGCCCCGATTCTGTCCAAACCGAACAGTGCGGCTCCGACGACCGGGTTCACCTCCACCACGCGCACCTGCGCACGCGGTGCCACCTTCAGGCATCGTCGTTCGATGTCCGCGATCACGGACGCTCCGACGCCGGTCAGCACGCCGCCGCCGAGGATGACCTCGGGGGCGGCCGACGTGAGATCCAGGCGGCGCATGATCGCTGCCACCAGCAGGCTTACTTCCTCGGCGAAGCGGGTCACCACGTCTTGCGCGATCTCGTCGCCGGCTGCGGCCACCTCGAACAGCAGCGGGCACAGGCCGTGGATCTTGGCGGCGTCGATCTCCTCGAAGTGCAGGCCCTGCACCACATCCAGCAGTGTCGAGGCATCGAAGTACTGCGCCACCGCTGATTCCAGTGCGGTGCGCGGGCCGCGGCCGTCCTCGGCTCGGACTGCCCACCACAGGGCTTCCTCGCCGAGCCGGTAGCCGCCGCCCCAGTCTCCGGACACCTTGCCCAGTGCGGGGAAGCGGTAGGACCGGCCGTCCGGGGAGAAGCCGGCGCCGTTGATTCCCGCGCCGCATACCACGGCCACTCCGGTGCCGTCGGAGCTTCCGGCGCGCAGCAGGGCAAGCACGTCGTTGCCGACGTCCAAAGTGGAACTCCAGCCGCGCGCCGCCAATGCACGGTGCAATGCCTCTTCTTCCCGGGGGAAATCCAATCCCGCGAGGTAGGCCGAGGTGTGCACGGCGAACGGCGGGTCCGTTGGCAGACCGCCGGAGCGAAGGGCTTCCAGGACGAATTCTTCCAGTGCGGCAACGCATCCGTCGACCCCGACGCGCTGGGGAGAAACGCCGGGGCCGCGGGACGCGCCGAGCACGACGCCGTCCCGCGAAACCACCAGCACTTCGGTCTTGCTGTTCCCCCGTCGATCGCGACGACGGTGTCGCTCATGCTCGCGCCCAGGGCAGGAAGTCCTGGTTGCGTGCGACGAGTTCGTCCGCCAGCTTGTCCGCCTTTGTGTACTGGCCGACGAGCGGGTGTGCGAGCAGTGCGTCCGCGACCCGGTCCCGGCCGCCCTTGACCGCGGCGTCCAGTGCCAGGTGTTCGTAGGCCGTGACACCGGCGATCAAGCCGGCGAACCGCGGGTCGACCGGGGTCTGCGGGATCGGGGTCGCGCCCGCGGAATCCACAGTGGACGAAACCTCGATCACCGCGTCGTCCGGCAGGAAATCGAAGGTGCCGTTGTTGCGGACGTTCACCACGTGTTCCTCGGCGGCACCGCCGGAGGTGAGCGCGTGCACGAGCTGCACCGCCGCTTCCGAGTAGTACGCGCCGCCGCGCTTCTCCAGCGACTCCGGCTTCGTGACCTGCTCCGGGTCGAGGTAGATCTTCAGCAGTTCTTCCTCGACGTCGCTGACCACCTCGGCCCGCGGACGTTCGGTCTGCTGCTTCGCGACCTGCGCGTCGTGCGAGTAGTAGTACTTGAGGTAGTACGACGGCACGGCCCGCATCCGCTGCATCCACTCGACCGGCACGCTGACCTCCTCGCCGAGGAATTCCGCGTGCTGCGCCAAGAGTTCCGGCAGCCGGTCGACCCCGTCGACCAGGACACCGCGTTCCCAGCTCAGGTGATTCAGTCCAGTGTGGACGAGTTTGACGTCGCCGGTCGACGCGCCGAGCAGCTTCGCGAACTTGCGCTGCAGGTTGATCGCGACGTTGCACAGGCCGACCGCCCGGTGGCCCTCCTGCAGCAGCGCGCGGGTGACGATGCCGACCGGGTTGGTGAAGTTGACGATCCAGGTGTCGTCCCCGGCGACCTTGCGCACCCGTTCGGCGATGTCGAGCACCACCGGCACCGTGCGCAGCGCCTTCGCCAGTCCGCCCGCGCCGGTCGTTTCCTGGCCGACACAACCGCACAGGTGCGGGAACGTTTCGTCGGACGCACGCGCCCGCTGCCCGCCGACGCGCAGCTGAATGAGGACCGCCGACGCGCCGTCGACGCCCTCCTCCAGGTTCGCGGTAGTGCGCACGCGGGCCGGATGCCCCGCGTGGTCCAGCAGCCGCTGGCTGAACCCGCCGACCGCTTCGCCCCGGTAGGCGTCCGGGTCGATCAGCACGATCTCGTCGACGTCGAGCGAGGCCCGCCGTCCGGCGATGCCGTCGATCAGCTCCGGCGTGTAGGTGGACCCACCGCCGACCACTGCCAGTTTCATCCCTTGACTCCCGTGAACGTGATGCCCTTGACGAACGACTTCTGCGCGAACACGAACAGCACGATCACCGGCAGCATGATCAGCGCGGTCGCGGCCATCGTGAGGTTCCATTCGACGTGGTGCATGCCTCGGAAGGACGCGATCGCCAGTGAAAGCGGCCAGTTTTCCTTGTTCTCGCCGGTGTAGAGCAGCGGCCCGAAATAGTCGTTCCAGGTGAACAGGAAGCAGAACATCGCGGTGGCCGCGATCCCCGGCTTCGCCATCGGGATCAGCACCCGAGTGAGCACCCGGAACTCGTTGCAGCCGTCGATCTTCGCCGCTTCGAGGTAGTCCTTCGGAATGGTGAGGAAGAACTGCCGCAGCAGGAAGATCGAGAAGGCGTCGAAGAAGAAGTACGGCACGATGAGCGGCACCAGCGTGCCGGTGAAGCCGAGCCGCACCCACAGGTCGTACAGCGGAACGACGGTGACCTGCGGGGGCAGCATCATCGCGACGACGGTGAGCATGAAGAACAGGTTTTGCCCGCGCCACCGCAATTTCGCCAGCGCGTACGCCGCCGGGATCGCCGAGACCAGCGCACCGACCGTCGCCAGCGCCGAGTACAGCAGGCTGTTGCCGAAGTACTCCAGCAGCGGGGCTTTCTTGAACACCTCGACGAAGTTCTCGAAGTGCCATTCGGTCGGCCAGAGGCTGGACGTCATCGCCTGGTCGCTCTTCATCACCGAAGTGAGGAAGACGAACAGCAACGGCAGCATGAAGATCACGCCGAGCGCAATGCCGACCGCGTGCGTGGCCACAAAGGACAGTTTCTTGTCCCAGCGACGCTTGAACTTCTCTCGTGGATGCACCGGAGGAGCCGGGGGCGCGGGGGCCGAGATCGTGGTCATGCACCCACTCCGTCCATGCGGGACACCCGCACCCGGTCGGGGTCATGAACAGGCTGTCGCAAGGGTATGTTCATGCCCCCTCCTCCTGATGCTGGTTCTTACGCATCTGCCGCACCAGAATCCACGTGAAGCCAGCGGAAACCAGGAACAGCAGCACGGCCATCGCCGCCGCGTAGCCCATGTTGAAGTACCGGAAACCCTGGACGTACAACCAGATCGGATACGTCAGCGTCGAGTTTTCCGGCGCGCCGATCAGTTTCGAGTTCCCGGCGACGTCCGCTGTTCCCGCCGAAGCGGACGCCGCGACGATCGCTTGGGTGAAGAACTGCAACGCGTAGATCATCGAGTTGACCACGCCGAACAGCAGCACCGGCGAGATCGACGGCAGCGTCACGTGCCAGAACCGGCGTACCGGGCCGGCTCCGTCGAGCTCCGCGGCCTCGTACTGCTCCTGCGGAACGTCCAGCAGCGCGGCCAGGATGATGATCATCAGCTCGCCCGAACCCCACAGCGCGAGCAGGGTCAGTGCGGGCTTCGACATTTCCGGGCTGTTGAACCACAATCCGCCGTCGATGCCCACCAGCCGCAGGAACCGGTTCACCGGACCGAATTCCGGGTTGAACACGAAGACGAACGCGAGCGTCGCGGCCGCGGGCGGGGCGAGTGCGGGCAAATAGCAGAGCGTGCGGACGATGCCAACGCCGCTCTTCAGCCGCGAAATCACCGACGCCACGCCGAGCGAGAACAGCACCCGGCAGACGGTCAGGATGATCACCAGCCACAACGTGTTGTACGCGGCGGTTTTCACCAGCGGCTCGCTGGTGAACATGCGCACGTAGTTGTCGAACCCGATCCACTGTGGAGGGTTGATCAGGTCGTAGCGGGTGAACGAGTAGAACAGCGTCGCACCGAGCGGGTAAGCGAAGAAGATCAGGAACCCGAGGGCGGCCGGCGCCATGAAGTAGAAAACCGTGCGCCTGCGCTTGGCCCGGGGAGACCCCCTCCGCGCCTGGTTCGGCGAGGAGGAGGTTCCGGGTTCCGCCGCGGTCAGCGTGGTCATCCGCCGGCGCCCTTCTGCGCCAGCGCGTCGTTGATCTGCGCGTCGACCTTCTGCAGGCCGGCCGTCAGGTCAGGCACCGAACCCGCCTGCCACTTCTCGGCGAAGTCGTTGACCGCCTTGAGGAACGCGTCGCCGATCGGCGTGGTCGGGTTGGCGACCAGCTTGCCGCTGTTGTAGATGTCGGTGAAGGTCTTGAACTGCGGCGGCATCTTCAGGTTCGGCGAGTTCAGCGAGTCCTTGGTGCTGGGCACGTTGTTCAGGCCGTTGGCCATCTCGACGAGGGTGTCGGTGTCGAGCGAGGCCTGCTTGATCAGCTCCCACCCGGCGCCGGGGTTCTTGGCGCCCTTCGGGATCGCGATGATCGTGCCGGTGCCGAACCCGCCGCCGTACTGGCCGGCCAGGCTGTCGAGCACCGGGGCGGGCGCGGTGCCGTACTCGAGCGACGGCGCCTGGTCCTTGATGAACGCGGTGCGGAACTCGCCGTCGTAGATCATCGACAGCTTGCCGGTCTGGAAACCGTTGTCCTTCGAGTATTCGTCGCCGAGGCCGGCCTTGAACTTCTCGACCTTCGCGTGTCCGCCGTAGAAGTCGATGAGCTTCTTCTGGAATTCGAACATCTCCTTCCAGCCGGGGCTGGAAGCGAGCGAGGATTTGCCGTCCGGGCCGATGAACTTGGCGCCGAAGTTGGGCGCCCAGTACTGCGCCTGGTTGGCGTAGAACGGCATCGACGGCAGGAAGCCCGCGGTCTTGATCGAACCGTCCGGGTTGAACTCGGTGAGTTTCTTGACGTCCTCGAACAGTTCCGTGGTGTTCTTCGGCGGGCCGGCGATTCCCTTGGCCTCGAACTGCTTCTTGTTGTAGAAGAACCCGTACACGTCGGCGAGCATCGGCATCGCGCACCGTTTGCCCTGATACGACGTGTAATCGCGGACCGCCTGCGGGATCTGCTCGAGATCGACCTTGTCCCGGTCGATATAGGGCTTCAGATCCTGGAAGCTGCCCGTGGAGCACCACGCGCCGAGGTTGTCGGTGTAGAAGGAGATCGCCACGTCCGGCGGGTTGCCGCCGCGGATCGACTGGGTGAGCTTGTCGTCGTCCTGGTTCCCCTCGTGCTTGATGGTGATGTTGGGGAACTTCGCCTTCAGCTTGTCCAGCGCCTTCGTGACCACGCCGTACTCGCGGTCGGTGAACTTGCTGTAGACGGTGATGGTGAGCTTGTCGTCCTTGTTCGGCGGGGCCGCGGCGTCACCGCCGCCGGCGGGCGCGGCGGCACCGCACGCGGCGGTCGCCAGCAGCGTGCTCGCCGCGACAGCGCTGAGCAGCAGAGAACCGCGCCTGCGCGCGAGCCTCCGGATGCGGGTGGGTGCGGACATGAACCCTCCTGTCCTTCGGGTGGGTCTACTCGGTCGGGGACGGGGCTTGCTCTCCCGCGGACCGGCGCGGCCCGAGGAGCGTGGGGGTGACGACGCCGAAGACGTCCTCACGGGCGGTGGCGAGCGCGGACTGCAGCGCACCGGCGCGCACCGCGTTGCCCTGTACCGAAGCGACGCCGACGGGCGTGCGCGGCAGCACCAGTTCGTGCAGTTTGTCGGCGACGATCCCGGCGAACTCGTCGCCGCCGGCCCGGCTGGTGTCGCCGCACAGCAGGATGAGCTGCGGGTCGGCGACCGCGACCAGGCTGGCGACGCCACTGGCAACGCGGCGCGCGAGATCGTCCAGAAACCCTTGGTGGGCAATGCGTCGTGCCTGCGCGACCGCGTCCCAGCCGTTGTCGGCGGAGATGCCGTGCGCTTTGGCGAGGCGGGTGATCGCGGACGAGTCGACCAGATTGCCGAACCGCGCGCCTGCCGCCGGCCAGCTGTCCCCAGTGTCCACAGTGGCCGGATCGGGGACGCGCATCCAGTCGATCTCGCCGCCGCCACCGGTCGCGCCGCGCAGCAGCCGCCGTCCGACGACGACCGCGCCGCCGACGCCCTCGGACAGCCAGACCAGCACGAAGTCGTCGACGTCCTGTGCGTTGCCGACGGTCATTTCCTCAACCGCGACAAGGTTTACGTCGTTCTCGATCTTGACCGTGACGCCGAGTTCGTCGCTCAGCCGCGCCGGCACGTTGAACCCGAGCCAGCCCGGGATGTGCGGCGCCGAGGACAGCAACCCGGTGCGCGGATCGAACGCGCCCTGCGCGCCGATGACCACATTGGCCAGATCGTCGAGCTGCAGTCCGGCGGCCTTGGCGACCCGCCGCAGCGCCTGCCCGAACGAACCGACCACGTCCGCGCCCTCGGCGACCGGAAGCTGCACGCGGTACTCGGCGAGCACGGCCCCGGCGACGTCGGCGACCACGAAGTCCGCGACCTTCGGCGTGAGATCGACGGCCGCGACGTGCGCGAGCCCGCCGTTGACCGCCCACAGCTGAGCGCGCGGCCCGCGCCCGCCGCCGGCCCGCTCCCCCGCCTTGCCGACGAGATTCTCCTGCTCCAGCCGGGTCAGCAGCTGCGCGGTGGCCGGTTTGGACAGCCCGATGGCGGCCTCGAGTTCGGCCCGGGTGAGCGGCCCGTTCCGCAGCAACGCCTCGATCGCCGCGCGGTCGTTCATCTCGCGCAACGTTCGCGGACTGCCGGCTCGCACCTGGCTGCTCCTTTATTAGGAAACTTTACAGACGGTTTTCCGGGACTGTAGTGAGCGCGGCCACACGGCGTCAATGGGCTCGGGAAACAGCGGGGTAACGGCTTGATACCGCGAGATGTCGGCGACCGGCACAGGGTGACCGGGCGAGCGCGGACGGTACGCGGTCCAGACCAGCGGCATCATGTGGTCCATGACACCGAGGACCAAACAGGCGCTGGTCGTTGCCGGGGGCGTGCTCGCCCTCGCCGTCTTCGCGCTGCTGCTGTGGCGCGGACCCTGGTGGCTCGACGGCAGCCATCTGCGCGAGCACGATCTGCAACCGGCCGACGGCGCGGTGGTCACCGGGTTCCGCACGACGCTGGTCGCGATCGGGGCCGGGGTCGTCGGCGGGCTCGGGCTGCTCTACACGCACAAGAACCACCGGCACACGCAGAAGCTGTTCGACCTGCACCGGCAGGAGCAGCTGACCGGCCGGTACGTCGAGGCGATCAAACTGCTCGGCGACGACAACGCCGACCAGCGCATCGGCGGGATCTACAGCCTCGAACGCATCCTGCGCGACAGCGAGGCCGACCACGACACCGTGCTCGAGGTGCTGGCGGCGTTCCTGCGGCACCGGTCGCCGGGAACTGACGCGGCCGCGCCGCGGCCGCCGGAGGATCTTCAGGCCGCGGTGACAGTGCTGTGCCGCCGCCCGATCCGGGACGGAGAGCCGCGGCTGGACCTGCGCCGGGTCGAGCTGCGCCGCGGGAAGTTCCAAAATGGACAGTTACGGCGGGTGGATTTCGAGGCGGCGCTGCTGAGCGGAGCCGACTTCATCCGGGCGGACCTGCGGTCGGCGGATTTCGAGAACACCGACCTGGCGGCGGCCAACCTGACCGGCGCGAATATCGAGAACGCCAAACTGCTCGGCGCGAATCTGCGCGGGGCATGGGGATTGACCGCGGATCAGCTCGTGTCGGCGAGGATTTACCGCGATACCAAGCTTTCCGAGGACCTCGCCGCCGACGAACGGGTGCGGGCGCGCATCGCCGAATGCGAAGCGGCCCGCACCTGATCGTCATTCCTCGGCTTCGGCCCAGGCCTTCAGCATCACGCGGGCAATCGACGAATTCCCCGGCAGCAACAGATTCGACGCGCCACCGGCGATCGGCGTCGGCACTCCGGTCCCGGCGTTGCGGAACGCGGTCCGGACGTCCTCCCGGGACACCCACAGCGCTTCCTCGATCTCGCCCTCGGCCGGGACCAGCGGTGCGTTGCGGTCCGCCCGCGCGGTGAAGCCGAGCATGATCGACCGCGGGAACGGCCACGGCTGGCTGCCGAGGTACCGCACGTCCCCGACCTCGATCCCGGCCTCCTCGCGGATTTCGCGGACGACGCAGCCCTCCAGGGACTCCCCCGCTTCCACGAAGCCGGCGAGCACGGAGTACCGGTCCGGCGGCCAGATCGGCTGCCGGGCGAGCAGCACGTGCGAACCGTTGACCCCGTCGAGGTCGTGCACCAGGCAGATGACCGCCGGGTCGGTGCGCGGATATTCCTCGTGTCCCTTGGCTTCGCAGCGGCTGGCCCAGCCGAACTGGATCAGCTGCGTCGGCGAGCCGTCACGGGTGCAGAACCGCGATTGCCGACGCCAGTTCCGCAGCGCCTGCGCGGTGGTGAACAAGCCAGCCGACGTGTCGTCCAGCTGCTCGCCGTAGCCGCGCAACTCGACCCACAGCTCGCCGTTGGCGCGCGGCACCTCTTCGATGACGCCCCAGCTGCCCGCCAGCCGCACGGTGTCCGCTTCGCCCTCGATACCGCCGGGCAGCGACCAGTAGTCGACGTCCTCCCACTCGCCGAGGAACACCGCGTCGGCGGGCGGTTCGGTGCCGAAGTCCATCGCCTTGCGGGTGGCCAGCGCGGAGCTGCCCTCGACGACCGGGGTGCGCCCGGTGTCGTCGAGCAGCACCACGCGGGCTTCCGACCATTTCGCGGCGAGCCGCTCCGGGTTGGTGCGCAAGGTTTCCTGACGGTCCACTGTGGAACGCGACAGCGTCGGCAGGGCCCCTAGTTCGAACGGAACGCTCATCAGTCCTTCTCGCTCGCAGAAACGCCCAGCGCGGCCAGCTTCGGCGCGAGCAGGTCCGCGTCGCCGACCACGACGCCGGTGAACCGGCCCGGCGCGAAGAACTCCGCCGCGGCCTCGGCGACCTGGTCCGCGGTGACGGCCGCGAGCCGCTCCGGGTGGCTTTGCAGCCATTCGATGCCGAGGCCGTTCGACGCCAGCGCCATCAGCTGCCCGGCGAGCCCGCCTTGGGACGACGTGCCGGTGACGAGCGAGCCCATCGCGTACTGCCGCACCGACTCGACCTCCTCGGCGGTCGGCGGCACGGTGCCGAGCCGGAACAGCTCGTACCGGGTTTCCAGATAGGCCGCCGCGGTGACCTCGTTGGCCGTGTCCGCGTCCACATTGACCACCGCGGTTTCGCCGGTGAACTCGAAGCCCGAGTGCGCGCCGTAGGTGTATCCCTTGTCCTCGCGGATGTTTTCCACCAGCCGCGAGGAGAAGTACCCGCCGAACGCCAGGTTCGCCAGCTGCAATGCCGGGTAGCGCGGGTCGGTGCGCGGCACCGTCTGCGCGGACAGCCGGATCTGCGACTGCACCGCGCCGGCGCGCGGCACCAGCAGGACGTTGCCGCCGGTCAGCTCGGGCAGCGGAGGCAGCAGCACGGCCGAACGGTCCGACTTCCAGCCGCCGAGCGCGCGCTCCAGCTCGGCCGGAACCTCTTGCGGGTCAAGGTCTCCGACGAGCACCAGCACGGCACCGCGCGGCAGCACCGAAGCGGTGTGCAGCGCGCGCACCTGCTCGGCGGTCACCTCGGCGACGTCCTCGGCCTGCGGAACCTCACGCGTCGCCGGGTGGTCGCCGTACCGGTGCTTCTGCAGCGCTTCCCGCGCGATGGTGCGCGGCTGCGTGCGCGACACCGCGATGCGCTCGATCAGCCGCTCCCGCTCGCGCGCGACCTCCGCGTCGCTGTACGTGGCGCCGGTGAGCACGTCGCCGAGCACGTCCAGCAGCGTCGGCAGGCCCTCGGACAGCGAGGTGCCGCCGAAGTACAGCCGCTCCGGGTCCACGCCCGCGTTGAGGTCGCCGCCGATCAGCGCGACCTCGGCGTCGATCTCCACCCGGTCGCGCCGCGCGGTGCCGGTGAGCACGGTTTCCGCGAGCACCTCCGCGGTGGCCGCGTGCATCCGGTCCTCGCCCGCGAACGGAATCCACAGCCGCAGTTCGACCATCGGGACGCTCGCCTTGCGCACCGCGAGCACGCGCAGCCCGTTGGACAGCGTGGTGTCCACATGGGACAGATCGGCGGCGGCGCGTTGGTGCCCGAGTGCGGGCAGCGGACGCGGTCCGGCGGCGGTGCGGCCGATCTCCTCGGCGCTGCGGTGTGCGGCTTTGACCTGTTCAGCCGAGGTCACTGTTCCGTCCCTTCGGTGCTTGCGGGCTTCACGACGAGCACGGCGCGCGTGTCCGGGCGCAGCGCCTTCGCCGCCGCCGACACGGCTTCGCCGGAGACCGCGGACAGGCGGTCGGCGAGCTGGTAGACGAGCGACGCGTCGCCGTAAAGGAGTTCGAACGCGCCGAGCGCGAGCGTGCGCGACACGAGCCGGTCGTGCTCCGCGTGCAGGCTCGCCGCCCAGCGCGCGGTGACTTTCTTCAGCTCGTGGGCATCCGGCGGCGTGGAGGCGAGCTTCTCCAGCTCCTCGTCCAGCGCGGCCAGCACGCGCTCGCGCGGCACGTCCGGCGGGTGGATCGCGGTGATGGTGAACGTGTCCGGGTCGCGTGCCTCGAACGGACCGAACAGCCCGGCCCCCGCGCCGACGTCGACCACCAGCGGTTCGACGTGCACCAGCCGCTGCTGCAGCCGGGAACCGTCACCGTCGGTGAGCACGCCGGCCAGCACGAGGTAGGCGAGGTAGCCGTCGAGGTCGTTGATCGGGTCCGGCATCCGGTAGCCGACGGCCAGCGCGGGCAGCGGCGCGTGCGGGTCGGTGTGCTCGCCGAGCTGCTGCGTGGTGGGCAGCGGCTCGAAGAACGACGGCCGGACCGGGGCCGGCCGGTGCGGGACGTCGCCGAAGTGCTTCTGGACGAGCGCCTTCGCGTTCTCCACCTCGAAGTCGCCCGCGACGGTCAGCACCGCGTTGGCCGGCGAGTAGAAGGTGTCGAAGAAGGCGGCGCAGTCGTCCAGCGTCGCGCCCTCGAGGTCTTCGAACGCTCCGTAGCCGTCGTGCGCGTTGGCGAAGGTGGAGTACAGCACCGGCGGCAGCAGGATCCACGGGAATCCGCCGTACGGCCGGTTGCGCACGTTCAGCCGGATTTCCTCCTTGACGACCTCGATCTGGTTCGCCAGGTTCTCCGCGGTCAGCTTCGGCGCGCGCATCCGGTCGGCTTCCAGGAAGAGCGCGCGTTCCAGCGCCGCGGCGGGCAGCACCTCGTAGTAGTCGGTGTAGTCCGGGTGGGTGGAACCGTTGAAGGTGCCGCCGCTGGACTGCACGTGCCGGAAGTGCGCCAGTTTCTCCAGGCTTTCGCTGCCCTGGAACATCAGGTGCTCGAAGAGGTGCGCGAAACCCGTCAGCCCCTCCGGCTCGGAACGGAAGCCTACGTCGTAGTGCACGCTGACCCCGACCACCGGCGCGGTCGGATCAGGAGCGAGCACCACGCGCAGACCGTTGTCGATCGTGAAACGGAAAAGCTCGGGATCGGCCATGCCTCCACCCTACGCAGGCGCGGGCGTCTTGGACTCGTCCGGTCGGAGGTGCCGCGCGGCCTCGAAGGCAACGGTCAGTGCAGCCACGAATCCCCTGGTCCGGGGCAACGGAACACCCGCTCCGCCGGAGGTGCCATACCAGTACGCCGACAGCGAACAAGCGTTAACAAGCCAAGCGTCTGCTTCCCCCAGCGCGTACGCGTACGGGAGCGCCCGAGAGGCGAGCAGTTCGTCGTCTGGCGCGTCCATCGTGCGCAGCTGAGCGTCGAGGCCGAGGAGGCGGTCTCGGAGGTCTATACCCGCCTTCGTCCGCTTTGGCAGGAGCCGGGCGGCAGCCGTCACAGCGATGCCGGTGGCGAGAAGCACCAACCCGAGTTGTGCGTAACCGACGGTGAAGGCCAGCAGGAGGGTGAGGAAGCCGCCGTACGCGCATAGGCGTGGGCCGACCTTCGACAGTCGCTTCGGTTTCGAGGAGAGCCAGCCGCGGCGCACAGCGTCAGTGGTTAGCTCGTGTACGCCTGCTTCGCGGACCTCGGCGAGTGTCGCGGCTTCGCCCGGCACGGCGGCTGTGTAGACCGCGCGCTCGAAGGCTGTCAGGTGTTCGTCGGGCGGGTTACGACGGACGAGGACCCAGTTGTCCTCGCCATCCTCGCTGACCCATAGATAGTTACGGACGCATAGGTCGAGCACGGTCGCGGCTAGGTCGACGGAACTGACGCGCCCGGTGAGAAGCAGTCCTACGTGTCCAGGGAGCACACCGTCCGGCGAAGAGAAACGGCCGTCGTCGAGAAGCTGTACGGGAGTGGCACGGCCTGGCTGTCGGTCTCGACGGCGGCGTACGAACACGGTGACGGCACCGGCGATCGACAGCACGGCGAAGGCCAGCCACGCCCACCACACCGGCGCAGTGGCGGCGAAGGGGCCCGAGGGGACGAGACGCTCTGTCGCGGCGACGGTGCCGCCAGGGAGTTCGGCAGTCAGCTGTACGCGCGAGCCCGGCTGGAGGTTCGGTACCGAGACGCGGGTCAGGCCGGAGTGGTCGATCTGCGCGGCACCGCAGCGGGTCGCCGAGCCCGGCGGACCGGCGAGACAGCTGAGCGCGTCGGGGATGGCGGGCGCGGCGAAGGTGGCGCGGATCAGTTCGAGGCGGGTATCCCAGCCGCCAGCGACGTCCCAGGTCACGTGCTCGACGCCGAGGCTCGTGCCGACCGCACCGTCCACTGTGTACCGGAGGACGGACGTGCCGCCGCGCAGATAGAAGGTGACCTGGTCGTTTCCGGATTCGGCGTTGCCCGCGCCTTCGATGCTGATGTCGCGGATGCCGAGCACGCGCGCGTTGGCGCGCAACGGAATCGTGCGGGTCATCGAGGTGTCGCGCGGCACCGATACCGCCTCGGTGACCGACAGGCTGCCGTCGTGCTGGACCTTGAGCGCGACCTCGACGCTTTGCGGCAGGCCCGGCAGCGACGGCTGGTCTTGCGCCACGGAGAGGAACGGGATCAGCAACAGGGCCGCGAGTTTCATTGCGCGGACACCGCCGAGCGGCGCTCGGCCATCGCTTGGACCGCATCGATCTCGACCGTCAGCGGGGACTCGGCCCGTGCGGCCGGGGTGCCCAGCGCTCGGCCGGAGCGGGTTTGGCGCGGGACCATCGGGGCGGCGGCGAAGGTGGCGAGCCCGGCGATCAGGACCGCGACACCGATCAGGGCCTCGCCGACCGTGGCGGCCAGGACGACGGTGGTCACGATGCCTGCTGCAGCCAGAACCAATCCGGCCCGGCGGACGTGCGGTTGCCGATTGGACAGCCAGCCCTGACGGTGCGACTCGGCTTCGAGGAGGGCGCGCAGTTCGTTGTGGTCTGGCCGCGCGGCCGCGAGCGGGCCTGGCGGGAACGCGGCTTTGACGGCTTCCTCAAAGGGAGTGAGCTGGTCGCCTTCGCCATGGGTGACCTGGCCGTCGGTGATGCTTAGGTGGCCGCGTGCGATGAGGTCGAGGACGGTTCCGGTGAGGTCGAGTTCGCCGCGCGCGACGTACGCGAGGTAGGCGGGCGGGATTCCAGGAGCGGGCGGTCTCGTACGGCGACGCAGCAGGCTGGCCCCGAAGAGGAGGTACAGCACCAACGTCAGACCACTGAGGACAGTCGGGAATCCAGGCGCGAACGCGGCCAACGGTCCATTCGGGACGAACCTGGCGTTCTCCGGCAACGGCCCGGTTTGGACCGCCAGGTCGATCCGATCCCCTTGACGCAGAACGTTCTGTTCGGCATGCGCTCCCCCGCTCCGGAGTTCGGAGAAGGTGCACTGCCGAGACGAGCCGGGTTGACCCGCGTAACAGTCCGCTGTGGACACTCCGGGCGCGGTGAAGGTGGCGGTGACGCGGTCGAGCGCACGGTCCCAGCCGCCGGTGAGCTGGAACCGCACCTGTCCGCCAGCCGCGACCGCACCGTCCACTGTGTACTTCAGAGTGGCTGGCCCGGTGACGGTGACCGTCGGTCCGTCCGCAGTGGCAGCACCGGAAACCCGGAGGTCGGTGATCGAGTAGAGCCGGTCCTCGCTATCGCTGACAGGTACCCGCTCGGCGATGCGGTGGACGGCTGGGGCGTCGGCGACGACGCGCTCAATGACCGTGAGCTGACCGTCCTGGGCGGCGGTGACGGTGACGTCGTCGGCGAGCATGTCCTCAGCTCGGCGGGGTGAAGGGATTGTCGGACTGCGGCGGAGCGGGAGGCTGCACCGGCGGCGGTGAGTAGGCGGGCGGGCTGTAGTGCGTCGGCGCGATCCGGGCGTGGTCGCGATTGCGGCGTTCGGCCAGCACCGCGGTGAGGAAGACCCACGGAGGCATCCCGTACGGCAGCGGCACGCCGATCGCCGCGGACACCTCCTGCGCCAGGCCGAAGCCGAGCGACGCGGCAGCTTCCGGGCGCAGTTCGTGGTAGCGGCCGAGGTACTGGCGGGCGGCCATGGCGAGGTCGTCGGACAGGCCGCTGAGGTCGAACTGCGCGGCCCACGCCTCCAGACCGGGCGGCACCACGAGGATCGCTTGCGCGGACTGCGGGACACGCTCGCGGATCACCAGTGTGCCCGCGAGGTAGTCGCCGACGCGACGGCCGTTCGACGACGTCAGCGACACAATGATCGCGACCGCGCCGAGGAAGCCGAGCGCCCAGAAGTCGACGAAGAAACCGGCGAGCGCGCGGGTCAGCGCGTGCCGGAAGCTGATCGGACCGCCGTCGAGGCGCACCACGCGCAGGCCGAGCGCGAGTTTGCCGAGCGAACGGCCGCGGCTGAGCGTCTCGAACAGCACCGGGTACCCGATCACGACCAGCACGAACGAGGTCAGCATCAGCGCGACGGTGAGCGCGGAGTCGAACGACCCCGCGGTCAGCAGCAGCGTCACGAGGATGAGCAGCAGCAACGCGGCCTGGACCAGGACGTCGAGCAGCATCGCGACCGCGCGGCTGGCGAGCTTCGCCACCCGCAGGTCGAGGACGACGGCCTCACCGGTGACGAGATCGGACTCTTCCTGCACGACGCCAGCGTAGAGCGCCTGCCTCTATCCTGGTGGCGGAGGAGGTGGCCGGTGGACGTCGACGTGTTCGTCGCGGCGCACAGTGCCGAATGGAGCAGGCTCGGCGATCTCGCCGGACGCCGGCGGCTGACCGGCCAGGAGGCGGACGAGCTGGTCACGCTGTACCAGCGCGCCGCGACACATCTGTCAATGCTCCGCTCGACCGCGCCCGACCCGGCCCTGCTGGCCAGGCTGTCCGCGCTGGTCGCGCGCGGCCG
This sequence comes from Amycolatopsis sp. WGS_07, assembly GCF_045278895.1. Taxonomy (NCBI): domain Bacteria; kingdom Bacillati; phylum Actinomycetota; class Actinomycetes; order Pseudonocardiales; family Pseudonocardiaceae; genus Amycolatopsis; species Amycolatopsis sp. WGS_07. The sequence goes on along the minus strand of NZ_CP136053.1, from coordinate 4,036,651 downwards.
TTCGGCGGTGGCCGGCTCGCACAGCCCGGCGTGGCGCGAAGTCGGGCTGTTCTTCACGCGGCGCTTCCCGGCCGCGGTGTACCTGAGCAGGCGCTGGTGGATCCCTCGCGGCGCTGCTGTCAGTCGCGGTGATGGCGGTGCTCGGCGTGTGGATCGCCGGCGACCCGCAGGTGCGCGCGTCGCTGGTGTCGCCGGACGAGGTGAAGGCGATGACCGCGCCGGGCGGCCAATACGAGACGTACTACTCAGACGGTCCGGCGGCCTCGTTCGCGGCGAAGGTGTGGACGAACAACGCCTGGGTCGCCGCGACCTGCCTGTTCCTCGGCGTCGCGCTCGGCTTGCCGGTGATCTCCGCGTTGTGGCTGAACGCGCTGAACGCCGGGGTCGCGATCGGCCTGATGTCCTCGGCCGGACGCGGGGATGTGCTGCTGGGACTGCTGCTGCCGCACGGTTTGCTGGAACTGACGGCGGTGTTCATCGCGGCGGGCACCGGCTTGAAACTCGGCTGGACAGTGGTGGACCCGGGACGGCGGTCGCGGAGCGCGGCGCTGGCCGAACAGGGCCGCTCAGTGGTGGTGATGGCGCTGGGGCTGGCGTGCGTGCTGCTGGTGTCGGGCGTGATCGAGGCGTTCGTGACCCCGTCCGGCTGGCCGACGTGGATGCGGATCGGGATCGGCGTGGTGGTGGAGCTGCTGTTCCTGACGTACGTGTTCACGCTGGGACGACGGGCGGCACTGGACGGCGAGACTGGGGATGTGGACCGGCGGGCGGCCGGGGACGCGTTGCCGGAGGCGGGCTGAGATCAGCGGCCGGTCGCGCGCGGGTCGTCGGGAGGGATCAGCTCGGCGGCTTGGACGTCGTTGAGGTTTTCGATTGAATCCACGAGATCATCGGGAACCCGGTGTTGCGCGGCGAAAGCTGCCGCCTGTTCCTTCATAGCCGGGTCTGCGGACTCGGAAGGCAACTGGCCGACCACGGTGCCGCTTTCGCGCATCACCCGCAGAGCCAGCTCGTGGCGACGGGCTTGCAGGTCGATCTCCGCCCTGGCCAGCTCGATCCGGTGTTGCTGCCAGACCATGACCATCTTGAGCAACTGCTGCAACGCGATGAGCGCGGCACCGGTGTAGGCAACCGGCGACGATGCCTTCGCAACCTCAGCGAGCACCACCTGCCACGGGCTGGCCATGGACATCCGGACCACCCGCAAGTCCGCAGCCCAACCCAGCCTCGGCGGCAACGAACCCCGCTGCTGTGGCAGTCGAGTCGGCACCCGCTTCTGCTGGTAATAGCGAAATTGCTCGGCTTCCGGCACGCCGGGCAATGCCACCAGAATCCGCGCATGCTTGGTCAGAGCGCGCAACGCTACTGTGTTTCGGTCCAGGGCCCCCAACGTGGGCAAGGTCCCCAAATCGATCGATACAAACAGTAGCTCCGCGCCGGTGCGTGCCCCGGCATCAGCCTCGATGGTCACTCACAGCATCCTGCCGCACCCAGCCGCCGCCGGGTACCGCTACAGCCGTCCCGCCGCCTTCAACGCCAGATACCGGTCCGCCAGCACAGGCGGCAGCTCCTCCGGAACCGCGTCCACCACCCCGACCCCATGCCGGGTCAACCGCGCTACCGACGACTCACGGTCCGCCAGCGCGCGTTCCGCCGCCGCAGCGTCATAAACCGCCTCCGCCGAACCTCGCGCCGCGGCCATCTCCGCCACCCTCGGGTCCGCCACGGACGCCACCAGCACCTCGTGCCGGGCGGTCAACGACCCCAGCACCGGGAAAAGCCCTTCCTCCAACGGCGCGGGCTCCAATCCGGTCAGCAGCACCACAAGAGCCCGCCGACGCGTCCGCTGCAGCACTTCCGCCACCATTCCCCGCGCGTCCGTCTCCACCAGCGACGGCTCGATCGGGGCCAAGGCGTTCACCAACGACGGCGTCGACGCGTTCGGGACCGAAGCGCGCACCCGGCGGTCGTAGGCGAGCAGATCAACCCGGTCCCCCGCCCGGGAAGCCAGCGCGGCCAGCAAAAGCGCCGCGTCCATCGCCGCGTCCAGCCGAGGCGCGTCGCCGACCCGGCCAGCCGAAACGCGGCCGGTGTCCAGCACGAGGACCACCTGCCGATCGCGTTCCGGCCGCCACGTCCGCACCATCACATCCGCGGCACGAGCCGTCGCGCGCCAGTCGATCGACCGGACATCGTCGCCGATGACGTACTCGCGGAGAGAGTCGAATTCCGTTCCCTGGCCCCGGATCAGCACCGCATTGCGCCCGTCCAGCTGCTGCAAGCGGGCCAGCCGCGAAGGCAGATGCTTCCGGCTGTGAAACGGCGGCAGCACCCGGACCGTCCACGGCACCTCGTGCGAACCCTGCCGCGCGGCCAACCCCAGCGGGCCGACCGCGCGTACGGTCACGCGGGCCGCGATCCGGTCGCCGCGACGGGTCGGGAGCAGCGCGGTCGTCAACGCGCGCCGTTCGCCAGACGGGACCGCCAGCGGGTGCCGGTCGTCGGCACCGGCGCTCGGCGGCCAGGCATCCCGCAGCGAGCCACGGACGGTGCGGCTGCCCGGGTTCGTCACGGTCAGCGTGACCTCGGCAGGTTCGCCGAGCCGGACGGAAGTGGCCCCGCTGCGCGAAAATCGCAGCGCGCGCACGCTTCCGGCCAGGACGAGGTCCACGACGACCAGCACCAGCAGCACCGCGGCGACAACCACTACACCCGTAGTGGAAGGGAACAGCAGCCCGACCACCAGCGCTCCGAGAAGCGCCAGCAGCCCGAGCCGCCCGGTGACGGCCATTTAGCGCGGCACCGGCACGGAGGCCAGCACCCGGTCGAGGACGCCGTCCGCGGTCACGCCTTCGAGTTCGGCTTCCGGACGCACGTCGAGGCGGTGCCGGAGCGCAGGGCGGGCGAGCGCTTTGACGTCGTCGGGAGTCGCGTAGTCCCGGCCGGACAGCCACGCCCACGCACGCGTGACGGCGAGCAAAGCCGTTGCGCCACGCGGGGAAACGCCGATGCGCACCGCCGGGAGTTCCCGGGTCGCGCGGCAGAGGTCGACGACGTAGCCGATCACTTCCGGGCCGACGGTCACCTTCGCGACCGCCTCCCGCGCGGCCGCGAGTTCCGCCGCGCCAGCCACTGGACGCACGCCTGCGGCGGCGAGATCACGCGGGTCGAAACCCTGTGCGTGCCGCCAGAGAATGCCGATTTCATCCTCTCGCGACGGAGCGGGCATGGTCAGTTTCAGCAGGAACCGGTCCAGCTGCGCCTCGGGCAGCGGATAGGTGCCCTCGTACTCGACCGGGTTCTGCGTCGCGATCACCACGAACGGATCCGGCAGCGGACGCGAGGTGCCGTCGATCGATACCTGCCGCTCCTCCATCGCCTCCAGCAGCGACGACTGCGTCTTCGGCGGCGTCCGGTTGATTTCGTCGGCCAGCAGCAGATTCGTGAACACCGGGCCCTCGCGGAAGGAGAACTCGCCGCTGTGCGCGTCGTACACAATGGACCCGGTGACGTCGCCCGGCATCAGGTCCGGGGTGAACTGCACGCGCGTCGTCTTCAGGTCGAGCGACGCCGCCAGCGCCCGCACCAGCAGCGTCTTCGCGACGCCGGGCACGCCTTCCAGCAGCACGTGCCCCCGGCAGAGCAGCGCGAGGATGAGCCCGGTGACGGCCGCGTCGTTGCCGACCACGGCCTTCCCGACCTCGGTGCGCAACGCGATCAGGGCCGCCCGCGCGTCCTGCATCTGTTCGGTACTCAAGAACGCTCCACCTCTCGTTCCACCGCGTCCAGTTCGTCCGCCAGCCGCACCAGCGCCGCCTCGTCGGACGGCGGCGGGCCGTACAGCACCGCCCCGACCTCGTTCGGCGCCCGGCCGGTCCGCGCGCTCACCGTCTCCACCACCGCGGGCGGGCCGGCGTCGCGCGGCAATCCCAATCTCTTCCGCAGCCGGGTCCTCGCCGCCTCGCGCAAGGTTTCCGCCGCGTGCCCGCTCGCGCCGCCCCGCCGGTACAGCCGGGCGCGGCCCTCCGCCGTTTCCGCCGACCGCACGACCACCGGCAGCGGTTCGCGCACCACCGGCCCGAGCCGCCGCGCACGCCACAACGCGAACAGTACGGCCGCGATCCCCGCGGTCAGCGCGCCGTAGCGCCAGCCAGGCGGGATCAGTTCGAAGAACGGTTTCTTCTCGCCGGCCAGCGCGGGGTCCTCTGTGGACGGTACATACCAGACCAGCTGACGGTGATCGCCCAGCAGCCGCATGCCGAACGCCGCGTTGCCCTCCTTGGCGATCTGGTCGTTGGTGAACGCGTCCCCGGTGCCGAGCAGGGTCACCGTGCCGGTCCGGTCGGCCAGCTGCAGGAAAGTCGGTTCGCCGTTCTCGCGGTAACAGGCACGCGCAGTCCTGTCCTCGGTGAGGTAATGGCGACCGCCGAGCGTGACCGACCCCGCGCTGACCGCCGCGCCGACCGTACAACCCGGTTGCAGCGTACGGACTTCTCCGCCTCCGCCCACCGAAACTGTCGGCGCGGCCATGCCCAGCGCGGACGATCCGGGCGCGACGAGCACGAGATGCGCGACCCGGCGGCGCAGGTCGGCCAGCCCGTTCGACGGCACCAGCTGCGGGTCCGTAATCAGCAAAGTTCCGCTGTCGGCGGCCTCGCGCGCTTCGGCGAGCGTATGCACCGCGCGGATTTGGACGCCTTCCTGCTCCAGCAAATGCGCGAGCGCGTGACTGCCCTGCGGTTCGTAGGAACCGGGCTCGAGTTCGCCGCTGGTCTGTTTGCCGCGACTGAGCACAATGGCCAGTGCGACGATCACGATCAGGAGGAGTATCGCCAGCGGAATCCGGGCGCCGCGCCAGATTCGGCGCAGATCCGGGGAAACTGCGGTGCTCATGCGTCCGCCAGAACCGGCCGGGCACGCCGGACGCGTTCGTCCAAATCGGACAGCGCACGGTAACCGGCCTCGGTGCCCGGCCGTCCGCCGTAATGCACGTCGTCGAACAGCCGCGCGGCCGCGGTGAGGTCACCGGCCAGCTCCGGCAGGAACTTCCCCGCTTCGGCGACGGCTTCGTCCGCGGTCCGGCCGGAACGGACGTCGAGCAGCGCGCGCTCCTCCATGCCCCGCACGAGCGCGCGGAACCGATCCCGCACCGCGTCGGCGAAATCACCGCGAGCAGCGGCTTCCTCGGCGGCTTTCCGGTACTCGTCCGCGGTTTTCCGCCGTCCGCTGAACACCTCGCCGGACGATTTCGCGGACCGGCCGACCTTGCCCACCCGCAGCCGCACGACCACGATCAGCACGATCACCAAGCCCAGCACCAGCACCAGGCCGAGCGGCCCGCCGGGCACCCCCGACAACGCGTTGAACAGCTCGGAAATCCGCCGCCCGAGCCACTGCCAGACCTGCTCGAGGAAACCCGGCCGCGCGGCCGCGTACCCCGGATCGGTCAGCTCCTGGACCGCTCGCAGCCGGGCCGGGTCCCGGTCGATGTCGACCGGGACGTCGGCGAGGAAACCGATCACCACGCCTGCTGGGGCGGACGCGGCGGTTCAGGCGGGTTCAGCCCGGCCGCCCTGGCCAGTTCGATGTCCATGCCCTCGCGGCGCATCCGCTGGTCGATGTAAAGCGCCACGGTGACCAGCGCGGTGAACGGCATGACGATCGTCGACGCGATCACCGTGCCGACCGACTGCAGCACCAGGCCGCCGGTCGTCACCTTCGGAACCGTCGCCTGCGGGTCGAAAAGGCCGCTGAACGCGCCCGAGCCGACGCTGAACGGAATGTCGATGACCGCCGAGATCACCCAGCCGATCACCGCCGCCAGCAGCAGCACCCCGAACACCCGCCAGAACATGCCCGACACCAGCTGGCGCGACCGCGTGAACGCCTGTCCGATCGTGCCGCGTTCCAGCACCAGCGCGGGACCGGCGAGCGACCAGAACACATACGGCAGCACGGCGGGAAGCAGGCAGAACGCCGCGGCGACAATCGTGGCCAGCGCGTAAAGCACGGTGACCGCCAGCAGCGGCAGCAGCCGCGGCGCGGCTTCGCGCATCGCCGAACCGAAGTCGACCGGGCGGCCGAGCACCGCCTTGCCCATCACCACGGTGAGGAAACCGGTGAGGAAAGTCTGCGCCAGCATGGTGATCACGAGCGACGGCAGCAACGCGGTGAGCGTGGAGCCGAGCATGCTGTAGAGCGCGTCGAGCTGCTGTTGCTGAGTCGCGGCCGGGCCGAGCCGGGTGACCCGCTCGAAATCGGGCACCAGCCACAGCGACGCGGCGAGGTTCAGCCCCGCCGAGATCACCGCGACGATCGCGGACACCCCGAGGATCAGCAGCGGATACCGGCGGATCGCGGTGATCGCGCCGTCGAGGATGTCGCTGACGTTCAACGGACGCAACGCGATCACGCCCGGTTTGCCCAGCCCGTTCGGGCTCCAGCCGGCGCCCGGGCGACTCGAGATGCCGCCGGGGTACTGCGGAAGCGGTTGCTGGCCTGGGGATTGCCACTGACCGCCTGGTGGGGGCGGCGGGGTCGCGCCGGGTGGAGGGAAGGAGCTGGGCGGGGTTTGCCCGGCGGGAGGGGTCACGCCTGGCTGGGGCGGAGTGGTTCCGGCGCCCGGGTTTTCGCTGGCTGCTGGCGGCGTCGAGCCTGCTGCGGTTTCGCTGGCTGGCTGCGGCGTCGCGGGAGTCGGGCTTTCACCCCCGGCTGCCGGTGTCGAGCCTGCCACGGCTTCACTGCCTGGCTGCGAAGTCGCGGCCGTCGAGCTTTCGCCGCCCGCAGGCGGCGTCGAGCCTGCCGCGGCTTCGCTGCCCGTCTGCGACGTCACGCCAGCCGCGTTTCCGCCACCTGGCTGCGCCGTCGAGCCCGGGTTTTCGCTGGCAGGAGAAGGATCCACGCTAGCCGGACCCCCTCCGGCAGCCGGATTCACCTCACCCGAAGCGGCGTTTTCGCTGGCGGACGGCGAAGTTCCGGCGCTCGAGCCGGACGGCGAGGACGAGGTGTCCGTTTCGCCGGTCTCCGGCGGAGTCGCGGCGGACGCGGCCGGGTCGGGCACGGCGGAGCCCCGGCTCGGCGTCGGCGTGTCGTCCCCCTGCCCGGGCGAACCGGGTTTGTCTGTCATCGGAGCCCCTCGTCTGCACGGCCCTGCGGTTGCTGCCGTCACTCTTCCAGAGCCGTCCGCACCCGGCCAGACCTGGGGGGACGTCCGGGCGAGCGGGCAGTCCGGCGAAGTGCTGCGGCGGACCGGGGGTCCCCCGATATGCTGAACGGCAAGCCGGGGGACGCCCGGCCCGCGCCGAGACCCACCGGGACTGCCCTGATGACGCAACCGCCCTACGGCCAGGTGCCGCCACGCGGGACCGTTCAACCGCCGCCGGTGCCGGGGCAAGGCCCGGTGCCGCCGGGCCAGCACCCGGGGCAGGCGCAAGGTCCGTACCAGTCGGGTACGTACCAGGGACAAGCGCCGTACCAGGGACAACAGCCGCCGTATCAGGGCCCGCCGCCGCAGGGTCCGCAGTGGCAGCAGCCGCCGTCCTATCCGGTGCCGCCGCGCAAGCCGACCGGGCTGATCGTCGGGCTGTGCCTCGGCGCGGTCGCGGTGCTGGCGCTCGGCGTCGTGGCGATCGTTTCGCTGAACCGCGGGTCGGGTCCGAGCAACGCCGGCTACCAGGCCGCGCCGCCGTCGCCGACGTCCGCCTACGAACTGCCGCCCACCAGCGGTTCCGCCACTGCTTCGAGCACGCCGACCAGTCCGTCGGACAGCCCCAGCACCTCCACCAGTGCGGGCCCGCACAAGGTCTTGAAGCTCGCTGATCACCCGATCCTGCAGGACCGCAACGCCGGCCTGCAGAACCTCGCCTGCAACCTGCCGCCATGGACGAGCACGCAGGGAGGCGCGGAAGCGTTCTTCACCGCCGCGAGCAAATGCCTCGACGCGGCGTGGGGCCCGTTCCTCGAGTCCTACAACCTGCCGTTCACGCCGCCCGCGCTGCACTTCCCGACCGGGCCCAGCTTCGACACCGAATGCGGCACCATCCAGGTCGGCATCGCGACCGCGGCGTACTACTGCGAAAACAACCTGTACGTCCCGTTCAAGGGACTGCAGACCGACCAGTACGGCAACAACCCCGGCGTCTATCTGGCGTTGTTCGCCCACGAGTACGGCCACCACGTGCAGGAAGTCGCGGGCATCATGGACGCCGCGTGGCAGAAGATCTACGCGGCCGGCCAGAACAGCCCCGAAGGCCTGGACATGTCGCGGCGCAAAGAACTCCAGGCGCAGTGCTTCTCCGGAATGTTCCTCGGCGCGCACGTCGACCGCGGCGGCACGATCACCCGCGACATGTACAACAAGGCCTGGAACGACCAGGAAACCCGCGGCGACAACACTTCGCGCAGCCACGACCACGGCACCAACGCGCACTACGCCCAGTGGTGGCGCGCCGGGGCGAAGGACAACCGGATCGCGGACTGCAACACCTTCGCCGCTTCCGCTTCCGACGTCAGCTGAGACCACTACAGACGCAGTGGCTTGCTCGGCGTGACTGCGGCGGGCGCGGTTGCAGTACTACAGCTGTCGTGCTTCGGACGAATCAGCTGAGCAGCGCGAGCTTGCCGGGACCGCGGATCACCAGGTAGGCGTACATCGCGCCGCAGAAGCAGGCGAACACCAGCAACGCCAGCGCGATCGGCGCGCGCAGGTCCTGCGAACCCGCCGTGCTGTCCGGAGTGGTGACCGAGACGACGCCGTCGGCGGGCGCGTCGTCCGGGACCAGCACCTGGAGATGCTCGTCCTTGCCGTGCCCGCAGCTGTCGAGGGTGCCCTGGCGCGGTTTGCCGCCGAGCTGGAAGGAGACCGATTCGGCCGCCCCCTGCACCGAACAGTCGACGGCTTTCGTGATCTGGGCGTCCACCGGCGCACCGGCGGGCTTCACGTGGATGCCGAGCAGCCCCGGGCCGGCGAGCCACGTCAAGACCACGACGAGCACCCCGACCGCGACCGGGATGCCCACCTGCAGCCCCCGCTTGACGGGGCTCTTATGCGGGGGTCGGAAACCTGCACGACGCCATGCTTCCAGATCCCCGGGGCAAAACCCAGTGAGGTGCCCGCGCACGGGGGACCCCGCGTCCCGGTGTGCCGACCAGGTCACCCGCCGCCGCCCGCTCGGCGCTGTCCCGCTTGGCCCCAATGCCGCATTGGGTGCATCTGACGCACCCAAAGTGGCGTTGGTTGCGCCCCACGCACCCAATGTGGCGTTGGTTGCGTTGAGCGAACTGGCGGCGCGCAGCGCCTCCGTTGAGGGTGGCGGCGGGGGCATGGATGGAGCACCCAATGCCACATTGGGGCGGGCCCAGCCGCGGCCGACCTCAGCGTTCGATGTGATCGACCTGCGTGACCTTCTTGACGTACAGCAGCCGGTCCCCCGGCTCCAGCGCGTCGGCCTGCGGGGCGTCCACCCGGTACAGCACCCCGTCGCGCACCACGCCGAGCACGATGTCCGGCAGATGCCGCGGCGATCCGCCCTCCTCGCTCGGTTCGATGGCGCGCTCCGCGATGGCCAGTCCGGATTCCGGCGTGAGCAGGTCCTCGACCATGTCCACTACAAGCGGAGTGGATGTCGCCATGCCGAGCAGCCGCCCGGCGGTCTCGCTCGACACCACGACCTGGTTCGCCCCGGACTGCTTCAGCAGGTGCACGTTCTCCGCCTCGCGCACCGACGCCACGATGTGCGACTTCGGAGCCAGTTCGCGCGCGGTGAGGGTGACCAGCACGGCGGTGTCGTCGCGGTTCGGCGCGACCACTACGGCGCGCGCGTGCTGCACGCCGGCGACGCGCAGGACGTCCGCCCTGGTCGCCGATCCGTGCACGGTCACGAGGCCGAGCGCGCTCGCCGCGTCCAGCGCCTGCTGGTCGGTGTCGACGACCACGACGCGGTTGGCCTGCACCTCCTCGTCGCCGAGCAGCGCGTTGACCGCCGAGCGGCCCTTCGTGCCGAAACCGACGACGACGGTGTGGTCACGCACCTTCGTCCTCCACTTCTGGATTTTGAACGCCTGCCGGGAGCGCTCGGTGAGCACTTCCAGGGTGGTCCCGACGAGGACGATGAGGAAGAGCACCCGCAGCGGCGTGATCACGATGACGTTCACCAGCCGCGCGGACGCGGTGGCCGGGGCGATGTCGCCGTAGCCGGTGGTCGAGAGGGAAACCGTCGCGTAGTAGAGCGAGTCGAGAAGAGAGAGGCCGTCGCCGTTGGCGTCGCGGTAGCCGTCCCGGTCGAGATACACGATCAGCACGGTGGCCAGCAGCGCCAGCAGGGCTCCGATGATCCGCCGGACGATCGACCGCATCGGGCTGACCGTCAGCTCCGGCATCCGGATCACGCCGACGAGTTCGTGGTCGGGCCGGTCGTTCAACCGGACGTTGAGGGGCAGCCGTTTCAAGGCCTTCATGCACCGGCTCCCCGCGCGCGTTCGGCGTCACTCACAGCGGGGAGGATAACCCAATCGGAGCACCCGCACACCCGTCGCGGCGATCATGGTGTGGCAGTCTTGCCGCATGTCCGAGCCCCGCGCGTCGCAACGTCCGGCCCATCTGCTCGCCGCTCTCCTCGCCGGGGCGGGCGTCCTGCACTTCGCCCGGCCGAAGCCGTTCGACGCGCTGGTCCCGAAGGAATTGCCCGGTGACCGGCGCACCTGGACTTACGTTTCGGGCGCCGCCGAGCTGACCGTCGCGGCCGGGATCGCGCTGCCGCGCACGCGCCGGCTGGGCGGGCTGGCGGCGGCACTGCTGTTCGTCGGCGTGTTCCCGGGGAATGTGAAAATGGCGTTGGATTACCAGCGGCGCGGCCGTCCGGCCCGGGACCGCGCGGTGGCGTGGCTGCGGCTGCCGCTGCAGTGGCCGCTGGTGAGCTGGGCGTTGACCGTGCGCGACCGGGGCTAGCCGCTACTCCTGCGGAATGTTGCGCAGCAAGGCGCGCAGGCCTTCCGCGTCCAGCAGATCCGCCGGGCGCAGCGTGTGTCCACGTCGGACATAGTGGAATGCCGCGCGGACCCGTTCCACCGGGACTTTCTTCAGCGCCGCCCACGCGAGCCGGTACGCACCGAGCTGAATGGACAGTGCCGGCAACCGTTCCTCGGACGGGACGGAGCCGGTTTTCCAGTCCACGACTGTCCAGCCGCCGTCGGGATCCGCGTACACCGCGTCCATCCGACCGCGCAAGGTAATGCCCTCGACGTCCGCGGAAAACGGCACCTCCACCGCCACCGGGACCCGGTCAGCCCATTCGCTGCGCTCGAAAGCTTCTTGCAGGGCTTCGAAATCACTGTCCGGAGCTTCGCCGACGTCGGCCGCCCCGGGGAGGTCGTCGATCTCCAGGAGACGGTCTCCGGAGAACCGTTGCTCCAGCCAGGTGTGGAACGCGGTACCGCGACGGGCGAACGTATTGGGCGGCAACGGAAGCGGGCGACGCAGGCGTTGCGCGAGAGCGTCCGCATCGGACGCCAGGTCCACCAGCTGGCTCACGCTCAGCTGCGCTGGCAGCGCGACGCGGTCCACAGTGGATTGCGAGCGGGCGCGTTCGGCGAGCAGAACGTCGGTGTCGGCGGCCCAGCCGTCCGGGTCCTCCGGGTCGACGACGTCCTCGTCCTCTTCGGGGTAGTCGTCGGGCAGGTAATCGTCTTCGTCTTCGGGTTCCGGCGGCAGCGGGATTTCGTCGTCGTCCGCGGCGGGGAGCGGTTCGGCTTCTGGTTCCGGCTCCGGTTCTTCTTCCAGGGCAGCCATTTCCGCCAGCACGAGGTCCACCCCGCTGGCGACGCCGGATCGCCGGTCGCCCAGCGGATCCACCGGCCACTTCGCTGTCCGGGAATCCGCGACCAACGGGTTTTCATCGTCCTCGGCCGGTTCGTCCGCCCAAACATCGACCACGCCCAGCGGTGGCTCGGCCTCGCCCATCACCTCGGCGATCTCGGACAGAAAGATGGACGGCCCTTTCGCCCGCGTACTGCTTTCGTTCCACCAATGCCCGGAAACGAGCAGCGCACGCTCAGAACGCGTCAATGCGACGTAACACAACCGTCGCTCCTCGTCGGCTTCGCGCGCGACGAAACCTTCCTCGTGCAGTTCTAGCGCTTCCTGCACTTCCTTGCGGTCATAGCCTTCCGCGACGTGCAGCTTCGGCAGATCCGCCGCGTCACCACGCAAATGCGCGGGCAGTGCGGTGGAAGTGCGCAGCCAGGAAGACGAACGACGCTTGCCCGGAAACACCTCGGCGACCAGATGCGGGACAGCCACCACTTCCCACTCGAGCCCCTTGGCGGAGTGCACCGTGAGCACCTGTACCCGGTCCGGCACCACCTGCACTTCACCGGGCGTCAAGCCGTCTTCCGCGTGTGCCGCGGTATTCAGGTAGTCCACAAAGGACAACAGAGTGGCGGTCGGCGCGGTTTCCGCGTAGTCGGTGACGACTTCGGCGAACGCGTCCAGGTGCGCTCGCCCGGCTGAACCCGGACGAGCGAGCGATTCGACGTCAAGCAGCATGGTGCGTTCGACGTCCGCCACCAATTCCGGCAGCGACTGGTCCAGCCGACGACGCAATGCGGTCAATTCCGCGCCCAGGCGACGAATTCGGCGGTACCCATCGGCGGAATAGCGCTCGGGCGCGCCGGGTTCGTCGACTGCGTCGATCAGCCCGGCCTGCTCCGCGCGTTCGGCGACCAGTTCCGGTTCCTCGCCCTCCTGCGCGCGCGGCTCGGGCGAAGTGAGTTCGTTGGCCCGCCGCCACAACGCCGCGACGTCCGCCGCCGCGATCCGCCAGCGCGCGCCAGTGAGCAACCGGGCCGCCGCGCTTCCGGCCAGCGGATCGGCGAGCACCCGCAGCGTGGCCACCAGGTCGGCGACCTCCGGTTCGTCCAGCAATCCGCCGAGGCCCACGACCTCCACCGGAAGACCGCGCATCCGCATTTCCGCCGCGATCGGCGCCATGTCCGCGCGGCGGCGCACCAACACGGCAGCGGTCGGCGGCTTGCCGGATTCTTCTTTCTCCGCATGCCAACGCTGCGCCATCTGATCGGCGACCCATTCGCGTTCCGCGCGCACGTCCGGCAGCAAAGCGACCGCAATGTCCGCCGGACCAGCACCGTCCCGCGCGCGCAGCCGCTCGACGCCGAGACCGCGCTGCCGCAACGGTTCCGAGATCGCGTTCGCCAGCTCCAGAATTTCCGGCGGATTGCGGAAACTGGTGAGCAGCCCGAATTCGTGTGCGGTTTCGAGCCGTTCCGCACCTCGGCGCGGGAAGTCCGTGGTGAACCTCGGCAGGTTCGCCGCACTCGCGCCGCGCCAGCCGTAAATGGCCTGCGCCGGGTCGCCGACCGCGGTCACCGGCATCGGCGGGTGATCGACCCCGCCGAACAACGACCGCAGCAGCACTCGCTGTGCGTGCCCGGTGTCCTGGTATTCGTCCAGCAGCACAGCCCCGTACCGCTCGCGTTCCCCGGCGACGACCGCCGGATATCCATCGGCGAGCTGCGCCGCGAGCGACATCTGGTCCGCGAAGTCCAGCGCGCCTTCCGCCCGTTTGCGCCGGTGGTAATCCTCGACCAGCGGCAACAACGCCAGCCGGAACCGTTGCGCCGCCAGCACTTCCTGCAGCTTCACCGGCAGCGACGCACGCTGCCCTTTAGCGCGCGGAGCGTTTTCGATGATCTCGCACAGCCACTCGGTGTACTGCGCGAGCTTCTCCGTCGAAATCAGATGCTCGCCAAGTTCGCCTGCCAACGCGAGCAGCTGCGCGGTGACCGTCGGCGGCACTCGGTCGGTGTCCAGGTCGTTGTCCCAAGTGGACACCACGCGATGCGCGAGCTGCCACGACGAAGTCTCCGAAAGCAACCGGACGCCAGGCTGCACCGGCAACCGCAAACCGTGTTCCGACAACAACCGCCCGGCATACGCGTGATAAGTCAGCACCGTCGGCTCACCCGCGACCACAGTGGCCCGCAGCGCACCCGACGGGTCGATCCGCTCCAGCAGCCCGGAACCAGCGAGCCGCCGCAACCGTGCGCGCACCCGCTCACCGAGCTGACGCGCGGCTTTCCGGGTGAAGGTCAGGCCGAGCACCCGCTCCGGGCTCACGATTCCGTTGGCCACCAACCAGACCACGCGCGCGGCCATGGTTTCGGTCTTCCCCGCGCCCGCGCCCGCGACGACCAGCGACGGCTCGACCGGCGACGCGATCACGGTCGCCTGCTCGGGCGTCGGACGGTGCAACCCCAGTGCGTCAGCGATTTCCGCGGGTCCGACGGGGTTGGCGACAACCACCGGGCTCACGGTCCGGTCACCTGGCGGCCTTCCGGACGCAACGGGCAGCAACCGCGCGCCGGACAGCGGTCGCAGTCGGCGTTCTCGTGCGCCTGGTAATCCGGGCCGACCGCGGCAGCCGCGGCCGATCGGACGAGTTCCAGCCACTCGCGCCCGCTGTCCTCGTCCATCGGCGGCTGATCCCGTTGCGTGGCCCCGGTTTTATTGTTCCCCTTCGCGACATACACGAGCTTCGCGCCGCCAGGCGTCTTCTTGCCCTCGACCGCCCCCAGCAGCACCGCCAGCTGATACGCCGCGAGCTGCGGATGCTTCTCCGCGTCCGCACTGGACACCGGAACCTTGCCGGTCTTGATGTCCACGATCACCGGGCGGCCGTCCTTGTCCATCTCCACCCGGTCGACCCGGCCGCGCAGCAGCACGCGCACCTCTTCGTCGCCCATCGGCAACTCGACCTCGATGTCCTGCTCGACCCCGGCCTCGATCAGCTCGCGACGCGACATTTCCAGCCACGACACGAAGTTGCGCAGCATTTGCTCCACCCGGGACCGTTCGCGCCGCGAAAACCACGGTGCCCCAGCATCGACACGCACCCACGCTTCTTCCAGCGCGGCCTGGATCTGCTCCTCGGTGCTGCCACCTGCGATCGCCTGCGCCAGACCGTGCACCAGGGTCCCGGTAACCGCCGCCAGCTGCGCCGGGTCGCTCCCGCCGTGCCGCTCGATAAGCCAGCGCAACGGGCACTTCACCAGAATCTCCACAGTGGACGGCGAGATCCGCATGAGATCGCCAGGCCCGTGCACCGGGTCCTCAGTGGACGCTTCCAGCAGCCCGTACCAGGTGTCCGGATGCGCACCCGGAACCCCAGCCGCGGCCAACCGGGCAAGCTGTTTCGCCGCGCGCTTCCGCCGCTCCGGATCCGCCTTGTCGTCGCACACGACCTCGCGCAGCTCGCCGACCAATTCCGCCAGCACGAGCGAGCGACCCGGCGGCTTCATCCGCGAATCGAGCATGCCGTCGTCCGCGCCGTTCTCCTCAAGGTCGTCGAGGAATCGGGACGGCTGCTCGTCCTCCCCAGCCACCGCGGTCACCAGCAGAGTCCGGCGCGCCCGGCTCGCCGCGAGATAAAACAGCCGCCGTTCCTCAGCGAGAATCGGCGCGATAGCGGACACCTTGTCGTGTTCGTCCACTCCGGACAGCAGATCGACCAGCCGCTCCACGCCCAGCAACGACCCACGCAACCGCAAGTCAGGCCACGCGCCTTCCTGCACCCCGGCGACCGCGACCACCGTCCACTCGCGACCCGCCGACGCGTGCGCGGTAAGCAGTGAAACCCCTTCACCCGGAATAGCGGCCGGGGCGAGCGTGTCCCCCGCGATGTTTTGCGACGACAGGTAATCCGCGAACGACGCGACACTCGCCCTGGGCAACCGATCGGCATACCGGCCAGCCGAATCGAACAGCGCCACCACCGCGTCAAGATCGCGATCCGCCTGCGCACCAAGCGAACCGCCGCGATCCACCATGCGCAGCAACCGTTCCTGCAGCCCGCTCGCCTGCCACAGTTCCCACAGCACCTGCTCGACGCCTTCACCACGGCTCACCGCCTGGTGCGTGACGCTCAACAGATTGCCGACACGACGGACCGGCAGCGCCTCGTTGTCAGCGAGACCGACGAGAATGTCCCCGCCCCGCAACGCTTCCACGAGCAGTTCGTCACTCGACCGCTGTCCGCCGCCAGCCAGCTCCAGCCGTCGGAGACCACGCCGCAACCGCCGCAACGCCAACGGATCAGCCCCGCCGAGCGACGAGGACAGCAGCATCTCGGCGATGTCGACGTCCAGCAACTCCGGCTCCGCCGCGATCCGCAACACCGCCAGCAACGGCCGTACTGCGGAGTGTTTCGCCAACGGCAATTCCTCGGTAGCCGAACCGATCGGCACCCCCGCCGCCCGCAAGGCCCGTTGCAGCACAAGGAAAGTCCGCGCTGGCGACCGCACCAGCACCGCCATCTCCGACCACGGCACCCCGTCCATGAGATGCGCCCGCCGCAGCTGGTCGGCAATCCAGCTCGCCTCGCCCGCCGGAGTCGGCATCAGCCGCACCCGCACCTTGCCGCCGCGTTTCCCTTTCGGCGAAACAAGTTTGCGATGTGCGGAAGCACCAGAAAGCGTCGCGCCGAGCTTCGCGACCGCCGTCCGGATCGTCGGAGCGAGCCGGTGCGACGTGGTCAGCATGACTGTCCGGTCGCCGTCGTTGTCGGAATCGGCGAACAGCTTCGGATCCGCGCCACGGAAGGAAAACACCGACTGGTCCGGATCGCCGGCCACCACGAACTCCTCCGCGGTGTGCCCGATCGAACGGATCAGCTGGACCTGCAATGGATCCAGGTGATGCGCGTCGTCCACGAACAGGTGCCGGACCCGGCTTCGCTCCCGTTCGCGCAGCTCGTCGTCGTCCTCCAGCGCGAGCAACGCCGAGGTGACCAGCTCAGCGGCGTCGAGCGCGGGCGCGGCGGGCAGCCCCAGCGCGTTGCCGCCGGCGCCCTGCAGCTGCGTGACCTCCTCGTACTGCGCCCAGAACTGCCCAGCGGCGACCCACTCTTCGCGATCCTGGCGATGCCCGAGTTCGGTCAGATCCTCCGGCCCGAGCCCGCGCTCGGCCGCCCGCATCAGCAGATCGCGCAGTTCCTCGGCGAACCCGGGCACGGTCAGCGCGGGCCGCAGCTGCTCCGGCCACCCGGTCGCGCCCTCCTCCAGGTCGCCCTCCAGCAGCTCGCGCACGACCACGTCCTGCTCGGCACCGGCCAGCAACCGCGGCGGAGGCAGCTCCTCGGCGCGAGCTTCCAGGCGCAACAAGGAAAACGCGTACGAATGCACTGTGCGCACCAGCGGTTCACTCACTGTGCGCGGCAGCGGGGACTCCTGGTCCGGATCCGAGGTGAGCCGCCGGGTGAGGTCGGCCCGCAACGCGTCGGCCGCCCGACGGGACGTCGTGAGCAGCAGCACGCTCTCCGGATCCGCCCCCTCCGAGATCCGGCGCGCGGCGGCGGTGGCGAGCAACGCCGTCTTGCCGGTGCCCGGCCCGCCCAGCACCCGGCGGAACCCAGCGGGGGCCGACAGCAGCCGGCGAGCGTCCTCGTCCCAGGTGAACGAGGGTGCGGCGGGGACCGGCGGGCGCACCAGCCGCGCCTGCCCGTTTCCCGCTCTCCGCACGTGCACATCAGCGATGGAACCATGCCCGCTCACCCGGGTGGCGCACCGGCACACCCCTCGGCGGGACTATCATCTGGCGAGCCATGAACGACGAACTGCACGAGCGGATACGCGCAGTCATCGCCGACGTCCCCGCGGGGACAGTCGCGACGTACGGCGACGTCGCAGCGCTCTCCGGAGCCCCCTCGCCCCGCCTGGTCGGCCGCACCCTCGCCGAGGACGGCCACGACCTGCCCTGGCACCGCATCCTCCGCGCGAACGGGACCCCCGCGCCGCACCTGCTGCACGAACAGCTGGAGCGGCTGCGCGCCGAGGGCGTGCTGGCGGACGGCGAGAAAGTGGACCTGCGGAAGTACCGCTGGCGGCCCGACGGCAGCGAGCCCCACGACGTTTCTCGGGGCGAGGACGAGCCGCCCAGCTTGTTCTAGCTGCCCCGGCTGACGACTCGACTTCGCAGCAGCTCAGCGCCTCGCGGACGTCTCCACCAGGCGACCAGCCGCCACTGCGCCCAGCAGCGCCCGTCAACCCGGCACCTTCCGGATCCTGGCCAGCCGAACTCGCGCCCGCCCCGAGCCGGAAAGCGTGGCCTCCGCCATCCCCGACAGCCATAGCCCGCCACCCGCACTTTAGGTTAGCCTGACCTAATGAGCGTCCTGACTTACCACTCCGGCAAGGTCACCGCGGTCCGCCGGATCACCCCGCACATGGCCCGGATCACCTTCGACTGCCCGGGTCTCGCGGCGACGGACCCGGTGGCTCCGGACGCGTACGTGAAGGTGTTCTTCCCCCTCCCCGGCCAGGAGGAGCCGCATCTGCCGCCCGGGGAGGTGGGCGACGGCGACGTCCTGTCCTGGTATCGCCGGTATCTCGCGATGCCCGACGACATCCGGCCGCCGATGCGGACGTACACGGTGCGCGCGGCGCGTCCGGCGAGCGGCGAGGTGGACGTCGACTTCGTGCTGCACGAGGAGAGCAGCGGGCCCGCGTCGTCGTGGGCCGGGCAGGCGGAGGTCGGCGATCGGGTCGCGTTTCTGAGCCCGCACGGGCTGTACGAGGTGCCCGACGGCACGACGTGGCAGCTGCTGGTCGGCGACGAAACAGCGTTGCCGGCGATCGGCGGAATCCTCGAGAGGCTGCCGCAGTCGGCGCGCGCGTCGGTGTACGTCGAGATCCCGGACCGCGCGGAGCGACAGACCTTCGAGACCAACGGTGCGGTCGAGGTGCACTGGATCGTCCGAGGCGACCGTACGCACGGTGAAGCGCTCGTAGAGGCCGTACGCGCGGCAGAGCTGCCCAACGGCACGCCGTACGCGTGGGTGTCCGGCGAAGCAGGCGTTGTGAAGCTCGTTCGGCGACACCTTGTCCGCGAGCGTGGCTTCGACAAGACCGCCATCTGCTTCACCGGCTACTGGCGTCAGGGGCTCAGCGAAGAAGCCGTCGGACGCGAGCGGGCCGAAGCGTCTTAAGCGAGCTTCGCGACCACTAGCTTCACCAACGCGCCGAGACGCTGTCGCTCAGGCTGTAGCGTGCGGATTCCAGCTGTCTCTAATGGCGCAGCGGTCACCGGACCAACGCACGCGCAGACGACCGTGCCATCGCGCAGGGTCTCGCGCAGCTCCGCGCCGCGTCCGGACTCGTCGGCGAGCGTCAGGAAATTCGTCGCGGCCGGGGCGCTGGTGAACACCAACGCGGCCAGTTCTCCGGACAGCACTTCGTGGATCAACGAGAACACCGGCTGCGGATCCGGCGGCGTGTGCCAGCGATACGGCTGCACGGCGAGCACCGACGCCCCCGCCGCGGCAAGCGGATCGGTGAACTCCGGCAGCGGCGCGCCGTGCAGCTGAACAGCCACCCGCGCGCCGTCGACCCCGGCGTCGGTCAGCGCGCCGAACAGCTCGTCGTTGCTCTCGCCGGGTGCCGAGTACTCCTCGCGCAGGCCGACGCCACGCACCGCACCGACCGCTTTCGGCCCGCGCGCGAAGATGCGCGACCCGGACAGCGCGTCCAGCAGCGCCGAGCGGAGGCCCCAGCCTTCGGCGGCGTCGAGCCAGCCGCGGAAACCGGCCCCGGTGGTGACCGCCGCGAGGTCGATCGGCGCGGCGAGCACGGCTTCGGTGCCGCGGCGCAGCTCAGGATCGTCGGCCAGCGGGACGATCGTGATCGTCGGCGCGTGCCGAACCTCGGCGCCGTGCCGGAGCAGCGCCCCGATCAGGTCGTCCGCACGACGCTCGGCCGTCACCCCGATCCGCACCCCGTCCAGGTCACCCATACGCCTGTCCCATCTCCCGGATCGCCGTCGCCAGTTCCGTCCGCAGGTCCTCCGGCGCGAGCACCTCCGCGTGCGGCCCGAACCGCAGCAGTTCACCGATCGCCGCTTCTCCCGGTTCGACCGGCAGCTCGATCGTCAACCATCCGTCGCCGTCCGGTTCCGCTCCGGCGGCGACTGCCTCGCGGAGCGCCCGCGCGCCGACGCTACCCGCGTAGAACGGTACGAGAGCCTGCGCCCGCGGCGAGAGGCGCACTGTCGCCTTTCGGGGGTACATCCGGCGCTCGAACTGCTCGGACCACTCCTGCCAGTAACCGGCGAGGTCGAAATCCGCCGGTCGCTCGAACTCCTCGCCGAGGTCGGTCAGCTCGTGGATACGCGAAATCCGGTAGGTGCGATCGGTCCCCTCGCACCGGGCGGCGAGGTACCAGTTGCCCGCTTTGAGGATCAGCCCGAGCGGTTCCAGCACCCGCTCGACCTCGCGCTGCCCCCACCGTTCATACCGGACGCGAATCCGCCTCGCAGCCCACACCGCGTCGGCGACCGCGGACAGTGTCGGCAGGCTTTCGATGCCGCGATGCCAGCCGGGAACGTCGAGGTAGAACCGTTCGGCGACGCGACCGGCGCGGCTGCGCAGCTCCTGCGGCAACGCCGCGTACAGCTTCAGTTGCGCCGCCGCCAGCACCGTGCCGAGCCCCAGCTCCGCGGCCGCCACCGGGAGCCCGGCCAGCGCCAGCGACTGGGCCTCGTCCTCGTTGAGGCCGGTCAGCCGGGTCCGGTAGCCGTCGACGAGCTGGTATCCGCCGCTGCGCCCGCGGTCGGCGTACACCGGAACGCCCGAAGCGGACAGCGCCTCGATGTCCCGGTACACGGTCCGGACCGAAACCTCCAGCTCAGCGGCCAGTTCGTCGGCGGTCATCCGGCCGCGGTTCTGCAGCAGGAGAAGCACGGTGAGCAAACGGCCGGCACGCATGCGCAAAGTATGACTGAAAAACCTGACACAAGATGGCAGGTATGACTGATTGAGTGTGCGGCATGAACACGTTTGGCATGACGAAGTGGGAAGAGCACGTGGCGAGCGGCGAGGAGGGCGGCCCGCGCGTCGCCTACGTGCACGCGGCGATGGAGTACTCCGGCCTGATCCAGGGTGCGGCCACCGGCGACTACCTGCTGTACTACCCGGGCGAGGGTTACGACGGCGGCGCGACCACGTCGCCGGGCTACGACCGGTTCGAGGGCACCGTCGACGGCCGCCGCGGCACGTTCGTGGTCCGGCAGGAGTGGGGCTTCGACCCGAAGAGCATCCGCTCGACGTTCGAGGTCGTGCCGGGCTCCGGTACCGGCGAGCTGGCCGGCATCAGCGGCACCGGCACGGTGCACGGCGTGCTGGGCGAACCGACCGTGTCGTACACCTTCGACTACACGATCTGACGGAGGTCGAGATGCTGGAGGTGTCGCGCGAACAGGCGCTGGCGTACCGGATCGCCGAGCAGGGGCTGCATCGCTCCGTCGCCGATCCGTACGCGTTGCCGCTGCTGGACCTCGGTCTCCAGGACAGCATGCGCGACACCGCTGCGCTCTCGCTCGCCGCGCGGATGCCGGATCCGGTGACTCCGGAGTCGCTTGTGGACGATCAACGGCTCGCCCTGGTGTGGTCGCACCGGGGCGCGCCGCATTTCCACCGGCGCACGGACCTGCCGGAGCTGGTGACCGCACTGGTGCCGGTGGACGACCCGGACGCGCTGGCCCGGATGTTGTGGCAGAAAAAGGACATTCAGGCCGCTGGCGTGTCTCCTGTGGACGTTCTGTTCACGACCGCGCGAGCGATCCGCAAGGTGGTCACCAAGCCGATGACCAAAGGCGCGGTGAGCACCGAAATCACGAAGCTGCTGCCGCCGGCGTTCAGTCGTTGGTGCCGCGGCTGCAATGCGACCCATGTGCACGAACAGCTCATGCGGCTCGCTTCCCTGCACGGCGGCGCGCGGCTCGAACCCGGGCAGACTCCGGCGACGCTCGCACCGCTGGAGAATCGCGGACGGCTTTCCACCCGCCCGGTTCCCGCGGCGGTTTCGCGGGTGCTTGAGCAGTATTTGCGCTTCAACGGACCCGCGACGCCGGGTGACGCGGCCGGTTTCGTCGGCACCGCGAAGACTTGCGTACGAGACACCTGGCCCTCGGCGGTCACCGAGATAAAAGTGGATGGCCGGCGAGCATTCCTGCCGACCGATCGGTTGGCCGCATTGGAGAATCCGCCGTCGCCAGCTGGAGTACGGCTTTTGCCCCCGCTTGACCCGTATACCCAGGGCCGCGACAAAGCGGTGCTCGTCCCGGACAAAGCGCGGGCGAAAGAGGTGTGGAAAATCCTCGGCAGCCCCGGTGCGTTACTGGTCGACGGCGAGATTCTCGGCGTCTGGCGGACGAAAGCGTCGGGCAAGCGGCTGACCTTCACGCTCAGTGAATTCGACCCGCTGCGCCGCGCGGACCGCGAAGCCGCCGAGGACGAGGCCGCCCGGGCCGCGACCGCCCGGGGCTACCAGGACTTTTCCGTGACCTGGGCTTGACCGGCGGGCTAAAGTCTTGACGTGCTGAAATGGCTGCTCGACTCCGACCCAGCGCTGCGCTGGCAGGTCGAACGGGACTTGGCGGGCGCGCCGCCCGAGGTCTGGACGGCCACCCGGCACCGGATCGCGACCGAAGGCTTCGGCGCGCAACTGCTCGCGCACCAGGACCCGGACGGACAGTGGGCCGGCGGTGCCTTCTTCCCCGCCCGATTCCAACCCGGCCCAGACTCCGGACAGCCGTGGACGGCCACCACCTGGTCGCTCAATATGCTGCGCGAATGGGGACTGGATCCGGCGGTACTACGCGATCGCCGCACCGCCGAATTGATCGCCGAGAATTCCCGCTGGGAATACGAAAACCTGCCGTACTGGGACGGCGAGGTCGACGTCTGCATCAACGCCTGGACACTCGCGAACGGCGGCTGGCTCGGGGTCGACGTCTCCCGGCTGGCCCAGTGGTTCCCCGAACACCAAATGGACGACGGCGGCTGGAACTGCGAATGGGTTGACGGATCGAAACGCTCGTCCTTCCATTCGACGCTGAACGCCGTGAAAGGTTTGCTCGCCTACGACGTCGCGACCGGCGGCACCGACGAGACCCACGCCGCCCGCCGCGCCGGCGAGGAATACCTGCTGGAACGCCGTCTGATGTACCGCCTCTCGACCGGCGAGCAGGTCGCGTCCTGGGTAGACCATTTCGCGTATCCGATTCGGTGGCATTACAGCACGATCAACGCGGTCGAGTACTTCCGCGAAGCCGCCATCGTGGACGACACCCCGCCCGACCCGCGCCTCGCCGACGCGGTGGAGCGGATTCGCGCCGCCCGGCAGCCGGACGGAACCTGGCTGCAGGACGGGCGTTTGCGCGGCGACATGTGGTTCGAGGTCGACGTCCCGGCCGGCGAGCCGTCGAAGTGGCTGACGCTGTACGGAACGCGGATTCTGTCCTGGTGGGACTCGGCGCGGTCCTAGGACCGTGCGACGCGAAAGCCGACGTCGTCCACCCGGAACGTCGGGTGGCTCCGGCGGCGCACCGAAACCCGGACGCTCCAGTGTTCATCCGCCCAGCCGCCGCCTTTGAGGACCCGGTACTCGCCGTAGACCGCCGGATCGTAGAGATCCCAGCACCAATCCCAGGCGTTGCCCAGCAGATCGTAAGCACCCCAGGCGTTCGGGAGCTTCTCGCCAGGCGCATGCAGCCGGCCGCCGGAGTTGCCTTCATACCAGGCGATCTCGTCCAGATCGCCGTACCTCGGGCCTTCACTCCCCGCTCGGCAAGCGTGTTCCCACTCCGCTTCAGTCGGCAACCGGTAACCGGACGCGGTCTGGTCCCACTCCACTTCGCTGCCGTGAAGCCGATAGACGGGCGGGAGTCCGTCGCGTTCGGACAGTGTGTTGCAGAAGCGCACCGCGTCCAACCAGGACACCTCGACGGCGGGCAGCTCGCCGCCACCGCGGTATTGCTCCTCGGTGACCGGTATCGCGCCCAGCTCGAACGCGGGCACGTCGACTGTCCAGCTGCGTTCTGTCCGCCGGTCGGTGAGCGTCACCGAGCCTGGCGGGATCGGGACCATCCGCACCAGTCCGAGGCTAGCCGATCGACGCCGGGGTGTCGCTGGGGTCCACCGCGAGCCGGTAGCCGCGTTTGACCACCGTCTGCACCAGCCCACCGCCGCCAAGGGACGTCCGCAACCGGCCGATCGCCGTCTCCACCGCGTGCGCCTCGCCCCCGGACGGAAGCTCGGCGGACAACTCGCGACGCGCGACCACCCGGCCCGGCTGCCGGGCAAGCGCCCGCAGGAGCGCCATCGGCGCCGGGGCGATCTCTCGCCAATCGCCGTCCACCAACGCGCCGGTGCCGCGGACCTGCAGCACATGACCGGCGGCGTACAGCGTCGGCGATGCGGTGACCAAAGCGTCGGCGACGGTTCTCGCGAGCGCGCCGATCCGCGACCGTCGCGGTTGGACAGTCGGGACACCCAGCGCGGCGAGCGGACCGGCGGTGATTGGACCCACGCACGCCACGATCACCCGGCTGCTCAGTACCTCGACCAGCGCACCAAGCCGACCGGTCCGCCGTGCCATCGCGACTGTGGACGCGGCGGCGGGCGCGCTCGTGAACGGCAGGGCGTCGACAGTTCCTTCCAGAACCGCGTCCAACAGCCGGTCAAGCGGCCCGGGGTCGGCCGGGGCCACCCAGCGGTACACCGGGATCTCGATCACTTCAGCACCCGACTGCCGCAAGGCCTCCGCGAAGTGCGGCAGCGGTTCACCGTGCAGCTGTACCGCGATCCGCCGTCCGTCCACTCCGGACTCGGTCAGGTACTGCAGCAGTTCCGCGCTGCTCTCCGAAGCGGGCGAGTAGTCCTCCGCCAGCCCCGCCGTCCGCACCGCCCCGGCCGCCTTCGGGCCGCGGGTCAGCAACGAAGCGTTCGACAGGTGATCGAGCACCTTCTCGCCGAGGCCCCACCCTTCGGCAGCCTCGATCCAGCCCCGGAAACCGATCCCAGTCGTCGCCACCACAATGTCCACAGGCGACTCCAGCAACCGCATCGTGGCCGCGTGCAGCTCCGTGTCGTCGGCCAGCGGCACGATCCGGATCGCCGGCCCGTAGCGCACCGAAGCGCCCTGGCGCACAAGCAGCGCGCCCAGCTCTTCAGCTCGGCGCGCTGCCGTGATTCCCACCGTGAACCCGGCCAGCGGCCGGACTTCGGTCACGGCGAGCCCACCTCGATCACCCCGTCCCGCACTCGAACCGGATACACCGGCACCGAAACCCCTTCCGCGTCGAGGCACTCTCCACTTCGGAGCGAAAACCGTTCTTTGTAGACCGGGGAGGCGACCACCGGTTCTCCCCCGGCGTCGCCGACGATCCCGCGCGACAACACCGCGGCACCACTGATCGGGTCCCAGTTGGACAGTGCGTACCAGCTGTCGCCGACGTGGAACACCGCGACCTGCTGACCGTCGACCAGCGCCGCCGCACCGGAGAACTTCGGAATGTCCACCGCCGCGCACACCGCGGTCCAGGGTGAGGTCATGGTCATCGCCGCACCTCCGGAACTCCCAGCAGCACCGGGACCTTCTGCTCCCGCTCCGCCCGGAACGAGATCGACGGATCCGGCGTCCCCGGCGCGTTCACGAACGAACTGAACCGCGCCAGCTTGTCCGGGTCCTCCAGCACCCCGCGCCATTCGTCGGTGTAGCCCTCGACGTGCTTCGCCATCGCCGCGTCCAGGTCTTCGCAGATGCCGAGGCTGTCGTCCACGATCACCGCACGCAGGTGGTCGAGTCCGCCGTCCAGTTCCTCGATCCAGGGTGCCGTGCGCTGCAATCGATCCGCCGTGCGCACGTAGAACATCAGGAACCGGTCGATGGTGCGCACCAATGTCTCAGTGTCCACATCAGACACCAGCAGTTCGGCGTGCCGAGGCGTCGCTCCGCCGTTGCCGCCGACGTAAAGGTTCCACCCGTGCTCGGTGGCGATCACGCCGAAGTCCTTGCCACGCGCCTCCGCGCATTCACGCGCACAGCCGGAAACGCCAGCTTTGATCTTGTGCGGTGACCGCAGCCCGCGGTACCGCAGCTCCAGATCGATCGCCAACCCGACGCTGTCCTGCACGCCGTAGCGGCACCAGGTCGACCCGACGCAGGATTTCACTGTCCGCAACGACTTCCCGTAGGCGTGTCCGGACTCGAAGCCCGCGTCGACCAGCCGTCGCCAGATCTCCGGCAGCTGGTCCACAGTGGCCCCGAACAGGTCGATCCGCTGTCCGCCGGTGATCTTCGTGTACAGCCCGAAATCCTGCGCGACCTGCGCGATCACCATCAGCTTCTCCGGCGTGATCTCGCCGCCGGGAATGCGCGGCACCACCGAATAGCTGCCGTTGCGCTGCATGTTCGCGAGGAACCGGTCGTTCGTGTCCTGCAGCGTCGCCTGCTCGCCGCCGAGGATGTGCCCGTTTCCCAGCGTCGCCAGAATCGAGGCCACCGCGGGTTTGCACACCGCGCACCCGGTCCCCGTGCCGTACCGGCTCACGACCTCGCTGAACGTCGTCATCCGCGTCGCCCGGATGATCTCGAACAGCTCAGCGCGGGACTGCGTGAAGTGTTCGCACAACGCCTTCGACTGCTCAACCCCGCACGCATTCAGCAGCTTCGCGAGCATCGGCACACACGAGCCGCACGACGTTCCCGCCCGCGTGCACGCCTTCAGCTTGCCGACCGAATCGCAACCGTCCTCAGTGATCGCCCGGGTCAGCGTGCCCTTGGAAACCCCGTTGCAGGAACAAACCTGCGCCTCGTCCGGCAGCGCGTCCACGCCGACCGCCGCACCGCCGCCGGCCGGCGCGAGCAGCGCACCCGGGTCGGCAGGCAGCGGACGGCCGACCAACGCCCGCAGTGTGTTGTACTCCGCAGCATCGCCGACCAGCACCCCGCCAAGCAGCGTCCGGCCGTCGTCAGTGACCACGAGCTTCTTGTACGTCCCGGCCACGGCGTCGTTCACCGCGACTTCCAGCGCGCCTTCAGTCGCCGCGTGTGCGTCACCGAAGCTGGCGACGTCCACGCCCATCAGCTTGAGCTTCGTCGCGGTGTCCGGTTCGGGGAAGCTCGCCGTGGTGCCGGTGAGCTGCGCCGCGACCACCTCCGCCATCGCGTACCCGGGCGCGACGATGCCGTACACCCGGCCCTCGACCGCCGCGCACTCGCCGATCGCGTAAACCGCCGAGTCACTGGTCCGGCAGGTCGCGTCGACCAGCACGCCGCCCCGTTCGCCAACGTCCAAACCGGACTCGCGCGCTAGGTCATCGCGCGGACGGACACCAGCGGAAAAGACCACGAGGTCGACGTCCAATTCGGTGCCGTTGCCCAGCCGAGCCAGCAACCGTGCACCGTCCGACTCGATCGCTTCCGTGGAAGTTCCCGTGTGGACAGTCACGTCCAGGTTCGTGATGAGCCGCCGCAACAGCCCGCCACCGCCATCATCAACCTGCAGCGGCATCAAGCGCGGTGCCATCTCCACCACGTGCGGCGACAATCCCATGTCCCGCAACGCCTTCGCGGCCTCCAGGCCGAGGAGGCCGCCGCCGATGACCACTGCCGCCCGACGGCCACGCCCTTGGCGTTCAGCCGCGGCCCGGATGGCGTCGAGGTCTTCGATCGTCCGGTACACGAAGACGCCCGGCAGGTCCCGGCCCGGCACCGGCGGCACGAACGGACGAGAACCAGTCGCCAGCACCAGCGAGTCGTACGGCTGCACGTGTCCGGCCGCCGTCGTCACCGTCTTGGCGTCCCGGTCCACCGAAACGACGACCTCGCCGAGGCGAAGTTCGACCGCGTCGTCCCCGGCGTAGTCCGAACCGGGCAACGCCAGCGCGTCCGGGTCCCAACTGTCTACATAGGAGGTCAGCGCGACGCGGTCGTAAGCCGGACGGTTTTCCTCGCCGAAGACGACAACCTGCCACTCGCCCGCCGAGTCCGCCGCACGAAGTGCCTCCACGAACCGGTGCGCGACCATACCGTGCCCGGCGACCACCACTGTAGGCATTTCAGACCTCCGCTCCCGCCAACGCCACCTGCGCGCGCACCGCCGGCTTGCGCAGGTAGCCGAACCACGTCACGCCCACGCACACCGCGTAGAAGACCAGGAATCCGATGAACGCCGGAACCCCGCTGTGCGTCTCGGCGAACGACTGCCGGAACGCGAGGTTGATGAACAACCCGCCCAGCGCCCCGATCGCACCCGCCAGTCCGATCAACGCCCCGGAGAGCCGGCGCGCGTTCCGCAATTCCGTCGCCTCGTCCGCGCCAGCCTGAATCGCCGCTCGCGCCTTCACCTGGAAGATCGCCGGGATCATCTTGTACGTCGATCCGTTCCCGACCCCGGTGAGCACGAACAAAACGATGAACGCGATCGTGAACAACGCGAGGGAATCAGCCGAGGACGCCAGCACCAGCACCACGGTCGCCAGCGCCATTGCCCCGAAGGTCGCGAAGGTGACGCGGCCGCCGCCGATCCGGTCGGACAGCCATCCGCCGATCGGCCGGGACAGCGAACCCAGCAGCGGCCCCAAGAACGTCACCGCAGCCGCCTGCAACGGCGTCCGGCCGAACTGGTTCTGCAGCACCAAACCGAAAGCGAAGCTGTAACCAATAAACGAACCGAACGTGCCGACGTACAGCAGCGACATGACCCAGGTTTGTCCATAACGGACTACCTCGCGCATCGCCTTGGTGTCGCCGCGAACACTGGCCAGGTTGTCCATGAACAACGCCGCGCAAACCGCAGCGACAACGATAAGCGGGATGTAGATGTAAAGCACCAGCCGAGGAGCCGTCGCACCAGCAGTGCCGATCACGAGAAGCCCGACGAGCTGAATCACCGCGACACCAAGGTTTCCGCCACCGGCGTTCAAGCCGAGCGCCCAGCCCTTGTACCGTTCCGGATAGAAAGTGTTGATGTTCGCCATCGAGGACGCGAAGTTACCGCCGCCAACGCCGCCGAGCGCAGCCATCAGAACGAACGTGCCGAGCGAAGTTCCCGGGTGCAGCACAATGGCCGTCAACACCGTGGGAATGAGCAGCAACAGAGCGCTGATGATCGTCCAATTGCGACCGCCGAACCGCGCGACCGCGAAGGTGTACGGGATCCGCATGACCGCACCGACCACCGTCGGCGTGGAGACGAGCAGGAACTTGTCCGCCGCGCTGAAGCCATAGGCCGGGCCCATGAACAGCACCACGACCGACCACAATGTCCAGACCGAGAAGCCGATGTGCTCGGAGAACACGGAAAACCACAGATTGCGCCGAGCGACACGCTTTCCGGTTTGCTCCCAGAACTGGTCGTCCTCGGGATCCCAGTGCTCGATCCAGCGGCGGGTCATGGCGTCCTCCTTGTTACCGGGGGCGTTCATTGCGCGGCCAGCCAGTCCGCGACCGCGCCGACCGTGTCGCGGCAGCTGCCGCATCCGGTGGTCGCGCGGGTGGTGCGGGCGAGTGCGGCAGCGTCGGTGGCGCCACCCCGCCAGGCTTCGATCAGCCGGCCTTTGGTCACCGCGTTGCAGCGGCAGATCACTGCGGACGAAGGAAGATCCACCGGGCTCGCGGCCGCCGGCGCGCCCGCGGGCAACGCGCGGCCCAGCAGAACCGCGAGCCGATCTTCGGGTACCGGCGTACCTCGGTCGTGCAGCTGCGTGACGGTCGCCGCCGCGTCCGGCAGGCCGAGCAGGATCGCGCCGGTCACACGATCGCCGCGCACGACGAGCTTGCCGTACCGCCCGCCGGACGGATCGTCGAAGGTCACTACCTCGGCGGCGTCGTCCTCGCTGGTCACCTGCGTCTCGCCAAGTGCGGCGAGATCGATGTCGCGGGCTTTGAGCCGAGTCACCGTGCGCGTGCCGCGGTACCGCGCCGTGGCGTCGGCCCCAGTGAGCAAGTCCCCGAGCACCGCAGCCTGCTCCCACGCGGGCTGCACCAATCCCGGCGGCGCACCCGGATGCCGCGCGCAGTCACCGAGCGCGTGGATCCGTCCGTCGCTAGTCCTGAGTAGATCGTCCACGAGAATCCCGCGGTCCACTTCGAGCCCAGCGGCTTCGGCGAGCGCGGTCTCCGGCCGCACACCGGCCGCGACCACAACGAGATCAGCGGGAACGAAGCTGCCGTCGTCGAGTTTCAAGCCGTCGCCAGGGAGGTGCCGCGCGGCCGTGACCTCGAACCGGAACGTCACGCCCAGCTCCGCCAACCTGCGCGCCAGCACCCGTCCAGCGCCGGAATCCAGTTGCCGTTCCAGCACATGCGGTTGCGGGTGCACGACCGTCACATTCGCGCCGCGGCCAGCCAGCCCGCGCGCGGCCTCCAAGCCGAGAAGCCCGCCGCCTAGCACCGCGACCGGCGCGCCCGGACGTGCCGCGTCCACAATGCGCGCACAGTCGTCCAGCGTCCGGAAGGCCACGACCTCCGGCCCGAGTTCAAGTCCTTCGACCGGCGGCAGCCACGGAGCGGCTCCGGTCGCGAGGGCGATTGCGTCGTAAGGGAAATCCTCGGTTTCGGTACAGACCAGCCGTCGCGCCGGATCGATCCGCGTCACCCGCGTGCCGAGCCTCAGGTCAACACGCGTCTGCGCGGCCCATTCGGAATCGTGCAGCCGCACCGTTTCCGGGCTCATTCCGCCAGCGACCACAGTGGACAGCAGCACCCGGTTGTACGCCGGATGCGGCTCCTCGCCGAGCACCGTCAACCGCACCCGCTCGGCGTCCGGATCGCGTCGCCGGATCTCGTCCGCGAGGCGGGCCCCGGCCATCCCGTACCCGATGATGACAACGTTCCGCGCGCTCATCCCTCTGCCCTCGCCAACGACACCGCGCACACCTTGAACTCCGGCATCCAGCTCACCGGGTCGAGCACCGGGTTGGTCACCAGATTCGCCCGCGCCGCACCGGGAAAGTGGAAAGGCAGGAAGACCAGGTCCGCCCGCATCGACGGCACACACCGCACCTGCGCCACCGTCTCCCCGCGCCGCGACCGCACCACCGCGCGATCCCCGTCGGCGAGCCCGGATCGTGCCGCGGTATCCGGATGCACCTCCACGAACACCTCCGGCACGACGGCCGTCAGCTCCGCGATCCGGCGAGTCTGCGCACCGGATTGGTAGTGCTGCAATACCCGGCCAGTGGTGGCCTGCAAGGGAAACGTCTCGTCCGGCAGCTCGGCGGGTCCACTGTGGTCAACCTCCGCGAACCGCGCCCGTCCGTCTGGATGCGCGAACCCGTCGAGAAACATTCGCGGCGTACCCGGGTGCTGCTCGTCAAAAACCGGCCAGTGCAACGCTTCCCCAGCACGCAACCGCTGATACGTCACCCCGGAGTAGTCCGCAGCACCACCCTTCGACGCGGCACGAAGCTCCTCGAAGACCTCCGCCGCATCATCCGGAAACCGGTCAACCGGCTGTCCCATCCGGACTGCGAGATCCCGCAACAGAGACAGATCACTGCGGACTCCGTCAGGCGGATCGATCGACCGTTGCCGCAGCAGGACCCGGCCCTCGAGATTGGTCAACGTTCCGTCCTCCTCGGCCCATTGCGGCACCGGGAAAACCACGTCGGCCAACTCGGCCGTCTCCGACAACACAAAGTCCGCGACCATCAGAAGATCCAGTTCGGCCAACCGGTCCTGTACGCGAGCCGACCGCGGCGCCGACACCACGGGATTGCTCCCGAACACCAGCAGCGCCTTGATCGAATCCCCCAGCGCGTCCAGCAGTTCGACCGCGGACCGTCCAGGGCCCGGCAAGCTCTCCGCTGGCACGCCCCACACTTCAGCCACGTGCGCCCGCGCCGCCGGGTCGTCGATCTTGCGATACCCCGGCAGCTGATCCGCCTTCTGCCCGTGCTCGCGCCCGCCTTGCCCGTTGCCCTGACCGGTCAAACACCCGAAGCCGGACCCTTCGCGACCGGGCAAGCCCAGTGCGAGCGCAAGATTGATCCACCCGCCGACGGTCGCCGTACCGGACGCGTGCTGTTCCGTCCCGCGCCCGGTGAGCACATACGCGTTACCCGCCCGCGCCAGCATCTCCGCTGCCCGCCGCTGATCCGCGGCCGCGACTCCGGTCACCCGCTCGACGCGCTCCGGCCACCAGGTCGCGGCGATCCGCCACATCTCGTCGAACCCGGCCGTCCGAAGATCCACATAGGACTTGTCCAGGTGTCCCTCGGCGACCACCGCGTGCAGAATTCCCAATGCCAGCGCAAGATCCGTACCCGGCGCCGGCGCGAGGTGCAGTGCGGCCCGCTCGGCCGTCGGCGTGCGGCGCGGGTCAATGACGATCAGTTCCGCACCGTCCAAGTGCTGCATGAACGGCGGCATCGTCTCGGCCGGATTCGACCCGGCGAGCAGAACCACGTCCGCACCCGCGAGATCGGTGACAGGGAACGGCATCCCGCGATCCACGCCGAAGGCGCGCAGTCCAGCCGCAGCGGCGGACGACATGCAGAATCGGCCGTTGTAATCGATTTGCGAGGTACCGAGCGCTACCCGGGCGAATTTCCCGAGCAGGTAAGCCTTTTCGTTGGTGAGACCGCCTCCGCCGAACACCGCGACCGAGTCCGCGCCGTGCGTCTCACGCGAGGCGAGCAAGCGGGCGGCGACGAAATCCAGTGCTTCGTCCCAAGACACCGGCCGCAGTTCGCCGTCTCGGCGCAGCAGCGGCGTCGTCAGTCGCGCGCCGGACTCCAGCAGCGCACCGGCGGTCCAGCCTTTCTGGCACAGGCCGCCCGCGTTGACCGGGAAATCCCTTGGGGTGACCCGGGTCTCATCCAGGCGCATCCCGCACTGCAAGGCGCAGTACGGGCAATGTGTGTCGACGTGCGGCACAGGCGCTCCTCGGATCGGCGATGACCCGACGGTAAGGACGCCGTGTTACCTCAATGTGCCGGAATGTTTCAGGCAGTTGACGTTGCCCGCCGTCACACCGGGGGCGCGCAGTGAGTCAGAGGATCGCGCTGACCTCGCGTGCGGCCGCGCGCAGGCCGTCCAAGGCAGCGTTGGTCGACCTTGGATCGAGGGCGTGTGCGGCCAGGCGGAAGAGGATGGCGCGCAGCAGGAGCTGCGGCCATTCGGGGAGGTGAGCCCAGCGTTCCAGGAGGGCACCGGTCGCTCCGCCCCAGATCAGGGAGTCGACTGCGGCGATCGCCGCGCCCCATTCGCCGGGGCGGTAGTACGGGACGAAATCGACTACGCCGGGAGCTTCGTCGCCGTCGAAGAGCAGGCCGGCCAGGAGTTCTCCGTGGGCTACCTGGTGCGGGAGTTTGATCGGGCGACGGGAGGGGGCGAGGATCTCGAACCAGCGGCCGCCTTTTTCCTCCGGGAGGGGGCGGTCTTGTTCTTCCCAGGCGATGCGGTCGGCTATCGCGTCTCGGTCGTCTCGTGCGGAGAGGAAGTCCGGGCGGGGGAGGTCGGCGGTGGCGCGGTGGAGGCGGACTGCGGCCAGGACGGATTCTTCGCAGCGGTGCTCGGTGGTGCCGGGGAGGTGGCGCCAGGCGGACCAGCTGCCGACTATCCAGCGGCCGTCTCTGGAGCGGACTGGTTTGGAGATGCGGAGGCCTGGGTCTTCGGCGAAGTCCAGGGCCCTTGCGGTCCAGAGGGCTTGGGAGCGGTCGGTGACGGGTTTGAAGACGAGGTCGCCGCACTGCCAGGAATCGGAGTCCGGGAGTGGGGTTATCGCGTCCGCGTCGGTGCCGAACGCGGCGCAGACGCGTTCGGAGGGGCGTTCCAGGGTTGACCGCACGAGGGGTGAGGTTACCTCGGGGCCGGGGGATTTCTGTGCGGACTCGCTGGTCGTGGGGTGTTTCTCGGGGGCGGCTGCGGGGGTTGGCTCGTCGCCTGGCGGCGACATTGCGCCCTGTCTGGTGTGGGGCACCCCGAAGCCTGATTGTGATGACGGTCTGAGGGTGCTTGTCAAGGCGGGAAAGATGCCTTGACAAGCACCCTCAGACCGCATTTTGGCTTCGTATCGGGGTGCGGGGGTGGTGTGGGTGCCTGGTCGGGTGGGTGCATCGGTGGCGGTTTCAGGCGGGCCGTGAAGGACTCCTTGAGGGAATCTAAGTACGTGAAGGAGTCCTTCACGGGCCGTCGGGTCGGTCGCCGAGGGTCGTGAGGGGAACCCTGCGGGAATCAGGGGCTGTGAAGGTGGCCCTCACGGACGGCGGCCGAGCCCAGAAAGACGTGAAGGGCCCCTTGAGGGAGTTCCTCAAGGGGCCCTTCACGTCTTTGTGCTCAGTAGGTCGGCAGGCTTGGGTCGATTTGCCTTGCCCAGGCCAGGACGCCGCCGCCTAGGTGGGTGGCGTCCTTGAAGCCGGCTGCGTGCAGGGCCGCCAGAGCTTCCGCGGAGCGGGCGCCGGACTTGCAGTGCAGGACGATCGGCTTGTCCTGCGGCAGTTCCGCCAAGGCCTCTCCGGACAGGATCCGGTCCTTCGGGATCAGCGTGGCGCCCTTGATGTTGACGATCTCGTACTCGTGCGGTTCGCGGACGTCGATCAGCGCGAAGTCCTCGCCGGCGTCGAACTTCGCCTTCAGTTCCGCCGGGGTCAGCGTGCTGCCCGCGGCGGCCGAAGCGGCTTCGTCCGAGACCACGCCGCAGAAGGCTTCGTAGTCGATCAGTTCCGTGATCTTCGGGGTTTCCGGATCCTTGCGGATCTTGACCTCACGGTATTTCATCTCCAGCGCGTCATAGGAAATCAGCCGCCCGAGGAGCGGTTCTCCGATGCCGGTGATGAGCTTGATCGCCTCGGTCACCATGATCGAGCCGATCGACGCGCACAGCACGCCCAGTACGCCGCCCTCGGCGCAGGACGGGACCATGCCGGGGGGCGGCGGCTCGGGGTACAGATCCCGGTAGTTGAGACCCTTGCCGTTCGGCGCGTCCTCCCAGAACACGCTTACCTGGCCCTCGAACCGGAAGATCGAACCCCACACGTACGGCTTGCCGAGCAGCACCGCCGCGTCGTTGACCAGGTAGCGGGTGGCGAAGTTGTCCGTGCCGTCGAGGATCAGGTCGTACTGCCGGAAGATCTCCAGCGCGTTCGCCGACTCGAGCCGCTCGGTGTGCAGGTGCACCTTGACCAGCGGGTTGATCTCCGCGATGGACTCCTGCGCCGACGCGGCCTTGAGCTTGCCGACGTCGGACTGGCCGTGGATCACCTGGCGCTGCAGGTTGGATTCGTCGACGACGTCGAAGTCGATGATGCCGAGCGTGCCTACGCCCGCGGCCGCCAGGTACAGCAGCGCCGGGCTTCCGAGGCCGCCCGCACCGATGACCAGGACCTTCGCGTTCTTCAACCGCTTCTGCCCGACCACCCCGACGTCCGGGATGATCAGGTGACGGCTGTACCGGGCCACCTCTTCCTTGGTGAGCTCGGCTGCCGGCTCGACGAGCGGCGGCAGTGCCGTGTCTGACATCGGGTCCCTCCATACTCGCGCGGGTCGCGTAGTCGATCCCAGTATCCCCAACGCGCGCTGGCAAGAGGGACTTCCCCGCTCCCAGATGGTGGGACTCTGTTACTGGGCGGGCGGAGTCGGGTTCGGCCACGCGTTCGGCTTGCACACGTGGTGGTCCGCGGCGACCTTGCCCTTGTCGCCGCCGGGGATGTTGTTGAGCATCGCGACGTAGTCGTCCGCGACGCCGAACGACTGCTGCATCATCACCGGAGCCGGCTGGTCGTTTCCGGGGCAGCCAACGTGATTGTTGCCCAGCGCGTGCCCGACCTCATGGTTGATCGCGTACTGCCGGTACCCCGTCATGTCCGAGCCGTAGACCTTCGCGCCGCGCGACCAGCGGGCCAAGTTGATCAGCACGCGGCCCATGCTGCGGCGGTAACAGGAGGCCTCGAATTTGATCTGGAACCCGCACGCGTCCGGACGGTGCGTGGTGTCCGGCGTGGTGAGGCTCACCCGGAAACTCGGGTTCGGATAGCTCGCGTCGACCCGCTGCAGCCGGATCTCGCCGTTCCAGGTCCAGCTGCGCGGATCGGACAAAATGCCCTGCACCGCGGCGCCGAAGCTGTCGTCGCCGGCGTAGCTGGCCTGGTCGATGCCGTCCTCGACCTCGACGGTGTAGGTGTACAGCTTCCCGCCCTTGCCGACGACGTCGCCGGACCCGGGCACGATGTGCCAGGTGCCCTTGCCGGTCTGGGTGAAGTTGCCGCCCGAGGGCAGGTCCGCGGTGGGCACGTTGAGGTTCACCGGCTGCGCGGGGTTCTCCGGGATGCCGCCGTCGTCGATCGCGCCCGCGGCGCTGTCGCCGGACGCGACCTCGCCGCTCGCGGCCGGACCGGCGTCGGACGACGGGCCGGTGGCGGTGTTGACCGCGACCAGCACGGTGATCACGGCCAGGATCGGCAGCGCGTACACCCGCCAGCCGTAGGTCTTCACGAACCGGGCGAACGGAGACTGCTTCTTCTTCGGAGCCGGGCGCTTCTCCGGCCGCTCGTCCTTGGGTTTCCAAGCGGCGGCGAGCGGTTCCGCGCTGGTGCGCCTGCTGCCCGGCCGGTAGCGGTCCTCGCCGACGCGCTGGGCGGGCTTGCGCGCGGGCCGGTACTGGCCGACGCGCGGCGAATCGGCATCCGGATCGCCGGAACCGGAAGACGGCGAACGCCGGGCCGACCCGGTGGTCGGGCCCCGCCGGTCTTTCGCTCGCGCGTCCTGCTTCAGCCGGTCCACCGACCCAGGGTGCCACACGGCGGCGACCTTCCCGGCAGCGACTGGCGGGCTCCCCGGCGATCCGCGGTCCCCCGTCCGGGCTACCAGGAGCCCTTGTCCGCGCCCTCCCACAACCCGAGCACGGCACGCGCGACCACCTGCGGGCGTTCCATTTGCGCGACGTGGCCGGTGCGCGGGAGCACCAGCATCCTGGCCCGCGGAATCGACTGCGCGGTCCGCGGCGCGCGCTTGACCGAGATCACCCGGTCGTGGAGTCCCCAGACCACCAGCGTCGGCGCCTGGACCTGTTTGGCGACCGACCACAGCGACGCCGCGCCGAGCGCGGTCCAGCGCCGGAAGATGCCGAACGTGCTGCGCTCCATCGCGGCCAGCGCCCACGGGAACCCGGCGCGCGCGGCGTGCTCCTCGACCAGTTCGTCCAGCCGGGCGTCCGGGAACCGCGACGGATCGTGGAAGCACAGCTTGATGACCTGCGCGGCGCGTTCGCGGGCGGTCATCCCGGCCATCCGGCGGCGCACCCGCGCCCCGACCACCGGGAGATAGGCCAGCGCCATCAGCGGGTCGGACAGCCGGCGCGGGTCCGGGCGGCGGTCGGGCATCGCCGGGGAGATCAGGGTGAGAGTTCTCACCAGCTCCGGCCGCCGCGCGGCGAGCAGCAGCGAGATCGCACCGCCCATCGAGTTGCCGAGCAGGTGCACCGGCCTGCCGAGCCGTTCCAGCTGGCTCGCGACGACGGCGGCGTGGTCGTCGAGCCCGAACGCGAATCCGGCAACGGGCTCCGAATAGCCGAATCCGGGCAGGTCAACGGCCTGTCCGGCGGCGGAGGGGGCGAGCAGCGCGGCGAGGTCGGTCCAGTTCGTCGACGATCCGCCGAGCCCGTGCACGTACACCGCGGGCGTGCCGTCCGGTCCGGGCGTGTGCCGGATGTGCAGGCCGTCCTCGACCGTTCCGGGCCAGGCAGGCAGCGCCCCGTCGAGCGGCGGAAGGGGCGTAGTCGACAATGGCACCTGGGTCACCGGCGGGCGGACCGCCGCCGCGGTGGCGGGACGGGAGGTCGTGGTCGTCACCAGTCCAGGATGCCTGACCCTTGGCATTTCGGGCGTACCCACGAGTAATGTCAGGTTCACTTCACGCGGTGGTGAACCCGCCCGGCGAAGGCTGCGGACGGAGGAAGAATGACGGACATGGCGCGACTGCAACGAGGCGTCCGGTTGCCCCGGACCGAGCGCCGGGCCCAGTTGCTGACGGCCGCGCAGCGCGTCTTCGCCGAGCACGGCTACCACGCGGCGGCGATGGACGAGATCGCCGAGGAGGCCGGCGTCAGCAAGCCGGTGCTCTACCAGCACTTCCCCGGCAAGCTCGACCTGTACATCGCGCTGCTGGAAAGCCACGTCGACGACCTGGTCGGCCGGGTGCAGGGCGCGCTGAACTCCACCTCCGACAACCGCCAGCGCGTCCCGGCCACGGTCGGGGCGTTCTTCGACTTCGTGAACAACGACGCGGGCGCGTTCCGCATGGTCTTCGAATCCGACCTCCGCGGCGAGCCCGCCGTGCAGGAGGCGGTGGACCGCGCGACCTCGGCCAGCGTCGAGGCCATCACCGAGACGATCACCTCCGACGCGGGGCTGGACGAGGAGAAGGCCCGTCTGCTGGCGGTCGGCCTGGTCGGGATGAGCCAGGTCAGCGCGCGCTACTGGCTGCAGCACAACCAGTCGATGAGCCGCGAGGACGCGGTGGCGCTCACCGCGAACCTCGCGTGGCGCGGCATCGGCGGCGGGTTCCCGCTCAAGGACAACTGACCCCAGTGCGCGTGGTCGCGGTGCCGGGCACGCTCTGCAGCCCGCGGATCTACGCCCCGCTGGCCGCCGCGCTGTCCGGCGACCTGGACGCGGTCGACTGGATGACCGCGCCGGGTCCGTGGCGGATCGAGGACGTCGCGGCGAGAGTCGCCGACCGGATCGAGCAGCACGGCGGCCCGGTCACGCTCATCGGGCATTCCACGGGCGGCTGCGTCGCGGCGGTCGTCGCGGCGACCCGGCCGGACCTGGTGTCCGCGCTGCTGCTCGCGAACACCGGCGCGCACATGCGCGGCCACGGCGACGTCGACCGGATCCTCGCCACGATCGCCACCGGCTGGGGCCCGGACCTCCACGCGGCCGTCCTCGACCGGTCCTTCGCCACCCCGTTGCGACCCGATCTGCGCGCCGAACTTCTCGCTTACGCCGCCCGCGTCCCAGCCGAAGCCGCGCTGGAAGTCCTGACCAGCCAACGGGATCTGGACCTCACGCCGCGACTGGCGTCGATCCGCTGTCCGGTCACGGTGCTGCACGGAGTCCACGACCGGGCCCGCACGCTCGCCGACGCGCAGTACCTCGCCGACCACCTGCCGGACAGCGAACTCGTCACCGTCGAGACCGGGCACTCGCCGATCTGGGAGGACGTCCCGGCCACCGTCGCCGCGCTCGCCCGGTTCCGCTAGCTCACTCGCGCGGTTTTCGCTGCCGTGGCACCGATCTGGCCGCTCCGGGCAGTTCGACCAGCAGGTTCTCGAGATGGTCCGGCAGGGCGGCACCCGAATCGGTCAGCCAGGCCTCGGACTTGCTTCGCCGGGACGGTTGTTCCCCTTCGGACAATAAGGCGGCGTAACAGCCGTAGTCGATGGCGAACCCGTCGTAGAGCGTTCCCGGCCGTCGTCGGCTCACGATGCCGCGTCGCACCAGGTGAACGAGCCGGGCGTCGTGGAGATCGCGCATGGCCGGGTCGTGCGCGCCACCGGCGTGGTCGAGCAGGAAAGTACGCGAGCGCCGGCGGCCCACCACCTCGTCCACCAGCCAGCGAAGCGTCGTCAAGGCCGGTTCGTTCCCCGCGATGGCGGCGTATTTGTCTCGCAGATACCAATCCTGCGCGGCCTGCCGGACGTGCCGGATCCCGATCGTCGCCGTATTCGCGTGCTGTGCGGCCAGCGCGGCGATGTTGATCGCGTCGCGGGGCACGCCTTCGGCCGCGCGCACGAGTTCGGGAAACGCGGTGCGGCTGAACGCGGTCGCCACGAATTCCGCGGCGTCGTCGGTCATCGGCATCCGCGGTCGTACGTGATTGAGGAACAGGTCGGCGAAAAACTGCCTGGACTGGCTTCGGCCGTGGTCGAACTGCAGGACGTCGTCGAGGCTGACCGCGGAAGCCGCGTCCGCGCCGACCTCGATGCCCACGTAGTCGCCTTCGGATCCCGGTTCGCGGAAGCGGGACCGCCGTTCGATCGCCGCGATCTTCACCGTCGTCCCGCGCGTCGGGAGCACGCTGCGGCGCAGCAAATCCGCCAGCAACGGTTGCAGCTCAAGGGGAATCGAACTCCACTCGTCCAGCAGCAGCCACAGCCGGGCCGGGGCCAGCGCGGCGGTGATCCGCGCCAATGCCCGGCTGAGCGGCCCGAAAATGACCTGATGATGCTCGATTCCGGTTCGCCGCAACCGATCCGAGGCCGTGACCGACTGTCGGCTGCTACCCGAAAGCGTCACCTGACCACGCGGACCGCCCGGTCCCCACGACGCGGAAGCACCGGCACTACTCGCCTGTTCCGCGGAGCCCCCGACGGTCGTCTCCCGCTCGACATTGCCGACGACCTCGACCGTCGTGGCCGCCTCGGTCAGCTCGTCCAGGCCCTGGAGCAAGCCTTCCTGGTCGGCAACCCTGGCCTCGATCGCCGTGGTCAGGAGCTGTTCATGCACCGCTTCCAGCGTGTCGACCAGCAGCTGAGTCCCCCGCAGCGGCACCGGCAGCTGCTGATTCGCGTACAGGCCGCTGGTGGACCCGATCGTGCGCAAATCCAGGTACACCGGGACTTCGTGGGTCTCTTCGACCAGATCGGCCAGGTACAGCAGGGCGTGCGTCTTCCCGGTGCCGCGGCGGCCGTAGAGGATCTGATGGTCCGCGGAATGCAGCACCGCCGAAAACGACCCGGCCACCACGAAGGTTTTGGCCAGCGTATGCCGGTCCACGCTCTCCGCCCGCCGGGAAATCGCCATCAGGCTCCGGTTGACGTGCGCGCTCAGCGGCTGCCCCATGCCAGTCCTGTCTGTCGGCGACATCCCAGCCACCCAGCGTGACAGCGCCAGGGGGCTGGGAACAGCCGACAGTCAGGTACGAGCGTGAACGCGCACGGTCACGAAACCCGCAGCAGCGCCCCGATTCGCTTCGCGACCTCGCCCGCCCGCTCCTGCGGCAGCATGTGCCCGGCGCCGGGAAACCGGACAAACTCCGCGTCCGGCAGCTCGTCCGCGATCACTTTCGCGTGCGGCAGCGGGCAAAGCCGGTCCTTCTCCCCCGCCAGCACCACGGACGGAGTACCGCGCAAGGTCGCCAGCGCGACGCGCCGGTCGTGCGTCGAAATCGCGTCCTGGAACGCGCCGAGGCTCGCCGGATGCGCGCACAACAGCTGGTCCGCGACCAGCCGGAGGTCCGCGCGCCGCGGATGGTCGCCGAAAACGAGGAACCGCGCCCCCGAACGCACCATCGCCGGGCTCAACGGCAGCCGCTCGCCCTTGCGGTGCGACAACGCTTTCGCCAGCCGCCGCTCGAACCGCGCGGAGAACTGGCCCGCCATTCCGGGCAGCCCCAGCGTGATCTGGTCCATCTGCCCGGACGACGTCGCCACGAACGCCGTCCCGACGACCCGGTCCCGCACGAGTTCCGGATGCCGTTCAGCGAGCGCCATCAAGGTCATGCCGCCCATCGAATGCCCGGCGAGCACCAGCGGACCCGACGGCACGCGAGCGGTGATCAGCTCGGCCAAATCGTCGGCCAGCCGCGGAATCGTCCCGGTTTCCTTGGTGGCCGGCGCGGAACCGCCGTGCCCGCGCAGGTCGTAGCGCAGTGTCCGGACGCCAGGGCCGAGATGGTCAAGGACGCCGTCCCAGGTGCGGTGGTCCTGCGTCCACCCGTGGACCAGCACCAGCGTCACCGCGGCATCGGCCGGGCCGCTCGCTTCGACGTGCAGCGCACAGCCGTCGCTGGTGACAAACCGGTGCTCCCGCGCCGGGTTGCGCAGCCGTTCTACGGTAGTCACTTGCCCTCCGGAAGCAGGAAAGACTTGCGCCAGAACGGTTTCCCCGGCAACCCGACCAGACCGGACTCCTGCAGGAACGGCATGATCTTCTCCCCGGCCCACGCGATCGTCGCGCGCCAATGCGGGTTGTTCAGCGCCGTCTCGACACCCTCGCGCGGCCGGATCCCGACCGCCTTGTAGACGTTCGGGTTGATGAACGCCCGCGTCACGAAGTACGAGATCAGCGCGATGCTGAACTGCTGGTAAGCGACCTCCGCGCGGCCGAGTTTCGCCATCCCGCGGGTCACTTCCTCGCGGGCGAAGGTGACGTGCCGCGCCTCCTCCAGCACGTGGATCCGGTTCACCATCCGGACCAGCGGCTGGATCTCCTCGTCGTTCATCTGCTCGCGCTGCAGCCGGTCGAGCACCTCCTCGGCCACCAGGATCGCGCCGTAGCGCGCCGGGCCGTAGGAAATGGTCGGCATCAGCTTCGCGAACTGCCGCAGCACCGGCACCGGACCGTAGGTCGGGCAGCCGATCCGCGCGGACATCCTCGCGAACATCGTGGAGTGCCGGCATTCGTCGGCGATCTCGGTGAGCGCGAACTGCGCGTGCGCGGTCGT
This sequence comes from Amycolatopsis sp. WGS_07, assembly GCF_045278895.1. Lineage (NCBI taxonomy): Bacteria > Bacillati > Actinomycetota > Actinomycetes > Pseudonocardiales > Pseudonocardiaceae > Amycolatopsis > Amycolatopsis sp. WGS_07. The sequence continues at coordinate 3,994,417 of NZ_CP136053.1, read as the reverse complement.
CGGGTCCTGTTCGTAGACCTCCTTGAGCAGCATCTGCATCAGGAGGATCTCGAACCACAGCCCGGTGGTCGCGATGCTGGCCATCTCGTGCTTGCCCAGCTCGATCCGCTGCTCCGGGCTGAGCCGGTCCCACAGCGGAGTGCCGTAGAGCGACGAGCGCTCCGGCAGGATGTACCGCTTGCCTTCGACGAGCGGCGCGTCCCAGTCGATGTCGACATCCGGGTCGTAGAACTTGTTCGCCGCCGACTTCAGCAACCGCTGTGCCGTCGCCTCCCGGTCGGTCACCTTGAGCGTCCGCGTCATCATCAGCCCCTTCCAGCGCCTGACTCGCCGTTGAATCGAGAAGCCGCGTCCCGCCTGCCGCCACGGAACATGTAACCCGTGGTAACAGTTACCTCTGGTAGCATGACCGCCGTGATCGAACGTGTCAAGCGCTCCAGCAAGCAGTCCGGCAAGCAGGCAGCCGACACCGAAACGAGCACTGGAGACGCCCGTCGCGATCGCTGGCGCAAGCACCGCATCGCCCGCCGCGCGGAGTTCGTCGAGGCGGCGCTGCGCGCGCTCGACGCACACGGTCCAGAACTCGGCATGGAGGACGTCGCCGCCGAAGCGGGCGTCACGAAACCCGTGCTGTACCGGCATTTCGAGGACAAGGCCGACCTGTACGTCGCACTCGGCCAGCGCGGCACGGAGATCCTTTTCGAGCGCCTGATCCCGGCGATCAACGCGGAACTCGCGCCGGTGCCGAGGATCCGGATGGCGCTCGACTCGTTCTTCAGCGTCATCGAGGAGCATCCGAACCTGTACCGCTTGCTGGCACACGGCGGGCTGCCGGGCAAAACGACCGATTCGGACGTCGTCGCGGAGGACAAGGAGGTCATCGCCACCGCGCTGACCGCGTTGCTCGGCGATTACATGCGGATGTTCAACATGGACTCCGGCGCGGCCGAACCGTGGGCGCACGGCATCGTCGGCATGGTCCAGAGCACCGGCGAATGGTGGCTGGACCGGCGGTCGATGGGCCGCGATTCGGTGGTCGAGTACCTCACCCAGATCATCTGGGCGGCGATCGACGGGCTCACCCGCCAGCAGGGCGTGGTGATCGACCCGAACCTGCCGCTGGAGGAGAACAAGGTCGTCCAGCTCGGACGCGCCGAAGAAGACAGCGACGCAGGCTGACGAGAGGACCCGGGATGAGCGACGAAGACGGTTACACGGGCGCGGCGACCCTGGTCGTCGACGGCACGGAGATCGCCGCGGACGTCGATCTGCGCGGCTATTTCCAGCCGATCGACGGTTATTACCACTGGTACGGCCGGGTCGCGGCGGAGGAGAAGCTGACCGAGGCGGTCGGCGGGCGCAAGAAGCCGTGCGAGGTGCGGATCGGCGAGCACGCCGCCGAGGGCGAACTGTCCGATCCGGACCCATGGGGCCGCTACCGGCTCACCGGCACGTCCACGCCGCCGTTCGCGGTCCCGAAGACGCTGGCCGAGGTCGAGGAAGCAACCGCCTGACCACGCGAAAAGGCCGCTCCGGAAGTGATCTCCGGGGCGGCCTTTCGCGTACGGCCTGGCTCAGTCGCCGACGCCGAACCCGACCTTGCGGACGTCGGACGGGGCGATCTCGACGTACGCGATGCGGTCGGACGGGACCAGGTACTTGCGGCCCTTCTCGTCGTTGAGGCGGAAGAGCCCGTCACCGGCCGTCAGCGCCTCGGCGACCAGCTTCTCCACCTCTTCGGGAGTCTGGCCACTGGACACCACCAGCTCGCGCGGCGTGTCCTTGATGCCGATCTTGACCTCCACGTGGGACCTCCGCTGGAAACTCGTTGTGACTACGCCCGGCAAGGCTAACCGAAGCGGGCCGCCGCGGTGGCGCGCGACCAGCGAGTGATTCGCGACCACTCGCCTCAGCCCAGCCCCAGTGCCTGCATGCGTTTGGTGTGCCCCTGCTGCAACCGGCGGAACAGCGCGCCGATTCCCGCGAGGTCGCCGGAGCCGGCGACGATCAGTTCGGCCAGGCCATCGCGTTCGGCCACCACGTATTGCGCCTGGGTGAGCGCCTCGCCGAGCAGCCGCCGCCCCCACAGCGCGAGCTTGTCGCGGGCCTTCGGATCGGCCTTGATCCCGGCCGCGACTTCGCGCTCGGCGAACGCCGAATGCCCGGTGTCGGCGAGCACCGTCAGCACCAGGTCCTTGGTCTCGGGGTCGAGCCAGTTCGCGATCTCGCGGTAGAGATCGGCCGCGAGCCCGTCCCCGACATACGCCTTGACCAGCGACTCCAGCCACGACTTCGGCCGGGTGGAGCCGTGCCACGCGTCCACTTGCGACACGAACGGCGCCATCGCGTCCTCGACCGCGACGCCGTTGGCGGCCAGATGCTTCGTCAGCAGATCGAGGTGCCCGATCTCGGCGGCGGCCATCGAGGCGAGCGCGGCGCGGCCGGCGAGCGTCGGGGCGCTGCGGGCGTCCTCGGCCATCCGGTCGAACGCGGACAGCTCCAGGTAGGCGATCACGCCGAGCAGGTCGACGACGCCCTCGCTGATCGTGGGAGAAGAAGAGGAGGCGGGCACTGAGTTCTCTGCTGGCCTGGCTTCGGCGCGGTCGGTCACGGCGACGAGGGTATCGCCGAACCGCAGGCCCGCGCCGCGAAGAGACCGATCCCACGCCGCGCCGCCGCGCCCGGTATTCCCCGGAAAACACCTGACCAGGTACACTGCGGACGGATAAAAAGAGCTTCGCCGCGCCGGACCGCGTTTTTCGATGGGTCTCGGGAGCGGCGGGAACCAGGCGAACGGCTGGCGCCACCAGAGCGACCGGAGTTCGCCGCAAGTGTGCGTGCACGCCTCCTAGCGGCATTCCCGGGAGGGCGGCTCCGGCACCATCGGCCTCCGCAGACGAGGCGCGGGTGCGAGTCAGGCCCCCGGTCGAGTGTCGAGTGACAACCGGCCTGTGCGCGCTGGTCACGAGAGAGGCGATCACCCTGACCGCAGAACAGTCCACAACCGAACAGACCGAAACCGCGCAGGCCACCGCCGCTGTCGCTCTCGAGCACAGCGAAAACGGACCGGCCGCGCTCGACACGTCGCACCCGCTTCAGGCCGGTGCCCCGGTGACCGAGGAGTCGCCGACGTTCGCGTCGTTCGGTGTGAAGCCGGAAATTGTCAAGGCGCTCGGCGAAGCCGGAATCGAGCGCACCTTCGCCATCCAGGCGCTCACCCTGCCGCTCGCCATGGCCGGCGACGACCTCATCGGCCAGGCCCGCACCGGCATGGGCAAGACGCTCGGGTTCGGCGTCCCGCTGCTGCACCGCGTCGAGGTGCCCGGCGACGGCACCCCGCAGGTGCTGGTCGTGGTGCCCACGCGCGAGCTGTGCATCCAGGTCGCGAACGACCTGAAGGGCGCCGGCAAGCACCTGGGCATCCGCACGCTGGCGATCTACGGCGGACGCCCGTACGAACCGCAGATCGAGGCGCTGCGCAAGGGCGTCGACGTCGTCATCGGCACGCCGGGCCGGCTGCTCGACCTGGCCGAACAGCAGCACCTGGTGCTCGGCAAGGTCCGCGGGCTCGTCCTCGACGAGGCCGACGAGATGCTGGACCTCGGCTTCCTCCCGGACATCGAGCGGATCCTCCGGATGGTGCCGGACGAGCGGCAGACCATGCTGTTCTCCGCCACGATGCCGGGCCCGATCATCACGCTCGCGCGGACGTTCCTGAACCAGCCCACGCACATCCGGGCCGAGGAGAACGACGCGGGCGCGATCCACGAGCGCACGGCGCAGTTCGTCTACCGGGCGCACTCGATGGACAAGACGGAGCTGATCGCGCGGGCGCTGCAGGCCGAGGGCCGCGGCCTCACGATGATCTTCAGCCGCACCAAGCGCACCGCCCAGAAGGTGGCCGACGACCTGGTCGAACGCGGTTTCGCCGCCGCCGCGGTGCACGGCGATCTCGGCCAGGGCGCCCGCGAGCAGGCCCTGCGCGCGTTCCGCTCGGGCAAGGTCGACGTGCTGGTGGCCACGGACGTCGCGGCCCGGGGCATCGACATCGACGACGTCACGCACGTCATCAACTACCAGTGCCCCGAGGACGAGAAGACCTACGTGCACCGCATCGGCCGCACCGGCCGCGCGGGCCGCACCGGCGTCGCGGTCACCCTGGTCGACTGGGACGAGGAACCGCGCTGGAAGCTGATCTCGGACACGCTGGGCCTCGACCTGGCGGAGCCGGTGGAGACGTACTCGTCGTCGCCGCACCTGTTCAGCGACCTGGGCATTCCCGAGGGCACGAAGGGCCGCCTGCCGCTGTCGAAGCGCACGCGAGCCGGCCTGTCCGCGGAGAAGGAAGAAGACCTGGGCGGCAAACGCCGGGGCCGCCGCGGCTCGGCTGGTCCGTCCGCGTCTTCTGACGAGGAAGCCCCGCGCAAACGCAACCGCGCCCCGCGCAAGCGGACCCGCGGCGGTGCCCGCTCGGCCGCCGCCATCGAGGCCGCCGACGCCGCCGCTTCCTCGCCTGACCAGCAGGAAGAGCGCCCCCGGACCCGCCGCCGCACCCGCTCGGGCGCCGACGCGACGGGCCCGGCGACGTCCACCGGCAACGCAACCCCCGCGACGACGTCCGACTCCGGCGAGACCGGAGACCGTCCGGCACGCCGCCGCCGTCGCCGTCGTCCGTCCGCATCTGATACACCTGCGTCGGCAGACTGAGCGACACACCGGGAGTCAGTTACGTGAACGACCACGGGAACGGCACCGACGACACGCCCCCCGAACCCGGATCGAACGTAGCGGGCACTCCCGCGACCCCAGACGAACGCCCCGAGCCGCCCACCCCGGCCGGGGCGCCCGTCTCGGTCCCCGGCGGTGAGGTGGGTCCTGGGGACGGCTCGGGGGAGCCTGGTCGGCCTGGGGAGACGGCTGATTCTGGCCCGTCGGAGGCTGCGTCGGGTTTGGGCGGCCATGCTGGGGGCGCTTCCGCCGAACCAGCTGACTCCGACCCGTCACTCGGAGAGGCTGCGGCGTCGGGTTTGGGCCGCTATGCCGGAAGCACTTCCGCTGAACCGGCCGACTCCGGCCCGACACCAGCAAACCCCGCGACGTCGGCTTCAGACAGCCATGCCGGGACCGCTTCCGCCGAACCGGCCGACTCCGGCACGCCACCTGCAGAGGCCACGGCGTCAGCTTCAGGCAGCCACTACGAAACCGCCTCCGCCGAACCAGCCGCCTCCGATCCGGTGCCAGCGAACCCCGCCCCATCACCCTCGGGCCGCCACACCGGAAACACTTCCGCTGAACCTGCCCCTTCAGACCCGCGCTCCGCGGGCTCCGTCGCGTCGACTCCCGACGGCCCGTCCGCTGAATCGGCTGCTCCGGCACCGTCATCCGCAAACCCCGCCGGACAAGCCTCAGCCAACCCCGGCACGCCGTCCGCGAACCCCGCCGCAGGCAGCCACCGCGAAACCGGCTCCGTCGAACCGGCTACTCCCAGCGCTCAGTCCGCACCCCCTGCCGCGCCAACCCCAACCGAATCGACCAGCTCGGCCCCCCGCCACGCAGCCGCCGAGGCCCCGATCCCGCCGGACACTCCCGAGGAGCAAACCGGCCCGATCGCGCGCGTCACCGACGACTCCGCGGACCCCGGGATCACCTCCACAGAGCCCTACGGCTCCGAAAACCTCCTCCCCCACCCACCCGCCACCGCGGATCCCGCCGCGCCGCCGGGGAAAGCCCGCCGCTCGCCGTGGAACCGCGGACGGGATCGGCTGGTCGTGGGCGCGATCGTCGTGGTGGTCGCGGTGGTCGCCGCGATCGTCGCCGCCACGAGCGACAACCTGCACACCAGCCGCGCACTGGCCGACCCGCCGCACGCTCTCCCCACGCCGCCGACCTCGGTCCCCGGCGCGATGACGCAGCTGTGGCAGGCCCCGAGTTCCGCGACGCCAATCCCGATCGGACAGTCCGACACCGTCACCACCGCGGACGGCAGCGAGGTGGCCGGCCGCGATCCGCTCACCGGGCAGATCCGCTGGCACTACACCCGCGAAAACCTGCAACTGTGCACTGTGGACACCGCCTGGGGCCGGGTGAACGCCGTGTACCGCAAGACAATGGGCTGCAGCGAGGTCACTCAGCTCGACCCGGCGACCGGCCGGATCACCGCCCAGCGCAACGGCGACGCCGAACTGGGCACCCGCCTGGTCAACGACGGCAGCCACGTGACGACCACCGGCAAACACCTCCTCGACACGTGGCGCGACGATCTCGTGAAGAGCATGGAGTACGGCAAAGTCCCGTTCCTGCAAAACGCGAACAAGCAACCCCGCCCCAACTGCACTTACGGAACCGTAGCAGCGGCCGCCGACAAAATCGGCGTGATCGAACGCTGCCCCGGCGACCGAAGCGACCGGCTCACTGTCTACCGGGCGACCGCCGAGCACGAGGACGAACCCAAGGTCACCTACACCGCCCTACTGGCAGGAAAACGAGCCCGGGTGATCGCGATGTCGGGCGACCTCACCGGCGTCCTGCTGCCCGACCAGAAACTCTACGTCGTCTACGGCGCGGACGGTTCGCAAAAAGCCGCCTACCCCATGGATCTCCCCGCGTCCGACGTAGCGAACGACCCCGTCGGCGGCACCGAGGCGACGACCCGCACCGCAGCCGGGATTTACTGGTTCACCGGCTCGAAAACCGTCGCCCTGTCCCGAGACGACTTGTCCCCGCGCTGGACCCTGGACGGCACACTCGGCCCAGGAATCACCTTCGCGACGCAGCTGGTAGTGCCCATCCGCGGCGGCCTGGCCGTACTGAACGAAACGAACGGCGCGACCCTGCGCACAGTCGGCGTCGACCGCGGCGCCTACACGGGCCCAGTCCGGCTCACCGCGCTAGGCCCAGTCCTACTGGAACAGCGCGGCCCGACCCTCGCCGCTCTGCGCTGACGGCCTCAGAACCACCACAACACCCCCAACGCCACCGCCGCGACGACCAGCACCCCAACCCCGGCAACCCCCGCCACTTTCCCCACGCGACGGTCCGCAACCCGTTGCAGCACAAGCACAATCACCGCGGCGACCGGATGCCCGACCAGTTTGAGGACCCCCGGCCCGGACGCCCCGTTCACGAAACACAACACGCCGACGACCAGCACCCCGACGGCCAAGACCGCCATCCCCGCAGCGACCGAGCCGGTGAACCCGCGCCACCAGCGCCCTCGGGGCTTCCGCTTCGCTGCCCCGTCCCGCTCAGCTGCCTCCTCATCGCCGACGGTCGAGCTGTCTCGTATGGACGGCGTTTCATGGATAACGTCAGCCGCGCCGTGCCCCACTGCCGAATCGGCTGCCGCTGAGTCATGCATAACCGGGGAAACGCTGCCTGGTGCACCGTTCCCGGCCGCCGAGTCATGGATAACCGTGGCATCGCCGCCCCAAGCACTGCGCTCTTCCGCACGGTCATGGCAAGCCGCGGCATCCGCCGTGTCGCCGCGCCAAGCACCGCGATTTTCCGCCCGGTCATGATCAGCTGAGGCATCCGCCGTCGTCGAATCACGGTCGGCCTGAGCACCGGCGCCCGCCAGGTGAGCGCCCGGCGAGTCATGGATAACCGGAGCTGTGCGCATTTCGGCCGCGCGATCATCCGCCGAGGCCTGGAACGTCGCGCCAGCCACACGATCCCCCACCGCACCACCGACGGCCTCGCGATCCTCCCGCGGCGACACCGCACGACCGGCAACCGCACGATCCTCCCTCACACCACCGCCATTGACGGCTGTGCCGTGGGTGCTGGTGCTGTCGGCGCGACCTGCCACACCACCAGCACGACGACCGCGTTCCCCCACCGCACGGCGTTCCTCCTCGACCCTGCCATTCCTCACCGCGGCAAGATCCTTCCCTGCTGCACCGCGAACACTCCACTTCTGAGCCACAGACCCGCGAACGCCCCGATCCTCGGCCGAGGCTTCGCGAACACTCCGCTTCTCAGCCACCGACCCACGCGCACCCCGCTCACCGGCCGAGACTTCCCAAACGCTCCGCTCCCGAACCGCAGCTTCGCGAGCGCCACGATTCCTGACCGCAGCTTCGCGAAGAACACCTCGATCCCCGGCCACAGCATCCCGAACGTCCTGATCCCCGGCCGAAGCCCCGCGAACGCCCCGATCGTCAGCCGAGAATTCGCGAGCGCCGCCATCCCCGCCCCCACGACGCCGAGCCTCCGCACGAGCCGCATTCCTGATGTCCGGTGCCACAAACGATCCCCGGGTCCCATCCGCATCTCGAAAAGCCCCTACGGCGCAAGCAAATCCCACGGCTGCGCGGCAGGAGCCGCTTCCTGGCCCGCTGCGCAGCTTGGGCGGAAGTCGCACCAGGCGCAGCGGCGGTCGGGGCGGGCGGGGAACAACGCGTCTCCATCGCCGCCCGCGTCAAGGGTATCTGCTGCCAGCCGCAGATCTCCGGCGGTCTCCTCGGCGCGTTCCAGGTGCCGTTTCAAGGTTTCCGGCGTGTGTTCGGCCGCCGCGATCGTGCCGGACGGCAGGTGGTGCAGCTCGACCTTCGTGCACGGCATGCGCAGCGTGCGCGTGGACGCCACGGCGTACATCGCCAGTGCCTGTGACGCTCGGGCCTCGTGTTCGTCCGGGGCTCGGCGGCCGGTTTTGTAGTCCACCACCACCAGTTCGCCGCCGCGCTGGTCAATCCGGTCGGCGCGGCCTTCGATGATCATCGTCGGGCGGCCGCCGGTCGTGCTGACCGGTGCGGACACCCAGCGTTCGAGACCGACCGGGTCGTCGCTGACGTCGTTGTCCTCCACGTACTCCGCGACCCAGCCCTTCGCGCGCGCTCGGTAGCGGGCGGCCTGGTCGTCGTCGGCGAACCCGGCGTCCTTCCAATGCTCGGACACCAGCGCGATCGCGCGTTGCGGCGTCCGTTTCGCTACCGGCAGGTCGAAAAGCGCGCGCAACGCGTTGTGCACCACGGCACCCAGCGTGCTGTGCGCCCACGGCCCGGTGCGCTGCGGCGTCGGCCGGTCGAGGTAGCTCAACCGGTACCGGCGCGGACAGTCGTCAAACGTGCTCAGCCTCGCCGGCGACACCTTGGTGAGCCGCTGCGGTTGTTCGACGCCGAAGTCGAACCCCAGCTGTTCTTTCACGCCGCCCCCTTCCATCGACGCCCACGCTACGCACCCCCACCGACACTTTCCGGCGTGGGCCGCCAAGCTAGCCGCCGGCGATGAAGCCCTGCACCGAATTCGCGACCAGCTCGACGGCGATCGCGGCGAGCAGCAGACCGGCGATCTTCGCCAGCAGCGTGATGCCGCTTTCCTTGATCAGCCGGATGACCACGCCGGAGAACCGCATGCAGGTGTACAGCACGAAATGCACGGTCACGATCGCCAGCGCGAGCGCGATGTATGCGCCGAGGTGCCCGTCGGCCTGCCGGACGAACACGATGGTCGCCGCGATCGCGCCAGGACCGGCCAGCAGGGGCGTGCCGAGCGGAACGAGGGCGACGTTGACGTCCTCGGCCGCCTCCGGCTCGTTGCTGCCCGCGTTGCCGGTGAGCAGCTGCAACGCGATCAGCAACAGCAGCAGGCCGCCCGCGCCCTGCAGGGCCGGGATGCCGATGCCCAGATACGCCAGGATCGCCTGCCCCGCCACCGCGAACAGCGAGATGACCAGCAGCGACACCAGCACCGCCTGCCGGGCCGCTTTCACCCGGGTGGCCATGGGTTTGCGGCCGACCAGGCTCAGGAAGACCGGCACCGTGCCGGGCGGGTCCATGATCACGACGAGGGTGATCGTCGCGCTCATGAAGAGCTTCGCGTCGAAGAAATCCGAGACGGCCATCTCAGCCCTTCACCACTTGGAAGCCGGTCGCCCGCCCCACCAATTCCTCCAGCTGGTCCGGTTCGGTCGTTTCCTGGCCGAGCCCGATCGTCTTGTTCGTGCCGTGGTAGTCGCTGGACCCGGTGCGGATGAGGCCCAGCTCGTCCGCCAGTTCGCGCGTGCGCGCCCGGGTGGCCGCGTCGTGGTTGGGATGGTTGACCTCGACGCCGGTCAGTCCGCGGGCCGCCAGGTCACGCAGGGTGTCCTCGCTGATCGTCGCTCCGCGGCTGAACGCGAAGGGGTGCGCCATCACGGTAACCCCGCCGGCCGCGGTGACCATGTCGATCGCTTCCTCGACCGGAGTGTCGCGGCGCGCGACGTAGTAGCCGCGGCGGCTGTGCAGATAGTCGCCGAACGCCTCGTCCACGGAGCTGACCAAGCCGGCGCGGACGAGTGCCTGCGCGAGGTGCGGCCGTCCGGCCGGCGAGTCCTCAGGCAGGAGGCTCAGGATTTCGTCGGCGTCGACCGGGAGGCCGTCGGCGGCCATCCGCTCGGCCATCCGCCGCAACCGGGTGCGCCGTTCGACGCGCAGCCGCGTCTGTTCCGCCACGATCGCCGGCGCGGCCGGGTCGAAGAGGTACGCGAGGAGGTGCACGCTGATCTCGTAGCCGGTGTCCGGATCGACCGACACCGTGGACAGCTCCGCGCCGGGCACGAGCGTCAGCCCGGCGGGCAGGGCCGCGGCGGCCGGTTCCCAGCCCGCGGTGGTGTCGTGGTCGGTGATCGCGACGACGTCGAGACCGGCACGCGCGGCAGCGCCGACAAGCTCGGCAGGGCTGTCGGTACCGTCGGAGGCCGTGGAATGGGCGTGCAGGTCGATGCGCATCAGACCTATTCTCGACGATGCGCTGGGTCACCCCGGCGCCGGGACCAGTGCCGACGCCGCGAAGGTCAGCCGACCGGCTTCTTGCCCCGTGCCGCGCGCTGCGCCTTGATCATCGAGAACCGTTCGGCCTGCTTCTGCTTGTCGCCGAACACCAGCTCGGAGATCGTGTCGTAGAACTCCTCGGGCCGCGGCAGGTAGTCGATCCGGTTCAACGCCTGGATCTGGCCCGCCGACTCGACGACCATCGTGCCGTAGCCCAGCATCCGGCCCCAGGCCGAACGCTGGTAGGTGAGGTCGGTGACCTTGCTGATCGGCATCATCAGCACCTTGGTGGTGAAGACGCCGGTGGTCATCACGAACCGTTTGTCGGTGACGACCAGCCGTTCGACCCACCATTCGATGATCACGTAGGCGAACCGCAGCACCACCGCCAGCGCGACGTACCAGAGGATGTTCTGCACCACCCACATCGAGGGCGGCAGCAGATACGACACCAGCACGCACACGATCAGCAGCGCGGCTGCCTCGAACGTGTCCCAGAGGAGCACCGCCCAGTGGCGGCGGATCCGGATGACCCGCCGCTCGGTGTCGAGCAGGTACTCGTCAGGGTCGCGTGGCGCGAACATGGTTCGAGGGTATCCCCTGCCGTCAGTGGAAGATGTTGCTGACGAACGTGATCACCGATTCGGCCGAGCTGCGGAGGAAGTCCACAATGTTGCTGACAAGACCAGCAGCATGGCCCGGCTGAGCGATCACGAAGAACAGCACCAACGCGATACCCACGAGTCCCGCAAGCTTCTTCGCGTTCACAGCGATCAATCCCGTCTCTTCCATGACACCCGGAAAACTGACTTTCTACGTTGTACCGCACTGACCACTCACGCGGGAGGAAAGTCCCGCGCATGGGTCAGCCAGGCGCTCGAAGTGTACCGTACGGCTACTCTCCGTGTACAGGTTCCCGAGCGCTAGGGGTCGCGCCGGGGGTCGGCTACGTTCGCGGCATGGACGCACTCGAACGCTGCGTCGGCGGCATCGTGTTCGACGACCAGGGCAGACTCCTGCTCATCCGGCGCGCGAACGACCCGGGAAAGGGGCTGTGGTCGCTGCCCGGCGGCCGGGTCGAACCGGGCGAAACGGACCACGAGGCGGTCGTCCGGGAGCTTCGCGAGGAGACCGGGCTCGACGTGAGACCGCACACACTGACCGGCTCGGTCGTCCGCGGCTCCTACGACATCCACGACTACGAATGCACGTGGACCGGCGGAATCCTCACCGCGGGCGACGACGCCTCCGACGCACGGTGGGTCAACTCGACCGAACTGGTCAATCTGGACGAAGCGGGCCACCTGACGGACCAGCTCCTGGTGACGTTGCGTGACTGGAATGCGTTGCCCGCCGCGTAACCCGGAGCGGTCAATTCCGTATTGCCCGGGGCGGCGTCCGCGATTCGGAACGGATTGCGGAGTTGGCGGAAAGTTTCGCAAGCGTTCAAGCATCCGCGATGAGCACGGAAAATGCGCGGAACGCGTATTCGATATCGCCGGACGCGCATCAGTAGCCCAAGCCCGGCCGCCGCGGGGCGCTGTGACTGATGGGGTGAATGTGACACAGGTTACGCACGGCGCCGAACAGCGTCGTGCGTGGCCAAGCCGGGGAGAACCGGCCTAGCCACGCACGAGGCAGATCAGGGCAGCCAGGTCATCCGCTGGCCGTGCGGCACCGTCCGAGCCAGCGCGCGGGCCTGCGGTTTCCCGTCCGCCCAGGTCGTCAGCCCCAGCACCGCCATCGCGGGTTCCTCGCCCTCGGACAGGTCGTCCCGGCCAGGAAGAACCGTCTCCAGCGCGCCTCGGTAGAACTCCTGGCTCACCCACCACACCGGCCGTTCCGAGGACAACCGGGCCAGCTCGGCCACGAAGTCCGCCCGCCGGTCGCCGAGATACGCCAGCGCGTGGCTGGTCAGCACCACCAGCGGCAGTTCCTCCGGCAACCGCGCGGCCGCCGAAGCCAGATCGTCCACCGCATCCCCGGCGATCAGCTCGGGCGCGTGCTTCCGCTGTTCCGCGGCGGCGGTCCGCAACAGCCGGATCCGGTCGACCTGATCCGCCCAGACGCACGCCTCCAGCCACGCCAGCTCGTCCTCATCCGAGAGGTCCACCGGAGCCCGGTCCAGCCCGGCTCGAGCGGCGATCGCGAGCTTCTTCGGCACCTTGGGCAGGCGAGCACCAGGCTCGAGGTCGATCGCGCAGTGCAGCCCGACAGCGGCCTTGGCGGGGCCGGCGGCGAGCTGCTCGCCGCCGTCGCACTGGTAGCGGTAGCCGAAACGGTCGAGCCCCAGCAGCAGCCCCGCGCTACAGCCGACCTCAAGCAGCGCGATCTTGCCGCCCGCTTCCTTCGCCGCCGCCGTGACAGCCGGGTACAGCAGCGCGGCGCGCCGCACCTCGTTCGTCTGCGTGTAGCGGGTCGAGATGATCTCGCGGGCCTGGTCCGCGCGCTCCAGCAGGAACGAGCGGAACAACGGCCAGGTCTCGCTGTCGACGCCGTCGAAACCGCCGACCGACGGGTAGTACCGCGACAGCGGATGAATCGGATCCGCCTGCACCAGCCGGTGCGCGGCAGCGAACAGCAAGGTGCCGCGCGCTTCGCCGCCGCGCGCGTCGGCCAGGAGGGCGGCGACGTCGTCATCCTCGGCCGCGTGCGTGGCGAGGTGGTCGTACAGCGGCGAAACCCCACGCGCCTCCACCTCGGCGAACCTGCGCAGCGTCTGCTTGATCTTCTCCAGGGCGATGGCCACCCGTGCTCCTCTTCGCGGCGGATCGATCACTCGTGCGGCGTCGGACGGCCGGGCTGCTCCCCGCCGCGCGTGTCGCCGTAGGACCGCTTCGGCACCATCACTTTGCGCCGGAAGATGCACACGATCGTGCCATCCTGTTTGTACCCGCGCGTCTCGACGTACACCACTCCCCGGTCGTCCTTGGACTTCGACGGGGTCTTGTCGAGCACCTCGGTCTCGCCGTAGATCGTGTCGCCGTGGAAGGTCGGCTTCACGTGCTTGAGGGATTCGACCTCGAGGTTCGCGATGGCCTTGCCGGACACGTCCGGCACCGACATGCCGAGCAGCAGCGAGTAGATGTAGTTGCCGACCACGACGTTCTTGCCGAAATCGGTCGTCTCGCCCGCGTAGTGCGCGTCCAGGTGGAGCGGGTGGTGGTTCATCGTGATCAGGCAGAACAGATGGTCGTCGTATTCGGTGACGGTTTTGCCGGGCCAGTGCTTGTAGACCGCGCCGACCTCGAACTCCTCGTAATACCGGCCGAATTGCACGCTTGCGCCTCCTGTCCGGGTAACACCTGCCGAACCAGGTGCGACACGTATCCGTGGTGAGGAGTACCCTCGACCATCGGTGATCGCGCGTCAACGCGACCCCTGCCACTTCGCACGCCCTGGCGTGCCCCGGCCGAAAGGAGGTGAGGGACCGCTCATGAGCAGTGGTGATAGTCCGCTCCCTAGTAGTACGTGCGTTCCCGCTCCGCCGGCCGGCCTTTTCCGCTCCTGGTAGGCCCGCGTCCGGGAACTCACGGTGCCGCCGGACGGACCCCGCAGTCCGCCTGGCCGTCGTCTTCGTGTTCCACGACGTCTGCCCAGGAGAAACCATGCCTGCCATTCCCTCGCTTGGCGGCCTTCGCGGCCGCGGCAACAGCCGGGCCAAGGCCAATCTCGAACGGCCGATCCCGGTGCCGCTGTCGGCCTATGTCGTCGATTGCGCGGTGTATGTCGACGGCAAACGGCTGCCGGGGCGCTGGACGCACGCGGAAGCGATCCGCGAGGTGCGCAAGCGGCACGCCGGGTTCGTCTGGATCGGCTTGCACGAGCCCGATTCCGACCAGATCCAGGGCATCGCGGACACGTTCGGCCTGCACGAACTAGCGGTCGAGGACGCGCTGGAGGCGCATCAGCGGCCGAAGCTGGAGCGCTACGACGACACGCTGTTCCTGGTGCTGAAGACCGTCCGGTACGTCGAGCACCAGTCGCCCACTACGGCCAACGAGATCGTGGAAACCGGCGAACTGATGGTGTTCCTCGGCCGCGATTTCGTCATCACCGTGCGGCACGGCAACCACTCCGGCCTCGCCCGGCTGCGCCGTGACCTCGACGACGACCCGGAACGGCTCTCCCTCGGCGCGGCGGCGGTCGTGCACGCGATCTCCGACCACGTGGTCGACCACTACCTGGAGGTCACCAGCCGGATCGAGGCGGACATCGACGAGATCGAGGCGCAGGTCTTCGCGCCGCGCTCGTCGGTGAGCGCCGAGCAGATCTACCTGATGAAGCGGGAAGTGCTCGAACTGCGCCGCGCGGTGGTCCCGCTCGCCACGCCGGTGTCGCGGCTCGCCGAGGGCTACACGCGGCTGGTGCCGGACGAGGTCCGGTCGTATTTCCGCGACGTCGCCGACCACCTCGCCACCGTGTCCGAACGCGTGGCGGCGTTCGACGAACTGCTCAGCACCCTGGTCGACGCGACGGTCGCGAAGATCTCGCTGCAGCAGAACACCGACATGCGCAAGATCACCGCGTGGGCGGCGATCATCACGGTGCCCACGATGGTCGCGGGCATCTACGGCATGAACTTCGACTACATGCCCGAACTGCATTGGCAGTTCGGCTATCCGATCGTGGTCTCGATCATTCTCGCGATCTGTCTGCTGCTGTACCGAATATTCCGGAAGAACGGCTGGTTGTAGCCGCCCCTCGCGGTCCCCTTTTCTTCCCCCGGTTGCAGGAGGTTTGTCTCGTCATGTCCCGGTTGCTGTCCAACCTCAAGTTCTGGGCCCTTGCCCTTTGCCTCATGTGGATCGTCGGCATCGTCGCGACGATCGCGCTCAACCCCGGGTTCGCGCACGGCATGAAGTGACGCCGCGTGCGCCGTAACCTTGGCGCATGCCGAAAGCGCTGGTGGTGGCCGACGAGGCCGACGAGCGGCTGTGGACCCCGGCGGTCCGCTCGCTGCGGGTCGACCTCGTCGTCGCCGCCGGCGATCTGCCGTTCGCGTATCTCGAATACCTCGCCGGCATGCTCGACGTGCCGTGCGTGTTCGTTCCGGGCAACCACGATCCGGATCTGAGCGGGTACACCCGCTACGGCGGACTGTCCATGAAGGACGGTTTCCCGACCGAATGGCCCGGACCCGCCGGCGGCATCAACGCCGACGGCCGCGTCGTCGACGTCGCCGGGCTCCGCATCGCCGGGCTCGGCGGCTCGATCCGCTACCGCGACGGCCCGAATCAGTGGACCCAGCGGCAGCAGGCGCGCCGGGCCCGGCGGCTGGAGCGTCGTTCCCGATGGCGGAAATGGCGTGACGGCAACGGAATCGACATCCTGCTGACGCATTCGCCGCCGCGGCATCTCGGCGACCGCGAAGACCCGCCGCACCAAGGTTTCACCTGTCTGCACCGCACCATCGAAACGCTGCGACCGCACTGGCTGTTGCACGGACACATCCATCCGCACGGCGAATCGGTGCCCGACCGCGTGGCCGGCCGCACCCGGATCCGCAATGTGGTGGGCTATCAGGTGATGGAGTTCCCGCGATGACCCGACCGACCGGTTTCCCGCGCGCCGACGCCGAAAACGACTTCCTGCGAGCCCGGCGGCGGCAGGTGCTGTCCCGGCTTTCCACGTGGCTGCGCCGGGAACCCGACGACGTCAACATCATGCTGCCGTTCCACGAGGTGGTGCAGGCACTCGGTTACGTCAGCGAGGCGCGGATCGGGACGCGAGTGATCACTTTGGACTCGATCGTCGGCACCGTCGACCGCAGCCGCGATTTCGACCGCCGGTTCCGCCCCACCTCCGCCCGGGTCCGGCAACGCTGGGAACGGCTCGCGCTGGCCGCCCGCCGCGGCGAAGCGATCCCGCCGATCGAGGTGTACCGGGTCGGCGAACTGCACTTCATCATCGATGGCCACCACCGGGTTTCGGTCGCGCTCGCACAGGGACTGTCCACAATAGAAGCTTCGGTGACGGTCGTGCGCACGAAGCTGAACCCGAGCGGCATCCGGTATCGCGGCGACCTGATCGTGAAGGACTACCGGAGGCTGTTCCTGGAACGAGTCCCGCTGTCCGGGCACGCTCGCGCTTCGGTGCTGGTAACGGATCCGTGGAATTACGCGCAACTCGGCGAGCACGTCGAAGCATGGGGATTCCGGCTCATGCAGGACGAAGGCCGGTTCACCGACCGCGCGACCGTCGCGCAGCGCTGGTTCGACGAGGAATTCACCCCGGTGGTGGCGATGCTGCGACAGGCGGACCTGATCGGCGACCGCACCGAGGCCGAGGCGTACCTGTGGGTCGCGTGCGAGCGGTACCGGCTGATCCGGACGCACCGCTGGGACGAGGAGGTCATCGAAGCGCTGCGCGCCCAGCAGTGACTTGTCAGGAGCCACCTGACGTGTCAGGCTTGCCCTGACACTGGGAGGTAGCGATGACTTCGTACTGCTCGTTCTGTCTCAAACCGGCCGACGAGGTGGCCAAGCTGATCGCCGGCGCGGGGGTCTACATCTGCGACGGCTGCGTCGGATTGTGCGAACAGATCCTGGCCGGGAAACACGAGCCGGGGACGCCCGAAGTGACGCTGTGGGAGCGGAAATCGGACGAGGAGATCCTGGAGAGCATCCCGCGGATGGCGAAGGTCAGCGCGCAGACGGACGCGCGGATTCAGGAGCAGGTGGATCTGCTGCGCACGCGCGGGGTGGCGTGGGCGCGGATCGGCGAGGCGCTCGGGGTGACCCGGCAGTCGGCCTGGGAACGGTTTTCCGCCGAGCGGACGTGAGCCCCCTCCCGTCCGGTGACGGGAGAGGGCCCTCGTTTCGCCTGCTCAGTCGCTGGGGATGATGGCCCACAGGATCAGGTACGCGACGAACTGCGGCCCCGGCAGCAGGCACGACAGCAGCGCGAGCACCCGGATCTTGCCCGGTGTGGTCCCGAAGCGACGGGCGAGCCCGGCGCAGACGCCGCCGATCATGCGCCCCTCACGCGGCCGGCTCAGCCGGTGGGTGACAGGTGCGGTCATCGTGATCCCCTCCCATTCGGGTTCGTGTCTCCATAGCACCACGTCCGGGGCGGGGATACATCGCTCCGCGGGACGATCCGGACCCCTAAGGGGATGGGGCCCACCCCTACGCGCGGGTCGGGGTATCGGCGGGAACTCGCAGGTCAGCGCGCCTTACCCGGCGGACTGCCACTCCTGGCTGACGCAGCCCTCCTCGTAGGCCCACGAACCGTCCGCGTGCCCCGCGTCGAGCACGCGCTTCGCCTCGGCCAGGTTCGCTTCCGGCGGGACGGTGAACCCGACCAGGCCGAATTGGTCGAACCGCTCGCCCTCGAAGCCGAACGGGGCGAAGCGGTCGAGCACCCGGCCCAGGTCGCCGGCGAACGGACCGTCCGGCCAGACGATCAACCGGATGGTGCAGTTCCCGGACCACTCGACTCGTTCGACCGGCCGCAGCACGCCGTCCTCGTCCGGCTCGACCCGGAAGACGTCACCCTCGGCCGCGTCGCGGACGAACCACGGGATGTTGTCGAGCCGCACGTGGCCCGGACGGTCGAGGGGCACCGCCCACAGCCCTTCGCGGCTGGCTGGCGGCCAGTCCTCGCCGTCGGAAGGCAGGTCGAAGACGACCTTGACGTGAGTCGGCTGGGTGCTGGTGGAGGGTCGTTCTGGCACTGAGGAAGCTTGCCATCGCGTTCGTGGGGCGGGAACGCGGCTCGGCCACGGGTGATCGGTGCCGGTCGGGCGCGACGATGGTGCCTTGGCTAAAGGCTGCCTCCACACGGCTCGACCGCGACGCCTCCGGCTGGCCGAAGGTGGCCGCCGCCGAAGCTCGTCATCCCCCTCGCACGAACAGTAACGCGACTCGACCGCGGGCGATGCCGAAGCGCATCGGCCGATGCGCCACCACCCGACCCGACCGTGCGGCTCCCCTGCCGAAACCGTCCGGACCTCCCCCACCAGCGGTGATGACTCAGCGAAGTGTGGGATTTCCCGACGGGGGCTGGATTTTTCGCCACTCACGGTGATACTGCACCCCGTGCGTAACCCACTCGGAGTCTTCGCGGTCGGCTGTTCGGTGTTGCTCGCCGGGAGTGCCGGATGTGCCGCGGAGCCGGATCCTGCCCCGGCGGCGCAGTCCGCGCCGGTGCCCCTGACTGCCATCGCCGCGCTCGGGGACTTCGCCACGCTCGATTACTGCAGTCTGCTCGACCCGGCGCGGCTCAAGAACACCACCGCCGACGCGCCGGATTCCTCGTTCACCGCGTGCCAGGCGGACTTCGTCCAGGCCGGGCGGCCGCGGACGGTCACCATCGGGCCACTCGCGGCGGATCGGGATCCCAACGTCCGGGCCTACGACTATCCGGGCAAGGTGCCGGACGGGGTTTCCGTGCAGCAGGGCGGGTTTGTGTCGGACCGGACGTGCGGGCGGGCGATCACGTTCGCCGACGGGGTCCGGCTGGCCGTCTCGATCACCGACGGGGACGACCGCGGCAGTGCGGCGGATCGGTGCGCGGCGGCGGACGACGTGGTCGGCGGGGTGCTCGCCGCGGTGACCGGGAACCGGGTGCGGCATCCGCAGTTGCCGGACCGGTCGTGGGGGCGGGTGGATTCCTGCGCGATCCTCAGCGCGTCCGGAACGGCGGGCGGCGACGCGACGGCCGGGTTCGCCGGGCATTCCTGCATTCAGGACAAGGTGAGCCTGGAGTTCGCGGTGGTGCGGCAGGCTCCGGCCGGGCCGTCGGAAACGCTCGGCAACCGGACTGCCCGGGTGGCTGCCGACGGCGCGTTCTGCCGGGCCCGGACGGTACAGCCCTCACCGGCGACGCCGGGACGCGCTGAGCAAGCGACCGTGAGCGTGGTCGACACCAGCGGCGCGGGCGGGGACGCGGCTTGTCCCGCTGCCCGCACCGCTGCTGCGACGATTTTCTCGAAGATCCCCTGAGCGTCCGTGAAGGACTCCTTGAGGGAATCAGATTCCTTCAAGGAGTCCTTCACGGACCGTCAGTCGGCGTAGGTGAGGTTTCGGCCGTCGGACGGGTCGAAGAGTTTCACCTTGTCCGCGTCGAACCAGATCCGCAGGTCCTGGTTCTCCGCGGCCGCCGATTCGGCCGACAGCCGGGCCACGATCAGCGATTCCGCGCCGGGGACGTCGGCCGAACCGCTGTCGGCGGCCAGTTCCGCCAGTTCGGCCGAGGTCGCGGTTTCGCCGTCCACGGTGAAGTGCGCGAACTTCTCCGAGCCCATCGATTCCAGCACGTCCACGTGCGCGGTGAAGGTCGCGCCCTCCCGGCCCGATTCGACGAGGGCGGCGTCCTCGAAGTGTTCCGGGCGGATGCCCATGATCACCTCGCGCGGGGCGTTCGCCGCTTCGGCCATCCGGCGGATCCGGTCGGTGAGCGGCGTGGTGCCGAGCGAACTGCGCAGCTCGCCGTTTTCCAGCGTCGCGGGGACGAAGTTCATCGACGGCGAGCCGATGAATCCCGCCACGAACAGGTTCGCCGGGTTGTCGTAAAGGAACTGCGGCGAACCGATCTGCTGGACGTACCCGGCCCGCAGCACGACGACCCGGTCGCCGAGGGTCATCGCCTCGGTCTGGTCGTGCGTGACGTACAGCGTGGTCGTGCCGAGCTGCTTCTGGATTTTCGACACCGACGTACGCATCTGACCGCGCAGTTTGGCGTCCAGGTTGGACAGCGGCTCGTCCATCAGGAACGCCTTGGGGTTGCGCACGATCGCCCGGCCCATCGCCACCCGCTGCCGCTGCCCGCCGGACAGGTTGGCCGGTTTGCGGTCGAGATGCTGGGTCAGGTCGAGGATCTTCGCCGCTTCCTCCACTTTGGACCGGACGATCTTGTCGTCCACTTTGGCCAGCCGAAGCGGGAACGCCATGTTCTCCCGCACGCTCATGTGCGGGTACAGCGCGTACGACTGGAACACCATCGCGATGTCCCGGTCCTTCGGCGCTTTCTCGTTGACCCGCTTGCCGTCGATGCGCAGTTCGCCGGAGGAGATGTCCTCCAGCCCGGCGACCATGTTGAGCGTGGTCGACTTCCCGCAGCCGGACGGGCCGACCAGGATGATGAACTCGCCGTCGGCGATCGTGATGTCCACTTCGGACACCGCGAGCGCGCCGTCGGGATAGCGCTTGGAAACCTTGTCGAGAACGATTTCAGCCATCGGTCAGCCCTTCACCGCACCGGACGTCAGCCCCGCCACGATGCGACGCTGGAAAAACAACACGAACAGGATGATCGGCACGGTGATCACGACCGCAGCCGCGCACACCTGGCCGGTCGGGTCCTCGAACTGCGAGGACCCGGTGAAGAACGACAACGCGGCCGGCACCGTGCGCGACGACTCGGTGGACGTCAGCGAGATGGCGAACAGGAAGTCGTTCCAGCAGAGGATGAACACCAGGATCGCGGTGGTGAACACGCCCGGCGCGGCCAGCGGCGCGATCACCTTCCGGAATGCCTGCGCCGGCGTCGCGCCGTCCATTTTCGCCGCCTTTTCCAGTTCCCACGGGATTTCCCGGAAGAACGCGGACAGCGTGTAGATCGACAGCGGCAGCGCGAACGTGATGTAGGGCAGGATCAGCCCCGGCCAGGTGTCGAAAAGGCCGAGCCCGCGTTCGATGTTGAACAGCGGGGTGACCAGCGATACCTGCGGGAACATCGCGATCAGCAGGGAAAGCCCCACCAGCAATTGCTTTCCGGGGAAATCCAGCCGCGCGATCGCGTACGCCGCCATCGTGCCCAGCACCACCGCGATGACCGTGGAGATCACCGCGATGCCGATCGAGTTCACCAGCGCGTGCAGGAACTCCGTGGTCTGGAAGATGTCCGCGTAGTTCTTGAGCGTCCATTCCACCGGGATGAAATTGCCGTCGGTGAGCGTCGCTTTCGTCTTGAACGACAGCGAAAGCACCCACAGCACCGGGACGATCGCGAACACCAGCACCAGGATGTCCAGCAGGCCCCAGCCGACCTTGCGGCCGGTGGTGGCCGCACCTCCGATAGCCATCAGCGCTTCCCCCGTCGTCCGTGCCGGGCGCGGCGGTGCCGAACACCTTGATGAAGAGGAACGCGATGATCGCCACCGTGATGAAGATCAGCACCGCCATGGTGGAGCCGATCCCGAGGTTGAGCCCCTTGACCAGGTTGTCGTAGGTCTGCATGGACACCGATCCGGTGTCCTGCGCGCCGCCGGTGAGCACGTAGATATTGTCGAAAATGCGGAACGCGTCGAGCGTGCGGAACAGCAGCGCGACGAGAATCGCCGGTTTCATCACCGGCAGCATCACCTTGGTGAACCGCTGCCACGCGGTCGCGCCGTCCATCGCCGCGGCCTTCAGCAGATCGTCCGGCACCAGCGCCAGCCCGGCCATCAGCAGCAGCGCCATGAACGGCGTCGTCTTCCACACCTCGGCGAGGATGATGATGAACAGCGACGGCCACTGGTCCGTCAGCGGCGCGACGCCCTCGCCCAGCGCGTTCGCGAGGTACCCGGTTTTGGGCGTCCACGCGAAATACCACGAGAACGCGGCCACCACGGTGACGATGCCGTACGGGATCAGCGCGACGGTGCGCACCAGCCCGCGGCCGACGAGCGTGCGGTGCATGATCAGCGCGAGGCCCATGCCCAGCACGAATTCGATCGCCACCGAAACGACGGTGAGGAACATGGTGGTGCCGAACGCGGTCCACCAGTAGGAATTCGTGAGCACCGCGGCGTAGTTGTCGAATCCGATGAACTCGTGCTTCGCCGGGAACCGCAGGTCGTAACGCTGCAGCGAAAGCCAGACCGAATAGACGATCGGGTATCCGGTCACCGCGATCATCACGAGGAACGCGGGCGCGCACAGCCACAGCCCGAGCCGCCGTTCCGCCTTCTTGCCCTCGGAAAGCGCGGGCTTTTCCTTCCGATGCGCCGCTTCGTGCGTTTTCGCGGCGGGATCCTGGACGGTCACGGGATCACTCCCTTCGACTGGAGCGCGTCATCGAGCTGTTCCCGCATTTTCTGCGCGGTCGTCTGCGGATCGATCGCCGACGGCGGGGAAAGGATTTTCGACATCACCGTGGACAGATTCTGGTACACCGGGGTGAGCGGCCGGACGGCGGCGGTTTTCAGCGCCGCCAGAATAGCGTCCCGCATCGGGTACTTTTCGGCCATGTTCGGGTTGTCCGCCGAGACCGGCTTCGCTGGGTCCAGCGGAGTGTCGTCGTGGTACACCGATTCGATCGTCGGCGGCACCCCGTCGTTGATCGCGGAGACCTTCTGGTTTTCCTTGCTGCGCAAGCACAACGCCGCTTCGTAGGCCTCGGGCTTATGCTGCGAGAAACTGCTCACCGCCAGGTCGAACCCGCCGATCGTGCTCTTCGACGGAATGCCCTCCTTCGCCTGCGGGTACACCGCCCACTTGAAATGCGGCAGGTCCTTCGGCTTCTCCTCACCATAGGAGGCGTAAACGAACGGCCAGTTCAGCTCGAACGCGGCGTCCCCGCGCTGGAACGTCTGCCGGACGTCGTCCTCCTTCTGGTTCGTCAGCGACGGATCGGTGATCCCCGACGACGTGATCTTCTTCAGCAGTTCGAGCGCCTGCACCGCGCCCTGGTCCATCACCACGGATTTCCCGTCGTCGGACAGAATGTGCCCGCCGAGCGATTCGACCAGCGTGTTGTAGATGACCACCAGGCCTTCGTACTGCGCGCCGGTGAATACCACGGAATGCGGTTTGCGCTCGCTCTTGAGCTGCTGCGACATCCGCATCATCTCGTCCCACGTCTTCGGCGGGGTCGGGGTGATGCGGTCGTCGTACCAGAGCAGCTGCACATTGGTGTTCTTCGGCGCGGCGAAGAGTTTCCCTTGGTACGTCGCGGTTTCCAGCGGGCCCTTCAGCACGCCCTCGGACGCGGCCGCCTTGTGCTGCCCGGTCCACTCGTCCACCCAGCCCGCCTCGGCGAACTCCGAAACCCAGGTGACGTCGAGCCCGAGCACGTCCATCGACGTGTCGCCCGCGGCGAGCCGGCGAGCCATCTGGATCCGCTGGTCGTCCGAACCGCGCTGCAGCTTGTTGTAGACGATCCGGTACCGCCCGGCGGCGGCCTTGTTGCAGTTGTCGACGACCGTCTGGAAATGGTCCTCCGGGGAGTAGTAGACGTTGATCGTCATCCCGGAAGCCGTTCCGCAGCCCGCCGCGAGACCGCTCGTCACCAAGCCCGCGGCGAGCAGCGCCGCCGCGCGGGTAGGCCCTCGTTTCTTGCCGCTGGGCCGTTTCTTCCCCATTCAAGCCTCCTCGCCATGTGCACACGGCACCGTCCGGCGCCGCCCCCAGACAGCACGCCGCGACGAGGCGGACCCGAGCCAGCACCCCGACGTGCCAGTTGCCGGCAGGCCGCGCTGGAGGACACGACCGGCCAACCGGTGTCGGTCAACCTATGCCCGGCGATCACCCGCCGCAAGCAGGGTCGGTAACGATTCAGCCAGGTGCGCGCGAACCATCGGAAAGACGGGTGAATTAGTCCCGTGGGTACTTATGCGGTGGCGGGAGGAGCAGGGCGGGGCGGCGGCCGGAAGTGGACAGGCACCTGGCAGAGCAGGCCGCGGAGGTGGGCTCAGGCAGTAGCGGGCGGCGGGCGCAACGCCAGCTTCGCGAGCAGCTCCCGCCCCTGCTCCGCGCTGCGGGGCTGGCACAGCACGTCGTAGCGGCCGGCGACGAGCTGGCTCGCCGAGGAGAAATCGCGGCGTCCGCGCGAGGTCCGGTAGCCGATCGCCGAGAACGCCAGCCCGGACAGCACGCCCAGCACCAGCCCGGTCAGCAGCTGCAGCGTGAAGCCGCCCTGGTTGACGAACATGCCCAGCAACAGACCGGCGAACAGGCCGAACCACGCGCCGGACATCGCGCCCGCGGCGAGCACCCGGCCCCAGGACAGCCGTCCGATGACCCGTTCGACCAGCATCAGGTCGACGCCCACGATCGTGACGTCGGTGACCGCGAACTCGCTTTCGGCCAGGAAATCGACCGCCTGCTGCGCCTCGCCGTAGGTCGAATACGACCCGATCGGCCAGCCGGTGGGCGGCGTCGGGAGCCGAGGCAGCCCGGCCGCGCCCTGGCCGCCACCAAAGGGACTGCTCACCATCATCACCTGCGCACTCGTCCGATCCGAGGGTTCCATCTTGTCAAGAACCGGCGGAGCGCGCGAACTCCGGCGAGCGAAGGGTCAGGCTTTGTAGTCCCGCAGGAGGCCCCGGCTGATGATGGTTTTCTGGATTTCGCTGGTGCCCTCGCCGATCAGCAGGAACGGGGCCTCGCGCATCAAGCGCTCGATCTCGTATTCCTTCGAGTAGCCGTAGCCGCCGTGGATCCGGAACGCCTCCTGCGTCACCTCGGCGCAGTACTCGCTCGCGATCAGCTTCGCCATCCCGGCCTCGACGTCGTTGCGCGCACCGGAATCCTTCAACCGCGCCGCGTTCACCATCATCAGATGCGCGGCCTCGACCTTGGTCGCCATCTCCGCGAGCTTGAACGCGATCGCCTGGTGCTGCGCGATCTGCTTCCCGAACGTCGACCGCTGCTGCGCGTACGCCACCGCCAGCTCGAACGCCCGGATCGCGATCCCGCACGCCCGCGCGGCCACGTTCACCCGGCCGACCTCGACCCCGTCCATCATGAACGAGAAACCCTTGCCCGGCGCGGCGCCCAGCACCTTGTCCGCACCGATCCGGAAGCCGTCGAACACCGCCTCGGTGGTGTCCACTCCCTTGTAGCCCATTTTGTCGATCTTGCCCGGGATGGTGAGCCCCGGAAGGACCTCGCCGAACCCGGACGGCTTCTCCACCAGGAACGTCGTCAGGTTCTGGTGCGCCTTCTCCGCGCCCTCGTCCGTCTTGACCAACAGGGCGATCAGGTTGGAGGAGCCGCCGTTGGTCAGCCACATCTTCGCGCCGTCGATCACATAATCGTCGCCCTCGCGCTTGGCGCGGGTCTTGATCGCGGCTACGTCGGAGCCAAGGTCAGGCTCGGACATAGAGAAGCTGCCCCGCACCTCGCCGGTCGCCATCCGCGGCAGGAAATGCTGCTTCTGCTCCGGCGTCCCGTGCTGCTTGATCATGTGCGCCACGATGAAGTGCGTGTTGATCACGCCGGACACGCTCATCCAGCCGCGCGCGATCTCCTCCACCACCAGCGCATACGTCAGCAGCGATTCGCCGAGGCCGCCGTACTCCTCCGGGATGGTGAGCCCGAACAGGCCCATCTCCTTCATGCCCTCGACGATCTCCGCCGGATACTCGTCCGCGTGCTCCAGAGCCTGCGCGTGCGGGATGATCTCCTTGTCCACGAACGACCGCACCGTGGACAGAATCTCCTGCTGCACATCGGTCAGGCCGGCGGTCCGGGCGAGACGGGCCATCACTGGGCTCCCTTCGGCGAGCGACGCCGGCTCCCGGCGCTGGGGTTACCGGGGAGTATGACTGGTTCCCGCCCGAGCGGCTATGAGGGTGCTCACGCCGGGCCGCGGTTTCCCCGTTAAGGTGCGGATAAGGTGCTGATCCACCCGAAACCGCGAGAAGGATCCCGATGAGCGAGGCCAGCGACGACCGGGACGAGCCCGCGGGCCGGGACGGCTACGAACACCCGTCGTACGAGCATCAGCCTTATCCGCCGCAGGGCCCGCCGCCCGGCGCGGGGCTCGCGGTCGGCTCGCTGGTGTGCTCGATCGCCGGATTCGTGCTGTGCGCGCCGATGGCCATCGCGGGGATCGTGATGGGGCACATCGCGTTCTACCGGGCCCGCCACGGCCGCGGCACCGGCGGCGCGCTGGCGCTCGCCGGGTTCGTGATCGGCTACGCCGCGCTCGTCGTCTGGGGCATCGCCATCCCGCTGATCGTGCACGCGCTGGTCCAGTCCGGAGTTTTCGGCTGATGCCGCCGCCGGACCCGGTAGCGTCGGCCTTCGTACCCGGCATCCCGAGGGAGCCCCGATGACCACTCCGTCCGACCGCGAACCGGCGTCCTACGAACCGCCGCCGACCGCGGACCCCGCTCCGTACGAGCCGCCGGCCACCGCCGAGCCCGCGCCGTACGAGGCCCCGGCGGACGCCGTCACGTCCACTTCGGAGGATGCCTCGCCGGTCCCGCCGCCGGGCTGGATCGCGCCCGACCCCGGCCCGGTCGCGCAGCTGCCCGGCGAGCAACCGGCTCCCGCCCCGGCACCGTATCCCGTTGCGGCGCAACCGGATCCGTTCGCGCCGCCGCCCGCCTACCAGGGCTTTCCGGCTCCGCCGCCGTACGGCGCGGGCTACCGGCCGTACTCGAACACCTCCGACACCGGGCTCGCGACCGGCGCGCTGGTGTGCTCCGTGCTCGGGCTGGTGACCTGCGTTCTTTCGGTCGCTGGCATCGCGATGGGGCACGTCGCGCTGGCCAAGGCCAACCGCAACGAAGCGGGCGGACGCACCATGGCGCTGTCGGCCGTGGTGCTCGGCTACGTCGCGCTCGCCTTGTGGGTCGGTTTCCTCGTGACGATGCTGGTCCTCGGCCTGAACGGCTACCTGGAGCGCTGATCCGGCACGTCGCCCGCCTCCGCCGAAGCGACCTGGCCGTTTCCAGGCCCCTCCGGGGACGACTCGGCGGGCGCCCGCGGCTCCGGCGGCTTCTCCGCGGCCGGTTTCGCCGCCGGGTCGGTCCGCGCGTCCAGGAAACGCAGCAGCTCCACCGGGAACGGCAGCACCAGCGTCGAGTTCTTCTCCGCCGACACCTGGACCACCGTCTCCAGCAGCCGAAGCTGCAGCGCGGCCGGGGTGTCCGCCATCGTCGCGGCGGCCTGGGCCAGTTTGTGCGAGGCCTGCAGTTCGCCGTCCGCGGAGATGACCCTGGCGCGGCGTTCGCGTTCGGCCTCGGCCTGGCGCGACATCGACCGTTTCATCGACTCCGGCAGCGCGACGTCCTTGATCTCCACCCGGTCGATGTGGATGCCCCAGCCCAGCGCCGGGCTGTCGATCATCAGCTCGAGGCCCTCGTTGAGCCGTTCGCGGTTCGACAGCAGGTCGTCCAGGTCGCTCTTGCCGATGATGGACCGCAGCGACGTCTGCGCGACCTGGCCGATCGCCGAGCGGTAGTCCTGGACGTGGACCGCGGCCAGCACCGGGTCGACCACCTTGAAGTACACGACCGCGTCCACCCGGACCGTGACGTTGTCCCGGGTGATGCCGTCCTGCGCGGGAATCGGCAGCGTCACGACCTGCATGTTCACCTTCTGCATGCGGTCGGCGATGGGCAGCAGCAGCGCGAGCCCCGGATCGCGGACCTCGGGCCGCACCCGGCCGAAGCGGAACACCAGCCCGCGTTCGTACTGTTTGACCACGCGCACCGCTGAGCCGAGCCACACCCCGCCCACGACGACCACCGCGCTGACAATCTCGACGATCATGGCAGCTCCCGGGTTCGCCAAACCCTGATCTCATCCACTGTACGCGCGCGGAACAGCCTCGGAAACGGCTTGCGCGGCCGACCAGGATGGGTGTTGTGACCGTTTTGGTAATCCCGCCTTTCTTCGCCGAACGCGCCCCGAAGGTGCTGGGTCCGGAAGCCGTCCCGTGGCTCGCGTCGCTGCCCGCGCTCGCCGAGCGGTACGCCCGGAAGTGGGGGCTGGAGTTCGAGGACAGCCCCCGGCACGGCTACGTCGGGGTGGTCCAGCCCGCCCGGCGCGCGGACGGCTCCCGCGTGGTGCTGAAACTCGGCTGGGTGGAAGACGAATCGCGCGACGAGCCGCTCGCACTGTCCACATGGGCCGGTCGGGGATCGGTGCTGCTGCACGAGTCCGCGCCCGAGGACGGCGCGATGCTGCTGGAACGCCTCGACGACAGCCGGACGCTGGACGGCGAACCGCTGCTGCCCGCTGTCGAGATCATGAGCGAACTCGCCCGGCGGCTCGCGGTCCCCGCGCCGGAAGGGCTCACCCGCACGCTGTCCGGCGTCGCGGAGGAACTGCTCGAGGAGTTGCCCAAATCGTGGCGGGAGCTGAACGAACCGCTCCCCCGCCGCGAACTGGACGCGGCGCTGGAGGTGTGCCGCGACCTCGGCCCGGAAGCCGGAAACGCGCTGGTGAACGAGGACCTGCACTACGAGAACGTGCTCTCCGGCACGCGCGAACCGTGGCTGGTGATCGACCCGAAGCCGCTCGCAGGCGACCTCGAATACGGCGCGCTTTCGTTGCTGTGGAACCGGTTCAGTGAATCCACACTGGACTCGAAGCTCGCCGCGAGCGGGCTGGACCGCGACCGCGCCAAGGCGTGGACGCTCGTCCGCGCGGTGCAGAACCGGCTGTGGCACGCACAGGACCTGATCGATTTCGGCGGATTGGGCGAGGAGGACGACGGCCCGTCCGCCGACGAACTGCCCGCGCTCACCCGATGGGCGCTCGGCAGCTGAGAATTCGCCGAGTCGCGGTCCGAGCGGGCTCGGGCGCCAGCCGATAGTGTCGGCGGCATGGCAGGCACAAACCGGGTTTACGCGGCTCAGCTCGCGGGTCTGCCGGTGTTCGGGCCCGACGGGGAATCGATCGGCAAGGTCCGCGACGTCGTCGCCGGGCTGCGGCTCGACCAGCAGCCGCCGCGGATCCTCGGCATGGTCGTGGAGCTGGCGACCCGGCGCCGGGTGTTCGTGCCCATGCTGCGGGTCACCTCGATCGAACCGAACGCCGTGACGCTGGCCACGGGCTCGGTCAACATGCGGCATTTCCACCAGCGGCCCAACGAGGTGCTGGTGTGCGGTCAGCTCCTCGACGCGCACGCCACGCTCACCGGCGCGGAAACCCGGGTGACCGTGGTCGACGCGGCGATGGAGCCGACCCGCACCCGGGACTGGGTGCTGGCGAAGCTCGCCGTCCGCGAGCGGTCGACCCGGCTGGCGCTGGGCAGGCGGCGCACCGCGATGCAGGTGCTGCCGTGGAACGAGGTCGCCGGGCTCGGGCTCACCGACCTCGCGGGGCAGCCGCAAGGCGCGGGCCAGCTGCTGATGCTGTTCGACACGATGCGCGCGGTCGACGTCGCCGCGACCCTGCGCGACCTGCCGATCAAGCGCAGGCACGAGGTCGCCGACGCGATGGACGACGAGCGGCTCGCGGACGTCATCGAGGAACTGCCCGAGGACGACCAGAAGGAACTGCTGGCCTACCTCGCCGAGGAACGCGCCGCGGACATCCTCGAGGCGATGAACCCGGACGACGCGGCCGACCTGCTCGCCGAACTCGCGCCCGCCGAGCAGAGCAGGCTGCTGGAACTGATGGAGCCGGAGGAATCCGCGCCGGTCAAACGGCTGCTGGCGTACTCGTCGGACACCGCGGGCGGCCTGATGACGCCGGAACCGGTGGTGCTGACGCCGGACGCGACGATCGCCGAGGCACTGGCGCACATCCGCAACGCCGAACTCCCGGCCGCGCTCGCCAGCATGGTGTTCGTGTGCCGCCCGCCGACCGAAACGCCGACCGGCCGGTTCGTCGGCGTCGTGCACTTCCAGCGGCTGCTGCGCGAACCGCCCGCCGAACTGGTGGCCAGCGCCGTGGACACCGACCTCACCGCACTGCGCCCGGAGGCGACGCTCGCCGAGGTCACCCGGTATTTCGCGGCGTACAACCTGGCCTGCGGCCCGGTCGTCGACGCCGAGGACCACCTGCTCGGCGCCGTCACCGTCGACGACGTGCTCGACCATCTGCTGCCCGACGACTGGCGCGAAACCGGACTGCACGACGTGACCGACGGCGCCGATCTCCAGGAGGCCGAACGTGGCTGAACTCAGGACCGGCCGCAGGCTCGACCAGCCGCGCGGCCAGGCCCGCCTGCGGCTGAACATCGACCCGGACACCTTCGGCCGGTTCACCGAACGGATCGCGCGGTTCCTCGGCACCGGGAAGTACCTGTTCTGGCAGACGCTCATCGTGGTCGTCTGGATCGTGCTGAACCTGGCCGCGGTGTCGCTGCGCTGGGACCCGTACCCGTTCATCCTGCTCAACCTGGCCTTCTCGACGCAGGCCGCGTACGCCGCGCCGCTGATCCTGCTCGCGCAGAACCGGCAGGACGACCGGGACCGGGTGTCGCTGGAGGAGGACCGCACGCGCGCCGCCCAGACCAAGGCGGACACCGAGTACCTCGCCCGCGAACTGGCGGCGCTGCGGCTGGCGATCGGCGAGGTCGCGACCCGCGACTACCTGCGCAGCGAACTCGACCGGCTGCGCGATGATCTTGACCTGGACTCCAAGCCACGCAAGGCGAAGCAAGGCTGAACCGGGCAGTACGTACGATGGAAGCGTGACTGGTACACAGCAGCT
This sequence comes from Amycolatopsis sp. WGS_07, assembly GCF_045278895.1. Classification (NCBI taxonomy): domain Bacteria; kingdom Bacillati; phylum Actinomycetota; class Actinomycetes; order Pseudonocardiales; family Pseudonocardiaceae; genus Amycolatopsis; species Amycolatopsis sp. WGS_07. The sequence goes on along the minus strand of NZ_CP136053.1, from coordinate 3,963,339 downwards.
CCCCAGCGTCGACGACGTCCGCACCGCGCTGAAGGACGTGTACGACCCGGAAATCAAAAAACCGATCACCGACCTCGGCATGGTCAAGGACGTGGCGGTCGGCGACGACGGGGTGGTCGACGTCGGGATTTACCTCACGGTCGCGGGCTGTCCGCTGAAGGCGACGCTCACCGCGGACACGAAGAAGGCCGTCTCGAAGCTCCCCGGCGTCGCCGACGTGCGGGTCGAGCTGGACGTGATGAGCGACGAGCAGCGCACTGAGCTGCGCAAATCGCTGCGCGGCGACGCGGCGGAGCCGGTGATCCCGTTCGCGCAGCCGGGTTCGATGACGCGGGTCTACTGCGTCGCGTCCGGCAAGGGCGGCGTGGGCAAATCGTCGGTGACGGTGAACCTGGCCGTGGCGATGGCCGAGCGCGGGCTGTCGGTCGGCGTGGTGGACGCGGACATCTACGGCCACTCGGTGCCGCGCATGCTGGGCGCGCGCGAGAAGCCGACCAAGGTCGACACGATGATCATGCCGCCGCAGGCGCACGGCGTGAAGGTCATCTCGATCGGCATGTTCACCCCGGGCAACACCCCGGTGGTGTGGCGCGGCCCGATGCTGCACCGCGCGCTCCAGCAATTCCTCGCCGACGTGTTCTGGGGCGACCTGGACATCCTGCTGCTGGACCTGCCGCCGGGCACCGGCGACATCGCGATTTCGGTGGCACAGCTGATCCCGAACGCGGAAATCCTCGTGGTGACCACGCCGCAGCAGGCCGCCGCCGAGGTGGCCGAGCGCGCGGGCGCGATCGCGATGCAGACGCGGCAGCGCGTGGCGGGCGTCATCGAGAACATGTCGTGGCTGGAGACGCCGACCGGCGAGCGCATCGAGGTCTTCGGCGCGGGCGGCGGCCAGACGGTGGCGGATTCGCTGTCGAAGTCGGTCGGCTCCACGGTGCCGCTGCTGGGCCAGGTCCCGCTGGACCCGCGCCTGCGCGAACAGGGCGACGAGGGCACGCCGATCGTGCTGGCCGAACCGGACGCGCCGGCGTCGCTGGTGCTGAAGGACGCGGCGAAGCAGCTGTCGGTCCGGGCGCGCGGGCTGGCCGGGATGATGCTCAACGTCAGCCCCGCCGGTCGCTGATCCTCAGCACAAGAGGCGTGCACCCTTCGCCGGGTGCACGCCTCTTTTACTGGTCTCAGGAAGCGTGCACCGTCACCAGAAGGGCACCGGCCTCGCGCAGCGTCACCTTGGTGTCGCCCGGCTTCGTGACCGTCCAGTCGATGCCCTCGGGCTCCTTCGCGGAGACGTCGGCCGACTTGTCCGGCAGGCCCTCGACGTCGATGTTCTGCGACTTGTCCGAGGTCACCTTGATCTTCACCTTGTTGCCGACCTTGACGTCGACGACGCCGGCCGGCGGAGTGACCTTCCCGCCCTGGTAGGAGACGTTGACCAGCACGTCAACGCCCGCCTCGCCGGTCTCCGCGCCACGCTTCACGTTCGGCTGCTCGCCGGTGGCCCCGCCGTTTCCGGGAGCGCTCGACGGAGCGGCCGACGACGACATCGCCGGTGCGGGCACCGAGGTGTAGGTGGCGGGCGCCTTGGTGCTCGGCTCGTCGTCGGCACTGCACCCGGCGACGGCGAAGGCGGCCGCCGCGATCGTTCCGGCCAGCGCAGCCGCACGGCGTGACATATCGGGAACCTCCAGGGTCGATTGAGCTGATGCCCCGAGGCTACCCAGCCTGATCAGTACCGTCGCGCGCTGGTCGGGCGAGGGTCAGGTGGCGTCCGGGTCCACCGGCGGGCGCTCGCCCGGCTTCAGCGGCTCCGGCTGCGGGATCGCGGTCTGCGGTTTGATCGTCGGCGTGCCGCTGGAGCCGTTGGACCCGTTGAGGTCGTTCTTGTACCCGTTCAGCCCGAGCGGGTCGGAATCGCCGTCGAACAGATGCTGCGTGACGACCCGTTTCGGATCGAGATTGCGCAGGCCGCGGAGGTCTTCGAGGGGTTTGCGGAGCTGGTCGAACTCCGGCCCCATCTCCTCGCGCAACTGCTCGCGCGCACCGGTCGCGAAGTCGCGTGCTTTGCGGACGCTCTTCGCCATCCAGGCCGCCGCTTCGGGCAGCCGCTCGGGTCCGAGGATGAAAAGCCCCGCGATGATGATCACGAGGATCTCGCCCCAGCCGACACTGTCGAACACCCGTGAAACCTCCGCTCGGTGCTGCCCCGCCCAAGACTACCCGGGCCGTTTCGCGTCCCGGCAGGCCCGAATGTCGCACAGCGGCTTAAGAACGGATGTCAGGGGCGAATGTCAGTCCGACCCGAGCGTGACGTCCACCACCAGCAGCGCGCCGTCGCGGGCGAGCTGTACCGGGATCACCTGGCCAGGATCGTGGCTGCGCACCGCGACGGTCAGCTCGGCGGAGTCGCGCACGACGTGGTCGCCGATCTTGGTGATCACGTCGCCCTCCTTGATCCCGGCGGACGCGGCGGGCCCGTTCGGCGCGACGTTGCGCACCTGCGCGCCCATCGTGGACGAGCCGGCGACCGTCGAGGCCGCGTTGATCCCGATGTCGGCGTGCTTGACCTTGCCGTCCTTGATCAGCGCCTTGGCGATCTTGATGGCGTAGTCGCTGGGGATGGCGAAGCCGATGCCGATGCTGCCGCCGTCGGAGCTGGACGAGCGGATGGCCGAGTTGATCCCGACCAGCGCCCCGGTCGAGTCGACGAGCGCGCCGCCGGAGTTGCCGTGGTTGATCGCGGCGTCGGTCTGGATGGCCGAGTAGGTGACCGGGGCCGCGCCGTTGTCGCCGCCCGCGGTGACCGGCCGGTCGAGCGCGCTGACGATGCCCGAGGTGATCGAGTTCTGCAGCGCCAGCGGCGAGCCGACGGCGATCACCGCGTCCCCGACCTGCAGATCGGACGACTTCCCGATCTGCATGACCACCGGGTTCGTCACGTTGACCTTCACCACGGCGAGGTCGGTCTTCTGATCCGCGCCGACGACCTTGGCCTCGGTGCGGGTCCCGTCGTTGAACACCGCGGTGATCTTCGTGGCCTTGTCGCCGACCGCGGTCGAGACCACGTGCTCGTTCGTGAGGATGTACCCCTGCGGGTCGATGACCACGCCGGAGCCCTGTTCGCCGCTGTCCGCCCCCGGCTTCACGACCTCGAGCGAAACCACCGCGGGAGCCACCCGGTGCGCGATGTCCGCGAGCGACCCCGGCGGCCGCTCCTTGGCCGCCTCCGCCTCGGAAATCGTGGCGCTCCCCGTCAACGAGGACCCGGTGTCCGCGACCCACCAGCCGACGAGCCCGCCAACCGCCCCGATCAGCAGAGCCACGACGCCGAGCATGGCCAACGCCTTCGGCTGCACCCGCCGCCCGAACAACACCTCAGGCAGGCTCAACCGCGCGCCGCTAGGCAGCTTCGGCTTCTCCGCCTCGTCGTCCTCCGGCACCACCGCGGGCCCAGCCAGCACCGCCCCAGCCGCCGGATCCCGCCACGGATCGCTGGTATCAGTCCACAGCGGATCTTCCGCGGCGCCGTTCTCCCCGGAAGCCTCCAGCGGCCGCTGCAACCGGACGCCCTCGGCCCCCGCGGGCCTGCTGAACGCCTCCGCCAGCGACTCCGGCGTAGGCGGCGCGAGACTGAGCTTCTGCCCATTCCCGTTGGGCACCGGGGTGTAAAGCTTGTCGAACGCCCCCTCGACCCCGTGCGGACGCCCAAAGACAGCCGCCTGCTGCTGATCCACCGCAGGCCGCTCAAGCGGCCGAGGCCCCAACCGGTCCGTACCGACGGCACCGGACTGGTCAGGATTCGAGTTCGGCTGGTCGGTCATCATTCCCCGGAGACGGTTCAGTTGCGGCTGAGAGTCGACGATACCCAAGCCTCAACGGAATTGTGCCCAGACCACAGTGAAATGCCTGTTGCCTAGCCCGCGCCCACGTCCGCGAGAGGCCCCTTCACGCACTCCGAGCCCCATGCCAGGGACTTCAGCTGCGTGGCCCCACGCCTGCTGGACCATCCACAAAGGACGCCAGAACCGCCGAATTGCCCGATTTATGCCTATATGACCGTATCCGAAGGTCCGTGAGGGGCACCCTGAGGGAATCAGAGTCCGTGAAGGTTCCCCTCACAGACGCCCCCAGCCCCGCTCCCGCCGCCCACCGGCCCCGCCAAGAACCGCACCGGCCCTGGCCAGCCCCTTCGACTTGGGCAGATGAGCCTCAACCGCACCCATAGCGCCGCCCCAACTCCCTGGCACTGCACTGAGATTCCCTCAAGGGCACCTTCACGACCCGCCCCGCTCGCCGGAATGCGCCCCAATGTGGCATTGGGTGCATCCCACGCACCCAACGCCACATTGGGGCGCTAGCCCCACCCCACCAAGAACCGCCGCCGATGCACCCAACCAGCGAGGCACCCACCCCACCCCCAACCCCGATACGAAGCCAAAACACGGCGCGGGGGTGCTTGTCAAGGCATCTTTCCCGCCTTGACAAGCACCCCCGCGCCGTAGTCACACTGAAACTTCGGGGTGCCCCACGCAACAACCGGCCCGCAATGTCGCCGCCAGGCGACGAGCCCAGCCGCCCTACCGAGCAGCCACAGCCTCCCCAACCCCACCCGGCACCTCATCAGGCACCTCAGCCCGAGAAGAAACCGGCGAGGACGACGTCTGCGGCACATTCATCTTCGCAGGCAACAAGTTCGCATTAGGCGTCAACCCAGGCCCATTCCCGCCGGTCGACCCCTCCCCGCTATCCGCCGACGTCCCGACGAGTGCGAGCGCGCTCAGCACGAGCCCGGACACCACGACCCCTGCCCCTTGCGCCGCCCTTTTCCGGCTGAACGCGAACCGTCCGCCGCCGAGCACGTTCGCTGACTGCCCGAGCGGCGCCGTTGTTCCCAACGGCGCGGCACCCCCGAGCACCCCCGCATCGCGCAGCCCAGCCACCCGGTCCGGCCGCTGGATCGCCACCAGCTGACCGTCCGCGGTCACCGCGAGGTTGTCCGGCGAACCGGGCAGGTCAGTGTGTTCCGGAATGGACCGCAAGCTGGCCAGGAACCCCGCCGACATCGACGGCGCGCCAGCGTCCTTGACCGCCGCGACTGCCTGCCGCTGCGAGGTCACCTCGGCCGCGCAGTCCGGGCAGCGCGCGAGGTGCGCGAGGGCCCGGTCGTGCGCGACGGGCGTCAGCTCGCCGTCGACCAGTGCGACTACCGCGTCGGGCATGAGGTGGGATTCGGCGAAACGCCAGCCGCTCATACGGACACCTTCGCAGATTCCTCCCGGGTCGCGCGACGGCGCTCGAGCGACGCGCGCAGCGCCGAGCGGCCGCGGTGGATGCGGCTGCGCACGGTGCCGAGCTTGACGCCCAGCGTCGCGCCGATCTCCTCGTACGACAGTCCTTCCACGTCGCACAGCACGACCGCGGCCCGGAACTCCGGGGGCAGCTCGTCGAGCGCCTCCTGCAGGTCCGGGTCCAGGTGGGTGTCGCTGTAGTGCTGCTCCGGGCTCGGGTCGTCGCCGACGATCCGGTCGGTGTCCTCGGGCAGTCCCTCCATGCGCACGCGCGAGCGGCGGCGCGCCATGTCGAGGAACAGGTTCGTGGTGATCCGGTGCAGCCAGCCCTCGAAGGTGCCGGGCTTGTAGGACGCCAGCGACCGGAAGACGCGGATGAACGTCTCCTGGGTCAGGTCCTCGGCGTCGTGCGTGTTGCCGGTGAGGCGGTAGGCGAGCCGGTAGACGCGGTCGGCGTGTTCGCGCACGACCTCGTCCCACGAGGGCGGCGTCCAGGCCGCCTCGGCTGCGTCCACGGTCACCGGAGCGGCCTCCGGCAGTTCGGCGTTCTGCATCAGGGGAGCAGGCACCTCCATCTGGGTCAACTCCTCTTCACCTCTGCCAACGCGGGCCGGGCACACGGTGTTCCCGTGCGGTTGAGACTCAGTCTGTCGGCCTTCCTTATGGAACTCATGAGACCGATCTGAGAGCAGCCTGAGAAGTTGGCCTTTACCCGGTTTTCGGGGGCTTAACCGGGGCCGGAAGGCGCTTACCAGGGAGCCTTCTGCTGATTTATCGACAACCAGCGCTAACCTTCGCGCGTGAGTTCGGGGACAGAGGCGGCGGCCGAGACCGGGGCGGTCGGCGCCGAGCAGGTCGACGGGTACCTGCCCGACGACGACGTGCTGGCCGCCGCGCGGCTGCGCGGGGCCGACCTCGGGTGCGCCCCGCTGGCCCCCGGAGCAGGGACGACGCTGCGGTTCCTCGCCGCGACCGTCGCCGCCAGGGCAGTCGTGGAGGTCGGCACCGGATCCGGCGTGAGCGGGCTGTACCTGCTGCGCGGGATGGCCGCCGACGGCGTGCTGACCTCGATCGACGTCGAACCGGAGTACCAGCGGGCGGCGCGCAAGACGTTCCTCGAAGCGGGCTACCCGCCGGGCCGGATGCGGCTCATCGTCGGCCGCGCGCTGGACGTGCTGCCGCGCCTCACGCCGGGCGGCTACGACCTGGTGTTCGTCGACGCCGCGCGGATCGAGTACCCCGGCTACTACGAACAGGGCGTGGCCCTGCTGCGCCGCGGCGGGGTGATCGTGTTCCACCAGGTCCTCGCGGGCGGACGGCTCACCGACCCGGCCCGGCGCGACCCGGAGACGATGGCGCTGCGCGAGGTCGCCCGTGCCGTCCGCGAGGACGAACGACTGATCCCGGCACTGCTGCCGGTCGGCGGCGGGCTGCTGGTGGCCACGGCCTGCTCGTGAGCGATCAGCTGCTCACCAGCACCCGCTTCTCGCTCCGGACCCGCGTCCCCATCGCCACCGCCGCCACGGCCAGCCCCAGCCACACCACGACGGCCACGATCAGCCAGCTCCACCCGTCCCGGCCGTAGACCACGCTGCCTACGCCGCCGCCGATGCTGCTGCCCAGGTAGTACATGAGCATGTACAGCCCGCCGACCTGGCCGCGCGCGTTCTCCGGGGCCTCGGCCGCGGCCCAGCTGTTCGCGATCGAGTGCGCGGCGAAGAACGCCGTCGTCAGGACGAGGAAGCCGACGACGATCAGCGGCAGCGAGTCCGGGATCGTCAGCAGCGCGCCGACCGCGGTGAGCACCAGCACCCCGACCAGCGCCCGCCGACGGCCCAGCCGCGCGGACAGCCGGTTGGCGGTGGCCGACGAAACCGAGCCCAGCGCGTACGACACGAACACCAGCGACGCGATCGCCGGCGACAGGTTCAGCGGCGAGCCGGTCAGCCGGAACCCGGCCGCGTTGTACAGCGCGACGAACGACCCCATGGCCAGCAGCGCGACGGCATACTGCACGAGCAGCACCGGCCGCCGCACCGCGGTCAGCAGGCCGGTGCCGATGTCGCGAAGGCCTTGCCGCTCCCCCGTCCTGACCGGTGAAGGCGGCAGCATCACCACCGTCACGACCGCGCAGACCAGCGAAAGCCCAGCCACCACGTACAACGCGCCGTGCCAGCCGAGCGGACCGGCGGTGAACCCGGTAGCCAGCCGTCCGGTCATGCCGCCGATCGTGTTGCCCGCGATCATCGCCCCGACCGCGGCCGCGACGCCGGTCTTCCCGAGCCGTTCCACGAGGTAAGCCGTGGCCACGCCGGGGAAGCCCGCGATCGCGACGCCCTGCACCGCGCGCAGCACGAGCATCAGCGAGTAGTCCGGCACCAGCGGCAGCAGCAGCCCGAGCACGGACGAAATCACGACGGACGCGATGATCACCGGCCGCCGCCCGACCACCTCGGACAGCGCGGCGATGGGCAGCACGGAAATCGCCAGCGCGCCGGTCGCCACGCTCACCGTGAGCGCCGCGCCGCCGGGGTCGAGGTGGTACTGCCCGGCGAGCTGCGGAAGCACCGCTTGCGGGGCGTAGAGCAGGGCGAACGACGTGAATCCCGCGGCGGCGACCGCGACCTTGACCCGACGGGCGGAGGAGAGCATGCCCCGAAAGTAAGCTTCGCTAATCAATACGTCTAATACGTTGATCTGCCATCATTCATACCGTGCCGAATGAGAGCCTCACGGCGCAGCTCGTCCCGCACCTGTCTCTGCTGGCCACGCTGCGGAACACCGGAAGCGTCACCCGCACCGCCGAAATCCTCGGCGTGCCGCAACCCACAGTCAGCAGGCGGCTGGCCGCGCTGGGACACGCCCTCGGCGCGCCGCTGACCGTGCCCGACGGCCGGGGCGTCCGGCTCACCCGCGCCGCCGAACTGCTGGCCGACGCGGCGGAACGCGCGCTGCCCGTCGTCGACGCCGGGGTCCGGCTCGCTCGCGAGGAGATCGAACCGGCGAGCGGCCGCGTCGTGCTCGGGTTTCTGCACCTGCTCGGCCGGTCGCTGGTGCCGGGTTTGCTGCGCGCGTATCGCGAGCAGGCCCCGTCCGCGCGGTTCACCCTCGTGCAGGGCTCACTGCAGGACATGGTCGACCGGCTCGTGTCCGGGGAACTTGATCTCGCCGTCCTCGCCCCGGTCGTCGAGCACGACCGGCTGGAGACGGTCGTGCTCGACAAACAGCCGATCCACCTTTCCGTGCCCGCCGGACATCGGCTGGCCGGGCGGCGCAGCGTGCGGGTGGCGGAGCTGGCCGACGAGCCGTTCGTGCTCCTCGAACACGGCTACGGCCTGCGCCGGATCACCGACGACCTCTGCGCCGCCGCCGGTTTCACCCCGAAAGTCGCCTTCGAGGGCCAGGAATCCGACACCGTCCGCGGGCTCGTCGGAGCCGGCCTTGGCGTGGCGCTGCTGCCGCGGTTCGAGCCCGGCTCCCCGGCCGGTGTCGCGGAAGTGCCGCTGCACCCGCCGGTCCATCGGACGATCGGGCTCGCCTGGCGCGCCGGCGAACCGCTTTCGCCCGCGGTCCAGGCATTCCGGGACCACGTGCTCGGCATGACGGACTAGCGACCGGGGTGGTATTTCTATCCCGGTACCGTGCTAGCGTTTCCGGTATAGAAATACCGGAACCTGAGGACGCGAGGTAGTCGTGATCGAGCTGAAGACGCCTGCGGAGATCGACCGCATGCACGTGACCGGGCGGTTCATCGCCGAGGTGCTGACCGAGGTCGGCAAGCTCGCCGACGTCGGCGTCAACCTGCTGGACCTGGAGCACCACGTGCGCGGCATGATCAAGCGGCGCGGGGCCGTCTCGTGCTACTGGGACTACGCGCCGTCGTTCGGCGAAGGCCCGTTCCGCAACGTCATCTGCCTGTCGGTCAACGACGCCGTCCTGCACGGCCTGCCGCACGACTACACCCTGCGCGACGGCGACGTGCTCACCGCGGACATCGCGGTCACCATCGACGGCTGGGCGGCCGATTCGGCGCGCACGGTCATCGTCGGCACGCCCGCCGAGGAGGACCGGCGGATCATCCGGGCCACCGAGGAAGCGCTCGAAGCCGCGATCGAGGCCTCGCGCGCGGGCAACCGGCTCGGCGACATCTCGGCCGCGATCGAGGCGGTCGCGACCGGGTACGGCTATCCGGTCAACACCGAGTTCGGCGGGCACGGCATCGGCCGCACCATGCACGGCGACCCGCACGTGTCCAACCGCGGCAAGGCGGGCCGCGGCATGAAGCTCAAGCCGGGACTGACGCTCGCGCTGGAACCGTGGCTCGCGCGGACGACCGACAAGATCGTCTACGACCCCGACGGCTGGACCATCCGCTCCGCCGACGGCTCGCGCACCGCGCACTCCGAGCACACGGTGGCGATCACCGACGGCGACCCGATCGTGCTGACCCGGCGCGAGGAAGAGCTGGCCGGGAAGAACTAGCCCTCGTACGAGGCCGCGAATTCCACCAGGGTCCGCGCCGCGAATCCGGACGCGCCGGGCACGACGTCGTCGTACGTTTTGTCCGCGCGCGCCGGGCCCGCGATGTCCAGGTGCGCCCACGGCAGGCCCGCCGTGAACTCCCGCAGGAACAGCGCGGCCATGATGCCGCCCGGTCCGCCGGGAGCCTGCTGGATGTCGCCGAGTTCGCCTTCGATGCCCACGGCGTAGTCCTCGACCAGCGGCATCCGCCACCACGCCTCGCCGGCGCGGGCACCCGCCTCGACGATCCGCGCGGCGAGGTCGTCGTCGGTCGCGAAGACGCCGCCGGTGCGCAGGCCGAGCGACACCTTCATCGCGCCGGTCAGGGTGGCCGCGTCGACGATCAGGTCTGGTTTGAACTGGGAGATTCCGTACGCGAGCGCGTCGGCCATCACCATCCGGCCCTCGGCGTCGGTGTTGCCGATCTCGGTGGTCTGGCCGCCGTAGTGGCGCACGATGTCGCCGGGCCGGTACGAGCCGCCGGACACGTGGTTCTCCGCCGCGGGCACGAGCGCGGTGACGCGCACCGGCAGCTTCAGCTCCCCGATCGCGCGCATCGCGGCGATCACGGCCGCGCCGCCCGCCATGTCGGTGCGCATCAGGTGCATGCCGTCGGCGGGCTTCAGCGAAAGGCCGCCGGTGTCGAAGGTGATTCCCTTGCCCACGAACAGCAGGTGCTTCTTCGCGCCGCGCGGGCGGTGCGTCATCTCGATCAAGCGCGGCGGCGAAGCCGAACCGCTGCCGACCGCGAGCACTCCGCCGAACCCCTTGTCGGCGAGCCACTTCTCGTCTCGCACTGTCACGTCGACAGTGCCGCCCAGCACCTTCGACGCAGTGTTGGCCAGCCACGCCGGGTTCTTCACGTTCGACGGCGCGTTCGCGAGATCCCGCGTAAAGGCCGCAGCCGCCGCGAGAACGCGTACGCGCGCCACTGCGTCTGCGTACGCGGGCACAGCGCGCTCGTGCGCGGCAACCAGGCGTACGGCGGGCACTGGCGGCTTCGGCTCTGTCGTGGTGACCACGAACCGGTAGCCGCCCAGCGACAGTCCGACCGCCAATTCCGCCGTATGTTCCGCTGTTGCCTCTTCGGGCAGTACGACCTGGACTGTCCGGATCGGACGGTTCTCCGCCGCTTCGCGCAACGCACGCGCCAACGCGGCACCGGTCCGTCGAAAGTCCTTCGGCTCGCCTTCGCCGATGCCGGCGACCCAGCGCGGACCGTCGCCGTTCTCGGGCACTTCGCGCACTTCGGCGGTGCGTCCGCTCGACCCGTACGCTGCGCCTTCCTCCGCTTCGGCCGGCGCGATCAGCACTGCCAGCGGGAGTCCGCGGCGGGTCGCGGCGACGACCTCGATTTCGGGCAGCTTCGTGGGAACGGGTGGTAGCGAGTTACGCACAGCGAGCAACCTTAGGGCGCAGACGAACCGACCCCGGCCTCCGAACGGAGACCGGGGTGCACAGTGGACAGAGCGGGGAGAGCGCAGGTCAGCCAGTGACCTCCTGCAGCGCAGCGCCGAGGTCCTTCGCTTCCTCCGCGGAGAGTTCGACGACCAGCCGGCCGCCACCCTCCAGTGGCACCCGCATGACGAGGCCCCGCCCCTCCTTGGTCACTTCGAGGGGACCATCTCCGGTCCGGGGCTTCATGGCCGCCATAGCGTGCTCCCTCCGTCTCAACCGGCGCGCCCGGGTCGCGCACTCCCATGCCAGCCGGGTCTCGCCCCCATTGTCCCTCATCAGCGCCCGGGCGCGAACGCGGACCGATCATTTGCCGCCGCATCGGTGCTGGTATGCCGCCCGCCGGGGGTGCGAGACTCAGTCCCGAGAACCCGAGCCGCCGCTTCAGAGGAGCATTTCGTGACCACATCCGACGTCCTGTTGACCGCCGATGCCGACGGCGTTCGCACGCTGACGCTCAACCGGCCGGAGGCGTACAACTCGCTGACGGTCGAGCTGAAGGAGCGCCTGATCGCCGAGCTGAGCGCGGCCGCCGAGGACCCGGACGTCCGCGCGGTCGTGCTGACCGGCACCGGCAAGGCGTTCTGCGCCGGACAGGACCTGAAGGAGCACGTCGGCCTGCTGCAGGCCAACGACCCCGCCCCGCTGCACACGGTGAGCGACCACTACAACCCGATCGTCAAGGCGATCACCGGCATGGCGAAGCCGGTCATCGCGGCGGTGAACGGCACCGCGGCGGGCGCTGGGGCGGCCTTCGCGTATGCCAGTGACCTGCGGATCGCGGCTGAGTCGTCGTCGTTCTTGATGGCGTTCGCGAACGTCGGCCTCGGGCCCGACTCGGGGGCGTCGTGGACGCTGCAGAGGTTGATCGGGTACGGGCGGGCTGCTGAGCTGATGTTGATGGCTCGGACGGTCGATTCGGCGGAGGCGTTGCGGATCGGGCTCGTCGGGGAAGTTGTGCCGGACGAGGAGCTGGCGGCTCGGGCGCAGAAGGTGGCGGCGAAGCTCGCGGCTGGGCCTACGGTGGCTTACGCGAAGATCAAGAGCGTGTTGGGGGTTGCCGCGGAGTCTTCGCTGGAGGAGGCGTTGGCGGCGGAGGACGCGGCGCAGACTGCGTTGGGGGCTACTGCGGATCATACGGAGGCGGTGGAGGCGTTTGTGGGGAAGCGGAAGCCTCGTTTTCAAGGGAAGTAAGCCGCGCGTGGGGCACCCCGAAGCTTGAGTGTGACTACGGTCTGGGGCTGCTTGTCAAGGCGGGAAAGATGCCTTGACAAGCAGCCCCAGACCGTGTTTTGGCTTCGTATCGGGGTGCGGGGGTGGTGTGGGTGCCTCGCTGGGTGGGTGCAGCGGTGGCGGGTTTGAGGCGGGCCGTGAAGGACTCCTTGAGGGAATCTAAGTCCGTGAAGGGGCCCATCACGGGCGGTTAGCGGGTGGCGCGGAAGCATCCCTTCACGTGGTCGTCGACCATGCCGGTGGCCTGCATCAGGGCGTAGCAGGTGGTGGGGCCTAGGAAGGCGAAGCCGCGTTTCTTCAGGTCTTTCGCCATGGCCTTTGACTCGTCGGTGATCGCGGGGACGTCGGCCATCGTGCGGGGGCGGCGGTGTTTGGCTGGGGCGAAGGACCACAGCAGTTTGTCCAGCGGGATGTCCAGGTCGCTTACCGCACGGGCGTTCTTCACCGCGGCTTCGATTTTCGCGCGGTTGCGGACGATCCCGGCGTCCTGCATCAGGCGTTCGACGTCCTTCTCGCCGAAGCGCGCGACCTTCTCCGGGATGAAGCCGCGGAAGGCTTTGCGGAAGTTCTCGCGTTTGCGCAGGATGGTGATCCAGGACAGTCCGGACTGGAACGACTCCAGGCACAGCCGTTCGTACAGTTCGGCCTCGCCGTGCAGCGGGACGCCCCACTCCTCGTCGTGGTACGCCGCGTAGTCCGGGGCTGAGTTGCCCCAGCTGCAGCGGGCGATTCCGTCCTCGCCCAGCAGTTCCGTCATTGTTCCCCCATTGAATAGTTCTCCGCGAACCTCGCGAACTGGCGCAGCGAATGCCGTACGCCCAGTGCGAACGCCGGGCGCGCCAGTGGCCAGCCCGCGCGGCCTAGCAGGCCGAACGGCAGTTTGAGGTGTTCGGCCCAGACGAAGGTGCAGTGGCCCGCGCCCTTCGCCAGCACCTGGAACATCCCGGTTCCTTGCACCAGGCTGCCGAGGTGGCGCACCGTGCAGCGCAGCGGCGGTTCCCAGGCGGTGATCTCCATGGTGTCGGTGAAGCCGATGCCCGCGAACCCGGTGAAGGCGGCGAGCTTCGAGCCGACGCTGCGGCCGTTGCCCTCGACGACCCGCACCGACGTGCCCAGCATCCACTCGCCCTGGCGGGCCCAGTCGGTGAGGGCGAGCCAGGTCGTGCCCGCCGGTGCCGCGACGTCGACCGACAGCACCAGGTCACTCACCCGTCGGCCTCCGGTGCGCCGCCTCGCGCGGCTGCTGCGCGGCCTCGAGCCGGGCGATCCGTTCGCGCAGTTCGTCCAGTTCCACGCCGGTCCTGCGCAGCACCCAGTCCACTTCGGACATCTTGTAGCCGCGAAACACCAGCTGGAAGCGTACCTGGCGGACGTCCTCGCCGGTGATGTCCTCGGCGGGCAGGCGGGTGGGCGAGCTGCCCGGCGGCAGCGGCGCCAGTTCCTCGCCCCGGCCGAACACCACAGCGGCCAGCAGGAACACCACGGCGGCCACCAGCAGCATGACTACGAGGTAGATCAGCGCGGTCGTCACGCGACGATCGTGGCACACCGTCCCCAGGAACGTCGCGCTAGCACGACAAGTCGGAAGGACAAAACCACCCACGAGACCATCAGCAGCCCGCACGGTCCGCTGAGGAACAGCCGCGCGGCGTCGACCACTCCGGTCGCTCCGATCAGCAGCAGCACCGAAAACAGGTTGAGGCCCACCGCGATCGCGCCGAGCACGCGGCAGACACTGGCCGTGCGCACGCCGTCGAAGCGGCGGCTCAGCCATCGTGTGCACAGCAGCGCGAGGAGGCCGACCACGGGCACGGCGTAGATCCCGGCGTGGGTGAACTGCGTGATGAACAGGTACCAGCTGGGATTCGGCGTGGTCAGCCGGTCCCAGGAGCCGTAGGTCAACAGGCGCGCCGCCTGCCACGATGCCTGCATCGCCGGTACGCCGAGCACGAGCAGCCACAGCGTCCGCACTCCGTTGTGTGTGCTCAGTTCCGCTTGGTAGTCGGCGGCGATCTCGCGGACCTGACCGAAATCCGCTACCGCGCGGCGTTGCGCTTCCGTCTCGCTCCAGCCGCCCGCGCGGTACGCCTCTGCCGCGTCGTGCAGACCGTCGCGGGCTTCGGCGAGCAGGTCCGCCTTCGGGCGGCGGCGGCCGACCAGCGTGCGGTCCAGTTCGGCCAGGTAGCCGTCGATGGGACTTCTCGTCATGGCTCTAGTCATGCTTCCAGGACTCCGCCGATCACCGTGGTGAACTCCCGCCACTGCGCCCGTTCCGCGGCCAGTGCCTGCTGTCCGGCGCGAGTGAGGCGGTAGGTGCGGCGCTTGCGGCCGGACACCACGTCCCATTCGCTGGCCAGCCAGCCGGCGCGCTCGAGCCGGCGCAACGCCGGGTACACCGTGCCGGTGGGCAGGTCGAGCGCCCCGTCGCTGCGCAGCGCCAGCGCCTCGATGATCGCGTAGCCGTGCAGCTTGCGGCCGTCGAGGACGGCCAGCAGCAACGCGTCGAGGTGACCGCGCAACGTATCCGCTTTCATAGGTGGGCAGTCTACTCATCTTGACCTTGGCAGGCTAATCCCTGGCCGCCGGAGAACCGTCCGGGAAAAACCCTGAGATCACCCCGATCTCATGGGTTTGCTCGCTACATGTAGCCGCACTACGTATAGGCTCCGTCGGCATGGACCCACTGCCGATCGCGAGACTCCAGTTCGCGACCACCACCTCGATCCACTTCCTGTTCGTGTTGCTCACCCTGGGCCTGGTGACCATGGTGGCGATCATGCAGACCCGCGCGACGATCCGCGGCGGGGAGCAGTTCTCCAGGATGACCGCGTTCTGGGGCCGGTTGTACGTGGTCAACTACGCACTCGGAATAGTCACCGGAATCGTGATGGAATTCCAGTTCGGGATGACCTGGACCGGGCTTTCCGCGTTCGCCGGGGACGTTTTCGGCGCGCCGCTCGCGATCGAGACGCTGGTGGCGTTCTTCCTGGAATCGACGTTCCTCGGAGTGTGGATCTTCGGCCGGGGCCGGATGAACAAATGGCTCCATCTGGCGGTGTTGTGGCTGGTCACGCTCACCGCGTACGCCTCGGCGTTGTTCATCATGGTCGCCAACTCGTACCTGCAGAACCCGGTGGGTTCGCGGCTGGAGAACGGCGTGCTGCGCCTGGACGACTTCGGTGCGTTGTTCGCCAATCCGGCGCTGGTCGCGTCGCTGCCGCATGTGCTCGGGGCTGCGCTGCTGACCGGCGGGTTCTTCGTGTCCGGGGTCAGCGCGTACCACTTCCTCAAGCGCACCAGCGAGATCGACTTCTTCCGCCGGTCGCTGCGGATCGGAGTCGTGACGTCACTGATCGGCAGCGTGCTGGTGATCCAGGCCGGGTTCGCGCAGTTCGGGAAGGTCGCCGGGTACCAGCCGGACAAGTTCGGCGCCGCGGTCGGGCTGCCGCTCGGGATGATGATCATGGTCGGCTTCTTCACGTTCTTCGCAGCGCTGATCGGCACCCTGCTGTTGTTCCGCGACCTGCTGCTGCGAGCGCGGCCGCTGCTTCTGCTGATGGTGCCGGGAATCGCGTTGCCGTTCGTCGCCGCGATCCTGGGCTGGCTGGTCCGCGAGATCGGCCGCCAGCCGTGGCTGGTGCAGGGGAAGCTGCGCACCGCGGACGCGGTCGCCGGGGTCAGCGGCGGGCAGATCCTGTTCTCCTTCATCGCTTTCACGCTGTTGTTCGTGGTGCTGGCGATCGCCGACTGGGTGCTGCTCGCCCGGATCGCCAAACGCGGCCCGGCGGCCGCGGCGGAAACCGAACTTCCCGTCCTGAGTGGAGTGTGACCCGTGGTGACGATCTGGTGGGGTGTGCTCGGTTTGCTGCTGGGCGGCTACTTCGCGCTGGCCGGCTACGACTACGGCATCGGGATGCTGCTTCCCGCGCTGTCCCGCGACGAGGCTGGGCAACGGCGGGTGCTCGGCGCGGTCGGGCCGTTCTTCCTGGCCAACGAGGTGTGGCTGATCGCGGCGGTCGGCGTGCTGTTCGGTGCGTTCCCGCATCTGGAAGGGCGGGTGTTCGCCGGGGCTTACGTGCTGGTTGTGCTGTTGCTGCTGGGACTAGTCACGTTCACCGCGGCGGTTCAGCTGCGGAGCCGGCATCCGGAGGGCGGCCGGCGAGGGTGGACGTTCGCCATTACCGCGGGCGCGTTGGTCACGGCGGTCTCGTGGGGATTGTTCCTCGGCAACCTCGTGCGTGGGCTTCCGCTGGATGCGCAAGGTCATCCAGTAGACGACGTTCTGGCGCTGTTCAATCCGTACGCGGTGCTGTGGGGGCTCGGGTTTGTCGCGCTGTTCTGCTTGCAGGGGCTGGTTTTCCTCTCCGTGCGCGGTCCGGCGGAGATCGCTGGGCGGGTACGACGGCTCACTCGCTCGTTCCTCGCCCCGGTCGGATTCTTCCTGGTGATAGCTACAGCGTGGGGTGCCTTCTCCGCTACTTCCTGGGCAGCGCTTGTGGTCGTCGCCATCGCGTTCGCGGCTTACCTGACCGTCCTTTTCGGACTCCGGCGGCCACGGTTGGCGCTGCCCGCCGCGATGCTCCTGACCGCCAGTCCGGCGCTGTTGGTCGGCGTGCTGCGGTACCCGGTCGTTCTGTCGTCCACCTCCGGCTATC
This sequence comes from Amycolatopsis sp. WGS_07, assembly GCF_045278895.1. Taxonomy (NCBI): domain Bacteria; kingdom Bacillati; phylum Actinomycetota; class Actinomycetes; order Pseudonocardiales; family Pseudonocardiaceae; genus Amycolatopsis; species Amycolatopsis sp. WGS_07. Next base: position 3,946,187 of record NZ_CP136053.1, on the reverse strand, counting down.
AGTTGACCGTCGAACAGGCCGCGACCACTCCGGATATGGCAGCGGTGCTCGGCTGGTTCGCGGCACCCGCGCTGCTCGTGCTGATCGCCGTGCAGTGGTTGACCTGGCGAGCACATCGGCGTCCGGTCGACGAGAAATCGTTGCTGCACTTCTGAAGGAGTCTCGTCATGCCCGCTCTGCCTGGTCTCCGCGGTTACCTCGCAGCGCTCGCCGTGCTAGGCGTCGTCACCGCTGTCACCGTGCTCGTCCAGGCGGACGGGCTGGCGACGCTCCTCACCGGCGGCGGCGTGTCGGTCGCGCTGCTCGTCGCCGTCGGTGCGCGGATTCTGCTCACCTTCGCGCACGGCGTGCTTACCAGTCGCTTCGCGACTTCGGCGCAAGCGGGCCTGCGCCGCCGGTTGCTCGACGCCACCGACGACCCCGGCGTGACCGCCACTCGCATCACCAAGGGCGTAGACGCCACCGCGACCTACTTCACGGGCTACCTACCCGCGATGGTCCTGTCAGTGCTCGTGCCGATCGCTGTATTGGCAAGGCTTTTCACCGCAGATCTGACTTCCGCGTTGATCGTGACCGCGACCGTCCCGTTGATCCCGCTCTTCGGCGCACTGATCGGCGCACACACCAAAGCTCGTACACAGTGGACGCTGCTAACGCGACTGGGCGGACACTTCCTCGACGTAGTCCGAGGTTTACCGACGCTCAAACTGTTCGGCCGCGCACAAGCGCAAGTCCGCGTCGTACGGGAAATGGCCGACGCGCATGCCGACGCCACCATCCGGACACTGAAAGTCGCCTTCCTCTCCGCGCTGGTGCTCGAACTCGTCGCGACTCTGTCGATCGCACTCGTCGCCGTACCGATCGGGTTCCGGCTGCTGTCCGGCTCGATGACCGCGCACACCGCGATGCTGATCCTGGTCCTCGCCCCGGAGGCATACCTGCCGTTACGCGCCGCCGGAGCGAAGTTCCACGCCGCTACCGAAGGGCTCACCGCGTTGAAGGAAATCCTTTCCACACCGACAGCAGTTCGCCGGTCCGGCACGAAGACGCGTCGGCTCGGTCCGCCGGAAGTGGTGTTCGACCGCGTTTCCGTGCACTACGGCGAAACCCGCGCACTGTCCGAAGTAGACCTGACGATCCGCCCCGGCGAACACCTCGCACTGGTCGGGCCGAGCGGGTCCGGCAAGTCCACCTTTCTCGCAGTACTGCTGGGTTTCGTCGCACCGACGCGCGGCCGAGTGCTGGTGGACGGCGTCGATCTCCAACAACTCGACCACTCCTCCTGGCTGCGCGACACCGCCTGGCTGCCACAACGTCCGACGCTGTTCCGGGGAACGCTCAAGGAAAACACCGCCGGTCGCCGCGTCGACGACATCGTCACCGACCTCCCCGACGGTTACGCGACGCAGATCGGCGAACTGGGTGCCGGACTGTCCGCCGGGCAACGGCAACGCGTCGGCCTTGCCCGCGCCTTGTCCCGCAGTGACGCCGGACTCGTCCTGCTGGACGAACCCACCGCCCGCCTCGACGCGCGAACGGAAGCGACCGTACTGGCAGGAACAAAGGAACTGCTCCCCGGACGCACCGCCGTCCTGGTCGCCCACCGACCGGCACTGGTCGCACTCGCGTCGCGGACGGTCGAACTCAACCACGGGGTGACGGTATGAAACTCGTCCGCGCAACTCTGCTCGCCGTCGGTGCCGAACTAGCCGGGCTCGGGCTGACCGGCACCGCCGCGTGGCTGCTCATGCGCGCCGCCGAGCAACCGCCACTCGCCGCGCTCACCCTCGCGATCGTCGCCGTGCGAGTCTTCGCGCTGGCGCGCGGCGGTCTCCGTTACGCGGAACGCCTTGCCGGGCATGACGTTGTCCTCCGCTACCTCGGCTCGCTGCGGACGCGGGTGTACCAATCCCTCCTCCCCCGCCGGGTCGCCGAACACTCGGGCGCGGACCTGGTCACCCGCCTAGTGTCCGATGTGGACGCCGTGCAGGACGCCATCCTCCGGCTCGCGCTACCGGCCGTCGTCGCCGGAACCGTCGGTCTCGGCGTGGTGGTGTTCGCCGGACTGGTCAGCCTTCCGCTCGCCGGAATCGTCCTCATTGGACTACTCGCCACCGCCGCGCTATTGATCAGCCGACGAAAAGCCAAGCCACAACAGGAACTAGCCGAACGCACAGTGGAACTCGTCCGCGGCCGCGACGAATTGATCGCCTACGGCTGGGAACAACGAGAAAAAGACCGCGCCACCGCAGTAGTAGACGAACTAGCCGCAGACTCCCGGCGCACCGGCGTCCGGCTCGCCCTCCGCACGGCCGCCGGAATGACCGTGCAGTTCGCGACCACCGCCGCGGTCGCGCTGCTCAGCCCGGCGAGCATCCCGGTCACCGCCGCCCTCACCCTGACCACGATGGCGCTGTTCGAGCTGGCCCTTCCGCTCATCCCCGCCGCCGAGCGGATCCCCGAAATCCGGGCGTCGCTGAGCCGCGTACGCGCTGTCCTCGCCGCACCAGCATCCGTCCCGGAACCAACCCCAGGCCCGGGACATTTCCGGCTGGCCAACGTCGGCGTGCGCCATCGCGGCCGCCGGGCCGCGCTCGAAGGCATCGACCTCGACCTGCCGCCCGGCACCCGGCTGGGCATCCTCGGCCCGTCCGGCGCCGGAAAGACGACCCTGCTGCACGTCCTGCTCGGCTTCGTCTCCCCCACGTCCGGCTCGATCACCGTCGACGGCCGTCCAATCGAAGGGCCGCACCCCGCCGTGATCTCCGGCGCGCTCGCCGACGCACACGTCTTCGCCACGACTGTCCGCGAGAACCTGCTGCTGGCCAACCCGGAAGCCACCGACGACGACCTGCGCGCCGCCTGCGAAACCGCCGGCTTCGACCTCCCGCTGGACCGGGACACCGGCCAAGACGGCGACGCCCTGTCCGGCGGTCAGCGGCAACGGTTGATCCTCGCCCGCGCCGTCCTCGCCGCCCCACCGGTCCTGGTCCTCGACGAACCGGTGGAGGGCCTCGACCCGGCGCACGGCGACGAAGTGCTGGCCAGAGTCCTGGCGAAGGCGAAGGGAACCGTGGTGCTGGTGACCCACCGGCCGGAGCACGTCGCCGGGTTCGACCAGGTACTCGCCCTGGAAGACGGGCGGTCAGCAGCGCACCACGCCGCGCTCACCGTTCCCGGGTGAGCTGGATCGGCGGGTCCATCGGATCGAGGTGGAACAGGTCGCGGGCGTCGACGTGCGGCTGCGAGTCCGGCGAACCGCGGAAAAGCGCGACGACGACGTTAGTGAGCCGGACCCGTCCGCCGCCGAGGTTGGTGATCCCCTTCGGCGCGTCGAGACCGGCCAGCCACTCGGCCTGCACCGGGTCCATCGTGGCGGTGTAGGTCCCGGTCCGGCCGGAGCGGATTTCGCGGTCGGCCAGGACATCGCCCCAGCGGGCGAGCGAGAGGATCTCGTCGATCGCGAGCCGGATCTCGTCGCTTCCCCCGTAATCCAGCGGCGTGTACCCGGCCTGGCGGGCGATTCCGCCGCGCCAGTAGCTGGAGTCGTCGCCGGGAACGCTGCGGTAGAACGTCTGCCACGCGGGACGCCGGTGGTAAGGATGCGGAGACAGCTCGGCCCAGCCGATCGGGAACCCCTCCCGGCTGCCGTCGTCGGCGTAGAGCCGCACGGTCTTGCGGTCCGGCTGCCGCAGAACCAGGCCACGCAGTTTCACCCGGTTCGCGGTCCCGGCATCCAGCTGGTCTCTGGCCACGTTCATCGCCCCCGCGCGTCGAATCGGATCGGCCCCGGAACGTAGCGCGCGCCGATGACATCTCAATGAAACCGCTCTGTCCGATGTGGACAGAGCGTCAGTGCTGCCGGGCGGCCAGCACCTCCCGCATCGGCGGCCGGTCCGCCACCGGCACCTCCGTCACGTCCGGCACCCATTCCCCGGACACCTGCACGAACTGCGTGAACCGCGCCGCCTCCGCGCTCGGCAGGCCGCAGCGGGCCAGCGCCGTGCCGAGGATCTGCCGGGCCATCACGCCGAGCTGCAGCAGCGACCGGTTGCGGTGTTTGCGCACGCCGAGGTTGACCTGCGCGAGCCCGTCGAGGCCGTAGCGCTCCTCGGCGTCCAGCAGCAGGCCGATCTCCACGCCGTACCCGCCGGCGAACGGCACCGACTCCAGGAACTCGCGCGTGCCCGCGTACTCGCCGCCCAGCGGCTGCACCAGCTCCCCCAGCGCCGGGCGCAGCGCGGACAGCACCGGCCGCGCCAGCAGCTCGGTCACCCGCCCGCCGCCGGTGCTCTCCAGCCGCAGCGGACGGCGGTAGAAGCCCTTCACCAGGTGCACGCCGTCCTCGGTGAGCAGCGGCCCGAGCAGCGACGGCACGAACGCCGGGTCCGGGTCGACCAGGTCGGAGTCGAGGAACACCACCACGTCGCCGGTCGTCGCGGCGAGCGAACGCCACAGCACCTCGCCCTTGCCCGGCCGCGGCGCCAGCTCCGGCACGACGTCCTCGCGGCGCACCACCCGCGCCCCGGCGGCCGCGGCGACCTCGACCGTCGCGTCCGTGGAGCCGGAGTCGACGACCACCAGCTCGTCGACCACTCCGCCGAGCAGCGGGCGCACCGAAGCGACCACGGTGCCGACCGTCTCCTCCTCGTCCAGCGCGGGCAGCACGACCGACACCGTCCGGCCGCGTTTGGCGGCGAGGATGTCCGCGACGCTCCACGCCGGCTCCTGCCAGGTGCGACGGTCAAACCAGCTCATGGGGGCGATCGTGCCATGCTGGAACCGGTGACCGACCCTCCGGAGGGAGAACCCTTGCTGCCGCTGCTCGTCCGTTTCGTGCTCGGACCGCTGGTCCGCGCGCTTTACCGGCCCCGGGTCGAGGGCGTGGAGAACATCCCCGAGGACGGCCCGGTCCTGCTCGCCTCCAACCACCGGGCGGCGCTGGACACCGGTGTGATCACGTTCACCACCCCGCGGCAGGTCCGGTTCCTCGGCAAGGCCGAGTACTTCACCGGGAAGGGGCTCAAGGGCCGGTTCATCGCGAAATCGCTCGACGCGCTCGGCTACGTCCCGGTCGAACGCGGCAACGCCCAGGCCGGGCTCGCCGCGCTCGAAGCGGGCCGCAAGGTGCTCACCGAGGGCGGCGTGTTCGCGATCTACCCGGAGGGCACCCGCTCGCTCGACGGACGGCTGCACCGCGGGCACACCGGCGTCGCCGCGCTCGCGCTGTCCACCGGGGCCAAGGTGGTCCCGGTCGCGTTGTTCGGCACCGAGGGCATCCAGCCGAACGGCGCGAAAATCCCGCGGCTCGCCAAGATCAAGGTCCGGTTCGGCGAACCGCTGGACTTCTCGCGCTACGAGGGCCAGGACTCGTCCTCGGCGATCCGCCGGTCGGTGACCGACGAGATCATGTACGCGATCCTCGAACTGTCCGGACAGGAATACGTCGACACCTATCACAAACGGCCGGACGAAAAAGCGTCGTGACGCGTTATCCGATCGAACGGCTCAGGATGTCCACCAGCTTGTCCGCGTCGGCGGCGACGCTGATCAGCTCCCGGGTGTCCGGACGCAGGAACCCTTTCTCCACCATCTGATCGGCGAACTCCACCAGCGGCGAGTAATACCCGGCCACGTCGAGCAGCCCGATCGGCTTGCGGTGAATGCCGAGGTGCGCCCACGTCCACACCTCGAACATTTCCTCGAGGGTGCCGATCCCGCCGGGCAACGTGATGAACGCGTCCGACAGCGCGGCCATTTTCGCTTTGCGCTGGTGCATGTCGGGCACCACGTGCAATTCGGTGAGCCCGCCGTGCGCGATTTCCACGTCCGACAGCACTTCCGGGATCACGCCGATCACTTCGCCGCCCGCGGCGAGCGCGGCATCGGCCACCACACCCATGGTGCCGACGCTCGCGCCGCCGTAGACCAGCCCGATTCCCCGCTGCGCCAACAGCTTTCCGACTCCGGCCGCCGCCTCCGCGTACTCCGGCGAAAAGCCCCGCGCCGAACCGCAGAACACACAAATCCGCATCAGTGCGTGTCCTCCCAAGCCTGATAAGACTCCTGCACGACCCGCACCGCGTCGTCGATGTCGTCGGTCAGGTGCAGCAGCTGGAGATCCTTCTCGCCGATTTTCCCGCCCTCGAGCACCGATTTCGCGATCCAGTCGTACAGCCCGCCCCAGTATTCGGTGCCGAACAGCACCACCGGGAACTTCGTGACCTTCTTGGTCTGGACGAGGGTGAGCGCCTCGAACAGTTCGTCTAGCGTGCCGAATCCGCCGGGAAGGCAGATGAACGCCTGCGAGTACTTGACGAACATGGTCTTGCGCGCGAAGAAATACCGGAAGTTCACGCCGAGGTCGACCCACGGGTTCAGGCCCTGTTCGAACGGCAGCTCGATGCCGAGCCCGACGGAGAATCCGCCCGCCTCGTTCGCGCCGCGGTTCACCGCCTCCATCGCGCCGGGGCCGCCGCCGGTCATCACCGCGAACCCGGCCTCGGCGAGCGCGGCCCCGATCTTGCGGCCTAGCTCGTACTCCGGGTTGTCGCGTTTGGTGCGCGCCGAACCGAACACGGTCACCGCGCGCGGAACCTCGGCCAGCGCGCCGAACCCCTCGACGAACTCGGCCTGGATGCGCAGCACGCGCCACGGGTCGGTGTGCACCCAGTCGCTCGGCCCGCGCGAATCGAGCAGCCGCTGATCGGTCGTGCTGCCCTGATCGCGCCGATCGCGCCGGAGCACCACCGGGCCCTTGTGCCGCTCCACCGGGCGTTCGGGGTACTGGCCGTCGGGAAACTCAGACTGTTCGCTCACCAGCCAAGCCTACGGGCCGGGCGGCCGCGGCGGGCGCCCGCGTCGGCACCAGAGCGTGACGGATCGGTGACCCCTTCCTGAACGCGCGCGAGCGGACCACCAGCGGGTTCCGGTCCTCCTACCAATGGCCGGTTGTCAGCAACTACCTACGAAAGTCGCCCGGCCCGTCCCGAATCGGCGTTTTCCCTGCTACGGGGCCACTTGCGAGGAATAGCCCTGATCGCGTGCGGGGTCCCGCTGGTCCGTTCAGCGCATTGACCACCCCCGTGAGCGCTCTTTTACTCACGGTGTCCGCGGCCTGATCAGCCCAGCTCAACGCGTTGCGCTTTTCCCCATCGTGTACCCCGAAAGGACTGTCGATGACGTCCAGAAGAGGGCTCGCCACCGGCATCGCAAGTGTCGCCGGTCTCGCCCTTTCCCTGCTCGCGCTGCCGGTGACCCCGGCATCCGCGGCCCCCGCCCAACCCTCCGCAGACCCGCAGGCCACCGCGATCGCGGCCGCCGACCGGGTCGCCGCCGCCGGCGCGGTCGGGCTCCGCAAGAGTTCGTCCGAGAGCCTGCACCGCGTCAGCACCACCCTGGGCGACGCCGGGCTGTATTACAACTCCTACGAGCGCACCTACGACGGCCTCCGGGTCGTCGGCGGGGATGCGGTGATCGTCGCCGACGGAACGGGCCGCGTGCGCGGCACCGATTCCGCGGAAGGCGCGGCGATCACCGTGGGCACTACGCCCACTGTCGACGCGGCACGCGCGGCTTCGGTCGCCCGCGGCCAGCTGCCGACCGTGAGCAAGGTGAGCAAGCCTGATCTGGTCGTTCTCGGTGGCGCACAGCCGAAACTGGCCTACGAGGTCGTCGTCGCGGGCCGTACCGCGAAGGCACCCAGCAACCTGCACGTCTTCGTCGACGCCGCCACTGGCAAGGTGCTCGACCAGCGCGACGACGTGAAGGCCGAGAGCCCGGCCAAGACCGGGACGACCGCCGCGGCCCCGGCCGTCGCGGGCACCGGCAACAGCTACTACGTCGGCCAGGTCAGCATCGACACCACCGGTTCCGGCAGCTCGTACTCGATGCGCGACCCGAACCGTTCGGGCATCAGCTGCGGCCGCGAGAACGGCTCGGTGTTCACGAAGTCCAGCAACACCTGGGGCAACGGCAGCGGCACCGACCTCGAAACCGGTTGCGTCGACACGCTGTACAGCGTGCAGACCGAGTGGAACATGCTGAAGGACTGGCTGGGCCGCAACGGCATCGACGGCAACGGCCGCGGGTTCCCGGCGTCGGTCGGCCTGAACGACGTCAACGCTTACTGGGACGGCTCGTCCACGCACTTCGGCCACTCGCAGGACAACCAGCGCCAGGCGACGTCGATGGACGTGGTCGGCCACGAGTTCGGCCACGGCATCTTCCAGAACACGCCGGGCGGCGCGGGTTCGGGCAACGAGAACGGCGGGCTCAACGAGTCCACCGGCGACATTTTCGGCGCGCTGACCGAGTTCTACGCGAACAACGCGAAGGACAAGCCGGACTTCGAGGTCGGCGAGGGCGTCAACCTGGTCGGGCGTGGCCCGATCCGCTACATGTACGACCCGAACCGGATCGGCGACCCGAACTGCTACTCGTCGTCCATCCCGAACACCGAGGTGCACGCCGCCGCGGGCCCGCAGAACCACTGGTTCTACCTGCTCGCCGAGGGCACCTCGCCCTCGGACGGCCAGCCGACGAGCCCGACCTGCAACAACAGCAGCGTCACCGGCATCGGGATCCAGAAGGCGGGCAAGATCTTCTACAACGGCCTGCTGCACAAGACCTCGTCCTGGAACCACAAGGCGGCCCGCAAGGCCACCCTGCAGGCGGCGGTCGACCTGTTCCCGGGCAGCTGCGTCGAGTACAAGGCGACCAAGGCGGCGTGGGACGGCGTTTCGGTCGGTGCGGTCTCCGGTGAGGCCACCTGCAACAGCGAACCGCCGAAGGACAACGACTTCTCCGTCGAACTGTCCCCGACGACCGCGACGGTCGAGCCGGGCGCCTCGGCCAAGTCCACGGTGACCACCAAGATCACCAACGGCAACGCGCAGCAGGTCAAGCTGACCGCGAGCGGCCTGCCCTCGGGCGCGACCGCGACGTTCAGCCCGGACACCATCCAGTCCGGAGCCACCGCGACCGTCACCATCGCCACGACGGCCAGCACGCCCAAGGGCACCAGCAAGGTGACGATCACCGCGACCGGCGCGAACGCCACGCACACGTCGGACTTCACGCTCGTCGTGGGCAGCGGCACCCCGCCGGGCTGCGGCGGCATCGCAGCCTGGGACTCGAACACGTTCTACGGTCCGGGCGACGTGGTTTCGCACAACAACCACAAGTGGACCTCGACGTGGTACTCCGTCGGCGCTGAGCCGGGCGCACCCGGTTCCTGGGCCGTCTGGACCGACAACGGGGCCTGCTAACGCAGTAACCGCTCCCGAGTTTTCACCCTGAACCAGCCGGGCACGGCGCCTCGTGCCCGGCTGGTTCGCGTTCGTACTTGTCCAGACCACCACGAATTTGTCTAGACCATACGATCGGGGGTAGGCAGCCCCAGCCCCGCCGCTTACCGTTGCGGCAACACCGTTATCGGGGACGGGAGCCGTGATGAACGGACGGAAATCGCGCTGGCTCGGGACCGCAGTAGCGGCCCTGCTCGCACTACCGCTCGCGGGAATCGCTCCCGCCTCAGCGGCCGCCGCACCGCAATCGGACACCTGCGCGGTGAAGCCGAGACCATCCGGCCCCGTGCTGCAGGGCTACTGGGAAAACTGGGACGGTGCCGCGAACGGCGTCCACCCCGGCATGGGCTGGGTCCCGATCAACGATTCCCGCATCGCCGCACACGGGTACAACGTCATCAACGCCGCGTTCCCGGTGATCCTTTCCGACGGCACCGTGCAGTGGGAAGACGGCATGGACGCCACGGTCAAGGTCTCGACGCCCGCGGAAATGTGCGCGGCCAAGGAAGCCGGAGCCACGATCCTGATGTCCATCGGCGGCGCGGCAGCAGGCATCGACCTGTCGTCCAGCTCGGTCGCCGACAAGTTCGTGAGCACCATCGTGCCGATCCTGAAGAAGTACAACTTCGACGGAATCGACATCGACATCGAAACCGGCCTTTCCAGCAGCGGTGATATCAAGACGTTGTCGGCCTCGCAGGAAAACCTGGAACGCATCATCGACGGCGTACTGTCCCAAATGCCAGCCGGCTTCGGCCTGACCATGGCCCCGGAAACCGCATACGTCACCGGCGGCTCGATCACCTACGGCTCGATCTGGGGCGCATACCTGCCGATCATCAAGAAGTACGCCGACAACGGCCGCCTGTGGTGGCTGAACATGCAGTACTACAACGGTTCCATGTACGGCTGCTCCGGCGACAGCTACCAGGCCGGAACGGTGGAAGGCTTCACCGTGCAGACGCAGTGCCTGGACAAGGGCCTCACCGTGCAAGGCACCACCATCCGCGTCCCGCTGGACAAGCAAGTCCCCGGCCTCCCCGCACAGCCGGGCGCAGGCGGCGGCTACATGGACCCCGGCCTGGTTTCGCAGGCCTACCAAAGCGTCCCCGGCGTCAAGGGCTTGATGACCTGGTCCCTGAACTGGGACGGCTCAAGGGGTTGGTCCTTCGGCAACAACGTCAAGTCGCTGCAAGGCCGCTAAAGACCGCTGCGGGCCGGGGTGCCTGCGCACAGCGCCGCCCCGGCCTCAGCTCATCTTCCGTCCGTGAAGGACTCCTTGAGGGAATCTAATTCCCTCAAGGAGTCCTTCACGGACCTAAACCCGCACCAATGCACTCAACAATCGAGGCACCCAGCCCCTCCCCCGCACCCCGATACGAAGCCTCCCTGCGGGCGGCGGGTGTTTGTCAAGGCATCTTTCCCGCCTTGACAAACACCCGCCGCCCGTCAGCACAATCGGGCTTCGGGGTGCCCCACGCAACCACAACTCACTCTAAAAACCGCCGCAAAACCCCAGCCACCCCCCGAATCTCCCCCACCCGAACATTCTCCTGCTGAGTATGCGCCAACGTAGGATCCCCAGGCCCAAAATTCACCGCAGGCATCCCCAACGCAGCAAACCGAGCCACATCAGTCCACCCCAACTTAGCCGCAGCCTTCCCCCCAGCCGCAGCCACCAGCTCCGCCGCAGCAGGCGCCGACAACCCAGGCAACGCCCCAGGCGACATATCCACCAACGTCACATCAAACCCAGCAAAAACCTCACGCACATGCGCCTCAGCCTGCTCAGCACTACGATCCGGCGCAAACCGATGATTAACCGTCAAAACAGCAGCATCCGGCACCACATTCCCAGCCACCCCACCAGAAATCGCAGTAGCCTGCAGCCCCTCCCGATAAGTCAGCCCGTCAATATCCACCACCCGAGGCGAATAAGAATCCAACCGCCGCAACGGCTCCGCCAACGCATGAATCGCGTTAGCCCCCATCCAAGCCCGAGCCGTATGCGCCCGAGCCCCGGAAGTCCGAACCTCGACCCGCAAAGTCCCCTGACACCCAGCCTCGATCACCCCATTAGACGGCTCCCCCACAATCGCGAGATCCCCGGCCAGCCACTCCGGCAACTCCCGCTCAATCCGCCCCAGCCCATTCCGAACAGCCTCAACCTCTTCATTGTCATAAAAGACAAACGTGACGTCATGCCGAGGCTCCGGCAACGTAGCGGCCAGATGCAGAAAGACGGCATCCCCGCCCTTCATGTCCACCGACCCGAGCCCGTGCAACACCGCATCGTCCCCAGCCCCAGTAAGCCGAGACGGCAAATTCGAGTTCTCCGGAACCGTGTCCAAATGCCCGGCCAGAATCACCCGCGACCCGCGCCCGAGATTCGTCCGCGCCAGCACCGCGTCCCCGTTGCGGACGACTTCCAGATGCGGTGCCTGCTCAGCCAGCGCGGCCTGTACGGCGTCCGCGAGCTTGCCCTCCTCCCCGGAGACGCTGAACACATCCACGAGGGCGGCAGTGAGGTCGGCCGGATCGGACCGCAGGTCAAGGGAGGTCATACCGGCACCGTACCCAGCAGGCGCGGGGGCTACCGTGAGGACGTGCGCACGCGAAGCTCCCTGGTCGCTCTTGGCGTCCTCGCCCTCGTCCTCACTGGTTGCAGCAACGAGGCCGGGCCCAAGGCCCGCCCGGGAGCCGGCGATCCGGGCCCGGACGCCCTGCCGATCAAGCTCGAAGCGCTGTCGGCCGACGCCTGTTTCACCGGCCCGCAGTCGCAGCTGCCGAAGGGCTGTGAGAAATACGTCACCGAGGTCGGCAACACCGCGGGCTCGGTGCACAAGCTGGCGAAAGCGGGCAAGACGGTCAACCAGCCGCTCGAGCACGACGCGACCGCGATCGACCAGGCGGTCGGCGCGTTCCGGCAGGCAGGCTGCACCACCGTGCCCGCGCCCGGCGGGGAGTGCACGCAGGCGCTGATCTCCATCTCCACCGCCCTCACCGAGGTGAAGAAAAAGGTGAACCAGCTGGCCACCACGGGTTGATCCGGTCCGCTTCGGCTACCGTGACCGGCGTGAGCGAGCAGACCCCTGACCCCGAAACGACCGGCGCCGTCGGCGTCGGGCTGGCCACCGTCACGTCCGACGGAACCGTGCTGGACACCTGGTACCCGCACCCCAAGCTGGTCGACGCAGGCACCAGCGGCACCGAGCGGCTGACCGCGGAGCAGACCACCGAGCTGCTCGGCGAGTCCGCGGCCGCGCTGCTCGGCCCGGACACCGACCGCGGTGTCGAGGTCGTCGCGGTGCGCGTCACGATCGGCACCCTTGCCACCGCGCCCGCCGACGCCCACGACGTCTACCTGCGCTTGCACCTGCTGTCGCACCGGCTGGTCCGGCCGCACGGGCAGAGCCTCGACGGCATCTTCGGCCTGCTGGCGAACGTCGTGTGGACGAGCCACGGCCCGTGCCCGGTCGAGGGCTTCGAGCAGACCCGGCTGCGGCTGCGTTCGCGCGGCGCGGTCGCCGTGTACGGCGTGGACAAGTTCCCGCGGATGGTCGACTACGTGCTGCCGACCGGCGTCCGCATCGCCGACGCCGACCGCGTGCGCCTCGGCGCGCACCTCGCGTCCGGCACCACCGTGATGCACGAGGGCTTCATCAACTTCAACGCGGGCACGCTCGGCGCGTCGATGGTCGAGGGCCGCATCTCGGCCGGGGTGCTGGTCGGCGACGGCAGCGACGTCGGCGGCGGCGCGTCGATCATGGGCACGCTCTCCGGCGGCGGCACCGAGGTGATCTCGGTCGGCGAACGCTGCCTGATCGGCGCGAACGGCGGCGCGGGCATCTCGCTCGGCGACGACTCGGTGATCGAGGCCGGGCTGTACATCACCGCCGGCACCAAGGTCGAGGTCGACGGCAAGACGGTCAAGGCACGCGAGCTGTCCGGCATCTCCGGCGCGGTCTTCCGGCGCAACTCCGCGACCGGCGCGGTCGAGGTCGTGCCGCGCGGCGGCGTCGGCATCAAGCTGAACGAAGCACTGCACGCCAACTGATCCAGCCTTCGAGAGGGTGCGCTGTCCGGCAACGGAAGCGCACCCTCTCTGTTTTCCACTGGCCCGATCTGATCGCTGTTCACCTACCATTAACCAGGTGACTTCCGAAGCGACCAGCCGCCGCCGTACTCCGGAACCGACGACGCCGGCCGCACTCGGGCTTCCCGCCGAACCGGCGAAAGCGGGTCCCGAGGCCCCGGCGGCCGCGCACGTGCGGGCCAAACTCGACCACGAACTGCGCGAACTGCTGTCCCGCGAACCGGGCACCCGAGCCGGGGCCGATCCGGAAGAACTGCACCAGATGCGCGTCGCGCAACGGCGGATGCGGAGCGTGCTGAAGTCCTCCAGCGCGCTGATCGGGCCCACCGCGGAACCGGTGCGCGCCGACCTCGGCTGGCTGGGCCAGGTCCTCGGCGAGGTCCGCGACTACGACGTGCTGATCGGTCACCTGCGCGAGGTGATCGCCGGTTTCGACGTCCGCGACCAGGCCGCCGGGCGACGGCTGGTGTCCCGTTTCGTCTCCGAACGCACCACGGCCCGCCGCCGGCTGAACCGCGCGTTGTCGAGCCCGCGGTACGCGACCCTGCTGCAGAGCATCGCGCAGCTGTCCCGCACCGCCGAGCACGAGATCGACGAGACTCCGTCCGAGAAGGCCGGGTTGACCGCCGACGTCCGGAAGCCGTACCGCAAGCTCGCCCGCGCGGTCGCCGCCCTCCCGCCGAACCCGCCGGACGACGACCTGCACGCGCTGCGCATCCACGGCAAGAAACTGCGCTATACCGCCGAATTGGCCCGATCCGCGGCGAAGAAGAAGCAGGCCGCGAAGCTGTCCGAGCTGATCAAAGCGACCCGCAAATTCCAGACCGTCCTAGGCGATCACCAGGACGCGGTCTTCGCCGCGGAGAAGGTGCGCGGCGCGCTGGCCAACGCGGACGCCGAGATCGGCTTCGTCGCCGGGCGGATCGTCGAGCACGAGCTGGCGAAGCGTGCCGAAGCGCGAGCCACGTGGCTCGATGTGTGGCACCGCATCGAAAAGGCCGAACACGCGGTCAGTTAACCGACCACACATACCCGTCCGGCCGCACCAGCACCCGCTTCCCCGGCGCACCCTCATACGCCGCGTACGCGTGTCCGCCAACGTCCACCAGCTCCCCCGTCGCCCCCTGCGGCAGGATCCGATACGCCGGATGCTCCGTCCCGAGCGGTCCGTCGCCGAACACCAGCTCTGTCGCATGTGGACCCCGGAACAGCTCGAACAACCGCACGCTCTTGCCATTCCCGTCGACCAGCGGCGCGTCCGGAGCCCGGTCCCCCGGCCGCAGCGCCCCGGTACCAGCCGGTGACAGCGGTCCGCCCCGATAAGTCAGATCAAGCTGCTGCGTCTCCGGCCCGCGTTCGTGCGCGTCGTCCGAGCCTTCCTTGTACTTCTCCAGCAACGCGCTACTCACCCCGAGCACCCGCGCCGCGACCGCCCGCCGCTCCGCCTCGTAGCTGTCCAGCAGCTCCGGCGATCCGTCGGCGAGCTTCCAGGCGAGGTTGTACGCGTCCTGGATGCCGGTGTTCAGCCCCTGTCCGCCGGTCGGCGGGTGCACGTGCGCGGCGTCCCCGGCGAGGAACACCCGGCCCTTCCGGAAGGTCGCCGCCAGCCGGATATTCGGCCGCCACACGGTGGACCAGGCCAGATCGAGCAGCCGGATGCCGCCGCCGGACACCCGGTCCAGGTGCTCCTGCAACGCGCTCAGCGAGGTGCCCGCGTCGCCGTCGCCGAGCGGGGACGCGAACTGGAAGTACGGCGTACCCGGCAGCGGCGTGAACGCGACGCCAGACATCGGCTCGTCCGCCTTCGCGAACCAGTACCCCGAGGCGTGGTCGAGCCCCTCCGCCGAGACGTCGCCCAGCAGCATCCGGATCGACTCGTCAGTGGTCCCCTCGAACGCGATCCCCAGCGCCTTGCGCACGAAGCTCTTCCCGCCGTCCGCACCGACCAGGTAGTCCACGCGCACCGTCTCCCCGGTCGACAGCTCCGCGGTGACCCCCTCCTCGTCCTGGGTGAAGCCGGTCAGCGCGGTATTCAGCTCCACCCGCACGCCGAACTCGGCCAGCCGGTCGCGCAGGATCCCCTCGGTCTGCGACTGGCCGAGGAACCAGGCGTTCGGATACGGCACCGCGGGCGTCGGCTCGACCGGCTCGGCCATCCACCGCACCATCGTGAACTCCCCGTCGAGGTACACCCGCATCGGATACGGCGGCGCACCCGCGGCGTGCACCGCGTCCAGCACCCCCAGATCCTCGAAAACCTCCATCGTGCGCGGCTGCAGCCCGTCGCCGCGCGAACCGGCGAAGTACTCCTCCGCCTTGTCCACCACCCGCACGCCGATTCCGCGCCGCGCCAGCTCGATCGCCAACGTCAGCCCGGTCGGGCCCGCCCCCACCACCAGCACCGTCATCTTCCTCGCCCCTTTCGGTGAACTATGATTCAGTGAATCTGGATTCAGAATGCCCGCTGATAGCGTTCGCGTCAAGGGAGGTGCCGGATGACAGCGACGAGCCGCCGGGACAAAGCCGCCGAAACGGAAACGGCGTTGAAGGAAGCGGCCAAGCGCGTGTTCGCGGCCAAGGGCTACCTGAACACGAAGATCACCGACATCACGAAGGAAGCCGGCCGCGCCGCGGGGTCGTTCTACAACCACTTCGCGAGCAAGGAAGAACTGCTGGTCGCGCTGCTGGCCGACCTCTCCGCGGCCAGTGACGAGGCGGCTACCAGCGAGGAACACCTGTCCGACTTCAGCGACCCGGCCGCGGTCCGCTGGCACGTGCGGCAGTACTGGAACTTCTACCGCGCCAACGCGCCCACCATGGTCGCGCTGCACCAGGCGGCGATGGTGAACGAGGACTTCGCCGCCACCTACGCGAGCTTCGGCGTCACAGAGGCCGTGGACGTCGAAGGCCACCTCGAATACGTCACCGCGGCCGGTTACCGGCTCCCGGCGAGCCCCCAGCTCAGCATCGCGATGATGTACCAGCTGATCCACAACTTCGCGCAGATGTGGCTGCTGAGCCCGCCGCCGGCGGACTGGGAGCCGCCGACCGACGAGGAAGCGGTGGAAGCGTTGACCCGGTTCGTCTACCGAGGTTTCACCGGCCGCGACTACTGACCGCCGGTCACCTTTCCGGTCCCCGCCCCGTCAGGGAAGAGAGGCAGGAAAGGAGCAGCCATGGAAACCGGGCTTCTCGTCGCCACCTTCGTCTGTATCGCGATCAATGCCCTTGAGGTCGCGGCGAAAACCGTACGGGCGAGGTTCGTGCTGCAGAACTCCGCCGAGGTCGGCGTCGGCCAGCGCTGGCTGCCCTACCTGGCGATCCTGGAGGGCGCGGGCGTCGTCGGCCTGGTGGCCGGCCTGCTCGGCTGGCCCCGCCTGGGGCTGGCCGCCGCGATCGGGCTGGTGCTGTTCTTCGTGGGCGCGGTCGGCGCGCACATCCGCGCGAAGGTGTTCCACAACATCGCGTTCCCGGCCGTCTTCCTCGCGCTGGCGGTGGCGGCGGCCGGGTACTTCACCGGGTCAGTCGCCTGACCCGGCCAGCCGCTCCGCCGCCGCGTCGATGCGCTCGTCCGTCGAGGTCAACGCGACCCGCACGTGGTCACGACCCGCAGGGCCGTAGAACGTGCCCGGCGCGACCAGGATCCCGCGCTCGGCCAGCCATTCCACCGTGGCCTGCGCGGATTCCCCGCGCGTGGCCCAGAGATACAGCCCGGCCTCGGAGTGCGTGATCTCGAACCCGTTGTCCTGCAACGCCTTCCGCAGCACCACGCGGCGCGCACGGTAGCGTTCGCGTTGCTCGGCAAGGGCTTCGTCGTCGGTCAGCGCGGCGACCATCGCCTGCTGCACCGGCCGCGGCACGATCATGCCGGCGTGCTTGCGCACCTCCAGCAGGGTCTTCACCAGCTTCGGGTCGCCGGCCACGAATCCGGCGCGGTAGCTCGCGAGGTTCGCCGATTTGGACAGCGAATGCACCGCGAGCAGGCCGTCGGTCTGTCCACCGTGGACGGAGGGGTGCAGCACCGAAACCGGTTCCGCCTCCCAGCCGAGCGAGAGGTAGCACTCGTCGGACACCACGACGGTGCCGCGTTCGCGCGCCCATTCGACCACCTTGCGCAGGTGGTCGACGCCGAGCACGCGGCCGGTCGGGTTCGACGGCGAGTTGAGCCAGATCATCGCCGGGCGGCGCGGGCCGAGCTGGGTCAGCCCGTCCGCGCGCACCACCTCGGCTCCCGCGAGCAGCGCGCCGACCTCGTACGTCGGGTACGCCAGCTCCGGGATGACCACCACGTCGCCCGGCCCGAAGCCGAGCAGCCGCGGCAGCCAGGCCACCGCCTCTTTCGAGCCGATCGTCGGCAGCACGGCGTCCGGTTCGACGCCGGTGATCCCGTAGCGCCGCCGCAACGCCGTGACAGCCGCTTCGCGCAGCTCAGGCGTGCCGTGCGTGGTCGGGTAGCCGGGGATCTCCGACACCGACGCGAGCG
Organism: Amycolatopsis sp. WGS_07; assembly: GCF_045278895.1. Classification (NCBI taxonomy): domain Bacteria; kingdom Bacillati; phylum Actinomycetota; class Actinomycetes; order Pseudonocardiales; family Pseudonocardiaceae; genus Amycolatopsis; species Amycolatopsis sp. WGS_07. The sequence continues at coordinate 3,928,300 of NZ_CP136053.1, read as the reverse complement.
CGGCGCGGATCGAATCCGGCACCGGGTCGACGGGCGTGCCGACGGAAAGGTCGACAATGCCCCCGGGATGCGCCTGCGCGCGGGCCTTGACCTCGGCGAGCGAATCCCAGGGGAAGTCGGGCAGCCGGGTCATTCGCCCTGCGGGGGCAGAGCCTTGATGAACCCCGGGTCGTGCGCGGTCTTGCCGACCTTGGAGGCGCCGCCGGGCGAACCCAGCTCGTTGAAGAAGTCGACGTTCGCCTTGGTGTAGTCGGACCAGTTGTCCGGGACGTCGTCCTCGTAGTAGATGGCCTCGACCGGGCAGACCGGCTCGCAGGCGCCGCAGTCGACGCACTCGTCCGGGTGGATGTACAACATCCGCTCGCCCTCGTAGATGCAGTCCACGGGGCACTCGTCGATACACGCCTTGTCGAGCACGTCGACGCAGGGCTCGGCGATCACGTAGGTCACTGCGTACTCCTGGCTTCTCCTGCTGGGCCGGTCGGTGCGGACATTACGCGCTTCCCTGGCCCCCGGTGGTGGTTAGGCGACCCTTATCCCACCCCTGGAAACGGGGCGGATCCGGGCCGCTCAGCGATCGCGGCGACGCGGTTTCGGCGCGTCCCGGGCATCGCCGGTAATGGTGAAGGCGGGGCCGGCGGGTTTGCCGTCCTCGCGTTTCTCCTCGAGAGTCCGCTTGAACCCGTCGGCGATCTCGTCGACAAGCTCATCGTTGTGCCGGTCGTCCTTGCGCGCGTAGCTCATGGGTTCTCCTGCGGAACGGGACTGCTCTCTCCGTCACAATCTAACCGTGAACTCCCGGGAAAAGCTCGAAATCGTGTGTGCGAAAGCGTGGCAGGCGGTGGTCGAGGAGCCGCTCGGAGAATGGACTCTGCGCTGGGCGGACGGCTTCACCGGGCGCGCGAACAGCGCACTCGCCGTCGGCGACCCCGGCCGTCCGGTCCCGGACGCGCTCGAAGCCGTGTGTGACTTCGCCCACGCTCACGGCATTCCGCCCGCGGTCCAGGTGCTGGAAGACAGCGAACTGGAGCGCGAGGTGGCCGCGGCGGGCTGGCGCGAGCAAGTCGAGCACGCCGCCGGGTACCGGGTGTCGGTACTGACCGGTCCGCTGCCGTCCGGCCCCTCGCGCGGCGCCGAGGTCCTCGACCAGGCGACGCCGGAATGGTGGGACCTGACCGAGAACACCACCGCGCCGAGTTCCGCCCAGCGGCACGTCGTGACCACCGGGAAGGTCGGCTACGGCGTCGTGCAGGCCGACGGCGTCACCGCGGGCGCGGTGCGCGGCGCGATCGTGGACGACTGGCTGCACGTCGCCCGTCTCGCGGTCGCGCCGGAGTTCCGCCGCCGCGGACTGGCCACCACGGTCCTGCACGCGCTCGCCGGCTGGGGCCGCGCACACGGCGCCGGCAAGTGGGTCCTGCAGGTGGCGGTGAGCAACACCGGCGCGCTGGCGCTGTATTCCGCGCTCGGCTGTTCGGAGCACCACAGGTACCGGTACTGGGGCCCGGCGACGCGAACGTGCGAGGATCGCCAGTCGTGAAGATCGTCGTACTGGTTGGCGGAGTGGGCGGCGCCCGCTTCCTGCTCGGGGTCAAGACCGCACTCGGACTGCCCGCGATCGGCGCGGGCGAGTCCCCGCACGAGATCACCGCGCTGGTCAACACCGGCGACGACGTGTGGATGCACGGCCTGCGCATCTGCCCGGATCTCGACACCTGCATGTACACCCTCGGCGGCGGTATCGACACCGAACGCGGCTGGGGCCACGCGGGCGAGACCTGGACGGTCAAGGAGGAACTCGCCGCTTACGGCGCGGAGCCGACCTGGTTCGGGCTCGGCGACAAGGACATCGCGACGCACCTGATCCGGTCGCGGATGCTGCGCGCGGGCTACCCGCTGTCCCAGGTCACCGAGGCGCTGTGCGACCGCTGGCAGCCCGGTGTGCGGCTGCTGCCGATGTCGGACGACCGGGTCGAGACGCACGTCGTGATCGACGACCCGGACCAGCCCGACCAGCAGAAGGCCGTGCACTTCCAGGAGTGGTGGGTGCGCTACCGGGCGGGCGTGCCCGCGCATTCGATCGTCGCGGTCGGCAACGACGAGGCCAAGCCCGGCCCCGGTGTGCTGGCGGCGCTGGCCGAGGCGGACGTCGTGCTGTTCGCGCCGTCGAACCCGGTCGTCTCGGTCGGCACGACGCTCGGGGTGCCCGGGGTGCGCGACGCGCTGCGGAAGTCGCCCGCGAAGGTCGTCGGGGTGTCGCCGATCATCGGCGGGAAAGCGTTGCGCGGCATGGCCGACGCGTGCCTCACCGCGATCGGCGTGGAGACCTCGGCGGAGGCGGTCGGCCGGCACTACGGCGCGCGTTCCGACGGCGGCGTGCTCGACGGCTGGCTCGTCGCGCCGGAGGATCACGAGGTCACGGTGCCCGGCGTGGACGTGCGCGCGGTGCCGCTGCTGATGTCCGATGTGGACGCGACGGCGGACATGGTCCGCGCGGCGCTCGACGTGGCTGGAGTCTCTCTTGACTGATCACGCTTCCGAGAAGATCGAGATCCTGCCGGTCCCCGGGCTGCCGGAATTCCGTCCCGGCGACGACCTGACCGGCGCGATCGTGTCCGCCGCGCCGTGGCTGCGCTCCGGTGACGTGGTGGTGGTGACGAGCAAGGCTTTCTCGAAGATCGAGGGACGGCTCGTGCGCGTGCCGAGCGATCCCAAAGCGCGCGACGCGGCCCGGCGCAAGCTGATCCAGGAAGAATCGGTGCGCGTGGTCGCCCGGATCGCGCGCACGTTGATCACCGAGAACAACCTGGGCATCGTGCAGGCGGCGGCCGGGATCGACGCGTCGAACGTGCGCGGCGACGAGGTGGCGCTGCTGCCCGCGGACCCGGACGCGTCCGCTTTGGCGCTGCGCAACGGTTTGCGGGAACGGCTGGGCGTCGAGGTGGCCGTGGTCGTCACCGACACCATGGGCCGGGCCTGGCGCGTCGGCCAGACGGACGCCGCGATCGGCGCGTCCGGCCTGCGCGTGCTGCACGGGTACGCCGGACAGGTCGATTCGCAGGGAAACGAGCTGGCTGTTACGGAAATCGCGGTCGCGGACGAGATCGCCGCCGCCGCGGACCTGGTGAAGGGCAAGCTCGGCGGACTGCCGGTGGCGGTCGTGCGCGGACTGCAGATCCACGACGACGGGACCACCGCGCGCGACCTGGTGCGTCCCGTCGACGAAGACCTCTTTCGGTTGGGCACCAACGAATCCATCGCGCAGGGCCGCCGGGAAGCCGTACCGCACCGGCGTTCCGTCCGGCAGTTCAGCGACGAGCCGGTCGACCCCGAGGTCATGCGCCGCGCCGTCGCCGCCGCGCTCACCGCGCCCGCGCCGCACCACACGCACCCCGTGCGTTTTCTCTGGCTGCGCGACGAAGGCTTGCGCCGCAAACTCCTCGACGCGATGCGCGCCTCCTGGGAAGCCGACCTGACCAGCGACGGCTTCACCCAGGAGCAGATCGCGAAACGCCTGTCCCGCGGCGACATTCTCTACCGCGCCCCGGAACTGGTGATCCCGTTCCTGGTGCCCGAAGGCGCGCACACCTACCGCGACGACCGGCGAAACCGCCACGAACGCACCATGTTCACCGTCGCCGGCGGCGCCGCCGTGCAGGGTCTGCTGGTCGCGCTGGCCGCCGAAGACCTCGGCTCGTGCTGGATCGGCTCGACCATCTTCGCCGCCGACCTGGTCCGGTCCACTTTGGACCTGGACGACCAGTGGCACCCGCTCGGCGCGGTCGCCATCGGCCACCCGGCCGAGCCCGCTCCCCCGCGCGGACCGCTCACCACCGGCGATTGGCTGATCGAACGATGACCCTGCACGAATCCGCCGTCACCGAACTGACCGAATGGAAGCCCCCGTCGTCGGCACAAGAGTCGCTGCGGCAAGCGTTTCTCGGTTTCCTGGCGTCGCGTTCGGACACGTGCCAGCGCTCCTGCGAAGCCGGGCACCTGACCGCGTCCGCCGTGGTCCTCGACTCGACCGGCACGCAGGTCCTGCTGACCCTGCACCCCCGCGTCGGCCGCTGGCTGCAGCTCGGCGGGCACTGCGAACCGTCCGACGCGTCGCTGTCCGAAGCCGCCCTGCGCGAGGCGACCGAGGAATCCGGCATCCACGGCCTGACGATCGGCGAAACGCCAGTACACCTGGACGTCCACCCGATCACCTGCTCGCTCGGCCTCCCCACGCGGCACTTCGACGTCCGTTACGCGGTCCACGCACCGCCCGGCGCGGAACCCGTGCGCAGCGAAGAGTCCGACGACCTGCGCTGGTGGCCGGTCGACGCACTGCCCGCCGGTTCGGAAGACCTGGCCGACCTGATCGCGGCGGCCCGTTAACCTGACCCCATGGACCTGGCGCGGCCGCACCTGCACCCAGGCGACACCGGCGTCGCCATCAGCGGTTGGGTGGTGCTGATCGGCTTCGCGGTAGCGTTCGCGCTGCTGGCGCTGGGTATCGTGGTCAGCATCCGACGGAAACGGCGGCAACGATGAGCATCACCTACGACCCGGCGTCCCCCGTTCCGCCGTTCGAACAGGTCCGGACCTCGCTGGCCAACCAGATCAACGACGGCACCCTCGCGGTCGGCACCAAACTCCCGACAGTGCGCGGACTGGCCGCAGAACTGGGCATCGCCCCGAACACGGTGGCGCGCGCGTACCGCGAACTCGAGGAAGCCGGACTGCTGGAAACCCGAGGCAGAGCAGGCACTTTCGTCGGCGCGACCGGCGACGAGACACTGTCCCGAGCCCAAGCCGCCGCGGCGACGTACGCCGAGGTGATCCGGGGGCTGGGCTTGTCCGCGGAACAAGGCATCGCGATCGCGACGGCTGCCCTGCGCTGAGCGCGGCGAGGAATTAGCATCGGCCTCCTGACTCTGTGCCCGAGCCGATTGGGAAACCCATGCTGAGCTACGTCCTGCCCGGGGCGCTGATCCTGCTGCTGGCGGTCATTCTGGTCCTGAAATTCACGGTGGGACGGCCGAAGCAGCCGCCACAGGCCGGGCCGTATCCGGGTGCGCCTGGTTCGCAGCCGCAGGGTCCGTACCCGCCGCAGCAGTACCCGCCACAGGGCCAGTACCCGCCCGGCGCTCCGCAGCCTGGCGCTCCGCAGCAGTACCCGCCGCAGCCTGGCCAGCAGTACCCGAACGCCCCGCAACCACCCGGTGCCCAGCACCCGCCGCAGGACCCGCAGAACCCGTACCCGCCGCGCTGACTCACTTCGCCCGGCAGGCCCCGCATCGGCCGCTTTGAACTCACGCCCGACGGCCGCGTCGACTCACACCGCCCAGCAGCCCAAGCCCCGCACCGACCAGCCCCTGCCGCCCCGAATCACGCCCCACCCGCGTCGGCTCACCCCGACCGGGCAACCCACCGCCCAACCCCCGGGGCCCACGCAAGCCCCGCACCGACCTCACATCGCCCGGTAATCCCGCAACTCGATCCGCGGCCCGAACCTCGGCCGCCGCGCCCCGGCCGCGCCCAGATACCGGATCGCGCGCTGCCGCTGCGGTGCGTACGGTGCCAGCACCCGCGCCATCTCCTCGTCGTCGATCTTCCGGCCGAGCAGCGTGTGGCCGACCATCGCCGGGATGTTGTAGTCGCCGAAACTGACCGCGTCCGGGTCGCCCCACGCGCGCTGGGCGATCTCCGCCGCCGTCCACACGCCGATGCCCCGCACCTTCCGCAGCCGCGCCCGTCCCTCGGCCCCGCGCAGCCGCACCGCTTCCTCCAGCCGCGGTGCCACCCGGGCCGCTTCGAGCAAAGCCGTGCGGCGCTTGAGATCCACGCCGATCTTGTGCCAGTTCCAGTCCACAATGGACCGAATAGCGTCCGGATCCGGCGGCACCCGAAGGAAATGCGGACCCGGCCCCGGAGCGCGCGTGCCGAACCACCGGCACAGCTCCGCCCACGACCGGATCGCCTCCTTGCCGCTCACCTTCTGCTCCAGCACCGCCAGCACCAGCGCGTCCCACACCCGCCCGGTCGACCCGAGCCGCAACCCCGGCGTGGTGCGGCGGGCTTCGGCGATCACGTCGTGGTGGGCGACGAATCCGGTGTCGTCATCGTCCGCGCCGAGCAGCGCGGGCACGCCGCCGAGCAGGAAATCCGCGCCGTCGCCCCAAGCCTCGGCCTCGACGACCCCGTCCGCCCGGTGCAGGAGCGCCAGCGTTCCCTTGCCGCCGGGGGTGTTCGCGGCCAGCCACCAGACCCCGCGGTCGCGCCGGAAGTTGAGCGATCCGCGCCCACGGCTCAGCGGACCCAGCACCTGTGCCAGATCCACTGGAAACCCCGGACGCCACTCCATCACGCGTCGCTCGAAAACCGGATGCCGCCGTCCGGCACCGCAACGCCCGGCCAGATCCGGACGCCGTCCAGCAGTTCGCAGCCGGCCCCCACCGACGCGCCGTCGCCGAGCACCACGCCGCGCAGCACCGCACCCTCGCCCACCCGCGCTCCGCGGCCCAGCACCGAATTCTCCACAACAGCGTCCGGACCGATCACCGCGTCGTCGAACACCACCGAGCCGGACACCGTCGCCCCCCGCTCCACGACAGCTCGCGCGCCGATCGTCGTACCGCCGGTGAGCTTGGCCTCGGCAGCGACGGAAGCCGCGTCCAGCACCAGAAAGTCGCCGGTCGGCCCGGTCAGCGCCGAGGTAGGCGCGACGCCGCGGACCAAATCGGCACTGCCGCGCACGAACGCTTCCGGGGTGCCGACGTCGAGCCAGTACGAAGAATCGACAAAGCCATGCAGGTGCGCACCGTTTTCGAGGAGCCCGGGGAACGTCTCGCGCTCGACCGACACCCGCCGCCCGGCCGGGATCGTCTCGATCACCGGACGGCGGAAGACGTAGCAGCCGGCGTTGATCTGGTCGGTCGGCGGGTTCGGCGTCTTCTCCAGGAAGGCGGTGACGCGCCCGTCGGGGTCGGTCGGCACCGAGCCGAACCGGCTCGGGTCGGGGACGCGCTGGAGGTGCAGCGTCACGTCCGCGCCGGAGTCGAGGTGCGTGCGCAGCTGGGCGTGCAGGTCGGCCCCGGAGAGGATGTCGCCGTTGAAGACGATCGCGTGGTCGGCGCGCAGCCGGTCGTAGACGTTGCGGATGGCGCCGCCGGTGTCGAGCGGCTCGTCCTCCACCACGTACTCGAGGTCCAGCCCGTGCGCGGACCCGTCGCCGAAGTACTCCTCGAACACCTCGGCCCGGTACGACGTGCCGAGCACCACGTGCCGGATCCCGGCCGCGCGAATGCGGGAGAACAGGTGGCTCAGGTAGGGGGTGCCTGCTGTCGGCAGCATCGGCTTCGGCGCGGACAGCGTGAGCGGGCGCAGCCGCGTGCCCTGGCCGCCGACCAGTACGACGGCGTCGACCTCGACCTCGGACGTCACAGAAATCTCCTTTGTATCACGCACCGCTGAGCGACAAGCCGCGGGAAACGTGGGCGGCGCGGGCCCCGAGGGCCTACCCTAGACAGGAAACAGGCGGGCCTTTCCCTAGAGGCCCCGGGTCAGTCGGGAGGCCGAGGGGAATGGACCCCCGCGATCGCGCGGACGCTTTGCTCGCACGCGCACGATCCCGCGGCGCCTTCGTGGTGACGCCGGACAACATGACGTCTCCGATGGATTCCTCCAGCACCCAGCAGATCTCCAGAGCGGTGGTCTCCGGGCTGGACCCCGACACCACGACGCAGCTGCCCGCGTCGCTGATCGAAGAAAACGACCATCCGCTGGCGGGCGGCGCGCAAACCCAGCCGTCCCCGCATCCGCTGGCCCAGCCCACGCCGACCCGTCCGCTCGAGGTCCCGGGCCCGCAGAACACCGTGCCGCAGCCGACGGTCCCGAAACCGGCGGGCCCGCAGACGACGACGCCGCTGGTCCCGCGCCCGCAGGCGAAACCGGTCTCGAGCCCGCTGAAGGAACCGGCCGAGGAAGAGATGACCGGCCTGGTCCCGACGGTCAAGCAGACCAACGGCCGCTCCAACCTGTCCCGGCGGCTCGACGGCCTGTGATCTGACCGGGGGTCTCTCCCGGCCCGGGCCTGGGGAGATTTCCCGTGCGGGAGTTTGACTCTCCCGCGAGCGATTCTTTACGAGCGCAAAGTGTTGGGACGCCGAGCATCCGGGCGGCCTCCGGGGCAAGCGAGTTGCCCGGGTGTTCTCGAAACGGCCACCCGCGAGACAGCTGGCCGGGGGCTGCTCACCCCGACAGTCCTTTCCGGACTTCCGGTCCCGGCCGCAGGTTCGTTGCCACCCGCGGGCTCAGCCTTTGCGAGTCTCCAGCTTCACCCGCAGCGCCAGTCCGAGCTTCACCGCCGCCAGCACCGGTTTCCACAGCAGCCCCTGGTGCCGGTCGGCGAGGTAGCGGTAGGCGCTCGCGTGGTGGGCGCGCAGCATCTTCGCCGACGCGCGCGCCGTCGAGTGGCCGCCGATGTGCATCACGCTCGACGACGGGGCGTAGACGTTCTGCCAGCCCGCCTTCGCGAGCCGGTCGCCGAGGTCGACGTCCTCGAAGTACATGAAGTAGCGCGTGTCGAAACCGCCGACGGAGTCGAACGCCTCGCGCCGGAAGAGCTGGCAGGAGCCCGACAGCCAGCCGGACGTGCGCTCGGCGGGCGCGGCGTTCTCCTGGCGGTATTCGCGGGTCCACGGGTTGCCCGGCCAGATCTTGCCGAACACGGCGTGCCCGATCCCGCGCCCGAACGACGGCAGCAGCCGCGCGGACGGGTAGACGGTCCCGTCGAGGTCGTGGATCAGCGGCCCGAACGCGGCCCCGCGCGGCCAGCGCTCGGCGACCTCGAGGAGCGCGTCGAGCGAACCGGGCTCCCATTCGAGGTCCGGGTTGACCACGACGACCCAGCCGTAGCTGTCGTCGAGCGCCGCGACGCCGCGGTTGGCGGCCGTTCCGTAGCCGACGTTCTCGCCGATGCTGACGAGCGTCACGTTCTCGCGCTCGGCAGCTTTCTCCGGAGCGCCGTCGGTGGACGCGTTGTCGGCGACGACGACCCGCACCTCGCGGTCGGTCGCCTTGTCGAGCGTGTCGAGGAACTTCTCGAGCGTTTCGCCGGGGAAGTACGTCACGGTCACGACACCGACGCGGTCACCATACGTGCGCTGCTCAGTCACGGCGCCATTGTCCACTGCTCACGGACGGCTACGTCAGCCCACCAACCCAGTCACCCGCAGTGACTCTCATTCACGCCCGCAACTCGGCCAGCTCGTCGTCGATCATCAGGCCCGGATCGAACTTCATCCCCTCGAAGTGGCCGGCCAGTTCGAGGGACAGCACTCCGTGCAGCCGGGTCCAGAAGGACAGCGCGCGCCGCAACGCGCTGGTCGCGATGGCATCGCCCTCCACCCATTCGCGGTGGCTTTCCAGGTGCACGTGGAACGACGTCGGCCGCTCCGGTTCGGCACTCCCCGAGCCCGCCTTGACCAGGACTTCCATCACCTCGTTGGAGATCGCCGTGGTGTCCGGCGGAGCGTGATAGCCGGGCACTGGCGTGCCGTAGAGGAGGAAGTAGCGCTGCGGATCGGCCTTCGCCCAGTCCCGGATGACGTGCGCCAGCCCGAGCAGGTCGGCCCCGGAATCGGCGGCCGCCCGGACGGTGTCGGCGAGGCTGCGGTACGCGTCCCGGATCAACGCGGTGATCAGCTCGTCCCGGCCGCGGAAGTACCGGTACAGCGCGGGCACGGTCATGCTCATCCGCTTGGCGATCGCGGTCAGCGACAACGCGGGCAGCCCCGCCTCGGCGATCTGCGCCCACGCGTGCCGCTTGATCTCCTCGCGCACCTGCTCGCGGTAACGCTCCCGCGGTGCCTGTTCGGTCATCGGCCCTTCCCCTTCGTTCACTCCCTTCAGGGTAGTTAATCCCCTTCACTTCCGCTATTGACCTTCACTTCCGTGAACCGGTAGCGTCACCTTCACTGAAGTTAATGGGCTTAACTACCGCTAAGGGAGTTCACGAATGTTCAGCACCTTGACCCGCCGCAGCCTGCGCACCACCCTGCTCGCCCTCCCGATCGCCGCCGGACTGCTGGGCACCGCCGCCCCAGCCCAAGCCGCGTCCGCGCTTCCGGCCGGTTCCCTGACCTGCCAAGGAAAAGGCATCGATCCGGCCGCCAAGCTCCATCACCGCACGGAAACCTTCATCAAGGCCCCGCTGAGCACCGTGTGGCGGCTGCACACCGACGTCGAAAGCTGGCCACGCTGGCAAAAGCCCGTCACCAGCATGAAGCGCCTCGATCCGGGCCGGCTGCACCCCGGTTCGCGGTTCCGCTGGACCACCCCCGCGCCGGCCACGCCCTCGACACCCGCCACGACGCTCGTCATCACGTCGACCGTCCACCAGCTCAAGCCCGGCCAGTGCATCCGCTGGTCCGGCCCGGCGATCGGCCAGGGTCTGCGGATCGACAACGGAACGCACGTCTGGAATTTCGTCCCGGCGCGGGGCGGAGTCGTCGTCCGCACCGAAGAAAGCTGGACCGGCCAGCAACTCGAAGCCGACCCGGCGACCTCGATCACCTACCTGGCCCCAGGACTGGACCTCTGGCTCGCCGATTTGAAGGCGGCCGCCGAATCCCGCTCCTGTCACCACTGAGAACCAGCAGCGTCACGGAGAGGCGGGCCGATTCCGCCGTCGCGGGACCCGCACTGGGCTCGCCCGCCTCACTACCGGCCCCCCGAGCAGATTCCTGCCGCCGAACCGCTGACCCTGCGAACAGATCACCCCAAACCCACCCGGCACGAATGCCAGGATCTCAAGCCGCGCGTCCCGGACTGCCATTAACCGTCCACAAAGGACTCATTTGCCTCCGGAATGCCCGATTGACGCGTAGCTGGCCGTGCGCACAGATCGCGCTCCTGACGCCCGCACTGGGCCCGGCAAGAGCCGCGCCGACCCGCCACATCGACGGGCGCACCTCGAACCGCACCCCCGGCACCGCTTTACCGCAAGTCCCCACCCCACCCAGCAAAGGAGAAATCCCATGACCTCACCCCGAGTTTCGCTGCCCGTTCTGATCACCGCCTGGTCCGTCCCCGCTCTCGTCCTCGGGCAGTTCGCATTGCTCTCCGGCATCCCACTCGCCGCACTGCTTATCTCCAGCTTCCGCAATTCCCAGCCGCCCGCCTTGCGCTGGTGGTCCGCCGGGCTGGCCGCGGTCTACTTCGGAGTCCTCGCACTCTGGCTGGCAAACCCGGAAAGCGCGCCCAGTTTGTCTAAATCCATGAATCCGGCAGTCACCGGGTTTTTCGTCGCGAGCGGAGTCGTGGTCGCTATCGCACATCACGTCCGTAAAACGCCGAAAGTCCGTTAAGGGAAACTGGTAATCTGAAACCCACCAGCCCTAAAGAGGAGGCCGATGAAAACCATCGCCATCGAGGAGCACTGGACCACTCCCGGCATCGACCGGATGCTGCGCACCGAATCCGGCGACCCGAGCATCGCCCACAACGACCGGGACGACCTCCCCGAGCGGCTGTTCGACATCGGCGACCAGCGCGTCGCCTGGATGGACGAGGCGGGCATCGACGTCCAGATCCTCTCGCTCGCGCCGCCGGGAACACACGGATGTCCTGCGCCGCAAGGCATCGCGTTGAGCCGCGAGGCGAACGATCTCGTCAGCGAGGCGGTCGCGAAGCACCCCGGCCGCTTCCGGGCCATGACCGCGCTGCCGATGTCCGATCCGGACGCGGCGGTCGCCGAACTGCAGCGGACCGCCAACGATCCGGCGCACGTCGGGATCATGTCGTACGGCCGCAGCGGCGAGCGTCCGCTCGACGATCCGGCGTACGACGAGGTGCTCGGCGCCGCCGCCGCGCTCGGGCGGCCGGTGTTCGTCCATCCGCAGATTCCGCCGGAGCCGGTCCGGAAGGCTTCGTACAGCGGTTTCGAGCCGGATCTCGCCCTCGGACTGGCCACCTACGGCCTCGGCTGGCACTACGAGGCCGGGCTCGCCGTCATCCGGCTGATCCTGCGCGGAACGTTCGACCGCCACCCGGAACTGCAGGTCGTCCTCGGCCACTGGGGCGAGGTGGTCCTATTCGCACTCGACCGCATCGACAGCCTGTCGCACACGGCCACGCATCTCGAACGCCGCGTTTCCGAGTATTTCCGCACTAACATCCACCTGGCGACCAGCGGAATGCTCTTCCCGCGAATGCTGCGCACCGCACTCGAATACACCTCGGCCGATCGCATCCTGCTGTCCGGCGATTACCCGTTCCATCGCCCCGGATCGGCAGCCATCACGGAATTCCTGAAAGAATTGCCCAACGAGGAAGACCGGGAAAAGATCGCGCACGCCAACGCCGAAGCCCTTTACGGCCTCAGCTAACGATTGCGCAAATGCTGATGCCAGGCTTTCCCGTAAGCCTCGCGGTGCCGATCCGCCGTTGTCGTCCACGAGAATTCCTTGGCGCGCCGCTGCGCCGCGGAAGCGAGCACTGAACGACGCGACGGATCGGCCAGCAATTCCGTCAACGCGGCGGCGACATCGCCAGCCCCGACGCCGCAGTACGCCACCGCGTCGCCGCCGACTTCCGGCAGGGAAAGCCGGCGCGTGGTCAGCACCGCGGCACCGCAGGCCATCGCTTCGAGGACGGGCAGTCCGAAACCTTCGCCGAGGCTCGGGTACGCCACAAGTTCCGCGCCGCCAAGGAATCCGGCAAGCGTGCCGAACGGCAGGTAGCCAGCGCGGATCACGCGCAGCCGGTGCGGCACCGCGTCCAGCGCGCGTTCCACCTGGGTGTCCCAGCCGGGCTGGCCGGCGAGCACGAGCGCCGGGGCGTCCCGCTGCCCGGCGACCGCGCGGGCGTAACCGCGGATCAGCGCGGGCACGTTCTTGCGAGGTTCGAGCGCGCCGAGGAACGCGATGTACGGCGTCGAGCCGAGCCCCACCGCCGCCCGCGCCGCCGCGACCTCCTCCGGCGCCGGCGGATGAAATCGTTCGCTGTCGACGCCGTGATGGATGATCTCCAACTCCGCGCGCCGCACCGGGCTCACCCGCGCCAGCTCTACCGCTGTCGCGTGACTGGGAACTACGCAGAGTGTCGCCCGGCGCAGCGCGGTGGTGGTCCAAGCGCGGAAGAACCGGGCCTTCACCGACGAGTGCAGAACCGCGTCGGTGAAGAAGGTCGCGTCGTGCAGCGTGACCACCGAAGCGGCCGGGCTGGCGAGCGGCATCGTGTAGTGCGGCGAGTGCACGACGTCGGCGGCGAGCCGGCGCACGAGCCGCGGCAGGGTGGCTTGCTCCCAGGTCAGCCGAGCGGTGCGCGTCGAGGTCGCGGGCGATGCGGCGACGATCCGGGACCCAGGCGCGAGCTGGCCGTACAGCGGCAGGTCACGCGGCTGGCAGACGACCGTCAGCCGGGCCCCGTCCTGGTCGAGCGCGCCGACGAGCGAGTCCACGTATCGGCCGACCCCGCCCCGATCCGCGGGCACCGCGGTCGCGTCGATCAGCACACGGGGATCACCGGTCACGAGTGCAGCGTACGGCGATCACCCACCGCACAGGTCAGGAACCGGCAAACTGCCGCCAACTCCGGGCCCGGCCACCCTCGCCCACCTGCGCTCACCCGTCTGGGTTCACCCGACCGTGTCATGTCGATCGCTGCCTGAACCCGCCGACCCGACTACTCTCCGGCCGCCACTTCACCTGCCAGCGCTGCCACCGACGCTCGATCCCGCCCGACCGCCGACCTCGACCCCGCCGCCAGCTCGACCGCCGACACTCGACCCCGCCCAACCGCCGAACTCGGCCATGGCCCACCGCCAGTGCGGCCACTGACGCACGGCTCACACCGCCTCGGCCGCAGGTTATCGCCAGGTGAACCGCCGCGAGCCCGCCGCCAGTTCGGCCACGCCCCGGCCACCCGCTCGACCGCCAATGCGCGGCTCGCACCGCCTCATCCGCAGGCCACCGCAACCTCAACCGCGAACCAGCCACCAGCGAAACCACCGCCCCGCCCCAGCAGCAACCCACCGTCAACCAGACCGCCGATGCGCAGCCCAAACCGCCTCCGCCGCCGCCCGCCAGGTGAACGTCCGGGCCCGCTCCCGCCCCAGTTTCGACAGCTCCGCGGCCTTATCCGGCGACAGCAGCACCTCCCGCAGCGCCCTCGCCAGCGCGTCCGCGTCGCCGCGTGGCACCACCAGCCCAGCTCCGCCGGACACCTCCACCAGCGCCGGGACGTCCGTGTGCACCACCGGCACCCCGATCGCCATCGCCTCCAGCAGTGGCAGGCCAAAACCCTCGGCCAGGCTCGGCACCGCCAGCACGCTCGCGCCGCGCATCGCGGTCGCCAGCTGTGCGTCGGTCACCTTTCCCAGCACCCGCACCGATTTCAGGCCTCGATCAGCGGCCAGCCGCACCGGGTCGATTCCGCCCCAGCCGGGCTGGCCGGCCAGCACCAGACCGACGTCGCCGACCTCGTCCGTGCCGTCCAGCTGGGCTACCGCGTCGATCAGCACGTCCATGCCCTTGCGCGGTTCGATCGTCCCGACCGCCAGCACGTACCGCGACGGCAGATCGAGCTGAGCGGCCCCCTCCGGCACGGTCACCCCGTGCGGCACGACCCGCACCGGGACGGCGACGTCCAGCAGCACCGCCAGCTCGTCGGCGACCGCGCGCGTCGGCACGATCAGGCCGGACGAGCGACGCGCCGCTCGCGCGATCATCGACCGGTGCCAGCTGACGCCGCGCGCGGTCAGGGTCTCCGGATGCGTCCACGGCACGGTGTCATGCACGGTGACGGTGAGTGTTCGCCCGGCCGGGGCACGGGGCGGCGCGAACGGGGTCGGCGCATGCACCGCGTCACCGCCTGGCCACCACCGCAGACCCAGCTGCCACAGCGCGACCAGCGCCCGAGGCGGCAGCGGCAGCACCCGCGGACCCTCGACGCCCTCGATCCGGGCCGCGGAGACGTCCGCGTGCCGCGCGACCACGCTGGACACGGTCCAGCCGGGCGGCGCGGTGCGGGCGAGCGCGGGCAGCAGTTCGGCGGTGTACCGGCCGGTGCCACCCGGAACGGGGGCGAGCAGTTGCTCGGCGATCACGACCAGTTCGGGCACGCCGCTATTCTCTCGCAGGTGACCAGCGCGGAATCCGGCACCACCGTCGTCGTGGTGACCTGGCGGGGAGCGGACCACCTCACCGGCTGCCTCGACGCGCTCGCCGCCCAGAGCCGTCCACATAGGACAGTTGTCGTGGACAACGCCTCAACCGACGGCACCGCAACGATTCTGGCCGAACATCCCAGCCGTCCGGAGGTGCTCCGGCTGCGCCGCAACACCGGGTACGCCGGTGCGATGGCCCACGTTCTCGACCGCATCGACACCCCGCGCGTCGCCTGGCTCAACGACGACGCCGCCCCCGAGCCAGACTGGCTCGCCACCCTCGAAGACACCCTCGACAGCCAGCCGCTCGCCGCCGCCGTCACGTCGCGGCTCGAACTGCCCGACGGCAGCACGCAGTCGATCGGAGTCCGACTCACCGCCGACGGCCACGGCGCTGACCTCACCGAACCCAGCGACGAGGTCTTCGGCTTCTGCGGCGGTGCCGCGCTGCTGCGTACCGAGTCCGTCCGCGCGGTCGGCGGGGTTCCGGCGAGCTTCTTCTGTTACTACGAGGACACCGACACCGCGTGGCGGCTGCGGCTGGCCGGATGGCACGTCGTCGCCGAGCCGAAAGCGCGGGTCCAGCACCTGCACGGAGCCAGCACGAACCCCGGTTCACCCCTGTTTCACCGCTGGAACGAACGCAACCGGCTGCTCATGCTGCTGCGCTGCGCACCCGCCGGAGTCGCGGTCCGCGAGCTGGCCCGCTTCGCCGCGATTACCGCTTTGCTGCCGCTGCGCGGGCACCGTCCGGACGCGGCGAACTTCGATCCGGCACTGCGCCTCAGGGTGCTGGCCGAGGTCGTCCTCCGGCTCCCCCGCACGCTGCGGGAACGCGGCCGGGTCGGCCGGATCTCGGCGCTGGGCCGAGGCGCGATCTGGGAAGCCTGGGCTGGCCTTTAAGCTGGGCGGAAATTCGACGGAGGAGCTTCGCAGTGGGGGACCCGCAACCGCTCGTCTCGGTGATCGTGGTGAATTACCGCGGCGCCGACGACACCATCACCTGCCTGCGGGCGCTGCACGCCGACCTGGATTACGCGAATGTCGAGCTGATCTGTGTCGACAACGCGTCCGGCGGCGACGACGTGGCGCGCATCCGGGCCGCCGTGCCCGACGTGCAGCTCATCGAATCGCCGGTCAACACCGGGTTCGCCGGCGGCTGCAACCTCGGCGCGAAGCACGCGAACGGCACGGTCCTCGGCTTCCTCAACAACGACGCGCGCCCCGACCCGGCCTGGGTCTCGGCGGCGGTCGCCGAGCTGCGCGCGCAGCCGACCGTCGCCGCGGTCGCGAGCAAGGTCCTCGACTGGGACGGCACCGGCACCGATTTCGTGGACGCGGGTCTGACCTGGTTCGGCATGGGCTACAAACGGCACGCCGGCAGCCCGCTCGCCGACGTGCCCGAGGCCGAACACGACGTCGCCAAGGACGTCCTCTTCGGCACCGGCTCGGCGATGTTCGTGCGCGCCTCGGTGTTCGCCGAACTGGACGGCTTCGACGAGCGCTTCTTCATGTTCTACGAGGACGTCGACCTCGGCTGGCGGCTCAACCTGCGCGGCTGGCGCGTCCGCTACGTGCCGGAATCGCTCACCTACCACCGTCATCACGGCACCATGGCCGCTGTCGACGCACCGGACACCGGCCGCGAGACGTTCCTGCTGGAGCGCAACGCGCTGGCCGCGCTGTACAAGAACCTCTCCGACGAATCGCTGGCCCGCGCGCTCCCCGCGGCGCTCGCGCTGGCCGTCCGCCGGGCGACCGCGCGCGGTGGCATCGATCCGGAGCAGCTCAACCTGGAGAAGGGCGTCGGCCCGGTCGACACCTCCGAGGTCGGGGTCCCGCGCACCACGCTCGCCGGGGTGCTCGCGGTGGACCGGTTCGTGGAGATGATGCCGTCGCTGGCCGAGTCGCGGGCGGTGGAGCAAGCCGCGCGCGTGCGCACCGACGCCGACCTGCTTCCCTTGCTGCGCAAGGCACTTGAGCCCGCTTACCCGCTGCCGGACTACCTGCGCGCGCACGAAATCCTCGTCGAGGCGTTCGGCATCGAGGACGTGTTCGGGCAGCGGCGCAAGATCCTCGTGCTGACCGGCGACTCGATCACCGAGCGGATGGCCGGCCCGGCGATCCGGGCGTGGAACATCGCCTCGACGCTGTCCGCCGAGCACGACGTGCACCTCATGACCACCAATCCGCTGGTCTCGCCGCCGCCCGCGGCCTTCCAGGTCAGCTCGGGCAAGCACCGCGATCTCGACGGCCCCATCGAATGGGCGGACGTCGTGATCCTGCAGGGCCACGTGCTGGAGCTGGCTCCGTCGCTGAAGAAGCAGCACGAGAACAAGATCGTGGTCGCCGACGTTTACGACCCGATGCACCTGGAGCTGCTCGAACAGGGCAAGGACGCCCCCGACGACCAGCGCGCGCTCGACCTGGCGGGCGTCACCCGCGTCCTCGACGCCCAGCTGGAACGCGCCGATTTCTTCCTCTGCGCCTCGGAACGCCAGCGGCATTTCTGGCTCGGCCACCTAGCCGCGCTCGGCCGGTTGTCGCCCCGCCTTTACGACGCCGACCCGACCACCCAGTCGCTGCTCGCCGTCGTGCCGTTCGGCCTCTCCCCCCAAGCCCCGACGCGCACCGGCCCGGGTCTGCGCTCCGCGCTGGGCATCGGCGAATCGGACCGCGTCGTGCTGTGGGCAGGCGGGGTTTACAGCTGGTTCGACCCGCTGACCCTGATCCACGCCTTCGACCTGCTGCGCCACCGCCACGACGACGCCCGTCTCGTGTTCCTCGGCATGAAACACCCGAACCCCGAGGTCGCCGAGATGGACATCGGCGCCCGGACGATCCGGCTCGCGGATTCACTGGGCCTGACGGACAAAAACGTATTCTTCAACGAGCAGTGGGTCCCGTATTCGGACCGCCAGAATTGGCTGTTGGATGCCGACTGCGGGGTCACCACGCATTACGAACACGTCGAAACGACTTTCGCCTTCCGCACCCGAGTGCTCGATTACCTGTGGGCCGGTTTACCCATCGTGACAACGGACGGGGACGCGTTCGCCGACCTGGTCCGCGCGGAGAACCTCGGCGTCGTCGTACCCGCCGAGGATGCCGAAGCTTTGGCGGACGCACTGGAGAAGTCGTTGTACGACCGGGAATTCGCCGACGCTTGCGTCGAGAGGATCCGAGTGGTCGCGCAGCGGTACGCCTGGCCGGAGGCACTGAAACCGCTGGTGGAGTTCTGCCGCAACCCGCGCCCGGCCGCCGACCGTTTGCCCGGCGGCGCGGATCTCACGGTCAGCGACCCAGTACGCGGAACCGCGATGGTGCGGCGCGATTTGGCCCTGGTACGCGAATATCTCGCCGCCGGCGGACCAGGCGAGTTGGCACGGCGGGCAGCCGGGCGGGTCACGAAGGTGGCCCGGGAGCGGTTGCGCCGTGGCTGATCGTCCGCTGCGCGTCCTGCTAGACGGCACCCCTCTGCTCGGCTCCCGGACCGGGATCGGCCGGTACACGGCGGCGCTGAGCGAAGAACTGGCTTCGATGTCCGAAGTAGACCTTCGCGCAGTAGCGTTTACCTTGCGGGGCTGGCGGAAACTGCGGCATGTATTACCGCATGGCGTGCAAGCACGAGGAATGCCAGTATCGGCACGGCTCCTCCGAGCGACTTGGCTGCGGACCCAACTGCCTCCGGTGGAGCTATTCGCCGGACCGACGGATGTCGTTCACGGCACCAACTTCGTCCTCCCCGGCCGACTCCGCGCCGCTGGCGTCTTGACCATTCACGACCTGGCTTTCATCGACGCCCCACAGGAACTCGCCCACTCAGACCGGACCCTGCCCGAACTAGTCCGGCGCGGCGCTCACCGAGCAAATGTCATCTGCACCCCGACTGAGGCCGTCGCGGATTCTGTCGCGGAGAAACTGGACGTCGACCGCTCCAAGATCATCGCGACTCCCCTGGGCGTGAACCCGGCCTGGTTCACCGCACGACCACCGGACGACGGGGTGCGAGCGAAGCTCCGACTGCCGGATAAATACCTGCTGTTCGCCGGTGCCGCTGGCCCGCGCAAGGGCTTGGACTGGCTGGCCACCGCCCACGCCGCCGCCCCCGACCTACCACCGTTGGTCTTCGCTGGCCCCGGCCCATTCCCTCGGTTGCCACGCTCTGGCCAGACTGGATATCTGTCCGATGTGGACCTACGCACGGTCGTCGCAGGTGCCGCCGCCCTGGTCCTCCCGTCCCGAGACGAAGGCTTCGGCTTGCCAGTCCTGGAAGCAATGGCCTCAGACGTCCCCGTCGTCTGCACCGACATCCCGGCACTACGCGAGGTAGCCGGAGACTGCGCCACCCTAGTCCCCTACGACGACGTAGACGGCCTAGCGAACGCACTCCGCCAAGCGGTCATCGACCCCCACGGCATCGCAACCTCCACCGCAAGGCGAACCCACGCAGCAAGCTTCACCTGGCACAACACCGCCCTACGCACGCTAGATGCGTACCGGCAGGCGACAGAGTCCTAAAACAGGAACGCACAAGCACAAGCAAGCAAGCAACCACCCAGACCCCCCGCAACCCCGATCCCCGCCAAGCACGCGGTCTGGGGTGCTTTGTCAAGGTACTCTTTCCCGCCTTGACAAAGCACCCCAGACCGTAGTGACAATTAAAGGATCGGGGTGGGGGTCCCCTCTCAAGGAAACCCGGCGAAGCCGGGAAAGACCCGGCGGAGCCGGAAAAGCCCCGAGAAAGGCACCCCCGAGCCATAAGTGTGACTACGGTCTGGGTCGGCTTGTCAAGGCTGGAAAGAGTACCTTGACAAGCCGACCCAGACCGTGTTTTGGCTTCGTATCGGGGGTGGGGAGGGGCTGGGCGTTTCTCTAGTTATGCGGTTAGGTACGAGTTTAAAGCCGCGCGCCAATCCCTCAGTGGAGTTAGTCCGGCGTCTCGCCAGGAAGCGTTGGAGAGTAAAGAGTAGGCGGGGCGGGGGGCTGGGCGGGGGAACTCTTCGGTGGTGCAGGGTTTGACCCTGGTGGGGTCTGCGCCGATCTCCTCAAAGATTGCGCGGGCGAAGCCGTACCAGGACGTCTCACCGGCACCGGTGCAGTGCAGGACCTTCCCCGCCGGGCCTCGGTCAGAAGCGACTGCCTCGGCTAGCTCCCAAAGGCCGCAGGCCAGATCCGCCGACCAGGTCGGCGCGCCAACCTGATCGTCCACAACGGACAGCTCATCCCGTTCAGACTCCAACCGTCGAATGGTCTCGACGAAGTTGGATCCGCCCTTCCCGTAAACCCAACTGGTCCGCACCACCCAAGCCGAAGCCCCGGATCCAAGGACCGCATCTTCCCCGGCGGCCTTAGTCCGTCCATAAGCGTTACGAGGCCCGAGAGCGTCATCCACCTCGTACGGCCGATCCCCATCCCCAGGAAAGACATAATCCGTGGAGACATGAATCAACGGCACCCGACGCGAAGTGCAAGCCGCCGCCAGCACCCGTGGCCCGTCCACATTCACCGCGAACGCCCGAGCCTCATCAGACTCCGCCGCATCGACCGCCGTATAAGCGGCCGCGTTGATCACCACCGGCGTCGCACCGGCAGCGGCAGCCCGCTCAGCCAACTCTCCGACCGCGCTGATCACCTGGCCGGTGGCCGTGATGTCCAGGTCAGCCGACGAAGGGGCGAGCACCTCCGTCCCGGAGCCCGCGGTATTCACCAGGTCCCGGCCCAGCTGACCGGAACCGCCGGGCACGAGCACTGCCAGCCGCACCGGCGTACCTCCTACTACGACAAGGGTTTCAGGACGTGCCGAGCGCGGCGCGGGCCTTCAGCGGCTCCCACCACGCCCGGTTGTCGGCGTACCAGCGCACGGTCTCCGCCAACCCGTCCTCGAACGACACCCGCGGAGCGTAACCGAGTTCACCGCTGATCTTCGCGATGTCGACCGAGTACCGCCGGTCGTGGCCCTTCCGGTCGGTCACTGGTTCGACCATTTCCCAGCCGACTCCGGCCGCGGCGAGCAGGCGTTCGGTCAGTTCCCGGTTGGTCAGTTCGGTGCCGCCGCCGATGTTGTAGATCTCGCCGGGGCGGCCGCCGTCGGCGACCAGCTGGATTCCGTGGCAGTGGTCGTCCACGTGCAGCCAGTCGCGGACGTTCAGACCATCGCCGTAGAGCGGAACTTTCTTGCCGTCCAGCAGGTTCGTCGCGAAGAGCGGGATGACCTTCTCCGGGAACTGGTACGGGCCGTAGTTGTTCGAGCACCGCGTGACGCACACCGGAAGGCCGTGCGTGCGGAAGTACGAGCGGGCGATCAGATCCGACGAGGCCTTCGACGCCGAGTACGGCGAATTCGGCTCCAGTACGTGGTCTTCCGACCACGAACCGTCCTGGATGGACCCGTAGACCTCGTCCGTCGAGACGTGCACGAACTTCCCGACCTGCGCTTCCAGCGCGGCCTGCAACAGGGTCTGGGTGCCGAGCACGTTGGTGAGCACGAAGTCCGCCGAGCCGAGGATCGATCGGTCCACATGGGACTCCGCGGCGAAGTGGACGACCAGGTCGACGCCGTGCATCAGCTCGGTGACCTGTGCGGTGTCGCAGATGTCGCCGCGCACGAAGCGCAGCCGCGGGCTGTCGGCGACCGGGGCCAGGTTGGCCTCGTTGCCCGCGTAGGTGAGCTTGTCGAGCACCACGACCTCGGCGTCGGCCAGCGTCGGGTACGCCCCCGACAGCACCTGCCGCACATAGTGCGAACCGATGAACCCGGCACCGCCCGTGACCAGGACCCGCATCCTCATCCACCCTTCCGCCCGACCGGGCATTCTCGCCCCCAGCCTACGGGTGGCTCACAGATGAGTCGGTAGAGTTCGGAAAAGCGCGAAATGCGCGGGGCATCCTGGGGAGGAACAGTGGCCGAATGGCCGGGGACACCGCTGCCGGTGCACCGCGGTCGCGGCGTGCTCGTCGTGTTGCGGCGGAGCGGGAAGATCGCGCTGTCCGTCGTGTCGGTGATCGTGCTGGCGCTGACCTGGTACGGCTGGCAGTTCATCGGCGATCCGCAGTCCGGGTTCTCCACCACGGCGATCTTCGGCGAGCAGCAGCCGCACGCGAAACCGCTCGACGGGGCCATCGACATCCTCCTGGTCGGGCAGGACAGCCGCACCGACGCGCAGGGCAACCCGCTGCCCCGCGAGGTGCTCGACATGCTGCACGCCGGCGAGTCCGACGGCGAGAAGCAGACCGACACGATGATCCTCGTGCACATCCCGCAGAACGGGGAGCACGCGATCGCGATCTCCTTCCCCCGCGACTCCTACGTCGAGATCACCGGCGGCTTCGGCAAGCACAAGCTCAACAGCGCGTACGTCTACGCCTACAACGACACCGCCAAGTCGCTGCAGGCCAAGGGCAACGCCGACCTCAAGGACGTCGACGAGAAAGCCAAGCTCGCCGGCCGCAAGAACCTGGTCGCGACGCTGGAGAAGTTCATCGGCAAACCGGGCATGATCGACCGCTACGCCGAGGTGAACCTGTCCAGCTTCTACGAGGTCACGAAGGCCATCGGCGGCGTGCAGGTGTGCCTCAACCACGCGGTGCAGGAAAAGAAGTCGGGCGTCAACCTGCCCGCCGGGAAGCAGTCCGTCGAGGGCGTGCAGGCGCTCGCGTTCGTCCGGCAGCGCTACGGCCTGCCCAACGGCGACCTCGACCGGATCGGGCGCCAGCAGGCGTTCCTGTCCGGGCTCGCGAGCAAGGTGCTCTCGTCCGAGGTGCTGGCCAACCCGGTCCGGATCGCGCAGCTCATCGAGGCGGTGAAGAAGTCCGTGGTGCTGTCCGTGGGCTGGGACCTCGCCGAGTTCGTCGACCAGATGCGCGGGCTGACCGGCGGCAACGTCGAGTTCCACACCATCCCCACCGAGGGCAACGCGGTCATGGGCGGCGCGGACGTGCTGCGCGTCGACCAGGCGAAGGTCCGTGCCGAGATCGACCGGCTGACCTCCGACGGCAGCGCGCCGCCCGCCAGCGACGCCCCGGTGCCCGGGGCCGAAAAGGTCACCGTCGAACTGTTCGACGGCTCCGGTTCGGGTGCCGCCGATCAGCTGCGGAGCCTGTTGCAGGGCAAGGGTTTCCAGCTCGGCACGAGCACGAAGCT
The DNA here is from genome assembly GCF_045278895.1 of Amycolatopsis sp. WGS_07. Lineage (NCBI taxonomy): Bacteria > Bacillati > Actinomycetota > Actinomycetes > Pseudonocardiales > Pseudonocardiaceae > Amycolatopsis > Amycolatopsis sp. WGS_07. Next base: position 3,905,000 of record NZ_CP136053.1, on the reverse strand, counting down.
GTCCACCCGCTCGACCACCGTGCTGCGCTACCACCCGTCCGACGAGGCCGCCGCCGACCTGGTCCGGCAAGCCCTCGGCGGCACCGCGCAGGCCGAGCCGGACTCCGACGTCGCCGCCGGGCACGTCCGGGTGATTCTCGGCAAGGACGCCAAGGACACGCCCGGAGCGTCGCCCACGACCTCCTCCGCCCCGCCTGCGGCACCGCCCTCGTCCACGCAGTCCGGATCGCCGCAGTCCGGGCCGTCGAACTCACCCGCGCCGCCGATCACGGCGGGCGATGTCCCCTGCGTCAACTAGAGTCGGGCACCCAGCGTGGCGGCGCACTGCTGGCCGTACGCTGGTGAGCGGGGAGGTAGCCGGGGTGAGCGAGAACCAGGACAAACCGGACCGGACGGCGGATTCCGCCGACAGTCCGGCGGTTTCCGACGCCTCGGGCCGTGAATCCGACGGAACGGCGGGGCCGAAGCACGCCGCCGCTGAGCCGGCTGCCGAATCGGCTGCCGAGGAAGTGGCCGAGGACACCTCCGCCGAGGAGACCGAGCCGGTTACCGAGGGCGACGAAGGTGTCGCGAAGGAAGCCACTTCCGAGTGGAAGCCCTCCCCGCACCCGCGCGTCGAACTCCCCCAGCCCTCGAACCCCGCGCCGCCGCCGGAGCCGGAACCAGCGCGTCGCACGGGCCGGGTCACCCGGATCACCCGCCGCATCGCGCTCGGCCTGGTTTCGCTGATCGCGCTGGGCGGGACCGGCTACGCGTACGTCACCACGGACAAGCTCCAGGACAACGTCCCCACCACCGACGTCCTCACGCCGCGCGCGGGCGAACCGCCTGCCCCGCCCGCCGACGACGGCGGCACCGACATCCTGCTCGTCGGCAGCGACGCGCGCACCGACATGCAGGGCAACCCGCTGCCGCTGAGCATGCTGAAGTCGTTGCGCACCGAGGAAAAAGCCGGCATCAACACCGACACCGTCATCCTGCTGCGGATCCCGAAGAACGGCGGCAAGGCGTCCGCGGTGTCGATCCCGCGGGACAGCTGGGTCGACGTGCCGGGCCGCGGCAAAGCGAAGATCAACTCCGCGTACGGCGTCGCCAAGGCACGCGCCGAGCAGGAGGAACGCGCCCAAGGCGAGCACGACCAGGCGAAGCTCGCCCGCGATTCGGACGCCGCCGGACGGCGGGCATTGGTTCAGACCGTGCAGGACCTCACCCAGGCCCGCATCGACCACTACGCCGAGGTCAACCTGCTCGGGTTCTACCTGATCACCGAGGCCGTCGGCGGCGTGCCGGTGTGCCTCAACCACGCGACGTCGGACAAGGACTCCGGCGCGAACTTCCGCCGCGGCGTGCAGACGGTGAGCGGCGGCGAGGCGCTGTCCTTCGTGCGCCAGCGCAAGAACCTGCCGAACGGCGACCTCGACCGGATCAAGCGGCAGCAGGCGTTCCTGTCCTCGGCGCTGCGCAAGGTGCTGTCGGCGGGCACGCTCACCAATCAGTCGACGCTCAACAGCCTGATGGACGCGGTGCACCGGTCGTTCGTGCTCGACGACAGCCTCGACGTGCTCGAGTTCGCCCAGCAGGTCAAGGGCATCGCGTCCGGCGACCTGACCTTCGCGACGATCCCGGTGATCACCACGAACGGCCGCAGCGAGGACGGGCAAAGCATCGTGGAGGTCGATCCGGCGGCGGTGCAGAAGTTCGTCGCGGGGCTGGCCGGACGGGACGGCTCCGGGGGCGGTGGCGCGGCGGCCGGGGCGGTCCCGCAGGGCCTGGACTCCGGACTCCCGGGCGTGCCCTGCGTCGACTGACGCCGCGGCTAGCCTGAACGCATGAGTCTCACCGAGCAGCTGCTGCGCCCGCTCCTGGCCTCGCCGGCGAAACCGCTGGTCACGCACTACGACGACCGGCTCGGCAGCCGGGTCGAGCTGTCCGTGGCGACGATGCAGAACTGGGCCGCGAAGACGGCGAACTGGCTGGTCGACGAGTTCGACGTGGAGCCGGGCGACGCCGTCGCGGTGCGGCTGCCCGCGCACTGGCAGACCGCGGGCGTGCTGCTCGGCGCGTGGTGGTGCGGGGCGCACGTGGTCGCGGAGCCGGACGGCGCGCGGGTGGTATTCACCAGCCCGGACGAAGAGATCGCCGCCCCGGCCGTCGCGGTGGTATCGCTCGACCCGATGGGCCGCGGCCTGTCGACGCCGCCGTCCGGCGGAGCGCTCGACTACCTCGTCGAGGCGCGGATGTCCGGCGACCAGTTCGTCCCGATGCAGCCGATCCCCGGCGACACCCCGGCGCTCGGATCCTCCACTGTGGATGAAGTGTGGGCGGAAGCCACTGCCCGCGCGGCGAAACTCGGCCTGACCGCCGCCGACCGCGTGTTGTCCACGATGGACTGGACGGTGCCGGACGGCGTACTGGACGGCTTGCTCGTTCCGCTCGCCGCCAGCGCGCACCTGGTCCAGGTCACCAACGCGGATCCGGCGAAACTGCCCGCCCGCCGCGAGGCCGAAAAGACCACCGCAGACCTGACCGCGTGAGTGCTGACCGCGGTGTCAGCACTCACCGCGGCGCTCAGGCGTTCTGCAGTTCGTTCGCGCCCTGGCGACGACGCCAGAACAGCACGTGGTCCAGCGACAGCCGGCCGCCGTTGAAGCCCAGCGCCAGCGCGGTGAGGCCGAGCACCAGCACCAGCTCGTAGCCGCCTTCGCCGGTGAGGCCGTTCGCCGCGTGGACCGAGATCAGCGCGCCGGCCATGTTGATCGCGTAGCCGATGGCGACCACCGGCAGCAGGAAGCCCACGACGAACGCGATCGACCCGAGCAGTTCGAGCACGATCACGAGGAACGCGGAGACACTCGGCAGCGGGATGCCGATCTGGCTGAACATGTCGGCGGTCGCACCCACGCCGCTGTTCCATTTCTGCAGGCCGTGGGCGAAGAACACCACCGCGATGCCGATCCGGCCGAGCAGCAGCGCGACGTCCTTGACTCGAGTCAACATGGAGACAGCTCCCGATAGGTGAAAATTCAACTGACCCGGCCCACGGTAAGGCACTGAACACCGGCGCGGGGGTGTCAGCCAGTGATCGACAGGAAACCGACAGGCACCGAAAACTCGCTGTACACCGCGCCGGGTACGGCGCTACCGTGCCGATAACCGCGGGTGTGTGCTGCTCGCGGCCGTAGTCTCTCTACCTGCGAGGAGCCCCGATGCGCCGACAGTCCGATCGACCCCAGTTCGGCCTGTCTCCCGTATCTGAGGACTTCCGCACGCATGAAAGCACTGACCATCGGCATCCTGGCGCACATCGACGCAGGTAAAACCAGCCTCACCGAACGTCTGCTGTTCGAGACCGGCGTGATCGACCACGCCGGTCGCGTCGACGACGGCGACACCCAAACCGATTCGCTCGACCTCGAACGCCGGCGCGGCATCACCATCAAGTCCGCCGTCGTGGCGGTCAGCACGCCCGGCCACCGGCTCAGCCTCGTGGACACCCCCGGTCACCCCGATTTCATCGCGGAGGTCGAACGCGCCGTCGGCGTGCTCGACGGCGCGGTGCTCGTCGTGTCCGCGGTGGAAGGGGTGCAGGCCCAGACCCGCGTGCTGATGCGCACGCTCGTCCGGCTCGGCATTCCGGTGCTCGTGTTCGTGAACAAGATCGACCGCACCGGGGCCCGCGAAGCTTCCCTGCTGGAATCCTTGCGTACCAAGCTTTCCCCGCAATGCGTCGCGATGAGCACGGTGACGGGAATCGGCACCGCGGACGCGCATCCGACGCCACTGCCCTTCGATGAACGGCTGGCCGACGCGTTAGCCGGGGACGACGAATTTCTTGAGTCCTATGTGGCCGGTACGGCGTCCGTCGTGGACTACCGAAAAGCGTTGGCGCGTCAAGTCGCTGCCGCCGCAGTGTATCCGGTCTTCTTCGGTTCGGCAGTCACTGGAGCGGGCGTCGCCGACCTCATCGCCGGGGTTTACGAACTGCTGCCGTCCCGCGAACGCCGAGCGGACGGACCACTCGACGCTACCGTCTTCAAGATCGAACGTGGCCGAGCTGGCGAGAAAATCGCTTACGTACGAATGTTTTCCGGTTCACTCGCGGCCCGCCGTCCAGTACCTTTCCGACGCCCAGGCGAGGAAGGCGTCGGCCGCCCCTCCGCAGTGCGAGTGTTCGAGCACGGCGCAACCCCAGTGTCCGGCGAAGCGCTGGCCGGTGATGTCGCACGCGTCTGGGGATTGCCGGAGATCCAAATCGGCGACCGGCTCGGCGAAATCGCTGGCCTTTCCCAGAGCCAGTTTTTCGCGCCGCCGAGCCTGGAAACGCTGGTGTCTCCGGTCGACCCAGACCAGACCAGCGCGCTGTACACCGCGTTGACCCGACTGTCCGAACAGGACCCATTGATCAGCATTCGCCGACAGGATCACGAAATCACCGTCCGGCTGTACGGCGAGGTGCAGAAAGAGGTCATCCGGACAACGCTCGCCGAGGAGTACGGCATCGCAGCCGAATTCGATGAGTCGCAGCCACTTCTGGTCGAACGTCTACATGGGACTGGACACCGGGTCCGTCACCCCGCTCCAGACGAACGCGTGTTCTTCTGGGCTACCGTCGGACTTCGCGTCGAACCAGGCCCGCCGGGCTCCGGCACCGACTACCGGCTGGGAGTCGAACTCGGTTCACTGCCGCTGTCGTTCCACACGGCCATTGAGGAGACCGTGCACGAGGTCCTGCGCGAAGGCTTGCACGACCGGGAAGTGATCGACTGCGTAGTCACCCTCACCGACACCGCGTTTTACCCGCCCGTCAGCACCGCTGGGGATTTCCGCGGCATGACCCGGCTAGTGCTGCAGGAAGCGCTGCGCCAGGCCGGAACCCGGGTGTACGAGCCAGTCCACGCGTTCGAACTGGAAGCGCCAGCGTCCGCGGTAAGTGCCGTGCTGCGCAAACTAGTCGAGCTACGCGCGATCCCCGGCGAGCCAGTGATCACCGGCGACCGGTGCACTGTGGACGGCCATCTCCCAGCCGCCTCAGCACATGAATTGGAACAAGCGTTGCCCGCGCTGACTCAAGGCGAGGGCACGCTCGTCACCAATTTCGCCGAATACCGGCTCAAGCCGGGTGGCGGCGGGCCAGGTCGAGTTCCGTCCAGCCGCCGTGGGCGGACAACAGCGTGAGGACGCGCTCCGCGAGGGCCGAGAACCGGCGCAGGTCCTCGTGGAGCGCCTTGGCGCGCGCGGAATCGAGCGGGGCGTGGTCGTCCCACCACAGGCAGATCACCGCACTCGCGCACAGCACCAGCGGCTGCACGAGGTCCGTGAACTCCGCCGACGGTTCGGCTGTTTCCCGGCAGGTGCGCTCGATTTCGTCGCACGCGTCGAGCAGTTCGCGCAACTGGCCCACCGCGCCCGCCGGGGTGCCGTCCCACGACGCGGTGGGCCACGCGCGATCGCTCAGCTCGAGCCAAAGCCGCCATCCGGCGACCAACTCGGCCTCGTCGTGCGGCGTCCAGGTGTCGGGGAGCAGCCAGAACATGCCGCCGACTGTGACATCGCGGGGCGCGCTTGCACAACCAAGTCGGCGAAAGTGTTCGCGTTTATACCCCGGGCTGGGGGTATCTCAGCTGATCACCGGGGGCACGAACACGCAGTCCGGCTTCTTCGCGTGCTCCGGGTCGAGCGCGTTGAGCACCTCGCGCTGCGCGATCGGGTCGTAGGTGATGCCGAGGTGGTCGGTGTAGTCGAGCCCGCAGACGTCCTGGAGGACGAGGTTTTTCACGTTGGGCGCGGGCTTGAGGAAGGCGTTGGTGTACGGGGTGACAACGTCGTCATACCGGGTCTGGATGACGGTGTAGTCGACGCCGGGAACGGTGTCGCCGCCCGCGTTCAAGTCGGTGAGGAACGCGGAACCGGTGGACTGTTCGTTGCAGGCCGCACAGGCCACCCCGACGAGGTCGCGAGCGGGCGGAATCGCCTGGATCGCGGTGAGCAGGCCGAACAGGTTGGTGCCGTAGTTGGATGGAGACAGCCCGATCAGCTTGCCGATCTTGCTCGCGCCGCCGAGGTACTTGATCCAGTAGCGAGGATTCATCCCGCCCTGCGAATGCCCGACGATGTCGAGCTTCGAGGCCCCGGTGGCCTGGAGAATCTTGTCCCCGAAGGTCGCGAGCTGGCCCGCCGTCCCCGCCACCGGGCCGACCGTCTGCAGGAACGCCCCCGGCGACCCGCCGAAGTTCCCGGCGAACACGCAGTACCCCTCGTCGGCGAGCTGCTGGGACAGATCCGCCCAGTTCTCGTACGCGTTGGCCGTGGTGCCATTGGACAGCAACACCGGGTTCGGATGCTCCGCGGACGGTTTGCAGTCCCAGTCGTTGGCCCCCGGCGGCGCGATCGTCGGCTGCCCGACCGAGTAGATCGCCGCGGCGATGATGTTCGGCTGCACCGGACCAGTCGGCTCGGTTTCCGCCGAGGCCACCGAAGTGGCTCCGCCGAGCGCGACCACTGTCGCCGCCAGGAGAACGATCCCTCGTCCGAACGCGCGTACGCCCATTCCGCTTCACCTCTCTGTGAACCCGATGCAGTGGTTAACGCGGAACACGAGAAAGGGAAACGCGGTTACTAGTTTTTATCGCAGTTCAGCGAGCGTTCGGTCAACCGCATCGATCAAGGAGGCCCGGTTTCCCGGGTAGACACTGATCTGCGCCTCGCCGTCCCGGGTGCTCTGGAAGCTCAGCACCCGCCCCCGCCCACTGAGATCGATCACGGACAGCGGCGAGCTGTACCGACGACCGCGCTCGTCCCGGACCGCGGCATGCAACTGATGCACCGCATCGCGCGGCGCCCGCATCAGGTACCGCAGCTCGTCCGCCTCGCCGCCTTCCTCAGCCAGCGGATCGGCGCTGCCCCCGTCGTAATACTCCCGGCTGACCCGCATCACCCTGATTGAGGCCGGCGGGCACTCCGGCATCGCCATGACCAAACAGGCCGCCAGCTCGTTCGGCGCCACCGGATCGAGCTGAACGAACTCCGCGTCGGTAATCAGCCGAACGGCCTCCCGCCCCGACGCCGCGACGAGAATCGCCCCGTTGTCCTCCTGATGGGTACCGAAGTCGGTCCACCCGTAGACCTCATGCCGGGCGGTCGCGAGCAGTTTCAGCGTGTCAAGCAAGGCCTTCGCGGTTTCGCCAAGCTGCGCAAGAAGTTCCCGCGTCCGTTTCTCCCGCTCAGCAGCGCCTTCCTCGGTCAAGTACATCGGCGTGTCCTCGACCACCACCGGTACCTTGCCGAGGTTTTCCGCGTGCCAAAGCGCCAAGAACACCGGCCGCGGCATCCGCAGCGGCCTGTCGATGATCGTCATAACGCCCCTCAACCACCAATCGTCGGCGGCGTCGGAGGCAGCCCCGTGCGTGGATCGAGGGCCCGCTCACCGTTCTCGTCGACGAGAGAGAAGGCAGAGTCGTCGTCGATTCCGTACTTGCGCTGGTGTTCTTTGTCCTCTTCGCTCTTGCCCTTTCCACCCGGAGCCATACCGCCCATCCCCGGCGTCCCCTTGGCCCCGGCCGCACCCTTCCCCGCCGCGCGAGCCGCTACTTCTTCTCCTGGGCCCACACCTGCTCCGACTCCGGACCCGCCGCCGAGCCGCGCCGCGATCCCGCCACTCCGACCGCCCGCTTCGCCTCCGCTGCCGGTTCCGCTGCCGCCGAGTGGCCCAAACCCACCCAGAGCCGGCACCCCGCTGTTGCCGCCACCACCCCCGAACGAGACCGGCGCCGGGGACGTCCAATTCGATCCCCCACCCCGCTCAACCGACGGCGGCGTCCACCCAGACGTCGAAGTCCCGTCGTGCTCCCCCGGGCGATACCCCGGAGACACACCACTCCCCGGCGGCACCACACCTCCGGGCGGCACCGCACTTCCGGGCGGGATCGTGCTTCCGGGCGGCACCGTGCTTCCCGACACCCCACCAGGCCCGCCAGCCGCCCCAGGCCCACCGGCACCCGCCCAACTCCCCGACCCACCAGCAGTCCCCGGCCCACTCCCGATCCCTGGCTCACCAGAATCCCGCGACGGCCCACGATAAGACCTCTCGTGCACCCCGCTCTGTCCTGTGCCAGGATCACCACCGGAGTCGATCTTGAGATTCTGCCCGTCAAATCCGGAGACCTGGCCGTAATTGCTATTCAGCCCTTGCCCGTTGACCTTGGCCTGATCCGCGTACTTCTGATACCGCTCGACGTTGTGGTTCGCCGCCGCGTTGTACTGGTTGATCTGCTTCTCGGTGTCCGTGTCCCACGGAGTGCCCTGATCCCAAAGATTCTTATGCGGAGGCACCGGCGGCATCGCCTGCAGCGAGATCTTCATGTCGTTGTAGCCGTGCGTGGTGTCGACAAGCTTCTGCCCATTGACCACATAGGCCTGCGCGGAAGTAGAAGAAGCCTCAGACAACGGCCGAAGCCGAGCCCTAGCCGCATCAGCCCCTTGGCCAGTCCAGACGGATTCCAGCATCGTGGTGATCTGCTGAGCGTCGTCGCTGTTTTGGTTGTGCTCCTGGATCATTTTCTGAACCGTGGAACTACCACTGTCCCAGGACGAGGTCCCCGGCCCCTGCTGAACCTGCTGCACAATCACCGGCGCCGGCACGGCTTGATCGCCGAGGTTTCCGTGGTAGAAATCGGAGAACCACCCACCCGCATCCTTGATACGGTCGTTGACCCAGTCATCCGCATCACTGATGCGGTCGCCAATCCACTTGGCCCCCTCACCGATGAAGTCAAAGAACCCCATCGGTCACGCACCCGCCTTCTGCTTCAGATTGGTGACCACCATGTCCGCGACCGTTTCCGCGGCCTTGCACGGATCCTTCTGCTCTCCGACCTTCGCCGGGCTCAGGTTAACCGAGACGCCGACGGTGTACTTGTCGCTAATTCCGACACTTACTTGGCAAAACGACTTAGATCCTTCGGAACTGTAGGTCGAGTGCGCGACCGCGGGCAAACCCTGAACGGAAGGAAGCGGACGCCACACCGTGGACTGCGGCTTCGTGTTCGCGTAGACCGCGCTCAACCCGTCCAATACCTTGGTCACATAAATTACGCTGACACCCGCGCCAACCTCGCTGTTGGTCCAATGGCACTGCGCACCGAGTTCGGGCTTGTCGTCGTGCTCGCCAAGCGGCCTTTGCGTCAGAGCCTTGCCCACCTGTTCCGGGGTCAGCGCGCTGTCACACGGATGCACCGACAGCACCGAATCAGGCAATGGGTTCTCAACCTTCGGTGCGCCCGCATAGGGCAGAGCCTTGCCCGCCGAAGACGACGAGGCCGGAGCACTAGCCGAGCCAGGAGAACCACCGGACGCCGAACCGCCAGAACATCCCGACACGACCACGGCTGCCGCGACCGCAGCCAGAAGAACGAACCGCGCCTTCATCCGACAATCCCCTCGCTTTGCGCGCCACGACCAACATTCTTCACATCGACAGCCGCCTGACCGTCCGACTCGTGGACGATGCCGAGCGCCTTTTCCAGTCGGCCGATCAGCTCCACCATGTATTCGTACATGCGCTCGTTCGAGTCTTTGCCCGCCGCGAATGTCTTGACCGCCTGCTGATTAAACCCGACACTCCCTGGGTCTTGCGCCGGCGGGGTCAGCAGTGTCAATGTTTCCGCGCTCGATCGCATCTTCATCGCGTTGTCGCGAAGTCGTTTCGCACGCTCAAGGAGTGAGTGCGCTTCGTCGGGGCTCAGGGTGAACCCCGCCCCGGCCTTCGTGGCAGACGCGACGGCAGCAGCGTCTGCCACTCCTTTGGCCACGTTCATCGCCGTGCCCACGACGGTGATCGGCAGCCCAGTCAGCCACCCTGTCGTTTCGATCGCGTTCCCCGGGTCACCCTCAGCCATGCCCACCCCTCGCCGTGCACGCACGTCCACTCCCAGTCCAGGCACCAGCCCGGCCCTCCGACCGTACTGTAGCCAACCGAGCACGGTGGGGTACCCGAAACTGTCCATCTCACCCCACCGTGCGCCGGGATAAGCAGGACAAGCGGCGAACTGCCGCAACTCTGACAACCCGCCAGTCGCCTCGTTGAACAATCGCCAAAAACTGTTCACCCGTTCAATAACACGGGAAGAGACTCGACGATCCATACTCGGCCTCGAATTGGCGGCCCACGCCTCAGTAACCAGTCACCCTTGCGTAAGCGGTAGGTTCAGTCGCAAAGAACCCCGCCGCCCGGTTCGGGTGGCGGGGTCCTTTAGCGAACCGCCAAAGCTCAGCCCTTCAGCAGGGCCCGGGCCATCACGACCTTCTGGATCTGGTTCGTGCCTTCGTAAATCTGGGTGATCTTCGCGTCCCGCATCATGCGTTCCACGGGGAAGTCGCGGGTGTAGCCCGCGCCGCCGAATAGTTGGACTGCGTCTGTGGTTACTGACATTGCCACGTCGGATGCGTAGGCCTTTGCGGCTGATGCGGTGAAGCCGGCGCGCTTGTCTCCGCGTTCGGAGGAGGCGGCGGAGGCGTAGACCAGGTGGCGGGCGGCTTCGATTTTCGTTCCCATGTCGGCCAGCATGAACTGGATTCCTTGGAAATCCGCGATTGCCTTGCCGAACTGTTTGCGTTCCTTGACGTACGCGACTGCCGCGTCCAGGGCGCCTTGGGCGATGCCTAGAGCCTGCGCGCCGATTGTCGGGCGGGTGTGGTCCAGGGTGCGCAGGGCGGTTTTCAGGCCGGTGCCCGGTTCGCCGATGATGCGGTCGGCGGGGATGATGCAGTTTTCGAAGTAGATCTCGCGGGTCGGGGAACCCTTGATGCCCAGCTTCTTTTCCTTCGGGCCTACCGAGAAGCCTGGGTCGTCCTTGTGCACGACGAAGGCGGAAATGCCGTTGGCCTTCTTTTCGGCGTTCGGGTCAGTCACGGCCATTACCGTGTACCACGACGATTCGCCGGCGTTGGTGATCCAGCACTTGGTGCCGTTGAGGACCCAGTGGTCGCCGTCCAGGCGGGCGCGGGTGCGCATTGACGCGGTGTCCGAACCTGCTTCTCGCTCGGACAGGGCGTAGGACGCCGATGCCTCGCCCGAGGCGATCGACGGCAGGACCAGTTTCTTCAGGTCCTCCGAACCGGACAGGATGATCGGCTGGGTGCCCAGCTTGTTGACCGCCGGGATCAGGGACGCCGACGCGTCGACGCGGGCGACCTCCTCGATCACGATGCACGCGCCGATGGCGTCGGCGCCTTGGCCGTCGTACTCCTCGCCGATGTGGACGGCGTTGAATCCGGCCTTGACGAGCGCTTGGTTGGCCTCGATCGGGTAGCGCTCCTGCTCGTCGACCTCGGCCGCGTACGGGGCGATCTCCTTTTCGGCCAGCGCCCGGACCGCGGCCCGCAGTTCCTCGTGCTCTTCGGCCAGCTGATACAGGCCCTCGGCCACCTTCAGTCACCTCTTCTGCAGCGAAACGGGAGAAAGTCCCCCGATGTTAGCCCGCGTTCACTGCGAACGCGGCAGCTCGCTGCTTGTGTCCTCGGCCTCACCGTTCGTATGGTCAAGTGATGGCTGCCACTGCGTCGACCCCGCCGCCCGGATTGCCCGCTTCCCTTGACTACCCCGAGGTGCCGATCGGTTCGGTGCTCGCCGGCGCCGCGACGCGCTACGGCGACCGCGTCGCGTTCGCTATGGGCGACGACCGGCTCACCTTCGCGCAGACCTGGCACGCTGCCTGCCAGTTCGCGCAGGCGCTGCGGGCTCGCGGCATCGGCCGTGGCGACGTGGTCGCCGTGCATCTGCCGAACTGTCTCGCGTATCCGATCGCCTACCACGGCATCCTGCTGGCGGGGGCGACGTTCAGTCCGACGAACCCGCTGCTCCCGCCGGACGACCTCGCCTTCCAGCTGACCGACTGCGCGGCCGCCGCCGTGGTGACGTTCGGGCCGGTCGCGGGCACTCTCGCTGGCGTCGCGGACCAGATTCCGGCGCGGCTCACGATCGTCGTCGCGCCCACCGGCGACCTCGGCGAAGGGAGCGTGGAGTTCCGCGAGTTCTTCGCCGACCAGCCCGCGACCAGGCCGGACGTGGCGATCGACGTCAACACCGACCTCGCGCATCTCGCCTACACGGGTGGCACGACCGGGCGGTCCAAGGGCGTCGAACTCACGCACCGCAACGTCGTCACGAACACGCTGCAGCACACCTGCTGGTCGACCGGCTCGGTGCCCGCGCTCGACGCGAACGGCGACCTGACGATCGACCAGATCGGCAGCCCGGACGAATGGCCGACCCGGCTCGGCACCGGCACCGCGATCAACCTGACGCCGTGGTTCCACGCGATGGGCGTGATCGCTGGGCTCAACGGTCCCCTGCTGGGCGGCGGGACCACCGTGCTGCATGCCCGTTTCGATCCGGCGGCATACGTCGCGGATGCGGAACGACTGAAGGTCACGACCATCGGCGGTGCGCCAGCGCTGTTCGCGGCACTGCTGGCGACGCCTGCGTTCCACACTGCCGACCTATCGTCGGTGCGCAACATCGGCTCCGGCGCGGCACCGATGAGCCACGAGATGATCCGCGCGCTGCACCAGCGGTTCCCTGACGTCGTGATCGCCGAGGGATACGGGCTCACCGAGGTGACGATGGGCGCGGTGATCTCGCCGAGTTACCGGTCCGGCGTGCGCAAGGTCGGATCGGTCGGCGGGCCGATCTTCGACACCGAGGTCAAGCTCGTCGCCGACGGCAGCGAGGAGCCGTTGCCGCCCGGGCAGGAGGGCGAGGTGTGCTTGCGCGGGCCGCAGGTGATGCGCGGGTACCGGAACCGTCCGGAGGAGACCGCCGCCGCGCTGGTCGACGGGTGGCTGCACACCGGCGACATCGGCGTTCTCGACGAGGACGGTTATCTGTCCATTGTGGATCGCAAGAAGGACATGTTGCTGTACAAGGGATACAACGTCTTTCCGCGCGAGCTGGAAGAACTGCTGAGCGCGTCGCCCGGCGTGCTGTCCGCAGCGGTGGTCGGGCGGCCGAGCCCGGAGGTCGGCGAGCTGCCGGTGGCGTTCGTGGTGCGGCAGCCGGATTCCTCAGTGGACGCCGAGCAGCTGATGGCGGCGGTGAACGAGAAGGTGCTGCCGTACAAACGCTTGCGGGAGCTGCATTTCGTGCCGGAGATCCCGGTGTCGGCGGCGGGCAAGGTGCTGAAGCGCGAACTGCGGAAGCAGCTGCCCAACCCGGCTTGAGCTGTGCGTGGGTGCGGAGGACCGACCTCCGCACCCACGGCCTACTTGCCTGCTTTTTCGCGGAGCTTGGCGTCCTTATCGAGCACCAACTGCTCCAGGTCCTCCTGGAACTGCGCCAGTTTCGCCTGCAGCTGCAGGTCGGCGGCGGCGAGGATGCGGACCGCGAGGAGCCCGGCGTTGCGTGCCCCGCCGACGGACACGGTCGCGACCGGGATGCCGGCCGGCATCTGCACGATCGACAGCAGCGAGTCCATGCCGTCCAGGTACTTCAGCGGAACCGGCACGCCGATCACCGGCAGCACCGTCGCCGACGCGACCATGCCCGGCAGGTGCGCGGCACCGCCCGCGCCCGCGATGATCGCGCGGATGCCGCGGTCGGCCGCGGACTTCGCGTAGTCCAGCATCCGCTGCGGGGTGCGGTGCGCCGAGTAGACGCCGACCTCGTATTCGACGCCGAACTCGTCCAGCGCTTGGCCCGCGGCCTCCATCACCGGCCAGTCGGAGTCGCTGCCCATGATCACGCCCACCTGCGGCGCCATTGTGTTCCCCTTCAGTGGATCTCGTAGCCGTCGAGCCAGACGGCGTGGGACAGCCAGTGCGCGGACAGCAGCGCGCGGTTGCGCAGGTCGTCCATGCGGTCGCCGATGAAGTTGACGTGCCCGAGCTTGCGCCCGGGCCGGTCCTGCTTGCCGTAGAGGTGGATCTTCACCTCGGGGAACCGCGCGAACAGGTGGTGCACGCGCTCGTCCGGGCTCATCTGCGGCGAGACGTCCGCGCCGAGCACGTTCGCCATCACGCACGCCGGCGCGATCAGGTCGGTGCGGCCGAGCGGGTAGTCGAGGACGCCGCGCAGGTGCTGTTCGAACTGCGACGTGCGCGAGCCGTCCTGGGTCCAGTGCCCGGAGTTGTGCGGGCGCATCGCCAGTTCGTTGACCAGCAGGCCGTTCTCGGTCTCGAACAGTTCGACCGCGAGCAGGCCGGTGACGTCGAGCGTCGAGGCGATGCGCAGCGCCAGCTCTTGCGCCTCGTGCACACGAGACTCGGACAGCCCCGGGGCCGGGGCGAGGACCTCGGTGTTGATGCCGTTCGTCTGCACGGTCTCGACCACCGGGTACGCCGCGCCCTGCCCGAACGGGGACCGCGCGACGAGCGCGGACAGCTCGCGCTTCATCGCGACCTTCTCCTCGACCAGCAGCTCGGTGCCGGCTTCGAGGAGTTCGGGGACGGTCTCGCGGGTCTGCTGCGCGGTGTCGAGCATCCAGACACCCCGGCCGTCGTACCCGCCGCGCGACGCCTTCAGCACTACCGGCCAGCCGTGCTCCCCGCCGAACTTCACCACATCGTCCACAGAGGACACCTCGGCGAAGGCAGGGCCGGGCACGCCGAGGCCGGCCATCATCTCGCGCATCACGAGCTTGTTCTGCGCGAACCCGAGCGCGGTGGGCGCGGGGCGGACGACGAACCCCTCGGTGGCGAGGGTGAGCAGGTGCTCGCCGGGCACGTGCTCGTGATCGAAGGTGACGACGTCGACCTGACGCGCGAAGTCGATCAGCGCGTCGAGGTCGGTGTGGTGGCCGATGACGACGTCGCTGGCCACGAGGGCCGCCGCGTCGCCCTCGTCGGCCGCGAGCACCTTCAGGGACTGGCCGAGCGAAATCGCCGCCTGCTGGGTCATGCGGGCGAGCTGGCCGCCGCCCACCATGCCGACGATGGGAAGACCGGTTCGTTTGTCCATAGCGCCGCCCAGGTTACTTGGCGGGGGCTGGCGGACCACCGGCGACCTGCGGCGGAGGGGGCGGTTGGCGGGGGTGCCAGTGAGGTGCGGATGGGTGGGTTTGCTGGGCGGGGTTGGCCTGGGGAGTCGGCTGGCCTGGCGAGTGGGGCGGCTTGCCGGACAGGACTGGCCCGGCGAGCAGGGCGGCCTGGCGAGCGGAGCGGCCCGGCGAGCGGGGTGAGCAGGGCGGTTTGCCGGACAGGACTCGCCCGGCGAGAGGGGCAAACGGAGCGAGCAAGGCGGCCCGGCGAACCGAGCGGCCCTGGCGGGCAGGGCGGCCTAGCGAGCGGGGCACCCGGGCAAGCGGGGCACCCGGGCGAGCAGGGCACCCGGGCGAGCAGGGCACCCGGGCGAGCGGGGCGGTCATGGCAGGCAAGGCGGCCCAGCGAGCGGGCACCCAGGCGAGCAAGGCGGCCGGGCGAACCGGCAGACCCTGGTGAGCAGAACAGCCTGGCAAGCGGGGGCGCCTAGCGAGCGGGACCGCCCGACCGGCCGGGGCAGCTCGGCGAGTCAAGCCAACTTGACGGGCAGTCGGCTTGACGGGCAGTCGGCTTGACGAGCGCAATCGGATCGGCGGACCGGACCGGCTTGACGAGCCAGCCCAGGCCGACCGATCGCGGCGGCTTGGCAAACCGGATCAGCTGGACGAACCGAAACCCGCCAAGCCCCACCCCCAAACCACCCCGCTGCACCAGGATGGCCGGATGGACACCGTCACTCTCCCCCGCCCAGTTCTCCACGCCCTCCGTGAAGCGAGCCTCCCCGGAGTGGCCACCGGGATGCTCACCGGGGAGACCCGGCCGCTGACCTTTCCCCAGGGATTCGGCGACGTGCTCGCCTGGCTCTGGACCACCGACTCGAACGCGGCCGTGGTCTACCTCGCCGAGCTGATGAAGCAGCTTCGTGAACGCCATCCGCTCGCGAAGACCGTCACGCCGCCCTTCCGGTTCGACGAGTTGCTCGCCGCGGCCCGAGCCTGTCTTCCCGCCGATTTCGCTCACGCCGACCTGCTGATCCAGTACACCCGCACCTCGCTGGGCGACTTCTACGGCGGTCCGGAGAAATAACCAACGCACTATCCGGTTGATCTGCCCGGAATCACCGGATCAGAACGATGCCCGTGCCCGTCCGCGAGCCGAAACTCCGAACAGCCGCGTAACCACCGCGATCCAGACAGTAACCGCGACCACCGACAAAAACCGCGGCCAAGCCGCTGACCAGCGAAAAAGCTAAGACCCCAGCTGGTCCGAAGGTTCCCGCTGCACGCGCTCGCGGGCGCGCCGTTGCAGGCCCCAGCGCAGGATCAAAGCGGCGGCCAGCACGACTGGCATCAGGATGTACGCGTCGCCAAGGACGTTCTGCCACACCTTCCAGTGCAGCTCGACATTCCGGCCGTTCGGCAAGATCAGCAGCACACAACTGACGAACACGAACGCCACCAGGAACGTGCCCAGCCACCGTTTCCACGCGGTCGCCGGGGTGGTTTTCGGCAGCCTGGACACCAGGAGCACGACCAGCGGCGCGACCCAGACCCAGTGGTGCGACCAGGAAACCGGCGAGATCAGCAGGATCCAGAACGCCGTGACGAGCAGTGCGGCCAGCGCTTGTCCGCGCCGGTGGAAGCGCAGCATCAGCCACAGCGCCGGAATCGCGAGCACCAGGCCGATGACGGTCGCCGCGGTGGAGGCCCAGGGGGCCAGGTCCGTGGCGCGGTTCATCAGGGCGTTCAGGGACTGGTTGCCCGCCCAGTGGATCGGGCCGATCCGGCCGGTGTCGGGCAGGGTCTTGGTCCAGTATTTCCACGAATCGTGCGGGTTGATCACGAACAGCAGCAGCTGCATGCCCACGAACGTCGCGAGTCCGCGCAGCGCGTCTTTCCAGCGGCCGGTGACCAGCAGGTGGCCGAGGAACACGATGGGGGTCAGTTTGACCGCCGCGGCGAGGCCCACCAGTACGCCGCCCCAGCGGCTGCCGCGCGCGCCGATGACGAGCAGGTCCAGCAGGACCATCGCCATCAGGATGAGGTTGATCTGACCGAGGAAGATCGTCCGCCACACCGGTTCGAAACCGAGGAAGACCAGGAAGAACACGATGGTCGATCGGGCAGGCGAGGCCCACCAGCGGGGGCCGTCGGCGGCGGGGCGGGGCAGGGCACCGATCGCGATGCGGATCGACAGCGCGAGCGCGCCGAGCGAAGCCACGGTGAGGAAGCCCCAGGCGACCTGCACCGGCACGAGCGCGAGCGGCGCGAACAGCAGCGCCGCGGTCGGCGGGTAGGTGAACGGCAGCAGCGCCCAGCCGGGTTCGGTGGGCAGCGTGTTCGCGTCGTAAAGGTTGTCGCCGCGCAGCAGCTGCAGGGCACCCGCCCGGTAGACCGCGCTGTCCACGCCGAGGTTCCAGTCGTGCGCCCAGCCCCAGAACCCCATCGCGATCGCCAGCAGCGGGAACACGGCGAAGATCAGCATCGACCGAGGGCGCACGGACAGCCTCGCCAGAGATCGGCGCAGGGCCAGCCGGGGCTGCCCGGATCGATTCACCGGAGCTTCGCTGTCGGCAGCGGAGGGTACGGTCCTGGTCACCACACCAGGAAAGCATGAGTGCGGCAGCGCTGGTCAGGAAGGGGGACCCGGGCTTAGCTGTGCGCCAATTCCGTCAGCAGTTCGCACGCCCGGTCGTGTGTCCCGGGCAGCCGCACGGCTGAAACGAGCGGACGGGCGACGTCGCGAAGCTGCGGATCCACCGCCAGGCGTTCGTTGAGCGCCCGCCGCAACGCGACCCCGCGGGTGGCCAGGCGTTCGTTGCGTTCGGCCAGCACCGCGACCGCGGACGGGCCGATTGTCGCGTAACACTCGCCGGTGTCGAATACCGCACGGACGGCGTCCGCGGCGAGGATCATCGCGGTCAGCCGTGGCCAGCCGGACACCGACGTCAGGTCCAATGACACGGTCAGCAGCACATTCGCTTCGTTCACGCCGCCGCGGTAGATCTCGCCGAGCCGGGTCCGCAGGTACGCCGCGGACGGCAGGCCGGTGAGTGGGTCGGTGACCTCGGTGTGCACGAGCTGATCGGTCGCGACGTCCGCCCAGGCCAGCGCGGTCACCCGCAGCAGCCGGGCCGGAGTGGCGTCGACGTCCGGCGCGACGAACCCGTCGACCGCGTCCGGGTCGGCGAGCACCGCGTGCAGGGCGGCCAGGTCGGACAGCGTTTCCGACAGTCCCGCCCCGGCCGCGGCTCGTGCCCGGCCCAGTCCGGCCAGCGCGGTTTCCGCGCCCGTCGAACCGTGCCGCACTACTGCCGCGCACACCGCGTCCACTTCGGGCAAAGCCCAGTCGCTCGGGAAACGCCAGCCAGCCGCGAGGCTGGCTGTTCGCCAGCGAGCCCGCAATGCCCGCAAATGGCGGTCCCGCTCGAACCGCGCACGCGTCTCGTCCCCCGACGAGTCGCCTGCGGAGCCGAACCGCGCCCCGGTCGCCGGTACGTCCACCGAACCCCCAGCTCCTTCCGGTTCCTGTCGATCTTCTCCCCAATCACGGAGGGGACGCAGCGGAACTCCTCGCGTGACGCGTTTTCCCCGATCTTTTTCACGTAATCGCCAGATCACGGGTGAACTTGCTGCGCCTACCGAGGCATGTGGCGGACCACGGCGTGACGAGTGTCGCCGCATCCGTCACACTTGGTGTGCGTTGTAGGGAGAAAGGCGCGTGGAGTCCGCCGCGCGCGCAGCCTTAAAGGAGCCCCGTGTCCACCGTTCCCGCCGATCTCTCCGGTAAGAGTGACGCCGAGCTGATCGCTGAGGTGCGCGCGGGAAAGATCGCGTCCTACGGTCCGCTCTACGAGCGGCACAGCGGTGCCGCGCACAACCTCGCCCGCCAGCTCGCGCGGTCCAGTTCGGAAGCCGACGACCTCGTGTCCGAGGCCTTCTCGAAGGTGCTGGACACGCTGCGTGGCGGGAAGGGCCCGGACAGCGCCTTCCGTGCGTACCTGCTTACTGCGCTCCGTCACACCGCGTACGACAAGACTCGCCGCGACCGTCGGATCGACCTGAACGAAGACATGAGCGACGTCGGCGGGGCCGCCGGCGAGGCGCTCACCGTGCCGTTCTCCGACACCGCCGTCGCGGGCCTCGAGCGGACGATGGCCGCGAAGGCGTTCGCACGGTTGCCGGAACGCTGGCAGGCAGTGCTGTGGCACACCGAAATCGAGCAGCAGAGCCCGGCTGAAGTCGCGCCGCTGCTCGGCTTGACCGCGAACGGCGTGTCCGCGCTCGCCTACCGCGCCCGTGAAGGGCTTCGTCAGGCGTATCTGCAGGTCCACCTGCAGGAAAACGGTGCGGACCGCTGCCGGGCGACGGCCGAACGGCTCGGTGCCTGGACGCGCGACGGGCTGTCCAAACGCGAGCGCTCGCAGGTGGAAAACCACCTCGACGAATGCGAGCAGTGCCGGATGCTGGCGGCCGAACTGGCCGACGTCAACGGCGGTCTGCGCGCGATCATCGCCCCGATCGTCCTCGGTGGCGCCGCTCTCGGGTACCTGGCCACGATCGGTGCGGCCAAGGCCAGCGCGGCCACTGCCGGTGCCACGGCTATCGGTGCCGGCGCCGCCGCGGCAGGCGGGGCCAAGGCTGGTGCCGCGGGTGCGGCTGCGTCCGCGCCTCGGCAGTTCGCCGGTGTCGCCGCATCTGGGGCCGCAGTGGTGGCCGCGGTCGCGGTCGCCCTGGCCGCGGGTGGCGGAACTCAGACCATCCCGGCAGCTCAGCAGGTACCCGCGCCGCCGCCAGCCGCCGCGCCCGCACCTGGGCAACCGCCAGCTCCCCCAGCACCTCCCGCCGCCCCGCCAGCTCCGCCGGCCCCGCCGCCTGCTCAGCCCGCGCCTCCGGCTGTGGCACCGCCCGCGGCACCTCCGGCCGCCCCGCCGGCGCAGCCGCCAGCTCAGAACCCGCAGACGAAGCCGTCCCTGTCCGCGACGCTTCCGCCGGGTGGGGTCGAACTCCAGCCGGGCGGTGGACCGGTCGCACTGCCGATCACCGTGCGCAACGACGGCAACGCCGTGTCCGATCCGGTCCAGGCGAAGCTGGACCTGCCGCCTGGCGTGGAGGCCGTTCCGGCGAACGGCGGCGGCGCGGCTGGCGCGTACTCCAGCGAAGCGGCCGCGCAGTCCGGACCGATGCAGGTCGCGTGCCCTGGCGGCACGGGCACGGTCACCTGCAAGACCGGGAGCGGTCTGCAGCCTGGGCAGTCGGCCGTGCTGATGTTCCGGCTGCAGGCGAACGAGGACGCGAAGGGCGGCACGGTGACCGGTTCGGTCACGGCCGGTGCTTCCGTGAACGTCACCGTCAGCGTCCTGGTGAAGGTCAAGGCCCCGAAGGACGATCTGTCGCTGGCCGCCCACGCACACGGAGTGCCGTGGAAGCTGAAGCCGATCATCGACGCTGACGTGCGGAACACCGGAGAGAGCACGAAACCGGTGACGATCACCTTCGACCACCGCGTCGAGGGGCAAGTCAGCTTCAAGCAGTTCGAGTGCACGTCCGGCGGTTCGAGCACGAGCTGCACGAGTGTCAAGCCGCTGGCTCCGGGCGAACAGGCGTCGCTGTGGGTGCTTGTGGACCGCAAGCCGTTCGAGGGCCCGCTCACCGTCACCGTCGGCGCGTCGCTCGGCAATGCCTCGGCGAAACCGGTGCCGGTTCCGCTCGGCTGCTGGTGGAACATGTGCCACGACCCGACGACTGAACCGCTGTCACCCACATCGGTGCCGCTCCCGACGACGCCGTCGAAGAGCCACGCGCCGAGTTCGTCGAAGCATCCGAAGCCGAGCTTCACCCCGCCGTCCTCGACGTCCGCCGAGGACGAGACGACGGACCCGACGCCGAGCAGCTCGGCCACCACCACGAGCGCGCCGCCGAACCCCGGTACGAGCAGCAAGCCGGGCAAACCCGGTAACCAGGACAAACGTCCGCCGTCGGTCGAACCCCGGGGCTTCTTCGGCTGGTTCACGGAGTAGCGTCCGCCGAGTGCGCGAACTCCTGGCGAAACACCGTGAACTGGTCCGTTTCGCCCTGGTCGGCGGCACGAGCTTCGTCATCACGCTGACGATCACGTACGTCCTGAAGTTCACCGTGCTGCGGACCCATCCGGTCACCGCGCTGATCGTCGGTGTGCTGATCGCCACGATCTTCTCCTACGTCGCCAACCGCGAATGGGCGTTCCGCACCCGCGGCGGCCGGGAGCGCGCGCACGAGGCCGCGCTGTTCTTCCTGATCAGCGGGATCGCGCTCGGGCTGAACGCGTTGCCGCAGTGGGTTTCGCGGTATGCCCTGCACCTGCAGGTGCCGCACGTGAGCCTGGTCGGCCAGGAGGTCGCCGACTTCGTGAGCGGGATGATCCTCGGCACCCTGCTCGGGACGATGTTCCGGTGGTGGGCGTTCAAGAAGTGGGTTTTCCCCACGGAGGGCGCCCGGCTGGAAACAGCGGAGAATGACAATCGGGATATTCCGGACCGTAAGGCCGCCTGAGACCTGCCGTGACCTCGAATTCTCTAGACTGCGATACGTGACCGTCGTCGAAACCGTGCTCGCCCGCACTCCCGAGCCGTTGCGCTCCGTGCTCGTGAAGCACCGGGAGCTGCTGAAGTTCGCGATCGTGGGCGGCACGACCTTCCTGGTCGACAACGGCGTCTGGTACCTGCTGAAGCTCAGCGTGCTGGAGTCGAAACCGACCACGGCGAAGGCGATCGCGATCATCGTCGCGACGATCGTGTCGTACGTGCTCAACCGCGAATGGTCGTTCCGCACCCGCGGCGGCCGCGAACGCGCCCACGAGGCGACGCTGTTCTTCCTGATCAGCGGGGTCGCGGTGGTGGTGAACCTCATTCCGCTGCTGATCTCGCGCTACTGGCTGCACCTGGAAGTGCCGCACGTGTCGCGGTTCGTGCAGGAGGTCGCGGACTTCGCGAGCGGATCGATCATCGGCATGCTGCTGGCGATGGTGTTCCGGTTCTGGGGGTTCAAGAAGTGGGTGTTCCCGGATGAGCTGGGGGAACGGCGGAAGGACGGGGTGCCCCGGATTCCCCGGTGACTCGGCTGGCGCTGGTTGACCTTGACGACACGCTGACCGATCTCAGCGGCGCGTTTTCCCGTTGGGCGACGGAATTCGCCGCGCAGCACCGGCTTCCCGACGGGACGGCGGGCTGGCTGGTCTCCGCACGGCACGAAGGTCCGATGGACCAGTTCTTCGCCGAAGTCCGGCAAAGGTTCGATCTCACTGAATCAGCTGAACAGCTGTGGGCGAGCTATCGCGCGAGGATTCCGCAGTTGGTGCAGCTCTACCCGCACGTGCTTGACGTTCTGGGCGACCTTCGCGCCGCCGGTTGGCGAATCGGCATTGTCACCAACGGGATGCGGGACAACCAGCTGGCGAAGCTCGAACGGACCGGCCTCGCCAATGCGGTCGACGGCTACTGCATTTCCGACGCTGTCGGCCTGCGCAAGCCCGACCCGCGCATCCTCCATCTCGCCGCCCAGCACTGCGGAACCACGCTGACGTCCGACGATTGGATCATCGGCGACAGCCCTCGCCTCGACATCGCGTGCGGCCATCAAGCCGGAATACGCACCCTCTGGATCAGCCACCACCGCACGTGGCCTCAAGAGCAACAACCACCCCACCGCATCGCGGCTGACGTGCGGCAAGCCGTCCGGATCCTGCTCAGCGAGGAACCGGCTCCGCGGGCCATCGCAATTCCCCTACCTCATCCGGACGCGGCACCTTCAAGAACAGACTGAAAATCGCCGGACGTTTATTCGACAGTTCCAGTCGTCCGCCGTCCGCTTCGACAAGGGCGCGGGCCAACGCCAATCCCACGCCGGTCGAACCGCCGCCGGAAAAGCCGCGTTCGAAAATGTGCGGCGCGATTTCATCCGGCACTCCGGAACCGGTATCCGCGACCTCGATCACCACAGTCCCCTCCGCGTCGCCGCGGCGGGCGGACAAAGTGACTGTTCCCGCGCCGTGGCGGAGGGCGTTGTCCAGCAGCACCCCGATCACCTCGCGCAGCCGTGCCGGGGTTACGCGCACCATCAAGCCGTCCGCGACCTTCAGGCGTAGATTTCGGCCCTCGACGCGCAGCAGTTGACGCCATTCCTCCGCGACAGCGGGCAGCGTCACCGGCAGGTCGACCGGCTCGGCGTCTACCTCGCGGGCGGCTCGGGCGGCGGCCAGCAGTTCGTCCAAGGCCTGGGCCAGGCGGTCGGCTTGTTCCTGTGCGGCTCGGGACTCCTCGACGACGTCCGGGTCCTCGTGGCCGGTCAGTGGTTCCAGCCGGAGCTGCAGGGCGGTCAACCGGCTGCGCAGCTGGTGCGAGACATCCCCGACCAGCTGCCGTTCCCGCTGCACGAGCTGTGCCAGCGCGGACCCGGACGTGTCCAGGGCCTCCGCGACCATGTCCAGCTCGGCCACGCGGTAGCGGCTGGGATCGGGGCGGAAATCGCCGCCGCCAAGGCGGGACGCGCGGTCTGCGACGTGCCGGAGCGGTTTCGCCAGGCGGCGTGCGGTCACGGTCGCCACCACGGTGCCGGTGCCGACCGACAGCACCACCAGCAGCACGACCAGCAGCGTCACCTGTGTCTGCTTCGTGCGTACCGGACCGCTCGGGATCGCCAGCATGACCGTGCCGCTGCGGGCGGTCGGCACCGATTCGACCACCGGGTTGGGGCCAGGGTTCGCGCCGAGGTGTTTTTCGCTGAAACCCTCCGCGCGCACGATCAGCATGCCGCCTTCGGGAACGCCGACCCGGAATTGCTCCAGATCGATTTCCTGGCCGTTCGCAACCTGCGTGTCGACGGTCGCGGCGATGTTGCGGGCTCGTTCGGCCAGGCTTTCCCGGTTGAGGTTCTCCACCAGCCGCCACGCGGTGACGCCGAGCGGAATGCCCAGTACCGCCGCGGTGACCAGCACGGCGAGGAGGATCGCCAGCAGGATCCGGCGGCGCATGCTCATCGGCGGCTACTCGACATTGAACCGGAACCCGACGCCGCGCACGGTCGCGATGCGCCGCTCGGCGTCGGAGTGCGCCGGCTTCGCCTGCCTGCCCGCGGCCTCGTCGGCGGCGACCGCGAGTTTGCGGCGCAGCCAGGACATGTGCATGTCGAGCGTCTTCGACGTCTTGGACTCCAGGTCGTTCCACACCTCGGCGAGGATCTCGTCGCGGCTCACGACCTGCCCGGCCCGGTTCATCAGCACGCGCAGCGAGCTCGAACTCCTTGTTCGCCAGCTGCACCTCGTGCGAGTCCACAGTGACCAGTCGCGCGCCGAGGTCCATCCGGACGCCGCCCGCCTCCAGCACCTCCGGCACCCGGCGGCGCAGCAGCGCGCGGATCCGCGCGAGCAGTTCGGCGAGCCGGAACGGCTTGGCCACGTAGTCGTCCGCGCCCGCGTCGAGGCCGACGACGAAATCGACCTCGTCGGTGCGCGCGGTGAGCATCAGCACCGGCAGTTCGGTGCCGCTCGCGCGCAGTCTGCGGCACACCTCCAGCCCGTCCATTCCCGGCAGCCCGAGGTCGAGCACGAGCAGGTCGACCCGGTGCTCGGCGGTCGCGGCGAGCACCGCCGGGCCGTCCGTGACGACCTCGATCTCGTACCCCTCCCGATGCAGCGCGCGGGACAGCGGCTCGGCGATGGCCGGATCGTCTTCGGCAAGTAGGACCATGCTCACCTGGCCAACCTTACGGCGAACCGGCGTGAAACCATCGTGACCGTGCCTGCCTACTCGGATGACCTAGCTCTCGCCACCCAGCTGGCGGACGCCGCCGACGCGCTCACCACCGCCCGCTTCCGCGCGCTCGACCTCGCGGTGTCCGCGAAACCGGACCGCACGCCGGTGACCGACGCCGACACCGCCGTCGAGGACGCGATCCGCGAAATCCTCTCCGCGCAGCGGCCTGGCGACACCGTCGCGGGCGAGGAACGCGGCGGCACCGCGGGCAGCGAAGGCCGGGCGTGGGTGATCGACCCGATCGACGGAACCAAGAACTTCCTGCGCGGGGTCCCGGTGTGGGCGACGCTGATCGCGCTCGTCGAGGACGGCACGCCGGTGGTCGGCATGATCAGCGCGCCGCTGCTGGGCCGTCGCTGGTGGGCGGCTCGCGGCGAGGGCGCGCACCTGCGCGACGCGGCGGGCGAGCGGCGTATGTCGGTGTCGAAGGTGGCGACGCTCGGCGACGCCTATCTGTCCACGACGGACTTGAACAGCTGGACCGAGTACCACTCTCGCGAGAAGTACCTCGCGCTCACCGAAGCGTGCTGGGAATCCCGCGCGTTCGGCGATTTCTGGAGCCACTGCCTCGTCGCCGAGGGAGCGATGGACGTCGCGGCCGAATGCATCGTGAACCCGTGGGACGTCGCGGCCGCGCAGGTGATCGTGACCGAGGCGGGCGGCCGGTTCACCGATCTTTCCGGCGCCGAGACCTACGAAGGCGGCTCAGCGCTCTCCACCAACGGTCTCCTGCACGACGAAGCGCTGGCTGTCCTGCGCCGTCAGTGAGCGCCGGGCAGCACGCCGACCGCGCCGCGCGCCACCTGTGACCAGGTCAGCCTGCCGAAGAGGTAGTGGCAGGCGACCTGTTCGGAGGTGAACGCGGCCCAGTCGTAGCGGTTGCCCTGCTCGCGCCAGAACACTTCCCAGCCGCCGTCGGAGGTCGGCAGGAGGCACCACGTGTTGTCCGTTTCGCGGCCGATCGACACGACTTCCTCGGGCACCCCGATGACGTCCAGCCACTTGCGAATCGACTGGGTGTTCATCGTGCCTCCCGCGTGACGTCGACCAGAAAACCTAGCGTGACCAGTTCGTCCGCGGACAGCAGCGCACGGTAGCGGATTCCGCCGCCCGGTCCGTCGAACCATCCCGCCGACGTGGCTTGCCACACCGGCATGGGCTTCTGCACGCGGTACCGGCGGTAGCCAGACCGCAGCGCGGCAGGCGGCAAAGCGCGCTCCGCGAACGGCGTGCCGTCCGGAGCGAACACGCGGCCGTGGTCGCTGCCGAAGCGATCCAGCAGCGTGTTTTCCGGCAGTACCACCGGATTCGGCTCTTCGACGCAGCCCTCCGCGGGCGGCCACACGTACTCGGCGCCGACCACGAACCGGCGTTCCCACTCGGCCCCTTCCGGCGGCACATAGCCTTCGACGACCGCCTCGGGCGGCTCCGGATCCACCGGCGGCGCGGGCGAACGGCGGAAGCCCTGCTTCACGTACCCGAGCACCTCGGTGTCGTCGAGCAACGCCGATTCCGGATGGTCGAACAGCGGACGCCGGGCGGGCCCGTCCGAGGGCAGCGGCAGCTGCCGGTCCGGACGGTCGGACGCCACCGGCAAATGCCCGAGCGGGAACATGTGCACCGAGAACAACGCCAGCACGCTTTCCCGGTCCGTGCGCGGGGAACCGACCGGCGGACGGCTTTGCGCGGGCAGCACGCCGGTGCCCGCGGGCGGGGTGGGCACCTCGTCGAAGCCGCGTTCAAGCAGCCCGCCGTACTGGGCGGGCACGCGCACCGGGCCGGTGGCCATGTCGGTGTCTGCCGGTTCGGGCTGGTCGGACACTGGCACCCTCTTCTCGGTCGTGCCGGCACCGGGTCGGACGCCCGCTCGCGCCGGAAGGTTCCGGCCGAGCGGGAAACCCACCTTATCGGGCGACCGGCAGGCGCCGCCGCACCAACGCGCGGGCCAGGCCGCGCTTCTCGACCACCTCGAACCCCGCGTCGGCGAACATGCCGATCGTGCCGTGGTACAGGTCCGAAGAGGACCGCGTGCCGACCTCCACCGGATACCCCTCGACGCTTTCCGCGCCCTGTTCGGCGGCGTAGTCCACCGCGGCCCGCAGCAACGCCGTCGCCAGCCCGCGCCGACGGCCGTTCCGGTGGATGTAGAAGCAGGTCACCGACCAGACCGCGCCCGGTTCGTCCGACGCCATCACGCGCGACCGCACCAGCCGCGGATTGTCCTTCCGCGGCGACACGGCCACCCAGCCCAGCGGTTCGCCGTCGACGATGCCCAAGAGCCCCAACGGTTTCCCGTCCTGAGCCTCGGTCTGGATGTGCTCCTTGCGACCGTCCCGGCCGGCGGCCTTGTAGTCCTGGTTGGCGAGCCGGAAGAACGTGCACCAGCAGCCGCCCTGCACCCCGCCGGGGCCGAAGAGCCGCTCGAACAACGGCCACGTCTCCGCGCTGAGCGGGACGAATTCGACGTTACCCGGCAAGCGCGTTCACCACTCGCGAGGGCGACGGGCGGCCCAGCTGCCCGGCCATCCAGACGCTGGTCTCCACCAGCTTGCCGAGGTCGACGCCGTGCTCCACGCCCAGCCCCTCCAGCAGCCAGACCAGATCCTCGGTGGCCAGGTTGCCGGTCGCCGACTCGGCGTACGGGCAGCCGCCGAGACCGCCGGCCGAGGAGTCCACAGTGGACACTCCGGCGCGGAGAGCGGCCTCGGTGTTGGCCAGCGCCTGGCCGTAGGTGTCGTGGAAGTGCACGGCCAGCGCCGAGGTGTCGCCGAACGCCTCGATCAGCCGGGTGACCTGGTTCGTGGTGGCGACGCCGATGGTGTCGCCGAGTGAGAGCTGCGAGCAGCCGAAGTCGAGCAGCCGCTTGCCCGCCCGCACGACCTGCTCCGTGGCGACCACGCCTTCCCACGGGTCGCCGAAGCACATCGACAGGTAGCCGCGCACCTCCAGGCCTTCCTTGCGGGCCCGTGTGACCACCGGTTCGAACATGGCGAACTGGTCGTCGAAGGTCGAGTTCAGGTTGCGCTGGGCGAAGGTCTCGGTGGCGCTGGCGAAGATCGCGATGTGGTCGACGCCCGCGTCGAGCGCGCGGTTGAGGCCGCGGTCGTTCGGCACCAGCACCGGGTAGCGGACGCCGTCGTGGCGGTCGAGCCCGGCGAGCAACTGCTCCGCGTCGGCGAGCTGCGGCACCCACTTCGGGTGCACGAAGCTGGTCGCCTCAAGAGTGGTCAGCCCGGCGCCGGCGAGCCGGTCCAGGAACTCGAGCTTGACCTCGACCGGCACGACCGAGCCCTCGTTCTGCAGCCCGTCGCGCGCCCCGACCTCCCAGATCTCGACCCGCGGCGGCAACCCGCCCGCGGGGACCCGTTCCGGCAGGCCGACCTCTCGAGCACCCACGTCAGCGTCTCCTTCCGCGCGGTTCCCGGCCGCGCGGGGGCAGAGGTTCGGTGTCCTGCGGACCGGGCGCGCCGTGGTAGTCGTCGTAAGGATTGTCGTTGACTTCGCGGTAAATGACCGTATGCACGTGCTCGACGTGGGGAATGTCATCGAAGCGCAGCGGCTCGTCCGAGGCCGACTCGATGATGAGCGTGCCGCAGCCGAAGATCCGGTCGAGCAGGCCGTGCTCGAACTGCACGCTGTTGATCCGCGACAGCGGGATGTCGATGCCGGTGCGCTTGAGCACGCCCTCGCGCGCGATCAGCCGGTCGGTGGTCACGATGAAGTGCGTCGTGCGCCAGCGGACCAGCGGCGCGAGGAACAGCCACACCACGAAGATCAGCGCCACCACGGCGACCGCGATCATCGTGACGTTGTTCCACGGCCCGGCGAAGTCCTTGGCGACAATGAGCAGCCACACCGCCGCGCCGACGGTGATCACGAACGCCAGGAACGGGAAGATCAGCATCTTGAAGTGCGGGTGGCTGTGCACCACCACGCGCTCGTTCTGGCTGAGCAAATCGTCCGGATAGGCCACGGCGGGCGCTCCCCTGCGAATGTGTGCCGATGTGGTGGATCCACCGTACCGGCGCTGGCCCCGCGCGGGCGCGCCCGTTCCGGTCAAGCGGGGCGGACGTGCACCACATCACCGGCGAAAACGGTCAGCCGCCGTCCGTCCGGGACATCGACCTGCAACTGGCCGGACGCGTCCAGATCGGCGGCGCGGCCGGTGAGCGTCGACCCGTCCGGCAGCTGCACCCGCACGTCCTGGCCGAGCGTCGCGCACCGCGCGCGGTAGTCGCCGAGCAACCCGGCCTCGGTGAGGTCGCCGCCCGCCGTCCGCCAGCGGCGTTCGAGATCGTCGAGCCTGGTCAGCAGGCCGAGCGCGACCTCGGTCCGGTCGGTGGTCGACGCGCCCTGCTCCGCGAGCGAGGTCGGGGGCAGGCCGCCCGGCCCGGCCGGAACGTCGTCGCCGAGCGGCAGGACGTTCAGCCCGATGCCGAGCACGACGGCCGCTTCGTCGGTGCCGACAGCTTCGGCGAGGATGCCCGCGCACTTGCCCCGCTCCGGACCGGCGAGCACGTCGTTAGGCCATTTGAGGGCGACATCGACACCCAAATCGGTGGCGAGCGCGTGCACCGCGAGACCAGCGACCACGGAAAGTGAACCGAGCGCGGAGAACGGCACGCCCGCTGGGCGCAGCGCCACGCTCAGGTACAGCCCGGCCCCCTTCGGCGAACTCCACGAACGGGCCCGCCGCCCTACTCCGGCAGTCTGGTGCTCGGCCAGCAGAACGGTCCGGTCCGCTGCCCCCTCGGTGAGAGCTTCCCGCAGGTCAGCGTTGGTGGAACCGGTCGTCTCCACGACGTCGAGGCGGGCGTAGCGGCCGCCGAGTCCGTCCCGCAGCCGCGCCGCGTCGAGTTCAGCCATGTGCCCACAATATGAGAGTCCCCCTAACGTGCAAGCCGTTCGCTCGTTACCCAGAGGTGCGCTCTTCTAGATTGGACGCCGTGACGCCGGAATCCCCCACCGCCGACGCGCCGCCGAAGCCCACCTGGGCTCGTGGCGCCCTGCATCGTGGCCTCGTGGCGTTGCCGCTCGTCGCCGGGCTCGCCACCGCGGGCTGGCTGGTGGCCGGACGCGACCAGCCCGCTCCCGTTCCGGCGCAGGCCGCGCTCACCGCGCCGGCTCCGGCCAAGACCGTCAGCGGCCCGTCGGTGCTGCAAGCGAGCGCTCCGGTGCAAGCGCAGGAACCGGCGCAGGGCGCGGCGGGCGGAGGCGGCGGTCCGGCCCCGCTGCAGAAGTGGGCGGATTCGCTCGCCGGGCCGCTGGACATCCCGGCCCCCGCGTTGCTCGGGTACGCCAACGGCGAGCTGACCATGCGCAAGGAGCGCCCGGACTGTCACCTGTCGTGGGTCACGCTGGCGGGCCTCGGCGTCGCCGGCAACAACCACGGCCGCGGCGACGGTGCCGCGATGGGGCTTTCGACGCAGCAGTGGAAGAAGTACGGCGCGCAGATCCCGGGCATCGCGCACCCCGCGCTGTCCGACCCGTCGTCGGCGTCTGTCGCCGCGGCCCGCGCGCTGTGCGCGAGCGGGGTCGACCTGTCCGCGGGCAACGGCTGGTGGAAGGCCGTGGCCGGGTACCAGAACGGCAGCGGCATGGAGCTGTTCCGGCAGCGAGTGCTCGGCTACGCCCAGCTGTACGCCACGCTTTCCCTCGATCCGGCGAAGGCGAACGCACCGTCGGTGCAAGCCACGCGGTTCGCGCTCGGCCAGCTCGGCCTGCCGTACGTGTGGGGCGGCAACGGTCCGGACGCGGGCGCGGCGGGGTTCGACTGCTCGGGTCTCACCAAGGCTTCGTACGACAGCGCGGGGGTTTCGCTGCCGCGCACGGCGGACAGCCAGTTCCGTTCGATCCCGCCGGTTCCGGGCGGACAGGAACCGAAGCTGGGCGACCTCGTCTTCTACGGCAGCCCGGCGACGCGGATTCACCACGTGGGCCTGTATCTGGGGAACGGACTGATGATCAACGCGCCGACCGAGGGACAGGCGATCCAGATCCACACGTTCCATCGGCCCGGGGACGACTACGCCGGGGCGGGGCATCCGGCGAACTGACGTCCGGATTCAGTAGAGGCTTGTGCCCAAGATTCCCGTTTCCGCACGCGGCGGCCGAGTGTCGCTTATGCTCCGGAGCATTCTTCCTGACGGGAAAGGCACGCCATGTCCGCTCGTATCCTCCCCTTTCTTGCCGTGGGCGCTGCCCTCCTGATCACTAGTTGCGGCAGCGAAAGCGGCGGCACCGCCTCTCCGGCCTCCTCGCCCGCGCCCGCGACGTCTTCCGCCGCGCAGCCCTCAACCTCCGCCCCCGCGTCGACGTCTTCGGCACCGTCGACGTCCGCCGCGGCGTCGACCGGCGGTGACGCGGTCGAGCGGTACGAAGCGTTCATGCACGCGGCGGGTAGGGAAGACCTCGCGACGGTCTGCGAAATCGCCGGTCCGGCCGCCAAGCAGGCGGAGGACCAGGGCATGGGGCCGTGCGAGAAGACGATGCCGCTGGCGTTCCAGATGATCTCCCCCGCGCAGAAGAAGGCCCTGCAGACCGCCACGGTCGACCGCTCCAAGATCAAGGAGGGGGCCAAGAAGGTCGAGATCCCGGCGCGCGCGGTGAAGGCGTCGGTCAAGTTCACCGACGGCGACCTCGGCGACGCGGTTATGGAGAATCGCGGCGGCAAGTGGTACGTAGTCGACTGAGCGCGGCCTCGACCCAGTGCTCGGCTCCGGCGCGACGGGCCACTTCGACGGCCTTGCGGTAGTGCTCGTCGGCGGGCAGTCCTAATCGGACGGCCAGCTCGCCGAGGTAGTAGGCGACCGGCCCCAGCGTCACGAGTCCCGAACCGGCACCGGCCAGTTCGTTCTCCGCTGGGGCCAGCCGCGCGTACAGCTCGCGCGCGTCGCCGGTCGATGCGGTGAGGCAGGCGCGCAGTTCCTGCAACAGGTCTGGCCGGTCGGGCGGCAGCGCGAAGTCCACTGTGGAGTCCAGGCCGTGCTGGCGGTAGAGGCAATGCAGCGCCAACGGAAGCAGCCCACGGTCCACTCCGGACATTCCGCTGCCGGACAACCGCGTCGTAGCACTGCGATAGGCAGCTTCCGCGGCGGCGACCGGACCGGTGACGGCCAAGCGGAGCGCGCGGTATCCGTCGGTGAACACGCTGACCAGCGGGAGGGCGTACTGCTCCCCCAGCCGATCCGCCGCGGCCGCGTGCGCGTCGGCGGCGGCGAAGTCGGCGAGCGCTGAGCGGGCCTGCATCAGCACCAGGTGACCGAGCACCTCGAACGTCACCAATCGGTGCCGGGCGGCCAGTTCGACCAGTTCTTCGCCGATCCGCGCGCGTTCCGGAGCGAGGCCGGCGCGGGTGAACGTCTGCGTCCAGCGTGCGTTCAATGCCAGCGCCAGCAGCGCCGGGTCACCGGAGGACCGCGCCAGCTCCTCCGCTTCGACGGCTGCGTCGTGTGCGCGTTGGCCGCCTTCGTTGCGCAGCTCCAACGCGATGGTTGCCAGCAGCCGCGCCCGCACGAGCGGATCGGTGGTGTGCGCGTGCTCGGCTGCGTCGGCGATGCGGCGGGCCAACGCGGGGTCGTCGTTCTCGGTCCAGATTCCTGGCACGTCGAAGGCGGTCAAGACCCGGATGGTCAACGCGGAATCGTCACCGGCGAGGTCCAGGGCCTCGGCGCGGTAGCGGCGCGCGGCGGCCAGGGAACCGGTGAACGCTGACGTCCGCGCGAGTCCCATCAGCAGTTCGACGGTACGCGGGCCTTGGGCCAGAGCCGCCTGCCAGAGCCGAAGTGCCTCGTGGGGCGCGAAATCCCGCTCGGCGCGTTCCGCGGCCGCCTGTGCGTAGGCAGTGCCGCGGTCGTCTCCGGCGAGCAGAAAATGGTGAGCCAACAAGGAAAGCTCGGTTGGACGACGGCTTGCCAACGCCTCGCCGACCTCTCGGTGCAGCTGCGCGCGCCGAGTCAGCGAAAGGTCGTCGTACACCGCGTCGCGGACGAGCGAATGCGCGAACCGGAACGCCCGCGGCCCGCTTTCGGTCAGAAACCCTGCCTGCACAGCGGTTTCCAGCTCGTCGAGAACGTCGCCGAGCAGCCCGAGGTCGACGTCCGCGCCGATCACCGCGGCCTTCCCGAGCACGGTGCGGACGTGGTCGGGCAACGCGGCGATCCGGTTTCGGACGACGTCGCGCACTCCGTCCGGCAGGTCGCCTTCGGCGTCGAGCGCCCGGGCGAGTTCCTTGACGAAGAAGGGATTTCCGCCAGACCGGCGATGAATCACCGCAGCGGATTCGGCACCGACCAGCTCGGCCACTGCTTCGACCGAAAGTCCGCCCAGATACAGCCGCACCGGGTCGGCGCGCGCGAGCCGGCCCAACGCGGCGGTCAGCTCCGGAGAGACTTCGGTCGTCCGATACGTCGCGACCAGGAGCACCGAGTCCACCGTCATCGACGTCAGCAGCGCCAGCGTTTCCTCGCCCGCCCAATGCAGGTCGTCCAGCACGAGCAGCAACGGGCCCGGCACCTGCGCGATGCGCGCGGCCACCGCCTGATGCCACTCGAACCGGGCCACCGCCGGATCGCCAGCCGTCGGCCGCGGCGGGACCGCTTCGCCCAGCGCGGCCAGGATCCGCGTCCACGGCCAGGCGGGCGGAACCCCGGCCCCGTCCGGATTCACGCCCCACGCCGTGGTCCAGCCCAGCCGGGCGGCGAATTCCTCGACCAGCGCCGTCTTGCCCGCGCCCGCCTCGCCGGACACCAGCGCGAGCCGGAATCGCTTGCGCTCCGCGACCTCCGCCGCGACCTCGGCCAGCCGCGCCAACTCCGGTTCGCGCCCGGCCAACCGCTGGTGAACGGCCGGGGCCAGCCGCGGTGCCTGCGCAAGGATGTCCTGCTCCACCTGCCGCAACGCCGGTCCGGGATCGACGCCTAACTCCTCCGACAGCCCGGTCCGCGCCCGGCGCAACGCGGCCAGCGCGTCACCCTGCCGTCCAGCGCGGTACAACGCGAGCGCCAGCAGCCGCCACGCTTCCTCGCGCAACGGATGAGCGTCCACAAGGGACTCCAGATCCGGCACCGCCTCGGCGGCCCGGCCGAGATCCAGGAGACCGGCGGCCCGCCGTTCCAGCGCGAGCAACCGAAGCTCGTCGAGCCGAGCGCGTTCGGCGCGCGCCCACGGCTCGTCGGCGAACTCCGCGTACGGTTCTCCCCGCCACCAGCCGAGCGCCTCGTCCAGCTGCGCGACCGACGGCGTCCCCCGCAGCAACGCCTCGAACCGCCACGCGTCGACCTGCTCCGGTTCTGCGCGCAGCGCATACCCCGGCCCGGCCGTGACCAGCAGCTTCGCGGGCGTCCTCGGTGGACGGTCCGGTTCGAGCGACCGCCGCAACGCGCCGACGAAGGTCTGCACCGCGCCGACCGCGCCCGCCTTCGGCTCCGTCCACAACGCGTCGACCAGCGCGTCCGTCGAAACCACCTGTCCGCGGGCGACGAGCAGACGCGCGAGCACCGCACGATGCCGCGGCCCGGGCAACGCCACCGGCCCGCGCGCGTCGTGAGCCGTCAGCGGGCCCAGCACCGAGAACGAGATGGTCATCAGTTCCGTACTGTAATCAGCTCGGCCGTTGCTGATCGGTTGCTGATCGGCCCGGCGCACGCTGGGCCGCATGAACTTCGATTACCAGCGAGTGCCCGTCGCCGACGGGGTTTCCCTCAATGTGGCCGTCGCGG
Organism: Amycolatopsis sp. WGS_07; assembly: GCF_045278895.1. Classification (NCBI taxonomy): domain Bacteria; kingdom Bacillati; phylum Actinomycetota; class Actinomycetes; order Pseudonocardiales; family Pseudonocardiaceae; genus Amycolatopsis; species Amycolatopsis sp. WGS_07. The sequence goes on along the minus strand of NZ_CP136053.1, from coordinate 3,870,524 downwards.
GCTCCGGCTCGCCCGTCGTCCTGCTGCACGGCTTCCCGCAGACCCACCTGATGTGGCGGCACGTCGCCGCCGACCTCGCCGCCGACCACACCGTGCTGTGCCCTGACCTGCGCGGTTACGGCGACAGCGACAAGCCCGCCGACACCGGCGAGACCTACTCGAAGCGCACCATGGCCGCCGACGTCGTCGCCCTCGCACGCGCTTTCGGGCACGAGCGGTTCGCGCTGGCCGGGCACGACCGCGGCGCGCTCGTCGCGATCCGCGCCGGCCTCGACCACCCGGACCACGTGTCCCACCTGGCCATCCTCGACGTGCTGCCGACGCTGGACATGTGGGACGTGCTGCACGGCGTCAGCGCGGCCGTCGCCTTCCACCTTTACCTCATGGCGCAGCCGCCCGGCCTGCCCGAGCAGCTGATCGGTGCCGCGCCGGACGCGTTCTTCAGCTACTTCCTCGACCAGTGGGGCGCCGACCCGGAAGCCATCCCGGCCGACATCCGCGCCCGGTACCTCGAAGCGAGCCGGAACGCGGTCCCGTCGATCGTCGCCGACTACCGCGCGTCCGCGGGCATCGACGTCGAGCACGACCGCGCCGACCGGGACGCGGGCAACCAGCTGAAGATGCCGGTCTCCGTGCTGCAGCAGGATTGGGGCGTCGCGCTGGGCTACGACGCGGTCGCGCTCTGGCGTGCGTGGGCGCCGGACTGCGTGCACGAGACCGTCACCAGCGGGCATTTCATGGCCGAACAGGCACCGGCTGTGGTGACGAAAACACTGCGCGAGTTGCTGCCGCGCTGAGCATCGGGGTGGGGCCCGCCGGTGCCGAACTGGAATGTCAGACTGGTCCGACCAGCGGATCTGACAACCAGGGAGAGCGATGGGCGACGGGCAGTCCCCCACCGAGGTGCTCTCCGCGGAGCTGGCCACCCTGCGCGCACGAGCCGGCAATCCCTCGTTCCGCAAGATGGCCAGCCACTCCGGGCAGATCTCGCACACCACGCTGCACGAGGCGGTCCGCGGCACCCGGTTCCCGTCGTGGGACACCACGCGCGAGTTCGTCCGGGCGTGCGACGCGGACGAACAGGAGTGGCGGCGGCGCTGGGAAGAGCTGAAGGGCGTGCCGCCGGAACCCGAGCCCGCCGCCGTTGAACCGGTGGTGATCACCTCGGAGCCCGCGGTGCCAGCCCCGGAAAAGCGCCGCCGCCCCCGCCGCAAGTACGCGCTGGCCGCGGTCGCGTTCGTCGTCGTGCTTCTCGCCGCCGTCGCCGCGATCGTCGTGCCGAAACTGAACCGGGCCAGCCTGGTCGACGTCGGGGCACGGGTGCCCGGCGACAACTCCAAGTTCGTCGCCGACGTGACCGTGCCCGACGGCACCGTCATTCACGTCGGCGAGACCGTCCAGAAGGTATGGGAGCTGCAGAACACCGGCTCCGCGATCTGGCATCAGCGGTATCTGCAGCGGATGGACCTGCCGCCGAGCCCCGGTTCCTGCCGCACGCCGGACCGGGTGCTGATCGGCGACACCCCGCCCGGCGACCACGTGATGGTGAGCGTCCCGCTGACCGCCTCGGCCGCGCCGGGCAAGTGCTGGATCGGCTGGAAGATGGTCGACGCGAACGGCGCGGAGTTCTTCTCCACCCGCCGCCCGGTGTACGTGCTGGTGACGGTCGTCTCCTGACGCGTGTCAGATTCTGTAAGACCTGGTCGCCGGGGTACCGAACACCCCAGCGGGCTCGCCAGGATGGGTGCCGCTGGGGGTCGGTCCGTGGCAGCCGCGAACACTGCTGCCACGGACCGCCGCGTTCAGGCCGGGCGGCGGAACGTGGTCCGGTAGGCGCTCGGCGAAACCCCGAGCGCGGCCTGCAGATGCTGCCGCAGCGACGCCGCCGTCCCGAATCCGCACGCCGCGGCGACCCGGTCCACCGGCAGTTCCGATTCCTCCAGCAGCTGCCGCGCGCGCTCCACCCGCTGCTGGGTCAGCCACTGCAACGCCGACATCCCGACCTCGTCCCGGAACCGCCGGGTGAACGTCCGCGTGCTCATCGACTCGCGCATCGCCAGGTCGCGCAGGGTGATCGGCTGGTCGAGATTCTCCAGCGCCCACGCCCGCGCGGCCGAAGTGGACGACGACCGCGGCTCCGGCACCGGACGGCGGATGAACTGGGCCTGTCCGCCCTCGCGATGCGGTGAGACGACCGTGCCGCGGGCGACCTCATTGGCGACCGCCGCGCCGAAATCGCGGCGGATCATGTGCAGGCAGAGATCGATGCCGGACGCGACGCCCGCCGAGGTGAGGACGTTGCCGTCCTCGGTGTAGAGCACGTCCGGGTCGAGGAGCACGCGCGGATACTCCAGCTGGAACTCGCACGCCGAACGCCAGTGCGTGGTCGCGCGGCGGCCGTCGAGCAACCCCATCGCGGCAAGCACGTACGCGCCGGTGCAGATCGAGGCGATCCGGGTGTCCGGGCGGACGAGGTTCATGGCGTGCTTGAGCTGCGCGGTCAGCTGGTGCCCGCCAGGTTCGTACTCGAGCGAAGACGCCGGCACGATCACCGTGTCCGCCTCGGCCAGCACCTCCGGACCCTGTTCGACCGGGATGGCGAAATCCGAATCGGTGCGGATGTCGCCGGGCTCCGGCGTGCAGGTGACGACCTCGTACAGCCGCTCGCCGTCCGCGGATTTGGCCTGGCCGAACAGCCGGTGGACGATGCCGAGTTCCATCACGAGCATGCCGTGCCGCACCAGCACCGCGACCTTGTGCCGTTCGAGATGCCGAAAAACCGCCATGGCCCGATTCTTGCACAAGGTGGCCATCGGGCCACTGTTTTGCCGGTTTCGCCGGTTGCACCCTGGCCTCATGAACGTCTTGTGGATCTACGCCCACCCCGACCCCGCCTCGCTCAACGGCGCGCTCCGCGACGAGGGCGTCAGCACGCTGCGCGATCTCGGCCACGATGTGCGCGAATCCGATCTCTACGCGATGCGCTGGAACCCGATCGTCGACGAGATCGCGACCGTGCCGGAGGACGTCCGGATCGAGCACGAAAAGCTCGACTGGGCGGACACCGTCGTCGTCCAATTCCCGCTGTGGTGGGCCGACACGCCAGCCATCCTGAAGGGCTGGTTCGACCGCGTTTTCGTGCAGGGATACGGCTACGACTACCGCGACGAAACCGGCCACACCCTGCGCTACGGCAACGGCGTGCTGGCCGGGAAACGCGCGATGGTGATCGTGACCGCCGGAGCGCACGAGGACAGCCTCGGCCCGCGCGGCGCGCACGGTTCGCTGGACGATCTGCTGTTCAACGTCCAGCACGGCACGCTCTTCTACACCGGCATGACGGTCCTGCCGCCGCTCAAGGTGACCGGCACGAACCGGATGACGCCGGAGAAGTTCGACGGCGTCGTCGAGGAGCTGCGCAAACGTTTGCACTCCCTGGAAACGGCCGATCCGCTGCCGTACCGCACGCAGGATGGCGGCGACTACGACCGGCGGCTTGTCCTGCTGCCCGAGGTCGCCCCAGGTCAGACGGGGTACCCCGCGCATCTGACGGCTTGACCCGTATATACCTCCGTGGTTATATGCGGGCATGGCGATCCTGCGAACGACTCCTGGCGGACGACCGAGCGTGAAACTCGAACGGACCCTGGCCCACCCGCCGGAGAAGGTGTGGCGCGCGGTCACCTCGCCGGAGGAACTGGCGCACTGGTTCCCAGCCGCCGTCACGCTGCCGGACGACCTGCGCCCGGGCGGGAAGATCACGTTCACCTTCACCGAAACCGGGGACGTCAGCGAGGGCGAGATCGTCGGCTACCAGCCGCCGGAGGTCTTCGAGTTCACCTGGAACTCGGACCTGATCCGGATCGAGGTGTCGTCCGACGGCGCGGGCAGCAAACTCGCGTTCACGCACGTCTTCAACCGCGGCGAACCGGACATCGCCCTGCTCGGCGCGGGACGGCACGTCACCGGTTGGGTCGCCTGCCTCGATTCCCTCGAAGCGGCGCTGGACGGCCGGAAGCCGGAACTGCCGACCGACTGGCACGCGCGGATGGCGCGCTACGTCGAGGAATTCGGCCTGGAGGACGGCGAAGTCCTGGACGGCGGGGGGCTGCGGTTCCGCCGGGACCTGGTGTGGCCGCCGGCCGAGGACGTCTGGAAGCGGCTGCCCCAGCCGGAAAACGGGGCGGAGGTGCTGGAATCGCGGTCGCCGGAGGTGCTGGCCTACACCTGGCTGCACGACGGGAAACCGGCCGGGCGCGTGCGGTGGGAGGTGACGGCGGATCCGCTGGACGGGGTGCGGGTGGAGCTGACCCAGACAGTTCCGGAGGAGCTGTCCGAGCAGGTGCCGGACCTGCTGACCGCACGGCATGAGCAGCTGAACGCGCTGTTCGCGGCGTCGTTCGGGGTGGAGCTGGAGCCGTGGTCGGCGGAGCGGAAGGCTGAGGTTCGGGAGCGGTACAGCTAGCCGAGCGCGGTGTTGTACGGCGAAAACCGCACCTCGGCCGGGCCTGGCAACGCTTTTCCGTGGAGCACCAGCCGCGGTGCCGGACCGTGCACCGCCAGCCCGCGCGCCTCGCACCACGCCGACAGCTCCGGGAACCGGTGGTCGACCGCCAGCCGGAGATCGCCGGTCGTAGTGCGGGCGATGCCGCGGATCAGGGCGCGGGCCTGGCCCTCGTCCGCAGCCACCACCGGTCCGATCACCGTCACCCCGGCCTGCTCGGTGCCGAGCGCGTAACCGTCGTCGGTCACATGGACGTGCTCGGCCTCGAACAGCATGCGGTTCAACAACTCCCGCCGTGCGAAGCCTTGCGACGCACTGTCCAATTCGTACACTCGCGCCACATCCGGCGGACCGATCGGCCGCGACCCCGGGCCTCCGTCGTCGGCGAACCGGCCGCGATGATCGTTGCAGCCGCCGTCGACCTCGAAGCCCATCGATTCGTACAGCGGACGCGCGTTTTCCGTAGTGTGCAAGGACACCACCGCGTCACCAGCCTCGTCGAGCGCCCGCTCCATCACCCGGCGGCCAAGCCCCTGCCGCGCGAACCGCTCCGCGACGACGACCATCGACACGCTCGCGGTCGGCCCGGTCCGGGTGAGCACCGCCGCCGCGGCGAGGCCGCCGTCCGGAGCGTCGATGCCGAATCCTCGGCCGACCTCCAGCAGCATCGCCCATTTCCGTTCCTCGCGCGGCCATCCGCGATCGGATCCGAGGTCGAGGCAAGCGGACAGGTCGGCGGGCCCGAGCGAACGGACCGAGGCGTCAGCGAGCAGCACGCCGCCCACCCTAGGCCGGGAAACGGCCGCGGTGGTCCGCTCGACGCCGAAAATTCAACTGACACCTGCCATAGGCTTCGTTGGTGACTGAAGTGCTGTCCGTCCAGCAGGTTCTCGGCGACGGCCGGTTCGCCGAGGTCGGCGAGGTGCGGCTGACCGAGACCGATCCCACCGGGACTTACGTGGCCGTCGGGGGTTCGCTGGGATATCCGCAGTGGGCCGGGCACAGCGTGACGAGTTCGTCCAGCCCGACCGCCTGGCACCGCGTCGGCCTCTACCGCACCGACACGCTCGAATGCGTTCACCTGGTTTGCCTGCATTGGCCGGTCAACGCCTTGGCGTTCCATCCGGAACTGCCGATCCTCGCGATCGGCTCCGGTTCCTACGACGGCGGCTATTTCTACGAGGGCGAGCTGACCGTCCTCGACCTGGAGTCCGGCCGCGCGACTTCTCTGCTGCGCGACCGCCGTGAGGTCACCGAACTTCGCTGGCGCGACCGTCAGACGCTCGACGCGAAAATCTCGGTACTCGACGAGGAAGAAGAGGAAGCCCTCGGCTCCCCCACGATGGCCGTCACCATCGCCGTGCCGGACTGGCGCGCGGTGAAAGCCCGTTCGCTGCAGGTCGACGGCCCCGCCACGACCCCGGCCGCCGCCCTGGTCGCACAGGGAAAACGTCGGCGGCAGGTCTGGGCGGTCGCCGCATTGAGCGACGGCCGAATCCTCGCCGGTCTTGAACGCATCGCCGTGGAGTGCTGGTCGGCCGCCGGGGAACGCGAATGGTCCGTGCCGACCCCGGGCGTCGGTTGCCAGCTCTACGTCGACGCCGAGGAGAACACCGCCGTCGTCAACACCTGGACTGGCTGGAACGAATCCGCCTCGACCGTCAACCGCGTCCGGCTGACCGATGGGCAGGTCGAACCTCTCCGGACCTTCGACCACCCGGTCGTGCTCACCACGGACGCAACCGGACAGCTCGCCCTCCGTCCCCCTTCCGGCCCGACCGAAGTGGTGTCCGCAGAAAGCCGCTTCGACCTCGGCGGCTACGACCTGTTCAATCATTTCTTCGACATCCGCCGCGCCCCAGCTCTGCTGTTCCTGCAAGGCATGGGCCCGCGAGCGCACGAGGACAAATGGGTCGTCGCCTTCGATCCCGCACGGCAGCAAACCGAGCGCTTGTTTCCCCTCGAATGGGACGCGGCCAAGGGCAGGCACCTCTTCGGCGGCCCCGGCGTGTTCGTCGACGGCGCGATCGTCCACGCCACCGCGATCCACGACGGAGCCGGGCTCCTGCCGGGCAACTCCTGCGTCGTCCGCCGCTCCTACCCCAACGGAAAAGCCCGCTGGGTGCACCACGCCGACCACCAGGTCACCGCGATAGACACCATCGGGTACACCCTCTACGTCACGTACAACTCCGGCGAGATCATCGCCCTCGACGCCACCGACGGCCGCGAACTCGGCCGGCAGCAGCTGCAGGTCAACGACCACCCCGTCGTCCCGCTGTCGCTGAGCGCCCAAGCGCCGGACCGGCTCGTCATCGGCACACTCGACGGCCGCGTGCTCGTCTGCACTGCGACCGCGAGGGAGTCCTACGCCACACGCGCGGCAACCGCGCAGTAGCTAAGCTCCGCCACATGAGCAGTGCGACGCAGCCGCTCGGGACGCCGCCCGAGGGAGAACCGGACATCCACACCACGGCCGGCAAGCTCGCGGATCTCTACCGCCGCTACGACGAGGCCGTGCACGCCGGTTCGGCGCGCGCGATCGAAAAACAGCACGCCAAGGGCAAGAAAACCGCCCGCGAGCGGATCGATCTGCTGCTCGACGAGGGCTCGTTCGTCGAACTGGACGAGCTGGCGCGGCACCGCTCCACGAACTTCGGGCTGGAGAAGAACCGCCCGTACGGCGACGGCGTGGTGACCGGGTACGGCACCGTCGACGGCCGTCCGGTGTGCGTGTTCAGCCAGGACGTCACGGTGTTCGGCGGCGCGCTCGGCGAGGTCTACGGCGAGAAGATCGTCAAGGTGATGGACCTGGCGATCAAGACCGGGCGGCCGATCATCGGCATCAACGAGGGCGGCGGCGCGCGGATCCAGGAAGGCGTCGTTTCGCTCGGCCTGTACGGCGAGATCTTCCGCCGCAACACCATGGCCTCCGGCGTGATCCCGCAGATCTCGCTGATCATGGGCGCGAACGCGGGCGGGCACGTCTACTCCCCGGCGCTCACCGACTTCGTCGTGATGGTGGACGAGACGTCGCAGATGTTCATCACCGGACCGGACGTCGTGAAGACGGTGACCGGCGAGGACGTCACCTTCGAGGAACTCGGCGGCGGGCGCACGCACAACACCAAGTCGGGGGTCGCGCACTACCTCGGTTCCGATGACGAGGACGCGATCGCCTACGTCAAGGAACTGCTCTCCTACCTGCCGCAGAACAACCTGTCCGAGCCGCCGGAGTTCGACGCGAACCAGCCGCCGGCCGGGTTCTTCGAGAACGTCACCGACACCGACCGCGAGCTGGACACGCTGATCCCGGACTCGCCGAACACGCCGTACGACATGCACGAGGTCGTCACCCGCGTGCTCGACGACGGCGAGTTCCTCGAGGTGCACGAGCTGTTCGCGCCCAACATCCTGGTCGGGTTCGGCCGGGTCGACGGGCAGAGCGTCGGCGTGGTCGCGAACCAGCCGACGCAGTTCGCCGGCTGCCTCGACATCGACGCGTCGGAGAAGGCCGCCCGGTTCGTGCGGACCTGCGACGCGTTCAACATCCCGGTACTGACCTTTGTGGACGTTCCCGGCTTCCTGCCCGGCACCGACCAGGAATGGAACGGCATCATCCGCCGCGGCGCGAAGCTGATCTACGCCTACGCCGAGGCGACCGTCCCGCTGATCACGGTGATCACCCGCAAGGCCTACGGCGGCGCGTACGACGTGATGGGCTCCAAGCACCTCGGCGCGGACGTCAACCTGGCCTGGCCCACCGCGCAGGTCGCGGTGATGGGCGCACAGGGCGCGGCGAACATCGTGCACCGCAAGACGCTGGCCAACGCGGCCGCCGAGGGTCGCGACGTCGATGCGTTGCGCGCGGACCTCATCCAGGAGTACGAGGACACCCTGCTGAACCCGTACGCGGCGGCCGAACGCGGGTACGTCGACTCGGTGATCGTGCCCGCGCACACCCGCGGCCACATCGCCAAGGCGCTGAACCTGTTGCGCACCAAGCGTGAATCGCTGCCGCCCAAGAAGCACGGCAACATCCCCCTGTGAGGCCGCGATGACGGACACCCCCTGCTCCGCGTCGTCCGCGGCAACCCGGACGACGCCGAACTCGCCGCACTCACCGCGGTGGTGGCCACGGCCGCATCGGCCTCGGCACCGGCTCCAGTGCGGCGTCGAACGTCGTGGTGGGGCGACCGGGCCGCCGCGGTGCACGCGCCAGTGGTGGCTGGTGACGGGGCTTGGCGCGCCTCGACTTTGCCGCGCTGAACTCCTCGTGAGTGCAGGTGCCGGTTCTAAGCGGCACCAACGCTCACGAGCACCTGGATCAGCGCCCGCGCCAGGCCCAATCAGGAGCATCCGCGCCCGCGTGCGCCAGCAGCTCCTCGCGGGTGATCGAACCGAGCGGGCCGACGCCGCGCAGCAGCAGGTAGTCGCCTGCGTCGGCCTGGTCGTGCTCGATTTCGACGTCCTCGGCGTGATAACTGTCCGTCCAGACGATCCGGACCCGGCAACCGCCGTTCTGGGTGAGCGCGTGCACCTCCTGGACGGTCGCGAGCCGCGCCATCGGCTCCGCGTCCCACCGCTGCTGCAGGAATCGCCAGCGCGAGGCCTGTTCGGCGGCCCGCAACCGCTGGTCGAGCCCGCCCGCGCGGTCCCGCAGCACCCAGAGCGTCCCGGCGACGGCAGCGGCGACCACGGCCACGACCAGCCACCAGACCATTCCCATGTCTCCGGGACCCTACCCGCGTGAACGCTCCCCCAGGTATCGCTCAACCAGCTCATCTGTGAACTCCGGCAGCACTGGCGCGCCAGTGACCAGCACCCGGTAGTGGATCGGCCCGACCAGCCGCTCGACCGCGCTGTCCAGGTCGGTGTCCGGCGGCAGTTCGCCGCGGGCGACGGCGCGTTCGAGCGGCAGCCGGTCGCGCGCGAGCTGACCGCGGAGGTGCTCCTCGCGCAGGTGCCGCGCCAGGTTGGGGTCGTGCTGAGCCTGGCCGAGCAGGGTGCGGAACATCGCCCCGGCGTCGGCGGTGGTCAGGAAGGACGCCACCGCGGCGAGGTGCTTGCGGAGGTCCTCGCGGAGATCACCGGTGTCCGGCGGGGCGAGTTCCTCGGCGAGGTCGTCGCCGAGCGCTTCGAGCAGAATGTCCACTTTGGACGGCCACCAGCGGTAGACGGTCTGCTTGCCGACCCCGGCCTTGGCCGCGATGCCCTCCATCGTGAGCCGGGCGAAACCGACCTCCACCAGCAGATCGTCCACCGCGTGCAACACCGCGCGGCGCGCGTTCTCGCTGCGGCCGTAGCGGTTCCCGTGGTTCCGGCCCTGGCCGGACTCAGTGACGTCGCCCACGTGCCGAAGTCTAGCCAAGACGCAACGTCTCGTCTAGCGTTACGAGTACCAGCTCACTAGGGGGTCACAAGTCATGTGTTCCGCGTGCGGGGTGCCGACGCACCAACCCGAATCCGGGGTTACCGGCACAGCAGCCCCGCGCAAGTTCGCGGCGCTGTACAACAAGGATTGCCGTCCGTATCTCATCGGCACCGGCCTGGCCATGATGGCCGACAATATTGAACACGTCATCACCTATTGGGTGCTGTGGGAGAAATTCCAGTCGCCCGCGCTGACCGGGTTCGAAGTAATCAGCCACTGGGTGCCGTTCCTGCTGTTCTCGGTGTATTTCGGCGGACTGGCCGACCGGCACGACTGCCGCCGGATCATCCAGGCCGCGCAGGTGCTGTTCATGGCCGTGTCCGTGGCGTGGGGCGTGCTGATCGTCACCGACACCCTTGAGGTGTGGAGTGCGTGCGTACTGCTGATTTTGCACGGCTGCGCGGGCGCGATCTGGGGGCCGGGCGAACAGCTGATGCTGCACGATTTCGTCGGCCCCGCCGAATTGCCGAGCGCGGTCCGGCTCAACGCCACGTTCCGCAGCCTGGGGATTCTGTTCGGCCCGGTCGTCGGAAGCGCGCTGCTGCTCGGTCTCGGACCGGTGGCGGGCATCTTCGTGAACGTCGCGTTCTACCTGCCGCTGACCGTGTTCCTGTTCCGCACCAAGTTCACCGGACACACGCGAGACGGCGGAATCATCCGCCGGCCACGGGTTGGACTGATGGATTCGGTGCGAGTCCTGAAGGACATCAGCGGGAACCCCACGATGGTCGGGATGATCATCCTCGCCGGACTCGGCGCGTTCTTCGTCGGCGCTTCGATGCAGAGTTCGATGCCGATCTTCGCGCAGGATCTCGGTGCCGGGAGCGCCGGAACCGCGTACGGCGTGCTGCTGTTCGCCAACGGCGCGGGCGGTGTGATCGGCGGAATCCTGTTGGAGGCGACCGGAAAGATCAAGCCGAGCGTGCCCGCGGCGGTGATCAGCACGGCGATCTACGGGGTGTCGAGCCTGTTCTTCGCGATGACCGCCAGCTATCCGATCGCGGTAGCGCTGCTGGTGATCGGTGGCGTGGCGAACCTGGCGTCGATGTCGATCGGCCAGACTGTCGTGCAGTTGCTGGCGAAACCGGAGGAACGCGGCCGGGTGATCGGCGTGTACAGCGTGTCCGCGAACGGCCTTCGCGCCGGCAGCGGGTTCACCGTGGGACTGCTCGGTTCCGCCGTCGGGGTGCACTGGTCGCTGGGTATCAGCGCGGCCGCGCTCACTGTCGGGACAGGGATCGCCGGTTGGTATTCACTGGGCAGCCGCCGGGCTCGGCAGCTGCACCAGGTCACCGACTGAGCCGGTCCCGGAGACGGTCTACCTCGTCCGCGGCCATTCCGGCGCGGACGAGGTACTCCCGGACGTCGAAGCCGTCGAGGGTCTTAATGACGGCTTCGTGGATGGTCGTTTGGCGCCGGGCCAACGCTGCGTCGAGAGCGGCGGTTTGGTCTTCGACGCCTAGCGCCTTGAACAGCGGGCGAACCGCTTCCGTCGACAAGGCGTAGTCGGCGGCGATGACCTCGGGTTCGACGTCGGCCAACGCGAGCAGCAGGAGGGAGACAAGCCCGGTGCGGTCCCGGCCAGCAGTGCAGTGGAACAGCACGCCGCCAGGTTCGGCCTGAGCCAGCGCGGTCAGGACGGCCGCGCAGCGTTCCGCTTTGCGGTCAAGGAAAAGGCGGTAGTAGAGCGGGGTTCCGTCGAGCTGTTCGCGGGCGAGGTATTGCCAGAACTCGGTGTCCTCGACATCGTCCAGCGGGACTTCGAGGCGGGTCATTCCCGGCGGCACGGTGGCGGCGTAGGTGCTGATCTCGACGGGGTTGCGCAGATCGACCACGGTGCGCACGCCGGATTCCCTGGCTTGAGCCCAGCCGGTTTCGGTGACGAACCGGAGGCTGGCGGCCCGGTAGAACCGCGCGGCTCCGGTGCGGCCGCCGGAGCGGGTCGGCAGCCCGCCGAGGTCCCTGGTGTTGAAGAAGCCTTCCCAGTCCACCGCCCGGTTCTCCATCAGCCGATCCTGGCCCGGTCCGCCCGCCGCGGGCAACCCGCTCGGTCCGGCGGCCGGAAAGGGCCGTCGAACAGGCGATCGCCGGTTTTTGTCGGTGGTCGTGGTTACGCTCTCCCCATCTCTCGCAGCACCCATCACCGTCAGCGACAAGCTGCTCACCAGCGCAGATCACACTGGACCGCCGCTTGCTCCACACCGTATAGTCCACATGGAATAACCCACGATGGATCACTCGATCAGACCTCCTGGAGGAACACCGTCATGGTCGCGGCCAAGCTCACGGCACTGGGCGTCGCCGTGCTCGAGCTGCTGCACGAGCGGCCGATGCACCCGTACGAAATGGCCCAGCTCATGCGGGAACGGCACGTCGAAGCCCGCGTGAAGCTCAAGGCCGGCTCGCTCTATCACACGGTGGATCGCTTGCAGCGCAACGGTTATGTCGACGTAGTCGAAACCCAGCGAGACGGCAAACGGCCGGAGCGCACGGTGTACGCGATGACGGCCGCGGGCAAGGACGCCTTCCAGGAACGAGCCCGGCAAATGCTGGGCGACGTGGTGCCCGACTACAGCGACGTACTCAGCGGGCTGGCGGTGATCGACGACCTCGGGCGCGACGTGGCGCTGCTCGAACTGGAGCACCGCATCACCAAGCTGCGCGCGGCCGTCGCCTCCGACCAGGTGCTCATCGACCGGCTGGAATCGGACGGCACCCCCGACATCTACTGGCTCGACTTCCGCTACATCGCGGCACAGCGGAAGTTCGAGCTGGCATGGATCGAGCAGCTGTTCGCCGACCTCGACAGCGGGCGGATCCCTTTCCAGGACAAGAAACTCAAGCTCAAGGAAGACCATGAACGCAAGACCAGTTAACCCGTGGGCCGCGCTCAGCGCGCTGTGCATCGGGTTCTTCATGATCCTGCTGGACACCACGATCGTGTCCATCGCGGTGCCCGCCATGCTGCGGGAACTCAACGCCGGGCTCAACTCGGTGGTGTGGGTGATCAGCGTCTATCTGCTCACCTACGCCGTGCCGATGCTGTTCACCAGCCGCCTCGGCGACCGCTTCGGCCCGAAGCGCGTGTTCGTCGCCGGGCTCGTCGTGTTCACCGCTTCGTCGCTGTGGTGCGGGCTTTCCGGCAACGTCGAAATGCTGATCGCCGCCCGTGCCGTGCAAGGCATCGGCGCCGCGCTGATGACGCCGCAGACGCTGGCGTTCATCAGCCACCTGTTCCCGCCCGCGAAGCGCGGCGCGGCGATGGGCGCGTGGGGCGGCGTGGCCGGCCTGGCCACGATCACCGGCCCGCTGCTGGGCGGCGTGCTGGTGCAGCACCTCGGCTGGGAGTGGATTTTCTACGTGAACGTGCCGATCGGCGTCGTCGCCATCGCGCTCACCCTGTGGCTGGTCCCGGACTGGCAGCCGAAGCACTCGCACTCCTTCGACCTGCTCGGCATCCTGCTGTCCGCGGCAGGCCTCTTCTGCGTCGTGTTCGGCGTCCAAAATGGACAGCAGTACGACTGGGGAACCGTGTTCGGCGGAATCACCGTCTTCGAAATCATCGGAGCCGGCGTGGTGCTGCTGATCGCTTTCGTGCTGTGGCAGCACTACAACCGCCGCGAGCCCCTGGTCCCGCTGGCAGTGTTCGCGAACCGCAACTTCTCCGCAGGCACCCTCACCGCGACCACGGTCGGCTTCACCATGACCGGCATGTTCCTGCCCTTGATCATCTACATCCAGACGGTACTCGGCCTGTCCCCCACCATGGCCGGTCTGCTCACCGCCCCGATGTCCCTGCTGTCCGGCGTGATCGCCCCGTTCGTCGGCCGCGCTTCGGACCGGATCAACGGCAAGTACCTGGTGATGGGCGGCCTGGCCCTGCTGGCAGCGGGCGTCGGCATCATCGCGCTGCAGGCGCGCCCGGACACGAGCCCGTGGGCACTGATCCCCGCCCTGCTGGTGTGCGGCCTTGGCGTCGGCTGCATCTTCTCGCCGATGAGCAACCTGACGATGGGATCGGTGGAACCGCGGCTCACCGGCACCGCCTCCGGCATCTTCAACACCGCCCGCCAGGTAGGCGGCGTCCTGGGCAGCGCCGCGATCGGCGTGCTCCTGCAGGCGAGGATCAGCGCCTCGATCACGAGCGAAGCCACCACCGCGGCCGCGCAACTGCCGGAGCAATACCGAGCCAAGTTCACCGAAGGCATCGCCCACGCCGCCGCCTCCACCGGCGAGTTCGGCTCCTCCGGCGGCCCCGCCGCGATCCCCGGCCTCCCCGCGGACATCGCCGCCCAGGCGGGCCGTCTCGCCAGCGAGGTCGTCCACAATGGACTCACCGACGCCGCGAGGGCAACCCTGATCCTGCCGATCGCGGTGCTGGTACTGGGAGTCCTGTCCGCAGCGGCCTTGCGCCGGGTGTCACCACGCCCGCACGCCCCGGCACCGACCGCCCCAGCCCCGGAACCAGCACGGTGAACGACTGACCTCGACGGCCCCGGCTGGCCGAATCCAGCCGGGGCCGGGCCGAGAAAGGAGGCATGAGAGCAGGGGCGCGAGCGGCCACAGGCGCCCCCGGAGCGGCGAAGCAATGCGGCTCGAACGCGCCCTGCACCGCGCAGGAGCGGTAGTGCGATTGCGGCGGAGACACCGCGCCCGCAGCGATCTCCACGCCTGCGGCCGCGAGGCCTCCCGGCGCACTCCGCGTACCGAAGCATGCCCCGGCCACCTCCGAGCCCGCCCAGGCGCGCCCGAGAATCAACCAGCTCGGCAACCCCGCACCCCAGATCCCGGCGCCATCGCGCGACCCGCCCCAGGTCATCACTTCGCCCAGGAACCGACGGGCTGGCAGCTGGCACGCAACCCCGCGCCCGGGGGCCCAGCACCAACACGCAAACCCACGCCCGGACTCCGACACCAGCGGGCCACCCCACACCCGGGCCCCGACACCAGCGGGCAAACCCGCACCAGAACCGAGCACGCAACCCCCGCACCCAGCACGCAAACCCGCACCCGCTCGCTACCCACATCGGCACGCCGCCCCGCGCCCTCTCCCGCATCCGGCCCCAACGCAACCGTGCCCCAACACACCGCCCCAGCCCAGGCCACACGCCAAGCGCACCGCCCAGCCCCCAACCCAAGACCGCCCAGGCCACGCTTCAAGCACACCGCCCCAGCTCCGGCCCAAGACCCGCGCCAGGCCAAGCTTCAACACCCATCCCCACCCGAGGTAGCGTTCGACCGTGCGTCTCGTCCTCGCCTCCCAGTCCCCCGCCCGCCTCTCCGTCCTGCGCAGTGCCGGTCTAGACCCGGCGGTCGTCGTCTCCGGGGTCGACGAGGACGCCGTCGCCGCCGCGCTCACCGATCCCGCGCCCGCGGAACTCGTCACGGCGCTCGCCAAGGCCAAGGCCAACGCCGTCGTCGAGATGGTCTCCGAGGCCGACGCGGTGATCGTCGCCTGTGATTCCATGCTTTCCATCGGTGGCGAGATGGTCGGCAAGCCCGCCACGCCGGAGATCGCGAAGCAGCGCTGGGCGAAGATGGCGGGCGGCTCCGGTGTCCTGCTCACCGGGCACGCCGTGGTCCGGCTCGACGGTGGTCAGCGCACCAAGGAAGCCGCTGGCACCCGGTCCACCACCGTGCACTTCTCGAACCCCAGCCAGGCCGAGATCGACGCCTACATCGGTACCGGCGAACCGTTGCACGTCGCGGGGGCGTTCACGCTCGATGCGCTCGGCGGGTGGTTCGTCGAGGGCGTCGAAGGGGACCCGTCCAGCGTGATCGGGATCAGTCTTCCGCTGCTTCGGCAACTGCTCGCCGAGGTCGGCGTCAGCGTGACCGAAATGTGGAATTAGTTCACATACTGGGACGATGTGTCACTCGGACGAGTGATCAGGGACAGTCGAGGCCGGCCCGCATCCGGGCCGGCGGAAACTTTCGACCTCTCTGGGGTGGCACATGTCCTTCGTCAGGACGTACACCAAACCGCGGGTGTTCGCCGCGGCCGTGCTCGGTTCGCTTGTCGTGGGCGCCGGCCTCGGCGTGCTCGCGCGGACGACTGAAGCCAGCTGGCTGACCGACACCCTCGACCACATCGGCACGATCTTCACGACGCTGCTGCAGATCGCGGTGATCCCGCTGGTCTTCACCGCGATCGTGGTCGGCATCAACAGCCTGCGCGGCCTCGGCGGCGGGCGCACCGCCGCGCGGCTCGGCGGCAAGACCGTGTTGTGGTTCGCGATCACGTCGTTCATCGCCTCGCTGATCGGGATCGCGATCGGCAAGCTCTTCAACCCCGGGTCCGGCGGGCTCGGCGAAGGCGTCGCGGCCACCGCGAAGAACGCCGACAAGGCCGCGAAGAGCATGGACCACTGGGGTTCTTGGGACGCTTTCATCAAGGGCCTGCTGCCGGAGAACTTCTTCTCTGCCTTCGCCGAGGGCAGCACGCTGCAGGTGCTCTTCCTCGCCGTCGTGATCGGTGCCGCCGCCTACAGCCTCGGTGACAAGGCGAAGCCGTTCATCGACTTCACCACGAGCGTGTTCGAAATCGTCCAGCGCTACCTCGGCTGGATCGTGCGGCTCGCGCCCATCGGCATCATCGGCCTGATCGGCGCGGCGGTCTCGAACTACGGCGACTCCCTGTTCCGTCCGCTGCTCTCGGCCACGCTCGCGGTGTACGTCGGCTGCCTGCTGATCCTGCTCGTCGTCTACCCGATCCTGCTGCAGTTCGTCGCGAAGGTGAACCCGCTGACGTTCTTCGCCAAGGCGGGCACCGCGATCCAGTTCGCGTTCGCGTCGCAGTCGAGTTCCGCGACGCTGCCGCTCACCCGGCAGTCCGCGGTGAACCTCGGCGTCGACCCGGGGTACGCCGCCTTCGCCACCCCGCTCGCCAGCGCGACCAAAATGGACGGGTGCGCCGCGGTGTTCCCGGCGATCGGCGCGATCTTCATCGCCAACCTCGCCGGGGTGCCGCTGAGCTTCGGCCAGTACGTCGGCATCGTGGTGGTCGCCGTGGTCGGCGCGCTGGCCACCGCGGGCACCACCGGCTGGCTGACCGCGCTCACCCTGACCACCGCGTTCATCGGCCTCGACGCCAAGCAGGTCGCGATCGGCATCGCGCTGATCTACTCGGTGAACCCGATCATGGACATGATGCGCACGGCCACGAACGTCGCCGGCCAGATCGTGGTCCCGACGATCGTCGCCCGCAGCGAGGGCTTGCTCGACGACGAGATCCTCCGGACGCAGACCGCCCGTCCGAACCACGGCGACGAGGGCGCCGCCGCCCAGCCCGCCACGGCCTGACGACCTCGTGAGTGGCGAGCCGGGGGCCGCCGCTCACGAACTGCAACGGCGCAGCTGGGATTTCCTCAACTCGATATCCGGCCATCCCCGGAAGTTCGACGGCGCGGTGACGGTGCTCGTGCAGCCCATCACCGCGCCGTTGAGTTCGTAGACCTCCGCCAGCACCGGCGCCGCCTGGCAGCGCGGCGTTCCGGACATCGCCTGCGGGCATTCGTGCCGGACGACGATCACGTCCGGACGGCCGTCCTGGCTCACGTCGTAGAGCGAAAGCGAACCGGCGTCGGCGAAATAGGGGCGGCCGAAATCGCGCCACACCCCGCCGGACCCAGTGAGCAGTTCGCCGTACGAACCGCCCGCGGCGTCGCCCCGGATCAGGCACGCGGCGGTCGACCCGTCGATGCAGCGCAACGAGGTCGTCGTCAGCTTCGCACCCATCCCGGTGATCGCCAGCTCGAACTCGGTGCCCGGCTCCGGCCCGATCTGGACCCGGCCCCATCCGCCCGAGGCGTCCGCGAGCAGGACGACCGGGGTGCCGCCGACGGTCATCGCGGCCAGTTGCCGGCAGGGGCCGTTTCCACAGGTGGCCGACGATCCGTTGACCGGAGCCGCCGGGGGCTCGCGGGGCGCCATGGTGACCGCGCCGTCCGGCTTCGGGCGCAGCGCGACGACCGCGACGAGCGCCGCCGCCGTCACCACCGTCGCGAGGACGGCGGTGAACAGCGCGGATCGCGGGATGCGCTTTCGCCAAGTCCGCATATCCGAGACTGTAAGCGACCTCGCGCACCGTGTCCGTCTATGTTGTCCGGGTGACGAACCCCAATCTGCCCCCGGCCCTTTACCTGCCGACCGGCCCCACCGGCCCGACCACCGACGGCCAGACCGGAGCCAACGTCGAACTGCGCCGCACGCCCGACGGTCGCACCGCGCTGGTCGCCTACACCGCGCTGGACCGGCTCGTCGACTGCTGCGGCGAGCACCAGCCGTGGATCCTCGTCAACACCGAGAACCTCGCGCTCGTGCACCAGGTCAACCCCTACGACGTCATCGTGCTCGACTCCGAACTACCGGCCGAACTGCGGCATCAAGCCCCCGCCGGGCGGGTATAAACGGGACCCAACCGGGTGGTCCACCTCTCAATCCAGGCTCTGTCCTGGTCCGTAGACTCCCGATTGACCAGCAGCGCGGCGACGGGCACGGGAGGTATGTGGTGAGCGAGCAGGACACCGCGAGCACAGGCGGTCCGGTGACCAAGATCCTGGTCGCGAACCGGGGCGAGATCGCGGTTCGCGTGATCCGGGCCGCGAAGGACGCGGGCTTGCAGAGCGTGGCCGTGTACGCCGACCCGGACCGCGACGCTCCGCACGTGCGCCTCGCCGACGAGGCGTTCGCCCTCGGCGGGAACACGGCGGCCGAAAGCTACCTCGCGATCGACAAGATCCTCGACGCCGCCAAGCGGTCCGGCGCTGACTCGGTCCACCCCGGCTACGGCTTCCTCTCCGAGAACGCCGAGTTCGCCCAAGCCGTCCTCGACGCGGGCCTGACCTGGATCGGGCCGAGCCCGCAGTCGATCCGCGACCTCGGCGACAAGGTGACCGCGCGGCACATCGCGATGCGCGCCGGCGCGCCGCTCGTGCCCGGCACCAAGGAGCCGGTGAAGGACGCCGACGAGATCATCGCGTTCGCCGACGAGCACGGCCTTCCGGTCGCGATCAAGGCGGCGTTCGGCGGCGGCGGCCGCGGCCTGAAGGTCGCCCGCACCCGCGAGGAAATCCCCGAACTGTTCGAGTCCGCGACGCGCGAGGCGGTGGCCGCCTTCGGCCGCGGCGAGTGCTTCGTGGAGCGCTACCTGGACAAGCCGCGGCACGTCGAGGCGCAGGTGCTGGCCGACCAGCACGGCAACGCGATCGTCGTCGGCACCCGCGACTGCTCGCTGCAGCGCCGCCACCAGAAACTGGTGGAAGAGGCCCCGGCGCCGTACCTGTCCGACGACCAGCGCGCCCGGATCCACGAATCCGCCAAGGCCATCTGCAAGGAGGCCGGCTACTACGGCGCGGGCACCGTCGAGTACCTGGTCGCGGTCGACGGCACCATTTCGTTCCTCGAGGTGAACACCCGGCTGCAGGTCGAGCACCCGGTGTCGGAGGAAACCACCGGCATCGACCTGGTCCGCGAGATGTTCCGCATCGCGCGCGGCGAGAAGCTGCGGATCACCGAGGACCCGGAACCGCGCGGCCACTCGATCGAGTTCCGCATCAACGGCGAGGACGCCGGCCGCGGCTTCCTGCCCGCGCCGGGCACGGTCACCAAGTTCGTCGCCCCGTCCGGTCCTGGCGTGCGCGTCGATTCCGGCGTCGAGTCCGGCAGCGTGATCGGCGGCCAGTTCGACTCGATGCTCGCCAAGCTCATCGTCACCGGTTCGGACCGGCAGAACGCGCTGGAGCGCAGCCGCCGTGCGCTGGCCGAGTTCGAGGTCGAGGGCATGGCGACGGTGCTGCCGTTCGACCGCGTGATCGTGAACGACCCCGCGTTCATCGGCGACGACAACGGGTTCAGCGTGCACACCCGCTGGATCGAGACCGAGTTCGACAACCAGATCGAGCCGTTCGTCGCGCCGGACATCGAGGCCGAGGAAGAGGCACCGCGGCAGAACGTGGTGGTCGAGGTCGGCGGACGCCGGCTCGAAGTGTCGCTGCCGGGCGGGTTCGCCCTCGAGGGCGGCGGCGCGCCCGCGGCGACGAAAGCCAAGCCCCGCAAGCGAGCCGGCGGCGCGAAGGCCGCGGTGAGCGGCGACGCGGTCACCGCGCCGATGCAGGGCACCATCGTGAAGATCGCGGTCGAGGAAGGCCAGCACGTCGAGGCGGGCGAGCTGATCGTGGTGCTCGAGGCGATGAAGATGGAAAACCCGGTAACCGCGCACAAAGCGGGCACCGTCACCGGGCTTTCGGTCGAGATCGGCTCCGCGGTCACGCAGGGAACGCAACTCTTGGAACTCAAGGACTGAAGTTGTGCTGAATGTCGTGGGTGGCCCGCGCCGGAGCGGCCTACCATCGACTACGTGACTGAGGTTCCGTCTCCGCAGCTGCGGATCAGCGACCAGGAGCGAGAGTCCGCGCTGAATGCGCTCGGTGAGCACATGAGCGCGGGACGGATCGACATCGACGAATTCGGCGAGCGATCCGCCCGGATCACCGCGGCCAAGACCCGCGGCGAACTGGGCGAGCTGTTCACCGACCTGCCGGTGCCGCATCCGGTGTTCGGCGCGGGCATCACCGCCGCGCCGGAACCGGCCGCCGCACCGCCGCCGACGCCCATGCCGGTTCCTGCGGCGTCCGGCGAGGTCGCCGCGCGCCAGCCGGAGTGGTCGCCGGGGCAGCGCGTCGTCGCGGCGCTGGTCCCGCTGGTGTGGATCGCGGCGATCGCGCTGATCGCCACGGGCACCGCCGGGTGGCCGGTGATTTTCGCGCCGATCGCGTTGACCGCGGTCGGCCGCGCGCTCTGGGGCAAGGGTTTCGAGCACCACGACCATCACCACCGGCACGACCGGCACCGCGAACGCCGCGAGGAGTTCCGGGCGATGCGTGACGAACACCGGCGCCAGCGCCGTCTGGACCCCTGAGGCGGACCATGGCTGACCTGCGGTTGAGCGACGACGAACGGCAGGACGCGCTCGACGTCCTCTCCGAGCACGTCCGCACCGGGCGGCTCGACATCGACGAGTACGGCAGCCGCTCGGCGAAGGTCACCTCAGCCAAGCTGGTGAGCGAGCTGGTGCCGCTGTTCGACGACCTGCCCTCGCCGCGCCCGAGCGCGCTGCTCGCCACCGCCCGGCCGCAGCCGGTCGTGCCGTCGGCGGGCAACGGCAAGCTGAGCGCGTTCGTGTGGCGGTACTCGGTGCCGCTCTCGATCGCCTTGGCGGTAATCGTGCTCATCGTGACGCGCGGACGGCTGCTGATCGTGTTCGCGCTGCCGTTGCTGCTGATCCTGTTCAGCGGCTGGCGGCGACGCTGAGCCCGCCGGACCACGAGCCGCGGCCCAGCCCGATGATGGGGCTGCGGCCGGGTTCGGTCGATCCGAAGGCCGAACGCTGGGCAGGCCCGGTGTTCGCCGGGGTCGGCATCGTGGCGCTCGCGGTGTGCACGATCATCGCCGCGACTCAGCGGCACGGCGACCCCGCGCAGTGGCGCACCACGCTACTGCTCGCGGCGGCGAGCGGGCTGTGGTTATTGATGTTGATCCCGATCTTCCCCCAGCGTACGCGAAAACCGTGGCTGGCCGTCGGATTTTTCGTCGTACTGCTGGCCGGGGCGACCGTGCTCACCGCACGGCTGGATCCGTTCACCGCCTTCGCGTCGATCGGCTACCCCATCGCGTTCGTGTTGTTCCCGACGCGCTGGAGCATCTTCGCGGCGGCCGCGACCGCAGTGGTTCCGTTGCTGGCCAAGGGAATCTGGCAGCCTTCGCCACCGTGGATCACCGCGGTGTCGATCGTCGGGCCGATTCTGTACGTCGCGTGGTTCGTCGGCGCGGAGAACGAGCAACGCCGTCGTACCAACGAAAAACTCGCGCAAGCCAACGCGCGGCTGGAAACGGCGTTGACGGAAAACGCGGAGCTGCACGCACAACTGCTCACCCGGGCCCGGGAGGCGGGAGTGCTCGACGAGCGGCAACGGATGGCCCGCGAAATCCACGACACGGTCGCGCAAGGGCTGACCGGGATCGTCACTCAGTTGCAAGCCGCCGACCGGGCCACCGAAGCCGCGGATCGGCAACGGCATCTCGACCATGTGCACACGCTGGCGAAAGACAGTCTCACCGAGGCGCGCCGGGCGGTTCAGGCGTTACGGCCGGAGCCGTTGGCCGACTCGCACCTGCCGGAAGCGTTGGCGGGCTTGGCGAATCGAGTGTCCGACACGTCCGGAGCGCAGGTGACCGCGGACGTCGAAGGCGACGCGCGGCCGTTGCTGCCCGAACTGGAGGTGGCGTTGTACCGGGTGACGCAGGAAGCCTTGGCCAACGCGGAAAAACACGCGCGTGCCAGCCGGATCGGCGTCACTCTCACCTATGCCGGCGACCTGGTCATGCTCGATATCCGTGACGACGGAAGGGGTTTCGCCGCCGGCGAGCGCGGTGACGGCACCGGCTTCGGCCTGGAAGCGATGCGCCAGCGCGTACAACAGGTCGCGGGCTCGCTGACCATCGAGTCCGCGCGAGGGGAAGGGACCGCCGTACACGCGGAATTCCCGGCGATCCCCTCCTCCGCCTAGGTCACTGGCCGCCCACGGTACGGAGCTGCCGCCGCAACACCTTGCCGTTTGCGTTGCGCGGCAACGCATCCAGCCACATCACGTCCTGCGGCACCTTGTACCACGACAGGTGCTCGCGAGTCAGCGCGACCAACTCGGCGCCCAACTCGTCGTCTCCGGTGCCCGAAGTGGCGACCACGTAAGCGCGCAACGTCGTGTCCCCCGCCTCGCGCCGCACCGCGCTGACCGCCGCTTCCCGCACCTTCGGGTGACTTTCGAGAAGCCGTTCGACCTCGCCGGGGACCACGTTCTGCCCGCCGATCACCTCGACGTCGTCCAGCCGTCCGTACACGTGGATCACGCCCTGTGCGTCAATGGACCCGAGATCGCCGGTGGACCACCAGGTATTGGTCACCTGATCCGGGCCGAGGCTGCCGCGAGCGACACCGCGCGTAGCGAACGGGACCAGGAACTGCAGTTCGCCTTGCGTCCCGGCCGCCGCCTCCTGTCCGTCGACGAGAACGCGCGCAGAACGCCCCTCGAAAACCGGCCCGACCGCGGACACGTCGGAGTAGTCCGCCGGTCGCCCTGCGGCGTATCCGCCGACTTCGGTGGCGCCGTAGAGGTTCAGCAGCCGATCGCCGAAGATCGGCACCAGCTTCTCGCGCAACTGCGCGGAAAGCACCTCGCCAGCGCACATCGCGCCGCGCAGCTTTCCGAGCGTCTCGGCGTGCCCGGGCTCAAGCAGCAGACGCGCGTAGAAACTCGGCTGGGCGAACAGCGTCGCGACGTCGTAGCGGCGGATCAGCTCCAGAGCGGCGGCCGGAGTCGCGCGCGGCCGCGAGAGCACCGACGTCTGCCCGGTGCACATCGTGGCCATCGCCGACGAGAACAGCCCGCCGGAGAAGTACATCCGCGACACCGACAGTGCGACCGTGCCAACCCCTTCCGTGCTGAGCATCTTCGGTTCGAAGTTGCTGTGCAGGTAAAAGCACAGTTTGGGCGCGCCGGTCGTCCCGGAGGTAAACATCGCGTGCGACGGATGGTCCCCGCCCTCCGCGAACTCCGTCTCCGGTTCCGCCGCGGCCAGCCGTTCCGCGTCGGTCACCGGGGCGAGGCCCGCGTCGCCGAGCCAGCCCGCGGTTTCCGGGTCAGCGACGATCAGCGCGGGTTCGGCGGTGCGGATGTCGCGGGTCAGATCGTCGTGGCTCATCTGGACATTCACCGGAATCGCGACGATTCCGGCCTGCCACGCGCCGAGCAGGCACCAGACCATTTCGACGCTGTCCGGAAGCGCGAGCAGAACGCGATCGCCGCGGCGCAGCCCGGCGGCTCGATAGCCGCCCGCGACGCGCGCGGCCCCGGCGTAGACCTCGGCGAACGTCCAGGTCCGGTCGTCGGCGATGAAGGCGGTCAGGTCGTCCCATCCGTGCAGACGGGCGTGGTCGGCGGCAAGCTGGGTCAGATTGTCCGGCATACCGGGAAACGCTGCCAGGATGATCTTCGGGCGGCGACGGGTTTTTCCCGAGCACTGCCCGAAACGGCAAGAGTTTTTCACCTTGCGCCGGTGTGCCGTGACACGGCACGCAGCCGCTGCCCGCCTCCGGGCGGTTAGGCTCGAGTCGTGGAACCCGTGGACATCAACGCGGGCGCGTTCTACCTGCGTCAGCTGCGCGCGGACCGGCAAGTCGACGACCGGCCCGCGCTGATGGAGGCGTTCGCGGACCCGCGACATCGGCGGTACGTCCTGAACTACCGGCTGCGCACCCCCGACGAGGCCACCGAATACGTGACGCTCCGCGCCGCGCAGTGGGCGTGCGACGAACGCTGCTCGTGGGCGGTGGCCGATCCGGAGACCGGACGGCTGCTCGGCGAGGTCGGGCTGCGCGATCTGGACCTCGACTTCGGCACCGCCGAGGCGTCGGTGTGGACGCATCCGGCCGAACGGGGCAAAGGCATTGCGGCGGTAGCGCTTTCGGCCGCCATCAAGTTCGGGTTCGCCCGCCTGGGCCTGCACGAGATCGCCTACCGGCACGACGAAAGCAACACCGCGTCCGAGGTGGTCGCCCGGCGGGCCGGGTTCACCCGGGTGGGGCCGGAGGAGCGGCCCTCGCCCAGCGGGGAAACGCTCATCCGCTGGGTGCTCAAGCCCTCGTGAGTGCCGGTTCGCACCGGCACTCACGAGGAAATGGTCAGCTGACCGGCTCGATCAATCCCGCCCGGGCCTCCGGAGCCGCGGCCCGCAACGCGTCCGCCGACTCGTCGGTCGGCTGCAGCTGCGAATCCCGCTCCGCCTCGACCCGCGCCCGGTAGACCTCGACCTCGCGCTTGACCGTGTCCTCCGACCAGCCCAGCACGCCGCCCACCAGCTGGGCGACCTGCTCGGCGCAGTCGATGCCGCGGTGGGCGTACTCGATCGAGATCCGCGTGCGCCGCGCGAGGACGTCCTCCAGGTGCAGCGCACCCTCGTGGCTGGCCGCGTACACGACCTCCACGCCGAGGTAGTCCGGCGCGGACTCGATCGGCTTGAGCAGCTCCGGCCGGTCCGCCGCGAGCGCGAGCACCTCGTGCACCAGCGAGCCGTAGCGGTCGAGCAGGTGCCGCACGCGGTACGGGTGCAGGCCGTGCTCGGCGGCCAGGTGGTCGGCCTGGTTCACCAGCGCGTGGTACCCGTCCGCGCCGACCAGCGGGACCTTGTCGGTGATGGACGACGGCGGACGGCCCGGCAGGTCGACCACCGCGGCGTCGACGGCGTCGGCCGCCATCACCCGGTACGTCGTGTACTTGCCGCCCGCGATCGCGACCAGACCCGGCGCGACCCGCGCGACCGCGTGCTCGCGCGACAGCTTCGACGTCTCTTCGCTCTCACCGGCCAGCAACGGCCGCAGACCCGCGTACACGCCTTCGATGTCGTCGTGGGTGAGCGGCGTCGCGAGGACCGAGTTCACGTGTTCGAGCAGGTAGTCGATGTCGTGTTTGGTGGCCGCCGGGTGCGCGAGGTCGAGGTTCCAGTCGGTGTCGGTGGTGCCGACGATCCAGTGGTTGCGCCACGGGATCACGAACAGCACCGACTTCTCGGTGCGCAGGATCATCCCCGACTCGGACACGATCCGGTCGCGCGGAACCACGATGTGCACGCCCTTGCTGGCGCGCACGCGGAACCGGCCGCGGCCGCCGGACAGCCGCTGCAGCTCGTCGGTCCACACGCCGGTGCAGTTGACCACCGCGCCGGCGTGGATCTCGGTCTCCCGGCCGTCCTCGACGTCGCGCACGCGCACGCCGGAAATCCGGTCCGCCTCGCGCAGGAAGCCGACGACCTGGGTGGAGGTCCGGACCACCGCGCCGTAGTGCGCGGCGGTGCGCGCGACGGTCATCGTGTGCCGGGCGTCGTCCGCCTGCGCGTCGTAGTACCGGATGCCGCCGATGAGCGCGGACCGCTTGAGCGCGGGGACCATCCGGAGGGCACCCGCGCGGGTGAGATGTTTCTGGCCCGGCACCGACCGGGCCCCGCCCATCGTGTCGTACATCAGCAAGCCGGCGGCGGTGTACGGACGCTCCCAGACGCGGTGCGTCAGCGGGTACAGGAAGCTCACCGGCTTCACCAGGTGCGGCGCGATCTTCGTCAGCATCAGCTCGCGCTCGTGCAGCGCTTCGCGCACCAGGCCGAACTCGAGCTGTTCCAGGTACCGCAGGCCGCCGTGGAAGAGCTTGCTCGACCGGCTCGACGTGCCGGACGCCAGGTCGCGGGCCTCGACCAGCGCCACCCGCAGGCCGCGGGTCGCCGCGTCGAGCGCCGTGCCCGCGCCGACGACACCGCCGCCGATCACGACCAGGTCGAAGGTCTCGTCGCCGAAGCGCCGCCAGGATTCCTCCCGGCCCGCCGGACCCAGCTGGGCCGGACCGCTGCCGTTCTGCGGGTTCGTCACCACTCGTTCCTCCTCGTACTCCACCTTCTCCAGCATCGCACGCTTGCGTGATCGTCTGCTGACCCCGAGGTGACACGTGTGGCGGAACCCATGACGATCATGGTCACATTGCTTCGCCCGGCTTCTGGATTGCGCGCGTACGCACCGGTAACGTGCCGCGGACTGGGGTCGGCTACGGGGCTGTGGCCGGACGTGATCGGCCCTGCACAGACTGTCCAGTGTGGAGGTGCGGAGAGCATGAGTCCGGGTGCGATCATCGTCTGGGAGCTGCTGGGCACAGCAGTGCTCATCTTGCTGGGCAACGGCGTCGTGGCCAACGTCGTGCTGCGAAAGAACAACGGCCATCAAGCGGGAACCCTGTTCATCACTTTCGGGTGGGCTTTCGGCGTGTTCGCCGGGGCCAGCATCGCCGCGCCGACCGGCGCGCACCTCAACCCGGCGGTCACCCTCGGGCTGGCCATTTCGGGCAAGGTCTCGTGGGCGGACGTGCCGTTCTACCTGATCGGGGAAATGGCGGGCGCGATTCTCGGCGCCGTGCTGTGCTGGCTGACCTACAAACTGCAGTTCGACGACCATCCGAATCCGGAGGAGACGCTGGGCATTTTCTCCACCGCCCCGCAGATCCGGAACAAGGCGTGGAACCTGGTGACCGAGATCATCGGCACCTTCGTGCTCGTCGGCTGGATCCTGCTGACCCCGGCGTTCAAGACCGCCGCGGACGGCTCGCCGACCTTCGGCAACACCGCGCTCGGCTACGCCGGGGTGTCGTTCGTCGTGCTGGTGATCGGCATTTCGCTCGGCGGGCCCACCGGCTACGCCATCAACCCGGCCCGCGACCTCGGCCCGCGCATCGCGTACGCGTTCCTGCTGCCGATCAAGGGCAAGCGCGATCCAGACTGGAACTACTCGTGGGTGCCGGTCGCCGGGCCGCTCATCGGCGGCGCGCTGGCGGCGCTGGTCTACCTGGCCGTGCACAACCTGACCTGATCCAGCTTTCCGGAGGGAATCCATGACTTCGTACGTCGCCGCGATCGACCAGGGCACCACGTCGACGCGCTGCATGATCTTCGACCATTCCGGCCGCGTGGTCGCGGTCGACCAGCGCGAGCACGAGCAGATCTTCCCGAAGGCGGGCTGGGTCGAGCACAACGCCGAGGAGATCTGGGAAAACACCCGCGCGGTCGCCGCGGGCGCGCTCGCCAAGGCCGACCTGCGGCCGACCGACATCGCCGCGGTGGGCATCACCAACCAGCGCGAGACCGCGGTGGTGTGGGACCGCAACACCGGGAAGCCGGTGTACAACGCGATCGTCTGGCAGGACACCCGCACCGACAAGATCGCCGGCGAACTGGGCGCGCTGGGCGGCGGTCAGGAGCGCTACCGCTCGAAGACCGGCCTCCCGCTCGCGACGTATTTCTCCGGCCCGAAGATCAAGTGGATCCTCGACAACGTCGAGGGCGCGCGGGCGCGGGCCGAGGCGGGCGATCTGGTGTTCGGCAACATGGACACCTGGGTGCTGTGGAACATGACCGGCGGCACCGACGGCGGCGTGCACGTGACCGACCCGACGAACGCGTCGCGCACGCTGCTGATGGACCTCGACACGCTGAAGTGGGACGAGGACATCGCGGCGGAGATGGGGATTCCGCTGTCGATGCTGCCAGAGATCCGGTCGTCGTCGGAGGTGTACGGCAAGGTCCGCCCGCGCGGAGCCCTCGCCGAGGTGCCGATCGCGGGCATCCTCGGCGACCAGCAGGCGGCGACGTTCGGCCAGGCGTGCCTCTCGCCGGGCGAGGCCAAGAACACTTACGGCACCGGCAACTTCGTGCTGCTCAACACCGGCACGGAGAAGGTCCTGTCGGAGAACGGCCTGCTGACGACGGTCTGCTACAAGATCGGCTCGAACGACACGGTGTACGCGCTGGAGGGCTCGGTCGCGGTCACCGGTTCGCTGGTGCAGTGGCTGCGCGACAACCTGGGATTGATCTCGTCGGCGGCCCAGATCGAGGAATTCGCCCGGACGGTCGACGACAACGGCGGCGCGTACTTCGTGCCGGCCTTCTCGGGCCTGTTCGCCCCGTACTGGCGCTCCGACGCCCGCGGCGCGATCGTCGGCCTGACCCGCTTCGTGAACAAGGGCCACATCTCGCGAGCGGTGCTGGAGGCGACGGCATTCCAGTCGCGCGAGGTGATCGACGCGATGAACGCGGACTCGGGTGTCCCGCTGAAGTCGCTGAAGGTCGACGGCGGGATGGTCGTGAACGAGCTGCTGATGCAGTTCCAGGCGGACATCCTTGGCGTGCCGGTGATCCGCCCGGTGGTGAACGAAACGACTGCCCTTGGTGCGGCGTATGCGGCTGGGCTGGCAGTGGGGTTCTGGGAGTCGGAGGACGACATCCGGACGAACTGGGCCAAGGACAAGCAGTGGGACCCGGCCATGGACGAGTCGCGGCGGGAGAAGGAATATCGGAATTGGAAGAAGGCCGTGACGAAGACGTTCGACTGGGTGGAGGACTGATCGTCTTCCTGGCCGCGCGGGTTGGTTTGACTGCCGCTCGCGGTTCGGTGGGCTGATGGGCTGTGAGGGGAACCCTGGATCCTTCAGGGTTCCCCTCACGGACTTCTGGGCCCGGGCGGGAGGTGAGCTGGGTCGATTACCGGAGCACGGCAGCCTCGCGTTCCGGTGCGGCTCGCATCGCCGTCAGTCCTGGCGCGGGTTGAGGCCGCTGGCGCGGGTCGGATCAGCGCTACCGAGGTTGGCTCAGCGCAACCCGTCCGATCGGCATCGGAACGCGGCGCGGCGCAAACCGGTACCGCACAGCACGAATCAAGCCCAGCCCGGCAGCGCACGGCACCTCACTGCTCGTCCCGCACGTCACCGCCTGGCCCAGCGCTGCCCGCGCCCGGCGCAATCACCATCCGACCTAGCATCGCCCCGGCCAGCATCGCTCGGCCCGGCGCTGCCCGCCCGGCCCGGCCACATCAACCCGGCCCGGCACCTCACCGCCAGCTCGGTCCAGCCAGCTCACCGCCCGGCTACCACTGCCAGGCTCGGTCCGGCGCCGCCCGGCCAGCTCAACCCAGCCCAGCCCAGCACCGCCTGGCTCGGCTCAACCCAGCCCAGCACCTCACGCCAGCCCAGCCCGACAGCGCCCACCCGGTCAGCTCACCCCTGCACCGCCCGGCTCGGTTCAGCCCGGTCCAGCTCAGCACCTCATCGCCAACCCAGCCCGACAGCGCCTGGCCGGCCGAACCCAACCCGGCACCGCCCGGCTCGGCTCAGCTCTGCCCAGCGCCGCCCGGCTCGGCTCAACCCAGCCCAGCTCAGCACCACACCGCCAGCCCAGCCCGGCAACGCCCGACCGGTCAGCTCAACCCAGCCCGGCCCCGTGCGTCCCAGCTCAACCTCGCTCCCCCAACCTCACCCCCACCCGTCCTGTGTCCCGGACTGGGCGTTCGGTGCCATCAACGAAAACCCCGCCCCCTGGTCATCCGTTGCCACCACCAACCGGCCGTGGGGCGTATCCGTCGGCGGGCTCAGCACCGTCCCGCCCAGTTCCGTGATGCGCGCTGCTGCTGCGTCCGCGTCGGCGGTCCAGAAGTACGTCACCCACCCGGGTTGCGCGGGGCTGTCCTCCGCCAGCTCGCCCAGGCCGCCGACCGGGCGGCCGTCCACGTCCAGGGTCGCGTACGTGAACCCGGGACCGGACATATCCCCGAACCCGAACCCGAACACATCCCCGTAAAACTGCTTAGCCGCCGCGAAATCCCGGGTCATGCATTCGTTCCACGCCGGTGCTCCCGGGGTGAGCGTGGCCTGCGTGCCGGAGTGCCTGCCCGGCTGCCACAGGCCGAACGTCGCGCCGGTCGGGTCGGTCGCGATGGCCATCCGGCCCTCGGACAGGACGTCCATCGGCGGGGCGATGACCTGTCCGCCTGCCTCCGTGATCGCGGCGACTGTTTTGTCCACATCGGACACCGACAAGTAAGTCGTCCACACGGGTGGCATGCCCGCCTGCTCCGGCGGGATCTGGCCGATGCCCGCCACCGGTTTTCCGGCTACCTCCGCCATTCCGTAAAAACCGGTCTCCGGGCCGCCGGACTGGACTGTCCAGCCCAGCAAGGCCTCGTAGAACGTGACCGCCTGGTCGCGGTCAGGCACCATCAAGTCGCCCCAGCACGGTGTGCCCGCGGGCCACGGTTCGGTCCTGGTGATCATGCGTGCCTCCAGAATTCTGCCAACCGCCACAGTGTCGCACCGGGCACCGACAAAAACCGGGGGCGTCTTTTCAATGACCGCCGTTCACCAGATGGGCGTACACGATGATGTTGTCCACGTAGCTGTGCTCGGCCCGGTCGAATGCGCCGCCGCAGGTGATCAAGCGCAGTTGCGGGTCCGAAGTGTCCCCGTAGACCGCGTCGGTCGGGAAGACGTCCTTGGGCACCTGGTCCACTTTGGTCACCTCGAAGTGCGCGGTGGTGCCGTCGCGGCGAGCGATGTTCACTGTGTCTCCCGGCTTCATTTCCTTGAGCCGGTAGAAGATTCCCTTGTGCTTGTTTCCGTCCACGTGTCCGAGTACGACCGCGGGGCCGGTTTCGCCAGGGGTCGGGCCGTTTTCGTACCAACCGGCCTGCATTGGCGTGTTGACCGGCGGGACCTGTACGGAATTGTCGGCGTTGAGGCCGAGCGGCACCAGGCTGGAATGTGCGTCGATACTCGGGATGTCCAGCGAGACCGGTTCCGATTTCGGCAGGGCGGCCGAGGAAGCGGACGGGACGCTGGAAGCGGCCACCGGGGCCGACGGAGAGCCGGTCGAGCAACCGGCCAGCAGTGCGGCGAGCGCGACGGCCGCCGCGGCGATTGTCTTCCTGATCATCTTTCCCCCGATCCGCCTGGGCCTGGCCGCGAAAAGCAGCCAGGCCCAGGAGATTAGTCAGCCACGCTGGCGACGGCGCACCACCACGAGCCCGGTGCCGCCGAGGGCGAGCACGCCCATGGCGCCGGCCGCGATCGGCAGGCCGACGTCCGACTGGTTGTCCGCGATCGGACCGTCCGTGCCGCCGGTCTGCGGCGCGCCGGACGGGACCTTGCTGACCTGCTTGGGAGCGGGCTTGGGCGCGGGCTTCGCGCCGAGCACGGTGAACTTCGTGGCGATGTCGCCGCTGCCGCAGGAGAACGTCACCTTGTACACCCCGGGCTTCACGCCGTCGCGGACGGTCGCGGTGCCCTGCGAGACCGGAGCCTTCGCCGGGTCGTTCTGCGGGCCGACCGGGTGCAGCTTGCCGAACTGCAGCGCCGCCGAGTTCAGGTTGTGGATTTCCGAGGCCTCGCAGCCGACGCGCACCGTGACCCGGTCCCCGGCGTGGCCGGACGACGGCAGCACCCGCACGAACGCCTTGGGCACCCCGGCGTGGTCGTCCGGCTGATCCGTGGCCGGCGGCGCGGGCGTGGCGGTGCTCGAAGACGGCGGCGCGGTAGGCGTGGCGGGCGCTTCCGCCGCGAAAGCCGGTGCGGCCGAAAGCATTCCGGCGGCGACGAGGGTGGAGAAAATAACGGTACGCTTCATGACACTCCCCTTGATGAAAATGCGATCCCCGCCGTAGACAACGGCGGCGAATCCGCGCCCGGCTGGCAGTTCCCCCTGCGGCCCGGGCGTTTTCGTTCCGACAACAACCAAGACGTCTCCACCCGGCACCGGGTTGCCCTGGGAACGAAAAAACCGCCGGAAACAATTTCCGGCGGTTTTCGAAGCATGGATGATTACGCGGCGAGGCTGCCGTCGCCCGCTTTCGCCGCGCCCTTGGGCACCCGCGAAACCTGCGCGGCGGGCACGGTGAACGTCGTGGTCTGCTGCTTCCCGTCGCACGTGACGGTGAGCGGATAGCTGCCAGGTTTGGTTCCTGGCACCAGATTCGCGTGTGCGCTCATCGTGGCCTTCACACCGACCATCTCGCCGTAGAAGTACTGAGAGAACGCAAGCACGGGCGAGCTGAACGTCGCGGTGCCCGCCTTGGCACCCGGGCAGTAGGCGAACGCCATGTTCGGGTCCGAGCCGCGCTGGTAGGCGTTCACCTGGCCGTGCAGCACCGCGGTGTCCTGGTTCAGCTGCACCGTCACCGGATCGGGGGCCGAAGCCGCCGCCGGAACCGCTGTCCCGGCCAGTCCGATCGCCGCCGCCACCGCGAAAATCGCGCTCTTGCGCACCCTCGTTCCTTCCCCGTGCCACACGTCTTCACCCCGCTAGACGCGGTGTGCGGCACGGGGTTGCCCTGCGAAGGAAAATCAGTCCAGATCGTCGTGCCGCATGAGCTGACGGCCCGCCTCGGTGATCGAGCCGGACAGCGACGGGTACACCGAGAAGGTCAGCGCCAGGTGGTCCACCGTCAACTGGTTCTGCACGGCCAGCGCGATCGGCAGGATCAGCTCGCTCGCCGACGGCGCGACCACCACGCCGCCGACCACCACGCCGGTGGCGGGACGGCAGAACAGCTTCACGAAACCGCGGCGCAGGCCTTCCATCTTCGCGCGCGCGTTGGTGGCCAGCGGCAGCATGATCGTGCGCGCGGGGACCTCGCCGGAGTCGATCGCCTGCTGGCTGATGCCGACGGTCGCGATCTCCGGATGCGTGAACACGTTCGCCGCGACGGTCTTGAGCTTGATCGGCGCGACGCCCTCGCCCAGCGCGTGCCACATCGCGATGCGGCCCTGCATGCTCGCCACGGACGCGAGCATCAGCACGCCGGTGCAGTCGCCCGCCGCGTAGACGCCGGGGACGCTGGTGCGCGAAACCCGGTCCACCGCGATGAACCCGCCGGGGCCGGGCTCGATGCCGACGCGGTCGAGGCCGATGTCGGCGGTGTTCGGGATCGAGCCGACGGTCATCAGCGCGTGGCTTGCCTCGATCACGCGACCGTCGGCCAGGTGAACTTCGACGCCCTTGTCCGTGCGCTCGACGCGTTCGGCACGGGCCTGCTTGGCCACCGTGGTGCCGCGCTGGGAGAAGACCTCTTCGAGCACCGCGGCGGCGTCGGCGTCCTCGTGCGGCAGCACGCGGTCGCGGCTCGACACGACGGTGACCTTCACGCCCATCTCGGTGTACGCGGACGCGAACTCGGCCCCGGTGACGCCGGACCCGATCACCGCGAGGTGCTCGGGCAGCTCGGTGAGGTCGTACAGCTGACGCCAGTCCAGGATCCGCTCGCCGTCGGGCACCGCGCCGGGCAGCACGCGCGGGGTGGCCCCGGTGGCGATCAGCACGACGTCGGCGGACAGCGATTCCACCGTCCCGTCCGAGTGCGTGACTTCCACCGTGTGGGTGGCCAGCCCGGGCTCGTCGTCGGCGAACCGGGCTTCGGCGGTGACGACGCGGACGCCCTCACGCTGCACGCGGGCCCGGATGTCGGCCGACTGCGCGAGCGCGAGACCTTTCACCCGTCCGTGCACAGTCGGCAGGTCGACGGTGGTGTCGGCGAGGTCGGTGTTGATGCCGAGTTCGCCGAGGTCATGCATCTTTGCCAGCGCGCCGGACGAGGCGATGAACGTCTTCGAGGGCACGCAGTCGTAGAGAACACAGGCGCCACCCAGGCCGTCCCGCTCGACGATCGTCACGTCGGCGCCGTGCTGCGCCGCGACCAAGGCGGCTTCGTAGCCCGCCGGGCCGCCACCCATGATCACGATCCTGGTCACCTGGGTCCTCCTATGTACGCGTGCTTGGCGGTGGTCCCGACCCTACGCGGCGAACCTGACCGGCAAGCGAAGTGGCCGGGACACGGCATGTGCATCCGATCGGGCGGGACATGGGTCGCTAGGCTGTGCCGCGTGCCGTTGTATGCCGCTTACGGATCCAACATGGAGCCCGCCCAGATGCTGGAGCGCGCCCCGCACTCGCCCATGGCGGGCACCGGCTGGCTGGAAGGCTGGCGGCTGACCTTCGGCGGCGAGGACATCGGGTGGGAAGGCGCGCTGGCCACCATCGTCGAGGACCCGTCGTCGCGGGTGTTCGTGGTGCTGTACGACGTGACCGCCCTCGACGAGGAACGGCTCGACCGCTGGGAAGGCGGCGAGCTGGGGATGCACACGAAGATCCGGCTGCGGGTCCAGACGATGGACGGGTCGGTGCTGGCCTGGCTCTACGTCCTGGACGCCTACGAGGGCGGCCTGCCCTCGGCGCGCTACCTCGGGGTGCTGGCGGACGCCGCGGAGGCGGCCGGCGCCCCAGTGGACTACGTGGACGATCTGCGCACCCGGCCGTGCACCGGGATCACCGGCTGACGCTCTCTTAACTGTCCGTGAAGGACGCCTTGCGGGAATCTGAGTTCCTGATGGAGTCCCGCACGGGCTTTCAGCCGTTCGAGAGGCGAAGCACCTGGGCCGCCTCGACCTCGTCGCGACCGCCGGGAAGGCTCGTTTCCGGAGTCATCCACACCCGTCTGGGCGAGGGCCGAAAGTTGTCCCCAACGGCACCGCCCTGTGGATAACTCCGGGCCGCCGGACGCTCCACCGCCCCGCCGGACAGCTGCCCAATACCACACGGCAGAGGCTCACCCACACGGGCATCGGGCACCGCCGCGTGCAGGAAAAATCGCAGCGCGTTACCGAACTTGACGGCAAAAATCAGGACACCACGGCACCGCAAACCGTCGCAGATTCCGCCAAAGCCGTTGCCGCGCAACGCGAAATCCGCACCAGGCAGTCAACGACCCACCGTCGGTACCGGGCAACACGAAAGTCCGAAATGACTCTCGGTAAACGGACCGAAGCAACGCCACCGGCGGTCTAGACCACGCCCGGTAACCTCTCGCTGACACCCCCGCACGAGGGGTACCTCTCACCCGCCTGAGTTATCCACATCGGCGCGAAGCCTGTGGATAACTCAGGCCAGCGAGGCCAGCGCGGTGTGCACCAAAGTGCGCACTCCGACGAGCAGCGCGCGCTCGTCGAGGATGAACGTCGGACGGTGGATGTCGGCCTGCGGAGCGGGCGGGCCGGACCACACGCCGAGCCGGGCGAAGGCGCCGCCGACGTGCTCCAGGTACCAGCCGAAGTCCTCGCCGCCGGACGACTGTTCCGTCCCGGCGAGGCCCGTTTCGCCGACCGCCGCCTCGACGCCGGCGCGCATCAGCGCGGTCGATTCGGCGTCGGAGACCACCGGCGGAACCCCGCGCCGGTAGTCGAGCGAGAAGCCGACGCCGGTCGGGGCCAGCAGCGATTCCACCGACGAGGCGACGAGCGGCTCCAGCGACTTCCAGACCTCGTGGTCGGCAGTCCGCAGCGTGCCGCGCAGGACGCCGTCCTGCGGGACCGCGTTCGCGGCCTGTCCGGCGTGCACCGCGCCCCACACCAGTACCGTGCCGGACCGCGGGTCGACGCGCCGGGACAGCACCGACGGCAGCGACGTGATGACCGTGCCGAGCGCGTACACCAGGTCGGCGGTGAGGTGCGGCCGCGACGTGTGGCCGCCGGGCGAGGTGAGGCGCAGTTCGATGAGGTCGGCGGCGGACGTCAGCGCGCCGACCCGGGTGCCGACCTTGCCCGCTTCGAGCCGCGGGTCGCAGTGCAGGCCGTAGATCCGCTCGACGCCTTCCAGCGCTCCCGCGGCGATCATGTCCAGCGCGCCGCCGGGCATGACCTCCTCCGCGGGCTGGAAGATCAGCCGCACGCGGCCGGGCAGCTCGGGCGCGCCGGCGAGCGCGCGGCCCGCGCCGAGCAGGATCGCGGTGTGCGCGTCGTGGCCGCACATGTGCGCCGCGCCCTCGGTGGTGGAGCTGTACGGCAGGCCGGTGTCCTCGGTCAGCGGCAGCGCGTCGATGTCCGCGCGCAGCGCGACGCAGCGCTCGCCCTTGCCGATGTCGCACACCACGCCGGTGCCGCCGGGCAGCACCCACGGCTTCAGCCCGACCCGGCGCAGCAGCGAGACGATCAGCTCGGTCGTGCCGAACTCGTTCCGCGACAGCTCGGGGTTGGCGTGGATGTGCCGCCGCCACGCGAGCACGTCGGTCGCGTTCGCGCGCAGCCAGTCGTCCAGCCAGAACGGGCCGCGGCCCGCGCCAAGGTCTTCCACCGGAGCCATGCTGACGCCGGCTTCGGTCAGCAGCGCGCCGGGCGCCGCGATCGGGTTGCCCTCGTGGTCACCTGGAACGTCCGGCCGTGAGTCCAGCACCGTCACGCCGCACCTCCTCCCGCAACACGAGCGCAGGGGAACACGCAACGTGCCGATCGATCTGTCTTACGCATCGGAGTCGATCGTGCACCATGCAGGTGGCAAGCGGCGGCGGGCTGCCGTTCGACCAAGACGGCCGGTACCGGATCTGCGGCGAACGGCTGATGACAGTTCGGCCAGGGTGAACGACGGAAAGCTCAGCCGCCTTGCGCCTTGCGGCGCTTGATGCGGTGGCGGCGGCCGAAGAACACGATGGCCAGCAGCACCACCGCGGCCCCGCCGGCGATGAGGTTCTTCTTCGTCTTGTCGGCGTTGGCCTTGTCGGTCTGCGTGGGGTCGAGCACCGGTCCCGGCGGTGCCTGGCGGACCGCGTTCACCTGCGTGATCGCCGTCTCAGCGGCCACGGTCACCGCGGCCGGAGCCGGGGTCGCCGCGGACGCCGCCGCGGGCAGCGCCCCGGTGAGCAGCACGCCGAGCAGACCGGCCAGCAGCAGTCCCCGCACCTTCGCCATGACTTCCCTTCTACGCCGTCACCGTGCATTGTGCCTGTCGAACCGAGGGCGCGTCAGCCGCCACGCGGTGGAGGCGGGCCCGCTCGCCTCGCGCCGACGACCGTCGAGCGCAATGAGCCCCTGAGACGGTCAAAAGACACTTGTGCACAGAGCGCTTTCTCTTCTTGGACAACGTTCAAGAAGAGGGCTCGGTGAACGCCGCCAAGATCCGCTGCGCGGCCAGCGTGGCGGTGAGTTCCCCGTCGCGCACCGCGCGCTCCACGTCGGCCACCTGCGCGCGGACCGCCGGATGCGCGGTGAGCCGGTCGAGCAGCTGTTCGCGGACCATCGACCACGTC
Source organism: Amycolatopsis sp. WGS_07 (assembly GCF_045278895.1). NCBI lineage: Bacteria > Bacillati > Actinomycetota > Actinomycetes > Pseudonocardiales > Pseudonocardiaceae > Amycolatopsis > Amycolatopsis sp. WGS_07. The sequence goes on along the minus strand of NZ_CP136053.1, from coordinate 3,833,105 downwards.
CAGTCGACCTGCTGGCGTTTGCGCCGCTCGCCAAGATCACCCGATTCGGTGAGCACCTCGCGGTGTTTCCCGATCGCCGCCCACACCTCGTCGAGACCGCTGCCTTCGAGCCCGCTGCACGTGAGCACCGGCGGCGTCCAGAGCGCGTCCTTGCCGTAGATCATCCGCAGCGCGCCCTGCAGTTCGCGCGCGGCGCGTTTGGCGTCGCGTTCGTGCGGGCCGTCGGCCTTGTTCACGGCGATGACGTCGGCGAGTTCCAGCACGCCCTTCTTGATGCCCTGCAACTGATCGCCGGTGCGCGCCAGGGTCAGGAAGAGGAAGCAGTCGACCATGTTCGCCACGGTCACCTCGGACTGCCCGACCCCGACCGTCTCCACCAGCACGACGTCGAAGCCGGCCGCCTCCATCAGCACGATCGTCTCGCGGGTGGCGCGCGCGACGCCGCCGAGCGTGCCGGAGGTCGGCGACGGCCGGATGAACGCCTTCGGATCGACCGCCAGCCGCGCCATCCGGGTCTTGTCGCCGAGGATCGAGCCGCCGGTGCGGGTCGAGGACGGGTCGACGGCCAGCACCGCGACCCGGTGCCCGGCTGTGGTGAGGTCAGTGCCGAGCTGGTCGATAAATGTCGACTTGCCGACTCCGGGCACACCGGTGATGCCGACGCGTTTCGCCCCGCCTGCGTGCGGGAGCAGCTCGACGAGCAGCTCCTGCGCTTGCCGCCGGTGGTCCTCCCGGTGCGATTCGACCAGCGTGATGGCCTTGGACAGGGTCCCCCGGTCGCCCGCGAGCACGCCCTTGGCGTATTCGCCGACGTCGATCCGCCGCGGCAAGGTTCAGGACTCCTGCGCGGCCAGCTGCTGCAGCAGGTCGATCGCCGCGTCCGCGAGCACCGTGCCCGGGCCGAAGATCGCCGCCGCTCCCGCTTCGCGCAGCTCGGGGTAGTCCTGCGGCGGGATCACGCCGCCGACCACGACCATGATGTCCTCGCGGCCCAGCTCCGCCAGCTCGTGCCGCAGCGCGGGCACCAGCGACAGGTGCCCGGCGGCCAGCGAGGACACGCCGATCACGTGCACGTCGGCTTCCGACGCCTGGCGGGCGACCTCGGACGGGGTGGAGAACAGCGGGCCGACGTCGACGTCGAAGCCGAGGTCGGCGAAGCCGGTGGCGATCACCTTCTGGCCGCGGTCGTGGCCGTCCTGGCCCATTTTCGCGACCAGGATGCGCGGGCGGCGGCCCTCGTCCTCGGCGAACTTGTCGACCAGCTCGCGGGCCTTCTCGACGTTGTCCGACTTCCCCACCTCTTCCCGGTACACGCCGGAGATCGTGCGGATCTGGCCGGAGTGGCGGCCCCAGTTCTTTTCCAGGGCGTCGGAGATCTCGCCGACGGTGGCCTTCGCGCGGGCGGCGTTGATGGCCAGCTCAAGCAGGTTGCCGTTGTTCTGCGCACCTTCGGTGAGGCGGCGCAGCGCGTCCTCGGTGGCCTGCGGGTCACGTTCTTCGCGCAGCCGACGCAGCTTCTCGAGCTGCTGCGCGCGTACGCCCGCGTTGTCGACCTTCAGCACGTCGATCTGCTCGTCGTCGGTGACCTGGTACTTGTTCACGCCGATGACTGGCTGCCGTCCCGAGTCGATGCGCGCCTGCGTACGCGCGGCTGCTTCTTCGATGCGCAGCTTCGGAATGCCTTCGTCGATCGCGCGCGCCATGCCGCCCGCGCCCTCGACTTCGGTGATGTGACCCCACGCCTTGCGCGCGAGGTCGTACGTGAGCTTCTCGACGAACGCGCTGCCGCCCCACGGGTCGATGACGCGCGTGGTGCCGGATTCCTGCTGCAGCAACAGCTGTGTGTTGCGCGCGATCCGTGCGGAGAAGTCGGTGGGCAGCGCGAGCGCTTCGTCGAGAGCGTTGGTGTGCAACGACTGTGTGTGCCCCTGGGTCGCAGCCATCGCCTCGACGCACGTACGCGTGACGTTGTTGAAGACGTCCTGCGCGGTGAGCGACCAGCCAGAGGTCTGAGAGTGCGTACGCAGCGACAGCGACTTCTGCGACTTCGGCTCGAACTGCTTCACCAGCTTCGCCCACAGCAGACGTGCCGCGCGCAGCTTCGCGACCTCCATGAAGAAGTTCATGCCGATGGCCCAGAAGAACGACAGCCGCGGCGCGAACTTGTCGACGTCCAGCCCGGCCTCGACGCCCGCGCGGATGTACTCGACGCCGTCCGCGAGCGTGTACGCCAGCTCCAGGTCGGCGGTCGCTCCGGCCTCCTGCATGTGGTAGCCGGAGATCGAGATGGAGTTGTACTTCGGCATGTGCTGCGACGTGTACGCGAAGATGTCGGAGATGATCCGCATCGAGGGCTGCGGCGGGTAGATGTAGGTGTTGCGGACCATGAACTCCTTGAGGATGTCGTTCTGGATGGTCCCCGCGAGCTGCTCCGGCTTCACCCCCTGCTCCTCGGCCGCGACCACGTACAGCGCGAGCACCGGCAGCACCGCGCCGTTCATCGTCATCGAGACGGACATCTTGTCCAGCGGGATGCCGTCGAACAGCTGGCGCATGTCGTAGATCGAGTCGATCGCCACGCCCGCCATGCCGACGTCGCCGGACACGCGCGGGTGGTCGGAGTCGTAGCCGCGGTGGGTCGCGAGGTCGAACGCGACCGACAGGCCCTTCTGCCCGGCCGCGAGGTTGCGGCGGTAGAAGGCGTTCGACTCCTCGGCGGTGGAGAACCCGGCGTACTGGCGGATCGTCCACGGCTGGTTGACGTACATCGTCGGATACGGCCCGCGCAGGTACGGGGCGATGCCGGGGTAGGTGCCGAGGAAGTCCACATCGGACAGATCGGCGGCGGTGTAGACCGGTTTGACGCCGATGCCCTCGGGGGTTTCCCAGGCCAGCGCGTCCGGGCCCTTGCCGGTGGCGTCCTGGACGGCCTGCGCCCACGCGGCGCGGTCGCCGGGCTCGGGAGTGCCGAGCGGGACGTCGGCGAAATTCGGGATGCTCATGCGGAGACTCCCAGCTGCTCGTGGAGGCTGGTCAGGATTTCGAGCGCGTCGCAACCGGCGTACAGGTTGCCGTTGATTCCGTCGTAGGTTCCCTTGCCCGCCAACAGAACGCTGTCCGCGCCGAGCGACGCCGCGACGGAGGCGGCCTGTTCCTCGTACGCCGCGTCCGTGCCGCAGACGCAGGCGACCTTCGCGCCGCTCTCGCGGAACGCGCCGGGCAGATCGTCGGTCGCGCCGGGGTTCACCGCCTCGATCCCGCCCGCCTGCAGCAGGTTCGTCGCGAAGGAAGCGCGGGCGGTGTGCGCGGCGACCGGACCCAGCGTGGCCAGGAAAACCTTCGGCCGTTCGCCATGCTTGGCCAGGTAGTCGTCGGACGCGTCGCGGAGCTTCTCGTACTCCTCGGCATACCGGTGCCGCGGCAGTCCGCCGTCCACAGTGGACGGGACCGGCTCGCGGGTGACCGGCTTTTCGGCCAGATTCGGGAACTCGCTGACGCCGGTGAGCGGATCGCGCCGGGTGGCGAGGCGGCTCGCGCGCTTCTCCCAGGTCCGCGCGAGCCGTCCGGCCAGCGCGCCCGAGGCCAGTTCGGCCTCGATGCCGCCGGCCGCCTCGATCGCGGTGAACTCGCGCCACGCGGCTTCGGCGAGTTCGTCGGTGAGCTTCTCGACGTACCAGGAGCCGCCCGCCGGATCGATGACGCTGCCCAGCTTCGACTCCTCGATGAGGATCGCGTTGGTATTGCGGGCGATCCGCGCGGAAAACGCATCGGGAAGGCCGATCGCCGCGTCGAACGGCAGCACGGTGACCGCATCCGCGCCACCGACTCCGGCCGCGAAGCAGGCGACCGTGGTGCGCAGCATGTTCACCCACGGGTCGCGCTGGGTGAACATCGACGGCGACGTGACCGCGTGCTGGTGCATCCCGCGTGCTTCCGCGGCCGCGCCGGAGACTTCGAGGACTCGGTCCCACAGCCGACGCGCGGCGCGGAATTTGGCGATGGTGCGGAACTGGTCGGCAGTCGCGGCGAGCCGGAACTCGATCTGCGCGGCCGCGGCCGCGACGTCCAGGCCCGCCGCGGTGAGCGCACGCAGATAAGCGACGCCGGACGCGATGGTCGCGCCGAGTTCCTGCGAGTCGGAGCCGCCAGCCTCATGAAACGGCAGTCCGTCGGCGACAATCGTGCGGACCTTGGGGTACTTAGGGGCAACCTTCGCGGCCAGTTCGGCGGCCGGGGCGAGCGGGAGAGCCTGCCCGGTCCGCGCCGTGGTGCCGATGGGGTCCGCGCCGAGCGTGCCGACGGCTTCGCTGGCCGGGACCTCGCGCTCAGCGAAGAGGTCAAGCAGTGCCTGAGCTGCGGTTTCGTACTCCGCACCGGCATCGAGGACCACCGGCGCGAGGCCGACGTACACCTCGTTCAGCACGTCCGCGAGCGCGGAGATCGGCAGCGATCCTTCGCCGAGACGCAGCCACACCGAAGACGCGCCGCCTTCGAGGTCCGCGAGGATCGCCGCGTTCGCCGCGCGGACGTCTTCGCGCTGGTGGCGGACCCGGATGTCCCAGCCCGTGTCGACGACGCCCTCCGGCCGTGCACCGCGCACGAACGGCGGGAGCCCGGGGAAGCCGAGGTCTCCACCGGCATCCTCAGCGGTGTATAGGGGCTGGATCTCGATGCCGTCGTACGTGCGCGAGGCCAGCTTGGCCTCCGGCGCACCCGCGAAATCCTCCGGGAGCCTGCCGCTCTTGCGCAGCACTCCCGCCACCAGCTCCTGCCACTGGGCGCGGTCCGCGGTCGGAAACTCCGCCGCGAGCGCGAGCCCGGGCTCGGAGTGCGGCGCCGACTCCGGACCAGCCACGTTCGTCATACCCAGTGATGGTAGAGGCAGGCCACCACCCGCACCTGTGACTCTGCTCGCCCCCCGTACGGGTGAACTCAGGGGTAGCGGTGGCGAGTCGAAGAGTGTCGGCCCCTTGGGCCACAATCATGGGGTGCCCTCGGAGAACAGCGACCTGGACCAGCCCGGCAACACCGACCGCACGGACAACGCCGAGCCGACCGGCGGCGACCAGCCGCGGGTAGTCGCCGGGCGCTATCGCCTGCGGTCGGTTCTGGGGTCGGGGTCGATGGGCACCGTCTGGTCGGCGTACGACGAGTTCCTGCACCGCCCGGTCGCGGTCAAGGAGATGAAGGTGCCGCCGGGCATCCCGGCCGAACAGGCGGACGAACTGCGCGAGCGCACGCTGCGCGAGGCGCGGGCGATCGCGGTGCTGTCGCATCCGAACGTCATCACGCTGCACGACGTCGCGCGCGAGAACGACGCGCCGTTCGTCGTGATGGAGCTGCTGCCGTCGCGCAGCCTCGCGCATCTGCTGCGCGACCACGGCCCGCTCACCGTCGAACAAGCGGCGGCGGTCGGCATCGCGGTGGCCGCCGCGCTCGAAGCGGCGCACGACGCGGGCATCACGCACCGCGACGTGAAGCCGGGCAACGTCCTCGTGGCGAGCGACGGCCGGATCAAGCTCACCGACTTCGGCATCGCCCGCAACGTCTCCGAAGCCACCATGACGCGGACCGGGATCATGCTCGGTTCGCCCGCGTACATCTCGCCAGAGGTCGCTTCCGGCGGCGCGGTCACCCCCAACGCCGACCTGTGGGGTCTCGGCGCGACGCTGTTCGCCGCCGTCGAGGGCTCGCCCCCGTACGACGCGGACGGCGACCCGCTGGAAACCGTCGGCAAGGTCGTCAACGGCAAGGTCCCGCGTCCGAAGCCGGGTCCGCTGGCCGACGTCATCACCGCGTTGATGAAGAAGGAGCCGGAGAAGCGGATCTCGCTGCGCGAGGTGCGCCACCGGCTGTACCCGATGCAGAACAAGGCCGCGCTGGACCTGTTCGGCCCGGAACTGTTCCGCACGCCGGACGGCAAGAAGACGGCCGCGCAGCTGGACGCCACCGACACCCAGGTGATCAAGACCGTCGCCCCGAAGCCGGATTCCCCGGAGCAGCCCGCCGCGCTGGCCGCCGACCCGGGCCCGCTGCCCTTCATGCGCTCGGGAAACACCGGGTCCGCGCCCGCTTTCACCCCGGCGCCGGTCCCCGGCCCGCCGCCCTTGCCACTGCCTGCTCCGCTGCCGCCGCCACCTCCGCGGCGCAGCGGCAAGGCGACGGCGCTGCTGGCGGTCGCCTCGATGCTGCTGTTCGCGGTCGCGTGCGGCGGCGGTTTCGCGCTGGCCCGCGTGGTGAGCGGGCAGGATCTGCTGCCGCCGCAGAAAATGAGCACCGGAGTGCTGGGCACGCTGGGCACTGTCGAGGGCTCGTCGACGCCACCGAAGCTGCTTCCCCAGCACGGCAACGCGAGCGCGACGGCGAACGTCTCGCGCGACAGCGAGTACACCGTGTCCGTGCCGGAAGGCTGGCAACGCTTTATCGCGTCCCGGAAATCGACCTACGGCACGTCCACAGTGGTCCAATACGTCTCCACGGACGGCCGTCAATCGCTGCGCCTGGAACGAATCCCGAACTTCTTCGAGCGGTACTCCGAAGGCGACGCGATAGAAGCGCTGAAGCTTTCGTCGTCGCAAGACTCGTTCACTTCCGCGCGGGAAGCGCACGAGACGGCCAACGGCACCGAACTCGCCTACCGCACGGCGGAACGAGCCCCGGGCCCCGAGGGGAAGGCGGGCCCGGTCATCACCCGCACGACCTTCGCGTTGATCAAGCAGTCCGGCAACGCACTGTGGCTGCTCTCGCTCACCGTGCCGACCGAACAGGAAGACAGCTCGTCCGGCCTCTTCGCCCAGATCGCGCCGACGTTGTCGTTCCCGGCTTCCTCCTGACGTTTACCGGCTGTCCGGGTAGCGCCGGGCGGTCTCGGCGGCCTGCGCCAGCCGTCGCAGCCCCTCGAACAACCGGTCGCCCAAAACCGTCCCGACCACCGCAGCCTCGACGATCCGGTCCATCGACACCGTGGCGTCGATGGTGTCCAGGTCAGCCTCCGCGATCCGGTCGGCGATCTCCGCGTACCGGCTGAGCTGGTCAAGCAACCCTTCGTGCCCCAGCGCGCGAATCGTGCACATGGTCCTGACCAGCGAAGACGCCACCGGGTTGTCCAGCCCGAATTTCCACCCGTGCTTCCGGGCCAGCGCGGACAGCGTCTCCACCGCCCACTCGCGCTCCTCCTCGGGGACCTCCGCGGCGAACCCGGTCAGTGCCCACTGCGCGACCCCCAGCACGTGGTACGCCGGTTCGTCGGAGTCGACCGCGGCGACCACTTCCCGCACCGTCGCCACCGACAGCCCACCGACCTCGACCAGCGCCCGGATCAGCTTCAGCCGCCGCACGTGCCCCTCGTCGTAGCGGGCCTGGTTCGGGCTGGTCCGCTCGCCCGCCGGCAGCAGACCCTCCCGCAGGTAGTACTTGATCGTCGCCACCGGGATCCCGGACTCGGCGCTCAGCTCTGCCATCCGCACCCGCTCGACCCTACTTCCGGGAAAAACCCTGAGGACTTCTCAGTATGGATAGTTTAACTTCCCATAACGGAGAGCATGACTATCCATACTGGGAGGAACCCGTGACCACCACCGTCGACCCACCCGCGACGTTGAGCACCGCACAGATGCGCACCTGGCACCGTCCTTCGCTGTGGTTCGCCGCGTCGATGGCGGTCGCGACCGTGCTGACCATCGCGGCCATGCTGATCGACCGCCGCACCCTGCTCGGCGCGCCGGTGTGGGCGAAGCTGTTCAAGTTCGCCGTCTCCGGCGGGCTCTACTTCTTCACCTGGAGCTGGCTCGTCTCGCTGCTGCCCGGCCGGTTGCGCAAGGTCGCGAGCGTGGCCACCACCGTCGCCGTCGTGCTGTTCGCCGCCGAGTACGTGGCGATGACCTTCCAGGCGGTCCGCGGCAGGCCGAGCCACTTCGCGAACACGTCCCCGTTCGACTCGGCGCTGTTCCAGGCCATGGGCGTGATGGTGGCGGGGCTCTGGCTCGCCACGCTCGTGGCCACCGTCCTGCTGATGTTCACCCGGCTCGAAGACCGCGCGGTCCATTGGGCGGTGCGCACCGGCGCGGTGCTGGCGCTGATCGGGGCCGGGCTCGGCTCGCTGATGACTCAGCCCACGCCGCAGGAGCTGGCCAAGATCCAAACCACCGGGCACTCCGACCTCATCGGCGCGCACAGCGTCGGCGTCGAGGACGGCGGTCCCGGCCTCCCGCTGCTCGGCTGGAGCACCACCGGCGGCGACCTGCGCATCCCGCATTTCGTCGGCATGCACGCGCTGCAAGCGTTGCCGCTCTTGGCTTTCGGCCTCGCGCTGCTCGCGACGCGGCTGCCCCGGCTGCGCGAGAGCGCGGTACGCGTGCGGCTGGTGTGGACGGGTTCGCTCGGCTACGCGGGCCTCGTCGGCCTGATCGTCTGGCAGGCCGAACGCGGCGAACCGCTGGTCTACCCGAGCGGCCCGACGCTGGCCGCGGCCGGTCTGCTGGCCGGCTTCGTCGCGGCGGCCACGGCGGCGTCACTGCTGGTGCCGGTCCGGAAGACGATCCGATGAGCGAGCTGACCGTCTTCGCCTGGACGTTCCCGGTCGCGGTGCCGTTCTGGGCGCTGATGATCTTCCTGCCCGGCTGGCGCGGCACCCGCCGGATCCTGGCCTCGCCGTGGGTGCCGCTGCTGCCGCTGGTCTGGTACTTCGTACTGGCGATCCCGCATTTCGGCGAGCTGTGGCACGCCATGCAGCGGCCGGATCTCGGTGTCCTGCAAGGGTTTCTGAGCACACCGTACGGGGCCGCGCTGATCTGGGCGCACCTCATCGCGTTCGACCTGTTCATCGCGCGCTGGATGTTCTTCGAGGCGCGCACGCACCGGGTCCCGTGGTGGGTGCTCAGCCCGCTGCTCGTGCTGACCATCTTCCTGTCGCCGTTCGGCCTGGTCGCGTTCCTCGCGGTGCGCAGCGCCCGGATACGCTCGGCGGCATGAGCAACCTGGAGGAGGCGGCCGCGGCCGTCATCGCCGAGCGCACCGGCGTCGAGAAGCACGACATCGCCGTCGTGCTCGGTTCGGGCTGGCGCCCGGCCGCGGACGTGATCGGCACCGCGGACACGGAGATCCCGTTCGGCGAACTGCCGGGCTTCACCCCGCCCGGAGCCGTCGGCCACGGCGGCACGGTGCGGTCGCTGCGGATCGGCGACAAGCGGGCGCTGGTCCTGCTCGGCCGCACGCACTTTTACGAGGGCAAGGGCATCGACCCGGTGGTGCAGAACGTGCGCACGGCCGCGGCGGCGGGCGCGCGGACGGTGCTGCTCACCAACGCGGCGGGCGGACTTCGCGCGGGGATGAGCGTCGGGCAGCCGGTGCTGATCTCCGACCACCTCAACCTGACCGCGCGCTCCCCGATCGTCGGCGCGAACTTCGTCGACCTCACCGACCTGTACGCCGCGCGGCTGCGCGACCTGGCGCGGGAGATCGACGGCTCGCTGGAGGAGGGCGTGTACGCGGGTCTGCCCGGGCCGCACTTCGAGACGCCCGCCGAGATCCGCATGCTGCGCACCCTCGGCGCGGACCTGGTCGGCATGTCGACCGTGCTGGAAGCGATCGCCGCCCGCGCGGCCGGGCTCGAGGTGTTCGGGCTGTCACTGGTCACCAACCTGGCGGCGGGCATGACCGGCGAACCGCTGAACCACGAGGAAGTCCTCGAAGCGGGGCGGCAGTCGGCTACGCGGATGGGCTCGCTGCTGAAGGAACTCGTCACCCGCGCCTGAGCCTCGGCCTTGCGCCCCAATGCCACGTTGGGTGCATCCCACGCACCCAACGTGGCATTCGGTGCATCCCACGCACCCAATGCCACATTGGGGCGCAAACAGCTAGGCGTGCTGCGGCAGCTGAGCGACCACTTCCTGCGGCGAAGGCATCCCCGCCACCTCCTCCGCCAGCCCGCGCACGGCGTCCGCTACCGCGCTGTCCGTCAGCAACCGGCCGGAGGCCTCGCGGACCGCGTCCGCCGTCAGCTCGTCGCCGATCAGTTTCGCGCCCGCGCCGGCCTCGACCACCGCGTCGGCGTTGGTGAACTGGTCCGCGCCCTGCGGCAGCACCAGCTGCGGCACTCCCGCCGCGAACGCGCCCAGGGTGGTCCCGCTTCCGCCGTGGTGCGCCACCAGGTCGACGTGCGGCAGCAGTTCCGACTGCGGCACCCACGCCTCCAGCCGCACGTTGGACGGCACCTCGCCGAGCGCGGCGACGTCGACGGCCGGGCCGGTGGCCACCAGCACGTCCACGTCGAGCGAGGCCAAGCCCTGCAACGCCGCGGTCAGCAGGTGCGCCTGGCTGGCTCCGGTGGTGCCGAGCGTCAAGTACGCGAGCGGACGGCTGCGGTCGCGGCCTTCGACGCCGGACGGCAGGTCGCCCGGTTCGCTCCAGCCAACCGGGCGCAGCGGCAAGCGCTGGGCGGCGGCGAGGAACTCCGGTGCCTGCACCGACGGCGGGCAGATGTCCACGAACGGGCGACCCCAGAAGACCCGGCTGTCGCCGTCGAGCCCGAGTTCGGCGGCGAACGCGTCGATCTGCTCGCTGATGTTCTCCATCGGCCCGCCGGAGGAAATGCGGCCGAATCCGTGTCCGATCGCGGGGATGCCCGCGCGATGGGCGGCGAACATACCGCCCGGATTGCCCATTTCGTACACCACCAGGTCCGGTTTCCGCTCGGCGAGCACCGGTTCGAGATCGGTCATGAACTGGGTGGGCAGCAGCCGCCCGAACCCCTCGCCGATCGCCCGGTTCAGCTCGTCCTGCGGGACCTCGTAGCGGCTGCGGGTGTCTCCGGCGAACAGCCGGCCGAACGCCTCGTGCAGCGTGATTCCGGCGGCGACGCTCTCGAGACCCGCCTTCTCCAAGGTCGGATGGAACTCCGAGCCGGTCGCGTAGACCACGTCGTGGCCCGCGTCGCGCGCGGCGGTGGCGAGCGGCAGCAACGGATAAAGGTGGCCGTAAGACGCGAGGGAGGTGAAAAGAATGCGCACGAGGCCAGCGTATCGTCGGCGATCAACTTCTTTCCGGATCCGCGTAAGCTGGCGCGGGTGTCCGACAGCCTCGATTCCCGCCTTCGCGATTCCGTCTACCGCTGGATCACCGACGATCCGGATCCGGCCGCGCGCGAGGAGCTGACCGCCGCGCTCGCCCGTGCGATCGGCAAGGCGCCCGGCGCGGTCGAGGAGATCGCCGACCGGATGGCCGGGCCGCTCGAGTTCGGCACCGCGGGGCTGCGCGGTCCGGTGCGCGCCGGTCCGAACGGGATGAACGTCGCGGTCGTCACGCGGACCACCGCGGGCGTCGCCGCTTGGCTCACCGCGCAAGGGCACGCGGGCGGCGTGGTCGTGGTCGGCCGCGACGCGCGGCACGGTTCGGAGGAGTTCGCCACCGCGGCGGCGGAGGTGCTGACCGCCGCCGGATTCGCGGTGAAGGTGCTGCCGCAGCCGTTGCCGACGCCGGTGCTGGCGTTCTCGGTGCTGCACTACGGCGCGGTCGCCGGAATCCAGATCACCGCGTCGCACAACCCGCCCGCGGACAACGGATACAAGCTTTACGACGCCACCGGCGGCCAGATCGTGCCGCCGTCCGACGGCGAAATCGAGCGCGCGATCCAGACCGCTCCAGCCGCGCGCAGCATTCCGCGCACGCCCGGTGCCGAGGTGGTCGACCCGCGCGAGGCATACCTGGCTGCGGTCGGCGCGCTGCCGTACGGCACCACGCGCGAGCTGCGGATCGCCGCGACCGCGCTGCACGGCGTCGGCGCGGAAACCTTGCGAGCCGCGCTGTCTCGCGCCGGTTTTACTGACGTGCACCTGGTTTCCGAGCAGTCCGAACCGGACGCCGACTTCCCCACCGTCTCGTTCCCGAACCCCGAGGAACCCGGCGCGACCGACCTCCTGCTGGCGCTGGCGTCCGAAGTGGACGCAGACCTGGCGGTGGCGCTCGACCCGGACGCCGACCGGTGCGCGCTCGGCGTCCGCGGCCCGGACGGCTGGCGGATGCTGCGCGGCGACGAGACCGGCGTACTGCTCGGCGCGCACGTTCTGTCCACAACGGACAATCCAGACCCGTTGGTGGCCACCACCATCGTGTCCTCGTCGCTGCTCGGCGAAGTGGCGAAGGAAAAGGGCGCGCGCTACGCGGAAACGCTCACCGGGTTCAAGTGGCTGGTCCGCGCCGGCGAGGGCTTGGTGTTCGCGTACGAGGAGGCGCTCGGGCTGTGCGTGAACCCGAGCTTTGTTCGCGACAAGGACGGCATCGCCGCCGCGGTCGCCGGTGCCGACCTGGCCGCCACTCTGAAGGCCGAAGGCCGCACGCCGCTGGACGTCCTCGACGACATCGCGACCCGGCACGGCGTGCACCTGACCGATCAAGTGTCGTTGCGGGTCACCGATCTTTCCGTACGCGGACGGCTCATGGCCGCATTGCGCGCGAACCCGCCCGCCGCGCTCGGCGGGGTGTCGGTGACGCTTGAAGACCTCCTCCCGGACGCTGACGTGCTGCGGCTGAGCGGCGACGGCGTCCGGGTCGTCGTGCGGCCGTCCGGCACCGAACCGAAACTGAAGGCGTATCTGCAAGTGGTGACTCCGGTGACCGGCGAGCTGGCCGGCGCGCGGCACCGCGCGACGGAAGTGCTCGACGCGGTCCGCGAGGAGATCACCGCGCTGCTGCGCTGACGGGAGGACCATGCCAACGTTGCTCATCGTGCACCACACGCCGTCGCCGTCGATGCAGGCGATGTTCGAGGCCGCGCTCGCCGGCGCGAAACATCCGGATATCGAAGGCGTCGAGGTCGTCCGCCGGCCCGCGCTCGGCGCGACGGTGGCCGACGTACTGGCCGCGGACGGTTACCTGCTGGGCACACCGGCGAACCTCGGCAGCATGAGCGGTGCGCTGAAACACTTCTTCGACACCGTGTACTACCCGTGCCTGGACGCGACGAAAGGCCGCCCGTTCGGGGCTTACGTGCACGGCAACAACGACACGTCCGGAACCGTGCGGCAACTCGACGCGATCACCACCGGGCTCGGCTGGACCCGGGTGGCGGAACCGGTGCTCGTGACGGGCGAGCCGGACAAGGCCGCGCTGGAAGCGGTGACGGAACTCGGCGGAACCCTTGCCGCGACGCTCATGTGAGCAGGCAATACTCCGGTGAGCGGGGACGGAAACCCTTCCCGGGAAAAGTAAGAGGCCTGTCACCGGAAGCCCTGGGGGTCGACCTCCGGCAACAGGCCAGGTCAAGGGTTCGCAGCTAGGGCGATCAACCTCGACTACGCAAGGGTACTACAAAGAACCGATCATGACGACCCTGCAATGACAACCAAGCGTGCTCGGTTCGACTCCCAGGGCGCCGACCAGGCCCGGCGCACCGGAAGAATGCGGATCCGCAGTTGCACAGCGCCACGGGGAACGGACCCCTGGCGCCCCGGATCCGGGAACGCGAACCGGCCTTGAGTGTCCACTGTGGAGCAACATGGACGTCGGCTGATTCACCGGTGGCCGGCTGCTGTGAGTGACGAAACCGCACCGGATCCGCCACTCGCCGGGCAAACGAGAGGCGGGCACCGGTCGGTAGACCGATGCCCGCCCGGGGAAAATCAGGCGGGCGAGACCATCGCCCGCACCGTCGCCGGGACGTCGGCCAGCGCGACCCGCTGCTGCTCCCGGGTGGCCAGGCTCCGCACGGTCACCATCCCGTCGGCCCAGTCCTCCTCGCCGACGATGACGACCGCGATCGCGCCCGCCTTGTCCGCGCGGGTGAGTTCCTTGCCCAGTTTGCGCAGTTCCAGCGGGGTCGAGGTGCGCAGCCCCGCCTTCCGCAACGTCGTCGCGACCTCGCGGGCCGGGTCGGCCAGGTCCTCGGTGACCGGGATGACGGTGACGTCGACCTCGCTGCGCGGCTGCGGCGTGAGCCCGTGCGTGTCGAGGAAGTCCATCAGCGTCACGTCGCCCATGCCGAACCCGATGCCGGAGATCTGCTCCTTGGTGAACATCGAGGCGAGGTTGCTGTACCGGCCGCCGCCGAACAGCGCACGGCGGTTCTGCGGCGAGGTGTCGAAGACCTCGAACACGGTCGACGTGTAGTACGCCAGCCCGCGCACGATCAGCGGCTCATACCGGACCAGGCTCGCCGCGCTGCTGGCGAGCACCTTGACCAGGTTCGACTCGGCCTTGACCTCGGCGGGCAGCTCGTCGAGCAGCGCCGGACCGGCGCCGAGCGTCTCGGTGAGCTTCGCGAACTGCTTGTCCGACAAGCCGATCTCGGCGGCGCTCGCCGCGTGGTCCTCGTCCGAGGTCTTCTCCCACCGGTCGACGAGCGCGAACACCTGCGGCAGGTGGTCCGGCGAGATCCCGACGACGTCGGTCAGCGCCGACGACAGCAGGTTCCGGTCGTTGACCCGCACCGCGAACATGTCCGGGGTCGCGCCCACCGCGCCCATCAGGTCGTGGATCAGCTCGAACATCTCGATCTCGCAGTTCGCGCTTTCCGAACCGAAGATGTCCGCGTTGATCTGCCAGTGCTCGCGCACGCGGCCGCGCTGCGGGCGCTCGTAGCGGTGGCAGTTCGGGTGGCTGTACCAGCGCACCGGGAACGACAGCGATTTCGCGTGGCCGGCGATCATCCTGGCCACCGACGGAGTCATCTCCGGGCGCAGCGCGAGCCGTTCCCCGCCGCGCGTGGTGAGCGTGTACAGCTGCTGGTCGGCGATCTCCTGGCCGGACTTCCGCTCGTAGACCTCCGCCTGCTCCAGGATCGGGCCGTCGTAGCGGAGGTAGCCGTAGCGCTCCAGCACGTCGTAGAGATGGCCGAACACCTGCGTGCGGACGGACATTTCGGCGGGGAGGAAGTCTCGGGTCCCCTTGACAGGCGCGGTCGACAGGTATTCAGGCACGTCATCCAGCTTAACGACCCGGTGCCAGCGATTTCGTCAGGGGAACGCGATGCCGTACGCGGTGAGCAGCATGGCCGCGCCGAGCAGCACCGCGCCGCCGGTGGTGACGCCCATGCCGAGCCGGGTGCGCAGCATCGCGAGGAAGAACCCGCCGGACTGCGCGAGCACGCCGAACAGCAGCAGGAAGCAGACGATCCAGCGCGCGGTGTCGCCGAGACCGCCGTGCTGGACGAGCTGCAACGCGGCGAGCGCGAGGACGAGCAGCACACCGGCGTGCGCGTGCCCGGCGCGGAACAGGCCGCGCTGCTTCTCGGTGAGATCGCCGCGGCGCAGGACGCCGCTCAGCGCGTAGCCGCCGTACATGACGGTCGGCAGCGATACGAGCGCGATGACGGTGAACAACTGGACTGGGCCGTGCATGGTCGCCTCCTCGGGGTGCGGAAGCAACAGTAACACTGTTTTAAAACACTGTCACGAAACTTCACGCTGTCCCCCACGCCGGTGCCTGTCCCCCGACGGTCGAGGGAACGGAGAAGCGGAGCGACCGGCGGTGCACTGCGCTGGACCCATGACTACGACCTCGATGCGGCGGCCCGCCCGAGCGGCCGGTCTCGCCCTGTCCCTCGCCCTCGGCGGCCTGCTGCTGGCGCCGCTGCCCGCCCAGGCGGCTGTCCCGCAGTCCGCCGCACACCAGCTGGCCGGGAAGAAGACCCCGGTGCACATCAAGGCCGAACCGGTCAAGGCCAAGCTGCACAAGGGAGAGCAGCTGCGGGTCCACGGACACGTGGCGACCGGCCCGGCCGGCTCGGCTGCCCGAGGCGACGGCGGGTTCCTGTACCTGCAGCAGCAGATCCGAGTCGGGGTCTGGGTGAACCTCGCCTCCACCTCATGCTCGCCGGGCACGAACTTCGACCTCGGCGTCCAGCTGAACGTGTCCGGGAGCTTGACGCTGCGCGTCTACCACCCCGAATCCGCCTTGTTCACCGCGGCCGCCTCGGCCGTGTTCACCGTCGCGGTGTTCTAGCCGGCCCGAGCTGGTCGGTGCCGGCGGCGGAAAGCGGGCATGATGACGGGCGTGAGCCAGCCCGGGGATGTCGCGTTGCCGTATGCCGACCAGCTCCGCCAGCAATCGGCGACCTGCCGGTTGCTGGCCGAGAAGCAGCGCGAGAACACCGCGGTTTTCGAGGGCTTCGCCGAGCGCGGGCTGCCCGGTTCCGCGGAGATGGCAGAACGCTCCGAACGCTCGGCCCGGTTCCTCGTGCAGCTAGCGTCGGTGATCGCGGAGCAGGCGCTGGCACACGACGAATTCATGGCCGCGGGCGGGCCGGACAACTCGCGCGCGTACGTCGAATACGAGGCAACGACCCGGCGGTTGCGGGCGTTGCTGCCGACCGACACCCTCACCGACTAGCCCGGCTCACTCGACCCCAAGGTCCGGTACATCAAGCTCTATTTCTTCCTATACAAGAAGTTCCAAGCGCGAAAGCTCAAGCCCGTTGGAAGCGCAACGTGAACGTCGCCCCGACCCCGGGCTTTCCGGCCGCAGCGATCGTCCCGCCGTGGCCGGTCACGACCTCCTGCACCAACGCCAGCCCCAGCCCGAACCGCCGTCCCTCGCCGTGTGCCCCGTGTGCGAACCGCTCGAAAAGGCGTTCCGCCTCGTGCTGCGGAAAGCCCATTCCGGTGTCGCACACCCGCAGTTCGACGTGCCGCGCGTCCGGATTGGCGAGGATCACCTCGATCGACCCGCCTGGCGGCGTGTGCCCGATCGCGTTGTCCAGCAAGGCCGACAACACGCGCCGCAACGCCGTCGGCACGCCCGGTACGACGTCCTCCAGCCCCGGCGAGCGGCTCAGCTTCAGGTCCACCCGCCGGTCGCTCGCGCGGACCGATTCCGCCGCCACCACCTGTTCCGCCAGCACCGCCAGCTGCACCGGCTCCAGCTGCGGCCGTTCGGCGCAAGCCTGCGCGGACAACAGCAGATCGTCGACCACCGCGCCGAGTTCCCGGGTGCCCGAGACGAGGGTTTCCAGGTCAGCTGGCCCCGCGCCACCGCGTCGAGCCAGCAGCTGCGTGCGGGTGTGCAACCGGGTCAACGGTGCCCGTAGCTCGTGGGACGCGTCGGCGACGAACGTCCGCTGGCGGCGCAATGCCTCGCCCAGCGGCCGGATCGCCCGTCCGGCCAACAGATATCCGCTGATCACCGACGCGATCAGCACCACCAGCTCGGCCACCCCGAGACCCAGCAGCAGGTGTTGCCGGTCGGAGATCAGGTAGTGCTGATTGAAGTACGCCTGCCAGATCTGGCCGCCGCGGTTCTCCGTGCGGACGGTGTACGTCGCGCCGTCGAGCACGCGTTCCTCGGTGACCACGTCGCCGTTGTTCGGGACGCGCGGCGCGGGCGGGAGGGTGAACGGCAGCCGCCCGGCCGGCGCGTGCCCCTCGGGCGTCACCAGGTACGTACACCCGGGCGGGGTCGCGGAAAGCCCGTGGCTTAGCGCGAATTGCAGCTGCCGCTCGGTCTCCGCGGCCTGTCCGCGCAGCAGCACCCAATACGCGATCCCGCCCGCGATGAGCACGACCATCGTGATCACCACGGCGATCTGGCCCGCGATGGTCCGCCGCGCACGCCGCAGCGCACGCGCTTCGGGGGCGACGACGGTGGTCACACCGCGCCGATCTGGTAGCCAAGGCCGTGCACCGTCTTCACCACGCCCCGTCCCAGCTTCCGCCGCAGGTAGTACACGTAGGTGTCCACAATGGACTCAGCGGCGGACTCGGTGAACACCCCCGCGCGCAGCGACGCCCTCGGATGGATGGCCTTGGGCCGCTGGGCGAGGGTGCGCAGCAGCTCGAACTCGCGCCCGGACAGCGTCACCCGTTCGCCGCGCGGCAGCACGACCTCGCGCCGCTGCAGGTCCAGCGCCGCCGCGCCGAGCGGGAGGGATTCGGCGTGCTCCTCGTCGCGGCGGCACAGCGCACGCACCCTGGCCAGCAGCTCGTCGGTCTCGAACGGTTTCACCAGGTAGTCGTCGGCCCCGGTGTCGAGGCCGTGCACCCGGTCGGCCAGCTCGCCGAGCGCGGACAGCACCAGCACCCGCGCGGGCACCGCCCGGCGGCGCAGCTGGGCCAGCACCGAAAGCCCGTCGACCACCGGAAGCCGCCGGTCGAGGATCACCACCGCGTGCCTGCCGGTGAGCCCGAGGTGCAGGCCGCGCTGGCCGTCGTGGGCCACTTCGGTCTCGTAACCTTCTCCGGTGAGCAACTCGACGAGCATCCCGGCGAGGTCGCGATCGTCCTCGACCAGGAGCACCCGGGAGGCTGCCGGGGTCTCTGCCTCATCGTGCACAGGTCCATACTCGCAGTGATCCGGCCATCCGACCCTCGACTTTCGTAGGCAATCGCTCAGCTTCGTCCAGTCAGGAGAAATTCGGGCATTTCCCCGTCGGCGTACCGGCGGGCGTCGCGCCGGTCGAGCCAGCCGAGCACCGGCGAGGTCATGATCGTGGTGACGAGCGCGACCAGCACCAGGACGGTGAACAGAGCGGACGAAACGATTCCTGCGGACAGCCCAACGTTCAATGCGATCAACTGCATCAACCCGCGCGCGTTCACCAGTACGCCGATCCGCGCCGCGATCGGCTGCGGTTCGCCGGTCAGCCGCGCCGCGCCCCACGAAGCGCCGAGTTTGCCGAGCACCGCGACCGCGATGCAGATCAGCGCGAACAGCAGCAGCTTCGGGTCGGCGAGCAGCGCGAATCGCGTGTTGAGGCCGGAATAGGTGAAGAACAGCGGCAGGAACACGACCCGGCCGATCGGCATGATCCGCGCGAGCACCGCGTCGGCCGCTTCGCCGCGCGGGAACACCAGGCCGAGCATGAACGCGCCGAACACCGCGTACAGGCCGATGATGTCGGTGAACCACGCGGCTCCGAACAGGAACATCGCGGTGACGAGCATCCGCTGGTCCAGCGACACCCGCGGGTTGTCCATCACCCGTGCGACGACCCGGCGGACCACCAGCCACACCAGCAGCACGAACAGCACCCCGCCGCCGATGGCCGTCGCGATCGGGCCCGCCGAACCTGCGTGCATGCCGAGGACGAGGGCCAGCAGGATCCAGGCGAGGACGTCGTCGAGAGCGCCGCAGGCGAGCGCGAGCGAACCGAACCTCGTGTTGCCCAGGCCGCGTTCGGTGATGATCCGGGCCATCATCGGGAACGCGGTGATGGCGAGCGCGACCGCGACGAACGCCGCGGACACCGCCGGCGACACGCCGGGTTTCAGGATTCCGGCCCAGCTCGCGCCGAGCACGCTCACCCCGACGCCGAGCGCGAGCGGGACGAGCGTGCCCGCGGCCGACACCGCCGCGACAGTCTTCCGTCCTTCCTTCAACGCGCTCAGCCGGAATTCGTAGCCGGCACCGAACATGTAGATGATGAGTCCGATCTGGCCGCCGAGGTACAGCAGCGTCCGCACCGAGTCCGGGAACAGCCACTCCTGCACGCCCGGCAGCACGAGCCCGAGCAGCGACGGACCCAGCAGCACGCCGGTCACCATCTCGCCGACCACCGGCGGCTGCCCGAGCCGCACGGCGAGCACATTCACCACCCGGCAGGCCGCCAGGATCACCACTGCCGCCAGGAAAAACGCGGGCGCGGCTGCTACGGCACTCATCGAGTTCCTCCTTGGAAGTGTTTGGTACACAACCGAAGCCGCCGCGCGTCGAGGACCATGTAGGTGCCGAACACCAGTTGCGCGAGGCTGCGCCACACGTCTTCCCAGCGATCGCGCACCGCGAGATAGGCCAGCGCGGTCCGCGGATTTCGCCGCGATCCGCGCGGGGTGACGAAAACCGGCCCGCGATTGGGGATCGACCGGGTGTGCGCGGCGCTCGTGGCGAGCGTGAACCGGCGCAGGAATTCCCTGGTGACCACGCGCATCGTCACCGGGGCCAGGCCACGCGCCGGGCACGGCCGGTTCTGCGCGACGCCGAACGGCAGGAAATTTCGCTGCTGGTGCGCGGGGCAACCGGTCCAGCGCTCCGGGTCGAATTCCTCCGGACGGTCCACTCCGGCGTGGTGGAAGTCCGGATAGCTGAACAGCAGCACGGTGCCGGCGTCGATGGTCCGGTCGGCCAGTTCGATGTCTCCGGTGGTGATGCGGTGCGCGATGCCGAAGAGCGGGTACGTGCGCAGGCATTCGTCGAGCACGCGGTCGAAGTACTCGTCGTCGTCCGGGTTCTCCGCGAGCCTGCGCTGCACCTGCGGATGTTCGGCGAGCACCATCAGCAGGTGCGCCATCGCCTCGGACATCTGCACGACCGCGGTGTTGAAGAACGTCCCCTGCAGGTAGAACACCTGCTCCTCGCGGGTGAGCCGGGACGGCAGCGGATGCGGCACGTCGTCGAGGCGGCGGCGCAGGTACGCGGTGAGCCGGGCGCGACGGCGCATATTGCGCGGGCGCACGCACTTCAGCGCGGACACGACGTCGTCGGCGTGCCCGACGATCAGGTCGCGCGCCTCGGCCGGGCACGGTTCCCCGAACACCAGCTCGTAGTACAGCTCGGCCCAGACCGGCATCATCTCGTCGCGCAGCCGGAGCAGCCGTCCCGGGCCGGTTTCGATCCGGCCGAGCACGCGCGCGGCGACCCGTTCGGTCAGCGCCTGCGATTCGGCCTTGGACTTGACCAGGATGTTCCGGGTGGTTTTGGCGACCTCGTCGTAGCGCGGGCCCGGTTCCAGATGTTCCTGGTGCACCTGCGGTCCGGGCGCGAGCCAGTACCAGAACAGGTCGGACAGCGCGGCGCCCTCGCTGCGTCCGTCGGCCGCCGGATCGGCGTACACCCGGCGAAAGTCCTCGACCGGCACCTGGTAGCCCTCGTCCCCGTTGACCAGCGCGAAGATCCGGTTCCGCATCGCGACCACCCGGCCGGGCAGCCACCTCGGCAGGGTGGCCACCAGCCCGGCCGCGCCGGCGAGCACGAGCCGCTTCATCGGACCAGGTCCGCGGTCAGCTCGCCGGGCGTCCGCGCGCCGCAGAGCGCGAGCGCCGTGTCTGTCTCCTCACGCAGCCGTTCCAGCACTTCGGCGACCCCTTCCTGGCCCGCCGCGGCGAGCCCCCACAGCACCGGCCTGCCGACGCCGACCGCGTCCGCGCCGAGAGCGAGCGCCTTGACGACGTCCGCGCCGCTTCGCACACCGCCGTCGAGGATCAGCGGCACTTGACCGTCCACAACGGACGCTATTTCCGGCAGCGCGGCGAGGCTCGAAATTTCGCCGTCGAGCTGTCGGCCGCCGTGATTGGACACGAAAATCCCGTCGATTCCGGCTTCCACCGCACGTCGGGCGTCCTCCGGGTGCACCACGCCCTTGAGGAACATCGGCATCTGCGTGACCTCGCGCAGCCAGTCCAGGTCTTCCCAGGTCAAGTCGGCGGGCATTTCGATATCGCGTACGCGGCCGGTATCATCGCGCATGTTCTCCGCGGCCAGGCCTGGCGGGAGATCGTGGAAAGCGTTGCGGTACTCGCGTTCCCGCCGTCCGCGCACCGCGGAATCGACCGTCACCACCAAGGCCCGTGCTCCCGCGTTCTCCGCCCGGCCGATCACCGCTTCGGTGAATTTCCGGTCTGACTGGAAATACAGCTGGAACCACAACACATCGGCGACTTTGGCGACGTCCTCGACCGCCGTCGTCGATGCCATACTGCACACGAAAACGGTGCCCGCCTCCGCGGTCGCTCGCGCGGTCGCGAGTTCTCCGTCCGGATGCGCGAGCCGATGGAAGGCCGTCGGGCACACCAGAATCGGCATCGACAACGGCGATCCGGCGATTTCCACCGCCAGCTCGCGTTTGCCGACTCCGCGCAGTACTCGCGGCACGAGCACCCGGTTGCGGAATTCCCCTTCGTTGGCGCGCAAGGTGGCTTCCTCGCCCGCGCCGCCGGCGTAATAGTCGTAATGTGCTGGATCGAGCCGTTCCCGCGCGATGGCTTCCAGCTCCGCTATCGTGCGCATGTCAGAGCTGCTTGGTGAAGAAGGCGGTCAACGCGTCCACGTGCACCGGGCGGTTCCACTCGTTTTCGAGGTTCTCGGTGACGTGATGCGTCGCGACCAGTTCGCCGCGCCGGTAATGCCGGACGATCGGGTGCAGGTAATGGCCTTCGCCGGAATCGTTCGCGACGTCCTGGCTCGCGCGGGTGACGGTGAAGTCGAACGGATCGACCTTGTCGTGGTCTGGCCCGTAGTCGAGGGTGATCACGAACGCGTCTTCACTCTGTCCCAGCGGCGTGTCCTTGAACCTATCGACCGGGACTTCCTCGTAGTACCGAGCCTGGTCACCGTCGACCACGAGGACGTCGGACATGAAGCCGAACTGCTGGTACAGCGCGGAAGTACGGTTGATCCGCTGGATGACCGCGTCGACCAGGTCAGCGGTTTTGCTGGCTACGACCGTGCTCGGCCATTCGGTGTCGTGGTAGCGCTCGTCGAGGATTTTGGAAAGCGCGCGCACGCCGTAGCGGTAGCCGTGGATGAACGCGCTGGTGGCCTTCTTGAAATCGCGGGCCTGCGTGATCGTCCCGGCAAAGTAAAGTCCCGGCACGTTCACCGATTCCCACGACGAGGTCTGCGCCGGGAACCGGTCGTTGATCGTCAGCTCCGGACGGCAGGTCTCGTCGAACATCGAGGCATCGAAACGGAAGCCAGTCGCCGCGATCACCCGGTCGTAACGGATTTCCTTGATCAGTTCGTCGGCACGGGCGAAGGCGAATTTGACGTGGTAACCGTCGGCGTCCTTGGTGATCTCGCGGACGTCGCCGTCGAGGATCGCGTGCTGCAGTTTCAGCTGGTACATGTCGAGCACACCGGCGTTGAACGCGCGAAGGTGCCCGACGAAGTGCGTGCGCCACGCGAGTTTCACCGGCCGCGGACCGGCGACGTGCAGCACCGCGGCGAAGGCGTTGATGCTGTCGGCGGTCTCGAACGCGGAATTTCCTTGCCCAGCACGAGAACGCGCTGGTTGATGAATTGCTCCGGGTCGGTGTCGTAATCGGAGTACTGGTCGACCAGCTCCATGCCCGGCACGTCCGGGATATACGGCTTGGTCACCCCGGTCGCCATGATCAGCCGGCGCGCGTGAAAGGTTTCTCCGCCCGCCGCGGCGACCGTGAAGACGTCGTCCGCCCGCGAAATTCGCGTAACGTCGGTGTCGTACCGGATTTTGATCTGGTGTTTCGCCGCGTAATCGGCGGTGTAGCTCAGGAACGCTTCCGCCGGCGGGAACATCTCGGCGCTGTAGTCGGTGAAGAGGAGCGGGTCGGGGCCGTCGTCGAGCAGCGTGTTCCAGTCGACCCGGAGGTTCAGCTCGGGGTCGGTCCAGCCGGTGTACTTCTTGTTGACCGAGATGAGCGTGCGGTGCCGGGGAAAGCGCGTGAAGAACGCCGCCGGCACGGACCCCCGCTCCAGCACCAGGCAGCTGCGCCCGGCCCCGCCCAGCTGCCGTCCGAGCTGCAATCCCGCCGGCCCGGCTCCGACCACCAGGTAGTCCAGCACGTCCGCCATGACACCGACCTCCCGCGTCGCCTTGATGTGACGGCGATCAGAGTGGTCGGAAGATCTCAGAAATCCCTCAGAACCTACCCAGTCCCTGGGACGCCGGTGCCCCGCGGCGGAGGCGGGGCACCGGCCCGGCGGCTACTTGCCCGTGACGCGCGCGAGCGCCTCCGGGTACCGCTCGCCGGCGACCGCGTCGGCCGGAGCGGCCTTCTCGATCGCCGTGATGTCCTCTTCGGACAGTTCCAGCTCGGCCGCGACGACGTTCTCTTCCAGGTACTTCCGCCGCTTCGTGCCCGGGATCGGCACGACGTCGGCCCCCTTGGACTGCACCCAGGCGAGCGCGAGCTGCCCGGCGGTGACGCCCTTGTCCGCGGCCAGTGAGCGCAGCGCCTCGACGATCGCCATGTTGCGCGCGAAGTTGTCCTCGGCGAACCGCGGCAGGCCACGGCGCATGTCGTCCTCCGGCAGCTCCCGCACCGAGGCGACCGCGCCGGTCAGGAACCCGCGGCCCAGCGGCGAGAACGGCACGATCCCGACGCCAAGCTCCCGGCAGGTGCCGAGGATCTCGTCCTCGATCCCACGCGTCCACAGCGACCATTCGCTCTGCAGCGCGGTGACCGGATGCACCGCGTGCGCCCGGCGGATGGTCTCCGCGCCCGCCTCGGAAATCCCGGCATAGCGGATCTTCCCGGCCTGGACCAGCTCGGCGAGCGCGCCCCAGGTCTCCTCGATCGGCACGCTCGGGTCGACGCGGTGCTGGTAGTAGAGGTCGATGTGGTCGACCCCGAGCCGCTGCAGCGATTCGTCGCAGCACTGCTTCACATACGCGGCGTCACCGCGCGCGATCATGCCCTCGTCGGTGTGCACGATGCCGAACTTCGTCGCGAGAACCACCTGGTCACGACGGTCCGCGATCGCCTTGCCGACGAGCTTCTCGTTCTCCCCCGCGCCATACACGTTGGCCGTGTCGAGCAGGGTCACCCCCAGCTCCAGCGCCCGATGCACGGTGGCGACCGCCTCGCCGTCGTCGTCGCGCACGCCGTAGGCCGCGCTCATCCCCATGCAGCCGAGGCCCTGTGCCCCGACCTCCAGCGCGCCGAGCTTCCTGGTACCGATCACGCGGAAATTCCCTCCATTTCGGGCGCGACGCCGAAGGCCTTGCGCTCGATTTGCTCGTAGTTGGCGATCTTGTAGTCCAAAATGTCGAGGCACCCCTGCAGTTCGGCGATCCGGTCGGCGACCGACTGCCGCTGCTCCACGAGGATCGCCTTGCGCCGTCCCGCGCTGGCCACTCCATGGCGGCGCAGCGAGGCGTACTCGCGCATGCTCTTGATCGGCATCCCGGTGAGCCGCAGCTTCGTGAGGAAGCCGAGCCAGCCCAGGTCCTCGTCGGAGTAGGCGCGCCGCCCCGCCGAATCCCGGGCGGGCGGTTCGAGCAGCTTGATCCGCTCGTAGTACCGGAGGGTGTCGATCGACAGGCCGCTACGTCGTGCGGCTTCCGCTATCGAGTAGCTCATGCGCTCGACAGTACGACCTGGAGTGCACTCCAGGTCAAATCTTAAACCAGTGGTCACGCTCGCGTTTTATAACGTTGTTGCGTTACGCTGGGTACATGCCTCGCCCCCGAACCCACGACGAAACCCTCCGGCTGAAGCTCCTGGACCGGGCGGGCGAGCTGATCTCCGCCGACGGCCCGAAGGCGCTGTCGCTGCGCAAACTGGCCGCCGACTCCGGCACGTCGACCACGGCGGTGTACTCGCTGTTCGGCAGCAAACCGGACCTGGTGAACGCACTGTACGTGGAAGGCTTCCGCCGCTTCGGAGCCCGCCTAGCGCGGGTCCCCCTGTCCGGCGACCCAGTAACCGACCTGGTGCGGCTGGGCATCGCCTACCGCGAAAGCGCCCTAGCCGACCCGCACCTGTACGCGATCATGTTCAGCCGCTCGGTGCCAGGCTTCGAACCCAACGCCGAGGCCGACCAGGTCGCCCAAGCCACCCTGGCCCCGCTGACCGGAGTGGTCCGCGCCGCGGTGGCGTCCGGGCAATTCCAGGACGTGGCCCCCGAACTGATCACCGTGAGCCTGTGGGGTTTCGTGCACGGTTTGGTATCCCTGGAACTGTCCGGCCGCCTGCCCGACGGCTTCAGCGTTTCCGACGCGTACGAAAAAGCCTTGCACGCCAACGCTTCCGGCTGGCTCACCTAGCCCCGTACTGCCGGTCCCCCGCGTCCCCGAGCCCCGGCACGATGAACCCGGAATCATTGAGCCGCTCGTCAACACTCGACGTGACCACCCGAACCGGCAACCCAGTCTGCTCCAGATGGGCAAGCCCCTCCGGAGCGGCAAGCGCACAAATGGCGGTGACATCGGTAGCCCCGCGATCGGTCAGCAGCCGAATCGTGTACTCCATCGAGCCACCAGTCGCGAGCATCGGATCAAGCACCATCACCGGCCGATCCGCGAGCGACTCGGGCAGCGACTCGAGATAAGGAGTCGGCTTGAGCGTCTCCTCGTCGCGAGCAAGCCCGACAAACCCCATCTGCGCGTCCGGAATCAGCTTGTGCGCCTGGTCGGCCATACCCAGCCCAGCCCGCAAAACCGGCACCAGCAACGGCGGACTGGCCAGTCGATAAGCATCAGTACGCGCAACCGGAGTATGGATGCGCTCAGTCCGCACAGGCGCGTCACGCGTGGCTTCGTAAACAAGCATGACGGTCAACTCATGCAGCGCGGCCCGAAAGGCAGCACTGTCCGTCCGAGCGTCCCGCATAGTCGAAAGACGAGCCTTAGCCAGCGGGTGATCGACGACGTGCACATCCATGCCGCACAACTTAGCGGCCCAGTACCCGCCCCGCCGCCGGTTCCCCACGCGTTCGTGGGCCCGATTACTTCCGTGAGGGCCACCTTCACAGCCCCTGATTCCCCCAGGGTTCCCCTCACAGCCAGCCCGACCCACCCACCACCCCGCAGCCGACGCACCCACCCCAGCCGTGCACCCACACCACCCCCGCACCCCGATACGAAGCCAAAATGCGGTCTGGGGGTGCTTGTCAAGGCATCTTTCCCGCCTTGACAAGCACCCCCAGACCGTCAGCACAATCGGGCTTCGGGGTGCCCCACGCCAGCCCCCGCAGCAATGTCGCCGCCAGGCGACGAGCCACCCCTACCGAGCCTCAGCAAACCACCGAACCCACCGCCGCTGCCAAGGCGTCTCCACCGCCCGAGCGTGATGGTTCTCCCGAACCCAAGCCACGGCTTCCTCCGCCCCCACCCCACCCATAGTCACGAGGCAAGCCAGCACAGTCCCAGTCCGCCCCACCCCACCAAGACAAGCCACCTCCACCCCTTCCCCAGCAACCGCCCGCTCATGCAGCCCGAGAATCTCCCCCCGAGCCCCCTCCCGATCCCGAGGCAGCCAGAAATCCGGCCACAACACCCACCGCCGCTCCCACCTCAACGACGCGTCGTACTTATCCCGCATCCGCCGAGACCCCAAATACAACCCAAACTCCGGCTCCGGCCCCTCCGGCTCAGGCCGCCCCAGCCCCCGCCCCCGCACTTCAACCCCATGGGGAAGCACGAGCGTCCCCACCAACGCAGCATCCATCACGCCATGATTCCCCAATCCACCGTTAGATGGACCCGAGCCGGACCCGACAGGGCTAGGCTGCCCCAGGTGAGTGAAGACCCAGCCACCCCGGGCCCTGACCAGATGCGCGTGTCGGACGCCGATCGGGAGCAGGTCGCGCAGGTCCTGCACCAAGCGTTGTCCGAGGGCCGCATCACGATCAACGAACTCGAAGAGCGGCTGTCCAGCGTCTACGCCGCGAAAACGTTCGGCGACCTCAAACCGGTGACCGCCGATCTGCCCGGCAGCGCCGCGGTCGCCACCACCGCGTCGGCCGCGCTGCAGCCCGCTCCCTCGCGCGCGCTCGGGCTGCCGGACAACCGCGTCGGCGGGCATCCCGGCTCGGCCGTGTCGATCGGCGTGATGTCCGGGGCCGTGCGCAAGGGAAGCTGGGTCCTGCCGCAGCAGCACACGACTTTCGCGTTCTGGGGCGGGGCCGAGATCGACCTGCGCAGGGCCCGGTTCGCGGAGAAATCGTGCACGATCACCGCCATCGCGATCATGGGCGGGATCGAGATCACCGTGCCCGACGACATCAACGTGAACGTCACCGGCATCGGCTTCATGGGCGCGTTCCAGCTGGAGGACAAGTCCGGTGCGCCGCCAGCGCCGCCGACCGCCCCGACGGTGACGATCAACGGCCTCGGTTTCTGGGGCGGCGTCGTCGTGTACCGCAAGCCGGCGAAGGATCTGAACGCACCGCAGATCGAGTCCTGAACCCGAACGCACACGGCACCGACAAAAACCGCCGCCCGTCCGGCGTCGCTGTGGACAACTGCGCGCCGGTGACCAGCTGTCCACAGATTCCGGTGAGCGGCCCGGCGCCTGCTGTCGCGCACTTACACTCAGCGGTATGACAGCTACCACCAGCCCGGCAGCGGCAGCGGAAACCCCGTCGCCGCTGACGGACGTCACTCGCGACGAAGCGAGCTTGCGGCGGTTCCTGCACGGGCTGCCCGGTGTCGACCAGGTCGGCGTCGAGCAGCGCGCGGCGGGGCTCGCGACCCGGAGCATCAAAAGGAAGCCAAGCGGTGGGCGATCGACACCGCGGTGTCGATGGTCGACCTGACCACGCTCGAGGGAGCCGACACGCGCGGCAAGGTCCGCGGGCTCGCCGCCAAGGCGATGCGGCCGGATCCCGAGCGGCAGGACTGCCCGCGCGTCGCGGCCGTGTGCGTGTACCCGGACCTGGTGGAGACGGCCGTCGAAGCGCTCGCGGGCAGCGGGGTGCGGGTGGCGAGCGTCGCCACCGGCTTCCCGGCGGGCCGCACGAGCCGCGAGGTGAAACTGGCCGACACGCGGCTCGCGGTCGAAGCAGGCGCGGACGAGGTCGACATGGTGATCGACCGCGGCGCCTTCCTCGAAGGCCGCTACCTCGAGGTGTTCGACGAGATCCGCGCGGTGAAGGCCGCCTGCGGTTCGGCGCACCTGAAGGTGATCCTCGAAACGGGCGAGCTGGCGACGTATGACAACGTGCGCCGCGCGTCCTGGCTCGCGCTGCTGGCCGGCGGGGACTTCATCAAGACGTCCACCGGCAAGGTGTCGCCCGCCGCGACGCTGCCGGTCACGCACGTGATGCTGCAGGCCGTGCACGACTGGCACGAGCGCACCGGCGAACTGCGCGGGGTCAAGCCCGCGGGCGGGATCCGGACGACGAAGGACGCGATCAAGTACCTGGTCGCCGTGCACGAGGTCGCGGGCGAGCAGTGGCTCACGCCGGAGCTGTTCCGGTTCGGCGCGTCGAGCCTGCTCAACGACCTGCTGCTGCAGCGGCGCACCCAGGTGGACGGCCACTACAGCGGCCCCGACTACGTGACGGTGGACTGACATGGGCATCTTCGAATACGCGCCCGCGCCGGAATCGCGCGCACTGGCCAATCTGAAAGAGCACTACAAGCCGTTCATCAACGGCGAGTTCGTCGACGGTTCCGGTGAGCCGCTCAAGACGATCAACCCGGCCACCGAGGAGATCCTCGCCGAGGTCGGCACCGCGTCGGCGTCCGATGTGGACACCGCGGTGAAGGCCGCGCGCAAGGCGTACACGTCGGTCTGGTCGAAAATGCCGGGCACGGAGCGGGCGAAGTACCTGTTCCGCATCGCGCGGCTGATCCAGGAACGCTCGCGCGAGCTGGCGGTGCTGGAGACGCTGGACAACGGGAAGCCGATCAAGGAATCGCGCGATTCCGACGTGCCCACCGCGGCCGCGCACTTCTTCTACCACGCGGGCTGGGCGGACAAGCTCGGCTACGCGGGCTACGGCCCGGACCCGAAGCCGCTCGGCGTCGCGGGCCAGGTGATCCCGTGGAACTTCCCGCTGCTGATGCTGGCGTGGAAGATCGCCCCGGCGCTGGCCACCGGCAACACCGTGGTGCTGAAGCCCGCCGAGACCACGCCGCTCACCGCGCTGGTGTTCGCGGAAATCTGCCAGCAGGCGGAGTTGCCGCCGGGCGTGGTGAACATTCTTCCGGGAGCGGGCGACATCGGAGCGTCCATTGTGGAGCATCCGGACGTCGACAAGATCGCGTTCACCGGCTCCACCGAGGTCGGCAAGCTGATCCAGCGCACCGTCGCGGGCACCCGCAAGAAGCTGACCCTGGAGCTGGGCGGCAAGGCGGCGAACGTGGTGTTCGACGACGCCCCGCTGGACCAGGCGGTGGAGGGGATCGTCAACGGGATCTTCTTCAACCAGGGCCACGTCTGCTGCGCGGGCTCGCGGCTGCTGGTGCAGGAATCGGTGGCCGAGGAGGTACTGGAGAAGCTCCGGTACCGCGTCTCGACACTGCGGCTGGGCGATCCGCTGGACAAGAACACCGACCTCGGCGCCATCAACTCGGCCGAGCAGCTGGCGAAGATCCGCGGCCTGGTCGAATCCGGCGACGCCGAAGGCGCGCAACGCTGGACCAGCCCGTGCCCGGTGCCTGACCGCGGTTTCTTCTTCGCGCCAACGGTGTTCTCCGAAGTGCACCAGTCGATGCGGATCGCCCGCGAGGAGATCTTCGGCCCAGTGCTGTCGGTCCTCACCTTCCGCACGCCGGAAGAAGCCGTGGCGAAGGCGAACAACACGCCGTACGGGTTGTCCGCGGGCATCTGGACCGAGAAGGGTTCGCGCATTCTGTGGATGGCGAACCAGCTCCGGGCAGGCGTTGTCTGGGCCAATACGTTCAACCGCTTCGACCCCGCCGCCCCGTTCGGCGGCTACCAGGAGTCCGGTTTCGGCCGCGAGGGCGGGCGCACCGGTTTGGAGGCCTACCTCAATGTCTGACCGGATTTCCGTCGCCAAAACCTACAAGCTCTACATCGGCGGCAAATTCCCCCGCTCGGAATCAGGCCGGGTCTACCCCGTCACCGATACCAAGGGCGCTTTCCTGGCCAATGCGGCCCACGCCTCCCGCAAAGACCTGCGCGACGCGGTGTCCGCCGCCCGCAAGGCCTTCCCCGGCTGGTCGTCGGCAACTGCTTACAACCGGGGCCAAGTGCTCTACCGCGTCGCCGAGGTGATGGAAGGCCGCCGCGCCCAGTTCGCCGCCGAGGTAGCCGCCTGCGAAGGCGTCCCCGCGAAGAAGGCCGAGTCCCTTGTGGACGCGGCCATCGACCGCTGGGTGTGGTACGCGGGCTGGACCGACAAAATCGCCTCGGTCCTCGGCGCCGCCAACCCGGTAGCCGGCCCGTACTTCTCCTTCACCACACCCGAGCCGACCGGGGTCGTCGGAGTCCTCGCACCGCAAGAGTCGTCGCTGCTTGGCCTGGTCACCGTCCTGGCCCCCGTCCTGGCCACCGGCTCCACCGCGGTCCTGGTCTCCAGCGCGGACCGCCCGCTGCCCGCCATCACTCTCTCCGAGGTACTGGCCACCTCCGACATCCCCGGCGGCACCGCCAACATCCTGACCGGCCGCGCCGCGGAACTGGGCCCGTGGCTGGCCTCGCACGGAGACGTCAACGCACTCGACCCGACCGGAGCCACCCCCGCCGACCGCGTCACCCTGGCCCAGGAAGCCTCCGGCACGGTGAAGCGAGTCCTGTCCGTCCCGGACGCGGAACCGGACTGGACCGCCGAACCAGACCTGTCCCGCCTGCGGCGGTATCTGGAAGCGAAAACCGTCTGGCACCCGATGGGCGTGTAACTCACAGGTTTACCTACACCCGCCGATCGGACTACTCCCCGATCGGCGGGTTTCGTTTTACTCTGCAGACAAAATGCGCGGCGGGCAGGTTTACCTCCTTAAGTTGAGGCGGTTAACCCGAAAGGACTACCGTGAATTACGCCGCGCTCAGCAAGCCATTACACCCATTTGCCAATCAAAGTTTCTCGCAGCCACCACCAGGGCAAACAGTCAGATTCGCGCAATTTCTCCAGCCCTCCAGCGATTTCCTGCGAATACAGTTCACCCCCACGACTTACCGCACTCCGTCGGCTACGGTAAATATCGCCGAGAGGCGCCGAACCGACCGTTGCGCGAAATGTCCGCCGTGTCTTGGGGAGGGCGAGGACATGGACCAGCCTGCCGCCGACGCAGGTAAGAACTGGCTGCCAGACATCACCATCACCGACGGCACCGGTTCCCCGCCCGGCCCAGGCTTCACCATGAGCCGCGACGACGCCCACAGCATGCTCCGCCTGGCCAAACAGGCCCGCGACGAGTTCAACAAGATGCGGAACAGAGCAAAATATTTAACCAGGCTAACTCCACCCGCGGACGAGCCGGCAAGCAACGACTACAACGAGCGGCTCACTGGCCAGAACCCTGGAGACGGAGCGTTCGGTGCCGGCCTGGCGAACGTCTCCCGCATGTACGCCTACGCGGATGAGCTTGTCCGAAAACTGGAGCAGGCACTCGGGATCACGGAAAGCTCCGACGAAGCCGCGGCCGCCGACGTGGAGGCAGCCGGTTCCCCGACAGGGTTCGCCGGATGAACCGACGCTCCCTAACGCCGCTGCTCGCGGCCATCGGCACGGCCGCAGCCAGTTGTTCGGGCGGCAATGCGACGCCTGCCTCTTCCGTACCGTCACCACCAGCAGCTTTGCCTTATGCAGGCGCACCGAAAGTCGAGCATCCCCTGCCGTCTTCAGTCTTGTCCGGCGACCCCTGCCGAGACCCGCTGACCGCAGGGCAGCTCAAAGAGATCCTGGGGACCACGACTCCGCCCAAATCCGAGGACATTCCGGCAACCGGACCAACCTGCCACTGGGGAAATCTGGATTCCGGGGCCGGACTGGACATTTTCTACGACATCCGTACCCGCCAAGGCCTCAGTTCGGTCTATCAGAACACCAAACCCAAGACGACGACGTGGCGGCCGCTTCCGCTGATCCAGGGTTTCCCCGCAGTCGCTTTTTCCATCAACACTGGTTCCAGGGTTGATGATTCCTGCGACGTGAGCGTCGGGATCGCGGACGACTACACCGTCGACGCCGCACTGAACCTCGGCCGCGGTAAAGCCGGAAAAGCCGACCCGTGCGAACTGACCGCGAAGGTCGCCGACATGGTCGTCACCAACCTTCGACAACGGGCGGGTTCGTGATGGGATTCTTCGAGATTGTCGAGGACGTCGGCCACTGGGTCGGCGAGCACATCGACGATCTCGGCAAGTTCTATTCCGTCGCGCTGCAAGCCGACACCGGCGCCGAGGCGATGCCCGCGCCCGAACTGGCCCAGAAGGTGCTCTCCGGGCCGGGCACGTCCGTCTGGCACGAGGGGGCCAGCCAGGCCGCCCAGCTCAGCAGTCAGCACCACGAGGCGAGCGATCTGGTCTCCCGGATGAGCACCGGACTGGAATCCGCCTGGACCGGCCGGGCCGCGGACGCCGCGCAGACGCGGATTCGGGCCTTGGCGGAAATCACCTCGGTATCCGCGGCGATCTACACCACCAACGGGGCGAATCTATCCGACGTCGCGCACGGCTTCGATGCCATGAAAACCTCCCTGCAGCCGATGCCGGACAAGCCACCGCAGCGGACCTTCGTCGACCGGATTACCCCGTGGGACACCGACGCGGAGCGGGAGATCAACCACTACAACGCGGTGGCCCAGCACAACGTCGACCGGTATCAGGCCTACGTCCAGCACGCTCGCACCGGCAGCCAGCAGCTCCAAACCGACTACGGCCGGCTCGACAATTTCGGCGGGCCGGGCAGCACGATCGCTCCCGGCCCGCCGCCGCGAAGACCGGGGGCGCATTCTCCGGAGCCTCCGGGCCGCCCGCCCTCGGGGAGCGGGCCATCCGCGGCGCACAATCCCGCCGGCGCCCCCGAATCGCCCGCAACCCGGGGGCCAGACGCATCCGGGCCGACCACGGCACCGAGAACCGGCGAGCAGACAACGACTTCCGGACGGACACCGCCACCCGGTGAGCAGACGACAACCTCCGGAGCGACGCCGTTGCCGGATCCGGCGAAGACCGGAGGCTGGGGCCCAGCCACCGCAGCACCCCACACCGGCAGCACCTCATGGCCACCGGGGTTCGTCGGCGGAATTCCCGAGCAGGGAAGAAAAACCGGCTCCATCAGCGGCAGAACAGGCGAGCCCCGAGGCGGTGAAGACAGCCGCGCGGGCAAGAATCCCCAAGGCGAAACCCGCGGCCGAACGGGCGGCCCACCCCGCCCCGGAACCGGCGAAAGAGCGCCCACAGCAACCAATCCAGCACGCGGCACCCCCGGCTCCCGAGGCGCACCCGGCGTAGGCGGGGTCACCCCGACCCGCGGCAAAGACGACGAGGCCAAAGACCACCACCGCAAGTACGGCCTGGACAACGACTCCGCCTTCGCTCTCACCGACGAGGACGGCGAGCGCGTCGTGGATCCGCGCACCGGCCTGCCGCCGACACCACCGACCATCGGCGGCTAAGGGGCCGCGGCCATGCCCATCCTCGAGAGACCGGTCCGGATGCCGCGGTTGGTTTTCCTCGCCGTGTGGAATCACGAGAAACTCGGCGATCCGCCCGTCGTGGTCGAGCACGCGCCGATGTTCATGACCGACGAGTTCGCCGAGAAGCTGCGGGTCCAGTCGTACGGGCTGCTGGCGCGGTTCGGGCTCGCGGCGAGCGGCGCGCCCAGTCCTCGGCTGCGCGACACTCTCGAATTGCTCGCCGAGGCCCGGCGCGAGGTGTACTCCTGGAGCGATTTCGGCAATCGCCGCGGGGACAATGGGGCGATTCTCGTCGCGGCCGCCGGGCGGGAGGCCGTGCGGCTCGTGACGGACAACCGTTCGGTTCAGCTCGAACCCGTTTCGCCGCGCGACATCGGCGGCAGGCTGGTCGATCTGCTGCCCCGGTGCGATCCGGCGAAGCTCCGGCCGATCAAGGTGCCCAAGGACTACTACGACAGCGCCGCCGCCGATCCGCTCGCCGACTCGTCGGCCAGCGCGGACGAGCTGCGCCACCTCATGCGGGCCCAGCGCGACGCGGTGCACCTGATGCACGTCGCCGTCCGGGCGCCGGACGGGAGCCGGACGCACAGCACGCCGCTGTCCGCGATCGACCTCACCGGGCGCGGCCGGGTGCTGAGCTTCGTCAGTCCGGGCAGCGACGGCGAACCGCAGATCAACGTCTACTCCGGCACCCGCCCGCACCTCGTCGAGGCGCTGGCGCTGACGCTCGCCGAACTTGCCTGAGCGACCATCACGGGGACTAAGCATTTCGCGTGACAGCTCTATGCTTTCGCGAAATTCTCTGCCAACATGAGTTATTGGCGAAATTTCGCCACCTCGTGTCCCGTACAGACGCCGTCAGCACGTCAGGAGGACTCCGCATGACCCTGCAGCCCGCCCAGCCCGAAGAAGCTCTCGCCCTCGAGTTCCTCGGCACCACCAGTGCCGGCGGCAACTGCCCCAACGCTTACCGCACCAATCGCGGCACCTACGTCGTCCAGGGCTACCGGGTCACCGACGCCCATGCGCTGCGGCAACTGCGGGAACGCGGCTTGCCGGACACCGAGACGGCCGTCGAAATCCCCGCCGGCCTGCTCAAGTTCTTCCCTCCGGAAGCCTGATCCCGGCGTCCGGCGCGGGCAAGGCAAGGGATCCCGGCGATCCAGACCCACTAGGCGCCCCGGATTTCTCGAAACTCGACCCCAGGTGTGGGAAGATGCCATCGGGTTCGAGGAATTCCGCATGCGATAGCGAGGTCGAGTGCCTACCAGTTTCGAGAAACGCCGGGCAGAACTCGGCGACCGCCTGCGCCGGCTCCGGGTCGACGCAGGCTATGAGACTGGCAAGGATTTCGCCAAGGCCATCGGCTGGAACGCGCCCAAGGTCAGCAAGATCGAGAACGGCAGGCAGACGGTCGGCGACGACGATCTCGACACCTGGATCGCCGCCGTCGGCGGGCCGCCGGAACTCGCCGCGCAGCTGCGGGAGCAACTGGTCGAGGTCCGCGACGCGCACGCCAGCTGGAAGGACAAGGTCCGCGACGGACACCGGGCCCGGCAAGAGGAATCCATTGCCCGGGAGGCCCGCGCGATGCGGATTCGGGCGGTCGATCTCCGGATTGTCTCCGGATTACTGCAAACCCCGGAGTACGCGCGGCACACCCTGCTCGCGCACGCCCGGATCCACGGCGGCGGGCAGGACATCACCGAGGCGGTCCGGGCGCGGATGCAGCGCCAGCAGATCCTCTACGAACCCGGCCGGACCATCGAACTGCTCACGTCCGAAGCCGCGCTGCGCTATCCGAACGCGCCGCACGAGGTGATGGTCGCCCAGGTGCACAAGCTGCTCGCGCTGCTCGGCACCCCGAACATCCGCTTCGGCATCATCCCCGCGGACGTCGTCCTGCCCTACCCGGTCACCGCCGACTTCTGGGTGGTCGACGACGTCGCGATGGTCGAAACCCCGGAGGGCGAGCACATCGCGAGCGACGCCGACCCGTACAACGAGGTCGCGGATCTACTGTGGACAGTCGCGGCCGAGGGCGAGGCCGCGCGGGCGGTGCTGCTGCGGGTCCTCGACTCGCTCACGCGCACCGCCCCGCCCGGCTGAGCCCTTACTCCGTGGGCGCGGCACCGCCGGTCAGCGCGCCGACGTCGATGGTGTGGCTGTCGGCGCTGGCGTCCACCGCGCCGAAGGCCCAGTCCACCGTCACGTTCGGGTCGATCGGGTCCCCGTGCGGGTTGGAGGCGGCCGGGGCGGTCACGGTCACCGCGTTCGGCGTCTGCTGCTCGTCGTCGGCCCCGATCGCGGTCCAGTGCAGCGGCACGTACGCCGACGAACCGTTCGCGATCAGCACCGGCGGGGCGTCGGCGGGCGCCTCGTTGTTCACCAGGACGTTGTGCGCGCCGACGAGGCCGACGTCAGCCCGGCCAGGCAGAACGCAGCGCTCGCCGGGGTTCGCGGTGAACTGCAGCGCGGCCTGGCGCTGGCCCGCTCCGGCCCCGCCGTAGACGAGCTTCGTGCTGAACTGGTTCGCCGTGCAGGGCAGCGCCGACGAGGCCGACGAGTCAGCGGTCGCGGCACCGGCCGTCCCGGCGAAGATCGCGGCGGCACCCCCGGCGACAGCAGCGGTGATGGCGATTCGGCGGATGTTCTTCATGTTTCGTCCCCTCTCGTGGTTCCGGCGGCTCCGCACCGGCTTTCACGAGATAAGACGTCCCCGACCGGACCGCGATGGCCCGTTGTGGGATCACCCCCACCCGAGCAACCCAAGATCGCCCGCCGCGTCCGAGGAAAGGGTCAGAGCAGATCTTCCTTGCCGATCGGCCGCCCCGGCAACGGGGTCGCCGGACCGGCGCGCAGGCCGTCGATCATGATCGCGATGTTGCGGGCAGTCGCCATCTCCGGCGACTTCAGCCGATGCGCGGGCAGCTGCCGGATAAGCCGGGCGAACAACACCGCGACGTCACCCGCGCCGACGTCCTTGCGCAGCGTCCCCTCCGCCTGCGCCCGCCCGACCAGCCCTTCGACCTCGAGCAGCACCTCTTCGCGCAGGCGCGCCACTTCGGGATCGTCCTTGAGAATTTCGTGCGCCCGCTGCGAAAGCATCGCCAGCTGCATCGACAGCTGCAGTTCCGCCCCTTGGTACAGCAGTTGCACCAAGGCTTCCCACGCCGACGACGCTTCCGTCGACAGCCGCCTGGCGTCGTGCAGCACGCCCGCGAAGTTGTCCACCGCCACCGCGCGGATGAGCGCGTCGCGGTCCGGGAAGCGCCGGTAGAGGGTGCCGACGCCGACGCCTGCCGCGCGCGCGATCTCCTCCATCGGGACCTCAGGCCCGTGGCTGGCGAAGATGACACGGGCCGCGGCGATGATCTGGTCGCGGTTGCGCTGCGCGTCCGCCCGCAACGGCGCCTCGGGGTCTGCACTCATAGCCCGGCCTTCCCTCCTCCGGTTCGCGCGAATTCTCGCATGCCGGACCAGCTGCGCAAACGTGCCCGGGACGCGGACGGGACAGCGATTATCACCCCGTTGCTAGTGGACGAGGATCCTCCACTTCGGTACCTTGGGCAGTGAACCGGAATGTAATCCTCCACATTCATTCCGTAACGGGGCAAACCCACCACAGGGGGTTCAGATGACCGAAGTCGCCCAGCCCAGCCGCACCCAGCCGGAGCAGGCCGCATTCCCGATGAAGCGGACCTGCCCGTTCGCGCCGCCGCCGGAGTACGACCGGTTCCGCGACGCTCGCGCGCACTACGTCGAGCTTGAACACACCGGTCAGCGCGCCTGGGTGCTGAACCGGCACGAGGACCTCCGGGCGATGCTGAACGACCCGCGGTTCAGCTCGGATCGCTTCAACCCCGGCTTCCCGGTCCTGTTCAAGGACGGCCAGCAGCGCCGCCCGCGGCTGCGCCCGTCGCTGATCGCGATGGACGCACCGGAACACGGCCCGGCGCGGCGCAGCGTCGTCGGCGAGTTCACCGTCAAGCGGATGAAGGCGTTGCAGCCGCGCATCCAGGAGATCGTCGACCAGCACATCGACGCGATGCTGGCCGGCGACAAGCCCGCCGACCTGGTGTCCGCGCTTTCGCTGCCGGTGCCGTCGCTGGTGATCTGCGAGCAGCTCGGCGTCCCGTACTCCGACCACGACTTCTTCCAGACGCACAGCTCGCGGCTCCTCAACCGCGAAACCGGCTTCGAAGAACGCAGCAAGTCAGTCGAAGCGATGCAGAACTACCTGTCCGACTTGGTTTCTGCGAAGGAAACCGCACCAGCAGACGATCTGCTCAGCCGCCAGATCGAGAAGAAGCGCGAGGAAGGCACCTACGACCACAACGACCTCGTGTCGCTGGCCTTCCTGCTGCTCATCGCCGGACACGAGACCACCGCGAACATGATTTCGCTCGGCACCGTCGCGTTGCTGGAAAACCCGGACGCGCTCGCCGCGATCAAGGAGGACCCGGGCAAAACCCTCGACGCCGTCGAGGAATTGCTGCGCTACTTCACCATCGCGGAGTTCGCCACCACCCGCGTCGCGCTCGAGGACGTCGACATCGCAGGCGTCACCATCAAGGCCGGCGAAGGCGTGCTCGGCCTGAGCTACGCGGCCAACTTCGACGCCGACGTCTTCCCGGAGCCCGAGCGGTTCGACATCACCCGCGGCGGCCGCCACCACGTCGCGTTCGGCTTCGGCGCGCACCAGTGCCTCGGCCAGAACCTCGCGCGGATGGAACTGCAGATCGTGTTCGACACCCTGTTCCGCCGCATCCCGACGCTGAAACTCGCCGCGCCGGTCGACCAGTTGCCGTTCAAACACGACTCCGGCGTCTTCGGGCTGTACTGCCTCCCGGTGACCTGGTGAAGGGGGAACGATGACTACCACTGAAGAACTCCACATGCCGGTCGCCCGCACCTGCCCGTTCTCCCAGCCGGAGCAGTACGTCCGGATGCGCGAGGAAAGCGCGCTCGCCCGGGTGCGGCTTCCCGGCGGCAACGAGGCGTGGGTCGCCACGCGGCACGAGGAGGCCCGGCAGATCCTCGGCGACCGGCGGTTCTCCTCCGACCGGTTCCTGCCGAACTTCCCGTTCCTGGCCGAGGGCGGGGCCGCGATCCTCACCAATCCCAAGCAGAAGGCCATGATCGGGATGGACGCGCCCGAGCACAGCGAGGCCCGCCGGGAGGTGCTCGGCGAGTTCACCGTGAAGCGGGTCGAGGCGATGCGGCCGCGGATCCAGGAGATCGTCGACGGCCTGATCGACGAGTTGCTCGCCGGGCCGAAACCGGCTGACCTGGTGGAAAAGCTGTCGTTGCCGGTGCCGTCGCTGGTGATCTGCGAACTGCTCGGCGTCCCGTACACCGATCACGACTACTTTCAAGAGCGCACGATGGCGCTCATCCGGCGCAGCACCAGCGTCGAAGACCGCAAGCAGGCCTCCGCGGAGCTGCGCGAATACCTGAGCGGGCTCGTCGCGTCGAAGGAGAAGGCCCCGTCCGACGACCTGCTCGGCAGGCAGATCGTCAAGCGCCGCGAGGAGGGCACCTACGACCACGACGCGATGATCGGCCTGGCGTTCCTGCTGCTGGTCGCCGGGCACGAGACCACCGCGAACATGATCTCGCTCGGCACCATCGGGCTGCTGGAGAACCCCGGGCAGCGCGCGACGATCGAGGCCGACCCCGGCAAGACGCTCCTCGCGGTCGAGGAACTCCTTCGCTACTTCACGATTGTCGAAGGCGCAACCGCCCGCGTCGCGACCGAGGACGTGGAGATCGGCGGCGTCACGATCAAGGCCGGCGAGGGCGTGCTCGTGCTGGGCTACGCCGCGAACTGGGACCCGGAGGTGTTCGAGAGCCCGGAAAAGCTCGACCTCGAACGCGGCGCGCGCCACCACGTCGCGTTCGGTTTCGGGCCGCACCAGTGCCTCGGCCAGAACCTCGCGCGGATGGAACTGCAGATCGTGTTCGACACGCTGTTCCGCCGCATCCCGACGCTGAAACTCGCCGCACCGGTCGACCAGATCCCGGTCAAGGAGGACGCCACGATCTTTGGCCTGTACCAGTTGCCGGTGACCTGGTAGAGATCAGAGTGCTCCCACCACAAGCCAGGAAGAGGCCATCATGAAGATCATCGCGGACACCGGCAAGTGCGTCGGCGCCGGCCAGTGCGTGCTCACCGAGCCCGCGCTGTTCGACCAGAGCGAGGACGACGGCACGGTCATCGTCCTCAACGACACTCCGGACGGCGAGCTGGTCGAGAAGGCGCGCGAGGCCGTGAACATCTGCCCGAGCCAAGCGCTTTCGCTGGAGGAGTGACCTGACCGGTCCCCGGCGCCGTGCCGGGGACCGGCTTTCAGGAGGTCAGACGGACGGCGGTCACCGCGGCGGTCGAGTAGTTCGTCGTCAGGCGGCCGCCGCGAGCGTCGATGGCGGCGCCGACCTCGGCCAGGATCTGGTCGCGTTGCTCCGGCGTCGCCACCGTGACGCCGCCCTGCGTGGCGAGCAGATCCAGCCACTCGTCGCGGGTGTAGTCCTGCGTCCATTCATAACGCCAGTTCTCCGCTTCGGCGAACGCGCCGGTTTCGGACAGGCCAGCCGCGGCCTTGTCGAGCATCGGCTGATAGGCGTCCGCGCTGGGGCTTTTCAAGTAGTTGCCGCTGAACGGCGAGTCCGGCATCGCCCGGCGCAGCGCGTCCGCCAGTGCCTGGGAAATTTCTTCCGGCGGCATGAAGACGTGCCAGAACGCGGCGAACCGCCCGCCCGGCCGGAGCACCCGCGCGGCTTTCGCGGCTCCCGCGACCGGGTCGACCCAGTGCCACGCCTGCCCGGACACGAGCGCGTCGAACGTCCGTCCGGCTGGGTCCCAATCCTCGAATTTCGCGACCTCGACGGCGAAACCGCGCCGGGCGAACTCCGCCATCCGCGCGTCCGGCTCCACGCCGAGCACGACGGCGCCGTGGTCCTGGAGCTGTCGCCCCTCGATGCCAGTGCCGCAGCCGACGTCGAGAAAGTCCTTCCCCGGGCTCGCCTTGACGAGCGCGGCGACCAGTTCGTCCGGGTAACGCGGGCGAGCCCGGTCGTAGCGCGCGGGATCGACGCCGAACGACTCGGCCATGGTCCGGTGCTGATGCGGTTCGGGACGAGGTAAAGTGGGCATGTGCCCACCATAGTGGGCAAGCGCCCACTATGGCCAGAAGGGACTGCCGAGTTGCCCACCGGGATCCATCTCCGTGACGTTCGCGCTCAGCTTTTCGACGCCGCGGAACGGGTTTTGCTGCGCGACGGCCCGAGCGGCCTCACCAGCCGCGCCGTCACCACCGAGGCGGATTGCGCGAAGGGCGTGCTGCACCGGCATTTCGAGGATTTCGACGCGTTCCTCGCCGCGCTGGTGCTCGACCGGATCCACCGGCTCGAAGCCCGCGCGGACGACCTGCGCGCCGGAGCCGGCGACCTGGTCGAAACGGTGGCCGAAGTGCTCACCGAGGTGTTCTCGTCGGTCGCGGTGTCGATCGTCGCCCTGATCACCTTCCGCGACGAACTCCGGCACCGCCTCCGCTCGGCACGGCCGGGCCCGGGGATCCCGCTGGCGACGGACGCGGCGCACGTGCTCGCGGATTACCTTGCGGCGGAGAAAGAACTCGGGCGGCTCACGCCGGATGCCGACGTGCAGACGCTGGCGCCGACGCTGATCGGGGCTGGGCACCTGCTCTTCGCCGATCGCACGGGGGAAGCGCCCAGCGAGGAGGCGGTGCGGCAGATGGTGGCGACTGTGCTCGCAGGAGTGCTCACCCAACGCCAGTAGCCAGCGCAGCCACCGACAGGGCCAACGCACCCAGCGCGCCCACCACCCCGTAGCGCGTCAACGTGCGTTGCTGCCGGACGTACAACCCGACCGCCCCAGCGAACGCGAGACCACCAGCGATAAACCACGGTCCCCACAAGTAGAGATACCAACCGACCAGGTCGGACAACGCCGGGTCGACCGCGACGGCACCGGTCTTGACCAGCACGCCCTGCACGACGAACAGCCCGCCGTGCCAGGTCAGCAGGATCGCCGCGCCACCGCCACACAACACCGTCACCCGGCTGAGCCACCGGCCGCGCGGCCGAGTCAGGCTGACACCGATCACGGCACCGAACAGTTTCAGCAGACCGGTGACCACCAGAACGGCCACAAACCACGGCACCCGGTCCTCAGCGAGCTTCACCAGCGACGGCGACACCGTCGACCGCGCGCCGAACGTGGTGCCGGTCGCCCAGACGAAGCTGGGGATCGCGAACAAGAATCCCCAGGCAGCTGCGACGTAACCGGGCCATGTGCGCAGCTGCGCCTGGGGATCTGCTTGCTTCAAGGTCATGCGTCAAGCGTCGTCCGAACCGCGGCGAAAAGGATCGGACGCGCGGGGGAGGCACCTCCCCGCGAGAGCTAGGTTCAGCCCAGCCGCAACGTCGTTTTCGGG
The DNA here is from genome assembly GCF_045278895.1 of Amycolatopsis sp. WGS_07. Lineage (NCBI taxonomy): Bacteria > Bacillati > Actinomycetota > Actinomycetes > Pseudonocardiales > Pseudonocardiaceae > Amycolatopsis > Amycolatopsis sp. WGS_07. The sequence continues at coordinate 3,790,691 of NZ_CP136053.1, read as the reverse complement.
TCGAACGCGTGCGTCTCGCCCTCGCCGCGCAACGCCACGCGCACGTTGTCGCCGATCCTCGGCGGCGTCCGCCCGTCCACCCGGACCACGAACCGGTCGTCGCCGACCTTCCCGTGCAGGTAGGCGTCCGCGCCGAGTTCCTCGACCAGCTCCACCACCAGTTCGAAGCCGTCCTCCGCCTCGCCGACCAGGCGCAGCGACTCCGGACGGATGCCGAACACGATCTCCGACAGCCCGGCCGCGGCCGTCCGCGCCTCGGTGGGCAACGGCACCACCAGATCGCCCAGCTGAACCCCGCCGTCGGACAGCGGCAGCGTCGCCAGGTTCATCGCCGGCGACCCGATGAACCCGGCCACGAACGAGTTCTCCGGCTTCTCGTACAGCGACCGCGGCGAAGCGCATTGCTGCAGCACGCCGTCCTTCAGCACGGCCACCCGGTCGCCCATCGTCATGGCCTCGACCTGGTCGTGCGTCACGTAGATGGTCGTCGTGCCAAGGCGTTGCTGCAGTTTCGCGATGTTGGCGCGGGTTTCGACCCGCAATTTCGCGTCCAGATTGGACAGTGGTTCGTCCATCAGGAACACGCTCGGCTCGCGCACGATCGCCCGGCCCATCGCCACGCGCTGCCGCTGCCCGCCGGACAACGCCTTCGGCTTGCGGTCGAGGAAGCGGGTCAGGTCGAGCATCTTGGCCGCCTCGTCGACCCGCTTCTTGATGTCAGCCGCCGAGAAACCGCGCAGCTTCAACGCGAAACCCATGTTGTCGGCGACCGTCATGTGCGGGTACAGCGCGTAGGACTGGAACACCATCGCGATGTCACGGTCCTTCGGCGGCAGGTCCGTCACCTCGCGGTCGCCGATCCGGATGGCACCCTCGTTGACGTCCTCCAGTCCGGCGAGCATCCGCAGCGCGGTGGACTTTCCCGAGCCGGACGGGCCGACCAGCACGAGAAATTCGCCGTCCGGCACTTCGAGGCTCAACTGGTCGACCGCGCGGACGCCCGGGTTGCCGGGATAAACCCGCGATGCCTTGTCGTAGATCACTTCAGCGGACATCTGCGTTCTCCCTTACTTCACAGCGCCCATGGAAAGCCCGCGCACCAGGTGGTTCTGCGCGATCCAGCCCACGATCATCACCGGCAGCGAGGCCAGCAGCGCGGCGGCGGACAGCTGAGCCCAGTACAGGCCCTCGCTGGTGATGAAGCCGACCAGGAACACCGGCACCGTGCCGGCCCGGGCGGCGGTGAGGTTGACCGCGTAGAAGAACTCTGTCCACGAGAAGATCACGCAGATCAGCGCGGTCGCGGCGATACCGGGCGCGACCACCGGCATGATGATCTTGCGCAACAACGTCGGCAGATTCGCTCCGTCGATCCGCGCCGCCTCGATCATTTCTCCCGGCACCTCAAGGAAGAACGACCGCATCATCCAGATCGCGAGCGGCAGGTTCATCGCGGTGTACAGAATGATCAGCGCCCACACGGTGTCCAGCAGATTGGTGTTCTGCGAGATCACATAGAGCGGGATGATCGCCGCGACGATCGGCAGCATTTTGGTCGACAGGAAGAAGCTCAACGCGTTCTTCGTGCCCTTCACCGGAGCCAGCGACAGCGCGTACGCGGCCGGAATTCCCAGCAGCAGCACGAGCAGCGTCGAAACCACGGTGACGAACGCCGAGTTTCCCAGGTACGGCAGGAAGCCGCTGTTGAGGACGTTCGAGATCTGGTCGAACGTCGGGGTGAAGAACAGCTTCGGCGGATCGGTGTAAGCGTCGTTTTCCTGTTTGAACGCGGTGAGAATCATCCACAGCAACGGGAAAACGAACAGGATCGCGACGATCCAGGTGGCGACGGTCAGCGCGCCCGGACCGTAACGGCGTTTAGTCCGGCGCTGCGGGGGCGGCGCGGTGTCGGTGGCGGCGGGCGAGGCGGTGGCGGTTGCGGTGCTCACTTGACTCCTCCGTCCACGGAGAACGCGCGGAACATCAGCCGCAGTGCGAAAGTCGCGACGATCATCGTCAGGATGACCACGACGACCCCCATCGCGGACGATTGGCCGATGTCGAAGCCCTCGAACGCGCGCTGGTAAATGTAGAACGGCAGGTTCGTGCTGGCCGTGCCCGGACCGCCTTGCGTCATCAGGAAAATCGCGTCGAAGCTGTTCACGATGTAGATCGCGCCGAGCAGCGTGGCCAGCTGAAGGAACCGCGACAGGTGCGGCAGCGTGATCGACACGAAGGTGCGCCAGCGGCTCGCACCGTCCACAGAGGCCGCTTCCAGCACCTCCTTCGACTGGCTCTGCAGCCCGGCGAGGATCAGCAGCGTCATGAACGGCGTCCACTGCCAGACGATCTGCGCCATCACCGCGGCGAGCGGGAACTGCGAAAGCCAATCGATGTCGGTCCCGAACACGAAATGCAGCAATCCGAACGTCGGGTCGAACATCGTGGTCTTCCACAGCAGCGCGCCGGCCGCCGGGAGGATCAGGAACGGCGTGATCAGCAGCGTGCGGACGAAACCGCGGCCGAAGAACTTCCGGTCCAGCAACACGGCGAGCCCGAGCCCGAGCAGCAGTGCGAGGAACACGCAAACCACGGTGAGCAGCACGGTGTTCACCAGCGCGCCGAGGAACGTCGTGTCGGTGAAGACGTCGACGTAGTTGCGGAAGCCGACGAAATGCCGCGACCCCGGCCGGACCAGGTTCCACGACTGGAACGAGTAGAACACGGTGAGCAGGAAGGGAATCTGCGTCACCGCGATCACGAAGATCAGCGCGGGCAGCAGCGGCAGCCGCCGTTTCCCGGCCGAACCGGTCACTTTCTTCGCGACGGGCGGTGCGGTCGCCGGCGCGGTTCCGGCGGGGACGGAGAGGGTGCTCATTTCTGCACCTCCTGATAGGACTTTCCGACGGATTCCGCGTATTTCTGCGATTGCGCGAGCGCGTCGGCGACGGAGGTCTGACCGGCGATCGCGGCGGACAGCTGCTGGCTCACCCGGGTGCCGAGGTCCTGGAACTCCGGTATCCCGACGAACTGAATGCCGGGGTAAGGCACCGGATTCACCATGGTCTTCTGCTGGTTGGCCGCCGCGATACCGTCCAAAGTGGGCTGTGCGTAGGCTTTCGCGGCTTCCTTGTACTGCGGGATTTCATAGGTGGACTTGCGCGTGCCCGGCGGCACCCGGTTCCAGCCGTAGGTCTCGCCGACCTTCTTCGCGTAGTCCTTGTTCGTCATCCACGCCATGAACTTCCAGGCGTCGTCCTTGTTCTTGCCGACCTTCGGAATGCCCAGCGACCAGGTGTAGAGCCAGCCGCTCGCCTGCGTCTTCTCCACCGGCGCGGCGACGTAACCGTTCTTGCCGCCGACGTGGCTGGTCTTCGGGTCTTCCGTGGTGCCGGTCATCGACGTGGCGTCGTACCACATCGCGGCGTTGCCCTGCGCGTACTTCGTGCCGCATTCGGTGAACCCGGCACTCGATGCGCCGACCTCACCGTGATCGCGCAGCAGGTTCACGTAGAAGTTGGCCGCATTGGTGAACTCCGGGCTGGTGAGCTTCGCGTTCCAGTCCTTGTCGAACCATTGCGCGCCAAAGGTGTTCGCCACCGTGGTGAACGGTGCGAGGCTTTCGCCCCAGCCGGGCTTGCCGCGCAGGCAGATCCCGGAGATACCAGCCTGCTTGTCGTCGAGTTTCGCGGCGAAATCGGCGATCTGCTGCCACGTCGGGTGCGGCGGCATGCTCAGCCCGGCCTTCTGGAACAGGTCCTTGCGATAGACCACAAAGGACGATTCACCGTAGAACGGCACCGCGTACATCTGGTTCTCATACGACAGCGACTGCCGGATGCTCGGGATGAAGTCGCCCTCGTCGTACCCAGGTGTCGCCTTCATGTGCGGTTCGAGGTTTTCCAGCCAGCCGTTGGCGGCCCATTGCGGAGCCTCGTAATTGCTGATCATCACCACGTCGAACTCGCCGCCCTGGGTGGCGGTGGACGCGGTGATCTTGGCCCGAGCCTCGTTTTCCGGCAGGGACACGAACTTCAGTTTGATCCCGGGGTTGGCCTGTTCGAACTCGCCCTTGAGCGAGATGGCGTCCTTCATCTGCGGATTGGACACGATCGCGACGACCAGTGTCCGCCCGCCGGTGCCGAGCGCCCCGGCTCCAGCGCATCCCGTCACTAACAACGCTGTCGCGGCAAGGAGGCACAGGAGTTTACGCACGGCCACCACCTCCGGGGAGCACCTGGATCTTGAGGCCGGACCCGCTGCGCATCTTCGCCAGCGCCTCGGGATATTGCTCCAGCGGAAGGGTGTCGGTGATCAGCGCGTCGGTGTCGATGTAACCGTTCGCGACGAGATCGAGCGCATTGCCGTAGCTGTTCAGCACGGCCATCGAGCCGACGATAGTGATTTCGTCGTTGTAAATGCGGAACGGCGAAAGCGCCACGCGTGCTTCGGCCGGAGCGACGCCGAACACCAGCAGCCGGCCGCCGCGGCGAAGCGCGTTGAACGCCGCCTCGATCGCGGGTGCCGCGCCGGTGCAGTCCACCGCGGCATCAAAGCGTTCATCGTCCAATTCGGACACATCGGAGGCCACCGCAGCCGCGCCGAGGTCGGTCGCGCGGGGCAGCCGCGCCGCGTTGCGGTCGACCATCGTCACGTGCGCGCCCGCACGCAGCAGGAGCTGCTGCATGATCAGGCCCATCGTGCCCGCGCCGACCACGAGGAAGCGTTCGCCCGCCTCGACGCCGATCCGGCGCACCCCGTGCACCGCGCAGGAAACGGGTTCGACCAGCGCGCCCTGTTCCCAGGTCATCGAGTCCGGCATCTGGTGGCAGGTGTCGGCGGGCACCGCGACGTACTCGGCGAAGGCACCGTTGACCGTGTCGCCGGTGGCGTTCCAGTTCGCACAGAGGTTGCCGTGCCCGGACCGGCACGGGGTGCAGTATCCGCAGTAGATCGACGGGTCGACCGCGACCCGGTCGCCGACCTTCCACGCGGCGGGCACGTCCGCGCCGAGTTCGACGATCTCCCCGGAGAACTCGTGCCCGGGAACGATGGGATACGGGGTCGGCGGGAAATGCCCGTCGGCGATGTGCAGGTCCGTGCCGCAGATCCCGCAGGCACCCACCTTCACGACGACCTGGCGCTCCCCGGGCTTCGGATCGGGAACCTCGCCGACCCGGATCTCCCCGGGCCGGTCCACGATCGCGGCGCGCATGCGTCATCACCTTCCAAGATGCTCATTTGAGCGATTTTCACTTATGCTGCAGGTAACATGCGTAGGCATTAGAGGCCGCTGCCTGCGGATCCGTCAACCGGCAAAGCTCATTTTTGCGCTATCCTGCTCATGTGAGCAGGAAAAAGGGGCCACCGCCGCTGACCGAGACGCTGCTGCTGGCGACCATGGCCAGGCGGTTCTACCTGCAGGGCGCCTCGAAACTGGAGATCGCCGACGAGTTCGGCATGAGCCGGTTCAAGGTCGCGCGGATGCTGGACGCCGCGCGCGACAGCGGGCTGGTGCGGATCGAGTTCGACCTGCCCGCGCCGATCGACGTCGACCTGTCCGACGACATCCGCCGCGCCTACCGGCTGGACCGCGTGCTCGTGCTCGAACGAGCATCGGAGAAGGAACCGCGCGAGATCGTCCGGAAGCAGGTCGGCGCGCTGGCCGCCCGGCTGCTGGAGGAGATCGCGACCATCGACGACGTCATCGGGCTGTCCTGGGCGCGGTCGGTCAACGCGATGACCGAGGCGATCCGGACCCTGCCGCGCTGCCCGATCGTGCAGTTGTGCGGGGTGCAGGCCGGAATGGACATGCGCGGCCGTTCGGTGGAGACGGTCAGCCGCGTGACGTCGGTGTCCGGCGGCGATTCGTACCCGATCTTCGGCCCGCTCGTCCTGCCCGACCGGCGGACCACCGAGATCCTGCGGCACCAGCCGGGCATCGCGGAAACGTTCGCACAGTTCGGAAAACTCACCAAAGCCGTGGTCAGCATCGGCTCGTGGGAGGCCGGCGAGTCCACTGTGTACGACGCACTGGACGAGGCCGAACGCGCCGCCATCGCCGCGCGGGGCGCGACCGCCGAAGTCGCCGCGCGGCTGTTCGACGCGGACGGGAATTCGCTCGGCACCGGGCTGGCGCACCACGTGCTGGCGATCAGCCACGAGGAGCTGATGGCGGTCCCCGAGGTGATCGCGATCGGCTACAGCCGCCCGAAAGCCGAGGCCGTGGACGCCGTGCTGCGGTCCGGGCTGGTGTCGACGCTGGTCACCGACGCCGCGGCCGCCGTACCGCTGCTGGAGCTGGCGCGGGCGAGGCCGTTGCCGGAGCCTTCGTGAGCCAGCTGCGCCGCCACCACCCGATCCCCGTACTCCGCCGCCCAGCGCCCGAACCCCTCGATCGGCCCGAGGAAACTCACCCCTAGCTCGGTGAGCTGATACGCCCCCTCCGCGCGCTCGAGGAGCCCGTCGCGTTCCAGCTTGCGCACCGCCTCGGTGAGCACCTTCGCGCTGATCCCGCCGATGCGCGTGCGCAGTTCGCCGTGCCGGAGCGGGCCGTTCTTCAGTGCCCACAGCACGACCGGGTGCCAGGTGTTCGCCACCAGGTCGAACGCGAGCCGGGTGCGGCAGTCGGCGATGAACTCCATGGTTACCTTTCGGTTCCTGCCAAGGTCCATAACGTCGCTTCCGTACAACCACGCGACGACAGGAGACCTTCCCATGCGCATCGCTCTCTTCGGCACCGGCGGAATGGCGTCCGCTCTCGGCAGCCAGTGGACCCGGCACGACCTGACCGTGTCCGGCCGCTCCCCCGCGCACGCCGCCGCCCTGGCGGCCGAACTCGGCGCTGAGGCCCTGCCGTGGGCCGACGCCGCCGCCCGCGCGGACGCCATCCTGCTGGCTGTCCCCACCACCGCGCTCGAAGCCCTGCTCACCCCGCTCGACCTGGCCGGCAAGGTCCTCGTCGACTGCACCAACACCCCCGGCGCGACCGGCGAACCGGTGGCCGCCCGGATCGCTGGATACGCCCCGGGCGCTTCGGTGGTGAAGGCGTTCAACCTCGCCCACGTGGACGTCTGGCGGATGACCCCGCCGCTGTTCGAAGGCCGCCCGCTCGGCGTCCCGCTGTGCGGCAACCCAGAGGCGGTCGCCGTGGCCACCGAACTGGTCCGCGACCTGGGCTGCACTCCACTGCCCGCGGGCGGACTGGAACGAGCCGCCCTGCTCGAAGCCGCCGCCGGACTGGCAATCGGCCTGTGGTTCGACGGTTTGGACGCGCGTTCCATGCTCATGAGCGCCTGAATCGCCCTATCCTGGCTGAGTTCCGGCATTTCCCTAGCCGCCAACGGCGTTCGGGCCCTGGACGCGCTGGGCGCTGGCGACGCACTCCGCGCCGCCAGCCGCTTCCAGCGCACGGTGAGCACCCGCAGCCCGCGCGGCACCTGGCTGGCCTGGACGGATGGAGCCGAACTCGAACACGTCGCCGGAACACCGATCGTCGGCATCGCACGGTACGAACTGCATCGGCTGTTGCGTTCGCTGCTGGTACGAAACCTGGCGCTCCGAGCCATGCCCACGTCAGTGATGGCCCGCTCGATGCTGCGCTACACCCGTTGGCAACCGCCCCACCTGAGCTGACCTCAGGGTCGAATTGGGTGGTTTCACCGGATGTCCCCCACCCCGGAAGCCAGGAAACTGGCCCAGTGACTCGGGTTTCCCCGCGATGGCGGCAGACACTGGTGTGGCTCCACGTAATCTCGTCGGTCGCGTGGATGAGCCAGGCACTCGCCCTCTTCGTGCTAACCCTGGTCCCCGGCGACAACGCGGGCCCGGCGATGACCATGGCCAAACGCCTCGACACCGTGCTGCTCGCGCCGATGGCGAACACCGCCGCCTTCACCGGCCTGCTGCTCGCCGGAGCGACCGCCTGGGGTTTCTTCCGGTATTGGTGGGTGCTGGTCAAGTTCGGCCTGACGCTCATCCAGCTGTACGCCGGGATCTTCCTGCTCTCCCCCGCGCTCACCAAGGCCGCGACGACCGCCACCCCGACCTGGCAGCAGGCCGCGGGTACCGCGCTGATGGCGAGCGGGCTGGCGTTCCAGGTCTGGATTTCGGTCGCCAAACCGTGGTCGCGCACGCCGTGGTCCGCCGCCGCCAAACCGCCGGGAGGGCCGGTCTGGATCTTCGCCGCTGGGCTCGTCGCGCCGATCATCGACACCTCGGCCGGGATCGCGCTCGGCTATCCGATGCCCGCGTTGTCGCTGCTCATGCTCGTCGTAGTGCTCGTACAGCGGCCAAAGCGCGTCGTCAGAGCTGGTTGACGTCCACGACCCGGACCACGGCGCTGCCCACCTCGTCCGACGCGCGCAGGTCCACCTCCGCGCTGATCCCCCAGTCGTGGTCGCCCGCGGGGTCGTCGAAGATCTGCCGGACCCGCCACAGGTCCGGTTCCTGCTCGATCATCAGCAAAGCCGGACCGCGCGCGTCCGGACCGATCCCGAGCGAATCGTGCTCGTCGAAGTAGTCCTCGATCGCGTCTTCCCACGCGTCCGCGTCCCAGCCGGAGGCGGAGTCCAGCGAGCCGAGTTCGTCGTACGCCCGGCGCGAGGCCAGCTCCACCCGGCGGAACAACTCGTTGCGCACCAGCACCCTGAACGCCCGCTCGTTGCGCGTGACCGCGGGCGGCTCGGGCGGCGGCCGATGCGACACCGGGCCTTCCTCGTCCGGATGCCGCAGCGCTTCCCATTCGTCCAGCAGGCTCGAGTCGACCTGGCGCACCAATTCGCCGAGCCATTCGATGAGGTCCTGCAGCGATTCGGTCTTCGCCTCGTCCGGCACCGTGTGCCGCAACGCGTCGTAGGTGTCGGCGAGGTAGCGCAGCACCAGGCCCTCGGACCGGGCGAGCTGATAAAACCCCACGTATTCCACGAAGTTCATCGCGCGCTCGTACATATCGCGCACCACGGACTTCGGCGACAGCTCGTAATCCGCCACCCACGGATGCCCGGCGCGATACGACTGGTAAGCCGCGTTGAGCAGTTCCTCCAACGGCTTCGGATACGTGACGGATTCGAGCAGTTCCATCCGCTCGTCGTATTCGATGCCGTCGGCCTTCATCGCCTGCACGGCTTCCCCGCGCGCCTTGAACTGCTGCTGCGAAAGCACCGGCCTCGGGTTGTCCACAGTGGATTCCACAATGGACACGACGTCCAGCGCGTACGAGGGCGACTCCATGTCCAGCAGTTCGATCGCGGCCAACGCGAACGGCGAAAGCGGCTGGTTCAACGCGAAATCGAACTGCAGGTCCACGGTCAGGCGGACGATACGCCCCTCGTCGTCCGGTTCGGACAGTCGTTCCACCACACCGGCGGCGAGCAGCGAACGGTAGATCTCGATCGCCCGGAGAATCAGCTTCCGCTGCGTCGGACGGTCCGAATGGTTGTCCTCCAGCAGATGCCGCATCGCGTCGAAGGCGTTGCCCGGCCGCGAGATCACGTTCAGCAGCATCGAGTGGCTGACCTGGAAGCTGGACGTGAGCGGTTCCGGATCGGCCGCGATCAGCCGGTCGAACGTGCTCTCGGTCCAGTTGACGAAACCCTCCGGCGCTTTCTTCCGGACGATCTTCTTTTTCTTCTTCGGGTCGTCGCCCGCCTTCTCCAGCGCCTTGGCGTTCTCCACCACGTGATCCGGAGCCTGCACCACCACGTAACCGTCGGTGTCGTACCCGGCCCGGCCCGCGCGTCCGGCGATCTGGTGGAACTCGCGCGCCTTCAAATGCCGCTGCCGCACGCCGTCGTACTTCGTGAGCGCCGAGAACACCACCGTCCGGATCGGCACGTTGATGCCGACGCCGAGCGTGTCCGTCCCGCAGATCACCTTCAGCAGCCCGGACTGCGCGAGCGTTTCGACCAGGCGGCGGTACTTCGGCAGCATGCCCGCGTGGTGCACGCCGATGCCGTGCCGCACGAGCCGCGAGAGCGTCTTGCCGAACCCGGCGGAGAACCGGAAGTCGCCGAGCAGATCGGCGATCGCGTCTTTCTCGGCACGAGTCGTGACGTTGATGCTCATCAGCGTCTGCGCCCGCTCGATGGCCGCGGCCTGCGAGAAATGCACGACATACACCGGCGCCTGGCCGCCGTTGAGCAGCTCCGACATCGTCTCGTGCAGCGGCGTGAGCGCGTACCGGAAGGTGAGCGGCACCGGCCGCTGCGCCGAGGTGACCACCGCGGTCGGCCGCCCGGTCCGCCGGGTCAGGTCCTTTTCGAAGAACGAAACGTCGCCGAGCGTGGCCGACATGAGCACGAACTGCGCGTTCGGCAGTTCGATGAGCGGGACCTGCCACGCCCAGCCGCGGTCCGGTTCCGAATAAAAGTGGAACTCGTCGGCGACGACCTGGCCGACCGGGGCGTCGGCGCCGTCGCGCAATGCGATGTTCGCCAAAATTTCGGCGGTGCAGCAGATGATCGGAGCATCCGCGTTGACGCTCGAATCGCCGGTCATCATGCCGACCTGGTCGGCCCCGAAGATCTCGATGAGCTGGAAGAACTTCTCCGAGACCAATGCTTTGATCGGCGCGGTGTAAAAACTGCGTTTGCCGTGGGCGAGCGCGGTGAAGTGCGCGCCGACCGCCACGAGGCTCTTGCCGGAGCCGGTCGGCGTCGACAGGATCACGTTGGCCCCGGAGACGACCTCGATCACGGCCTCCTCCTGCGCCGGGTACAACTCGATCCCCCGCTGCGCCGTCCACTCGGTGAAGGCTTCGAACAGGGCATCTGCGTCGGGATCCGCTGGCAGGAGGTCGGTGAGAGTCATCGCGGCCCCCATCGTGCCATCCCGCCCCCGGTTCCGGGTGCGGGGGAGATCGCGGGTGCTTGCCCTAACCCGTAGGCTTCCGGTACCGCGCGCTGCCGGAGGGGAACGGACAGGCGGGCGCGCACACGGGCGGTACTCGCGGAGGATTCGGCAATGGCACAGGACATCATCCCGATCGAACTCGGGCTGCCGCAGGGCGACGTGGTCACCCTCTGGGCCCCCCGATGGCGGGAGGACGGCGAGGAGTGGGAAGCGTTCCTCGGCGACGAGGACGACCTGTACGCCTTCCCGGACGCCGCGCACCTCGCCGCTTTCGTGCGCACGGCCGAGCAGCACGACCTGCTCGACCACCCGGCGTGGGACGCGGTGCCCGCGCTGAACGTGCCCGAGCTGATCCCCGACGACGACCACTCCTACGACCTCGTCGGCGTGCCCGAGCTGGTCGCCGAGGAGCCGGACTCGTGGACGATCGGCGAGCTGGCCGAGATCGTCGGCATCGTCCGTTCGCTCGCCGACGTGTGCGAGCTGGACGAGGTGCACGAGGTGCTCGACGCCTACGAGGGCTTCTCGCTGCTGGAGCAGGGACGGCTACCGTTCACCGGGCGCGAGGGCGAAGCGCTGTGGAACGACCTGTCGAAGGCCGTCTCCGAGAAGTGGGACACGGTGCTCGACGCGATCGACAACCTGGTGACCGTGCCGGACGTCGACGCCGCGGTGCTGGAGCAGACCGCCGAGGAGCTGGCCGCCTTCCACGAGGAGTCCGCCGAGGCGGAAGCCGGCGAAGAGGACGGCGGGCCGGAGGACCTCGAAGCGGTCGACGCCGACGACGAGGACGCCGAGGACCAGCCGGTCGGCTTCTGGGGCGAGGTCGGCATCGACCCGGTCAAGATCGTCACCTCCGGCGCGGAGTACTACACGCTGCGCTGCTACCTCGACGACAAGCCGGTGTTCCTCGGCACCGACGGCGAGATCGACGTGTTCAGCTCGCCGAAGGCGCTGCTCAAGGCGATCAAGGCGGGCGACGAGCTGGCCGACACCGACCTCGCCGGCGTGTCCACTTGGGACGAGGTGCGGGAGAAGGCGGCCGAGGGCGAGCTGGAGATCGAGGTCGACCCGGACAACACCTACGTCTTCCCCGGCCTCGACGAGGACATCGCCGAGGGCCCGGAGTCGATCGACCCGACCCAGCTGGAACTGGCCGTCGAGCTGATCACCGACGCCGCCGAATGGGCGGGCGACGACACCGTCGAAACCGCGCTGGCGGCCAACGAAAGCCTCGGCTGGCTGGTGTCGTTCGTGCTGCGGCCGGACCCGAGCCGGCTCGAGCCGAGCGCTCCGTTCGACGCCGAGCAGAGCGCGTGGCGCAAGCTGGTGGAGGACTTCGAGAACCGCCTCACCGTGGTCTGAACCTCTTAGAGGGCGTCGAACACGCTCTCGGCCGGGTCCCCGGCGGAGAACATCTTCCAGGCGGCGTCGGCGATCGCATCCGGATCCAGGGTGCGGCCGCCGGCGTCGCCGTATTTTTCCCGCTGGGCAACGACCATCCGGTAGATGTCGCCGCGTTCGACCAGTCCGCCGATGATGAGGCTGCCCGCGTACACGCCGGTCCCGGCCAGCCCCTCGTGCAGTGTCCGCGCGTAATTCCGCAGCGCCGCCGACGACACCGCGAGCGCGCCGAGCGCGGGCATCGGCCGCACCGCGCTGAGCCCGCCGGCGAACAGGAATCCGCCGCGGCCGCGGTCCAGCATTCCCGGCAGCAGCTTGCCGACCACCTCGATCGCCGGATACACCCAGCTCATCGCCTTCTCGACGGCGACGGGGGTCGCTTCGGTGATGTCCGTGGGAAAGCTGTCCGGTTCAATCGCGGCCGGACCGTAGTAGGCAACGTCGATGGCCCCGAATCGTTCGGCGATTTCGTCGAGCGTCGCGCCGATTCCGTCGCGGACGTCGCCGACGAATGCTTCGGCGTTCTTGAGTTCGGCCAGATAGCCCGGGTGCCGCTCAGCGGTACGCGAAACGAGCACGACGTTGTATCCCTCGTCGGCGAATCGGTGCGCCATCGACATCCCAAGGCCGGGTCCGGCTCCGAATACGACAGCGGTCGGGCGACTGGTCATGGCTTGCGTCCTTCCCCAGAGGTAAATCGAGGGTGCCCTCGACTTTGTTCGCCAAGCTACCACAAAACCCGAGGGTGCCCTCGACTTGTACGATGGGACCCATGGCCACCGGATCGAAGCCGTTGCGCGCGGACGCCGCCCGCAACCGCGACAAACTGCTGGCCGCCGCGACGCGCGCGTTCGGCGAGCACGGACTCGACGCGCCGCTGGAGCAGATCGCCCGCAGCGCCGGGGTTAGCATCGGCACGCTGTACGCGCACTTCCCGACCCGAGAAGCCTTCGTCGACGCGATCCTGCCCGCGCAAATCGCCGCGCTGGACGAGCTGGCGACCAAGGCCTTAGCGGAACCGGACCCGTGGCAGGGGTTCGCCGGGTTCCTCGACGGGCTGTTCGCCTTGCAGGCCAAGGATCACGGCCTCAATGACGCACTCGCCCGACGGATGCCCTTGAGCCCGGCCGTGCTGGAGGCGTGCCACGCCGGGTTCGCACACGCGGCGCGGGTTTTGGACCGGGCAAAGGAATCCGGTCAGCTGCGCGCGGATTTCGAGCCCGAGGATCTCGCCCCGCTGGTTTCCGCGATGTCGCAGCTGATCCACGAACCGCCCGAAACCTGGCGGCGGCATTTGGCGTTCTTCCTCGACGGCCTGCGCGCTTAGTCCTTTTCGGACTCCGCACGCACCGGCACTAAACCTATTGCCAGCAGCGGGAAAATCGCCGCCACGCAATACGCCAGCGCGTATCGGCTGTCCCCGATCACCAAGCCCAGCAACGGCGGTGTCGCTGATGCGGCGATGTTCTGCGCGGTGTTCTGCGTCCCCATCGCCCGTCCCGACCACGCGACGCCCGCCAGCTCGGCCGACGCGGTGAAGCCAAGACCGTTGTCCGCCACCGTGATCACCGCGGCCAGCACCAGCGCGGCCAACACCAGCCACAGCCAAGTCGCGTCCCCGACCGCGACCAGCAGCATCACCACCACACTCGCGACGGCGAGCTGCCGCATCGGCCGCAGCCGGCTGCCGACCCGGTCCGACCAATACCCCGACGCCAGCCGCCCGAGCGCACCGAGCACCTGAGCCACCGCGACGAACACGCCAGCCTGCGCCGCGGTCCACTGATGCTGCGACACCAGATACACCGGCGCGAACGCGGACACCGCGAACTGCGGCACGACCAACAGCGCGCTCGCGCCGTGCACGCGCCACAGCCACGGCTTGCGATACGGCGACGGCGGCCGCTCCCCTTCGCCGCACGCGGCGGCCGCGGCGGATCCACGACGAACGCCGCGACCAACAGCGCCACGCCGATCGCCAGCACGGCCGGCAGCAGCATCGCCGCCTGGAACCCCCACTGCGCGGCCAGCGGCGGCAGCCCGAGCGCCGCCACGCCGACGCCCAGCGGCTGCGCGGTCTGCCGGATCCCCATCGCGACGCCGCGCTCGGACTTCGCGAACCAGCCCATCACGACCCGGCCGCTCGCCGCGTTCACCGAAGCCGTGCACGCGCCGGCGACCAGAAACACCCCAAAGAGAAGGCCGACCGGGTGGTGCCACAGCGCGGCGTACACGAGGAGTAACCCCGAGACGCCCAGGCCGAGCGCCATGATGAGCCGCTCGCCGTAACGGTCCGCAGCCGCGCCCCAGGCGATGAGCGTGAGCAGCAGCCCGATGCTCGGCGCCGCGACGACCGTGCCCGCCTGCGCCAGCGTCAGATGGTCGGCCTCGCGCATGGCGGGCACGAGAAACGGCAGCCCGTAAAGGAACGCGCAGCTGGCGGTCTGCGCCGCGAGGCCGAGCGCGAGGATCAGCCACCGTCGCGAACTGCCTTTTTGCCGCACCTGCTCCCCGGTCTCGACCTGCGCCATTCCGTCCACCGTCTCAATATTTGAGAAGTACTTCCTACATAGTGAACGATAGTTGGCATGGCTAACGAACGCAACCGCCTTTCGGGCGGCCGCGTCCGGGAGCCGGGATTCAGCCGAGCGCCGCGTACCCGGGCTTGACGACCTTCTCGATCAACTCGAGCCGCTCGTCGAAATCGAGGAACGCGGATTTCATGGCGTTGATGGTGAACCAGCGGAAGTCGTCGAGACCGAAGCCGAACGTCTCGGCCAGCGCGGCGAATTCACTGGTCATCGTGCAGCCGCTCATCAGCCGGTTGTCGGTGTTGACGGTGACCCGGAAGCGCAGCCGGGCGAGCAGCCCGATGGGATGCTCGGCCAGCGACGGCACGGTGCCGGTCTGGACATTCGACGACGGGCAGATTTCCAGCGGGATCCGCCGGTCCCGGACGTAGGCGGCCAACCGTCCAAGATGGACATTTCCGTCGGGTCCGGTGGTGATGTCGTCGATGATCCGAACGCCGTGCCCGAGCCGTTCCGCACCGCAGTACTGGATTGCCTCGCCGATCGACGGAAGCCCGAACGCTTCGCCGGCATGAATAGTGAAGTGTGCATTGTTCCGGCGCAAATAGTCGAATGCGTCCAGATTGCGGGTGGGCGGGAATCCGTCCTCCGGTCCGGCGATGTCGAATCCGGCCACCCCGGCGTCGCGGTAGCGCACCGCCAGCTCGGCGATCTCGAGCGCGCGGGCGTGCTGGCGCATGCCGCACAGCAGGGTCCGCACCCGGATCCGGCCGCCGCCCGCGGCTACCCTCCGCATCCCCTCGGCGAAGCCCTCCTGGACCGCCTCAACCACTGCATCGAGTGACAGCCCGCGTTCCACGAACAGCTCTGGCGCGTACCGCAGCTCGGCGTAGACGACCCCGTCCGCGGCCAGGTCTTCGACCGCTTCGGCGGCAACCCTGACCAGGGCTTCCTCCGTTTGCATGACACCACACGTATGGGCGAATGTTTCGAGGTACGACACCAGCGAACCGGAGTCGGCGGCGGCGCGGAACCAGCGGCCGAGTTCCTCCGGATCCGTCGCGGGAAGTTCCCGGTAGCCGAGATCCTCGGCGAGTTCGGCGACCGTGGCCGGGCGCAAGCCGCCGTCGAGGTGATCGTGGAGCAGGACCTTGGGGGCGCGGCGCAGGATCTCCGCGCCGAGCGGGGTTACGTCCGACATCCTCCAACGGTAGCCTCGCTGTCATTCCCCTACCTGGCCGTAACCGAGCGCACCGGAGCAACCCTCTGCTCAGCACTGTGCGCAAGGAATCGGCCATCCGGGTGGCACGGCCGTTATCCGCGTTCCCCGGGGGCCATACGCACAGCAATTTTCTTCATCGATAAGCTCGGGTCAGTCCCTTCCATTTTTCCCCGCCGACGAAGGACACCGCAGTGACCACTGACAACCACATTGCCGCTCCGTCGTTCGACCGGATGCGCAACATGCTGGTGCGCGCGGCCGAGGTTCGTGAGAGCGAGCAGCAGCAGATCTTCGACGCGCTCGACGACATCTACGCCCGCCTCGCGCCGGTGGACTCCCTGGGCGCGGTGCGCAAGCGGCTGTCGGAACTGCCGGACCGGACCGAGGTCGGGGTGCTGGCGGAACGCCTCGACGAGGCGATGACGCGGCTGGAGTCGCAGGACAACGCGATCGCCGCGCTCACGCACGCGGTGGAGAGCATCGTCGACAAGCTGGCGAAGCCCTTCGCCCAGCTGGACGGACGCCTCGACGGCGTGGCGGCCCGGTTCGAGGGCGTCGCCGGCCGGATGGACGGGCTCGAGGACAAGCTGCAGAACATCCACCGCCGCCTCGACGAGCTGGGCGGGCACCTGGACAAGCAGGACGCGAAGCTCGAATCGCTGCCGCAGGCCACCCAGGGCCCGATCCGTGACCGGATCGAGATGGCCGAGACCTCGCTGCGCGAGCGGATCGAGACCACGGACCAGGAACTGCGCTCCCGCGTCGACGAACTGGACCGCGCGACGAAGGAGCGGATCACCACCGCGACCGACGCGCTGAAGAGCGCCGTGTCCGACACCGGCGAGATGATCGACCCGGCCGCCCGGCTCGACGCGGTGGGCACGAAGCTCGAAACGATCACCCAGCGTCTCGACGACCTGTCCGGCCGCATCGACAAGGTCGAGGACGACGTCACCGGCCGCATCGGCGACCTGGACGGCTCGCTGCGCAGCGGCCTGTCGAAGGTCGAGGGCACGCTGTCGAAGCAGCCGGACACCGACTCGGTCGACTCGCTGGTGCGCCGCAGCAACGACGAATCCGTCCGCCGCATCGGCGGCCAGCTGGACGAAGCGATGGCGACCTTCGCGGAACTGATGCTCGGCGGAGGCCCGGCGGTACAGCAGATCGCCCCGCCGCCGCCCGCCCCGCGCCAGCCCCGCCGCAGCTCCCGCAACGGCCGGTCCCCGAAGGCCGCCGACGCGAAGGCGAAGGCCGGCAGCGACGCGGACGAGTCGTCTGACTGAAGCTGAATAGACCGAAGCCCCCGTCCAGGATCTGGACGGGGGCTTCGTCGTTTCAAAGTCACCAACCGGGCCGAGCCCACCCCCACCCTCCACGGGGGGCGGCCCATGCCCAGTCTACCGGCGCCACCCGGCGAAACCGGCGCGTCGAGCGTGCCGAGGACGACTGCTCCACAACTAAGACGAGGTGTGGACAACCTGGCCCGGAAAGCAAGTCCGGTCAGCGAAGGCCGACGTCAGGGCCGAACGGTGTCCAGCACAATCTCCCGCGAAAGATCCGCCCCCGAAGAACCCACCGAGAACCCGCCCTCCAACGCAGCGAGAGCCGCCGGGATCGCCTCCGGGGTATCCGTGTGCAGCTCCAGCAACGGCTCCCCCGCCACCACCGCGTCCCCAGGCTTCGCGAGGCACAACACCCCAGCCGCGGCCTGCACCGGATCTTCCTTCCGCGCCCGACCAGCCCCGAGCCGCCAAGCCGCGACGCCCACCGCGTAGGCGTCCAGCGAAGTCAGCACCCCCGAAGCAGGTGCCGGGACGACGTGCACCGAAGCCGGACGCGGCAACGGCGCCGAAGGATCCCCACCCTGCGCCGAGATCATCCGAGCCCACACCTCGTAAGCCTCACCAGACGCCAGCACCGCGGCCGGGTCAGCGGAAATACCCGCCAGAGCAAGCATTTCCCGAGCCAGCGCCACCGTCAGTGAAACCACGTCAGCCGGGCCGCCGCCGCGAAGGACCTCGACCGCCTCGGCGACCTCCACCGCGTTCCCGACCGCCCGCCCGAGCGGCGTGCTCATGTCGGTGATCAACGCCGTGCAAGCGACCCCGTGCGCCGTGCCGATGTCCACGAGAGTGCGCGCCAGGCGCTGCGCGTCCGGCACGGTCTTCATGAACGCCCCGGAACCAGCCTTAACGTCCAGCACCAGCCCCGAAGCGCCTTCGGCGATCTTCTTGCTCATGATCGAGCTGGCGATCAACGGCACCGACTCGACCGTCGACGTGACATCCCGCAGTGCGTAAAGCTTCTTGTCCGCCGGAGCCAATCCCTCGGTCGCCGCGCAGACCACCGCGCCCACCGAATTCAGTTGCGCCGCGATCTCGTCCAACGACAAAGCCGCGCGCCAGCCGGGGATCGACTCCAGTTTGTCCAGCGTCCCGCCGGTGTGGCCGAGCCCGCGACCGGACAGCTGCGGCACCGCGGCCCCGCACGCGGCGACGAGCGGAGCCAGCGGCAAGGTGATCTTGTCGCCGACCCCGCCGGTCGAATGCTTGTCCACGGTCGGGCGCGCGACGTCCAGCGACAGCCGCGAACCCGAGTCGATCATCGCGCCGGTCCAGCGCGCGATCTCGCCGTCGTCCATGCCACGCAAGAAAATCGCCATGGCCAGCGCGGCCATCTGCTCTTCCGCGACCGCCCCGCGGGTGTACGCGTCAACGACCCAGTCGATCTGCTCGTCGCTCAGCCGTCCACCGTCGCGCTTGGCCCGAATGACGTCTACCGCAGCGAAAGTCACGGCAAATCCTCCGGACCGAACGCGTCCGGCAGCACCTCCGACATCGGCAGCACCCCGCGCGGAGTGTCGACCAGGCAAGAAGAACCGCCAAGCTCGAACAGAATCTGCCGGCACCGTCCACAAGGCATCAACAGCTCGCCCGCACCGCTGCGGCAAGCCACCGCGACCAAACGGCCGCCGCCGGACAGTCGCAATTGACCGGCCATTGTGCACTCAGCGCACAAACCCAAGCCGTACGAAGCGTTTTCGACATTGCACCCGGTCACCTGGCGACCATCGTCCACAATGGCCGCGACGCCGACGTGCAATCCCGAATAAGGCGCATAAGCGTGCGAGGCGGCCGAAACCGCCGCCGCGCGCAAAGCTTCCCAGTCCACTTCGGACATCAGTCGCCCTCACCTCGCCGATACTGCGCACCATCCGCCTTGGGCGGCCGAAGTCGTTGCGACGCAACGGCTAGCACGATCAGCGTCACGAAGTGCGCGGTGTACGGGATCAAGTCGCTCGGCAGCGTGTCGTTGGTCCAGTAGATCGCGTACAGAATGCCAGCGCCGACCACGCCGAGCGCGGCCGCGATCCAGCGCTTCCGGATCAGCTGCACGATCACGATGATCGCCAGCAGAATCACCGCGCCGTACAGCAACGCCAGCACCGCGTCGCCGCCACCGGCGAGCTGCAGACCGTCGGAGTACCCGAACAGCGCGGCACCGCCGAGCAGCCCGCCCGGCCGCCAGTTGCCGAAAATCATCGCGGCCAGACCGATGTACCCGCGGCCGTTGGTCTGGTTCTCCAGGTAATCCGCACCGCCCTTGAGCAGCACCAGCGAGGCACCACCCATGCCGGCGAAACCACCGGAGATCAGCACGCCGACGTACTTGTAGCGATAAACATTCACCCCGAGCGACTCGGCCGCGACCGGGTTCTCGCCGCACGAACGCAGCCGCAGGCCGAACCGAGTGCGCCACAGAACCCAGTAGCTCACCGGGATCAGCACGATCGCGATCATGGTCAGCGGCGCAACCCCGGTCACCAGCCCGCGCAGAATGCCCGCGACGTCCGAGAGCCCGACGCGCTGCTGGTCCTCCAGCGAACCCAGCCAGTCCGACAGTCCGGCCGCCGAGTACGTGTCGAACTTCGGCACCGGCGGCGACTGACGCGGGTTCCCCGACAGCGGCTCGAAAATCAGGTTCGCCAGATACTTCGCGACACCGAGGCCCAACAGGTTGATCGCGACACCGGAGACGATGTGGTTGACGTTGAACGTCACCGTCGCCACCGCGTGCAGCAGCCCGCCCAGCGCGCCGAACGCGATCGCGGCCAGCAGGCCGACCCACGCGCCGCCGTAATACGCACCCCAGGCCGCGCCCCAGGTGCCGAGGATCATCATGCCTTCGAGGCCGATGTTGATCACGCCCACGCGCTCGGCCCACAGCCCGCCCAGCGCACACAACAGGATCGGCAGCGCCAGCCGCAGCGCGGTCGACGCGGTGTTGCTCGACGTCAGCGCCGAAACGCCGGTGGCGTACGACGCGGTGGACATGACCGCGATCGCGACCACGGCCCAGATCACGCCGCGCAGCCAGCCGGGGATCCGCTGCCGCTTGCGCTTGACCGGCATCGGCGTCCCGGACTCCGGTCCCGGCCGGGAGAACTCCGTCGTGGTGGTCACACCGCACCGCCTTCCGCGACCGAGGCGCCCTTGCGGCCGTTGCCGGCGAGCGCCCTGCCGACCCTTCGCTGTTCAGCGGCGAGGTCGGCCCGGCGCACGATCTCGTACGCCACGACGACCGAGAGCACGATGATGCCCTGCATGATCGTCGCGATTTCCTTGGACACGTTGATCTGCTCCAGCGACACCGCCGAGGTGTCCAGGAACGCCCACAGCAGCGCGCCGAACGCGATGCCGCCGGGGTGGTTACGGCCGAGCAGCGCGACCGCGATGCCGGTGAAGCCGTACATCTGGGTCGCGGTGATGCCGTAGGAGTAGTCGCGGCCGAGCAGTTCCGGCATGGCGACCAGCCCGGCTACCGCACCGGACAGCAGCATCGCGATGAGCGTCATCTTCTTCGCGCTCACGCCACCGGCCGCGGCGGCCGTCGCGGACTCGCCGCTGGCCTTCAGCTCGAAGCCGAACCTGGTGCGGTTCAGCATGAACCAGTACGCGCCGCCGATCACGATCGCGATGAACACGAACCCGAACAGCGTGCCCGACCCGATCGGGATGCCCGGGATCCGGCCGGACGGCGCGATCACCCTGGTCCCGATGTTGTTGCCGGTCTGCACGCCGAACTGGTCGGCGTTGATGAGGAACGCGATGATGCCGGCGACGATAGAGTTCAGCATGATCGTCGAGATGACCTCGCTGACGCCGCGGGTCACCTTCAGCACCGCCGGGATCGTCGCGTACAGCGCACCGGAAACGATGGCCACCAGCAGGATCACGATGGTGTGCAGGACCGGCGGCAGCTGCAGCGCGCCGCCGATGATCGCGGCGACCACCGCGGCGAACCGGTACTGCCCCTCGACGCCGATGTTGAACAGGTTCATCTGGAACCCGATGGCCACGGCGAGGCCGGACAGGTAGTAGACCGTCGCGAGGTTCACCGTGTCGACCGCGGTGGAACCCTTGAACAGCTGGCCGATCATCGTCCCGTACGCCTGCAGCGGATCGGCGCCGGAGATGACGAGCGCGATCGCGGACAGGATCACTGCGAACGCGATCGCGAGCAGCGGCGGCAACAGCCGCGTGCGCCACGAACTCATGAGTTTTCACCTTCTTCGGCGCCGGTCATGGCGGAACCGAGTTCCTGCGGGGTGACGGTCGCGGGGTTCGCCTCGCTCACGAGCCGCCCGCGCAGCATCACGCGAATGGTGTCGGACAGCCCGATCAGCTCGTCGAGGTCCGCGGAAATCAGCAGCACGGCGAGACCGTCGGCACGCGCCTGCCTGATCTGTTCCCAGATCAGCGCCTGCGCGCCGACGTCGACACCGCGCGTCGGGTGCGAAGCGATCAGCAGCACCGGGTTCCCGGACAGCTCGCGGCCGACGATCAGCTTCTGCTGATTACCGCCGGAAAGCGCGGCGGCCGGAACGTCGATCCCGGGCGTGCGGACGTCGTACTCGCGCACGATCCGCTCGGTGTCCTCGCGCGCGCCCGCGATGTTGAGCAGCTGCCCGCCGGACACCGGCTCGCGCGTCTGGTACCCGAGAATCCGGTTGACCCACAACGGTTGCGTGAGCAGCAGGCTGTGCCGCGTGCGGTCCTCGGCGATGTACCCGATGCCCGCCTCGCGCCGGGCGAGCGTGCCCAGCTTGACCAGGTCGTGCGTCTCGCCGTCCGGCGGAGTCAGCTCGATGTGGCCGCCGCTCGCCTTGCGCATCCCCATGATCGTCTCGACCAGCTCGGTCTGGCCGTTGCCCTCGACGCCCGCGATGCCGAGCACCTCGCCCGCGTGCACGGTGAAGGAGATGTGGTCGAGCACGTTGCGCTCGGAACCTTCGGCGGACAGCCGCAGCTCGCGCACCTGCAGGACCTCGCGGTCGGTCACCGTCGACTCGCGCGTCTCCGGGCTCGGCAGCTCCGACCCGACCATCATCTCGGCCAGCTCGCGGCTGGTGATCTTCTTCGGATCCGCGGTGCCGACCGTGGTGCCGCGCCGGATCACGGTGACCGTGTCGGCGATCGCGCGCACCTCGTCGAGCTTGTGCGAGATAAAGAGGAAGGTGTAGCCGTCGGCCTGCATCTCGCGGACGGTGGCGAACAGCGCGTCCACCTCCTGCGGCACGAGCACGGCGGTCGGCTCGTCGAGGATGATGATTTTCGCGCCGCGGTAAAGGACCTTCACGATCTCGACGCGCTGGCGGTCGGCGACGCCGAGTTCCTCCAGCAGCGTGTCCGGTTTCGCGTGCAGCCCGGTCCGCTTCGACAGCTCCTGCAGCCGCGCCCGCGCCGCGCGGCCGATGCCGTGCAGCGCCTCGCCGCCGAGGAACACGTTTTCCGCGACGGTCAGGTTGTCGGCGAGCATGAAGTGCTGGTGCACCATGCCGATCCCGGCGCGGATGGCGTCCTGCGGGTTGCGCAGCTTCACCTCGGTGCCGTTGATGGCGATGGCACCCTCGTCGGGCTGCTGCATCCCGTACAGGATTTTCATCAGGGTCGACTTGCCCGCGCCGTTCTCGCCGCACAGCGCGTGCACCTCGCCCGCCGCGACGGTGAGGTTGACGTCGGAGTTCGCGACCACGCCGGGGAACCGCTTGGTGATCCCGGTCAGCTGGACGGCCGGCACGCCCCGGTCGGGGACGGCTTCGGCCTCGATCTCGGTCATCGGAGGGGACATCCCGTTCTGTCGAAACGCGTGAGGGCCCGGAAGGAAGATCCTTCCGAGCCCTGCCACGTCGTGAGCGTTACTTGGCCGGCTTGTCCGAAACCGAGATGGCGCCGGACACGATCTGGGCCTTGTACCCGTCGAGCACGTCCTTGATGTCGTCGACCTTGCCACCGGAGGTGGAGTAGCCGACGCCGTCGGACTTGAGGTCGAAGCGCTTCGGCACCGTGCTCAGGTCGCCCTTCGCGACGGCCTTCAGGTACTCGAAGACCGCGACGTCGACGCGCTTGATCATCGAGGTGATGATGATGTCCTTGTCGGCGGCGACAGTCTTCTGGTTGTACTGGTCGGAGTCGACGCCGATGGCCAGCGCGTTGCCCTGCTTCGCCGCGTCGAACACGCCCTTACCGGAGGCGCCGGCCGCGTGGTAAACGACGTCCGCGCCGCGGGAGATCTCCGCCGCGGCCTTCGCGTTGCCCTTCGGCGGGTCCTGGAAACCGGAAAAGTCGCCGGCAGGCGTCAGGTACTCGTCCTCGACCTTGATCTTGTTCGAAACGGCCTTCGCGCCCTGCAGGAAGCCCGCCTCGAACTTCTGGATCAGCGGGGTGTTCACGCCGCCGACGAAGCCGACGTGGCACTTCTTGCTCTTGTACGCGGCGGCGACGCCGGCCAGGAACGAGCCCTGCTCCTCGGCGAAGACCAGCGGGGTGACGTTCGGCAGGCTGATCGAGTCGTCGTCGACGATCGCGAACTTGGTGTTCGGGTACTTGGCGGCGACCGCCTTGACCGACTGCGCGTAGGCGAAACCGACCGCGACGATCGGGTTCAAGCCCTGCTGCGCCATCTGCTCGAGCCGCTGCTGCTTGGCGGCTTCGCTCTCGCTCGCGCTCGCGGTGCTCTCGTTGACCGTCGGCACGCCGAGTTCGGACTTCGCCTGGTCAGTACCCGCGGCGGCGGCGTCGTTGAACGAAGCGTCGCCACGGCCGCCGACGTCGAAGGCCAGCCCGACCTTGAGCTTGCTGCCGTCGACCTTGCCCGACGCGGCGCTGCTGCTCGTGGCGGCCGCCGGAGCGGCGGGCGGCTTCGGGGCGGTGATGCAGTTCGAGCCCGAATTACCGTCCGAACCGGACGCGTTGTTCTTGCTTCCCCCGGTGTCCTTCGCGCACCCGGCCAGTGCAAGCACCCCAGCCATGGTCGCGGCGGCCAGCGCGGTTCCACGCATGCGACGCAACGTGTGTCTCCCTCCCCGCTGATCCAGCGGACGATCCAGGAACGGCCCGGTCACGGTCGCCGGGCTCAACCGCCAGACCGTACCCAACCGCCGGGTAACCGCCATAGGAACGGCACGCTACGTAACACAAACGTTTACTCGGCGGCTCGATCCGCGACCAATCCGGCGCCGACCGTGATCAACAGCCCCGCCCGGCCCCTCGCGATCACGCACCGTGTCCCCCGTTTCGCCCGGGAACCGTCCGTGAAGGACCCCTTGCGGGAATCCGAGTCCCGGAAGGAGTCCTTCACGCGCAGCTCAGACGTGCTCCAGACCACACGTCCGAGTGGTCTGCCGTGGTCACCGGTGTCTGGTCCATCACAGAGAGGAACCCGGAGGTGAGCCGTGCGTATGGGTCGGGTCTAGCATCCATGCATCCACGCTCGATGGCCCCTGATCTCGGCACCGTCGCCGGAGTTGTCCCCAGTGGACCGACCCCGGCCGCGGGTGCGGACCTCACCGGTCACCCGGGCACGACAGTCATGACGTTGGAGGCCGTTCACCGATGTCCACCACGGCGAGCACTGCCACCGAAAGCGGGGCAGGAGCTAGCGATCGGGCGGGTGCCTCACGCCGGCAGGGAACCTTCTACCGGGGCGACCCCGGCATGTGGTCCTGGGTGCTGCACCGCATCACCGGCGTGCTGACCTTTTTCTTCCTGTTCGTGCACGTGCTCGACACCGCGCTCGTGCGCGTGTCGCCGAACACCTACGACCAGGTCATCGAGACGTACAAGACGCCGATCGTGAACCTGCTCGAGGTCGGCCTTGTCGGCGCGGTGCTGTTCCACGCACTCAACGGGCTGCGCGTCCTGCTGGTCGACTTCTGGGCCAAGGGCCCGAAGTACCAGAAGACGATGCTCTGGGTCATCGGCGTCGTGTGGGTGGTCGTGATGGTTCCGGGTGCGTTCTTCATGCTGAAGCGCACCGTCGAGACGCTTTTCGGGGGTGCCTGATCCCATGGCCGACGCTCTGATTCTCGACAAGCCGCGCTCGCCGCGGCGCCCGTCCGCCCGGCGCAGCAACTTCGAGCTTTACAGCTGGCTGTTCATGCGCATCTCCGGGCTCGCGCTGATCATCCTGGTGCTGGGCCACCTGTTCATCATGAACATCCTCGACGGCGGCGTGCACCGCATCAACTGGGGCTTCGTCGCCGGCCGCTGGGCCTCGCCGTTCTGGCAGTTCTGGGACCTGGCGATGCTGTGGCTCGCCGAGATCCACGGCGGCAACGGCCTGCGCACCATCATCGACGACTACGCGCGCAAGGACTCCACCCGGTTCTGGCTGAAGATCCTGCTCTACGTCTCGATGGTGCTCATCCTGGCCGTCGGCACGATGGTGATCTTCACGTTCGACCCCGAGATGCCTGCCTCCTAAGGCGCACCCACCACTAGCTAGCGGAGTCTTTCCCTATGCAGTTCCACAAGTACGACGTGGTGATCGTCGGCGCGGGCGGCGCCGGCATGCGCGCGGCCATCGAGTCCGGTCAGCGCGCCCGCACCGCGGTTCTCACCAAGCTGTACCCGACCCGGTCCCACACCGGCGCGGCACAGGGCGGCATGTGCGCCGCGCTGGCGAACGTCGAAGAAGACAACTGGGAATGGCACACCTTCGACACCGTCAAGGGCGGTGACTACCTGGTCGACCAGGACGCCGCGGAGATCATGGCCAAAGAGGCCATCGACGCCGTCCTCGACCTGGAGAAGATGGGCCTCCCGTTCAACCGGACGCCCGAGGGCAAGATCGACCAGCGCCGGTTCGGCGGGCACACCCGCGACCACGGCAAGGCCGCGGTGCGCCGCGCCTGCTACGCCGCGGACCGCACCGGCCACATGATTCTCCAGACGCTGTACCAAAACTGCGTCAAGCACGGCACCGAGTTCTTCAACGAGTTCTACGTGCTCGACCTGGTGCTGTCGGAGGACGAGGACGGCAACCCGGTCGCGTCCGGCGTGGTCGCCTACGAGCTGGCCACCGGCGAACTGCACGTGTTCCAGGCGAAGTCGATCGTGTTCGCCACCGGCGGCGCGGGCAAGATCTTCAAGACCACCTCGAACGCGCACACCCTCACCGGCGACGGCCTCGGCATCATCTTCCGCAAGGGCCTTCCGCTGGAGGACATGGAGTTCTTCCAGTTCCACCCGACCGGCCTGGCCGGCCTCGGCATCCTGATCTCCGAGGCGGTGCGCGGCGAGGGCGGCATCCTCCGCAACGCCGACGGCGAGCGGTTCATGGAGCGCTACGCCCCCACCATCAAGGACCTCGCGCCGCGCGACATCGTCGCCCGGTCGATGGTCCAGGAGGTGCTGCAGGGCCGCGGCTGCGGGCCGAACAAGGACTACGTCGTCCTGGACGTGACCCACCTTCCGGTCGAGGTCCTCGAGACCAAGCTGCCGGACATCACCGAGTTCTCCCGCACCTACCTGGGCGTCGACCCGGTCAAGGAGCCGGTGCCGGTGTTCCCGACGTGCCACTACGTCATGGGCGGCATCCCGACGAACATCCACGGCGAGGCGCTGCGCGACAACGAGCACGTCATCCCTGGCCTGTACGCCGCGGGCGAGGTCGCGTGCGTGTCCGTGCACGGTTCCAACCGGCTGGGCACGAACTCGCTGCTGGACATCAACGTGTTCGGCCGCCGCGCGGGCATCGCCGCCGCGGAGTACGCGCTGGCGCACGAGCACGTCGAGCTGCCGGAGAACCCGACCTCCCTGGTCGAGGGCCAGCTGGAGCTGCTGCTGTCGGAGCACGGCGACGAGCGCGTCGCCGACATCCGCAAGGAAATGCAGCAGACGATGGACTCGCACGCTTCGGTGTACCGCACCGAGGACACGCTGAAGCAGGCGCTGACCGACATCCAGGCGCTCAAGGAGCGCTACCAGCGGATCACCGTGGCGGACAAGGGCAAGCGGTACAACACCGACCTGCTCGAGGCCGTCGAACTCGGCTTCCTGCTGGAGCTGGCCGAGGTGCTGGTCGTCGGCGCGATCGCGCGCAAGGAGTCCCGCGGCGGCCACGCCCGCGAGGACTACCCGAACCGCGACGACACGAACTTCATGCGGCACACCATGGCCTACAAGCAGGGCGAGGGGCTGTCGTCCGACATCCGGCTCGACTACAAGCCGGTCACCTTCACCCGCTACGAACCGATGGAGCGGAAGTACTGATGACGACGGCCACCCCTGAAGCGCCTTCCTCCAAGGCGTCCGACGAGCACACGCCGATCCAGGTCACGCTGAAGATCCTGCGGTTCAACCCGGAGACCGACCAGGAACCGCACTGGGAGACCTACGACGTCCCGGCGCAGCCGACCGACCGCGTGCTGAACCTGCTGTTCTACGTCAAGGACTACATCGACGGCACGTTCTCCTTCCGCCGCTCGTGCGCGCACGGCGTGTGCGGTTCGGACGCGATGCAGATCAACGGGATCAACCGGCTGGCCTGCAAGGTGCTGCTGAAGGACCTGCTGGAGAAGAACGGCAAGAAGACCGAGATCACCATCGCCCCGATCAAGGGCCTGACGACGTTGAAGGACCTCTACGTCGACATGGACCCGTTCTTCGAGGCGTACCGGGCGATCAAGCCGTACCTGATCACCTACGGCAACGAGCCGACCCGCGAGCGGATCCAGTCCCAGGCCGACCGCAACCGCTTCGACGACACCACCAAGTGCATCCTGTGCGCCTGCTGCACGTCGTCCTGCCCGGTCTACTGGAACGACGGCTCGTACTTCGGCCCGGCGGCGATCGTGAACGCCCACCGCTTCATCTTCGACTCCCGCGACGAGGGCGCCGAGGAACGGCTGGACATCCTGAACGACGGCGAAGGCGTGTGGCGCTGCCGCACGACGTTCAACTGCACCGACGCCTGCCCGCGCGGCATCCAGGTGACCAAGGCGATCCAGGAAGTGAAGCGCGCCCTGCTGTTCAAGCGCGTCTGACCTTCTGACCGTTTGACGGTCCGTGAAGGACTCCTTGAGGGAATCTAATTCCCGCAAGGAGTCCTTCACGGCTTTTGGCTGGAGTATCCACAACCTCGCGAGCTGTCCACAGATCAGCGCTGGGCGTCCTTCCGCTGTCGCGAGATGCGGCAACATTCCAGAGATGCAGCGACAAGGCCGCTGGGCAACGGAACCGGACGTACTCTCTCAGCACAGCACGCACCAGGTGATCCGAGCGATGACGCTCGAATCACTCGACATGAACAGCAAGGTCATCTATCGAAGATGCCTGCCCGGCGGACCATGGCAACGGCTGTTGCCAGGAATCATCCTTCTGCACAACAACGATCCAACGCCGGACCAGCTCGTGCACGCAGCTCTCCTCTACGCCGGCCCCGCCGCAGTCGTCACCGGCGAAGAAGCATGCCGCCGATACGGGCTACGTCTAGCCGCTCCCGCCACGGGCGAGCATAGGATCCACGTACTGATCCCTCATCATCTGAAAAGGGTCAGCTCCGACTTCGTCACTGTCGAACGCACAAAACGGCTGCCTTCGCCTTGGCTGCGTGCGGGTGTCCCGCTTGCGCCGCTGGCCAGGGCCACGACCGACTTCGTCCGGAGAACTCGGACTGCCAACCTCATCGGCCATGCCCTGATTGAAGCGGTCCAACGAGGCGGATGCACCCTGCAAGCACTCGCGGAAGAACTCGACCACGGAACCAAACGCGGCACAGCACTTCCTCGGCGGCTCCTCGTCGAGTGGGCAAATGTCAGGTCTGTTGCCGAAGCAGAAGCCCAGAAACTGTCAAAGACTCTGCCGAATCCGCCGACTCACCAGAACCAAGTCTTGTACGACCATGCTGGCAGCTACGCAGGCCGCCCGGACTTCTGGTGGGATGACGTCGGCCTGGCCTGGGAAATCGACTCTCTGGACTTCCACTTCCGTTCGGCCGACTACGCGCAAACGTTGCGCCGGAACACTCGGTACGCCTCGCTAGGGGTGGCAGTCGTCCAAACGCTGCCGTCAAGACTTCTGCACCGAGCCGAATGCTGTCCTGGACGAGCTACGCGCCGCCTACGCTGCCGCGCGCACTCGTCCCCGTCCACCAGTCCGCCTAGGCGAACCGCCGTGACGCCCACGCAGCCCGGAGGTCCGTGAAGGACTCCATAGGGGAACTAGATTCCCTCAAGGAGTCCTTCACGGACCTAGCACGTATGTCAGTGAACCGCGTCCAGAGCGTTCACCAAGCCGTGCCCGTAGTACGAGTTGTTCTGCTTCGGCCCTTCGCACGCCGACACATCGCAAGCCACCGGATCCGCCTCCGCGGTCAGCAAAGCCGTCAAAGCCCGCGGCGGCGCGTTTCGATGCGTAGAAGCCAACAAAGCCGCAACCCCAGCCGCGTGCGGCGAAGCCATCGAAGTGCCGCACTTAGTGCCGTACGCGCCGTTGAAGACCGTCGACAAAGTGCAGCCCTCGCCCTGTCCAGACGGCGGCAGTTGCGCGAAGTCCCCGCCCGGCGCGGTGACCGTGACAGCGCCGTAGTTCGAGAACGACGACTTCGTGCCCGCGTAACCGACCGAGGACACTGTCACCACGCCGTCGATCGCCTTCGGCAGGATGCCGCACGAGGAGTCAATCTTGTGCGGACGGTTCGGATCGACAGTCTGCGTACGCACGTCGAAGCCCGAGTTACCCGCCGCAGCGACGTTCAGGGTCCCGCGCTGCGTCGAGTAAGTCACTGCGCGCCGTACGGCCTCGTACGCGGCAGCGTCGCCTGCTTCGTTGCGGCAGTAGAACATCCCGGGGTCGATGTAGTAGCTGTTGTTCGTCACCTGGAAACCGTGCTGCGCGGCCCAGACAAAGCCGCAGACGGCCGCCTCCGGGAAGATGTAGCCGTCGTCGTTCACCACCTTCACCGACGCCAGCCGCACGCCCGGCGCGATGCCGGTGAAGCCGCGCGCTGCGTCCTTGCCCGCGATGGTGCCGGCGACGTGCGTGCCGTGGTCGGAGTTGGTCGGTGTCCATGCGGAGGCGTCCGGCGCGCCGGTGACACAGCCGGTAGACGATCGCGTGTCTACCGCGTGTGCGAGCGCGGGGTGTTTGGCGTCAATGCCGGAATCCAGCACGCCGACGGTGACCGACCGGGAACCGGGGTTGACCTTGTTCGCTTCCGGCGCGTGGATCGCGCGCATGTCCCACTGCTGAGTCGACAAATCGTCACCAGCGGCGACGCTCTCCGTCCGCTCCAGCATTCCGACCGCCGAGCGCAACCCGGCCCGGGCGGCGGCCTTCGCGGCCACGTCCTTGCCTCCCGAGTACGCCCGCTTCACTCCGATCCGGTCGGCGAAGTCCGCGTTGCGCGAGCTGGCGATCGCGACCCCGATCTCCGGGTAGTACGCGATCCGCTTGCCGCATTTGGCGTTCAGCTCCGCGTCGACCGCGCGCTGCTTTTCGCCCGGCTGATAAAGCACGACGTAGCTGTATTGAGTGCTGGTGGTGTCACACGACGGCGCGGGCGCGGCCGACGCTGGCACGGCCACCGCACCGGCGGCGACCCCGGCCACCGCCACCGGAATGAGCAATCGACGTAAACGGGACATTTAGCCTCCATGGTCGGTCGCCCGAAACTAAGGCAGCGCGGACACGCTCCGCCACCGACCAAAGGACGCATCCCCTTATCAGGTGTTCGCGCGGTCCTTCGAGGTCGCCCGGATGCCGCGCCAGCCGAGCACCCCGATCGCGGTGCCGAGCACGAACGAAACCACGGTGAGCACCGCGTGCACGATGAAGTACCCAGTGGGTGAACCGTCGGCCGCCCAGGACTGGTTGCTGGCCCACAGATTCTTGGCGAACGTGATCCAAATGATCCAGGACCAGATGCCGAAAGCGAACAAGGCCATCGCTGTACCTCGTGAAATGCGCATGTCTCGAGTATGCCGCCGGACCATCGGCGCTAGATTGCGTGGGTGCACCCCGCTTTCGCCCGGTCGCTGCGAGCATTCGCCGCGCCACTCGCCGCAGCCCTCGTAGCCGTCGCCGCTCCCGTCGCGTTCGCCTTACCGGCGCAGGCGGAGCAATGCACCGAGCACGCCGTGCCGCCGGCCCCGGTGGACACCTCGGAGAAGCCGAAGCCGGGCCAGACCGTCCCGCCGCCGCTTCCGGTGCCCGCGCAGCCGGTCGGCGGCGACCGCCTCGGCGGCTGCGGCCCGATCCTCCCGGCGGGCGCGCCCGCGCTGCCTCCTGGCGACACGTCGGCGTCGTGGGTCCTGCAGGATCTCGACACCGGCGCGGTCGTCGCGGCGAAGGACCCGCACGCGCGGGAGCGGCCGGCATCGCTGATCAAGACGCTGCTGGCGCTCGTGGTGGTCACCGAGATGAAGCCGGAACAGATCATCGTCCCGACCAAGGAGGACGCCGAGCAGGAGTGCACCTGCGTCGGCATCACCGCGGGCGGGCACTACACGGTGGACCAGCTGCTGCACGGCCTGCTGATGCACTCGGGCAACGACGTCGCGCACGCCTTCGCCACGGCGCTCGGCGGGGTCGACGCGGCAGTCAGCAAGATGAACGCGCTCGCCGCCCGCATCGGCGCGACCGACACCCGCGCGGCGACCCCGTCCGGCCTCGACGGGCCGGGGATGTCGACCTCGGCGTACGACCTGAGCCTGGTCTTCCACTACGCGATGAAGCAGCCGGAGTTCGCCAAGGCGGTGGCGACCAAGGCGTACACGATCCCGGCGATCGACGGGAAGCCGCCGATCCCGGTGTACAACGACAACAAGCTGCTCGGCGTGTACCCCGGTTTCCTCGGCGGGAAAACGGGCTTCACCGACGACGCGCGGCACACCTACGTCGGCGGCGCGGAACGAGACGGCCACCGCCTCGCGATCGTGATGATGCGTGCCGAACAGCGTCCGACGAAGGTGGTGGACCAGGCGGCGAAACTGCTCGATTACGGCTTCGCGCTGGAGAAATCCGGTGCCCAGCCAGTCGGGCAGATCGCCTATCAGCCGCTGTCCGCCAATGCCGCGCCGCTGTCGGACAAGGAGGTCACCCCCGCGGGTTCGACGACCGCGTCGGCGCAGCAGCCGGACCCGTTCGGGACGACCGGCTGGGTCCTGACCGTGGTGGTGCTGGTGATCATCGTGGCCGGGTTCGTCATCGGCTATCAGCGAAAGCGCAACGCCCGCTCGTAAGCCCCCGCTTCGTAAACAGTGAGGGCCTCCTTGATCCGCTCAAGGAGGCCCTCACTGTTCTTAGCTCTTCCGCCTGCCTAGCCAGGCCAGCAACGCACCAGCGCTGAACGCACCCGCCACGGAGCCGAGCCCCAGCCCGTGCTGCACCGTCACCCGCGGCTGCAGCAGCACCGGAGCGGGCGGCTGCACCACGCGTCGCTGGTTCTCCTGCGCGGTCGCCGTCCACGCCGTCACCATCAGCAGGAACCGCGACACCAGGTTCGCGAACACCAGCAACCCGATGACCGGCCCGAACAACGCGAACGACGGCGATTTCGTGACGCTCGCCAGATAGATCGTCGCGACCTTCTGCAGGATCACGAACCCGACCGACGCGAAGATCGCGCCCTTGACCGCGCTGCGCAGCGCGACGTGCTCCCGCGGCAGCCGGGCGATCACCCACAGAAACACCAGCGTGTTGGCGACCAGGCCGAGCACGATCGTCGCGACTTGCAGCAGGAACTTCGCCCACCCCTGGCCTTCCAGCCCGACCAGCTTCAGCAGCAGTTCGCCGAGCCCGCTGCCCGCCGCGGTGAGCGCGAATGACACGATCAGCGCCAGTCCGAGCCCGACCAGCGACAGCAGATCCTTGATCGTCTTGCCGACGAACGGTTCGGTCTTCTTCTCCTGGCCCCACTGCGCGGTGAGCGCGTCGCGGAGGTTGGCCATCCAGCCGATCCCGGAGTACAGCGCCAGCAACAGCCCGAAAATCCCGATGCCGCTGCCGGACTTCAGCGCCGCGCCGGTGATCTGCTGGACCAGCCCGCGCAGCCCTTCCGGCACCGAGTTGTCGATCCCGTGCGTGATCTGCGCGATCACCGCCTCGTTGTGCCCGAGCACCATGCCGACGATCGCGAACGCCACCATGAAGATCGGGAACACCGACAGCACGCTGAAGTACGTGATCGCCGCCGCGTAATGGTTGCCGTAGTTTTCGTTGAAGGAGTCGTTGGCGCGGATCAGGTGATCCAGCCACGGGTACTTCCGCCGCAGCCGGGGCAGCAGCTTTTCCTTGTCACCGGTCTCTTTCGCCACCGGAAAACGCTAACCACGGCATCCGGCCCCCGCAACGCGAGCGTGCCCGCGCGGTTACCGGTCGCGATCAGCCGGCCGGCAGGAACCCGATCCGCTCGTAGACGGACGCGAGCGTGGCCGACGCGACCTCGCGCGCCTGGTGCGCACCCGCGGCGAGGATCCGGTCCAGCTCGGCGACATCGTCCAAATAGGACTGAACGCTCTCCTGCAGCGGCGTGACCCAGTCGACGAGGACCTCGGCGAGGTCCTTCTTGAGGTCGCCGTACCCCTTGCCCTCGTAAGCGGTTTCGAGGTCGGCGACGCTGCGCTCGGTCAGCGCGGAGTAGATCGTGAGCAGGTTCGAGACGCCGGCCTTCTCCTCGCGGTCGAACCGGACCTCGCGCCCGGTGTCGGTGACCGCGGACCGGATCTTCTTCGCCGAGCGCTTCGGGTCCTCGAGCAGTTCGATGAGCCCGTTGCCGGTCGCCGCCGACTTGCTCATCTTCGCCGTCGGTTCCTGCAGGTCGTAGATCTTCGCGGTGTCCTTGACGATGAACGGCTCCGGCATCACGAACGTCTTGCCGAAGCGGCTGTTGAACCGCTGCGCGAGGTTGCGGGTCAGTTCGAGATGCTGCCGCTGGTCCTCGCCGACCGGCACCGCGTTCGTCTGGTAGAGCAGGATGTCCGCGGCCATCAGCACCGGGTAGGTGAACAGGCCGACGCTCGCGTGGTCGCTGCCCTGTTTGGCGGCCTTGTCCTTGAACTGCGTCATCCGCCCGGCCTCGCCGAAGCCGGTCTGGCATTCGAGCACCCAGCTGAGCTGAGCGTGCTCGGGCACGTGGCTCTGCACGAAGAGCGCACTGCGCGCCGGGTCGACCCCGATGGCGAGCAACTGCGCGGCCGACCGCCGCGTCCGCTCCAGCAGCACCTTGGGGTCCTGCTCGACGGTGATCGCGTGCAGGTCGACGACGCAGTAGAAGGTGTCGTGGGTGTCCTGCAGCCGGACCCACTGGCGCAGGGCACCGAGGTAGTTGCCGAGGTGGAAGGAGTCGGCAGTCGGCTGGATCCCGGAAAGCACCCGCAGGCGCCCGTTCTGTTCGTCGGACACGCCGAGATTCTTCCAGGCAGCGAAGAAGCCCTCACCGCGGGCCCGGAGGTTGCGACGCACCCTGGACGGACGGGGGTCTGGATGGCCTCTGCTGGAGGTTTGCCACCGCGGAGGAGCCGCTGGCGGTTCGAGGCTGCTCGGCGGCGGGGTCCGGGCGATTGGCTGCTCCGAGACCGGCGCAGGTTGGCGCGACCCGAGCCAGGTCCCAGCGCCTCCAGGAGCAGCGCAAGTCCACCTCGGCCCGGGCCGATTCGTAACCGAGCGGCTCCAGGACCAGCGCAACCAGAGCGGGCGTGGCTCTAAGACTGGCGGAAGTTCAACGCGGCCGGAGCCGGTTCCAGCGGCCGGGTGGGCTCCTCGTCCAGCGCACCGGCGGCAGCCGCCGCCTCGATCGCCTTCGCCCGGGCCTTGCGGCGCTGCCGGACCACGCCCAGAGCCATTCCGATGATGCCGAAACCCACCGCGACCAGCCCGACCGGACCGAGCATCCCGAACCCGGTCGAGGTCGTCTCCGCCCGGACGACGTTGTCGTCCGCGAACGCCGTCGCGCTCGTCCCCGCGGCCCCGACCAGGATCGTCGCCAGCACCGCCAGGACCCGCCCGCCCGCGATCGCCAGGGAACAGCGTCCGAAAGCCCGCGCCGCGTCGTCCACCGGAGTCCGCGCCGCCCCCGATGGGGTGACGGACGAGTGGGACGCTGGACGGCCAGAAGCCAGCGTGGACCGTGTCACGAACCGGCCTGGGTTGCGCACCGGAGTGCCTCCCGCGAGGTGACTGTTCTGAGTGAGCGTCTCACCCGTAAGGATGAGTTCTCGACGTGCTACTGGTGAGAAAACTACCGAGCGTGTCAAGACCTGTCGGATCTGATCAACTCGGGTGCCGAGGCTAGCGCCCACTCGGGGAGTGACCGTGGGCACCCCTGTCGTCTCGGTGTCGTCGGTGGTCAGCGCCGTGCGCGGCCGCTGGGACCACGCACAGTGTCCTCAACCCCGGCAAAACCGGACAGACTCACCCCTCAGGACAGATCCGGACTACCCTCCGCAGGTTATTCACCAACTAGTCACCAGCAGGACAACCGACCTCAGCCCGGGAACGGCACGTCGTACTTCGCGGTGACCGGCGCGTGGTCCGACCAGCGCTGGTCGTACGACTCTGCCCGTTCGACCACCACCGACGTCACCTTCTCCGCGAGCCCGGGCGTCGCCAGCTGGCAGTCGATGCGCCAGCCC
Organism: Amycolatopsis sp. WGS_07; assembly: GCF_045278895.1. Taxonomy (NCBI): domain Bacteria; kingdom Bacillati; phylum Actinomycetota; class Actinomycetes; order Pseudonocardiales; family Pseudonocardiaceae; genus Amycolatopsis; species Amycolatopsis sp. WGS_07. The sequence goes on along the minus strand of NZ_CP136053.1, from coordinate 3,754,768 downwards.
GAGTCGTTGTCGAACGCCTTGCCCCGATAGGACCACCACGTGTACGGGCCAGGACCCTCGGCGTCGAGCCTGCGCTGGACGTCGACGTAACCCGCCTCGTAGACGCGGCCCAGCCACTCGCGTTCCTCCGGCAGGAAGCCGGAGTTCTTCTGGTTGCCGCGCCAGTTCTTGAGGTCGATCGTGTCGTAGGCGATGTTCCAGTCGCCGACCACGACGACCTCCCGCCCCTCGGCGGCCGCCTTCGCCCGCAGCTCGACCAGATACGGCAGGAACGCGGCCATGAACCGTTCCTTCTCGTCCTGCCGCTCGGTGCCGACGTCGCCGCTCGGCAGGTACAGGCTCGCCACCACCACTCCGGGCAGGTGCATTTCCAAGTACCGCCCGCTGTCCTCGAACTCGGGCTCGCCGAACCCGGTCCGCACCTCGTCCGGCTCGACGCGGCTGTACAGCGAGACCCCGTTTCGCCCCTTCGCGACCGAAGGCGCGTGCGCGGCGAACCACCCCTCCGGTGCGACGACGGACGCAGGCAGCTGCGCGGCCTCAGCCCGCACTTCCTGGCACGCGACGACATCCGCCTCAGTGGCGGCCAGCCACTCGACGAAGCCCTTCTTGACGGCAGCCCGAAGGCCATTGACGTTGACAGTGGAGACGATCAGCACCCCGCGCACGCTACCCGCCGGGTCTGACAATTTTCCGGGCAAGGCAGGTCAGGCCCGGTCCAGAATGCTCGACATGCCCCGTCTGACTGTCCTCGGCAGCTGTGGCGCCTGGCCGGAACCCGGCCGCGCCTGTGCTGGATTCCTGCTGTCCCACGAGGATTTCCACCTGGCCCTCGACCTCGGCTACGGAGCCGCCCCGCAGCTCTTCCGGCACGTCCCCGCCGACCGGCTCGACGCGATCGTCGTGACGCACGAGCATCCCGACCACATCGCCGACGTCAGCGCACTCGGCCGGGCCCGCTACTACACGACCGACCGCAAGCTCCCGATGCACTGCACCCCCGGCACCGTCCGCCGGCTAGCCGCGATGGAGCCGAACCCGTCCCCCGCCGAAAACTTCGACCTCCACGACCTAGGCCCCGAAACCCACCTCGGCCCCTTCCACCTCACCACGGCACTCCTGCCGCACCACGTACCGAATTACGGAATCCGGCTCACCACACCCGGCTACACCCTCGCCTATACCGGTGACACCGGCCCCGCCCCGCAGCTGACCGACTTGGCCCGCGACGCCGACGTCCTGATCTGCGAAGCCACCCTCCAAGGCGCACCGCCGGAAGGCCCCCGCTACCTGATGACCGCGGCCGAAGCAGGCCAACTCGCCACCGCGGCGAACGTGCGAACGCTGCTGCTCACCCATTTCTGGCCGGGCTCCGACCGAACGGTTTCCGTAGCCGAAGCCCGCGCCGAGTTCGCCGGAGAAGTGGTTGCCGCGGAAGAAGGTCTCATGCTGAATCACGCATAATCGCGCGCGCCGTAAAACAAACGCGTTCAACGACCACGCGCGATACAAAAGCACCCCGCAGGCTCGGTAAAGGCATCCGACAATCGCAAACGTCCCGCGCCGTACGGACGCATCAACTCAACCGACCGGCGGCAATCCCGGTTGGACAACCGAAGCCGTCCCACTGCATGAGACGAACCGCGAACAAGAACGGCCGGTGCGCACCGACCAAACGCGCCGCAGAACCAGGCTCAGCAACCGTCCAGCCCCAGGCGAACCACGCGACGCAACGGCCCCACGCGAACCCAAGCACGGCTACCCACTCCGCGCGGACCAGCCGCTCAACACCCCAGCACGACAAGCCACTGCACACAGACCAGCGTCACCGCACCAGACACTCAGGACCCCCGCGAGGCACCAACGCAACGCACAAGCCCCAGCAACGACGCAAACTCAAGCGCAGCAACGCACTTCGCGCAAATCAGCGCCAACATCAGACGCTCAGCAACCCGACCGGGCACCAGCACCGGTGCAACGCAACGAACCAAGCGCAGCAACCCACTCCACTGAGACCAGCGTCAACACCCGGCGCTCAACGCCCCAGCCAGGCGCCAACCGGACTCAGCACTTGGCCCCGGAAACCGGCGTCACGAAGCTGTCCGCGACCCACTTGCCGTCGGCGATCTTCCGGAACCCGTTCTGCACCACGGGTTGTGCGTCGAATTCCGCGCCGCGCAAGTACTTCCCGATGACTTTCCCGTTCCCCGCGGCGGTTTCCCGCGCGTTGAGCACGTCGGCGGTCACCGAGACCTTGCAGCCGGTCGGGGATCCCTGCGCGTCGGCCTGGCCTTTCTGGCCGAACGCGTAGATGACCACGACCGCCGCGATGACCCCGATAATAATCAGTGTCTTCTTGGGCAAACCCAGAATCACGGCCGCTCCTCAGTCGCAAAAAACCCCTCGTCCAGAGTAGGCATCCCCGCGACGCCCGGACAGGTTCTCGCGCCCATTCCACCCGGAGGTGCCAATCCTGTCACCGGCAGAACACGAAGAGTGACAAAAAAGAGAAGGGCACCTCAGAAGACTCCTCTGAGGTGCCCTTCTCCCAAAAACGGCTAAAGAAAGATCAGCCCTGCGCGATCTTCTTGGCCAGGTTCTCGTCCAGCGTCGCGAGGAAGTCCTCGGTCGTCTGCCATTCCTGGTCCTTGCCGACCAGCAGCGCGAGGTCCTTGGTCATCTTGCCGCCCTCGACGGTGTCGACGACGACCTGCTCCAGCTTGTTCGCGAAGCCGATCAGCTCCGAGTTGCCGTCCAGCTTGCCGCGGTGCTCCAGGCCCCGGGTCCACGCGTAGATCGACGCGATCGGGTTCGTGGAGGTCGGCTTGCCCTGCTGGTGCTGGCGGTAGTGCCGGGTGACCGTGCCGTGCGCGGCCTCGGCCTCGACCGTCTTGCCGTCCGGCGTGCGCAGCACCGAGGTCATCAGGCCGAGCGAACCGAAGCCCTGCGCGACAGTGTCGGACTGGACGTCGCCGTCGTAGTTCTTGCACGCCCAGACGTAGCCGCCCTCCCACTTGAGCGACGCGGCGACCATGTCGTCGATCAGCCGGTGCTCGTAGGTGATGCCCTTGGCGTCGAAGTCGGCCTTGAACTCGGCCTCGAAGATCTCCTGGAACACGTCCTTGAACATGCCGTCGTAGGCCTTGAGGATGGTGTTCTTGGTCGACAGGTAGACCGGGTACTCGCGGTCGAGGCCGTACTGCAGCGACGCGCGCGCGAAGTCCTCGATCGACTTGCGGTAGTTGTACATCCCCATCGCGACGCCGCCGCCCTCGGGGAAGTTCGCGACCTGGAACTCCATCGGCTCGGAGCCGTCTTCGGGGGTGTAGGTCATCGTCAGGGTGCCCGGGCCGGGGACCTTGAAGTTGGTGGCCTTGTACTGGTCGCCGTGCGCGTGGCGGCCGATGATGATCGGCTTGGTCCAGCCCGGTACCAGACGGGGGACGTTCCGCATCACGATCGGCTCGCGGAAGATCACGCCGCCGAGGATGTTGCGGATGGTGCCGTTGGGCGACACCCACATCTTCTTGAGGCCGAACTCCTCGACGCGCGCCTCGTCGGGAGTAATGGTGGCGCACTTGACGCCGACGCCGTGCTGCTTGATGGCGTTGGCCGCGTCGACCGTGATCTGGTCGTCGGTGCGGTCCCGCTCCTCGATGCCCAGGTCGTAATAGTCCAGGTTGACGTCCAGGTACGGGTGGATCAGCTTGTCCTTGATGAACTGCCAGATGATGCGGGTCATCTCGTCGCCGTCGAGTTCGACAACGGTGCCCTGGACCTTGATCTTGGCCATGAGCAGCGGTGCTCCTTCCGCGGATCTTCGCGTTCTCTTCTTCGCTCTCCGATAGCGGTACAAGCGTACTGCTAAACAGAGCTGGATGGTTCCAGAAGTGGTCGGAATCAAGTCTCTACCACCCTTGACCGGGCATGCCGACCGGGCACGGATGCGGAACCATCCACCCGGGACGACCGTCCCAACACGGCAAGCACCGCACTGGGAGGTCCCGCCATGTCATACCCCGAGCCGTACTCCGTTTATCCCCCGGCGGGCGGCCCGATCGCCGCACCGGCGGGCAGCCGGGCCGTGGCACGCGTGCTCAGCGGGCTGTGCGGACTGGTCGTCACCCCGGTCGCGCTCGGGCTGCTGGCCTACGGCAGCTACCTCCACCAGCGGCAGGTCGCGGCTTCGTTCGCCGAACACGGGGACGCCCTCGGCGTCACCTTGACCGTGACCGGCGCGGTGCTCCTGTTCGGGGTCGCCGTGCTCGGCGCGTGGTCGGGAATGGGACCGGCGGTCGGCGGGCTGGTGTGGGGCCTGGTTCCTGGCGTGATCACGCTGGTTTCGCCGCGCTCGGCGTTCGATCTGCTCGACTTGCTGCCGCGCGGCCAGATGACCGTGGGCGTAGCCGGATGGATGTCCTCCGGCGCGCTCCTCGGCACCGGGTTTCTGCTGCTCGGCACGGGTCTGGCGGTGCGGCTGGCGCGACGGCGCAGGTAGCTTCGGGACGGCGCGGGCCCGGTGAGACTATTTGCAGATGGGATTGTTCACCGTAGCCGAGGCCCGCACCGAACTCGCCCGGTTGCTTCCCGTGCTCGCCGAGCTGATCCGGGTCCGCGCCGATGCCGCCGAACTCGCCGCGTCCCTGCGTCCCGGCGGACGGGACACCAGTCTCGGCGGCCTGCCCGAGTGGAAGGCGGCGCAGGCCCGGCTCGACGACCTGATGACCGCGATCCAGGCGACCGGGGCCGAGCTAAAGGGGTTCGCCCCGCTGCTGGTGGACTTCCCGGCCTCGCTCGACGGCGACGACGTCCTGTTGTGCTGGCTCGAGGGCGACCGTGAGCTGTCCTGGTACCACCGGGCCGATCTCGGTTTCGCCGGCCGTCGCCGCTTGCCGGGATAATCACTGGTCAAGCGCACTACGGTGACCAGGTGAGCACACTTTTCGACGCCGACGCGGCGGGATACGACGAGGACACCTTCCACCCGTACGTGGCCGAGCAGCTGATCGGCGGCCTTGCCCCGAATCCGAAGCTGCTGGTCGACGTCGCCGCCGGCACCGGCGCGGCAGCGTTCGCCGCACTGCGCCTTGACCCGGCCGCGGTGTTCGCCATCGACCTCTCCCCCGCGATGATCGAGATCGCCCGGGCCAAGGCCGCCGAACGCGACCCGGACGGACGGATCTCGTGGCACGTCGGATCCGCGGTACCGCTGCCGCTGGGCGATGGCGAGGCGGACGCGGTGGTGTGCGCGTCGGCGCTGCACTTCCTGGGCCCGCGCGCGCTGGCCGACTGGCGGCGGGTGCTGCGGCCGGGCGGCAAGCTGGCGTTCAGCATGGTGTCGTCGGAGCGCTTCAAGCCGACGGGCAAGTTCGCCGAGGTGATCCCGCGTGACCTGCGCGTCCCGGGCACCCTGGACGAAGCCGCCGCGCTGGCCACCGACGCCGGGTTCAGCTCAGCGACGGCACAGCACGTGACGCTCGATCAGGGTGACCGGGTGCGGCAGGTTTTCGCGGTGTTCGCGGAGGCCTAACGGTGGAAGTGCGCTTCGCCGCTGGTAGCGGCGGCGGAGCAGTGCAGGACGAAGGTGACGTCGAGGTCGGTCACGGTGCCGTCGGCCGCGCGGGCCAGGCGGGACACAGTGAAGTCGGCGGTCGCGTCTGGGGCGGTGCAAGCACCCGTGCCGCCCGCCCTCGTCCCGCGAAACGCGATGAAGCCCGGCGTCGCGAGCTGCGGTGAGTTCTGCGGCCGGACAGCGGCGTTCGAGTAGGTTCCCTCGTGCAGTTGCTGTCCGGCGGGCGCGCTGAGTTCCAGCCGGGCCCACTCCCAGCCGTCGGGCGTCTCGGCGTCTACCTTCACCGCGTCGCCGTACTCCCAAGCCGTGACCTCGTCGGCACTCCATGAAGCACTGCCTACGAACGGATACGCGCCAGCTTCCGAGGTGTAGCCGAACCCGACTGCCGGGTCGGCGTGCGCGGCCGATGCCGTCCCGCACGCGATGCCCGCCGCAGCGACGACCGCCAAGATTCTTCGCATGATTTCCCTCCCCTGGGTTGCGTCCGATCTTGGCAGGATTCCCAGCGCTGCGGCGGAAAATCCCCCATTCAGCCGTGCAGCTGAGCGCCCTTGAGGATCTTGTCCACCGCGTTCTTCGGCCCGTGCACCGCCATCCCCGCCAACGCCAGTTTCTCCCCCGGCACCGCACGCACCGCAGCGCGATTGTCGACGTCATTGCCGGTCTGGAACAGCTCGTCGGTGAAGATCGAGAACCGCAGGCCGCGCGTCAGGGCCCGGCTGTGCGCGAGCGCGAGCGTCTCGGCGGTGCCCGCGAAGACGAGTACCGGCTGGCGGAACATCGGCAGGTACTCGGTGTCGTCGGCGTCGCGGTAGGGCTCGCCGAGCAGCTCGGGTGTCGTGTGGGCCACGCCGCTCACCAGGAACGCCGTGACGTTCAGCCGTTGCCACGAGGCCAGATCGTCCCGCAGCAGCACGGCGATCTTCGTGTCGAATCGGTTCATGCGGGACAGGATCGGCCGGCTGCCGTGCGCGGGTCTTGTACGTTTTGAACATGACGGTGTCGGCCTGGCGACCTTCGGTGCCTGGAATCGCCGAGGCGTTCCACGCCCGGTTCACCGACCATGCCTACCCCGCGCACACGCACGACACCTGGACGCTGCTGATCGTCGACGACGGGGCCATCAGCTACGACCTAGACCGGCACCACCACGGCGCGCTCGGCACGGCCGTCACGCTGCTGCCGCCGAACGTCGCGCACGACGGTCGCGCCGCGACGAGCCACGGTTTCCGCAAGCGCGTGCTCTACCTCGACGCCGACGTGCTCGGCGAAGACCTGATCGGAGCCGCCGTCGACCAGCCGAGCCTGCCGGATCCGTTGCTGCGCACCAGAATCCACCAGCTGCATCAGGCGCTCGCCGAACCGCTGGAAGCTGAAAGCCGCCTCGCCCTAGTCGCGCAGCGGCTGCGCACCCACCTCGGCCGCCCGGCCGTCACCCCGCCCGATCGCAGCCTGGCCGACGACCTCCGCGACCTCCTGGACGAACGGCTGCCCGGCGCACTGACGCTGGCCGACGCGTCCGAGGTGCTCGGCGCACACCCCGTGCACCTCGTCCGCGCTTTCGGCCGCCGCTTCGGACTTCCGCCGCATCGGTACGTCACCGGCCGCCGCGTCGACCACGCCCGCCGGCTCCTGCTCGACGGCACCCCGCCCGCCGCCGTCGCCGCCACCGCGGGGTTCACCGACCAGGCACACCTGACCCGGCACTTCCGCCGCTACCTCGGCACCACCCCGGCCCGCTTCGCACGCGGCTGACCGGGCGGTTTGTGCGAAGATGGCGGCATGCTGCGCGAACTGCACCTGACCGGCGACCCGGCGGCCGACAAGCTGCTCAACGACGACCCGTTCGCCCTGCTCACCGGCATGCTCCTGGACCAGCAGTACCCGATGGAGCACGCCTTCGCGGGCCCGAGGAAGATCGCCGACCGGATGGACGGCTTCGACCTGCGCAAGATCGCCGCGACGGACGTCGACAAGTTCGTCGAGATGTGCGTAGTGCCGCCCGCGATCCACCGCTACGGCGGCTCGATGGCGCGCCGGGTGCACGCGCTCGCGCTGCACATCATCGAGAACTACGACGGCCGCACCGAGGGCATCTGGCTCGACGGCCGCCCCAAGCCGGACGGCGCGGAGGTGCTGAAGCGGCTCAAGGAGCTGCCCGGTTTCGGCGAGCAGAAGGCGAAGATCTTCCTGGCACTGCTGGGTAAACAGCGAGGCGTGGCTCCGAAGGGCTGGCGCGAGGCTGCCGGCGCGTACGGAGATCGCGGGTCTCGTCGGTCCATTGCGGATGTGACGGACGCGAAGACGCTCGGTGAGGTGCGCGCGTTCAAGAAGGCCGCGAAGGCTGCGGCTAAGGCGAACTGACTCGCGCGAACCACACCACGTCCGGTTCCCCGCGCGGCACCGGAACCTCCACCACGTCCACCTCGGCGAACCGCTCCCGCAACCGAGCCGTGAACCCCGGTGCCGCACCCGCGCTCCACACCGCCAGCACCCCGCCCGGACGCAGCAGCCGGGACAGTCCGTCCAGCCCGGAAGCCTCGTACAGCGAGGCATTCCCCTCGGTGACCGTCCACTCTGGACCGTTGTCGATGTCAAGGCACAGCGCGTCGAACGTCTCGCCGGTTGTCCGAAGCCAGTCCAGCAGATCCGCCTCGACCACCGTCACCCGCGGATCCTCCAGCGCCCCGCCGTGGACCGCACGCAGCGGGCCGGTGCGGTTCCAGGAGATCACCGCCGGCTCGCGTTCCACGACCACCACGGAACCGACCGCGCCGTGATCCAGCGCGGCGCGCAGCGAGAACCCGACGCCGAGGCCGCCGATCAGCATCCGCGCGCCGGGGGCGAGCCGGTCGGCCGCTCCGGTTACGAGCAGCCGCTCCGACTCGCCATTGCGGGTGTCCATCAGGAACATCCCGTTTTCGATCACCTCGAACTCGGTGCCATCCCGCCGCAGCACCAGTTCGCCGCCGTGCCCGGACACGGTCTCCAGTACCTCCGCCACGTGCGGCAGCTTCTCAGACCGCGACCTCCTCGCGGACCTCAGCCCGCTTGCGCGCGCCCCAGAAGAACACGACCACCAGCGCGGCCGCGGCGGCGAGGATCGCGGCGACCTCCGGCAGGACGGTCGGCCCGGCCGAGGTGAGCACCGCGCCGCCGACGACGCCGGACAGCCCGACGCCCAGGTAGATCGCCGACGCGTTGAGCGACAGCGCGAGACCGGCGTGCCCCGGCGACAGCTCGATCAGCCGGTGCTGCAGCGGCGGGCTGAACGACCAGTTCGCCAAGCCCCACACGAACAACGTGATCCCGGCCCCGACCACGGTCGTCGCGGTGAACGGGAGCAGCACCATCACGGCGGTGAACCCGGCGAGCACGATCAGCAGCGGCTTGCGCGCGCCCCACCGGTCGGCCGCGCGACCGCCGGCGAAGTTGCCGATCGCGCCGCCAATGCCGTAGCAGAACAGCAGCACGGTGATCGTCCCGCCGGAAACCCCGGCCGTCGCGGTGAGCACCGGCGACACCAGCGTGTAGACCATGAACGCGGCGAGGCAGGCGAGCGTGGTGGTGACCAGCAGCGCGACGACCCGCTTGTCCCGCGCGACCGCGAACCGCTCGGCGAGCCGCACCACCGGCGGCGGCGCGACCTTCGGCAACGCGACCCGCACCCCGATGGCACCGAGCAGCGAAAGGATGCCGACGAACAGGAACGCGCCCTCGTAGCCGAACTGCTGCGAGATCACGCTGCCCAGCGGAACGCCGAAGATCAGCGCGATGGTGAGCCCGCCGAACACCAGCGAAACCGCGCGCCCGCGACGTTCCGGCGTGGTCAGTTCTGCGGCGACGGCAGTGGCGGCCGGGGTGTACACAGCGGCCCCGATCGCCGTGACGACCCGCGCGATCAGCAGCGTGGCATACCCAGGAGCGACGGCCGCGAAGATGTTCCCGACCGCGGCCACCGCGAGCGCGGCGACCAGCAGCGTGCGCCGTTCCCATCGGCCAGTGGCCGCGGCGAACAACGGCGAGCCCACCGCGTACGCGATGGCGAACGAGGTGACGAGCTGCGCCGCGGCCGTCGCGGAGATGTGCAGCTCGGAGGTCAGCGCCGGCAACAGCCCGGCCACGATGTAACCGCTGGTGCCGACGCCGAATGCCCCGAACGCGAGCACCGAGTTCCGGGCCGCCGCCGAGGACGAGACGCTGGACATGGATGTCCCCCAATGAGACCTGAACGGATAGTTCGACGAACGTCGTAGTTCGATGAAGACCGTACACGGACCCACCGACAATTTCGACAGGCGTCGTACTATGAACCCATGACCGCTTCCGCGCCCCTGCCGCCGCTCGTCTATCCGGATCGGGACGAGATCACCGTCGAAGCGGTGCTCCGCGCGCTGGCGGACCCGGTGCGCCTGGCGATGGTCCGGCAGCTGGCGAACGCCGAAACGGAAATTTCGTGCAGCGGGTTCGAGGTGCCGGTGACCAAGTCCACACTCACCCATCACCTCGCGACACTGCGCCAGGCCGGGGTGATCGTCGGCCGCCAGGTCGGCACCACCCGGTACAACTCGTTGCGCCGCAACGATCTCGACGCACTGTTCCCCGGCCTGCTCGACGGCGTATTGGCCGCGCCGCGCTGAGTCGTCGCGCTACGTGGCGGGCCTCACCCGAATACCGGGATGACAAGGCCGCCCTCCATCAGTTCAACTAGAGCGAGACAGCACGACGACGTCGGGGCTGTCTAGTTTTTTGCCCTCGTTCTAAAGCGCTTCAGAAGCCTGTGACCCAGGCGCTGAGAAAACGATTTCTCCAGGAAGGGAGAGCCGTGCCCGTCGCGTTGCTCGCGCTCGCCGTCGGTGCCTTCGGCATCGGTACCACCGAGTTCGTGATGATGGGTGTGCTGCCCCTGACCGCCGCGGACTTCCACATCGACATCCCGTCCGCGGGCTACTTCATCTCCGCCTACGCCCTCGGCGTCGTGATCGGCGCGCCGCTGCTCACCGCGCTGGCCGTCCGGCTGCCGCGCAAAACCATGCTGCTGGCGATGATGGGCCTGTTCACGGTCGGCAACGCGCTGTTCGCGCTGTCGCCGAACCAGGACTTCGGCATCGCGTTCCGGTTCCTCGCCGGCCTGCCGCACGGCGCGTTCTTCGGGGCGGGCGCGGTCGTCGCGTCCAGCCTCGCGCAGCCGGGCCAGCGCGCGAAGGCCGTCTCGATGATGTTCATGGGCCTGACGCTGGCGAACGTCATCGGCGTCCCGCTCGGCACGCTGCTCGGCCAGCAGGTCGGCTGGCGCGCGACGTTCGGCGTCGTCGCGGTGATCGGCCTGCTCGCCATCGCGGCGATCGCGAAGCTGGTGCCGCACCAGGGCCGCCCGGCCGACCCGTCGATCCGCGGCGAACTGGGCGCGTTCCGCCGTCCGCAAGTCTGGCTGGCGCTGGCGATCGTGATGTTCGGCCTCGGCGGCGTGTTCGCCTGCATGTCCTACATCGCGCCGATGCTGACCGATGTCGCCGGATATTCGCCCGCCAACGTCACGGTGCTGCTCTCGCTGGCCGGCGTCGGCATGACGATCGGCAACTACCTCGGCGGACGGCTCGCGGACAAGGCGCTGATGCCAAGCCTGTACGTCGCGCTGCTCGCGCTGGCGACCGTGCTCTCGATCTTCACGGTGACCGCGCAGGGCAAGGTCGGCGCGGCGGTCACGATCTTCTTCGTGGGGGTCGCGGGCTTCATGATCGGCCCGATGATGCAGGCGCGGATCATGGAGAAGGCGGGCGGCACGCCGTCGCTGGTCTCGGCCGCGGTGCAGTCGGCGTTCAACATCGCCAACTCGATCGGCGCGTACCTCGGCGGCCTGGTCATCGCGGGCGGACTCGGCCTGCTGGCCCCGAACTGGGTCGGCGCGCTGCTGGCCGTGCTCGGGGTGTCGATCGCTGCGGTGTCCGGCTTGCTGGACCGGCGCGAGGCGCGAGTCGAGAAGGAACTCGCGCTCGCGTCCTGACGAGGTCCCGTTAGGACGAGGCGTCGAACGGGCCGCCGACGATCGACAGCGAGATGTAGAGCACTGCGGCGCACAACGCGCCGTAGGTGAGGATGTCGACGGCCTTGCCGCGAATCGCCAGCAGCCCGACGCGTTCCTCCGGCAGCACCGCACGCAGTACACCGGCCACGAAGAGGGCCACGCCGACCAGCGCCGCGCCCTCGCGCCAGTGGTACTGCAGCGCTCGCACCACGGCCGCGACCAGCAGCAGCATGATCACCGCGAACGGCACGTGGACGAGCCAGGGACGGTCGCCGCGCTGCCGGTGCCCGGTCATCGCCATCAGCGGGCGGCCGCGCGTTCCGCGGCCTCGACCACGTTGGTCACCAGCATCGCCCGCGTCATCGGGCCGACGCCGCCGGGGTTCGGCGACAGCCAGCCGGCCACCTCGGCGACCGCCGGGTCGACGTCGCCGGTGAGCTTGCCGTCCACATGCGAAACGCCGACGTCCAGCACTGCCGCGCCCGGCTTGACCATGTCCGGCTTGATGATCCCGGGCACGCCCGCCGCGGCGATCACGATGTCCGCGCGCCGCACCTCGGCGGCGAGATCGCGAGTGCCGGTGTGGCAAAGCGTGACAGTGGAGTTCTCGCTGCGGCGGGTGAGCAGCAAGCCGAGCGTGCGGCCGACGGTGATGCCGCGGCCGACCACGGTGACCTGCGCGCCGTTCAACTCGACGCCGTGCCGCTTGAGCAGCTCGATGATCCCGTACGGAGTGCACGGCAGCGCGCCCGGTTCGCCGAGCACAAGCCGGCCGAGGCTGATCGGCGCGAGGCCGTCGGCGTCCTTCTCCGGGTCAATGCGCTCCAGAACGCGGTTCGCGTCAAGGTGCTTCGGCAGCGGCAACTGGACGAGGTAACCGTGGCACGCCGGATCGGCGTTCAGCTCGTCGATGACGGCTTCGAGCTTCTCCTGCGAGATGTCCGCGGGCAGGTCGCGGCGGATCGAGTTGATGCCGATCTTCGCGCTGTCCGCGTGCTTCATCTTCACGTAGGAGTGGGAACCGGGGTCGTCGCCGACCAGCACCGTGCCCAGCCCAGGGGTGATCCCCTTCTCCGCGAGCGCGGCCACCCTCGGGCGCAGCTCTGCGAAAATGGCGTTCTTCGTGGCCTTGCCGTCGAGAATCTTCGCCGTCACGGCGGCCATTGTCGCAGAGCCGCCGAGGACTGCCGGGCAGGAGTGGGCTCTGCACTCTGTGTGTCCACGACACCACCCAATCGGCCCGCGCGTCTTACGTCGAATCAGCCGTGCGGCGTCTTAAGCTGAAGGCTCCACCGCATCACCCACCCTGGCGTGTGACCCGTGCCATATCGCGTCCGCCGAGGTCAGCGGGCACGTCGACCGGCCCGAGGGTGGCAAAAGCCCTATGCGGGGTGCGTTCGTGCGCGCGAACAGTCAAAATGTTCTCTGTGGCACAACCGACGACGCAGCTGAACGCGACGGAGCAGGACACTCTGGTCAAGCAGATCGGACTGGCCCTGCTGCGCGCCGCCCCGCGCGACTGGCGCAAAGTCTCCGCGGAGTACCGAGCCGTCGGCAGGTACCACGAGCTGACCGGCGAGATCGTGCTCGAGGACGGCTCCACTCAGGAATGGATCGCGACCCACGACATCGCGACCCTCTTCGGCAGGCTCCGCGCGGGCATGTACCGCGACGGCCGCGGCACCTGGTTCAACGCGCGCTACCAGCTGGACCACCCCTCCAGCTACAACCTCGAGTACAACCGGGACGAGCCGCAGTGGCACCTCGCCCCGCCGCCGCAGGCGTACTCCGACGAGCTGCGCATGTTCCCCCGCACCGAGGAGAACGTGCCCGAGTGGCTGATCCGCCGGATGTCCGGCCTCGGCCCCGAACAGCCCGGACCGCACTTCCGCATCGCCCGGATCTTCGACACCATCGGCCCGGCCGGCCGGCCGGTGATCAACCGCCCCGACCTTGACGTCGACGAGCAGGACCGGCTGCTGGACTACCTCGACCACGCCCCCTCGTGGTCCAGGACCGCGGCTACGACATCGACCGGCTCGCCCAGACTCCCGAAGCGACAGTGCCGGTCGCCTTCCACAGCGACGGCCACTGGATCTGGCCGGCCGCGGTGAACTTCTACCTCCGCACGTACGGCGTCTCGCCGGAAGCGGACCTGATCGAGCACATCCGGGCCAACGCGTTCCAGCTTCCGCAGGTGGACGAGCTGACCCTGCAGGGAGCGGCGGCCTATCTGACGCGGGGGAACCAGCCTCCGCAGCAGCGACCCGCTCCCGGCGGGACCGGGGGTGCTGGTGGTGCCGGGGCTCCTGGCGGACCGGGTGGGCCGGGTGGCGCTGGTGCTCCTGGCGGAGCTGGCTTGGCTGGCGGGCCGGGTGGGGCTGGGGCTCCCGGCGGAGCTGGCGGACCTGGTTTGGCTGGCGGACCTGGGGCTCCCGGTGGACCTGGCGGCCCCGGCGGAGCCGGACCTCACGACGGGGCCAACGGAGCTGGGACTTATGACGGCACCAGCGGGCCCGGCGGAGCCGGGACCTACGACGGCACCAGCGGACCCGGCGGCCCCGGGGCTCCCGGCGGAGCCAGTGGACCCAGCGGAGCTGGGGCTTACGACGGCACCAGCGGGCCCAGCGGACCTGGGGCTTACGACGGTGCCAACGGACCCGGCGGGCCCGGGGCCCACGACGGGGCTGGGGCTCATGGTGGAGCCAGCGGGCCTGGCGGTCCGGGCGGCTCTGGCCCGGGCGGTGCTGGCGGCCCCGTCGGCGCTGGTGCGCCCGGCGGCCTTAACGCTCCCAATGGCACCGCAAACGCTGGCGGCTTCGATTCCCACGGACCAGGCTCCAACGGAATCGGCTCCGGCGGACCAGGTTCCGGCGGACCAGGTTCCGGCGGACCTAGCACTGGCGGATCCGACGCTGGCGGCCGCGGCTCCGGTGGTCCTAGCGCAGCCGCACTCGGCGCGGCGGGACTCGGTGCGGCCGGTCTCGGCGCAGCCGGACTGGCCGCCGCAGGCGATCACGGCTTCGACGAATTCGGCGCGGCTGACGGCCCCGACCGCCATGCCCCAACCAGCGACTTCGACCCCCGCTCCGGCAGGCCGGGCGACCCCGGCTCCGACCGGCTTGGTCCCGACGAATTCGACAATCGCGACCCCGGCCGGGCGCCCCGACCGGACAGCCCCGAAGGATTCAGCCCAGCCGACGAATTCGGCGGCCCCGATCCCCGCAGGCCCGGAGCGGCCGGTGCCGGTGAATTCGGCACCCCTGATTCCCGCAGGCCGGACGGACCGGACGGCCCCGGCGGATTCGGCGCCCCCGGCTCCCGCACGCCCGGCGCGCCGGAGGGCACCGAATTCGCCGATCCCCGCTCCGGTGCAAACGGTGCCAGCGAGTTCGGCGATCCACGCTCCGGCGCAACCGGCGCCAGCGAGTTCGGCGATCCACGCCCCGGCACAACCAGTGCCAGTGAGTTCGAGGATCCCCGCTCTGGCGTGACCGGCGGACCGGGCGGTGAATTCGGCGACCGTGGTTCTGTCAGGCCCGACAGTTTCGGCTCGGCCAACGAGTTCGGCACCCAGGGCTCCGGCCAGCCCGGAGCAGTCCGAGGCCCCGGCGCAGCAGACGAATCCGGCCTCGATGCCCCCGATGATTCCTTCGAGTCCGGACCAGCCGCCCACGGCGGTTCGGACCCGCGCGGGCACGGCACGCGAGTGTCCGACGACGCCACCCGTTACGCCGAACCCGACGCCTACGGCCAGCCCGGCGACGGTTACGACGACCGCGACCACGCCGAGGGGTACGCCGAGCACGATTACGACGGCTACCGCGAACCCGAGCCGCACGGCGAGTACGACGAATCCGCACCGCACGAGGCCCGCGGGTACGACGCCGCATCGCGTGAGGGCGACGGGTATGCCGAGCCGAGCGGCCGCGCCGAGCCGCACGGATACGACGAAGGGCACGGATACGACGAAGCGCAGCACCCCGACGCCCGCAACCGTGACGCGGCGAGCGACTACGACGACCACGGGTACGACGACCGCGTCGATCCGCGCGGGAGCAATGTTCCCGGCGCGTTCGAGCAGCCTGCCGTCCCGGAGGACGGGCTTGTCGGCGCGGATGGCCTCATCGGTGCGGACGGGCTCATCGGCGCGGACGCCGAAGAACCCGTCGCCTCGAACCGCCACAACGTCGAGCCGGACGCGGGCCGTCGTGGTGCGGAGGACGGTCGGCCCAGTGAGCAGGAGGGCGGCCGTCGGCGGGCCCAGCCGGATGCGCAGGCGGACGACGCGCGGCTGAACACAGAGGACGGTGGCGAACCCACCGCGGACAGCCAGGCCGAAGAGCACGGCAGTCACGTCGGCGCGGCTGCCGCCGGGATCGCCGCGGCAGGCGGGTTGGCCGCGGCCGGCGTTGCCGCTGTGCGTGGCCGGGGTCGCGAGAAGGAGGCCGAAGGCCGCCACGGCACCGCGCCGGAGCGTCCCGCGGAGCCGCCGTTCGAGCAGGACTTCGACGGCGCGCAGTACGACCGTTACGAAGACGGCCATTACGACGACGAGGACCACACGGACGTCCACCACGACCTCGTCCCGGGGCGCAACGGCACCGGTCCGGGTCACCCGGACGACGACGAGGACCACACCGACGTCCACGAACCGATCGACGCCGGCCAAGACGAGCCGGTGCTCTTCACGCACGGCAACGAACCGTCTCGCGACGACGACGAGCAGCAGCGCGCCGAACTGTTCACGCACGCCGGCGGTTACGAGGACGACAACCGCCGAGAGCCCGAGTACGACTCGGGTCCGCCCACCGCGATGATCATGCCGGGGGCCGAGATCCCCGGCGGTCTTCCGGTGCCGGAGATGCCGGTGCCCCCGCCGTCCTGTGGGCGGCGCGCGGCGCGGGAACAAGCCGAAGCGGCCCCGGTCGCGCGACGGGAACAGCCTGCCGAGCCGGAACTGGCCGAGCTGCAGGCGAAGCTCGACGAGCTGAACGTGCCCGACGCCGCGTACCGGCTCGGCGGCCCCACCGAACGCGGGTGGAGCGTCGAGCAGGTGGGCGAAGGCTGGCGCGTCGGCTGGTACGACGGCGAGCTGATCAACCCGGCAGTGTTCGGCGACGCGGAGGATGCCGCCGCGTTCATGCTCGGCAAGGTGCTCCTGTACCCCGACGGGTACGTCGCGACGGAAGCCCCAGCACCGGCTGAGCCGGTCGCGGACACGCCGAAGCCACCGGTGGTGGCGACGTTGTCGCCGGAGGTCGCGACGGGCTCGTTCCCGGTGCGCCCACGCGAGAACGTGCCCCCGCAGGAGCAGACCGCGTTCACGCCTGCCGATCAGCTGCTGGCCGACGACGAACCGCCGGCTCGACAGCAAACGCCGCCGCCAGCCCCGCCGACGCAGATCGCGGCACCGGTGAGCCCGCCGACCCAGGTGGCACCGCCGGTCAGCGCTCCGCCGACGCAAATCGCCTCGCCGGTCAGCGCGCCGCCCACCCAGGTCGCGCCTCCGGTCAGCCCGCCGCCGCGACGGGAACCGCCGGTGCGGCGCGAGGAACCGGTGCGCGCCAACGGAACCGGCGGCAGCGGGCAGTGGCCGATCGCGCCGCTGTCCGGGGAACCGCCGCTGACCCTGTTCCGCGGCAAGGAACTGCGCGAGCTGCCCGCGGGCAGCGAGCTGGACCGGTTCGGCGGCCCGAACGGCAACCTGACCTACGCGGCGGGCACCCCGTTCGAGGAGCGTTCGCTGGTGCCGGAGTGGGTGAACCGGCCGTACCACGTCTACCGGGTGCAGCGGCCGCTCGAAACCCTTGCCGGGGTGGCGATCCCGTGGTTCAACCAGCCCGGCGGCGGGTCGGCGTACCTGCTTCCGGCGAGCATCGAGGAGCTGCTCGCCGAGGGCGACCTGATCGAACTCGACCCGGGCGAACCGCCGATCGACTGAGGACGCGGGAAAGGGGCGGGGCCAGCTGGCTTCGCCCCTTTTCCTGCCCAGAGACGAGCTACTTGACGACCAAGCCATGAGCCGCGGCGAACGCCACCGCCAGTTCGATGTCCACGTACGCGCCGCGCAAGTCCGCCTGCACCAGCCCGTTCGCGTCCACGACCGCGCCGCGCAGGTCGGCCCCGGGAAGCTTCGTGCCGATCATCCTGGCCCCGGACAGATCCGTGCCACGCAGATCGGAATCCGTCAGATCCGCCTCGTTGAGGTTCACTTCCCGCATCCGCAGACCCGACAGGTCCAGTTTCCGCAACCGGCCGCGCGCGAACGACGCCAGCGACAGATCGCATTCGGTGAGCGCGATCCCGGAGTACCGACAGTCCACAAAGGACGAGCCAAGCAGCGAGCACGACGACCATCGGCTGTCGGCCAGCACCGACCGGTCGAAGGTGCACGAACGGAACGCGGACGCGTCGTGCCGCGAACCGGCGAGGTCGACCTTGGTGAAATCGCAGTTGTCGAAGGTGCAGCCGCGGGTACGCAGGTCGCGCAGGTCCGCTTCGGTGAAGTCGCACCCCACGAACTGGCGTTTTTCCCACCACTGGCCGGAAAGTCGTGCTTCGGTGTAGTCCTCGCCCGTCTCCGTCACCCCGACAGGATGACATCAGCCTCGGCACCGCATCCTCGACGGGGTGGCTGCGAGCCGCGAAAAGGCGTGTGTCCACGAACTGTCGGCCGGTCATCGGAAGTCCCGTGATCTCGTGGGGATCCGCAGCGTCAGCGGCTCCAGCTTCTGCGCACGCACGCTCGCCACTCCGTCCGCTTTTTCGAGCACTCCGTGCACCAGCAACGCCGCGCTGCCCCGCGCGATCCGGTGGAACCGTTGCCACAGCCCCAGCGTGCAAACCACGTTCACCATGCCGGTCTCGTCCTCGAGGTTCAGGAACGTGACCCCACCGGCGGTCGCCGGGCGCTGGCGGTGCGTGACCGCGCCCCCGACGAGCACCCGCTCCCCGTCGGACCGGTCCAGCAGCTTGTCGGCGGTGAGCACGCCGAGCGCGTCGAGCCGGTCGCGGATGAACTCCGTCGGGTAACTGTCCGGCGAGATCCCGGTGGCCCACACGTCGGCGGCGGCGACGTCGAGCCCGTCCATCCCGGGCAGCATCGGCGCGTCCACTCCGACGCCGGTGCCGGGCAGTTTCTCCGGCCGGTCCTGCGCGACCGCGCCCGCGGACCACAGCGCCTGCCGCCGGTCCGAGCCGAACGCGCTGAACGCACCCGCGGTGGCCAGCGCTTCCAACTGCGGCGTGGTGAGCCGGACGCGCCTGCCGAGGTCGGACATGCTCTCGTACCGGCCGTTCGCCCGTCGTTCCGCCACGATCTCCTCGGCCAGTGTTTCGCCGATCAACCGGACGGTTCCGAGCCCGCCGCGCACCGCGTGGAGTTTTCCGTTGCCCGGCAATGCTTCCAGGGTCGCGTGCGGGAGGCTCAGGTTGATGTCCGGGCCGAGCGTGGTGACCCCGTGCCGGCGCGCGTCCGCCACCAGCGACTGCGGCGAGTAGAACCCCATCGGCTGTGCCCGCAGCAGACCCGCGCAGAACGCGTCCGGATGGTAGTACTTGAAATACGCGCTCGCGAACACTAGATGCGCGAAACTCAGCGCGTGGCTTTCCGGGAAGCCGAAGTTGGCGAACGCCTTGAGTTTCTGGAAGATCTTCTCCGCCAGCTCAGCGTCCAGCCCGTTGGCGATGGCCCCGTCGAGGAACCGTTTGTGCAGCCGTTCCATCTTGCGCTGCGACCGCTTCGACCCCATCGCGTGCCGCAACTGGTCCGCCTCGGCCGGGGTGAAACTCGCGACGTCCAGGGCGATCTGCATCATCTGCTCCTGGAACAGCGGCACCCCCAACGTCTTCTCCAGCGCCTTTTCGAGCAGCGGATGGTCGTACTCCCACTTCTCGCGCCCTTGTTTGCGGCGGATGTAGGGGTGCACCGAACCGCCTTGGATCGGGCCGGGGCGGATCAGCGCGACTTCCACGGCCAGGTCGTAGAACTCCCTCGGCCGCAACCGCGGCAACGTCGCCAGCTGGGCCCGGCTCTCCACTTGGAACACACCGATCGCGTCGGCACGGCAGAGCATGTCGTAGATGTTCTCGTCGTAGAGATCCAATTCGGCGAGATCTATCTTCTCGCCCTTGTACTCCTCGACCAGATCGAGCATGTAGTGCAGCGCCGAGAGCATGCCGAGCCCGAGCAGGTCGAACTTCACCAGCCCCGCCGCGGCGCAGTCCTCTTTTTCCCACTGCAGCACGCTGCGGTTTTCCATCCGCGCCCATTCGACCGGGCACACCTGGCTCACCGGTTCGCGGCACATCACCATGCCGCCGGAATGGATGCCGAGGTGGCGCGGGAAGTCTTCGAGCGCGAAGGCAAGCTGCACGACGTCGCGCGGGATGTCGTGGTCGTGGTCTTTTTCGGTGCTCCGCAAGGCACCCCAGCGGTCGATCTGCTTGCTCCACGCGTCTTGCTGACCGGGTGAGTAGCCGAGCGCCCTGGCGGCGTCGCGGATCGCGGAGCGGGCGCGGTAGGTGATCACGTTCGCGACCTGTGCGGCATTGAGCCTGCCGTGTTTGCCGTAGACGTACTGGATCGCTTCCTCGCGCCGGTCGGACTCGATGTCGATGTCGATGTCCGGGTAGCCGTCGCGGTCGGGAGCGAGGAACCGTTCGAAGAGCAGGTGGTACTCGATGGGGTCGACCTTGGTGATCTCAAGCGCGTAGCAGACCGCCGAGTTGGCCGCGGAACCCCTTCCCTGGCACAGGATGTCGTTCTCCCGGCAAAACCGCACGATGTCCCAGACGATCAGGAAGTATCCGGGGAACTCGAGGTTCTCGATCACCTCCATCTCGTGCTGGATCTGCTTCCAGGCCTTGTCCGCGTGGTCTTTGCCTAAGTAGCGCTTCTCGAAGCCCTTTTTGACGAGTTTTCGCAGATGCGTGGTCTCTGTCTCGCCGGAC
This sequence comes from Amycolatopsis sp. WGS_07, assembly GCF_045278895.1. Lineage (NCBI taxonomy): Bacteria > Bacillati > Actinomycetota > Actinomycetes > Pseudonocardiales > Pseudonocardiaceae > Amycolatopsis > Amycolatopsis sp. WGS_07. Next base: position 3,734,216 of record NZ_CP136053.1, on the reverse strand, counting down.
GGCACGTCGAACGGCGGCAGCTCCGGGGCGAGAAGTTTAAGCGGGAAGGCACATTCCATGCCCAGCAACGCCGACCGCTGCACCGCGCCCGGGTATCGCTGGAAGATCTCCGCCATTTCGTTGCCAGAGCGCAAGAACGCGGTAGCGTCGCCGGGCAGCCAGCCTTCGAGATCGTCGATGCCGCGCCGGGCGCGGATGGCGGCGAGGGCGTCGGCGAGACGGCCGCGTTCCGGACGGGCGTAGTGCGCGGCGGTGGTCGCGACGGTGGGCAGGTTGAGTTCGCGCGCCATGTCGTTGAGCAGGTCGTTGTGCACGCTGTCAAGCGGCTGACCGTGGTCGATCAGTTCGACGTAGACCTGGGTGCGGCCGAAGAGGTCGACCAGCCGGCGCAGTTCGGCGAACGCGGCGTCCGGGCCCTCGCGCACCAGTGCCGAACGCACGGATCCCTTGCGACATCCGGTAAGCACGGCGCACTTCCCCGCGACTTCCTCCGCAACGGCAGGCAAATCGTAGATTGGGCGGCCTTTTTCCGCGCGGTCGTGGGCTGGTGCTTCTTCGTCGTCGTGGCCGCGCAACTGTCCGGCGGTGATCGCGCGGCACAGGCTGCGGTAGCCCTCGCTGCCGCGGGCCAGCAGCAGGAGGTGTTCGCCTTCGGGGTCGGCGACGCCGTTCTGCGGCCCGGACAGGCCAAAGCTCAGCTCGGTGCCGAAAACCGTTGCGACGCCTAGTTCTTTGGCGGCCTCGGCGAATCGGACCACACCGTACATGCCGTCGTGGTCGGTGAGCGCGATCGCGTCGAGCCGCAACCGCGCGGCCTCCTCCACCAGTTCCTCGGGGTGGCTGGCACCGTCGAGGAAGCTGAAGTTGGAGTGGCAGTGCAGTTCCGCGTACGCCACTCGCGGCTCGGACTCCAGGTCGCTGCGCGGCGGCGGGATGTCGGCGGGGCGGCGGTACGCCTCGCGTTTGCGGCCCCACGCGGGACTGTCGCCGTGATCGCCGGGCGGCACTCCGCCCGACAGTGCCCGCGCGAGGTCCTTCCACGGGACCGGCGGGTTGTTCCAGCCCATCGTCAGTCCATCCGGTTCTCAGGCGATCGACGGGGTTTCGGGATCAGCAGCGCGACCGGCACCGAGTCGATCGGGCACGGCGGTTCGACCGGGATGCGGGGCACCGGCAGGTCGTGGTCCATCAGTGACAGCTTCCTTTCGCTGGCTTTGTGGTTCCAGGGCGTGGCATGGGCAGTTCCCTCAGTCGTAGCTTCCCTCTACAGTCCACAGTGGATTTTCGGTTCCGGAGCAGAGGACGAGCACCGCCTCCGGCGCCTCGTTCTCCCCCGCGGCGAGCAGCAGTTGCAGCCGGGCTTGCTGCGGTCCGGTCGAACGGCGGCCCGACGTGACCGGCCAGGGACCGGCCCATCCGGTGATCGGCCGCGGCGGCCCGCCCGCGACGCGAAGCCCGTGCGGTGGCGCGGTCAATCGTTTGCGCGCGGTAAGCCCGACCGGCCGGCCTTGATCGTCGACGACCTGGACCGGCAACGGCTGTTCCAGCACCGTCGCAGGGGATGGCGACGGCAACCGGGCAGGCCACGTGGCATCCGGCGGACCGGCGAGTTCCCGCGGATCGCCCCACGGAATGAGCCGGACCCGGCTCGCCGGATCGCGTCCGCCGTCGAGCAGCGGCGTGACCACGCCCTCCGGCCCCAGCAGGCCTTGCACCCGCACGAATGCCCGGCCGGCCCGTTCGGCGGCCAATTCCTCGTCCTCGCCCGGACCGGCGCCGGGATCGCTCCCCCGCCACAGCCCCAGCTGCAATGACCTCCCTTCGACAGTCTCTTCCGGTTCGAGCCGCAAGCGCGCGACCCCGGCCGTGGGCCGTTCGCCGGGCGCGGCCTTGAGCCAGCCCTCGAACTGCCACCGGACCCGGTCCGCGACTCCTTGCGGCGTCAGTGGTTCCGCACATCGCCAGACGCGACCGAGCTGCTCGCCGTTCTCGGTGGTCGCGTATATACCCAATCGAGTGCAAGCGAGCCCGCGATCAGCGAGCGCGGCGTGGAACCGCGCGCCGAGTTTCTTAGCCATGAACGCGGCGACGTCCACCCGGGCAAGCACCGGATCGAACGATTCGGCAAGCGACAGCTCCGGCGGCGGACTGCGACGCAACGGCGGCCGGTCGGACAATCCGCGCGCCAGCCGATGCGCGAGCACGCCGGTACGCCCAAACCGGGCGACGACGTCCCGCTCGCCGAGTTCGGCAAAGGCACCGAGCGTGCGCAACCCGAGCCGGACGAGCAACCCGACCAGATCCGCTCGCTCAGCACCCGGCTGGTCCAGCTCGGTCACCGGCAAGGGCGCGAGAAATTCGGCAGCACGCCCAGGCTCGACCAGCACCCCCTGTCGCGCGGCCAAGGTCGCCGCGAACAACCCTTCCGACACACCGACCTGGCATTCCACCCCAGCCGCCGCGGCCACCTGGTCCACCAGTTTCTCCGCGAGCTGCGGTTCGCCGCCGAAGTATCCGGCCGCACCCGCGACCGGAACCGCGAGCAGCCCAGGCCGCACCACTTCCAGCCCGACGACCAGTTCCTCCACCGCCGCCGCGACGTTCTCGAACAACCGCGCGTCCCGTGCCTCGTCGACGCCGAACACCGCCAGGTCCGGGCATTGGGATTCCGCTTCCCGCCGACGCATGCCGCGCCGCACGTTCCGCGTCCGCGCGACCGCGGTGCACGCGACGACCCGGTTGGCATGGAACACCGCGGCCGGCCGGGTAAGCACACTTCCCGCCGCGGCGACGGCGGCTACCGCTGGCCAGTCCGGACACCACAGCACCAGCATCCGCGTCGGGTGGCGGCGTGGATCTTCTTGTCCTTTGTGGACACTCGTGCCGGTCATCCGACTGCCTCTTCTCGCGCCGCGGCCAGCTTTTCGGCCCGGGACACCCGCCCGTCCGGACCGGGCAGAAGCATGGAGGCCGACCGTGGCCGAGCTGCCGCGCCGCGCCCCCGGGCATGCACCTCGACCGGGCGGGAACGGAGGTGCCCGGCACCGTGCTCGAGCACCCCGGTCCAGGCACCCGGGGTGCAATGCAGTTCGACGTCGGCGGAAGGCCAGTGCCCCAGCGAAAGCAGCACCGCCCCACGATTCCGGGCTCTCGCCGCAAGCCGGCGGGCGACATCCGGCCGCACCGAACGAGGCTCGGTGACGACAAGGTCGACGCCGTCGAGCAACGCGGCCATCACTGCCTGGTATTCGGCTCCCGGCTGCGGGACCAGCGCGAGCCGCGAAATGACGACCCCATGCTCGGCCGCCGCGACAATCCCCAGCGACGGCGCCCCGACCACCGCGGCCCAAGCCCCGGCGGCGGTCGCCTCCGCGAGCAACGCGAACAGCAATGAGGTGGATTGGTGAACCGCGACGATGCTTCCGCGGCGCAGCCCAGCGCCGGGAAGGAGATCGGCCAGGGCAGGGGCCACGGGGAGCATCCGCCCAGCGGCGCGGCCCCAGTCAGTCCGGGAAGCCCGCTCGGCCGCGACGGTGCTGGCCGTGCTGACGCCGGGGAGGGCGGTCAGTTTGGCCAGCGGGTGGGCCGGATCTTCCGCCTCTGTCTCCGTTTCCGCCTCTGTCCCCGTTTCCGGTTCCGTCGACGTGGTCGGTGGCGACGGGTTGGCGGGGTGGAGCCGGGTCGGGGGGCGGAGTTCTGATGGTTCGTGAGTTGCCGAGCCTGGTGAAGCGGCCGGGTCAGACGGAGTCGCCCGGCGGTTGAGCGGAGTCATCGGGTCGAACGAGGTCGCCGGACCGGGCGGGGTCGCCAGGCCGGACGGAGTCGCCGAGTTGGGCGAACCGAGCGGAATCACCGGGCCAGACCGCGTTGCCGGGCGACTGAGCGGAGTCGCCGAGCCGGGCGAGGTCGCCGAATCAAGCGGAGCCGCCGGGCCGGACGGGGTCGCCAGGCCGGGCAGGGTCGCCAGGCCAGGCAGGGTCGCCAGGCCAGACCGCGTTGCCGCGCGGCTGAGCGAAGTTGCCGCGCGGCTGAGCGAGGTCGCCGAACCGGGCGAGGTCGCCGAGCCGGGCGAGGTCGCCGAGCCGGGCGGAGTCGCCGAACCGGGCGAACCGAGTGGAGTCGCTGGGCCGGACCGAGTTGCCGGGTGGAGTTGAGTCGGTGGAGTGAGCGGAGGATTGGGCGTGGTTGCCGGGCCAGGGGCAGCCGACGGGCCAGCCGCCGCTTGCGGGCGGAGACGAATCGGTGGCTTACCTGAATCCACCGGCCCCGGCCGCGTCGGCGAATTGCGTTCAGCGGGCGGGTCACATCGAGCCGACGGCCGGGGGTTGGCAGTCGAGCCAGGCTGGGTTAGCGGAGCCGGGGAATCCGCGCCGGGCACGTGAGCAGCCGACACCGCGCCTGGACGAAATCCGGCTGATGGGCCCGACCGAGTCAGCGGGCGAAGCGCCGTCGGCCAGTCGGTCTCCATCGATCCACCGGAACTGGCGGGCATCCATGGCCCGAACGTCGCGTCCAGCGAACTCAGCTGAGCACGGGATCCGTTCTCCCCCAACGAGAACATCCGCCTCGGCGCACCCGCGGCGACCGGCGTCCGTTCCTTCGCCATGGCCTCGATCGCCGACCACGGCACCAGGACTTCCCACGAGCGTGCCGGCCGCGCCTCCGGCACGCTCGTGGGCGCTACGGTTTTCGCTGGAATCCCCGTCGCGCCAAGGAGATTGGTCACAGCAGAGCCAGCGGGCACCACCGACTCATCCGGGAGCGAAGCCCCCGCTGCCCCCGAAGCATCAGCCTTGGCAGACCCAACCTCGCCGCCCGAGGTCAGGCCGACTGCCGCCAGAGCCGCCTCGGCCAGAGCCAGAGCGTCACTAGCCCCAGCGTCAGCCGCCGCGGAAGTCCCCCTGGCTTCACAAGCCACCCCCGTGGCCGCTGAAGCTCCAGTCTCTTCCGCGATCCCCGAAGCAACCCCCGAAGCCACTCCGGTCGTCACCGTTTCCTCCCTCCGCTGAGATCGGCCGACAATCCGCCCCGGAGCAAGGTCGTCAGACCAAGCCCGGGACGGATGCCGGCACACCGCGGGGAAGGCGGTTCCGCATCACCCGTGCGGAATCCGCACGGTCACCCAATAATCACACCCGAAAACACACCACTACACCGAACAGCATCGAACACCTGTTCGACACCATCCATGTTTCCTTCCTCCCGCCCCGCTGTCAAGCGCGGCCATGGGAAAGAACCCGGAAGATCACCGGACACCGAGGGAAACCGCTCTTTACACTGGGAACCCTGATGAAGACAGGACACATCGCCCTCCGGGGTTTCGCCGAAGCCGACCTGACGGTGCTCGACCGGTTCGTCACGGACCCGGACGTCGCCGGGACCTTTCAGTGGACGAGTTTCACCGGCCCGCGAGCGCGGCGGCGGTTCGCCGAGGACGGGTTCCTCAGCCCGGATTCAAGCGCGGTCGCGGTGACTGTCGACTCGGCTGTCGCCGGGTTGGCGACCTGGGAGGCCGCCGATCGCGGCGGGCCAGCCGGCGGATGCTTCCGGATCGGCGTCACGTTGCTGCCCGATCATCACGGCCATGGTGCCGCCGCGAAGGCGTACCAGCTGCTCGTCGACCAGCTCTTCCAGCACACTCGCGCGCACCGGCTCGAAGCCTTCGTCGACAGCGAAGACCTCGCCGGGCAGGAGGCGCTGGAGAAGGCCGGCTTCCACCGCGAAGGTCTGATGTGCCAGGTCACCTGGCGCGACGGCGGCTACCGCGACGAGGTCGTCTACGCGATCTTGCGCGAAGGATGAAAAAACCGGCCGGGACCCGAAAGTCCCGGCCGGTCCGCACAAGACCGTCAGTGCGCGAAGTGCCGCGTGCCGGTGAGGTACAGCGTGATCCCGGCCGCCTCTGCAGCGGCGATCACCTCGGCGTCGCGGATGGACCCGCCGGGCTGCACGACCGCTCGCACGCCGGCCTCGATCAGCACCTCGAGCCCGTCCGGGAACGGGAAGAACGCGTCCGACGCGCCGACCGAGCCCTTCGCCCGGTCGCCTGCCCGCGAGACTGCCAGCCGCGACGAGTCGACGCGGTTGACCTGCCCCATGCCGACGCCGACGGTCGCCTGCTCGTGGGCCAGCAGGATCGCGTTGGACTTCACCGCGCGCAGCGCCCGCCACGCGAACTCCAGGTCCGCCAGCGTCTGCTCGTCGGCGGGCGAACCGGTGGCCAGCTCCCAGTTCGCCGGGTTGTCGCCGGGGGCGTCGATCGCGTCGGCGGTCTGCACGAGCACCCCGCCGGAGATCGGCCGGAACTCCACCGGAGCCGCGTTCTCGATCGCGGGCAGCTTCAGCAGCCGCACGTTCTTCTTGCGCTGCAAGATCTCCAGCGCTTCCGGCTCGAAGTCAGGGGCGAGCACGACCTCGGTGAAGACCTCGGCGATCTGCTCCGCCGCCGCGACGCTCACCGGCCGGTTCGTGGCGATCACGCCGCCGTACGCGGACACCGGGTCGCAGGCGTGCGCCTTACGGTGCGCTTCGGCAATGTCCGCGCCGACAGCGATCCCACACGGGTTGGCGTGCTTGATGATCGCGACAGCCGGCTCCGAGAAGTCGAAGGCGGCCCGACGCGCGGCGTCAGTGTCGACGTAGTTGTTGTACGACATCGCCTTGCCGTGAAGCTGCTCCGCGTGCGCGAGGCCCGGCTGCGCGCTGCGGTACAGCGCCGCCTTCTGGTGCGGGTTCTCGCCGTAGCGCAGTACGTCTGCACGGTCCCACGTCGCACCGAGGAAGTCCGGGAAGCCACTGTCGTCCGAAGGCGCGTACACGTTGGCGAACCAGGACGCGACAGCCGTGTCGTACGCAGCCGTGTGCGCGTACGCCTGCGCAGCGAGCCGCTTGCGGTCCGAGAGTTCGAAGCCGCCCGCGGAGACCTGTTCAAGCACCCACTCGTACCGCGCCGGGTCCACGACGACAGCGACGCTGCCGTGGTTCTTCGCGGCCGCGCGTACCATCGCGGGACCGCCGATGTCGATGTTCTCGACGCAGTCCTCGAAGCTCGCGCCGGACGCGACGGTCGCCTGGAACGGGTACAGGTTCACCACGAGCAGGTCGAACGCCGCGATGTCGAGCTGCTTGAGCTGCGCGACGTGGTCGTCGTTGCCCTGGTCGGCGAGCAGCCCGGCGTGCACGCGCGGGTGCAGCGTCTTGACCCGGCCGTCGAACGACTCCGGGAACCCGGTGACCTGCTCCACCGGCGTGACCGGGACCCCGGCGTTCGCGATGACCTTCGCCGTGCCGCCGGTCGACACGATCTCCACGCCGGCCGCGTGCAGGCCGGTCGCGAGCTCGAGCAGGCCGGCCTTGTCCGAGACGCCGATCAGCGCGCGCCGGACCGGGCGCCGTCCCTGTGCTGTGCTCACGAAAACCTCACCTTTCGTCCGTCCACGGTGCACCCACCACGGCCGAGTCGCTCGATCGTTTCAACCAGCAGCCTGCGTTCCACGGCTTTGATCCGCTCGTGCAGGACGTCTTCGGTGTCGTCGGTCTCCACCGGCACCGCCTCCTGGGCGATGACCGGGCCAGTGTCCACCCCGGCGTCGACGAAATGCACCGTCGATCCGGTGACGCGCACGCCCGCGGCGAGCGCGTCGGCGACCGCGTGCATCCCGGGGAACGACGGCAGCAGCGCGGGGTGGGTGTTGATCACGCGGCCCGCGAAGCGCGACAGGAACTCCGGCCCGAGGATCTTCATGAAGCCCGCGGACACCACGAGGTCGGGCTCATAGGCCGCGACCGCCTCGGCGAGCGCGCGATCCCACGCGGCCCGGTCCGGATGGTCGGCGACCCGCACGGTGAACGACGGCACGTCCGCCCGTTCCGCTCGCGCGAGCGCCTCGATGCCGGTGCGATCCGCGCCGACCGCGACGACGTTGGCCGGGAACCCCGACTGCCCGGCCGCGTCGAGCACAGCCTGCAGCAGCGTGCCGGAACCGGACGCGAGCACGACGATCTTCACCGGAGTGGGCAGTTCCAAGCGGCTGGCCAGAACGGGCTCCTTGCACGGCGGTACGCCTCGGGCGCACGGCGCTTCACCAGGTCGCCCCAACCCTAACGGTCGTCCTCGGCGGGCTTCGCGTCGCCGGAGTCCTCGGTGGACTCGGTCACAGCCTCCGGCTCCTCAGCAGGGGTTTCGGGCTTCTCCTCGGCCTCGTCCTCGGAGTCGTCTTCCGCGGTTGCCGGCTCGTCCTCGGGCAGGTCGAGACCGAGTTCGGCGTCGGCCTCGGCGTCGAAGTCCTCGTCGTCCTCGGGGTCTTCGGCCAGGTCCGAGTCTTCCTCGGGAGTCTCGGAATCCTCGTCCGCACCGTCCTCATCGGACTCGGACGCAGGCTCCTCAACCTCGTCGGACTCAGACTCGGTCTCTTCTTCCTCCACCTCAAGCGAACCAACCGGCTGCATCGGAGCGTGCGCCCCGGCGAAGAACGCCACAAACCCGGCCGGGATCACGATCCAGCAGAACGCCACGATCGACGCCACCCCGACCGGCACGCTGACCGGGTCGAACGGGCCGTCGCCGAGCCGTCCGCCGGCGAGCGTGCCCAGCAACACGCAGCCGAAACCGACCACCGCGCCCGCGACGACCACGACTCGCAGCCGCGCCGCCGGATCGTCGTCCACCGCGCGGACCGACCAGCCGACCAGCAGCCCGACCGCCAGCGGCAGCACCATCAGCACCGGCCACCAGGCCGCGGCGTGCTCGGGGATGCCGCCGAGCAGCGGCACGCCCGGGACCGAGCCGCCGCGGTAGCCGATGAGGTGCACGTCGAGGCTGCCGATGCTGAACCCCGGCCCGCTCACGAACGACATCGCCGCCACCACGGCGTTCGGCAGGTACAGCACGGAAAGCAGGAAGAGACCGAAGCTGCCGCCGAAGGACGGCTCGAACAGGCTGGACACCGTGCGCGCGGACAGCGCCGTGGCAGCCGTCAACGTCAACGCACCCGCGGCCAGCAGCGCGAACAGACCGAGCAGCCCCGCGCGCAGCCCGCGAAGGGCCAGCGGGTCGAGCCGTTCAGCGAGCACTCGTGGCAGGCCGAACCGGCGAAGCACCCCGGCGGTGGCCGCGAGCCCGGAGATAACAGCAGGCACCACGGCAGCGAGCGCAATGTTCGCCCCCACCGGTTCACCGATCGAAAACAGCGAGATCAGCAGGCCGAACAGCAGGTGCGCGCCGGAAATCGTGGCGATCAACGGGACCGCGTGCCGCAGCCTCGCGCAGCGAAGCCGTCGCACAGCCTTGGCCGCCGTCCGTGCGACCAGCAGCACGGCCCCGATCGTCGGCAACAGCGGCAGCATCCCGAGCGGATGGCCGCCGATCCCGAGCTGGACCTGGTAGGCGGCCAGCCAGCCAGGCCCCGCCGACAGCAGCACGCCGCCCGCGGAGAAGATCGCGTGCTGGGCGGTCAGGGTGACGAGCGCGAGCAGCGTGGCGACCACCGCGTAGCCGGTGACGAGCGGGCCGAGCGCCGCGGCGAGCAACACCCGGAACCGGGGTACATCCTGGTCAAGGGAGTCGCCCACCGGCTCGTCGCCCGCGGGGCGTCCGGGACTGGTGAGCACCTGCATGTCCCCGACCATGACATCCGCGCTCGGCCGTCCGGGTGAGGCACGCCGCCCGGCGGACGTGGGGAACCCAACGCCCACCCGGTCGTGGCACCAGGCCAATAAAAACACCCGCTGTGACACGGAGAGTCACAGCGGGTGGGTGATGCGGAGGGATTTCAGCCTTGCTGTCCGAAACCTCCGGGCGGCGTGCCCGGTTTGTTCTGGTCGGACGGCGGCTGGAAGAACTGCCCCTGCTGCGGCGCGTACGTCGTGGCCTGCCCGCCCGGCGGAGGCGTGGCGGGCGGCTGCTGCGGCTGCTGCGGGGAGGACGGCGGCTGCTGCCCAGGCGACTGCTGCCCGGGAGCCGGCTGGTACTGCGTCGGCTGGTACTGCCCCTGCTGGCTGTAGGGCTGCTGGTACGCCGGAGCGGACGGCTGCGGCGTCGGCGGCTTGAGCACGTTGTACTCGAACAGCAGCACCGCGACCGACGCGGCCATCTGCAGGAGACCGAGGATCAGCACCACGATCACGATGGCGGACGTTCGCCCGGAGATCACGGAGTCGAGCGCGCCCAGCCCGCCGAGCACGCTGAACAGCGCGGCGAACGGCAGCGTCTTCGGCCCCTTGGGCAGCAGGTTCAGCGCCGACAGCAGGCCGCCGACGAGCAGGAACAGAATGGGCTGCCCGGCCGTGCCCGCCTCGGAGGCGAAGCCGAGGAAGTACTGCACCAGGCCGAGCCCGGCGACGCCGAGGGACAGCAGCAGCGGAAGGTTCGGCGGCGCGCCGGCACCCGCGGCAGGCGGGCCCTGCTGCGGCTGGGGCTGCTGCGGGAACCCGCCCGACGGGGGCGGTCCCTGGGACGGCTGGCCCTGCTGGGGGTAGCCGGGCCCGCCACTGGGGAAGGTCATCGGAAGCTCTCCTGTCTCATCAACCGGCGGTTCGAGATCCTGCGGCGCCCGGGCGCACCGGCGGCGTCCCCCGCTCACGAGTGACTGCACGCTAGCGCATCCGCCAAGGGCGTCCGAGTCGTTGGACGCACCGAGCGCCGGATCGGTTGCGGGCGGAAACGACGGAGGCCGGGCACCGTGTCGGTGCCCGGCCTCCGCCAGTGGAGTCGCAGCTGGTCAGCCGAGGCTGTTGTACAGCTCACGGGCGAGAACCGCGGTCTCGCTCGGGGTCTTGCCGACCTTGACGCCGGCGGCCTCGAGGGCCTCCTTCTTCGCCGCGGCGGTGCCGGACGAGCCGGAGACGATCGCGCCCGCGTGGCCCATCGTCTTGCCCTCGGGGGCGGTGAAGCCCGCGACGTAGCCGACGACCGGCTTGGTCACGTTCTCCTTGATGTAGGCCGCGGCGCGCTCCTCGGCGTCGCCGCCGATCTCGCCGATCATCACGATGACCTTGGTGTCGGCGTCCTTCTCGAACGCTTCGAGAGCGTCGATGTGGGTGGTGCCGATGACCGGGTCGCCGCCGATGCCGACAGCGGTGGAGAAGCCGATGTCGCGCAGCTCGTACATCATCTGGTAGGTCAGCGTGCCCGACTTCGACACGAGGCCGATCGCGCCCGGGCCGGTGATGTCGGCCGGGATGATGCCCGCGTTCGACTTGCCGGGGCTGATCACGCCGGGGCAGTTCGGCCCGATGATCCGGGTCTTGTTGCCGGTCGCGACCGCGTGCGCCCAGAAGTAGGCCGAGTCGTGCACCGGGATGCCCTCGGTGATGACGACCGCCAGCGGGATCTCGGCGTCAATCGCCTCGATGACCGCGTCCTTGGCGAACTTCGGCGGCACGAAGATGACCGACACGTCGGCGCCGGTCTCCTTGATGGCCTCCTCGACCGTGCCGAACACGGTGAGGTCCTTGCCCTCGATGGTGACCGTCTGGCCCGCCTTGCGGGCGTTGACGCCGCCCACGATGTTGGTGCCGGACTTCAGCATCTTGGTCGCGTGCTTCATGCCCTCGGAGCCGGTGAGCCCCTGGACGATGACCTTGCTGTTCTCGTTGATCAGGATCGACATCTCACGCACCTGCCGCGGCGAGCTCGGCAGCCTTGTCGGCCGCGTTGTCCATTGTGTCCACCACGGTGACCAGCGGGTGGTTCGCGTCGGCCAGGATCTGGCGACCCTCGACGACGTTGTTGCCGTCCAGGCGGACGACCAGCGGCTTGGTGGCCTCGTCGCCCAGGATCTTCAGGGCCTCGACGATGCCGTTCGCGACCGCGTCGCACGCGGTGATGCCGCCGAAGACGTTCACGAACACGCTCTTGACGTCGGTGTCGTTGAGGATGACGTCCAGCCCGGCCGCCATGACCTCGGCCGACGCGCCGCCGCCGATGTCGAGGAAGTTGGCGGGCTTCACGCCGCCGTGCTTCTCGCCCGCGTAGGCCACAACGTCCAAAGTGGACATCACGAGGCCCGCGCCGTTGCCGATGATGCCGACCTCGCCGTCGAGCTTGACGTAGTTGAGGTTCTTGGCCTTGGCCTTCGCCTCGAGCGGGTTCTCGGCCTGCTTGTCGACGAGGTCCTCGTGCGCCGGGTGGCGGAAGGAGGCGTTCTCGTCGAGGGTGACCTTGCCGTCGAGGGCGATGATCTTGTCTTGCGGGTCACGGACCAGCGGGTTGACCTCGACCAGCGTGGCGTCCTCGGAGACGAAGGTCTCCCACAGCTTCACCACGACGTCGGCGGCCTCGTCGATGATCTCGGCCGGGAAGTTGCCCGCCTTGAGGATCTCGAGCGCCGTCGCCTTGTCGACGCCCTTGATCGCGTCGACCGGGATCTTGGCCAGCGCGTCCGGGCGCTCGACCGCGAGCTGCTCGATCTCCATGCCGCCCTCGGACGACGCCATCGCGAGGAAGGTGCGGTTGGCGCGGTCGAGCAGGAAGGAGAAGTAGTACTCGGACGCGATGTCCGAGGCTTCCGCCACCAGCACGCGGTGCGTGATGTGGCCCTTGATGTCGAGGCCGAGAATGGCTTCCGCCTTCTCCTTTGCCTCGTCGGGCGTCTGGGCCAGCTTGACGCCGCCCGCCTTGCCCCGGCCGCCGACCTTCACCTGCGCCTTGACGACGACCTGGGTGCCGATCTGCTCCGCGGCGGCCTTGGCTTCTTCCGGGGTGCTTGCCACGGCGCCCGGCAGAACCGGTACTCCGTGGGCGGCGAAGAGATCCCTCGCCTGGTACTCGTAGAGGTCCACTACTCCAGTCTCCTGACGACACGCCACTGTGGTGGTCCGTTTTCCGGACCGCGCTGTCGGACCAGTCGAGGTTAGCGACCAGCGCAGACGCAGGGGACGCCGCACCTGGTGAAGTCCGTCACCGTGCGCGGTCAGAGGGTGTGCCGAGAGTGTGAGACCGCCCACCGAGCAGCATTTCGACGGCCTTTTCGGGGCTTTCCGAGCCCAGTTCGACGACGGTGGTGCCGGGAAGCGCGTCAGCGAGCCCCTCCGGGATCGGCCCGCCGAGGAGGCCCAGAATGTCGGGATCCTCCTGTTCGGCGGTGCGCGCGATCTTTTCTTTCGTGTCGAGGTGTCCAACGTGGACGACTTCGAGACCGGCGTCACGCAGCATTCGACCCAGGGCAATCGCCGCGGTTTCTTCGGCCAACTCCACCAGAACGACGCGGCGCGGGCTCACTTCTTCGCGCCAGCTGCAGCGGTGACCGCGGCGACGACTGCCGCCACCACCGCGGCGAGCCCGAGCCAGAATCCCGCGCCCGGTCGCGCGCCGTAGAAGAGGTAACTGACCCAGGGAATCTCGGCGACGTGCAAGGCGAGAAGCACCGCCGCTCCGGTCAGCCCCGCCGCCGCGGCTCCGGGCCGCGACCGAACGCTCAACCCGAGCGTCCCGAGAACGACGAGCAGCGCGGCGAGCAATCCCCACGACGGAGTGTCGAAATCGGACCACAGACCGGGCGGCGCGTAATCCTTCGCGGTGAATACCGGCATGCTGAACGTCGCGATCGCCAGCACAGCGGCGATTCCGGCGGGAAGCAGAACCCGGGAACGCGGCCCTTCGGTACCGGTGTCGTCGCGCTCCACGACGCCAGTGATCACCGCGGCCAGCCCGGCAAGGCCGGCGAGCCCGAGCGCGATCGCGGTGAAAACGGCACCCGCGCCGAGGTGATAACTGATCTCGCCGCCGAGCCCGCCGAGCCCCGTCGCCTCGGACGCGGTGATGGCGGTACTCAACACGGCCGTCCCTGCGAGAACGACGCCAGCCCACAACACCGCGAGCACCCCACGCGCGAACGGCGCGGTGCGGCGGGAGAAGAGGAAAGGCGTTGGCAGCACGACAAGAATCGCCGCGATCAGCAGTTGCCAGCGAGCCGGGCTGTCCGTGCTGTTGCCGAGCTGCGGAGCGTACGCGCCGATCGCCGCCGCGATTCCGGTCAGCAACGCGAGCAATGCGGTGAGGGTGCGCCAGATCGTGAGCCCGGGGACCCGAGCCTCGCCGGCCAGGTCGGTGCGTTCGGCCTGGGTCTGCTGCGGTGTCGCAAGTGGAGTGAGGATAAGGACGAGCACCATCGGCACAACGGCGAGACACGCGCCCGTCGACACCGCCAGCCCCGGCACGGCAAGCCCAGCGACCAACGCCGGCACCGCGACGGCCAGTACCGCCGCGACAATCCCGCCGAGCGTCCCGCGAGCGACCCCGTCGGATCCGGCGGAAACCCCGAGCACGGCCGCGACGGGCAGCGCACCGGCGAGCAGCAGGTACCCGGCGAGCGCGAGGCCCGGCCCTTCAAACGCTGACCGGGCAAGGAGAAACGGATCGTCCGAGACCACCGGCGACATCAGCAAACCGACCGCGGCGACCACGGCGAGCAGCGGAATGATCAACCGCCAGCGCCGTTTGTCGTCCCCGCCGGCGATCTCATTGCGCTCCCGCACGACCCGCGCGGCCACGACCCCCGCGACGAGCGTCAGCACGTGCCCGGCGACCAGCAACCAGAACCCGATGCCGACGCTGCTGCGATCGAGCAGCCGGTCCGGGAGATAAAGCTCGGGCCGGATGGTTTTGGAGCCGTTGACGAGGAACTGCAGATCGAGAACCAGCCGCCCGGGCGCGAGAACGGCGAGCCCGGTGACGAGACCAGCGGCCAGCCCTTGCCGCCCGCTGGCCGCCGCCGCGACGGCGATTCCAGCCGGGACGACGGCGAGGATGACGAGAAGCGGCCAGGCGAGGTAACCAGGGCCCGCGTCTGGTGAGACTGGGGCGATGGCACCGGCGGCCAGGGCCAGGGCCCCGAGCCCTAGGAGGACGGTGGCGGTTCGGAGCCTGGGGGACGGGGGTTCGTCGGTCAGGTCCGGGTTCTCGGGTTTGCGGCTGGGGATGGTTCGGGGGGTTGGGCGTTCGGGAGGTTGTTTTTGGCTGGTCAGGCCTGCTGGTGTTGGGGTGCTGGCCGGTTGTTTGGCGGGGGGTTCGGGTGGTGTGTCTCCGTGGCTGGACGGGTCGGTCGCGCTTGCCGCGGAAGCCGCCTCGCCGGGACCGTCAGCCGGATTGCCCGTCGCCCCTGGTTCGCGGTGACTGGATGAACCAGCCGCACTTGCCGCAGGAGCCGCCCCGCCGGGATCGTCGGCCGGGTTTGCCGTCGGCTCCGGCCCGCCGTGGCTGGATGAACCAGCCGCACTCGCTGTAGAAGCCGCGCCGCCGCGTTGAAGTGAGTCGTCGGGGCTCTCCGCTGACGCCGAGCCAGCCCCCGCTCGGCGGTCGGCAGGGTTTGCCGTCGGCGTCGGCGTCGGCTCGTCGCGGCCGGACGAGGTCTCCCTCTCCCGTCGGCGTGGCACGTCAGCTGGGCTTTCCGCCGGGCCCGGCTTGGCGCGACCGGCGTCGCGGCGGGCTCGGGCGCGGGCAGCGGCTTTGCGCTCGGCGAGGCTGGGACGCCGGGGTCCGGCGGGGCGGCCCGGGGTGTCCGGAGCGGAGTCGCCGTCGGAAGGCTCTGGGGTCGGCGGAGTCATCGCTCGCGACGCTAGCAAGGACCGGGTCCGGCAGGGGCACAGCAGGGCCGCCTCGACCAGGCCGGAACGCACTTCCAGGTGAATTCTGCGCCGGATGAACCTGCGGCCGTCCCCGCGCGTCTGACGGGTACGAAGAAAAATCCTCCGATCCGCGTAAGAGGGGCGCGGGTCGGTGGTCTCGAAGGCGAAGGGCCGAGATGCCGGGGGCGTCGAGGAAAACTTCGGAGAAGTCGCGTAAGGGAGTGGCGTTCGGGGCGTCACTCCGGCACGGGACGAGGGACCGGGGACCCATCGCGGGGGCGATGGAACGAGGTCGGATGCCTGTTCGTGGCAGGTGACCGGCCAGGTCGCGGAGGGGAGCCGCGGCCGGCGCTGGCGGATCGTGGGGACGATCTGCCGGGGCCGAGGTGAAGAGGGCCGAGACCTGCCGGGGAGGGCAGGTGAACGGCCGCACATCGCGGAGGAGGACCGCGGTGGGCTCCGGCAGGTCATGGGGATGACCCGCCGGGACGGCCGGGGCCTGCCGGGGAGGGCAGGAACCGGCCGGGCTGCGGAAGGGGCCGTGGCCAAGGCGGGGACCGGGACCTCTGAGGGAGGAACGTGGTCTCAGAGGGGAACCGTGAGCGGCTTCGGGGGCCGCAAGGCGGCCTGGAGGGCAGGGACCGGCCGGACCTCGGAAGAGAACCGTCACCAAGGTGGGGACCGCGGCCACGAAGGGGGCCGTGGCCTCGGAAGGGATCCGTGAGCGGCTTCGGGGGCCGCGAGGCGGACCAGGGCGGTCAGGGCGCAGGCCGGATCTGACAACTTGCTGGTCAGGCGGGGAAGCTGCCCCGCTTTGCAGTTCAGGCAGGGTCCACCCCGCTCGCCAACGCGCAGAACGTGAGCGCCTTGTTCACCCTCAGTAGCGCGGGTGTCCGGAGAATGCCCGAACTGCTGCCGATGCGAGCCGCACGGGTTCTTCGCCGGAGGTGCCGCGAGGCGAAGCCGTCCAGCGGCACGCTGCGAGGCAGCTGCGAGTGAGCGTCATCACAGGAGTCCGCGCGAAACTGCTTCAACGCACTCGGGCGACCGGTTATTTCGTCCGCGATGGCCCCAGAACGGGCCCCGAGGGCGCTGGGCCATCCGAACGTATGTGACTCAAGACACAACTGGCGAAGTAGTTTCCGATTAACTTTGGGTAGTTTCCACAGCTAGAAGCTCGATGAAGGCCACTCGTTCGGCCGAAAGCCCGGTCGCGTCTTGCTCATTGCGGCGCCGCTTCGTTACTGTCCTCCGGTCCCCATTACAGTCAGGTCACGAAGCAGGACGCTGAGCGAATCACCCCCGAGGTTCGTTCACGGGATCCCCCGCCCGAGTCCGTTTCCGCCCGACTCCCCGACGATGGAAGGCCCTGTCTTGGCTTCACACCGCTCCCCCGGCGGCCAAGCCCCTTCCCCGGCGCTGAAGGACGCACTGGACGGTGCGGTCATCCGCGTCCGGGGACAGCACCGCATCTCCCCGCCCTCCTCCGCCCTTCGCGGGCGTGTTGTGGTCGCCGCCGTCGCGGCTGGCGCGTTCGCCGCTGCCGCCGCCGGGCAGACCCTCAAGGCCACCAGTGGCGGCGACTCCGACGCCGCGGTCACCCCGCTCGCCAACGCACAGAACGCGAGCGCCTCGTTCACCCTCGGCAGCGCGGGCTCCGGGGAGCGCCCGAACTGCTGCCGACCGGGCACGCCGTCGATGCCTCCGCCGAAGCCGCGAAGATGGCCGACAGCGCCAAGGTCACCAAGGCCCGCGTGCAGGCGGAAACCGAAGCCGCGCGCAAGGCCGCCGAAGAGGCCGCCCGCCCGAAGACCTGCATGCCGGCCCACGGCACCTTCACCTCCGGCTTCGGCGCCCGCTGGGGCACGAGCCACCTCGGCATCGACATCGCGAACTCGATCGGCACCCCGATCTACGCCGCCTCCGACGGCACCGTCATCCAGGCAGGCCCCGCCAGCGGTTTCGGCCTCTGGGTGCGCGTCCAGCTCGACGACGGCACCATCCAGGTCTACGGCCACATGAACAGCTTCTCCGTCCGCGAGGGCCAGAAGGTGAAGTGCGGCCAGCAGATCGCCGAGATCGGCAACCGGGGCGAAAGCACCGGCCCGCACCTGCACTTCGAGGTGTGGCAGGACGGCACCAAGAAGATCGACCCGCGCCCGTGGCTCGCCGCCCGCGGTGTGAACATCTGAGCCGACCCGCCGGGCGACCGGCGCGGTGCTGACTGTCGTACGAGGTCGCTGACTCAGCTGGTTCGCACACCTCGCCCCGACAGGCGACATCTCTGCCTTGGCCGATCCACGGCGCACGCGTGAAACGCACGGATGCCTGAGTGTCCACCTCCTCGGTAGCCCATCACGCTTCGTTGCGCCGGATCCGATTGGCAGTGCAGCGCGTGAGGCTCGCGCACCGAGGCAATCGTTGCCCGCAGCCGGATCCCGGGCCGGGTCGGCCGACTCTCATGGGTCGTTGCCGGGGAGGCGTCGGATGAAGTAGGCGACTGCTACCTGCCACACCGTGCACATGTCCGCACGTCTTCGCCACGGCATCCATCGCGCGATCCCCTCGTCGGCGCGCGACGTTCTTCCGCAGACGACGCATCTGCCGTCTGGGCCTAGCGCGTGCTGTCTCAGCAACGCTCGCCATGCCGCGGCCAGTCGTGCCACATCCCCTGGCACTGGCCTGGTTGCCGCCCCCGCCGCAACCGTCCCCGCGACTCTCCTCAGGTATTCCTGTACCCCAGCGGCAAACACCCCAAACAGCACCGCGTCCATCCCTCGCTCCCCTCCACAGCGTACCGCATTTCATCGAACTTGTGTTCGATGGAGTTCAGTATGCCGTAGGGGACCGACAGGATCGGATGGTTCGTCGGGGAGTTCACTCGGTCCGGGGAAATGTGTCCCTAGGGGCCTGGGAGGACATGCGGTGGGCAGTCTTGGTGGAGCGGGATCGGGGAAAGTTCGGGCCGGGTAATGGTTTCGGCCTGGTGCCGCGGATGTGGTTCCGGGTAAACGGCTGGCTCGGTGAAACCAGCCTGTGGGAAGCGGGCTAGCCGGTTCTGCTCATCAAACCCGGCTCAGCTAGCCGGAGCAGCGCGAATCGGGCCAGTCCGCGCTGCTCTGGCCGAATCTGGTTCCCGCTAAGCCAGTCTCCCGCCCAGCCACGGCACAGCGGCACAGCGGCACAGCGGCACAGCGGCACAGCGGCACAGCGGCACAGCGGCACAGCGGCACAGCGGCACAGCGGCACAGCGGCACAGCGGCACAGCGGCACAGCGGCACAGCGGCACAGCGGCACAGACGAGCAAAAACCCGCAGCCGTCAGAGTTTCACCATGGGCACGCTGCCGATCAGCATCAACCGGACCTTCCCTGAAGCGCCGAAGTCGATCGTCGCCGTCGCACGGGGGCCGATGCCGTCGCACGAAATGACTGTGCCCAGGCCGTACTTGTCGTGGCTGACGCGGTCCCCGACGTCCAGTTTCAGGGCCACCGTGTCCTTCCAGCCCTTCCCGAACGGCGAACTCGAACTCGACGACGTCGAGGACCGGCGGCCCCACGTGGTCGCCGCGCGCGGGCCGGACGACGAGCCCGAGGACGAGCCGAAGTTGCCGAAGCCGGGTGAGGACGGTTCCAGGCGGCGCCAGTCGACCAGGTCCGGCGGCAGTTCGTCCAGGAAGCGGGACGCCGGGTTCATCTGCGGCTGTCCCCACGCCGACCGGGTGAGGGCCCGCGACACGTAGAGCCGTTGCCGCGCACGGGTAATCGCCACGTAGGCCAGGCGGCGTTCTTCGGCGAGTTCAGCCGGATCGCCCAGGGCGCGCATGTGCGGGAAGACGCCGTCTTCCCAGCCGGTGCAGAAGACGACCGGGTATTCCAAGCCCTTGGCAGTATGCACGGTCATCAGCGTGACCACGCCCGCGCCGCCGTCGCCTTCCTCGCCGCCGTCTGGTGACGGGATCGAGTCGGCATCGGCCACCAGCGAGACGCGTTCCAGGAAAGCCGGCAGGGAGCCTGGGGCCGGGACACCGTCGTCCAGGACCAGTTCCGCGTTCTCGTCGTTGGTGACCTCGGCGGTGAACTCGGCGAATTCGCGGGCCACAGTCACCAATTCGGTGAGGTTCTCGACGCGCGACGCGTCCTGTGGGTCGTCGGATTCCTCCAGCTCCGCGCGGTAGCCGGTGCGCTCCAGGATTGCTTCGAGCAGGTCGTGCACCTCGGTACCGGACGACGCCATCTCCTGCAGTTCGTCCAGCAGCGTCACGAATCCGGTGATCGCCTTGGCCGAGCGCGGGTTCAGCAGCGCCACCTTGTCCTCGACCGCGTCGCGCAGGGCGGCCCAGAACGAGATCCGCTCCCGTTCCGCGTGCGTCGCCACGACTGCCTCGGCCCGGTCGCCGATGCCGCGCTTGGGGACGTTGAGGATCCGCCGCAGGCTGACCGTGTCGTCCGGGTTCGCGAGCACGCGCAGGTACGCGATCATGTCCCGCACTTCGCGCCGCTCGTAGAACCGCACGCCGCCGACGACCTTGTACGGCAGGCCCAGCCGGATGAAGATTTCCTCGAACACCCGCGACTGGTTGTTGGTGCGGTAGAACACCGCGACGTCCGAGTAGTCCGCCTCGCCCTTCTCCGCCAGCGAGTCGATCTCCCCGGCGACGAACGCGGCCTCGTCGTGGTCGTTGTCCGACACGTAGCCGACGATCTTCTCGCCGTCGCCCGAATCGGTCCACAGTCGTTTCGCGCGCCGGTTGGGGTTGCGCGCGATCACCGCGTTGGCCGCGGACAGGATCGTTTGCGTGGAGCGGTAGTTCTGCTCCAGCAGAATCGTGTGCGCGTTGGGGAAGTCGCGTTCGAATTCCTCGATGTTGCGGATGGTCGCGCCGCGGAAGGCGTAGATGGACTGGTCCGCGTCGCCGACCACGCACAGTTCGGCGGGCTCGATCCCGGTGTCCGTGGCTTCGGTGCCGGCGAGCGCGCGCACCAGGGTGTACTGCGCGTGGTTGGTGTCCTGGTACTCGTCGACCAGCACGTGCCGGAAACGCCGCCGGTAGTACTCCGCGACGTCCGGGAACGCTTGCAGCAACGACACTGTCTGCATGATCAGGTCGTCGAAGTCGAACGCGTTCGCGCTCGACAGCCTGCGCTGGTACTCGGCGTAGACCTCGGCGACCCGGCGCTCGAGGTCGTTGGCCGCCTTCGACGCCGCCTCGTCCGGGTCGACCAGTTCGTTCTTGAGGTTCGAGATGTGCACCGCGAGCATGCGCGCGGCGTACTTCTTCGGGTCGATGTCGAGATCGCGCGCCACGAGCGTGATGAGCCGCTTCGAGTCGTCCGAGTCGTAGATCGAGAAACTCGACGACATGTCGAGCGTCTTCGCCTCGCGGCGGAGGATTCGCACGCACATCGAGTGGAACGTGGACACCCACATCGCGTTCGCGCGTTTGCCGACGAGCGCCGCGACACGTTCGCGCATCTCGGCGGCGGCCTTGTTGGTGAACGTGATCGCCATGATCTCGCCCGGATGCACGCCGCGCTGCCCGAGCAGGTACGCGATCCGGCGCGTGAGCACGCGCGTCTTGCCCGATCCGGCTCCCGCGACGACCAGCAGCGGACCTCCGGCGTGCGTCACCGCCTCGCGCTGGGCGGGGTTGAGGTCCTCGAGCAGGTCTGCGGTTCCCGGCCGGGCAGCGCGGGCGGGCGGGTCTGCGGGGAGATCGAAGAGGGTGTCCATCGTCTGTCAACGCTACCCCGGGGGTACGACAGTCCCGGCACAGCCACGGGGGTCGGCCTGCGCTCCGGGACGTACGCCGGAGTGTCGCCTCGCGTCCGACGCGCGACGCCGCTCCCGCGCGGAGCATCGAACGGTATGGACGACAAGATTCCCGCCCGGCTCAGGGCTTCCGACGGCGACCGCGAGCGCGTCGCCGAGACCATCCAGGCCGCCGGTTCCGAAGGACGGCTCACGCTCGAAGAGGTGGAAGAACGGCTGCGCGCGGTCTACGCCGTCCGCTTCACCGACGAACTCGGCGAACTCACCTCCGACCTCCCCCGCCCGGAGCCCGCCCGGCCGCGCGGCGGCGGATGGCCGCTGACCCGGGCCGCGCTGCGCGACCATCCGGCGCTGCGGGTGCACCTCGGCATCGTCGCGGTGCTGGCGACCTTGCTGATCGTCCGATGGGCGGTCGGCGGCGCACTGTTCTTCTGGCCGGCGATGCCGTTGTTCTGGCTGTTCATCAGCCTCGTGCTGCACGCGCGGGTGCGGGCGTTCCGGCGGCGACCGGGCGCGCCTGTGCCATACTGAACCCGTGCGGCACAGCAGCGAGCGATTTTTTACGGGACCCGGACTCCGGCTCCCGTGATCGCGTAGTGCCCCACCCGCCATCACCCGCAGCCCCGGAGTCCACTGGACCCGGGGCTTTCGCCGTCCCTGGGCCACGGGGAGTCCGGACTTCAGAGAGGTCCCGATGAACGCGCAGACGCAGAACGCCGACGGACAGCCCGCCGAGCACACCCCGGCGGGCGAGGACATTTCCTCGCTTCGCGAGGAGATCGACTGGCTGGACTCCGAAATCCTCCGGCTCGTGAAGCGCCGGGTCGAGGTGTCGAAGACCATCGGCGCGGCCAGAATGGCCGCGGGCGGCACGAAAATCGTCTACAACCGCGAGATGGACGTGCTGGCGCGCTACCGCGAACTGGGTCCCGAGGGCCGTCAGCTCGCGATGCTGCTGCTGAACCTCGGCCGCGGCAGGCTGGGCCGCTGAGGCCGCATCCGGGGCATCCCCGATTCGCGCCGCACGGAAACCGGGCAGACTGGACACATGATTAACCTCATCGCCGTCATCATCGCGATCGCGAGCGTGCTGGCGTCCCTCGGCCACGTCGGCTACCTGGCGCTGCTGAACAACGCGGCGGGCAAGCGGGCGGGCGGGGCGCCGGTGGCGCAGTACGTGCGCAGCCGCTGGGCGCTGGCCGGCGGTGCCACCGCGGCCTCGCTGTTCGCCTGGCTGCTCACTTCCGGCAACGTCGTGCTGGACATTCTCGCCATCGTCATCGCGGTCGGTAGCGGCGCGACGTCGATGAAGGCCCTCCAGTCGACGCAGGCGAAGTACCGCAGCGGCGGCTGACGAGCCCCCGAACTGGGCAAACACCGGGCGGCACGCTGCGCTGCGTGACGTGCCGCCCGTTCGGGCGCGCCCGGTCGAGTGAAACCGGTGCAAGTTGCAGGATGGGTGAAGACATTCGCCTGCCGGTTTCCTACTGTGAAGTCCGTGAGGACCCTGGCGTCTGCGCCGGGCAAGGCCCGGAGGATGCGCGGGAGCTGCGGCTCCGCGCGCCGTTCTCCGCGTGCGCGTGCATTTGCGCGGGAGTTCGCAAGTGTGGACGCAAGCGCCATTCTCCGCTTCCCTGCTCCGTTCGGGTTGACGGTCGCCCCGGCGCCGTCACGCCCCTCTCCTGGAGGGGTCGGACCGGCATGACGGGAAACACGATGGGCGGTCCGCGGCATGCTGACCGTCCCGGCGCGGTGTCGGACGCCGAGGTCACCGTCCCTGGACGGCACCGCGTCCGCGCCGACGGGACCTGGACTCCCGTGGTGCCGCCCCGCACCGCCGGACATCACCGGCACCGCACCGGCGGCCCGGCCGCCGGCAGCGCTCCCGCGCAACGGGGCAGCGACAATCCGCAGCAGCGGGGCGCGCCCGCCCCGCGCGCGAACCGGGTGCCCGACGACGGGAACCGCCCGGCTCCGAACCAGCCGGTCTTCCCCACCGCGAGCGGCACGTTGCCGGTCGGCGAACCTCCGCTGCCGCAGCCGCAGCGCCGCCGGGCCGCGACCGATCCGCAAGACCGCCGAAACCCCGTCGAACCCCCGCGCCGCCCGGCCGCCTCCGCTCCGGACCGGCTGGCCGAACCCCGCGGCTGCCAGAACCCTCCCGGCCAGCAAGAATCCCAGAGCCGCCGAGCTGACTCCCTCGCCCGGACGCCCGGCGCCGCCTTCGCTCCCCCGCAGAACCACATTCCCGAGGAACACCGCGCCTTCGCGCCGCCGTCGAGCGCGCTCCCCCAGCCGACCCGGCGCACCCGGCAGGAACGCGTCGCCACCACGTCCGCCGCGCTGGCCAACCGGCCGCCCGCTCCGGAGGGCCCGCGCGAACGCGTCGAGCTGAACCCGGTCGCGGACGAACCGCCCCGGCGCCAGCGCGTCACCCTGCGCGAACCGGCGGTCTCGCCGCTGGACAAGGACGAGCAGCAGGACGACGAGGTGCGCGTGTACGCCGCGCCGCTGCTGGACGGCCTCGGCACCTTCGACCTCGGTTCGGTGCCCGCGTCGGTCACCCCGCCGAAAACCTGGCGCAAGGCCGCGTGGTTCGCCACCGGGGCGTCTGGCGCGGTGGTCGTCGGGCTGCTGTTCGCCGGGACATTCCTGGTCGGCGGGCCCACCGCCACGACGACCGACGCGGTCGGTGGCGGCGGCTGGCCCGGCAGGCAGAACGGCGGCAACCCGAACCTCAGCGCGCTCATCCCGAACGGGCAGCACGGCGGGGTCGGCGGCAACGTCCCGCGCAGCGGAACCAGCACCAGCCCGGACGGCGTCACCTCGGACAACGGCACGCATCCGCAGCAGGGCGCCAGCGCGAGCAGTTCCGCGAGCAGCAGCTCCGCCGGAAAGACCACCGCGTCCAGCCCGGACACCGGCAGCACCTCGTCCGGGCCGACGACCACGGACTCGCCCTCGTCCAGCGAACCGCCGGAGAAGCCGCCGGTCACTCCCGCTCAGCGGGAGACGAAAGAACCGCCGTACTTCACCGCCAACGACCCGAACAAGATGGGCAACAACTCGGAGACGTTCTTCAACAACGTCACCACCGATCCGTCGAAGGCCTCGGCGGTCACGTCCGGCGACCTCAAGCAGGAGGGCTCGCAAGGGCTGCGCAAGCGCTACGCCGACGTCGCGTACTTCGAGGTCAAGAAGGTCACCATCGACCCGGAGCACGGCACCACGGTGAACACCGTCGAGGTCACGCACCAGGACGGCAGCAAGAGCACCGAGCAGCGCACGCTCACCTTCGACGACAACGGGAAGATCACCGACGACGGGCGCTGACCAGCACACTGTCTGCAAATGCCGATGCACGTGCGGAGCGGTGAGCGGTTATTCCCTCGTCCGGTTGGGTGACATAAGCTGCCGTTCGTCGTACGACGGCGGCATTCCGGCGACGAGGTCTGGCGGCCGTCTGTCGGCACAGGGTTACCTGGCGACTACGAGGTCTGGCGCCGACCACGAATCGGCCGGACCGCCCCGAGGACACCGCCACCGCGCTGTGTCCTGCCCCGAACCCCCATAGCGAGGACTTTCGTGCTTGAACGGCAGCGAACCCGGCGAGAACCCGACGCCGTGCGCGTCGAGGACGTGATTCCGCCGGAGCTGCTCGAGGACGTGGCCGAAGCCGACCGCGAGTATCTCGAGCAGGTGTTCCGCGAACCGCAGAAGTACCTGCCGCCGCGCAGCCGCCGCCCGGTCGTCCGGGCCGAGGAACCCGTCGAGGAACCCGAAAGCAAGCTCGCCCGCCGCGCGAAGCTGGCCGGGCTCGTCGGGGCAGGCGCGCTGGTTGCCGGAGCTGTCGTCACCGCCTCGCTGCTCAGCGGCGGCCCGCGGCCCACCGTGCCGGTCGCCGGGGAAACGGCGATGCCGGCCGGGTTCAGCGGCGCGGCAGCGCTCGGCGGCCAGGCCGTGCCTCAGCAGCGCAAGACGCACTCCTCCGGCGGCACCACGTCGGGACACGGCGAAAGCACCGCGCAGACCAAGCACACCGGCACCGCGCCCGCGACGACGACGGATTCGGGCACCACGACGCCGGAAACCACCTCTGGCACGTCGTCTTCGGCCTCGTCGAGCACCTCGCCCTCGGCCAAGTCGCAGAAGTCCGCCACCTCATCGGCAGCCGCACCGGATCCGGTGAAACTCGAAGCGGTGCGCAAGTTCTACGCCTCGATCGACCACCATCCGGACAACGCGCTTTCGCTGCTCACGCCGAACGTCGCGCGCGGCGAAACGGGCGACCTGGTCCGCGCGTGGAGCGGGGCCGACTCGATCGACGTACAGGAACTGCACGTCCAGGACGACGGTTCGGTCTTCGCCGTGGCACTGGTCCGCCAAGCCGACGGCACCCTCTTGCGCGTGACCCAATTGTTCGAGGTCGTCGAGCAGGATGTGATCTCCCAGGCCCGCGTGCTGTCCGCAGTCTATTCCTGACCTGCGCGAACGTGGTTATGCCTGGACGCCCGGAGTGTGCCGCGTGCGTGTGCGCAGAGTGAGCGCCTAGCCTTGTCACGGGTCGGTCTCGGCAAAACCGGCACACGGTCCACAGCAGGTGCCTACGCTCTGGTGCTGCGGCGGGTTCGAACTCACCCCTTTGGGGTAGACAAGTCCCGCTCCGGGAAGTCAGAGCCCCAAAGGGAGGTCGCGTGAGCGACGAGGGTCGTCTGGTCGCCGGCCGATACCGCATCGTCGGGAAGATCGGTTCCGGCGCGATGGGGGCCGTCTGGCGCGCCCACGACGAGGTACTGGGCCGTACGGTCGCCATCAAGCAGCTTCTTCTCCAGCCAGGGCTGGAGAACCACGAGGCGGAGGACGCCCGGCAGCGCACCATGCGCGAGGGCCGGATCGCCGCCCGGCTGCACCATCCGAACGCGATCACCGTGTTCGACGTCGTCACCGACGACAACGGCCAGCCCTGCCTGATCATGGAGTACCTGGCTTCCACCAGCCTGGCGCAGGTGCTGCAGGAGAAGGGCACGCTGCCGCCGCTGGAGGTCGCGCGGATCGGCGCGCAGATCGCCGCCGCGCTGAGCGAGGCGCACGCGGTCGGCATCGTGCACCGCGACATCAAGCCGGGCAACATCCTGCTCGCCGGCAACGGCACCGTGAAGATCACCGACTTCGGCATCTCGCGGGCCAAGGACGACGTCACGGTCACCAAGACCGGGATGATCGCCGGCACCCCCGCTTACCTGGCGCCTGAGGTCGCGATCGGCGGCGACCCCGGTCCGGAGTCGGACGTCTTCTCGCTCGGCTCGACCCTGTACGCGGCCTGCGAGGGACAGCCGCCGTTCGGCCTGTCCGAGAACACGCTGAGCCTGCTGCACGCGGTCGCCGCGGGCCAGATCAACCCGCCCCGGCAGTCCGGTCCGCTGGCGAGCGTGCTCGCGGTGCTGCTGCACCCGGAGACCCAGCACCGGCCCACCGCCGACGAATGCGAGGAACTGCTGGCCGCGGTCGCGCGCGGCGAGACCCCGCTCGGCGGCCCGGCCGACGAGACGATGATGGCCTCGTCCTCGGGCACCCTCGGCGCGGCCGCGCTGGGCGCGGCGGGCGGCGCGGGCGCGGCCGGTCTGCTGCATCCGGACGAGGAGCAGGCCAGCCACTCCGGCACGCTGCTCGACGACCCGGGCGTCACCCAGCAGTACGACCCGAGCGCGCAGCAGTACTACGGCGAGGACCCGTACCCGCCGGGCTCCGGTTACCCGGAGGACGACTACGACGACTATCACCACCAGGACGGCTATCAGGAACCGCCGCTCTACGGCGATCCGAGCCGCAACGGTCTCGCCGCGACCCGCGCGGTCCCGGTGCCGGACGCCTACGACGACGACCCGTACGACGAGGAACCGGCTCCGCGGACCCGAGTGGTGCAGACCGCGCCCGAGGACGACGAACCCGAGAAGCCCGGCTCGTGGAAGAAGCCCGCGCTGATCGGCGGTGTCGTGGTGGCCGGCCTGGTCGCGCTCGGCGTGTGGCTGCTGACGCCGGGCAATCCCCCGGACGCTTCGCAGCCCGCCCCGCCTGCTTCGTCGTCCGCGGTCGCTCCGACGTCCGTCACACAGCCGTCTTCCGAAGCAACCACTACGTCCCCGCCTACGTCTACCCGGGAAAGCGCGACCCGCGAGACCCAGTCGACGCGGCACTCGCGGAAGTCCACTACAGCAGAGGACACTCCGACGGAGGAGCCGTCGAAGACGCGGGAGTCGCCGACGAAGCAGACGTCGACCAAACCGCCGCAGTCGGACACCTCGTCGGCCGCGCCGCCGACGGGTCCGACCAGCTAAGCGATTCAGGGACAGCATTGAGTTCAGAAGGCAGCATCGTCGGCGAGCGGTACCGGCTCGACCAGCCGATCGGGCGGGGCCGCGCGGGCATCGTGTGGCTCGCGTTCGACACGCGGCTGTTCCGGACCGTCGCCGTCAAACGCATGTACCTGCCCGTCGGCCTGCCGCCGGAGCGCGCCGCGCAGGCCCGCGCGATGGCGATGGAAGAGGGCAAGGCGGCGGCCAGGATCGAGCATCCGTGCGCGATCACGGTGTACGACGTGCTGCCCGACGGCCAGGACGTGTGGCTGGTGATGGAGTACATCCCGTCGCGCGGGATGTCGGTGTTCCTCGCCGAGCACGGCAGGCTCACCCCGGAACAGGCCGCCTTCCTGGGCATTCAGCTCGGCGACGCGATGGCGTCGATCCACTCGGCGGGCATCGTCCACCGCACGCTCGAACCGAACACGGTGCTGCTCGCGGACGACGGCAGCGTCAAGCTCACTGACATCGGCATCACCGGCGGCGGTCCGCATGCCGCTTACCGCGCGCCGGAAGTCGCCCGCGGTGCCCCTCCGTCGGCGGCGGCGGACGTGTTTTCCCTTGGCGCGACGCTGTACACGGCGGTCGAGGGCGTGCCGCCGTTCGGCGATGACGGTCGATCCCCGGAGCGGCCGGCGGAGAACGCGGGCCCGCTCGCCGGAGCGCTGCAGAAGATGCTGCGCGCCGACCCGGCGGCCCGGCCGACCATGGACGACACCGTGCACGCGCTGAAGGCGATCACCGCGGGACGCGAGCAAACCGCGTTCATCCCGCCGACCGCGCCCGCGTTGCCGACCGTTCCCGCGTCGCATCCGGTGCCGACGCAGCAGCCCAATCTGCCGGACGCCACCCAGCAGATCCTGCCGCCGCAGCAGCCGGTGCCCGCGCAGCAACCGGCTCCGCTCATGCAGCTTCCGGTCCAGCAGGTGCCGCAGGCTCCCGCGCCGGCCCAGCCCATGCAGCCGATGCAGCAGCCGACCGCCCGGTACGTGCCGACGCCGGCGCAGCAGGCCGCGTCCGCGCAGGCGGTTCGCGAGAAGGCGGCCGCGCGGCGGCGGATCATCCTCACCGTCGCCGCGATTCTGTGCGCGATCCTGATCGGGATCGGCGTTTCGCAGCTGCTGTTCGTCTGAGCCTGCTCAGGCGACGTTCTCGGTCGCCTCTTGCATGGCCTCAAGGAACGTTTGCACGGCCGGGCTGCCTGCGACTCGCGCGGCCACCGCGGCGTGGATGTGCCTGCTCGGCTGCGGATTGCGGACCCGGCGCACGACCACGCCCGGATGCGGCGTGCCCAGGCCCAGCTCCGGGACCAGCCCGACGCCCAGCCCGGCGGCGATGAACCCTTGCGCCGACGGATAGTCCTCGGACTCGACGACGACGTTCGGGTGGAAGCCGGCCGACGCGCAGGCCCCTTCCAGGATCGCGCGGCAGGCGCCCGGGATCGGATCGACGCCGACCCACGGTTCGTCGGCGAGGTCGGTCAGGTCGAGGACGCGTTTGCGGGCCAGCCGATGCGCGCGCGGCAGCACCGCGCGGTACGGGTCGTCCAGCAGCGGCACCAGCTCGATGCCCCGGCCCGGCTCCGACGGCCGCGGGTACACGATGATCGCCAGGTCGGCGCGGCCTTCCTCGACCTCGGTGAGCGGGTCGCCCGGGTCGATGAGCTTGAGATCGAGCCATACGCCGGGGTGTTCGCGGCGCAGCGCGGCCACCGCGTACGGCACCATCGTCGCGCCCGCGGTGGCGAAGTAGCGGATGGCGAGCTTGCCGGTGCGGCCTTCCTTCAGCTCGGTGAGCGCGGCCTCGGCTCTGGCCAGCTCCGCGCTGAGCGTCTCGGCGTGTTCGGACAGCAGGGTCCCCGCCGGGGTCGGCTGGACGCCGCGGCCGACGCGTTCCAGCAACGGCGTGCCCGCTTCGCGTTCGAGGACCGCCAGCTGCTGGCTGATCGCCGACGGCGTGTACCCGAGATTCCTCGCCGCGGCAGTGATCGAACCGCTCGTGATCACCGCGCGCAGCACCTGCATGCGCCGTACATCGAGCATGGGTTTGATCCTACAGCTTTACTTAATTGTCCATGCAGTTATTTGCGCTTGTCCTTACACCTCACCACCGCGAAGCTGGCTGGTGAGGCGAAGGAGGAACCTGGGGTGGGCGAGACGAAGACGCTGCTGAGGATCGCGGCGCTCGCGTTGATGTGGGGTTCGAGTTTTTTCTGGATCAAGCTCGGGCTGGAGGCGCTTTCACCGGTGCAGCTGGTGCTCGCGCGGCTCGTGCTCGGCGCCGTAGTGCTGCTGGCGCTGTGCCTGATCGGCCGCCGGAGCCTGCCGGCGGACAAGCGCACCTGGGGGCATCTGCTCGTCGCGGCGTTCTTCCACAATGCCTTGCCGTTCCTGCTTTTCGCGGTCGGCGAGACCACTGTGGACTCCGGCATCACCGGGGTGCTGAACTCCACTACCCCGCTCTGGGTGCTGGTGGTGGCCCCATTCCTCGGGGTGTCGAACCGGATGAACGCGACGCGGATCGCCGGTCTGGTGATCGGGCTCGGCGGAATCCTGCTGATCTTCGCGCCGTGGCAGGCGTCCGGGCTGCTCAGCTGGGGTGCGCTGGCCTGCCTCGCCGCCGCGGCGAGCTACGGGTTCGCGTTCGTCTACGAGGGCCGGTACCTGTCGAACACCGGTTCCTCGCCGTACGCGATCGCGGCCGGGCAAATGCTGCTGGCCACTGGGTTTCTGGTGCTGGCCATGCCGTTCGGCGGGTTCACGCCGGTGCACCTGAGCCCGGTCGCGCTGATCGCGGTGGTGATTCTCGGCCTCGGTTCGACCGGGATCGCGTTCGCGCTCAACTACCAGCTGCTGGCGAGCGAAGGCGCGGTGGCCGCGTCGGTGGTGGGCTATCTGCTGCCGGTGGTTTCGGTGCTGCTGGGCGCGGTGTTCCTGCACGAGCAGCTGAACCTGCGCGTGATCGCGGGCATGGTCGTGGTGCTGCTCGGGGTCGCGCTGACCCGGTTGCAGCGCAAACCGGCGGAGGCCCCGGAGGAAGAACTGACTCCGGCTTAGACCAGACGGCGGTCCGAGGCCCAGCGGGACAACTCGTAGCGGTTGGACAGCTGGGTCTTGCGCAGGACGCTCGACACGTGCGTTTCGACCGTCTTCACCGAGATGAACAGCTCGGACGCGATTTCCTTGTACGCGTAACCGCGGGCGAGCAGGCGCAGGACGTCGCGCTCGCGCGGGGTGAGCAGGTCCAGTTCGGGGTCGTTGATCGGCGCGGAGCCGGGACGGTCGGCGAAGGCGTCGAGGACGAAACCGGCCAGCCGCGGGGAAAACACCGCGTCGCCGTCGGCCACCCGGACCACCGCGCGGACGAGTTCCTTCGACGAGATCGTCTTCGTGACGTACCCGCGCGCGCCGGCCCGGATCACCGCGATCACGTCCTCGGCGGCGTCGGACACCGACAGCGCGAGGAACACGACGTCCGGCAGCTCCGGGCGGACGCGGCGGAGCACCTCGGCTCCCCCGCCGTCGGGCATGTGGACATCGAGCAGCACGACCTGCGGACGGGTGCGCGCGATGCCGGCGACCGCGTCGGCGACCGACCCGGCCTCGCCGACCACCTGCACCTCGTCGGTGATCGAATCGAGTTCCGTGCGCACTCCCGCGCGGAACAACGCGTGGTCGTCCACGAGGAAGACCTTGACCGGTTCCCGCTGGCTATCCGTCACGACTGCCCACTCCCTCGCTTCGCCTGCCCCCGAGCATAGCGAGGTCATGCCACCCCTTTGCCCGCCTTCACCGGCATGGCGAGCTGGACTTCGGTGCCCTCGCCGGGCGCGGTCCGCAGTTTGCAGGTGCCGCCGTGGCGTTCCATCCGGCCGCGGATCGAGTCGGCGAGGCCGTGCCGGTCGGCGGGCACGACGTCCGGGTCGAAGCCCTTGCCGCGGTCGCGCACGAACACGGTGACCTCGGTGGGCTCGACCTCGGCGAACACGCTGACCTCGTCGACGCCCGCGTGCTTGGCCGCGTTGACGATCGCCTCGCGGGCCGCCTGCACCAGCGCGGTGAGCGGCGGGTTCAGCTCGGCGTCGCCGACCACGACCTGGCCGACCGAGATCGCGAACTGGTCCTCGACCTCGCCGCACGCCGCGGCGAGGGCCTCGGACAGCTGCTGGCGGGTGCCTTCCTCCTCTTCCTTGGTCCGCTTGTCGCTGGGCTTGCCGTAGCCGCCGGGTCCGTAAAGCCAGCCGCGCAGCTCGCGTTCCTGGCCGCGGGCGAGGCGGGCGACCTCGGCGGGCTGGTCGGCCTGGCGCTGGATCAGCGCGAGGGTCTGCAGGACCGAGTCGTGCAGGTGCGCGGCGATTTCGGCACGTTCGTCGGTGCGGATGCGGGCCTGGCGCTCCTCGCCGAGGTCGCGGACCAGCCGCAGCCAGAACGGAACGGTGAGCACGGCGACGCCGATCAGCGTCGCGATCACCGCGATCAGGGCGAACTTGACCTGGTCGAAGTCGCCGCTGGCGAACACCACGAAACCGATGCCGGTGGCCACCAGCGCGACTCCGGCGAGAATCCGGACGAACGCGGCGAGCCGGCCGCCCTCCCCGACCAGGCCGTCGCGAGCCCCGACGCGCCAGCGCCGCCGCTGCGACTCGTCCGCCTCCCGCCAGACGACCGCCGCACCGAGCGCGGCGAGCGCGAGCGGCACCGCGACCCAGCCGCGGATGGCCCCGGTCAAAGTGCTGCTGGCGATCGCGAGACCGATGCCGAGCGCGATCAGCCCGTACGCCTGCTGCCGGTCGCGGGCCCTCGGCGCGGTCTCGGTTTCCTCGGCGCTCTGCGGAACGAACACCCAGAGCAGGCCGTAGGCGAGCAGGCCGGCCCCGTTGAGCGCGGCCAGCAGCGCGAACACGACGCGGACCCAGACGACCGGAACCCCTAGGTGGTCGGCGAGCCCGCTCGCCACACCCGCGACGGCCCGCCCGGAGCGCCGCCGGTACATCTTGGGCCGCGCTTCCGGTTCGGCGACCTCCATCGCCTGGGCGGACATGAGCGTCGAGGGCTCCTCGGTGGCCGAGGAAACCCGCCCTGGGACGCTGATGTCGAGAAAGTCCTGCACGAGTTCCATCGTCACACGCGAGAGCGGGCCGGACATCGGGGAAGGCCCTGATCCATTCCCCCAGACGGCCGCCGTCGGGGAAATTCCGCGAACCCTCCTGCCGCCCGCCGGGACTCGGTACGATGCAGGGGGCGAGCGATCACAGTGCGTAAACGGGGCGGGGAGGCCGGATGACCGAGCAGCATCGCGCGGAGCACGTCGAGTCCGCAGGCGATTACTACGCCCGGACGCAGAACGTGCACCAGATCTTCGCGGTCGGCGAGGACTCGCCGGAGACGCGCAGCGCGACTGAGCGGGACGCCTCGCAGTACTCGGTCCAGCAGGGCCAGCAGTTGCTCCAGGGTCAGCAGACCAGGGGCGACGCGCCGACGCCGGACGCGAACTACGCGTCGTACAGCCACGAAGACCTGCACAAAATGGTCAACGAGGGCTTGGACTTCAAGGGCATCAACGAACGCAGCCGCGTGACGAACTTCTACGGCAACTGGCTCGCCGACGTGTCCAACCAGTTCCGCGACGCGGCCAATACCGCAGGGGCCGAGTGGCAGGGCACGGCCGCGAACCAGGCGCATTCGTTCTTCCAGAGCACGGCGGACCACACGGAGAAGACCGGCAGCGCGATGCAGCTGGTGTCGAACCGCTACTCCCAGCAGTCCGCGGCGGCTGACTACGCGCACAAGAACATGCCGGAGCCGACCGGGTTCGACCAGAAGGCCGAGATGGCCAAGGCGACCGAACAGTTCCAGAACGGCAACCCTTTGCAGGGCGTGATCGCGATGGGCGACGTCGCGGCCAAGCAGCAACAGGCAGACGCGGCGCACCAGCAGGCGGTCCAGGTGATGCACGGGCTGGACTCGACGTATCACGAGACGTCAACGACGCAGCCGGTTTATTCACCGCCGCCGCAGATGAACAACGACAGCACGCACGCGAGCAGCGCCGCGCCGGTCACGGTGCCTGGCGGGGCTTCGAGTGGGCCTTATGTCGGGCCGCCGGGTGGCCCGGTGACTGGCGGGCCTGGGTACACCGGGGCTCCTCCGCTGGGCGGTCCCGCTGCCAACGCTTTCGGCCCGCCTGCTGGCGGCAATCCCGCGGTCTCCCCGCCCGGAGTGCCCTACAGCCCCGGGCCAGGCATCAACACCGGCACCGGACCGCTCAGCAACCCCAGCCTGCCCGGCGGCGGGAACGTCCGGCCCACGCCTGGTCCGCTGGGCCGGCTGTCCCCTGACGGGCTCGCGCTGGGCGGGGGCGGAGCCGGAAACCCCGGCGAGGACACGCCACGCAGCCGGTCGGGCGGTGGCGTTGGCCGAGGCGGCGCTGGCGGCCGGGTGACTGGCGGTGCCGGCTCGGGCGGTGCCGGTAAGCCGAGTGAGAGCAAGGGCGCCGCAGAGCGACTCGAGCGCGGTGCCACCGCCGCGGCGAACGCAGGGAAGGGCGGAAAGCCTGGCGCCGCGGGGGCTGCTGGCGCGGCGGGTGCCGGGAAGAAGAAGGAAGAGGACAAGGAACACAAGAACAAGATCCCGACACAGGTCGATCCGGACGAGGTCTTCGAGGTCAGGCCGGAACGCGGGCCGGACGGGGAGAAAATCACTCCCCCGGTTCTCGGCGGTTGATCCGCGAAGGATTTTCCGCCACGCGCCCACAGCCTTAGCGACCTGAGCGCAAACACAGGAGCAGCCGATGCCAGGAATCGAAGTAAACTCCGAGCCGATCTCCGGAAGCTCGTCCGCAGCCGACACAGCGGGCAATGCGTTCCTGGCGGGGCTGACCGAAGGCCCCGGAAGCCACGACGCCGCACTAAAGATGCGCGACGCCGGGAACACGCTGAAGACGTTGGCGCAGAACGGCGCGTTCGCAGTCAATGAGGCTGGGTTCAACGCTTATCTGAAAGCGTGCAACTTCTTCCTGGACGGCTACCGGGACATGCGCTATGACTTGAATATCTTGACCCAGTCCGCGCAGATGGGAAGCTCCGGCTACGCCGACAAAGTAGCAAAATTCAACACCAAAGTCGCCGAGGGCGACACCGACGCAATGCTCCCCAACCTTGACCTGATGTACAAAGGCGTCAAGGCCGCCCTCGAAGCCCTGACCATCGCGCGCGAAAACTACAAGAAGAACGAATCAGATAACACTACATCGTTCGCCGAACTTAACAAGAAGCTGGACAATTCGTGACGAAGACTCGCCGAGCAGTCAGGCTACTCAGTGCCGCGTTCGCCTTAGTCGGCACAGCAGCCTGCAGCAATCCCGTTGACGGCTCGGCAACGCCGAGCGCATCGGCACCCGCGCCAGCCAGCAGTCCCGCTTCCAGTTCCGACAATCCGTTCTCCTCATTGAACCAATGCCAACTGGTCGATAAAATCCTAGCCGGTCAAGGATTCCCGCCAGCACAACCATCCGTCGCAGACTCCAACCGAAGCTGCCGAACAAAGAAGATGTCCGAAAATGCCGCGAAGGATCCTGCGGCCGAAGTCGGCATCGCGCTTCAAAATGGCCAAAAGTACACAGAAAACATCCAGAATCCCAATTCGGCACACAATGGAAACATTGACGGCAGAAAGCTCATCGAGCAGCGCGACCTGCTGGGTTCTCCAGGTGGCTGCCAGATTGGCATGGAGGTTGGCCCCAACGCGCGCGCCTTGGTGATCGTACTGATCGGCGACGACACCGCAGCCGCCTGCAAGAAGGCTGAAGAGGTCGCGACCGCACTGGATAAAATGTTGCCCCGAAACTGAAAGCAGAGCGTCTGTTTATCCAGCAGCCGAGCGCGTTGGGTGTCGTCGGCGCATCGAGACCCACGCAGCAACTGCCCGCGAAACGCAAGAAGAAGTCGTCGTAGCGCTGGAATCGGAGTTTCCGAAGAGTTGAACGAACGCAGGGTCAACTCAGCTGCAGTACTACCGATCACCTTCAGCGATTCCGATAGCGGCACAGGACAGGTCAACTGATGATCGTATCGCGCACGCCGAAAGCAGCGATCCTGCTCAGCGCGGCAGCACTGACGCTGACCGCCTGCGATAGGACCGTCGATGGCATCGCGGAAGAAGACCAGCAGCAGCCTCTCCAACGATGCCCCCAGCCTCGTCCGGGAACCCTTTTTCCAACAGAAATCAGTGCGCACTCCTCGACCAGATCCTCAGCGGCCAGGGTTTCCCTAAAGCAACCCCCTCGATCGCACAGGGCAGGAAAGCCTGCGCTGCCGACAAGGCCAGCGGCGGCATAAATGCCACTGCGGTGGCGCTCGGCTTGCAAGAAGGGCAACGTTACACAGACGGCATCGGCAGTCCTGACAAGGTGCGCAGCGGGAAAATTAACGGACGCCCGTTCATCGAAGAACCCGCACCGTTGGGGTCCAGCGGCCAATGCTCGATTTTCATGTCGGTTGAGTCCGGCTCGCGCGCGATCATCATCGTGACCGGCGGCAACGACACTGCTGCGTCCTGCAGCACAGCTGAAGACCTGGCCAAAAAGCTGGACCCCCTCCTCCCCAAGGGCTGACCCCTTCCACGGAGGCCCCAAGCCCCCATCTCGGGGATAACCTCAGGGACCTTCCCCGATGTGCCGCCCCCTCCATCGACCATGCTGTGAGGCATGAGTGGTGCGAACGACGTGCGGCCTCCGCGTACGAATCCGTTGAACGGGTTCGAGGAGACCGTCAAGGACTTCTGGGCCAGCCGGCCTCGGCGGCCGCACTCGGGGCGGAAGGTCGCGGGGGTCGCGGCTGGGCTGGGGGATCGCTACGGGATCGATCCGGTGGTGATTCGGGTCGCGCTGGCGGCGGCGACCGTCTTCGGGGGGTTCGGGCTGGTGCTTTACCTGCTCGGGTGGCTGTTCTTCCCGGGGGAGGGCGACGAGGTTTCCGGCTTCGAGGCGTTGATCGGCCGGGGGCGGTCGACCATGACGAAGGCGTTCGCGGCCGTCCTGACGGTCGCGTTGATTCCGGTTGTCGGGTGGACGTTCGGCGGCGGCTGGTTCGACGGCGGCGGTCTGATCGGGTTCGCGTTGCTCGCCACGTGCCTTTATCTCCTGCATCGCACCCGCGGGCAGGACAACCGACCGGCGCCGGTCGTCGCGTTCGCGGCGGACGGAACCGCTTCCGGAACCGGAGCTTTCACGATGAACAGCGACACCCCGACTCCCGCGGCGGCGGCACCGGGCTGGGATCCGCTGGCCGCCGACCCGGCGGGCTGGGATCTGCCTGATCCGGCGGCGCCACCGCCTCCGCCGACCGGCGATTACAACGACTACGAGCCGCGGCCGCCGCGGCGGCGGTCCAAGATCGGGGCCGCTACGTTCGGCCTCGCGGTGATCGTGGCCGGCGTCGGCGTGGCGCTCGCGCTGAACGGGTTCGACTGGTTCTCGCTGCGGCACATCATCGGTTTGACGCTCGCGGTGCTCGGCGTCGGGCTCGTGGCCGGGGCGTTCGTCCGCGGGGCTCGCGGCCTGATCGGGCTCGCGATCCCGCTCTCGGTCGCCGGGATGGTGCTCACGACCAGCACGTTCGACAACCTCGACGTGCGCGGCGGCGTCGGCGATCTGTCCGCTACCCCGCGGACGGTGGCCGAGCTGCAGCCGGTGTACCGGCACGCCGCCGGGAACATGCGGATCGACCTGACCCAGCTGGCCGCGAGCGACCCGATCACCACGACGGTCTCCAACGGCGCCGGGAACACCGAGGTCATCGTGCCGCGCACCGCGGACGTCACCTTCACCTGCGAGAACACCGCCGGTGAGGTCGACTGCCTCAGCCGCACGTCCAACGGGGTCGGCCAGCCGGCCATCACCGGGACCGACAACGGCGACGACAACGTCGGCGGACAGAAGATCACGCTCCACGTCACCAACGGCGTGGGCCAGGTGGAGGTGCGCCGTGGCTGAGAACCCTTACTCCTACCAGGAGCCCGAGGCCCCGGCTCGCCGCCGCGGGGTCGACTGGATCACGCTGATCGTCGGGGTCGCGACCCTGCTGGTGTCCGGTTACGTCCTCACCGACGGCTCCAGCTGGCTGCCCACCTTCGACTTCCGCTGGATCATCGCGGGCGGCGCGGTGTTCTGCGGGATCCTGATGCTCGGCGCGTCGTTCCGCAAGCGACGCCCCTGAGAACACAAAAACGGGGCCCCGGCTATCCGGGGCCCCGTTTTTCACGTCATTCCCACTCGATGGTGCCCGGCGGCTTGCTCGTCACGTCCAGCACCACGCGGTTGACCTCGGACACCTCGTTCGTGATCCGGGTCGAGATCCGCTCCAGCACCTCGTACGGCAGCCGCGTCCAGTCGGCGGTCATCGCGTCCTCCGAGGACACCGGGCGCAGGACGATCGGGTGACCGTACGTGCGGCCGTCGCCCTGGACGCCGACGCTGCGGACGTCCGCGAGCAGCACCACCGGGCACTGCCAGATCTCCTGGTCCAGCCCGGCCGCGGTGAGTTCCTCGCGGGCGATCGCGTCGGCCTCGCGCAGGGTCTCCAGCCGGTCCGCGGTCACCTCGCCGATGATCCGGATGCCGAGACCGGGGCCGGGGAACGGCTGGCGCTGCACGATCGTCTCCGGCAGCCCCAGTTCGAGCCCGACGCGGCGGACCTCGTCCTTGAACAGCAGCCGCAGCGGTTCGACCAGCTCGAACTGCAGGTCGTCCGGCAGACCGCCGACGTTGTGGTGGCTCTTGATGTTCGCGGTGCCCTCGCCGCCGCCGGACTCGACCACGTCCGGGTACAGCGTGCCCTGCACGAGGAACCGGTAGTCGCCCTGCGCCTTGAGGTCGCGCTCGGCCTGCTCGAACACGCGGATGAACTCGCGGCCGATGATCTTGCGCTTCTGCTCCGGGTCGGTGACGCCGGCCAGCGCGTTCAGGAACCGCTCGCGCGCGTCCACGGTGACCAGGTTGACGCCCGTCGCGGCCACGAAATCGCGCTCCACCTGGGTGCGCTCGCCCGAGCGCAGCAGGCCGTGGTCGACGAACACGCAGGTCAGCCGGTCGCCGATGGCGCGCTGCACGAGCGCGGCCGCGACCGCGGAGTCAACGCCGCCGGACAGCGCGCAGATCGCTCGTCCTTCGCCGATCTGCGAAGCGATCCTGGCGACCTGCTCATCCACAATGGACGAGGTGGTCCAGCCAGGCTGCACCCCGGCGATCTCGTACAGGAACCGGCGCAGCACCTCCTGGCCGTGCGGCGAGTGTGCCACCTCCGGGTGGTACTGCACGCCCGCGAAACGCCGCTCGACGTCCTCGAAACCGGCGACCTCGGCACCGTCTGAGCTGGCCGTGACGACCGAGCCCTCGGGGGCCTTGGTGACGCTGTCGTTGTGGCTCATCCACGCCGTCTGGTGGCCGGGCAGCCCGGTGTGCAGGACGCCGCCCTCGCCGACGATCCGCACGTCGGTGCGGCCGAACTCGCGCACGCCGGTCGGCTCGACAACCCCGCCGAGCGCACGGGCGAGCAGCTGGTGGCCGTAGCAGATGCCGAGGATCGGCACGCCGGCCTCGACCAGTTTCGGGTCCATCGCCGGGGCACCCTCGGCGTACACGCTCGACGGGCCGCCGGACAGGATGATCGCGGACGGGTTCTTGGCCAGCAGCTCCTCGACGGTCGCGCTCGACGGCACGACCTCGGAGAAGACCTGCGCCTCGCGCACGCGACGGGCGATCAGCTGCGCGTACTGCGCCCCGAAGTCCATGACGAGTACCGGACCGGTGGGAGTGGCCACCCAAGACCTCCAGGTATCAGCGCTTTTGCCACCATCGTCCCAGGTGGGCCCCGTCACGTCGGCAATGCCCCCGTAATGAGGACAGCCACCGTCCGCGAACCGGCTTACCGTGCCCGCATGACCAACGACTGGACCAACGAACTGACCGAACAGCTCGACTGGCACTGGCAGCACCACGTGCGCCCGAAGCTGGACGGGCTCACCGACGACGAGTACTTCTGGCAACCGGTCGCGAACTGCTGGACGGTGCACCCTCGAACGGACGAGAGCCAGCCGGGCACCGGCGACTTCACCATCGACTTCTCGTTCCCGGAGCCGACCCCGCCGCCGGTGACCACCATCGCGTGGCGGCTGGGCCACATCATCCCGGGCGTGCTGGGCATGCGCTCCGCGTCGCACTTCGGCGGCCCGCCGGTGTCCTATCAGGACTTCCCGTACGCGGGCACTGCCGACGAAGCGCTGAAGCAGCTCGACGACGCGTACGCGACCTGGATCGCCGGCGTACGCAGCCTCGACGCCGAAGCGTTGGCTCGCCCGTGCGGTCCTGCTGAAGGGCCGTACGCGGAGCTGTCGATGGCTGCGCTGGTCTTGCACATCAACCGAGAGATGATCCATCACTGCGCGGAGATCCTGCTGCTGCGCGACCTTTACCGAAACCGGTGACCAGCAGCCCCAGCACCATTCCGAGCAGTGCGGGCAGGCCGTGGTTGTCGTGCAGCACTGTGTCGAGCACAGCCAGCGGGGCGAGCAGCAACGCCGCGCGGTACAGCCCCTGAGGTGGTTCAGCGGCGCGCAGCACGACCACGGCGAGCACGCCGAGCAGCCCGGCAACGCACATCGAGTTCCCCGCCCCCACCGGGTTCAGCCAGACATAGCTGAGGTACTGCCCGAACAGCCCGCAGCCGAAATACAGGGCGAACCACGACACGCGGCCGAGGCACCATTCCGCGAGCGTGCCCACCACGGCGAGGGCGATCAGGTTGAAAATCCCGCCGAAAAGCTTGCCGTCCTGGAAGAACATCCCGGTGAGCAGCCGCCACCACTCGCCAGCGTCGATCGCCGTCGCGTCGCGCTTGAAACGGTCGAAGAGCGACGGGTCCGCCAGCTGGGCGACGAGCACAGCCGCGGTCACGAGGAACACCGCGCCGGTCAGCACCGGACGGCGCGGTGTTCCGACGCGAGCGAAGAAGGTCCGCAGCGGGCTTTCGGACCAGCGAGCGGCCACCGAGTTGGTCATGCGCTGACGATATGCCGAGCCCGCGCCCGAGACCCCCGACAAATGTCATCTCGGCACCAGGACAGGTGCCACAAAAGAAGGACCGAGTCCGGCGTGCTGGGCCTGGCGCTGCCTAATACCTTGAAGCGCATGGACACGATCACCCCACAGCCGCGGGCCGCGTGGATCGCCGGCCAGGCTGAGCAGGGCGCGAGCACCCTCGTGGTGCACCACCCGTTCGACGGCAGCGAAGTGGCGACGGTCGCGGTGCCCGGCGCTGACCAGGTCGAACGGGCGGTGGCCGCGGCGGCCGCGGTCGCGAAGGAGTTCCGGCGGACTCCCGCACACCAGCGGGCGGCCGCGCTGGAGCACGTTTCGCGCGGGCTCGCGATGCGGGCCGAGGAACTCGCCGAGGTGATCACGGCCGAGAACGGCAAGCCGTTGAAGTGGGCCGAGGCCGAGGTGAAGCGCGCGGTGTCGGTGTTCCGCATCGCGGCCGAGGAGGCGCGCCGGTTCAGCGGCGAGATGCAGCGGCTCGACGCCGACCCGTCCGGCGACGCCCGGCTCGCGCTGACCCGCCGGGTGCCGCGCGGGCCGGTGCTCGGGATCGCGCCGTTCAACTTCCCGCTGAACCTGGTGGCGCACAAGGTCGCGCCCGCGCTCGCGGTCGGCGCACCGATCATCGTCAAGCCCGCGCCGCGCACGCCGCTGTCTTCGCTGGTGCTCGGCGAACTGCTCGCCGAAACCGACCTGCCGGAGGGCGCGTTTTCCGTACTGCCGCTGGGAAACGAGGAGACTCAGGCGCTGGTCGCCGACCCGCGGCTGCCGGTGGTGTCGTTCACCGGATCGGGCCCGGTCGGCTGGTCGATCGCGGACGCGGCGGCACGCAAGCACGTGGTGCTCGAGCTGGGCGGCAACGCGGCAGCGGTCGTGCTGCGGGACTGGCCGGACGTCGAGGGCGCTGCGCAGCGGATCGCGACATTCGGCAACTACCAGGCTGGCCAGTCGTGCATCGCGGTGCAGCGGGTGATCGTGGACGCGGCGATCGCGGACGAGTTCGTGCCCGCGCTGACCGAGGCCGTCGAGGCACAGCAGACCGGCGACCCGTATGACCGCAACACCGACGTCGGCCCGGTCGTCGACGAGGCGGCCGCGGAACGGATCATCGCGTGGGTCGAGGAGGCCGTGGCCGGTGGTGCGCGGCTGCTGACCGGCGGAACCCGTTCTGGCGCAACGGTTGCGCCGACGCTGCTGACCGACGTACCGGCGGACGCCAAGGCCTGGTCGGAAGAAATCTTCGGGCCGGTGTTGGCAGTATCCATTGTGGACGGTGTCGACGAGGCTTTCGCTTCGGTGAACGCGTCCGCATATGGGTTGCAGGCCGGAGTCTTCACCAGCGACGTGCAGCTGGCGTTCCACGCGTCGGCGGAGCTGGAAGTGGGCGGCGTGATCATCGGCGACGTGCCGTCGTATCGCGCGGATCAGATGCCGTACGGCGGGGTAAAGGGTTCGGGCGTCGGCCGGGAGGGCGTGCTGTCGGCAATGCACGACCTGACCGAGGAGCGGGTGACGGTCTTCACCGGAGTGGACCTCTGACCACAGTGGACCTTCGGCGGGCAACGGCCGCTGACGCACGCGACGTCGCCGACGTGTGGCTGCGGTCGTTCTCCGCCGCGCTGCCGTCGGTGCGTCGCGCACACGATGACGACTCGGTGCGCTGGTGGTTCGCGAATGTCGTGGTGCCACAGCAAGAAACCTGGGTCGCGGTGGCCGAGTCCACTGTGGCCGGTCTCTTGGTGCTCGACGACGCGGAGCTGGCCCAGCTCTATCTCGACCCACCGTGGCGCGGACGGGGAATCGGCGATCAGTTGGTGGGCTTGGCCAAACAGCTCCGCCCAGACGGGCTGACGCTGTGGACCTTCCAGATCAACGAGTCAGCGCAACGGTTTTACCGCCGCCACGGCTTCGTCGCCGTCGAATACACCGATGGACAGCGAAATGAAGAAGGCGAGCCAGACGTGCGTTACGTCTGGCCCCCTCCTCACGCGGACTGAGCGAACTTGAAAACCCCGTTGGGGTCGTACTTTTTCGCCACCTGGTCCAGCCGGGCCGCGTTGTCGCCGTAATAGGCCGACTTCCAGTCCGGCAGATCCGGGTCGATGTAATTCACGTAGCCGCCGCGCGCGCCCGCGTCCGCCAGCCCAGCGACCACAGTGGACACTGACTTGCGCGCGGTTTCCTTGCTGCTCACGGTCGCCGGGGCGTAGACCTGGATGCTCGCCAGCGCTTTCCGGTGGGGGAAGGCCGTCGCGGTCGGTGCGATGTCGCTCACTGCGCCGCCGAGACCGTCGATGAGCAGGTCCATTCCCTTGTGCCCGGACGCAAGATCCGCGATCTTCCCGCCATCCACCGGATCCGTGATGATCCGCGACGACGCCACGAAAGTCTGCCGTTCCGAACTGCCGGAGAAATAGTTCATCGCCGCGCCGTAGCTGAGGGTTTTCATCGTGCGACTGGACGGCGTCACAGACAATCCGCTGAGCGCCGACGTCAGCCCCGACTGAGTGCCGACAAACGCCCCACCGATCCGACAAGCCCCGCTCGAACCGCCGGAAACCACGCAATTGGACCACAATTCGGGCGGAGCGCTCGGCAGCCAGCGCTGCCACGCGTCGACCACGTCGCTCGCCGAACCGGACGGGAACTTCAGCGAAAACACCGTGATGGTCGGTGCTTCCACGGTGGCGAAGGTGAACGACGTGACCACGCCGAAGTTTCCGCCCCCGCCGCCGCGAAGCGCCCAGAACAGCTCGGCGTCGGATTGCGCGTTTACCGTGCGCAGCTTGCCGTCCGGCGTGACGATCTGCGCGGACTGCATCCGGTCGCAGGTCAAGCCGTATTTGCGGGTCAATACGCCGATACCGCCGCCGAGCGCGAGCCCGGCGATGCCGACTGTCGGACACGAACCCGCAGGCAGGCAACGGCCCGCTTTCGCCAGCTCCGCATAAACGTCGCCGAGCTTCGCGCCCGCGCCGATCACGACCTGGTCGCCCTGGACGTCCACGCCGGCCATTTCGCCGACGTCGATGACCAGCCCGCCGTCCGGCGCCGAGTACCCGGCATAGCTGTGCCCACCGCTGCGCGCGGCCAGCGGAATCCGTCCGCCAGCCGCTTCAACGCACGCCTGCACGTCCTCCGGTTTCGCGCATTTCGCGACCGCAGCCGGGTTACGTCCGTCGAAAAGCGGATTGAACGCGCGCTTCGCGCTGGCGAATCCGCTGTCGCCAGACACCACGAGGTCTCCGGATAGCTTGCCGCGCAACGCGTTCCAGTCCGGTGGCCCGGACGGCTTCGCGCTGGTGCTCGGCGGTACGGACGCTCTCGTCGTCGGGCTGGTCTGCGGCACCGGCGGCCCTGGTTTCGACGTGCACGCCGCGGCCACCGCGCCGACCGCCGTCAGCCCGGCGGCGCGCAAGAACGTCCTTCTCCCCAGTGTCATGTTCATTCAGACGCCTCAGACCGCGGGTCGGTTGCGAAGAGTCCGGCCAGTAATGCGCGAAGAGCGAATTCGAACCGCTCGCCGTGCCGGGCCCCGTCCCGCAGCGCTTGCGCGAGCAGCGGAAAGCGGTCGTCGTCGAGGTGCGTCAAACTGTCCACATCGGACTGCGTGCCGGGCGTCCGGCCAGCCTCGGCGAGCGTGTGGCCG
The DNA here is from genome assembly GCF_045278895.1 of Amycolatopsis sp. WGS_07. NCBI lineage: Bacteria > Bacillati > Actinomycetota > Actinomycetes > Pseudonocardiales > Pseudonocardiaceae > Amycolatopsis > Amycolatopsis sp. WGS_07. The sequence goes on along the minus strand of NZ_CP136053.1, from coordinate 3,689,787 downwards.
AGGACGAAAGTCATCACGGCGTTCACCATGTCGAGTCCGCGCGCCGGCGGCAACTCAAGCAGCCGCAATGCGGTTTCGATCACCTGCAGCGAGTCCGGGCTGACCGCCGGACGGGTCGCGGCGAGCGGCAGCACGCCCGGATGCGCGAGCAACTGCTCCCGGTACGCCCGGGCCACCCGGCCCAGCCACTGCGGACCGCGCTCGCCCGGTTCCGGCTCGATCCCGGCCAGCGCTGAAACGAGCCGGTCGATGAGCGCGTCGAACAGCGCTTCCTTGTTCGGGACGTAGTGGTAGAGCGTCATCGCCTCCACGCCAAGTTCCGCGCCGAGCTTGCGCATCGACAGCGCGGCGACGCCGTGCTCGTCCACGAACGCGAGCGCGGCGTCCACGACCCGCTCCCTGGTCAGCCCGGCGCGCGGCCGGGCCCTCCGATCGGCCACTGGCCCCCCTTGACGTTTCTTACGCCGTAAGGTACCACTATCGACGTCTCTTACAGCGTAAGAATCGAGGAATCATGACTGACCCCAAGACCGTCCTGCAGCGTTTCGTGTCGATCGTCAACAGCCACGACCTCAGCGACCTGGACACCGTGGTGGCCGAGGACGTGACCGAAGCCGGCCCGGTCGTAGTCGACGCGCCGACCGGCGGGCTGGCCGCCTTCCGCACCGGCTGGACGCAGATGCTGACCGCGTTCCCAGACCTGCGCGTGGACCTCGATTCCCTGCTCGCCGAAGGCGATCGGGCCGCCGCCACGGTGACGCTCACCGCCACCAACACCGGCTACTACCGCAGAGGCTTCGCGACCGGCAAAAGCGGAACGTGGCGCGGTTTCCTTCTCGCGCGGGTCACCGACGGCCGGATCTCCGACCTGGACATCCAGACCGACCGGCTCGCCATCCTGCAGCAACTGGGCATCGTCGGCGACGACGACGAACTCGCCGCCGCTCGGCAGGCTGGCTGAGGTCAGATCAACGGTGCCATCTCCGGGACCGGGCCGGACAGCGCGGAACTGTCACCACGACCGGTCAGCCAGGCCAACACCGTCCCCGGCGTGCCAGTCACCAGCTCGCCGCCATCCCCGAGAGTCCAAGTCCGGACGCCATCGGTGATACGGAACGACGGCAGCGGACGCGGGCACATCCGGATCAGCGTGGCCACTACCGCGTCGAGATGCTCGCCGAGCAGGGCGGTGGCGCTGTCGAAATCGTGGCCACCGTCGAGATCGGCGAGGTGAATCGTGGTCTCGGACAGCCGCAGCGTGAGCACGTCCGCGCCGGTCAGCTCGCCGCCGTGGCGGTGCCGCACGCGCGCTGACCACGCCTCGTCCGGCAGGCGCGCGGCGTGGTCGGTCAGCCGTTTCCCGGAGGCCACCAGGTCGGCCACGATCTGCGCCGGGGCGCGGCCCGCGCCGGCCTCGATCTCGTCGTCGCGGGCGTTGCCGGGGCCGTACATCGACTGTTCGACCCTGGTTTCGGCCCAGGTCAACAGGTTGCCGAGAGCGTCGGCGTTGCGCGCGAGGTGAGTGAACAGATGCGCGCGCGTCCAGCCGGGCAGCGCGCTCGGCTCGCCGAACGCCGTCTCCGGCATCGCCTCGGCGACGCGTGCCCATTCGTCGTGCAGTTCCCGGAGTCGCTCCAGCGCCGTAGTGGTCACCGGGCGAGCTTAGTCAGCGGCGCAACGCCGCGGGAGCGTTCGCCGGAACCGCCGGATTCTTCGGTGCGACCGGCTCGATCCGGGCGTACCCGTTGCTCTGCTCCGGCCGCTGGTCGTCCTCGCCCTTGTTGGGCCAGAACGAGAACGCCCGCTCCGCCTGCGCGGCGATCGTGAGCGACGGGTTCACCCCGAGGTTCGCGGTGATCGCCGAACCGTCCACAACGGACAATCCGGGATAGCCGTACACGCGGTGGTACGGGTCGATCACCCCGGTGTCGGCGCTGTCGCCGATCGGCACGCCGCCGATGAAGTGCGCGGTGAGCGGGATGTCGAACACCTCGCCCCAGGTGCCGCCCGGCATGCCGCCGATCCGTTCCGCGGTCCGGATGTTCGCCTCGTGCCCGGCCGGGATGAAGCTCGGGTTCGGCTCGCCGTGGCCCTGTTTCGACGTGTACTTCCGCCGTCCGAACAGGCCGCGCCGGGTGTAGGTGGTGATGGAGTTGTCGAGGCTCTGCATCACCAGCAGGATCACCGTGCGCTCGCTCCACCGGTACGCGTTCAGCAGTTTCGCCGACTGCACCGGGTGTTTGACCAGGAAGGTGACCGCCTGCCGCCAGCGCGGAACGTTCGAAGACCCGTCGGTGGCCACGGTTTGCAGCAGGCTCATCGCGTTGCTGCCCTTGCCGTAGCGCACCGGTTCGATGTGCGTGTTCTCGTCCGGATGGATGGACGAGGTGATCGCGACGCCGCGGCTGAAGTCCCGGTTTTCGTCCACAGTGGTCCGGGCCGCGCCGATAATCGCCTCGGAATTCGTCCGCGTCAATTCCCCGAGCCGCTGCGACAATTTCGGCAGCGCGGCCGTGTCCTTCATGCGGTGCAACAGATTCTGCGTACCCCAGGTGCCGGCGGCGAACACCACCTGCGTCGCCGTGACCGTGGTACGGAAACGCCGCGAACGCGTGCCGGTCTTCTGCAACGTGATCGCGTAACCGTTGCTGCGCGGGCTCACCGACGTCACCGTGGTGAGCGGAATGACCTTCGCGCCGTCCTTCTCCGCGAGGTACAGATAGTTCTTCACCAGCGTGTTTTTCGCGCCGACCCGACATCCGGTCATGCACGAACCGCATTCGGTACAGCCGACCCGATCCGGTCCGGCACCGCCGAAGAACGGGTCCTTCACGGTCTCGCCGGGCTTGCCGAAATACACCCCGACCGGCGTGGCGTGGAACGAATCCTCGACGCCCATGTCTTTTGCGACGTCCCGCATCACCACGTCGGACGGCGTGATCGTCGGGTTCGTGACGACGCCGAGCATGCGGCTGGCCTGGTCGTAGTGCGGCGCGAGTTCGCTTTCCCAGTCGGTGATGTGCGCCCACTGCCGGTCTTGGTAGAACGGCTTGAGCGGCCGGTACAGCGTGTTCGCGTACACCAGCGAACCGCCGCCGACGCCCGCGCCTGCCAGCACCATCACGTCGTTGAGCATGTGGATGCGCTGGATGCCGTAACAGCCGAGCTGCGGGGCCCAGAGGTAGCGCTTGAGGTCCCAGGACGTCTTGGCGAACTCGTCGTCGGCGAACCGCCTGCCCGCCTCGACCACCGCGACGCGGTAGCCCTTCTCGGTCAGCCGCAACGCCGCGACGCTGCCGCCGAACCCGGACCCGACCACGAGGACGTCGTAGTCGGGTTCTTGCCGCGCGGTGGTGGTGTTACTGGCAGTCACAGGAAAGAGCGTAACCCCCGGGGAGCCGCCAGGCCAGAGGTAAGTTACTGACGAGTTACCTCATCGGGTCTTGCGGCGCGGCGCGAAGCGGAACAGCTCGCCGAGCGCCCGGATGATGGCGGGCCGTTCCGCCGGTTCCGTCCCGCGCAACGCCACGACCAGCGCGAGCAGCCGGATCAGCAGGCTGCCCACCACTATTCCGCCGAGCCACCAGGTCGACGCGGACTCCCCCAGCAGTGCCATCCGCTCACCCTTCAGGCGCGACACCGAACTCCAAAGATAACGAAAGTATAACGGAGAAGGGCGCGTTTCGGACCGGCGGGCACAAAAAAGGCCCCCGTGAAGGGGGCCTTTTTCGCGAGTACCTCAGCCGCGCACGGTCAGCCCGACGCGCTGGAACTCCTTCAGGTCCGAGTACCCCGTCTTCGCCATCGCGCGGCGCAGCGCGCCGAACAGGTTCACCACGCCCTCCGCGTCCGAGGACGGGCCGAACAGCAGCGTCTTCAGGTCCACCGCGTAGTCCGAGTCCGGGCCGGCGACCACGCGCGAGCGCGGCAGCGACGGGTGTGCCGCCGCGGCCGTCCAGTACAGGCCCTGGCCCGGGGCGTCCGACGCGGTCGCCAGCGGGGCGCCGAGCATCACCGCGTCCGCGCCGCAGGCGATCGCCTTCGCAATGTCGCCGGACGTCGTGATGCCGCCGTCGGCGAGGACGTGCACGTAGCGGCCGCCGGTCTCGTCCAGGTAGTCGCGGCGGGCGGCGGCCGCGTCCACGATCGCCGTCGCCATCGGGGTGCCGATGCCGAGCACGCGGTCGGTGCTGGTGACGCCCTCGGTGTAGCCGTGGCCGACGATGACGCCCGCCGCGCCGGTGCGCATCAGGTGCATGGCCGTGCGGTAGTCGCTCACGCCGCCCGCGATCACCGGCACGTCGAGACGGCCGATGAACTCCTTGAGGTTGAGCGGTTCCGCGTCGCGCTGCACGTGCTCGGCGGAGATGATCGTGCCCTGCACGACCAGGATCTCGACGCCGGCGGCGATCAGGTCCGGCGTCAGCTCGGCGGCGTGCTGCGGGCTGACCCGCGCGGCCACCGTCACACCGGATTCGCGGACCGTCTTGATCGCCTCGGTCAGCAGGTCGAGGCGGATCGGCGCGGAGTGCAGCTCCTGCAGCTCACGCACGACCGCGGCCGGGTCCTCGCTGTCCTCGGCCGCGCGGACGAGGCGGAAGATCGCTTCTTCGACGTTCGCGTGCCTGGCCCACAGCCCTTCGGCGTTGAGCACGCCGAGGCCGCCCAGCTCGCCGACCGCCACCGCGGTCCCCGGCGACACGATCGCGTCGGTCGGGTGGGTGACCAGCGGCAAGTCGAACCGGTACGCGTCGATCTGCCAGGCGGTGGACACCACCGACGAGGACCGCGTCCGCCGCGACGGCACGATCTCCACGTCATCGAGGTCATACGCCCGCCGCGCCGTGCGGCCCATGCCGATCTCGACCAGATCCCGCACGTGATGTCCCTTCTCGCGCCTGACGCCTTCGCGGTCCATTGTCGCGAGTCGGCGCGGGTGACCTGCGCGCGGGGGACCGTTGCGGTGGCGACAACCACCGGTTGTGCGCGTGGTTGTTTGCCACCGGCGACACCGGATGGTTGGCTCCCCCGCTGGACGAGGGGGACGGATTTGGCGCTGGGCAAGGACTTTCACCGGCTGTGGCTCGCGTACGCGGTCAGTATCGCGGGCACCTACTTCGCCCTCGACGCTTTCTCGATCATCGCGGTACGGGTGCTGCACAGCAGTGCCGGACAGGTGTCGTTGCTGGCCGGAGCCGGGCTCGCGGTGGGCTCGCTGGCCGCGCTTCCGCTCGGGCCGTGGGTGGAATTCCGGCGGAAACGGCCGGTGCTGATCGCGATGGACCTGGTCCGGTTCGCCGCCCTGCTCACCCTGCTGCCCGCGTACCTGCTGGACGTGCTGACCTTCGCCCAACTCGTGACCGTGTCGGTGCTCGTGGCGACGGCGAACATCGCGTTCACCTCGGCGAGCGGAGCGTATCTGAAATCACTGGCAGCTGGTCCAGACCTGCTCACCGCCAACGGCCGGTTCGAGACCACGCTGTGGACCGCGACCGCACTCGGCCCGCCGGCGGGCGGCGCGGCGATCGGGTTCTTCGGCCCGCTCGCCACGGTGCTCCTGGACGCGTTCAGCTACCTGCTGTCCGCCCTCTCGCTCTCGACAATCCGCACCCGCGAGCCCAAACCGGCCCGCCCGGCGGCCTTCCGCGCCGCCGACCTCGTCGAGGGCTGGCGCTACGTCTTCCGGCACGCCCGGCTGCGGATGCTGTTCCTCAACTCCTGCCTGGTCAACGGCCTGATCATGGCCACTTCGCCGGTGCTGGCGGTGCTGCTGCTCGGCGAACTCGGCCTGCCGACCTGGCAGTACGGGTTCGCGTTCGGTGTCCCGTGCCTCGGCGGCCTCGTCGGCTCCCGGCTCGCCCGCCGGCTGGTGCCGCGCTACGGCCGGGTGCGGCTGCTGCCGATCGTCGGCGCGATCCGGACCTGCTGGGTCGTGCTGCTGGCCTTCGTGCCGCCGGGAATCGGCGGGCTGTTCTGGGTGATGGCGGTGGAGTTCGGCCTGATCGTCTGCGCGGCGGCGTACAGCACGGTCCTCGCGACATACCGGCTCGAGGAAACCGAAGACGGGTACGTGAGCCGGATGCTGGCGGCCTGGCGGATCACCGGCAGCGCCAGCACCGCCGGGCTGACCCTCCTGTGGGGTCCGGTCACGACCTGGCTGGGAACACGCGGCGCGCTCGGGCTGGCGGGCGCGTTGATGTTGGCGACGCCGTTGCTGCTGCTCGGCTGGAACCGCGCTCAGAACGAGACGCGCGCGGTGGAATCGGTCCGCAGCACGGATTCCTGATCGAACAGGTGCTTGTAGTCGGTGTGGATCTGCTCGAGGACGACCGCGCCACTGCTGGAGCGCCACTGACCGGTGGCCGCGAAACCGTCGGGGAAACGCGGCGTGATGTCCTTCGCTGAGAAGTCCGCGAACTCCTTCTCGGTCACCTCGCCGCCGTTCAGCTTGGCGGTGCCGAAGTACAGCTCGGTGCGTTTCCACAGTGAGCTGTCCGGCGAGGCCGTCGTGGCCGCCGTCAGTACGAACCGCCGGGAAAACCGCATTCGCCCGCTCCCCTCGCCGTCACCTGGAGATCCAGTGTGGCGGGCAAGAGGAGCGGGCGAACAGGGCAGATCAGCGGGTCGTGTAGTTCGGGGCCTCGACCGTCATCGTGATGTCGTGCGGGTGGCTTTCCTTCAGCCCGGCCGCGGTGATGCGGACCAGCTGCGCCTCCTGCATCGCCGCGATCGTCTCCGCGCCCGCGTAGCCCATGCCCGCGCGCAGGCCGCCGACGAGCTGGTGGACCACGTTCGACAGCGGGCCGCGGAACGGGATCCGGCCCTCGATGCCTTCGGGCACCAGCTTGTCCTCGTTGAGCACGTCGTCCTGCGCGTAGCGGTCCTTGGAGTACGACTTCGCCTCGCCGCGCGACTGCATGGCGCCCAGCGAGCCCATGCCGCGGTAGACCTTGAACTGCTTGCCGTTCACCAGGATCAGGTCGCCCGGCGATTCGGCGGTGCCTGCCAGCAGGCTGCCGAGCATGACCGAGGACGCGCCCGCCGCGATGGCCTTCGCGATGTCGCCGGAGTACTGGATGCCGCCGTCGCCGATCACCGGGACGCCCGCCGGACGGCAGGCCTGGTCGGCCTCGTAGATCGCGGAGATCTGCGGCACGCCCACGCCCGCGACGATCCGGGTCGTACAGATCGAACCCGGGCCGACGCCGACCTTCACGCCGTCCACGCCCGCGTCCACCAGCGCCTGAGCCCCGGCCCGCGTGGCCACGTTGCCGCCGACGATGTCGACGGTGTCGCCCAGTTCCTTCTTCAGCAGCCGCACCGTGTCCACGACCGCACGCGAGTGGCCGTGCGCCGTGTCGACCATCAGCACGTCCACGCCGGCCTCGGCCAGCGCCATCGCGCGCTTGTGCCCGTCCGGGCCGACGCCGACCGCGGCGCCGACGATGAGCCGGCCGTCCGGGTCCTTCGAGGCGCGCGGGTACTGCTCGGTCTTCACGAAGTCCTTGACCGTGATCAGGCCGCGCAGCTTGCCCGCGCCGTCGACGATCGGCAGCTTCTCGATCTTGTGCCTGCGCAGCAGCCCGAGCGCGGCCTCCGCGGTGACGCCGACCTGAGCGGTCACCAGCGGCGGCTTCGTCATGACCTCGCTCACCAGGCGCGTGTGGTCGACCTCGAACCGCATGTCGCGGTTGGTGATGATGCCCACCAGCGCGCCGGAGGCGTCGGTGACCGGGACGCCGGAGATCCGGAACCGTGCGCACAGGGCGTCGACCTCGGCGAGGGTGTCGTCCGGGGCGCAGGTGACCGGGTCGGTGACCATGCCCGCCTCGGACCGCTTCACGACCTCGACCGCCGCCGCCTGCTCCTCGATCGGCAGGTTGCGCTGCAGCACGCCGATGCCGCCCTGGCGGGCCATGGCGATCGCCATCCGCGCCTCGGTGACCGTGTCCATGGCGGCGGAGACCAGCGGAACGTTGAGCTTGATGTTGCGGGTGAGCTGCGTGCTCGTGTCCACCGCGCTGGGCACCACGTCCGATTCCGCGGGCAGCAGCAGCACGTCGTCGAAGGTCAAGCCGAGCATCGCGAACTTGCTGGGCACTGCGGGGGTGATGCTTTCGCTGGTCATGAGGGGCGAAGGGCCTTCCTGGCGGGAGTGGGCTGGAGTCGCGGGCAGCGGTGCCTGGCGTGGGCCGAGGGTGGTCGGGCCTTCCCCTCATGATATCCGGGCCGGGGCCCTGGCCCGGGTGGGTGGCCCGCCGGGTAGCGTGCAGGCCGTGCCGCACGATGTGTTGCCCCCCGATCCGTTCGCGGACGACCCGGACGATCCGGCCCGGGCCATCCCCGACCCCGACGACCACCTGGAAGAGCCGATCAGCGCGGACGAGCGCACCGAGCTGCTGGCCGACCTGTCCGACCTCGCCGTGTACCAGGCTCTGCTGGAGCCTCGCGGGGTTCGCGGCATCGTGGTCGACTGCGGTGAGTGCGACGAACCCCACTATCACGACTGGACGCTGCTGCGCGCGAGCCTGGAGCAGCTGCTGTCCGACGGCCGGATGCGCCCGCACGAACCGGCTTTCGACCCGAACCCGACCGACTACGTGAGCTGGGACTACTGCCGCGGTTTCGCGGACGGCGTCACCGCGAACGAGAGCGCGTACTGACCCGTTCGGTCCTGCACAACCTGCGAAGAAGGTCCTGGTGAGCTTGGCCACCAGGACCTTCTTCGTGTGCGGCGAACAAGTTGTCCACAGGGGTTGTCCACAGCTGTGTCGACTTGTGGACAACCGTCGTCAGCGGCGGTACTTCGCGCTCTCCGCCTGAGCGATCATCGCGCGCTCGGTCAGGTTCGGCCACGGCGGACGGTGCAGCACGGCCAGCGTCGCGAACGCTGCCGCCACGAACCCGGTACACACGCCGATCAACGCGATCCGGCCCTCGTCGACCGCGGGCGTCCACGTGACGCCGTCCTCGGTGATCGAGTACAGCCCGACCACCCGTCCCGGCCCGCCTCGACGGCCTTGCCGGGTGACCGTGATCAGCACCGTCCCGTGAGTGGTCTCGTAGGGCTCTCCGAAAACCAGCACCGCACCTCCCCCGTTGAAAACGAAGAAGGTCCCGGCACTGTCCGTGCCGGGACCTTCCGGAAAACCTATGAGCCGCTGGTGTTCGGCGCCTGCGCGCCCTGCGACGACTCGTTGCGCGGGCTGCTGCCGGTGCCTGGATCGTTCGGCGTCGCGCTCGGCGAGGGCGGCGGCGAACTCGGCGTGGACGTCACCGGCGGAAGCGGCGTGACCGACGTGACCGGCGGCGGGTTGGTGTGGCCGCCACCGGTGCCCGGCAGCGACGTCGACTGGCCGGGCGGCTGCGCCGCGCTGCTGACCGGGTCGTGCGCGGGCGGAACGGCGGGCGGCGACGACGGCTTCTGGCCCGTGGGCGGGGCCGTCGGCTGGCCGAGCTGCGCGGCCAGCTCGCGGTGCTGCTGCAGGAGCTGGTTGCGGTTGTCGGTGTCGGTGACCTGGTTGAGCGCGGCCTGCGCGTCGGCGAGCGCGCGCCGGGCGTCCGCGAGCCGATTGTCGGCGAGTGCCAGATTCGCCTTCTCCAGGTCGAGCTTCGCCGCGGCGGCGGCCTCGACCGAGCGGGCGTGATCGGCGTACAGGACCTTCGTGAGGCCCCAAAGCGTGTCTCCGGGCTGGGCGTCGCGCGCGGCGAGGCCAGTGCCGGTGAAAGCGATGGCGGCGGCGGCGCACGCGGCGGCCACCGGAACGAGATAGCGGCGGCGACGGCCGCGGCTTTGGTATTTGCGCGCCAGCGTCGCGGTCTTCACCGTGGTGACCGCGGTGTCGACGTCGACCAGCTCGGCGAGCGGCTCGCTGTCGATGTCGCGGCGCCACGCGAGCAGCAGCGCGTTCAGTTCCTGGTCTCCGAGCCCGTCGGCAACGGCCGGATCGGTCCCGCCGAGCGCGTCAAGCAGCGCGTCGTCGGCCTGGATCGCGGTGAGATCCCCGTCGGCTTCCGCCTCGTACCCGGTCAGTCCGCTCGTTTGCGCGGAAGGCGACAGGTCTCTGTCTCTGTCCCGGTCTTCGCGATCAGTCACTCAGATCACCTCCTCGGCGGCGAGCACCTTGCGCAGCCGGGCGAGTGCCCGGTGCTGGGCGACGCGGACCGCGCCCGGCGTGGATCCGACGGCTTCCGCCGTCTCCTCCGCCGACAGCCCCACCACGACGCGCAGTACGACGATTTCGCGCTGTTTGTCCGGCAGCACCTGCAGCAACTGGGCCATCCGCTCGTTCAGCTCGCCCTGCAGAGCGCGTTGTTCCGGGCCGACGCCGCCCTCGATCTCGTCGGGGATCTCGGCGACCGGCTCCGCCCGGTTGCGAGCCGCGGCGCGGTGCGCGTCGGCGACCTTGTGCTGGGCGATGCCGTACACGAACGCCAAAAAGGGGCGGCCCTGGTCACGGTACGAAGGCAAGGCCGTAAGCACCGCGAGACACACCTCCTGCGCAACGTCGTCTGCCGAAGCGAACGAACGCTCCTGCCTGCCAACCCTGGCACGGCAATACCGCACCACAAGGGGACGAATGGCGGCCAGCAACCGCTCCACTGCCTGAGGGTCTCCCTCGACAGCGGCGGCGACCGGCTCGTCCAGTCCATCCCCCACAGTGGCCATCGCAGACAACAGTCCCAGCGTTACGTGTAGGCGTGCAAAGAATCCGGCGCGTGGTCGTCCCCGTCCTGCGCCGGTCACAGCTACCGTACCGTCGGAGTCCTACCAGACAACCGCCAGAGGTGGTGACCGGCGCGCCGAGCGCGGCCGGGCGGCGATTGTCGCAGGCAGACGGGGTGCGGGGCAGTGCCGTCACGCGGTGGGGACGCGGGCGACGACAGGAGCGGGCCAAGACAACAGGTACGGGCCAGGGCTAGCGCGCCCTGGCCCGTTCGTCACCGCGGGAGCCGGATCGGAAGTCCCGTATTGGCCTGCTCGTGGTCGGTCAGGACACCAGGCCGCGGCGGAAGCCGTGCGCGACGGCCTGCGCGCGGTCGCGGACGCCGAGCTTGCGGAACAACCGCCGCGCGTGCGTCTTGACCGTGTCCTCGGACAGGTACAGCTCACGGCCGATCTGGCCGTTGCTCTTGCCCTGGCTCATGCCGCGCAGCACCTGCAGCTCGCGCTCGGTGAGCTGCACGCCCGGGTCGGAGGGCTGGCGCGGCGCGGGCACCGAGGTGCTGGCCAGCGTGTGCGCCAGCGCGGCGACCAGTTCGGGCCGCGAGGCGTCCCAGCGCAGGTAGCCGCGCGCTCCGCCGGCGATGGCGGCCGCGATGCTGCCCGCGTCGTCCGGGGCTCCGAAGACGATGACGTTCGCCTGGGGGTTCGCGGAGACGAGCCGGCGCGTGGCCTCGACGCCCGTCGGGACCGCGCGTTGCGTCCCGACCAGCACGACGTCGACCGGCTGACGGGTGTACCGGGCCAGCAGCTCGTCACCGTGCGCTACGCAGTCGATGCGACTGACCCCAGGCACCGCGGACATCACACGGGTGAGCCCTTCGCGGACACTGCGTCGGTCGTCGCAGATCAAGACCGTCGTCACGGGGTTTCCTTCCTGCAGCCGGGTGACATTCCACTTCCCCTATCGGACGCTTTAGTCCGAACCTTGACACGATCCGGTGGCTTTTTTTGAAGTTTCTTAGCCCGGATGCCGGAACGCCCGTTCCCGCAGGCCTACCCGGGCCCGACGGGCACCCATGGCGATTCGTGTGCGACGCGCATCACGCAAGGATCCGCGTGCCGTAACACTGCGTGCAACACCTGGCGGCTCCTGAATCGATACTCCTCGGCCCGGTCGTGGTCCAGGTCAGCGGCGACGCGCGCGGCCACCCAGGTAAGTGAATCGAGTTCATGTTTCTCGGCGTCGGCGAGGGCTGCGAGGACGAGTTCGCGCGCGCCGGTTTCGTCAGCGGCGAGCAGCGCGACGCCGAGGACGATGCCGGACTTCACGACGTGTCGCTGAGCGTGACGAGCGACGGCGGTCTCGTAGGCGAGCCGGGCCGGGGCGACGGCTGCTTCGGGCTGCCCGGCGGCGAGTTCGATCTCGGCCCCGACCCAGCCGCCCCGAACGGTCGCCCGCCAGCGACGGTCGGCCTGGGCGGCCCGGACGGCCAGACGGCGAGCCGCGGAGATGCGGCCGAGGGCGAGGTTGTCGGCGGCTAGGCCGAGGAGGGCGTCGGCTCTTGCTCCTTGGAGGTCCAGGCCGTGCGGGTCTTCGCCGGGGCTTGGGTTGGACGGGGCTGGTGTCTGCGGAGCGGCTGGGGTTGAGCCGGGCGCGGCCGAGCCAGCTCGGCTTGAGTCAGCCGCTCGCGCGCCACCACTCGCAGCTGAGCCCACTCCGACGTCAGCCGCACGCGAGTCGGCCCTCGCGGCAGTCGAGGCCGCTCGGCTGGAGCCAGCAGCCGCACGCGAGCCGTCGGCAACAGAACCCGCCCCGGAGCCGACCCGGCCCGAGTCCGCAGCGACCGAACCCGCTCCAGCACCAGCTCGGCCCAACCCAGCCGCAGCCAACCCGCCACCAACCGACCCGGCCCCGCGCTCCCCCATCCCGCGCAGTCCGACCGCCAGCAGCGCCTCCCCGTCCAGCTTCCGCGCCGCCACGTGTCCGCCCAGCTGTCGTCGGTGCGACGCGAGCGTGCTCGCCGCCAGCGAGGCCGTCAGCGGATCACGGCCGCGCCGGAGCGGGTTGAGCAGTTCAGCGGCCGCCGCGTATCGGCCGCGGGCGCCCAGCACGATGGCCGCCAGGAGGCGTTGCCTGGGCGAGCCGTCGCGAGGTATTGGGTCCGCCGGCCCGGCGTACGAGCCGAACGCGAGGGCCGTCAGCGCTTCTTCGTCCACCAGACCTTTCTAGCGTGGAGCACCGACAAGAACGTGCTCCACGCGGTCGGCCGCCGCGGAAAGATCCGCCAGCAGTTCGACTTTCGGCGGCAACAGGGCGGAATCCCAGCCGGGACCGCAGGCGAACAACCGGGTTCGCTGCCGTCCGCGAGACACGCGTGCGAAGAGCCGAGGATCAGCAGGCGCACGATTCGCCCACAACACCACGGCCGCCGGCGCGCTTCGTCGTACTGCTACCGCCAGCACTTCCTGCGGCAGCGCGATGCCGAAGAGCTGCGCGCCGATTCGCCGTCCCGCGAGCGCCGCCGCGAGCGCGTACACGGGCATGTTGTCCCGTTCCTCCGGCACGCACGCGAGAAGAACCGGCCGTTGGTTGCGAGGCTCGTCGAGAACCGGCGTCGCGCGCACCAACGCTGCGTACACGCACTCAGCGAGCAGGTACTCCACCTCCGCGCCCGCGTGCACGCCTCGCCACCGCGCGCCGAGTGCGGTGAGGACTGGGTCAATCACCCCGGACCACGCCTGAAGGACGCCTAGCTCGCCAATGGCGTCAACGAGCATGCGTTGCACCGCACCGACGTCCATGGCCAACGCCGCCGTACTTAGGCGACGCGCGAGTCGCGAAGGGACTTCGAGGTCGTCAGCCGCAGCCTTCGTTTCCATTGCGTCCACTGGCTCCGCGGGCGCTGGCACGACGTCCGCGCGCGGCATCTGCTCCAGCGCGTACTGCGCGGCCTCCGCCGTTGAAGCGCCGCGAAGAAGCGCGCGCTGCATCAGTTCGAGACGGCCGATGTCGGAGCTGCCGTAGCGGCGATGCCTGCCGTCGGTGTGGCGGCTGGGACCGAGACCGTAGCGCCGGTCCCAAGTACGCAGGGTGGACGGCGCGACACCGAGCCGGCGGGCGACCGAGGCCACCGGCAGGGTGGGTTCTCCATCGCTCGATCCGGATCCCACCCGGTCAATATCCAGCCCGCTCGCGGTCCCGGCAACCCGAGCCAAAAGCCCTGCTCACACATCTGGGGGATGCCTAACGGCTGAATCGCCGCCGATCTATTGAACAACTATTGGCGCGCTTCTAACGTTACCGCCGTTGCACCGAATGGAGTATCGGCACCACAGCAGAGCAGCTAATGGCATCGACCGGATGACGGAGGCGGTCAGGATGGCAGACACGCGCAGGCTCCCCGGCCCCAACGCAGACATGTGGGACTGGCAGCTGGAGGGGTCGTGCCGGGGGATGGACAGCGGATCCTTCTTCCACCCGGACGGAGAGCGGGGACCGGCGAGGGCGCGGCGCGAGGCCAGGGCCAAGGCGATCTGCCTGTCGTGCCCGGTGCTGGAGATGTGCCGCAAGCACGCGCTCGCCGTGCACGAGCCCTACGGCATCTGGGGCGGACTGTCCGAATCGGAACGAGACCACATCATCAAACAGGACAAACGCGCGCTGACCATGGCGCACCTCTGACTTCCATCACGGCGCGGAAGGGGCGATGTCCACAGTGGACGTCGCCCCTCCGCCGTTTTCGGGCCACAGCGAGAGCGCGAGGTCGATCACGGTCATCAGCGAGTCGAGGCTGACGCCGTCCCGCGCCTGCATGGTCAGTCCATAAAAGACAGTCGCGTAAAGCCCGGCAAGCGCGTCAATGTCCACAGTGGCCGCGAGGTCGCCCTCGTCCACTCCGCGACGAAGGCGGGCGCGAAGCTGGTGCCGCACTTCATCGCGGGCAGCAGCTAGAAACTTCCACACGGACGCGTTGGCCGGCGTGCAGTTGGTAGCCGCGAGAACCACCATGCAGCCCTTGGGATGGCCAGGTTCCACGTACGCGCAAGCGTTGTTGCGAAGCATCGCCTCGATCGCCGCGCGCGCTGTCGGCTCTTCGGTCAACGCGCGCATCGTGTGCCGTCCGTACGCGGATTGGTAGTGCTCGACCGCTTCGCGAAACAGTGCTTCCTTGTCCCCGAAGGCCGCGTACAGGCTCGGCGGCTTGATCCCCATCGCCTCGGTCAGCTCCGCCAGCGACGCACCCTCGTAGCCGCGCTCCCAGAACACGAACATGGCCTGAGTGAGCGCGTGCTCGCGATCGAACGCGCGCGGGCGGCCGCGGGGTGACATGGACCACCTTCTTTAGTGAGCGATACAGAAGTCTTGACCCAGCCCATCGTACGCGGCTATTTATTTAGTCATCACTACAGAAAGAGGTGGGGCATGGGTACCCTGGATGGCAAGGTCGCGCTGGTCACCGGCGGAAGCCGCGGGATCGGCGCGGGGATCGCACTCCGGCTGGCCGAGGACGGCGCGGACGTCGCGATCACCTACGAACGCGCCGCGGACCGGGCGGCGGAAGTGGTCGCGTCGATCGAAAAGCTCGGCCGCCGCGGCCTCGCCCTGCAGGCCGACGCGGCGGACGCGGACGCCGTGACCAGCGCTGTCGACCAGACCGCGGCCGAACTCGGCGGGCTGGACGTGCTGGTGAACAACGCCGGAGTGTTCCCGTCGGCTCCGATCGACGACCTGACGCCGGAGACGATCGACCGCACGCTGGCGATCCACGTGAAGGCACCGCTCGTAGCGGCCCGGGCGGCGGTGCGGCACATGAAACGAGGCGGGCGGATCGTGTCGATCGGCAGCGATCTGGCCGAACGCACGCCGTTCGTCGGGCTGAGCCTGTACTCAGCGAGCAAATCGGCGCTGACCGGGATGGCCAAGGGGCTGGCGCGGGACCTGGGGGCTCGCGGCATCACGGCGACGGTGGTTCACCCGGGCTCGACGGACACCGAGATGAACCCAGCGGACGGCCCGCACTCCGGGGACCAGCTGGCGCACATCGCGTTGGGGCACTACGGAAACACGTCAGACATCGCGGCGGCGGTGTCGTACGTGGCCGGCCCGGACGGCCGGTACCTGACGGGAACATCGATCACGGTGGACGGCGGCTTCACGGCCTGACCGGCCCACCCCCACCCTCCACGGGGGGGACGCCCCAGCCCAATTCTATCGGCCCCGAGCCCCGGAACCCGGTCCTCGACCGCACTTGTCCACAGCGCCATGGAGTTGTGGAGGGCAACGTGCGGCGCTGCGGCGGGACGGGTCTGCGCAGTCGCTAGCAAGTCGCGAAAGCTCGATGGCACAACAAAAAGCGGGGCGGCACCCCCAAGGGAGTGCCGCCCCGCCAGACAAACCGCGTCAGTGCGAGTGCCCGTGGCCAGCGGCCTCGGGCTCCTCCTCGACCGGCTTCTCGACCACGGAGCTTTCCGTGGTGAGCACCAGCCGGGCGATGGACGCCGCGTTCGCGACGGCCGAGCGGGTGACCTTGACCGGGTCGACGATGCCGCCCGCGATCAGGTCGGTCAGTTCGCCGGTGGCCGCGTTGAAGCCCTGGCCCCAGCCCTGCTCCTGGACCTTGTTCACGATGACCGCGCCCTCGTGGCCCGCGTTCGTCGCGATCCAGTACAGCGGGGCGGTGAGCGCGTCGCGGACGATGGCGACGCCGGTCGCCTCGTCGCCGGTCAGGCCGAGGTTGCCCTCGAGTTCCTTGACCGCGTGCACCAGCGCCGAGCCGCCGCCGGGCAGGATGCCCTCTTCGACGGCCGCCTTGGTCGAAGCCACGGCGTCCTCGATGCGGTGCTTGCGCTCGTTCAGCTCGGTCTCGGTGGCCGCGCCGACCTTGATCACGGCCACGCCGCCGCCGAGCTTCGCGAGCCGCTCCTGCAGCTTTTCGCGGTCCCAGTCGGAGTCGGTGGTCTCGATCTCCTTGCGGATCTGCGCGATCCGCCCGGCGATGGCGTCCTTGGTGCCCGCGCCGTCGACGATCGTCGTGTCGTCCTTGGTGACGACGACCCGGCGGGCCTTGCCCAGCGAGCTGAGGTCGACCTCGGACAGCTTGCGGCCGATCTCGGCGGAGATGACCTCGCCGCCGGTCACGACGGCCAGGTCGTCCAGGAACGCCTTGCGGCGGTCGCCGAAGAACGGGGCCTTGACCGCGACCGCGGTGATCGTCTTGCGCAGCGAGTTCACCACGAGGGTGGACAGCGCCTCGCCGTCGACGTCCTCGGCGATGATGAGCAGCGGCTTCTTCGCCTCGACGACCTTCTCCAGCACCGGGAGCAGGTCGGCCAGCGCCGAGATCTTCTCGCGGTGCAGCAGGATGTAGGCGTCCTCGAGGGTCGCCTTCTGGTCCTCCGGGTTGGTCGCGAAGTGCGCCGACAGGAAGCCCTTGTCGAACTGGACGCCCTCGGTGATCACGAGGTCGGTCGCCAGCGTGGACGACTCCTCGATGGTGATCACGCCGTCCTCGCCCACGCGCTCGACGGCCTCGCCGAGCAGCGCGCCGATCGCCGCGTCACGCGAGGTGACGGTGCCGACCTGGGCGATGTTGTCCCGCCCCTTGACCGGGGTGGCCTTCTCCTTGAGGACCTCGACGACCTTCTCCGCGGCCGCCTCGATGCCCTTGCCGACCGCGGTCGGGTTGGCTCCGGCGGCGACGTTGCGCAGGCCGTGCTTGACCAGCGACTGGGCCAGCACCGTGGCGGTGGTGGTGCCGTCGCCGGCGACGTCGTTGGTCTTGGTGGCGACGCTCTTGGCGAGCTGCGCGCCGAGGTTCTCGAACGGGTCGTCGAGTTCGACCTCGCGCGCGACGGTGACGCCGTCGAGGGTGATCGTCGGACCGCCGAACTTCTTGTCGAGGACGACGTGGCGACCGCGCGGGCCGAGGGTGACCTTGACCGCGTCGGCGAGCTTGTTCACCCCGCGCTCGAGCGCGCGACGAGCGTCCTCGTCGAAACTGATCTGCTTGGGCATAGCGCTTTCCGCTTACCTTTCGGTTGTCGTGCGACGCAAAACGCCCCGCACCCCGGCATGAGCGGGGCCCGGGGCGTCCTTGCGCTGCGAGTGACGCGTCAGTTGATGACGGCCAGCACGTCGCGGGCGGAGAGGATCAGGTAGTCCTCGCCGTTGTACTTGACCTCGGTGCCGCCGTACTTGGAGTAGATGACGACGTCGCCGACAGCCACGTCCAGCGGAACGCGGTTGCCCTTGTCGTCGATGCGGCCCGGGCCAACGGCCAGAACCTTGCCCTCCTGGGGCTTCTCCTTGGCGGTGTCGGGGATGACGAGGCCGGAAGCGGTCGTCTCCTCGGCCTCGCTCGTCTGGACAACGATCTTGTCCTCGAGCGGCTTGATGTTCACGCTCACCGGGTTGACCTCCACGGTCGTCGAAAGCGTCGGCATGATGACTGGTTACGGCTCATACCACCCCCGCCGTCGCGGGTGCCGGGGCGTGTCCGGGCCGTTCATTTAGCACTCTAGCCACGTGAGTGCCAGCTTCGCAAGGAGGGTCCGTCACACCGGGCGAAACGGCAGGCGGAAGCCGCTGACCGGCCAGTTTGTTCCGCCTCCCGCGCGGGCGGCCGGAACCTGGGGCACCACCGCGTGCCCGATCGGTCCGCATCTGGCGGATAAACCTCACCACATCCCCCGGCTCCTGGTTGGATCCGCACAGACAGGCATCTCACTCCTGGAGTCGTCCTATGCCCCGCTCACTCCCGTGGCGCCTGACCGCTGCCACCACCGGGCTGCTGGCACTGGCCGCGATCGCGGTCGCCGTTCCCGCCTCCGCGCAGCCCGCCAACGAAGCCCGCCAACGTGCGTTCGCCGACGCGGCCAGCGAATTCGGCGTCCCGCTGGACGTCCTGCTCGGCGTCTCGTACCTGGAATCCCGTTGGGACACGCATTCCGGCGCGCCCAGCACCGCCGCCGGCTACGGCCCGATGCACCTCACCGACGTCCGCACCACCGGTCTGCGGACCAGCGAGTTCGACAACCCCGACGAAGACCCCCGCGGCGACGATTCGCGCCAGACCCTGCGGCTGCAGGCGCTCGAACCACCGACTCCCCCGGCCGGCAGTCAGACCATCGACAAGGCCGCCGAGCTGCTGCACACCGACGCCGCGAAGCTGCGTACAGACGCCGAAGCGAACATCCGAGGCGGCGCGGCACTGCTCGCCGAGTACCAGCGACAGCTAGGCGTGAAGAGCGACAACGCGAAGGACTGGTACGGAGCCGTCGCGCGCTACAGCGGCTCCGAAGACGTCACTGGCGCACGCACCTTCGCCGACGAAGTCTTCAGCACCATCAACAGCGGCATCGCGCGTACGACCGACGACGGCCAAGCCGTCAAGCTCGCCGCGAAGTCCGGCATCACTCCGGACCGCGCACAGGCAGACCGCCTAGGCCTGCGCGACGGAAAGCCGCCGGCCACCGAGTGCCCGAAGTCGTTGGCCTGCGAATCGGTGCCCGCGCCCTTCCAGAAGATCGGCGACAGCTACGGCAACTACGACAAGGCCGACCGTCCGCGCGACCAGAAGATCGACTACATCGTCATCCACGACACCGAGGGCACCTGGGACTCGGTGATGAAGCAGGCACAGACCCCGGGCCAGACCGCGTGGCACTACACGGTCCGCTCCTCGGACGGCAAGATCGCCCAGCACGTGCCGACCAAAGACGTCGGCTGGCACGCCGGGAACTGGTACGTGAACGAGAAATCCCTCGGCGTCGAGCACGAGGGCTTCGCCGCGCAGGGCACCTGGTTCACCGAGGCGATGTACCGCCAGTCCGCGAAGCTCGTGCGCTATCTCGCCCACCGCTTCGGCGTTCCGCTGGACCGCGCGCACATCCTCGGCCACGACAACGTGCCCGGCCCGAACGCGGACAAGATCAAGAGCATGCACTGGGACCCGGGTCCGTACTGGGACTGGGCGCACTACTTCGACCTGCTCGGCGCCCCGCTCGAGCACGACGGCTCGCCGGATTCCGGACTGGTGATGATCGCGCCGGAGGTCTCCGCCAACCGTCCGGTGTTCACCGGCTGCGACAAGATCGGCTCCGGAAACCCTTGCCCGGAACGGGGTTCGGGGTCCGTCGTGCTGCACACCGAGCCGAGCGATTCCGCGCCGCTGCTGTCCGATGTGGGCATGCACGGACCCAATCCGTCCACAATGGACGTCTCGGACATCGGCAGCCGCGCGGCCACCGGACAGAAGTACGCTGTCGCGGACACCAGGGACGACTGGACCGCGATCTGGTATCTCGGGCAGAAGGGCTGGTTCCGCAACTCAGCTGACTCGCCGGCCGCGTATCCGGTCGACGGATTCGTCGCGACGCCCAAGGAGGGCAAGGCGACCGTGCCGGTCTACGGGAGCGCGTACCCGGAGGCCGCGGCCTATCCGAAGGACGTTCCGGTGCAGGAGCTGAAGCCGTTGCCGTACCAGTTCGGCGCGGGCCAGAAGTACTCGGTCGGCGGGCTGACCGGCTCGGAGTACTACTCGGCGTCCTTCGACGTCGCGACGAACAAGGTCGTGAAGGGCAAGGCGAAGTACGTGGAAATCCAGCTCGGCCACCGCGTCGCGTACGTCAGCCGCGACGACGTCGACCTCGAACCGGCGTCCTGACCGCAGCTCGTTGAATGCCCGGGCCGTACGTTTCGGCCCGGGCATTCACGCGTCCAGGGCCACCTTCACGCCGGTGCTCGCCTCGGTGTTGCGCCGGGTCTTGGCCCAGCCGTTGCGCCCGCGCACCAGCCGGAACAGCGCGCGCCAGGACGTGATGTAGAAGGTGTAGATGTAGGCCGCGTACAGCAGGCCCATACCGAGGCCGCGGAAGATGTTCTTGCTGCGCAAGCATTTCATCTGGTAGATCGGGCCCCACACGACGAACGGCAGCAGCCCGAACGAACCGTAGATCGCGAAGAGAATCCAAGCCCCGCCGGTGAACCACGTCCACACCTGGCCAGGATCGCCCGCCGTCGTCACGAGAAGCAGGACGAACGGCACCGGGTACAACAGCGAGCCGAGCAACTGCATCCACGGCTGCGCCAGGTAGTACATCATCTCCGCGGCGCCCAAAGTGGACACATGCGGCGAGTCCCAGATCCGGCGCAGGTACCGCAGGCACTGCATGGTCCCCTGGCCCCAGCGCGTGCGTTGCACCAGGAACCGGCGGAGGCTGTACAGACCCTCTTGCGCCACATGGGAATCCGGCGTGAACCCGGTGCGCCAGCCCGCGGTGAGCAGGTGCACGCCGAGTTCGAAATCCTCCAGCAGCGAACCGCGCCACGGAGCCAGTTCCTCGCCGGCGATCGAGTCCAATGCGGACAGCCGGGTAAACTGCCCGTTGCCGCCCATGGAGATCGTGCCGGTGAAGCCGCGCGACGTCTGGATCGCCGCGATCGCGGTACGGAACTCCAGATCCTGCAGCTGAGCGAGCTTGAGCCCGAACGCGCGGGACAACCAGGTGCGTCCCGGCGGACGGCTGCGGGCGTTGCTCATCCGCACGTCAAGCTGGACCGCACCGACGGTCTCGTCGCCGAACAGATGGTCCGCCGCGCACACTTCGAGACAGTTGGGCGCGGGACGGCCGTCCGCGTCCACCACCACGACCACCACCCGGTCGCGGTCCGCATCCGGGCCGAGCCAGGCGTCCAGCTCGCGGTAGGCGGCGTTGAGCGCGTCCCCCTTGCCGGTGCGCGCTTCCGGACGCTGGCGGGCGACGAGGTGCAGATTCGCGTCGTAACCGCCGTTGCGCCGCCACACCGAGCGCACGACGCGGGCGGTGCGGTCGTCCGAGTCGTCGTCCACCACCCACACATGCGCGCGACGGAACGTGCCGCGCAGGTACTTCACGGTCTCGCGGATCACCACCTCCTCGTCGCGGCAGGGGACGAAGAAGTGCCAGGAGAAGTCGGCCGGATCGCCGACCGGAGCGGGCTTGCGGCGCAGGTACGGCACCACGATCACCACGACGTACACGAGGAACGCGACGCTCATGGTGAGCGCGAACGCCTGCGTGACCGACAGCAGGATCTTCAGGCTGGAGCCGCTCACGCCGCGGCCCGCTTCTCGGCCTTCGTCTTCCGCGTCGACAACCAGACGAAGAGCACCAGCGAGACCGCGCCGCCGAGGACGCTGACCAGTGAGCCGAGCAGGGTGTGTCCCCAGTAGTAGCCCTCGTCGGTGCCGAGCCCGTTCACCAGGCCGACGATGGTGAGAATCCGTAACTGATTAACCAGAATGACCGCGATCGCGGCAATTCCCAGCGAGAAAAAGAGCCTGCGGGCATTCTGTGGCCGGAACCACAGAAGTGCGGCGGTCACTAATAGCAACGGCAGCAGAAGAAAGACCGAAGAGCATTCCGGCGTCATCCGCAACCCGAATGGAGTATCGCCGGACAACCCGAAGTAGACCGATTCCCGATTTCCGGCGACATAGACCCCCGAAGAGGTGATGACCCGAAGGATGGCACCGGCCAGTTGTACTTCCAGTTCCCGGTACCCGCGCTCCACGAGCACCAGCACCACTCCCGCGGCGAGCACCCCGAACACCGCCACACGCTGCGGAAACCGGGATGCGCCCGACACCGGCGCGTTGACTGCTGTCACGACAACCCTCTCCACCGAACCCCAGCGGTACCGAGGCGTACCCCGGCACCGATCGTGGCCGTGCCGGTTTCCGCCCTTTGCCGGGCAACCCCTTTCCGGGGATACCCGAGCAGCTTTCGGCATATTCTTACCCAAGCTTGCTACGCCGTTCGGGTGATACTTCGCGCAACCTGGGAAAAAGCGGAATTCGTATCACTCGATCCGGTGATCGCCGGAAAAAGCTGTGCCATTTCGGAAACGTCCGGCGATAACCGATCCGCGTGCCGACTCTTGCTCAGCGGGATTCGTCCGTGCAGCGGCTCGCCCTGAGAAAAATCGGAGGACCAGTGAAGAGACACCTCGTGCGACGAGGCGGCCTGCTCGCCGCTGTCGTGGCGAGCATCGCCCTGGCCGGAGCCGCTCCGGCCAGCGCCGCTCCCGGCGACGGGTCGGCCTACGGCGTCAACGTCAACGTGACCCTGCTCGGCCAGCCCGCGGTGCACGTCGGCCCGCTCGCGGCCGCGAACACCAACGGCCCGACGGAAAGCACCGCGGTTTCCGCGAACGTGCCCGGCGTGCTGACCACCGGCGTGATCAAGACATCCGCCGTGCGCGACGACAACTCCGGCGCGGTCACGGCGAAGGCGTCAGTCGCCGATGTCGGCCTGCCGCTGCTCAAGGCCGCGGCCGGCGACGTCGGCGTGAAGGCGGTCGAAGCCGTCTGCACCGCGACCCAGGAAGGCGTCAAGGGCAGCAGCACGCTGGTCGGCGCGAACCTCGGCAATCTCGGCAAGGTCGACGCGACCCCGGCGGCGAACACCGAGCTGAAGGTCCAGGTCGGCCCGCTGCACGTGGCGACGCTGATCCTGAACGAGCAGATCAAGAACAAGGACGGCAGCCTCACCGTCAACGCCCTGCACCTGAAGCTGCTGGGCGGCGACGCGCTGGGCGCGCTCGGCTCGGGCGACGTGATCCTGTCGTCGGCGACCTGCGGCCCGGCCGCGCCGCCGATGCCGCTCGCCTCCGGGGCGGGCATGTGGGTCGGCTTCGGCGTGCTCGCCGCGGTCGCGGTGCCGGTCGGGATTCGCTTCACCCGGCGTCGTTCGGCTGCCTGAGCCCGGCGAGGTGATGGATCGATGTACAAGATGCCTGGTGCCGGGGTCGGCGTCGCGGGCGGCGGCGTGGGAACCCTCGCCGCCACCGGTGCCGACGTCGGCTGGTGGCTCGCGGTCGGCGTCGCGCTGGTGCTCCTCGGGATCGCCGCGCTGATCGCCGTCCGCCGCCGGAATCGGCGGTTTTCCCGCCTGGACGGCTGAAGAATCCGGGCTGCCGGCATGCTCGCGCCGGCAGCCCGGATTTCCGGGACACTCGAAAGGGTGAAAATGGTGGACGTGATGCTGCTGGCCGGAACCCGGCCGGAGGCGGTGAAGCTCGCGCCGCTCGCGCTGGCCCTGGACGCCCGCCCCGGGCTGCGGCCGCTCGTCGTGCACAGCGGTCAGCACCAGGGCATGGTCGAACAGGCGCTGGCCCCGTTCGGAGTCGGGATCGACGCGTGGCTCGACGTGCCGCCGCGGGTGTCCGGTACCCAGGCGGAGCTGGTGTCCGGCCTGCTGCCCGCGCTCGACGCCGCGCTGCGCCGGTATCAGCCGTCCGCGGTCGTCGTGCAAGGCGACACCACCACTGGATTAGCCGGTGCGCTCGCCGCGTTCTGGCTCGGAATTCCGGTGGTTCACCTGGAAGCCGGGCTGCGCACGCACGATCTGGCGTCGCCGTTCCCCGAGGAGGGGACGCGGCAAATGATCTCGCGGATCGCGGCGCTGCACCTGGTCCCGACAGCGGCCGCGGGTGCGGCATTGCAGGCCGAAGGCGTGCCGCCGGAGCGGATCACGCGTACTGGCAACACTGTCGTCGACGCCGTACTGGCGGTTGCCGCGCGCGATTTGCCTGCCCGCGATCCCGCGCTCGCGTTGCTGGAGATGGGAATCGCCGAGGCGGATGAACAGCTGGTGCTGGTCACGTCTCATCGCCGCGAGTCGTGGGGCGAGCCGCTGACGCGCACGCTGACCGCGGTTCGCCAGATCGTCGATGCGCATCCGCGCGTGCAGGTGCTGTTCCCGGTGCATCCGAATCCGGCCGTGCGGGAGCAGGTCGAGGAGGTGCTGGGCGGGGTCGCGCGAGTGACGGTGACCGAGCCGTTGGAGTATCCGGATCTCGTGCGCGCACTGCGGCTGGCGACGCTCATACTGACGGATTCCGGTGGGATACAAGAGGAAGCGCCCACTTTCGGTACGCCAGTGCTGGTGCTGCGCGACACTACGGAACGCCCGGAGGCCGTCGAAGCCGGTTGCGCTTGGCTGGTCGGCACCGACACTCAGCTGATCACCGACACCGCCGCACGCATTCTCCGCGGGGAGATCAGCGCTGCGGCGTCAGCGAATCCGTACGGAAACGGTTCGGCCGCAACGCGTTCGGCGTTGGCGATCGAGACACTGCTTGGCGTGTCCGCCGCGCACCTCGTGAGTCCTAAAGGGACACAACGTTAACCGGCAGGCCCGGGTTCGCCGAGAAGTCCAGCGGTGCCACCGCCCGGCCTGCCGCCACGACGTGTGCACCCAACGCCGCGATCATCGCGCCGTTGTCCGTGCACAACCGCGGCCGCGGCACGCGTAGCTCGATCCCCGCTTCCGCGCACCGCTCCGCCGCCAACTCCGAAAGCCGCGAATTCGCTGCCACGCCACCGGAAATCACCAACGTCCCGATGCCCTGCTCACGCGCGGCACGAATCGCCTTCGCGGTGAGAACGTCCGCGACTGCCTCCTGAAAGGACGCCGCGACATCGTTCACCGGCACCTTTTCGCCGGCGCGCTCAGCGTTCTCCACCCAGCGCGCCACCGCTGTTTTCAAGCCAGAGAAGGAAAAGTCGAACTTCGCGTCGCGCGGACCGGTCATCCCGCGCGGGAACGCGATCGCCTTCGGGTCACCCTGCTTGGCCGCCTTGTCAATCGGCGGCCCGCCCGGATACGGCAGATCGAGCACGCGCGCGACCTTGTCGTACGCCTCGCCCGCCGCGTCGTCCACAGTGGACCCAAGCTCGGTGATGCTCGACGCGATGTCGTCCACTCGCAACAGTTGCGTGTGGCCACCGGAAACCAGCAACGCCAGCACCGGCGACGGCAACGGCCCGTGCTGCAACGTGTCTACCGCGATGTGCCCGGCAAGGTGATTCACGCCGTACAGCGGCACATCCAGCGCCGTCGCATACGCCTTCGCCGCCGAAACCCCCACCAGCAACGCACCAGCGAGCCCCGGCCCAGCCGTCACCGCGATCGCGTCCACATCGGACAGTTTCAGCCCAGCCGTGGCGAACGCCCGCTCCGCCGTCGGCACCATCGCTTCGAGATGCGCGCGGCTCGCGACCTCCGGCACGACCCCGCCGAAGCGAGCGTGCTGGTCCACACTGGACGCGACCTCGTCGGCAAGGAGTTCCACCGTGCCGTCGTCGTGCAGCCGGACGAGGCCGACTCCGGTCTCGTCGCAGGAGCTTTCGATGCCCATGATGACGCGCGCCATCAGCCGGCCACCTCGTCTCGTGCCGGGGCCTGCGCGGGGCGGGCCATGGTGAACGCGTCGGCACCGGAGGGTTGGTAATAACGCTTCCGGATGCCAAGTTTCTGAAACCCGTGCGCCTCATACAGCGTCACGGCGGGGTCGTTGTCCGTGCGCACCTCGAGGAAAACCGCCGCGCGCAACTCGTCCGCGCGCGTCAGCAACGCGCGCAGCAGCGCCTTGCCGATCCCCTGCCCCTGCGCCTCCGGCACCACACCGATCGTGTGCACGTTCGCCTCGTAGTCCCCGCGTCGCCCAACCACCGCGAGCCCCGCGTAGCCGAGCAGGGTCTCGCCGTCGTCCGACCGGGCGGCCAGGTAGTAATGCCCCTGGTCAAGCTCGGAATGAAACGCGCGCGCACTCCACGGATCATCGCCGGGAAAGAGGATCTTCTCGATCTCCGCACACCTCGCGACGTCAGCGCGACGCAACTGGTCGAGCTTCACAGCGCCGTCACCCTCTTGCGCGCCAGAAGGCTCGACAGCATCCGGACGACGTAGATAAAGCGGCGTCAACGGCTCCGGCTCCGCGCGCTCAAGAAGCGCCGTACGCGCGACGCGCACCAACCCAGCCGGCGACGGAAACCGCGGCTCAATCGGCACCACGCCCACCGCTGCGGCGTACTGCAACGCCCCATCGCCCGCCGCGACCCGAATCTCCGTATCAACGTCCGCGGGCCGCTGTACGTGCGGACCGTCCACGCGCGCGCCCGAAGCGTCGTACGCAGCCCAGTAGACCTCGCGACGCCGCGCGTCCGTGAAGACGAGAAAGGG
This sequence comes from Amycolatopsis sp. WGS_07, assembly GCF_045278895.1. Classification (NCBI taxonomy): domain Bacteria; kingdom Bacillati; phylum Actinomycetota; class Actinomycetes; order Pseudonocardiales; family Pseudonocardiaceae; genus Amycolatopsis; species Amycolatopsis sp. WGS_07. The sequence goes on along the minus strand of NZ_CP136053.1, from coordinate 3,663,113 downwards.
CTTCTCCGTACGCACCACGTCAGCAGCGATCGCGTCAAGACTGCAGACCGGGTACACCGGAATGCCAAGCGCGTGCCCGTACGCAGCCGCCGTCGCCATACCCGCCCGCAGCCCGGTAAACGGCCCAGGCCCAACGCCGCACACGATGGCGTCGAGTTCACGCAACGTGACCCCAGCGTCCTCGGCAGCCGCAAGCGCATGCGGAGCGATGAGTTCCCCGTGCGCCCGAGGATCCACCGTGACGCGATCCGCCCGAGTGACGACTTCAGCCTCATCAACGGCGACGATGCCCGCAGTCACCGCCGGAGTAGCCGTGTCGATCGCCAATACCAGCACGATTTCCCAGGATAGCTCTGGCCAGAGGAAGGCTGGGGAGCGGGCGGGGATACTCTCCGTGACGAAGTCGTCTGACCTGGCCGTGGTGACCTTGGTCGTGCTCGTAGCCGGTTGTTCCGGCTGCCCCTGCGCCTCTTGATGTTGTCGATGTCCACCCGACGAGGCGTTCACCAGTTCGGTCATCCTTTCCGAACAGCCCCCGTCGTGCGCGTTGGCGATCAAGGCCGCCGCAGCGGCTCTGACCACCGTCAAGGCAGGTTTCTGACACCTGCCCGGCTTGGGGGATTTTGTCCACGCGCGGAACCTCGACCGATTAAGCTCAGTCAGAGCATCGGCAGTCGCAGACAGAGCCGCCGGGAGCCGAGGGGGAGCGTCATCGTGGGCAATGGGGAGTCGTCCAGCAGCAGCCAGCCGGTGAACGGGCGCGCGGGCTACGTCGACCCGGAGGAACAGGCCAAACGCGACCGCCAGGACAAGCAGTACGGCGAAGCGATGAACTCCACCGGCACGCGGGTCTACCAGCAGCGCGCGGCCGAAGACGCCAAGGTCAACGCCGCGGCGGCGGGTGGCGGGTTCAACATGGACATCGACGCGATGCGGAAGCTGCAGCCGAAGTGGCAGGAGATCGCGGACAAGCTCGACGACATGGCGCAGGCAGGCGGGCAGTTGAAAATCGTGCCCCCGCCGGCCGATGACCCGGCCAGCACGATGCAGAAGAAGGCCGCTGACGGCCATGCCGACGCATATGTCGCCAGTCTTCAGCAGCAACGTGCCTACGCACAGGGTTACGCGGACAAGCTGAAGGACGCCATCGCCAAGTACGAGAAGCAGGACCACGCCAACACGACCAGCCTGCGCAAGCAAGGATGAACCGGTGAAGCCCATCGCTCTTGCCGCGACCGGCGGCCTCGTTCTGCTCGCCGTCACTGCCTGCTCCTCGACTCCAGGCACCCCGGTTCCAGCGACACCCGGGCCGTCTTCGGCGCCAACGAGCACTTCACGCAGCGTGCCCAAGGTGAGCAACCCGCTCGACGCCACGAAATACGAGCAGAACCCCTGCTCCCTGCTCAGCCAAGCCCAGGCAACCGAGGTCATCAAGGCTGTCCGCAACCGCCAGGGCCAAGGTCTCGTCGCACCCATCTGCAGCTGGTATGACGCCGACAACAACCGGGTGGGGCTCGGGCTGCTTCCTGGGCAGGGCGGTCTTGCGGGCGCCTACACCAACAGCGACAGCGAATCCGGCTACTTCGAGGTCGCCCCCGACGTCAACGGCTACCCCGCAGTCTTCGCGGGTACGACCGACGACCGGAAACGCGGCGGCTGCCAAGTCGCCGTCGGCATCAAAGACGACGAAACCTTCACCGCCTCCGTCGCGCTCCGGACGACCTCGCCCCTCTACAACGACCCGTGCTCGCTCGCGGTGAAAACGGCCGCAGCTGCCGTCACCACTATCAAGGCAGGTGCTTGATGGCTAACCTCTCCCCGCAGGAAATCGTTCACCTGGTCAACTCGGGCAAGGGCTCCCGCGGCATGTTCCACGGTTCCGACCAGTCGGCGGCGCTCTCCAAACAGCACGAGGACATCGCCAACGAAATGCGGCAGCTTCAGGGCGCGATGGACGAGTACTGGAAGGGCGACGCGGCCGGGCGGGCTTACGTCGGGGCGGGGCCGCTGGTCCAGGCCTCGCAGACCAGCGGCCAGCACCTCGCGCAGGCTCAGGCGCTCTACTCCGGTCAGGGCGGTTCCTTCGACGGGCTGCGCAACAAAATCGCCTCGGTCGGCGATCTCGGGGACAAGCCCGCGGACGACTGGGTCAGCGACACTCCCCTGTCTTTCCTGTCCAACCGGGCCAACGAAATCGATGCCTGGAACAAGAAAGCGCAAGAAGTCGTCAACAGCTACCAGTCGTACCACGGGGAATCGACCGAAAACTCCGCGCGCTGGGCGGACCCCTCGCAATACGGACAGCTAGCCATGCCCTCCGCCGGTGGGGATTTCACCGTCACCCAGCCTGGTGGTACCGGTACCGCGCACCTGCCCTCCCACTACACCCCGGGCGGGCCTGGCGGCACCGGCAACACGTACTCCGAAGGCGGCTACACCGGCGACAACAGCACCGGCAGCACCACCAGCCACCGCGACCACACCAACGATCGCACTGGGCCGCCGGGGGTTACGCCTCCTTCGGATACCCACCCGTGGGGGCCGGAGCGTTACACCCCGCCGACCGGCAGCACGCCTGATCGGCATGTCACGCCGCACACGACGGTGCCGGATGACACCCGGACGTCTAGCTACGTTCCGCCGGACCTGACTAGCACCAACAACACCTACAACCCCAACGTCTGGTCTCCCAACACGAGCAACCCCAACGGCGGTGGCAGCAGCAATCTGTACGCGCCAGGGCTAATCGGCGGCGGCACCGCAGGCAACCCGGGCAGCGCAGGCAACCCAGGCAGCACGGGCAACCTCGGCAACGGCGGCAACGCGGGCAACCAGGCCAACAGCGGCGGCCGGGGAACCGGCACCGGCACCTTCGGCAACAGCGAAGCCGCCCGAGGCGCCACCGCCGGAGCCAACGGGCGTGCGGGTGCATCGGGCATGGGTGCGGGCGCGATGGGACGCGGGCAGAAGGGCGAAGGCGAGGAAGACCTCGTCCACGAGACCGCCGACTACCTCGTCGAGCAGGACCCGGACGCGGCGCTCATCGGTGACTTGCCCAAGGCGGTTCCGCCGGTGATCGGCCTCTGACGATGCTCGTGCTCGCCCGTGAGGTGGTGCTCCCTGCCGACTGTTTGCCCCTCGCGGCGGAGTTGGCCGGGGTTTCGCTCCCGGCGGCGCTCGCGCCCGACCCGTTGTGGCGCGATCCCGAGGAGGCTCGCGCTTACCGCGAAGCGGCGGTCAGTGCGATGGCGGACCAAGGCGTCTGGGGGCGTGGCGGGCTGGACGAGACGTTCGTCCGGACCATGACCGTGCTCTGTCGCGGGACCAGTGAGCTGTCGGCGACCGTCGAAAGCGGGCGGGATCGGCGGTACTGGCTGGTGGTCGCGGCACAGGGCAAGGACGCGGTGCTCGCCTGCCACATGCCGTCCACCAGCACTGTCGTGTTGCGGCCCGCCCGGTCCGAAGCGCTGGCTGAGGATCTGATCCGCGAGCTGCCGCGGGTCCGGCCCGCGGAGGGGCAGGCGGTGTCGGTGCCTGAGTCGGCGTTGAACCTGGCGATCGACGGCGGGCCGGCCAGGCAGGACGTCCGGCATCTGCTGGATGTCGCGGCGTTGCCTCGCGCCGGAGGCGGCCAGATCACCGCGGGGGTCCGCGACGGGCTTGGCGGGCGGCGGATCAGCGGGCGGGACATCTGCACGTATTACGACACCGAGCACGGGCGCTACCTGTTCTCGTTCTCCGAAACCGAGGGCGGCGAGCGGTGGGTGAACGTCGCGCCCGCCCGTTACGAAACGATGGTCGAACGGGTGCGCGCGCTGCTCGATAATCTCGCCTGAACCTGGGTACCCCTGACAATCGGGAGCTGTGAATCGCGTCGCAGGTGGCAGCCGCCACGAAGCGGTACGGTGCGGTTCCAGGTGCCGGTGACGCAGGAGGTCCGCGAAAGTGCCCGATCCGCTGTTTCCCGCAGTCTCCGCCGGATCCGGCAAGGAAGCGCTGCGCTTCGGCGACCGAAAACTCAGCTACGCACAGCTCGGCGCGGTCGCCGGGGCGCTGGCCGCCGAGCTGCCCGCGGGCCGGGTCGCGGTGTGGGCGACGCCGACGCTGCACACCAGCGTCGCGGTGGTCGCCGCGCTGCTCGCCGGGGTTCCGGTGGTGCCGCTGAACCCCAAGATCGGCGAACGCGAACTCGGGCACATCCTCGCCGACAGCGAACCCGCGCTGGTGCTCGCCGAACCCGGCGTCGAACTACCGGAAGCGCTTGACCTGCCGCGGCGCGGCATTCCGCTGGAGGGCGACGGGAAACCGCCAGTCAGCGAGCCGGACGCCGAAGCTCCCGCGTTCATCGTCTACACCTCCGGCACGACCGGGCCGCCCAAGGGCGTCGTGCTTCCCCGCCGCGCGATCTCGAGCACGCTCGACGCGCTTGAGGACGCCTGGCAGTGGACTGCGGACGACGTGCTCGTCCACGGGCTGCCGCTGTTCCACGTGCACGGCCTGATCCTCGGCATCCTCGGTCCGCTGCGGCGCGGCGGTTCGGTACGCCACCTCGGCCGGTTCTCCCTCGAAGGCGTCACCGAGGAACTCGCGAACGGCGCGACGATGCTCTTCGGCGTCCCGACGATGTACCACCGGATCGCCGAAGCGGTCGCGACCGATGCGGCCCTCACCGACGCGCTCAAAACCGCGCGGCTGCTGGTGTCCGGTTCGGCCGCGCTGCCGGTGCACGACCACCAGCGGATCACCGCCGCGACCGGACAGCAGGTCGTCGAGCGCTACGGCATGACCGAGACGCTGATGAACACCAGCGTCCGCGCCGACGGCGAGCGCAAGCCCGGCTCGGTCGGGGTCCCGCTCGCCGGCGTCGACCTGCGGCTGGTCGACGAGGCCGGTACCGAAGTCAGCGAGCCGGACGCGGTCGGCGAGATCCAGGTCCGCGGGCCGAATCTGTTCACCGAATACCTCAACCGGCCGGACGCGACGGCCGCCGCGCTCGACGGCGGCTGGTTCCGCACCGGCGACATGGCCACCCGCGACCCCGACGGTTACGTCCGCATCGTCGGCCGCAAGGCCACCGACCTGATCAAGAGCGGCGGCTACAAGATCGGCGCCGGCGAGATCGAGAACGCGCTGCTGGAGCACGCGAACGTCGCCGAGGTGGCGGTGACCGGCGAACCGGACGACGACCTCGGCGAGCGGATCGTCGCCTGGGTCGTGCCCGACGGCGCGCGCCCGACGGTCGAGGAACTCGCCGACCACGTGTCCAAACTGCTCGCTCCGCACAAGCGGCCGCGCGTCGTGCGGTACCTGGATGCGTTGCCGCGCAACGACATGGGCAAGGTCATGAAGCGAGCGCTCGGATGAGGACCTCCGCGCGCGAGCTGCTGGCCGGCGTCTCCGCCGGGTTCACCGAGCTGTCCCTCCCGGACACTCCGGCGGACGATCCGCTCGGCTGGCCGGGTTACCCGGAAGCCCGGGCGGCGGCCGCGGCGCGCACTGGCGAGACCGAGTCGGTGGTCGTCGGAGAAGCGCGGATCGGCGACGTGCCTACGGTGCTGATCGCCTGGGAGTTCGGGTTCCTCGGCGGTTCGATCGGACAGCAGACCGGCGACCGCGTCGAGGCCGCCTTCGCCCACGCGAAGGAGCGTGGCCTGCCCGTGGTGTCGCTGGTCGCGACTGGCGGCAGCCGGATGCAGCACGGCATGCGCGCGCTTTCTCAGCTGCAACGAATCGCGCGCGCCTCGGCAGACGCGCGCGCGGCGGGCGTCCCGCAAATCTCCGTCCTGCGTGACCCGTCCACCGGCGGCGGCTGGGCGACGCTCGGTGCCGGTTCTGACGTCGTGTTAGGACTGCCAGACGCACAGGTCGGCTTCGCAGGCTCCCGCGTACGGCCAGCGACTTCGCCAGCGGAGGCGTACAGCGTCGAGGCGAAGCTGGAGTGGGGTCAGGTCGACCGTCTCGTCGAGACAGAAGAGCTGGGCGACGTACTCGCGCGCTGGCTACAGCTGCTGGCTTCGCCGTCGACAGAACCCGCGCCCCCGCCAGCAGCCCGTCGCGATACCGCGCTGCCCGAAACCGGTTGGGAAGCTGTACGAACGGCGCGGGCCTCAAAGCGAGCGCGCGCCCCCGAGTACCTCGACGCGTACCTCGACTGGCGAGAGAACGTACAAGGCGACCGCGCCGGTCACGTCGATGAAGGCGTGCAGTGTGGCTTCGGCTGGCGAGAAGGCCGCGCGATCGCGTACGCAGCACAGTGCGGCACTGCGACGCGCCCCGCGGGCTTCCGCACCGCAGCACGGCTTATCAGGCTGGCGTCCCGGCTAGGGATTCCAGTGTTGACGCTTGTGGACACTCCCGGCGCGGCAAACGACGCGGAAGCGGAAGAAGGCGGCATCGGACCAGCGATCGCGGAGCTGTTCGAGGCGATCGCCACCGCCGCCGTGCCGGTCACGACGCTGGTGATCGGCGAGGGCGGTTCCGGTGGCGCGCTGGCATTCGCCGCTGCGGGCGCGACCTGGATCGCCCCGGACGCCTATTTCTCGGTGACATCACCGGAAGCGGCGGCGGCGATCCTGAAACGCCCGATGACCGACGTGCCGGCCGTGGCCGACCAGCTGCGGTTGCGCCCGCAGGATCTGGTCGGCCTCGGCCTGGCAGCCGGGATTGTCAAACCGGAGTAGCGGTCAGGCCTCGGCCCGGACCCGCCACTTGCGCTGCGCGTAGGACGCGAGGGTAGCCGCGACAGCGACTCCCGCGGTTGCACAGCTTGCGATGGCCACGAATACTGCCGTCATTGCGGCTCCTCCTCACGGGTTGCGCGCGCCAATGCCGTCGGCGAATCCGGATGATCCGCTGGCCGACGCGTGCGAGTTGATGGGGTTTAACAGGTATCTACCTGCTACAACGCATCGTCCCCGCTCCGCGTTACCTCCGCTACCCCCGCGCGGGAGTGAGACGCATCACGTTAGGCTTTGCCTCGATCGCGGTAGGTGATGTCGGGGGCTCTGCGCAGTGAGTCCTGGAAAACGCGAAAGGAGCGATGTGACAGAGGCAGCAGACGGGAGGGGGCCGTCGGGCGGCGCCACGGTCACGGACGACGCGACGATGCGCCGGGCGGTCGGCGCGGCCGCGGTCGGCAACATCACCGAGTGGTTCGATTTCGGGGTCTACGGCTACCTCTCCACCACCATCGAGGCCCAGTTCTTCCCGCCCGGCAACCCGGCGCTCGCCCAGCTCGCGACTTTCGCGACCTTCGCGGTGGCGTTCCTGGTGCGCCCGCTCGGCGGCCTGTTCTTCGGTCCGCTCGGCGACAAGATCGGCCGGACCAAGGTGCTCGCGGTGACGGTGATCCTGATGGCGACCGGCACCTTCCTCATCGGACTGATCCCGTCGTACTCGTCGATCGGGCTGGCCGCGCCGATCCTGCTGGTGTGCGCGCGGGTCCTGCAGGGCTTCTCGACCGGCGGCGAATACGCGGGCGCGATGACGTTCATCGCCGAGTACAGCCCGGACCGCCGCCGCGGCTACTTCGGCAGCTTCCTGGAGTTCGGCACCTTCATCGGCTACGCGCTCGGCGCGACCGTGTCGTCGGTGCTGCCGCTGGTTTCGACCCCGGCCTTCATGGACACCTGGGGCTGGCGGATCCCGTTCATGGTGGCGCTTCCGCTCGGCATCGTCGGGGTCTACCTGCGGACGAAGCTCGAGGAGACCCCGGCGTTCCAGCAGCTGCTCGACGAGTCCGGCAAGCGCGAGGACGCCGAGGCCCAGCACGTGGTGCGGACGATCTTCACGAAGTACTGGCCGACGATGCTGCTGGCCGGCGGGCTCGTGGTGACCTGGAACGTCACCAACTACATGCTCACCAGCTACATGCCGACCTATCTGAAGGACGACCGCACGATGTCCGCCAACGGCGGGCAGGCGATCTCGTCCACCGCGGCGGAATGGCTGCAGATCGGCGTGCTGTGGCTCGGCGTGCTGCTGATCCCGTTCCTCGGCAAGCTCAGCGACCGGTACGGCCGCAAGCCGATCCTGTGGGTCGGCGCGGGCGGGCTGATCGTGCTCGGTCTGCCGATGGTGCTGCTGCTCAAGAGCGGGTCGCTGATCTCGGTGCTGCTCGGCCTCGTCCTGATGGGACTGCTGCTGATCTGCTTCTCCTCGACCTGCCCGTCCACGTTGCCCGCGCTGTTCCCGACCGAGGTCCGGTACGGCGGGCTGTCGATCTCGTTCAACATCTTCGTGTCCGCGTTCGCGGGGACGGTGTCGCTGGTGATGAGCGCGCTGGTGCTGGCCACCGGGGATCTCAAGTGGCCCGGGTACTACCTGATGATCGCCGGCGTGGTCGGCGTGCTCACGCTGGTGAAGCTGAAGGAGACCGCGAAGAAACCGCTGCCCGGCTCGGCTCCGTCACTGTCCACTTCCGAGGACGCGGCGGCCAAGGCCAGCCAGTAGTCAACCGCTGTTCGTGAAGGGCCCCTCGGTCTCCCGAGGGGCCCTTCACCGCGTTCAGGCCGCTTGCAGCTCGTCCACCCGGTCGGTCCAGGAGCCGTGCGGTTCCAGCACGACGGTCCGGGTGTCGTCGTCGTGCCGGGTCAGCCGGACCACCAGGTGATCCTCCGACAGCCGTTCCGCGCTGCCCTCGCCCCATTCGACGACCACCGCGGACGATTCCAGGTCGGTGTCCAGGTCGAGGTCGTCCAGCTGGGTCAGGTCGCCGCCGAGGCGGTACGCGTCCACGTGGATCAGCGGCACCCCGGCCCGGCCCGCGGCGTGCACTCGCGCCAGCACGAACGTCGGCGAGCTGACCCGGCCGCCGACGCCGAGGCCGTCCGCGATGCCGCGGGTCAGCGTCGTCTTCCCGGCCCCGAGCGGACCGTCCAACAGCACCAGGTCGCCCGCGCGCAGCGCCGCGCCCAGCGTCCGCCCGAAGGCCATCGTGTCCTCGGGGGTTTCCAGAATCACCTTGTCCACCACCAGTTTCGCCGGTTCGGCGCGGCGCTGCCCGCGCAGCGCTGCAGCAGGTCGATGAGATGGCTGTTCACCAGCTCGGGCTGTTCGAGCTGCACCATGTGCCCGGCTCCGCGCACGCGCACCAGCTCGGCGTCCGGCAGCTCGGCGGCGATCCGCTCGGCGTGCGCGAACGGCGTGAAGCGGTCCGAGTCGCCGCCGATCACCAGCACGTGCGCGTGTTTCAGCCCGGCCAGCACAGCGTAGCGATTGTGGCTGCCAAGAGTGTCCACGAAGTTGATCAGCCCGCGTACCGGCGTGACAGCCAGCATTTCCAGCATGAAGTCGACCAGCCGCGGCGAGACGTCCCGGCTGCCGAACGCGAGCCGTCGCACTGCCTGCCGGGTCAGCTGACCGCCGGCCGCGCGCACGAACTCCACCAACCCGGGTTGCCATCCAGCCAGCTCGCCGACGCCGCGCGTGAGCGGGTTGTACTTGGACAGCAACGGCCTCGGCAACCCGCGCGCGCCGACTTCGCCCGCCGCGGTCGCGATGAAGGCGACGCCGCATACGCGGTCCTCGAAGAGGTCTGGCCGTTGCGCGGCCAGCTCCATGATCACCATGCCGCCCATGGAATGTCCCATGAGGACAATCGGTCCTTCAGGCACCATCGCGCGCAACACGCTGTCGAGGTCGTGCGCGAGCTGTTCGATCGTCGACGACTCGGTAGACGCAACTCCGGACAGACCGTGGCCGCGATGGTCGTAGTAGACCTGCCGTACGCGCGGCAGCCGCAGCGAAGCGACGTCGCGACGCTGGAAGTGCCAGGAGCGCCGCGAAAGCGCGAAGCCGTGTACGCCGACGAGAGTCAGCTCCGGCTTCTCACCGTCCTCAGGATCGATCTCCTCGACCGACAGCGGCGTACCGTCTTCAGCCGCGACAGTGGACGTACGGTCTGGCTTCAGCTCGCCCAACGGCTCATCGGCGAACGGGTCTTCGCTCGGTTTGCGTTGCTGCGTCGCGACAACTGCCGCTGCCGCACCCGTCACCACTGCTCCGACTCCGCCGACGATCGCCCACAGTCGCGTCGAAGGAGTCACGCCCGCTCCCCCACGTACCGGCGGCGTACGCGCGGCCGGTACATCGAGGTGACGATCTCGTAGTCGATCGTGCCGAGCTTGTCCGCCCATTCGCGCGCGGTCGGCTCTCCGGACCGGCCCGAGCCGAACAGCACGACCTCGTCGCCGACGCGCGGCACGTCCTCGTTGCCGACGTTGACCACGAGCTGGTCCATGCAGATCCGCCCGACCACCGGACGCCGCCGTCCGCCGAGCCAGACGTCCATCCGCCCGGACAGCGTGCGCGGCACCCCGTCGGCGTACCCGGCGGGCACGAGCGCGAGCGTTGTGTCCTCCTGCGCGGTCCAGGTGTGCCCGTAGGAGACGGACTCGCCGGCGGCCAGCGGCTTCGTCAGCACGACGGTCGAGCGGAAGGTCATCACCGGACGCAGGTCGTCGTCGGTGGGCACCGGGTTGAGGCCGTACATCGCGATGCCCGGGCGGACCAGGTCGAAGTGCAGGTCGGGCCGGGTGAGCGTGGCCGCGGAGTTCGCCAGGTGCCGGATCGGATCGAGACCGGCGGCGCGGGCCGCGTCGTAAGCCTCGTCGAACAGCTTCGCCTGCGCGTCGATCGACGCGTGCCCCAGCTCGTCGGCGCAGGCCAGATGCGACCAGACCGCCACTACCTCGACGCCGCGCGCCTTGGCCGCCGCCTCGACCAGCTCAGGCCAGGCCGACGGCGGGCAGCCATTGCGAGCCAGCCCGGTGTCGATCTTGAGATGCACCCGGGCGCGCTTTCCGGTGCGTTCCGCCGCGGCAGCGACCCGGGTCAGCTCGCTGAGGGAGCTGACGCCGAGGTCGATGTCCGCCTCGATGCCGGGGACGAAATCCAGCTCCGGCACGTCCAGCCAGCTGAAAAGCCGCCCGGACAGGCCCGCGGCCCGCAGGTCGAGAGCCTCCTGCAGCGAGCAGGTGCCGAGCCAGGTCGCCCCGGCCTCGACCGCGGCGCGGCCGACTGGCACCGCGCCGTGGCCGTACGCGTCGCCTTTGACCACGCACATCACAGCCGCGCCGGGGGCCCGGGCGGCCAGCAAGGAAACGTTGTGGCGCACTGCGCCGAGATCGACCACGGTCTCGGCGTGCGGAGAACTGGCAGTCATAACGACTGCCAGTTTCCCACGTTATTGAGTCAGGAGAGACGCTGGCCGGACGTGCCAGAGAACACGTGCAGCTCATCCGGACGGATCCGCAGGTGCAGGGTGTCGCCCATGCCCGGCGGCGTACGCGGGTCGACGCGGGCGACCACGTTGCGTGACGAGCCCTCGGCGGACTCCTCGACACCCGCGCCGAGCTTGCCGTAGACGTACGCGTCCGAGCCCAGCTCCTCGACCAGCTCCACCTTGATCGGCAGCGCGCCGTCGGTGTCGGTGGTGACCTCCAGCGACTCCGGGCGGAAACCGATGGTGACCGTGTCGCCGTCGGCCGCGGAGCGGACCTCGGGCTTGAGCGGCACCTGCACGCCGCCGACCTCAGCACCGTCCGCGGTGAGCTTCGCGGCGACCAGGTTCATCGCCGGCGAGCCGATGAAGCCCGCGACGAAAACGTTTGCGGGCCGGTCGTACAGCGCGCGCGGGGTGTCGCACTGCTGCAGCAGACCGTCCGACAGCACCGCGACGCGGTCACCCATCGTCATGGCCTCGACCTGGTCGTGGGTCACGTACACGGTGGTGACGCCGAGCCGGCGCTGCAGCGCTGCGATCTGCGTACGGGTCGAGACCCGCAGCTTCGCGTCGAGGTTCGACAGCGGCTCGTCCATGAGGAACACCTGCGGCTCACGCACGATCGCGCGGCCCATCGCGACGCGCTGCCGCTGACCGCCGGACAGCGCCTTCGGCTTGCGGTCCAGGTACTGCTCGATGTCCAGCAGCTTCGCCGCGTCGAGCACCTTCTGCTTGATCTCCGACGCCGGCCGGCCAGCGATCTTCAGCGCGAAGCCCATGTTCTGCGCGACCGTCATGTGCGGGTACAGCGCGTAGTTCTGGAACACCATGGCGATGTCGCGCGAACGCGGCGGCAGCTGTGTGACGTCGCGGTCGCCGATCCAGACCGCGCCCTCGTCGATGTCCTCCAGGCCCGCGAGCATCCGCAGCGCGGTGGACTTGCCGGAACCCGACGGCCCGACCAGCACGAGGAACTCGCCGTCGGCGATCTCCAGGTCCAGCGCGTCGACCGCGGGACGCTCGGTCCCGGAGTAGCGCCGGGTCGCCTTGTCGTAGGTGATGCTGGCCATCGGTCAGTCCTCTCCCAATTTCGCGGAAACCCCGTGCGCGGCCTCGCGCGCCTCGAGGTGGCGTTGCTGGATCTCCAGGCCCGCGGCGCGCAGCGCCCCGGTCGGCTCGTCCAAAACGAGCTGGTCTTCGGTCCCGTGCCAGGCGGGCGGCTCGGCGGTGCCGGCCAGCGCCCAGGCGGCCTGGCGAGCCGCGCCCAGCGCGACGTACTCGCCGACCTCGGGAATCACTACGGGCAGGCCGAGCACGATCGGCGCGATCGCCCGCACCGCCGCGGACTGCGCGCCACCGCCGATCAACAGCACGCGCTTCACAGCCATGCCCTGTGCGCGCACCGCGTCGAGCCCGGCGGCCAACCCGCACACCATGCCCTCGACGGTGGCCCGCGCGACGTTCTCCGGCGTCATGTTCGCCCTGGTCAGCCCGTGCAGCGAACCGGTCGCACCGGGCAGGTTCGGCGTGCGCTCGCCGTCGAGGTACGGCAGCAGCGTGAGCCCGCCAGCACCCGGTTCGGCGGCCAGCGCGAGCCGGTCGAATTCGGCCAGGTCGACGCCGAGCATTGACGCGCCCGCGGTGAGCACGCGGGCCGCGTTGAGGGCGGCGGTCAGCGGGAGGAACCGGCCGGTGGCGTCGGCGAACCCGGCGACCAGGCCGCTCGCGTCGGCCGCGCCGGTCTCGGTGACGCCGAAAACCGTGCCGCTGGTGCCGATCGAGATCACCGCGTCGCCCGGGGCCAGTTCGAGCGCGAGCGCGGCGGCCATGTTGTCGCCCGTGCCGGCGGACACGAGCATGCCGTCGCTGGTGTGCCCGGCCACGTCGGACGGGCCGAGCACCGTCGGCAGGTCGGGGGTGCGGCCGCCGAACGCGTGCGCGAGGACGTCGAGGCGATAAGCGTTGTCTGTCGGCGAGAAGTAGCCGGTGCCCGAGGCGTCGCCGCGGTCGGTCACCGCGGTTTCCGGACGGCCGAGCAGCCGCCAGGTGAGCCAGTCGTGCGGCAGCAGGACACGAGCGACGCGGTCGGCGTTCTGCGGCTCGTGCTCGGCGAGCCAGCGGAGCTTCGTGACGGTGAAGCTGGCGACCGGCACCAGCCCGACCGACTTCGCCCACACGCCGGGTCCGCCCAGCTCTTCGGTCAGGTCTTTGGCCGCCTGCGCCGATCGGGTGTCGTTCCACAGCAACGCGGGCCGGACCACTTCGCCGGCCTCGTCGACGGTGACCATGCCGTGCTGCTGACCGCCGACGCCAATGGCCTTGACGCCGTCGAGGACGTCGCGAGTGGCATCCGCAAACGCTTGCGCCCACGCTGCGGGGTCGACCTCGGTGCCGTCCGGGTGCGGTGCCCGCCCGGTGCGCACGACTTCGCCCGTGCGCGCGTCGCAGACCACGACCTTGGTCGACTGGGTCGACGAATCGACCCCGGCCACCAGCTCAGCTGTCATAGGGCTGACCTTCCTCGACGTACTCCGCGGCCTCGACCGCCGTTCCCGCGTTCAGCGCCGCCTCGATCTCCTCGGTCGGAGTGGCTTCGCTGGTGATCAGGAGGTCGTAATCGCCGACGGTGCCATGCGCGTACGTCGCGGTGCGGCCGAACTTCGAGTGGTCGAGCACGAGCACATTGCGGTTCGCGGCGCGCAGCACGGCCTTCTTCAACTCGGCGTAGTCGCGGACCGGGTGGAACAGCCTGCCCACCGCGACCGCGCTCACCGAGACGAACGCGATGTCCACGCGGATGCGCTCGAGCAGCGCGAGCACGTCAGGGCCGGAACAAGAGTCGTACTCGGGGTCGTAACGGCCTCCCGCGAGCACCACCTCGACCCCGGTGCCCAGCAGCCGCGCGGCCTGCAGCGAGTTGGTGATGACGGTGAGGCGTTCGAGCTGGGCCAGCCGCTCGACCAGCGGGAACAGCGTGGTGGAGTCGTCCACGAACACCGTCTGGCCGGGCTCGACCTGCTGGATCGCGAGGTCGGCGAGGGCTTCCTTCTCGGCCGAGTGCAGCGTGAACCGGCTCGCGGTCTCCATGGTGAGCGCCGGATACGCCTCGACCTTGCCGCGCAGCTTCCGCAGCAGCCGCTTGTCGGCGAGGTCGTCCAGGTCGCGGTGCATCGTCATGAGGCTGACGCCGAACCGCGCAGTGAGGTCGTCGATCCGGACTTCGCCCTGGTCAATGACGTAGTCGAGGATCTCCTGCCGCCGCTGCTCCACCGCGGCATCGGACGGGCGCGTCTTCGGCCGTCCTGGCGTGTCTCGACTCACACCTCGTTCTTACCAGATATCACGAGCCGAGTTAACACGTAACTCGATAACTATGCGGCCGCAGGTGCACGGCGTGGCAGCGGGTTCACCTAGGCGAAATCCGGCAGGGCGATGCGGGACATCGACCACGACTGAGGCAGGCCGCACGGCTCCGCTCCCAGAATGGGCCCGAATTGCCCGATTGATGCCGGTATAACCAGGTCCGGACGTCCGTGAGGGGAACCCTGAAGGAATCAGAGTCCGTGAGGGTTCCCCTCACGGACGACGGATCTCTGCCCCGCACACCGACGACATCGGGCGAAGCGCGGGTCAGCGGGAGGTCGCGCGGACCAGTCGAAGCGCGGCAGGGATCGCGTCGACCAGACCGGACGCGGACGTCGGCACGTCCTCGGCGGCGAGCGCGCCCGCCAGCGAATGGACCTGCGCGGCAGCCGCGGCGGCCAGCCACGGGTCGAGCCGCGCGGCCAGCAGCGAGCCGATCAAGCCGGTCAGGACGTCGCCGGAGCCAGCGGTGGCCAGCCATGAACCGCGCGGAGTGTTCACCGCGACGCGGCCGTCCGGAGCGGCGATGACCGTGCAGTGGCCTTTCAACAGCACGACGGCGTCGTACTTCTTCGCCGCTTCCCGCGCCGCCGCGACTCGGTCCGCGCCCGGACGGCGGCCCATCAGGCGTTCGTACTCACCGGCGTGCGGGGTGAGCACGAGCGGCGTGTCCGGGTCGCGGGCGTCGAGGACTTCGGGGGTGTGGGCGATGATCGTGGTGGCGTCGGCGTCCGCGCACACCGGGACGCCCTGGCCGAGGATGTGCCGCAGGATTTCCCGGCCCTCCCCGCCGGTGCCGATGCCTGGCCCGACTACCCACGCCTGCACCCGGCCCGCGTCGGTGACCGAACCGGTCGCGACGATCTCCGGCCAGTGCGAGCGCACGACGTCCGCGGCGTGCCCGGCGTAGCGGACCATGCCCGCCGTCGCGCGCACCGCCGAACCGGACGCGAGCACCGCCGCACCCGGGTACGTCGCCGATCCGGCCGCGATCCCGACGACGCCTTGGGTGTATTTGTCGTCCTCCGGGCCGGGAATCGGCCACACCTCGGCGACGTCGGCCAGCTCCACGCGCTGCAGATCCGGCTCTTCCAGCCACGGCCGCAAACCGATGTCCACCAGCACGACCTCGCCGCATTCCTGCGGGGCCAAGGCGTGCACGGGTTTGAGCGCGCCGAACGTCACGGTGCGCGCCGCGGTGACGTGCGGACCGTCGACCGCGCCGGTGTCCGGGTCGACCCCGCTCGGCAGATCCACCGCCACGACCGGCGCTTCGACCTGCTCGACCAGCGCAGCCGCTTCCGGACGCAGCGGGCCGCGGGCGGAAATGCCGACGATGCCGTCGACCACGACGTCCGCCTGCGAGATCCACTGTGGACTGTCCGCTGTGGACACCACTCGACCGCCGGACCGGCGCAGTGCGGCCAAACCGGCCGGATGCGCCTTCTCCGGATTGAGCAATACCGCAGCCACTGCTGCCCCGCGGCGACGCAGGAAAGCACCAGCCCACAAGGCATCGCCGCCGTTGTTGCCCGAACCGACCAGCAGCACCGCCCGACGGCCGGAGACACCGCCAGTGGTTTCAGTCAGCAGCCCCACGATCTGGGTGGCCAGGCCAAAGGCGGCCCGGCGCATCAGCTCGCCGTCGGGAGTGCGCGCGAGCAGCAGGTCCTCCGCCGCGCGAATCCGTTCTGTCGTCCAGATTCCTTGCACGGCGGCCCCCGCTACTCGACAGTGACGGACTTCGCCAGGTTACGCGGCTTGTCGATGTCGTACCCGCGCGAACTCGCGATCTCGGCGGCCAGCACCTGCAGCGGCACCGTGGAGACCAGCGGCTGCAGCAGCGTCGGCACCGCGGGCACCTCGATCAGCTCGTCCGCGAACGGGCGCACGGTCTCGTCGCCCTCCTCGGCGATCACGATCGTGCGCGCGCCACGCGCCTGGATCTCGCTGATGTTCGACACCAGCTTCGAGTGCAGCACCGCGCGGCCCTTCGGCGACGGCATCACGACGACGACCGGCAGGCCCTCTTCGATCAGCGCGATCGGACCGTGCTTCAGCTCGCCCGCCGCGAAGCCCTCCGCGTGCATGTACGCGAGTTCCTTCAGCTTCAGCGCGCCTTCCAGCGCCACCGGGAAGCCGACGTGCCGGCCGAGGAACAGCACCGCGCGCGAGTCGGAGATCCGCCGCGCGATCTCGCGCGTCTGGTCCACAGTGGACAGAACCTTCTGCACGGCCGCCGGCATGGCTTCCAGCTCGGCGAACTCGCGGGCGACCTCGTCCGGGTACTTCGTGCCGCGCGCCTGCGCCAGCGCCAAGCCGACGAGGTAGTTCGCGGCGATCTGCGCGAGGAACGCCTTGGTCGAGGCGACCCCGATCTCCGGCCCGGCGTGCGTGTACAGCACCGCGTCGGACTCGCGCGGGATCTGCGCGCCGTTCGTGTTGCAGACCGCCAGCACGCGGGCCTTCTGCTCGCGCGCGTGCCGCACGGCTTCGAGGGTGTCCGCGGTCTCGCCGGACTGGGAGACGGCGACGACGAGCGTGTCGCGGTCGAGCACCGGGTCGCGGTAGCGGAACTCCGACGCCAGCTCCACCTCGACCGGCAGCCGGCACCAGTGCTCGATGGCGTACTTGGCGACGAGGCCGGAGTGATACGCCGAACCGCAGGCGACGACGAAGACCTTGTCGACGTCGCGCAGGTCCTGGTCGGAAATGCGCTGCTCGTCGAGGATGATCCGGCCGGCCTCGAAGTGCCCGCGCAGCGTGTTCGCCAGCGCCTCCGGCTGCTCCTCGATCTCCTTGAGCATGAAGTACTCGTGGCCGCCCTTTTCGGCGGCGGACAGGTCCCAGTCGACGGTGAACGGCTTGGCCTGTGCGGCATCGCCGTGGAAGTCGGTGACCTGGTAGCCGTCGCGGGTGATGACGACCAGCTGGTCCTGGCCCAGTTCGACGGCCTCGCGGGTGTGCTCGATGAACGCGGCGACGTCGGAAGCGACGAAGTGCTCGCCCTCGCCGACCCCGACCACCAGCGGCGACGACCGGCGCGCGGCGACGATCGTGTCCGGCTCGTCGGCGTGCGTCACGACGAGGGTGAACGCGCCCTCCAGCCGTCGGCAGACCGCGGCGACGCTGGCCGCCAGGTCACCCTTGGTGTCGCCCTCGGTGTAGGCGCGGGAAACCAGGTGGGCGGCGGTTTCGGTGTCGGTGTCGCTGGCCATCTCGATGCCGTCGGCCTCGAGTTCGGCGCGCAACGCGGCGAAGTTCTCGATGATCCCGTTGTGCACCACCGCGACGCGACCGGTGGTGTCCCGGTGCGGATGCGAGTTGCGGTCGATCGGGGCCCCGTGCGTGGCCCAGCGGGTGTGGCCCATGCCCGCGGTGCCCGCGAACGCGCCCCGGCCCACCTCGTCGAGCCGGGCCTCCAGGTTGGCCAGACGGCCGGCCTTGCGCTCGACGGTCAGCGCGCCGGCACCGTCCAGCACCGCCACGCCCGCCGAGTCGTAGCCCCGGTATTCCATGCGGCGGAGCCCACCGAGCACGACGTCCAGAGCCGGGCGGTGTCCGACGTATCCCACGATTCCACACACGCGAACTAGCGTAACGAGACAAGTCCAGTCCCCTACTCCGGTCCCTAGAGCGGGGTTTTCCATGCCGCTGAGCTGGGCGAGCTGTCTCCCGGACAACCGTTGACGGGGTCGTCGCGCAGTGTGGCGGCGGACCCCTAAACAGATCGGGGTGGCGCGCCGGGCCGAGGCGGGGCACGGGCAGTAAGGTCACGCGCATGGCCAGCAAGCCCAAGCAGCTGCTCACGGAGCTGTCCCACCCGGGTCCGCACGAGGTTTTGCGCGGCAACCTCGCCCTGGTCGGACTGCCCGGCGTCGTGTTCACCCCGCGCCAAGGCCTCGGCCTCCCGGCCATCGCGTTCGGGCACGGCTGGATGCAGCCCGCCACGCGCTACCGGCAGCTGCTGCACCACCTCGCGAGCTGGGGCGTGGTCGCCGCGGCCCCCGCGACCCAGCTCGGCCCGCTGCCCTCGCACCGCCTGCTGGCCGGCGACCTGCTGACGACGCTCGACGTCATCACCACGGTCCGCCTCGGCCCGGACGGCATCAGCGTCGACCCGGAGAAACTGGGCCTGGCGGGCCACTCCACCGGCGGCGGTTCGGCCGTGCTGGCAGCCGCCCAGTCCGCCGGAGCGGGCGACGACGCGCGCCCGAAGGTCCGTGCGGTGGCGACAGTCGCCGCGGCGCAGACGTTCCCGCCCGCGACGGAAGCCGCGAAGGTGATCAGCGCCCCCGGCCTGCACCTGGCGGTGGACGGCGACCTGGTCGCCCCGGCGGTCGGCCACGCGGACGCGATCGCGCAGGCGTGGGCCGGTCCGGTGCAGCTGCGGACGCTGGCGAAGTCGTCGCATCTCGCGGTGACTGAGGGCAGGCACTGGAGCCAGCTGCTGCTGCAGGGCAAACCGCAGCGCGCGACTCAGCAGCTGACGAAAGCGCTGTTCACGGCGTTCTTCCTGACGCATTTGACCGGTACCGAGAAGTACCTGCCGCTGCTGGACGCGGACGTGAAGCGCGCGCCGATCGACGTCCCGGAGGACGAGGAACCGGCGGCCTGATCAGCGCCGCCCTTCGTCCTCCTCGGCGAGCGACCCGCTGATCCGGCTGCCGCCCGGCGCGGTGCCGAACAGCCCGCCGTCGACCCGGTAACCGCTGGTCCCGCGTTCCTGGTCGCCGGAGTTGCCCTGTCCGCCGCCCATCATCGGGCTGCCCATCATGCCCATCGACTGGCCCTGCTGCTGATCAGTGGTGGTGGGCGCGGTGCCGAGTTCGGACGGATGCGCTGATTCGTCCTGCTGCCAACCGGCCGGGACCGCCGAATCCCCGAGGCCAGGGTCGGTCGCGACGTGGCCAAGGCCGGGATCGCTGCTGAACGGGTCCAGCACCGACTGTGCGGTGGTGGATTCGTCCGGGCCGCTCGCGACGGGCGTGCCGTGGGGCGGGGTCGCCGCGTCTGCCTGCGCGGTGACTGGCTGGGCGTGGCGTCCGGTCTGCTCGCCGGTGGTTTGGTCGTGGCCGCCGGTTGCCTGTGCCGCAGCGGCTTGGCCATGCCCGTCGGTTGCCGAGTGCGCGGTTGCCTGTTGCTGGCCATGCGCGTCGGCCACCGCTTGCCCGGTTGCCTGGTCCACGTGGGCCTGCACCGGTTGACCGTGTGCGGCAGCGGCCTGGCCATGGTCGCCAGCGGCCTGCTGCCCGGTCTGGGCAGCGTCGCCAGCGGCCTGCTGTCCAGTCTGGGCAGCGTCCGCCGCGAGATGCCGACCGTCGCGGACCTGGTCGACGGGCAGTTCGTTCGGATGCGCCGCCGGACTCGCGGCACCGCCGCCGTGCTGCTGCGCGGTCACTCCCTCGATCGGCTTGCCGGTGGCCGGGTCGATCTTGGCGTGGTCGTCGAGGGTGTACTTGGTCGGCTCTCCGGATCCGTCGTCCACCGTGACCACGGTCGGACCGTCCGGGCCGCTCGGCCGCTCGGCGGTGATCTTGAGGTTGCCGTCCTCGATGTGGATCTTCCCGTCCGGGCCAGGACGGTGCACCTGGTTCGGGTCCGTCGTCGGCGAGGTGCCGTCCGGCCGCTGCTGGACTGGGGCGTCGTGCGGCTTGCCGGCGGGGTCCTGAGCGCCGTCGTGCGGGCGCGCGGCCGGGTCGCTGTGCGCACCGGGGGTCTTGTCGGCCTGATCGCCGAAATCGAGCTGGTACGCCTTGTCGTGCCCGGCCCCGTCGCCGACCGAAACCGCCATCTTCCCGTGGTCGTCCGGCTCCGACATGGTGATCTTGTGATCGCCGTGCTGGACCGTCACGGTGTCCGGAGCCTCGTGCCCGGTCTTGACCGCTTCCCCGGTCCGCGGATCGATCGGATACGGCTGCCCGGTCTCCGGATCCACCTCGAGCGGCTTGTGCGTGACCGGATTCTGGTTCGGATCCGGCTGCGCGGGCGGAGTCTGCGGCTGCGGACCGACCTGCGGAGGCACGGTGGCCTCCTGCGGCTTCGTGTCGCCACCGCCGCCGGAGGAACGCGGCTTGCTGTCTCCGCCTCCCTTGCCGGTCTCGCGCCCGCTGGTGCCCTTGTCCGCACCGAGTTGCAGGCGGCCGAACGGATCGGTCGGCACGTTCAGTCCGTCGGAGAACGCACGCAACCCGTTTGTCGCCGCGGTGTGCGCGTTGCGGATGTACTGCCGGAAACACTCCATCGCGTCCGAGTACTGCTGGCAGTACTCGTCCATCTGACGGCAGAACATGTCAGACCACTTGGTGTTGTTATGGATGTCCAGGTCCACTGACATGTTCCGGAGGTCCTGCGCGTTGATCGGGCCGGTGCCTGGTCCCTTTTGGGCGACCTCCGAACGGGCTGGCGCGACGCGTCCCCACTTGATCGCGTCGTCGAGCCGACCAATGAACATCAGCAGCCCGTCGGTGTCCTCGGGCTTGTGCGCGTCCAGGAATTTCTTGGGCGCCTGTCCGCCGTTTTCGGGCAGCTGTCCCAAATCGACGATCGGCTTGCGGACCGTCTGCCACAACTGCTGCAGCAGCTGGCTGAACCCGTTCACCGTGCCGAGGTATTCGCCGGACGCCTTGCTGAAATCGTCCAGCTTTTCGGCCGCCGAATCCGCGGCTTTACCCTGCCACGCCGCGGCCAGGCTCTGTTTGACCTGTGCGGTGTCGTCCTGTGCGGCCTTCGCGGCCTTGCCGAGGTTCGCCGCACGTCCCTGTGCGCCCCAGAGGTAGCCGAATCCGAACCCGCCGAGTTCGTTCAGCATCCGGTTCTCTTCGTCGCCCTGGCCGTACGGCGGCGCGAACCGCAGGCCGAGGTTCCGCGACGGATGCCCCATCCACCGCGTGTACGGCTGCACGAGTTTGCCGGTCATCTTTTCCCGGAAACCGGCCAGCGGCTTGAGAATGTTGTCGGACGTGTCGTCGAGGTGGACGTCCGCGGGAGGCTGCAGCGGGGCGATGATCGTGTCGCCGAGACGACCCGCGCCCTGGTCCGCCGGAGGAGTCACGGTCAGGCTCCCTTGCCGGCGTTCGTGACGCCCCAGGCGTTCTCTTGCTCGTTCTCGCTGTGCAGGGTCACCGAGGTGTTGAGCCGTTCGGCGAACCCGCCGAGGAACGTGCTGCCCTTCGCGGCGGAGTCGCCGAGCGCCTGCATCTTCGCGACATACGCGCCCGCGGCCTCGGATAGTCCGGGGATCTTGCCGAAATGCGCCGCCGCCAGCTGGGACTGCGCGGTGTAGGTCTTGATTTCCTTGAACGAGGTGCTCATCGTCGAGACGTCGTTCGCGACCTTTTTGACCTGTTCCGGCTCAATGTGGAATTTCGCCATCGTCGCCCTCTCCCCTCGCGCCCGCGGCTACTCTGCGTCGATCCAGTTGGTGGCCGAGAAGTCGTCGTCCTCCCACGCCCGGTGCCGGGCCGCCGAAGCGGGTGGAGGGGCCGGCGCTGGCGGCGCGGCCGGTTCGGTGTCGTCCTCGACCCGGAACATCGCGGCGGCCGCGTCGTCCTCGGCGACCTGTTTGGCAACCCGCTGGGCTGTCCGTTCCGCCTCTTCCGACGCGGCCCGGCCTTCTTCGGTTCCCTCGGCGGCAGCGGCTAGCGCGGCCTCGCGGTCGGCTCGCGACTGTTCGTCCTGGGCGCGGTGTTCCTCGACGAGCTTCGCGAAGGCCGCCTGCCTGGCTTCGTCGTCCGCGATCGCCCGCTCGTGATCGGCGCTGTACTGGGCGCGCACCTCTTCCATCGCCGCCAGGCTTCTGGCGAAATGCGGAGGCACCTCACTCTGGTCGTACATCGCCCCTCCCCCGGTTGATCCCGCATTGCGGAATCTACCTGCCGGATCACTGGTGGCGCAGAGTATTCACCATATTTCGGTCAGGAGACGGCGGACACCACGCCGGCCAGCCGATCCGCCGCGGCCTGGGCCGTCGCGTGGGCCGGGGCTTCCACCATCACCCGCACGAGCTGTTCGGTTCCCGAGGGGCGCAGCAGAACCCGCCCCTCCTCGCCCAGTTCCGCCTCGACCTCGCCGACCGCGTCGCGGACCTCGGCGGACCCGGCGACCGCCGCCTTGTCCGCCACCGGGACGTTGACCAGCACCTGCGGCAGC
Source organism: Amycolatopsis sp. WGS_07 (assembly GCF_045278895.1). NCBI lineage: Bacteria > Bacillati > Actinomycetota > Actinomycetes > Pseudonocardiales > Pseudonocardiaceae > Amycolatopsis > Amycolatopsis sp. WGS_07. The sequence continues at coordinate 3,640,375 of NZ_CP136053.1, read as the reverse complement.
CGGTTCATCACCGCGGCCAGCTCCGCCAGCGGTTTGCCGGTGGCGGCCATGCGGGCCATCAGCCGCATCGCGGTCAGCAGGCCGTCGCCGGTCGTGGCGTGGGCGGGGAGCACCACGTGGCCGGACTGTTCGCCGCCGAGGGCCAGGCCCGAGGCGCGCAGTTCCTCCAGCACGTACCGGTCACCCACCGCAGTCGTGACGACGGTGATGCCGTGCGCCTTCATCGCCAGGTGCAGGCCGAGGTTGCTCATCACAGTCGCGACCAGGGTGTCCTTCACCAGCGCGCCTTCTTCGGCGAGCGCCAGCGCCAGGACGGCCATGATCTGGTCGCCGTCCACCAGCTCGCCAGCGGCGTCGACGGCGACGCAGCGGTCGGCGTCTCCGTCGTGGCCGATGCCGAGGTCGGCACCGTGTTCGACGACGGCCGCGCGCAGCAGGTCAGGGTGGTTTGAGCCACAGCTGTCGTTGATGTTGATGCCGTCCGGCTCCGCGTGCAGGGCCACGACCTCGGCGCCAGCCCGGCGGTACGCCTCCGGCGCGGCCGCGTACGACGCGCCGTTCGCGCAGTCCACGACGACCTTCAGGCCGGTCAGCGGATGCGGCGTGGCGGCGACCAGGTGCTCGATGTACTTGTCGAGCGCGTCCGGGACGTCCGTGACGCGGCCGACACCGTCACCGGTCGGGCGGGTGACGCCGGTCGCGTCGAGGCCGGACTCGATCTCGTCCTCGATGCTGTCCGGCAGTTTGTGCCCGCCGGCGGCGAAGAGCTTGATGCCGTTGTCCGGCATGGGGTTGTGCGAGGCGGAGATCATCACGCCGAGGTCCGCGTCGAGCGCACCCACGAGGTACGCGACGGCGGGGGTCGGCAGCACGCCGAGCCGCAGGACGTCCGCACCGGCCGAGGCGAGGCCCGCCACCACGGCGGCCTCCAGCATCTCGCCGCTGGCGCGCGGGTCGCGGCCGACCACGGCCACCGGGCGGTGCGAACGGTCGTGTGCCGCCAGCACTCGGGCGGCGCTCGCCGCGACCGACAGGGCCAGCTCCGGGGTCAGGTCGGCATTGGCCAGACCGCGTACCCCGTCGGTGCCGAACAGTCGAGCCATCTCGACCTCCTTGTCTTGATTCACCAGCCTCGGGGCGTGCCCGGCCTCGACAAACCTAGCGCCGGACCCGGCAAGGGTGAGCCCCTGCCCTACCCCAAGACAGTCGTGTCATCGGCGAAGAACGCATCAACCAGCCCCGGAAAACGCCGGAAGCGCCCATCCGATGGACGGATGGGCGCTTCCGGGTTGCGCCAGAGCGCGGAAATCAGCGCTTGGAGTACTGCGGGGCCTTGCGGGCCTTCTTGAGGCCGTACTTCTTCCGCTCCGTGGCGCGCGCGTCACGGGTCAGGAAGCCGGCCTTCTTCAGGGCCGGGCGGTCGTCGGCGTCAACCTCGACCAGCGCACGGGCGATGGCGAGACGCAGCGCGCCCGCCTGGCCCGAGATCCCGCCGCCCTTGAGGTTGGCGAAGATGTCGAAGGAGTCCGGCTTCTCGACGGTGACGAGCGGCTCGCGGATGAGCTGCTGGTGCACCTTGTTCGGGAAGTACTGCTCGAGCGACTTGCCGTTGAGCTTGAACTCACCGGTACCCGGCACGACGCGGACGCGGACCACGGCCTCCTTGCGGCGGCCGACCGTCTGCGCGTTGCCACCGGCGGCACGCGACGGGCGCGGGGCGGCGGCGGACTCGCTGGTCGCCACGGCCTCGGCGGGGGTCTCGGTCGAAGCGACGACCTCGGTCTCGGTGCTGGTCAACTGTTCCTCACTCACTGCGCGACCTGCGCGATCTTGGTGATCTCGCGCGCCTGCGGCTGCTGCGCGGCGTGCGGGTGCTGCGGGCCGGCGTACACCTTCAGCTTCTTGGCCATGGCGCGGCCGAGCTTGTTCTTCGGCAGCATGCCCTTGACCACCTTCTCCACGAGGTGCTCGGGCTTGGTGTCGAGCAGCTCGCCGAAGGAGCGCTTCCGCAGACCGCCGGGGTAGCCGCTGTGCCGGTACGCGAACTTCTGCTCGCGCTTGTTACCGGTGAGAGCGACCTTCTCGGCGTTGACGATGATGACGAAGTCACCGGTGTCCACGTGCGGGGCGTAGGTCGGCTTGTGCTTGCCGCGCAGCAGCGTGGCGACCTCGGTCGCGAGCCGTCCGAGCACGACATCCTCGGCGTCGATCACGTGCCAGGCACGAGTGACGTCGCCGGGCTTGGGGCTGTACGTGGGCAAGGGTCTACCTCGTCGTCATTGCGTGTGGGTAATGTGCGGGCCGAGCGCTGACGCGCCGCAACGCACAACGACATATGAAGATACCCCTGTGGTCCCGCCTCTTGTGCAGCGGGGGTGCGAAGGCGCCTCGTCGGCCGGTCAAAGCGTACCCGACCGGTTCCCGGAACCACCACGCCGCCGCGCGGGTCGTACCAGGATGAGACGATTCGTCTCGCGCGGCCGCGCGAGCACGACGAGCACCTGGGGACAGCAGTTGAAGACACGAGCGAGGACGACCCGACCCGCACGGACGGTGTGCGCCGCCGTCGCCGTGCTGGCACTCGCGACGGCCTGCGGGCAGGCCCGCGCCGGGACCGCGGTGCCCGACGGCGACCAGGCCGCCGCGTACGTCGGCGCGAAGTTCGAGAAGGCGATGTCGAAGCTCGCGGACACGATCGTCGAGCCGCGCAACGTGACCAACTCGGCGGACCGGTACTTCAAGTTCGACGACAAGTACCTGCACAACATCGTCACCTCCGCGCGCACCGGCAGCCCGGAGAGCCGGATCGTGCACAACCGGTCGCAGAAGAACCCCAACGAGTTCCTCGACTCGTTCACCCCGGCCGACGGCACCGTCGAGTACCTCTACCTCGGCCCGGCCTACAAATCGCTCGCGCCGACGCCGTGGGTGTCGATGCCGAAGCCGGAGGCCGGGCTCGTGCAGCCGTGCGCGTGGGGCGGGGTGCAGATCGCGTGCAAGATGGGCGACGCGGTCGACAGCTCGTACAAGGCGGACAAGAAGGCGCTGCGCGGTGCCAAGAGTTCCGCGGACGGCACCGAGCAGCTGACCGTCAACGTGCCGTTTTCGATCTTCCTCGAACGGAGGGTCGAACTGCTGCCGGACAAACTGCTCGGCAAGGTCGGGCCGGAGCTGCGCAAGGCTGTCGTGCCGAGCACGATCACGCTGCGGCAGGACGGTTCGCTCGCGGCCTTCACGATGGCGGCCAAGTTCGAGGGCGACGGCCACAAGGTCGAACTGCGCTACGAGTTCAAGTTCACCGGCGAGGCCACCGCGTCGGACCTGCCGACGGTGCCGGACGCCTCGCAGGTCACCGTGCTCGCGGACAACGCGGCCAAGCAGGACTTCTACCGGCGGCTCGGCGAACTGCAGGGGCGTTGATGCGCATCCTTCCGCCGGCTTCCGCGCCCATCGACCCCCGAGGTGACCTCCGATGACCCAGCCGCCCGAACAGCAGCCGCAGTGGTGGCAGCCGGGGACGAACCCGCCGCAGCAGCCGGGTCATCCGTCCGAAGGGGACAGTTCCGGCTGGCAGGGCGGCCAGTGGGCGCAACCTCAAGCGCAGCAACAGTTTCCGCAGTATCCGCAGGCGCAGTATCCGCAGCAGGGTTATCCGGCCCAGCCCTACGGTCAGCAGCCTTACGGCGGGCCCGGTCAGCAGAGCCAGCCGACTCCGGCACAGCAGCCGGGGCAGCAACCGGCCGGGAGTGCTTACGGCGGCGGGTTCCAGCCGTCCGAGTACGGCGGGCTCGGCGCGTTTTCCTCGGCCAAGCCAGGAAAGCCGCGGTCGAAGAAGCCGTTCCTGATCGCCGGGGCGGTCGTCGTGGTGCTGGCCGCCGCGGGTGGGATCGCATGGGCGACCGGAGTGTTCAGCGGGGACACGCTGGACCAGAAGTCGTTGCAGGACGGCGTTTCCCGGGTGCTGAACGAGAACTACGGCGAACCGGACGTGAAGAACGTCGCGTGCCCGTCGGGGCAGGCGATCGAGAACGGCACCACGTTCGACTGCACGGTCCAGGTCGGCGGGCAGCCGAAGAAGGTCACCGTGCGGGTGCTCAACGACAAGCCGGAATATTCCGTCGGCGCTCCGCACTGACCTGCGCCGCGGAAATCCTTCCCAGCACACGAAAACGGCGGGCCGGCACCCGAAGGTGCCTGGCCCGCCGTGGTTTCGGAGCTTGGCTCAGAACAGGTTCTGCACCGAGCGGTCCGTCGCCTGGTAGCCGTCCGCGATCTGCGGCAGCACGGCGGCGATCTGCGCCAGAAGCTGGGTGAACTCGTCGAACTTCTGGTCCCACTCGTTCTGCGCCTGGATGTACTGGTCCTTCGCTTCACCGGTCCAGCTGTGGGTCAGCGGGTTGAGGTCGCTCTTCAGGTTGTCGAAGAGCGTCTTCAGCTCGCCACCGGTGGAGGTGCAGTCCTCCGCAGCGCGGTGGATGGTACCCGGATCAACAACAATGCGGCCGTCAGGCATGTCGAACTCCTGTCAGAAGAAAGAATGGAAGAAAAGGCGAATCTGAACGGAAAAGAACTGGATCAGCCGAGAACGCCGAAGCCCTTGTTCAGCGAGTTGATGTGCTCGTGCTGCGCCGCCTCGCTCTTGGCGTAGGTGGAACCCGCTTCCTGGAGCAGCTCACCGATGCGGTGCAGCGCGTCGTTCAGGCCACGACCGCAGTCGTCAAAGCGGCGCATGACGTTGTCGAAGGCACGCTGCGCGTCGCCTTCCCAGCCCGCGCGGGTCGCTTCGATGTTCGAGCGCAGGTCGCTCAGGTTCTTGTTCATCCGGCTGGTCGCGTCGACGACGCGCCCTTCCGCCGCGGTGAATTCCTTCGGATCCCCAGTGAAACCGCCAGCAGCCATGGGAGCTACCCCCTTCGTCAGTGGTTGTGCGCACCGGCTGGTGTATCCGGTACTGCACCTACGACGAAGAGATTGCCAGTTCGGTTCACACTTGTCGCGACTTCTTCGCAAGTAGTTGCTTGCGTGAACGCCGGATCAGGGAACCGGACGGCAACGGCCGGGTAAACGATCTCCCGGCGCCCCGGAAAAAACCTTGTCCACCAGCGTGGTTAGCACACGCACAGCCGGTTCCCGGAAAGTTTCAGGAGTCCCGGCTCATGATTCGCGACTGCGAAAAGTCCTCGTCCTCTTCACTCGTCCGTGTCTGTTCGGGCGAAATCTTGGGACTAACGGGAACCGGCTCCGCAGCGACGGGTTCCGTCGGCATCGGCAATCCGCGGGCCGCGCGGAACCGGCGGGCGGCCCCGCGCAACGCGGACGGCGCGGGTTCGGGAGCGCCGGAAAGACGACGCCTGCCGAACTCCTTCAGCAGTTCCCGGTTTTCGCCGCGTCGCCGTTCACTGCGCGCGAGAGCGGTGCCCGCGACCCGGCGCGAGAAGGTGACCGCGTCCTGGCCTGCTCGAGTGAATGCCGCCGGCGCGGATTCCGGTTCGGAGGCCACGGATGCTCCTTTAGCTGGTGATCTTCAACGTGCGCACCACTTGCTCGCACGCGGCGTCGACGCGCTGCTGCACCGCCGGCGATTGGTACTGGCAGCCGACGTGCACCCGGATCCGCCCCTGTACGAGCACATACCAGCGGACGGTAATCCGTTCCGGTTTGCTCTCGACGTAGCCGATCACGCTCCGGCCACCGTAAGTCAGATCGGGGCGGAACGCAGTGTAGTTCGCGTTTCCGGAGACCCCGGACTGCAAAGCGTCGACGAGTTTCTGCCGGTCGGCGGTCGCGTCGTAGTCCATGACGAACTCCTGCGCGAGCACGAGATCGTTGCCTCGCTCGGCGTCCTGCGGGTGCAGGATCACCTGCCGGTCCGCGACCTCGTCGGTGGTTTGGACCCAGTCGTTCGGCGCGACGAGGCTGAAATCGTATTGGGAGAACGAACGCCCTTGATCGTCGCCGCCGCGGTTGACGAAGTACACCGCTCCGCCCGCGATCAGCGCCACGACCGCCACCGCCGCGACGACCAGCCACAGCCGACGGCGGTTCTTCGCTTTGCCGCCGGAATCGCCCGGCGGGTCCGTGCTGGGAACGGCGAACACTCCGTTCCCGGAAGCGTTCTGTCCCACCGAATTCTGGCCCGGGCCAGTCCGCAATGGACTCGGGCCGCCCGGAGCCGCCGCCCCGAACGGAGCGCTGTGCGGCCCCCGGCCCGGATCGGCGGGCGAAAACCCGCGCGGCGGCAACGGCTGCGCCGGCGCGTTCCGCGCGTTCGGTGAATTCGGCATCGGCGGAAGACCGCGCCGGGCCGGTGCGTCCCCCGGACGATCTCGGTGCGATGGTCGGATTGCCCCGGGATCGACGAACCGGGCAGCTTGCCGGTGCGGTCCGGTTCCAGCAGAACCGCCCGGAGCGCGCCGCGCGCGACGACCGTCTCCGGCTGGTCGAGGCTCGTCGGCACCACGCCGGTGCGCTCGTGCACCAGCCGGGAGATCATCGGGATCCGGCTCGAACCGCCGACGAGGAAGATCGCCGCGAGCTGCTTCGGGCGCAGGCCGGAATCGGCGATCGCGGCGCTGGTCAGCTCGACCACCCGGCCGAGCGGAGCCCCGATCAGCCGTTCCAGGTCCGCCCGGGTGACGTGCGCGTCCGCGAACGGCGGCGGCAGCGGCACATCGGTGTACGTGTGCCGGGACAGCGTTTCTTTCGCGCCGCGGACGTCTTGGCGCAGCACGCGACGCCGGCGGCGCTCCGCCAGCTCGCGGCCCTCGACCAGTTGCTGCCAGGCCTGCGGATCCGTGCCGGACACCAGCGACCCGATGTGCTCCAGCAGCGCCTGGTCGATGTCGGCCCCGCCGAAGCTCGGGTCGCCGCGGGTGGCCAGCACCTGGAACCCGCCTCGCTGCGGCGGCGCACCCGGCACTCGCGCGGCGCGCGCGGCCTCCGGCGACCGCTGGACGACGCTGACGTCGACCGTGCCGCCACCGAGGTCCAGCACCGCCAGCGCGTCGCCAGGACGGCCGGAGAACTCGACTGTCCGGCCGTCCGGCGAGGCCGCCGGGGCGAAGGTGGCCGCGTGGTACACCGCCGCGGCCACCGGCTCCGGCACCAGCGCCACCTCGCGCGCCAGCCGGCCAGCGGCCTGGCGCAGCAGCCGGGTGCGGATCGCGCCCCAGTCCGCCGGGTGGGTGAGCACCAGCAGATCGACCTCGGCGTCGCCCGCGACGCGCCGCGCCTCCACGACCGCCCGGTCCAGCACCGCGTGCACGACGTCGATGACCCGCAGCACCGAATCGCCGAGCAGCAGATCGCCCTCGTCGATCCGCCGCTTCGGATTCGGCTCGTACCGCGACGGATCGACGGCGGCCTGCCGCTCGGCCTCCTGGCCGACGAACAGGGTGCCGTCGGACGCCGCGTACACCGCCGACGACATCAGCGGCTGCCCGTCGATCACCACGACCTGCGGTTCGCGGCCGTTGACCGACACGACGACGCAGGTGCTCGAGGTCCCGAAATCGACCGCGACCCGCACCGTCACCGGGCACCCCCTCCGTCAGGTGCGGCGGCTCCTCCTCTTCCGGTCAGTCGGGCTGGATCCACGACACCTGCACGAGCTGCTTGCCGTTCTTGCGGCTGAGCATGTTGCCCCGGCCCGGCGGCATCGCGCTCGGCCGGATGTTGCCGATCAGGTTGCCCTCGTCGCGGGAACCGTTCATCACCATGCCGGTGGCGGCCAGTTCCTTGAGCTTGCCGATGACCGGGTCGTACGCCGCCCGCGACGCACCACCGGTGCGCCGGACCACGATCAGGTGCAGACCGACGTCCTTCGCCTGGGCGAGGAACTCCGACAGCGGCTTGAGCGGGTTGGTGGACTGGGTGGCGACCAGGTCGTAGTCGTCGACCAGGACGAACAGCTCCGGACCGGTCCACCAGGACCGCGTCTTGAGCTGCTCCTGGGTGACGTCCGGACCCGGCAGCCGCCGCGTCATCGACCCGTGCACGTCCTGGACCATGCTGTCCAGCTGCGCCGACGAAACCGCGTAGCCGAGCAGCGAATCGCCCTCGAGGAACCCGAGCATCGTGCGCCGGTAGTCGACCAGCAGGATCACGGCCTCCTGCGGCGTGTAGCGCTCGGTGATGCCGCGCGCGATCTGCCGCAGCAGGTTCGTCTTGCCGGACTCGCCGTCGGCGAACGCGAAGAAGTGCGGGTCCGCGTCGAAGTCCAGGTAGATCGGCTGCAGGTCTTCCTCGTTGACGCCGATCGGGATGAGCTTCGTGTCCCGCTTCTGGTCGATCGCCAGAACCTCGTCGTAGGTGATCATCTCCGGCAGCAGGCGCACCTGCGGGGCCACCCGGCCGCGCCACGCACCGCGGATCTTCGCGACCGCGTCCGCGACGCCCGCCGCGACCGTGTCCGGATCGCTCGACCCGTCGATCCGCGGCAGCCCGGTGAGCAGGTGCAGCTTGTCCCGGGTGAGGCCGCGGCCCGGCCTCCCGGCCGGGACGTTGACCGCGATCCGGCGGTCCATTTCGGACTCCGTCGGGTCACCGAGGCGCAGCTCGAACCGCGTGCCGAGCATGTCCTTGATCGCCGGCCGCAGGTCGGCCCACCGGTTGGCCGAGATGACCACGTGCACGCCGTAGGCAAGACCCTGGGTGGCCAGCCGCGTGATCGACGTCTCCAGCTCCTCGAAGTCGTCGCGCAGCGCCCGCCAGTTGTCCACGATGAGGAACGCGTCGCCGAACGCGTCCTGCTCCGGCGTGATCTCGCCGCGGCGCTTCCGGTTGCGGAACTCCGTCATCGAGTCGACGCCCAGCGCGCCGAACCGGCCTTCCCGCTCGGTCAGCAGGGTGGTCAGCTCGGCCACGATCCGCCGCGCCTTGTCCGGCTCGCGCCGGGCCACCGCGACCCCGCCGACGTGCGGCAGGTCGGCGAGACCGGCGAGGGTACCGCCACCGAGGTCGAGGCAGTAGAACTGCGCTTCCTCGGGGGTGTGGGTGAGCGCCATCGACATGATCAGCGTCCGCAGCATGGTCGACTTGCCCGACTGCGGGCCGCCGGCGATGACGCCGTGGCCCTGTGCACCGGAGAAGTCCGCCCACAGCAGGTCGCGCCGCTGCTCGTACGGCCGGTCGACGATGCCCATCGGCACCTGCAGCCTGCCGTTGCCGAAGAACCCGACCGGGGACAGACCGCGGTCGTCGGTGGGGTTGAGGTTCGGCAGCATCGTGTCGAGCGAGTTCGGCTCGTTCAGCGGCGGCAGCCACACCTCGTGCGCCGGCGGGCCCTGCCCGACCAGACGGCTGACGATGACGTCCAGCTCGCTGGGCTCGACCGCCTCTTCGGACTCCTGCTGCTTCGGGGCCTCTTCCTCGAGCACCGGCTCGGGCTCGGGCTCCTTCGGCAGCTCCACGAAGTCCGGCACGAACAGCTGCGGCCGCTTGTCCGCGCGCACCACCGTGGCGGCCGGCCCGGCCGCCTTGATGCCCGCGGGCCGGTACGGGCCCGAGACGTAGGAAGCCTTGAACCGCACCAGCGTCGAGGTGTCGTACTTCAGGTACCCGCCACCGGGCACCGACGGCAGCTCGAACGCGTCCGGCACGCCGATCGCCGCGCGGGATTCCGCCGCGGAGAACGTCTTCAGGCCGATCCGGTAGGACAGGTGCGAGTCGAGACCGCGCAGCTTGCCCTCTTCCAGCCGCTGCGACGCGAGCAGCATGTGCATCTGCAGCGACCGGCCCAGCCGGCCGATGGCGACGAACAGGTCGATGAAGTCCGGCTTCGCCGCCAGCAGCTCGGAGAACTCGTCACAGACGATGAACAGCGCGGGCAGCGGGTCGAGGTCGGCGCCGTTCTCGCGGGCCTTCTCGTACTCCCAGACGTTCTTGAAGTTGCCGCCGTTCTTCAGCGCTTCCTGGCGGCGGTTCATCTCGCCGGCCAGCGCGTCCTTCATGCGGTCGACCAGCGTGACCTCGTCCGCGAGGTTGGTGATGACCGCGGACACGTGCGGGGCCTTGTCCAGCCCCAGGAACGTCGCACCACCCTTGAAGTCGACCAGGACGAAGTTCAGCGTGCTCGACGAGTGCGTAGCCAGCATGCCCAGCACCAGCGTCCGCAGGAACTCCGACTTACCGGAACCGGTCGCCCCGATGCACAGGCCGTGCGGCCCCATGCCCTCGGCCGCGGCCTCCTTGATGTCCAGCTCGACCGGCTGGCCGTACTCGCCGACGCCGAACGGAACGCGGTAGCGGTCGCGGATCGGCCGGGGCCGCCACGCCTGCTGCACGTCGAACGTCATCGGGTCGCCCGGAATCCCGAGCAGCTCCAGCAGCGAGGGGTTGGACAGCAGCGGCTCTTCCTCGCTGACGTCCTGACCGCCGCCCCCGCCGACGCGGTACGGCGCGATGAGCCGCGCCAAAGCCTCGACCTCGACCACGCTCAGCTTGTCCGGACGGCCGAACCACTCGACCCCGCCCGCGCTGCGCGCACCGAGCCGGTCCTCCTCGACCACGAGCCGCAGACCACGCCGCGCGGCGAGGTTGCCGATCGAATCCGACAGGTCGACCAGGGTGACGCCGACCAGGCCCTCCTCGAGGATGATCTGCTCCTCGCGGGTGACCTCCGCGTCGTCGATGATGATCACGACGTGCGGCTGGTCCGGGGCGGGCGTCGCGTTGCGGGAGAACCGCTGCCGGTCGCGCAGCTCCTCGTCCAGCCAGTCTTCGATCTGCTTGAGCGAGCCCGCCATCATGCGCAGCTGGCCGATGCCGTCCGACAGCGTCGGGTGCTGGGTGTGCGGGAGCCACTTGGCCCACTCCCACTCCTCCTTCGCCCGGCCCGCGGTGGCGACCGCGATCATCACGTCGTCCGGGCTGTGGAAGGCCACCAGCTGGGCCAGCATCGCGCGGGTCAGCGCCCGGGTGCGGTGGCGCTCGCCCTGCATGCTGACCGCCGCGAACCCGCGGAGGGTGATCTGGGTGGGCAGGTCCGGAACGATCGAATGCGCGCGCACGAACCGGCGCAGCGCGAGGGTGGCGATCGGCTCCAGTTCGTCCACCGGGCCGGTCTGGGGCGGAACCAGCCGGGTGGCGAGGCGGTGCGAGCTGCGGCCGACGCGCAGGTGCAGGAAGTCCTGGTCGTTCTGCCTGCGCTCCCACATCCGGCGGCTGGCCGCGAGCGACCACAGCGACTGCGGATCCGGGTGCACCCATTCGAGAGCGGCGCGCTGGTCGACCATCGCCTCGCGGGCGCGGTCGCGCATCTGGCCGAGATACCGCAGGTAGTCCTTGCGGTCCTCGTCCATCTCGGCTTTCTTCTGGCCACCGCCCTTGCCGCCGCCACCGGCGAGCATGCCGACGGTGCCCATCAGCATCATGCCGCTCATCATGATCGTGGTCGGGTTACGCCCGCCTGCGGTGAACATGAAGATCATCATCCCGAGCGACGCGAAGATCATCACGCCCGGAATCGCCTTCGCGACGATGTTGCCCGGGATCGTGCGGGGCACCTCCGGCGGCGGCTCGAGGTGCACCTCGCCGCCGGGCGGGCGCGGCGCGGCCAGCCGCGGCGACTTCTTGAACTGCAGCGTGCTCATCGAAGGGACCCCTCTATTCCTGCTCGACGCCTGCACCCGGGTGCGCGGGACAACCTATCGAACGTCGCCCCGGAAATCCGGCCAACTCCAGGATCGGCATCGCACACCCCCTCTACGGGCCCCGGGCGGGACCCGTCCTCCGTCGCGCCCGAGTGTAAGGACCGCCACCGACAGTTATCGGACCAGGAGGACGAATCCGCTGGTCGATCTGGCCTAAACCGGCCTGGACGGGTATTTTCGCCGACGATTTGCCGACACGCGCTGAAACCTGTCACCAGGTTCGGTATAAGTTCCCCCGGGAGCTGACTCTTCAGAGCGGGGGATCTAGTGGCAACGGGCACGACGGTATTCAGCAGGGTCACGGTGGTCGCACCGACGACACGCATCGACGTCGCGCTTCCGGCCGACGTGGCGGTGGCCGATCTGCTGCCCATGCTTCTGGAGATGGCCAAAGAGGTCACTCCGGACGGCGGGGCCCGGCACGGCGGATGGGCACTGGCCAAGCTCGGCGACGCCCCGCTCGACCCGAGCCGGACGCTCGCGTCCCTCGGCGTCGTCGACGGCGAGCTGCTGCAGCTGCGCAAGCGGAACGAAAACCCGCCGCCGCCGCTGTACGACGACGTGGTCGACGCCATCGCGGAGGCCGACCCGGACACCTTCCGGCCGTGGACGAAGGAAACCGCGCGCCGGTTCGGGCACGTCGCGGGCGGGCTCGCGCTGTTCTTCTCCGCGCTCGCACTGTTCTTCAGCGGTTCGCTCTACGGCGGTTCCTCGCTCGGCCCGGCGATCGCCGGCGGCCTCGGCGCGATCGCCTGCGTCGCGGTCGGCGCCACGCTCGCCAAGGCCTACCAGGCGGAGGCCACCGGCGTGCTGATCGCCGCCGCGGGCGGCCTGCCGCTGGCGTTCGTCAGCGGGTTCTACATCGTGCCGGGGCTGTCGGTCCGGGCGAACCTGCTGCTCGGCGCGGTGCTGGTGCTGATCGTCTCGGCGGTCTGCATCCTCGTCGTCGGCACCGGCATCCGGGTGTTCATCGCCACCGCCACCGCGGGCGTGTTCGGCTCGCTCGCCTTCCTCATCGCGACGCTCGTGACCAGCGCCGACACCGCGTCGGTCGCGGCGGGCACGGTCGCCGTCGCGCTGGGCTGCATCTCGTTCCTGCCGCGCGCCACCATCTGGCTCGCCAAGCTGCCGCTGCCGTACGTGCCGAGCACCGCTGAAGAGCTGAAGGAAGACACCGGCTTCCCGGACTACAAGGCGATCGAGCAGCGCACCGCGGTCGCGCACGACTACATGACCGGCCTGATGATCGGCTGCGGAGCCACCACGGCCATCGCGGCGGTGCTCGCGGCCACCGCGCCGAACGTCTTCGGCATCATCCTCGGCGTCGTCGCCACGCTGGTCCTGCTGCTGCGCGCCCGTGCCTATGCCAACGGCGCGCAGGCCATCGCGCTGCTTACCACCGGCATGGTCGCCGCGGCGGGCATCCTGCTCGGCTGGCTGTTCTTCTCCGCCACCGCCGAGCAGCGGCTGCTGTACGTCTTCGGCGCGCTGATCCTGATCGCCGCGGCCGCCCTCGTGGTCGGCGTGGTCTTCCCGGACCAGCGCTTCTCGCCGCCGCTGCGCCGCACCGTCGAGATCATCGAGGCGATCTGCATCGCCGTGGTGCTGCCGCTCGCCCTCGGCGTGATGGACCTCTACTCGACGCTGCGCCACCTCAACCTCAAGTGAGCCGCGCCATGGGCTCCCGACGTTCCTTCCCCCGCAAGCTCGGCCTTCCCGGCCGGACCGGGGTGGCGCTGTTCGCGGCCGGGCTCGGGATCATGTCCCCGTTCGCCGCCGCGCCCGCGTCCGCGCAGACGGTGACCGCGCCCGCGGGCACCTGGGCCACTCCGCCGCCGCTCGGCCCCGGCGACCAGCCGCCCGCCGACACCCACGGCCCGGACACCACGTACAAGAAGAAGAACGACTGCGTGCAGCGCAGCCTCGGGCAGAACGTCGAGATCAACACCCGCCCGTGGGGCCAGGAATACCTGCAGCTGCAGCGGGCGCAGGAGATCGTCCGCGCGGCGACCGGATCGGTCGGCAAGGGCCAGAAGGTCGCCGTGATCGACACCGGCGTCACGCCGCATCCGTGGTTCCAGGACCGGGTGGAAAGCGGCGGGGACTACGTCGCGCATCCGGACAACGGCGCGGAAGACGGCCTGCAGGACTGCGACGGCCACGGCACCGAGGTCGCCGGGATCATCGCGGGCAACCCGCAGGACCCGACGCGGGTCGGCTTCATCGGCGTGGCCCCGGACGCGCGCATCGTCTCCTACCGGCAGCTGAGCGAGAACTACGCCAAGGACGACAGCCCGCAGCAGCCCGCCGCTCCCCCTCAGGCGGGACCGGCCAGCCGCCCGCGGGCGGAACCGAGCAGCCGCCGGGCAGCAGCAACAACCAGCTCCCGCCGTCGTCCGGCGGCGGCACCGGCACCGGCGGCGAGAAGCCCGGCGGCACGTCGCCGCAGCAGGACAACAAGGGCGACAACCGGCAGCTGGCCAAGGAGGGCACCGCGGGCACGCTGAACACGCTCGCGCAGATCATCCGCGGCATCGCCGACACCCAGCGGGCCGGCGTGATCAACATGTCGGTCGACCACTGCCGCGCGGGCACCGCTCCCGGCGACATCCAGGAGGGCGAGCGCAAGGTCCAGGCCGCGGTGCACTACGCGGCCGAGCGCAACATCGTGGTCATCGCGGCCGCGGGCAACGTCTCGGAAAGCTGCCCGCAGAACGACCAGGCCGACCCGAACAAGCCCAAGTCGGTCGTCACGCCGCCGTGGTTCTCCGACGACGTGCTGTCCGTCGGCGCCATCCAGGAGGACGGCGGCGTCGCGCCGTTCAGCGTGCACGGCCCGTGGGTCGGCGTCGCCGCGCCGGGCACCAAGATCATCTCGCTCGACCCGGCGGAGCACTCGACCGGACTGGCGAACCTGACCATCGCGAACGGCAACCCGTCGCCGATCCAGGGCACCAGCTTCGCCGCGCCGTACGTCGCGGGCGTCGCCGCCCTGGTCCGCTCGATGTTCCCGAACATGCCCGCGCGCGACGTGGTCAAGCGGCTCAAGGCGACCGCGCAGCACCCGGCCGCGCCCGGCGGACGCGACAACTTCGTCGGCTACGGCGTGATCGACCCGGTGGCCGCTCTCACCGCGAACCTGCCGGGCGACACCGGCAACCTCGCGCTGCCGAAGCCGGTGGTGGAGGAGGCCAAACTGCCCCCGGCCGACGGCATCAGCTCGACGCCGATGATCGTCGCGCTCGCCGGCACCGGCGGCGGCGTGGCGGCGCTGCTGATCACGCTGTTCGTGGTGCACACGATCCGGCGGAACCGGTCCGGGACAGCACCGCCTCGATAACCTCGGCACGAAAAGGGCCGCTCCCCGCGTTCACTGCGGAGGGCGGCCCTTTTGCTGTCCGTGCGGTCACTTTCCGGGTTTCGGCGGCTTACCGTCCTTCTCAGGCCGCTTCGCGGGCGGGTCCTGGCCGATCACCGGCGGAGTCACCTGCGCGGGCTCACCGAAGATCTCAGACGTCTTCGCGGCCGTGCGCTGCCTCGGTTTGTGCGACGCACTGCCGCCGCCACCGCCTCCGCCGCCCATTCCGGCGAAGCCCATCATCGGCATCATCGACGTGCCCGAGCCCTGGTTCGCCGCCGCGGGCTGCGGGGCCGGCGCGATCGGCTCGGCAGGCGGAATGCCCGCCTGGCCCTGCTCCAGCCGCGGATCGGCGGCGGTTTCCTTGGGGTGATGGGCATTCTCCACGGCGGACGGGCTCACCGAATCGTCCGAAGAGGACGCTGAAGAGGCCACTGTGGACTCTTCGGCAGCGGCCGGCGGACTAGCCCCGGCAGGGGCGCCCGCAGGCGAATCAGCGTCGTGCAGCCGGAACTGCTGCGCCGGATAGTGGTGTCGCAGCTCGATGCTCGACGGAGTCCCGGCCGGGGCGTCCACCCCGGCGCACAACCGGCCGAACTCGCGCAGCACGTCCTCCGCCGCCTCGTGCAAGGACTTCAGCGACTGCTCGGTCTCGCGCATCTGCGACCGCGCCCGGGAAGCCCCGCCGCTGGGCAGCATCGCCGATTCGGACAGCAGATCGGCCGCGTCGACCAGCACCTCCTCCGCCGCGCCCGCGATCTTGCGCAGCGATTCGGTGAGCTGGTCAAGCGATCCGGCCAGCGCGTCGAGCGCGTCCTCCGCGCCTTCGCTCGCGGCGCGAATTTCACCCAGGTAGGCGACAAACGCGTCCGCGTCGGGACCGGACCACGACGCGTCGATCCGGCCGAGGTCGTCCGCGAGGTCCTGAGACACCCTGGCCGCCGTGCGGGCCGCGGCGCGCAGGCTCTCCGCCTCCGCGTCCAGCTCCTCCCAGCGGCCGGTGAGCGGCCGGTAGTACGTGGCGACCGGATCGGTGACTCCCAGCTCGCGAGCGAGATCGGTCACGTACGCCAGAGACGGCTCGGTCACGAGATCCTCCCGGCGCGCTCGATCCGCTCGGCCGCGTCCGCGTCCCGCTCGGTGTGGCCGGTGGTGAGCTGCTCCAGCGCCGCGGTGACCGACCGCAGCGCGGCCACCCCGGTGGTGAGCTGGCCGCGCAATGCTCGCGCCGCCTGCGCGTACGACTCCGGCACGCCCAGCCGCGCGGCCGCCTCGCCATACGCCTCGGCGGTGGTCGCTCCCGCGCCCACCTCGCCCGCGGCGGTCTCCAGTTCGTCGGCCGCCCGCGCGACTTTCGCCGCGTAGCCGCCGACGACCGCGCCGTCGATCCGCACGGCACTCGTTCCCGGACTGCTTCCCGGCGCTGCCACGTTCGTTCCTCCGCTCACCCGGCTATGTCCGAGTGTGACGGACGGAACCCGCCGTCAGTTCCCGGCGGGTTGCTGCTGTCCGGCCGCCTGCTTGTACGAGCCCGCGTTCGGGTCGATCGGCACCGAGTCGAACTGCTTCATCACGTTCTGCACGTTCAGCGACGCACCGGTCGGCAGCAGCCCGATGATCGATTCCGGCGCGGGGAGCCGGTTGTTCAGCCCCAGTTCGTCCGCGGTCGCCGCGTCCGGCACGCCGTACCGGATGCCCCGGTCGGAGATCAGCTGGATCGGGCCCTTGTTGAAGGTCTTCTCCGATTCGGTGGCCGACTGCACCACCGCGCCGTACCCGGTCGGCATGTAGAAGCCGGTGATCGGCACGCCGTTCGGGCCGGTGTTGCTGACGTTGATGATCTTCGAGGTGCCGTCCGCGTTCTTCTCCACCGGGATCTGCTTGTTGATGTAGACCGAGGTGTGCGCCTGGGTGTGGTCGGCGTTGAGCGACCAGCCGAGGCACGCGACCGGCGAGCCCTGCGTGGCGTCGAGGACGGTCGGCACGACCTTCGGGTAGTCGTCGACCTTCACGTAGCCGGGGTCGCCCTGCTGCAGCACCTTGACGTTGTTGATCTTGTCGAGAGTCAGGGTCGGCGTGGTGGCCGAGCCGCCGCTCTTGGCCGTCCGCACGATGTCCGCGACCGCGGGCGACACCTTCTGGATGCCGGTCCTGGCGATGAGCCAGAACTCCAGCGCACCGCCGGAGGGCTGGGTCGAGAAGACGTTGCCGACCGTCAGGCCGTCGAAGTTGCTCGGCGGCGTCGTGCCGTCGCCGTCGACCAGCGGCGGGGTCAGCTTGGAGACCTCGGGAATCGCGTTCAGGAAGGCCTGCGACACCTTGCGCGACTTCGTCGGCAGCTGCAGCGCGGACCGCACCGGGTCGCTGGTGCCCGACGGCACCTCGGCGCGCACGGTGTTCGCGTACGGCCTGCTCTGCGTCGCCGGCAGCCGGTAGATGAGGTACGTCTTGCCGTTGCCCGCGTCGCCGAGCAGCGCCTGCTTCTCCTGCAGCTCGCCGCCGAGCTTGTCGATGCCGGCGATCACGTCCGTGTTGGTCTTGTTCACCGAGTCCTGCTGCGGCAGCGAAGGATCGAGAACCACCTCGTCGCAGACCGCCCAATTGGGTGTAATCCGCTGGTCCGCCGACGGCAGGAGCTGCGGGCCGTCCGGGATGCCGGTCAGCTTCTCGCGCGGCATGTTCTTCAACTGTTCATCCGAGACGACGGTCGGGTTCTTCGCCTCCGCCGCCTGCTGCTGGCCGCCCTGCTGCTGGCCCTGGCCCCCCTGCTGCTTCTGCGCCATGAGGATCAGCCGCGCCGAGGCGAGGTTGAAGGTGGGGATCAGCCGCGCCGGGTTGCCCGTGACGACATACACAGTGCCGGACTGCTCGCCGATCACGATGTTGTCCGACGACGGCACCGACGGCGCGGGGCTCAGCAGGCCCCACAGCACGAAGACGACGGCGCCGAGGACACCGAGGATCACGCCGACCGTCGTGGCGCGCCCGTGCGAGCGCATCGGGTCGTGCAGCATCACCGCATCACGGCGGACCAGCGCGGACTGCATCCTGCGCAGGACGAACTTGTATGCCTGAACCTGAGACTTAGTCGTGGGTGTTGATGGCATTCTCGACCTACAGTCCTCCCCGTCGCGGTACGGTTCCGCAGGATAGCCGTACGGGGACCGTCTGGTGTGGGGTTTCTACCAACTCCGGTTAGGGTCAGGCATCCCGGGACCGGCTTTCCGGGTACGCAGCACTCACGAGGGGAAGAGAACGCGCGGATGTCCGTCAGCACGCCTCCACGTCCGCCTGGTCCGCAGGGACCGCCACCGCCTCCCGGGGGACGTCCCCCGGGTCCGCCGCAGCGGCCTGGCAGAACAGGCGGCCCCGGCGCGGCTCCCGGCGGTCCCGGCATGCCTCCTCGTGCTCCCGGCGGACCGGGGGGTCCCGGTGGGCCTGGCGGACCGGGGGGTCCCGGAGGTCCGGGTGGCCCCGGACGGCCCGGCGGACCGGTCACTCCCGGACCCGGCGTTCCGAAGCCCGGTGCTCCCGGGCCCAAGCCTGGCGGCCCCGGTGGACCCGGCGGCCCGGGCGGGCCTAAGCCTGGTCCCGGCGGACCCAAGCCCGGTGGGCCTGGCGGACCTGGAGGACCGGGTGGTCCTGGCGGGCCGCGGACCGGACGTCCTGGCGGCAACGGCCCCGGCGCACCCCGTCCGGGCGGTCCCGGCGGCAACGGCCCCGGCGGGCCTGGCGGTCCCGGAGGCCCTGGCGGACCTGGCGGCCCCGGAGGCGGCGGCCCCGGTGGGCCCGGCGGACCTGGCGGCGGCGGACCCGGAGGCCCGGGTGGCCCTGGCGGTCCCGGCGGCCCGAACAGCGGCGGCGGCCCCGAAAGCAGCGAACCCTCCCCGGCCGGCGGCGGCACCGCGACCGCGCTCCGGATGGCCCCGCCCTCGCGGCGGCGTTCCGGCGGCATCTCGCTCGGCCCGCTGCCGGTGGTCAACCTCGTCGTGCTGGAAGTCGGCGTCGCGATCGGTCTCGTGCTGCTGGCGATCAACATGCAGCTCAAGTACGTCGCGATCGGCGTCGCGGCGCTCGGCCTGATCCTCGCGTTCCTGCGCGTCGGCGGCCGCTGGTTCACCCAGTGGCTCTCGCTGACGCTGCGGTACCGGTTCCGCTCGCACGGCCGCGTGGCGACTCCCCCGCCGCCGACCAGCATCGAGGAACTCGCCGAGGAAAGCGCCGTCACCGGTCCCGAGGACGCGCGCGTCAGCCTGCTGCGGCTGGCCGTGCCGGACCTCGTGGTGGCGCACGCCGTCGACCACGAACGGCAGGAAGTCGGCATCGCCTGGAACGACGGTACGTGGACCGCGGTCCTGCTCGTCGAGCCGACGCCGGCGATGATCTCCCAGGCAGGCGGCGCGCCCAGCCTTCCGCTGTCCGCGCTCGCGCCGTGCCTGGAAGACCGCGGTGTGCTGCTGGACTCCATCCAGATGATCTGGCACAGCTACCCGGGTTCGGCCGCGATGCCCGCGGACGCCCCGGCGCTCAGTTCCTATCTCGAGGTGCTCGGCCCGCTGCCCGCGGCCGCCCGGCGGACCACGTGGATCGCGGTCCGGCTGGACCCGCGGCGCTGCCCGGACGCGATCCGGGAACGCGGCGGCGGCGTCGTCGGCGCGCACCGCGCGATGATCGGCGCGCTGTCGCGGGTGCGCAACGCGCTGGAGTCCCAAGGCGTGCCGACCCGGCCGCTCGACCCGGACGAACTGCTGCGCGCCAGCATCTCCGCGGCCGAACTCACCGCGGTCGCCGGTTCGAACGAGAAGGTCAGCCTGCAGGAGAGCTGGACCGGCGTCACCGCGGCCGGCATCGGGCACTCCAGCTACGCGATCACCGGCTGGCCCAAGGGCAAGATCAGCGGCAGCCTCAACGGGCTCACCAGCGTGCGCGCGCTGTCCGCGACGGTCGCCATGGCGATCTCGCCGTCCGCCGACGAGGGCCGCATCGGCCTGCGCGGCGTGGTGCGGCTCAGCGCCCGCAACCCGCGTGAGCTGGACGCGGCCGACCAGCGGCTGCAGAGCATCGCGGAGCGGCTGGACGTCGACCTCACCCCGTTGAAGGGCATGCAGGTCTCGGCGTTCTCCGCGACGCTGCCGATTGGAGGGACCGCATGAGTAGCGGCATGAGTGCTCGCGTACGTGACGCGGGGCAGAACGCGGGCGTCGCCCCGGAGTTCACGGTCGACCCGGCCATGCTCGACGCGATCAGCCCGTCCGGCGACCGCGGCGGCGTTGTCCTCGGTTCCGGCCTCAAGGGCGAGCCGCTGACCGTCTCCGCGCTGCGTTCGCAACCGACCCGCATTGTGCTCGTCGGCGGCCTCTACCTGGCCCGTCAGGTCGCGATGCGCGCCATGGCGACCGGTGCCTGGGTCGTCGTGGCCACCGGACGTCCCGCGGCGTGGCAGGTGCTGCAGCAGGCGGCCGGAAGCCGCGACGGACGGCCGTCGCCGCTGGTGCAGATCCGCCGGTTGTCGCCGGTCGAGCTGCCGCGCCCGTCCGAGGACGCCCCGCTGCTGGTGGTGACCGACGGCGGCCCGACCCCGCAGGACCTGTTCCCGCCGCGGTCGCCGTGGCAGACGACGGTGTACGTCCTGCCGTACCTGCACCCGCAGGCCGGCACCACGGCGAACGCCGCGGACCTCGTGCTGATGCAGCGGTTGCCCGCCGGACAGGCCGAACTGGCGGCCCGGATCTGGCGGCTGCCGCCGCAGATGATGCGCCAGCTGACCACGCTGAAAGACGACCAGGTCGTGGCGCTGGGCACGAACCTGTGGCGTCCGCTGCGGCTGGTTACGACGCAGAAGGAGCAGCAGCTGCTCGGGCCGGTTCGCCGGGGCGACTGAAAACGGTCAAATGGTGAAGGCCTCCTTGCGGATTTCCCGCGAGGAGGCCTTCACCGTTTTCGGTGCTCGGCGTCGCTGAGCACCTGCGGATTCGGCGGCGCGATCACGACGTGAGACCACTTCGCCAACCGCTCGGCCACGGACTGATACGGCACAGTCCCGGTCGAGGTCGCGATCACCAGGTCGTACGCCTCGTCCTCCGGCGCGTCCAGGTCGAAGCCGTTCAGCCCGTAGAACACGAACACCGCCATCCAGCCAAGGCGTTTGTTCCCGTCGATCAGCGGGTGATTCCGGACGATGGATTCCAGCAGCACCGCGGCTTTCTCGTGCGGGCTGGGATAAGCGTCCTGCCCCATCAACGACGATTGCGGCCGATGCGCCGCCGCGTCGAGCAAGCCGAGGTCACGCACCCCGGGCACCCGGAGGTCGGCGGACAGCGCGAGCAGATCGTCGAGCGTCAGGTATTCGATCTTCACTGCGCCAGGCGATCAAGCAGGGCGGCGTAGCGGGAACGGCCCTCGCTGGAAAGGTCGCGAACCCGCTCGTCCCGGACCCGGCGGGCCGCGGCGTCCGCGATCGCCCGCACCACCGCTTCGTGCTTGCTCACCCCGTCCGCCTCGGCAAGCAACGCGAGCGCACGCTCTTGCTCGTCGTTCAACCGCAAAGTCATCGCCATGACGATGATGATACCACTCTGGTATCAGAAGTGGCCTGCTCTTTCGGCTGATCCCGGCTACAGCTCGGTCGACGACCGCACATTCCGAGTCTGCTCCGCTCGCGCGGCCAGCAGCTCGTCCGGCGGGTAATCCACCGCCGTCAGCGTCAGGCCGTGTGCCGGAGCGACCGCGCTCTCCCGCGAGCCGCTCGCCAGGACCTCGCCGGGCCAGCCGGTTCCGCGCCGCCCGTCCCCTACGAGCAGCAATACCCCGACCAGGCTGCGGACCATCGAATGGCAAAACGCGTCCGCGCTCACCTGGACTTCCAGCAGATGCTCGTCGATCCGAGTCCACTCCAGACGCTGCAGTTCGCGGATCGTCGTGCCGCCCTCGCGCTGTTTGCAATACGCCGCGAAGTCCTGCAGCCCCAACAATTCCTCGGCGGCAGCGTTCATCCGCTCTGTCGACAGTGGACGGCCCCAAGCCAGAGTGTCGTTGCGGCGCAACGGGTCTACGCCCCACGGGGCATCTGAGACCCGGTAACGGTAGTGCCGCCGGATGGCCGAGAACCGGGCGTCGAACCCGTCCGGGGCTACCCGGGCCTGAAGAACCCGCGCGTCGGCGGGCAGAAGCTTGTTCCAGCGGCCGCGCATTCGTGTCAGGTCTGGGATTCCTCGTTCGTCCACCGGAATCCGGCCCGGTGCACCCGGCGCGAACGGGACCACGTCGACGTGCACGACCTGTCCGGTGGCATGCACTCCGGCGTCCGTGCGGCCCGCGACGACCACGGACTTCGGCACCGACTCCCCCGGCGGCTGACGCTGCAGCGCCTGCTCCAGTTCGGCTTGCACGGTGCGCCGGCCGGGCTGGCGGGCCCAGCCGGAGAAGTCCGTGCCGTCGTAGCTCACGTCCAAGCGCAGACGAACGAGCCCGCCCTCCCCGTGGGGAGCGGCGGGCTCGTCCGGTGTAGACAGTGCCGGCAGGACTTCAGTCCTTCTTGGCGTCGGCGTCGTCCGAAGCAGCGGCCTCGTCGGCGGCCGGAGCGGTCTCCTCGGCGGCGGGAGCCTCTTCGGTCGCGGCGGGGGCCTCAGCGGCTTCCTCGGCGACCGGAGCGGCGGCGACCTCGTCCTTGGCGAACTTGGTCTTGCGGGCCCGCTCGGCCTCGGACGTCACGGTCTTCTCCGCGACCAGTTCGATGACGGCCATGGCGGCGTTGTCGCCCTTGCGCGGCATCGTCTTGGTGATGCGGGTGTAACCGCCGGCGCGCTCCGCGAAGTGCGGGCCGATCTCGGCGAACAGCTTGTGCACGACGTCCTTGTCCCGGACGACCTTCTGCACCAGGCGACGGTTGTGCAGGTCGCCCCGCTTCGCCTTGGTGATCAGCTTCTCGGCCAGCGGGCGGACCCGCTTGGCCTTAGCCTCGGTCGTCGTGATCTTGCCGTGCTCGAACAGCTGAGTGGCCAGGTTGGCCAGGATCAGCCGCTCGTGCGCGGCAGACCCGCCGAGCCGGGCTCCCTTGGTAGGGGTGGGCATGACTTTCTCCTAGTTCAGCTCACAGCGTCCGGGCACGAGGCCTCAGAGCTGCTCGGTCTCTGCGTAGTCCTGGCCATCGTCGTGGCCGTCGTCCGAAATCCCGCCGCCGATGCCGGCGACCCCTTCCGACCAGCCCTCGCCGTCGTAGCTGGTGGCAGCCGCGGACGGGTCGAACCCGGGCGGGCTGTCCTTCAGCGCGAGGCCGAGGCCGACGAGCTTCAGCTTGACCTCGTCGATCGACTTGGCGCCGAAGTTGCGGATGTCGAGAAGGTCCGCCTCGCTGCGCGAGACCAGCTCGCCAACGGTGTGGATGCCTTCGCGCTTCAGGCAGTTGTACGACCGGACGGTGAGGTCCAGGTCCTCGATCGGCATCGCGTAGGCGGCGATGGTGTCCGCCTCCTGCGGCGACGGGCCGATCTCGATGCCCTCGGCGTCGACGTTCAGCTCGCGAGCGAGACCGAACAGCTCCACCAGCGTCTTGCCCGCCGAAGCGACCGCGTCGCGCGCGGTGATCGACGGCTTGGTCTCGACGTCCAGGATCAGCTTGTCGAAGTCGGTGCGCTGCTCGACACGGGTGGCCTCGACCTTGTAGGTC
Source organism: Amycolatopsis sp. WGS_07 (assembly GCF_045278895.1). Classification (NCBI taxonomy): domain Bacteria; kingdom Bacillati; phylum Actinomycetota; class Actinomycetes; order Pseudonocardiales; family Pseudonocardiaceae; genus Amycolatopsis; species Amycolatopsis sp. WGS_07. The sequence continues at coordinate 3,616,701 of NZ_CP136053.1, read as the reverse complement.
ACCTTCAGCACCGGCGAGTAGATCGAGTCGACCGGGATCCGGCCGATCTCCGCGCCCGCCTGCTTGTTCTGCAGGGCCGGAACGTAACCGCGGCCGCGCTCGACGACCAGCTCGATCTCGAGCTTGCCCTTGCCGTTCAGCGACGCGATGTGCAGATCCGGGTTGTGCACGGTGACGCCCGCGGGCGGCACGATGTCGGCAGCCGTGACCTCACCGGGGCCCTGCTTGCGCAGGTACATGGTGACCGGCTCGTCCTCTTCCGAGGACACGACCAGTTCCTTCAGGTTCAGGATGATGTCGGTGACGTCTTCCTTCACCCCGGGAACGGTGGTGAATTCGTGCAGCACGCCGTCGATGCGGATGCTCGTCACGGCCGCGCCCGGGATGGACGACAGCAGCGTGCGCCGCAGCGAGTTGCCGAGCGTGTAGCCGAAGCCGGGCTCCAGCGGTTCGATGGTGAACCGGGAGCGGGTCTCGTTGACCGTCTCTTCGCCGAGAGCCGGCCGCTGGGAAATCAGCATTTCTTAGTTTCCTTTCCAGACGACGCCCGCCATATGACGTCGAAGGGATGGCGTGGCGGCGGCGCACTGTGGACGCCGCCGCCCCGTAACCAGTCGCAGAGACCGGTTACTTCGAGTAAAGCTCGACGATCAGCTGTTCCTGAACCGGAACGTCGATCTGCGCACGCTCCGGGAGCTGGTGGACCAGCACGCGGAGAGTCGACGGGACGACCTGCAGCCACGCCGGAACCGGACGCTCGCCGAAGGCTTCCTTCGCCGCGACGAACGGGAGGGTGCCCGCCGACTTCGGCTTGACGTCGATGATGTCCCACTTGGTGACCTGGTAGGACGGCACGTTGACCTTGACGCCGTTGACCAGGAAGTGGCCGTGGCTCACCAGCTGCCGCGCCTGACGGCGGGTGCGGGCGATGCCGGCGCGGTAGATCACGTTGTCCAGCCGGGACTCGAGGATCTGCAGCAGGTTCTCACCGGTCTTGCCAGGACGCCGGACGGCTTCCTTGTAGTACCGGACGAACTGGCGCTCGAGAACGCCGTAGGTGTAGCGAGCCTTCTGCTTCTCCTGCGACTGCAGGAGGTACTCGGACTCCTTGATGCGCCCGCGGCCGTGCTGGCCCGGCGGGTAGGGGCGACGCTCAAACGCCTGGTCGCCGCCGATGAGGTCAACCTTGAGGCGACGCGAAATACGCGTCGCGGGGCCGGTGTAACGAGCCATTTCTTAGTACTCCTCCCCGTTCCTCAGACCCGGCGCCGCTTGGGCGGGCGGCAGCCGTTGTGAGGCTGCGGGGTCACGTCCTGGATGGTGCCGACCTCGAGGCCGGCCGCCTGCAGCGAGCGGATCGCCGTCTCGCGGCCCGAACCCGGGCCCTTCACGAAAACGTCGACCTTCTTCATGCCGTGCTCGGCCGCCTTGCGGGCGGCGTTCTCGGCGGCCATCTGCGCGGCGAACGGAGTCGACTTGCGCGAGCCCTTGAAGCCCACGTGGCCGCTCGAGGCCCACGCGATCACGGCGCCGGTCGGGTCCGTGATGGAGACGATGGTGTTGTTGAAGGTGCTCTTGATGTGCGCGTGACCGTGCGCGACGTTCTTCTTTTCCTTGCGGCGGACCTTCTTGGCCCCCGCAGTGCGGCTCTTGGGTGGCATGTTCTGAGGGTTCTCCTGTTAACGCGCGTTCTCTTGGTGAGCGGCGACGGCTTCCTGCTGGCCGCGCCGGATGATGGATCCGGCGTCGGTGTAGAGGTTCCGCAGCGCCATCGGGCGGGCGTAGAGCGCCTTGGGCGAGACACAAGCCGTGGAGCGCCGGACGGAACCGCCCATGCGAACGACCTTCTTGCCCTGGGTGCTCACTTCTTGCCAGCCTTCTTCTTGCCGGCGACCGTCTTCTTCGGGCCCTTGCGGGTGCGGGCGTTGGTCTTGGTCCGCTGACCGCGGACCGGCAGACCACGACGCCAGCGCAGACCCTGGTAGGTCCCGATCTCGATCTTGCGCCGGATGTCGGCGTTCACCTCACGGCGAAGGTCACCCTCGACCTTGAAGTTTTCGTCGATGTAGTCCTTCAGCTTGACGAGATCCTCGTCGCTGAGGTCCTTGACGCGGGTGTCGGCGTTCAGCTCCGCAGCCGCGATCATCTGCTTCGAGCGGGTACGGCCGATCCCGTAGATGTAAGTCAGCGCGATCTCCAACCGCTTCTCGCGGGGGAGGTCGACGCCAGCGAGTCGTGCCACTGGTGCTCCTTTTTCGAGTTCGTCTTCAGGTCTGCTCCCCGTCCGGTTCCGGAACCGACTCGCCTGTCGTGCCCGTGGCTTGCGCCCCGGGTGTCCCGGCCCCGGCCTGAAGTCCGGGGTGCGCCGGGCCGTTTTCACGGCCCGGCAGGTACGGGGAGGGTGGGTTAGCCGTCAAGCGGCCTGCTGCAGTGCGGTTCTCAGCCCTGACGCTGCTTGTGACGCAGGTTCTCGCAGATCACCATGATCCGGCCGTGACGGCGGATCACCTTGCACTTGTCGCAGATCTTCTTGACGCTCGGCTGGACCTTCACGTCTTCCTGCTTCCTGCTCTGCTCGGCTCTGGCGTGATCACTTGTAGCGGTAGACGATGCGACCACGGGAGAGGTCGTAGGGCGACAGCTCCACGACAACCCTGTCCTCCGGCAGGATGCGGATGTAGTGCTGCCGCATCTTGCCGCTGATGTGTGCCAGGACCTTGTGGCCGTTCTCCAACTCGACGCGGAACATCGCGTTGGGGAGCGGCTCGACCACGCGGCCTTCTGACCTCGATGGCCCCGTCTTTCTTAGCCATGTCCTCCGCAATCCCTGATGCACGCTTGATGTGCACAGCGTGATCGGTTTTGAGCTCGAGTCCTTGCTTACTGGGTGGTGCTCGGCCACACTCGGCCCCGGGTCCATGAGGTTCGCGAGAATTCACGAGCATGCTGGAACCGGCGCATGAGCGCGCCGACTTGACAGTGTACGCAACCCGTGCAGTACCCCGTCGACCGGGGTGGAAGTAGACCCGTGTGAGTGGCCGCTCAGGACTCTTCGGGCAGGGTGAGCACCCAGGGACCGTCCTCGGTGATGGCGACGGTGTGCTCCCAGTGCGCGGCGCGCGAACCGTCGATGGTGACGACCGTCCAGCCGTCGTCCAGTTCGAGGGTTTCGCCGCTGCCGCCGGTCAGCATGGGCTCGACCGCGAGCGCCATGCCGGGCTTGAGCCGGGGGCCCTTGCCGGGCTTGCCGACGTTGGGCAGGAACGGCTCCATGTGCATCTGGCGGCCGATGCCGTGGCCGCCGTACTCGAGGATCATCCCGTACTCGCGGCCGTCTTCCCGGCCCGCCTTCTCGGCGGCGGTCTGCACCGCGAACGAGATGTCGGTGAGCCGGGAGCCCGCGCGAACGGCCTCGATGCCGGCCCACATCGCGCGTTCGGTGGCGGCGGACAGCTCGCGGTCCTTCTTGCTGACCTCGCCGATCTCCAGCGTCACCGCGGAATCGCCGTGCCAGCCGTCGAGGATCGCACCGCAGTCGACCGAGATCAGGTCGCCCTCGGCGAGCACCTGCTTGCTCGACGGGATGCCGTGCACGATCTGCTCGTTCACCGACGCGCAGATCGAGGCCGGGAACCCGTGGTAGCCCTTGAACGAGGGCACCGCGCCGGCGTCGCGGATCGTCTGCTCGGCCAGTTCGTCGAGTTCGGCCGTGCTGACCCCGGCCCGCGCGCGTTCGCGCACGGCGGCCAGGGTGCGGGCGACGACGAGACCGGCCGCCCGCATGGCCTCCAGCTCGCCGCGCGTCTTGACCTCGATCATGCGCCCGCGGCGGAGCACTTGCAGAACACGCAATCCTCCGAGATTCACGTGCGGTCGCGCAGCGCTCTCAGCACGCGGTCCGAGATCTCCTGCACGTCGCCGACGCCGTCGACCTTCACCAGGATGTCGGCGTAGTACTCGAGCAGCGGCGCGGTCTCCGACACGTACACCTGCTGGCGACGGCGGATGACGTCTTCGGTGTCGTCCGCGCGGCCACGCGACATGAGCCTGCCGACGACGACGTCCTCGGCCACGTCGAGCTGGATGACCGCGTCGAGCTTGGTGTCGGCCTCGCTCAGCATCTCGCCGAGAACCTCGGCCTGCTTGGTGTTGCGCGGGAACCCGTCGAGCAGGAAGCCAGCCTTGGCGTCCGGTTCGGCCAGCCGCTCGCGGACCATCTCGTTGGTCACCGAGTCGGGGACCAGCTCGCCCGAGTCCAGGTAGCGCTTGGCCTCCTGGCCGAGCGGCGTCTCCTGGCCCACGTGCGCCCGGAACAGGTCGCCCGTCGAGATGTGCGGGATCCGCAGCTGCTCGGACAGGGCAACCGCCTGCGTGCCTTTGCCCGCGCCGGGCGGTCCGACGAGAACCAGTCGCGTCACTTCAAGAACCCTTCGTAGTTGCGCTGCATCAGCTGGCTTTCGATCTGCTTAACGGTGTCGAGCCCGACACCCACCATGATCAGCACAGCCGTGCCACCGAACGGGAAGTTCTGGTTGTTCCCGCTGCCGGTGAGGGACAGGAAGAAGTTCGGGAGGATCGCGATGATGCCCAGGTACAGCGAGCCGGGGAGAGTGATCCGGCCCAGCACGAAGCTGAGGTACTCGGCGGTCGGGCGCCCGGGCCGGATGCCAGGGATGAAGCCGCCGAACTTCTTCATCTCTTCCGCACGCTCGTCCACGTTGAACGTGATCGTGATGTAGAAGTAGGTGAAGAAGATGATCAACAGGAAGTAGAGCAGGATGTGCACCCAGCTGCTCTGGTTGACCAGGTAGTTCTGAATGAACGCCTGCCAGCCGGCGTTGCTGTTCGGGTCGCCGATCAGCTGGCTGAGCAGCTGTGGCAGGTACAGCAGCGACGAGGCGAAGATGACCGGGATGACACCGGCCTGGTTCACCTTGATCGGCAGGTAAGTCGAGGTGCCGCCGTACATCCGGCGGCCGACCATGCGCTTGGCGTACTGCACCGGGATCCGGCGCTGGCCCTGCTCGACGAAGATGACGCTGGCGATGATCACCAGGCCGAACGCGAGAACGACGACCAGCGCGACGCCGCCGCCGTTGCTGATGATGTTGGCGCCCTCGGCCGGGATGCGGGCCGCGATGTTCAGGAAGATCAGCACCGACATGCCGTTGCCGACGCCGCGCTCGGTGATCAGCTCGCCCAGCCACATCATCACCGCGGTGCCGGCGGTCATGGTGACCACGATCAGCGTCAGCGAGTAGATGCTGTTGTCCGGGATGATCGGCTGCGAGCAGCCCTGGAACAGGGTGCCGCGGTCGGCCAGCGCGACCACGCCGGTGGCCTGCAGGATCGCCAGCGCGATCGTGAGGTACCGGGTGTACTGGGTCAGCTTGTTCTGGCCGGACTGGCCTTCCTTCTTCAGCTCCTCGAACCGCGGGATGACCACGGTGAGCAGCTGGATGATGATGCTCGCGGTGATGTAGGGCATGATGCCCGTCGCGAACAGCGACAGCTGCAGCAGCGCGCCGCCGCTGAAGAGGTTGAGCAGCTGGTACACGCCCTGCTGGTCGGCCTGTGCGGTACAGGCCTGCACGGCGGCGAACGAGACCCCCGGAGCCGGGATGGTTGCACCGATCCGGTAGACCGCGACGATGGCTAGCGTGAACAGGATCTTCTTGCGTAGATCCGGCGTCGCGAGAGCCGAGCGGAATGCGCTGAGCACGCGGGGGACCTCCTCGGCGTCGTCGGTCGTCCCAACCGACGATCGGCTTGGCCGGTACGAGACCGGCGGGATGTCTGACTCACTGGCAAGCCAGGAACGCTTCAGGGCAAACAGGCCCGGAAGCGTGCCGCCGACTCTAACAGCTTCGCATGAGCCGCCCGCAGCGCGTGTGCGTTTTACGTCTCAGCACGAGCCCGCACGGCGCCACAGAGCCGCAGGTAGGGCCGCTCGGAGCACAGATGATCACCTGTTCGGCCCGCACCTTTAGGCGGGCTTTGGCGCAACAGCACGGAAAAACAGCAGCAAACACCAACCGATGCACCCAACAATCGAGGCACCCAGCCCCTCCCCCGCACCCCGATACGAAGCCTCCCTGCGGTTCGGGGGTGCTTGTCAAGGCATCTTTCCCGCCTTGACAAGCACCCCCGAACCGTCAGCACACTCGGGCTTCGGGGTGCCCCACGCACTCACCACAGCAATGTCGCCGCCAGGCGACGAGCCGCAACAAACGAAACGGGCCCGCCTAGTCGAAACCAGGCGGGCCCGAATCACGAAACCAGATCAGCTAACGGTGGCCGAACCACCAGCAGCCTCGATCTTCTCCTTGGCGGAGCCAGAGAACGCGTGCGCGGTCAGCTCGAGCTTGACCCCGTTCAGGTCCCCGTTCCCGAGAACCTTCACCAGCTTGCCCTTGCGCACCAGCCCGTTGGCGGCCAGCTCCTCCGGACCGACCTTGCCACCGTCGGCGAACACGCGGGCGATGTCGCCCACGTTCACCGGCTGGTACTCGGTGCGGAACCGGTTCTTGAACCCACGCAGCTTCGGCAGCCGCATGTGGATGGGCATCTGCCCACCCTCGAACCCGGCGGGCACGTTCTTCCGGGCCTTGGTGCCCTTCGTGCCGCGACCCGCCGTCTTGCCCTTCGAACCCTCACCACGGCCGACGCGGATCTTGTCGCGCTTGGCGCCAGGAGCCGGACGAAGGTGGTGGATCTTGATGGCGGTCATGCCTGGACCTCCTCGACCTCCACCAGGTGGCGGACGGTGTGGATCAGGCCGCGCACCTGGGGGGTGTCCTCACGCACGACGCTCTGGCGGATCTTGCGCAGCCCGAGGGTGCGCAGCGACTCGCGGTGAGCGTGCTTCGTGCCGATCTTGCTCTTGACCTGAGTGACCTTGAGCTGAGCCATGTCAGACCCCCTGGCCGGCACGCTGGCGCAGCATCCGGGCCGGGGCGACGTCCTCGAGCGGCAGACCGCGGCGAGCGGCCACCTCCTCCGGACGCTGCAGACCCTTCAGGGCCGCCACCGTCGCGTGCACGATGTTGATGGCGTTGTCGGAGCCGAGCGACTTCGACAGCACGTCGTGGACGCCCGCGCACTCCAGCACCGCGCGCACCGGGCCACCGGCGATGACACCGGTACCGGCGGAGGCGGGACGGAGCAGCACGACCCCGGCGGCTTCCTCACCCTGGATCGGGTGCGGAATGGTGCCGGCGACGCGCGGAACGCGGAAGAAGTTCTTCTTCGCTTCCTCGACGCCCTTGGCGATGGCCGCGGGAACTTCCTTGGCCTTGCCGTAGCCGACGCCGACCTGACCGTCGCCGTCGCCGACGACCACCAGGGCGGTGAAGCTGAAGCGACGACCGCCCTTGACGACCTTGGCGACGCGGTTGATCGTCACGACCTTCTCAAGGTGCGGGGTCTTGTCCTGGGCCGCCCCGCCACGGCCGCCGTCGCGCCGGTCGCGGCGGTCCCGACGGTCACCGCGGTCGTTGCCGCCCTGACCCGGTCCGCCCTGGCCGCCGCCGAATTGCCGTGTACGTCCCGGCATCAGGCTTTCCTTCCATTCACGAGCATGTGCATCAGAACTTCAACCCCGCCTCGCGGGCGGCGTCGGCGAGCGCGGCGATGCGGCCGTGGTAGGCGTTGCCGCCACGGTCGAACACCACGGCTTCGATGCCGGCGTCCTTGGCGCGCGAAGCGACCAGTTCGCCGACCTTGGCCGCCTTGGCCTTCTTGTCGCCCTCGAAGGACCGCAGGTCCGACTCGAGGGTGGACGCCGACGCCAGCGTGTGACCGGCGAGGTCGTCGATCACCTGCACGGTGATGTGCCGCGAGGACCGCTTGACGACCATGCGCGGACGCACCGGCGTGCCGCTGATCTTCTTGCGGAGGCGGAAGTGCCGACGGGCCTTGGCGACGCGGCGGCGGGTCGAGATGTCCTTGCCGACCGGCTTGCGCTTCGTGGTAGTCGTGTCGCTCATCACTTACCCGTCTTTCCGACCTTGCGGCGGATCTTCTCACCCTCGTAGCGCAGGCCCTTGCCCTTGTACGGGTCCGGGCGGCGCAGCTTGCGGATGACCGCGGCGGTCTGGCCGACCTTCTGCTTGTCGATGCCGGACACCGAGAACCGGGTCGGCGACTCCACCTTGAAGGTGATGCCTTCCGGAGCCTCGATCTTGACCGGGTGGCTGTAGCCGAGGGCGAACTCGAGGTCCGAGCCCTTGGCCTGCACGCGGTAACCGACGCCGTGGATTTCGAGCTTCTTCTCGTAGCCGGCGGTCACGCCGACGACGAGGTTGTTGACCAGCGTGCGGGTGAGACCGTGCAGAGCCCGGCTCGTGCGCTCGTCGTCAGGGCGCTTCACCAGGAGCGCGCCGTCCTCGCCGCGCTCGACGATGATCGGCTCGGCGACGGTGTGCTCCAGGGTGCCCTTCGGCCCCTTGACCTTGACGTGCTGGCCGTCGATGGTCACCTCGACCCCGGAGGGGACGGCGACCGGCAGCTTTCCGATGCGTGACATGTCTGTGCCCCCTTCCTTACCAGACGTAGGCGAGGACTTCGCCGCCCACGTTGTTGCGCTTGGCCTGCCGGTCGGTCTGCAGGCCGCCGGACGTCGAGATGATCGCGACGCCGAGGCCACCCAGCACGGACGGCAGTTCGGTCGATTTTGCGTAGACCCGCAGACCCGGCTTGGAGACGCGGCGAAGGCCGGCGATGCTCCGCTCGCGGTTGGGGCCGTACTTCAGCTCGACGACCAGGTTCTTGTGCTTCTCGCCCGGCTCGTCGCGGTAGCTCGCGATGTAGCCCTCGCGCTTGAGGATCTCGGCGATGTTCGCCTTGATCTTCGAGTGCGGAAGCACGACCTCGTCGTGGTACGCCGAGTTCGCGTTGCGCAGACGGGTCAAGAAGTCTGCGATCGGGTCGGTCATCGTCATGGTGACCTGTCAACCTTTCTCGCCTGGTTCCCCGCCTCGCCCGGCCGGAGAGGTCTCCGGCCGGGTCGGCGGGGCCTGTGGCGAACTGGGAATAGAGTTTCGAGCCTTACCAGCTGGACTTGTGGACACCGGGCAGTTCGCCCGCGTGCGCCATCTCCCGGAGGCAGATCCGGCACAGGCCGAACTTGCGGTACACCGAGTGCGGACGCCCGCACCGGTTGCACCGGGTGTAGGCGCGCACCGCGAACTTCGGCTTCTTCGAAGCCTTGCTGACTAGCGCTTTCTTGGCCATCGGCTCAGTTCTCCTTGAACGGGAAACCGAGCTTGCGCAGCAGCGCCCGGCCCTCGTCGTCGGTGGTGGCGGTCGTGACGACGGTGACGTCCATGCCACGGGGGCGGTCGATGTCGTCCGGGTTGATCTCGTGGAACATCGACTGCTCGTTGAGACCGAACGTGTAGTTGCCGTTGCCGTCGAACTGCTTGGGCGAAAGGCCGCGGAAGTCGCGGATACGGGGCAGCGCGATGGTCAGCAGCCGGTCGAGGAACTCCCACATCCGGTCGCCGCGCAGCGTGACGCGCGCGCCGATCGGCTGGCCCTCGCGCAGCTTGAACTGCGCGATCGACTTGCGGGCCTTGCGGATTTCCGGCTTCTGCCCGGTGATCAGGGCGAGGTCGCGGACCGCGCCGTCGATCAGCTTGCTGTCCCGGGCGGCGTCCCCGACACCCATGTTCACGACGATCTTGGTGACGCCGGGAATCTGGTGCACGTTGGGGATGGAGAACTCCTTCTGGAGTTCGCCCTTGATCTCTTCGCGGTACCGGGTCTTCAGACGCGGCACGATCTTCTCTGCGGTGGTCATGTCAGATGTCCTTGCCGTTCCGGCGCGAGACCCGGACCTTCTTGCCGTCCTCGCCGATGCGGTAGCCCACCCGGGTCGGCTTGCCGTCCGAGTCCACGACCATCACGTTCGAGACGTGGATGGGCGCTTCCTGGGTCACGATGCCGCCGGACTGCGCGCCGCGCTGGGTCTGGGTGATCCGGGTGTGCTTCTTGATCCGGTTGACCCCCTCGACCAGAACGCGCTCGCGGTCCGGGTAGGCCTGGATGACCTTGCCCTTGGCGCCCTTGTCCTTGCCGGCGATAACGACGACGGTGTCGCCCTTCTTCACCTTCATCACAGCACCTCCGGCGCGAGCGAAATGATCTTCATGAACTTTCGGTCGCGCAGCTCGCGGCCCACCGGGCCGAAGATGCGGGTGCCCCGGGGCTCGTTGTCGTTCTTGATGAGCACGGCGGCGTTCTCGTCGAACCGGATGTAGGAACCGTCCGGACGACGGCGCTCCTTGACCGTGCGGACGATGACGGCCTTGACGACATCGCCCTTCTTCACCCCGGCGGCCGGGATGGCGTCCTTCACGGTGGCGACGATGATGTCGCCGATGCCGGCGTAGCGCCGCCCGGACCCGCCGAGAACGCGGATGCAAAGGATTTCCTTCGCGCCCGTGTTGTCGGCAACCCGAAGCCGCGACTCCTGCTGGATCACGTCAACTCCTGTATGTCGCGCTGGTTCTCGCCTTCCGGCGAGCCTTGCGGAACCAAGGACTCCGAGGAGCCCTGCTTACTTGGCCTTCTCCACGACCTGCACCAGACGCCAGCGCTTGGTCGCCGACAGCGGCCGGGTCTCCATCAGCGTGACCCGGTCGCCCACGCCCGCCTCGTTGTTCTCGTCGTGCACCTTGACCTTGGTGGTGCTGCGGAGAACCTTCGAGTAGCGCGGGTGCTTCTTGCGGTCCTCGAGCTCGACCACGATCGTCTTGTCCATCTTGTCCGAGACGACGTAACCCTCGCGGACCTTGCGGTAGTTCCGGACGGTCTTCTCGGTGGCAGCCTCGCTCATGCGGCACCTTCACTTTCGGCGTCGGGCGCCACGGACAGGCCGAGCTCGCGCTCGCGCATGACCGTGTAGATCCGCGCGATGTCCGTGCGGACGGTGCGCAGCCGACGGTTGTTGTCCAGCTGCCCGGTCGCCATCTGGAAGCGGAGGTTGAACAGCTCCTCCTTGTATTCCTTCAGACGCAGCACGAGCTCTTCGGCGGTGAGCTCACGCAGCTCGGATGCCTGTGCGGCTCCGTTAGCCATCAGAACTCACCTTCCCGGGTCACGATGCGGCACTTCATGGGCAGCTTGTGGATCGCGCGGCGGAGCGCCTCGCGGGCGGTCTCCTCGTTCGGGAAGCTGATCTCGAACATCACGCGGCCCGGCTTCACGTTGGCGATCCACCACTCGGGCGAACCCTTACCGGAACCCATGCGGGTTTCCGCCGGCTTCTTGGTCAGCGGGCGGTCCGGGTAGATCGTGGTCCACACCTTGCCGCCGCGCTTGATGTGACGGGTCATGGCGATACGAGCGGACTCGATCTGCCGGTTCGTCACGTAGCTGTGCTCAAGCGCCTGGATGCCGTACTCGCCGAAGTTGACCTTGGTACCGCCCTTGGCGGCGCCGTGGCGCTTCGGGGAGTGCTGCTTGCGGTGCTTGACCCTGCGCGGGATGAGCACGTCTCAGCCCTCCGTCTTTTCTGCGGTCTCAGCGGCCGGGGCCGCCGCCTCAGCCGTGTCGGTCTTCGCAGCGGCTGCGGCGCGGCCGGCCTCGGTCGAGGTCGGGGTCGTGCCCGACGCGCCGGAACGGCGCGGGCGGGACGGCCGGTCGCCACGGTCGCGGCGGGGGCCCGCTCGGCGGCCGCGGCGGCGTCGCGCGCCTCGCGGGCCTTCAGGCCGCCGACCAGCTCGCCCTTGTAGATCCACACCTTCACGCCGATGCGGCCGAACGTCGTCTTGGCCTCGAAGAAGCCGTAGTCGATGTCGGCGCGCAGCGTGTGCAGCGGGACCCGGCCGTCGCGGTAGTGCTCGGAGCGGGACATCTCGGCACCGCCGAGACGGCCGCCGCACTGCACACGGATGCCCTTGACCTGCGGCGAGCGCATGGAGGTCTGGATCGCCTTGCGCATCGCGCGGCGGAACGCCACGCGGTTGCTCAGCTGCTCCGCGACACCCTGGGCGACCAGCTGCGCGTCGGCCTCGGGGTTCTTCACCTCGAGGATGTTCAGCTGGACCTGCTTCTTGGTCAGCTTCTCCAGCGCGCCGCGGATCCGGTCGGCCTCCGCGCCGCGGCGGCCGATGACGATGCCCGGCCGGGCGGTGTGGATGTCGACGCGGACGCGGTCACGGGTGCGCTCGATCTCGACCTTGGAGATGCCGGCGCGCTCCATGCCGGTGGAGAGCAGCTTGCGGATCTTGACGTCCTCGGCCACGTACTCCGCGTACTGCTTGTCGGCGTACCAGCGCGACTTCCAGTCAGTGGTGATACCCAGGCGGAAGCCGTGCGGGTTGATCTTCTGGCCCACTACCGGCCACCTGCCTTCTTGTTGCTCTTCTTCTCCGCAGGCCGCGACTCGACCACCACGGTGATGTGGCTGGTGCGCTTGCGGATCCGGTACGCACGGCCCTGGGCACGCGGACGGATGCGCTTGAGGGTCGGGCCCTCGTCGGCGGTCGCGGACTTGATCCAGAGCGTCTCCGGGTCCAGCTGGAGGTTGTTCTCGGCGTTGGCCGCCGCGCTGGCGATGACCTTCGCGAGCGGCGTGCTGGCCGCCTGCGGCGCGAACCGGAGGACGGCCAAGGCCTCGCTGACGCTACGACCCTTGACGAGCTCGATCACCCGGCGCACCTTCATCGGCGAGTCCCGGACGAAACGAGCCCGCGCGACGGCCGAGGGCAGCTCTTCGGCTGCGGCCGTGGCGTTTGACTGGGCGTTCATCTGCTTCCCTTAACTTTCTCTGGCCCGCTCAGCGGCGGCGCGACTTGCGGTCGTCCTTGATGTGGCCCTTGAAGGTCCGCGTCGGGGCGAACTCGCCCAGCTTGTGACCCACCATCGCCTCGGTGACGAACACCGGGACGTGCTTGCGGCCGTCGTGCACCGCGATCGTGTGCCCCAGGAAGTCCGGGATGATCGTGGAGCGCCGCGACCAGGTCTTGATCACGGTCTTCTTGCCCGATTCGTTGAGAGCGTCCACCTTCTTGAGCAGGTGGTCGTCCACGAACGGGCCCTTCTTAAGGCTGCGTGGCATGTGCTTCTACCTCCCTGCTCAGCGCTTCTTGCCGGTGCGCCGGCGGCGGACGATCAATTTGTCGGACGGCTTGCTCTTGCGAGTGCGGCCTTCGGGCTTGCCGTTCGGGTTCACCGGGTGGCGACCACCGGACGTCTTGCCCTCACCACCGCCGTGCGGGTGGTCGACCGGGTTCATCACGACACCGCGGACGGTCGGGCGCTTGCCGCGCCAGCGGTTGCGGCCCGCCTTGCCCCAGTTGATGTTGGAGTGCTCGGCGTTGCCGACCTCGCCGACGGTCGCGCGGTTGCGCACGTCCACGTTGCGGATCTCGCCCGAGGGGAGACGCAGCTGGGCGTAAGGACCGTCCTTGGCGACGAGCTGCACGCGGGCGCCGGCGGACCGGGCCATCTTCGCGCCGCCGCCGGGGCGGAGTTCGATCGCGTGGATCACGGTGCCGACCGGGATGTTGCGCAGCGGCAGGTTGTTGCCCGGCTTGATGTCGGCGCGGGGGCCGTTCTCAACCGTGTCGCCCTGCTTCAGCTTCTCCGGCGCGATGATGTAGCGCTTCTCGCCGTCGGCGTAGTGCAGCAGCGCGATGCGCGCGGTGCGGTTGGGGTCGTACTCGATGTGCGCGACCTTGGCCGGCACGCCGTCCTTGTCGTGGCGACGGAAGTCGATCACGCGGTAGGCGCGCTTGTGGCCACCGCCCTTGTGCCGGGTGGTGATCTTGCCCGACGCGTTGCGGCCGCCGGTCTTGCTCAGCGGACGCAGCAGCGACTTCTCCGGCGTGGACCGGGTGATCTCGGCGAAGTCCGAGACGCTCGAACCGCGACGACCCGGGGTCGTCGGCTTGTACTTGCGGATGCCCATTGTCAGCTCAGTCCTTTACGCGGTGGGTCCGCCGAAGATCTCGATCGCCTTGCTCTCAGGCGAAAGAGTCACGATGGCGCGCTTGGTGTCCTTGCGCTTGCCGAAGCCGGTACGAGTCCGCTTCCGCTTGCCCTGGCGGTTGGCCGTGTTGACGCTGACGACCTTCACGCCGAACACCTTCTCGACCGCGATCTTGATCTGGGTCTTGTTGGCGTCCGGACGGACGATGAACGTGTACTTGTGGTCCTCGAGCAGCCCGTAGGACTTCTCGGAGATCACCGGCGCGAGCAGGATGTCGCGGGGGTCCGGAATGGCGACCGAGCTCACTTCTCGTCACTCCCTTCCGAAACCTCGCTCGAACGCGCGAGGGCCTTGACGACCTTCCCGCGGACGGGACCTGCCACGAACGCGTCGTAGGCGGCCTTGGTGAACACGACGTCGTCGTTGACCAGGACGTCGTAGGTGTTGAGCTGGTCAGCCCAGATCAGGTGCACGTACGGCAGGTTCCGCGCGGACACCCAGGCGAGTTCCTCGTCGCGGTGCAGGACCACGAGAACGCGCTTGGCCTGGGTCGCGGCGGCGATCGCCGTCTTGGCGGACTTGGTCGACGGCTTCTCGCCGGTGACCAGTTCCGTCACGACGTGCAGCTGGCCGGCGCGCGCCCGGTCGGAGAGGGCGCCACGCAGAGCGGCGGCCTTCATCTTCTTCGGGGTGCGCTGGGTGTAGTCGCGCGGCGTGGGGCCGTGCACGACGCCACCGCCGGCGAACTGCGGCGCCCGGGTCGAACCCTGGCGGGCGCGACCGGTGCCCTTCTGCCGGTACGGCTTCTTGCCGCCACCGGAGACCTCACCGCGGGTCTTCGTGTCGTGCGTGCCCTGGCGCGCGGCGGCCAGCTGGCCCACCACGACCTGGTGCATCAGCGCGACGTTGGCCTGCACGTCGAAGATCTCCCCGGGGAGCTCGACGGTGCCGTCGGCTTTACCGGCCGGAGTCTTCAGCTCGACGTTCGTCATCGTCAGTTTCCACCCTTCGCGGCACTGCGCACGAACAGCAGGCCGCCCTTGGGACCGGGCACCGCGCCCTTGATCAGCAGCAGGCCGTCCTCGGCACGCACCGCGTGCACGGTCAGGCCCTGCGTGGTGACCCGGTCGCTACCCATCCGGCCCGCCATCCGCAGGCCCTTGAACACGCGGCCCGGCGTGGCGCAGCCGCCGATGGAACCCGGCTTGCGGTGCACGGCCTGCGCACCGTGGCTCGCGCCCTGGCCCTTGAAGCCGTGGCGCTTCATGACACCGGCGTAGCCCTTGCCCTTGCTGGTACCGGTCACGTCGACCGAAGTGCCGGCCTCGAACACCTCGGCGGTGATCTCCTGGCCGACCTCGTAGGTCTCGGCGTCGGTGGTGCGCAGCTCGGCGAGGTGCCGGCGCGGGGTCACGCCCGCCTTGTCGAAGTGGCCGGTGCGCGGCTTGTTCACCTTGCGCGGGTCGACCGCGCCGAACGCCAGCTGCACGGCCGCGTAGCCGTCTTTGTCAGTGGTCCGGACCTGGGTCACCACGTTCGGACCGGCCTTGACGACAGTGACCGGGACGACCCGGTTCTGCTCGTCGAAGACCTGGGTCATGCCGAGCTTGGTGCCCAGGATGCCCTTCATTTGCCTGTCAGACATGAGTTCTTATCTCCGCCGCTCGCCCAACGCTTACTGGATGTTGACGTCGACGCTCGCCGGGAGGTCGATGCGCATGAGCGCGTCCACCGTCTTCGGCGTCGGGTCGAGGATGTCGATCAGACGCTTGTGCGTGCGCATCTCGAAGTGCTCGCGCGAGTCCTTGTACTTGTGCGGCGAGCGGATGACGCAGTAAACGTTCTTCTCGGTAGGCAGCGGCACCGGCCCGACAACACGGGCGCCGGTGCGCGTGACCGTTTCCACGATCTTGCGCGCCGAGGTGTCGATCGCCTCGTGGTCGTAGGCCTTGAGCCGGATGCGGATCTTCTGTCCCGCCATGGTGGCTGCGTTCCTTGTCGTCTCGTGCCGCTTTGTCTCGTCAACCTGGGCCGGAACCCGGGTTTCAGCAGTTCAACGGCCCTGTCCCCGGTCCACGCGGTCGGGCGTGTCGCGCCCGCCGCACAGACGGATCCCTAAGGATCGTCGTCTTGCCTGGTCTTCCTCTACGTGAGGAGGCCGCGGGCCGACACGAAGTCGTCCCTACTGGCCTGTGCCCGCTAGCCTCACCCGAAGGAAGAGCTCCACGGACCGTGGCCACTCGTGCCAGGGCGGCCGGAACCCGAATGGATTCGGCCGCCCCAGGACGAGCAACCTAAATAGTGTCGCACACGTGAGTTGACGCCCTGAACTCGGGGGTGTATTGACCCGAATTCAGGGCGCCGACGTCACTTGTTGATCTTGGTAACCTGGCCCGCGCCGACGGTCCGGCCACCCTCGCGGATGGCGAAGCGCAGACCCTCGTCCATGGCGACCGGCTGGATCAGCACGACGCTGATGTCCGTGTTGTCGCCCGGCATGACCATCTCGGTGCCCTCGGGGAGGGTCACGACGCCGGTCACGTCCGTGGTGCGGAAGTAGAACTGCGGGCGGTAGTTGTTGAAGAACGGGGTGTGCCGGCCGCCCTCGTCCTTGGACAGGATGTAGACCCGGCCCTCGAACTCGGTGTGCGGGGTGGTGGTGCCCGGCTTCACGACGACCTGGCCGCGCTCGACGTCCTCGCGCTTGATGCCGCGCAGCAGGAGGCCGACGTTGTCGCCCGCCTGGCCCGAGTCGAGCAGCTTGCGGAACATCTCGACACCGGTGACGGTGGTCTTGGTCGACTTCTCGCGGATACCCACGATCTCGACCTCTTCGTTGACGTTGACCTGGCCGCGCTCCACGCGACCGGTCACGACGGTGCCGCGGCCGGTGATCGTGAAGACGTCCTCGATCGGCATCAGGAAGGGCTTCTCGAGCTCGCGCACCGGGTCCGGCACGTTGTCGTCGACGGCGTGCATCAGCTCGAGCACGGCGTCGGCCCACTTCTGGTCGCCCTCGAGGGCCTTGAGGCCGGAGACGCGCACGACCGGCGCGTCGTCGCCCGGGAACTCCTGCGAGGACAGCAGCTCGCGGACCTCCAGCTCGACCAGCTCGAGGATTTCCTCGTCGTCGACCATGTCGGCCTTGTTCAGCGCCACGACGATGTAGGGCACGCCGACCTGGCGGGCCAGCAGCACGTGCTCGCGGGTCTGCGGCATCGGGCCGTCGGTCGCCGCGACCACCAGGATCGCGCCGTCCATCTGCGCGGCACCGGTGATCATGTTCTTGATGTAGTCAGCGTGACCGGGGGCGTCCACGTGCGCGTAGTGACGCTTCTCGGTCTGGTACTCGACGTGCGAGATGTTGATCGTAATACCGCGCTGCTTCTCTTCCGGCGCGTTGTCGATCTGGTCGAACGCACGGGCCTCGTTCAGCTCCGGGTACGCGTCGTGCAGAACCTTGGTGATCGCCGCGGTCAGCGTGGTCTTGCCGTGGTCGACGTGACCGATGGTGCCGATGTTGACGTGCGGCTTGCTCCGCTCGAACTTCGCCTTCGCCACTGGAATGTCCTCCTGGACTGGATTTGCTTTGTGCTCGCGGGGCGACGTGGCTGCCGCCCCGCGAATGTTCCTTCGTCGTTGCTGCGGACGTTCAGGAGAGTCCCTTAATGCCCGCGAGCGGAGGGGATTACTCCCCGTCGCCTTCGCGATGATTTCCTTCGCGACGTTCGCGGGAACCTCGGCGTAGGAGTCGAACACCATGGAGTAGTTCGCCCGGCCCTGGGTACGGGACCGCAGATCGCCGACGTAGCCGAACATCTCCGACAGCGGGACCAGTGCCTTCACGACACGGGTACCGGCGCGCTCCTCCATGGCCTGGATCTGGCCACGGCGGGAGTTGAGGTCGCCGATCACGTCACCCATGTAGTCCTCGGGAGTCGTGACCTCGACGGCCATCATCGGCTCGAGGATGACCGGGCCTGCCTTCTTCGCGGCTTCCTTCATCGCCATGGAACCGGCGATCTTGAACGCCATTTCGGAAGAGTCGACCTCGTGGTACGCGCCATCCAACAAGGTGAACTTCAACCCGACGAGCGGGTAGCCGGCCAGGACGCCGTACTGCATCGCGTCCTGCGCGCCCGCGTCGACCGACGGGATGTACTCCCGCGGCACGCGGCCACCGGTCACCTTGTTGTCGAACTCGTAGAGAGCACCGTCGGTGCGCTCGAGCGGCTCCAGCTTCACGATGACCTTCGCGAACTGGCCGGAACCACCGGTCTGCTTCTTGTGGACGTAGTCGAGCTTGTCCACCGTCTTCTTGATGGTCTCGCGGTAGGCGACCTGCGGCTTGCCGATGTTCGCCTCGACCTTGTAGTCGGACTTCATCCGGTTGACCAGCACCTCGAGGTGCAGCTCGCCCATGCCCGCGATGATCGTCTGGCCGGTGTCCTCGTCCAGGTTGACCTGGAACGTGGGGTCTTCCTCGGCCAGCTTCTGGATCGCCAGGGAGAGCTTCTCCTGGTCGGCCTTCGTCTTCGGCTCGATGGCGACCTTGATGACCGGGTCCGGGAAGGTCATCGACTCGAGCACGACCGGGTTCTGCGCGTCGGCGAGGGTGTCACCGGTGGTGGTGTCCTTCAGGCCGATGACCGCGTAGATGTGGCCGGCCAGCGCCTCGTCGACCGGGTTCTCCTTGTTGGAGTGCATCTGGAAGATCTTCCCGATGCGCTCCTTGCGCTCCTTGGTCGCGTTGACGACCTGGGCGCCGGAGGCGACCTTGCCCGAGTAGACCCGGATGTAGGTCAGCTTGCCGAAGAACGGGTGCGCGGCGATCTTGAACGCGAGCGCGGAGAACGGCTCCTCGGTCGTCGCGTGCCGGGTGACCGGGGTCTCGCCGTCGGGCAGCAGACCCTCGACCGGCGGCACGTCCAGCGGCGACGGCAGGTAGTCGATGACCGCGTCCAGCATCGGCTGCACGCCCTTGTTCTTGAACGCGGAGCCGGCGAGCACCGGGAACGCCTCGCGGGTGACGACCAGCTTGCGGATGCCGCCCTTGATCTCGTCCTTGGTCAGCTCCTCGCCCTCGAGGAACTTCTCCATCAGCGCGTCGTCGGTCTCGGCGACGGCCTCGATCAGCTTCTCGCGGTACTCGGCGGCGCGGTCGGCCAGCTCGGCCGGGATGTCCTCGACGGAGTAGTCGTCGCCCTTCTGCACCTCGCCGCGCCAGACCAGGGCCTTCATCCGGACCAGGTCGATGACGCCCTCGAACTCGTTCTCCGCGCCGATCGGCAGCTGGATGGCCAGCGGCCGGACGCCGAGACGGTCCGAGATGGTCTGCAGGGTGTAGTAGAAGTCCGCGCCCAGCTTGTCCATCTTGTTGACGAAGCAGATGCGGGGGACGTCGTACTTGTCCGCCTGCCGCCAGACCTGCTCGGACTGCGGCTCGACGCCTTCCTTGCCGTCGAAGACGGCGACCGCGCCGTCGAGCACCCGCAGGTTGCGCTCCACCTCGACGGTGAAGTCGACGTGCCCGGGGGTGTCGATCAGGTTGATCTGGTAGTCGTTCCAGAAGGTGGTGGTCGCAGCCGAGGTGATGGTGATACCCCGCTTCTGCTCCTCCTCCATCCAGTCCATCGTGGCGGCGCCGTCGTGGACTTCGCCGAGCTTGTAGTTGATCCCGGTGTAGAACAGGATCCGCTCGGTGGTGGTGGTCTTACCGGCGTCGATGTGCGCCATGATGCCGATGTTGCGGACCTTGTTGAGGTCGGTCAGCACTTCACGTGCCACGAGAATGTTCCCCTGTCTCGAACGTGGGGCCCGGCATGGCTTCTATCGGCAGCCGGGCGGTCATCACCAGCGGTAGTGCGCGAAGGCCTTGTTGGACTCGGCCATCTTGTGCGTGTCTTCGCGGCGCTTGACGCTGGCGCCAAGGCCGTTGCTCGCGTCCAGCAGCTCGTTCTGCAGGCGCTCGATCATCGTCTTCTCGCGGCGCTGCTGCGAGAAGGAGACCAGCCAGCGCAGCGCCAGCGTGGTGGAGCGGCCGGGCTTGACCTCGATCGGCACCTGGTAGGTGGCGCCACCGACGCGGCGGCTCTTCACCTCGATGGTGGGCTTCACGTTGTCGAGCGCGCGCTTCAGCGTGACGACCGGGTCGGTGCCGGTCTTCTCGCGAGCGCCTTCCAGCGCGCCGTACACGATGCGCTCGGCGAGGGACCGCTTGCCGTCCTTCAGCACCTTGTTCACCAGCTGGGTGACCAGCGGGGAGGCGTAGACGGGGTCGGAGATCAGCGGCCGCTTCGGCGCCGGACCCTTGCGAGGCATTAGCTCTTCTCCTTCTTCGCGCCGTACCGGCTGCGCGCCTGCTTCCGGTTCTTCACACCCTGGGTGTCGAGCGAACCGCGGATGATCTTGTACCGAACACCCGGCAGGTCCTTCACACGACCGCCGCGCACGAGCACCATCGAGTGCTCCTGGAGGTTGTGACCCTCACCGGGGATGTATGCGGTGACCTCGATGCCGCTGGTCAGCTTCACACGAGCAACCTTGCGCAGGGCCGAGTTCGGCTTCTTCGGGGTCGTGGTGTACACGCGGGTGCACACGCCACGACGCTGCGGGCTCCCCTTGAGGGCCGCGGTCTTCTGCTTGGCAGCCTTGTCCTGGCGGCCCTTGCGGACCAGCTGCTGGATCGTGGGCAATGGACCAGCTTCCTGTCGTGATCTTGCTTCTTCGTGTCTTCACCGGTCCCCGCGGTCGGGCGTGTCGGCCCGCGTCACGGTCTCGCGACCGGTAACTTCCCGGAGGGATTTTCCGTCGGAACCCCACGTGGCGAGGCTGGTGAACCGGGTGCAAAAGCACCCCGCTCATGCCCAACGGCACGCGGAGCGGCCCGACGCCTGCCGGGCACGGTCTCCAAAGATACCCGTCCACTCGCGGAGCGGTCCGGGCGGGGGGTCGCTACGGTCGCCGACCGGTCATCGTAACCCCAGATCGGGGCCTTGGGACGGCGCCGCGCGGGACTTCCCGAGATGCAGAACGCCGGGCTTCGGGACGCTATTCCCGGCGAGGTTCCCGCGGTCAGCGCGCATTCGGTTCGCATGCCGGGACGAACTGGCCACTGAGTGGACCGGCACCGGGCGTCCTTCGCCGGGAGATCCGGCGAGGCGCGGGGGCGGCGTTAAGAACGCGAGAGAATTTCTTCGGCGGCAACGGGAAGGGCCGCCGGGTGTTCCACAATGGACCACGTCCCGGGGTGACGATCACCTCATCGGGACGAAGCAGCGAAGCCCGGCCCGGCGGTGCGCGCCCGCCGGGCCGGGCCGCGGCTCAGTCCTCGTCCGGCTTCGCGTGGTCGGGCTTGCCCGGATTGGGGTCGCGCGACAGATCGATCAGCGGGTGCACTCCAGCCCCCTCCGGCGCGGCATGGCTGCCGCCGGTCTTCTTGTCCCCCGGCTGGTCGACGTTCTCGCTGCCGTCCATGTCGCCTCCTCGTTCGGTTCCCCTGCCGTTCTGCACGGTACCTGCCGGGGAATTCGGTGGACGGGCTCCCCAAGATGAGGGACGTGGACTGGAAAATCACCGAAATCCCGGCCGAACACCCCGACGCGACGGCGATCCTGCGCGAGTACATGGACGAGCTGGCGTCGCGGTATTACGGCCGTCCGGCCACGCCCGCCGAGGTGGACGAGGCGCTGGGCGACGAGCCGAGCGCCGGCCTGGCCGCGCCGACCGGCGCGTTCCTGATGGCCCATCGCGACGGGAAGCCAGCCGGCTGTGTCGGGGTCCGGCTGGTGGAGCCGGGCCTGAGCGTGCTGACGAAGGTGTACGTGCGCCCGGAGCATCGCGGGCACGGCGGCGGCAAACTGATCGTCGCGGCGGCCGAAGAGGCGGCGAAGCGGCTGGGCGCGTCCCGGATGCGGCTCGACACCCGGGACGACCTGGTCGAGGCCCGCGCGCTGTACGCGTCAATGGGCTACGCGGAGGTCGAGGCGTTCAACGACGACCGGTACGCCGAGCACTGGTTCTCCAAGGACCTCAGCTGAGCCGTCCCGCGCAGCTGGCGACCTCTCCGTCGGCAGCCTTCGCGGACCGCGCGAGGACGCCGTTCACCGACACCCGGCATTCGACCGGGCCGCTCGACTGGCCCATCAGCTGCACGGTCGGCGCGACGGCGGTCTTCGGCCAGGTCAGGGTCTTGCGCCAGGGCAGCGGTACGGACAGTTCCTGATGCACCAGGCCGAGGCCGTTGTCGTCGTAAACCACGGTGGCGGTCCCCGAGCCGGCGAGTTCGTAGGTGATCTGCCAGCTGGACGGGACGGGCGCGGCCGGCGCGGTCGAGGTCGTCGGGGCCAGCGTGCGGGTCACGGTGCGGTCCGGGGCACGCTGCGGCACGGAGGTCGCCGGAGCGGCCACGGCGGCCGGAGCGGGTGCGGGATCGTCGCCGGTGCCGAGGATCACTACCACCGCGGCGACGGCGGCTACGGCGATGCCCGCGATCGCGAGCCGGCCGATCAGCTGTCTGTCCATGTTTCTTCTTTCCGGGGGCCGCCGGTGGTTCCCCGGGGACGAGGGGGAACCACCGGCGGAGTCGGATCAGCCGGGGAGGATCCGGCCGGGGACGCCGTTCAGCGACTGGATCAGGCCCAGCACGGGGACGCCCAGCGGCGCGAACGTCCAGATGTTGTTCAGGTTCGACGTGTCGGGCTCGTCGACGACGGTGACCCCGGGCTGCTCCTGCGTGGCGGCCAGCGCGGGCGCGGCGGCGCCGAGCACGGCGGCTCCGGCGAGCGCGGTGGCGGCGACGGCTCGGACGACAGTCTTCTTCACGGGTTTCTCCTTCTGTACTCAGGAAACGGCGGTGATGGCGTTGAACACCGGCGCGAGGAGCTGGGCCGGGGCCTGGGCGGTCGGGCCGAGGAGGCTGCCCGCGTCGAGGCCGGGGACGACCCAGACCGACGGGCCGCCGCCGGTCGGCGCTCCCGGGAGGCCGGGCAGGCCCGGGGTGGGCAGATTCGGCACGGAAGGCAGCGAGGGCAGACCGCCGGTCGGCAAGGACGGCAAGCCGCCAGCCGGGAGAGACGGCAAGCCGCCGGTCGGGAGCGAGGGCAAACCAGCGGCGGGCTGACCGGCGGCGGACGGGCCGGGGGTGGCGGCGCTGGCCGCTCCCCCGGCGAATCCGGCGAAGGCCCCGGCCGCGGCGAGCGGCAGCAGGATCCGGGCGGCAATGCGTTTCATCAGGGGTTTCCTTTCTTCGGGGAACTGTGGTCAGCGGAGCGCGCCGCTGATCGGGACGATGGTTCCGTCGGGGATCCACTGCCCGGCGTAGTCGCGCGCGGCCTGCATGCCGGGCGCGTGCGGTTCGTTCGGGTACATCGGCATCGCGTTGACCTGCGCGGCCGCGAACAGCTGCACCTCGCCGTTCACCGCCGTCCACTGTGGACCGAGCCAGGTGCGGAAACCGCCCAGCGACGGGCTTTCCCCGCCGAAGCTGTTGCCGACGGTCACCGCGTAGCTCACCGCGAGCTGGTCGCGCGGGTCGAAGCGCAGCGGCATGGCCGCGCTCGCGACGGTGTTGACGATGGGTCCGTTGAGCAGCCACGGCGCGAGGTACAGGCCGAACTGGTGGGTTGGTTTGAGCCGCTGCGATTCGGCGGCGCGGCTCATCGCGAGGTACCCGTCGCTCCAGCCGGAGACGACCACCAACGCGGTGTCTGCGGCCGCGTCCGGGCGCACCGGCAGACCGACGCGGGCGGCGGTTTCGCGGACGAGCTGCGCGGCCTGCACGCCACGCGGCGACTTGTCCTCCACCAGCGTGATCGCCGACGGTTTCCGCGACGCGAGGAACTCGACCAGCTTCACCAGCGACCCGCGGTCCTCCGGCGATAACGCGTCCGACGGGCAACTGGTGAGCACGTCGCGTTTCTGCGCCACGAGACCGCCGAGCGCGGCTTCCGCGCATTCCGGCGCGTCGGCGTCCGAAACCGCGGGGCCTGCTTCGATGCCCGCGTCGACGTCGACCGTGGTGGTCGCGTCGCCCTTGCGCACCACGAGAGTGCTGCGTCCCGGCGGCAGCTCGACCTCGGCCCAGCTGCCTTCCGCACCAGCCCGCGCCGCCGCGGTGGTCACGATCCCGCCCTCGACGCCCGCGGACAGATCCGTGCCAGCGCTCGCCGGGAAGTGCACGAGGTTGCGCCCTGGCCGATGCGGGCTGACCAGCACCGGCACGGTCGCGCCGCCGACTGTCGCGTCCGCCAGCACCGGCACCCCGGGCACGGGCAACGGCGCGGGCTGCGGCACCGCGGCAAGCGCACTCCACGCGACGAAGCCGAGCGCGACCCCGGCGACGCCGTAGCGGTAGCCACGGATAGAAGCGTTGCGAGACAACAGGATTGCCGACACCACGGTGACCGCTGCTGGCAGCAGGACCACCACGATCAGCGAGATGCCGAAGAGCGTTTCGTACAGCCGTCGGTCGAAGGCGACCCCGGAGACGCCGAGCTGCACGAGGCCCGCGAGCGTCAACAGACCGGCGAGGCTGACCGATAGCGGACCGACGCGCAACGGCGTCGACCGCCACTCCTCCACCGGCACCCACGCCGACAGCAGCGTCACGCCGAACCACAGCGCGGCCGCGGCGACGTACACGGTGTCGATGGCGAAGGAGATCCCCGTACCGTCGACCGAGGTTTCCAGCACCACGAGCACGACCAGCGCGAGCGAAGCCCAACGGCCTGCCGAAGGCCACCGCAGCAGCACCGGCACCGCCAGCGCGAGCACGACGTGGACGATCAGTGCGACGAGGTTGACGTCGACCGTCGCCGCCGACACCGCGGCCAGCACCGCCGATCCGACGCCCAGCACACCGGTGGTGACCCACAGCTTGCGCGGCAGCGGACCGACCAGCGGACGCAGAATCCCGGTACCGGCAAGGAATGCCGTCGCCAGCAGCAGTATCAGCCGGAGCACGAGCGCGGCACTGTCCACACCGGACGATCCGGTGGCGGCCGGGGTGACGTGGTGATCCATGGAGACCTTCCCGGAGAGGATCCCGGCGCGCGGACGGCCGCCCGCGCGCCGGGAGGGAGTTACTTCACGTGCTGGTCGGCGACCACGAACAGCTCGGAGTGCGGCTTGGCGTTGCCGAAGTCCCCGTGCGGCCACGACTTGCGGTTGAAGTTGATGCCGACCTGCCCGGTGAACTCGTCCCGGAAGTTCGGATCGACCGCGACCTTCCCGTCCGGCGACAGGTTCAGCAGGTTGACCTTGTGGTCACCGTCCAAACCGGACCGGGCGACGAAGTAGTTCGACACCGCGATGTGCTGCGGCTGCTCGGTTTCGTGGTAGAAACCGTCCTGGCCGAGCGCGAAGTTGTCGTACGCGCCCCAGTGCGGGCCGGCCCCGGGAACGCCGGGGTTGATCGGCGCGGAGCCGACGACGGTCGGCAGGTCTCCCCCGCCGCCCTGCTGCGCCTTCTCCTTGGTGTCGATGCGGCCCTTGATGTTCTCGACCTTGTCGCCCGCGGCGACCAGCTTCTGGATGTCGAGCACATACACGCCGCCGGTGGTGCCGGGGTCGTCCGGGCCGAGCGCGCCCTTCTGCCTGCCCTGCACCGCGTGGTAGAGGAACCGGTCGTCCGGGCTGGTCTGCAGCCAGCCGCCGTTGGAGCTGGCTCCGTTCGAGTCGTTCTGCGAGTAGATCGGCTTGCCCGCGGTCCCGTCGTCGAACACCTCGATCCAGTGCGGATCCTTCGCCGTGATGTCCGGCGTGTAGAAGATCGCGCCGCCCTGCATCGTCTCGGCGAACGCGCCCTTGTGGCCGGGCTTGTTCGTCACCGTGGTCTCCATGACCGCGCGGCTTTCCGAGTGCAGCGGGTCCGCCGGGTTCGCCCGCGGACCGTCCTGCAGGTAGGACACCGCCTTCAGCTTCGGGTGGTTGCGGTCGGAGATGTCCCAGGTGCGGATCGTCGGCCGCCGCAGGTACGGCGACGGCTGCTTCACCGGGTCGAGAATGATGTTGCGCGGTTCGGCATAGTCACTGGTGACGAGGGTGTTGAGGTCCTCGCGTGCCTGGATGCCGTGCGGGTTCGCGCAGGACGGTTTGCCCAGCTGTGGCAGGTTGTCGCACAGCTTCGCGTTGTCGCCCTGCGGGGTCGCCGCCGGACTCTGCGACAGCACCTGCGCGTTCTTGTCGAAGCGCACGACTTCACCGGGGCTGCCGGCGAAGCCGTTGCCGATCTGCGTGGAGCCGTCCTGGTACGCGTACGGGCCGGGCACGACCGGACCGCCCATGTACGTGCCGTACGCGGTGCCGTCCTTCAGCACCCAGTACGCGTCGGGCACGGAACCGCCGAGCGTCTGCGTCGGCAGGCTGATGCCCTTGAGTTTCAACTGGGGCAACGCACTGACGTCGAACGCGTACGTCGCCGCAGCGAACAACGCACCGGCGTAGATCGTGTCGCCCTTGTGCCACACGTACTGCATGTGGTGCGGCTCGTTCTCGACGAGCGGCCCGACGGTCGCGGTGTTCACCACCTTGCCGTACGTCGGCGAGCCCTGCGTCGCGTCGATCACCGCGAGGAAATCGGGGCCGGGCAAGGCATTCTTGATTTTGCCGAGGCCGCCACCGAGCGAACCGGGCAGGTTTTTGACGTCCTTCACCGCGGTGTCGGCGATGTTCTCGTCGCCGGCCCAGACCAGCAGCCATTTCTTCGGCGTGCCGTCGGCCGAACGCGCCTGCGCGGCAAGGTCTTTGCCGACCAGGTGGTTCTGCACCCAGTACTGCTTGCCGTCGGACGCGGTCTTGGCGTCGGTGACCACTTGGACGTCGGCGTAGGCGCTGGACCCGGTGTAAGTCACCGCGCCGACCGCGAGCGCGGCCGCACCGGCGACGGTCAGCACTTTCCGCCATCGGGGCGGGGCGCCCGAGGAGGAGCTGAATCGCATTGTGTCTCCCTGTTCGTGTTCCCGTGAAGCGCCCGCGAAGGCACTTCTTTCCCCGTTTCGAGGGCAGCCTGAAACCCGGCCGCAACGAGGAAAGCGTTCATCCGCCCGGGCATCCGAAACCCGTTGCGGGGAAAGAGAAATCAGCCAGCCGAGAGCGGCCGGGAGAAAAGTCAGGAATTCCTACACAGCGCGCTGGCCTGCTGCCGCAGATCAACGTGCAGGCGCCACACCAGGGCAACCGGAAAGGACATGCGCGAAATACTCTGGCGAACCGCACGCACTGTCAATGCGGTGATCAATCGTGAGAACATCGACCGAAGGGGTGAATATCCCACAAACTGGGCCGACTTGCCGCACCCCTCGCCCCGCACCCGGCCCGAGCGGCGGCGCTGACCTGCGATGCTCCGTTCGGCCCAAAGTATGTTCGGCGCTTCGGCGTCCAGGACGGGGCTGTTCGCCCGTTATGTTCGTTATCTTTTCGTGACCAAATCCCGGGAACTCCCCGCTCTTCGCCGCCGACAGGGCCGCGACCCGAGGGCGTGAACCGGGCATAATCCGCTCAATGGCAGACCCGTTCCCCTGGTACATCGCTGTCGGCTACCTCGCCGGGTTCGTCCTGCTGTGGATAGCGGGCCGGGTCGAGGGCGGCGGCACCGCCACCTCGGCGCTCAGCAACATCGCGACCGGTCTGGTGTTCTTCGGCACGACGATGGCTTGGTTCAAGGTCAGCATGGACATCCGCGCCCCGCTGGCGGTGTGGATCGCGCTGCCGGTGGTGTTCGTCGCCTTCGTGCTCTGGCAGTCCGCCCAGCAACGCGCCCGGCTGCGCCGCCTGGGCGCCGCCGGCGAAGCAACGTTCGGGGTCCTTCCCCACGGCGGCCGCACCGTCGCGTTCGACCGGCAGGACAGCTTGTCGCTGCGCCGAGTGGTCGAACTCGAGCACCAGGGACATCGGCTGCTCGGCGTCGAGTACCCGCTCACCGAGCGCGGTTCCGCGGCCGACCGGGTCGCTGATCGCATCGGCGGCATTTACACCCTGACCGAACTCCGGATCCCGGAGAGCCCGGCGTTTCGGATCACCCCGCGCACCGGGGCGTTCGAGCCGGACCACCCCACCCCGTTCGAGGACGCCCGGATCACCCGGATACAGGTCGGCACCCCGAAAACCCCAGCGGAGCTGGAAAAGGTCGCGGTGGACCCGGAGTTTGACCGGCGGTTCGAGGTCACCGCCGAGGATCCGGAGTTCGCCGCCCGGGTCCTCACCCCGCAAGTCCGCGAACTGATCCTGAACGACCTGTGGTTCCGGGTCCACGAGGTCGTGTTCGACGACGACGCCCTGTGGACCGCGGAAGCGGACGGGCTGAACGAAGACCGGCTGCTCGGCAATGCCCGGCACCTCGCGATCTTCGCCGCCGCCGTGGCACCGCGCCTCTGGCCCGGCACCGAGTTCGCCCGGGTGACCGCTCGCGCCGAAACTGGCTACGACCTGTGGTTCGGCCAGCGCCAGGGATTCGTGCGGGCCCATGTGAACCGCTACCGCGAAGCGATGGACCGCCAACCGCTCTCGCCGACGACGGTGCTCACGCGGTCCCTGCTCGCCGGGGCCATGGTGGTGCTCGGCCTCCTGCCGATCATCAACGGCGTGGCCGCGGCAACCGGTCTCGCCACCGAGGTTCAACTCACCGTCACCGACTCCACTCCGGGCGACCACGGCCGCTCCTGCGGCGGACTCAACCGCACCCAGATCTGTGACAGCCAGTCGCCAGCGGTCCGCGGGACTTACCAGGACGGCGGCCAGACTCACGAGGTCGTCACCACCTGGCACATCGGCCAGTTGCCCGAACGAGGCGACGTCGTCCCCGTGCGCATCGGCCCGATCTGGTGGAGCACGGTTTTCCAGAACAACGACGCCGTCGCGTCGACCATTCTCGTCGCGTTGCTTCCGGTCGCGGTCGGGCTGCTGTTCTTCAAAATGATCTTCCGGCCGCGGGCCCCGAGGCGGGTCCGCGTCCTGCGCCGGTTCCAGGAATCCCGCCAGGTCGGGTCCCGGCCTTAGCGAGCCGGATTGCTGACCTGCGGTGATCACTCACCCCGGATTCCGTGCTCTTGAAGCACGAAGGCGACAGAAGCGGCATAATCCCCCGCATCAGCGAGGTGCAGGGAAGGTGTGACCGCCGTGTCCGAAGAGATGGACCGACTCGTCGCGGAGTTCGAGAAGTTCCAGACGAAGCTCAAGCAGGCCGAAGCGCAGTTCGCGAAGGTCGGCGACATGCAGGAGGAACTGAACGCGCTCGAAGCGCAGGTGATGTCGCCGGACCGGTCGGTCACGGTGATCGCGGGCCCGAGCGGTTCGGTCAAGGACCTCCGGCTGTCCCCGGACGCGCTCCGCCAGCAGCCGGACCAGCTGGCGTCCACGATCCTCGCGACCCTGCACCAGGCGGTCGCCGAATCCGCGCGCAAGCAGGCCGGGATCGTCGACGAGCACGTGGGCACGGCCTTCGGGCTGAACGTGTCCGACCAGGTTCTCGAAGCCCAAGCGGCGGGCATGGGAACCACCGTGGAGGAATTGGAGTCGAACCTGCCGGAGGCACAGCCGCAGCGGCCGGCGGCGCCGGTTCGCGACGAGGAGGACTTCGCGAACAACAACCTGCTGCGCGCCGAGCAGCAGCCGGCCCAGGCTCCCCCGCCGCCGCCTTCCGCTTCGGCGGGCGACCAGTTCCTCAAGAACTTGTTCAACGACGAGGAGGACCACCGATGACCCACAGCGTGGTAACCACGGCCATCACGAAGTACTCCACCGGGCTCGACCACTACAAGAGCGAGGCCGGCAAGTTCGGCAACCTCGTGGGCCAGGCCGACGTCGGCGACAAATCGTGGGGCCTGATCGGGCTGGTCGCCAAGCAGACCTACACGAGCAAGCTCGACGAGCTGAAGCAGCTGCTCGAAGCGATGAAGAGCGGCGTCGAGGTGTTTCAGGACAAGCTCGGCAAGGCCGCGGAGATCTACGACGGGCACGAAAAGGACACCGTCATGACCTTCGGCAAGTTCGACGCGAAGATCGACGGACCGCTCTGAGCAAGGGGAACTCATGGGACAGGACAGCGTCGCCGACGGCGTAAAAATCAAGCACGAAGACGGGTTCGGCCACGACGCGCTCGAAGCGGCCAAGAAGACGCCGTTCGTGGGCAAGGGCGTCAACACGATCTCCGGCGCCATCGAGAACTACGGCGACGCCAAGAGCTTCGGCGACTTCGCCTCGGCCAGCGGCCAGCTGGTGCAGGACGGCGCCGGCTTCGTCGCGGGCGCGGCGGTGGACCTGGCGAGCTTCGCGCTCGACCCGGTCGGCTGGCTGGTCAGCAACGGCCTCAACATGCTGATCGAACTGATCCAGCCGCTGCAGGACGCCCTGCACTTCGTCACCGGCGACGGTCCTGCTCTGAAGGAAGCCTCCGGCAACTTCGTCGAGATCGGCAAGGGCTTCGTCACCCTGGCGGACAACTTCGTCAAGGAAGGCGACGAGGCGCTCAAGGACTGGCAGGGCGAGGGCGGCGACGCTGCCAAGAAGGCCCTGGCGCAGTTCTCCGAGGGCATCAAGGGCATCGGCTCCAGCGCGGGCGCGGTGGCCGAGACCCTGCAGATGTGGTCGATGGTCATGACCGTCATCGAGGAGGTCGTCAAGGCCCTGATCTCGGAGCTGGTCAGCTGGCTCATCTACCTCTGGCTGCCCGCACTCGCCGCCTCCGTCGTCAGCCTCGGCTCGTCGGTCGCGGCCGCGATGACCGCGTCGGTCGCCCGGGTGGCCAGCACGGTCAGCCGGGTCACGAGCCACCTCGGCAAACTCGGCCAGCTGATCGAGAAGTTCCTGACGTTCCTCGCCAAGTGGGCCGACGAGATGATCAAGCAGGGCTCGAAGCTCACCCCGTCCGGAGCCCGCATCACCCCCGGCACGGAAAAGGCACTCGCCGGCGCGGTCGCCAACGCCACCGGGACGAAGGGCAGCGCCTTCGGCACCGCGGCGGTCGACGCGCTGAAGAACGCCCCGGGCGAGGCGGTCAAGCAGGTCATCGGCGTGAACCCGTCCGACCTGAGCAAGGGCTCGTCCTACGTCGGCAAGGGCGCTTTCGACTTCGTCGACAAGACGATCAGCAATACCCGCGACATCACCAAATCCCAGGGCGCGAGCGACGAGGCCGGGGAGCATTCCGCTAAGGACACCAAGGAAAACCTGGACATGTAAGGAAGAACGGACGGCTCTAAGCGAGGGGGCTCGTGGGACAGGACAGCGTCGCCGACGGCGTGAAGATCAAGCACGAGGACGGGTTCGGGCACAACGTCCAAGAAACGATCAAAAAGACGCCGTTCGTCGGCAAGGGCTACAGCACGATCTCGGGTGCCGTCGAGAACTTCGGCGAGGCCAAGGACGTCGGGGACGTCGCCGCGGCCAGCGGGCAACTGCTGCAGGAGGGTGCCGGTTTCGTCGCCGGAGCGGCCGCGGACGCGGTGAGTTTCGCGCTCGACCCGGTCGGCTGGCTGGTCAGCAACGGCCTCAACATGCTGATCGAACTCATCCAACCACTGCAGGACGCCCTGCACTTCGTCACCGGCGACGGTCCCGCCCTCAAGGAAGCCTCCGGCAACTTCGTCGAAATCGGCAAGGGCTTCGTCACCCTCGCCGACAACTTCGTCAAGCAGGGTGACGAGGCCCTCAAGGACTGGCAGGGCGAAGGCGGCGAGGCCGCGAAGAAGGCCCTGGCACAGTTCTCCGAAGGCATCAAGGGCATCGGCTCCAGCGCCGGCAAGGTCGCCGAGACCCTGCAGATGTGGTCGATGGTCATGACCGTCATCGAAGAGGTCGTCAAAGCGATCATCTCCGAGCTGGTCAGCTGGCTCATCTACCTCTGGCTGCCCGCACTCGCCGCCTCCGTCGTCAGCCTCGGCTCCTCGGTCGCCGCCGCGATGACCGCGTCCGTCGCCAAGGTCGCCAGCGTAGTCAGCAAGGTCACCAAGCACCTCGGCAAACTCGGCAAACTGCTCGACAAGTTCATCGCGTTCCTCGGCAAGTGGACCGACGACATGATCAAGCAGGGCTCGAAGCTCACCCCGGGCGGCACGATGCTCAAGCCTGGCGAGCAGAAGGCGATCACCGGCATCCTCGGCAAGTCCGAAAGTTTCGGCACCAAGCTGAAAGCGACCGGCGAGGAAGCTCTCGGCGTGCTCAAGAACGCGCCGGGCGAGGCGTTCAAGCAGACGTTCGGACTGAACCCGGCTGACCTGAAGAAAGGCTCGGCGTACGTGGGCAAGGGCCTGTACGACGCCGCCGACAAGACGAGCAGCAATTCCCGCGATGTCCACAAGTCGGAACAAGCCACCGACAAGGCAGGACCTCATTCCGCGGAAGAAACCCGTGAAAACCTCGACCTGTAAGGTCGCCGCATGGCCGCCGAACTGATCGTCCCTGGCTATCTTTTCGGCGGCTACGCACTGGCCCTCGTTCTGCTCTGGATCGCCTCCTGGGCAGAGCGAAGGAGCGCGATCACCGCGGCGGTTTTCCACGCGCTCTGCGGAATCACCGTCTCTCTCACCACGCTTTACTGGTTCTCCGCCAGCACATCCGTACCCGCGCCGGTCTGGTACGGCGTGCCGCTGGTCGCCGCCGCGTTGCTCGCTTGGCGAGGCTGGCACCAGCAGCGCTGGGGCAACCGGGTCGACGCGAGTGCCGAGCCCAGCTTCGGTTTCCTGCCCCACCATGGGCTCGCCGTTCCGCGTGATCATCCCGATCCCTGGCCGCGCCGGGCCACCGTCGAGTTCTCCCAGCACGGGCACCGGCTGCTCGGCATCGAGTATTCGACCGAATCTCCTTACCGGGACGAGAATTTCCGCCGGAAATCGAAGCTGGCCGAGGAGCTGGGCTCGATCTGTTCGGTCGTGGAGCTGCGCATCCCGAACGTGCCCGCGCTGACCGTCTCGCCGAAGACCAAAGCCTTCGCCCCGGACCATTTCACTCCGCTGGAAGACATGCGGATCACCCGCAACCAGTTCAGCTGGCTGCGTCCGGACACCACCCTGCACGAATTCGAGACCGACCCCGAATTCGACCGCCGGTTCTCCGTCTACACCTCGGATCCGGAATTCGCCAGGGAGATGCTGACCGGCGAGGTCCGCGAACTCCTTCTCACCGACCGGTGGTTCCGGGTGCACCAGGTCGCCTTCCGCGAGGACGCGGTCTGGGCCACCGATACCGGCGGGCTGACCGAAGACCGGATGTTCGACAACTCCCGCAAGCTCGCGATGCTCGCCGCAGCCGTCCCCGCGGCGGTCTGGGATAAGTGGGCGAACGACCGGCACTTCCACTCGGTCGCGACCAACGCGGACACCCGCTACGACGCCTGGCTCGGCAACCGCGGCGGGTTCATCCGCACCCCGCTAAACCGCAGGCGCGACGCCCGGGACCGGCAGCCGGTCACCTCGATTTCGCTGACCGCGCGGACGCTCATCGCGCTCGCCCTCATCACCGTCGGCGCGGCACCCGCGGGCAACTCGATTGCCGCGCTGACGAGGCTGGCTCCGCAGGTGCAGGCGACAGTTTCCGCCGTCAACGAAGGCGGCACCCGCCACTGCGTGACCACTAGCGGAGGCATGTCCTGCACCGCAGACCGCGCCACGGTGACCGGGAGCTACGAGCAGGACGGCAGCGCCCGCGAAATCACCGCTGACTGGTCGCGGAACGATCTCCCGGCGCGCGGCACCGTCGTCGAGATCGCGGTCGGCCCGTTCTGGGGGCATCCGGGGTACCAGGTCGGCTCGGCGTACGCGGCCGTCGATCTGCTTGGCGCGCTGATCTGGGTTCTTCCGGGGCTTTTCTTGATCAAGCGCACGTACTTGCCCAGCACTCCCCGCCGGGTTCGGAAGAGGCGCGAAACCCAGGCCTGAACCTCAGAGCCGGTGTCCGCAGTCCGCGCAGAACACCGCGCCAGCCTTGGATTCCTTGCCGCACTCTCCACAATGGACAGTCGGGGCCAGTGAACTCCCGCAGCCCGTGCAGAACTTCCCGCCGTCCACCTTCAGCCCGCAGTCCGGGCAGGTGAGTTTCGTGCGGGTGCCCAGATCCAGGTCCTTGGTCCAGTTCTTCTCGCGGGCCTCGTCCCAGATCTGGTCCCGCTGCGCCGCCGCCTGTGCGCGGGACATCTCCTCGGCCACGCTCGGCGAACACCGCAGGCACTGGCCGATTTCCTCGTTCCAGCACTGATCCGCGCACATCCAGTCGCTACAGCCGCGGCACTGCCGGAAACGCGGGGTGATCTCCTCGACGGCCGCGGTCAGCGCGCGGTCCTTCGCTGACGAGTTCGTCGCGCGGTCGTACTTCCACTGGTCCGCGGAACTGCTCAGCTGCTGCAGCGTCCCGCCGAAAAACGAGCCCACCGCGCGCAACATGCTGCGCCCGGTCTCCATCGCGTCCCGCTGGAACGCCGAGCGGTACCCGTTCCCGCAGCGCTCGCAACGGAACTCGAACTGGTAGCCCTGTGCGTTGGAGAGATCCGAGAAGTTGTCCGTGAACGGCACGACATCAGCCACGCGCGCGAACTTAAGCCAGCGAGAACCGGCGCACGACCGTACAAGTGCCGTCTCCGGACCCGCTACGCACGGCAACCGTGATCAGGGGCCGCGCGGCGGGACTTTCGCAGTTTTGCGTGTTTAGTCGGATACCGTCCGTAAAATGCTGGTTAGGGGCATAACGGCAGGCCACCGAGCGCAGGGGAGAGACGGCATGTCCGACGAGTTCGACCGGCTGGTCGCGGAGTTCGATCGGTTCCAATCGAGGCTGCGGCGGGTGGACGACCAGTTCTCCGGCATCGCCCAGATGCAGGAGGAACTGGTCGCGCTCGAAGCGACCGCGACGTCGCCCGACCGGTCGGTCACCGTGGTCGCCGGTCCGGGCGGGTCGATCAAGGACATCCAGGTCACCGATGCCGCGCTGCGCCACGGCGGGGCGGAGTTGTCCGGGATGTTGATGGCGACCCTGCACCAGGCGGTCGCCGAGTCCGCGCGGCAGCAGGCCGTGCTGGTGGACCAGTACACGGGCAACTCGATGCAGCTCACCGAGCAGGTGCTGGAAACCCAGGCCGAATTGCTGGGCACCGACGTCGAGGAATTGCGTGCCGCGATGGAGCGGGGCGCGCCCGCGCCGCAGCGGAATGTCGAGGAAGAACAGCAAGAGGACTACTCCGAGCGGGAACTGCTGCCGACCCCGACGAGAAGACCCCTCCCCCGCCGCCACCGCCGTCCTCGGCCGGGTCCGCCGGGGACGACTTCCTGAAGAACCTGTTCGACGACGAGGACCACCGCTGATGGCCGGCTACCAGGTGCAGACGGCGAAGCTCTACGACTACTCCCGACAGCTGGCGGGCAACAAGACCTCGGTCGCCGGGGTCAAGGGCAAGGTCGCGCAGGCCGACGTCGGCGACGAGTCCTGGGGCGTCGTCGGCATCTTCGTCAAGAGCAAGTACACGAGCATGGTCGGCGACCTGAAAGACCTGCTGACCGCGATGGAAACCGGTCTGCAGTCCGCCTCCGACAAGATCAACCGCGCGGGCCAGTTCTACGACCAGACCGAAGACGATCACTGCCGCAGCTGGAAAGACGTCATGGGCCAGCTCGACAACCTCGGCGGCGGACGGAAGTAGGGGGCGGGATGTCTGATCCGTTGGGCAAGATCGAGATCAAGCCGGAGGACGGCACCGGCAAGAAGATCGTCAACGCGCTGCCGGTGGTGGGCGGCGCGGTGAAGATCTACGACGCGGGCACCAGCGACGCGATCAAGGCAGGCGACACCGCTACCGGGTTGAGCGGGGTGGTCTCCGAGACGACCAACTTCGTCCAGTCGTGCGCGGAAACCGCGATGAGCATCAGCGCCGACCCGGTCGGCTGGCTGGTCGGCCAGGGACTGAACTTCTTGCTGGCCGTCTGCGACCCGCTCCAGGACGCGATCCACTTCGTCAGCGGCGACGGCCCGGCGCTGTCCAAAGCGGCCGAGAACTTCACGGCGATCGGGCGCGGGCTGGAGCAGTTCGCACACCAGTTCAGCGAGCAGGCGAAGAGCGCGCTCTCGCAGTGGGAGGGCGGCGCGGCCGAAACCGCGGCGGAGAAGCTGGCCACGTTCTCGACCGGGATCACCGGCACCGCCGACCAGGCCGGCGACATCGCGACGATGCTGCAGGTGTGCAGCATGGCGATGACCGTCATCGAGGACTTCATCAAGGCGTTGCTGACCGAGCTGATCACCTGGCTGATCATGATCTGGATCCCGGCATTGGCCGCCGCGGTCCCCTCGTTCGGAGCATCCACCGCGGCGGCGGGCACGGCGACCGGGGTGCGCGCGGCGTCTACCGCCGGCAAGGCGACGAAGCAGGTCAGCAAGCTGCAGAAGCTGCTCGACATGATCAAGGACTTGATCGCCCGGTTCCAGACGTTCTTCAAGGCGGCTAAGGACGAGGTAGCCAAGATGGCCGTGGAAGGCGGCAAGACCACCGCGAAGCGGGCCGCCGACGGTTTCGGGAAAACCGTCGGCGGGAAGCTGCTGGACGAGGCACGGTCGCAGGTCGGGCTCCGAAGCCACGACAAGAACGATCCCGACCTGCCAGTCAAGCCAGGGAAACCGTTGGGACACCTGGAGAACGCGCGCAAGGCCGTCGAGTACGCGGCGACCGGGGACGGAACTTCGAAGGACGAGGCCAAAAAAGATCTGGAGTTCTGAGCCGTGACTCGCGCACTGCACGACACTTGGGTGTGGCTCGGACCGATCGTCGGATTCCTGGTACTAGTCGTGCTTCCGAGTGTTCTCGGCTTCCGTTGGCATCTGAAGAAGAAACGAGCGAAGCAAGCCTGGCTGGCCGCGTTGCACGCGGTGCCCGAGGAACTGGGCGGATCCATGGTCGCCGATCTGAAATACGGGCGGCCCCGGTCCGCGCAGCGCCGGAAGCCTCTTGGCGAGCTGTACCGGCCGAAGACCATCTCGGAGGGCATGAGCTTCCCCAGCAGTCCTCCGACCGTCGAGTTCGCGGCTGACCTGCCGCGGCGGGACCGGCAGTTCCGGGTCAGCGCGTACTGGTGCACGCTCCGGGTCGGGGCCAACAGCAGCAGAAGGATCTACGAGTACACCATCGAAACCAGGGTCGGGCCAACGCCGAGCATGAAGATCGCCAAGGCGTATCCGACCGAACCGGTGCGGATGTTCGGGCGGACCATGGCGTATCTCAACTACCAGCAAAGGCTGTTCGAAGCGGAGGCGCGAACTTCGCCCTCAGCCGCCCGCTGGGAGCAATTTACGTCGTCCGAGAACGAGTTCACCGGATACGCCAGCGACCAGAAGTTCTCGGCTCAGGTCACCGCCCCGGAGACCATGGACTGGCTGCGCGGCAACCATGAACTGCTTCCGGACCTCATCGGCCTCGAGCACGGGTGGTGCTACGCGGTGTACCGGGACGAGATCGACCCGGCGACCCTGGTCGCCAGAATCGACCTGGTCGCCGGCTTCCTCGACCGGATCGACGTGCCCGCCGCGGTCTGACCCGGCACAGCAAAACGCCCCCGGCCGAAGCCGGGGGCGTTTCGTTCAAGCGGAGCGGGATCAGCGGAAGTCGCGACCGAAGTCGTAGTCGTCCAGCGGAACCGCGGCGCCGGTGCCCGAACCGAAGACGTCCGGGGTGTAGTAACCGTCGTCGTAGGACGGGATCGCGTACGCCGCGACCCGCGCCTCCTCGGTCGGCTGCACCTGGATGTTCCGGTACTTGTTGATGCCCGTACCGGCCGGGATGAGCTTACCGATGATGACGTTCTCCTTGAGGCCCACGAGCTTGTCCGAGCGGCCGTTGATCGCCGCGTCGGTCAGGACTCGCGTGGTCTCCTGGAACGAGGCCGCCGACAGCCACGAGTCCGTGGTCAGCGACGCCTTCGTGATGCCCATCAGCACCGGACGGCCCGAGGCCGGCTCGCCGCCCTCGGCGACCGCGGCGCGGTTCGTCGCCTCGAACTTGGTCCGCTCGGGCAGTTCGCCCGGCAGGAAGTCCGTGGCACCGGAGTCGATGATCGTCACGCGGCGCAGCATCTGCCGCACGATGACCTCGATGTGCTTGTCGTGGATCGACACACCCTGCGCCCGGTACACCTTCTGGACCTCGTCCGTGAGGTGCATCTGCGCTTCGCGCGGGCCCATGACGCGCAGGACCTCGTGCGGGTCCGGCGTGCCCTCGAGCAGCTGCTGGCCGACCGCCACGTGGTCGCCGTCGCCCAGCGGGCCGTTCGGGGTGTTGGCGAGCCGCTGCCGCTTGGACAGCTTGTCGAAGACGATCTCCTCCGACCCGTCGTCCGGGATCAGGGTGATCTTCCAGAACCGCTCGCTCTCCTCGATCCGCACGCGGCCGTCGACGTCCGCGATCGGAGCCTTGCCCTTCGGCACGCGAGCCTCGAAAAGCTCGGTGACACGGGGCAGACCGGTCGTGATGTCGTCACCGGCGACACCACCCTGGTGGAACGTACGCATCGTCAGCTGCGTGCCCGGCTCACCGATCGACTGGGCGGCGACGATGCCGACCGCCTCGCCGACGTCGACGAGCTGGCCCGTCGCCATCGAACGGCCGTAGCAGGTCGCGCAC
The DNA here is from genome assembly GCF_045278895.1 of Amycolatopsis sp. WGS_07. NCBI lineage: Bacteria > Bacillati > Actinomycetota > Actinomycetes > Pseudonocardiales > Pseudonocardiaceae > Amycolatopsis > Amycolatopsis sp. WGS_07. The sequence continues at coordinate 3,578,176 of NZ_CP136053.1, read as the reverse complement.
ACACCGACCGCCGACTCGCAGGTGAGCACCGAGCGGACCTTGACCTTCGAGATGCCGCTGGAGAGCAGCTTCTCGATGGCCGGGTCGCCGATGTCGTCGCCCGCGTTCAGCACGACGTTGCCCTTGGCGTCCACCGCGTCCGTCGCGAGGTTCCGCGCGTACACGCTGGTCTCGACGTGCTGGTCGCGCACGACCTTGCCGTCGCCGAGGTCCTCGCCGATCGGCATCATGATGCCGCGCGTGGTGCCGCAGTCGATCTCGCGGACGATGACGTCCTGCGAGACGTCCACCAGACGACGGGTCAGGTAACCCGAGTCCGCGGTACGGAGCGCCGTGTCCGCCAGACCCTTCCGGGCGCCGTGCGTGGCGATGAAGTACTCCGCCACCGACAGGCCTTCACGGAAGTTCGCCTTGATCGGGCGCGGGATGTACTCACCCTTCGGGTTCGACACCAGACCACGCATACCGGCCAGCGAACGGACCTGCGTCATGTTACCGGCGGCGCTCGACTTCACGATCATGGCGATCGGGTTGTCGTCCGGCAGCGCCGTCTCCATGATCTTGTGGACCTCTTCGGTCGCCTGCGTCCACACCTTGACGAGTTCGTTGTTGCGCTCGGCGTGGGACAGCTGACCGCGCTGGTACCGCTTCTCGACCTGGTCGGCCTTGCCCTCGTACTCGTCGAGAATGGCCTTCTTGCCGACCGGGGTCAGCACGTCCGAGATCGCGACCGTGACGCCCGAGCGGGTCGCCCAGTAGAAACCGGCGTCCTTGAGCTTGTCCAGCGTCTGCGCGACCTGCGTCATCGAGTACCGCTCGGCGAGGTCGTTCACGATGGCCGCCTGCCGCTTCTTCGGCATCGGCTCGTTGATGAACGGGTAGTCCGCCGGCAGCAGGTCGTTGAACAGCACGCGGCCCAGCGTCGTCTCGGCCAGCCACGCCTTGCCCGGCTCCCAGCCCGCCTCGGCCAGCCGCGCCTCGTCGGCCTTCGCGGGCTGACGGTCGGTGACGCGGATCTTGACCGGGGCGTGCAGGCTCAGCGCCTTGCGGTCGAACGCCATGATCGCCTCGGCGGGCGAGGAGTACGCGTTGCCCGCGCCCTCGGCGTTCTCGTTCAGCCGGGTCAGGTGGAACAGACCGGTGACCATGTCCAGACGCGGCATGGCGAGCGGACGGCCCGACGCCGGCGACAGGATGTTGTTCGCCGACAGCATCAGGATCCGGGCCTCGGCCTGCGCCTCGGCCGACAGCGGCAGGTGCACCGCCATCTGGTCGCCGTCGAAGTCCGCGTTGAACGCTTCGCAGACCAGCGGGTGCAACTGGATGGCCTTGCCCTCGACCAGCTGCGGTTCGAAGGCCTGGATGCCCAGCCGGTGCAGGGTCGGCGCCCGGTTCAGCATCACCGGGTGGCCGGTGATGACCTCTTCGAGCACGTCCCACACCTGCGGCCGCGAGCGCTCCACCATCCGCTTGGCGGACTTGATGTTCTGCGCGTGGTTCAGGTCGACCAGCCGCTTCATGACGAACGGCTTGAACAGCTCGAGCGCCATGTCCTTCGGCAGACCGCACTGGTGCAGCTTCAGCTGCGGACCGACGATGATGACCGAACGGCCCGAGTAGTCGACACGCTTGCCCAGCAGGTTCTGGCGGAACCGGCCCTGCTTGCCCTTCAGCAGGTCGGACAGCGACTTCAGCGGCCGGTTGCCCGGGCCGGTGACCGGACGACCGCGGCGGCCGTTGTCGAACAGCGCGTCGACGGCCTCCTGCAGCATCCGCTTCTCGTTGTTGACGATGATCTCGGGCGCGCCGAGGTCGATCAGCCGCTTGAGCCGGTTGTTCCGGTTGATCACGCGGCGGTACAGGTCGTTCAGGTCCGACGTGGCGAAGCGGCCACCGTCGAGCTGCACCATCGGGCGCAGGTCCGGCGGGATGACCGGGACGGCGTCGAGCACCATGCCGCGCGGGTCGTTGCCGGTCGCCTGGAACGCGGCGACGACCTTGAGCCGCTTCAGCGCGCGGAGCTTCTTCTGCCCCTTGCCGTTGCGGATGGTGTCGCGCAGGCTGTCGGCCTCCGCGGCGACGTCGAACTCGGTCGCCAGCTTCTGGATCGCCTCGGCGCCCATGCCGCCGGTGAAGTACTCGCCGTACCGGTCGATCAGCTCGCGGTACAGCAGCTCGTCGGCGATCAGCTGACGCGGCTCGAGCTTCGTGAAGGTGGTCCAGACCTCCTCGAGGCGGTCCAGCTCGCGGCCGGCGCGGTCGCGCAGCTGGCGCATCTCGCGCTCGCCGCCCTCCTTGACCTTGCGGCGCACGTCGGACTTCGCGCCCTCCGCCTCCAGCTCGGCCAGGTCGGCTTCCAGCTTCTGCGCACGGGCCTCGATGTCCGCGTCGCGCTTCGTCTCGAGGTTCTTGCGCTCGACGCCGATCTCGTTCTCGAGGGTCGGCAGGTCGTTGTGCCGCAGCTCGGTGTTCACGCCGGTGATGACGTAAGCCGCGAAGTAGATGATCTTCTCGAGGTCCTTGGGCGCCAGGTCCAGCAGGTAGCCCAAGCGCGACGGAACGCCCTTGAAGTACCAGATGTGGGTGACCGGCGCGGCCAGCTCGATGTGGCCCATCCGCTCACGGCGCACCTTGGCGCGAGTGACCTCGACGCCGCAGCGCTCGCAGATGATGCCCTTGAACCGGACGCGCTTGTACTTGCCGCAGTAGCACTCCCAGTCCCGGGTCGGACCGAAGATCTTCTCGCAGAAGAGCCCGTCCTTCTCCGGCTTGAGGGTCCGGTAGTTGATGGTCTCCGGCTTCTTGACCTCGCCGAAGGACCACTGACGAATGTCGTCGGCGGTGGCGAGGCCGATCCGAAGCTCATCGAAGAAGTTGACGTCCAGCACGTCTAGATCCCCTTGGGGTTGTTTCGGCTAGAGGAGGGGTCGGCGGTGGAGCCGGGACCCGCGGGAGGCAGGTCCCGGCTCGACACCGGATCAGTGCACGACGTCGTCCACCGAGGGCGACTCGTTGCGGGACAGGTTGATGCCGAGGTTCGCCGCTGCGCGCTCGAGGTCCTCGTCGTCGGAGTCGCGCATCTCGATCGCCGCGCCGTCGCTGGAGAGCACCTCGACGTTGAGGCACAGCGACTGAAGCTCCTTGAGGAGCACCTTGAACGACTCCGGGATGCCCGGCTCGGGGATGTTCTCCCCCTTCACGATCGCCTCGTACACCTTGACGCGGCCGACCACGTCGTCCGACTTGATCGTGAGCAGTTCCTGCAGCGTGTAAGCCGCGCCGTAGGCCTGCATCGCCCAGCACTCCATCTCGCCGAAGCGCTGGCCGCCGAACTGCGCCTTACCGCCCAGCGGCTGCTGGGTGATCATCGAGTACGGGCCGGTGGAGCGGGCGTGGATCTTGTCGTCGACCAGGTGGTGCAGCTTCAGGATGTACATGTAGCCGACCGACACCGGGTACGGGTACGGCTCGCCGGAGCGGCCGTCGAACAGCGTGGCCTTGCCGTTCTCCTTGACCATGCGCTCGCCGTCGCGGTTCGGCTTGGTCGCCCCGAGAAGCCCGGTCAGCTCCTCTTCCTTCGCGCCGTCGAACACCGGGGTGGCGGTGTTCGTGCCGGGCGCGACGTCGTACAGCTCCTCGGACAGGTTCTTCGCCCAGTCCGGGTTGCCCTCGATCGTCCAGCCCTGCGAGGCCAGCCAGCCGAGGTGCAGCTCGAGGATCTGGCCGATGTTCATCCGTCGCGGCACACCGTGGGTGTTCAGGATGATGTCGACCGGGGTGCCGTCCTCCATGAACGGCATGTCCTCGACCGGCAGGATCTTGCCGATGACACCCTTGTTGCCGTGCCGTCCGGCGAGCTTGTCGCCCGGCTGGATCTTGCGCTTCTGCGCCACGTAGACGCGGACCAGCTCGTTGACGCCCGGGGGCAGCTCGTCGTCGTCCTCGCGGGAGAACACCCGGATGCCGATGACCTTGCCGGTCTCGCCGTGCGGGACCTTCAGCGAGGTGTCGCGGACCTCGCGCGCCTTCTCGCCGAAGATCGCGCGGAGCAGGCGCTCCTCCGGGGTCAGCTCGGTCTCGCCCTTCGGCGTGACCTTGCCGACCAGGATGTCGCCGTCGCGGACCTCGGCACCGATGCGGATGATGCCGCGCTCGTCGAGGTCGGCCAGCACCTCCTCGGAGACGTTCGGGATGTCCCGGGTGATCTCCTCGGCGCCCAGCTTGGTGTCGCGGGCGTCGATCTCGTGCTCCTCGATGTGGATCGACGTGAGCACGTCGTCCTGCACCAGGCGCTCGGAGAGGATGATCGCGTCCTCGTAGTTGTGGCCCTCCCACGGCATGACCGCGACGAGGAGGTTCTTGCCGAGCGCCATCTCACCGTTCTCGGTGGACGGGCCGTCGGCGATGACCTGGCCCTGCTCGACCCGGTCTCCCTCGTTGACGATCGGCCGGTGGTTGAAGCACGTGCCGTGGTTGGAGCGGCGGAACTTGTACAGTCCGTAGCTCTTCCGCGTGCCGTCGTCGTGCATGATCGTGATGATGTCCGCGGACAGCTCCTCGACCACGCCGGCCTGCTCGGCGACCAGGACGTCCCCGGCGTCGACCGCGGCGCGCAGCTCCACGCCGGTGCCCACGTACGGAGCCTGGTTGCGCAGCAGCGGCACCGCCTGACGCTGCATGTTCGCGCCCATCAGCGCGCGGTTCGCGTCGTCGTGCTCCAGGAACGGGATCATCGCGGTGGCGACGGAGACCATCTGCCGCGGCGACACGTCCATGTAGTCGATCTCGAGCGGGTCGATCAGCTCGACCTCGCCGCCCTTGCGCCGGCCGAGGACCTTCTCCTCTTCGAAGTGCCCGTCGGCGGTCAGCGGCGCGTTGGCCTGCGCCTTGACGTAGCGGTCTTCCTCGTCCGCGGTCAGGTAGTCGACCTGGTCGGTGACCTGGCCCTCGACGACCTTGCGGTACGGCGTCTCGATGAAGCCGAACGGGTTGACCCGCGCGTAGGAGCACAGCGAGCCGATCAGGCCGATGTTCGGGCCTTCCGGCGTCTCGATCGGGCACATCCGGCCGTAGTGCGACGGGTGGACGTCGCGGACCTCCATGCCGGCGCGCTCACGGGACAGACCGCCGGGGCCCAGCGCCGACAGGCGGCGCTTGTGCGTGAGGCCGGACAGCGGGTTGTTCTGGTCCATGAACTGCGACAGCTGCGAGGTGCCGAAGAACTCCTTGATCGCCGCGCCGATCGGGCGGATGTTGATCAGGGTCTGCGGCGTGATCGCCTCGACGTCCTGGGTGGTCATGCGCTCGCGCACGACGCGCTCGGTGCGGGAGAGGCCGACCCGGATCTGGTTCTGGATCAGCTCGCCGACCGTGCGCAGGCGGCGGTTGCCGAAGTGGTCGATGTCGTCGGTCTCGACCGGCACCTCGACGCCGGCGGAGCTGGTCATCTTGTCCTCGCCGGCGTGCAGCCGGACCAGGTACTCGATGGCCGAGACGATGTCCTCTTCGGTCAGCGTGCCGGTCTCGTACGGGGTGTCGAGGCCCAGCTTCTTGTTGACCTTGTAGCGGCCGACCTTGGCCAGGTCGTAGCGCTTCGGCTTGAAGAACAGGTTCTCCAGCAGCGTCTGCGCGCTCTCCTTCGTGGGCGGCTCGCCCGGGCGCAGCTTGCGGTAGATGTCGAGCAGCGCCTCGTCGGTGCCGGCGGTGTGGTCCTTCTCGAGGGTGGCCAGCAGCGTCTCGGAGAACGAGAAGCGCTCGCGGATCGCCTCGGTGGTCCAGCCGAGCGCCTTCAGCAGCACGGTGACCGGCTGGCGGCGCTTGCGGTCGATGCGGACGCCGACGGTGTCGCGCTTGTCCACGTCGAACTCGAGCCACGCGCCGCGGCTCGGGATGACGCGCACGCTGAAGACGTCCTTGTCGGTCGTCTTGTCGACACTGCTGTCGAAGTACACGCCCGGAGAACGCACCAGCTGGGACACGACGACCCGCTCGGTCCCGTTGATGATGAAGGTGCCCTTGTCGGTCATCACCGGGAAGTCGCCCAGGAAGACCGTCTGGCTCTTGATCTCGCCAGTGTTGTTGTTGACGAACTCGGCGGTGACGAACAGCGGGGCCGCGTACGTCATGTCCTTGTCCTTGCACTCCTCGATCGAGGCCTTGACCTCGTCGAAGCGCGGAGCGGAGAAGGAGAGGGACATCGAGCCGGAGAAGTCCTCGATCGGCGAGATCTCGTTGAGGACCTCTTCCAGGCCGCCGACCGGGTTCTCTTCGCCTTCGTTGACGCGGCGCTCGAACCACGCCTCGTTGCCGGTGAACCACTGGAACGACTGGATCTGGACGTCAAGCAGGTTCGGGGTGGAGAGTGGCTCGCGGATCTTCGCGAAGGAGACCCGCTTGGGCGCTCCGGGGATTCCCGTGGCCTGCGCGCGGGATTCAGCCGAGGTGGTCGCAGCAGTGGCCTGGTTCGCGGGAGAGACTGCCAAGATGCGTCCTTCCGGGGACAATGAGCGGTGAGCAGCCGCGATGGCAACAGCTGTCGCGGACTGTCAGGGGTGCCGTGTGCCCACTATCCTAACTACCGGCTCCGGGCAGCCTGAAAGAGGGCAGCGCAAAGAAGCAGTCTAGCCCCCATGACGCGGTCTGTCCAGGGGGCGCTCCCGACGGGGCCCAGCCTGCATCGCGTCACCTTGGGGCAGTGCGTCTCCCTGAGCCTCACTGCGACCTTCCGGCTCCCGGTTCGCCCGGGTTTTCGCGCCCCTCCCGCAAGGTTCGCGTTCCCCGGCCGTGACCGTTGGCAGTAAGCGTGAACCCACGCGGCTGCGGAGTCAAGATGCCGCGCGGCGGTCCCGCCGGTTGGCGCAGCGTCGGAGCGAGGCAGCGCAGCGTGACGACTCCGGCGCGCCTCCGGAGTTACCGCCGGGTACCCGCGGACCGCCGCGCAGGTCGGCCGGGCGGCGGCGCAGGTCGGCGGCTCGGCCCCGGTTCCGGCGGCGGATTTCCGCCCGGCGTGGCGCGCGCGGGATGGATCACATTCCGCGAGCGGTCGCGCGCCGAGGATCAGTCCGGAAGACCCCGGACTTCGGTCAGTCCGGCCCCCTGTTCCGGGTCCGCCGGGCAGGGGTCGCGACGGTGGCGGCGGTCGCGTCCCGGTGATCAACTGGGCTGGACCGAACTCCCGGAGGTGCACGATGGCGGAAACCGGCGAGTCGCTTCCCGCGCTCGTCCTGCGCAGGCTGGCGATCAGCGAGCAGGTCGCGGCCGCCAAGTTCGGGACCGGGCGGCCGGTCGACGACCCCGTCCGCGAACAGCGGGAACTGGCCCGCGTCCGCGACCTTGCCCGCGAGATCGGCCTCGACCCGGACGTCGCGGCCGGCTTCCTCTCCGACCAGATCGCGGCGAGCAAAGAGGTCCAGCACCGGCTTTTCGCGCACTGGACCGCGCATCCCGGCGACCGGCCCGCGGACAGCCCCGATCTGTCGATGCTGCGGGCCGAATTGGACGGTCTCACGGTCGCTCTGCTGGACCGGCTGCGCGCGACCGGCCCCGAACCCCTGACGCTGCCGGAAACCTCGGAGGAGCTGAAACAGGAGCCGCTTCGGACGGCCTTCCGCTCCCTGGCCCAGCGACCCTCGTGAGCACGACAACGGCCCGCCCCCGACGCTGCCGGGAGCGGGCCGTGACGTCCGCTTAGGACGGTGCGCTTACTTCGACGGCGGAGCCGAAGCCGGAGCGGAGGAAGCGGGAGCCGACGGCGCGGGCGCGCCAGCCGCCGGGCCAGCGGCCTTGTACGTGTCCATGTCGGTGATCTTCCAGGTGTTGCCCTGCAGCTGCGCGTCCACGTGCATCTGCGCCGTGCCCGCCGCGGTCTGCTTCGTGTCCGCACGGGTCGACGTCTGGTCGATGAACAGCATCACCCTGGCCAGGTCGCCGTTCAGCCGGATCACCGCGCTGCGGGTGACCTTGCAGGTCACGACCACCTTCTGCTGCGGCGCGAGCTTCTTGACCTGGCCCATCAGCGCGTTGTAGCTCGTCTTGACCTGGTCGGTCGCGAGCAGCTGGTTGGCCGCGTCCTCGGTCTTCTTGATGTTGTTGAAGTCGTAGGAGAACAGCGTCTCGATCGCCTTCGAGACCTGGTCCTTCACCTGTGCGGTCTTCGCCACGTCGAGCACCGCCCGGTTGCTCGTCGAATCGGCCGCCTCCGAGCCCTTGACCTGGAAGATGACCGCCGCCGCGACCAGGGCCAGCCCGGCCACGAGCAGCAGCGCGACCCGCACCGTGTTGCGGCTGACCACGGACCGCTGAGCCGGTACCGCGGGCTCTTCGGAGTCCTTGGCCCGCGCCTCGGCTTCCTCGACGTCCGAGGGCTTCGCCGAGCCGGTGTCCCGCTTCTTCCGCCGCGGGCTCGGCCGGGCCGGTTCCTCCTCGACCGTCTCGCCGGTGAGCGCGTCGACCTCTTCGGCAGGCGCTTCCTTGGTGACGCCGGAAACCTCGGCTTCCGGCTCGGCGGCCTCTTCGACCTCGGTCTCGGCCACCTCAGGCTCGGCAACCTCCGGCTCGGCCGGACGCACCAGGCCGCCGCGCGGGATCCGCAGTTCCTGGGTCGCCTCGGCCGGATCCGCGTCGGGGAGCGGCCGCGGCCGGGGGCGCGGTTTGGGCGAGGCCGCCGGCGCCGCCGGGTCCGACGGCTTGCGCAGCCCGGCGACCTTCGGCCGGCGGGCCGGGGGCGTGCTGCTGCGCGGTGGCTGGCGACGGGAGGGGGCACTGCGGAACTCCGATCTGCGGGTGAAGCTACTGGCCGGCGGCGACGAGCGGCACTTGGTCGATCCCGGACAGCTTCCACAAGCCGTCAACCCGGGTCATCTGCACCTCGAGCCGCAGCGCCTTGGTGGCGTTCTTGCCGCCGGCCGAGGTGTCCGTGCTGATCGCGGCCAGGAAGCTGGCCTTGCCGTCGTGGTCGTTCAGCTCCTCGACCGCGATGTCCTGGATCGTGGTGGTGACCTTGACCTTCTGGTCGGTCAGCGCCTTCGAGTAGTTCGGCTGGGCCTGCGTGATCTGCTTGGCCATGTCGTCGCTGGACACGTCCTTCTGCTTCTGGAAGTACGCGTCCAGGTTCTGGTAGTCGACCTGGGTGTAGGCCAGCACCGCGGCGGTGCCGTCCTTCACCACGTCGTCGCGCGCCGAGGCGAGGTCCCGGTCGCCGTCCATCTCCGCGACCAGCCACATGATCCCGAACACGATCGCCACGACCAGCGCGGCGAGGGCGAACGCCCCGGACCCGAGCAGCCAGACGCGCGGCGATCCGGGAAGCGGCCACTTTTCCTGCGCCGCACCGGCCGAAGCCGGTTCGGGCGTATCAGCGGTCACCTCTTCCTCGGCGACCGCGTGCTCGGCACTCATAACACTCCAGAGTAGGTAACGGTCATCAAATCCCGGTCAGCCGACCCCGAGCAGCGCGCCGAGGCTGTTCAGCGAAACCCCGGGGCTGCCGACGACGCCGGGAACCTGCGCGTCGCGCATCTCCTGCAGCTCCTGCGCCGGCCGGTTCCGGTTGGCCGCGATGTCCTGTTGCGACGGTTGCACCGGCACGCCGTTGTAGGGCGCGTTCTGGGAACCCCGGACGTTGATCGGGCTGCCCTTCGGCTCGGCGCAGTAGACCTTGTCGTCCGCCGGCCGGACCGAGGTGTCCGAACCCGGCCGATACTGGCTGTAGGGCCGGTAGCCCTTCGTGCACGACGGCGGGTTGAACAGGTTCAGCACCAGGCCGAGGTGCGCGGTCCCGTCGCCGGGGGCCACCGACGGCGCGGCGGCCGCCAGCGCCGGATAGGTCACCAGGCCCTGTTCGAGGCCGTCCAGCCGGGTCACGGTCAGGTTGGCCGTCGTCAGCAGGTTCGCGGTCAGCGCGCCGAGGCCGGGACCGGTCTCCTGGACCACCTGGCTGATCTGGGTCGCCACCTGCGGGGTGACGCCGATCAGCTTGCGCAGGTCGCCGTCGGAGTTCTTGAGCGTCCCGCTGAGCTGGTTGAGGCTCTTGGAGAAGGACGCGAAATTGGACGCCTGGTCGTTCTGCGTGTCCAGCACCTGGCCGCCCGCCTGCAGCAGCTGCACGGTCTGCGGCAGGTACTGCTGCGCGGTGGAGGTGAAGCTGCGCGCGGTGTCCATCAGCGTCTGCAGGTCGCCGCCGGTGCCGCGGAACGCGTCGTAGGACTCGTCGACGACCTTGCGCAGCGCGTCGGTGGGCACCGAGGCGGACAGCGAGTCGAGGTCGCCGAGCAGCCGGTCGGTGCTGACCGGGGTGGTCGTGCGCGCGGCCGGGATCACCGAACCGCTCTCCAGGTACGGGCCCTTGTCGTTCTTCGGCCGCAGATCGACGTACTGCTCGCCGACCGCGGACCGGTTGGCGATCACCGCGTCGAGGTCGGACGGCACGCGCGGGGCCGAGGGGTCGATGTTCAGGTCGGCCTCGAGCCCGGTCTGGGTCAGCCGCAGCTGCCCGACGCGGCCGACGTTGAAGCCGCGGTAGGTGACCTCGGCGTTGCTGAAGATCCCACCGGATTCGTTGAGCTGCAGTTTCACCGTGTAGCCGCTGCTGCCGAACACCGTGCCGAGGCCGGCGAAGCGGATCAGCGCGTAGACGATGGCCACGACCGAGATGATCGCGAACACCACCAGCTGGATTTTCGTCCTGCGCAGCAACATCAGCCAGCACCTCCGGAAAGCACTCCGAACAGGCCGGACAGACCGCCCTGCGACGGCTGCCCGCCGCCCTGGCCGCCGGTCGACTGCGGAGCCTGCTGCTGCGGTTGTCCCCCGCTGCTCGGGAACGAAAGCGGCGGCGGCTGGTTCGCGGGCGTGCCCTCGACGCCGCCGGTCAGCCCGGGAGCCGGGATCAGCCCGCTGAGCCCGTTCTGCCTGCTGCGGCCGAGGTTGTCGATGACGTCCTTCAGGTTCAGGTCGACCTTGGCGAACAGGTTGAAGTAGTCGCCCTTGACGTCGTTGTAGGCCTGGTCGGTGAACGGATAGGTCAGCAGGATCTCCAGCGCCTTCGGCAGGTCGCTGCCCGCCTCGCCGAGCTTCTGCAGCGTCGGCGTGAGCGCCTTGAGGTCCGCCACCAGGTCCGCCTTGCTCCGGTTCACCGTGTCGGTCGCGACGCCGGAGAGGTTGTTGAGCGCGTTCAGCATGGTCACCAGCTGGCCGCGCTGCTGCTCCAGCACCCCGAGCCCGGGCCCGAGGTTGTCGACCGCGCCGACCAGCTTGTCCTTCTGGTCCCGCAGCGTCATGGACAACCGGTTGAGGCCGTCGAGCGCGCGGGTGATGTTGGCCGACTGGTTGTCGAGGTTGGTGACCAGTTCGTTCGCGTTGGCCAGCAGCGCCTTGATGTCCGGCTCGCGGCCCGCGGTGGCGTTGTTGAGTTCCTTCGTGATGGTGTTGAGCTGCTCCACGCCGCCGCCGTTGAGCAGCAGGGACAGCGCGCCGAGCACCTCCTCCACCTGGACGTCGCGGCCGGTGCGCGCGAGCGGGATGGTGGCCCCGTCCTTCAGCTCTCCGGTCGCCTCGGTGCCGCCCGGAGAGGCCAGCTCGACGTACTTCTCGCCGAGCAGGCTCGACTGCTTCACGTTGGCCATCGCGTTGGCCGGCAGTTTGACGTCGCCGTTGACCTCGACGGTCACCTCGGCGTGCCAGCCGTCCGGCGTCAGCCCGATCGACTTGACCTGCCCGACCGGCACCTCGTTGACCTTCACCCCGGACTGCGGGACGAGGTCGAGAACGTCCTTGAACTGGACCTTCAGCGTGTACGGATGGCTGCCGAGGTCGGCCCCGCCGGGAAGCGGGACGTCGTAGACGCCGTTGAACGCGCAGCCGCTCAGCACGAGCGCGGTCACCGTGGTGAGCGCCCCGCCCGCGGCGAACTTCGTCAGTCGCTTCACGTCAGCTCCCCTGCGTCCCGTAGACCTGGCCCTGCAGCGGGAGCGGCAGCGGCGGCAGCTGGCCGTTCTGCATCGCCTGGATGACCTGCGCGGTGGAGGGCAGCGGAATCGCGCCGTCGACCACCTTGGCGATGCCGTCGCAGGCGTTGCCGAGCAGCTGCTTGGTCACCGAGGTCTGCTTGAGCAGGCTGCAGACCATCACCAGCGGCGGCTGGGTCAGCTCGTTGAGGTTCGGCCGCGCGTCGAGCGTGCCGGACGAGCCGTTGTAGACGCCGACGATGTTGGACAGCGCCACCGGCGCGACGTCGAGGATCTCGGCGAGCGAGCTGCGCTGGTCCACCAGCACCTTGGTCACGCTGGCCAGTTTGTCCACATTGGACTTCAACCGGCCGCGGTTGCGTTCGATGAAGCCCTGCACCGACTGCAGCGTGGTGCCGAGCTGCTTGACGGTCGCGGCGAGATTGTCCTTCTCCCCGGCCAGGAATCCGCTCACGTCGGCGAGCTGGCTCTCGAACTGGCGCACCTGGCCGTCGCTGTTGGCCAGCGACTGGGAGAACTTGCCGAGGTTCTGCACCGTCTGGAAGAGGTCGTCCTTGTTGCCCGCCAGCGTGCCGGACGCCTTGCCGAGCTTGGTGATCGTGTCGTGCAGCGCCTTGCCGTTGCCGTCGAGGTTGTTCGCCGCGGTGTTCAGCAGGTCCGAGAGCGAGCCGTTCTTGTTGGCCCCGTTCGGGCCGAGCGATTCGCTGACCTTCGCGAGGCTGGCGGCGAGCTGGTCGACCTCGAGCGGCACCTCGGTGCGGTCGAGGCCGATCGTCGCGCCGTCGGAGATCCGCGGGCCGCCGGTGTAGGCCGGGGCGAGCTGGACGTAGCGGTCGCTGACCAGCGACGGCGACACGATCAGCGCCTTCGCGTCGGCGGGCACCGCCACCGAGCGGTCGTATTCGAGGTCGACCCGGACCTGGTTGCCCATCGGCTGGACCTTGGTCACCGTGCCCATGTCCACGCCGAGCATCCGGACGCTGTTGCCCTCGTAAAGGCCGACCGCGCCGGAGAAGTACGCGGTCAGATGGTTGCGGCCGGCGTCCTTGAGGGTCCACCACAGCGCGCCCGCGACGACGAGCGCGAGCACGATCGCGATCGTCATGCCGCGCATGAGCGACTGGCCGAAGCGGGTGTCGGTCATTTGGAGTTGCACCCCTCCGGATTGAGCGGGCCGACCGAAGGAAGCACCAGGCCGCAGATGTAGTTGTCGAACCAGTGCCCGGTGCCGATCGTGTTGTTGAAGACCCGGATGAACGGCGCGAACTTCTGGATCCCCTGAGCCAGCGAGTCCTGGTTGCGCTGCAGCATCGAGGTGAGCTGGTCGAGCTGGGTGAGCACCGGGTTCAGCTGGCCGTCGTTGTCGTCGACCAGGCCCTGCAGCTGCGTGGACAGCTGCTTCGACCCTTCGAGCAGCGTCTTGATCGCCTGCTCGCGCTTGCCGATCTCGTCCAGCAGCTTGTTGCCGTCGGTGAGCAGCTTCTGCACCTCGGCGTCACGGTCGACCAGGGTCTGCGACACCTGGCGCGTGTTGGCCAGCAGGTTCGCCAGCTGCGAATCGCGCTTCGCGATCGTGTCCGACAGCTTCGAAAGGCCCGACAGCGCGCCCTTCACGTCCTGCGGGGTGTTCGAGAACGTCTGGGTGATCGCCTCGAAGCTCTTCGACAGCTGGTTCGTGTCGATCTCGTCGACCGTCTGCGACAGGCCGCGGAACGCGTCGAGCACGTCGTACGGCGACATCGTGCGGTCGCGCGGGATCGGCGCGCCGGGGTCGAGGTTGCCGTTGCCCTGCGGGTCGAGTGCGAGGTACTTCTGGCCGAGCAGCGTCTTAATCTTGATCGCCGCCGTGGTCTTATCGCCCATCCAGGCGTCCTTGACCTTGAACGACACCTTGACGTTCGGGCCGTCCAGCTTGATGTCGGACACCTTGCCGACCTTCACGCCGGCGATCCGCACGTCGTTGTCCTTCTGCAGCCCGGCCGCCTCGGAGAAGTCCGCGCTGTAGGTGGTGCCGCCGCCGATCACCGGCAGGTCCTCGGAGTTCATCGCGGCGACGAGGCCGAGCGCGATGACCGCGATGCCGACCAGCGCGATCGGGATCGGGTTGCGTTTCTGGAAGGACTTCATGGCTTGCACCTGTCCCGATTCACCGGTGCGAGCGTGAAGTCCGTCGGAGGCAGCAGCCCAGGCACGCCGACCGTCCCGATCATCTCGCAGGAGTAGAAGTTGAACCACGAGCCGTAGTCGGCGGTGCGGGTGAGCGCGCTGACCTTCTTGGGCATGAACTGGATGAAGTGCTCGACGAGCGGTTCGTTCTGGTTCAGGTTCGTGGTGAGCTTGCCGAGCGCGGCGATGTCGTCCTTCAACGGCTGGCGCGCGTCGGTCAGCAGACCGGCGGTCGTGGTGGCCAGGTTGCCGAGGCCGTCGATCGCGTCGCCGATCGGCTTGCGGTCCGCGGCGAGGCCGGACACCAGCTGCTGCAGCTTCACGATGAGGTCGTTGAGCTGCGGGGTGTGCTGGTTGACCGTGTCGAGAACCGTGTTGAGGTTGTCGATGACCTCGCCGATCACCTGGTCCTTGTTGGCGATCGTGGTGGCCAGCGAAGCGGTGTGCGACAGCAGGCTTTCCACCGTGCCGCCCTCGCCCTGCAGCACCTGGATGACCTCGTAGGACAGCTTGTTCACGTCGGCCGGGTTCAGCGCGGTGAACAGCGGCTTGAAGCCGTTGAACAGCTCGGTCAGGTCCAGCGCGGGCGTGGTGCGCTCGAGCGGGATGGTCTCGCCCGGTTTGAGCGTCGCGCCGGTGGTGTCGTCGCCCTCGCCGAGCGAGACGTAGCGCTGGCCGACCAGGTTGCGGAACTTGATCTGCGCGGTCACGCCCGCCGGCAGCTTGCGCCCGGAGTCGACCTCGAAGTCCACCTGCGCCTGGCGCTTGTCGACGATCTTCACGTCCTTGACCTGTCCGACGCGGACGCCCGCGATGCGCACGTCGTCGTTCGGCAGCAGGAGCGTGGCGTCGGTGAACCGCGCGGAGTAGGCACTGGTGCTGGTGGTGTTGATGTTCGCGATGCTGATGCCGAGCACCGTCGTGAACAGCACCGTGACCACCACGAAGATCATCAGCTTGATCAGCGGTGCGGCGAGTCCCCTCACTTGACCGTCACCTCCGTGCCCCGGTAGAGCGGGCCGACCAGCAGCGATCCCCATCCGGGGAACTGGCCCTGCGAAATCCCCATCTCCGGGCTGACCAGCGCGGCGAGGAAGTTGTTCTCAGCCGCGGTGTTGACCGGGTTGCCGCCGGCCGCCCCGCCGCCGTTGAGGCCCGCCGCGTCGCCCTTGAAGTTGGCCGGGTTCAGGCCCTCGCCCACGGTCTTCGACCCCGGGCCCTGTTTGGTGCCGTCCTTGAACGCGCCGTCCGGCGGCTGCTGCGGGAACGGGTCCGGCGCGGGGTTGAGGTCGTAGCAGCGCGGACCGCGCTTGTCCTCGAACCGCGGCTCCTCGCCCGGCTTGTACGGACCGCGATTCACGACGACCTCGATGGTGGCGTTCAGGCCGGGCTTGCCGTTGTACTTGCCCAGCGCGGCGTCCGCGACCGGGACGACCTTCGCCATCTGCTTCAGCACGCACGGATATTCCGGCGAGTACTTGGCGAGCAGTTCGGCGGTCGGCCGCGCGGTGCTGGCGAGGCTGATGAGGTTCTGCGAGTTCGCCTCCAGGAACGACTGCAGGTCCTGCGACGCGGTGGTCAGGTTGCCGTAGAGGTTGGACAGATTCGCCCGCTCGTCGACCACGGTGCGCGTGGTCGTGCTCAGGTTGTCCAGGCTCTGCACCAGATCCGGCGTCGCGTTGCTCAGGTGGCCGGAGAACTCCGCGAGCGCCTTGAGGTTGTGCTGCAGTTCCGGCTCGTGCGGGTTCAGGTCGCCGATGTACTGGCCGAGCTGCGAAAGCGTCTCGCCGAGCGGTTTGCCCCGGCCCTGCAGCGCGGTCGAAATCGCGGTGAGCGTGCTGGACAGCTTCTGCGGCTGCACCGCCTGCAGCACCGGCATCAGGTGTTCGAGCGCCTGGTCCAGTTCGACCGCGCCGGAAGTGCGGTCCTGGGTGATCACGTCGCCCTGGGAAAGCGTCTTGCCCGACGGGTCCTGCGGAATCTGCAGCGACACATAGCGTTCGCCGAACAACGTCTTGGGCAGGAATCGCGCGGACACGTTCTGCGGAATCAGCTTCACCGACTCCGGATCCATCGCCAGCGTCAGTTCCGCGCCGTTCTCGGTCGCCTTGATGTCCTGCACCGAACCGACGATCAAACCGCGGACCTTCACGTCCGACTGCTTGAGCAGCTGGTTGCCGATGTGGCCCGCGTCGAGCTTCACGGTGACGAACTTGCTGAACGCTTTGTCGTACATCGCGATGCTGAGCGCGATCCCGCCGACGAGCACCGCCACCAGCAGCAGGCCGAGCAACCTGCGCCGTAGTGTGGTCATCCCGCAATCCTCACCGTGACGTCGGTTCCCCAAATCGCGAAACCGATGAAGAAGTTCACGACCGAAACCGTGACGATGGAAAGCCGCACCGCGCGGCCGACGGCCACGCCGACCCCGGCGGGCCCGCCAGTGGCCCGGTACCCGAAGTAACAGTGCGAAAGAATGATCAAGACACTGAATATCAGCACCTTGATGAACGAATAGAGCACGTCTTGCGGTGGTAGGAACAGGTCGAAGTAATGGTCGTAGGTACCCGCGGATTGTCCGTAGATATAGATAACGACCAGCCGCGAGGCCAGGTACGACGAGAGCAGGCCGATCACGTACAGCGGGATCACCGCGACGAAGCCGGCGATGATCCGCGTGGTCACCAGATACGGCAGGCTGGGCACGCCCATCACCTCGAGCGCGTCGATCTCCTCGGAGATCCGCATCGCGCCGAGCTGCGCGGTGAAGCCCGCGCCGACCGTCGCCGACAGGGCCAGCCCGGCCACCAGCGGCGCGATCTCACGAGTGTTGAAGAACGCGGTGAGGAAGCCGGTGAACGCCGAGGTGCCGATCGAGTTCAGCGCCGAATAGCCCTGCAGGCCGACGAGAACACCGGTGAACAGCGTCAGGCCGACCATCACGCCGACCGTGCCGCCGATGACCGCGAGCGAACCGGAGCCGAAGCTCACCTCGGCCAGCAGCCGCAGCACTTCCTTGGTGTAGCGGCGCAGCGTGCGCGGCGTCCACAGCAAGGCCCGGCCGTAGAACGACATCTGGTCGCCGAGCGTGTCCAGCGTCTCCAGCGGCCGGTTGGCGATCCGCTTCGCGCCCGAGAGCAACGTCATGGTCAGTCCAGCTTTCCGGGCACGATCTGCAGGTAGATCAGCGTGATCACGAAGTTCACCACGAACAGCAGCAGGAACGTGATGACCACCGACTGGTTCACCGCGTCGCCGACGCCCTTCGGGCCGCCGCTCGGGTGCAGCCCGCGGTAGGCCGCCACGACCGCGGCGATGAAGCCGAAGATCAGCGCCTTGATCTCGCCGACCCAGAGGTCGGGCAGCTGCGCGAGCGCGGAGAAGCTGGACAGGTACGCACCGGGGGTGCCGCCCTGGAGCACGACGTTGAAGAAGTAGCCGCCGAGCACGCCGATGACGCTGACCATGCCGTTGAGCAGGAGCGCCACCAGCATCATGGCGAGCGTGCGGGGCACGATCAGGCGCTGGACCGCGGAGACGCCCAGCACCTCCATCGCGTCGATCTCCTCGCGGATGGTCCGCGCGCCGATGTCAGCACAGACCGCGCTGCCGCCCGCGCCGGCCACCAGCAGCGCGGTGACCAGCGGGCTGGCCTGCTGCACGGTCGCCAGCACCGAACCGGCACCGGTATAGGACTGCGCGCCGAGCTGGCGGGCGAGCGCGCCGAACTGCAGCGAGATGACCGCGCCGAACGGGATCGCGACCAGCGCGGTCGGCAGGATCGTCACACTCGCGACGAACCAGGCCTGCTGGATGAACTCGCGGAACTGGAACGGGCGCTGGAAGATGCCGCGGACGATGTCGAGGCCGAGCGCGAACAGGTTCCCGGTCTCCCGCAGCATTCCGTAGCCGGGGATCTTGGCCGTGCTGGTGGTCACGCGCCACCCTGCCCGTGCCGGGGCGACCGGCGGTCCGCGCCCGGAATGCGCGCGACCTGGTCGGCGGGCAGCTGTCCCTGGTGCTGGGTGGGCACCGGGCCCGGTGCGGCGACCGGCGGCAGCTGCTGGGTGTCCTCGGGGCCGGTCCGGTGGTGGAACGCACCAGGGTTGGGCCGCACGTTGTAGTGCCGCTGCTGCTCAGGCGTCAGGGATTCGATGATCCCCTCCTGCGCGTTCGGCGGGAGCGTGTGCAGGATCCGCATGACGCGGTCCATCCGCCGCTTGGCCCCGGCCCGCTCCGGCACGCCCGGGCTGACCTGCATCTGCGGCACGACGCCGCGCACGTCCTCGTTGAGCACGTCGCCGTGGCCCGCGTCGGCCTCGGCCTGCTCGCGGGCCATCTGGGCGCTGTCCTTCTCCTCGGACATGCCGATCGGGCCGAGCTTGCGGCCGTTGAGGAACTGCTCGACCACCGGCTCGTCGCTGGTCAGCAGCACCTCGCGCGGGCCGAACATGACGAGTTCCTTGCGGAACAGCATGCCGAGGTTGTCCGGCACCGTGCGGGCGAGGTTGATGTTGTGCGACACGATCAGGAACGTCGCGTCGATCTGGGCGTTGACGTCCAGGAAGAGCTGCGAGATGTAGGTCGTGCGGACCGGGTCGAGACCGGAGTCCGGCTCGTCGACGAGGATGATCTCCGGGTCGAGCACGAGGGCGCGGGCGAGGCCGGCGCGCTTGCGCATACCGCCGGAGATCTCGCCGGGGAGCTTCTTGTCCGCGCCGGCCAGACCGGTGATCTCGAGCTTGTCGAGCACGATCCGGCGGATCTCGGTCTCGGACTTCTTCGTGTGCTCCCGCAGCGGGAAGGCCACGTTGTCGAAGAGGTTCATCGAGCCGAACAGCGCGCCGTCCTGGAAGAGGACGCCGAAGAGCTTCCGGATCTCGTACAGCTTGTGCTCGGAGCAGGTGACGATGTCGACGCCGTTGATCACACAGCGTCCGCGGTCCGGCTTGAGCAGGCCGATCATCGACTTCAGGAACACGGACTTGCCGGTTCCGGACGGGCCGAGCATCGCCGAGACCTCGCCGGGAGGCAGGGTCAGCGTCACGTCCCGCCAGATGGTCTGCTTTCCGAAGGACTTCGTCAGACCTTCGATGACCACCTCGGCACCCATCGCACCTCCAGGAGCTGTTCCGCGTCGTCGCGCACCGCCGCCCCGTCGCCGCTGGCAGCGGCGGAGCTCGCGCGGCGAACTCCGCTTCAACCAGGTGCAACGAGCTGAGCGCGAACAGGTTACTCACCAGTTTTGTTCTCTGGCCAGCCCCCGTGCACACCTCACGCGACGGAGATCCAGTACGGCGACCGCTGGCAGCACGGTAGTGCACGTCACGTTCGGACGCAGATCCAGATGGCCGCTCGCCGCTCACCCTGACGGGTTAACCGGCGGAAACGCGGCAAACAGGGGGTGACTCGCGACGGCCGCGCAGCCCCGCCGTTCGCCTGAACGAGGGCGCTCCTGACCGGGATCGGCGACGGTAAGTTTTTTCCTGGAACAGCGAAAGGGGCGGGCACCCAGATCGGATGCCCGCCCCTTTCGAGGTGGTGCAGCAGGCGCTTGCGCGCCCGGGATCACTTGATGGTGATCTTGGCGCCGGCGGCCTCGAGCTTCTCCTTGGCGGCGTCGGCGGCCTCCTTGTCGACCTTCTCCAGGAGCGCCTTCGGAGCGGCCTCGACCAGCTCCTTGGCCTCCTTCAGGCCCAGACCGGAGACGACCTCGCGGACGACCTTGATGACCTGGATCTTCTTGTCGCCGGCCGAGTCGAGGATGACGTCGAACTCGTCCTGCTCGGCAGCGGCCTCGGCGCCACCGGCGGCGGCACCCGGGGCGGCGGCCACGACGGCGGCCGGGGCGGCGGCGGTGACGTCGAAGACCTCTTCGAATTCCTTCACGAACTCGGACAGCTCAAGAAGGGTCAGCTCCTTGAAAGCGTCGATCAGCTCGGCGGTGCTCAGCTTCGCCATGATGGCTTCCTCTCAGAAAAACGAACGAGACGTTCGGGGTGGGGTGGTTCAGCTCTCGGCGGGTGCTTCGGCTGCTTCGGTACCGGTGGCGTTGCGCTGCTTCTCCTCCAGCGCGGCAGCCAGGCGGGCAACCTGGGACGCCGGTGCCTGGAACAGCGCGGCGGCCTGGGAAAGCTTCGCCTTGAACGCGCCCGCCGCCTTGGAAAGCAGCACCTCGCGGCTGTCGAGATCAGCGATCTTGGAGATCTCGTCCACGGACAGCGACTTGCCGTCCATGTAGCCGCCCTTGATGACAAGCGCGTTGTTTTCCTTCGCGAAGTCGCGAAGGGCCTTCGCGGCGTCGACTGCCTCGCCCTGCACGAAGGCGATCGCGGTCGGGCCGACGAACAGGTCCTCGATCCCCTCGAGGCCAGCGTCCTCGGCGGCACGCTTGACGAGGGTGTTCTTCGCGACCCGGTACTTGGCACTGGTGCCGAGAGCGCGGCGCAGCTGGGACAGCTGAGTCACGGAGAGGCCGGTGTACTGGGTAACGACGGTGGCCGAGCTGCTGCGGAAGCTCTCCGCGATCTCGGCGACGGCCGCCACCTTGTCGGGCTTCGCCATGGTCGCCTCCTCTCTTGGCTAGTGTCACCACTGGCCTGGACGGAGGCGCCCCCGAACGACAAAAACGCCCACGCGCAGCAAGACGCGGGGCGTTGCCCAGCCTTTCGGCCGGGTAAGAGCCTCGTTCCTCCTGCGCGGGCCGTCCGCCGTACTGCGGAACCTTCGCTCCCCGGAGATCCGGAGAGAACCAGCGGTCTTTGGTAGAACCGTCGACCAGCATACGGCAGGGGTTCCCGGGGTTTTCCGGCGCCCCTCGCTGAGCTGCGAGAACCGGGGCAGTCTCGGGAAATCGCGGTCGAGCGGGCATCATTGGTGACGTGGCGGAACAGCGTGATCACGGAAAGCCGGAAGAAACCCCCTCTCCCGGTTCGACCGCTCCTGGCTCAGGTGGATCCTCGGCACAGCAGCCTCCCGCCCTTCCGCAGCCGGGTGGGGCCGAGGTCGCCCCGCGGCCGCCCGCGCAACCGGCCGAACCGCAGCTGGATCCCGAGCAGCTGCGCCAGTTCCAGGAATTCCAGCGGTTCCAGGAGTACCTGCGCTTCACCCAGTCCCAGCAGGGCACCGAACCAGCCCCGCAACCGGATGCTGGCCTGGTCCCGGCAGGCAACCGTCAGCCTCTCGCCGGTGGGCAGCCGCCAGCCCCGCCGAACCAGCCGGGCGCAGTGACCCCGTACGAGGAACCGCCGCGCAACCGCCGCCCGGTGCCGCGATGGGTGAAGCGCCTGGGCGGGAAGATCCTGGGCTGGGTAATCGCGCTGGTGATTCTCGGGATCCTGATCAACTGGGGGTACCACCAGATTTTCCCCAGCGACGACGGCAAAACCTCAGCCCAGATCGCGGCCGAGGGCGGCGGGACCTATCACACGAACCACATCTTCTCGACCAATCCGAACGAGGCAGTGCGGTTCGTCTACCACAACATCGCCCAGGGCCGGGTCGACGACGCCTGCGGCCGGTTCCGCGAGGACGTCCAGGACAAATTCGCCAAGGACACCACCGGTCAGCCGGACTGCAAGGTCGCGGTGGAGAAGCTTCACGCACAAGTGAAGAACGTGAACGACTACGCCGAATCGCTCCCGTCCTACGTCTCCGGCCCGACTCCCCGCCGGTGGTGACGATCGACTCCTGCACGTTCAAGGTGAGCGGCGGCCCGGCGCTCGGCGTGTTCCAGGTGACCAAAGTGGACAAAGGGCAGTGGCTGATCACCGGGCACACCACGGGCCCGGACAAATGCCCGGCACCCACGGCGACCAGCACCCCCGGCTGACCCTCGTCAGGCAGGCGAACTGATCGGCAACCGGCTCTCCCCCGTGTCCGAGTACGCGAAGAAGTCCACCAACGCCGCCGCGAAAGCCGGGTGTGCCACTGCTTCCATGTGGTTCCCCGGGACCCGCACCAGCCGGGCGCCCGCGATGCCCGCCGCGAGGCGTTCCGGTTGCGTTGCCAGTTCGTCTGATTCCCCGGCCAGGATCAGCGTCGCCGCGGACAGGTTCGTCAGCTGCATCGGTCCGTGCGGGGTCGCGTGCATGACCGCGGCCAGTGCTTCGACGTCCGCGCCTGCCCGGCGGGCCAGCCGGCGGAACGGGCGCGCCGCCGAGGGCACCTCCGACCGGTCTTCGGCCAGCAGTCCCGCCGCGATCTGGCTTCGGTTGACCACGCGCGCGTCCACCCCGCCGAAGTCCACGATTCCCGCGCCGACCCCGCCGACCGCCAGGCAGCGGACCCGGCGGTCACGCGTAGCCACCAGCAGCGACACGATCGCGCCCATCGAATAGCCCGCGAGGCACACCTCGTCCAGGCCAAGCTCGTCGAACAGCGCCGTCAGGTCGGCCGCCATGATGTCCTCGCCGTAGGCCGCCGGGTCGTGCGGCTTCTCCGACTCGCCGTGCCCGCGCGCGTCCAGCGCGATGACCGTGAACCCGGCCTTGACCAGCGCGTCCACGACCCCGGGGTTGACCCAGTTCACCTGGGAATCGGCGGCGAAACCGTGGTGCAGCACGACGGGCCGCCGGTGCCGTCCGTCGCCCTCCCAGACCGTGTAGCTCAGCTGGAGCCCGTCGGGGGCGATGAACGTCGTTGGCATACGTCCATGAGACACGAAAAAGGGTGGTCACGCACGAAGCGTGACCACCCTTTCGCGTGATGTGCGACTCAGACCGCCGCTTCCTCGGAAAGGAGGTTGCGGGTCCGCGCCGGGTCGACCGGGATGCCCGGGCCCATCGTCGTGGTGAAGGTGACCTTCTTGACGTAGCGGCCCTTCGCCGACGACGGCTTGGCGCGCAGGATCTCGTCCAGCGCGGCCGCGTAGTTCTCCACCAGCTTCTCGGTGTCGAACGACGCCTTGCCGATCACCAGGTGCAGGTTCGCCTGCTTGTCGACGCGGAAGTTGATCTTGCCGCCCTTGATGTCCTTCACGGCCTTCTCGACCGCGGGGGTCACCGTGCCGGTCTTCGGGTTCGGCATGAGGCCGCGCGGGCCGAGGATGCGGGCGATGCGGCCCACCTTGGCCATCTGGTCCGGCGTCGCGATCGCGGCGTCGAAGTCGAGCCAGCCACCCTGGATGCGCTCGATCAGTTCGTCGGTGCCGACCGCGTCCGCGCCAGCGGCTTCGGCCTCGGCGGCCTTGTCGCCGACGGCGAAAACGATGACGCGAGCGGTCTTACCGGTGCCGTGCGGCAGGTTCACGGTGCCGCGGACCATCTGGTCGGCCTTGCGCGGGTCGACCCCGAGACGCATCGCGACCTCGACGGTCGCGTCCATCTTCGTCTTGGAGGTCTCCTTCGCCAGCTTCACGGCCTCGAGCGGCGCGTACAGCCGCGCCTTGTCGATCAGCTCCGCGGCCTGGCGGTAGGCCTTGCTGTGCTTGGTCATGCTTCTGTCCTCAAATCAGTGGATCAGTGTGGTGGCGAGCCAGCACGCGGGCTCTCCCACGGGTTGCTTAGAAAACTCAGCCCTCGACCGTGATGCCCATGGAGCGGGCAGTACCGGCGATGATCTTCGCGGCCTGGTCGATGTCGTGCGCGTTGAGGTCGGTCTCCTTGGTCTTCGCGATCTCGCGGACCTGGTCCCAGGTGACCTTGGCGACCTTGGTCTTGTGCGGCTCGCCGGAGCCCTTCTCCACGCCCGCGGCCTTGAGCAGCAGCTTGGCGGCCGGCGGCGTCTTCAGCTTGAAGTCGAACGACCGGTCTTCGTAGACGGAGATCTCGACCGGGACGACGTCCCCGCGCTGCGATTCGGTCGCGGCGTTGTAGGCCTTGCAGAACTCCATGATGTTGACGCCGTGCTGACCCAGCGCCGGGCCGACCGGCGGCGCGGGGTTGGCCGCACCCGCCTTGATCTGCAGCTTGATGATCGCCGCAAGCTTCTTCTTCTTGGGTGGCATTACCTTGTGTCCTTCTTAACTGACGTGAGTCCCCCGCACACCTGCCAGTACGCGGGGACTGCCGACCGGGATGGCCCGGCCGTCAGATCTTGGAGACCTGGCTGAACGAAAGCTCGACCGGGGTCTCCCGGCCGAAGATCGACACCAGGACCTTCAGCTTCTGCCCGTCGACGTTGACCTCGGAGATCGTGGCGGGCAGCGTGGCGAACGGGCCGTCCATGACGGTGACCGACTCGCCGACCTCGAAGTCGACCTCGACGGCGGGCGCGCCGGACGACGCGGCCGCGGCGGACTCGCCGCTCTTGGCCGCCTTGGCCGGGGCTTCCTTCTCGACCTGCGGCGCGAGGAACTTCAGCACCTCGTCCACGGTCAGCGGCGACGGCCGCGAGGTGGCTCCCACGAACCCGGTGACGCCGGGGGTGTTGCGCACCGCGCTCCACGACTGGTCGTTGAGGTCCATCCGGACCAGGATGTAGCCGGGCAGCACCTTGCGCTGCACCTGCTTGCGCTGGCCGTTCTTGATCTCGGTGACCTCTTCGGTCGGGACCTCGATCTGGAAGATGTAGTCCTCGACGTCCAGGGTCTGGGTACGCGTTTCGAGGTTGGTCTTGACCTTGTTCTCGTAACCGGCGTACGAGTGCACGACGTACCACTCGCCGGGCGCGGCCTTGAGTTCGGCGCGCAGCGCGGCGACCGGGTCGTCCGCCTCGGGGGCGGGCTCGGTCACCTCGGCGTCGTCGTCCGCTTCGTCAGCGTCGGCGGCGGCTTCTTCGGCGGCGACCTCGTCCTCGGCGACGGGCACCTCGACGGACTCGGCGGACTCCTCGTCGCCGGGTGCCGTCTGCACCTGCTCGTCGGAAAGCTCGGTCAGGTCGCGACCGGCTTCGGTGCCGTTGTCGGAGGTCACGTTCCGTCCTCTCAGTTGATCGCTTGCCGGGCCGGACCGGGGCCCGGCCAGCGCGGTGGCGCGCCCGTCGGGCGTCAGCCGAAGACCAGCCCGATCAGCTCCTTGAAGCCGAGGTCGAGACCGCTCACGAGGGCCACCATGAACACCACGAACACCAGCACGACCGCGGTGTAGGTGACCATCTGCTTGCGGTTGGGCCAGATGACCTTGCGCAGTTCGGCCCAGACCTCGCGGATGAACCGCGTGAACCGGGCGAACACCGAGGCCTTCTTCGCCTTCCGGTCCCGTTTGGGGGTGGGCGCGCCCTTGGCGTCGGCGGGCTTCGCGACCTTGTCGCCCGCCTTGCCGGACGGACGGGTCGAGCCCGGCCGTGCCTCGGACTTGCCTGCCGGCCGAGCGGAAGCGCGGCGTTCGCGCCGAGCCGCGGCGGACACCGGGCGGGATTCGACTCCGGGCTGCTTGCCCGAATCGTCCTGCTCGTGCTCGCCGCTGGCGTCGCTGTCGCTCACGACCACTCCTCCGCTCCACCAGTTCCCGTACGCAGGGGTGACAGGACTTGAACCTGCAACCTGCGGTTTTGGAGACCGCTGCTCTGCCAATTGAGCTACACCCCTGTGGAGCCCGGTCACCCTGGCTCCGGAGGACGCATTCCATCATCCCCACCATCCGGCGGGGATGACCGTAGTGCGTTCCGAGTTCCGAAGTCTACGGCAAGCCGGATGTCGCCTTGCAACCCAGCCCCCTCGACGGCGCCGCGGCGGTCGATCCGGACCCTTCGGGCACTGTCCGGAACCCCTCGGCGAAGATCACCCGATCGTGCCACGATGGGCCAGTGCACCGTAATCCGATTAATCGCCGAACCGTCAACGGGCTGGCCGGAGCCCCGCGGCGACGGCGATTTCGCGCCGTTCGGATGCGTTGCCCGGCAAGCGAAGCCTTCGCCGCCGTCGTGGTTTTCCCTTCCAGGCCACCAAGCTTCGCGCAGCGGAAGATGATCTTCGTTGACTGGCAAGCGAAATTCTTGATCAAGGAGTTGTGGTGACTGCGTTACGACTGGGGCTCGCGCTGCCGCAATACGGCAAGCTGGCCGACCCTTCCGCCATCGCCGGATTCGCCGCCGAGGCGGAGCGCATCGGCTTCGCTTCGCTCTGGGTCGGCGACCGGGTGCTGACCCCGGTCTCCCCGCAGACCTACTACCCGGCCTCCGGAACACCCGAACGGCCGTATCCGCCGGAGTTCGTCCGCTTCGTCGATCCGCTGCTGGCGCTCACCATCGCCGCGAACTCGACCGAGACCGCGCGGCTGGGGTCGAGCACGCTCAACGGCCCGCTCTACTCGCCGGTGCTGCTGGCTCGTTCGCTCACGTCGCTGGACCTGCTGTCCGGCGGCAGGCTCGACGTCGGCCTCGGGCTCAGCTGGCTCCGCGACGAGTACATCGCCGCCGGCGTGCCGTGGGAGCACCGCGGCGCGCGGCTGGCCGAGCTGGTCGAGGTGCTGCGGACGCTGTGGACCGCCGACCCGGCCGGGCACCGAAGCGAGCGCTGGGACATCCCGGACTCGCTGATCGGCCTGCGCCCGATGCAGCAGCCTGGCCCGCCAGTGCTGCTGGGCGGAGCGTCGGACGCGGCGCTGCGGCGCGTCGGCCGGATCGCGGACGGCTGGCTGCCCGCCGGGCTCCCGGCTCCGATGCTGCGCGACAAGTGGGCGGTGGTCGTCGAGTCCGCCGAGAAGGCCGGGCGAGACCCCTCGACGCTGCGCCGGGTGCTGCGGCTCAACCCGACGCCGGGTTCGTCGACGGCGACCGTCGAGGACGTCGCGGCCCGGTTGAAGGCAGCCGAGGCCGACGGCATCACCGAAGCGCTGGTCGATCTGCACTACGTGGCCGAAACCGTGCCGCACGCACTGGAACTGGCCGGCGAGCTGCATGCCGCTGTCTTCGCGTGATCACCCGTAAGCGGGTCGTCGTCGGCGGGCCGGACCGGTAGAACGGTCGAGTGGGGGCTAAGAAGAGCGGTGGATGCGGGTTGCTCGTCCTCGTTGTCGTGGGGGCGCTGCTGGCCGTCGGCTACTACAAGGCGAAGCACGACTCGTCGGCCGCACCGCCGTCCGGCGCGGACACCGGCGGCGGCAGCGGCCGGTACGTGGCCCTCGGCGACTCGTACACGTCCGCGCCGCGCACCGGGAAACAGGCGGGCGCACCGGCTGGGTGCGCGCGGTCGGACAACAACTATCCGCACCTGGTGTCGGCGAAGCTGAAGCCCGCGAAGTTCGTGGACGTCAGCTGCAGCGGCGCGACCACCGACGACCTGACCGAAACCCAGTCGACGCGCAGCGGCTCGAACCCGCCGCAGTTCGACTCGGTCACCGCGGACACGACGCTGGTCACCTTGGGCATCGGCGGCAATGATGTGGGATTCATCTCGCTGGCACAGACCTGCGTGACCGCCCACCAGAACGCCTCGCCCTGCAAGGACCGGCTCACCGCGGGCGGCAAGGACGAGCTGGCCGACCGCATCAGCGCGACCGCGAAGAAGGTCGGCACGGCGCTGGACCAGATCCACCAGAAGGCCCCGAAGGCGCGAGTGGTGGTCGTCGGTTATCCGACGGTCCTTCCGGACGGGGACGGGTGCTGGCCGGTGCTGCCGTTGGGGGCCGGCGACGTCGCGTATCTGCGGGGCGCGCTCGACAAGCTCAACGACGCCCTTGCCGATCAGGCCAAATCCCACGACTCCGGGTTCGCTGACACGGCCGTGCCGAGCAAGGGGCACGACGTGTGCGCGAATTCGGATACCAAGTGGGTGGAGGGCTTGGTCCCGACGTCCTCGGCCGCGACCCTGCACCCGAACGCGCGGGGCGAGGCCGGGATGGCCGAGGTGGTGGAGTCGGTTCTCGGGGTGCACTGACGCGGCCCGAGGTGGTGGCATGCGCCCAACGTGGCGTTGGGGCGGTCGGTGACCGGGATCGGCTAGCCAGCCCGGATCGACCAAGCCGTGCGGTTGAGCGGGCCAAGCCAGACCTGGCGAGATCAGGCCAAGCCCGACCGGACCCGGGCGGGGCAGGCTGGGGGCGGATCCCAGATCAGGCTGGCGCGGCAGATCAAGCCGAGGAGGAGCGGGCCGGAGCAGGCCCAGGCAAGCCGGAGCGGGCTTAGGGCAAGCCGCGTCGAATCGCGGCCGCGCAGGCTGGGCGAGGCACGTGTCGTCAGCGCGGAGCAGGGCGCCCCTGGCCGGGCTGGGCGCTAACCGAGCCCGGCCGAACCCGAGGTCAGGGGCGGACGAGGGCCTGCGGTTTGCCCAGTACGGTCTTGCCTTCGAACTTGACCGTCAGATCGATCCGGGCGAGCCCCTCGTCGGTCATGGCTCCGACCTTGCCGGTGACCTCGACCAGTGCGCCCTCGTCGTTGTCGGGCACCACGACCGGGCGGGTGAAGCGCGTGCTGAAGTCCACGAGGCGGGCCGGGTCGCCGAGCCAGTCGGTGACGATGCGGCCGGACAGCGCCATGGTGAGCATGCCGTGCGCGATCACGTCCGGGAGGCCGACCTTGGTGGCGAAGTGCTCGTTCCAGTGGATCGGGTTGAAGTCGAGCGAGGCTCCGGCGTAGCGGACCAGCTGCTCGCGGGTGATGCGGACCTCCAGCGGAGGCAGTTCGTCGCCGATGTTCACGCTTCCGCCCCCCGCACCACGAGCTGCGCCCGCGTCGTGCACACGAGTTTGCCGTCCGCGTCGGTGATTTCCGCGCGGAGGTTGATGAAGTCGTTGCCCGCCCGCGCCATGATCGCCTCGATCGTGGCCGAGATTTCCAGCTCGTCGCCCGCGTGCACCGGGCGTTCGTAGCGGAAGCCCTGGTCGCCGTGGACCATCCGGGAGTAGTCGAGGCCGAGCGCGGGGTCGGACACGATGCCGTTGATCTTCGGCAGGTTGAGGATGGTGAGGAAGGTGGGCGGCGCGAGCACGTCCGGGTGGCCGGCCGCGCGGGCCGCCTCCGGGTCCCGGTAGACCGGGTTGGGGTCGCCGATCGCGTCGGCGAACTCGCGGATCTTCTCCCGGCTCACGAAGTACTTGCTGTCCGACGGGTACTCCCGCCCGGTGAACGACTGGTCCAAAGGCACGCGAAGAGGCTAACCGAACCCCGGCGTCGTCCCGCGTGGGTGCCAGAACTGGCCAGTAGAACGGCGAAAAGCCGCCCCGGCGCGATGCCGGGACGGCTTTTCGAAGCTGGAAAAGACCGCCTGCGTCAGCGGGTCTCTTTGTGAGTCCGGTGCGTACCGCAGTTCGGGCAGAACTTCTTCATCTCAAGGCGATCCGGGTTGTTGCGCCGGTTCTTCTTGGTGATGTAGTTGCGGTGCTTGCACTCCTCGCACGCCAGCGTGATCTTGGGTCGCACGTCGGTGGCAGCCACAGCGTTTCCTTCTCTCTCAGATCCGGGGGCCAGCCCCGTCGTTACCGCGTAGCGGTGGCCGGACTTGAACCGGCGACACAGCGATTATGAGCCGCTTGCTCTGCCAACTGAGCTACACCGCCCTTACATGACCCAAGCCGCGACACGGCTAGGTGACGCGGCTAGAGGTCGAGAGCCCCTTTACGGAATCGAACCGTAGACCTTCTCCTTACCATGGAGACGCTCTGCCGACTGAGCTAAAGGGGCCTTGCCTCTCGCGAGGACTTGGAAAGATTAGCAACCCGTCCGAGCTACCCGTGCAACCGGGGTCGGTTAACCGCAAAACCTCAGGTCAGCAGGGTCAGCACGGTCTCCGAGTGCCGCCCCGGCGAGCGGGCCGTGCGGGCCTGCAGCCAAGCCTCCAGACGGTCCTCCGGCAGCGGCCGCGAGATCAGATAGCCCTGTGCGACGTCACATCCCATCGCCTCGAGCTGATCGCGCGCCACGTCCTCCTCGACGCCTTCGGCCACCACCGTCAGGCCCAGCGAGTGGCCAAGCTCGACGATCGACCGCACCACGGCCAGGTCGCCGAGATCCGTTCCCATGCCGAGGACGAAGCTCTTGTCGATCTTGACCTGGTCCACCGGCAGCTGGCGCAGGTACGCGAGCGACGAGTAGCCGGTGCCGAAGTCGTCCACCGCCAGCACGATGCCCAGCGAATGCAGTTCGCGCAGGATCGGCAGCGCCTTCTGCGGGTCGGACATCACGCCGGACTCGGTCAGCTCGAACGTCAGCAGCTCCGGCGGCACGTCGAAGCGTTCCAGTTCGCGCTGGACCTTCGCCGGGAAGTCGTCGTCGGACAGGTTGCGCACCGACAGGTTCACCGCCGCGGAGATCCGCAGGCCCTCGTCGAGCCACTTGCGGACGCGCTTCAGCGATTCCTCCAGCACGAACGACGTCAGGACGCCGATCAGGCCGGCCGCTTCGATCGCGGGCACGAACTCGTCCGGGCCGAGCCTGCCGAACTCCGGGTGCACCCAGCGCACGAGTGCCTCGACGCCTTGGACCTGCCGGTTCGGCAGGGTCACCTTCGGCTGGTAATGCACTGAGACGTGGCCGTCCTCGAGCGACTGCCGGAACTGCGTGACCATCTGGAACCGGCGCAGGAAGATCTGGCCCATGCTCGGCACGTAGCCGCGCACTTCCTCGCCGCCGCGGGTGGCGCGGACGGCGACGTCGGCGCGTTGCAGCAGGCCGTCGACGTCGACCTCGCCCGCGTCGTCCGCCGAGCTGGCGTAGCCGATCATCGCGTTGGCCTCGACCGAAAGCCGGTCCACCGGATACGGCTCGGAGAGCTGGACCCGCAGCCGTTCGGCCGCGCGATGCGCGTCTTCGATCGTGCAGTCGACGAGCAGCGCGGCGAAGGACGCGCCTTCGAGCCGGGCGAGCGGGACGTCCGGGCCGAGTGCGCCGCGGATGCGGGTGCCCGCGGCGACGACCATCCGGTCCGCCCACGAGTAGCCGAGCGCGTCGCTGACCGTGGAGAAGACGTCGAGGTCGATCCGCAGCACCACGACCTCCGCCGATTCGCGCAGCGGATCCCGCGAGACCTGCTGGAAACCCGGCCGGTTCAGGTGCCCGGTGAGCGGGTCGTGGTAGGCGTCGTGGCGGAGGGTGGCGAGGAGGCGCCGGTTGTCGAGCGACGTCGCGAGGTGGCTGGCCATCGTGCCGAGCAGCTGGACGTCGTACTTGCCGAAGCCGCGCCAGCGCGAGAGCCGGTCGTGCGCTTCGACGACGCCGAGCAGCTGGTTCGCGCTGCGCAACGGGACCACGAGCGCTTCCTGCGCGCTGCGTTCCAGCAGCGCCGCGCGGACGTCCGGATTGGCCTCGGTGATGCGGAAGTGCCGGACGTGCGCGCCGGGCAGGCGCAGCAGCGGATCGTCGTTGGCCGGGTCCGCGGGCGGCAGGTCGTTGCCCGCGACCACGACGCGCATCGGGTCTTCGGATTCCAGCCGCAGCCGCAGCACGACGCGTCCGGCGGCCAGCTGGTCCTTGATCCGCTCCGCGATCGTGGCCCATTCGCGCACGTCGACCCCGCCCACCAGTTCCTCGCCGCGGCTCGCCGGGCGAGCGGCGGCCTGCTGACCGGATCGCGCGACCATCAGGCTGACGTCGGACAGCGCTTCCATGTCCCGCTGCTCGCGAAGCAGATCGGAGTAAGCCCAGTACAGCGCGGTCAGACCGAGGAACACCGCCAGCACCAGCGGCCAGGCCTGCGGGGTGCTCGCGATGACGAGGTAGCCGGTGAGGCCGACCGAGGCGTTGACGAAGCCGACCACGAGGATGCGGCCGGTCAGCCGGATCGCGGTGCTCACGCGCATCCGGCGGCGCAGCACGCGCACGGCGGCCAGCGCGAGCAGCGTGCTGACCAGCGGCGCGGTGAGCGTGCCGGCGAGCGCGGCGACCCACGGCATGGTCGGCCCGCCGCCCATGGCCAGGTGCACCAGGCCGGCGACGGCGAACGCGCCGGTGATCTCGAGCAGGAACGCGCCCGCGTTGTAGAGGACCCGGCCGGCGACCTTGCGGGCGAGCAGGGTGCCGATGCCCGCCACGAGATGCGCGGCGAGCACCACTTCGAACGGTGCGACGAAGAAACCGATTACCAGCGGAATCTCGGTGAATGAGATGGTCCAGGAAATCCCGCTGCGGACGTCGACGTTGATGCCGAGCTGTTCGGCGAGCAGGAACGCGACCGCGAGGACCGGGCCGATCCACCAGAGCTTGGCCGAACCGTGGAACGGCAGCCAGGCGCTGACGGCGAGGGCCGCGAGCAGGCCGAGACCGAGGACGAAGAAGGTGTAAACGCGGAAGCGGCTCTCGTCCGTGCGGCCCTCGGCCGGTGCGGAGCCAGCACCTCCCGAGCCCATCGCCTCCGGCGCGGTACCGGGATGGGCGTTGCTGTCCGGCATCCGACCTTCCTTCCCGGCTGCCCGGTCGCGCTCGTCCGTGACGTCAGGTGTGGGCGAGGGCGCCACCTTACCCCGTAGGGCGTACCGACGTCCCTTTCGAGACAGTAGGAGATCACCCCAGGGTTAACAATGGGCGTTCTTCGCTGACCTGCGTGGACCAAGGAGTGAAACTCCCGGTTCGCCCGGGAACCCCCGAGCCGGGGAGTGTTCTGGGGGTCTTTTCCGCGCCGGTCGGCGGACAATGGCGGCATGCACAACGACGTGACAGCCACCGGCCATGCGGCGCGCATCGCCACGGTGGACGCGCTGCTTCCCGCGCCACTCCCCTTCGAGGTCGGAGGGGATTCCGTCCTGCTTTCCGCCGAGGTCGGCGACACCACCGCGGCCGGTCTGAGCACCTGTACCGGACTGGGCCCGGACAGCCCTCAGTCGAGGTGGCGGGCACTCGTCGAGCACCGGCTGGAGGTTCAGCTCGCCGGGCCCGATCCGGCCGCCGGACTCGACGCTTTGCTCACTCGATGGGATGAACACCTGGGGTCCCTCGCCCGAGTGGGGGATACGGAGTGCGCCGCGGTGCTCTCCCGGCCCAGCCGCGACACCGCCGGGGCCACCGAACTCCTCCGGCACGGCTTCGCTCCGGTGGGCGTGCTCGCGGTCCGCCCGGCACAGCGGATGGCCGCCGGCCCGGCCGCGACGCCGGGCGTCTGCATCCGGCACGCGACGACGGACGACCTCTCCACCGCGGTCGCGCTGCAGCTCGAACTGCAGCGGTACGACGCGCAGTTCGGCCGGATCACGCTCCGCCCCGGCGTCGAGGAGCTGATCACCAAGGAGCTGCTGCACCACCTCGAACGGCCCGAACCGCAGGTGTGGATCGCGGAGCTGTACGGCCAGCCGCTCGGCATGGTCGTGCTGCAGATGCCCGACGAGACTGGCTGGATCCGGCACCGCGTGGCCGCTTCTCGCGTGGGTTATCTGTCGTCGCTGGCGGTTTCCGAGACGGCTCGGTCGTCCGGTGTCGGCACCGCGCTGGCCGCGCACGCGCACCAGGTTTTCGACGAGGCAGGCGCGGATGTCGTGCTGCTGCACCACGCCGTGGCGAATCCGCGGTCGACGCCGTTCTGGTACGCGCAGGGCTATCGGCCGCTGTGGACCGGCTGGCAGCGACGGCCCGCGGTGCGCGCTCGCTAGTCTGGCGCTTGCCAGGCCATCCGAGGGGAGTCCCAGTGACCGAAAAACCCGACGCCGCACCGAAAGCGCCGGAAGGCGTCGACGTCGAGAAACCCTCGGCCGCGCGGGTCTACGACTGGTACCTGGGCGGCAAGCAGAACTGGGCGGTGGACCGGGAGTTCGGCCGCAGGATCGAGAAGATGTGGTCGCTCGCGCGGCCCGGCGCGAAGCAGAACCGCGAGTTCATGAACCGCGTGGTGCGCGCCGCGCTGGACGACGGCATCCGGCAGTTCCTCGACCTCGGCTCCGGCGTGCCGACCGCGGGCAACGTGCACGAGGTGGTCGAGGCCGCGCTCGGCGAGGACGATCAGGCCACCGTGGTCTACGTCGACTACGAACCGGTCGCCGTGGCGCACGCGACGCTGATCCTCGAGGACGAGGCGGCCACCGACTGGGCCGGCATCGTGCAGGCCGACCTGCGCGATCCCCGTGCCGTGCTGAACGACCCGCGCACCCGCGAGCTGATCGACTTCAGCAAGCCGGTGTGCGTGATGCTGATGGCGGTGCTGCACTTCGTCGGCCCGGACGACGATCCGGACGCCATCGTGCGCGCCTACCGCGACAAGCTCGTTCCCGGCAGCTGGCTGGCGATCTCGCAGATGAGCGAGGGCGACGGCAGCGGGCCCGCGCTGGAGGGGCTGCGCTGGTTCGTCGAGCAGTACCGCAAGACGAGCAATCCGATGTGGCTGCGCGACCGTGAGGAGATCGAACCGTTCTTCGGCGGCTGGCCGCTGCTGGAGCCGGGGATGACGCACCTGCCGGACTGGCGGCCGGAGCGCGAGCTGAACGCGGTCGAGGCGGAGGCGCGGCCGTTCGCCTGGTGCGCCGTGGCCCGCAAGCCATGACCGCGCCGGACGCGCCGAAGGGCGTCGACGTCGACAAGCCGTCCGCAGCGCGGATCTACGACTGGTACCTCGGCGGCACCCAGAACTGGGCGGTGGACCGGGAATTCGGCCGTCGCGTCGAGAAGGTGTGGCCGCTGATCCGGCCGATGTCGCGGGAGAACCGGGCGTTCATGAACCGGGTCGTCCGGGCCGCGCTGGACGCCGGGATCCGCCAGTTCCTCGACCTCGGCTCGGGCGTGCCGACGGCGGGCAACGTGCACGAGATCGTGCGCGAGCGGCTGCCCGCGACGGTCGTGTACGTCGACTACGAACCGGTGGCGGCGGCGCATTCGCGAGTGATCCTCGAAGACGAGGACGCGACCGAATGGGCCGGGATCGTGGAACGCGACATCCGCGATCCGGACGCGATCTTCGCCGACGAGGTGACCGAGCGGCTGATCGACTGGTCGCAGCCGGTCTGCCTGCTGATGATCACCGTGCTGCACTTCCTCGGCCCCGGCGACCGGCCGGACGAGCTGGTCGCGACCTACCGCGACCGGCTCGCGCCCGGTTCGTGGCTGGCCGTGACGCACGCGACCTGCCGGGACGACGCGCCGCCGGAGCGGGCCGCCGAGGTCCGCCGGTTCGTGGACGCGTACAAGGACACGTCGAACCCGGCGTACCTGCGCTCGGACGACGAGATCCGGCCGTGGTTCGGCGGCTGGCCGCTGGTGGAACCGGGGATGAGCGCGCTGCCGGACTGGCGGCCGGACGAGCCGGTTTCGGAGTTCGCCGCGGAGGTCCGGCCGTTCGCCTGGGGCGCCGTCGCGGTCAAGCCCTGACTTCTCTCCCAGCGAACACTCCGCTGGAAACAAACCCACCCCTCGGAGAGTTGAGCACAGCAGACTCAACTATTCGAGGAGTGCACATGTCCGACCCCCGCCTCCTGCCCGTCCTCCCGCTCGATGACGACGTCGTGCTGCCGGGCATGGTGGTCCCGCTCGACCTCGGCGACGCAGAGACCCGGGCCGCAGTGGAGTCCGCACAAGCCAAGACCCCCGCGACGGCGTCGTTCCCCGGGATCCGCTCCGGCGGGGCGAGCAAGGCCGAAGTCCTGATCGTCCCCCGCGTGCACGGCGAGTACGCCGAACTGGGCACCGTCGCGACCGTGGAACGGATCGGCCGCGTTCCCGGCGGCAAGTCCGCCGTGCTGCTGCGCGGCACCGCGCGCGCCGTCGTCGGCCGGATCGCCGACGGTCCCGGCGCGGCCCGCTGGGTGCACGCCGACACCGCCGAAGAGACTTCCGACGACCGGACCGTGCAGCTCGCCGCGGAGTACAAGGCCGTGGTCATCTCCGTGCTGCAGCAACGCGGCGGCTGGCAGATGATCGACGCCGTCCAGCAGGTCGAGGAGCCGTCCGCGATCGCCGACCTGGCCGGCAACGCGCCGTACCTGTCCACGGACCAGAAGCTGGAGCTGCTGAGCGCGCTCGACGTCAGCGTCCGGCTGGAGAAGGCCCTCGAGTGGAGCCGGGAGTACCTGGCCGAACTGGAGGTCACCGAGACCATCCGCAAGGACGTCGCCGACGGGATGGAGAAGCAGCAGAAGGAATTCCTGCTGCGCCGTCAGCTCGAAGCGATCCGCAAGGAGCTGGGCGAACTCGACGGCACCGCGGCAGACGACGACTACCGCGCCCGGGTCGAGGCCGCTGACCTGCCAGAAGACGTGCGCAAGGCCGCGCTGGCCGAGGTCGACAAGCTGGAGCGGACGTCCGAGCAGTCGCCCGAAGGCGGCTGGATCCGGACCTGGCTCGACACGGTGCTGGAGCTGCCGTGGAACGAGCGGACCGAGGACGTCTACGACATCGCCGCCGCGCGGGCCGTGCTCGACGCGGACCACGCGGGCCTGGACGACGTCAAGGAACGGATCATCGAGTACTTGGCCGTGCGCAAGCACCGCGCGGAATCGGGTCTCGGCCCGGTCGGCGGACGGCGTTCCGGTGCCGTGCTGGCGCTCGCCGGTCCTCCCGGGGTCGGCAAGACCTCGCTGGGCGAGTCCGTCGCGAAGGCGATGGGACGGAAGTTCGTGCGCGTCGCGCTGGGCGGCATCCGGGACGAGGCGGAGATCCGCGGCCACCGGCGGACGTACGTCGGCGCGCTGCCGGGCCGGATCGTGCGAGCCATCAAGGAAGCCGGCTCGATGAACCCGGTCGTGCTGCTCGACGAGATCGACAAGGTCGGCGCCGACTACCGCGGCGACCCGACGGCCGCGCTGCTCGAAGTGCTGGACCCGGAACAGAACCACACGTTCCGCGACCACTACCTCGAGGTCGAGCTGGATCTGTCCGATGTGGTCTTCCTGGCCACGGCCAACGCGCTGGAGACCATCCCCGGCCCGCTGCTGGACCGGATGGAACTGGTGACGCTGGACGGCTACACCGAACACGAGAAGGTCACCATCGCGCGGGATCACCTGCTGCCCCGCGAACTTGAGCGGGCCGGTCTGGCGTCCGGCGACGTGGTGCTGACCGACGACGCGTTCAGCCGGATCGCGGCCGAGTACACCCGCGAGGCCGGGGTGCGCGACGCGAACCGGACGATCGCGAAGGTGCTGCGGAAGATCGCTACGAAGGTGGCGCTGGGTTCGGTCTCGCTGCCGCTGTCGGTGTCCGCTGAGGACCTGGAGACCTACCTCGGCCGGCCGCGGCACGTGCCGGAATCCTCGCTGCCGACGGCCACCCAGCGGACGTCTTTGCCAGGCGTGGCAACGGGTTTGGCAGTCACCGGTGCGGGCGGAGACGTGCTGTACATCGAGGCGTCGCTCGCCGATCCGGAGAGCGGGGCTTCGGGCCTGCAGCTGACCGGGCAGCTGGGTGACGTGATGAAGGAGTCGGTGCAGATCGCGCTGTCGTACCTGCGTTCGCACGGTGCGGAGCTGGAACTGCCGGTGGGAGACCTGCGGGAGCGGGGAATCCACGTGCACGTCCCGGCGGGCGCGGTGCCGAAGGACGGTCCGTCGGCGGGCATCACGATGACGACGGCGCTGGCGTCGCTGCTGTCGGGCCGGGTGGTCCGGGCGGACGTGGCGATGACCGGGGAGGTTTCGCTGACCGGCCGGGTCCTGCCGATCGGCGGGGTGAAGCAGAAGCTGCTCGCCGCGCACCGAGCGGGGATGAAGACGGTGATCATCCCGCAGCGGAACGAGCCGGATCTGGACGACGTGCCCGCGGAAGTGCTGTCGCAGCTGGAAGTGCACGCGGTGGCCAACGTGCGGGAGGTGCTGGAGCTGGCGCTGACCCCGGCTTCTTCGGAGGTCCGGCAGGCGGCTTGATCCGTGGTTGAGGCAAGGGCCCTGCCTTCCCCGCTCGGGAAGGCAGGGCCCTTGCCTCGCTCCGTGGTTTTGTCGGTGGTGCGCGCTACGGTGTTTTCATGGCGGCGGGGAAACGCAATCCGAACTGGACGAGGGACGAGGCGACCCTCGCGTGCGCGCTCGTGGTGGAAAACGGCTGGCGAGAGTTGCGAGCAGACGACGCGAAGGTGGTCGAGCTGTCCAAGCTGCTGCAACGTCTCCCGTTCTACCCGCCAGAGGTCCGGGCAGAGACGTTCCGGAATCCGAACGGCGTCGCACGGAAGACCGTCGACCTGACCACCCGCCGTCCGGGCTACAAGGGAGGCCAAACCAAGGGCGGCAAGGTCGACATCGACGTCATCAGCGATTTCCTTTCCGACGAGCCCGGCATGCTGGCACGGGCGAAGGCGATCACCGAGGCCGTGGAGCTTTACCCGGAGGTGCACCACCCGGCTCAGCCGGACCTGGACCTCGACGGCGACCTGTCGGCTGAGGAAGGCGGGATACTCGCGCGGGTACATCTGATCCGGGAACGGGATCCGAAGCTGCGCAAGAAGAAGATCGACCAGGCCCGGAAAGAGCATGGGCGGGTGGCGTGCGAAGCGTGCGATTTCGACTTCGAGAAGACTTACGGCACGCGAGGCAGGAACTTCGCCGAATGCCACCACCGGACGCCGTTAAGCGAATCTGGGCCAACCAAGACCGAACTGAAGCACCTGGCCGTGCTCTGCTCGAACTGCCACCGGATGATCCATCGGACCAAGCCGTGGCTCACCGTGGAAGAACTTCAAGACTTGGTCCGGAGGGATAGCTAGGCCGAAATCAGGAGAACTCGGCCGTCTCCGGCTCAAAGACTGCTACCCACGATGAGCGCTCCGTCGCGAAGGCGGTGGACGCCGTATCGGTGGTCGGCCAGGCCTTGGCGTGGCCGACCACCTCAGACGACCCCTGGCCGTAGCTCCCGGGGAATCAGCCTTGCGCGCCCGCGAGCAGGGCCACGTTCATCACGTACTCGCCGTACCCGGACTTAGCCAGTTTGGTGCCCAGCGCGTGGCATTCGTCCGCGCTGATGAAGCCCATCTTCAGCGCGACCTCTTCCAGGCACGCGATCCGCACCCCGGTCCGGTGCTCCAGCACCTGCACGAACTGGCCCGCTTCCAGCAGCGAATCGTGCGTGCCGGTGTCGAGCCACGCGAAACCGCGGCTCAGCTCGATCAGCTTGGCGCGGTCGCGGCGCAGGTAGGAGAGGTTGACGTCGGTGATCTCCAGTTCGCCGCGTGCCGAAGGCTTCAGGTTGCGGGAGATGTCGACGACCTCGTTGTCGTAGAAGTAAAGCCCGGTGATCGCGTTGTTCGAACGCGGTTTCGCCGGTTTCTCCTCAATGGACAGCAGGGTGCCGTTCTCGTCGATCTCGCCGACGCCGTAGCGCTCGGGGTCCTTCACCTGGTAGCCGAACAAGACGCAGCCGTCGAGGTCGGTCGCCGCGGTGCGCAGGGTCGTGGAGAAGCCCTGGCCGTAGAAGATGTTGTCGCCGAGCACCAGCGCGACCGAATCGTCGCCGACGAAGTCCGCGCCGATCACGAAGGCCTCGGCGAGACCGTTCGGGCTCGGCTGCTCGGCGAAGGAGAACGAGAGCCCGAACTGGCTG
Source organism: Amycolatopsis sp. WGS_07 (assembly GCF_045278895.1). NCBI lineage: Bacteria > Bacillati > Actinomycetota > Actinomycetes > Pseudonocardiales > Pseudonocardiaceae > Amycolatopsis > Amycolatopsis sp. WGS_07. The sequence goes on along the minus strand of NZ_CP136053.1, from coordinate 3,538,796 downwards.
CCGTCGCCGAGCAGGCGGCGGAAGTTCGGCAGGTCCGACGGCGTCGAGATGATCAGGATCTCCCGGATCCCGGCCAGCATCAGCACCGAGATCGGGTAGTAGATCATCGGTTTGTCGTAGACCGGCAGCAGCTGCTTCGACACGGCCTGCGTAATCGGATGCAGACGGGTTCCGCTGCCTCCGGCGAGCACGATGCCCTTCACAGCCCCTCCTCACGTGCGGTGGTTCGGTTCACCGTACCGAGTGAGCGCGGCGGCCGTCCGGGGCTTCCCTCCAATTCAGAACGCGGGGCCCTTGCCGAAATACGCCTGGCAGCCGTTCGCGTACTGGGTGGCGATCTCCAGCACGTTCTTCCCGCCGTCGACCGGCAGGATCGCGGACGAATAATTGGGGCAGTAGTTGTTGTAGATGCCGCTGATGTGGACCGGGGCGGGGAGTTCGTACCAGTTTCCGGCCCCGAAGTTGTCGTTGGCCAGCAGGGTCTGGCCGTTGCCGGACAGCGGGTCCCCGTCGGCGTTCGTGTAGATCTGGCCGACCATCACCAGCCGCACGCCGTTCGGGCCGCCGGGGAACAGCGCGGTGGTCTGGGCGTGCTGGAAGTAGTTGCCGTTCGCGGTGCCGACCCTGGTTCCGGGGTCGGCCGGATCGCCCCAGTTCGCGCCGTCGGCGGAGATTTTGTAATACGGATCGCAGTAGCGGTCGCGGTAGTTGCAGATCTCGTAGCCGAACCAGTACCGGCCGTCGGGCAGCCTGCGGATGATCGGCATCCCGGGCCGCACCCGGGACGGCCCGATGGCAAGGGTGAGCTGCTTGGTGCCCCAGTTGACCCCGTCGGTCGAGGCGACGCGGTTGAGCACCTGGCCGTACTTCGGGGCTTGCGTCTCGTCGGCGTAGTGCAGCCAGAGCGTGCCGCCGGCGTCCACAGTGAACTCCGGCTCCCAGACGCCGTCGTGGTTGTGCGAGAGCGCGGCCTCGGACAGGTACCGCCAGTTGCGGCCGCCGTCCCGGCTGGACCAGACCTTGATCCCCATCCGGCGCTGCGGGCCCGCGTCCTGCCGGTAAGTCGCCGCCCAGAGCAGCGTGCCCGCGCGCATCCGGCCGACCCGCTGCGGCAGCTCGTAGATGGTGCCGCAGCACTGGCCGGCTTTGGCATCGGGATCGCGGATCTCGCCGATCTGGTGGAAACTCGCGCCCTCGTCGGTGCTTTCGAGGATCGGCGCGAACCGTCCGTTGCCGTCCGCGCTGGTCAGCGACGCGATGATGTTCCCGCGCCCGAACGGCGAGTGCTCCAGCCGGATCAGCCGCGGATACGAGCCGAAGCCGGGGACGAGCAGCTTCTTGTCGGCTGCCTCCGCGACCGGGGTGAGCCCCGCGGCGAGGACCGCCAGCGAGGTGAGGAAGGCAAGCACGGGAGCCCAGCGGCGCATCCAGAAACTCCTCTCACGACAAGGCCGGATGATTACACCACGTGGTCGGCTCACCACTATCGATTTCGCCTGGTCACCCGCGTGAGTCCACCCCTTCGAGGCGATCACTGGGCTGTTCAGGGGCACCCGCTGCGTAACGACCGGGCAGAGCGTGACGAAAGATCATCCGGAGGCCCCGCCGGGGCACGCTAGGGGGAACCATGCGCCGCACCATCGGGCGTCTCGCCGCCGTCTGTGCGGCGATCGCGCTGACCGCGTCGTGCTCGCTGCAGCCGTCCGGGTTCGGGGTGATCGCGCACCGGTTCGAGGACGAACCCACCCGGGTCCCCGAACCGGTCCGTCCGCCGCCGGAACTGGACGAGCCCCGCTTCGTCGAGGCTCCCACCGAAACCCACCAGGGCAAGGGCAACGCCACCGTGCCGCTGACCTGGCCTGCCGGGGTCGCGGGATTCCTGAAGTTCGACTGCCCGAAGTGCGACGGGCACATCGCGGTGAAGACGGACGGGACGGAAAGCCTGCTGGTCAACGCCAGCGATCCGTACCACGGGACGTCCTGGTTCAACGTCTCCCTCGGCGGCAAATGGGTGCACAAGCTCGACATCACTGCGGACGCCGCCTGGACCGCGACGATCACCGACTACCGCGGCCTGCCGAGCGTCGAGGCGGGCAAACCGCACAGCGCGCACGGGGACGCGGTGCTGGCGATCCCGGCGGGCATGACCAGGGGGAAGTTCACGACCAGCTCGCGCGGCCACACCGGAGTCTGGACGCTGTGCGACGGGAAGCTCGACCTGGTGGTGAACCAGCTCATCCCGTACGACGGGGAGTTTCCGCTGCGCGGCCGCGCGTTCGTGGCGGTGGAGGCTTACGACGGGGATTGGACGTTCACGGCCTCGTGACCGCGGCCGGGCGTGGTCACGAGCCTTCGTAGGCCTTGGTCACCCCGTTGACGAAGTCGGACAGCCGTTCTTGGATCTCCATCAGGTTCGCGGTGTCGTCGTTGTTGTCGATCTGAAAGATCCGGCCCTGCATCGCCCGGTATTTGAGCAGTTCGTCGAGACCTTCGTGGTCGTACAGCTCCCCCGCCGCCGTGGTCGGCAGTCGATGGTCATCCGATACGGAGATATTCACCGACAGCTGGTCCACGGCGATCATCGGCGGCGTGGCCCGGACCTTGAGCCGGCGTTCACGGGTATCGGGTTCGGCGTGCACGTGAATGACCTGCGAGCGCAGCAGGATGTCGTCGCCGAACTCGCGCAGCGCGTCCAGCATGTCGGCTCGGGCGAACTCGACCAGGGTGATGCGCGTCGCGCTCTTGCTCGACCAGACCTGTTCGGCAAGCGACTTCAAGGCCGGCTTCAAGTGGATTTCGTCGGCCACGCGGAACGCTCCGCCCAGCGAGGGCCGGAACCCCCTTCCGCGCGTGTCGTCCAGCAGGATCGCGCCGTGGACGAAGTCGCGGAACGCGTACACGTAGTCCGTCAATTCCTCGGTCTGAAAACGATGTTTCCGCAGCAGCGAGGAAAGCTCCCTGCGGATCGTGGACTTTCCGGCGCCCGGGAGGCCGACGATGAAGATCACGGACGAGTCCCGCCGGAACGCCACGTGCGTCACGATCGCCTTCTCCGCGGATTTGTCCAGCTGGTAGATCGCCCTGGTTTCCGTGATCCGTTCGAGTATCTGCGGCTTGCCGGTCTCGGGGCCGGTGTTCTCCAGGATCTTCTCCGCGATGACGGATTCGTAAGGAGCGGAGCTGGCCCAGATTTTCTCGAAGTTGCTGCGGAACACTTCGAGCAGGGACGGGCCGCCCAGTTTGGTGGGGAAGTTCTTGCCGGAATCGCGGTAGTTCACAATAATCGTGGCGCCGGCCCCGCCGCGAAATATGTGGTACGAGACGTCCTCGCTGGCCAGCACGCGCGGCACTCGCACCTCGACGCCGCTCTTGACGAGTTCCGCACCAGCGGTCAGCGATTGCTGCGACGTGCTGATGACGACCCGGACCTGGCCACGCCGGTGTATTTCCACCCACGCGGACTGCATTTCCGCCAGCAGACCTTTGCTTTTCGCGGGCGTCAGGTTGGGCGTGAAGATGTCGAGGCTGTCCACCTCCGGGTTTTTCGAGGCCCGCAGAATGGTGGAGACATAACTTCGCCGATATACCGAGCGGGAAAGCCCGGTCGGCACCTGCCGCCGCTGCCAAGCCGATCTTCCCGTGGCGACGAGTCCGGCGACCGTGAGTCCGCTGAATACCGAAACCGCCCAAGCCAGAACAGGTGGCATTAGCATCTCCAGTTGCAATCGCCAACTGGCTGTCCAGCCTAGCATTTCCGGCCGATTTTTCCGGCCGCTGACCGGGGCACGAGCGGGTGGTCTCCCGGCCCGGGGCCGACCGGCGGGGCCCGCCGGTCAGCCTCGCGACCTCACCGGTAGTTGGTGAACTGCAGCGCGATCTCGAAGTCCTTGCCCTTCAGCAGGGAGATCACCTCCTGCAGCTGGTCCTTCTTCTTGCCCGACACCCGCAGCTGGTCGCCCTGGATCTGGGCCTGGACGCCCTTCGGGCCCTCGTCTCGGATGAACTTCGCGATCTGCTTCGCCTTGTCCGACGCGATGCCCTGCAGGATCTTGCCGCTGATCTTGTAGATCTTGCCGGAGATCGCGGGCTCGCCTGCCTCGAAGGCCTTCAGCGAGATGTTCCGCTTGATCAGCTTCTCCTTGAAGACCTCCACCGCCGCGAGGGCGCGCTCTTCGGTCTCCGACTCGATCGCGATGGCCTCCTCGCCGGACCAGCTGATGCCGGTGCCGGTGCCGCGGAAGTCGAACCGCGTGCTCAGTTCCTTGCTGGCCTGGTTGAGCGCGTTGTCCACCTCCTGGCGGTCGACCTTGCTCACCACGTCGAAAGAGGGATCCGCCACGTGTTCCTCACACCTTGTCTCAGCTCGTCAGGGACCCCCAGCGTAGCGCCGGGGGATCCCGGTTGACCGGCCGTCCGGACCGTTGGGTATCCTTCTTCCCGGCCGGTTCGCCCGGCCATGGCAGGTTACCCAAGCGGCCAAAGGGATCTGACTGTAAATCAGACGGCTCAGCCTTCGGGGGTTCGAATCCCTCACCTGCCACACCAGCCAAATCACCCCCGTGACCAGCGCGAACCGGTCACGGGGGTGATTTTGTGTTGTGCGGTTGTGTGCAGGCATGTGCAGCCGTTTCCGGCTGTCCGCCCCACATGCGCCCCACGGTTGTGGCCGCACCGTGGCCGCGGTCGGAGGCTCAGGAGCCGCCCAGCGCCTTCGCGACGCGATCCCGCGCGGTCTGCTCGCCGCCGTCCAGGCACTTCGCGTAGACCCGCAGCAGCACTGAAAGGCTGTGCCCTGCCCACTTCGCCACGCGCGTCGGCTCCACTCCCCCGTTGAGCCATGTAGACACTGCGGCGTGGCGGAGGTCATACGGACGCTTTGCAAGCGGCCCTGCGGCCACCTCAGCGGTGAACGCACGGGCCCGCGCGGCGGCCCAGACCCGGCCGTAGACCGTGCTTCCGACTCGGCCACCGTCCCGGGCACCGCGGAACAGTCGGCCGTCCGGCGCGGTGCCGAACCGAGACAGGTGGTCATGAAGGATGGCCGTCAGCTCTGGCGAACACGGCACCTTTCGCCCTTCCTCTTCCGTCCGGTGCTTCAACGGTCCTTCCTCGGATGCCTGCCCGCTGTCGGTCCACGATTCGTCAACCTCCGGCCGTGCACTCCCGAGATTCAAGTCTCCCCATCCGGACTCCGGCAGGTCCAGATCCGGTTTCTTCAAGTTCAGGGCTTCCTCAGGACGCAAGGCCGCGTAGTACATCAGCGCGAAGAACGCGACTAGCGGAGGGCCGGGTTTTCCTGTCTCCTCAACGGCATTTAGCAGAGTCCGGGCCTGAATCGGGTTGACCACTGAGCGCGGGTCGACCTCGTGCAGCACAAACTTCCGCTTCTTTGTGGTGACGGTTCCCAACGGGTTCGACTGCAAGAGCTTCCTTTCGACCACCGCATACGTGATCGCGTTGACGAGAGTCGTCCGTCGAATTCGGACAGTGTTGGTCGCGGCCCGTTGGCCGTCGAGCTTGAGTTCCAGCGCCCGGAGAACGGCGCGAAGCACCGCAGGATCCGCAAGATCCCCGACGTTCCTGCTCGCCTTGGCAGCAAAGCTGAGGGCGTGCTTCACCTCCGGAGTCTGTTCGCGGTCTCGGGCGTTTTTGTTGAAGGCAACTTTCAGCGCAGTGCGCAGCAGGACCGGTTCACCGGGGTACGTGCTGCGCAGCATCGGCACGGTGAGCGTCATCAGGGATTCGGCCAACGACTTGCGGTACTTCGGCGACGAGTCGTCCCACTTCATGTCTGCGTACTCGCACGCGAACTCGAACCACGACTTCACCTCGACTTCGTCACGGCGCATCGACGCTGGCAAACCTGTCTCAACGTCGAATGCCTCGCCCTCGCGCGACGCCGTCACTAGCTTCGAGCGATGGCTGTCAGCAAGGGCGAACGTGCCGAACGTCTCGCCAAATCGTTCGCCAGCAACAACCCAGCGCACTCGGTAGGTGGTCCCCCGCTTGCGCGCGATTGGCTCGATGGCCCAGATTCGGACGTCATGACTAGTCGGCATCAGGCGGCCTCCTCGCAGGTGTCGAGCCAGTTGTCCGGGTCCAGGCGGCGGATACGGATCTCTCCGTTCGGGAGCTTGATGCAGCGAGGCGCGCGCTTCTTGGCGCGCCATTCGTAGAAGGTCCGGCGGGAAATGCTCAGCTCGTCGCAGACTTCGACAATGGTGAGCTGGCGGCGTGGCGTAGCCATTAGTGGTGAGCCCTTCGGGTCGTGCGGCTGGCGTCGGCGATGCGCATGGGCTCTCCCTCAGGTCTGGTCGGGTTGGTCGCTGAAGTGGGAGGGGTAGGCGTCCCAGCCGTCCCAGCCGTCCCGTCGCAGGTCAGACCTGGGACGGCTGTTTTCGTGGGACGGCTTGAGCCGTCCCAGCGCGGCCGGGCGGGACGGGTGGTGCCGTCCCGGCGATCGGTGCCGTCCCGGGCGTGAGCTGCGCGGGGACGCTTGGGACGGCAGGGACGCCTACCCCGCTGGGGGTTGGTCAGGCGGACCGGGCGCGGCGGAGGGGAACGACTCCGGGTGACGTGTCACAGCCGTCCCGCTCCCCCGCCGCGGCTGGGTCGTCGGCGAGGCCGGGGCAGTAGCGCGCCCAGGAGTCGGTGAAGTCGGCGCGGGTGTAGCCCTTGGCTTGCGGCCCGTCGTCGGGGCGGATGTTGCCGGAGCGGATGCCGTACTCGCGCAACAGTTTCGCGAGCTTGGCGGGGGTGAGCCCGGTCGGCCCGTACCCGCACCACGGGGCTTCCGGGTCTGCGTTGAGCCGCGCCAGGAGCTGCCCGGTGGTGAGGACTCGCGTGTCGCCGAAGGCGGCGTGGCAGTCGGCCAGGAGCCGGACGCGTTCGGAGCTGTCGTCGGTCTCGGAGTCGGCGGCGGTGAGGGCGAGGACGGCGCGGCGGGCGCGGTCGGGCCAGTCGGCTCCGGCGTGGTCGGCGACGATGACGAGGGGTTCCCAGGTGTCGGCGGCGCGGTCTTCCACGGGCATCTCCGGTTCGGCGGCTTCCAGGGCGGGCAGGTCGGAGCGCAGCCACTCGGCGAGCTGGTCGGCGAGGGTGCGCAGCGCGGGCCGGTCCCGGCGGTGCCGGTACGGGGCAACGGTTTCCCCGGGCGCGCGGCGGCGCATCCGGGCGATGACGGCGCGGTCCTCGATGGTGTCGGGCATCGCGCCGATCCCGGCGAGGGCGGCCATGGCGAAGGTGGGGATGGACTCCACGCGGTTGTTGGTGGCGTCGTAGCGCTTGGCCGGGCGGTTGCGCTGGTGCCCGGCGTTGAGCAGCCCGCGCAAGTCCTCGTTCCCGTCCGCCTTCGGCCCGAAAATCGTGTCGGCTTCGTCCACCAGGAGCGTGGGCGGGTCGTTGGTGACGGACCGGTAGACCGCGGCCGGGGAGCTGTTGACGGTGATGAACGGGTTGTGGCAGGTGGCCTCGACGATGTCGAGCAACCGGGACTTGCCGCACCGCTTCTCCGGGGCGCGGATCACCAGCCGCGGCGCGTGCGCCCAGGCCGGTTGGGCGTGGGTGGCCGCGATCCACAGCGTGATGGCGTCGGCGGTTTCGGGGCTGGGCAAGGACACGTAGCGGGTCAGCGCGATGCGCAGCGAATCGAGCAAGGCCGCGCCGTCCGGTGTGGACTGTTCGGTGTCGAGCGTGGTCATGGGTGGTCCTCTCGGTCAGGCGGCGCGGATGCCGGCATGGGCGTTGCGGGCCTCGACCCGCGCCCAGGACGCGGCAGCGGTGGCGCGGATCTGCTGCGGCGTCAGGGCGGGGCGGGCGAAGGTCGCGCGGCGGCGGGCGAGTTCGGCGTAGGTCGGGGTGGCGGCGTTGGCGCGCCAGTTCCCGGCGGCGCAGACGGCGTTCGACGTCTCGCGGGCGATGCGGCGGCGGTCCCACTCGACCCATTCGGCGAGCAGTTCGGCGACGTGCGGGCTGGTGGCCAGGTGCCGCCAGGCGGCGGCGTCGGCGACGAGGGCGCGGTAGTCGGCGAACGGGATGGTGACCGGCGGGCGGGCCGGTCCGTGGACCGGGCTGCGGGTGGCGTGGGTGGTCAAGGTGCACCTCTTGGGTCGTTACGCTGCGTGCTTGTTTTTGGGCGCGTTCGGCCAGGGCTAGGGCCGGGCGGTGTCGGCGGCCAGCCGGGGTTTGCGGGTGTTTCCGCTGGTCGGCGCGGGGGCGGCCTAGGCCGCTAGAGTCCTGGTCATGACGGCTGCGGGCGTCTAGGGGCGGGGTCTAGGCCTAGGGGCGGTCCGGTCTAGGACGCGCACCGCCCCTAGCTCCCTCTCCCGGTTACTTTCCGTTGTTCTTGGCGTCGGTCAGCGTCTCGCGGGTGTAGCCGTTGCGGTTGGCTCCCTTGCCCGTCTCGGGGTCGGTGGCCCACACCTGCTTGGGCTTGACGCCGTGCGGCTTGAGCGCGGTGGCGAGGTTCTGCGCGGTCCAGCCGCCGTACTGGTTCGGCCGGAGATCGGCCAGGCGGCCCACGATGACGTCGGACCACAGCTTGTCCTCGCCGCGCTCGAACACGGCGATGGCGTCGGCGAGGGTGTCCAGGCGTGCGGCCTCGACGTCGACCTCTTCCCCGGCGGCGTAGCCGGTGATGTTGCCGATGGCCTCGCGGCGCAGCCGGGCTCCGGCGGCGATTTTCTTGGCGTCGGTGGCGTCCTTGTAGACGCTGCGCACGATTTTGGCGTCGTCGCCTTCACCGGCGAGGTAGCCGATGCCGCGGTCGGTGCGGGCGAACATCGTTGCCCGGACGCCGTTCTTGTACTGGCTGGTTCCGAGGACCATGTCGTTTTCGGTCTGTCCCTGCACTTTCAGGCAGTAGCGCAGGATGGCGTTGGCGGAAATGCTGGTGGGCAGCGACTTCGCGTCCGGGCGCTGGGTGGCCAGGATCAGGACGATGCCCAGCGCGGGACCGCGCTTGACCAGGTCGGTGCAGATCTCCTCGAACTCCGCGCCGTGCTTCTCGTGCTCGAACCACACCTGGCACTCGTCCACCCCGACGACGATGGGCGCGAGCCGCAAGTCCTTGCGGGCAGCCAGTTCCGGGGTGACCTTGTTGTCCGGGCACACCGACTCCGGCAGGCCGCGGATGACCTTGGTGCGGCGGCGCAGTTCCTCGCGCAGCTCCCGCATCTCGACCACCATGCGCTCGATGTCCTCCGGGTCGTCGCCGACGCCGTAGCCGTGCGAGCACGGCGCGACCGCGGCCAGGTCGCCGGTGCCCTTGAGGTCGTAGGCGTAGAGCACCGCGCGCGGGTCGAGCGCGGCGATGAGCAGCAGCTCCCGCAGCGACACCGTCTTGCCCATCCGCGGCACCGCCCCGATGATCATGGACACGAACATCAGCGTCACGTCCGCCCAGCGGCCGCGCTGGTCGGTGCCGAACGGTTGCGGCTTGAACAGGTCCACCGTCGCGCCCGGCTTGCCCAGCGGCCACGGCTTCTGCTTGGCCTTGGACATGTCGGTGTCGCCCACCCACAGCACGAGCCGTCCTTCGTGGACCTTCGCGTCCCCTTCCGGCCACACGCACCCGATCTGACGGCGCAGCGCGGAAGACAGCTCGGAACGCTTGGCGATGATGTCGCCCGCGGTGACGCCCAGCGGCAGGTCGACGTCAGCGCGCCAGCCGTCCCCGTCACGGGAGATCGGATTCGGGAACGCGATCCGCTTGCCCTTGCTGTACGCCTGATTCAGCGCGCCGATCCCGAGCGAGCACAACGCGTCCTCCACTGTGGACGACGTGAGCTTCGGCGTCTTCTCCATGTCGACCGCGCGACCGGCGACCGGCTTGTCCGCCGGAGCGCCCCACCAGCCCACCAGCGTCATCGCCGACACCAGGACCGTCCAGTTCCAGAACGGTGTCACGTAGGTGATCGCGAGGTAGACCACGGCCAGCAGGACCACGAGCCCGACCATCACCGGGGCCATCCGGCGGCGGACCGCGTCGTTGCGGGCCTCGCGCAGCTTCATGTACACGTCCGAGTCGTTGCGGTCGCGGGCGTTCATCCGCACCGGCTTGGACTCGCCGTCGAACACCCAGTGGTGCAACCGGCCCAGCAGACGGCCGACCGCGCCGAACGAGCGCAGGAACGCGGTCGGCACGTACAGCGGCACCCGCAGCGCGTGGAACGCCGTGGTGTGGGCGGCGTAGCGGACCAGGAACCGTGCCCGGGACTTGAACTCTTCGGCGGAAGTCAGCCACTTCGCGACCAGCGGCTGTGCCGTGGCGTCGGCGGCGGTCTCCCACCACGACCGCGTCACCGCAGGCGGGTCGACCGGCACGGCCGGGGCGGTGTCGGCAGGCTGGTCCGGGTCGGCGGCGTCGATGACGTCACCAGAACGGGCCTCCCGCTCCCCCGCGTCGGTGCGGGCCTGCTCCGGGATCTCTTCCGGGCCGCGGGCGGTGTCCGGGCGGATCGGGACGACGTTCCCGGACCGGGTGTAGGCGACCTCGGTGGCCGCCGGGTCGGCGTTCACGGCCGCGTTCACGGCGGTGTCGGCCGGGGTGTTCACGGACGGTTCGGCAGGGGTGTTCACGAGTTGGTCTCCCTGGTGTTCGCGGTCATGGCTCGGGAACGGGGTGCGGTCGGCGGTCGTGGACATCACCGGATCTCCTTTCGTCCCGGTCGGGGAAGTTCGCGCCGCTGTTCGGCGCGTTCGGCGTCGGCGTGGACCACGGGCGGCGTCGTGGGGACGGCCACCGTGAGGTAGACCCGGCCCAGCACGGACGCGCCGCGGTTCGGGTAGAACTCGCTGATTTCCTGGACTTCCAGCACGCTCGCGAGCCGTTCGGCAACCGCGGCGATTTCGGCTTCGGTACCCATCAGGCGGATGCGCATCAGGCGGCGTCCTTCACGTCGGCGGGGTTGGTGTCGTCGGTGGCGAGTTCGGCGGCCAGGGCGGTGGCGACGTTGGACGAGGTGCCGCGGGCGCAGTCAGTGATGCTGCGGACCCAGGCCGGGGTGATCTCGGTTCCGGGCGTCCAGGCGGCGCGGGCGTCGGCCACGTAGTCGGCCAGGAGCTTGCGGGCCGCAGGCTTGGCCTTGGCCTTGCTCGCCTTGCGGGCGGGCTTGCGCGGCTCCCGGACCGGCTTGGCGTCGGCTAACTCCTCGTCGGCGGGGAGTTCAGCGGGCTCGGCAGGGCTCGCCGGTTCGTGCCGCTCGACGTCCGGAGTCCTAATGCCGGCATGGGCGTGACCGGCGGCGGCCAGGACGGCTTCGGTGAGCTTGTCGCGCAGCACCGGAGCGGTCTCCGCGGCCAGGAACACCAGCACCGGCGGCACCGAGTGCAGCGCCACCCCGGCAACGTCGAACCGGGTCCAGGACTCCCAGGTGTTCATCACGTAGGTGGCCAGGAACGCGAACCACTTCGTCCGGTGCGCCCACACCCCGGTCGACACCTGGTAGCGGGCGGTGATCTGCTCCGCCCGCAGCACCGCCACGAGCACGAGGGACACCATCGGGTCCAGCAGCCAGCCCGCGAACCAGCCCAGCGACCACACCGGCGCACCGGCGGCGGCGAACTGCTGAACGTTGACCATCGTGAACGCCAGGCCCAGGAAAATCCCCAGCCAGATCACCGCGTCCACCTGGGTGCGGACCTTCTCCACCCGCAGCGCGACCACATCGGGGTGGTTCGCCAGCCGCCGCACCTGCGCCGCGGTCGCGGCGTCCTGCGCGAGCTTGTCCGCGTCCGTGAGCGGCACGTGCCGCGCGTCCTGCGCAGACAGTTCGGTGCTGGTCATCGCCGACCACCCCCGCGCGTGGTGTGCACGATCTCGGTGATGGCCATCAGCCGCACGATGGTCGCGGACGCCAGCAGCGCGGGGACGATGAGCGCGATCCAGGTGGCGGTGGTGTTGCCGATCTTCACGACCACCAGCCACTGGACACCGGCGATGATCAGCGTGGCCAGGATCAGGCGGATGGTGTTGCCGGTCATGCGGGTGACCTCGCGGACGCCCTTCATGCTCTTGGCCGCGGACTTGCGCCCGGCCCGCCACACGCTGAACACGCCCAGCAGCGCGAGGCCGCCCAGGACCATCAGGGTTTGCGCAGACATCAGGCCACCTCCCGGGAGATCAGGTCGAACAGGTCGGTTTGGTCGGGGGCGTGCCAGTCCCCGGCCCGCCATTCCGCGTCCGCGGCGATGCCGTGTTCCTCGCGGATGACGGGCTCGGTCGCGGCCAGCCAGTTCGCGCGTTCGCGCTTGCTGGCCTTGGCCCAGGTGCGGCCGTTGGCCGCGGTCCAGCGCTGAATCGCCAGCCGCTCGATAGCCCGCGGCGAGAGGGAGCGTCCGGTCATGCGGCTTCACCGCCCCACGCCAGCAACGCCAGTTCGCGGGACCAGTCGATCCGGTCGGACTCGGTGCCCTCGGGCACGATCCGCTCCATCCCGTCCAGCGCGTACTCGACCTCCGCGCGGCGGAAACCGAGAATCAGCGTGCTGGTCTCGCCGTGCAGGGTCACCCACACCGTGGCCTCGCCGTGGACGTCCGGGCAGACGAACACGTCGCCCTCGCCGGTCGCGGCGTTCACGCCGTCGGCCAGCAGCTCCCGCGCCAGCACCCACTCGACCCCGGCCGTGGTCAGGGTCAGCGTGACCGCGAAAGGGTCGCGGGCGTCGTAGGTCAGCAGCGTGGACATCGCCCCGGCGTCGCGGGGCGGGGCGCCCTTCGGGCAGACAACGGCCTGGGGCGCGAGGATCGGCAGGCGCATCCGGTTGCGGGTGATCACGCGACCACCCCCGCAACCTGGGACACCGCGTCGCGGACCACACCGAGCGCGATCTCCCGGGTGACGTCCGCGTCCTCGCACAAGTCCGCGTCGTCCAAGGCGTCGGCCATCGCGAACAGCCACGTCACCTGCGCCGCGTCGAACTCGCGGCCCGAGCGGTAGTTGCTCGCCGAGATCGGGCGAGCGGCCATCAGATCGGCGATGGCCTTGTACGCGTCCGTCGCGAACGCGGATGCGGTCCCTACCATGGTGTTCCTCTCCGAACGGTCATGCGGCTGGTCGGCGGGACCCGACGCGGCAGGCGCGTTCTTGGCGGAGTGAGCCGCCGCGTCGGGGTCAAACGAGCTGGTCAACGAGCGCGGATCGGCCATCACGCGGCCTCCCCCATCGGCTCACCGGCGGCGGCCTCGAACCGGCCCGGCACCGCCCGCAACGTCGCGCCCTCGACCCGGCGGCGGATCCGGTGCGCACGGCGGGCGTCGGTGAACGAGTGCTGCACCCGGACGGCCGCGGCCTCTTCGGTAGCGGCCAGCTCCGCGTCAACCGACGCGATCAGCGCGTCGATCGCGGACTCGGTCAGACCATCCGGGCAGTAGCCCTGAAATGCGGAAACACCCTCTCCCAGCCCGTCAACGACGGCCTGAGCTTCGCGGGTGATGGCTCGTGCGGTCCTCATCGTGGGTCCCTCTCGGTTGGTGTCGTTGGCGACCACCAGAGACTCACATAGCTCTACTAGCTAAGTCAACTCCACATTGCTAGCAGACCTAGCATGGAGACTTGATTCACCTAGTTGGGCTAGCAGTGTTGGGGCTATGCTTTCCGGCATGGATGAGATCGACCTGGAGGACCCACGCCCGCCGTTTCAGCAGGTAGCCGCGTTTCTGAGGGCTGCGATCCTGACCGGGACCTACGCGCCGGGGGACAAGCTGCCCTCGTATGCCGACCTGGCCACCAAGTACGGAGTTGCCCCGATGACCGCCCAGAAGGCGGTCGGCATCCTGCGCGATGAGGGCCTGGTGCTCTCCCGGCAGGGCAAGGGGTCGTACGTGCGGCAACGCACGGAGCGGTCCGTTGGCCTCCGACCGCACGTAGAAGCCATCTTCGACGGCGGAGGCGATGTCGCTATCGACTTCGCCGGATTCTCCGGCGAGACCCTGCACGGGGTGATCAGCGAGCCGCTGGACAAGGTGCGGTCCGGTCGTCTCCAGCCCGACAGCCTGCGGGTTCGCATCCTGTTGCCGGATCTGTCCAAGCCGCTGGGACTACCAGCGCTCGCACCGGATGGGGTCGACTCGCCGGACGTGCGGAAGCGGGCGGAGCGCATCGTTCAGCGGTCCACCCAGGCGGTGGTCGAGACCGTCCAGGAGCTGGCCGCGCTCGGGCTTGTCCAGACCGCCACGGCGCAGGTTCGCGTCTACCACGCTGCGCCGCTGTTCAAGATGTTCCTGCTCAACCAGGCAGAGGCGTTCTTCGGGTTCTATCCGGTGCTCCAGCACTCGGTGGCCATCGCGGGGCAGCCGGTCGAGATCTTCGACCCGATGGGCAAAGACGCCGTGCTGTTCCACTACGCCAAGTCCGACGATCCCGACGCGGTCGACACCCAGTACGTGGAGCAGGCACAGAGGTGGTTTGACAGCGTTTGGGACTCGGTTGCGAAGGAGGTGGAACTCTAATGGCCAACCTACGTGCGACGCTTGCGGCAGCCAAGTTGATCCTGTTCGACTTCGACGGCCCAATTTGTGATGTGTTCGCAGGCTTGCCAGCGGTGACGGTCGCCCGCCGCCTTGAAGGAATTCTTGGCGTACGCGTCGACTCGGATGACCCTTTGCGCGTCCTCCAGGAGGCGACCCGGTTTGGCCCAGAGGTGGTTCAGGCAGTCGAGTCGGAGCTGGTGAGCGCCGAGGTGGAGGCGGTCAACACAGCCGCCCCTACCCCCGGGGGGCTTGAATCTATGCGAGCCGCATTGGCCGCAGGAAAGTCGGTTGGCGTACTCAGCAACAACTCCCCTAAGGCCATTACCTGTTTTTTGCGGTCCGCCGGGCTACTGGTCGACGTGGAGCCGATCGTCGGCCGAGCTTATGGAAGACCAGACCTCATGAAGCCGCATCCGTATCTGCTCCAGCAAGCCTTGACCTGCGCGCAAGTTAATCCGGGGGATGCCGTATTCATCGGCGACTCAGCAACAGATATCCAGGTTGCCCTGAACGGCGGAGTGACTCCGATCGCGCTAGCAAATAAGGCCGAAAAGAGGGCTAGCTTCGAGAGAAGTTCGTCGCTAGTGATAGACGACATGAATTCAGTAAAGACGAACCTCGCCACAGCCTGAGGTAATTACGGACAGCTTCCAACCTGAGAAAACGGGAGTAGGCCGTCAATCACTTCTCGCGCCAATCGGCAAACTTCCACCGCTTCTTCCTTCCCGGCAGGGAAACCTTGATGCATTACCCGATTTCGCATATCAATCAGGTCCGCTTGAATTCTCTCCGGTATAACCAGTCCGACTTCACGAGCGAACGACACCATCGGGCCAAGCATTCTAACTCGCTTCAGAATTGCCTCAGTGGCAGGCGCAGGATTCCACTGGGATAACTCCTGCGACAACGCCTTTGAAATTGCCACCTCGGTCGCCGCGGCAGCATCAACGACTGCTGACCTCCACCGACTGCTAGCGATCGCGCGCTCAGCCTCAACCAGGAGAACCCTATAGAGAGGCGCATCCACATTGCTGCCGGTTTGCAGTAGCGCGTACACCCATTGATCTGCAGTAACAACCTTAGGAAGACTCACGGTTCGACTGGAACCGAAGTACATCCGGCCAGATTCCTCGGACGCGACCAAATCCTCCCAGGAGACCTCGGCATGATGGTCGCCGATCAGTTCCATCGGACCGTCCGCAAGAACAGACAACCAGCCGACTAGGCGATTTTCCCAAGCTTGGATGCCCTCGGATATATCCCTGAGCGTCGTCAACGGGCAGTTGTCATCGACAGACACGCCAAAGGTCTTAATTGCCACCTCTGAACTACCCGCACTGTAGTGCCCCCACCAGTTAATATCAGGCCACAAGTTTGCAAATGGAGACATGACATTCTCGCTACTTGTGTCACTGCCCGCGCCGCTGAGGACAGGCGAGTGGAGCGTGCACTTGATGTCGGCGATTGCCGTTGGAAAGGTACGGCCCAACGTCTCTGTCGTACTGCGTACGTCCCCCTTGAGGGCGATTGCTCCGTAGCGCACTTGATTCTCCCTTCAGCCCCGTCCTGCTGTTATGTGGTAGGTCGAGATAGTCGAGCTTGGGGTTACACGTCGCTATCTCGCCATGGGCGTTCGGCACACCTGTGAGTGCCGAGCCATCCGAAGCATCCAGATCGTTCAGAGCTAGAGAGCGCAGAGGAGGTTCCAGCTGCGGGGTAGCTGGCGTCGTCCATCGAGGCTATGAGTGAGGCGCGACTTACCAAGCGAGCGGGTGCAACAAACATCTGCGAACGAAGAACCGGAGACCTGGAGGCGGAAGGTCACCGGCTCGACCCCGACCCCACGCCCCACATCCGCCCCACGGTAGACCTAGAACCGATCGAACGCGCTGGTCAGAACATCTCTTCCCGTCAGCCTGTAAATCAGACGGCTCAGCCTTCGGGGGTTCGAATCCCTCACCTGCCACTCCAGTCAAACGCCCCGCTACCTGATCAGGTGGCGGGGCGTTCGTCGTAACGGAGGGGTTCTCATGCACAAGCTGGTGGTCCTGTATCCCGAGCCCGCCGATCCCGAGCACTTCCGCGACTACTACGTGACCACCCATCTCCCGCTGGTCGCGCAGATGCCCGGCCCGCTCGCGTACCGCTACAGCTTCGACGTGGCGGCGGCCCCGGAACAGCTGTACTTCGCGATCTTCGAAGCCGACTTCGCTGACGCTGCGGCGATGACCGCGTCGAGGGAGTCTCCGGAAGGCCGGCGGGTGGCGGCCGATGTCGCCAACTACGCCACCGGGGGTGCGGTCGTCCTCCACTATCCGGTGCGGGACGGCGTCGTCTGATCGGGCTTGACCCTCCTGCGACAGGAGGCTGCACGCTCGTCGGCATGAACGAATTTCGCGGTCCGGTTCCGATGCCCGCCCTCGACGCGGTGTCGCCCGGCAACTATCTCGGCTTCTACGGGATGCCGATGTTTCCCATCGTGCCCAGCGCCGACCTCGACGTTTCCACGGACTTCTGGCTGCGCGGGCTCGGCTTCGACAACCTGTTCACCATTCCCGGCGAGGTCGTGCACCTGCGCCGGTGGGCGTTTCAGGACGTGCTGCTCAGGCCGGGCACTCCGGCTGGGCCCAGCGAGGTCAGGATCAGCTTCTCCTGCGTGCTCAGCGAACTCGACGAGATCGCCAAGCGATGTGAGGAGATCACGCCGGGCTGCACGAGCGGGCCGGAGCTGATGCCGTGGAACTCGCGGGAGCTGACGGTCGTCACTCCGGAGGGCACGAACGTCGTGATGACCGCGGCGGTGCCCATCGACCCGGACGGGCCCGTCGCCGAGCGGATGCGCGCGGTGGGAATCGACGTGCCTCGGTCGTGATTTGCGACACTGGGGTCGTGACCGAGCAAGACGGCCTCACTGTCGGACGCACGGCGACGCTCGTCGGCGTGAGCGTCAAAACGCTGCATCACTGGGACGCGGTCGGCCTGGTGCGCCCCAGCGCGCGCACCAGGTCCGGCTACCGCGTGTACTCCGCCGACGACATCGCGCGGCTGCACCGGGTGCTCGTTTACCGCGAACTCGGCTTCCCACTGTCGGAGATCGGACGCCTCATCGACGACCCAGACGCCGACGCGCACGCGCACCTGACCCGCCAGCGCCGCGAGCTGCGGGAGCGAATCGCGCGGCTGGAGCACATGGTGTCCGCAGTGGACCGAATGGCAGCGGCCACCCGCGGCGGGATGCAGCTGACCGCTGAGGAGCAGGTCGAGATCTTCGGGTCCGACTGGAACCCAGAGTGGGTCGACGAGGCCGCAGAACGCTGGGGCGACACGAAACAGTGGGCGGAGTACCGCGAGCGAACCACCGACTTGACCCCACAGGACTGGCAGCAGGCGGCAGCCGAGCACGAAACGCTCCACGCAGACCTAGCCGCAGCACGGCGGGCCGGGGTCGAACCGGGCTCGGCAGAGGCGAACACCCTGGCAGAACGCCACCGAGCGACACTGTCGCGATACTTCGACTGCACCCACTCAATGCAGGTGTGCCTAGGCCGCAAGTTCGTAGAAGAACCCGGCTACACGGACTACTACGACGCCCTAGCCCCAGGCCTAGCAACCTGGCTACGAGACGCGATCTTCGCCAACGCACAAGCACACGGAATCAACCCAGAGACAGCAGTCTGGGAGTAGCACCCACACCTCCCCCAACCCCGATACGAAGCCAAAAACACGGCGCGGGGGTGCTTGTCAAGGCATCTTTCCCGCCTTGACAAGCACCCCCGCGCCGTAGTCACAATCAAACTTCGGGGTGCCCCACGCAACAACCCGGGCGCAATGTCGCCGCCAGGCGACGAGCCACCCCCTACCGCGCCATCTCTTCCAAGCGGCGAATCCGATCCTCAATAGGCGGATGCGTAGAAAACATCCGACTCAACCCAGCCCCAGGCCGGAACGGGTTCGCGATCATCAGGTGCGACTGCGACACCACGGCGGGTTCAGGAGCAAGAGGAGCAGCCCGAGTCCCCCGCTCCAACTTCCGCAACGCCGACGCCAACCCCAACGGATCCCCAGTCAACTCAGCCCCAGAAGCATCCGCCTGATACTCCCGAGACCGGCTCACCGCCATCTTCACCACCCCGGCCGCGATCGGCCCGATCAACACGAACAGCAGCGACATGAACGGATTCCCCTCCCGATCATTGCCGCCGAAGAAGAACGCGATGTTCGCCAGCACACTGACCACACTCGCCAGCGCCCCCGCGACACACGAGATCAAAATGTCCCGGTTGTACACATGAGACAGCTCATGTCCGAGCACCGCCCGCAGCTCGCGCTCGTCGAGCAGCTCCAGGATCCCGGTGGTGCAGCACACCGCCGCGTGCTGCGGATTACGCCCGGTCGCGAAGGCATTGGGCGCCGCGGTCGGGCTCACGTACAGCGAGGGCATCGGCTGCCTCGCGGACGTCGCCAGTTCGCGCACGATCCGGTACATCGCGGGCTGCTCGACCTCTGACACCGGCCGCGCGTGCATCGCGCGCAGGGCCATTTTCTCGGAGTTGAAGTAGGCGTAGGCGTTCATCCCCAGCGCCACGATCAGGCCGATGACCAGCGCGCCCCGGCCGAACAATCCGCTGATCCCGATGATGATCGCCGAGAGCAGACCGAGCAGCATCGCCGTCTTCAGCCCGTTGTGGTGCTTGTGCACGCGCGCTCGCCTCCGTCCGCTCCAACAAGGTGGGTCAAGGTGGGTTACTCACTGGAAACAACGCGATCGGGGGACCCGAAGTTCCTTCGCATGATCCTTGTCCGGGTTAGGGTCGGCGAGCAACCCAACCGACCGGGGCAGGTGAGCGATGCGAGGTTCCCAGTGGTCCCGGCGAGGGCTGTTTACCCTGGTCAGCGCTGGGGCGGCGGCGATGCTCGGCAGTGCGTCGGCGGCGGAGCGGGTCAGCACGGTGCAGGTCGGCGGGACGCTTTCGGCGCTGGCCGTGAGTCCGGTCACCGGGCTGGTTTACGCGGCTGACCGGGCGTCTGGCGCAGTGCTCGTGCTCGATCCGGACGCGGGGCGCGTCGTTTCCGCACTCGCGGTGGGCGGGGAGCCGAGCGACGTGGCGGTGGACACCGATCGGATCTACGTCGCTAACCCGCCGGGTGGCACGGTGCTTGCCTTCGACAGTCAGACCCACCGGTTGCTGAGCGTCGTCAGCGCGGGGGCGGGTGCGTCGGCGCTGGCGATCGATTCGCAGGCCAACCTCGTGTACGCGGTGAGCGGCAAAACCGGCACGTTCGCGGTGCTCGACAGCATCAGTCTCACTCTGCAGGACCTGCTGCCCGCGCCGAAACCGGGACTCGCCGGGATCGCGCTCGACCGCGGCCGCCGGCGCGCTTATTGCACCAGCCCCAGCACGAACTCGGTCGAGATCTGCGACCTCGACGCGGGGTCGTTCGCGGGCAGCGTTCCGGTGGGCGCGTCTCCGACCGGGATCGGCGTGCACGAATTGAGCGGATCGGTTTTCGTGGCCAATTCGGCGATCCACCACCTGTCCATTGTGGACGGAGCGGCTCGGGCGCAGGTTAAGACCGTGTTGCTGCGCAGTGAAGCGTCGTCGCTCGCGGTGCATCAGGGCAGCGATGTCGTGTACACCAACGGCGGGCAAAATGGACTGTCCCGGGTAGACGGACGAACGGAAACCCTTACCGGGGAGCTGAGTCTCGGCGTGAATCCGGGTGACGTGGCGGTGGATCAGCGCACGCGGACGGTGTACGTGACTGATCCGCTGCACGGCGCGATCAGTGTCGTGCGCGATTTCTGACTGCGCAGGTGAAGTTACTCCAGGTATACGGTGGCCAGTATGGAGATTGGTCTTCAGATCCCCGACTTCGGCTTTCCGGGCGGGACCGCCGCGCTGGGCCGGAACCTGGCCGGAGTGGCCCGAGACGCGGACGACGCCGGGTTCGCTTATCTGTCGGTGATGGACCATTTCTTCCAGATTCCCAGCGTCGGCCCGAGCGATCGCCCGATGCTGGAGGCGTACACCACGCTCGGCTTCCTCGCCGCGCATACCCGGCGGGCGAAACTGTTCACCTACGTCACTGGCGCGATTTACCGGTTTGCTCGCGAAGGCGGTCACCACGCTCGACGTGTTGTCCGGCGGACGGGCCATGCTCGGCATCGGGGCCCGCGGGCTCGGCTTTCCGTTTCCGTCCACCTCGGGACCACAACCCGAGATCGCGCTGGTTTCTGGACTGAGCGGTTTTCCCGGCCCCCAGGCCGGGGAAACCGGGAGGGAAGAAACCAGCTTCCCGGCGATCTCGGCGCCGCGGCGGAGCCGGGGCAATCAAGCAGAGTCGTGCTGAAGCGGCACTGCGAGGCCGAAGGCCGCGACTACGCCGAGATCACCAAGACCGTTTACCACTACCTGGACATCGGCCCGGCCGGCGAGAAAACCAGCGGCTTCCTCGCCGAGGCACGGCGGCTGCACGGGCTCGGCGTGCAAGCCGTGATCGGCCCGTTTCCCGGCGGCGCGGACCAGCGGCGCATTGAGATTTTCGCGAA
Organism: Amycolatopsis sp. WGS_07; assembly: GCF_045278895.1. Classification (NCBI taxonomy): domain Bacteria; kingdom Bacillati; phylum Actinomycetota; class Actinomycetes; order Pseudonocardiales; family Pseudonocardiaceae; genus Amycolatopsis; species Amycolatopsis sp. WGS_07. The sequence continues at coordinate 3,517,777 of NZ_CP136053.1, read as the reverse complement.
AGACATCATTCCGGCGGTTAAGGAGTTGGCATGAAACTCGGGTTGCACCTGGCCGAGCAGACCTGGCCGAACGGTCCGGCGGCGCTCGGCGCGGATCTCGCCAGGGTGGCTCGGACCGCGGACGAGGCTGGGTTCGAATACCTGTCCGTGATGGACCATTTCTTCCAGATTTCCGCCTACGGTCCGCCGGAGCACGAGATGCTGGAAGCGTGGACCACGCTCGGCTTCCTGGCCGCGCACACCGAGCGGGTCAAGCTGCTCACGCTCGTCTCCGGCGTCATCTACCGGCATCCGGGGCTGCTCGCGAAGGCGGCGACGACGCTCGACGTGCTGTCGTCCGGGCGGGCGATCCTCGGTATCGGGGCGGGGTGGAACGAGGAAGAATCCCGTGCGCTCGGGTTCCGGTTCCCGCCGATGAAGGAGCGGTTCGAGCAGCTTGAGGACGCGCTGCGGTACGTCCATCAGATGTGGGCCGAGGGCGACGAGCCGTTCACCGGCACGTACGTCAGCGCCGAGCGGTTGCTCAACAGCCCGCAGCCGATCCAGCGGCCGCATCCGCCGATCTTGATCGGGGGCAGCGGCGAAAAGAAGACCCTGCGGTTCGTCGCGCAATACGGCGACATCTGCAATTTGATGCCTGGCTCGGATCTTCCGCGCAAACTGGAGGTCCTGAAGCAGCACTGCGAGGACGTCGGCCGCGACTACTCCGAGATCACGAAAACCGCCGCGGTGCGGCTGGACACTGGTGAAAACGGCGAGAAAACCGGGCAACTGCTGGATGAACTGGGCCGGCTGTCGGAACTCGGGTTCAGCGTCGCGACCGGCTGGGCGCACGGTGTTCCGGACCCGGCGGTGCTCGAACGGTTCGCCACCGACGTGATCCCGGCGGCGGAAAAGCTGTGACCCGCTGACGAACGGGTGACGGCTGCGCCATCCGGTGCCAGCCGGTCACCCGTTCGTCACAGCACCCAGCCGCATTCCGCTGCGGTCATTATCTCGGTTCCGAATCGACTCTGGTGAGCCTCCCGGCGCGCTGTAACGACGGCCGGGCGCGAATCGACCTGCCCTACGCAGATCGCGCACACGAGTCGGAGGAGCCCGGTACATGACCACATGTCGACTCTGCGGTTCGGAAAGAACCGCCAGCGTGGTCGACCTCGGCGCGACCCCGCCGTGCGAGCGGTTCCTGACCGCCGCGCAGCTGGCCGAACCCGAACCGACTTTCCCGCTGCATCTCGAAGTGTGCACGGAATGCTGGCTCGCACAGCTGCCGCCGTTGCTCGACCCGGCCGACACTTTCACCGATTACGCGTATTTCTCGTCTTTTTCCACCTCGTGGGTCGAGCACGCGAAACGGTTCACCGACGCCGCGGTCGAGCGGCTCGGGCTCACTGATCGTTCTTTCGTCGTCGAGGTCGCCAGCAACGACGGATACCTCCTGAAGCACGTCGTGGAACGCGGAATCCGTTGTCTCGGCGTGGAACCCTCGGTGAACGTCGGGCAAGCCGCACGCGAGGCCGGGGTGCCGACGCACACCGCGTTCCTGTCCGAGGACACCGGCCGCCAGGTGCGGGCCGAACACGGTCCGGCCGACCTGGTCGTGGCGAACAACGTCTACGCCCACATCCCGGACATCCGCGGGTTCACCCACGGGCTGCGCGCGCTCGTCGCGGACGACGGCTGGGTGTCGATCGAGGTGCAGCACCTGCTGACGTTGATCGAAAAGAACCAGTACGACACGATCTACCACGAGCATTTCCAGTACTACACCGTCGAATCCGCGCGGCGGGCGCTGGCGGGCGGCGGGCTGACCGTGGTCGACGTCGAACTCCTGCCGACGCACGGCGGGTCGATCCGGCTGTGGGCGCGGCCCGCGGAAGCCGCCGGCGAGCCGAGCGCCCGGATGACCGACGTGCTGGCCCGGGAGAAGGCGGCCGGGCTGCACGAGCTGTCCGGGTACACCGAATTCGCCGACCGGGTCACCCGCGTGCGGCTCGACCTGCTCGAATTCCTGCTCGCGGCAAGGAAAGCCGGGAAGACGACCGTCGGGTACGGCGCGCCCGGCAAGGGCAACACCCTGCTCAACCACTGCGGCATCCGGCCGGACCTGCTGGCCTACACGGTGGACCGCAATCCGTACAAGCACGGCCGGTTCACGCCGGGCACCCGGATCCCGGTCGTCGAGCCGGACCGGATCGCGGCCGACCGGCCGGACTACGTGCTCGTCCTGCCCTGGAACCTGCGGGACGAGCTGACCGAGCAGCTTTCCTACGTCGGCGCGTGGGGCGGCAAGCTCGTCTTCCCGATTCCGCGCCTGGAAATCGTCGAGGTGGCAGTGAAGTGAAGGTCGTTCTGTTCTGCGGCGGGTACGGAATGCGGATGCGCAGCAGCGAGGCGTCCGACGTGCCCAAGCCGATGGCGATGGTCGGGCCCCGCCCGCTGATCTGGCACGTGATGCGCTACTACGCGCATTTCGGGCACACCGAGTTCGTGCTGTGCCTCGGCTACGGCGCGCACCACATCAAGGACTTCTTCCTGCGCTACGAGGAAACGACGTCCAACGATTTCGTGCTGCGCGGCGGGAAGCCGGAGCTGCTGTCCACCGACATCGCCGACTGGACGATCTCCTTCGTGCAGACCGGCATCGAATCGCCGATCGGCGAGCGCCTCCGCCGGGTGCGCGACCACCTCGACGGCGACGAGATGTTCCTCGCCAACTACGCCGACGTCCTCACCGACGCGCCGCTGGACAACATCGTCGAGCGGTTCCGGAACAGCGACGCGGGCGCGTCGATGCTCGTCGTGCCGCCGCAGTCGTCGTTCCACTGCGTCGAGATGGACGAGGGCGGCCGGATCGGCGCGATCACGCCGGTCAGCGAACTCCCGTTGTGGGAGAACGGCGGCTATTTCGTGCTGCGGCAAGAGATTTTCGACCACATCCCGGAGAACGGCGACCTGGTGGCCGACGGCTGCGGCGAACTCGCCAAGCGCGGCCGGCTGCTCGCGTACCCCTATCGCGGGTTCTGGAAGCCGACCGACACGGTCAAGGAACGCTACGCGCTCGATGCCGCCTACACGCACGGCGACCGTCCGTGGGCGTTGTGGGAACACGAAAAGGTGCACGCATGATCCGCCTGGGCGCCGAGCTGAAGAGCATCGTCGTGCTCGGCGCGCATTGCGACGACATCGCCATCGGGGCCGGCGGCACGCTGCTCGAGATCTGCGAAAAGCGTCCCGGGCTCAAGGTCGACGCGCTGGTGCTGTCCGGCGGCGGCACCGACCGGGAGACCGAGGAACGCGCCGCGCTGGCCGCGTTCTGCCCGGGTGCCGAGCTGAACGTCACCGTGCTCAAGCTGCCGGACGGACGCCTCCCCTCGCACTGGGAGGAAGCCAAGAACGCGCTGGAAGACCTGCGCCGCCGCACCGATCCGGACGTCGTGTTCGCGCCCCGCACCATCGACGCGCACCAGGACCATCGCGGGCTCGCCCAGCTCGTGCCCACGGTGTTCCGCGGTCATCTGACGCTGGGCTACGAGATCGTCAAATGGGACGGGGACCTCGGACGGCTGCCCGCCTACGCGCCGCTGTCGGACGAGGTCATGCAGCGCAAGATCGAACTGCTGCACGAGCACTACGGGTCGCAGCAGCACCGGCCTTGGTACGACCGCGAGGCCTTCCTCGGCCTCGCCCGGATCCGCGGAATCGAATGCCAAGAACGCTATGCCGAGGCGTTCGAGGCGAACAAACTCGTCATCGACCTAAGGGGCTGAAGGCATGCGCGTGCTGCTCACGGGGCACACGGGATATCTGGGCACGGTGATGGCGCCGGTGCTCGCCGCGGCGGGGCACGAGGTGATCGGCCTCGACTCGGGCTTGTTCGCCGCCTGTGTGCTCGGCCCGGCCCCGCAGGATCCGGTCGGGCTGGCCGTCGACCTGCGGGACGTGAAAGCCGAACACCTGCAGGGCTTCGACGCGGTGATCCACCTCGCCGCGCTGTCCAACGACCCGCTCGGCTCGCTCGCGCCCGAGCTGACCTACGACATCAACCACCGCGCGTCGGTCAAGCTCGCGAAACTCGCGAAGGAGGCCGGGGTCTCGCGGTTCCTCTACGCCTCGACCTGCTCTGTCTACGGCGCTTCTGGCGGCAGCGGCCTGGTCGACGAGGACGCGCCGCTTCGGCCGGTGACGCCGTACGCGGAGTCGAAGGTACGGGTGGAAGCTGAGGTTTCCGAGCTGGCCGACGACGACTTCACCCCGGTGTACATGCGCAACGCCACCGCGTTCGGCTTCTCGCCGCGGCTGCGCGCCGACATCGTGCTGAACAACCTGGTCGGCCACGCCTATCTGTCCGGCGAGGTGCTGGTGCTCTCCGACGGCACGCCGTGGCGGCCGCTGGTGCACGCCGACGACATCGCACACGCCTTCACCGCCGCTCTCGAAGCTCCGCGCGAAGCCGTGCACAACAAGGCATTCAACATCGGCACCGAGCGCAACAACGTGACGGTCGCCGAGATCGCCGAAGAGGTCGTCGCGGTGGTGCCGGGCGCCAAGCTGCGCATCACCGGCGAGGCTGGGGCCGACCCGCGGTCGTATCGCGTCGATTTCTCCCGGTTCCGCGACGCGGTCCCGTCCTTCGACTGCAAGTGGGGCGTGAAAGACGGGGCGCTGCAGCTGTTCGACGCCTACCGCCGCAACAGCCTCACCCGGGACCAGTTCGAGCACCGCTTCACCCGGCTCAACTGGCTGAGCGACCGGCAGGCCGCCGGCGCGGTCGACGCCAGCCTGCGGCACGCCTGATGCGCACCGGGCCCGAGATGCACGCTCTGGTGGAACGGCTGTATCCGTTCTGCCGGAGCATCACCGGCGACGGCGTGCGCCAGACCCTGGCCGTCATCGGCGAGCACCTCCCGCTCGACCGGTACGAGGTGCGCAGCGGCACCGAGGTGCTGGACTGGACCGTGCCGCCGGAGTGGAACATCCGCGACGCGTTCGTCGCGGATTCCTCCGGGCGGCGGGTGATCGACTTCCGGAAGTCGAACCTGCACGTGGTCGGCTACAGCGTCCCGGTCGACCGCGTCCTCCGGCTGGCCGAACTGCGCCCGCACCTGCACACGCTGCCCGAGCAGCCGTCGCTGATCCCGTACCGCACCAGCTACTACTCCCCTACCTGGGGGTTTTGCCTGGCCCAGGACGTCCTCGACGCGCTGCCGGACGGCGACTACCACGTCAAGATCGACTCGACGCTCGCCGACGGCCACCTCACCTACGCCGAGCACGTCGTGCCGGGCGAGGTGTGCGACGAGGTGCTCATCTCGTGCCACATCTGCCATCCGTCGCTGGCCAACGACAACCTCGCCGGCATCGCGGTCGCCGTCGCGCTCGCGCAGGCGCTGGCCGAGGAAAAGCCGCACTACACGTACCGGTTTCTGTTCATGCCCGGCACGATCGGCGCGATCACCTGGCTGGCGCGCAATTCCGAACGCATTGAGCAGGTCAAACACGGCGTCGTGCTGGCCTGCGCCGGAGACCGCGGGTCGTTGACCTACAAGCGCAGCCGACGCGGGGACGCCGACATCGACCGCGTCTTCGCGCACGTCCTCAAGGACAAACCGCACGAGATCCGCGATTTCTCGCCGTACGGCTACGACGAGCGCCAGTTCTGTTCCCCCGGCTTCAACCTCGGCGTCGGCTCGCTCACCCGCACCCCGTACGCGGGCTACCCGGAGTACCACACGTCGGCGGACAATCCGTCCTTCGTCGATCCGGACTCGATGGCCGACACTCTCGACACGCTGCGGACGGCGCTGTCCGTGCTCGATCGCAACCGGCGCTACGTGAACCTCAGCCCGTACGGCGAACCGCAGCTCGGCAAGCGCGGGCTGTACGACTCGCTCGGCGGACGCAGCGACGCGAAGGAAGCCCAGCTGGCCATGCTGTGGGTGCTCAGCCTCTCCGACGGCGACCACAGCCTCCTCGACATCGCCGAACGGGCGGACCTGCCGTTCGGTGCCGTAGCCGCGGCGGCCGATGCCCTTCAGGCCGCCGGACTGCTGAAGGAGTGAGGCCGTGCCGTCGATCCTGCGTTCGCGAGCCGTCCGCGCGATGGCGGGACGGCTCAGCTGGGGCCTTGGTGACCAGGCCGTTTCGAGCCTGACCAACTTCGTGGTCGGCCTGTTCGTCGCGCGTTCGCTCGGCGCGACGGCGTTCGGCCTGTTCAGCATCGCGTGGGTGACCTACGGCGTCCTGCTCAACATCTCGCGCGGCCTCGCGACCGACCCGCTGATGGTGCGCTTCTCCGGGGTCTCCCGGGCGAAGTGGCGGACCGCGGTCGGTCAGGCCGTCGGGACCGCGCTGCTGGTCGGTGTCGCTTCGGGACTGCTCAGTGTCCTTTTTGGACTCGCGGTCGGCGGTTCGCTCGGCACCGCGTTCGTCGCGCTCGGGGCGGTGCTGCCGTTCCTGCTGGTGCAGGACGCCTGGCGATTCGGGTTCTTCGCGCAGGGCAGCGGGCACAAGGCGTTTGTGAACGACGGAATCCAAGCCGTCGCGTTGTTCCCCGCGTTGGTGTTGGCCGCGCGCTACGACACCGTGGTCGCGTTCCTGCTGGCCTGGGGTTGTTCGGCCGGGGTCGCGGCCGCGTTCGGCTGGGTGCAGACGAGCGTGCTGCCGCGGCTCGGCGGGGTGCGCGGGTGGCTGCGGGATCATCGCGATCTGGGCGTGCGGTACCTCGTGGAGAACGTCAGCAACAGCGGTTCGTCGCAGCTGCGGGCATACGGGCTGGGTGCGATTTCCGGGCTCGCCGCCGTCGGGACGGTGCGCGGTGCGGAACAGCTGCTCGGGCCGTTTCTCGCGTTGCTGATGGGGCTTTCCCTCGTCACCGTCGCCGAGGGAGCGCGGGTGCTTCGGCAGTCGCCGCACCGGTTGTGGCACTTCTGCGTGGTGCTCGGCGCCGCGCAAGCCGCGGCGGCGCTGGTGTGGGGGCTCGGGTTGTGGCTTTTCGTCCCCGACGACGCCGGCCGGTTCGTGCTCGGTTCGCTGTGGGACAGCTCGTCGCTGCTGGTCCCAGCGGTGACGATGGCGGTCGTCGGCGCGAGCTTCACCACCGGCGCGACGGCTGGGTTGCGCGCGCTCGGGATGGCGCGGCGGAGCTTGCGGTCGCAGCTGATCTCGTCCGGGTGCTACGTCGTGTTCGGCCTGATCGGGGCCGTGCTCGGCGGCGCGACCGGTTCGGAGTGGGGCGTCGCGGCCGCCACGCTCACCGGCTCGGCCGTGTGGTGGTGGCAGCTGCGCAGCGCGCTTCGCGACCACTTCGCGGCGGTGCCCGAGTTTCCCGCCGCGTCAGGTTCGTTCAGCCAAGCAGAACTCCATTCGGCTTCCGAGGAGATGAAACCGGCATGAGCAGGGTGCCCCGGCTGACCATCGGTCTGCCTGTCTACAACGGCGAGGAATTCCTCGGCGAAGCGCTCGACGCGCTGCTCGGGCAGACCTACGAGGACTTCGAGCTGATCATCTCCGACAACGCGTCGCAGGACAGCACGGAAGAGATCGCCCGGAAGTACGCACAGCAGGACTCGCGGATCCGGTATCTGCGCCAGCAGCGCAACATCGGCGCGACCCCGAACCACAACGTCCTGCTCGATCAGGCTCGCGGCGAGCTGTTCAAATGGGCGTCGCACGACGATCTCTACGGCCGGGAGCTGCTGGCGAAGTGTGTCGAAGCGCTCGACGCGCGGCCGGAGATGATCGTCGCGCATTCGCACCAGGCGATCATCGACGAACACGGCGCGGTGACGGTGCCGCTGGACTACCGGCATCAGACGGACTCGCCGCGGCCGTCGGTGCGGTTCAAGAGCCTGCTCTTCGAGCCCGGCGGCGACGATTTCTACGGCGTGATGCGTACGGAGGTGCTGCGGCGCGTCACCCCGATGGGCAGCTATCACCACGCGGATCGCACCTATGTGGCGGAGCTGGCGCTGCACGGCCCGTTCTACCAAGTGCCTGAGCTGCTGTACTTCCGTCGCGACCATCCGGACCGGGCGGAGCGCGCGAACCCGAGCAAACGCTCCCGCTGTGCGAACCTCGACCCGAAGCGCGGCAATGCGCTCACGAACCCGACTGCGCGGCTGCTCGCCGAGTACGTCTGGGGGTACGTGCACGGAATCCGGTCCGCTCCGCTGTCCTCCGGCGAACGTCGCGCCTGTTACCTCGCGCTGGCCGAGTGGTTCGCCAGCCGGGCCCGGCCAGGTGGCGGTGGGGAACGCGTCGAGGATCGGGCTCCGGTGCACGCGGCCGAGCTGAACCTCACGGTCGACCGGGTGGTCGCCGGACGTGAACGGCGGGTGCCGTGACCGTTCGAGTCGGAGTCTTCGGACTGCTCGGTTCCGGCAACCTCGGCAATGACGGTTCGCTGGAGGCGGTGCTCGGCTTCCTGCGCGCCGAACATCCGCAGGCGAAGGTGTCCGCGTTCTGCGGCGGCGCGGACGCCGTCCAGGCGCGGTACGGGATTCCGGCGATGCGGCTGAACTGGTACAGCGGCGAGTACCGGCGGGCGTCCGGGCTGCGTTCGATCGCCACCAAGGCGCTCGGCAAGGTCATCGACGTGTTCCGGACGGCGTGGTGGGTGCGGCGGCAGAACGTGGTGATCGTTCCCGGCATGGGCGTGCTGGAGGCGACGCTTCCGTTGCGACCGTGGGGTTTTCCGTACGCGCTCTTCCTGCTTTCGCTGTGCGGGCGGATCGGCCGGACGAAGGTCGCGCTGGTCAGCGTGGGTGCTGACCGGATCCGGGTACCCGCTACGCGGTTTCTCGTGCGGCATGCAACGCGGCTCGCAGCGTATCGATCCTTCCGCGACGAGCTGTCGCGCTCGGCGATGGCGGACATGGGTGTGCGCGTGACTGACGACCGCGTTTATCCCGATCTCGCCTTCGCCCTTCCGACGCCTGCCGCGGACGAGGATCCGCGCGCGGTCGGCGTCGGCGTGATGGCTTACTACGGCGGCAACGACGACCGGGCGCGCGGCGAGGAGATTTACCGGGCGTACGTGGACGCGATGACGGAGTTCGTGCGGTACCTGGTCGGTCAGGAGCGGCCGGTCCGGCTCTTCATCGGCGACCGGATCGACCGCGAGGTGGTGGACGAGATTGTCGAAACCGTCCGCTCCCCGCTGATCTCCGCGGCGGTCCCGGGCACCCTCGGCGAGCTGATGCGGTCGATGGCCGAAGTCGGCACAGTCGTGGGAACGCGGTACCACAACGTGTTGTGCGCGTTGAAGGTCGGGAAGCCGACGATCGCGATCGGCTACGCGCGGAAGAACGACGTCTTGATGGCCGAGATGGGACTCGGCGAGTTCTGCCAGGAGGCCCGTGCGGTCGACGTGCCGCGGTTGATCACGCAGTTCGAGGAGTTGCAGCGGCGGGCACCGGAGCTGAAGGCGGAACTCACCGCCCGCAACGAAGCCTGCGGCCAGCAGTTGAAGGACCAGTTCGCGCTGTTGTCGCGGTCGCTCATCCCCGCGGAGGTGTCGTGAAAGCCGTTCCCGTGCCGTCGATTTCCGGCGTATGGCTGTTTCAGCCGACGCCGCACCGAGACGATCGCGGCTTCTTCTCGCGGACCTTCGACGCCGAGGTCGCCCGGTCGGTCGGCATCGATCCGGACGCGTTCGTGCAGGACAGCGTGTCGCGCTCGGTGCGCGGGGTGGTGCGCGGGATGCACCTGCGGTCTGGGGCCGGCGAGGCGAAGCTGGTGCGCTGTTCGTTCGGCGAGGTGTTCGACGTCGTGGTCGACTTGCGACCGGACTCGCCGACCTTCCGGGAGATGGAAACGTTTCGGCTCTCCGGCGACACCCAGGAAAGCATCTACATCCCGGCCGGCTGCGCACACGGTTTCCAGGCCTTGACCGACGTCGCCGACGTGTCGTACCGGATCGACCGCGTACACGACCCGGCCGAGGACGTCTCGATCGCGCACGACGACCCGGAACTCGCCATCCCGTGGCCGCTGCCCGCGGCTTTGCTGTCCGAACGCGACGCGTCCGCGCCTTCTGCTCGCCGACGCCTTGAGGTGACCCGTCATGGACCTGCCACTCTCCCGAATCGCGAACGAACGCCTGCACCGCGCGATCCCCGGCGGCGCGCACACCTACGCCAAAGGCGAGGATCAATACCCCGAACATCTCGCCCCGGTCATCTCGCACGGCCGGGGCGCGTATGTGTGGGACGTCGACGGCAACCAGTACCTCGAATACGGCTCCGGCCTGCGCGCGGTCAGCCTCGGCCACGTGCATCCGCGCGTGACCTCGGCCGTGCGCGATGTGCTGGAACGGGGCAACAACTTCGTCCGACCGTCCATTGTGGAGCTTGAAGCGGCGGAGCAGTTCCTGGCGACGGTACCGACCGCGGAGATGGTGAAGTTCGCGAAGAACGGCTCCGACGCGACGACCGCCGCCGTCCGCCTAGCCCGCGCCGCCACCGGACGCCCGCTGGTCGCCCAATGCGCCGACCACGCGTTCTTCTCCACCGACGACTGGTTCATCGGCACAACCCCGATGTCCGCCGGAATCCCCGCCGCGACGATGGCGATGACCGTGCCGTTCCCATACGGCGATCTCCCGGCGACCGAGCAGATGCTGCGCCAGTTCCACGGACAGGTAGCGTGCCTGATCCTGGAGGCGACCAAGAGCGTCGACCCGCCGGACGGCTATCTCGCCGGACTGCTAGACCTCGCCCATCGACACGGCGCGCTGGTGATCTTCGACGAGATGATCACCGGATTCCGATACTCCGAGCACGGCGCACAGGGGTTGTATGGCGTGACGCCGGACCTCTCGACCTTCGGCAAAGCACTCGGCAACGGCTTCGCAGTAGCCGCACTGGCCGGCCGACGAGACTTAATGGAACTAGGCGGCCTGCACGATTCACGGGACCGGGTCTTCCTACTGTCCACGACGCACGGCGCGGAGACACCAGCGTTGGCCGCGGCGATGGCGGTAATGGACGTCTACGCGACGGAGGACGTCACAGCCCGCCTGCACGCCCTCGGCGCCCGCTTGGCGGCCGGAGTGACCGAGGTAGCCACCGCAGCCGGTGTCGGCAGCCAGGTCCTGGTGCGAGGCCGAGACAGCAACCTGGTATTCGCGACTCTGGATGGCGATGGGACACCTTCACAGGAGTACCGGACGCTGTTCATGCGATGCCTGCTGGAGAACGGGATACTCGGTCCGTCCTTTGTGGTCAGTGCAGCAATGACGGAAGCGGACATCGACCGAACCATCGAGGTAGTCGCTTCGGCCTGCGTGGTGTACCGAAAAGCACTAGAGGCCGGAGACCCCACACCATGGCTAGGCGGCCGATCGATCAAACCAGTGTTCCGCCAGAAAGCGTGACCCCCGCACCCAACCAGCGAGGCACCCAGTCCCTCCCCCGCACCCCGATACGAAGCCTCCCTGCGGTTCGGGGGTGCTTGTCAAGGCATCTTTCCCGCCTTGACAAGCACCCCCGAACCGTCAGCACAATTCAGGCTTCGGGGTGCCCCACGCCCCCCGGATCAACCAACCGCAACGCAGCCGACGCACTCAACACCCACCCCCGCTCATACGCAGCAGCAAACCCCTCTTCCCCCAACTCCCCCCGCCCCCGGTCACTCAACGCCCGAACCAGCAAATCAGTCCGATCCTGCGCCCCCCGCAACCGAGCCGCCGCACCCAGCAGCACGGCGGCGTCCCCATAACGCCCATCCAACCCAGCAACCCCAGCCCCCACCACCGCCACACTCGCCAAAATCGGCATATCCAAGGCCTCAACCGCCGCGACATACGCCCGCCCCAACGCGGCCTCAGCCCCCGCCCCATCCCCAACCTCAAGACAAAGCGCACCACGGGCCAAAGAGATCAACGCCCGCTCATGCCCACCGCCAAACGGCGGATGCGCCGCCAACCCAGCCTCAGCCGACTCGATCCGCTCCCGAGCCCGATCCAGGTCGCCAATCCGCACCCAGAGACTCGCTTCCAACCCATCCGTCAGAATCGCCAACTCCGGGGACACCTCCCGATCCCGCGTCGCGGCAATCATCGAGGCCACCCGCGCGGACTCACCGCGGCGAATATGAAGGTCGATCGCACGCAGATCGAGGAAGATCTCGTCACTACGGCCGAGCGAACCAAACTCCCGAGCCAGCGACCGAGCCCGATCCAGATCAGCCAGCCCCCCGTCGAGATCACCGTCGTACTGCCGCAGCAATGCACGCAGCGGGAGAGCAGTGGCGAGTCCCCAACGATCACCAGCCCGGCCAAAGATCTCCAGTGCAGCAGCGACATCCCCACGAACCTGGTCAAGCTGGCCAGCGTTTTCGGCGAACTGGGCCCGGAACAGATGTGCCAGCCCGGACAACCACTCGTCCGGGCCGTCGATGAACCGCTGGACGGTCTCCGGTGCCTCCGTTTCCACCATCGTGGCCAGCCGAAGCGCGACGAACGCACCACCGAAGGACGGCAGTTCCGGCTGATCGGCAAGCCCCCGCAACTGCTCACGCCAGTCAGCAGGCGGGACTTGAGCGGCAAACTGGTTGAGCAGCAACAGTTGCTCGGCGACCGCACGCGACATACTCGGCGCGACTGGTGTCGAAACGGCTTCGTTGAGCCAATAGACCGCGTCGGTGTGGCGGCCGAGCATCTCCCAGTACCAGGTCAGGTTCACCGCGAGCCCGATCGCGTCGCCGGTGTCGCAGAGGTGGCGCAGGGCGGCGAGGACGTTGTCGTACTCGGCGTGGAACACCCGCAGGGCTTCCGCTTGCTGGGGGCCACGCAGCAGCGGGTCGTAGTGCGCGACCAGGCTGGCGAAGTACTCGGCGGCGCGGTCTCGCACCTCCTGTTGTGCGGCAAGGCTTTCCAGCCCGTACTCGCGGATCGTCTCCAGCATCCGGTACCGGCCGGTGTCCGGCGCGAGCCGCAGCAGCGACCGGTCGACCAAGGCCGCGAGCAGGTCTGGGATCTCGTCCGGCGGCACCGCGTCCGCGCAGACCGCGGCGGCCGAATCCCGGGTGACTCCGCCGGGCAGGACCGAAATCCGTTCAGCGACCGCGCGTTCGTCCGGGCCGAGCAGGTCCCAGCTCCACGCGATGACCGCGCGCAGCGTCCGGTGCCGGGGGAAGGCGGTCCGGCTGCCGGTGGCGAGCAGGCGGAACCGGTCGGACAGGCCAGCCGCCAGGTCTGGCAGGGCGAGAGTGCGCAGCCGGGCCGCGGCCAGTTCCAGCGCCAGCGGCAAACCGTCCAAGCCGCGGACCACGGTGGTGACGTCGGCGAGGTTCGCCTCATCCACCACGAAACCGGGACGCACGGCCGCGGCCCGCTCGGTGAACAGGCGCACCGACGCCGTCCGGCTGGCCTGCTCGACGTCTACCTCCGGTTCGGGCAGGGCGAGCGGGCCGAGCGGCACCAGTGCTTCGCCGTCGATGGCCAGCGGTTCGCGGCTGGTGGCCAGCACCCGGAGCCCGCCGCACCGGGGCAGCAGCGCCGCGACCAGATGGGCCACGGCGTCGATGAGGTGCTCGCAATTGTCCATCAGCAGCAAGCGTTCCCGGCCGCCTAGCTGGTCCGCGAGCACGTCCAGCTCGGTCCCGGTCCGCGCCTCGAACAGGGCACCGCCGCGCAGCCCGATCCCGGCCAGCACGGCCGCGCCGATTTCGGCCGGTTCGGAGACCGAGGCGAGGTCGATCAGCCAAGCGCCGCCGGGGTATTCGTGGCGGCGGGCGGCCTCCAGCGCGAGCCGGGTCTTGCCGGCGCCGCCGGGGCCGAGCACGGTGATCAGGCGGCTGGTGGCGAGCAGTTCGGCGATCCGGGCGAGGTCTTCGTCCCGTCCGACGAAGCTGGTCAGCGCGGCGGGAAGGTTGCTGTCCGAGGGAGGCGCGGCAACCGGGCCGCGCAGCAGGCGCAGATGACGCTCCCGCAGGGCAGTGCCGGGATCAGTGCCGAGGGTCTCGGCCAGTGCCTCGCGGACCTGCTCGTAGCGAGCGAGCGCGTCGGCTTGGCGGCCCTGGGCGGCCAGTGCGTCCATGAGCAGCGCGGCCGCCCGTTCGTGGACTGGGTGTTCGGCGAGCAGCCCGGTCAGCCGGGCGGCAGCCGTTTCGACGCGGCCCAGCGACAGTTCGGCGTCGGCGAGATCGGCCACTGCCTCGACGGCAAGGGTGGACAGCCGGGTCGCTGCGGCCACCGACACCGCGGCAACGGGCTCGCCGCCCCACAACTCCACGGCCTCGCCGAGCACGTCCGCGGCGGCTAGCGACTCTCCAGCGCGCAGGTGCCCCCGACCTGCGGCGATGAGCTGCTCGAACCGCAGGGCGTCTACGTCAGCTGGTTCCACGGCCAGCCGGTAGCCGCCCGCGACCTGCGCGACGGCGTCCGCCGAACCGAGCGTCCGGCGCAGCCGCGAGACGAGCGCCTGCAGCGCGTGCGCGGGATCGGCGGGCGGCTCCTCAGCCCAGATCGCGTCGACCAGGACGCTGGGCTCGACCGGACGACCACCCGCGAGCGCCAGCCGCGCCGTCAGTGCCTGCAGCCGCGCGCCGGGAACGGGCAGGACGGCATCGCCGCGAGACACCTGCACGGCGCCGAGCAGCGTCACGCGAAGCGGGACAGCAGCCACCCTTCGATCTTCGCGCGTCTGCTCGAGGTCCGCCCGAACCGGGGTGTGCGCGCCGTGTGCGCCTCGTGTGAGCGGCTGCGGGCAACCTCGGTCTCACCGCACCAGAAGGGGGTTGTCATGCATGACGTAGTGATCGCGGGGGCCGGGCCGGTCGGCCTGTTCCTCGCTGGCGAACTGGCTCTCGCGGGCAGTTCGGTGCTCGTGCTGGAGAAGGAATCCGACCCGCATTCCGCGTGGCGAACGATGCCGCTCGGGATGCGCGGGCTGTCAACCGGGTCAGTCGAGGCGTTCTACCGCCGCGGAATACTGCCCGCGCTGCTGGCCGAGTCCGGGCTGCCGCCCGCCGAGGAGCAGGTGCGCCCGCGGTCGGCCGGCCATTTCGCCGGTATTGCCCTCGACCCGGCCAACGTCGATGTGCCCTATCCGGCTTTCGACGGCATCATGACCAGCCTCGACGCGGTCGAGACGGTGCTGGCCGAACGGGCAGTCAAGTTCGGTGCCGAGATCCGGCGCGGCGTCGAGGTCTCCGGTCTCGTCCAGGACGACGACGGGGTGGTCGTCCAGGCTGGTCAGGACGAGTATCCGGCCCGCTGGCTCGTCGGCTGCGACGGTGGCCGCAGCGCGGTGCGCCGGTTCGCGGGCTTCTCCTTTGACGGCACCGAGCCGCAGCTCACCGGGTACGCCGCGCTGGCGACCATCGCCGATCCGGAGAAGCTGAACCCTGGCTTCACGCTGACCCCAAACGGCATGTACCTCACGACGCCCATGCCCGGCCACTTCGGCGTGATGGACTTCGACGGCGGTGCCTACGACCGTTCCCAGCCGCCGACCCGCGAGCACCTGCAAGCGGTGCTGCGCCGCGTTTCCGGCACCGACGTGACGCTCGACGAGGTGCAGCTCGCGTCCAGCTTCACCGACCGGGCGAAGCAGACGACCGAGTACCGGCGCGGCCGCGTCCTGCTCGCCGGCGATGCCGCGCACATCCACTCGCCGCTCGGCGGACAGGGCCTCAACCTCGGCATCGGGGACGCGATGAACCTGGGCTGGAAGCTCGCGGCGACGGTCGGTGGGCACGCGCCGGACGGGCTGCTCGACACCTACTTCACCGAACGTCATCCGGTCGGCGCGAAGGTGCTCGACTGGTCGCGCGCCCAGGTCGCGGTCATGCGCCCGGACCCGCACTCCCGGGCGATCCAGGCCGTAACGCGCGATCTCCTGTCGACCCGCGACGGCACCACGTACGTCTTTGCCCGCACGTCCGGCCGGTCGCTCAGCGACGAACTGGTCGGCCACAGCGCACCGAACTTCCGCCTCGCCGACGGCACCCGCCTCGGCGAACTACTGCACGACGGTCAAGGCGTCGCCCTCGACTTCACCGCCGACGACCGACTGCGCGACACGGCGGCGCGCTACCGCGTGCAGTACCAGGCCATCCCGGCACGCGATGACCTCGGTTACGACGCCCTGCTCATCCGGCCGGACGGCGTCGTCGCCTGGGCAAGCGGCCACGGCTCGTTCGAAGACGCCCTCTCCCACTGGTTCTGGAGGTAGACATCATGGAAAACCACTGGATCGCTGCTTGGGGAACCGCGCAGCAGCTGGCACCGGCGGCCGAGCCGGGCGGCGGGCCGGAAATGCCCGACGACGCACCGCCGGAACCGACCCTCGGCACCGTCAGCGCGCAGACCGTACGCATGGTGGCGCGTTCCACGGTCGGCGGCACCGCCGTGCGCATTGCCCTTTCAAACTCCTTCGGCCACGCCCCAGTCCGCATTGGTGCTGCCGTCCTTGACGGCACACAGCTGACCTTCAACAACCGTCCCGAAGTGACGCTGCCGACTGGCGCACAGATCTACAGCGACCCGATCGAGTACCCCGTGGCTGCGCAGACTGACCTGACCGTCTCGCTGTATCTCCCCGACGAGAAGGTCACCCCGACGATCCACGACGTCGGTCTCCGCACGGCGTGGCTCGCCCCGGGCGACCAAACCGCCTCGTCGAAGCTGGAAGACGCCATCGAGTTCCAGTCGTACCTGTGGCTCACCGGCATCGACGTGCTCGCGCCCGGCACCGCCGCCACCGTCATCGCCTTCGGTGACTCCATTGTGGACGGTATGGAGACCACGCCCGGAGCCGACGCGCCCTGGCCCTCCGTGCTCGCCCGCCGGCTCGCTGGTCTTCCGCCCCGCGCGGTGGTCAACATGGGCATCTCCGGCAACCGCGTCCTGCGCGAGACCGACGGCATGGGCACCAGCGCGCTGGCCCGCTTCGACCGCGACGTGCTGGCCCGCCCAGGTGCCCGCTGGGTCATCCTGTCCGAGGGCGGGAACGACCTGATTTTCGGCTCCCTGCCGGGGATGCCGGAAAGTGAACGGGCCACCGCGGCGGATCTCATCGACGGTTACCGCCAGCTGATCACCCGCGCGCACGCGCACGGCCTGCGCGTTGTCGGCTGCACGTTGCCGCCGATCGGTGGCTCCCCGGTCTTCACGCCGGAGTTCGAGGAAGCCCGCCAACAGGTGAACCACTGGATCCGCGACAGCGGCAAGTTCGACGCGATCACCGACCTCGACGCCGCACTACGCGACCCGGCCGAACCGACGAAGACACGCGCTGGCCTGGTCTCCGCCGACGGCGTCCACCCGAACGACGCCGGGCACACGGCGATCGCCGAAGCCTTCGACCTGGAACTGTTCCGGCATTAACCGTCCGTGAAGGACTCCTTGAGGGAATCTGATTCCCTCAAGGAGTCCTTCACGGACGATCAGCGATCCGGTCTACCCAGTAGGCGGTGACCGGCACGATCGCCAGCGCAGCCGCGAAACCGCCGATCGTGTCGGTCGGGTAGTGCGCGCCCAGTCCGACCTCGGCCCATGCCATCAGGAACCCGAACACCAGCGCGAGCCCCAGCGTCCACGCCACGGCCGCGACCCGGCTCGACCGTCCGGCCAGTACGTAAGCTCCGGTCAGCGCCAGCGCGGTCGCGAAAGCGGTGTGGCCGCTGGGGAACGACAGGTAACTGCCGTGGATCGTCCGCCCGGTCAACGGCTTCAGCACCGACGTCACCACGACCGTCAGCCCGCAGCCGGCCACGGCCAGCACCGCCGTCCGGAGCCGGTGGGTGAGCAGGCAACCGCCGATCACCAGGACCAGGATCAGTGCCGCACCCAACGGCTCGCCGCAGAAGTCGATCGCCGTCGCGAAGTACCACCACGGGTCGCCGATGAGGTCCGGGCCGGGCAGGAGCGGGGCGTCGAACGCGCTCGGCACCGAGTGTCCGGCGAACCGGACAGCCAGCGCGATCAGCGTCAGGAACCCGAGCGCGGCCAAGACCAGCGACGGCGTGCGCAGAACGACCGGAAGCGCCAGGGGCGAGGTCTTCAGTCGGTCGCGCACGCCTTCCTTCATACCGTGGAAATCGCTTCCTCGTAGCCTTCGAGCAGCCGCTTCAATCCCACTTCAGGGGTGAAGTCAGCCTCGTACCGCCGTCGCGCGGCCTCTCCCATCTCCTGGTTCCGCTCGGCGTCGGCGACCTCGCGAAGCGCGTCAGCGAGCGCGGCCGCGTCGCTCGGCTGGTGCAGCAAGCCGGTGACGCCGTCGGTGATCAGCTCTTCGAAGGCCCCGTGCGCGGGCGCGACCGTCGGCACCCCGGCGGCCATCGCCTCCACCACCACGAGACCGAACGCTTCCAGCCACGCCGAAGGCACCACGACCGCCGCCGCGCGCGCTATCAGTTCCTGGCAGGACGCCCGGTCCTGCAGGCCCATGTAGGACACGTTGTCCCGGTTCGCCGCCCAGGCGTCGACCTCGTCGGACAACGGCCCGGTCCCGGCGATCAGCAGCGGCAGCTTGCCGGAGTACTGCTCCCACGCCGCTTGTAGCAGCGGGATGCCTTTCTCCTCGGTGAGCCGTCCGAGGAACAGAAGATGCTCACCGTCGCCGATGCGTCGTCGCCCCTGGTCCGGGACGAAGTTGTGCTTCACGGTCATCCGCGACGCCGGCATGCCTGCGTCCACGAGAATGCGGCGCTGCGCGTCCGAGATACAGAAGAACCGGGTCACGCTGGCCCGCCAGCGCTCGCGGTTGACCAGCAGGTTCACCGCCATCGGCACGGTCGCGGCGGCCGAATCGCGGTAACAGCCGTGCCGGACCGCCGGGACCGGCAGGCCGCCCACGCAGTCGGTGCAGATCCGGCCGTCGCGGTAGAGCGTGCCGGGCGGGCAGACCAGGCCGTAGTTGTGCAGCGTCGCGACCACCGGCACCCGCGCCTCGGCGCACGCGGCCAGCACCGACGGGGACAGCAGCGGGAAGGTGTTGTGGACGTGCACGACGTCCGGCCGGTCCCGCCGCAGCTGCGCCCGCAACTCCGTCCGCGACGCTCGGTTCCACGGCACCTGCAGCGGCACCAAAGCCTTGCGCGCCAACGGCATCGACGCGATGTCGTCACTGTGCCGCTCGAACCGCCGCACCTCGACGCCCGCCGAGGCCAGCAACGAGACCTCGGCGTCGACGACGTTGTTCTCGCCGCTCGGCTGCTCCGACCGATAGCGGTTGTGCACCACCAGAACCTTCACGCCAGTTTCTCCCTCGCCGGAGCACCGCCCGTGGCCAGCAACGACGCGGCGACCGCCAGATGCAGCAGATACGGTGACGCGTCGCCGAGCCCGGCCTCGGTGTACGACGCGGAAACGCAATAAGCGATCAAGAAAATCGCGCACGCCCTCGCCAGCGACGGCGGCCGCAGCACCGCGACCGCGATCAGCACCAGCAGGATCGCGGCGACGAGCCCGATCCCGACGAGCCCCTGCTCGTGGTAGATCGCCAGCCAGCTGTTGTCGATCGGCAGGCCGTCGTAGGACTTATCGGTGAGGCCGACGCCGAAGATGTACTCGAATCCGCTCCGCGGCGCGGATAGCAGCGCGTCCCACACCTTCGCGCGGCCGGTCAGGCTGGAGAAATCGTCGGTGCTCTGGCCGCGCAGGAACCACGTCTGCAGCAGGCCGCCCAGCACCACCGCGGCGAAACCGGCGACCAGCACGATCCCGGCGAACACCTTGCGCGCCCGCGCGCTGACCAGGCCCAGCGACAGCAACGCGACGATCAGCCCGGCGACGAGCCCGAGTGTCGCGGTGCGGGTATGCGTCAGCAGCAGCACCGCGAGCGCTGGCACGACGACGATCAACGCGCTTTTGGCGTCCGTCCGTTTGCCGAGCCACATCAGCACCGCGAGGCCCGCGATCACCGCCGAGTACTGGCCGATCTGCGGCGGCGTCAACGGCCACAACGCGCCGGTAAGCCGTCCGCCGTAGACGTCCGGCATCGCCTTGCCCGGCGCGATCACCAGCCCGACGACGACCGAGATCAGCACCGCGCCGAACATCCGGATGTGCGCCCGCACGAACGTGAACGACCCGTCCCACCAGCCGCTGAGCAGCCACAGCGTCGCGACGAACACCGCGAACCGGAAGCACCGGAACAGCGCGCCGAAGCCCGATTCGAGGTGCACGCTGGCCACGATGCTCGTGAGCAGCAGGAACGACAGGAGCATCAGGTACGCGCTCGGCCGGATCCGGATCCGCAGGTTCAGCACCAGCGCGAGCAGGAACGCGGTCATCAGCGCGCCCATGGTGACCAGCTGGATCACCGTGCGCGGCAACGGGATCACGGTTTGCGCGCCCGCCGAGCCGAGCGTGTTGAGAATGAGCAGCGCCCACGCCGCGCCGACCGCTTTCGGCGGCGCTTCGACAGCAACTTCCGAACGCAATGCCACCTCAGCCACCCCCGTTCGGCCGGTAACTCGAATTCGCATCCTGGTGATACGGCGCGCTCTGCCACTCACCGACGCCGATGATGTTGCTCATTTCCTTGGCAACGAACGTCCACGGCCCCGCGTAAACGTTGTCCCGCCAGGAATTCTCCTGCTGGAACGTGATCGCCTGCTGAATCACCGCACCCTGATACGGCGACCAATCCGGGAAACTGCCGAAATTCGCCAGCACGCCGGTCCGGCCGCAGATCTCCTCGCAGCCGAGCGCCTTCGAGTTGAGCGTGAACTGGTTGTGCTGCACCAGTACCCGCTGGGTCTTCCACCGGCAGTCGTTGTACAGCGGCTTCTGCGAGATCGCCGGCGCGGAACAGGTGCTGACGTTCGGCACCAGTTTCGTGCACGAGCCGCTGGACGTGTTGGCCGGGCTGTTGCAGAACCGGTCGGCGTTCTCCCACAGGATGATGCCGTTCCAGTTGTCCTGCAGCAGGTTTCCGGAAATTTCGAGAGTGCTCGTCCGGGCCTTCAACCGCGGTTCGCCGCCGGATTCGGAAAGGTAGATCGTGGCGGACGGGAACGGATCGCCGCGGTCGGCGTGCGCGCGGCCGTCGAGCAGGTTGTTGCGGCGGAACGTGTTGTTGCGGATCATCGCGTTGTAACTGGTCTCGTAGATGATCGCGGTGCTGTCGTTGCTTTCGATCAGATTGCCCTCGATCAGGAAATCGTTGTTGTTCGTGTCCGCCCACAGGCCGGTGCCGCGGTTGTCGTGCACCCAGTTGCCGACGACGTCCGCGCCGTCCACCGCCCAGAACTTCACGCCGCCGGTGCAGCCGCATTCCGGGACCTTGGCCTCCCAGTTCGCGGTGTTGTTGCCGGTGATCTCGGTGCCGCGCAGCACCAGACCGGTCACGACCGCGTTGCCGGAGTAGGCGTTCATGCCGTACTGGCCGTTGCGCCGCAGGCAGCTGTCGAGCACCTGCTGCTTCGGCCCGGCCATCAGCCCGGCCCCGTCGTTGTCCTGCACGGTCAGGTGCTGGATCACCCAGCCGGCGGCCGAATCGTGGTTGACCACGCCTTCGTCGCGCGGCGCGGTGAAGCCCTGCACCGTGAACGATTCGAGCCGGACGTCCTTGCCTGGCCCGGCGAAGGCGTACCGGTTCTTCTTGCGCCCATCGAACACCGCGCCGGGAGCGCCGAGGTAGACGTCGCCGTCCTTGGGCTGGATCTGGGCGTATTCGTCGTCGCTGAGCCGATGCGTGCCCGGTGCAAGCCAGAACGTGGTGCCCGGCGGGGAGTTCTTCGTCTTGGCCGACAGGTCGTCCACCACCGCCGGATCCACCGGGACGGCACCGGCGGGCGCGGTCGCCGGGCCCGGCGACGCGTGGTCGCAGACCGCGGCGACCGGGCCCTGCGGCGAAGTCGACCCGGCGACCGGGGCGGGCGCCGCTCCGGACGAGGTGCACGAGGCCAGCGCGAGCGGGAGCAGGGCTCCCAGCAGCGGCACCAATGTCCTTCGCACGGTGGATCCTCTCGACGATCAGGGCAGGTGAAGCACGGTGGTCAGCGGCCCGGTGACCGGACCGGAGCCGACGAGCGTCGTAGCGGGCTCGCGGCGGCCGAAGCCGGGTGAGTACCAGCCCAGCGGCGGATTCGTCTCGCCGCGGTGCGCGGTCCAGGCGAGCTGGGACGGAAGCTCCAGCGTCGCGGTCCGGCCGGGCCAGGTGAGCTGGGCGGTGTTCCCGGTCAGCTCGACATCCAGTAGCGGCCCGAGGTGGAAGGCAAGCTTGGCGGGGCCGCCGCCGGTCACCTCGTCGACCACGGTCAGCGTCCGGCCGGACAGCTCAACGGTGCGGCGATGCAACGCGGGGGCGTAACCGTCGTGCTCGGCCTGCCACTGGGTGGGCGTCGCGGCGAGCGTTCGCGACTGAGCGTGCCGCGTCCACAGGAACGGCCCGCCGGAAGTCGACTGGTCGACCCCGCCGAGCTGCAGCGTGTTGTGCCCCAAAGTCGAGCGGAAGTACGCGCGCCACTCGGGTTCGCCGTGGTAGCAGTACGTTCCCGGGTCGGCAAGGATGTCGACGCCGTCGTGCCGGACCTCAATGGACAACGCGTCGGCGTGCGCGTGCGCGGCGATGGCGAGGAAGCCGTGTGGGCCGCTGTCGCAGCGGCACCAGATCTCCGGGCCGTTGTCGCTGCGAAGGATGGTCATGCCCGCGTCGGAGAAAACCGGCCGCTCGCGAACGTTGTCCAGCTGCGGCACCGCCGAGCGCAGAGCCGCGAACAACGCCGTGCGCACGTCGTCGGCGGGCATCTTCGGCCACCACTCCGCCCGGCCGAACAGCGCGTCGCCGGTGGCCAGCAGCGAATGCCAGCGGTCGGTCGGCGGTCCGTCCACGATCAGGCCGTAGCCGTCGTCGGCGTCGCCTTGGCGTGGCGGCCGGCCCGCACAGTCCACAATGGCCGCGAGCGCGTCGCACATCGCCCGCAGTTCCAGCCAGGTCGAGCGCGGCAGCCGCGGTCCAGCCTCGAGCGCGGCGGCAAGGCCCAGCTCCAGCACCAGGCCGTGGTACTCGGTGGCCAGCTCGCGGTTCAGTCCGGACGTGAAAGTGTTGTCCCGTAAGTGAAAGTCCAGCGAGCGAAGCGCGTCGGAGCGCCAGCGAGCCGACTCCGGGAACCAGTCGAACGCACACGTCGCTGCCAGCTGCCCGGCGGCCTCGGCCAGCACGTGGTTGTTGGCCGAGGTGCCCCGACTCGGGAAGGCCGCGAGCCACCGCTGGTGGTGCCAGATCTGCCGCAGCGCCTCGGGATTGTCCTCGAACAGCGCGGACGCGCCGGACCAGCCGTCCAGCAGCCGCCGCACCCACACCCACGACAGCAGCCGGATGCCCAGCTCGATCCCGCTCAGCCAGTGCACGCCGCGCATCGGCGGATTGGCCGCCCACCACGACTTCAGATGGTCGGCCACCCGGTGCGCGTACCGGTCGTCGCCGGTCACCCGGTAGGCCGCGGCCAGCACGGTCAGATGCTGATGCCGCGAGGGTTCCCAGATCTGCTTGATGTCGCCGGTCAGGTTCTCGTCCCGGTACGGGATCTCGAACGAGTACCGGTCCCCCGGCGCGCGGCGGCCGGTCTTCGGGTCGAACGCCCAGTCCGGCGCGACCAGGTCGTCCCGCGCCACGCCGAAGTACTCGGCGTGCCCGTCCATCAGCCGGTCCGCCGCCGCGACCAGCCGCTCCCGCCCGGTCGCGGGCACCTCCGGCTCGGCGGGCCAAGCCGGGAAGATCCGCCGCGCGGACCAGGCCGGCTGCCGCTCGGCTTCGCCGCGCCACCGCTGTTTGCGCACGACGTCGCCGACCCGGCCGACGATCTCGGCGGGCCCCATCGCGGACAGCCGGCGCAGGTACCAGGACGGGTCCATCACGGCTCCAACCGCACCGGCGCGCCGGTTTCGAGGCTGCGGTGCACGGCCAGCGTCGCCAGCGTCGTCGACACCAGCGAGTCGAGGCTGATCGGCATCGCGACGCCGGTCTTCAACGCGGTGATGAAGGCGTCCAGTTCCGCCTGCTGCCCCTTGTCGCGCGCCTTCGGCAGCCGCGAGCTGGTCCAGCGCTTGCGCCCGAACACCGAGGCACGGACGAAATCGTCGAATTTCAGCACTTTCCCGTCGGCGAGCACCTCCAGCGTTTCCTTGGGAAACGCCGTGCTCCCGCTGGTGATATAGCTGATCGACGCGGTCGAGCCGTCGGCGTAGCGCAGCAGCACCTGCAGGTCGTGGTTGCCGGGCGTGCCGGTGGCGTAGACCGAAACCGGGTCGCTGCCGAGGAACCAGCTGACCGTGTCGATAAAGTGCCCGCCCTCGCCGACGAACCGGCTGCCCTCCGCGTCGGCCTGGTTGTACCAGCTGTTCGCGTCCAACCGGCCCGCGTTGACCAGGTACCGCACCGAAGCCGGGCCGACCCGCGGGCCGAACTGGTTCTTCGCCTCGACCAGCAGCGGCGCGAACCGGCGGTTGAACCCGACTTGCAGCCGGTTGTTGCCGGATTCCGCGACCGCGTCCACGATGCCGCGCAATTCCTTCTCCGACAACGCGAGCGGCTTCTCCACGAAGACCGCCTTGCCCGCCAGCAGCGCCCGGCGCGTCAGCTCAGCGTGCGAACTGTGCCGGGTCACCACGAAGACCGTGCTGACCTGGTCGTCCGCGAGCAGCGCGTCCACGTCGGTGCTGGCCGAGACGAACCCGAACTTGCGCTTCGCGTTGGCTCCGGAAAGCGCGGACGTGGTGACGACGTCGGTGAGCAGCACGCGTTCGTCCCCGGCCAGGTGCGGAAGGATCATCGACGACGCGTAGTTGCCCGCGCCGATGAACCCGATCCGCAAGTCCCGCAACGGATCTGGCCGGTTGTCGAGAACCGGGGCCGCCGGAACCGCCGACACCACGCCTTCGTCCTCGGCGGGCGGCGCGTCCGGGTAGCGGAACAGCACAGCGACCGCCTTGAGCGAACCCTCGTTGAGCGCCCGGTAGGTCTCGACTGCCTTCGCGAAGTCCGCGGTGTGGCTGATCAGGGGAGACACATCGAGTTTGCCCCGCGCGGCCAGGTCGAGGAAGCATTCGAGGTTGCGCCGTTCCGTCCAGCGCACGTAGCCGATCGGGTAGTCGCGGCCCTCCAGCTCGTAGGCCGGGTCGTAGCGGCCGGGCCCGTAGGACCGGGAGAACCGGACGTCGAGTTCCTTCTCGTAGTAGGCGTTCCACGGCAGGTTCAGCGAGATCTTGCCGATGTCCACCACCCGACCGCGATCGCGCGCGAGCCGCGCGGCCAGCTCCACCGGATCGTTCGACGCCCCGCCCGCGGCGAGATACACCTGGTCGACGCCGTGTCCGCCGGACAGCTCGGCCACCGCCTGGTCGATCTCGCCGGAAGCCGGGTGCCCGCAGGCCAGCGCGCCCAGCTCCCGCGCGAGTTCGCAGCGCTGCGCGTCCGGGTCCACGCCGACGACGCGCGCACCGGTCGCCACCAGCAGCTGCACCACCAGCTGCCCGATCAGGCCGAGCCCGATCACCAGCGTGAGGTCGCCGAGCTGCGGTTCGCCGCGCCGGACGCCCTGCATCGCGATCGCGCCGACCGTCGCGAAGGCCGCCTCGCGCGGCGAAAGCCCAGCCGGCACCTTCGCGTACAGGTTCTTCGGCACCCAGTTCAGCTCGCTGTGCAGCGCGTGCTCGTTCCCGGCGCACGCCACGACATCGCCGACCACGACGTCATCGATGCCCTCGCCGACCTGCTCGACCACGCCGCACAGCGAATAGCCAAGCGGCGTATAGGAATCGAGCTTCCCGGACACCTTGCGATACGTCGCCGCGAGCCCGTTCGTCGCGACGCTCTGCATGACCTTCGCGACCTGGTCCGGCCGCGACCGGGCCTTGCCGAGCAACGACATCCCCGCCTCGGACACCTTCATCATCTCGGTGCCGGTCGAGATCAGCGAATACTGGCTGCGGACCAGCACGCCGCCCGGTTTGCACGCCGGCACCGGGACGTCGAGCAGGGCCAGCTCGCCGCTCTTGTAGTTCTGCACTACCTGTTTCACTGGACTCCTAGCCGCTCTCCGCGGAGGGCACCGCGGTACCAGTACTCGAGGGTCAGCACGTGCCAAAGGTGTTTCGCGCGGTCCTCGCGCCCGGCGGCGTCCTCGGCTACCAGCCGCCGCAAGGCGTCGCGCTGCAGGAAACCGGACTCGACCAGGACGCCGTCTTCGATGACCTCCCGCACCAGCGGCGCGAGGTCCCGGCTCATCCATGCCCGCAGCGGCGCGCTGAACAGGCCCTTCGGCCGGTACACGATTTCGTCGGGCAGGATCGCCGTGGCCGCTTTCTTCAACGCCACCTTGCCTTGCCGTCCGGCGATCTTCTCCCGGCCGGGCACCCGGAACGCCGCCCGGACCACCTCGACGTCCACAAAAGGCGTTCGCACCTCGGTGGAAGCGGCCATTGTGGACCGATCGGTGTAGGTGAGATTCAAGCCGGGCAAGAACATCCGCGCGTCGGCGAGGCACATCCGGTTGACCTGGTCGGTCAGCTTCGTGTCGTAGTAGACGTCGGCGTGCTCGGTGAGCACATCGTCCACTTCGGACTGGAGATCCGGCGAAACCAGGTCGAGCAGCTCCGTCCGGTCGTACATGGTGTAGCTGCGCCGGAACGCCGTCTCCTCCGGAAGGTCCGCAAAGGACAGAAACCGCTTCGCGAACCGCACCGACCGATAGCCGCGCGTGGACGACGCGACCGGCAGCCGGTCGACCGCCGCCCCGATCGCCCGACGCACCACCCCGGGAACCCGCCGGTACCGCAACGCCAGCAGGTTCGCCAAATGCTTGCGGTACCCCGCGAACAGCTCGTCCGCGCCCATCCCGGACAGCAGCACCTTCACCCCGGCCTCGCGCGCGGCCGAGCAGATCAGGTACGAGTTGATCGCCGCCGGATCGCCGATCGGTTCGTCGAGGTGGTGCGTCATCCTCGGCAGCAGCTCCTGCACGTCCGGCGCGATCTCGATCTCGTGCAGGTCCACGCCGAACTGCCGGGCGACGATCCGGGCGTAGCGCAGGTCGTCCGGCATTGCCTCGAATTTCGCGTCCTCGGGACGGAAACCGATCGTGTAAGCCGAAATCCCCGGCTGCTCGCGCGCGGCCAGCGCGGTGAGGTAGCTGGAATCGAGGCCGCCGGAGAGGAAGGTCGCCACCGGGACGTCGGACAGCAGGTGCTTGCGCGTGGAGTCCTCGATGACCGCGTGCAGGTCGACCTCGCCGCGATACGCCGCGCCTTCCTCGGCGACTTCACGAAGCGACCAGTACGTCCCGGTGTCCGTGCTCCCGTCCGGCCGGAACCGCAGCCAGGTGCCGGGCGGCAACTTCTCCGCCTCGCGGTAGGCACACCGGCTGTCGGGAACCCAGTAGTACAGCAGCGACGCGATCATCGCTGCCTGGTCGACGTGCAAGGTGTCGCCGAGTTCGCGAGCCAGCGCTTTAAGCTCCGACGCAAACACGACCCCACCGCCGCGGCGCACGAAGAACAGCGGCTTGATACCCAGCTGGTCCCGCACGAGCACCAGCTCGCCCGTGCGTTCGTCGTACACCGCGAAGGCGAACATCCCGCGCAGCCGCGGCAGGCAGTCCGTCCCCCACTCCCGCCAAGCCCGCAGCAGCACCTCGGTGTCGGAGGTGCCGCGGAACCGGACCCCGGCGGCTTCGAGTTCGGCTCGCAGCTCCGGCGCGTTGTACAGCTCGCCGTTGTAGGTCAGGGCAAGGCCCTCGGCCGTCATCGGCTGCGCGCCCGTTTCCGACAGGTCCACGATGGACAGCCGTCGGTGTCCTAAGTGGACGCCCCGGTGGTCGTAGCGGCCGTCGCCGTCCGGCCCCCGGTGCGCGAGGCACTGGGTGAGCCGGTCGGTGAGCGGGCCGCCGTCCGGCCAGCTGTACGCGCCCGCGATGCCGCACATGCGCTTCGTCCCCCTAGCTTTCCTGAACGGGTTTGAGCCGCCTCGTCGGTGCGTCCGGATCCACGTCCATCCGTTCGATCGGGCGGAGCCGGCGTTCGGATTTCCGCGGCCATTCGATCGGCTTGGTCTCGTCGCTCAGCTCCAGCTCGACCACCGCGTCGTCCTGTTTCTTCGCGACCACCGCCGCGCGCCCGCGCAACGCGGTGTGCAGCCCGTCCCACAACGTGCCGTCGGTGCGGTCCTTCGGATCCGGGTCGACCAGCACCACGCCGAGAATCGGCACCCCGCAGTCGGCGAGCTGCCGAGCGACGGTGTGCAGCCACTGCGTGTTCGCGAACCCGGCCTTCACCACGAGCACGGTCTCCGCGCCGAGTGCCGACAGATCGGTCCACGCAGTGCCCGGAGCGGCCGTGCCGACCCCGACCCGGCGCACCGCTCGCGCCACCGCGGGGTCGCCGGCCTCGACGACCTGGACGTTCCCCTCCACCGGCAGCCGCGACACTTCCTTGCCCGGCAGGTCGTCCACGAGCACCACCGGCCCGTCCTCGGCCAGCGACCGGCCGAGTTCCACCGCCAGCTCCGCCGCGGTCGAAGCCGCGCCGATTTCCAGCAGCGACAACGAAGCCCGGTCCTCCCGCGCCGCCCGCGCCAGTGTCAGCGCGACCCGGCTGGTCTCGGTGACCGCCTTCGACCGCCGCCACAGCTTCGCCGGACCGATCGGCTTCACCCCGACCTGCGCGATCACCGAGGCCCCGAGGTGCTGCGAAATTTCGCGGCGCAATACCGGCCGATCCCGGACCAGCGCGCTCACCCCGGCGAACGCGAGCCCGAGCGCGAGGCCCAAGGCCAGCCCGACCCCGCCGTCCGTGCCATAGGTCTTCAGCTTCGACACCGGCTGGATCGCCGGCGCGTCCACGATCTGCGTCCCGGCGATGACCTCCGGCGACCCGATCCCGGCCTGCTGCGCCTGGTTCTGCAGATCAGCGATCTTCGACACCAGGTTCGCGCGCTGTGTGTACAGCTGCTCCAGCACGCCCGCGTTGGAATTGCGTCCCTTCGCGACCTCCGTCGCCGCCTGATTGTCGACGTCGACCAACTGCGCCTGTGCCTGATCCCGCTGCTGCAGCAACGCTTTCGAGCGACCGGTCGCGGCGGCTTGCGTGCGCTGGGTGTGGTTGGCGATGAACGCCTCCGCGAGCGCCTTCGCCTTCGCGACCGCGTCGTCCTTGGTCTTCGCCTTGACCGTCACCTGCATGACGTTGTTGGTGAGGCCGAGCCCGGAGTAGTCCTTCAGGAAATCCGACGGCGATTCGGTGCTGTTGATCCGTTTCAGCGCCGCCGCGGCCATATTCGCCGTGGAAAGCACGGCGACGTCGGTGCGCATGAGCGTGCCGCTGTCGGTCGGCGAATCGTCCGGGTGGATCACCATGATCTTCGTGACCGCGGTGGGCGGCGCGGGCAGCAGGATCGCCACCGCACAGCCGAGAATCAGCCCGGCCAGCGCGGTCGTCAGCCAGAACCGCCGTTTGCGCCGCAGCGCCACCACCAGCCGCTGGAGATCGACCAGCGGCTGGACCTGCCCGGCGCTCACCGCGCACCCGCCAGCTCGCCAGCACGCTCCACCGGCTTGCGCTTAGGCCCAGCGCCGACGTGCACTTCCCTGGCCAGCACGGCACCGAGAATTTCGTGGCCCGCGTCCGCGCAAGCCTCCGCAATCGAAACCAATTCCCACGCGTTGCGCGAGCCGAGCGACACCACCACGAGCACCCCTGCCGTTCCGTCCGGCACGATCGGCCGCGCCCCGGGTACCACCTCGATTTCGGCCACCGCCACCTCGACCCGGATGCGTTCTCCGCGAGCCGTGCTGACGAACTGCTCCGCGACCTCCCGCGCTCCGGAGTCCCCGAGCGGCGTGAGGATGAGCAACCGCAACACTCCGTCGCGATCCGCCCCCAGCCGCGCGAGCACGCGGCGGTACCGCACTTCCCGAGCCGCTTCGTCCGCCGACGCCGGCACCTCGGGCAGATTCCACGGCCGTTCGTTCCCGACCGCCTTCCGCCACCACTTCACCGGCGCTTCCGAAGCCGCCGCGACGTCAATGCTCGCCAGCACTGGAGCACCCAACGCCGCACCGATTTCGGCTTCGCTGCGCGGCCGCCGGTCGGTCCGGGCACCGAAGAGATAGGCCAGCACCCCGAGCACGAAGAACAGCACCGCGCCGCCGACCGTCAACTGCAGGAACGTCGGTGCCGACGGCGAAGACGGCCGCTCGGACGGACCCAGCACGACCATGTTGCCCGCACCAGTCGCCGCGTCCGCCGCGTTGAGGTTGTTGACCGCCTGCTCCAGCGCCGTCCGCAAGCCCTGCAACGCGGTGCGCGCCTGCACGCCCTCGACGGTGTCGCCGTTCGCCACCGACTTCGACAGGTCGAGGATCCGCTGGTTGGTCTGCGTGACCTGCTGCCGCAGCGCTTCCTTTTGCTGTTGCGCCAGTTGCGCGGCCTGATCGGCGGAATTTCCGAGCAATTGCGTCGAATACTTCACGAACTCACCGGCGACCTGGTCGGCCAGTTGCTGCGCGTGCTCCGGGGTGTCGCCCTTCGCGGTGAGCGTCACGACATTGCCCTGCGCGACCGACGTGCTGACCGACTTCTGCAGATCCGTCCCGCGCACGCCGAGCCCCAGCGCCGCGGACGCCCGGTCGAGCACCACCGAACTCGTCGCCACCTGCGCTTCGGTCAGCAGTTCGTCCGGCTGACGCGGCCCCTGCAGCAACACGCTGGCCTGCGCCTCGTACCCCGGGGAAAGCACCGTGGAAGCCCCGGCCCCGACACCCGCGCCGACGACCGCGAGCAGCAACAACGCTCGCCACCGACGACGCACCACCTTCGCCACGACGGGGAGGCGTATTGTTTCGTCACTCAAAACCAGGTCTCCCCTCACGGGCCGACGCACGGGTCATTGACCCCGTCGCGGCACCGCACCAGTTGGTTACACCAACTGGCCGAACCTTGTTCGAAACGCGACCCGGCTCAACCCAGCGCACGCTCGTACGCCTTGATCAACGCCGCCTGCGAATTGCCCCAGGCGAGTGGTCCGCGCACGCGTTCCCGGCCGAGCTTCCCCATGCGTTCCCGCTGCTCCGGGTCGTCCATGAGCACCGCGACGAGCTTCGCGAACTCCGCGATGTCGTTGGCCGGCGCGTACAACGCGGCCTCGCCCGCGGACACCCGAGCCTCGCGCAATTCAAACGACACCATCGGTTTGCCCATGGCCATGTACTCCATGACCTTGTTCATTGTCGACACGTCGTTGAGCGGGTTGAGCGGATCCGGCGAAAGGCACACGTCGGCCGCGGACAAATAGCGCAGCAGATCCTCGTCGGACACCCGCCCGGTGAATTCCACCTGCCCGGACAGGCCGAGCTGATGCGACAACGCGACCATCTCGTCGAACGTGTCACCCGCGCCGACGAAGACCGCGTGCCAGTCGTCGCGGCCGATCTCGTCGCGCAGGGCGGCGAGCGCGCGCAGGGCGTAATCCACGCCGTCCTGCGGGCCCATCACGCCGAGGTAGCAGAGCAAATTCGGCTTGCCCCGCTTGAGTTCCGGCTCGACGGGCACCTCGTGGAACCGCTCCACGACCGGCGCGCTGCGGACCACGAACACGTCCTCGGGCCGCTTGCCGCCGCGGATCCGCGCGACCTGGCGGTAGCTCTCGTTGGTCGCGAGCACGACGTCCGCCGCGCGATAGGTGGCGCGTTCCAACGCACAAACGCCGCGGTAAAGGAAATCCTGCCCGCGGTCGAATCGGGACAAATACAGTTCCGGGACGAGGTCGTGCTGATCGAAAATGAACTTCGCGCCCCGTCTTCGCAGCATCCGGGCGACGAGAAAGAGCAGATCGGGCGGGTTGCAGGCGTGCACGACGTCGACCCGGCCGATCTTGCGCGCCAGCCGGAACGTGTGCCACAGCGCGGATCCGTACTCGCGCGCGTACCCGGCGGGCCCGCCAGTGGCCGCCTGCAGCGGATACCGGTGGATGTGCACGCCGTCGAGCACGACCTCGGCCTCGGTGTCCCGTTTCGTGCCCTGCGGACAGATCACGTGCACCGTCATCCCGGCGTCGCGCAGCGTCTGGCATTCCTGCCACACTCGCCGATCGAACGGCACCGACAGATTCTCCACGAGAATCAGCGCGATCCGGCCCCGCAGGATTTCGTTTTCGGAAAAGCCTTCACCAGGCAAGGCCGACGTACCCCTCTTCCGCCCGGCGCGCGGCGGCGTCCGGGACGCGGACCAGATCGACCAGCACTGGCCCGCTGCCGTGCGGCAGGGCGGCCAGCACTTCCGGGTCCGAGGTGCCGATCAAGCACACCTCGGCGTGGTCCAGCACCTCCTGCACCGACCCGGCGAGCAGCTGGCCGAGATGCGGCAGCCTGCTCTCGATGTACTCGCGGTTGGCCCCCATCAGCCGCGAAAGGCTGACGTTGGCGTCGTGGATCTTGAGGTCGTATCCCTTGCCGAGCAACCGTTCCGCGAGTTCCACCAGCGGACTTTCGCGCAGGTCGTCGGTACCCGGTTTGAAGGAAAGCCCGAACAGCCCGACCTTGCGTTTCCCGGTCCGCGCGACCAGTTCGAACGCCCGGTGCAGATGTTCGGCGTTCGAGGGCAGCACGTGCGCGAGCAACGGCACCGAGACGTCCGCCTGCCGCGCGGCGTAGACCAGCCCGCGCAGATCCTTCGGCAGGCATGAGCCGCCGAACGCGAACCCTGGCCGCAGGTATGCCGGGCTGATATTGAGCTTCCGGTCGGCCAGGAACACGTCCATCACCTGGTGCGAATCGAGCCCGAGCGCACGGCAGATCGCGCCGAGTTCGTTCGCGAACCCGATCTTGACGCCGTGGAACGCGTTGTCCGCGTACTTCGTCATCTCCGCGACCGGAATCGGCACCCGGAACACGTCGCCGGGCAGCCCCTCGTAAAGCCGCGCCACGACGTCGCCGCTGCCCGGATCGAACTCGCCGATCACCGTTTTCGGCGGCTGGAAAAAGTCGCGGACGCTGGTGCCCTCGCGCAGGAATTCCGGGTTCACCGCGACCCCGAAGTCGACCCCCGCGGTACCGCCGCTGTGCTTTTCCAAGATCGGGATCAGCAACCCGAGACAGGTGCCCGGCAGCATCGTGCTCCGGAAAACGACCGTATGCCGGGTTTCGCTCTTTCGCTCTTTGAGCGCCTCGCCGATCTGCTCGGCCACGCGCTGCAGATACTCGGTGGAAAGGCTGCCGTTGGGCGCGGACGGCGTACCGACGCACACCAGGGAAACGTCCGTCGCGAGGATCGCCTCGGCCACCTCGGTGGTCGCCCGCAGCGCCCCGGAAGCGACGACCTCCGCGGTCAGCTCCCCGATCCGTTCCTCGACCACCGGCGCCTTGCCGGCTCGCACGAGATCCACCTTCGCCGGATTGACGTCCACTCCGACGACCTCGTGCCCTTGTCCCGCCAGGCAAGCCGCGGACACGCACCCGACGTATCCCAGCCCGAAGACGCTGATCTTCACAACGAAACCTCCGCCCGACCGCTCGCTGCTCATTGGTCGGAGCGCGGCGGAGCTTCGTTACCGGTTCCGCATAACAAGGCGGGAACCCGTGTCACCGCACGGATTCCCGCCCTGGGCCGCTCACCGGACCGATGGTTACCCCATCCGGCCGTACCGGCAGGGGAATTTGCCGACCGTTATCCGGAAAGGGCAGTGAATGCCTTCCGAAGCTTCGGAAAATTCAGTTTCCGCCGACGAACGCCGACGCCAGCTTTTGCCCCGTGTTCGTGGCCGCCGCGTGATCTTCGATCGGATTCACCTCGGAGTTCTTGAAGCACACATAGGTGACGCCGGAGTCGACCCCGCCGTTCTTCGGATCCGGGTTGATGCCGAGATCCTTGGCCGTCGCGTAGGAGGCTTCACCGATGATCTTGTTCGGGCCGGTGTCCCCGATGACCGCGTACTCGACCTTGCCGTTGTAGATCACCGCGCAAGAACCGCCGCCGCGAAGGCCGGAGTTCGCGTAGTTCCAGATGCTGCTCGAACTGGGAACCACGATGTACGGCAGCTTGGCGGCGTTGAGCGGCTTCCCGTCGGACTGCGGGAAGGCGGTGTCGGGAAGGAAGCAGCAGTCAGTGTTCTCGTTGCACTCCGTGGTGCGCTGACCGTCGCAGTCGATGTCCATGTCGGCTTTCCAGAAGACCGCCTTGCCCGCGTCGCAGACCGGGACGGACGCACTGCCGGAGTCCTCGTCGGTTTTGTACTTGCCGTTGGAGATCTGCTTGCAAGAGGCCACCTTGGCGAGGATCTGATCCGCGGTCGGCCCCGCCTGAACCGCTTCGGTGGCGGTAGTCGCCGCGGAGGCGAGCGCGGTAGGCAGGACGGCGGCGGCGATCGCCAGAATCGCGAGCAGGACGAGTTTCCGCATCGACGCTCCCTGTTTATTAGGAAACTTTCCTTACGGCGGCGCGCGCTCAGGATGCCGCCGAACGGATGCGGTCACAACCCGCCAAAAGAGGGTGTTTTTTCCCACCGAACCGACCAGCCCGTGAAGAACTCCACGCTCCGAACGCCGCCGGGGGCGGATTGGTCGTCCGTGAGGGGAACCTTCACAGACGTTGATTCCTTCAGGGTTCCCCTCACGGACCTTCGAAGGTGGTCGTGGATGGCGCGAGCCGTCACCGCCCAGGGCGAGAAGCCCAGCGTCCGGGGAACCGGCGCGGACGGCGGCTCACCGCCTCGACCCAGCGGGAGTCCAGGTCCGACCGGATCTCCGTCCGGGACCGCACCAGGGACGCCCCGCGGACCCCGCCGACATTCGCGTACACCCGGGTCGCGCCCGCCTCGCGCAGATGCGTCAGCACCCGGCGGTCGAACCGGCCCTCCGGCAGCGAAAACCGCCGCACCGGAGCCCCGCTCAGCTCTTCCAGCAGCCGCGGCGCCTCGTCCAGCTCGCGGCGCACCGCGAACGAACCGTCCAGCCGCCGCCAGTCCAGCCGGTCCCAGCCGTGCGATCCGACGCGCATCCCCGCGTCCACCAGCTGCCGGAGCCCGTCGCGGTCGACATACCCGCGCTCGCCGACCCGGCCGGCCAGCGGGAAGAACTCGGCGTACAACCCGCGCTCGACCAGCCGCGGCAACGCGATCTCGACGTCCGAGGCGTTCCCGTCGTCGAAGGTGAGCCGCGCACCCGTCCCGGAGACGACATCCAGCAGCGCGTCGAACTGCTCGACGGTGATCCACCGCTCGTCCTCGCCGGGATCGAGGGCTCGCTGGGGTTTGCCAATGCCGTGCACCGCAAAGGTGATCATCGCGCCTCCCGTCTGAAGTACCGTACCCGATTAATCGGATTCGCAAACGGAGTAGTTACCGGCACTGATCCCATGGTCAACAGCGCACTTCTGGCGCAGCGAAAACACTCCCGCAGGAAAATCGGAATATGTCCACACTTGTAGACAGCTGCCATCTTCACACTTTCGAGTGAAGACTCAATGATTCCGTTGATAATGCCGCCGAGCCTTCTCCCGGTTGCCGCAGGCGGCCATCGAACACCACCGCGCGCGGTTCGCCCGGCTGCGATCGAGCAGGAACAGCTGACACTCGTCATTGGCACAGGCCCGCAGCCGGCCGGGAAGATCCCTTTCGATCGCCGCCCAATCCAGCACCGCGTCCACGGCCAACCGAGCGTGCGGCGGCGCCTCGACCTCCCAGCCAAGCCCGTCCGCGGAAAGCTCCGGAACCTGACGCACCCCGTCGAGCAGCGGCCGCAACACCACCGGCGAGCTGTCGCCGCGCACGACGTCTCGCAGGAGATCCCGCGCCTGCCGCAGCAGCTCCAGCTCCGCACCGCTCCCGTCGCCACCGTGCTCGAGCGCCCACTGCCGGCCGAGCGCGTCCTGCTCCTCGCCGTTGACCAGCGGCCTGCTGTTGAGCAGGTCGAGCACATCCATCGCAGCTCCCTAACCAGATCGAACCCTTTGACAGGTTAGCTCGCCCGTGCTTCCATGGCGAACACCTAACCAGATAAAAACCTTAAAGGGGTTAGTCATGATCCATCACCGGACGGCGACGGTCGACGGCCACGAGATCTTCTACCGCGAGGCCGGTCCCGCCGACGGGCCCGCGATCGTCCTGCTGCACGGGTATCCGACCAGCTCGTTCATGTTCCGGAACCTCATCCCGCTGCTGGCCGGCCGCTACCGCGTGATCGCTCCGGACCACCTCGGCTTCGGCCATTCCGCGGCACCATCGGCAGACGAGTTCGACTACACCTTTGAAGCACTCGCCGACCTCACGTCCGGCCTACTCGACCAGCTCGGCCTGGACCGCTACGCGGTGTACGTCCAGGACTACGGCGCCCCGATCGCCTGGCGGCTCGCGCTCAACCACCCGGACCGGATCTCCGCGATCGTCACGCAGAACGGCAACGGATACGAGGAGGGCTTCGTCGACTCGTTCTGGGCCGGTCTCTGGGCCTACGGAGCCAACCCCGGCCCGGACACCGAACCGCCCGTGCGCGCCGCGCTGAGCTACGACGCCATCCGCTGGCAGTACCTGCACGGCGTCCCCGACCCGAGCCTGGTCAGCCCGGACACCTGGGAGCACGACCACGCCCTGGTTTCCCGCCCCGGCAACGACGAAATCCAGCTCGCGCTGTTCCGCGACTACCAGCACAACCGCCCGCTTTACCCGCGGCTGCACGAGTTCCTGCGCACCCACGACGTCCCGGTGCTCGCCGTCTGGGGCCGCAACGACGAGATCTTCGGCCCGGCCGGCGCGGAAGCCTTCGCCCGCGACGCCGCGGACGCCGAGGTCCACCTGATCGACGGCGGCCACTTCCTGCTGGAAAGCCACCTCGACGTCGTCGCGGGCTACCTGCGCGGCTTCCTCGGCCGAGTCCTGCCGTAGGCAGAAATACCGACCCGGATCCGCCGCACAGCCCGAAAAATCGGCTGGTGCCCGACCTAGCAAAACCCCGCAAGCTGCTCGTCGTCTCCGCCGTGCTCGTCCTGGCCATCGCCGCCGTCGTGGTCTACCTGACGACCCGCCCGGACGACGAACCCGTGGCGGAGCCCGCGCCGAGCAGCCCGGCCAGCATTCCCGCGAGCCCGCCGAGCAGCACCGCCAAACCGGCCCCGCTCGACCCGGCGGGCTACCAAAAGCTCCTCACCGACCTCGGCACGGCGATCACCCCGGCGGTCCAGCAGCTCGAACAGGCCACCACCCCCAGCGCCGTGCGCGACGCAGGCGCGAATCTCGGCACCGTCGTCGGCAAGGCCGTCGAACAGCTCTCCGCGGCCACTCCCCCGGGCGCGATGCACGGCACCCACCGCTCGCTGATCTCCGACTTCACCGGGCTCTACAACAGCTCCATCCCGAAGATCGTCAGCGGCGCGACAGAGAACAAGCTGTGCGGCGGCATCTCGGCGACCGCCGCGCTGAGCCGAGATCAGGGCGTCGCCAGCCTGCGCGACACCCTCTCGAAACTGACCAGCCCCTATCACCTCGGCCCGCTCTTCCCGGACGCCCACCCGGACCCGAACCGCGGCGCGGCGAACGGGGCGGTCGTCCT
The DNA here is from genome assembly GCF_045278895.1 of Amycolatopsis sp. WGS_07. NCBI lineage: Bacteria > Bacillati > Actinomycetota > Actinomycetes > Pseudonocardiales > Pseudonocardiaceae > Amycolatopsis > Amycolatopsis sp. WGS_07. The sequence goes on along the minus strand of NZ_CP136053.1, from coordinate 3,480,289 downwards.
CGGTGCGGGCGGCGGCAAGAACACCATCTCCGTCGACAACCGCTCCGGCACCGACCAGGCGGTGACGCTCGCCGACGGCCTGCACCCGGTGTTCACGGTGTACGTGAAAGCCGGGGCCACCGCGTCGGCGAGCGGTATCGCGGACGGCATCTACACCGCGTTCAGCACCGGCGGCACCGACTGGGACGCCGGCACCGGCCGCTTTACCCGCGACTGCTCGTTCTCGAAATTCAGCCAGTCCGCCTCGATGAAGGACAACGGCTACACGCACACCAACCTCGACCTCACGGTGCACAAGATCGACCCGCGAGAGCTGCCGTCCGGACCGTTCCCGCCGCAGACCGCGATCGAGCCCGTGGAGTACCCGCGCTGAGCTACTTGCGGATCTCCAGCGTGCAGCACTTCGGCCCGCCGCCGGCCTTGCGCAGTTCCGAGATGTCCACGTACACCGGCTCGTATCCGCGTTCGGCGAGCCGCGCGCCGAGGTCGGTCGCCTCGACCGGGAGCACGACGTTGCGGCCGTCGGACACCCCGTTCAGCCCGAAGCATTCGGCGTCGGCCGCGGTGGCGAGGACGGCGTCCGGGAACATCCGGCGCAGCACGCGCTGGGAGCCCGGCGAGAACGCGTCCGGGTAGTAGACGATCTGCGCGGTCGCGGTGTCCGTGGCCTCGGCGAGGACGAACAGCGCGGTGTCCAGGTGGTAGTAGCGCGGGTCGATCAGCTGCAGCGACACGACCGGGACGCCGAGCACCTCCTGCGCCTCCGCGTGCGCGGCCGGGTCGGTGCGGAAGCCGGTGCCGGCCAGCAGCACCCGTCCGGTCCAGGCGAAGTCGCCCTCGGCCTCGTTGATTTTCTCCGGCATGGTCAGGTCGCGGTAGCCGTGCTCGAGGAACCAGCGGCGGAAGTGCTCCGCCTCGGCGGTGCGCTGCGGGGCGCGGAAGCGCGAGCCGAGCACCCGCCCGTCGACGACGGTGCCCGAGTTGGCCGCGAACACCATGTCCGGAAGGCCTGGTTGCGGGTCGATTTCCTCGACGGTGTGGCCGAGGCGGCGGTAGGTGTCGCGCAGCTCGGTCCACTGCGCGACGGCGACGTCCGCGCTGACCGGCTTCGAGGGGTCCATCCAGGGGTTGATCGCGTAGTCGACGGCGAAATAACGCGGCGGGCACATCAGGTAACGGCGGGGCGTCGGCACCCGCGGCGGCACAACCTCTCCCTGCATGCAACCAGGCTAAGGTGGACCTAATCTCGCAATCAATCGCTGTTCACTGCGCACCTGCGTGCTAAACATTGCGTGTGAACACCATCGACCAGCGAATCGTTTCCTGCCTGGTAGCCAACGCCCGCTCCAGCTACGCGGAGATCGGCAAGGTGGTCGGGCTGTCCGCCCCGGCGGTGAAACGACGCGTGGACCGCCTGCTGGAAACCGGCGTGCTGCGCGGGTTCACCGCGGTCGTCGACCCGGAGGCGCTCGGCTGGGGCACCGAGGCGTTCGTCGAGGTGCACTGCCAGGGCAACGTCACGCCTGGCCGGATCCGCGCCCGGCTGGAACCCCTGACTGAGGTCGTCGCCGCCTACACGGTGTCCGGCGCGGCGGACGCGATCGTGCACCTGCGCGCCGCCGACATCCACCACCTGGAGACGGCACTGGAACGGCTGCGCGGACTGGAGATCATCGACCGGACCGTGTCCACAGTGGTGCTGTCCCGGCTGCTGGAACGCCCGCCAACGCCGTCGTGAGCGGCGATCCCGGTTCTAACCGTGATCCCCACTCACGACGGATGCGATGCTGACCCGCATGACCGACCGCATCCACAGCGAGCACGACCAGGGCGTCGCGCTGCTCACCGTTGACGCCCCGAAGAGCCGCAACGCGCTCACCCTCGACCTCTCCGCCGAGCTGGCCGCCGCGGTCGCGCGCGCCGAAGCCGACGAGACAGTGCACGCCGTGATCGTTACTGGCGCACCGCCAGCGTTCTGTGCGGGCGCGGACCTCACCGCGCTCGGCAAGGCCGACGCCGAGGGCTTGCGCTCGGTGTACGCGGGATTCCTCGCCGTCGCCGGCTGCAGTCTGCCGACGATCGCCGCGGTCGGCGGGGCCGCCGTCGGCGCTGGTCTGAACCTCGCGCTGGCCGCCGACGTCCGTCTCGTGGGACCGCACGCCAAATTCATCCCGCGCTTCCTCGAACTGGGCCTCCATCCGGGCGGCGGCATGACCTGGATGTCGCAGCGCATCCTCGGTCCGCAGCAGGCGGCCGCGATGGCGTTGTTCGGCGAAACCCTTACTGCGGAATCCGCCGTGAAAGTGGGGTTCGCACTGCGTTTCGTCGACGGCGACCACGACGCATTGGTCCAGGCCGCCCGCGACCTCGCCGCCCCGACCGTCGCCGCGCCGCGCGAGGTCGTGCTGTCCACCAAGCGGACTATGCGGCACACGAGCGGGCTCACCGAACACGCGGAAGCGGTCGACGCCGAACTCGTTCCACAGTTGGAATCGCTGGCCGCACCGGCATTCGCGGAGCGGCTGGCGGCGATGAAGGCGCGCATCAGCGGCCGCTGAGCCGGGGCGCGCACATATTCCCACATTCCGGGAACCCTCAACCTGGAGCGAGCTGCTGGTCAGCGCCGCGAAGGCGGCAAGAGACGCGCGTCACTCCGGACGCGGGCCCGATTCGCCCTACGATCGAGGACACCCCGGTGGGCACTCGGCCTGGACACCCCACACTTGACCGCACTCCGACCGCGGCCAGTGGTGTGGCGAGTAACCTCGGAAGCAGGCCTCGGCGGGCTCCCCGGGGAGCCGACCCTGGCCCGCAGCACGCCGGGAGAGAGGGATTCCCTGACCCATGAGCACCAGTGCGAACGGCAGCGCGGCCGGGAACGGGCACGGCGCGCTGACCGCGTCCCGCTCCACCGAGGTGAACAAGCTGGACCGGGTGGTCATCCGGTTTGCCGGCGACTCGGGCGACGGGATGCAGCTGACCGGCGACCGATTCACCTCGGAAGCGGCGGCGTTCGGGAACGACTTGTCGACCATGCCGAACTTCCCGGCCGAGATCCGGGCGCCGCAGGGCACCATCCCCGGCGTCTCGTCCTTCCAGGTGCACTTCGCCGACTACGACATCCTCACGCCGGGCGACCGGCCGGACGTGCTCGTCGCGATGAACCCCGCCGCGCTCAAGGCGAACGTGCGCGACGTCCCGCACGGCGGGACGATCATCCTCAACACCGACGAGTTCTCCAAGCGGAACCTGGTGAAGGTCGGCTACGAGACCGACCCGCTCGACGACGATTCGCTGGAGCCGTTCCAGGTGCACCGGGTCGCCATGTCGACCCTGACCCAGGGCGCACTCGCCGACACCGGCCTCGGCAAGAAGGACGCCGAGCGCTGCAAGAACATGTTCGCGCTCGGCCTGCTGTCCTGGATGTACCACCGGCCGACCGAGGGCACCGAACGCTTCCTGCGCGAGAAGTTCGCGAAGAAGCCGGACATCGCCGAGGCGAACATCCTTGCCTTCCGGGCAGGCTGGAACTACGGCGAGACCACCGAATCGTTCGCGACCACCTTCGAGGTCGCGCCCGCGAAGCTGGACAAGGGCACCTACCGGCAGATCACCGGCAACACCGCGCTGGCGTACGGGATCGTGGCCGCCGGACAGCAGTCCGGGCTGCAGATCCTGCTCGGCACGTACCCGATCACCCCCGCCTCGGACGTGCTGCACGAGCTGTCCAAGCACAAGAACTACGGCATCATCACCTTCCAGGCCGAGGACGAGATCGCCGGCATCGGGGCCGCGCTCGGCGCGTCCTACGGCGGGGCGCTGGGCATCACGTCCACGTCCGGACCGGGCGTCGCGCTGAAGTCGGAGACCATCGGCCTCGGCGTGATGACCGAACTGCCGCTGGTGATCATCGACGTGCAGCGCGGCGGGCCGTCCACCGGCCTGCCGACCAAGACCGAGCAGGCCGACCTGCTGCAGGCGATGTTCGGCCGCAACGGCGAATCGCCGGTGCCGATCGTCGCGCCGCTGTCGCCCGCCGACTGTTTCGCCGCGGCGATCGAGGCCACCCGGATCGCGCTGAAGTACCGCACGCCGGTGCTGCTGCTGTCCGACGGCGCGATCGCCAACGGTTCCGAGCCGTGGCTGGTCCCGAACGTCGAGGACCTGCCGGACCTGCGGGTGGAATTCGCCTCGGAAGCCAACTCCGACAACGGATCCGGCGAGTTCTGGCCGTACGTGCGCGACCCCGAGACGCTCGCGCGGGCGTGGGCGATCCCGGGCACGCCGGGGCTGCAGCACCGCATCGGCGGGCTGGAGAAGGCCGACGGCACCGGCCACATCTCCTACGACCCGGACAACCACGACAAGATGGTGCGGCTGCGCCAGGCGAAGATCGACGGCATCGACGTGCCGGACCTCGAGGTCGACGACCCGTCCGGCGAGGCACGCGTGCTGGCGCTGGGCTGGGGTTCGTCCTACGGCCCGATCGGCGCGGCCTGCCGCCGCGTGCGCAAGCTCGGAATGCCGATCGCGCAGGCGCATCTGCGGCATCTCAACCCGTTGCCGAAGAATCTCGGCGAGGTGCTCGCCCGCTACGACCGGGTCGTGGTCCCGGAGATGAACCTCGGCCAGCTCGCTCTGCTGCTGCGGGCGAAGTACCTGGTGGACGTGCACTCGCACACCAAGGTCGCCGGCCTGCCGTTCAAGGCCGAGGAACTGCAGAACGTGTTCTCCGACATCATCGCCAACCTCGTTCCGGAGGGCGTCAAGTGACCGCCATCGATCTCGGGCTGCCGCAGCTGGGCGGCATCGACCTGGTGCCGACCACCGACGAACCGCAGAAGGCCAAGGACTACAAGTCCGACCAGGAAGTGCGCTGGTGCCCCGGCTGCGGCGACTACGTGGTGCTCAACGCCGTGCAGTCGTTCCTGCCGACGCTCGGGCTCAAGCGCGAGAACATCGTCTTCATCTCGGGCATCGGCTGCTCGTCGCGGTTCCCGTACTACCTCAACACCTACGGCATGCACTCGATCCACGGCCGCGCGCCGTCGATCGCCACCGGGCTCGCCACGACGCGCCCTGACCTGTCGGTGTGGGTCGTGACCGGCGACGGCGACGCGCTGTCCATCGGCGGCAACCACCTGATCCACGCGTTGCGGCGCAACGTGAACATCAAGATCCTGCTGTTCAACAACCGGATCTACGGGCTCACCAAGGGCCAGTACTCGCCCACCTCCGGGCAGGGCATGGTCACCAAGTCCACGCCGATGGGTTCGCTGGACACGCCGTTCAACCCGCTGTCCCTGGCGATCGGCGCGGAAGCGTCGTTCGTCGGCCGCGCGATGGACTCCGACCGCAAGGGTCTCACCGAAGTCCTTGAAGCGGCGGCGAAACACCGCGGTTCGGCGCTGGTGGAGATCTACCAGAACTGCCCGATCTTCAACGACGGCGCCTTCGATGTGTTGAAGGACAAGGACGAAGCCGCGTCCCGCCTGATCCCGCTGCGCGCGGGCGAGCCGATCCGCTTCGGCTCCGAAGGCGAATACGGCGTCCGCCGCAGCGACTGGGGCGGCCTCGATGTCGGCAAGGTGGCCGAAATCGGCGAGGAAAACCTGGTGGTGCACGACCCGTCGATCGCCGACACGTCGTACGCCTTCGCGCTTTCCCGCCTCGGCGACCAGAACCTGAACCACGTCCCGACCGGCATCCTGCGCCAGGTCGAACGACCCACCTACGACGACGCCGCACGGGCGCAGGTCGAACAGGCCCGCGAAGCCCGGAAGCCGGACCTACAGGGATTGTTGCGCGGCAAGGACACCTGGACCGTCGCTTAGTCCACACAAGACAGAGGCCGCCACCCCCAGCTCGGGGACGGCGGCCTCTGTCCTATCTGGACTCAATGCAGCGGACGGAACCCGACCCGTTCGGCGTCGGCCGCGCTGCGGAACCACACCTCGGCCACCATCTTCGGGAACTGCGGCGAATCCTCCCCGCAATACCGCAAGGCCGTGACGCTCGCCTTCACCGTGAAGCCCTCCGCCGGACGGCCGCCGCCCGGACGCGGCATCGCCGACCCCGGGCCGAACGGCCCCGGCGGCACCGCGTCGTCCGCGGTCTGCCGGGCGGGCGGCGGTTCCGGGGCGGCCATCGCGGCCTGGTTCGGCTGCACGGACGGCTCGAACAGCGAACCGCTGTGCCCGCCGGCGAGATCCGGTTCGCGACGTTCCACCGGGCGCATCGACGGCTGAATCGGCCGCGGCGGGTCGAACCCGCCGCGCGGGGACTCCCGGCGCTGCCGTTTGGGCAGGCCCTGACCGCCCTCCGCACTGTCCTCGGCGGACTCCGCGGGCTCGGTGGGCTCGGGCGACTCCGCCGCCGGTTCGGCGTTCGGGATCAGATGGTCAGTCGACGAATCTTCCTCGAGATGCCCGACCGCGGATTCGACCGGCGGCTCCGGCTCGGCGGCGGGTTCCTCGAACGCCGACCGCGAAGATCCGTCCGGCTGGCTGAACCAATCCGGCTCCGGTTCGGTCGCCCTGCCCGGACCCGGCCGGAACAAGGACACCGGCTCAGGCTCCGAAGCGCTGCTGGCAGGCGGATTCGGGTCGAGTCGACGCTCCAAAGAGGACAGTCCGGCAGCCGGTTCGCGCAGGTGCCGACCGCTGTCCGGCTCCGCTTCGACGGGAGGCTCGGCAAGGGGTTCCGGAACGCGGTGGTAACCGCTGTCATGCTCCTCGACCGGCTCCGCGACGCGGTGGTAGCCGCTGTCGTGCTCCTCGACCGGCTCCGCGACGCGGTGGTAGCCGCTGTCGTGGTCCTCGGCCGGCTCCGCGATCCGGTGCGAGCCGGTGTCACGCTCGACCGGCTGCAGGTACTCGGTGGCCGCCGCACGGTAAGCAGAACCGGAATCCTCCGGAGCGCTCTCCGCCGGAGCGCTCTCGAAAAGCCCGTTCGCCGCTTGGTGTTCGCGCGCCTCAGCCTGCGCGAACGCCTCGTCGACGTCGTCCGCTGAGTCCGCGGGCTCGGCAGCGGCCACCGGCTCTGCGGCAGCAGCCGGTTCCGGAGCCGTGCGGTACTCCGCGTCGTACTCGGCCTCGGGCTCGAAAGCGCTGGTCGCCTGGATGACTTCGGTCGGAGCGTGCTCGCGCCGGTCTCTGGTCCAGTCCTCGGCCGGCGGCAGCACCGCGGTGCGCGCGGGCGTGCTGGCCGCGGCGCGTGCCGTGTCGGCGTGCGCGCTCGCCAGTTCCGTTTCCAGCTCTCGCACCCGTTTGCGTGCCGGACGCGCCAGCACCAGCCAGGCGATGAGCGCGCCGACAAGGAAGGCCAGCAGGCTCCAGAGCCACACCTGCCCGAAAATGGACATCTTCCGCCCCTTTTAGAACGTTCGCGCGACCAGGTAGTCGGCGACCGACTCGCAAGCGTCGCGCGCAGGGGAAGCGGGCAGCGAGGCGAGCTCGGCACGTGCTCGGGAAGCGTAGTCGGAAAGGGTGGCCCGCGCGCGTTCGAGGCCGCTCGAACGGCGCAGCAGCTCGAGCGCCTCGGCCACGAGATCGTCGTCGGTGATCGGGCCTGCGAGCAGCTCGACGAGCCGCGGATCGGTGCCCGGATCGGCCAGCGCGTACAGCATCGGCAGGGTGCGGACGCCTTCCCGCAGGTCAGTGCCCTGCGCCTTGCCCAGCTCGACCGAGGGCGACGCGATGTCGATGACGTCGTCGGAGATCTGGAAGGCCGCGCCGATGATGTCGCCGAACCGGCGCAGCGCCTGGATGTGCTCCTCGGCGGCGCCGGACATCATGCCGCCGAAGCGCCCGGACGTCGCGATCAGCGACCCGGTCTTCTGCGCGATGACGGTGAGGTAGTGCTCGACCGGATCGTCGTCCGGCCCAGGGCCCACCGTCTCCCGCATCTGCCCGCTGACCAGCTCGCCGAACGTCTCGGCGATGATCCGCGCGGCATCCGTGCCCAGGTCGGCGACGAGCCGCGAAGCGTGTGCGAAGAGGTAGTCGCCGGTCAGAATGGCGACAGTGTTGTCCCAGCGCGAGTTGACGCTCTCCGCGCCGCGCCGCATGGTCGCCTCGTCCATCACGTCGTCGTGATACAGCGTCGCCAGGTGCACCAGCTCGACCGCGGCGGCCGCGATCAGCACCTGCTCGCCCTGCTTCGGTCCGAACTGCGCGGACAGCAGCGTGAACAACGGACGAAAACGTTTGCCCCCCGCCTCGACCAGGTGCAACGCGGCGTCGTGCACGGCGGGCACATCGCTCTTCACGACTTCCCGCAGCATCGCCTCGACGTCCGCCAGCCCGCCCGCGATGGCCCGCAGCAGGGGCTCGTCCTGGATCTGCAGTCCGACGGTCGCGCGCAGGTCCTCGACAGCGCCATCCCGGGCCGCCCCCGGAGGTGGTGAAGACACAGACACGTCGGCTCCGCTCTCTCGTGGCGCTCTTCGCCAGTCGGTTACCCCCTTCAGGGTAGTGGTTGCTCCCGGCCCTGCGTTTACCCGCTGTCCTGCGGAAACGGTGACGAACGCGACACTCCCGCCCCAGGTGCGCGCCACGCCACGAACGGGTTGATCCGTGCCCTCGGACGGGTGATCACCGCCCAAGGCCGCAACGGGCGATTCGGACCTGCGGATAGTCGTTGAAGCAGGATCAGCCAGCGAGGAGACGAGACCATGATCATCAAGCGCACCGCACTGGCCGGAGCAGCGCTGGCCGCCACCGGTCTGCTCACCGCCACCGGCACCGCCGCCGCGGACAGCCCAGCCGGAATCGCCGACATCGGCAACGCGAACTTCACGAAGACAGGCACCACAATCTCGATCCCGACGCAGGCCCCCTGCGCGGTCGAGGGCCCCACAACCGGCTCCGCAGACCCGGTATCCCAACCCGGCGTTCGCTTCGGCGGCGGCACCTCCTCCTGCACCACGGAGGTAACGGACCCAGCAAACGACGTCACGACCACGACGTCGACCGCCACCGGCAACAACTTCGAACTGTCAGCCCTGGTGAGCACCGGCGGCAAACGCATCCGCATCGGCTCATACACGGTGACCTGCAAGGCAACCCAGAGCGGCACCAACGCCAACTGGACCCTGAGCGGCCTCAGCGGCATCACCGGCCTGCCGTCGCCAATCCCAGCGAACTACACCAAGCCACTAACGAAAACGGACGGAACGGTGTTGGCAAACGCGGTATTCAACATCCAAACGCTCCCAGGCGACGGAAGCATGACCCTAACCATGCTGCGCATCGACTTCGCCCCAGCCTCAGGCGCTTCGGGCTCAGTCACCATCGGCCACACCGCCTGCGCACCAACGCCGTAAAAAACCGCACCTACGCACCCAACCCAACCAAGCACCCACACCACCCCCGCACCCCGATACGAAGCCAAAAACGCGGACGGCGGGTGCTTGTCAAGGCATCTTTCCCGCCTTGACAAGCACCCGCCGTCCGTCGTCACAATCAGCTTCGGGGTGCCCGCCCACACCACCGGGCGCAATGTCGCCGCCAGGCGACGAGCCAGAGCCAGGACTAAGAAGCAAACCCCCCAGCCCCAGCCCAGTCGAGCGCGAACGCTGGCAACACTCCCAACACCAACGTCACCACAACCCCCAACGCAATGGCAGCAGCAGTAAACCCACCCGGCACAGTAACCGTAGGCCCATCAGCAGCAGGCTCCGAGAAGTACATCAACACAATCACCCGGAGATAGAAGAACGCAGCCACCGCACTAAACACCAACGCGACAACCACCAACGGCGCCATCCCATCCGACAACGCCGCCGAAAACACCACGAACTTCCCAACAAACCCACTGGTCAACGGAATCCCCGCCAACGCCAGCAAGAGGAACGTAAACACCCCAGCCAACAACGGCGACCGCTTAGCCAACCCAGCCCAAGCAGACAGATGCGTAGCCTCGCCACTGGAATCCCGAACCAGCGAAACCACACCAAAGGCCGCCAACGTAGTAAACCCATACGCCAGCAAGTAGAAGAGCGTGCCCGACAACCCATCCTCGGTCATCGCAATAGCACCCACCAGCAAGAACCCAGCGTGCGCCACCGACGAGTAAGCAATCATCCGCTTAACGTCAGTCTGCGTAAGGCCGAGGATCGCGCCCAGCGCCATCGAAATAATGGCCACCGCCCACATAACCCCGCGCCACTCCCAGCTAGTCGAGGAAAACCCGACACTGAGCACACGCAGAATCGCACCAAACGCAGCAACCTTCGTACAGGCAGCCATAAACCCGGTAACCGGAGTAGGCGCACCCTGATAAACGTCCGGCGTCCAGGTGTGGAACGGCCCAACGGACCCCTTGAACAGCAGGCCCACCACCAGCAGCCCGAGACCAGCGAACAACAACGTGTCCGACCGATCCGACCCAGCCGCCGCGTGTGCGATGTCAGCCAGCTTCACCGAGTCCGCGTACCCGTACAGCAACGCCAACCCGTACAAGAAGAACGCCGACGAGAACGCACCAAGCAGGAAGTACTTAACCGCAGCTTCCTGCGAGATCAGCCGCCGACGCCGAGCCAGCCCGCACATCAGATACAGCGGCAGCGAAAGCACTTCCAACGCGATAAACATCGTCAGAAGATCATTAGCCGCGCAGAACGTCATCATCCCGCCGAGCGCGAAGAGCGTCAGCGGAAACACCTCAGTCTGCGACGTAGTCGCCGCCCCGGCCTGCGCACGGTCCTGCACGGTGCCCGGAGGAATCGCCGCCTGGGCCACGAACGCGCCACCAGCTTCAACCTTGCGGTCGGCGATCAGGAAGACCGCGCCGAGGCCGAGCAGCAGCAGCGTGCCCCACAGGAACAGCGACGGCCGGTCGATCGAGATCGCGCCGGAGAACGTCGTCGTACCAGCCTTCGAAGCGGTAGCGCCGGTCGCGTACAGGATCAGCGAGACCCCGGCGGCGATGATCGCGACGAGGGAGATCGTGACCTGGATCCCCCACCGCGTCGCCTTCGGTGCGAACGCTTCCACCAGCACGCCGATGCACGCGACGCCGAAGACGATCAGCATCGGCAGCACGGCCGCGTAGTCGACCGAAGGCACTTCCAGCGGCGTGGCCGGAGCCTGCGCCAGGAACATGTCGAGCACGGTTTACTTGCCTCCCTGCACGGCAGACAGCGTCGCCTGCACCGACGGGGTGATCGTGTCGAGCATCGGCTTGGGGTAGAAACCCAGTCCGATGATCAGGATGACCATGGGCGCGAGGATCGCGATCTCGCGTCCGCCCAGGTCCTTGATGGCCTTCTTCGCACCGAGTTCCGGCGCGATCGCCGTGCCCGGTCCCCCGCCGACACCCACGAGGGCATCGCCGCGAACCGGGCCCTGCATGATCCGCTGGTACAGCCACAGCACGTAGGCCGCGGCGAGCACCATGCCCACGGTCGCGAGGATCGTGTACACCGGCTGGTCCACAAAGGACCCCAGCAGGACGAGGAACTCGGAGACAAACGAGTTGGTTCCCGGCAGCGACAGCGCGGAAAGCCCGGCCAGCAACAGCATTCCGCCGAGCAGCGGGGTCACCTTCGCCATGCCGCCGTAGTCGGAGATCCGGCTCGACCCGCCGCGCATCACGATCAGGCCGATCACCACGATCAGCATCCCGGTGGAAAGGCTGTGGTTCAGCATGTACGACACCGAGCCGACCATCGCCTGCTCGTTGAAGGTGAAGATGCCCAGCGCGATGAAGCCGAAGTGGGCGATCGACACGTAGGCGATGAACCGCTTCATGTCCCGCTGCCCGGCCGCGAGGATCGAGCCGTACAGCACGCCGATCACCGACAGGATCAGCACCAGCGGCGCGAGCGCCTTGCTGCCTTCCGGGAACATCGGCAGGCAGTAGCGCAGGAAGCCGAACGTGCCGACCTTGTCCAGCACGCCGACCAGCAGCACCGCGACGCCGATCGGGGCCTGGCCGGCCGCGTCCGGCAGCCAGGTGTGGAACGGGACCAGCGGCGCCTTGATCGCGAACGCCATGAAGAAGCCGAGGAACAGCCAGATCTGCGTGCTGGTCGGCGCGTCGCGCACCACCGTGACCAGCGTGGCCCAGTCGAACGTGCCCTTGCCGAGCTTGTCCGAGGCCAGCGAGTACGCCCCGATCGCCGAGGCCAGCATGATCAGGCCGCCGAGGAACGAGTACAGGAAGAACTTCACCGCCGCGTACTGCCGGTTCGCGCCGCCGTAGCCGCCGATCAGGAAGTACATCGGGATCAGCATGATCTCGAACAGCACGTAGAAGAGGAACACGTCGGTCGCCGCGAAGACGCCGATCGTGATCGCCTCCTGCAGCAGGATCAGCGACAGGAACCCGCCCGCGCTGCGGCCCGCGGGAAGCTTGTCGGTGAGCCCGAGCGCGCCGACGACGATCGGCACCAGGAGCGCGATGACCGCGATCATGATGAGCGAGATGCCGTCGGTGCCGAACGAGATGTGGATGCCGAAGCTCGGGATCCAGTCCATCGTCGTGGCCTGCTGGATGCGCTCGCCCGAAGGCGAGTAGCTCGCCCAGAACGGGATGATCAGCAGGAACTCCACAATGGACACGACGAGCGCCGTGGCGACCGCGGCCCGGTCGTTCCCCTTGAGGAACGCCAGCACCAGCGAGCCGGCCAGCGGCAGCAGGATGAGCGCCAGAAGCCAAGTCATGTCAGGAGAACCTCACCAGCAGAAGGGCCGCGAGAAGCAGGAACGTGCCGCCGAGCATGGACAGTGCGTAGGACCGCACGAACCCGGTCTGCATCCGGCGCAGCCGTCCGGACCCGCCGCCGAGTGCCGCGGCGAGGCCGTTCACCGCACCGTCGACGCCGCGGTTGTCCACGTACACCAGCGCCCGCGCCAGCCAGGTGCCCGGACGGGCGACCAGGGTTTCGTTGAGCGCGTTGCCGTACAGGTCCTTGCGCGCCGCGCGGACCGGCCAGGCCACCCGCTCCGGACGCTCGACCGGGATGTCGCGCGAGGGCCGGAACAGCCACACCGCCAGCAGCACGCCGAGCGCGGCCAGCACCAGCGTCGCCGCCGGGACCGTCCACGAGGGAATCGGGGTGTGCTCGGCCTCCTCGAACTGGCCGACCACCGGGGCCAGCCAGTCGACGAACCGGTCGCCCAGCACGAAGAACGCACCGGCGCCGACCGAGCCGACGGCCAGGATCGCCATCGGGACCCACATGATCGGCTTGGACTCGTGCGGGTGGAAGTCGCGGCCGTCCGAGGACTTGATGTCCTTCCAGCGTTCCTTGCCGAAGAAGGTCATCATCATCAGCCGCGTCATGTAGAACGCGGTGAGCCCGGCGCCGATGACCGTCGCGAGGCCGAACGCCCAGCCGCGCCAGCCTTCCTGGCCGAACGCCGCCTCGATGATCGCGTCCTTCGTGTAGTACCCGGTGAGGAACGGGAAGCCGATGATCGCCAGGTAGCCGAGGCCGAAGGTGACGAAGGTGATCGGCATCTTCTTGGCCAGTCCGCCGAACTTGCGCATGTCGACCTCGTCGTTCATGCCGTGCATGACCGAACCGGCCCCGAGGAACAGCCCGGCCTTGAAGAAGCCGTGCGCCACCAGGTGCATGATGCCGAGCGCGTAAATGCCCGGCCCGAGGCCGACCGCCAGCATCATGTAGCCGATCTGGCTGACCGTCGAGTACGCGAGCACCTTCTTGATGTCGTCGTAGGCACAGCCGACCACACACCCGAGCAGCAGCGTGACCGCGCCGACCAGGGTGACCACCAGCCTGCCGTCCGGCGTCGCGGTGAAGATGACGTTGGAGCGGGCCACCAGGTACACGCCCGCGGTGACCATCGTCGCCGCGTGGATGAGCGCCGACACCGGGGTCGGGCCCTCCATCGCGTCCGGCAGCCACGCCTGCAGCGGGAACTGGCCGGACTTACCGCACGCGCCCAGCAGCAACAGGATCGCGATGGCGGTGACCGCGCCCGGCGGGATCTTGCCCTGCGCGACACCCTCGAAGACCTGCGCGTAGCCGGTCGACCCGACGTACTTGAACATCAGGAAGATCGCCAGCGCCAGCCCGACGTCGCCGACGCGGTTCATCAGGAACGCCTTCTTCGCCGCGGTCGCCGCGGACGGGCGGTTCTGATACCAGCCGATCAGCAGGTACGAGGCGAGACCCACGCCCTCCCAGCCGAGGTACAGCGTCACGAAGCTGTTGCCCAGCACCAGGATCAGCATCGAAGCGACGAACAGGTTCAGGTACGCGAAGAAGCGGTACCGGCCCTCGTCGTCGGCCATGTAGCCGATCGAATAGAAGTGGATCAGCATGCCGACGCCGGTGATCAGCAGCACGAACGTCAGCGACAGCGCGTCGATGCGCAGCCCGAAGTCCACTTGCAGCTGGGTCACCGGGATCCAGGAATAGACCTTGGTGTCGGTGACCGAGTGGCTGTCGGTGGAGAAGAACAGGATCACGGCGTACACGAAGGCGAGCGTGACGGTGGCACAGCCGAGCAGATGCCCCCACGCCTTCGCGCGTTTTCCGGATAGCAGCAGAACCAGGGCGCCGAGGGCGGGAAGGGCCACCAGCAGCCACGATGATGCGGTCACTCGGTCGTCTCCCTCAGTACTTCAGCAGGTTCGTGTCGTCGACCGAGGCCGAACGGCGGGTGCGGAAGATCGCCATGATGATCGCCAGCCCCACCACGACCTCGGCGGCCGCGACCACCATCACGAAGAACGCCATGACCTGGCCGTGCAGCCCGCCGTTGATGCGGGCGAAGGTGACCAGGGTCAGGTTCACCGCGTTCAGCATCAGCTCGATGCACATGAACACGACGATCGCGTTGCGGCGGACCAGCACGCCCACCGCGCCGATGCAGAACAGCAGCGCGGACAGCAGCAGGTAGTAGCTCGGGGTCACTTTCCTTCCCCTTCTTCTTCCTCGGCGGGCGCGGCCTTTTCGACGCCGCCGACCAGTGCGTGCGCGTCGGGCTTCGGGCCCTCGTCCGCGATGAGCTTGCGCTCGCGCATGAGCCGGATCGCCGAGGTGGCCTCGATGATCTCCGACAGCGACTCCGGCGCGACCGAACCGTCCGGCAGCAGCGCCGGGGTCGAGACCGAGTTGGCGGTGGCGAACACGCCGGGGCCGGGCAGCGGCGACGGGCGGTCGTGCTCGCCGCGGAAGCGCAGCTTGACCAGTTCGCGCTGGGAGAGCTTGCTCTTCGCGGTCCGGCCGGTGAAGGCCAGCACCATCGCGCCGAGCGCGGCGGTGATCAGCAGCGCCGAGGTCAGCTCGAACGGGAACAGGTACTGGGTGAAGATCAGCCGGCCGAGACCGCCGGGGCCGCCGCCGGTCTGCTGGTACGGGTCGAGCGGCTTGGCCGGGGTCACGTTGACCAGCGCGCGGAACACGCCCGCGGCGATCAGCGCGGCGAGCCCGATGCCGAGCACCCCGGCGGCGAGCCGCTGCCCGCGCAGCACCTCCACCACCGAGTCCGAGCTGTCCCGGCCGACCAGCATCAGCACGAACAGGAACAGCATCATGATCGCGCCGGTGTAGACGATGATCTGGGTGAACCCGAGGAACGGCGCGGACTGCGTCATGTACAGCGCGCCCAGCGTCAGCATCGTGAGCACCAGCCACAGCGCCGAGTGCACGGCGTTGCGGGAGAAGATCATCCCGAGCGCGCCCAGCAGCGAGAGCGGGCCGAGGATCCAGAACGCGATGGCCTCGCCGGTCGTCACGGACGCGTCGACGCCGGACGCCGGGGCCTGCGCGAGGAGGGCGGCGATCACTTCTTCGCCTCCTGCTGCGCGCCTGCGGCCAGCTCGGGGCCGTTCACGTAGTAGTCCTGCTCGTTGTCGCCGAGCCGCATCGGGTGCGGCGGCTGCTCCATGCCCGGCAGCAGCGGGGCGAGCAGGTCTTCCTTGGTGTAGATGAGCCGCTGCCGGTCGTCGTCGGCCAGCTCGTAGAAGTTGGTCATGGTGAGCGACCGGGTCGGGCACGCCTCGATGCACAGGCCGCAGCCGATGCAGCGCAGGTAGTTGATCTGGTAGTCCGCGCCGTACCGCTCGCCCGGGGAATACCGCGCCTCTTCGGTGTTGTTGCCACCCTCGACGAAGATCGCGTCCGCCGGGCACGCCCACGCGCACAGCTCGCAGCCGACGCACTTCTCCAGCCCGTCCGGATGCCGGTTGAGCTGGTGGCGGCCGTGGTAGCGCGGCGCGGCCGGGGCGCCGGCCTCCGGGTACTCCTCGGTCGCGACCTTCTTGAACATCATCCCGAAGGTGACGCCGAATCCCTTGATGGGATTGAGGAAGTCAGTTGCCGCCATCTTCCGTTCCTTCCTGTGCGGCCGCCGCGGTGACGCCGGCCGGCTTGCGCCGCGCGGCCTTCGCCTCGGCCTTGGCCAGCGCCTTCTGCCGCGGCGTGGCGTCCGGGACCCGCAGGTCGAGCGGCGGCAGCGGATAGCCGCTGCCGGCCAGGTCCACGTACTCCGATTCGGGCACCTTCTTGTCCGGCAGCGCGAGGCTCAGCAGCACGAGCACCACCAGCACGACGCCGACGCCGACGAGGATCTGCGGCCAGCTCCACTGGATCGTCTTGATCGCGACCACGACCACGATCCACACCAGGTTCACCGGGACCAGCACCTTCCAGCCCAGCCGCATGAACTGGTCGTACCGCAGCCGCGGCAGCGTGCCGCGCAGCCAGATGAAGCCGAACAGCAGGATGAAGGTCTTGGCGAAGAACCAGAGGATCGGCCACCAGTTCTGGTTCAGCGGCGAATCGTCGCCGACGAACGGGAACCGCCAGCCGCCGAGGAAGAGCGTGGTGCAGAACGCCGAAACGATCACCATGTTGACGTACTCGGCGAGGAAGAACATCGCGAACTTCATCGAGCTGTACTCGGTGTGGAACCCGCCGACCAGCTCGGATTCGGCCTCCGGGAGGTCGAACGGGGCGCGGTTCGTCTCGCCGACCATCGAGATCACGTAGATCACGAAGCTCGGGATGAGCATGTAGAAGTACCAGCCGTGCGTTTGCGCCTGCACGATTTCCGACGTCTGCAGCGAGCCGGAGTACAGGATCACCGCGACGATCGAGAGGCCCATCGCGATCTCGTAGGAGATCACCTGCGCCGCCGAGCGCATGCCGCCGAAGAGCGGGTACGGCGAACCGGACGCCCAGCCCGCCAGCACGATGCCGTACACGCCGACCGACGAGCAGGCGAGGATCACCAGCACGCCGACCGGAAGGTCCATCAGCTGCAGCACCGTCCGGTGCCCGAAGATCGAGACGACCGGGCCGAACGGGATGGCCGACAGCGCGATCAGCGCGGGGACCGCGGACAGCACCGGAGCGAGGAAGTACACCTTGCGGTCGGCGGTGTCCGGGATGATCTGCTCCTTGAACGGGAGCTTGATCGCGTCGGCGAGCGACTGCAGGTACCCGCCGGGGCCGACCCGGTTCGGGCCGGGCCGGTTCTGCATCCGGCCGATCGCCTTGCGCTCCCACACGATCAGGAAGATCGTCAGGATCGGTCCGATCAGCAGGACCACGACCGCCTTGATCAGGACGAGCCACCACGGGTCGTCGGCGAGCAGCCGGGCGCGTTCCGCCGCGTCCGGGTACTCGGCGAGGAACTGCGTGAGCTGCGGGCTCACTGGTCACCTCCGGAGATCTGCACGAGCGCGCCGTGTCCGGCGGCGAGTGCGGCGCGAACGGCCGAGCCGTCGGAGTTGCCGGGCAGCCACACGACGCCGTCCGGCAGGTCGGCGACCTCGACCGGCAGGGTGATCGACCCGCGCTCGTTCGACACCCGGACCTTGCCGCCGAGACCTTCGGCGGTCTTCGCCGAAAGCCGCGCGACCGGCGGCCGCTGGGTGCCCTTGAGGTGCGGTTCGTCGTCCTGCAGCGAGCCGTTGTCGATCAGCTGCCGCCAGGTGGCGAGCACTGCCTTGCCGTTCGGGACCGGGGCCGCCGCGGCGGCGACCGACGGCGCGCTCACCGAGGGGGCGACCGGCGCGAGCTTCGCGAAGTCGCCCGCGGCGGCGGCCGGGGTCTGGGTGAACAGGTCGGCGTCCATCTCGACGGCCAGGGTGTCCAGCACCCGGCCGTCCGGGAGGGAACCGGTGCCCTCCAGCGTGATGTCGAAGTCGCGGCGGCGGCCTTCCCAGTTCAGGTAGCTGCCGGACTTCTCGACCGCCGGGGCGACCGGCAGGACCACGTCGGCCCGTTCGGTGACCTCGCTCGCGCGCAGTTCCAGGCTGACCACGAACCCGGCGTTGTCGAGCGCGCGGCGGGCCAGATCCGGGTCCGGGAGGTCGTTCGGGTCGACGCCGCCGAGCACCAGCGCGTCCAGCTCGCCGCCCGAAGCGGCCTGGAGGATGCCGGTGACGTCGCGGCCCGGTTCGGCCGGAAGCTCGGCGCCCCACTGCTTGCCGACCTCGGCGCGCGCCGCGTCGTCGGTGACCGAGCGGCCGCCCGGCAGAAGCGTTGGGACACAACCGGTTTCGAGCGCGCCCCGGTCGCCCGCGCGGCGCGGGATCCACGCCAGCCGCGCTCCGGTGCGGGCGGTGAGCCGCAGCAGTGCGGAGAACAGGCCAGGGATCTCCGCAGCCCGCTCGCCGACCAGGATCACCGCGCCCTCGCCGCTGAGCGCGGCGTCGACGTCGGCCGCGTGCTGCGCGATGCCGTCCACCGCGGCCGCTTCGCCGCCGGGGACGCAGGCCAGCAGTTCGCCGAAGGTCTTGCGCACCGAGGAGGTCGTCCACTGTCCCAAGTGGACGACGCGGGTGCGGTTCTTGCGGGCCGCCTTGCGCAGCCGCAGGAACACGATCGGCGCTTCGTCCTCGGGCTCGAACGCCACGCACAGCACCGTCTTGGCCCGCTCGATCTCGCCGAACGTCACGCCGGTTTCCGGCGTGGTGCCCACGACCGTCGAGCCGAGGAACGCCAGTTCCTCGTCCGAGTGCGCGCGGGTGCGGAAGTCGATGTCGTTGGTGCGCAAGGCGATCCGGGCGAACTTCGAGTACGCGTAGGCGTCCTCGACGGTCAGCCTGCCGCCGGTGAGCACCGCGCCGCCCTTGCCCTCGCGGGCCTTCAGCAGCCCTTCCGCGGCGGTCCGGAGCGCGTCGGTCCAGGACGCTTCCTCCAGTTCGCCCTTGGCGTTGCGGACGAGCGGACGGCGGATCCGGTCACCGGCCTGGACGTAGCGGAACGCGAAACGGCCCTTGTCGCACAGCCATTCCTCGTTCACCTCCGGGTCGTCGCCTGCCAGCTTGCGCTGGACCTTGCCGCGCCGGAAGTCGGTACGCTCGGCACAGCCGGACGAGCAGTGCTCGCACACGCTCGGCGACGACACCAGGTCGAACGGCCGCGACCGGAACCGGTACGCCGCGCTGGTGAGCGCGCCGACCGGGCAGATCTGGATCACGTTGCCGGAGAAGTAGCTCTGGAACGGCTCGCCGCCGGTGGTGCGCGAGGCGAGATCCAGCACGTCGGCGGTTTCCGCGGTGCCGATCTGCTGGTGCGCGCCACGTTCGAGCAGCGCGATGAACGGGTCGCCGGCCACCTGGTCGGAGAACCGGGTGCAGCGCTGGCACAGCACGCAGCGTTCGCGGTCGAGCAGCACCTGCGACGAGATCGGCAGCGGCTTCGGGAACGTGCGCTTGGTGTCCACGAACCGCGATTCCGCGCGGCCGTGCGCGAGCGCCTGGTTCTGCAGCGGGCATTCGCCGCCCTTGTCGCAGATCGGGCAGTCCAGCGGGTGGTTGATGAGCAGCAGCTCCATCACGCCCTGCTGCGCTTTGTCCGCGACCGGCGAGGTGAGCTGGGTTTTCACCACCATGCCGTCGGCGACCGTCATCGTGCACGAGGCCTGCGGCTTCGGCATCGGACGGCCGCCCATTTCGACCTCGACCAGGCACTGGCGGCACGCGCCCGCCGGGTCGAGCAGCGGGTGGTCGCAAAACCGGGGGATGCTCGTGCCGAGCCGCTCGGCGGTGCGGATCAGCAGCTCGCCCTTGGGCGCGATGACCTCTTCGCCGTCGATGGTCAGCTTGACGTAGCCCTCGGGAACCGGCTTCTCCGCCGTTTCGGGCTTGTCGGGGGCGATCGTCATGCCTGCGCTCCCACCAATTCGCGCTTGTTGCTCTCACACAAGGCCAGGAACTCGTCCCGGAAGTACTTGATGCCGCTCTGGATCGGCGACACCGCGCCGTCGCCGAGCGCGCAGAACGAGCGGCCGAAGATGTTGTCGCACACGTCGAGGAGGGTGTCGATGTCCTCCTCGGTGCCGTGGCCCTCGACCATCCGCTCCAGGATCTGCGCCAGCCAGTACGTGCCCTCGCGGCACGGCGTGCACTTGCCGCAGGACTCGTGCTCGTAGAACTGCGTCCACTTCATGACCGCCCACGGCACCGAAACGGTCTCGTTGAAGACCTGCACCGCGGTGGTGCCGAGCATTGAACCGGCCTCGGCCGCGCCCTCGAAGTCGAGCGGGACGTCGAGGTGCTCGGCGGTGAACATCGGCGTCGACGAGCCGCCCGGCGTCCAGAACTTGAGCGGGATGCCGTCCTTCATGCCGCCGGCCAGCTCCAGCAGCTCGCGCAGCGTGGTGCCGAGCGGGCATTCGTACTGGCCGGGCTTCTCGACGTGGCCGGAGATCGAGTAGATCTTCGGGCCAGGCGACTTCTCCCGGCCCATCTCGCGGAACCAGGACGAACCGGCGTTGATGATGTACGACGCGCTCGCGATGGTCTCGACGTTGTTCACCGTCGTCGGCGCGGCGTACAGGCCGGCGGCCGCGGGGAACGGCGGCTTGAGCCGGGGCTGGCCGCGGCGGCCTTCGAGCGAGTCCAGCAACGCCGTTTCCTCGCCGCAGATGTACGCGCCGGCCCCGGCGTGCACAGTCAGCTCAAGGTCCCAGCCGGTGCCGAAGATGTTCTTGCCTAGGTAGCCCTTCGCGTACGCCTCGCGCGCGGCCGCGTTGAGCCGGCGGATGCAGTGCAGCGCCTCGCCCCGGACGTAGATGAAGCAGTGGTGCGACCGCATCGCGTACGAGGCGATGATGCAGCCCTCGATCAGCGAGTGCGGGTCCGCCATCATCAGCGGAATGTCCTTGCAGGTACCCGGTTCGCCCTCGTCGGCGTTGATCACCAGGTAGTGCGGCTTGTCCTCGTTGGGCGGCATGAACGACCACTTCACGCCCGCCGGGAACCCTGCGCCGCCTCGGCCGCGCAGGCCGGAGTCCTTGACCACCTGCACGAGCTGCTCGGGCGTGGCGGCCAGCGCCTTGCGCGCGGCGGTGTAGCCCTCGAGCGCCTCGTACGTCTCGATGCGCCAGGATTCCGGGGACAGCCAGCGCTTCGTGAGGACCGGAGTGATGGGATCGGCCATTACTTCTTCTCCCCATCTTTAGACGGCAGAGCCGGCAGCGGAACATCCTGCGCACCAGGGGCGGACCAGCCGCGGTCGGCCGCCAGCTGCGCGCCGCGCAGGGTTTCGACCGCCTGCGACGGACCGTCCACGGCACTGCGGTAGGCGGCCTCGTCCTCGGGCCAGAACCCGGCGAGCTGCCGCTCCGCGCCCTTGAAGTCGGTCAGCGCCGCACCGCGCGTCGGGGCGGGCTTTTTGCCTGCCTGCAACGCATCCACGAGCGCGACCGCCTGCTCCGGCGTCTGGTTGTCGAAGTACTCGTAGTTCACCTGGATGACCGGACCGAGGTCGCAGGCCGCGAGGCATTCCGCGTGCTCCAGGGTGATCGAGCCAGCCTCGCCCGGCGTGCCCGCGGTTTCCTCGTGCCCCAGCGGCTTTTCCGCCGAACCGAGGTGTGTCTGAAGCTTCTTGTAGATGTCGTCGCCGCCCAGCGCCGCGCACAGCGTGTTGGTGCAGACGCTCACCAGGTGCTCGCCGCACGGACGGCGCTTGTACATGGTGTAGAACGTCGCGACCGCGCTGACCTCGGCGTCGGTGAGGTCGAGATGCTGCGCGCAGAAGGCGATGCCCTCCTGGCTCACGTAGCCCTGCACCGACTGCACGAGGTGCAGCATCGGCAGCAGCGCCGAACGCGACATCGGGTACCGCGCGATGATTTCCTTGGCTTCGCGGTGCGTGTCGGCGTCGAACACGTCCACCGCCGGCGCGTCGGCGAGGATTCCCTCGGCGACGGCCGGATCGGGCGCGATCGCGGCGACGTCGGTGTCGGCTCCCGCGGCGGCGTAAGTCTTCGTCGCGTCGTGCGGCCCCGGCTCCGGGACTGCGGTCGGGTTCGTCATCGGTCAACTCCCCCAGAACCGGGTCGATCGAGGCGATCACGACGACGAGGTCGGCCACCAGGCCGCCTTCGGCCATCGCGGGCATCGCCTGCATGTTCACGAAACTCGGCTCCCGCAGGTGCACGCGCAGCGGCCGGGTGCCGCCGTCGGACACCAGGTGCGCGCCGATCTCGCCGCGCGGCGATTCGACCGCCGCGTAGACCTGGCCCGGCGGCACGTGGAACCCCTCGGTGACGAGCTTGAAGTGGTGGATCAGGGATTCCATCGACTGGCCCATGATCTTCTTGACGTGGCCGAGCGAGTTGCCCATGCCGTCGCTGCCGATGGACAGCTGCGCGGGCCAGGCGATCTTCTTGTCCTCCACCATGACCGGGCCCGGCTCGGCCATCTTCGCGACCTGCTTCATGATCCGCAGGCTCTGGTGGATTTCCTCCAGCCGCAGCAGGTACCGCGCCCAGCTGTCCGCGTCGGTCGAGGTCGGGATGTCGAACTCGAGTTCGTCGTAGCGCGAGTACGGCTCGGTCTTGCGCAGGTCCCACGGCAGGCCGGCGGCGCGCACGACCGGACCGGTGATGCCGAGTTCGAGGCACGCGTCGAGCGGCAGCACGCCGACGTCCTTGAGCCGGTTGCGCCAGATCGGCTGTCCGGTGAACATCTTGTCGTACAACGGAAGCCGCTTGTCCATGATCTTGCAGAAGTCGAGGACCTTCTCGGCCCAGTCCTCCGGCAGATCCTGGGCGAGCCCGCCGGGACGGATGAACGCGTGGTTCATCCGCAGGCCGGTCAGGTACTCCAGCAGGTGCATGGCTTCTTCGCGCTCGCGGAAACCGAGCGTCATCGCGGTGGTGGCGCCGAGGTCCATGCCGCCGGTCGCGATGAACACCAGGTGCGAGGTGATCCGGTTCAGTTCGAGGAGAAGCACGCGCAGCAGCTCCGCGCGCGGCGGGGCCTTGATGCCCAGCAGCTTCTCGACGCCGAGGCAGTACGCCATCTCGTTGGACAGCGGGGCGAGGTAGTCCGCGCGCGTCACGAAGGTGACGCCCTGGGTCCAGTTGCGGAACTCCGCGCTCTTCTCGATGCCGGTGTGCAGGTAGCCGACGACCGCGCGCAGCTGCGTGATCGTCTCGCCTTCCAGCTCCAGCACGAGCCGGAGCACGCCGTGCGTCGACGGGTGCTGCGGGCCCATGTTGATGACCATGCGGTCGTCGTGCTGGGCGTCGCCGAGCACTTCGTCCCAGTCCCCGCCGGACACGTGGTAGACCGGGCCCTCGGTGGTTTCCCGGACTTCGGCGTAGTCGGCTTCCGTCGTTTCGTCGTTGATAGTCACGAGTACGACCTCCGCTGGTCCGGCGGCGGGATTTCCGCGCCTTTGTATTCGACCGGGATCCCGCCGAGCGGGTAGTCCTTGCGCTGGGGGTGGCCGTCCCAGTCGTCCGGCATGAAGATGCGGGTGAGCCCGGGGTGGCCGTCGAAGACGATGCCGAACATGTCGTAGGCCTCGCGCTCGTGCCAGTCCGCCGTCGGGTAGACGCCGACCAGCGACGGGACGTGCAGGTTGTCCATGTCCATGGTGATTTCGAGCCGGATCCGGCGGCGGTAGGTCATCGACAGGAAGTCGTAGACCGTGTGCATCCGCTGCGGGACGTCCACGCCGTAGTCGACGCCGGTCACCGCCATCAGCATTTCGAACCGCAGCCCGGCGTCGTTGCGCAGCACCTTCGCGATGTCGACGAGGTGCTCGCGGCTGACGTAGAAGGTGATCTCGCCGCGGTCCACCGTGGTCTGGAGGATCGCCGACGGCG
This sequence comes from Amycolatopsis sp. WGS_07, assembly GCF_045278895.1. NCBI lineage: Bacteria > Bacillati > Actinomycetota > Actinomycetes > Pseudonocardiales > Pseudonocardiaceae > Amycolatopsis > Amycolatopsis sp. WGS_07. The sequence continues at coordinate 3,456,236 of NZ_CP136053.1, read as the reverse complement.
GGATCTTGTTGTCCGCCAAGGCGGCCATGAACTCGTCGGCGAACTCGTCGAACCAGCCGCCGTACGGGCGCTCCGCGGGCGGCGGGCTGTACGCGGGCAGCCGCAGGCCGCCGTAACCGGAGGTGTCCCCGCTGCCGCGGACACCGAACATGCCCTTGCGCTCGCGTCCGGCGACGACCGGTTCGGCCGCTCCGGGACCGTGCGCTTCGAGTCCGGCTTCGGGCCGCTCCGCGCTGGACTGCGGGCCGCCGGTTTCGGGAGTCTCTTCGGGGTTCTCAGGCACCGGTGCTCACTTCTTCGCGTACTTGATCGAGGACGGGATCAGCTCGGTACGGGCCCCGCTGGCCGCGCGGATGGCGGCGCGGCGGGCGTTGATCGGCTCGTCCTGGATCTTGGCGTGCAGCTTGAGGATCGCGTCGAGCAGCATCTCCGGCCGCGGCGGGCAGCCGGGCAGGTACATGTCGACCGGCACGATGTGGTCGACGCCCTGCACGACGGCGTAGTTGTTGAACATCCCGCCGGACGAGGCGCAGACGCCCATCGAGAGCACCCACTTGGGCTCGGCCATCTGATCGTAGATCTGGCGCAGCACCGGGGCCATCTTCTGGGTGACCCGGCCGGCCACGATCATCAGATCGGCCTGCCGCGGCGTAGCGGAGAACCGCTCCATGCCGAAACGCGCGATGTCGTAGCGCGAACCGCCGACCGACATCATCTCGAACGCGCAGCAGGCGAGCCCGAAGGTGGCTGGCCACAGGGAGTTCTTGCGTGCCCAGTTGACCAGTCCCTCGAGGCTGGCCAGCAGGATGCCGTTGGGGAGTTTTTCTTCCAGGCCCATGGGTTCAGTTCCAATCCAGGCCGCCGCGCCGCCACACGTAGGCGTACGCGAACCCGACCGTCACGATGAACAGCACGATCTCCACCAAGCCGAATACCCCGAGAGCGTTGGCGTTCACCGCGAACGGATAGAGGAACACCATCTCGATGTCGAACAGGATGAAGAGCATGGCCGTGATGTAGTAGGCCACCGGCATCCGGCCGCCGCCGACCAGCGGCTGCGGCGACGGTTCGATGCCGCACTCGTAAGCCTCGGTCTTCGCGCGGTTGTACCGCTTGGGGCCGACGAGCGGACCCAGCAGCACGGAGAACACGGCGAACGCCGCCGCGAGCACGAAGAGCAGGACGAGCGGCAGATACACGTTCAGTCCGGGCGCCGCCGGTCCGGGATCGGCCTGCGCCAGCACGGGCACCATCAGCACGGGGTCTTCGCCATCCTTTCCGCGCCGCTGCGGTTGTTCTCGGGTGGTGGTCCGAGTCCTCGACGCGACCCTAAGGGAGCTGGGTCACACCGCCGAGGGTCAGGGCGCCCTTACGGCCCGTGTCCGGACCACGGCACGCTTGTGAAATAGTTCACAAGCCACTCGTCGCGGTTGTGAAGCGATTCACAAAGCATGGGGGGAGTGTAGGACGTGAGTCACACTCTTGTCCCGAGGGGTTATGGACTAAGGCGGCCCTAACCTGCCCCCGGCGATCCCCAGGCCCACCCCCACCCGCAATCCCAAGACCAGCGGTAAAGGCCTCTTCAAGAACCAAGAGCCCCCGCCGCCCGGACTCGATCTTGTGACGTAACACACTGACCGGCCGGACAACCATTGCTCCACCCGGGTAACCACCGCACCCACCCGCCAAGGCACCCACACTCCCCCGCACCCCGATACGAAGCCAAAACGCGGCGCGGGGGTGCTTGTCAAGGCATCTTTCCCGCCTTGACAAGCACCCCCGCGCCGTAGTCACAATCGGGCTTCGGGGTGCCCCCACTCAAGTCCCGAGGCAAGGTCGCCGCCAGGCGACGAGCCGACAACTACCGAGGACGAGGCGTAACCCGAGCCAACGCCGCGATCAACCGATCAACCCCATCCCCACCACGAGCGTCATAACACCCGGAAAGCCCCTTGTACACCAAGGGAAGAATCTTATTAACCCGCAACCCATACTTAGTAGCCGCGTGCATGATCTTCGGCTTGCCAATCAACTTCGCGAACACATTCCCAAGCCGGTAATACCCACCCATCAGCTCGCCGACAGCCCGCGGATACCCCTCCAACGCCCGCTCCCGGGACGGCCCCTCCGGCCGAGCCAGCGCCTGCACCACAGCCTCAGCCGCGAGCTGCGCTGACTCCATCGCCGCCGAGATGCCTTCCCCGTTGAACGGGCTCACCATCCCGCCCGCATCCCCCAGCAGCAGCAGGCCGTCGCGATAGTGCGGAGTCCGGTTGAACCCCATCGGCAACCCGGCCCCGCCGACCTTGCCGATCGCGTTTTCCTCGCGGTAGCCCCACTCTTCGGGCGTGCTGTCGAGCCATTGCCGCAGCAACGCCCGGTAATCGGTGTTCCGGAAAGACGCCGACGTCGACAACATCCCGAGCCCGACGTTGACCGTCCCGTCGCCAAGCGGAAACGCCCACCCGTACCCAGGCAGCAGCTTCGGATCGCGCGGAGCAGACCGGTCCCACAGCTCCAGATGCCCCTCGATGAACGGGTCATCGTGCTTCGGGCTCTTGTAATACCGCCGCACAGCGACCCCCATCGGCCGCTTCTCGTTCTTGTCGATCCCCACGCTCAACGCAAGCCGCGCCGACACCCCGTCGCAAGCCAGCACCAACGGAGCCCGGTAACTAACCGGCGTCTTCTCCGGCCCGACCTTCGCTTCCACCCCGACCACCCGGCCGGACGCGTTCGTGATCGCGCCGGTGACCGTCGTGCGCTCGTACAACCGCGCCCCAGCCTTCACCGCGGTCTTCGCCAGCAGGTCATCGAAGTCCTGCCGAGTACGAGAAACGCCGTACGGCGGGTAGTCGGTGAGGTCCGGCCAGTCGAACTCAAGCGTCAGATCGCCAGTCAGGATCCGCAGGCCGCGGCTGCGCACCCAGCCCGCGTCCTCGCTGGTGTCGATCCCGAGGTCGATCAGCTGTTTGACCCCGCGCGGCGTGAGCCCGTCCCCGCACACCTTCTCGCGCGGGAACTCGGTCTTCTCCAGCAGCAGCACGTCCACGCCCGCCCGGGCGAGGTAGGTGGCCGCGGTCGAACCAGCCGGGCCCGCCCCGACCACGATCACTTCAGCGTCGTGGTCTGAGCTGTGGCGGCGCGAAGTCGTCATGCCGCCGAGTTTAGGCAGGCTTGCGCGCCCGGTGGATCGCGACGACGCCGAATGTGAGGTTCAGCCACTCCACCTCGGTCCAGCCGGCACTCGCGATGATCTCGCCGAGCCCGCGCTGATCGGGCCAGGCGAGCATCGATTCGGCCAGGTAGGAGTAGGCCTCGGGGTTCGTCGAGGACCGGCTGCCGACCCAGGTGAGCAGCTTCAGGATGAACCGCCGGTAGATGAACCGGATCGGGGCGAAGGTGGGCGTCGACACCTCGCAGATCACCAGCCTGCCGCCCGGTTTGACCACCCGCAGGATCTCCGTGAGCGCGCCCTTGGTGTCCACGAAGTTCCGCAGCGCCAGCGAGATCGTGACCGCGTCGAAGCTGTCGTCGGCGAACGGCAGGTGCATCGCGTCCGCCGCGACCATCGGCACCTTGCGGTGCAGGCCCGCCTTGAGCATCCCGACGGAGAAGTCGGCGGCGAGGCACCAGGCGCCGCCGCGTGCGTACTCGACGGTGGACACCCCGGTGCCCGCCGCCAGGTCGAGCACCTTCTCCCCCGGTTTGGCGTCCAGCACGCGCGCCGTGGTGGTGCGCCAGCGCCGGTCGAACCCGAACGTCATGAACGAGTTCGCCCGGTCGTAACCGGACGCGACGCCGTCGAACATCGCGGCGACTTCGTGCGGATCCTTGTCCAGGCTCGCTCGGGGCATGGGTCCGAGATTAGTCCGTCCGTGCCGCGCGGTCGCGCGGGAGCAGGACGCTGGCGGCGATCAGCCAGAGGAGCCCGCCGAACCGGCCCACCGGGATCAGCGGATACAGCGCCGGAGTCAGCAACGAAAGCGAGGCGAGGACGGCGGCCGCGGCGACCACCAGACCCACGATCGGCATCCAGCGCGGCAACAGCTTCAGGAACAACGCGGGCACCGCGATCCCGGCGATCAGCAACGCCAGCGGCACCACGAACCCGGGCCCGCCGGACGCGAACGCGAGGCTGGTCAACGCCCGCGCCACCGCCGGGGAGTCGCTGGCCTGCGCGGCCGTCCAGGTGATCAGGCCGCTCATCGCGAGCGCGGCCGCGGACAGCACGCCGCCGGTCAGCCCGATCACCGCGCCCGGTGCCGCGACCCCGAGCCGCCGCTGTCTGCGATAGGCCGTCGCAGCCCAAACCACCAGCGGAATCGACGCCCCGAACACCGCGAACGCGAGCAGCTGCACGACCCCTCGGTTGCCGCCGATGTACGCCGCGACCTCAGCCGCGCCTGAGTCCGGCCGGGTCCCCGCCGCGCCGAGCACGGCCGACGCGACGGTCAGCACCCCGAACGCCAGCGCCGGGGCCAGCAGCGGCGGGCCACCCTGCGTACGAGTCATGGTTGTCATGGCAAACCTCCAGGTCAGTTAGTTTCAATGCTAGAACGATTACACTGGCGTAATGGATTGTCAAGCGATACGGTTCAGGGCATGCAAGGACCTCCGGCGTTCGGCAGCGCCTTCCTGTTGGCCCAGCTGGGCGCGCACGCGACCGAGCGATTCGCCGAACGGATCGCCGACCTCGGCCTGACGCCGCCGCAGACCGGCCTGCTCCGCGCGATCGCGCGCCGCCCCGGCGAGAGCCAGCAGGTGCTGGCCGCCGAACTGGGCACGCCGCCGACCCGGCTGGTCGCCCTTGTCGACGGTTTGGAGCAGCAGGGCCTCATCGAACGCCGCCGCAATCCGCAAGACCGCCGTCTCTACGCGGTCTTCCTCAGCGACAAGGGCCAGGAAACGATGGCCGCACTGGCGAAAGCCGCTGCGGCGCACGAGGACGAGATGATGGCCGCACTGTCCACAGAGGAACGCGCCACCTTGCGCGGGCTGCTCGGCCGGGTCGCCGCGGATCGCGGGCTCGCCCCGGGCGTCCACCCCGGCTACCGCGGCTGACGCTGGTCAGCCGAGCGCGGCCAGCATCCCGCGTACCGAGTTCGGCCAAGCGAACTCCTCCGCCCGGGCCCGCGCGGCCGCTCGCCGAAGCTCCTCCGGGCTGTCCAGCAGCCCAGTCACCGCATTGGCAAACGCTGGCGCGTAGTCGTCGACCGCCGCCCCGCACCCGGGCCGCACGATCTCCCGCAGCGCAGACGACGCCGAAACCACCACCGGCGTCCCCGAAGCAAGCGCTTCCAACGCCGCCAGCCCGAACGTCTCATGCGGCCCAGGCGCCAGCGAAACGTCCGCGCTGGCCAGCAACCGAGCCACCTCGCCGCGCCCGGAAAGGAAGCCGAGGAACGTCACCGGCAACCCCCGGGCGCGCCGCTCCAACGCCCGCCGCCGGGGCCCGTCCCCCGCGATCACCAGTCGTACCCGCGCCCCGGACTCAGTCAGCTCGGCGACCGTATCCACGCTCCGCTCAACGTGTTTCTCCGGCGACAACCGACCACAATGGACAATCAACGCGTCCGCGTCGCCGGCTAAGGCCAGCCGCCAGCCGGAATCACGCATCGACGGCGCGAAGGTGGCCAGGTCGACTCCGAGTGGCACCCGCCGGACGTTCGGCGCGGCGATCCGCTCGAACTCCGCGTGCGCGAAGGCCGTCGTGCACACCACCGTGTCGTACGACGCCGCCATCCGCCGGTTGGCGACATCCGCGACGTGCCGGGCCATCGTCCCCGGCAGCAAAAACTGCTCCAGCAACCGGTCCAGCCGCTCGTGCGAGATCACCATGCTGGGCACGCCGTTCCGCCGCGCCCAGACGCCCATCCCCCGCAGCGTCAGCCGATCGGACACCTCCAGCCGGTCCGGCTCCAGCCGTCGCAGCACCGCGCGAACCCGCTGCGGATCGACCGCGCGATAGCCGCCGGTGCAGGGAATTTGCAAGGCGGGCAACGAATACCGGCACACCCCGGTCGGCAGGGTTTCCACCGCGTACCGCCGCCCCGGCACGACGAGCGTCACCCGGTGCCCGCTCGCGACGTACCCCGCGCCGAGGTGGTTCAGCGCGGTCCGCAGCCCGCCGGACCGCGGTCCGTAGAAGTTTGCCAGCTGGACGATGTGCATGGCTCAAGCCGCACGCGCGACTCGGCCCTGTACCGCTTCGTAGTGCCCGACCAGCTCCCGGCACACCGCGGGCCACGTCCGGCCCAAGACCACTTTCCGCGCCTTCTCGCCCAGCCTCGCGCGCAACGCCGCGTCACGCAGGTCATCGACCTTGGAAACCAGCGCCGGGCCGAACGATTCGCGATCGGCGGGCAGCAGGTAGCCGGTCCGGCCCGGCAGCACGAGGTCCTTGGGCCCGCCCGCGTCCGGCGCGAGTACCGGTAGCCCGGACGCCATCGCCTCCTGCACCGCTTGGCAGAACGTCTCGTGCGGGCCGGTGTGTACGAAGACATCGAGGCTCGCGTACGCGACCGACAGCTCGTCGCCGTACTTCGCGCCGAGGAAAGCCGCGCCAGGCAACCGTTCCCGCAACGCCGGCAGCTCCGGCCCATCACCGACGACGACCACGCGCACGCCCGGCATCCCGGCCAGCACGGTCAGCCGGTCGACCTCCTTCTCCGGCGCGAGCCGTCCGACGAAACCGACCAGCAGCTCGCCGTTCGGCGCGAGTTCCGCGCGCAACGCAGGATCCGCGTGCGCCGGGGAAAACCGGCTGATGTCGACGCCGCGCGCCCAGCGGTGCACGCGCGGAACCCCGTGCAGCTTCAGCTGTTCGATCGAGTCCGACGACGGCGCGAGCGTACGGTCGGCTCGCGAGTGCAGGCGGCGCACCCAGCGCCACGCGGCTCGCGCGCCGATGCCGAAGCCGTACGACGTGGCGAATCCGGCGATGTCGGTCTGGTAGACGGCGATCGACGGCACCCGCAGCCGTCTTGCCGCGGCGAGCCCGCGCGCGCCGACCACGAACGGCGAGGCCAGATGCACGACGTCCGGGCCGAAATCGGCCAGCGCGGTCAGCACGGTGCGCGTCGGCAGGCCGATCGGCAGCGAGTTCACGCCGGGGAAATCCAGCGCCGGAATGCGGACGACCGGGGCGCCGCGGTAACTCGCCGGGCCCGGCCCCGGCGCGACGACCAGCACGTCGTGCGCGGACTCGACCAGGTGCTCGACGACCCGCAGCACGGAGTTCGTCACGCCGTTCACCTGGGGCAGGAAACTTTCGGTGACTATGGCGACTCGCACCGCGTCACTGTCGCAAAACCGCAGGCGAGGCGGGCCAATCCCGCGTAACCGACCGGCCAACGGTGGCGAAACACTCCGCAGCGTCCGCGTCCGGGCGCCGGCCGTCGAAGAATTCGCGACGACATGTCATCTTCCGGTCGCGTCCCGGACACCAGGAACGCCCAGACTAAGCAGGCATGACCCTCTTGTCCTCCAGGCCGTCGCGGCCCGTGGAACCCGGGCTGCTCTCCCGAGCACTCGAGGTAGCCGGGCGGCTGGCGAACGACGCCACCGACGTGATCACCGCGACCGCGGGCCGCGGCGCGCACCCGGCGACGCTGGATTCGCCGTTCGACTGGGTCACCGACACCGACCGGATACTGGAGCGGCACACCCGCCGGGTGCTGACCGCGGAGTTCCCCGGAATCCCGGTGGTAGGCCACGAATTCGGCGCCGACCACGGCGCGGACGTCGCGGAGTACCGGTGGGTGGTCGACTCGGTGGACGGCACCGCGAACTACGTCGCCGGCGTGCCGTGGTGCGCCTACAGCCTCGCCCTGGTCGACGCGAGCGGCCCCGTGGTGGGCGTGGTCGCGGACCCGTACCGGGCGCAGATCTACGCCGCCGCCCGTGGTCGTGGTGCCCGAGCGAACGGAAAACCGCTGAAACTGGTGGACCGCGCCGGTACCGCCGGGGCGATCGTCTGCACGGAGCTGGCGCGGAAAGGCCCGTGGCCAGGGATGGGCGAGTTCATCGAACGAGCGGCGGCCGCGCATGCCGGAGTGCGGGTGCTTGGCTCGGCGGCGTTGTCGATCGCGCAGGTCGCGCTGGGCCACGCGGCCGCTGCGGTACTGCACAGCTACCACGAATGGGACGTGGCGGGCTCGGTCGCGATGGCGATCGAGGCGGGTGCGGTGGTGCTGGACAAGCACGGGGAGGACACCGCGCTGCCGACGGACGGGCTGCTGGTGGCCGCTCCGGGGGTCGCCGACGAGGTGCTCGGCTGGTGGCAGGAGACGGCGACCGTCGGTACCTGAGGTCCGTGAGGGGAACCCTGAGCGAATCAGTAGCCGTGGTCCCCCTCACAGCGGACCACGGCTACGACTCTGGAGGCGAAAGCTCGCCTTCGGAGGTGCGGGGCGCGTGCAGCGAGGAGTCGCTGCGTCGTGGGGCAGTGAGTTTGAAGCGGCCCCATGCGACTGAGAGAGGCCGATCGTACCGGTAGGTCAGCCAGACAAGGATCAGCAAAGTCAGGCAAATGATCCCGAGAATGAGCGCAAACAACTTCTGACCCCGCAAGCAGTTCGATATGCGTGGATCTGGTTTCGGGGCAAGCCCCGGGATACAGAAGACTTGGGAGGGAGACGGTAGCAGTCAGCCAGCTGAGCGCGCCAAGTCCGCCGCTGGCTGGGCAAGGCACCTGTCGGCCATGCGACGAGGGCGCGTACTCAGACCTTCGCGGGCACCGGCTCCGGAGCGGGCTGATCCCGTTTGATCAGCCTCCGCAGCCACCACAGCGACGGTCCCGCGACCAGCCACGTGATCAGCACCGTCAGGCCCACCGGCAGCAGCGTCAGCGTCGCCGTCCGGCCCGCGACCCTCGTCAGGTCCGGGTTGGTCGCGTCGTACTCGATCGCCACCAGTTGGCCGGCACCGAGGCCCGACGGGTACAGCACCCCGGTGGCCGGGCTGTGCACGATGCCGTCCGGGGTCTGGTACTGGATGATCGTGCGGTCGAAGGCCACCGACTCGACCGTCGCGTTCGCCGTGCCCAGGTGCGCTTCGATCGCGCTGTCGTTGCGGAACGCGGCGAACACCAGGCTCACGCACATCACTGTGAGCAGCACAGCTACGCCCAACACGGCGAACCATGCGATCCGCCGCGCCTTCACACTCCTGGCTGCCACACCGAGAGTTTAGTCGGGTGCGCCGACCAGCCCGGCACGCGGCAGCCAGTGCGCCCGGTAAAGCACGTGAAAGCAGTACGTGTTCACCAGCGCTCCAGCCGACCAATGCAGCTCCGAACATGCATGGTGCGGCGTTTCCTCCCCGGGAGCCGAACCCGGGGCTCGGAACGCGAGGTCGAAGATGTACTCCGCCGTGTACCGGAAGACCGCCGCACTGCCGGTCAGGAACATCGTGTCGGCGTGGATCCGGTCGTACAGCCGGTCCCGGGTCCGCCAGTGCGGCCACTCCGCCGGACGTCGATCAGCCGGAATCCGCACCGTATGCGGACGGGCCGGGCCGAGCGCCGCCCTCAGCCGCGGCCAGTGCGAGGCCCGCAGCTGCGCGGTGTGCTGGCTCAGCACGAGATCCAGCGGACGACCGGTGTACTCCGGCTCAGCGGGAGTCCGGCCAGCGCGCAACGGCAGATGGATGACCGTGTGCCGGGACCGCGCGGCCAGCAGCCACAGCACCCCGATCCGGTACGCCGCGCGGCGGTCGACGCACATTTGCGGATACCGGTCGTTTTCGTACAGCACCGCGGTATCCAGAACAGGATCAGGGCGCAGCACCCGCCACTCCCGGCCGTCGAGCCGGGCGTGGCGGAGCTGCGCCCGCACTTTCATGGCCACCGAATCCTCCTTCAGAGAGCGGAACTCTTCAGGATCCCGCAGCCATGCAAGCGAATTAGTGCCCGCCAGCCTCCGCCAGCGCGCGGTGAGTCGCCTGGATCTGGTCCCAGCCCTTCGGCTTCGCGTGCGCGGCGAAAGCCGTGACCGTCCCATTAGGACCAACCGCGGGCTTGCCCTTGGTGAACAGCCAGGTCTGGAACAGCTCCTGCAGCGGCTTGCCCGACACCTTCTCCGCGAGCGCCACGAACTCCGGGATCACCGCGGCCTTACCGGCCTTCGCCGCCTGCCACTGCTGAAGGATCGCGAAGAACGCCTCGTCGCCGACCTTGGTGCGCAACGCCTGCACGGCCATCGCGCCCCGGTCGTACACCGCGCGGTCGAACTGCTTCGGCTCGCTCGGGTCGCCCGGCAGGACCTGCCAGAACGGGTTGTCGGCGGCGTAGGAGTCGTACGCGTACTGCGCGAGTTCCGCGGTCGTGCCCTCGCCCTGGTGCTCGGTCCACAGGTACTCGGCGTAGGACGCGAAGCCCTCGTTGAGCCAGATGTCGCTCCACTTGCCGAGCGAAACGCTGTCGCCGAACCACTGATGCGCGTTCTCGTGCGCGATCAGCGTCGTGTTGGCACCGGCGGCGAAGTTGCGCGCGCCGTAGGTCGGCCGGGTCTGGTTTTCCAGCGAGAAGGTGATCCCGCTGGTCACGACCCCGCCCTCGGCCTCGAACGGATACGGCCCGAACTGCGACGCCAGGAACTCGTTGACCTCCGGCGTCCGTTCCACGCTCGCCTTGGCCGCGTCGAGGGATTCCCCGAGATCCGAACCGTAGGCGGTGATGAACGGCTTGCCGTCCGGCGTGGTGGACTGGACCACGTCGTACTTGCCGACGATGAACGACGTCAGGTAGGTCGCCTGCGGTTTGGTGCTGCGCCAGTTCCACCGCGTCCAGCCGGCGCGCTTCTTGGTCTTGCGCACGAGCGTGCCGTTCGTGATGGCGGAGAGGCCGTCCGGGGCCTCGATCGACACGTCGTAAGTCGCTTTGTCGGTGGGGTGGTCGTTGGAGGGGAACCACCACTGCGCGCTCTGCGGCTCGTCGACGCCCAGCGCGCCGAAAGCGCCCTTCTTCCACGTGTTCAGTCCGCCGACCTTCTCCGTCGACGGGCTGTCGGAGTAGCTCACGACGACCGTCGCGGACTGGCCCTTGAGCAGCGGCTGCGCCGGGGTGATCACCAGCTCGCCGTCGCCGTTCTGGTTGGTGAACTGCGCCGGCCGGTTGTTCACCAGCACCTTCGACGCCTTGAGCGCGAAGTCCAGATCAAACCGCGAAAGGTCCTGCGTCGCGGTGAGCAGCAGCGTCGTGGTGCCCGACAGGACGTCGGTCTCCGGCTGGTAGCTCACGCGGATGTCGTAGTGCTGCACGTCGGTGCCGCCGTTGCCGGCGTTGGGGTAGTACGGGTCGCCGACACCCGGCGAGCCCGGTGCCGGTGCTGCCGAAGCGGTGCCAGCCAGCAGCACCGTCGCGACTCCAGCCGCAACCGCCCCGATCCCGGCCCGAGTTCTCGATCGCATTGTTCCTCCAAGGTGGCCAATGCGACCGAACGTAGCCACGTGGGCACCGCACAGGTACGTCCGAAGGACGGGTTCTTACCCACTGGGAAGATCACCCGGATTCGGCGATCCACCACGCGACGGCGATCGGAATGCCGTACAGGATCGGGCCCGCGTACAGGCCCGGCCACGGCCCCCAGCCGCGCCGCACGGCCAGCCCGGCCATCGCGAACGACCCGGCGATCGCGGCGAACCAGCCGACCCACGGCAGCGAGGCGACCGTCTGCTGCCCGGCCGCGCTGCAGATGGCCCGGCTGTCCCCGGCAAAACAGCTGTCGCTGGCCATCACCAGGAACGACGAGAAATACGAGCACACCAGCCCGACCAGGGCCAGCGCCGCCACCGCCGCGCTGAACCAGGCCCACCGGCCGCGCGGGCGCAGGTCCGCCTCGTTCACGAAATCCCCCATTTTCGACCGGCCCCCGCCGGTTAAACCGTCCCCACCGCTTCCGCGACCGCGGACTTCAGCCGCGAGTGGAGATTCCGGTGCTGCGCCCGGTCGACCCGGACCTCGACCACCCGAAGGCCCGGCGCTGGCCGCAGCGCGGCACGAAACTCTTCGACCGTCTCAGCCACGACGTGCGGCACCCGGTAACCCGCGCAGAGCGCGCCCAGATCCGCGCCGTGCGGCGTGCCGAAGACGCGCTCGAAGCTCGCCGAGTGTTCCGGCGCACCCTGTTCCAGCAGCGAGAAAATGCCGCCGCCATCGTCGTTCAGCACCACGATCGTCAGGTCCGGCAGCTGCTCCGCGGGCCCGGTGAGCAGGCCGGACGCGTCATGCAGGAAGGTCAGATCGCCGAGCAGCGCGTACGACGGCGCGCGGTGCACGGTGGCCGCGCCGATGGCCGTCGACACCGTGCCGTCGATCCCCGCGACGCCGCGGTTGCGGTGCACCAGAACGTCCGGACGCAGCCGCCCGGCCAGCGCGACGTCTCGCGTCGGGTTCGACGAACCGACCACCAGCAGCGCGCCTTCCGGCAGCGCGTCGACCAGCTCAGTGGCCACCCGCACGCCGCTCGGCCACGGCTCGGCGGCCAGCGCCGCGGAAACCGCCTGGCTGGCGGCCGCGTCCGCGCGCTGCCAGCTCGCGAGCCACTCCGGGTCGGCGGGCTTCGTCGGTTCGGCGAACCACTGCCCCACCTGGCGGACGTTGTGCGCGGGAGCGGGCCAGTCCGAATCCGGGCGCACCAGCAGCACCTCGACCTCGGGATCCGACAGCACCTTCTGCACCTGCCGGAACACCGTCGGACGGCCGAGGCACAGCACCTGCTCGGGACGGTGCCGCGAGATGAACTCCTCGACGCCGAGCAGCCAGGCACCGGACGACATCGCGGTCGCGCCGGACAGGCCGAGCCCGCCGGTCTCGGAAACCACTGGCCAGCCGTGCTGTTCGGCCCATTCGCTGGCCGCCTGCGCGCCGGTGTCGCACGCGATCACCAGGCCGTGCCGCGCCGACGGCACCACGAACGAGGGCAGCGCGCCGAAGTCCGGCAGCTCGGTCCAGCGTTCGCCGTCCGGGCGGCCTTCGAGCGATTCGTACCACTCGCCGTCATCGTCGAGGTCCGGTACCAGCGGCTCGCGGAACGGGATGTTCAAGTGCACCGGACCGCAGCGCCATTCGCCGTACGCGGCGTTCCACGCGCGGCAGATCTGGCTGCGCCAGTAGGAGTTCTGGCCGGCACGGCGTTCGGCGACGGCCAGCTCGTCGAAGTAGCGGACCGCGTCGCCGTACAGCTCGTACTGGTTGATCACCTGGCTCGCGCCCGCGGAACGCAGCTCCGGCGGACGGTCGGCGGTGAGCACGATCAGCGGCACGCCCGCCCGGTCGGCCTCCAGCACGGCCGGGTGAAAGTTCGCCGCCGCGGTGCCGGAGGTGCAGACCACCGCGGCTGGACGGCCGGTACGCGCCGCGATGCCGAGCGCGAGGAAGGCCGCGCCCCGTTCGTCGATGCGGACATGCAGCTTCAGCCGTCCGGAAGCGGCCGCGTCGTAAAGCGCGATGGACAGCGGCGCGTTGCGAGATCCTGGACACAGCACGACGTGCGAAACGGTGTTGCGGACGAGTTCGTCGACGATGACCCTGGCCTGCGCGGTGGACGGGTTCACCGGCGGACCTCCGCGTGCGCGCCGTCCGGCTGGCCCTCATCGGGTGAGGCGGCATCAGGCACAGCGATCATGTCCACAGGTCCTATTCTCCCAAACGTGGATGACGCCCGAGTTTCCGAGCTGTTCGACCCCGCCGCCTGGTCCGAGGTCGAAGGGTTCTCCTTCACCGACATCACCTACCACCGCTCGCGTGAGGCCCGCTCCGGCAAACGGGTGGTCCGGATCGCTTTCGACCGTCCGGAGGTCCGCAACGCCTTCCGTCCGCACACCGTCGACGAGCTGTACCGGGCGCTCGACCACGCCCGGATGAGTTCGGACGTCGGGTGCGTCCTGCTCACCGGCAACGGCCCTTCGCCGAAGGACGGCGGCTGGGCGTTCTGCTCCGGCGGTGACCAGCGTATTCGCGGACGGTCCGGGTATCAGTACGCGAGCGGGGAGACCTCGGACACGGTCGACCCGGCGCGAGCGGGGCGGCTGCACATCCTCGAGGTGCAGCGGTTGATCCGGTTCATGCCGAAACCCGTGGTCGCCGTAGTGCCCGGATGGGCCGCGGGCGGCGGGCACTCGCTGCACGTCGTGTGCGATCTCACCCTCGCCTCGGCCGAGCACGCGCGGTTCAAGCAGACCGACGCGGACGTCGGCTCGTTCGACGCCGGCTACGGCTCGGCCGGACTCGCCCGGCAGGTCGGGCAGAAATTCGCGCGGGAGATCTTCTTCCTCGGCCGCGACTACACCGCCGAGCAGATGCACCGGATGGGCGCGGTCAACGAGGTCGTGCCGCACGCCGAGCTGGAGCGGGTCGCGCTCGAATGGGGCTGGACGATCGTCGGCAAGTCGCCGACCGCGCAGCGGATGCTGAAGTACGCGTTCAACGCGATCGACGACGGGCTCGTCGGACAGCAGCTGTTCGCCGGCGAAACCACCCGGCTGGCGTACATGCAGGACGAGGCCGTCGAAGGCCGCGACGCGTTCCTGGAAAAGCGCGACCCGGACTGGACCGACTACCCGTACTACTACTGAGAAGGGCGTCCCAGTGCACGTGGTGTGGCTCGACGGCAGCGCCGACGCGCTGACCGCCCTCGACGCGGCCCTCGCGTCCGCCCTCGACGGCGGCCCGGCGGTGCTGCCGCTGAACTCGGCGGATCCGTCGGCCCCGGCGCTGCTCGAAGCGATGGCCCCGGAGCAGCCGGTCGAGCCGGACACCGCCGTGGTGATCGCCACCTCCGGGTCCACCGGCGCGCCGAAGGGCGTGCTGCTCTCCCCTCGCGCGCTCACCGCGTCCGCGACGGCCACGCACGCCCGGCTCGGCGGCCCCGGACACTGGCTGCTCGCCACGCCCGCGCACTACATCGGCGGCCTGCAGGTCCTGATCCGGGCGCGGCTGGCGGGGACGAAACCGGCCTTCCTGACCGGCACCGGCTTCCGCCCGGACGAGTTCGCCGCCGCGGCCGCGCCGGTGCTCGCGGAGAACGGACCGCGCTACACCGCGCTCGTGCCGACCCAGCTAGTCCGGCTGCTCGACGACGGCGGCGCTGGCCTGGCCGCCGCGAAGGCGTTCGACGGGATCATCCTTGGCGCCGCCGCCACGTCGCCGAAACTGCGTGCTCAGGCTGCCGAGGAAGGCGTGCGGATCGTTCCCTCGTACGGCATGAGCGAGACCGCCAGCGGCTGCGTCTACGACGGCATTCCGCTCGACGGCGTGCGTGTGGAACCCGACGCCGACGAGCGGCTGCGGATCTCCGGCCCGGTGCTGTCGCACGGCTACCGGCTCGCTCCGGAACTGACCGCGGAGTCGTTCCGGGACGGCTCTTTCCGCACCTCCGATCGCGGCCGCCTGCTGCCCGACGGCCGGGTCGAGGTGCTGGGCCGCGCGGACGACGTGATCAACACCGGCGGGGTCAAGGTGTCCGCCGCCGCGATCGAACGCCTGCTCGGCGCCCAGCCCGGGGTGCGGGATGCCTGTGTCGTCGGCATTCCCGATCCCCAGTGGGGCGAGGCGGTCGTCGCCATGGTGGTGGCCTCCGCGGACGAAGCCGCGCTGCGTGCCGCGGTCCGCGCCGAACTGGGTGCCGCCGCGACCCCGAAACGCATCGAGTTCGTCGACGCGCTCCCCTTGCGCGGACCGGGCAAGATCGATCGGCAGGCAGTGGTCGCCGCCCTCCGGACGCACTGAGCGGGTTCACCGAACGGGTGAAGATCGCATGGCGTTGAATGGAGCCATGGCGACAGTCAGTGAGTGGATCGAAGGCGCGCGGCCGAGGACGCTGCCCAACGCGATCGCCCCGGTCGTGGCCGGCGTCGGAGCGGCGATCGCGCTCGACGCATTCTCCTGGTGGCGTTCGCTGCTCGCGTTGCTGGTCGCGCTGTCGCTGATCATCGGCGTGAACTTCGCCAACGACTACTCCGACGGCATCCGCGGCACCGACGAACACCGCGTCGGCCCGCTGCGGCTCGTCGGCTCCGGCGCGGCGAACCCGAAGGCCGTGCTGCGCGCCGCGCTGACCTCGCTGGGCCTGGCCGGCGTGCTGGGCCTGACGCTCGTCGCGTTGAGCGGATACTGGTGGCTGCTCGCGATGGGCGCGCTGTGCATCCTCGGCGCGTGGTTCTACACCGGCGGCAAAAAGCCTTACGGCTACTACGGTTTGGGCGAGATCGCGGTCTTCGTGTTCTTCGGCCTGGCCGGCGTTCTCGGCACGGTTTACGTGCAGGCCGGCCGCGTCAGCTGGGACGCGCTGGGCTGCGCCGTGGCGGTCGGCTCGTTCTCGATGGCGGTGCTGGTCGCGAACAACCTCCGCGACATCCCCACCGACATCGAGTCCGGCAAGCACACCCTCGCGACCCGCATGGGCGACGGCGGCACGCGAAAGCTGTACCTGACGCTGGTGACGGTGCCGTACGCGCTCACCGTGCTGATGGGGATCTGGCACCCGCTGCTGTTCATCGCGTTCGTGACCGCGCCGCTGCTGCTGAAGCCGCTCAAGGCCGTCGGCGGGGGCGGCAAGGGACGGGAGCTGATCCCGGCGCTGCGCGACACCGGCATGGCGATGCTGGCCTGGGCGGTGCTGAGCGCGGTCGCGCTGGCGGTCTAACGGCCGCTTCGATAACGGCCCGGCGTGGTCCCGATGATGGCGGTGAACGCCGCGATGAACCCACTGGGATTGGCCCAGCCGCAGGCGTAGGCCGTGCGGACGATGTCGTGCCCGTCGGCGAGCAGCACCAGCGCGTGGTAGACGCGGAGCTGGGTGCGCCACTCGTAAAAGGTCATGCCGAGTTCGTGGTGGAACAGCCTGCTGAGGGTGCGCGCGCTCGCTCCGATCGCCTTCCCGAGTTCGGCCAGGGTGGCGTTGTCCGCCGGGTTCTCGTGCAGTCTCTCGGCGATCGCCCGCAGCCGGTCGTCTCGCGGCGCGGGCAACTGCAGTGGCGGGTCGGGTGCTTCGCGGAGTTCGTCGACGAGGACCCGGTGCAGGCGAGCACGCGCGGAGCCGCGGTAGCCGGTGCCCTCGTAATTGCGCGGCCCGGTCAGCGCGAGCAGAACCTCGCGAGCAAGGCCGGAAGTCCGAAACACCGCTGGCCGGTCCGGGACGAGCCGGGCCAGCGACGGCGCGAGAAAGACAATCCGGATGTCGGTATCGCCGTGAGCGCGGTGGAAATGCGGGAACCCCGCGGGTGTCCAAGCGACTCGGTTGGCAGGCGCGAGCGACGTGCCGTACTCGGTCTGCACGACGAGAACGCCGCGCGCCGCGTAGACCAGGTGACCCCGCTCGTGCGTCTGCACCTCGCTGGTTTCGCCGGACGGCCAAAGGTGCCTGCCGCCGGAAGGCCACAGATACGACGTCGCACTGGCTTGGCGGGGAATGGGCATCAGTTGGCATTCTAGCGTTAACGAGTCATCCAGAGTTCTTGAAAGGCTTTCTCTCGAAAAGTTGATGCAGCTTGAGGGAGAAACGCATGTCGACGTTCGTTCTCGTGCCCGGCGCTTGGCATGGCGGCTGGGTGTTCGACCCGGTGACGCCGTTGCTGGAGCGTTCCGGACACACCGTGCACGCCTTGACCCTGACCGGTCTGCGGCCGGACGACGACGCCGCGACGGTCGCGAGTGCGAACCTCGACACCCACGCCAACGACGTCACGACACTCCTCGACCGCATCGGCGGCACCGACGTGACGCTCGTGGGCCACAGCTACGGCGGGCTGGTGATCGCCGCCGCTGCCGACCGGGCCGGCGGTCGGGTTTCCCGGGTAGTGCATCTCGACGGCTACGTGCCCAGCGACGGCAATTCGTGCTGGTCATCGACCTCTGAGGCGTATCGGCAGGCCTTCGTAGCCGGTGCCACGGACACCGGCTACGCCGTCCGCCCGCCCGAACGCGATGGCCGGGATCACCGCCGCCGCCCCCATCCGCTCGCTTCGCTGCTCCAGACGATCCAGCTCACCGGCGAGTTCGACAAGGTTCCCCGGCGCGAGTTCGTCTACTGCTCCGGCTGGGATGCCACTCCGTTCACCGGCCTCCGCACCCGGCTGGAAGCCGACCCGCGATGGCAGGTCCACGTCCTCCCCACCGGCCACAACGCGATGTACGAGGATCCGGAAGGCGTCGCGAAACTGCTGGACAGCTAGCCGCCGAACCGGCGCGAGGTCGATCCCCAGCTCGCCGAGCCATTCATCCGAAGCCGATCAAGGCGGTTGGCGGCAAGGGCCGGGAGCTGATCCCGGCCCTTGCGCGACACCGGCTTGGCGACGCTGGCTTGGGCGGGCGCTGAGCGCGGTCGTTCTAGCGGCCCGCCGCGATCGCCTGCCACTCCACGAACTCCGCCAGCCCGTGCAAGCCGTACTCGCGGCCGACCCCGCTGGCCTTGAACCCGCCGAACGGCGCGCTGCCGTGTCGCGGCGCGCCGTTGACGTGGAACGTGCCCGTACGCACCGCCCGCGCGATCTCGGCACCGTGCTCCGCGTCCGCCGTCCACACACCACCGCTGAGGCCGTAATCGGAGTCGTTCGCGAGCCGGATCGCCTCCTCCTCGGTGTCGAACGGGATCACCACGAGCACCGGCCCGAAGATCTCCTCCCGCGCGATCCGCATGTCGTTCGTGACGTCGGCGAACACCGTCGGGCGCACGTAAAACCCGTTCGCCAGCTCGGGATCCGCGAGCGGCTCTGCCCCGCCCGCCGCGATCCGCGCCCCTTCCTCGACGCCTAGCCGCAGGTACGACCGCACGCGCTCGTACTGGTCCGGCCGCACGATCGGCCCGACGAACGTGTCCGGCTTCGCCGGGTCGCCGACCACGAGCCCGTCGGCCATTTCCGCGAGCGCGGCCACGATCTCGGCGTACCGCTCGCGCGCCGCGAGAATCCGCGTGTGGGCCACGCACATCTCGCCGTTGTTGGCGAACGTCGCGCCGCGGATCCCCTCGGCGACGGTTTTCGGGTCCGCGTCCGCGAGCACAATCGCCGCGGACTTTCCGCCCAGCTCCAGCCCCACCCGCTTGAGCTGCTGCCCGGCGAGCGACGCGATCCGCCGCCCGGCCGCCGTCGAGCCGGTGAACGAGATCTTGTCCACGCCGGGGTGCGTCACCAGGTGCTCGCTCACGTCGCGATCAGCCGCGAACACGCTCACCACGCCCTCGGGGAAACCAGCCTGCTCGAAAATCTCCGCCAGCACCATCGCGTCGAGCGCGGTTTCCGGCGCCGCCTTCAGCAGCACCGGGTTGCCGGCCAGCAGCGCCGGGATCAGCTTCACCAGCGCGGCCGAATGCGGCGAGTTCCAGGGGATCACCGCCGCCACCACGCCGACCGGCACCGCGCGCACGATCGTCCGGTTGCCCGTCTCGTCGGTCAGCGTCTCCTCCCAGGAGAACTCGCGCGCCGTCTTGAGCCACGCGGCCGTGCGCTCCGGGAGGTTGTGCTGCGTCCAGCCGGTGAACCAGCTCGGCGAGCCGTTCTCCGCGGTGATCAGCTCGGCGATTTCGTCCGCCCGCGCGGCGTGCAGTTCGTTGAACCGCTCGACCAGGCGTAGCCGCTC
Organism: Amycolatopsis sp. WGS_07; assembly: GCF_045278895.1. Taxonomy (NCBI): domain Bacteria; kingdom Bacillati; phylum Actinomycetota; class Actinomycetes; order Pseudonocardiales; family Pseudonocardiaceae; genus Amycolatopsis; species Amycolatopsis sp. WGS_07. Next base: position 3,436,660 of record NZ_CP136053.1, on the reverse strand, counting down.
GGCCAGCGGAGTTCTCCCCCACGGTTCGAGCGCTCGCCGAGCCGCCGCCACCGCGCGATCGACGTCGGCGGCCGAAGCCTTCGGCGCGGTGCCCACCAGCGCACGGTCGTGCGGCGAGCGGATTTCGAAGGTGTCGGTCGTCGCGGGCTCGGTCCAGCGGCCGCCGAGGAAGAGCTGGTCGTAAGTGCGCATCGGGATCTCCTGCCAGGGGTTAACGGAACACTGCTCTCTTGTTCTCGAAGTTAACAGGACACCGTTCTTTTATCAAGAGAGCAGTGTCCTGTTACACTGCGGGACGTGTCCGAATTCCAGCGCGCCCGCAGTCCTGAGCAGGTGGAAGCCCGCCGCGAGGCGATCCTCGACGTGGCCGAAGAGCTGATGACGGAGTCGTCCGTCGGCGAAATCAGCATGCGCGAACTGGCCCGCCGGGTAGGGCTGTCGGCGTCGAACGTCGCGCGCTACTTCCCCACAAGGGAGGCCGTCTACCTGGAGGTGCTCGACCGCGCTCGCGGCGCGTGGCTCGATTCGCTCACCCTGGACGGCGACCTGTCGGAGGTCGCCGCGACCCTCGCCCGCTCACTCGCGACGCGACCGGTGCTGTGCGAGCTGATCAGCGTGCTGGCGAACGTGCTAGAGCGGAACGTCTCGACGGAGATCGCGCGGGATTACAAGCTGCGGTCGGCGAAGCACAACGCCCGCACCGCGGACCTGCTGCACGCCGCGCTGCCCGGTCTTTCCGCGGAGACCGCGCAAGAACTGTCGTCCGCGATCTTCATGTTCACCGCGGGGATGTGGCCGCTGGCGCACCCGAACGAAGCCGTCCAAGAAGCCGTCAAGGACCCCCGCCTGGCCGGCTCCCGCCTCGACTTCGAGGACCGGTTGCGCCGCTTGATCGTCGTGCTGACGCTGGGCTACCAGGAAGCTAGGCGTCGAACCGGCCAGTGAGCAGGAATTCGTCGAACCGCGCCCGATACGGCGCGAGGTCGATCCCCTGCTCGCCGAGCCAGTCGTCCGAGTAATACGTGTTCGCGTACCGCTCGCCGCCGTCGCACAGCAGCGTCACCACCGAACCCGCCTGGCCGTCCGCCAGCATCCGCGAGATCAGCTGGAACGCGCCGTACAGGTTGGTCCCGGTCGACCCGCCCGCCCAGTGCCCGGTGCGCTCCCGCAGCAACCGGATCGCGGCGAGGGAGCCGGCGTCGGGGACCTGGAACATCTCGTCGATCACGCCGGGCACGAACGACGGTTCGCAGCGCGGCCGTCCGATGCCTTCGATCCGCGACGGCATCCCGGTCGCGTAGTCCGCCGCGCCGGTTTCCCAAGCGCCGTAGAACGACGAGTTTTCCGGGTCCACCACGCAGATCTTCGTGGTGTGCCGCTTGTACCGGACGTACCGGCCGAACGTCGCGCTCGTCCCGCCGGTGCCCGCGCCGACGACGATCCACGACGGCACCGGATGGCGTTCGGCGCGCATCTGCGCGAACACCGATTCGGCGATGTTGTTGTTGCCGCGCCAGTCCGTCGCGCGCTCGGCGTAGGTGAACTGGTCGAGGTAATGCCCGTTGCACTCGGCGGCCAGCCGCTCGGCCTCCGGGTACATCGCCGGGGCCGCGTCGACGTAGTGGCACTCGCCGCCGTAAAACTCGATGAGCGCGATCTTTTCCTTGCTGGTCCGCCGCGGCACGACGGTCACGAACCGCAGGCCGAGCATCCGCGCGAAGTACGCCTCGGACACCGCGGTCGACCCGCTGGACGCCTCCACCAGCACGGTGTCCGGGCCGATGTGCCCGTTGACCAGGCCGTACAGGATCAGCGAACGCGCCAGCCGGTGCTTGAGCGAGCCGGTCGGATGCACCGACTCGTCCTTCAGGTAAAGGTCGATGCCCCATTCCGGCGGCAGCGGGAAAACGTGCAGGTGGGTGTCCGCGCTGCGGTTGGCGTCGGCCTCGATGATGCGGACGGCTTCGCGGACCCAGGCCCGGCTGTGCGTTTTACTCATGCTGCGGAATCGTCGGCCGAGGTCTCGCCGCGCAGCTGCGAACGCAGCTGGGCACGAGCGCGCGCACGGGATTCGTTGCGCTTGGCCAGACCGGCCGTCACGCGCTGGTTCAGGCCGCGCAGAAGCAGCAGGCCAAGCGGGAGGCCGACGACGAGGCCGATCAGCAAGGAGACCAGCAGCGGCACGCCGACCAGGGACAGTACGACCGCGACCGCGGCCACGAGGGCGAACCGCGCGATCAAGTACACCGTCAGGTCACGGGGCAGATGGTCCGGTGTCTCGCTCACACCGAAACAGGCTACGCCCCGGTCGCCGGGTCTTCGTCCAGGCCCGCGTTGTTGGGGCGGCCCTCGAAGCGGGTGGAGAGCACCACCGTCGTATTGGTGCGGCCGACGCCGGGGATGCGGCGCAACCGGCCGAGGCTGATCTCCAGCTCGTCCACCGTCGAAACCCGCACCTTGACCACGAAGGCCTCGTCGCCCGCGACCGCGTAACAGCTCTCCACCTCGGGCAGTTCGCCGAGCGCGGCCGCGACGTCCTCGTCGGTGGCGGTGTCGGTGGGATGAATGCCGACCAGCGCGGTGACGCCGAGGCCGACCGTGTTCGGGTCGACCATCGCGTGGTACCCGGTGATCACCCCGGCGGCCTCGAGCTTGCCGACGCGCTCGTGCACCGACGACGCGGAGAGCCCCACCGTCCGCCCGAGGTCGGCGTAGGTAGCCCGGCCGTTGGCCCGCAGCTCGGCGATGATCTTCCGGTCCAGCTGATCCACTGGCTCATTATGCGGCGCGCGCCCGCGACCGGCTCATCCCGGTAGGTCCCGGATTGTCTCGTGCGTCACAGCAACCTCAGCGCCGGAAGCCGCCACGACTCGGCCTTTGCCTGTTCTTTACCCAGATCGCGCCGCAGTCGGTCGGAAAATGCCTGGTCAGCGAGGCGTGAACGGGCCCTGAGCGATCCTGAGAATCTGCTGAGTTATGTCCCTTTTGCACTTTAAGGGCTCTTTACCCAAGGACAACCGTTCGAGTACCCGACGGGTGAAGTGCCACGATTGCGGCGTTGGCCACCCGGGCGCGACGGGCGAAATCGCCCGATGCCCCCGGTATAGCAAGTTGGGCGTTAAGGAGGCGGAAAATGACCGCAACCATGGGCGGACGGTTGCTCACCCCGGGTGAGGTGGCCGCTCTGTTCCGGGTGGATCCGAAGACCGTGACCCGCTGGGCCACCGCTGGCCGGATCGGCTCGATCCGGACCCCGGGCGGACACCGCAGGTTCCGCGAGTCCGAGGTGAACGACCTGCTGGCCGAACTCACCACGGACGCGAGCGAGCCGACCCGCAAGATCTGAACCGCGGGTTTCGCACACGCCGAAGGGTCGTGACTGGCAAGGGTGCTTCCTTGCCGGTCACGACCCTTCGCCGCGTTCCGGGCCAGGTCCACCCGGTCCGGCCGGATTGCGGCTAACCTGGGGAGCCAGCACGACGGAAGGACCCGGGCATGATTCCTTTGCTCGCAGCGGTGGGTGCGATCACCATCGCCGTTCTGTTGTGGCGGGCACTCGGCGCGCAGCGGATCAGCGTCCCGCAACGCCGACCGGCCGTCGCTCCCGACGACGATCCCGAATTCCTGCGCAAGCTCTCCGAGCAGCAGCGCAAACGCCCAGACGACGGTGTTTGATTGCCCCGGCTCCGCCGGGGCGCCGAGATCGCCGAGGAGCTGGTTTCTTCCTCCCGATTTCGCCGGCCCGGGGGCCGTCGAAATCGCTCAGTCCAGAAACCAGCGCGATCTCGGGTTGTGGTTGCGGGGTCTGCGCGGGTAATTAAGCACGCCCGCTGAACCCATCAGCCACCGTCGCGGCCAGTTCCAGCAGCGCCAACCGGGTGTCCCCGCCAAGCCGCTCCAGCTCGATCTCCGCGCCCTCCTCAAGATGCGCGTCGAACGGGATCCGGCACACCGAACGCACCTTCGCGCCGAAGTGCGCGGCCAGCTTGTCCAGGTCGACCGAACTGCCCTTGGGCCGCACCGAGTTGATCACCACGACCGAGCGTTTCACCAGGTCGCCGTAGCCGTGCGCCTCCAGCCAGTCCAACGTCGCTGACGCGCTGCGCGCCCCGTCCACCGACCCGGACGACACCACCACCAGCGAATCCGCGACGTCGAGGACGCCCTTCATCGCCGAGTGCATCAAACCGGTGCCGCAGTCGGTGAGCACGATGTTGTAGAAGTGCTCCAGCAGGTTCACCGTGCGCCGGTAGTCGTTCTCGGAGAACGCCTCCGACACCGCCGGATCCTGTTCGCTCGCAAGGATTTCCAGCCGGCTGGAGCCCTGCGACGTGTACGACCGGACGTCGCTGTAGCGCGTGATCTTGTCCGCGTCCCGCAGCAGGTGCCGCACGGTCGCGGTGGTCTCGATGGCGATCTTCTGCGACAGCGTCCCGCGGTCCGGGTTCGCGTCCACCGCCACCACGCGGTCGCCGCGCAGTGACGCGAAGGTCGCGCCGAGCGTGGTCGTGGTCGTGGTCTTGCCGACGCCGCCCTTGAGGCTCAGCATCGCGATCTTGTAGCACCCGCGCAGCGGCTGGTTGACCCGCGCGATCAGCTCGCGCCGGCGCGTGTCCGCGGGGCTCTCGCCCGGGTTGATCAGCTTGCCGGTGCCGCGATAGAGCACCTTGCGCCAGCCCGACTGCGGTGCCCGCTTCTGCTGTTTCACCAGGTGCGCGGTAGCCAGCTCGTCCGCGGGCTGCGGAAGCCCCTGCGCCGAGGGAACGGCTCCGGGAGCGGGCACCGGCGTGCCAGCGGGAGCGACTGGCTGCTGGTACCCGCTTGGCGCGGCGTGCTGGGGCTGATGGCCCGGGGGCGGCTGCAGCGGCGGCAGGTTCTGGTCGTAGTGCGGCTGGTATCCGCCCGGCTGCGGCAGGGGCTGGTACGCGCCCTGCGGCGGTGGGTCGACGACCTGCGTCGGCTGCGCGTCGTACGGTCCGGTGCCGGGGTGCGGCGTCGAATCCGTGCGTTCTTCGGAGAACATGGCAGCCGGTTCCTGGGCCTGCTCGGACTGCTGTTCCCCGGCAGTCTCTTCACTGGGTCCGGTCACCGTTGCCAACCTCCCGGGTACGTCGAAGGGCCCCTGGTGACGACGGTAGTCGCCCGGGGCCCAGTCCGGGTGGCGGACCCCCGGCTCAGCTCACTCCGGCGTAGGAATGCAGTCCGACGGTCACCAGGTTGACGAAGAACAGGTTGAAGATCGTCGCCGCGAACCCGACGATGTTGATCACCGCCGCGCGGGTGCCGCGCCAGCCCGCGGTGGCGCGGGAGTGCAGATACGCCGCGTAGATGACCCACGCGATGAACGCGACGGTCTCCTTCGGGTCCCAGCCCCAGAACCGGCCCCACGCGGCCTCGGCCCACACCGCGCCGCACAGCACGCCGAAGGTGAAGATCGGGAACGCGACGATGGTGGCCCGGTAGGCGATCCGGTCGAGCACGTCCGCGGCGGGCAGCTTCGGGCCGAAGCCGGCGAACTTGGCCGGGTTGCGGTCGTGCGCGGTGCGGAAGAGGTACAGCACGCTCGCCACGCCCGGCACCAGGAACACGCCGGACCCGATGATCGCGGCGGACACGTGGATCACGAGCCAGTACGACTGCAGCGCGGGCACGACCGGCGCGGCCACCGTGTACAGCATCGTGCCGTTGACGAACATCAGGATCACGACGGGCAGCAGCAGGAAGCCGGTGAGGTGGCGGACCGGGAACTTCTTGATCACCACGAGCCAGGCGACGACGGTGATGAAGGTGACCGCCATGCCGTACTCGTACATGTTGCCCCACGGCGCGCGGTGCACCGCGAGTCCGCGCAGCACGATCGCCGACAGCTGCAGCAGCGCGCCGAGCACGAGCAGCGCCGCGCCCATCCGGCCGATCCGCTCCGCGCGGCCGACCGCGCGCGGGGCCTCGGGCTCGACCGGCGCGTCGCCGTCCTCGATCCCGGCGGACTCCGGCCCGCCCGCGCCGACCAGCACGCGCTGGCGGCTGCGCTCGGCGGCGAGGCGGCCCTTGGCCCCGAACGCCTGCTCGAAGAGCGTGAACAGCAGCGCCAGCACGTAAATCGCCACTGTCGTCGTGTACAGCAGGTCGCTGTACTGCGAGAGAGTCTCGTTGATTTCCATGCCTCAGCTGCCCTTCCGGCCCGTGACCAGCTGTTCGCTGATCCGCTGGAATTCCTCGCCGTATCCGGCTTGATCCGTGCGCGCGAGCCCCGCGACCTCGATCACGGTACTCGCGCCCTCGTCCTTGCCCGGCCGCACCCGCACCCACACGCGCCGCCGCTTGACCAGCAGCGATGCCCCGAGCCCGGCGAACATCACGATCGCGAAGCCGAGTACGAAGCCCTGCGTCGGATCGTGCGAGATCTGCAGGTTGACCCACTTGTTGACGCCGTCGAAGCGCACCTTGGTGCCGTCGTCGAGCGTCAGTTCCTGGCCGACCGCGAGGTTCTTGCGCGCGACCCGCTTGAGCCGCCCGTCCTGGACGCGGGACTGGTCGACCGAGAACACCGACTGGCCGCGGCCCGCGTCGAGACCGAGGTCGCCGCGCAGCACGTCGACCGCCACCATCGGGTTGTTCAGCTGCGGCGCGGTCGAGGTGAGCACGCCGCCGTGGATGAACGACGACGGCGCGAACAGGCCGGTGATCGCGAGCTGCTTGGTGCGCCGCTGGACCTCGTCGGTGACGCCGGGCTGGTCGAACTTCGTCGCGCCCTCGGACAGCATCGTCGCCGGGTTGCTGTACATCCACTGGGTGTTCTGGGTGCGCTTCTCCCCATTCGGGAAGGTCACCGTGAACTGCGGCGAATAACCGTTGCCCAGCAGGTAAACCCGGTCGCCGACGGTCCGCAGCGGCTCGTTGACCTCGAGGTCGTACGGCTTCCACGTGCCGGTCTGGAGGTCCTCGCCGGACTGGTACTCGATGTGCGAGTGGTAGTAGTCGGCCTGGTTCGTGGCGGTGTAGCGGGCGGTGAAGTCGTTGACCTTCACGCAGAACGGGTCGAGGTTGGTGCCGTCGACGCGCAGGCCCGCCTCGAACGAGTCGTAGTTGTAGATCCCCGAATTGCAGAACTGGCCGCCGTTGGCCTGCACGATGACCTGGCCCTCGTAGCTGAAGAGCTTGCCGAGGGCGAAGAAGATGATCAGGCCGAGCATGCCGAAGTGGAAGAGCAGGTTGCCGGTCTCGCGCAGGTAGCCGCGTTCGGCCGACACGCTGAACCCGCCGCCGTCCTCCTCGCGCTCGATGCGCCGCCAGCCGGACAGCTGCTTGCGCACGTCCTCGCGGACCGTCTCCGGCGTACGCGCGGTGCGGGCGATCCGGTGGTGCGGCATGCGCGCGAGGTTGCGCGGCGTCAGCACCGGCTTCGCCCGCATCTGCTTGACGTACTCGAAGCTGCGCGGCGTGAGACAGCCGATCAGCGAGATCATCAGCAGGATGTAGATCGCGGAGAACCAGACGCTGGAGTAGACGTCGTAGAACTCCAGCTTGTCGAGCAGCGAACCCCACCAGCCGTGTGCGCTGATGTACTCGTCGACCTTCGGCGCGTTCAGCCGCCGCTGCGGCAGCAACGCGCCGGGCAGCGCGGCGAGCGCCAGCAGGAACAGCAGCACCAGCGCGGTGCGCATGGACGTCAGGCCGCGCCAGGTGTTGCGCAGGAAGGCCAGCACCTGCTTGGCCGCGGACGGCCGGTACGGCTTCGGGTTCTTCGGGGGCGCTTCGGTAGTGGTCACAGTGGCAGCTCGAGATCGGAGGCGACGGAGTTGCGGAGCCAGCCCATGACGTCCCCCCACAGCCCGGTGACCAGCAGGATGCCGACCACCATCAGCAAGGCCCCGCCGAAAATCTGCACGCGGCGGCCGTTGCGGCGAAGCCAGTCGGTGGCGCGCACGGCCCAGCGGGCGCCGAGCGCGATCAGCAGGAACGGAACGCCGAGGCCGAGGCAGTAAACGAGCACCAGAACGTACCCGCGGACCGCGGCCCCGCCGGTGGCGCTGGCGAGACTGGTGACGGCCGAGAGCGTCGGCCCGATGCACGGCGTCCAGCCGAGCCCGAACACCGCGCCGAGCACCGGCGCGCCCCACAGCCCGCCGCCGGGCACGCGGTGCGAGCGGACCTCGCGCTGCAGCCCCGGGATCCAGCCGAGGAAGACCAGGCTCATGAGAATGGTGAGGATGCCGCCGATGCGCTGCAGCAGATCCTCGTTGACCAGCAAGGTGTTCGCGAGCCAGACGAGCGTGCCCATGGTCGCGACGAACACCACGGTGAACCCGAGCACGAACAGCGCCGCCGCGCCGAGGACGGCGTAGCGGCCCTTCTTGCGCTCCTCGCCGTCGCGCACCGCCGGGGCGTCTGCGCCGACGAGAGCCGCGAGGTAGGCGAGGTAGCCAGGCACGAGCGGCACCACGCACGGCGACGCGAACGAGATGGCCCCGGCCACCAGCGCGACACCCGCGGCGAGCAGCAGCGGCCCGGAGAGCGCCAGCTCGGACACGGAGTTCACGCACTTGAGAGTAGGCAGTGAGCTGGACGTGAGGCGGGCGGGTCCCGCTCACAGGACCTACGCCACAGCCGGGCCGGGACCTTGGTCCTGCCTCGTGAGCGGCAATCCCGGTTCTCACCGCGATCGCCACTCACGAGGTCACTTCTCCGCGCTGAGCCGCTGCACCACCGGAACCAGGTCCGAAGCCAGCACCTGCCGCAGGAACACCGCCGCCACCCGGTGCTGTTTGTCCAGCACCAGCGTCGACGGGATGATGTTGCGCGGGTATCCGGCCAGCTGCAGCAGCACGCGTCCGGACGGGTCCCAGATCGACGGGTACGTCAGGCGGCGGTCGCGCACGAAGTCCTGTGCCACGTCGCGCGCCGGGTCGCGCACGTCGAGGCCGATCACCTGTGCGCCGAGCGGGGCGATCTGCTTGCTCACCGTCTCCAGCTCGGGCGCTTCTGCGCGGCATGGGCCGCACCACTGGCCCCACAGGTTGATCACCAGCGCCTTGCCGGGGAAGTCCGCGATCGAGAGCTGCTTGCCCTCGTGCATGAGGTCGTCGCCGGCCAGCGTCGGGGCCTGTTGGCGTTCGTTCACCGGGTAGCTGATGTCAACCTTGCCGCCGGGCGAGACGAACGTGAAGGTGCCGCCCGAGACGACCGCGTCCTTGCCCGCCGAGCAGCCGGTCACGGCCAGCGCCGCGGCCAGCAGGACCCCGAGCAGCCGCCGTTTCATGCGCCCGTCACCTTGGGGTCGGTGGTGCCCGCGGGCTCGCTGTAGACGATCTCCAGCAGCTCTTCGCCGTCGAAAACCAGGCTGGTGAGCGACGCGAGCGAGCACTGCCGCTGTCGCGGGTCGTGCCACAGGCGCTTCGCCTCCAAGAAGCGGCGAAGCGTCCAGATCGGCAGCTGGTGCGACACGCACAGCGCTTCGCGCCCTTCGGCCTTTACGCGCGCACGGTGCACCGCGCCGAGCATGCGGTGTGCGATCTCGACGTACGGCTCGCCCCACGACGGCTTGAACGGATTCACCAAGTGCGGCCACGCCTTCGGCTGCCGCAGCGCTCCGTCGCCCACAGCGACGCGCTGGCCCTCGAAGACGTTCGCCGCTTCGATGAGGCCGCCGTCAGTGGCGATGTCGAGACGGTGTGCGCCAGCGATCGGCGCGGCGGTCTCCTGCGCGCGCTGAAGCGGCGAAGCGACGACGTACGCGAGGTCGTGCCCAGCCACCGCTTCGGCGACTGTGAGCGCCTGACGCTGCCCGCGCTCCGACAGCCGGAAGTTCGGCAGCCGCCCGTAGAGGATCTTCTCCGGGTTGTGGACCTCGCCGTGCCGCAGCATGTGCACAACGGTGGTCACGGGCGAACCGCCTCAGCCGCCGCGCGCGCCGCTGCCGGCAACGCGGCTTCGATGACGCCGAACGCTTCGTCGTCCATCGCGGCGTTCACGAACCACGCCTCGTACGCGCTCGGCGGCGGGTACACGCCCGCTTCGAGCAGCGCGTGGAAGAACGCCGGGAAGCGCCACGTCTCGGTGGCCTGCGCGTCCGCGTAGTTGCGTACGGGCTTGTCGGTGAAGAAGACGCTCACCAGGTTGCCCGCGAACTGCACAGTGTGCGTGACACCCGCTTCGCTGAGCGCCTTGTCGAAAAGCCCGCCGAGACGCTGGGCGTTGGCGTCGAGCTTCGCGTACACAGCGTCGTCAGCTTCGCGCAGCGCGGTGAGACCGGCGGCGACCGCGACCGGGTTCCCGGACAGCGTGCCTGCCTGGTAGACGGGGCCGCCGGGCGCGAGCTTCGCCATGATGTCCGCGCGACCACCGAAGGCCGCCGCGGGCAGCCCGCCGGACATCACCTTGCCGAACGTGTAGAGGTCGCCGGCCACGCCTTCGAGGCCGAACCAGCCAGCGCGCGAGACGCGGAAGCCGGTCATCACCTCGTCCATGATCAGCAGCGCGCCGTTTTCGTGCGCGAGGTCACGCAGTGCGGCGTTGAAGCCGGGGTCCGGCGGCACCGCGCCCATGTTGCCCGCGGCCGCTTCGGTGATCACCGCGGCGATTTGGCCGTCGTTCTCCGCGAAGGACTTCCGGAGCGCGGCAAGATCGTTGTACGGCAACACAATGGTGTCCGCGGCCTGCGCGCCGGTGACGCCCGGCGAGGTCGGCAGGCCGAGCGTCGCGACGCCGGAGCCGGCTTCGGCGAGCAGCGCGTCGACGTGGCCGTGGTAACAACCCGCGAACTTGATGATCTTGGCCCGGCCGGTGAAACCGCGGGCCAGCCGGATGGCGCTCATCGTGGCTTCGGTGCCGGAGTTGACCAGCCGGACCTGCTCGACCGGGGCGACCCGGCCGATGATCTCCTCGGCCAGTTCGACCTCGCCGATGGTCGGCGTGCCGAAGGAAAGCCCGTGCTCCGCGGCCGCGCGGGCGGCGGCCACCACCTTGGGGTGCGCGTGCCCGAGGATCATCGGGCCCCACGAGGAGACGAGGTCGACGTAGCGGTTGCCGTCGGCGTCCCACAGGTGCGGGCCCTCGCCGCGGACCATGAACCGCGGCGTGCCGCCGACCGAGTTGAAGGCGCGCACCGGCGAGTTCACCCCGCCCGGAACGGCCGCCTTGGCGCGTGCGAACCATGCTTTGGACTGCTCGGTGCCAGTACTCACCGTCCCAGTCTTGCAAATCCTCCGTTCGGGTGGCAGCGGCGCCCAAGCTGCCACCCGATTGCCATCCGGCATACCGGCCCGACCGCTCTTAAGATGAGCGCGCATGGACGGGGCGAGCCATGGAGGGAACGTGACGGCGCCCACACATCGCCGGAATCCGTGGCTGATGCTCGCGGTGTTCTTCGGGCTGGTCGGCGTCATCGCACTGGTGGGCGCGCTGGCCGCGACGACCGCGCCGGACGCCTACAACCGGTACGTGCTGCCGGAGTGGGCCCCGCCCTCGTCCCTGTTCAGTCCGGTGTGGACGGTCCTGTACGTCGTGCTCGCCTTCGCCGGCTGGACTTATTGGCGCACCGACGGCGAGAACCAGGGCTTCGCCGCGTACGGCATCGGCCTGCTGTTCAACCTGATGTGGATCTCGCTGTTCTTCGCCGGCGGCTCCACGCAGGTCGCGTGCGTGGACATCGTGCTGCTCGATTTCACCGTGATCGTGACGATCGCGCTCTTCTATCGCCGATCCCGCACTGCCGCGCTGCTGCTCCTGCCGTATCTGGCGTGGCTGCTGTACACGACCGCGCTGAACGTCGCGATCATCGCGCTCAACGACGTTCCCTAGCGGCCCGGCCGGGCCACGCCGACCGTCGCACTGTCCGAAGTGGACACGTGCGCCCGGCCGAACGCCGCGTGCGTCCACGCGCCGCCGGCAAACGCCAGCGCCAGCAGGAGCAACCCGGCGAGCACGAGCGTCGACCTGCCGAACGGCCGCGCGACCTGCTTCAGCTCAGCGGTCAGATCGCCGTCGACGGCGGGCTCGGCGATGAGGTCTTCCGGGGAGCGCGCGGGCTCCGGCGGAACGGGCTGGGTGGTCGACGCGGACATGACGCTCCTACTCGTGCCGGAGGGCGTCGATCGGCCGCAGCCGCGAAGCCCGGTTCGCCGGGAAACTGCCGAAGAAAAGCCCGATCAGGGCGGAAACCGCGAACGCGAGCGCAATCGACGACGGCACCACCACCGGTTGGATACCCGCGATGCTGAACCGGCTGCCGACCACGCCGATCAACACCCCGAGCAGTCCGCCGAAGAGGCTCAGCATGGTCGCCTCGGCGAGGAACTGGCCGAGGATCGCCGAACGCGGCGCGCCGATCGCCTTGCGGATGCCGATCTCGCGGATCCGCTCGGTGACCGTGACGAGCATGATGTTCGTGACGCCGATGCCGCCGACCAGCAGCGAGATCGCCGCGACCGCGCCGAGCAGCACGGTGAACGTGTCGATCGCCGACGTGCGGGTCTGCAGCAGCTGCGCGGAGTTCTGGATCTGGAAGTCCGGGCTGGCCGAGGCCCGAATGCCGTGCCGGGCGTCGAGGATCGCGGTGACCTCGGCCTGCGCCAGCCCGATCGTGTCGGCGGTGGTCGCCTGCACCGCGATCTGGTTCAGCCCGCCGTAGCCGGCGAGCGAGTTCTGCACCGCGCTGATCGGGGCGATCGCGACGTCGTCGGCGTTCTGCAACCCGGTGCTGCCCTTCGTTTGCAGCACGCCGATCACAGTGAACTGGATGCTGTTCACCAGCACGTTCTTGCCGACTGGCTCGGCGGCACCGAAGATCGACTGCGCCGTCGTGGGCCCGAGCACGACGACCTTGCGCGCCTGCGTCACGTCCTCGGCGCTGAACAGCTGACCGTCGGCGACCTGCCGGTTCGTGGTGGTGAAGTAGCTGGGTTCGGTACCGACGACGCTCGACACGTCGTAGGAGGTCTGGCCGTAGGTCGCGGTCGCGGTGGTGTTGACGACCGGTGCCGCCGCCTTCACGTCCGGCGCGCCGACCGGGTCGACCAGCGCGTGCGCGTCCTGCACGGTGAGCGGCCGGACTTGGCTGGATTGCCCGCCGCCGCGGACCGGCGACACATTGACCACGTCGGTGCCGAGCCCCTGGATGCTCGCGGTGATCGCCGCCGAAGCGCCGTTTCCCACTGCCACCAACAAGATCACCGACGCGACGCCGATGGTGATGCCGAGCGTCGTGAGCACCGAGCGCAGTTTGTTCGAGGCGAGGCCGCGCACCGCGAACCGCATGATCTCGACGAAGTTCACGCGACCACCCCGGCGCGGACCTCGTCCGACACGATCCGCCCGTCACTGACCCGCACGACGCGGCGTGCGTGGCGCGCGACCTCGTCCTCGTGCGTGATCACGACGACCGTGCGGCCGAGCGCGTTGAGCCGGTCGAAGACGCCGAGGACGTCGACAGTGCTTGCGTGATCGAGGTTTCCGGTCGGTTCGTCGGCGAGCAGCAACGCCGGTCCGCCCACCAGCGCCCGCGCCACCGCGACGCGTTGCTGCTGCCCGCCGGACAGTTCGTTCGGCAGATGTTTGGCCCGATCGCTCAGCCCGACCATCTCCAGCGCGGCGAGCGCGCGGCGACGCCGATCGCTCCGCTTCAGTCCGCTGTAGACCATCGGTAGTTCCACATTGGACAACGCACTGGTGCGCGGCACGAGGTTGAAGGACTGGAAGATGAAGCCGATCTTTCGGTTGCGCAGCAAGGCAAGCTGGCGGTCGTTGAGATCGGCGACGGAAAACCCGTCCAGCAGGTAGCGGCCCGAGGTCGGCGTATCGAGGCAGCCGAGCATGTTCAGCAGCGTCGACTTTCCGGAGCCGGAAGCGCCCATGATCGCCACGTACTCGCCCGGCCACACCCGCAGATCGACCCCCGCAACGCGTGCACCGCGGTTTCCCCGCTGCCGTATGTCTTGCGCAGTCCGGAGACCGCGATCACCGGCTTCATCCGCGGCCCCCGCCGCCGAGGCCGCTCTGGCGTCCGCCGCCGAATCCGCCAAGACCACCAGTGCGTTGCTGTCCGGACCCGCTCGATGTCGTCGGCGACGCGGCCGTCAGCACCACCCGGTCGCCCTCCGCAAGCCCGGACTTGATCTCCACAGTGGACTCTCCGCGCACCCCGACCTCGACCTGCCGCGAAACCGGCTGCCCGTTCTGCTCCACCGTGACCACGTTCGTCTTCCCATTGGTCCGCACCGCGGCGGCCGGAACACTCAGCACGCCATCGGCTTCCGCGACAGTGATCACGACGCTCGCCGACTGTCCGGGCCGCAACCCCGATGGCGGATTCGACAACGTCAGCTTCGCGCCGTAACTGACGACATTGCTGCTCGTAGTCGGCGTCAGATCGATACTGGAAACGGTCGCCGGCAACGGTTGATCCGGCGTCGCATTCAGCGTGACGGTGGCTTTCTGACCAGTTTTCACCTTGCTCACGTCAATTTCCGCCACCGAAGTGTTGACGACGAGATTGCCGAGGTCGGTGATGTCGATAAAGCCCGTGTTGTTACCGCTAGTACTGGCCGACGACTGCTGCCCAGCGGAACCAGACGACGCCGCCGCGGAACTGTTGCTGGAGCCACTGCCCGTTTGCTGCCCGACAGTCCCGTTAATCGCGGTGACAGTCCCCGACCCCGGCGCGGTCAACGTCGTCGCGGCGAGCGCCGTTTCCGCGTTGTCGACGTCCAGCTGCGCTTGATCCACTTTGGCCTGAAGCGCCGTAGTACTGCTCTGCTGCTGCGCCGTGGCGAGGTTGTCTTCGGCGACCGCGAGATTGGCCTTGGCGACCTGAAGTTGTTTGCTCGCCTGGGAAGAGTCGATCGTGGCGAGCTTCTGCCCGGCGCTCACGACGTCGCCGACCTTCACGTCGATGCTCGTGACCTTGCCGGACGTCGTGAAGTTCGCGATGCCGGTGTACGTGCTCGCGATCGTGCCCGCCGCGGAGACGGTCTGGGAGACGTTCGCGCGCCGGACCGGCGTCGTGCGGGTTTGCGCCTGCGCCGTCGGATTGGCTGGCGAAAATGCCTGGTAAATCCCGAAAGCCGCGCCGCCGAGCAGCACGACGAGGACTCCGTTGACCACCCAAGTGCGTGTGCGCAGCCGCGTCATGGGCGCAAGACTGCGGGGCCCGCTTAGCAGTCAGCTGTTGGTTCCCTGTGGGACAGCTGTGTAATCAGTCCTTCGGCTTTTTGTGCCGCGTCCGCACCGCCAGCAGTAATTGCCGGACCGCGTCCACCACCAATATCGCGGACAGTGTGCCGAGCCCGAGCGCGCCGGCGATATGCCCGCCGAAGTACCGCTGCGAAGCCAGCTGCGTGCCGTCGCCCGCGGTGGTGACGACCGTGACGACCCCGGCGTGCCACAGCGCGAACGCCGCCCACAGCACGAATCCGGCCACCACCACCTCGCCGAGCGCGACGAACGCGCGCCACGGCTGGTTGAGCTTCGTCTGCGGCTGCGTTTCCTCCGGCGGCCAAAGCCCGGCTCCGGTCGGCTGGGGTAGGTCGATCACGGGGTCTACCTTTTCAGGTTCGCCGTCCTCGCGCTTCCCTCGTGCGGGTTCAGTTGCGGGAGTCATCGGCCTGCTCCTCGTTCTTCCCGGCCAGCTCCCCGAGCGCGGTCCGCAGTGCCTCGACGTCGCGGGCCCAGGCGAGCACCACCGTGCCGTCGTCCAGCTCCACCGGCACCTCGTCGTACTTCCGCGGCACCGACCAGCCGCCGCCCAGCACGCGGGCCCCGACCGGCGCCCCGACGTCGGTCACCGAGGCGATCCGCTCGGCGGCCAGCGTCTCCCGCCCCTGCCGCAGCCCCTCGGTGGTGACCTCGAGCGAAAGGAACCGGCGCCGCGCGTACACCCAGGGCAGCGTCAGCCCGCACAGCGCGGCCCCGATCAGCACCCAGCCGACGACGTGCGTCGGCCCGCCGGTGGCCAGTTCCGCGAGCGCGCCCAGCAGCGCGAACAGCGGGCCCCAGACCAGCGCGGACCAGCCGACGCCGGGCTCGGAGTAGAGCGTCCTCGCCGCCATTACAGCTTCTTGCCGACCTTCGGGAAGTAGTCCGCGACCTTCGGCAG
Organism: Amycolatopsis sp. WGS_07; assembly: GCF_045278895.1. Classification (NCBI taxonomy): domain Bacteria; kingdom Bacillati; phylum Actinomycetota; class Actinomycetes; order Pseudonocardiales; family Pseudonocardiaceae; genus Amycolatopsis; species Amycolatopsis sp. WGS_07. The sequence goes on along the minus strand of NZ_CP136053.1, from coordinate 3,420,570 downwards.
GTACAGCAGGATCAGCATGACGACCAGCGCCAGCGACGAAGCGAGCGCGAAAATACTGCGGATCACGCCGAGTTCGAACACGATGCCGAGCACCGCCAGCAGCGTCGCGATGCTGCGTGCCGAACGCGTGCCCTCGCGGGCCTTCCAGGCGAACAGCACGAGCAGCCCGCCGAAGCACAGCGCGCCGATGAGCATGGCCCACACGAGGGTGTTGGCGTTGGACTGCACCTGCGCGACGTCGACCTTCTGGCCAGCCTGCCGCACCTGCTCGACCGCCCGGTCGACCAACTGCTGCTTGAGCAAGACGGTGACAACCTGCCCGGCCACGACGATGACCGCCGCCACGATGGCGAGCACGAAGGCGACGTGCACCGGCGTCGGCGGCTTGGCCTTCGGCGCGCTCTGCCCCGGCAGCACCGGATCCGGCGCGCGCCCGCGCTTGCGGCGCTCGTCGTCGGTGAGCCCGGAGAGGTCGTCCGAGGTCACGCTGGCTGGCTTCGGGGTGTTCTCGTCCTTCTCGGCCACCCGAAAGACCCTACCCGGACTCAGTCCAGCCAGGCCGCGGCCTCGGCCGCCCAGTAGGTGAGGATGAGGTCGGCCCCCGCGCGGCGGATCGAGGTGAGCACCTCGAGCACGGTCCGCTCGCGTTCGATCCAGCCGTTCGCCGCGGCCGCCTCGACCATCGCGTACTCGCCGGAAATGTTGTACGCCGCAACGGGAACCGGCGAGAACTCGGCGGCCGCCTTGATAATGTCCAAATAGGACAGCGCGGGCTTGACCATGACCATGTCCGCGCCCTCGGCAAGATCGAGTTCCAGCTCCCGCAACGCTTCGCGCGCGTTGCCGAGGTCCTGCTGGTAGGTCTTGCGGTCGCCCTTGAGCTGCGAGTCGACGGCCTCGCGGAACGGGCCGTAGAACGCGCTGGCGTACTTGACCGAGTAGGCGAGGATCGCGGTCTCGCTGTGCCCGACCTCGTCGAGCGCCCGGCGGATCACGCCGACCTGGCCGTCCATCATCCCGCTGGGCCCGAGCACGTGCGCCCCGGCTTCCGCCTGCGCGACCGCCATGTCGGCGTACACCCGGAGCGTGGCGTCGTTGTCGACCACGCCGTCCGCGTCGAGAACGCCGCAGTGCCCGTGGTCGGTGAACTCGTCCAGGCAGGTGTCGGCCATCAGCACGGTGGAATCGCCGAGTTCACCGCGCAGATCCCGCAACGCGACGTTGAGGATGCCGTTCTCGTCCACCGCACCGGATCCTTGGGCGTCCCGCTTCTCCGGAACGCCGAAGAGCATGATCCCGCCGACCCCGGCGTGCACCGCCTCGACCGCGGCCTTGCGCAGCGTGTCCCGGGTGTGCTGAACGACGCCCGGCATGCTGGCGATGGGCCGCGGTGCGTCAAGGCCCTCGCCCACGAACATCGGCAGGATCAACTGCCGAGGCCGCAACGTGGTCTCACTGACCATCCTGCGCATTGCCGGAGTAGTACGAAGCCTGCGGGGTCGCTGCTCAGGGAACACACATCCAAGGTACTCCCGCACTCAGACAATCTCTTCGGCGAGGCACTCGCAGAGCCACCGATGCACCCACGCCACCGACGCACGAAGGCACCCACACTCCCCCGCACCCCGATACGAAGCCAAAAACGCGGCGCGGGGGTGCTTGTCAAGGCATCTTTCCCGCCTTGACAAGCACCCCCGCGCCGTAGTCACAATCAAGCTTCGGGGTGCCCCACGCAGTGAAGGACCGCAATGTCGCCGCCAGGCGACGAGCCGTCAACTACGCCGAGTCCGCTTAGCCTTACGAGGCGGAGGCAACGCCCCCTCCGCCCGCAACCGAGCCGCGTGCTCGGCCAACGCGTCCACCAGATGCGGCACATCAGCCTTCTCCGGCTGAACATCCACCCGCAGCCCGAACTCCACCGCGGTCTCGGCCGTCTTCGGCCCAATGCACGCGACCAACGTGCGCGTGTGCGGCTTCCCGGCAATCCCCACCAGGTTCCGCACGGTCGAGGACGAGGTGAAACAGACCGCGTCAAACCCGCCGGTCTTGATCATCTCGCGGGTCTCGGCTGGCGGCGGCGCGGCCCGCACAGTCCGGTAAGCCGTGACGTCGTCAACTTCCCAACCGCGCTCGACCAGACCGGCCGACAGGATCTCGGTGGCGATGTCCGCGCGCGGCAGCAGAACCCGGTTCACCGGGTCCAGCACGTCGTCGTACGGCGGGAACTCGGCCAGCAGGCCCTCGGACGACTGCTCGCCCGTCGGCACCAGCTCCGGGATGATCCCGAAGGACCGCACCTTCGCCGCGGTCGATTCGCCGACGCAGGCGATCTTCACGCCGGAGAACGCGCGCGCGTCGAGGCCGAACTCCTCGAACTTCTCCCACACCGCGCGCACCGCGTTGGTGGAGGTGAAGACGATCCACTGGTACCGGCCGTCGACGAGGCCCTTGACCGACCGCTCCATCTGCGCCGGGCTGCGCGGCGGCTCGACCGAAATGGTCGGCACCTCGTGCGAGGTCGCGCCGTGCCCGCGCAGCCGGTCGGCCATCTCGCCCGCCTGCTCCTTGGTGCGCGGCACCAGGACCTTCCAGCCGTACAGCGCGCGCGACTCCCACCAGGACAGCTTCGACCGCTGCCCGGCGGCCTGCCCGACCGTGACGACCAGCGGGCCGACCAGTTCGCCCGCGTCGTTCGCGACCGAGGCGAGGGTGGTGTCCAGCGTGCGCTGGGTGTTGATGGTGCCGTTCGCGGTGACCGCGACCGGGGTGGTCGCGGGCAGCCCCTTCTCGGTGAGCTGGCTGGCCGCCTCGGCGAGGTGCGCCGAGGTCGCGTGCAGCACGATCGGGCCGGGGACCGCGGCCAGCGCGCCCCAGTCCACCTCGCCGCGGACGTCCGCCTCGGTGTAGGTGCCGCCGAGCGCGACCCCCGCGTACGCCGGCACCGCGGTGCCCGGCGCGACGCCAGGGATGACGTCGAACACGGCCGACGTGCGGGCGACGGCCTGGACCTCGGCCACGACGGCCGGGCTGGTCAGCGGGTCGCCGGAGACCAGCCGCAGCGCGAGCCGGCCCGCCTTGGCCTCGGCGGTCAGGTCCTTCGCGACGTCGGACGGTTCGCCCACGGCGGGACGCACCTCGGCGCCGGGGGCGGCGAAGGCGAGCACGCTGGCGGGCACGTCCGGGTCGGTCACCACGACCTCGGCCTTGGCCAGGAGTTCCTGGGCGCGGACGGTGAGCAGCCCGGCGTCCCCGGGGCCCGAGCCCACGAAGGCGACGCGCCCGGCGGTCTTGCGAGCAGGGGTCATCGTTGGTGTTCTTCTCCTCTTGGGCGGCCGGTGCTCCGGCCGCTGGTGTCGGGCAGGTCGTGCGGGTCGGTGACGGCTGGCGTCACAGCGCGGGGCCGAGCAGCGCCCCGGCTCCCAGGTCAAGCAGTTCGGCGGCCAGTTCCCGGCCGAGCTTCTCCGCCTCGCCGATCCCGGCGATCGCGGAGGCCCGCACCATGTCGACGCCGCCGTTCTCGCCTTCGACGGCAGCGGTGCCGCGCAGCGAGATGCGTTCCACCACCGCGCCCTCGTCGTCGAGGTCCTCGACGATTTCGGCGAGCGCGCCCACCGGCGCGCTGCACCCGGCTTCGAGCGCGGCGAGCAGAGCCCGTTCGGCCGTCACCGCGACCCGCGTGCTCTCGTCGTCCACCGCGGACGCGAGCAGGTGCTCGATGTCCACGTCGGCGGCCCGGCACTCCAGCGCCAGCGCCCCCTGCGCGGGGGCGGGCAGCATCTGGATCGGGTCGAGGGTTTCGGTGATCTCGTCCACCCGGCCGACCCTGGCCAGTCCGGCACGCGCGAGCACCACGGCATCCAGCTCGCCGTCGGCCACCTTGCGCATGCGGGTATCGATATTGCCTCGGATCGGCACGATTTCCAAACCGAGACCCAGCGCGCGCAGCTGAGCCATGCGCCGCGCGGCCCCGGTGCCGACCTTCGCGCCCGGCGGAAGCTCGCCGAGGGTGAGGCCGTCACGGGCGATGAGCGCGTCGCGCGGGTCCTCGCGCGGCGGCACCGCGGCCAGCACGAGGCCGGCTTCGGGCGCGGTGGGCAGGTCCTTGTACGAGTGCACGGCGACGTCGATCTCGTTGCGCAGCAACGCTTCCCGCAGCGCCGAGGTGAACACGCCGACCCCGATCTGCGAGATCGGGGCGCTGGAGAGGTCGCCGGGCGTGGTGACGGTGACGATCTCCACCTCCGCCCCGGTGGCGCGGATGGTGTCGGCGACGATGCCGGTCTGCGCGAGGGCGAGCTTGCTGCCCCGCGTGCCGATGCGAATGACTCTGGTCACTTACCGCTTCTTCTCGGATTCCGGCGCTGTCGGGCTCGCCACGGCCGCAGGAGCCTGCGGGTCGAGGCAGAACAGTTCCCGCAACGCGTTGGCGTAGTCGGTGTCGGCCGTCTCGGCGGCCAGCTGCTTGACCCGCACCGTCGGCGCGTGCAGCAGCTTGTCGACCACCCGGCGAACCGTGCGGCCGACCTCTTCGCGAACCTGGCTGTCGAGTTCCGGCAGCCGGTTGTCCAGGCGGAGCAGCTCCGCGTCCACCACCTCGGCCGCGCGCCTGCGCAGCGCGGTGACCGTGGGCGTGACCTCGGCACTGCGCTGTCCGGCGAGGTACTCGCGCACCTCGTCGAGCACGATGCCGTTGGCTTTGGCGGTCTGCCGTTCGGTGGTCGGGGCTCCCGCGTCGCGCATGCGGCGCTGGATCGTCTCCAGGTCGACCACGGTGACGTCGGCGAGTTCGGCGACCGCCGGGTCGACGTCCTTGGGCAGCCCGAGGTCGCACACGACCAGCGGACGCCCGGCGCGCGCGGGCACGTGCCCGGCGAGGAACACCGCGTCCTGCGCCCCGGTACACGCCACGACCAGGTCGGCCAGCTCGACCGCGTCCGCGAGAGAGGACAGCGGCACCGACCGCGCCGGAACCCCCTCCGCGACGATCTTCTCGGCCAGCCGGACAGCGTTGGCCTCGGTGCGGTTGGCGACGGTGATCTCGGCGATCCCGGCCTTGCGCAGCTGCGACGCGGTGAGCGCGCCCATCGAACCGGCCCCGACGATCAGCGCGTGCTTGCCCGCGATGTCCCCCGCCGCGGCCAGCGCCTCGGACACGACGGACGCGCCGAGCTGGTCGAGCCCGGTCTCGGAGTGCACGCGCTTGCCGACGCGCAGCGTGGTCTGGATCAGCTCGTGCAGCGTGCGGCCGACCGTGCCGGCGTCGCGCGCGGTCGCGTACGCGGACCGGATCTGGCCGAGGATCTGCGTCTCGCCGACCACCATCGAGTCCAGGCCCGAGGTGACGGAGAACAGGTGCTCGACGGCCGCGCCCGCGTAGTGCACGTACAGGCTGTCGTACAGCTTGGCGGGCTCCATCCCGGCCTTGCGGGAGAGCACGTCCGAGACGTCGTTGACGCCGCCGTGGAACGTCTCGACCACGGCGTAGACCTCGATGCGGTTGCACGTCGAGACGAGCATGACCTCGCTGATGTGCTCCGCCTGCTGCAGGTCGTGCAGGACCTTGGTCAGCTCGTCCGCGGGGATCGCCGCACGCTCGAGCGTGCCGAGATCCGCACTGCGATGGGAGAGCCCGACCGCCAACACGCTCATTCAGCGCACCACCATTCCGAGACCGCCGTCCGTTCCGGCGCCGTTTCGTCCGCCGCCCGTGCTGCCATTGTCGGCGGACCGGCCGGTGCCGGGTAACCCGGTATTTCCCTGGTTTTCCCCGGCGGAACCCGCGCTTGCCGCGCTGTCGGCGCGCCGAGCCACGTGGAACGAGAGAATCTGCAGCTCGACGGCGAGGTCGACCTTGCGGACCTCGACGTGTGCCGGCACCTGGAGCACTACCGGCGCGAAGTTGAGGATGCACTGGACGCCGCCTGCCACCAGCCTGTCGCACACCGACTGCGCGGCGGTAGGAGGTGTGGCGATGATCCCCACGGAAATCTCCCGTTCGGAGCAAACGCGAGGAATGTCGTCCATGTGCGAAACCGGCAGACCCCCTACGGGTACGCCGATCAAATCGGGGTCGAGGTCGAAAAGCGCCTCGACCGGGAAGCCGCGGCCGGGGAAGCCGCCGTAGTTGGCGAGCGCGTGGCCAAGGTTGCCGATCCCGACCACGGCGACCCGGTGCTGCCGGGTGAGGCCGAGGATCCGCTCGATCTGGCTGACCAGCACCTGCACCTCGTAGCCGACGCCGCGAGTGCCGTACGAGCCGAGGTAGGAGAGGTCCTTGCGCAGTTTGGCGGAGTTGACGCCAGCGGCAGCGGAGAGTTCCTCGCTGGAGACGGCGGTGGTGCCCTGCTCGGCCAGCCCGGAGAGAATCCGCAGGTAGACAGCCAGCCGGGCGACGGCGGCCTCCGGAATCTGCTTCGCGCGGACGGCGGTGTCCTCCGCGTCGGAGACGGCGGGCATCTCGGCGGTAGGCGCGTTGTCGGCGTCCGGCGCGGGACGGGAGGTGCGGGCTGGGCGGCGGGTGCGGGGTTTGGGGTCGGTTTCGGCCGGTGCTTCGGGGCTGGTCGCGCGGCCGGTTTCGGCTGACGCAGCGGCCTGGGAAGTCGCCCGGCTGGTTTCGCCTTGCGCGGCGGCGCGGGAAGCCGCGCGGCCGCCTTCACCTGGCGCGGAAGCCCTCTCGCCCTGCGCGGCGGCCCGGGTAGCCGCCCGGCTGGCGCGGCCGTTGCCCGACGCGGCCCGGCCGTTTCCGGAGACTCGTCCGTTGCCCGCGGCGTGCTCGCCGCCGCCGGCGACCTGGTCACCGTTCTCGTGATCGGCGGAGTTCCCGTTGCGCGCCAAGCCGTTCTCGCTCACCGAACTGCGGCGGCGGTTGCCCGCGGCGTGCCGTCCGCCAGACCGGCGCGGGGCGGGTTCGGCGGAGTCGGATTCGTCGCGGGGAGGCGTGGCCGGCGGTTCGGCACCGCTGCGCCCGCCCCGCTGTGTCACCACGCTGACTTCTCCTCAATCCGGCTTCGTGCCCGCGCTGTCCCCCGCCTGCCTGTCCGGCAGTGGAAAACCAGCTCTTGACCCCACGGCTTCCGTCCGGTTCGATGCCGGTCCTCGCAGGGACGGGTTCCTACGGTAGTCCACTTGTGAACGCATGCACAAAGTCACTGGTCACCCGCATGACCAGAAGCACAACCTCGCCCAGTCAGGCCGCCGTGAACGGCACCGTGTGCCACCCCGTCGCTCCGTCCGGAACGGGATCCGCGGGCCGGTCCGTCTGCGTGTAGCCGGACTGGTCGGTCGCCCGCACCGTCACCGTGTGGCTGCCCGGCGAGACCGGCAGCTCGGCCCACCACATCCGCCAGGTGTCCTTGTTGACCTCGGCCGACAGCGTCGCCGGGGTCCACGGGCCCTGGTCCACCCGCACTTCCACCTTCGCGATCCCGACGTGCTGCGCCCACGCCGTCCCCGCCACCCGGACCCGGCCCCCGCGCACCGTCGTCCCGCTGACCGGGGCGTCGATCCGCGACTCGGTCTTGATCGGGGCCTGCTCCGCCCAGCCGCGCTGCAGCCAGTACGCCTGGCGCGCGTCCCAGGTCGTGAACTCCAGGTCAGTGACCCATTTCGTCGCCGAGACATACCCGTACAGCCCGGGGATCACGATCCGCGCCGGGAACCCGTGCTCGACCGGCAGCGCCTCGCCGTTCATGCCGATCGCGAGCATCGCGCCGCGCGCCGGGTCCAGCGCGACGTTGGCCGGGGTGCCGCAGGTGAACCCGTCGACACTGGTCGCGTACATCTGCTGCGCGTCCCGGTGCACGCCGGCCGCGGCCAGCAAGTCCACCAGGTCCACGCCGATGAAATTGGCCGTGGAGATCAGATCGCCGCCGACCTCGTTGGAGACGCACGTGAGCGTCACAGTCCGCTCGACCAGCGGCCGGTTGCGAATGTCCGCGTAGGAGAAGCTCACCTCGCGGTCGACCATGCCGTGGATCTTCAAAGTCCAGTCCTCGGCCCGCACCTGCGGCACGACGAACGCGGTGTCGATCCGGTAGAAGCTCCCGTTCGGCGTGATGAACGGCGGCGAGCCGAGCTTGTGGAAATCCGCGTCCGGCGGGATCGGCGGAGCCTTCTTCGCGGCGACCAGCGGCCCGACCGAAGCGCGCGATCCCGACGCGCTGCCGGTGGTCGACACGACCTCCCCGACGATCGCCGCCACCCCCGCGCCCGCAGCGATCCCAGCACCACGCTGCAAGACCTGGCGACGGCTGAGTCCCTGCCGCAGCTCGGTTTCCGAGGGCAACGCGCGTTTGTGCAACCAGCTGAAAACCAGCAGCGCAGCACCCAGCGCAAGCACCGGAGCCAGCAAGGCGAGCTGCCCGACGTCCGTCCGCTCGAAGACCGCGAAGATCCCGAACGCGCCGACCACGACCACCAGCAGCTGCCCCGGCAACGGACGGCGCCGCGAAAGCTGCCCAGCGAGTACCGCGAACCCCAGCAGCACCACGGCCAGACCGATCTTGAGCACGGTCTTGTCGGCGGTCCCGATCGTCTGTTCCGCCCACACCACGACGGCGTGCGGGCTGTGCGCGATGACGAAGTCCGCGACCGCCACGAACGGCGACGCGTTGTACCCGACGAATCCCGCGATCAGGTGCCCGACACCCAGCGCGACGGCCAGCGAGACCAGCCCGATGAACGTCGCGACGCCCAGCGACAGGCGCGGCGGAACGGTCGGCGGGGCTTCTTTCAACGCACTCACCCCACCATCATCGGCGGGCGCGGCCCGGACAGGCCCGTTCAAAGCGCTTACGGGTTGCTTACCGCAATGCCGCGCGCAGCCGTTCTTCCTCGACGCGCCAGTACCCGTGCTCGACGCCGTCGATCAGGATCACCGGCACCTGGTCGCCGTACTCGGCCTGCCATTCCGGATCGCTGTCGACGTCCGCGGTCTCCCACGGCACACCCAGCTCGCCGCAGATCCGCGCGACGTCCGCCTCGGCCACGTCGCACAGGTGGCATCCTTCGCGGCTCATCACGGTCACCTTGTGCACAGAGCCAGCCTAATCAGCGCAGCTTCAGCCGTCGCAGCTTCCCGGTCGCCGAATGCGGCAACGTCTCGGCGAACTCGACCGTGTGCGGCACCTTGTACCCAGCCAGATGCGCGGTGCACTGATCCACCACCTGCTGCTCCGACAACGCCGCGCCTTCAGCGGGCACCACGACCGCCTTCACCGCTTCGCCGCTTCGCTCGTCCACCACGCCCACGACGGCGGCCTCGGCCACCCCGGGCAGCTGCGAGATCACTTCCTCGACCTCGTGCGGAAAGACGTTGAAGCCGTTGACGATGATCAAGTCGTTCGCCCGGTCGACCAGGTGCAGGTCGCCGTCGGAATCGAGATAGCCGACGTCGCCGGTCCGGAACCAGCCCTCGGCGTCCGGGCCGTGCGCGCCGTCCGGCCAGTACCCGGAGAACAGGTTCGCCCCGCGCACCGAAACCAGCCCGGTGCTGCGGCCTGCCTCGAACACGTCGTCCGGCTCCTCCGGATCGAGCGGCAGGTCGTCGGCGGACCCGTCGGACTCCACCAGCCGCAGCTCGATCCCCGGCAGCGGCCGCCCGACCGAACCCGGCTTCGGATACCCGGTGACCAGCGTGGACGTCACCACCGGCGCGCATTCGGTGAGCCCGTAGCCCTCGTACACGTCGAGCCCGGTGGCCTCGCGAATCGCCGCCAGCACCTTCGGGTGCAGTGGCGCGGCACCGGACGTCAGCCGCTTCACCGTCGCCAGCCCGCGGCCCAGTTCCTCCTGGTCGAGCGAGGCGAATTCGTTGTACATCGCGGGCACGCCGGTGATGGACGTGACGCGATGTTCGGCGCAGTCCTCAAGCGTCCGCCGGGCCTCGAAGCGTTCGGAGAGCACCAGCGTCGCGCCGACCGCCGTCGCCATGAGCAGGCCGGGACCGAGGCCGTAGACGTGGAAGAGCGGGATCGACACCAGCACCCGGTCGTCGTGCTCGGTCACACCGTCCACTTGGGACAGTTGATCGAGGTTCGCCAGCAGCGCGCGGTGCGACAGCAGCACTCCGCGCGGCGGGCCGGTCGTGCCAGAGGTGTACGAGATGACCGCGATGTCCTCGCCGGAACGACCGAGGTCAACCGGCTCGCCCGGCTCGTCGCTACGCGGTGGCAGACCGGTGATGCCCTCGGGCAGCTCGGCGTCGTCGCGCTGCACCACGCGTTTCGCGCCGCAGTGCTCCAGCAGCCGCTCCAGCTCCGGAGCAGGGGCCTGCGGCGAAAGCGGCACGGCGATTCCGCCCGCGCGCAGCACCGCGAACAGGGCGATCGCGAAGTCAGCCGACGTCGGGAGCCGCAGCACCACCGGGTCGCCCGGCGCGACGCCGGAGGACACCAGCCGGCGTGCTTGCGCGTGCGCCGCCTCGTCGAGCTGCCGCCAGGTCAGCGTGGCACCCGTGCCTGTCTCGGTGATCGCCGTACGGTCCGGCCAGCGGCTGGCCGCGGCGGCGAGCAGGCCGGCGACGCCGTGGGCGGTGCTGATCCCGTCCACCCCCACCCCTCTCCGTTCCGTTGCGGATTCGTCATCTTGTCACCCGTAATGGGGATGCGGCGCGATCGTCGCACCTCTGCCTGACCGGGACACTACCTACTTCGCGGTAACAACACGTATGCTGCACTGCGTCGCCGGGTGGCGTTGATCACTACCGGGTGACCCGAACAAGGGAGTCGTCGTGCCGAAGCTGCCGCTCCACGTGGGTGTGGGACACGAGCCGCGGCACGCCGTCACGCCTTCGGGACCACGCCCGGCAGCACCAGGGACAGCCGGAGGTGCCGCTCGATGACCCGTCCGATCACCCTGTCCGCCGCGCGCCGCGGCCCGGTCGCGATGTTCGCCGAGCGCGTGTTCGGCTCGTCCGCGGCCGCCGTGCCGCTCCCGAAGGCCGACGCCGAACCGGATCCCGCCGAGGTCGCCAAGGCCGAGGCGTGGGAGCTGGTGCGGTCCGCACAGGCAGGCGATTCGTCGGCGTTCGGCCAGCTGTATGACCGGTACGTCGACGTCGTCTACCGCTACGCGCTCTTCCGCCTCGGCGACCGCGATCTCGCCGAGGACGTCACCAGCGAGACCTTCCTGCGCGCGCTGCGCCGGATCACGTCGGTGAGCTACCAGGGCCGCGACGTCGGCGCGTGGTTCGTCACCATCGCCCGCAACCTGATCCTCGACCACGTGAAGTCCAGCCGGTTCCGGCTCGAGGTCGTCACCGACGAGGTGGCCGAACCCGGCGGCGTGCCCGGCGGACCGGTCGGCCCGGCCGCGCAGGCGGGCCCCGAACAGCAGGCGATCGCCGGCGCGACCCGTGCCGAGCTGCTGCGCTGCGTCGCCGAGCTTGGCGAGGACCAGCGCGAATGCATTGTGCTGCGGTTCCTGCAGGGGCTGTCGGTCGCCGAGACCGCGCAGATCATGGAACGCAACGAGGGCGCGGTGAAGGCACTCCAGCACCGCGCGGTCCGGCGGCTCGCGCAGCTGCTGCCCACCGGCTTGCGTTGATCGTTCAACCAACGGCCGTAACTTATTAGGCTTCTTAATCGTTTCTCACCCAGACCGGCGGTCAGGGCCGGGCGTTGGGTGGAGACGGAGCAGCACCGTGGGCGTGCCCGGGTGGTTTTCGCGTGGTCGGACCGAGAGCGAGCGGTTCGACGACGCGATCAATGCTTCCCCCGGACAGCGCCCGGACGAGTTCGCCGAGGAGCTGGCCGTCGTCGGCGCCCTGCGCGAACTGGGCCAGGCGGGCGACCCCGACCCAGCCACCCGAGCCCGGATCCGCGCCGAGATCGAAGGCCGCATCGGCGAACCGCTCCCGCGCCGGCGCTGGCGGCCGCGAATGGCCGACCTCGCCGCCGCCGGAATCGCACTGATCCTCGGCCTCGGCGGGCTGACGCTGCTGCTTTCGCGCGACGCCTTGCCCGGAGACGCGCTGTACAGCGTGAAGCGAGCGGGCGAGGTCACGTCGCTCGGCCTGACCTTCGGCGACGAAGCCAAGGCCGAGAAGCACCTGAAGTTCGCCACGAACCGCGTCACCGAACTGGGCCGGATGAACGACGCCAGCCCAGCGGCGTACCAAACCGCTTTGCACGATTTCAGCAGCGACGTCCGCGCGGGCGTGGCCGAACTCACCGAGCTGGCGACCACGAGCGGCAACCGCACGCGCCTGACGTCCCTGGAGTCGTGGGCACAGAGCCGGGCGCGGGAACTGGAATCGGAACAGCCCGACGTCCCGGCCTCCGCCCGCGAGGACTTCGAGCAGGTGCGTCTCCTGCTCGACCGCGTCCAGCAACGAACGACCGCGCTCGGCTCGCGGCTGAGCTGCTACCAGATCACCACCGGCACCACGGACGAACTGGGCCTCCTCCCCGCGGACGGCGCCTGCACGCAGCAACCGCTGTCCCCCGGCGGCTCCACCCCGAGCAGCCCGCCGCCGGTAGCGCCGACCGCCCCGTCGACGGACTCCCCGCTGCCGATCCGATCGGTGTCGGTGCCGACCGTCAGCAGCCCTGGGATGCCGACCCCAACCCCGACGTCGACGGAGGTCCCGCACACCGCGACCCCGCCGAGCGTCCCGCCGCCGATCACCGCACCGACTCCGCCCCGGATCCCGACCCGGCCCGCTCCTCCGCCGGTGGTCTCGATCCCGCCGCTGCTGCCCGGACTCCCGCCGATCGTCATCGGCTGACGCGACGTTCACCACTCCCCCGCGCCATGATCAGGGCGACCAGGCAACCCCTATCCGAGGTCCGGGCCACATCTCCAACGGGTGAGTCGCACGGTCGCTACCCTGTCGTGCAGGACCCGGTCGGCGTCGTCCGCCGGGACGTGCCCGAACCTGGAGGCGGTGTGCGTGTCAGCTTGGCGTGGCAAGGATAAGAGTCAGGAACTGGAGCGGCTCGCCACGCTCGCCGGAGAGGCGTCGGCGGAGGCCGCGGCTTCCTCGGCGCAGCTGGCGACGACGGTTCCGCCCGCGCCGCCGGACCTCACCGCGGGCGCCTTCTTCGACGTGGACAACACGATGATGATGGGCGCGTCGATCTTCTACTTCGCCCGCGGGCTCGCCGCGCGCAAGTTCTTCACCTCGGCCGACCTCGCCGGTTTCGTGTGGGACCAGGTCAAGTTCCGCATCGGCGGACGCGAGAACAAGGCCGACATCAAGACCCACCGCGAGCGCGCGCTGTCCTTTGTGGCCGGTCGCACGGTCGAGGAACTCACCACGATGAGCGAGGAAATCTACGACGAGCTGATGGCGGACAAGATCTGGTCCGGCACCCGCGCGCTCGCCCAGATGCACCTCGACGCGGGGCAGCGGGTGTGGCTCGTCACCGCGACGCCCATCGAACTCGCCGCGATCATCTCCCGTCGCCTCGGCCTCACCGGCGCGCTCGGCACCGTCGCGGAAACCAAGGACGGCGTCTACACCGGACGCTTGGTCGGCGACATGCTGCACGGCCGCGCGAAGGCGCACGCCGTCCGCGCGCTCGCGTCGCGGGAAGGCCTGAACCTCAAGCGCTGCACGGCATATTCGGATTCTCAGAACGACGTGCCGATGCTGTCGGTCGTCGGCACGGCGGTCGCGGTGAACCCCGACAGCGGCCTGCGCGACGTCGCTCGTGCGCGAGGCTGGGAGATCCGCGACTTCCGCACCGGCCGCAAAGCCGCTCGCATCGGCGTCCCGTCCGTGCTCGGCGCGGGGGCCGTGGCCGGGGCGGTGGCGGCGGGGATGGCGTATCGCCGCAGGTAAAGCGTCGTGAGTGCGGATCACGGTTAGAACCGCGATCGGCACTCACGACCTAGTCCAGCACCGCAGTCGCCTCGACCTCCACCAACAGGTCCGGCTCCGCCAGAAACGCCACGCCAATCCCCGTCAACGGGGCCTGAATGCTGACGCCCAGCTTCTGCTCCGCCCGCTGCACGCCCTCGACGAACTCGCCCATCTTCTCCGGCGACCACTCGACGAAATACACCGTCAGCCGCGCCACATCCGCGAACGTCGCCCCGGCCTCGGCCAGCGCCGCGGCCACGTTCAGATAGGCCTGCTCGACCTGCGCGGCCAGATCGCCTTCCCCTACCCGCCCGCCGTCAGCGGTCCGCGCCACCTGCCCGGCGATGAAAACCGTCCGCGAACCGGTCGCGACGGAAACCTGCCGGTAAAGGCCGACCTGCGGCAGCGCGGCGGGATTGACCAGGGTGACGGCCATGTTTCCTCCTGAAGGATCCTCGGTCCTTAAAACATAGCATTGCAATGCTATAGAATGCCGCCATGGCGAGGGCGAAGGATCCGGCAGTGCGCACCTTGCTGCTCGAACGGGCAGCCGAGATGCTCCGCACCCGCGAACCGATCACCCTGCGCTCGCTCGTGGACGGGACCGGAGTGTCGACGATGGCCGTCTACACCCACTTCGACAACATGGACGGGCTCTGGAAAGCCTTGCGCCAGGAGGGTTTTACCCGGCTGGCACAGCGCATGGCCGCGGTCCGCCCGTCGGCCGATCCGGTGCGCGACCACGCCGCGCTGATCTCCGCGTACCTCGGCAACGCACTGGATCACCCCGACCTGTACCGCGTGATGTTCGACGCCAACTTCGAGCTGGAAGACGCCCAAGCCGCCGACGACACCCTCGAATACCTGGTGCAGGCCGCTGCCCGGGGACGCGACACCGGCCGGTACCGCGAAGGCCTCGACGCGCTCGAACTCGCCACCCAAAGCTGGGCCGTCGCGCACGGCCTCGTCTCACTGGTCGCCAACGGCCCGTTGCCGCGCAGCACACTCGACCACGGCGCGCCCTTGCTGACCGCGCTGTTCGTGAGCGTCGGCGACGAACCTCAGCGCTGCGAACGCTCAGTGCGCCGCGGCTGGCATCTCCCCGGCTAAGAATCAGCCGCGGAAAACGCTGCGCCGCCGGGAAAGCCGGCGGTACAACGCGTGCTGGATCGACTCGCGCACCTGGTCGGTGAGGGTGAACACCAGCATCGGGTCGTCGACCGCCTCCGGGCCGTACTCGTCGGTGCGGATCGGCTCGCCGAACTCGATGGTCCACTTCGTCGGCAGCGGCACCGCGCCGAGCGGGCCCAGCAGCGGGAAGAACGGCGTGACCGGGAAGTACGGCAGCCCGAACAGCCGCGCCAGCACCTTGAGTTCGCCGATCTTCGGATACGTCTCCTCGGCCCCGACCACCGACACCGGGATGATCGGCACACCCGCGCGCATCGCCGCGGACACGAAACCGCCGCGGCCGAAGCGCTGCAGCTTGTACCGCGCGGAGAACGGCTTCCCGACGCCCTTGAACCCTTCCGGCCACACGCCGACGAGTTCGCCGTTGGTCAGCAGCCGTTCGGCGTCGGCGTTGCAGGCGAGCGTCTGCCCGGACTTGCGCGCGAACGATCCCACCAGCGGCAGCTTGAACACCAGGTCCGCGCCGAGGCCGCGCAGATGCCGTCCGCCGGTCTCGTCGTGCACCGCGACCGCGGTCATCAGCGCGTCGAGCGGCAAGGTGCCGGAGTGGTTGGACACCAGCAGCGCGCCGCCCGCCGTCGGCAGGTTCTCGACGCCGAAAGTGTCTACGCGGAACCATTTCTCGTACAACGCGCGCAGCGGCGGCAGCACGAGCGTCTCGGTGAGTTCGGCGTCGAAACCGAACTCGTCCACCGCGTAGTCGCCGGTGAGCCGGTGGCGCAGGAAGGTGAGCGCGCTCCGCACCGGCTCGGACAGCGGATCGACCGCGGGCTCGCGCACCGGGCTGGACGGCTGCGCCGGGAACTCGACCACCGGCGCTTCGGGACGCGGCTCGGCCTGCTCCGGGATCTCAGCCGGTTTCTCCCGGCCGGGTCCGTGCAGCGGGATGACCTGTGCCTCAGCACCGTTCACGGGATTCGCCTCACTTCCGGCCCTCGCGTGGTTCATCGGCGCGCCTGCCCGGTGGCGGCGGCCTCGAGCACCTTGCCGGCCAGCCCGGCCAGCGCGCCGCCGTCGAGCACCGGGCGCAGGCCGCGACCGGCCACGTAATCGTCGAACGCCTCGCGGGTGGTCCAGCGGGGCGTGTACCCGAATTCCTTCTTGAGCTTCGTGATGTCGACCGCGCGGCCGAAGTTCAGCAGCCGCACCTGGTCGGCGGAGAAATCGACCAGCCGGGCCCCGCGCAGCAGCTTGCCGACCGACGGCACCACGCCGCGCGGCATCGGCAGCCCGACCCGGCCCGCCCGGCGGATCGCCTGCGACAGCGTGAGCACGCCGTCGGAGGCGACGTTGAACACGCCCAGCCGGTCTTCCAGCGTCGCCATTTCCAGCACTGACAACGCGTCTGAACCGTGCAACAGCTGCAGCCGGGAGTCGTAGCCGAAGACCGTCGGCACGACCGGCAGCGAGAAGTACCGGGCCAGCACGGTGTCGACCTCGGGGCCGATGATGTTCGCGAACCGCAGCAGGGTGATGGTCAGGTCCGGGCGGCGGCGGGCGAGGCCGCGCACGTAGCCCTCCATCTCGACCGCGTCCTTCGCATAGCCGCTCGACGACGGCGGGATCAGCTCCGAATCCTCGGTGAACACCGCCTGCGAACGCGCTCCCGCGCCGTACACCGCCGCGCTGGACTTGACCACGAGCTTGCGCACCTTCGGCGCGCGCTGGCACGCCGCGAGCAGCCGCATCGTGCCGATGACGTTGACTTCCTTCACCGCCGCGCGCCTGCTCGGCCCGGCCGGATGCGCGGTGCACGAGGTGTGCACGACCGTGTCCACCTCGGCGCTGCTGATCACCTTCGCGATGAGCGGATTGCGGATGTCGGCGCGGACGAACTCGGCGCGGCCCATCCGCTGCTGGATGTCCTTGGCAGGCGGGGCGGTGTCGACGCCGATCACCCGCTCGAGATCCGGATGGGCGCCGAGCCGGGCGAGCAGCTTCCCGCCCAGGTCGCCGGCGACCCCGGTGACGAGCACGATGTTCGAGGCCATGGAACTCCCTGATCGGCAGCAGTGTGCAAGACGGAGTGATCACTCGGGGTGCGCGAACCTGCACTCGCTGGAAGCATCGCGCTGATGCGCCTGCCATGTTACCGGCCCCGGCCGCCCTTCTGACCAGGGCTTACCTGGTTTTAACAACGACGCCCGGATTGCGATACGCGCCTCACTCGATCGGGCGTAGGAAGGTCCGAACATGAGTGTGGCCCGTCCAGAGACTGGACGGGCCACGAAACCTCAACCGCGCGGACGGCTCACTTGCCGGCCTTGCGCCGCTGCACTCGCGTGCGGCGCAGCAGCTTGCGGTGCTTCTTCTTGGACATGCGCTTGCGGCGCTTCTTGATCACGGAACCCATGGGCGCTCCTCTTGTCGTCGGTCACGCTGCCCGGCGCAGCGTCCAACGGGTGGAGCGCACAGGCACGAGCGGTTTACCAGGCTACTAGCGTCCCGGCGCGGGCCAGTCGGCGGGCATGGTTTGACGCATGCCCGGCGACCACCCGGACCCCGCCCCGCCGCCGCCCTCAACGGAGCGGCGGGGCCGCGCGGAGCCCTACCCGACGTCGAAGTAAGCACCCTGCAGATACTCGTGCACCGCTTTTTCCGGCACCCGGAAGGACTTCCCGACTCTGACCGCGGGAAGTTCACCCGAGTGCACCAGGCGGTACACGGTCATCTTCGAGACCCGCATCAGCGTGGCCACTTCGGCGACTGTCAAAAACTGGACCTGCCCTACCGCGGGCAAATCCTCCCTCTTGTTCGGCGACATGTTTACCGCGTCCTTCGACACGTGTCGCGCCACGAGGCTTCCCCACCTGTGGTATCGACACGCACGTGCTCTTCCGAGGGTAGCGGGACAGGTGGGACTAGTGCGACGCCTGTCACCAGGATGGGCCCTCACCTGGGGCTTCGCGTAGCCCGGACGGCGCAGCCCTGCCCGGTTTGCCGGAATCGGCCGACCGGGCGGGCGCGCCGGATCAGTTTTCGTGGGCGCGGCCCAGCTCCTCCGAGCGGTCGCGGGCGGCCTCGATCGCGTCGAGCAGCGCCGCGCGCACGCCGTGCTTCTCCAGTTCGCGGATCGCGTTGATGGTGGTCCCGGCCGGGGACGTCACCGCCTCGCGCAGCAGCACCGGGTGGTCCTGGCCCTCGGCAAGCATCTTCGCCGCGCCGACCGCCGACTGGATGATCAGCTGCCCGGCGAGCGCGCGCGGCAGGCCGAGCAGGATGCCCGCGTCGATCATGGCCTCGACCAGGTAAAAGAAGTACGCCGGACCGGAGCCGGAGAGTGCGGTGACCGCGTCCTGCTGCCGTTCCGGGACCTCGACGACCTGTCCGACGTGCGACAGCAGTTCCTTGACCGTCGCGAGGTGCTCGGGCGTCGCGTGCTTGCCGGGTGAGATCGCACTCATCGCCTCGCCGACCAGCATCGGGGTGTTCGGCATCACGCGGACCACCGGGACGCCTTCGGCGAGACGGCGTTCGTACAGCGCGGTCGGCAGTCCCGCGCACAGCGAGACGACCAGCGACGCCGTCCCGAGCAGCGGGGCCAGCTCGTCCAGCACCGGCTCGATGTCCTGCGGCTTCACCGCCACCACGAGAATGTCCGCGCGCCGGGCCGCGTCCGCGACGGTCACCGCCTTCATGCCCGGGTAGCGCGTCTCCAGCTCGCGCGCCCGCTCCTCGTACCGCTCGGTGAAGAGCAGGTCGCCTGGCTCGTGGCCGCCGTTGAGCAGGCCCGACAGCAGGGCTTCGCCGATCTTTCCCGCACCCAGCACCGCGATCACACTCATGCGGCCAGCGTGCCAAACGCGCTTCAGCCGCCCGGTGCCGGGGCGAGCGCCAGCTGCCGCACCTGCGCGACGAGCCTGCCCTGCGAATCGGCCACCGTCGCGTCCGAGTCGAACCACGGCTCGTGCACCGACCGTGCCTCGACGAGGATCCGCAGCCAGCCGGGAGCCGGGCGGGCGCGCACGAGCGAGGTCATCTGGACGGTCGGGGCCCAGCCGTGCCTGCCGAGGTTCGCCACCACCGGCGGGTTGAGATCGCCGGCCAGCAGCGCGAAGTACACGTCGGGCTGGCCCGCGCGCGGACGGGCCCACATCCGCAGCCGCGGCGGGTCGCCGGTGCGGCCGGACACGAATCCCGCGGTCATCGGATCCAGCCGCACGTCGCAGGCCGCGGACAGGTGGAACGGGCCTTCCGGGGTGTCCTTGCCGATTTGCAACGCGCTCGACGGCGGTTCGGCGGGCATCTGCGGCAGGTCCGTCCATTCGGAACGGCGCACCGGCAGCCGGCCGACCGTGACCCGTGCCTCGACGCAGGCGCGGCCGCGCTGTTCGAGCGACACCGCGACCACCGACACGCGGCGGCCGACCTTGCGCACGTCGGCGCGCAGCAGCACCGGCCCGAGCGCGGGCGCGTGCAGGAATTCGGTGCTCACCGCGAGCGGTTCGACGGTCGCGTCCCCGCGTTCGTGCAATGCGGAAGCAGCGGTTTTCGCCAGCAATGCCACCAGAAATCCGCCGTGCGGATGGGAGCCGATCGCCCATTCCGCTCGCAACGTCGCGGTGAACGTGCCGTCTCCGAGCGACCGGACTGCGGTGGCCGCGGCGAAGGCGGTCGCGGTGTCGTCCGCCGCGCTCACGGACGACCGGCCACGGCGATACGGCGCGTGGAACCGGGTCCGGGGAGGGCAGGAGACGGCGATGGCAGCGAGGTCACGCCCGGCACTTTACGGTGCCCCGGCGCCTTTGCCAGTGGTGCCGGGCAGGGACCGCCCGGACAGCCGAGCAAGATCACCCGCGGATTACTGCCCGAGGTGCAACCGGGCGAACAGCAGCGCCTCCGCCAGCGCACGCGCCCGCGACGCCGCCCCGGTCGCGTGCCGCGTATTCACTTCCAGCACGACCTGGCCGGAAAACCCGTCGCTGACAAGCTTTTCCAGCAACTCGGCACACGGCTGCCCGCCGTGTCCGGGAATCAGATGCTCGTCCTTGGGAATGCCGGTGCCGTCCGCCAAATGGACGTGGCTCAGTCCCGCGCCCATCCGGTCCGCGAGCGCCAGCGCGTCCATCCGCGCGGCCGCCGAATGCGACAGGTCCAAGGTGTAGTGCCGGAATCCGACGTCGGTGGGATCGATCGACGGCCGGAACGCCGAAACGCGCGCGTCGCGCGATCCGCCCGGCGGACGGACCTTGAACATGTTCTCCACCGCGACGTCGACGCCGCTGGCGTCCTCCAGTTCGTCCACGAGATCGCCGAACGCGTCGCCGTAGCGGCGTTGCCAGCGAAACGGCGGATGCACCACGACCGTGCGCGCGCCGAGTTCGAGCGCGGCGTCCACGGACCGGCGCAGCCGCACCTCGGGGTCCGGCGACCAGATCCGCTGCGTGATGAGCAGCGACGGCGAATGCACGGACAGCACCGGCATTCCGGTGCGCCGCGACCAGCGCCGGATCGCCGAGACGTCCTGGCTGATCGGATCGGCCCAGACCATGACCTCGACGCCGTCGTAGCCGAGGTCCGCGGCCAGCTCGAACGCCGCGCCCGCGCGCAGCGGCCACACCGAGGCAGTGCTCAGCCCCACGGGGACGGGCGCGCTCTCACTCACGCGCCCATCCTGCCCCAGTGCCCTTGGCGGCGGGCTACTTGGCCACCAGCAACAGCGCCGCGGGCGACACCGTCACCACCAGCCCGACAAGAATCGCCAGCAGCGTCGTCTGCAGGTCCTCGGCGCGGCGGATCTTCCGCACGATCCACACCAGCGCGACGATCACCAGCAACGCGCCCACGAGCGCGGCGGGCGCGAGGTTGACCCACAGCCAGTTGAAGCCGAGCCACACGCCGGCCCCGCCGACGACGCCCAGCGCCAGCTGCCCGGCCAGGGTCAGCCACTGCTTGCCCGCGGACACCGCGGGTTCCGGCTCGGCCTCCGGCGCTTCCTCGGCGACGGCTTCCTCGGGGTAGTCGTCGTACTCGTCGCCTTCGGCGTACCCCTCGGCGTGCTCGTAGCCTTCGGCCTGCTCGTACCCGTAGCCGTCGTCGCCCTCGAAGTCCGGCTGGCCCTCGGGGTAGCCGCCGGGCTCGGCGAACTCGCGCTCGTACTCGGCCAGATCGTCCTCGACCGGCTCCTTGCCGCCCGGCGCGAACGGCATCGGAGCCGGGTAGCCCGCGGTCGGCGGGCCCGCGTCGTAATCCGCGGCGGCGGGCGGGTACTCGTCCTCGTAACCGTCGTCGACGTAGTCGTCCTCGACGTATTCCTCGGCCGCTTCCGGCTCCGCGCCGACGGGCGGCACAGCCGGCATCATGCCGACCTCGGTGTCCTCCAGCTGTTCCGCCTGCCGACGCTGACGCCAGCCGGCGAGACCCGCGGGCGGCGCGTCGTCAGCGACCACCTCAGCGGGCGCGACCGCGTCGAACTGCTCGGTGTGCGGCTCCTGCTTCGGCGCCGGACGGCGGGCCGGGGCACGCCGCGGCCGGTTGGGCGCGGCGGGAGTCGGGAACGCGCCGCTCGCCATCGGCGTCGCGGGCGGTTCCGGGGCGTCGCCGTCGAGACCGTCGAGCCGGGCGGCGAGTCCGCCATCCGGTGGGGGCGGCGGAGCCTGCGGGGCCGGACGACGGCGGACCGGCGGCACCGCGCCGCGGGTTTCCTCGTCGGCTGCCTGTGGACGCGGCGGACGGCCGCGCGGCGGCACCGGCATCTGCCCGGATTCCTGCGGCGGAGCCGGGGACGCACGAAACCGGAGTCCTGCGGCGCGGCGGGACGCAGGTAGCCGGTGCCCTGCGGACCGGCCGCGGGCGGCGCGGGGCGGGCGAACTGCCCCGACTCCTGCGGGGGCGCGGGCGGCGCCTTTGGAGTCGGCCGCGGGTACTGACCCGATTCCTGAGGCGCCTGCGGCGGTGCCGGGGGACGCACGTACGCCGAGTCCTGCTGGCCGTTCACCGGGTACTGGCCGGAAGGCTGCCCGTTCATCGGCGGCGGCCCGGGTTCCTGCGGGTACTGCCCGGAAGGCTGCTGCCCGGGACGCGGGTACTGGCCCGATTCCTGCGGCGCGGGCGGAGCGGGCCGCGGTGCCGCGTCGGGACGGCGGCGGCCGCCCGGGGGACGCGAAGGAGGCGGCGGGGTGCCGCCCTCGGCGGCCACCCGGTCGATGATCGCCTGTGGTCCGGTGTCGGTGAGGCTCGAGCGCCGCGGGGCGGCCTCGTCCTCGTCATCGGCCGCCCTGCGCCTGCGTCGCCGTCCGCCGTCGACCTGCTGCCCGTGCTGGGCGAGCAGTTCGGCCACGGTCTTCTGGGGCTGGTCGCCGCCGGTCTGGTCCGTCATACCGTGCTGTCCAAAGCGCGCTCGGGGTTTGTTGTGGTCACTCGGGCACACCTGCCTTCGGAGCCGCGCGCAATCGACACCGTGCAGTGCATGTCCGTCACCTCTTCACCGTGCCTGGTCTTCGTCGGCCAAGTCCAGTCCGCTGCTGTCACCGGTCCTCCCCGCTCGCCGAAACGCCGGCGACCGCCGCCCCAGTGTCGTCCGACCCATTGGCATGGTCCAACCGCCGCAGGATGACACCCTCTCGCAGCGCCCAGGGGCAAATCTCCAACTCGGTCAGGGAGAGCGCCCGCATCGCGGCCTGCGCCACCAACGCGCCCGCGACGAGCTGGTGCGACCGGCTCCCGCTGACGCCTTCCAGCTGTGCCAGATCCGCGGCGGTCATCCGCGAAATGAAGGCGATGAGCTGGCGAAGGGCGGTATCGGTGAGCGTACGGCGCACGCGGGGGCCCGCCGCCGAGGGGGCCGCCCCGGTCAGCCGGGCGAGCGAGCGGAACGTCTTGGACGTGGCTACGACCCGGTCCGGAATGCCCTGTCCGGCGACCTTTTTCGCGAGCCCGGCGAGCTGGTCCTCGAGCCAGGCCGAGGTCGCGACGACCTCGGAGCGCGTGGGCGGATCGTTGCGGAAGCGGGTACGGGTGGTGCGGCCGGCACCGAGCGGGAGCGATTCGGCGAGTTCGGGTTCCTCGTCCCGGCCCATCGCGACCTCGAACGAACCGCCGCCGATGTCCAGCACCAGCAGTTTCCCCGCCGACCAGCCGTACCACCGGCGGACCGCGAGGAAGGTGAGCCGCGCCTCGTCCTCACCGGACAGCACGCGCAGGTTGACGCCGGTCTCGGCGGTCACCCTGGCGAGCACCTTCGCCGA
This sequence comes from Amycolatopsis sp. WGS_07, assembly GCF_045278895.1. NCBI lineage: Bacteria > Bacillati > Actinomycetota > Actinomycetes > Pseudonocardiales > Pseudonocardiaceae > Amycolatopsis > Amycolatopsis sp. WGS_07. The sequence goes on along the minus strand of NZ_CP136053.1, from coordinate 3,397,386 downwards.
GTTCTTCGCCTCGCGCACCGCGGAGGTGGCGAACGCCAGCACGTCCTCGCAGCCGAGCCGCGCGGCCGCGGCTTTAGCCGATTCGACCGCCCGGACCAGGCCGTCCTCGCCCGGCCGGCTCAGTTCGCCGGAGCCGGTCAGCTGTTCGGCCAGCCGCAGCATCGTCTTCTCGGAGTGCATCGGGGTCGGGTGGGCGCCACGGTGGGCGTCGACCACGAGCAAGTGGACGGTATTGGAACCGACGTCGAGTACCCCTAGGCGCACGAGGATTCAGCGTACCGGTCCCAGGGCCAGGTCTCGAAACTGTAACCAACTCCACTCGGAACGACACCAACTCAGCGTGCGCGATCCGGCACAGTGTGCGCTGAAACCCGGACAAAAGCCGTGAAGGACTCCTTGTGGGACCTAGCTTCCCGCAAGGAGTCCTTCCCGGACCGAACTTCTGATCAGGTCTCGAACTTGTAGCCCAGCCCGCGCACGGTCACCAGGTGCCGCGGCGAACCCGGGTCCGGCTCGATCTTCGAGCGGAGCCGCTTCACGTGGACGTCCAGGGTCTTGGTGTCGCCGACGTAGTCCGCGCCCCACACCCGGTCGATCAGCTGGCCGCGGGTGAGCACCCGGCCGACGTTGCGCAGCAGGTACTCCAGCAGGTCGAACTCCTTGAGCGGCAGCGAAACCTCGCCGCCGTCCACTGTCACCACGTGCCGTTCGACGTCCATCCGCACCGGCCCGGCCGAGAGCACCAGCGGGGCGAGTTCGCCGTCGGTGCCCGGCTCGCCGCCGCGGCGCAGCACCGCGCGCACCCGCGCGATCAGCTCGCGCGCCGAGTACGGCTTGGTCACGTAGTCGTCGGCGCCGAGTTCAAGGCCGACGACCTTGTCGATCTCGCTGTCGCGCGCGGTCACCATGATCACCGGCACCGCGGAACGCTGCCGCAGCTGCTTGCACACGTCGGTGCCGCTCATCCCGGGCAGCATCAGGTCGAGCAGCACGATGTCCGCGCCGTTGCGGTCGAACTCCTCCAGCGCCTGCTGGCCGGTCACGGCGACCGCCGCGGTGAAGCCCTCCTTGCGCAGCAAGAAGGCGAGCGGGTCGGCGAAGGACTCTTCGTCCTCGACTATGAGAACCCTCGTCACAGGTTTCCTCCATGGTCTGGGCTGGAGACTTCCTGCCCGGTTGCCACGAGCCGGGGTGTCCGCTCGGGGGTCTTGTCCGGCCGCGCGGGCACGGCCTTGCGCGCGGTGTCGGCCGGTTCGGTGCGCACGTGCGCGGGAATGCGCAGGGTGAAGGTCGACCCGGTGCCGGGACGGCTCCACAGGCCGACCGAACCGCCGTGGTTGGCCGCGACGTGTTTCACGATCGCCAGTCCGAGGCCGGTGCCGCCGGTGGCGCGCGAACGCGCCTTGTCCGCGCGATAGAAGCGTTCGAACACGCGTTGCTGCTCGTCCTCGGCGATGCCGATGCCGCGGTCGGTCACCGCGATCTCGACCATGCCGTCGGCGAGCCGGCGCGAGATCGACACCGGACTGCCCGCCGACGAGTACGCGACGGCGTTCTCCAGCAGGTTCGACAGCGCGGTGACCAGCAGCGTCCGGTCGCCCTCGATGAGCAGGCCGCTGGCGGCGTCGGTGGTGATGGTGATGTCGGCGGATTCCGCGGACAGCGTGGTGCGCCCGAGCGCCTCGCGCACGACGGCGTCGACCTCGACCACGTTGAGGTCCGGCAGCCGTTCGGCGCCCTGGAGCCGCGACAGCGCGATGAGTTCGGTGACGAGCTGGCCCAGCCGGGTGGATTCGCGCAGGATCTTGCCGCCGAAGCGGCGGACCTCCTCGACGTCCTCGGCGGCGTCCAGCACGGCCTCGGTGAGCAGCGCGATCGCGCCGACCGGGGTCTTCAGCTCGTGGCTGACGTTGGCCACGAAGTCGCGGCGGACCGCCTCCAGCCGGATGGCCTCGGAGTGGTCGACGGCCTCGACGACGGTGAACCCGTCGCCGAGCGGCCGGACCTCGCCGAGCACCGCCTCCGGCTGGCGACGGCCGCGGCTTTCCAGCGGCGAGAGGTCGACTTCCATCGGCTCGTCGGTCTCGACCACCTGCTCGGCGGCCTTGCGCGCCCTCGGATCGGCCTGGTTCACCCGGACCAGGCCGAGGTCGTACGCCCGCGGGTTGTGCAGCACCAGGTCGCCGAACCGGTTGAGCACGATGATGCCGCTGTTGCTCGAACGGATCAGCCGTTCGAGGAGTTCGGCGACGGTGGGGCCGGTCGGGCGAGCCGCCTCGCGCCGGGCGCGGGCCCTGGCCGCGAGGAAACCGGCGACCGCGCCGACGACAAGAGCGCCGATGGCCGTCAGCAGGGCAACAGGCGTGGTCACGGGGGAATCGTAAGCATCCCGGTAGCCTTCCGGCCTAGTCCTGGAAGCCCTGTCGTGAGGCGAGTGACACCTGAGGGGGACATATTTGCCTCGGGGTCAGGCCCTGTTCACCCGTTCGAGATGTTCCAGCCGGATCGACGCGCTGGGCGTTCAGTCCGCATCGAGGGTCGCGAGGTCCTCATCGGTCAGCTTGAGCGCCGCGGCGGCGACGTTCTGCTCCAGGTGCACGGGGTCGCTCGTTCCGGGGATCGCCAGCACGTGCGGCCCCTGCGCGAGCGTCCACGCCAGCCGCACTTGAGCGTCCGATGCGTCGTGCCGGCGGGCCACTTCGGCGACCCGCTCGTCGGACTGTCCACTCGCGCCACTCGCGACCGCGAAGAACGGCACGAACGCCACGCCCTGCTCACCGCAGAGCCGCAGCAGCTCGTCGTCCTCGCGGCGGGCGGACAGGCCGTACTGGTTCTGCACGCACACCACCGGCGCGATCGCCTGTGCCTCGGCGAGGTGTTCCGCGCCGACGTTCGAGATTCCCAGCTCGCCGATCAGCCCTTCGGTACGCAGTTCGGCCAGCGCGCCGAAGTGCTCGGCGAGCGAGCCGGTGCCGCGGTCAAGGCCGGTGCCGATGCGCAGGTTGACGACGTCGATGCGGTCGCGGCCGAGTTCGCGCAGGTTCTGCTCGACCTGCCCGCGCAGTTCGTCGGGACGGGCGAACGGCAGGAACTGCCCGGATGCGTCCCGCGACGGGCCGACCTTGGTGGTGAGCACGAGGTCGTCGCCGTACGGGGCGAGCGCGGCCTTGATCAGCTCGTTGGCCGACCAGGTGGCCCCGAAGTAGAACGCCGCGGTGTCGATGTGGTTCACGCCCAGTTCCACGGCCCGGCGGAGCACCGAAATCGCGCGATCGGCGTCGACCGGCGCGTTCGGGTCGAGCGATCCGCCGAGCCGCATCGCGCCGAAGCCGAGCCGGTTGACGGTGCGGGAGCCGAGCTGCCAGGTGCCCGCGGCAGCGGCGGGAAGTGTCGTTTCGGTCATGACTCCAGCGTGCTTCGCGGCCTGGCTTCGCGGCGTATTTGGCAGCAAGCTGCCAACGCAGGACACTGGAGGACGTGCCCCCAGCCGAGGACGTCGCGACCGTGCGCGACGAGTACGACCTGGTCAAACGCGCCGGACACCTGCTCGCGGGCGCTGATGAGTTCGCCTGCGCGGCAAACGACCTGCATACCTGGTCCGCGATGCAGAAGTTCGCCGAGGAGCTGCCGAAACAGCGGAAGCTGCGGGTGCGGAAGGTCTACCTGTCGCGCGTGCTGCTCGACCCGGCCGGTGCTGAGCACCTGCAGACCTTGCGGCGGTTGGGCGCGGAAGTCCGGATCAGCGACCACGAGATCAACGAGACAATCCTGCTCGACGGCCGCATCGCGATCCTCGCCGCCGGTCCCGGCTACAGCGTCGTGACCAAATCGGATCTGGTGCGCGGCATTTCGTCGCTGTTCGAGGCCGCTTGGCGCTCGTCGACCGCGATGGAGGCGTACGAGACGCGGTTCGCCGAACTGCGGCAGTACACCCCGCAACTGCTCGACCTGCTGTCTTCCGGCTCCACCGACGAAAAGGCGGCCCGGGAGATGGGCGTCGGGCTGCGCACGTACCGTCGGCGGGTGGCCGAATTGATGGATGTACTGGGTGCGACGTCGCGGTTCCAAGCAGGTGCTCTCGCGCGGGAGGCGGGCCTGCTGTGAGGCGCGCTGTCCTCGCCGCCGCCCTGCTCACCGCCGGTTGCGGCGGAGCCGTGTCCGCCCCGCCCGCACCGCCTGCGCCTCCTGCTCCCGCGAATGTGGCCTATGTGGACGCCAAGGCGACCAGCGATGCGGTGTCCGGCATCAAAAAGGCTGTCGAGTCAGCGTTCAGCTACGACTCCACAAAGCCGGACGAGGTCGCGAAAACCGAGCAGGAGTACCTGACCGGGGCGGCCCGCGCGCAGTTCGACAAGACGTTCGCCGAGATCCGGACCGAGCCGGTCACCACGCAAACGCAGGTGATGGAAACCGGTTTGGCCGAGCTGACTCCCGATCACGCGCGGATGCTGGTGGCCGCCGCGCAGCACAGCAAGCGCCCCGACGGAGCCACCAACCAGGCCGGCGCGCTGATGCTGGTCACTGCGGTCCGGACGAACGGGCACTGGCAGCTGCAAGACCTGAACTTCGACCCGCGCGGCCCGATGACCTCAGCGGCCACCCCGGCGAAAGGCCTTGCCGAGACTAGGGATTCGGCAGTCGACGCCGCCCGGCGCGACGGCGGGATCCTGATGACCGTCGACCCGCAGAACATCGATCGCGATTACGCGGCTTGGGAAAACGTGGCCGCCGAACCGCTGCTGACGGAGTTCCGGAAGAGTCGCGAGGAGACGGTCGGCCGGATCAAGCAGACCGGCAAGAAGGCCACGTACGGCCCGGATTCAACGGCCGCGCTGACCCAGATCAGCCCCGACGGCACGCACGCGTCGGCCCTGCTGGCCGCACTGCTGACCACGAGCGGCGGCCAGCAACAGCCCGGCGAAAACCGGCTGCCGGTCCACCTCGACCTCGTCCGGCAGGGCACCGAATGGAAGGTGTCCGGAATGAAGGCGATTTCCGTCGGCCGCTCGTGAGCGGCAACCGCTCGGGTCGTGAGTGGCGATCCCGGTTCTAACCGGCATCAGCACTCACGACCCCCAACCCCGCACAAGCGGGCAGCGGCTCAGCGGCCCTGGTTGGCCACCGCGGCCGCCGCTTCCTTGGCCGCCTCCGGGTCCAGGTACTCGCCGCCTGCCTTGACCGGCTTGAGGTCCGCCGTCAGGTCGTAGCGCAGCGGGATCCCGGTCGGGATGTTCAGCGCGGCGATGGCGTCGTCGGAGATTCCGTCGAGGTGCTTCACCAGCGCGCGCAGCGAGTTGCCGTGCGCGGCCACCAGGACCGTGCGGCCTGCCTTCAGGTCGGGGACGATCGCCGATTCCCAGTACGGCAGCAGCCGGGCCACGACGTCCTTCAGGCATTCCGTCAGCGGGGCCTGGTCGCCGAGGTCGGCGTAGCGCGCGTCGCCGGACTGGCTGAACTCGTCCTTCGGGTCGATGGCGGGCGGCGGCGTGTCGTACGAGCGGCGCCAGAGCATGAACTGCTCCTCGCCGAACTCGTCCAGCGTCTGCTTCTTGTTCTTGCCCTGCAGCGCGCCGTAATGCCGCTCGTTGAGCCGCCAGTCGCGCTTGACCGGGATCCAGTGCCGGTCGGCGGCGTCGAGGGCGATGTTCGCCGTGCTGATCGCCCGGCGCAGCAGCGACGTGTGCACCACGTCCGGCAGCAGCCCCGACTCCGCGAGCAGCTGCCCGCCCTGCCGGGCTTCGCGCTCGCCGGTCTCCGAAAGGGGCACGTCCACCCAGCCGGTGAACAGGTTTTCCGCGTTCCACGTGCTCTGTCCGTGCCGCAGCAGCACCAGGGTCCCAAGTTCGGCCATGGCCACCAGCCTGCCAGAGCGCGCGAACGCTGCCAGTAGTGCGTCCACCCCTCTACCGAGAGTGCGTTACCCGGCAGTAACACCTTCACCCGACGCGCAGGTGGGTTGCCGACAACCAGGCCAAAGAGTGCAAGGCGCTGCACGCTGTTATCCCCGTCAGCAAAGTTCACTCGAACGGAGTAACCAGTAGTCTTGTGATTACTGGTCGACATCTGACAGGTTGGGCATGTCCCGCTCAGCCGGATTCCACGCACTCCCGGCTGATCACGGGCAGTGACCGCGGCTCGTCTCCCCCTGCCGAGCCGCGGCCCGCCGGCCCCGTTGGCATCCCCCTCGTCACCGGGTCCAGCAAGGCGGGACCTGCAGCGGGACGGCTCGAGATCGCGACTCCCCCTCCCTCGAGCCGTTCCGCCAGCCCTCACTCCGCGGGCCTGGCCTTGCGCCGCCGCCGGAACCACCACACCAGCGCGCCCGCCGGAATCCCGAACGCCACCAGGAACGGCAGCAGCACGCCCAGCACCCGCACCAGCCCGCCGCAGAACGTGACGAACGCGTCCCATCCCCCAGCCAGCCCGGAGAGGAAGCCGCCCGCTTCCGCCGGAGCGTCCTGCTTCGTCACCGACAGCGAGACAGTCGCCATCGCGACCTGCCCGGCCAGCGACGCCTGCTGCCGCTCCAGCGACTCCAGCGTGGCCTGCCTGCTGGTCAGCTCGCTCTCAACAGACGCGATCTCGGACACCGACTGCGCCTTCGCCAGCAGCGCGCGAATCCGGTCCACGCTCGCCCGCTGGGTCGCCAGCCGCGCGTCTACGTCAACGACCTGCGCGGTCACGTCCTGCGCGCTGATCTCCCGCCGTTTCACCTGGCCGAGCCCGCCAAGCTGGTCGAGCACGCCGTCGAGTTTCTCCGCGGGCACCGACAGGGTCAGCGACGCGGAATCGTCCGTCGCGCTCTCCTGCCCGGGGTAGCCGCCAGCGCCGGTCGCGATCGTCTTGGCGCGGGACACGACGTCATCGGTCTTCGGGGTGGTCAGTTCCAGCCGCGCGCTGCGCGCCAGCTTGCGATCGGTCGCGCCGGGCGCGGGCACCGCCGCCTGCGCTTTGCCCTCCCTCGGAGCCGCGCCCTGCTGCTGCGCGGGCGCGACCGCCGACCTCGCCGAATCCGCGCTGTTACCGCTGCATCCGGCCAGCAGCAACACCGCGGCACCGGCGAGCACGTATCTCCATCGAGTCCGCATTCCCGTCTCCCTCCAGTCGTTGGCGGTGAGACGAAACGACTGGCCGAAGCCGTTGCACGGACTCGGTTACGACTCGGTCAACCCCGGTTCGTGCCCTTCGGCGGGTTCGGCGAGGTGTTTGAACGCCTGCAGGTTCGCCAGCGATTCGCCGCGCGAGACCCGCCACTCCCATTCGCGCTTGATCGACGTGGCGAATCCGATTTCCAGCAGCGGGTTGAAATCGCCGTCGGCGGCCTCGAGCACCTGTCCGAGGATCTTGTCCAGTTCGGACTCGGTCACCGTCTCCTTGCCGAAGCGGCCGACCAGGTAGATGTCGCCCATACTGTCCACTGTGTAGTGCACGCCGTAGAGCCGGGCGTTGCGCTGCAACAGGAATCGGTATACGTCCTCGTGCCGCTCGTCCGGCCGGCGGCACACGAACGCCTCCACCGAGAACGCGTGGTCGCCGTCCACGAGCCAGCAGTTGGTCTGCAGCTTCTTGGTTCCCGGCAACGTCACGAAATAACGGCCTTCGCCGCGACGGTCGTATTTGAGCCCACTTGAGTCCAAAGTGGACTTGATAGTCGCGTCAAGGCTCACACTGCCACCTCCGCCCGCAGTTCCAGCGCCCGCCGGAACGCTATGGTCGCCTGAGCATAGATGTCCAGCAAGGAATCCGTGGTGCGCCGCCAGGAAAACCGCTGCGCGTGCCGGACCGCGTTGGACGCCAGCTCGGCCCGCCGGTCCGGGCGCAGCGCGACGGCGGCGAGCGCGTCGGCCCATTCCGCCGCGCCGTGCGACGGAACCAGCAGCCCGGACACCCCGTGCGGCACCGCGACCGGCAGCCCGCCGACCTCGGCCGCCACCACCGGCGTGCCGCACGCCTGTGCTTCGAGCGCGACCAGACCGAAGGATTCGTTGTAGCTCGGCACCGCGACCACATCGGCCGCGCGGAACACTGTGCGCAGCTTCAGCCCGTCCTGCGGCGGCAGGAAGCGCACCTGCTCGGCGATGCCCAGCGACACCGCCAGCTCCCGCAACGCCTGCGGCTGCTCCAACCCGGTCCCGGACGGGCCGCCGACCACCAGAACCACCAGCCGCGACGCCAGTTCCGGCCGCCGCCGCAGCATTTCCGCCGCCGCGTGCAACAGGACGTCCGGCGCCTTGAGCGGCTGGATCCGGCCGGCGAAGGCGAGCACGACCGCGTCCGGGGCCAGGTTCAGCTCGCGCCGCGCGTCCAACTGCGAGCCGGGCGTGAACCGTTCGAGGTCCACGCCCGGCGGCACCGCGTGCACCGCATGGGTCGCGGCCCCGTAGAGGTCGACCAGCTGCCGGGCCTCGACCTGGGTGTTCGCGACGAGACAGTCCGCCTCGGCGACCACCTGCTCCTCGCCCATCACCCGCGTGCGCGGTTCGGGTTTGTCGCCCTCGGCCAGCAGCGCGTTCTTGACCTTGGCCAGCGTGTGCGCGGTGTGCACGAGCGGTACGCCCCACCGGTCCCGGGCCAGCCAGCCCACCTGGCCGGACAGCCAGTAGTGCGAGTGGATCAGGTCGTAGTAGCCCGGCTCGTGGAACGCCTCCGCACGCAGGACGCCCGAGGTGAACGCGCACAGCTGCGCGGGCAGTTCGTCGCGCGCCAGCGGCTCGAACGGCCCGGCGGGCACGTGCCGCACCGTGACGCCGGGCGCCAGCTCGGCCAGCGGCGGCTGGTCCGACGACGTCGCCCGGGTGAAGACCTCGACCTCGACACCGCGCCGCGCCATCTCCTGCGCGGTCTGGCTGACGTACACGTTCATCCCGCCCGCGTCGCCGGTGCCCGGCTGCTCGAGCGGGGAGGTGTGCACGGACAAGACCGCGATCCGGCGCGGCTCAGCGATGAATCCCTTGAGGGTCACCTGGTCACTCCTGCTACTCGGCTGCTGCGTCCCCGGCGAACCGCCGCAGCGCGGAGTTGAAGTCCTCCGGCTCCTCGACGAACGGCAGATGCCCGGCCTCAACGAACCAACGCAGGACCGCCCCCGGAATCTTCCCGGCCGAATACTCTGCCGCCGAAGGATCCACGACACCGTCCGCCGAACCGTGCACCACGAGGGTCGGCTTGTCGACCGCGGCGAGCACGTCAGCACTGCCGATGTCCCGCCGGAACAACGCACCGCGCACCGCGGGCGGCACCGAAAGCGAGCTGCCGAGCATGGCCTGTGCGTACGCGCCGGGCACCTTCGGGCTGGCCTGCGCCCGGGTGAACTCGACCAGCGCGGGGATCGCCACCTCGGCGTCTTCGGAAAGCGCGGCCGGGAGCGCGGCCCGCATGATCGGCCCGGTCGCGCCGCCCTCGCGCTTGCGGCCGATCTCGGTGATCGCGCCGACCAGCACAAGGCCGCCGAGCCGTGCGGTGCCGTGCTCGCGCAGGTAGTCCGCGATCACCAGCCCGCCGTAGGACCAGCCGACGACGATCGCGTCCGGACCGGCGAAGTCGAGCACCGCGGCGAGGTCGCCCGCCCACCGCGCCGGATCGTCGTAGCCGTCCGCCGGGACGTCGGAGCCGCCGTGCCCGCGCAGGTCCATCGCGACGAGCCGGAACCGCTCGCGCAGCGCCGGGTCGGCCAGCTGGGCGGACCAGGCCGCGGCGGACTGGGCCCAGCCGTGCACGAAGACGATCGGACGCGCGTTCTCCGGTCCCTCGACGCGCAGTGCGATCCGCACGCCGCCGGCCCCGGTTACCTCAGTGTTCACTTCTACTTGTTAGCAGACGGCCAGTGGATCACTTCGCGGCCGACATCGACTTCCAGGTCGCCCAGTCGTAGAACCAGTCCTTGACGTCGGAGTTGGTCGGGCTGCCCAGCTTCGAGCCGGTGACCTCGACCGGGTCGCCGATCATCGCCGAGTCGAAGTAGCGCTTGGCGTCCGCCTCGAGCAGGTTGACGCAGCCGTGCGAGTTGTTCGTCTTGCCGATCGCGGCCGCGTTGTCCTGGTTCTCGTGGATGAACTCGCCGTGGTTGGAGAACCGGCAGGCCCACTTCTTGTTGACGTTGGTGTAGCCGTAGCGGGCGTTGTCGAACACCGCGTGCGGCTCCTTCGACATGATGATGAAGGTGCCGTTCGGGGTGTTGCGCTGGACGTCCGAGTCCAGCCCGTTGGAGCACGGGTAGCTCGCGCTCTCCGCACCGCCGCGGTAGACCTTCATCACGTGGTCCGGAGTGTGGATCTTGACCACCTGGTTGCGGCCGATCTTGAACTTGGTGCTCACGTCGGACTTCACGTAGACGCCCCCGCCGAGGTCCACGCCGTACAGGTTGGCCTCGACCTCGACGGTCGTGTTGGCCGGCCAGTACTCCTTGGGCCGCCAGTCGACCTGGTTCGCCGACAGCCACGCCCACGAGCCCTGGACGTCCGAGCTGGTCTTGACCTTCAGCGCCTTCTCGACCGCGGCCCGGTCCTTCGGCGCGGCCCCGTTGAACTTCACGCTGATCGGCATCGCGACGCCCACCTCGGCGTCGTCGCCAGGGTTCAGCGTGGCGCGCACCGTCTTGGCCGGGCTGACCGTGGCGAACGACCCCTTCAGCTCAGCGGGCCGCTGGTCGGTGCCGGTCGCCTTGGCCGCGTAGCTGTAGGTCTTGCCGTAGCCGAGCGGTTCGGAACTGGTCCAGGACAGGCCGTCCGGGGCGATTTCGCCCTTGATCTCGTCGCCGCCCTCGTTGGTCAGCTTGACCTCGGTGAGCTTGCCTTCGGTGACCTTCACCACCACCGGCTCGCGCACGCTCGCGTCCTTGGCCCCCACCGCCGGGGTCGCGGTGAGCTTCGCCACCGGGGCGACCGGCTGACCGCCGTTGTCGCCGCTCCCGCCCTGCGGCACCGCGGTGCCGCCATTGCTGCCGCCCGAGCACGCTGCGGCCAGCGCGGCCGCACTCGCCGCCGCGACGACCTTGAACACCGTACGGCGCTCGATCACGGTCCTACCTCCACTTGTCCCCCGCACCGGCATCTCCCACGCACATCAGCGCCGGTGAGCGACTCGACGTTACCTGCGAACCGGAAAATCCACTCCATCCCGCAAGACGTTTCACCCGGCGCCCGGTTGCTGCCGCTTTCCTGTCAATTGGCTCACTCGGGTTACCCCCGGAGCCCTCAGAGCGAACAGTTGATCAACAGCGGCTCGGGCCGCAGCCGCACGCCGAACCTGCTCTCGACACCGTCGCGAACCTCGCGAGCCAACGCAAGCAGGTCACCCGTGCTGGCGTCACCCCGGTTGGTGAGCGCGAGAGTGTGCTTAGTGGACAAGGAAACCCGCCCGCCAGGCCCGGGATGCCCCTTGGCGAAGCCGGCCCGCTCGATCAGCCACGCCGCGGACAGCTTCACCCCGCCGTCAGCCGGATACTGCGGGATCTTCCCCTCAGTCGACTCGGCGATCCGGCTCAGCACCGCCTGCGCTTCTCCCTCGGGGACGATCGGGTTGGTGAAGAACGACCCCGCACTCCAGGTGTCGTGATCGGCTGGATCAAGCACCATGCCCTTGCCGCGCCGCAACCCGAGCACCGCCTCCCGGGCCTGCGCGGCGGGGACTTTCGCGTCGATTTCGACACCCAGCGTGCGCGCCAGCTCCGCGTACCGGATCGGCGCGGACTGCCCGCTCGGGTCGATCCGGAACCGCACGCTGAGCACGACGCCGCGATCGGTGCCCTTGAGGATGCTGGTGCGGTAGGCGAAGCCGAGTTCGTCGGCCTTGACCGTCCGCACCTCCTTGGCGACCCGGTCGTACAACTCGACGGAGACAATCGACTCGGCCACCTCGCCGCCGTACGCCCCCACGTTCTGGATCGGCGTCGCCCCGACCGACCCCGGGATCCCGGAGAGGCACTCGAGCCCGCCAAGGTTTTCACCCACCAGCGCCGCGACGAACGCATCCCACTCCTGCCCGGCGGCCACCTCGACGAGGTCACCATCACGGGTCCAGCCGGTGTTCGCGATCCGCACGAGAGTGCCGTCGAAGCCTTCATCCCCCACGACGAGGTTCGATCCGCCGCCGAGCAGCAGAACCGGCTCGCCAGCGTCGTCGGCGTCACGCACAGCGGAGACAAGCTCAGCAGCGCTCGTCGCAGTAACCAACCGACGCACCGGCCCCCCAAGACGAAGGGTGGTGAAGTCAGCAAGACGAGCCAGACCAGGCGCTTCAGCGATGTCCACGAAGCTTGACGGTACCCACCCAAAAAACCGCAGCCGACGCACCCAACCATCGGTGCACCCAGCCCCTCCCCCGCACCCCGATACGAAGCCGCCCTGCGGTCTGGTGGTGCTTGTCAAGGCATCTTTCCCGCCTTGACAAGCACCACCAGACCGTCAGCACACTTGGGCTTCGGGGTGCCCCACGCAACCCTCTTTCCGCAGCACCGCCGCATCCGCCAGGTACTGTCCGTATTCATGGGATCCCGCATCGAGCACCGCGGCGAATTCACCGGCTCGCTCGAAAACGTCTTCACCGCAGTGGCAGGCAAGGAAGCACTCCAAGCCCGCCTCGACGCCCTAGGCGGCGACGACGCCAAACTCCTCTCCTACACCGCCGAAGGCGACTCAGTCCGCTACGAACTCCAGCACGGCATCAAGGCGGCCAAACTCCCCCAGGCCGTCCGTGCCCTGCACAAGGGCGACATCATCGTCAACCGCACCCAGACCTGGAAGCGGTCCGGCGACGAGTACACCGGCCGGTCCGACGTCGGCGTCGGCGGCGTACCGGGCGAGATCGGCGCCTCGACCTACCTCACCGGGAAGGACGGCAAAGTCCTCCTCCGCACCTCCGGCGAGGTCGTCGTGCGGATCCCGCTCTTCGGCGGCCGGATCGAAGAGTTCGTCTCCGAGCAGGTGGTCAACCTGCTCCGGAGCGAGGACGAGTTCACCGCGCAGTGGCTGGCCGAGCACGCCTGACTCCGGTGGGAGCCCCGACCAGGGGCACCACCAACCCCAACCGGTTGCGCCGGGTCGACCGGTGGCTCGCGAGCGATCCGGCCGTCACCCGGCTGCTGCGGCGCGGCGAAAGTCCCCTTGTCGTCGATCTCGGTTACGGAGCGTCGCCAGTCACCACGGTGGAACTGGCCCGCTGGCTGGCGCGGGTGCGGCCGGACGTCCGGGTGCTCGGGCTCGAACTCGATCCGGAACGCGTCGCCGCCGCGCTGCCCGCCGCCGATCCGCCCCGGCTCGACTTCCGGCGTGGCGGCTTCGAGCTGGCCGGGACGCGGCCGGTCCTGGTGCGGGCGTTCAACGTGCTCCGGCAGTACGCCGAGGAGGAGGTCCCCGGCGCGTGGCGGCTGATGCTCGACGCGATGCCGCCGGACGGGTTGCTGGTCGAGGGCACCTGCGACGAGATCGGCAGGCTGGTCACCTGGGTCGCGGTCGGGGCGGACGGGCCGCGCACGCTCACGCTCTCGCTCCGCCTCGCCGACCTCGACCGTCCGTCCACAGTGGCCGAACGGCTGCCGAAGATCCTCATCCACCGCAACGTTCCCGGCGAACGCGTGCACGCTCTGATGTCCACTTTGGACGAATGCTGGGCGGCGGCGGCCCCGCACCGCTCGTTCGGCGTGCGCGCCCGCTGGACCACCGCGGTCGCGATGCTCGCCGACCGCGGCTGGCCGGTGATCGGCAATCCGGAGCGGCGGCGGCTCGGTGAGCTGACGGTCGCCTGGGAGAGCGTCGCGCCGCGCTGAACCCACCTGTTCACCACGATCACCCCGCTGGGTCACCCGGTGGTGACCTTCAGTGCTGACGATGAGCGAGTGGAACTGCTGGAACACGCCACCGAGCTGATCCGGGGCACGCTCGGCTCGCCCTGGCTGTGGGTGCTCGTGTTCGCGATCGCCGGACTGGACGCGCTGCTCCCGTTCATGCCGAGCGAAACGACCGTGGTGACCGTCGCCGTCCTGATCGGACCGGACTTCGACCGGCTCGCGCTGCTGATCGTCGTGTCCGCCGTCGGCGCGTGGGCCGGAGACTGCCTCGGCTACGCCGTTGGCCATGCCGCCGGACCGCGAGCAGTCGCCTGGCTGCAACGCGGACCGTCTGGGCGGCAACGCTACGAATGGGCCCGCGACCAGGTCCGCCGGCAAGCTCCGCTGCTGATCGTCGCCGCGCGCTACCTGCCCGGCGGCCGCGTCGCGAGCGCGCTGGCCAACGGCAGCCTCGGCTATCCGCTGCGCCGGTTCGTGCCGCTCGACGCCGTGGGCGCGGCGCTCTGGTCGGTCTACAGCGCGCTGATCGGGCTCGTCGGCGGCACCGCGTTCGCCGACCGTCCGGTGTACGGCCTGCTGCTGTCGTTCCTGCTCGGCCTGCTGCTGGTGGCACTCATCGAATTCGGCCGCCGGGTGCGCGTGCGCAGGCTACGGTCGGCACATGGACGCGCCACGCCTGCTGGAGGCGATCGACATCCACGGGGACCGGATCAAGACCGCGACCCTCGCCGCGGGTCCGGCCGCACCGGTCCCGAACTGTCCGGAGTGGACAGTGCAGGACCTGGTGACACACCTGACGGCGGTGCTCTCGTACACGGTCGCGGCGATCACCGACCGGAAAGCTGAAGCCCCTCCGGCCGGCACGTGGGAGGACGCGCTCGGCCGCTGGGACGGCGAACGCATGGCCGTGCGCGAAGCCCTGCGCCGTCCGGCGGACACCCCGGTGCGGTCGCCGTTCCCGCACGGCGGCCCGATCACCGTCGGGGACTGGACGCGCCGGCTCGCGCACGAGTTCGCCATCCACCGGCTCGACGCGGAAAGCGCCCTGCCCGCCCCGTCGGACACCCGATACCGCCCGGAATTCGCCGAGGACGGCATCGACGAGTTCCTCGCCTTCCTGACCCCGCGCCGCGGCAAACCGAGTCGCGCCGGGGTGGTCCAAGCCAGCACCGGCACGCGGAAGTGGACCGTCCTGCTGCACCCCGACCAGCCGCCGACGCTGGGCGAAGGCACCCCGGACCTCACGCTCACCGGCCCGGCCGACGACGTCTACCGCGCGCTGTGGGGCCGTCCGAACCGCGCGGAGAAAGTCGGCGACGCCACCCTTCTGGAGCCCCTCGCAGCGCCCTGACCAGCGGCCGGTGAGAATGGGCGGGTGTCAGATCCCCAGCGTTACGTGCTCACCTTCGGCTGCCCCGACCGCACCGGCATCATCGCCCGCATCTCGGGCTTCCTCGCCGACCACGGCGGAATGATCGTCGAGGCGGCGTACCACACCGACCCCGACTCGGGCTGGTTCTTCACCCGCCAGGTCGTGCGCGCCGATTCGCTGCCGTTCGACGCCGAGGGACTGCGCGAGCGGTTCGGAGCGGTGGCGAACGAGCTGTCCGCCGAGTCAAGCTGGCAGGTGCGCGACACCGGCGAACGCCCGCGCGCGGTGGTGCTGGTGTCGAAGGCCGGGCACTGCCTGTACGACCTGCTCGGCCGGGTCGCCTCCGGAGAGCTGGACGTCGACATCGCCGCGGTGATCGGCAACCACGACTCGCTCGCGGACATCACCCGCGCGCACGGGATCCCGTTCCACCACGTGCCGTTCCCGGCGGGCGATCCGGACGGCAAAGCGGCCGCGTTCGCCAAGGTCCGCGAACTGGTCGACGCCCACGATCCGCACGCGATCGTGCTGGCGCGGTTCATGCAGGTGCTGCCCGCGGACCTGTGCGCGGCGTGGGCCGGGCGCGCGCTGAACATCCACCACAGCTTCCTGCCGTCGTTCATCGGCGCGAAGCCGTACCACCAGGCGCACACCCGCGGCGTGAAGCTCGTGGGCGCGACCTGCCACTACGTCACCGCCGACCTGGACGCCGGGCCGATCATCGAACAGGACGTGATCCGCGTCGACCACGGCGATTCGGTGCAGGACATGGTGCGCAAGGGCCGCGACATCGAGAAGGTGACGCTCGCGCGCGGGTTGCGCTGGCACCTGGAAGGCCGTGTTCTGGTGCATGGCAACCGGACTATGGTTCTTTAGTGCTCTGGTCACGAGTGAAGTTCTGGGGATTGCTGCTTGTCTTCGCCGCGCTGCTGATCTTGAGCCTGGTCTCGCTGAACCAAACCGACGTCACGTGCGGCGGCGAGACCATGCACTCCGGGGACACCTGCGTGTCCCGTGGGGTCAATCGCGGCCGCGAGGACCAGGAATCCGAAAACAGCGGCCGGGACTGGATCGGTGTCGCCATCGGCGGGCTGGGCGTGCTCGGCTACGCCGCCTATGGCGTGTTCGAACTGCGTGACCGGCGCAAGCCGGCCTGAAGCCGTGGTTCCGGGACCGCCCCGGAACCACGGCCCGCGCCTCACGCGCCGATCGTCGAGGCGTCGATCACGAAGCGGTACCGCACGTCGCTGTTCTCGACCCGCGCGTACGCCTCGTTCACCTGGTCCGCGCTGATCGTCTCGATCTCCGCGCCGACCCCGTGCTCAGCGCAGAAGTCCAGCATCTCCTGCGTTTCCGCGATGCCGCCGATCATCGACCCGGCCAGCACGCGGTTGCCGCCGAGCAGGGAGAACACGTTGTACTCCAACGGTTCCCCAGGCGCACCGACGTTCACCATCGCGCCGCCGACGCGCAGCAGGCTGAGGTAAGCGTCGACCGGCAGCTTCGCCGAGACGGTGTTGAGGATGACGTCGAACCGGCCGGCCAGCGTCTCGAAGGTCGACTCGTCGCTGGTCGCGTAGTAGTCCTTCGCACCGAGCCGAAGGCCGTCTTCCTGCTTCTTCAGGCTCTGGCTGAGCACGGTGACCTCCGCGCCCATCGCGACGGCCAGCTTGACCGCCATGTGCCCGAGCCCGCCGAGCCCGACGACGGCGACCTTCTTGCCCGGCCCAGCGCCCCAGCGGCGCAGCGGCGAGTAGGTGGTGATGCCCGCGCACAGCAGCGGCGCGGCGACGTCCAGCGAGATGCCTTCCGGAATCCGGCAGACGAACGCGTCCTTCACCACGATCTGGCGGCTGTAGCCGCCGTAGGTGTTCTCGCCGTCGAAGCCGACCCCGTTGTACGTCTGAATGTTGCCCTTGACGCAGAACTGCTCGGACCCGGCGCGGCAGTACTCGCACTCGCCGCAGGAATCGACCATGCAGCCGACCCCGACCCGGTCGCCGACCTGGTATTTCGTGACGTCCGAGCCGACCGCGGCGACGACGCCGGCGATCTCGTGGCCCGGCACCATCGGGAAGATCGCGGTCCCCCAGTCCTGGTGGACCTGGTGCAGGTCGCTGTGGCAGATCCCGGCGTACGCGATGTCGATGAGCACGTCGTCCGGACGCAGGTCACGGCGCTCGATCGTCGTCGGCGCGAGCGGTCCGCCCGGCGCCGCGGCGGCGATGGCGGAGGTGGTCGTGGTCATGAAGCCCTCCTGGTGTCCCGATTGCCGGGAACGAAATCGATGTAAGAACCCTCTTACATTGACTAGTGTGGGCGTCGGCTTATTCCTCACCACGACCACGAGCGGGTGTGACACACGGCATGGCGGCGCAGTACCACCACCGCAATCTGCGCGCCGAACTCGTGCGCGTCTCGCTCGACTTGATCGCGGAAAACGGCATCAGCGGCTTCTCGGTCGCCGAAGCCGCGCGGCGGGCGAAGGTCTCCGCGGCCGCGCCGTACCGGCATTTCCCGGATCGCGCGGCGTTGCTGGCCGCGGTCGGCACGGTCGCCGCACGCCAGCTTCGCGAACTCGCCGAGGAAGCGGCCGCCGCCGAAACGGACGAGGGTGCCGCGCTGGCCGCCGTCGCCGCCGCGCACACGAAGTTCCTGATCGACACCCGGATCGGCCTGCACGTGTTCTTCGCCGCCGAGCTAGCCGATGCGCAGTACGTCGAACTGCACGAGGCCCGGCGCGAACTGAACGACGCGTCGCTGCTGCGCTGCCTCGCGATCGCGCCGGACCCGGCGATCGCGCTGGAGCTGATGGAGCAGCTGCACACCCAGGCCTACGGCTACGGCGATTTCTACCTCAACGGCGTCTACCAGTGGCTTGGCTACCCGACGGAGCAGGTCGTCGCCAAGTCCCGGCGGGCGGCGCGGATCGTGATCGAGGCTTACCGCGCCGGGATCCCTGAGATCAGTCCGGCGGAGTGGTGACGTAACGGGCGGCCAGCCATTCTCCGAAGGCGCGCAAGCGATCGGTGAGCGCGGACGGTTCCAGCACGTCGAAATCCACGTCCAGGTAAGCCAGCCAGCGCGCGGCCCAGTCGAGATCGTCGGTGCCGAAGCGGAGTTCGCACTCGTCGCCGTCCTCGACGACGGTGGCCACACTCGGGTCGACGAGTTCCCGCACCAGGTCAGCGGACGTGTGCACCTGTACCCGGACGCGATACCGCCAGCCCGCGTCCGTGACGAGATCGGCCACAGTGGACGGTGGCTCCGGCGCGGGCAGCTTGATGCCGAGCGGCTGGACCGCCTCGATCCGGTCCACGGCAAAGACTTTCCATTCCGTCGCGCCGCGCGGGCAGGCGACGAGATACCACTGCCGCCGGACTGTGAGGAGCCGATTTGGTTGCACATCAACGGGTTTCGCCGCCGGAGCGTCCAGCGCCCGATGCCGGATCCGGACCGCTTCACCAGCCCGGCAAGCCAATGCCAGCGGCACCAGCATGTCCCGTGCCGCTTTCCGGAAAGGCTTGCCCGGCAACGATTCCACGTCCGCGAGCGCGGTGAGCCGGGCCTGCCATCGCGTCGGTACGACCTGGGTCAGCTTGGCCAGCGCGGTCACCGTGGCGGTCTCCAGCCCGTCGACCGCCACCGCCGTCTGCAGGCCGAGCGAAACCGCGGCGACCTCGTCGGCGTCGAGCAGCAACGGCGGCATCGCGCTGCCGTGCGCGAGCCGGTAGCCGCCGACCCGGCCCGGTTCGCCGTCGATGCGGTAGCCGAGTTCGCGCAGCTGGGCGATGTCGCGCCGGGTGGTGCGTTCGGTGACGCCGAGCCGGGCCGCGAGGTCGGTGGCGGAGATGCCCGGACGCGCCTGCAGCAACGCCAGCGTCTCCAGGCGACGGCTCGTGGTGGTCATGGAGACGATTCTCGCGCAAAACTAGGACAGTATCCGACCGGGTATCCGGTCATACTCGTTTCATGACTCAGCTACTGCGCCCCGAAGGACTCGTGCAGTCCGCCGCTTTCACCCACGTCGCCGTTGTCCCGCCGGGCGCGGCCACGATCTACGTCGGCGGCCAGAACGCGGTCGACGCCGACGGCCGGCTCGTCGGCGGCACCGACGTCGCCGCGCAGGTCGAGCGGGTGATGGCGAACCTGAAAACGGCACTCGCCGCCGCGGGCGCGACCGTCCAGGATGTGGTGCTGCTGAACATCCTGCTGGTCGCGGACGTCGATCTCGCCAAGGCTTATCCGGCCGCCGCCGCGGCTCTGGCGGGCGCGACGCCGCCGGTGACTGTCCAGCGCGTGGCCGGGCTCGCGGTGCCGGGCGCGCTCGTCGAGGTCAGCGCGATCGCGGCGGTGGCCCAGTGACCGTCGGACGCACCAAGGACGCGGGCTGGCAGATCGGCGTCTCGAAAACGATCAACCGCTCTGCCGAGGAAGTCTGGGACTTCATCACTTCACCCGCTGGCGTGGCGATCTGGCTTGGCGAAGGCGTGACCGTCCACCCTGAACCAGGCGTCGGCTACGAAACCGCCGACGGAACCAGCGGCGAGACCCGCAGTTTCCGCGAACTGGACCGGATCCGGCTCACCTGGCAACCGAGCGACTGGCCGCACGAAACGACGCTACAGCTGGCCGTACGCGCCAGCGGCCCGGGCAAGGCGATGCTGCGCATCCACCAGGAACGGCTGGCCAACGCCGCCGAACGGGAGCAGCAGCGCCGCCATTGGCAGGCAGTGCTCACCGAATTGATCGACGGCCTTGCCTAGCCCGCGACGGACGGAGGACCCTGGTACACAAGCGATTCACCGGCAGGAGGCGCGATGCTCTGCGTGTTCGACGTCAACGAGACGCTGCTCGACCTGACCGCGCTCGACCCGTTGTTCACCAAGCTCACCGGAGACCCGGAAGCGCGCCAGGAATGGTTCACGCTCGCGATCCACACCGTGCTCACGGTGACCGCCACCGGCCAGTACCGCGATTTCGCGCAGATCGCCGGGGAAGCCGCGGTCGCCGTTTGCGCGCGGCACGGCCACGAACTGACCGACGCCGAGCTGGCGAAAGTGGGCGACGGCCTGCGTTCGCTGCCCGCACACGCTGACGTCGCGCCCGGCCTGGACCGCTTGCACCAGGCCGGGCATCAGGTCGTCGCGCTCACGAACTCGCCGCTCGCGACCGCCGAGGCCCAGCTGCAAAACGCTGGCCTGGCAACGAAATTCGACCGGATCTTCTCCGCACAGCAGGTCAGCCGGCTCAAGCCAGCGCCGGAGCCGTACTGGCAAGTGCTGCGTGCCTTCGCCGTCGAACCCGGCCAGGCGGTGATGGTCGCCGCGCACGGCTGGGACATCGCCGGAGCCCACGCCGCGGGGCTCCGGACCGCGCTGCTCACGCGTCCCGGAGTCCGTCCGCTGCCTGGTCTGCCCGCCGCGACGTACACCGCGGCGACGATGCCCGAGCTGGCCGACGCGATCGTCAGGAGCTGAGGCGCACCAGCATTTTGCCGGTGTTTGCCCCGCTGAGCAGGCCGAGGAAGGCGTCCGGCGCGTTGCGGATACCGTCCACAAAGGTCTCCGAGTACTTGATCTCCCCGGACGCGACGAGCGGCGCGACCTCGGCGACGAACTCCTGCATCAGGTGCCAGTGGTCCAGCACGAGCAAGCCGCGCATGGTGATCCGCTTCGCGATGAGCTGCACCAGATTGCGCGGCGCCGGCGTCGGCTCGGTGGCGTTGTACTGCGAGATCATGCCGCAGATGGCGATCCGGCCGTGCAGGTTCATCGACGCGATCGCGGCTTCCAGGTGCTCGCCGCCGACGTTGTCGAAGTAGACGTCGATGCCCTCGGGCGCGGCCGCGGCGAGCTGCTCGGCGACCGGTCCGTCCTTGTAGTTGAAGGCGGCGTCGAAGCCGAGGTCCTCGGTGAGGTGGCGGACCTTCTCCGCCGAACCCGCGCTGCCGATCACGCGCTTGGCACCCTTGAGCCGCGCCAGCTGCCCGACGAGCGAGCCGACCGCACCGGCCGCGCCGGAGACGAATACCGTGTCGCCGGGCTTGAACTCCGCGCTCACCAGCAGCCCGGCGTACGCGGTCAGACCCGGCATGCCGAGCACGCCGAGGTAGGTCGAGAGCGGGGCGACCGAATCGTCCACTTTGACTGCTCGCTTGGCGTCGAGCACCGCGTGCGTGCGCCAGCCTGCCTGGTGCAGCACGTGATCGCCGGGCGCGAAGTCGTCCACAGTGGACTCGATGACCTCGCCGACCGCGCCGCCCTGCATGGCCTCGCCGACCACGAACGGCGGCGAGTAGGACTTCACGTCGTTCATCCGGCCGCGCATGGCCGGGTCGACGCTCATCACGAGGTTGCGCACCAGGATCTGGCCCGGCTCCGGCGTCGGCACCTCGGTCTCGACGATGTCGAAATTGTCCATGGTCGGGACGCCGTGCGGACGGGCCGCGAGCCGGATCTCGGTGGCCTTGCCGGGCGTAGCGGGTGCGTTCACCGTCGAACTCCGTTTCGTTCAAGCTGGATGGAAGCGGGGCGCACGCCCCGTCTATCCGGCCAACGGAGCAACCGGGGCGCGCATTCCGATTGTCCCCGGAGCTGTGGCCAGCGCTACACGATCTCCGCGAGCTTGCCGAGCACGCCGTCGTAGATCTTCTTCAACCCGCCCGGCGCGAAGGTCTTCTCGAAGAAGCCGCCGACGCCGCCCGCGCCGTCCCAGCTGGTCTCGATGCGCACCAGCGAACGCTCGCCGGACGGCGTGACCGACCAGGTGGTGACCATGCTGGAGTTCGCGTCGGTCTCGACGAAGGTGCCCGGGGACGGTTCGGTCACCGTGGCCGCGACGTCGCGCACGCGCTTGGACGTGGCCTGCAGCTTCCAGCTGGCCTTCGTGCCGGCACCGACGCCGCCCTCGCTGACCTCGTAGTCGCGGTAGTGCTCGGTGAGCAGCTTCGGCCGGGTCTCGGCGTAGTCCGCGATCAGCTCACGCACGCGTTCCACCGGCGCGTCGATCGTGCGCTCCGCAGTGGCCGTGACCTTGCCCATGTCGTTCCTCCTCGGGGTTCCGCCGAGGTCACCTTCGCACATGGGGGTCGTGAGTGGCGATCCCGGTTAGAACCGTGATCGCCACTCACGACACCTCAGCCGAGCCCCTGCTGCTTCAGCCAGTCCTTCGCCACGTCGGCGGCCGGCTCCCCATCCGCGTCGACCCGCTTGTTCAGCTCGCGCATGCCGTCCGTGGTGAGCTTCGCGCTGACCGCGTTGACGACGTTCGCGAAGTCCGCGCCCCGCTCGTAGAGCACCTTCTTGTTCACCGCGGGCACCACGTTCTCGGTGGGCACGATGGTGAGGTCGTCCTTGAGCGCCACGTACTGCGAGTCGCCGACCAGCGGGCTGACCGAGTCGACCGGGATCACCGTGACCGCACCGGAGTTGAGCTGCTGCACGCGCGGCCCGGCCTCCTGCACGGTCTGGAAGGTGGCGTTCGTCAGCTTGTAGACGTCCTTGAAGCCCTGGAAGCACGGCAGCCGCTTCTCGCACTCCGGCGGACCGGCCATGACGACCTTGTCGAGCTTCTTCAGGTCGCTGATCGACGCGATGCCCTTCGACTTCGCGAGGTCGGCCTTCACGATGTAGGTGTTCTTGTCCTCGGCGGCCGCGTAGTTCAGCAGCCCGACGCCCTCCGGCGCGAACAGCTTCTCCAGCTGGGTGTGCTCGGACTTGGCGTCCTTGGTGGCCTCCTTGCCGAAGCCGGTCGTGATCGCCGCGCCCTGGTACTCCGGCAGGAACTGCAGTTCGCCGGACTTGAGCGACGGGTAGACCAGCTCCCGCGAGCCGAGGTTGAGCTTCCGGGTGACCGGATAGCCCTTCGCCTCCAGCGCGCTCGCGTAGATCTCGGCCAGGATCTGGCTGTCGGTGAAGTTGAACGAGGCGACGACGATCGGAGCGCCGCCCTTGCTCGGCGCGGCCGGCTGGTCGCTTCCCCCACCGCACGCGGTCAAGCCGAGCGCGGCCGTCGCCAGCAGCGCGGCCGCTCGGATGTTCCGGGTCCAGCGCACGTGTCCCCACACTCCTCAGTTCACTCGTTAGTGGGAATGGACCCTAACCGCGCCCACCGACAGAAACCACTGGTTAGGAATCCTCGCCACGGAATCCCGAGTACCGGAATATGTCGCTCGATCGGGGTAAGGTCGCCCGGTGCACGCGTCCGTGACCCCGCTGCTGGCCGACAGCAGCCGTCCCCTCTTCGAATGGCGGTGGGTCGAACGCAACGCGGACGCGATCCTCCAGCGGCTCGGCGAGCACGTCGCGCTCACCGCGACCGCGCTCGGCGTCGGCCTCGTGGTCTCGCTCGCGCTGGCCACGGTGTGCCTGCGCTACCGCTGGTTCTATCCGTTCGTCGTCGGCACGGCGGGCGCGCTCTACGTGATCCCCAGTCTTGGCGCGTTCGCGCTGCTGGTTCCGTTGCTCGGGTTCTCGTTCGCCACCTCGGTGATCCCGCTGGCCACGTACACGCTGCTGATCCTGATCCGCAACATCGTGACCGGCGTGCAGCAGGTGCCGACCGAGGTGCGCGAGGCGGCGGTCGGGATGGGCTTCACGCCGCGGCGGCTGTTGTGGCAGGTGGAGCTGCCGCTCGCGCTGCCGGTGGTGATCGCCGGGCTGCGAGTGGCCGCGGTGACGACGATCGGACTGGTCACCGTCACGTCGCTGCTCGGAAAGGGCGGGCTCGGCTACTTCATCCGCGCCGGCATCCAGACGCCGATTCCCAACCCGAGCCCGATCATCGTCGGCATCGTGCTGTCGATCGCGCTGGCCGTGCTCGTCGATTTGCTGCTGTGGCTGAGCGAACGCGCGCTGGCCCCGTGGGCGCGGAGGGCCGTTCGATGAGCTTTTTCGAGCAGCTGAGCCACTGGCTGGCCGATCCGAACCGGTGGAGCTGGACCGATCCGGCCGGGATTCCGTTCCGGACCGTGCAGCATCTGTGGTTTTCCGCGCTGGCGCTGGTGATCTCGATCGTCCTGACGGTCCCGTTCGCGATCTGGCTCGGGCACTACCGGCGCGGCCAGTTCCTGGCGAGCAGCGCGGTGAACATCGGCCGCGCGATCCCCAGCTTCGGCTTGATCATCCTGTTCTGGTTCCTGGCCAGCAGGTGGGGCGCGAACACGGACTTCTGGCCGCTGCTGCTCGCGCTCGTCGCGCTGGCGCTGCCGCCGCTGTTCACCAACACCTACGCCGGTGTCGTGCAGGTGGAGCAGGACGTCGTGGACGCGGCGCGCGGCACCGGGTATCGCGAATGGCAGATCATGCTGCGCGTGGAACTGCCGCTGGCGTCGCCGGTGATCGTGGCCGCCGCGCGAGTGGCGTTCCTGCAACTGGTGGCGACGGTCGCGATCGGCGCGATCGTCAACGACGGCGGCGGCCTCGGCCGCTACATCGTGGACGGTTTCGCACTCGGCGAGCAGGGCCACGGCGAGATCTTCGGCGGCGGTGTGGCCGTGGTGGTCCTGGCGCTGGTGTGCGAGGGCGTGTTCGCGCTGCTGACCAAGCTCGCTACGCCTCGGGGTCTCGCCCTTCAGCAGGCCCGCCGCGACTCGTGACCTTGGCCAGCCGGTCGATCTCCGGCCCCAGCGACCGGTCGACCACCACCGGCTCGACCTTCTCCGCGAGCCAGGCGTAGGTGTCGGCCAGGTTCGGCGCGCTTCCTCCGCCGAGGTACCGCGCCTGCCGTCCGGCGATCAGCTCGCAGGCGGTGATCGCGAAGAACCGGTCGATGACGGTTTCGAGTTCGGCTCCGGCCGTGCTGGCAAACGCTTGCACATCCTCCTGACCAGCGGAGGTGTCCAGCGAGCCCAGCGTCGCCGGAGCAGCCAGCCGACGCATCGCGTGCAGCTCGCCAGCCGCGCGTTTGTGCAACGGCGTAAGCCCGGCTTGCGGCCCAGGGTCCACCGCGAGCTGCGGCGGAAGACCGCTGAACTGCGGGTCGAGCATCCGGTGAAGCCGCTGCACCGAAACCTCCGCCGCGTGGATGAGCGCGGCCTTGACGGCGTCCATCCGAAGCCCGAGCGCGACCGCGTGATAGCCGGTCGTCGGGACGAACTCACCGTCGAGGAACGCCGGTGAGTCCGCCGGGGTTTCCCAGGACTCCTGCAGGGTTTCTCGCAGTTCCTCGGTGGTCTGGCTGGCGTATTCGAGCACCTTCGGCCCGACTCGCACCGAGATCGGCGCCTGCACCGTCCCCGGTCTGGTCGCCGCGCCCGCGATGAGCTTCTCGATCCTCGTGCCGCGGTAAATCGCTTGCGGCGCACCGAGAACGTCCACCGCAATGGCCGCGCAGACCGTCTGCCATTCGACCAGCCGACGCACTCGCTCCGCGCACACCCACGCGTACGCCTCGGCCAACGGCGAGCCTTGGATCAGGCTCGCCCCCTCTTTCGGCCCGAGCACGAACGGCTCGACCCCGCGCCGCCGCAACGCTTCCGCCGCCGGGATCTCGACACCGTCGTCGAGGACGGTGCCGATCCCGACGAAGGTCTGGAACGCGTGCGCCAGCGGGATGATCTCCCCGCGCTGCCGAGACTGTCGCGCGGAACGGCGGGGAGGAACCCGTCGTCGATCCGGTCGGCGAGGAAGACGACCAGCTCAGGACTGACCGCCGCGTCCCCGCGAAGAAACCCGCGCAATCGCATGCGCAGCAACGCACGAGTCAACTCCGGCGACAACCACGGCGGCCCGCCGACCGCCCGGCCGACCAGGAGATTGCGCTGGTGATCGGCCTGTTGCTCAGCGGTGAGCCGGGTCCCGGCGAGCCGCCCCATCCCGGTGTTGACCCCGTAGACCGGGCGGTCGCCGTCCAGCGCGGCCAGCATCGCCGCACGCTGTCGCTTGAGTGCTTCGAGCACCTCTTTGTCCACTATGGACAGATCAGCGCGCGAGCCCGTCGATGACCTCGGCATTCGGCAGCCCCGCGAGCGCCGAACCGGAGATCAGGAGCTTGCTGCCGCGGATGCCGCTGCCAATCACCAGCTCCGGCGCGTCGGCAACGGCCTGGTCGATGAGGATCGGCCAGTCCGCGGGCAGCCCGACCGGGGTGATGCCGCCGTACTCCATGTCAGTGAGGGAAACAGCCTCGTCCATCGGCGCGAAAGACGCCTTGCGCACATCGAGCCGCCGCTTGATCACCCCGTTGACGTCGGCGCGCGTGGTCGCGAGCACGAGCGCGGCGGCGAACCGCACTTCCCCAGCGCGCTTACCTGCGACGACGACGCAGTTGGCGGACGCGGTCAGCGGCGACCCGTACGCCTCGCAGAACGCGGCGGTATCCGCGAGTTCCGGATCGATCTCGGTGACGCCGAGCGCGTCCGGCTCGGGCATCGCGGCAAGCGCCTTGGCGACGGGTTCGGCCAGCAGGTCAGTACGGGTCGGAGCGGGAACGACGGTCAGGCTCCCGGCGATAGTCCAGGTGGTCACCGGCCCGAATGTAATCCGCCCGGCCCGCCCGTCACCAGTTGCGGTGGCCTCGCTGGACCTCGATCAGCTTCGGCCGCACGTCGACGATGTAGACGAGCGCCGCCGCCATCGCGGGCACCCAGAAGATGAACCCGGGCCCCTGGATCTGGAACAGCACCAGCGCGAGCGTGGACCCGCCGGTGATCAACATCCAGATCGGCTTGGTCTTGCGATCGGCCGCCGAGTACGCGTCGGCCCGCTGCAGCAGCGCGTGAACGAAGGCGAAGAGCCCGACCAAGGCGCTGCCCCAGTGGATGACCCTGAGGATCCAATCGGCAACCAGCACGAACCCAGCTTACGGCAAACCGCCCACGCCTCCCGAACCCCCGAAACCCGCCGACGCGCGACGGGCGCTGGTCAGGCTGGGATTGGCCATGATCGGGGCGGAGGTGACAACGGTCACTTTAGGTCCGACCCAGCGAGGATTCCCCAACCTAGGTCCGACCCAACGTCACCCGCTGCCCCGGCCGCCCCAATGCCACATTGGGGCGCACCTCGCGCGCCCTGCGGCACCCCAGCACCCACCGCGCCTAACGCAGCCGGGTCCAGCACCCGCCACGCCCAACGCAGCTGTGCCCAACGCAGCCGGGCCAGCGCAGCCGGGCCCGCCCAGCCAAAAACTCCCCGACACAGCACACGGCGGCCGGACCAACCCAGGCCCGGCCGCCGTGCGACCCCTCGATCTTCAATTCTCGCCTCGGCGGCCCGAACCGGGGTCGCCGCAACGGTTCGAGCGAGCGCCCAAACCGCGGTCAGTGCTGAGCCGTCACTTCTCCGTCTTCGGCGCGGCCGGCTTCTTGGCGTTCGCCGCGGTGGTGGTGCGACGGGCCGGGGCGGCGGTCTTCGGCGCGGTGCGGTTCGCGGCCTTGCGGGCCACCGACCGGGTTTCGTGCGCGACGTTCTCGCCGATTTCCTCGACGGCGTCGGCGGTCTCGCCGGCCACCTCGGTCACCTTGCGGGCAGCCTTCTCGCCAGCCGAACGGGTGCGCTTGGTGACCTTCGCCAGCACGCCGTCGACGCGCTCGCGGGTCTCCTCGGTCAGGCCGTCGACGCGCTCCTGCGCGGCGGTCAGCGCGTCGTCTAGCTGCTCAAGGGCCTTCTTGACCTGCGGCTGCGCGGCGATCTTGTCCCAGGCCTGCTCGCCGGACTCGGCCAGCTTGTTGTACAGCTTCAGCGCGGCCTCGGTGTACTCGTCGATGGCCTTGCGCAGTTCGGCCGGGTCGAGCTTCTCGCGGAGGCTCTCGACGTCGGTCGGCAGCTCCTCGAAGCCCTTGCGGGCGGCCTCGGTGTTCTTGGTGACGTTGGCGCGGGCCTTGGCGACCGCGTCGGTCACGGCCTGGCTGGCCAGGTTGCCGGCGCCGAGCGCGGCGAGCAGCGGGGTGCGGACCTGGTCGAGCGCGGTGTTGACGGCCTTGCGGACGTCCTCGGTCTTGGGCGTGGTCATGCCGACTCCTCAGTGGTGTCTTGGGTGGTCTTCGGTGCGGTGGTGCTCGCGGCGGCGTTTTCGCGCCGGAAGGACTCGTAGACGTCGAGCAGGACCTGCTTTTGCCGTTCGGTCAACTCGGCGTCGGCGCGGATCGCGTCGCCGACCGGGCCGCCGGTCGGCAGGTCGAGAATCCCGGCCTGCACGTACAACGCTTCGGCCGAGATCCGCAGCCCCTTGGCGATCTGCTGCAGGATCTCCGCGCTGGGTTTGCGGACCCCGCGCTCGATCTGGCTCAGGTACGGATTGGACACTCCGGCGAGTTTCGACAGCTGGCGCAGCGAAATCTTCGCGGAACTGCGCTGCTGGCGGATGTACTCGCCGATGTCGGAGGCGATGTCCGCGACCTTGTCCATGGGGCGCTGTGCTCCGCCGGGTTCTGTCATCCGGTCACCTCCTCGCGACCTACTCGACAGTACGCTCGCGTGCTAGCTATTGCAAGCACCCTGCTTGCAACCATCGGGTGTGGTTCCGCTCACCCCGTTACCCTGGGCTTATGCGGGCACAACGGTTGCGTCGACGCCTGGTCCGGCAGCTCATCGAAGAGGATGTGCTGCACGACGAAGCCTGGGCGGAAGCCTTCGCCACCGTCCCGCGGCACGCGTTCCTGCCGCGCTTTTTCGTGCCCGCCGGACCCCGCTGGGCGGCGGTCGACCGCGGCGATCCGGACTGGCTGAACCGCGTCTATTCGCGCGACGTCCTGGTCACCCAGCTCGACGACGATCCCTCGCTCTGGGACCGCGCCCGCGCGAACGGACCGGTGCCCGGCGTGCCGACCAGTTCGTCCAGCATGCCCGCGATCATGGCGATCATGCTGGAAGAACTCCTGGTCCGCGACGGCGATCGGATACTGGAGATCGGCACCGGAACCGGTTACAACGCCGGTTTGCTGTGCCACCGCTGCGGTTCCGGCCAAGTGTCCACAGTGGATATCGACGCCGGAATCGCCGCCGCCGCACAAGAACGCCTGACCTCCTGTGGCTACGCACCCACCTGCGCGACCGGCGACGGCGCACTCGGCTTCCCCGCCGGAGCCCTCTTCGACCGGGTCCTGTGCACCGCGTCGGTATCGCGGATTCCCCTTGCCTGGCTTGCTCAAACACTCCCCGGCGGCCACATCGTCACCACCCTCAACCGCCCCCTCGGCGGCGGGCTCGTCCGCCTGACCGCGGGCGAAGGCGCGGCCGCCGAAGGCCAGGTCCTATCCCGCGACGGCCGCTTCATGCCCCTGCGCGCCCATCGGCTGCCGCCGCCCGCGGAACTTCCGCCCGCTAACGACACCCCATGGCGTCCAACTGAACTCTCAATGTCAGATGTCCTTAAACCACAACGACATTTCGAATTCTTCGCCTCATTGGAGCTACCCGATGCCCGCCCAGTACACATCGATCCGAACGGTGCCTTCGCACTGTCCCATCCGGACGGTTCCTGGGCCAGAACCCGCCGCACCGACTCCGGTTTCGAGGTAGCGCAAGGAGGTCCGCGCGCATTGTGGGATCTCGCCGAGGACGCCTACCGCCGCTGGGAATCACTAGGCCGCCCCAGCCGGTCCCGTTTCGGGCTCACGGTGAACAGCGACGAACAAACCTTCTGGCTGGACGATCCACAATCCGACAACCGCTGGCAATTCGGCTGATCAGCCTCCGTTCACCCCACGAAGCAGCCCCTCCAAATCACGCTCGCCAGCACGCGTCTGCGCCCCGCGCGCCAGCCCGCCACGAATCAGCGATTCCGCTGCGGGCCGAACGAACTGCCCGGCCCAAGCGTCGTGTTCCCGCTGAAATCCCGCCGCCAAATCCTCCGGAACGACAGCCTGTTTCGCCGCGGCGACCACGCCTTCCGGCAATACGGCGATGTTGCGCGCCAACCGATCGACGACTTCATCCAGCTCGTCCGCAGGCACCGCCCGGTTGACCCAGCCGTAGCGTTCAGCCGTCTGCGCGTCGTACAACTCGGCGCCGAGCACGACTTCCAACGCACGATTCCGGCCGACCCGGTTCGCCAGGTACTGCGTTCCTCCGCCGCCCGGGACGATCCCCATCAACGCCTCGATCTGGCCGATCCCGGCGGAACCGATCGCGGCGAAGGCCATGTCCGCGGCGACGACGAACTCCGCCCCGCCGCCGCGCGCCAGACCGGCCAGCTTGACGATCGTCACCTGCGGCTGATGCCGCAACAGCTCGCCCAATGCCTGGAAAACGTTCAGTCCCGCAGGCACTTCGGGGGCGAACTGATCGAACGCGTCCGGTGCGTCGACCAGGGACATATCGACGTGGGCTATGAAGAAGTCCGGGTCGGCGCTGTCGAAGACGATCACCCGCGCCGATTCGTCGTCCCGCAGGGTGGTCAGCAGCCGCCGGAGGTCCGCCATGAGCGCGACGTCGAGGACGTTGACGGGCGGGTTGTGGATAGTGACGCGGACGAGGCCGGCCTCGCGGCTCACTCGCAGGGTCGCGTAGGCGTCGTGGGGCATGCGGGTCTCCGATACGTATTCGGCAGGCAGCTAAGTTCCTGATGAATACCTAGACTCGGACCAGCGCCGACCAGCGTCAATAACGCACTTTGGGCATCGCAAGGATCATGGAGGATACCGAGATGGCCGCTCCTGACCCGGGAATCGTCTACCGGGCGGACTGCCCGAGCCGCCCGATTCTCGACCAGATCGCGGACAAATGGTCGATGATGGCGATGGCCGTGCTGGAGGAGCCGCGCCGGTTCAACGACATCAAACGCCGTCTGGAAGGCGTGACGCAGCGGGTGCTGACCCAAACCCTGCGCCGGCTGGAACGCAACGGCATGATCGTGCGTCGGGTACTGCCGACGTCTC
Source organism: Amycolatopsis sp. WGS_07 (assembly GCF_045278895.1). NCBI lineage: Bacteria > Bacillati > Actinomycetota > Actinomycetes > Pseudonocardiales > Pseudonocardiaceae > Amycolatopsis > Amycolatopsis sp. WGS_07. The sequence continues at coordinate 3,366,414 of NZ_CP136053.1, read as the reverse complement.
CGATCGGAGTCGAGTATTCCCTTACCCCGCTTGGCGAATCCCTCCGCGAGCCGTTCGGCCGACTGTACGACTGGACTGTCGCGCACACCGGTGAAATCCACGAATCCCAGCGGAGCTACGACGAACGGGTCCGCGCGGAAAGATCGTGAGGGGTCGCTAGGTTGGACCCAATTCTGGCCCGGACCCAGTTCTCTACCGCGGCTACGACGTCGTCGAGCCGGGCGTCCGTCGTGTCGATGGACTCGACCTGCCCGCGTATCCACAGGTTGAACTCGAGCATCTCCTCGATGCGCGGCTCGTTCCACTCCCGCCACGCCGGCCGGGCACGCAGCCGCCGACGCAAAGTGTCGTTGTCCGCGACCAGCGCCAGATAGTGCACATCCGCGAAGAAAACCCGCTCTGGCAACGGTTCCAGCTCCTGCGGCGCGACCGTCCCGCACAGCACGACCGGCCGTCCGTTCTGGTGCAGCATCGCGGCCATCCTGAGCCAGGCACCGCGGAACGCCGGATTACCGGGTACGTCGTCTTGCAACGCTCCGGTCCACAGCACGTCCTGCTCCAGCACGACGGCGTCGCCCGCCAAGCGCTGCGCCAGCTTCGGCCCGACGGTCGATTTCCCGCCCGCGCTCGGTCCCGTCAACGCGAACAACGGCAGCCGCCGAAACGGCCACCGATGTCCGCACACCGCGCACCACAAGGTGTCCCCGTCGACCTGTGGACAACTCGCACGGTCGCCACAGGCCGGACAGATCCGCAGGTCAAGCGCTACTGGGACGGTGGACAACTCAGTCGAAGAGGTTCTCGAGGAAGCTGCGCTTGCGACGGCCGCCGTACGGCCGCGGCGAATCCCCGTAGCCACCGCGATACGGCCGCGGCGAATCCGCGTGCCCACCTCGGTACGGGCGTGGCGAGTCCCCGTGCCCGCCCCGATACGGACGGGGCGAATCCGAGTACCCGCCTTGGTAAGGACGCGGCGAATCGGGCCGGCCGTGCGGCGCTCCGTACGGCGGCGGCTGCTGCCGGTAGAAAGCGCTCTCCGCACCGGCGATCTGCTCCAGCTCGCCGCGGTCGAGGAAGATCCCGCGGCAGCCGTCGCACTGCTCGATGTGGACGCCGCTCTTGTCGACCGTGCGCATCATGTTCTGACACTTCGGACAAATCACGCAGCCGACCCTACGCGGATTTGCCGCGCCGTGTCAGCAGGCGCACAGGCAGAACGGGTGGCCAACCGGATCGGCGTACACGCGGAAGGTCTCCGGGGAATCGTCGAGCAGCTTCGCGCCCAGCCCGAGAACGCGCTGGTGAGCGGCCTCGAGATCGGTGACGTCGAGGTCGACGTGCGCCTGCTGCGGCTTCTCCTGGGACGGCCATTCGGGCGCGCGGTAATCGGCCACCCGCTGGAACTCCAGCCGGACGCCGCCGCGCGGGTCGACGAGCGTGGCCCAGTGGTTGTCCGGGGCGATCTTGGGTTCGTCCCACTCAAGCAGGGAGCGATAGAAACCGGCGAGCGCCCCGGGGTCCGGACAGTCCAACGCAATGCCGCCGAACGTCGGAATCACACCCATTTTTCGCTCATCCTTTCCTCGTCGCGTAACCAGTAAAGTGAGTATGTCGGTTAGGCAGCCAGGTCGCAACCACTATCGGCCGTACACTGGGCTGGTGCACACCGACGCTTCCCTGGTGGTCGCCTTTCTCAACACCGTCGATATCGAACGGGGCGACGACCTGCTGGACGATCCGGGACTGTGGCACCAGTGGGCCGCGGACCACGACGTGACGCCGAACGATCCCGCCGAAGCCCGCGCTGTGCGAGACAGCCTGCGCGCCGCGATCGGCGATCCGCGACTGCCCACGACCACGCTGGACGTCCCGCTCCGCTTCACGCTCACCGACGCCGGCCCGACCCTGCTCACCCCGGACGCCGTCACCGCGACCCTCGCCGCGGCCACCCGCCTGGCCATCCGGGGCGACTGGGTCCGGCTCAAAATCTGCCCCGCCGACGACTGCCTGTGGGCCTTCTTCGACGAATCCCGCAATCGCTCCCGCACCTGGTGCTCGATGCGCGTCTGCGGCAACCGCGAAAAAGCCCGCTCGTGGCGCGCCCGCACGGCGGCTGTGCACAACTGACCCCCTGTGGACAACTTGTCCACACACACCACATATGCACGTGCAGATGCCCCGGATCCCCACAAGTTGTGGACAGCGATTAGGCCATCACCGTGAATTCCTGTGGATAACCCCGGGGATAACTCAGCTTCCTGTGGACAACTGGTTTGAGCGGCCCACGGCTGTGGTATAGGACGGCGCGCATACGACCGGCCACCCTCCGCGCCGAGCCGCGGCCGGGCAGAGCGCGCGCCGCCGGGGCCGCTGAAGATGGCGTTGGCCGCGATCCGCAAGCTCGCGCGGAGGCTGCGAGAGGACGCGGGTCAGACAGCTTCCGCGCACGGACGCCGCAGATGGTGCCGCCTACCCTTCAGGCGCTCGTGCTGAAGCTGTCTCGCGGGCGAATTCCGCTCAACCACAACGAAAATCAGCTGGATGCCGGATCGGTTCGGGGGAGCCTAGGCAGCTGGGCAACACAGCCAGCCACCGAGTGACAACCGCCGCCCGCGAGCCCTACGAACCCTCCCGCAGCACAGCCCTAACCGCAGCCACCGGCCGACAACCGCCACCTGCCAACCCACAAACCCTCCGGCCGCAGCCCTCATCCCAGCCACCGGCCCATCCCCACCAGCCAGCCATCACCGACCACCGGCACCAGGGAACCAACCCGCGAAAACACCGCCCTCAGAACAACAACTGCGCCACCGCGTAAATCACCAGCCCGGCCAGCGCCCCCACCACGGTCCCGTTGATCCGGATGAACTGCAGATCCCGCCCGACCTGCAGTTCGATCTTCCGCGAGGTCTCCTCCGCGTCCCACCGCTCGACCGTGTCCGTGATGATCGTCGTGATCTCGCGGGAGTAGTGGGTCACCAGGTAGACCGCCGCGCCCTCGACCCAGCCGTCCACCTTCGACGTCATCGACGGGTCGTCCACCAGGCGTTTGCCCAGCGATTCCAGGCCGCCCCGCACCCGCTGGCGCAGTTCGCTCGACGGGTCCTCCGCGGCCTTCAGCAGCATCTCCTTGGCCGTCGCCCACGCGTTGCCGATCAGTTTCTGCACTTCCGCGTGGTGCACGATCTGGCCCTTGACCTGCTCGGCCCGCTCCATGGTCTTCGGGTCGGTCTGCAGGTCCTGGGCGAACTCGCCGAGGAACTTGTCCAGCGCGAGGCGCATCGGGTGGTTGACGTCTGTTTTCACCGCCCACGCGAACGTCAGGACCTCGCCGTACACCTTGTCCGCCAGCATTTCGTCCACGAACTTCGGCGACCAGCTCGGGGCGCGGTCCGACACCACGCGCAGCATCGTCTGGTGGTTGTCCCGGACCCATTCGTAGGCGCGGTCGCACATCAGGTCCACCAGCTTGTGGTGCGCGCCGTCCTCGAAAACGCCGGCCAGGATCTTGCCCAGCGGCGGGCCCCACGGCTTGTCGATTACGCGCTTGACCACGGCCTGCTCCATGATCGCCTGCACGTCCTCGTCGCGGAGCACCGTCACCGCGCCGCGGACGACTGTCGCCAGTTCCGACGTCACGCGTTCGGCGTTGTCACGCTGGGAAAGCCAGCCGCCGAGCCGGCGGGAGACCTCGACGCGGCGGAGTTTGTCGCGGATGACGTCCGGGGACAGGAAGTTCGAGCCGACGAACTCGCCGAGGCTGTTGCCGAGCTGGTCCTTCTTGTTCGGGATGATCGCGGTGTGCGGGATCCGCAGGCCGAGCGGATGCCGGAACAGCGCGGTCACCGCGAACCAGTCCGCGAGCGCGCCGACCATGCCCGCCTCGGCCGCGGCGCGCACGTAGCCGACCCAGCCGCCCCAGCCCGCCGACTCCGCCCAGCTCGTCAGCAGGAACACGACCGTCGCGCCGAGCAGGAAGGACAGCGCGACCAGTTTCATCTTGCGCAGGCCGCGCCGTTTCGCCTCTTCGCCGGCGGTCCCGCCGGGCGGATCCGCGGGCGTGACCTTGGCAGGGGTGAGTTGCTCCACACCGCCATTGTCCGTGAGGATGCGTTCTCGTGCGTGAACCAGCTCTCGTCCCCCGCCTCCGCCCGTTCACCTCGACGGTTTTCGCGGAGATGACCGCGCTCGCCGTCCGGCACGACGCGGTCAACCTCGGCCAGGGTTTCCCGGACACCGACGGGCCCGCCGGCATGCTCGAAACGGCGAAGAACTCGCTGTTCGGCGGCGACAACCAGTACCCGCCGGGGCCGGGCCGCCCGGAGCTGCGCGCCGCGATCAGCCGGCACCGCCAGCGCTACGGCTCCACCTACGACCCGGACACCGAGATCCTGGTCACCGCGGGTGCGACCGAAGCCATCGCGGCGACGCTGATCGCGCTGACCGAGTCCGGCGACGAGGTGATCGTGGTCGAGCCGTACTACGACTCGTACGCCGCGGCGGTCGCCATGTCCGGTGCGCAGCGGCGTGTGATCGGGCTCGTCGAAACCGAGGGCGGCCAGCTCGAACTCGACCTCGACGCCTTCCGCGACGCGATCACCCCGAACACTCGCGCGGTGCTGCTGAATTCGCCGCACAACCCCACCGGCACGGTGTTTTCGCGCGCGCAGCTGGAAGAAGTCGCGCGGCTGTGCGTCGAACACGACCTCATCGCGGTCACCGACGAGGTCTACGAACACCTCGTCTTCGACGGCGCCGAGCACCTTCCGCTCGCGTCGTTCCCCGGCATGCGCGAGCGGACCGTCGCGATTTCGAGCGCGGGCAAGACCTTCAACTGCACCGGCTGGAAGATCGGCTGGATCTGCTCGACGCCGGAGCTGGTCTCCGCGGTGAAGGCGGCGAAGCAGTTCATCACCTTCGTCTCCGGCGGACCGTTGCAGCCGGCCGTCGCGTACGCGCTCGATAACGAATTGGACTGGGTCGAAAACCTCCGCGCGAGCCTGCAGGAGAAGCGCGATCGGCTGTCGGCTGGCCTTGCTGATGCGGGATTCGCGGTCCGGCCGAGTGCGGGGACCTACTTCGTGACGGCTGACGTGCGTCCGCTCGGCTTCGCCGACGCCGCCGAACTCGCCTGGACGCTGCCGGAACGCGCCGGAGTCGCGGCGGTACCCGTCAAGGTGTTCACGGATCACCCGGACGAGTGGAAACATTTGCTGAGGTTCGCGTTCTGCAAGCGCAACGAGGTGATCGACGAGGCCGTCGACCGCCTGCGGAAACTCGTCTGACGACTGCGGCCCGGCCTCGGGTTCGGCACGGTTCGGTGCTGCGGGAACAGGGCCACCGAGAGTGGCTCAGCAGCCGAAACGTCGGGGCAACGCCCAAATTCGCCCTGGCGACAGGCCGCCCGGATGGCCGCATCCGGACCCGATTCGCGCCACTCAGGGTGATCGACTAAGGCCGATCGGACACCAGAGCCGGTGCGGACGTTCCGCCTTACGGGGTGGATCGAGCGCGGGAGAGATGAAAGACTCGCGTCCGGTGCTAGAAAGAGGGCAGCCCCGGGGGACCTGCGACCTGGCCGGAAGAGAGCCCCAGCAAGATCAGTCTCGTGCGGTGGGCCGCACGAGCTTCAGGCGCGGACGGTGGTGGTGGCATGACCGGCATGGCGACCCCGCGCGGCCTCGCACCTTCCGCGTCCGTCGGCGCGAGCACCAGTCCACCCGCGACGTCAGCGCTCCTCGGGATGGTCGACCGCGCTAAGCCAAAGTCCCGCACGCGCGCGGGCGCGCGACGGCGGCCCCGGGCCTGGGCGGCGCCGATCGCCCGGCCGGCCGCGCGAATCGCCGTCGCCGGCGGGCTCACGCTGGCCGGATGGCTGCTCGGCGCGGCGTTGTCGCAGGCGAACGCCGCGACGGACGACCAGGTCGACCGCCCCACCGCTTCGGCGCACGATCCCGAACCAGAGCACCGGTACGCCGGAACAGCCACGTCCGGCACGCTCACCTGGGCCATGCCCGGGTCGGCCACCCGCGCGAAACACGCGCACCGGTTCCAGTTCTCCGCCAGCGACTTCCGGCCAGAGGTGAGCTTCCGGCCGGGCACGCTGTCCGGAAGCGACTCCACCGACAGCCGCCCGAAGCCCGCCGTTTCCCCGCCGACGGCCAAAACCGCCAAGGCACCCGAGCCCGTCAAGCACGCCAAGCCGAAGAGCAAGGCAAAGCACCACGCTCCGGTGAGAGACCCCGAGGCCACCAGCAGCTCCGAACCCCAGCACGGGCTCCTCGACGGCCTTCTCGGCGGCTCCGACCGCGATTCCGGCCAGGGTCTTCTCGGCGGCCTCCTCGGCGGCCCCGAAACCGACCAGCCCGGACTCCTCGACGGCATCCTCGGAACCGTCGACGACACCGTCGACACGACCCTGCACACCACCGTCACGTCGGTCGACACCGTGATCGACACGGCACCGGTCCGGGTCGTCGTGCCGCCGTCCGCCACGGTCGAGCCAGCCCCGGTCGCCAGCGGGTCGGTCAGCGTTTCCGCTCCGCCAGCCAAGCTGGTGAAGGAACCCGCGGCACCGGTGGCCGTGAAGGTCAGCAAGCAAGCGCCCGTCGTGCACCCGGTGCCCGCGCGTGTCCTCACTGGACAGCCCGCGCCCGCACACGAAACCCAGCCCGCGCCGCCGGTCAAGCAACGCAGCCAGGCCGGAGGCGGCGGCAGCGGCGGTGGCGAAGGACTTCCCTCGGCACCGGCCGCGCCTGCCGCGCCCGCGTCGACTGTCTCACCGGGACACGACGGTTCCGGCGGCCTGCGCCAGCTGTTCGCGCTGGCCAGCGACGGCGTCACCGCCACTCAGCTCAAGCTCATCGGCGTCAGCCGCGACCACGAGGTCGCCGGCGCGGGCAGGGATGCCGCCCTGCCGACCACCTCCCCGGACTGACCGCCCGACCGGTTACCCGGGGAGAGCCACGTCCATCTCAAGATCAACTTCTTGATCGCGCGCGCCCGTTCGCCGCGCCGGGCTCACCCCTTCGCACCAGCGTTACTTCGATCAAGGGGCTGAACCATGACCGCGCTTCCCGACCGGCCGACCGCGCCCGGCCGGATCGGGTCCTGGTCCCGGCGCCGCGCTGCCCCCGCGGCGCCGGGACCCATCACGGGCGTGCTCCGGAGGTTTTCGCTCACCGCGCCGAGCGAGAGCCTGCGCCAACCGAAGCTCGCCTGAACCGAGGGCGCTTCCCGGCACTTCGAGGGGCTGTGCCGGGAAGCGCCTCGGACGATCGGCCGGTGCGCCGGACGGACGACCGCCACCCTCCCTGGAGTGGCTGGAACCCGTCCGGTGCACCGGCTGTTCACGTTTCAGGGCCGCGCTACGTCACCGGAATTCGCTCCGCGGGCACATCCGCGCAGCCGCGCACCGAAGCCGCCGCCACGCTGACCCGGCGCACCGCCTCCGGCAACTGCTCGCGCGGCAATCCGAACGGAAGCCGCAGCCAGCGTTCCAATCCGCCGTGCACGCCGAACCTCGAACCCGGTGCCAGCTGCACCCCGCGAGTCGCCGCCGACACCGCCAGCCGCGTGCTCATCGGCTCCGGCAACCGGCACCACAACGACAATCCGCCCGCCGGCACCTCGAATGTCCACTCTGGACAGTACTTTCGCAGCGCCGCGATCGTGATGTCCCGCTGTTCCCGGAATTCCGTCCGCCGCCGGGCGAGCACCTCGTATCCCTCCGGTTCCAGCAACGCCGCCAGCACCAGCTGATCGAACACCGGCGCGCCGAGATCGACCGCGAACCGCGGCGACTGCAGGCGGTCCAGCAAATCCGTCGACGCCCGGATCCAGCCCAGCCGCAGCCCGCCCCACTGCGATTTCGCCGCCGACCCGACGCTCAGCACCAGATCCCCGCCGAACGCGGCCAGCGGCGGCGGACCGTCCACCGGATCGCCCTCGTAATCCAGTTCCACCAACGATTCGTCGACCACGACCGGCGTCCGCGACCGGGCGAGCAGCCCGCCGAGCCGCTCCCGGCCCGCCGCGTCGAGGCGCAGGCCGGTCGGGTTCTGGAAGTCCACGACGAGGTAGCCGAACCGGGGCGCGGCCTGGCGCAGCGCGGCCTCGATCCCGGGCAGATCCCAGCCGTGCACCGGATCGAGCGCGACCGGCACCGGCAGCGCGTGCGTCGCGCGGACGGCGTCGATCGCGTTCGGATACGTCGGCTGTTCGAGCAGGACGCGGTCGCCCGGCCCGGTCAGCATCCGCAGGCACAGCACGAAAGCGGAGTACGCGCCGGACGTCACCAGCACCTGGTCCGGCGAGGTCGGCAGGCCGCGCGCGGTGTAGCGCTCGGCGATCCGCTCGCGCAGCCTCGGCAGACCGCCGGTGAGGTAGCCGTTGCCGCTGGCGTACTCGACCAGGTCGCGCCGCGCCGTGTCGAACGCGGCCATCAGCCCCGGCACCGCTGGTGGGGCGGCTCGCGCGAGGTCGAGGAGATCGTCGCGGGCGGCCTCGGCGTCGTCACGGTTCCCGACGCCGGCTACCCACGAACCGGCTCCGCGACGGCTGGCGACGAGGCCGTCCGCGCGGAGCCGGTCGAGTGCCGCACCGATGAGGGTGCGGCTGACCCCGAGCGCGTCGGCGAGTTCGCGCTCGGCGGGCAGCCGGGTGCCGATCGGCAACTGCCCGTCGAGCACGTGCAGCTCGACCGCCGCGGCGAGGTCGGCCGCACCCTGTCGGGACCCACGTTGCCGCCATTCCCCCAGCAATGTGGCCAATCTCCGTCCCGAGATGCGGCCGCCCAGAGGTTCCATAAGGCCAATTATCACGCATTGGCCATGGCTTATCAGGCCAGTGGTCGCCAATAGTGGAGAAGTGGCAACTATCGACCTCAGTCCGCTCAGCATCCGCCAGTCCCCCGCGCGCCGGGGCGCCCAGCTGATCGCCGGCCTCGCCCTCTACGGCGCGAGCATGGCCATGCTCACCCGCGCCCGCCTCGGCCTCGACCCGTGGGACGTGCTGAACGACGGCCTGACCAAGCTCACCGGGCTGACGTTCGGCACGATCAGCGCCGTCGTGGCGGTGTTCGTGCTGCTGCTGTGGATTCCGCTACGGCAGCGGCCGGGCATCGGCACCGTCGCGAACATCGCGGTGATCGCGGTGGCCGTCGACGCGGTGCGCGCCGTGCTGCCGGAGCAGCACGTGCTCGTCTGGCAGATCCTGATGCTGGTCGGCGGCGTGGTGCTGAACGCCGTCGCGACCGCGGTCTACGTCGGCACCCGCCTCGGCCCCGGCCCGCGCGACGGTCTGATGACCGGCCTGCACGCCCGCACCGGCTGGTCCGTGCGCCTGGTCCGGACCGGCATCGAGGTGCTCGTGCTCGCCGCGGGCTGGCTGCTCGGCGGCTCGGTCGGCGTCGGAACGGTGTTGTACGCACTCAGCATCGGCCCGCTGACCCAGGCACTGCTGCCCCTGGTCACTTGGCGGACCGGGGCGCACGAGCAGGAACAGCATTAGCGCTTGCCAACGGCCTGGCGGACCGCCGGATAGTCGATCCCGCGCGCCGCGAGGAAATCGGCCACCGGACCGCGCTGTTTGACCAGCGCGAGCAGCAAATGCTCCTGGCCGAGGTGTTTGTCGCCGAGGTCCTGCGCCTCTCGCAGGCTCATCTGCAGCGCGTTCTTGGCGTCCTCGGTGAACGGCAAGTGGTTGCGCCGAGTGCGCCTGCCCGCCTCAGCAAGCGCGCCCGGCCCGTGCGCCTGCTCGATCCGCTCGACGATCTGGTCGACGTCGATGCCGAACTCGGTGAGCGCCTCGGCATCGGCGTCACTGATCCCACCCCGGCGGCGAACCCGGGCCAACTCGGCGAAGACCTCGTCGCGGGACACGCCGAGGGTTTGCAGCAACCGCACCGCCTCCCCGTCCTCGATCCGCGCCAGCCCAGCGAAAACGGCTTGCGCGGAGATCTCGTGCGCCCCCGCGTCCCGCGCCGCCGCCTGCGCCTCGACCACCGCCATCCGGGCGTCTCTGGTGAACTTCTCGAACATCAATGCCTCCCGTACTTCTTGTGTACGGCCTGCCGGCTAACCCCCAGCTCAGCCGCGATGTCCTGCCAAGACCAGCCGTGCAAGCGAGCGCTGCGCACCTGCACCGCCTCCAACTGCTCCAGCAACCGCCGCAACGCCGCCACCGCCCGAAGCCCCACCCGGGGATCCTGATCACCGGCGCGGGCGGCTAGATCCGTCGCTTCCGTCATGATGTCAATCTAGGTTGACACCGGCACAGCTGTCAACTCTGGTTGACATGAGGGTCCGTGAGGGCCACCTTCACGGACTCTGATTCCCTCGGGGTTCCCCTCACGGACTTCAGCGGCAACCGACGACATGCGAGCTACAGTCGGGAAGTGCCAGAGATTTCGACCGCCGAGCGAGCCGGAGTCGGTTCCGACGGCCATCCCCGCCCAACCGAAGATCACGTCGCCCTCCTGGACCACGCCATCCTGGTCCTGGACGGCGCCACCTCCCCGAGCCCCGACCTCCCGCCCGGCGGCTGGTACGCGGGCCTGCTCCGCGACCAGCTCGCCAGCGAACTGCGCACCCACCCACAGGCAGACCCCGGCATCGCCCTGGCCAACGCGATCACCGCCGTAGCCCAAGAACACGGCCTGGAACCAGGCAACTCCCCCTCCAGCACGGTGTCCGTAGTCCGCTGGGACGAATCGGAAGTAGAAGCCCTCGTCCTAGCCGACAGCCCAGTTGTCGCGTTTGGACGGTTCGGCACCGACGTCGTCTCCGATGATCGGCTGATGTCCTTACGTGACGGCGGTCTCCTCCAAACCGGCGCGGACGTCCGACGGAGACGCAATGCCGCGGACGGCTTCTGGGTCGCCGAAGCCGACCCGGCTGCCGCCCATAAAGCAGTACGCCGCAGCTGGCCCCGCGCGGACGTCGACGCCATCCTCATCGCCACCGACGGCGTCGCGATCGGAGTGGACGAGTACGGGCTCTTCGACTGGCCGGAAGTACTGCAGCTAGCCAAAAACAAGGGCCCCGAAGCAGTGCTGGACGCGGTGCGCGCGGCGGAGAACGACGATCCGCACGCGGTCCGCTGGCCGCGCGCCAAACGGCATGACGACCAGGTGCTCGTCCTCGCCGAGTTCGCGAAGTAGGGGCTGAATCAGGGGTTTTCCCTGATCACGAAACGCCGCGGAGCCGACAGGCTTGCGGTATGGGGAACTCACGAGGCGTCCGGGGCTGGCGCCTGACCGCACTCGCTGCGATCGCCTGGGGGCTGTTCACGATCACCGTGCTGCACATCATCAGCTCGCACGACCCGATCTACGACACGCTTTCGAGCTACACGATCACCGACCGTGGGGAAGGCATGCTCGGGGCGAGCGTGCTGTCGGTAGCCGTCGGTTCTCTCGCGGTGCTCGGCGCGCTGATCGCCGGTGGCGTGCCGATGACGTTCAGCACCAAGGCTTTGCTCATGCTGTGGGCACTCGGACTGGCCGTCGCGGCGATTTTTCCGGCCAGTTACCCGCAAAACCCGAATCAGCTCAGCGGCGACATCCACCTCTACTCGTGCCTGGTCGCGTTCGCGAGCCTGCCCGGCGCGGCGATTACGCTGCTGGAACCGTTGCGCGGCACGGCGGAGCGCGCGTTCGTGGTGCGCTGGCTGAAGTTCGGCCTCGCCGCGGTCGGGCTGTTCGCGCTGAGCTTCCTGTTCGTCCGTCTCGACGAGGCAGGCGTGCAGCCGTTCCACGTCCTCACCGAGGTGCTGCCGGTCGGCGCGACGCAACGGCTCACGCTGATCGCGAACGTCGCCCTGCTGCTGGTCCTGCTCCGCATCGCCGTGCGGACCGAGACCGCTCGCGCCGCGGTGCTGGTTACGTCCGCGCCCCGGCCATGAACTCGGGCGCGTAGCCGAACAATCCGGGAAGCCCGCCGGTGTGCACGAACACGACGGTCTCCTCCGGCGAATACCGCCCCGCCGCCGCCCATTCCACCAGGGCGGCGGCGGCTTTTCCGGTGTAGACCGGGTCGAGCACCACGCCCTCGGTGCGCCCGAACAGCCGGATCGCCTCCCAGGTCCCCGACGCCGGAATGCCATAGCCCTCGCCGATCGTCGTGTCGTTCAGCCACACGTGCTCCAGCTTCGGTGGGTCGAACCCAAGCAGTTGCGCGGCCCCGGCGGTCAGGGAGGACAGGTTGTCCACAGCCTCGTTGAGCGGATGGCTGACGCAGGCGATGTCCAGGTCCAGCGAGCCGAGCAACTCCGTGCCGAGCGCCAATCCAGCCGCCGTGGCCCCGCTGGCGTGCGGAGCGACGACGCGGGCGCGCTCCAGGCCCACCTGTTCCAGCTGCTCCGCCAGCTCTCGGGCGGCATCCACATAGCCGAGAACGCCGAGTGGGTCGGACCCACCAACTGGGACCGACCTAACTTTCCGCCCCTCGGCCTCTGCTTCAGCGAGCAGTCGCTCGTACGTCTCCGTCGCTTCTGTATCGGACGCGCAGATGTGGACGCGCGCGTCGAAGAGCACGTCAAGCAGGACGTTGCCGGACCGCTCATACGCCTCGCCCGACCGCGGCACTTCGGCGACCAACACCAGCTCGCACCGCAACCCAAGCCGCGCGCACGCTGCCGCGGTCTGACGGCCGTGGTTGGTCTGCACCGCACCGAAGGTGATCACGGTGTCGGCCCCCTCGGCGAGCGCCGCGCCGAGGTGGAAGTCGAGTTTGCGCAGCTTGTTGCCGCCGACGCCGAGCGGATGGACGTCGTCGCGCTTCAGAAGCAGCCGGGGGATGCCGAGCGCTTCGCCAAGCCGCGGCGCCGGGACGAGCGGGGTGGGTCCGTGGTGGAGACCGGCGCGTGGAAAGCCGTCGAAGGCGGGGAACCGGGCGAAGTCGAACGTCATCGATCCTCCGTGCGCTGGCCGGGCTGATGACGTGCAGTTTAGGTGGCTTTCTCAAGCTGTGGCCGAGTCCGCGGCCCTGGCTGCCCGCTCGATTTCAGCGCACCGGCGCTGCCAGAAGGCGGCGTCCAGCCCTCGCCGGGCCATGGCGGCCAAGTCCATTTCGACAGCGCCGTCCAGCTGTTCGCGCAGGATGTCGGCGTGCCCGGCGTGGCGGCTGGTCTCGGTCAACATGTGGACAAGAACGTTGAACAGCAGCACATCCGGACGTGGCCACCACGGCACGTGGCCAGGCGCGTCGACGGCGAGCGCGGCGATTGTCGCGTCGGAGTGCTCGCACACGCGCCGGTAGCGGCTGGTGATTTCCTCGCGGGTTTCGTGCTCTGTCGCCCAGAAGTCGGTACCGCGCTGTTCGAGGTCGTCCCACCTTGGAACGGGTTCGGGGCACGGGCGGCCGAAGACCTCGCCGAAGTAGCGAGCCTCCGCCACCGTCAGGTGTTTCACCAGGCCGAGAAGGTTGGTTCCGGTCGAGGTCAGCGGGCGGCGAATGGCGTATTCCGGCAACCCGTCGAGCTTCCGGAGCATCGTCTCGCGGACCTCGCGCAGGTCGTTGTGGAGGTACTCCTTCGCGAAGTCGTCGATCACAACAACCAGCATGCCGAACTTCGGCGACCGAGGTCAGGGGTGCTTTCCCGGCATCACCCGTGATACGTTCGTTCGAGCGAACGAGAGGGGAGCCGCTGATGCCTTCCGCGATGACCGAGTTCACGTCCCTCGCCGACCAGGCCGCCGCGCTCGAGGCTGGCGAGGTCACGGCCGTGCAGCTGACCGAACTCGCGCTCAAGCGGGCGCACGCGAGCCAGCCGGTGCTCAATGCGTTTCGCGTGCTGCGTGACGAAGCCGCGCTCGCCGAGGCGGCCGCGGCTGATCAGCGCCGTGCCAACGGGGACCGCGCACCGTTGCTCGGGGTGCCGGTCGCGATCAAGGACGACGTCGACCTCGCTGGCCTGCCCACCGCATTCGGGTGTCCTGGCGAGTTCCCGGCGGCGACGGCGGACGCGCCGGCGGTGGCGAATCTCAAGCAAGCCGGCGCGGTGATCATCGGCAAGACCAACACTCCTGAGCTGGGCCAATGGCCGTTCACCGAGGGCACGGCGTTCGGCGCGACGCGCAATCCGTGGCAGCCCGCGCACACGCCGGGCGGGTCGTCCGGCGGTTCGGCCGCGGCGGTGGCGGCCGGGATCGTGGCCGCCGCGCTCGGGTCGGACGGGGCGGGTTCGGTGCGCATCCCGGCGGCGTGGACCGGGCTTGTCGGGATCAAAACCCAGCGCGGCCGGATTCCGACCGACGGCGAACTGTTCCACGGCCTCACCGTGCTCGGCCCGCTGGCCCGGACGGTCGCCGACGCGGCCACGCTGCTGGACGTCACCGCGGGCACTGGCACGTCGTTCCAGACCGCCGCACGGCGGGAGCCGGGACGGCTGAGGATCGGTCTCTCCACCCGGATTCCCTTTACTGCCACCAAAACGAAGCTCGACCCGGTCGTCGAAGCCGCAGTGCGCGACACCGCCGAGACGCTCGCCGGGCTCGGGCACGAGATCGTGCCGGTCGAACCCGGGTACGGCCTGATCGGCCTCACCTTCCTGCCGCGGTCGCTCACCGGCGTGCGCGATTGGGCCCGCCGGGTGCCGGAGCCGTCCGCGCTCGACCCGCGCACGCGCAGCAACGCCCAGCAAGGCGGCCTGCTCGCCGGTCCCGCGCTGAAACTCGCCCGCGCGCTCGAACCCGTGCTGCGCCGCCGGATCGGCGCGATGTTCGGCGACATCGACGTCCTGCTCACCCCGACCACCGCCACCCCACCGCCCGCGATCGGGTCCTTCGACGGGCTTTCCGGCTGGCAGACCGATCAGACGATGATCGCCGCGTGCCCGTACGCTTGGCCGTGGAACGTGCTGGGCTGGCCCGGGGTGAACGTGCCCGCCGGCCTGACCGCGGACGGGTTGCCGCTCGGCGCCCAGCTGCTCGGCCCGTCGCATTCCGAGGAGCGGCTGATTTCCGTTGCCGCGCAACTGGAAGAGGTACTGCGGTGGCCGGATCGACGTCCCGAGCCGGGGTGGTGAGCACGCGCGACGCGATCCTTCGCGCCACCCTGAAGGTGGTCGGCGAGCAGGGCGTCGGCGGGCTCACCAACCGACGCATCGTCGCCGCGGCCGGGGTCTCGCTCGGCACGCTGACGTATCACTTCCCGAGCCAGACCGAACTGTTGCGCGAGGCGATGCTGCTGTTCGCCGAGGAGGAAACGGCGAAGCTGGCGGGGATCGTCGAGGCGTACCAAGCGCAAGGGCTCAGCCTCGAAGAAGCGGCGACCGTAGTCGAGCACGTGATCAAGCAGCTGCCATTCGGGACGGACGAACTCGCGCCGCACGAGCTGTACCTGCAAGCCGCGCGGGATCCCGGCCTGCACGAGGCTTCGGCGAAATGCTTTGCGGCGTATGACGAATTGGCGATCACGATCCTCACCGCACTCGGCCTGCCAGACCCGGAGCGGGTGGCCGGACCGGTGGTCGCGCTGATCGCCGGACTGCAGTTACGCCGCCTCGCGACCGGCACGGACGTTCCGGCTGCCGAGCCGTTGATGATGCTGCTGCATGGCGCGCGAGGCTGAATTGGCCCCGCCGATCGTGCGCGGCACCGCGGCATGGCGGTACTTCGGCGACTTCCGCGACCTGCTGCTGGCCGGGCAGGTGCTCGTGCTGCAGGTCGCACATCCGGTCGTCGCGGCCGGAGTGCGCGACCATTCGGACTACCGCGAGGATCCGTGGACACGGTTGATGCGCACCGGCGCTTCGCTGTCGATTTATGTGTACGGCGGGACGAAAGGCGCACAGGCCGAGGCCGAACGGCTGCGGAAACTGCACCGCACCTTCACCGGCACAACCGACGGCCGCCGATACAGCGCGCTCGACCCCGGCGCGTACGCGTGGGTACACGCGACACTGGTGATGGCACCCGTTGACGCGCAACGGTTCTTCGGCCACCCGATGTCCACTTCGGAGCTAAACGAGTACTACGCGCAGATGTGCGGCATCGGCCGGATCCTCGGCGTCCGCGAGCGGGATTTGCCGCCGACCTG
Source organism: Amycolatopsis sp. WGS_07 (assembly GCF_045278895.1). Classification (NCBI taxonomy): domain Bacteria; kingdom Bacillati; phylum Actinomycetota; class Actinomycetes; order Pseudonocardiales; family Pseudonocardiaceae; genus Amycolatopsis; species Amycolatopsis sp. WGS_07. The sequence continues at coordinate 3,350,374 of NZ_CP136053.1, read as the reverse complement.
GCCGGAATTCGAGCGGTACTACCAGGAGATGATCGCCGGGTTCGGTCCGAACGAAACGATCAGCACCTTGTTCGAGACCATCCACACGGTACGGAAGCCGTTCTCCCGAATGTCGGACCGCCGGTGGTCAAGACTCCAAAAGGGACACTCAAGCACACAGATGTTCCTCATCCGCGCAACACTCCCGCCCGAGCTGCGTGACCGACTCGGTCTGCAATGGACAGACGAGGACGCGCGCAAGTTCGCCCGCTTCTGCCGGGCGACAAGAATTCTCGGCACCCTGATTCCCCCGTCACTGCGCACTGTCCACATGCGAGCGATCGGCAACCTGAACGTATGGCTGCGCGCGCACCCGTGGGCTTACCGGTTCTTCGTACGCTCGTAGTGCGCCCGCGCCTTCGCTCGGTTGCCGCAGCGGGACATTGAGCACCATTGCCGCGTCCGGCGTGGCGATGTGTCGACAAACCGCAAACCGCAGTCGTCTGCCGCGCAGATTCGGATGTCTTCCGTGCCGGTGGCGAGGTCGACCGCGTCGGCGGCCAGTACGGCGAATGCGGTCGCCACTGGGTCCTCCGGGGCGGGCACTTCTCGCTGGAGCACGCCGTCCTTCAACAGCAGCCGGGCGGGTTTCGGCGCGGCCGCGAGCGTGTCGTTGACCAGGCGGACATCCGCGACCAGCGGTGTCGCGGTCAGCAGCCGGTTCACCGCCTCGCGTAGTTCCTGCGCCGACGCCAGCTGGGCAGCGCTCACCCGCAGGCGGCCGAACCCTGCCCGCTCAAGCCATTCCGCGAGCGCGTCCGGGCTGGTGAGCAACTCGATGCCCTCGGGGAGATGTCGGGAGCGCAGCGTGTTCACCAGGTGCAGACACGGACGCCCGGCGTCGAACACCCAATCCATGCCGCTCATTCTAACCATTGAAACCGGTGAGAACCCGGGCTACCGTCTAACCCTATGAACCGGTTAGAAGCAGCCATGGCTCAAGTCGGCGATCTGCGCATGCATTACCTCCGCGGCGGGGACGGGCCGCCGTTGTTCCTCTTGCACGGGTGGCCGCAGACGTCGCACTGCTGGCATCGCGTCGCCGGGCCGCTGGCCGAGACGCACACCGTGATCGCTCCTGACCTGCGTGGATACGGGCGCACCGACAAGCCCCGCACCGGCTATGACAAGCGCACGATGGCCAGCGACGTCGCGAAGCTGGCCGAGCAGCTCGGGTTCGACCGGGTGGCGGTCGCCGGGCACGATCGCGGCGGGCGGGTCGCGCATCGGTGGGCACTTGACCGTCCGGACCAGGTGGAACGGCTGGCGGTGCTGGACATCGCGCCGACCCGCGAGATGTGGCGACGGCTTGACCGCGACCTTGGAAAGGCGTACTGGCACTGGCTTTTCCACCTGCAACCAGACCTGCCGGAGCTGCTGGCGGGACAGAACATCGCCGCGTATCTCGGCTACTTCTTCGAACGCTGGACTTTCCAACGGCACGGCCTGCCGCCAGAGGACGTCGCCGAGTACGTCCGCGCCTTCGAAGCGCCCGGCGCACTTCGAGCCGGTTTCGACGACTACCGCGCCTCATTCCCCGACGACGCGGACCTGGACGACGCCGATTACGCCGCCGGAAAACGCCTCACCCAGCCGGTCCTCGCGATGTGGGGCAAGGCCGGTTTGCTCGGCAGTCTGCCCACATTGGACATCTGGCGCGACTACGCGGACCACGTGACCGGCATCGGCCTCGAAGACTGCGGACACTTCCTGCCCGAGGAACAGCCCTCACAAGTCGTGGCGCATCTGCGGGAATTCCTGGCCAGTTAACGGGATCCGCGCGAACCCAGCACCGACGGTCTGCTCGATCGCCGCGCCGACCCGGAAAGCCGTGCCGTCGTCGTACCTGCCCGCCACGACCTGGACACCGGTCGGCACGCCGTTTCCAGCCCAGCCGGACGGCACGGCGAGGACCGGATGTTCGCTGCCGACGTTGAATGCCGGAGTGAGCGAGGCGTCCGAAAAGTGTTCCAGCGCAACGCCGTTGACCACGACTTGCTCAGTGAGGTAGTCCTCTCCAGCAGCGAAAGCAGTGGCACCGACTGTCGGCACGATGAGCGCGTCGAACTGGTCGAACACCGCGTCGAGGCGTTCGCGGATCGCAGCCTCGACTGCGGCGCCAGTCTCAGCGTCCACAATGTTCTCGACGCCCTTGCGCGCGAAGGCCTGGCAGTACGGGGTGATCACGCCAGGGTTGCGCCGGTCCAGCTCCAAGACCTCGGCGGCCAAACCGGTCCCGAAATGCGCCCACAAGGCCTGTTTGACCATGTCGAGCGTCCAGTCGATCTCGATCTCGGTCACCACCGCACCGGCGGACGTCAGTGCTTTCGCGACGGCGCGGGTGTTGGCGGCGACCTCCGGGTCGACCGGGAAATCGCCGGGCACCGGACAGCACGCGACGCGGAGGCCGCGCACGTCTCCTGCCGTCAGGGTCGCCGGTGGGAGCCGTGAGTGCGGGTCGCGCGGGTCCTCCCCGGCGAGGACGTTCTGCAGGAGCGCGCAGTCGGCGACAGTCCGGGCCATCGGGCCGTGGTGGTAGTAGGTGTCGAGCCCGGCGGGCGGGAGGACCGGGTTGCGGCCGTGCGGCGGTTTGAACCCCACGACGCCGGTGAAGGACGCGGGCGCGCGCAGCGAACCGCCGATGTCCGATCCGGTGGCGAGCGGCGCGGTGCCGGCCGCCAGCGCCGCGCCTGAACCGCCGGACGAGCCGCCCGCCGCGGCCTGGAGGTTCCACGGATTGCGCGTGATCCCCCAGCGTCGCGTATGGGACAGCGGCATGCAGCAGAACTCGGACGTCGTCGTGCGAGCGTGCAGAATCCCGCCAGCCACCTGGATCCGACCGAGTCCGATCGCGGTCTCCTGCGCCAGCCGAGGCGGGCGCAGGAGGGTGCCATCAGTGACCGGGTAGCCAGCCAGCGGCTGTTCTTCCTTCGCCGCGACGGGCAGTCCTTCGAGCGGTCTCGGACGGCCGCCCGGCGCGTACTGCTTCTCCGCGACGGCCGCGGCCCGCAGTGCCTGGTCGAACATCTGCTCGGCGAACGCGTTGACATCCGGCTCGACCTGCTCCGCCCGCTCCACGACCGCGCGCATCAACTCCACCGGCGACAGCTGCCGGGTCCGGAAGAGGCGTAGTGCTTCGACGGCGGGGAGGTAGTGGAGTGGGGTCATGGCGCGCTCCGCGAGGTCGGGCCGCTCAACCTACTCAGCCGGCGACCCTCGCCAAACCGACATTCAGCCCACAACTCCCGGCACCCACGGTGACCAGAGCCGATCCGCACTCCACCCGATCGAGTGACTGTTTGCGAATCGCACCCCGTCGAGACATTGCCGTGGTGGACTACTCGCTCGGTGGCAGGTCGAACTGACCAGCCTTGACCGCGTCGAGGAAGGCGTCCCACTCGCCACGGTCGAAGACGAGCACCGGGCTCGTCGCGAGCTTCGTGTCACGAACCCCGATCAGGCCGGGACGGGAGAGGTTGACCTCGACACAGTTGCCGCCGTTTGGCTCGCTGGCGAACGACTTCGCCCAGGCCGCGGCCTCGAACAGCGACTCCGCCGTGTCCGGGTCGTAATCCTGGGGCGACGGATAATCCGCCATGGGTCGTCCACCTCCGAGCCTTGTGCAGGGCGCGCGAACTTCTCACGCGTCCCCGGCTTCTTTGCGTCACTACGGAGCAAACCGCAGGGCCAAGCGGGTGATCAACTCGACCCGATCTCGACATGAAGATTATTCCAGGAGTAGGATTAATCGCAGCGATCGGGGCGTCAGTGGTGGGTGAATGGCTTGCGACATTCAGCCCAACACCGAAGGCACCGGCCCGGGCACCCGGCCCGGGCGGCGGAACAGCCGCGAGATATCGGGAGGAGTGCGGATGCGAGCCGACCCGTTCGGCCCGGCACGGAGCCGATCCGCCGGTCTCCCCGGAATCGGCGCTGGTCCAGGTGCTGCGACGACCCTGCGGAGACACCGCAACGGAGCGGTTTCCCTGTTGCCCGGCGTTGACCTGCCGGGCGCGTACTACCCCGATCCGGCCGGCGCCGACCCGCGCCGGTTCCCGTCATCAGAACTGGGGGTGTGATCCCATGGCCGTCCGGCTAACCACGCTTTTCCGCCGTGAGGACGAACACACTCGCGGCCGACGTGGGATCAATCACGAATTGCGCAACCGGTTCGGGTTCAGCCTGATCCAGGCCCCGCTGCGCAGCCCGATGGTCGTGGACACCGAGATCGAAGTACCGGCGCCGCGGCAAGCGGACCACGTCCACGCCACCCACCACCGTCGCGAGACACGAGTACCACTGCTTCACGGGCTCGGCTGAACCGCCGCCGCCCGCATCGTCCACGCTCCCCGGAACCGCATCGCCCGGGGAGCGTTTTCGTGTCCGGGGAAGGGTTCGCGGAGGTCCAGACCACCGGGGGTCTAGACCATGTCCGCGACTTGGCGCTCCTGCCGTACCGGGCGCACGGCCGCAGTGGGTGCACCGGGCAACGCCCGCACCGACTGCAGGCACGGCCGCGCCTGCAGTACGGCGGGGAGCAAGGTCGGAGCGCCCCAACGCCACATTGGGTGCGTCCCGCGCAACCAACGCCACATTGGGTGCGTCAGATGCACCCAATGCCACATTGGGGCGCTCTCGGCGGGGTTCGCGGTCGCGATGTTCGCCAGCGCGCGATGCGCAGCACCGGCCGGGGCAAGACGCCGCGCAGCTCCGGCCCCGCAGATGTCCGTGAAGGACTCCGTGAAGGAATCTGATTCCCTCAAGGAGTCCTTCACGCGCATCGAGGCGCCCCGGCCGATACCGCGCTAGCGGCGGTGGGTCAGGGCTTGCGGCCCAGAGCGCAAATCCCGCCGCTGAAGGAGGGGTCGTCCGCCATCCGGTCGCCCGCGCTCGATTCGCCCGCTTCCGGGTGCCAGTTCGACACCCACGAGATGCCCGGCTCCACCAGCTCCAGCCCGCTGAAGAACTCCGCGAACTCCGCCCGCGAGCGGTAGTGGAACGGGGTGCTCGACTGCTGGTACTGCTTGTGGATCGCGTCGCGGCGTTCGCCGTCGTTGGTCGGCACGCCGTCGTCGGTCAGGTGCGAGGACAGGAAGTACGAGCCGGACGGCAGCAGCGACAGGTACTTCCGCACGATCTCCAGCGCGGGCTCGTCGCGGCCGATGAAGTACAGGACCCCGACCATGATCAGGCCGATCGGGCGCTTCGGGTCGAGGACGCCGGTGTCGAGGGCGCGCGGCCAGACGTCGGCCGGGTTGCGCAGGTCGCCCTGGAGCACCGCGTGGCGGTCGGCGACGCCCTCGCGTTCCAGCAGGATCTGCGAATGCGCGACGGCCACCGGTTCGTTGTCGACGTACACACAGCGCGCATTCGGGTTCACCGAAGTGGCGATCTCGTGCACGTTGCCGACCGTCGGCACGCCGGAGCCGATGTCGAGGAACTGGTCGATGCCCTGTTCGGCCATGTACCGCACGCCGCGGCCGAGGAACTCGCGGCCGGCCCTGGCCAGGGTCTTGATCATCGGAAAGGTCTGGACCGCCCGCTCGCCGAACTCGCGGTCGATCGCCCAGTTCGCGGTCCCGCCGAGAAACCAGTCGTAGATCCGCGCCGCGTTCGGCCGATCGAGGTCGACGCCCTCCGGGGCTTCCGGATCCGGTGCCTGAGTCATCAGCTTCCCCTTCCGTGCGGGTACCAGTGTGCCCACTCGCCATGGTCGCGCGCCGCCGCCCCCTGGTAGCGCCCGAAAATGCCACGACTCCGGTACATCCGGGCGACTAGGTTGCGGGGGATGCGCATTCTTTTCTCGTTCGTCGGCGGACGCGGCCACTTCGATCCGATGGCACCCGTCGCGCGAGCGCTCATCGCGCGCGGCCACACCGTAGCGGTCGCCGGCGGCGGTTCGCACGTGCCCGCGCTCGCCAAAGCCGGGTACACCACCTTCGCGGTCAACGAACCCCGCGAGATCGAGGCGACGCGACAGCCGATGCCGCCGGTCGATCCGGCGCGCGACGACTGGGAAATCCGGGAACTGTTCGCCCGCCGTGCAACGCGGGAGCACGTGCCGGTGCTGCTGGAGCTTGCCCGGGAATGGCGGCCGGACCTGATCGTGCGGGACGAGGTGGACTTCTCCGCCGCGATCGCCGCCGAAGCGCTGGGGCTGCCGTGCGCCACCGTGCTGGTGCTCGCGGCGGGAACGTTGCTGCGCAAGGAACTCATCGCCGAACCACTCGCCGAGACCCGCGCCGCGCACGGCCTGCCGGACGACCCTCAGCTCGAAATGCTGACCCGCGGCCAGGTGCTTTCGCCGCTCCCGCCGTCCTTTCGCGACCCCAGCTCGCCGCTGCCGCCGGGCACTTTCTCGTTCCGCCAAGGGGATCCGGTCGCGCCGCGCCAGACCGCGGAGAAACCGCGCATCTATTTCACCCTCGGCACCAACTTCAACCTGGAGTCCGGCGACCTCATCGAGCGCACCCTCGCCGGGCTTGCCCAGCTGGACGCCGAAGTGACCGCCACGGTCGGCACTCAGATCGACCCCGCCGAGTTCGGACCGCAACCGCCGCACGTCCGCGTGGAACGGTTCGTGCCGCAGACCGAGCTGTTGCCGCGCACCGATTTGATGGTGTCGCACGCCGGGTCCGGCAGCGTGATCGGCGCGCTCTCGCACGGTCTGCCGTCGCTGCTCTTCCCGATGGGAGCCGACCAGCCCGGCAACGCCCGGCGCTGCACCACGCTGAACGTCGGCCTCGCGCTCGACCCGGAAACGTCCACTCCGGACGAAATCCGGCAAGCCGCCGCGAAGGTGCTCGCCGAGCCCGGCTACCGCGAGGCCGCACGGCGCGTACAGGCGGAGATCAATGCCCTGCCCGCCGCCGAGGAAACCGTGCCCGTGCTGGAAGCACTGGTCACATCATCTGCGAGCGGTAGCTTTCCGCCAGCTCCTTGAGGAACTGCCGCGTCTCGCCCCGCTCCAGCGCCGCACCGCGCAGCCGGTCCCACGAGTCCACGAAGATGTTGAAGTCCTTCACGTCGTCGAGGTACAGCCCGCCCGCGGAGTGTTCGATGTAGACGAAGTCTCGCGTGCGGTCCGGGAAGCGCATGATCGTGAAGTCGTTGGGCACCGCGGCGAGCTTCGCGCTGAACGGCAGCACGTGCACGTACACCCGCGGATGCCGGTCCAGCGCCAGCAGGTGCTCCACCTGGTCCAGCATCACCGCGGGTGCGAACCCGCCGGGCGCGCGGCGCAGCGCGCCCTCGCTGATGATGAACCGGTAGTACGGCGGCTGCTGCTGGTCGAACACCGCCTTGCGGTCGAGCCGGTTGCGCACCAGCGACGTGACGTCGGTGGCTCCCGCCTCGGTGAACTGCTTGAGCATGTAGTGCTCGGACTGCAGCGGCCCCGGCACGCGCTCGCCGTGCCACGTGAGAATCTCCGCGGCGGCGGGCTCGAGGTCGGTGAAGGTGCGGAACCAGTGCGGCACCACCGAGCGGTAGCCCGACCAATGGCCGCGCTGCCCGGCCGCGGCACGGGCCAGGTTCATCAGAGTGTCGGCTTCTTCGCCGTTGATCCCGAACGCGTTCAGCATGGTTCGCACATCTCCGAGCTTGACCCCCACCGCACCGGACTCGATCTTGTTGACCTTGCCCTGGGTGCAGCCGAGTACCTCGGCGACTTGCTGCTGCGTCATCTTCGCGGCGTTTCGAGCATGCCGAAGCTCGTTGCCGAGCTGCTTGCGGCGCGAGGTGACGGTGCTCGCCATCTCCCCTTGCTCTCCTGGACCACTCCTGCCGACGGGCCTTCCGCCGGACCGCGAACTACGAACCACCCAGGCCACTGCGACCCAACGGAGTTCGATGATGACACCCGGCAGCGTTTCAGGAAATGCACGAGAACGCCAGTCACCCGGCATGTCACCCTGCCGGAGCAGTGTATTCCCAGCGTCATGGACATCTCAGCTACTCCATTCGGACTAAGCGGAGACTTACGGGCACAGCTGCGCCGGGAGGGCCCCACGCTGGCGATCCGGGCGGCATAGTGTCGGCGTGATCGATCGATCCCCCGGCGCCGCGAGCGTCGAACAGCTGGCAGACGGCGCATTCGGCTACGTCCAGCCGGACGGTTCCTGGTTCATCAACAACTGCGGCTTCCTCGACGCCGACGGGCACGCTGTGCTTATCGACACATGCGCGACCGAACGGCGCACGCGCGCGCTCCTGTCGGCCGTCGGCGACACCGTCGGCCCCGTCACGACGCTCGTCAACACCCATCACCACGGCGACCACACCAACGGCAACTACCTCGTCGCCGGAGCCACCGTCGTCGGCCATCGCAAGACCCGCGAAACGCTGCTGGCCGACGGGATCCAGCGGTACGAGGGCGTCTTCGCCGACAGCGACTGGGGCAAGCTCGAACTGCGCGTGCCCGACGTCGTCTTCGACGACACGGTCACCATCTACGCCGGGCAGACCCGGATCGACCTCATCCACCCCGGCCACGCCGCGCACACCACCAACGACGTGCTGGTCTGGCTGCCCGAGCAGCGCCTGCTCTACGCGGGCGACCTGGTGTTCAACGGCGGCAGCCCGTTCGCGCTGATGGGCTCGGTCGCCGGCTGGCGCGCCGCGCTGAACGTGATCCGCGAGCTGGACCCGGCGGTCATCCTGCCCGGGCACGGCCCGGTGTGCGGGCCCGAGGCGGTGGACACTGTGGACGGATACCTGGAGTTGGTCCAGCACGCGGCGAAAACCGGCAAGGCGGCCGGGCTCTCCCCGCTGGAACAGGCGAAGGCGACCGACCTCGGCCGGTTCGCCGAGCTGACCGAGCAGGAGCGGCTGGCCGGGAACCTGCACCGGGCGTACGCCGAACTCGACGGGGCGGAGTGGGGTGCGCCACTCGATCTGGTGGCTCCGCTGAAGGACATGCTGGCCTGGAACGGGGGCCCGATCCGCTGCTTCTCGTGAGCACCGGTTTTGTGACTAGGCTCGGAATCCGGCAGAGGTTTTCGGAAGGGTTTCGGATGAGCAAGAAGGCGAGCATCGGGGTCACCGGCCTCGCGGTCATGGGCCGCAACCTGGCGCGGAACCTGGCCCGGCACGGGCACACGGTCGCCCTGCACAACCGCTCCGAGGAGCGGACCCGCTCGCTCGTCGAGCAGTTCGGCGACGAAGGCGACTTCATCCCCGCGTACTCCGCGCAGGAGTTCGTCGACGCGCTGGAGCGGCCGCGGCAGATCGTGATCATGGTGAAGGCGGGCGGTCCGACCGACGCCGTCATCGAGGAGTTCGCGCCGCTGCTGGAGCCGGGCGACGTGATCGTGGACGCGGGCAACGCGCACTTCGCGGACACCCGCCGCCGGGAGAAGGCGCTGCGCGAACGCGGCCTGCACTTCGTCGGCACCGGCGTGTCCGGCGGCGAGGAAGGCGCGCTGCACGGGCCGAGCATCATGCCCGGCGGGTCGAAGGAGTCCTACGAGTCGCTCGGCCCGCTGTTCGAGGACATCTCGGCGAAGGTCGACGGCGAGCCGTGCTGCACGCACGTCGGCGCGGACGGTGCCGGGCATTTCGTGAAAATGGTGCACAACGGCATCGAGTACGCCGACATGCAGCTGATCGCCGAGTCGTTCGACCTGCTGCGCGGCGCGGCGGGCTACTCCCCGGCCGAGATCGCCGACGTGTTCGGCACCTGGAACACCGGGCGGCTCGACTCGTACTTGATCGAGATCACCGCGCAGGTGCTCAAGCACGTGGACGCGGCGTCCGGCAAGCCGTTCGTGGACGTGGTCGAGGACGCGGCGGAACAGAAGGGCACCGGCCGCTGGACCGTGCAGATCGGGCTCGACCTCGGGGTGCCGATCAGCGGCATCGCGGAAGCGGTGTTCGCGCGGTCGCTGTCCGGGTCGACGGGGCTGCGTTCGGCTGCGCGCGGGCTGGGCGGGCCGACGCGCGCGCCGCTGACCGGCTCGGCGCTGGAGACCTTCGCGGACGACGTCGAGCAGGCACTGTACGCGTCGAAGGTCGTCGCGTACGCGCAGGGCTTCAACCAGATCCAGGCCGGTGCCGCGGAGTACGGCTGGGACATCGACCTCGGCCGCGTCGCCGCGATCTGGCGCGGCGGCTGCATCATCCGGGCGAAGTTCCTGAACGACATCACGTCGGCCTACGCCGCGGAGCCGGGTCTCCCGACGCTGCTCACGTCCGGCGGCTTCCGGGCAGCTGTCGAAAACGCCCAGGACTCGTGGCGTTCGGTCATCTCGACGGCGGTCCGCCTGGGCATCCCGACGCCCGGTTTCTCGACCGCGCTGGCGTACTACGACGGCCTGCGCGCGGACCGGCTGCCGGCGGCGTTGGTGCAGGGACAGCGCGACTTCTTCGGCGCGCACACCTACCGGCGGGTGGACCGTCCGGGCTCGTTCCACACGTTGTGGGCCGGGGACGGTTCTGAGGTCGAAGCCTGATTTGTTTTGCGGAAAGGGCTCTCCCCGTGGTCTCGGGGAGAGCCCTTCTCGCGGTCATTTCTCTAGCGTGCCCAGGATTTCCGCAAGGAACTCCTTGATCTTCGCTTCGGCCCGTTCCTTGTCGACCCCCAGTGCGGCAAGGACTTCGTACCCCGCGCCCTCGCCCTGTTCGAGCAGGGCGAGCAGGATGTGCTCGGTGCCGATGTAGTTGTGCCCGAGCCGCAACCCTTCACGCAGGGTCAGTTCCAGGGTCTTCTTGCCCGCCGGAGCGAACGGCACCTTCTCCAGAGCCTCGTCGAGCGGTTCCGGCAGCTTCGCCTCCGCGGCTTCCTTCACCGCCTCCAACGTCACCCCCTGGGCGAGAATCGCGCCCGCGGCCAGCGCATCCGGTTCGGTGAGCAGCCCGAGCAGCAGGTGAACGGTGTCGATCTCGGGACTCTTGCCGTCGATGGCGGCCTGCTGAGCCGCGACGACAACGCGCCGCGCCCGGTCGGTGTAGCGGCCGAACATCCGCTGTATCCCGCCGGATGGATCGTCGCCCTTCGGCACGAATCTCTTCTGCGCGGCTTGTTTGGACACGCCCATGCTGGCCCCGATGTCGGTCCAGGAAGCCCCGCTGCGGCGGGCCTGGTCGACGAAGTGGCCGATCAGGTGGTCGGCTACGTCGCCGAGGTGCTGGCCGACGTAGACGGCGTCGGTGAGCTGGGCGAGGGCGTCTTTTTCGTTGTTGGCCTTGATGGCGTTGATGAGGTCGTCGAGCTTCACTGAGTCGGTCATGCCGTCAACTGTAGGTTGACGACGTGGTGGCGTCAACCTTGGGTTGACCAGGTTGGTGCGGTCATTCTCCGAGCATGACCTTGCTGGTGCGCCGATCACGAGCGTTCGGACTGCGCGGAGACTCGCCGATCAACTCGACCAGCCCCTCGTCCCGCAGAACGCGCAACCACCGGGACACCGTCTTGTCCGGCATGTCCAGCGACGTCGCCAGTTCGGCCCGGGTCAGTTCGGCGAGTCCCAGCGCATCCAGCACCTCGCGCCGACGGTCCCTCCGGCCACTCGGCCGAAGATCGGCGCGAACCGACGCGACAAGTTCATAACGCGCCCACCTCCGGCTTCCGGTCGCGCTGAACCCCGAGGTCTCGCCCCGCCCGAGAATCAGCACGCTGCCACGCGTATTGGCGAGCGCGGACACCGCGTCCCGGACCGATTTGGGCAGGCGGTCATCAGCGCGTTTGGCTTCGACGTCGGCATCACCGCCACCGAGTCGACGAAGGTTGCCGACGATCTCTGCCAGCCCCTCGCGTACGTCTGCACTCAGGCGAACGGCAACCCCACGTAGTTCTCCGCCAAACTCGTCGCCGCTGCCCTCGACGAGGCGGTGTACCGCAGCTGCGACAGCTGCAACCGCCGCGCGAAGGCGTCCGCGCCCGGGTCCACGTGCAGCATCGTCGTCATGAACCACGAGAAGTGCTCCGCCCGCCACACCCGGCGCAGGCAAGTGTCCGAATAGGACTCCGCCAGCGACGAATCCCCTTGCAGCAAAGCGACCAACGCCCGCGAGAGCACCACGACATCCGCGACTGCCAGGTTCATTCCCTTGGCCCCGGTCGGCGGCACGATGTGCGCCGCGTCGCCGGCCAGGAACAGGCGGCCGTGGCGCATCGGCTCGGTCACGAAGCTGCGCATCGGCGTGATGCCCTTGTCCAGGATCGGCCCCTCCTGCAGGGTGAACTCCCCTTCGACGGCCAGGCGGGTCGACAGTTCCGTCCAGATCCGGTCGTCCGACCAGGCGGCCAGGTCCTCCGCCGGATCGACCTGCAGGTACAGCCGCGTGACGTCGGGAGATCGCATGCTGTGCAAGGCAAATCCACGCGGGTGATGCGTGTAGATCAGCTCCTCGTGCGACGGCGGCGTCTGCGCCAGCACCCCGAGCCAGGCGAACGGGTACTCACGCTCAAAGGTAGTCAGCACACCGTCCGGAATGGACGGACGCGCGACGCCGTGAAAACCATCGCAGCCAGCGATAGCGTCGCATTCCAAGGTCTGCAAAGCACCGGAGGAATCCCGATAGCGCACAACCGGACGCGAGGTGTCCACTGAGGACAGAGAAACTTCCGAAACCTCGAAGTACAGCGGCAGTTCCGCGGCCTCGTGGGCGTCCACGAGGTCCTTCACGATCTCCTGCTGCCCGTACACCGTGATCGCCTTGCCGGTCAGCTCGGTGAGCGCGATGCGGTGGTCGGCACCGTCGAAACGGAGCGAGAAACCCTCGTGCGGCAAGCCTTCCGCGGCCAACCGACCGCCGAGACCGATCTCCGTCAGCAGGTCGACCGTCGGCTGTTCGCACACTCCGGCACGCACGCGTTGCCGCACGTACTCGCGATCGCGGGCTTCGAGCACCACTGCCTCGACACCCGCCTGGTGCAGCAAATACGACAGCAGTAATCCGGCCGGGCCAGCGCCGATCACGGCGACCTGCGTGCGCAACGGAACCTCCGAATCAAGCCGCAGTACGCGACTTCAGGTGTGCTTTCAGGTCGAACGAGCTGGCTTCCAGATCCGCGTACGCCGGGTGCGGGTCGGCGGCGAAAAGGCGGCGTGCGGCGATGTGGTCCGGCGCGCGGTTGACCGATTCGACGGCGATCAGCACGTCGTCGCGGAAGGACAGCACGGAGAACTTCCCGGCGGATCGGTCACCAGTCACCACGGTGCGGTCCGCAGCGCCGAGGATGCCCGCGATCTGCAGTTTCGCACCGGTCTGGTCGGTCCAGAACCATGGCAGGCTGTCGTACCGCGCCGGTTCCCCGGCGATCGCGGCGGCCACCGAGCGGGCCTGGTCCACGGCGTTCTGCACGGATTCCAGCCGGGTCGCGGCACCGGCCTGCACGCACGGGAAGCACGCGCAGTCACCGATCGCGAAGATCTTCGGGTCCTCGGTGCGCAGGTGTTCGTCCACGACGACACCGTTGCGCACCTCCAGCCCAGCCGCCTTGGCGAGCGCCGTCTCCGGCAGGACGCCGACCGCGACGACCACGAGGTCCGCGGGCAGCCGCCGCCCGTCGGAGAGTTCGACGGACTCCACGTGACCCGACCCGTGCAGCGCGGTGACGCCGACGCCCAGCAACAGCGTGTGCCCGGCCGCCCGGTGATGTTCGGCGAAAAACTCCGAGATCTCCGGCGACGCGACCCGCGCCAGCAGCCGGTCCTGCGCCTCCACCACGGTGACCGGACGGCCCGCGTGCGCGGCGAACTCCAGCCCGATGAACCCGCCGCCGATCACCACCACGTCGCCCGCCGCGTCCAGCGAAGCCCGCAGCCGGTCGGCGTCCGCGCGAGTGCGCAGCGTCAGGACGCCTTCGAGGTCGGCACCGGGCACCGGCAGCGCACGGTTGCGCGCGCCGGTGGCCAGCACCAGATGGTCGTAACCCAGCTCCGTACCGTCCTCGAGCCGGACCTTCGCCGCGTCCCGGTCGATCGCGGCGACCCGGCCGCGGACCAGCTCGATGTCCTTCTCCGCGAAGTAGTCCTCCGGACGCAGGACCAGCTGCTCGACGCCCGCGCTGCCCTCCAGATACGCCTTCGACAGCGGAGGCCGCTGATACGGCACCCCCGGCTCGTCGCCGACGAGAACCACGCGTCCGGCGAACCCCTTGTCCCGCAAGGACGCGGCGGCCTGGAATCCGCTTTGCCCACCGCCGACGACGAGAACGGTCTCGGTGCTCATCTCGCTCCTCCCGACAACTCCGGCTCCATCTGAGCACAACTCGGCCAAGATCGTCGAGGAGCGGCCCTCACACCCGCTGCAGGAACGCGATCGCGTCCGCCGCGCCGACCGCGTCGAACGGGAGATATGCCCGTCCGTCGCCGGTCCGCGCGGGCAGTTCGGGGTCGATTCCGGCGGTTTCGACCAGTTCACGGTCCTGAACCGTCGCGGCGAGATACGCCTGCAGCGTCCCCGGAGCCGGCTCCCCTACCGCATCGGACGAGCCAAAATCGGTGGCAATGAACACATACCGGTCACCAAGCCGGTGCGCGACCTGCGCGCCCGCGCTCCACCATTGCCCACCCATCATCGAGATCCCCTGCCGCTGCAGGTGCTGGTTGTGCGCGGAGACGAAGGTGCGCGGCAGGGCGAGCAGGTTGTCCGCCATCATCGCGTCGCGCTGCGCCCCGAGCCGGCTCATCCGTTCCGGCGAGGTGTCGGCCATCAGCGAGTGGTAGCGGCAGAGCCCGACCGCGCTCCGGACGAGCAGGTCGCCACCCTCGGGCAGCGCCGGCCGCGCCCGCTCGAATCGGCTGGCCAGATCGTCGGCGACTAACCGCAGCTCACGGGCCTCCGGAGCGTCCCCTTTGGACTTCGATCCGTCCCACATCGCCGCCTCGCTCGCCCAGACAGCGTCGTCGCCGGCCAGCCGTTCGATGGTCGCGACGTCGTGCGGAACGTCGTCGAGGTGCGCGGACAGGAAGCCGTGCAGTTCGGTGAGCACGCCGCGCGGGCTAGGCGCGCTGGCCATCTCCAGCGGAGCGTCGAAGCCGTGGAAGTGGACCTGGTCTTCGGGCTCGCGGCCAGCGTTGTGGTCGCGCAGCCACTCGACCAGCGCTCGGTTCGACGGGAACGCTCCGAAACCGTGGCTGAACCCGGTGGCCAGCACCTGGTCGAGGTCGCCTTCGCCGGTGGTCACGTAGCGGCCGACCAGTCGCCCGGCCAGGCAGTCGGACTCCAGCGCGATCGACCGGTAGCCGTGTTCGAGGACGAGGTGCTGGAAGATTTCGTTGCGGAACAACGGGAAAGCCTCGGTCCAATGCGTGGGCTCGCCCAGTCCCAGCAAGGTCGGGGAGCGGTGTGCGAGGAAGTCGTCAAAGGTCTGCATTGCTTTGACCGTATCGTTGAACTTTCCGTTTGCACTTTTCCACGGATCACCTGGTTGAATGGCGGAAAACCCTCAACCGGAGGTGAGATGCGACCGAAGGACCTGGCCCGCGAGCACGGCCTGTCGACCCAGGCGGTGCGCAACTACGAGGAGGACGGCATCCTCCCGCCGGCCGAGCGCGGGCCGCAGGGCTACCGGACGTACACCGAACGCCACGCGCAAGCGTTGCGCGCCTTCCTCACGCTGCGTCCCGGCTTCGGCCACGCCCGCGCGGCAGCGATTCTGCGCGCGGTCAACGAGCGTTCGGAAGACACCGCGTTCCAGCTCATCGACGAGGGCCACGCCGAGCTGCTGCGCGACCGCGTCACGCTCACCGAGGTCGAACACGCACTGCGAAACCTGACGCAGGAACCGGACGTACGCCAGGCAGTGCCGTCGATCGGCGCGCTCGCGCACCAGCTGTCCGTGCATCCCGCCACGCTGCGCAAATGGGAAGCCGCCGGGATTCTGCAGCCGGAACGCGACCGGGCTGGAAACCGTCGCTACCCACCGGCCGCGGTGCGCGACGCCCGCCTCGCCCACCAACTGCGTCGCGGCGGCTACCCACTGGCCCGGATCGCGGCGGTACTGGAGCAGGTCCGGCAGGCGGGCGGGGTCGCGCCGCTGGAGGACGCCTTGCGCACCTGGCGTTCGCGGCTCACCGCCCGGGCGCACGCGATGCTGGACGGGGCCGCCCAGCTGTCGCGCTACCTCGAATGATCACTCCGGCAACAGCGGCCGCATGAACGTGCGCCGGTACCGGATCACGCACCCGCTCTCGTCCCGGATCCGGTCCGCTGCCACGAACTCCGGGTCCACTCCGAACAGCGTCCGGTACCGCTCATACGCGGCGAGGCTTTCGAAGCTGAACAACGCCCGCGCCTCGTCGCTCGCCCCTTCCGCGGGCAGGAAATACCCGTGGTGCACCCCGCCCTCGCGCCGCACCAGCCGCATCCACTCGGCAGCGAACCGTTCGAAGTCGGCGATCTTCTCCGGGTCGATCACGTAGTCGACGACGCAGGTGATCACGCGCGCCCCCAAACCCGCTCCGCCGTCGAAACGATCAGCTCCAGCTTCCGCAGCTGCTCGCTGGCGGTCAGGTCGTTGCCCTCCTCAGTGGACGAAAACCCGCACTGCGGCGACAAGCACAGCTGGTCCACGTCCACAAACCGCGACGCTTCCTCGATCCGCCGCACGAGCGCGTCCGGGTCCTCCAGCTCCGGCCGCTTGCTGGTGACGAGCCCGAGCACGACCCGCTTTCCCTTCGGCACGAACCGCAATGGCTCGAAACCGCCGGAGCGTTCGTCGTCGTATTCCAGGAAGAACCCGTCCACCGCCAGCTCGCCGAAGAGTGCCTCGGCGACGAACTCGTAGCTCCCCGAAGCCACCCACGACGAGCGGAAATTGCCCCGGCACAAGTGCGTCGTCACCGTCAGGTCCGCCGGTTTTCCGGCGAGCGCGGCGTTGATGGTCGAAATGTTGCGCAGGTGCATGGTGTCCGGATCGCTGCCCATGCGCGCGACCAGCTCACGCTGCTGCGGGTCGTTGAGGTAGGCCAGGCTCGTGTCGTCCAGCTGCAGATACGTGCAGCCAAGCGAACTCATCGCGCGCACCTGCTCCGCGTACGCCGCGCTGAGGTCGGTGAAGAACTCGTCCAGCTCCGGGTACACGGTCTCGCTCACCGCCGCCCGGCCGCCGCGGTAATAGACCATGCTCGGCGACGGGATGGTCAGCTTCGGCGTGATGCCCGGATCGGTGTGCGCCTTCAGGAACTCGAAGTGGTCGGCGAAGATCGGCTCGTCGAGGCGCACCTTGCCGTCGACCTGCAGGCCAGGCGGGCTGAACTCCAGATCGCCCGCGAGGTTGTGGAATTTCACGTGCATGCGCTCGTCGCTGCGCGAGACGCCGCCGAGCTGATAGATGAAGTCCATGTGCCAGGAGGACCGGCGGAACTCGCCGTCGGTCGCCGACTTCAGCCCGGCGGCCTTCTGCATCTTCACGACGTCGCGGATCGCGTCGTCCTCGACGGCTCGCAACTGTTCGGCGGAGATCTCCCCCGCCTCGTGATCGCGCCGCGCCTCGCGCAGCACCGCCGGCCGCAGCAGGCTCCCGACATGATCGGCACGGAACGGAGGTCGTGCAGTCATGTCTGGCATGGTCACACACAAACCGGCGGTATGTGCAGCGCATAATCCAGCGGGACCAACCAGAAGGAGCCGCTCATGACCAACGCCGCGCACCCGGTCGACCGGGGCCTTCCCGCCGGGCGGCTGCTTCTGCTCGGACTGCAGCACATGGCGATCATGTACACCGGCTGCATCGCCGTGCCGCTGGTCATCGGCAGCGCGCTGCACCTGGACAACGCGTCGGTCGCGCTGCTGGTGAACGCCGATCTGTTCGTCGCCGGACTGGCCACTTTGGTCCAGTCGGTCGGCATCGGGCGGCTGTTCGGCGTCCGGCTGCCGGTGGTCGCGGGCGCGACGTTCACCGTGGTCAACCCGATGATCCTGATCGCCGCGCAGTACGGCCTCACCGCGGTGTACGGCGCGATGATCGCGTCCGGCGTCTTCGGGCTGCTGATCGCCCGGCCGTTCGCCGCGCTGATCCGGTTCTTCCCGCCGCTGGTGTCCGGGACGCTGCTGCTGGTCATCGGCATCTCGCTGCTCGGCCCCGGCACCGCGATGATCGGCGGACACGACACCGGCGACCCGTCCTACGGCGATCCGGCGAACCTCGGGCTGGCGTTCGGCGTGATCGCGCTGGTGGTGCTGTTCACCCGGGTGCTGCGCGGGTTCCTCGGCCAGATCGGGCCGCTGGTCGCGCTGATCGCCGGCGTGCTGATCGCGATCCCGCTCGGCCGCACGCACTTCTCCGGCGTCGGCGAGGCGAGCTGGTTCGGGCTGGCCTCGCCATTCCACTTCGGAGCGCCGACGTTCCCGGTCGCCGCGGTCGTGTCGATGTGCGTGGTGATGCTGGTGTCGTTCACCGAAACCACCGCCGACCTGATCGCGGTCGGCGAGATCACCGGCCGTCCGGTCACCCCCGGCGACCTGTCTCGCGGCCTGGCGACCGACGGGCTGTCGGCGATCTTCGGCGGGTTCATGAACTCGTTCCCGGACACCGCGTTCGCGCAGAATGTCGGGCTGGTGCAGATGACCGGCGTGCGCAGCCGCTGGGTGGTCGCGACGACCGGTGGCATGCTCGTCGTGATGGGGCTGGTGCCGAAGATCGGCGCGTTCATCGCCGCGATCCCGGAACCGGTGGTCGGCGGCGTCGCGGTGGTGATGTTCGCGATGGTCGCGGTGGTCGGCGTGCAGACGCTCAAGAAGGTCGAGTTTTCCGGCAACCACAACGCTTTCGTGGCCTCAGTGGCGATCGGCGTCGGCCTGCTGCCCGCGTTCGGGCTCGACCGGTTCGGCAACTCGGTGTTCTTCCAGCACTTCCCGGCCTGGCTGCGGACGATCTGCGGCAGCCCGATCACCGTCGCCGCGGTGGTGGTCTTCGTGCTGAACCTGCTGTTCAACCACCTCGGCCGGCGGCGGGAGGAAGACCTGCTGCCGTGAGCAGCCGCTCCGCCAGCCGGACGCCGATGCCGGGTTCGATCGGCCTGCTCAGCAGCACCCGCAGGTACAGCGGGGCGAGCACGTAATCCAGCAGGTCCTGCAGCTCCAGCGCGGGCTCGCCGCGAGCCGCCGCGGCGGTCAGCATCTGCTCCAGGTCCTCCCCGCGCGACAGCAGGTGCTCGATCGGGTCGGCGTTGGTCCCGATGAAGGTGATCAACGCCCGGACCAGCACCGCGCCGTCCGGATCAGCGAGCGAGCGCTCGACCGCCGTCGCCCACTGCTCGACGTCGCCGCGCAGCGAACCGGTGTCCGGAATCGGCGACGCGAGGCTCAGCTGGGCGACCGCGGCGTCGAGAAGAATGCTCGCGCAACTGCCCCAGCGACGGTAAATGCTGGTCGGATTCACCCCGGCCCGCTCGGCGATCTGCGGGACGCCCGCGGTCGTCTCGCCCTCGGCGAGCAGCTCGATCACCGCGCGGTGCACTGCTTCGCGCACCCGCGCGCTGCGTCCGCCCGGCCGAGTCATCCCGGCATCTTAACGCAAAAGGGGTGGCCTTAACGACCGCAGTGTGAGTAGGTTAAAGGCAAATCCATTTGCCTTAAGGAGTCCGAGATGGTCAGCAAGATCCCGCCCGCCGAGCGCGAGGCCCTGCTCGCCGAACCGCTGATCAGCGTGTTGAGCGTGGCCGCGGAGCCCGGTCGCGCGCCGCTCACCACCCCGATCTGGCACCAGTACACGCCCGGCGGGGAGATCACCGTCCTCACCTCGCCGAGTGCCCGCAAGACGAAACTGATCGAAGCCGCCGGCCGGTTCGCGCTGTGCGTGCAGGACACGAAAACGATCCGGTACGCGACCGCGGAAGGCCCGGTCACCGGCGTCCGCGCGGTCACCGCGGAAGACCGGCTCGCGATGGCACGGCGCTACCTCCCGGAGGAGGCGGCGCTCGCCTACATCAAGGCCACCCCGGAGCAGGACAACAACATCGTGATCTCGATGCGGCCGGAACGGTGGAACACCGCGGACTACAGCGACCTGACCGACGAACTGTCCTGACCCGCCCCCGGTCGGCTCCGCTTCGCTCGCGGAGCCGGCCAACCCCCTTGTGTCGCAACGTTTCCCGGTACCGCCATTCGGCCGCAGCATTCTGATCATGCCCGGTCACACCCGGCTCCCCGGCCGTTAGGGCAATTCTTTCGCTGACCCATCCCGAAACGCGGAATGCCGACTTTTTGCCATTGCGCCGCCGATCTCGGCCATGGCAGCTTGTGCCGGGAAAAGACCTTCGGACAGAAGAGGGCGCATGAACGGCACTCCCCTCGTTCTCACCTCCGCCGAACGGACCAGAGCGGCGCGGCTTTTGGCCCGATTCACCGACAGTTACGAAAATTCACTCACCCGCCGCCCGATCGCTCCTGACGAGGATCGCGAAACCCTCGCCAAACTGCTCGCCGAACCGTTTCCCGAAGAAGGTCTTGGCGTAGACGCGTTCTTCGCCGACGTCGTCGACCGGATCGTGCCCTACACCACCACGATCGCCCATCCGCGGTTTCTCGCCTACGTCCAAGGCCCGCCCAACGGGATCGGCCCGTACGCCGAGGCGATCGCCGCAGTGCTGAACCAGAACTGCAATCTGTGGCAGATTTCCCCCGCCGCCAACGTGATCGAGCGGTCCGTCATGGACTGGCTGACCGGCCTCTTCGACCTCGGCCCGCGCTCCGGCGGAATCCTGACCAGCGGCGGCTCCGGAGCCACCAAGGACGCGATCACCGCCGCGATCGCCGACCGCAGGCCGGATTTCCGCGAGCACGGCCTCCAGGAAAACCGTGCCCCACTAGTGCTTTACACCTCCGACGAGGCACACCGCAGCGTCGTCAAAGCCGCCGCCCTGCTCGGGATCGGCCTGCAAAACGTCCGCACAATTCCGACCGACGACCGTTTCCAGCTACGCGTAGATCTGCTAACGCGCGCGATCGCCGAAGACCGGGCAGCCGGGAAAGAACCATTCTGCGTCGTCGCCACCGCAGGCACAGTTACCACCGGTTCGATAGATCCAATCAGCGCAATCGCCGACCTGTGCGCGAAAGAAGACCTCTGGCTGCACGTAGACGGCGCATACGGCGCACTATTCGTCCTCGCCGATTCAACCCGGGACGCACTGCTCCCGTTGTCCCGAGCGGACTCCATCACGCTAGACCCGCACAAACTGCTGTTCGCCCCACTCGAAGCGGGAGCCCTGCTGGTCAAGGACATGGCGAAACTACGCGCGGCGTTCGCCTTCTCATCCACGTCGTCGTACCTCACCGCGATCGACGACGCCCACCTGCTCGACTACATGGACCACGGGCCGCAACTTTCCCGCAGCTTCAAGGCGTTGAAGGTCTGGGCCGCCCTGCGCACCTTCGGCGTGGGCGCTTTCCGGACAGTCACCGAACGCTGCCTCAGCCTGGCCACCCGGCTCGGCGAACACATCGCCGAGTCGGATGGCCTGGAACTGATGAACCCGGTCACGCTCACCGCGGTGTGCGTCCGCATGCCCGGCCGTAACGCCGAAGCACACGCCGAACTCCTCGCCAGACTGCACGAGGAAGGCACCGCGCTGCTCGGCCCCGCACGCGTGCGCGAACAGCCCTGCGTCCGCGCCTGCGTAACCAACCACCGCACCACCGAAGCGGACATCGACCTGCTCGCCGAACGCCTGGTCGCCCTGGCGAAGCTCTAACCCACGTGCACCAACGGCCGCCGATGCGGATCCGGCTCCGCTCGCCGCAGCACCTCCCGCGTCACCGGCGGCACATCCCCGTCCCCGAAGAACAGGTACCGCACCAGGAACTTGAACGGATTACCCTCGGTCCAGGCAAAGTAGATGTGCGGCTGAATCCCCGTCTCATCCCGCAGATGCAGCAGCACCGCCGCGATCGCGTTGGCGATCGACGGGCTCTTCATCCGCAGGATCCGGTACCCAGCCCGCTTCTCCCCGTGCACTCGCAACGTGGTCTCGAAATCCGAAGCGTCCGAAATGGTTACCTCAAGGAAGAACAACGCGCTGTCCCGCGGAATGTGGTTGTCCTCCCTGGCTTCCTGCTCCTTCTCGCGATACTCGGCCTCGTCACGGGCATCCGGTTCGTTCGCGATGATCCGGACCGCGCCTGAGCGCACCGCCTTGTCGACGATCCGCTGTGCGGCCGCGTCCAGTTCGACCTTCTCCACCCGCAGCTCCAACGACCGCGTAGCGCGGGAAATCAGCGACGTCACCACGATCGCGCCGATGAAGAACGCCGCGATCTTGACCCCTTCCGGCCGCTCCACGATGTTCGCGATCGTCGTGTACAGGAACACCAGCGTGATCACGAGATACGCGACGAACGCCCGCTGCTTGAGCCGCCGCGCGGACAACGTCACCGCGACCGCCGCCGACGAGATCAGCACCAGCACCCCGGTCGCGTACGCGCCGCCCTGCGCCTCCACATTCGCGTCGAAGATCAACGTGATCACAAAGGCGATCACCGAAACCACGATCACCAGCGGCCGAGTCGCGCGCGCCCAGTCCGGTGCCATGCCGTAGCGCGGCAAATACCGCGGCACGATGTTCAGCAGCCCAGCCATTGCCGACGCCCCGGCGAACCACAGGATCGCGATCGTGCTGACGTCGTAAACCGTGCCGAAGCCGTCGCCGAGATAGTTGTGCGCGAGATACGCGAGAGCGCGGCCGTTCGCCTTGCCACCGGCCTGAAACTCCTGCTGCGGGATCAGCACTGAGGTAGCGAAGCTCGACGTGATCAGGAAAGCGCTCATGATCAGCGCCGCGGTGACCAGCAGCCGCCGCGTGTTGCGGATCCGACCGACCGGGTCCGCTGCGGTGTCGCCGCTCGCGCCGCGGACGAGCGGCATCACCGAAACCCCGGTCTCGAACCCGGACAGCCCGAGCGCGAGCTTCGGGAACACGATCAGCGCGACGCCGACCATCAGCCACGGGTTGGGATGCTCGCTGACCAGGAGGTTCTGCCAGTCGACGATGAGCTGCGGCGCGCCGAAGACGTGCGCCAGCGCGGTCACCACGACCACGACGTTCAGCGCGAGATAGACGCCGACCAGGACCACCGCGACGCCGATCGCCTCGGCGAATCCCTTGAGGAACACCGCGCCGAGCAACGCGATGAGCACCAGCGTGATCCAGACCTGCCCGCCGTGCAGCGCTTCCGGGACGAACGGGTTCTCGATAACGTGTGCGGTCGCGTCGGCTGCGGACAGCGTGATGGTAATGACGAAGTCCGTCGCGGCGAAGCCGAGCAGCGCGAGCACCAGCAGCTTGCCGCCCCAGCGGGACAGCAGTTTCTCCAGCATCGCGATGGAACCCTGGCCGTGCGGGCTTTCCTTGGCGACCCGGCGGTAGATCGGCAGCGCACCGGCGAGCGTGAGCACCACCAGCACCACGGTGGCCAGCGGCGACAGCACCCCGGCCGCGAGCGCGGCGATGCCCGGCTGGTAGCCGAGCGTGGAGAAGTAGTCGACGCCGGTGAGGCACATGACCTTCCACCACGGCTGTTCGGCCTTTTTGGACTCCCGATTGCCGCCGGTCAACTGCTGGGCGCGCTTGTGCTCGCCCTCGAGGAGCCAGGTACGCAGCTTGGTATTCGGCACGCGGCAGATCATGCCGGTTTTCGTCCCGATGCGCGCGGACTCAGCTCAGCGGGCACTCAGGATTCAAAGGCAAATAATGTTCAGGACACACGGCGGCTCGTGGCTGCTCGACGGCGGCTGGCTCGAACTCGACGGCCGCGACGGCGTCGACGACGGATGCGTTGGCCCAGTCGGCCCGGTGGTCTCCGGCCGGTTGCTCGACGACGGGTGCGCCGGAGCGGAGTCGGCCGGATGGTCCGGGGTGCTCTGCTCGCCGAACGGATTGACGTTCGCCTGGGTCGAAGGCGCGTCGCCGGTGCTCGCGGTGCCCTCTTCGGTCTCCTCGCCGGTGGGCGTCGGCGGGTTGGTCTCGTTGACCCCGCCAGCGCCCTCGGTGCGATCCGGCATCTCGATCACGCGCATCTCGGTGATCCGCGCAGCCCCGTCGTTCGCCGTGGTCCCGTACGAGACGAGCATGGCCGCCGCTCCGCAGCCGACGATCACCGCGAGCATCACCGACACCATCCGCCACCGGGACCGGGACGGCGGCGGGATCCGTCGTTCGTGTCCTTCGCGCACCAACAGCTCGGCGACCGAAACCTCGTCGTTCACCAGGGAGACCTTTCACCAGGAGTGGCCTATTCCTACCGGATGAGCCCACCGAACGGGTGACAAAGAGCGAAACCTTCTACCCAGAGTGCTCACTCTAGCGGGTGTGAATCACAGCGCATTCACAGCTGCTCTTGGCCAAAATCCCAGCATGCCCAGCCACTCTGGACGCATGTCGCCGCGCGAACCGGATCCGGATCCCCGTCCGGCGCGCAGCGCTGCCCTCCCGGAAACCCCCGGAAGTGGCGCTCCTTCCCGTGGCTGCGCGAACCGGTACCAGGCGGGACCCCCTCGGCGGAAATCATCGGCGCTCCGCAGTCGACGACCGTACTGACCAGGCCCGCGCCCACCCCAATCGGCGCTTTCCTCTCCGCTTGGCGACCAAAACGGGCCTGGCTCGGCCTTCTTCCCAGCCCGCGGTCCACCCCGTTCACCTTCGGCTACCTCGTTCTCCTCCTCGGCACCTCGCTGCTCATCCGCTTCGGCAGCCCCACGTTCACCGACAAGCTCCTCGCCGTCTCCAGCACCGACGCGCACAACATGGCGCGCCACCCCCTCACGGCCCTCCTGACCAGCGCGTTCTGGATCGCGGACGGCGGCTGGCTGCCGTACGCGGTGATCTTCGCGATCGCTGTCGCCCCGCTCGAACGGCGCTTCGGCGGGCTCCGGACGGCGCTGGTCTTCTTCACCGGCCACGTGCTCGCCACGATCGCCACCGAACTGCCGGTCATGGCCCTGATCCGTACCGACGTCCTGCCGCATTCCGCGGGCCGCTGGCTCGACATCGGCGTGAGCTACGGCTTCCTCACCACGGCCGGCGTGCTCGTCGCGCTGCTCAGCGGGCGGGCCAGGATCGCCGGGATCGCGGCCCTTGAGCTATTCGTTATCGGCGTCTACGTGACCGACGATCCGGCCAGTCTCGCCTCCGTCGTGACCGTCCTCGGACATGCCTGTGCGGCCCACTTCGGCCTGCTCGGATGGGGTCCGCGACTGCGCAGCGTGCCCCGCATCGCCCGATAGCACCGCTGTCGGCGTCCGGACGAGTGATGCAAGCAGCGCGCTGTGCGGATATACACAGGCTTCACTCGGTGGTGTAATCGACGGGCCATACGCCGACAAGGGGGATCGGAAGCACCATGGAGGCTGACGCCCTGGCCGGTGAACCGGGTGGAATCACCCGGCGCGCCCAGCTCGCGGGCCTGCGGCCGATTGACGGCGCGGGGGTCCTGTTCTCCCTGCATGCCTCCGAACCGGCGACCCTCACCTGGCTGCCCGGCCTCGACGCGGTCCTCGGCCTCCCCGGCGCGAGCGGCAAGGAACTGTGCGACCGGCTCACCGAGCTGCTCCGCCCGCTCACCGCGAACCTCCGCCGCACCCCGCCCGGGCGCGATTTCGAACTCGAACAGCCCCAGGACGCCGCCGACGGCACCCCGCGCCGCATCCGGCTGCGCGCGCGGACCGTCGGCGAACGGGACCACACGACCGGCCTGCTCGGCGTCGCCTCGGCGGTCGCGGAAACCGGGACGGAGAAGTCCGCCCTCGCGGAGCTGTCCGACCGCTACCAGCTGCTGATGGAGCAGAGCCCGGACGCGATCTGCGTGCATTCGGGCGGCATCGTCACCTACGCCAACCAGGCCGCGCTCGACCTGTTCGCGGCGCGTGCGGCGCACGAGGTGGTCAGCCAGGAGTTCGCGAGCTTTGTAGCTGCCGAATCCGCGCAGTTGGTAGAGAATCCCACCGCGGAACCCAGCGAAGCGGTACTGAAACGGCTGGACGGGAGCAAATTCGTGGCGGAAACCGTGTCGGTGCGCACCAGCGACTCGAACCCGCCGTCGTACCAGGTGGTGATCCGCGACAGCACGGTGAAACACGCCGCCGCGGCCGCCGTCCGTGCGCAGGAAGCGCTGGTCACGCACGTCAGCGACGCCATCGTCACGATCACCGGCGAGGGCATCGTCACCGGCTGGAACCCGGCCGCCGAAACCGTCTACGGCTGGCCCGCCGCCGAGGCGATCGGCAGGCGGGTGCACGAGGTGCTCGGCATCGACCCGGACCCGGCCGCGATCGGCGGCGGGACCGCCGCGCAAACCCACCGCGGCCGGGACGGCTCGCCTCGGCTGGTCCGGGTGTCCGCGACCGAGACCGTCGACGGCTTCCTCCTGGTCTGCACGGACGAAACCGCCCGTCGCCGCGTCGAACAGCACTACGCGACGGTCGTCGCCGCGCTCGACGAGGGCGTGCTGGTGGTCGGCCCGACCGGGCTGATCCAGTCGGCGAACCCGTCCGCCTGCCGCATTCTCGGCGTCCCGGAAGCGAAGCTGCTCGGCGTCCCGTGCACCACGCTCGTGCTCTTCGACGAGGACGGCAACCGCATCCCCGACGACGAGCTGCCGACCATCCACACCCGCCGCACCGGCATCACGCACAACGGCCTGGTCGTGCGCCTGCGCCGCCCCGACGGCCACGACGTGTGGGTGTCGCTGACCTCGCGTCTGCTCGATTCGGACGACCCGAACGGCGTCACGGTGGTCACGTCCTTCACCGACATCACCGAACGGCGCGCGATCAGCGCCCGGCTCGCCCACGAGGCCACCCACGACCCGCTGACCCGCCTGGCCAACCGCACTCTGGTCCTGGACCGGCTGGACCGCCGCGACGGCACCGAGGCGGCCGCCGTGCTGTTCCTCGACCTGGACAAGTTCAAGCTGATCAACGATTCCCTCGGCCACCCCGTCGGCGACCAGGTCCTGCGCATCGCCGGCGAACGCCTGCGCCGAGCCACCGGCCCGGACGACGTCGTCGGCCGTCTAGGCGGTGACGAGTTCGTCGTCGTCACCTCTGCCACGACCGGCCAAGCGCAGGTCGGCGTGTTCGCCGCGCACCTGCGTTCCGTTCTGTCCGAACCGGTGTCCGTGCACGGCAGGCAACTGCACCTGGACGCGAGCATGGGCATCGTTCTCGTCGAACCGGACGACCGCCGCAGCGCCGAGGACTTGCTGCGCGACGCCGATGTCGCGATGTACCAAGCAAAATCCCGCGGCCGCGGCCGCTTCGAGTTCTTCGACGTCGCGCTGCGCGAGCGCATGCAACGCCGACTGCGCATGGAACAGGACCTCCGCGACGCCGTCCACAGTGGACAGCTATGGCCCGCCTACCAGCCAGTGGTGGACCTGCGCAGCGGCGAAATGGTCGGCGTCGAGGCACTGCTGCGCTGGACCCATCCGAAGCACGGCGCGATCTCGCCCGCGGAGTTCATCCCGCTGGCCGAGGAAAGCGAGCTGATCAACGTACTGGGCAAGTACGTCCTGCGCGACACGACGCGCGAGCTAGCCGCCCTGCGCACCGGCCGAGGCCTCGACCTGAGCCTGAAAGTCAACCTCTCCGTCCGGCAGCTGGACGACCCGCACCTGGTGCCCGCGGTCCGCGACGCACTGGCCACCACCGGTTTGCCGCCCGGCTCGCTGACCCTGGAAGTCACCGAAAGCGCCCTCATGCGCGACACGTCGGCAGCCGCGGAAGTGTTGGCCGCCTTGCGTTCCCTCGGCGTCCTGCTGGCCATCGACGACTTCGGCACCGGCTATTCTTCCCTGGCCCAGCTCCGTCGGCTGACGCTGGACACGCTCAAGATCGACCGCTCGTTCATCACCGGAATCGCCGAATCCCGCGACGCGGCAGCGATCGTCACGAGCATCATCGCGATGGCGCACGCGGTGGATCTGACCGTGGTCGCGGAAGGCGTTGAGACGGCGGAAGAACTGGCGCTACTGCGAGAGCTTGGCTGCGACCAGGCTCAGGGCTACCACCTCGGCCGACCGCTCGCCGCCGCGGAGCTGTTTCAGTAGGTCTCGAGCAACGCCGCCAGCTCGTCCTCGGTGAGAACGACGTCGAGGTCCTCCAGCGTCTTGCCGAGATCGACCGGCTCGATCGTGCGCGTCTCGACCGTGCCGTCCGGGTGACTCTCCTGGTACTCGCGCCCGAGCAGCCGCCGGAAGCGTCCCGGCTCCAGCCGCATCACGACGATCCGCCCGGTGAACGGCGACTTCGGATGCGTGGACGTGTAGTGGTGGAACACCTGGTAATCGAGCGGACGGCTGCGCACCTGCGGAAGCACCTCGTGCAGGTCTTCCCACCCGTCGCCGTCCCGCTTCTGCAGCACCCACCAGCCGTCGCGCAGGATCATCCGATGCGGCCAGCCGGCTTGATCCACCTCGGCCCCGTCGATCAACGGCATCGGCACCAGAATCCCGGCCCCGAACCCGACGTCCACGAGAAACTGTTGCCCCTCAACGGTAATCACGAGCGTCATGTGCGTATACGGCCCGCTCTTGTGCGGCTGCACCCGCGCGACCGTGCGCTGCACCGCATAACCCAACTGCTCGGCGACGGCCGCGAACAACCCAGCCTGCTCGTAGCAGTACCCGCCCCGCCGCCGCCCGACGAGCTTCTCGCTGACGACGTCCAGTTCGATCCCGCGATGCCGGCCAATCACGACGTCGACGTTCTCAAACGGAATCGCCTCGACATGCGCCTGCGCCAACCGCCCAAGCGCCACCACGGACGGCTTCTCCCGCCTCTGCCCGACGCGCGCGAGGTAGGCGTCGACGTCCACGGCCTCGATGTTCCATGCCCCAGTCATGCGCTCAGTCTGCAACCTCTACCTAGCTGCAGGTCAACCTCCCGCGACAGTCACCCAAAGTCACAACGGTTGTGACTGGCACCACTCTCTGGTGTGATGTACCCCCGACGCCTACCAGTCAGTAGCACACGTCCGAGTGACGTGTACGCCCTCGAAGGGAGCCCGATGAAGACCCCTCGACCACTGGCCCGGGCCAGTGCGGTGACGGCACTCGCCACCGCCGCCGCGTTGTTGCCCGCGACCGCGTGGGCGGAGGCCCCGACGTGGGCCCCGGCGGACACCGCCGCCGTGCACCCCGGGGTGCAGACGCACACCAACGGGGCGCAATGCACCTCGAACTTCGTGTTCAGCAACGGAACCGACGTGTTCCTCGGCCAGGCCGCGCACTGCTCCGGCACCGGCGGTTCGACCGAAACGAACGGCTGCTCCGCCGGTTCGCTCCCGATCGGCACCCCGGTCTCGATCACCGGAGCGAGCAAGCCGGGAACGCTCGTCTACAACTCGTGGCTGACCATGCAGTCCCGCCACGAGGCCGACGCGAACACCTGCCAGTACAACGATCTCGCCCTGGTGAAGATCGACCCGGCGGACGTGTCGAAGGTCAACCCGAGCCTGCCGTTCTGGGGCGGACCGACCGGCGTGAACACCACCGGCACGAAACAACTCGGCACCGTGCTCAGCTACGGCAACTCCGAACTGCGCGGCGGAATCACCCAGCTGTCCCCCAAACAGGGCACCAGCCTGGGCGACACCGGCGGCGGCTGGAGCCACACGGTGCTCACCGTGACCCCCGGCATCCCCGGCGACTCCGGCAGCGGCTTCCTCGACCGCGACGGCAACGCCCTCGGCGTGCTGAGCACGCTGAACCTGCTGCCGCAACCCGGCACGAACGGCGTCGGCGACCTGTCGCACGAACTGGCGTACGCGAGCGCCCATGGCGGACTGGGCTCGGTGCAGCTTGTTCCGGGCACGACTAAGTTCCGTGGGCCGCTGATCTAGCGACTGCGCGCATCGCATGGTGGGCTCGGCGCGACACAACTCGCGCCGAGCCCGACCAGCCCACTGAACCTGGTCCAGCGACCACGAACATCTCGTTGTGGCTGGTGCGATCCAACTCCAGTCAGTCACCACGAACCCATCGCGACGGCACAAGACCAACCCCAGCCCGACCGCACATCGTCGCCGAGCGGGATCAGTCCCTACCACCACGAACCCATCGCGACGGCACAAGACCAACCCCAGCCCGACCGCACATCGTCGCCGAGCGGGGCCAGTCCCCGCCATCACGAAGCCATCGTGGCGGCGCAGGACCAACCGCAGCCCCGACCTCGCCGAGCCTCGACCGTCGCCGAACTGGACCAGCCCCCCACCACCACAACCCTTCACGACGGCACAGGACCAACCCACCAAGTCCTGATCGTTGCCGATCGGGGTCAGTCTCTGCCATCACGAGCCCGTCGTGGCAGCGCAGGACCAACCCCAGCCCGACCGCGCCAAGCCTCGATCGTCGCCGAACTGGACCAGCCCCCACCACCACAAACCCATCGCCACGGCGCAGGACCAACCCCAGCCCCGATCGTCGCCGAGCAGGGTCAGTCCCCCACCACGACCGCGTACAGGTACCACGTGGAGTGGGGCAGCCACTGTTCGTCCCAGCGCCAGTCGTCGTCCTTGCCGGTGACGACGTAGCCGCGGTCCCAGGCGATGCCGCTGCCGTCCTCGTTCAGGCCGGTGATGCCGTTGACGATGCCGCCCGCCGTCGGCAGGAACTGCCATGAGCCGAGCCAGCTGTACTGCGGGTTGCCGTGGCCGCTGCCGTCCAGCATGCAGACGCCGTACGGGTTGCTGCCGCAGATCCAGTTCAGCTGGTCAGCCGCGTACGACCGCAGCCGGGTGGCGAACTCGCCGGAAAAGCGTTGCGCGGCAAGGCGAGCCGCGGTCGCCAGCGAGGCGATCCGCGCGTTCTCGCCCTGCCACCACTGATCTTTCGCGCGTGGCGTGACGTTGTGCGGGAAAAAGAATGAGCTATACCTCTTACCCTCCCCATCCTGCACCAGATTCCGCGCATACCCAAACGGGTTAGGCACCTCAGCGGTCACCGCAAGCTCGAACTCCAGCGACCGCCGCACCACCTTCAGCACCTCCGAAACCGTTGCCGTATCAGCGATCTCGGCGTAGGCGAGCAGGCTGATCACCGGCAGCCCGGCGTCCGACGGGTGGAAGTACGGCCGGTCACCGTCGTCCGCGCGCCAGTAGTCGCGGTAGGACTTCCAGGAAACCAAGCGCCGCAACAAATTTCGGGCCCGGCGGTCCGCTGCCTCGCGGTACACTGGTTTCTTAGTTACTTGGTACAGCTCGACCGCCGCCAGCAACGCACCGTAGTCGTCCTGGATATTTTCCTTGCCGTCATTGGTCATCTCGACGTTGTGCTGCTCCAGGAAAGCGAACGCCGTCTCCGCCGTGGCCAGGTACTCCTCGTGGGAGTAGTCGCCCGACGTGTCCAGCGTCGTCGCGGCCGCCAGCGCGGCGATCGCGACCCCGCCGCCCTCGCGGTAATTCACCTGGACGGGCTCGCCGTCGCCGTTGGCCAGGACGTACCGCAGCTTCGGGTCCTTCGGCGGCCCAGGCTGGATGACCGACGTGGCGAACGCGCCGCCCTCCAGCTTCACCCGGCGCAGGTAGTCGGCGCCGAACAACGCTTCATCGGCCAGCCAGGTGCGCAACTGGGTGAAGTTGGCGTCGTTCCGCGAGGTCAGCCGCTGGTAGGCCTTGGCAAGCACCCAGGCGGTGAGCGGAATCTGGAGAGTGTTGAAGTAGCTGCGGTCAGACAGCTGCGTGAAGTGCTTGCCGAAGTCGCCGGTCGCGTCGTACCAGCCGCCGTGTGCGTCCATGACCTGCGTGCCCTTGGCACCGATCGGCGCTTTCCGGTCCTGGCGATCGAACCGGTCGGAGCTGCGGGTGCCCTTGAAGTAGTGCACGACGTGGGCCAGCGTGTAGCGCTCAAGCACCAACTGACCGATGCGGAACGGCTGGGACCGGCCGTCCGCGGCGAGCAGGACGTACTCGCCCTCGGTTTTCAGCGCGGAGAAGTCCGCGGTCCAGTAATGCCGGTCGTCCCAGCCCGGAACCTGGGCCGCCGGTCGCGGGGTCCCGGTGAAGACGGTCTTTCCGGTGGCAACGTCCGCGACGGTGAACCGGGGAACCGCCCGCGGCGACTCGGCCGCGAGCACCGCCCGCTTGGGCGCACCGGGCGCGTAACCGACGTTGTTGGCGTAAATCGCCACCCCAGTCACCCCAGCCGGCCCTCCGGCCGCCGCGGCCTCAGCTCCGAACGGCGTCATCGCCCCAACCCCCACGATCGCCGATCCGGCAAGAAAACTGCGACGCCCCACATCTCCCGGCATTCTCGACCTCCAGTGGTCCAGACCTCTGAGATGTTATTTAGGCTAAGTAGCCATCGGACGCTTTGGCAAGACTGCTTCCGAATGGCAAATCCCAGCGGATGGCCGCGCCGCGGTACACCTGACTGCCGTAGCCGCGCCGAACCACCTGGGCACAAGAAAAAGCCCCATCCGGCTGGATGGGGCTTTCACCGAGAATTCTCTGTGGCCAGGGCCGGGGTCGAACCGGCGACCTTCCGCTTTTCAGGCGGACGCTCGTACCAACTGAGCTACCTGGCCGGGAACGCCGGCAAGGAGCCGAACGATCTTGCGACCCTGACGGGACTCGAACCCGCGACCTTCGCCGTGACAGGGCGACGCGCTAACCAACTGCGCCACAGGGCCTTACTGGTACTGCGTACTCCCAACGGGATTCGAACCCGCGTTGCCGCCTTGAAAGGGCGGAGTCCTAGGCCACTGAACGATGGGAGCCCGATCGGTTTCGGTGGACCGACCGACCGCGCTCTCAGGTGTTCCCCTGGGAGCGATTACAAGCATAGGGCACGTTCCAAGGGCTTTGCACCGGGGGTTCCTTAACCGCTCGCCAAGCCTCCGACCTGCGACAACACTCGCGCCGACGCTCTGACCGCGCGCCTTCACGCCGATCGCCCCGTCCGGACCCGCACCGGACGATCGGTGTGCTCCAGGCCACTCTACGCCGAAGACGGTTCCGCACGCCGGGATCCAGGCCTCCCGGCCAGCGGTCCCGGCCATCGACACACGACCCTGCGGCCCGGATCAGCGCTGCACGGGCGCCTGGCCGTCGTCGCCCGGACTTAGCCCGAGCATCTCCAGCAACTGCGCACAGTCCTCCACGTCGAGCGCGCCGGCCGCGACAGCCAGGCGGGCGCGTCGGACTTGGTCGTCCGAGACCCGCTGCCCCTCCGCCGACCCGCGCTGTGCCGGCACGCCGCCGGACAGCGACGTGCTTCCCCGTCGGCACCTTCGTACCGAAGGAGGAACTGACGAACTTCGACCGATCCGCTCATGGCCCCTCCATGCGGTTCGCAACAACTGGCCGCGAGGCTAACCAGCGGCGAGCACCACCGGCAGCCCCCGGAGAGTGAACCTGGGAACACTCTCCGCAGCTGCCCTGGTAACGCATTCCAAGATCGCGCAGAACGATTTCTCCCGGCTTCCCCTCGCCGATCCCCGGAACTCGTGCAACAATCGGTGTTGCTGACACACCCCCGGTCAGCGCCTGTGGAGATCCCCTCCGACCCCCGCGTTCCTCCCCCTGGCGCGGGGGTCTCTCCATTTCTGCACACCGGCGCTGACCTGCGGATCTACCCTCCGTGCCACCGATCAACAGACAGTCGCGAAATGCGTTTACCGACTGGGCTGTTCAGGTGATCGAATTAGGCTTGCCGAGCACAGAAATGCGTGTGTCGTGGCTCACAGTGGTTTGTTTGCCGAGACCTGACCGTTATCGTGGCCGGGTGCCTCTTCCCTCCCTCGGCCGCCTGAGCAGCCGCACGAACCTCAAAGCCGTCTCGAGCGGGCGGCATCGCAATGCCGCCAAGGTCGCCGGCGACGAAGTCGTCGAGGACAAGGAACTCACCAGCTACCTCGCCGCGCTCGCCCCGGACTCCGACCCGGAGAGCACCGGGACCGGCAGCCGTTTCGGCGACGCGCAGGTCTACCAGCTGCGCATGAACCTCATCGCCAGCCAGCAGCTCAAGGACATCGCCGTCGCCAGGAACCTGACCCCGCAGGCGCTGGCGCAGGAATGGATCCTGGAGCGCCTCTCGTGGGAGGGCCAGGCCGCCTCCGCCCAGGAGCGCCGCCACTCCGACGCGATGACCGACGAATTCCACTTCCCGGCGGAGACCTTCGAGCAGCCGCTCGTCGGACACTGACCCGCCCCCTGAACGAAAACCCCCGGCTTCCCCCGACGGCCGGGGGTTTTCCCTTGTCCGGGGTCGGGACGCGGCCGGGTCCCAGTGGGCGGGACAGGTGAATGTTTCGTTCGCGGGCCGCTAGGGCTGGGTGTGGAGCGAGCGGCTGGGGCTTGGTGCGGATGCCCGGGACGACTGGCCGGGCGTCGCGGCAGGGTGGGCAGGCAGCGGCGGATGCGGCACGGCCACGCACGAGGTTCAGCTCGCGAGGCGAGGGGAAGCTGGCGCGGCGAACGGTCGGGGGTCGTGAGCGCTGGTGCCGGTTAGAACCGGCGCGGCCACGCACGAGGTGCGACGCACAAGGCGGGGAAGCTCGCGCGGCGAACGGCCGGGGAGGTCGTGAGTGCTGGCGCCGGTTCTAACCGGGATTGCCACTCACGAGGTGCGACGCAAGAGGCGCGAGGAAGCTGGCGCAAGGGACGTCGTGCGTGGCACAAGGCGGGTCGCGCGGCGAGGGCGGCCGGGGGTCGTGAGTGCCGATGCCGGTTAGAGCCGGGATCGCCGCTCACGAGGTTCGGCGACCAGACCGGGTCGACGCAGCCGCGGCAGGCGGCCTAGCGCCACTCGATCGGGTCGATTCGGGCACACCCACTCACAGTCGAGCAATCAACCGATCCGGCGTCGCCCGGAGGTGCCCGGGCCCGGTGGAAATCCGCCCGCATCAGACCAGGCGGCCGCAACCCCGGACGCGGCAGGCCCGGCGAGATCGGCCGGAGACGATCAAGGTGTGGCGCATCCCACCCGAGCGCGCACAGCGGGACCGCGAACCCCGCACCGAACCCGATCAACCGTGGGAACCGTCGCTTCGAACATTCCCCACAACGGAACCCGCAATGAAAAAGGCCCCGACGGGAAATCCCGTCGGGGCCCTTCATTCAGGCCTGAGAAAACGCGTGGGCCTGACTCAGATCGCACGGACCTTCTGGGCCTGCGGGCCCTTCTGCCCCTGGCCGACCTCGAACTCCACTCGCTGGTTCTCCTCGAGGGTGCGGAAACCGCGGCCCTCGATCTCCGAGTAGTGCACGAAAACGTCGCCTTCGCCGCCGTCCTGCGCGATGAAGCCGAAGCCCTTCTCCGCGTTGAACCACTTCACAGTGCCTTGCGCCACCGCTGTACTCCTCGTAACAGATCCGCTTCGAATGCCACCGAAGCGGCACCCAGGCCGTCCCGGGCGGTTCCAACGAGACGAGCGAAGAGCTTTTCGGCCCCACGGCTCGCGTCAGAAGTTCCGCGAGTGTGAAGCCACGAACACGCAAAACGACGGCCTGGTCAGCAGCCTACCGGGATCTCACCAAATCTGAACCCCGTTGATCGCAAGGATCGGTTCCGACGTGCACGCATCACCGGAACGTCGTATCGCCGCCTACGCACCGCTGTCGGACCCCGAAGCTACTCTGATCCAGTACACCCAGCGCACTTCGGCGATGCACAGTGCGCGGTCGGTCGAGCCGCTTCCGTAATGGTCACTCGGTGCAGTGTGATGCTGGTCACCCCGTTTCCGGTGAACGCGACGACAGGCCCGGACGTCTGGGTGGTTGGGGTACCAAAGGGGAGATTGGGGATCGGTGTGACTATCCGACACTTCGCACGCCGCCGGGCCGGCGTCGCGGTGCTGGGCTTGGTCGCCGCGCTCACGCTCGGGGCGTGCAGCGGCGGGTCGAGCGTGAACGCGGGCGGGACCGCGGGCGGGGGGCCGACCGAGGCGCCCGCCTCGCCGACGAAACCGGCGGCCGTGGCGGTTACGCCTGCTTCCGGGGCGAGCGACGCGGCACCGGGCGAACCGGCGAAGGTGACCGTCACCAACGGCACCCTCGGAGCGGTCACGCTGACCAACGCCGAAGGCAAACAGGTGCAGGGCCAGCCGTCGCCGGACAAGAAGAGCTGGAGCACCACCGAAGACCTCGGCTACGGCAAGACCTACACCTGGTCCGGCCAGGCCACCGGCGAGGACGGCAAGCAGGTCCAGATCAATGGCTCGTTCACCACGGTCAAACCGCGCCGCCAGATGCAGGGCAGCCTGAACGTCGGCGACGGGCAGACCTACGGCATCGCGATGCCGATCGCGCTCACGTTCCCGAGCGCGGTCAAGGACAAGGCCGCCGTCGAGCGCGCGCTGTCGGTGGAGACCACGCCGAAGACCGAGGGCGCGTGGGCCTGGCTCAACGACGGCGCTTCGGTGCACTGGCGGCCGAAGGAGTACTTCAAGCCGAACACGAAGGTCGTCGTCTCGGCCAACATCTACGGCATTTCGATGGGCGACGGCGTCTACGGCAAGCAGGACGTCTCGGCGAGCTTCACCATTGGCCGCTCGCAGATCGTCAAGGGCAACACCCAGCAGCACACGATGCAGGTCATCCGGGACGGCCAGCAGGTGATGGACTTCCCGGTGAGCTACGGCCTCGACTCCGACCCTGGCCGCGTCACGCACAGCGGCACGCACGTGGTGATGTCGAAGCACGAGACCTACTCGATGAGCAACCCGCGCTACGGCTACACCGACGTGAACGTGCCGTGGGCGGTGCGGATCTCCAACAACGGCGAGTTCATCCACGGTCTCGCCGCGTCGATCTGGGCGCAGGGCAAGAAGAACATCTCGCACGGCTGTCTCAACCTGGCTCCGAAGAACGCGAAGACCTACTACGACAGCGTCCTTCCCGGCGACCCGGTGGAGATCTCCGGCAGCACCCAGCAGCTGGGCCCGAAGGACGGCGACTACAGCGACTGGACCTACGACTGGGCGGCGTGGACCAAGCTGTCGGCGTTGTCCGCCTGAGGACTGAGCACCACCGGACGGCCGGGAGACCTCCAAGGCTCCCGGCCGTTCGTCTGTCCAGAAAACACAAAATCCGATGCAACCCCGGCGACGGCCGACGGCATGACTAGAGCAGAGAAGCGCCACTCGGCGCTCGTGGAACCAGGAGGAAACTCGTGCGTGTTCGCTTCGCTCTCGCCATCGGCTCCCTGCTGCTCGTCGGAGGAGCGGTGACCGGCGGCGCGGTCGCTTTCGCCGCGGACGCCCCGCCGGCGGCGCAGCCGGCCCCGACGCAGACCGCCCCGGCCGAACGGCCCACCGGCGCCCCGGCACCGGCTCCGTCCACGGACCGCCAGACCACCGCCGCGCCCGCCCCGGGTGCGCCGAAGGTCGCCGCGCCGGGCCAGCCGCCGAAGGCCGCCGGCAAGCGCGTTCCGACCGCCGTGCCCGCGGGCCCGACCGGCGACCTGCACCTGCCCTCGGTCTGGGGCTGATCACCCGGTGCCATCCCGCTCCCGTCCGGTGTCCGGGCAGAACTCGCCGTGGGACGGCGAGTTCGCCCGGTACTTCGGCGAGCGCGCGCACAGCCTGCGGTCCACCGCCTACCTGCTTTGCGGGGACTGGCACCGGGCCGAGGATCTCGCACAGGCCGCGCTGCTCAAGCTGTACCTCGCCTGGCCGCGGCTGGCCCGGCACGACGCGCTCGACGCTTACGCGCGCAAAATCGTGCTGCGCACTTTCCTCGCGGAAAACCGCCGCAGCCGCTGGAAACGGGAGCGGCTCACCGACGCACCACCCGACGTCCCGGCCCCTGCCGCCGAGACTGAGCACGACCAGCTGATCCAGCAGGCACTCGCCGCGCTGGCCCCGCGCCAGCGCGCGGTGCTGGTGCTGCGGTACTTCGAGGACCTGTCCGTCGAGGAGACCGCCGCGGCGCTCGGCTGCCGGACCGGCACAGTGAAAAGCCAGGCCGCGCGCGGTCTGGCCACCCTGCGGGCCCGGCTGGGTCCGCATTTCGAAGCGCTGCCCGTCCATGGAGGGAGGTGAACGAGATGGTTCCTGACGACCCCGAAGACACCGAAGCCGTGCGCGCCTTGTTCGCACGGACGCCAGACGGTCCGCCTATGCAGCTCGACGCGGCGGACGTGATCGTGCGCGGTGCCGCGGTCCGGCGCAGGCGCAAGCGCTGGGCGGTCGCGGGCAGTTCCGCGGCGACGGTCGCGGTGATCGTGGCGGCCGGTCTCGCGGTGGGCAGCCGCGGGACCGAACCGCCGCCGGTCATGCCCGCCGGGCCGGGATTGGCCACCGTCTCGCCCGCCCCGTCCAGTCCGCCGGGGCCGCCGGAGAGCCCGCCCATGCAGACGCGGGTGCCTTCGCCGGATCCGGCGCCGGGGGTTCAGCCGGGCGCTCCGGACAAGGTTCCTCCGACAGAGCGGCAGACGGTCCCGCGGCCGGGTACGTCCCGGCCGGCACCACCGCCGCGGGCGGACCAGACCACCGGCGAACGAGCCCCCGCGTCAGTGGGTTCACCTGCGGGAAGCACGGCGTTACCCAGCCAGACCTCTCGCTGAAACGCTTTCGCGGCAAGAGTGGTGCACGTCACCAGATCAAGTGGGTTTTCGACGAAATATCCCGGGCTTTCGGGGCGATGTTCTCAGTGGCGGCCGGAGCGGCCGTCGAACCCGTCGCTCAGCCGGCACACCATTGGCCGGCCCGAGAACCCGAGGAGGAAGCACCATGGTGCTCGTCGCACTGATGATCGAAACCGTTGTCGCCGTCGTGGTCGCCGGTGGCCTGGCAGCTTGGGCACGTAAGCGCTTCGCTCCGCAGGCGGTCGAGGCGACGCAGAACAACTGAGCTTAGAACGAAAGACCGCCCTCTGTCCTTAATGGACGGAGGGCGGTCTTCTTATCGGTTCAGCGAGTACTCATTTGCCGACGCCGGCCAGCTTGCCGCCGGTGTCCGCGGTGTCGATCTGCTCGATCGGCACCTGCGACGTCTCCGGGATCTTGATGATCGGGATCAGCGCGATGAGCGCCGCGACGATCAGGTAGTACGCGGGCCAGTCCGGGTTGCCGGTGCTGTCGATCAGCGCCGTGACGATCACGCCACAGGTACCGCCGAACAGCGACGTCGAGATGTTGTAGCCGATCGCGAACGAGCCGTAGCGCACGCGCGTCGGGAACATCGCCGGGAACGTCGAGCCGATCACCGCGAGCAGCAGTGCCAGCAGGATCGCCACGACCAGGAAGCCGACGATCAGCCACACCAGGCTGCCGGTCTGCATGAGCTTGAACGTGGGCCAGCTCAGCACGATGAACCCGATCGCCGCGGTGAGCATCAAGGGTTTCCGGCCGATCCGGTCGGACAGCGAGCCCAGCGGGATCAGCAGCGCGAACTGCACGATTTCCACGCCGATGATGATCAGGCTCGATTCGGTGGAGCCGATCTTCAGCGTGTCGGTGAAGTACGACGGCATCGTGGTCAGCAGCATGTAGTCGGCGATGTTGACCAGCAGCACGATCCCGATCAGGTTCAGGATCATCCGCCAGTTGCGCTGGATGGTCTCCTTGAGCGGAGCCTTCTCCGCCTTCTCGCCCGCCGCCTCGAGCCGGCGGAACTCCGGCGTGTCCTCAAGCTTCGACCGCAGGTAGAGCCCGATCGCACCGATCGGAAGCGCGATGAAGAACGGGATCCGCCAGCCCCACGAGTCGAACTGCTCGGTGGACATCGAAAGCGACGTGATCAACACGGTCGCGTTGCCGAGCACGTAACCGGCCAGCGTGCCCATCTCCAGGAACGAGCCGAAGAAACCGCGGCGTTTGGTCGGCGCGTATTCGGCGATGAACGTCGCCGCGCCGCCGTACTCGCCGCCGGTGGAGAAGCCCTGGATCAGCCGCAGCAACAGCACCGCGATCGGAGCCGCGATGCCCATGCTGTAACTGCCCGCGTACGTCGGCAGCACACCGACCAGGAACGTACAGCCGGACATCAGCAGAATGGTGATCGCGAGGACCTTCTGCCTGCCGAGCTTGTCCCCCAATGGGCCGAAGAACGCTCCGCCGAATGGCCGTACGATGAAACCGACGGCCAGCAGGGCGAGCGATTTCAGCACCGCGTTGCCCTCGCCGGGGAAGAACAGTGTTCCGATACTCGTCGCGATCGCACCCGAGGTGAAAACGCCGTAGTCGTACCACTCGGTCGCATTACCCATCGCGGACGCGATCACCGCGCGTTTGACTGTTCTCTGATCGACCTCGGGTTTCCCCGTCTTTGGCTCACTCATCCCGGCGGTGACCTCCTCCTGCACACGTCCCGGTCCATCCGTTGGAGCACATTTCCCCAGTCTTGACCCGTTGAACCGAGCTGGCAGGATGAGTCGCCAAATTTCTACCGTGCGGAATTTTCCGACTACCCTGTGCGCAGGAAATGCACCCGCGCCGGTCAGGGCGGGTGCCGGCGGGTCCTTCCGCCGGGTTAACGTCGTCCCATGAGTCCTGTTTCCGGCCCGTGGCCGCCCACGCCGGTGGAGCCGCCGGAGATCCACCCGAAAGCCCCCGCGCCCGGCACCGAACTAGGCACGCACTTCGCCGAGTGCTTCGGCTGCGGCGACGAGGTCGACGACGGCCTGCACCTGCGGTCAGCCATCGGCGAGGGCTACACGGTGCACTCGAAGTTCACCGTCACCGCCGCACACCAGGGCGCCCCCGGACTAGCACACGGCGGCTTGCTGGCATGCGCCTTCGACGAGGCACTCGGCTCAACGGTCGGCAACCTGCTGCACCGCCCCGCAGTGACCGGCAAGCTAGAGACGGACTTCCGCCGCCCAGTACCAGTCGGCTCCACGCTGTACATCGAGGCCCGCCTAGACGGAGTCGCCGGCCGAAAGATCTACGTGAGCGCAGACGGCCACCTAGACGCCGTAGACGGCCCGGTCGCAGTCAACGCACGAGCAGTGTTCATCGCAGTCGGCTTCGACCACTTCAGCACCCACGGCGACCCGCAAGCACTGGAGAAGCTCGCCGAACAACACCGCCGCAACAAACGCGAATGGGACATCAACCCCTAACCGCCGCACGCACCCCAGCCGTGCACCCACACCACCCCCGCACCCCGATACGAAGCCAAAATGCGGTCTGAGGGTGCTTGTCAAGGCATCTTTCCCGCCTTGACAAGCACCCTCAGACCGTCATCACAATCAGGCTTCGGGGTGCCCCCAACCCCCGAGGTGCAATGTCGCCCGCCAGGGCGACGAGCCATCACCCCATCACGTCAACGTCCGAGGCCGAATCGCATTAGCCCGGTCCACCAACGCAATCCGGTCCCCAGCATCATCAGTCAACCGAGCCAACGACCGATAACACCGCTCCAACCCAAACCGAACGTCCCGCTCCTCCAGCTCACACCCCAACACCTTCACCGCAGCACCCGGCTTAGCCTGCCCAGGCACCTTCAGCCAGTCGTAAGCCGCCTCCAGCACCTCAGCACTAAGCCGCGTATGCCGCTCAGCATCAAGATTCAACCGCTGCAACCGCCCAGACGCGTCGACCAGATCGCCCTCGGTAACAGTCGGATGCTCCCCAGTCCCCACCCCCTGCGCCCGAGTCTTGATCTTGATCGCCGCGACCTGCGCATCCACATAATGCGTAGAAGTAGCCGGAACCCCCTCCAGCACCTCGACCGCACTCTGCCGCGCCCCCTGCGCCAGATACACCCGAGCAAGCCCAAACGCAGCACTCACATAAGTCCGGTCAGTCCGCCACACCAGCTCATAGAACCGAGCAGCACCGAAGTAATCACCAACGCCCTCGGCACTAACCGCCAACGCCAGCTTCGGCGCGATCTCCCCCGGCAGGTCGTCGTACACCGCGTCGAACGCCACATGCGCCACCCGCGGCCGCCCACCGGCCAGTTCGATGAGACCCCGGTACCAGTCGATCCGCCAGTCGTGCGGGAACCCGTGCCGGATCGCCAGATACTGCGCCGCCTGCAACTGCCGCTGCGCCTCGACGAACTCGCCCAGCTCGATCCGCGCCCGCACAATCCGCAGCCGGACCTCAATCGACTCCCGCGGCGCGGTGGCCAGAGCCTCGATCGCCTCGTGCGGATCAAGCGCGGTGGTCGTGGCGAGCACACCAGCGGCCGGGTCGTCCGTGTCGACCTGCGGGATCGGCAGGCCCGCGACGACCTCCGCGGCGTCCGGCAGCGGCACGCGCTCGCCCTGCTCCGGCACCACCAGGTGGACGCCGAAAGTGCGGCTCTCCGGTCCGAACACGGTCGACGCGGCCGGGCGCGGCTGGCCGGTGCCGAGCGCCATGATCTCGCGCAGGACGCCGGTCAGCTGGTCGGCCATGTCGTCGGCGGCGATGAACCGGCGGTCCGGGTCGGCGTGCGTGGCGCGCTTGAGGAAGCGGTAGTACGAGCCGAAAAGCGCGAACAGCGGCACGGCGTCCGGGCCGGGCAGCGTGTTCTTGTACTCGCGGGTGTAGCCGGCGAACTCGAAGCTCAGCACGGCCAGCGTCCGGCCGACCGTGTAGAGGTCCGAGGACACCGACGCGCCCTGCGACGCCAGTTCGGGCGCGCTGTAGCCGGTGGTGAAGAACAGCGGGCTCTCGTAGTCGTCGATCCGCCGCACCGCGCCGAGGTCGATCAGCTTGAGCTGCTCGCGGGTCTGGATGACGTTGTCCGGCTTGAGGTCGCAGTACAGCAGGCCCTGGCCGTGCAGGTAGCCGAGCGCGGGCAGGATCTCCAGCCCGTACGCGATGACCTGGCCGATCGGCAGCGGCTCCGGCCGGTTGCTTTCCCGGTGGTGCTGCAGCGCGAGCTGGCGCAGCGACTGGCCGCCGACGTACTCCATGACGATGTAGCCGACGGTGTTGCCGGTCTGCGCGTCCGGATGCTGCACGAAGTTGTGGATCTTGACGATGTTCGGGTGCTCGACCTCGGCGAGGAACCGCTGCTCGTTCGCCGCGGCGGCCATCGCGGTGGAGTCGCCGGTGTCGATGAGGCCCTTCAGCACGACCCAGCGGTCGGACACGTTGTGGTCCTTGGCCAGGTAGATCCAGCCGAGACCGCCGTAGGCGAGCGCGCCGAGCACCTCGTACTGGCCGCCGACGACTTCGTGCGGCTTCAGCTTCGCGACGAACGAGAACGGCGTGCCGCACTTCTCGCAGGTGCCCTCGGGCTCGCCCGGCTGACCGTCCTTGCCGCGGCCGACCTTCGCGCTGCAGTTGCCGCAGAACCGTTTGTCCTCGGCCACCACCGGATTCGCCAGCACCGCGGTCGACGGATCGCGGTACGGCACCGGCGGCACGTCGATGAGGCCCGCGCCGAGCCGTCCGCGGCGGGAACGACGGGTGCCGCGCGAGCCGGTGCGCCGGGAGGTGCCGGGGAAGGAGCCCGTTCCGGTACCGGTTCCGGTGCCTTGCGAGCCCTGCGAACCGTGGGTGCCGGTGCCGTGCCCCTCGCTGCCGCCGGACGGCAGGACGCTGTCCGTGCCGTGATCGGGCAGCGGGCCGCCGTCGGCGGGGGCCACGCGCGGGGTCGGCGGCATGATGCTCTGGGTGTGCGGCGTCGGGCTGGCCAGCACGCTGGTCGGCATCGGCGCGG
Source organism: Amycolatopsis sp. WGS_07 (assembly GCF_045278895.1). Classification (NCBI taxonomy): domain Bacteria; kingdom Bacillati; phylum Actinomycetota; class Actinomycetes; order Pseudonocardiales; family Pseudonocardiaceae; genus Amycolatopsis; species Amycolatopsis sp. WGS_07. The sequence continues at coordinate 3,306,849 of NZ_CP136053.1, read as the reverse complement.
CCGGATCGACCGGAGCGACCGGCTGGTTCGACTGCGGCAGGATCACCGGCGCGAGATCGCCGGGCGGACGCGTCGGGGCCTCGGAGCCTTCAGCCGGACGCTGGCCCTGCGTCCCCATCGGGATCGGGCCGGAGTTCGGACCGGTGGCGCGCGGCGGCCGGTTTCCCGGTGCCTGCTGCGGCTGCTGTCCCTGCTGCGGACGGTTCGGCGGGACCGGGCGCTGGCCGGTGCGCGACTGCGGCGGATACGGCTGGCCCTGCGGACGGCCTTGCGGGGGCATCGGCTGGCCGCCGCGCGGAGCCGGGCGGCCCTGCGTTCGCGGCTGCTGCGCTGCTTGACCCGGCTGTGCGGGTTGACCCGGCTGCGCGGGCTGGCTCGATGGGCTCTGCGCGGCCTGACCCGGTTGAGCACCCTGGCCCGGTTGCCCTTGCTGAACTGGCTGCCCCTGCTGAGCAGGCTGTCCCTGCTGAGCGGGCTGACTCGACTGTCCCGGTTGCCCTTGCTGAGCGGGCTGGCTCGGCTGAGCACCCGGCCCCCGCTGCGTCTGCGGACGCTGCACCGGAGCGTTGATCAACGTCTCGGCGTCGGGATCCGGCTGCGATTCCAGCCGCCCGGAGACCGACGGTTCCGGGGTGTCCCAGCGCACTGGCGGCGGCGGGGTCCACGAAGCGTCGGCCTCGCCCCGCCCGGACGGCTGGTCCCCGGCTTTCGCCTGGTCGCCGTCCCCGTCCGGTGCTGCGTGCCGAGGACGGCGCGCCTCCTCCGACACAACTACCTCCCGAACTCCCCGCGGCAAGCCTGCCGCTGAAGAAAAGTACAACTTGCGCCGCGCCCGCGCTGCAAGACCGGCCTGGTCATCCGTATTGCGGCGACGGCGGACTCGCCGGTCCCAGCCGGGCGCCCACCCAGTTCTGGTAACTGCTGGCCCAGGTCCCGTCGCCGCGGATCTTGTCCAGCACCGCGTTGACGAAGCGGACCAGGTCCTCCTCGTCCTTCGGGATCCCGACGCCGTAATTCTCCTGCGTCATCGGGTCTCCCGCGACCTTCACCGTCGGGTCCTGCGCGGCCATGCCCGCCAGGATCGTGTCGTCCGTGGACACCGCGTCGACCTGGGCCTGCTGCAGCATCACCAGGCAGTCCGACCAGTTCGGCACCGACACCGCGACCGGTTTGGCCGGGTCGGTGGCGATCTTCGCGAGCGAGGTCGACTTCGCCGCCGCGCACACGCGTTTCCCGGCGAGGTCGGCCAGCGACTGCGCCTTCGACGTCTTCGGCACCAGGATCTTCTGCCCCGCCACGTAATACACCGACGAGAACTGCACCTGCTGACGGCGGGCGCACGTGATGCTGTAGGTCCGGACCACCACGTCGACCTGGTGTTCCTTGAGCACCGTCTCCCGCTGCGACGACGTGATCGCCCGGTACTGCACGTGCCCTTCGGAACTGCCGAAAATCGCCTTGGCGATCGCGTTGACCAGGTCGATGTCGAAGCCCTCGAGCTTGCCGGTCTTCGGATTCCGGAAGCCGAACAGGTAGGTGGTCTGGTCCACGCCCGCGATGAGCTTCCCGCGCTGCTTGATCTTCTGCAGGCTCGGCCCGGAGGGGTCGAGACCACTCGGCGCGAGGCTGGCCAGCGGGTTGCAGCTGGTGTCGGAATCGCCGCCGGCCGCGGCGTCCGGGCCGCCGACGCCCGCCGGGGTCGGCCAGGCCGCGTCGGTGACCGGCGCGGCTTCCATCGGCCGGTCCGCCGTCCCGCAGGCGGCGGCGAGAAGCGCGACCACCGCGAGGACGGCAGTCCGGACGAAGTGCCGCGACCGGATCACCGGTACTCCCTCAGTCTCTCTCGCACGCCGACTGTCACGCCGCCCGCGGCGAGCACCGACAGCACGCCGACGCCCGCCGCGAGCGCGGTGAGCGCGTTGTCGCCGGATCTGGTGCTGTCGAGGAATTCCTGGCGGCAGACGTCGATCGCGGCCTGGAGGTTCGTGTCGAGCCGGGCGAACGCGGCGGCGGCGCTGTTCGGGCTCACGCTCGTGGCGAAGTCCACCGCCTCCTGGTACTGCCCGCCGTCGTCGAGGCGGCGCACCTGAAGGTGGGCCAGCGACCATTCGCGCGCGGCCTGTTCCGCCGCTTCGATCTTCTGCTCACCCGTGGTGCCGGACGCGAGGTGGCGCGCCTCGCCGAGCAAACCGCCCTTGCCGTCGGCACCGACGAGGTTCTCGGCCAGCTTGATGAACTGCTGCTCGTACGCGCCGCCGTCGCCGCGCGCGACCAGCGTGAGGGTTTCGTCCGCGCGCGCCTGCAGCGCGTAGATCCGGGCCCGCACCAGGATGTCGACCTGCGACGTGCCGTCGGTGCGCCCGGTCGCGACGAGACTGCCCTGCACGACGAGCGCGACCGCGCCCCACAGCAGCGACAGCACCATGCAGCCGGTGGCCACCAGCAGCCCGATGTTCAGCACGCGGTTTGTCCGCCGGGTCAGGTAGATCTGCGCGGCCACCAGCGCCGCGAGCGCGGCGAGGACCAGCGCGATCGCCGCCCACGGCACGTCGCTGCTGCTGTCCTGCTCGTCGGAAAGCTTCTTGGTGTGCGCCTTGTAGAGCGAGTCCGCGGCGGGCAGGATCGTCGAGCGCATCAGCTGCGAAGCCTCGCGCAGGTACGAGGCGCCGGACGGGAAACCCTGCCGGTTGTTCGCGCGGGCGGTCTCGACGATCCCGGTGTAGACCGGGACCTTCTGGTTCAGGACGTCCACCTGGTGGGCGGCGTCACCGACGTCGGTGGTGTCCGACGCCGCGCGGGCGAGCGCGGATCCCGCCTCGGCGATGTCCTGCTCGTACCGCTTCCGCAGCGCGGGCGGTTCGGTGCCGACGGAAAGGAAGGCACTGGCCGCGGTCGCGTCCGCGTCCGACAGCGAGCGGAACACCTGCTGCGCGGCCGCCGCGAGCGGTTCGCGGTGGTCGATCAGGCCGTTGATCGTGTTGTCCTTGTCCTTCACCGACAACACGCCGACGAGCCCGGCCACCAGCGACAGCAGCACCAGCGCGACCGCGAGCAGCGACAGCTTGCCGGGCGTGGTGGTCGTCGATCTCACGACCGCCCGCACCGCCTGGCCGGGCAGGTCGAACAGCCCGGCGATTCCGCTGCGGCCCTCCGGTTCCACCGGTGGGGGCTCGGCAGTCGTTTCCGGCCGCGTCGCAGTGCTGCTCATCCCCGATCCTCCCCGTGTGCCACTCGCAGAAGGTAGCCGGTCGGGCAAGGCGCAGCGAACGACACCCAGAAGGTGTCACCTGCACGTGATCTCAGCCAGCGCACCGACCGTGGCTTCGGCCTTTCTCGCCGGTTCCACTTATGGCGGTACTGCGCAGCAACCCCTGGGTTGCTGCTTCGGCCATCGCGGCGCGTACATCGACGCACCATGGCCCATCGGAACGCAGCTCGACGTACGCGCCTTCGCCGTTCTTCAGCTCCAGTTCGCGTTCTCCGTCGACTGCGATAACGCCGCCGCCAGCGGCAAGGTCCACACGTACGCCGGGACGCAGCACTCCCCAGCCGCGTACGCCGACTGGACGCACCACGCCGGGCGCGATGGCGGCCTGCACCACGTACGCGGAACTGTCGGCCGGGCCAAGCTGAAGCGCCACGCCTTCCGCGCTGGAACGAGAACTCGGACACAGTTGTCCGGCAATGCTCGACAGGCCAATGCCGTCCGGCTCGGCGAAGGTGCAGTACAGCTCGGTGAGCGCGGTGGGGTCCCACAGCGCCTTCGCGCCGACGTGTTTGTTCATCGAGACCGCGACGTCCACCAACGCGATCTCGCGGCGGTTCTTCGTCACCACCTCGAGCATGCTGACTCGCTGCGTTACGAGGTCGGCGTCGACCTGGCCGCTCGCGACCATCCCGGCCGCGAGCCCGGCCACGGTGGCCTCGCCGGCCTGCGGGAACGCGTTGTTGGTCCCGGTCGGCAACGCGAGCAGCGGCACGTCGCCGCACGCCTTCGCGGCGACCCGCGCGGTGCCGTCGCCGCCGAGGCACACGATCACGCCTGCCCCGGCGTCGACCATCCGGCGCACCGCGTTGACGGTGTCCTGCGCGGTGCCGGTGAGCGTGTCCTCGTCGCAGAATTCCACCGCGGGCAGCGGCTCGCGGCCGAGGTCACGCAGCACCGCGGCGGAGATGCCGCCGAGATCGGTGGACAGCAGGGCGCGTTCGACGCCGGTCACCGCGAACGCCGACAGCAGCCGACGCACCAGGTTGGCCTTCTCCTCGACCGGAACGGCCGACGCCTGGGTGACGAGTCTGCGGATGTCCTGTCCGGACGCCGGGTTCGCCACTATTCCCGCAACGACTTCCCCCATCGAGCATCCCCCTCAGTCCACATCCGCCAGGGGACCAGCACACGCGTCCGGCCGCGCGGAGGAAAGGGTTGCACGGACGTTGCATCGGCCGTGCCTCCACGCCGGCCAGAGCCTACCCTGGGTTCCGGCGTGGCTACCCATCGTTCAAACGAGAGAAGCAAGCCCTTCGTAGGTGTACCCGGCTTCCTCGACCGCGGCGCGCACGGCCGTCTCGTCGAGGGCTTCGGCACTGCGGACCGTCACGCGTCCGGTTTCGACCTCGACGGCGACGTTCTCGACTCCGGGCACCCCGGTCAGTTCCTCGGTGACCGACTGCGCGCAGTGGCCGCAGGACATCCCGGTGACGAGGTAAGTGTTTTCGCTCATGCCCGCGAGCCTACGAGGCCCGAGCGGTCCACGATCGGGTGATCCACAATGGCCGGTCAGGCACAGAAAGCCTTGGCGGGCAACAGGATCCGCATCGTGAGACGCGGCGGCGAACACACCGGGTGCGGAAACGAAAGAAGCCACCACCCCCGCAACCGGGAGTGGTGGCGACTTAGCGATAGACGCAGGTCAGATCAGGCTGACCGACGTGGCCTGCGGGCCCTTCTGGCCCTGGCCGATCTCGAACTGCACGCGAGCGTTCTCCTCGAGGGTACGGAAACCGTTGCCCTGGATCTCGCTGTAGTGCACGAAGACGTCGCCGCCGCCGTTGTCGGGAGTGATGAAGCCGAACCCCTTCTCGGAGTTGAACCACTTCACGGTGCCCTCAGTCATCTAAACAATCTCCATACATAACACCAAAACAGGAAGCCGACCGACGTCCTGGGCCCAGACACGGGCGAGATGCGTTCCTCGAGGAGGAGGCCCACGCCCGCTGAGTTCTGCGAGCGTGCTTTACCACGAACACAAAAATCGAGACCATCGAAAGTAAAGCACAGCGGCGCGGGCCCGGACAAGCCGACTCACCCCAGTTCGCGCGACCGGGTCACTCCCCGCTGGCGTGGCGCAGCGGCGCGCCGAACGGCGACCGCCAGTCCGCGCCCTGGTCGGACGCGACCACGGCGACGTCGTGTGCCTCCGCACTGGCGCTGAACTGCACCGGAACCACTCCGGACCGGGTCTGCGCGGGCACCTCGGGCGCCTCGGTGTGCTGCGGTTCCTCGCGCACTACGGACACCAGCGCACCGGCCCGCGCGGACCGGGCACGGCCGCGAGCCGCCGCCGCGGTACGGGATTTCCCGTCCTTTTCGTCGGCCATGACGAACTCCCCTCGTTCCTTCCCCGCGGCAAGCGGGGCGATGACCGCGATGGTGCCATCCGGCACCGACAAAATCCGGCCGAAGCCGGTTGTTCCCACCCCTGAAACGGGCCGCATGGCCGCGAACCGAGCCGGGAACGTGTTCGCCCGGGAATTTCCCCATTGGACGCCAGCCGAACCTCGCTGGGCGAACCGGGTCCGGATGCCGAACCCCGGGAACACCCTCAGGTTACCTGAGCCGTCCCCGGCCAGCCACTGAACTTTCCCGGCGTTTCCTTGTGTTCTCAGGAAGATTTCAGGTCGCGGAAGGACGCTGGGCTCCGAGAAGCGTGCTCAGCCGGACGTCCGGGGTCACCACGTCCGGGTCCGTCCGGACATCGATCACACACGGCCGTTGCCGCACGAGCGCGCTCGCGATGATCGGTTCGAGCCGCTCGCGATCGTCCACCGTGTACCCCGCCGCGCCGAGCCCGCGCGCCCACGACGCGAAGTCCGTCAGCGGGATGGTCACTCCAGACAGCCGTCCGTGCGTACGCGCCTGATGCATCGCAAGTGGACCGTGCAAGCCGTTCTGGAATACGACCACCATCACGGGCGCGCGGTAACGCACAGCGGTCTCGATCTCTTGCCCTGTCATGAGCGTGCCCGCGTCGCCGACCATCGCGACCACAGCGCGCCGCGGCTCGGCGAGCTTGGCCGCTACCGCCGCCGGCACCGCGTACCCCATCGCAGCGTTGCTAGGACCAAGCTGGCTGCGCGGAGCGGTGAAGCACCAGTAGCGGTGCATGAACTGCGCGAAGTTGCCAGCGTCACTCGTGACGATGGTGTCCTCGGGCGCGAGCTTTCGCAGCGCGCGCACCACGTCCACCGGATGTACGCGCGTGTTGTTGCTTGTGTTCGGTGGCGTCATGAAGGTGTGCACAGCGGCGTTCGCGGCCGACGCTCTGCGCGTACGCGGCGAAGCTATCGCGCGCAGCTCCTTCAGGAACGGCTCCACTTCAGTGTCCACACGGAACGTCAGGCCGCGACGGCGCTGTTCGTCGATGCCAGTGCCGACAAGGACAAGCGTCTGCTGCGGCGTCGGGTAGCGGTAGCCCTGCGTCGTGACTTCGTCGAGCTGGGTGCCGAGCGCGAGCACTAGGTCGGCTCGTTCGAGCGCGTCCAGCTGACGCGCCGGGATGCCGAGCCCGAGATGTCCGGCGTAGCGCGCGTGGTTCTCCGGGAAGGCGTCCTGGCGGCGGAAAGCGTTGTACACCGGAAGCGCCAGCTCGTCCGCCACCGCGATCAGCTCGTCGCGCGCCGACCGCGCGCGTCCGCCGACGATGACCACCGGGTAGCGCGCTTCGTCCACCAGCCCGGCGACCGCTTCCGCCGAACGGCCCAGCGTGCCCGTGACCGGCGGGCGAACCTTCGCCACCGGTTTGGCCGAGTCGTACGGCACGCCCCACGCGTCGCTGGGCACCCCGATGACCACCGGGCCCGGCCGTCCTTCGCGGCACCGGGCGAGCGCTTCGGCGAGAAGATGCGGCACGTCGTCGGGATCGTCCGCGCGCACGCACCACTTGGCGATCGTTTCGAACATCCCGGTCGAATCGGACGCCGGGACCTCGCCGGTGAGCACCGGGTCGAGCGCGGGGGTCTCGAGCAGCACCACCATCGGCGTCTCGTCCTGGTACGCCGTCTGCACGCCCATGACCAGCGCCGCCGCGCTCGGACCGCGGCTGGCGAGCAGCACGGCGGGGCGTTCGGTGAGCTTGCCCTCGGCCTCGGCCATGAAGGCGGCGCCCGAATCGTGGCGGGCCGAAACCAGCGTGACGTCGCGCTCGCGGCGAAGCGCGTCGAGCAATTCCAGGAACGACTCGCCGACGACCGCGTACACCCGGCGGACCCGGGCCTCGTTCAAGACGCGTACGGCCGTTTGCGCGACGGTGGTTCCCACTTGGTATCTAATGAGGAGAGCTTAGGGCGGCACCGTGAACCGGCGTCAAGTGATCTTGAAGAACTCGCCGCCGGATTGTGCCGATTGCCGGATCGGGCTGCCCACCAGTTGGGAGGACGCCGTCGTGACATCCGCCGAACATGAGACTGTTTTCACTTATGGGGCCCCCGCGCTCAAATACGGAACCGGGGCGAGCGACGAGATCGGATACGATCTGACCCAGTTCGGCGCGCGCCGTGTGCTCGTGGTCACCGACCCGGTCGTCGCGGCCACCGGCTGGCCCGAGCGGATCGCCGAGGGCATCCGCGGCTACGGAATCGCGGCCGAGACCTTCGACGGCGTACACGTCGAACCCACCGACGTCAGCCTGCAGAAGGCGGTCGACTTCGCCCGCGGCACCGGCCCGTACGACGCGTTCGTGGCGGTCGGCGGCGGCTCCAGCATCGACACCGCGAAGGCCGCCAACCTGCTGACCAGCAACGACGGCGAGTTGATGGACTACGTCAACGCGCCGGTCGGCGGCGGCCGCGCGCCGGCGAACCCGCTGAAGCCGCTGGTCGCGGTGCCGACGACGACCGGAACCGGGTCGGAGAGCACCACGGTGTGCGTACTGGACGTGCTGTCGCTGCGGGTGAAGAGCGGCATCAGCCACCTGCGGCTGCGCCCGGCGCTCGCCGTCGTGGACCCGCGGCTCACGGTCAGCCAGCCCGCCGGCGTCACCGCGGCGGCCGGGATGGACATCCTGTGCCACGCCGCGGAGAGCTACACCGCCAAGCCGTACACCGAGTTCGGCCGGAAGCGCCCGGAGGAGCGGGTGCCGTACTGCGGGGCGAACCCGCTGGCGGACATGTTCGCGGAGAAGTCGCTGGAACTGCTGTCGTGGGCGCTGCCCGCCGCGGTCCGCGACGGTGAAGACATGGCCGCCCGCGAGGCGATGGCACTGGCCGCGACATTCGCCGGGCTCGGCTTCGGCAACGCCGGCGTACACATCCCGCACGCCAACGCGTACCCGATCGCCGGGCAGGTCCGGGACTTCCACCCCAACGGCTACCCCGGCGACGAAGCGATGGTGCCGCACGGCATGGCCGTCTCACTCACCGCGCCCGCCGCGTTCCGGTTCACCTTCGCCGCGAACCCGGAACGCCACCAGCGAGTCGCCCGGCTGCTGGCCCCGGACTTCGAATGGTCCGGCGACTTCGCCGACCACCTCCCCGCCGTGCTGACCATGCTGATGCGCGAGATCGACCTGCCAGCCGGAATCGGCGCGGTCGGCTACACGGAGTCCGATGTGGACTCGCTGGTCGAGGGAACGCTGAAGCAGCAACGTTTGCTGGCGACCGCGCCGCGCACACCGTCCGAAGAGGACCTGTCGGGCATTCTGCGTGATTCGGTGCAGCTGTGGTGAGCTATCCGCACTGGCAGACGGTTCCGTTGCGCTGGAAGGACAACGACGTCTACGGGCACGTGAACAATGTCGTGCACTACTCGCTGATGGACACCGTCATCAACACGTGGCTGATCGAGCGGGGCGGACTTGACATCGAGTCCGGGCCGGTGATCGGGCTGTGCGTGGAATCGCGTTGTGCTTACCACGCTTCGGTTTCTTTCCCGGACACGCTGCGGATTGGGCTGCGGGTGGCGCATCTTGGGCGGTCGAGTGTGCGGTACGAGATCGGGATGTATAGCGCTGCGGAGACCTTGGTGGCGGAGGGGCATTTCGTGCACGTGTTCGTGGACCGCGGGTCCCGGCGGCCGGTGGAGGTGTCCGGGAAGCTGCGGGAAGCGTTGGCGGAGCTGACTGTTTGACGTCTTGGGCGCACCCTTCGGCAGATGGTGAGTGCTTGTCTGGGTATAAGTAGATTTGGTTAGATAATCACAGGGTGCTCAGCCGCACGGACACCGATGCCACGGTCTACTCCGCAGCCACTCCGAACGTGCACGCTGCCCGGGCTTCCGCGGTGGTTCCGCACGCAGGTCCGCAGCAGGTGCCGGGCCGGTGGGCGAGGGGCCGGATGGGGCCCGCTAGACTGGGGGCGCGGGCCGTTAGCTCAATTGGTAGAGCTGCGGACTTTTAATCCGTAGGTTCTGGGTTCGAGCCCCAGGCGGCCCACCACGATCGACATCTCCGCTGGCCAGCGGGGATGTTCTTGTCTGTGGATCTTGCGGGCCTTTCCGGTGATCTTGTGTGGGCTCGCGGTGGGCTCTTCCTGTGCACCGAGCAGGAAAACCCTTGCAGCACTGGCTAAACGGCGTGTTCTTGGGCGTGTTTCACCGCCGCGGGTTTGCGTTCTTTCCGGTCGGCTTTTACGGGTCTCTGAGTCTCAGGCGGCGATGTGCGTGCGGCGGGTTCGTCTGCCGGCAGTCACCGGGCGGCGGGTCGCCTCGCGGCGTCGCCGACGCGGCACCCGCAGGCGCATGCCCGTCGTACAGGCTGCGTCGAGGACGAGACGCGCGGTGGCTTCAGCGGAGTCGCGGGCCAGGGTCGGCAGCACGCTGACGTAGGTGTCGGCGGTCAGCACGATGCTGCTGTGCCCGAGCAGATGCTGCGCCGTCTTGAGATCCGCGCCCGCAGCCAGGGACAGGCTGGCCCCGCCGTGCCGCAGGTCGTGCAGCCGAACCGGCGGCAGCCCGGAACGCGTGTTGAGCAGCCGGAACAGACTGGTCAAGGCGTCGGGCCGGATCGGACAGCCGTGCCCGTTGAGGAACAGATACCCCGCGGGATCACAGTCCTGTCCGGCGCGGTGGCGGCGCAGCAGGGCGACGGTGCCGTGGTCGAGAGCGATCACACGGTTGCTGGTGTCGCTCTTCGGCTTCCCGACCTCGACCGTCGCACCCACCTGCCGGATCTGATGCGACACCGTCAGATACCTGCCCTCGAGGTCGACGTCGCTCCACCGCAGGCCCAGCAGCACCAGCAGGTGGAACAACGGATAGAGCCGGTGACCGCGGACCTCCCGCAAGAACGCCGCGGTCTGCGCGGCCGTCCACACCGCCACCCGCGGCCGATCCCCCGTCGCCCGCCACAACGCGACCCGCGGCGGTGTCCACACCACCGCGTGCGGCCGCCGCCGGGGCAGCTCGACGAAGCGGGCGGGGTCGCGGTCGATCAGCCCGCGCCGCACCGCCGCGTTCAGCGCCGCCTGAATCCGCTGCAGCGTGCCCGCGGAGACCGGGCGGCCCGCCGCACCGTGGGTCCGGATGATCGCGGTGAACATCGCCTGCACCTGCGCGTTGCTCAACTCGCCGAGCAGTCGGTCGCCCAGGTACGGGATCAGGTACCCGCGGACGTGCTGGCGGTAGCTGCGCAACGTCGACGCACCCGGCCCGACCCCGCGAGTCCAGCCACAACCGCAGCCACTGCCCGACCGTGAGCACCGCGGCCGACAACTCTCGCCCGCCCGGATCGCACAGACAGGCCCGCGCCTGCCGAGCCGCCCGCTGCGACGAGAACCCGCCCCGGCGAACCTGCCGCCTCCGCCCGTCCGGCCGCGGCGACATCTCCACCCGGAAATACCAACTCCCATGCCCCCCTCGCCGACAACCCCCGGCACCGACTCCCCAGCAGTTTCCCCGCACTGTCCCGGCACCCGCACCGCTTGTACACGCCAGCGACCTTCATGGCACACCGCCCACGCCATCGACGAACCTCCTGAGCGTGCGCCCCCGACGAGCACAAGGAGCTACCGGACGGTCAAACAGCAACCTGAGGTTCGCTCGATCCGGAGAGCAGCCATGCCGAGGTACCGAGGTCGCCCAGCTGCCCAGCAGCTCCGTTCAGGTCACCGTCATGGGACATCGGCCAGCTCGCGTCGTCTGCAGACCTCTTTTCGTGGGTGTCGTAGCCGAGGCAGTACCGTCGCGCAACGTCAGAGGATGCCGAGCGGAACCTCGAGGTCTATCGGCGGGGAGATGCGCAAGCGGCGCTCACCTAACGGGAAACGTGGATTATGGACTGCCCGGATACGAATAAAACAATTTAGCACCCGCCTCCCGCTCGATATTTACTTCACCTGCACCGGCGGGCGAGTCATTTCTTCCAAGCCCCGTATTTCGTTCAAAGCAGAAGCCCGCATGCTCCAGCACGCACTCAGCTCGAGCCCGCCGTCGAAGCAATGGGACGATTGCCGTAACCGGATTGCTCTACTTTCACCTGGCACGAGACCTGCGAATACCATAATCTACCCGTATTGGGGAATTTCGGCCTGAACGCCGGAGGGGGAAGTTTTCTATGCGTCGAAGACGCCTGCGCACCGTAGTGTGCGCGATGATGCTACTGGCCAGTGTCCTGTCCACCGGGACGGCGGCGGGGGCCGAACGGCCGACGACGACTGTCCGTTCGACTGACCTGGCAGATGCCCTGACATTGCTGGATCCAGCGGCGTTGGTCCTGAAGATCGCGCAGACCCACCCGTATGAGATGGTGCGCACCTACGCTTGGGTTGCGCTGCTCGGCAAACCGCAGGATCAGTCGATCGCCGAGTTCCGTGCGCACGGCTATTACGAGGCGATGGAACTCGCGAAGCAGCGCGACGCGCAGAACATGGACTTCGCGAAGCGGATCCGGGACACCACGTCGCCCGAGTTCTCCCCCGAGGTCAACGTGGCGGCGGTGCGCGCGGTAGCGGGCTCACAGTCGGACCGTCAGCAGTTCGTCGATTCCGGGTATGCCGCTGCACTGGCGCGGGACAAGGCGGCGAGGGAAGAATCCGGCAAGCAGGAAGAAGCGCTCCGGGAGGCGGACCGCAAGTTCATCGAAGCGCTCGCCAAGAACGATCCAGGCAAGCAGGTTCGGCTGCGGGCAGAGTGGGCGACCCGCGAGGGAGCGGGCAACGGAGCGCTGGTGGAGTTTTTCGCCTACGGATGGGCCAGTGCGGCCCGGATCGATCTGGAGGGCTTCCTGCTCCGTGCGTCCGACAACGAGGCGAAGTGGCGAGCCGGCATTCGTCGGCTGTTCGTCGACGCGCAGGAAGCTGAGCAGGCGGCGAACAACGCCGCTGAGGAATTCCGTGAGCAGGCCAAGCGCGACGCGGCGCGGGCGTGGCGGGCAGCAGTCGATCAGGCGACCCCCGCACGCACTGAGTGGCAGGGCGCTGAAGACGCTGCCCGCACTCAAGCAGAGACCTGGCGTAAGGTCGCCGCGGCCGCGGAGGGCGCGGCAGGGCCGAACTGGGCGGCGATCCTCGCTCCGGCACACGACAATGAGCAACGGTGGGCAACGGAGCGCAGCGCCGCCGGCGACCAGGTCGCGAACTGGACTTCTCTGTGGGAATTGGCGCGGGCCGGTGAACAGCGAATGACGAAATAGCCGATCGCCTCGACCGCGCAGATGTTTCTCCTTCTGTGAACTATCTGGCTTTCCTTGAATTCTTCGACGGGAGCACTCGTCATGTCTCGGTTACGAAGATCGGTCGTCGCTTTTCTCGCGGTGCTGTTGCTGACCGGACTGGTCCGGTCGGTTCCATCCGCAGCGGAAAGAGCCCCGGTGACCGGCGCGGCGCGGGCGGCGCCTGCCTCGGCCTGGCAGGGCTGGCAGTCGATAGGCGTCCCGGTCGACCCGTTCCTGAGAGATGTGGTCGCCGATTACGCCGAACTGGACGAAGACCACGAGGTACGCGAGGCTGCGCGGACCGCACTGGACGCGTTCACCACCGCGGCGCTCGAGGCGTTCATGGCGACGGGCATCGACGAGGCCAAGGCTCAAGCGAACGCTCGCAAGGCGGGTGTTGCCCGGCAGCACCGCGAGCAGATCGAGGCCATGGCTGGAACCGGCGGTGCGATCTTCAACGCCGAGGTTGTGCGCGTCCTCGCGGGCACCGACGGGGACCGGGCTGACTTCCTCGCGTTCGGTGCGGAAATCGCGCGAAAGCGAGATGAGCAGGCTCAGCTGAGCACCGAGGCCCGGGTGAAGCAGTTGCGCGACCGGGTGCGACTGCTGGTGGCGACTGGCGGTCTGGAACTGCGTAAGGCCGCACAAGCCGCGTTGGACGCCGGGGACGCGGCCATCGCGGAGTTCTTCGCCAGGGGCGGTTACGAAGCCGCCGTCAACCGGGACGTGCAGGCTCGGGAAGCACTGCTGGAACAGCAGCGGCAGCAACGCGAGGCGGCCGAGAAGCTTTCCGCGCTGGCGAAGCGAGCGAAACAAGCCTGGGATGCCCGGCGGAACCTGCTGACCGCACATGGCAACGGCGTCAACGCGCTGCGGCGGGCGGCGAATGCGATGACCCTGGCCGCGAACGAGTCACGCACGGCCGCACAGATCCTGGCCGCCAACGAGGCAGGCGGGGTGCATCCGCCCGAGGCGTTCAACGCAGTAAAGCGGGAGGTCGCACGCCAGGTCGAGAACACCCGGCAGGCCGCGACGGACGCGGAACAGGCCGCGGTCGCCGCGCAGGCGCAGGCGGACGTCCTCGTTGGGATCGACTTGCCCTACGGCGCGCAGTGGGCACGGATGGCGCAGGGGATGCACCTGGCTGCGCAGGCCGCCACCGGCGCGGCGGAAACGGCCCAGCACACGATCGACGCTACTGCCGCGACGGACGCGGCACGGAACGCGCAGGAGAAGGCGGAGCGGAGCGCGGAGCAGGCCGTGAAGTGGCGGCAGCAGGCCGAGCAGCACGCAGCAGCCGGCGCGCGAGTCGCCGAGGCCGCGCAGGCGGAGGCGAACGCGGCGAAGGACGCCGCGACGCGCGCCCGTGATGCCAGGATCGCGGCAGAACAGACAGCCAGGCAAGCATGGGAGGAGGCCGCAAAGGCACGGGAACAGCGGAACATCGCGCAGCAGGAAGCAGGCAAGGCCGCAGACGCGCGGAAACGCGCCGAGCAGGAACGAGGCACCGCCGCCCAGCAAAGAGCCGAGGCCGAGAAGCAGGCCGCGGTGGCGAAGACCGCGCGTGGCAACGCCGAGCGGCAGGCCGCCGTCGCCCACGACGCCCGCTTGCGCGCGGAAGGGCAGGAAACTGACGCCAAGAATGCGGCGGACTCCGCGGAGGCAGAGGAACGCAAAGCTGCTACGGCCCGTGATCGTTCTTTTGCCGCAGAACAGGCGCGGCAAGCCGCCGAGGCCAAGCGGCAGGCGTTGGACGCGGGCGCGGCAGCAGCACGGGGCAAGCCGTACGAGCCACAGGCCAACGCCGCCGCAGAGCAAGCCCGCCAGGAAGCGGTCACCGCGACGAACGCGGCTACCCAGGCCCGCAACGAAGCCAACACTGCCACCTATGCGGCCGTGCAGGCACGCACCCACGCTACCGAGGCAGGTCGGGCTGCTGCCAGGGCGCGGGCTGCCGCCAATGATGCCTGGTCGGCCTATGCCCGAGCAGATGCCGCTGCCAGCGCGGCCGAGGCGCACGCTGCGAACGCCCATGCCCTAGCGATGCGCACCGATCAGAAAGCGGCCGAGGCCACCTCGAACGAACTGCACGCCGCAGAGCACGCCAACGCGGCGGTGCAGCTGTCCCAGCAGGCGGCAGTGGAGGCCCAGCAGGCGTTGTTCGCCGCCGGACGAACGAAGGCCGAGGCGGATGCGGCCGCGCAGGAGGCAGTGTCCGCGGCGACACAAGCCGATGTTGCGATTCGCGCTGCTGCGGCGGCAAGGGCGTCGTCGAACGGGATCGCCCAGCCGGCGAACACCGCGATCACCATCGTGGCTCCGTTCACCGGTGAGGATCTTGGCGCCGACTTCGCGGCCGAGGTGGCCCGGCAGGCCGGGCTGGTCGGCGAAGAGCAGGCGAAGCAGGCTGCGACCCGCGCCACCGAGGCGCAAGCGGCCGCACGGCTGGCGCAGGAGGCTGCCGACCGGGCCGCGGCCGAGGTCAAACCCGCCTACGACGCGGCGGCAGCCTCTGCCCGTTCCGCCTCCGCGGCAGCCCGTTCCGCCGCCGAAGCGCAACGAGCCGCCGCCGACGCCGCGGCTGAAGGGGCACTGGCGCGGGCCGCCGCCGCGAGCGCCAATGACGCGGACCGGCAGGCACAGGATGACGCGAGGCTGGCCAGGGACGCGGCCAACGCCGCTTGGGCAGACGCGACCATCGCCGGCCGGGCGGCCGACGACGCCGCACGAGAGGCTGCGGCGGCGGACCAGGCGGCCAGTCGGGCCGAAGCCGACGCCATCGCGGCGGGGCGGGCCGCCGACCGGGCCGAAGCTGACGCCTCGGCCGCCAGGCAAGCCGCCGAAAACGCGCGCAAGGACGCCGAACGCGCCGCCGAAATGGCCCGCAACGCCGTCAGCCACGCCACCGAGGCCCAGCAAGCGGCAGACCGAGCCGAGGACCAACGGCGACGTGACGAGGAAGAACTCCGTCGGCGGCAGGCTCAGCAGGTCGGCGACTGCCTCGCCGAACTCAGCCCCGAACAGGCGGACGACCTGGTCAGCTTCGAGGAAGGCAGCGTAGCGCTCGCCGAGCACCGGAAGATCCGGCAGGAATGCTCCGGAGGCGGCGATGTGCTGGCATACCTCGCCGAGGTGGGTGCCGACGTGTTGCTCGAAGTCATCGGTGTCAACGACGCCATCCGGTGCTTCGGCGACGGGAACATCGAATCGTGCCTGTGGACGGTCGTCAACGTGCTGTCGTTGGCGACGATCTTCGCCAAGCTGGTCCCCATCGGAAAAGCGATCGTCTCCGCGGTTACCAACATCGGCAAGTACCTCGCCAAATCCGAGCGCATCCAGAAAATCGCGGCGAAGGTCGAGTCCATTATCCAGCGGGTCCGCAAAGTGTGCCCAGTCCGCCCTCCTCCCGTCGTTCCGGCGACGGTCGGCGCTGGGGGAAGCACCCTCGCCGCAGGACCGCACGCGGCCGCGAGCTGGCTATGTGAGCCGCTCCACAACCGGTACCCTCCGGAAACCGTGGCCGAGGAACTCGCAGAGGCCGCGCGACTGGGCGTCAGGCCGGTCACCGTAGGTACTGCCGAGTTTGACGCACTGACCCAGACGGAGACCAAAATTAAGTGGGTAGTAATGCAGGACGGAACTCTCTCAGTAGTACCGAAGACCAAGAATGGCGTGGAAATCAAGCACACGGTGATCACCCGCGGACACGACTGCGCGTCGGCCGGAGAAGCAATAGTGCGAGGTTCATCCCGCACCGGTTACGTCGGCGTGGAAATCGACCTAGAAAGCGGGCACTACCAGCCAGATAGACGAGGATCCCTGGGCCGGGCACGCAAACGCATCGGAACAGACGCGTTCGCTGAGTTCGGAGTGTTTTTCCCGGTGTTTTTCCGGTGATCCCTACTCAGCAGGAGCTGCACGGTCTCGGATTTCGGGATCTGGCGGCGAGACTGGAAGCCGCTCGGGTCACCGAGCCTCCCCAAACCGAGCCCGCCGACCCCGACGCCTACCACTACGACTGGCACCTCGCCATCAGGTGGTTCAAGGAAAGGTTCGTCGAAACCTGCCGCGACCTGACCGAAGCCGAATGGTCCCGCTACGCCAAACTCGCGGACGACCTCCTCTGGGCTGCAAGAGAGTTCAGCGACCTGAACCAAAGGCAGTTGGTATTTGACCGTTTCCACCTATCTTCAGCGTTGCTGAGGCGGGTGCCGCCACGGTCGGACATCCCCTTGCTCAACCCGGCCCAGCTCTTGAAGGACTACTTGTCAGAGGTTTCAATATCCCCAGAAGAAGCCAAGGAAATGAAGTCGAGGCGACACCTTCTGAACAAGTCCGAGGATCGGGAATTATGGGAAACGAGGTGGCTTATGACGCAAATAAAGTTCGTCGACCATCTTTTCCCTGAATCACCCGAACTGGATGAATACCGCAAGTGGAAAGAGCTGTGGCCAGAACCTCCGAGCTGAGAGCGGAAAGACTGAGGTGTGCGGATGACAGCGAACAGGAACTCGACCGGCGGGCGACGGGCGCGAAGATGGGCGGCTGCAGCCGCGGTCCCGGCCGCGGCCGCAGTGCTGGCGGCAGGGCTGGCCGGGCCGTCGACGGCGGTCGCTGCGGGTGCTCCGACCGCAGCGAATGCACGCGCGCTCAGCGGAGCGGATTCGGCGGAGAAGCTGAAGGTGCTCGGCGAAATGGGGATGCTGGGCGACGCGAGCAAGCTGCTTCCCCTGAGCGACCGCAGTTTCGTGGCAGAGGTAGGGCAGCGGGCGCTGGCCGTCGGCAAGAAAGCGGTCTCCGAGACCGCCCGGCTGGCGTGGGCCGACGGGGACAGCGCCTGTACACGGTGGATCCAAGAGTTGTTCTTCCACGCCCTGCGGTCGGACCAGGAGAACGACTGGGGGACGCTCGCGCTGAAACAGCACGCCGCGGAGGTGGTGGGGCTGAATGCCACACCGCAGATGCTCGGGCTGGGCGTGAAGAACTTCGTGTTCGAGATATACAACTGGGCAGTGTCCTCGAGTCAGCCGAAGGTCAAGGCGGCCGCGCTGGCCGCCTACCGGAGCACCGATGCCGCGCAGCTGGCCTTCCTTGACACCGGCGTCGTCGAAGCGCACAACCACGATGTGCAGGACAAGATCGACCAGGACGAACAGAAGGACCAGCAGCAGAAGGAGCAGGAAAAGTCGCGGGCCGCGAAACGAAACGCGCTGACGGTCGTCCGGGTCATGCCGACTGACGAACTGGCCAACCTGCCGGACCAGCAGTTCATTTCGGAAGTCGTGAGAAGAGCCGAGCGGGACACCAACGTGTACGCCGCGGCGCTGGCAGCGGTGCTCAGCGAGGACCCGGCGGCGTGGAAAGAGTTCATCAACGCCGGCATCTACCGAGCACGGGACGCCGACACTCGACGAGACGCGCAACAACGCGCCGAAGCGGATCGCCGCCGAACACTGGAGATCAGGACGAAAGCCGCACAGAGCCTCGTGCATCCGGCGCTGGTCGCAGCGGCGGATACCGCCCTTGCGGGCGGTCCCGCCGAGGTCGGAAACTTCCTGCTGTACGGGCAGTATCAGACCTTGGCGCAGTCGCTGGAGTCAGGCAGGCAAGGAAAACGCGGGCGCTACCTGAACGGCGGCAGCTCCGGCGTCTGGCTCGGTCCGAACAAGCCGGGATCAGCCGGGAATGTGACGTGGACGATCCGGCCCGGCATAGCCAATCCCGACTGTCACTCCTTCGAAATGTCCGGGAACCTCAACTACTTCCTGGTCCCGGACGTCGGCTCGCTGAGCCCGAACGGCAACCCGTTGCTCTCGTCCGTATCCGTGTCGCCAAGCGACGACAGCGACGCATTCCGCAGGAAAGCGACATGGTGCGTCGAGAAACGCTCGCCGGAGACACTGGCCTTCAAGTCATTCGCTTACCCCAATTACTACCTGCGCCAGCAGCAGGATTCATCGGTCGGCCTCGGCCGGAGCGGACCGAAATGCGAACCCACCGAACCGCCGAAACCGGGTCAGATCCCGCCGGAGATCTGCCTGCCCATCTGGAATCCGGACAATTTCGCGGCAGAGACCGCTTGGCGCGTTGATGTGCCGAACCCGCCCGACACGTCCTCGGAGATCACCCAGCGATGGCTGAACGACGACGGCCTTCGGGCGCGGGCAGGCGAACCGGTGGATGCCGAACAGGCCGACGGGCCGGTGCGGTGGCGCGACTACCAGCACGCCCGGCTGTACTGGCGGCAGGACACCGGCGTGCACGAAGTGCGGGACCACATCCTGGATGCGTACCTGAAGCGTTTCGGTGGTCACCGGTTCGCGAACTTCGGGCCGCCGGTGACCGACCAGAACGTCACACCGGACGGAATCGGCCGCTACAACCACTTCGCCAACGGTGGCTCGATCTACTGGACCCCGAGCACCGATGCGTACGGCGTCTGGGGCGCGATTCGCGCCAAATGGGCAGAAATGGGCTGGGAACGCTCCTTCCTGGGCTATCCGACCAGCGACGAGTACGCCATCCCGGAGGGCAGACGGAGCACCTTCCAGGGCGGCCGGATCGATTGGATCGCGAGCACCGGCAAGATCGTGGTCTGCGCAGGATCATCCGACCAGCCGACGTCCTGCAATCCGCCTGCCTGATATTTGTTCGGCGGGCTCGACGGGTAGTCGTCGAGCCCGCCGATCCCCTCTCCCCTTCCCTTGCTGGGCTCAATTCATGACAGAGGCCATGCCTCAGGCGGGAAAACACAACCCCAGCATTCAGCCCGTAGAGCGCGGCAATGGTCGACGCTGGCAACTCCTCGGGGCTGACCTGCGTAGCAGTGCCGTCCGGTTCGGTGCGCGTCTCTGCCTCGGCCCAGGTGAAGCATCCGGAAGGTCGCCCGTGCTCGACGGAGATCGCACAGCTCGTGCTCAGCCGTTATCGAGGATGTTGACAGCGAGGATCTCCCCGATGATCGCCAGACCGCTTCGCTCAACTGCGCGGGGATTGAGCAGCTGACCGCGTCCGAGGTGCCACCGGCAGGAACCGGACGCGGTGCCCGCCGAAGTGCGCAACCTGGGAAAGGTGTACTGGCTCCTGTCGGCGGCGATGAGCACAATCAGGTGTGCGCGAGGACCAGCGCTCTCTTGCGTCATCCAACTAGCGACGACGCGCGGAACGATCATGGAGATCAGCAGGGAAACACGTGGGCCGACTATTGCATCGGTGTGTGCATGTTCTCCTGTTTGCGGAACGTCGTGATCAGAGACCAGGACAACAGCGGTTCCAGTGCTAGCGCACGGCGCGCGGTCGCGAGGCTTTCCAGGCGCGGTTGGTGTTCGGGCTCACCGAGATGTCTCAAGGTCTGTTCATCCAGGTCTGCGGAGAACAATTCGACGACCGTCGCGGAGAGGTAGCAGTAGCTGGCCACCTCGTGATGCAGCCTGGTGACGTCATTGACCTGCTCGACCTCGTCAACCGCCGCACGCACGGCGGCGGCGAGGCGGTGCAACCGGGTCTCCAGCGTTGCGGTGCTGATGCCGGATACGGTGAGGTCGCCGACGGTGTTCAGGGCGACGATAAGCTCGCTCACCACCGCCGAGTCGACACCCGTGAGTGGCCGAGGTGGTCCGCGGGACGGCCAAGGAGATCGCCAAGGCCATCGGCTTCTCGGAAGCGGCGCTGTACAAGCACTTTCGCGACGCGACAGCCCTCTTCCTCGCGGTACTCGGCGAACGCGGCCCCTCATGGATCTGCTGATCGCGCGCACCGCAGCGGGCTGAAGCGCACGCGGAGACCGGAAACCCTTGCGCGGCCGATGTGTCCAGGATGGGCTCGCGTGCCGACGCGGAGCATGGCATCAGCCGAATCCGCACGACCGCCTGTTGCCGGGTCGCGCCCAAGCAGGTCTGGCGGCGGCGCTGCGGATGGCCGCGCGGGGCATCCGCAAAAGTTGCCGGAGGTCGGTCCGGTGCGATTCGGCGATGGGCCGCAGTCGAGGTGAAGGCGTCCGTAAGTCGGCGGGAGGTCGTGGCGCTGGTTATCCGGTTCGCAGGGCGGCTGCGGCGGGCAGGCGGAACTGCGGGATACGTGCGTCGGCTGGGCGGAGGGGCGTGTCCTGGGCTAGCAGGCGGCGGGCGGCGGCGTGGTCGCTTGGCCGGTTCACGGATTCGACCGCGGTGAGCTGTCCATTGTGGAAGTGCAGGATGGAGAACGCGTCCGCGGCGTCGCCGATGCGGGCTGTCTCGGCGTCCGTGTCCGGTACCAGTCCGGCGATCTGCAGTTTGGTCGCGAACTGGTCTGTCCAGAACCACGGGACCGCGTCGAACTCCGCGGCCCGGCCGGCTAGGCGGGCGGCGGCCACGCGGGCCTGGTCGGTGGCGTTCTGCACCGATTCGAGCCGCCTGCGGGTTCCGTCCCGGGTTGGGAAGGAGGCGCAGTCGCCGACCGCGGAGATCGAGGGGTCCGAGGTGCGCAGTGCGGTGTCGACCTCGATCCCGTCGCCGACCTCTAGGCCGCAGTCGCGCGCGAGCCCGACTTCTGGATCCACCCCGATCCCGAGCACCACGAGGTCGGCCCGCAGGCGGGTGCCGTCCGCGAGCACTACCTGGCGAACTCGGGCGTCGCCGTCGAACGTCCGCACCGTCGTGTCGGTGAGGACGCGTACTCCCTGTGCTTCGTGCAGTGCGCGGAAATGCTGGGAGATGTCAGCCGACACGACCCGCCGCATGAGCCGGGGCAGGCTTTCCACGACGGTCACCGTGCAACCTCGCTTGCGGGCGGCGGCGGCCACTTCGAGGCCGATGAACCCGCCGCCGGCTACGACGACATCGTCGGCCTGGCCCAGTGCGTCCCGGATGGCGCGGGCATCGTGCGGGGTGCGCAGCACGCGGATCCCGGCGCGGCTGGATCCCGGCACGGTCAGTTCGCGCGCCCGGCAGCCGGTGGCGAGCACGAGATCGCGGTAGCCGAGCGTCCTGCCCGACCCGAGCCGCACGAGGTGCCGGTCGCGGTCGATCCGCGCGACGGTGTCGTGCAGCAATGTGATGTCCCGTGCCGCGTAGAACTCCGGTTTGCGGAATTCCAGTCGCGGTTCGGCCTCGCCAAGCAGCATCGCTTTCGACAAGGGCGGTCGCTGCACGGGCGGGCCGTCCAGCCCGTCGACGAGAACGATCGGGGCCTCGACGCCTTCGTCACGCAGGAACAGTGCGGTATGGAAACCGGCGTGCCCGGCCCCCACGACGACGATCGGAACGCCGGTCACTGCTCCTCCGGCAGTTCGACGAGCACGTCGTGCTGGGGAGCGGGCAACTGACAGCTGAGCCTGCTGGTCGGGCGGCGCTCGGACACGGTGCAGGCGAGCATCTCGTCCTCCGCCTCGCTCATCGGCGGGAAGTCGGCCGCAGCGTCGGCGGGGACGTAGACGTGGCAGGTCGCGCACATGGCGTTGCCGCCGCACTCGCCGACGATCCCTTCGACGTCCTCGTCGACGGCGGCCTGCATCAGCGGCGTGCCTGGCACCACGTCGAGGGTGCGGTCGCCGTCGAGCGCCCGGAAGGTCACCTTCGGCATGTCAGATCCTTTCCAGCGGCGGGTGCGCGACGGCGACCGGCTCGCTGATCACGGGTGAGCGCATGCGGCCGAGTCCGTCGATCTCGGCCTCGACCAGGTCGCCGTCGGCCAGGAACCGGGGCGGGTCCAGCTGAAATCCGCAGCCCGGCGGGGTGCCGGTCAGCAGGAGGTCGCCCGGGCGCAACGCCATCGACCTGCTGACCGAGGCGATCAGCTCGGCGACCCCGACCGCCATGCCCGCGGTGGAGCCGTGCTGGCGCAGTTCGCCGTTGACCCACAGCCGCAGCCCGGCGTCGGCCGGGTCGAACTCGTCCGGGGTCACCAGCCACGGCCCGGTCGGGCAAAACGACGGAGAGCCCTTCGCCCGCGCGATCTGGAACAGCAGCGGATGCTCCGCTCCCGCGCCGAAGGCGATGTCCCGGGCGGTGACGTCGTTGGCGATCAGGTATCCGGCAACGTGCTCCAGCGCCTCGGCGCGCGGAATCCGCTGCCCGCCGCGGCCGATGACCACGGCCAGCTCGACCTCGTAGTCGAGCTGGCGCGTTTCGGGCGGGCAGACGATGGCGTCGCCGGGACCGCACACGCTGCTGGCGGGCTTGAGGAAGACGATCGGCTCTCCCGCAGGCCTGGCCGCGCCGAGCACCTCGTCGCCGTGGGCGGCGTAGTTGAAACCGATCGCGATGACCGTGCCGGGGCGGGGCACCGGTGGTCCGAGCCTCGTTTCGGCCAGCGGCACCAGCTCGTGGTCGGCGTAGCCGTCGACAGCGGAGCGCACCAGCGGCTCGGCCGACGGCCAGCGCGACAGGATCTCGCCCCACCCTCCGGCGGGCAGGCCGTGGCTGTGGCGCAGCGGAAGGATCGCGTCCGGCCGGACCAGTACCCCCGGTTCCTCGGCGCCGGGCGGCCCGAAACTGACGAGCTTCACGTGTTCCTCCTGGCTTCGGTGATGGCCACGAGCGAGAGCGCCAGTTCGGCGAACGACCGCACGTCCAGGCCGGTGAGCTGGTGCCATCGCGTGAGGCGGTACGAGACGGAGTTCGGGTGCAGGGTGAGCGCGGCCCCGGTCCCGCGGAGGGTGAAGCCGGACTCGGCGTAGGCGACGACGGCGTCGGCGAGGTCCGGCTGCTCGCCCGCGACCCGGCGGATCGGCTCGAGGAGCGGGCCGAGCAGCGGCACCAGGTCGGGGATGACGGCCGGGAACCAGTCGGTCTCGAACCGGACCGCCGCGCGGCCGTCGGCCTCGGCCAGCCGCAGAGCGCGGGTGGCGTCGCCGAGGCCGAGCCGGATCCCGGCCAGCCCCGGCCTGGTCAGTCCGACACCGAGGGGCCGGTCCTCGCCGCCTGTCTCCGCGGCGAGAGCCACGACGTCGTCGAGCACGGCGCCCTGGGACACGATCGTCAGCAGTCCCGCGCGGGCGTCGGCGTGCACGACTCCGGTGATTCGCCGGCCCGCGCGTTGCAGCGCGTCGACCGACTCGCGCGGCCACCAGCGACTCCGGGCGACGAGCACGGTGAACTCCCCGTCCGGATCCAGTGCGAGTTCGCGCATCAGGTCGGTGGCGTCCTGGTGCGGTCCGTCCGCGTGCAGAACGTCGAAAAAGCGTGCTCTCGTCTCCCGTTCGTGTTGCTCTCGGCCGCCCTGCTGGGCCACATAGGCGTCCACGACCGCCTGGCTCATCGCCTGCGACCACTGCGCCATCGGCCCGACGAGTTCGACCAGCAGCGACTCCGTGGCGAGGTCCGAACGTCGCAGCGCCTCCCACAGCTCCTGCTGGGCGTGGTGGAAGGCCGCCAGCACGTCGTACACAGGCATGTCGTAGTAGGCGCGGCGCCGCGCCGACGCGCGGATCGATTGCAGCACTTCAGGATTCGGCGGCGCTCCTGCGGCGAGGCTGCGGGTCATCGTCTCGTAGAGCGACCGGACGTTCCTGAAATGCTCCCCCTCCGGGAGCTGCGCGTATGAGGGCAGCTCGGCGCGAATGCGGACGACCAGCCCTCGCGCCAGCTCGTCCAGCCCGTCCTCGATCGCGGCCCAGAACCGATCCCGGTCCGCGGGCCCGGGCACCGCCGACAGCCGAGGGCGGCCTGCCTCGCTCACCACGCCGGTGCCCGATCGGTGTGGACGGTTTCGGGGAAGTCCGCGGGATGGTCCCGGACCCAGTCGGCGATCTCGTCCGCCCTGGCGAGCCACACTCGCTCGTCCGCGGCCAGCCGGTCAATCAGGGTGCCGATCGCCGCGATCCGGTCGGGGCTGTCCTGCCACGGCACGTGGAAGATCAGCCCCGCACACCCGCCGGCGGCCGCCGTGTCGTCCACGATCGCCGCGTAGCCCGCGAGCAGCCCGTCCGGCCCGACCGGCTCCTCGCCGGGTGGCTGCCGGAGCCGGGTGAAGCCAGGGACGTAGTAGGCGCCGTCGACCGCGTGCCAGGGATACGGCAGCAGCGGGAGGCGCGCGGTCCTGCCGAGCGTGGTCCCGAAGGCCGTTCCGGCGAGCGAGACGTAGTCGAAACCGTGCTCGGCCAGGACGTCGACCGAATGCGGCCCGAGCAGCCCAGCCGGTGGCCTCGCCCCGCGCGGCCGGATGCCCAGTTCGCCGAATGCGTCCAGGCTCAGCCGGAGGGACTCGGCGATCTCCGCCGCCGACGACCGGTGCCACGGCTCGTGCAGCCAGCCGTGCCAGCCGACCTCGTGCCCCGCCTCGGCGATCGCGCGCACCGCGTCGGGATAGTGCCGGAAGTTCCACGCCTCCACGAAGAACGTCGCGGAGTACGAGTGTTCGTCCAGCACCGCCAGCAGAGCCGGAAGTTCCCGCGTCACGCTGTGGTGGCGGCCCACCGGCGCGTCCGCCGGGATCGAGCCGAGCTGGATCTCGGCGGCCTCGCCGAGATGATCGAAGGTGACCGCGATCGCGCAGTCCGCCCCGCCGGGGCCCCATCCGCCTGCCATCACCGGCCCCGGGGCGCGATGTCGAGCCGGGAGATCATGGCGAAGGTCAGGTCGGTCGTGCGCGGCGGCTCGTCGGTACACAGCTCGAGCGCGGGCAGCCGCCGCGGCAGCTCGCGCAGCAGGATCTCCCCTCCAACCGGGACAGCGGCGCGCCGAGGCAGAAGTGCCCGCCTGCGGTGAACGCGAGATGCCGGTTGTCGGTGCGTCCCACGTCGAACGTGTCGGGCCGGGCGAACCGGGCCGGATCCCGGTTCGCCGCGGCCAATCCGAGCAGGAGGTGCTCGCCCTCGCGGATCGGCGTGCCGGACAGCTCCGTGCCAGCGCCCGCGTAGCGCCACACGAAGTGCACCGGAGCCTCGAACCGTAGGTTCTCCTCCCACGCGGCCCCGGCCAGCGACGGATCCTCGGCCAGCCGGCGGAACTGATCCTGGTGCCGGGCCAGCGCGTAGACCGCGTTCGTCATCGCGACCATCGTCGTGTGGTAGCTGGCCACGAAAAAGCCGACCAGCGTGACCACCAGCTCCGTCCTCGACAGACGCTCGCCGTCCGCCTCCGCGAGCAGGAGCGCCCCGACCGGATCGTCGTCGTCGAGCTTCCCGCGCATCGTGTCCACGATGTCGCCGATGTAGTCGAAATAGAACTGTGCTGTCGCGTCGGCCTCCGCGAGCTGTTCCGGAGTGATGTCGCCCTGGCTGAGGACGGCGTTGAGCCCGGGCATCCGTTCCAGGACCGTCGTCGCGTCCTGCGGCGGCGCGTGCAGCAGGCGGCACGCGATCAGCGCCGGGATCTTCATCGCGTACTCCCGCACGAAGTCGACCACGTCGTCGCGTTCGGCCAGCTCGTCCAGCCCGCCGAGGATGATCTCCTCCACCCAAGCCCGCATCCGCTTGACCGACCGTGGCTGGAACGCCGGTGCCGCGAGCTTGCGCAGCCGGGTGTGCGCGGGCGCGTCCACGTTCGGGAGGGAGAACCGGTAGAACTCCGCCGCCGGACCGGCACCGATGTGCGCGGGAAATTCACCGGGACGCGGCTGCACCACGTTAGCGGCGGACTTGAGGGCTTTCTCGACCTCGGCGTAGCCCGTGAGCAGCCACGAGTCCTGCCCGTTGACCACCGTCCTGGCCACCGGCGCCGTCTCCCGCAGGCGGCGGTAGGTCGTGTGGCGATCGGCGCTGAAAGCCGGATCCGACGGGTCCAGACGAACGACATCCGCGGCGTTGGTCATCTCGAAATCCCCTTCGATCTCGCTCAGGCACCCGAGTGCCTACCCCAGTCAGGCTAGGCAGCGGCCACCCGCACGTCATGGGTGAAAACGAGAAAATCAACGCCTTGAGTTGTGGTTTATCCCGAAGCCGGCGGCACCATCCGCGACAGCCGGACCGAGCGCCCTCCGCGGTCGTCCGACGATTGCCCCGGCCGGCTAGCCGTGCAGGCGGGTTGATTGGTCGTCGAGCTGTCCGTCGAGGCGTTTGCGCAGCAACGCCGCCCATGAAGCGGGTAGCACGTCGGGGTGGTTGAGGAGGTGTTCGGCGGCGGCTCGGTCGGTGCGGTCGACGTTGACCACGCGGTGCACCTCGGCGACGGTGATTCCGTGCGCTGGGCGAAAAACCAGGTCGAGGCGGTCGCCCGCGGTCAGCTGGCCGGGGCGTACGACCCGGCAGTAGATGCCGGTCCGGCCGGTGCGCTGGGTTTGGACGGCCAGGTCCGGAATGCCGTGGTGGGCGGCGATCCGGTAGCAAGGGCGGCGCGGCTGGGTCACTTGCAGTTCGACGGTGCCGGCGAGGTAGATCGAGCCCACCACGACGTTGTCTTCCAGGATCCCGGCAGTGGTCAGGTTTTCGCCGAAGGCGGGCAGGGCGGCGTCGCCAAGGACCTCAGCCCACGACTGGTAATGCTCGCCCGGATAAAGGAGAACTGCTTTGTCCGGGCCGCCGTGGTGTTTCCGGTCGCCTTGTTCATCGTGCGCCAGGCCGAGCGGTCCGACGTCGATCGGGCCGCGTACCGGGGTTTTGCGGATGGCGGACAGCACTGTGCGGCCACGCCAGGGCATGGGTCTCGCGACACCGGTGGAGACGATCTCGACGCGGCCGGCGCTCATCGTTTCGGAACTTCCTCTCAAGAAATGCGGGCGGCAGGCGGTCGACCTGCCGCCCGCTTCGGATCAGCTGATTTCGGCCTGGAGGGATTTCGCGTCGCCGGTGGCGTCCTGGGGATCGATCAAGGCGCCGCGATCACCAGGCAGGCCTGGCGTAGGGCTGCGACCACAGCGCGACCTGCAGCGTCACGGATTTGAACCAGGCCTGGAACATCGCCTCGACCTGCTCCTCGCCGTGCCCGCCCGCGGCGAGAAACGGGCGGATCGTCGCGCTGATCGGGTAGATGAACGCGATCAGGTAGCGCAGCGGGATGTGCGGCACCGAATCAGCCTGGTCGGTCTTGTTCTTCTTTTCCGCGGTGTGCCGCAGGGCGATTTCCTGTTGGTACGCCAGCCATCGCTCGTCGTAGGGGCGGGTGCAGGTGTCGATGATCCACTGTCCGAACCGTGCGCGAACCCGGTCGAGGTACTCGGCGATCGGTTCGCCGGACGGCGTGGAGAAGTAGGCGAGCAGATGGGGATGTGAGCCGACGAAGCCGTACCAGACGTCGAGGACCTGGTCGATCTGGCCATTGAGGACTTCGCCGGCGGTGCGCAGCGCGGCCTCGTCGTCTGGTCCGAAAAGGACGGTCGCCTTCAGTTTTTCGAGGTCTTGCGCGGTGATCGGGGACGCCGGGAGCGCGGGATCGTCGTGGGTATAGCCGGGTGTGGCGGGAGCGTTCATCTCGTGCGCTGCCTTCCTGGGGGCCAAGGCATTCCTTGTGCCTGCGTCGACAGCATGCCACACTATTGCTAGGAGTCCTACCTATCTAGTGTGAGAACGAGAGCGGGGCGATGCTCCGGGCAGTCGGTGCGCAAATCTGTCAGTGGCAAGGGTTTCCGCGGCAGTTCGCAATGGTGTGGTGCCGACGGGTCAGCGTGCTGGCCGCCGTCGGCTGCGGGGACAGTGCCAGCACGGCTTGCTGCTTCTAGGGTAAACCGCCGATGTCGTCGACAGTCATGGAGTTGTGGACCCGCGCGGTCTTGGTCGTCAGGCGGAGCAGAGCCCGGCTAGGTCCCGCGGGCAGGGCGGAGACAAGGCGGGCACCGTAGGCCAGGCCCTGCACGCCGAGGCGCGACGTGGGGATCAAGGTCTTCGCCGCGCTCAGTGCGGACTCGCGGCTGCCGCGGACGTGGTCGGCCATCGCGCGTTCGTAGGCGGGGAATGCGCGCGAGTGGTCACCGTCCGCGCGGGCCAACTCTCCGGCTAGGACGTACGCGCCGACGATGGCCAGGGTGGTGCTGCCGCCGACGGCTGGGCCGGGGCAGTAGCCTGCGTCGCCGACGAGGGTGACCCTTCCGTGCGACCAGGTGTTCATGCGGAGCTGGGTGATCGAGTCGAAGTAGAACGCTGGGGTGCGGTCGAGTTCGTCCAGCCAGCGGTCCACGTCGGGGTGAAGGCCGGCGAACGCGGTGCTCAGCAGTTCCTTTTGCCGGGGTACGTCGCGGTGGTGGTAGTCGAGTTCGCGGTCGCTTCGGAACAGGAACAGGGCCCGCGCCTCGTTGAGGTGTCGTGCGCCGTAGATGCCGGCTGTGCGGCCGATGCCGACGTGGATGCGGAGTTCGGCGTCGAGCGCGGTGGTGTTGGGGAGGGTCAGTACTCCGAGGTAGGCACCGATGAAGGTGCTGAAGCGGGACTCGTCGCCGAAGACTAGGCGGCGCACGTTGGAGTGCAGGCCGTCGGCGCCGATGACTAGGTCGAAACGGCGTGGGGCGGCTTTTTCGAACTGCACCTCGCCGTCGGGGGAGATCGCGGTGATTGAGTCGCCGAAGATGTACTCGGCGTCGTCGCGTACGGCGTCGTAGTAGATCTCGCTCAGGTCGTCGCGCATGATCTCGACGTGCCGGTCTGAGGTGGCGCTGAAGATCTTGGCTAGGTCCACCCGGACGGGACGCCGGGCGCCCTCCCGGTAGACGGTCATCCGGGTCGTGCCGGTGGCTCGTTGCTCGATGCGCGGGAGTACGCCCATCTTCTCCGAGATGTCCACCGCGGGCCGGTACAGGTCGACTGCGTGGCCGCCGGTCTTGCGCGGAGCTGGCGAGCGCTCGACGACGGTGACGGAGAATCCGTGTCTGGTGAGCCAGTACGCCAGCACCGGGCCGGCGACGCTGGAGCCGGAGATGAGGACAGATCGGCGGACAAGCCCGTCGTGGGACGCAGTCATACGTGCAACTGTTACCGCCGGTGCGGGGCGGTGGCTTGGAAAAATGTTCCGTGCGGCCGGAGTGCGTAGCATGGCGTGATGGGGGGCTTGGCTGAACGGGACAA
This sequence comes from Amycolatopsis sp. WGS_07, assembly GCF_045278895.1. NCBI lineage: Bacteria > Bacillati > Actinomycetota > Actinomycetes > Pseudonocardiales > Pseudonocardiaceae > Amycolatopsis > Amycolatopsis sp. WGS_07. The sequence goes on along the minus strand of NZ_CP136053.1, from coordinate 3,277,080 downwards.
CGCGGTGTTGTGGGACATCACGTGCCCGACTCGGCCCAGCCGGGTGTCTGGGGTCTCCATGGCCGGATTCCGTGACCGCGGCATCGCCCCGTCTGGCCTCCGGTTGATCCCGCATCCGACGGTGACCCTGGTTCTGGTGTTCGGCGGGACGCTCGCCATGGAAGATGCTGCCGGACGGCGGCGGCAGGGCAGTTTCGCCACTGGGCTTGGGTTCGGTGACGTCGTCCGTACGCTGCGGGCGGACGCTTACGAGGCTCTGCAGGTGCGCCTGTCGCCGGCGGTCGCGCGCGCGGTGCTGGGCACCACCGACTTGGGCGACGCGGTGGTGACGCTTGACGAGCTGTGCGGCCGGGAGGCAGCGCGGGTCAGCGACCGGCTAAACGACCTTTCCTCGTCGGAAGACCGCTTCGCGTGGATCGACGCGTGGATCGCCCGGCGTTGTGCCGTGGCGTCGCCGGTCGATCCGGAGGTCTCGTGGGCCTGGCGGCAGATCGCCGCTACGCGCGGGACGGTCCGGGTCGAGCGGCTGGCGGCCGAACTCGGCTGGAGCCGCAAACGGTTGTGGTCCCGGTTTCAGGCACAGCTCGGCTTGCCGCCCAAGCGGGCCGCGAGGTTGGTGCGCTTCGATCATGCGGTGCACCGTCTGGTCGCGGGGCAGGACGCGGCCGGGGTCGCGGCTGACGGCGGCTACACCGACCAGTCGCACCTGCACCGGGACGTCGCGGCGTTCACCGGGTTGACCCCGGCCACCGTGGTCGATGAACCTTTCCTCGCGGTCGACGACATCGCGTGGGGCTGGCCAGGGCGGCGAAACTCCCGCATCCGGTAAGAATATTCCTTTGTGGACTATTCCCGCCCACACCGAAACATGAACTACCGCAAGGACTTCCCAGCGAGTGGGCGATCAGGCAACCCATGCAGCGGAGTCGCGGGCGAGCGAAACTCACCCCATGTTCCATCGTGCCCACCCCATCAGGTAGCGACCGGGTCCTGGCGACTGAATCCCATTGTGTTCGTGCTCGAACACTCGCATTCTGTTATTCGGCAACCCATCGACCGCCAACTACCCTAGGGGAACTATCCGATGACTAGCGCACCCGCGGATTCCGTCGACGCGTTGATCGAAGCGGAGTTCGACAAACTCGACCTCAACCACGACGGCCGTCTGGACTGGGCGGACTACGAGATCCTGATCGACCGCTATCGGAAGACGGCGGGAGTGAACGACGACGACCGGCGGATCCAGGAGCTTCGCGCTTTTTACCAATTGCATTGGCTGGAACTGCTGCGGCACTCCGGGGCCTCCGGGGACCGCTTGTCGCGGAACGAGTTCGTCGAGGCCACCCGGCGGACCACGGGCGACGCGAACCGGCTGGACGCCGCCAAGGTCGGCGGGCACGTGATCTTCGACCTGGTCGACGCCGACGGCGACGGCAGCATCAGCAGGGACGAACTCGGCCGTTACCTGCAGGGCGTCTGGCAAATCGACCAGTCCGACCCCCGGTACGATTTTGACGCACTCGACACCAACAAGGACGGCGTGATCTCCCGGGAAGAGTTCGTCAGCGGTATTCAGGAAATTCTGCACGCCTAACCCTCGCGTTGTCCCACAGTCATGAGTTCCACTGGTATTGCCGTGTCGGCACGTACGCCTTCCGTCGGGAAATGGCGTACGTGCCGACAGTGCGTTTCACCACCGCACGAGAACCCGCTCCAGTCCGCCGACCACCAAGCCCTCCCGGATGGACAGCTTCGACGGCGGTTCGGCCAGTTCCAGGGTGGGCAGCTTACGCAGCAGAACCCGCAGCACGGCGTGCAGTTCGACACGGGCCAGCGCTTGGCCGATGCAGACGTGCGGTCCGATGCCGAAGGTGAGATGCGAGTTCGGGGCGCGGCGCAGATCCATGCGGCCGGCGTCGGCGAAGGCGCGTTCGTCCCGGTTGGCCGCGCCTAGGCTGCACACGACCATCGAACCCGCGGGCAAGGTGCGGCCCGCGACCTCGATGTCGGCCGAGAGGTAGCGCGGCACCCCGAAGCCCGGGTTGGCGTCGAAGCGCAGCGCCTCCTCCACGGTGGTGCGGACGAGGCCGGGGTCGGCGCGCAGCTGCGCCCAGCGCTGCGGCTCGGCGAGCAGCAGCGCGATCATTTTGCCGATCATGCCCGCCGTCGTCTCGTACCCGGCGACCAGCAGACCCTGGCTGGTGCCGACCAGGATTTCCTCGGGCAGCCGGCCGCCGAACTCGTCGGTGAACCGGATGAACTCGCTGATCAGGTCGTCGCCGGGGGCGGCCCGTTTGGCGGCGATGTGCGCGGCGAAATAGGCGGCGAACTCCGTCTGCGCGGCGTCGATCTCGGCCTGGGTGAACCGGGTCATCGCGAGCATCGTGTCCGACCAGTGCGCGAACCGGTCGCGGTCGGCGTCCGGCACGCCCAGCTGGTCGCAGATCACCCATCGCGGCAGCGGAAAACCCAGCTCTCGCAGCAGGTCGGCGGGGGCTCCTCGCTCGATCATCGCGGTGACGAGGGACTCGGCCATCTTCTCGATGCCGGGCTGCAGCGCCCGCACGCGTTTCGGCGTGAACGCCCTGCTGACGACCTGACGCCAGCGCTGGTGCAGCTCGTCCTCGGTCAGCTTCTCGCCGAACACGCCGCCGCCCTCGTTCACGGTGACCCGCGCGGCGTCCTCAGCGTCGGGATGCCGGGTGAACCGCGGGTCGGACAGCACTCGCCGGACGTCCTCGTACCGGGTAAGCAGCAGGGCCTGGTCCCCGCTGGGCAATCGCACCTCTGCTACCGGCTCGCTGTCGCGCAGAGCCGCCCATTCCTCCGGCGGGCTCAGCGCGTCGGGCAGGCAGAACGGGTACGGGGACGCGTCATTGCTCACGATTGACTCCCGAAAATCGGCTCGATATCGCAGTACGACGATAACCGCATTACCCGCACGGAGGAAAGATTCCGGAAAAGGCGTCGCAGACCTCGGTGAAGAATATTCCAGCCTGAAATTGACTGACTGGCAATTTCCCTGACAGGGAGCGACCTGGTGTCACCTGTCCGAGGCCTTGCGCCACGAAAACCCCACTGCGACAACACAGAAACGGCTACGACGGGAAGGCAACCCGCACGGATCGAGGCCAGGCGGAGCGCGTGCGACTTCCTCCTGATCAGAGCGCAGGCACGACATCCATCCGGAATAGCTCTTTCGTGGAATTGAGCCGTACGCACGGCGACTTTCCCGGTTCGGCCAGATGCGTCAGGGAGAACACCCGATCTCGGGAAACTTCCCCCGAGGGGTTGTTGTTTGTCGGTCGCATGATCAATTGTTGGGGTCGGGCGGCAAGCGACTGCGCAGGAGAAGGGGTGGTATCGGATGGACCGCGAACCTCGCGAGGAAACCGCGCACACCGACACCGACCCGCCGTCGATCTGGCGCAGGTACAACGCGGACGGGGCGTCCTCCGAGCTGGTGGCGGTGAGCATGCTGCGGCTCGGCGATTCGCTGCGCGTGTCGGGGATGGACGACGAGCACGCGGGCGTGCTGGCGAAGCTGGACATCCGCCTGCCGCCGATCATCGTGCACCGGGAGACCATGCGGGTGATCGACGGGGCCCACCGGGTGCGCGCCGCCGAACTCGGCGACCGCCCGCTCATCGAGGCGCGGTTCTTCGACGGCGACGAGCACGACGCTTTCGTGCTCGCGGTGGAGGCGAACAAGGCCAACGGCCTGCCGCTCTCGCTGACCGACCGCAAGGCCGCGGCCGGGCGCATCATCCTGACCCACCCGACGCGGTCGGACCGGTGGATCGCGCAGGTCACCGGGCTGGCCGCGACCACGGTCGGCGCGATCCGCAAGTGTTCGAGTGTGGCGGACGCACGGTCGAACACCCGGGTCGGCCGGGACGGCAGGCTGCGCCCGCTCGACAGTTCGGCGGGAAGGCAGCTGGCCGGGGAACTCATGCGGGCGGACCCGAACCGGTCGCTGCGCGACATCGCCCGTGCCGCCGGCATCGCTCCGTCCACGGTGCTCGACGTGCGCAACCGGCTCGACCTTGGCCAGGCTCTGGTGCCCGTCCAGCGGACGAGCGGGTCGCGGTCCGCGCGGCGGCCGGCTCCCGTGGAGGCCGCGCCAGAGCTGGACCCAGCGGGGATCATGCAGACCCTGCGCCGGGATCCGTCGCTGCGGTTCAGCGAAGCGGGCCGGACGCTGTTGCGCTGGCTGGACGCCCACGTCATCGCCAGCCAGGCCACCGCGCCGCCGGCGGACGGCATCCCGCGGCATTGCCTCGGCACGGTCGCGGACCTGGCCCGGCACAACGCCCGGTTCTGGACCGAGTTCGGCGATCAGGTCGACGAGCTGCGCCACAGCGGCCGCCAGGTCGAGCGGGCCTGACCACCGCATGCAGCGCACCGGCTCCGCTCGCGTCGCACTGATCACCGGCGGCCGCGGCTTCATCGGCACGCATCTGGCCGCGGGCCTGGTGCGGCAGGGATTTCACGTGGTCGCGGCCGATCGGACCGCCGAGGCCGCCCGGCTCGACGTCACGTCGTTCGCCGAGTGTCTCGATCTCGTCCGCGAGGTGCAGCCGCACGTGGTGTTCCACCTGGCCGCGTTCTCGACGGTCGACGCGGCGTTCAGCGATCCGCACGCCTCGCTGGCCACCAACGTCGGCGGGACGATGAACATGCTCGAGGCGGCCCGGTCGGTCCGCGGGCTGGCCCGCTTCGTGCTGGCCTCGACGGACAAGGTCTACGGGGAACTGGTCGGCGACGCATACGTGGAGACCTCGCGGCTCGACGCGCGCGGCGTTTACGACGTGGGCAAGATGGCCGCCGACAACCTGGTCCGGCTCTACGGCGACGAGTTCGGCCTGCCGATCGCGATTCTCCGGCTGTGCAACGTCTTCGGCCCCGGTGATGCGAACACCGCGTCGCGGATCGTGCCGCGGACGCTGAGCCGGATCTTCGACGCCGCTGGGCCATTGCCGCCAGTGATCTACGAGGGATCGATGGCGCACGGCCGCGACTACGTGTACGTGACGGACGTGGTCCGGGCGCTCACGACGGTCGCTTTCGATCCCCGGGCCCGCGGTGAGGGGTTCAACATGGTTCCGGCCGCGCATCGCACCACGCTCGATCTGGTGGCGGAAATGATCGACCAGTCCGGGAAAGCGTGTGAACCGCACGACCGGGATTGGGCGGCCGCCATTCGCAAGAACGGCTATGAAGTGGTGCCGGGAACCGGGCTGCCCAGCGCGTTGGAAAGGCAGCACTGCGACGCGCGGAAGCTCGGCGCGCTGGGCTTTTCCACTCGGGTCTCGATGACCGAAGGACTGCGCCGCACCATCGACTCGTTCCTGCACCGCAGGCTGGCCGAACGTCGAACACGCTGATCGCTTGCTGCGCCGTGCGGCCGTGTCTACGTTCAGGAACACGGACCACGAGCCCTCGTATCGGAGGATCGCAGCAATGGCGGTACTCGGCCGACGATCGGTTTCCGGCGCGTTCTTCCGGCCGCGAAGCGATTCGTGCCCGTGGTGCGGTTCGCGGGAAATCCGGCACCGGATCACGGTCGTCGACACCCGGCAATGCAAACCCGGCACCTTCGACATGAATGAATGCACCGCGTGCGGCCATCTCTTCCAGAATCCGCAACTGACTGAGACCGGGCTGGCGCACTACTGCCGCGATGTCTACGACGGGCTCGGTCGCGAGCACTACGCCGCGATGGCCCGGCGGTCCCGGTCCACGCACCGGAAGCGAATACGCACGATTACCCGTGAGGTTCCGCCGAAGCGCTGGCTGGATGTCGGTGCCCGGCAAGGACATTTCTGCCGTGAAGCCCGCGTGATGCTGCCCGGCACCGAGTTCTGGGCGCTGGACCCGAGCCCGGAAATCCTGGCGGCGGCCGAGCGCGGCTGGGTCGACTCCGCTTCCCGCGCTCCGCTGGTCGAGTTCGCCGAGGAGCACCGGGCGGAGTTCGACGTGGTCAGCGTCATTCATTACTTGGAGCGCACCACTTATCCGCGCCGCGAACTGGATTCGGTGCGCGAGGTGCTCCGCACCGGCGGCGTGGCGCTGATCGAACTGGTCAATCCGCAGAGCCGGTTCGCCCGGTTGTACGGGAAATACTGGTACTGCTGGATGGCACCGCAGAATCTGCACCTGGTGCCATGGCGAAACCTGTGTCTGCTGCTGGAGGAACGCGGATTCGCCGTGTCCAGGGTGGAACTCGGCGCGGCGAACAAGCCGTTCGACACCATGGCCGCGTTGCTCACCGCGCTCAATTATCACCTGCCGCCAGCCAAGTCCTGGCCGTGGCTGAGCCGACCGGTGCGTTTGCCCGGCAGGCTTTTCCGGAAGGTGGCGCTGACTTTCGCCACGCCTGTACTGGGATTCGCTTTATTACTGGACCTGCTGTTGCAGGCGGTGATCTCCCGCGGACAGGGCGGCAACACCTATCGGATCGTCGCTGTGGCGCGCTGACAGCTTCATCACACGGGAAGGCGGAGCGGGGTTGGACGTCGAACAGCTTCAGGCACGAGCGGAGAAGGCCGCGGAACGCGCGATCACGAACCTGTACGACCGGCAGCGGGAGGACGGTTCCTGGGTAGACCGGCTGTCGTCCTCCACGATCTCCACCGCGCTCGGCGCGCTTTCGCTCCACCGCGCCGATCCGATCGGCTACCGCGACCGCGTCGACGCGGCGGTCCGGTGGCTGCGTGCCTATCAGCGCGGCGACGGCGGCTGGGCGATGGCCGATGCTGAATGGCCAAGCAGCCCAGGCATGACCGCGTTCGGCCTGGCGGCGTTGCACGAGATCGATCGGGAGGGCGCACACGACGCCATCGAACGGGCGCGCGTGTTCCTCGATGACAACGACGCGGTGAACGTCGTCCCTGGCCTGTCCGGGGAAGCGCCGAAGACATGGCCGGCCGCGTTGCCGACCATCTGGGCGTTGACCGGCCTGCGTGACTTCGAGCACCAGCCGGATCTGCCGGTCGAGACGGTGCTGGTTCCGCGCCGGTGGCGCAACAAAGTGTCCATCGCGCTGCCCGCCGTGCTCGGCCTCGGCATCATGCAGAGCCGGACCATGAAGCGCGGCCTTCCCCGCAAGCTGTTCGGCCGGATCGCCGAGCCGAAGGCGCTGGACTGGCTGCGAGAGATCTCCGGCACCAACGGCGGCATCGAAGAGTGCCCGATGATCGCCGGCTTCGTCTACCTCGGCCTGCGGCAGGCGGGCGTCGGCATCGATCTGCAGCTGGCGTCCCTGCATTACCTGCTGCAGACCCAGCGCGAGGACGGCTCGTGGGCCATCGACCGCGACTTGGAAATCTCGGTCACCGCCTACGCGGTCATGGCGCTCAGTGAGTTCCGCGATCCGGCGGACCATCCGCTGCTGCGCCGGACCCGGGAGTGGCTGCTGCGCAATCAGTGGAACAAGCCGTTCCGCCAGTTCGACATCCCGCCGGGCGGCTGGGGCTGGGCCAATCCGTCGGGCTGGCCGGAGTCCGAGGACACCGCCGTCGTGCTCGGCGCGCTGGCCGACCTCGGCGTGCCCCGCACGCATCCGGCGGTGCAGCTCGGCATCCAGTGGCTGTTGAAGATGCAGAACCGCGACGGCTCGTGGTCGGAGTGGGTGCGCGACACGCACATCATGAACGACCGGCCGTGTCCTGGCGTGACCGCGCACGTGGTGCTGGCCCTGCGCCGGTTCGGGCTGTCGGAGTCCCCCGGCTCGGCTCTCGCGCGGGCCCGCGAGTACCTGCGCGGCCATCAGTGCCGCGACGGTTCGATCGCGTCGGTGTGGTTCCGCGACAACACCCACGGCACCAGCAGGCTGCTGGAGGCGTTCGCGGACAGCTCCCCCACCGCCGACGCGGCCAGGAAGTGGTTGCTGGCAAACCAGGCGGCCGACGGCGGCTGGCCACTGCGGCACGAGCTTCCGCCCAAGGGCAGCACCGCGGAGGAGACGGCGTGGGCGCTGTTCGCGCTGCTGGCTGGCGGTGAAGACCCGAGCGGCACCGCCGTGCTGCGGGCCGTGGAATGGTTGGTGAACCATCAGGACGACCAGGGCGCGTGGCGGCCGAGCAACGTCGGGTTGTACTTCGACGACCTCTGCTACACCGACGACCTGATCGCGCACACGTTCGCGCTGCGCGGTCTCGGACGGTGGCTCAAGACGATGGCCGACCGGTGACCGAGCTGCGTTCCCTGCCGCCAGGGCCAAGGCTTCCCGCGCTCGTACAGACCCTGATGTGGGCGGCGGCTCCGGTGCGGTTCGGCAAGTCGTGCCTCCGCCGTTACGGACCGCTGTTCACCGCGCGCATCCTCGGGTTCGGCGACGTCGTCTACGTCTGCGCACCGGACGGCATCCGCCGGATCCTGCGCGACGACGCTGGTTCGTTCGGTGCCGCGGCGGCGAACGAGCCGATCAAGTTCGTAGTCGGCCGCCATTCGCTACTGATGTCCGACGGGGCCGAGCACACCAGCCGTCGCAAGGAGCTGATGCCGCCGCTGCACGGGAACAACGTCGCCGCGTACGTCGAGGTGATGGTGTCCATTGTGGAGCAAGAGATCCGGCAATGGCCCGCCGGACGCACCGTTCGGCTCCTTGACTGTTTCCAGCGAGTGACCCTGGAAGTGATGATCCGCGCGGTCTTCGGCATCACCGACTCGTCCCGGCTGGACCGGCTGCGCGCGCTGGTGCCGCGTCTGCTCGACATCAATCCGCTGATCATCCTGCTGCCCGCCGTGCGCAGGGGCTTCGGCGGATTCGGGCCGTGGGCGACGTTTCAGCGTCTGCTGCGCGAGGTCGACGGGATCATCTACGCGGAGATCGCCGACCGACGGGCTAGGCCAGTCGACAACGGCCGCGACGTGCTCTCGATTCTGCTTGCTCGCCAACAGAACGACGAGGAGTTGCGCGACCACCTCGTCACCCTGCTCGCGGTAGGCCAGGAGACGACGGCGACCCAGCTGGCGTGGTTCTTCGAACGCGTGCTGCGGGCTCCCGGCGCGCTCGACCAGGTCAGCGGTGCGGACCCGAAGGTGCTCGACGCGGCCATTCACGAGGCGATCCGCACGCGTCCGGCCACTTTGGACGTCGGCCGGATCGCGACCGAGCCCTGGACGTATGACGGATGGACCTTTCCCGCCGGGACGATGTTCGCGGTGTCGCTCGGCCTGCTGCACCTGTCCGCGGACCTGTACCCCGGGCCGGAGACCTACTCGATCAGCCGGTTCTTCCCCGCCGAGCCGCCGAGCACGCACTTCCTGCCGTTCGGCGGCGGCACGCACCGCTGTCTCGGCGCGTCGCTGGCGATGGTCGAGATGCGCACGATCATCAGCTCGATCCTGCGGCACGTCCGGCTGGACCTCGTCCGCACCGCGCCGGAGGCAGTCGCGCCGAAGGGGCCGATGCTCGTCCCGCGCCGGGGCGCGGAGGCGGTCGTGACGGAGAACCGGCTGCTGGCGGGCCGGGCATGAGGGCCGCGTTCCCGTTCCCGCGTGCGTCCGGTTTGGACCTGGAGCCGGAATACCTGGTCCGGCAACGATTCGCCCCGGTCAGCCGGGTCGAGTTCCCGTACGGCGAACCGGCCTGGCTCGTCACCCGGTACGCCGACGTCCGCACGGTGCTGACCGATCCCCGGTTCTCCCGCGCCGCTTCGCTGGAGCGCGACGTCCCCCGGGTCACCAAGGAGAACTTCTCCGGCGGCATCGTCGCGATGGACCCGCCGGAACACACCCGGCTCCGGTCGATTTGTCGCCACGCCTTCACCCCGCGAACCGTGGCTCGGCTGCGCGAGCGTGCCACGGCGATCGCCACCGAGCTGATCTCCGAAACCGGTGAGGAGTTCGACGGTGTCGAAGAGTTCGCGCTGCCGTTCACCTTGAAGATGATCTGCGAGCTGCTCGGCGTGCCCTACGACCAGCGCGCGAGCTTCCGGGAGTGGGCCGAGGCCGGGCTGGCGACCACCTCGATCACCGAGGAGGAACGGCTGGCCGCCACCGGGAAGATGTGGGACTTCGTCGTCGAGCTGGTAGCGCAGCGGCGAGAACGGCCGAGGAACGACCTGATCTCGGCAATGCTCGCGGCACAGACCTGCGACGTCACCGACGACGAGCTGGTGATCGTGGTGATGACGGTCCTAGTGGCCGGCTACGAGACCACGTCCACTCAGCTGCCGAACTTCCTGTACCTGCTGCTGACGGACCGCACCAGGTTCCAGGCGCTGACGGACGACCCGTCGTTGATCCCGTCCGCGGTCGAGGAGCTGATGCGTTACGTGCCGCTGGAGGCCAACGGCACGACCCCGCGTTACGCCGTCGAGGACGTGGTGCTGAGCGGAATCCGGATCGAGGCGGGTTCGCCGGTCGTGCCCGCGTCCGCGGCCGCCAACCGGGACCCGGACGTTTTCGCCGATCCCGACCGGCTCGACTTCGCCCGCGCGCCCAATCCGCACCTCGGCTTCGGCGTCGGCGCGCACTTCTGCCTCGGCGCGCCGCTGGCCCGGCTGGAACTGCGGGTGGCGCTGGAGGTGCTGACCTCCATCGCGCCGGGACTGCGGCTGGCGCGCGGGGAGGCGGGGATCGACTGGAAGACCGGGATGCTCGTGCGCGGCCCCTCGCGGCTCGCGCTGACCGAGAGGACTTGAGCACGATGCCCGACCGCACCACGTCCCGGCGGCCGCCGCCGGTCGAACGGTTCCGGCCCGCCGACCTCGACGGCATCGACTGGGGAAAGCTGCGCACCACCTGCCCGGTGTCGCCGGCGGAAGGGCCGGACGGCACGCGGGTCTGGCTGGTCAGCCGCTATCCGGACATCCGGAAGGTGCTGGGCGGCCCGGCGTTCAGCGTGTCCCCGATCGACCCGGAGCGCGGGGTGGGCACGGCCGAGACCAACGAGTCGATTTTCCAGGACCCGCCGGAACACACCCGGCTGCGCGGCCTGGTGGCGGGCCCGTTCGCGATCGGCTGCGTCGGGCGTTATCGGGAAGCCATTCGTGCCAAGGCCGACCAGCTGCTCGCCGCGATGGGCGGGGTGACCGACGTGATGGCGGACTTCGCCAAACCGCTCACGATGAACGTCATCGCCGAGGTGGTCGGCGTGCCGGAGCCGGACCGGGCGATGTTCCAGCGGCTGTCCGACCAGCTGCTCGTGCCGCTGTCGGAGGCTCAGGGCGTGGTCGCGCTCAAGGGCTGGAAGCAGCTCAACGACTACGTGCGCGAGTTGATCGCGCACCGGCGCCGCACGCGCGGATCGGAGGGCACCGACCTGCTCGCCCATCTCATCCGGGCCCAGCGGGAGCAGGACGCGGTCGACGACGTCGAACTCGCCACGATGGTGCTCGGCCTGCCGGTCGCCGGATACGTCAGCACGGCCAACGCGATCTCCGTGGCGGTGCGCTATCTGCTGGAGTTCGGGTGGCTGCCCCAGGTGCGGACCGCGCCGGACCTGCGCGCGAAGTTCGTCGAGGAGGTGCTGCGCGTCCAGTCCGGCGACAACGGCGAGTCGATGCCGCGGTTCGCCGCCAAGGAGGTCCGGATCGGCGACGTCACCGTCGGAAAGGGAGACATGGTGGTGGCTCCGCTCGTGGCGGCCAACCGGGACGAGGACCTGTTCGCCGACCCGGACGTCTTCGACCCGCAGCGACCGGGGCTGCTCAAGCACCTCGCGTTCGGCTTCGGCATCCACCGCTGCCTCGGCGCCAACCTCGCCCGGCTCGAACTGCAGGTCGCCGTCGACGCGCTGGCCGAGTGCGGGCTGGACTTCCGGATGCTGGAGGCGTGGAAAGCGGTGCCGTGGCGGGTCAACATGCTCGGCGACCGCTTCCCGGAACGGATGCTGGTCGAGGCACGCGGCAGGGGCGTCTGATGGGGCGGCAGGTGCTGTTCGCGTCCGTCCCGGCGTGGGGGCACGTCTACCCGGTGCTGGCGGGCCTCGCCGAACTGGTCTGGCGAGGTCATCACGTGCGCTGCCTCGCGTCCGGCAGCTTCGCGGCCGAGGTCGGCAAGGTCGTCGAGGTGGTGCCGTACGAGTCGCCGATGGACTCCGCGCGGGCGGAACTGGCCGACATGGACAAGGTGCTGCCGTTGCTGCTGGAAGAGACGCAGGCGTCCTACGCGGCGCTCGAACGCGCTGTCGGCGAGTGTCGGCCAGACGTGCTCGTGTCGGACGTGCTGGCGACGTCCGGGTGGCTGCTCGGCCGGGCGCGCGGCATCCCGGTGGTCCGCACGTGGCCGGTTTTCGCGTCGAACTCCGAGTTCTCGCTGCACCAGGACTACCAGTCCCGCACGGACACGGACGAGTCGATGTCGACGTTTTTCGGTGCGGTGGCAGGGTTCCTGCGGGAGATCGGCCTGGAGTCCGCGGTGTCGCCGGAGGAGTTCTTCGACAACGAGGCCGAACGCAACATCGTGTTGTTCCCGCGCGAGGTTCAGCCGCGCGGGGAGACGTTCGGCTCGCGGTTCACCTTCATCACGCCGTGTGTCCGGCCCGCCGAGCAGTCGCCGGAACTGGCGTGGCTGCGCGAAGCCAAGCCGCTCGCGGTGGTTTCGCTCGGCACGGTCTTCACCGACAATCTCGATTTCTTCCGAGCCTGCGTCGAAGGAGCCGACCGGCTCGACTGGCACACCGCGGCCGCGCTGGGGGCCAAGGTCTCCCCCGCCGACGTCGGACCGGTCTCCGACCGGGTGCTGCTGCGGGCGAAGCTGCCGATGATCGACACGCTGCGGCACGCGTCGGCCGCGATCACCCACGGCGGGCTGACGAGCACGCTGGAGGCGCTGGCACAAGGGGTTCCAGTGCTGATCGCGCCGCAGATCGGCGAGCAGCGCGGCGTCGCGGACCGCGTCGAAGCACTCGGCCTCGGCGTCCGGCTGCACGAGCCGTTCACCCCGGACCAGCTGGCGGACGTGCTCAAACGGGTGGCCGACGACACCGCCATGGCCGAACGGCTGGCCCGGTTCCAGCACCGGCTTCGCGGCGGACGCGGTGCCGACGAGTTCGCCGACGCCGTCGAGGCGGCGTTCCCGGCATGACAGAAGCGAAGGAGGTGACGGATGTGCGGCAGGAACAACTGGCCGAACCGCTGACGGACTATCCGTTCGCGCGCGACTCGATCATCGACCCAGCCCCGGCACTGGCCCGGCTGCGCGAGGCCGCGCCGATCCGGAAAGTCCGGATGGCCGGCGGAGCAGAAGCGTGGCTCGTCACGCGCTACCGGGACGTGCGCGAGGTGCTGAACCATCCGGCGTTCGGCACGCAGTACCCGGGTGTGCTCCCGGCCGCGGACGAGAACAACCTCGCGGCCGGGTTCATGTTCCTCAAGGACCCGCCCGAGCACACGCGGTTGCGGCGCAGCGTGAGCCGGGCGTTCACCGCCCGCCGGATCGCCGAACTGCGCGAGCGCGCGACGGAAGTCACCGATGACCTGGTGACCGCGATGCTGGCCGAGGGCGGGGTGGTCGACGTGCAGGAGGCGTTCGCCTACCCGCTGCCGATCGCCATCGTCAGCGAACTGCTGGGCATCCCGGCGGCGGACCGGTCGCGGTTTCGCGGCTGGGCCGACGTTGTGCTCCGCTCGACCGGGGATTTCGGAACGGCTTTCGGTGACCTGCAACGGTTTGTGGTCGACCTGGTCGCGGCGAAGCCGGACGGCGGGGATCTCCTCAGCGACCTGGCCCAGCAGTCCGGCGAACCGGACGGGCTGAGCCGGCTGGAGATCTCGTCGATGGCGATGGGCCTGCTGATGGCCGGTTACGTCACGACCGCGTCGGCAATCGCGCACGGGCTCCTCCGGCTCTTCGAGAACCCGCCGGTGCTGCACGCGGTCCGGACTGGAGCGGTGCCGATCGGCGAGGTGGTCGAGGAACTGTTGCGGTTGCAGGACGAGGAAGTCGGCATCCAGCGGATCGCCCAGTCCGATGTGGACATCTGCGGCGTGCGGATCGCCTCGGGGGAAACGGTCATCGCGTCCCGGGTCGGGGCCAACCGTGACCCGGCGGAGTTCACTGAGGCCGACGCGATCGTCCCGGGTGCCCGCCGCAGCCCGCATCTCGCGTTCGGCCACGGTATCCACCACTGTCTCGGCGCCGCACTCGCCCGGATGGAGCTGACCGTCGCGCTGGGCACCCTGTTCGCCCGGATCCCGGGCCTTCGGCTGGCCGGTCCGCCGCACGAGGTGCGCTGGCGGGCCGAGGGCATGGACGTCAGCATCGAGCGGCTTCCCGTCACCTGGTGAACCGCTCGCGTTTACCCCGGCAAGATCGAATCGGAAGGTGGTTCACCCATGGGCAGCGTTGTCCCGCGATTGACTCAGCCCTACGACGTGGCGGCGATGGACGCCGCGTTCCGCGAGGAGGGCGCGGTCGTCCTTTCGGGGGCGTATTCGGGCGAGGAGTGCGACACCTACGTCACGCAGGTCCAGAAGTATCTCGCTGAGAATCCGGAAGAGGCGGAGTACGCGGCCAACTCGCTGCTCGCCCAGTTCCAGGGCGACACGTCGGTCACGCTGCACCAGCTGATCGGAGCCATCCCCAGCGCGACGGACATGGTGCTGCACCGCGACATCGTCAACGCCGCCCGCCGGTTGCTGAAGCCGCTGTCGGACACGATCCTGCTGATCATCGCCGAGTACATGGGCCGCAAGCCCGGCGCGCCTCGCCAGGAACTGCACCGCGACACGTTCTCCTGGCGGCACGCGCCGTACGGGGAGAATCCGATCGCGCTCTCGGTGATGTGCGCGATGAGCGACTTCACCGCCGAGAACGGGGCGACCTGGGTCGTGCCGGGCGCGCACAGCGGTTCGCCGATCGACCCGCCCCCGGACTGGAGCGAAGCGGCTCAGGTGGAGATGGCGAAGGGAGACGCGTTGCTGTTCCGCCAAGATCTGTTTCACGCGGGCGGCGCGAACACGACCGAGGCGGACGAGCGGCACATCCTCTCGTTCGGCTTCCAGGTCGGGTGGCTGCGGCCGGTGGAGAACAGCTTGCTGAGCGTCCCGCCGGAGACCATCGCGGAGCTGCCGCCGGAGCTGCAGGAACTGCTGGGCTACTCGCATGAGCTGGTGCTCGGGCTTTACAAGGGCGGAGATCCGCGGAACGCCCTAAAGGCCTGAGGGTTCGTACCGCGGCCGCATCAGCCGCCGGGCCAGGACGGTCAGCAGGAGTGACGGCACGCCGACCGCCAGTGCCAGTCCGGCCCGGCCGGCTGCCGCGATCAGGAAGGTGCCGAGGATGATCCGCTCGACCACCACGATCTCGTGTGCCCGCACGCTCACCGCGCGGGCAATCGGCCGCGGCGCGCGGAGCACGCTGCGCAGCGAGAGCCAGCCCAGCACGATCGCGACGGAAAGGGGCAGGTAGTAAGCCACCGGATCGACCCGGCCGCCGAGTACCGCCGGGGCGGCCAGCGCCAACGCGACCCAGCTGACGTAAAACCCGGTCAGGCCGCGGACGGTCGCCTCGTCGCCGCGCTGGACCGGGTAGGTCAGGTAGCCGCCGCGGCGGTCGCCGTCGCGGTCGCACAGCGCGCCGAGGAGATTCGACCCGGAGTCGTGTACCCAGAACATCAGCGACAGGACGACCAGCTGCGGCACGGGCAGCGGCTGCACGGTCATCGAGCCGTAGAGCACCGTCAGCGCGCTGGGCAGGCCGCGACTTGCGTTGCCCCACAGGCCTTTTCCTTTCAGGCACCGGGCATACGCGATGCCGAAGACCGCCGCCGGGATCGACAGCAGCACCGTCAGCGGGTTGACCAGCACCGCGAATAACGCGGCCGCGCCGATGAGGAACACCATCGTGTTGCGCGCGGTGAGCGGCTGGATTCGGCCGGACGGTATCGGCCGATGCGGTTTCGTGAGACCGTCGAGATCACGGTCGAAATAGTCGCCGCCGTACAGCGAGGCGATCCAGGCGAGCGTCGGAACGAACCAGGCCGGAAACAGCCCCGCGAAGCTCGCGTCCGGCCGGGTGAGAATCGCGCCGCTCAATCCGATGGCACCAGCGTAGAACACAGTGTCCGGCCGGCAGGCCTCGACGTGGGCGAGCAGCCGGACCTTGAGGGAATGCATGATCCGGAAGGTAGCAAGAATAGCTGCTGTTTCGGCGAATGGAGACGGGCGAATGACGCTTTCCGCGAATGTCATCGGAGCCGGAATAGCGGGGCTGGCCGCCGCGGCGGCGCTCGGCCAGCGCGGGTGGGAGGTGCGCGTTTTCGAGCGCGGTCCGGATCTGCGCACCACCGGCGGCGGCATCGGCATCACCCCCAACGGCATGCTCGCCCTCGACGCGATCGGCGTCGGCGACGCGGTGCGAGCCCGGTCCATCGTCCAGCGGGAGGGCGGGGTGCGGGCACCCAGCGGCCGGTGGATCGCGCGCAGCAGCCTGCGTTTCGTGGAAGACCGGTACGGCGAGCCGATCCGCGCGCTGCCCCGGACGGACCTGATTACCGCGTTGGCGGACGCTCTGCCGCCGGGCACCGTTCAGTTCGGCGCATGCGTTGAACCGGCCGGGCTGGGCGATGCGAATACGCCCGCCACGATCCGGGTGGACAGCGCGGAACTCGAAGCGGACCTGGTGGTCGCCGCCGACGGCATCCGTTCGGCGGCCCGGCGCGCCCTCTACCCCGGGCACCCCGGGCTGCGCGGCACCGGTTCAGTGAGCTGGCGTTGCGTGGTGCCCGCCGACGGGCTCGCCCTGACCGCGGCCGAGACCTGGGGCGCGGGACTGCGGTTGTCGATCCTGCCGCTGCCCGGCGGACGCGTGCATTTCTCCGCGCTCGCCAGGACGCGCCGGGCGAACGTCGAGGACGGTCCGGTGCCGCTCTTCGGCCGCTGGCACGAGCCGATCCCCCGGCTGCTGGAGCGGTCGGCGCGGGAGGTGCTGTTCTTCGATCGGATCGAGGAACTCGCGCGTCCGGTGGACCGGTTTTTCGCCGGTCGCCTGGTGTTGACCGGCGATGCGGCCCATCCGATGACGCCCAACGTCGGCTCCGCGAACCTCGCGTTGGAGGACGCGGTGGAACTCGCGCACGCCGTCGGCTCGGCCCGGTCGTGGGACGAACTGCAGAACGGCCTCGCCCGCTACGACGCGAGCAGGCGGCCGCGCACCTCGCGGCTGAGCCGGATGTCGCGGTGGATGGGCCGGTTCGCCGAACTCTCCTCGCCCCCGGCGATCGCCGTCCGCAACAGCGGAGTGTGGCTCGGCGGATTCCTTCCCGAAGCGGTTTCCCGGCGTTCGATGGACGCCATGGTCCGATGGGCGCCGCCATTCGGCTGACCGGCGTTCGCCGCGCGATATTGCGCGGCGCAAACGGAGCTGTTTGACTTCCGTCTATTCGCCGCGCCGATCCGACATTCCGAAGCGAAGACGGGACAGCATGGAAACGCGAGATTTCGAACTGCTCATCGGCCGGAACATCATCGAGAAATACCGCGCGGACCGGGGTCGCCCGGCCGTGTTCGCATTGGCCGGGCTGGAATGGGATCTGCTCGACGAGGTGTGGCCGCCGACCTACTCGCCGGGCGGGGAACTGTTCGCCGACCGGATTCCGTTCTACCGGATGTCCTCGTTTCTGGAGATGGGCTGCGGAACCGGCATCATGTCGGTGCTCGCGGCGCGGGCCGGGGTCAAGCGGGTGCTCGGGCTCGATATCAACCCGGCGGCGGTGCGCAACACCGAGCTGAACGCGAAGCGGCACGCGGTCGCCGACCGGGTCACCGCGCGGGAAAGCGATCTCTACTCCGCGGTCGGGCCGGATGAGCGCTTCGACGGAATCTACTGGAATCCGCCGTTCCTGAACGCGCCCGAGGGCAGCGTGGACACTTCGATCTGGGACGAGACGATGTTCGACCCGGAGTACGCCAAGCTGCGCCGGTTCCTCGCCGAAGGCCGTGAGCTGCTCACCGCGCGGGGCAAGGCGTATCTGTGGTTCGGCGAGGCGCTGGGCAATCCGGCGCTGGTCGCCGACCTGGCCGAGGAAACCGGCTACGACCTCGGCGTGCTCGCCAAGACCGAAATGGCGGAGATACCCGAAGCGCTGGCCGACGCGTTCCCGGCGGACCTGCTCGGCGGCGGGGACGGCGGGGACGCGGCCTGGCATCTGCACCTGCTGGAACTGCACCCCCGGCAAGCCTGAGCATCGAGAACCGTCGACCACGAGGGGAATCAGCAATGTCGGAACGGCCGCTTCGGGTCTGGCTGGTACAGCAGGGCATCTGGGCGATGTCGCTCGAATCGATGCCGCTGGCGTCGGGCTATCTGAAGGCGACCGCGCTGGCGGACGAGCGCGTCGCGGCCGCCATGGACATCGAGATCCGCAATTTCGACGGCGGAGCCACGCTGTTCGGCATGGCCAACGAACTGTTCGCCGACGGCGCGCCGGACGTGCTGGCGTTTTCCGTGCTCGGCTGGAACTACCGGGAATTCGCCGCGCTGGCCGAGACGTTCAAGCACCTCAACCCGGACGGCTGGGCGATCTTCGGCGGCAACCACGTCTCCGGACAGGCCGAGCGCGTCTTCGGCATGCACCCGTATGTCGACCTAGTGGTCAATGGCGAGGGCGAGTTCACCTTCCGCGACCTGCTGCTGGCCCGCCTCGACGGTGCAGCACCACACGCGCTGCACCACGTCGACGGCATCTCGTTCCGAGACGAAAACGGCACGGTGACGACCACGAAGGACCGGCCGCGGATCGAGAACCTCGACGAGATCGCCTCCCCGTTCCTCACCGGCGCGATTCCGCTGACCGACGAGGACGGCCGGTTCCGCTACGACGTAGCGCTGCTGGAAACCAACCGCGGCTGCCCGTACAAGTGCTCGTTCTGTTACTGGGGCGGTGCGGTCGGCCAGCGGGTCCGCGCGTTCTCCCGCGAGCGGCTGCGCCGGGAGATCGAGATCTTCGCCCGGCACAAGGTGCACACGCTGGTGCTGTGCGACGCGAACTTCGGGATGCTGCCGATCGACCTGGAATTCGTCGAGGACGTCATCGAAGCCCGCGCCAGATACGGCTATCCCAAAAGCATCGAGACCTCCTGGGCGAAGAACAAGTCCGCGGTGTTCTACAAAATCGTCAAGGCGATGAAGGACGCTGGCCTGCACAGCTCGTTCACCCTCGCGCTGCAAACGCTCGACGAGGACACGCTGGATCTGATGAACCGGCGCAACATGAAGGTCAACGACTGGGAAAGCCTGGCCGCGTGGCTGGGCAAGGAGGGCCTCGACTGCTACGCCGAGTTGATCTGGGGCGCGCCCGGCGAGACGGTCGAGACCTTCATGAAGGGCTACGACCGGCTGGCCGGCCACGTGTCCCGGGTCGCGGTGTACCCGATGTTGATCCTGCCGAACACGACCTACCACGCCGAACGGGAACGCTTCGGCCTGGTCACCGTGCGCGGCAATACCGACGACTTCGAGTACCTGCTGTCGCACGACACCATGTCGCCGCGCGACAACCAATACATGCACCGGTTCATCTTCGTGTCCCGGCTGGTCGCCGAGAACCCGGTCTTCCGCTACGTCTGGGGCCCGATGCGCGCCCTCGGCGGGATGACCCAGTCCCAGCTGATCCGGTCGCTGATGGACTTCTTCGAGAACGATCCGGACCCGAGCACCGAACCGTTCCGCACCGGCATGATCAACTCGTTCACCGATTCGGACGTACTGGCCCCGGTGGTCGCCCTGCTTTACGGCAGCGAGGAGGCCAAGGACATGCTCCGCCGCTGGTGGCGCGAGTCCGTGCTGCCGCTCGTGCCGGAGAACGTTCGCTCCATTGTGGACACTGTGTTCGCCTACGATTTGGTCACCCTGCCCGCCTACACCCTTCCCGGCCGGATCCCCGCGCCCCGGCGCGCCGGCGAAACGCTGCCCAAGGTCGAGATCGACGGCGAGCACTACTACGTGCGCCACGACATCTGGAAAGGCTTCGACGTACCGGCGTTCACGCTGGCGCTGCTGCGCGAGGAGCCGTGGGAGCACCTGCTCGCCGACACGGTCAGCTCCGTCTATTACAAGGTGGGCGCCGACCGCTTCCTGCCGTCGACCAACCACGAGGAAATCATCTACTACATGGGCAGGCTCGAGACGCAGCTGGCGCGGCCGCGGCGCGAACTCGCCCAGTGGGAAGGACGACGATGACGGGTCAGGTAGCGATGGAGACGGCGGAAACCGATGCACCCGACCGGTTGTCCGATTCCGCCGGGCTGGCCGAGAAGGTCCGCGACCGGCTGGCCGCGCGCTGGCGGAAGGAGACGAGCCTGCTCGGCACGATGTGCACCGAGGCGCTCGTGCCGTCCGGCAAACTGTTCCGGCCGATCCTGCTGCTGGAATCGGCGCTGGCGGTCGGCGGCGATCCCGAGGTCGTGCTGCCCGCGGCGATCGGCGCGGAGTGCGGGCACGTGGCGAGCCTGGTGCACGACGACATCATCGACAAGGACGACCTGCGCCGGGGAAAGCCTTCGGTGCAGCACAAATTCGGGGCGGACAACGCGATCCTCGCCGGGGACGCGCTGATCTTCGACCTGTTCTCCGCGCTGGCCGAATGCCGTCGCACCGGAGCGCGGCCCGAGCGGATCGTGGCGGCGCTCGAGGTGGTGGCCCGATGCGGCATCGACCTGTGCCGCGGCCAGAGCCTTGAGGCGGAGCTGGGCGAGCGGATGGACTTCGACCTCGACGCTTACCTGACCGTCGTGCGACTGAAGACCGCCACGTTGTTCAAAAGCGCGTGCGAATGCGGTGCGCTGCTGGCCGGCGGCGACGAGCGAATGGTGCGGACACTGGGCAGTTACGCGGAAAACCTGGGCTGCGCCTTCCAGATCCACGACGACCTGATGTCCTACACGCGGGAGACCGACGTGATGGGCAAGCCCGACACCAGCGACATCCGCAACAGCAGGCTGACGCTCCCGGTGATCCTCGCCTACCAGGCCGCTACCCCCGTCGACCGCGCGGCGATCACGGACATCCTGGTCAGCGACGGGGATCCGGCTGTCCGCAGGGACCTGCTCGTGTCCATTATGGACCGCACCGGGGCGTTGACCACCGCGGGACGGCTGGCCAGGAAGTACTCAGAGAACGCCATCGCGATGGCGAGCGGGCTGCCGGTCACCGCCAGCCGCGGCCGGTTGTGCGGCTACGCGCGGGCGGCCGTCGATCGGGACCGGTGACTCGTCCGATGAACCAGCCCCTTCCGACCGGCCCGTTCCCCCGGCCGGACCTGCTCGCCCTCTCCCCGGTCGTACGCGAGATGCAGGCCCGGTGCCCGGTGTCCCGGTTCCGGACCATGGTCGGCGACGAGGCGTGGATGGTCACCGGATTCGACGAGGCGAAGCGGCTTTTCACCGACGCCCGGCTCACCCGGTCCCATCCCGATCCGGAGAACGCCCCGAAGCTCACTTACTCCGCACTGGTCGACGGTTCCGGCTGGGAGTACGAGGACAGCAAGTCCGAATTGGACAATGAAGCCGCGATGCACGTGCTGCTGTCCAAGTCTTTCTCGGCCAAGCGCATGGCCGCGCTGCAGCCGTGGCTCGAAGGGCTGGTGGACCGCCTGCTCACCGCGATGGCCGAGCACGGCCCGCCGGCGGACCTGATCGAGTCGCTAGCCGGGCCGCTGCCGGCGCTGGTCATCTTCGAACTGCTCGGCGTCCCGCGATCCGACCACGAGCGATTCCTGAAGTGGTCTCGGCAAAGCGCCGACGCGACAGATGCGCAGACTTCCAGCGCCGCAATGGAAAACCTCTTCGCCGGGATGGGCGAGCTACTGGAGCGAAAGCGGGCCGAACCGGCGGATGATGTGCTGTCGGACCTCGCCGGCGCGTGCGAGTCTGGCGCGCTGACGATGGCTGAAGCGAGCGCGACAGCGAGCGGCCTGCTGTTCGCCGGGAACTCGACCACCGGCGACGTCATTCAGTGGGGTGTCGTGCACCTGCTGACCAATCCGGAGCAAGCTGAAGCGCTGCGGCAGGATTCCGCGTTGCTCGCGCCCGCCGTCGAGGAAATCCTCCGCCGCCGGATGACCGGCGGGGACACGTTGGCGCACTACGCGGACGCGGACATCGAGATCGGCGGCGTGACGATCAAAACGGGTGACGCCGTGGTGATCAACTTCGTTGGGGCCAACCACGATCCGCGCGTGTTCGCGGAGCCGGATCGGTTCGACATCGCCCGGAATCCCAACCAACACCTGGCTTTCGGACACGGCAGGCACCTGTGCGTCGGCCGGAACCTCGCACGCGCCGAATTACGGGCGGTGTTCGGCTTGCTCTTCGCGCGGTTCCCGGCGCTGCGTCTCGCGGTGCCGGTGGATCAGTTGCGGCTCAACGACAATCCGATCGTCGGCGGTCTGCGCGAGTTGCCGGTGGAGTGGTGACGATGGCGGAACAGAACCCGGCCCGAGTGATGGACCTGGTGTTCGGTTTCATCCCGACACAGATCGTGCGCACGATGGCGACCCTCGACCTGGCCGACCGGCTCGCCGAGGGTCCCGCCTCGCCGGAGGAACTGGCGAAGCTGACCGACTGCGACGAGCCGTCGCTGCGCCGCCTGCTCCGTGGCGCCGCTTTCGTGGGCCTGCTCGCCCTGAACGACGACGGCACCTACGAACTCACCCCGGACGGGCACCTGCTTCGCGCGGACGTGCCGGGATCGGTGAAGCAGCTGGCGGTGTACCTGACCGGGGAACCCACATGGAGCGCCTGCGGAAGCCTCGCGCACACCGTCCGCACCGGGCAACCCGCAGTGTCGGGCTACGACTGGCTTGCCGAAGACCCCGCCGCGCAGGTCGAGTTCTACGAATCCTGTGCGGGGGTGGCGCGGCAGGACGTGCCGGAACTGGTCGAGGCCCTCGACCTGTCGGGCGTCCGCGACCTCGTCGACCTTGGCGGCGGCACCGGCATGCTCATGGCCGGACTGCTCGCCGCGAACCCCGGGCTCCGCGGCGTGGTCTTCGATCAGCAGGCAGCCCTCACCCCGGCGGTGCTGGAAGCCGCCGGAGTCGCCGACCGATGCACGCTGACCGCCGGAGACTTCCTCGCCGATCCGCTGCCGCCCGGATGTGACGCCTACGTGCTCAAGAACGTGCTCTGCGACTGGGGCGACAACGATGTCGTCCGCATCCTCCGGGCGTGCGGCGAGGCGATGCGTGCGGACAGCGTCTTGTTCGTCATCGACCTGGTCCTGCCGGAGGACAACGCCGCGCCCGCCCCGGTAGCGCTGATGAGCGACCTGTGCACGCTCGCCTGCGGCGGCGCGGTCCGGACCGAGCGGGAGTTCGGCGACCTCGCCGCCGCGGGCGGGCTGCGGGTCGCGGAGATCAGCGAAACCCGAACCGGCACCGGTACGAACATCCTTCGCGTGGTTAAGGGTTAACCGTCCGCTTGCCCCGGCCGCGCTTTTCGGTGGGCCGCGCCAGAAAACTTTCACCCTCCACTCAGGACTTCCGCGGCCGGAACTTCCCGCAGGCCAGCACCTCCGAAGACGCCATCGACTTCGCCCGGACCAAGATCCAGTGCCCAGCTTGTCCGCATTGACCCACATCACAGCCCCTAGACGGCACTGCATCCCCTCCTTACGGTAGGCGAGCCTTACCTAACTCCCCTCCCTGAGGAGCAGCCATGCCCCTGCGCAGTTCGACCTTCGACAAGGCCGCCCCGGTCGCGATCGGCGTGTTCCGCCTCGTCATCGGCCTGCTCTTCGCCTCCCACGGCGCGGCCTCCCTCTTCGGAATCTTCGGCGGCGCGGTCGGCACCCACGGCGGCACGGTCGCGACCGGAGCCTGGCCGTCCTGGTACGCGGCGGTGATCCAGCTCGTCTGCGGACTGCTGGTCACGGCCGGGGTGTTCACCCGCGTCGCGGCGTTCCTCGCCTCCGGTTCCATGGCCTACGCCTACTTCGTCGTCCACCAGCCCGACGGACTCCTCCCGCTGCAGAACCACGGTGAATCCTCCGCGCTGTTCTGCTGGGCGTTCCTGCTGCTCACCTTCACCGGCCCGGGCGCCATCGCGCTCGGTTCCCTGGTCCGCCGTACCGAGAACGCGCCGGTCCCCGCCGCCGGCTAATCAATCCATTAAGGACTGTCCTAACCCGACCATCGTCGATCGGAGAACCCATGCGCAGCAAGCCTGTCTTCAGCCTGCTCGGAATCGGGAGCGCGAGCCTGTTGCTCGCGGCCTGCGGCGGCGCGTCCACCCAGTCGCAAGCTGGCACCGTGCACGTCGAGGCTACCGACAACGCCTGCACGCTGGCGAGCACCACCTCGGCGGCGGGGCCGATCGCCTTCGACATCGCCAACAAAGGCGACCAGGTCACCGAATTCTACCTCTACGGCGCCGACGGCCGGGTGATCAGCGAGGTCGAGAACATCGCCCCCGGCACCAGCCGCTCGATGACCGCGCAGGTCACCGAGCCCGGCAAGTACACCACCGCCTGCAAACCCGGGATGAAGGGCGACGGCATCCGGGGCGATTTCACCGTCACCGCCGCCGGAGCCGCCGCGGCACTCGCCGTCCCGCAGGGCGTCGCCTCGCAATACACCGTGCTGGAAAAGGAAATCAAGGACGCGGGCGGCCAGACCAAGGTCGGCCCGTGGCGCATTGCCTACATCGTCGAAGCCGCCGAACCCTGGTACGCCGCCGAAGGCGGGCATCAGCACTTCCGCAAGCCCGCGACCGGCGAAACGCACCACATCGAAATCATCCCGATCGAGGCCGCCACCGGCCGGATCGTTCCGGACGTGCCGATCTCTGTCGAGGTTGTCGACAGCACGGGGAAAGTGGCGGACAGCAAGAAACTGAACTTCTACTACTCGGAGTTCTTCCACTACGCCAACAACTTCTCCATCCCGCAGGCTGGCACCTACACCCTGCGCGCCAAACTGGACCCGCCGACTTTCCTGCGCCACGGCGAGGAAAATGAACCGCCCAAGCTGGCCGAGGGCGCACAGGCGAACTTCGAGCATGTCGAACTGAAGCCGGAAGGCTGAACCGGCGCGCGAAGGAGCCGCAGTGGATCGCAAGCGAGCTTTAGCCTGGGCCGGTGCCACCTCGGCCACCGCACTGTCCGGGGCACTGGCCGCGGGCGCTGTCCTCGGGCTCCTCGACGACGGACCCGCTGCGGCGCGCCAGCCGACGGTCGCGGAAACCAAGACCCGCGCCCCGGCGAAGCCGACCAGCCTGGCGCAACCCGGCCGCGCTTCGACCCACATCGCCAGGGGGACGCCGCCCAGCACAAGCTCGGCGGCGTCCCCTCCAGTCCGGCCGCGCATAAGAAGCACGTCCACCCGCGAGGCAAACGAGGCCGCGGCAAGGGACACCACCATGGCTGACCAGGCCCGGCCACCAGCGTCGCCTACTCAGATCCTCACCGGCGGCGCGCTTGCCTCCGGTGCTTTCCTCACGGTCGCGGCGCTGGCAGTCATCGCAGCTCCGGACCGAGCGTTAAGCTCCGCGTCCCACCCCGTGCTCGTCGGGATCGCACTGTCCGCCATCGCACTGTTCCTGGTAGCCCTTTGGCTCACCGCGCGCGATTCGTGGTGGACAGTCGCGGCGGCCAGTCTCACCGCGAGCGCGTTCCTCGCCGCCTGCGTCTGGAGTTCCGCACAGGTGCAGGCACCTCCCGCGCTGCACACCGCGGCGCTGTTCGCGCACCTGGCTTTCCTGGTCCTCGGCTTCGGCGCGGTGCTGGTCGCCGACTACCACGGCCTGCTGTGGGCAGTCCGCCGCTGCACGCTCGCCGAGGTCGTCACCAGCACCGCGCGCCTGCACCTGCCAATCTGGATCGGACTGGCCGGGCTGATCGTCAGCGGAACCCTGCTGCACCCCGATCTGACGTCCCCGCTCACCCAGCTCAAGCTCGGCCTGGTCGCGCTGCTCACCGTCAACGGCGCGCAAGCAAGCCTGCTCGCCGACCGGATGCGCCGGCACCTTCCCGCCGAGTTGCCGCCCCGGATACTGGCTTGGGGCGCGGCCACCGCGCTCATCTCGCAGGTCGGCTGGTGGGGTGCCATGGTCATCGGCTTCCTCAACAGCGAGACGTGATTCACCGGCTGCCAGCGAGAAACTCGAGCAGGATTTGGCGGCTGGTCTGGGAAGTGAGGCTGCCGTAGGCGTCGTCGAAGGCGTGTTCCGCGAAAGGAAGTTCCTCCAGCGTCGTATCGACTCCGTGGGCGCGCAGACTGTCGGCAAGTGCGCTGACGCTCTGCGGCGTGGCGCTGCGGTCACGGTCGCCCACGACGAGCAGGGTCCGTTGCAGGCCCGCCCGGACCTGCGCGGTGGGCGACACCTCGCGGTAACGCTCCGGGAACTGCTGCGGGGTGCCGCCGGTGAACAGCTCCGCTGCCTCGCGGCTGCCGCCGACGTCGCGTTGCCACATGTCGGTCACGTCGGTGCCGGGGTAGAAGCCGACCACGGACGCCGGTGGTCGCGGGGTCGGGCCGTCGGTGGCGTGGAGGGTGCCGTTTCGCAGCCGGTAGGCCGTGTCCATCGCCAGCGTGCCGCCCGCCGACATGCCGCCCAACGAGATTCGCGACGGGTCGAGGCCGTAGCGACCGGCGTGCGTCTCGACCCAGCGCAGGGCGGAGACCAGGTCTTGCGGGGCCTGTTCCCAGGTCGGACGGTCCGGCCGGGCGAGGCGGTAGTCGACGGCGAAGACCGCCACCCCGTGCTCGGCGAGCCAACGGCCGGTGCCGCGGAGGTCGCTCTTGTCGAAGACGTGGAAGCCGCCGGCGTGCGCGAGGAGCACGGAAGGCGCGTTGATCTTTTCCTTCGGGAGGTACACGTCCGCCTTCAGCTGCTCGCCGTCTCGGGTCGCGTAGGTCTCGGTCCGGTCCGGAGTGACTGCGGGATAACCGAGTTCGCTGAAGATCTGTCCAAATGAGACATCGGCGTTCGCCTTGCGCGCCGCGGTGAATTGGACGCCAGCGATGACCAACGCCGCGACGGTGGCCAGCGCGGTGATCGCGGTCGTCGTCGCACCCCAGCGCCGCAGGCCGCCGTGCCAGGCCACTATGGACAGTGCTAAGCCAAGAAACCCCAGAAGCGCCAAGTGAAAGGGAAACTGACCGCCGAGCACCGGGCCGATCACCCCGGCCTTCGGGATGGCCGGGAAGTAGGCGCCCAGCATGATCGCGCCGGTGAGGAAGGCCAGTACGGAAGCGACCACGGCGACACCGGTCAGCCCCGTCTTCTTGAGCAATGTGGACATGGGCGGGTTCTCCTGCTGATGAATCGGGAGTCTCGTCGGACAGCTCCCACCCTTCGCGCCACCGACCCCTCCTGTCGTCACCGTGCGGAACCAGATTTCCGAGTGGCTCTCCAGCGGCAGATCCCCCTGCGGAGCTACGGACAAGCCAAGACCTCAGCGGGACGCCGGCCCGGGCTCCGCCTGTTAGCTTCGTGTGGTGCTACGCGCTGTAACGAAAGACCTGCTCACCATGCGGCCGCGCCCATTGCCGCCGATGTCCTGGCCGCGCGGCCTGCGGTGGCTTCCGCACGTCATGGTCCTGCTCAGCGCGGTGGCTCTCTCGCTCACCGGTGCCGATCTCGCCGCCAAGATCCTCGCCATCGCACACGCGGCCATGCTGGTCGTGGCGCTGCGCTGGCCGGTTCAGGCGTGGTGGCTGTCGCTGGGATTCCTCCTCGGCATCACCCTCGGCCATCCGCCCACCGCCGACAACGAACTGTGGGCCTGGCTGGTACACGCGGGAGCGCTTTTCCTGCTCACCTTGCGTATCCGGCCGGTGCCAGCGGTCGTGGCCACCGGCGTCAGCATGCTGGTGGCGACTGGCTGCCTCGCCGGATCCTGGCGGCTCGTTTTGGGCACAGTCGCGTTCTTCGGGGTCGCACTGCTGCTCGGCTCGCTGGCTCGGATGCGCCGCGAAAGCCGGGACCAGCTCGCCGCGGAAATGGCGGCCACGGCACACGAACGAGCCGAGCGGACAGTCTTGGAGGAACGGACCCGGATCGCTCGCGAGCTGCACGACGTGGTCGCGCACCACATGTCGGTCATCTCGGTCAAGGCCGAGGCCGCGCCGTACCGCGTCCAGGATCCGCCGCCGGAACTCGTCGCCGAGTTCGCCGCGATCCGCGCCAGCGCCATCGACGGACTGGCCGAACTCCGGCGGCTGGTCGGCGTGCTGCGCTCCGGCGCGGAACCGGCGACCGCACCGCAACCGTCGCTGGACCAGCTCGAAACGCTGGCCGAAAACGTCCGCGCCGCAGGGCTTCCGGTGGTCACGCGCATCGACGGCACACCCCTGCCGGTGCCCGCCGGAGTGGAGTTGTCGGCGTACCGCATCGTTCAGGAAGCGCTGAGCAACGCACTCCGCCACGCCCCGGGCGCCGAGACCACTGTGGACATCAGCTATCAAGAAACCCTTCTGCGGCTGCGGATCAGCAACGGGCCCGCCGCCGCACCGACGTCCAGCTCCCCGGGCACCGGGCACGGTCTGATCGGCATGCGCGAACGCACCGCCATGCTGGGCGGTGACCTCGCCGCCGGGCCGACTCCCGAAGGCGGCTACGAAGTCTCCGCGCTCCTGCCGCTTCCACCCTCCACAAAGGACATCACGGCATGACGATCCGCGTACTCATCGCCGACGACCAGGCCATGATCCGGGAAGCCTTCTCGGTGCTGCTCGGCGCGCAGCCCGGCATCGAGGTCATCGGCACGGTCGAAGACGGCGCAGCCGCGGTCGCCACCGCCCAAGACCTCGCGCCGGACGTGATCGTGATGGACATCCGGATGCCGGTCCTCAACGGCATCGAAGCCACCCGGCGCATCACGCAAAGCGGCTCGGCCAGCAAGATCCTCGTGCTGACCACCTTCGACCTCGACGAATACGTCTACGAGGCACTTCGCGCGGGAGCCAGCGGATTCCTGCTCAAGGACGCCTCCGCCACGCAGCTCGCCGAAGCCGTCCGCGTCGTCGCGCACGGCGAAGCGCTGCTGTCGCCGGAAATCACCAAACGGCTCATCACCGAATTCGCCCGGCTCAGCCCCGCGCGCCAGCCGCCGTCCGAGGTCCGGATCGACGCGCTGACCAGCCGGGAAACCGAAGTCCTCGCCCACATCGCCCAGGGACTGTCGAACACCGAGATCGCCGCCGTGCTCGTCGTGGCCGAGGAGACCGTCAAAACCCACGTCGGCCGCATCCTCCGCAAACTCGGGCTGCGCGACCGCACCCAAGCCGCGGTGTTCGCTTACGAATCCGGGCTCGCCACGCCGGGGTCGAGCTAGTCCAGTTTCGCCATCGCCCATGGCCTCCGGAAGACCACGAGAGTGCCGAGCAAGACCAGGCTGAGCAGGGCCGCGCCGCCATCGGTGATCAGCGACGGCAGGAGCCCGGCCGGACCGTAAAGGGAAGCCGAGGCATCGAACACCGCCGACGGGATCACCACGACGCCGGCGGCCTGGGTGACGTTCACCGCCAAGACAACCCAGAACGTCCACGCCTTTCCCCGCAACGCGAGCAGGCCGACCGCGTTGCCGACGATGTAGACGCATCCGACCACGCGAAGTCCGGTCAGGAACCCCGGTGCCCCGGCCGGGTCGGCACCCGCCAGCCGCAGCGCGCGGTCAAGCATCTCCAGGTCGATGATGAGAAAGTTCTGCAGAATCGTGCCGACCGTGAAGACCAGCGAGCAGACCACGGTGGCGATTTGCAGCGGCCGAGTCCACGCGGTCGCCGGTGCTTGAGACATGGGACCAGCCTGGTCCCGTTCGCGCCGCGGAACATCCGGGCAGACCACCCAAATCGCGGTCCGGGAATCCCCTGAGGTTAGGCCCGCCGGGTTTCCTGTGCTTCGAGATTCGCCCGGTACGCCGAACGTTCCGGCTGGTCCGCGTGCAGGGCGCGGTCGTCGCGGACCAGGCGGCGAATGCGCTTGAGGACCGGTTCCGGGGTGATGCCCGCAGCTGCGGCGAGCAGGCCGACGTAGCCGGGGACGGCGATCTCGGCACGGCGGTTGTGCACCGAATCGACGACTGCCTTGGCGACATCTTCCGGCTGCACCTTCGGAATCGGCCGCATGTCCAGTCCCGAGGCGAGCGCGGTGTCGACCGCCGACGGGAGCACCGCGCTGATGCTGACGCCCGCGTCCGCGAACTCCAGACGCGTCGCGGCGGTCAGGCCGACGACGGCGAACTTGGTGGCGTTGTAGACGGCAAGCCCTTTGACCGGGAACTTGCCCGCGAGCGAGGCGACGTTGACGACGTGGCCGGACCCGCGTTCGACCATGCCGGGCAGCACCTCCTTCAGGCCGTTGAGGACGCCGCCGAGGTTGACGTCGATCTGCAGCCGGTCGGTGGCGTCGGAGAGTTCGAGGAAGCCGCCGTTCGGCATGAGACCGGCGTTGTTGACCAGCACGTGCAACGGTCCGTGCGCCTTCTCGGCCGCCGCGACGAAGGCGGCGAACGAATCGCGGTCGGCGACGTCGAGGTGGTGAGCGGTGCCGCCGATCGTCGCGGCAGTCTCCTCGGCGGCCGGCAGGTTGAGGTCGCCGATGGCGACGCGCGCTCCCCGGCGCGCGAACAGTTCGGCGGCGGCGCGGCCGATCCCCGCACCCCCGCCGGTGATCGCGACGGACGCGCCAGCGAGGTCGATCCTGGGATAGCTCATGGGGTCGCTCCTTGCTCGATGGCGACGCGCACCCGCGCCGGGGTCAGGGCGCGACCGGCTCGAAGCACGTCTGGACGGCGGCGCAGATCCATGAAGTTGGGCCCCATGACGTCCAGCTCAGCCTGCCCGGGTTCGATCCGGATGACCCGGAGGCCAGCGGCGCGAAGCTGCTTGACCTCGGCGTCGACCCGCTTCGTCATCGCGCGCCGGGCCAGCCGTTCGACCCGGGCGAGACCACGGCCGCGCGCGCCGCCGGAGGTGGACATCGGCGGTATGAGCACGACCTCCTCGACGCCGGCCAGAAGCACGAGATCGGCCGAGGTCGGCGAGACGGTGCCGCCGTCGACGTACTGGCGTCCGCCGATGGCGACCGGCGGGAACCATCCGGGAATGGCCCAGGACGCGGCGATCGCGGCACCGAGCTGAGTACGGCGCGAATTCCCGAACGAAACCCGCTCCCCGGTACGGATATCGGCACCGATGAGCCAGGTCTTCGGATGGTCCACCCAGCCGTCGGCGTTGGCCAGCGCGGTACCGAGATCGCGCAGCCACCTTGCGTCGCCGCGTCCTCTCGGCAGCACCCCAGCCAGTCCGGCCAGCAAGTCGGCCCGCCCGCGCAACGCAGCGGCGGTCAGGCCTAGACCAGGTAAAACGGGCGCGGGCAACGGCGGCAGCATGTCCGGATGCTGAGCGAGATGGTGCGTGATGCGTTCGTCGGCCGACTCACCGAGCAGCGCGGCCATGACCTCGCCGACCCCGATGCCCGAGCCAAGAAACGCCGCCATCTCCGCGCCCGCCGACGTGCCGACCAGGACGTCGGCCTCACGGGCGTCCCACCCCAGCTCGGCCTCGACCGCAGCGAGGGCCGCCGTCGTCCAGGCGAAGCCGAGCGTGCCGCCACAACCGAGCACCAGTGCGCGTTGGGTCATCGACCACCTCTGCGGAATCGCGTGTCAGTGACGGAACGGTATGTCATTTCGAGCGCCGGGGCAAGGCCGGTCAGCCGAGGTCGGCGATGCTGACGACCTTGTTGCGGCCGGTGTCCTTCGCGCGGTAGAGCGCCTGGTCGGCCGCGTGGACCAGGCTGTCGATGGCGGAACCGGACTCGGGATAGGTCGCGAGGCCGATCGAGGCGGAGAGTCCGTCGATCGTCTTCCGGCCGCTGGCGGCGGGCACTTCCACGGTGAGCCGGGCGACGGCTGCCCGGACGCGTTCGGCGACCACGCGGACCTCGGCCTGGTGCGCGTCGGGCACCAGGACCACGAACTCTTCACCACCGAAACGGCCGACCGAGCCGTAATCGCGTACCGCGCCGGTGATCGCGGCGGCGACGGCGCGCAAGACGGCGTCGCCGCTGAGGTGCCCGTACTCGTCGTTGATCCGTTTGAAGCGGTCGAGGTCCACCATCAGCACGCCGAAGCCGGCGTCGTCGGTTCGCTGCGCCCGGTCGAGTTCGTGCGCGGCGAGGGCGTGCCAGCCGGTGGTGTTGAACAAGCCGGTCTTCTCGTCGGTGGTGGCGGCGATTTCCAGCTGCTTCACCAGCACCGCGCGGTGGATGACCAGCAACGGCGGGAGGATGCAGAGGGCCAGCTCGATCATGGTTGTCACGGCGAGCGCGGTCAGGATGCCGAGGCAGAGCGTCGCGACTTCGAGCAGGTTGTCGCCCCAGCCGCCGAACAAGGTGCGAGGCGACCGGTCCGGCGCGCTGAGCCCGGGGATCGTGATCAGGGCAGCGATGACGAAGTAGGCGACAGTCGCGAGGGCGAGGCAGCCGGAGCCAACCCACCCGGCATGCAGGGCGGCGGCGAGATCCGGGGCGGGAGTCCGGGAGAGGACAGCCGCCGTCGCCTGGCAGGTGACAACCACCAGTGCCGCGTTGAACACCACGCGGAACGGCGCACCGCGGCGGAGGCGATAAGGGCGGCGCACGGCCAAATACAAGTAGAGGATCGCGACGAGTCCGGTGACCAGCGCCGAGGGCAGCACGAGCACGCCGGCGAAGCTCCACACCGACGTCAGGTTGATGTGCGGGCTGCCTGACATGAGCCGGAGCCGTTCGACCTCGCGACCCAGTTCGGCTTGCAGCAGACCAAATCCGCTCAGCAAGCCGAAGACGAGCAGATCCCAGCCGGAGACGTGTTCGGTGAACGCCGTGATCGCGGTCGTGACCACGGCAACGGTCTCGATCAGGAGGCAGTAGGCGATCAGACTGGGACGCTGGGTCCACAGATTCCACTGCGCGAGCGATATCGCGGTACGGAAAGAACGCGTGGCTCTGTCTGCGATATCGGTGTCAGCCATGCTCGATTCGATGCCCCCGTGCCCGCCCACCCTGCCTGACAGCGTGTCCCCTGACGGACCATCAACAGTAGCCGTCAGCGTGCGCACTGTCAGCAGAGTTCGGAAAATTCCGGGCCAGGGCAGGAAGTTCTCGAATTCCGCACCGAAAAACGGGGTGCGCTGGATAATCCAGCGCACCCGTTCGCGATCAGTGCTGGGTGAACGGGGTCAACGGGTCCCAGAGGTCGCCGCAGTGGTGCTGCCGCGGGATTTCCGTGGAGATCTGGCTGTCCCCGGCGGCATTGAGCACCATGACCGCTGGATTGTCCTTTGTGTACGGCTCCCAGCTCGGCGCACCGTCCACAGTGGGATTTCCGGTGCGGGCGAAACCGGTCCACTGCGTCACGAGCTGATCGGAGAGCACTTGCTGATTGGGCGTGAGCTGGACGCCGTTCGGGAACAGCAGCAGCCATTCGGCGATGTGATAAGCGCCGTTCGGCTTAGCGGGATCGACGAAGAACTGCGCCGGTACGTCGGTGTCGTCGACCTGGTAGGCGAAGACCGGGATGTGCCGCGACAGCCGCTCGTCGTTGAGCAGTGCGGGACAGACGGAGTTGGAGTCGGCGACGATAGTCCGGAAAGCGAGGAATGGGGCTGGCGCGGGGAAACGGTTCAGCGGGTACGTCGCGCGGACCTCGCGCGCGTGCTTGCCGTACTGCTGGTTGACCAGATTGTCGTAGTCGGCCGCGGTCGTGGCGGAAGGAAGCTGGGTTTCGTCGCGGTCGACGCCGTGCATCAGCGTCACGCGATTGACGTGCCCAGTAGCGAACGCCTCGGCGGGCGACATCGGCAGGGTCGTCCCGTTGACGATCGGCGCGATGGTGCCGCTGTCCGGCCCCCGCCCGCGTCCCGCCTGGTTGAGCACGTCCCGCGCCGGCAACCGGCGCAGGCAGGCAGCGGTGCTGCACCGAAGGGCGGTGGCGAATCGCGCACCGGCAAGCTGAGCTTCTTTCTCAGTGGGCAGTTTCGCTTTGCAGTCCTGCGTTTGCCACACGGTGTCGATGCCGAGCAGCGAGTTGTACTCCCCGCTTTGGCTGATCCCGCGCTGGAACAACCCGGCCGAGCCTGGCGAAGCGGTGTGCGCGCAGACGCTCGAACCACCCGCGGAATCGCCGTAAATGGTGACATTGTGCGGATCTCCGCCGAACTTCGCGATGTTCCGTTGCACCCAGCGGAGAGCGGCTTGCTGGTCTTGAAGACCGTAGTCGCCAGCGTGCTCCCCGAACGATTCATGAGCCAGGAAACCGAAAATCCCCAGCCGGTAATTGACTTCCACGCTGATGACGTTCCCGCCCGTCACGAGACGGCTCGCGTCCTGCGGT
Organism: Amycolatopsis sp. WGS_07; assembly: GCF_045278895.1. Taxonomy (NCBI): domain Bacteria; kingdom Bacillati; phylum Actinomycetota; class Actinomycetes; order Pseudonocardiales; family Pseudonocardiaceae; genus Amycolatopsis; species Amycolatopsis sp. WGS_07. Next base: position 3,242,808 of record NZ_CP136053.1, on the reverse strand, counting down.
TTCCAGAACAGGAATCCGCCGCCGTGGATCTGCACCATCACCGGAAGCGGACCTAGACCCGCTTTCGCCGGCACGCGCACCGTCAGGTTGAGGCAATCCTCGTTGTCCGAACCAGGACCGGTACCGGCCGGCTGCGGACACTGGTTGCCCTCCGCGGTCGCCGCGAACGGTTCGGTCCAGGGCTCCGGCCGCCGCGGCGCTTCCCAGCGCAGATTGCCCACCGGCGGTGCGGCATAGCGAATTCCTTGCCATGACTTGACCTCCGCGCCCGCGATACCGCACACCGGGCCGTCGTCGGTGACTACCGTGGTGTCCGGCGAACAGGCTGGTGCGGGCAGATCGGTAGCCAGCGACGCCGACGCGGGCAACGACATCACCACCGCCACGACGGCCGCCAGCACAGCGGGTGCCTTTCCGGCGAATCTCATCCGTCCTCCTTCGCTCCCGCCTGCCAGGGAAGGACGAAACGACGAGCAGCATCCACGTACCGAACAGGCGGTTTACCGGCATGGGCTCGACCGACGGCCAGCTCAGGGCCATCGCCGCGGGACAGCTCCCGCGAGCCTCCAGTCTGACCGCCGCGCGCGGCGGCACAACCTCCGTTCGGACGCGCGGGACGAGTCAAATTCCCGGGCACGATGGTCTTTGTCCGGGATCAAGACGCCACGTTCTCCCGGGCCGCCACTTCCCGCAGCTCCCGCACCAGTTCGCGCACCGCGAGGGACTGCGCCCCGGCATACGTGGCGACGTACCCGATCCGTCGGGTGGGCGGGTCGGCGATCGGGGTCACCTCGACCCCCGGCGGAGCCGCGGCGAGGGTGAGCTTCGGCAGGATCGCCATGCCAACCCCTTGTGCCACCATGGAAAGGACCACCCCGTCGTCGGCGACATCGATCTTCGCCGACGGCAGCCAGTCCTGCCGAGCCCACCAGGACCGGGTGTAGGACGAGCAGTTTTCCGGCCAGTCGAGCAGCGGCAGGACGCGCGGATCGGCGCGGTTGGCCGGGTTGACGAGGAAGTACGGCTCGCGCAGCAGTTCCCCGGCGACCAAGCCGGCCGGCGGGGTTTCGTCCTCGCCGAGGGTGGCGATGGCGACGTCCGCGCGGCCGTCGGCGACCTCGCCCGCGGTGCCGCGGCCCAGTTCCTGGACGATCAGGACCTGCGGACGCAGGCCGGAGTGCTTGGCGGTCAAGCGTTCCAGCGCCGGCGGCAGGAGCTGGGCGGCGGCGCTGCGGAAAGCGGCGATCCGCAGCGGCCCGGTGAGGGTTCCGGCTGCCGCGCCCCGGGCTTCGGCGCGGAGAACGTCGAGCTGGCGCAGAATCAGCCGCGCGTGCACGAGCGCGCGGGCACCGGCCGCGGTGGGACGGGCACCGGTCCGGCCGCGGTCGAACAGGACGGCGCCGACCTTGCGTTCGCAGGTCCGGACGGCGTGCGAGACCGCGGACTGGGTAAGACTCAGCTCGGCGGCCGCGGCGGTGAAGCTGCCGGTGCGCTCCACCGCGAGCAGCAGGCGCAGCTCGCCCGGCGTGAGGTCGACAGCATCCATGCGGCCAGCCTAGCCGGACCCATGAGCGAGATTCATGGATCGGCCCGGTCCATCGATCCCGGCGGCTGCCCGAACGGCTTCCGCGCGCCTACGTTGCTGGTCAGCGTCATTCATTAAGGAGATCCCGTGTCCCTGACCGCCGTCCGCCAGGTCCGCCGCCCCGAGGGCGCGCCGAGCGCCGCCGATTTCGAGTTCGTCACCCGGCCGCTGCCGGACCTCGCCGATGGCCAGGTGCTGGTCGAAAACCGTTACCTGTCCGTCGATCCGTACATGCGCGAGCTGATGGAATGGGGCGGCTGGGAGCTGGGCGCGGGCCTGGAAGGCCGCACGATCGGCGAGGTCGTCGAGTCGAAAGAACCGGCCTTGCCGGCCGGCACGACGGTGTTCCACCGGCACGGCTGGGCCACCCACGCCGTCCTCACCGCCGCCGACGCCCGTGTGATCACCCCGGCGGACGGCGTTCCGCTGAGCGCCTACCTCGGCATTCTCGGTGGAACCGGGCTCACCGCGTACGTCGGCCTGACCCGGATCGCGCAGGTCCGGCCCGGCGACGACGTGTTCATCTCCGCGGCGGCCGGTGCCGTGGGCAGCGCGGCCGGGCAGATCGCCCGGTTGCTGGGCGCGGGACGGATCGTCGGCAGCGCCGGATCCGCGGCGAAGGTCGAGCACCTGACCCGCGACCTCGGTTTCGACGCCGCCTTCGACTACCACGACGGCCCAGTCACCGACCTGCTCGCGAAAGCCGCGCCGGACGGAATCGACGTGTACTTCGACAACGTCGGCGGCGACCATCTGGCTGCCGCGATCGACGTCCTGCGCGACCACGGCCGGGTCGCCTGGTGCGGTTCGGTCGCGCAGTACAACAGCCTGCGCACGCCGCCGAGCGCGCCGCACAATCTGTTCGACGTGGTCGGGAAAAGCCTGCGGATCGAAGGGTTTCTCGTGCGCAATCACCTCGACGCGCGCGAGGAGTTCGAGGAATTCCTGATCCCGCACGTCCGGAGCGGTCAGGTGCTCGTGAACGAGACCGTGGCCGACGGGTTCTCGCAGGTGGTGGACGCGTTCATCGGAATGCTGCACGGGGAGAACGTCGGGAAGATGCTGGTCCGGATCTGACCGCCGGGAGGGGGCACGCGAGCCCCCTCCCGGGTCAGAACCTCAATCGCGCCAACGGTTGTTGAGGAAGGCGTCGTCGTCCTCGTCGTCCTCCACCGGACGCGGACGACGGCTCGGCCGCCGCGGTGCCTCGGCCCGCGGCGGACGCTGATCCGGCGTCACCGCGAACGGCGACGCCGAACCCGGCTCGTTCCCGAACTCGTCGGAATCGAACGCCGAGGGCGGTTCGGTGCTCGGCCGGTCCGTGCTCCACCCGGACTTGGTCTTGCGCTTCCCCAGCTCCCGCCGGTGCTGGACGTACCGTTCGGCCGCCTGCACCTGCTTGGTCATGTACTCCTGGGACTGCGCCTTGACCTCCTCGGCCTTCTGCTCGCGCAGTGCCCTCCGGTCGGCCTGCTCCCGGACCAGCGCGTCCAGTTCGGCCTTCATCGCGGCGGTTTCGCTCATGCGTCGCTCCTACCTGGTCCGGATGATCGGCGCGTCGTCGTCATCGTCGAGTGAACCAGTGATCCGGCTGGCCGGCTCGCCGAGGTTGTCGAAGACCGCACCCTCCACGCGGTACGCCGCGCGCCGCTCGGTCTCCCCACCGCCGCCGCCACCGCCGTGGCCGCCGCCCATCGCGCCCATGCCGGGCATCCCGCTGGACCCCTGCTGACCGCCGCCGGGGTGATCGCCCGCCGGCTGCGAGAACCCGCCGGTGTTAGTGCCGGAAACCGGCGTGCTGTCGACCCCGGCCACCGGCGCGGCGTGCAGCGGAGCACTCGGGGCACCCGCGGGCACGCCCGGACCGCCACTGTGCGAAATCTCCGGACCCGGGCCTTGCATCGGATGACCGGGTGCACCGCTCGGGACACCGTGGTGCAGCGGTTCTCCCGGATGCGAGGCCCCTGGGCCACCGCCTGCCGGACCGCCGCTGTGCGAGATTTCTGGACCGGGGCCGCCTTCGATCGGATGCGTCGGCGAGGGGTGCCCGCCGAACGGATCGCCGGTGTGCGAGATCTCCGGACCAGGGCCGCCCTCGATCGGATGCGTCGGCGAGGGGTGGCTGCCGCTGGGCGAGGCCCCGCCGTGCCCGGGACCGTCGGGTCCCTTGTGGTCACCGGCGTGTTTGCCCGGACCGTCGTCGTGCTGGCCTGGACCGTCGCCCGCGTGGTGCTTGCCGGTTCCGCCCTGCGGTTTGTCCTCCTCGCCGAGCGTGTAGGTCGTCGGGTTGCCCTTGCCGTCGTCGACCGTGACGACAGTCGGCCCGTTCGGCCCGTCCGGACGCTCGGCGGTGATCTTCGTGTCGCCGTCGCGGAGGTGGATCTTGCCGTCCGCGCCGGGATGGTGGACCTCGTTGCCGTGGCCGTCCTCGCCGCCGTGCGCCGCGGACTTGTCGTCGGACCAGTCGATCTTGAAGTCCTTGACGTGCCCGGAACCCTCGCCGATCTTGATGTCCATCTTGCCGTCGTGGTCCGGCTCGGACATTTCGAAGGTCTTGTCGCCCTGCTTGACCTTCAGGACATCCCGGCCGTCGTCCTCGCCCGGCTTACCGTCGTGCCCCTTACCGTCGTCGTCACCCGGCTTACCGTCGCCGGGCTTGCCGTCATGGCCCTTGCCGTCGTCGTCACCGGGCTTACCGTCGTGACCCTTGCCATCGTCGTCGCCCGGCTTGCCGTCCTCGCCGCCGGGACCGCCACCACCGGGACCGCCGCCGGTGTCGGTCTTGATCGGCGGACCGTCCACCGGACCGCCGCCGCCGGAACCCCCGCCGCCCTTGTCGCCGGGAGCCTTGTCGTCGGGGCCTTTGCCGTCGGGACCCTTGTCCCCTGGGCCTTTGTCCCCGCCGCCGGGCTCGCCGGGACCGCCGAGGCTGCCCCCGCCGTGACTGCCCTGCGCGTCCTTCTTCAGGGAGTCCATCGCGGCCTGAGCCTTTTGCTTGGCCTCTTCCTGAGCCTTCTGCTTGGCTTCCTGCTCGGCCTTCTGCTTGGCCTCTTCCTCGGACTGGCCGTTGTCCTGTCCACCGCCGGACCCCGAACCACCCGGACCGGACCCGCCACCGGAATCGGTCTTGATCGGCGGGCCATCGACCGGACCGCCGCCACCCGTACCGCCACCGGGACCGCCGCCCGAGCCCCCGCCGAGGCTGCCGCCGCCCGGCGAATCGGACGGAACGTCGAGGTCGGGAACCTTCCCGCCGCCCCCGCCGGAGCCGCTGCCGGACCCGCCGCCCGAACCAGACCCGCCACCGGTGCCCCCACCGATACCGCCGCCGGAGCCACCGGAATGGTCGCCCTGCGGCTTGTCCGAACCGGACCCGCCGCCAGCACCGCCACCGGTCCCGCCGCCAGTGCCACCACCGTGACCGCCGCCAGTACCGCCACCGCTGCCACCGCCGTAGCCGCCGCCAGGACCACCCTGACCACCGCCCTGGCCGCCACCTTGACCACCGCCCTGGCCACCTCCGCCAGGACCGCCACCAGTCCCACCAGGACCACCGCCGCCAGGACCGCCACCAGCCCCGCCAGCGCCACCGGCCCCGCCGTCCGCGGCACCCTCGAACTTGTTCTTGAGCTTGCCCATCTCCTTGTCAAGGGCGTCGTAGGCCTTGTCGACCAGGTCCTTGGCGTCCTTGCAGGCCTTCTCGAACCCCTTGTAGATGGTGTCCCACATGTCGGGGTTGAACTGGTTCATGATCCACTGCTTGGCGAGGTCCTTGCCGTGGCTCTGGATCTCGTCGTCGTTGCAGCAGCCCTGGTCGTTGAGGGTGTCGACCAGGTTGGTGCCGAAGTTGTAGTCCATCCAGCCGGCGATCTGGGCCAGGTCGTCGACGCTGCCGTGCTCGCCGTTGGCGACCGCGATGACCTTCTGCGCCATCGTGTAGTCGGCCTTGCCGACCTGGTCGCGGTACAGGGCGATGACCTGGTCGGCCTTCCCCTTGCACAGGTCGAACAGCGTCTTCGTGGTGTGCAGCGTCGCTTCGCTGGCGTGGTTGAGGTCGTCCCCCAGCTTCGCGGCCTTCTTCTGGATGCTGTCGTTGTACTTGTCCGACGCCGCGTCGGCTCCGGCCCCGGTCCAGGTCTGGAACAGGGTGCCCAGTTCCTTCCCGGTCTCGGTCAGCGTCGACTTCACGGTTTCCGAACCGTGCTTGAAGTGCGCGGCGTCGTTGATGAAACCCTCGAAGCTGATGCCGCGCTGCTCGTCGAACGGGCCCCGGATGTCCTTGTCCAGGTCGAGCTTGCGGGTGTTCCCCTTGCAGTCGTCGGGGAGCTTCTCCAGCAGCGACCCGAAGGTCTCGAACACCTTCAACGCGGGAGCCGCGGTGTCGAAGATTTCGTCGGACGTCTTCGTGCCGGTGGCCCCGGCGTCCTTGCCCTCGCCGGGGGCAGGCGGCTGCTTCTTGTCGAGGTCGGCCTTGCCCTTGTCGACGTCCTTCTTTTTCTGGTCCTCGTTGTAGCTGGCCTGCTGGCCTTTCGATTTCGCTTTGTCGAACGCGTCGTCGAGCGAGGGGCCGCTGCCGGGAAACTCTCCGACCTGGAGCGCGCCGCCGTAGGTGTCCAGATACTTCTGGGACTCCTTGGCCTCGTCGCCGGACGCGTCCTGGTGGTCGAACCTCCAGGCCCTGATCAGGTCGGCTTTCTGGTCCGCGGGCACGGCCGGGTCGTCGAGCAGCTTCTTGACGTCTGCCCACTTCTTGTCCGACATCAGAGCACCCCGCCGCTGTTACCGGTGTTGTTGATCGTGCCGACCTGGTTGTTTTCGTTCGTGCCGTAGGCCGATCCGGCGGTCTTGATGTTCGTGCCGAACGATTCGAGAGCCTTGCTGTAGCCGGAGACCGCTCCCCACAGCTGCTTGTACCCCTCGAAGTACTTGTCGGAATGTGCCTGGTGCACCCGGCCGAACTTCTCCTTGGTCAGCTCGGAGTGCTCGAGGTCCGGATTGTCGTCCAGCAGTTTCTCCGCCAGGTCACCGATTTTGGTCGACGCCTTCGACAACGCTTCGGTTGTCGCGGTGTACCCGCCCCCACCGCTCATTTCAGTGCTTCTCCTCAGCTCGGCTAGTTGCCAGGGCCTCCGCGAGCACGTCCGCCACGGATTCCACGTCGGTGAACCGATCGAGCTGGTCCAGATCGATCGACACGTCGTAGTAGATCTCCAGCGCCGCGAGAAGCTTGATCCGGCCCTTCGAGTCGATGCCCAGCTCCTCCAGCGGAGCGTCGGGCACGACGAGGGCCGGGTCGAGCCGGAAGGTGTCGCTGACGACCTTCGTGACCTCGGCGCAGTGATCACCCACGGACGCCACCGTAACGCGCCTTGGCGGCGGACCGGGCGACCTTTCCGCTGGAAGTGCGCGGAAGTCCGCCAGAAGGGACCAGGTGTACCGCGCGGAGAGTAAGATCGTGCTCCCTCGACACCGCCCGCAGCACGGCCCGTGTCACGTCCTTGACCTCGGCTTCCGCGCCGCGCGCCCATTCCGCGACCACCATCGCGCCCTCGCCCTGCTCGTCGGCGACGCCGAACGCGGCGACCCGGTCGCGCCGGATCGCCGGATGCGCCTCGCCCGCCGCGGCTTCGAGATCCTGCGGGTGGAAGTTGCGGCCGTCGATGACGATGAGGTCCTTGAGCCTGCCGGTCACGTAGAGGTCGCCGCGATGGAACACGCCGAGGTCGCCGGTGCGCAGCCAGCCGTCGAGCCCGCCGAGGACCCCGCCGAACGAGTCCGCGTCGCCGCGCCCCCAGTAGCCGGACGCGACGTTCGGCCCGTGCACCCAGATCTCGCCGACCTGGTCCTCGGGCTGCTCGTGTCCGTCGTGGACGATCCGGACGAGCTGCCCGACCGGCCGCCCCACCGACATGACTGGCTGCCCGTCCGGGGTTTCGACGGCGCGGCCCTGCGCCAGCGCTTCCCGGTCGAGCACCGCGCCGCGCGGGCCTTCTTCGCCAGCGCTCGCGACGTACACCGTGGCCTCGGCCAGCCCGTACGACGGGCGATGCGCCTCCGCCCGAAACCCACGCGGGCCGAAGACCTCGTGGAAGCGTTCGACCGTGCGCGGCCGGACGGGCTCGGCGCCGTTGAGCGCGACCCGGACGTCCGAGAGGTCGAGATCGTCCTCGGCACCGACGTCGGCGGCCAGGTCATAGGCGAAATTCGGGGCGGCGGTGAAGACGGCCGGATAGTCCGACAGCTGCCGCAGCCAGCGCTGTGGCCGGTGCACGAACTCGGCCGGTGACATGAACACCGAGCGGCCGCCGACGTAAACGGGCAGGCACAGCAGCTGGATCAGGCCCATGTCGTGGAAGAACGGGATCCAGCCGGCACAGGTCGTCTGCTCGTCCGAGGCGTACGCGCGGCTGGCCTGCCAGCAGGCCGCGACGATCGCCCGGTGCGGGATCACCGCGCCCGCCGGCTCGCGCGTCGAGCCCGACGTGTACTGCAGGTAGGCCGGGCTTTCCGGGTCCACGCGAACCGGGTCGGCGCCCGGTCCGGACAGCTCGTCCACCACCACGAGTTCGCCGGGATCGCTGAACTCGCGCACCTTCGCCGCGACCGCCGACGACGTCGCCCACACTCGCGCGCCGGAGTCGGCGAGGACCCCGGCGAGCCGGTCGGCCTGCGCTCGATTGCCGGGCAGCATCAACGGAACGGCGACCATCCCGGCGGCCAAAGCGCCGAAAAACGCCAGCGGATAAGCGAGTTCCTGTCCGGCGAGGATCGCGACGCGCTCCCCCGGTTCGGCGACCCGGCGCAATTCCCCGGCCACGACCCGGACTCCTCCGGCGAACTCGGCCCACGTCAGCGTGTGCTCGACGCCGCGGGTGTGGTCTTGGTGGGTGAACAGCGGGCGTTCGTCGGCAGCGCGGGCGAACAACCGGTCCACGATCGAGTCGTGCAGGACCTCGTCAGGCACGCTCGCGGACGTCCGGGACACCCCGCGAAACCTACCCGGCCCCGGGACCGGCCCGCGAGCCCGGTCGCGGAGAATTCACTTCCGCACTTGAGCGGCCCGGGATTCCAGATAGCGTTTTTCCGCGATACTCGCCGTCGCCTTCGCCGCCAGCCGGTAGTTCTCGTACGCGCCAGGCAGATCCCCGGCCTTCTCCAGCAAATGCGCGCGCACCGACAGCAACCGGTGGTGCCGCGCCATCCGCTCCTCACTGTCCAATGTAGACAACAGGGCGAGCCCGGCCCGCGGTCCCTCGGTCTCGGCGAGCGCGATCGCGCGGTTGAGCGTCACGACCGGATTCGGCGCGATCCGTTCCAGGATCAGGTAAAGCGCGTGCACCTGCCGCCAGTTCGTCTCCTCCGCCGTCTCCGCGTCGGCGTGCGTCGCGGCGATCGCCGCCTGCAGCTGATACGGCCCCAGCGTCGAACCGCCCAGCGACACTTTCGCCAGTTCGGTGCCCTCGTCGAGCATGGCGCGATCCCACGTCGTGCGGTCCTGGTCGGCCAGCGGCACCAGGTCGCCGGACGGCGTCGTGCGAGCCGCGCGGCGGGCGTGCGTCAGCAGCATCAACGCGAGCAGGCCGGTCACCTCGCTGTCGTCCGGCAGCTGCGCGTGCACCATCCTGGTCAGCCGGATCGCCTCGTACGCCAGGTCGGCGCGGTGCAGGTCGCGGCCGGAAGACGCGGTGTAGCCCTCGTTGAAAATCAGGTACAGCACCTGCAGCACGACCGCCAGCCGCTCCGGCCCTTCCGCACCGGGGAACGAACTGCCCGCCGCCTTGATCCGCTGTTTCGCCCGGCTGATCCGGGCCGCCATCGTGCCCTCCGGCACCAGGAACGCGGCGGCGATCTCGGCCGTGGTCAGACCGCCGACCGCGCGCAAGGTCAACGCGGTCTGCGACGCCGGCGTCAGCGCTGGATGACAGCACAGGAACAGCAGGAGCAGCGTGTCGTCGGTGTCCGGCACCTCGGGCGCGGCCTCGACGGCGTTCGCCAGCTCCCGCTCGCGGCGCGCCTGATCGCTGCGCAGCTGATCGACGTAGCGCCGGGACGCGACCGTCGCCAGCCAGCCGCGGGGATTGTTCGGCACGCCTTCGACCGGCCACTGCTGGGAAGCGGCGAGGACCGCCTCCTGCACCGCGTCCTCGCACCCCTCGAACTGGCCGTACCGGCGCACCAACACGCCAAGAACCTGCGGCACGAGTTCGCGCAGCAGGTCCTCGACGGCGGGAGCGGTCACGCGTCCAATTGTCCTTCCGAGAACATGATCTGGCGCACCTCGACGCCGAGCCCCTCGATCGCGGCGTCCGGGATCTGCGCGGCCAGCTCGATCGCGCGCTCCTTGCTCTCGACGTCAATCAGGTAGAAGCCGCCGAGGAACTCCTTGGACTCGAGAAACGGCCCGTCGGTGACCACCGGCTGCCCGTTGCGGACCGACACCACCGCGGCCTGCGACGGATCGGCCAGCGCCTGGGCGGCGATCAGTTCGCCGGACTTCTTCGCCGACTCCATGAACGCGGTGACGCCGTTGCCGAGAGCTTCCTTCTCCTCGTCGGTCAGCGCGTCGAGGACGGACTGGTTGATGTGCAGGCTGACCAGGAACTTCATCGTCTTGCTCCTCGTGGTTTCGGGGTCTTTCGGGGAGTGGTCGGAGGCGCGGGCGAGTTCTGGACATAGACCTTATGTGACGCGCGTCACTGCCTGTCCGGGCGGAGGATGAACGGTATGGAGACCGACGCCTGGGCCGCGCTGGCGAGCCCGTTCGTGGAAGGCGCGTACGCGTCCGTCAAAGGCCGCGTACGCACGTACGTCCTGCACCAGCAGCTCATGACGCACCTGCCCCCGCCGCCGGCCACGGTGCTCGACGCCGGCGGCGGTGCCGGGCATCAGTCGTTCCCGTTGGCGCGCATGGGTTACGACGTCGTCTTGCTGGATTCATCCGAGGCGATGCTGGCGAAGGCCGAGGAGCGGCTCGCCACGGAATCGGCCGAGGTTCGCGAGCGGGTCCGGCTGGTGCGCGGCCGCGGCGAGGACGCCGTCGTGGCGGTCGGCGGGCAGAAGTTCGACGCGGTGCTGTGCCACGGCGTCCTGATGTACGTGGACGATCCCGTCCCGATGATCGACGCGTTGTGCGCTTGCGCGGCACCCGGCGGGATCGTCTCGGTGATGGCGCTCAACGCCGAGACGCTGGCCGTCCTCCCCGCGTTGGAAGGACGGTGGAGCGACGCGCTGGCGGCCTTCGACGCGCACCGGGAGCGGGGCGTCCTCGGCGTGGACACCCGCGCGGACACGGTGGCGGGCCTGTCCCAGCTGCTCGTCGGCCAGGGGGCGGAACCCCTTGCCTGGTACGGGGTTTGGCTGTTCGCCGACTGGCTGGACCTCGACCCCGACGAGGGCCGGATCGCCGAGATCGCGGAGGTCGAACTGGAGGCCGCGCGACGCGATCCGTACCGGCGGCTCAGCCGGGTGTTCCATCTCGTCGCGCGGGCCTGACCCGTTCCGCGGTCAGGATCCCCAGAACTCCGTGAGGATCCGCGCGCCCTGGACCGGATCCTGCGTCATCCACCAGTGCCCGAGCCCCTCGAGCACCGCGACCTTCGCCCCGGCCCGCGCGGCCGCGCGACGGCGCTGCTCGTCGGTCCCGACGTAGTGGTCCTCGGTCGCCAAGATGACGAGCCCCGGACGCTCCGCCGCGCGTTCGAGATTCCGGCCGAACTCCGCGATCGCCGGCTGCGCCGCGGACCGGTAGAGCGGCAGCACCGCGCGGGCCATGTCGTCGTCCATCCCGGCGGCGACCTTGGCCGCCACCGACTCATGCATCCCGCCGGCGACCAGTCGCTCGGCCCGCTTTTCCGCCGGCACGCCGAACATCGCCGCGACGGCTTCCTCGCCGACGCCCGGTTTCTGCCACCCCTGCGCGAGGTCGTGCCACACGTAGTCCGGATCGAACGCGCCCGCCGTGTCGCTGGCCCAGCTGCGCACCAGCTCCGGACGGGCCATGACGGCGTTGAGCACGTGCGCGCCGCCCCAGTCGTGGCCGACCAGGTCGACCGGTTCGGGGAACTTCTCCAACTCGCCGATCAGCCAGTCGCGGTACTCGACGGCGGTCGCGCCGAACCCGGCGGGCAGCGGCGCGCCGAATCCCGGCGGCGACAGGCACACGGTGCGCCGGTCGCCCAGCTCGGCGAGCAGACGCTCCCACACCGCCGGGGTCTCCGGATTGCCGTGGACGAAAACTGCGGTCATCGGTCTTCCTCCCTCAGGTCACCACCACTCTACGCACACTTGCTTGTCAGCTGGCAAGTATGTTGTAGGGTCCTGTTCCATGCCGCGCCGCACTCAACAGGAACGTCGCGACCAAGCCGCGGCCGCGCTGCTCGAAGCCGCGGCCGAACTGGTCGTCGAGGAGGGCGTCCGCGCCGTGACGCTGGCGCGCGTCGGCGAGCGCGCCGGGTACAGCCGAGGCCTGGTCACCCACCACTTCGGCGGCAAACAAGCCCTGCTGGAACAGCTAGCCCGCACCACGCAAACCGGTTTCGTCCCCGGCCTGGACACCGTGGCACCCGGCCTGGACCGCTTGCTGCGGCTGATCGACGGCTACCTCGCGCGGCTCAACGAACCAGACGTGCTCAGCCGGGCTTTCCTGGTGCTGTGGGCGGAATCGATGACCGCGCCGGAACTCGCCCCGATCTTCCGCGAACGCGACCACGCCTTCCGCGCTGACCTGCGGGAAGAGATCGCCGCAGGCATCGCCGACGGCACCATCCGCCCCGACATCGATCCGGAGCAAACCGCCGTCGCCATCGTCGGGCAGCTGCGCGGCATCGCGTTGCAGAACCTGCTCGACCCAGCCGCGGTGAACCCGGCCCAGCTGTGCCACTGCACCGCGGACGGATGGCGACGGATGCTTCAGAGCTGAGACGCGCCGCCGTCGACCGCCAACTCCGCTCCCGTCGTGTAGGTGGCGTCGAAGGCAAGGAACAACATCGCCGTCGCGACCTCCTCCGGAAGCCCGAAACGGGACATCGGATTGTCCGCCGTCATCTGGGCTTTCGTCGACGCCGCGACCTCCGGCGGCAGCGAACGGTCAAGGATCCCGGTGTCAATCGGCCCCGGACTGACGGCATTGACCCGAATCTTCCGCGGCAGCAGCTCGGTCGCGAAGCTGCGAGTCATCGAACGCAGCGCCGCCTTCGTCGCGGCATACCCGCTCATCATCGGCAACCCGCGGACGTTCGCCACCGACGTCGTGAACACCACCGCCCCGCCCTCGTTCAGCAGTGGTGCGAGCTTCTGCACCGCGAAGTACGGGCCCTTCGCATTGACCGCGAACAACTCGTCGTAATCCTCTTCCCCCACGTCGGAAGCTGGTGCCATCTTCGCGATCCCCGCATTCACAAACACCGCATCCACTGTCCCGAACTCATTCTTGACGCGCTCCCTTAACGCATCGATATCCGCCAACGAAGCAATATCACCACGCACCGCTACGGCGCGTTCGCCCAGCTCAACCGCAGCCTTGTCCAACTGCTCCTGCTTACGCCCGGTGACCATCACCCGCGCACCTTCATTCACCAACTGCTTCGCGGCCGTGAACCCAAACCCACTGGTCCCGCCAATAACCACAACCCGCTTGCCTTCGTGCTTCATGACTCCAGTCAAGAACCGTTCCCCCGCCGACGTCCAAGACCCGTTTCGCAGGTCGTGATGCCCGAACCGCAGGACGCGTAACCTGGACTCGTGACCAGCCCGCTCGACCCCAGCGCGGATTTCGACCTGCGCCTGGTGCGGTACTTCCTGGCCGTCGCCGAACACCGCAACCTCGGCCGAGCCGCCGCCGCACTGCACGTCGCACAGCCGTCACTGGGCAGGCAACTCCAGCGTCTAGAGGACCAACTGGGCGTACACCTGCTGAAACGCACCCGGCACGGCACCCAGCTCACCGAGGCCGGCGAGGCCTTCCTCCCGCACGCCCAGGAGTTGCTCGCAACCGCCCACGTAGCCCGCCGCTCCGCGAAAGCCGCCGCAGCCCCGCCGACCGTCACCCTCGGTTACACCGACGACTTCATCGTGACCCCCGTAGTCCGCGACCTGCGCCGCCAACACCCGGACGCCGACATCCGCACCCGCCACCTGCGCTGGAACGACACCACCGCACTGCCCGAACACCGCGTAGACGCCCTGGTGTCCCGTCTCCCCTTCCCGTTCCCCGCGGACGACCTACACGTCACCGTCCTCCGCGACGAACCGCGGGTCCTGGTGGTTTCGACGGAACATCCCTTGTCAGCCAAGGATTCCGTAGGCGTAGCCGACCTAGCCGAGGAACCCGTAGTCCCCTGCACCGGCCCCACCACGACCTGGCGCGAGTTCTGGCGCCTGGAACCCCGCCCGGACGGCGTCCCAGCGCCGCTCACGCCACCCCTCGCGGACAGCTACGAGGACAAACTGGAACTGGTCGCGGAAGGCCAAGCCGTCGCGGTCCTGCCGCTGGGCGACTGCCGCATCCGCACCCGCCCAGACCTGACCACGGTGCCGATCGAGGGAATCGCCCCGTGCCAAATCGTGGTAGCCACCCGAGGCGACGACGAAAACCCCCTGCTGCCCGCCGTCCACCGCGCCGCGGTCCGGCATTTGTCGGCCGCTTGAGCTGGGTGTTCATAACCGCTCTTGGATTGCCATAGAAATTGCGTCTAGAGCATTAATGTCTAGCCGTCTTCCGCATTTCGGAGAACGTCACACAGGCAGTGAGTGATCGGCTACTTTGTTAGCTGTCTGCATTTGATGACACCGAACATGGGGAGGGCTTCGCGTGTGGGAGGACGTCGAGTTCTCGATCTTTCACCCGTGGGAATCCGCGCCCCGGCGCGACGGGTTCTCCCTGGACGTCGACCTCGCGAAGCAGGTTCTTCATGACCTGAAGGGGTACCGGGACAGGTTGCACGCAATGCAGTACAAGGTCGCCAAGCTGTGCGGCATGAAGCCGCCGTCGACAGACCCGTCGACGATGGCGATGCACGTGGCCATGGTCGGCGACGGGAACGGAAAGCTCGGCGCGTCCTCCTACGGGGGCGGGCATATCGATCTGCAACTTTCCTACGTCACCGAATTGATCGACCGGATCGAGAAGGCGCTGAGCGCGATCGGCCAGGGCGATCAGGACCAGGCCAAGGCCATGCGGAGCACGAATCCCGAAGTCGGGTCTCAAGGAAAAATCTGATGAATCTGCGCACGATCGTCGCGGTGCTCGGCCTTGCCGCCCTCGCAGCCGGCTGCTCCACCCCCACGGACGGCACCGCGACGCCGACCACCTCGCCGTCCGGCCGGACCCTGCCCTACGGCGGCGCACCGAAGGTCGAAAATCCGCTCCCCGACGACGTGTTCTCCCTCTCCCCGTGCCAAGCGCTCACCCCCGAACAGATCAAAGCGCAACTCGGTTCGGAAATCCCCGGAAAACCGGACAACGACGCCGTCCCCGGTTGCACCTGGACCAACTCCGCGTCCGGAGGATTCATCGGAGTGTCGTTCTACGGCAACGACAATGACGGGCTCAGCAACGCCTACGCCAACGTCCGGCCGCGCATGAAACGCTTCGACGCTCTCCCGCCGATCCAGGGCTTCCCCGCAGTCGCCTACAGTTCGAGCCCCGGCCCGTTCTCGAGCAGCTGCGACGTCAACGTCGGCGTCACCGACCGGCTCTCTTTCCTCGCGCACGTCGCACCGCGCGACAGCAAGGTGAACAAGGCCGATCCGTGCCCGCTCGCGGCCGACGTCGCCAATGACGTCGTCACCACACTGAAGCGGAAGGCCGGGCGGTGACATGAAATTCTGGGAGCCGATCAAGCAGTACCTCGACCAGCACCAAGAGCTGACGATGCCGATCGAGGACATCGTCAAGGCGGTACAGGCCTCGGACCCCAGCGGATGGCACGAAGGAACCGCCGCGGCGCGGGAACTGGCCGCCGAGCAGGAAATGCTCAGCCAGGACCTGTCCGGGACGTTGACGAAGCTGGAATCGTCCTGGACCGGCGAGGGAGCAGACCTCGTGGCCGAGCGGCTGCGCAAAGTCCGTGCCTCGATGGTCGACGCGCACCAAGCCTTCTCCGCCAACGAAAACACCCACTCCACCGGCATCGCCCTGCACGAGAATCTGCGCAACCAGCTCACGTCGATCCCGCCCGCGCCCACCGGCGACCTGGCGCCCACGGTGGGCCTGATGAACGCGGACGTCCTCTCCCAATTCGCCGAGCACGGCAGCGCGCAGCAGAAAAACCTTGAGACGTACGAGAAATTCACCTCGGACAGCCAGGGCAACACCCAGCAACTGAAGGTCGACTACGGCAAAATCGGCGCCTACGACGGCGGCGACCTGACCATCCAGCAGCAACATCCCGACACAGCAACAAAACCCAGCCCCGATCCTTCTCATCGCTCCCCGGCCGCACCCGGCCCGACGTCCGGGCCGGGCGCTGCGTACCACGGCTCGCCTCCGCACACCTCCCCCGTCACGAACGGGCCGGAGTACTCCGCGCCAGGGAACGACCACACGAGCACGTCCGGATACACCCCACCACCGGCCTCGGGGTCCACTGTGGACAACCCATGGCGCGGCGGAACGAAAACTCCCCCAATACCGGGCCCAGGGAACGATTTCGGCATCACCCCGATCGCCGGGCCTGACGTATCCGGCAGAAGCGGCGGTATCTCGGAACGGCTAGGCAGCCCCGGACGGACCGGCAGCGTCCCCGGCAAACTCGGCGACTCGGGACGGCCCGGCAGCGGAGGCACCTCCGGACGCCCAGGCGGCGGTTCCGGACGGTTCGGCGGCGAAGCGGGCCCGCGGACCGGCGAAGGCGCGGCTTCCCGAGTCAGCGCAGAACGTGGTGCCACCGGCGGAAAAGGCACGCCCGGCGCGGTGGCCCCCGGCGGTCAACGCGGCAAGGGCGAGGAGGACGAAGAGCACCAACGCAAGTACGTCCTCGACGTCGACCTCTTCGCCGAGGACGGCACCGCCGTGGACCCGGAAACCGGGATGCGTCCGACGCCGCCGACTCTTGGTGCATAGCACGCTCGCGCCGAACCCCCAAGACCGGCGCGAAGCGGTGCTTCACTGGTACGACTAGCCGAATTCCGCTCCCGCCGACCGGCTGGTTCCGCGACCCGGTCCCGCCTCGCCGCAGGTCAGACGGCGAGGCGGAACTCCCCTCTCGCGGAACTCCCCTCGGGCGTCGCTCCCCTCAAGCGCTGCCCGTCGAACGTCCCCCTCCAGCAGCCCGCCCCCGCTGTCCCCTCCGGACGCTGCCAAACAGCCCTTCCGAGCAACTGCCCCTCACCAGCCGCCCCGGCAGTCATTCCGGGTGCTGCCCCTCAACAGCCACCGCTCAACTGCTTGGGCACCCGTCCCTCAACAGCCACAATCCCTCGCGAGCGGCACGACCCCTCAGACGTCCCGCCCGCAAGCGCCGCTTCCCCGCGAGCGCCGCCCCAGCTTCGGCCAGGTCCTCAGACCGCGAACGCCGCCGCCTTGCGGGCGATCACCGCGTTCTTCCTGGCGCGGACCGCCCGGTTGGCCCCGGGCAGCCACTGCACGACGAGTACCGCCAGCAGGCTCAGCACCGCGATCGCGTCGAAGGCGTTGAGCAGCGGCGGGTTCAGGTCGATCAGGTCGCGCAGGCCAAGGCCGATGCCGAAGACCGCGAACACCGTCAGCACCACCCGGGCCCAGTTGTGCGCGGCGAGCACCATCGCGGCCGACACCAAGGTCACCAGGCCGATGACCAGCCAAATCGCCGCGCGGCTGTTGAACGACGACATGGCGATCCCGGTCAGGTCGTCCGCCGTCAGCAGACCGCTCGAGGCCAGGTCGTGGCCTTCGGCCTGCAGGTAGTCCTGCACCGCGGGGCGGATCAGGCCCTCGCCCTGCACCAGCACCATCGCACCCCACAGCAGCCCGCTGAGCGCGCCGATCAGCCCCAGCCCCCCGCCGATGGTCAGGGTGCGGGAACGACGCGCGCCGGTGGAACTGTACGAACTCACTTCTGTCGAACTCCTTGGATGAGCAATCGAATCAAGCGTGACGGAGTTTCCCGCCGACTGCTTGCGCCGTCCACCGGTTCGCCGATATTATCTGCAGATTTTTTTAACTGGCCGCGAGATCAGGAGAGCCGGGTTAGGCTCTCCGGCGTCCGAGAAGTGAACGCAGAAGGCGAGCTTTGCCAGATGTCCGCACCCAGCCCGTTCCGATCGCCGTCGTTCAACGTCCTCAGCCGGCTCCTGCGCTCGTCACCGGCCCTGCTGGACACGACGTTCGACCAGTTGCGCACGCTGATCACGGTCGCGGAAACCGGAACCGCCCTCGCCGCGGCCCGCACTCTCGGCCGCGACCAGTCCAGTGTGCAGAAACAACTCGACACCCTCAACCGCAATTTTTCGGAATTGTGCGGAGAACCATTATTGCACCGCCAGGGACGCGGCCGAGACGTTCTTTTTACCGACACCGGACGCGCGGTAGCGCAGCAAGCCCGCCGCACGCTCACCGAATGGCTGGACACCATTCACGAATGCCGCCGCGAACTCGGCGGAACATTGACCGTCGGCGCGACCCGCTACACCCTCGGCAGCCTCGCGCACGCCGGCGATCTCGTCGCCGAGCAGTTCCGCGCCCGCGACATCGAGCTGAACGTGGTGCACGTGCGCACCAAGGACCTGATCGACCGCCTGCTGGCCAAGGACGTGGACCTGGTCTGCGGCAGCGTCGTCACGACCAACGCGCTCGACACCGTCGACGTGCTGGAATGGCGGCGCAGCGGACTCGGCATCGTGACCAATATGGACACTCCGCGCGCGGGCGAGCCCGTGTCCACGAGCCAATTGCCGACGCTGCCGCTCGTCGTGCCCAGCGGCGGCGTGATCAATGACTTTATGCGCGGCTGGTTCGGCTCCGACTACCGCAACCGGCTCGACATCGTAGCCGAGATCGACTCCGCGCAATACGGATTCGAACTGCTCCGTTCGGGTCTGATCCGCGGCTGCATGCTCGTCACCCAAGGCCTCGGCGAGGCGGCAGGCGAAAACCGCCTGCACGCCGCATCCGGATTGCGCACAATCACCCTCGTCGACGACATCGAGCCAAAACTCGAACTGCTAGTAGGCGTGTTCGCCCGCCGCGGCGAACGGTCCTCGTACCCGGACAGCCACCCGCTCAACCTGCTGTGGAACGCGCTGCACCAGGCCGGGGAGGCCTCATGGCTCGAGGACGACGGAGCCGCCGCTCGCTGAGCCCGCTGATCCGCGCTCGGGCAGGATCAGCACCGGCCCGGAGTCAGCCGCGGGTCAGGGCAGAACGAGCCAGCACCCGCAGCAGGCCAGAACTGGCACGGAGCCAGTACCCGCCGCGCACCCGGATCGGCACCGGCCAAAGACCAGCCGAGGACCACACCCAGTTGCGGACCAGGACCAGGACCGAGGCCAGGACGGGGCCAGCACGCGTCCGCGCACCAAGGCCAGCCACGGATGCCGTTGACTGGCCGCGAATCGCGGGCGTCCAGGGTCTCGCGAGTGCCGATGCCGGTCCTAACCGGCGTAAACACGCACGACTGGCCAGCCACGGGTGCCGTTGACTGGCCGCGAATCGCGGGCGTCCAGGGTCTCGTAAGCGCCGATACCGGCCCTCACCGGCCTAAACCCGCACGCCTCAGCCAGCCACCTCCTCAATCTCCACCCGGTCCGGATAAAACGCGACATGCCCCTTGATCGGAGCCACCGCGTCATACGGCTCCTCGTAAACCCACACCGCGTTCTCGCCGTCCGGCACCACAGTGAGGCTGTAGTACGACGCATCCCCCTTGTACGGACAATGCGTCCGGTGCTCAGTCGGCGACAGCATCGCCAGGTCCACATCCTCCAGCGGGATGTACTGCACCGGCGGGTAACTCGCCTCCCGCAGCACCTGCGCGCGGGTGGTGTCGGCGACGGTGCGGTCGCCCGCCTTGACCACCACCCGCGCGGGGTTCGGCTCAACGGTGATCGGGTGGTCCGGCCCCGGGATCAGCTTGTCGGGCATCGTTCTCCTCCTCCGCGCAACGGAAGCGGTGCGCACTCCCAACACTAGGCCGGACCACCGACAAAATCAGACTCCGGCGACCTGCGAGATCCAGCTCCGGTACTGCGTGATGTTGGTGTAGGCGGTGCTGTACTGCCGGTCGCTGGTCGACGCGACGCCCACCTGGTGCCCGGACGCGAACATCGGACCGCCCGAGTCGCCGCCTGCGGTGATGCCGTCGATCCGGTTGGCGCAGACCGCGACGCCACCTTCGTAGTCGCTGCACTGCGGCGAGGTCACGCGCACATTGGCCACCTTCAGGTACCGCGACTGGCAGTTGATCTCCGAACCGCAGCGGCTCGTCGCGCCCCAGCCGTAGACCTGCACGGTCTGCCCGGTGCGGACGTCGCCCGACGTGCCGAGCGGGGAGTACGTCGCGTTCACCGAGGTGGACAGGCGCACGATGGCCAGGTCAGCGGCACCGGGGTAGCGGGTGATCGCGGCGCCGGTGGCCATCGTGCCGCCGCTGCTCTGGTCGAGGCTGCCGATGCGGAAGGTATACGTACCACTGGAGGCGACGCAGTGTTTCGCGGTGAGGATGTACTGCGGCGCGATGATCGTGGACGTGCAGTTCTGCCTGCCGTTCACGAACAGCCGCGCCGCCCACGGGGCGTTGGAGGCGTAGCCGCCGCCGATGATCGCCGGCGTCGAGGTCGGTCCGGTGGCGGCACCGGCCTGACCGGCGAATCCGGCTAGGCCAAGCGCGGTAGCGAGCACGAGGAAACAGGTGCGCAAACGCATGGTCGCTCGTTTCTGCGGCGTCGTCGCCGCGGTTCCGGTGGGGACGGGGCCTTCGATCATCGGCACCGCGCGCGGGAACCAGAACCGGCGAAAGTAGCCGGGGACCACCTGTTCTTCTTCTGCCGACGCCGCTACGGACAGTTCCGCGTACTGTTCCGGCGAAAGGCTCAGGCAGCGACCCGGCTCCGGCGCAGCCAGTACAGGCCGATCACCGGAAGCACCAGCGGGATGAACAGGTACCCCTGGCCGTACACCGACCACACCGTGGCGTCCGGGAACGCCTTCCGGTCGAAAATGCTCAGGGTGCCCACGGTCAGCACGCCCAGCAGCTCGACCGTGCAAGCGGCGAGCGCGATCCGCCACCACGTGCGGCCGCCGCGGGCGAGCGCGATCGTGGCCAGGATGTAGACCAGCGCGGCGAAGGCCGACAGCAGGTACGCGAGCGGCGCCTCGTGGAACTTCGTGCCGATCTGGACGCCCGCCCGCGACGTCGCGGCGAGCGCGAAGATGGCGTACACCGCGACCAGGATCCGGCCGGGACCGGTGGCCGTCTTACGCGCTTGCTCCACTCCACACCTCGTTCAGTCGCAGCACCATCACCGGAATGGCCAGGCAGGCGATGCCGAGCACGACCGTGCTCGACCGGCTCTGCTCGGCCAGCGCCCACGCCGCGCCGACCGGCAGCACGACGAGGCAGCCGATCAGGTAGGCGAGATAGGTCGCGAGGCTGCCCGGATGGTGCCCGCCGACGAGCAGCACGACCCCGATCACGAGCTGGGCGACCAGCAGGACCTCGATCACGGCGAGCGCGACGAGCAGCGGGGTGTCCGGCAGCCGCTTGCGCGCCGCCTGGACGAAACTCCACAGCGCGACCAGCAGCGCGCACCCGGCCACCGCTATCGCGAACCCGAAGATCACCCGTTCCTCCTTTTGCCCGCCGGGCTCAACGTACCCGCCCGGTCCGCCGCCCCGGACGGGCGAGGGGCCGACGGCGTGGCCGGGACCACGTTCACCGGAACGGGTCGCTGGCATTACGTCAATTCCCGAATGCCAGGGAAAACCCGCTCGACCGGGCGACGGGGAATCACCCTCAGTCGGCGAGAGCCGGTTTTATCCTCGCCCCGCTCGGGTCCGCCGAACGCTGAAATGGCGGATTGGCGCGAGGTCGAAGCTGTGCGGGAATAGTTTCCGTCGCCGGAGAACCGGATGGCGCGCACGCGGAAGGATCCACTTTTATGAACGTCCGGCACGAGGCATTCTGCCTCGCCGATCCGTGGTTCTTCGACCGCCGGCGGGAAATCTCCGCCGACGACCTGGCCGCCGCCCCGAAAAGTCCATTGTGGACAATCGAGGAGCGCGGACATTGGCGCTTCCTGCATCCAGCTGGTGAGACATTGCCGGAACAAGGCTGGACGGTCGAGGTTTCCGCCGCCCCCGGCAACGCCGAGCGGGTACTGGACCGCGTGCGCGAGTACTGCCTGGAGCACCGGCTGCACCACCGGCACCTGCGTTCCCGGTCGATTTTCCTCGATCACAATGCCGAATATCCGACCACTCCCGGAAGCGGCGCGCTCGCCACTATTTATCCGCCCGACAACAACACTCTCGACCGGATCCTCGATGATCTTTCCGAACTCCTCACCGGTGAGCCCGGACCCGATATCGAGGGCGCGCTCCGCTGCGGAGAATGCCCGGTTCACGTGCATTACGGCGGATTCGCCGAACTGTGGACCGAACACGCCGGCGCCCGCGTGCCCGCGATCCGCAGGCCGAGCAGCGCCCTCGAACCGGAGCACCAGGGCCCGGACTTCTCGGTGCCGGACTGGGTCCGGATCCCGGACTGCGTAGCGGAGTACACCGACGCGCCCGAACCGCCGCATCCGGTCGCCGAGGTCGTCCGGCAAGCCCACGGCACCGCCGTCTACCTGGCCAAACGCGGCGGCGAGCAGGTGCTCGTCGAGGAGGCCTGGCCCTACACCGGGCTGGACAGCGACGGCGTCGACGCCGTGGCGAGGCTGGAGCGCAAGCACGACCTCCTCAAGCGGCTCGCCGGGATCCACGGCATTCCGAAGGTCTACGCATACGTCGCCGGGCAACGCCACTACCTGGTGCGGGAGTACCGGCCCGGCCTGCCGCTGGACGCCTGGCTCACCCGGCACTACCCGCTCACCCGCCGCGACTGCCCCGAAGCCGACCTCGCCGCCTACCGCAGGCAGGCGCTGTCGGTGCTGGCACAGGTCGACCGCATCGTCGCCGAAGCCCGCGAACGCGGCGTCGTCCTCGAAAATCCGCACAACATCCTGGTCGACAGCGCCGGAACCGTCTCGCTGACCGGCTTCGACCGCGACGAGACCGCCCTGCGGCTGCGCCTCTTCCTGCCACTGGCCCCGGTCTATCACCTGGTGCCCGAACGCCTCCGCTGGGCCGCCGAACTCACCGAACGCCGGTTCTCGCTGCCGGAGGGCTACGCCGACAGCATCGCGCCGCACGCCGAGCCCGCGCACATCGAACTCGACGAACCCCGTCCAGACTGGCCGCTGGTGCGCAAGCAGATCGCCGAAGCACTGCTCGCCTCCGCGACCCCGGAGCGCCGGGATCGGCTGTTCCCCGGCGACATCGACCAGTTCCGCGTCGGCGGCGCGACCTTCGGCACCGGCGCGGCGGGCGTCCTGCATTCACTGCACGTCGCGGGTGCCGGCCGCTTCCCCGACCACGAGCAATGGCTCCTCGACGCGGTACACGGAGAACAGCCGAGCCGCGCGGGTTTCTTCGACGGCAGCCACGGAATCGCTTACGTACTGGAGGAATTCGGCTATCGGACGGCCGCCAGCAGCCTGCTGGCCGCCTCCCGCGCACTGGTGGAACAAACCGTCTGCCACGACCTGGCGAGCGGCCTGGCGGGCATCGGCCTGACCCGCCTGCATTTCGCCGCCACCCGCGGGGACAACGAGTACGGCAGGCAGGCGCTGAACATCGGCATCCGGCTCGCCGAGGCGCTGGACACCGCCGAACCGCCAGGCGCGCAAGCGCAGGCCGGGCTGCTGCACGGCTGGTCCGGCCCGGCGCTGCTGTTCCTGCGGCTCTACGAACGCACTGGCGAACCGGCCTGGCTGTCGTTCGCCGACCAGGCGCTCGAACGCGATCTGGAGGAATGCGTGCCGGCACTGGACGGCTCGCTGCCGGTCCGCGACGGCAACCGGGGTGCGCGCCGCGGCGCGGGCATCGGCAGCGCCGGGATTCTGATCGTCACCGAACAGCTGGCGCGGTATCGCCTCGACGCGAAGGCCGCGCGCAGCCTGCCCGCGCTGCGCGTCGCGTGCCGCGG
Source organism: Amycolatopsis sp. WGS_07 (assembly GCF_045278895.1). Lineage (NCBI taxonomy): Bacteria > Bacillati > Actinomycetota > Actinomycetes > Pseudonocardiales > Pseudonocardiaceae > Amycolatopsis > Amycolatopsis sp. WGS_07. The sequence continues at coordinate 3,219,060 of NZ_CP136053.1, read as the reverse complement.
GGAGTTCGCGCTCCACCCCGGCCTGCTCAACGGCCGCTGCGGGCTCGCCGCCGGGCTGGCGTTCAGCAGCACCCCGGACCGGCGCACGCAGGACGCGATCGACCGGCACCTGACCCGGCTTTCGTGGTACGCCGTCCCGTTCCGCGGCGGCCTTGCCTTCCCGGGCACTCGCCTGCTACGACTGTCCGCCGACGTCGCCACCGGCGGCGCCGGAGTCCTGCGCACCCTCTCCGCGCTCCAGGACGGCACCGAACTGCTCCCGTTCCTCGGGCCGACCCCGAGGATCAGCCATTAGTCCATTGTGGACAGCAGTTGTCGACATGTCACTTCAGCGACAGTTCCACCCCACGGAACACTGAATGAGGATCCGGCCACTTTTTGAATCACTCATTCAGAGCAGCCCACTGGTCCGAAAACCGCAGCCGGGGCCGGGGCCTCGGCAAATGCCGGGGGAACTCGGCGCTACGGTCGGTAACCGTCGTCAAGACGGCGTTCGGCGGCTCGTTCAGCGGAACCACGCGGCCCTCGTTCGTGATAGAAACCGGGGCTGTTCCGTTCGGTGGGCCTACGAAGGGTGTATCCGAGATTTCCGTGACGAGGACCACTCGCACCCACTGGCGTGTCCGCTTCCCCGGCCGTGTCCGCACTCTCGCCGAGGGTGACCCAGGAGTTCGTGAATCATCGTGGAGAACAAGGACGATCCCGGCAAGGCGTACGACAAGTCGATCCGGAAAAGGCTGACCCGGACGGTCCTGATCCCGAGCATCACCCTGCTCGTGCTGTGGGCGGTGCTGGCGACGGCCTTCTTCATCAACGGCTTGTACGTGCGGCTCGTGGCCGGCTCGGTGCGTGACGTGTCGATCCCCGCGCTCACCGCGTTGTCGTCGCTGCAGCAGGAACGCCAGCTGGCCCTGCAGTACCTCGACAGCCCCAGTTCCGGCCCGCAGCAACTGCAGCAGCAGGAACAGGACAGCGACGGGAAGCTGAAGGGCCTGCAGGAAGCCTTCGCGGCCACCATTTCCAGCGCGCCGGACGAGATCGCCAGCAAGGTCACCGCGCTGAAGGCGCAGCTCGACCAGTTGCCGGTGCTGCGCTCGCAGGTCAACTTCCGCAGCATCAACCGCTCGCAGGTCAACGCCTACTACAACGGCGTACTCGACTCCGCGGCGACGCTGTTCGACACCCAGGCGCGCATCGTCCCCGACGCGACCGCGGTGCAGGGCGCCATCTCGGCGACCTCGCTCTTCCGGGCGGGCGACCTGATGTCGCGCGAGACGTCGCTGGTGTCCGCGGCGTTCTCCGGCAACAACTTCGCCCCCGACGACTTCGTCGAGTTCTCCCAGCTCGTCGGCTACTACCGCACGCAGCTGGCGCAGATCTCGCCGTTCCTCGAACCGGCGGTGCGCCAGCATTACGAGCAGCTCTCCGCGAGCGACGCGTGGAAACGGCTCAACGCGGCCGAAGACTCGCTGATCAAACGCGGTCCGTGGACCAGCAGCGACCAGAGCAGCGTGCCGGTCTCGGCGGGCGACTGGCACGCGCTGACCGCGCAGGTCGCCCAAGGTCTGAACCAGCTCACCATCGAACAGGCCGACCAGGTCTCCGCCGCCGCGATCGACTCCGGGAACGCGCAGCTGCGCAACGCGATCATCGGCAGCATCGTGGCCCTGCTCGCCTCGCTGGCCGCGATCATCGTCGCGGTGCGGGTGTCGCGTTCGCTCGTCGACCGGACCCTGATGACCCGGCTCGAACGGCTGCGCAACGACTCGCTCGACCTCGCGCGCAACCGGCTGCCGAACATCGTCGGCAGGCTCAAGAGCGGCGATCCGGTGGACATCGAGGCCGAGCTGCCGAAACTGGACCACGGCCGGGACGAGATCGGCCAGGTGGCCGAAGCGTTCAACACCGCGCAGCTCACCGCGGTCAACGCGGCGGCGAGCGAGGCGAAGGCGCGCAGCGGTGTGCACAACGTGTTCCTCGGCATCGCCCACCGCAACCAGGTATTGGTGCACCGGCAGCTGCAGATCTTGGACGAAATGGAAAGCCGCGAAGAGAACTCGACCCAGCTGGCGTCGCTGTTCCAGCTGGACCACCTCGCCGCGCGCGCCCGGCGGACCACGGAGAACCTGATCATCCTCGGCGGCAAGCAGCCCGGACGGCGCTGGCGCAAGCCGGTTTCGCTGATGGAGGTGCTGCGCGCGGCCGTGTCGGAAACCGAGCAGTACTCGCGGGTGCAGGTCGAACAGGTGCCGGACGTCGCGATCGTCGGCACCGCGGTCGCGGACACCATTCACCTCGTCGCCGAACTGGTGGACAACGCGACGTCGTTCTCCCCGCCCGGTTCCCAGGTCGAGGTGACCAGCCGGATGGTCGCCCGCGGCGTCGTGGTCGACGTGTCCGACCAGGGGCTCGGCATGAAGGAGGGCGTGCGCGAGTGGGCCAACGCGATGATGGCCGACGCGCCCGAATTCGACGCGATGGCGCTGCGCGCGGACTCCAGCCTCGGCCTGTTCGTGGTCGCGCGGCTGGCCTCGCGGCTCGGCATCACGGTCACCTTCGACCCGTCGCGCTACGGCGGCACCCGGGCGACCGTGCTGATCCCGTCGAGCCACCTCGCCGACGCGAATGCCCCCGAGCCCGACGAAGCTCCGGCGCTCGCCCAGGTCGGCGCGCCGGCGCAGGAAAGCGCCGCCCAGCGGCCAGCCCCGGAGGCACCGCAGCCGGCCCCGCGGCCGTACCCGGCCCGCCCGCTGCCGACGCCGACCCCGCGGACTTCGCCGGAGCCGTATCCCCCGTCCGCGGGCCAGATCCCGGACGTCCCGGCCGCGCCGCGCGCCGAGGAACCGGACCTCAGCGGGCTGCAGGGCGACGACCGGCCCCGGCTCCCGCGCCGGCAGCCGCAGCAGAATCTCGTCGCCCAGCTGCACGACGACCCGAACGCCGAGGCCGCCGACGCTGACGTCACCAACGCGGGCGAGACCACCGCGCGGACGCTGATGGCGTTCCACAAGGGCACCCGCCGGGCGCGAGGCGGGCAAAATGAGTCATAACGACCGCACACCTCACCACACCGAAAGTCAGGGTCTGTCCGCATGAACGAGTACGGGAACTCCACCCCCGATCTCAACTGGCTGCTCGACGACGTCGTCAACCGCGTCGTCGGCGCGCAGAACGCCATCGTGCTGTCCGCCGACGGCCTGCTGCTCGGCAAGTCGTCCGGGATGAGCAAGGACGACTCGGACCAGCTCTCGGCCATCGCGTCGAGCCTGCAGAGCCTCGCCAAAGGGGTGAGCAGGCAGTTCAACCGCGGGCCGGTGCTGCAGAACATGATCGAGATGGAACGCGGGTACCTCTTCGTCTCGGCCGCGGGGCAGGGCGCGTGCCTCGCCGTGCTCGCCGGTGCGGACATCGACGTCGAAATGATCGCGTACGAGATGAACCGACTGGTCAAGCGCGTCGGCGACTACCTGGCGTCGGCGCCGCGCGAGGCCGCGAACCTGCTGCGGGAGGCGACGTGACTGAGGATGGCTGGTACGACGAGGCCGCCGGACCTTTGGTCCGGCCGTACACGATCACCAGCGGACGGACCCCGTCCGAACACCAGCTCGACCTCTCCACCCAGGTGATGACCCTGCAGCAGGGATCGGACCCGGTCGGGCTCGGCCCGGAGCACCTCGCGATCACCCAGCTGTGCCGCAGACCCTTGTCGGTGGCCGAGATCGCGGTGTACGTGAAGCTGCCGCTCGGCGTCGTGCGCGTGCTGTGCGGGGACCTGATCGACCGCGGCCTCGTCATCACCCGCGCCCCGTCCCGTCAGCCGGCCCAGGTGCCGGACCACGAAACTCTCCAGGCGGTTCTCGATGGCCTCATCAAGCTCTGACGACGCCGCGGCGTCGGTCCCGACGCCGGTCAAGATCATCGTCGCCGGCGGGTTCGGCGCCGGGAAGACGACCATGGTCGCCTCGGTCAGCGAAATCCCGCCGCTGTCCACCGAGGAGGTGCTCACCGAGGCGAGCACCGGCGTCGACGACCTGTCCGGCGTCGAGCAGAAGAAGACCACCACGGTCGCGCTCGACTTCGGCCGGATCACCATCTCCCCGCGGCACGTGCTGTACCTCTTCGGCACCCCTGGCCAGGAACGGTTCTGGTTCATGTGGGACGACCTGGCGCGCGGCGCGATCGGCACCATCGTGCTCGTCGACACGCGCAGGCTGGAGACCAGCTTCGCGGCGGTCGATTTCTTCGAGCGGCGGAAGATCCCGTTCGTCGTGGCGGTGAACTGCTTCGACAACGCGCCCCGCTACACCCCGGACGAGATCCGCGAGGCGCTCGTGGTGCCCGACGGCGTGCCGATCGTGATGTGCGACGCGCGGCAGCGCGATTCGAGCAAGATCGCGCTGATCCGGCTGGTGAAGCACGCGATGACGGTGGTCCCGCAGCCCGCCTGAGGCGGGCTTTCCCGACCAGCGAGGGGGTTCCCGGCGCGGGGAGCCCCCTCGTTCGCGTTCTGTCCTTAGTGGACCGGGGCCATCCGGAGATTGAAGTGGCGCAGGATCTTCGGCGCCTCGACGATCCGGTAGCCCGGCACCTTCTCCGGATTCGCCGCGATGTCGCCGAGGATTTCGGCCACGTAGTCGTAGTGGCCCTGGCTGTACACGCGCCGCGGCAGCGCCATCCGGACCAGCTCGAACGGGGCCGGGGTGATCAGCTCGTTCTGCTCGTCGAGGGTGCCGAGGTAGAGCGAACCCAGTTCCACACAACGGATTCCACCCGCCAGGTACAGCTCGCAGGCCAGCGAGTGGCCGGGGAACCGGGACGCGGACAGATGCGGCAGCAGGCGTCCGGCGTTGAGATAGAGCGCGTGGATGCCCGGCGGTTGCACAATGTCCACACCGGCGTCGTTGGCCTGCTTCGCGAGCCGTGCCGCTTCGGCGGCGCGCGCGGCCAGATAGTGCGGATCGACGACTTCCTGCAGGCCCTTGGCGACGCGATCGAGGTCGTGCGCGCCGAGCCCGCCGTAGGTGCGGAAGCCCTCGGTGGCGATCAGGTTGGTTTCACAGCGTTGCGCGAGTTCCGGGTCGGTCAGGCCGATGAACGCGCCCATCGGCGAGATGCCGTCCTTCTTCAGGCTCGCGACACAGCCGTCGACCAGGCCGAACGCCTCCCGCGCGACCTCGTGCGGCGTCTTGTCCGCGTAGCCGGGTTCGCGCTGGATGACCAGCCACGCGTTCTCCGCGAACCGTGCGGCATCAAGGAAAACCGGCACCCCGTGTGTCCGCGCGAGCTTCGCCGCCGCGGCCAGGTTGGCCATCGAGACCGGCTGTCCGCCGCCGCCGTTGTTGGTGATGGTGAGCAGCACCTGGCCGACGCGGTGCCCGTCCGGGCCGGTCAGGAGGCGTTCGAGGGCGTCGAGGTCGATGTTGCCCTTGAACGGTTCGAGGCTGTCGAGGTCGCCGAACTCCGCGCACGGCAGGTCGATCGCCTCCGCGCCGAGCAGCTCGACGTTCGCCCGGGTGGTGTCGAAATGCGTATTGCTGACCGAGATCCGGCCGCTCTCCAGCACGCTGGAGAACAGCACGCGCTCGGCCGCGCGGCCCTGGTGCACCGGCAGGAGGTGCGGGTATCCGGTGAGGTCGCGCAGCGCTTCGCGGAAGCGGTAGAACGAGTCCGAGCCCGCGTACGAGCGGTCCGCGGCGACCGCGGCGGCCTCCTGCCGGGTCGAGACCGCGCCGGTGCCGGAGTCGGTGAGCAGGTCGATGCTGACCTTGTTCGCGGGCAGGTTGAAGGCGTTGTAGCCCGCCGCGGCGAGCGCCTGCTCCCGCTCCGCCCGGGTGGTGACCGGGATTTCGGCGACGACTTGGGCGCGGTACGGCGGGAAGGTCCGCATCAGGGTAATTCCTCCAGTTGTGGGTGACTGCCGAAAACTACCGCGTCAGGTCATCCGGCCGAGCACCGGCCGTTTTCTCGGCGGCGCGACCGCATAAGCCTCGGAGGACAGATAGACGGTGATTCCGGAGCCGAACTCGCCCATTCTCAGCGACACATGAGCGATCAATCCGACCCCGTCGCGCAGTGGCCTATCCGAAACCGCTGCCAGCGCTTTGTCCAGTTGTTCCGGGTCAAAGTCATACTGCGCGAGAATGGCGTGCACCCGGGCCCTGGCCACTTCGTCGTCCGGTACGTAACTCCGAATAGGGAGATAGAGACTGTAGTTTCCCGGCGTCCCGCCCATCCCTTCCACGAACGAATAACTGGACACCAATGGACGGCCCTCGAACGGCCCTTTTCCGCCGCCGAGAACGGCGAGGAATTCCCGGATCAGCATCGGGTCGACGCCGGGCACCAGCTGCCCCGCGCGCACGGCGTCCTCGGCCTCGGCGGCGTCGTGCGAGACGTACACCTTGACCCTCGACAGCGGGTCGTCGTCGAGGTCGAGCGCGAAGAAGGTGAAGTTGTCGCGCTCGCCGCGGCGCAGCGCGTGCTCGACCACCGGGTCGAACGCCTCGCCGAGGTTCAGCCGCCGGAACCCCTCGCTGACCAGGGAATCCGCCATCGTCGGACCGCTGATCTGCGGGTTCAGATACACCTTGATCTTCGGCGCGGCACCGTTGCGGAAGATCAACGAGTACCACAGCGTGAACGGCCCGCGCCGCTCGTCGTGCGGGAGGAAGAGGTCGGCCACCGCGTCGAGCCGGTCGGTGACCAGGCCGTACTCGCCGGCCACCTGAGCGAGGAACTCGCGCGGATCCGGAGCCCCGACAGTCTCGCCGAGAACCCTTACCACACATTCGCCATTGGCGTCGAATGCGACCGAGAATTCAACGGGCGTGGTGTCGTCCGCCACATTGCACGGGAACTGCGCCGGAGCGTCGACGGTCAATTCCCCGGACTCCCCGAGCAACAACCGGAGAAGATCCAGGTGACGACGTTCTTCCGGGTCGAATCCCACCGCGCGGCACAGCCGGTCGAGTTGACCACCGGCGTGACTGTACATCGACGAATCGACCATCGGCACACTCGCTCCGACCATGGCGCCCTATTCACCGTTTCATTAGTGCGTTCGGCCCCGCCGCACTACCGCCGTCCGGCCCATGAGCCGACGTGGGCCGTCCAAAAGATTAATCCCCGGAATGCCGATCACCATACCTCTGACGGAGCGACAACACCGTGCGGAATTCGTGTCTGAGTGTGCTGATCGACACCGGAATTCACCTGAATTCCGCATCGACAGAACCGGCTGGGCCAGCTACCCGGGCCCGCCATGTGGGCTAGCCCACTGCTGCACGCGGACCGTTGCCCGTGCCTCCGGTGCCGGAAAATTGTCGGTGGCGGGTGAGACGCTCGTCTCATGACGCAGACACCGAAGCATCTGTCCAAAGTCGCCGAAAGCGACCGCCCGCCGATCCCCCGCCTCGCCGGCGAACGCGAGACGCTGGTCGCCTACCTGGAGTGGCACCGCGAAACCCTCGCGCTGAAGTGCGCTGGCCTGAGCCAGGAAGCCGTGTCGACACGCGCGATCCCACCGTCCACGATGTCCCTGCACGGTTTGATCCGGCACCTGGCCAGCTGCGAACGCTGGTGGTTCCGCATCCAGTTCGCCGGCGAGGAAGTCCCACTGCTGCACTACTCGGACGACGATCCTGACCAGGACTTCGACCGCCTGGACGGCGATTTCGGCGAAGCCTTGGCACTGTGGCGCGCGGAGTGCGACCGCAGCCGGGAAATCCTGGCGGCCGCGCCGTCGCTGGACGCCCAGGGCGTGGTGAAGACGACAGGAGAACCGTTCTCGCTGCGGTGGATGCTCATGTCGATGACCGCGGAGTACGCCCGCCACAACGGCCACGCCGACTTACTGCGCGAGGTGACGGACGGTGCCACTGGGCGCTGAGGCGGAAGGGCTTCGGCGGCAGGGAGTTCGGGTGGAGGTGACGCGGTGAAGTGACGGGGGCTCTTGAGTCCGGAGTGGAGGCAGCGGACGAGCGTGCAACAGTTGGCCGGTGCGACCACGCCGCGCAACCGGTGGCCCTGGGCGCAGCGGACAAAGCAGGTCACAGCCAGGCAGCACCACCACGCCGAGGTGACTGCGAGTTCGCCCTGCAGCGGTACGCACACCGAGGCGACCGGCAATCCGGCCCGCGCCAGGCAATCGCCCTGCAGCCAGGCAGCACCACCACGCCGACGCAACTGGCAGCGGGCACGCGCACCGAGGCAACCAGCAACCCGGACCGCATCAGCTAAACGCCCCGCAGCCAGGCAACACGCCAAGGCGACTGACAGCACACGCCGCCGCGAGCCAGCGCGCCGAGACGACCCGCAACCCGGACCGCACCAACAACCACCCACAGCCAGCCGACGCAGCCTCACCAGCGGCGATCCCTCCGAAATGGACTCCCACACCCCAAGCGACCAGCGACCCTCCCGCCCCACTCCGCCAAGCGTGCGATGCTGGACGGCATGACCGCCGATCCCGACTCCGGCCTTCTCTCGCCAGTGCGAGCCGGAACCCCGGCTGAAGCAGTGACCGGCGACCGGGCCTTCGCCGCCGCCTTGCTGGAGGCGGAGGCCGCACTCGCGCGGGCGCAGGCGCGGCTCGGCACGGTGCCCTCCGAGGCAGCCGAGCGCATCACCGTCGCCGCGCGGGAACTGGGCGAAAGCCTCGACGTCGTCCAGCTGGCCCGCGACGCGCGTGCGACCGGGAACCCGGTGGTCAGCCTCGTGCGCACGCTGTCGGCCAAGGTCCCGGACGTCGCGGACTTCGTCCACCGCGGCTCAACCAGCCAGGACATCGCCGACACGGCCATGATGCTCGTCGCGCGCGACGCCCTGCGGCTGATCAGCGCGGACCTGACGGCGATCGCCCACGCCCTCGCCGAGCTGGCGCGCGTCCACCGCGACACCGTCATGCCCGGACGGACTCTCACCGCCCACGCCGTCCCGACGACCTTCGGGTTGAAGGCCGCGATCTGGCGGCAGGGTGTCCAGGAATCCGCCCGGCGGGTGGCTTCGTTGAAATTGCCGGTGTCTCTCGGCGGTGCGGCCGGGACGTTGGCCGCGTACGTTCAATACGGCGACGGCACCGCCGACTACGCCGAACGGCTCGTCGCGGCCTTCGCTGAGGAGACCGGGCTAACCGCGCCGACGCTGCCGTGGCACGCGGATCGCACCCCGGTAGCCGAATTGGTCGCCGCTTTGGCCGGTGTGACAACGGCAGTGGGGAAAATCGCGGTCGACGTCCAGGTCCTGGCCCGTACCGAAATCGGCGAGGCGGCCGAAGCGACCGGTGGCGGTTCTTCGGCGATGCCGCACAAGCAAAACCCGGTCCAGTCGGCGTTAATCCGGTCGGCCGCGTTGCAGGTACCGGTGCTGGCCGCCGGAGTCACGCAATCCGGGTTGGCCGAAGACGAACGTTCAGCGGGCGTCTGGCAGGCCGAGTGGCAGCTACTGCGCGAATGCCTGCGGCTGACCGGCGGAGCCACTCACACCGCCGTGGATTTGGTGCGGGGACTGAAGATTCACGCGGATCGCATGCGGGATAACCTCGCGCTGACCAACGGGTTGATCGTCTCGGAACGACTGTCCGCCGCGCTGGCCCCGAAGGTCGGCAAGGCTCGCGCAAAGGACTTGCTAGGCACCGCTTCCCGGCGGGCGATCGAAGAAAACCGTTCCCTGGCTGAGGTTCTGACGGACACACCGGAGATCACGGCGGTCGTCGACGCCGAGACGCTGGCTGATCTCGCGGACCCGACGCGCTACCTCGGCGCAGCGGGCCAGTTAGTGGACCGGGCGTTAGAGACCCCCGACGCATAACCGGGACCGCCACCGGAGCGAGTCCAGTGAGCGATCCCGGTGGGCCGAACCTCAGTGTGCCAAGCCGTGCCCGCCATGCTCGGGCCGATGTCGCGGCGCGGTCGTATCGGCGTCGGCCTCGGCGGGCGCCTCGTCCTCCGGCAGCAGAACCCCGTGGCGCGCTGGGAGAACCGCGGTCAGCAGACCGAGGACCGCGATGCCGAGATGCAGCCAGTTGTCGGCGTCGGCGAGGTTGAGCGGGTTGCCGAGGCTGGACACCGGATTGACCGTGATCGTCCCGGCGAGCATCAGGCCCCAGACGAACAGCGCGCCGTAGCCGATGAAGAGCAGCCAGCCGAACGTCCGCGCCCGGCCGGAACCCAGCGCCAGCAGCAGGCCGATCACGCCGGTCGCCACGTGGACGACGTTGTTCAGCGGATTGGCGGAAAACCGCCACAAAGTGACACCGTGTCCGGTGAAGTCCCCGAACCCGGACTTCACGAGCCCGACGATGCCGTAGGCGAGAAACAGGACCCCGAGCAGAACGGCCAGCACCTGCGCGGGCTGCAGCCCTTCCACCCGAACGCGGGCTCCGTGCGCACGAACCATGACTCCAGTCCTTCCCGTACCGAGATGACGGTGGGTCAACCCTGAAGGAATACCCCCGGTCAAACCGGCCCGAAACCCGAATCCGGTCACCCCACCAGGGCGTTCGCCGGTGCGGCCGGGGCGCATGGGGCTGCTGAGCAGCAAATCAACCGAGCGCGGCGGCCAGCAGCGCGAAGGCGGCGATGAGGACCGCGACACGGACGTAGTGGTAGCGGTCCCACCGCCGCATCTGCTCCTTCCAGTCCGCGGGCCGGTTTTCCGGGGTCCACGTCTTGCCCCGGTTGTTGATCGGGACGAGCAGCAGAATCGACATGACCACACTCACGACCAGCAGCCCGGCGGCGATCACGACCAGCCCCGTCCCAGGGCCGCCCCACGCGGCGACCGCCCAGATCGCGCTCAGCACAAGCGATCCGATGTACCAGAACGGCATGACGGCGCCGAGCATCCGGCCGCCGTGGGAGCGGGCGCGCTGGGCGCTGTCGTCGGGGAGCGCGGTGAAGATCGGGTTCATCACGAAGGCGACCGAGAACTCCACCCCCACCATCACGCCGACAACCACGATCGTGCAGACCTCAAGTGCGCTGAGCATGATGACCTTCCCCGTATCTAGCGTTGCTAGTGAATGAACCAATGCTAGATCTACTGCCGCTCTCTTGTCTAGCAATGCTAGAGTCAGCTCATGTCGGTACAGGAACGCAAGCAGCGCGAACAGGCGGAACGCGAGCGCCTCATCGTCGCGACGGCCCGCGAACTCGCCGAGCAGCAGGGTTGGGACGCGGTCACCACCCGCAGGCTCGCCGAGCGCATCGAGTACAGCCAGCCCGTCCTCTACAGCCACTTCCGCGGCAAGCGCGAGATCATCGGCGCCGTCGCGCTCGAGGGGTCCACCGAGCTGGCCGCCGCGCTGCGAGCCGCCACCGAAGCCGCGGACGGTCCGCGCGCCCGGGTCACCGCCCTCGCGCGCGCCTACCTCGACTTCGCCGAGCGCCACCAAGCGGTCTACGACGCCATCTTCCAGCTCGACGGCGGCCTGGCCTTCGCGCAGGAGGACACTCCGGAACCGCTGAAAGACGCCTTCGCCGCCCTGCAGGAAACCCTCGGCGAGGTCGCCGGAGACGGCGTCCACCCAGCCCTGTTCACTGAGCTGTTCTGGGCGTCCCTGCACGGAATCGCGACCCTGACCCGTGCGGGACGGCAGCCGAGGGAGTTCGCCGACCAACGGGTCGAACTGCTGGTGGACCGGCTCGCCGTGGTCTGACCGACAGCTGCTTGCCCGCAGCACTCCCGGCCGTCACGCGTACCGGCCAGTACCGAGACCCATCCCACAACCCGCCCGATTCGGCGAACCCTGATCAGGTGATCGGGGAAGTCGGGTCATGCGCAGGACGAGCACGTTCCTCTTGACCGGCATGATTCTCGGTGCCGTCATCGCGTTCCTGATCACCTCGGCCGAGCCTTACCGGCAGGTGATCACCGCGGCCGGGCCGGCGGCCAGCGGCATCTCCCCGTCCACCGACCCGAGCACCCCGGGCACCAGCCCCAGCCCGAAACCCAGCACGGGCAGCGCCGCACCCCAGCAAGCCGCCGACCTCCCCGCGCTCGTCCCCCAAGGGCACGTCAGCGTGGTCGTCTACGACCGCACCACCGAAACGACCCCGGTCTCCCTCGACGCGCACCGGCACTACACCTCCGCGTCGCTGGTGAAGATCCTGATCGCCTTCGACGCGCTCGACCGCGGCACCAGTCCGGCCACCGTGCGGGAAATGCTGTCCCGCAGCGACGACGACACCGCCAGCAGACTGTGGGTCGCGGGCGGCGAGACCAGCATCGTCCGCGCGGCCGTACCGGAGATGGGCCTCGCCGAAACCAAACCGCCGCGGAACCCGGGGCGTTGGGGCGACACGGAAATCACCGCCGCCGACATCACGCGCGTCTACCGCTACCTGATGGACAAAGCACCAGCCGAGCAGCGCGAAACGATCCTCCAGGCGCTCCGCGGTGCCACCGAAAACGGCGCCGACGGCTTCCGCCAGTACTTCGGCATCCCAGACGCGCTCGGCCACGTTCGCTGGGCCGTCAAACAAGGCTGGTCCTGCTGCAATCCCGGGCGCATCCTTCACACCACCGGCCTCGTGAAGGACGACCGGTACCTCGTCACCGTCCTCACCGAGAATCCCCGCTCGGTCAGCTACGAAACCGCCGCGGCCCAGGTCACCGAGGTGGTCAAGCACCTTCCCGGTATCCGCTGAACCGTCACTGCTCCACCTCCGCCAGCGCGCCTCGCGCACCCGTCTTCGGCAGCGGCCACGGCTTCACCCCGCCGGTCACGTCGGCCTGGTGCGCGGGCGCGGACGGCCCCGGGATCCGCTGCCCGATCCACGACAGCACGTCCGGCAGCTGCGCCTTGAACGTGTTCATGTTGTGCCCGGCGTCCGGAATCCGCCACGTCGTGAACTGCACCGGCGGCTGCGCGGCCGCGCGCATCTGGTCGACCGCGCGGCTTTCGTTCTGCTCCTTCTCCCCGGAAATCGCGAGGAGTTCGAGCGGGGCCGGGTGCAGCCGGAGGTTGATCCGGACGTTGTTCGCGTCCTCGATGTCCTTGCGGCCGCGGAAAAGGTTCTCGGTTTCGCCGTCCACTTGTGCCTTCTCGTATCCGCTGACGCTCGCCGCCTGCGCGTACCACTGCGGATGCCGCGTCACGAGATTCAGCGCGCAGTAGCCGCCGGACGACCAGCCCGCGATCGTCCACGCCCGCCGGTCCGGATTGACGCCGAGGCGCTGAATCGCCCAATCGCGGACGTCCGCGGACAGGTAGGTGTCGTTGGGGCTTCCGTTGACCTCGTCGACGCATTCGGTGTCGTGGCCGATTTTCGGCGTTCCGGTCGGGTCCGGGATCAGCACGATCACCGGCGGCAGCAGGTGTTTCGAGATCGCCGAGTCAAGTTGTTCGGGCAGGTGATACCCGATCGGGGCGGTGGTGACCTCCGGACCGGACGGATAGTTCGGGATCCAGGTGATCGCCGGGAACCGCATCGCCTTGTACGGATGCTGGAAGTATTGCGGCGGAAGGTAAACCGTCACGTCGCGGGTGAGGCCGGTGCGCTTTCCGGTCACCGTCACGTGCGCGATGGTCCCCTTGCCGACCCGCGCGTGCGCCACGCCGAGGTCGCGCGCCCGGCTGAGGTCCACCCCATTGTCGCCGCCCTCGACGTCGATTCCCTCCGCGGCGAACGCGCCGGTCCCGAGCAGCGAGCCGAGCGTCGGGAAGAATCCGCCGATCATGTTGCCAGTCAAGCCAAGCGTGACGATCACGAGAAACAGCGCGACCAGAACCGTGGCGCTGCGGCCGAGTTGCTTGCGCTTACGCCATTTGTCCCAGAACCACGGGACCGAGACCACCGCGACGAGCGCGAGTACGCCGATCACCGCGAGCATGACGGGCGAATCCAACCTGATTTGGCTCAGGTGCACGGGAACCTCCAGGACCGATCGCGCGCCCGGAAGGCGGGACCCGCTGCTCTAGATACGTTTGAGGGGCCACTCTCGTTGTGATCACGTGACGCCGATCACTCCGGAAATGGCCCCAGCAAACTCAGCGGAATCTCAGGATTGCCCGTTCGTCCCTGATTAGTTGCCGAATGCGGCACGCAGAACCGTGATCGCCTGCGTGATCGCGGCTTCCGCGGCGTGCGTTTCCCGAAGCGCGTTCACCATCACGAAGTCGTGGATCACGCCCTGGTACCGAACCGCCGTCACCGGCACGCCCGCCTGACGCAGCTTCGCGGCGTACGCCTCGCCTTCGTCGCGAAGAACGTCCGCTTCGCCGGTGATCACGAGCGCCGGCGGCAGTCCAGCAAGCTGTTCCACAGTGGCGCGAAGCGGCGAAGCGGTGATCTCGGCCCGCTGCGCCTCATCGGTCGTGTACTGGTCCCAGAACCACTTCATGCCTTCGCGGCTGAGGAAGTAGCCCTCGGCGAACTTGGTGTACGACTCGGTGTCGAAGGACGCGTCGGTCACCGGGTAGAACAGCACCTGCTGCAGGAACTTGACGTCGCCGCGCTCCTTCGCCATCAGCGTCAGCGCCGCAGTCATGTTCCCGCCGACGGAGTCGCCCGCGATCGCGATCCTCGTCGTGTCGAGGCCCTTCTCCGCACCGTTTTCGACAACCCACTTCGCGGCGGCGTAGTTCTCTTCGATCGCGACGGGGTAACGGGCTTCCGGCGAACGGCTGTATTCCGGGAACACCACTGCCGCGCCGGTTCCGGCGGCGAGTTCGCGGACGAGCCGCTCGTGGGTGTGGAAATCGCCGAAGACCCAGCCCGCCCCGTGGATGTAGACGAGCACCGGCAGCGGCCCGGCAACGCCCTGCGGCTTCACGATCCGGATCTCGGGTCCACCTGGGACAGTCAGCGTCTCGATGTCGGCGGGCGCCAGTTCGACGTCGCCGTCCTGCACGCCGTCGACCGCCTTCCGGCCTTCGGCAGGCGGGAGCTGGTACAGGTACGGCGGCTGGTCGGTGGCCTCGGCGAACGCCTGGGCGGCCGGCTCGAGGACGAGATTCTGCGGGTTCGCGGTCATGGCTTCCTCCGATAGCTGCGTCGTTCGGACTGCCCACAACATAGCTCCACAACTTAGTTGTGCACAACTCAATGGCACTCAATGAGATATAGAGCACTTGAGTTGCCCTTCCCGGCCGAGCGAGAGAGGATGGAGAGCTGGCGAACGGAAAACGTGCGGGAGGCTACCCATGACCAGCACAGACACCGGGGAAACCGGCTCACTGCTGCTCGACGACCAGCTGTGCTTCGGCCTGTACTCGGCTTCCCGGGCGGTCACCGCGCTCTACCGGACCCTGCTCGAACCGCTCGACCTCACCTACCCGCAGTACCTGGTGATGCTCGCGCTGTGGCAGCAGGACGAACAGCAGGTCAAGGAACTCGGCTCCGCGCTGAGCCTCGACTCCGGCACGCTGTCGCCGCTGCTGAAGCGCCTGGAGAAGGCCGGGCTGATCAAGCGCGAACGCCAATCCGACGACGAGCGTTCGGTCCGCATCCGGCTCACCGACGCGGGAACCGCGTTGCGCGCCAAGGCGGAACGGATCCCGCCGCACGTCGGCGCAGCGATGAATCTGGACAAGGCCGAACTCGCCCGGATGCGCACCGCGATGGACCAGCTGACGGCTTCGGTCAACGCCTACCGGGAGTCCTACCGCCCGAGCTGACCCGGACGCCATGGTTAGCATGAGCGCCAGGGGCAAGCGTGAGGACGGCGATGAGCACACAGGACGAAGCACTGCGCGCGGTGGAAGCCAGTCTGGACCGGCCGTCGGCGGCCCGCGTCTACGACTACTTCATCGGCGGCACCACCAACTACGCGATCGACCGCATGTTCGCCGAGAAGGTGCGGGAACGGCTGCCGCTGATCGGCGAGTACTGCCGCACCAGCAGGCAGTTCCTCGGCCGCGCGGTGCGCCAGAGCGTACGCGAGGGCATCCGGCAGTTCGTCGACATCGGTTCCGGCCTGCCCACCGCGGGCAACGTGCACGAGGTGGCCGACGAGGAGCGTCCGGAGCACGACACTTCCGTGCTGTACCTGGACAACGAGCCCGTCGCGCTCGCGCACTCGCAGGTGCTGCTCGCCGACACCGCGGACGAGGACCGGCACCAGGCGATCGCCGCCGACCTCATGCAGCCCGCCGAATTGTGGGACCGGGTCGCCGATTCGCACGTGATCGACGTCCGGAAGCCGGTGGCGCTGATCGTCAACGCGGTGCTGCACTTCATCAAGGACGAGCAGGACCCAGACGGCATTCTCGAGTTCTACCGCAAGCAGCTCGCGCCGGGCTCGTTGCTCATTCTTTCCCAGATGACCAACGAAAACCCGGTGGACGACAACGAACGCCAGGCACTGATCGACATCATCAAGTACTACGAGTCGACGACCAACCCGGGCTTCCTGCGCACGAAGGCGGAGTTCGAACGGTTCTTCGGCGGCTGGCCTCTGCTCGAACCGGGCCTGGTGTACGCGCCGGCGTGGCATCCGGACGCCGACACGGTGTTCGCGAAGGTGCCCTCGGAGTCGCGGGTGATCGGCGGAGTCGCCCGCAAACCGCAGGCCTGACGGGGTTTTCCCACCCGGCCTCCACCCCCGGGTGGAGGCGCGGGACGGCCCGGCCCGGGCAGTGTTGCCGGTGTGCCGAACACTTTCGACAACATCCTGATCGGCCTGGTCGTCCTGGCCTGGCTGATGTGGCGGCAGCTTCAAGTCCGCCGCGCCGACCGTCCGCCGGTGGTCTTGCTCGTCATCAGCGTGCTCGGAGTCGCTTCCCTAGGCTTCGCCCTCGCGAAGACCACGCCGACTACCGCGGCAATCCTGTTGCTGGCCTTCAGTTTCGTGCTCGCTGCCGGATTCGGCGTGCTCCGCGCGTACACCATGCGGCTCTGGCGCACCGACGGAACCCTGTGGCGGCAAGGAAACTGGCGAACCGCCGCGCTGTGGCTCATTTCCTTCGGCATCCACTTAGGACTTGACTTCGCCGTCGACGCGGTCAATCCCGTGCACGGACTCGGCGGCGCGTCCATTCTGCTGTATCTCGCGGTTTCCCTTGTCGCCCAACGGCTGACGGTTCACTCCCGCGCTCACGACGCCCGGCGCAGCCCTTCCAACGCCGCGTAAACCGCACCCCGCCCCAACTCCACCGCACGCCGCAACACCATCGGATCCCGTTCCAGCACCACGACGTCCGGGGCGCCAGCCGGCGGCCGGACACTCGTCAGCCGCGGATCTTCCCGCAGCTGACGCTCATCCTCCAGATCCCGGTGGTACTGCGTCCGCCACGCGTCGATGGTGCCCGGCGCGTGGCGGCGCAGAAACCGCGGCACGACCACGTCCTGCACTCGCGGCGGCCGCGCCGGGAGTTCGTCCTCGCGCCGGGTCCGCAGCACCAGCACGTCCGTCGCGCCCTGGGCCAACGCGCTGCGAAACGGCAGCGGCTCGGCGATCCCCGCGTCCACGAACCGCCGTCCGCCCATCGCGATCGGCGGACCGGCCAGCACCGGCATGCACGACGACGCCGCGAGCGCCGTTTTGATCCCGTCCACGTCCTCGATGAACGGGTGCAGATCGGTCGATTCGCCGGTGTCGGCGTCGGTGGCGAGCGGATGAAAGCCGACCGGATTCGCCAGGATCGCCGGGAAATCCATCGGTTCGAGCACCGAGTACACCTGGTGCACGAGGTATTCGAGATCGATCACCGCCCGGCCGCGCAGGGTGTGCAGCGGGTTGATGATCCGCCGCATCACCGCCGGGTTCCACCATGTCCGCACGCCGGTCCGCGATCGCCCGCACAACAGCCACGCCGCGTTGAGCGCACCGGCGGAGGCGCCGTAGACGTCGTCGAACGCCAGCGTGGCCCCGAGTTCGTCGAGCGCGAGCACCATTCCGCTCGAATACGTGCCGCGGCTGCTGCCGCCCTCGACGGCGAGCGCGAGCCGTCGGCCGTCCGTCCGCTGCCCCGGCACGCTTCCCTCGGCGATCCGCGCGGCGAGCAGCTCCAAAACCGGATCCACCCCTCCATCTTGATCCTTTCCGCGGTGCCGATCGACCCGTTTTGCCCCCTCTGCGGGTGACCTGGCTTGCACTCAGTTGCACTGCACCTAGTTGCATATGACACTGTCCGGCATGGCACTGGAGCACGCGATCCTCGTCTCGCTGTCGGAACGCTCCGGCTCGGGCTACGAGCTGGCGCGCCGGTTCGAGAAGTCCATCGGGCTGTTCTGGAGCGCCTCCCACCAGCAGATTTACCGCGTGCTGAAGCGGATGGAGGAGGCCGGTCAGGTCGCCGTCGACGTGGTGGCCCAGGACGGGCGGCCGGACAAGAAGGTCTACACCGTCAGCGAACCGGGCCGCGCCGAACTGCGCCGCTGGCTCGCCGAACCCGCGCCGTCAGCCGGACCGCAGGAGCTGGCGGTGAAGCTGCGCGGAGCGTCGTTCGGCGACGCCGAAGCGGTCGCCGCCGAGATCACCCGGCACCGCGACGCGCACGCCGAACGGCTCGATCTGTACCGGCAGATCGAGAAGCGCGACTTCCCCGCCCCGGACCGGCTCCGCGGCCGTCCGCTGCACCAGTACCTCGTGCTGCGCGGCGGAATCCGCGTCGAAGAAGGCCAGGTCGAGTGGCTGGAAGAAATCCTGACCGCGTTGCGGGCCGACGAAAAGGACGACTGATGACCGAGTACCCGAACCTGCTGTCCCCGCTCGATCTCGGTTTCACGACGCTGCGCAACCGCGTCCTGATGGGCTCGATGCACACCGGGCTGGAGGACCGCGCGTCCCGCTTCCCGCAGCTCGCCGAGTACTACGCCGAACGCGCCCGCGGCGGCGTCGGCCTGATCGTCACCGGCGGATTCGCTCCGAACCGCACCGGCTGGCTGCTGCCGCTGGCCTCGAAGCTGTCCACGCCCGCCGAAGCGAAGAACCACCAACTGCTCACCAGCGCGGTGCACGCCGAAGGCGGCAAGATCGCGCTGCAAATCCTGCACGCCGGCCGCTACGCCTACCACCCGCTGAGCGTGTCCGCGTCGAGCCGCAAAGCCCCGATCAACCCGTTCCGCCCGCGCGCGCTCACCACGTACGGCGTGCATCGCACCATTCGCGCGTTCGCCGATTGCGCCGCGCTGGCCCGAGACGCCGGGTACGACGGCGTCGAAATCATGGGTTCCGAGGGCTACCTGATCAACCAGTTCCTCGCCGAACGCACCAACCGGCGGACCGACGCCTGGGGCGGTACGGCGGAGAAGCGCCGCCGGTTCGCAGTCGAGATCGTCCGGCGTACCAGGGAAAAGGTCGGGCCGGACTTCATCATCATCTACCGGCTGTCCATGCTCGATCTCGTCGAGGGCGGGCAGAGCTGGGACGACGTCGTCGCGCTCGCCCGCGAGGTCGAGGCGGCCGGGGCCACGATCATCAACACCGGCATCGGCTGGCACGAGGCGCGCGTGCCGACGATCGTCACGTCCGTGCCGCGCGGCGCGTTCACCTGGGTCACCGGGAAGCTGAAGCCGCACGTGTCGGTCCCGGTGGTGACCTCCAACCGGATCAACCTGCCGCACGTCGCGGAACAAGCGCTCGCCGACGGCGACGCGGACCTGGTCTCGATGGCCCGTCCGCTGCTCGCCGACCCGGACTGGATCCGCAAGGCCGAAACCGGCCGCGCGGACGAGATCAACACCTGCATCGCGTGCAACCAGGCCTGCCTCGACCACGCATTCAGCCGGAAACCGGTGTCCTGCATGGTGAATCCGCGCGCCGGACACGAGACGACGCTGAATCTGCTGCCGACCCGGCGGGTCAAACGCGTCGCCGTCGTCGGAGCCGGACCGGCCGGGCTCGCCACCGCGACCGCGCTCGGCGAACGCGGCCACGACGTCGAGTTGTTCGAGGCCGACGACGAAATCGGCGGCCAGTTCGGGATCGCGCAGCGGATTCCGGGCAAGGAGGAGTTCGCCGAGACCATCCGGTACTACACCCGCCGGCTGGAGGTCACCGGCGTGAAGGTGCACCTCGGCACCCGGGTGACCGCCGCGGACCTGACCGGCTTCGACGAGGTCGTGCTGGCCACCGGCGTCACGCCGCGGGTCCCTTCGCTGCCCGGGATCGATCATCCGAAGGTGCTTTCGTACGTCGATGTCGTGCGGCATGGCAAACCGGTCGGCGAGCGGGTCGCGGTGATCGGCGCGGGCGGCATCGGCGTGGACGTCAGCGAATTCCTCACGCACAGCACGTCGCCCGCGTTAGACCGCGACGCCTGGATGGCCGAATGGGGCGTCACCGACCCCGCGCTCGCGCCCGGCGGACTGGCGAAGCCGAAGCCGGAACCGTCGCCGCGACAGGTCTACCTGCTGCAGCGCAAGAAGTCGCCGATCGGAGCCGGGCTCGGCAAGACGTCCGGCTGGGTGCATCGCGCGGCCCTGCGCGCCAAGGGCGTGGAAAAGATCAGCGGAGTCACCTACGAACGGATCGACGACGCCGGGCTGCACGTCACGGTCGACGGGAAACCGCGGCTGCTGGAAGTCGACACCGTGGTGGTCTGCGCTGGCCAGGAATCCGTCCGGGATCTCGCCGGCGCGCTCGGCGACGTGCCGGTGCATCTCGTCGGAGGGGCCGACGAGGCCCGCGAACTCGACGCCAAACGCGCGATCGACCAGGGCACCCGGCTGGCCGCCGTGCTGTAGCGGCTTGCGCGCACTGGCAGGATGGCCCCGTGCGAGACGTATGCGTAATCGGGCTCGGGCTCATCGGCGGTTCCCTGCTGCGGGCCGCCGCGGCGAGCGGCAGGACGGTCTGGGGAACCACAGTGTCCGAAGTGGACGCTGACGCGGCGAGCCGCGGCGGCTACGACGTCACCACCAACGCCGAAGCCGCCCTGCAACGCGCGGCGGCCGCGGACGCGATCGTGGTCATCGCGGTGCCGCTGCCCGCGGTGGAGAACCTGCTACGGCAGGTCGCACAACACGCATCGCACTGCATCCTCACCGACGTGGTCAGCGTGAAGGGCCCGATGCTCGACGCAGTCCGCCGGCGCGCGCCGTACACGCGCTACGTCGGCGGGCACCCGATGGCGGGCACCTCGCACTCCGGCTGGCTGGCCGGCGACACCATGCTCTTCCGCGACGCCGCGTGGGTCGTCGGCGTCGAAGAGGACACCGACCTCACCGCCTGGGCCGAGGTCACCCGGCTGGTCCTGGACGTCGGCGCGCACGCCGTGCCGCTGCCAGCGGACTCGCACGACGAGACGGTCGCCCGGATCTCGCACCTGCCGCACCTGTTCGCCGCGATCCTCGCCTCGGTCGGCGCACAGGGCGGCCCGCTCGCGATGTCGCTGGCCGCCGGCTCGTTCCGCGACGGCACCCGCGTGGCCGGTTCGTCGCCGGACCTGGTGCGCGCCATGACCGAAGGCAACCGCGACGCCCTGCTCCCGATCGTCGACGACGCACTCGGCCGCCTCGGTGCCGCCCGCGGCTCGCTCGCGTCCACCGGCGGCCTCGCCGCGACCATCAACGCAGGTCACGAGGGTGCTTTGGCGTTGGAGGCGGCCCGCGACGTGGCGCTGTCCGGCGTCCGCATCGACCTCACCGCCGCCGACGCCCGCGAAGGACTCGTGGCACTCGGCGAACGCGGCGGCCGCATCACCGGACTGGACGGAGCGGTCGCCCTCGGCGAAGTCTCTTGACTTGCCTGGAACGCCGGGTGTGTGACGATTGAAGCCTCTCAATCCCAACCCCGGGGAGGCATTCGATGGGCATCAACTTCGACGAGATCAAGAACAAGGCGACCGAGGCGCTGCGCGAGAACAGCGGCAAGCTCGAGCAGGGTCTCGAGAAGGCGGCGGAGTTCGCGAAGTCCAAGGTCAGCGGCCACGACTCGCAGATCGACGGCGGCGTGGACAAGGCCAAGGACCTGCTCGGCAAGGTCACCGGCAAGCACGACGAGGGCGGGAAGCCCGACGAGGGCGACCAGAAGCCCGAGGGCGGCCAGCCCGGCGGACAGCAGTAACCCTCCGCCTCCAGGTTGGTTTGCTCGCCCAGCTGAGGCGAGCGTGGCTCAGGTGCGCCGGTGATAAGGCAGGAACCGGCGCACCAGCCGCAGCGGCGACCGTTCCACCAGGTCCGGCCCGCGCACCGCGTCGAACGTCGAGCCGAGCTGGTCCACCACCCCGGCGAGCCGAGGGTTGTCCGGCATCGGCACCGAATCCGGGTCCCGCTGCTCGCGCACCGCGGAAGCCAGCTCCGCCAACGCGTCCGTGATCAGCTCGATGTCCGCGGGCGACGGGGCGGGCGCGCCCTCGCCGATCGTCACGCCGACCTCGGTCACCGCGTCAGTCACGCGTTCCAGCCCCGCGATCACCGGCCACCACGCCACCGCCTGCCGTCCCGCCGGTGACGGTTCCACGATCACCTGCTGAAACGCCGTCCGCAGGTCCGCGAGCGCGCGATACGCCGCGCGCCGGGCCCGCGACCGGGCAAGCCGGGCCTCGCCGGTCGAGTTCAGCACCATCGCGGTGCGGACGTACTTGGCGACAGTGTCGAAACTGTCCGCCAGCCGCCCGCCGACCGTCGGCCGCCGCGAACCCGGCCACAGCAGATAGCCGAAGACGAGCACGATCACGCAGCCGATCACCGTGTCGACTAGCCGCGCCAGCACGACCGTCCAGCTGCCGGTGTTGGCGAGGTCCATCTGCAGGATGATCAGCGGCGTCACGAACGTGCCAAGCATCCCGTAATTGCGCACCTTCCCCACCGCGGCACCGCCGGCGAACACCGCGATCAGCACGACCAGCACCCAGCCGCGCGCACCGAACGCGAGCACCACCGCGCCGATCCCGACGCCCGCGACCGTGCCCAGCCCGCGCAGCACCGCGCGGCCGAACACCGAGCCGAAGTCCGGTTTCAGCACCACGCCGACGGTGAGCGTGATCCAGTACGACCGCTCGAACGGCACCAGCAGCGCCACCACTTCGGCCACCGCGACGCACAACGTGAGCCGCAGCGTCGCCAGCCAGGTCAACGGTCCGGAGAGCCCGCTCGCCCACTCGCGCACGCGACGCAGCGGCGAGACTTTTTGCGCCGCTTGCGATCGTCGAGCTTCCCGATCCGCGCCAGCCCGGCGTAAAGCGCGCTGACCACCGCGTCGGCGTTCTCGTCCGGTAACTCCGGCGCGGGCGGCAGCGGCTGACTCGCCAGCACCGAGGCCGCGACGCGCGTCAGGTAGTCGATCACCTCGTCCGGCGGGCGCTGCCCGGCATTGACCATCGCCACCGACGCCTCGACCGCGGGCGTCGTCGCGGACAGCCGGTTCAGCAGCCTGCGATACGCCGCGTCGCGACCGGACAGCCACGAACGCGCGACCAGCAACCGGTCGTACGCCGTGCTCATCGCGGTGGTCAGCTGATGGCGCGCGACCCGCGACGTCGGCTCGTCCTCAGCCGACAGCATCGCCGCGAGTTCGATGTAGACCTGCGCGACGGCGGTGCGTTCCGGGCTCGTCGCACGAAGCGTCCAGGTGCCGAGCGCGACCAGCAACCCCCAGCCAGCGCCCGCACAGAAGTAACCGAAGAGCAGCTCGGTGCGCACACCTGTCGCGTGTTGGGCGGTGCCGAGCACGCAGAAGACGAACATCTGCAGCCCAGCCACTGAAGCGTTGCTGCCCGCCGCGCTGATCAACGCGGACACCGCGGCCACCACCACGATCGCCGGGATCGACCAGGCCGGCATGCCGCCGGTCAGCAGCCCGAGGAGGTACCCGACCGCAGCGGCGAACGTCGCCCCGCCGAGCCGGCGCGCGCGGTAGCGGTACGCCCCCGCCGCCTCGGACAGCACGGTCGGCAAGGCGCCGGTGGAGATCAGCGCCCCCACCGCGATGTCGCCCGCGGCGTACGCGACCGCTAGCGGCGTGGCCAGCGCTACCACGGCGCGAGCGACCATGTTCCACGGAATGGGAACCGGTTTTGACCGCAAAAGTTGCGTCAGCCAGTGCGGCGCGGCGAAGTCGGGGCGGCTCACCGCACCATCTTGACCTACCGGGGCCGTCCGGGATTGATTTGTCGCTCGGTCAACAACGTGTTCGGGGAGCTTTCATGCCGGGTCGCAGGTACTCGTACGAGGTGAATCGGGTGAGCACCGCGCCGCCGTCCGTGCTGTTCCGGCTGGAAAGCGACGGGCCGCTGTGGTCGACCTGGGCGCGGCCGCTCGTGTGGCAGTCCCGCTGGTCCGCGCTCGGCGACGACGGCCGGGTCGGCGCTGTCCGGGAGGTCGGTTTGTGGCCCGTCCTGGCGCACGAACGAACTCTCGAATACGTACCGAATCGGCGGCACGTCTACACATTCGACGGTTTCAGCCCGGTCCACGACTATCGTGCGGAGGTGGTGTTCACCCCGAACGCCCACGGCGGCACGGATCTCCGATGGTCGGGATCGTTCGCCGAACGCATCCCCGGAACGGGTCCCGTCGCCCGCGCAGCGTTGCGCAGCGTGATCGGATTTCTCGCCACGCACCTGGTCAAAGCGGGCAACCGTGCAGGCTGACCGGGGTGCGCTGCACCACAACGATCAACTCAGGCCGGAGCACAGACGTCATCCCCTCGGGTGACCCCGAGGGAAAGGAAGCGGCATGGCGAAGCGATGGCTGGCGGCGGCTGTGGCCGGTTTGCTCTTGCTGTCGGCATGCTCCGGCCCGGATTCGGATCAATCCCCGGAACAGGCGAACCCCGCACCGGGCGCCGCGAAACCAGGCCCGCCGCCCGGGCCCTATCCGTTCGGCACCGTGCAGCAGAAGGCCCCGGCGATCCAGGACGGCAAGGTCGGCGTGGTCCGCCGCATCCAGACCGACAAACCGTACGTTTTCATCACCATGGACGACGGCGCGGTGAAGGATCCGTCGGCACCGAGCCTGATCCAGCAGTCCGGCGGACATCCGGTGCTGTTCCTGAACAACCGGTACGTGAAGGGCCACGAGGCGTACTTCAAGTCCATCCTCGACTCGACCGGCGCGGTGCTCGGCGACCACACGGTCAACCACCCGAACCTCAAGGGCAAACCGCTGGACTTCCAGAAAAAGGAAATCTGCGACGACGCCGACGACTTCCAGAAGTCGCTCGGCGTGCGCCCCACCCTGTTCCGCCCGCCGTTCGGCAACTACGACCAGAACACCCTGAAGGCCGCGGCGATGTGCGGCATGCGCGCGACGGTCCTCTGGACGGCGTCGGTGAACGACGGGGTGGTCCAGTTCCAGGTCGGCGACAAGCTCCGCCCCGGCGACATCGTGCTGATGCACTTCCGCAAGACGTTCAAGGAAGACTACGAAGCCTTCCTCGCCCGAGCGAAGCAGGACGGCCTGACCCCGGTCCCGCTAGCCGACTTCCTGGGCTGACCCGGGCCCACCCGGCTCGTGCGTGCTGGTGCCGGTTCTCACCGGCATCGCCACTCACGAGACCCCGCCGCACGCCGCCACCTGGCACACAGCAGCCCGCCGCGCGCCGGTTCTCCTTGTCGGCCGTCGTGAGTGGAAATCCCGGTTCTAACCGCGATCGCCACTCACGAGCCTCCGCCCGCCGCTGCCCCAGCGCTCATCCAGCCCCGAGGCACACGAACGGCCGCCGCATCGGGTCCACCGCTACCGCTTCGGCCAGCGCCAACGCGGGCGAAGTCCCCTCGGCCAGCCGCCGGTGCAGGTCCGCCATCGTGTCCGCCGCCGCCCGGTCGCCGACCCGGGCCACCGCGCCGATGACCGTCCGCGAACCGCTCGCCAGCAGCGTTCCCGCGAAGCCCAGTGCTTCCTCGCCCGGACGGATGTGGCTCATCGCCAGCTCGCACGCGGCCAGCACCACCCGTTCCGGCGGGTTCGCGAGCCGGGTCGTCTCGTGGGCGAACAGCGGGCCGTCGACCAGTTCGATGCGGGAGAACAGCGCGTTCGCCGGCTCGTGCGCGCCGTGCGCGACCACGTGTGCCAGGCGGGTGCCGTCCAGCGCGGTCAGGACCGTCGCGCTCGTCGCGGCGTCGCCTTCGACCAGCTGCGCGTCCGGATACACCGAGCGCAGCTTGCTCACCTCGCCGACCGCGCCCGGCACGCCGGGACCGCCCGCCAGCAGCACCGGCCCGTCCTCGGCCGGCCGTTTCGCGGTGATCCACGCGGTCGCCGACGGCGCGATCGACACCGGATGCCCGCGCAGCGACGGCAACGCGCCCCACGGCATCGCGTACAACTGTCCGATCGGGACGATCACCAGCTCCCGATCGTCGAGAGTTTTGACCAGTGACGCGGAAATCAACGCGTCGAGCTTCTCCGCGCGCCGGCGTGCGGACGCGGACACGGTCTCGGCCAGCATCGGCGGCAGGTGGTCCGGCGCGAGGGCGTCGAGGTCGGCGTGCAGCTGGGTCGCGGTCTCCACGATGTCGTCCAGCGGACCCAGTTTGAGCAGCCGGAACGTGCCCCGGTCGACGACCACCGAGTACAGCTGATTCTTGTACGGCACCAAACTCACCAGCACGCGATCGCCGAGCGCGGCGACCACCTCGTCCGGCGTCGCGACCGGACGCGGGCGGCCCCACTGACTCGTGTACCAGCCGAGCCTGCTCGCCTCGCGCTGCAGCACGGTGTACCGCTGCTCCAGCGCCTTCACCGGTTCGCCCTCCAGCCGGGCGCGCTGAATGGTTCGCTGGACGTGCCGCATTTCGTTGATGTGCTTGGCCAGCACCGGATCCTCGATCACCGGCAGCGGTTCGTACCGGTAAACCTGTGCCCGGGTCCGTTCGAGCCACGCGAACATCCGCCGTGCGCCCGCCGCGTTCCGCCGCGCGCGCCGCAGCACGAGCCGCATCGCCAGCCTGCCCAGCTCCTCGCCGTGCACGGCCGTGCCGCACACCAGATCGAGCCCGCCCATCCGGTCGCGTATCGTGCCGAGTTCGCGCAGTCCGGCGCGGGCCTGTGCGAGCGCGGCCCGCGGCCGGTCCTCGGCGACGGCCAGTTCCGCGCGGCACAACCGAAACAGCATCCGGTGGTCGATCGGCGACGTCGCGCGCGGGGCGGGCACGTGCGTGAGGACGAGCGAGGCTTCGGCGATTTCCTTGCGGCGGATCAGCAATCGCACCGCGAAGAGCCGGGCGACCGCTGCCTCGTCGCGCAGCCCGAGCGCGGCCAGCCGTTCGGCGATGGAGACGAGTTCGGCGGGCAACCGCGAGGTAGAGCGTCCTTCGCGGTCGGACAGCACCTGCTGCGCCTCCGCCCGAAACCGGGCCAAACCGGCGATCTCCGCCCAGGTTCGATTGCCGCGGCGGAGAAATCGGCGGCGCGCGTCCGACGCGGATTTTCGCGCCAACGCGAAATCGCCTTCCAGCAACGCGGCCGCCGCCCGCGCGACCTCGGCTTCGGCGATGTGCTGGCCGGATCCGTTGGTGCGCAACTCCGGCAGCGCTTCGTCGAGGTGCCGGCCCGCCTCGTCGGCGAGCCCCGCGGTGAGCAGCGCGCGGGCCTGGTCGAGCCGGATCAACGGGATCGAACCGGGCGATTCGGTGACGAGGATTCGCGCGGCTTGTTCGTAGCTGGACAACGCTTGCGGGACGTCGCCGATGAGCTGCGCGTGGTCGCCGAGGTTTTGCCGGATCTTGCCTTCGAGCCGGGTGTGCCCGTTTTCGCGGGCGAAGCTGAGCGCGCGTTCGAGGTCGGCTTGCGCGGCGTTCGGCTGGTTCAGCGCCATGTGTACGAGGGCCCGGTTGCTGAGCATGATCACCAGGGTGCGGCGGCCGTCGTCGAATTCGGCCTCGATCCCGGGCAGCACCGCGTCGTAAACCGAAAGCGATTCGCTGAACCGCCCGCCGCGCATCAGCACGACCGCGCGCTGGCCGGTGACCAGCAACCCGAGTTCGCGGGCGGCTTTGCTCTCCGGAAGCTGCTCGCGAAGCTGCCGCGCGGTTTCCAGGTGCGCGAGACCCGCATCGGTGGACGCGACCTCAGCCTCGGCCGCGCCGAGGCTCACCAGCACCCGCACCTGCAGTTCACGGTGTTCGGGAAGCGGCTCGGCGACGCGCGCCAGCCGCGTGAGCGCGCTGCGGAACAACCGCACCGCGACGCCGGGCCGTTGGTCGGACGCGGCGGCCCGGCCGCGCGCGTACAGATCAGACGCCGCCGCGATCGTTCGATCATGGACGGGCGCGGACACGGACTCTATGGGAGCACACCTCCGCCACTCTCCATAACGCCCGTCCGGGTTTCTCAGAGCACGACGGTCGGTGTCACCACGGTGCGGCGGTGCGCGCCGGCGCCGAGGTGCACGAGGATCTGCGTGGTTCCGCAGGGGACGCGTTCGAGCACGAACCGGCCGCCTTCGTCGGTCGCCGTCGCGAACGTGCCGTGATCGGCGACCCGGACCTCCACGTCGTACTCGCCCGCGGGCGCGAGCCAGCCGTCGATCCGGTGCACCTTCCCGATTTTGGTCAGGTTGATCATCACGGTCAGGTCGCTGACGGTGAACGTGATCGTCCCGGTCGCCGTGCTGCGCACGCCGGCCAGTTCGTCGAGCCGTTCCCAGCGCGCGACCTCGACGTCGAGGTTCTCGAGTTCGAGCGCGAACTGGACCCGCTGCACCAGATCCTCCGGCGGCGGGTCGATTTCCTCGAGGAACCGGCCGATATCGGCCAGAATGGCCTCGTCGTCCGGAATCGCGTGGCCGTGTCCCGGCCTGCCGATGTTGTCGCTCACCGGGCACCCCCTTCTCCTGCGAGCAGATCGCGCATCGAGTCGAGGCAGCGGCCCCTGGTGGGCCCCACGCTGCCGCGCGGCATCTGCATAGCCTCGGCGACCGCGCGGTATTCGGCACGGCCGGCGAGGACGGTCAACCGCAGCAGCTCCTGGCAGCGTGCGGGCAGGCGGAGGAAGGCGCGCCAGACCCGGCGATCCCGGTCGGCGCGGACGGCTTCCTCCTCAGGCGCGGGGTGATCGCTCTCCAAAGTCGCGGCGACCTCGTCCGACAACGGCACCGGCTGCGCACGCCTGCCGTAGGGACGAGTCGCCTCGCGACGCGTCGTGGTGATCAGCCAGGCAGCGAGCGCGCGCGGATCGCGCAGCTTCGCCAGCTGGCTGAACAAGGCGAGCCACACCGTCTGGACCACATCCTCGGCCAACTGCCGGTCCAGCCCGTTGGCGCGCGCGACATGCCACACCAGCGGCGTCAGCTCCTCGACCAGTTTCGCCATGGCGCGCCGATCACCGCCCCGAGCCGCTTCCATACAGGCGGCATGCAGGTCGGCGCCGGTCAGGCCTTCCCAGGGCGGGTCTACCTCGGTGGTGTGCACGTCGGTCACCGTAGCTGCCTCACTCCGGAGGTGGGCCGACATGGGCGGCAGAGCCTCCGGTCGTGTCGGCGCGGCTCCGGTCGTCGCGGGTCGGCTCTCCGGTCGGGTACCGGATCGATCGTGAATTGTGCGCGCTCTTTCAGTGGGTCCGGTGATGCGGATGGTGTCCAGGGGCACGGTGTGTGCCCGGTGGGTGGGCTCTTGGTTGAGGAGCAAACAACTGGCGCTGGGATACATGAATCTCTGACTTCGCTGGATGAATTTTTTCACTAGAGCCGATGTGAAACGGCTCGCGGCGGCATTTACGCAGGTCAACCACGTTGTGACAGGTGCCGGGACACGACCGGCCGGGCTCCCCCTCCGGCACGGCCGTGCCCCGACAGCTCCGTCGGACCCGATGAGTCCCCCAACGACCCATCGCGCCCCGCCCGGCCCGGTTCAGCCGAACGGATTCCTCCCCTGAACCCGCCCGACGTCCCCGATCCGGAAGCTGCTGCCCCATCGCCAGTCCCGCCGACCGGTCCGGCTGGACGGATCCCTCCCCCGAATCCGTCCACCCGGACCAGCCCTGCCGGACCGGCTCCGCGAGCCTGTCTGGCCAGGCGGATTC
The DNA here is from genome assembly GCF_045278895.1 of Amycolatopsis sp. WGS_07. Taxonomy (NCBI): domain Bacteria; kingdom Bacillati; phylum Actinomycetota; class Actinomycetes; order Pseudonocardiales; family Pseudonocardiaceae; genus Amycolatopsis; species Amycolatopsis sp. WGS_07. The sequence goes on along the minus strand of NZ_CP136053.1, from coordinate 3,189,211 downwards.
CTCCCCGAATCCGTCTCGCCGGACTGCCCGCAAGCCCCCCTCGAGCCAGCCGCTGGCCTGGCGGTCTCCCGCCCCAGCCGAGCCTGCTTGCCGACTCAGACCTGCCGGATCGGCTCCGCGAACCCGCCGACCGGCCGGATCCCTTCCCCGGATCCCGCCTGCCAGCCCGCTCGCAAGCCAGACGACCTGACGGCTCCCTCTCGAAACCCGCCAGACCGAACCGGCCACCACCTGACCCGCCAATCCCGCCGGAACGACTCGCGACGCCTGCCGACCAACCGGACCCCTCCCCGGATCCCGCCAGGCAGCCTGGCCCACAAGCCAACTCCGCCGAACCTGCACGAGCCGCCCATCGACCAGACGGATCCCTCCCCCGAATCCGCCCAGCCAGACCAGCCCGCGAGCCAACCCCGCCGAACTGGCACGCGCCGCCCACCGGCCAAACGGATCCCTCCCCCGAATCCGCCCAGCCAGACCGGCCCGCAAGCCAACCCCGCCGAACTGGCACGCGCCGCCCGCCGACCAACCGGACCCCTCCCCGGGTCCGTCAGCCGAGCGGCCCGCGAGCCAACTCCGCCGAACCGGCCCGCGCCGCCCACCGACCAGACGGACCCCTCCCCGGATCCGTCAGCCGAGCGGCCCGCGAACCAGCTCCGCCAGTCCTGCTGAACCGGCCCGCGAAGCCCTCCAGCTGGACAGTCCCTCCCCGGACCTGCCCAGCCGAGCCAGCTCGCGAGCCGGTTCGCTGGTACTGGTCAGTCGTGCCGTTCCGGTCGGCTCGGGAGCCGGGCGGGTTCCCTCCGAACCCGTCCGGCCGAACCGGGTCCCCCAGACCCGGGCCGGGCCGAACCGGACCGGCTGCGCTGCCAGTCCCTCGTCACGTTGTCCATCTCTCGCTTCGCGCTGGCCAGCGGCCTGGTCGCCCCCGTGCTCCGACCAGGTCGACGGCCCCGCGGTCGTGCGGGTGCGCACCGGCCGGCGAGAACTGCTCGTCCGCGCCGACCGGTGCTCCCCGCCCCAGGGGAACCCGTTTTTCTCCGGGCCCCGCCAGACGGAGTTCCTCCCCGAACCCCGCCCGGCCGACGGCGTCCGGCAGCCCCCTCGGCTCCCGGCTGCCGTCCGTCTGGCTACTTGGCAGTGCCGTGGTCGTCGAGCGGCTCGTGGTTGCCGTCCGGCTGCACTCCCCGGTTCGCCCCGGGCGCGGGGCTCGTTTTGACAGGCGGAACGGTGGTTCCCGGCTGCCGCTCGTCTTTCTGATCCGCAGGCATGTGGCCCTCCCTTTCCTTGGTTCGCCCTATAGGACGCATCCAGGGTGCGCCTAGATACACGGAGCGCCAAAGTTTTTGGGATTTTTGTGAATCAGCCGGTCAGGACGGCCGCCCCACCTCCCCCGGATGCCAACCGTCAGTGACGATCGGTAACCCCTCCGAGAGCGCTGCCGCCCAGGCGCGGTAGCCCTCCGGGCCAGGATGGAAACGGTCGGCAGCGAACATGCCCGGACGGAGCAATCCCGGCACCAACGGGACATGCCCGACCCCGGGAAGCCGGGTCAGCGTGCGCGCCGCCCCGTCGAGCGCGACGGACCGCGCGCCCAGTACGTCCCGGAGCGGCCGGGGCAAGGACGGGAAGCTCGCGAGCGGCGGTACGCCCGCGAGGAGGATCGGGACGTCGCCGATCCGCCGCCGCACCGCCACGACGATCGCCAGCAGATCCCGCCGGTACCGCGCCGCCGAGTGCAGTTCCAGGGTGTCGTTCACGCCGAGGACGACGACCACGTAGTCAGCCGGGCGGACCCGCGGCACCAGCTCGTCGAGCACCACCCGCGCCGACGCGCCAGTGATGCCCAGCGCCTGCCACCGCACCTCCCGGTCCGGGTACACGCGGGCCAGCCCTGCCGCGAGCTGCCCGGTGAGCGCTTCGGCATGCGTGAGCGCGCCGACCCCGTCCACCGTCGATTCGCCGATGACGGTGAGCCGCAGCGGTTGCCCGGTGCCGCGTGTGCCCTCGATCGGCCCGCTGGCCCCGGGAAGCCGCGGAGTCGCCCGGCGCACCCGGACAGCCTGCGCGACGAGCACGGGGGCCAGGAGGAAGAGGAGGAACAACCGGAGAACTGCCATGCCGCCGACAGTAACGAGGGGGCACGACAGATCCGGGCTCGTGAAGGGAGTTGTCCACAGGGGATGTGAGTTGTGGATAACCCTGGGGATGGTTGGGGGAAAGCAGTGGCGGGACGGAGGGGTGGCAGGGGCTGCGCGCGGTTCCGGAAGGCGGGGTTGAGCAGGGGATCAGCGATGACCGGCAGGGATTTGGCGAGCGGATTCCCGGCGAGATCGGCAAGCGGGTTCCGGCCAGACCGGCGAGCAGGATTCCGGCGAGGTCGGCGAGCGGTTCCCGGCCAGACCGGCGAGCAGGATTCCGGCGAGGTCGGCGAGCGGTTCCCGGCGAGACCAGCGAGCAGGGTTTCGGCGAGGTCGGCGAGCGGTTCCCGGCGAGACCAGCGAGCAGAGTTCCGGCAAGACCGGCGAGCGGTTTCCCGGCGGCAGATTGACGGCCGTCCGGCGAGAGACGCGGAGCGTCCGGGGCGAGCTTGACGGCGATGCGGACCGGTGCCGATCTGGGGGATGCGAACAAGCGCGGCGGGAACAGTCAGCGGGCAGTGTCAGCAATTGCCGACATGGTGACCCGCTCCAGCCCGCCAGAAAGCTGCGTTCACCGGCCCGCACCACTGCCGCCGACGCGCGCGGATGTCTGCACTCGCAGACACCCTCACCCCTGAGCGATCGACACCGTCTTCCCCACCAGAGACTCATCCTCAGCCGCCTCGAGCAAATACCGGGCCACGTTCGCCCGCGAGATCTGGAAGCTTCCCCGCACGTCGCGCCCCACCTGGCTGCGGACCCGGTCTCGCGCGGGCTTGTCGGTCAGCCTCGTCGGGCGCACGATCGTCCACCGCACGTCCGGGGCCTGATGCAGGATCGACTCCATCAACCGCAGGTCGGCGTAGCCGTTGCGCAGTACAGCTCCCAGCAACGGCTTCAGCAGCAGGCGGGAAAACAGGCTGTCTCCCTCCGCGGGTAGGCCGGACGCGCTCACCACCACGAACCGCGTCCGGGAACCGCGCAGGGCGGTCACCACGGAGCGGGTGCCGTCGGAATTGACGGTCGTTGGTTTGAGGTCCGAGGGGCCGAGGGCTAGGACGACGGCGTCACGGCCGGTTACGGCGTCGGCCAGGGTCGGATCGGTCAGGGTGTGAATCGCGACGTCCAATCGGGGGTGCGCGGGGATCGTCAACCGCGCTGGGTCGCGGACTACGGCGGTTACGTGCCATCCGCGTGCTAGTGCTTCTTGCACCACCAGGCCGCCGATTCGGCCGCTCGCGCCTAGGACGGTGATCTTCATCAAGGGCCTCCCGGAAAGGGGTGAGTGAACACTTACCAGCTAGGGTGAGTGAACACTCACCACGCTGAGAAGACCCTCAGGGAGCATGCGCAATGGGTAGCCGGGAGGAGATCGTCGCCGCGGCGGCGACGGTGATGCGGGAGCAGGGGTACGCGCACGCCACGACCAAGGCGATCGCGCAGGCCGCTGGGTACTCGGAAGCGTTGCTGTACAAGCATTTCCGCGACAAGACCGCGCTCTTCCTCGCCGTATTGAAAGAGGAGTTGCCGGACCTCGTCGCCACGACCGCGAGGCTCACCGAAGCACCGGAGAAAGCCCAGCTCAGCGACAACCTCGCCGAGCTGACCACCACGGCCTTGGCCTTCTACTGCGCGAGCTTCCCGATCTCCGTCTCCATCTTCTCCTCGCGCGAGCTGCTCCGCACCCACCGCGACACCCTCGAAAACGGCCCGGACCTGCCGATTCAGCACGTCGCCGGCTACCTCGCCGCGGAGGTCAAGCTGGGCAGGCTTCCGGACGGCCTCGACGTCGACGCGGCCGCCCGGCTGCTGCTCGGCGCGTGTTTCCAGGAAGCGTTCCTGGCGTCCTTCGAGGAACGCCCGCCGCGGCCGGACCTCGTGGACCGACTGGTCGCGACGTTCGCCAGGATCGGCTAGTCGCGGTTCTTCCGCAGCTCGTGCCAGCGGTCGTACAGGTTGTTGACCTCGACCAGCATGAACGCCAGGAAGTCCCGCATTTCGGCCAGCCGCTTGCCAGCGGGCGTGTCCGCGCCGAGTGCGTCGATGCCGTCGGTGGCCGCGTCGCGCCACATGATCAGGAAGCGGTCGCGCTTGAGGAAGGTCGCGTACCAGAGGTCGTCGTAGAGCCGGTAGTGGTCGCGGCGCTCGCCGGGTTCGCGGACCTTCGTCACCAGGCCGATCTGGTCCAGATACCGCACCGCGCCGGAGATCGCGGCCGGGCTGACCGACAGCTGCTCGGCCAGTTCGGCGGCCGTCAGCTGCCCCGAATCCGTCGTCATCAGCGCCGCGAACACCCGCGCCGACATGCGCTGCATGCCGATCTGCGACATCACGAGACCCAGGCTTTCGACATACCGGCGGACGGCGTCCTCGTCACGTTCTGTCTCAGGCGTCGTCATCCGTCCATCCTCTCCCACGACCACACCGAAGATCACTCGGTCCAGACGTTTTCTTAACTTCACAACTTCGTGAAAAGAGTGTAGCTTCCGCATCATGGGAAACGCCATTGCGATCTCCGGCCTGCACAAGGCATTTGGCCGGGTGAAGGCCCTCGACGGCCTTGATCTTCAGGTTCCCGCGGGGGAAGTACACGGATTCCTCGGCCCGAACGGCGCCGGGAAGTCCACCACCATCCGGGTGCTGCTCGGGCTGCTGCGCGCCGATTCCGGCGACGTCCGGCTGCTCGGCGGCGACCCGTGGCGCGACGCGGCGAGCCTGCACCACCGGCTCGCCTACGTGCCCGGCGACGTCAATCTTTGGCCCAATCTGTCCGGCGGCGAGGTCATCGACCTGCTCGGCAGGCTGCGCGGCGGGCTCGATCAGAAGCGCCGCGAGGAACTCGTCGAGCGCTTCGACCTCGACCCGCGCAAAAAGGGCCGCACGTACTCGAAGGGCAACCGGCAGAAGGTCGCCATCGTCGCCGCGCTCGCGTCCACTGTGGACCTTCTGCTGCTCGACGAACCGACCTCCGGCCTCGACCCGTTGATGGAGGCCACCTTCCAGGAGGTCATCCAGGAAGAGCGCGCGCAGGGCCGCACGGTGCTGCTGTCCAGCCACATCCTCGCCGAGGTGGAAGCCTTGTGCGACAAGGTAAGCATCATCCGTAACGGCCGCACCGTCGAATCCGGCACGCTCGCCGAACTGCGCCACCTCACCCGCACCTCGATCTCCGCGGAGCTGTGCGGACCGCCGAACGGGCTGGCCCGGCTCTCCGACGTGCACGACCTCAAGGTGGAAGGCAACCGCGTCCGCTTCGACGTGGAGACGCGCTCGCTCGAGGACGCGTTGCGCCAGATGACCCAGATCGGCGTGCGCAGCCTGGAGAGCCGTCCGCCGACGCTGGAGGAACTCTTCCTGCGCCACTACGCCGACGAACTCGAGGCCGGGAAATGACCCGCACGCTGGTCGGCACCGGACCGCTGATCCGGCTCGCGCTGCGCCGCGACCGGATTGTCCTGCCGATCTGGATCGTGCTGCTCAGCATCATCCCGGTGGCCACGATCAGCAGCTACGACCAGTTCTATCCGACCGCCGCGAGCCGGGCCGGACTCGTCGCGTCGGCGGCCGCGAACCCGTCGTTCGCGCTGCTCTATGGCCCGGCGTTCAACCTCGGCACAGCCGGCGGGTTCATCGCCTGGCGGATGGGCGGTTTCCTGGCGCTGCTGACTGGCCTGATGGCGGTCTTCACGCTCGTCCGGCACACCCGCGCGGAGGAGGACACCGGCCGCGCCGAACTGCTGGCGTCCACTGTGGTCGGTCGGTACGCGCCGCTGACCGCCGCGGTCGTGGTGACCGGCGGCGCGAGCGTCCTGATCGGTCTGCTGCAAGCGATCACGCTGGCTTCAAAGGTTCCCGCTGCGGGTTCCGTCGCGCTCGGCGCGAGCACCGCGTTGGCTGGCTTGGTCTTCACCGGCATCGCCGCGGTGGCCGCACAGCTCGGCGAGTACTCGCGCACTGCGAATGGCATCGGCACGGCGGTGCTCGGCGTCGCGTTCTTGTTGCGTGGCGCGGGTGATTCGACCACCGACGCGCATTGGCTGTCGTGGCTGTCGCCGCTCGGCTGGGCGCAGCAGATCCGGCCGTTCGCCGAAGAACGTTGGTGGGTACTGATTCTGCCCATCGTGACCGCGCTCGTGCTGCATGTCGTGGCCTACGCGCTGCTGCCGCGTCGTGACGTCGGCGTCGGCCTGCTTCCGCCGCGGCTCGGGCCCAGCGAGGCCGCACCGTCGCTGCGCTCGCCGTTTTCGCTGGCCTGGCGGCTTCAGCGGGGTCCGTTGCTCGGCTGGCTGGTCGGGCTCGCGGTCGGCGGCGCGTTGTTCGGGACGATCGCGCAGGGTATTTCCGGCCTGGTCGGCGGTACCGAACAGAGCAGGCAGATCTTCGAGCGACTCGGCGGTTCGCACGGACTGGTAGACGCTTTCCTCGCGACGATGGTGAGCCTGTTCGCGATGCTCGCTTCGCTCTACGGCGTGCAGGCCACGCTGCGGATGCGCACCGAGGAAACGTCGGTCCGGCTCGAACCGCTGCTCGCCACCCGGGTCGGACGGTTGCGCTGGGCCGCGAGCCACCTGGTGTTCGCGTTCCTCGGCAGCGCGTTGCTCGTGCTCGTCGGCGGGGTGCTGCTCGGGCTGTCGAACGGGCTGCGCAGCGGTGACGTCGGGGGTTCGGTCGGGAACACGGTCGCTGCCGTGGCGGTGCAGGTGCCCGCGACGTGGGTGATCGTCGCGGTGGCCGCGCTGATCTTCGGGGTGCTGCCGAAACTGGCGACCGCCGCTTGGGGTGTGGCGGCGCTGGCGTTGCTGATCAGCCTGTTCGGGCCGGTCGTCAACGTGCCGCAGGTGCTGCTGGACGTCTCGCCGTTCCAGCATCCGCCGAAGGTGCCCGGCGAGGTGTTCACCGAGCTGCCGCTGATCGTGCTGCTGGTGATCTCGGCGGTCGTACTGGGGGCGGGTCTGGCCGGCTGGCGGCGGCGCGACGTCGGCTGACGTCAGCGCGCGTCGCCGCGGAAGAACCCGGTGGTCGGACTGAGAGTGGTCGGCGGGGGTGCCGGCGGGTCCGGCGGAGCCGGGGTGACCGACACCGTGGCCGTGGTCGTCCGCGGCGGCGGAGCCGGTGGGGCCGGCGGGCGATGGGTCACGGTGATCGGCGGCAGAGGGAGGCCGGTCACCGTGACCGTCACCTGCTGTGCGGGCGGCGGGCTGGGCGGTGCGGATTCCCCGGCCGGACGCGGGGTGCGGCCGGCGACCAGCAGTGCGGCGACCAGCAGTCCGCCAGCCAGCCCGGCCAGACCGGTCACGACGACATAACCCCAGGTGGGAGCGGTGTCCGTCATCCGGCACCTCCTCGCCGCACGGTCACTCGGCTACGAGGGTCTCGTCGCGTTGATCATAGGCGTCGTTACGCACTGTGCAACTTGATATATACCGACTCAACTTATATAACACTAACCCTATGAGGGGGATTCTTCGCTCGCCGGATTTCCGGCGGCTCTGGCTCGCCGACGGCCTCAGCCAGGTCGGCAACCGCATCGACTTCCTGGTGATCCCGCTGCTGGCGACCACGACGCTCGCCGCGTCCGTGGTCGAGGTTTCGCTGCTGCGGACGCTGAGCACGCTGCCGTACCTGCTGATCGGGCTGCAGGCGGGCGCGTGGTGCGACCGGATGCGCAACCGGCCGGTGCTGATCACCGCCGACCTCGGCCGCGCGCTGCTCATCGGCTCGGTGCCGCTCGCCGCGGCGTTCGGGTCGCTGACACTGGGCCATCTGTACGTCGTCGTGCTGCTGGCCGGCGCGTTCACCGTGTTCTTCAACGTCGCGCACTCGACGTACCTGCCGAATCTCGTCGAACGCGGCCAGCTGCCCGAGGCGAACGCCCGGCTGCAGACGAACCTCTCCGTCGCCGCGATCGCCGGGCCTGGCCTCGGCGGGTTCATCGTGCAGTTCATCGGGAACGCGGGCGCGATGGCGGTCGACGCGCTGACCTACCTGTGGTCCGCCGCGTGGCTGCGCCGCATTCGGACGCCGGACGTGCGGCCCGAGCGCGCCGAGCGGAACCTCCGCCGCGAGATCGGCGAGGGCTTGCGGACGGTGCTGCGCAATCCGATCCTGCGGGCGATCGCCCTGCACAGCGCCGCGTCGAGCCTGTTCCAGTCGATGTTCATGGCGGTGTCGATGGTGTTCATGGTCCGCGACCTGCACGTCGAACCGTTCATGATCGGTTTGCTCGGCACGGTCGGGCTCTTCGGCGCACTGCTCGCGAGCGGCGTCGCGCGACGGCTCGGCGCTCGTTTCGGTGCCGCGCGGGCGTTGTATGTCGGCACCGCCGTGTACAGCGTCTCGTTCCTGCTCAACGCTTTCGCGACGCAAGGCTGGGGTCTCGCCTGGTGGGTCGCCGGGGGTTTCGGGTCCAGCTTCGGGATCATCGTGCTCGGCATTTTCGAGACGAGCTTTCAGCAGGCCATCACGCCGCGGGAGTTGCTGGGGCGCGTGTCCTCGGTGTCGCAGACGGTCGTCTTCGGCATTACTCCGCTTGGCAGCCTGATCGGCGGCTTCATCGCCGAACTCACCACAACCCGGGTCACGCTGTACGTCTGCGGCATCGGAATCCTTGCGGCGTCGACGATTCTGCTCGCTTCGCCGCTTCGCACGATGCGTGACCTGCCGGACTAGACCTTGCGCAGGCCGTCGAGCAGTACGCGCACGAGATGCCGGCTGTCCGGCGTAAAGCGCTCCACCGCCAACGCGCCAACGATGAGCGCGCGCAGGTCTTCGCCGTCGATGTCCTTGCGTACCGCGCCTGCGGCTTGCGCGCGCTCCAGAAGCGCGGTGAGGTTCACGCGAAACCGCTCCGCCGCTTCGGCCTTGTACGCAGAACCGCTTGTCTCACCGAGCGCTTCGCAGATCGCGCGGTTACGCGACGCCTGCTCTATGACGCGCGTGAAGTAGTCGTAGAACACTTCGCCTGGCGCGTCAGAGTCGATCAGCTCCTGTGCCTCGACGCCGTACTGCTCCAGCCGCTCCACGACAACCGCCTGGAACAGCGCTTCCTTACTGGGAAAATGCCGATAGACGGTGCCCGCGCCGACGCCAGCCAGCCGCGCGATGTCGTCAAGCGGCACAGCGAGCCCGTCGACGGCGAAGGCCGCTTCCGCGGCAGCCAGCACGCGGGCGCGGTTCCGGCGCGCATCCGCGCGGAGCGCAGGCTTCTCCACCAGCGGCCTCCTCGGTCTCCAGCTCAAGTGGTGCGGTCGTCCGATTCTTCCTTGGAACGATCTCCGCCGCTTCTGACCGTGTCTCAGATCTCCAGACCCTCGTTGACAACCGGAGTGACAACTCCGTATCGTCGTAAGCGGGTTGCCCGTTCCGATTATCCCCCTGTCTCCCGTGAAGAGGTTTCCGATGCCCCGCACCGTGTCCGAAGTGGCCGAAATCGTCGCGAACGCACTGAGCGCCTTCGACGCCGCACCGCTCGCTGACGTCCTTGCCGAGGACGCCGTCTACGAAATCCCGTTCACCGGCCACCGCTCCGTCGGCCGGGACGCCGTGCTGGCCACGCTCGGCGCGGGCAGCGCCGTCGCAGCCCGGATCGGCCTGGAAAAAGTCGAGGTCACCACTACCGAAACCGCCGACGGATTCGCCGTCGAACTCGTCGCCGAGGGCCGCAATCCGCACACCGGCCACAGCTACCGGCTCCCGTCGTCGGCCGGATTGCTAACCGTGCGGGACGGCGAGATCACCCGGTACCGCGACTTCCCGAACAACGGCGCGGCCAGCACGTTGATGGGGACGAAGGCGGTGTTCGACCGCTTCCTGGCCGCGGCCGTGGACAACCGCTGGGACGATCTCGCCGACCTGTACTCCGAGGACGTCGTGCTCGAGATCCCGTTCGCTCCGGCTGGCGTGCCGAAGGTGACGAGGGACCGGGAAGACCTGCGCAAACGCTTTCACCAGGCCGGAGAGCGCCGCCGGATCACCAAGGCGGACCGGGTCGTGGTGCACGAGACCGCCGACCCGGAGGTGCTGGTGGTGGAGTACGACCTGCACTGGGAGATGGACGGGAACCGGTATTCGTCGACTTACGCGATGGTGATGACGGTGCGGGACGGGCGGATCGTGCACTCCCGGGACTACTCGGGACCGCCCGTGCCGCAAGAAGCGGTCAGCCGCTGAAATCGGCTCGGTGATCCGCGGCCCATTGCGCGTAGGTGCGCGCCGGGTGCCCGGTGATCTGCTCAACGAGGTCGTTGACTGGCGCGGGTTTGCCGACCGTGGCGGCCATGAGGTCGAACAGCGCGGCGAGGAACGCGGGGTCCATGAACTGGCTCATCTGTTCCCGGACGGGTTCCGGATCGAGGTCTTCGACGGCGAGCGGGCGGCCCAGCGTCTCGCCGAGGATCCGGACCTGCTCCGCCTGGGTCAGCGAGGCGGGGCCGGTCAGGTCGTAAGCCTGTCCGGCGTGGCCGCCGTCGATCAGGATCCGCGCGGCCGTCTCGGCGACGTCCCGCTCGTGCACGGCGCTGAAAGCCGCTTCGGCGTAGGGCACGCGGACGAGGTCGCCGCCCTGGAGTTGCATCGCGAACGTCAACGAGTTGATGGCGGGGAAGAGCAGCCGCAGGAACGTCCACTCGATCCCGGTCGCCTCGACGGCCCGCTCGACGTCGCGGTGGTACTGGGCGATCACGTCGGGCTGCTGGTCGGCACCGGGGACGACCGCTCCCGAGGACAGCAGTACCAGCCGGCGCACCCCGGCCTCGACCGCGGCGGCCAGCAGCGGGGCGACGTCCATCCCGTATTGCAGGACAAGGAAAGCGGCCTCGACTCCGGCCAGTGCCGGCGGCAGGGTTTCCGGCTTGGTCAGATCGCCCTTGACGACGTCGACGCCTTCTGGGAGCCCGGCCCGCTCCGGCGCACGGGTCAGCGCGCGCACCGGCACGCCCGCCGCGGCCAGTTCCTCCACTGCCTGACGTCCGAAGTGGGCCGTGGCTCCGATGACGAGATACATGAGTGTTTCCTCCGTGCTGTTCTGGGACTGGCCTCACCGTAGGAAGGGATTAGGCAAGCTACGTTCCTATTCGCACGGGATACTGAAAAAATGCTGGAAACCTCGGCACGGCTGCTGCGCCTGCTCTCGCTGCTCCAAACGCCTCGCGAATGGACCGGAACCGAACTGGCCGAACGGCTGTCGGTCAGCGCCCGCACCATCCGCAACGACGTGGAACGCCTGCGCACCCTCGGCTATCCGGTCCACGGCACCCGGGGAGCGGTGGGCGGTTATCGGCTCGGGGCCGGTGCCGCGCTGCCGCCGCTGCTGCTCGACGACGAGGAAGCGGTCGCGGTGGCGATCGGGCTGCGCACCGCCGCCGGAGGCACGATCACCGGAGTCGAGGAGACCTCGCTGCGCGCGTTGGCCAAGCTGGAAAAGGTGCTCCCCTCCCGGCTTCGACGCCGGGTCGACGCCATCCAGCGCTACGCCGTCGCAGTGCCCCGCGACGACCCCGGCCCGCGAGTGGACGCGGACACCCTCAGCACGCTCACCGCCGCCTGCCGCGATCACGACCGCGTGCGGTTCGACTACCGGGGCCACGACGGAGCCGAGAGCCGCCGGGACGTGGAGCCGTATCAGCTGGTCAACTGGGGACGGCGGTGGTATCTCGTCGGCTTCGACGTCGAACGCGACGACTGGCGGAACTTCCGGGTGGACCGGATCAGCCTGCGCACCCCGGGTGGACCGCGGTTCGTTCCTCGCTCGCTTCCGGAGGAGGCCGTCGACCGGGTACGGCGGGGTGCGTCGTCAGCGTCGTGGCGGTATCGGGCGCGGGTCGTGGTGGAGGTTTCCGCGGAGCGGCTTGCGGAGCGGATCAATCCCGCGATTGGCGCTGTGACGCCGGTTGATGGGGACCGGTGCGTGCTGGATACGGGGGCGGACAGCGTCGAGACGCTTGCTGTTCATCTCGGGTCGCTCGGGGTTGATTTCACGGTTACGGAGCCGCCTGAGCTGGTTGCGGCGCTGCGGGTTCTTGGGGAGCGGTATCGGCGGGCTACTGAGTCGCGGTCTGCGCCGCCGACGGAGTGAACAAATGCTCCACAGTGGACACTGTCCACTCCCACACCCCGGGCACCAGCAGCACCCCCACCAGCGCGAACACCGGGAACACCAGCCGGGTCTCCACCTTTTTCCCGGTGTGCAGCCGCAGGGGTTTGGGCGGGCGGATCTCGTACCAGGTCTCCCCCGCGATCGGCAGCGGGAAGAGGAACGGGCATCCCGACTGGGTCAGCGAATCGCCGAGGCAGTGCACGAAACAGCCGGCCGCGACGGCTACGCCGAGCCAGCCCGAGATGTCCGCCAACTGGGCTACCCGGTCATCCGGTGCGGTGAAGTACCACCAGGCCACCGCTCCGCCGTAGGGCAGCAACAGCCAGTCGCCCAGCGCGGCGACGGCGAGCAGCAGGCCGAACAGCAACACGCCTAGGACGGCCCAGGCTCCGCCAGCGGAACAGCCGGCGGAGGTAGCCGCGCCGAGGGCGACTGCGAAGAGCAGGGTGTGGGAAAGGTGCCGGTGCGTCCCGGTCACCTTCTCGTCGCGCGGGCCTTTCGTCAGCGCGTATACGGCTGCAGACACCCGGCGCAGCAGCCAGGACAGCGCGCCGGTGAGCCACCCGAACAGGCGGGTCGCGCTGGCGCTGGGATGGTCCAGGTCCGGCAGCAGCGCGAACCCGGCCGTGGTGGCCGCGAAGACCACCGCTTGGTGCACTGTGCCGACGCCGACCGCGGGTGCCAGGGCGAGCCCCGCGCACCAGCCGGTCAGGGCGTGCGTGCGCCCCATCATGATGGTCGTCCCCCAGGTCGCGAGCCATTTGCTAATCCGGCCAAAAGTAGGCCGACCCCCGCACGGCACGTAACCGTCGCGCCGAAGCCATGAGGCCGTGACTGTGGCCGGATTAGCAACGATCGGCACAGTCTGAACCGCGCGACCGTATCGGGAGATCAGGCCGGGGGTTCCTCCGACACGCTCAGGTGTTCGGCCACGCCGGTGAGTTCGATCACCCGGCTGACCGCCGGGCTCGGCACGACCTCGAGTTCGACGTTCTGTTCGCCAGCTTGGCGCTGGGCGTGCAGGACGACGTTCAGCGCCGAAGAATCGAAGAAGGTCACCCCGGTGAGGTCGGCCACGACGCGACGGGAATTCTTGTCCGCGATCAACCCGGCAAGAGCTTCCTGCAGCTGCGGGCTGGTGAGCAGATCAAGCTCACCCGTGACCACCACCCTCGGCTCGGCGGCCGCGGTGTCCAGCGTGATGCCGAATCCGGGCGGAGTGGCGTTCTGGTCGGCTGCGGGCATGCAGTTTCTCCTCGTCAGGCGCTGCTCCTGCGCCGGTACGCGCCTGTAGTCTCAAGCGGCAACCGTGTCACGGTCCCAAGCATCTGGAGACTCAACCCTAACCCAGTGGGTGACTGAGTCCGCGTCGGCACATGGCTACACCTCGGCGGGCGGGCCGCCGCCGGACGCACAACACCCCGCGCACCGCAGGTGGGCGCGCGGGTCGTGGGGCCGGACGGCTCAGGCGGACACCGTCTTGCGCTTCGCTCGCCGTTCGCGCATGAACAGCTCGCGGCGCTCGATCTCGCCGAGCCCGCCCCAGATTCCGTACGGCTCTTCGACGGTCATCGCGTGCTTGCGGCACTGGGCCAGCACCGGGCAGGTGTGACAAATCGCCTTGGCGCGGGACTCCCTGCGCTCCCGCGCGGAACCGCGCTCGTTGTCGGTATGGAAGAACAGGCTGCTGTCCGCGCCGCGGCACGAGCCCCGAAGCTGCCACTCCCACTCCTCGGCCACCACGTTCGGCAGTCGGCTCACGTCAGCCATGTCGTCCCCACCTTTCCCGGGATCAGCACTCGACCGCTACATGCCCGCCGGTCGCGGCGGTCAAACCCGGGTTTGGTTTGCTCACCCCCCGGGCATGTGGCAGATCGGGCACGAAAGACTGGCGAGGCAACGCCGGAGAGAGGACAGCACGTGGAGGAGAACGCCCCGCTCGAGCGCGAGGACGCACAGCTCATCGAGGTGCGGACGGCGGCTATCCCGCACGTGGTGCCCACTCTGCGCACCATCGTGGCCGACATCGCCATGCGCCAGGACTTCGACCTCGACGCGGTCGAGGACCTGCGGATGGCCGTGGACGAGGCCTGTTCGATGCTGCTGCCCTCGGCCGCCGACGGCAAGCTGACCTGCGTGTTCTCCTGGCTGGAGGGCCGGATCGAGGTCACTGTGTCGGTTGTCTCCGACCGCGCCGACCACGGCGACGAGACCGGCCTGTCCTGGCAGCTGCTGACCGCGCTCGCGACCTCGGCGCGGCGCACCGTGACCCCGGCGAACGGCCGGTACCTCTCCCGGGTGCAACTGGTCCGGGAGAGCGAGGCGGCCAGCTCGTGACGAACCCCGCCGGCGGCGACAAGCCCACCGACGTGGCAGCACTGTTCCACGAGCTGACCGAGCTGCCCGACCGGTCGCCGCGCCGCGAGGAGATCCGGGACCAGCTGGTGCGCGAGCATCTCGAACTCGCGCGCAATCTCGCCCGGAAATTCCGCAACCGCGACGAGGCGATGGACGACCTCGTGCAGATCGCGACCGTCGGCCTGATCCACGCGGTGGACCGCTACGACCCCGCGCAGGGCACCGACTTCCTGGCCTTCGCGGTGCCGACGATTTCCGGCGAACTGCGGCACCACTTCCGCGACAACAGCTGGTCGGTCCGGGTGCCACGGCGGCTCAAGGAACTCAACGCGACGATCTCCGCCGCGCGCGAGGAGCTGACCGTGCGGCTGTCCCGCGCGCCGAAGCCCAGTGAGATCGCCCGCCATCTCGGGGTGCCGATCGAGGACGTCTACGAGGGTCTTCGGGCCGGTCAAGGCCGTTACGGGGCCTCGCTGGACAATCTGCTGGAAAACTCCGCGCACACCCGCTTCGGCGCGCCGGACGCGAACCTCGGCCAGGCCGAATTGCGCGAGGCGCTGCGGCCGATGCTGGACAGCCTGCCCGAACGCGAACGCAAGATCGTGGCGTTGCGTTTCGGGTCCGGGATGAGCCAGTCGGACATCGCGCGCCGCGTCGGGGTTTCCCAGATGCAGGTGTCGCGATTGCTCGCGGCGACGCTGAAAAAGCTCCGTACCGGACTGGCCGAGACGGACATCACCGAGGGCACCTGATTCGGCTTCGGCCCGGTTGGGTAGATACCACTTGCGAGCAAAGCGGTCGGGAGGTGCGAAGGCCATGACGACGTCGAGGATGCCAACCAGGAGCACCGGGGCGGCCGCCGCCACCGTGCGCCTGGAGCTTCCAGACGACGTCACCGCGCCCGCCGTCGCGCGAGCACAGGTCCGCGCCGCGCTCGCCCAGCTCGACGTCCCCGCCCAGGTGCGCGACGACGTGCTGCTGGCGACGTCCGAACTGGTCACCAACGCCTTCGAGCACGGAGACCGGCCGGACCGGCTCGAACTCCGCCTCGACAACGGTGAGCTGATGGTGCGGGTCTTCGACACTTCGGCCGCCATTCCGCAGGTGAAGGAACCGATCACTCCGTCCGCGGCGCGCAGCCGCGGGCTCCAGCTCGTGCGCGCGCTGTCCCGGCGCTGGGGTTACGACCCGGCCGAGGGCGGGAAATGCGTCTGGGCTGCATTCGCCCTCAGCTGACGGCGGCCGAGCACCACGGCACCGACCGCGCCGAGCAGCCCCAGTCCGACGCCTAGCCAGCCCACGATCATCCGCGGCCGTTCGGCCGCCGCACAGCCTTCCGCGCCGTGTTCCTGGGCACCCAGTCGACTCTGCGGGGTATCGAGTGCGGTGCCGCAGCCGATCCGGATGCTCCAGGTGCTCGTCGGCGGATCGCCCTGACCGAGGATATTCGCGGGCAGTCCCAGCATCTGATCGTTTCGCGTTCCGTAGATCGTCCGGACACCGGTCGGGTTTCCGGCGTCGTCGAGGTAATAAAGGGCAGTTACCGGGAGCAGGAAGAAGACGATCCCGGTGATGAAGACCGCCGTGGACGCGAGGGCGACCCACAGCGCGGGCCGCCGGTCCGGGTTGGTCCGTGCGTGCTGTTCGCCGGTGAAGGCCTGGTCATCCGGGCCGGGGGACATCGCGGGAGGGGGATCACCGGTCATCGTCGAACCTCTCGTTCGGGGGTGCGAGGCCCGGTTGTAGTCCGGTTCGCCGGGACTGGTCCCCGGCGGGCGCTGTCCGGTTTTGTCTCGTTCGCTCCCGTTGCCAGTGCCTTACGCTCGCCGAATGCTGGACGCAATCGGGGTGACTGGGGACGAGGAGCGGGTCTACCGGCTCCTCGTCGGGATGTTCGACGCCGGACCGCGGCAGGTGGCCGAGCAGCTGGGGCTGAGCCAGGCGCAGGTGTCGGCGATCCTGCGTTCGCTGCACGCCAAGGGACTGGTCAGCCTGCTCGCCGGGGACGAGCCGCGGTACGCGCCGTCGCCGCCGGACGTCGCGTTCGGGCCGTTGCTGATGCGCGGGCAGGAATCGCTGGAGTGGGCGCGCACCGCGGTGAGCCGGATGGCCGAGGAGTACCGCGGCGGGGCGCGAAGACGGGACGCGACGCAGCTGGTCGAGGTGATCACCGGCAGTGCGGCGATCCGGCAGCAGCTGACGAACATCCAGGTCGGCGCCCGGCACGAGCTGCTGTGGTTCTGCCGGGCCGGGCACATCGCGATGGCGTCCGGCGAGAACGCCGACGAGTACGACGCGCTCGCTCGCGGGGTGCGGTACCGGGTCGTCTACGAGCGGGCGATGCTGGAGGAGCCCGGCATGATCGAGAACGTCGCGCACGGGATCCGGCACGGCGAGGAGGCGCGGTCGTCCACCGTCGTGCCGGTGCGGCTGGCGATCGCGGACGGCACCATCGCGTTGTGCCCGCTGGTGCAGAACCTCGACGGCTCCGGCGAACCGACCGCCGCGCTGATCCGCGAGAGCAGTCTGCTGGCCGCGTTGATCGCGTTGTTCGAAAGCTATTGGGAACGCGCGTGGCCGCTGCGCGCGGACGGGACTCCGCAGGACCCCGGCGGCACCGGACCGGATCGGGACGAGCGGCATCTGCTGTCGTTGCTGGTCGCGGGGGTCACCGACAAGGCGATCGCGACCCGGCTCGCGGTGAGCCAGCGGACCGTGCAGCGGCGGATCCACGACCTGATGTCCCGGATGAAGGTGCAGACCCGGATGCAGCTGGCGTGGGAGGTCAGCAGGCAGGGCTGGCTCGACGAGCCCGCGGCAGCCGGATAACCGTGCGGGTTATCCGGCTGCCTCTTTCTCAGGAGAGCCCGTAGGCGCGGATCACCGTCTGCTGCACCGCATTCCCGTCACCGTCGGAGCCGTGCACGCGCAGTGCGACGAATCCGTTGGTCCGGTCCAGCCGCGGATGGTCGACCACGGCGCGGAAGCGGCCGTCGCCGATGCTGTCCATCCGCTTGACGTTCGTCCACGTGCGACCGTCGTCATAGGACACTTCGACGGTCAGCTGCGCATTCTTCGGCGCGGCCATACCGTCCTGGTTGCGGACGGTGAACTCGACCGGCAGCGAACGTCCCGCCCGCGTCTTCTGCGTCAGGTCGGTTTGCACGCCGTAATCCACCTGCAGCAACGGAAGCAGGTCCGTTTTGCCTTCTGGCGGGCCGCTTCGACCCGAAGGTCCACGACGTTTCGGTGTGCGTGCCGTAGGCCCAGTCCGGAGTGGACTTGGTCAGCGACAGGTCGAGCCGGTACTTCGCCGGGTCCGCCGAAGCCGGGAACTTGCCCCACGCCGCCGGGCCTTCCTTGACGAGTTTTCCGTCCTGGTAAAGCTTCGCGCTCACCTCGTCCGGTTCCTCGCCCAAGCCCGCCTCGGAAAACGCGTAGTGCGAGGCTTCCGGGTCGACGAACTCCGGGATACGGAAGGCGAAAGTGTCGCCGGTGCGCGAGGTTTCCAGTCCGGCCCCGCGCGGGATCGCCGGCCGGACCACTGGCGCGTACCAGGTTTCCGTCGACCGCTGTCCGGAGTTGAGCGTGTGCGGCTTTTCGAGCATGCCGACTGCCAGCGGCTGGAACGTGTCCCAGCTGAGCTTGTTGTTCACTCGGTGCTGCCAGATCGTTTCGTCCGTCGAGACGATTTCCTCGCGTACCGTTCCGGTGTGCGCATACCGCTGATACTGGTTGATCGCGGTCTTTTCCCACGGACGCCAGCCGAAGCGCTGTTCGGAAAGCCATTCGTCCTTGCCGGTCGCGCGGTAATTCGCGGTGACTGTCGCGCTGTTGCGCTCGTTGACCTGGTAGACGATTTTCTGCGGAATCTGGTCGTGCGTCACCTGCATGATGTCGTACAGGTACGGGCTCACCGGCGTGCCCTCCAAAACCATGCTGGTGAAACCGAGCGCGGCCCGCTTGGCCAGCTTCATGCCCTGGTCGTTCGTGATCCGCACGGCGGGAATCGGCAGCCGGTTGCCGCGCGGCTGCCAGTGTGCGTACGTGTGCTCGTCGGGCAGGCTGACGACCATCACCATCGCGGCTCCCGCGGCGGCGGCCAGCTTAGTCGCGGCATCGAGGTCGGTGCCGTCCTTGGCCGGCGTCACCAACGCGATTCTCCCGCGCGCCCTGGCATATTGCTCCGGTTTGTTGCCGTCGACCGGAACGACGTCCAGCCACTTGAACCCGGAAATCGTCGGGGACGACGCGTAGTAGAACAGTTCAGTCTTGAGATCGAGCCACGGCACTGTGCGCGCGGTCAGCATCGGCGCGGTGAGCTGCCACCGGGTGCCGAATTCGAAGGTCCCGTTCTTCACCTTCTCCGTCGGCGTCACGTAGATGTGCCGGACGCCGGGGAATTCCATGACGTAGTTCGAGATCTTGCGCGAGCCGAATTCGCGGTGCGCGTAGCTGCTGATGATGTTTTCCAGCGTCGACGGCCGCGGCGTCTTGATCTCCACCGGCACCGCGTTCCGCGCGTCCATCACCAGGTTTAGGTCCCCGGTCAGGGAGAACTCGGGCTTGAGCACGATCGCGAGTTCCTCGTCCGGAGCCAGTCCGGTGTGGAACATCGCGCGGGCGTAGTAGGTGCCCTCCGGAAGTTCGGTGACGAACGGGTGGTCGCTGACCATGTCCCGGACGATGTCGTACCGCATGTCGTCGCCGAAGATCTGGATGTCCATCGGGTACGCCTTGCCGTCGCGGCCGATGCCGGTGACGGTCACCTTGTGCTTCGGCGGTTCCTTCACCAGCCCGACCGTCGTGTGCACCGCGCCGACGAGAACGCTGCCGGTGTAATTGCCCGGCACCAGCGCGGCCGAATCGACGGTGATCGCCACCGTCGCGGTCCCGTTAGCCGGAACCTCCACAGTGGACTTATCCAGCTTCACCGCATCGCCCGGCGTAGCACCGTCGCCGCGCCGCAGGTCGAGCTTCGGCGTGATGGTGACCGGCGCGAAAGTCGTGTTGGTGTAGGTGATTTCCTTGCGCACCGGACCGCTGTCGTTGGTGATCGGGCCGAGGTTCATCGTGCCGGTCGCGAAAACTCCGGGACGCACTGCCGCGGCCGCGACGTCCACCCGTCCGCCGCCCTGCTGGAAGGCGTTGAGCCCTGCGGAAGGCTTCGACGTACTGGCCAAGCCGTCCTTGAGCTGCTGCGCGGTCCATTGTGGATATCGCTGCGCCAGAATCGCTGCCGCGCCAGCGACATGCGGCGTCGCCATCGACGTGCCGGATGCCGCGGTGTAGTACTGGTCCACCACTTCACCGAGCGACGTACCGGCCGCACGCGCGGCGACAATTCCCACGCCAGGCGCGGTGATGTCCGGCTTCACGGCCTGGTCGCCGAGCCGCGGGCCCATGCTGGAGAACGGGGCCAGCTCGTCCTTGCGGTCCACCGCGCCGACGGTCAGCGCGGAATCCGCAGTGCCCGGCGTGCCGATGGTCGACGCGCCGTCCTGGCCGTCGTTGCCCGCGGCGACCACGAACAGCGCGCCAGTGCGGGCGGTGAGTTCGTTGAGGCCGACACTGAGATCGTCCGTGCCGTCCGTCGCGCCGCCGCCAAGGCTCATGTTGATGACCTTGGCACCGGAGTTCGCGGCCCACTCCATCCCTTGCAGGACTTCGGAAGACGAGGCGGTGCCGTCGTCGCCGAGCACCTTGCCGACGTACAGCTTCGCACCGGGGGCCGCGCCCTTGCGCGTGCCGCCCGCCGCCGCGCCGCTGCCCGCGATGGTCGCCGCGACGTGTGTGCCGTGGCCGAACCGGTCGACGACGTCCGGGCTGGTCGAGAAGTTCGCCGACTTCGCGACCTTGCCCGCGAGGTCCGGATGGTTGGGGTCGTAGCCGGTGTCGAGCACGGCCACGGCGACGCCGGCCCCGTCGAACCCGGCCGCCCACGCGTCCGGCGCCCCGATCTGCGGGACACTGCGGTCGAGCGACGCGTGCACCTTGCGGTCCAGCGTAATCCGTTCCACCGCACCGGAAGCCGCGTGCGGACCGGTGAAGGACTGCCAGAACTCGCCGGCGCGCTTCTTGTCTTCGCGCACCGCACGGCCGTTCACACTCGGCAGTGCCGCGCCCTGCGTGGTGGCAGCGAGCGTCGGCACAGACGCGACCGAGACACCCTTGGCGTAGTGCGCGATCAGCGGCACCGTGGGAGTCGCCTCGTCGGTGTACCCCTGCGCGATCAGGTCGGTGATGTTGAACAGCGCTTTGTCGAGGCGTTTGTCCGCCACCAGCGACAAGGCGTCGGCCGGGGTGACCGTCAGCTTGCCGTCCACTTCGGACTGCGTGAAGCGGATGTTCTCCCGTCCCTTGCCGGGCCGGACGGTCGCGATCTGCCGTCCGCCTTGGACGCTTTCGACTTGCACGACGTCACCGGTGAGCAGGGTGACCGTGTGCCGCTCACCGGGACCGGATGCCGGTGAACCGCTCGCGGGCTCGGCCGCCGCGGGCACCGCCTGGCCGAGTGTCGCGACCAGTGCGCCCGTGCAGCCGAGAGTGATGGCTCGTGATCTCCACGTCATCGCACCAGATTCGGGGCGAGCCGGGGTTCACGTCACTACCTCGCGGTGTCGCGGTTGTGACATGTCGCAACTGGGACAGCGCCTGGTTAGCCAGCCACTGTCGCGTAATAGGCCATCAGGCGGTCAGCCAGTTCGTCCGGACGGCTCAGCAGCGCGAGATGCGATCCGGGCATCTCGTCCGCGTCCACTCCCAGCCGCTCGCGCGCGACGCGGCGCAGCAGATCGGCGGCGAAGAACCGGTCGTCGCGGAAGATCAGCACCTTTGTCGGCACGTCCGGCAGCCGCTCGCCCGGCCACGGAAGGCTGTACTCGCCGCTGTTCGGTTCGCGGCCGCGGCGCTCGTTCTCCTCCGCCAGGTCGGCCGGAACGTCCGCCATGAACTGTTCGGCGGTGCTCAGCCCCTCGGCCGATTCGAAGCCGACGTTGCCCCACCACTCCCCCGGAGCCTCGCCCGGCGCGGGCACCATCCCGGCGACGAACACGAGCAGCCGCGCGTTGACCCGTTCCGCCACGAGCGGCGCGGTGAACCCGCCGTAGGAATGGCCGGCCACGACGACATCCGACGCGTCGCCAAGCGCCGAGACGACGGTGTCGGTGAAGTCGGCCAGCGTGGCCTGCGGGTTCTCGATCGGCAGGTCTGGGGCCACGACGTCGTGCCCGGCCGCCTTCAGCCGGGCGGCGACCAGATGCCAGTCCCAGCCGCTGCCGCCGCCCCCGTGGATCAGTGCGAATGTCGCCATAGTGCCCAGCTTGTCACGCTGGGCAGCGCTTCAGCATGTCCTGCAGCGCGTTCTTCTCCATGTCCGTGATCGTCAGCCCGTAGTAGTGCTTCACGGTGACCCAGTCGGTCGCGTACGTGCACCAGAACGACACCAGCGGCGGCTTCCACTCGTCCGGAGCCTTGTCGCTCTTCTGCCGGTTCACGCTCGCCGTCACGGCGAACAGCTGCGGCCGCGTGAGGTCGTTCGCGAACTGCTCGCGCTTCTCCTGCGTCCAGTCGCGCGCACCGCTCACCCAGGCCTGGCCGAGCGGGACCATGTGGTCGATGTCGAGCTGGCCCGGCTTGGTCCAGGTCTCGCCGTCGTAGACGCTGACCCACGTACCCGACGTCGGCTTGCAGTCGCTGCCAGCTTTGACGTCCTTGCCCGCGCGCTTGAGGACGGTCTCGCGGGTGTCGCAGCTTTCGCCCTGGCTGTCCCAGTGCTTGAACTTGTCGCGCGAATAGCCGGTCATCGTGCCGCGCGCGCCGATCTTCAGCTCGGACAGCTGCTTCGTCGCGTCGGCGGCGGACGCCGGTGCCGCTTCGGACTGGGTGTCGCCGACTTCGCGCTGGCCGTACCAAAACCCGACGACAGCGATGAGCAGCACGACCGCGAGCAGCACGGTGCGCTTGGTGGGGAACGGCCGGGCCATGGTGCGCTGGATCCTCTCGGGCGGGGAGTTCGGGGAGCCGGAGTATGCCTGTCGCCGGGCCGGTAATCGCGCAGACACTCTCGGCAGCGCCGGAGGCGTGGCAAGGACCACGTCGGACCAGTTGTTGCCCGGCAACGAAAAAGCGCAGATCAGCGGGGGTGGATAACCCTGAAGAAGGTGTCACGTCCACGCCGCCGCGAACGACTACTTGAGTGGGGAGCCGGAAGGGAGCGGGTCCAGAATGCCCGGGCGGCTGCGGAAGTGGAACACGCGCGTCGACGACTACCTGCGCCGGAAGGCGGCGGAGGGCGGCAACATCGTCGCGATGACGCGCGTCGCTGCTGACCTGCGCGAACGCGGCGATTCGGCGGAGGCCGAGGAGTGGTATCGCCGGGCCGCGGCCGGCGGTGACCGGGTCGCGATGACCGCGCTCGCCCACCTGCTCGCCGAGCGCGGTGCCGACGACGAGGCCGCCCGCTGGTACCACGAAGCCGCGCAGGCCGGCGAGCCGCACGGGATGCTCGGATACGCCCGCACCTGCGAAAACCAGGGTCATCTCAATGAGGCCGAACACTGGTATGCCGCCGCGTTCGAGGCCGGCGCGACGGAAGCGGCCGGGCTGCTCGGCCACCTGCTCGTCGAAGACGGCCGGTACGCCGACGCGGAGGGCTGGTGCCGCCACGCCGCCGAGGACGGCAACCCGGCGGCGATGCTGGACCTCGGCGTTGTCCTGCGAGAACTCGGCGCGCAAGACGAGATGGCGCACTGGTGGCGAGCCGCGGTGGACGCGGGCGAACTCTCCGCGACCTGCCTGCTGGGCCGCCAAGCGGAACGGGCCGACCGGGAGGGCGACGCCGAGCGGTGGTTCCGTCGCGGCGCGAAGGGCGGGAATGTCGAGGCGAAGGTGCGGCTGGGGCTGTTGCTGCATCGCCGGGGTGACCTCGAAGAGGCGGAGAACTGGTACCTCGAAGCCGCTGAGGCGGGCGACGCGGCGGCGATGACCAACCTCGGCGTCCTCGCCCGCAACCGCCGCGACGACGGCGAGGCCGCGGCTTGGTATCGCAAGGCCGCCGAGCACGGCAGCATCCCCGCGCTCACCAACCTGGGGCATCTCGCCGAAGCTCGCGCCGACCTGGCACAGGCCGAACGCTGCTTCCGGGTCGCCGCCGAGACCGGCGACGTGCAGGGGATGCTGAGCCTGACCCGGATGCTGCGCGCCCGCGGCGCGACCGCCGAGGCCGACCACTGGCAGGCCCTCGCCGCCGACCGTCCACAGTAGACAGATTCTCGGGGTCGATCTCCGGGATCTTCCCGGATGTTCCCCGGTACCGGCGCGGCTAGCGTCGATCGAGTGTTCCGACGCGTGCTTCTCGCCATCCTCGCCGGTATCGCGGTTTTCCTGGTGCCGTGGACCGTCTACCTCGGGCTGACCCTGCCCGAGCACTTCGACACGAGCCAATGGCGGGTCGCCTGGGTCGGTTTCGACATCGTCCTGCTGCTGTGTTTCGCCGCGTCCGTGCTGCTCGGGATCCGCCGCAGCCGCGCCTCGGTGCCGATGCTGGCCGCGACGGCCGCGCTGCTGTGCTGCGACGCGTGGTTCGACGTCGTCCTCGACTGGGGCGGCCCCGACCAGTGGGCCAGCCTCGGCACCGCGCTGCTCGCGGAGGTGCCGATCGCCGTGTTCCTGCTGCTGCGCGCCCGTGCCCTGCTCGCGGGCAAAGCGCGGCCGCGGCCGTTGACCATGCGCGACATCGCGGTACACACAAACCCGAACTACCAGCGGTTACTCCGGCTCATGCCCGCCACTTCGGCCGAACTGCGCGCGCAGGTCCCGACGGTCGACGTCCCTGCCGCGCTGCTGACCCTCACCCACGCTGGCTACACGCGACGCCACCGCGACGGCCGCTGGCACTCCGTCCCGCAGAGCACGAACGAAGCGAAGCCAGAGGACTTCCCCGAGGCCGACCGGCCCGTGCTGGCCGCCTACCTGGACGCGAAGTACGACCGAGAGGTCCGGTTGATGGCCTGGGCCGCCGAGCGACGCGACACCTTCGACGGCTGGACCGCCGGGAGCCGCGCGGGCATGCGGTTGAGCTACAAGGACTTGAAGGAGTTCGAAGCGGAGTATCTGGAACTGGTGCACCGCTACGCCGCGCGGGACTCCGGCCCGGACGACGGACGTCAGCTGGCGGTGCGGTTCTACGCTTTCCCGGAGCCGAAACCCGCTGAGCTGGCGTAGGTTCGGGGCATGATCCATCACGTGCAGGTCGCCTGCCCAGCGGGCGCGGAGGACGACGAACGCGCGTTCTACACCGGCGTGCTCGGCTGGCCGGAACTGCCGAAACCGCCGCTGCTGGCGGCACGCGGCGGATGCTGGTTCCGCGTCCCCGGCCTTGGCGGCCCGGACGGTGAACTGCATGTCGGCGTCGAGGCGGATTTCCGGCCAGCGCTCAAGGCGCATCCGGCGTTCGTGGTCGACGTGGACACCGTCGCCGCCGCGATCGAGGCCGCCGGCGGGTCAGTGACCTGGGCCGATCCCGCGGAAATCCCGGGACGGCGGCGGTTCCACACCTTCGACCCGGTCGGCAACCGGTTGGAGTTCCTCGCCGGCTGAGCCCGCTTACAGTGTGGGGATGAGCCGGGAGGCAGAAGAAGCCGAGCAGCGGATCGCGCGACGTCTGCGCGAGCTTCGCCTGGAACGCGGGCTGACCTTGGACAAGGTCGCCGCCGCCGCGGACATCACGCCTGGCTACCTGTCGCGGGTCGAGAGCGGCCAGCGGGTGCCCAGCCTCGGCACACTCGTCGTTCTTGCCCGAGTGCTGGACGTCAGCGTCGCCGACCTCGCCGGTTCCGGAGAACGCAGCTCGCCGATCGTGAAGCGCGAGGACGCCGTCACGTACGGCACTCGCGGCGCGTCCTTGACCCATCTGTCGCCGCCGTCGTCTTCGGTTGAGGCGACCTTGGTGACGCTGCGCGACAAATCCGTCCCGCCGCGTCCGACCCGGCACCGCGGCGAAGAGTGGCTGCACGTCGTCAGCGGCCAGCTCGAACTGACCTTGGCCGGGGAAACCCACTTGCTTGCGCCTGGCGACTCCGCGCAGTTCCCCGGCACCACCGAACACACCCTGCGCGGCGCGCCGGACGCGGAAGTCCTCGTCGTGATCGCTTGACTCCCGACGTGCCTCAGAGGCACCCTGTTTGCCAGACAGGCAACATTGGGAGATGCTGATGACCGACGCCCCGGTAGCCGAACTCGACCTCGACACCCTTCCTGAGCAGCTGGATTCCGTCGCCGCCGAACGCGCGCAGCGCAAACGCCAGCTCGCCGTCGCCTTCCGCCTGTTCGCCAGGTACGGCTTCGACGAGGGCATCGCCGGGCACCTCACCGCGCGCGACCCGGAGTTCCCGAACCGGTTCTGGGTCAACCCGTACGCGGTGCACTTCTCCCGGATCAAGGTCAGCGACCTGCTTCTCCTTGACGAGAACGGAAAAGTGGTCGAAGGAACACGGCGCACGAACAAGGCCGCCTTCGCCATCCACTCGACCATTCACGAGGCACGCGAGGACGTCGTCGCCGTCGCGCACGCACACACGATCCACGGCCGCGCCTGGTCAGCGTTGAACCGGCTGCTGGACCCGATCATCCAGGAATCCTGTGCGTTCTACGAAAATCACGTGCTTTTCGACGAGTACAAAGGCCTGGTCCTGGAACGCGACGAGGGCGTCCGCATCGCCGCCCGGCTCGGGTCGAAACGTGCGGCAATCCTTCGCCACCACGGATTACTGACCGTCGGACGCAGCGTCGCCGAGGCGGCGTGGTGGTTCATCACGATGGAACGCGCCTGCCAAATGCAACTCCTCGCCGAAGCCGCCGGCACCCCGCGCGTGATGACCGCCGAAGAAGCCACCCTCGCCGCCCGGCAATTCGGCAGCGCGAACATGGCCCGCAACAACTTCCGGCTCCTGGAGGACCTGATCGTCGAGGAGGAACCCGACGTACTGGACTGACTCAGTCGCCGACCGCGTCCCGCCCGCGTTTCACGATCAACGGATCCGGCTCCCCGACCACTGTCGCGTCTTTGCCCTCATAGTCGAAGCGGGACAGGAAGTAACGCATCGCGTTGATCCGGGCACGTTTCTTGTCGTTGCTCTTGATCGTGATCCACGGCGCGAGATCGTTGTCCGTGCGGAGGAACATCGCCTCCTTGGCCGCGGTGTAGTCGTCCCATTTGTCGAGCGACTGCAGGTCCATCGGGGACAGTTTCCATTGCCGCACCGGGTCGACCTGCCGGATGATGAAGCGGGTGCGCTGTTCGGCCTGAGTCACCGAAAACCAGAACTTCGTGACCGTAATCCCGCTCTCCACCAGCATTTCCTCGAACAGCGGCACTTGACGCATAAACTGCTCATACTGGTCCGGCGAGCAAAACCCCATCACCTGCTCAACCCCGGCCCGGTTGTACCAGGACCGGTCGAACAACACCATCTCGCCCGCGGTCGGCAAATGCTGGACGTAGCGCTGGAAATACCACTGATGCATTTCCCGGTCACTGGGCTTGGCCAGCGCGACGGTCCTCGCGTGCCGCGGGTTGAGGTGTTCCATGAACCGCTTGATGGTGCCGCCCTTGCCCGCGGCGTCGCGGCCCTCAAAGAGAATGACGTGCCGGCTGCCGGTCTCGCTGATCGAGTTCTGCAGCTTCAGCAACTCGACCTGCAGCAGGTACTTGGTCTCGTCGTACTCCTCGCGCGGCATGCGCTCGGCGTACGGATAGTTCTCCCGCCAGGTGTCGACCGCCTTGCCGAACGCGTCGATCAGCACGGGATCGTCATCGTGATCCTCGCCGACCGAATGCCCGTCGATCTCCAGCCGATCGATGTACTCCCGCACGTCCCGCAACATGCGGCCGACCTTAAGCAGCGCAGGTGAACGACAGGTGTCTCAGGCGAGGAACTGTTGGAGGTCCGGGGGTATCGCCGCTGGCTGCGGCAGCTGCCAGATCGGCAGCCGATGCAACTGCGCGACCGTCAGCGGCGCGGTGAAGTCCACTCCGTACGCTGCCCGGTCGCCCTCGTCCGTCCGATGTCCCAGCCAGTAGACCCCGCCGGCCGGAGTGTCGTCGACTGTCGCGACCCATTTCCGGTGCGGCTCCGGCCAGTCGAGGTCGAAAACCTCGCCCCGCACCGCAGCGGCTTCCTGGGCGGCCCCGTCGAGCCGTTCACCACGTACGGGATTCGCGTCAGCCATGGCCGGAGTTTAGCCTCGCGTTCACCAGGTACAGCTCCGCACGCCCGTACAGCGGCGCGGAAATACTCCAGTGCGCAAGGTAATCCGGCGGCGGCGGACCCCACACCCGGCGCAACGCGAGGTCAAGCTCGCGCGGGCGCAGGTCGTAGTCGAAGAACGCGAAGTTTACCCGGAGCAACCCGCGCGACAGGCGGCCCTTCCGGCTTTCCAGTTCGGCGATCGCCTCGGGCATCCGGCCCCGGTCGGAGAACACGTCGATGACCGCGCAGTCGCAGGTGTAGGCCAGCACGCCGATTTCCCCGTCGCTGGCCACCGTTCTGCCGCCCGCCAGCCGTCCTACTTCGCGGCCGATCTCGGCGTACTGCGCGCTCGACGTGTAGTTCGACGTGAACGGCGCGAAATCACGCGGCAGCCCAGCCGCGGCATAACCGACAACGCTGGCCCCGACCAAAACCACGACGATCGCCATCCCCGTCACCCGCTCGATCCGGCGGACGGAACCGGCCGCTACCGCGCAGACGAAAACCGTCGCCGCGACGATGCCGGGACCGTAATACCAGTGGTACGGCGGCACTTTCAGCGAAACATATGCCAGGCTGTACCCCGCACCGGCCATGGCGAGCACTGCGAATGGGAGCAGTTTTCGCCGGGCCGCGGGACCGCGCAGCACGAGGACCAGCCCGGCCGGAAGCGCCAGCGCCACTGGCAAGAACGCCAGCACGACCTGTTCCGGCATGTGCTGCCAGTACAACTCGATCCCGTTGCCGAACTCCCACTGTCCCCAAGCCCGTTGCGCTCCCTGCAAAGTCTTGATGACCAAGGTGTCCGGAACCGCCGCGCCGAGGACTACCCAGCTGAACGCGAACCACGGCACCGCCACCAGCGCCGCGCCCTGCACGCTTCGCCAGCCTTGGACCCAGAACCGTTGGCGGGCGAGGAAAATCATCACCACGAAGATCAGCAGATCAACCCGGACCACAATGACCGCACCCGCGGCAAGGCCGAATGCGAAAGGATTCCGTTCGACCGAAAAGACCAGCAGCCAGGCCACCGCCGCCGCACCGAGTTCGACCTCTAGTCCGATCGAAGAAATCAGCAGCGGATTCACCGTCACCGCGGCGATCGTGAGCGCCGGAAACCACCGGGGCAATCCGGCAGCGGCACCGAGCCTGCGCAGCGCGAGCACCAGCAATACCTGGCAGACCACATACAGCACGCCAGCCGCGAGCACCGCGTCTCGCACCACGAAGGTCAACGCCGCAAGGGAAAGCACGTTCAACGGCGAGGTCGCGGTGTTCGCCGTGCCGTCCGCCAGCAGTCCCCAATTTCCGTGGAAGGCCAGATTCCGCGCATAGCTCAACGTGATGTACGTGTCGTCGATCAGATGTCTTCGCACCACGAGAAACAGCACGATCGAAGCGGCCACCACGCCGACCAGCAGCCAATCCAGCCGATAACGCCGGGAAACCGGCCGCGCACGACCTGTTTTCGGCATCGTCAAACCAGTCGTCATAATTCAAGTCCCCCAAGAAATACTATTTAGACGGCACTTCCATGCTGCTTCCGTCTTCCAAGACCACTTTCACCCGGAGCGAGTTGTCCACCCGGACGTTGTCGGGGATTTCAACGGCGTACGTGCCGTCCCGCAGCGCGGCGGGGAACAGCGCGCCGTCCGGCCCGATCAAGAACACCGCGGCCACGTCGGCACGGGCGATCCCCAGCCGGACGTTGCCACCGCCGCCGATGTCCTGCACGGGGTGCGCCGGGCTGAGACTGGGGTAGCCGTCCTGCTTTCCGGCCAAGGTGGCTTGGTTGTATTCCGCGAGCTGCGCGCTTTTGCCAGGGACGAAAATGCTCGTACTCGAGGGCAGAAGGCAGAGCCCCGCCGCCTCGCTGGTGCGGATGACGAGGTACCCCGAGTGCGAAGGCGTTTCGTCCACCCTGATCGCGGGCCGCCACGCTCGCGGATCGGGCGGTTCGAGTCCCATGTCACGGACGCTGGCGAGACAGTCCTTGAGCCGTTGCCCGTCCAACGGGCTCGGCGCGGCTCCGGCCGGAATCACCGTCATCTCCGGACTCGCGTCGTACGTCGTCGTCGCGAACACCAGCACCGCGCTCAACGCGAACGCACCGACCGCCCCGGCGACCACGAACGGACGGCCTCGCCTCCGACGGCGCCGTCCGTGCAGCTGCGGCACCAGCCGGTGCCACATCGATTCCTTGAGAATGTCCGGCATCGGCCGCTCGGGCGGCAGGCTGAAGTCGTCCATCACTGCTCCTCCGAGGTCAGCACGTCGCTGTCCCGCAACAGTCCCCGCAACCGGCTGCGTGCCCGCGAGATCCGCGCCCGCACGCTCGGTTCGGCGATCCCGAGAACCGCCGAAGCCTCCGCAGTGGACAACTCGCCCAGCAAGCACAGCTCAACCGCCCGCCGCTCCGCACGCGGGAGCTTGGCGACCGCGTCCAGCACCGCCTTCAACCGCCGGTCGGCGTCAATCTGACCAGCAACGTCCTCGGCATGATCGCGTACGACGTTGTTGCGCGGCAGCCGCGTCAGCACAGCTGCGAAACGACCGAGGCGACGCTGTTCCCGACGAGCCAGGTTGGCGGTCACGGTGTACAGCCACGGCCGGGCGCTGTCGTTCACCAGAGTCACCTCGCCGAGCCGCCGCCACGCGGTGAGGAAGGTCAGCGAGGCCAGATCCTCCGCGGTGGCCCAGGAACCCGTCAGCCGGTAGGCGTAGTTCCACACCGCGCCGGCGTGGCGGTCGAACAACTGCCCGAACGCCGCGACGTCTCCCTTCGCGGCACGCGCCCACAGCTCCTGGTCGCCACCGGGAGGATCCGAGGCGTCCGCCATCCCCCACCCCCGCCCTTGATCCGCAACTGTCGCCACAACCCCATGTCCCCGGACGCTCCGACAGCGTTGCATTCGGGCTGTTTCAGTGTCTCGCCTCGACGGAAGCGGATAGATATAGTCGGGCGGAACCAGGTCACGGTGCCCGGTTCACCTGGGTGGAGGGCTGGCTGGGGATGACCGAATCCGGCAACGGGCGTGTTCCGGGCCCCTTCAACGCGCCACCAGGTTACGGATACCCACCGCCCGCCAAACCCCGCCGTACCGGCTGGATCGTGGGCGGAATCGCCGCGCTGGTGGTCGTGCTGGGCACCGGGATCGCCGTCGGTGTCGTGGCCGGGCAACCCGCCGAGCGTCCGCCGGAGCCAGCCGCCGCGCCCCGGTACTCGATGAACAACGTCGGCAATGCCTGCGATCTCGTCGATCCCACCCCGCTGCGGAAGTGGTCACCCACGCCGAAGGGCGAGCCCAAGCACGAGGAAATCCGCCCGAGCAAGACCAGCCCCGGCAGCCTGAGCTGCGAGATCCGCTACACCAGCGGAAATACCCTGGACTCCGCCGAAGTCATCCTGGACGCCCGCTTCACCGAGGGAACCGCACCGTCCTCCTACGAGAGCTGGAAACGCGGCGACCTCGCCAAAACCGGTGAAGGCAAGGCGTCCGGCCAGATCACCGGCATCGGCACCCAGGGCTACTGGCATTCCGAGGTGTTTGGCGAACTGGTCGCGAACACGCGCTACGTCCTCTGTGTACTGGACGGCGACGTCTCGGTCCGCGTCCGGCTCAACTTCAGCCGCAGCCGGGACGTCGCCCAGGTGCACCGCGAGGAAGTCCAGCCGATCGCCGAAGCACAGGCGCGGAAGGCGCTGAACGGGCTGAAAGGGAACTAATGACTGATCCCCACAATCCCGTTGCCGGACAACCGTTCCCAGGCTACGGCTACCCTCCCCGAAACCGCCCGGCCCCAAGACCGGACTGATCGTGGCCGGAGTGGTCGGCCTGGTCGTGGTCCTCGGCGCCGGAATCGCGATCGGCCTGTCCGTCAGCGGCGGCTCCTCGTCCGAAGCCAAACCCCAACCGACCCCGAGCCAAGCCCCGTCCACCACCGCCTCGCCCGTCGCGCCATCAGGCAAGTACTCGATGAGCGCGATCTCCAACGCCTGCGACCTGCTCGACCCCAAACCGCTGGCGAAGTGGTCCTCCACCCCAACCCCGCCAGTCCACCGGGAAAACCAGCCAGACGGCGGCTACGGCGGCGGCCTGACGTGCACCCTCCGCTACACCAGCATCTCCCCGACGGACAGCGTCACCACGAACGAGGCCGGAATCAGCGTCGAGGCCGAATTCGCCTCCGCGGACAAGCCACCAGAGTTCGACCGCTGGAACACCGGCCCGCGACCGGGCTGGACCACCGGCACGATCAACGGACTCGGCACCCGCAACTACTGGCGCGCGGCCGCGGTCACCGAGCCGGGGCCCGGCGCGAGCTACATCGTCGGGGTGCAGGACAGCAATGTCTCGGTGGAGATCCAGGTGGCGGTCCACCGGGCGCGAGGCGAGGAGCCGCTGAAGACGGACGAACTGTCGGCGATCGGGCAAACCCAGATCCGGGCGGTGCTGGATCGGCTGAAGAAGGCGTAAATGCACAACAGTCCGGAAGCTAAAGCTTCCGGACTGTTGATTACTGTCTCGACCAGACAGTGCGCCCGAAGGGATTCGAACCCCTGTCCTTAGTGATTACTGGCAAAGAGCACTAGGGCTGACCTGGTCCGAAGACCTGCTCAACGAGGCTGTGTAGCGCGGCGGATGATTGCCCACCTCCATAGAGCGCGAGCCTCGCTGTGGCCAAGTCGTAACAAGCAGCATCCACCCGTGACGCCACGACCCAAACAACCGCCACGGTGCCATCCTCATCGACTCTGTAGACAACGCGGTACTGCCGGTTGTTTACATACAGCTTCCGGAACGTCGTCAGCGATGAGCCCAGAGGGGCTCCGCGCTGCTCGGGACTCGTTTGCAGCTTCTTCAGCGCCTTGAAGACGAGGACTTGAGTTGGCCTGTCCAGCTCAGCGATGTCGTCTTCAGCCTCTGGCAGTAGCAGCACTCGAGCCATGTCGGTTAATCCCTTTGACCCTCGTTGCTGTCGTCCTCGTCGTCCTCGTCGTCGTCAAGCTCATCAAGATCAATGCCAAACTTGGCTGCAGCGTCTTCAAGAGTTACGCGCCGACCGCTGTCGGTCGCAGCTCTGACGAGAGCGAGAGTCATCAGCTTGATGTCATCCTCGATCTCATCGACGCGCTGCAGGCGCTCGATCTTGTGAATGCCCACGATCACCGCGGCAGGCTTGTTGTTCTTGATCAGCACGAGATCCCGGCCCTCGCTGGCCTCTGCCACCAGCTTCGAGACACCCTGCTTGTTTGCGTCACTTACACTGATGAGGTCGTTCGTGTCGATCTTCATGAGTCACCGCCTTCCTTGGCTCATGAAGAAACTATAGGCAGAATCCTGGGCAAAATCTGTATTTTTCTGGTTACATCACACGGCAGAGCATGTGACCTAAATCACATGACACGCCTAAGGGTCCGCTTGCGATTCGACGTATCCATGTGCTTTCAGCTACCGAAAGTCACAGAACACCCCTCCTTGAACACGTAGTGCTACTTTCTCAACCTGAAATTGAGTGGCCTCTCGGCCATCTCGTCGACCCGGCGTAGCCCGATTACGTTGCGTCAAGGGACCCCCGGCCGAGCGTGCTTCTGCGAGTCGCCCTTTGACACAGCGTGGATAGCTCTTAGGGGATCGTCGGGACGGCGGCAGATCACCCGCGGACACAACCGATGCTCCCTGCCTGCCATCTCGGAAACCTGCACGTCCGGCGAGGACATCTTCTTTACCCGCAGCCCCGGAGGGCCACCTTGAACAAGCAAGAAACTCTGAACACGAGAGCTCCCGTTGGTCACACCTTGGTAACGCCGCCAGGTTTACCCTGGTCGGGGTACGATGTCACTAGTGAACAGTGTTGCCTAGTGAACAGTGCAGCTCGGTGCACGAGCACCGCTAAGGCGTGACCAACCCTAGGGAGATGAATCGTGACAGCCAGCAGTGCGGAGCAGCCGGCGCACGAGGGACTGGATGGTCCGGCTCTACGGGACGCGCTGTTCGCTGAGAAGGATGTGCAGCCGATCCGGTCAGTCGATGACTGGGCTTGCGAGGGCATCTTCGAGTCCGACGACGAGCTGCACGAGTTCCAAGAGTGGGTGGCCGCAGAGCGGAAGGCTAACCTGGCTTAGTGGCTTTGGAAATCGTGCTCGACACGGATGTCGCGTCAGGCATGTTCAAGCGAAACCTTTCGCCGCGGCTTGCAGGCAGGCTCGCTGGCTCCCGCCCGGCGATCACGTTCGTGACGCTGGCTGAGTTGAACAAGTGGATGCATCTGCGCTCGTGGGCACGTCCTCGCCGGGAACGGCTGGAACAATGGATGCGATCGCTTCCGGTCCTTCCGGCTACCCCGAAGGTCTCGCGCGTGTGGGGTGAGATATCGGCTCATGCCCAGCGGCGCGGCCGTCCCCGACCGTATAACGACACCTGGATCGCAGCGTGCTGCCTGGCGTTCGAGATCCCGCTCGCAACCCTGAACGTGAAGGACTTCGCGGACTTCGTGGAGTACGAAGGACTCGTGCTGCTCGAACCATGAGCCGATGATCGATCAGAGGTCAGCCATGGACGTCATAATGACATCCGGCGCAAGGGACGCAAAACGGCCGTACTTCCCGGGCTTGTTCGCGAAGGCGATGACGACTGTCCCCGCTGCACGGGCTGCTTCGATGTCTGGCATCGAGTCGCCGACCATGACGTACGAGCCCGGAGGGTCGCCGTCGGCGGCGATAGCCCGCTGAAGTAGGTATGGCGACGGCTTGAGATGGTGAATCTGAGCATCATCGCGCGCTGAGATTCCGCGAACAAGGCTTTCGAGCCCGACGCGCAGAAGATAGCGGCAAGCTGCTGTGGTGCTGTTGTTGCTCACGATGGTGACCGCTCCGCCGCTAGCCACGGTTCGCCGCAGGAGATCGGGAGTCCCAGGCGTAGCCGGAGCAGTCTGGACAGCAGCAACCTCGCACTCCTGAAACAGCTCTCCAACTTCACGGCGGCCTCCCCGCCCACGCTGAACGCAAACTTCAGGACTTCGAACGGATCACTCGTCTCCAGCACCTCAGGCGAGAAGGTGAGCCCACATGCCGCTCCCTGACGACGTAGCTGGTCAGCAATGGTGCGATCCGTGACTGCACCGAAGACGGCATAGACTGGACCGTCGAAGCCCAACAGGACGTGGCTCGAACGCGCGATAATCTCGGCAGGCTTCACTGGCTCACCTCGCCTGGGACGGTGTTCCGAATGCTGTCAAACCACATCCGAGACTGCTTGATGTACTACGAGGCAATGGTGTCGTCGTTGGCATCAGCGCTGCGGTGAAAGAGGATGGTGTTTCCCATGAGATCCCAGATAGCCGTTGGAGACGCGTCCAACGTGACCGTGTGCACTGGGTAGTACCTGAAGAACACCGCGGCACCATTGATCAGAGACAGCTTGAACAGCGGAACCGTTGGACACGAACGGATCTCTGCTCGCGCGTCCTCTACGAGGCCCAACTCTCCCAGTTCGTTCACAGTGTCCACAATGGCCGCTGGCAAGGGCACCATCAAGAACGACGAGAAGACCGACAACGCCGAACGCGGCATCCCGCTTGCCGACTGAGCCGATCCACTGCAACAGTCGCGGCGAGTACTTCAACTTCCAGAACCTGACCAACCGGCACTAGCTGCCGTTCCGCCGGCGCGCCGGGTACGAGCGGGTCACGTTCAAGACGCTCCGCAAGACCGTCGCCACGCTGCTCGACGAGGCGGGTCTCACCGCTCGCCAGATCGCCGACATCCTCGGGCACGCGCACCCGTCGATGACGCAGGACGTCTACATGGGCAGGGGGCAGAAATCGCGCGCCGCCGCGAATGCGCTCGGCTCGCTGCCTCTCGGCAAGACTGGCAATAAAGTGGCAAACGGCTGACCACGCCGGAGATCCGGGCATGGCCCCGGACAGCAAGAAACCCCCTGTCACCAGGGGGTTTCTTGCTTTACTGTCTCGACCAGACAGTGCGCCCGAAGGGATTCGAACCCCTGACCTTCTGATCCGTAGTCAGATGCTCTATCCAGCTGAGCTACGGGCGCGTGTTCAGTTGTTAACCTAGCACCTGCCGAAACAGGCACCAGCGGAGGCTCCGGGATTTGAACCCGGGAGGGGGGTTACCCCCAACCGCATTAGCAGTGCGGCGCCATAGACCAGACTAGGCGAAGCCTCCTGGGTCCTAACGACCACTGCTCAGATAGGTTACACACCCCTCCACCACCTCCGGAAGGCACCCCCTCAACGCTGCAGCACCCTGCGTAACCAGGGCGAACGGCCGCCGAGGCCCTCGGCCTCGAAGGTGGCGATGCCGACCCTCGGCAGCGACCCGACGCCCGGGTACACGAGGTAGCGCGGGACCCACCGGGGCTGGAACTTGGCGTTGAACCGGTAGAGGCTCTCGATCTGGATCCAGCGCGAGAAGAAGTGCAGGACCTTCGCCGAAAGCCGCGCGACCGGGCCGGCTCCGATGCGCTGGCCCTGTTCCATCAGGGCGCGGAAGGCGGCGAAGTTCAGCGACACGTGGTCGATGCCGTTCTCGCGGGCGTGCAGCAGCAGCTCCGAGATCATCAGCTCGTTCACGCCGTTGTCGACGGTCCGGTCCCGGCGCATCACATCCAGCGACAGGCCTCGTTCGCCCCACGGCACGAACTGCAGCACGCCTCGTACGCGGCCGCCCTGTTCCGCGGTGACGATCACCGAACCGTGGTCGCCCATGCGGCCCAGCGCCATCGAGAATCCGCGTTCGGTCTCGGTGCCGCGCCACGTGGCGGCCAGGTGCACCAGCTCGGACAGCTCGCCAGGACGCAAGTCCTCGGCCCGGCGCACCAGGACCTTGTAACCAGCCCGCTTCGTCCGCGACGCCGCCTGCCGCACGCCGCGCATCACGCGGCCTTCCAGCGTGAACGTCTTGGTGTCGACGACCGCCTCGTCGCCGATTTCCAGCACCTCCAGGCCGAACCTCGCCCACACCGTCGCGCCCAGCTCGGACGCGCCCATCGCGGCCGGGACCCAGGCGTTGCGCTGGCAGATGTCCAGGTACTCCTCGATCGCGCCGGGCCAGGCCTCGTGGTCGCCGAGCGGGTCGGCCGACGTCAGCGCGACCCCGGCGATCACGCGGAACGTGACGGCCGCCTTGCCGGTCTTGGAGAAGACGGCGAACTTGTCCCGGCGCAGCGCGAAGTAGCCGAGCGAATCCCGCTCGCCGTGCTGCTTCAGCAACTCGTGCAGGCGCGCCAGTTCGTCGTCGGTCAGCTCCGGCGCGGGTTCGGCCGAGCGCAGCAGGAAATACGCCGACACCAGCACGCCGGTGATGCTGAAGAGCAGCCCGATCGACGCGGACAGATCCTCGAACCACATCTCGTGGAACACCGCGGGCCCGCTGACGCCGGTGAGCGCGAGCGCGGACTGGGACAGCCGGTCCGCGAAGCTCAGCGGATCGAGCATCCGAGCGGGCGCGACCGACAGCAGCGCGACGTTGAGCACGAACCCGGCCAGCACCAGTTGCAGCAGCACCCGCAGAGCGCGCCAGCGGCCGACCGTCGGGTCCGGGCGGGCGATGAAGTACCGCCGCGTGCTGAGCAGACCGGCGAGCAGCACCACGGACACCACGCCGGCGCCGAACACGTGCCGAAGTCCGAGATGTGACAA
This sequence comes from Amycolatopsis sp. WGS_07, assembly GCF_045278895.1. Taxonomy (NCBI): domain Bacteria; kingdom Bacillati; phylum Actinomycetota; class Actinomycetes; order Pseudonocardiales; family Pseudonocardiaceae; genus Amycolatopsis; species Amycolatopsis sp. WGS_07. Next base: position 3,151,709 of record NZ_CP136053.1, on the reverse strand, counting down.
CGCCAACAGCCCGGCGAAGCCGACCGCCAGCTGCCAGGCGCGGCGTTTGCGGCGCCGGAGACCGGCCGCCAGCATGATCAGCAGCACACCGGTGACCAGCGCCACGGCGGCGGCCGCGGTGGTCGCTTCGCTCGGCAGTTCCAGCCATTGAGCCACGTGCCCGCGCACGTCGCGGCCCACCGGCACGACCGTGGACACGACTGTCAGCAGGCCGGCCAGCCTGGTCACCCACGTGATCGCGACGACCGACGTGACGCCGGCCGCCTGCCAAGTGTGCTGCGCGCGTGTCCCCGTCACCACGCGTGCAACACGCACGGCCCTGCCATACTTCCCCCGCTGGCGCGTTCAGTCCGCGGCGAGCGCCACAAAAGGGGCCAGCGCGGCCGGATTGGCCAGCGCGTCCCGGCTCACCGCCCTCTCCGGCGCGACCCCGGAGAGAATTCGCTTCACTGGTACTTCGCACTTCTTACCGTTCAACGTACGGGGAATCTCGGAAACGACGATGAACCGATCGGGTACGTGTCGTGGCGACAGTGCGTTGCGAAGCTCTTTCCGCAGGTCAGGCTCTATTTCCTCGAGTGTGGCACCGGACGTGAGTACTACAAAACACAGCAGCTGCCCGTCGTCGTTGCCCGCCGCCGACGTGTCGATGACCAGCGAGTCGGCGACCTCGGCGAATCCTTCGGCGACCCGGTAGAACTCGGCGGTGCCCATCCGGACGCCGCCGCGGTTGAGCGTCGCGTCGCTGCGGCCGTAGACCACCGCGGAGCCGCGGCGGGTGATCTTGACCCAGTCGCCGTGCCGCCAGACCCCTGGATACGTCTCGAAGTACGCCTCGCGCAGCCGCGATCCGTCCGGGTCGTTCCAGAACGACACCGGCATCGACGGCATCGGCTCGGTGATCACCAGCTCGCCGACCTCCTCGACCACCGGTTCGCCGTGGTCGTCGAACGCCGCCGCGGCCACGCCCAGCGCGCGGCAGGACACTTCGCCGAGCCACACCGGCACGTCCGGGGCCGCGGTGACGATCCCCGCGCACAGGTCGGTGCCCCCGGAAACGGCGCAGATCTGCACGTCCCGGCCGATCGCGTCGGCGATCCAGCGGAAGCCCTCGGCGGGCAACGGCGAACCGGTCACGCCGACCACCCGCAGCGCGCTGAGGTCGTAGCGCTTGGCAGGGGCGAGACCCGCCTTGCGGCAGCTCTGGATGAACGGCGGGGACGTGCCGAAGTAGGTGACGCGGTGCTGTTCGGCCAGCTGCCACAGCACATCCAGGTCCGGATGGCCGGGACTGCCGTCGTACAGCACGATCGTGGCTCCGACGACGAGTCCGGAGGCGATGAAGTTCCACATCATCCAGCCGGTGGTGGTGAACCAGAAGAACCGGTCGCCCGGTCCGAGCCCGGTTTGCAGCCCCAGCGCCTTGAGATGTTCGACGACGATGCCGCCGTGGCCCTGCACGATGCCCTTCGGCAGCCCGGTCGTGCCCGAGGAATACAGCACCCACAACGGATGCGCAAAGTCCACCGGCTCGTACGCCAGCTCGCCGCCCGCGTGTTCGGCGAGCATCGCGTTCCAGTCGATCGTGCCGTCAAGGGTCGCGTCGCCGAGGTAGCGCACCAAAACGGTGGCTTCCAGCGACGGAATCTGTTCCCGCAGCTGCTGAACGGTGTCGCGGATGTCGAATTTCCGGCCGTTGTAAGCGTATCCGTTCACCGCGACGAGCACCTTCGGCTCGATCTGGGTGAACCGGTCGGCGATGGCGCGGATTCCGAAGTCCGGGGAACACGACGCCCAGATCGCGCCGAGGCTGGCGGTGGCGAGGAAGGCAATGAGCGTCTGCGGGCAGTTCGGCGCGAGCGCGACGACGCGATCTCCCTTGCCGACGCCGAAAGCGCGCAACGCGGCCCGCGCGGCGGCTACGTGTGCGCGGAGATCGCCGTAGGTGAGTTGCTCGGCGAGCCCGTCCTCGCGGTGGAAGATCACCGCGAGTTCGTCGTCGGCCTTCGTCGCGCCGCCGACGCCCGGACTGAGCGAATGTTCGGCGTAGTTGAGCGTGCCGCCGTCAAACCATTTCGCGTCCGGCATCGTGCCGGACAGAATTTCCCGCGGCTGCTCGTGCCAGCGCACACCGAAAAACTCCGCCACCGCGGCCCAGAACTCCGGCACCTGCTCGACCGAGTAATGCCACAGGTCGTCGTAGTCGGCCAGGTCGACGCCGCGCCGCTCGCGCAGCCACTGGCGGAAGGCTTCGATCTTCGTGTCGGCGACCCGGTTCGGGTCGGGTCGCCAAAGCACCTCGGGAACAGCGGCGTTCTCGGTCACTCGCCGATGCTAACCCCACGATGCGCGCAAAGTCCGTTTTCGGCCGTGCCCAAACCGGCCAGCACCGCGCGGACGACGTCCTCGATGAAGGCGGACGTCAGCTCCTGGTGGCCGAACAGCGCGCGGAACAAGACGGGCGCGGCGAACAGGTCCAGCACCAGGTCGACGTCGTGGCCGGGGCGGAGGTCGCCGCGTTCCTCGGCTTTGCGCAGGGACCCGACGCAGGCCTCCCGGCGCGGGGCCCAGAACGTGGTCAGGAAGTCCTCCCGCAGTTCCGGGTCGTCCGCCAGATCGGCGGTCAGCGCCGGGAGGACGCGCCCGAACAACGGGTCGGCCAGCCCGGTCCGGAGCGCTTCGAGGTGGCCGACGAGGTCGCAGCAGGTGCACCCGGTGTCGATCTCCACGACCCCGATGCGCGCCTCCGCCAGCGCCGCGACCACCAGGTGCTTCTGGCTCTTCCACCGGCGGCGGATGGCGGGCTTCGTGGTGCCCGCGCGCTGGGCGATGGCCTCCATGGTCAGCGCCGGATAGCCGGATTCCCGGACCAGTTCGCACACCGCGACCAGCACGGCGTGGTCGATCCGCTCGTCCCGTCGGCGCGCCATGGATTCTCCCGCTATTCGTTGAGCAGCACGACCTTACCGAACGATTTCCCTTGCTCCACGCGCTGGAGCGCGGCCGCGGCCTCGCTGAGCGGGAAGGTTTGGTCGCGCACCGCGGAAAGCTGTCCGTCCGCGACTAGCTTGAGGACGCGATCCCACGACTTCCGGCGCTCTTCGGGCGACACCGAGGTGAGACTGAAGGCGAACAGCGTCGGCGATTGGTGGAAATCGCGCATCAGCGGCTCGAAGGCCGCTGGTTCCGGAACTCCGGCTGTACCTCCACAAAGGACATAGCGACCGTTGGGGCGCAACAGTTCCAGGTGCTCGCGGACCTGCGGGCCAGCCGCGGTGTCGATGATGACGTCGTAGGTCTCCTCGGGACGCTCCCGGGTGCGGTCGACGATTTTCGCCGCGCCAAGGGTTCGCAACCGTTCGCCGTACTCCGGCGAGGAGGTCACCGCCGTGACTTCCGCGCCGCGAGCGTGGGCGATCTGGGTCGCGAGCACGCCAATCCCGCCGCTCGCGCCGCGGACAAGCACTCGTTCGCCGGGTGCCACCGCGGCCCGATGCACCGCGCCGTCGGCGACCATCGCGTTCACGCCGAGCGCGACCGCGTCCGCCGGATCGAGGTGCTCGGGCACGGGGAACAGCTGATCCGTCTCGGTCACCACCTGCTCGGCATAGCCGCCGGAGAGGACCAGCGCCAACACTCTGCGCCCGTCCCGCACCCGGCCGACGACCTCGACGCCAGGCACCGAATCGACGCCGTTTCGCAGATTCATGATGTCGAAGTAGCCCACGCCGACCGCCTCGACCTCGACCACGGCCTGTCCTGGCCCAGGAGCCGGGTCCGGCGCTTCGCCAAGGACGAGCCGCTGCTGTGGTTCGACAAGCACCGCTTTCACGGGTGGTTCCTCTCGCTATAACGTTCCGTTCCGGATCGGAACGTTATTCGGGCATGCGGCACGCCGTCAAGGGTGCCGCCCGAGATCAGCGGAGGTGCGCGTCGAACCAGTCGAGAGTGCGCTGCCAAGCCTCTTCCGCCGCGCCGGGATCGGCGTCGAAGCGGTGGTTCGCGCCCGGATAGCGCACGACGTTCGTCGCGACTTTCGCCGACGCTGCGGCCTCCCGCAGCTGCTCCACCTCGGCCTCGCCCGCCTCGTCGCCAGCGTCGCCGTACATGCCGAGCCACGGGCTGGTCACGCGGCCGGCGATTTCCAGCAGCTTCGGCAGTTCCGTGACCGCCTGGCCGCCGACACTCACCGCCGCCCCGAACTTGCGATGCGAGGCGACGAGCAGCGCCGCCGTGCCGCCGAGGTCGAAGCCGACGACGCCGCGCAGGTCGGCCTCGACGCCGCGTTCGGTGAGCCATTCCAGGGTGCGGTCGGTGGCGTCGAGCAGATCGCGCTGGGTGAGCTGTTCGCCGGACTCGATGTGCGGCGTCACGGTGAGCCATCCTTCGCCTGCGAGGCTTTTGACCAGCAGCAGGACGCCGTCGGTGACTCCCTCGCCCTCGTGCAGGACCACCAGGCCGCCACGAAGCGCGCCGTCGGGTTCGGCGAAGGTGAGGCGGAGTGCGCTGCCGTCGGTACGCTGGTGATCCACGGTGGTCGTCGACGTCATCGCCTCATGCAATCACCTTCGGGTGAACATTGGGAACCTTTCCGGATCGCGCGGGGCGAGATACGGTGACCCCGTCGTCCCGTGAAAACCGAGGAGTTCCGACGATGCCGTCCCTCGCCCCCCGCCCTGACCTCGATTCGTTGCCGAAGTACGTCCCTGGCCGGACGATCGAAGGGGCCATCAAGCTCGCGAGCAATGAGGTGCCCGGCGGTCCGCTGCCGAGCGTCCAGGCGGCGATCACGGCTGCGGTGACCGGCGTGAACCGCTACCCGGACAACGGTTCCCAGGCCTTGCGCGAGCGGCTTTCGCGGCGGCTGGACGTGCCCGCGCAGCGGCTCGCGATCGGCTGCGGTTCAGTTTCGCTGTGCCAGCAGATGATCCAGGCGCTGTGCGGCCCCGGCGACGAGGTGCTGTTCGGCTGGCGGTCGTTCGAGGCCTACCCGATCGTGGTCCAGGTGGCGCTCGCGACGGGCGTGAAGGTTCCGCTGACGCCGGAGCACGGGCTCGACCTCGACGCGATGCTGGCGCGGATCACCGACCGCACCAAGCTGGTGTTCGTCTGCAACCCCAACAACCCCACCGGCACCGTGCTGCACCGGGACGAGATCGAGCGGTTCCTGGAAGCGGTGCCGCCGCACGTGCTCGTGGTGCTGGACGAGGCGTACAAGGAATTCGTCACCGACCCCGAGGTGCCGGACGGCGTCGACTTCACCCGCACGCACAGCAATGTGGCGGTGCTGCGCACGTTCTCGAAGGCGTACGGGCTCGCCGGGCTGCGCGTCGGCTACGCGGTGGCCCCGGAGCCGATCGCGCAGGCGCTGCAGCAGGTGTACGTGGCGTTCTCGGTGAACAGCATCGCGCAGGTGGCCGCGATCGCGTCGCTGGACGCGGAGGACGAACTGCTCGCCCGGTGCCAGGACATCATCTCCGAGCGCACCCGCGTGCGGGACGCGTTGCTGGAGATGGGCTACGAAATCCCGCCCACTCAGGCGAACTTCGTGTGGTTCCCGCTCGGCGACGCCACGGCGGCCTTCGCCGAGCACATGCTGGACCGGAAGCTGATCGTGCGCCCGTTCCCCGGCGAGGGCGCCCGGGTGACGATCGGGACGCCGGAGGAGAACGACCTGTTCCTGGCCGCGGCCAAGGAATTCCAGGCTATTTAAGGATCAGCTGAACCACCGCGGCGAGCCCGATCACGACGATCACGCCGCGCAGCACGGTGGGCGGCAGCTTGCGGCCGATCCTGGCCCCGAGCTGCCCGCCGATCGTGGACCCGACCGCGAGCAGCCCGATCACCGGCCAGCTCACCGGAGCGACGAACGCGTAAATCGCGCCGGCGACGATGTTCACGACCGCCGACAGCACGTTTTTGACGCCGTTGAGCCGCTGCAGCGGTTCGGACAGCAGCATGCCCATGACGGCCATCATCATCACACCCTGCGCGGCGGTGAAGTAGCCGCCGTAGATGCCGATGACGAACAGCAGCCCGAACAGCAACGGCCCGGCGTGGTGCTCGCGCCCGTTGGCCTCGCGGCGTTTCTGCACCCACTTCGACACCTTGGGCTGAACGATCACGAGCACGACCGCCAGCCCGACGAGCACCGGCACGATCTTCTCGAAGGCGTCCTTGGGCAAGGTCAGGAGAAGAACGGTGCCCCCGATAGCCCCGAAGAACGAGGCGACCGCGAACCGCACCACCTGCGGCCAGTACCCGACCAGCTCATGCCGGTAGCCGTACGCGCCACTGACCGTGCCCGGCGCGAGCCCGACCGCATTCGACGTCGTAGCGGTCACCGGCGGGTAGCCCAGGGCGACGAGCACCGGAAAGGTCACGAGCGTCCCGGAGCCAACGACGGTGTTGATGGTCCCGGCCCACATCCCGGCAACGAAAATGATGACGGCATGCCACCAGGTCATAAAGCACTCACCCGCTGACCCTAAGCACCGAGCGCGATCCCCGGCGACGCGATGTGTCCGGTCAGACACTTGAAGGAAGCGCCAGAGAGCAGCCGAGACCTAGCGACGGTCGCGGTTCTACTCACCGGCCCGCCCCTTTGGGCATACGTGCGATCAGCCGCTCGACCGCCAGCCCGTGCTTCCCTGGCTGACCAGGCCGCACTTCCCTGAGTGGCCAGGCCGCCCCATTTCGCGACGGTGCTCGTCTGACCGCTTCGTAGCCGCACGCCGCCTGGTCGTGAGGCCGCTTCACCGGCAGCCCGCTAGTCCGCCCGCCTGATCACTTCGCGACCGCACACCGCCCGGCCGTGAGTCCGCACCTCGCCAGCAGGCTCGGCCTGGTCATTCCGCCGCGCACGCCGCCCAGCCAACTGCACCGCACCCGCATTCCGCCGCCGCACGCCGCCCGACCAGCTTCACCACACGCGCGCTCCGCTGCCGCCCGCCGCCCGGTCGCTTCGCCGCCGGGTCGTAACCCGCGCCCCGGCTCCAGTCCAGCCGTCAGTCCGCGTCCGCGTCCTTACTCCGCTCCAGCCGCATCCACCTCCCGTCTCCACGCACTCGCCTCACCCATCCCGACCACACCCCGCCTCACCGCTCAAAAACGCAAAACTCATTCCCCTCCGGATCCGCCATCACATGCCACTCCCGATCCCCTCCCCGCTCCGCCACCATCCGTGCCCCGGCTGCCGTCAGCTCGGCCGGATCTCCCCACACGTCCAGGTGCATCCGGTTCTTCACGGCCTTCGGCTCCGGCACCTGGTTCAGCCAGATCAGCGGCCCCTCGCCGGCGGGGTCGACGATCGCGACCGGCAGGCTGGGCGAGCCAGGCGGGCTGCGGCGGACGTAGCCGATCGCCGAGCACCACCAATCGGCCAGTGCCTGATGGTCGAGTGCGTCGAGTGCCAGGTCTTTGAACTTCGCGGGCATGATCCCCTCCCTTTCCCTGCCTCCGATGGTGACACCCGCCACCGACAATTTCCCGCGCTCGGAGCGGCCACCTGCCAGGATGGTCGGCGTGGCCCACGAAACCGACCAGGTCTGGAGCGCCACGGTCGACCATCTGCGCGCGATGATCGACTCGGGCGAGCTTCCGCCGGGCTCGCGGCTGCCCGCGGAGCGCGCGCTGTGCGAGCAGCTCGGCATCAGCCGCGGGTCGTTGCGGCAGGCGTTGCGGGTGCTGGATTCGATCGGTTACGTCCAGATTCGCGCCGGGTCAGGCACCTACGTGCGCGAGCAAGGCACTGCCGAAAGCCCGCTGAGCAGCTGGTTTTCCGAGCACGAACAGCTGGTGGAGAAGCTGTTCGACCTGCGCGCGACCGTCGAGCCGACCCTCGCCGAGCGGCTTGCCCGGCAGCACACGCCGCGCGTCGTACAGCGGCTCGCGGACAACGTCGCGGAGATGGAGGCGGCCGCGGCGGACGGGGACATGTTGCGGGTCATCGCGACCGACGCCGAGTTTCATCGGGTGATCGCGGGCAACGCGGGCAATGACGACGTCGCCGACCTGCTTCGTTCGGTGCTCGCCCTGGTCGGCGAGGAACGCCGGGCCGCGCTGCGGTTGCCCGGGCAGATCCGCAAGGCCGTGGCCGAGCACCGCGCGATCCTCGACGCCATCAGCCGTTCGGACGCGGCGGCGGCTCGCGAGATCACCCTCAAACACCTGCTGGACGCGAAAACCTACGCGCACGACTACGCGTCTTCCTGAATCAGCACACGCAGAACTCGGTGCCTTCCGGATCTTGCGCGAGAACTCGGCCCAAGCGCCTCGTCATGCGTAAGGATGATGCCGCCCCCAGCGATCAGCGCTACAGTCTTCACAAGTTTGTGAAAACTTTGACATCAAGGGGGTCCGACCGTGGAGAAAGTGCACTTCACCGAGGAGAAGGCGACCAACCTCGGCACGCTGTACGCCCGTGCGCTCGACGCTCGCCGGGCCGATCCGATTCTCGGCGACACCGCCGCGGACGAAGCGGTCAAGAAGATCGACTACGACTTCCGCAAGCTCGGCGTGAACGAGAACTCCGCGGTCTCCGTCGCGATCCGGGCGCGCGCCATCGACGAGATGGCGGGCAAATGGCTCGCCGAACACCCCGATGCGGTCGTCGTGCACCTCGGCTGCGGCATGGACACCCGCGTCTACCGGCTTGACCCGCCGTCGTCGGTCGAATGGTTCGATGTGGACTATCCCGAGGTCGTCGACGTCCGCGGCCGGATTTACCCGGAGCGGCCGGGGTACACGATGATCGGCTCGTCGGTCACCGATTTCGGCTGGCTCGACCAGGTTCCCGGCGATCGCGAGGCGCTGATCGTGGCCGAGGGGCTCACCATGTACCTCACCGCGGAGTCCGGCACCGAACTGATCCGCAGGCTTGTCGGCAAGTTCCCATCTGGCCGGATCGTGGCCGATTTCTTCAGCTCGCTCGGCGTCAAGGCGCAGATGATCAACCCGGTGGTCCGCCGCTCGGGCGCGACTTTGCATTGGGGCATCGACGATCCGCACGAACTGGAGCGCTACGGACTCCGCCTGGTGTCCTGTTTGGACGCGACCGACTGGGCGACTGACGACGCCGTGGCGAAGATCCCGACAGCGTCCCGGCTGGCGTTGCGCGCGTCGGCGCTGCTGCCGATGATCCGGAAGATGGGGCGGATCGCCGAATGGGATTTCTGACCCGCTAACGAATCCGGCGCACCACCGCGTCGGCGACCTCGGCCACCGGCACGGTGGTCACCACCTCGAACGTCGCCGACGAACGCAGCAGCGGCTCCACCTCGTCCAGATACCGCAACGTCTCGGCCAGTTCGTCCGGATGTTTCCCGTAGGGATTGCCCGTTCGCGTCGTCAGCCGTTCGATCAGCACCTCGCGCGGCGCGCTCAGCAGCACGATCTGCGTGAACCGCGGGTAGAACCGGACCTGGTTCGAGACCGTGCCGGACACGAACAGCGGCCCCGGCTCCGACAGCAGCGCGGCCATCCGGTCCTCGCGCCAGAGCCCGTCGCGGGTGTAGCCGCCGTAATCGGTGTCGACCGTGCGGTAGCCGCGGCGGGCGAGTTCGGCGAGCAGGCTGCTTTTGCCGACTCCGGACATCCCCGTCACCAGCACCCGCACGACGACTACCGGGTTTCCAGCACCCGCGCCACGAACCGCCCGATCTTCTCGCCCATCCGCTCGACGCGCTCCTCCTCCGAGAGCGACTCCTTCGGCTGCGGCACCGCCGGCCGCAGATCACCGCGCAGGTACGCGCTGCACTCCAGATCAGAGCACAGATACGTGCCCACCGTGTTGCCGTCGCGGCCGGGTTTCCCGGCCAGCCGCGCGGTGAAGAGCGTGATGTCGGCGACCGGATGCGTCGTGGAGCAGAACGCGCACATGTTGCTGCGCGACCGCGATTTCAGCGGCGGCGCGGCGCGCAGCGACAGGCCGATCACCTCGTCGCCGTGCGGCACCACGAGATACGCCCGCCCGGGAGCCTTCACGTCGCGCCAGCCGAGGAAGTCGCGCTTTTCCCACGAGATGTCCGAGGGGAGCGTGACGGACTTGGCTTCCCCGCGGGAACAGTTGACGAACGAGGCGCGGATCTCGGCGGGGTCGAGCGGTTGCATACGGCCACGCTAACCATCGCCGCACCGCGACGGCGATGGGTTTTTCGCTCCCGGACCCGCGACCCCATACGATCTGCGGGTGCGCACGATGATCGCGGGGAGGTTCCGGCTGGTTCTGCGCACCAGTCTGGGCTTCGCCGCGCTCGGGGTCGGATCGAGTGTCGCCGGCGCCGGGGTCGTCGCGTTGCTGCTGCTCCTGCAGGGGTTGCCGGAGGACGTCGACGACCGAGGCTGGGTGCTCGGCGTCACCGCGGCCGGGGTGGTCGCGCTCGCGCTGATCGTCGGCACGCTCTGGACCGCCTACCTCCAGCGCCGCACCGTGGTGTGGTTCACGATCGGCCGCCCGCCGACCGCGGACGAGGCGAAACGCGCCCTGCGCCTGCCCTTTGACATGGCGGTGGTGAGCGGCACGCTCTGGCTGATCGGCGCGCTCGCGCTCGGCATCCTGGCCGGCGTCCTCGGCTCGATCGGCGACGCGGCGGGCATCGCGCTCACCATCGGTCTCGGCGGGCTGACCACGGTCGGGCTCACCTATCTGGCCGCGGAATGGGTCGCGCGGCCGGTGATGACGATGGCGCTCGACGTCCTGCCGCCGCGCGGATCGCTGCCGGTCACCGTGCTGACGCGGCTGGTCGTCACGTGGGTGCTGGCGAGCGGCGTGCCGCTGATCGGCGTGCTGCTGGTGACCACGCCGCCCGATCTCGGCCGCCACGGGAACCCGACGGCGAGCCTGATCGTGCTGTCCGTGACCGGCCTGACGACCGGCGCGATCGGCACCGCGCTGCTGTCCCGCGCGGTCGCCGCGCCGCTGCACCGGCTGCGGATCGCACTGGACGGGATCGCGCGCGGGCGCAAGGACGTGCACGTCGACGTGGACGATTCCAGCGAGATCGGGATGCTCCAGACGTCGGTCAACGACCTCGCCGCCGGCCTGCGCGAACAAGACCGGATGCGCGACCTCTTCGGCCGCCACGTCGGCACCGACGTCGCAAGGCACGCGCTCGAGTACGGCGCTTCGCTTTCCGGCGACGTCCGCGAGGTCACCGCGCTGTTCGTGGACGTCGTGGACTCGACAGCGCTCGCCTCACGCACTCCGCCGCAGGAATTGGTCGAGAAGCTGAACCGGTTCTTCGCGAGTGTGGTGTCCGCAGTGGACGCTCGGGGCGGGCTGGTCAACAAGTTCCAGGGCGACGCCGCGCTGTGCGTCTTCGGCGCGCCGACCCGGCTGTCCGACGGCCCGACGATGGCGCTCGCCGCGGCCCGCGCGATCCGCGACGCGGTGCTGTCCGAAGGCGAGCTGGACCTGGGCATCGGCGTCGCGACCGGGCAGGTGTTCGCCGGGCAGCTTGGCGCGTCGAGCCGCCTGGAGTACACCGTGATCGGCGACGCGGTAAACGAAGCCGCGCGACTCACCGAACACGCGAAAGCCGTTCCGTCGCGGGTGCTCGCCAGCGAAACGACCGTGAAAGCCGCGCTCGGCGGCGAACGGGAACACTGGCGGCTGCACGGCGAACTCCACCTCCGCGGCCGCCACCGCGAGACCCGGACCTGGACGACCTAGAGTTCCCGCCCCTCATTCATCACCGCCGTGATCCGAGCCAGAAAGTCTCGCACCACAGCGTTTTCCGCCTCGCTAAGCGTGCGCGACACCGCATCCAGCTTCTCGATCGCCGGCCGCCACACCGCTGCCGCGACCGTGCGGGCCTGCTCCGTGACCGTGACCGCCACCCGACGCCGGTCGGTGTCGCTGCGTACGCGCGCGAGGTAGCCGGCCTGTTCCATCCGGTCCACCAGCGTCGTCGCCGACGGGCCGCTGATCCCGAGGCGGCGGCCCAGTTCCACCGGCCCCATCGGACCGTGGTGGTTGAGGAGCGCGATCGCGGTGAGGTCGTTCGCGTTCATGTCGACGCTCTTCGCCATCCGCGCCATTAGGTCGCGGCTGGCCTCGATGACATCCCGCACCGCGAAGGTCGTCTCGTTCACGCGCTCGAGCGCCGCCTGGTTCTCGTCCACGCCGCGCTGCGCATGGCGAGCACGCCGTTGGCGCGACGGCTGGGCAAGGCGGCGGGACGGCTCGGGAAGCCGCGTTCGGAGGCGATCACGCTGCCCGAGTACGCGTAGCTCAGGGCAGCTCGGGCCAGGTCAGCAGCGTCGAACCCCAGGTCAGCCCAGCCCCGAAGGCTGTCAGCAACACCCGGTGCCCCGGTGTCAGCGACCCGTCGGCCACCGCGTCGGCCAGCGCCAGCGGGATCGACGCCGCACTGGTGTTGCCGACCCGGTCGATGTTCGACACCACCGCGTCCGCCGGCATGCCGAGCTGCTTCGCGGTCGCCTGCAGGATCCGGATGTTCGCCTGGTGCCCGACGAACCGGTCGACGTCGCCGACCATCCAGCCGGCTTGGTCCAGCACCGCGCGCGAGGATTCCGCCATCCGCGCGCACGCCTGCCGGAACACCGCCGTGCCCTGCATGACCATGAACCGGTCCTTCGGGTCTTCCGGCACCCGCTGCGCCGCGCCGCCCGCTTCGACCCACAGCAGCTTGGCCAGCTCGCCCTCGCTGTGCAGGTCGAACGGGCCCAGCGCGCCGGGTTCGGCCGGCTCGCCCGCGCGCAGCAGCACCGCGCCGCCGCCGTCGCCGAAGATCGGCACCGTGGTGCGGTCGTCCGGGTCGACCAGCGAGGTGAAGACGTCCGCGCCGATCACCAGCACCCGCTCGGCCATCCCGCCGGCGATGAACCCGGCGGCGGTCGCGAGCGCGTAGATGAAACCGCTGCACACCGCGTTGACGTCGAGCGCCAGCGCGGTTCCGAGGCCGAGCCGGGCAGCGACCTGCGGCGCGGTGGCCGGACACAGCTGGTCGGCGGTGGAGGTGGCGAGCACGACGGCGTCCGCGTGCCCGTCCGGGCCGAGCGCCGCCCGGCCCGCCTCCTCGGCGAGGTCCACTGTGGACTGGCCGGGCGCGACCTTGCGCCGCTCGCGGATCCCGGTCCGGGTGCGGATCCACTCGTCGGTGGTGTCCAGACGGGCCGCGATCTCGTGGTTCGTGACCACGTGTTCGGGCAGCGCGCCACCGAGACCGGCGACAACAGCGGCTCGGTGCGGCGACCGGACAGCACTCATGGCGGAACCTCCCAGACCGGCTTGTTGGCGGACATCGCCGGTTGCCTCCCTTGTATGGCCTACCCCTGGGTAGACCGGTCAGTTGTGTTCTACGTCACTAAGAGACCTCTTCCACATTCGCTCGATAGGAGGTATTGCGATCAGCGGTTCGTCGACGTGGTAATTGCGAGGCTTTTTGTCGGTCCGCCCAGTTAGCCTGAAGTGTGCGCACTCCCGACCTCGACCAGCTTGACCTCGCCATCCTCTCCTGCCTGCAGACCGACGCCCGCACGATCGCCGAGGTCATCGGGTCCAAAGTCGGCCTGTCCGCCGCGGCCGTGCAACGGCGGATCAAGCGGCTGCGCGAAGCCGGAGTGATCGAGAAGGAGGTCGCGGTGCTGTCCCCGGCCGCGCTCGGGCTGGACATGACGTTCGTCGTGATGGTCGAGATGGAGCGCGAGAGCATGGCGGTGCTCGACGGCTTCCGCGCCCAGGTGCTGGCCGACGACTGCGTGCAGCAGTGCTACTACGTCACCGGCACCGCGGACTTCGTGCTCGTGGTCACCTGCCCGGACATGGCCGCGTTCGAGACTTTCGCCCGGCGCACGTTCTTCGACAACCCGAACGTCCGGCACTTCACCACGAGCGTCGCGATGGACCGGGTCAAAGTGGGCCTCACGCTGCCGCTTTCCTGAACCTGGCGGAAAACACAAGGGTTCTGTGTCCGGCGTTACGCGTTCGCGTCCTGATGCAACCGATCGCGTGAACGTCGGCGGAACGCCGTCATGTGCTCCCGAGTCGATCATCTCCCTGCCGACCAGTTCGCGAGGCGCGAACGACCGGAGGACTCCAGGAGCAGCCGTGCACACCACCGACGCCGTACACCAGACCCAGTTCGTACTGCTGAACGAGAGCACTACGCCGGTGCTGTCCCGCCTCTCCTTCCACGTGTCGGAGCCGTACGCGGTCACCGTGGCGTTCCGGACCGAACGCGGCCGGTGGATCGAGTGGACGTTCGCCCGCGACCTGCTCGTGGCCGGGCTGGACGAGCCGACCGGGATCGGCGACGTGCGGATCCGGCCGGACCTGTCCGAGGACGAGGCCTTGCTGACGCTGGAAATCGAATCGCCCGACGGCTACGCGTCGTTCGAGCTGGAGCGCGCCGACCTCGAGGCGTTCCTGGAATCGTCCTACGAGCTGGTGCCGCTCGGAGCCGAGAGCGAGCACTTCGACATCGAGGGGCTGATCGAGGAGATCAGCAACGTGTGAGAAGACCTGCCGATCCCGCGGCGATGCGGACAAGGGCGGTTCGAGTGCGCTGGAGGCACTCGAGCCGCCCTTGTCGTATGCGACCGCTGGGGACCGGATCAGCCGCGGACGAGCGTGGTGCCGGTCGCCGAAAGCGCGACGTTCACCGGGTAGTAGTAGCTGTTGACGGTGTCGCCGCCGGAAACCATGCCCTGCGCCTGGTTTCCGCTGATGAACGCGCCGCCGGAGTCGCCGTGGTCGGACCGGGCGTTGGTGAGCACCATGCCGGTCACGGTGCCTTCCTGGTAGCGCACGGTCTGGTTCTTGGCGCGGATCGTGCCGCAGGTCCAGCCGGTGGTGGAGCCCGCCTTGCACACCGAAGCGCCGACCGCGGCCTCGGTGGAACCGGCGACGCGGGTGCCGTTGTTGATCTGGCCGACCGGGGTCCAGTTGCTGTTGACCCGCGCGGCCGCGTAGTCCGCGCCCGGGAAGCGGTAGGTGGAGAACTGGCCCATCGCGACCCGGTTGTAGCCGGACAGCGCGCCGCCGCCGGTGAGCGCCGCGCAGTGGCCTGCCGTCAGGAAGCCGCCGTTCACCGAGAACCCGACAGAGCAGCGGGACGAGCTGCCGATGTA
Organism: Amycolatopsis sp. WGS_07; assembly: GCF_045278895.1. Lineage (NCBI taxonomy): Bacteria > Bacillati > Actinomycetota > Actinomycetes > Pseudonocardiales > Pseudonocardiaceae > Amycolatopsis > Amycolatopsis sp. WGS_07. Next base: position 3,136,616 of record NZ_CP136053.1, on the reverse strand, counting down.
GTACGCGTCCCCGCCGCGCACGTTGTAGTGCGCCTTGGGCACCGCCGACGTCTCCGTCACGATCACCGCCGCAGTGTCCACACCGGACTGCCGGACGAACTTCTCCGCCGCGCCGCGCTGTCCCTTGAGGACAGTCAGGGAGATCCGGTTGCTCGCGGTGTCGATGCCCCATCCGGTCACCGACTGCGGTGCGGCCTTCTCGTGGGCATTGAGCGTCTGCACGGTCGAGTCCAGCTGGCGGGCGCTGAACCGGACAACCTGTGCTTCGGCGCCTGCCGCGCGCACCTGGTCGACGAGCGCCGCGTCGGTCACCGCGACCACGGCCTTGCCGGTCGCCGCGTTGAAGCTCGTGCCGCTGAAGCGTTCGCCGAGAGCCTTCTCCAGAGCCGCGCCGACCTTGCTCGCGGCCTCCTCGTTCGCGAGCCGAGCTAGTGCCTGGCCGTGGGTGAGACCGAGGTCGCGCTGCATCGCCGGGACCATGTCGGGGTTGAGCGGGGCGGCGCTCGCGGCCGGGACTCCGGCGAACAGCGCGGTCACCGCGGCGGCAGCGGTTGCGGCACCGAGGAATCTGATGGCTTTCATACTTCTCCCTCGCGTTCGGTTCCCCCCGGCCACGAAGCGTGCGGCGATGGTCCAATCCACTGCAATAAGGGGGCCCGAGAATAGGTAGCGGAGCAATCCTTAAGTAGGGACTTGCGCGACTACCGAGCGTTCTCCGCCGAAGCCGCGGCCCGTGGATTGTTCCGCTGAACCGGGGAACACCGCGTGGTTTCGCACTCTTCGGTGACCGTGCACCGGGCTTTCTGCTGCCAATTGGTGACCGTACGCAGGCAGACGTGTGAGCAGGGTACGCACTGCCCCGCCGAGAGTCGGTTTACCGCGCCACCCGCACTGCTTAAGCTCCGGGCGAAACGGACAAGACGCGCACTGGGGAGGTCGTGATGTGGCCGGCCGTTCCGACGGTGGTTTCCGTGCGTCCGCGTCCGGCGGCTTTTGCCGGACGCGACCTCGAACTCGCTGCCGTCGCTGAGGTTCTCGGACACCGGCCGGCGGCGGTGCTGGTCGAGGGCGCGCCGGGGATGGGCAAAACCCGGCTGCTCGCCGAACTCGCTGTCCGGCCGGAGTTTTCCCAGGTCCGTGTATTGCGTGGCGCGTGCCCGCAACTGCGGGAGCCCTTTCCGTACGGTCCGGTGCTGGAAGCTTTGCGCGCCGCCGGGGATCGGCTCGGGCCGATGAGCCCGGTTGCCGGTGCGCTGCAACCACTTCTGCCGGAACTGGCCGACGTGCTGCCGCCCGCGCCAGCGCCGCTGCCGGATCCTGGCGCGCAACGGCATCGAGTGTTCCGCGCTTTCCGGGAGCTGCTGATCGCCTGCGGACCGACTGTCTTGCTCATCGACGATCTGCATCGCGCCGACCCGGGAACCGGTGACCTGCTGCGATTTCTCGCCGTCGACTGGCCATCGGACCTCGGCGTGGTCGCCACCTGCCGGACCGGAAGCTCGGTCGTGCGCGCCGTTCCCGGGGTGCAGAGCGCGCAGGTCACGCTCGGGCCGTTGGACCTCGCGGCGGTCACCGCGATGGCTTGCGACCTTCTGGCAGTGCCGCGGATCAATGCCGGGTTCGCCGCGAAGCTGCATGAGTACACCGCCGGAATTCCTTTTGTGGTTGAGGAAACTCTGCGCGCATTGCGCGGTACCGAGCTGAAAGAGTCGGCACTTGACCGGCTGGAAGTGCCTGCCGCGCTTCAGGAATCGGTGTCCAGACAGCTCGCCGCATTGCCGAAAGCCGTGGCGCAGATTGCCAAAGCCGCGGCCGTGCTCAACGTGCCCGCCGAGCTGTCGCTCTTGAACGAGCTGGCCGGAGTGGCCGTGGACGAGTCCACACTGTCCGGCGGCCTGCTCGACGAAATCGACGACAATCGCTTCGGCTTCCGGCATCCGTTCGCCCGCAAGGCGGTGTACGATACTCTTAGCGCGCTTGAACGAAAACTCTTGCACACCAAGGCAATGCATCTGCCAAATCAACCGTTGTCGTTGCTGGCCGCGCACGCACACGCTGTCGGCTGCGTCGAGCAATGGCGGCAGTACGCGGAAAAAGCGGCGGACGAGGCGGTCGCGCGCGGCGACACCGCGCAGGCGATCGATCTGCTGCAGGCGATTGTCGCGAAGGCGGACGAGGCCGCGGTCGGGCGGTTGGCGAAGAAGCTCAGCGACGTCGCGTTGCGCGTCTTCCGCCCGGATGTCCATCTGACGCTGGAAAAGGTGCTCGAGGACCGGCCGCTGCCGCCGGCCGTGCACGGGACGATCCGGCTCGCGCTCGGCATGCTGCTGGTCCGCGTCGCCGGCCGGTTGGAGCAGGGCCGCGCGGCGGTGGAGCTGGCTGTCGCCGAGCTGTCGGACCGCCCGGAGCTGGCCGCGCGCGGGATCAACCTGCTCGCGCTGCCGTTCGACGGGCTGACCCCGCTGTCCTGGCACGAGCAGTGGATGCGCCGGGCGCGGGAGGTCCACGCCGGGCTGACCGACCCTGAGCTGCGGCTTGCGCTCACCGGAGACCGGATCGCGACCGCCGCGCACATCGGCGACGGTTCGGCGTGGGCGGAGTTTCAGGCGCTGCCGGACACCGCGGCGAGCGTCGCCGAACGCGTGCAGCTGGCGCGGCTGTGGTGCAACCTCGCCGACGCGCAGTCGTGGTCCGGCCACCTCGACCGGACCGAACAGCTGGTCGCCGAGGGCCTGCGCCGGGCTTCGGACGCCGGCGCGCTGTACCCGAAGGGCCTGATCGAAGGCACCGAAGTGCGGCTCGCGTGGTTCCGCGGCAGGTGGGAAGGCCTGGCCGAGGCGACCGAGGACGTCCGCACGCGGCACCCCGCGCTGGGCGCGATCGTGATGGAGACGTCGCTGGTGCTGGGCGGGCTGGCGGCGATCCGCGGCGAGTTCGCCGCGGCCCGAAGACACTTGGCCGACGCCTCGGCGCTACGCCCGGGCGAAGGCCCTATCCCCGTCGTATTGTGCGCGGCCTCGGTGTTGATCGGCGTCCATCTGTCGACCGACGACGTCGCCGCAGCCTGCGAAGCCGCCGATATCGCTGTCGACGCCGCTCGCCGCAAAGGCGTGTGGGTCTGGGCAGCGTCGCTCGTCCCGGCCGCCGCAGAGGCGTACACGCGCGCAGACCGTTGGCACGACGCGGACGCGTTTGTCGAAGAGTTCGCGCGCGGCATCGAAGACCGCGACGCACCTCTCGCCGGCGCAGCCCTGCACGCTGGCCGAGCAGTCCTAACCAACGCCCGTGCGAAACACCTAGTGGCCGCGACCCTCTTCGACACCGCTGCCGACGCGTACGCAGAGCTGCCGATGCCGTACGTCGCCGCAGGCATGCGTGAACGCGCAGCGCGCTGTCGCCTCGAAGCAGGTCAAAGCGGCGCGACAGCCGCCCTCAGCGAGGTCGCAGCCACGTACGTACAGCTGGGTGCCGCGCGCGACGCTGGCCGCTGCCATCACCTGCTACGCGAACACGGTGCTTGGGCACCGTCTCAACGCGGCCGTCGCGGCTACGGTCGCGAACTGTCGCCGCGAGAACGCGAAGTCGCCGAGATGCTCGCGGAAGGCCGTACGAACCGTCAGATCGCCGACGGACTGTTCCTGTCACCCCGCACAGTGGAGCAACATGTCGCGAAGGTGCTTCGCAAGCTAGGCGCGCGAAGCCGCACTGACGTCGCGAGGAAGCTGCCGTCCCCGGAAACCGCGCAATAACCAGCACCTCGTCCTACCGTATCCAGGTGGCTGACGAACGAGTGCCTGCCTGGCGGCGGGCGACCAAAGGCGAGACGCGGTGGCCCGCGGCGGCCGTCGTCATCGGGACCCTCGCCCTGCAGCTCGCGCTGCCCGACGAGATGGTGCTGCACCCGTGGTGGCTGCTGCCCTCGCTGACCGCCGTGCTGATCGTCGCGCTGCTCCTGCTGAACCCCGGCCGGCTCAGCGAGTTCAACATCGTCGAGCGGATGGTCGCGCTGACCGCGCTCGCCGTCGTCAGCGTGCTCAACGGCGCGTCCGCGGTGCAACTGGTGATCGGAATCGCACAGGGCGCGCAACGCGGGCACGCCGTCCAGGTGCTGATCAGCGGCGTGGTCATCTACTGGACCAACATCGTCGTCTTCTCGCTTTGGTACTGGGAGTTCGACCGCGGCGGCCCGGCGCGGCGCGCCGCGGGCCGGGCGGACTTCCCCGACCTGCAGTTCCCGCAGATGAGCGACCCGTCGATGGCCAAGGAGGAGTGGGAACCGCGGTACCTGGACTACCTGTACACCTCGTTCACCAACGCCACCGCGTTCAGCCCGACCGACGTCATGCCGCTGCGGATCTGGGCGAAGATGACCATGATGATCCAGGCCGGAATCTCGCTGCTGCTCGCGCTGATGGTGTTCGCCTGGGCGGTCAACGGCCTGCAAGGCTGAAAACCCGCTGGCCTCGTCCGCGTCCGGCAGGTATATCTCCGGCCATGGAGCTTCCCGACCCGCCCTACTACGCGGTGATCTTCACGTCCCGGCGCACCGAAGGCGACCGCGGCTACGCCGAGCGCGCCGCCTACATGGCCGAACTCGCCGCCCAGCAGCCCGGCTACCTCGCCATGAACTCCGTCCGCGACGAGTCCGGGCTCGGCATCACCGTGTCCTACTGGCAGGACGAGGAGTCCATCGCCGCCTGGCGCGCCAACCTGGAGCACACCGAAACCCGCAACCAGGGCCGCGCCGAGTGGTACACGGAGTTCGACGTCCACGTCTCCCGGGTCGAACGCGCCTACCGCTTCGAGCGTCCGTGAGGGGAACCCTGACCGCAGGTTCCCCTCACGATCTACTGCCGGTTCATGGCGAAGCTCTGCCCGTCCGAGCCGATCGCACCCGGGACCCACGTCGCGCTGCCGCCGTCGTCCGCGTTGAGGCCCTGCGGGCTCGTGTCGGCGAGGTTCTTGCCGTCGAACTTGACCCCGTCGAACTTCACGCCGCCGCTGATCGACGGATACGAATCGGTCGGCGATTCGATGATCGCCTCGGCCGACGAGTGCTTCGCGTTCAGCGACTGCGTGGTCGTTTTGGTCCAGCCCTGGGTGTCGTTCTTCAGGTCGAGCTTGTAGCTGTTGTTGCTACGCGTGACGGTCGCGGTGATGTGGTCGCCCGCCTTCACCGGTGCCTCGCTCGAGGAGTAGTAAACCGGGGCGGCCGGGTACATTTCGTACCAAGCCTGATATTGCGGGCTTCCGCTGGAGCAATCGGTCGCGACGCCGGTTTGCTCCACAGAGGACGATCCGTCGCCGTCGATGCCCACCCACGGCGCGAAGAGGTCGTTGCTGGACTTGCAGGTCGCCGCGGGTTCGGTCCAGCCCGCGGTCGCGGTGGTGAAACTGCCGAAACTGACGTAGCCGCCCCAGTTTCCGCCGGAGTAGTGGTTCCCGTGGAAGTGCGAGCCGAACGAGACGGGCCCGGCGCCCGCGCCCGCGACGAGGGTCGCGGCCGCGAACGCGCCGACCGCCAGCAATCCGAGGGGACGCGGGAAGGATCGTGAACTCATGGGCATCCAATCTGGTCACGGGAGTGCCTGCGCGTACCAGTGTTGAATTCGCCCGCCCAGAATAGGTAGCTACTTTCGAAGGGTATTCACATCTCGGGAACTCTTCACCAAATGTCCCGATTCTCCTTTGTGTACACGGAAGTCCGTGCCCGCCCGCTAGGGGAGGCAGCGGGCCGGCACGGACTCCTTCCGAAGTGGACTACCGCGCCGTACGGGCGTGCGCGGCGTCCACGAACTGGGTGGTGTAGGTCTTGGACAGATCGATTTTGTCCTTTTTGGGCTTTACGTTGCTGGACGAGGCACCCAGCACCTTCAGCACGTTCTGCGCGCCGGACGGGTCCATCCGGCCGTCCTTGGTGAACATCGGCAGACTGTCCTTGAGCGACTTGACGTACAACGCCTTGTCCCCGCCCGCGAACGACGGTGGCATCAGGTCAGCCACCTGTTCCGCGGTGTGCGTGGAAAGCCACTGCAGCGAATTCACGTACGCATTGGCGAGCTTCTGCACGACGTCCGGATAGCGTTTCACGATTTCGCAGCTCATGTACAGCGAACTCGCCGGATACAACCCGCCCAGCGCGGCGCGAGTGCCTTCCGGGGTGCGCATGTCGTACAGCACCTTGGCCTGCCCGGTGTTGGTCAGCTGCGCGATGGTCGGGTCGGTCGTCATACCCGCGTCGATCGAACCCTGTTGCATGGCAGAGATAAACGTCTGCCCGGCCCCGACCTTCACCGGCGTGTAGTCCTTGCTGCCGACCCCGCCGCGGCTCGCGAGCGCCTTGGTGAGGAAGTCGGTCGACGACCCCAGCGACGTGACCCCGAGGTTCTTGCCCCGGAAATCCGCACCGGACTTAATGTGCCCGGATTTCGGCGTGGCGACCATTTCTGCCTCGCCCGGCACATTCGCGAACTGCACCACACTGGTGATGCATTGGTCCTTGGCCTGCAGGTCGATCGTGTGGTCGTAGAACCCGACCACACCCTGCACTTCCCCGGCCAGCAACGAGGTTTCCGCGTTGGCCCCGGACGGCTGGTCGAACAGTTCGACGTCCAGCCCCTGCTTCTGGTACTCGCCAAGCTGCTTCGCGAGCTGACCCGGCAGATAGATCACTTTGGACAGTCCGCCGACCATGATCTTGATGTGCGGCCGCCCGCCGTTGCCGAGGTCGATCTCCCGGGAATCCCGGCAGGCACTCACCCCGGCCACGGTCACCAGCGCGGCCGCCGCGACCGCGAGTGTCCTCTTTAGCCGCATGTCAGATGTCCCGTCGTCCGTCGTCGGCCGACATCTGCGGACGCCAGCGCAGCAGTTTGCGCTCCGCCGAACCGATCAGCCATTCCGCGAACAACGCCACGACCATGATGACGAGCATCCCGGCGTAAACCCCAGCAGTGTCAAAGGTGCCCTGCGCGTTAGCGATCAAGAACCCCATACCCGCCTTGGCCCCGGTGTACTCGCCGACGACCGCGCCAATCAACGCGAACCCGAAAGCCACGTGCAGCGACGAAAGAATCCACGACGTCGCGCTCGGCAACACGATCGACTGCAAGACCTGCCACCGCGTCGCACCGAGAATGCGGGCGTTGTCGATCAGGTTGCGATCCACTTCGCGAGCACCGGTGAACGCGTTGAAGAACACCGCGAAAAACACCAGCACGAACACCGTCGCGACCTTCGAGGACAGCCCGAGACCGAACCAGATCACGAACAGCGCGGCGAGCACGATCCGCGGCATTGCGTTGGCCGCCTTGATAAACGGAGCCAGCACCTCGGCGAGATACGCGCTGCGGCCGAGGATGACCCCACAGATCACACCAGCGACCGCGCCGAGCACGAAGCCGATCACGGCCTCCTCGACAGTCACCAGGATCTGGTACCAAATGGTCCCGAAGTCGGTCCCGGTGGTGAACCATTCGGTGAGCCGCTGCCAGATCTTCGACGGCATCGAGTAAAAGAACGGGTCGATCCAGAACCGTCCCGCGATCTCCCAAAGACCAAGCCAGGCCACGAGAATCGCCAGCCGCAGCAGCCAGACGTTGCGCTTGTGCCGTCCAGCGGAGCGCTTCGCCCGGGAAAGAATGTCTTGTTCGGTTTCGAAGACCGGCGGCGGCGCGGTCTGAGTCTCAAGCGACACCGGTCGCTCCCTTCTGGCGGGCCTTGTCGACCTCGCCGCGCAGCGATTCCCAGATGTCGGAGTAGAGCTTGCGGAATTCCTCGGTAAGCCTCAGCTCTTCCACCTTGCGCGGCCGCTCCAGCGGAATCTCGAAGACGTCCTTGACCGTCGCCGGGCTCGTGGTCAGCACAACCACCTTGTCCGCCAACGCGATCGCCTCGTCGAGGTCGTGCGTCACGAAGATCACCGCGGCACCGCTGCCCGACCACAGCCGCAGCAGTTCGTCCTGCATCAGCGCGCGCGTCTGGACGTCGAGCGCGGAGAACGGCTCGTCCATCAGCAGGATTTTCGGCTCGGTGACCAGCGTCTGCGCCAGCGCGACCCGCTTGCGCATGCCGCCGGAAAGCTGGTGCGGGTAATACTTCTCGAACCCGGCCAGACCGACCCGGCCGATCCAGTCCGCCGCCTTCTTCCGGGCGTCCTCTTTGGACTCGCCACGGAACCGCGGCCCGGACGCGACGTTGTCGAGCACCGAACGCCACGGCATCACCGCATCGGTCTGGAACATGTAGCCGACACCGTCCGGAATGGACTTCACGTCGGCGCCGTGCACGACCACCCGGCCCGCCGACGGCGGCTGCAACCCGGAAACCAGGGACAACGTGGTGGATTTGCCGCAGCCGGTCGGCCCGACCACGGCGACGAACTCCCCCGGTTCGACGGTCATGGTCAGCTCGCGGACAGCGGTGTGGACAGAACCTGATCCGCTCGGGAACCTTTTGGTGGCGCCGATCAGTTCGATGAGTGGGGCCATCGAGGTGACTCCTTCGTCACGGTGGGGACTCGCTCGAGGCAGGTTAAGAGCGGGTTTCGCGGTGGAGAAGCTTGTCGACGTTCTGCGTGCGCTCTGCGCGTTCTCCACGTTTTGCTCGTTTAGCGCACAGCCCTGAGCTGGGGGTATGTTCCCTGGCATGCCGAAGTGGGCGCTCTTTCCGCGGATGCGGTTCACCCGTCAGGTCCTGCTGCTGCAGATCGGCGTGGTGGTCCTCGTCGTGGGCCTCGGCGTCGCGCTGGTCAGCTCGCTCCTGCGCACGACGCTGTCCGAGCAGTACGGCGAACGCGCCTTGGCGATCGCGAAATCGGTGGCATCCGACCCAGTAGTGGTCTCGGGGGCGGCCGCTCGGCAGCGGGGTGGACCGCTCGAAGAACGCGTGCAAGCAGTGACCAAGGCGACCGACGTGTTGTTCGTGGTCATCACCGACGACCACGCGATCCGGCTCGCGCATCCCACTCCGCGCGAGATCGGCAAGCGAGTCAGCACGTCCGCGGAGGAAGCGCTCGCGGGCAAGGACGTGGTCAGCGCTGTTCAGCTGGGCACGCTGGGGGTGTCGGTGCGCAGCAAGACCCCGATCTGGCAAGGCTCGCGAGTCGTCGGGGAGGTGAGCGTCGGTTTCGACATCACCGAGCTGACCGGCGACTTCAACAACCTCCTTTCGCTGACCCTGGTCTTCGGCGGCGGGGCACTCCTGCTCGGCGCGGGCGCGTCCGCCCTGCTCAACCGCCGTTTGCGCCGCGTAACCCACGGCCTCGAACCCCACGAACTGACCGAACTGCTCTACGAGCGCGAAGCCGTCCTGCACGGCATCGGCGAAGGCGTGCTGGCCGTCGACGCCGAACGCCGGGTAACCGTCCGCAACGACGAAGCCGAACGCCTCCTCGGCACCCCGCTCCCCGTCGGCGCACCGCTGCAAGACCTGGACCTGTCCCCGCGCGTGCACAAAGCCGTCGCCGAAGGACGGCCCGTCGACAACCTCCTGGCCGTAGCCGGAAACCGAGTCCTGGTGATCAATTCCCGCGCCGTGCAACGGGATGAACGCGCACTAGGTACCGTGCTCACCTTCCGCGACCGCACCGACCTCGACACCCTCACCCGCGAACTCGACGGCATCCGCTCCCTGTCCGACGGCCTGCGCGCACAACGGCACGAGTTCGCGAACCGTCTGCACACCCTGTCCGGTCTGCTGCAGCTGGGCCACCACACCGAAGCCGAGGAATACCTGCAAACCCTCACCGAATCCACCGCCTCGCGCGCCGAACCGCTCGACGACCGGATCACCGACCCGTACCTGCAGGCCCTGCTGGTCGCGAAAACCGAGCAGGCGCAAGAAAAAGGCATGGACCTCCGGCTGGCCGACGACTCCTGGGTCCCCGCCGCGGTAACCGACCCGATCGCCGCGGGCACCGTAATCGGCAACCTCGTCGACAACGCCCTGCACGCCGCCCGCATGGGCCCGCGCCGCCCAGCTTGGGTAGAGATCGGCCTGCTCGCCGACAACTCGACCCTGCATGTGTCCGTTGTAGACAGCGGACCGGGCGTCGATCCTGCCTTGCAGGACCGGCTTTTCGACGAAGGAGTGTCCACAAAGCTCAGTCCCGGCCACGGGCTAGGACTAGCCTTGGCCCGCCAAGCCGCCCGAGCCCGCGACGGCGACGTCTGGCTCGCCGACCCCGGCGGCACGACGACCGGCGCGTTGTTCGTCGCCAAACTTCCCGGCCTGCTGGACCGACCCGAGGAGACCGACGCATGATCCGCACCCTGATCGTGGACGACGACTTCCGCGTCGCCGGCGTGCACGCGGGATTCGTGTCGGAGGTACCGGGATTCACCGTCGCCGGAGTCGCGCACACCGCCGCGGAAGCCCGCGCCCGCGTGCGGGAACTGGCCCCGGACCTGGTGCTGCTGGACGTCTACCTGCCCGACGAGCCCGGCCTCACCGTCCTGCCGGACCTGAAGACGGACACCATCGTCCTGTCCGCCGCCACCGACGCCACATCGATCTCCGCCGCGATCCGCGCGGGCGCGCTGAACTACCTGATCAAACCGTTCACGACCAGGCAGTTGTCGGAACGGCTCACCTCGTACGCCCGGTACCGCAGCCTGGTCACCACCGAACGCCCGCTATCCCAGGACGACGTGGACCGAGCCTTCCGAGCCCTCCACGACCAGGATCGCGCAGCGACGCCCAAGGGCCAATCAAGCGCGACGGCACGACTGGTGTCCGAACGACTCCGCAGCTCGCCGACGCCGTTGTCGGCCGCCGAAGTAGCCCGCGAACTAGGCATGGCCCGCGCGACGGCGCAGCGTTACCTGACCGCACTGGCCGAGTCAGGCGCGGTGGAAATGCGGCTCCGCTACGGCGCGACCGGACGCCCAGAACACGAGTACGGCTGGATCGGCTGACCCCGACAGCAGCGGTCAAGGCCCATCGGCCGATCCACTGACCGCGGCCAGAACCGCCGGAGCGAATCCGCCTGATCCCCAAACACTGGCCAGCGGCCAACCCGTCTGCGGTCAGCCCGGTCTCTCAGTGCCCGCCAGCCATCCGCTGCGCCATGTCGAACCACGGCTTCCAGTTGAGGAACTGGTCGACCCCCACCCGCGCCGGAGGCTTGCTCGGTGTCGGCGTGTCGAGGTCCGCCCGCGGGTCGGCCTGTTCCGGCGTGTCCGGAGCGGCCGTCGCGCGCGGTGTTGTCGGGTGGATCGGCGCGTGCCGCCGCACCGGGGTTTCCCGCGAAGGCACCGGGACGTACACCGTGACCGGCGGCGCGGTCTGCGTTGACGGCGGCGTGATCGTCGACGGGACCGGGACCTGCTGCTCCGCGATCGGGGTGCGCTGTTCGGCCTGCGCGAAGGCGTCGTCCGAGGACGGGCCGGGCAGCGCCCCCGTGAAGTAGCCGCCGGCGAGCCAGCCGAGTCCGACCAGGATCACTGCCAACCCAGCGCCGACCCACACCCGGGCTCGCCGCCGGGACGCGACCGCACGCGGGCGTTCCTCGGCGGGCGCGCATCCGGCGATCACCGGGATCTGCTGGGTCGATTCGCAGCTCGTCTCCGGCACCACCGCGTCGTCCTGAAGCCGCGGCCCGCGCGGCAGGCTCGCGGCGATGATGCCGGTGCGATCGACCAGTTCCCCGGAGGCGCGGTCAGCGGGCGCGGGCACACGGCGCTCGGCAAGGCGCAGCATCGAGGGCTACCTCCGGGGTGCGGACACACGAGTGGACTGGCAGCATTCTGCGGCATTTTCGACCGGATCGGCGAAAATGCAACTCCATCGAGTGATCAAGAATGCGGACAGTCGCCGCGCGCTATCCGTTCCGCTCGACGCGTTTGAGCCCCTGGCGCGCCAAAATCGCGAGCGGACGCTGGTAAGCCGACCCGAGCACGCGCGGGATCGCGTCGATCACGTAGGCGTCCGGTCCAATGAGGATCCGAGCGGACCGCCTGCGCACCCCGCGCAGGATCGTCTCGGCCGCTTTCTTCGGTGTGGTGCGGGCGATTTTGTCGAATCCGGCCGCCGCCTTGGCCTGGTCGCCACCCGCTCCGCCACGGGCGTTGCGGGCGATGTTGGTCTTGATCCCGCCCGGGTGCACACAGCTGACGCCGACCGGATGCCGCGCCGCGAGCATTTCTTCGCGCAGTGACTCAGTGAATCCGCGAACGGCGAACTTCGCCGCGTTGTATGCACTCTGCGTAGGCACTCCGACGAATCCGAACACGCTGGAGATATTCACGACGTAGCCGTCGCCAGACTCGATGAGATGCGGCAGGAATGCCTTCGTGCCGTTCACGACGCCGCCGAGGTTGATGGCGAGCAGCCAGTCGAAGTCCTCGAACGTCATGTCCTCGACGGTCGCGCCCAGCGCCACCCCGGCGTTGTTGACGACAAGGTTGACCCGGCCGTGCTCCTGCACGACGTCCTCGGCGTGCGCGAGCACGGCAGCGCGATCGGCCACGTCCAGCGAATGACCCCGCACCTCGGCCCCACGCTCACGCGCTTCGCGCACGGTCCCGTCGAGACCTTCAGCGTCGACATCGGACAGTTCGAGGCGCGCCCCGTGCAACGCGAGTTCGAGCGCCAGCGCCCGGCCGATGCCCGAGCCCGCTCCGGTGATCACTGCGACTTTGTTCGAGAAGTCCTTCATCGTCTCCCCACCCTGGTCTCACCGCTTTCTCTGATACTAGTGACGAGGACCAGACCAGGAGGTGGCATGCGGCGCACGGTGATCGGGCTGTTCGCACTAGTGAGTGCGAGCGGCACCATCGTGGCGTGCGCTGAGCACGCAGCGGAACCGAAGGTCGCGGCGTCGACCCCGGCGAAGCCGATCCAAGCGTCCATCGGCGCGTTGTTCGTAGACGGCTCGCACTACTGCACCGCAAGCGTCGTACACAGCCCCCGCGGGGACGAGTTGCTCACCGCCGCACACTGCATCCACGATGGCGAAGGCGGCGGCTACCTGACCAACGTCACGTTCGCCCCAGGCTTTCACGACGGCGTCGCTCCCTACGGGTACTGGCAAGTCGGCGACGAGGTAGTCGCTCAAGGCTGGATAGATTCGTCCGATCCCAACCTAGATGTCGGCTTCGCAACTGCCCACCAAGAGGGCTCCCCCGAACCCCTCGAAGCAGTGACCGGCGCCAACCAACTAGGCACGAACGGCCCCTTCGCGCGCCCGGTAACGGTGGCCGGCTACCCAGACGGCGTGGACGAGGTCGCCACCTGCGAAACCCACACCCAACAACAGGACGAACACCAGCTAAGACTCGACTGCCCCGGCTTCGCAACCGGCACGAGCGGCAGCCCACTAGTAGCCGACCCCGCGCCAGACACGAAGACGGGCACAGTAGTAGGCGTAATCGGCGGCTACGAAGCAGGCGGCTACACCGACGACGTGTCGTACTCGACCTATTTCGACGACCAGATCACCGAGCTGTACAACCGAGCGACGACAACCCCGTGACATGATGCGCCCCATGAGCACGCGCGACGTCCCGATCACCGGCGAACCAATCCGGCTGGGCCAGTTCCTGAAACTGGCCGACCTCGCAGACAACGGCTCACACGCGAAAGACCTGATCGACGCGGAAGAAGTCACGGTCAACGGCGAGATCGAAACCCGCCGAGGCCGCCAACTCGCAAACGGCGACGTAGTCGCGGTCGGTGCTGAGGAAGCCCGCGTCTCCCTGGAAAACTGACCCTCCCACTGGGCTCACCTCGCCAGCGCAAGGCCCGTGAGGGCCACCTTCACAGACACTGATTCCCCCAGGGTTCCCCTCACGACCTTCAACACCACCGCGCATCTCGCCACGCCCCCCGGCATTCCCTCAAGGGGCCCTTCACGGACCCACCCCCACCCGCCGATGCCCCCAATGTGGCGTTGGTTGCATCTGACGCACCCAATGCCACATTGGGGCGCTAGCCCCACCCGCCGCGAACGGCCACCGATGCACCCAAAGATCGAGGCACCCAGCCCCACCCCCGCACCCCGATACGAAGCCTCCCTGCGGGCGGTGGGTGCTTGTCAAGGCATCTTTCCCGCCTTGACAAGCACCCACCGCCCGTCAGCACAATCGGGCTTCGGGGTGCCCCACGCAAGCAGCCGAGGCAATGTCGCCGCCAGGCGACGAGCCCCTCACCCCACAGTGGTCAACGGCTTCCTCCCCAACTTCAACGCCAGAGAATCCAACTGCCTCCGCACCGCCGCCTGCAACGGCACCCCCAACGCCCGGCACTGCTCGAGATACTGCGCCTCCCGCCACCCGGGATACCGAACCGGCGCACCCCCTCCCACCCGAGCATGCTCCCGAACACCGCACTAGCCGCCCGATAAAACCCATCCGCACTGCGCAACGTCGTAGGCGCGATCGCCAACACCAGCAACCCGGTGTCATGCTCATGATCAGCAACCCCGGACAGCACCCCGGCCAGCACATCCACCATCAACGCGAACCCAGCGAACTGCGGATTCCGCGCGGTATCAGCGAGATCGACATCGAGCACGAACTCCGGATACGCCCCCGCCGGCGCCGCCATTCCCAGCGGATGCACCGGCTGATCGGCGTACCCACCGGCAGCCATCACCACCCCGATCATCCCGTGCGGCAACGCCCGCGCCGCGTGATGGCCGACCCGGCCGAACGGCCCCACCCCGCGCAGGGACAGCAACCCGACGCCGAACCGCCCGGCCCGCTGCACCGCGCGGTCCATCGCGTCGCCGACCGCCCACAACCCGGACGCCCGCCGGTAATCGATCAGCGCGGCGGCTCCTCGGTCCGCGATCAGCAATGGTTGCGCGGCGGGACTGACGAATCCGTTTTCTATCGCGGGCAGGTGCACCCGCGTCAATTCCCCGACCCCGGTTTCGGGCGCACCGGTGAGATCGCCGTGGCACAGCGCTTCCGCGGCCGGACGCGCGCGGTCTTCGGGAAAGCCTTGTGCCATCAGGACAACGGAAACGAGCGTGACCAGTTCGTCGGCGGGAACGCGGTGCCAGGCCTGCTCGGGAATCGGGGTGTCGGCGGGAACTTCCGGAATGGGACGGCTGGAGCGAAGGGCACGCGGTCTGAGGGGCACTTCATCAAGGTTGCCGGGCGATCTCGGACCCCGTCAACGAGGTTGGCCCTAGAGTGTGATGCGGTCAGCCGAAGACACGTACCCTGAACGACATGTGCCGAAACATCACGACGCTCCGCGGCCTGCAGCCCGCCGCCACCACGGAAGAGATCGAAGCCGCGGCACGCCAGTACGTGCGCAAAGTGACCGGGGTGCAGTCCCTTTCGGACGCGACGCGCGAACCGTTCGAGGCGGCGGTCGCCGAAATCGCCGGAATCACCGCGCGGCTGCTGGAGGAACTCCCGCAGCGCCGCCAGCCGCCGGCGACCGTGCCGCCGCTGCGCCGTCCGGAGGTCCAGGCGCGGATCGCCCAGCGCGAGGCCAAGAAAGCCTGACGCCGCAATCACTCCACGGCTTGCCCGGGAAACCGCGGTTTGATCTCCCCGTTCAGGTACCGCCCTGGGCTCTCGGCGGCCATCAGCTCGCGATGCACCCGCGCGGGCACGAGGTGGTAGCGGTAAACGCTGCCGTTGTGAAACCCGATCTCCAGCACGGAATTCGCGGCGTCGTAGCCGACGTCGCGAATGACGGAAGACTCCACGGGAACTCGGCGCACAGCACTGGCCAGGGTACCCGCGCGTCCGCCGGACCCCGCCAGCCGAAGCAAGCCGAAGAAAACGGCCCCGGTCTCCCACGCGAACGCGGAATCCGGGGCCACCCTGCGACGGGCAAGCGGAAGCGGAGGGATTTGAACCCCCGGTAGGTTTCCCAGCGGACGCTTTCAAGCTGAACGGCGGTTAGCGCTGTACTCACCTGGGGATTTTCGGGTCGCCTAAGGACGTAGACCGCGCAGGCGAGTGCAGTGGTTGTCCATCCATGGAGGCTCACACAACCCGGTAAGGCTAGGCCATGCTTACTAGCTTCGGGAACTAGGTGGTGTCGCCTTCAGGCTCTTGCTGAATCGGTCGTCCCAGTCTCCGTCCCGATCAAAGCTGGCCGCGCGACAACCAACCGAACCGGTGACGTGCTCCCACCGGGAGTCGCCGAGGCGCCAGATCGGATGCTTGCAGTTGGCACAGTCGACGCGGACGACAGCGTCAGCCTGAACGCTGTCGACTTCACGCCGACGTTTGTCAGCCAATGCACGAAGCTTCACCAGAACCTCTTGGCCGCTCAGCTCTGGCTCGATGGCCAACATGTCGTGGACCAAGTCCACCGCGTCTTCCAGTTGCTCGGCGTAAGCGTTCAGTTCGCCAACTGCACGTCCGACGTCACCCATGGCGCTCCCCGGAACCTCGGTTGGCAGGCAAGCTGCCTGTAAATCGGCCGAAGCGAGCGTATTGGATGCACTGTGCCCGCTCAACGACGTACTGCAAAAGAGGCCGATGACCCGCGCTGACGCAGGCTATCGGCCCCAAGCGGAAGCGGAGGGATTTGAACCCCCGGTAGGTTTCCCTACGGACGCTTTCAAGGCGTCTGCATTCGGCCGCTCTGCCACGCTTCCTTCTAGGTCAGGGTATCGCGCCGTCCTTCCACGTCGTCCAGGTGTTCGAGGACGCGGGTGAACGCCGTGGTCACCGCGGCCTGTTCGGCGGGCGTCAGCAGGTCGATCAGGTGCTTGCGGGCACCGCGCACGTGCGTCGGGGCGGCTTTGTCCAGTACGCGCTGGCCCGCGTCGGTCAATGCGGTGAGCACGCCGCGTTTGTCCTCCGGGTCCGGGCGGCGCGCGACCAGGCCGGCGGCCTCCAGTTTGCCGATCTGGTGCGACAGCCTGCTCTTCGTCGAGCCGAGCAGCGCCGCCAGCTCCGTCATCCGGGTGCACCGGTCCGGGGCCAGGTTCAGGCACACCAGCACCTCGTAGTCGGCGAGCGAGATGCCGTGGGCTTCGGTCAGCTCCCGGTGCAGCCGCTGGCGCAGCCGGAGCGACGCGACGATGTACGCGCGCCAGGCGTGCTGTTCGTCGGGATCCAACCAGCGCACGTCCTGGTCATCGCTCATGCCGGAAGCGTAGAAGGCCGGTTTCGCACCGCCTGGCACGACCCGCCGTGAAAATTTCCGGCCGAACTTCCCCCAATGGAGGGTTACGAAAAGGTTGAGACTCGGCGCGAAGAAGCGCATCCTCGGTGTCAGCGGAGGGATGACGAGGATCCCGGAGCGCGCCGAAGGGCACGCCGGTCCGGTCTCCCCCGGGAAGGGCCAGGTGGTGGCATGGCAGGTAGTTCCCGCGGTTGACCGCCCGCTGTGTCCCCGCGACCGGCACGGCCCCGTTCCGGTTCGGTCGCGATTGCGAACAGCACGAGCACCCCGTGCGCTCGGCATCGGCCACGCGCACCCGGCGTCGTTCTGGCACTGCTTCACTTCGCGGCCTCGGCACCGCGAAGGCACTGCCGGACGCCAGCCCGGCCGGTGGCCAACCGCTGTCAACGAAACCTCGGTAGTACCTGGGTGCGGCCCCCAGCGCAGGGGCCGCACCCAGCCTCGTTTCCGGGTTTGCGGCTACCCTTTCCGCGTGCGATTCGACGACAACGCGGATCTGGATTCCTCCGAAGTCCAGGACCTGCGCGGCAGCGGCGGAGGCGGCGGCATCGGCGGCCGCGTGGCCATCGGCGGCGGTGGGCTCGGCATCGTCGGCCTGGTCATCTACTTCCTGTTTTCCCAGTTCGGCGGCGTCCCCAGCACCGGAACCTCGCCCGCGGCGGGCGGCATCGGGCTCGGCGACGTCCAGTCCGGGCAGCAGCTCGACGCGGGCACGCTCGCGAAGAAATGCCGTACCGGGGCCGACGCGAACCGCGACCACGACTGCGCGATCGTCGCGGTCGTCAACTCCGTCCAGGACTACTGGACCCAGGAGTTCTCCCGTTCCGGGCAGACCTACCGCAAGGCGACCACCCGCTTCTTCACCGGCGGCGTGCGCACCGGCTGCGGCAACGCGACGTCGGACACCGGGCCGTTCTACTGCCCGGCCGACTCGCACGTGTACATCGACCTGTCGTTCTTCAACGAGCTGAAGACCCGCTTCGGCGCGAAGGGCGGGCTGTTCACCGAGGCGTACGTGCTGGCCCACGAATACGGCCACCACGTGCAGAACCTCACCGGCACGTCCAAGCGCGGCACCGGCTCCGGACCGACATCCGGTTCGGTCCGGCTGGAACTGCAGGCCGACTGCTACGCCGGCGTGTGGGCCAACCACGCCAGCACGACCCCGACCAGCTCCGGGAAACCGCTGGTCCAGGACGTCACGCAGGACGACATCTCGCGCGCGCTGGACACCGCAGCCCGGATCGGTGACGACTACATCCAGAAGAACCTCGGCAACGGCCACGTCGACCAGTCGAGCTTCTCGCACGGCACGTCGGCGCAGCGCGAGAAGTGGTTCACCACCGGCTACCGCACCGGCCAGCCCGCGAGCTGCAACACCTTCAGCACCAACGATCTCGGCTGACCCGGGATACAGTCGGGCGCATGCACGCGATCACGATCCGCGAACCCGGTGCCCCTGACGTGCTCGAATGGACCGAGGTCCCCGATCCGGAACCCGGGCCCGGCGAGGTGCTGCTGGACGTCACGGCCAGTGCGGTCAACCGCGCCGACCTGCTGCAGCGCCAGGGCAACTATCCGCCGCCGCCCGGGGCGAGCGACATCCTCGGGCTGGAATGCTCGGGCACGATCGCCGAACTCGGCGAGGGCGTCGAGGGCTGGCAGGTCGGCGACGAGGTGTGCGCGCTGCTCGCCGGCGGCGGGTATGCCGAGCGCGTCGCGGTCCCGGCCGGGCAGCTGCTGCCGGTGCCCGCCGAGATCGAGACGATGTCCGCGGCCGGGTTGCCCGAGGTGGCCTGCACGGTGTGGGCGAACGTCGTGATGCACGCCGGTCTCGGCGAAGGCCAGGTGCTGCTGGTGCACGGCGGCGCGGGCGGTATCGGCACGCACGCGATCCAGGTGGGCAAGGCGCTCGGCGCGACCGTCGCGGTCACCGCGGGTTCGCCCGAGCGGCTCGAACGCTGCAGCCAGCTCGGCGCCGACATCGCGATCAACTACAAGGAGCAGGATTTCGTCGAGGTGCTGCGCGCCGAGACGAAGGGCGCCGACGTCATCCTCGACAACATGGGCGCGAAGTACCTCGGCCGCAACGTCGACGCGCTCGCCGCCGACGGCCGCCTGGTCATCATCGGCATGCAGGGCGGGATCAAGGGCGAGCTGAACATCGGCAAGCTGCTGGGCAAACGCGCGAGCGTGTACGCGGCCGGGCTGCGCTCGCGTCCGCTCGACCAGAAAGCGGCCATCGTCGCGGATGTCCGGAAGCGGTTGTGGCCCTTGGTGGAACAGGGTTCGGTGCAGCCGATCGTCGGCGACGTGGTGCCGATGGCCGAGGCCGCGTCCGCGCACCGGATGCTCGAGGAGGGCAGCATCTTCGGGAAGGTTTTGCTGGCCGCGAAGTCCTGACGGTCAGCGCAGTTCTTCCAGCACCCGCACCAGCTGGTTGATCTCGAACACGTTGGAGTAGTGCGCCAGACCGATCCGCACCGCTCCGCCGACCTCGCCGACGCCCAGCGACGCGAACACGCCGCTGGTGCCGTCGTCGGCGAAGGCGCACAAACCTTGCGACGCCAGGTATTCGGCGACCTGGGACGCTTTCGCGCCGGCCACCGCGAAGGCGAGCGCGGGGATCCGGCGCATCGCGTCGCCGATCACCATCACGTGCCGCAGCGAGCGCAGTTCCGTGGACAGCTGCGCGAGCAGGCCCGCGTGGTACGACTTGGCCGAGCCGAGCGACGTCACGAGGCGTTCGCGGCGGGAGCCGGTCGCGGCGTCGTCCAGGCCGGCGAGGTAGTCGATCGAAGCGACGACGCCGGCCAGCAGCGGGTAGGCGTGCGGGCCGAGTTCGAGCCGTGCGGGACCGGTCGCGGCCGGGTCGAGCGACACCGACGAGATGCGCTCCAGCAGCTCCGGATCGCGGAACACCAGCGCCCCGACCGCGGGTCCGCCCCACGAGGGAGCGGAGACGACCATGACGTCGGCACCGAGTTCTTGCAGGTCAAGCGGCACGAACGGGGCCGCGTAGGTCGCGTCGACCACGACGAGCGCCCCGACCCGCTTGGCGAATTCGATCACCGTCGGCACGTCCGGCCGGGTCCCGACGGACCCGGACGCCAGCGTCACCGACACCGCTTTCGTCCGCGCGGACACGAGGTTCTCGTACTGCCACGCGGGCAGTTCGCAGGTCTCGATGTCGATCTCGCTCCAGCGCACGACCGCGCCGACGCGTTTCGCGGCGCGCCGCCACGGTGCGATGTTGGCCTCTTCGTCGAGCCGGGAGACGACGACCTCGTCGCCGATCGTCCAGCGTTCGGCGAGCGCGTCGACGAGCCTGCGCAGCAGCACCGGCGCGCTCGGGCCGAGCACGACGGCGGCCGGGTCCGCCCCGACCAGATCTGCCACGGCCCGGCGGGCCGCGGTGACGATGCTTTCCGCCCGCTGGGAGGCCGGAAAGGCTCCGCCCGGCCCGGACACCGGGGCCCGCATCGCCGTCGAAACGGCCGAAGCGACCTGTTCGGGCACGAGCATTCCGGCGGCGCCGTCGAAGTGAATCCAGCCGTCGCCAAGCGCGGGGAACAGCCCACGGATACGAGCGACGTCGAACGCCATGGTGACACCGTACGGACGTGCGGTTTCGCGGTTGCCGCGGGGTTGGGCAGAACTGCCCGAACGGCCGCTAGGCTCGGGGCAGGACCGCCAGTCAGCGACGGGGATGGAGCACATGAGCGAGCCGAACTTCGGGGGAACGGGCGCGACCGGGGACGGAACGGACGCGCCGCACGTGGTCGTCGTGGGACCGGACGGGGTCCCGGTCGGCACCGCGCAGGTCGCCCCCGACGGCGAGGAGAACGAGTCCGTCGGGGACCTGGTCGAGGAACCGGCCAAGGTGATGCGCATCGGCACCATGATCAAGCAGCTGCTGGAGGAGGTCCGCGCCGCGCCGCTGGACGACGCCAGCCGCAACCGCGTCCGCGAGATCCACCAGACGTCGGTGCGCGAGCTGGAGCAGGCCCTCGCGCCGGAGCTGCGCGAGGAACTGGAGCGGCTCGTGCGGCCGTTCACCGAGGACCAGACGCCCTCGGACGCCGAACTGCGGATCGCGCAGGCCCAGCTGGTCGGCTGGCTGGAGGGGCTGTTCCACGGCATCCAGACCGCGCTGTTCGCGCAGCAGATGGCCGCGCGGGTGCAGCTGGAGCAGATGCGCCGCGGGCTGCCCGCGGGGTCGTCCGGCTCCGGTGGCCACCCCGGCGAGGGGCACGGGCACGGCATCACCGGAACCGGGCAGTACCTCTAGCTCTTCGCTAGCTCTTCGCTAGCTCTTCGCGCAGAAGAACGCTCGGAGATCCCCGATCAGCAGGTCGGGTTCTTCGAGCGCCGGGAAGTGCCCGCCGCGCGGCATCTCCGTCCACCGCACGATCCGGTCGGTGCGCTCGGCCAGGTGCCGCAGCGGGAGCCCGATGTCGTCCGGGAACACCGCGACCGCCGTCGGCACGGTCGACGACGGGGGCGGCGCGCCCCACTGGCCGTCCTGGTCGGCGTAGATCCGCGCGGACGACGCGGCGGTGCGGGTGAACCAGTAGAGCGAGACGTTGGCGAGCAGGTCGTCCCGGTCGATCAGGTCGTGGTCGGTGTTCGAGAAGGCCCGGAACTTCTCGGCGATCCAGGCCAGCTGGCCGGCCGGGGAGTCGGTGAGCCCGTACGCAAGCGTTTGCGGCTTGGTGGACTGGATCATCGCGTAGCCGAGGCCGGTGTACTGGAAGGCCCGCGACTTCGCCAGCGACCGCTGCCCTTTCGCCAGCTCATCCCCGGTGAGCCCGGCGAGGTCGGCCTCGTCGCGAGCCACCGCGGACGGCAGCATCGTGACGTGCGCCCCGATGATCCGGTCGGGGAACTGGACGCCGAGTTCGCGCGAGATCAACGCGCCCCAGTCGCCGCCGTGCGTGCCGAATTCCGGGTACCCGAGGCGGGTCATCAGCTCCGCCCACGCCCGCGCCGTGCGCGCCGGACCCCAGCCGCGGTCCGGCGTCGGCCCGGAAAAGGCGAACCCGGGGACGGACGGAACGACGACGTGGAACGCGACGTCCGGGTCGCCGCCGTAGGCCCGGGGGTCGGCGAGCGGGCCGATGAGGTCGAGGAATTCGACGATCGAGCCCGGCCAGCCGTGTGTGAGCAGCAGCGGGACGGCGTCCGGTTCGGGGGACTTCAGGTGCAGGAAGTGGACGTTCGCGCCGTCGATGGTGGTGGTGAACTGCGGGAAGCCGTTGATGCGTTCTTCCTGCGCCCGCCAGTCGAAACCGAGCCGCCAGTAGTCGGCGAGGTCCTGGACGGCTTCGACGGGGATGCCGAGGTCCCAGGCCGGATCGGCGAAGGGGTCGGGCCAGCGGGTATCGGCCAGGCGGCGGTTGAGGTCGTCGAGGTCGGACTGCGGGATGTGGATCCGGAACGGGGTCTCGGTCATGCCAAGGAGGTTAGGAAGGATTGCGGACTGTTTCGGTCCTCAATCAGAACCCGGCTAGCGCGTCCAGCACCCGGTCCACTCCCCGGCCGTCCACAGCGGACCGTCCGCTTGCCGAAAGCCGCGACCGCAGCGAAGCGTCCGACAGCAACTGCCGCAACGTTTCGGTCGCCTCCGGCAGCCGTTCGGCCAGCGTGTCCGCCGGTCCCAGGCCGCACGCCAGTCCTCGGTCCAGTGCCGCCCGGTATCCAGGCGCCTGGTTGTCCACCAGCTGCACCGCGGCCGTCGGCACGCCGAGGCAGCACAGCTCCAGAAAGGTCACGCCGGAAGCACTGATCGCGACGTCGGTCCCGGCGAGGAGGTCCAGCAGTCCGGCATGCGGCGCGGCTACGCGGATCACCTGGCCATCCACAGTGGACGGCAGCGTCGGCGTGCCACGGACCAACGCGTCCGCGGCGAACGGCAATCCGGTGTCCGCCAGCGCCTGGAGCAGCAGCGAGACCGTCGAGGCCCACTCAGCGCCGCCGCCCAAAACCACCGTCACCTGCGACGGCGACGACGTGGTCCGGCGAGAACGCGCGCGCAGCACGACGTCTCGAAGCGGCGTGTACTCCACGCCTCGCAGCAGCAAGCCGGAGCCATCGTCGGGACGTGGGCCCGGCGCAAAGCCCGAATCCACCACCACATCCGCCGGACGACGGCCGAACACATCGTCCTCAATGGACACCAGGCGAGCACCGGCGGAGTTCACCTCGGCCCGGATGTCGCCGATGCCGTAGTGGTCCACGAGCACCGCGTCGAAGCCGGAAACCAATTCAGGCAAGGGAGAAACCGGCAAACGCGGCACCGACAGCTCGTCAAACCGCGCAGCCAGCCACTCCGCGTTGGTCGTGGCGCCGGCGAAGTGCACGTCCCAGCCCCTGGCGACCGCGCGCTCGGCGTAGGCGACCACGCGGGAGATGTGCCCGGCCCCGATGGTCGGCGAAGCGTCCGCCCGGAGCAGCAGCTTCATTGGCCGACCTTCTTCTGCTCGACGTGCGCGTTCAGCGCGACCAGGTCCGGCCGCGACCGCAGCAGCGACACCACCGAACGCCATGATCCGGGCGCATCGCCCAGTTCGGCCACGAGAGCCGAGATCAGCTCCCAGTCCTCCGCCGTGTCCAACGTGACCCGCAGGTCGTCGGCCGCCGGGCTGACCACGATTCCGGTGCACGAGTACCGGTCGGGCTGCCGGTAGATCGCCGACGTCACGTGCTCGCGATCCGCCCCGGTCGCGGTCGCCACCTGCTCGGCCAGCACCGGCGCGCGCACCAGCTCCGCGTCGAAGCCACGCGGCAGGGTGCGCACGAGCGTGGTCGAGACGTAGTCCAGCGACGGTTCGGCCCGCCACACCGCGACCAGCCGGCCGATCAACGCGGGATCGAGCAGCGGGCAGTCCGCCGTGAGACGGATCACTGCGTCCGCCGGATACTCCGAAAGCGCGAGCCCGAACCGGGCCACGACGTCGTCCAGCGGCCCTCGCACGACGCGCGCGCCGCAGCGTTCCGCTTCGGCGGCGACCGCGTCGTCCGACGCATCGTCCGAGGTCGCGACCACCACCTGGGCAACGCCGGGGGCGGCCGCGGCGGCCCGGACGACCCAGCCCAGCACGCTCCGCCCGGCGAGCGGCCGCAGCACCTTCCCCGGCAGCCGGGTGGACGACGACCGGGCCTGTATCACGGCGTTGACGCCGGGGCCTGCACGCATGGGTGACATGATGGCCTGCGGCGCCCGCGCCGATCCACGAACCCCGATCGCGGAGGTCATCGATGTCCGAGCTGGATGGTTCCAGCATCCTGCTCACCGGCGGGACCGGCTCCTTCGGCAAGGCGTTCATCGCCTACGCGCTGGCCGAGCTGAACCCCAGCCGTCTCGTGGTGCTTTCCCGCGACGAGCTGAAGCAGTACGAAGCCCGGCAGCTGTTCAACGACGACCCGCGGCTGCGCTGGTTCATCGGCGACGTGCGCGACCGCCGCCGCCTCGAACGCGCCATGCACGGCGTCGACTACGTGGTGCACGCCGCCGCGCTCAAGCAGGTCGACACCGGCGAGTACAACCCGTTCGAGTTCGTCCAGACGAACGTCACGGGCTCGCAGAACGTGATCGAAGCGGCGATCGACACCGGCGTGAAGAAGGTCGTCGCGCTGTCGACCGACAAGGCGTCCAGCCCGATCAACCTCTACGGCGCGACCAAGCTGTGCGCGGACCGGATGTTCATCAGCGGCAACCACTACGCCGCCGCGCACCCGACCCGGTTCTCCGTGGTGCGCTACGGCAACGTGATGGGCTCGCGCGGCAGCGTCATCCCGTTCTTCCGCAAGCTCGCCGAGCAGGGCGAGTCGCTGCCGATCACGCACAAGGACATGACCCGGTTCTGGATCACGCTGCCGCAGGCCGTGCAGTTCGTGGTCGACTCGTTCGACCAGATGTCCGGCGGTGAGCTGTACGTGCCGCGGATCCCGAGCATGCGGCTGGTCGACCTGGCACAGGCGATCGCCCCCGGCTCGCCGATGCACGAGGTCGGCGTGCGCCCCGGCGAGAAGCTGCACGAGGAGATGATCGCCCCCGACGACGCGCGGCGGACCCTCCGGCTCACCGACCGTTACGTCGTGCAGCCGCATCTGGCCGGCTGGGGCTACGAGTCGCCGGCCGCCGGGGAGGAAGTGCCGGAAGGCTTCGCGTACCGCTCGGACACGAACGACCTCTGGCTCGAGGCCGACGAACTCCGCGAACTGGTCGAGCAATATGCCTGAGTTTCTGCCGTACGGACGCCAGTCCGTCAGCGAAGAGGACATCGAAGCCGTCGTCGCGGTCCTGCGCGGCGACTGGCTCACCACCGGGCCCGCGGTCGCGAAGTTCGAGGCGGACCTCGCGGAGCACACCGGCGGCACGCCTGCCGTCGCGGTCACCTCCGGCACTGCCGCCTTGCATGTCGCTTATGCCGCAGCCGGAATCGGTGCGGGCGACGAGGTCGTGGCTTCGCCGATGACCTTCGTCGCCACCGCGGCAACCGCGGCACTGCACGGCGCGAAGGTGCTGTTCGCCGACGTCGAGGCGGATACCGGCAACCTGTCCGTCGACGCCGCCGCAGCCGCGGTGACTTCGCGCACGAAGGTGATCGCGGCCGTCGACTACGCCGGGCACCCCGCCGAACTGGACGCGTTGGCGAAGATCGCGCACGACGCCGACGCTTTGTTGTTGGAAGACGCCGCGCACTCGGTCGGCGGTTCGTGGCAGGGGCGGCCGGTTGGTTCGCTTGCCGATCTGACCACGTTTTCCTTCTTTCCCACCAAAAACCTGACGACCGCCGAGGGTGGGGCGGTCGTTACTGGGTCTTCGGGGTTGCTGGAACGTGCACAGGGGTTCCGCAATCATGGCTTGGTTCGGGATAAGTCGCGTCAGCGTTATCCGGATGAGGGTGCTTGGCATCAGGAAGTGCACGAGTTCGGGCTGAATTACCGGCTGCCGGATGTCTTGTGCGCGTTGGGAAGCAGCCAGCTCAAGCGGCTTGCGGAGTTCAAGCTGCGGCGGGCGGAGATCCACTCGCGGTACAACGCGGCGCTTGCGGATGTTTCTGGCGTTCTGACGCCGCCTCGTCGGGATGGTGCGGATCCGGTGTGGCATCTGTACCCGTTGCGGGTACTGGAGGGCCGCCGGCGCGCGTTGTTCGATCACTTGCGCGGGTTGGGGATCGGGGTGCAGGTGAACTACATCCCGGCTTACTGGCACCCGGTGTTCGAGGATCTCGGCTATCGGCGGGGGTTGTGTCCGAATGCTGAGGCTTATTACGAGCAGGAGCTTTCGCTGCCGCTTTTTCCGTCGCTGAGTGATGCCGATGTGGACCGGGTGATTGACGGGGTACGCGGGTTCTTCGGCATCTGACTACGGATCAGAAGCCCGGGGTTCGGCAGTTCGCCTGGCTGAGACTGTAAGCGCATGTCAGCGGGGTTCACGCTAGTTCGCGATGGGCCCTGCTGATCTCCGCTGTCTCACGATGTTTCACAGCTTGCCGCAGTCCTTGCCGTCAGCCGAGCACCACCGCATGGCTCTCGCTCCGGAACGCGGGTTTCGGGATCTGACTGTAAATCAGACGCCGACCGGCCTAGCTCCGGTCCGGCGCAGCCGCCAGATCAGCACCCGGCTTTCCCGCACGCCGACCATCCCGAAGAACCTTCGCGTGCCACAACAAAACCCCCGGCACCACAGCCAGCTCCAACACCGTCGCCGCCCTAAAAACCGGATGCGGCACCCCAGCCCGCCGCGCTGACAAAAGCCGCGGCAAGCCTCCCGCGGCAGCAGTCCCCAGCACCACCCGAGTAGTCCCCGCGCGCTTCTCCGGCCGAAGGATCGACCACCACAGCGCAACCCCGGCCGCCGTCCAGAATGTGTTTACGAAGCGGTACTCGCTGTCCACACTGGGCGTAGTCGCGGCACCACCGGGAGCACGTTCCGGCCCGCCGAGAATCCCGGTCAGCCCGGAAGCGACCGGGATCGCCCCAAGCACTCCGAGGGTGGCCAGCAACGCCTTGCGGGACTTTTCGCCTGCCATACCACCGAGACTAGATCAAATCCCACGTCAGCGCGGTTCCCTTGGCGGCATCGACCCGGAACGTCCGGCCCAGCACGTTCACGATCTCACCAGGAGCGAGCCCGCCAGCGGGACGGATGGAGCGGACGTTCTGCGCGGTCACGGGATCCCCGGCCCGGACGTCCTCCACCACGTACAGCGAACGCCGGAGCCGAAGCCCCTCCTTCTCGCTCTCCCGCGGACCCAGCACCGGCGAACCGAGTGCCTCCCACGCGCGGTGGGTCTCCGTGACCAGCGCGGCCAATTCCGCTGGCTCCAACGAGAATTCCGAGTCCACGCCGCCGTCGCTGCGCGCGAGTGTCACGTGTTTCTCGATCGCCACCGCGCCCAGCGCGACCGCGGCGACCGGTGCGCCCAGGCCCGGCGTGTGGTCCGACAGGCCGACCAGCGTTCCGGTGAGACCGGCCAGCAGCGGCAGTCCGCGCAGGTTGCTTTCCGTCGGCGACGCGGGGTAGCTCGCCGTACAACCAAGGACGATCAGCTGGTCGTTGCCCACCGCACGAGCCGTGCGCACGGCCGCGTCGATCTCCGCGACGTTCGCCATTCCGGTCGAGATCACCAGCGGTTTGCCGGTGCGGGCGCACAGTTCGATCAGCGGCAGGTCGACGATCTCCGACGAGGCGATCTTGTACGCGGGCGCGTCCAGCGACTCCAGCAGCTCCACCGCGGTCGGGTCGAACGGGCTGGAGAACACTTCCAGGCCGCGTTCGCGGGCGCGGGCGAAGATCGGCTCGTGCCATTCCCAGGGCGTGTGCGCCTTTTCGTACAGTTTGTACAGGTTTTCCCCGCCCCACAGGGAATGTCCGTCGCCGATCCGGAACGCCGGGCCGTCGACGTCGACAGTGATCGTGTCCGGCCGGTACGTCTGTAGCTTCACCGCGTGCGCGCCCGCCTCGGCGATCGCGTCCACGATGGCCAGCGCGCGGTCCAGGTCGCCGTTGTGATTGCCGGACATCTCCGCGATCACGAACGGCGGCCGCTCCGGACCGAGCAGGTGCTTGCCGATGCGGACTTCGGACATGGGTGGCGTCCTTCCGGTGGGGATCAATGCAGAGTCTTGCGCAGCCGGCGGAACCCGTCGGCAGGGGGCGCGACCTCCAGGTAACCAGCATGCTCGAACAACGCCGCCGACGCCGCGTTCTCCTCGTGCACCGCGGCCAGCACGGCCGTCGCGTCCGTCCGGGCCGCCAGGGTTCGCTCCCCCGCGTCGAGCACCGCCCGCGACAAGCCCCGGCCGCGGCTTTCCGGCGCGAGCGTGATGCTGACCTCCCACTCGCGGCCGCCCTCGTCGTCGAAGCGCACCGTGCCCACCGGTTTTCCGGCTTCCTCCAGCACGAGCAGCATCCGGCCGGGCGCCGCGAGCACCCCGCGCAACCACCGCAGGTGAGCGTCCAGATCGATCACGCCGGTGGACCGCGACGACTTCCGGGTCGCCGGGTCGTTGCGCCAGGCCAGCAACAGCTCGGCGTCGGCCTCGGTCGCGTCGCGGGCGATGACGGAAGTCACTGCGCAGGCGTGAGCTTCGCGTTCTCGAGCCGGCTCAGGCGCTCCTCGTACCGGGCGATTCCGGCCAACCGGACGCGAATCTGCGCGTGCTGCCGCTGGATCTCCTCGACCAGCGAGCGAGCTTCGAGCGCCTCGGCATCGTTCGCGCGCGGGGTGACCGCGAGCTTCTCCCGGAGCGTCTCCAGCTGCTCCTCCTGCGCGGCGACGTGCGGGATCATCCGGTCCAGCTCGCCGCGGATCCAGCGAAGGTCGCCGAGCGCGGTGTCCAGTTTCTCGTCGGTCTCGCCGAGCCGTCGGCGGTGGTCGACCGTGCAGTGCTCAAGCTCGTCGATGCGGGTCTCGAAGTCCTGGATGACGCCCCGCGTCCGCTCCTCGAGGCGGTAGTCGACGATCCGGGCGATCCGGGAACCGAACAGGTTTCTGAAGTTCAGGAAGGGCATGGCGGGAGTTCCTTCGAAGAGGGCCAGTGGGCTTCAGCGGAGCAAGGTGGTGGTGCCGGTGCGGGTCCACGACTCCAGCAGCCTGCCCTCGGCGGCGATCTGGTGCTCCGGCCCCACGATGCACGAATCCCCGGCAGCGTGCTCCCACGAGGTCTGCTCCGGGTTGTCGATGAAGGAGAACCCGGTCAGCACCAGCTGCGCCTCGGGGAACGAGGTGCGGGCGATCCAGGCCGCGAGCGTACCCGTGGTCGACCAGGTGGGTTCGGTGCGCGTCGGCAGGCCGAGCGCGTCCGACAGCGGCAGCACGACGTCGCGGTTCGACACCGGGACGAACCCGAGGTCCGAGGGCCACCAGCCGGGCAGCGCCTCCGGCTCCCAGTGCAGGCGGCCTGGCTCGACCAGCAGATACAGCCGGGAGCGGTAGTCGCGGAACACGTGCCGGGTGGCGCGCACGGCCCGGTTGAAGACGACCGTGTGCACCTTGCGGCCGGTGATGTCCGGTCCGTCCGGTTCGTCGATGACGAACCCGTTCACCCGGATGACCAGGTCACAGTCGTCGACCGCCTTGGCCCGGGCCGGGTCCGGAGCCAGCGGCTGGTTGCCGACCACGGCGACCGAACGCGGGTCCGGCCGGTCCGCGTACGCCGAGAGGAGGTCGACCATCAAGCTCGCCGCACCGAGAGCAGCAGTCATAAGGCAAGAAACTACCAGGACACCAGGAGCGGCCGACCCCGTATCGCCCGCCTCCGCGCGGTGACCGGCGGCCGGTCGGGCCGGGGCGAGCCGAGGCCGGTGCGTCCCATCGGTACCCTCGTCCACGTGCATGCCACCAGCACGGTTCACGCAGCCGAACCCGATGTCTCGACTCCGGTTCCACCGTCGTCGGACAGCAAGACGTTCGGGCGTGCGATCGACGACATCAAGACCGGTTTCGCCGCCCGCGAGCTTTGGACGCACCTCGGCTGGCAGGACATCAAGCAGCGCTACCGGCGCTCCATCATCGGCCCGTTCTGGATCACCATCAGCCAGGGCGTCATCGCGCTCGGCCTTGGCCTGCTGTACTCGCAGCTGTTCCGGACGCCGATCGAGGTGTTCCTGCCCTACCTCTCCACCGGCTTCATCATCTGGGGCTTCATCCAGGGCTGCCTCACCGAAGGCATGGAGACGTTCATCGCGAACGAGGGGCTGATCAAACAGGTCCCCGCGCCGATCAGCGTGTACGTGCTGCGCACGATCTGGCGGCAGACGCTGCTGCTGGCGCACAACATGATCGTCTACGTCGTGCTGCTGATCATCTTCTTCTCAGCGCTCGATTCCCCGTATTCCCTGGGGTCGCCAGACGGTGCCTGTCTGCCTGAGAAGTATTGCCATCCGGGCCTGAGCTGGAACATTTTCCTCGCCATCCCCGGATTCGTGCTGCTCGCGCTCACCGCGGGCTGGGCGGCGCTGCTGCTCGGCATCATTTCGACGCGTTTCCGCGACATCCCGCAGCTGATCAACTCGCTGATCCAGCTGATGTTCTACGGCACCCCGATCGTCTGGCCGGTCGACCAGCTGCTGTCCGGCGGCGCGCGCGACGGTGCGTCGTGGGCACTGCCGATCATCAAGCTCAACCCGCTTTACCACTACATGCAGGTGGTGCGGTCGCCGCTCATCGGACAGGCGGTGAGCTGGACCAGCTGGGTCGTGGTCGGCGGGCTCACCGTGGTCGGATGGGGCCTCGCCCTCGTCGCCATGCGCAATTACCGGTCTCGCGTCTCGTATTGGGTGTGACAGATGGTCAGCATTGACGTCCACAACGCGTACGTGGACTTCCCGATTTTCGACGCGAAGACGCGTTCGATGAAAAAGCGCGTGCTCGGCAAGGTCGGCGGCAAGATCAGCTCCGACCAGAAGGTGCCGATCATCGAGGCGCTGCACGACGTGTCGATCAGCCTCCGCGAGGGCGACCGGGTCGGCCTGGTCGGGCACAACGGCGCGGGCAAGTCGACGCTGCTGCGGCTGCTCGCCGGCATCTACGAGCCGACCCGCGGTTCGTCGCGGATCGTCGGCCGGATCGCGCCGGTGTTCGACCTCGGCATCGGCATGGACCCGGAGATCTCCGGCGTGGAGAACATCCTCATCCGCGGCCTGTTCCTCGGCATGAGCGCCAAGGAGATGGAGAAGCGGGTCGACGACATCGCGGAGTTCACCGAACTCGGCGACTACCTGCAGATGCCGCTGCGGACGTACTCCACCGGCATGCGAGTGCGGCTCGCGCTCGGCGTGGTGACCTCGATCGACCCGGAGATCCTGATCCTCGACGAGGGCATCGGCGCGGTCGACGCGGCGTTCCTCAACAAGGCCCGCGACCGGCTCAAGGACCTGGTCAAACGGTCCGGCATCCTGGTGTTCGCGAACCACTCCGACGAGTTCCTCATGGAGCTGTGCGACACCGCGATCTGGATGGACGAGGGCCACGTCAAGAAGCAGGGTTCGCTGCGCGAGGTGCTCACCGAGTACAAGGGCCGCGACCCGTTCGAGAACATGAGCCAGGAAGGTCTCGAGCGCCTCGGCATCGAGCCCGCGACGACGACGAACGGCGGGGAATGATGACCGGCGAGACGCGAGAGCTGCCCGAGGGCGCCGTCGTCGGCGTGGTGGTCACGCGGCACCGGCGCGAGCTGCTCGCGGACTCGCTGAAGATCATCGCCGCCCAGACCCGGCCGGTCGACCACCTCGTGGTGGTCGACAACGGCCCGGACAAATCCGCGCGGGACGTCGTGGAGGCCTTCCCGCTGCCCTGCACGTACCTGCCCTCGCACCGGAACCTCGGCGGCGCGGGCGGTTTCGCGCTCGGCATGCTGCACGCGCTGTCGATGGGCGCGGAATGGGTCTGGCTCGCCGACGACGACGGCCGCCCGGCGGACGAGCACGTGCTCGAAATCCTGCTGGAGGAGGCCGAAAAGCGCGGCCTCGCCGAGATCTCCCCGGTGGTGGCGAACATCGACGCCCCGGCGAAACTCGCGTTCCCGCTGCGCCGCGGCCTCACCTGGAAACGCTCGTCGGCCGAACTGGGCACGGATTTCCTGCCCGGCATCGCTTCCCTGATGAACGGCGCGTTGTTCCGTTCGTCCACTTTGGACGTCACCGGTGTGCCGGACCTGCGCCTGTTCTTCCGCGGCGACGAGGTGGAACTGCACCGCAGGCTCGTCCGGTCCGGGCTGCCGTTCGGCACGTCGCTGCGCACGACCTACCTGCACCCCGACGGTTCGGACGAGTTCAAACCGATGCTGGGCGGGAAATTCCACGCGCAGGATCCGGAGAACGAGGTCAAGCGGTATTACACGTATCGCAACCGCGGGTATTTGCTGTCGCAGCCGGGAATGCGGAAGATCGGGGCGCTGGAGGTATTGCGCTTCGGGCTGTATTTCGTGGGCGTGAAGCGGGACCCGAAGGCGTTCGTGCAGTGGCTGAAGCTGGTCCGCCAAGGTCGGGCGGAGAAGTTTTACCGCTACTGAGCCCGCGCTCTTGACAACTCCTGGACAAAACCTCCGGGCTGTTGTGCCCTGAAGCAGTCGCGGCAGCACCCAGTCCAGCGGCCCGGCGGACGGTGCTGCTGGAGATGGCAGAACTGGGGCACCATCGCGGACTAGCCAGTCAGTCCGTTGTGGACAGTGCAGCACCGTCCACAACGGACTCCCTAGCTATTCCCCAATGACCGGCGGCGCGGAACGGTGCCCGCTGCCGAACACCTCGTCGTCCTCGATTTCCATGACGAACGCGGGCTGGTCGTTGCCGTCGTCGTACGGGCGTGCGCCGAAGCCCATGCCGGGGCGGGCCGGGGCACCGCCCATTCCGCCGGCCGCGACGTCCGCCGCGCCTGGGGTCATCGCGCCGTCGCCGGGGCCGAACGAACCGTTGCCGCCGCCGCGGCCGACCTTGGTTTCGTGTTCCTCGTCGGCGCCGAAACCGCCGCCGCCCATGCCCATTCCGCCCATCGGCATCGCGCCCATGCCCATGCCGGCCGACCCGGCATTGCCGCCGCTCGGCGCGGCCTGAGCCGCGGGCGGGGCGTAACCGGCCGCCGTGGTCGCACCCGAACTGTCCGGCATCGGCTGGTGCACCGCGCCGGTGAACTGGCTCGGACCGCTGACCGTCGGGGCGCTCGGTGCCGCACCGCCACCAGCGGCGGCCCCACCGCCGTCCGAGGACGTCACAGCGGGTGCTGGGCTGGCCGGAGGTGCGTCCGCGTGCCCGCCAGGAGCGGGAGCCGCGTCGTGGTGCGGGCCCGGCGGCATCGCCACGGCAGCCCCGCCGCCCATCGCGACGCCGAACTTCGGCGGGTGCGCGAACGTCGGCTGCTTCGACCCCGTCTCGTGCAGCGAAGCGTCGTACTTCGACATCGTCTCCGCGGCCTGCTCGTGCGCGGAACGGCTGTCCTGCTGCTTCTTCAGCGTCGCGTCGATCTCATTGCTCATTTCGAGCGGGCTCGCGTGCGACCATTTGTCGAATTCCTCGGACCAGTCGAACGGGACCGCGTCCGGCATCGAATGCTTCGCCGCCTGCGCGGCGGATGCCTGCTCCTCGATGATCTGCGCGGCCAGCTTCGCGTTCTGGCCATTCGCCTCGGCCCATTCGGCGAGGCTCACGAAATACGCCTGCGCGCCGGCCGCCGCCTCGCCGCTCCACGCGTTCGCGGCCTTCTTCACGGCCTCGCCCAGCTGCGTCGCGAATTCCTCGAAGGCCTTCTGCACCTCGGTGTACGCGTGCGAGACCGAGGAAACCTGCTCCACGTCGAGGTTCGTCTCGACGTACGACTTCAGCTGCTGATGCGGGTGCCCGAGGTAGTCGGCGTCCGACGGCGCGAGCCCCGGCTGCGGCGTGCTCATTCGGTGCCCTTCACGGTGCGGTGAGTGTCGATGGCCTGGTTCTCGTTCTCGGTGTAGACCCCGCCGGCCCGCGCGAGGGCCTCGTCGGCCTCCTTCAGGATCCGGCCGAACTGGTCCAGCACGTCGAGGGCCGCCCCGGGCGCGTCGGCACCGCTCTTGCGGTCGTGCTCGGCCACCGTGTGCCCGTACGGGTGGCTGCCGAGCTTCGGCGCGGACGTCAGCGCCTGCGTCTGCGGCTTGAGCCGTTCGAGGCGCGTGACCATGTCGGTGAGCGCTTTGCGCAGGTCACCGAGTGCGTCGCCGTCGATGCTGAACCCGCCGGCTTTCGCGGTGCCGGCCAGCTTGTGCGTTTCGGCCGCGGCTTCGGCGATGCCCTTGGCGTTCAGCCCGCCTGCCGCCAGCGGATCAGTGCTCATGCGCGGGAGTTTACCGACGCGAGCCGCTCCGGTCAGGCGTTTGCCGAATAGCCTTCAAGCTGGGTGAACAGTTGTTGGGCCAGACGGGCATTATCCGCCGGGGCGTAGGTGAGCCAGCGGTTGCCGTCGCTGGAATCGCGGGTGCTGAGCAGGTAGCGGCCGAGTTCGGTGTCGAACCAGGCGAGCGACGGCAGCGCCCGCTCGTGACCGTTGCCGTCGCGGACGTACGGCGTGAATTGGCCGACCGCCAGCCGCGGCTTCTCGAAGATCCGCTGAACGGCCCTGAGCTGCGGATTGTGCGTGCGCGGACCGCTGACCCCGGCGAACGGGTCGTACGCGTCGCCCCGGACCGGCTGCTTCGACGGCCGCGCGACGGTCACCGACTGCCCCGGTGCGGCGGGCGTGAGCGGCAGCAGGTCGACGATCGCCGGGATGATGCCGGTCGGCCGGACCTCCTCGAAGACGAACATCCCGTCCCGCTGGCACACGAGCACCGCGAACTGGCCGTTCGACGCGACCCGCGCGAACAGCTGCTCGTCGCCGAGCTTCGCCGCCGCGGACACCGCGATACCGGCCTGGACGAACGTGGCGAGCGCGATCTGGACGTCGTCGTCGACGGTCCCGCGCCGCAGCAGGCCGCGTCCGTCGAGGTCGCGCAGCACGGCGTCGCGCACCGCACGGCGTTCCTCGCCGGTGATGCCGATGTGCGGCACCACGAACGGCACCGGCGCGCGGCCGAGCCCGAGTTCGGCCAGCAGGAGATCCACCGCTGCCGGTGACAGCGTGAACGTATACGGCACGACCCACCCCTAAATCCGGTCTCTCCCCGGCGAAACCGTAGTCCACTCCGCAGGGTCGCGGCTATCGGCTCCGAGGTCCTCGGATTCCGTCCAGGAAGTAAGTGGTGCGGCGGTCGTAGGCGTCTTGGGGAGGCCGTTCGCCGTGTTTGAGGGCGAGCGCGGTGTCGACGACGAACGCGTGGAGGTCGCCCGCCGTGAACTCCGGCCGCAGCGCACCGGAGGCGCGCGCCGCCGCGACGAATTCCTCGTTGGCCTCGCCGCCGACCCGGCAGATCTCCATCAGCTGCGGCGAGTTCGGATAGGTCTGCAGCAGGACGTCGTTGACGGCGGGCTGGCGGTACTGGAGGTCACGCAGCGCGGTGAGGTAGTAGGCGATCCGCTCGCCGGTGTCGTCGATGGCCCGCGCGTGGTCGATGACCGCGAACAGCTCCGTCGCGACGACCTCTTCGATCACCGCCTCGATCAGGCCGATTCGACCACCGAATCGGTTGAAGATCGTCGCTTTGCTGACGCCTGCCGCCTTGGCGACCTCCTCCAGCGGAACCGTCAGACCCCGTCCCTGGAAGGCGCCGATCGCGGCGGTTCGGATCTGTTCGGAATTGCGCCTGGCGTCGGCACGAAGCCGGGATTCCACGGGCACCGCGCTCCTCCATAAGTTGACTCCCCTAGTCATCTTACCTACAGTCGAGAGCAAGAGAAGTTGACCCATGTAGTCAACTTACGTCCCGGAGGAAGAAATGATCGTTGTCACCGGTGCCACCGGCGGGCTGGGCAGTGCCACCGTCGAGCACCTCCTCAAGCGCGTACCCGCCGACCAGATCGGCGTCAGCGTCCGCGACCCCGCCAAGGCGCAGCACTTCGCCGACCGTGGCGTGCGTGTGCGGCAGGGCTCCTACGAGAACCCTGGCGACTCGTTCACCGGTGCCGAGCAGGTCCTGCTGATCTCCGGCAACGACCCGGCCGCCGACCTGGTCAGCCTGCACAAACGCGCCATTGAAGCAGCCGTCGAAGCTGGTGCCCGCCGGATCATCTACACGAGCCAGCACGGTGCCGCCCCCGACAACCCGTACGGGCCGTCAGACCTCCACCTCGCCACCGAGGCGATCCTCGGCGACTCCGGAGCTGCCTGGACCGCACTGCGCAACGGTGCCTACGGCCCGCTCGACCAGGTGCTCGGCCCGTGGCAGCAGACCGGCCAGATCGCTCAGCCGGAAGACGGCCCCGTCCCGTACACCGACCGGGCAGAGATCGCCGAAGCCACTGCGGCCCTCCTCGCCGGCGGCCGTTCCGTCGACGGCCCCGTCACCCTCGCTGCTCCGACTGCCGTCACGTTCGACGATTTCGCCAGGATCGCGTCCGAACTCACCGGCCGCACCATCAACCGCGTCGTCCTGGACGACGAGCAATGGGTTGCCGAACAGATCGCGAGCGGGGTCCCGGAGCAGGCGGCCCGGTTCATGCTCACCTGGTATCAGGCCACCCGCGCGGGCTTTTTCGCCGAATCAGGCCCGCTGCTGGCCGAGCTTCTCGGCCGCGAACCCCGCACCGTCGCCGACCGCATCGCCGAAACCGTCTAGCGCCCTTCCGCTGTGAGCGGATCCGCTGTCGGCGAACCGCTCTTGCTGCCGATGATCACCCGCTGCTGCCATGGAGGGCATGGCAGATCCCAAACCAGCCCTGGTCCTGCACCTTTCGGCAGGCGGAGAGCCGCTGATCTTCCCGCTGACCGCCGACAGTTCCGAGGCAGTGCAAGAAAAACTCCCCGACCTCCTGAAACACGGTGGCGTTCACTCGCTGGAAACCCGGGACGGCAACACTGTTTCGGTGAATTTCGTCCACGTGGCAGCGGCCTATGTGGACGATTTGAGCCGGAAGGGAAAATTCGGCCTTTCCGTTTAGCGCCGGGCGAGGGCGAGCAGTCCGGCGCGGATCTCCGGCCTGCTCGCGGCCACGAGGAGGAACGTCGCCTCGCGCACCAGCCGGCCAGCGTGTGCCCCGGCCAGCACCGCCCGGCTGCCGGTCGCCACCGCGACCGCACCCGCCGACCGATACGCCAGGTCGGCACCGGCCGCGCGGGCGGCCGGAAGCGTGGCCGGGTCGGCGAGACCAGCGTTGAGGCGGCGGCGGATTTCGTCCTGTTCGGACCGAAGCGCCTTCGCGGTTTCGCCCTCGCCAGCGGCCTCAAGCAAACAAGCACAACGCTCGGCGAGACCAAGCGGCGCGCATCCGTTGAGCCGCGCCGCGAACGTATTGCCAGCCACGAATTTGTCGTAACCGACCTGAGCGAAAACCGATTCGTCCGGAATGAAGTGGTTGTCTAGCTTCAGCCGCACGGTGGCCGTGCCTTGTGCGGCCATGAGCGTCAGCGGCTCGGCGACCAGGCTGTGCCCGACGATCGGCGACACCAGGGCGTTGACGATCGTGTCCCCGTCGCGGCCGGAAAGCTGCAGCAGGTCAATCGCGTCCCAACCGCTCACGAACGGCGCTTCGCCGTCGAACCGAAAGCCGCCGTCGACGCGCTCTGCCCGCACTCGCGGCGGCGTCGGGATCACGCCCGCGTACGCGACGCCCGCGCGCAGCCGTCCGCTGATCAGGTCCGCCAGATACCGCTCGCGCAGATCCGCGCGGTCCGTCGCGGCGAGCCCGGCGACGAGACCGTGATGCTGCAGCCACGTGAACGCGGTGCTCAGGCACCCGCCGGCCAGCGCTTCGATCACGCCGACCAACTGGTCCAGGTCCGCGCCGGAATCGGGCGCGGCGAGACCGTAGAACCCTTCCTCGGCGAGCGCATCGAAATGCGACCGGGGCACCACGCCTAGCCGGTCGACCTCGGCGGCCGAGGGAAACAACAGGTCATCGGCGAGCGCACGAGCACGGGCAACCAGATCGGCCATGAAACCAAGCTACCTAAAAAGACAAAAAGGGCGTCTCGCCTAACGCGAGACGCCCTTCCTGCACTTGGCTCAAACGATCACAGCTCGTACAGCCGCTTCCAGTTCTCGCGCGAGGTGAGTTCCGGCATCGCGCGCTTGTACTGCTCCTGCACGCTCGCGCCTTCCTTGCGCAGCCGGTTGATCACCTTCGCGCCGCGCTTGGCGAGGTCGAACATCTTGACCTTGTCGTAGGTGCGCACGCGCACGCCTTCCTGCGACGCGTCGGTGACCACGGCGGTGTCGAACAGCGCGATGTGCCACCAGTGCGCCTCGTCGACCGGCACCGCGCCCAGCCCGAACCGGCTGCGGCCGAGGGCCTTGTCGAGGATGCGCTTGATCAGCACGAGCCGCTGCATGCTCGGCCGCGGCGCGCTGTTGATGATGCCGATGTCGTTGGACGCGATGCCCGGGACGTCAGTGGCCTTGTGCCGCTTGGTCTCCGGGTACGCGTCGCGGATCCGGCGGATCTCCTTCATCGCCTCGACGCCGCCGTCGCGCAGGATCTCCGGGCCCTCCAGGAAGTCCTCGACCGCCTTGATCAGCGTCGCGGAGAGGCCGTACTGCATGCCGAGCAGGTAGCGCACCAGCTGCGCCATCAGCACGCGGGAGAGCAGGTTCAGGTTGAACGGCGAGTGCAGCGCGGCGGTGATGATCGAGTTGCGCAGGTTGAAGTACCGGTGCCACTCGTCCCAGTCCTTCCAGTGGAAGTCCGCGTGCCACACGCCCGCACCCGGCAGGGTCACCGTGGGGAAGCCGTATTCGCGGGCCCGGTAGGAGTACTCCGCGTCGTCCCACTGGAAGAAGAACGGCAGCGGGTAGCCGATGGCCTTGACGACCTCGTACGGGATCAGGCACGACCACCAGCCGTTGTACCCGGCGTCGAGGCGGCGTTCCTGGCGGTTCGGGTTGCCCTCGTCGTCGACGCCGAGCAGGTCGGCGGTGGACAGCGAGTGCTGCACCGGCTGGCCCGGCTCCAGCGTGTTCAGCCGGGCGTACTCGGCTCCCACGTGCAGCTGGTTCGGGTGCAGCAGGTTGAGCATCTGGCCGCCGACGATGATCGGGTTGGCCGAGCGGTTGGAGAACGCCGTCATGCGCACGACGAGGTCCGGCTCGAGCAGCACGTCGTCGTCCATGAACAGCACGTTCGCGTGCTCGGTCGCGGTGTGCCCGGCCACCTCGTACAGGCCGCGGGTGAAGCCGCCCGCGCCGCCGAGGTTCGGCTGCTTGATGTAGTGCAGCTTCTCGCCGAGGTCCTTCGCGACCTGCTCGAAGCCTTCACGCGATTCGACCAGGTCGGTGCCCTGGTCGGCGACGTAGATGGCGTCGAGGGTGTCGAGCGAGGACACGTCGGCGGCGAGCGCCTGGAGGTTCTTCAGGCAGTCGTCGGCGCGGTTCATCGTGCAGATGGTGACCGCGGTCGGGCGGATCGTCTCCGGCGCGTCGACGGTCCAGCGGACCTGCTCGACCCGCAGCGTCTGGCCGCCCTCGGTCTCCAGGTCGAGCCACAGCGCGCCGCCGTCGTGGAACTTGTCCAGCTTGCCGGTCAGCTCGACCTTGACGCCCTTGCCGCCGGACACCTGCTGAGCGTCGACCACTCGCGCGTCGCCGAGCATGTCGGACGCGCCGAGCGACAGCAGCCCGTCGCCGGTGACGACCGCTTCGAGCTTCACCTCGGTCGCCGTGGTCCAGCGCTGCCAGTAGCTCGCCGGGAAGCGGCCGAAGTAGGTGTTGCCGGTGACCTTCGCCGACGGCTCGAGCGTCACGCTGCCGCGTTCGCGCTGCGCGTTGCCCTGCACGACCTCGGCGTACATGTCCTTGCTGACGATCGGAGCCGGCCCGGCGTACAGCCCGCGCTGTGCCGTGAGCCTGCCTTCGGGGGCGTGTTCGGCGAACCGCGTCTCACCTGCGGGGGCCGCCTCCGCGACCGGGGCTGCTTTACCGGGCATCGAACTCAGTTCTCCTTTACCGGCCGTACACGGAACACGACCCACTTGAGCATCACGAAATTGATCACAGTCGCCGTTGCCTGGGACACCACCCAGGCCAGCGTGGCCTTCCAGCCCGACTCCGGCAGCACGTGCAGCATGAGCTGGTTCACGCCGACGGCCACGAAGAAGGTGACGGCGTACAGCAGAACGAAGCTGCCGACCTGGGCGTTCCCGTCCCGCCGCCCGTCGGCGAACGTGAAGCGCCGGTTCAGGAAGAACGCGGTCGTCGTGCCGACGATGAAACTGATCGCGCGCGCGATGTCCACCCACGGGGTGGCGTCCATGCCGATCGCGCGCAGCAGCGAGTATGTGCCCAGGTCGAGCAGGGCGCAGAAGCCGCCGATCACGGCGAACCGGATCAGCTGTCCCAGCAGTCCGGGGCCCGCGGGCACCGGCTGCGTTTGGTCACTCTGCGGTTCTGTAGCCACCACTTGGAATACCTTCTCGGCCTATTGCGTCAGTGTCCGTATTACCCACTTCGACGCTCGGACGCTTGTGCCTTGATGCGCAAAGTGTAGAAGCGAGCACTTCAGGGTCACGTTCCGGGCGGTGTTCGGCGTGGCTACCCTGG
This sequence comes from Amycolatopsis sp. WGS_07, assembly GCF_045278895.1. NCBI lineage: Bacteria > Bacillati > Actinomycetota > Actinomycetes > Pseudonocardiales > Pseudonocardiaceae > Amycolatopsis > Amycolatopsis sp. WGS_07. The sequence goes on along the minus strand of NZ_CP136053.1, from coordinate 3,095,909 downwards.
TCCGCGTGACCCAAGCACCGCAGACACAGCGCCGCACGCTCACCGGCTGGGGCCGCACCGCCGGGACGGTCGCCGACGTGCTGAGCACGCGCGACGTCGAGACGATCGCCCGCGCCGTCGCCTCCGCAGGCCCGCGCGGGGTCATCGCTCGCGGCCTCGGCCGCTCCTACGGCGACCCGGCGCAGAACGCGGGCGGCCTGGTCGTCGACATGACCGTGCTCGACCGCATCCACTCGATCGACCCGGACTCCGGCCTCGTCGACCTCGACGCGGGCGTCAGCCTCGACAAGCTGATGCGCGAGGCGCTGCCGTACGGCCTGTGGGTCCCGGTCCTGCCGGGCACCCGCCAGGTGACGATCGGCGGCGCGATCGCCAACGACATCCACGGCAAGAACCACCACTCGGAGGGCACCTTCGGCAACCACGTGGTGTCGATGGACCTGCTCACCGCCGACGGATCCGTGCGCACGCTCACCCCGGAGGGCCCGGATTCGGAGCTGTTCTGGGCGACGGTGGCGGGCATCGGGCTCACCGGGATCATCGTCCGGGCCACCGTGCGGATGAAGAAGACGGAAACGGCGTACTTCTACGTGGACGCCGACCGCACCTCGAACCTCGACGAGACCCTCGGGCTCTTCACCGACGGTTCAGACCTCAACTACGACTACTCGATGTCGGTGCCGGACCTGATCTCGTCCGACAGCCGCCTCGGCCGCGCCACGTTCTCCCGCGGTTCGCTCGCGAAGCTCGACCAGCTGCCGCCGAAGCTGCGCGCCAACCCGCTGAAGTTCGACGCGCCCCAGCTGCTGACGCTGCCGGACGTGTTCCCCAACGGACTCGGCAACAAGCTCACCTTCGGCTTGATCAACGAGCTGTGGCAGAAGACGGTGCCCAAGAAGGGCGCACGCGGCAAGATCCAGAACCTCACGCAGTTCTATCACCCCCTCGACATGCTGAGCGAGTGGAACCGCGCGTACGGCAGCAAGGGTTTCCTGCAGTACCAGTTCTCCGTGCCGTTCGGCGCGGAAGACCAGCTCAAGGACATCTGCCGGGCCATCTCGCGGTCCGGGCACTACTCGTTCCTGAACGTGTTCAAGCGGATGGGCGACGCGAACCCGGCCCCGATGTCCTGGCCCGCGCCGGGCTGGATGCTGAGCGTGGACTTCCCGATCAAGAACGGGCTCAGCCGGTTCTGCGAGGAAATGGACGAGATGGTCCTGTCCGCGAACGGCCGCCTCTACACCGCGAAGGACTCGCGCACCTCGGCCGAGACGTTCGCGAAGATGTACCCGCGGCTGGAGGAGTGGCGCAAGGTGCGCGCTTCCGTTGACCCCGAAGGCGTTTTCGCCTCTGACATGAGCCGGAGGCTCGCACTGTGATCGACGCGGTCGGTAACCCCCAGTCCCTGCTGCTGCTCGGCGGCACGTCCGACATCGCGCTGGCGATCGCGGAGAAGTACCTCGCGGAGAAGCCGCTGCGGGTCGTGCTGGCCGGCCGTCCTTCGCCGCGGTTGGAGGAAGCCGCGCAGCGCCTGAAGGATCGCGGGGCCGAAGTGTCCACTGTGGCCTTTGACGCGAAGGACCTGGCGTCCCACCCGAAGGTTCTGGACGAGGCGTTCTCCGGCGGCGACATCGACGTCACGGTGGTCGCGTTCGGCCTGCTCGGCGAGGCCGAGGAGCTGTGGCAGGACCACGCCAAGGCGGTCGAGCTGGCGACGGTCAACTACACCGCCGCGGTGTCGGTCGGCGTGGCGCTGTCGGAGAAGCTCAAGACCCAGGGCCACGGCAAGGTCATCGCGCTGTCGTCGGTGGCTGGCGAGCGGGTCCGCCGGTCGAACTTCGTGTACGGCTCGAGCAAGGCCGGTTTCGACGGTTTCTACCTCGGCCTCGGCGAGGCGCTCGCGCCGCACGGCGTGCAGGTGACCGTCGTCCGGTCCGGCCAGGTCAAGACCAAGATGACCGCCGGGATGAAGGACGCCCCGCTGACCCGGACCGCCGAGCAGGTCGCCGACGTCGCGGTCGAGGCCGCGCGCAAGGGCAAAGACCTCGTGTGGTCGCCTTCGGAATTCCGGCTCGTGATGTCGATCCTGCGGCACGTGCCGCGGCCGATCTTCCGCAAGCTGCCGGTCTGAGGTTTCCCGGCCCGGCGTCCACCGATCGGTGGATGCCGGGCTGACCGGCTCGACGATGCCCCGGGGTGCCCAGCGCGCCGAAACTCGGGGCATGGGGAACGAATTCCGCTCGTCGCTGGCCGTGCTGCTGATCGACCTCGGCGCGCCCGTCGGCGGCTATTACCTGCTTCGGGCCTTCGACGTCTCACCGGTGTGGGCGCTGCTGCTGAGCGGCCTGCCGCCCGCGTTGCGCGTGCTGTACGCGCTGGTCACCCGGCGTCGCGTGGACGGAATCGGCCTGCTCGTCCTGATGTTCCTCGCCGTCGGCCTGGCGACCACGCTGATGACCGGCGACGCCCGGCTGATGCTCGTGCGCGGTGCCTGGTTCAGCACGCTGGCGGGCGTCTGGCTGCTCGCGAGCATGGTCATCGGCCAGTACCCGACGACCTACCAAGCGGCCCGCGCCCTGCTGCCCGGCCGCGGTTCCCGGCTGGACTCGGCGTGGGCGGAGCGCCCGTCGTTCCGCCGGGTGTGGCGGACGCTGACCGTGGTGTGGGGCGTCGGCTCGCTGGTCCACAGTGGACTGAGCATCGGCATGGCCTACACGCTGCCGGTCGACGACGTCCCCGCGCTCGATGCCGGACTGTCGATCGCGTTTTTCGTCGGGCTGCAGGTGATCACGCAGATCCTGCTGATCCGCGAGGGCACTCTTCGCCGGCTGCTCCGGCCGTCCATAGTGGACTAGTCGTCGGACGGCGGCCGCAGCCCGTCCACCAGTTTGGCCGGGTTCACCCCGAGACCGTCGGCGAATTTGAGCAGATTGTGCAGATTGATGTTGCGCAGCCCGCGTTCGACCTGGCTCACGAACGTCCAGTGCACGCCGGCCAGTTCGGCCAGCTGTTCCTGGCTCAGCCCCGCGTCGTTGCGAAATTCGCGCACGCGTTCGCCAACAGTGCGAGTCGCGGCGGAGAGCGGAGGCTTGGCCATCGTCGCTTAATCACACACGTCTACCGCCGCCGACGCCAGAGCAGTAATGATCAGAACATTTATGCCTATAGCGTCTACGTCTTACCGACGACAGCTTTCCGATAACCGCCCGACTCGTTCTCAATTGCAGACACCGCACGGGTAATCAATCGGCTACCGTGCTAATGGCAGCCGATTGCGAAAGCCAGGGGGCGCAGGTGCGGGAGGACGTCGATCAGACGGTGACCCTGCCTGTCGAAGCACTCTCGGCCGTCTGGGACATGCTCGACCTCGGAGAACAGCATCCGATGCTGCGAGCGAAGCGGGTCTGGGTGAAAACCGGCGCGCACCGCGAACTTCACGCCGCCACCATCGCTCTTCTCGCCAAACTCGGCCTGGCCGACAACGACGCGCCCTCCGCGCATTTGCGCGACACCTTGCAAGTGCTCGCCGATGCCGAACGCGAGTACTTCGCCTGGTCCGCATTGCGCGGCGGAATCCAGCGAACTGTCATAGTCGCGCAACGAGAACAAGCCGCGATTCTGGTATCCGCGCAAGACGGCCTGGTCGAAATCCGGCCGACCGCGCCGACCCGGCTGGCCACGACGCTTTTCGGCACCCTTCCGCAAATCCCCGGCGCACCGGTTCGCTCAGTCTCGGTAACTTCCGACACCGCGACCCCAGACCCGTTCGACGAAACCAACAGCCACGAATATCTAGCGTCGACGCTCAACCAGCCCGCGGACGCCACCCACCACCTCTACGTCGCCCGCCGCGCGAACGGCCGCCATCTCACCGGCGGCCCGATCCTCGCCGCCGACGTGCGCTCCGGCCGGATCCTCACCTACCCGACAACCGAGGGCCGGACCGAACTCATCTCCGGCACCCCGCGAGCGATCGTGAAGATCCTCAACGACACCTTCGCCGCCCTCTAACGCAGCACGACCGGGCAATGCGGATTCGGCGCCTCCGCCAATTCGATCATCGCTTCCAGCCGCTCGCGAGTGCGTTCCAGGCCGGAAATGTGCTCATCCAGCCGGGCCTTCTCCGCCCGCAACCGAACCCGCGATTCCGGCGTGCTGACGCCCGAGTGCAGGCACGGCATCAACTCACGGATCGTCGCGCTGGACAGCCCGGCCGCGTAGAGCTGCTGGATCAGCCCCACCCACGACACGGCGTCCTCGCCGTAGCGACGCTGCCCGCCGGACGTGCGCGTCGCCTCGATCAGCCCTTGCTGCTCGTAGTAGCGCAGCGACCGCACGCTGACCCCAGCTCGCTCCGCCACCTCGCCGATCCGCATCCGAGCCTCCGTGATCCGCACCACAAACACGAGAACCTGACATTGACGTCAGGATCCAGGATAGCCGTAGTTCCACCCGGCTTTCCTTAGGAGAATCCTCATGCAGATCGCAGGCGCAACCGCACTGGTCACCGGTGCCGGACGCGGGCTCGGCACCCATTTCGTCCGCGCCCTGCTGGACCGTGGGGCGGCAAAGGTCTACGCCACCGCACGCCGCCCCGTCGAGATCGACGGTGCCGTGCCACTGCCGCTGGACGTCACCGACCCCGATTCCGTCGCCGCCGCCGCGGCCGCCGCACCCGACGTGAACCTGCTGATCAACAACGCCGGTATCGCCGCCTTCACCGACCTGGTGACCGGCGATCTGGCGGAGATCCGCCGGGAAATGGAGACCAATTTCTTCGGCCCGCTGAATATGATCCGCGCATTCGCGCCAGGATTGAAGGATGGCGCGGTGTTGAATGTCCTGTCCGCGCTGTCCTGGACGACCTATCCGGGCTCGGCGGGTTACGCGGCGTCGAAAGCAGCGGCGTGGAGCCTGACCAACGCGGTGCGGCTGGAACTGCTGGCGCAGCGCACGCTGGTGAGCGGCCTGGTCATGGCGAGCACGGACACCGACATGGTGGCGAGCTTCGACATCCCGAAGAACGACCCGGCCGAGGTCATCCGCACCGCGCTGGACGGCCTGGAAGCGGGCGAAATCGAGATCGTCGCGGACGCGGACAGCGCGGCGGCGAAGGCCGGGCTGTCCAAGCATCCGACGGTCCTGTACCCGGCGCTGCTGGCCGAGTGAGGTCTAGCGGGTACGGATTCTGCCCGAAATACCCGGCCGATCAGTTGCCGAACCGTGGGCCGTCGTTGTCCTGACCGTCCGGAATGCGGTGGTGCTGGCCGGGGCCGCCGTCGTTGAAGCGGTGGCCGCCCTGGTGCTGGCTCATGCCGGGGCGGCCGGAGTGGTGGTTCGTCGCGGCCATGACGCCGCCGACGATGCCGCCGCCCACCGCGAGGCCCAGGACTCCCACCGCGACCAGTTGCGTCGCTCGGTGCCCGAGGAAGCGTCGGAAGCCGCCCTGTTTGCGCGGCGGCAGCGGCATGCCCCACGGGCTGGGCTGAGCGAATGGGCCGGGCTGAGCTGGCTGCTGAGCGGTCTGTTCGGCAGCGGCGGCGGGCGGGGCCTCGCTCGGCTGATTCGGCTTACCGGCCTCAGCAGCCGACGCGGGCTGGCTCGGATGAGCGGGCTGTTCGGCAGCCGCCCCAGGCCGTTTCGCGGAAGCATCCGGCTGACCAGCGGATTCCCCGCCGGAAGAAGCCGCACCCAAGTCCCCGGTCCGGCCGAACTGCTCAGTCGGCTCCTGCCCGGCGGGCTCGCCAGGCGAGGGGTGCTCGTTGTCGTTCATCGTCGGTCCTCCGGGCTGCGCGGGTGGGAGGCGGGCGATCCCGGCTCCCACCCCCGAGGGTGACCGTCGTAGCTGTGGAGAAGCTGAATCCCAGCTGTTTAAATCCGCGCGCCGTTCACAGGTAGAACGACAGGAACAGGGTCACGACCCAGGTCGCGCCGAGCACCTGCAGCACGCGGTCCTTCAAAGCGATCTCGTCGGGCGCGCCGGCGTTGCCGCCGTCCACGTCGACCGCGTAGCGGAGCACCGCGATCACGAACGGGACCATCGACACGACGGCCCACACCGAGTTGTGCTCGGCCTGCCGGATCTCGAACGCCCACAGGCAGTACGACATGATCAGGATCGCCGCCGACGTCGCCCACACGAAGCGCAGGTAGCTCGCCGAGTACTTCTTCAGCGAGGACCGGATCTTCGCGCCGGTGCGCTCGAACAGCATGATCTCCGCGTACCGCTTGCCCGCCACCATGAACAGCGAGCCGAACGCCGTGACCAGCAGGAACCACTGCGACATCGCGATGCCGCCTGCCACACCGCCCGCCACCGAGCGCATCAGGAAGCCCGAGCCGACGATCGCCAGGTCCACCACCGGCTGGTGCTTCAGGCCGAAGCAGTAGCCGAGCTGGACGGCTTCGTAGACCGCCAGCACGATCGCCAGCCGCCAGTCCGCGGCGAACGACACGGCGAGGCCGGCCAGGAAGAACACCACGGCGGACGCGTAGGCCACCGGGACCGGCACGATGCCCGCCGCGATCGGGCGGTTGCGCTTCGTCGGGTGGGCCCGGTCGGCCTCGACGTCGACGGCGTCGTTGATCAGATAGACCGACGAGGCGGTGAGCGAGAACGCCACGAACGCGATCAGCGCGTCGATGACCAGCTCGGTCCGGTTCGTCGCCTTCGAGAACGCGAAGAACGGCGCCGCGAAGACGAGGACGTTCTTCACCCACTGCTTCGGGCGCGCGGTCTTGATGACCCCGAGCACGAGTCCCACCGGGCTCGGGCCAGCGGTCGTGGCCGGGGCGGCCGGGGCCGAAGCCGGAGCCTCGGCCTTTTCGGCCTTGTCAGCTTTGCCGGCCGTCTCGGTTTCCTCGGCCGCGTCGGTCTTTTCGGCAGCCGATTCCTTCGCTTCCGCGGATTCGGCCGTACCGGACGCGTTTTCGGTTCGCTCGTCGGTCGTTTCGCTCATCGCTTCTTGGTCAGCTTCCGTCGGATCAGACCGCCGACGACGCCTCCCAGGGCGGCTCCGGCCAGAACGTCTGTCGGATAGTGAACGCCGAGCAGCAGCCTCGAGGCGAGCATCGGCGGTACCAGGGCGGGGACCAGGTTACGCCCGGTCAATCCGGAGTAGAGCACCGCCGCCGCCGTCGTCGACGTCGCGTGCGACGACGGGAAGCTCAGCTTGCTCGGCGTGCCGACCAGAACCTCCACGCTGGGATGGTCCGGACGGCACCGCCGCACGACGCGTTTCACGGCGATCGACGCCGCGTGCGCGCCCACCACTCCGGCCGACGCGACCAGCCAGTCCTTGCGCCGGTCGCGGTCCACCGCCGCTCCGAGCAAGCCCAGCGCGAACCATCCCGCGCTGTGCTCGCCGAACAGCGACATTCCCCGCGCGACCTGCACCGTGCCCGGCTTCTTCAGCACCTTCTGGGTGCTGGAGAGCACGGCCACTTCACCGCGCGGGGTGTCCTTCTCAAGCATCGATCGACCCGTCGAGAGGCGCACCTTCGGTGAGATGCGGGGCGATCTTGTTGTCGAACATCGAGAGCGCCGACCCGATCGCCATGTGCATGTCGAGGTACTTGTACGTGCCAAGCCGCCCGCCGAACAGCACGTTCTTCTCGCGCGCCTCGGTCTTCGCCAGCTCGCGGTAGCTTTCCAGCTTCTCGCGGTTCTCGGCGGTGTTGATCGGGTAGTACGGCTCGTCGTCTTCCTTCGCGAAACGGGAGTACTCGCGGAAGATGACGGTCTTGTCCTTCGGGTAGTCCCGCTCCGGGTGGAAGTGGCGGAACTCGATGATCCGGGTGTAGGGGACCTCTTCGTCGTTGTAGTTGACGACCGAGGTGCCCTGGAAGTCACCCGTCTGCGCGACCTCGGACTCGAAGTCGACGGTGCGCCAGGTGAACCGGCCCGCCGAGTAGTCGAAGTAGCGGTCGAGCGGCCCGGTGTAGACGGTCGGGGTGCCCGCCGGGATGTGCTCGCGCACGTCGAAGTAGTCGACGTTCAGCCGGATCTCGATGTTCTCGTGCTCGGCCATCTTCTCGAGCCACGCGGTGTACCCGTTGACCGGCAGACCCTCGTAGGTGTCGTTGAAGTACCGGTTGTCGAAGGTGTAGCGGACCGGCAGCCGGTTGATGATGTTCGTGCCGAGGTTCTTCGGGTCGTTCTCCCACTGCTTCGCGGTGTACCCGCGGATGAACGCCTCGTAGAGGGGGCGGCCGATCAGCGAGATCGCCTTCTCCTCGAGGTTCTGCGCGTCCTCGGTCCGGAACTCGGCGGCCTGCTTCGCGATCAGCTCGCGCGCCTCGTCCGGCGTGTGCGACTTGCCGAAGAACTGGTTGATCAGGCCGAGGTTCATCGGGAACGAGTAGACCTGGTCCTTGACCCGCGCGAAGACCCGGTGCTGGTAGCCGGTGAACTCGGTGAAGCGGTTGACGTAGTCCCACACCCGCTTGTTGGACGTGTGGAACAGGTGCGCGCCGTAACGGTGCACCTCAATGCCCGTTTCGGGCTCGACCTCGGAGTAGGCGTTGCCCCCGAGGTGGTGGCGGCGCTCGAGGACCAGGACCTTCTTGCCCAGCTCGGCCGCGGCCCGTTCGGCGATGGTCAGGCCGAAGAAACCGGACCCGACGACGACGAGGTCGTAACCGCGAAAGTCGTCTTCAGTAATCTTGGCGGAGTTCGTGTGCTCGCTCACGGGCGCTCAGGGTACGCAGTCGCGCGACCGCGTCCCGAACCGACCTCGGCATCCCGCCAGGTTTTACCGGCACTACACACGTGAGAAGCATGCCTGCACCAGACACCTTCTGGACCTATCTCGGCGCGGTCGCCAGCTACCTGGCCGTGCTGGCAGTCCCGGGCGGCCTCATCGGCCGGGCCGCGGGAGTGCGCGGCTGGGCCCTTGCCGGGCTCGCGCCGCTGCTCAGCTATGCCGTCACCGGCCTGGCTGGGCCCTGGCTGTCGACTGTCGGCCTCCCGTACAACGTCTTCACCGCCGCGGCCTGCACGCTGCTGCTGGCGGGGGTCGCGTACGGGATCCGCCGGCTCTGCCTGATCCGCGGCTGGATCAAACCCGGCGCGGAGGAGCCTCCGGTCGTCTGGAGCACGCGCGCGCAGTGGTCGGTCGCCGCGTGCGTCGTGGTGGCGACGGCGCTGTCGATCGCCGTGGTGCTGTCGGCGCGCGGCGGGACGACGGCGGTCTTCCAGCGCTGGGACACCGTCTTCCACGCGAACGGCATCCGCTACATCGCCGACACCGGCGACGGCTCGCTCATCGGCATGGGCAAGATCAACTGGTACCCGGACGGATCGTTCTATCCGAACGGATATCACCTGGTCGGCGCACTGGTGTACCAGATTTCCGGGACCAGCATCCCGGTCACGCTGAACGCCATCACCATGCCGGTCGCGGGCATCTTCGCGCTGTCGATGGTCGCGCTGGTCCGCCAGATGGGCGGCCGTGCGGTCTTCGCGGGCTGCACGGCTCTCATCGCCGCTGCTGCCACCACGGGCGCGTACGAGTCGGTGTCGAGCGGCCTGCTGCCGTACGCGCTGGGCATCGTGCTCACGCCGCTGACGGTGGTCGCGCTGCAACGCTTCCTCGTACGTCCGGGCGTCGACACCGGCCTGGTGTTCGCGCTGACCGCGGACGGCCTGCTCACCGCGCACTCGAGCGCACTGTTCGGCGGGGTGCTCTTCGCGGCTCCGCTGGTGCTGCAGCGCTGGTACCGGTCGCTTCGCCGGCTTCGCGTGGACGGTGTGCCCGAAGGACGCAGCGGGCTGCGCGTGATCGGCGGCGACATCGTGCGCACAGTGCCGGTGATGGTGTTCGCGGTCGTGTTCGCCGCGCCGCAGATCCTGGGCGCGATCGGCTTCACCTCCGGCGCGTACCCGTATCAGCCGTGGAATTCGGACCTGCCGGTCCTGTCCGCGCTGAACATGCTCGGCACGTTCCAGCAGGTGCTGCACAAACCGCAGCTGTGGCTCACCGTGCTGCTCGTGGTCGGCGTGCTGAGCTTCCGCACGCTCGGCCGGATGCGCTGGCTGATCCTGTCCGCGATCGGGCTGTCCGGGCTGTTCGTGCTGGTCACGTCCTACGGCGCGTCGCCGCTGGTGATCTCGCTGTCGCGGCCGTGGTGGAACGACCGGTTCCGGCTGATGGCGCTCGCCGCGATCCCGCTGTGCCTGCTCGCCGGGCACGGCATGGCCGAACTGCAGCGCTGGATCGCGCGGCTGATCCGCTCGATTTCCTGGGCGAAGGCCCGGCCGCAGATCGTGTCGCGGCTCGGCATCGCGGCGGCGGCGGTCGTCGTGGCCGTGACCGCCGTGCTCACCGGCGGTTTCTACCGCACCGCGAACGCCACCGCGGTGTCGTTCCTGTACTACAACGGGCCGGAGGGCGAGGTCACGCCGCCGGTCAGCCCGGACGAGATCGCGGCCATGGACTTCCTCGGCCGGATGCACATCCCGGCCGACCAGAAGGTGCTGAACGACCGGCTGGACGGCACGGCCTGGATGTACGCGCTGACCGGCGTGCACCCGGTGGCCGGGCACTACGACGGCGGCGGCCCGGTCTCGCCGGACGCGACGTACCTGTCGCTGCACTTCCGCGATTACGACCTGGACGTGCGGGTTCGCGACGCGGTGCGCCGGCTGAACGTGCACCACGTGCTGGTCGGCAGCGGTTCGATCGCCAAGGGCGCGCCGCTCTCGCCGGGGCTTCGCGACCTCAGGGGCAGCGATTTCCTCCGCCTCGTCTACGACAACCCCGGCGCGCAGATCTACACGATCATCAGGTGACCTCTCGTGACCGCGGCCTCCCCGGCCGCGGTCACGAGGGTTCATTCGGCCTTCAAACCCGGCAGCACTTCTTCGACGACCTTCTCCAGCACCGACTCGTGCCCCTCGTACGGCCCGCTCGACCGCGGCCAGTGCGCGATGACGTCGGTAAAGCCCAGCTCACGGGCCCGTTCGGTGGCCTCGCGGAACGCCGCGACGCTGCTGAGCGAGAACACCGGCGCCGCGTCCAGGCTCAGGTGCCGCTGGATGCTTGCCGGTTCGCGCCCGGCCGCTTCGAGCCGCTGGTCGAAGGTGCGGACCAGCTCGCCGATCCCGGTCCACCACTCGTCGAGAGTCGCCCCGCCACGCCCAGTGGTGACCCAGCCCGCCCCGAACCGCGCGGCCAGCGTCATGGTGCGCGGGCCGTTGGCCGCGACCAGGAACGGCAGCCGGGGGCGCTGCACCGTGCCGGGCAGGTTCCGCGCGCCGCGCGCGGAGTAGTACTCGCCGGAGAAGTCGAAGTTGTCGGTCATCAGCAGCCCGTCGAGGGCCTCGACGAACTCGGTGAAGCGGTCGACCCGCTGCCGCGCGGTCAGCTCCGGCGCGGCGAGCACCTGCGCGTCGTACCGCGAACTGTCCACGCCGGCTCCGACGCCCAGCACGAACCGGCCGTCGGACACGTCGTCCAGGGTGATCAGCTCGCGCGCGAACGGCACCGGGTGCCGAGCGACCGGAGAGGCGACGAAGGTGCCCAGCCGGATCGTGGAGGTGACCATGGCGGCCGCGGTCAGGGTGGGCACGGCGGAGAACCACGGGCCGTCGACCAGCGACCGCCAGCCGAGATGGTCGTAGGTCCACGCGTGGTCGAAGCCGTACTCCTCGGCCGCGCGCCATTTCGGCTCGGCCGCCCACCAGCGGTCTTCGGGAAGAATTACGATGCCTGCTCGCACGAGGCCGACCGTAACGTCCAGCACTGACATTCGCTCGAACGGGCGGCGACCGGGAGAATGGGACGGGTGGAGAAACCCCGGTTGATCGCGTCCGATGTCGACGGCACCCTGCTCGGCCCCAGCGAAGAAGTGACGCCGCGCACGGTGTCGGTCGTCCAGCGGGTGCTGGCCGCCGGCGTGCCGTTCGTGCTGTGCACCGGCCGCCCGCCGCGCTGGATCGCGCCGATCGCCCGCCCGCTCGGCCTCACCGGCTACGCGGTGTGCGCCAACGGTGCGGTGCTGCTCGACATCGGCACCGATTCGGTGGTCGCGGTCCACGGCGAACTCGACCCGGTTTTGCTGCACGACCTGGCGTCCACCCTCGACAAGGCACTGCCCGGCTGCCGGCTGGCGGCGGAACGGGTCGGCACCGGATCGGTCGACCACGAACTGCGCAATTTCGTGATCGAGCCGGAGTACCACAACCCGTGGGGCGACGAGGAGACCCGGATCGCGCCGCGCGCCGAGGTCCTCGGGAAAACCGCGATCAAGCTGCTGGTCAGCCGCCGCGGGATGACGTCGGAGGAGATGGCCGAAGCGGTGGGCGCGGTGCTCGACGGCGCGGTGGACGTCACGTACTCGTCCTCCGGCGGGCTGATCGAACTAGCCGCGCACGGCGTGACGAAGGCGACCGGCCTCGCGGACATCGCCGAACGCTTCGACGTGCCCCAATCGTCGGTGATCGCCTTCGGCGACATGCCCAACGACGTCGAGATGCTGCAGTGGGCCGGACACGGCGTCGCGATGGCCAACGGACACCCGAACCTGCTGGCGGTGGCCGACGAGATCACCGCACCGGTCACGGAGGACGGGGTCGCGCAGGTGCTGGAGCGCTGGTTCTAGGCGCTCCGATGAGGCTCTTTCAGCGGGGCTGGGGTGTGGTGCCGAGAGATGGGGCGCAGGGGCGGGCTTGCCCTATTCGTGGCCGAGGTGCTGCGGTGCGAACGCCGTCGCCACGGCCGTCACGCTAACGCCCTACCCGGCACGCGGTGCTCGTGTTGCGCTGGTCCGCGACGCCTCCCCCGGTACATCGGCCCGCCGACTACGCCATCGGCATCCTCACCCCGGTCAAGAACACCGCCGACCAGCCGCCGCTGACGCTCCCGCAACCGGCTGCGGCTGCGGCTGCGGCGCTAGGCGCTCACGAGCGGCGGTCGAGCGCGGCGGCTTCCTCGGGCGTCGGCGCGCTGCCGCCGAGGTGCGCGGGCAGCCACCAGCGTTCAGCGTCGCTCTCCGGGGCCTCCGGGTACTCCGCCTGCGCCTTCTCCAGCAGCTCCGACATCCGGGCGCGCAGGTCCGTCGTCTGCGCCTCGCACGAGTCGTCCGGTCCGGGCCGCATCGGCTCGCCGATCACCACGGAAATCGGCACGTGCCTGCGGGTGAGGTCCCGGGGACGACCCTTCGTCCACAGCCGCTGCGTGCCCCACAGCGCCATCGGGACCACCGGCACACCCGCCTCCGCGGCCATCCGGACCGCGCCGGTCTTGATGTCCTTCACGGTGAAGGACTGGCTGATCGTCGCCTCCGGGAAGACGCCGACGACCTCGCCCGCGCGCAACCGCGCCACCGCCTCGTCGTAGGACGCCTGGCCCGCCGCGCGGTCCACCGGGATGTGGTGCATGCCGCGCATCAGCGGACCGGCGACCGGGTTGGCGAAGATCTCCTGCTTGGCCATGAACCGCACGAGCCGTTTCGCCGGGCGGGCGCCGAGGCCGCAGTAGATGAAGTCCAGGTAGCTGACGTGGGTGCAGGCGATCACCGCGCCGCCGCGGGCGGGGACGTGCTCGGCACCGGTCACCCGGAGACGGTTGTCGAGCAGCCGGAACATCAGCCGCGCGGCGACCAGGACGGGCGGGTACACGAAGTCAGCCATGCGACCCAGGTTACGGGACCGTAGGTTAGCCGCCGCTTAGTCGAGCGGGTCGGCTCCGCCACACTTCAGGGGCAGGACACGTAGTGGAAGTCCGGGGCCCGGTCGAGGTCGTCGACGAGCCGGCTCGCGTCCTCGGCGCGCGGGTAGACCGAGATCCAGAACGGTGTCCCAGTCCGGTGAAAGGTCGCGACGCGGTACCAGGCGGGCAGGTCATCGGCACAATCCTGGCGCTGCCCGTACCCCGAACGACCCGGCACGGCGAGCGTCGACCGTTCCGCGTCCAGCCCGACCACGAGCACCTGCGAACCCGCCCGGCTCGCGAGCAACCCCGGCGCGCCCGCGCTCACGACGGACCCGCGCGGCAGGTAGTGCGCAAGCCAGTCGCCGACCTCGGCCAGCTGCGCGCCCTGCGTGTGCCAAGCCTCCACGCGCGCCAGCACCTCGGGACTGAGCACCGAAACCGCCACCGCGACCCCGGTGAGCGCCGCCGTAGCCGCCGGAACCGCCCGCGAAGCCGCCCTCGGCCTCGGCACCGGCGTGAGGACGCCGCTCCCCGCCACCGCCGCGACCGCCAGCAACGGCGGCACCGGAACGAGCAACCGCCACGAAAGTCCCGGGTCCTCCTCGAAGAACACGACGAATCCGGTGTGGACAACCGCGAGCGCGAGCAACAACCACAACGCCGACCGTGCTTCCGGCGCGCGCCCCCGGGCCGCCACCAGCCCCGCGACCGCCACCGCGGGTACGAGGAAACCCAAGTGCGCCAAGGCGAACCCGCCCAGGTACGGCCAATCCGGCCCGAGCGGCAGCACCACTTCGGGCGTGAAGTGGTCGTAGTACGTCATCCGCCAGGCCGTCCACGGCGCGAGAAACACCAACGCGCCCAGCACAAACCCCACCGGCGCCCACCAGGTATGCCGCCCACGCACCGCAGCGAAAACCAGCCACAACGCGCCAACGACCGCGAGCGCGAGCCCTTCCGGCCGCGTCATCACCGCACTGGCCACGAGCACCCCCGCGACCAACGGCCGCCGCACGACCAACGCGTACGCGACACAAAGCACCAGCAACGCGAACATCGGCAGCTCAGTACCGGAAAGCCCGTACACGGCGAGCCCATTCGCCCCCGCGGTCAGCAAGGCAGCCGCCACCCCAACCGCCCGCCGCGGCTCAACCCCGTCCGGCAACGCGAGTGCCGCGACGCGATTCGCGAGGAAATACGCCACCACCACGCACGCCGACGCCGCCACCCCACTCAACACGACGGCCGACATCGGCACTTCCGCGCCAAATGCCCCGCGCGGCAACGCGATGACCACAAGCCAGAGGAAATTCGCGTACGTCTCGCTTCGGTCGCCAGTGTTGAAAACCGGACCATTGCCGTCGGCGATGTTCTGCGCGTACCGGAAACTGACGTACGCGTCTTCCGTCACCGTCGCGAACAACAACTGATGCAGCAGCGAAAACGCGAGAACGAGAAGAAGAACCCCGACGCGCCACCGCCGATCCTGCCCAATCCGCCGCCAAGCGACGACGACCAGTGCGGCCAGCACCAGCCATCCCCCCACGACCGCGTAAATCACGCGCCCCCAGCCTCCCGCGCCCCTCACCCGTCCGGCCGACCCCTGGCGGACCTGCTCCTCACCAGTTCCAGTCAAGCGCGCGGCCGCGCTCCCCGGACATCAGCCGTTCGGGTGTATGTCAGGGCGAGCCCGGCACTGCCCGTCGCGCCATCCCGCCTGCACGCACGTCAACCGTGCCAGGCATAGTCTGGTACGTGCTTGCCGTTTGCGTTGCTGTCGTCGTGATCGCTGTTCCTGGGCTGCTGACCGGTCTCGCCCTAGGACTGCGCGGGTGGACCCTCGCCGGACTCGCACCTCTGCTGAGCTACGCGATCGGCGGCCTGACCGGCCCCTGGGCGGCGGCCATGGGCCTGCCGTTCAACACCCTCACCTACGCGATCGCGACGGTACTTTTCGCGGGCGTCGCATTCGGTATCCGCCGCCTCACGGTCCGGCGCTGGCCGCACGAACCGGCCCCGAAGCTGTGGGACCTGCGCGGTCATCTCGCGATCGGCGCTTGCCTGGTAATCGCGGTAGTGGCCGGGATGTACGCGATCACGCGCGGACTCGGCACCCTCGACGCCCTGCCGCAGGGTTTCGACGCGGTTTACCACGGCAACGCGGTCCGCTACATCGCCGACACCGGCGACGGCAGCCTGTTCGGCACCGGGACCGTCAACTGGTACGGCGACGCCTTCCCGGTGTTTTACCCGAATGCGTATCACCTGCTTTCCGCCTTGATTTACCAGATCAGCGGAGCGAGCATTCCGGCGACGCTCGACGCGAACATGCTGCTGCTGCCGATTCTGCTCGCGCTCGCGCTGATCGCGCTGGTGCGGGAGTTCCGCGGACGGGCCGCGCTGGCCGGCGCGGTGGCCCTGGTCTCGGTCGCCCCGGTCTTCGGGATTTACGAATCGCTGACCGGCGGGCAGCTGCTGCCGTTCGCGCTCGGCAACGCGCTGACCCCGCTCGCCGCCGTCGCGCTGAACCGCTACCTGAACCGGGTCGCGCTGGACACCGGCTTCCTGATGGTGCTCGCCGCGGTCGGGCTGCTGTGCGTCCATTCGTCCACCTTGTTCGGCGGGATCCTCTTCGCCGGACCGCTGCTCGTCCAGCGGTGGGTCAAGAACTGGCGCGGGATCGGCCGGGACCTCCTCGCCCTGCTGCCGATCGCCGTGGTGTCGGTGCTCGTCGCGTGGCTGCAGCTGTTCGGCGCGCTCGGTCTTGCCACCAGCCAGGTGCCGTACTGGGGCTGGCCGAGCGAATGGCGGGCCACCGACGCGCTCGGCGCCCTGCTCGGTTTCCAGCACAAGCTGGAGGCGCATCCGCAGGTGTGGATGTCGATCGCGCTCCTGCTCGGCATCGTCTTCTTCCGGAAAGCCGGGGCGATGCGGTGGATCGGCCTCTCCGCCGGGGTGACGGGGCTGTTCTACGTCGTCGTGTCCTCCGACGATTCGCGACTCGTGATGGCTCTCTCGCGCCCGTGGTGGGACGACCCCTGGCGGCTCATGACGCTGGCGTCGCTCGCGTTGACCGTGCTCGCCGCGCACGGCCTGGCGGAGACCCAGGCCTGGCTCCGTGATCGGCTGCCGTGGGTGCGCGAGCGGTTCGTCGCGACCGCGGCGCTCTCGGCGGTCGTGTTCCTCGGCTTCGTCGCGGCCAGCAACGGCCTTTACGCCAAGGCCAACGGCGACATCGTGCGTACTGGCTTCCACCAGAACGACGTCGCTTACCAGCGGGTGACCCCGCTCGAGCAGACAGCGATCGAGGAACTGGGCAAACTCGTCAAGCCCGGCCAATGGGTCATGAACGACCGCAGCGACGGCAGCGCGTGGTCCTACGCGCTCACCGGCGTGCGGACCGTGGCCGCCCACTTCGACCCGATGTTCCCGCCGTCCGACGCGGACCTGCTGGCCAAGCATTTCCGCGAATACGAAACGAACCCTGCGGTCCGGGCCGCGGTGCAGCGGTTGAACATCCACTGGCTGATCCTCGGCAGGCCCGAGCCCGGCGCGAAGTACTCGATCGGACTGCAAGGCCTCTCCGACGGAGCACCGTTCCTGAAAGAGGTTTACCGCAATCAGGATTCCGTCATTTACCAGCTGAATCGCTGAGCAAACCCGGTTACCGCTGACCGGAACAGCGGGCAAGGCATCACGAATTCAATTCGTGATGCGCATCACATTCACCTTGGGTAATACCTGACCCCGGCGACCGATAGCCAGGCGGACACAGTGCGCGGAAATCAATGGATTTCCGCGCACTTACGACGTCGAGGGGGCGATCAGTATCGAAAATTGCGCCATTCAGTCTATCGACAACGAGCACGCGGCCGATGAGCGAACTTCGACTGAAGGAAGAACGTCTGTGCCTCGAAAAACCCGCGGAATTCTGATCCTGTCCGTCACCTTGGCCACCGGCGGAATGCTGGCCGCGACCCCGGCGCACGCAGTCTCTGGCGGGACCACCGTTCCCGCCGGCACGTCCGGCTACCTCGCGCGCATCGCCACTCCCACGAAAGCCTGCTCCGCCGCACTGATCGATCCGTCGTGGGTCATCACCTCGGCCAGTTGCCTCACCCCCACCGACACTGGCGCGCCGACGGAAAACGCGACGGTCAGCGTCGGTGCGGTCGACGTCAGCACCGGGGCCGGGTTCACCGCCAAGGCCACCCGCGTGGTCACCCGGACCGACCGCGATGTCGCGGTGGCAAAGCTTGAGAAGCCCGCTGCCGGGATCACGCCCGTGGCACTGGCCACCACCGCGCCGGCGAGCGGCGACACGCTCCAGCTGGCCGGATTCGGCCGTACCGCGACCGAGTGGGTGCCCGCACGACCGTCCATCGCGCCG
Source organism: Amycolatopsis sp. WGS_07 (assembly GCF_045278895.1). Taxonomy (NCBI): domain Bacteria; kingdom Bacillati; phylum Actinomycetota; class Actinomycetes; order Pseudonocardiales; family Pseudonocardiaceae; genus Amycolatopsis; species Amycolatopsis sp. WGS_07. The sequence goes on along the minus strand of NZ_CP136053.1, from coordinate 3,077,864 downwards.
TTCACCGTCTCTTCGGTGAATGCCACCGAGGTGGCGGTGACGTCAGCCAGCGGTTCCGACACCTGCCTCGGTGACGCGGGTGGCCCGGCGTTGCGCACGGTCGGCGACAAGGTCGAGGTCGTGGCCGTGAACAGCCGCTCCTGGCAGCACGGCTGCCTCGCGGTGACCGAAACGCGCGAAGGCAGCACCGAAGCCCGGGTCGACGACCTCGCCGACTGGGTCCGGCAGAACACCGTCCCGGCCCCGGTGAGCTGCCCGAACGGCGCGGCGGTCTGGGACGCTCGCTCGGACGGCACGTTCTGGCGCTACGTCCACCGCGACCCGGCGAACGGCGGCGCGGGCTGGGTCGAACCCACGAAGGCGCTCGGCACCGGCTGGACCGGCCGTCAGGTCGCCGGCAAGGACGGGGTCATCTGGGACGTGCACCGCAACCTCGGCGCCGGCGACAACTACGCCAGCGGCACGCTCCGGCTCTGGACCTGGAACGCGACCAGCGGCTGGGGCGGCGGCAACCAGGTCGGCGACGGCTGGGCGCGGTACCTCACCCCGGAGTACCAGAACCGCATCACCGTCGACTCGGCCGGCCGCATCCTCATGATCGACGACCAGGGCCAGCTGCGGGTGTACATCTGGGACACCGCCACCAAGTGGTGGGTCAACGGGGTCGGCCAGGTCATCGACACCGGCTGGGGGAAGTTCAACTCCATCACCGCCGCGGGCGACGGCGTCATCTACGCCCGCACCCCGGCCGGGAACCTGTACCGCTTCGTCTACGACTTCGGCTCCGGAAAGTGGACCCAGCGCGACAAGTCGGCCGGCGTCGGCTGGAACTACTTCTCGGAGATGTTCTCGCCCGGCGCTGACATCCTGTACGGCCGCGGTGCCAACGGCCCGAGCCCGTACGACGGCAAGATCGGCCCGGTCCTGATGTGGTACCGGTACTCCCCGAACACCGACTCCTGGTCAGCCAACGGCGCGGGCACTCCCGTCGGATCGGGATGGAACACCGACCTCCACGTGACCGCCGCACCGGACTCGTGCAAGTTCGCCTCGTAATCTGAACCGCTGAAAAAGGGAGGCCGCCCGAACCCGGGCGGCCTCCCCTTGTCAGTAAGAGATCAGGCGGCGTCGACCGGCACCGGCCGTCGGGCGGTCACCTTCGCGGCGAGTGCGGCGAAACCGGCCGTGAGCAGGTCCGCCACCGTGAACATCACTCGCGAGGCGACCGCGAAGGCCGTTGCCTGGCCGACCGTCAGGCCGCTTGCCGTGAGGACCGCGACCTGGGCTACCTCGCGGACGCCGACGCCGCTGGGCAGGATGAACGCGAAGGTGCCGACCGTCATCGCGACGGCCATCGCGCCAACGCACAGGATCAGGCCGTTGAAACCGGGGGCTCCGACCGAGTTCGCCAGCAGCCACAGGTGCACGCCCTGCAGCACCCAGGCGCCCATCGACGCGCCGAAGGTCTTGAACACCACGCTCCAGCCGAGCGGCTCGGCCAGCGGCGGGCGGCGCAGGATCTTCAGGACGAGCGAGGTGCCCCAGGTCAGGATTCGCGGGTGCAGCAGCGCGAGACCCACCGGGATCAGCACGAACAGCCACATCGCCCGCGGGCTGTTGCTGAACACCGCGGGCGCGGCCAGCAGCGACACGACCAGCGCGGACACCACGCCCACGCCCAGCTGGATCAGCGAACCGGTGAAGATCCGGGCCCTCGCCAGGCCCGCCTTGCGGCCTAGCTCCATCTGCAGCAGGTACGCCCACACCGAACCGGGCACGTACTTGCCGAGCGAGCCGACCAGGCAGATCTGTGCGCCGCGGGCGTAGCCGATCGGCTTGCCGAGGTGGTCGACCAGGACCTGCCAGCCCCAGGTGGACACCATGATCGACAGGACCAGCGCCACCAGGCTCAGCGCGGAGGACTGCCACGCGACGTCCTTCAGCGTGCGCCAGAACTCGTCCCAGTTGGACGCCAGGCTCTTCGCCGCGAAGCCGATCACCAGCAGGATGGCGACCCAGCGCACGACGTCGAGCACCCGCGCCTTGGTGGACTTGCGGGCTTTTCCGGTGGTCGGGGCGTCCTCAGTGGACGAGGCGTCGTCCCCCGGCGTCTGCGTACGAACGGTCGTCACTGCCTCTCAGCTCCTCAGGCCTGTACGGTGACCAGTCGGCTGAACTCGGACAGCAGATCGTAGCCGTCCCAGACCCCGGCGAACGTGAGGGCCGACCCGAAGGGCACGACCCGGTCCACCCCGCGTCCGGCGAGCGCCGTCACGAATCCGGTCAGTTCCTCCCGGGTGAACCCGAACTGGCTCACCGTCTGGTCCTTGCGCTGCACGATCGGCACCAGCTCGGCCAGCGACGCCACCGAGGCGTTCGCGAACGTGCCCGCGCCCAGCCATTCGCGCGGCATCACCGTGGCGTCGGCCAGCTCGAGCGTGGCCAGCGCGTTGCCGTCGAAGCGGATCGACGACACGAGCCCGTCGACCGCCGCGCCGTACGCCGACACGCGCTTCTGCACGGCCATCGCCGGCTCGGTGACGTGCTGTTTCGCCGCCAGCACCTCGGCGAGCAGCTCGCGGAACTCCTGTCCGGCGACCTGGGCACCGGATGCGTCGCCGACCCAGAACACCGCGCGCGGCGACGAGCAGGCGGCCTGGTCGAACCAGTACGAGTCGTTGTAGAAGCCCTCGGCGGCGGCCTTGCGCTGCTCCGGTGCGGCCTCCTGCCAGCCGCGCACCGACGCGATCGCGAACGACGAGCGGTCCGGGAACGTGAGGTCGCGGGCGTGCGGGGCCAGCGGGTACTTCCGCAGCGCGGCCACGGACGTGTCGCCGCCCCAGATCACCCGCAGGTCGGCGGCCAACGACAACGCGCCGCTGACCTCGTCGCTGCGGTCGTAGGTGACCATCCGCTGGGTGGCCCGGATCGTGGCCGCGGTCTCCGGCGAGACGTCCTCCATCGCCGCGTTCAGCGCCTCCAGCACGGCCTCCGCCGCACCGGCCGAACGCGACGACACCCGCACCACGTTGCTGTTGCCCGCCAACGCCGACAGCGCCCACGAGTACACGAAAATGGTGTCCACATTGGCCGGCGGCACGTGAAAGACCAGTCCGCGCGGGAACCGCAGCGCATCGCCGCTGGTTTCCAAAGTGGACAGTGACTTCGCGAGTTCTCCCTTGCGCAGGAAGAAACCCAGCGAGGCCAGCTCGGGGAAGCGGCGCGCCAGCGCGGGCGCGAGCAGCTTGCGCGCGAACTTGGTGACGAACTCGACCACCCGCGGATCGCCGACGGTCAACCGGCCGCCGGGCGGTTCCTCGCGCAGCTCGTCCAGCAGCGCGCCGACCGAAACCGAGTCGCCAAGCGGAAAACGCTGTTCCAAAGCACTCACGCGGCGGCTCCCGTAAACGTGTCCGAACACCCGCGGGCCTCGGCCTTCGGCAGCCTGCCCAGCACCGAGAAGTGCTTGCCCGGCCAGTCGCCGTCGTCGATTCCGTTGTAGACGCCCAGATCCTCGGTAAGCAGCACGTGTCCCGGGTACGACTTCGGCAGCGTGCTCACCACCTCGATGACGCCTGGCTTGCCGACCGGCTGCTCTTCCCAGGTCTCCGGATCGCGGATCACGACGTCGGCGAAATCGGGGCAGTACAAGGAGTTCCCGGACGGACCCTCGAGGAACACGGTGCCGATCTGCTCGATCATCCCGTAGTAGTTGTGGATCCGGGTGAGGCCGGTGTCCTCGGCGAACCGGCGGCGGAACTCGCTGTTGTCGACCGCGCGGTCGATCAGCTTCTTCCAGCCGCCGGAGTGGATGAGGATGCCGTTCGACAGGTCCAGCTTGTGCTCGCGGGCGACCTCGTACAGGTACTGCCACACCATGAAGGTGAAGCCGAAGATCAGGAAGGGCTTGTCCCCGTACTCGGCGAGGAACTTCCGCACGGCCTCAACGTCCGGCTTGTCGTTCTCGTCCAGCACGTACGTGTGCTTGCGGCCGAAGTTCGCCATGCCGAGCACGCCCGCGCCGCGCGCGGAGAACGACCGGCGGTTCTTGATGATGCCGATGGTGTCGACCATCAGCATCGGCAGCCGCTCGCCGCCGAGCACCTCCTGCAGGGTGGCGCCGAGCTGTTTCGTCTGCGCGCCCGCCGCCTCCTTGTCCAGGTAGATCCGCGACGCGCCGGCCCCGGTAGTGCCCGAGGACGTGAGGGTTTTGAACACCTCGGCGTCCGGAATGGACTTCAGGTCATGCGTCTTGAACATGCGCACGGGCAGCCACGGCAGGTCGGCGATCGTGGCGAACGACGCGTCCGGCGCGAAACCGAGCGAGGCCAGGATGCGCTCGTACCCGGCGGAGTTCGCCCGGTGGTGCGCGGTCAGCTCCGCCAGCTCAGGAAGCAGCGCCGCCTCTCGCTCCGCCTGCGAGCGCGTGAACACACTCATACCCGTCCTTCCAGCGACCGGTAGTCGATCTTGCCGCTGGCCAGCAACGGCACTGTGTCGATCGGACGCACGTCGAACCCGCTGCTGTGCAGGTGCAGCCGCTCCGCCAGCGCCCGCGCGGCGTCCTTGCAGATCGCCTTCGCGCCGTCGCCCTCGGGCAGCTCGGCGAACAGCACGACCTTGTCGCCCGCGGGCACCGCGGCCACCACGTCGATGCCCACCGCGGCGGTGCGCACGGCCTGCTCCAGGTCGTCGAGGCTGACCCGGTTGCCGAATACCTTGCCGATCCGCTTGAGCCTGCCGGTGATGTACAGGTATCCCTCGTCGTCGAGATACCCGAGATCACCGGTGGCCAGCGTTCCGCCGTATTCGTCGCCCGCGCTCAGCCCGGCTTCGTCCTCGGCATAACCCATCATCACGTTGGGTCCACGGTAAAGGACCTCACCGACAATTTTGGGATGCGTGGTCTCCTCGCCGTCGTCGCGGCGGATGGCGAACGCGCCGCCGGGCAGCGCCGGACCGGCCGAGCCGATCTTGTCCGCGAGCCGCTCGGCGGGCACCGTGGTCATGCGCGGGGACGCCTCGGTCTGGCCGTACATGACGTACATCCGGCCGCCGACCGCGAGCATCTTGTCGTTGAACTCGGCGACCAGTTCGTCCCGCAGTTTCCCACCCGCCTGGGTGAGCGTCCGCAGGGTCGGGTACTTCGCCGGGTCGAATTTCAGCCGGCGCAGCATTTCGTAGTGATAGGGCACGCCGGACAACGACGTCACGCCGTATTCCTTCACCGAATCCCAGAATCCGCGGCCAAGCACGCCGGATGATTCGATAACCACCGTCGCACCTCGCAAAAGGTGCGAATTCAGCACCGAAAGGCCGTAGCTGTAGTGCAGCGGCAGGCAGGTGGGCGCGACCTCGTTCTCGTCGATCGCCAGCACCTGCGCGATGGCGTCGGCGTTGGCCAGCAGGCCCTTCCGGGACAGCCGGACCAGCTTCGGGTTGCCGGTGGATCCGCTGGTCGGAAGCAGAACCGCGAGGTCAGGGTGCGGAACCGCGCCGTCGGCCGACTCGCGCACCCAGTGCCCGTCTTCGGCCCGGTAGCCCTCGGGCGCGTCCGCTTCCGGCGACGCCAGCACGGCGGCCGGGCGGAACCGGGTGATGAGGCCCGCGAGCACGTCCGCGTCGAGCGCCGGGTCGATCAGCGCGATCGCCCGGCCCGCCTCGAACGCGCCGAGATACCGCAGCACGCTGTCGAGGTCCAGTGACATCCGCGCGAACAGCACGCCGGGCGGGAGGTCCGCCAGCGCGGCCGCGGACCGCTTGATCTCCGCCGCCAGCTCGTCGCCCGCCAGCGTGGCGCCGCCGGCCACGTCGACCAGCCGGGCCCCTTCGCCAACCAGATTCACCGAACCTCCTCGTCGTGCTCGTGAGTGCGCGTGCCGGTAAGAACCGGCATCAGCACTCACAACACCAAGCCGCCGTCGATGCCAAGGACCTGGCCGGTCACGAAGGACGCCTCGTCGCTGGCCAGGAAGCGGATCGCCTTCGCGACCTCCTCGGCCTTGCCGAGCCTGCCCAGCGCGGTGTCCTCGATGCGCTCGGCGATGACCTTCTCGCCGAGGTGGGACGTCATGTCGGTTTCGATCACCCCGGGCGCGACCGCGTTGACCCGGATGTTGTGCCTGCCCAGCTCCTTCGCCGCGGACCGGGCGATATTGCCGACAGCGGCCTTGGACGCGGCGTACGCGGTCTGCCCCGCGCTGCCGTTCTCGCCGACGATCGAGGCCAGCAGGACGATCGCACCGGACTTGCGCCTGCTCATCACGCGCGACGCGGCCTGCACGGTGTTGATCGTGCCGCCGACGTTCGTCTTGAACATGCGGTCGACCAGGTCTTCGCTGATCATGCCGAGCAGCGCGTCCTCGAGAACCCCGGCGTTGGCGACGACGATGTCGAGCGCCCCGTGTTCCTTCGCGACGCCGCGCACCAGCGACGAAACCGCCTTCGCGTCGGTGACGTCGAGCGCGAGACCGGCAGTGGCTCCCGCCTCGGCGGCGACTTCCTTCGCCCGGCTTTCGTCCCGCCCGGTCAGCACGACGGTGGCGCCCGCTTCGACGAGCGCGCGCACGGTGGCCAGCCCGATTCCGCGCGTCCCGCCCGTGACGAGCGCGACGCGTCCGGTCAGATCAGTCATTCTTCGACACGAGGTCGGTGACCATGTCGACGGCGACCTTGAAGCTCGACATGTCGATCACCTGGTCGGTGTCGAATTCGATGTCGAACTCGTCCTCGATCGCGGCGACCAGCGCCATGTGGCCGACCGAATCCCACGCCTCGAGGTCGCGGTACTTGAGGTTCTCGACGTCCACGTCCCCGTCGAGGTCCAGCGCCTCGACGAAGACCTCGCGCAGCTTGGGGGCGACTTCCGACATCTTCACAGCTCCTAGTGTTCTTCGCGCGGGCGTGCGTCCCACGCCCTCACCAAGGTAGAGAGGTCTTCGGGCAGCCCGTCGTCCGGGAGGTCGCCTTTGCCCTTGACCCACGGGCCGAGGGCTTCGACGGCGGCCTCGTCCAGGCCGCGACGCGACAGGCCCACCGTATTGACGCCGGTCACCCGGGCCGGGTTGCCGACCGTGATGGTGAACGCACCCACCTCGCGGCGGACCGCCGAACCCATCCCGACCATCGCGCCGGGGCCGATGCTGCCGCCCTGGTGCACGACCGTGCCCATGCCGAGGTTCGCGAACGGCCAGACGTGCGTGTGTCCGCCGAGCATGACGTTGCAGGCGAGCGTGACCTGGTCGTCGACCAGCACGTCGTGCCCGATGTGGCTGCCGCGCAGCACGTAGCAGTCGTCGCCGAGCGTCGTGGCGCGCCAGGTGCCCTGCTGGATGCTGGTGTACTCGCGGATCCGGTTGCGGCTGCCGATGACGACGCCGTGGCCGTCCTGAGCCGGGTCGCCGGTCGGCCCGCCCTCCCAGGCGACCGGGTGCGGGCCCCCGCGATCCTCGCCAGGGGTGCCGATGGTCACGTGCGGGCCGATCCAGTTGCCGTCGCCGATGCGGGCCGGGCCGACGATGACCGTGTACGGGCCGATGACATTGCCTTCGCCCAGCTCAACGCCCTCGCCGAGGACTGCGGTGGGGTGGATCCGGTTGGGTGCCGCAGGTGACACAGTCGATGATCCGTTTCGTCGCTTCCGGCCGGGACGGCCTGGGGTCAAGGGCTGGCGGCGGCGCCCGGTAACGTGTGGCCCGCGTGCACGCAGGGCGTCCGGGCGCAGAACCGGTGGCTTTCCGGCCTCGCGGCCGGAGCGCCTAGCACTGTACCGGACGCATCGATTTCCCCAGCCGAGAGAGACTGCCGATGATCCCCATTACCGTGGTCGACGTCCGAGACGCGGAGGACCTGGTCGTCGAGGTGCTGCGATCCGGCGCCATCGCTCAGGGGCCGATGGTCAAGCGCTTCGAGGACGCGTTCGCGCACGTCGCGGGCACGAAGCACGCCATCGCCGTGAACAACGGGACGACCGCGCTCGTCGCGTCGCTGCAGGCGCTGGACCTTCAGCCGGGGGACGAGGTGGTCACCTCGCCGTTCACCTTCGTCGCGACGCTGAACGCGATTCTGGAGGCGGGCGCGACCGTCCGGTTCGCCGACATCCGGCGCGACGACTTCGCGATCGACTCCGACGCGGTCGCCGCGGCGGTCACCGACCGGACCAAGGTCCTGATGCCGGTGCACCTGTACGGCCAGACTGCGGACATGGGCAAGCTCGCGCCGCTCGCCGCCGAGCACGGGCTGCAGGTGATCGAGGACTCGGCGCAGGCCGTCGGCGCGTCGTTCGAGGGCAAGCAGGCCGGCTCGTACGGCATCGGCTGCTTCTCGCTGTACGCGACGAAGAACGTGACCACCGCCGAGGGCGGCGTGATCACCACGGACGACGACGAGCTGGCCGACAAGCTGCGCGTCATGCGCAACCAGGGCATGAAGGCCCGCTACCAGTACGAGATGGCCGGCCACAACTACCGGATGACCGACCTGCACGCCGCCGTCGGCATCCCGCAGCTGGAGAAGCTCGACCAGCTCACCGCGGCCCGCCAGGCCAACGCGAAGCGGCTGTCCGAGGGACTCGCCGGCACGCCGGGCCTCGAGGTGCCGCAGGTGCTGCCCGGCCGCGAGCACGTGTGGCACCAGTACACCGTGCTGGTCGGCCCGCACGCGATGCTCTCGCGCGAGGAGTTCGCCAGCGCGCTGACCGAACGCGGCATCGGCAACGGGATCTACTACCCGAAGATCGTCTTCGACTACGACTGCTACCGCGGCCACCCGCTGATCCCGGACGCCCGCGTCGAGGACTTCCCGGTGGCGTCCGCCGTTGCCGCGCAAGCGCTTTCGCTGCCGGTGCACCCGCGGCTGACCGAGTCCGAGCTGGACAAGATCATCGAGACCGTCCGCGAGGTGCTCGGCGCATGACACACCGCATCGCACTCGTCGGCACCGGCAACATGGGCTCGCTGCACGCGCGAGTCCTGTCCCAGAACGACCGGGTGGACCTCGCCCGCGTGATCGACCCGCGCGAGGAAGCCGGCCGCGCGGTCGCTGACCGGTACGAAACCGAGTGGACGCCGGAAATCGGCTCACTGTCCGATGTGGACGCTGTGGTACTCGCCTCGGCCACCGAGGTGCATTACGAGCTGGCGCAGGAGATTCTCGGCCAGGGCAAGCCGATGCTGGTCGAGAAGCCGGTGTGCAACAGCCTCGAGTTCTCGCAGGAAATCGTTGCCCTGTCGGCAAAGAAGGACGTCCCGCTGATGTGCGGGCTCCTGGAGCGCTACAACCCGGCCGTGATGACCGCGCGGGCGCTGGTGAACGAACCGGTGCACCTGATGGCGCGCCGGCACGGCCCGTACGCGCCGCGGATCAAGACCGGCGTCGCGTGGGACCTGCTGGTGCACGACGTCGACCTGGCGATCCAGTTCTTCGGCGGGGCTACGCCGGGCCGGGTCACCTCCAGCGCGGGCTACTTCCACCCGCAGTCGGTCACCGGGGCCGAGGACACCATCGAAACGGTGCTGTCGTTCCCGAACGGACTGGCCACCGTGTCGGCTTCGCGGCTGGCACAGCGCAAGGTCCGGTCGCTCACGGTGTCCGAACTGGACCGGATGGTGGAGATCGACCTGCTGCGCCGCGACGTGACGATCTACCGGCACGTCTCGCACGATTCGGTCACCCCGGACGGCCTCGGCTACCGGCAGCAGACCGTGATCGAGATCCCGGAGCTGGTCACCGCGCGCGAACCGCTGGCGACCCAACTGGACCGCTTCGTCGATCTGCTCGAGGGCAAGGTGGACGCGGACGTCGAGCGCGCGCTGATCCTGCCGTCGCACGAGGTCGTGGCCCAGGTGCTGGCCGAGGCAGCCTGACCTTATTTGGTGAGGCGTTTGCCGTCCGCGGAGTAGGCGACCAGCGGGCTCGCCCGCTCGGCGGACGGCACGTCGTCCTGGTCGAACCAGAACACGACCACATCCGGATCCTCGCTCCAGCGCGCGGTGTGCGCCGGTACCGCGCGACCGTCCACTGTGGTCTCGATGCGGGCGGCCGGTCCACTGAAATAGCCGTAGACCGGCACCCAGGTGTCGGAAATCGTGGTGCCGCCCGAGGTGGCGTGGAAGCCGAACGAGCGGTCTTTGCCGTCGGTTTCGTTGGCCAGGTAGAGCGGACGCAGGTCGCCGTCCGGTTCGTACAGGCTGGCCATGACTCCGAATTGGACGGCCGGGAGGTTCTCCGGGTCGTCGATTTCCGTTGCGTAGAAGACAAGTTCCGCGCCGTCGGTGTACGTGCCGGTGGAGATCACCTCGCCGAGGGGACGCGGCGCAGCCGGTGCCGGGCTCGATGAAGCCACACTCGTCACGACCGGCGGCGGCGACGCGGCCGCGTGTATCTGTTCCGGCGCACTGCCAGGCGAACGCAACCACACCGCCCCGAAGACGACCGCGACGACCGCCAACGCCGCGCCCGAGGAAGTCAGAAACCGCCGCCTCCTCCGGATCCGGCCGCCTTCTTTGAAAATCCGGTCGAGATCGGGCTCAGCAAACGGTTCCGCGGGCGGTTCCTGAAGCGCGGCGCGCAACCGGTCAAGTTCGTCCGTCACGCGGTCACCTCCCCGACCAGCGCGTCTCCGTCAACGCGCAGCTTCGCCAGCGCGCGCGAGTTGGTGCTCTTGACCGTGCCGACAGACACGCCCAATTCCTCGGCCACCTGGTGTTCCGGCAGATCGAAGAAATGCCGGAGAACCACTACGGCGCGTTCTCGCGCGGTGAGCCGGGCCAAGGCGTGGGAAAGCCATTCCCGATCGGTGACGGCGTGCGAGATGTCGGGCACCTTCGCCGGTTCCGGCATCTCCTCGGTGGCGTACTCGCGAATCGGCCGGCGCCAGATGTCGATGACGTGATTGGCGAGCACGCGCCGGGCGTAGGCGTAGGGGTTCTTCCGGCGCACCCGCGGCCAGGCGGCATAGGTGCGGGTGAAGGCGGTCTGAGCGGCGTCCTCGGCCTGATGACGGTCGCCGGTGAGCAGGTAGGCCGCGTGGGTGAGCCGGGCCGAACAGGACCGCACGAAGTCGGCGAACTCGTCGTCCCCGCGCACCATCCCACCCCTGCTTCCCGGTCCCGACCCGAAACGCGGCGGGCCTTGCTGTCCAGGTTACGGGTGAGCGAGGGATGCGTCGATGTAATGGCTGGTCAGTCTCGTCTCAACGCTGGGCACGCGGGTTGATGAGCGCGTTGAGATCGAGCTTCACCGGCGCGCCCGCGACCTCGAGCGCGACACTGCCGGAATGCTCACCGAAATTCTCGTAATCGCCGTCGATCAACCGGTAGGCAATCAGGCTGACCGGCGGGTCCAGATCGACAATCCAGTAATGCTCGATACCGGCATCGGCGTATTCGAAAAGCTTCGCACCTTCGTCGACGTGCTTCGTACCCGGCGAAAGCACCTCGATCACCAGCTCGGCATCGGCCGCCGCAATGCGTGGCGGGTTGGCCTCCGCGACCTCGGCCGACGTCACGACGACATCGGGGACACGGATCGTGAGCGGGTTCTCGCACAGGAGCAGCTCCGCCTCCGCGCCAGCGCTCATCTCCGGGCCGAACTGCTCGTCGAGAAGGAACGCCAACCGCGTGACTGACCGCAGGTGGAACCACATCGGACGCGGCGACGGGACTAGAACTCCGGCAACGACCTCGATCCGACTCTCCGGGTCTGCGAGGAGAACCGCCCATTGATCAAGGGTCAACGCTGGGCGCGCGGATCGATGAGCGCGTTGAGATCGAGCTTCACCGGCGTGCCCGCGACCTCCAGCGCCACGCTGCCAGAATGCTCACCGAAATTCTCGTAATCGCCATCGACCAACCGGTAAGCAATCAGGCTGACCGGCGGGTCCAAATCGACGATCCAGTAATGCTCGATACCGGCATCGGCATACTCAAACAGCTTCGCACCCTGATCGACGTCCTTGGTCCCCGGCGAAAGCACCTCGACCACCAGGGAAACGTCGCTCGCCCCGACCCGGGGGACATTGGCCTCGATGAGGTCCGACGGAGCGACCAACACGTCCGGCACCCGCACCGTAGGCGGGACCTCGGCCAGCACCGCTTCGAATTCTCCGACCGCGACCAGCTCCGGCGGCAGCTGCGTCGTCAGCAGATACGGCAATCTGCTGATGATCAGCTGGTGGAGCGACATCGGACGCGGCGACACGGACAGGACCCCTTCGACGACCTCGAACCGGACCTCCGGGTGTTCCGGCAGGTCCGCCCAGTCGTCAAGGGTCAGGAGGTGGTGAGGCCACTCAAGGACGCTCATGGGGTCTCCTTCACCGTCAGTGACTGAGAGCAGTGTCCCATGTTACCCGGAGCATCCGCCAGCGCCTCACGCACCGTGTCCGAGTCACTTCTCGCTGAAGTCTCCCGACGGGGAGCCCCAGCCGGACGGGTCGTCCGACAATGCGCGGCGGCGGGCGTTTTCCTCGCGGACCCGCTTCACCTCCGCCTCGATGTACTCCTCGTCGTACCGCTGGAACACGCGCGCTGGGTTGCCCGCCACCAACGAACGGGCCGGGACGTCCTTCGCGACCACCGAGTTCGGCTGCACCGTCGCGAAGTCACCGATCGTGACGCCCGGCATGATCACCACGAGGCCGCCGATAAAGCAGCCTTTGCCGATTTTCACCGGCTTGCGTTCGATCAAATCGCTGCCGGAATGGTTTTCCAGCGCCATGTTCGCGAGCCAGCTCGAATGCGTGAACACGAGCGTGTTCAGCCCGATGCTGGTGTGCTCGCCGATTTCCAGTCCGCCGCTGGCGTCGAGGGTCGCGCCCTCGCCGACCCAGCAGTGTTCGCCCATGGTGAGGTTGTCCGGGCTGACGATCTTGACCCGTTCGCGCACCCGGCACGATTCCGGCAGGCCATAGAACTTGGCCCGCTCGGCATCGTTCAGGTACTGCGAAACCACATCGTTGAGAATCATCGGGCGCAACCGGTTGCTGCGCTCGTCGTCGAAGAACATCAGTTGTCCGCCACCAGTTTCGTGAGCACTCGCAGGTGTTCCTCGGCCACTACGTCCAGTCCGAAGTTGTCCCGGACCATCGCGGCTTCCCGTTCCGCGATCCGCGCGCGTTCCTTCGGGTTGTCCAAAAGGGACAGTACGGTCGTCGCGACCGCCTCGGAATCGTTGGGCCGCACCAGCAGGATGTTCTCGCCGTTGTGCAGTTCGATGCCGGGGTAGTTGTCCTCAGTAACCGACGCGATGGTCGCCGTCCCGGACAGCATCGCTTCCAGTGACGCGGTGCCGCAGCCGCCGTTGAGATCGTGCGTCACGATGTCCGCGGCCGCGAAGTACGCGGGTACGTCCGCCTTCGGCACCGCGCCGGTGACGATCAGGGCGTCCGCTACGCCCAGTTCCTCGGCCCGGCGCTGGAAAGCGTCGTGGTACACCCGGCCGACGATCACCACGCGCAGGCCGGGGTGCCGTTCCAGGATCGCGGGCAGTGCCTCGATCAGCGGGAGCCGGTTGCGCAGCGGGATCACGTGTCCGAGCGACACGATCAGCGGCGCGTCCCCGATTTCCAGTTCCTCGCGCACGTCCTTGGTCACCGGCTTGGCGAAGTGCCCGGTGTCCACCGCGATCGGGAAGTACTCGGAGTTGTCGTCGCTCGTGCCGTAGCGCTCGACGCAGTAGTCCACGCCGAGCTTGTCGAGGATGACGTAGCGCGGGCGCAGGTACTTCAGCACCGGGTTCACCAGCATCGCGTCGAGCGCCCGGAACACCCGGCCGTACATCTTGTTCTCGCTGATCAGCAGCGTGTGGATGGTCAGCAGAACCGGCAGCTTGCGGCGGCGCGCGTACACGCCGACCATCCAGGACAGGTCGAAGAACTGCCCGTGCAGGTGCACCGCGTCCGGCTTGAACTCGTTCAGCAGCTTCCACAGCCGCCGCCAGTTGCCCGGCCGCATCGACGCGAACGTCATGTCGAAGTCGATCGACAGGCCGAGCTGCGGCATCTTCACCGCGGGCAGGCGCACGACGCGGTATCCGTCGCGCTCCTCTTCCGCCGGCGCGTCACCGTAGGCAGCGGTGATCGCCAGCACTTCGTGCCCGGCGGCGGCGTACTCGGCGGCCAGCGAGGCCGACATGTGCGCGCTTCCGCCCACTCGCGGCGGGAAGAAGTTGTTCACCACCACGATCCGCATGGGCTTTCCTTCGGCCGGGCCCGCAGTGCTCATTACGCATTCCCCTCGGAAGACGCGTCGGCGGAGAGGCTCACGCGGAGTCCCGCACCAGGGCGCGCATGCCTTCTTCGACGGTGATCTCCGGCTCCCAGCCGAGCACCTCGCGGGCCCGGGTGATGTCCGCGGCGCGGCGGGACACGAGGACGTCGCGCTTGTTGAACACCGGCTCGACGTCGACGCCGACGGCCTCGATCAGGATCTTCGCCAGGGTGGCGATCGAGGTGTCGATGCCGGTGCCGATGTTGATCGGCAGGTTCGACTGCTCCGACTCCAGCGCGGCGACGACGCCCTTGGCGAGGTCGGTGACGTGCACGAAGTCCATCGACTGGTCGCCCGCGCCGTCGATGATCGGCGGCTGGCCGGCGCGCAGGCGCTGGATGAAGTGGTTGATGACCGAGGTGTAGTACGCCTCGATCTTCTGGCCGGGGCCGTACACGTTGAAGAACCGCAGCGCGTTCCAGGAGAGGCCCTTGGTGCGCTCGTAGAAGCCGAGCAGGTCCTCGCCCGCGCGCTTGGAGATGCAGTACGGGGTGAGCGGGTTCAGCTTGTCGTCCTCGTGCATCGGCAGCCGCTCCGGCTCGCCGTACACCGAGGCGCTGGAGGCGAACACCAGGCGCTCGACGCCCTCGTCGGCAGCGGCCGCGAAGACGTTGTTGTTGCCGACCATGTTGATGTCGATCGACTCGCCCGGGTCCGCGATCGACTTGTTGATCGACACGGTGGCGAAGTGGATCGCGTGCGTGCAGCCGCGCATGGCCTCGCGGACGCCGACGCCGTAGCGCACGTCCTTCTCGACCAGTTCGACCTTGCCGGTGGCGACGAACTCGTTGACGCGGTCACGGTCGCCGCGGGTCATGTTGTCGAAGATGCGGACCGTGTAGTCCTTCTCCAGCAGGATCGGGATCACGTGCGAGGCGATGAAACCGCCGGCACCGGTGAAGAAAACTTTCTTGTCGGACATGGGTTCTCCTCAGGAAGGTCGGCGGGTCAGGAAAGGGCGGACACGGCTTCGCGCACGGTGGTGACCACGCGCTCGACTTCGCTGTCGGTGAGTTCCGCGTGCATCGGGATCGCCAGCTGGCGGCGGAAGGCGTCGGCGGAGACGGGCAGCGGCTGCTGCTCGCCGTACACCGGCTGCAGGTGCGAGGCGTAGGTGCCGAAGTTGCACTGGACGCCCTGCTCGCGGATCCGCAGGGCCAGCGCGTCGCGGCTGATCTCCGGGGCCACCGTGATCAAGTATGCCTGCCACGGGTGCTCGCGGTCGGGGGCTTCGACCGGCACGGTCAGCGCGTCGACATCCTCGAACGCCTCGTGGTAGCGCTTGGCCACCGAGCGGCGGGCGGCGAGCAGGTCGGGCAGCCGGTCCAGCTGCACGCCCATGATCGCGGCCTGGATGTCCGACAGCCGGAAGTTCCAGCCAAGCTCGTGGAAGGACGGGATCGGCAGCGCGTCCGAGCCTTCGCGGCTGATCGCGGGCTCGATGCCGTAGGTGTGGATCTTGCGCGCGTGCGCGATCAGGTCCTCGCGGTCGGAGACCAGCGCGCCGCCCTCGCCCGCGGTGATGCCCTTGCGGCCGTGGAAGGAGAACGCGGCGAGGTCGGCGAGGCTGCCCGCCGGGCGGTTGCGGTAGGTCGCGCCCGCGGAGCAGGCGGCGTCCTCGAACAGCCACAGGCCGTGCTTGTCGGCGATCGCGCGGTACTCGTCGAAGTCGCCGGGCTGGCCCGCGACGTCGACCGCCAGGATGCCGACCGTGCGCGGCGTGATCAGCGCCTCGATCGCGGCCGGGTCGGCGCTGAAGAGGTCCGGGCGGATGTCGGCGAACACCGGCTTCGCCCCGGCCTGCAGCACGGCGTGGCCGGTGGCGGGGAACGTGTAGTCCCCGACGATCACCTCGTCGCCGGGCTGGACGCCGAGCACCTTCAGGCCCAGGAAAAGGGCGGAGCCGCAGTTGCTGGTGGTCAGAGCGTGCGCGGTGCCGGTGACCTGCGCGAACCGCTCCTCGAAGCGACGGCACGCCGGGCCCGCGCCGGCCAGCCAGCCGGAACGGAACACTTCGGCGACGGCGGCAAGCTCCTCGTCGCCGACGGTCGGCTTCCCGAGCAGGACGGGTTCGCCCACTGTAGATCTCCTGTGCATCGGGGTGTCCCGCATTGCGCGGGGTCGCGCCGAAGTGTATAGAAGTCGCGCTTGACGTCCTTTTCGGGGACGGAACCCGCCGGTAAGCACCCGATCGGGGGCTTAGGCTCACGGAATGCGGATCGGGGTGCTGGGGGCCGTCGTCGCGTGGGACGGCGCGGGCGGGACGGTCGCGGTCGGCGGCCCGCGAGGCCGGGCGCTGCTGGCGTTGCTCGCGGCGGACGCCGGCCGGTTCGTGTCCGCCGAGCGGCTCATCGACGGGCTCTACGGCGAGGAGCCGCCCGACGGCGCGGCGAACGCGCTCCAGTCGCAGGTGTCGCGGCTGCGCGGCGCGCTGAAACTGCCGATCGAATTCACCTCGGCGGGGTACCGCCTCCGGATCGAACCGGACGAAGTGGACGCGCACCGCTTCGAGCGGCTGGCCGGCGAGGGCCGCCGCGAGCTGGCCGCGGGCGATCCGACGCGGGCCAGCGACCTGCTCGGCGAGGCGCTGGCGCTGTGGCGCGGGCCGGCGTTCGCTGACGTCCCCGCCGCTGAGGTCCAGGCCACGCGGCTCACTGAGCTACGGGCTGAGGCGGCGGCCGACCGGGTCGACGCGGAGATCTCGCTCGGCCGCGCCGCGGAGGTCATCGACGAACTGCGCACCGCGATCGCCGAACACCCGCTGCGCGAACGGCCGCGAGCCCAGCTCGTGCGGGCGCTGCACGCGGCTGGCCGGACCGCCGAGGCGCTCGCCGCGTTCGAGGACGCCCGCCGCACGCTCGCCGACGAGCTGGGCGCGGACCCTGGTCCAGACCTGTCCGAGGCGCATCTGGCCGCCCTGCGCGGCGAGTCGGCGAACTCCGCGACGCCCTTGCCCGCGCAGCTCACCAGCTTCGTCGGCCGCGACAGCGAACTGCGGCAGGTCGCGGATCTCCTGCGGCACGCCCGGCTCGTCACGCTGCTCGGTCCGGGCGGGACCGGCAAGACCCGGCTGGCCATCGAGGCCGCGGCGGACGCGGGTCCGTGCGTCTTCGTGGAGCTGGCCCCGCACGTCGCCGACGACGTTCCCCAGGCCGCGCTCACCGCGCTCGGCCTGCGCGAAGGGGCCCGCGGCCGCCAGGACCCCGTCGACCGCCTCGTGTCGACCTTGCGCGACCAGGCAACGCTGCTGGTACTGGATAACTGCGAGCACGTCATCGCCGCTGCGGCCCGGTTGGTCGCGCAGCTGCTGCCAGCGTGCCCAGGTTTGCGCGTGCTGGCGACGAGCCGGGAACCGCTTGGCATCACCGGAGAACAGCTCGCGCCGGTCCCCCGGCTCGCCGTTCCGCCGCCGGACGCCGAGGCCGCGGAGACCTATCCCGCGGTCCGGCTGTTCCTCGACCGCGCTCGGGCGAGCGACCCGGCCTTCCGGCTGACCGACGAAACGACACCCGACGTCATCCGGATCTGCGCCGCGCTCGACGGCCTCCCGCTCGCGCTGGAACTGGCCGCCGCCCGCGTACGCACGCTGCCGGTCGCCGACATCGCCGCCCGGCTCGACGATCGCTTCCAGCTCCTCGCCCGAGGCAGCCGGACCGCGGACGAGCGGCACCGGTCGCTGCGGGGCGTCGTGGAGTGGAGCTGGGATCTCCTCGATGATGACGAACGCCGCCTCGCCCGCCGCCTGACTGTCTTCACCGGCGGCGCGACGCTCGCGTACGCCGAGCAGGTATGCGACGCCCCGGTCGACCTGCTCCCCGAACTCGCCGACAAGTCGTTGGTGGAACCTTCGAGCGGGCGCTACCGGATGCTGGAGACGATCCGCGCCTTCTGTGCGGAGAAGCTCGACGAAGCCGGCGAGACCGAACGCTTCCGGCACGCGCACGCACAGGCTTTCCTGCGTCTCGTGGAAGAAGCCGACCCGAAGCTGCGTACTGCGGAACAGCTGGACTGGCTGCGCAAAATCGACGCCGAATACGACAACATCGTGGCCGCGCTCCGGTGGTCCGCCGCTGCGGATCCGTCGACCGCCTTGCGAATCTCCACCGCGCTCTCGATGTATTGGTGGCTGCGCGGACGACGTTACGAAGGCGCGGCGCTGGCGCGGGAAATCGTGCGGCACTGCGCGGCGGAACCGCCGGAGGGACACCGCGAGCAATTCCTCATGTGCCTGCTGACCGCGATGGCTGGCGCTCCCGAAGCCGCCGAGACGGCGAGCTACCGGTCCTATGTGGAGCAGTACTTAGTGGACAGAGCGTGGGCCGCGGAGCATCCGATGATGCTCATGCTGTCCGGTGTCGTGCTCGGCCCGCCGGAGGACGATGACGCGCGGCTCCAACTGTCCGGGCTCCAGCAACATCGCGACCCGTGGCTCACCGCGCTCGTGCCGATGGGCGACGGACTGCGCGCGATGCTCGCCGGAGAACTGGACGAAGCCGAGCGTGGCTTGCGAGAAGGCGAAGCGCGCTACCGGGAACTCGGCGAACGCTGGGGCCTGTCGATGGCGCTCGATCACCTGTCGCAGCTGCTGGTTTTGCGCGGACGGCACGAGGAAGCGCTCGCCGCGATGACCGAATCCCTGACCCTCATGCAGACCCTCGGCGCGACCGACGACTACGCGGACCTGCTCTGCCGACGCGGCGACAGCCGAGCGTTGCGCGGCGATCTCGACGGAGCTAAGGCCGATTACGAGCGGACCATCGAGCTGGCCAGCCGCACCGGCATGCCCGAGACGCGTGCCAGCGGCCACGTCGGGCTGTCCGGTCTCGCCCGGCGCTCCGGCGATCTGACCCGCGCGCGAAAGCTCGCCGAGCAAGCCCTCGCCGAATGCGCGGCGGACTCGTTCTCGGCCGCCATCGTGCGGGCGAACGCGTCGATCGCGCTCGGCTGGATCGACGTGGCCGAGCACCGCCCGGCGGACGCCCGCGAGCGGATGCGGCTCGGGGTCGAGACCGCGCACCGCTGGCATGACCACGGGTCACTGGCCACCGCGTTCGAGGGCGTCGCCGGAGTGTTCGCCGAGGAGGGCGGGTACGCCGACGCCGCCACTCTGCTCGGCGCGGCGGCCGCGGTGCGCGGGACCGCCGTGCCCGGGCAGCACGATGTCGCGCAGGTCACCGCGGTCACGGAGAAGGCGCTCGGACCGGACGGGTTCGCCGCCGCTTACACCGCCGGTAAGCAGCTTGAACCGCATCAACGGCTCGTGTTGGCCGGATTGTCCCCGGTTCAGTGAACCGGTACCACGCCGTCGGGGGGTACGCAGCGCCGCCGGAGAGCGCGTAGCCTTCCCTGCCGTGCGGAACGTCGTTGTGATCGGTGGGGGAATCGTCGGGCTGGCGGTCGCGTGGGAGCTTTCCCAGCGCGGTCAGGACGTGACGGTGCTCGAAAAGGAAGCTCGCTGGGCAGCGCACCAGACCGGGCACAACTCCAATGTCGTGCACGCTGGGCTCTACTACAAGCCGGGTTCGTTCAAGGCGCGGATGTCGGTCGGCGGCAACCGGTCCATTGTGGATTTCGCCAGGCAGTACGGGGTGCCGGTGCAGGTGTGCGGCAAGCTCGTGGTGGCCACGCGCGAGGAGGAGATCCCCGCGCTGGACACGCTCGCCGAGCGGGCCGAGGCCAACGGCGTGCCCGCCAAGCGGATCACCCCGGCGGAGGCCCGCGAGTACGAGCCGGAGGTCTCCTGCGTCGCCGCGCTGCGCGTCGAGTCGACCGGGATCATCGACTTCCCGGCCGTGTGCGCAGCACTCGTGCGACTGCTCGACGAGGCGGACGCGGACCTGCGGCTGAACACCCCCGCGCTCGGCATCCGCCCGGCCCGCGGCGGCGGAGTCGAGGTGGCCACCGGCTCCGAGGTGCTGCACGCGGACGCACTGGTCAACTGCGCCGGCCTGCAGGCGGACCGCGTCGCCGAACTGGCCGGTCTCAAGCCGAGCGCGCGCATCGTGCCGTTCCGCGGCGAGTACTACGAGCTGAAGCCGGAGCGCCGCCACCTCGTGCGCGGCCTGATCTACCCGGTGCCGGATCCGACGCTGCCGTTCCTCGGCGTGCACCTGACCCGGATGCTGGACGGCAGCGTCCACGCGGGCCCGAACGCGGTGCTCGCGCTGCGCCGCGAGGGCTACCGCTGGGCGGACGTGTCGGTGAAGGATCTCGCCGACGTCGCCCGCTTCCCCGGTGCCTGGAAGCTCGCCCGCAAGTACGCGTACCCGACCGGTCTGGAGGAGGTGCTGCGGTCGTTCTCGAAGAAGCGCTTCGCGGCCAGCCTCGCGCAGCTCGTGCCCGCGGTCACCGAGGACGACATCGTCCGCCACGGCTCCGGCGTGCGCGCGCAGGCGCTGCGCCCGGACGGCTCGCTGGTGGACGACTTCCTGATCGAGTCCACAAAGGACCAGGTGCATGTGCTCAACGCACCGAGCCCGGCGGCGACGAGCGCGCTGGAGATCGCCAAGTACATCGCCGACCGGGTCACCGACTGAACCGGCTGGTCCGGCTGGTTCGGCTTCAGCCGGCCAGATTCCCGGACACCATCGGGATTCCGGCCTTGATCGCGTCACAAGCCTTGGCTGGATCGGCGAGCTGTCCGCTCACGATCTGGATCGAGGCGGTGTCCGAAACCGCGAGCCCGGCCGCGCAGATCACGCCGCCGGAATCGTTGAAGTTCGGGAACAGCGACCACTTCCGCCCGTTCGCGTCGATCTGCTCGGTCGGCGCGACGTCCATGCCCGGCCAGCGTTTCAGCGGCACGTCCGGACCGACCCACACCTCGAACGGCTTCTGCCCGCCGTCGCCGTCGGTGTCTTTCCACAGGCAGTAGGTCACGTTCGGCGAGATGACCTTGGAACTGTCCAGCTCGCCCTTCGGCACCATCTTCAGCTGCTGCGCCTGCTCCGGCTTCAGCAGCTGACACGGATTGACCGACGCGAGCGGCCCCGTCGGCGCGGTGCCCTCCGGCGGGGTGCTCGGTGCGATCGACGGCGCGGGCTGCCCGCCCGGCAGATGCGCGGAGACCTGCGGCACGACCTTCTTCGAGCGCTCGCAAGCCTGCGCGTCGTCCGGATAGGACACACTCACGAAGACGAACGACTTCGGCGAAAGCGTCGTGTACAGGTCGCAGCTGCCGCCCATGAACGCGGCATAGCGGGTCCACTGGAACCCGCCGAGCTGCACCGGATCGGCCTTCTTGATCGCGCCCTGGAGGTAGTCGTCGAGGCTCAGGTCGACCGACCAGCCGACGGACATGACGACCGTGTGGTCGGTGTCCGTCCCGGTCCACAGGCACATCGCGGGCGCGCGCTGTTCCTTGCGCGCCTTGACCAGCTTGCCCTGCGGCTTGTAGCCAAGCCCGGCGAGCTGCTGCGCGTCGAGCAGCGTGCACGGATCGACGACCGGCGTGACCGGCCCCTGCCCCGGCACCGGCGAAGCCACGCCGCTCACCTGCTGCGTGCACCCGGCGAGCAGCATCGCGACCGCCGCCATGGCGACCGCCGCACCTTTGAACCTCATCGGCTGATTCCTCCTCCGCACCGCATCGCACCCTACTGACCAGCGCGGTTCCGCACCTGCGGAACGGGGAGGATCAACCCGGCGATCGCGACGGGAAACTCAGCGCTTGACCGGCTCCAGCACCTCAAGCCCGCCGAGGAACGGACGCAGCGCCACCGGCACCCGGACCGAACCGTCCGCCTGCTGGTGGTTTTCCACGATCGCGACGATCCAGCGCGTGGTCGCCAGCGTGCCGTTCAGCGTGGCGGCCGTTTGCGGTTTGCCGTTGTCGTCGCGGTAGCGGACGGACAGCCGGCGGGCCTGGAACGTGGTGCAGTTGGACGTCGACGTCAGCTCGCGGTAGGTGTCCTGCGTCGGGACCCACGCCTCGCAGTCGTACTTGCGGTAGGCGGACGTGCCGAGGTCGCCGGTCGCGGTGTCGATGACCCGGTACGGGACCTCGATCGCGGCGAGCATGTCCTCTTCCCAGCCGAGCAGGCGCTCGTGCTCGGCCTCGGCGTCCTCCGGCTTCGCGAAGACGAACATCTCGACCTTGTCGAACTGGTGCACCCGGATGATGCCGCGGGTGTCCTTGCCGTACGACCCGGCCTCGCGGCGGTAGCACGACGACCAGCCGGCGTAACGGCGCGGACCGGCACCGAGGTCGAGGATCTCGTCCGAGTGGTAGCCCGCGAGCGGGACCTCCGACGTGCCCACGAGGTACAGGTCGTCGTCGCGCAGCCGGTACACCTCCGACGAGTGCGCGCCGAGGAAGCCGGTGCCGCCCATGATCTCCGGGCGGACCAGCGACGGCGTGATCATCGGCGTGAAGCCGTTCGCCATCGCGCGCGCCACGGCCATGTTCAGCAGCGCGAGCTGCAGCTGCGCGCCGACGCCGGACAGGAAGTAGAACCGCGAGCCCGAAACCTTCGCGCCGCGCTCCATGTCGAGCGCGCCGAGGCCTTCCATCAGGTCGAGGTGGTCGCGCGGGGTGAAATTGAACGACGGCACCTCGCCGACGGTCTTCAGCACCGCGAAGTCGTCCTCGCCGCCGATCGGCGCGTCCGGGTGCACCAGGTTCGGCAGGACGCGGAACAGCTTGTCGAACTCCTCCGACGCCTCGTTCTGCTCGACCTCGGCGGCCTTGACCTGCGCCGACAGGTCCTTGGCGCGGGCGAGCAGCTCGGGTTTCTCGTCGGCCGAGGCCTTCGGCACCTGCTTGGACACGGACTTCTGCTCGGCCCGCAGTTTGTCGGCGGTCGCGATCGCAGAGCGGCGGCGCGTGTCGAGGTCGAGCAGCTTGTCGACCACTCCCTCGTCCTCGCCACGGGCACGCTGCGACGCGCGCACGGCTTCCGGGTCTTCGCGCAGAGTCCTGGGGTCAATCACGGACAGAAGGGTAGTCGCAGGCCAGCCTCGACTTCGACGCGGTTTCCCGTACACACTGTGCGGCGCCCCGAAGACAACCCGACAGTCTGATCGTTGTCGCCCGTTTCCCGCGCTCCCCATACTCGCTAGACCCCGGAGCGGAGGGAACTCACATGACCGACGACCTGCTCGCGCGCCACCGCGCGGTGCTCCCGTCCTGGATGTCCCTGCTGTACGACGAGCCGATCGAAATCGTGCAGGCCCAAGATCGCCGCCTCACCGACGCGAACGGCCGCACCTACCTCGACTTCTTCGCCGGCGTGCTCACCAACGCCATGGGCTACGACATCCCCGCGATCAGCGACGCGGTCCGCAAGCAGCTGGACACCGGCGTCCTGCACACCTCGACCCTGTACCTGATCCGCTCGCAGGTGGAGCTGGCCGAACGGATCGCGGAACGCTCCGGCATCCCGGACGCGAAGGTGTTCTTCACCAACTCCGGCAGCGAAGCCAACGACACCGCGCTGATGCTCGCCACCCAGTACCGCCGCAGCAACCAGGTGCTGGCGATGCGCAACTCCTACCACGGCCGGTCGTTCGGCACGGTCGCGATCACCGGCAACCGCGGCTGGTCGGCGTCCTCGCTGAGCCCGATCAAGGTCAACTACGTCCACGGCGGCTACCGCTACCGCAGCCCCTTCCGCGACCTGCCCGACGCGGCCTACATCGACGCCTGTGTCGCCGACCTGGTGGAACTGCTGGAAACCGCCACCGCGGGCGACGTCGCCTGCCTGATCGCGGAGCCGATCCAGGGCGTCGGCGGCTTCAGCTCGCCCCCGGACGGCCTGTTCAAGGCGATGAAGGAAGTCCTGGACGCACACGGCATCCTCTTCGTCTCCGACGAGGTCCAGACCGGCTGGGGCCGCACCGGCGACCACTACTGGGGCATCCAGGCCCACGACGTGGTGCCGGACATGATGACCTTCGCCAAGGGCCTGGGAAACGGCCTCGCGGTCGGCGGCGTGGTGGCCCGCGGAGACATCATGGACTGCTTCCAAGCCGAGTCGTTTTCCACCTTCGGCGGCAATCCGGTGTCCATGCAGGGCGCGCTGGCCGTCCTCGACTACATCGACGACCACGACCTGCAAGCGAACTGCAAAGCCCGCGGCGACCAGCTGCTACGGGGCCTGCGCGCGGCGAACAGCCCCTTCGTCGGCGAGGTACGCGGCAAGGGCCTGATGATCGGCGTCGAACTAATCGAACCCGGCACCACAACGCCGAATACCGCCGCGGCCAAGCAAATGCTAGAAGAAACGAAAAAGCGCGGCCTGCTAATCGGAAAAGGCGGACTACACAAAAACGTCCTGCGCATCGGCCCACCAATGACCCTCACCGAATCCGAAGCAGCAGAAGGCCTGCAAATCCTCCAAGACTCCCTAACCGCACTGACCTAACCACCCATCGAGGGCACCACACCCCCCGCACCCCGATACGAAGCCAAAAACACGGCGCGGGGGTGCTTGTCAAGGCATCTTTCCCGCCTTGACAAGCACCTCCGCGCCGTAGTCACAATCAGCTTCGGGGTGCCCCCACGCAACTCTTCGGCCCCCCACGCAATTCACCGCCGCACAAACCGCGCCACGTGCTCAGCCAACGCTTCCCCCGCATCCTCCTGCAAGAAATGCCCAGCCCCCGCGACAGTCGGATGCTCCAACCCAGCCGCCCCACGCATCGAACGCTGCAAAATCGGCCCCATCGCCCCAGTAATCGGATCCCCGTCGGAAAACGCGCACAGGAACGGCACATCCAGCTCGTTCAATACAGCCCAAGCCGCCCGATTAGCCTCCGAAGCCGGATCATCCGGCCGCGTAGGCACCAACCCCGGCATCGCCCGCGGACCGGCCTTGTACATCTCGTTCGGGAACGGCGCGTCGTAAGCGGCCTTGATCTCGTCCGACAGCGAAGTGCGACACCCCGCCTGCACCGACCGTCCGACGTCCAGGACCTGCGCGTTCTCCACCGCTTCCCGGAATTTGTGCCACACCGGCGGCATGTCCACGTCGCCGGTCGGCAGCCCGGTGTTGGCCGCGACCACCCCGGCGAAGCGGCCCGGGTTCTCGGCCACGAGCCGCAGGCCGATCAACCCACCCCAGTCCTGTCCGACCAGCGTGACCCCTTCGAGGCCCAGCACGTCGAAGGCGAACCGGCGCATCCACTCGACGTGCCGCGCGTAAGTGTGGTCGACGATCTCCGCGGGCTTGTCCGACCGCCCGAACCCGACGAGGTCCGGCGCGATCGCGCGCAGGCCGGCGTCGGCGAGCACCGGCAGCATCTTCCGGTAGAGGAAGGACCAGCTCGGCTCGCCGTGGAGCAGCAGCACCGGCGGCCCGTCGGCGGGTCCCGCCTCGACGTAGCCGACTCTGATCAGGCCGCCGTCCGGGTCGGACAGGTCGGTGTACTGAGGTTCGAACGCGAAGTCGGGCAGATCCGCAAACCGGTCTTCCGGCGTCCTGAGCAATCGCACGGTTCCCACGTTAGTGGGAACGGCACCGGGCGGCAGTGCGCGAACGCTACGAAATCGCCACCGCGACGACCAGGCCGAGCCCGAGGTGCGCCGCCGCGACGACGACGCTCGCCGGAGCGAACTTCTCGCTCTGGATCGTGGACCCGACGTCGATCCGGGTCGCCCACTCCAGCAGCCGCACCGCCAGCACCTGCACGATGACCCCGATCAGGCCGTAGACCAGCGAGGTGATCAACCCGGCGGTCAGATCGCTCGCGGAGCTGTAGATCGCCACGACCACGATGAACGCCATCGACAGCAGCCCGGAGGCGGTCACGATCACCGCGTTCGGCAGCCCGCGGGTGACCAGCTTCGACAGCTTGCCCGGCGTGGTGAAGTCGATCGCGTAGAAGCCGGCGAACATCAGCAGCAGGCCGACGATGCCGTACAACAGGATCGCGCCGATCCCGCGCACGAGGTCGGAACCGAACGTTTCGGGCAGCGCGAGCGTCGAGGTCACGGGGTCTCCCTGGATGGCCGAGTCAGCCGATCAAATCGGACATCCAGGGTTGTATCACGACTCCGGGATCCGGTGCGGCACAAACGCCGCGCCGTCGTCTGTGACGAGCCCGCTGGTCTCGCGGATGCCAAGGCCGGCCGACTGATCACCGACGATCCACGCACCCAGCGCGGGCCGGTACCCGTCGAACTCCGGCAGCGGGTCGAACGCCTGGTAGACGTAGCCTTCCGCGCCGTAGACGCCGTCGGTCTGCGTCTCGTACCCGGTAGCCACGATCTGCACGTTCGCGCCCTCGCGGCCGAGCTTCGGCTTGCGCACGTACTCGGTGAGCAGGCCGGGGTCGTCGGCGAACGCGGGCAGCAGGTTCGGGTGTCCGGGGTAGTTCTCCCACAGCACGGCGAGCAGCGTCTTGTTCGACAGCAGCATCTTCCACAGCGGCTCGACCCACAGCGTGCGCGGCATGGTCTCCACCGCGAACTTGCCGAACTCCTCGTCGACCACCCATTCCCACGGGTACAGCTTCACCACCGTGGACATCTGTCCCTCGGCGAGGTCGACGAACCGCTTGAGCACCGGGTCCCAGCCGATCTCCTCGATCGCGAGGCCGACCGTGTCGAGCCCGGCCTCGGCCGCGGTCTCCTGCAGGTACGCCGTGGTCACGTGGTCCTCGCCGCTCGGATCGGCCGCGGACCAGGTGAAGTGCAGTTCGTTCGACGGCAGCTTGCCGCCGATCTCCTCCCAGCGCTCCACCAGCTTCTCGTGGATGGAGTTCCACTGGTCGTCTTCCGGGAAGACGTCGGTCTTCCAGTGCCACTGCAGCAGCGACGCCTCCAGCAGAGTGGTCGGCGTGTCCGCGTTGTACTCCAGCAGCTTGGCCGGCGATTTGCCGTCGTAGCGCAGGTCGAAGCGGCCGTAGACGTGCGGATCCTGGCGCTTCCACGACTCCGCGATGTGCGGCCACACCCACTCCGGGATGCCGAAGCGGTGGTACTGCTCGGTGGTCACGACGTTGTCGACGGCCTCCAGGCACATCGAATGCAGCAGCTCGACGTCCGCCTCGAGCGAGAGCACCTCGTCCATGCTGAAGACGTAGTGCACCGATTCGTCCCAGTACGGCCGCGGCTTGCCGGTGCCGTCGCGCGCCGGGGTGCCGTAGACCAGGCCCTGCTCTTCGACGATCCGCTGCCAGTCGCGGCGCGGTTCCCGCCGGTCCCGATACACCTACGAGCCTCCGCTCTTGCCGGTCCCGCCGGTGCCGCCGGAGGTGCCGCTCTTGCCGCTGATGCCGAACCCGCCGCGCTGGATGCTGGTGCCCGACTTGGTCGAAACGTTGGTGTTGCCCGACGGCGCGGTGTAGCTGCCGCCGGACACGTGCTGCCCGATGCTTCCGGTGCCGCCGTAGTTGTAGCGGTACTGGGTGTACCCGGTGCCGCCCGGAATCGGGATGAACCAGAACCCGCCGCTGTAGTGGCCGTGGTTGGCGACCGCGTAGTCCTCGGAGCAGTACTTGTCGTCCTGGATGACCCCGTCCGACGAGACGCAGGACGCGGTGACCTCCTTGGGCTTCGCGATCGTGTAGAACGTCGCGACCAGCCCGACGAGGCCGACGGTGACGCCGCTGCCGATCAGGATCTTGCGTTTGGTGGCCGCCTTCGCGTCGGCCGCCTCCCGCGCCGCGAGGGCTTCCTGCCGTTCGCGTTCCTGGTCGGCGATGGCCTGCTTGCGGGCCCGTTGTTCGGCCACCGAGGGCTGCCGCGGCTGCGTGTTCGCGTCCTGGAAACGCATCGAGCCCGGCTTCTTCGGCTCCTCGGGCGGCTGCACGCCGCTGCTGTCGTCTTGCGTCATGTGCGCTCCGTAATCCCCCAGCACTGCAAACCCCGCGTTCCACCCTAATCGACCCGCCACACGCGCGGTTCATGCGGCGCGGGCATCATGGGTATCGATGTCCCGAGGCGCCGAGCGGTTCCCTTCGCGTATGCAGACCCTGACCACCCGCGTGGTGATGGCCGGGGTGTTCTTTGGCGCGGTCATCGCGCTGGCCCTGAGCGTCGCCTTCTCCTGGACCGACACGCTCGCCGGCGGCGCGGGCGGCGGCGAGGGCAAGCTCACCGAGGCCGCCCAGCAGGCGTTCCATTCGCCGCCGGGCACCTGCCTGACCTGGAATGCCAAGGACGCCTCGGACGCGCACCAGGTGCCGTGCACGCAGCCGCACCTGTTCGAGGTCACCACCGTGGTCGACATCGGCGCGAAGTACCCGCAGCAGGCCCCGTTCCCCACCCTCGACCAGTGGCAGGACATCGCACAGCAGCAGTGCAACAGCGACGTGCGGCCGTACCTCGGCCACCCGCTCGACCCGTACGGCAAGCTCACCACGAACCTGCTGCGGCCGACGGCGGCGCAGTGGTCCGAGGGCGACCGCCAGCTGCGCTGCGGCCTGCAGTTCGCCGGTCCGGGCGGCGGGCTGCAGCCCACCACCGGCGCGGCGAAGACCCAGGACCAGTCGATGGTGTGGGCCCCCGGCACCTGCCTCGCTCTGGTCGGCAAGGGCGTCGGCGACCCGGTCGACTGCAGCAAGCCGCACTCCTACGAAATGATCGCGACGCTCGACCTCGCCTCGCACTTCAAGGACGGCTACCCGAAGCTGGACGACCAGAAGTCCTGGCTCGACACCGAGTGCAACAAGGCCGCGAAGGAGTACACCGGCAGCTCCGACCTCTCGTCGAAGAAGCTCACGCTGGGCTGGGACTCGCGCGAGCAGGAGAGCTGGGACGCCGGGTCGACCAAAGTCAACTGCAAGGTCGCGGCCACGCTGCAGGACGGCAGCGGATTCCAGGCGGTCACCGGCAGCGTGAAGACCGGATCGTCCAGTTCGTCCGGCCAGCAGAGCACGCCGCCCAGCTCCAGCTCCGGTTCCGGCGGAGGCAACTGAGCCATGCCGGTCGAGATGAGCCAGGCGCGGTTCGAGGAACTCGTGGCCGACGCACTCGACCAGGTGCCCGCGGAGTTCGCCGCGGCGATGGACAACGTCGTGGTGCTGGTCGAGGAGTTCAACGAAGAGGCACCGGACATCCTCGGGCTCTACCACGGCATCGCGCTCACCGAGCGCACCAGCCACTACAGCGGGGCGCTGCCGGACCGGATCTCGATCTACCGGGAGCCGATCCTCGACATCTGCGACACCGAGGACGACGTCGTCGAAGAAGTCCTCATCACCGTGATGCACGAACTCGGCCATCACTTCGGCATCGACGACGAGCGCCTGCACGAACTCGGCTGGGGCTGATTCCGGCGGAACCCCGCCAGCCCGCTGCTCTTCTCTGCTCAACACCGCACCGCCACCACGGAAAACACCGAAGGTCACCAAAGCGTCACGGAACGCGGCCGACCTCTTTAGACTGGCCTGATCAGGCAGTTTCCTCTTCCCGTGAGGTGGTTCGTGTCGCATCGGACGACGGACAGCCGGCTGCGCTGGCTGCTCGCCTCGAACGGCACGTCGAACCTCGCCGACGGCATCGCCAAGGTCGCCTTCCCGCTGCTAGCCACCACGCTCACCCGCGATCCGGTGGAAATCGCCGCGCTGTCGGCGGTCCAGTTCCTGCCGTGGCTGCTGTTCGCCATCCCGGCGGGCACGCTGGTCGACCGGATCGACCGCAAGAAGGCGATGATCGCGGCGAACGCGGTGCGCGCGCTCGTGGTCGCCGGGGTCACCGCGCTGATCGCGTTCGGCTCGGTGGAGATCTGGACGATCTACGTCGCGTCGCTGCTCGTGGGCATCGCGGAGACGGTCGCGGAGAGCGCGGCGAACGTGCTGCCGCCCGCGCTGGTCAAGGCGGACCGGCTGGAGAGCGCCAACAGCAAACTGCAGGCGGGGGAGATCGTCGGTCAGACCTTTCTCGGCGGTCCGGTCGGCAGTGCCACCTTCGCGATGTTCGCGGTTTTCCCGTTCCTGCTGTCGTCGGTCGCCTTCACGATCGGTGCCGCGGTGCTGCTGGGCATGGCGGGCAGCTACCGGCCGCGGCAGGAAACCAAGTCGCACATCCGGGCGGATTTCGCGGACGGCTTCCGCTGGCTGCGCCGGCATTCGCTGTTGCTGCGGCTGCTCGCGATCGCCGGTCTGCTCAGCCTGATCAGCGAACTGGCCCAGGCGCAGCTGGTGCTGTACGCGCTGGAAGACCTGCGGTTGTCCGACGCCACCTTCGGCGCTTTCGCGTTCGTCGGCGGCGCTGGCGGCCTGCTCGGTGCCGCGGTGACGCCGCGCCTGGTCCGGCGGATCGGACGGCGAGCGGTCCTGGTCGGCGGGGTGTTGTTCTGCGCGCTCGGCTTCGGCGGCATGGGGCTGATCAGGCAGCCGGTGGTGTCCGCCGTCCTGTTCGGCGTCTTCGCGGCGGCGGTGGTGGCCGTGAACGTCGTGCTCGCGACCGCGCGCCACACGCTCGTGCCGGGCGAACTGCTCGGCCGGGTGCTCGGGGTCTGGCGCACCGTCGTCTGGGGCGCGATCCCGCTCGGCGCGCTGCTCGGCGGGCTCCTCACCAAACTGCTCGGTTCGGCGGGCGACACCTTCACCGCGTCCGGCGTTCTGCTGCTGTTCGTGACCGCTTACGCACTATTCGCACTGCGCGGGCGCTCGCTCGATGACAAAACGGCCTCGACCGGGGACGGAGTCCGTTCGCAGCAGTGATCCGGCGCGGTTTTGGTGCTGAAATAGCACCTCACCCCGGCTGCCCGGAGGTACGTGATGAGAACGCTCGACACTCCGCCGCTACCGGATGACGACCGCGACACCGAGCTTGAATCGCCGCCTCCTGCCGCACGTCGGCCGATCGTCCTGGCCACCGTCGCCGGTTTCGTGCTCGGCGGCTGTGTGCTCGGGCTGCTGTGGGGGCTGTCCGGCCAGCGCACCGGAGCGAATGTCGACGCCGCGGCCGCCTGCGCCGCGTTCGCCCGCGTGGGCCGGATCCCGGACACCACCGACGGCGTCGACGCGGCGCAGTTCATCCGCATGTCCGACGACGCGGTGCACCGGGTCACCGGCGCGATGGAGCTGGCCAAAGCGGCGGCGACCTTCGACGGCAACTACCAGCCGCTGGCCAAAGCCCTCGACACGGTCAACAAGATGGTGCTCAGCAGCCGGTTCGACAACCGCGAGCAGCAGGCCGCCGTCGTCCAGGTGGAACAGCTCTGCGCGCGGGGCTGACCCACGCGCAGAGCGACCGGTCAGGCCTTGTGCACGGTCTTCACGCCGAGTTGCTTGCCCGGGAGGTTCGTGCCCGCGCAGCCGAGCCCGTCGAGCGGCACGAACTTCGACGCCGTCTCCTGCGGCAGGTACACGCGCAGGCCCTTGACCGGAGTCGGCTTGCAGGCCGCCGGTTCGAAGTTGCGCACCTGGGCGAACTGCACGTCGGCCGCGGCGGTCTGGCCGGGAGCCAGCTTCACCGGCGCGCCCTTGGCGCCGTCGCGCTGGGCGGCCTCGCCGATCTGGGTCCCGTTTTCGCCGCCGACGTAAGACACGCCCGGGAAGCCCTGGATGGTGCACGGCTTGCCGCTGGTGTTCTTGATCAGCAGCGACCGGTACATCGAGCCCGCGCCGGCGCCGTTGTCGCGCAAAGACAGGGAAACGTCGCCCGCCTTGCACAGGCCGTTGTCGGCGGGCGGCTTCTCGGCCGGAGCCGTACCGCCGCTCGGAGCGGACGACGAGGAAGACGGGGCGGACGACGCGGCGGACGAAGCCGACGACGTCGGGCTGCTGGACGGGGTATCCGAACTCGCCGGACCGCTCGCGGCGGGGCGCCCTGGCCGCACGCGGAAAGCAGCAGGGCACCCGACGCGCCCACTGCGGACAGGAAGACCAGGGAAATCCACGGTTTCTTCGTGTTTGCCATCTCACTCGCCTCGCTGTGCTGGTGAACGCCGATCTGGTGAAACCTTCATCCGGAGGACGTGCCAGGTCCGGACGGGGTTGCTCCGCATCCGGTGAGTTCCCCACCGGCCCCGGCTTCACTCAGCGTTTCCCCGCACGAGTGATCAACCGCTCACGAAAGGCGGGTATCCACCCAGCGGAGACACTCCCAGCCACCCTCGCGGGCCGCCAGCTCGACGAACTTCGTATTCGGGATCAGCGCCTCGTTCGCCAGCTCCGCCGGCACGTTCGAGGCCAGCCATTCCCCGGCGAGCCGAATCGCCCCACCGTGGCTGACCAGCACAACCACCCCATCCGGCGACGTCTCCTCGTGCTTCGCCCGCAGCTCTTCGGCCGCGCCGAGCATCCGTTCGCGCACCTGGACCCCGGTCTCCCCGCCGGGAATCGCGACGTCCAGTTCGCCTTCCGTCCACGCCTTCACCACGCGCAGGTAGACACCGATCGAATCCAGATCGGTGTTGCCTTCGAGGTCGCCAGCGTCGACCTCCTTGACGCCCTCGATCACCTGCACGTCGAACCCGAACGCCTCGGCCAGCGGTGCCGCGGTCTGCTGCGCACGCACGGCTTCCGACGCGTACACCGCCACGATCGGCTCGGACTTCAGCTCTTCGGCCAGCGCCGCGGCCTGCTCCCGGCCGAGGTCGGTGAGCGGCGGGCCAGGCAACGCGGTGTCCAGCGCGCGGCGGACGTTCCCCTCGGTCTGTCCATGCCGGACCAGCAGCAGCCTCATGCGCCCTCCCCTTCAACACCGCGTCGACCCACGCTTGTGCGTCGAGGAAATCCTGGTTCCCCGCGCCGTCCTCGATGGTGGCCGCGACCTCGTCCGCGCGCGGGTGCGAACCGAGGAAACGCAGGTGACAGCGACGGCGCAGGGCGGTCATCGCGTCGATGATCCGCGGTTCGGAGAGGTGGCCCTCGAAGTCGATGAAGAACCGGTACTCGCCGAAGTTGTTCCGCGTCGGCCGGGCGTCGATCCGGGTCAGGTTGATCCCGCGGCCGGCCAGCTCCACCAGCAGGTCGGACAGCGTCCCGGTGCGGTTGACCGCGGCCGCGACGACCGACGTGCGGTCGGCTCCGGTCGGCGCGGGCAGCTCGCCGGGGCGGCGCACCATGAGGAACCGGGTCTGCGCGTCGCGGACGTCGGCGACGCCGGTCGCCAGCTCCTCAAGCGGGTAGTGCTCGATCGCGACCGGAGCGGACACCGCCGCGTCGAAATCGCCCTCGACCACGCCGACCGCCGCCGCGGCGGTGGACGACGAGGCGACCGGGGTGGCGTCCGGCAGATTCGCCTCCAGCCACTCGCGCACCTGCGCGAGCGCGTGCGGATGGCTCGCGACGGTCCGGATCTCGCCGCTGCCCGGCCGCTTGAGCACGCTGAAGTGGATGGGCAGGATCGTCTCGGCGGTGGCGACGAGCGGGTCCCCGTCGCTGAGCCCGTCGAGCGTCGCCGGGACCACGCCTTCGACGGAGTTCTCGATGGGCACGCACGCGGCGTCCGCGGCGCCGTCGCGGACGGCCTGCAGCGCCAGCCGGACAGTCTCGTAGGGGGTCAGGTCCTCGCCCGGCGCGAGCGCGCGGGCGGCCTGCTCGGTGAACGTGCCCTGAGGGCCGAAATACGCGATCCGCAACACGAACGTCAGGCTAGCGACCGCGTGCGTGGCGCTTTTCACTCGGACAGCCGGTGGCTAAACCGGTTACGCCGGGTGGCGTTTTTTGCCATGCTGGAACGGTGACCGCCGACTCAGGCACACACGCCGGGCACGGGGAAGCCGGATTGCCGGATTCTCCCCGAACGCCGGAATTGGTGCTGTGCGCCGTCGATGAACCCCTCGCCGAGGCGTGGACCTCCGCCGCGGCGAGCTTCGCCGGGTCCGTGCGGGTGCATCGCGGTTCGGTGCTCGACATCGCCGCACAGGCGGTGGTCAGCCCGGCCAACTCCTACGGCTGGATGCGCGGCGGAATCGACGCGGTCTACGCGCGGGCGTTCCCCGGCGTCGAGCAGAGCGTGCGCAGCGCGGTGCTGGCCTCTTACGGCGGTGAGCTGCCGATTGGCGAATCGGTGATCGTGCCGACCGGCGAAGCGGAACCGGCGTGGCTGATCAGCGCGCCGACCATGCGCGAGCCCGGCGAACGGCTGCCCGCCGACACCGTCCACCCGTATCTCGCGGCGCGCGCGGTGTTCCTGCAGTGGCAGCGCGGGCAGCTGGATTCCGGTCCGGTCTCCTCGGCGGTGCGGACGATCGCGATGCCCGGTCTCGGCACCGGAGTCGGCGGCGTGGCTCCGGCTACCTGCGCCCGTCAGGTCGCGGCGGCGTGGCAGGAAGTGTTCGGGGGCGACGGTCACCTTCGGTGATCAAATCCCTGCCGGATCAGGGGTGCGTGCACCACATCACAGCGCGTTCACGCGCGGTAAGCCCTACCGTTGATACGGCGTTACGGAAGTAGCGCAGACGGAGCCAGCGCAGGCGACGGCCGAGGAGTGTGCGATGCCCCCACGGGTGCGTGAACTCAGCCCTTATGTAGAGCTGCACCGGGAACAGTGGCGGGAGCTGCGCAGCTCCACACCGCTGCCACTGACCGCGGACGAGCTGGTCCGGCTCCGCGGTCTCGGGGAACAAATCGATCTCGCCGAGGTCGCCGACGTGTACCTGCCGCTTTCGCGGCTGATCAACCTTCAGGTGAAGGCCCGGCAACAGCTGTACGAGGCCACCACCACGTTCCTCGGCGAGGACTGCCGCAACACCAAAGCGCCGTTCGTGATCGGCGTCGCGGGCAGCGTCGCGGTCGGCAAGTCGACCACCGCCCGGATTCTGCGCACCCTGCTCGCCCGCTGGCCCGACCACCCGCGCGTCGACCTCGTGACGACCGACGGATTCCTGTACTCGCGCGACGAGCTGACCCGGCGCGGGATCATGCACCGCAAGGGTTTCCCGGAAAGCTACGACCGGCGCGCGCTGCTGCGGTTCGTCACCGAGGTGAAGTCCGGGGCCGAGCGGGTGTCCGCGCCGGTGTACTCGCACCTGGCCTACGACATCCTCCCGGACCAGGAACAGGTCGTGGAGCGGCCGGACATCCTCATCCTCGAAGGACTGAACGTCCTGCAGCCCGGACCGAGCCTGACCGTTTCGGACCTGTTCGACTTCTCGATCTACGTCGACGCGCACATCGACGACATCGAGCATTGGTACGTCGAACGGTTCCTGAAGCTGCGGCACACCGCGTTCGCCGATCCGGCCTCGCACTTCCACCACTTCGCCGGCTTGGACGACGACGAGGCCCGTGAAGAAGCGCGGCATCTGTGGCACACCATCAACGAGCCGAATCTGATGGAGAACATCAAGCCGACCCGTCCACGTGCGACTCTCGTGCTCCGCAAGGACGCCGACCACGCGATCAACCGGGTCCGGCTGCGGAAGCTCTAGGTCACCCACACGCGTCTCACCGGTCTCGTGCTGCGCACGGGCTGGGGTTTTCGACCGATCGGCCAGCGTCTTCGTAACCACTTGGCCGATACCAGCGGCCCCCTTCGCGAGCGACCCTGAAAGCAGCAGGAAGTCGCACCTGACCTGCGAAGGAGGCCACGATGTTGACTATCGTCCTGACCTGGGTCGGCGCGGTATTGGGATTGACGCTGCTGGTCGCGATGGCCGCGGGGGCGTTCGTCGTCGACTTCGACGAGGCGATGCGCGAACGGCGCGTGAAGGCGCGCAGCACGGCGGGGCCGACCAGCTGAGGCCGCGTCTTCGGGCCGAGGCAAGATGTGCGGCATGAGTCCGGTGAGCCGCGCGCGCAAGAAGAGTTCCCTACCCACCGCCCCCAGCGTCAACGGTCTGTTCAAGGACGTGCTGCGGGACTTCTCCGCGGTCGCGGCCGAGCCCGGTCCGTTCGACATCGACCTGCTCGGTTCCGAGGTCGTCGGGCAGTGGCGGGACGTCGTCGTGGAGGACGAACCGGAAAGCCAGCTCGGCCTCGAGCTGATCGCGTTCGCACAGCGCAAGATCACGCCGGGAGCGGCCGCGTTGCTGGCCGCGCTGAAGGTGCTGGCCGAGTCCGAAGAGGAGCGTTCGGCGGCGGCCGAGGCGCTCGGGGTCGTGCTGGGCCGGGGCATCCCGGAGCCGGAGTGGGCCGCCGAGGTCGGACAGGTCACCGTCGGCGAATGCTGGCGCACCGGGGATGTCTACGGCGACGAGTCGTCGCTGCTGTGCGTCTTCTCCCGGGGCGACCACTCGCTCGGCCTGCTCGCGCTGCTCGACTTCACCGAGGGCGGCCGGGTGCGCGACCTGGTGGTCATCGAGGAACCGCACGAGGTGCTCGCCGAAATGCGTTCGCAGGTCGAGGAAGACGGCGAACTGGTCGTATTGGACAAGATCGAACCCGCCGACGCGCACCGGCTGCTGGTGTCCGGAATCGCGGCCACCGACGCGCTGGACGAGCCCGACGTCGGCGAGGACTACACGCGCTTCCACGCGATCGCGCTGACCTGGGCGCGTTCGCTGCCGGAGCCCTCCGAGGTTTCGCCGGTCGCCGAATGGACCGCCGAGGAGCGCGCGGAAGCCGTCACCCAGTTCCTCGCCGACACGAACCTGCCGGACGCCGACGCCGCCCGCGAAATCGCCAACCTGCTGGTGGACCACGGCTGCCGCACCGAACCGGCGAACCCGCTGCGCGTCGGTCCGGAAAAGCTGGCGCGCTTCCTCGAATCGTTGCTGGACGGCGAGTACGAACTGGAGGACGAGGACGCCGTCGCGCCGGTCGTGCTCTCCTGGGCAGGCTGGGCCGCCGCGCGCGCCGGACTGTCCGAAGTGGCCATCGCCGCGTTGCTGGAAGAAGTCACCGAATATCTCGGCGAATACCTTTCGGACGAAGACGAGGAAGAAGACTTCAGCGACTACCTCGACGGCACCGAGTCCGCCGAAGAAGCACTGGAAGTGGTGGCCCGCCGCCGTTTCGCGGTGCCCGAACTGTCCACTGTGATCGGTGACGAGGAGCTGACCGACCTCGACCCCGGCGACCCGGAACAGCGCCGGCTGCTGGTGATCGGCGACCACCCGGAGTACCACGAGTCGCTGGCCGCGGAAGAATTCGACGGAGCCGACGGTCTCCGCCTCGCCCTTGAGACGTCCATTGTGGACCAGCTGTGGGACGACGAGCCCGCCGAAGTGTGGACCGCGGCCAAGGCTTTGCTGCAGCAGGACCTTTCCCGCGCCGATGTCCTGGACCGGCTGGTGACCGTCCTCGAAGGACAGCTGACCGAAACCGAGGAAGAAGACCAGCTGGACTACGACCTCGACGCCTACCGCGCCGCACTGGCCGAGATCTAGCCCTTCGGCAGCGCGATCCGGGCCGACCGGATCTCCGCGAGCAACCGGGTCTTACGGCGGTGGACGTTCACCAGCTCGGCGACGTAGCCGGTGAACTCCTCCGCCGTGCCCGCTTTTCTGTGCAACGCGCGCAGTTTTTTGAGGCACTGCGCGGCTTCCCGATACGCGCTGGCTTCTTTTTGCGCGATCAATTGCTCGACCCGTTCGCGATACTCCGGAATGGACTCTTCTTCGGTCCGTTGTGGAGTCAACGCTCGCGCCGCGTAAGCGATCGCCTCGCTGTGCCGCCCAGCCGCCCGCAACACCCGGACAATCTTGAGGCTGACGTCCACCCGCGGCGGTTTGCCGGACAGAATGGCGACCAGCCCGTCCACGTCCCCGCTGGCCTCCGCGATTTCCTCCTGCAGCCGCTCCGCGATTTCCCGCCGCGGCCCCGTCAATGCCTTGTCCACTATGGACTTCATCCGGTTGAGCCCCGGCTCCCCGAGCGCCGCCGCGAAATCCGCCACCGCGATCGCCCGCCCGCTGAAAGCCGCCTCCAGCACCCAGTCCGCGAGCTGCTCCGGATCGGGCGGCCGGGCCGCACAAGCCCGCGCATACAACGCGACCGCCTCGTCAAGCCGCTCCTGCAGCTCACCGGCCAGGTCGCCGTGCTGTTCGAGCATGCCCACGATGTCGTCCACCGCCCGCCGGGCCAGCGGAGCGAGATCGGCGCGGCTGCCGGAGTCGAGCAGCCGCCGCACAGTATCGAGAACCGCACCGATTTTGGCGGTGTACTCGACCGGGTCGGGGACGCTCACGCGAACAGTCTGCCGTATCGCCCGTAACCGGCGTGTGGGCCAACGGCGTACTCTTTTCGGCCCAACCCGGACACCCCAGGTGAGCACTGCGCGTGATAGTCAGGTCCGGTGACCCTAGAAGACCTCACCCAGCGCCTCCGCGACTTCGCCGCCGCCCGCGACTGGGAACCGTTCCACACCCCGAAAAACCTGACCATGGCCCTGTCCGGCGAGGTCGGCGAGCTGATCGCGCTGTTCCAGTGGCTGACCCCGGAGGAGGCCGCGAACTGGCGCGCCGACCCGGCACAGGAGTTCAACGTCCAGGACGAAATCGCCGACGTGATGCTGTACCTGGTCCGGCTCGCGGACGTACTGGGAATCGACCTGCTGGCGGCAGCGAACGCGAAGGTGGACCGAAACGAGAAGCGGTTCCCTCCGCTAGCCCGCTGACCGGGCTCGCTTCGTCTCGTCGAGGTACCAGCCGCCGAGCAGCGCCCCGACCGCGAAGAGGGCCAGCACGATCCCGGGGCCGAGCCCGGCGCCGCCGAACATCGCGGCCACGGTGATGACCATCAGGGCCAGGCCCAGGCCCATCAGCGCCCGTCCAAGGGTCACGTTCCCCGCCGGGATCGAGGCCGGAGCGGGCTTGGTCTGGTTTCTGGTCTGCGGCTTCGGACCGGTCTCGAATCCCAGCAGAGCCGGAGCCTCGGCCAACGGCACGACGCGCGCGCCGAGTTCGAGCGCACGGGACAGCCGCGGCTCGGAGTCGCGCACGCCCGAGTCGTGCACCAGGTGCGTGACCGAACCCGTCAGGTTCTTCGCGAGCTGGAACCCCTCCGACAACACCCGCGCCCGCAACTGGTCCGCGCCAGCCGTCGCGCCGAGCACCAGAACCCTCGTCGGCTTGTGCCCGGTGGCGGTGGTCTTGAGGTCCACCATCACTTCCAGCGCGCCGAGCGCGTCAGCGACCTGGCACAGTTCGCGGTACTCGACGGGCGTCACCACCCCGTCGGATTCCGCGACCCACCGCAGCTCGGCGACGAAGCCGGCATGCAGCCGCTGTACCTCCTCCGCGGGCATCCCGGCTTCGGCCGCGGCACTGGCGAGCGCCGAGACCTCCTCGTCCGACAGGAACTCGTCGCCGACCGCCTCGGCCAGCAGATCGAGGTAGGCCTGCGCGACCGGTCCGCCGTCTCCCGCGGAAACCCGGTCCACCGCCTCGGCCATCCAGCCCTTGCCCGCACCCGCCACCGGCCGGCGCAGGGCCGCAGCTCCAGCGGCGTACCTCGGCAGTTCCGGGAAACGCACTGGCTCCGCCAACCGCAACCCGTGCGTGCCGACGAGGGCGATCACCGCCCGCGCGCACGCCCGAGCGGCCGCTTCGGCGAGATAACCGGGAAAGTCCTCGATGCCGAAGGCACGGGCGATGGTGGCGAGCCGGTAGTTGGGCAGCGGCAAAGTCGCCCGCGCGGTGTCCCGGAGCGAGATTCCCGGCAGCGGCGGCAGCCGGACGCCCAGCCCTTCGACCTCGGCGAGGAGGCCGTCCACCGCGGACAGGTCGCTGGCCACGACCACCGCGTCCTGGAGCAGGTCCAGCACCGGCCCGAGGACGTCGCCGAGCGTCGGCGCGCCAGCCAGTTCCGCCGCGCTGATGCGGTGCGGATTCCGCCAGTCCGCGTCCGCGGCGACGACCGTCGCGTACTCGCCGAGGAACGTCCCGTCCCCGCGAAACCGGACCGCGGCGATCTCCAGGACGCGGCCAGCGGGCAACCCGGTCGTCTTCACGTCGATCGCGGTGAACTCCGTGTCGCGCACGGGCACCTGCCCGGTCGAGGACAGGGACAGTCGTTCGATCAGCTCGGCCATCGTGGATGCGCTTTCTCCTGGGTTCGAATAGCCATCGCAAGAAACCCGCGAACCGTCACAGCCGCGGCGGAAAAACGCTGGCTTTGTGACTTATCCGTGACTTGTTCTTCGCTTTCGCCAAACTGAGATGCGCTGGCGCGTAACACTGACCGCTCGTGACGCGAACACCATTCGGCACCCGCCTCACGAAGAGGAATTCCGAATGCACTCCACGCCCGCGCCGCCGTTGCGCCCCAAGCTGAAATTCCCGACCTGGATCATGGTCGCCCTCAGCGCCTTCGCGGTTCTCTTCATTCTGGGCGCGGTGCTGGGAAAGCCCGCGCCGGAACCGGAACCGGTTGCCGCACCGGCAACTCCGCCCCCGACAACGGTGACAACATCTGCCAGCCCGGCACCAGTGACGTACACCGTGGACAAAGTCACCGACGCCGCTAATGTCGAGCTGACCGGTTCCGACGGCAGCCACCGGACCGTGCGCATCCTCGGCCTTGAAGTCGCAACCGGAAACAACTGCTACGCAAGCGAAACTGCCGTGTGGGCCAATAACAAGCTCGCTGGCGCGGCGGTGAAAATCACCACCGACACCACCGACGGCGTAGCGCTGGCTTTGAGTGATGGCACCGACTACGCGACCGCGACGCTCACTGCGGGTTACGCGCGGCTGGCCTCCAATGTCGTGTCGGATTCGCTGCGCAACGCGGCTTCTGCGGCTCAGCAAGCGGCGACGGGATTGTGGGCGGAACCTTGCAAGGGCGTGATCACCGCGCCTGCCCCGGCTTCGACCCCGACTCTGGCGCCGCCGCCGGGAACGCCCGCTCCGCACACCTCCGAACAAGCCGCCCCGCCGCCACCGCCTGACCCGGTCCAGGACCAGCCGGAACCCGAACAGCCGAGCAGCGCGTACTACAAGAACTGCGCCGCCGCGAAAGCCGCTGGAGCGGCCCCGCTGCACCGCGGCGATCCGGGCTATCGCCCTGCGCTGGACCGCGACGGCGACGGGGTCGCCTGCGAACGGTAAGCCGCGCCTGGTGCCGCGTGGTGTCCTGCGGCACCACTGGCAGACGAACCGCCCCACGCGCCGTAACCTGGACATATGCCGATCCAGGTGCTGCTAGTAGACGACCACGAACTCGTCCGGCGGGGCCTGCGCGACCTGCTCAGCGACGAGGCCGACCTGGAGGTGGTCGCCGAAGCCGGGAGTGTCGAAGAGGCGCTCGCGGTGGCCATGCACGTCGAGCCAGACGTCGCCGTCGTGGATGTTCGGCTCGGGGACGGCGACGGCATCACGCTCTGCCGCGAGCTGCGGTCCAAGCCGAATCCGCCGGCCTGCCTCATGCTCACCGCGTTCGACGACGAGGAGGCCATGGTCGGCGCGATCATGGCGGGTGCTTCGGGCTATCTGCTGAAGCAGGTGCGCGGGCAGGACGTGGTCAACGCGGTCCGCGAGGTCGCCGCTGGCCGGTCGCTGCTCGACCCGGTCAGCACCGCTCGCGTGCTCGACAAGCTGCGCCATCCGCCCACGGACGAGCTTTCGACGCTCACCGACCGCGAACGCGACGTCCTGGAGCTGATCGGGCAGGGGCTGTCCAACCGCGAGATCGCCGAACGTCTCTTCCTCGCCGAGAAAACGGTGAAGAACTACGTGACGTCGGTCCTCGCGAAGCTCGGCATGCAGCGCCGGACTCAGGCCGCGGCGTGGATCGCGCGGCGCGGCAAGTGAATCAGCTGCCCGCGACGGCGCGTCCGTAGCGTTCGGACAGCAACTGCAGCAACGGGATCAGCTCCGGCGGCGACTCGACGGTGAAGTCCATCATCAACATTCCACTGTAGACAGCCAGCGTGTCCAGACTGTCCGCGCCGGTGACGAGCACGCACTGGTTCTCGTCAATCGGCTCGACAACGCCGACGGCCGGGTTGATCCGCGCCAGCACCTTTTCCGCCGGGGCTTTGACGCGCAGGCGAGCGTGCACGATCCAGCCGCTCGCCGCGATCGTGCGCATCGCGAAGGCGGTGTAATCCCCGCCGGGCAAGGGATTCGGCTCGAACCGGCGGCGCGTCGGCATCCGCGGCTGCATCAGGTCGACACGGTAAGTCGCCCAGCTGCTGTCCTGCGGATCGCGGGCCACCAGGTACCAGCGTCGTTGCCAGCTGAGCAGCCGGTACGGCTCGACCAGCCGCAACTCGTCCGCGTAGTCGAACCGGAGCCATTCGACATGCCGGATCGCCCGCGCGACCTCCTGCAGGACCGCGGCGTCGACCTCCGGATCGGGCGCGTCCGTGCCGGTGTTCTCCGGACCGCGATCGATCGTCGACCGCAGAGCGTCGACCGTCGGACGCAGCCTCGCCGGCAAGACCTGCTCCAGCTTCGCGAGCGCCCGCGTGCCTGCCTCGTCGACGCCGGAGATGCCCGCCGCGGCCCGCAGGCCGACCGTGACCGCCACCGCCTCCTCGTCGTCCAGCAGCAACGGCGGCAGCTTTCCGCCCGACCCCAGCCGGTAACCGCCGACGTTCCCGCGCGTCGCCTCGACGGGATATCCCAGGTCACGCAGTCGTTCGACGTCGTTGCGGATCGTCCGAGCCGAGACACCGAGCCGCTCGGACAGCTCCCGCCCACTCCGTCCAGCAGCGGTCTGGAGGAGAGCGAGAAGCGCCAGCAATCGCGCCGTCGGATCAGCCATCGAAACTCCTTATTCTATTAGGAACTGATCCTACCTAATAGCCTCCTAGTGTCTTCCTCATGACGAACGCGACCGCCTCCCTCGCCCTCCGCCCCTTCACCGTCGAGATCACCGACGCCGAACTCGCCGACCTGCACGACCGCCTCGCCCGCACCCGCCTCCCGCAGCCGTCGCCGACCGACGACTGGGACGCCGGCACGCCGAACTCCTACCTCCGCACGGCGCTCGAAGCGTGGCGAGCCTTCGACTGGCGCGCCGCCGAAGCGCGGATCAACTCGGTCCCGCACTTCACCACCGAGATCGACGGCCAGCCGTTCCACTTCATCCACGTCCGCTCGGCCCATCCCGGCGCCACGCCGCTGCTGCTCGCGCACACCTATCCCGGCTCGTCGGTCGACTACCTCGACCTGATCGACCGCCTCGTCGACCCGGTCGCACACGGCGGCCGCGCCGAAGACGCCTTCGACGTCGTCGTCCCCGACGCCCCCGGCTACGGCTTCTCCCAGCCCGTCGCCGAAGCAGGCTGGACGGTCGCCCGCGTCGCCGCCGCGTACGACCAGCTGATGCGCGACCTCGGTTACGAGAGCTACGGAATCCACGGTTCGGACAACGGCGCGCTGATCGCCCGGGAACTCGGCCTGCTGAATCCGGACGGTTTCCTCGGTCTGCACGTCCTGCAGCTGTTCTCGTTCCCGTCCGGCGACCCGGCCGAATTCGAGCGCCTCGAACCGGCCGACCACGCCGGTCTCGCACACATGCAATGGTTTCACTCAGTGGGTGGCTACAACACGATGAACGCCTCACGCCCGCAAACGGTTTCCGTCGGCCTCAGTGACTCCCCGATCGGATTACTCGCCTACAGCGAGCTGTTCAACTCTTTCGGCAACGGAACCTCGCTGGTACCACTGGAAACGATCCTGCTCGAGGTGAGCGTGAACTGGTTCGCCAACGCCGCTTCCGGGATGAGCCGCAGCTACTTGGAGAACGCCCGCGCCGAGGCCGAACCGCGAGTGAGCGGCGCGCGCACCGGAGTCGCGGTGTTCAAGGACGACTTCCAGACCATCAAGACGTTCGCCGAACGCGACAATACGAACATCGTGCACTGGAGCCGCTTCGAGGAGGGCGGCCACTTCGCGGCGATGGAACGCCCCGACCTCCTCGCTTACGACATCCGCGCTTTCTTCGCTAACCGCGACTGATTTCGCCGGATTCCGCGTCCAAACCCCGTCCGCATTGCTGCGGACGGGGTTCTCGGCGTCCAAGACGGAGCTGAGGGTAGCCGACCGAGGCCGGTTTATTCACCCAATTGAGTGCCGAATAGATGTTCGATTTGTCGATACCATGGGGAGCGGCTCGTGATGGCGGGAGAACCTGGGGAAGGAGCGTGTTCGATGACTCGTGAAGGCTGAATCTCTTGGTGCGCGGTGTGTTCACAGCGGTGGGTTCACAGCGGCGCGAGATTGATACAGCGTGGTTGCTGCGAGCGATTCGATGCGGATTCGAGGCAGTTCAGTACGACGCGGTTCAGCGCGATGCGGCACGGGCGACGCGATCCGAGGCGGCGGATTCGAGATCGTGGGTTCACGACGGCGAGTCCGAGGTGGCGGCTCGAGGTCGCTGGTCCGCGACGATGGGTTCGAGGTCGCGGGTGCGCGATGGCGGGCTCAAGGCCGTGGGTTCGAGGTGGCGGACTCAAGGTCGCGGGTGCGCGATGGCGGGCTCGAGGTGGCT
The DNA here is from genome assembly GCF_045278895.1 of Amycolatopsis sp. WGS_07. Classification (NCBI taxonomy): domain Bacteria; kingdom Bacillati; phylum Actinomycetota; class Actinomycetes; order Pseudonocardiales; family Pseudonocardiaceae; genus Amycolatopsis; species Amycolatopsis sp. WGS_07. Next base: position 3,033,372 of record NZ_CP136053.1, on the reverse strand, counting down.
AGCCCGAGGTGGCAAATCCGTCGCGACGCCAGGCTGACACAGCGGTTGTGACGCGGTACTAGGTCGCCGCAACGCGGGGTCGACGACCCAGTGCTGAGTGAAACGCAAGTGCGGTCGAGGCGACGCAGCCGACGCAGTCCCGTCGGTGCGATGCGGTTACCGCGACGTGCTCGCCACGCCGCGGTAACCGCCACACGCCGCGGCAACCGCCACACGGCTTCGCTGCGGTGCGGGCCGGTGCGGTGCGGGCCAGGGCGGTGTGGTGCGGTGCGAGCCAATGCGTTGCAGGCCAAGGCAATGCGCCCGCTCCGCAATGCGTCCTCCGCGATGCGGTCGGCTCCGCGTGGCGATTGGACCCGCGACGCGGGCACCGCACGGGTCAACCTGACGCCAGCACCGAAACACCCCGCCCCGCAACACGATCGCCACTAACGACGCTCACTCCAACGGGAGGTCAAACGCGACAAGCGTCCCCAAACTAGGCGAAGAATTGAGGAAAAACCGGCCACCAGCAGCATCGGCACGCTCGGAGAGATGGCGTAGCCCCCGGGTCGCGACCCCTTGCGGCACACCAGACCCGTTGTCCCGAACCCGAAGTTTCACGCCTTCGGCGTCGCGGGTCAGCGTCACGCGGGTCTCGCTCGCGCCGGAGTGTCGGACCACATTGGACAGTGCCTCGCGCAGTGCCGCGCGGATGTGGTCGGCGCGCTCGGCCGGGATGTCGGCGAACTCGCCGGACAGCTCCAGCGTCGGCGGGTAACCAAGCAGTTCCCCGGCGATGCGCACTTCGCCGCGCGCGGATTCGGCGAGGTCGGTCGGGGTGCCGGGGTCGTGGCGCGGCTCTGGCGAGCGCAGTGCGCGTACGGTGCCGCGGATTTCCTCGATGGTCTGGTCCAGCTGGTCGATCGCGTCGGACAGCCGGGCTCCATCAGCCTGCGCGAAGCGTTTGCGCATGTTGCGGCGGACGCGATCCAACTGCATCCCGGTGCCGTAAAGCCGTTGCACGATCACGTCGTGCAGCTCGCGGGCGATGCGTTCGCGCTCCTGGTAGAGGGTCACGCGATGCCGTGCGTTCGCCCCCTCCGCCAGCGCGAGCACCACGCCGGCCTGTGCCGCGAACGCCGCGAGCATCTCGACCGTGCCCGCGGAAAACGGCTCACGGCCCTGTCGCCGGTAGACGGTAAGCGCGCCGAGCACCCGACCGCCGGAGCCGAACGGCGCGGCTGCGAACGGTCCGTACCCGCGCAATTCGTCCGGTACATACGGTGCTGTGCGCGGATCGACGATGAAGTTCTCCGCCGCGATCGGCTCGCTGCCTCGCGCGACCTGGCCTGCCGCGGAATCCGTCTCGAGCGTCAGTCCGCGCAGCTCTCCGACCGGTCCGCCTTCCGCCCCCTCCGCGAGCGAGCCATCGACCCCATACGCGGCCTCGACCACGACGCGTCCGTCATCGGCGCTCACCATCGCGAGGCCGAGGTCCGCGTCGGCAAGTTCGACCGCCCTGGCCACGACTGTTTCCAGCACCGCTTCCGGGTCGTCCCCAGACAGCGCGGTACTGGTGATCTCGGTGGCCGCCGAAAGGGCGCGCGCGGCAAGTGTCGGGTCCATGAGCAACTCAGACCTTAGCGCGGCCCCTTGCCCCAGACCCGAAATCGTGACCGTCACCAACAACCCTCCATCACGCCGCCACCCGCGGCAACGATCGCCGCACGACGCGTCCGTCCCGTACTTCGAAAACGACGTCCGCTTGCAGCTCTTCGTCCGCATTGTGCGTTACGTGCACGACCGTCCGGCCAGCAAGCTCCGTACGCAACGTCGCCCGCAACGCGCGCGCCGTCGGCTCGTCGAGATGCGACGTCGGCTCGTCCAGCAGCACCAAGTCCGCCGACGGAGCCGCCAGCAACGCCCGCGCCAACGCCACCCGCTGCGCCTGCCCGCCGGACAACCCGGCCCCCGCGCTGTCGAGCACCGTCGACAAATCCAGGTCCGGCAACTGCGCCTGATCCAGCGCCCGACGCAAATCGGACGCCTCAGCGCGAGGGTCCGCGAGCCGCAGGTTCTCCGCCACGGTGGTCGACACGAGCATCGGCTCCTGCGGTGCCCAAGCGACCTTCGCCGGCACGACGACCTCCCCCGCCCGAGGCTGGAGGAACCCCAGCAACGCCGCCACCAGCGTCGACTTCCCCGCCCCGCTCGGCCCGACGACCGCCACGTAAGCCCCGGCCGGCACACTCAACTCGACGTCCTTCAACACGGCCTCGCCGCCGGGCCACCCCAGCTCAGCGCCTCGCAACCGCACCACATCGTGCTCACTCGTGGGCTGAGCACCGGCCTTCGAGTCACCGTCCCGCTTCTCCGCCGGATCACGCGAGACCTCAGCAGGAACCTCCGCCGAGAGCCGTCGATCCTCGACCGCAGCCGCCGAACGCTCGAGCCCAGCAGCACCCAGCGAATCGCCGACCACTGCGCCAAGCCGAACCCGGGCCGCCCGCAGCGTGTCCCAATGCACCGCCGCCTGCGGCAGCAACGCCAGCACTTCCGCCAGCGCCAACGGAACCAACGCCAGCAGCGGTGCCAGCACCCCCGGCAGCTCGCCGCGGCCGACCGCCCCCGCGGCCAGCATCGTGCTCACCACCGCAGCCGCCCCGGTCGCCAGCGTGATCAGCGCGTCCGCCGCGCCCGCGCCGAACGCCTGCCGTCGGGTGTCGGCGGCCAGTTGGGTGTCCGTCGAAGCCAGCTCGAGACGACGCGAAGCCGCCCGGCCGTAAGCGAGCAGCTCCGCCGCCGACGAGAACAGCACCAGAACCCGCGCCGCGACGTCCCGCCGTCCCGCCGCCAGTGCCGACGTCGCCCGCCGCTCCAACCGCAGCGCGACCGCCGGTGCCGCCAGGCCCACCAAGACCGTCAGCGCCAGGACCAACCCGGCCGACGGCAGCACCGCCGTCTGCACCGCGATCGCCCCCACCGCAACCAAACCGACCACGATCGGCGGTGACACGACTCGCGGCAGCAAGTCCCGCACGGTGTCGACGTCCGTCACCAACCGCCGCTGGCTCTCCCCGGCTTCGAGGCTGCGCGCCGGCCCCAACCGCACCAGCGCCTTCCACAACCGGACCCGCAACCGCCCGGCGATCCGGAACGCGGCGTCATGCGTCACGAGCCGTTCGACATACCGGAGCCCAGCCCGGCCGAGACCGAATGCGCGTACCCCGACGACCGCGACCGTCAACGTCAGAATCGGCGGCTGCAGCGACGCTTTGGCGATCAGCCAGCCAGACGTCGCGGTGAGGGCGATCCCGGCCAAGAGCGCCAGCGCGCCGAGCAGAGCGCCGGAGAACAGTCGTCGGTCGAGCAGCGTTCGCCAGGGAAGCGGTCGCGCCTCGACACTGTCCGAAGTAGACTCGACAACCGCGGCGGGCGTCTCGTCCTCGATCGCCACCGCAGCAGAACGTTCGTGAGCGGCGATTACCGCCGCCGCGCCGTTGTCGACGGCTCGTTCGACGGCGTCCAGCACTCGCCGGGCGTTGACGTCGTCCAGGTGCGCGGTCGGCTCGTCGAGCAGCAGCAACCACGCGCCCGACTGAACGCGCAGCAACGCCCTGGCCACGGCGACACGCTGCCGTTGCCCCAGCGAAAGCCGGTCGACCGGACGGTCAGCGAGGCCATGCAGGCCCAGCTCACCGAGCACGGCATCGACGTCCTGGCCTGGCGCGGCAAGTTCTTCCCGCACGGTGCCGCCGCTGAAGACCGGCGACTGCGGCACCCACGCGATACCAGCGCGCCACCGTTCAAGGTCGGCTTCGGCGAGCGGGACGTCGCCGGCCAGCACCGATCCGTCGTAAGACGGGATGAAGCCCAGCAGCGTCGCCAACGTTGTCGATTTACCGCCACCGCTTGGTGCGCGTAGCCAGACGATCTCGCCGCGCCGGACGGAGAAGCTCTCGCCGTCCGGGGCGAATCCGCCGCGTCGGGCGACTTTTAGGTCCGACACAACCAATGATCCACAGGGCGCGGTCTGTGTCCCCTCGGCCGGGACCGGCTCCGCGAGCACCGCGGTCACCCGGCGGACCGCTTCCACCCCGTCCTCGCTCGCGTGGAATGCCGCGCCGACCGCGCGAATCGGCTGGTAGCACTCGGGAGCGAGGATCAGTACGCCGAGTCCGATCGCCAGCGGGAGCGAGCCGGACACCAGCCGGACGCCGATGACGACGGCGATCAACGCGACCGACAGCGTCGCCGCCAGTTCCAGGACGAACGCCGAAGAGAACGCCACCCGCAACGTCTTGAGCGTCGCGCGACGATGCCGTTCGGACAGCTTTCGCACGGTTTCGGCCTGTGCGTCCGCCCTCCGGAACGCGGTGAGCACCGGCAACGCCCGCACCAGTTCGAGCAGCAGCCCGGACATCCGATGCACCGCGTCCGTCGCGCCGGAGACGCGATCGGCGGTGAATTTTCCGACCAGGACAGCGAACATCGGCAGCAGCGGAACCGTCGCGGCGATGATCACCGCCGACGGCCAATCTGTCCACAGGATCGCCGCGCCCGCCGCGATCGGGACGACCGCGGCGGTGACGAGCGCGGGAAGGTACTCGCGGAAATAGGAATCGAGCGCGTCGAGACCGCGCGTGACGAGCGTGGTCAGTTCGCCGTGGCCACGCCGCGCCAGCCATTCCGGCCCCAGACGCAGCGCGTGGTCGACGACGCGGGCGCGCAAGTCGCGTTGCGCGGTCGCGGCGGCGCGTGCGGAGACAACCCGCACCGCCCAGCTGGTGCCTGCCCGGCCGATCACGAGCGCGAGCAGGACGGCCAACTGGACGGTGCGGCCCCCTTCCCCCAGCCCCCGGGAGACCACGTCCGCGAGGATGTCCGCTAACAGAAAAGCTTGTCCGACAAGGAAAACCGCGTTCCCGAACGACAGCACCGCGACCAGGATCAACGCTCGGCGCGCGGCCGGCCCCAGGGCCGAGAGCGCGCCGAGCGGACCCTTGCCCGGCCGCACTGGGTCCATTGGGGACCTCGTGGCGGAAAGGGGTGCGCGGCCGGGAAGTTCGTTCATGGTCAGTGCGCCGCCGGGATGTGCTGGATGCCGATGCGCTTGCGGAAAACCCAGTAGGTCCAACCTTGGTAAATCAGCACCGCCGGTGCGCCGAACGCGCCGACCCAGGTCATGACCGTCAGCGTGTAGTGGCTGACCGCGGTGTTCATGATCGTGAGCGAGTGCGCCGGGTCGAGCGTGGATGGCAGGACATTCGGGTAGAGCGCCCCAAAGAACGTCACCGCGGCGGCCGTGATCATGACCGCCAGCGCGGCGAACGCCTGCCCGTCGCGGTCGACGTAGAGCCGCAGCCACGCGACCACCGCAGCGAGGACGGCGATCACCAGCGAGACGAGCGTCCACAGTTCGCCTTCGCGGACCTGAACGACCACCAGGAACGCGACGAGCGGCAGCAGCCCGACCGGAAGGAGCCGCAGCGCGAGCGTCCGTGCACGTTCCCGCAGGTCACCAGTGGTTTTCAGGGCGAGGAACGCCGCCCCGTGCACGAGCGAGAACCCGACGATCGCCAACGCGCCCAGCAGCGTGTCCCACCGAACCGACTCGAACGGCGAGCCGACGCGGTTGCCGTGCGCGTCGAGCGGCAGGCCGAGCACGGTGGTCGCGAGCAGCAGCCCGACGCCGAGCGGGGGCACCCAGGAACCGATGATGATCACGCGGTCCCAGACGCGCCGCCAGCGGTCGGAGTCGACCTTGCCGCGGTACTCGAACGCGACGCCGCGCCCGATGAGCGCGAGGAGGACGAGCAGCAGCGGAAGGTAAGCGCCGGAGAAAAGCGACGCGTACCAGCCGGGAAACGCCGCGAAGGTGGCCCCGGCCGCGACGATCAGCCAAACCTCGTTGCCGTCCCAGACCGGCCCGATGGTGTTGACCAGGACGCGCCGCTCGGTGTTCGTCTTCCCGAGCACCGGCAGCAGCATCCCGACCCCGAAGTCAAACCCTTCGAGGAAGAGGTACCCCAACCAGAACAACGCGACGATCGCGAACCACAGCGTTTCGAGTGTCATCCCCACTCACCTCGTCCGGCGCCTGCCGTCGTCCTCCGGTCGGCCACCGGGTTGTCCCCACGATGGCCCTGAGTTATCCACAACCCAGCGAGTTGTCCACAGATTCGCTGTGGGTAACCCGCGAGAGCCACGAACCGATTACGCTGGGTACGGGGCGTCCCCCCGGTGAGGGTGGGGGCTGCGTTCGCGGCGGAGAGCATGCTTCGGCTCCTTGTCCAGGCCAGTGGAGCGGGCCGCGCCCAAACCCGGCCCTCCGGGTTCTCTGGCGGCACCCCGGCCCGCTCCACCGGGTCAGTAGGCGAACGAAAGCGCCTGGTCATCGGAACCATCGGAGTCATCGGAATCACCAGAACCGTCCGAGTCAGAAGGAGCAGCAGGCGGCATCACCGCGTCAACCCCGCCCCGCACGTACTTGCGCATCAGATACAGCTCCACCACCCCCAGCACCGCGTACAGCACCGTCAGCGAGATCAGCGACGTCAGCACCTCGCCGGCCGTCAGCTTCGACACCGCCTGTGCGGTGAACATCCACATGCCCTCGACACCAGTCGGGTTGGGCGCGACCACGAATGGCTGCCGCCCCATCTCCGTGAAGATCCAGCCCGCGCTGTTGCCGATGAAGGGCGTCGCGATGCCGCCGAGCACCAGCAACGGGAACCACCGTCCGCGCGGGATCCGGCCGCGGCGGGTGAGCCACAGGGCCAGCAGGCCGATGCCCGCCGAGATCGCGCCGAAGCCGATCATGATCCGGAAGCCCCAGTACGTCACCGGCAGGCTCGGCACGTAGTCGATCGGTTTCCCGGCCAGCGAGCCGAGCGCCGGGTCGTCCGGGTAGTTCGTGCCGTATTTCGCCTGGTACTCCGAAACCAGGTTCTCCACGCCCTTGACCTCGGTCGAGAAGTCGTTGTGCGCCAAGAAAGACAGCAGCGCGGGCACGTTGAACGTCTTGACGTCCTCGCAGTTCGCGTCAGCCACGTCGCCGATCGCGATGATCGAGAAGCTCGCCGGCTTTTCCGTGTGGCACAGCGCTTCCGCCGACGCCATCTTCATCGGCTGCTGCTCGAACATCAGCTTGCCCTGCATGTCGCCGGTGATCGCCAGCACGGCGAACGCCACCACGCCGACCCAGCCGCCGAGTCGCAGCGACGAGCGCCAGACTTCGCGGTGTTCGTCCGAAGCCGAACGCTTCCGCCACAGGTGCCATCCGGCCACGCCGACCAGGAACGCCGCCGCCACCGAGAACGCGCCCGCGAGGGTGTGCGGGATAGCGGCGAGCGCGGTGTTGTTCGTGAGCACTGCGCCGATCGAGTTCATCGTCGGCTTGCCGTCCACGAACTCGACGCCCACCGGATGCTGCATCCACGAGTTCGCGGCCAGGATGAAGTACGCCGAGGCCATCGTGGCCAGCGAGAACGCCCACGCGCAGGCCAGGTGGACCCGCTTGGGCAGCCGGTCCCAGCCGAAGATCCACAGTCCGAGGAACACCGACTCCACGAAGAACGCGAGGAGGCCTTCCATCGCGAGCGGAGCGCCGAAGACGTCGCCGACGAACCGCGAGTAGGCGCTCCAGCTCATCCCGAACTGGAATTCCTGCACGATCCCGGTGACCACGCCCATGGCGAAGTTGACGAGCAGCAGCTTGCCCCAGAACTTCGTCATCTTGAGGTGCCGCAGCTCGCCGGTGCGCACCCACGCCGTCTGCATGGCCGCGACCAGCACCGAGAGTCCGATGGTCAGCGGGACCATCAGGAAGTGGTAGACGGTGGTGATGCCGAACTGCCACCGCGCTAGCTCAAGGACATCCACGGCTCCGATCCTCCGCGCGCGCACCGGAGCCAGCCAGTTCAACACGTCCTGAACTCACCGGGACCAACGTCCCGCCGACCTGCCGAAACCCAGCAGCGGAAGACAGCAGAGCTACCCCCGATCAGGTGGCGCTCAGCGGGTCTCCTCGACGAGCCACGCCAGGTACCGCGGGCTGCCGCCGATGATCGGCGTGACGATGACCTCCGGCAGGTCGTACGGGTGCCGCACGTTCAGGAACTCCTCCAGCGCACCCGACCGGTCGGCCGCCGTCTTGCACTCGACCCGCCACTCGGTCGCCGTCTGCACCTCTTCCTCCCACCGGAAAACGCTGGTGATCGGCCCCACGATCTGGGCGCACGCGGCGAGCCGGGCCTCGATGGCGCTCGCGGCGATCGTGCGCGCGGCGGCCTCGGAGTCGACGGTGGTGGTCACGACGACGTGGTCAACAGACATGACCCGCACCGTACCGCAGCCGGAAAATAGAATTCGGCGCACCGAAAAAATTATCCGGCAGCCCGCCATTGAGCATTCTGCGGACCTGATCAGGCAATTCGCGAAACCCATCAGCTTGCGGTTTTCTGAATCGCCCCTTTATCGTTGCAGTGAAAGGGGTGAGCACAAACCCATGTCTCCCGCATTGATCGCTCTGTTCAGCGCGTTCGGCCTGGTACTGGCCGTCGAGCTGCCGGACAAGACGCTCGTCGCGACCCTCGTGCTCACCACCCGTTTCCGGGCCTGGCCGGTATTCGCCGGAGTATGCGTGGCGTTCGCCGTGCAATGCGTGATCGCGGTGGCTTTCGGAAGCCTGCTCACCCTCTTGCCGGAAACCCTGGTTTCCGTGCTGGTCGCCGCGATGTTCGGCGTCGGCGCGTTCCTGCTGCTGCGCGAAGGCTTCAGCGAAGGCCGCGACGCGGGCGAGGACGCGTCGCGGTCCGGGCCCGGACCGGTCTCGTTCCTGCGCTCCGCGCTCACATCGTTCGGCGTGCTCTTCGCCGCGGAGTGGGGCGACGCCTCGCAACTCGCGACAGCCGGTCTCGTCGCCCGCCTCGGCAACCCGTTCGCGGTCGGCCTCGGCGCGTTCGTCGCGCTGGTGTCGGTCGCCGGGCTGGCGGTGTTCATCGGTGCGAAGATCCGCGACCGGATCCGCCCGAAGCTGATCCAGCGGGCCGCAGGGTTCGTCTTCGCCGGTTTCGCCGTGTTCGCGCTGGCCCAGCTGCTCTGGTAACCGCCGTTTCACAGGAACGCCAGGTAACCTCTTCGGAACCCCCGAACGAGGACCAGGTGAACCCCCGGTGACGCCATGGCCTCCGCCATGACCGCCGAGGAGCACCCGTGCCGACCACCTCCCGCGCCGCCGTGTCGCCGGTGCACGGCCGGCTCGCGCTGGTCGGCATCGGGGCGGCCGTGGTCATCGCCACCGACCTGCACCTGCGGCTCTCCTCGCAAATCAGCCCGATCTGGCAGACGCTGTCGGAGTACGTCTACGGCAGGCTCGGCGACCACTCGGCCGCGCGGCTGTTCGCCGTCATGTGCCTGGCGCTCGCGCTGGGTTCGCTGGCGCTGCTCGCCGGGCTCGTCAAGGCTCGCCGCTCACCCGCGGTCGTGGTCCTGCTCGGCGTGTGGTGCGCCGGCCTCACGGTGTGCGCGATGGTCCCGGTCGACCCGAACGGCGAAGCCCGTTCCTTCGACGGCCAGCTGCACAACGCCGCCGCCCTCACCGCGTTCCTCGCACTCCCCACCGCCGCCTGGCTGCTGACCCGGCGCGGCGGCCGAGCGTGCCCGTGGGAACCGCGTCGCACCACAATCCGAAGGCTGGCCGTCGCGAGCTTCGCCAGCGTGGCAGTGGTGCTGGGCAGCTTCGTGTTCACCCTGATCACCGGGCCCGCACAGCAGGAAGTGACGCTCGGGCTGTTCGAGCGGCTGCTGTTCACGGTGGACCTGGCGCTGCTGCTGACCATGGTCCGGCCGCTGGTCGCCGCGTCCCGCCGCTAGGTCCGCAGTACCTCGGCCAACTTCGCAGCCGCTTCCACCGCCAACGGACCGACCTCGTCGGAAACCAACGGCTCCAACGAGATCACCCCGACGCTCGCCCGGAGCCCCGGCACCCCACGCACCGGTGCGGCGACGCCCGAAGCACCCGCCTCGATCTCACCGGTCGAAACGATCCACCGGTCCGTACCGCCCGGTCGCAACGCCATCGCCCGCCCCGCCGCACCGGCGGCGAGCGCGTGCCTGCTGCCGACCCGGTAAGCCACGTGATAGCTCGTCCACGACGGCTCGACCACCGCGACGGCCTGCGCGTGATCGCCCTGCGCGACCGTCAGATGCGCCGTCGCGCCGACCTTCTCGGCCAGCTCCCGCAACACCGGCCGCGCGGCCTCACGCAGCTGTGGCAGCACCTGACCGGCCAGCCGCAGCACTCCGACGCCGAGCCGCACTTTCGTGCCGTCTCGCCAAATGAGGCCGCGTTCGGACAGCGGCACGAGCAGCCGGTACACCGCCGCTCGGCTCGCGCCGATGGTCACCGCAAGCTCGGAGATGGTCGCCGCCTGCTCGCCCGAATCGGCCACCGCCTGCAGCAGCGCCAGACCGCGGTCGAGGGTCAGCGACCCCTCCCTGCTCACAGCAGCTCGAGTTCACCCAGGTCGGCCACCGGTTCGGCGAACGACGCCGCCGCGTACGACCCGAACAGCTCCCGCACCGCCTTCGCCGCGGGCTCCGGCAACGCGCGCGCCTCGTCCGCGAGCGCCTTGCCGTCGGTCGATTCCAGCGCGCCGCGCACGTCGCCGCCGGAGAGGCAGCGTGCCGACGCGACCAGCAGGTTGAGGAAGCCGTGATGCGTGAAGCCGGTTTCCGGGTCGACGTGCCGGACCGCGCGGTGCAGGCTGTTCGTCGCCTTGAACGACGCTCCCGGCGAGCCGCTGACCACCGACAGGAAATCGGCGACCTCGTCCACGCTGGGGAAGTTCTCCCCCGCCTTGCCGCCGCAGCGGATCTTCGGCCAGCTGCCGTGCTCGATCACGTTGCGGACGCCGTCCAGCCAGCCGACGCCGCGGCGCGGCTCGACCACCCGGATGACGTCCTCGGGCACGAACTCCGAAACGCGTTCGAGCCACACCTCGTCGACGTCGGACGGGGCGGGCATCTCCACCATCCGCAGCGACAGCAGCTCGCTGCGCGATTCGACGATCGAGATCGCCTTCGGAACGCCGCCGAGCCCGGTGTCGATGATCAGCGACAGCGGCAGCGGCTCCTTGGGCTTGATCTTGATCAGCTCGGTGATCAGCTCCGGCAGCCGCGAGGCCTGGCACAGGAAAACCCCGAGCACCCCGGCGTGTTCCCCGCCGCGCGAGGCGAAGTGCGCGCGCAGCGCCTCCGGCATCGCGACGTCCGCGGGCGGGAAGAGCGCCGAGTCGTCGACGAGCCGCGCGAACAGGGGAGGAATTCCACGGGGGCCGGGGGGCGTGAGTTCCACAGCGCTTGACACGACTGACACGCTAGTAGCGTACGGCAAGGGGACAAAATCGTTCGCTCTGCGGACGCCTCCCAGGAGCCTCCCGCCCCGGGATCAACCGGGCCAACCGGCCGAATCCGCCCGGCACCGGCATCTCCCCGCTCCGCTGACCAGCATTTTCCCGCCCCGTGGGTGATCTTCGCGCGCGCTCTTCCCTTCGCGCGGTAATTCAGGTTAGGCTCACCTAAGTAGGAGGTGAGCCGTGACCGAGGCACCCGTATCCGTGCGCCGCCCGCCCGCGCCGAACCCCGCCGAACGCGCCAAGACGATCGCGACCCGCGGCGGCCCGGCGACGATCATGCCGACCGTCGAGAACGCCGGCTGCGAGGCCGAACGCGTCGAGCCCGTCCTGCATCACGTGCACCACAGCGGAAGCGTCAGCATTCTTCTGCCGGACGAGCACCCGATGGTGCGCGCTTCCCGGCAGACTCAACGCGGCGAGCTCGCCGTCATGGTCGAGCTCGCCGACCACGCCCCGGTGGCGCTGCGGGAACCGGTCCGCGGCCTGCTGTGGATCACCGGATGGCTCCGGCCGCTGACCGAGGTGTCGGCCCGCGCGCGTGCGGTGTCGATCGCCGAACAGCGGCCGGACCACCGGCTCCTCGACGTCGGACACGGCCTCACGCTGCTCCGGCTGACCCCGGCATCGCTGGTTCTCGCCGACGCGGAGGGCACGCATTCGCTCCGGCCGCACATGTTCAGCGCGGCCCCGCCGGACCCGTTCCACGACTACGAGGCGGAATGGCTGCGGCACCTGGAGAGCGACCATCCGGACGTGGTGGAACAGCTGGCCCGGCACCTGCCCGCGGACCTGCGCGGCGGCCGGATCCGCCCGCTCGGCCTCGACCGGTACGGCCTGCGCCTGCGCGTCGAATCGACGGCGGGCGACCACGACGTCCGGCTCGCGTTCTCCCGGACGGTCGACAGCCCGCCGCAGCTAGCCGCGGAACTGCGGCGGCTGCTGGGCTGCCCGTTCCTCCGCCATCAACACGGCGAGGCCTGACCCGTCAGTCGTCCGCCAGCTCGGGAGGGAAGCCGCCGGTCGCGATCGGCCCCCACCGGTCGATCGTGATCCGGATCAGGCTCTTTCCCTGTTTGCGCATCGCCTCGCGGTACTCGTCCCAGTCCGGATGCTCGCCGGAGATGCTGCGGAAGTAGTCGACCAGCGGCTCGACCGAATCCGGCAGATCGATCACCTCCGCGGTCCCGTCGACCTGCACCCACGGCCCGTTCCACTCGTCCGACAGCACGCACACCGACACCTTCGGGTCGCGCCGGAGGTTGGCCGCCTTGGCGCGCTTCGGGTAGGTCGCGATGACGATCCGGCCCTCGTCGTCGACGCCGCAGGTGTTCGGGGACAGCTGAGGCCGCCCGTCGGCGCGGGTGGTCACCAGGATCGCGCGGTGACGCGGCTTGAGGAACGCGACCAGCTCGGCGCGCTCGACCTTCGTGTTGGTGGCGATAGTCCTCGGCATACCCCGACGGTAGCGTGCGTTCATGCGCACCACAGAACGTTCCGGAGGGCCGTCCGGCCTGCGATCCTGGCTCAATCCGGCACTTCCGGCGTTCCCGGCCCAGCTCACCGATCCCCGCGAACGACGCGCGGTCAAGATCGAGCTGGTGCTGGTTTTCGGCATCACGCTCGGGATGTCCGGGGCACGCAGTCTGCTGTCCCTTGTGGACTCCCTGCTGCGCCCGACCCCGTTGGCGCAGCAGCAAGTCCAGCTCAACGTCCCGCGCGCCGCCGCGAGCCTGCTGGACCTGCTCCAGCAGCTGCTGAGCGCCGCGCAGCTGATCGGCTGGGGCGGGCTCGGCCTGTACCTGCTGTGGCGGGCCGGGCTGAAACTGCGCGAGATCGGGCTGAGCCGCCGCATCCGCACCGACGCGCTGATCACCGTCGGAATCGCCGCGCTCATCGGCATTCCCGGGCTCGCGCTGTACTTCGTCTCCTACCACCTCGGGTTCAGCCTCGCGGTGCAACCGTCCACTTTGGGCGATACCTGGTGGCGGCCGATCGCGCTGACGCTTTCCGCGTTCGGCAACGCTTTCGCCGAGGAAGTGCTCGTGATCGGCTACCTGCTCACCCGGCTGCGGCAGCTCGGCGTGCGCGAGAACGCGTCGCTGTTCGGCGCGGCGGTATTGCGCGGTTCCTACCACCTGTACCAAGGGTTCGGCGGGTTCGTCGGCAACCTCGTGATGGGGCTGGTGTTCGGCCGCGTATGGCAGCGCACCAACCGGCTGTGGCCGCTCATCGCCGCGCATACTTTGTTCGATGTGGTGTCCTTCGTCGGCTATTCGTTGCTGAAAGGCCGTCTTTCCTGGCTACCGTGATGCCCGCTCATTAGGCTCCGGCTCGTGAGCGAGATGACCGCACCTCCCAGGGTGGACAGCGAAGTCGGGCCTCTTCGGGCAGTCCTGTTGCACCGGCCGGGAAACGAGCTGAAACGGCTCACTCCCCGCAACAACGACAAGCTCCTCTTCGACTCCATCCCGTGGGTGAGCCGGGCGCAGCAGGAACACGACGCGTTCGCCGAGGTCCTGCGCGACCGCGGCGTCGAGGTGCTGCTGCTGGCCGACGTTCTCCGCACCGCGCTGGAAGATCAGCGCGCGCACGCCGCCGGGGTCCACGCCGCGGTGGACGACCGTCGCCTCGGCAACGACCTCGCGGATTCGCTTAGGTCGCACCTAACGAGCGTCGACGCGCCCACGCTCGCCGAGGTCCTGATGGCGGGCATGACGTTCGAGGAGCTGCCGTCCGCCGAAGGCGCGTCGCTGGTGCGGATGATGCACAACCCGCGCGACTTCGCCGTCGATCCGCTGCCCAATCTGCTCTTCACCCGCGATTCGTCCGCGTGGATCGGCGACCGGGTCGCGATCTCGTCGCTCACCATGCCCGCGCGGCGGCGGGAAACGGCGCTGCTCGACCTGATTTACGCCTATCACCCCCGGTTCCGCCACGCCGCCCGCGCGTACGGCGCGCATTCCGCGCCGATCGAAGGCGGCGACGTGATGCTGCTGTCCCCCGGCGTCGTCGCGATCGGCGTCGGCGAACGCACGACGCCCGCCGGAGCCGAATCGCTCGCCCGTTCCGTATTCGCCGACGGGCTCGCGCATACCGTCGTCGCGGTGCCGATCGAACAATCGCGCGCGACGATGCATCTCGACACCGTATGCACGATGGTCGATGTCGACGCCGTCGTGATGTATCCGCTCGCCCGCGATTCCCTTACCGCGTTCACTATCAAGCCGACCGGCGACGGCGGCGTGAAAGTGGCCGGCCCGGCGCCATTCCTCGAGGCCGCCGCGGAAGCGATGGAGATCGACCGGCTGCGGGTGATCGACACCGGCCTCGACCCGGTCACCGCGGAGCGCGAGCAGTGGGACGACGGCAACAACACGCTGGCCCTGGCCCCCGGCGTGGTCGTGGGGTACGAACGCAACGCGGAGACCAACGAACGGCTCACCGCGGCCGGTATCGAGGTGCTGCCGATCACCGGGTCCGAACTGGGCTCCGGACGCGGCGGGCCGCGCTGCATGTCGTGTCCGGTGCGCCGGGATCCGCGCTAAGGCGAAGTTAGCCTTTCCTTAATAAGGGTTGCTTCATTAAGGGAAGGCTAATCAAAATAAGTGTTTCCTTCTTGAGGAATGGTAACCCTAATGGGGTGGAGATCACCAGCCAAAAGTGGAAAACAATCGGGCATTGACGTACCGTGATGGACATGGCCGCTACGAAGAAAGAACCGCGCTCGAAGTTTTACGAACTGCTGCAGGCGCAGATTCACAACGAGTTCAACGCCTCCCAGCAGTACATCGCGCTCGCGGTCTGGTTCGACAACGAGGACCTGCCGCAGCTCGCGAAGCACTTCTACAAGCAGTCCGTCGAGGAGCGCAATCACGCGATGGCGCTCGTCCAGTACATGCTCGACCGGGACCACCACGTCGAGATCCCCGGCACCGGCGAGGTCCGCAACGACTTCTCCACCCCGCTCCAGCTGATCGAACTCGCGCTGGAGCAGGAGAAGGAGGTCGCTGCCGACATCTCCGCGCTCGCGAAGGCCGCGCGGGCCGAGGAGGACTACATCAGCGAGCAGTTCGTCCAGTGGTTCCTCAAGGAGCAGGTCGAGGAGATCTCCCAGATGTCGACGCTGGTCACGGTCGCGCGCCGCGCGGGTGACAACGTCTACGAGATCGAGAAGTTCCTGCACCGCGAGGCCGTCGGCGACGCCGGCGCGGACTCTGGGATGCCCCCGGTCGCGGGTGGCGCGCTGTAACGCACGAAACGTGCCCGGAAGCCCGGTTGTCCCCAGTGTGGACAACCGGGCTTCCCCATGTGGATAACCTCATCGCCGCTCGTAATGCGCGATGAGCACGCCGGTGGTGGTCGCGACGCTGCCCGCGAGCGAAAACTCGGTCAGCGGGGCCGGTCCCTCGAACAGCCGCGCACCCTTGCCGAGCGTCAGCGGATGGATCAGGAACGTGTAGCGGTCGACCAGTCCGGCGGCGTGCAGCGCGCGCACGAGCGAAACGCTGCCGATGATCGAAAGATCCTTACCGGGCAAGGCTTTCAGCTCGGCCACGGTCTCTACCGCGGAGCCGCGCAGCAGCACCGAGTTCTGCCAGGCGTCGGCGTTGTCGAGGGTGGTGGAGACGACGTACTTCGTCGCCGCGTTCATGTGCGTCGTGAACGGGTTCCCGTCCGTCCGCGGCCCCCACGCCGTGCTGAAGTCCTCCCAGGTGCGCCGGCCGAACACCATGTCCCCAGGCCGGCTCATGCCCTTCCCCATCTCGCGCGCCATGACGTCGTCGCTGTAGCCGTTGCCCCAGCCGCCTAGGTCGAACCCACCGCGAGTGTCCTCATCACGGCGGCCGAGGCCTTGGACGACGCCGTCGAGGGTGATGCTCAGGGTGACGCTGATCGAACGCATCGGGGATGTCCTTCCGCTTCCGCGGGCCGCGAGCCGGCCCGTCACCCGCTACACGAGCGGCGCGGACCCAGATCGACATCGGCCCGGCGGAATTTTTCAGCTGCCGCAGTCCTGCGTCTTCGCGCGGACCTCGACCCCCTCGACAGCCCCGTCCGAGTTCAGCGTGAAGTGATACGCACCCTGGTCGCCGGTCGGCGAAACCAACGCGCTCCCCGACTCCGACGTACCCGGATACGTCGACGTGACCTGGTCCTTCGGCGACCCGTCGCCCACGCCTTCCGGAGTGTGCGCGGCCCCTTCAGGCTTCACCGCGACCACGCCGTTGTCCTTCGACACGACAGCCGTCGCGTCGGGCACTCCGGCTCCGCTGACGTCGTAGTAAGTGCAGCCAGCCGACTCCTTCACCGCCGTGAGCTTCATGCCCTGGTCCGTGAGCTGTTGCTCGGTCATGCCGAGCTTCACCGCGCCCAGGCCGTCCGCGGTCACCAGCGCGCCGGAAGCAGCCTTCGCCGGCGTCGTCTGCGGCGGTGCCGACTTGGTGTGATGCGGGCGCGCGGGCACCGTCGGCGGGTCGGCGATACCGGGCTCCGAGGTCTGAATCGGCACCTGTGCCTGCGGCGATTCGACGGTCGAAGGCGGCTCGGGCACCGACGAAGGCGGCGTGGGCTGGGCCGAAGCGACCGGCCGGGCGGCGACGTCAGTTGTCGCGTGCTGGGTGCGCAACTGGATCGCCACCACGCCAGCCGACGCCAGCGCGAGCACACACGCGGCCCCCGCCGCGGACGTCAGGATCCGCTGTCGGCGACGACGCCGCCGCGCACCCGCGACGATGGCCGACGCGGCGTCCTCGTTCGGTTCGACGGCCAGCCGTTCGTCGGCGAGGAGGGCGCGGAGCCGCTGTTCGAGATCATCGGGCTCGGTCACCCGGCGTCGCCTCCTTCCTGGTTCCGCAGTTTCGCCCGCAAGGACGCGATCGCCTTGCTCGCTTGGCTTTTCACCGTCCCCTGACTGATGTTCAGCGCTTTGGCGATCTCCACTTCGGACAGTCCTTCGTAGTACCGCAACACCATCACCGTGCGCTGCCTCGGCGGGAGGTCGCGCAGCGCCTGCCACAGCGGCTCGTGCTCGAACGGATCCTTCGGCGCGCACGGACTGGTGTCCGGCAGGTCCGCGACGAGGTTCTCCCGCCGCGTCCGGCGCCAGCGGCTGACGTGCGCGTTCGCCATCGAACGCCGCACGTAGGCCAGCGGGTCGCCGGTCTTCTGCCGCACGTACGACCAGCGCGCGCCCATCTTTTCGAGCACGGTCTGGACGAGGTCAGCGGCGTCGTGCGGGTTTCCGGTGAGCACGTGGCCGTAGCGGAGCAGCCCGGGCAGGGCTTCGCGCACGAAGTCGCCGAAGTCCGTGAGGCTGTTGACGGCTTCCGCCTGTCCCGCCCACGGCGGATCTCCGCTCGCGATGGACGGTGCGGCTGCCGTCACCGTATCGCCCCCTCCCCGGATGACCGCGTCGAGCGACGGTTCCTCGTCATCCCCACCACGCATGAGCGCCCCCGAGGGTTGTCCCGTTTCCGTCGCTACTTTCCGTAGCTGTGGACAACTCAGGTCAGCGCACGGAAAGCGACTCGGGCAGCGTCAAGCCGCCGTCCGCGTCAGTGGGGAAATCGGTTACCGAGACCACAGCGTTTCGCGGGACCGGGCCGTAGATGTGCGGAAACTGGATTCCGCGCGGGTCCGGCGGTTCCCCGTCCTCCCAGCGGACCGGCGCCTCGACCAGCTTGAGGTCGATTTCGAGCAGCACCAGATCGGCGCGGCCGCGGAAGAGCGCGTTGGCGGGCAGGGCGACCGTGCCCGGGTCCGAACAGTGGATGAATCCGACGTCATCGAGCGACGGCGCGCGGTACTCGCCGTCGGCGGGCACCGCGGCCCACTCGTCGCGGGTGCAGATGTGGAGGATCACGCTGTGATCGTCCCATCGACTTACCCACATGTGGACAACTCGGCCTGAGTTGTCCACATGTGGATATGTCAGCGAATGGTGAGCTGCCGCCCGATCAGACCGTCGCGAGCACGCCGTTCGGTGGCGTTGAGCGGCTCGGAGTCGAGCGACTTGAGCGCCTCGTCCAGCCGGGCGCCGAGCTGGTCCTTGGGCTCGGCCCACTCCCGGGCGTGCGCCTCGGGGTCGAGGTCCCACACCGGGACGAGCAGGCCGTGCGCACGGAACGATCCGGCGTAGCGAGTGCCCTCGCCGAGCCCGAGCGTGCCGGCCGCGGACAGCCGCGCAAGCGCTTGCAACAGCAGGTTCTCCGGTTCCGGGCGGACCCAGCGCAGGTGCGCCTTCTCGCCGGCGAGGACCCAGTACGCGCCGGAACCGAGCCGGTCGGTCGGCATGATCGCGGCGTTCGCGCGCTCGAGCGACACCGCGACGTCGCCGGTCGCGTCCGCGTCCTCGGGCAGCCACCACGCGAAGTCGGTGTGGAGCGCGACCTCCAGTTCCGCGCTCGGCACGAGCAGGTCCTGGAGCCGGTTGTGCTCGTCCGGATCGGTGGGCGACGTCGTGTCCGGCACCGACAGCACGTCGCCCGGTTCGGCGTCGAGCAGCCAGCGGAGCGCGCGGCCGAGGTCGCGGCTGATGTCCGAGGAACGCGTCTGCACCTGCAGGCCGAGGAAGCGCTCACCGTCCGAGCGGACGAACGCCGCGGCGGCCATGGGCAGCACCGTGCCGAGCGTGACGTCGCCGCCGTCGGCGAGCGTGAGCTTCGCCGTGGCCGACGGGACGAACTCGCGCAGCGCGATCAGCTCCGGCTCCGCCGCCAGACCCTCGAACGGCTGGCCGACGAAGACGTCGCGCACCTTCGGCTTGCGGTCCGGCTTGGGACCTTTCTTACGCGCGCCCTTACCCATTTCAGCCTCCTCGGAACTCAGTCTCAAACGCTATCGAAGCGACCGGCCGCACGGGCCCGCGGGTTAGAGTCGGCTCGTGTTCGACCCTCGCGATCCCGCCTTCCTCGCCGACCCGTACCCCGCGTTCGCCGCACTGCGCGCCGAGGGCGAGGTGCACCAGCACGACGACCTCGGCATCGCGATCACGGTTTCGCACGCCGCGTCGGCCGCCGTCCTGCGGCACCGCGGCCTAGGCCGGATCTGGACCGACGCGCAGCCGCTCGAACGGTTCGCGTCCTTCAACCTGCTGCACCGCAACTCGTTGCTGGAGAACGAGCCGCCCGCACACACCCGCCTCCGCCGAGTCATCGCCAGCGAGTTCGGCCGGGGCCACGTGCAACGCCTGCGCCCGATGGTCGCGGAACTCGCCGAGTCCATGGTGGACACTCTGGCAGCGAAGATCACCGCCGACGGCAGCGCGGACTTGCTCGAACACCTCGCCCAACCGCTGCCGGTCGCGGTGATCGCGGAACTGCTCGGCGTGCCGGTGTCGGACGGCTCCCAGCTGGTGACGTGGAGCAACGCCATCGTGAAGATGTACGAATACGGCCTGTCCGAAGACGGCCGCGACGCCGCCGAGCAGGCCGCGGCCGATTTCGTGGCATACCTGCGCGACGTCGTCGCGGGCTCCCCGCGCGGGATCGTCCGAGACCTGACGGCAAGCGAACTGACTGCCGACGAGGTCGTCGCCACCGCAGTCCTGCTGCTGATGGCCGGCCACGAGGCGACGGTGAACGTCATCGGCAATGGGGTGACCGCGTTGCTGACCCACCGGACGGAGTGGGAGCGACTTAGGTCCGACCCAACGTTGCTGGACTCAGCTGTGGAAGAACTGATCCGCTTCGACTCGCCGTTGCAGCTGTTCGAGCGCACGGCGACTGAGGATGTGGAAATCGCCGGACACCGGGTGGCGAAGGGTTCGAAGATCGGAGCCCTCTTGGGTGCCGCGGCTCGCGACCCGAAGGTTTTCGAGTCCCCGGACACCCTGGACGTAGGCCGGACGCCGAACGCCCACCTCGGGTTCGGAATGGGGATCCACTATTGCGTCGGAGCACCCCTGGCCAGAGTAGAGATCGCGGCGGCTTTGACGGCGTTGACGAAGCGACTGCCGGGCCTGCGGCTAGCGGCGGAACCGGAGCGGCGGCCGGAGTTCGTGATCCGGGGGCTGCGGACTTTGCCGGTGACTGTTTAAGGCTGTCTGAGCTGGCCGTCTGCGAACGACCGCCTGAGCTGACAACGGATTCGGCTGGCGGGTGCTGCATAATCGCGCAGCGGCCGCGCGGGCTCGGCGGTCTGTCCACAATGGATGGAATGCTCGAGGGCTGGAACGAGACCCCGGTGCAGTGTGACCTCGCCGCACCGTGCCGCCGCCTCGCCACGAACCTGCCGCACCGCGCTGCCATCGCACTGGGATCCCGGCCGCATCACACCGCCACCGCACCGCGAACCCCACTGCACCCCTCGATCCTGCCGCTGCGATCCGGCACGCCGACGCACGCCCAAGGCCCCGTCCTCAATCTCCCACCATCAACCGGTCCGGGATCCCCGCAGGGACCACCGTCCGGAACCCATCGCGGCTTCAGCGCAATCCGGCAAACAAGTCGTCCTCCAATCCCGCGCCCACCGCGATGGGACCATTCGTGCGGGCAAGGTGGTAGTCCTCCCAAGGCCAGGCCTTCCGCTCGATCTCGCGAGAATGCGCGAAAAACGGATGCCCCGGATCCATCTGCGTAGCATGCGCGCGCAACGCGGCATCCCGGGTCGCGAAGTGCTCCTCGCATCGGACGCGAGCAGTAACGGTAAGCACGTCGGTCGGCGGCAACTCCTCCAGAACCGGGCCCATCAAAGACTCTTCACCAGCCGCGAGCGTCGCCTCGTGCATGGCTTCGAACCAGGATCGGCTGAGCGTGGCCAGGTAGTAGAGCTTGCGCGGGGTGCCGTCGTCGGACTCGTCGAACGCGGCCGTCGTGATCTCGTGCGTGCGGATGTGGTCCGGGTGTGGATAACCGCCGGTCTCGTCGTAGGTGACCACTACCTGTGGACGGAATTCCCGCATCAACTCCAGCAACGGTTTCGTCGCCTCAGCCAACGGAATCTCCGCGAAGCTTCCCGCCGGGGACGGCGTGGTCAAGCCCGAGTCGACGTGGCCAAGAAACACCTGCCGGATGCCGAGAATCCTTGCGGCTTCAGCCATTTCTCGGCGACGGATGGCGGGGAGATCCCGGCGGACGTCCTCTCGGTCCAAAGTTGGGTTGAGTACATCGCCGCGTTCGCCGCCCGTACAGGTGGCGACTAGGACATCGACACCTTCCTCGGCATAGCGGGCGAGAGTCGCGGCGCCTTTGCTTGATTCGTCATCGGGGTGGGCGTGTACAGCCAAGAGCCGCAGGGTCATGCGCGGGTTCCTTTCGGGAAGAAAAAGCAGGTACCAGGCTCAGCAGCGAAAGGCCCAGCGCCCAAGTAAAAGTAGTACCGAATGCGGTGGCACCTGGCGGTTGCGCGTGGAGAACGGCGACCAGCAACGCCGTTCCCAGCGAGCCGCCGATGCGGTTGACGACGTTGATCGCGCTCGCCGCGCGCGGGATCTGGCTGCGTTCCAGCGAGGTGTAGAGCATCGTCATGCCGGGCGTGGTCGTCGCGCCTAGGCCGAGCCCACGAATCAGCAGCGACACGGTCAGCAGGGTCGGGCCGGGGGAATCGCCGAGCTGGGTAAAGGCGATCGTGCCCACCAGCGACAATCCGATGCCAGCGAGCATGACCGTGCGCGAGCCGAATCGGTCCAAGAGCTTTCCGCCGGCGATGAGGACGACGGCTGAGCCCAAGGCTTGTGGAGCGAGCAGGAGTCCGGCGGCGAGTGCGGAGGTGTGCTCGATTTGCTGGTAGTAAAGCGGAAGCAGCAACATCGAACTGTACAGCGACGCGCCCAGCAGAAAAGTACTCGCGCTGGCGACAGCGAAAGCCTTGTGCGTGAACAATTTCAGGTCGAGCAGCGGCCGTTGTGCGCGACGGGCGTGCAAGGCGTAGGCGATCAGCAGCACTGCGCCGAGGACGGCGAACGATTCGGAGCCTTCGCCTAGCCCGTAGCCCAGTGCGCCGAGTCCCGGCGGGAGCAGCAGGAGGCCGCGGACGTCGAGCGGGTCGCGCATGCCGGCGGGTTCCTCGCGCGGCAGCACTCGCACGGCGAGCAGCAAGGTCGCGACGCCGAACGGCACGATTCCGAAGAACAGCCAGCGCCAGCCCAGATCCTGCACGAGCGCACCGCCGAGCATCGGGCCGAGCACGGGCGCGACGGTCGCGGGCAGCGTGACGACGCCGATCATCCGGCCCAGCCTCGGACCGGCCGCCTGCGCGAAAATCGCCTGGCCGACCGGTTGCATGAGGCCGCCGCCGAGGCCGTGCAGCACGCGGAACGCGATCAACGCCGGTGCCGACCAGGCGAACCCGCACAGCACCGTGCCCAGCGTGAACAGTCCGACGGCCGCGATCCACACCTGACGCCCGCCGAACCGGTCGGCGAGCCAGCCGGACAACGGGATGGTCAGCGAGGCGGCCAGCAGGTACGCGCTGGCCACCCACTGCACGGTCGGCAGCGAACTGTCCAGGTCACGCGCCATCACGCCGATCCCGACCGACACGATCGTCGCGTCGAGGATCGACAGCACCGCACCGAGGATCAGCACCCCGCCGAGCCGGCGAAGCCCGGAATCGGAGACCGGAACGTGCGTGGTCATCGAGTCACCCCCTTCGTTAGGTCGGACCTGAGATTAGGTCGGACCTAGCGAATGGGTCAAGCACAAATTTAGGTCGGACCTAGTACACTGGGCGGCGTGAGCCTCAGGGAGCAGAAGAAGCTGGAGACGCGGCAGACGATCTCCGCGGTGGCGACCCGGCTGTTCATCCGGCGCGGGTTCGACCAGGTGACGATCGCCGAGGTCGCGGAGGCGGCGCGGGTCGCCAAGATGACCGTCACGAATCACTTCAGCCGGAAGGAAGACCTGGTCTTCGACATCCGGATGGACTTCACGGACTGGCCGGCGAACCTGGTCCGGGCCAGCCCGGAAACGCCGGCGCTCGACGCCGTGCGGGACGGATTCTTCGCGGAGCTGGACAAGCAGAGCGCGCTGCTCGGGTTCGCGGACGTGTCCTTCGTGCGGATGGTGCGCCAAAGCGAGCGCCTCACGACCGCGCTCATGGAGATGCACGCCGAACGGGAGGTCCAGCTCGTCGCCGCGCTGCTCGACCGGCATCCGGACCGGGAAATGCTGTCGCGGACCGCCGGGGCGCACCTGACGTCAGTGCTGCGGCTGCTTCTCGAGGACGTCTGGCAGCTGATCTGGCGGGACGTCAAGATGGACGACCTGGTGGAGCAGATCCGGGAATCGGCGGCGGTCGGGTTCGGCCAGCTGGAACCGGCGCTCGGCGACCTTTAACGCGCGGCGCCGACCGGGCGCGCGGTGCGCAGCTCCGGCTCCGGCGCGCCCTCGATCTTGAGCACGCGGAGGTCGCGCAGCCGCTCCGGGGCGATCGGCATCAGCAGGTGCGAGAACCGCCGGATCACGAGCGCGGTGACGATCGCGAGCCCCGCCGCGGCGAGGTCGGTGAGCGCGACCAGCAGGACGCTGTCCGCCATCGCTTGCACACCCGGCCGGATCCGCCAGATGATCGTGACGACGAGCAGGACCCAGTTCGCCACCCACGCGCCCCACCAGCCGAGCACGAGCCGTGAGGGCTTCGGCCGCTCGTCGCGGGACCGGCGGAGCACGGCGTGCTCCAGCTCGCTGACCACGGACAACGCGCCCAGCAGATTCACGATCGGCACCAGCACTCCCACGAGCACCTGCCAGACGGGCCGCGGCGGCGCTTCCCCGGCTTCGTCGGCGGCGGCTTGCCGGGCGACCAGCAGCCACCAGACCGAAAGCCCCGCCGGGAGCAGCGAAAAGATCGTGGTGAGCAGGCCGGCGAGCATGACGAACGCGTCGGAGAACCCGACGACGCCGGTGCTCAGCGCGGAATCCCGGCTTTCCACGAGAAGCGCGTACCGCCAGATCTCCGCCGCCGCCGCGACCACGGCGAGGACGGCGAACGTCCAGAGAATCGTCGTGAGGCTCCGCGCGAGCACCGGAATCCGGTCGATCGGCCGGATCTCGCCGGAGGCGGTGCCGGGCACATTTGTCGGACGGCGCCAGGTCAGATTCGGAAAGCCCCATCGCGGCGGCACCGGATAGGACGGCGGACCGGAGTAGGGCGTCGCGGGCACGGCACGGCGACGCCGGATCGCGCTCGGCGGCGGGGAGGCGACCCAGCGCAGCTTGGGCGCGCGCTTCGGCGGAATCGGCTGCGGCTGTTGCGCGGCACGGTGGACCGCGCCTTGCGGTGCCGCGGTGAACGGGCGCGGGTACGCCCGCGCCGCGTACTGCGGGTGCACTGGGTACTGCGGCTGGTACGGATGGGCGAACTGCTGGCCAGGATGCACTGGGCCCGGTTGCGGTGCCCAGTGGCCGCCCGGCTGGGCGGGGCCGCCTGGTCCAGCGGGTTGGCCGGGAGACATCCCCTGCTGAGCGGGACCACCCGGCCCGCCGGGGTAGCCAGGAGGCGTCCCCGGCTGGACGAAGCTGCCCGGAGCGGCATTCACGCCGGGCTGGGCGGGAGGCTGCGCAGCCGAGCCAGCCCAGCCTTGAACCGGTCCGTTCGCTGCCGGAGCACCCGCCGCTCCAAAGTGTCCCCCGCCAGTCGCCGGGCCCCCGGTCACCGGCGGCAAGCCCGCCGGATCAGGCCGGGAACCGTCCCCAGCGTCCCCTTCGTCCCGGCCGAAGCCCGGCACGAAAGACGCCGGATCCGCGGATTCCGGCGGCTCGGGAACAGACTGGGCAGGCATCCGTCAGAGAACCTCGGGTTCGGCGTCGGGGTGTTCGCTCACCATGCGGCGGCCTTCGCGGGCCCAGGCGCCCATGCCGCCCGCGACGTTGACCGCGTCCCAGCCGCTCGCGTTCAGCCAGGCCGCGGCGCGCGCCGAGCGGCCGCCGGAGCGGCAGATGACGTACACCGGGTCGTCCTCGGGGAACTCGGACAGCTCGCCGACCCGTGCGGGCAGTTCGCCAAGCGGGATGTGCACCGCGGCGGGGGCGTGCCCGGCGGCCCACTCGTCGTCCTCGCGGACGTCGAGCAGTGCGACGTCCGCCGGAAGGTCGCGGACTTCAGCGGTCGGAATTTCAGCAGGGCTCACCACAGGTTCCATGCTCCCATGTCATGACGTTGTACGCGTGTGAGGAACGCTAACCGCTACGCCTTGCGGTGTCGTCCGCGGCCGGCGCGCAGCTTCTCGTCGGCCTGGCCGAACCGGGCGACCGCGCGGTCGCGCATCAGGCCGAGCGGGTCGGGCGCGTGCAGGCGCAGCATGATGTCGTTCACCAGTTCCGGGCGGCCGGACCGGGTCAGCCTGCTCACCACGTAGGTCGCCAGGAACGCCGCGGGCACCGAGATCAGCGCCGGCTGCACGGTGTACCACGGCATCTTGTCTCCGGTGTACTCGCAGACGATGTTGTACGCCAGCGCGCCGAGCACCATCCCGCCGCCGACGATCATCCCGGCCAGCGCGCCCGGCCAGCTGAGCTTGCGCCACCAGATGCCGAGCAGCAGCAGCGGGCTGAACGTGGACGCGGCGAGCGCGAACGTCATCCCGATCGACAGCGAGATGTCCTCGGTGCGGAAGATCAGCGTCAGCGCCATCGGGCACACCGCGACCAGCAGCGTCGCGACCCGGAAGTCCCGGACCCGGCCGGGCAGCAGGTCCGTCGACACCACCCCGGCCACGCTCACCAGCAGCCCCGAGCAGCTCGACAGGAACGCCGCGAACGCGCCCGCCGCCGTCACCGCGGCGAGGATCTGCCCTGGCCAGCCGGGCAGCACCGCGGTCGGCAGCAGCAGTACCGCCGCGTCGGTGTTGCCGGTGAGCAGCAGCTGCGGCACGTACATCCGCGAGAGCGCGCCCAGCATCGTCGGGAACAGGTAGAACAACCCGAGCAGCAGCAGCACGTGCACGGTGGTGCGGCGCGCGGCCTTGCCGTCGGGGTTGGTGTAGAAGCGGACCAGCACGTGTGGCAGGCCCATGGTGCCGAGGAACAACGCGAAAATCAGCGAGTACGTCTGCAGCAGATCACTGATGCCGCTCGACGCCGGATGCAGCCACGCGTCGTTCGACGTCGGGGCGTCGCTCACGATCGGCACCGGCGTTCCGGCGGCGAATTCCAGTGTGGTGCCTGAGGAAACCTTGTGCGGCACGAGCGGCGACCAGCGCGCCATACCGCCCGCGGGACCGCCGTCGATGCGGCCGTGTGCGTAAAAGAACGTCTCGGTGGTGACCTTCACGGTCACGTCGGTCTGCACCGTCACCTTGGTGTCCGAGGGGAACACCGGCGGCGCGGGCGCACCCAGCGCACGCACGCCGCCCGGCCCGCCGCCGGAGAAGAAAACCATGCACAGCACGAAAGTCGGCACGGCGATCGCGAACAGCTTGAGCCAGTACTGGAACGCCTGGACCACCGTGATCGCACGCATCCCGCCGGCCATCACGTTGACCGCCACCAGGACGATGACGACAAGCGCGCCGACCCACGCCGGTACCGGGATGATCTGCGCGAGCGTCAGCCCAGCCCCCTGCAGCTGCGGGACCATGTAAAGGATCCCGATGAACACCGCGCACGCGGTCGCGAACCGGCGCAGGCCGAGCGAGCCGAGGCGGGCCTCCACGAAGTCCGGCAGCGTGTACGCCCCGGACCGGCGCAGCGGCGCGGCGACGAACAGCATCAGCGCGAGGTACCCAGCGGTGAAGCCGATCGGGTACCAGGTGGCGTCGGCCCCCTGCTTGAGCACCATGCCCGCCACGCCGAGGAACGAAGCCGCCGAGAGGTATTCGCCGGAGATCGCCGCGGCGTTGCGGCTGGACCGCACGGTGCGGCGGGCGACGAGGAAGTCGTGCGTGCTGGTGGCCCCGCGCGACGAACGGAAGCCAAGGTAGAACGTCGCGAAGGCGACCAGCGCGAGGCCGGTCAACGTCCACGGGGTCAGCTGCACGGCGTGAATCCTCGCACGACCGCACGGTTTCCGGACGCGCCGCCACCAGTGCGCGCATCCCCCGCGCGGGTCAGTTCTCGATCATGTCGACGAAATCGCGTTCGTGCCGCTCGGCGAGCCGGTTGTACCAGAGGCCGACGGCGAAGAGGAACGGGAACGGAAGCAGGCCGAGCACGAGCCACGGGATCGGGATGCCGATCACCGTGAACCGCGCGACCGCCGGGAGGAAGTAGAACAGCGCGGGCAGCACCCCGAGCACGACCAGCACCAGCACCGCCAGCCACACCGACGTGCGCAGCTGCACCTTCACCAGGTCGCGGACCAGCAGTTTTCCCCAGCTGGTCTGTTCTTCCAGTTCGACCCGCCCGCGCATCCGGCCGGACGACTGCCGCGAGTCGGCGAGCACCACGCGCTCTCGTTTCGGCCGCACGTGCGCGGGTTCGCTTGACCGCGGGGCCGGTTCGGGAGCGGGCGGAACCGGTTCGACCACCGCGCGGTCCTCCGGCCGCACGCCCAGCGTCGGGTCCGGTTCGCGGACTCCGTTCGAGAGCCGGTGGTAGGGGTCTTCGGGCGAGGACATCGACGGCTAGCCGCCCCGGCCGGAGCCGACGATGCGGTCCTTCAGCGCCCGGGTGTGCCGTCGGCTGACCGGCAGCACTTTCTCCTCGTTGCCGATCACGACCTGGTAGCCGCCCTGACCCATCCGCATTTCGGTGATCAGCGGCAGCGCGACCAGGAACGACCGGTGGATCCGCACGAATCCGGCCTTCTCCCAGCGTTCCTCCAGCTGGGCGAGCGGGATGCGGACCAGGTGGCTGCCCTCGGTGGTGAACAGCCGCGCGTAGTCGCCCTGCGCCTCCACCCAGCGCACCGAGGAGCGCGGGATCAGCTTCGTGGTGCCGGCCAGTTCGACCGGGATGACCTCGTCATCGGTCTTCACCGGTTCGCCGCCGCCCTGGCCCGCGGGCGGGCCGGCGGCCGTGGCCAGCTTCTCGCGAACCCGCGAGACCGACCGGTCGAGCCGGTCCTGCTGGAACGGCTTGAGCACGTAGTCCACCGCGCCGAGGTCGAACGCGTTCACCGCTTCCTCGGCGTGCCCGGTGACGAACACCAGTACCGGCGACGGGTTCATCGCCGCGATGACCCGCGACATCTCCATCCCGGACAAGCCGGGCATGTCGATGTCGGCGAACACGGCGTCGACCGTCGGCAGGCCGTTTGCCCGCCGGGCAGCCAGTTCCGGGTCGTCGTGCGAGAACAGCCGCAGCGCGTCGGAGGCGTCCGAGGCCTGGAAAACGCGGTGGATGTGCGGGTTGTTCTGGAGTCCGTGGCTGAGTTCGTCCAGCCCGGCCAGCTCGTCGTCCACGGCGAGGACGATGAGTTTCCGGGTGTCGTCGTGAGCACTCACAGTGAGACGCATCCTGCCGATTGCGAGGTGCATTGTCCAGACCCGATCGAAGCTCGCCCCTTGTGAGTGGCGTACCGGAGTCGCCACTCACCCGCGGTCACAGGCCGAACCGCGACCAAGCCGCCTTCGTGGTAACCGCGTCCAGCAGCGCGCTCGCGGCCGCCGGCGCACCGATGCCCAGCCGCGCGAGCAGCGGTTTCTTCGGCTCGGCCACGGTGATCTCGGCGTCCGGATACCGCTCGCGGACGATCTCGCGCAGCGAACCGAGCCCGTCGACCAGCCCAAGGTCGACGGCTTTCTGCCCGAGCCAGACGTCGCCGGTGAACAGGTCGGTGGAATCGGTCAGCCGATCGCCGCGGCGCTCCTTGACCCATTCGACGAACAGTTCGTGGAGCTGGCTGTGCATGTTCTTCAGCCACTCGACGTCCTCGGGCTTCTCCGGGCTGAACGGGTCGAGCCGCGATTTGTTCGCGCCGGCGGTGTGCAGCCTGCGCTCGATGCCGAACCGTTCGAGCAGCCCGGTGAACCCGAACCCGCCGCTGATGACGCCGATCGAGCCGACCATGGACGTCCGGTGCGCGTAGATCTCGTCCGCCGCGCACGCGAGCCAGTAGCCGCCGGAAGCGGCAACGTCCTCGGCGAACGCCAGCACCGGCACGCCCTTCTCGTCGGCCAGCTGCCGGATCCGCTCCGCGACCAGGCCGGACTGCGTCGGCGCGCCGCCGGGCGAGTTGATCTGCAGCGCGACCGCCTTGAGCCGATCGTGCGCGAACGCCCTGGTGAGCGCGGATTCGACGGCACCGAGGTTGATCGCGCCGCGGGCAAGCGGCGACGGCGTCGGCGTGATCACCCCGTGCAGCTTCACGACGGCGACCACGTCCTTGCGGTCGCCCCGGTCGCCGAGCACGGGAAGGCGGGCAGTCAGCTTGTCGGTCACGCTCATCAGCCCAGGCTAACCAGTTCAGTGCGCGGGCAGCATGCCCGAACGCGAGCCGTGCACCCCGTCGGGTTCGGGCTCCGGGTCCGCGGGCCGGGGAACCGGCGCGGGCGGCTGCTGGGGCACGTCGGCGGAGTAGTCCGGCATGTTCGGCCGCACCCCGAGCTTGAACTTCGGCACCCGCAGCGCGACCTTCATCCCCGCGCCCGGCGCGGTCTCGACGGTGAGCGCGTAGTCCTCGCCGAACACCTGCCGCATGCGCTGGTTGATGTTGCCGAGCCCGACGTGCGCGCCGGTGCGGTGCGCGTTGCGCAGATCGGTGAGCTGACGCGGATCCATGCCGATGCCGTCGTCCTCGACCGTGATCAGTGCCTCGTGCCCGTCGTCCCGCGCGATCACCGTGACGCAGCCACCGCTCGGTTTGCTGGCCAGCCCGTGTTTCACGGCGTTTTCGACGAGCGGCTGAATGATCAGGAACGGCACCACGACGCTCAGCACCTCGGGCGCGATCTTCATCCGCACCTCGAGCCGCCCGCCGAAACGAGCGTTTTCGATGGTCAGGTACCGGTCGATGTTGCGCAGTTCCTCGGCGAGCGTGGTGTACATGCCGGAGGTGCGGAACGAATAGCGCGTGAAGTCCGCAGAAGTCCTGAAGCAGCTCGCGCGCTTCCTCCGGATCGGTGCGGATCAGCGCGGAGATCGTGTTGAGCGCGTTGTAGACGAAGTGCGGCGAGATCTGCGCGCGCAGGGCTTTGATTTCCGCCTGCTGCAGCTGATTGCGCGACTCCTCCAGCCGTGCGAGTTCAAACTGCGTGCAGACGAACTGCCCCACCGCCTCGGCCATCTGCACCAGCTTGCCGCGCGTGCGCCCGACAACGATGAGCGTCGCCTCGGCCTCGCCCTCAACGAGAATCGGCACGATCGCGGCGGTCTTCATCTTGCAGGTGCCACGGTGATTGCACGGCATCTTGTTGTGATCAGCGACCGCCCGCCGGTGTTTCCGCAGCGCGGTGCCGATGTCCTCGACGACGTCCAGGTAGTGGTCAGTGGCCTCGCCCGCCCAGGACAGCAGCGTGCCTTCACTGTCCGTGATGCCGACCGCGAGACAGTCGAGCACCTCGAGCAGCTCCGCCGTCATCCGGTTGGCGGCCTCCTCGTCAAGCCCCGCCCGCAAATTCGGCGTGGCTTTGGACATCCGGTGGACGGCCTGCAACACGGCGTCCTGGATCACGCCCTTGGGCCGGCGCGCCCGGAAGGCGAGGACCAGCACCACGATCACCAGGATGCCGACCAGTACCCACGGGACGACCAGCGCATAGGGGAAGTCGGACACGACGTCCATGCTCTGCGCTCGACCGACCGGGTGCAAGGTCTGCTTCCCACTTTCTGTCCAGTAGCGACGACCGAGGGTGGGCAAACCCTACCGTCACTCCCGGTGAGCGTGAGGATCTTGCGCCATTCGGGTGGTGGCGGTGGCTGTAGGTCGCCGATGAGTGGGGTGAAGGGACCCTTCATCACTACGGAAGGTTAGGGGTGAAGGGTCCCTTCATTGCTTGGCTAGTGCGGATGAGGGTTCTTGAGGCCTGTGGTCGGGTGCCCCATGGTCGAGCGCCCCACAGCCTCGGCTCCTTGGCACGGCCCTCTTTGCCTTTGGCCCGGCTGTCTTTGCCGACGGCCCGGCCGTGTTTGCCGATAGCCCAGCCCAATTTGCCGACGGCCCGGCCCCTCTTTTCCGAATTTGGGCGCAGCCCCACCCCACCGCAAGAACCGCCGCCGACGCACCCAAACATCGAGGCACCCAGCCCCACCCCCGCACCCCGATACGAAGCCTCCCTGCGGTCTGGGGGTGCTTGTCAAGGCATCTTTCCCGCCTTGACAAGCACCCCCAGACCGTCAGCACAATTCAGGCTTCGGGGTGCCCCACGCCACCACAATTCACTTCAACAACCGCGACATCCGCCGATCCGCCAACGGCTTCCCCCGGTCTGACAAGTCGCGCAATACTGAAACGACTTATCCGCGAACGAAATCTCCCGGATAGTGTCCCCGCAAACCGGACAAGGCAACCCGGTCCGAGCATGCACCCGCAGCCCAGACCGCTTCTCCCCCTTCAACCGCGCGGCCTTCTGCCCGACAGACCGCGAAACAGCGTCCGTCTCCACCTCACGGATAGCCTCGGCCAGGGTCTCCAGCGCGCCCTCGTCCAGCTTTCCCACCGTCGCGTAAGGCGAGAGCTTCGCCCGGTGCATGATCTCGTCCGAATAAGCGTTTCCGATCCCCGCGATCACCGACTGATCGGTCAACGCCCACTTCAGCCGCGTCCCCTTGCCCTGGAACAACTCCCGCAGCTGCGACGCGTCAACCGCCAGCGCGTCCGGACCCAGCCGGGCCACGCTCGCCACCTCCGAGGGGTCCGCGACGATCCACACCGCCAGGCCCTTCTTCGTCCCCGCCTCGGTGAGATCGAAGCCAGGACCGGACGCGGACTCCAGGTGCACGCGCAGCGAGATCGGCCCCTTGCCGGGCTTCAACGGAGCCGGGGCCAGCCCGTCCGACCAGCGCAACCATCCCGCGCGGGCCAAATGCACCACCAGATGCAGGTCGCCGAGGACCACATCCAGATGCTTGCCATGACGGGTCGCGCCGGTGATCTCGCGGCCATGCAGTTCGGTGTACGGCGGCACCGCGGTCTTCAGCACGCTGAGCGACGCGACGTCGATCCGGAAAACGGTGCTCCCTACGGCGTGTTCGCGCAGGTGATGGGCCAGTGCTTCGACCTCGGGCAGCTCGGGCATGGCACCAGTCTCGCGCGCCAGTCCCGTTCCGGCCAGGTCTATTCGACCGGGTGCAGCGGACCGTCGAAGTCCGGCAGCGAGTGCTTCTGGATCGTCTTCGAGATCCGCTTCACCTCGCCGGACACGGTGAACATGCCGCGGATCGTGCCGACCCAGCGCTCCGACGGCCGGTCTCCCGCGACGTCGCCCTCGGTCTCGGCGACCACCGTCCACGGGCGGCGCAGAATCCACCGCAGCGGGAAGAACAACACCACCAGCAGCAACGCCAGCAGCACCCACGCGGGCACCTTGACCACATCCGGCGTCCAGATCACCAGCGCGGCCACCAGGAACACCATGACCACGATCATCGCGATGCCAGGTCCGTAACTGCCCGCGACGTCGTGTTCGAAATCGTCCGCGGTGGCGGGAGCCCGCCATTCCATCTGGGCACGGACCACCCAGTCGCGACCGTCTTCGCCGCGTACCAGCCGGTTCATCCTGTTGCCTCCCGGGCGACGCCGAACTCGGTCAACGTTACCGTGACCGCGCGGTCGAGCGCGAGGTGGTCACCGAGAGTGATTGGCGTTATGCCGGGTTTTGCCTGTTCGGCGACCTGCGTCCGCTGAGGAATCGGCCGAATTGGTGACATCCTGCTCGTCCGTGGAGCCGGTCCTGGCAGACTTCGCGGACCGGACGGGCTTCTCCGAACCAGCGGAACCAGCCGCGGCGGAGGACTCCGGAGCGGCCGAAGCGACGTGCCGCGACCCCGCCGGCGTCGTGGTGACCGACGGCGGCAGATACGAATCCGGCGACGGCACGTACGACGAGTGCGGCGGAGCGTACGACGAACTCGTGGTGTCCGTCGTCGTGCTCATGACCCCCGGGCTGGACGAGTTGGTGGACGTGTCCAGATCCGACCGCGACTCAGTGCTCGACGACCGGCTCGTCATCGGCGTACCCGAACTGCTGCTGTCCTGACCAGGAAGATCGTCCCGCGGCGTCGTACCGGAGGTATCCGACGTCGACGACTCCTCCTGCGGAACCGGCTGATGCACCGGCGGCAAATTCGGCACCTCGGCCACGCCCAGATGCGGCGAAATCCCCGGATGAATCGCCGATCGCACCGGCCGCGCACTGCCGTAGAGCTTCCCGGCGATGACCCGCGGACCCTGCTGCGCCGGCGGCGGAGGCTGCTCCGGCGGTTGCAACGCCAGCTCCGGCGCACCGCCGCCCAGCCCCACGTCCTGCGCCGGATGCGACCCGAACACCAGCGGACCGGCGGTCAGGCTCACCGCACCCGCCGCCGCGGTCGACGCCAGCGCCAGCCCGACCTTCACCTTCGAGCCGAACACCACGCTCTTCACCGTCGCGAGCGCGCCGCTGGCCTTCCCGATCCCGGCCAGCGCCGGAACCGCGACCACCAGCACCTCGGCATGCGCCCGCAGCGACGAGCACACATCCCGCAGCTCGTCCTGCGTCGCCCGGCACGACGGACACCCCAGCAAATGCGCCTTGATCCGCTCCGCCTCCGCGCCGGTGACGCTGCCCGCGGTGAACCCGCCCAGCTTCTCCACCACCGCCCGGCACGTCTCCGGACCACGATTCACCGAAAGATGCGCCTGCAGATACGCCGCCCGCAGCCCCTGCCGCGCCCGCCGCGCCAACGCCGCCGTCGCGTTCGCCGACAACCCGAAATGCGGAGCCACCATCGACGGCTGCTCGCCCTCGACCTCGGTCTGCCACAACACGGTCCGCCAGCGCTCCGGCAAACTCGTGAACGCCGTGGTGATCAACGTGTGCTCAGCCGTCCGCGCGGGCGTGTCCACCCCAGCGCCGGCGCGGAACGTCAGCTCGTCGTCGGTCACCGGAACATCGCGCCGCGCGCCGTGCCACTCCCACGACACCCGGCGCGCCACCGTCAGCAGATAAGCCCGGATGTAATCCCGCGGACCCGCACCGCGGCGCAACGCCTGCAGCACGCGGAAGAAGGTCTCCGCGGTGATGTCTTCAGCTTCGGAGCGATCCGAGGCAAGGCTCTGCGCCAATCTGCGCACCGCCGCCGCGTGCAGCTCGAACAACTCCCCGAACGCGGCATCCTCGCCGTCGCGCAGCCGCTTCAAAAGTGCCTGCTCGTCGGATTCCGAGGCCGCTGGTGGCGGCGCCGTGCCCAGCTCGGTCATCCGGCAAGGCACCTCCTCCCCCGAAGGACTCACCACTGAAGTCGATTGGGGACACCATACGGAGCAGAGCGCCCGTCGTCACCCCTTGTGCGCCCGACGTGACGCGCGAGCACCAAGTCTCAGCAGGTCCACGCGTATGTCGGGGCCCCCGAAAGTGTCACCGAGGCGACGGTATAGAGTGTCTTCAACACCGAGCACCAAGCGGTTAACGCGGATGTAGCGCAGCTGGTAGCGCATCACCTTGCCAAGGTGAGGGTCGCGGGTTCGAATCCCGTCATCCGCTCGCGGCTGAGAGGCCCGTATCCACGGAAAGCGTGGATACGGGCCTCTCGCCATTTCACCCGGGGGCCGAGCCCCCGGACCCCCACGGTGCGGTGAGCTGCGGTTGGGGGCGGGGAGGCTTTGTAGCTCGCGAAGCGAGCGGAGAAGCATGGCTGGTCTAGGCCACTTGCGATCTTGAGCTGCTGCCCGACCTTGTGTTGGGGGCGTTCATGGATTGTTTTTACTTGGTTGGTTTTTGGCGTCGCTAGGGCGCGGGACCGTGGCTGCATGACTGAGTTGACTCGGCGGCGGGTTCTTGGGGTGGCTGGGGCTGCGGCGGCTTCTGCTTCTTTGTTGCCTGGCAGTGTTCGGGAGGCGTTGGCTCGGGGGGTGCCGGGGCGGGGGTCTCTGGCGGACGTTGAGCATGTTGTGTTGCTGATGCAGGAGAATCGGTCGTTCGACCACTACTTTGGGACGTTGTCCGGGGTTCGGGGGTTTTCCGATCCTGGCGCGGCTCGGTTGCCTAATGGGCGGTCGGTGTTTTATCAGCCTGATGCGCTGAATCCGGCTGGGTACGCGTTGCCGTTTCATCTGGACACGCATGCGACCAACGCACAGAAGATTCCCTCCACCTCGCATGCTTGGCAGGTCCAGCACGACGCCCTCAACGGCGGCAAAATGGACAACTGGCTGCCCGCGCACCGCAAGGCCGACGGGAAGAACGGGCCCTACGTGATGGGCTATCACACCCGGGCTGACCTGCCGTTTCAGTTCGCGTTGGCCGAGGCGTTCACGATTTGCGACGCCTACCACTGCTCGGTGCTCGGGCCTACTTGGCCGAACCGGATGATGTGGATGACCGGGACGATCGACCCGGACGGGAAGCACGGCGGGCCGATTCTGGACAACAAGGCTCCGGCTGGCGGGTACACCTGGACCACCTACGCCGAGCGGCTTCAGGCAGCGGGCGTGAGCTGGAAGGTGTACGAGCAGAGCGACACCTACGGCTGCAACATGCTCGAGAACTTCGCGAACTTCAAGAACGCCGACGCGGACTCACCGCTCGTCGTCAACGGCACGACCCACCGGCCGGAGGGCCAGTTCGAGTACGACGCGCGCAACGACAAACTGCCCACCGTCTCGTGGATCATCTGCACTTCGACCGCGTCCGAGCATCCGGACTACACGCCTGCCGAAGGCGCGGCTTTCGTCGCGTCCAAGATCGACGCGATCGCCTCCAACCCGGACGTCTGGGCCAAAACCGCGTTCATCCTCAACTACGACGAGAACGACGGCCTCTTCGACCACGTCATCCCGCCCATCCCGAAACCCGGGACGCCGCACGAGTTCGTCACCAAGACCTCGCCCGGCGGCACCAAGGGCAACGGGCTGTCCGTCGGGGCCGGTTATCGGGTGCCGTGCATCATCGTGTCGCCGTGGACCGCGGGCGGCTGGGTCGCGACCGAACGCTTCGACCACACGTCGACCCTGCAGTTCCTGGAGAAGGTCACCGGCGTGGCCGAGCCCAACATCTCCGACTGGCGGCGTTCCACCTTCGGCGACCTGACCTCGGCGTTCCGGTTCCGCGACACCAAGGCCAAGCCGCCGGCGCTGCCCGACACCTCCGGGCCGCTGACGCTCTCCCGCTACGAGGCCGCGCACCTGCCCGCGCCGAAATTCCCCGGCACTGACCAGAAACCGCCGCGGCAGGAACCCGGCAACCGGCCGCAAACCCCGCCGCGCTGAGCTGTTGAGCCCCTGTCCGCAGCCGGGCAGGGGCTCACAACTCGTAGCCGTCCAGCGCGGTCGGCGCGACGGGCGACAAATGCGGATCGCTGTGGTCGGTGACCTGACCGCGGGCCATCCGGTACACGCGGAAGTCGTTGTCGTGTTCGGGGTCCTGGTCGTCCCACACGTGCAGCAGGCCGTAGGAACCGGGGGCCAGTTCGCCGACCCGCGCGAACGTTTCCAGCAGCTGCGGTCCGATCGCGCCGCCGTGCTTGTCCAGACCACCCAGGTGGAGCATCGGCAGCCCGGCGCTCCACCGCAGATCCACCAAATCCAGCATGCCCGCGTCGCGCAACGACCGGTTGACGCGCTCGACCAGCCGCTGCAGCAAAGCCGCGTCGTCGTCGCCCGTTGCGGTGGCGGCGATGGTCACCCAGCCGTGGTATTCGAACACGTGCGAGACGGTAGCAGCGGCACTGCTCAGCGGGTCAGCGCAGAGGGCTGGCCGTCCCGGCGCAGCTGGTTCGTGAGGATGCCGTCGGCGTGCTTTTCGACCGCCGGGAGCAGTTTGTCCCCGAAGACGCACAGGGTGCGCTCCCACGGGTGGCCGAGGGTGCCGTAGCTGAAGTCCGCGGCGAGGAACAGGTGGTAGTCGCCGCGCGGGAAGACCGACACCAGCCAGGGCGCGTCCGGCCGCATGCGGTGCGGCCAGAACTTGAACGACTGGTGCTGCCAGTGCAGCACCCACAGCCACTCGTCCTCGGCGGTCGTTTCCTTCAGCGCGGCCAGCACCGCGCGGGCGACGTCGTGCTCCTCCACCGCGTACGGGCCGAGGCGGAACTCGGCCGAGGCACGGTCGTACTCGCCGGTGGAGAGATCCCAGGCGGCCGACGGGCGCGGCTCATGGAAGCCCGGCCAATCGTGCGCGAAGGTGCTCGGCCAGAACCTGAGCTTGTCGTGCACCCAATACCAAGCGGGCTCGTCGGCCACTCGCGAGAGCGGCTCCCAGGCTGCAGCAGCGTTCACTTGTCGACCTCGAAGTCATCGACCGGGCTCGAAACTGCCGAAAGCTTCGTGTCCGGGGCCGGGATTGTCCAGTCCACGGGAGCCGAGCGCGAAGCTGTCACTCGACCGGGTGGCCTGCGGACCGGGAACCACGACCCGGTCCGCAGCTACCTTTACCCGACCGGCCCGCCGGTCATGCACGCAGCCGTTATGCGGCGCGCCACAGCGTGACGAACGCCGACGCCTCGCTGGCCGCCCACGGCCGCAGCCGCTCCCGGTCCCGCGCGGACAGGGTGAACTCCTTCGCCCGGCGCACGTCCACGACCAGCGCCTCACCGCCCGGCAGCAGATCCGGCATGCCCTCGGTGAGCAGCCACAACGCGAGCTGCGCGGCGTCCCGGGTGAGCGGCTCCTCCTTGAAGTACAGCCAGGTGGCATACCGGCGGCCGTTCGATTTCCGCAGCCCGAGCTGTGGGCTGATGCCGATTTCCAGCTCGCCGAGCGCGAACTTCGCCCGCCCGACCTCGATCAGCTTCGGATCCCGGCGGCCGAGGTAGCGCAGCCAGCCCTCGGCGATGGCCGCGTAGTGCGGACGGGTGCGCTCGTCGGCGTTGTTGACCAGCGCGCGCATGGCGACCTCGTCCTGCCGCGCCGCCCGGCCGGCCCGGACCGCGTTCGCCGCGCGCCGGTAGTAGTTGAACGCCGCCCGCGCCGGGTCCTCGTACAGCCGGCGCTGCCTGCGCACGAACGACGAACGCGACGGGCCCTTGCTGGCGCTGTATCCGACGAACGTGGGCAGCGTGACGTAAGCGGGCTTGGGAGCAGTCATGGGCGGCCGCCTTCCGGTGGATGGTTTCCCCAGTACACGGCCAATTTTAGAACATATGTACGACAGTTTTTGCCGCTCAACGGGTGACCGGCGGCCATGGACCGGCCAGTACCGCGCGCGCCTGCTGCAGAACCTGTTGCTCGCAGTAGCTGACCGGCGTGACGTCGGTCGGAATCCAGGTCGCGAGCATCGCCAGCCACTGGCGAAGTTCGGCGAGCGCGGCGGGGTGGCCGAGCCGCCCGTCGAAGGCTTTGACGCCCTTCGCGGCTTCGGCGAGCGGGACGTCGCCGCGCACCATTTCGCCGAGATGTTCGCCGAGCAGTTGCCATTGGGCGGCCGTGGCATCGGCCGGAAGCTCGATGCCCAACTCCTCCACGACGTGCGAAAAGGCGTCGGAGACCGCCTGGTGATTCCGGTGGTCGAGGGCGGCCAGTTCGGGCAGGGACGGCGCGTCGAGGCCCTCGCTGACGGCCCGCGCCCCGGCCTCGACGAGTTCGGCAGCGGTGATGTCGAGACCGGCGAGCCGATCCACGGCCAGGGCGGCGAGCGCACCGCGCGCGGAGGACATGCTCCCGATCGTACGGACGCCGTTTCCCCTACGAGCCGCTGATCTCGGCTGATCTTGTGCGCCTGAGCCCCACGGAGCCGGGACGCATGGAACACTGTCGCCCGAACCGGTGACAGGGGGTTGCGTGATGAGCTGGCAGGAAGAACTCCGGCGGTTGGACGCCGAGTTGGCCGCCGGCCGCCTGGGCCACGCCGAACACCGCCGCCAGCGCGACGAACTGCTCGCCGAGGCGTCGGGCGGCGGGGCGGCTTCGCCAGTGGCGTCGCCGTTGCGGCAGGACGCGCCCTCGAACGGCGGGTCACCCACCTGGAGCAGCCCGGCGGCGAGCGCTCCGCAGGACGTCGCGGCGATCGCGGAGCCCGGCTCCGGGGATGCGGCGGCCACCCAGCGGGTGGGATCGGACCGCACCGGCTCGGCTCAGTCCGGCGGCGCGGCGACTTCCGCTGCGGCCAACCCGGCAGGGTCCGCCACCAGTCCCGCCGCGGCCTCCGCAGCCGGTGAGGCAACCTCCACCACCAGCGAGGCAGCCTCCTCCACGACCAGTTCGGCAGCCTCTTCCGCCGCCAGCCCGGCGGCCTCCGCCACGACCAACCCCGCCGCCCCTTCCACGCCCAGTCAGGCGGCTCCCGCCACCCCGGCACCCCCGGCGACCAGCTCAGCGCCCCCGTTCTTCGCCCAGCAACCGAGCCCGGCCACGCCACCGCCAAACCCCAACCCGGCCGCACCGCACCAGCCCCAGCAGCAGATGCCCGCGCAGCCGGGAACGTGGCCCGGTGTCGCTCCCGTGCAGTGGAATACCCCTGGTCAGCAGCAACAGCAGCAGCCGGTCGTCGGATGGGCCAGCACCAACCCGGCGATGCCCGCGCCGGAACCGCCCGCGGTCGAGTCGTTCCTGAACTCCGGGGCGACGGTCCCGTCGGCGGAGAAGACCCAGCCCGCGTTCTCCCACACCCCGGGCACCCCGTTCTCCACCGATCGGCCGACGACCGCGCCCAGCCCGGCCGACGACCGGCCCACCGCGGTCTTCGGAGCGGTCCCGGCCAACGGCGGGCAGCCGGAGCCGCGCCGGCTCTGGGAGGACGACGCCAAACCGCGCGGGTCGAAGCCGACCTGGCTGTTCCTGTCGCTGGCCGTGCTCGTGGTGCTGGCGCTGGTCGTCGGCGTCATCTGGTTCATCGGCAACAAGGACGACACGTCCGGCACGGCCTCGCCGCCGCCCGCGTCGTCCACGCCGAACACCCAGCCGCCCTCGCTCGAAGACAAGCTGCCCACGCTGCCGGGGACGGCGAGCCCGGAGAACTCGACCATGGCGCTGGACAAGGCGGTCCAGGCCAAGGCCGTCTCCGACGCCGACGCGAACCTCATGCGCGCGGCGGGCGCGGACCAGCTCGTCTACCACGCCTACGCCGCGCCCGAAGGCGGCACGACGCTCATCGCCGTCCCGACGCCGTCCAAGGCACAGGCGGGTCAGCTCGTCCAGGGGCTGCGGCAGAACCTCGTCACCGGCGGGTTCGACAGCAGCCCGCTCGGCCCGGCGGCCACCGACCTGCTCTATGGCGCGAGCAGCCCGGCCGGACGCGTGCTGGCCTTCTGGTACACCTCGGGCGGGGTGTCGATCGGCATCGGCGTGTCGGGCCCGGTCGGCCAGGATCCGGCGGCGCTGCGGTCGCGGATGGAAGAGATCCGCGCGAAGGTCGCGGCCGCGCTGCCCGCCAGCTGAACTCACCCCGGCTCGGAAGGCGACCCGCCAGGTCACGTGGGGTCGGACCCGTGCACAATGTCCACGTCGTCACACCACAATCGGGTAGTGCCGACGCATTGACCCGTCGCCATGCCGACAGATAAGGGGGGCCCTGGTGTCCTGGCAGGAGGAGCTGCGCCGGCTGGACGAGGAGCTCGCGTCAGGGCGCCTCTCCGCGGACGACTATCGCATCCGGCGTGATCAGGTGCTGTCCTCGGCCGTGGGCCAGCAGGATCAGCCCGCCCCGCCGCCGCCGAGCCAGAGCGCGGACTCGACCCAGGTGATCGCCCCGGTCAGCCCGCCCGGCGGAGTGCCGCAGCAGCAGCCGCAGGCCCCGCAGGCTCAGCAGCCGCCCGCCGACGGCGGCGCGGAGCGCACCCAGGTCGTGCAGTCGTGGCAGCAGCAACAGCAGCAGCCGCCCGCGGACGCTGGTCCCGAGCGCACCCAGGTGGTGCAGCCGCAGCAGCACCAGCCGCAGGCGCACTACTCCCCGCCCGGCGGGTTCCCGCAGGGCACGCCGTCCTCGCCGCCCGGGGGCTTCCCGCAGCAGCAGCCGTGGAACGCGGCCGAAAGCGACCAGACCCCGCCGTGGGGCGGCGGCGATCTGCCTCCGCTCGGCCCGTCCGGGGGCGACTCCGAATGGGTCCGCCAGGGTCCGGAGTACTTCAGCGACAAGCCGAAGAAGAGCAACGGCAAGAAGATCGGCGCGATCGTCGGCGCCGTGGTCGTGCTGGCCGGCATCGCGTTCGGCGCGTACTGGCTGTGGGGCCGCGACAGCGGAGGCGGCGGCACCGAGCAGACCACCGCGCAGCACAGCTCGTCGGCGGCGCCGAAGCCGCCGGACCCGCTCGGCGTCGCGAACATGCCGGGCAAGGCCGAGACGCACGACGACATCACGTCGTTCTCGCAGGTCGACACGCTGCAGTACCTGAACCCGCAGGAGCTGAGCGCCTACCAGTCAGCGGGCGCGTCGAAGGTCAAGTTCGTCGTGTACCACCTGGACGACGGCAACCTGATCACGCTCTTCCTGACCCAGGCCAGCAGCCCGACCGCGGCGAAGACCGCGGCCGAGAAGCTGATGGAGGTCCAGGTCACGAACGGGGCCAAGCGCGACACCACCGCCCCGAACGGCGTGTACGCCACGTCGATCGACGCGAAGGAAGGCCAGTCGGCCCAGGCGCGCGGGCACTACGCGCACGGCAACGTGATCGTCCGCGTCGAGGTGTCCGGCAAGGCCGCCGCCCAGACGAAGACCGACTTCACCACCGCACTGAACCAGCAGCTCACGGTTCTGACCGCCGATGCCTGAGCCCGGGACCACCGCCTGCACGATCGTCGCCCGCAACTATGTGCCAGCCGCGCGCGTGCTGGCCCGCTCGTACCTCGAGCACCATCCGGGCGGCCGCTTCGTCATCGCGGTCATCGACGCCCCGCGCGACCAGTCGGACCGGGCCGGCGACGGACTCACCGTCGTCGGCCCGGCCGCGTTCGGCATCGACGAGGACGACTACCTGCGGATGGCGACCGCGTACTCGGTCACCGAACTCGCCACGTCGGTCAAGCCGTACCTGCTGCGCGAGCTGCTGAAAGAGTCCGAGGCCGCGATCTACCTCGATCCGGACATCGAGCTGTTCGCGCCGATCCCCGAGGTCGCCGAACTCGCCAAGGAGCACGACATCGTGCTCGCGCCGCACTTCCTGACCCCGTTGCCGCAGGACGGCATGGAGCCGGACGACGCGGTGATCATGGGCACCGGCATGTTCAACCTCGGCTTCATCGGCGTCGGCCGCGGCGCCGGGCCGTTCCTCGACTTCTGGGCGGGCAGGCTGCGCCACGACGCGATCGTCGCGCCCGAGCAGCAGCTGTTCACCGACCAGCGCTGGGTCGACCAGGTGCCGTCGCTGTTCCGGCACCACGTCGTCACCGACCCCGGATTCGACGTCGCGTACTGGAACCTCCACGAGCGTCCGATCGGCCGCGACGAGGACGGCAACCTGACCGCCGGCGGCGCGAAGCTGCGCTTCTTCCACTTCAGCGGCTATCGGCCGGAGAAGCCGTGGCTGCTCAGCTTCCACTGCGCGCGCAAGCCTCGCGTGCTGCTGTCGCACAACGACGACCTTCGCGCCATCTGTGACTCGTACGGCACGAAGCTGCGCGAAGCGGGGTACGCCGAGTCGCTCGACTCGATTCCGTACGGCTTCAAGGACTTCCGCGACGGCACGCCGGTGCCGAAGCTCGCCCGGCGCGTCTTCCGCGAGGGCTGGATCAAGTCCGAGCGCAAGAAGAAGCCCGCGCCGCCGCACGCGTACGCCGAGGACGGCGGGCTCGCGCTGCGCGAATGGCTCGCGACCCCGGAGGACCAGGGCCAGGCCGCGGCCGGGTTGAACCGGCTGACGCACGCGATCTGGGCGTCGCGGATCGACCTGCAGATGGCGTTCCCGCATCCCTACGGCGACGACGCCGACGGTTTCCGGCACTGGTGCGCCGGGTCCGGCGTCGCCGAGGCCGGGCTGCCGGAGTGGGCGCTGCCGTCCGAACCGGTCGCCACGCGTCCGCCGCACGACGAGTTCGGCGTGAACCTGCTCGGTTACCTGACCGCTGAGCTGGGGCTCGGCGAGATGGGCCGGATCGTGCTCGAGGCGATCGAGACCGGCGGCGTGCCGGTGGTCACGGTGCTGGAGGAGAAGGCGGTCTCGAACCGCACCGGGATCGAGCGGCCGGCGACGGTCGGCGACCCGCGGTTCCCGGTCAGCGTGTTCGCGGTGAACGCGGACCAGACCCGCACGATCCTCACCAACCACCCCGAGGTCGGCGCCGGGCGCTACCGGATCGGGCTGTGGGCGTGGGAACTCGAGGATTTCCCGCAGTGGCAGCACGAAGCGTTCGGGATGCTCGACGAGATCTGGACGGTCAGCGACTTCTGCCGCCGGGCGTTCGCCGCGCATTCGACGATCCCGGTCAAGACGATCCCGGTGCCGGTGCGCGATCCGGGCGAGCCGTCTCCGCCCGCGCGGGACAAGGGCGAGCCGGTTCGGTTCCTCTTCGCCTTCGACTTCAACAGCGTCGCGGAACGCAAAAACCCTTGGGGCGCAGTCGTTGCGTTCCAGCGGGCGTTCCCCGGCCGGGACGACGTCCGGCTCACCGTCAAGGCGATCAACTCGAAGCTGCACCCGCAGGCGGCCGAACGGCTGCGCGCGGCGGTTCGCGGCGACGACCGGATCGAACTGATCGAGCGCTACCTCAGCGTCACTGAGCTGCACGAGCTGTACGAGACCAGCACCGCGTACGTTTCGCTGCACCGCAGCGAGGGTTTCGGGCTCACCGTCGCCGAGGCGATGGCGCGCGCGATGCCGGTGATCTCGACGGATTACTCCAGCACCACCGAATTCCTCGACGCGTCCACGGGCTGGCCGATCCCGTACCGGCTGGTTCCGGTCGGCGAGGGCAACTACCCGTACCACGCCGACGCGGTCTGGGCGGAGCCCGATCTCGACGCCGCCGCGGCCGCGATGGTGCGGATCGCCGACGACCCGGCCGAGGCGATCGCCCGCGGCAAGCGCGCGCGGGAGGTCATCCTGCGCGAGCGGTCGATGGCGACCGCGGCCGAGTGGATGCGGCGTGAGCTGGAGCAGG
This sequence comes from Amycolatopsis sp. WGS_07, assembly GCF_045278895.1. Classification (NCBI taxonomy): domain Bacteria; kingdom Bacillati; phylum Actinomycetota; class Actinomycetes; order Pseudonocardiales; family Pseudonocardiaceae; genus Amycolatopsis; species Amycolatopsis sp. WGS_07. The sequence goes on along the minus strand of NZ_CP136053.1, from coordinate 2,988,988 downwards.
CGCACGAGACGTGGCAGGAGCGGCAGCGCGCCGCGGCACCGCCACCGGAGCACCCGCTCAGCCCGCTGCAGCAGGCGACCGAGGCGTTGCGCTGGCGTCCGGAAGCGGACACGCCGTCGCGGCTGCCGCTCGCGCCCGCGCTGCGCAAGGCCGTGCTGCGCGCGATCGACCACTACGACGTGCATCAGCGGCACGTGATGAGCGCGCTGCTCGCGGCCACCGAGGAAAGCAACCGGCGGTTGCTGGACCGGATCGAAGGCCTGGAACGCAGCATCGACGAATCCCGCCGCGCCGCGCTGTCCACGCGCACGCTCGGCGAACGGCTCGAAGCGTTGCGCGGCACGGTCAACGAACTGCGCCGGCAGGCCCCGGAAACGGACCTCGCGCTGCGCAATCTCGAAGCGGACGTGGCGAAGCTGGCCGAGGGCTACGACGGCGTCGGCGCGCAGGTCGAAACCGCGGCGGGCACCGTGCACAAGATGTTCGCGAGCCGCGACGAACGGCTCGACGCCGACGAGAAGGCCATCCAGCGGGTGACCCTCGATGTCAGCGCGATGCGGGACGCCGCCCGGCTCCGGCACGCTCCGGTGCCGCGTGGCGCGGACGTCGTCCAGTGCGACGTCGGCGCGCTGCTGATGCCGATCGACGAGGTCATGCTGCCCTGGATCCTGTTCCACCGGTCCTGGGAGGACAGCGAGGCCGAGCTGATGGCGTCGCTGGCCAAGGGCGCGTTCCTCGACGTCGGCGCGCACGTCGGCTACCACACGCTGCGGCTGCTGCGGGCTACGCCGGAGGTGACCAGGGTGATCGCGGTGGAGGCCGACCCGGTCAACGCCGCGTACCTGCGCCGCAACGTCGAGGTCAACCTGCCCGCCGCGGCGGGTGAGCTGGTCACCGTGGTCGAGTCGGCCGCGTGGGACGAGCCCGGCACCGTGCACCTGGCGCAGGCGACCCCGGGCAACAGCGGCGACAACCGCGTCACCACGGACGGCTCCGGCGTCGAGGTCCCGGCGGTCCGGCTGGACTCCGTGCCCGAGGTGACCGAGCAGCGGATCGGCCTGGTGAAGGTCGACCTGCAGGGCCGCGACCACCGTGCGCTGGCGGGGCTGGCCGAGGTGCTGCGCCGCGACCAGCCGCACGTCGTCTGCGAATTCGACCCGGGCGCGATCACCGAACTGGGCGACGACCCGGCCGCCGTGCTCGCCGGGTACCGCTCGCTCGGCTACACGCCGAAGGTGGTCACCGACGACGGTCCGGCCGACAAGGTGCTGGACGACCCGGCGATCATCGCCGCGGCCAAGGCGGACGAGAAGGAATTCGTCACCCTCTGGCTGGCGCCCTGAGCTGATCGCGCACGTGGTGCCTCAGGGCGCCACGTGCGCGATGGTCAGCAGGAACGCGCCGTACCAGGCACTTCCGATGGTGATCACCGGCAGCAGCACCGCCAGTACCCGGTTCGGCAGCTTCGCCAGCATGAGCGCGACCGGCACGGTCAGCACGAACGCCGGCAGCAGGAAGCGCGCGCGGGACTGGAAGAAGTTCGAGGAGCACAGCGCGATCACCACGGTGAGCGTGCCGTAGATCTGCCACGGCAACGGCAGCCGCGTGGCCCACGTCCAGAACTGCAGCACCACCGCGGCGAGCACGACGAGCGCGGTCACGGTGATCCAGCTGGCGTGGTCCGAGGTGAGGCCGTCGCGGACCTGGGTCCAGGTGAAGACGCCGAAGTCGAAGTGCATCTGCCACGCGTTCTGCAGCCAGAACCAGCCGTCCGGGCGGCCGGTCTGGATCCAGACGTAGCCGAGATAGCCCAGCAGGCCGAGCGGCGCGATCAGCCCGCCGACCCACGGCCGCCAGCCGTCGCGGCGCTGGAAAACCGCGACGAGCGCGGCGATGCCGACCGCGGCGATCAGGGCTCCCGAACTCGCCCTGGTCAGCCCGGCGAGCACCGCGAACCCGCCCGCGACCAGCCATTCCCGGCGCGCGAGCATCACGAACGTCCAGGACACGAGCGCCATCAGCAGCGATTCCGAGTACGCCAGATGCAGCGCCGTCGAGCCCGGCCCGATCGACCACAGCACGGCGACCAGCAGGCCCACCCGCGGTCCGGCCAGGTCGCGGCCCAGCACGAACAGACCCCACGCGGCCGCGCATCCGGCCAGCAGCGAGATCGTCATCCCGGCCCCGAGCGGCGGGATGCCGACCAGGGTGAGAAGAGCCACCATCGCCGGATACAGCGGGAAGAACACCAGGCTGTTCTCGCCGGGCAGCCCGTCGGCGCCGAGCGTGACCGGCTGGTCGTAGCCGTGCTGCGCGACCGACAGGAACCAGTTGGCGTCGAAATTGTCGATGAACCGGCCCGGCGACACGTCGGCCTTCCAGCTCATCATCCACAGCACGCCGAACGCGAGGACCTGAAACAGCAGGTAGAGGCTGATCGCGGGGGCGGCCTGGCGGAACGCGGCACGCAGGGTCGGTGAACGCTCGACGGCGCCGTCGAGACTGGACTGCTGCACGCTCCCCGAACTCCTGAACTCACTCGCGCAAAACCGGACGAATTCCTGCCTGATCGTACCTGGCAACCACATAATCCGAGGCCAGACCGGGTTTTGTGAATTATCCCCTTGTCTCCGCCAAATGCGGGGAGTACGTCCGTGGCCCGCCGGAGAGGCGGTAACCTTCACGAGGTTGTCGGTAGCGGAAGACGGGGGTGATCACGCTGGCCGAGCCGAATTCCGCTGCCCTGGCCGACCCCTCGTCCGCGACGCCGAAGAAGACCCGGATCGTCTTCATCGACATCGGCCGCGGTCTAGGCGCGCTGCTGGTCTTCTACAGCCACATCGTCCATCCGTGGATCATCGCGAAGAACGAGAACGCCCCGTACGCCGATTTCATCGAGGCGCTCACGAGCGACCCGATGCACATGTCGAAGCAGGGCATCGGGCAGATCGCCGTGCCGTTCTTCTTCCTGGTCAGCGGTTTCGTCGTGACGCCGATCGCGCTGCGCCAGGGGCCGGGACGCTTCGCGCTCAACCGGTTCATCCGGGTGTACGCGCCGATGCTGTTCGTGGTGCTGCTGACGGTGTTCCTGCTGCTGGTGAACCTGCACCCGCCGTCGACCGGGCAGGCGCAGACGCTCAACCCACTCACCGTCTTCACCAACACCGCGCTGGTCAACTACCTGATTTTCCCGCAGGTCGTGCTGGTGCCGGTGGCCTGGACGATGATCGTCGAGGTCATCTTCTACGTGCTGCTGATGGCGGTGCTGCCGCTGCTGCGCCGGTGGGTGTGGCTCGGGATCGCGGTGGAGCTGACGTTCATCTTCGTGGTGATGATGAGCCGCTCGCAGCTGGGACCGTCGTGGTCGCTGTTCGCGGTGAACGTCTCGTACCTGCCCGCCATGGTGATCGGCCAGGTCATCTGGGCGACGACCAAGAAGAAGATCCCGCTCTGGACCGGCGCGCTGTACGGCGGCTGCGCGTGGTCGCTGTACGTGCTGGCGGACATCATCAACGTCGGCCGCGTGGACAGCTCGTACAACCTCGCGCTGGCCTTCGCCGTCGCCTGCTTCCTGATGGGCATGTTCGCCGAGGACCGGCTGAAGCAGCGCAAGGTCTGGACCATGCTGTCCGAGCGCAGCTACTCGATCTACCTGCTGCACATGCTGGTCACGTTCGTGCTGCTGCAGCTGCTGCGCCCGGCGGTGCCGCTGCCGATCGCACTGCTGATCGTGATCCCGGCGGTGTTCGGGGTGGTCGAGGTGAGCTACCGGTTCGTGGAGCGGCCGAGCCATTCGCTGGCGCGGCGGTTGTCGCATCGGCAGAAGCCGACTCCGCCCGAGCCGGAGAAGCCGGAACCTCCGGTCGAGCCGCCGGTCGAAACGCCGGGGGAAGCCACGCAGCTCGTGGACGCCGCCGAGGTGACCATCGAGATCCCGAAGGTGCCCGCCGATCCGAGGCCGCCGCGCCGTCCGGCACCTCGGCCGCGTCCGCAGCCGAACGGGCGGATGCCGAGGAACGGCACTCCGCCGCCGAACGACGCCCCGCGCGGCGAGCAGCCACGCATGCCTCGCGCGAATGGCGACGAGCAGCCGCGAGCGATGCGTTCTAATGGCGGCGCGCACCGGGCGCGTCCCGCCGAATCGGGCGTCGACCGCACCGCCGAACCGCCGGTGCGCCGGGCGATGCCGCCGCGCCGTCGGCCGTCAGCTCCGCCGGAGCTGCGCTACCAGCCGGACCAGGAAAACCAGGCCCAGCGCGGCGACCAGGACGATTTCCCACGCCACCGGAACTCCTTCCGCCACACCCCTCGCTGAGTGATGCTCTGCCTGTAGGGCGTGCGAAGGTGGGAGGGCGTTCACCGACACGGCCTAACTCACACTCCCGGCTTAGCTCACTCGTGCGAGCCGCGACGCGGGGTGACGAGGCCGGATTCGTAGGCCAGCACCACCAGCTGCGCCCGGTCGCGCGCGCCGATCTTGGTCATGATGCGGCTGACGTGCGTCCGCGCTGTCGCGGCGGAGATCACCAGGTGGGCGGCGATTTCGTCGTTCGACAAGCCGCCCGCGACCAGCGCCAGCACCTCGCGTTCGCGTTCGGTCACCTCCTGCACGGCCGAGGTGTCGATCCGCCGGTGCTCCGGCCGTCCGACGATCTCGGCGATCAACCGGCGCGTGACGGTCGGCGCGAGCAGGGCCTCCCCTGCCGCGACGACGCGCAGCGCGTGCAGCAGTTCGACCGGTTCGGTGTCCTTCAGCAGGAAGCCGCTGGCCCCGGCGCGGAGTGCTTCGTAGACGTACTCGTCGACGTCGAAGGTGGTCAGTACCAGCACTTTTACCCCGGCGAGGTCGGGATGCGAGGTGATCCGGCGGGTCGCTTCGAGCCCATCGGTGCCGGGCATCCGGATGTCCATCACCACGATGTCCGGCCGGTGCTCGACCGCCTGCGCGACGGCCTGCTCGCCGTCGCTCGCCTCACCGGCCACCTCGAAACCGTCCTCGGTGTCCAGCAGCAGCCGGAATCCGGCGCGGACCAGGGCCTGGTCGTCGGCCAGTACGACGCGGATGGTCATTTCTCCCCCTCCACGGGCAGTTCCGCCCGCACCTGGAAACCCTGCCCAGTGACGCTCGCCTCGACGCTGCCGCCGAGCGCCGTCGCGCGTTCCCGCATGCCGCGCAGGCCGTGGCCGGGCGTCGGCTGGACGGTGCCGCGGCCGTCGTCGCGCACGGTCAGGACCAGCGTGCCCGGCTTGCGCTCGAAACGGACCTCGACGCGCTGTGCCCCGTCGGCGTGCCGGACGACGTTGGTGAGCGATTCCTGCAGGATCCGGTACGCCGCGCCGTCCACCGGGGCGGGCAGCTCACCGGCTTCGCCGTGCAGCTCGACTTCCAGCCCGGCGGTGCGCGCGTGGTCGAGCAGCTCGTCGACCTGCGCGAGGCTCGGCGCGGGCGCGCGGTTCTCGCCGGAACGCAGCACCGCGAGCGTCGCGCGGAGGTCGTTGAGCGCGGACGCGCTGGCCGCCTTGATGTTCAGCAGCGCCTCTTTCGCCTGTTCGGGCCGCCGATCCGCGACATGCGCGGCGACGCCGGCCTGGACGTTGATCATCGCGAGACTGTGCGCGACGACGTCGTGCACCTCGCGGGCGATGCGAAGCCGCTCCTGCTCAGCCATCCGGTGCCGATGCTCGTCGGCCTGCTCGCGCCGGGCGGCGACGGCCGCGAACTGGAACCGCACCGCGGTCGCGATGCCGATCACGGCGACCATCCAGACCACGGCGAACAACGCCCAAGCACTGATCGCAAACGTTTGCGCGACGACGATGTGGGTCACGTACGCCGCCACGAGCACCGCCGCGCCGGTGCTTCCGGCGACCACCGGACCCTTGTGCCGGGTCAGGACGAACAGCGCGATGGTCGGGACGAGGATCACCGGCCCGCCCGGTTCCGGCGACAGGTAGTAGGCGTAGGCCGAGGCCGCGGTGAGGACGAACAGCGGCAGCGGATACCGGTGGACAAGCAGCAGCGTCAGCACGGTCGCGGCCAGCCAGGCGGCACCGAGCGGGCTCAGCGGATGCTCGGCGTGCTGCCAGCGGCCGGACGCACTGGAGCCGCCGAGCACGAAGGCGAGCACGACGAGGGTCCGGAACACCCGCCCGAACCACGGGTTCTGCGCCCGCCACCAGTACATGGTGCGAAAACTACCGGGGAACCGCGTGCGGCGCGTCCGTCGTGGAGCGTGGGATCGGGCTACGCGCGGCGCGGTATGTCGAGAACGCTCGTCCGGCTCCGTTCACTGGGCAAACGACGGAAACGGAGACGGTGATGGGCGAGGTAGTGGCCGGGGCGAGCATGTCGCTGGACGGTTTCGTGGCGGGACCGGGCGAATCGGGGTTCGATCTGCTCTTCGGCTGGATGGGCGGCGGTTCCGAGGAGGTGCCGACCGCGCAGCCGGATCGCGTGCTGCGCATGTCCCCGGCGAGCGCCGAGGTGCTGCACGCGCAGCTGGAATCGACCGGGGCGCTGCTCGTCGGAAGACGGCTGTTCGACCTGACCTCGGGGTGGGGCGGGATGCATCCGTTCGGCGGACCAGTGGTCGTGGTGACGCATCGAGCGCCTGCCGGATGGGAGGACTCGCCGTTCACATTCGTCACCGAGGGCATCGAGGTCGCGGTGGCACGCGCGAAGGAACTGGCCGACGGCCGCGACGTCGGCGTGAACGCGGGCGAGATGGCCCGGCAATGCCTGGCAGCCGGGCTTCTCGACGCGGTGCGGATTGATCTGGTGCCGGTGCTGCTCGGCGGCGGAGTGCCGCTCTTCGGCGAGTTCGGGCTCGACCCGGTGCGCCTCGGTACGCCGGACGTCACCGTCGGCGAGGGCGTGACGCACCTGCGCTATCCGGTCACAGGCACGAACTCGCGCAGCTTCTCCAGGGTCTCGGTGTTGCCCGGGGTGTAGACCGACATCCGGATTTCCGAGCGGCGGCCGGCGTAGAGGTAGGTGAAGTCGAACGTCAGCAGGCCCGCCTCCGGATGCAGGTACCGCTTGGTCTTGGCCTGCTCGGTGTTCACGTCGTGGCGGTCCCACAGCTCCGCGAAGCACGGCGACTCCGCCCGCAGCCGTTTGACCAGCGACTTCCAGCCGGGCTCGCCCATGTGCTCGGCCATCGCGGCGCGGAAGGACGAGACCATCCGCGGCACGTTCTGCTCCCAGTCGACCATCCGCTTCCTCCACTCCGGGTTGAGCAGGCACTGGACGAGCGTGTTGCGTTCCTCGTACGGGATCGCGTCGACGCCGCCCATCAGCCAGTCGTAACCGGCGTTGTGGCCGATCACGTCGAAGCGCGCGTTGCGGACCGCGACCGGGAACGGCTCCAGCTGGGTCATCATGTCGTCCATCGACGGCGTGATCGCGGAGCAGTTCTTCTTCTCGGTGACCGGCTCCGGCGCTCCGGCCAGAGTGAACAGGTGCACGTGCTCGTGCGGATCGAGGCGGAGCGTGCGGGAGATCGCGCTGAGCACCTGCTCGGACGCGTTGATGTCGCGGCCCTGTTCGAGCCACGTGTACCAGGTGACTCCGACCCCGGCGAGCTGCGCGACCTCCTCGCGGCGCAGCCCTGGGGTGCGCCGCCGCCCGCCGACCGGCAGGCCGACCTGCTCGGGCGTGATCCGGCCGCGCCGGTTGCGGAGGAACTCGCCCAGCTCGGTCCGGCGCAGGCGGTCTTCGATGCCAGTGGTCACGACTACCAGGTAAGCACAGCGTCGACCCTGTTACCAGGTAGTTCCAGTACCAGGATAAAAGCACACCTGGTACCAGGGTGTGCGGCGGCGGAACGTAGTACTCATGACGACTACCACCTCCGCCCCGACGTCGGCCACCGCCGCTGTCGGGACGCCGGCGAGAACGGGACTCACGTCCGCCGGCTTGATCACCGTGCTGCTGGGGGCAGCGCTGCCGATCATCGACTTCTTCATCGTCAACGTCGCCCTGCCCACGATCGATGCCGACCTGCACGCCTCCACCGCGACGCTCGAACTCGTCGTCGCCGGCTACGGCATCGCGTACGCGGTGCTGCTCGTGCTCGGCGGGCGGCTCGGCGACACCTTCGGCCGCCGCAAGCTCTTCCTGCTCGGGCTCACGTTGTTCACGCTCACCTCGCTGGCCTGCGGGGTCGCCCCGGACGCGGGCACGCTGGTCATCGCCCGCGTCGCACAGGGCGCGGCTTCGGCGATGCTGCTGCCGCAGGTGCTGTCGATCATCCAGGCCGGCACCACCGGGGAACGCCGCTCCCGCGCGATCGGCCTCTTCGGCGCGACCGGCGGGATCGCCACCGTGGTCGGGCAGCTGCTCGGCGGCGCGCTGGTGGCCGCCAATCTGTGGGACCTGAGCTGGCGGCCGATCTTCCTGGTCAACGTGCCGATCGGGATCATCGGGCTGCTGCTCGCGCGTCGCACGGTGCCCGACAGCCGGGCGAGCAACCCGCTCGGCGTCGACCGCTGGGGAACCGTGCTGCTGGCCGTTTCGCTGCTGTCGCTGCTGATCCCAATCATGGAAGGCCGTGCGCTCGGCTGGCCGTGGTGGAGCATCGCGCTGCTGGTGCTCTTCCCGTTCGCGGCGTTCGGCTTCGCGCGGGTTGAGCGGAGGCTGGAAGCCTCGGGCGGCACGCCGTTGCTGCCACCAGCCCTGCTGCGCACCGCGAGCGTGCGGCACGGCCTGACCGTCGCGGTGCCGTTCTTTTGCTCCTTCGGGTCGTTCATGTTCGTTTACGCGGTGACCCTGCAGAACGGCCTGCACCTCGGCCCGCTCGGAGCTGGACTGGCGCTGACCCCAATGGCCGTCGCGTACTTCACGACCTCGCTGGTCAGCAGCCATCTGGTCGCCCGGTTCGGCCGCAAGATCGTGCCGATCGGCGGGCTGATCCTCACCGTCGGCCTGCTCGCGCTCGCCGGGACCGCGCTGCTGGACTGGCCCGATCTGTCGATCTGGCAGCTGGCCCCGGCGATGGTGCTGATCGGCGTCGGCAACGGGCTCGCGATGAGCACGCTGTTCCGGGTCGTGCTTTCGCGAGTGCCCGCGGACCTGGCCGGAGTCGGCGGCGGAGTGCTGACCACGACCCAGCAGACTTCGCTGGCGCTGGGCGTGGCGGTGCTCGGCAGCCTGTTCGCGAGTCTGAGCGTGCCCGGCGCGATGGGTTACCAGGGCGCGTTCGTGCTGGTCATCGGGATCTTGGCGGCGCTGGCGCTGCTGGTGAGCGGGCTGGCACGGAAACTGCCCGACCCGCGCTGAGAAAATTCGACCGACGGAAAACCCCGCTCCCGGACGACGATGGGAATGTGACGGAACCTCGGGTGCAGCCAGACCCGGCCTTCGCGCTGCTCGGCCTCTACGAGACGGCCCTGCCGGAGGTCTATGGCTACCTGCTCGCGAGGTGCGGCGACCGCGTGCTGGCGGAGGAACTGACCTCGGAGACGTTCCTCGGCGCGGTCGCCGCTTGCCGCAAGGACCACGCACCACCGGTGAGCACGCCCTGGCTGATCGGGGTGGCCCGGCACAAACTGGCCGACCACTGGCGGCGCGCCGAACGGGAACAGCGCGGGCTGCGGCTCGTGCACGACGCCGAATGCGACGTCGAGGACCCGTGGGACGAACAGCTCGACGCCCTGCGCGCGCGGCAGGTGCTCGGATCGCTGTCGGTCTCGCATCAGGCGGTGCTCACCTTGCGGTACGTCGACGGCCTTCCGGTGCGCGACGTCGCGACGCACCTAGGCCGGACCATCCACGCGACGGAGGCGTTGCTGACGCGGGCCAAGACCGCGTTCCGCCGCAGCTACCAGGAGAAGGAGGGACGCGATGCCTGAACCATTCGACGCGCTCGCACTGCCCTCGACTCCGGCCGACCCGGATCCGGCCTTCGCCGACCAGCTGCGCGACGACCTCCGCCGCCTGATCCTGAACGGAGCGGAGATGACCACCACCGAAACCACGTCCCAGCAGGCCGAAGTGGGCGCGCTGACGCCGTATCTGGCGGTAACCGACGCGCGTGCCGCCCTCGACTTCTACGTCGAGGTCTTCGGGGCGCGCCGCCGGGCCGAGCCGATCGTGATGGACGACGGCCGGGTCGGGCACGCCGAACTGGACATCGGCGGCAGCGTGCTCATGCTGGCCGACGAGTTCCCGGAGATGGGCCTGGTCGTGGCCCCGCAGAGCGGCACGACGATGCGGGTCGAGGTGCCCGACCCTCGACGCGCTGTGCAGCGAGCCGTGGAACTGGGCGCGGAGCAGCTGGGGCCGGTCGAGGACCGCGGCCACGGACTGCACGGCGCGATCCGGGACCCGTTCGGCCAGCGGTGGATGATCGGGCTGGCCGCGCCGCGCGCGAAGGCGCCGGAGGAGCGTACGTATCGGCACGGCGAGGCCGGGTACTTCACCTTCCAGGTGCCCGACGACGCCCGGGCCAAGGCGTTCTACGGCGCGGTGCTCGGCTGGCAGTTCAGCAAGGGCAGCCTGCCGACCGCGTGGGGCATCGAGGGCCACGGCCTGCCCGGCGGGCTGTGGGGCGGGTCGGAACTGCAGACCGGCTGGAAGCTGATGTTCGCCGTCGACGACCTCGAGGCCGCTCTCGGCCGGGTCCGCGAGCACGGCGGCCGGGCAGGCGAGGTGGAGCACCAGCCGTACGGCCGATCGGCGGATTGTGCCGACGACCAGGGCATCGAGTTCTGGTTGTGGGAACAGCCACGCACGTGACATAGCCCAAAGCCCTGGCGGCAAATCGGCCGCCAGGGCGCACACTCGACAGATGGCCGCGCACTGGACGCCCCGCGACGAAGCCGAACTGACCGTCGGCTGGCAGCTGTGGCTCGCCCTGGGCTCGTGCGCCTGGCCGGGACCGGACTGGGACGGCACGCCGGCCGAGGCCGTCCGCGGCCTGGAACGGTGCTTCACCACCTGCGACGAAATCCTCGCCGCGTACGACCAGCCGGACTCCGCGGTCGCGGGGCTGGTGCGCTCGATGATCCTGGCCGCCAACTGGACGCTCGAACTCTGGCGCGACGACGCGAATCCGCTCGATTCCGAACGCGCCGCGCTGCTGCACGCCGATCTGGCCGCGTTCGCCGATCACGCGGAAGGCGTGCGTACTTTGCTGGCCGCGGGCGGCGGGTGGGCCTCGCTTCCGCTGTGACCCGCCCGCCGTCCGTCCACAAAGGACCTACCAGCTGGCCGGGCGCTTCCGCTCCGGCTCGTACGGCTGCGTGATGACCTCGATCCCGTTGCCGCCCGGATCAAGGAAATACACGCCGCGGCCGCCGTGGTTGTGGTTGATCTCGCCGACCTGCTTGCCCATCGGGTCGGCGTGGTAGGTGACCCCAGATTCCTTCAGCCGCAGGAAAAACGCGTCGAAGTCGTCCTCGGGAATGAGGAAGCAGTAGTGCTGCAGCTTCCGATCCTCATCCGGGACCGTGGCGAAGTCGAGCCGCACGCCGTTGCTGGTTTCGACGGGGACGAACGGGCCCCATTCCTCGCCGATCTCGAAGCCAAGCAGGTTCGCGAAAAACTCGGCGGATTCCCGGTTGTTCCGGGACGGGACCATCAGGTGATTCAACTCAAGAGAAACTGACACGAAGCAATGCCTCCAGAAGGCATCCCAGCACCTCCATGTCTCACCCAGCCGGTGACCGACACGCGATGCCGCCGGGAAGCATAGCGCAGCGGAAGCGGATCTCCAATCAGGAAACCGGAACCCGTCGCCGGGCCGCGCGCGGGCGGCCGACGCCCTGCCAGGACAACCCCGCGTCGAGAATCATCCCCGGGTCAAGCAGATTGCGGGTGTCGACGACGTCGTCGCCCTCCATCGCGTCCGCGATCGCGACCCAGTCGAGGTTGCGGAACTCAGCCCATTCGGTAAGCACCACAACAACATCCGCGTCCTTGGCGACCTGGTACGGATCGTCCACGACGGTCATCCCGGCGATCCCGCCGGACACCGCCGGGTCGTACGCGGTGATCTCCGCGCCGAGCGCGCCCAGCACCGAAGACACTGCCAGCGCTGGGGAATCGCGCAGATCGTTCGTGCCCGCCTTGAACGCCAAGCCCAGCACGCCAATCCGCGCACCGGCCAGCGTTCCGCCGCAGGCTCCAGCGATCTTCGCCACAATGCGGTCGCGCTGGGCGATGTTCTCGTCGATCGCCGAGGTCAGCATCCGGAAGTCGTAGTCGACCGACTCGGCGACCTTGACCAGCGCGCTGGTGTCCTTGGGCAGGCACGAACCGCCCCAGCCCGGGCCGGGTTTGAGGAAGGTGCGGCCGATCCGCCGGTCGTAGCCCATGCCTTCGGTGACCAGGTCGATGTCCGCGCCGAGCCGTTCGCACAGTTCGGCGATCGAGTTCACATAGGACAGTTTGAGCGCGAGGAAGCAGTTCGCCGCGTACTTGACCAGCTCCGCGCTCGCCGCGTCGGCGACCACGATCGGGGCGGCGAGATCGCCGTACAGCTGCCCGACCCACGCGGCCGCGGCTCGCGAATCCGACCCGACCACGATCCGGTCCGGGTTCAGAAAGTCTTGCACCGCAGTGCCTTCGCGCAGAAACTCCGGGTTGGACACCACCGGCACGTCGTCGCGGCCGACCATCGCGGCGATCCGTTTCGCGGTGCCGACCGGCACCGTCGACTTCGTGATCAGCGCGCAGCCGGGCGGCAGCACGTCGCCGATCTCGGCGGTCACCGCCTCCACCGCGCGCAAGTCCGCGGACCCGCCCGCGCCCATCGGCGTCGGCACGCAGAGGAACACGCCCTCCGCACCGCGAACGGCTTCCCGCGCGCCGACCACGAACGACAGCCGTCCGTTCGCCAGTCCGCGGGAGACCAATTCGGCCAGTCCTGGTTCGAGGATGTCCACGCGACCGGCCGACAGCCGGTTCACTTTCGCCACGTCCACGTCCACACAGGTGACGCGGTGCCCGAGGCTCGCGAGACATGCCCCCGTGGTCAATCCGACGTATCCCGTCCCTACCACCACGATCCGAGCTGCGCTCATGCTGCTGAAGGTGACAGCCGGAGTTGACCTCAGTGCTAACGGAAGCAGTCGTGGCCGAATACTCCTCGCGACGAGAAGCGGGTGAGGCGACACACTCCAGCGCGGGTGCGAACGAGCGTTAACCTGGGCGCGGAGGTGCACCGCGGCACCGGAGAGCAGGAGGAAGGCTGAAGATGCAGATCACCGACACCGCAGCGCTCGTCACGGGTGGCGCGTCCGGTCTCGGCGGCGCGACCGCCAAGGCACTGGCCGCGAAGGGCGCTCGAGTGTTCGCCCTCGACCTCGCGCCCTCGATCGAGAAGGCCGAGCAGATCGACGGCATCACTTACGTCGAGGCCGACGTCACCGACCCGGACCAGGTGCAGACCGCCGTCGACACCGCGGCGGGCTCCGGCGTACCGCTGCGCACGGTGGTCAACTGCGCGGGCATCGGACCGTCCGCGCGCATTCTGTCCAAGAAGGGCAGGCACGACCTGGGGCTGTACGCGAAGGTCATCCAGATCAACCTGGTCGGCACCTTCAACGTGCTCACCATCGCCTCCGAGGCGATCGCGAAGACCGAACCGCTGGCCGACGACGCACGCGGCGTCATCATCAACACCGCGTCCGTCGCCGCGTACGACGGCCAGATCGGGCAGGTGGCCTACGCGTCGTCCAAGGGCGGCGTGGTCGGACTGACCCTGCCCGCCGCGCGCGACCTCGCCTCGCACGGCATCCGCGTGCTGACGATCGCGCCCGGCATCGTCGACACCCCGATGCTCGCCACCGTCAGCGAAGAGTTCCGCGCCGGCCTCGCCGCCGGGGTGCCGTTCCCGAAGCGGCTGGCGCGGCCGGACGAGTACGCGCAGCTCGCCCTGTCGCTGATCGACCACGACTACCTGAACGGCGAGGTCATCCGTATGGACGGCTCGCTGCGGATGGCCCCGCGCTGACCTGCTCGTGAGTGGCAATCCCGGTTCTAACCGGGATTGCCACTCACGACGTCACTCCCTACGCATCCGCACCTCAAGCCCGATCCCGTCCGGCGTCACCACACACGTGCGGAACCGGCTCTCCGCGACCGTCGCGACGAACTGCTCCGGCGTGTACGCCCGCCGCCTCAGCCCGCGCAGCGTGCGGACGGTGGTGAACGTGGCCACCGGACCGAGATTCATCCGCGCGACCTCGTCGTCCAGCTGCGCGTCCGTGGTGCTCTTGCTCAGGTCCTGCACCAGCGCGACGCCGCCGGGCCGCAGCACCCGGTGCATTTCGTCGAGCGCGTCCACCGGATCGGCGAAGTTCTTGAACGCCGCCTGGCACACCAGGAAGTCGAACGATCCGTCCGCGAACGGCATCGCCGCCACGTCACCACGACGAAAATCGACCGTCACGCCCTGTTCTTGCGCGTACTCCCTGGCCAGCTGGACAAACGTCCGGCTGACGTCCAGCCCGGTCACCGTGCACCGCCCGGTACGAGCCAGTTCGACGGCGAAAAATCCCGGCCCCGGCGCGACCTCGAGCACGTCAGCGCCCTCGGGCAGGTCGGTGGCCAGCATCTCGGCCGATTCCCGGTACTGCACGAGCTGCGGTTCGGTTCTCCGCCCACGCGCGTACGCCCGGGCGACCGGCCCCTCCATCTCCGGCAGCAGCTTCGTGCGGTGCCGTTTTACCTGGGTGTTCCCCATAGTGCTTCTCCCTGTTCGGTTGGTTACCGAACCGCACCGCGAAAGGGACAACCCGTACCCTGTAGATCGCAGCCTGAGGACAGGATTCCGCTCGCGGTTCCAGTTCGACGGTTCCCGGTCCCGGCGGCGGTGTGCCAGCACCTCCTCCGGGACCTCTTTATTCGCCCTCGTTCTCCACAAGGGCAGCCATGTCCGGCACCTCCCCGGTTTCCCGGTAGCGCCGCCATTCCTCGACCCCGCGCAGCGCGCCAGTAGCCATTTCGTCACGCAGCCCGCGCACCCACTCGGCCTCCGCGCGCCACATCGCCAGCTGATACTCGCTCTCGACGAGCACCAGCCGCGGCACCTCGGTCCGCGTCTTCGCCAGCGCTTCCACGCGGTCGTCGATCATCCGCTCCAACTCGCCGACCCGCTGCTCAAGCTGCTGGTCGACGACGTCCGGCCCGAGCGCGAGCATCACCGACAGCCCAGCGTGAAACCGCGTCGGCTCCCGATCCGGCACGCCCAGCAGCTCGGCGACCCAATCCTCCAGCTCAGCCTGACCGTCCCCAGTGATCCGATAAACGGTCCGCTCCGGCCGGGCCCCGTCCCGGACGTTCTCGACCGCCTCGATGAAGCCGTGCTTTTCCAGGTTGCCGACCACCGTGTAGAGCGAGCCCCACTTGATCTTCAGGTCGCCCTCTTTACCTCGTTCCCGCAGGAGAGTGGCGATTTCGTACGGATGCATCGGCCGCTCGCACAACGTGGCCAGCACGGCGAGGCCCAGCATATTGGACACTTTCCGCCGCTTCACGAACCCTCCTCGCAGACGAGTACTCGCCGACGAGTATATGCAGAACCGCACCGGACGGCAACGAGCAAGCACAGACGGCCCGCGAGGTCAGCCAGCAAGACACCACAAGTTGGTTGGTGGTGTTCGGTCGGGCTTGGGTGCCAGTGGTCTCGTTGGTTGGTGGTGTTCGGTCGGCTTGGGCGTCAGCGGTCTCGTTAGCTGGTGGTGTTCGGGTCGGCTTGGGCGTCGGTGGTCTCGTTGGTTGGTGGTGTTCGGTCGGCTTGGGCGTCAGCGGTCTCGTTAGCTGGTGGTGTCCGGGTCGGCTTGGGCGCCAGCGGTCTCGTTAGCTGGTGATGTCCGGGTCAGCTTGGGTGCCGGTGGTCTCGCTAGTTGGTGGTGTCCGGTCGGCCTGGGTGCCGGTCGTCTCGTTAGTGGTGTTCGGCTACGAGCCCACCCCACCAAGCCGACCACCCAGGCACCCACACCCCCCGCACCCCGATACGAAGCCAAAAACACGGCGCGGAGGTGCTTGTCAAGGCATCTTTCCCGCCTTGACAAGCACCTCCGCGCCGTAGTCACAATCAGGCTGAGGGGTGCCCACTCCCCAAAAAAAGCGTCAGATATCCAGCATGTACGGAACCTCACCCTGAGCCCGCTCGCTCATCCACTCCCGCAACGCCTTGGTCGCCAGCACATCATCCTCGTTGTACCGCAACAACCGCTCCCGCTGCTCATCATCGGGAACCGCGCCATCCATCCCCACGGCGTCGCGATACCACCGCATCGACGCCTCCCCGCCAGCCTCCGGATCCCGCCACGCGAACCCGGCCACCGGCGCGATCACCTTCAACCCCTTGCCCCGCGAGCACAGGAACTGATCCGTGACACTGCGGAACAAATCCACCCACTCGTCAGAGTCCACAAAGGACTGAATGGCTCGCTTCTCCGGCACCCCCGGATACTCCCCGAACCGATCCACCGACCCGAACAGCCACCGGTTCTCCGCGAGCGCGTTGTAGCAATAGGCCCGGAACGTGAGCCCCGCGGCCAGAGTCCGCGAACGAACATCCGTGAACCAAGCCCAAAACTCCGCGAAAGACCGCGCCTCGTCCACCGTCGGCAGCGGCTCCCAGGTCGCGAACGCCCGGTATCCCTGCGGCACCCCGATGTCCGCCCCGGACAGCAGCGTCCCCCACAGATAAGCCCCGGCGTCGCCGAAACTCTCCATGTCCACGTCGACCTCGACGTCCGCGCGCGGCACCTCGACCTGCGGCGTGCGGCGCACCACGGTGAGATCCGCCAGCCACGCCCTTGCCAGCATGATCGCGTCGGAGAACGTGCCACCGGTCCAGTTCATCGGCGGCGGCTCCGCGGCCGGATCCAGCGCGGCCAGCTTGTCCACAGTGGACACGCCGACGCGGCGCAGCTCGCCCGCGTCCTCCCCGCGCACCACCAGGCTCACGTCGCGGGTTTCGGTGAGCACGACCTCGCAGGTCGCCCAGAACGGGCACCGCCGGCACTCCAGCACCCGCGAGGGCGCGGCCAGCGCCTCCGCGCCGGTGGCGGCCGCCGTCGCTACCGCGAGCCGGTCCGCGAACCGCGCGTCGTATTCGTCCAGTGCGCTGCGGCCGCCCGGCCAGGTGCCCGCGGTGAGGTCGTGCCACACGACGACATCGGCGTCGAGGCCGATCGCCCCGCCGACCGCGCGCCCGCTGGCTGCCTTCCCGTACGCCTCCAGCATGCGCCGCAGATGCGCGAGCCGCAGCTGGTCCCGCGGCTGCGAACGCACCTTGCGCAGCTCGTCCGGCGAACGGCGGGCCGGATCCAGCTCCGTCATCGCGGTGGTGGGCGCGCCCTGGCCGCGATCGGTGATCCGGTGCCGGACCACCAGCACCGGCACGTAACCCTCGCCGACCCGCACCAGCAGGTCGATGCCGCCGCGCCGGTGCCCGACCGGATCGGCGGGCAGCAGCGCGCCCCAGATGTACTGCGCACCGTCGGCGAACGCCTGCTCGGTGAGCCGCACTCGCTCGCCCGCGGGCAGCGTGCGCGGCACCCGCGCCCACGTGGCATCCGGCCCCGAAGCCGCGACCAGCTGTTCGAGGATTTCCTCGCGGTGCGCGGTCGCGTCGTCGATGCGCTGTTGCGCGGTCGGATCCGGTGGCGGCAGCGGAACGTCGCGCATCGCCGGGTCGTGCTCCAGGTGCACCCGGCGGCGGCAACGGCTCACCGCTCCCGCGTCGAGCAACACCTCATCTCCCATAGCGATCACAATAGATCGTGGGTACGACATTCCCTGCGCGAGCCGACATGCCCGTCACGTCGGGGACCAGTAAGTTCATGCCGGAGAAGGCGTGGGAGGTAACGGCCATGGCGCGCAAGGCCAAGCAAGACGAGGGTGAAGCCCGGATCACCCCGAAGAAGGCGAAGAACGCGGTCGCGGTGGCCAAGGTGCTCGGGCCGGCGGTGCTGCCGGTGCTCGCGCCGTACGCGGTCCGCGCGGCGGGCGCGGCGCGGGAGGCGTACGACCGCTACCAGGCCCGCAAGCTGGGCGTCGCCGTCGACCAGCTCGGCGAGTACACCGGCCGCGGCGCGGCGCTGCACGCCCGGATCGCGGGTCTCGTGCAGGGGCTCGGCGAGCTGAAGAAGTCGGCGAAGGCGACCGAGCAGGACCAGAAGTTCGCCGCTGAGACGCAGTCGACGCTGGAGCAGCTGTCGGCGACGGTGCGTGCCGCAGAGCGCATGCCGGCGGCTCGGCGCAAGGCCGCACACCGCGCGGTGACCGGCGAACTCGAGCGATTGGAAGACCAGCTGCTGCACCGTTTGGGCATCTGACCTCGTGCGTGGCTGTGCCGGTCAGCACCGGCACAGCCACGCACGAGCCACTACTTGATGAAGCCCTTCTGCAGCATCCAGTCGTGCGCGACGGTGCCGGCGTCCTTGCCGTCCACGTCGACCTTCTTGCACAGCTCGACCATCTGCTTGTTGTCGAGCGCCGCCGCCACCGTCTCCAGCGGACCGCGGATCTCCGGGTACTTGTTCAGGAACTCCGTCCGCAGCGTCGCCGCCGCGTTGTACTGCGGGAACGCCTTCTTGTCGTCCTCGAGCACGCGCAGGTTCAGCCCGGAGATCCGGCCGTCGGTGGTGAACACCTCGCCGATCGGGCAGGTGCCGTTGGCCACCGCCGAATAGATGGTGCCGATCCCGAAGTTCTCGATCTTCGGGTTCTTGAACCCGTACGCCTTGACCGCCGCCGGGAACCCGTCCTGGCGGCTGGTGAACTCCGTCTCCAGGCAGAACCGGTTCTGGTCCGGATGCGTGGTGAGGAATTTCGCCAGGTCCGAGGTCGACTTGAGGTTGTTCTTCGCCGCGTACGCCTCGGTGGTGGCGAACGCGTACTGGTCGTTCAGCGGCGAGTAGTTCAGCCAGGTGACGCCGTACTTCTCCGCGTCCGCCTTCTTCGTGGCCTCGTACTGCGCCTTCTCCCCGCCCGGCACCGGCAGCTCGTTGCCCTGGTAGTTGATCCAGCCGGTGCCGGTGTACTCCCAGGTCACGTCGGTCTGCCCGTTGAGCAGCGCCTGCCGGGACGAGTTCGACCCCTTGATGTCGGTGAGGTCGATGACGTCCGCGCCCGCCGCGCTCAGCGCCATTTCGGCCATGTAGCCGAGGATGATGTTCTCGGTGAAGTCCTTCGACCCGACGACCACCCGCTGGCCTTGCAGCGAGGGGATCGGCCGGATCGACCCCGGTTCGATCTTGAACGGGATCGAGGTGTTGACGTCGAGCCCGCACGCCGAGAGCGTCCCGGCGAGCAGGGCGGCGCCGACCAGCGCACCCGCCTTTTTCAGGACGTTCATCAGCGCAGTCCCTTCGGTCCGAAGTACTGCTCGGCGACCGCGCCCAGCCAGTCCACCAGCAGCGCCAGCGCGACGGCCAGCACCGAACCGGTGATCAGCACCTTGGTGAGGTTGAGCTTGTAGCCGGTGTCGATCAGGAGGCCGAACCCGCCCGCGTTGACGAACATGCCGAACGTCGCGGTGCCGACCGCCAGCACGAGCGACGTGCGCAGGCCGGCCAGGATCAGCGGGACGGCGAGCGGGACCTCCACCCGCCACAGCACCTTCTGCGCGGACATCCCGATGCCGCGGCCCGCGTCGATGAGCGACGGGTCCACCTGCTGGATGCCGACCATCGTGTTGCGCAGCACCGGAAGCAGCGAATAGAACGCCAGCGGCAGCGCGGCGACCCAGAGCCCGCCGACCGCGCCGGTGAAGATGAACCACAGCACCAGCACGCCCAGCGCGGGCGCGGCCTGTCCGATGTTGGCGACCGCGAGGAAGACCGGCGCGAGCCACTTCGCCCACGGCCGGGTCACGATGATGCCGAGCGGCACCGCCACCAGCACCACGATCGCGGTGACCACGACGGTCATCGCCACGTGGTCGCGCAGCGCGGTGAGCAGCGACTCCGCGTTGAGCGTTTCCTTCTCGGTCGCGGTGAGCCCGCTGGCGAACACCCAGATGAGCGTCACCGCGACGATCAGCACGACCACGGCGGGCTGGGCGAACAGGCGGACGCGTTCCGCGCGACGGGAGCCTGACTCGGTACTGAATCCGGTATCGACGGCAGCGGTCATGCCGTGGCCCCGTCCTCGTCGACGTGGTCGTCGGCGTGCTCGTCGCGCAGCTGCTGGATGGTCGCGATGACGGTGTCCAGCTTGATCGTGCCCGCGTATTCGCCGCGCGCACCGGTGACCGGCACCGAACCGCCTTCGGCGAGCATCGCCTCGAGCGCGTCCTGCAGAGTCGACTGGAGGCTCACGATGTCACGCAGTGGCTTGCCGACCGAGCCCAGCGACGTGGCGTTGGTCAGCTCGCGCACGTGCACCCAGCGGATCGGCCGTCGTCGCTGGTCGAGCACCAGCGCGAACGGCTTGCGCGATTTGCTCAGCTTCTCCCGCACGTCGGCGGGAGATTCGTCGATCGTCGTGGTGAGCGCGTCCTGCTGCAGTTCGACGTCGCGCACCCGCAGCAAGGTCAGCT
Organism: Amycolatopsis sp. WGS_07; assembly: GCF_045278895.1. NCBI lineage: Bacteria > Bacillati > Actinomycetota > Actinomycetes > Pseudonocardiales > Pseudonocardiaceae > Amycolatopsis > Amycolatopsis sp. WGS_07. Next base: position 2,968,484 of record NZ_CP136053.1, on the reverse strand, counting down.
GCTTGAGCGAGGCGCCGGCGCCCACGAAACCGGCGACGGTGTCGTCCGCCGGGTTCGCCAGGATCGACTCCGGCGTGTCGTACTGCAGGATCTTCGACTGGTTGCCGAGCACCGCGATCCGGTCGCCGAGCTTGACCGCCTCGTCGAAGTCGTGCGTGACGAAGACGATCGTCTTCTTCAGGTCGGTCTGCAGCCGCAGCAGCTCGTCCTGCAGGTTGCCGCGGGTGATCGGGTCGACCGCGCCGAACGGCTCGTCCATCAGCAGCACCGGCGGGTCGGCGGCGAGCGCGCGGGCCACGCCGACGCGCTGCTGCTGCCCGCCGGACAGCTGGCGCGGGTAGCGGTCGCGGAAATCGGCCGGGTCGAGCCCGACCAGGTCCATCATCTCCTCGACCCGCGCGGTGATCTTCTTCTTTTCCCAGCCGAGCAGACCCGGCACGACGGCGATGTTCTGCGCCACGGTGAAGTGCGGGAACAGCCCGGCCTGCTGGATCGCGTAGCCGATCTGGCGGCGCAGGGTGTCCACGTCGAGCTTCAGCGCGTCCTGGCCGCCGATGGTGATGCGGCCGGACGTCGGCTCGATCAAGCGGTTGATCATCCGCATCGTGGTGGTCTTGCCGCAGCCGGACGGGCCGACGAACACCACGATCTTGCCCGCGGGCACGACCATCGAGAAGTCGTCGACCGCGGGGGCGCGGGTACCGGAGTAGCGCTTGGTGACGTGGTCGAGTTCGATCTCGACGCCGGAGACGTTTTCTTCGGTCGCAGTGTGCTCAGCCACGGACACCCCTAGAAATGGTGAATCGCTTGATCAGGACGTAGATGCCGTCGAGCACCAGCGCGAGGATGACGACGCCGACGGTGCCGGTGAGGGCCTGGTTGAGGGAGTTCGTGCTCCCGGCGTTGGTGAGGCCGGAGAAGACCTCGGCGCCGAGGCCGGGGCCCTTGGCGTACGCCGCGATCACCGCGATGCCCATGAGCATCTGGGTGGCGACCCGCATGCCGGTGAGGATCGCCGGCCAGGCCAGCCGCAGTTCGACCCGGGTGAGCACGGAAAGCCTGCTCATCCCGATGCCGCGGGCGGCGTCGGTGATCGCCGGATCGACCGCGTCGAGGCCGACGATCGTGTTGCGGACGATGGGCAGCAGGCCGTACAGCACGAGCGCGATCACCGCGGTGGTCGAGCCGAGCCCCGAAAGCGGGATCAGCAGCCCCAGCAGGGCGAACGACGGGACGGTGAGGATCGTGCTGGCCAGTGCCGTGGCGACGGCGGAGCCGATGGGGCTGCGATAGACGGCGATGCCGATCAGCACGCCAAGGATCGCGGCGAGGATCGTGCACTGCACCACCATGCTGGTGTGTAGCCACGCCTGGAGCAGCAGCCTTCCCCACCGGTCCGAGATGTACTCGAAGAGGTTCATCCGTATTCGTTCTCCCGCCAGCTTGCGAGCCCCGGACGTCACCCGTTCGGAGTAGCCCAACAATCGGCAGGGTGACTACCCGGAACGGATACGGTCGAAACCCCCACTTCTCGGTTGTGATTACCCACCGTTTCGCATCAGCCAGGGGTCGGCAACCGAAGCGCCGGGCTCGACCGAGCGGTTTTTACCGGATCGAGACCCGCCTACCTGTGCGTTTTCCGTCGAAGCTCACCATTCGAGACGCTTCAGTCACCCACCGGAGTGCCGTTAAGCTGCCCGAATGAGCACTCCAGCCCGGCACCGCGGCGCACTCGCCGCTGTCCGTGGCGGATTGCTCGCTCTGAGTTCGGCGTCACTCGCCGTCACCGCGCACGCGGCCGCCGACGGCGGGCTGCCGGATCCGGCGCTCACTCTTCTGCTGACCGGCCTGCTCGGCTGGACCGCCACCGCGCTCGCCGGCCGTGCCCGCGGACCGCTCGGCACGGTCGCGGTGCTCGGCGGCGGGCAGCTCGTGATGCACCTGGTGCTGACGACGCTCGGCGGACACGACCCGAGCGGGGCGGCTCCGTCGGACGGCTGGGCGATGACCGCGGCGCACGCCGTCGCGACCCTGCTCACCGCGCTCGTGCTGGCGCGGGCGGACGCGATGCTGCTCGCGGTGCTGCACGTGGTGCGGGTGATCCTTCCGCTGCTGGTTCGGCCGTTGCCGGTGCCCGCGGCGGCGGGTGGAGTCGCGCGGCCTCGTGCGGTGCGGGTGGTGCCGTTGCTGAGCGTTGAGTTGCGGCGCGTGCGTGGGCGGCGTGGGCCGCCGAGGGGGCTCCTGAACCCCTCGTGAGTGTTAATCCCGGTTCTAACCGTGATTGCCGCTCACGACCACCCCTTCCCCCTTTTCCGGCGCAGGCTTCGCCCTCCGTCGGCCCTTCCCTGTTCAGGAGCAGTTGTGTCCCACCATGTCTTCCGTCGCGCCGGCGTGCTCGCCGCGACCGTCGCCGCCACCGGTCTGCTCGGTGCCGGTATCGCCTCCGCGCACGTGACCGCCAACGTCTACGGCGAACAGCCGGCCAAGGGCGGCTACGGCACGATCTTCTTCCGTGTTCCCAACGAGGACGCGAAGCTCGGCACCGTCAAGGTCGAGATCGACGTCAAACCGGACTACGGCATCGGCAACATCCGCACCAAGCCGATCCCCGGCTGGACCGCCGAGGTCACCAAGTCGAAGCTGCCGCAGCCGGTGACCACCGCGTCCGGCACCAAGATCACCGAGGCGGTCACGAAGGTCGTCTGGACCGCGCAGCCGGGCACGAAGATCGGCGCCACCGAATTCCAGGAGTTCCAGATCAGCGGCGGCCCGCTGCCGTCCAATGTCGACCAGCTGGAGTTCCCGGCCATCCAGACTTACGAGGGTGGCAAGGTGGTGGACTGGAACCAGCCCACCCCGCCCAGCGGCGAGGAGCCGGAGCACCCGGCCCCGACCATCAAGCTCGCCGCCGCCGAATCCTCGGAGCACGGCGGCCACACGCAGACCACAGCCGCCGGAGAGAACGCTGAAGCCGCGTCGTCGTCGTCCGACAGCACAGCGCGCTGGCTCGGCGGGGCCGGCCTCGTGGTCGGCGCGCTCGGGCTCGGCGTCGGCGCGGGCGCGGTGCTGCGCTCCCGCCGCCCAGCCGCAGGAAAGACCGAAGGAACCAAGTAATGCGTAAAGCGCTTCTCGCGCTGGCGATTTCCGGGGTGGCCCTGCTCGGCACGGCCACCCCGGCGCTGGCGCACAACGTACTGATCAACTCCGACCCGGCCAATGGCGCGTCGCTCGCCAAGGGCCCGGCGAAGGTCACGCTCACGTTCGACCAGTACGTGCAGAACGCCGACGTCAACCAGATCGCGGTCACCGGACCGGACGGCAGCCAGTGGGCCGAGGGTCCGGTGACGGTGGAGAACAACGTGCTCAGCGCGCCGCTGCGGCCGCTCGGCCCGGCGGGCAAGTACACCGTCGGCTACCGGGTCCTCTCCGCCGACGGCCACCCGGTGTCCGGCGAGATCCCGTTCACCCTCACCACCGCGGGCACCGGCACCCCGGCCAAGGGCGACGCGGCCAAGGCGGCCGGGGCTCCGGCCCAGGCCGCTCCGGCGGAGTCCTCGTCGTCGAGCGGGGTGCCGATCTGGGTGTGGATCGCCGGTGCGGTGGTGCTGCTCGCGATCGGCCTCACCGTCGCGCTGCGCACCGGCCGCGACCCCGGATCGGACAAGGCGGACCAGTGACGCGAGCCGAGACCACCTCCGCGGTCCGCTGGGCCACGCTCGCCTGCGTGGTCGTCGCGGGGCTGCTGGGCGCGCTGATCGGCATCGCGCTCACCGCGTCCTCGCCCATTCCGGGCGTGGTGGAACCCAGCGAGGTGGTCTCGGCGGCCATCCCGATCGTGCGCGTGCTGCTGGATCTGGCGGCGGTCGCGACGATCGGGCTGGCCCTGTTGTCCGTACTGGTCGGCTACGACCGGCCGAAGCTCACCGAGCCGGTCATGCGCCGGGCTCGGCCCGCCGCCGTCGCCGCCGCGCTGATCTGGGCGGCGACCGCGGTGATCGCGCTGATCCTGCAGACGGCGGAGTACAAGCCGGGCAACAAGATGCTGACCGCGGGCGACATCGGCAGCTACATCGCCGACGTCGGCGCGGGCAAGGCGCTGGTGATCGTCGCGGTGCTCGCGCTGCTGCACGCCGCGCTCGGCTTCGTCGCGCTGCGCAAGGGCGAGAAGGTGCCCGCCGAAGTGCGGGTGGGCCTTGGCATGTTCGCGCTGCTGCCGCTGCCGGTCACCGGCCACGCGTCGAACTGGGCCTATCACGACTACACGATGATCTCGATGGAGCTGCACGTGATGAGCGCGGTCGCCTGGTGCGGCGGGCTCGGCGCGATGATCGTGCTGCTCGCCGCCAACCGGACGCTGCTCGCGCACGCGCTGCCGCGGTTCTCGAAACTGGCGACGCTCTGCCTGCTGCTCTCCGCGGTGACCGGTCTGTTCAACGGCATCGTGGAAATCCTGGCCAACCCGACGATCGGCTTCTGGGCGGGCGTCTTCACCACGCCGTATGGCCAGCTGATGGTGCTAAAGGTGCTGTGCACCGGCGCGATCGCGCTGCTGGCCGCCAACTTGCGGTGGCGGCTGATGCCGCGCATCGTTCGGCATCAGCGGACGGCGCTCGCGTCGTGGGCCACGCTGGAACTGACCGTGATGGGGCTGGCTTTCGGGTTCGCCGTGGTGCTGACCCGAGCCCCGGTCGCGGTGTCCTGACCGGCCGAAGTGACGGCGGGTAGCCGCAACTTGCACAATGGGACTAGCACTACGCTAAGTAGGGCGACCCGCCGGACCGAATTATCGCTGCGCAGCGATACGACATCAGCCATCGACGGGAAAGCGGCGAACGGTCATCTGCAGTCGGCGAATGCACGTGCAGAATGCCGTTCAGCGGTATCTCGTCCAGGCGGTGGCCGTCCGCCCGGCACGCAGGTCCGCTAACCGGCGGCGCAATTCGGCTCGTACCGGCGGATGACTGCGCAGAATCGGCAGCACGCTGGTCGTCAGCTTCAGCTCCCGCACCGCCCGGAGCACCGAAAACCCTGGCCACGCGGTCACATCGAAACCGTAAGCCGACGCGAACTCCGCATATCGGGCAGGCGGGTCACCGAACCGTTCGCGGCCGACGGCCAGCGGCGTCAGATCCCATTCCGGCGGACCGACGCACGAGGAATCGAAATCGCACAGCACCGGGCCGTCTGGGCCGGGCAGCACGTTCCCCGGATGCGCGTCGCCGTGCACGAATCCCCTGGCCAGCGGGAAATCCAGGGTGTCGAGCCGGTCTTGCACCTCGGCGCAGCGCTCCAGCAGGAACCGCTGGTCGTCGTCGGAAAGTTCCTCCGCGTCGGCCACCCTCGCCTCGACCGAACGCAGCGGTTCCCACGCGGGCAGCCCGTCCGGCGGCGGCAGCGCGTGCACCCGGCGCAGCAAACCGGCCAGGTCGGCAGGCGTCGGCGCGGGTCCGGACAGCGGGACCAGATCCCACACCGTCACCAGATGTCCTTGCACGTCAAGCGGTTGCTCGACCCCGGAAAGCAGCCGGACCGCGGGCACGTCGTGCCGGGCGAAATGCTCGGCGACGCGCACGACCGTGCCGACGCGGTGACGCAGTTTGGTGGAGCCGACGATCCGGACGACGACCGGTGCGCCGTTCAGCGCGAAAACCGCGTTGTTGGTGAATCGCAGCAGGCGCGCGCCCGCCGGATCGAGGCCGAGCCGAGCGCACGTGGCGACCAGCACCCGGTGCAGTTTCGCAAGGGTGAACCTGCCTTCGGGCAAGGCGGATCCGGTCGGCTCAGGCCGCGTAGAAAATCTTGAGCCGGTCGGCGAGGTCACGGGCGTCCGGGTTGTTGCTCCGCCGCTCGGCCTCCGCCTGCAGCGGCCGCATCCGGTCCTTGACCCGCGCGGATTTGATGCTTTCCGCGCATTCGATGGCCTTGCCGCCGATCTTCACGCCGTGGTCGATATCGCCCTCGAGCAGGTGGTTCGTGGCGAGCGCGCTGAGCATGAACGCCTTGCTGCGCGCCATGTCGTCGGTGTAGGCGTCGACCGCGCGGCTCAGCGCCGGGATCGCGTACTTCGTGTGCTCGGGGTTCTTCATCGCCAGCACGGTGTGCACGGTGCCGGTCATCGCGTAGACGTCGGTCTCGTTGAAGAATTTGACCCACGATTCGGCCTTGGCCAGGTCGGCGCGCGCGAATTCGTCCTTGCACCGGCCGAGCAGCTTCACCGATTGTTCCTCGTTGCCCATCATCGCGTAGGCCCACGCCTCGTTGGCGCAGAGCACGGCGACGGCCAGCTCGGAACCGGATTCCTGCGCGGCGATCTGGCCGAGCTGGAACAGTTTCAGCGCGTCGTTCGCGGCGTCCTGGTGCAGGTAGACCCGGCCCATCCGGTAGAGCACGTTCGCCACCAGATGGTGGTCGCCGCCCTGTTTGGCCAGGTCGAGCGCCTGCGCGAAATGGCCGCGGGCGGAGTCCATGAGACCGGTGTCGAACGACGTCCACCCGGCGAGGCTGTGCAGGTCGGCGATCGCGGTGAACAGCCGCTGTTTCACCGGATCGGCCGCACTGGAGTCGAGCATCTGCTGTCCCCAGGACAGCTGCGCGACGACCGCGTCGCGGCAGAATCCGCCGCCGTACTGGTAATCGAGCGCGCGCAACGCTCTGGTCGCCGCCTCGACCTGGCGCACGTCGGTCGTCCCGATGCGCCCGGGGGCGGGAGTGCGCGCGGGCGCCTCCGACCACGTGCCGGATTCCGGACCGAACACCGCCGCACCCATCGTGACCTGGGCGGCGTGCGCGAGGAACCTCCGTCGCTTCACGGACTCGTCCTCCTCAGCCTGCCGGCCGTCGGACGCGCCGACGACCCGTATCGCCGTGGTCTCGTCGTAAGCGAGACCCATGTATCCACGGGGGACACCCAGGCCGTCGGCGATTCTCGTGAGCACGTCGTAGGCCATGACCTGGCGACCCTTGAGGATCTCCGACACCTCGGACTGCGACTGGCCGGTCATCGCGGCGATCTGGCGCTGCGATACTCCGTGTTTGCGCAACAGCCGGTACACGGCGCTGACCTCGCGGGCGGCGAGCGCCTCCCGCATCTCGGGCTGTTCCCAGGCGTCGGCCGGAACCGGACTGCCTGACCGGGCGTCTGCGTGAGAGACTCCGGAACCACTGCCAGCACTGGCATCCATTGCCACTGCGCCCCCTCACCGTCTCGTGGGCGTCTGATCAGCACCCTAAGCACACGCGAGAACCTTGTGAAACGCGCGACCAGCGGGGTTGATCGGCAGGGCCGAACTCCGCTGACCGCTTACCGTGGAACGCGGTCCGGTCACCGCTATGACGCGGTTTCGACCTTCTCTCGCACCCGGTTTCACTTCACTGTAGTTGCCAGATCTCCGTCACCGCCCGGACACCCGCAGCGATCACGGAGAGCGATGGACCCGACGACACAGATCTGCCGGGACAGGTGCATCCCGCAAGATGCGCCGCCCGGGACGACAAAGCGTGGAGGGACAGTGGAGTTCGTGGATTCGCTCGGTGGAGGACAAGCCGGGACCGCGGTGCGGTCCGTTCGGCCAGCCGCACCGGGAATCGCCACGGCACGTCCGGTGCCGCCTACTGTCGCTTCCGCCGTCGCCGCCTCGGTGTCCGCCGACCCGCGTACCGCGGGCGTGCGGCATTTCGAGGGCGGCCAGGTCGTGTGGCGCGTGCAATGCGGAGATCTCATCAGCCGCGAGCGCGCCGTGACGGTGTTCGTCGAGGACGACGAGGTAGTGGTGGTATCGCCCCCTGGCGAGACCGCCCGGCTCACGTCCGGACAGCTCGGCCAGCTCCGGGCCGCGCTCAACGAAGCCGCCACTATGGCGGAAAGGTGACGGTGAGTTTCTCCATGGATCAGGTTCTCGGTCAGGTTCTCCGCAACGCGGTGTGGGAGCGCCTCGACATGCTGTCCGACCTGGCGGAACGCGCCGACGCCCCGTCGCTGGTCTCGGTCGCCCGCTCGGAACTGCCCCGGCTCGCCGAGGGCTGGCGAGCGATGCTGCAGGCCCACGAGCCCGACGAGCGCGGCGACTGCCCCACCTGCTCGACCCGCTGGCACCGCTGCAAGGCCCCGTGCTCGGTGTGGCAGGTGGCGCACGAACACCTGGTCGCCGGCGGTCTGGCCCCGCAGGCCCTGTCCGCGGCCGGCCACCGCTCCACCCGCCGCCGCGCCGTGCCCGCCGTCCCCGGCCAGAACCGGCGAGCCGAATCCCCCGCGGAGACCACCGGCAGGCACGCACTGGTGAAACCGCGTCCGGTCACCGCCTAGCCCCTCGGGAGTGGTGTTTCCGGGCGGAGCACCACTCCCGACCCCCCGACTGGCGAGCGAGCGACCGTTCCCGGACGCCCCATCCGGACAGGTTCGCCGGCACCCTCGCCCGGCCGAGGGTTGGTCCGTCCGTCCCCCCGAGCGAGACGGACCGCCCTCGGCCACCCCAGCTCTCGTAACGCGATTAATCGAAAAATGTCCCGCAGAACACCTAGCGAACGCAGTAATCGGACGCTAGGTTGAAGATCATCGCACCGGCTCCCCAGCCGGTCGCGACCCAGAACTCCGCGGGCCGGTGCCGTTGCACTCCCCTCCCCCGACCGGCACCGGCCCGCGGTTCCACTTCCGAGGCCGTGAGGGTTCCCCTCACGGCTTTTTGCGGCTGAAGTTTCGGACGAGAGTGGCCCCTCACGGGACTTGGATTCCATGCCCCGGGACGGCACGGTCGACGCGACTCCTGCCAGGACCAGCGCGAGCGACGGGTTTTGTCGTCTGTGAGGGGACCCCTGACGGACTCAGATTCCCTCAAGGAGTCCTTCACGGACCAAAACCGCCACCGATGCACCCACCCATCGAGGCACCCAGCCCACCCCCGCACCCCGATACGAAGCCGCCCTGCGCTCGGCGGGTGTTTGTCAAGGCATCTTTCCCGCCTTGACAAACACCCGCCGAGCGTCAGCACACTTGGGCTTCGGGGTGCCCCACGCCACCACTTTCTTTAAACCGCAGCATCCCGCTCAGCAAACACCTCCCGAGCAACAAACGTAGCGTTCAACGCCCGCGGAAACCCGACATAAACCGCCGCATGCAAAAGCGCCTCGACAACCTCATCTCGGCTGATCCCGACATTCAACGCAGCCCCGATATGCACCTTCAACTGCGGCTCACACCCCCCGAGCGCAGTCAACATCCCCAACGTCACCAACTGCCGGCTACGCGGATCGAGCCCCGGCCGGTCATAAATATCCCCAAACGAAAACGCCGCCACATGATGCCCCAGCGCAGGGGAAATATCCGCAAGAGACTCGATAACCGCCTCCCCTGCCTCCCCGTCGATCCGGGACAGCACCTCAAGCCCATGCTTACGCCGGGCAACATTCTCCGGGCTGTCGATGTCAAACTGGCTCACGGCAGGGGTCCTTCCCGATAAGTAGCGATCTTGTACTCGGTAGCAGCGAGAGAAAGCTGAAGCTGAGCGATCTGCGCCCGCAAGGTGTCCCGATGTTCGAGCAGAATCTCCACCCGCTCCGGCACACTTTCCGCACCGGAATCGACCAGCTCGATATACCGCCGCAAATCGCTGATCGACATTCCGGACGTGCGCATGCGCATCAGAAACACGAGACGGCGGACCGCCGCGGCGTCGTAAACCCGATGCCCGGCGCTGTCGCGGCCGACCTCGACCAGTCCGATCCGCTCGTAATACCGCAACGTATGCGGATTCAGCCCGAGATGCTCCGCGGTCGTGGCGATGTCCCACTCGTTCGCGTCGTCATCCCGGGCCAGCTCCCGCAACGCCTCGACCGACACCCCGCCCGGCGGGTCCACCGCCAGCCGCAGGGCCTCGCTCAGCGCGTCTTCCTTCTCCATGCCGAAGACGCTAAGCCTGTGAGCGCGCTCAAACGCAAGCGCTAACCCACCGACCGCACTCGGGTCACCAAAACCCCGGCCACGAGCGTCGCCGCCGCGGAGGCCGCGAACAGGCCCGGATACCCGCCCAGCCAGTGCAGGATCAACGTCGTGAGCAGCGGCGCGACCACCTGCGGCAGCGAGTTCGCGATGTTGACCACGCCGAGGTCCTTCGCCCGGTTCTGCGCCGCGGGCAGCACCTGGGTCAGCATCGCCAGCGCGACCGCCATGTACGTCCCGAACCCGACGCCCAGCAACGGCGACGCCACCAAGGCCACCGGCCAGCTCTGCCAGATCACCAGCAGCAACGCGGCCAGGGCCATGATCGCGGCCGAGCCGAGGACGTAGGGCTTGCGTTTGCCGGACTTGTCCGAGAAGTGCCCGGCCAGCACCGCGCCGATCACCAGCGCCACGCCGTACAGGCCCATCATGATCAGGAGCCCGTTGTCCGGATCGGGGTAATGCACCGCGTCCTTGAGGAAGAACAGCAGGTAGAGGGTCCCGAACGCGTTGCCGAGGTTGATCATGAAGTGGCAGCCCCAGGCCCACGCGAAGTCCGGATGCCGGCGCGGCGAGACCCACAGGTCGGCGAGGATTTCGCGGATCCGGCCGCTGGGGCGGAACTCCAGTGGAAGCCGGGCGTCCGGGGTGCGCAGCACGAACGCGGCGGTGCCGGCGAGCACGATCGCCGCGCAGGCCGCGTAGCCGAGCGGGAGTCCGGCGAGGTCGAGCATCACCACGACCACCACCGCGCCCAGCACGGTGCCGAGCATCTGCGCGATGCCGACCAGCCCGCCGACCTGCGCGCGCTGGCCGACCGGGACCCGGTCGGCGATGCCGGACATCAGCGTCGCGAGCATGCCGTTGAGCCCGGCCTGCACGAGACACCAGCCGATCGTCATCACGACGACGTTCGGGGCCTCGGCCAGCACCAGCAGCCCGGCCGCGCCGATCGCGCCGCCCGCGACGGTCCACGGATGCCGTCGGCCAAAACGCGAGCAGGTGCGGTCCGAGAGCAGGCCGATCGCCGGGTTCGCGACCAGCGCGACCGCCGCGCCGATGCCGGTCACGACGCCGAACACGGTTTCCTTGTTCGCGGCGTCGAGCAGTTCGGCCTGCTGGGGAAGCAAAACCTGGATCGGGGCGTAAATCCCCAGCCACAGCGCGATGTTCGCGAGCGTCAGCAGCGTCATCCACCCGGCGCGGACGCGTTTGACCGGTTCGGCGAAGACCTCCGGGACAGCGGCGGCGGTGTCACTCATGGCGAACCAGTTTCCGGTACCAGGCGAAGGAATCCTTGGGCGTGCGGCGCTGCGTCTCGTAATCCACGTGGACGAGTCCGAATCGGGGTGCGTATCCCTTGGACCATTCGAAGTTGTCCAGCAGCGACCAGACGAAGTATCCGCGGACGTCCACCCCGGCGTCCATCGCCTCGCGCAGGGCCTGCAGGTGGCTGGCGAGGAAGTCGACGCGTTCGGGATCGGGAACAGTGCCGTCGGCGGCCGGTTCGTCGGCGAAGCTGCAGCCGTTTTCGGTGATCTGGATGGGCGGCAGGTGCTCGCGGTAGCGCTCGTGGAAGGACACCAGCAGTTCGCGCAGCGCCTGCGGGGCGATCGGCGAATCGTTGGTGGTCATGGGATAACCCTCGATCGGGCGCAGTTCGAAGGGCAGCGGGTTGCCCTCGCCGGGCGCGGTGACGCCTTGGGGTTCGTAGTAGTTGACGCCGTAGAAGTCGAGCGGCTGCGCGATCGTGGCCAGGTCGTCGGCGAAGTTGTCCGGCAGGTGCGGGTGGACCTGTTCCGGGTAACTGCCGAGCAGCATCGGGTCGGCGAAGGTGCGGTTGATCAGCGCGTCGAGCCAGGCGGCGGCTTCGCGGTCGGCGGGGGTGTCGTGGTCGGGCCAGATCGGCGAGTGGTTGTTCGCGGTGCCGATGCCGGTCGCGCCCGCCGCGCGCAGTGCTTGCACGGCCAGGCCGTGCGCGAGGTTCTGGTGATGCGCGGTCGGGAGGGCGTCGAGCAGCAGGAACTGGCCGGGCGCGTACTCGCCGATGCCGTAGCCGTAGATCGACATGACCATCGGCTCGTTGAGCGGGATCCAGAGTTTCGCCCGATCGGCGAAATGCTCCCCCACGATCGTGGCGTAATCTGCGAAGCGGAGTGCGGTGTCGCGCGACAGCCAGCCGCCGGCGTCCTCGATCGCCTGCGGCGTGTCCCAGTGGTACAGCGTGATCGCCGGTGCGATTCCGGCCGCGCAGACCTCGTCGATCAGCTTGTCGTAGAAGGCGAGGCCCTCCGCGTTGGGTTTGCCGGTGCCGTCCGGCTGGATCCGCGGCCAGGCGATCGACATCCGGTACGCGCCGACGCCGAGTTCCGCCATCAGTGCGATGTCGTCGGAGTAGCGGTGGTAGTGGTCGGCCGCTACCTTGGCGTCCTCGCCCCGGGCGATTTTGCCTTCGGTGGCGGTGAATGTGTCCCAGATGGACGGTCCGCGGCCGCCTTCGGCCGTCGCCCCCTCGATCTGGAACGCCGAGGTCGAGACACCCCACAGGAAACCGGGCGGGAAGGTCGGATGGTCCACGCTGAGCACCCCAAACTTTCGGCCACCCCCGAGGGTGAACGTGAAAATTTCTCATATGCTACGTCGTCACTCTTCTCGGGGGAAGCCCCCGGGGACGCTAAAGTCCCAGATCAGATGAGTGATTCGCGAGAGACTCCGAGGAACGACGTGGCCGAGACCCAGGCTGAACCCACTCCGCTCCGGCGAAAGCCGGTTCAGCAACGCAGCGCCCGGCGCGTGGAACAGATGCTGGACGCGAGCGCCGTGCTCATTGACGAACTGGGCTACGACGCGCTCACCACCACGCTCATCGCCAAACGCGCGGGCGTGGCGGTCGGGTCGCTGTACCAGTTCTTCCCGGACAAACGCGCGGTCGTGCAGGCGCTGACGCAGCGGAACCTGGAACGGTTCGTGGCCGCGGTGAACGAGCGGCTGCAGGAGCTGAGCCCCGAGCACTGGTGGAACATCGTCGACTCGGTGCTGGACATCTACCTGCGGATGCACCGCGAGGTCCCGGGGTTCTCGAAGGTCCACTTCGGAGACGTCATCGACGTGCGGCTGCTGGCCGACGACCGCGACAACAACTCGGTCATCGCCGATTCGCTGGTCGAAATCCTGCGCGGGCACGTCGACCGGCCCGCCGACGAACTCCGCTTCGCCATCGCGATCGCCAACGAGACCGCCGACGCGCTGCTGAAGCTCGCCTTCCGCCGCGATCCGAACGGCGACGAGCGGATCGTCGCCGAGGCGAAGCACGTGGTGAAGGGTTATCTGGCAAGCAAATTCGGGGACTAGACCGCTCAGCCGAAGCTGTGCCCCTCGCCGCGGTAGGTCGGGACGGTTCGTTCGACCTGGCTGCCGCGGACGAGGTGGTACTGCAGGAAGCGTTCGGCCAGTTCGCCGGCTTTCGCGTGCCGCAGCCAGACCCGGTCGCCGAGCCTCAGGGTGCGCGCGGCCTCGCCGGTCACCGGTGTCTGGACCTCGCCAGCGCCTTCAAAACCGAGCAGGCGCAGGCCTTCCGGCAGGTAGGGCGACGGTTCGCGCGACGGGCCGGTGGGGCCGGAGGCGATGTATCCGCCGGAAAACAGCGTCGCGACGTTCTTGGACGGGCGACGCACCACCGGCAGCGCGAACAGCGCGGCCGGGCGCGGTTGGAAGTGCGAGTAGCCGTCGAACAGCGTCGGCGCGAGGAAACCGGATCCGGCGGCGATCTCGGTGACCACGTCTTCCGCACGGGTCGTTTCGATGCTTCCAGTGCCGCCGCCGTTGACGAACTCCAGATCGGCGACCTCGCGCACGGCACGCACCGCAGCGCTCCGGCGGCGAGCCAGCTCGGCCGCGGAACGGCGTTGCATCCAGCCGATCACCCGGTTTTGCAGGCCACGCCCGGCGGCGTCGCCGAGGCCGGCGATCTGGCCTTCGTACGCCATCATCCCAACCAGTTGAAAGCCCGGCCGCGCCACGATCTGGCGAGCGACCGCGGCCGCTTGCCCCGGTTTGAACACCGGCGAGCGCCGCGTGCCGACGTGAACGCCAGGCAGCGGACGCCACGACGCGTCGAGTTCCAGGCACACGCGGATGTCCGGGTGACCGTGGCCGAGCGCGGCGTCGACGAGGTCGAGGTGTTCGGTCGAATCGACCATGATCGTGACCGCCGCGCGGGCGCGCTCGCTTCCGGCCAGCCGGCGCAGCGCCTCGTGGTCGGCGGTCGGGTAGGCGACCACGATGTCGTCGGAAGTGCCCAGCTCAGCGTGCCAAACGGCCTCGGCGAGCGAGTAGCACATCAGGCCCTCGAAGCCGTCGCGCGCGAGCGCTCGTTCCAGCAGCGCGCGGCAGCGCACGGACTTGCTGACCACCCGGATCGGCTTGCCCGCGGCCCGGCGCAGCAGGTCATCGGCGTTGGCGTCGAAGGCGTCCAGGTCGACGATCGCGAGCGGCGGATCCAGGTCCTTCGTCGCGAGGTCGTACCCGTGCGCTGAGGTGGTCACGCACTCACGGTACGACAACAACGCTTGAAACGCGAATACTATTCACTTACGGTTTCGGGATCTATCGTGGGAACCTTCCAGCGAAGAACAGGTGCCGCAATGACGTGGAGCAACTGGGCCGGTACGGCCAAGGCCAGCCCGCAGCGGGTGCACCGGCCGCGCAGCGCGGCCGAGATCGCCGAGGTCGTGGCCGGGGTTTCCGGGGCGGGGCGGCGGGTGCGCGCGTGGGGCAGCGGGCATTCGTTCACCGCGATCGCCGCCGCGGATTCCGACGCGCTGGACCTGACCGGGTGGACCGGCATCGAACGCGCCGACCTGGAAACGCAGCAGGTCACCGTCCGTTCCGGCACCACGCTGCGCGCCCTGAACGCGGCGCTGGACGCGCTCGGGCTCGCGATGACGAACCTGGGCGACATCGACGCGCAGACCGTCGCCGGCGCGATTTCCACCGGCACGCACGGCACCGGCGCGCGCTTCGGCGGGATCTCCACGCAGGTCGTCGCGCTGGAACTCGTGCTCGCGGACGGTTCGGTGGCCCGCTGCTCGGCTGGCGAGCGCCCGGAACTGTTCCACGCCGCGCGCGTCGGCCTGGGCGCGCTGGGCGTGATCACCACCGTGACCCTGCAGTGCGAACCGTCCTTCGCGCTCTCCGCGCAGGAACGCCCGGAGCCGCTGGAGCAGGTCCTCGACGGCTTCGACGACAACGCCGCGAACAACGACCACTTCGAGTTCTACTGGTTCCCCTACGGCAGCAAGGCCCTGGTGAAACGCAACAACCGCCTCCCGCTGCACGCCGAGCGGAAACCGCTGTCGCGGCTGCGCCGGTTCGTCGACTACGAACTCACCGAGAACGTCGCCTTCGGCGGGCTCTGCCGGCTCGGCCGCGCGGTGCCGAAGCTGGTGCGGCCGCTCGGCTCGTTCGCCTCGCAGGTGTCCTCGCCGCGCGAGTACAGCGACCTGTCGCACCGGGTTTTCGTGACCCACCGCGGGGTCCGGTTCGTGGAATCGGAGTACGCGGTGCCGCGCGAATCCGTGCTCGACGTGCTGGCCGAACTGCGCGGACTGGTGCCGCGGCTGAAAGACCCGGTCGCGTTCCCGGTCGAGGTGCGCGTCGCCGCGGCCGACGACATCTGGCTGTCCACCGCCCACGGCCGCGACTCCGCCTACATCGCGATCCACCAGTTCCTCGGCATGCCCTACCGCGAATACTTCGCCGCGTTCGAGAACCTCGCCGGCCAGGTCGGCGGACGACCGCACTGGGGCAAAATGCACGACCTCGACGCCACCGTGCTACGCACCCGCTACCCGCACTTCGACGACTTCCTCCGCATCCGCAAGGAATGCGACCCCGCCGGAACCTTCGCCAACACCTACCTCGACCGGGTACTCGGCACCGCGTGATCAGTTCGGTTCGAACAGCGAGCTGACCGACTCTCCATTGTGGATTCGCCGCATCGCCTCGGCCAGTGCCGGGGCGATGGACAGAATCCGCAGCTTCTCCGTGCGTTCCTCGACCGGCACCGGCACGGTGTTCGTGCAGACGATCTCCAGCACGTCCTCCTGGCCGCCGATCCGTTTCAAAGCACCGTCGGCGAACAGCCCGTGCGTGCACGCCACCCGGATCGACCGCGCGCCCATCTCCCGCAGCCGGTCCAGCAGTTCCAGCACCGTGCTGCCGCGCGCGATCTCGTCGTCCAGCACGATGATGTCGCGGCCGGCGATCTCGCCGATCACCGACGTGATCTCGACCCGATCGTCGGCGAAGCGCTGTTTGGCCCCGGCCGCGACCTTCGTGCCGAGCAGCCGGGCGAAGTGCGCGGCTTCCTTGGCATTGCCCAAATCCGGCGACACGACCGTGGTTTCCGAGAGGTCGTACTGCCGGAAGTACCGGGCCAGCTCGCGCAGCGCGTGCAGGTGGTCGACCGGCACGCTGAAGAACCCGTGCACCTGCGGCGAATGCAGCGTCATGGTGAGCACCCGGTTCGCGCCCGCGGTGACCATCAAGTCCGCGACCAGCCTGCCGCCGATGGAGATCCGCGGCGCGTCCTTCTTGTCCGAGCGTGCGTACGAATAGTGCGGCATCACGACGGTGGTGCGTGCGGCCGAGGCGCCGCGAGCCGCGTCGAGCATCAGCAGCAGCTCGACCAGATGTTCCTGCACCGGTTTGACCAGCGGCTGGATCAGGAAGACGTCCCGCTCGCGGCAGTTGGCCTGGAGCTGGACCTGCAGGCAGTCGTTGGCGAACCGGTCGATTTCCACTGGCAGCAGCGGAACGCCGAGGTTGGCGCAGATCTCCTCGGCCAGCTCGGGGTGCGCGCTGCCGCTGAAAACCGCGATGTCGCGCATCAGATCCGGGACAGCGCGTCGGCGATGGAGTCCTCGCCGGAGACCAGCTCCAGCGTGCGCCCGGCCGTCGCCGGAGTGTCGAGCAGCGCCAGCAGCACCGCGGCGACGTCCTCGCGCGGGATCTCCGCGGTCCCGGTCTTCTCCGCGATCCTCACCCGGCCGGTGCCGGAAGCGTTGGTGAGGCGGCCGGGGCGCAGGATCGTCCAGTCGAGGTCGCGGGCCTTGAGGTCTTCCTCGGCGGCGCGCTTGGCCCGCAGGTAGGCGGCGAAAACCGGGTCGTGGCCGGGGTCGTCGGCCTTGTCCGCGTTGATCGAACCGACCTGGATGAACCGGCGCACGCCCGCCCGCTGCGCGGCGTCGGCGAACAGCACGGCCGCGCCGCGGTCGACGGTGTCCTTGCGGCCCTCGCCGCTGCCCGGGCCCGCGCCCGCGGAGAACACCGCGGCGTCCGCGCCTTCGAGCGCCTTGGCGACCGCGTCCACATCGGACTTTTCGAGATCGAGCACGACGGTCTCGGCACCGGCCGCGGTGAGGTCCGGTTCGTGATCCGGGTTGCGAACGATGCCGACCGGCGCGTCGTGCCGCTGCGCGAGCAGCTTTTCCAGGTGCAGGGCGATCTGGCCGTGTCCGCCAGCAATGACGACTCGCATGGGCCCGACTCTATCGCCGCGCGGAAGCCGACGCCGGGGCTTTCAGTCCGCCTCGGCCGGGACGGGGGCGTCGGAGTCCTCGCGCAGCAGCAGGTCGTAGGCCATCTCGTTGACCCAGCGCGAAACCGGGTCCTCCTGCAGCAGCACCCGGTCGTGGTGGGTGTCGAGGTCGAGGTCGGTCGTGGCGTACGGGTCGGCGGTGACGACCGCGAGGCCGTAGGCGCGGGCGCGCGGCAGGCAGTTCGTCACGTAGTCATCGGTCAGCACGGCAGGCGATGGGAGCACCATCGCGGCCTCGCCGTAGCGCGAAAAGGGCACCGCGGAGGCCATCGCGGTCCGCCAGTGCCGGGCGACCGCGAGGACGCCGATGATCTCGGCGGCCGGCGCGGGTGCGGTCGCGGCCAGCTCTGGCCAGGTCCAGGTGTCGACGAGGGCGCGATCGGCGACGGGACCGACACCCATCGCGATCCGCTCCGCGTGCACGTCGGTACGAAGCTTCGCGACGATGCTGACCTTGCGGCCGAGCAGGGTCGTCGCGGGCAGCACTACGCCGTTCCAGCCCAGCAGGGCCGCGGCCTTGCGCGCCAGCTCGTCGACGCTCGCGGGCAGCTCGATCGGCGGCAGCACCCGGCTCGCCGTCGTCCGGCTGCGCTTCGCACCGCCGGCGACCGTCGAGCGCTCGGTGTTCTGTGGGGTAGCCGCCACGAGTCCGCCTCCTTCAAGCACCTGTTCCTGCATACCGGCGAAAACCGGTACATGAACTGAGTACCAGGGCAAAGACGCGAGGTCTCCGGGTTGCCTCGCCGCGTGCGATCGGCGGCGCTCAGCGGTCGGTGACCGGTCGGTAGGCGGTCGTTCGACTTCAGCCCGACCGTGCGGCCAACCGAGTGAGACGGGGGTGAGTGGTGCGCACGGAGCGCGTCCCCTGGGTGGCCCGCCACCCGCGCGGGGGCGAGGCACGCGGCGCAGCGCCTTACTCCGATCGGCCTAATCGCTCCGGTTCCACAGTGGACTTCCGCTGGTCACCGGCCTCACCCGGATGGCGGGTGAGCTTCGCCGCAGCGAGGGGACCCGGCCCCGGTTTAGGGTTACTCGTCGGTCAAGTACCCGCCGGGAGGACCAGGATGCGCTCGCCGAAGGACTTCTTCGCCCCGCTCGCCGTCGGAGCGCCGCAGCCGCCGCGGCAGATCCCGGTGCGGCCGTCGCGCATGATCCACTTTTTCGATCCCGGCAACGAAAAGATGGCCGCGAAGGTCCCGGACATCGCGAAGAAGACCGACGTGCTGCTGGGCAACCTGGAGGACGCCGTCCGCGCCGACCGCAAGGAGGCCGCGCGGGCCGGCCTGGTGTCGATCGCGAAGGCGACGGACTTCGGCCGCACCCAGCTGTGGACGCGGGTGAACAGCCTCGACTCGCCGTGGGTGCTGGACGATCTGATCACCCTGGTCACCGAGATCGGCGACAAGCTCGACGTGATCATGGTCCCGAAGGTCGAAGGCGCGCAGGACATTCACTACGTCGACCGGTTGCTGGCGCAACTGGAAGCGCGGGCCGGGCTGACGAAACCGCTGCTGGTGCACGCGATCCTGGAGACGGCGAGCGGCGTCGCGAACGTCGAGGAGATCGCCAGCGCGTCGCCGCGTATGCAGGGCATTTCGCTGGGCCCGGCCGACCTCGCCGCGAGCCGCCGGATGAAGACGACCCGCGTCGGCGGCGGGCACCCGGGATACCTGGTGCGCACCGACCCGGTCGGCGAGGACCTCACCGAGGGCCGCACGACGTATCAGCAGGACCTGTGGCACTACACGGTCGCGCGGATGGTCGACGCGTGTGCGATGAACGGAATCCTTCCGTACTACGGACCGTTCGGCGACATCCGCGACGTGGTGGCGTGCGAGGACCAGTTCCGCAACGCGTTCCTGCTCGGCTGCGTCGGCGCGTGGAGCCTGCACCCGGTGCAGATCGACATCGCGAAGAAGGTCTTCTCCCCGGCCCCGGCCGATGTGGCGTGGGCGCGGCGCGTGATCGCCGAGATGGGCGACGGCACCGGCGCGGTGATGATCGACGGGAAGATGCAGGACGACGCGTCGGTCAAACAGTGCCGGGTGGTCGTGGAACTGGCCGATGAACTGGCCGCGACCGACCCCGAACTGGCCGCCGCGTACGACGCCGCGACGAAGGAGATCCAGTCATGACCGAACTGCGACCGCGGCGGTCCGTGCTGTACATGCCGGGCGCGAACGAGCGCGCGCTGGAGAAAGCGAAGACGCTGCCTGCGGACGCGTTGATCCTGGATTTGGAAGACGCCGTCGCTCCGGACGCGAAGGAAGCCGCGCGGGAACGGGTGTGCGCCGCGGTCGGTACCTATGGCTCGCGCGAGGTGACGATCCGGGTCAACGGCCTGGACACCGAATGGCACGACGCCGACCTGCGTGCCGCCGCTGCCGCTGGACCCGCTGCGGTGGTGGTGCCGAAGGTGAATTCGGCGGCTGAGGTGCACAACATCGAGCGCGCGCTGGAACTCGGCGGAGCGCCGGAGCACACGAAGATCTGGGCGATGGTGGAGACGCCGGTCGCGATGCTGCACGCCGAGGAGATCGCGGGGGCGTCGGAGCGGTTGACCGTGCTGGTGATGGGCACGAACGACCTGGCGAAGGAACTGCACGCGGAATTCGTCCCTGGTCGAGGGCCGTTGCTGGGCGGGCTTTCGCTGTGCCTGCTGGCCGCGCGGGCGACCGGGAAGGTGATCCTGGACGGGGTCTACAACGACGTCAAGGACACGGCCGGCTTCGAGGCGGAATGCTTGCAGGGGCGGCAGTACGGGTTTGACGGGAAGACGTTGATCCATCCTTCGCAGGTGGAGCCTTGTAACCGGGTTTTCGCGCCGTCGGAGGAGGAGATCGACCGTTCGCAGCGGATTATCGCGGCGTTCGAGGAGGCTTCGGCTGCCGGGCGCGGTGTGGTGACGGTGGATGGGCGGATGATCGAGAACCTGCACGTGGAGAACGCGCGGCGGGTGCTGGCGTTGGCGGAGGCGATCGGGGCGAAGTAAAGCCGAGTGCGGCGACGAGAGGTTCGCCGCCGCACTCGACGCTTCACAGCAGGTTCTTCTGCACCTTCCCCATCGCGTTACGCGGCAAGGATTCCAGCACCCGCACCTCCCGCGGTCGCTTGTGGACTGACAGCGTGCCCGCCACGAAGTCCGTCACCACGATGCCGTCGAGGTCATCCCCGACTACGTACGCGACGATTCGCTGCCCCAGGTCGTCGTCGGGCACTCCGACCACCGCCGCTTCGCGCACGCCCGGGTGGGCTAGCAGGGCTTGTTCCACCTCCCCAGCACCGATGCGATAGCCACCCGATTTGATGAGGTCGACCGATTCCCTTCCCACGATTCGGTGAAATCCGTCCGCGTCGGCGACGGCGATGTCGCCGGTGCGGAACCAGCCGTCCTCGGTGAATGACTCCGCGGTTTTGTCCGGCAGGCCTAGGTATCCGTCGAAGAGCGTCGGGCCGGTTACCTGGAGGTGGCCGAGGCTCTCCCCGTCGGAGGGGACCGGGTTTCCGCGGTCGTCGCACAGTCGCGTTTGGACAGTGGGCAGGGCGGTGCCGACCCAGCCTGGGCGCCGCTCGCCGTCGTATCGCGTGCTGAGCGTGATCAGCGTTTCGCTCATTCCGTAGCGTTCGACGGGAGCGGAGCCGGTGAGTCCCGACAGCTTTTCGAAGACCGGTTTGGGCAACGGAGCACTTCCCGAGACGAGCAGTCGCGCGGACCCCAGCGCACGCGCGGCGGACGGCTCCGCGCACACCCGGGACCACACGGTCGGGACTCCGAAGTACAGCGAGCCCCGCGCTTCCGCGTAGGCCGCGGGCTTCGGCCGGACGGTGTGCGTGAGCGGTGAGCCGACGCGCAACGCGCCAAGGACACCCAGCACCAGGCCGTGGACGTGGAACAGCGGAAGTCCGTGTACCAAGGTGTCTTCCGCGGTCCAGCTCCATGCGTCGCGCAGCGCGTCCAGGCACGCGGCGATGGCCGAGCGCGAGAGCACGACGCCCTTCGGCGCGCCGGTCGTCCCCGACGTGTAGACGATCAGTGCCGCGCTTTCGGCGGCCGGTTCCGGATAGCTGGACCCAGACCGCGAAGCCGGATCGATCGGCACGACGGGGAGTTCGACGTCGTCCGGCGCGTCGCCCAGCCAGAGCTGGGCTCCGGAGTCGGACAGCACGTGCCGGCGCTCGGCCGGTCCCGAGTCCGGCGGAACCGGGATGGCGGGCACGCCCGCGGTCAGGCAGCCGACCACGGCGACGATCGTCTCCATGCTCGCGGTCGCGTTGACGGCGACCCGGCGGGCGCCGGCGATCCGGTCCGCGACCGCGGCGGCGGCCCCGCGCAGGTCGTCGAGCGACATCGACGCATCGCCGACCCGGACGAACGGGCCGTCCGCGGAAGCGGCCGACAAGGCGGTCAAGAGGGCGGTGTCCTTCACTGATTTCCTCACTCGGGCAGCGGTTTGTTACGGGTCTCGGGAACAAGCGGGAGCAGCAGCAGCCCGGCGACGAACACGACGGCGGTGGACGCCAGCGGCACGGCGAGCGAACCCAGCCCGCGGATCGCGACGCCGAGCACGAACGTGCCGACCGCGGCGAACCAGCGGGAGATCGTGGTGGTGAACGCGAACGCGGTGGCCCGGAACAACGTCGGGTACTGCTCGGGCAGCCACACGGTGAACACCGCGAAGTTCGCCCCGCCGAGGCCGAGGATCGGCAGGAATACGAACAGCAGCGGCAGATTCCCCAGCGGATAGGCGATCGCGTAAGTCCCGATGATGCCGACCGCCATCAGCGCGAAGAACAGCGCCAGCGCGCCCCGGCGGCCGAGCTTGTCCGCCAGCCACGGTGTGCCGATGCAGCCGATGACGGTGAAGATCGCCGAGATCGCGGCCGCGAGGCTGGCCAGCTGGGGACCGTGACTCGTGCCGGTTTCCTTGGCGAGCGCGGTCACCGCGGTCGGCACGTAGGTGGCGGTAGCCCACAGGCCGATCACACACGCACCGAGCAGCAGCAGATTGCCGATGGTCCGCCGCCGGTACTCGCGGCTCATGATGTTGCGCAACGGGGCGAGCAATGACGTACGCCGGGCCGTTTCCGCCTGTGCCGCCCACTTTTCCGGCTCCTTCGTGTTCCGCCGGATGAACAGGACGAGCAGCGCGGGCACGATGCCCAGCAGGAACAGACCCCGCCAGCCGAGCTGCTGGCCGAACGCCAGGTAGATGACGGCGGTCAGCAGCTGGCCGACGTAGTTGGCCGAATGCAGGACCCCGCCGAGCTTGACGCGGAGCCGTTCGGGCACGGCCTCGGCCACCAGCGTGGCCGCCATCGCCCATTCGCCGCCGATCCCGACCGCGCACAGGAACCGGAACGCCATCCAGGCCCAGACGTTCGTCGAGAAGCCGGCCAGCGCGGTGAACACCGAGAACAGCAGGATGCTGCCGATCATCGCGGGCCTTCGGCCGAAGCGGTCCGCGATCGGGCCCCAGATGAAGGAGCAGCCCCATCCGGCCAGGAACAGCGCGCCGCTGAGCTGGCCGTAGAACCCGATGTTCCCGACGTCCGGGGTGATGCCGGACGGCGGAAGCAGCTCAGTCAGCGTCGGCGCGAGCACCAGGCCGAACATCGCGAGCGTGAACCCGTCCATCGCCCAGCCGCCGAAGGAGCCCCAGAACGCGTTGCGCTGGGCGCGGTTCATCCGGGCCGGCGGGCCCGGGTCGGCCTGATCGCCGCGGGACCGTTCGCCGTCGGCTTCCTTGATCGTCGTCATGACCACCTCACTGTGGTCCACATTACGGACCGATGGGCTACTATGTGGACCGGTAGCGTATGAACGGGATCACCGAAGGTCAAGGGGTGGCGGATGAACAGCGTGCTCACTGCGTTGCGGGTGTTCGAGGCGGTCGCCGCGGCGCAACCCGCCGGGTTGAGCGAACTCGCGCGCCGGCTCGAGGTCCCGAAGAGCACGGTGCAGCGATGTCTCAAGACGCTCGCCGACGCGGGCTGGGTCCGGCCGGCGCCGAGCGGGGAAGGCCGGTGGGTGATCACCGGGAAGGCGTTCAGCATCGGCAGCGCGGTCAGCTCCGGGCCCCGGTTGCGCGAGATCGCGCTGCCGGTTCTCAGCCGGTTGCAAGGCGAGACCCGCGAGACGATCCACCTGACGGTCCCCGACGATGACGTGATGGTGCTGATCGAGCGGCTCGACAGTCCGCATCAGCTCCGCGCGTTTCTCCAGCTGGGCACACGGCTTCCGCTGCACGCGGCGTCGAATGGCAAGGCGTACCTGGCTTCGCTGGACGACGCGGCCGTCGAATCGTTCCTGCGCAACGGGTTGAGCAAGGTCAATGACCACACTGTCACCGACCCCGACGTCATCCGCCAGGAAGTCGCGGAGATCCGCCGGCGCGGTTACGCCGTCACCAACGAAGAACTCCACGAAGGCATCGCCGCGGTCGCCGTCGCGCTCAAGACGGCGGACGGCGAAACCTGTGGTTGCTTCAGCATTTCCGGCCCCACGACGAGGCTGACGCCCGACCTCTACGCGACGTATGGCGAGAAGGCGATCGCCGCGAAGGCTGAGATCGAGCGGTTCCTGTCCTTCTGACGCTCAGCTGACCGGCCAAGGACGCTGTTCCCCGCGCAGCTTCTCGAAGGCCGCCGCGACTCGCAGGACCTCCAGATCCGCGAACCGGCGACCGGTGATCTGCAACCCGATCGGCAGCCCCTCCGGGGTGTAACCGCAGTTCAGGGACACCGATGGCTGGCCGGACATGTTGTACGGCACGGTGAAAGCGATGTGCTCGAACGGCCGGGTCGGGTCGTTCGTCGGGGACGGCCAGTCGGCGGGCGGAGGGCCGACGGGGCAGGTTGGCGACAGGACGACGTCGTACGGTTCGGTCGCGCGCAAGGCAGCCACGCTGATCGCGTCGATGGCGGCGAAACCGCGGTAAGTGTCCACACCGGACGCATCCGCTCCCCCGGCGGCCCAATCCGCGATGTACGGCAGGACTTGCGCGCGTCGGTCTTCCGGCAAGCCAGCCATGTCCGACCAGGCGCGGACTCGCCAGAAGGTGTCCAGGCCGTTCAGGTGTTCGCGGGTCAGGAAGGGGTCGACGGGTTCTACTACCGCGCCTTCGGACGCGAACAGGGTGGCGGCTGCGGTTACCGCGTCGGTGACGGCGGGGGTCACGGGGAGGCCGACGCCGGGGTCCAGGTGCAGGCCGACGCGTAGGCCAGCCAGCGAGCTGGTCAGGGAAAGCCAGTCGAGGGAAGCGGGCGGCAGGCTCAGGTGATCGCGCGGATCGGGTTGGGCCAGGACGCTCATCAGCAGCGCGGTGTCGGCGACGGTCCTGGTCAGGGGGCCGACGACGCGGCCGAGGAAGGGCGGGTCGACCGGTACGCGGCCGAAGCTGGGTTTCAGCCCGACCAGGCCGCACCAACCGGCGGGGAGGCGGATCGAACCGCCGATGTCGGTGCCTACGTGCAAGGGGCCGTAGCCCGCGGCGGCTGCGGAGGCGGCACCGGCGCTGGAGCCGCCGGGAGTGCGCGTGACGTCCCACGGGTTGCGCGAAGCGGTGTGGAAGCTGGAAAGGCCCGAGGTGAGCATGCCGTAGTCGGGCATGGTCGTCTTCGCCAGCAGTACTGCGCCTGACTCGCGTACGCGGGCTGCGGCGGGGGCGTCAGCGGTCGCGGGCGTTAGGGCGGTGGCAGCGGTGCCTAAGGGCGTGGGGACACCGACGGAGGCGATGTTTTCCTTCAGCGTCAAGGGGACGCCGTCGATGGGACCGGAGGGTTCACCAGCGTGCCAGCGTGCTTCGGACGCCTTCGCTGCTTCGCGGGCTGAAGCGGCGTCGTACGCGTACAGGGCGTGCAGTTCGGGTTCGCGGGCATCGATGCGCGCGAGGACGGCTTCGGTGACTTCGACCGGCGAGAACGTCTGTGCGCGGTACCCGGCTACCAGCTCGTTCGCGGTCAGGTCGGCCAATTCGGTCATCGAGGAGCCTCCGATTCACGAAGCGGGTGGGTCAAAGCGGCCGTCGACTGCGGTCCAGCCGCCGTCGACAGCCAGGACGGAGCCGGTGACGAAGGTTGAAGCGTCCGAAGCGAGGTACACGACGGCGCCAGCCAGTTCGTCGGCGCGCGCCCAACGGCCGAGCGCGCCTTTCTGGGCGTAGGCGTCGTACCAATCGGGACGCGCTTTGATCTGTGCGGTCAAGGGGGTCTCTACAACGCCAGGGGCGATGGCGTTGACGCGTACGCCGGACGGTCCGAACTCAGCGGCAGCAGTGCGGAAGAGCTGCACTAGGCCGCCCTTCGTTGCTGCGTACGGGCCTTGACCGGGCTCGACGGTGGTGCCGCGGATCGAGGAGAAGCCGATGATGCTTCCCCGGCCCTGCTCGACCATCGGTGCGCCGAACGCGCGGAGCACCTCGAAGGCGACGCCCAGGTTCAGCTCCACCACGCGGTCGAACTCTTCGCGGGTGTAGTCCAGCAGGCGTTTCCGGACGTTGGTGCCCGCGGTCAGGACAACTGCGTCCAGCGGGCCAAGTTCCGCGGCGGCAGCGGCGACGGCACCGGGAGCGAGCAGGTCGATCTCGTACGCCTCGCCGACGCCGGTCTCCCGGGCGGCGGCGACGTCGCGGTCCGCGCAGATCACCGACGCGCCGTGCGCGGCAAGGGCGCGGGCGGCTTCGCGGCCGATCCCGCTGCCCGCGCCGAGCACGACGGCGCGGCGACCGTCCATTCGGAACAGTCCGGCGTAGTTCACGGGCGCAGCACCGCCATCCTGGTCACGGTCAGTTCTTCCACGGCGAATCGCGGCCCTTCACGGCCGATCCCGGAGTCCTTGACCCCGCCGTACGGCATCGTGTCGGACCGGAAACCGGGCACCTCGTTCACCACTACCCCGCCGACCGCCAGCTCGTCCAGCGCACGGAACGCAGTCTTCAGCGAAGAGCTGTACACGCTCGCGTGCAGCCCGTACCGCGACGCGTTGACCGCGGCGAACGCTTCGTCCACATCGGACACTGTGCGCAGGCAGACGACCGGGCCGAAGATCTCCTCGTCCCAGCATTCGACGCCGTCCGGGACATCCGCGAGCACCGTCGGCTCCAGCACTCCGTCGCGTACCGAGCCGCCTGCCAGCAGCCGGGCACCCGCGGCGATCGCTTTGTCGACCCACTCGGCGACCCGGGCGGTCGAGCGTTCGTCGATCAGTGCCGACACCCTCGTTGCTGGCGAGCGCGGGTCACCAACGGTCACTTCGCCGAGCCGCGCGAGCACCTTGTCGGTGAACTCGGAAGCCACGGACGACACCGCCAGCACGCGTTGTACCGAAATGCAGGCCTGACCGGACGCGTAGAACCCGCCGCGCAGCACAGCATCCGCGGCCGCGTCGAGGTCCGCATCCTCGGCGACCACCAATGCCGCGTTCGAGCCCAGCTCCAGCAAGGTCTTCGTCGGCGCGGCGTCGCGGGCGATCTGGTGGCCGACGGCGGCCGAGCCGGTGAACGACACCGCGCCGATCCGCCGGTCCGTGACCAGCGCCGATCCGACCGCAGCATCTCCGGTGACGAGCTGGACCATCGCGGGCAGATCGGTGTGCGAGCGGACGAGATGCACCAGCCACAACGTCGCCAACGGGGTTTGCGGCGCCGGCTTCACCACCACCGGGCAGCCAGCGGCGATCGCGGGGGCGATCTTGTGCGACGCCAGCAGCAGCGGGTAGTTGAACCCGGCGATGCCAACCACCACGCCGATCGGCTTGCGCTTCCAGAACCCGACCAGCCCGTCCCCGGACGGCAGCAGGTCGAGCGGCACGGTTTCGCCGTGCAGCCGCGACACTTCCTCCGCCGCGGCTTCCCAGGTGACGATCGTGCGCGCGACCTCTACCTGGCAGTCGACCAGCGGTTTTCCGGTCTCCTGCACCAGGAGCTGCTCAAACTCAGCCCGACGTTCACGGATCGCCGAAGCCACTTCGTTCAACAGTGTCCGGCGAGTCCGCGAAGGCAGCGAAGCAACTTCGCGAGCCACGGCCACTGCTTCGTCGATAGCACGCGAGGCCAGCTCAGCAGTACCGACCGGTGCCCGGCCGATCACGCTGCCGTCGTAGGGAAACACGACGTCCGCGGAGTCCACTGTGGACACCCAGCCGGGACCGATCGGCAGGCCGTCCGGGTAGTCAGGCATCCGTTTCTCCCTTCAACCGAGCCAGCTCGGTCCGCAGATTCGGCGCGGCGGCCAGCAGTTCCCGGGTGTACTCGTGCTCCGGCTCGGCGTAAACCTGGTCCACCGCGCCGATTTCCACGATCTCCCCACGCCGCATCACCGCGACGCGGTCGCACACGTGCCGCACCACGCCGAGGTCGTGCGACACGAAAATCAGCGTCAGCGAGAACTCGTCGACCAGCCGGGCCAGCAGGTCCAGGATCTGCGCGCGCACCGAAACGTCCAGCGCGCTCACCGGTTCGTCCGCGATCAGCACGCTAGGGTTCGGCGCGAGCGCACGGGCGATCGAGATCCGTTGCCGCTGCCCGCCGGAGAACTGGTGCGGGTACCGCAGCGCCGCGTCCTCGGGCAGTCCGACGGCGGTCAGCAGTTCGGCCACGCGCTCCGGCGACCGGCGGCCGAGCGGTTCGGACACGATGTCCCGCACGCGCATCCGCGGATCGAGCGAGCCCATCGGATCCTGGAAAACGATCTGCATTTCCCGGCGAAGGAACCGCAGCTTCCGTTCCGGCAGCGAGTCGATCCGCTTGCCCTGGAACGAAACCGTGCCCGCGGTCGGCCGGTCCAGCGCGGCGAGCAGCCGGACCAGGGTGGACTTCCCGGACCCGGACTCGCCGACGATCCCGAACCGTTGACCAGCGGAAACATCGAAACTCACGCCACGCAACGCATGTACGTCCCGCCGCTTGTACCGCCGCTCCAAGTCTCGCACGGAGATCATCGCGCGCCCTCCAGATCGGACGCCGCGAGCAGCCGTTGCGTATACGCATGCTGCGGCGCGGTCAGCACGTCCCGGGTCGAGCCATGCTCCACAATGGACCCGTCGAGCATCACCAGCACCCGGTCGCACATCTGCGCCACCACCGCCAGGTCGTGCGTGATGAACAGCAGTGAACTCATCCCCGACAATCGCTCGCGAATCAGGCCGAGGATCTGCGCCTGCACGGTGACGTCCAGCGCGGTCGTCGGCTCGTCGCAGATCAGCAGCGCCGGGTCGTTGGCCAGCGCGATCGCCAGCACCACCCGCTGCCGCTGCCCGCCGGACAGCTGATGCGGATACGCCCGCGCGACGCCGGGCAACCCGACCGCGGCCAGCAGTTCCTCCGCCGGCCGACCCCGACGGCCGTGCACCCGGAACGGCTCGGTGACCTGCCGTCCGATCCGCATCGCCGGGTTCAGCGCGGTCATCGGCTCCTGGAACACCATCGCCATCCCGTTGCCTCGCAACCGGGACAGCTCCTTCTCGGACGCACCGAGCAGCTCACGACCGTCCAGCCGCACCGAACCGGTGGCCGATAGCCCTTCCGGCAGCAGGCCCAGCACGGACAGCGCGGTGAGCGATTTCCCCGACCCGGATTCGCCGATCAGCCCGACCCGCTCGCCCGCGCCCAGCTCGAACGAAACCCCGCACACCAGGTCCGCGACCTGCAGGTTTTCCACCGTCAGCGTCATACCCGCGCCGCCAATCGGGGGTCGAGACGGTCGCGCAGACCGTCGCCGAGAAGGTTGAACCCGAGCACCGCCAGCGCGATCGCGACGCCGGGCACGAGCGCGAGCCGCGGCTGCGAGGTGAGCAGCTCCTGCGATTCCTGCAGCATCCGGCCCCACGAGGGCGTCGGCGGCCGGGTGCCGAAGCCGAGGAACGACAGCGCCGCCTCGGCGAGCACCGCGATCGCGAACGACACCGACGCCTGCACGATCAGCAGCCCGCCGATGTTCGGCAGCACGTGCGACCAGGCGATCCGCGTCCGCGACCGTCCGCCAGCGCGGGCGGCCAGCACGTATTCGCTGCTCATCACCTGCAACGACCCGGACCGCGCGATCCGGGCGAACGACGGGATGGTCGCGATGCCGATGGCGGCCATCGCGGTGAGCGTGTCCGCGCCGAACACCGCGCCGAACATGATCGCCAGCAGCAGCGCGGGAAACGCGAGCACCAGGTCGTTCACCCGCATCACGAACTCGCCGAGCCAGCGCGGGGCCATCGCCGCCAGCACGCCCAGCGGAGTGCCGAGCACCGCCGCGATGCCGACCGCGACGACGCCGACGTACAGCGTGGTCCGCGCGCCGACGAGGAGCTGGCTGAACACGTCCCGGCCGAATTTGTCCGTGCCGAACACATGCCGCGCGGAGAAGCCGAGCAGCCGGTCCGCCGCGTTGACCTGCACCGGGTCGTACGGCGTCCAGACGAACGACACCAGCGCGGCCAGCACGACGAGCGCGACCAGCGCCCCGCCGAGCAGGAGATTTCCGTTGCGGCGCATCAGGACCCCCGCAGTCTCGGGTCGAGCACCGTGTACAGCAGGTCGACCACGAAGTTCACCAGCAGCACCCCGGCCACCAGCACCAGCACGATCCCTTGCACGGTCAGCAGATCGCGCTGCGCGACCGCGTCCAGCAGCATGCTGCCGAGCCCGGGCAGCACGAACACCCGCTCCACCACGACCGCGCCGATCAGCAGCGTCGTCAGCTGGAGGCCGAGCACGGTGACCACCGGGACGGACGCGTTGCGCAGCCCGTGCCGGAACAGCGCCTGACCAGGCAACAAACCCTTGGAACGGGCGGTGCGGAGGTAGTCCTGGCCGAGCGTGTCGAGCACTGCCGAGCGGACGTAGCGGGTGAGCACTGCGCCTTGCACCAGCCCGAGCGACAACGCAGGAAGGATCAGTCCGCGCAGAAACTCGCCCGCGTTTTGGTTCGGCGGCGTCCATCCACCGCTCGGCAGCCAGCGCAGCTGGACGGCGAAAATCTGCACCAGGATGATGCCCGCGAGAAACGCCGGGATCGCCACGCCGACCTGTGACAGCCCGGAAACCGCGACGCCGCTGGCCTTCCGGTGCCGCACCGCGGCGAACGCGCCGGCCGGCAGCGCGATCACCAGCGCGACGATCATCCCCGCCCCGACCAGCCACAACGTGACCCCGAGCCGGTCAAGCAGCTGCGGGCTGATCGCCTCGCGCGTGACGTACGACCGGCCGAAGTCGCCGTGCAGCACGCCGCCCATCCAGCTCAGGTACTGCTCGGCCAGCGGCCGGTCGATGCCGAATTCGGCCCGGGTTTTCGCGAGCAGCTCCGGCGTCGCGTTCACGCCGAGCGCGACCTGCGCGGGATCGCCCGGAAGCACCGCCATGAACAGGAACACCACAATGGACGCCACGAACAGGCTCACCGCGAACACGGCCACCCGCCGCAGCACGCGCGCGGTCATGCCGGCCTCACCGCCGTCAGGTCAAACGACTCGCTGACCTGGTTTCGCGCGAGCCCGGTCACCTTCTTCTTGGCGACCACGACGTTCGGGAACAGGAACAGCCAGTCCGCGGCCGCGTCGGCGTTCAGCTGCCGCGCGACCTCCTTCATGTCCGCCACCTGCTCCTGCGGGGTGCCGCGGTCCGCCGCGGCGAGCAGCTGCTGTACCCGCTTGTTGTCGTAACCCCAGTAGTACTTGGGCTTTCCGAACGTGGCGATGTCGCGCGCCTCGACGTGCTGGATGATCGACAGGTCGTAGTCGTGATCGGTGAAGACCTGTTTGAGCCACACCGCCGGAAAATCGAGCGGCTCGATCGTCGCGGTGACCCCGACGTCGGCCAGCTGCGACTGCACCACCTGCGCCGCCGACACCGCGTACGGCAGGTTCGGGATGCGCAGCCGCAGCTTGAGATCGTGCACCCCCGCCTCGGCGAGCAGTTGCTTCGCCTTCGCCGGGTCGTACGGAGTGGCCTTCGACAGGTCCTCGTACCACGGGTCGGTGGGCGGAACCATGCTGCCGATGAGCGTGCCGCGGCCGTTGAACACCAGGTCCAGCACGGCTTTCCGGTCGATCGCGGAGGTGAGCGCGCGCCGGACGCGCACGTCGTTCAGCGGCGCGCGACGGCCGTTGAACGCCAGCGTGACTTCGCTGTTCGTGGTGCCCTGCTGCACGGTGAACCGGTCGTCGCCCTGGAACTGCGGGATCGAATCGGCGGACGTGAGGTTGGAGATCACGTCGATTCCGTTGGACAGCAAGGCATTGTTGAGCGCGGTCGGATCGGCGAAGTACTTGAGCACCACCGTGCGATACGCCGGCTTCCGCCCCCAGTACCGAGGATTCTCCCGCAGCACAATGGAATCGCCACGACGCCGCGAAGCCACCTCGTACGGTCCGGTGCCGACCGGATGGTTCGCCAGATCCGCGACGCCGGTCGGGCTGAACATCGCGCCGAGCCGGCTGGTGAGGCTGAACAGCCAGCCGTTGCTGGGTTTGGACAGCACCACGCGCGCGTGATCCGGCGCGACGACCTCGACGTGGTCCACGACGTCCATCGCCGATTTGAGCGAGATCGTCCAATCGGTCTTCACCCGCATCAGCGAAAACTGCACGTCCGACGCGGTGAACGGGGCCCCGTTGCTGAACTTGACGCCCTGCTGGAGCTGGAAATCGTAGGTGGTGCGGTCCGGGCTGATCGTCCAGGACTTCGCGAGCAGCGGCACGATCCGGCCCTGCGGATCGAGCTTCACCAGGCCCTCGTAGACGTTGTAGAGCAGCGCCTGCGGGATGGCCACGCCGTCGGAACGGGTGAAGTCGAAGTTCGCCGGCTCCGCCGTGTACCCGACGGAAAGGGTGTCTGGACCTGGGGAAACACTCGCGCTGGAGCCTGCCGAGCAGCCGGATGTCACGAGCAGCAGCGCCAGCGCCGCGGCAGTGCTCCGGGCTTTCATTCCGCCTCCTGTGCCCTGCGGGATACCCGCACCCAGTCGGCGTCGCGAGCGAGCTGTCGCGATGATAAGCCCACGCCGCCTCCGACTCAGTACACTGGTCTGACCAGTAACCTAAGGCAGGTTCGCATCCGGCAGACACTGAGGTCAAGATGAAGTTCGAACCGGTGGCTCCGGTCCGCGCCTACGAGCGGATCGTCGAGCAGATCGAGGAAGCCGTGGTGAGCGGCCGCCTCAAACCCGGCGAACGGCTGCCCGGGGAACGGGAGCTGATGACGCAGTTCGGCGTCGGCCGGTCCACCGTGCGCGAGGCGCTGCGGGTGCTGCAGGCGGCCGAGCTGATCCGGTCGCGGCCGGGCGATCCGCGCGGGCCCGAGGTGCTGGCGGCGTCGCCTCGCGCACTGCATCGGTCGATGCACCGGCTGGCGCGGGCAGAGCACGTCGGGCTCGCGGAACTGCTGCAATTCCGGATGGTGCTGGACGGTTCGTCGCACCTGCTGGCCGCGGAACTGCGCACCGCCGAGGATTTGACCTCGCTCGACGCGGCATTGGAAGGAATGGCGACCGCGGACGGATACGCCGAATTCAGTCGCGCGGACGTCGCATTCCATGACGTCATTGCCCGGGTTTCACGGAATCCGCTGCTGGTGGTGAGCGGGGAAGTGGTCCGCGGCGTGGTGCTGGAATTGATCGAGGACAAACTCAGCCACGCCAACGACCGCGGCACGCTGATGCGGTCTTGGCTGCGGCACCACGAGGAGGTGCTGAACGCGATCCGCGCCGCCGACGGAGAGTCGGCGGCGCGGTTAGCGCGTCAAGCGCTGTATGACAATTACGCGGAATACGTACCGAAGGACCAGCGCACGCTGCTCACTCCGCTGCTGACCTGAGTCAGGCGACCAGGTTCGCGTACACCACGATGTTGTCCTTGTAGCTGTGCTCGGCGTGGTCGAACACGCCGCCGCAGGTGATGAGGCGCAGCTGCGGCTTGTCCGTGTTGCCGAAGACGGCCTGCGTCGGGAACGTGTCCTTGGGGACCTGTTCCTTGTGGTCCACCACGAACTTCAGCTTCTTGCCGTCGCTGCGTTCGATGTCGACCTCGTCGCCCGGGTTCACGTCCTTGAGCTTGTAGAAGATGCCCGGTTTGTGGTTGCCGTCGACGTGCCCGAGCACGATCGCCGGGCCCACGTCGCCCGGCACCGGCGAAAGCCGGTACCACGCGGCCTGCATCGGGTTCTTCACCGACGGCACCGAGATCTGCCCGTCCTTGTTGGGCAGGACGGTGATCAGCGACGATTTCGCGCCGATCTTCGGGATCTCGACCGCCGTGGGCCGCAGCCCGGTGAACGGTTTGGTCACCGGGACCGCCGGGCTGGCCGGAGCCGCCGCGGCGGGCGGTGCCGCCGGGGCGTCCGAACCGCACGCGCTCAGCGAGAGGGAGAGGAGCAGAGCGCCCGCGAGAGCGACGCCCTGCCCGAACTTCCTGGTCATCAGGCGGCCATGCCCCCGAAGCCGGTCTCGATGCCGTGCTTCGGCGCGTACTTCACCTGCGAACCGCCGTGGCCGCCGGTGGTGCCGGCCGAACCCGCGCCAGCGCCGCCCGCCGGGGGAAGCTTGCCGTCGTCGGTCGGCTTGCCGCCGCAGGTCCACTCCGCGCGCACGCTGCCGGTCTCGAACGAAACACCGTCGTGGCGCTTGACCAGCCACGCCCAGTAGCGACCGTCGGTCTCGTCCTGGTGCGGGCCCTCGAGGAGGTCGAAGTCGTTGGAGCGCAGGCCGGTCGGCTCGCCCGCGGCGCACGCGATGACGACAACGCCGAGGTTGTCGTCGAGGTCGACGCCGTAGCCGGTGTCGTCGACGTACGGGGGCTCCTCCGGCGTGGAGGTCTCCGAGGTCGGCGTGGTCGGCTTGGTGGTGTCCGTCGGCTTGCCGGTCTCGGTCGGCTTGCCCGTCTCGGTCGGCTTGCCGGTTTCCGTCGGCTTGCCCGTCTCGGTCGGCTTACCGGTCTCGGTCGGCTTGCCCGGCTCCGTCGGCTTGGCGGTGTCGCTGGCCGGAGGCGCCGAGGTGGGTGCCGTCTCGCCCGTGGTGGCGGGGGCCGACGCGGACGTCGCCGGCGCCTCCTCCGCGTTCGCGGCGGGCACGACGGCAAGGCTGATCAGGGCGCCCGCGAGCACAGCGCCCGCGAGTCTGCCCAGGGTCTTCTTCAAGATGATTACCCCTCTGAGGAAAAGCGCGATGACCCCCACCGCGCCCGCTGATCCTGCCGAAGATTCAGCCCATAGGGGTAACCCTTTAGCTGGTGATTAATGACACGAGGGAAAACCGTAACGAACGGCTTCCCGGCGGCGATGATTTCGCCCGGCTGCCGGATTACCGGCGCGTTGTGCTCGTACCGTAACACTCGCCAGGCAACCCGCGCAGCCCTCGTTAAAGAATGGCGGAAATCAACCGAGCGCGGTCAGCAAATCCCGCCACAGGTCCTCCGGGTCTTCCAATCCGACGGAAAACCGGATGAGCCCCGGCGGCACGCGTTCCTCGCCTGGCAGCCACGCACGCCGTTCCATCAGGCTTTCCACCCCGCCGAGGCTCGTCGCCGGCCGGATCAGCCGGACGCTCGCGCACACCTTGTCCGCCGCGTCGGCACCGTCCACTTCGAACGCCACCATCATTCCGAAACCGGGGTAACGCACCTTGGTTACCGCCGGGTGTTCCGCCAATCGGGACACCAGCAACTCCGCGGTCCGCGTTTGCTCGGCGAGCCGCACCGGAAGCGTCCGCAAGCCACGCAACGCGAGCCACGTTTCGAGTGCGCCCGGCGTCGCGCCGACCCGAGTCCGCGCGGCGCGAAGTTCGTCCACAATGTCCTGATTGGCTGCGACCGCGACACCGAGCAGAAGATCGCTGTGTCCGCCAATAAGCTTCGTCGCGCTGTGCACGACAATGTCCGCGCCGAGCGACAGCGGTTGCTGATGCAGCGAAGTCGCGAAGGTGTTGTCAACGACTACGCGTCCTCGCGTACCGCGCGTGATGGTCTCGATCTCCATCACGTCGAGCGTCGGGTTAGTCGGGGATTCAAGCCACAACAGATCGGCGTCGCAATCGAGCCACGCCTGGGTGTCCGTCGGCTCCAATTCGGTGACTGTGAGCCGACCGATCTGCTGTGCGTGTTTCAACGCTCCGCGGGTGACGGCGTAACTGAATGACGGAACCGCAACCGTCGACCCGACTGGCAACGAATCCAGCACTGCGGACAACGTGGCGACGCCAGACGCGAAAGCGACCGCAGTGCCGCCCTCAAGCGAACCGACGACCTCCTCGAAGGCAGCCCAGGTAGCCGTGCCGTCGGAGCGCGCGTACACCGCGTCGCCGCCGGCCTCGAAGGTGCTCGTGGCAACGATCGGCGTGGTCAGCGGCTCGCCGGGGCCGTGCGGCCGGCCCGCCGCGATCGCGCGGGTCCGCGGAGTCCAGTCGTCCATGCGGACACGGTAACTTCGCGATCGCCCGGACGGCAGGCGATGAATATCACCAGGTGGTCAGCCGTTCCACAAAGTGGACGACGTCGGGGTCGGCGACGCGATAGTGCAGGTAGACGCGCCGCGACAACCGCGGTTCCAACGGCCGGACCGCGACCGCGGGCGGCAGCGGCTCCGGCAAGGCCATCGCGGGCGCGACCCCCGCGGTAATTCCGGCGGCGGCCATCGCGACCACCGTCCCCACATCGCGGACCACATGATCCGGCCGCCATTCGACCCCGTGCGCGGCGAATCCCTCCGCCAACGCGGGCCCGCACGTACCACCTGGATCGGCGACCCCGAGCCGGATCAACTCCGCGAGCCGCACCCGATCCTGACGACTGGCCGGATGGTCCTTCGGCACTACGGCAAGGAATTCGTCTTCGAGCACGCATTGGGAATCCGGACCAGGTTGGGTGGTCACGGCGAGATCGATGGTGCCGTCGGCGAGCCAGGCCAGGA
This sequence comes from Amycolatopsis sp. WGS_07, assembly GCF_045278895.1. Classification (NCBI taxonomy): domain Bacteria; kingdom Bacillati; phylum Actinomycetota; class Actinomycetes; order Pseudonocardiales; family Pseudonocardiaceae; genus Amycolatopsis; species Amycolatopsis sp. WGS_07. The sequence goes on along the minus strand of NZ_CP136053.1, from coordinate 2,932,072 downwards.
GTTCGTCGTCCTCGCCCTGCAACGTCAGCACCTGACTTCGCGGCGAATCCCGTTGCCACCGCTGCACTGCCGTCGGCACGAAGCGCACCAACGCACTCGCCACCGCGCCAACCCGCAACGACGGCGCACGAACCTCTGCGGCAAGTTCGTTGATCGTCCGCAATCCGTCCAGCACCGCTGAAGCGTGCGTCGCCACCGTGCGGCCCAACTCGGTGAAGCCGACCTCGTCGCGATGCACGACCGGTCCGCCGAGCGCGCTTTCCAGCGCGGCGATCGCCCGGCTGACCGCCGACTGCGTCCGTCCCAGCGCTTGCCCGGCGCGCGTGAAACTGCCGTGCTCCCCCACCGCGAGCAAGGCTTCGAGCTGAGCCACCGTCACGTCCACCGCTCGATGATCTCACCGCATCCACCAGATGACGAGAAGTTGTTGGACGCATACCCGCAGGTGAGCTGTCCTGAAGCGCATGGTCGTTTTCGCGTTGGCAGGCCTCTGGCTGTGCTGGGGAACGTCATTTCCGGCGATGCGCGTCATGGCGCAAACGCTGCCGCCGCTGTCAGCGTCCGGCGCTGCCTTCCTCGCTGCAGGGGCCGTCTTGGTTCTGCTTCGACCGACGACCTTGCGCGGCTTGAGCTTCCGCCAATTCGCCACTGCCGCGTCGATCGGCATCTGTCTGCTCGGCGCACAAGGCACCGTGGCCCTCGCCGAACGGACGACCTTCGCCGGAACCGCCGCGTTGGTGGTCGCCGCGCTTCCGCTGTGGGTGACCGTGCTGAACGCCGTGCTCGGCGAACGCCCGACCCGAGCCGGTTTGCTGCGCGTCCTCATCGGCTTCTCCGGCGTGGCCCTGCTGACCGGCACGCAAGCCAGCACCTGGACTTTCGTCGTAGCCGCAGCCGGTTTCGTCTGGGCGATCGGAACGGTCGCGGCCGCTCGCACGACCAATCTCCCTGGACCGTGGGCGAGCACCGCCGTGCAACTGCTGAGCGGTGGCACCCTGCTGCTCGTCGTCGGTGCCGGTGAAGCAATCGACCGCCCCACCGCCGTGTCCTGGCTAGCGCTGGGCTACCTCGCCCTGGTCGACTCGCTGGCCGGTTTCGGTCTCTACACCTGGCTGCTGCGCACGACCTCCGCCGCGCTCGTCAGCACCTACGCCTACGCCGTACCCGTCCTCGCCTCCCTGATCAGCGTCCTGTTCATGAAAGAACCGCTCCGGCCGATCATGCTGGCCGGAGCGGTCCTCATCGTCACTTCAGTCGCGGCTGAAGTCAGTGCGCGTAAACCTCGAACTCGTACAGCGAATACCCGTACTTAGTCCCGCGCGAGACCCCTTGCATCCGGACGAACCGCGCGTCCGAAGGAGCGAAGGAAACGTTGTCGACGCCGCCGTTCCCGTCCGTCGCCACGGCCGCGTCGTGCCAGTCGGTGCCGTCCGTGGACAACTGGATCTTGTATCCCTTGCCGTACGCCTTCTCCCACGACAGCACCGCACGCGAAACCTGCTGCACCGAACCGAGATCCACGGTGATCGACTGGTTGTCGCTCCAGTCGCTCGCCCAGCGGCTGCCCGGATTGCTGTCGACCGCGTTCGAGGCAGGCGAGTTGTAGAACCCGGTTTCCGCGCTGGACGCGTTCACCGGCTTGCCCGCCGCGAGGTTCGAAACGTTGTCGCCGCGATGCGCCGGATACTCCACGACCTGCTGGAACGTCGGCCGGTTCTGGGTGCTGATCTTGCCGTGCGCGATGCCGCCCAGCGGACGCTGGATCACCGTGTCGGCGCACCACTGGTCACCCGCCGAGCAGTCGCCGTCGCCCGGGTACACGGTGTTCGCCGGCTGCCCGGCGGCCGTGGTCAGCGAGTCGACCAGCGTCTGCCGGCACGCGTTCAGGTCACCGCCGCCGCAGAACTTCGCGCCGAGCGGGCCCGCCACCGGCTGTCCGAGCGCCGTGCGGATGTCCTTGCTGACGTAGCCCCACCAGCCGTGCTGATACGCCGAACCCTGGTGCGGCTGCCCGACGTGCTTGCCCGGCACCCCGTTCTGGAACCCGGACGGGCTTTCGTTGATCTGCAGCACGTTCGTCATCGCGTCGAACGCGGCGTCGCCCATCGCCGGCTTGAACTCGCCGGTGACCAGCAGCGGCCACCACGCGTCCATGATCCGGATCGCGTCGGCGTCGTTGTAGGTCTTGCTGCCCGGAGCGGACTCGACGCGCTGGTGCCCGTGCTGCATCCACGTCTTCAGCTTCGCCTCGGCGTCCGCCGCGGCACCGGTGAGCGGAGCCTTGTCGAGCACCTGCAGCAGCAGCGGCAGCACCTTCTCCGCCCGCAGGTCAGCCAGCGCCGCGTCCTCCATCGCCTGGGTCAGGTTGACCCGGGTCACCTTGGTACCGCTGGAAAGCAGCCCCTTGACCCGCGCGTCGAGCAGATCGCCGCGGTGCACGGCGGACTTGTCCGCGCCGCCGGACGCGTAGCCGTTCGACTGCGCGTTGTTCCAGCTGATGTAGTAGTCCTGGTTCACCGACTGCGGATGCTGCGACGCCGGCGTGTACTCGGCCTTGTTGCCCGCCGGATTCCAGCCCTTCCAGTCGAACCCGCGGTCGCCCCACGTGGGCATCATCGGGTCCACAGTGGAATTGCGGACCGGGTTCGCGCCGGAGTTGAAGTACGCGATGTCCTTCGAATCGGCGTAGAACCAGTTGAAGGTGAAGTTGACGTCGTTGGCGGCGCGCTGGAAGTCGGCGGCCGATTTGACGTAGCCGGGGTCGTTGAACTCCTGGAACCCGATCAGCGAGTCCACCTCGTGCATGAACGACGACCGCAGCGACGAGTAGGCCACCGGCTTCCCGTCGACCGTCGCCCGCGAGGTCACCGGACCGTACTTCGTGCGGTAGCTGCGCAGTGTGTAGGACCCGGCCGCGGTGCCGTCCGCGACCGTCGGCGACCAGGCGTTCTTGCGCTCCACGGTGTCCATCGGAAGGCATTTGCCCTGGTACAGGTAGTAGTTCGAGTCCTTTGTGGCCGGTTTGCCGCTCGGATCGCACAGCGGCAGCGCGTAGGTGTCGATGATGTCCTGCGCCGCGGTCGTCGCGCTCCACGAGTAGTCCTGGCCGCGGCCGAGCAGCACGTACATGCTGATCCCGGCGAACGACGCGCCCCGCGCGCTGATGCCAGGGCCCTGGATTTCCTGCAGCAGCAACAGCTGCGGCGCGAAGTACCCGGTCTGCGGGCCGAACACAGCGACCGGATGGCCGCTGGCGGTCTTCGCGCCGGACACCAGCAGCGCGTTGGACATACCGTGCTTTTCCTTGAGCATGTTGCCCGGCAGCACGCCGTTGTCGAACATGCCGCGCGCGGATTCCTGGTCCTTCGGCGCGGGAACCTTGACCTTTTCGGCCTTCGCGGAGGCCGCCGAACCGGTCTGGTCGAACACGAGCTGCTGGTTCGTCACCGAGCCCTTGTCCGGCAGCGCGGCGCCCTGCGGGTTCGCCGGAGTGTTGCCGTACGGGAAGTTCTGCCCGTCGTGCAGGGTCTTCACGGCCTCGGGGTCGTCCGCGGCGCGCAGGCTCTGCCACACCTTTTCACCCTGCTCGACGCCGTACTTCTCCTGCAGCGCCAGCTTCGCGACCGCGTTCTGCACCTCGCCGCTGCCGCCAGCGCCGAACTGCGCGCCGACCACCGAGGCGAGCACCACGAGGTCAGTGAGCTTGAACGGTTCGATGGTGCCCGCGTTGGTGATCGCGTCGACGTGCCCGGTGAGCACGTATTCGCCCGGGAAGTACCGGCCGTTGTGCGAATCGGTGATGTATTTGTTGATGCCTTCGAGGTACGCCTGCGCGTCGGCGAGGCCCTGCTTGCCGCGCGGACCGCTCGCCGCCACCGCGTCGATCTGCTGCTGCAGCTCGTCCTCGGTGTAGGGCGCGGAGGCGAAGAAAGACTGCTCCAGCTCGCGGTTCGCTTCCGCGCCGCCCGCGTACGACGTCAGCTGGCCGCGGCCGACCCGGCGCATGATGTCCATGAGCCACAAGCGGTCCTGCGCCGCGGCGTATCCCGCGCCGTACTCGGTGCCGGACCGCGTGGTGCCCTGGATGTGCGGGACGCCGGTGGCCTTGTCGCGCGTGATCGTGACGTCGTCGCGCGGCTTCAGCGTGCTCGCGACCTGGTCGGCGGGCACGCCGAAGGACGAGTCGTTGAAGAACTTGCCGATGGTGTCGGTGGTCAGCGTCTTGTATCCGCCCGCCAGGTCGGCGTATTTGCCGAGTTGGTCGTCCGCGTGGCCCGGCTGCGTGCCGAACGCCTTGTTGGCGAGGATTTCGGCGAGCGTCGCGCTGCCGTTCTCGCCCGGCGGGAGGATGTCGTTGCACTGGCCCGCGCAATAGTCGTTGCCGGGCAACGCGGCGGAGGCCGGTGCCGCGGTCCCGATCTGCACGAGTCCGGCCGTGAGCACGGCTACCGCGCCCGCGACCAGGATGGGGATGCGTCGTCGCATTCCACAGCTCCGTCCACGAAGGATGCCCCAGGGTGACCCAGCGCACGCTACCCACGGGTAGCGCACATGTGAAGACTTTTCGCGTTTATCCCCTCGTTGGGAGTAGTCCTCCCTGGTAGCGGTCCATCAGGCGCGGCGTTTCGCCGATAGGTACGGTGACCCCATGAGCGTGGAAAAGCCCCAAGTCGAGCGCCCGGACGGACCGCCGCCGGCCGAGCTGCAGATCAAAGACATCACCGTCGGCGACGGCCCCGAAGCCAAATCGGGCAATGCCGTCAGCGTCCACTACGTCGGCGTCTCGCACTCCACCGGCGCGCAATTCGACGCGTCTTATGACCGCGGCGCCCCGCTCGATTTCCAGCTCGGCGCCGGCCAGGTCATCCCGGGCTGGGACCAGGGCGTGACCGGCATGAAGGTCGGCGGCCGCCGTCAGCTGGTGATCCCGCCGCACCTCGCGTACGGCGAGCGCGGCGCGGGCGGCGTGATCGCGCCGAACGAAACGCTGATTTTCGTCGTCGACCTCGTCGGCGTGAACTGACTCGAAGAAAACGCGGGCAGCCGGGAAAGCCCGATCGGGCAGCCCCGGCTGATCCCCTTTCGGGTGAGCCGGAAGACCCCTACGTTCGCATTGAGTAGTCGTCTTCCGGAGGATATTTCATGCGTTTGCGTGCTGCCCTTTCCGCTGCCTTCCTCGCCGCCGGCGCCGCGCTAGCCGTGGCGGCGCCCGCGTCCGCGGTCGCGAACGGCAACGATGTGGCGCCCGGCGAGTATCCGTTCGCGGCCAAGCTGTCCATGCCCGTCATCCCGAAGGCGGACGGCACCACTTATTCGAGCGGATGCTCGGGTTCGCTCATCGCGCCGCAGTGGATCATCACCGCGGGGCACTGTTTCCACGACATCAACCGCAAGCCGGTTTCCGGCCCGGTTCCGTATGGCACTTCGGTGCTGCTCGGCGCGACCACCGACGAACCGGGCAAGGGCGTGCGGCGCAACGTCACCGAGGTGCAGCAGGCGGGCGTCAACGACGTCGCGATCGCCAAACTCGACTCGCCGGTCACCGAAATCAAGCCGCTGACCGTCTCGCCCGCCGCGCCGACCAACGGCCAGAAGGTGCTGCTCGCCGGATGGGGCAGCCTCACCGAGGTTTCGCCGAAGCCGTCGGACAAGCTGCAGCAGGGCGAAATGCAGGTCGTCGGCTCGGACGCCACCACCGCGACCATCGTCGGCGTCGCGCCGAAGAAGGACACCAGCGCGTGCAGCTACGACTCGGGCGCGCCGTACTTCGTCGACGACGGCGACCACACCGGCCGCCTCATCTCGGTCGAGTCGACCGGCCCGGACTGCCCGCACGCGACGCCCGAGATGACCGCGCGCGTCGACATCCTCAAGGACTGGATCGCCTCGCACACCCAGTGAGGACAAGTCGCGAGATCGGTCGGTTTTCGTCGCCCATCAAGGGAATTCCGCATCGCGGACGGTGTCGTTAGCGTGGAAGGCCGAGTTCATCGGCATCCGCCGGTGGCACCGGACGAAGGGACAGAATGCGCGTCCGCGCCGCGATCTCCGCAGCAGTACTCCTGCCCATCCTCACCGCGAGCCCGGCTCTCGCCGTCGCCAACGGCTCTGACGTCCCGGCGGGCCAGTTCGGCTTCGCCGCGAAGCTCAGCATGACCGGAATCCCGCTGCCGAACGGAAGCACGTACTCGAGCTTCTGTTCGGCAGCGCTCGTCGCGCCGCAGTGGATCGTCACCACCGGCCACTGTTTCCACGACGCCAACAAGAACCGCGTGTCCGGCCCGGTCCCGTACCCGACGGCGGTGTCGCTGGGTCTGGTCGACGAGACCAAGGAAAAGGGCGTCCAGCGCAAGGTGACGGAGGTGCTGCAAGCCGGCCCGAACGACGTCGCGCTCGCCAAACTCGACAGCCCGGTCACCGAGGTCAAGCCGCTGACGGTGAACCACCTGGTGCCGGGCGTCGGACAGCAGGTCACGCTGGCCGGCTGGGGCAGCCGGACGGCGCAGAATCCGGTGCCGTCCAAGCAGTTGCAGCAGGGCACGATGAAGATCTCGGCGGTCGGCGGCACGACAGTCGGCATCCACGGCGTCTCGCCCTCGGCGTCCACCAGCGCGTGCACCTACGACACGGGCGCGCCGTACTTCACCGACGGCAAGCTGATCTCGATCGAGAACAACGGCCCGGACTGCCCGCACACCGGCGCGGAAACGACCTCGCGCATCGACGTGATCGCCGGCTGGATCGACGAGCACGCGAAGTGAGTACGGTGGAAGGGCCGCCGACCTGAGGGGAGTCGCATGCCCGAGCCGATCCTGACCGCTGTCGCCACCGCGCTGGCCACGAAGGCCGCGACCGGACTGTATGACCTGGTCAAGCGCAAGTTCTCCGGCAACAGCAAGGCAACCGCGGAACTGGAGGCGGCCACCCCCGACAACCCGGCGACGGTCGCGGCCCTCGCCGAACGCCTCGACGAGGCCGGCCGCCAGGACCCGGAATTCGGGGCCGCGCTGCGCACCGAGTTCGAGGTGCACCAGGAAGCCCGCGGCGGCGGGGTGACGAACCACGTCGGCACCGTGGCCGAAGGGGCCAAGGTCGTCCAGCTGCGTGACGTACAAGGCAATATCAGCCTCTGAGCCTTTCAGGCCGAACGGCACGGAGCGCGATCGGTAGGATCGCTCTCCGTGCCTTCGTCGTCGTTCCCCGTGCCGCGCCGATGGCGCACCGTGCCCACGGAACGAACGATGCTGGCGGTAGTCCACAACGTCACCGCGGCGACGCGGCTGCTGGACGTACTGCCGTTGTTCGCGGGAGACCCCCGGGTGCAGGTGGTGTTCACCTGCCCGGATTCGAGCGCGTTCACCCGGGGGACGGAGGAGTACCTCGCCGCCCGCGGCATCCCGCTGGAACCGTGGGCGGACGTCGTGGGCGAGGACTTCGACTGGGCATTGGCCGCCAGTTACGGCGGGGATCTGCATGAATTGCGTGCTCCGTTAACGGTTCTGCCGCACGGAATGGGGTACAATAAATTCCTGGAAACCGGAAACCGGAAACCGGAAACCGGAAACCGGAAACCGGAAACCGGTTTTCGGGTTGTCCGAGCAATGGCTGATGCATCACGGCGAGGTGATCGCCGAACATCACGTGCTGTCCCATCCCGAACAGCTCGCCCGGCTGCGCGAGTACTGTCCGGAGGCCGCTGACCACGCCGTCATCGCCGGAGATTCCTGCCTCGACCGCCTGCGAGACGCCCGGGAGCTGCGCGAATCCTACCGCCAGGCCCTGGGCGTGACCGGCGAGCAAACCCTGGTGCTGATCTCGTCCACGTGGGGCCAGCTCTCGTCCTACGGCTCCGGCCCCGACCTCCCCGCCCGCATCGCACGACAACTGCCGCTGGACGAATTCGCCGTCGTACTAGCCCTGCACCCCAATATCGGCCAAGGCCATTACCCGTGGCAGGTGAAAATGTGGCTGCGGGATTGCGAACGGGCGGGCGTAATCGTCCTCCCGGAAGAAGATCTGTGGCAACCAGCCGCAGTAGCCGCAGACGTCACCATCGGCGACCACGGCTCCGTCACCTACTACTCCGCCTGCCTAGGCACCCCAGTCCTGCTGGCCGCCACACCGCACGACGCCGTTGATCCAGACTCCCCAGTCGCCACACTGCTGCACACCGCCCCCGCGCTGACCAGCGAAAACTTAGCTGACCAGCTGCGCACCGCGACCCAGCCGCCAGACCTCGTCGCCGCGACCGCGCTCGCCACCAGCGTCCCCGGACAATCCGCTGCGCTCCTGACCGAACTCGGCTACCGCACACTCAATCTCCCGCCGCCAGCCCAGCCAGCCGGATTCACCGCGTTCCCGTTGCCGCGCGTCCAACGCCCTGAACCCGGCGCTCAATGGGTCCAGGTCCGCGGCGACGAAGTCACCCGATTCGCCGCCACCACAACCGACGCGCACCTAGTCGTCCACGTCGACGGCCCAGACCCACGCCTGCTGCGCCGCGCCGACATCGTGCTGGGCGACCGCTTCCCAGACCCCGCCCGCTGGATCGCCATCACCCTCGCCGAATTCCCCGGCTGCGAATGGGCCGCCTGCCCAGCCGGATCAGGATGGCTGGCCGGCAGCCGCGACGGTCTCGTCGTGTCCTTCACCGGCACCGACCTGCCACAAGCCGTGCCCTCACTGCTGTATACCCGCGACCGGCTAGGCCTGGATTTCCCCGAACAACTGCCCTTCACCGCGGGCGGCCGCAAGCACGAAGCCGAGCTTACTGTCCACTATGGATAGTCAGAGCCGTTCGAGCCAGATCAGCAGATCGGTTGCCTCAGCCGTAAACCCGTGCAGCCGCGCGACGTTCAGCGCATCCTCCGCGTGCGCCTTCGCCTGATCACGGAAGCCTCGCGCCAGCGCCGCCTCCGCACGCGACCGCAACGCGGCAATCCGCTCGCGATGCAAGCGCAGCCCTTCCGCCGCTGAGTCGAGTTCGGCCAGCTCAGCCGCGCCTTCCTCGTACGAACCGGCCTCGATCAGCTTCCGCCCCCGCCACAACCGGATCTTCACCAGGTTGCCCGGCTCCTCCTTCAGATCCTGCTCCGCCTGCGCCAGCAGGACAGCCGCTTCCTCCGGCGGTACGACCTTGGCCAGATGCATCCGGATCAGCCCGAGCCGACGGGAATCACCGAGCTGCTCGGCAAGCGCGAGACTCTCCCGAAAGCAGACTTCCGCCTGTTCCAGCAGCGAAACCGCGTCGTCCGGCCGCCCCTGCTGCTGCGCGATCAACCCAGGCTCGAAGAACGCGAGCCCACGAGATTCCAGCGCGGACGCGTGTTCCTCCGGCGTCGTGGCCAGCTCGGCCGCCGCGGCGTACTGCTCTTGCGCCCCAGCCCAATCCCGCCGCTGCATCCGAGCGAACCCGAGCTGAGTACGGACCTGCCCCTCGGCGAGTGGCATCGCGGCAGCCTGCGCGGCCTGAACCGCGTCCTGGCTCACCGCCGCCAGCTCAAGGGGATAGGCACCGTCCTTGTAGACCGGCCACAACGCCCTGGCCAGCCGGATGACGTCCTCATGCGCCCCGGCCAGCAACGCGACCTCCGCCGCGGCAAGCAGATTCGCCTGCTCGGCGAACAACCATTCCCAAGCATCCACCTCCGGCACCGACGCACGCACGAAGCCCGGCCAGATCTTCTCCGGCCAGCGGGTGGGCAGCGCCCGTTCCGCGATCTTGAGCCCGTGTTCGGCGTAGTACCCGACCACGATCTCTTCGAGGTCGCCAGCCAGCCCGGCGGCGTGCATGCGAGCCAGCTCGGACATCCGGTACCGGCCCTTGACGACCTCGATCAGCTTGGCCGAGACCAGTTTCTGCAACGCGTCTTCGGCGTCGAACTCGTCGAGACTGAGAACCGTCGCGACGGTTTCCAACCGAACGTCGCCGCTGCCCGGATGCGCGCCGAAGAACCGGTACACCGCCTGTTCCGGCTCGCCCATCAGGTCGTAGGCGACGTCGAACACCGCGCTGGCCAGTGCGCCTTTCGCCCGGATCCGCGCGAGCAGCCGCTGCACCGTCCCGCCCTGCCGCGCGAGGATCATGCCCGCGACGTTGAGTTCCGCGGCAGAACCAGCGCAGATCCGCAGCAGTTCTTCCCGCTGCTCCGGCTCCGCGGCGAGCTTTTCCTCGCCCACCAGTGCGGTGAGCACGCCCAGCGCGGCCTCGTCGCTCAACGGCTCCAACTCGACATCCCGCGCGTAATACCGGGCACGCAGCGCTTCCAGTCCCGACCCGACCACGAGCACATACGACCCGGGACGCGTCGGCAGCAACGCCTTCACCTCAGCCGCGCTCAACGCGTCGTCGACCAGCAGCGCGACCTTGTACTCAGCGGTCCCCGCCTGCCACATCGCCGCGCGCGCTTCGAGGCTCGCCGGCATCTCGTCCAGCCCGTATCCCAGCTTGGACAGCAGTTCGGCCAGCACGTCCGCGCCCGCTCGATGACCGACGCGGACCTCGTAAAACCGGTCAAACCGGTCCTGATGCTGATGCAGCCAGGTCTCGCACAACGTCGTCCGCCCACTGCCCGGCGCACCCCGCACGATCGCGATCGCGACCCGATCGCTTGCGGCGTCGTGGATCTCGGTGAGCAGATCAAGCTGCGGCTGATTGTTCCGGTAATGCTCCGGCGGTGCCTGGACCTGCAACGCCGGTGCGGCGGGCTGCTTCGGCCCGTGGAAATGTACGTTGCCGTACACATCCCGCGCCTGGAAGACCTTGTCCGCCTCGCCGTCGAAGTAGTTGCCGTCGCTCACCGTTTCCCCCGCCCAGCCGGTCCCGGCTCAGGCTACCGGAAACGTCACGGTCCGTGTCCAGCCCTTCACCACGATCAGCTCCGCGCAAGATTCAGCCCAGGAATTCCAGGCCGGATTGAGCAGAATTGAATTAACCGGCGAAAAATGGCAGATCTAGCACGGCTCACCGTGGCGCGAGCAGCAACATCGACCCGTCTTCCCAGTACAAACAGGCAGGCGAAGAACTCCATTGCGCAACCCCCTGCCACACCACGACCGGCTCCGGATCCCGCACCTCAACCAACGCCACCCGCGACGCCCCGCGCACCACCGCGATCTCCGCGCCACACTCCCTCAACCCGGCAGCAGCTTCAAACGCCTGCCCGCGCGCCGGCCCACTCGGAACCGCCACCGGCTTCCGCCGCCGCTTCGGAACCGTCACGAACTCCCACAGCGCGGCAACCGGCCAGGCGAGATGGGCAAGAATCTCAAGAACCGCCTCCGCGACGCACCCCAGCGACCGATCACCTCGCCGCCGCCGATCGCGCCCCACCTTGACCCGCCCGAGCATCACCACTCGCACCGGCTCGCGCCACTGCCCCTCGAAATACTGCTCGACCTGGCTCATCAATACCTGCTCAACTTGCGCGGGGAGGGAAAGAAAAGCGAATACGCGAGGATCAGATTGACCGAGTTGATCAGCGCCGCGACGACCGGAATGATCAGGTAGAGCACGATGGGTGCGGTGAAGTGCAACTGGCCCACCCCGGAGTAGCTGCCCGACGTCGTCACGGAAATGACGTACCAGAGAACGAACCCCATGGTCGCCAGCCATGCCGGAATAGCCGTCCCCAATTGGACTCCGAGCACGGTGTACTCCTTGCGATACTGGAGATGACCGGCGGACAGATAGGTACGCGACACCATCAGCCCGATCCCGGACAGCGCCAAACAGACCCCGGCGATGACCCCCAGCACGACCGTGAGCCCCGTCGTCACGTCATAGGAAGTGGGGAGACGGTAGCCGAAGACGGGCACCGCGACGACGACGAGAAGACCGATTCCGGCACTCGCGGAACCCCAGCGCATCGTGGTGGTCCGGATCGCCGTGACCAGCGCAGGGGGAAACCAGCGGCCGGGCGGCACTGCCGCGAACTCCATCGATCCCCCTCCAAGACTACTTTCCGTAGACTCCTGAGCACGCAACACAAGATCATCGGCCAGCCAAGGCGCTCCCGGGCTGAAGAAGCGGACCACGAATGACGAAACGCACACTTCTTCTGACCGCATTATTCGCGGTTCTCGTCGCTACCGCCGGGGTCGTCGCAGTAGCGGTGCGCGGCGAGAACGAGGCGGCAAAACCGTGCGATATCCCAAACGCGGTTCAGGAACACCCGGTGTCAGCGAAGCGCGCACCGAACGGTGGAGCGATCGAAGTCGCGGAAAAAGGCGTTTCTTCCTCCGGCTTGGCAAGCATGGGCGCGGTGCTGCACAACACCAGTGACCACATCGCCTACCGAACCAAAGTCGCGCTCAAAGTGATCGTCTCGGTGAACGGCCTGCCACCCGGCCCCATCCAGGGCGCGCCGATGACCATCGAGATCCCGGTCCTGCTGCCAGGTCAACGAGCAGGCATCGGCAGGACACTCATCCACGTCGGCGGCAGAGACAAGGTGCACTCGGCCGACGTAGCCGTCCAGACAACAACCTGGCTGCCGAACGGTGCCCTCGGCACGTTCGCCCCCACGACCGACACCTACGAATCCATCAGCCGATCCCACACATCGCTACCGGCCGACGCAGTGCGCTACACAGAAAAATCAACCAACTGCCGAGCCTTGACCAGCCGCCGCACAGCCGTAGTCTTCCGCGACGCAAACGGCAAAATCACCGGCGGCGACCTAGTTCCCCCAGACGGCAAAGGCAACCCGCCCAGCAGCCGTCAAGCACCCCCAGCAAGCCCATCATGCTCACCAGGAGAACGCACCATCTGGATCGTGCCGCTGCAAAACATCCCGCGATCTACCGCCGACAACCGCACCGAGCTGTCCTCCTACTGCGACCTCAACGCCCCACCCGCAGACCCGAACGACGCCCTCTAACGCAACTCTCTGCACCCACCCAGCCACCCCGAGCCACACCCAGAAAATGTGTCCCGCCCCACCCAACCCCGACTCGAACCCCACCCACACCGCCCGCCAACCGCCACCGACGGCACCGTGGGGGTCCGGGGGCTCGGCCCCCGGGCAGAAGAACGACCGACAAACGGAAAAGGCCCCCAGTCGCGCAAGCGGCTGGGGGCCTGACCATGGTGGGCGAGGAGGGAGTTGAACCCTCACGTCCTTTCGGACACACGGACCTGAACCGTGCGCGTCTGCCATTCCGCCACTCGCCCGAGTTGCTTCCTTGAGGCAGCCAGCAAAGCTTAGCAGGGCCTTCTGACGGGTTTCACCGGGGGCATGCCCAACCCTTCCAACCCCGGATAGGATCGATGCGGAAGCACACGTGTGAGGAGGTTGTCCCCGGTGGGTCGCGTTGAGCGCTTTGACAGGCGACTCGAGAACCTGGTGGGGAATACTTTCGCGCGCATGTTCGGCGGCAACGTCGTCACGCAGGAAGTGGCGGTTGCGCTCGAGAGGGAAGGCGAGGAGAACGTTCGTGAGCTGGCAGGCGGTCGGCAGCTCGCCCCGAATCACTACATCGTGTCATTGGGGGCGGCTGACCATGATCGCATGGCCGGCGATGAGCAGCGGGTCACCGGGGTTCTCGCCAAGGCTGTGGCGGAACACCTCGCCGCACAGGGCTGGGACACCTATGGTGACGTCGTCGTATCACTCGAGCGCAACGAGGCGCTGCATACTGGACAGTTCAAGACCCGTTCGTCCGTCGATCCCGACGCCCGCGGCACCGCGGGTGAAGGGCCGTCGCGGTCGGCACGACCCAGCAACGCAGGAGACCCACCAATGAGCCAGCCCCCGGCTACGGCCAATACGACCAGGGTGACCCGTACGGCCAGCAGGGCCAGTACGGCTACGGACAGCAGGGTGGCCAGCAGCCCGGGTACGACCAGGGTTATGGCGGTCAGCCGCAGCAGGGCTACGACCAGGGCTACGGCGGCCAGCCCCAGCAGGGCTACGACCAGTACGGCGGCCAGGGCCAGCAGCCCGGATACGACCAGGGCTACGGCGGGCAGCCGCAGCAGGGCTACGACCAGGGCTACGGCCAGCAGCCCGGCTATGACCAGGGCTACGGCGGCCAGGCCCCGCAGGGCGGGTACGACCAGGGCTACGGGCAGCCGCAGCAGGGCTATGACCAGGGCTATGGCGGTCAGCCCCAGCAGGGCTACGACCAGGGTTACGGCCAGCAGGGCGGGTACGACCAGTACGGCGGCCAGCCGCAGGCCGGGTACGGGCAGGACCCGTACGCGCAGCAGGGCGCCCCGGCGGCCGGACGGCAGCTTCAGGCGAGCCTGCAGCTGGACGACGGCTCCAACCGCACCTACTCGCTGAAGCAGGGCGCGAACGTGGTCGGCCGCGGCCAGGACGCCGACTTCCGGCTCCCGGACACCGGCGTGTCCCGGCGGCACCTGGAGATCACCTGGGACGGCCAGAGCGCGACGCTCGCCGACATCGGTTCGACCAACGGGTCCACGGTCAACGGCACTCCGGTGCAGACGTGGCAGCTGGCCGACGGCGACGTGATCCGGGTCGGCCATTCGTCTCTGGTGTTCCGAACCCAGGGCTGATCGCAGACCGTCCACGGGGTTCCCGCAGAATTGTCGTGCGGGGGGAACCGCGGCGCGCGTGGCGTCGCGGCTTGCAGGCACAGGCGGGAGCGGACACAACAAGTGCCAGAGCTGGTCGTTCAACTCACCAGAGTGGGTTTTCTCGTGCTGCTCTGGCTCTTTGTGTTCGCTGCTTTGCGGGTGGTCCGCTCGGACCTCTACGCCGCGTCGGGCCTTCGGGTCCAGGTGCCGTCCTTCCGCCGCAACAAGGAGAAGAAGCCGCGGGGCAGCAAGGCCCCGCAGCAACTGCTCGTCACACACGGAGCCCTCGCGGGCACCCGCATCGCGCTCGACGGGCGGCCGATCCTCATCGGCCGGGCCGACGACTCGACGCTGGTGCTCGACGACGACTACGCATCGACCCGGCACGCCCGGATCGCGCTGCGCGGGGAGGACTGGTACGTGGAAGATCTGGGCTCGACGAACGGGACCTACCTCGACCGGGCTAAGGTCACTGCACCCCTCCGGGTCCCGCTCGGAGTCCCCATCCGGATCGGCAAGACGGTGATCGAGCTTCGCCCATGACTCTCGTCCTCCGCTACGCGGCCCGCAGCGACCGGGGCCTGGTGCGTTCCAACAACCAGGACTCCGTCTACGCCGGCCCGCGTCTTCTCGCGCTCGCCGACGGCATGGGCGGGCACGCAGCAGGTGAGGTGGCCAGCAAGGTCGTCATCGCCTCGCTCGCCCCGCTCGACGACGACGAACCCGGCGACGACCTGCTCGCCCAGCTTCGCGAAGCCGTCCAGAACGGCAACGCGGCCATCGCCGAACTGGTGTCACAGGACCCCGATCTGGACGGCATGGGCACCACGCTCACCGCCGTCCTGTTCGCCGGAACCCGCTTGGGCCTGGTGCACGTCGGCGACTCGCGTGCGTACTTGATGCGCGGTGGCCAGTTCGCCCAGATCACCCGGGACGACAGCTTCGTCAACGAACTGCTCGAACAGGGCCGCATCACGCCGGAAGAGGCGGCGGTGCACCCGCAGCGGTCGCTGCTGCTGAAGGCGCTCACCGGGCACGAGGTCGAACCGAGCCTCACCGTGCGCGAGGCGCGTCCCGGTGACCGGTACCTGATTTGCTCGGACGGGCTGTCCGGCATGGTCAGCGACGAAACGCTCGCCGAGGCCGTGCAGATCCCGGATCCGCAGGACTGCGCGGACCGGATGATCGAGCTGGCGCTCAAGGGCGGCGGCACGGACAACGTGACCGTGATCATCGCGGACGTGGTCGACGTCGATTTCGGCGACGACGCCCCGATCGTGGGCGGAGCCGCGGGCGACGGCAGCGACGAGATGCATCAGGGCGATTCCCCCGCGGCCAGAGCGCGCGCGCTGACTCAGCCGCCGCCTCCGCCGAGGCAGGAACCGCAAGCCCCGCAAGAGGACCCGAAGGCGAAGCGGCGGAAACGGTTTCGCTGGCTCGTCGGAGCGGTCGTGGTGCTGATAGTGCTGGGCGCCGCCGCGATCGCGACTCGATACTTCGTGCTCAGCCAGTACTACGTCGGAGAGGGACCCGATCAGGAGGTCGTGATCTACCGCGGCGTCCCGGGCAGCATCCTCGGCATCGACCTGCACGCGCTCGAACAGGGCTCCTGCCCGCCGGGCCAGCTGTGCACCGACAAGCTCCGCGTCACCGCGCTGCAGGAGGACGCGCGGATCGCCGTGCAGAACGGCGTGAAGCGCGAAAGCCTCGACGACGCGCGCAAGTACATCGACGATTTCCTGCGGCTCAAGAAGAAGCTGTCGGACTGCAAGCCGCCGGGCTCCTCCGGCGCCCCGCTGCCGGGTACTCCCAGCTCGAGCGCGCAGCCTCCCGGCGGCACGCCTTCGTCGGCGAACCAGCCTGCGGGGAGGGACTGCTCGACGGCGGGTACGCCGCCGACAGGGGGCGGTAACTGATGGGCCAGCCACTGGCCGACCCGACGTCCGCCCAGTTCGCCACGAATCCGCCGCGAGACCTCCCGAAACGCCGGGGCACGGAACTCGCGTTGCTGGCGTTCGCGGCGGGCATCGTCACCCTGGCGCTGGTCATCGTCGAAGCCAACCAGGAGCAGGAGCTGACGCTCTCGATCCTGTGGGTGGGACTGGCCTACCTCGGCGTGCTCGCCACGACGCACCTCGCCGTGCGCCGCTGGGCCCCGTACGCCGACCCGGTGCTGCTGCCGTGTGTCGCGCTGCTCAACGGGATCGGGCTGGTGATGATCCACCGGCTCGACCTGGCGAAGGCCGAATCGGCGTTGCAGCGCGGCAAGGAGTACTCGCCGGAGATCACCAAACAGCTGCTCTTCACCGCCGTTTCGCTGGTGCTGTTCGTGATCGTGCTGGTGGTGGTCAACGACCACCGCACGCTGACCCGCTACAGCTACATCGCCGGGCTGGTCGGGCTCGGCGCGCTCGCGCTGCCCGCGGTGCTGCCCGCCAGCCTGTCCGAGGCAGGCGGCGCGAAGGTGTGGCTGAAGCTGCCGTTCGTCTCGATCCAGCCGGGCGAGTTCGCGAAGCTGCTGCTGATGATCTTCTTCGCGTCGTTCCTGGTGTCCAAACGCGATTTGTTCATGGTGGCGGGCAAGAAGTTCCTCGGCGTCGAGCTGCCGCGCGCCCGCGACCTCGGCCCGATCCTGATCGCCGCCGCCGTCGCGATCGGCGTGCTCGTGTTCGAGAAGGACCTCGGCACGTCGCTGCTGTATTTCAGCATCATCCTGGTGATGCTCTACGTCGCGACCGAGCGCGCGATCTGGGTCGTCGTCGGGCTGACGTTCTTCGTCGGCGGCTGCCTCATCGCCTACAACCTGTTCGGCCACGTCCAGCAGCGGGTGGAGAACTGGCTCAACCCCACCGGCCCGCGCTACGACGTGCTCGGCGGCAGCTACCAGCTCGCGCAGGGCCTGTTCGGGCTCGGCACCGGCGGCGTCGGCGGCACCGGGCTCGGCGCGGGCCGCCCGGACATCCCGCCCGCCGCGAGCACCGACTTCATCACCGCCGCGATCGGCGAGGAACTCGGCTTCATCGGGCTGGCCGCGGTGCTGATGCTGTACGTGCTGCTCGCGATGCGCGGCATGCGCAGCGCGCTGGCCGTGCGCGACACGTTCGGCAAACTGCTCGGCGGCGGACTCGCCTTCACCATCGTGATCCAGATCTTCGTGGTCGTCGGCGGCGTCACCGCGCTCATCCCGGAAACCGGCGTCACCGCGCCATTCCTGTCCTACGGCGGATCCTCGCTGCTGGCGAACTACATCCTGGTCGCCCTGATGCTGCGCATTTCGGACGCGGCGCGCAGGCCGGCCTCCCGGCCGAAGCCGCAGCAGCCGCAGGCTCCGATCGCCGAAGCGCACACCGTGATGGTGCGGCGCCCGCCAGCCGAAGGCGACCCGAACGGGAGGACCGCGTGAACGCGCCCCTGCGCAAGGTCGGCATGGCGATGCTCGCGATGATCGTGCTGCTGCTGGCCAACGACACCTACGTCCAGGTCATCAAGGCCGACACGTACCGCACCGACCCGCGCAACCAGCGGGTGCTCTACGACGAGTACTCCCGCCAGCGCGGCCAGATCGTCACGCCGGACGGCACCGTGCTCGCCGGCGTGAAGCCCTCGACCGACAAGTTCAAGTTCTTCCGCACCTACGCCGACGGCCCGATGTACGCCCCGGTCACCGGGTACTACTCGATCAACTACGGCGCGGGCGGGCTGGAGCGCACCGAGGACGACGTGCTGAACGGGTCGGACCCGCGGCTGTTCGTGCGCAGGCTGTCGGACATGGTCACCGGCCGCGATCCGCGCGGCGGCAACGTGAAGCTCACCATCGACCCGAAGGTGCAGAAGGCCGCCTACGACCTGATGACGAAGCGCGGCTACACCGGCGCGGTGGTCGCGATGGAGCCGAAGACCGGCCGCATCCTGGCGATGGTGTCGACCCCGTCGTACGACCCGAACCAGCTGGCCACGCACGGCACCGACCAGAACAAGGCCTGGGACGCCTACTCCAAGGACAAGAACAACCCGATGCTGAACCGGGCGATCTCGGAGAACTACCCGCCGGGGTCGACGTTCAAGATCGTCACCGCCACCGCGGCGCTGGAGAGCGGGATCGGCCCGGACACCCAGATCAGCACCGCGCCGAACGTGCAGCTGCCGGGCACGAACACGACGCTGGAGAACTACGGCGGCGAAACCTGCCCCGGCAACACGTTCAAGGACGCGCTCGCGCATTCGTGCAACGTCCCGTTCGCGACGTTCGCGGGCCAGCTCGGCGCGGACAAGATGAAGGCGGCCGCGGCCAACTTCGGCATCGGGCAGAACGACCTGACCGTGCCGATGCGGGTCGTCGGCTCGACCGTCGGCCCGCTCGACTCGCCGGGCGCGCTCTACCAAAGCGGCATCGGCCAGCGCGACGTCCGGCTCACCCCGCTGCAGGACTGCCTGCTCTCGGCGACCGTCGCGAACAACGGCTACGCGATGAAGCCGCAGCTGATCCAGTCGATCCTGGCCCCGGACCTGTCGACGGTCGAGAACGTCGATCCGGAGCAGCTCACCGGAAAGCCCGCGCTGTCGCCGGAAAACGACAAGATCCTCACCGACATGATGATCGCGTCGGAGTCGTTCACCAAGGGCGGCGGCAAGGACCCGGCGCTGAAGATCGCGTCGAAGACCGGTACCGCCGAGCACGGCACCGACTCGAAGAACACCGCTCCGCACGCGTGGTACACCGCGTTCGCGCCGTCGGACAACCCGCAGATCGCCGTGTCGGTCATCGTCGAGAACGGCGGCAACCGCGGTCTCGCCGCGACCGGTGGCTCGGTGGCCGCCGAGATCGGCCGTGCCGCCATCGCCGCCCGGCTCGGGGGTGGATAGCCGATGCTGTCCTCGGGTCAGCTGCTGGCCGAGCGCTACAAGCTGACGAACCGGATCGCCGTCGGCGGGATGGGCGAGGTCTGGCAGGCGAGCGACACCCGGCTCGACCGGGTCGTCGCGGTGAAGGTGCTGAAGGCCGAACTGTCCGGCGACGCCGAATTCCTGCACCGCTTCCGCACCGAGGCGCGGATGACCGCCTCGCTCAACCACGCCGGAATCGCCGCGGTGCACGACTACGGCGAGACGGTCAACGAGGACCTGTCCATCGCGTACCTGGTGATGGAGTACGTGGAGGGCGATCCGCTCGCCGGCATCCTCGCCAAGCACGGGCGGCTCACCGCGGACTACACGCTCGATCTGCTCGAGCAGGCGGGCACCGCGCTGCAGGCCGCGCACGAGCAGGGCCTGGTGCACCGCGACGTGAAGCCGGGCAACATCCTGGTCACCCCCGCGGGCAAGGTGAAGATCACCGACTTCGGCGTGGCCAAGGCGGCTGACGCGGCCCCGGTCACCCGCTCCGGCATGGTCATGGGCACGGCGCACTACATCGCGCCGGAGCAGGCGCTCGGCCAGGACGCGGAGCCGGCCAGCGACGTGTATTCGCTCGCGGTGTGCGGGTACGAATGCCTCGCCGGGCACCGGCCGTTCCTGTCCGAGAACGCGGTGACGGTCGCGATGATGCACATCCGCGACGTCCCGCCACCGCTCCCGCCGGACGTCCCGCCGGGCGCCCGGGCGGTGATCGAGGCGACGCTCGTGAAGGATCCCCGGCAGCGGTACGCCAGCGGCGGCGAGTTCGCCGGCGCGGTGGCCGCGATCCGGGCCGGCCGCCCCTTGCCCACCCCGCTCGGCCTGGTCAACGCCGCGTACGCGGCGGGCCAGGCGCCTCCGGTTCCGCCCGCAGTGCCGCAGGCGGCCGCCGGAGCGCCGATCGGGCCCAGCTCCAACCCGGCGTTCCGGCCGCTGCCGGGCCCGCCGGGTCCCCGGTACCGCCGCCGAGGCGGAATCAGTGGGGCTGGTGGGTGCTGCTCGCGGTGGTCGTCGTCGTGGTCCTGGTGGCCGTGGCGTTCCTGATCGCGAGAGTGGTGTCGGCCGGCAACGGCGGGCCGCCGCGAAGCGTGGACAACGGGAGCGGACCGACCTCAGCCACCCCGGCCGGCACGAGCGAGGCCCAGGGCCTGCAAGGCATGATGACCACACCTTGGACGGAATGGAACGGCACGAAGCGATGACGACACCCAGACTGCTCTCCAATCGGTACGAGCTGGGCGACACGCTCGGGTACGGCGGCATGTCCGAGGTCCACCATGGGCATGACGTGCGGCTGGGCCGGGAAGTCGCGATCAAGGTCCTGCGCGCGGACCTCGCCCGCGATCCGCAGTTCCAGGAGCGGTTCCGGCGCGAGGCGCAGAACGCCGCCGCGCTGAACCATCCCGCGATCGTCGCCGTGTACGACACCGGCGAGGCGAACACCGACGTCGGGCCGCTGCCGTACATCGTCATGGAGTACGTCGAAGGCCGGACGCTGCGCGACATCGTCAAGACCGAGGGCCCGCTGTCGCAGAAGCGCGCGATGGAGGTCATGGCCGACGTCTGCGCCGCGCTCGACTTCTCGCACCGGCACGGCATCGTGCACCGCGACGTGAAGCCGGCGAACGTGATGATCACGAAGAACGGCGCCGTCAAGGTGATGGACTTCGGCATCGCGCGCGCCATGCACGACGGCCAGTCGGCGATGACGCAGACCGCGGCCGTCATCGGCACCGCCCAGTACCTCTCGCCGGAGCAGGCGCGCGGCGAGTCGGTGGACGCCCGGTCGGACGTCTACGCGGCGGGCTGCGTGCTGTACGAGCTGGTCACCGGCGAGCCGCCGTTCACCGGCGATTCCCCGGTGGCGGTGGCGTATCAGCACGTGCGGGAGGACCCGAACCCGCCGTCGTCGGTGAACCCGGCGGTGTCGCCGGAGCTGGACGCGGTCGTGCTGAAGGCGCTGGCCAAGGGCCCGGCGAACCGCTACCAGTCGGCCGCCGAGATGCGCTCGGACCTGGTCCGGACGCTGTCCGGGCAGCGGCCGTCGGCTCCGATGGTGATGTCGGACGACGAGCGCACCCAGGTGATGAACGCCGACCGCCGACCGCAGGTCTACGACGACTACGCCGACGAGCCGGAGGAGGACCCGCGGGCCAAGCGCCGCCGCCGGATCATCTTCTCGCTGATCGCCGTGCTGCTCGTGGCCGGCGTCGCGCTGCTGATCGTGTGGCTGTCCGGCTCGTTCCGCGACACCAACAAGGAAGCGCAGATCCCGCCGGTGGTCAACCAGCCGGTGCTGCAGGCGAAGGCGTCGCTGCAGCAAGCAGGCTTCTCGTCGTTCGCGCCGAACAAGACGCTGGTGTGCGGGCCGGAGGCGAACAACCCCGGCGGCCAGACGTGCAGCGAGGACCAGATCGACAAGGTCATCGCGATCGACCCGCAGGTCGGCGCGACGGTGTCGACGACGTCCACGATCACCCTCACCGTCGGCGTGAAGCCGGGCAACACCACGGTGCCGGACCTGCACGGCAAGTCGCCGGACGACGCGAAGTCGGCACTCGAGCAGGCCAAGCTGAAGCTCGGCAACACGACCTCGAAGACCGTCGACGACCAGAACGACGTCGGCAAGATCGTGTCGCAGACCCCGACCGCGAACTCCACGGCCGCCGAGGGCACGGCGGTGGACATCGTCGTCGGGTCCGGCGTCGCGCAGAAGAAGGTGCCGAACACGGTCGGCCAGGACTACGCGACGGCGAAGCAGACGCTGGAGAACGCCGGTTTCCAGGTCCAGCGCTCCGACCAGGCCTCGGACAAGCCAAAGGACCAGGTCATCGACCAGCAGCCCAACGGCGGCAACCTGCCGCCGAACAGCACAGTGAAGCTGACCGTGTCGTCCGGGCCGCAGCAGATCCAGATGCCGGACCTGACCGGGATGACCGAGGAGCAGGCGACCCAGCAGCTGCAGAGCCTTGGCTGGTCGGGCAGCCTGCAGACGCAGACGACCCCGTTCGGCAGCGGCAAGCCGAACACCGTGGTGAAGCAGAGCCCGCAGCCGGGCAGCAAGATCAGCCCGACCCAGTCGGTCACGCTGACGATGAAGGCGGACGACGGCAGCGGCGGTTCGCCGACGTCGAGTTCCGGCGGCGGGATCTTCCCGCCCCACGGCTGATCAGCTCGTAAGGAGGGCCCGCACGGTGCGCACCGTGCGGGCCCTTTTCGCGCCGGCCGATCAGTCTTGGTCGAGAAAGCTCCGCACGCTGGCGAGCACTTCGTCCACGTCGTGGCCGCCGCAGTCGACGTCCAGCTCCTCGACGGCCCCGGAGCGTTTCACGGTGAGCGACACCTGCCGTCCGTCGCGTTGCCCGCGCAGCCAGCCGAAGAGGGACCGGCAGAAGGTGCCCGCCGACCGGCTGCTCACCATCACGACGACGCCGCTGCCCGGCCCGGCGAGCCGGACCCGCCCGGCGAGTTCGTCCTCGGCGCCGAGCCAGGAAACCAGGTGCTGCAACTCGTCCGTGGAGCCGTCCACGGTGATCGCGGCGATCCCTGCCGTCACGAATGCTCCCCTCCCGGGCCCAACAGACGGCGCGAGGGTAACCGACTCGCTACCGGAGTCGGAACCCCCAATTCGGCATTTGCCGAATGCAATTTGCATAAAGATTCAAGATCGGCGCGCCGAGACCGTCCCGACCACCGTCATGCTGACTGCCAGCAGCACCACCGACGTGCCGATCGCCAAGCCGAGCGGGCCGCCGTACGGGGTGCCGCTCATCAGGGCTTCCAGCAGCGGATGCACCAGCGGAACCCACTTGCCGAGCAGTACCGCGCCCAGGACCAGGACCGCGGCGAGCACCGTCCAGCCGATGCGGGGCACCAGCAGCCGGGAACACGGCAGGCCGATCGCGATGCCGACCAGCGCGCACGCGAGGTGCGTCGCCAATCCGGTGCTGACCGTCTGCCAATGCAGCTGGTTCCGGTGCGTTGCGGCCCACGCGACGGTCGCCAGCGTGCACACCAGGGTGCACCCGAAAACCGCCAGCACCGCGCCGCTGATGGTCTTGCGGTTGCCGCCGGCGTGGTTGAGCGTGATCAGGCGCTGCACCGGGTCTTCGATGTCCAGCACGGCGATCGTGAGCCAGCAGCCAAGCACGAGAACGCCCGCGCCGCTCACGCCGTACAGCGGCAGCACCGGCGAACTCGGGTCTGCGTAAAGGATCGAGCACAACGCGAGGTACGCGAGCCCGGCGGGCAGATACCGCTGCGAATGTCCAAGCAGCGCCAGGTAATAGCGGCTTACGGCGAGCACGGGGCCACCTCCCGCACTGACCAGCCGCCGGACAACGCGCGCAGCAGCACGGCGTCGGCGTGCTCGGCGTCGACCGTCAGAACCACGCCGCCAGCCTGGTCGGCGACCGCATGCACGCCTGGTTCGGCAGACCAGTTGTCGACGCTGGACGACACCGGCAGCAGCGTGATCCGCTTGCGCTCAGGATGCGTTTCCAGCGGCGCGACGCGACCGGATTCGAGCCGGTAGACGTCGTCGGCGTGCTCGCGTACGACGTCCGGCCGGTGATCGGTGAACACGACGCTCGCGCCTCGCGCGCGGGTTTCCGCGACCAGTTCGCCGAGCACCGCGTGCGTGCCGACGTCGAGGCCGGACCAGGGTTCGTCGAGGATCAGCAAGTCCGGCCGCGCCAGCACGGCCTGGGCGAGGCCGACCTTCTGCGCGTTGCCCTTCGACAGCGTGCGCAGCTGCGCGTCCGGGCTGCCGACCAGCGCGAGCCGGTTCAGCAGCGGGTCGATCCCGGACAGGTCAGCCAGCCCGCGGATCCGCGCGAGATGCCGCAGATAGGCCCGCGCGCTCAGCCGCTGGCCGCCGGGGAACCGGTCCGGCAGATAGCCGATCGCCGGGGTCCCGGTGACCTCGCCGTACGACGCTCGCGACACCCCGGCGAGGATCCGCAGCAGCGTGGACTTGCCCGAACCGTTCGTGCCGAGAATGCCGACGACGCGTCCGGCGGGCACCTCGAAATCGATGTGCGTCAGGACCGGTTCGCCGCCGCCGTAGCGTTTTCCGACTCCGCTGAGCCGGATCAGCGGGGTCGGCGCGGTCACGCAGCCGCGGCCTTCTGCAAGGCGCGGGTGGCCCGCTCCAGGTCGTCGACGACGGACGGCTTGACCGGGTGGCCCGCCGAGGCCATCCAGTTCGCCAGCATCCGGTGGCCGCATTCGGTGAGCACGGATTCGGGGTGGAACTGCACGCCTTCCAGCGGCAGTTCGCGATGCCGCATGCCCATCACGATGCCGCTTTCGGTGGTGCCGGTGACCTCGAAAATCGCCGGATCGATGGTGTCCGGCAGCACGGTGAGCGAGTGGTAGCGAGTGGCGGTGAACTCCTCGGGCAGCCCGGCGAGGATGCCGACGCCGGTGTGCCGCACCCGGCTGGTCTTGCCGTGCAGCAGCTCGTCCGCCCGGTCGACGGTCGCCCCGAAGTGCACGCCGAGCGCCTGGTGCCCGAGGCACACGCCCAGCATCGGCGTGCGCGTCTCGGCGCACTTGGCGATCACGTCAATGCTCTGACCTGCACGTTCCGGCGTTCCCGGGCCGGGAGAGACGAGCACCGCGTCGAATTCCGGCACGCGTTCCAGGTCGACGACGTCGTTGCGCCACACCGTGCAGTCGGCGCCGAGCTGCGCCAGGTACTGGACGAGGTTGTAGACGAAGCTGTCGTAGTTGTCGACGACGAGAACGCGCATGCCGCCAGCTTAGCGGCTCCCACCTGGTGGACCGTACGCCAGATCACAGTGAAAGTTAGGATCACCTAACTTACCGTGGACCGGTGAGCCGAATCCTTCGTGTCGCCGTGGTGGGCGCCGGTCCCGCCGGCATCTACGCCGCTGACCTGCTGGACAAGTCCGACGCGGATGTGGAGATCGACCTGTTCGAGCGCATGCCCGCGCCGTTCGGGCTGATCCGCTACGGCGTCGCGCCCGACCACCCGCGCATCAAGGGCATCGTCAACGCCCTGCACAAGGTGCTCGACCGGCCGAACATCCGGCTGCTCGGCAACGTCGACTACGGCACCGACCTCAAGCTCGACGACCTGCGCGAGTTCTACGACGCGGTCATCTTCGCGACCGGCGCGATGGCCGACCGCGCGCTCGACCTCCCCGGCATCGACCTCGACGGCAGCCACGGCGCCGCCGACTTCGTGTCCTGGTACGACGGCCACCCGGACGTCCCGCGCACCTGGCCGCTCAACGCGTCGTCGGTCGCGGTGCTCGGCGTCGGCAACGTCGCGCTGGACGTGGCGCGCATGCTCGCCAAGACCGCCGACGAACTGCTGCCGACCGACATCCCGGCGAACGTCTACGAAGGCCTCAAGGCCAGCCCGGTCACCGACGTGCACGTGTTCGGCCGCCGCGGTCCGGCGCAGGCGAAGTTCTCGCCGCTGGAGCTGCGCGAACTGGACCATTCGCCGAACGTCGAGGTCATCGTGCACCCCGAGGACATGGAGTTCGACGAGGCGAGCGTCGCCGAACTGCGCTCCTCCAAGCAGACCGACATGGTCGTGAAGACGCTGCAGGAATGGGCGATCCGCGACGAGGGCACCCGGCCGCGCCGGCTGCACCTGCACTTCTTCCACTCACCGGTCGAGGTGCTCGGCGAGGACGGCAAGGTGGTCGGCCTGCGCACCGAACGCACCGAGTACCGCGACGGCAAGGTCGTCGGCACCGGCGAGTTCCACGACTGGGACGTCCAGGCGGTCTACCGCGCGGTCGGGTACCTGTCGTCGCATCTGCCGGAGATCCCGTTCGACCACACCGCGGGCGTGATCCCGAACCAGGGCGGCCGCGTGCTGGACCTGGACGAGAACCAGGTCCCCGGCGTGTACGTGACCGGCTGGATCAAGCGCGGTCCGGTCGGCCTGATCGGGCACACGAAGGGCGACGCCGCCGAGACGGTCGCGAACCTGCTCGCGGACGCGGACACGCTCGCCGCGCCGAGGCATTCGTCGCCGGACGCGATCCTGGACTTCCTTGCCTCGCGCGGGATCGCGTTCACCACCTGGGAAGGGTGGGGCAAGCTCGACGCGCACGAGAAGTCGCTCGGCGAGCCCGAGGGGCGCGAGCGGGTGAAGGTCGTGGAGCGGGACGAGATGGTACGGGTCTCGCGCGCCTAGTTCACGTAGACGATCTTCCCGCGGGCGTGCCTGCCTTCGCTCAGTTCGTGCGCGGCTGCGGCCTCGCTCAGCGGGAAGGTCGCCGCGACGGGGATCTGCAGTTTTCCCTGGTCAGCGAGCTTCACGGCGGCTGCGAGGCCGTGTACCGCCAGCGGGTCAGCGCCGGGAATCGCGGCGACGTGCGAGAAGTGCACGCCATGCTGTGCTGCGGCGGCGTCGGTGATCGTCACGACCCGGGCGGGGTCGCCAGCGAGCTGGATCAGGTCTGGCAGCGCTCCCCCGGCGCAGTCGAAAACCGCGTCGACCTGGCGGACCCGGTCGACGAGGCCCGGTCCGTAAGTCGTCGGCTCGGCACCGAGAGAACGCAGGAAATCGTGGTTGTGCGGGCTCGCGGTGCCGATAACCGTGTTGCCGCGGGCTACCGCCAGCTGGACCGCGACTGTGCCGACCCCGCCCGCCGCGCCGTGCACCAGGATCGTGTCGCCGGTGAGCTGGTCCAACACCCGCGTGGCGCTTTCGATCGCGCCCGCGGCACCGCCCGCCTCGGCCCAGCTCCACGCGTCCGGTTTGGGTGCCCAATGAACGAGAACGGCGTACTCCGCGTTGGCTCCACGGCGATTCGCGGCGGTCATGCCGAAGACCGGCGCGCCGATCTCGATCCCGTCGACCCCTTCGCCGACCTCGTCCACCACTCCGGCGGCGTCGTATCCGGTCCGGAATGGGAATGTCACCGGCAGCATTTCTTTGCGTGCCCCGGAGCGGATACTGGTTTCCCCGGTGGAAAAGCCGGACGCTCGCACGGAAATGCGAATCTCACCCGGTCCGGCGTGCGGTTCGGCGACATCGGCGACGTGCACGACGCTGGGCGGGCCATACTGGGAAAACTGGACGGCTTTCATGCGTCCGACGGTATTCCGGCAGGCCCTCGGTTCGGCCGGAAGTGAGAGGGGTGACGGCCGAAGTGAGGCGGACCGACGCCACACACAACCGCGTGCGCATTCTCGCGGCCGCTCGGATGGCCGGTGCCGACGCGCCGATGCGGGAGATCGCGCGGCGAGCCCAGGTGAGTGTCGCGACGGTTTATCGGCATTTTCCGACCAAGGACGCGCTGGTCGCCGAAGAACTGGCGTTGTGCTCGGCGATCGTCGAGGAAGGGCTCGCCGAGGCTGACCCGTGGCAGGGTTTCGTCCTGGTGCTCGAGAAACTCACCGAGGCGCACGCGCGTGAGCAGGGGTTTCGTGCGTTCGTCGCGCAACTGCCGGAACGGCTCGACTTCCCCGCCGACCGCGCCCGGACGCTGCGGATGCTGCTCGAACTCATCCGCCGGGCCAAGGAATCCGGAGACCTGCGACCGGATTTCGTACTGGAAGACCTGGTGCTGGCCTTGGTCGCCAGCGAAGGCATCCAGGCGGAACCCGACGTGCGCGTCGCGGCGGTGCGGCGGTTCACGGCGCTGCTGATCCAGTCGTTCCGGACCTCTCCGGCCGCCGGACCGCTTCCGCCCGCCGTGCGGGTGCCGATCAACTAGCCTCGAGGAACTTCAGCACCGCCAGCACTCGGCGATTCGTGTCATCGGAGGCGGAAATACCGAGCTTCGCAAAGATATTCGCGGTGTGTTTGCCGACCGCGCCTTCGCTAAAATGCAACCGGCCAGCGATCGCGGCGTTCGAACAGCCCTCCGCCATCAATCCGAGCACCTCGCGTTCCCTAGGCGTCAATGCTGCCAATGGATCGGAAGCGTTGCCCGCCACCAGTTTCGCGATCACTTCCGGATCCATCGCGGTCCCGCCCTCAGCGACGCGACGGACCGCGTCGATGAACTGCGCCGCGTTGAACACCCGGTCCTTCAACAGATAACCGACCGCGCCTGTGCCGTCCGCCAGCAGTTCCCGCGCGTACAGCTGCTCAACATGTTGCGACAGCACGAGAATCGGCAACCCGGGCGTCTCCCGGCGAGCGGCGAGGGCGACCTGCAGACCCTCGTCGGTATTGGTCGGCGGCATCCGTACGTCCACAATGGACACATCGGGTCGGTGCTCGCGCAGTGCGGCGGCGAGTTCGGGACCGGAGCCGACCGCCGCGACGACGTCGAAGCCGTGCGCGGCGAGCAGGTGGGTCAGGCCGTCTCGGAGGAGGTACTGGTCTTCGCCGACGACGGTCCGGGGTCGAGCTGGCACGGCACCTCCACAATCGCCTCCGTCGGTCCGCCCGGCGGGCTGGTCAGCGCCAACCTACCGGCGAATCCCGACAGTCTCCGCTCGATCCCGCGCAAGCCCGTGCCGCGCGCGGCGTCCGCACCGCCCTTGCCGTCGTCGGTGACGGTGGCGCGCAGCAATCCGTCGAGGTACTCCAGAGTCACGGTCGCCCGCCGGGCCTCGCCGTGTTTTGCCGCGTTGCCAAGCAATTCGCACACCGCGAAGTACGCGCAGGCCTCCGCCGGCTGTTCGAGCCGACCCGGCACCGACGCCGTGACCTCGACTTTCAACGGACTGTCCAACGCCGCCGCACGCACCGCGTCGACCAGTCCGCGTTCGGACAGCACCGGCGGGTGGATGCCGCGCACCAGCGACCGCAGTTCGGCGGCCAGCTGCTTCGCCTTGTCCGGATCGTGGTCGATCAACGCCTCCACCGCGCCGAGCTTCATCCCCATCGCAACCAGCCGCGACTGGATCCCGTCATGCAGGTCGCGCTCGATCCGCCGCAGCTCAGCGGCCTGCGCGACGGTGACCTCGACCCGCGTCTGGTCCAGCCGGTGCACGCGCTGCGCCAGCCGGGACGCCTCGGTCGGACCGAGCAGCCAGCGTCCGAGTTTCGCCTGCCACCTGACGAGCCACGGTGTCGGCAGCAGCCCCACGACCACCGCCGCCAGCGCCACTGGCGTCATCGCGACCGCGCTTCCCGACAGCCCGACCATCTCGAACCAGGCGTGCGGGCCAGTGATCCACAGCGCGACCAGTCCGTACAGCCCCCAGAAGATCAGCGCCGCCGACGGCACCCACAGCACCGGCGACACCACCGTCAGCACCAGCGCGGCCGCCATGTCTCGCCAGGTAGCGCGGTCGTGGAGCACCCAGTCGATCCGGGCGCGCAGCATCGGCCACCACGGTTCCTCGTACAGCTGCTTGCCGAACTGGTACAGCCCGTCGCCGCGCGGCACCGGCAACGCGGGCGGCGGCACGTACGGCTGGGCAATCCGCACCCCAGTCCAGCGCTCGGCTTCGCGGCGGAAGGTGTCGGCGACCGCGCGGCTGGCCAGCGTGACGGTCGGGAACACCGGCACCGCGCCGGACAGCACGATGAGCTGGGCGACCGCCATCCCCAACTGCGCCACCGAGATCGCCCACAGCCCGAGCTGATGCCCGAGTGACTCGCACCGGCGGCTAAGCCAGCTCTTCCCCCTCGGCGCGTGCGGACCGAGCCAGTACCCGGTCCACCGGGCGTACCCGCGCAGCGCGACCGGCCCGGCGACCAGCGAAAACACCGCGAAACCCAGCGCGACCAGCGGGTTCAGCAGCTGCCAGCCGAACTCCCGGCCGGTCGCCGGATCCTCCATGATCCACGTGAAACGTCGGTTCCAGCGGATCCACCACGCACGCCGATACAGCTGGGTGCCGTCGCGATACCAACCGTCCCGCTCGCGTTCGGGCTCCGGCGGCTGCGGCCGGTACGGACTCGGGATCTCCCGCCCGGTCCACCGGCCGACCAGCTCCCGGGTGCGCCGCGACCGGACCCGCGCGAGTTCGATCGCCGGCGAGAAGAAGAGCACGAGGCCGACGCACAGCAACGCGAACGCGATCAGTTCGAGCAGGAGGTCGACCCAGCTCACCACCGCGAGACCGGCGAGTGCCCCCATGCGCCGCACCGACGTCATGGCACCCCCTTTCGCTCCCCAGTCTCGCCGCTCCGGCTCCCCATGCCCCTGACCGCAGCTCCCCGATCGGGGTGGCCCTAGCCCCACCCCCGCACCCGCAAAACCCCACCTCAACTGGGGTTTCCGGCTCATTCTGCCGGACCGCGGGCGCTTCTAGCGTCGTTCGCATGCGACTCATCGAAGTTTCCGAACTCCGCAAGGCCTACGCGGGCCGGGTCGTGGTCGACGGCGTCTCGTTCTCCGTCGAACGCGGCGAGATCTTCGGCGTTCTCGGCACGAACGGGGCGGGGAAGACCACCACGGTCGAATGCCTCCTGGGCCTGCGTTCCCCGGATTCCGGCACGATTTCCGTACTGGGCCTCGATCCGGCACGCGACGCCGCCGACCTGCGCCTCCGCGTCGGCACCCAACTGCAGGACGCGCGGCTGCCGGAAAAACTGCGGGTCCGCGAAGCGCTCGCACTGTTCGCGTCCTTCTACCCCAACCCGGCCGACATCGACGTGCTGCTGACCCAACTCGGCCTCACCGCCCACCGCGACACCGCCTTCGGCAAACTCTCCGGCGGTCTCCGGCAACGGCTGTCCATCGCGCTGGCCCTGGTCGGCAACCCCGAACTGGCCATCCTCGACGAACTGACCACCGGCCTCGACCCGCACGCTCGGCAAGAAACGTGGCGGCTGGTCGAGAACGTACGCGCTTCCGGCGTGACGGTCGTGCTGGTCACCCACTTCATGGACGAGGCGCAACGGCTGTGCGACCGCCTGGTCCTGCTCGACCAGGGCCGCGTCATCGCCACCGGCACCCCCGCCGACCTGCTCGCCGACACCGGCCAACCCACCCTGCACGACGCGTTCGTCGCACTGACCAGCTCCGGAGCTTTCTGATGCGCACCTTGCTCGCCACCGAAGCGAAACTGTTCCTGCGCACGCCGCTGTGGGCAATCCTGGGCGTCTTGCTGCCGACCGCGATCCTGCTGGGCGTCGGCTCGATCCCCGGCATGCGGGAACCCAGTTCCATCACCGACGGCTATCGATTTATCGACTTGTGGGTGCCGTCGCTAGTCGTGATCGCACTGGCGATGCTGGGCCTGCAGGCGATCCCGTCCGCCGTCGCGACCTACCGGGAACAGGGCATCCTCCGCCGCCTCGCCACCACCCCCGTGCCACCCGCGTACCTCCTGCTCGCCCAAGTGCTGATCCACGCCGCCGTCGCCCTGACCGGGGTCGCGTTGCTGCTCATCACCGCCAGACTTGCCTTCGACGTGCCATTCCCGCGCCATCCCGGACTCTTCCTGCTGACCCTGCTGCTCGGCCTGGTCTCGGTGTTCGCGCTGGGCCTGATCGCCGCCGCCATCGCCCGCACCAGCAAATCCGCGGGCGGACTGGCGATGATCGCGTTCTTCCCGATCATGTTCCTCGGCGGCGTCTACCTGCCGCGACCGCTGCTGCCCGCGGTGATCCAGACGATCGGCGCCTACGTACCCCCAGGAACCCAGCCACTGCAAGACGCCTGGATCGGCAACGGCGGGCAACCACTGCAGTTCGCCGCACTGGCCGCCTTCGCACTGGGCGGAACGGCGCTCGCGGTGCGGCTGTTCCGGTGGGAGTGATCCACCAAAGTGGTGATGAAACTCGTTTTCTCTTGTGGCCGGGTCCAGCGGGCCGGTAGCTCTGAGGGGTACCGCCGACCATGGAGGTTGTCTTGTCTCTGGACGTATCGCCCGCGCTGCTGGAAAAGGCCGAACGCGGGGAGGTCTCCGACGCGGAGTTCGTGGCCTGCGTGCGCGAATCGCTGCCGTACGCGTGGGAGGTCATCACCGGAGTGATCGCGGAAGCGGACACCGCCCCGGACGGATTCGCGGACAACGAAACCCCGCCGCCGTCCGAGACCGAACGCGGCCAGCTGCTGCGAGCATTGGCCTCAGACGCGATCCGGGGTGGACTGGAGCGGCACTTCGGGGTGAAGCTGGCGTTCCAGAACTGCCACCGGGTGGCGGTGTTCCGCGAAGCGGACGGGGATCGGTACCGGGCGTTCGTTTCGCCTCGGGGGCAGTTGCTGAACCAGAGCCCTGAACTGCGGGACTGCTAGCCCTCCCGCAACGCGGGCAAAACCTCAGCGCCAATCCGCGCGATATTCGCCATCGTGCCCTCCGGCGTGCCGGACGCTTCCACGAACATGATCACGTGGGACACCCCGGTACGCCGGAGGCTTGTCCGCAACGTCTCGACGCAATGCTCAGCCGACCCAACCGGATGGATCGCGCACAGCATTTCCGTGTACTCCCGAGGATCCCGGCCAGGCCCGGGCCGATCGTCCACCGGTACATGCGCAGCGAGACCATCCGCCAGCCAACCCGGCAACGCGCCGCGCACCACCGCAGAAGCATCATCGCCGACCTGGCACAGGACAGTCGACACGTGCTCAGCAGGCGCACCATAAGCAGCGACCGTCTCCGCCTTCTCGAAGTCGTCCGCGTGCAGGCCAAGCAACAACGGCAGCGAACGATCCGCCGCCAACCGGACCGCGGAGGAAGACGGTCCGCCGCAGGCCACGACAACGTCCAAAGGTCGTTGCGGAACCGGGCGAAGCGGGACTTCCCGGAAAGCAAAATGAGAGCCCTCAGCCGACACCCGGCCCGCGGAGGCAGTCAGCAACAGGTCCAGCGACTCGGCGAAACCCGTTTCATACCGCGGTAATCCAGTCCCGAAGACTTCCAGATCCTGCCATGGCCCACCACGCCCGACGCCCAACCGCAGGCGGCCGTCGGAGATTGCGTCGAGCATGGACCACTGCTCCGCCAACGCGACCGGGTGCGTCGTGGACAGCACGCTCACCGCCGTGCAGACCTCGATTCGCGACGTTCGGCCCAGTACGTGTGCGGCGAGCGTGATGGCGGACGGGCACACGCCATACGGCATGAAGTGGTGCTCGGCCAGCCATACGTCGTCGAAACCGGCCGCCTCGGCCGCGACCGCGGCCTGGACCGTGCGCTGGAGTACGGCGGCGTCGTCCTGGCCCGGGAAGCGGCCCGAGACCAGGAAGACCCCGAACCTCAGTTGTTCACCGACACGTTGTTGAACCACAGCAACGGGTCCAGCCACGGGAACACCACGAACATCAGCAACGCCACGATGCCGAGCACCAGCACGAGCGCGATCGCGAGCTTTACCGCGAACGGACCGGGCAGATGCCGCCAGAGCCAGCCGTACATCAGGAAGCGACTCCGATCTTCTTCAGCAGCGTCGTGTAATCCGGCACCTGCGTCTTCGGCACCTGGCGGGTCAGCACGGAGGTGATGATCAGCCGCTCCTTCGCGGAGAACTGCGGGTGACACGTGGTGAGCGTGAGCAGCGAAGCCTGCTGCGCCTTCGGCAACGCGCCGGCCGGCTTGTACGGCACCGGGTTCACCGCGTCGCCCTGGCTCGGCTGGACGACCTTGCGGCCGAACGTCTCGTCGTACGGTCCGCCGCCCGGGATGCTCGCGTTGCGCAGGGTCGACACGCCCTTGCACTCCGGCTGCGCGCCCTTGCCGCTGCTCCAGCCCTTGACCTCGTCGTCGTACGGCAGCACCTGGTAGATGAAGAAATCGGTGTGCGTTTCGATGACGATCTGGTCGCAGGAACTCAGGTTGTCCAGGTCGTTGAACGGCGCGCCCTTGCCGACCCGGTGCCCGGCGATGCCGAAGTTGCCCGGTTCGCCCGGCAGCGCGGTGCCCTTGTAGTGCCCGGGGCCGACGGCGAGCGAGTCCTCGCCGGTGCCTTCCTGGATGGTGAAGTTGAAGTCCGCGCCGAACGACGGGATGTGGATGCGCGCGAACGCCTTTCCGTCGATCAGCTCGGGGTGCAGCGTGCGGTCCTTCGACCAGTCGCCGTCCAGCTGATCGCTCGCGGTGTGCTGTTTCTCGGCGGAGAACAGGTCGGTGACCCACACCTCGTACACCATGAACAACAGCACGATCACGCCGAGCGTAATGAAGATTTCGCCCGCGGTGCGGATCGCGATTCCGCCTTTGCCCAGCGGCGGCGGGGTTTTCTTGGCCTTCTTCTCGTCCTCGTCGGCGACCGCCACCGCGGCGAACACCTCGGTCGGCTGCTCGGCGAACTCCGGACCGGTCATCCGCCGCCGGGACGGATCCGCGGCTCCCACTCGCCGGGGCATCTGCCTGCCCTCTTCCGGCTGCCGGCGCGGATCTCCACGGCGGGCCGGATCTCCCGGCGGCCCG
The DNA here is from genome assembly GCF_045278895.1 of Amycolatopsis sp. WGS_07. Taxonomy (NCBI): domain Bacteria; kingdom Bacillati; phylum Actinomycetota; class Actinomycetes; order Pseudonocardiales; family Pseudonocardiaceae; genus Amycolatopsis; species Amycolatopsis sp. WGS_07. The sequence goes on along the minus strand of NZ_CP136053.1, from coordinate 2,897,358 downwards.
GCGCGGAATTCCCCGGTACGACCAGGGTCGCCGGGCCGTCGCTCGGCGCGGAACTCGCCGGTGCGCCGGGAAGGTCCGGCGCGGCCGCCGAAATCCCCGCCGCGGGGGTCACCCTCGCGAGGCCCGCCTTCGCCTGCCCGCCCTTGTCCAGGCCGGTTTTCACCGGGGTCCCGGCGCGCTCCGCCCCGGTCGATCGGCGTGCGCTGTTCGGGTGATCTCCGGCCAGGGTCGCCGGCCACTCTTCGCCGCGGCGGGTTCTCCCCTTGCTGCCGCCTCGGCGGCGGGGGCTGGCGGCGGACCGGGCGGTCAGGTCCCGTGCCGGGGCGGCGGTCGTCCTCGCCCGGCCAATCCTGCGGCGTCACGCAAGCTCCTCCCGCGCCCGGCCGGAGTCCTCCTCGGCACTCCAGGTGGCGCTATTGTCACAGTCTGAGAAACCCCGACCGCTCCCGCCCGGTGCTGCGGAGCCGTCGTTTACGTTAACGTGTGCACGTGGCGCTGGTTGCGCACCCCGACAGCGGGACCTCGTCCAGGATGCCGCCACCAGGAATGCCCGAGAGCACGCGAGGAAACGATGCCGAAGTCGAAGGTCCGCAAGAAGACCGCGTACACCCCTCCTGTCGACCGCCGCACCCCGGTGAAGGTCCAGGCCGCGGGACCGTCGAACCTGTTCTACAAGATCGTCATGTTCGGCCTCATGCTCCTCGGGCTGGCGTGGCTGGTCGTGAACTACATCGCCGGCGACAAGGTTTCGTTCCTCAGCGAACTCGGAAACTGGAACTTCGCGATCGGTTTCGCCGCGATGATCGCCGGCCTGCTCATGACGATGCGGTGGCGCTGACCATCCGCCGGATCAGCTTTGCTCCGGACGGCCGATTGACACCGAATCACATCGGTGTGACTCATCCCCAGTGTGGATAACCCCTGTGGATAACCACCCGGCCTCGTGGGCTCCGCGCCGAAACCTCGTGGTAGTGGCGTGGGGCCTGACCACGTTGCTGCTGGTCGGAACCGTCCTGGACGCGCTCTTCGGCGACGGCAAGGGCGCGGTGCTGACCGGCCTCGCGACGCTGGCCGTCGGCGCGTTCGCGGTCCACTGGACGCTCATCCGCCCGCGGCTGGCGGCGGACGCGGACGGCCTCCGCGCCCGCACGCTCAACGGCACGCACCGGCTCCCCTGGATCGGCACGACGGTCCGGCTTCGCAGCACGCGCCGCCTCGGCCGCGACGGCGTGACGCTCGAGCTGGAATACGACGACCAGCTGTTCATCTTCGGGCAGACCGATCTCGGCGAGGATCCGCGCGACGTGCTGGACGTGCTTACCGAGCTTCGGGCCCGCTCAGCTGGAGCCTGAGGGCTTGCAGTAGTACTTGTACTCCCCCTCGACCTGCCGGGGAGCGCAATCCAGCGAGGGAATCTCGGTGGCCCGCCAGCCGATCAGCCCGACGAGCGCGATCGCGACGACGGCTGTGCCGATCGCCTGCCACCGGACCAGGTTGCGGGCCGGGGCGTAGAGCATCGCGGCCGTCACCAGCGCCCCGGTGACCAGGCCGCCAGCGTGCGCCCAGATCGAAATGCCGGGGATGGTGAAGGTGATGTAGGCGTTGATCACCAGGTTGATGAGCAGCGCGGTCGGGTTCAGCCGAAGCTTGAGCGTGATCACCGCGTAGGCGCCGAGCAGGCCGAAGATCGCGCCGGACGCGCCCACCGTCGGCGTGCCGTCCCCGAAAAGCAGCACCGCGGTGGAAGCGCCGAGCATCGACACGAAGTAGAGCGCCAGGTACCGGATCTTGCCGAAAACCTGCTCCAGCGCACGGCCGATCATCCAGAGCGAGAACGCGTTCGCCGCGATGTGGATGGGCCCGTAGTGCAGGAAGCCCGACGTGAAGATCCGCCACCACTCGCCGCCGCCGAGGGTAAGCAACGGCTGCAGATAGAGCCGTATCTGGATGAGCGCCAGATTGTTGTTGAACAGGCTTTTCGCCTGGATGACGGTGATCAGGAAGAGCACCACGTTCACCGCGATCAACGTGGCGGTGACGACGTAGGAATTCGAAAGCCGGGCCCCGGCGATCGTGCGGGAGCCCATTCCGGCGTTGCGGTACTGCCGTTGCTGCTGTTTCTGCTGTTGCGCACCGGTCTGGACGCAGTCGGTGCACTGGAAGCCCACCGGGGCCTCGCGCAGGCAGTCCGGGCAGGCCGGACGCCCGCAGCGGGCGCAGCTGAGGCCGGTCGGGCGGTTCGGATGCCACCAGCAACCGGGAAGGGACGGCGCGGACGGGTTCGGCGGTTGGCTCACGATGACTCCAACCTACCGAAACCCCATCCCTGCCTGCGGTGCGTCAGTCTTCGACGGTGATCTTCTCGATGACCACGTCGGACAGCGGACGGTCCGCCGGGCCGGTCGCGGTGGTCGCGATGGCGTCGACGACGTTGCGGGACTCCTGGTCCGCGACCTCGCCGAAGATGGTGTGCCGGAAGTTCAGGTGCGAGGTCGGCGCGACGGTGATGAAGAACTGCGAGCCGTTGGTGCCCGGGCCGGCGTTCGCCATGGCCAGCAGGTACGGCTTGGAGAACTGCAGCTCGGGGTGGAACTCGTCGCCGAACTTGTAGCCGGGGCCGCCGCGGCCGGTGCCCGTCGGGTCACCGCCCTGGATCATGAAGCCGTCGATGACCCGGTGGAAGATCGAGCCGTCGTAGAACGGACCGGAGTTGCCGCCCTTCGCGTTCGGCTGGGTGTACTCCTTGGAGCCGGTGGCCAGCCCCACGAAGTTCGCCACGGTCTTCGGCGCGTGGTCGGGCAGCAGGTTCACGTGGATGTCACCCTGGTTGGTGTGCAGGGTGGCCTTGCGGGCGCTTTCAGTCACGCCGACATCGTGCCACCCCTTCGCACAAATGGGGGGTTCAGGGGGCGTTCCCGGCCCGTCGCGCTGGACATCGGCCCAGGAAGAAGGCACTTTCTCCAGGTTTCCGGGACGCCCGGAGCGGGAAGCCGCAGCGGTGCGGGCCGAAAAAGGGCAGGATAGATGTCAAGCAACAGATCTGTTTCACAACGATTGATGAGGTGAAGACCATGACCCGGGCCGTGGAATCGGTCGGCGAGTCGGTCAAGTCCGGCTCGACGGACCTGCGGAAGCTGGTCGTCGAGGCGGGCAAGGCGGGCGCGAAGGCCGCCGAGGCCGGCGCGGAGGAGCTGGGCAAGCAGAGCCGCCGGGCCCGGCGCAAGCTGGCGAAGAAGACGGAGCTGACCCGCAAGGAGCTGAAGAAGAGTTCCGCCGCGGCACGCAAGGAGGCGCTCGCCCGCGTCGCCGAGCTGAAGAAGCCGGGCCGCAAGGCCAAGAAGGCCGCGATCAAGGCCGCCGCGTCGGCCGGCGAGTCCAAGCGCCGCGGCAAGAAGGACTTCAAGGCGGCGAAGAAGGAGTTCCGCGCCGCTCTGGAGGAGGCGAAGACCGCCGCCAAGGGCACCCGCAAGCGTCGCCGCTGGCCGTGGATCCTCGGTCTCGGCGCGGTCGCGGTCGGCACCGCCGTCGCGCTGAAGTCGCGGCAGCAGGAGCCGCCGGTCGCCCCGGCCCCGCCGAAGGCCACCCCGCCCGCGCCGCCCGCCAAGCCGGCTGCCGAGGCGAAGGACGCCAAGCCGGGCGAGCAGAAGACGAACGGCAAGGCGCCGAGCACGTCGGCCGCGGAGAAGAAGAACTGAACGCGCGAAAAGGGCCCCGGGAAGTGCGTCCCGGGGCCCTTTTTCGTATGTCGCTCAGCCGGTTCAGGCCGCGGCGGCGTGCTTGTCGATCAGCTGGCCGAGACGCGGCAGCGCCTCCTCGACGTTCTTCTTGCCGTTCGGGCGCAGCTTCGAGTAGACCTTCTTGATGCTGTCGCGGCTGCTGCGCTCGGCGCGGGCGTCGGTGACCCCGAGCAGCGCGTCCGAAGCCTCGTCCGAGCGGCTGGTCAGGTAGGCGCCGAAGTCGTTGCCGCCCTGGGCGCGGAAGTCGCCGTAGAACGGCTCGAGGGCGTTGGAGAAGTCGTCAAGCAGGCTGTCGATCGCGGACGGGATGATGCCCGGCTTGATCTTCTTGACGGCGGCGAAGCCGGTCTTCACGACCGCGCCGGAGACCCCGCCCTTGTCGGCGACCTCGGCGTCCACGAGCTCCGCGAAGTCGGAGACCACGGTGGGGCGGCGGCTCGAGTCAAGCAGGATTTCCTTGAGGGTGTCAGCCACGAATCTGTCCTTGTCGTCGAAAAGGGGTAACCAAGTATGTGGTGCCGGACCGGCACCCGCCGCGCGAGTGTTGGGGGGACTGCGCGTGCTGCTTAGAGTAATACAAGATCAACTTCACTCACCCGTGCGGAGCCCGTTACTCAGAGCTTCAGGGCAGCGATAGCCTTTTTCGCCACTGTGCGTGCTTTGATGCTCTGCTTCTGGTTGCTCGTCACGATGACGGCGGCCTCGCCCTTGGCGACGGCGTAAACCACCCCGTCGCCCGCGGGCTGGTAGCCGCCCTTCCACCCCGCCGGCTCCGACGCCGGGTTCGACGTGTCGACCGGTGCGGCCTTGTTGACCAGCGCGGTCGCGACATCGCTCTTGCCCACGTACACCCGCACGGTCAGCTGGACACTGCCGTCCGGGCGGTAGAAAAAGCACGTCGGATGCGGCTCGTCGGCGGAGATGCTCACCTTCGTGACGTGCTGCCCGTTCGCGTCCTGCACCGTCTCGTTCGACAGGTACGGGCACTCCGCGGTGCGCGCGGGCTGCGGATCGGGCGGCAGCCCCTCCGCGGCCGACGCGGAACTCGCCGGCGCCGAAGACGGAGTCTCCTTCGCCGGGCTCGACGGATTGCAGCCGGCGAGCAGGACCAGGGCTGGGGCGAGAACGAGAAGTCGGCGCATGGCGGGCACAGTCAACCATGCCAGGTGAAGTCCGCGCGAAGGCGGCGCGTGCGACGATGGCACCGGATTCCGCTCAGCCCCGGGGAGGTCGCGGACGTGCTCACGCCCGAGCAGTACCTGCAGGTGGTCGCCGAACGCGTGTCGCGAAGCGGCGGCAGGCTCAACACCGTCCAGATCGGACCGGTGACCGCCGCGGTCGGCCTGTTCACCGAGTCGATCATGTTGTCGACGATGAACTACTGCATCGTCGCCGGTGCCTATCCGGACATCAACGCGGCGACGCTGCAGCAGTTCACCGGCATGGCCACCCAGCACGCGCGCGCCAACGTGCAGGGCACGATCGGCTGGACCGCCGCGTCGGTGGTGATCTGCGGGCTGGTCGGCCGCGTGCATCCGGACGCCGCGCAGCTGGCGAGCGCGAAGACGAGCAACCAGTTCGGCGGCGAAACCCGGATGGTCGCGGTGGATCCGCACGCGGGCATGACCTACGCGTTCACCGGCGGGAAGCTCTGGGGCGCGGCCATGCACGGCGCGATCAACGCGAAGCTGCTGTTCTGTTTCCCGCAGCCGGGCGAGGCTTTCCAGCAGGTGCAGTGGCAGGCGCAGCAACAGGCCTACCAGCAGCCCCCGCAACCGGGTCCCGGCGGATTCCCCGGGCAGGTCCCGTCCGGGCCGATGCCGCAGACCGGCCCTCCGCCCGCCGCGGGTCCGGCCGGACCGCAGCCGCCGCACTACCCGCCGCCGGGGCAGCCGCCGTACGGTCGGTGACATGGTTTCGTTGCGCGGCTGGCAGTCGTTTCCCGAACAGCTCCCGGACTTCGATCCGGACCACACCCCGGAAACGCCCGAGGAGCTGTTCCTCGCCTGGCTGACCGAGGCCGGCGAGCACGTGCTGGCCCCGCACGCGGTCACCTTGTCCACAGTGGACGCTGACGGCGCGCCGGATGCCCGCGTGGTGATCCTGAAGAACGTCGACGACGACGGCTGGGCGGTCGCGACCAGTTCGGAAAGCCCGAAGGGCCAGCAGCTGACGGCGAACCCGCGAGCGGCGTTGACGTTCTTCTGGCCCGGTCGCGGACGGCAGGTGCGCGTGCGCGGTCTGGTGGTCCCGGCCGCGCCCGAGGTGTCCGCCGCCGACTTTCTCGCCCGGCCGCCCGCGTCGCGCGCCGAGGCGTACGTCGGGCATCAGTCGGAGGTGCTGCCCGATCCGGCGAAGCTGACCGAAGCCGCGGCGGCGGCCGCGGACTGGGTGGCGGAAAACCCGGACGTGGCACCGGAAACGTGGACGCGCTACCTGATCCAGCCGGAGTCGGTGGAGTTCTGGCAGGCTTCGCACGACCGGCAGCACATCCGGGTCCGCTATCGCCGCGAGCCCGCGGGCTGGGTCCGCGAGCGCCTCTGGCCCTAGAGCCGGGAGTTGGCGCGCAGCACGGAGATCGCGCCGACGGTGGCGTAGCCGCGCCATTCCAGGGCGGCCGCCGGGGAGAAGCTGGCGAAGTCGACCGTCCAGCCGCCGTCGGGCTGCTGCCCCTCCTCCAGCCGGGCCAGATCCGCTTCGATCGCTTCCGCGGTGAACAGCCGCCGCGACGGACCGGGCAGCGGGCTGAAGGTCAGCGGACGCAGCACCTCGCCCTCGGAACCACCCTGGACCGGGACGATCCCGCTGTCCGGCAGGAACTTCCCCAGTTTCGTCAGCAGTTCGCCGGCTTCCGGATACCGGTCGTGGACGGCGTCGAGCAGGTGGATCGCGAAGCTCAACTCGATCGCGTGCGGCATCTCCTCGAGGTCCCGGATCGCCCGCAGGCACGTCTCGGTCGCCCGCGCGAGCCACGGATGCGCCGCGACCGCCGGGTCGTGTTCGGCGACCCGCCACGCCGCCGACGTGGTGAACGCGGTGCTCTGCAAGGAGAACACCGTCGGGTCCGCGCCGGTCCAAAAGGGAGCGCACGCCGTCGGGTCGGCGACCGGGAACGCGAACGGCAGCCCGCCGTCCGGGAACGACACCGACTCCAGCCAGTCGCACAGCTGCGCCGCGTGCGGCGTGGTCACCGGCGCGACGTCGGCGAACATCTCGAACGCGTGCAGCGCGCCGCCCGGCTGGCTTTCCGGCGCGCGCAGGTCCGGTTCCAGGCCCCAGCCGTAACCGCCGTCCGGATTCCGGTAGGCCGCGACCGCCGCGAGCACCTCCTCGGCCCGCCCGTTTCCTTCCAGCAGCTCGAACCGCCGCTGGTCCAGCAACCTGCCGTGCCCGGCGAGGAACGGGGCGACGGCCTCCAGTTTCACAGTCACCTCGACACCGTCGCACGGACGCGGCGCGGCGGTCTTGAACGAATCGGCCACCGGCCCGAAAGAGCGGATTACTGGGGCGAAAGCGATCGCCGTGGCACGATTCGGGAGTGACCAGCAAACCGGACGACGCGCAGCGATTGGCCGATCTCGCACGGTTGCGCCGGGTGCGCGACCGGATCGACCGCGAGTACGCCCGGCCCCTGGACGTCGAGGCGCTCGCGCGAAGCGTCAACATCTCCGCCGGGCACCTCAGCCGGCAGTTCCGCGCCGCTTACGGAGAGTCGCCGTACTCGTACTTGATGACCCGTCGCATCGAACGCGCGATGGCGTTGCTGCGCAGGGGCGATCTGAGCGTCACCGAGGTGTGTTTCGAGGTCGGGTTCTCGTCGCTGGGCACCTTCAGCACACGCTTCACTGAGCTGGTCGGGAAGCCGCCAAGCGTTTACCGCCAGGAGGAGACCGGAGCGACCGAGGGCATGGCGCCGTGCGTCGCGAAACAGGTCACCCGACCGATCAGGAATCGAGAAGCACCCCGCTCGGCGCGCACATAGTGTGACCGGCATGGACATGACGATTCACGCGAGCTTCCTCCCGCACACCGATCCGGAAGCGACGCTGACCTTCTACCGCGACGTCCTCGGCTTCGAGGTGCGCAACAACGTCAAGTACGGGGACATGGCCTGGATTACCGTCGGACCGCCCGGACAGCCGGACACTTCCGTCGTGCTGCAGCCGGTCGCCGCGTTCCCCGGCCTCACCGACGACGAACGCCGGATGATCACCGAAATGATGGCCAAGGGCACCTACGCCGCGCTGAACCTGGCCACCAAGGACGTCGACGCGACCTTCAACCGGTTGCAGGCGAGCGACGCCGAGGTCGTGCAGGAACCGACCGACCAGCCCTACGGCGTCCGGGACTGCTCGTTCCGCGACCCGGCGGGCAACCTGATCCGCATCCAGCAAGCGAACTGAAGAGACCGGACCCCCGGGGAAAGAAACAGGGAGAGACGATGACCAAGGCCAAGGGGAAACCCGCGCCGGAGCACGCCGCGGACAGCCACGACCTGATCCGCGTCCAAGGCGCTCGGGTGAACAACCTCAAGGACGTGAGCGTCGAACTCCCGAAGCGCCGGCTGACGGTGTTCACCGGGGTGTCCGGTTCAGGCAAAAGCTCGCTGGTGTTCAGCACGATCGCGGCCGAATCGCAGCGGCTGATCAACGAGACCTACAGCAGTTTCGTACAGGGCTTCATGCCGACGCTGGCCCGGCCCGAGGTCGACGTGCTCGACGGGCTGACCACCGCGATCATCGTCGACCAGCAGCGGATGGGAGCCGATCCGCGTTCGACGGTCGGCACCGCCACCGACGCCAACGCGATGCTGCGGATCCTGTTCAGCAGGCTCGGGACGCCGCACATCGGGTCGTCGCAGGCGTTCTCGTTCAACGTCGCCTCGATCAGCGGCGCGGGCGCGGTCACCGTGCGGCGCGCGGGGAAGGAGATGAAGGAACGGCGCAGTTTCAGCGTCACCGGCGGCATGTGCCCGCGCTGCGAGGGCCGCGGTTCGATCAACGACATCGACCTTACCCAGCTGTACGACGATTCGAAGTCGCTCGCCGAGGGCGCGCTGACCATCCCCGGCTACACCCCGGGCGGCTGGAATTACCGGCTCTACACCGGGTCCGGCCTGATCGACCCGGACAAGCCGATCCGCAAGTACACGAAGCGCGAACTGCAGGACTTCCTGTACAAGGAACCCACGCGGATGAAGGTCGAAGGCATCAACATGACCTACGAGGGTCTGGTGCCGAGGATCCAGAAGTCGTATCTGTCCAAGGACGTCGAGGCGATGCAGCCGCACATCCGCGCGTTCGTGGACCGGGCGGTCACCTTCGCGACCTGCCCGGAGTGCGACGGGACGCGGCTGAGCGAGCTGGCCCGGTCGTCCAAGATCGACGGGATGAGCATCGCCGACGTGTGCGCGATGCAGATCAGCGACCTCGCCGAATGGGTCGGGAAGCTGTCCGATCCGTCGGTCGCGCCGTTGCTCAAGTCGCTGCACGAGACGCTCGAATCGTTCGTGGAGATCGGGCTCGGCTACCTGTCGCTCGACCGGCCCGCCGGCACGCTTTCCGGCGGCGAGGCGCAGCGGGTGAAGATGGTCCGGCATCTCGGATCGTCGCTCACCGACGTCACATATGTCTTCGACGAGCCGACCATCGGCCTGCACCCGCACGACATCCAGCGGATGAACGACCTGCTGCTCCGGTTGCGGGACAAGGGAAACACCGTGCTCGTGGTGGAGCACAAGCCGGAGGCGATCGCGATCGCCGACCACGTGGTCGACCTCGGGCCGGGCGCGGGCACGAACGGCGGCACGGTGTGTTTCGAGGGCACTGTGGACGGTCTGCGCGCGAGCAAGACGTTGACCGGCAAGCATCTGGACGACCGCACCGCGCTCAAACCGTCGGTGCGGGAGCGCACGGGCGTGCTGGAAATCCGCGGCGCGAACACGCACAACCTGCAGGACGTGGACGTCGACATCCCGCTCGGCGTGCTGTGCGTGATCACCGGCGTCGCCGGATCGGGCAAAAGCTCGCTGATCCACGGGTCGATCCGGGAGTCCGACGATGTCGTGTCGGTGGACCAGACCCCGATTCGCGGTTCGCGGCGGAGCAACCCGGCGACCTACACCGGGCTGCTCGAACCGATCCGCAAGGCCTTCGCCAAGGCCAACAACGTGAAGCCCGCGCTGTTCAGCGCCAACTCCGAGGGCGCGTGCCCGAACTGCAACGGCAACGGCGTCATCTACACCGACCTCGGGATGATGGCCGGGGTGGCCACCACCTGCGAGGTCTGCGAGGGCAAGCGGTTCGACACCTCGGTGCTGGAGTACCGCTTCGGCGGACGCGACATCAGCGAGGTGCTCGCGATGTCGGTCGCACAGGCCACCGCCTTCTTCGCCGAAGGCGACGCGAAAACCCCGGCCGCGCACCGGATTCTCGAGCGGATGGAACAGGTCGGGCTCGGCTACCTGACCCTCGGCCAGCCGCTGACCACGCTGTCCGGCGGCGAGCGGCAGCGGCTGAAGCTGGCGACGCACATGGGCGGAGGCGGCGGCGTGTACATCCTCGACGAGCCGACCACCGGCCTGCACCTCGCCGACGTGGAACAGCTGCTCGGGCTGCTGGACCACCTGGTCGAATCGGGCAAGTCGGTGATCGTCATCGAGCACCACCAGGCCGTGATGGCGCACGCCGACTGGATCATCGACCTCGGGCCAGGGGCCGGCCACGACGGCGGCCAGGTGGTCTTCGAGGGGACGCCCGCCGAGCTGGTGAAGAAGAAGCGGACGCTCACCGGGAAGCACCTGGCCGCCTACGTCGGCTAGTCCAGGGGCGGCCGCCGGTCTGTCCAGGGGTGTGCCTGTTCCAGGGTGCGGGAGATCTGCAGCAGCAGGTCTTCCCGCCACGGCGCGGCCACCAGCTGGACGCCGACCGGCAAGCCGCTGGCCTGGTCGTGGTGCAGCGGGAGGGAGATCGCCGGCTGGCCGGTCACGTTGAACAGCGACGTGAAGACGCCCATCGGGTACGCGGCGGTCACCGGGTTTCCGCTGGCCCGCCACGCGCCGACCTTCGGCGGGAGGCACGCCATGGTCGGCGTGACCAGCAGGTCGAAGGTGTCGGTGAAGGCTTCGACAATGCGGCGGGACAGGACCTGGGTCTGGTGCACGCTCTGCGCGTAAGTCCAGGAATCGACGTTCCTCGCGGCTTCGCGCTGTGCCCGGTTGTGCGGTTCGATGCGGTCCGGGTCGACCACCGGGACGCCGGCGCTGGCGACGTTCCAGACCTTTATGAACGTCGAGATCAGTTCCTCCGACGTCGGCATCGGCAGCGGTTTGTCGACGATCTGGTGTCCGGCTTCTTCCAGCGCGCGAAGGGTTTTGTCGACCGCGGTCAGACAAGCCGGGTCGACTTCGATCCCGTCGATCAGCGAGGTCGTGAGCACGCCGATCCGCAGGCCAGCCGGTGGTTTTGTGTCCAGTGCTTCGGCGAGCGGCCGCGTAGGCGTCGGCTGCGACCACCACGCGCCCGGGTCGTGCTTCGTGAGAACGTCCAGTACCGCGGCGGTGTCGGCCAGAGTCCGGCTGACGACGCCGCTGGTCGCGAAGCCTTCGACCTCCACCACGGCGTTCGTGACCAGGCCGCGGGTCGGCTTCAGCCCGACGAGCCCGGTGCACGACGCCGGGATCCGGATCGATCCGCCGCCGTCCTCCGCGTGCGCGACCGGAGCCATTCCGGCGATGACGGCGATCCCCGCGCCGCTCGACGAACCGCCGGGCGTGCGATCCGGGTCCCACGGATTGCGCGAGATGCCCTGCGCCTCGCTTTCGGTGAAAGGCACCGCGCCGAACTCCGAGGTCGTGGTCTTGCCGAGCGGGAGGAAGCCCGCGTCGGTGAACCGCCGCACGATCGGGTCCGACTTCGGCTGCGGAGCGCGGTCGGTGGCCAGCGAGCCGTACGTGGTCGGCCAGCCTCCGACGTTGACGAGGTCCTTGATCGGCAGCGGAACCCCGTGGAACGGCGGCAGCTCCTCCGGCGCACACCGCACCACGGCGTCCTCGGCGGCTCTCGCGGCCGCGCGGACCTCGTCGTCGGCGCGGAAGCAGAAGGCGTTGAACTTCGGGTCCAGCGCGGCGATGCGGTCGAGGTAGCAGTCGGCGACCTCGACCGGGCTCACCTCCTTCGCGCGGATCGCGGCGGCGAGTTCTCCTGCGGAATTGATCATCACGGATCCCCTTTCCGGTACCCGTTCAGCCTGGTCGGGACGGGGGTCGCCGGTATTGAAGAAATGTCGCGCCGCCGGATTTGGCTACGCTGGCGGCATGCGACCAGCCGAGTGGGCTCGCGACGGGGCAGCGGTGTGGGGCATCGCCGTGCCGTCCCGGCCGATCCGGCTGCCGGGCGTGCAGATGGCCGGATTCGTTGGCGACACCATTGATCAGATCGACCTGACGGTCGTCCCGTACCCGGCGGTCACGCTGTTCGTCAATCTCCGCGAGCGGCTGCTCGTCAACGGCGTGGCGCGCGGCAGCGTCGTCGCCGGGCTCGCGCCGCAGGGGATGCGCGTGCGCGGACAAGACGTCGAATGCGTGCAGATCCGGCTCTCGCCCGAGGTCGCGCACGCGGTGCTCGGGACGGATCTGACCGGCGAGATCGTCCCGCTCGAGGACGTCTGGCCTACCGGGCTGTCTGACCGGCTGCGCGCGCTCAGCTCATGGAACGACCGGTTCGCGCTGGTAGAAGCCACGCTGGGCAAGCAGTACGAGGCCGGGCGCACGGTCGATCCGGAAGTCGCCTTCGCTTGGCGACGGATGGACGCGCGCCGCGGTCAGGTGCGGATCGACCAGCTGGCCGACGAGACCGGCTGGAGCCGGAAGCGGCTGTGGTCCCGGTTCCGCGGCCAGCTCGGGCTCAGCCCGAAACGCGCGGCGCAACTGGTCCGGTTCGACCACGCGGTGCATCGGCTCGCGGCTGGTGAGAGCCCGGCTTCGGTGGCCGCGGAGAGCGGGTATGCCGACCAGGCGCACCTGCACCACGAGGTCAAAGCCTTCGCCGGAATCACGCCCGCGGCCGCCGCGAACGCGCCGTGGCTCGCGGTCGACGAAGTCGCCTGGTCCCGCCCCCACTGCGCGAACGGGTGACTCCCCCGGCATGATCGCGGAGTGACTTCCATCCGGCCCCCGCTCTCGTGCTGCGCCGGTGGCTAGACGACGCCGGCACCCGTCGGCGGACGGTGTTCGCGCTGGTCATCGCCGCGGTGGCGGTGGCAGCGACCATTCTGTGGCTCGTCTGCACGATGTGGCCGCTCGACCTGGAGATCTACCGGTCCGGCGCGCGGGCGCTGGCCCAGGGCGAGGACGTCTACGGCCCGCTCCCGCCGACTCGCGCCGGGCTGATCCTGCCCTTCATCTACCCGCCGTTCGCGGCCGTCGTGTTCCTGATCTTCGCCGCGCTGCCGTTGCCGCTGGGCGCGATGCTGATGCTCGCCATCTCGCTGACCGCGCTCTGCGGAACGGTCTACGTCGTGGTCCGGCCGCGCGCTCAGCGACGGACCGCCTTGCTGGCCGCACTGCTGGTCGGCGCCGGTTCGCTGGCCTTCGAACCGGTCCGGGAAACGTTGTGGTTCGGGCAGATCAACCTGCTGCTGATGGCGCTCGTGGTGATCGACTGCCTCGGCCCCCGGACGCGCCTGCCGCGCGGGGTCCTGCTCGGCCTCGCCGCCGCCATGAAGATCACCCCGGCCGGATTCCTGCTGTTCTTCCTACTGAAAAAGGACTTCCGCGCGGCGGTGACCACGGTGGTCACCTTCGTGCTCGCCGGTGCGGCCGGGTTCGTGATCGCACCGGAAGCGTCGATGAAGTACTGGTTCGGCGGGGGGCTGACCGGCGCGTCCGGGATGAGCGGGTCGATCTTCGCGACGAACCAGACCATCCAGGGCGCGGTGCACCGATTCGGGATTCCGGACACGCCGACGCTGATCCTGGTCGCGGTGCTGACCTTGGCCGCGCTGGCGCTAACTGTGCCCGCGATGTTGCGCGCCGACCCGCCGATGGCGTTTCTGCTCAACACCGCGGCGGTGCTGGTGTGTTCGCCGATTTCCTGGTCGCACCACTGGGTGTGGATCGTGCCCGCGCTCGTGCTGTTCGCCGCCCGGGCGCACACCCGGATCGCGGTCGCCGGGTTGGCCGCCGTGGCCGCGATCTTCGTAATCGCGCCGCACTCGTGGCTGCCGAAGAACGGGTACCTGGAGCTGACCTGGGGACCCGTCGAGCACGTGATCGGCAACAGTTATTTGCTGCTGGCGCTGGGTTTCCTCGGCTGGCAGTGCTACGCGACGCGGCGTCAGACCGTCGCGGTCTGAGGCAGCAACGGCTCCGGCAGCGGATCCGCGTGCAGGACGTGCAACGTGCTGACCGCGCGGGTGAGCGCGACGTACAACCGTTGCAGCCCACGCTCTTCCGCCGCCACAATCCGCGCCGGCTCGACCACCAGGACGGTGTCGTACTCCAGGCCCTTCGCCAAACTCACCGGTGCCAGCGTGATCCGGGCCGTTCCGTCGGTGCCCAGCACCACGTGGTCGAGCCCGTGTTCGGTGAGGGCTCGGTGCAGCTCCGGGATGTCGTCGTCCGCCGCCAGCAACCCGATCGACCCCTCCTCCTTGAGCGCGGTCGCGCAGGCCGTAACCGCGGCGGCGACCGTCTCTCCCGGAGCGGTTTCGGTGCGGTGCAAGGCATCCGCGGAATGCCGGAATGACGTGGGACTACGCAGGTCAGGCGCGATGTGCGGGAGCAGCCGAGCGGCGAAGTCGAGTACCTCCGCCGGAACGCGGTAGCCGTGCGTGAGTTCCTCGATCCGCCCGTTGGATCGTTCGAGATGAGTCAGCACCGCGCCCCAATCGCGGACCGCGGACGGACTGGTCGCCTGCGCGACATCCCCGAGGACCGTGCACGCCCCCGCCAGCCTGCGCGCGATCGCCCGCAAGTGCATCGGACTGAGATCCTGCGCCTCGTCCACCACGACGTGCCCCAGCTTCGGCGGACGCTCGACCAGCGCCGCGACCTCGTCCACCAACGCCAGATCGAGCGTTGACCAGGTCATCGCCTTACGACTGCGCGGCCGCGGACGCAGTAGAGCTTCCTGCTCCTCCGCAGTCAGAATTCCGTCCGCCGCCTCCGCGAGACAGTTCTTGTCGGTGAGCAGGTCGTAAATCAGCCGCGCTGGCTCGACCGGCGGCCACATGTCGCGGACCGCCTTGGTGATCGCGGCGTTGCGGCGGAGCTGGTGCAGAGTCGCGCTCGTGCCGCCGGACCGTTCCATTTCCCGGAGAATCCGATGTGCGAGCCGCTGGGCCAGCAGTTCGCGACCAGCGCTGTAGTCCGCGCCGCGGCTGAGGATTTCGGCGAGTTCCTCGGCGATGTCCTCCGGATACAGCCGCCAGGTCCGGTGCTGGTACTTGACCTCGAGCGTCCGGTCGACCGGCCGGATCCGCGCCCACAGATGCCGCCGGACGACCTCCGCCATCCGGACGTCGCCCTTGATCCGCGCGGTTCGCGGATCGTCGACGCGCTCGGCCGGGAGCCCCGCGCCGGTCAGTTCGTCAATCGTGGCTTGGGAAACCGCGACCTCACCGAGCGCCGGAAGCACGCCCGCGATGTAGGAGAGAAACGACCGGTTCGGCCCGATCACCGCGACCCCGCCGGCCTTCTGCAGCCGGACCCGCTCGGTGTACAGCAGATACGCCAGCCGATGCAGCCCGACCGCGGTCTTCCCGGTGCCCGGTGCCCCCTGAATGCACAGCGTCCGGTCGACCGGCGCGCGAACCAGCCGCATCTGGTCCGGTTGAATGGTGGCGACGATGTCCCGCATCGGCCCCTGCCGCGGCCGCTCGATCTCCGCCGTGAGCAGCCGATTCGCCGAAGAACCGGGCCGATCGAGCGGTTCGTCCTCGTACGCGCTGAGCACCCCGGCCTGATCGAAGCCGTAGCGGCGCCGGACCCGCACGCCCATCGGATGGTCGTGATCAGCCTCGTAAAACGCCCTCGCGAGCGGCGCCCGCCAATCGATCACCAGAGGTTCGCCGTCGTCGTCCCGGATTCCTCGGCGCCCCAGGTAAACGAGGTCATGCTCCGGCGGCCGGGTATGCGTCCCGCGCGCGGCTTCGTAGACCTCGCCCGGCGGATAGTCGAGACGGCCGAAGAAGAGCGGCGCGTCGTCGATATCCGCTAGCTCCTCGGCGATCTCGGTGCGAAACTGCCTGAGGACGTGATTGAAGTACTTGTCGTCGAACGCGTCGCCCTCGCCCATCCCCGTCGCGATCGCGGTGCTGATCTCCTCCCGCATGCGCTCCAGTTCCGCGTGACAGGCCTGGAGATACTCGCGCTCCGCCCGGATCTCTGGTTCCACTCCCGCCCCCTGTTTCTTGACTAGGTTAAATATACAACTCAGTCAAATTTTTATCCGGGTTCGGTTCCCGGCTAGGCTGACGCCCGTGTCAGGACTGCGCGAGCGCAAACGCCGCCGCACGAGGGAAGCGATCGCCTCGGCGGCGCTGCGCCTGTTCCGGGAGTCGGGCTTCGACGGGGTCTCGGTAGCCGACATCGCGGCCGAGGCAGAGGTCTCGAAGCCGACGCTGTTCGCGTACTTCCCGACCAAGGAAGACCTGGTCATCCACCAGTTCGCCGACGAGAACGGCCCAGCGGAAATCGTCCGCGCCCGAGCGAAGGGAGAGTCTCCGCTGTCCGCGCTGGAACGGTCGTTCCTGGCCCGGCTGGCCGACCGCGACCCGCTGACCGGCCTGAACGACTCACCAGACGCGATCACCAGCCACACCCTGCTGTACTCGACACCGGCGCTGCTGGCCCGGCTGGCGACGTACCTGTTGGAGAAGGAGCAGGAACTGGTCGAGGAGCTGCAGTCATCGTGCGGAGTCGCGGACGAGTTCACGGCGCGACTGGTGGCGGCGCAGATTTTCGGGGCGCAGCGGATCCTGGGGTTTCACAACGCCCGGGAGATCCGGTCTGGGCGAAGCGCTGACGAGACGTACCCGGAGGCGGTTGCCCGGGCGGAGGCGGCTTATCGGGTGTTGACGGAGGGGCTGTCTTCGGTGCTGTGACTCGGCGCTGTCCTGGCCCGATCCGCCTATCCCACCGCCTTCCGAGGCGTCACGTACCAAACCGTGCACCCCACCGCCACATAGAGCAGCCCCATAATCCACGCCACCCCCACATACCCGATGAGATGCGCGAACAACGCCACAAGCAACGGACCGGCCAAAGTGGACAGTCCGGCCCCGAGGTTGAGGATGGACAAGGCCGCCCCCTTGTTGGACTTCACGATGTTCGCCACGATCGCGTCCAGCGGCACGTACCCGGCGATGCACATCCCGAGCAGCAATCCCACGATCAGCAACGCCCAGTAATTATGCCCAAACACCTGCGGCGCATAGAAAAACGCCAGCACCGACACCGCACCGCCGAAGCCGCCGAAGTAGGCAATCGTCCGTTTCCAGCCCATCCGGTCGCCGAGATGCCCGGACAGCAGGTTGAACACGATGTTGGACAGCCAGATCGTCCCCCAGATGCTGAGCCATTCCGACGTGCTGTACCCAAACTGCTGCAGGTAAAGCGGGACGAAAACCGGCAACCCGAACTGCGGCAACGTGTTCACGATGCGAATCCCGAGCACCAGCAACAGCCGCGGTTCCGTGCGCACGATGGTGAACAGCGACGCCAGTTCCCGCCACCGATGCCCGGCTCGATCCGGTTTGATGTCATCCCGGTTCAGCACCACGATCGCGAACGTGCCGAGCGCCGCCCACACGATGGTGCACCACAGCACCGGAATCTCGCCCATCGCTTTGATCAGCAGATCCGAACCATACGCGCCGACCACGCTCATTCCGCCGGAAAAGGCGAACCAGAACCAGCCGTACGCCGCGCTCATCCGGTTGCGTTCGGCGCGGTAGGCGATCCAGACCAGGAACGAATACGAGAACAGCGGATAGCTGAAACCCTTGATCGCGTAACCGGCGAACAGCGCCCACACCGCTTGCTGCTGCACGCCGACCAGCACGAACAGCGTGGTACCGGCAGTGAACAGCAGGAACGCGATCAACATGGTGCGTTTCGCGCCGACGATCTCGAAGAACACCCCGGACAGCCAGGACGCGATCGAAACCGTGACCCCGTAAGTGGAGAACACGGCGGCGACAACGCTGACGTCGACGCCCCGATCCACGAGGTACGGGCTCAGCCAGCTCAGTTCGAGACCGATGCCGACCATGAACAGGAAAATGCCGACGAAACCCCAGGAAATCTTCTTCGGGATCCCGATCCGGGACAGCAGGTCTCGCGGCGGCGCTTCGGGGACGGTGTTGACCATGGGAGATAGCCGTTCTGTGCGGGCGTCTACTGCGCGGTCCAGCCACCGTCGGCCGGCAGGATGACGCCGGTCAGGTAGCTCGACTCGTCGGACGCGAAGAACAGGGCGATGTTGGCGATCTCCTCGGAGGTGCCCATCCGGCCGAGCAGGTTGTTCGAGAAATGCTCCTCGTCCTCGGCGCTCTTGATCGCGTCGGCCATCATCGGAGTGCGGATCGAACCCGGGCAAATGCAGTTGACCCGCACGCCTTTGCGGCCGTAATCCACCGCCCACACCCTGGTCAGCGCGACGAGCCCGCCCTTGGACGCGGTGTAGGCGTCCGCACCGGGCATGCCGACGATGCCGTTGATCGACGCGTTGTTGATGACCGAACCGCCGCCGCCCTCGATCATGATCGGCAGGACGTGCCTGGTCACGTTGGCCGCGCCGTCGAGGTTGATCTCGAGGATCTTGCGCCAGTGCGCCGGGGGCGTGTCCAGCACCGTCGTCATGGTGTAGGTGTCGTTGGACGAGTAGCCGATCCCGGCGTTATTGAATAACACGTCGATCGCGCCGAACTCGGTGCGCACCGCGGCGATGGTTTCCGCGACCGCGGGTTCGTCGGAGATGTCGAGCTGGTGGAAGACGGCGCGCCGGCCAGCCTCGGTCAGTTCGGCGGCCACGGCTTTGCCCTGGTCAGCGTTCCAGTCCAGCAGCGCGACCGCCGCGCCCTCCTCGGCGAACCGGCGCGCGGCCGCGGCGCCCTGTCCGCTCGCGGCGCCGGTGATCACGGCGACTTTGCCGTCCAGCCTCATGAGCAACTCCTCTGTCTGTGATGCGATCACAGTGGAGGCTACGCTTTTGCGAAACTATCACACAAGACCTGAACTTTTTGAGAATTTGTGTGATAAAGTCACAACATCATCCCGACAGCGGCGAGGAGAGAGGTCCCATGGCGGGCGATGTCAGCGAGCGGCAGCGACTGATCCGCGAGTGCGTAGTGGCTCACGGCGAGATCACGTTCGCCGATCTCGCCGACGAGTTCGACGTCTCCGAGATGACGATCCGCCGCGACATCGACGTGCTCGCCGCCGCGGGTTCGGTGCGCAAGGTGATCGGCGGCGCGATCGCGATCGGCAAGTTCGCCGAACCGTCGTTCGAGTCCCGCGCGGACCACGAAGCCGCGGGTAAACAGCACATCGCCGAAGCCGTGGTCGGCCGCCTGCGCGCACGGGAAACGGTGATTCTCGACAGCGGCAGCACCGCGCTCGCGGTCGCCAGGGCGCTCAAAGGCTCGGGTCTCGGGCTCACCGTGCTGACCCCGAGCGTCCTGGTCGCGGTCGAACTCGCCAGCGAACCGGACACCACGGTGCTGCTCGCCGGCGGCCTGGTCCGGCCCGGCGAGCTGAGCCTCATCGGCACCGACACCGTCGAATGGTTCGCCCGGTACAACTGCGACACGTTCGTCATGGGCGTCGCCGGCGTGGCCGTCACCCGCGGTTTCACCGATTACCACCGCGATGAAAGCGCCGTGAAGCGCGCCGCGATCGCCGCCGCCGACCGGCTGATCGTGGTAGCCGATCACACCAAGCTCGACCGCTCCCACCTGGTCAACATCGCCCCGCTCGACGCGGCGGAAATCCTGGTGACCGACGGGGAGCCGGACCATCCGGTGGTCGCCGCCGCCGCGCAGAGCGGCATCGAGGTGGTCACCGTGGCCAGCCCGAAAGCCAAGTCCTGACCTCAGCGATCAGCGCGGATCGCCGTTCCGGCACCGACAAGAAAGAGCACTCTCGCATGACCACCTGGCTTGACGACGTCTTCGCCGCGCCCAAACCGATTATCGCGATGCTGCACCTGTCCGCGCTGCCGGGCGATCCCGGGTACGACAGCAAAGCGGGCATCTCCGCGATCGTGGACCGCGCGAAGGCCGAACTGGACGCGCTGCAGACCGGCGGCGTCGACGGCGTGATGATCTCCAACGAGTTCAGCCTCCCGTACCTCACCCAGACCGAGCCGATCACCGCGATCTCGATGGCCCGCGTCATCACCGAGCTGCTGCCCGAGATTTCCGTGCCCTACGGGGTAAACGTGCTGTGGGACGGCCGCGCCTCGATCGACCTCGCGGTCGCCACCGGCGCGCAGTGGGTGAGAGAAATTTTCACCGGCGTCTACGCCAGCGACTTCGGACTGTGGAACACCAACATCGGCGAGGTCGCCCGGCACCGGCACCGGATCGGTGCGGACGGCGTGAAGCTGCTGTTCAACATCGTGCCGGAATCGGCGGCGTACCTCGCCGAGCGGAGCCTCGCGTCCATCACCGCGAGCACGGTGTTCGCGACGCTGCCGGACGGGATCTGCGTTTCCGGCCTCACCGCGGGCGCGCCGACCGACACCCAGTCGCTGAAAATCGTCAAGGACGCGGCCGGTTCGGTGCCGGTTTTCGTGAACACCGGCGTGAAGGCGCACAACGCCGCGGACCAGCTGGCCATCGCCGACGGCGCGGTCGTGGGCACCTACTTCAAGGAGGACGGCGTCTTCGAGAACCGTGCGAGCGTCGACCGCGTGCGCGAACTCGTCGGTGCAGTGCGCGACTTCCGCAAGACCCTGTAAGGAAAAACGATGACTGTCGTGCTCGGGGTGGACATCGGCACCTATGAGGCGAAAGGCGTGCTGGTACGCGCGGACGGGCACATCGTCGCGCAGCACCGGCGGCCGCACCGGGTCACCGTACCCGCGCCGGGCTTCCTGGAGCACGACCCGGAAACCGTGTGGTGGCAAGGCTTCGTCGCGGTCACCGCTGCCCTGCTCACCGAAAGCGGACTGTCCGCAATGGACATTGCCGCGGTCGCGGTGAGCGGGATCGGCCCGTGCGTCCTGCCGATCGACGCCGACGGAAACCCGTTGCGCGGCGCGATCCTGTACGGCGTCGACGCGCGGGCCGAGGAGCAGATCGCCCAGCTCAACGCCGCGCTGGGCCCGGTCGAGGTGCTGCGCAGCGGTACCGCGCTCACGTCGCAATCAGCGGGTCCGAAGGTCAACTGGATCGAACAGCACGAGCCAGCCGTCTTCGCCCGCGCCGCGAAATTCGTGACCTGCCAGACGTTCGTCACCGGACGGCTCACCGACCGATGGATCATCGACTACGCCACCGGCGCGTACTACCACCCGTTCTACGACCAGCGCACCCACACGTGGAACCTCGACGGAAACCCGGGCACGCTGCGGATCGAGCAACTGCCCGAACTGGGCTGGTCATCCGACGTCGCCGGGGAGATCACCGCGTCGGCAGCAGCCGAAACCGGTCTCCGCGCCGGCACTCCGGTGCTGGTCGGCGCACCCGACGCGGCCGCCGAAGCACTCAGCGCGGGCGTGACCTCGCACCGCGACATGATGCTGATGTACGGCTCGTCGCATTTCCTCATCGAAGTGCTCGACGCACCGCACAACTCGCCTGACCTGTGGCCCGCCCCGTTCCTGTTCCGCGACACCTACCTGCTCGCCGCCGGAACCGCGACCGCCGGCAGCTTCACCCGCTGGTACGCCGACCTACTGGCCCCCGACGCGGGCGGCAGCGACGAGGTGTTCGGCGAACTCGCCGGCCTGGCCGCGAAATCCCCGCCTGGCGCACGCGGCCTGCTGGCCCTGCCGTACCTGAGCGGCGAACGAACCCCGCTGTACGACGCGGGCGCGCGCGGCGCTTTCCTCGGCCTGTCCCTGGACCACAACCGCGGCGACCTGGCCAGGGCGGTAGTGGAATCGATCGCCCACAGCGCCGCCGCTGCCCTGCGTTCGTTCGACGCGGAAGGCCTTCCACCACAACGCATCCGAGCGGTCGGCGGCGGGACGAAGAACCGCGTGTGGGCCCAAGCGGTCACCGACATCAGCGGCTACCCACAGGAAATCGTGTCCGGCCCCGGCGCGGCCTACGGCGACGCGATGCTCGCCGCCCGCGCGGTGCTGAATCCGCGCGACCTCGACCAGTGGGTCACCCCGACCGCAACGCTCGTGCCCCGCACCGAGTACACCGCGCTGTACGCCCGGCAACGCGAACTGTTCGACGAGTTCTACCGGGCCACCCGGCCGATCCTGGCCGGCCTGATCGAACTGAGGGAGTCATGACCGACCAGCGCTGGGCACAGCTAGCCGACCACATCGCGACCCGGCTGGAAGTGACGGCCGATTCGCGGGTGAGCATTTTCGTCAACGACGCCGCGGCATTGCCCGGTGCGCACGCGCTGATCCAGGCGGTCACCCAGCGCGGCGCGGCCGTGCAAACCGTCTACACCAGCGAATTCGCCGAAGCCGACGCACTAGCCGCGTACGATCTGGACCAGCTCGCCGCCCCCGCGCCGGTCGAGCGCGCCGCGATGGAATGGTCCACTGTGCACGTTTCGCTGCGCGCCATGCTGTGGCCGGAAGCCGACACTTCGTCCATTGTGGACTTGCCGCAACGGCTGGCCGCCTTGCGTACCGCCAAAGGCGTTGTATCGACCCTGCGTTGGCAAGGCACCCGCTGGGCAGTGGTACGCATCCCGACCCCGGACTGGGCCGCCCGGATCAACGTCCCGGCGGAAACCCTGCTCAACGAGTTCTTCGCCGGTGCCCTGGACGACTGGGACGCGAACCGCAAACTCTGGCAACCCGTCGCCGACGCCCTCACCGACGGTGCGGAAGTCACCATCACCTCCGCCGACACCGACCTGACCCTGGGCATCGCCGGCCGCCGCGGCGTCCTCTTCGCCGGAGACGCGAACCTCCCCGACGGCGAAGTGGCCACCGCCCCGGTAGACAACCAGGTCGATGGCCACATCACTTTTGCCGGCACCGCGATTTTCGCCGGTCAGGTCTTCGAAGATCTGCGACTGGAATTCGCCGCGGGCCAGGTCGTGGACGTCCGGGCCACCCGAGGCGCGGACGTCGCCCGCGCCCTCATCGACACCGACGAAGGTTCGCACCGGGTCGGTGAACTGGGCATCGGCGTGAGTTCCGCGGTCCGGCAGTGGACCGGCGACCTGTTCATCGACGAGAAGATCCTCGGCACCGTGCATCTCGCGCTGGGCCGGGCGTATCCGGAATGCGGCGGGGTGAACCAATCCTCGCTGCACTGGGACATCGTCAAGGATCTCCGCTCGACCGCCCCCGGTGGCGGCGGCACCCTGGCGATCGACGGCACCCCCATCGTCGACCGCGGCCACGTGGTGTGGCCTGGGCTGAGTTAGTTCTGGTCCGGGTTGTCGATCGGCGCGCCGTGGTACCCAGTGCCCTGGTCCTGCGCGGCCGGCGGGTCGACCGGCACACCGTGGTAGCCGGTGCCCTGCTCCTGCCGATCCGGGTTGTCGATCGGGGCGCCGTTGTAGCCCGTGCCCTGCTCCTGCGGGCTCGGAGTGTTCTCGTCCTTGGGCGGGGTGGTGTGCATCTTGAGCCCGTCCTTCTCGCACCGGACCTCGTGCGTGCCCTCCGCACCGGTGTCGGTCAGGCACTGCCAGCCCTGGACGGTCATCATGTAGTTGACCCCGACGGCCTTGTCGATATTGTCGAAGTATTCGGTAATAACGTTGAACGCTTCGGTGCAGCCAACCGTACCGGCCTTAGTCGCATCGGCAATCAAAGAAACCTTGCGCGGCCCGACAGTACCGCCGTGCTCACTGCAATTAACGTCCTCCGAACCGCCCCCGACACCACCGCTGCCACCCTTTTTCACCGGCGCTTCCGGCTGCTGGACCTGGCTCTTCGCCGCGACGTTCACCGGAGCGGACTGGTTGCTCGCCGGTGCGGCTGAATTCTGTCCAGAGCACGCGGAAAGCAGCGCGACCGCACCCAGCGCCGCTCCGACGGTGGCCAATTTGACAGTCTTCATGAGCATTTCAATTCTCCCCTGACCCGCACTTGGCTTTCCCTTTGCCTATAGAGACGCACGGTGCCGGAGGGGGTTGCGAAGAAATTCCCATCGACTTCTCGACGGGCAGGTCTCAGCCCCAAAACCGCACTTCGGGGTACCGCGGAGACGGCCCGTCCAGCAGCTTCTGATGCATCTCGCGCAGGTTCTGGTCCAGGAACGCGGTCAGGTACGCCTCGCTGACCCGGATCCCCCGCAACGGATCGATCCGAAGCCCCGGAATCTGAATTCCGGCCTGCTGGCACAGCAGCAGCTGATCGGTGAACATGCTGTGCTCACCGCCCTCGACGGTGAGCCACCGCTTCCACCCGGTCATCCCGCGCCACGCCTCGTCCCATGACGGGTCCAGCGTCCCGCCCGGCGCGTGCTCGGCCACCCCGAACTGCAGAAACGGCCGGTCCAGTCCAGTCACCGGCAGGTAGTACTTGCCGTCCAGCGCCGCCCCCGCGCGAATCCGCCGGTCAGCCAGCATCGCCGGCGGCGTGGCGGCCCCGCCGATCGAATGCCCGATCATCGCGATCCGCCGCTCGTCGATCAGCCGTCCACCGCCCCACACCGGATGCCGCCCGACGAGCCGATCAAGCACGAACGACACGTCCGCCGCGCGGGCTTTGACGAGTTTTTCCCAGTCCTGGATCTGACACGCCACGCATTCCGTCGTATGTCCGTCCGGGAAGGTCGTCGCAGTCGACTCGTAGTTGTGCCCGATCCCCGCCACGACGTACCCGCGGCTGGCCAGCTCCTCCGCCAGCGACGACAACGTCGCGCGCGGCAACGTGAACCCGGGCGAGAGCACGACCAACGGCATCCGCCGGTACTGCGGCCAGGCGTCCACAGTGGAATGGAGCCGGACCTTGGTCAGCAGGTCCCGAGGCATCGCCGGATCCCCCAGCTCCGCCACCATCAGTTCCGATTCCCGCTGCGTGAGGTACTGCGTTGCCCGTCGTCCGGGAAACTGCGCCGGGTACCACAGCGTGACCATCATTTCCCGCCGCTGCGAAGGAACCCACGGATCCGCACGGGAGGTGTCGGTGAAGTGAAAGGTGGCGGTCCCGATCGGACTGACGCCAGCGGGTTCCGGCAACGCCAATCGCGGTGCCGCCTGCGCTGTCCCCGCCCCAACCACTACCAGCATCGCCGCGATGATCGCTATTACGCGCAGTCTCATGCTCTCAGCATGGAGCCGCTCGACCCTGAGCGGCATCGGTGATGTCCCCGATAATCCCCCAGCTCAGATGACCTCGGCCAGCCGGGCAACCTCATCCACATCATCAGTAACCGGCACGAAAACCAGCTCATCCGCCCCCAGCTCAGCAAATTCCGCAACCGACCTCCGCACCATCTCCGGAGACACGCACGGCACCACATTGTCCGCGACCTCCTTCGGAGCCAGCCGATAGAAGTCCCGCACATTCGCCAGCCCAGCGTCAACATCGCCCAACACGAAGTAAGCCAACGAAACCAGCCGCGGCTCCCCGGACCGGCCACCGTCCCGCCAAGCACGCTTCGCCGCTTCAAACCGAGGCGCAGTAGCCGCCACCGACCCCGAACCGGCGATATAGCCCGTCCCCCAACGCACCATCCGCTGCAAGGCCCGGTCGGTGTAGCCGCCAAACAACATCGGCACCTGCCGAGCCCCAGCCGGTACGGCCGCGTTCTCCCCAACCGGCTTACCGCTCCACACTTCGCGGTAAACCTCCAGGTCAGCGTCAAACCGCGCCCCACGCCCACGCGCCCCCAGCCCCGGCACGGTGAACTCTTCCTCCCGGAGCCCCGCCCCAACCCCGAACGTCAGGCGATGCCCGGAAACCCCGTCGATGCTCGCGATTTCCTTGGCCAGCAACGCCGCCGGCCAGGTCGGCGCGAGCAAAACGCCACTGAGCAGCCCGATCCGCGACGTCGCCCCAGCCGCGGCCGCCAGCGAAACCGTGTCGCTCACCCCCGGATACGCGTACCGGCCGATCGTCGCCAGCGTGGAAAACTCCGCTTCCTCCGCCCGAGCCGCCCACCGCGGCACGACCGAGGGGTCGACGTCGCGCACTTGATTCGGAAGTCCTATGCCAATTCGCGCCAGATTGTCCTCTCGATGCTGTTGCCCTACCCGGCCGTGAATGACAGCATGCTGTCATGTCCGACAAGCTAGCGATACGACAGCATGCTGTCAAGAAGGCCTGCGACGCCTACAACGACCTCATGGACGAGGTCATCCGGCTCTCCGACGTCCTGGAGGCAGTCGGCAACGGCATCGCCCGCCCCACCGGATTGAGCGTCGCGCGGTACCAGGTGCTGGCCGCGGTCGAAGCGGAACCCGCCCCGGTCGCCGCCATCGCCTCCCAGCTGGGACACACGAGGCAAAGCGTCCAACGCGTCGCCGACCTCCTCGTCGACGACGACCTGGCCCGCTACCGCCCGAACCCCGCGCACCAACGCGCCAAACTGCTCGAAGCCACCCCGACCGGCCTCACCGCCCTGCACCGAATGCAAGCGGCATACGACGATCTGGCCCTGCGCACGACCGACGGCCTGGACCTGGAACGTCTCGACCTGGCCCGGCAGACGCTCATCGAACTACAGCACCGTCTGCGCTCCGAACTGCCCTAAGCTGGCTTCGCCGGATGCCAGGCCGAGGAGAAACCCGCGATGCGCAAGCGAAAGACGCTGCCGAAGAACTTCGACGAGATGCTGACGTCCGCCTCGCTCGCCGAACTCCAAGCCGTCTTCCAACGCACGGAACTGGACGCGCGCGGTGGCTACAGCAAGCACACGGCAATCGGCTACCTCGACTGCCCGGACGACCTCATCGTCTGGCTAGCCGGCCAAGGCCTAGACGTGGACGCCGCCGACGAGTACGGCGAGACTCCACTGTGGACACGAGCTGCGAGAGGCGACGCCGCACAGATCCCGCTGCTGCTTTCCCTCGGCGCTGACCTCGAACGACCGCGCCGCCACGGCGGCACCCCGCTGCACGGCGCGGCCAGCAATCAGCAGCCGACGACTGTGCGAGTACTGATCGAAAACGGCGCGAACGTCCACGCCACGAGCGACGGCGAAACTCCGTTGCTGTGCGGACTCCGGGAGACCACGAACATCGGAATCGCCGGGATGGCCGAAACTGCCGCCCTTCTCCTCGACGCCGGCGCGGCCGTGCCCGACGAGGCGCGAGAACAGGTACGCCGGATCGGCGCCAGCTTCGAGTTCCACCGCACGAACTTCAACCCCGACTACCTCGACGAGGCCGACGCCGGACTGCGCAAGCTGTATCAATTGTTCGACGCCGAACCGGTCCCGCGGCGGCTGATGCACGACGGCACCTCCCCGATCGCGGTTCCCGACGGCCCCTGGCAGAAGCAGCACGGACAGCTGTGGGAACTGCTCGTACCGTCCTCGGGCGCGGCGGAAACCGTGCAGGGAGAAGTGATCCGCCTGTCCGGAAAGATCGCTCGCGAGATCCTCGACAACGGCAGCGTCAACTGGGATCGCACCTTCCGCACGATGACCGACGCGCTCCCCGGCTACTTCGCGTCCGGCACCCCGCTGCCCGAGCTTCCGGAAGCGCAACTCCTCGCCAAGCGCATCCGCTCCGGCAACGGTGACGACGAACTGGATCGGCTGTCCGAACTCGCCGTCACGTGGGTCCGGCTCAACCCGAACCCCATTCCGTTGGCTCCGCCCGAATACGACCGCTAGCCCGACAACGCCGCGGCTAACTGGCTGGCCAGCCACCGTTCATAAGCCGCTGGCGTCCAACCGCAACGCTGGACAAGCCGGTCGTACGCCTCGGGCGCGGTCAGGGTCCAGACCGCATCGACCGCTTCGTCGAAATCCCGCGACGCCAGGTGCCCGCGTTCGGCGATACCGCGCAGGCTGTGCGTGTTCCCGTTCCGGCGTTCGGTGTCGATGGTCGCCACGAACGCCTCCAGCACCGGGTCGCCGCCGGGACCGTGCGCGACCAGCACCCCGAGCAACGGCCCGACCCGGTCATAGATCGTCCTGCTCCAGGCGGCATACGCGGCCGCGTAAGACGGCACGTCCGCCGCGTCGGCCACCCGCCGGAACTCGGGACGCTCGCTCATCGGCGTCTGTTCCTCGTCGCCGGCGAGCATGACGTCGTACACCGCCTTGATGACCTCGGCCTTCCCGCCGACGGAGTTGTACACCGTCTGCGGGCTGACCCCGGCCGCTTTAGCCAGCCCGGTGATCGTCATTCCGGCATAGCCTCCGCCGCCGAGCAGCAGGCCACGCGCCGTCCGCACGATGTGCGCGCGCGTGGCCTGCGCCTTCTCCTCCCGCTGCGGGGCGCTGTACTGCCTTGCCACAGCCCTCCCAATCCGTTAGATTCTCATTCCACTGGATTTGGCTTCCAGTGAACTCCCGAGAGGAGCCTAGCCGTGAACAACCCCGCACGCACCGCCGCCCTGGCCGTCTTCGACGCGATCAACACCGGAGAGCTGGCCGTCCTGGACACCCTGGTCACCGAGGATTTCGTCGACCACGGATCGCCGTTCCCGCTGCCGCCCGGTCCCGCCGGCTACCGGCAGATCCTCACCTTCGTGCACCACGTGCTGCACGTCAGATACACCATCGAAGACATCTTCGACACCGACGACCGCGTCGTTATCCGCGCAACAGCAACCGGAATCGGAGTCGACGCGATTCACGGCGAGGGCGCCGAAGGCAAGCCCTACCGGATGATCACCACGCACATTTACCGCACCGAAGGCCCTTTGCTCGCCGAACACTGGGGCGTCCGAGACGAACTCGCCGCCCGCATCCAACTCGGCACCCTCGCAGCGCCCGACCCCGCCGCCTTCGCCCCGCAAGGAATCTAAACTGTCAGGCCGGTTCCGGCGAAAGACTGCGCACCATCCGGTACCGCCGGAACCCGCTGCCCCGCACGCCCGGAAATTCCTGCACCTTCCGCCACTCGGCAGACACCCCGACCGTCCCTTGGCCAGACCGCGCCAACGCGTCGCGATGCGATTGCTCGTCGACCCACTCCGCGTAGTTGAGCACCCGCGTCCCGTCGGTGCTGACATGGAAGTGCCCGGATATCCCGCCCGGAACCGGCTTGTCCTCGCTGGCCAACGCCCCGAACACGGTGTCCACCCACCGCCGCTGCCGCTGCGCGTCGGCACCGTCGAACTCGACACTCACCACCACAACGCACCCCGGAATCGCCGAATTCTCCCGCATTCCGCTGCGGTACAACCGATACTCAACCGGCTCGCCGCCAGAAACCCGACGCACCAGCTCAGGGTCGGCCGCACCCTCCGCCCACTGGGTGTAGACCAGCGACGCGTCGGTACTGGCCAACGCGTTGAACGAGATCAGCCCCGCGGGCCACGGCTCTTTTTCCAGCCGAGCAAGCACCTCCGCCGCTCCGTCGGTCGTCTCGGCGACCAGTACCGCGCCGACGTCCGTGCGTGCGAAATCAGGCCGCACCACCTGGTTGACAGTCATTCGGTGTCCCTTCGAGATCAGTGCTGACTCTCGAAGGGTGAAACTTCAAGGGAAGATGAAGTCAAGGCAGCTGGCTCAGCGGCACGATCGTGTCCTCCCGTCGCGCGTCAGGAGAGCAGTTGGGCAAGGGCGTCGATCATGGCCTGGGCCAGGCGCTTGGAGCCGTTGATGCTGGGGTGGGTGTCGTCGGGGGCAGCGTATTCGGGCTGAAGACGGCTCGGATCGGTCGGCGAGCTGATCGCCGCGTCGAAGTCCAAACAGGTGTGCTCCGAGGACCGAATCCACTCGTTCAGTTCTTGCCGGAGTTCCTCGCGAGCCGCGTCGCCACGCAGCTCCGGGCCGAGCGGGGTGACCGTGGCGAGTGCCACGGTGATCCCGGCCGCTTCGGCGCGGCGGATGAGTTGCTGGTAGCCGTCGATGAGCTGGTCGAGGGTGGGCATCTCCTCGATCGAGGTGACGTGCCCGGGCAAGCCCCAGTCGTTGCTGTTGTAGGCGATAACGAGATGCGTGGCACCCGCGGTGCCGAGCACGTCGTCGTCGAACCGAGTCAATCCGGCCAGGCCCCAGGACGGGGTCTTGGCTGGGGCGTCGAGGCGAACGCGGTTGCCGGGGATGCCGCGATTGACGATCGCGATGCGGGAGCTGGCGGGCAGGAGCCCGGCGGCGTATTGCGGCCAACCCATCGCGGTGCTGGACGCGCCGAAGGCCACGATGACAGCGCGCGGCTCGGCTCCGGCGACCTCGACGGTGCGCAGGAACGGGCCGCCGGCAGGCAGCGACCAATCCGTCTCGCGGGAGGCCTCGACGGGCTTCGGCGCCGACGGATGCGCTCCGGCGAAGTCTCCGGGCAGGGAACGGTCGAAGCGAAACCCGCCGGCCGTCGCGTAGGGCGTGGGCTCGGGCAGATAGAGGTCGACGAGGACATCGTCGGCGTGTCCGACGGTCAGCTCGACCGGGTCGGTCCACCGGGACCCGCCGGCCGGAATCTCGATCGTGGACTGCCCGTTGAAGGCGGCCTCGACGAAGCGGTCGCCGACGCCGATCGCGGCACGTCCGATGCGGACGGGGCCGTCTGCGTAGCGGTTGCTGAGTTCCACGCGGATGTGACTGCCGCCGATGCTGGCGGGCACGGTCATCCGCACGGTGACGTCGTCGAAGCCAGGCTCGTCATCCTCGCCGCGGTGGTCCGAAACGGCCTGGCCCCACGCCGGGACCCAGCCCAGCCTGTGCCCGTCGATGGAGCGGGTCAAGCCGCCCGGTCTTGCCCCAACGATCGTCGCTGGTGTCGTCATGATGATTGCCCCCGACTCGATACGCGATCTGGAACGGCGTACCAACCAGCTTGGTACGCCGTTCCAGGCGTGTCAAACGGGCCGTTCCAAGCGGAGGGGACACGAAGGGGGCACGGGCGGGAAAACAGCCGCCTGAGACGACGAAGGCCAGGCCCAGCGGTAAGCCGCTGACCTGGCCTTTTGTCACGTCTCTTGCTGGGTGGACCTGAGGGGAATCGAACCCCTGACCCCCGCCTTGCAAAGGCGGTGCTCTACCAATTGAGCTACAGGCCCGGTGCGGACCGAGGTCCGCTAAGTGTGCGTCAGTTGCGCGACGCGTCCGCGGCCTTGGCCGGCGCGCTGCCGTTCGCCGACGGGGCGGCAGGCGTGGTGGCTTCCCGCCACAGGTCGGCCTCGGCCTTGGCCGCCTTGTTCCGCTTGACGACGAACAGGACGCCGCCCGCGACGACCGCGAGTGCCAACAGCTTCTTCACCTGAAGCCCCCTTCTGAGTGCTTGCGCTACCCCACGATGCTACCGGACCCGCCGCACGGCCGGTCCGCCGGTTCCGTTCCACGTGGAACACCGGGGGAATATCCGGAGTGCTCGGTCCGTTGAACCGCATGGCCACCGCGGCCACGTAACACT
The DNA here is from genome assembly GCF_045278895.1 of Amycolatopsis sp. WGS_07. Lineage (NCBI taxonomy): Bacteria > Bacillati > Actinomycetota > Actinomycetes > Pseudonocardiales > Pseudonocardiaceae > Amycolatopsis > Amycolatopsis sp. WGS_07. The sequence goes on along the minus strand of NZ_CP136053.1, from coordinate 2,865,993 downwards.
CAGCCCTGCCGGTCCTTCTCTTCCCGGCAGGGCTGACTCGTCTCCGCCAGCCGGGCGCGGGTGCCCGCGAGACCGGATTCGACCAGGTCAGGCCGGTCGTTCTCCAGTCCGTACGTCACCTCGTACCACGGGCCCAGCTGGTTCCACGCCCACGCCCGGCGACGCAGTTCCGGCGTGACCTCGTACTCCGCCGAGAACGCCGCGACACACTCCGCCGAGGTCCAGAACAGCAGCCACGCCAGGTCCCGCGCCGGATCGCCGATCGACACGTCGGTCCAGTCGATCACCCCGCTCAGCCGGCCGTCCTCCTTGAGCAGGTGCTCCGGCCCGAGATCGGCATGGATCACGGTGTCCGCTGGATAATCCCGGACTTCCGCCAGCAACGCCCGGCCACGATCCGCGAGCGGGCCGAGCAACGGCGGGACGGCATCCAGCTCCAGGACCTCTGGCTCGGCACCGAGTTCACGCGCCTTAGCCGCGTCCACGCCGTGCAACGCGCGGAGGAACCGACCGAGCACCCGACCGTCCACAGAGGTCAGTTCGCCCGGCTCGCCCGGCACCACTTCATGCCGCACCACCAACGGATTTTCCCGCCACACCAACGGAATCGGCACCGTTAACGGCAGCTGCGGGGCCAGCCACGGCAACACCCGCGTCTCCCGCAGCAACCACGCGCGCACCTCGTCCCGTTTAGGCCGCCGCTCGACCCATCGCCCGTCGACCAGCGTTGCGACGCTGTCCCAACCCTCGCCCAGCTCGACGACACTCATACCGAACGCCCAGCAGCGAACTCGATCTCCGAAACCTGGTGGCTGCCAAGGGAAAGTGTGCCGAGCAAGTCCGAGATCCGGTGCCACTGCGCGTCCGTCGGCAGGACATACATCGGCAGCACCAGTCGGTCCCAAGCCTCCGGCAACTCCAGATCGGCAATCACCTGCTCCCATCCGCCGAGACTGCGGTGCAGCCACCATCCCCGGCGCTGCAGTACCGGATCCGCGGAATCCTTCAGCACAGCCAAATCCGCCACCGACCACAGCTGCGGACTGCTGCTGAGCACTTCCCCCGCCAAGCGAGCCACCCGCGAGTCATCGCACGTCATTTCCCTCAACAAAAACGAAGTCTCCGAAGCGAGAGCCTTGCCGCGAAGCAACGACAACCCGATCTTCTTCAACGGCAAGTCCGCACCCTGCGCAAGCTCAACGATCTCCGCCCGGTCAAGCTGAGCCCCGGTCTCCGCGAGCCCGACGTACGCGCGAGCCCGCACCACCGACCCGGCGGCGGAACGCGCGACCGCGGCATAAACCACGACCGGATCCCGCCCCATTTCCTGCCAGCGCCGCCGAGCCCACGCGCGCACCAGCACCGACCGGTCGACCAAAAGCCGTTCCACGTCAACCGGATCGAGCTGCGCCGCGGTCAGCTTCACCAACCCCAGCACCCGACTCTCCGCGGACCGCCCGCGTAGCAACGCCTCGACAATCACCTCCGGCGTCGCCCCCTCGGCGATCACCCGGATCAACTGCCGCCGAACAACCTGGTCCCGTTCCCGAGGCAGCAACCGGACCGCATCCGCCACGCCAAGCAACCCAGACTCGAAGCCGCGCCGGAACGCACTCCGCCGCACTTCCAGATCTTCGGAATCACGCAAGCACGCCCACACCGACGCCTCGTCGTGCGCCTCGACCAGCACCCGCAGATAACGCGCGAAAACCTCGGAGCCCCAGCCGCGCCCGACGATCCGCTGCAGCAACGGCACAATCTGCTGAGCCTGCTCCAACGCCGTACGCCGCAACACCTCTCGCTCAGCCAGCTCGCGGATGACCGGGACGTGGTCGCTGACCCGAACCGCCAACGCCCGATCGCTCACCGCGCCCGCCATGCCGCACAACTCACGAACCGCCCGCTCCCGCAGGTGCCCGTCCTGGTGCATCGAAGCCAACGCCGCGACAACCGGCACGGCGTCCGTCAGCCACCAGTCCTTCGCCTGACCCAACGCCGGTTCCTCGAAGCGGAACTGACGGGAGTAGTAGTCGATCCGCAGCATCTCGCGCGCAGTCGCTGAGGCAAGCCAGTCCGCCGTCTCGGCCAGGCCAGCCTCGTCATCCCGCCGCGCGGCGACCGCGCCGCGGTTCAGGTGGTGCCGGATCTCCCCCGGGGTTTGCATGCGGTTGATTCTGGCGACCGCACCACCGGTCAGTCATCCGAAATACCGGAAGGCCGGTCCGCAGTATCTGCGAACCGGCCTTCCGGAAATGTGGGCCCACCAGGACTTGAACCTGGGACCTCTTCGTTATCAGCGAAGCGCTCTAACCGCCTGAGCTATGGGCCCGTCGAACGAGGAGTACTCTACCGGACCCCTCATCCGCCCCCGCAACCGGGTTACTCCCGTTCGGACAGCGTGACTTCCAGCCCGCCCGCGAGGTCCGCCGACACGTTGTAAATGAACGCGCTCACCGTGGCCAGCGCGGACACCAGCACGATGTTGATCGCCCCGAGAATGGCCGCGATGCCGAACACGCGACCGGCGCTGATCAGCGGTTCCGCGGACGCGTTCGCGCCCTCGCCGCCGACCAGGGACGAGTACGTGCCGTTCAGCTTGTCCCACACGCCCATGCCGTCGAGCACGGTGTACAGCACGCCGACCGCGACCAGCCACACGAAGAACATCGCGACCCCGAGCACCAGTGCCAGCTTCAGCACCGACCACGGGTCGAACCGCTTGATCTGCAGGCTGGCCCGGCGAGGGCCCCGGCCGGGACGGCGCAGCGCGCTCGGCGTCGGCCGGGTGCGACCGGCGGGCGGCACCTCGGCCGCGGGCGGTGCCTCGCCTCCGAAGAGACGGGGCGCCGCCGTGCCGGTCACCGGGTAGTCGTTCTCGGCAGGCGCCTGTTCCGGAGCCGCGGTGGGCACGTCCTCGGTCGCGATCCGCGCCGTGGCCATGGCATCGGAGTCGCCGCCGCCGTCCTTGGCGGTGCGCTGCCAGGGCGGGTTGGCCGACGCGTCGTCGGCCTTGTCGGATGGTGCCACGTTGAGTCAGTCCTTACCCGTGCGTGGGGCGCCGATCACTGCTCCGGCGCCGTGCCGTCTTCTGCTGTGGGCTCCTCTGGCGAAGCACCGGTCTCTTCCTCGGTAACCGTCTCCGCGACCTCCGAAACCTCGTCGACGGAGTCGGCGGAGTCCTCGCCACCATTGGCGACGTCCGAACCCTCGTCCGCGTTGCGTGCGACCGCGAGAAGAGTGGTTCCGTCACCCAGGTTCATCAGCCGAACGCCCTTGGTCTGCCTGCCCGCCTTGCGCACGTCCCGCGCCGGCGTGCGGATGACCCCGCCGCTGGACGTGATGGCGAACAGCTCGTCGTCCTCGTCGACGATGAGTGCCCCCACCAGCCTGCCACGTTTGCTGTCGTGCTGAATGGTGAGCACGCCCTTGCCGCCGCGGCCCTGTACCGGATAGTCCTCGATCGGCGTCCGCTTCGCATACGCGCCGTCCGTGGCGACCAGCAGGAACTTGTCCGGTTTGACCACGCTGATGCCGAGCAGTTCGTCACCCTCGTTGAACCGCATGCCCAGCACGCCCGAGGTCGGGCGGCCCATCGGGCGCAGCGCCTCGTCGGTGGCGTGGAAGCGGATCGACTGGCCGCCCGCGGACACCAGCAGCAGGTCGTCCTCGGCCGCGGCCAGCACCGCGCCCATCAGCTCGTCGCCCTCGCGCAGGTTGATCGCGATGAGCCCGCCCGCGCGGTTGGAATCGAAGTCGGTGAGCTTCGTCTTCTTCACCAGACCGCGCTGCGTGGCGAGCACCAGATACGGCGCGACCTCGTAGTTCGGGATCTCGATGACCTGGGCGATCTGCTCGTCCGGCTGGAACGCGAGCAGGTTCGCCACGTGCTGGCCGCGCGCGTTGCGGTTGGCCTCGGGCAGGTCGTAGGCCTTCGCCCGGTATACCCGGCCCTTGTTCGTGAAGAACAGGATCCAGTCGTGCGTGGAGCACACGAAGAAGTGCTGGACGATGTCGTCCTGTTTCAGCGTCGCGCCCTGCACGCCCTTGCCGCCGCGTTTCTGCGACCGGTACAGATCGGTTTTCGTCCGCTTGGCGTAGCCCGTGCGGGTGATGGTGACGACGACGTCTTCCTGCGCGATCAGATCCTCGACCGACACGTCGCCGTCGAACGGGATGATCTGGGTGCGCCGGTCGTCGCCGTACTTGTCGACGATCTCCATCAGCTCGTCGCGGATGATCGCGCGCTGCCGCTCGGGCTTCGCGAGGATGTCCTTGAGGTCGGCGATCTCCAGCTCGATCTCGGCCAGGGTGTCGATGATCCGCTGCCGCTCCAGGGCGGCCAGCCGGCGCAGCTGCATGTCCAGGATCGCGGTCGCCTGGATCTCGTCGATCTCGAGCAGTTCCATCAGGCCCGGCCGGGCCTCGTCCGCCGAGGGCGACCGCCGGATCAAGGCGATGACCTCGTCCAGCATGTCGAGCGCCTTGACCAGGCCGCGCAGGATGTGGGCCCGTTCCTCGGCCTTGCGCAGCCGGAACCGGGTGCGCCGCACGATGACGTCGACCTGGTGCTTCACGTAGTGCCGGATGATCTGGTCGATCCGCAGCGTGCGCGGCACGCCGTCGACCAGCGCCAGCATGTTGACGCCGAAGTTCTGCTGCAGCTGGGTGTGCTTGAACAGGTTGTTCAGCACCACCTTCGCCACCGCGTCGCGCTTGATCGTGACGACGATCCGCATGCCCGAGCGGCTGTTGGACTCGTCGGCGATGTCGGAGATCCCGGTGATCTTCCCGTCGCGGACCAGGTGCGCGATGTTCTCGACCAGGTTGTCCGGGTTGACCTGGTACGGCAGCTCGGACACGACCAGGATGGTGCGGCCCTTCGCGTCCTCCTCGACCTCGACGACCGCGCGCATCCGGATCGACCCGCGACCGGTGCGGTAGGCGTCCTCGATGCCGGAGGTGCCCAGGATCATCGCCTTGGTCGGGAAGTCCGGCCCCTTGATCCGCACCAGCAGCGCGGCGAGCAGCTCGTCGTCGGTCGCGTCGGGGTTCTCCAGCGCCCACACGACGCCGTCGGACACCTCGCGCAGGTTGTGCGGCGGGATGTTCGTCGCCATCCCGACCGCGATCCCGGAACCGCCGTTGACCAGCAGGTTCGGGAACCGCGACGGCAGCACGTCCGGTTCCTGCGTGCGACCGTCGTAGTTGTCGGAAAAGTCGACGGTCTCTTCTTCGATGTCCGCCAGCATCTGCATCGCCAGCGGCGCGAGGCGCGACTCGGTGTACCGCATGGCGGCGGCCGGGTCGTTGCCCGCCGAACCGAAGTTGCCCTGTCCGTCGATCAGCGGGTACCGCAGCGACCACGGCTGGGCGAGCCGGACGAGCGCGTCGTAGATCGCCGAGTCGCCGTGCGGGTGGTAGTTGCCCATGACGTCGCCGACGACGCGGGAGCACTTGTTGTACCCGCGGTCCGGGCGGAACCCGGAGTCGAACATCGAGTACAGGATCCGGCGGGCGACCGGCTTGAGGCCGTCGCGCACGTCCGGCAGCGCGCGCGACACGATGACGCTCATCGCGTAGTCGATGTAGGAGCGCTGCATCTCGTGCTGGATGTCGACCGGTTCGATCCGGTCGTGTTCCGGCGGCAAGGTTTCCGTCATGAGGTCCTTCTCAGTGAGCAGTCCTGGGGAAGCGGATTAGCAGGGGACGCCTACACGTCCAGGAAGCGCACGTCCTTGGCGTTGCGCGTGATGAACGAACGGCGGGCTTCCACGTCCTCGCCCATCAGCACGGAGAACAGCTCGTCGGCCTGTGCCGCGTCGTCGAGGGTGACCTGCCCGAGCAGCCGGTTCGCCGGGTCCATCGTGGTCTCCCACAGCTCCTCGGCGTTCATCTCGCCGAGACCCTTGTACCGCTGGATCGCGTCGTCCTTCGGAAGACGGCGGCCCGCCTCGACGCCGGCCTGGATGACCGCGTCGCGTTCCTTGTCCGAGTACGCGTACTCCGGCTCCGACCGCGGCCACTTGATCTTGTACAGCGGCGGCCGCGACAGGAACACGTGGCCGTGCTCGATCAGCGGCGTCATGAACCGGAACAGCAGGGTGAGCAGCAGCGTGGTGATGTGCTGGCCGTCGACGTCGGCGTCGGCCATCAGCACGATCTTGTGATACCGCAGCTTCGAGATGTCGAAATCGTCGTGGATCCCGGTGCCGAGCGCGGTGATCAGCGACTGGACCTCGGTGTTCTTGAGGACTCGGTCGATGCGGGCCTTCTCGACGTTGATGATCTTGCCGCGGATCGGCAGGATCGCCTGGTACATCGAGTCGCGGCCTTCCTTGGCCGAACCGCCCGCCGAATCGCCCTCCACGATGTACAGCTCGCACTCGCCGGGGTCGTTCGAACGGCAGTCCTTGAGCTTGCCGGGAAGCCCGCCGATCTCCAGCGCGCCCTTGCGCCGCACCAGATCGCGCGCCTTGCGGGCGGCGAGCCGGGCCTGCGCCGACGAGATCGACTTGTTGATGATCGTCTTGGCTTCGCTCGGGTTGCGCTCGAACCAGTCGCCGAGCCATTCGTTCGACTGCTGCTGCACGAACGTCTTGGCCTCGCTGTTGCCCAGCTTGGTCTTCGTCTGGCCCTCGAACTGCGGTTCGGACAGCTTGATCGACACGATCGCGGCGAGCCCCTCGCGCACGTCGTCGCCGGTCAGGTTCGCGTCCTTCTCCTTGAGCAGCTTCTTGTCGCGCGCGTACGCGTTGACCACGCGGGTGAGCGCGGCGCGGAAGCCCTCTTCGTGCGTGCCGCCCTCGTGCGTGTTGATCGTGTTGGCGAAGGTGTACACCGACGGCGTGAACCCGGTGTTCCACTGCATCGCGACCTCGACCTCGAGGCCGGAGCCCTTGGCGTCGAAGGAGATGACGCTCTCGTGGATCGGGTCCTTGCTGCCGTTGATGTGCTTGACGAAGTCCTCGAGCCCGCCCGGGTAGCAGTAGACGACTTCCTTGACCCGCGCCTGCTTGCCCGCGGCGTCCTCTTCGGTCTCCTCGTCGGCGACGCGCTCGTCGCGCAGCGACAGGGTGAGGCCCTTGTTGAGGAACGCCATCTCCTGCAGCCGGCGCGAGATGGTCTCGAAGTTGTAGGTGGTGGTCTCGAAGATGCTGCCGTCGGCCCAGAACGTGATCGTGGTGCCGGTGTCGGTGGCCGGGCCGAGGTCCTCGAGCGGACCGGGGACCTGGTTCGTGTACTCCTGGCGCCAGCTGCGGCCGTTCACCTTGATCTCGGCGAGCAGCTTCGTCGACAGCGCGTTCACCACCGAGACGCCGACGCCGTGCAGACCGCCGGACACCGCGTAGGAGTCGCTGTCGAACTTGCCGCCCGCGTGCAGGATGGTGAGCACGACCTCGAGGGTCGGCTTCTTCTCCTTCGGGTGCATGTCGACCGGGATGCCGCGGCCGTCGTCGACTACCCGTACCCCGCCGTCGGCGAGGAGAGTAACCTCGACCTTGGTGGCGTACCCCGCCATCGCCTCGTCCACGGAGTTGTCCACCACCTCCTGGACCAGGTGGTGGAGACCGCGCTCACCGGTGGAACCGATGTACATGCCGGGGCGCTTGCGAACCGCTTCGAGGCCTTCGAGCACGGTGATGGACGACGCGTTGTACTCGCTTTTGTTCTCGGTCACCGGCGTTGTTTCTCCTCGTCTCGCCCGAGCGGACGCCCGCTACTACAACAGTGTACTTGCCCGCGCGCGCTCACATGCGGCAAGGACACCTCTCAGTCTGTCGCAGAGGCACGAAATCACCCTCAGGCGAGTCAGGTCGTATCCGAACCGGCGCGACCCGGTTCTCGGGGCAATGACCCGGCCGACCGCAACCCCCGTCAGCCGTACGTGTCACGCGGCCCGCGGCCGGGGACGTGCCGCGGTCCTTTCCGCCAGCTCGGAGCGGTCGGACCCTGGATCCGCATCCGCTTCACGACGCCGTTCCCGACGCCCGCGGCGATCTTCGCGAGCAATTTCCCCTGCAGCAACCGCAGCTGTGTAGCCCACGCGGTGGAACTCGCGCGGACGGTCAGCTCGCCGTCTTTCAGCGCCACCGGCTGGGCGTGTTCGGCGACGTCCTCGCCCACGAGCCGGGCCCACTGCCCGAACACGCGCGCGTTGGTCATCGTGTCCTGCCAGCCGCTGTCGGAGATCAGCCGCGACACGAGCCTGCCGAGCGGCTGCGGGTCGCGCGGGTCGGCACCCGGCCCTGACCAGCGGCGACGTGCCCGATTCTGCCCGCCGCCCCCGGTGATCCGGCCGCGGCGGAGGTTCGGCGGGGCACCGCGTTCGCGGGCCTTCGCCTTCGCCGCTTCGAGCGCGGCGTGCGCGAGGTCGCGGCCGCTCGGAGCATCCCCAGCGCCCGTCTCGTTCGGCCCAGTGGAACTGTCACGCTCCGTCGCGCCACGCGCGGGATTCCCGGAAGCGTCTCCCGCTTTCGAGGTGTCAAGACCGCCATCCGGCCGGTTCGTCACGCGCGGCGATAACGCGGCTCCGGGTTTATCCACACTGTCCACAGGTTTGTCCCCAGATCGGTGGGCAAACTGCGTGACCCCGGTCACCCCGCGTGGTTGTTGTGGCTGTTCAGGCACGGTTCACCTCCCCGTCGGCCACCGTGAACCTGGCACCGGCCAGCTCCGCGGGCACGTCCTCGGCCACCGCCGCGGTGATGAGCACCTGCTCGGCGCTCGCGGAGACCTCGGCCAGCCGGGCCCGGCGCTTACGGTCGAGTTCGGCGAACACATCGTCCAGCAAAAGCACCGGTTCGCCCGCTTCGGCACGCAGAAGTTCGTAACTTCCGAGCCGAAGAGCCAGCGCGAACGACCACGACTCGCCGTGGCTCGCGTACCCCTTCGCCGGCGCTTCGCCGAGGATCAGCTCCAGCTCGTCCCGATGCGGGCCGACGAGACTGATGCCTCGCTCCAGCTCTTGCCGCCGCGTGTCGGCCAACGCCTTCAGCAAAAGGTCGCGTAGTACCTCTGTCTCCGCACGCTCGCCGCCAGGCACGCCATAAGACGGCGGAAGCGCTTCGCCGAGCGAAGACTTGTACGCGATCTTCGCCGGACGAGAGTCAGGCGCGACTCCCATATAAGCGTCAGCCGTGTACGGCGCGAGGTCGGCGATGAGGTTCAACCGTGCGGCCAGCAACTGCGCGCCAGCCACCGAGAGATGGTCGTCCCACACATCGAGCGTCGACAGTGCGTACGGGTCTTCGCGACCAGTACGGCGTTTGCCTGCGGTCTTGAGAAGTGCGTTGCGCTGCTTCAGCACTTTCTCGTAATCCGAGCGCACGCCAGCGAACCGCGGAGCGCGAAGCACTAGCAGCTCGTCCATGAACCGACGGCGCTCACTCGGGTCTCCGCGCACGAGCGCGAGGTCCTCCGGAGAGAACAGCACCGTACGCAGAATGCCCAGTACGTCCCGCGGCTTGCCGACCGCGCCGCGGTTTACCCGGGCACGGTTGGCGCGGCCCGGCGTGATTTCGAGTTCGACCGTCAGCTCGCGATCGTCGTTGACGACCGCGACCCGGACGAGCGCGCGCTCGCAGCCGTGCCGGATGAGCGGCAGGTCCGTGGCGACCCGGTGCGAGCTGAGGGTCGCCACGTAGCCGATCGCTTCGAGCAGGTTCGTCTTCCCCCGGCCGTTCTGGCCGACCAGCACGACCGGCCCCGGTTCGAGGGCGAGGTCGGCTTGCGGCCAGGACCGGAAGTCGGTGACCTGGAGATGTCGCAGATACACGAGCGGGGACCGCGCGGGAGGCTAGCTCCCGGCCTTCTTCACAGCGTGGCCGCCGAACTGGTTGCGCAGCGCCGCGACCGCACGCATCGCGGCGGAATCCTTCTGCCGCGAGGAGAACCGGGCGAACAGCGCGGCCGACAGCACCGGAGCCGGGACCGCGTTGTTGACCGCTTCCTCCAGCGTCCAGCGGCCCTCGCCGGAGTCCTCGACGTAGCCCTCGAGGTCGTCCAGCTCCGGGTCCTCGTCCAGCGCGCGCACCAGCAGGTCGAGCAGCCAGGAGCGCACGACGGTGCCGCGCTGCCAGCCCTTGATCACGGCGGGCACGTCGTCGACCGTCTTCGCCGCTTCGAGCAGCTCGAAGCCCTCGGCGTAGGCCTGCATGATGCCGTACTCGATGCCGTTGTGGATCATCTTCGCGTAGTGCCCGGCGCCGACCGAGCCCGCGTGCGAGAAGCCTTCCTCGCGCGGGCCCTCCGGACGCAGCGCGTCGAAGATCGGCATCGCGCGCTGGACGTCCGACGCCGCACCGCCGACCATCAGGCCGTAGCCGTTGTCCTTGCCCCACACGCCGCCGGAGACGCCGCAGTCGAGGTAGCCGACGCCGTGCGAGGCGAGCAGTTCAGCGTTCAGCTTGTCGTCGGTGAACTTCGAGTTCCCGCCGTCGATCACCAGGTCGCCCTCGGACAGCAGCTGCCCGAGTTCGGTGACGGTCTGCCGGGTCGGCTCGCCGGCCGGGACCATGATCCACACGATCCGCGGACCGGTCAGCTTGCTCACCAGGTCCTCGAGCGAGGCCGAGTCGCTGACGTCCTGGTTGCGGTCGTAGCCGACCACCTCGTGCCCGGCGGCACGCAGCCGCTCGCGCATGTTGAAGCCCATCTTGCCCAGGCCGACGAGACCCAGCTGAACCATGAGATCCCCTTTGGATTGGATCGGTTTTCCTCGGTTGGACGCGCGGAGCTCAGCCCGGCAGCCGGACCGGCATGAGCAGGTAGAGATATCCGGGGACGACGTTGCCCTCGGCGTCGGCGGGCTTGATCAGCGCCGGCCGGTTGGGCGTGGTGAAGGTCAGCTCGGCCCGGTCGCTGTGCAGCGCGCCGAGCCCGTCGACGAGGTAGCCGGGGTTGAACGCGATGGTGACCGGTTCGCCCTCGTAGTCGACCTGCAGTTCCTCTTCGGCGCTGCCCTCGTCGTCGCCGCCGGCGGACAGCCGCAGGGAGCCGTCGCCGAACTCGAGCCGCACCTGGGTGCCGCGCTCGGCGACCAGCGACACGCGCTTGATCGACTCGGTGAGCGCGCTGACCTCGATGACCGCGCGCGAGGTGTGGTTCGCGGGCAGCAGCTGGCGGTACGGCGGGAACTCGGCGTCGAGCAGCCGGGTGGTCGTGTAGCGACCGGCCCCGGACAGACCGAGCAGGCCGTCGCCGGAAGCGAGCGCGAGCTGCACGGTGGTGCCCGCGCCGCCGAGCGTCTTGGCGGCCTCGGCGAGCGTGCGCGCCGGGACGAGCACCGCGGCGTCGGACAGGCCCTCGGCCGGCTTCCAGGTGAACTCGCGCATGGCGAGCCGGAACCGGTCGGTGGCGACGAGGGTGAGCGTCTCGCCGGAGATCTCCAGCCGCATGCCGGTGAGCATGGGGAGCGTGTCGTCCTTGCCGGCCGCGGTGGCGACCTGGGTGACCGCCTGGCCGAAGACGTCGCCGGTGAGTTCGCCCGCGTGCGCGGGCTGGGACGGCAGCTGCGGATAGTCCTCGACCGGCATCGTCGGGAGGCTGAACCGGGCACTGCCGCACGTGATGGTGGCGCGGGCGCCGTCGACGGAGATCTCCACCGGCTGCGCGGGCAGCGCCTTGGTGATGTCGGCCAGGAGCCTGCCGGAGACCAGCAGCCGCCCGCCGTCGGCGATGGTCGCGGGCACGCCGACCGTGGCCGAGACCTCGTAGTCGAAGCCGGAGACCGTGAGCGCGTCGGACTCTCCGTCCGCGCCCGCGTCGAGGAGGACCCCGCCCAGTACCGGCACCGGAGGCCGGGAGGGAGGCTTCTGGCCACCCACGCGACGGCGTCGGCGAGCCCGTCGCGCTCGACGCGGATCTTCATGCGCGCTTCCTTTCGACAGCCGAGCCCCTCGGCTCGTGAAGGGGTCGCCGGGCACCAGTCGTGAGCACCGCGCGCGACCGGGTCCCCGCCGGTCCGGTCCGCCCCGCCTGGGAACGGACCAGCTGCAGACATCCACGTTAGGCCGTCGCCGGGGGTGCCGTCACCTCGGCCTCCCCTTCACTTTGTCGACAAGACGACACGAATCTCGGGTTGTCCCCAGTTTCGTCCTCCGCCTGTTTTTGTTCTGTTCTTTCTTAGAAGAGATGAAAAACCAGTAGCAGTAATAGGGGCTGTGGATTGTGTGGACAGCGCTCGTTGCCGCTGGTCGTAGCGTGCGGCGGCCTGTGGGCAGCCCTGGTGGCGGATCGGTGGATGGTTCGGCCGATCCGTGGATGGTTTCGGGCCGTCCACGATTCATCCACAGTCGGGCCCAGTTGTCCCCAGGGTTGTCCCCAGGTTGGGGCCGAGTTGTACCCAGGCTCTGGGGGCAGCCGAAGCGGCCGGGATCGCCCTGGTGAGTGACGAACCACAGCTGTGGATGACCTGTGGGCAACCTGGGGAATCCGCGTGGACAACCCTGGGGACAACCTGTGGATTCGGTGTGGGCGGGATGTGGATCAAATCGGGGTCGCCGCAGCTCTGAGATCTGTTGGCACTGTGGGCAAACTGCCCACACCCTGGGGAAAACCCCTTGTGTATCAATGAGTTTGAGAAATTCTCTGTACACAGGCTGTGGACGTCTGTGGATGCGTACGCATGCTTCGCCTGCACGGTGATCCGTACGCACGCTTCAGCTGCGTACGCGCGAGAAGCCAGTCAGGGCAACAAAAGGGCACCACGGGAGTCCGTGGTGCCCTTAAGCGTCGAAACTGGACTGTCTACAAGCGAGTGTCCAAAAGCAGCAGTCGGCTACTGACGCGCGCGCTGCTTGATTCGCGAGGTCAGCTCTTGCACCTGGTCGTAAATCCGCCGGCGCTCGGCCATCTCCTTGCGGATCTTCTTGTCCGCGTGCATGACGGTCGTGTGGTCGCGGCCGCCGAACGTCTGCCCGATCTTCGGCAGCGACATCTCGGTCAGCTCGCGGCAGAGGTACATGGCGATCTGGCGGGCCGTGGCGAGCGCCTTCGTCTTGCCGGGGCCGCACAGCTCGTCGAGCGTCACGTCGAAGAACTCGGCCGTGACGCCCATGATGGTCGGCGCGGTGATCTCCGGCGTGTGCGAATCCGGGATCAAATCGCGCAGCACGATCTCGGCGAGCCCGACTTCCACCGGCTGCTGGTTGAGCGACGCGAACGCGGTGACGCGGATCAGCGCGCCCTCCAGTTCGCGGATGTTCGCCTCGACCCGCGACGCGATGAACTCCAGCACGTCGCCGGGCACCGCGAGCCGGTCCTGCGCCGCCTTCTTCCGGAGGATCGCGATCCGGGTCTCCAGCTCAGGCGGCTGGATGTCGGTGATCAGGCCCCATTCGAACCGCGTCCGCAGCCGGTCCTCCAGGGTTTCCAGCCGTTTGGGCGGCCGGTCGGAGCTGACCACGATCTGCTTGTTCTGGTTGTGCAGCGTGTTGAAGGTGTGGAAGAACTCCTCCTGGGTGCCTTCCTTGCCCTCCAGGAACTGGATGTCGTCCACCAGCAGGATGTCGACGTCGCGGTAGCGCCGCTGGAAGGCGACCTTGCGGTCGTCGCGCAGCGAGTTGATGAAGTCGTTCGTGAACTCTTCGGTGGAGACGTACCGCACGCGCATGCCGGGGAACAGCCGTTGCGCGTAGTGCCCGACCGCGTGCAGCAGGTGCGTCTTGCCGAGCCCGGACTCACCCCAGATGAACAGCGGGTTGTACGCGCGGGCGGGGGCCTCGGCCACGGCGACCGCGGCTGCGTGCGCGAAGCGGTTGGACGCGCCGATGACGAAGGTGTCGAAGTTGTACTTCTCGTTCAGCTTCGTCTTGGACGTCTGCGGCTGCGCGGGCGCGGTGTACGGCTGCCCCGCGATCGGCTGTCCGGCGAACCGGGGCCAGATCTCATTGGCAGTGGCCAACGCTTCGCCCTCTTCGTCGACTTCTTCGTCCGGGTCCTCGACGTCGTCCAAGCCGGGGTGGACCGGTGGCAACGGCTGCTGCTGCGGCGGGGGCGGCGGCGGGTCGACGCGCGCCGGAGGCAGACCGGCCGCTTCGACCTGGGGCCGTCGCGGCGGCGGCATCGGCTTGGGTTTCGGCTTCGGCCGCGCGTGGTCGGCCTGGCCGTTCTCCGTGTGCGGGGCCGCGGGAGCCACCGGCTCCGGGCGCGGGACATCGTTTTCCACCCGGGCGGGTGACGCCGCATAGCGGGGGGCGGGCGCGACCGGCTCCGTGCTGTCGACCTTCACCGCGAGCGACACCGGACGGCCGAGCCGCCGGGACAGCGCTTCGGTGATCGAGGTGCGCAGCGCGCGTTCGATGGCTTCCTTCGCGAAGTCGCTCGGCGCGGCGAGCAGCGCGGTGCCGTCGAGGAGGCCGATCGGCCGGGTCACCCGCATCCAGGCTCGTTGCTGCGGGGAGAGGGTGCCGTCGGACAGCTCCCGCACCACCTGCTCCCAGATGACGCCCAGATTGTGCTGGTGCTCCGACACCGGTCTGACTCCCCTCCCTCGTCGGCGCGCACGCCTCGGACCACCCCGAGCACGTCCTGGAAAGCTCGCCTCGAGCACGCGGTCCGGACTCACCCGCGCGACGGCACAGCGATATCCACAAAGTTGTCCACAGCTGTGCACTAATGTACGGCCGTCCGCAGCCACGCCCCCTGCGGGCTCGGCGTACTCCCCGGGCGCCTCCACACCCCCCGGCGCCGGCGAGGCCGCATCGTTCCTGGCCGGAGGCCGAGAGAGGCACGCTAACAAGCCCTGCTCGATGCCACAAGGCGTGGTGCTGCGCAAGCATTTCACGGTGTACGGCGTGTTGCCATTCGGTGCCGCGCGGTGCCGGGAGGCAGTCTCGCCGGTCGGTCGCCGAGGGTGGCGGAGGGGCGCCTGCGGCGTTCACGACCGGGGTGCGTACCCTCGTAAGGTCTCCCGTATGCGACGGGTGCGTTTCGCGTGCCTACGTATGTCGTCGCTCGTCGTGACGAGGCCACCCGGTGGTAGGAGACAGCACGAACTTCCGTGCGACCCGCACGACACGCCGGGCGCCGGGGAATCCGCCGTCGCCCGACGGCCGAGACACAGGAGAAGCAGTGAGCAAGGGCAAGCGCACCTTCCAGCCGAACAACCGTCGTCGCGCGAAGACCCACGGTTTCCGCCTCCGCATGCGGACCCGTGCGGGTCGCGCGATCCTCGCGGCACGCCGTCGCAAGGGCCGCGCCGAGCTGTCCGCCTGATCCGGCTCCGCGAGGCCGCGTCGTGCTGCCCGCTGGCGCACGTCTGCGGCGGAGCGAGGACTTCCGGGTCGTCCTCCGCCGGGGATCCCGAGCCGGCAGGCGCCGCCTCGTCGTCCATGCGTTGACCACGGACCCGTCCGTGGCCGCCTCGTTCGCGGCCAGGGCGGGTTTTGTGGTGAGCAAGGCCGTCGGCAACTCGGTGGTGCGCCACCGGGTGACCCGGCGGTTGCGGCACCTCGTTTCCGCGCGTCTCGGAACACTGCCCGCGGGCACTTCGTTGGTGGTACGGGCATTGCCTCCGGCGGCTTCCGCGTCGAGCGCGGAGCTTGGCGCCGATCTCGACGCCGCACTGCGCCGGCTCGGCCTCGCGCCGTCCGGCCGCCCGGCCGGGGGCGATGCTCCCCGGCAGCCGCGTCAGCAGGACTCGGCACCCGACCACGGATCAGCGGTGTAAACGGCCATGGACGCCACCTCCGAGCACAGCACCACCGAAGTACCCGAGGACGAGTCGCCGCCCCGGCCGGGACCGGTCGCGTGGGTGCTGCTCCTCCCCGTGCGGTTCTACCGCAAGGCGATTTCGCCCTTTCTTCCTCCGGCCTGCCGGTTCTACCCGAGCTGCAGCGCGTACGCAGTCGAAGCCCTGACCCGCCACGGCGCGGCCAAGGGCTCCTACCTCGCGCTGCGCCGGCTGCTTCGCTGCGGCCCGTGGACCCCGCCCGGCCGTGACCCGGTGCCCGAGAAGTTCTCGTGGCGGCACCGCACGCCTGAAACACCGATCGAGGAGTAGCTCAGTGCTCGATTTCATCTACTACCCCGTGTCCTTCATCTTGTGGTGTTGGCACAAGGTCTTCGGGTTCGTCTTCGGCGAAGCGACCGCGATCTCGTGGATCCTCGGCATTATCTTCCTGACGTTCACCGTCCGCGGCATCATGTTCAAGCCGTTCGTGAACCAGGTCCGGTCGATGAAGAAGATGCAAGACTTCGCGCCGGAAATGAAGAAGATTCAGAAGAAGTACGCGAACGACCGGCAGCGCCAGGCGCAGGAGATGCAGAAGCTCCAGCGCGAGCACGGCGTCAACCCGCTCGGCAGCTGCCTTCCGATGATCCTTCAGATCCCGGTCTTCATCGGCCTGAACCACGTGCTGCGCGCGTTCACCATGCCGCCGCCCGGTGGCGGGGACAAGACCGAGAACTACTTCTTCAACGCGCAGGACGTGCACTCCTACGTCAGCGCGAAGCTCTTCGGCGTCAACATGGGCGAGGCGGTCAACAACGGCGTCGGCGCCGTCGCTGGCAACGTCGCGAACGGCGGCTGGCACTGGGAGGTCCTCCCGGTCGCGCTGCCGCTCATGATCATCGCCTCGATCGCCACGCACCTCACCGCGCGCCACTCGGTCTCCCGGCAGAACGCGTCGGCCGCGGGCACCGCGCAGACCGCGATCATGAACAAGCTCACCATGTACGTCTTCCCGCTCGGTGTGCTCGTGTTCGGTGCTTTCTTCCCGCTCGGCCTGCTCTTCTACTGGCTGGCGAACAACGGCTGGACGCTCATGCAGCAGCGCCTCGTCTACACGAAGATCGACAAGGAAGAGGCGGCCCGCAAGGCGGAGGCGGCCGAGAAGCGCGCGTCGCTCGGCCCGAAGCCGGGCCAGAAGCCGACCGCGCCGAAGGTCGGGCAGAAGCCGGTGCAGCAGAAGAAGAACCAGCAGCGGGGTCAGCAGGGCAAGGTGACCAAGGCGGGTTCGGCGCACGGCTTCGCGCAGACCTCGTCCTCTGACGGCAAGTCCGGCGGCGTCACTTCCTCGGAGAAGTCCTCGGAGAAGAAGGCGGCCGAACCGGCGGAGAGTGCGCCCGAGCAGACGTCGAACCAGAACGGATCGAAGGAGAACGGCACCGGGGTGCCCGGACTCCTCAAGGACTCGAACAGGAAGTCGGGCCGGAAGCGTCGCTGACGCTTCGGGTTCGGAGAGGAGACTGAAGATGTCGGAGACGGTCGACACGATCGACGCCGATCAGGAAGAGACGAGCGCACCGGCCGAGCCGAAGGCGGGCGGTGACGACGCTCTCGTGCAAGAGGGCGACATCGCCGGCGACTACCTCGAGCGTCTGCTGGACCTGCTCGACTACGACGGCGACATCGATCTGGACGTCGAAGCGGGCCGCGCGATCGTCAGCATCGACGGCGGCGACGACTTGGAGAAGCTGGTCGGCCCCCGCGGCACGGTGCTCGAAGCGCTGCAGGAGCTGACCCGGCTCGCGGTTCAACAGGAGACCGGCTCGCGCAGCCGGCTGATGCTGGACATCGCCGGCTGGCGCGCGGACCGCCGGGAGGAACTCCGCGAACTCGGCCGGTCCACCGCGGAGTCGGTGCTGTCGAGCGGCGAGCGGGTCCGCCTGCAGCCGATGAGCCCGTTCGAGCGCAAGGTCGTCCACGACGCGGTCGCGACGGTCAAGGGCGTCACGAGCGAGAGCGAGGGCGAAGACCCGAAGCGCCGCGTGGTGATCTTCCCCGAGGACTGAGCCTCGGACGCGTAGAGCCGCGTTGAGCACTGAGCTGAAGCGGCCCACCGGAGTGATTCCGGTGGGCCGCTTCTTTTATGCCTGCCGGACGACTCGGTACCGCCGGTGCACCACTCCGCCTCCCTCGACGACCGCGATCGGTCGCTTCGAAGCGCGCCGGTGCGACTTCCCCGAACAGAGTCTTTCCGCCGCCGAGCACAACCGGCCCCAGTTCGAGGGCGACCTCGTCGAGCAGACTCTCCTCGAGACACTGCCGTGCTATCTGTCCGCCATTGACGACCACATCCTTGACCAATGCGCCGATGCTCCCCCACTCCGCCTTGAGCAACGCGGCGCTCTGTGCTGAGGTTCGGATCGTCAGCACTCGCGGGCAGGCGGACGGCACCTCCACGTCGCCATACCACTGGAAGAGTTGACCGAAGCCGGTCTCGCTCGGCCCGGCGATGTAGCCGTCGAGCGACATCGTCCCCCGAGATGACTTTGCCCATCCACGGTTGTTGTCTCCTCCGCTGTCTGCATCGCTATGGACGCGTCGTACGGTGAGCGCGTCTTCGACGACCTCCCTTATCGGGCCGGAGCGAATTACAAGCGTGGCGTTTCACGTGAAACCCGCCGCTGTCTCACCCTCCCGGATCGCGTTTCACGTGAAACGACCTGTGGATCGCTCGACGACTCGAGTGGAGTTGTCCACAGTTGCGGTCTGTCGGCTCGATTTGGCGTCGGCATCAGGGACAATCAATCGAGCCCGTTTCACGTGAAACGGGCGGAGCGAGGAGTGGGAGTAGTGAGCTTGGACGGCGCCACCGGGACGGTCCGGACCGCGGCGGTGGAGGTGTTCGGGGAGCGCGTCGAGCAAGCCGCCGGGTACGTGGAGCTGCTGGCGACTCACGGGGTCGAGCGGGGGTTGATCGGGCCGCGCGAGGTCGACCGGCTGTGGGAGCGGCACGTGCTGAACTCCGCGGTGATCGGCGAGCAGATCCCGTCTGGGGCGCGCGTGGTCGACGTCGGGTCGGGTGCCGGGCTTCCGGGTGTACCGCTGGCGATCGCTCGACCGGACCTCGATATCGTGCTCTTGGAACCCATGGCTCGCCGGGTTGACTGGTTGGCCGAGGTCGCCGAGAAGCTGGAACTCCCGATCACCATCGTCCGTGGACGCGCCGAGGAGCGGTCCGTACGCGAGCAGCTGAGTGGCGCAGACGTCGTCACCGCCCGCGCGGTCGCTCCCCTCGCTCGGCTCGCGGGCTGGTGCCTTCCCCTGGTTCGTCCCGAAGGTCGACTGGTTGCCCTCAAAGGCGCCAGCGCCGCCGAAGAGATTTCCCGTGACCGCGACGCGGTGCGCAAGGCCGGCGGTGCCGAACCGCAGATCGCGGAATGCGGGAAGGCAGTACTCGAAGTCCCCAGCACGGTGATCCTGATCCGTCGCCTGCCGCCGAAGCCGACCCGGCCACGCGGCAGACGGAGCTAGCGAACGACCACAGCCGCGCCGTTCCACGTGAAACATCGCGGTGTGAACGCCCCCGAATCGTCTACCAGGAGGAGGTGTCGAGACCGGTGAATCCCCCGCCGTCCGACTCCGCGGAGGCCAGCCAGGAGATGGGCTGGACGCCGATCGCTGAAGAAGCCGTTCGCGCCGCGAGCGTGCTCCACCCCAAGGAAGGGGAACTTCCCCGACCGGCTCGCCGCCGGGTGCTCACCGTCGCCAACCAGAAGGGCGGGGTCGGCAAGACGACGAGCACCGTCAACCTGGCCGCGGCGCTCGCCGTGCACGGGCTGAAGACGCTCGTGATCGACCTCGACCCGCAGGGCAACGCCAGCACCGCGCTCGACATCGACCACCGCTCCGGGACGCCGTCCATCTACGAGGTGCTCATCGGCGAGGTGTCGATCGCCGAGGCCGCGCAGCAGAGCGAGCAGTCCCCCAACCTCTTCTGCGTGCCCGCGACGATCGACCTCGCCGGTGCCGAGATCGAACTCGTCTCCATGGCGAACCGCGAGACGCGGCTCAAGGAGGCGCTGTCGTCCGGGGCGCTCGACGAGATCGGTGTCGACTACGTCTTCATCGACTGCCCGCCGTCGCTCGGTCTCCTCACCGTCAACGCGATGGTCGCGGCGCAGGAAGTGCTCATCCCGATCCAGTGCGAGTACTACGCACTCGAGGGTCTCGGGCAGCTCCTCAGCAACATCGAACTCGTGCAGCAGCACCTCAACCGCGAACTCAGCGTGTCGACGATTCTGCTCACCATGTACGACGGCCGCACCAAGCTGGCCGACCAGGTGACCAACGAGGTCCGGAACCACTTCGGCGACACGGTGCTGAAGACGGTCATCCCGCGCAGCGTGAAGGTGTCCGAGGCACCCGGCTACGGCCAGACCGTCCTCGCCTACGACCCCGGTTCACGTGGTGCCATGAGCTATCTCGACGCGGCGAAGGAGATCGCCGAGCGGGGCGTGAAGGAGAGGAGCAGCACCACATGACTGAGCGCAGAGGAGGGCTCGGCCGAGGGCTCGCGGCCCTCATCCCGACCGGCCCGGCAGCGCCTCCCGCGGCCGCGAGCGACGTCAGCGCGCCCGCGGAAAAGGCTCGCGAGGACAAGGGCTGGTTCGCCGCGAACGGTGCGGCGGGCCAGCCGGTCGCGGGCGGCGAGGTCGCCGGCGCGGTGTACCGCGAGATCCCGGTCAGCTCGGTCAAGCCGAACCCGAAGCAGCCTCGCCAGGTTTTCGACGAGGAAGCGCTCGCCGAACTCGAGCATTCGATCCGCGAGTTCGGGCTCATGCAGCCGATCGTCGTCCGCGAACTCGGGGACGACGAATACGAACTCGTCATGGGCGAGCGCCGGCTGCGGGCGTCGCAGCAGGCGGAACTCGAGGCGATCCCCGCGATCGTGCGGCAGACCGCCGACGAGTCGATGCTGCGGGACGCGCTGCTGGAGAACATCCACCGCGTGCAGCTGAACCCGCTCGAAGAGGCGGCGGCCTATCAGCAGCTGCTCGACGAGTTCGCGGTGACGCACGAGGAGCTGGCCGGGCGCATCGGCCGCAGCCGTCCGGTCATCACGAACACCATCCGGCTGCTCAAACTCCCCTCCCCGTACAGCGCCGGGTGGCCGCCGGGGTCCTGTCGGCCGGGCACGCGCGGGCGCTGCTGTCGCTGGAGGATCCGGATAGCCAGGAAGAGCTGGCGGCACGGATCGTCGCCGAGGGCATGTCGGTGCGCGCCACCGAAGAAGCCGTCACGCTGAAGAAGAACGAAAAGCCAGCCAAGCCGAAGTCCGCTCCCCGCAAGCCGATCCAGGCACCCGGGTTGCAGGAACTCGCGAACCGGCTGTCCGATCGGTTCGATACCCGGGTGAAGGTCGACCTCGGCCGGCGCAAGGGACGCATCGTTCTGGAGTTCGGCTCGGTGGACGATCTTGAGCGGATCGTCGGGATCATCGACGCGAACTCGGGGGAAAAATCGGCGAATCAGACCGACGAAACCGATTAGGGATCACCCAGGGGCGTTTCGTCACGGTGATGATTGCGGATCGAGGCGGCGATGGTCACCCGGAGTGGCCGCCGGAATCGACCGGCGCGGGGAAGGGCGGCAGTCCGCCGCCCGCCCCGTCCGCCTGGTCTTAGTTGGCGCGGGCGACCGCGCGCGCGACGAGATCCGCGAAAACTGAACCGAGGGTGGTGCCAGCGGCCTCGACGGCCATCGGCACCGTCGAGGTCTCGGTGAGACCGGGCGAGAGGTTCACCTCAAGGAAGTGGACTCCCCCGTCCGACGTGATCACCGCGTCGGTGCGCGAGATGTCGCGCAGCCCGAGCCACCGGTGCGCGCCGACGGCGAGTTCGCTGACCGCCTTCGCGGCTTCGTCGGAAATCCGGGCCGGGGTGAAGAAGTCGGTGAGACCGGCGGTGTAGCGCGCCGTGTAGTCGTAGACGCCGCTCTCCGGGACGATCTCCACCGCGGGCAGGGCCTCGGCCCCGTTCTCCCCTTCGATGACCGTGACGGCCACTTCAACGCCGTCTACGAACCGCTCTGCGAGCACGGTGTCGCCGTAGGCGAAGCAGCCGACCATCGCCGCGGGCAATTCCGCCGCTTCCCGGACCACCTGGGTGCCGAGCGCGGACCCGCCCTGGTCCGGCTTGAGGATCAGCGGCAGCCCGAGCCGCTCGACCATCGCGTCGAGCACCGACTGTGCGCCCAGCTCACGGAAAGTGCTGTGCGGCAACACAATCCAGTCCGGCGTGGAGAATCCGGCCTGCTGCACGAACGCCTTCGCGGTCGGCTTGTCCCAGGCGCGACGGCAGCCCTGCGAGTGGGTGCCGACGAACGGGACGTCGAGCATTTCCAGCACGGTCTGCACCGAGCCGTTCTCACCCTCACCGCCGTGCAGGGCGACGACCACCGCGTCCGGACGCTGCGTGCGCAGCCGTTCCAGCAGCCCGGCGTCGGTGTCCCACTCCTCCACCGTGAGGCCCTCGGACCGCAACGCGGCCGACAGCCTGCGCCCGGAGCGGAGCGAAACGTCGCGTTCGTGGGAAAGCCCGCCGGCGAGCACGGCAACGGTACGGTCGACCACCGTGGGAACTCCTTAGTTGTGCGGGGCGGCTCAGACCGTGTCCGGAGACGGGGTCTCGGGCCCCGGGATGGTGCGCGCCTTCACGCTACCGAAGGTGCGGCTGAGGTCCATTTCGGACTCGAGCACCGCGGCGAGCCGCCGCACGCCCTCACGGATGCGTTCCGGCGTCGGATAGCAGTACGACAACCGCATCTGGCGTGAGCCGAAACCGTCGGCGTAGAAACCGGTGCCGGACGCGTACGCCACCCGAGCGGTGACCGCACGCGGCAGCATCGCTTTGGTGTCAACACCTTCCGGCACGGTGACCCACACGTAGAAGCCGCCGTCGGGGTTGGTCCAGGAGCAGCCGGGCGGCAAATACTGTTGCAGCGCCGACAACATCGCGTCGCGGCGTTCGCGGTAGTTCTCCCGGAACTTCTTGACCTGGCCCTTCCAATCGTGCGTCGCGAGGTAACGCGAGACGATCATCTGGTTGAAGGTCGGCGGGCACAGCGTCGCGGATTCCGCTGCCAGCACGAGCTTTTCGCGCACCGCGTGCGGCGCGAGCACCCAGCCGACGCGCAGCCCGGAGGCGAACGTCTTAGAGAACGAGCCGAGGTACACGACGTTGTCCGGGTCGAGCGAGCGCAGCGCCGGATAGGTCTGGCCGTCGAAACCGAGCAGGCCGTACGGGTTGTCCTCGATGATCAGCACGCCGTGCTCGCGGCAGATCTCGACGATCTCCGGACGCCGCTCGACCGACAGCGTCACGCCGGCCGGGTTGTGGAAATTCGGGATCGTGTAAAGGAATTTGACCCGCTGACCGGCTTTTTCGGCCTGGTGCAAGGCTTCCCGCAACCCTTCGGGCACGAGGCCGTGCTCGTCCATCGCGACGTGCACGACATTCGCCTGGTACGCGGAGAACGACCCGAGCGCACCGACGTACGACGGGCCTTCGGCGATCACGACGTCGCCGGGGTCGCAGAAGAGCCGGGTCACCATGTCGAGGCCCATCTGGGAACCGACGGTGACCACGACGTCGTCGGGGTGCGCCTTGATCCCCTCGAGAGCCATGATTTCGCAGATCTGGTCACGCAGCGCGGGAATCCCGTGCGCGGATCCGTACTGCAGGGCGACGAGCCCCTCCTCGGCGATGATCTCGCCGACCTGAGCCGAAAGCGTGTCGAGCGGCAGCGCGGCGAGGTTCGGCATGCCACCGGCGAGCGAGACGACCTCCGGCCGGCTTGCCACTGCGAAAAGCGCGCGGATCTCGGATGCGGTCATCCCCGCGGTACGTGCCGCGTACCGGTCGAGATGCGGGTCGAGATTGTGGCGGCCGGTCTGCGGCTTGGCGGGGCGGTTCTCGGTCATCGGACACCTGAGGGCTCGGTGGTACCTGCTGGTAGATCCATCGAGTGTAACCGCGGCCTCTTCCGGCTCCCCGCTCTTCCGGCGCTTGTCACATCGGCCTATCCTCGGGGAGGTTCTTCCGGTGCCGCCTGCGCTTTTCGCGGGCGTCGAGGCCGGAGTTGCGGGGTCCAGGGAGGTTTCAGGTGTCACGTCGCGTGGTGGGCGTCACCCTGGACAACCTTGAGCACCTGCCCAAGAGCTGCCGTCAGTGCGTGTACTGGGAGCTGGCTCCGCATCTGAAGGCGCAGGCCGAGGAATACGGCTCCACCGAGGTCGAGAAAGAAGCCTGGGTGTCCAGCGTGCTGCTGGAATGGGGTTCGTGCGGCCGCATCGTCTACAGCGACACGCTGCCGGTCGGTTTCGTGCTGTACGCCCCGCCGAACGCGGTGCCCCGCTCGCTCGCCTTCCCGACGTCGCCGCCCAGCGCCGACGCCGTCCTGCTCACCGCGTTCCAGGTCCTGCCCGAATTCCGCGGCGGCGGCCTCGGCCGGATGCTCGTCCAGGCCGTGGCGAAAGACCTGACCAAACGCGGCGTCCGCGCCATCGAGTCATTCGGCGACGCCACTCCCGACGACGAGGACCCGCTGGGCCAGCACTCGTGCGTGCTGCCCGCAGCCTTCCTGCAGAGCGTGGGCTTCAAGACGGTGCGCCCGCATCCGAAGTACCCCAGGCTGCGCCTGGAACTGCGCTCGGCGATCACGTGGAAGGAAGACGTCGAAGCGGCCCTGGAGCGCCTGCTGGGCCAGGTGACGATCACGACCGCCGAACCCAGCCTCGGCCGAGCCTGACCCCTCCGCACGGCTGGGGTCAGCCTGAATGACCGCGCGAACACCCACCATGAACGCGCTCCCCACCACAGCCCTGCTGGTCACTCTCCGTACCCACCGCACCCCCGGCCCCGCTCTGGCAAGCGCTTCACCACACCCGCCAAGCGCCGCCTTCTGCACTCCTTTAAACACCCTCCCGAACCGCATCACCCGAGGTCAGCCTCGCACCACCAACCGCCGACTCCCCTCCACCGCGGCCACTCCCAACCCGCCCCATACCACCTCTCGCCAGCCCGAAAAACACCCACTCCCGGTACCTGTGCACAACTGTGGAAGAACCCCCGAGTTATCCACAGATTGCAGATAGAGGCCGTGGAAAAGCTGTGGATGGATAGAATGGATCTGGGGACGCCCCCCGTGGAGGGTGGGGGCTGCCCCCAGGTGTGGTGGGTGCTGGAACCGTGGGGCGCAAGGTCTTGTGGCGCCGGTTAAGCGGTGGCTGGGCTCCGGTTGTTTAGGGAGTGGGGTGTGGGGTGGTGCTTGGGGGCTGCGGTTGGAGGGTGCGGGGTTCTCGGGTAGGGGGCGAAGCGGTCGGGTGTGACTGTGGGTAGTGGTTGGCTGGGGTGGCGCGGATCCGCGGGCGGTGATTGGTGCTTCCGCGAGACGGAGACGGGGCGGGGGCAGGAGGGATCCCGACGCGACGGATCTGGTGAGGTCCGGCGCGAATGGGGATGCCTAGCGGGCGAGGGGGGCTCAGGGGGCGTGGCAAGGGGGTCGAGCGGGCCCTGGGCGGAATCCGGCGGGGAAGTCCGGTCCAGGGCGAATCAGGCGGGCTGACGCCGCGCTCCGGAGCGGGAAAGGCTATTCGGCCTTGGCCAGTTCGTGGGCCAGGACGTCGGCGAAGGTGAAGGTGCCGGTGGGCTGGTCGCCTTCGCCCAGGAGGTACAGGCGCTTGACCGCGATGAGGATGCCCTCGGCCACGACGTCGCGGAAGGCTGGGTCTCCTAGGCGGGCGGCGTCGTCCGGGTTGGTCAGGTAGCCGATTTCCACGCGGACCGCGGGGCAGCGGGTGCGGGTGAAGATCTCCCACGTCTTGTAGTGCGTGCGGCAGTCCAGCAGGCCGGTGCGTGCGGCGACTTCCCGCTGGATGAAGCCGGCCAGCAGTTCGCCGACGGTCGACGTCGTTCCGTTGCCCGTGCCGAAGTGGAAGCTCGCCACGCCCTGGGCGCGCGGCGACGGGTTGCCGTCGCTGTGCAGCGACAGGAACAGGTCCGCGCCGGCGTCGTTGGCGAAACGGGCGCGTTCGAAATCCGTCGGGCTGTGGTTCGGGCCCCGGCTGATCAGGGCTTCCATGCCGGTGGCCTGCATGCGGCCTTCGAGGCGGCGGGCCAGGTCCCAGGCGATGTCGGCTTCGCGCAGGCCGCCCGCGACGACGCCGAGGTCCTCGCCGCCGTGGCCCGGGTCGATGACGATGCGCTTGCCGCGCAGGCGCGGGCCTGCTTGGCGCACCTGCTCCTGCTCGCGCAGGAAGACCGGGCGGCCGCCGCGGGCGCGGGGCGACGACAGGCGGTGCAGCTCGCGGATGGTGGCCGGGCCGCAGATGCCGTCGGACGTCAGGCGCATGTCGCGCTGGAACGTGCGCAGCGCGCGTTCGGTCTGCGGGCCGAAGTACCCGTCCGGGCGACCCGCGTCGAAGCCAAGCTCGGTGAGCCGCTCCTGAAGAGTGAAAACGTCGTCGCCGTGCACCGGCGACGACAAAAGGTACTGGAGCGGGCGGCTCCCGAGGTGATAGCTGGCGCCCTTGAGCGCCTGGTACGTCGCAGGGCCCACTACGCCGTCGGTGATGAGCCCGCGGCGCTGCTGGAACGCGCGCACGGCCTGCTCCACCGCGACGTCGAACGTGTTGTACCGCTCGGTCCCCGCCACCGGCGGGAGCAGATCCATCCCGGCAAGGATCGACCTGATCTCGGCGACGTCGGGACCGGCGTCACCGCGGCGGAGTACCCGCATGCACTCCTCGCTCTTCCTCAGGCACCGAAACCGGCTCGATGCGAAACAGAAACCCGGGTAGGGGTGTACCCAGGCACCTATTGTGCCCTGTGAACTCTCGGTGAGTACGCAGGCCCGGTCGGTGCGCCACCGGAGAGGGGCCGGGGCCCGTGACGGACACGCCGAGTGCACCTGCGCCCCCACCCCCGTGTGGGTGGTTCCCGAACGTGCGAGAACCCGGACCGGCGAGTCGATTGCCGCTGGCCCGGGTTCTCAGCAGGTGGACCGCTCAGAGCACGTCGGCGAGATCGGAAAGCAGCGCGGCCTTCGGCTTCGCGCCCACGATCTGCTTCACCGGCTTGCCGCCCTGGAACAGGATCAGCGTCGGGATCGACATCACCTGGTAGTCACGCGCCGTGTTCGGATTCTCGTCGATGTCGAGCTTCGCGACGGTGATCTTGTCGCCGTTTTCCTTCGCGATCTCCTCGAGCACCGGGGCGACCATCTTGCACGGACCGCACCAGGTCGCCCAGAAATCGACGAGAACGGGCTTCTCGCTGGTGAGGACGTCGTCCACGAACGACTTGTCGGTCACCTTCACGGGTTCGGACATCGCTTGCTCCTTCAACTCGGTGGAAAAAGTCAGTGCTCGCCGGCGCCGTAGCCGCCGCCGACCAGTTCCGGTGCCTCGTGCGCGTCGGCTTCGCCGTGCTCCGCGAGCCATCGTTCCGCGTCGATCGCCGCGCTGCAGCCGGAGCCGGCCGCAGTGATCGCCTGGCGGTAGGTGCGGTCCACCAAGTCGCCGGCGGCGAACACGCCGGGCACGTTCGTGTAGGACGTGCGGCCCTTGGTGATGACGTAGCCGTCCTCGTCCACGTCCACCTGGCCGCGCACCAGTTCGCTGCGCGGGTCGTGGCCGATCGCGACGAAGAACCCGGTCACGTCGAGCGTCTTCTCCTCACCGGACTTCGTGTCGCGCACCTTCAGGCCGGACACCGTCCCGTCGCCCTCGACGCCGGTGATCTGCGAGTTCAGCTGCCACTTGATCTTCTCGTTCGCGCGAGCGCGCTCGAGCATGATCTTCGACGCCCGGAACTCGTCCCGGCGGTGCACGATCGTCACCGACTTGGCGAACTTCGTCAGGAAGGTCGCCTCCTCCATCGCCGAGTCGCCGCCGCCTGCCACCGCGATGTCGTGGTCGCGGAAGAAGAAACCGTCGCAGGTCGCACAGGCGGACACGCCGCGGCCAAGCAGCTCCTGCTCGCCCGGCACCTTCAGGTACCGCGCGGCGGCGCCCATGGCCAGCACGACGGCGCGCGCGGCGTAGCGCTTGCCGTTCGCGACGACGTACTTCACGTCGCCGGTCAGCTCAAGCGATTCGACGTCCTCCGCGCGCAGCTCGGCGCCGAACCGTTCGGCCTGCTTGCGCATCTCTTCCATCAGGTCCGGACCCTGGATCCCGTCGCGGAAGCCCGGGAAGTTCTCGACCTCGGTGGTGGTCATCAGCGCGCCGCCGAACTGCGTGCCCTCGAACACCAGCGGTTCGAGCTGTGCGCGCGCCGCGTAGACCGCTGCGGTGTAACCGGCAGGACCCGACCCGACGACGATCAGGTTCCTGATTTCCTCGGCAGCCACCCGTCAACCCTCCGCTCGTAGTGACCTGTGCTCCAGGCTCAACACGATCGTAGGTGGAGGTGTTCCCGGCGGTGACGGCCGCTACGTCCTGCCCGCTACTTCTTGCCGACCACCTTGTCGAACAGCTTCGCCGGGTTGCCCGGACCGCACTCCGCGCCGAACGCGACCAGCCGGAACTGCGCGAGCTTGCCGGTGGTGTAAATCGCCACCACGCCAGGCTTGCCGTCGACGGTCACCGGCCGCACGCCCTCCGGTCGCACCGCCGGGTCCATGCCCGCCGCCTCGACACACGCGTCGAACCGCTTCACGTCCTGCAACGGGCCGTAGTTCCGCACGCCGAGACCGCCGCCGAGCAGCGCTTCCGCCCCGCTCCCGTCGGCACCGACGGACGGGCCGCCTACCGCGGACGGCGCGGGCGCGGCGACGCCGGACGTATCCGTTTTGGTCGTGCCGGGAACGGTGAGCGTGATGGCCACCGCGGCGGCCGCGGCCGCGGTCAGGATCCCGGCACCCCAGCCGAGCTGCCGGTTCCGCCTCCGCCGCGCCGCCGACAGGTCCACCACCGGCGCGACCTGCTGCTCAGCAGGCTCCGGTGCGGCCGCCGGAAACGTGGCCTCCTGCCGGGCGGCCGACTCCGCGGCGAGCGCGGCGTCGAGCTTGGCCGCGAACTCGGCGGGCATCGGCGGGGCCGGTTCCGCGGCGAGCGCGGACAGGTCGGCGGTGGTCGCTTCGAGGGCTTCGATGATCGACCGCGCTTCTGGATCCGCGTTCACCCGCGGCCACAGCTGAGCCGCCTCCTGGTCGTCGAGCACCCCGGCGTGGAGGTCGGCGAGCAGGTCGACAGACCAGGGCGGTCCGATGGTTCCGCCTGCCCCCCGGCTCTCGTCCGTCATCGTCCCTCCCCGTTCCCCGGCGAGCGCTGGACTCGCCCGGCACTCCGGGACCCCTCCGAAGTGGCGTGCTTGCGTTTGCTTTCGTTAGTTGGGACGTCGCCACCCCCGTCCGGGTTCCGCAGATGCCCGAGAACCTTCGCGAGTTTTCCCCGCCCGCGCGCACACCGGCTCTTCACCGTGCCCTCGGCGATGCCGAGCATTTTCGCGGTCTCGGCCACCGAATAGCCCTCGACGTCGACGAGCAGGATCGGCGCGCGCTGGTCCTCGGGCAGCTCGTCGAGCGCCTGGCGGACCAGCAGGCTGGTTTCCCGCTGCGCCATCGAATCGCCGGGCGCGGCCGGTTCGTTGAACTCCCCGGTCTCGGGAAGCGGCACGGTCGGCCGGGCCTGCTTTCGCCGGATCCGGTCGAGGCACGCGTTCACCACGATCCGGTGCAGCCAGGTCGTGACCTGCGACTCCGCCCGGAATTTGCTCGCCGCGCGGAAGGCCGAGATGAACGCCTCCTGCAGCGCGTCCGAGGCCTCTTCCGGATCGCGCAGCGTGCGCAGGGCGACCGCCCACATGCGGTCTCGATGCCGCCGGACCAGTTCACTGAACGCATGCGGATCACCCGCGGCGTGTGCCGCGATCAGATCCGCATCCGTGGGAGCTGCAGCCGTCACCCGGCAGAGCCTACTGAGTCGCGAACGCAGCTCACGCCGCAGGCAGGAAGCTCAACTCTCCGAACTGGCTCAGGAAGCCGTCGCCGCCGTTGTCGCCCAGCTGGGTGATCCAGACGATGAAGTACTGGCTTTGCGTCGGCTGCTGCAGGGTGATCGTGGTGTCCGGCCCGTTCAGATCGCCGCTTCCGACCACCTTGGTGTCGTCGAGCTGCGGGTTCTTGCTGTCCGCCGACCGGATCTCGACCTTCGTGCCCGGGCTGTTCGCGCTGATCTTCACCTGCGCGAGATTCACCGGGTCGTCGAACTGGACCGCGATCCCGACGCCGGGCTTCAGCGCGGGCAGCTGCTGCTGGTACTGGTCGGTCTTCCAGATCGTGCCCGGATCGCCGTCGATCGTGTTCTTCGCCCGGCCCGGGTTGTCGCCGGAGCCCTGCGGGTTGTAGAGCGAGGCCGACTTCGGGGTCACCGGCTCGCCGATCTTCGGCCCGGCCGGCGGCTGGTTCGACGGCGGCGGGGCCTGGTTGCCCGGTTTGGCCGGGGCCGAGCTGGGCGGGGCCGCGACGTTGATCGTGGGACCGGTCGCCTTCCCGTCGCCCTGGAACAGGTTGATCAGCATCAGCCCGCCCCACGCGAGGATCACCACGGTGGCGACTACCAGCACGGTGACGCCGAACGCCAGCTTCCGCCGCCGCGCGACGTCCTTGACCGGCTTCTTCGTGGTCCAGATCGTGCCGTCGGTCTCCGCCGCCGCGTCGTCCTTGCCGACCGCGTTGATCAGCTGGGTGCGTTCCTCCTGCTCGGCGACCTGGCCGAGCACGCGAAGGATGGCCGAGCTGGTGCGGATTCCGCCGCTGCCGCCGTCCTCGATCGTGCGCACGGCCAGCGAGGACAGCTCCGGTGGCACCGCGGGCACCAGCGACCGCGGCGGCACCACGTGCCCCTGCGGGGTGAGCGGGGCCGCGGGGATCGCCGGCGGCCCGCCCGGCAGCGCCCAGCGTCCGGTGAGCAGCAGGTACAGCACCGCGCCGAGCGCCTTGACGTCGTCGCGCAGCGTGGCTTCCGGCAGCGGGCCGGGGAAGGCGAGCTTGAGCGCGCCGCCCGGGGTGAGCCGCAGCCGCTGCGGGTGGTCGAGGCCGAGGACGAGGCCGTTCTGGTGGGCATGGTCGACCGCTTCGGCGAGCGCCTGCACCATCCGCGCGGCCGCGGCGGGGGCCACCGGGCGCTGCGCGACCAGGTCGACCAGGTCGCTGCCCTTCGTCCACTCCGCCACCACGACGCCGAGCAGCCCCTCGCTCGAGGTGACGCCGCTGCCGAGGCTGAGCACGTCCAGCACTCTCGCGACGCCGCCGTGCCCGAACTTCGACGCGTGCGCGGCTCGCTCCAGCGTGCGCCGGGCCTGCCGGGCGGCCTCCGGATCCGCCGGATCGCCGACCAGCAGCGTCAGCGCGACATCCCGCTTGAGCTGCCCGTCTCGTGCCCGCCACAGGTGCGCGGCGGCCCGCTCGTCTACCCCGAACTGGGCAAGCAGGCGATACCGGCCGTCCCCTACGACGCGTCCGGGTGCGAGCGATCCGCCCCGGGCGCGAATGCCCGCGGCGTCCCCCGCCTGCTCGCTTCGTCTCGTGTCCACGCTCTCTCCCGCTTCGCTCCCGGCACCGAGGGTACCCGGATCATCAGCCGTAGAAGCGTCGTGAGTCGTGAATCAATCGTTACCCGCGCTTGATCAATCGGGTGAACCTTGATGTTACGGGCTTCAGCTCCTCGACCTTCAGCGCCATGAGCACGCCGAACGAGACCACGATCCCGACGATTCCCTGCAGGATGAGCTTGATCCAGGCGTGCGGAACCGGGCTCAGCGACGAGGGCACGATCAGCCCGACGACCCAGGCGGCCCCGACGCCGAGGACGCTCGCCACGACGGTGAACAGGATCACCCCGATCACCCGCTTGCTGCGCAGGTTGCCGAGCGTCACCCACAGCCACACCTGGCCGAGCATCGCGCCGATCACGTAGGTCAGCGCGTTCACCATCATCACGCCGAGCACGACGTTCTCCGGGTTCAGCAGCACCGGGCACAGGAACAGCAGCGGCACCTTGACCACGGTCATCACGATCATGATCAACGTCGGCGTGCGGGCGTCCTTCATCGCGTAGAACACCCGCATCTGGAGCATCACCAGCGCGTACGGCAGCAGCGCGAACGCCGTGATCGCCAGCGCCTGGCCCATCCGCTGGGCGTCCTCCAGCGTGCCCTTGCCCATCGCGAACAGCGCGACGCCCATCGACGAGCCGACGATGGTCATCACCGCGGAAATCGGCACGAGGGTCACGGTGGAGATCCGCGACGCGTAGGAGAGGTCGGCGACGAGTTTCTTCGTGTCGCCGTCGGCCGCGGCTCGGCTGAGCCGCGGCATGATCGCGGTCAGCAGCGAAACCCCGAGCACGCCGTAGGGCAGCTGGAACAGCAGCCACGCATAGTTGTAGGCGGTGACGCCGCCGGAGGTGCCCTTGGTGAGCACCCGGGTGGTGATCGTGAGGCCGACCTGGCTGACCGCGACGTAGCCGACGACCCACAGCGCCAGCCCGCCGAACTCCTTCATCCGGCTGTCCAGGCCCCAGCGCCAGCGCGGGCGGAAGCCGGTCCGCAGCAGCGGCGGGATCAGCATCAGCGCCTGTGCGGCGATGCCGCCGGTGACGCCGAGGCCGAGGGTGAGCACCTTCGGATCGGTGATCGAGGGATTGCCGGTGTCGATCGAACCGGGCATCAGCCACACCACGAGGATGGTGAAGATGACGACCAGGTTGTTGATCACCGGGGCCCACGCGGTCGGCCCGAATACGTGCTTGGCGTTCAGCATCGCCGAGACCAGGGCGAACACGCCGTAGAAGAAGATCTCCGGCAGCAGCAGATAGGCGAACGCGGTGGTCAGCCCCGCGCTCGCCTGCCCGGACGAATCGATGTACAGCGAGGTGAACGCCGGTGCCGCGATCACCGCGATCACGGTGCCGATGAACAGCACGGTGACGCCGGTGGTCAGCAGCCGTTGCGCGTAGGCCTGTCCGTGGTCCGGGTCATCCTGCGAACGCACCAGCAGCGGCACCACCACACTGGTGAGCACGCCGCCGAGCAGCAGTTCGAAGATGATGTTCGGCATCGTGTTCGCGACGTTGAACGAGTCGGTCGCGATCCCGGACCCGATCGCCGCGACCAGCAGCACCTTCCACAGGAAGCCGGTGATCCGGCTGATCAGCGACGCGATCGCCATCCGCCCGGACGCCTTGGCGACCGAGGGGCCCTCGTCCTTGGGCTGCTCGGGAGCCTCGGCCGGACGCGCGAGCGGCGCGTCCTTGATCCGCGGCATGACCTGGGTGGCCAGCGCGTCGTACGGGCGCAGGACATCCGGGTCGGCGGTCGGCCAGCGTGAGGGGGCGGCCAGCGGGACGCCCGCGGTGCGCGGGATGAACCGGGTGGCGTCCGGATCCCGCATCGCTTCTTCCTGCCACGGCCGGATCGGCGTGCCGGGACGCGGGCTGCGGCCCCGGTGCACCGGCGGCGGCGGTGGGCCCGGCACGTTCGCGGGCGGCGGCGTCGGCTGCGGAAGCTGGCCGCGGTTCAGCGGCTGGTTCGGCGGGAGCGGTTGCGGACCCGACGGCGGGAGTTGCTGCGGACCGGACGGCGGACCGGACGGCCTTGGCGGGGGCGGCCTGCGGACCGGCGGCATGGCCGCCCTGGTCGGGGCTGGGCGCTGCTGGCCGTTCGGCGGCGGGACGCGGCGCGGCGCGCGGTCCCGTGGCTCGCGGGGTTCTCGGGGGTCACCGCCGCGCGGGTCGATCCGGCGCGGCTGAGCCCGATCGGAAGGCGCCCGATCGGCGGGCGGACGGTCGTCCGGCAGCGGCATCCGGCGGGTGCCGTTGGGCGGCGGCTGCCTGCGGTCGGCGGGCGGCGGCGGAGGGGGCGGCTGGCGACGGGCGTCCCGGACGGCGCGCCGAGGCTGGTCGTCCCGCCTCGGCGGCGCGCCGTCCCGCCGAGGACGACCCGCACGCTCGGGTGGTTGACCCGGCTCTTTGTCCAACGCGTGCCCAATCCTCTGCGGTCCCCTGGTCCCTGCCATTGTGGCAGCGCGGACCCAGGGTAATCGGGAACGGGCGCGAGTACCCGTCCCCTCGCGATGTCAGGGCGTGCCGCCTCGGCTTTCCTTCACTCGCCGGTAGATCCGCCGGGACGCCAGCAACAGCAGCGCGCAACCAGCGACGACGGTGACGATGATGGTGATCGGGCCGTACTCGGTCGAGGTCAGCTCGAACCGGGCGGTCGCGCCGAGATCCGTGCCCGCCGGGGTGGTCAAGGACACATCGACCGACAGCCGCCCGGCCCGCAGCGCCTCGATCTGCACGTATTTGGTCTGGCCGCCCTTCGCCGGGAAAAGCCAGTTCTTGGTCTGTTCGGCGGGCCGGATGCCCATGTTGTTCTTGAGCGCGATCTGCGCGCTGACGCCGACCGGCAGGTCGTTGTGCACATACACCGGCAGCGGCGAGGACCCGGATGCGAGCGCAAACGTTTGCTTCGGCTGTTCGACGGTGACCTGGTCGCGGATCGCGGCGAGTTCGGAGGTCGCGTTCGCCGAGGCGGACGAAGGTGCCGCGGCGGTCCCGAACGCGGTCGAGCTGCCGCGGACGAGCGCGTCGCGGACCGGTCCGACGATCGCCTTCGGCTCCACCCGGTTCCTGGGGTCCAGCTGCATCGCCGACAGCAGGCTGGCGGCGTCCTGGTCGAGGCCGGACAGCTGATCGGCGACCGCCGCACCGCCGTCCGAACGGGTGTTATCGACCAGCGAAGCGCTGCCGTCCGGGGTGCTGCCGAGCAGGTCGTCGAGCGTCGAACCGGTCGTGACCCCGGCGGTGGTCAGCTTGCCGATCCCGGACAGGAAGGCGTTCAGCTCGTCCGTGGTGGCGTCCCAGCGTCGCGGCGGAGCGACGAGCAGAGGCGCGCCGGATCCCTCGGTGCGGCCGAGGCCCGCTTCGAACGCGATCGCGGCGAGGCCGTTCTGCGTGGAGACCGCGCGTTGCGACGCTCCGCTGTACGTGGTCGGCGTCTGCGGGCTCGGCACGAAGCCGGTGAGAGCGCTGGTGACCATCGAGTTGGTCGGCTGCGCGCGCAGACCGTCACTCAGCGTCGCGGCACCGGTGACAGTCTCGTCATCGCCGCCGGCCCGCAGCTTCGCGCTGCCGGTGAGCACTGTCTGAAAGCCGCCCGCCGAGATCGCCGACAGTGCCTTCTCGTCCGGCGCTCCGCCCGGCCACAGCACGCCGCTGCGCGACTCGACGCCGAGCACCTGCCGGATGATCGCGGTGCCGTTCAGCGCGGTGGTCATGAGGCCGGAGTCGGCGTTGCCGTCGGCACTGCGGACCTTGCCGAGCGTGGTGAGATCGGCGTCGGCGAACGGCATCGGGACCACGCATCGGCCGGTGACCAGCGCGCGCAGCGCGGCCAGCCAGTTCGACGCGGCGTCCGCGCCCTTGCCCGTCCCGCCGCCGCTGACGCGGTAGCCATTGCGCATCGCGTCCACCGTGCGCAGCAGGTCCGGGTCGAGGGCGAAGCACAGCGAGCCGCCGACCTTCTGGTTGTTCTCCTGCGCCGCTCGCGCCGCCGAGACCAGGGAATACAGCCGTCCGCCCGGGCTCAGTTCGCCGGCGAGCGAATCGTCGGTGAGCGTCATCGGCACGCCGAACGGCGCGGACTGGATGTGCGGCGCGCTGTCGGTGATCGGCCACAGCACGGCCACCTTCGAATGCCGCGGAGTGGCCTGGTTGTTCGAGTGGCCCGGAGTCGAGAGCACCGGCATGAGCAAGCTCACCGCGGCGAGCCGGGCCGGGCCGCCGTACTCCGGGGTGCCGTTCACGTTCACCAGCAGCGGGTACACACCCGGCCGCAACGCCGCGCCGCGCGGACCGGTGAGCGGCACCGTGATCTCCATCCGGGCGCTCTGTCCCGGCTCCAGCTCTTCGGCGAGCGTGGTGAAGTCGGTGAGCGGGCTGTCCTGCACCGGGTTGCCGGCGAGCACCGAATCCATCGCGCGCGGGCTGGTGAGCCGCTCGCCGATCTGCAGCCGGGCCATCGGCTTGACGATCCGCCGGGAGCCGGTGTTGGTCACCGTCCCGGTCACCGTGATCGCCTGGTCCGAGCTGGTGACGACGCGCGGGGACAGCTGGCCGAGATCGAGGCGCAGCCGGGCAGGTTCTGGAGACGGGTTCTCCTGCGCGCTCGCCGGAGCACCGAACAACGCGGTGGCGGCGACGATCAGCAAGGACAGCAAGAAGGCGGCGGGCCGCTTCACTCGGGTGCTCCCTCTCAGCCGCGCTCGTCGGGCGCGAAAAGTTCAGCTGCCCCGCGAACCAGCTTGCGCTCGTCCGCGTAGGCGAGGGTGGTCTCCAGCTCGGCCAGCGGAACCCAGGCGACCTCGGTTACCTCGACGTCCTCGTCCGACAGCTCGCCACCGGTGGCTTCGAGCAGGAAGTGGTGCACGGTCTTGTGCACCCGGCGCTGCTGCGCGACGAACCAGTAATCGATGGTGCCCAGCGGGTGCAGCACGCGCGCGGAGATGCCGGTTTCCTCCTTCACCTCGCGCACCGCGGTCTGCTCCACCGTTTCCCCGTCCTCGATGTGGCCCTTCGGCAACGACCACAGCAGTCTGCCGTGTCGGTCGAGCCGCCCGATCAGCACCGCGCGTTCCCGGAGCGGGTCGACCACGAGTCCGCCGGCGGAGGTCTCATCGACCGTGGTCAGCCGCCTGCCGCGGTGGCGCCGTCGCCGCCGGCGCGGCTTCGGCCCTCCGGCGCGACCGGCAGATCCAGACATGCTGCGATGCTAGAGCAAACGGCCGCCCGGGTACTCTGGCTCTCCGTGTCCGTGTCCGGCGGTGCCCGAGGTATCGGCGCCATTTTCGTGGTGGGATTCGAGTGAACAACCTGGTCGCCCAGCAGAACGCGGTGACGGAACTGATGCGAGTGTCCCCTTTGGCCGATGAGCTGGCCGAGCGGTTCGCGCGCGCGGGCCACAGCTTGTACCTGGTCGGCGGCAGCGTGCGCGACGCGCTGCTCGGCCGGTTGTCCAACGACCTCGACTTCACCACCGACGCGCGCCCGGACCGGGTGCTGCAGATCGTGAGCGAATGGGGCGACGCGGTCTGGGACGTCGGCATCGCGTTCGGCACCGTCGGCGTCACCAAGAACGGCACGACGCTGGAGATCACCACGTTCCGCGCGGACAGCTACGACCGCGTCGGCCGCAATCCCGAGGTCACCTTCGGCGACACCATCGAGGGCGATCTGCTCCGCCGCGACTTCACCGTCAACGCGATGGCGATCGACCTGGTGGGGAAGACGTTCATCGATCCGCACGACGGGATGGACGCGTTGCGGCTGAAGGTGCTCGACACCCCGGCGCTGCCGCAGGAGTCGTTCGCCGACGACCCGCTGCGGATGATGCGCGCCGCCCGGTTCTCCGCGCAGCTTGGCTTCACCGCCGCGCCGCGCGTGGTCGAGGCGATGACGTCGATGGCCGAGGAGATCGACCGGATCACCGCCGAGCGGGTGCAGACCGAGCTGTCGAAGCTGATGCTGGCCCCCGACCCGCGGCCGGGCCTCGAACTGCTCGTCGACACCGGGCTGGCCGACCGGGTGCTGCCCGAACTGCCCGGGATGCGGCTGGCGATCGACGAGCACCACCAGCACAAGGACGTCTACCAGCATTCGCTGACCGTGCTCGCGCAGGCGATCGCGCTGGAGAAGACCCACGAACCGACCAGCGAGCCAGACCTCGTGCTGCGGCTGGCCGCGCTGCTGCACGACATCGGCAAGCCGGCCACCCGGGAGTTCCAGCCCGGCGGCGGCGTGAGCTTCCACCACCACGAGGTGGTCGGCGCGCGGATGACCCGCAAACGTTTGCGGGCGCTGAAGTACTCGAAGGAAATCGTCGAGCAGGTTTCCCAGCTCGTGTTCCTCCACCTGCGGTTTCACGGGTACGGCGGCGGCGAGTGGACCGATTCGGCGGTCCGCCGCTACGTCACCGACGCCGGTGACCTGCTGACCCGGCTGCACAAGCTTGTCCGGGCCGATTCGACCACGCGCAACAAGCGCAAGGCGGCCGCGCTGCAGGCGACCTACGACGACCTCGAGGCCCGCATCGAGCGGATCAAGGAGCAGGAGGACCTCGACCGGGTCCGCCCGGACCTCGACGGCAACGAGATCATGCGGCTGCTCGGGCTCCCGCCGGGCCCGCAGGTCGGCCGGGCCTGGAAGTTCCTCAAGGAGCTGCGGCTCGACCGGGGTCCGCTCGACCACGACGAGGCGGTCGCCGAGCTGAAGAAGTGGGCGACGGCCGAAGGTCTCGGTTCGGGCGAACAGGCCTAAGAAATGAACTCGGGATCGCAGGTTCGCCACGATCCCCCATTGGCCTCTGGATCAACGACCGGGCACCCGCGATACTCCCTCTTTCAAAGAGAACAGGGGGATCGATGACGCGGCAGCACGGCGGGGACCGGCGCAGTGCCAGCTTTCTCGTTATGTTGCTGCGGCGCGGCACCCCGGCGCTGGCCACGGCCCCGA
Organism: Amycolatopsis sp. WGS_07; assembly: GCF_045278895.1. Lineage (NCBI taxonomy): Bacteria > Bacillati > Actinomycetota > Actinomycetes > Pseudonocardiales > Pseudonocardiaceae > Amycolatopsis > Amycolatopsis sp. WGS_07. The sequence goes on along the minus strand of NZ_CP136053.1, from coordinate 2,827,753 downwards.
CCGGGCTGACCGACGAGATCGGCGATCCCACCCCGGTGCGCGCGCTGCAGCGGATTTCGCGGATGGCCGGTCCGGTCGACGAGCGTCACCACGACGGGTTGCTGCTGCGCGCGGCGCGGTACGTGGTGCTGGTGCCGCTCGCTTACCGCCTGGTGTCGGTGCCGGGTCAGTTCGCCGCCTATGTCGCGAAGCACGGGTCGGCCGGACTGCTGCCGGTGGCGCTGGTGGCCGCGTGCTCGGTGGCGCTGAGCGCGTTCGGCCTGTTCTGGATGATGCGCCGGGCCCCGTTCCGCAGTGATCTCGCGGGGCGGCTGCTGCTGATCGACCTCGTGGCCACGCTCGTGTTCGAGCTGTTCATCGGCGCGACGGTGTCGCCCGAGATGTTCCACGACGCGCTCGGCGTCGCGGACAAACACCTGCTCGGCAGCATCGCCTTGCTCACGCTCGCTGTCGGCATCCCGTCCGGGCTCGGGTTGGCGGTGCTCAGCCTGCCGGTGCGGTTGCTGTCGGATCTGCTCAACCACGGTGCGGTCGATTTCGCGCAGGCCGCGTCGCTGTATCCGACGATGTTCGGCGTCCTGTTCACCGCGGTCGGCGCGCTGATCCTGCTCGGCCTCGGCATCCGGCTGGCGCTGGCGTACGGGATCCGCAACGGGCGGCTCGCCGAACGCGCGCGGCAGCACCGGATGCTGCACGACACGGTGCTGCAGACGCTGGAAGCGATCGCGCTCGGCGGTCCCGGCGATTCGGATCAGCGGCTGGTCGAGGTGCAGCGGCTGGCTCGTGCGCAGGCGATCGAGCTGCGGCAGACGATCGAGACGGCGGCTGCTCAGCGGGAGGAAGAGGGCGCGCGGCCGCTTGGCGAGAAGCTCGCGGCGCTGGCCGCGGAGATGGCGCGCGACGGTCTGCGCGCGCAGCTGGTGATCGCCGAACTGGACGACGACACATTGTCGGAGGTCCGGCAGATCGCGATCCGCGACGCGGTGCGGGAAGCGATGCGCAACACGATGAAGCACGCCGAGACGGACAAGGTGGTGGTGCGCGTGGAGGAACGCAACGGCGGCATCGCGGTGATCACGCGCGATCACGGCACCGGGTTCAGCCCGCACGAACGGCCTGCCGGATTCGGCATCAGCGAGTCGATCACCGCGCGGTTGTCCGAGGTCGGCGGGACCTCGCTGGTGGAATCGAGTCCGGGCAGCGGAACGCGGGTGACGTTGTGGGTGCCGCTGTGAGCGGGGTGGCTGGCGCGCTGGCGGCGTATCAGGACGGGGATGTCGAGCGGGCGGGTGCGCTCGCCGCGGAGGCGGGAACTCCGTTGGGGGCCGAGCTGGCGACGTATCTCGCGGCGGGGCCGAGCGGTCCGGTGTACGACCAGCCCGCGGCGTTCACGGCCTTTATTCGCGGCGGCGGGAACGTCGAGCTGTATCGGCGGTTGAGCGAGGAATTGGCCGCGCGGTACGACTCCTGGCGTCCGGCGGCGCTGCTGGATCTCGGCTGCGGTGACGGGTTGGCGATCGAACCGGCGCTGGCGCGGGCCTCGTTCCGGCCGGAGCGGATCGACCTGGTGGAGCCGTCGGAGGCGCTGCTCGCGGACGTCGAAGTCCCTGGTGCGCGCCGGTTTTCGTTGACCGCGCAGGACTTTCTCGTCGCGGATGGTTCCACGTGGAACCTCACGCAGTCGACGTTCGCGCTGCAGTCGATCGAGCCGGCCGCCCGCGCCGAGGTGCTGAGCGCGCTGCGGCCGCGGACGGAACGGTTAGTACTGGCCGAATTCGACGTGCCGGACTCCGCCGACCTGGAATCGCTCGCGCGGCGGTACGAACGCGGCGTCGCCGAATACGGCGAGCAGGCTTCCCTGGTGGCGCAAGGGTTTCTGCTGCCCGTCCTGCTCGGCGTCGCCGCCGGTACGGCACGCACGAACTGGGAACACCCGGCCGCGCAGTGGACCCGGCAGCTCGAAGCCGCCGGGTTCGCCGACGTGACCGTGGAACCGCTCGCGGACTACTGGTGGTCGCCCGCCGTACTGATCACGGCGTCACAGCCGGGATAGCGCTCCCTGCTCGACGTGCTGCGCGATCGGCCGCGGCAGCAGGTACGCCGTGGCCCCGCCGGGCTGCTGGCCCCACGGCGTGGTGACCCCGGTGAGCACCCGGATCGTGCGCTGCACGCGGTACTCGTGCCGGTCGCGTTCGCGGTCCGGCGTCAGCGAGGTTTCGAGGAACCGCACCGAACTCGCGTGCACCAGGTTCCCGGCCTCGGGACCGAACCGCACCACCGTGGTGCCGGCGGGCAGCGCGACGATCCGCTTGCCGCGGTAGAACGACAACGGCGGCTCGCCGCGCATCGGCAGGATCGGCCAGTCCATGGGCTGATCGGATTCGTCTTGCGCCTGCGGCGGCAGCATCAGCAGCGTGCCGAGCAGGAACCGGGCCGCGTCGGCGAGGTTGGCGAACGCCACCGGCTCCACCGCCGGCGGACGCGACACCTCCCAGCCGTTTTCCGTGCGGCGCAACGTCCACACGCCTTCGGCGGGCACCTCGTCCGCGCCGATCCGGTACGCCGACGACGGCACGCCGTGCTCGACGAGCCGTTGCTGCAGCAGCGCCAGCGTCTCGGCCGCGCGCAACCCGCGGTTCGGCTCGCCGCGGACCGCGCGGGCGAGCGGGCTGTCGTCCGGGATGTCGGCCTCGGTACGCCCCGGGCGCGGTTTGCCGAGCACGTCCGCCTCGGCGGTCGCGCGGACCAGATCGCGCACGATCGGCGGCCGGAATCCGGCGGCGCGGATGTGCTCGACCAGCTCCGGTTCCGGCGGAACCCCGTATTTGCGCAGGTAATGCGGTACGGCGGCGGGCCAGATCCAGGTGCCGTCGGTGTGGAAGGCCTGCGGTACGTCCGGCGGCGCGCCGGGCGCGAAGATGTCCGGCTGCGGTGCCGGCCGGTGCAGGACGACGGGCGAGCGGAACAGGTAGTCGAGCACGCCGCGGATCTGGTCCGGCGGCACCGGCGGGCGGTTCACGACGGGCCGCTCGCCCTCGTTGTGCGCGTCGACCGGCCGCGCCTGGCGGAAGCCGATGCTCAGCGGCAGCCCGGCCTTCGCGCCGAGCCAGTCCGGGAGATGCTTGTCCGGCCTCGGGAAACGGGTCAGCTCCACCAGGTAGGACTCGCGGGCGGGCTCGCCGCCGTCGTTGGGCGGCAGCCGCCAGTCCGGCTCCTGGTCGGCGTCGAAGTCGAAATCGAACTGCGAATCGGCGTCGAGGGTGAAGGTGCCCTGGAACCAGGTGCCGGTTTCCGGCTGGTACATCGCCGCGCGCAGCTGGGTGAACAGCGTGCTCAGCTGCGGCGTGCCGGGCAGCGACACCGAAACCGGGCCGTTCTCGTCGCCGACCGCGCGGACCTCCAGCTCGGCGTAGTCGCCGACCTGCCGGAACTGCGCCGCGACCCGCGTCCATCCGCCGGGCACCTGACGTAGCGTGCGGCCGATCCCGCGCAGGATCCGGCTCTGGTCGCCGCCCTCGGTCTCGGCCTTCGGCTCGCCGTAGTCGTGCCGGGTCAGCCACAGCCCGGTGAGGTGCTTGCTCGGCACGGTCACCGAGAAATCGGTGAGCCCGAGCTGCGCGGCGCGCACCGGATCGTGCCGCGTCCAGCGCAGGGTCAGGTTCGGCTGGTCGCCCGGCGCGACCTCGAACAGCTCGTTGTCGTATTCGACGTAAGTACGCAGGTCGAACGTCGCGGGCACCTCGTTCGCGAGCACGACCCTGGCCGGGCGGCCCTCGTGTTCGCGGTCGAAGCCCTCGGGCGCTTCCTCGTCGCCCACGACCGTCAGCAGCAGTGTGCCGTCGGTGGTGGAGCGCTGCGCCGCGAAGGTGCGATCGTCGAGCGTCGCGTACAGGCCGTCTGGGCGTTCTCCCGATTCCACCCGGTACCGCACGTCTGGTTCCTCCCCGAAGTCCCCCGTGTAGCCGCAACGAACTTATCTGACCGTGTCACGGCGGGACCATCGGTCACCGGCACCGGGAGAATGTGCGCCCACAAATACCCGTCTGAGTGACCGATCAGTGCCGCGGGTAGCGCTGGACCCAGGCGTCGCCGAGTGCGTTTCGTGCCGAATGCCGGTCGAAATGCCACAGCGCGTCAGTGGCCACCTGTTCGATCAGGTGGTGTAGTTCCAGCTGCTCAACCCACTTTCGGGGCAGTCCGGGAACACCCACCCGGGCCCCGAGCAGCGCCCCGGTCAACGCGCCGGTGAGCGCGCTGCGGCCGGAGTGGTTGACCGCGCGCAGCATGGCCTGTTCCGGGTAGTTCTCGAAGCCGGACAGCGCGGCGAACGAACGGCCGAGCACGGACAGCGTGCTGTGCCCGTCGCCGATCAGCTCCGGCATGCGCAGGTCCGGCAGGCCGTGCTCGCCGAAGAACGGCACCGCCTCCGCGACCAGTTCGCGCACCGGCCCCCACTCGGGCCCGTCGTGTTCTTCGAGCACCTCGCGGGACAGGTTCCAGACGGGATAGCTGAACGAGTCCTTCGTGAGCGCCTTCTCGAACACCCAGGCCAGATACGTCGCCGCGGCCACGTCGTCCGGCTGGTGCGTCACGCCGGCCAGATCGCGCACGACCTGGCTGATGCCGCCGCTGAACCCGGTGCCCGGACCGGCCGCGGTCAGCACCGCGGGCAGCGCGGCGACCAGCGCGGCCGGGCCCGACATCGGCGCGGCTTGCGGATCGCCGGTGACCAGCGCGTGGTAGGCGTTGAGTTCGGCGTCGTCGATGGCACGGCGGGCGTGCAGTTCGGGCACCTTCACGAGAAAACCGTCGGCGTTCTGGATCGCCGCGCCCTGCGTGTGCAGCCAGCGGCCGAGCGCGCCGCGGACCACGCCGGGGAACAGCTTCTCGACGTCGCGCGACTCCGGCTGTTCGCGGTGCGGGCTGCGGATCACCGCCTCGGTCAGGAAAAGCAGCCGTTGCGTCATGGAACCGATCCGGCCGGGCTGGTCGAACGCGAGGGGCAGTTCGCGGACGCCGTCCGGACCGTAGGTCGAGACGATCTCGTCCAGCCGCATCCGGTCGACGGCCGAGCCGAGCGCCTCGCCGAGCGCGAACCCGACCCACGCGCCGACGACCCGCTGCCAGCCGTAACGGAAGTTCTCCAGGCTGACCTCGGGGTATTTGCCGAACGTGTCGAGCTTCGGGACCATCCGGCCGTCGTTGTCCCAGGACGGCACGAGACCGTTGGCGCGCAGGTCGTTCGGCCGGGAGCGGCTCGGCTCCGGCTGTTCGAGCCTGCGCAGCCACGACCGGCCGAGCACGGTCCGGCGGCATTCGTCGGCGGTCAGCTCGAAACCGTGCCGCCGCGCGCGTTCCGCGGCCGCCTTCGGCACGTCGACCGGTTTGTCCAGCCCGATCCGGGCGGCGGTTTCGACGGCGAGCTTCTCCAGGTTTTCCTCGATCTCCGGGCAGCGGCCGTTCTCGTCGACCCGCGGTTCCTGCCGGGGGAACCGCTTCGCGATCGCGGTCAGCTCGGCGCCCGCGACGTCCTCGAAGGTCGCCGGACCGCCGTTGATCACCAGGTTCGGCGGATGCTCGAACTCGGCCAGCGTCGCCAGATCGACGCGCCACCAGGCGTGCTCGCGGGAAGGCAGATGCCGGGTCGAGCTGAAAACGCGCAGTTCGTTGCGTTCCTCGGAGAAGTAGAACCGGTCAGTCGCGCCGGTTTTGAGGTCGAACGGCACGAAGACCTCGCAGCGCAGCAGCCCGATCAGCAGCTGCTCGCGGGAGAGCCAGCCGACGCTCGCGAAGGCGAGGAGGGTTTCGAGCGGGTTCTCCGGCTTCGGGTAGCCGCGCCGGATCGGACCGGCCTTGTACTGCGGATTCTCGCGTTCGTCACCGGTCTGGTGGCCGTCGTTGTCGACCTTCACCCAGCCCGCGACCGCGGGCAGCGGCACGCCAAGCTCGCCGAGCCCGGCCTTCGCGTACTCCGGGTCGACGACCTCGCGCCAGCTTTCCTGGCCCGGGTACGCGACCGGGGTGCTGAGCCCGCCCGGATGCGGATGCGCTTGCCGCAGTTCGCCGTCCGGCTCGCGCACGAGCACCGAGGGGGCGGGGAACAGTTCTTTTTCCGGACGGCCGTCGTCGAGGAACGCGACGGTGTTGTAGGGGATCGACCAGCCTTCGGGGACCCGCAGCACGCGGTCGTGGTCGACCCGGAGGCCGCCCGGTCCGGAGACCTCGGGGCCGTGCACGGCGCGCAACCACTTCCCGACCTTCTCCACCGCTTCCGCCGCTTCCACCTACTCGATCCTCTCCAGGCTTCCGTCGGACTCGTGCTCCGCGATCGGCTTGGGCAAGACGTACGCCACCGCGCCGCCGGGAAGGTTCGCCCAGGGCACCGTCACCCCGGTGATCACGTGGAGTGATCTTCGGAGGCGGAAAGTGCTGGTCATACGCTCCCGTTCGAGTGGCAGGGACGTCGTCGCGAACCGTACCGCCTGGTGGTGGACCAGGTTGCCGGGTTCTTCGCCGAATCGCAGAACGACGGTACCTTCCGCCAACCGAGTGAGTCTCTTGTTCCGCAGCAGCGTGAGGGGAGGGTCACCCGGCGCGGGCTGGACCGGCCAGTCGGCGACCTCCCGCGCCGTTTCCAGCGGGGTTTCGCGGCCGCCGGTCGCGCGGGCGGGATGCATCAGCAGTGCGCCGAGCAGCTGCTGAGCGGCGTCGTCGAGACGGGCGAAGGTCTGCTCGCGGCCGTCCGGCGAGACGACCGCCCAACCGGATTTGACCTGGTAGAGGCTCCATTTTCCGGCCTCGCGGCCACCGAGGCAGCGGACGTCGGGCCACACGCCGAACGAATCGAGCCGGTGCCCGAGGTGGGCCAGCAGTTCGGGGTCGGACAGGACCGGGTCCGGGTTGGTCTCCCGCTCGGCGACCACGTCCGCGGCGGTCCGGCGGAGGTCGTCCGCGGTTGGTCTCGGACGCGGCTTCCCGGCAAGGTCGGCCTCCGCCGTGCGGCGCACCAGATGCTCGACGTACGGCGGGTGAAAGCCCAGGTCACGGATGTGCTGGAGCAGGTCGGGTTCGGGCGCTGTCCCGTGCTCGCGCAGCTGCTCGGCCACCTCGACCGGCCAGATCCACGTGCCGTCGGTGCGATGTCCTTGGCCGACTTCGGCTTCGCGTTCGAGGTACCGAAGCACGAGGGGCAGTTCGTCTTCCGGCAGCGGTTCGCGGGTTTCGGTGGTGGCGTAGCGGAAAACCACGCCGAGCGGGAGGCCGACGTGCAGCCGCCACCAGTCGGGCAGGTGCTCGTCGTCGCGCGGGAAGGTGGTGAGTTCGGCGAGGTAGGCGCTCGAATCGGGCGGCGTCGTCCACGGGGGCTCGCTGTCGACGAAGTAATCGAAGTCGAAAGCGCCGTCCGGGGTGAGCACGTAACGCGCCTGAACCCAGGTGCCGCGCCCCTGCTCGTACATCTCGGCGCGCAGCGACGTAAGCCGCTGGACGACCTCCTGAGTCGCGACCGTATTGCGCGCCTGTACCTCGAAATGGTCGCCGAGCTGGGCGAACCCGAGGCCGGCCGTCGCGTCCGGATCGGCCCGGTGCGCCCGGATCAGCCGACCGATCTCGACGAGCGCCTCCTGACCGGTACTCGTTGGTTCCACGTGAATCATCCCGTCCGGCGCGGACGGCATCAGGACCCGCGACGGCGGTTCTGCGGAACGGTTCCGCGCGGACGGACGCGGCGCGGGGTCGGCCGCGGGGCAGGCATCTGCGAGGTGTGGTGCGGTTCGGGGACGTCGGCCAGGTGCTGCACGAGCGTCTGGACGGTCACCGCGAGCTGTGCGGGCGTCGTCCGCTCGAAGGCATCCGGCGCGAACTCGAGGCGGCCGAGCGTGCCGGCCGGCCCGGCGGTCGCGCGGACCAGCCCGTCCGGCGAGGTCAGAACAGCTGGAGCGGCGTCGAGACGGGCACGGTCGTCGCCGATGGTGCTCACGGTGGCCCCCCGTGTCGTTGCGCGTGCCGAGATTAACTCGACTGGGTCACAAGTCACCCTAATGCCAGACGGTGAGTAACTACCCCCGTTTAGGCTGAACGGTTTGCGGCAGCGAATCATCGCGACGTCGGCGGGCCAGCAGATATCCGGCCCCGCCCAGCAGGTAGAGCGCGGTCGCGACGACCATCAGCTCCGGCGAGTACCCGTTGTCCTTCACGAAAACCGCCGCGACCGCGACCGCCACGACCTGGGTGATGTTGAACAGCGTGTCGTAGAGCGCGAAAACCCTCCCTCGCGCCTCGTCCGCGACGTCGAGCTGCACCGAGGAATCGACTGACAGCTTCAGCACCTGCCCCGTCCCCATGACCAGGAACGACGCGACAAACGCGAGCGGCAGGAGCATCGGCAACCCCAATGTCGCCTGCGCGACCGCGGCCAGGAGCAAAGACCCCAGCACCGTCCGAACCCGCCCGATCGAGCGAATCAGCCTCGCGGTGACCACTCCCGCGACGAGGATGCCCGCCCCCGCGCATGCGACCAGCTGCCCAAGCCCAGGCAGACCAGCGCGGAGGATTCCGTCGTCAGTGAAGTAGTTGCGCATCAGCAACACGCTGACCAGCAACGAAATCCCGTACGCCGCCCGATGCGCGAACAACGCGATGAACCCGGCCGTGACGCTAGGCGCCCGCCACGCGTGCCTGGCCCCATCCGCGAGCCCACGCGCGACCGCCACCACGGGATTAGTGGGCTCGTCCACGACTGTCGGCCCCAGCACCCCCTTCGCGAACCGATGCGCGAGGAAGGCGGACACCAACGCCCCGACTGCCGCGAACGCCGTCGTCTCCGCCGACCCGATGTCGCCAGACCCGAACACCGCCCGCAACCCGATCGCGCACCCGCCCCCGACGACCGCGATCGCCGACCCGAGCGTGGCCGCCACTGCGTTCCCGGAAACCACCGCCTTCGGCTCCACGACGTGCGGCAACGCGGCCGACAACCCAGACCCGATGAACCGGCTGATCCCCTCGGCGAGCAAGGCGAGCGAAAACAACCCAATGCCGCCCACTCCAGCCCCCACCGCGACGACCGACGCCACGATCGCCACCGCCCGCACGAGATTGGCGAACACCAGCACGCGCCGCCGATCCCACCGGTCGAGCAGCGCTCCCGCAAACGGCCCCACCAGCGAATACGGCAGCAGCAAGGCCGCAAACCCCTCCGCGATGGCCAGCGGATCAGCCGCCCGCTCGGGATTGAACAAAACGGCCCCAGCCAACCCGGCCCGAAAGACGCCGTCCCCCCACTGCGCCGCGAACCGCGTGAACAGCAACCGCCGAAACAACGGATCCCGAACCAGCCGCAGCGCCTCGCCCCGCTCCCCCACCGCCTTCACCCCGCAACCCTACCGAGCCCCCCTGACAAAAACCCCGAACAAGACACCAGCCGGCCCCAGCCGATAGAGCGAGGTCAAGGCGACGATGGGGCGCGGTCGAAGCACGACTCCTGCCGGGCCGTGGGCGGCAGGAGCGCGGCTGACCGCCCGCGAGAGACCCCTGGAGTCAAGGCGCTGCTACAACACCGTCTAGCCGAAGGGACCGGTTGTTTTGACGAGGGTGCGAAACCACCGGCGGCCGCCGCGGCCAGCCCAGATGGAGTTCTAGGCGCAGGCCCGGTGCGCACGGCGGGGCTCGCCCCGACGACGGGATGCCGTTGTTCCAGCAGACAGGCGAGGTGATCAGGAATGCGCCCCGCCACCCGGACCGGTGCGGCTGCCCCTGCCCGAGCAGGAAGCGATCGCCTACCCGCCAGGCGGCAGACCACGACGTCCGCGCGCCGGACGGGCAAGGTCCGGCGAGATCGAACGAGCGAGCGCCCGGCGCGATCAGGCGGGCAAGGGGCTGGCCAGGTCGGGCGGGCAAGGGGCTGGCGAGATCGGGCGGGCGAGCGTCCGTCGAGATCGAGCGGTCGAGTGTCTGGCGAGATCGGGCGGCGAGATCGGGCGGGCGAGGGTTTGGCGAGATCGGGCGGACAAGGGTCCTGCGAGATCGACAGTGGCGCAGCGGAAGAGCCCGACACCTTCGGCGAGACACGAACGCAACAGACCACAACCGACGACAGCCAAAGGGGGCTCCGCCCCCGCCCCACCTCGAAAGCCGCACCAACCGCACCGCGGGGGTCCGGGGGCTCGGCCCCCCGGGTACTAGGGCGCCGGTGGCGGGGGAAGGTGCGGGAACCGCACCGAACAGGCAAAGCCGACACCGGCGCACTCGTTTCGCCTCTCGGCGGCTTGGCGCAGTGTGGCTCCGGCCGGGCCGGTATTCCACAAAGGCGGTTCTTCAGTGAGCCCGGGGGACACGAGTGCGCCGGCTCACTGTTCTCAACGGGGCGCGTGGTGCTGGTGTTCCCGTGCCGGGAGGATTTCCGTCGGCGGGTGATGGGATCATGGGTGACGTGCCAGCGGACGCCGAGGTTGAACCGGGAACGCTCCTGGTCGCCGCACCCACGATGTTCGACCCGAACTTCAAGCGGACCGTGGTGTTCGTGATCGATCACCGGGCGGAGGGCACGCTCGGGGTGGTCTTGAATCGCCCGTCCGATGTTCCGGTGAACGACGTCCTGCCGGGGTGGGGCGCGCATGTCGCGGAGCCGCAGTCTGTCTTCGTGGGCGGGCCGGTCGACAAGAAGACCGCGCTGTGCCTTGCCGCTTTGCGGACCGGGGAGACCGCGTCGAGCGTGCCGGGGGTGGTCGCCGTGCGGGGGCCGGTGGCGCTGGTCGATCTGGACAGCGATCCCGAGGTACTCGTGTCGAAGGTGCGCGGCGTGCGGGTGTTCGCGGGGTACGCCGGGTGGGACTCGGGGCAGCTCGCGGGTGAGATCGAGCGGGAGGACTGGGTGATCGTTCCGGCTTTGCCCAGCGACATTCTCGCGCCGCCCAGCCGCGATCTCTGGGGGCAGGTGCTGCGCCGCCAGGGGGTGCCGCTCGCGTTGCTGGCCACCCATCCTGGTGACCTGCAGCGGAATTAGGCCTCGCTGGACTTCTGCAGCACTCCGCAGCCGCCGGCACCGCATGCGCAGCCGCTGCATCCGGCCGGGGCCTGCGCGGGGGCGGGCACCGTGAGAGCGGCGCGCGCGCCCATCCGGGCACCGGCGAGCACCATCACCAGCAGGCCGAGCAGTCCGACGATCGCGGCGGCCACCATTCCCGCCGTGGCGGGGATGACGAGTCCGGCGAGTCCGCAGACGACCGCGGCCGCGCCGCCGGCCAGCGTCGGGATTCCGGCTACCCGGTTGGCGAGCTGGAACGCCTCTTCGCTGCGCATCGAGGCTTCGGTCCGGACTCCGGCCCCGCCTGCCCGGCTCAGCCGTCCGCGCACGCCGAGGAAACCACCCCAGCCGACGACGACACCAAGGACGATCGGGACGAGCGCGATAGCGAACACCCCTTGAGGATAAGCGTGACCTCGCGGCAATGTCCCGGATACCCTCGTCGGCTGTGCTACGGGCCATGTCTTCGTCCACGCGACACCGGCTGCTCGCCGCCGCCGGGATCGTCACCTTGTCCTTGCTCGTTCCGGGAACAGCGGATGCCTCGCCGCGTCCCGTCCGGCTGCTCGGTGAGCAGCGGGTGGCGCACAACCTGCAGTTCCAGGGCACGACCGTCGGCGGGCTGTCGTCGGTCGACTTCGATCCGCGCACCGGCGGGTACGTCTTCATCAGCGACGACCGGTCCGCGATCAACCCGGCGCGCTTCTACACCGCGAAGTTCGACGTCAGCGCGAAAGGTGTGGGACCAGTCACCTTCACCGGCACGCATCCGCTGCTGCGTCCGGACGGCACGCCGTACCCGCCGCTGGCGAAGAACGACCCCGCCGCGCCGCAGAACGAGCAGACGATCGACCCCGAGGAACTGCGCGTCGACCCGTGGACCGGGCATTACGTCTGGTCGCAGGAGGGCGACCGGCTCGCTGACCAGCACCTGATCCAGCCGTCGATCCGCGAAGCCGCGCGCGACGGTCGCTACGTGCGTGATCTGCCGTTGCCCGCCAACGAGCGGATGACGCCGGACGCTGGTCCGCGCCGCAATTACGTTCTCGAAGGGCTTGCCTACACCGGGTTCGGCACGTTGCTGGCCAGCGAGGTGGAGGCCCCGCTGCTGCAGGACGGGCCGCCGCCCACGCCGACGTCGGGTGCGCTGTCGCGGATCACCCTGCAGAGCCGGTTCGGGCCCGTCCTGGCGCAGTACGCGTACCCGCAGGAGAAGCTCTTCGCCGCGCCGAAGCCCGCTGGCGGGTTCGCTGACACCGGTGTTTCCTCGATGCTCGCGGTGGACCAGGCCGATCCGACGAAATTCCTGATGATGGAGCGGTCGTACGTCACCGGCGTCGGCAACAAGGTGCGCATCTTCGAGATCGACACCACCGGCGCGACGAACGTCCTCCACACCACTTCGCTGGCCGCGGCCAAGCACGTCAAGCCGGTGAAGAAGAAGCTGCTCGCCGATCTTTCCGACCTCCCGGTGTCCACTGTGGACAACATCGAGGGGATGACCTGGGGCCCGGCGCTGCCGTCCGGCGAGCGCAGTCTCGTGCTCGTCAGCGACAACAACTTCTCCGCGTCCCAGGTGACCCAGCTCATCGCTTTGGCGGTCCCGTCGGAACGGCTTTGACCAGCGCGTTACGATGAGTGCATGAACACGGCTCGGCTGCTCCTTGGCCTGCCGCGCTGACCTGGTCCGATGACCGGCTCGGCGCGGCGACCCCTCATGCCTTCGGGCTTGGGGGGTCGAGTTGTTTCTGGAGTGGCTCGACACGGAGGAAGACGGCGATGACAGGGTCCACGGACACCGGGGCCACGGCCGACGGCGCGCAGCGCACGGACGCCGAGCACACCCCGCCGTTCCGCTACACCGCGGAGCTGGCCGGGCAGATCGAGCAGCGCTGGCAGGACCACTGGTCCGACCACGGCACCTACCACGCGCCGAACCCGGTCGGCCCGCTCGCCGAACAGGGCGAGCCGGTGCCCTCGGACAAGCTGTTCGTGCAGGACATGTTCCCGTACCCGTCCGGTTCCGGCCTGCACGTCGGGCACCCGCTGGGCTACATCGGCACCGACGTCTACGCGCGCTACCACCGGATGATCGGCCGGAACGTGCTGCACACGCTGGGCTACGACGCGTTCGGCCTGCCCGCCGAGCAGTACGCGGTGCAGACCGGCACGCATCCGCGCACCACGACCGAGCAGAACATCGCCACCATGCGCCGGCAGCTGAAGCGGCTGGGCTTGGGCCACGACGAGCGCCGTTCGATCGAGACGATCGACCCGGACTACTACAAGTGGACCCAGTGGATCTTCCTGCAGATCTTCAACTCCTACTACGACGAGGACGCCCGCAAGGCGCGTCCGATCGAGGAGCTGGAGAAGGCGTACGCCGCGGGTGAGCGGGCGACGCCGGACGGCCGTCCGTGGGTCGAGCTGAGCACCGTCGAGCAGCGCAAGATCATCGACGACCACCGGCTGGTCTACATCTCCGAGGCTCCGGTGAACTGGGCGCCCGGCCTAGGCACCGTCGTCGCGAACGAGGAGGTGACCGCGGACGGGCGCAGCGACCGCGGCAACTTCCCGGTGTTCCGCAAGAGCCTGCGCCAGTGGATGATGCGGATCACCGCGTACGCCGACCGCCTGGTCGACGACCTGGAGCTGCTGGACTGGCCGGAGAAGGTCAAGTCCATGCAGCGCAACTGGGTCGGCCGCTCGCAGGGTGCGCGCGTCTCGTTCGCCGCCGGTGACGAGAAGATCGAGGTCTTCACCACCCGTCCGGACACTCTGTTCGGCGCCACCTACATGGTGATCGCGCCGGAGCATCCGCTGGTCGAGAAGCTGACCGCGGCGCAGTGGCCGGGCGAGCACCCGGAAAGCTGGACCGGCGGCGCGAAGACGCCCGCTGAGGCTGTCGCCGCGTATCGGGCCGCCGCCTCCCGCAAGTCCGATTTGGACCGGCAGGAGAACAAGGAGAAGACCGGCGTCTTCACCGGCACCTTCGCGGTGAACCCGGTCAACGGCAAGGAAATCCCGGTTTTCGTCGGCGACTACGTGCTGATGGGTTACGGCACCGGCGCGATCATGGCGGTGCCCGCGCAAGACCAGCGCGACTACGACTTCGCGAAGAAGTTCGAGCTGGAGATCATCCGCACGGTCGACCCCGGCGAGGGCTTCGAGGGCGAGGCGTTCACCGGCGACGGGCCAGCGATCAACTCCGCCAACGACACCGTCGACCTGAACGGCATGGGCGTCGCCGACGCCAAGAAGACGATCATCGCCTGGCTGGAGGACCGCGGCGCGGGCGAGGGCACCGTCCAGTACAAGCTGCGCGACTGGCTGTTCGCCCGCCAGCGGTACTGGGGCGAGCCGTTCCCGATCGTCTACGACGAGAACAACCTGCCGATCGCGCTGCCCGAGGACCAGCTGCCGGTCGTGCTGCCGGAGGTCGACGACTACTCGCCGAAGACCTTCGACCCGGACGACGCCGACTCCGAGCCGTCGCCGCCGCTGTCGCGCGCGAAGGACTGGGTCGAGGTCACCCTGGACCTGGGCGACGGGCCGAAGAAGTACCGCCGCGACACCAACGTCATGCCGCAGTGGGCCGGTTCCTGCTGGTACCAGCTGCGTTACGTCGACCCGGCGAGCCAGGACGTGTTCTGCGCGCCGGAGAACGAGGCGTACTGGCTGGGCCCGCGTCCGGCCGAGCACGGCGTGGACGACCCGGGCGGCGTCGACCTGTACGTCGGCGGCGTTGAGCACGCGGTGCTGCACCTGCTGTACTCCCGCTTCTGGCACAAGGTGCTGTACGACCTGGGCCACGTGTCGTCGAAGGAGCCGTACCGCCGCCTGTTCAACCAGGGCTACATCGAGGCGTTCGCCTACACCGACAAGCGCGGTGTGTACGTGCCTGCTGAGGACGTCGTCGAGCGCGACGGCAAGTTCTTCTTCGGCGACGAAGAGGTCAAGCAGGAATACGGCAAGATGGGCAAGAGCCTGAAGAACGCCGTGACGCCGGACGAAATGTCGGACACCTACGGCGCGGACACCTTCCGCGTGTACGAGATGTCGATGGGCCCGCTGGACATGTCGCGGCCGTGGGCGACCAAGGACGTCGTCGGCGCGCACCGGTTCCTGCAGCGGCTGTGGCGGCTGGTGGTCGACGAGCAGACCGGCGAGCTGCGGGTTTCGCCGGACGAGGCAACCGAGGCGGACCGGAAACTGTTGCACCGCACCATCGCCGGCGTCCGCGAGGACTACGCGGAGATGCGGTTCAACACCGCGGGCGCGAAGCTGATCGAGCTGAACAACCACCTGACCAAGGCGTACGGCTCGGCCGCGGCGACCCCGCGCGAGCTGGCCGAACCGCTGGTGCTGCTGCTGGCTCCGCTGGCCCCGCACGTCGCCGAGGAGCTGTGGCACCGGATGGGCCACGCCGATTCGCTGGTGCACGGGCCGTTCCCGGTCGTGGACGAGAAGTACCTGGTCGAGGACTCGGTCGAGTACCCGATCCAGGTCAACGGCAAGGTCCGCTCGCGGATCACCGTGCCCGCCGACGCGAAGAACGACGCGGTGCAGGCGGCCGCGCTGGCGGACGACAAGATCGCCGCGCTGGTCGGCGACAAGACGCCGCGCAAGGTGATCGTGGTGCCGGGCCGGCTGGTCAACATCGTGCTCTGAAAAAGCTCGTTCCGGCCCGGGCGGTGTGCCCGGGCCGGTACTGTGCTTTCCGTGCGTAACCGAGCGATCACCGCGGTCACCGGGATCGCTGTCGCAGTGGCGGCAGTGCTTTCCGGGTGCGCCGTCGCGCCTGCTCCGCCACCGGGAACACCCGCGCCGCGGCTGCCAGCGGATTCGATCGCTTACGACACGCTGCCGGTCATCACGAGCAGGCCGAAGCTGTTCCCTGGCGACTGTTCGCAGTTCGAAAAGAACCCGGCGTTGGTGGGTGCCCTCGGCGGCAGTTCGCCGATGTACAACCCGTATGCCAAGGCGTGCGTCCTGAAGCGGTCCGCGGGTACGCAGGTCGAGGTCGGCTCGATGGACCCGGACCAGCGCATCCCGGAGCCGTGGCCCGGCTGGTGGAAGGTCTACGACTACAGCGTCCACCACTTCCGCCGGATGCTCGTGCTGGACCGCTACTACGCGGTTTCCCAGCTCCATGGATACGGCTGCGTGGTCGCGGTGAACACCGGATCGCCGCAGGTCGTCACCGTCCGGGTCGGCACCGAACCGGGCAAAGGCCCGGTTCCCGGCGACAGCCTCGACGTCGATCGCCAGACCGCTCAGCAGTTCTGTCCGGACGCGCGGAAGGCCGCCGAGGACTACCTGAACACGGTCGACCCCGGCGGCGGCTCGCTGGCCGGCTGACCCGTGGTCACGCCGCTTCTCGCGTACCCGCTCGCCAGATCGCGACCCCGGCCAGGCCGATCCACACCACCAGCGACGCGGCCAGCGCGACCGGTCCGTGTTTGGCGATCCCCGCGAGCTGCCGCGCGGGTTCGGCCGGATCGACCCATCCCGCGTAGTCGATGCCGCTCTGCAGGAACACGAACAGCAGAGACAGCAGGACGTAAGCGGTGATCGATCCGGCAGTGTTGGGGATCAGCCAGCCGATGGTGACCGCGAGCAGAGTCATGCAGAAGCCGCCGAGCAGAATCGTCGCGACCATCGCGCCGGGCCGGGCGTCGAGCAGGAACTGCGTGTCGTATCCGTCGAGCTGGCTTCGGTAATAGGTGAAGGTCATCAGCAGGTTCAGCCCCGAAGTGACCAGCCAGACCCCGATCGCGATGGTGGCCTGTGCGAGCACGTAGCGCAGCCGCGACGGTTGGGCGAGCAGGGTCGGCTGCGCGCTTCGGTAATGCCATTCCGCGGCGATCAGCTTCACGAGCACGACGTTCATCAGCACCGCGCCGAGCCGGATCGTGAGGAATACCGGCAGCAGCTGCTTGTCGAGCGTGTAGTCGCGCGGTCCGCCCTGCAAGAACAGCAGCGACAGCGCGACCAGCAGGATCGGCGCGGAGACCACCAGGATCTTGTCCGCCACCGTCGCGGTCATCTTCCGCAGTTCGACGCCCACCACGGTGCCGAACGACGCGCGCCGCTGTGCCGGGGCCTGCCACGCGGGCGCCTGCGCCGGGATCATCGGGCTCCTCCGGTGAGCCGGAAGAAAAGCTCTTCCAGATTCTGCTGTTCCTCGCGCAGCTCCAGCACCTGCACGCGGGCGGCGAACGCGAGGTCGGACACCTGTTTCATCGGGGCGGCGACGGACACCCCGTCCGCGCTGGTCTGGCGCAGCTCGAGTCTGGCGTTGTGCAGCGCGGAGGTCAGCCGGGGCAGGTCGGCGGTGCGGATGAGCGTGCGGGCCGGTCCGGCGAAGCTTTCCAGCGGACCGTCGGCGACGACGCGGCCCTGGCCGATCATCACCACGCGGTCCGCGGTCTGGTCCACTTCGGACAGCACGTGGCTTGACAACAGCACGGTGCCGCCGCGCTGGGCGTACCCGCGCAGCAACTGCCTGGTGGAGCGGATTCCGTCCGGGTCAAGGCCGTTGATCGGTTCGTCGAGGATCAGCACCGGCGGATCGCACAGCAGCGCCTGCGCGATGCCGAGCCGCTGCCGCATGCCGAGGCTGTACTTGCCGATCCGCCGGTTCGCCGCGTCGGAGAGGCCGACCTGCCCGAGCACCTGGTCCACCCGTGCGGCGGGCAGCCGCATCAGTTTCGCGGCGTTGCGCAGATGATGCCTGCCGGTGCGGCCGGGGTGCACGGCGGACGCGTCGAGCAGCACGCCCGCGACGTGCGCCGGGTTGGGCCACTCGCCGAAGCGGCGGCCGGCGATGGTCGCGGTGCCGGACGTCGGCGTGGTCAGACCGCAGATCATCCGCAGCGTGGTCGATTTCCCGGCGCCGTTCGGTCCGAGGAACGCGGTCACCGTGCCCGGCCGCAGGCTGAACGACACGGTGTCGACCACCCGGCGTTGGCTGTAGACCTTCACCAGCTCTTGGACGTGCAGCAACCCGTCCCCCTCCCCGTTTTCCCGCTGGCAGGAGTTTGTCACACGCCGTGGCCGCCCGGGTGCGGAATCGAACCGCCACGACCGAAAGACGCCAGCTTCGCCCGCCGTTCGGCGCTTCGATGGTTGAAAGCGAAACAAACGGAAAGGACGGACATGAACCTCGACGGCAAAGTGGCGCTGGTGACTGGTGGGAGCCGCGGAATCGGTGCGGCGACGGCACTGCGGCTCGCCGAGGCTGGGGCGGATGTGGTGCTCACCTACGCGGTGAACGCCGAACAGGCGGCGGAAGTGGTCGACCGGATCAAGGCGCTTGGCCGGCGTGCGCTCGCGGTGGGTGCCGACAGCGCGGATTCGGCGGCGGTAGAAGCTGCCGTGGAAGCTGCGGTCGCCGAGTTCGGGCGGCTGGACGTGCTGGTCAACAACGCGGGCGTCGGCTTCGTCGGGCCGCTGGAGCAGACCGGGATGGACGACGTCGACCGCGTGCTGGCGGTGAACGTGCGCGGCGTGCTGGCCGCGACCAAGGCCGCCGCCGCGCATCTGCGCGAAGGCGGCCGGGTGATCACGATCGGCAGCTGCGTGACCGATCGCGTGCCGGGGCCGGGGATGGTGCTGTACGCGGTCAGCAAGTCCGCGATGGTCGGGCTGACCAAGGCGCTGGCCCGCGAACTGGCTCCGAACGGCGTGACGGTGAACCTGGTCCACCCGGGACCCACCGACACCGACATGAACCCGGCCGACGGCCCGTACGCCGCGGACCAGGCGTCCATGACCGCGGTCGGCCGGTACGGCAAGCCCGAGGAGGTGGCTGACACGGTCGCGTTCCTCGCCTCGCCCGCCAGCGCCTACCTGACCGCCTCGATCATTTCGGTCGACGGCGGGCACGCGGCCTAGCCGGCTCAGTCGCGGTAGAGGCCGACGTCCCGGGCGAGGTCGGTGAGCATGGCCTCGAACAGGACGTCCGGCTTGGACACCGGGATCGGGTAGTTGCCGAACACCTCGAGGGTCACGTGGCCGTAGAGCCGCGCCCAGAAGGTGATCATCAGGTACGTGAGCCCGAGGTCCAGCTTCTCCGCCGGGATCTCCCGCCCGGACTCCTTGAGCACCGTGAGCAGGTCTTCCTGGAACGCGGTGAGGTCGTCGCGGAGTTCGGGCGGGACCACGTCGTTGGGCGGCATGACCAGGTCGTGCTGGGCGAGCACGTGGCCCGCCGCGGCAAGGAAGATCCGGCCGAACGGCTCGTCGAGCCTGCGCAGCGCGCTGCCGGTCGCGGTGCCGGTGGCCCCGGTCGGCGACGCGAACACCAGGGTGAACTCCTTGGTGTGGGTCAGCGCCCAGCGGCGGAACCCTTTGCAGATCTGGAACAGCTGCAGCAGGCCCTCGTCCTTCAGCTCCGCGATGTCCTCGGCGATTTCGGCGGCGAGATCGGTGCAGACGTCGAGCCGGAGGCTCTCCAGCAGGTCGTCGCGAGATTCGTAATAGC
Source organism: Amycolatopsis sp. WGS_07 (assembly GCF_045278895.1). Taxonomy (NCBI): domain Bacteria; kingdom Bacillati; phylum Actinomycetota; class Actinomycetes; order Pseudonocardiales; family Pseudonocardiaceae; genus Amycolatopsis; species Amycolatopsis sp. WGS_07. The sequence continues at coordinate 2,808,242 of NZ_CP136053.1, read as the reverse complement.
GGTAGAGAGCTGGTGCGGTGATGCCAAGCTCTCGGGCGATGGCTCGCAGCGTGACGGCTTCCGGGCCCTGGCCTACCAGCAGTTTCCGCGCGGTCCGGCGGATGTCGGATTCGGTAGCCGCTCGCGCGCGACCCCTGCGTGTGGGGCTGCTCATCTGGGCAGTCTAGGTGGTCTGGACACCGATTTAGGGCCTGGCGCGCGAATCGGGGCGCCGCCGACGCCGATCACTCGGGGGGCTACGTGATCGGCGCCGGCGACCCGATGCCCTCTCCGGTGCGCTTCCGGTCGGGGCAACGTCATCGGCTCAAGTCCGGTGACGCTCGAAGAAGAGCGAAGCCCGTCGCAGAAGTGACGCCCGGGGGATACGGATCCCCCGATCGAGTGACGGACAGCCGCTGTTCCGCCTGATTGTCGCACTGAGCGCCGAGAAAGTTACAAACGCTTTCACTTTCGGGCACAGATGGCGGAAAGGACGGGCCGTGGCAGAGTGGCGGCCATGAGTGCTGCGGTACTGGTAGTCGGCTCCGCGAATGCCGATTTGGTGGTGCCGGTCGACCGTCGCCCCGGCGGCGGCGAGACGGTGCTGGGCGGCGACACCGCGTTGTCTCCCGGCGGCAAAGGGGCGAATACCGCGGTCGCGGCGGGAAAGCTCGGCGCGGACGTCGCGCTGCTCGGCGCGGTCGGCGACGATCCATACGGTCGAATGCTGCGCGATTCGTTGTCTGACGCGGGTGTTGATACGCAATTCGTGCGGACAGTTGAGCGGCCCACCGGAATCGCTTACATCACGGTCACTCCGGATGGGGAAAACTCAATCCTCGTCTCCCCCGGTGCGAACTCCGCGCTGGAACCCGGCGACATCACCGACGAGGCGCTGGACGGCGTCCGCGTGCTCGTCGCGTCGCTGGAAGTGCCGCTGCCGACTGTCGAACGCGCGGTAGTGCGGGCGCGCGAAAAAGGGGTGCGGGTGCTGCTGAACCTCTCCCCAGCGGCCGAGGTCTCGGCGGAAACGCTGGCCGCGCTCGATGTTTTGCTGGTCAACGAGCATGAGGCCGCCTATCTGCTCGGCGCGGACGACGCGGATCCACGCAAGCTGCTCGAACTCGGCCCGCGCGCGGCGGTCGTGACGCTCGGGGCCAAGGGTGCGGCGGTGATCGAGGGCGATAAGTCGACAACCGTCGAGTCGCCGAAGGTGGCCGCGGTCGACACCACCGGAGCGGGCGACGCGTTCGCCGGTGCCTTGGCGGCCGCGCTCGCCGACGGTGCTGACCTGGTCGAAGCCGCCAACCGGGCGGTGAAGGTGGCCGCGGTGACCGTGACCAGGCACGGTGCCCAGCCGTCGTATCCGACCGCCGCCGAGCTGGAATGAGCCGCGCCCGCGACGTGTTGTGGATCACGTGGGCGATTCGTTCGGTTCGGCGTGGTGGCAGGGGTACGCGACCCGGTTGCGGAAGGCGGCGCGGCGGCGTGATCCGCTGGCGTTGATGCCGCTCGACGAAACCCTCGCCGCGCTGGGCCGGACGGCGGAAACCTACGAGGGATTGCGGTCCGTGCCAGTCGACGGAGTGGTGGGGTCGCTCGCCCGCGCCGAGGACTTCGACCGGCTGTTCCGGCCCCGCAACCGCGCCCTGCGCGACCGCTGGCGGGCGATCGCCGACGCCGTCGGGGAGTTGCCGCCAGTGCGGCTCGTGCGGCTGGGCGACATGTACTTCGTGGAGGACGGGCACCACCGGATCGCGCTGGCCAGAGCGCGTGGTGCGGAGAAAATCCTGGCCGACGTGCGATCGGTGTGCACGGTCGCGTTCGCGATGCGTTGTCTGACGCTGGCGGACCTGCCGTCGAAGAAGGCCGAGCGGATGTTCCTGGAACGCGTCCCACTCCCTGACGCGGACCGGACCGACCTGTGGCTGGACGACCCCGCGGACTGGTTCCGGCTCGCGGACTCGGCGGAGGCCTGGGGTTTCCGGCAGACTTTGCGGGGCCGGGTGCTCCGCGACCGCGCGGAACTGGCCAGCGCCTGGTGGCACGAGGAGGTCCGTCCGGTGGTCGAACGGGTGCGAAATCGGGAAACGGGTGCGGCGCCCCGGGAGATCGCCGTCTACGTGAGCTATGGTCTAGACCATGTCTGAGAGTGCTGCCGCTCCGGCCGAGTCCGCTTCCGGTTCCTCGCTGACCGGGGTCGCGGTGAGCCCCGGACGCGCGAGCGGACCCGTCGTGCGGGTCGCCGAGCCGCTCGGGGAACCCGCGAGCACGCCCGCGCCGGACGATCCGGCGGCGGAAGCGGCCCGGATCGAACCCGCCGCGCAGGCAGTCGCCGCGCGGCTGGAAGCGCAGGCCGAGGCCGCGACCGGCGAGGCCGCGACGATCCTCATCACGACCGCCGCGATGGCCGCCGACCCGGCGCTCGCCGCTCAGGCTCAACAGCTGGTGACGGCGCGGAACCTACCCGCGGCCCGCGCCGTCTACCAGGCCGCCGAGGGCTTCGCCGACGCGTTGGCGGCGGCTGGCGGGTACATGGCCGAGCGGGTCCGCGACGTCCGTGACGTGCGCGACCGGCTCGTCGCCGAACTGCTCGGCGTCGCCCCGCCCGGGGTGCCCGAGCTGACGTCGCCGAGCGTGCTCGTCGCCCGCGACCTCGCGCCCGCCGACACCGCGGGGCTCGACCCGGCGAAGGTGCTCGCGCTGGTCACCGAGGAAGGCGGCCCGACGAGCCACACCGCGATTCTCGCGCGGGCGCTGGGAATTCCGGCCGTCGTCGCGGTGCGCGGTCTGCTGGCTTCCGACGCGAAGGCGCTGTCGGTGGACGGCGACACCGGGGTGATCGAAGCAGTCGACGCGTCCGCGCCGATCGTCACCGCCGCCGCTTCCGGCCCGGCCGAGTGGAACGGCGTCGGCGAGCTGTCCGACGGACATCGGGTGAAGGTGTACGGCAACGTCGGCTCCCCGGCCGACGCGCAGGCCGCCGCGGACGCGGGCGCCGAGGGCGTCGGACTGTTCCGCACCGAATTCTGCTACCTCGACGCACCGGCCGAGCCGACCGTCGAAGAGCAGCGAAAAGCTTATGCCGCAGTGCTTTCGCCGTTCCGCGGCAAGCCGGTCATCGTGCGCACGCTGGACGCGGGCGCGGACAAACCGCTCGCCTTCCTGTCCCCGGACGACGAACCCAACCCGGCGCTCGGCGTCCGCGGCCTGCGGATCGCGTTCGACCGGCCCGAGGTGCTCGACCGGCAGCTCGAAGCCATCGCGGGCGCGGCGGAGGATTCCGGCGCGGAGGTTTCGGTGATGGCCCCGATGGTCGGCACCGTCGAGGAAGCCGCGTGGTTCGCCGAGCGCGTGCGCGCCGCCGGGATCGCGCGCGCGGGCGTGATGATCGAGATTCCCGCCGCCGCAGTGCTGGCGCGGGAAATCCTCGGAGTGGTCGATTTCGTGTCAGTCGGCACCAACGACCTTGCCCAGTACACCTTCGCCGCCGACCGTCAGCTCGGCGCGGTCGCGAAGCTGAACGACCCGTGGCAGCCCGGTTTGCTGCGCCTGCTCAAGCTGATTGGCGACGCGGCGGAGGCGACCGGCAAACCGGCGGGCGTGTGCGGCGAGGCGGCGGCCGACCCTCGGCTCGCGCTGGTGCTGGCCGGTCTCGGCCTGACCAGCCTGTCGATGAACGCCCCGGCGATCCGGGCGGTCGGCGCGAGCCTGGCGACGGTGTCGCGGGAACGGGCGAGCGAGATCGCGGCGGCGGCGCTCGCCACCGCCGATCCGGCCTCGGCGCGCAAGGCGGTCGCGGACGCGCTTTCGGCGTAAGGGGACGCCGGATCCGGGCGAGAGATGGGGTACCGGATCCGGCGCCTGCCGCTGGTCAGCCGAAGATGCCCCGCCGAGGGTGGCGGATGACCAGCGAGCCTCCGTGGATGCGGCCGGTCAGCACGTAGCGCGGGGTCCCCGCGCGGCCGTTGCTGCCGGTCTTGTCGTCGAGCGAGCCGAACTTGATCTCGGTGATCGCGTTGTAGTCCACCGCCGCGTGCTGCGGGAGGATCAGCTCGACCGAACCCCACTTCGAGTCGAGTTCGATCTGCACCACCGGGGTCGCGACGCGCGCCTCGGTGAAGTCGAGCTTGGTGCTGCCGTACTTGTTGCGCACCACCATCGCGGCCGGCACCTGCCACGGGCCGCTGCGCTGCAGTGACGAGTACTTGGCGTTGAGTTCGAGCCGCTGGCCGAGCCCGGGGTTCGGGCCGTAGCCGGGCGGGTCGGGCAGCGGCGAGTACTGCGGAGCCGCGCCAGGGTGCACCAGGCCCGGCAGGTCGGCGAGGACGGCGTTGAGATCGCCCCTGGTGCGCGCCGCGAGCGCCTGATCAGTGCGTTCGGTGAACTCGTCGAGGGTGAGCATCCCCTGCCCGATGGCTTTCTGCAGCACCCCGACCACGTGTTCGCGCTCGTCGTCGGACACCCGGATGTCGCGCGCGGTCAACGGCTTGGTCTCGGTCGCGGGCTGCGCGGCGGTCGTCTCTTCCTCGGCCATGGGTTCGATGGTAGAACTCGATTTCCGCTGGCAGATCGGGGAAAAACCCTGAACGGTCCCGTATTCCGCGCGTCGGTCGCCCTGGTCGCGGCCTGCTGTCTGCTGAGCGCATGCACGGGCGAGGCTCCCACACCCGCTCCGGCTACGTCGTCGGTCCGGCCGAAGCCGACCACCCCGCCGCCGACCGGCCTCGACGGTCGCGTCGCCACCGGCGGGATCGGCGTGGAGCTGCTGCTGGCCACGTCCCCGCCGACGGTGTTCGACGCCGACTCGGGCGTGCGCGGAACGCTGCCCGGGGTTCCCGGCGGGCAACGGGTGGTGTCGGTGCTGCGCGCCGGTCACACCCCGGTCGTGCTGACCGCGCCGCCCTGTCAGGCGTCCGGCTGCGAACCGGCGGAAGTGTATGTCTACCTGGGCCTTTCGACCCCGCGGTCGCTCGGCAAAGCGGTGAGCGCGGCACCGGGTGCGGACGGCACCAGCGTGTGGCTGATCCGCGAGGACAGCCCGGACCTCTGCCGGTTGGAGCACGTCGCGCTCACCGGCGTCTCCTTCGGCCGGGGCACGGTGGCGTCGTGCCGCACGAGCGTCCGGGTCGAGACGTCGCGCGGGTTGCTGATCACCGTCGGCAGCGGCACCGCGGACACGGTCGACGTGCTGATCGACCCGGCCACCGGACGGACCGTGCACCAGTCGCCGCGCATTCTCGCCGCGGCCGGCGACCGGCTGGTCCTCGGCGGACTGACCGATCTGACCGTGCTCGACCTGCGCAGCGGAGCGCGGAAACCGGTGACCCTGCCGGTGCCGGAGCCCCATCCGTACGTGCTGCCCAACCGAGACGGTGGCATCGCGGTGGTCGATTTCGGCACTCCGTCGTTTGCCGGAACCGGCACGCAGACCCGGGACCTGTGGCTGTTGAACCTGCGCGACGGCACCTGGCAGCAGGCTCCGTCGATGCCGTATTCGACGAAGAACCTGAAGCACTCCGGCCTGGAGTGGACCGAAGCTGGCGACCTGGTCCTGGACGACGAGGCCGTCGCGGCGTGGCATCCGGGGGAACCGGGGTGGCGGCTGGGGAAGGCGAAACTCGCCTCAGCGCAGCAGGAGGCCGGGGTCGCGACTTCCTGAGGTCAGTCCTCGTCCAGCCCGTGCTCGATCGCGTACCTCGCCAGCTCGACCCGGTTGTGCAGCTGGAGCTTCCGCAACGTCGACTGCACGTGGTTCTCCACCGTCCGGTGCGACAGCACCAGCCGCTCCGCGATCTGCCTGGCGGTCAGCCCCTTCGCGACCAGCCGGAGCACGTCGGTCTCCCGGTCGGTGAGCCGCGGCGGCTCCGGCGCGCCCTCCGGGGCGTCGGCCATCCGGCGGTACTCGCCGAGCACCAGGCCGGCCAGCCCGGCGGTGAACACCGGATCGCCGTCGGCCGTGCGGCGCACCGCGTCCACCAGTTCCGCCGCGGACGCCGATTTCACCAGGTAGCCCGACGCGCCCGCCTTCACCGCTTCCAGCACGTCGCTGTGCTCGCCGCTGGCCGAGAGCACCAGCACCCGCGTGTCCGGCGCGGCCGTGGTGATCTCGCGGGTCGCCTCGACCCCGGACGTGCCGCCGAGGTTCAGGTCCATCAGCACCACGTCCGGCCGCACCGCGCGCGCGATCCGGATCGCCGCCGGGGCGTCCGGGGCGGTCGCGGCCACCTCGAACCCGTTCTCGCTGAGGTCGCGGGCCACGCCGTCGCGCCAGATCGGGTGGTCGTCGACCACCATCACGGAGATCGTCCGTTCCGTCATCGTCCGTCCCTCATCGTGGCTGGCACCCGCACTTCCCACTCCGTGCCCCGGCCGGGGCCGCTGTCCAGCACCGCGGTCCCGCCGAGGTCGGCCACCCGGCCGCGAATCGACTTCACTACCCCGAGACGGCCCTCGGCGGCCGCCCGTTCCAGCCTGCCGCCCTCGATGCCAGGGCCGTCGTCGCGGATGCTCACCACGACCTCGCCGCCGAGATCCTCCAGCAACACCCAGGCATGCGCATCCGGACCAGCGTGTTTCTCCACGTTGGCCAGCGCCTCGCGGGTGACCGCGACGAGTTCCTCGGTCACGTGCGCGGGCAGGTCCACGGTGCCGGCCGGGGTCGACACCTGCACCGACGTGGTCGCCAGTAGTTGCAGTGCCGAACGGAGATCCGCGGTGTCGCCGGACCGCGCTGGCTCGCTGCTCACCAACGCGCGCAACGCGATCTCCTGCTCCCCCGCGAGCCGCGCCAGCTCGGCTGCTTCGCCGCCTACTTCGAGACCGCGACGCCGTACGCGCGCGAGCACCTGAAGCACGCTGTCGTGAATCGAGCGCGCGAGGCGTTCACGCTCGGCTGTCGCTGCTTCGGTGCGAAGTGCGCGCGCGAGTGCTTCGGCGGAGCTACGCGCGAGCGTCGCGGCCATGCCGACAAGGAGACTGCTCGCGCACAGCAGCACACCGTCGCGGACGACGTCGAGATCGACCTTCTCGCGCGCGATTCCCGTACCGACTGCCACCACGAGGCCCGCCACTACGCCGCCGCGCGCACCGAAGCGCGTTGCCGCCGCGAGGGGTCCGCCCGCTGCCCACACTGTGGTGATCAACGGCGAAGCAGCGTCGTACTGAGCGTCCGACAGGATCCACGGCGACGTGAGCATGAGCGCCGTGGTGAGTACGACGTCGAAAATCACCAGCCAGCGATGCCGTCCGCTCTCGCGCATGTACGCGAGACTCGACACGACAGACCACGCGCCCATCACGCCGACGACGAGCCACGCCAGCCACGGCCGTTGAAAGTCCGTGTGGTGCGCGATCACCACTGCCAGCGCGAACAGCCACGTGACGACACGCAGCACCACGACGCCGCGCCACAGCGGCGTCGCCGGATCCCGGGTGGAACGAACGCTCACTTCTCGTCTTCGCCGGACTCGGCGTCCTTGTCGTCGCCGGAGTCTTTGGGGTTGTCGTTCGGGTTCGCGGCCTGGCTGTGCAGCGCGTCGACCGTCGCCGGATCGGGATCGTGTTCGTGCAGCAGCGACCGGACCCCGGAGTTGAGCACGGCCAGCAGCGGCACCGCGAGCAGCGCGCCCGCGATCCCGGCGGCGACCAGTCCGATGGCGATCGCGAGCACCACCGCGAGCGGGTGCAGCCGCACCGCGCGGCCGAGCAGCAGCGGCTGCAGCACGTGGCTTTCCAGCTGCATCACGCCGACCACGATGGCCAGCACGATCACCGCGCCGATGATGCCCTTGGACACGAGCGCGATCAGCACCGCGACGCCGCCGGTGATCAGCGCGCCGATGATCGGGATGAACGCGCCGAGGAACACCAGCGTCGCCAGCGGGATCACCAGCGGAACGCCGACGATCCACAGCCCGATGCCGATGCCGACCGCGTCGACCACGGCCACCGCGGCCGTCGCGCGGATGTAGCTGACCAGCGACGCGAACCCGCGCCGTCCGGCCACGTCGACCCGGGTGCGCACGCGCTGCGGCACGCCGCGCACCAGGAACGACCAGATGCCGTCGCCGCCGGCGAGGAAGAAGATCGTGACGAACAGCGTCAGCACGAAGCCGGTGAGGATCTCGCCGACGGTGCCCGCGGTGGTCAGCGCGGTGGTGGTGATCGACGCCTGGTTGTTCTGCAGGAAGCCGATGGCCTGGTTGATGAAGTCCTGGATCTGCTCCTGGCGCAGGTGCAGCGGACCGTTGATCAGCCAGTCCTTGATCTGGTTGAGGCTCGTGGTCAGCTGCTGCTGCAGTTCCGGAAGGCCGCTGGAGAACTGGGTGATCACGAACGTCAGCAGCCCGCCGAGCACGGCGAGCCCGGCCACGAGCACGATCGCGGTGGCGAGCCCGCGCGGGAAGCGGATCTGCACGAGCCGCGACACCGCGGGGGCCAGCAGCGCCGAAAGCAGCAGCGCGATCGACACCGGCACGACGACCGAGGCCAGGTAGCCCAGCAGCCACACCACCGCGTACAGCGCGGCGATCACCACGATGAACCGCCACGACAGCGCGGCGGACACGCGCAGGCCGCGCGGGATGAAGCCGGTGACGTCGGCGACTGGTTCGGAAAGGGACGGTTGTTCGCGGTGTCCGCGCCCAGGCTGGCTCACGGGGTCAACCGTATCGGCCCTGTCGACGAAAACCGGGCGGATCGCCCAGCGGCGGGCGCGAATCACCGCTTCGCCGGTGCCGCGCGAACCGACTCTGGAGTAACCGGCCGTCTTCTCCGGGGATGACCCATCGTGAGACCCGGCCACACTCTGTGTTGTTCACACGATGGTGGCATCAAGCCGTGTCAAGGATGCGCGGCGGACCAGAAATTTGGTTGTCTCGGTTTTGCACCACCGCGGAACTATGCCGTTCCCGCCGAAAACCGAAATCAATTTTTACCCGAGGAGAATTCACCTGTGACGAACGACGCTGTGCACGAGAGGCGGGGCGCGACGCGCTTCGGCCGTCTCGCGTCGCGTGCGTTGTTCGTTGTCGGCGGCGCACTCGCGGCCACCGCGGCCGCGTGGACCGTCTCCTCGTCCGCCGCTTCGGCGGACACCATCGACACCGCCGACGCTCCCGGTGCGAGCGTCACGCCGGTCACCGACGCGACGACAGCCGGAATCGGCGACGTCACCCACGGCGTGTCCCGCTTCGCGGGCGACGTCGCCGGTGCCGCGCAAGGACTTTCGTCGTGCGGGCAGGGCGCCACCACGTGGTCTGAACCAGGCGCGTCGCGGCCCACCTGCTCGTTCGATCAGATCGGCGTCCCGCACCGGGACGACCTCGCCAGCGGCCAGGAGGCCGCCGGAAAGGTCAGCACGGCGGTGAGCGATCTCGGCGAGCACGCGGTCGTCTCGCCGGTGCAGCGCACGCTCGGCTCGCTCGAGCACATCGCGCGCAAGCCGGAGGACGCCCGCCAGGTGATCGCCGACGCGACCACCCCGCCGCCCGCCGCACAGGACTTCGGCCGGCAGCTGTGGGATCTGCTCGACCCGAGCGCTCCCGCGAACCTGGTCGACCTGCCGAAGCTGCCCGCCGGTCCAGTGTCCGGATCCGAGCAGCTGCCCGCGCCGGGCATCCCCGAGCAGCCCGCCGAGGCGGAGCAAAACCTCGGCGCCGCCGCGATGACCACGTCCGACGCACTGCAGTCGGTCTTCCCGTCGATGGCCGCTCCGGCCACCGACCTGGTGCCGGACACCGAGCTGCCGTCGCGCCACCACGGCGACCGCGGCCTGCCCGGCGCGCCGTTCTCCCCGGCGCAGCTTCCGGCCGCGCCGCTCTCCATCCCGAACTCGCCGGCCGGTGGCAGCACCGCGCCCGGCGGACACCTCGACGGCCTGAACTTCGGCGTCCCCTCGTGGGTCACCGACGCCGTCGACAGCGCCGTGGCGGGATCGACCCGCACCGGCCTCGCGCACACGCCGCGCACCCCGGGCGAGCAGCCCGGCGTCACTCCTGACTGATCCACTTCCCCCGCGGGGTCTTTGACGCACCCTCGGCCACCTTTGTGCGCCGTCGCCGTCATCGACAGATATCCCGCGGGTTTTTCGCGCGCTGCGCAATTTCCGCGCACGCATTCCCCGGTGCATTCCGCACCGCCACGAACCCGCAAGGGACCCCGATATGAAGGAGAAAAATCCCATGCAGACCTGGGCAAAGCGCGGACTCCAGACCGCGTTGGTCACGGGTGGGTTGCTGATGCTGGGCACCGGCATCGCCTCGGCCGACGAGAACGTCAACCCGGACACCCCGGCCTCGCCGCTCGACCTGAACGTCACCGTTCCGGTCGACACGTCGAACAACGCCATCGGCACGCCGCTCGGCCAGGCCGACCTCCCGGCGGTCAAGAACGAGATCAGCACCAAGCCCGTCACCTCGGCCGCGAAGGAGGCGCTCGCTTCCGCGAAGACGCCCGCCGGCTCCGCGGGCAACCTGACCGGCAGCCTCCCGAAGACCGACGCGCCGCGGCAGATCACGCCGACGAACGACGCGTTCAAGGGCAACAAGGTCAGCGGTGACGTGGTCGTCCCGATCCAGGTCGTGGACAACGCGGTCGGCGTCATCGGCGACGCGCACGTCGACGGCACCTCGCACGACCAGACGTACAACCACAACCAGGACATCGCGACCGACGGCAAGCACTCCGGCATCGCGGGCAACGTCGTGGCGCTCGACTACGCGCTCCCGGTGCAGATCGCGGGCAACGGCGTCGGCCTGGCCGGCGGCAGCGGTGCGGTCAAGGGCGGTTCGGCGCACCAGAGCACCACCGAGACCGGCAACATCGACACCACCGGCGAGGGCTCCGGCCTGTCCGGCAACGTCGTCGGCGGCCAGTTCGCGACCCCGGTCCAGGTGACCGGCAACGCCGCGTCCTGGATCCTCGGCAACGCCTACAGCGACTACACCGCCGACACCACCGCCACCTCCGGCGGCTCGATGGCCTCGGACGGCAAGGGCGCCGCGGGCAGCGGCAACGTGGTCGGCGCGCCGATCGCGCTGCCGGTGAAGTTCAACGGCAACGCCGCCGGCGCGTGGGGCTCGGACGCGGACTCCGTGTCCAGCTCCTCGGCCGACGCCAAGGCGGGCGACACCCGCACCGGCAAGCTGAACCACATCCCGACCTACATCGAGAGCAACGGCGACGAGTCGTTCCTGTCCGGGAACGCCGCCGCCGCGCAGGCGAGCCCGGTCGCGAACGTCGCGTCCGTCGCCGCTTCGTGGATCGGCAACGCCGACACCGGTACGGAAGCCGGCCGCCAGAGCAGCTCCACCCACGAGACCACCGCCGAGTCCGGCGGCTTCGTGGAGACCAGCGGCAACGACGCCGCCGGTTCGGCGAACGTGGTCGACCCGGCCGTGGCGCTCCCGGTCGAGGCTTGCGGCGTGGGCGGCACCTACATCGGCCGCGCGGTCGCCAACTGCGACAACACCACCACCGCGACCTCCGGCGACGGCAGCTACACCCGCGGCAACGGCTCCACGCTGACCGGCAACATCGTCAACAGCCAGATCGCGGGCGCCCCCGAGGTGCACGGCATCGGCGGCAGCCACATCGGCCAGGCCTCGGGCACCTCGACCGAGACCAAGACCGTGACCGCCGGCAACTACGACGGCAGCCAGGGCAACGACTCGTCCGGCTCGGGCAACATCGTGCAGGTCCCGGTCGCCGCTCCGGCCGAGGTGTTCGGCGTTGGCGGTTCGTTCATCGGGCAGGGCTCGGCCGACGGCTCCGAGACCAAGGTCGTGAAGGCGGGCGGCGGCGGCAACACCGCTGACGACAACGGCTTCCTCAGCTCGAACCTCGGCACCGTCCCGGCTTCCCTGCCGGTGCAGGTGTTCGGCACCGGTGCGTCGTTCGTCGGACAGGGCCACGGCAAGTCCAGCAACGACACCACCTCCACCGCGGGCGGCGACGTGCACGCGACCGGCGCGCAGGGCGCTGGCGCGGGCAACCTCGTCGAGGCTCCGGTCTCGCTGCCGGTGCAGGGCCACGGCGTCGGCGGCTCGGTGGCCGGCATCGGCACCGGCACGGCGGACAACCTGACCGACTCGTCCGCGGGCGGCGACGCCAGCGCCGACGGCAAGGACGGCGCGCTCGCCGGCAACATCGTCAAGGCTCCGATCGCCGGTGCGGGCACGATCTTCGGCGACGGGGTCGCCGGGGGTGCGCTCGGCCACGGCACCGCCACCAACGACGTCACCTCCACCGCGGGCGGCGACGCCGACACCAACGGTGACGGCGGCGCGGTCGCGGGCGACATCGTCGGCGCGGACGCCGCTCCGGTCGCGCAGGTCTTCGGCGACGCGGTCTCCGCGGCGGGCGTGGCCTCGGGCGACTCGATGAACAACACCGTCGTCACCGACGCCGGCGAGGACACCACCTCGGGCACCGAGGGCTCGATCTCGGGCGACATCCTCGACTTCCCGGTTCCGGCCGTGGCGCAGGTCTTCGGCGACGGGGTCGCCGCGGCCGGCACGTCGCACGCGGTCGGCGACAACGTCACCGACGTGACCGTCGGCGACGACGCGACCAACACCGACGGCACCGGCGAAGGCCTCTCCGGCTTCGACTTCTACCACCCGCTGGGTGCGCTGGTGCAGGTCTACGGCGTGCCGCTGGAGGTGCTCGGCGTGGCCACCGCCGAGGCCCCCAACTCGACCGATGTCGATGAGGACCCGATCATCGACGTGCCGATCGGCGGCGAGATGGGCGCTGACCAGCTCCCCGCGCTGCCCGCCGTGCCGGGTGGCTCCTCGGCCGCGCCGTCGCTGCCGTCGGCTCCGGCGCTGCCGGGCCTGTCGGGTCTGCCCACCGCCACCACGCTGCCCGCCCCGGCGCTGCCGGGTGCCGAGCGTGCCGACGTGCCGCAGGTCAGCGGCCTGTCCGGGCTCGGTCAGCTGAACCAGCTGAAGGGCGCTTCGGTGCTGCCTTCGGTGTCCGGGCTGCAGCACGGCATCACCCTGCCGACGGCCCCGTCGGTTCCGGGTCTGCCGGGCGTTCCGGCCCTGCCGGGTGCGGGTGCCGAGCGTGCGGACGTTCCGGGCGTTCCCGCTCAGCTGCCGGTGAAGACCTCGCTGCCGACGCTGAACCAGCTGCCCGCCGTCGCCGCGGTGCCCGCCGTTCCGGGTGCCCCGACGACCCTGCCGACCACTCCGGGTGCCGGTGACGCGACCGCTCAGCTGGGTGCGCTGCAGAAGCTGGCCGCGAAGGTGACCAGCTTCTTCAAGAAGTGAACCGCTTCGCCTGAAGCGTGCCGGGGGTAACCCCGAACGGGCCCGGAAGCCACGTGCTTCCGGGCCCGTTTTGCGTGCTGGGTCAGGAAAATTCGAGCGACCGCTTCGCCAGCCCGTGCCAGAAGCCGTCGATCACCGTGCGGCCGTCGCCCTCGCCCGAGCTGGCGCCGAGCGACACGAACAGCGGCGCGAAGTGCTCGATCCGCGGATGCGCCATCGCGGCGGCCGGGGCCTTGTGCTGGAAATCGAGCAGCGCGTCGAGGTCGCGGGCGCGCAGCATCTCGTCGCCCCAGTGGTCGAACTCGGCCGACCATCCCGGCGGGGTTCCGTCGGAGCCGTTCACCTCCCGCATCGCGCGGAGGTTGTGGGTGAAGAAGCCGCTGCCGATGATCAGCACGCCCTCGTCGCGCAGCGGCGCGAGCTTGCGGCCGAGGTCGTAGAGCGCCCGCGGGTCGAGCGAGGGCATGGAGATCTGCAGCACCGGAACGTCGGCATCGGGGAACATCTCGACCAGCGGGACGTACGCGCCGTGGTCAAGGCCGCGGTCCGGGGCGTCGTGCACCGGGGTCGCGGTCGAATGCAGCAGCTTGCGCACCCGCGCGGCCAGCTCCGGCGCGCCGGGCGCGGCGTATTTGACCTGGTAGTAGCGCTCGGGGAAGCCCCAGAAGTCGTAGACCAGCGGGACCGTCGTGGTGGCCCCGAGCGTCAGCGGAGCCTCCTCCCAATGCGCCGAGACGACCAGGATGGCGCGAGGTTTCGCCAGGTCAGCGGACCATTCCGCGAGCTGCCGGGTCCACGTCGCGTCGTCGGCGAGCGGCGGCGCCCCGTGGCTCAGGTACAGGACCGGGGTGCGGGTCGCCATGACTGCCTCCAAGTGTTTGAAACTTCAACTACTACCGTACGCCGGTCTTGGCGAATTCGCACCCGGCAGTCCGCGGGGTGCGGCAGACTCGCCCGGTGAAGTTCTTCTGCTACCACCGGGACCGCCCCGGCTCCGCCGCGTTGCGCGCCGAGCTGGTCGAGCCACATTGGTCCTATATGGACGGTTACGCCGCCGAACTGATCGCCCGCGGCCCGACCATGGACGGCGAGGTCCCCACCGGCAGCGTGCACATCGTCGACCTCCCGGACGCCGCCGCGGCCCGCGAATTCGCTTTCGCCGAACCGAATTACCAGGCCGGTGCCTACCGGGACGTGCTGATCCGCCGCTGGGACAACGCTCTCGGCCGCACCATGTGGGAATTCCCCGGAGATCTGGCGGCAGGAAACCGGTATTTGGTGCTGGGCTTGGGTTCCGGCCCCGCCGCCGACCTCGAACCACCCTCCTCGGCGGCCTTGATCGCCTACGGTCCACTGTGGTCAGACGACGGCACCACCTGGCTCGGCACCGCGGCTCTGGTGCAGGCCGCGGACGTGCGTGCGGCGCGGGAAATCCTTACCGCTAAACGCTATGCGGCGATCGAGGTGCACCACTGGCAACCCGGCGGTCGTTCCTGACGGTTACCTCGCGGAATTCCTGTCGTGCATCACCCGTCGGCGAGGCGTTGGATGATGGTGCTCAGCCAGGCCTCGAGATCGGCTGGGTTGCCGAGTTCGGAACGCAGGACCCGGCGGCGGGTCGAGACGCCGAGCACGAAGGCGTCGATCGCCTCGGCTCGGCTGCGGGCTTCCGCGTCGTCCATGCCGCTGTCGTGCAGGTAGCGGTGCAGCTTCTCCAGCGAGTTCGCGTCGAGGAAGGCGGCCAGCGCTTCCGCCGCCTCCGGGCGTTCGCCGGATGCGCGTTGCAGCACTAGCAGCGGATCTTCCCCGGGTGCACCGAACCAGCGCTGGACGATGCTCGCCGCGAGGCGCGATCCCAGCGTGGAACGGTCGCCGTCGAAAACGTCGGAGACCGGGATCTCCACCCGGGTTGCCGCTAGGAAAAGGCCGTCCTTGCCGCCGAAGTAGCGCGTAATGAGGTTGGGCGACACGCCGGCCGCGTCGGCCACGCCTTTGACCGTGATCGCGGCGTATCCGTGCCGGGCGAACTGGCGTTGCGCGTGCTCCAGGATCCGCTGCTTCGTGGCGGCCGCGTCGCGAACTGGCATGTGTATCAGCATACACATCATGTGTACGCTGATACACATGAACGACGAGATGCGGGAACGGCTCCGGCGGACGCGGCGGGTCACGACCCCGTGGAGTGACGACGGGACGCGCGGCATCAGCGGCACCCGCCTCGATGAACTGCTCGAACGCTGGGCGAACGGGTACGACTGGGGCGAGCACGAGCGCCGCATCGGCGGGTTCCCCTGGGTGACAGTGCGGGCGGGCGACGCCGACCTGAACGTCATCCACCAGCGGTCCGCGGATCCCGACGCCCCGGTTGTCGTGTTGCTGCACGGCTGGCCGGACTCGGTGTTGCGGTTCGAGCGCGTCCTGCCTTTGCTCGCGGACCTGCACGTGGTGGTTCCCGCGCTGCCGGGCTTCCCGTTCGCGGCTCCGCTCACCAGTCCCGGCATGTCGGTCAACCGGATCGCCGAGATCGTCGCGGATGCTCTCGACCAGCTTGGCTACTCGCGGTACACGGTGTCCGGCGGCGACGTGGGTGGCGCCGTCGCGGAGGTCCTCGCGAGCGAACACCCGGACCGGGTAGCTGCCCTGCACCTCACGAACGTCGCCCCGCAGCACGCGTTCACCGCGGACCCGGCGAAGCTCGCGCCCGACGCGGCGGCCTACCTCAGCCGAGCGGCGCAGTGGTTCCGGACCGAAGGCGGCTACATCGCGGAGCAGTCGACGCGGCCGAACACGCTCGCCGTCGCCCTCGGCGACTCACCCGCCGGCCTCGCGGCGTGGATCGTCGAGAAACTCCAGGCCTGGTCCGACGGCCCGGTCTTCACTCCGGACGAGCTTCTCACCTGGGTCACCGCCTATTGGGTCACCGGCACGATCGGCACCTCTTTCGCCACCTACGCCGAACCAGCCACCATCCCCGACCGGATCGATACGCCGACCTTGCTGTCGGTGTTCCCGCACGACACCAAACCGGAGCCGCGAAGCTACGCCGAGGCGTTCCTGAACATCCGCGACTACGTGCAACACCCCGCCGGTGGCCACTTCGCGGCCTGGGAACAGCCGAAGGCCTACGCCGATGACGTACGCCGCGCAGTCAAGCTGGGCGACTGAAGCAGTACTTCCGCGACCCGGCTGTCGCACCGTGTCGCGGGTCGACGGGTTGGTGCCCTCTTGCGTCGAGTCGGCAGGCCGGTGAGGGGATGCGTTGGGCCGTAGCCTGGGGTGATGGGCGGCGAGATGGTGCCGGAGCGGCCGAGGACCGGCAGGATGAGCCGGTCGGAGCGGCGGACGCAGTTGATGCGGACCGCCTTCGAGATTGTCCGGTTCGAGGGTGCCAACGCATTGACGCTGGTCCGGCTGGCTGAGCGCGCAGGGGTGTCCCGACCGGTCGTCTACGACCATTTCAGCAGCCGCGAGGGGCTGCTGATGGCGTTGTACCGGGACTACGACGAGCAGATCGTGCGGACTATCCGTCAGGTGTCACCGGGACAAGCCCGGTCGCTGGATGAAGTGGTCTCGGTACTCGCTGCTGCGTATGTCGAAGGTGTGCTGGCCGCAGGCAGGGAGTGCGGCGAGGTGCAGGCAGCACTGCTTGGCAGTCCGGAGACCGGGCAGTTCCTGCGGCAGTCGCGGCGGTTCTACGTTGAGGAGTTCCGCACCGCGCTGGAGCCGTTCGTGTCGCTGTCCGCGGATGCTGACCTGGCGCTGTTGACGGCGATCCTCGGGATAGTGGAATCGCTTGCCCGAGCGGCCGCCGAGGAGGAGTTCTCCGCGGCCCACGCGGTGGCGACGGCGACCAGCGCGGTGGTGGGTGTGCTGCGCGGAAACTCCCGGCAGACAATACCTACATAATGTAGGCTACATTGTGTAGGTAGCGATGAGGGGAGGGCCGATGACATCGCCATTGCCCGCCATGCCGATGGTCATGATCGGCGGGAACGTCCGAGCGCTCGCGCTGGCCAAGGTGCTGGACCCGGCCCTCGTGTGGTCCCCGACCGCGGCGGAGACGACGTCCCTTCACGAGGTGCTAGCCGAGCCGGCACTCGTGGTGTTGTGCCTTGACGACTACGACGGCCTAACGGACCTGCTCGACCGGCACGAAAAGCTCCTGGCCGGACAGGACATCGTCAACCTCACCTCCGGGACGAGCGCGGAGGCACAGGAAGCGGCGGCCCGGTTCGCCGCGATGAGTGCGAAGTACCTCGACGGCGCGCTGATGGCCCACCCCGAACACGTCGGCAACCCGGAGACCGTGTTGGTCTACAGCGGCTCGGCCGAGGTCTTCCAACGCAACGAAGGCGTGCTCGCCCGGTTAGGCGCGGCGACCTACCTCGGCCCGGACGCGGGCACCGCGGCGCTCTACGACGTGGCGATGCTGAATTTCGCTTGGGCGACGCTTGTCGGGTACCTGCAGACGGCCACGCTCCTCAGAACCGCCGAGGTCCAAGCGGAATCGTTCACACCGATGCTCACCCGGTGGTTGAGCGGCACCGTCGTGGACGTCATCAAGGGCTACGCCACCCAGCTCGACCGCGGCGACTACCCGGGCGACGAGGAGTGGCTCGAACTGGACTATCCGCTGATGCGCCACCTCATCCAGGCCAGCGAGGAGCGCGGGCTGGACACGAGGTTGCCGCGACTGATCGAGTCCCTAACGGCAGAGGCAATCGCGGCCGGCCACGGCAAGAAAAGCTTCGCGAGCCTGACCGAGGTCATGTGCCACGGGTAGCCTCCTTGCGCCGGAAGTGACGGGTCGGCCACACCAAGCCTTGAACGTCCTCGGAAAGCGTGTTTGCGCAGCGGCGGGTCGCGGTCAGTCGTGGGCCAGATCGGCGAACCGGCTGTAGTGCAGCTGGTGGGCGACCACGATCGTGCTCGTCGGACCGGCACGGTGCTTCGCCAGGATCAGGTCGGCCTCGCCAGCGCGCGGGTCGTCGCGTTCCCAGGCGTCCGGGCGGTTGATCAGGATGACGATGTCCGCGTCCTGCTCCAGTGAACCGGATTCACGCAGGTCGGACAGCATCGGCTTCTTGTCGGTTCGTTGTTCCGGACCACGGTTCAGCTGGGAGATCGCGATCACCGGCACTTCGATCTCCTTCGCCAGCAGCTTCAGCTGACGGGAGAACTCCGACACTTCCTGCTGCCGCGATTCGACGCGCTTGCCGGACGTCATCAGCTGCAGATAGTCGACGACCACGAGCTTCAGGTCGTGCCGCTGCTTGAGCCGGCGGGCCTTCGCGCGGATCTCCATCATCGTCATGTTCGGCGAGTCGTCGACGAACAGCGGGGCCTCGGACACCTCGCTCATCCGGCGGGCCAGCCGCGTCCAGTCGTCGTCGGACATCTTGCCGCCGCGCATGTCGGCGAGGCGGATTTTCGCCTCGGCCGACAGCATGCGCATCACGATCTCGGTGCGGCTCATTTCCAGCGAGAAGATGACGCTGGTGAGGCCGTGTTTGATGGACGCCGAGCGGACGAAGTCCAGCCCCAAAGTCGACTTACCGACACCGGGCCGGGCCGCGACGATGATCATCTGGCCGGGGTGCAGGCCGTTGGTCAGCTCGTCGAAGTCGGCGAAGCCGGTCGGGATGCCCTGGGACTGGCCGCCGCGCGAGGCGATCGCGTCGATCTCGTCCATGGTCGGCTGGAGCAGGTCCTCCAGCGCCACGTAGTCCTCGCTCGTGCGGCGCTCGGTGACGTCGTAGATCGCGGCCTGTGCGCGGTCGACGACCTCGTCGATGTTCGCGCCGTCCGCCGCGGCCGCGCCGTAGCCGTACTGCACGATGCGCGTGCCCGCCTCCACGAGCCGGCGCAGCACCGCCTTCTCGGACACGATCTCCGCGTAGTAGCCCGCGTTGGCCGCGGTGGGCACGGTCGCGATGAGCGTGTGCAGGTACGGCGCCCCGCCGACGCGGCCGAGTTCGCCGCGCCGCTCCAGTTCGGCCGCCACGGTGATCGGGTCGGCCGGTTCGCCGCGGCCGTAGAGATCGAGGATGCAGTCGTACACGGCCTGGTGCGCGGGCCGGTAGAAGTCGCCGGGGCCGAGCGCCTCGATGACGTCGGCGACCGCGTCCTTCGACAGCAGCATGCCGCCGAGCACCGACTGCTCCGCCGCGATGTCCTGCGGCGGCTGGCGGTCGAACCCGCCAGGGCCGGGGTCGCTCGGACCCGGATCGGACTCCGCGTACGCCGGACCGCGGTCATCGGTCACCGCCACTGCCCGGACACCTCCCTCGCCCGGCCGTGTTCCCGGCCGTCCCCGTTGTCTCGCGTGCGCCTGTCCTGTGCCGAACGGAGTCCGCCCGGCTCATCCGGAGACCGGTTCATGCGAACACCTGTTCGAGTATGCCGGAGTCGGCCCGGCTTTCCCAGTCGCCCGTCCGGTCCTCTTCGATGATGGACCGGGCGGTTCCCCGCGCCGATGACCGCCACGCGGGGCCACCGGGAGTACTGGGCGCGAAGGCACGCTAGATCCCCCGGAAGGACGAGCGCAATTCCGGGTGTTGACCGTCCTGTGGACAACCTGTGGATGACTGGGGGCAACGAATCACAGGCGCCAGTGAGCCTGTGGACAAAGTGGGGACAGTGCTGATCGGCTTCACAAAACCCGCAGGTCAAGGCCTGTGTAGAGACTGTGGAGAACTTCGCGAAAACTCGTCCGGCGTGTCGTGTCGAACTGGTTCTTCGGCGTGTCGCACCCTCGCCGATCCACCGCCCTGTGGATGGTTGCTACGCACGGTAGATCACCGACCCGATGGGCTGAACGAAGGAGAATTCCCCACGCGGCCCAGCCCGCGGTCGCGCACAGTGAGCGATCGGGCAAAAGCGCAGGTTAACCGCGTGCAAACGCGAAACCGGGTGAGGTTCACCGGCCGGACACCTCGCGGTGCCGTGCCGGGAACCCCACCCGGAGTAACGCTCGAAGGGTCAGCCCAGGGAGCTTTGGGCTTGGCGCAGCCGCTCGGAGAGCGCCTGCTGCGTGCCGGGAGTGAACACGATGAGCGAGTCCTGCCCCGGCCGCTCCTCCATCAACCACCGGCCCTCGCTGGTGTCGATGAAGTTCACCGGCTTCGGGATGCGCCGCCGCCGTCCGCCGTTCGGGCGGGTCGCGACGTACAGCGCGCCGCTGCCGGTGCGCGGCAGCTTGAGGATCCGCTGGATCTCCTTGAGCGGCGACAGCTGTGCGTTGCGCTGTCCGCTCGTCATGATCGAGCCCTGCGAAGCGTCCTCCGACCCGGCGGACCGGCCGCTTTCGTACTCGCTGCGGCTGGTGACGAGCGGTTGCCCGGACGCCGCCTTGCCCGAGGGCAGGAGGTCGAGGAACGTCTGCAGCAGCAGGTCCGGACGCTGGCGCGACACCGTGACGGTGTTCTCGCCGATGATCCGGATCAGTCCGAAGCCGCCGCCGTTCCCGCTGCCGCACAGCACCGAGTAGTTGCCGGGGCTGCCGTCCTCGAACGTGCCGTCGAACCAGCCGTAGTACTCGAGCTGCGGATGCGAGATGGACTCGACCAGCGCGAGCAGATCGCGGTCCATGCCGCGGGGTCCCATCAGGCCGGACTCGGTCAGCGCCTCGTTGACCTGCTGGTCCAGCTTCCGCTCGGCGTCCGGGTCGTGGAACACCGGGGTTTCGGCGATGGCCTGGTGGGGCTCACCGCCCCGACGCCGGATCAGGTTGTACAGCGTCGGGAGGGTGAACTTGGTGGGTCGGTCAAGCGTGATCACGTCGGCTGGCCTCATTCACCGATCACGGGCGGAACGGTCAGCTGGTCGGAGCCGAAGAGTTCGTTGGAGTCCTCTTCCACCAGGTACTTCGTCTGGTGCTCCTCGTCCTCCTGGCCCTTGCCGCCCTTGGCTCCGGCACCCATGCCGCCCATTCCGGCAGCACCGGCTTTGCCCGCCGCGCCGCCGCGCATGCCGCCCATTCCGCCGGCTCCAGCGCCCGCGCCGCCTGCCATGCCGCCCGCGGCCGCGCCGGAACCGCTGCCACCGGGACCGAAGCCCGCGCCCGCGCCGAACGCACCGGGACCGAAGGCCGCGCCCGCGCCGGAACCCGCGCCGCCGCCCCCGCCACCGGGACCGAACTGGCCGGCACCGCCGCCAGGGCCGAAGGTGCTCGGGTTGAACTTGCTCGGGTCGGTCGTCGGAGGCGTCCAGCCGGAGGTCGTCGTGCCGTCGCTCCCGCTGCCGGGGTAGTGCCCGCTCGGGTTGCCGACGCCACCGTGCCCAGGACCGGTCGGCAGGTTGGTGTGCGGCGGGGTGTTGGGCCCGTTCGGGTCGAACTTGGGCGTGTCCACCTTGGGCGGAGTGAAGCCGCCGCCCCCGCCCCCGGGTCCGCCGCCGAAGTTGCCGCCGGAACCGCCGGGCCCGCCGCCGAAGTCGCCGCCGGGGCCGTTCGGGTTGGACAGGTTGTTGCCCTGCCAGGCGCTGTACTGCGGCAGCCCGCCCGCGTTCTGCCCGCTGGCGTTGAAGTAGTTGGTGTAGGCCTGGACGTTCGCCTTGCCGGTCTCGTTGTACTTGTTGATCTCGTCGTCTTTGTCGCTGAACGGGTTGATCCCGTCGACGAAGCCGGCGTGCGGCGGGTCCTTGGGAATCTCCTGGACCTTGCCCTTGACCGTCGAGAAGCAGTCGACCTGCGTGTTCAGGTACGTGTGGCTCTTGCCGAGGTTGTTGACCGAGTCCTGCAGCCACGTGCCGAGCGGGTGCGCGCCCGCCTGCGCCGCGGCGGCGCCACCGCCCTGCCAGGCGGCGTCCATCTTCTTGTTCAGGCCGTCGATCTCGGTGATCCGGTCGTTGTGCACCGTCTTGAGGCTGTTGGCCGCCGAGACGCCGCCCTGAAGCGACGAGCTGTCCCCGACGTGGATCTTTTCCCAGATCACGCGCGCGTCGATCGACCGGCCGCCGAGGTCCGCCTCGGCGAGCTTCGCGTCCGGGCCTCCGCTGAACAGGCCGACGAGGCTGCCGGCCACGGCGCCGATGCCGGCCCCGACCGCGGTGCCGACGACCGGCACGACCGAACCGACCGCGGCGCCGACGCCGGCGCCAGCGGCCGCGTACTTCAATTCCTTGCCTACGGTGTTGGCGTCATTCCCCATGATGAGCCACTCCTTCTTTCGAGCCGAGCACCGGCTGTCGGGCGGTCATGCCGCGCCCTTGAGATGTTTGACCACTGCGTTCCCGAACTTCTGCGCGAGACCGCAGGGGTTTTTCTTGTTCGGGCCGGCACCGATCGCCGGTGTGATGGTGACGGAGAGCTGGTCGGTTACCCCGAGCCAGAGCTGGCAGTTGCCGCTGGGCCGCAGATCGGCCTTCGAGGTGAAGACACCCGGGTAACCGTCGATGCTCACCGGCTCGAAGTAGGCCTGCCCGGCCTTCTGGTCGTAGATGTCGCTGATGCCGCCCTTGTTCTGTGGCACCACCCGGAGGCCGATGGAGTTCCGGCCCTCGTCTGCCGACCTCCACTGGCAGCCGGGGAGGTCTCCGGTCAGCGTCTCCCCAGGAACCGCCAGCCCGAAATCGGTTGTCTCGGCATCGGTGAGGACCTTGCATGGGTTGCCGCCCAGCAAGTCCTGAGTGGGCAGCGCGGCGGGGACCTTCGGGCCCGACCCGCCTCCAGTCGCGCTCGAACTGGCGGGCGCCTGCGAGGGGGTGCTGCCTCCGTCGGCCTTTCCTCCGCCGCAGGCGGTCAGGAGACCGAGAGCGGCGACGGCAGCGGCGGCGATCCGGATGGTGCGGTGCGGCATGAGCAGCTCAGACCTTCGTCTTGCTTGCGGCGTCGCGTGCTTCCTGCTCGGCGACGGTGATTTTGTTTTTGGCGGCCTTCAACGCGGTAATGAAGTTGGTGACATAGTCGACCATGCGCTGGTGCTGGGTCAGCAGGGTCTGCCCGGACGGATTCGCACCCTTGTCGACGAAGTCATTGCTGGCGAACTCGTCGGCTGGACGCTTGACGTTGGCGATCGTCTGCGCGTGGTTGAGGTCCTTGCTCAGGTTATCGAGCAGGTCTTCCCACTGTTTGATGACCGAGTCGACCTCGTCCTCGCTGAATTTGTACCCGCCTGCGGATCCGTATCCGCCGACCATGATCGGCGCGGGCGGTGGTACGTCGGACATCCGGGTGACCCCCTTTGGCACAGTTCTCGCTCCCCAAGCGGCGAGATCAGCATGTTGGATGGTAACGCACGCCCGCTGGTTCCCGCTGGGCGTTCAGTTCTTTAGAGACCACGTCGGAGCTGCGGGAAGACCGGCGAAACGAAACCGCCCCCGGAGAAGTCCCCGGGGGCGGTTTCGCGGTAAAAGACGCGAGCGTCAGTTCGCGGCCGTGGCCTTGACCTCGAGCCGGACGTCCACCTTCACGTTCGGGTGCAGGCGGGCGCTGACCGAGTGCTTGCCGACCGTCTTGATGTGGTCGCGCAGGTCGAGGACGCGCTTGTCGAGCAGCGGGCCGCCCTGTGCCTTGATCGCGTCGACGATCTCGCCGGCGGTGATCGAGCCGAACAGCTTCTTCGAGCCGGCCGCGGCCTTGCCGGTCAGCTGGATCGCGCCGAGGCCCTCGAGCGTCGCCTTGATTTCCTTGGCGTGGTCGAGGTCGCGGATGCGGCGGGATTCCTGCGCGCGCTGGATCGTGCGCACGTTCTTCTCCGCACCCTTGCTGGCCACGATGGCGTAGCCGCGCGGCAGCAGGTAGTTGCGGGCGTAGCCGTCCTTGACCTCGACGATGTCGCCGGGGCCGCCGAGGTTCGCCACGTCGGTGGTGAGAATGATCTTCGCCATGACTAGTGCTCCCCTCAGCGCGCGGTGGACGTGTAGGGCAGCAGAGCCATCTCGCGCGAGTTCTTCACCGCGATGGCGATGTCGCGCTGGTGCTGGCTGCAGTTGCCGGTGACGCGACGGGCACGGATCTTGCCGCGGTCGGAAATGTACTTCCGCAGCAGGTTGGTGTCCTTGTAGTCGATCGTTTCCGGGCGGCCCTTCTTCTCGGCCTTGCAGAACACGCAGACCTTCTTCTTGGGCTTGCGAATGGGTGGCTTGGCCACTGTTGTACTCCTGGAATTCTAGAAAGAGATGAGATCAGAACGGGGGTTCGTCGGAGAAGCCTCCGCCGCCGCTGCTCGCGGCCGGTGCCGAACCCCACGGGTCGTCGGCGGGCGCGCTGTTGCCGCCGCCGCGGTTTCCGCCGCCTCCGCTGAAGCCGCCGCCTCCGCCGCCGCCGAAGTCACCACCGCCGCCGCCACCGCGGCTGACCTTGTTGACCTTCGCCGTCGCGTAGCGCAGCGACGGGCCGATCTCGTCGACCTCGAGTTCGACGACGGTGCGCTTCTCGCCTTCCTTGGTCTCGAAAGACCGCTGCTTCAGCCGCCCCTGCACCACCACGCGGGCGCCCCGCGTGAGCGACTCGGCGACGTTCTCCGCCGCCTGCCGCCAGATGTTGCAGCGCAGGAACAGCGCCTCGCCGTCCTTCCACTCGCCGCTCTGGCGGTCGAGGGTGCGCGGGGTGGACGCGACGGTGAAGTTCGCGACCGCCGCACCGGACGGGGTGAAGCGCAGCTCCGGGTCGGACGTGAGGTTCCCGACCACGGTGATGACGGTGTCTCCAGCCACGGATGGCGTCCCTTCGGATCGGGCTCGGATCAGGCCTTGGCGGGCGCGGGCTTGGCAGCGGGCTTGACCTCGCGGCGCATGACCTTGGTGCGCAGGACGGTTTCCTGCAGCGACAGCTGGCGGTCCAGCTCCTTGACGGCGTCGGCCGTGGAGTTCAGGTCCAGCAGCGCGTAGATGCCCTCGGCGTTCTTCTTGATCTCGTACGCGAGACGACGACGGCCCCACACGTCGACCTTCTCGACGCTTCCGCCCGAAGTGCGGATCACGTTGAGGAAGTTGTCCAGCGTGGGCGCGACCGTACGCTCGTCGAGCGTCGGGTCCAGGATGACCATTACCTCGTAATGGCGTGACATAACCACTCACCTCCTATGGGCTCGCGGTCACGGCGGTTCCGTGACAGGAGGGTTTGTCCAGGTAAGCGTACCCGGCGGGTACGACAGTCCGGTGCGGCGGGTCAGCTGACGCGGCGCAGCACCCAGGTGCGGACCAGCCCGGCGGTGACGCCGGCCAGCACGATCACCGCGAGCAGCATCGGCAGCTGGACGTCGGAGGCCCCGCCCTGGCTCGCCAGCGATTCGGCGTTGCCCGCGTTGCGGATGTCCGGGCCCTGCTGGCCCTGCGGGTCCTGACCGGCCGACGGCTGCTGCGGCAGCGTGCCGGAACCGGGCAGCGCGCCGTAGCGGGCGCCGGGCGCGATCGCGGTGCCGAGCACGCCGGGGTTGCCCGGGGTCGCGGTCGGGATGTTGCCGTAGTCGCGCGGCGGGGCGATTCCGGTGGAGCCCGGCTGGTAGTTGCCGAGCGAGCCGCCGCCGCTCTGCGTCGGGGTGGCTCCGTTCGACTGGCTGCCGCCGTTCGACGAGGAGCTGGGCGACGACGGTGCCTGGTAGTTGTTCGCGACCGTGGTGAGCCCGCACGCCGACGCGACCCCGGTACGGATCCCGTTCAGCACCTTGGTCTTGGTGTCGGGCAGCAGGCCGATGCCCCACTCGTTCTTCAGCGCGTTCGAGACGACCTGGCCGATCGCGTCGCCGCTGATCGTGCCGCCCGCGGCGTTCGGGATCGCACCAACCTGCAGGTTGCCCTTGTTCGCGATGGCGTTCGCCAGCGAGTCCGGCCAGACGGTGGCCAAGCGCCAGAAGTTCACCTGGTCCTTGGCCGCCTGCCGGACGATCTCCTTGACCGCCGAGCCGGGCACGGCGACCGAATCGCCCATGCCGCCGGTGACCGAGCCCTTGCACTGGTTCGCGAGCGTGGTCGCGGCGGACGCGGTGCCGGTGCCCAGGAACGTGCCGCCGGTGAAGAGGGCGGCGAGAGCGGTGACGGTGAGTGCTCGACGGGTTCGCTTCCAGGTGGGGATTTTCCGCACGAGCACTATCCTCCGGGGTCCGTGGGCATGGTTCGTCGCATCAGGAACAACGAGTGGACCCTGGCAAAGATACTGGTGAGTTGGCCTAACCTGCAGCGGCCATTCGGCGGAGTACCCACGTGCGGACCAGACCCGCGCTGACTCCGGAGAGTGCCAAAACTGCCACCAGAACTGGCCAGTCCAACCCGTTCGTGTGGTTGCCGCCGGTGCCCGGCAGTGCTTCGGCATTACCCGCGTTCTGCACGGTGCGATCGCCGCCGGCCGAGCCGTCCGGGTTGGCAACGCCGTACTGCGGCGCGTAACCCGGGATCTGGCTGCCGTAGCGGAGCGAGGGCGACGGGCTGAACAACCCGGCCATCGCCATCGGGATACCGCTGTAGTCCCGCATCGGCGCGTACCCGGTGCTGTAGCCGTAAGACAAATTGCTGAAATTCGGCAGGAAAGCCGAGAACGGCGCGGCCCCGCCGCCATTGCCGCCGTAATCGCCGAGCACCGGGCTGGTCGAACCGGGCATCTGGGATTGCCCTGGCGAACCGCCCTGCTGCGGATTGCCGCTACTGCCGCCTGGCGGTTGCTGCGGGTTCGGGCCGGGGTTCTGCTTGCCCGGCTGGCTGCCGGTGAAGCCCTGGCTGACGGCGGCGACGCCCTGCTGGACCGTGTTCGTGGTGCCCGCGACCGCACCGTTGACCGCGCTCGCGGCTGGCGCGCCGATGACCGGGACCGGCGCGACGACGGTGTTGACCACGTTCACCGTGACCTTGCAGACCGTGCCGAGAAGTGCGTCGATGGTGCCGGTGAGCACGCCCGAGACCTGGCCGACGATGCCGAGGTCCAGCGGGATCCCGAGCAGCGGCGTGGTCGCCTTGACGTGGTCGCCCGGTTTGGCGGTGATGGTGGAACCGCATTTCGCGGTCAGGGTGTCCGCGGACGCGGTCCCTGGGGCGGCGAGCGCGGCGGAGCCGGCCAGGACGAAAGCGGCGGCGCCCACTGCGGTTGCCCTCCGTGCCCGGTGCTGCTGCATGGCCGTCGACCCTTTCGCCGCGTCCGGTGTACCTGCCTTGCTGAGGACAACGACGGTAACGAAGACGAGTAACGCCCGCCTCCCCTCCGAGGTCAGGCATTCGGGTGGAAGCGGGCGCTACTCAGGGTGAGAGTCAGGCGGGCTTGCGGCGCAGCCACGCGCGCACCAG
The DNA here is from genome assembly GCF_045278895.1 of Amycolatopsis sp. WGS_07. Classification (NCBI taxonomy): domain Bacteria; kingdom Bacillati; phylum Actinomycetota; class Actinomycetes; order Pseudonocardiales; family Pseudonocardiaceae; genus Amycolatopsis; species Amycolatopsis sp. WGS_07. The sequence goes on along the minus strand of NZ_CP136053.1, from coordinate 2,780,775 downwards.
CGCGGCGGCCACCATCGCGAGCGCCAGCACGGCGATCAGCAGCGGCAGCCGGGCGGGCGGGTTGGCCGCGGGCAGCGCCTCGGCGGTGCCGGAGCGCTTCGCGTCGACCGTCGGCACCTGGCCCTGCGGCAGCTGGCCGGGGACGACCTGGGTGACGATCGGGGCCTGCACGAAGCTCGCCGGGAGCATCGCGGCTCCGGTGAAGATGCCGGACACCGAGTCGAGGCCGGAGAGTCCGCCGCCAGAGGTCACCGGGCCGAGCGAGTCGCCGCCGGGGGCGGGCTGGCCCGGGCCGCCGGGGCCGGGGGCCGGGGACGGCGGAGCCGGAGGGGTCGGCGGCTTGGGGCTCGGCGGCGGAGTGGGGAGCGGGGTGTCCGGAAGTCCGCCGACCAGCTGCTGGGTGGCGTTGCCGACGCCGTTCCCCGCGGCCTGCACGAACGGGCAAGTGTCCTTCGCGGCCGTCTCGCCGACGACTGGGACCTCACCGACGCTCAGCGTGCGGGCAACATCGCCGACCGGGACGGTGAGCAGCGTGTTGTTGCCGTCGGTCTGCTTGGCCTTCGAATCAAGGCCGACCGTCACCCGGTTCGGCGCGTTGAGCGGAGCGCCCGCGTCGAGGGCGAGGCCAGTGCCGTTCTTGCCGTTCTGCAGCGTGGATTCGCAGTCGCCGGTGACGGTCGGATTCGGGTCGGCGGACGCCGCGGCGGGAAATGCCAGAACCGCGGACAGCAACGGTGCCGCGAGCGCGACTCCGAGTGCGGTCATCCGTCCAGCGCGCTTCCGCATGCCTTTCCTCCCCCGACTGGATCACGGAACGCGCTCACGGTACTCCACGAGCGTCACCAACTGGGCCGGAAGGGGGAGATTCGCCCGGTAGTAGCGTCAAGGCATGCAGATTGGCGCCCATGTCCGCGACGACGATCCACTGGCCGCCGTCGCCGAGCGAGAAGCCGACGTCGTCCAGTTCTTCCTCTCCGACCCGCAGGGGTGGAAGGCACCGAAACCGCATCCGCACGGCGAGGAGATCAAGGCCGCGCCGGTCGAGGTGTTCATTCACGCGCCGTACCTGATCAACGTCGCGTCCAAGAACAACCGGATCCGCATCCCGTCCCGCAAGAACGTCACCCAGCACGCCGACGGGGCCGCCGCTATCGGGGCGAAGGGCCTGATCGTGCACGGCGGACACGTCGGTGCCGGCGACGACGTCGAGGAGGGATTGGTCAACTGGCGCAAGCTCTTCGAGCGCGAAGCGGAGAAGGGCGGTTTCGCGGTGCCGATCCTGATCGAGAACACCGCGGGCGGCGACAACGCGATGACCCGCGAACTCGACGTGATCGCCCGGCTGTGGGACAAGGTCGGCGAGTTCGGCGCGGGCTTCTGCCTCGACACCTGCCACGCCTACGCGGCGGGCTGGGACCTCGCGACCGCGGTGGAGAAGGTCAAGGCCATCACTGGCCGGATCGACCTCGTGCACTGCAACAACTCCCGCGACGAGCACGGTTCCAACCGCGACCGGCACGCGTCGGTGGTCGACGGCGACGGCACGATCGAACCGGAACTGCTCGCCGAGGTCGTGCGTCAGGCCGGTGCGCCGGTGGTCGTCGAGACGCCGGGCGAAGGCCAGGCCGCCGACATCGCGTACCTGCGCAAACAGCTCGCCTGAGAAGCCGGGAGGGGATCAGGGGTTCCCCTCCCGGACTTCAGGCGACCGGCTGCTCGGTGCGGGAACGGCGGAAGGCGGTGAAGGTGACCTTGTCGCGGGCCCGGTCCAGGACGCCGCCCGCCGGGTCGTCGTCGCCGGAAAGCCGGACCAGGTCGGTGCGCGGACGGTAGATCTCGCGGACCACCAGTACGCACAGCCCGATCACCGCGAGGTCGCGGATCACCACGCCGCCGAGGAACCAGCCGGCGGGCAGTCCTTTGTGGTCGACGCCGAGGTAATAGAACATCCGCGGCGCCCACACCGCCGCGTCGATGATCATCCAGCCCAGCAGCAGCCGCCAGCGCGGGATCGCCAGCACCGCCAGCGGCACGAGCCACAGCGAGTACTGCGGGCTCCACACCTTGTTCGTGAGCAGAAACGCCGCCACGACAAGGAAGGCCAGCTGCCCGAACCGCGGCCGGCGCGGCGCGGTGAGCGCGACGTACGCGATTCCCGCGCAGCAGAGCAGGAACAGCACGGCGACCACGATGTTCAGCACGGTCGGTGTCTGTCCTTTTTGGAGTACGCCGTCGAAGCCCGTCCAGCCGGTGACGTAGGAGACCACGTTGTAGAGCGAATCCGGGTCCATCGGGCGCAAGGTGTTGAGCCGGAAGAATTCCCACCACCCGCGTGGCGCGGCCACCATGAACGGGACGTTCACCACCAGCCAGGCCAGCACGGTGAACGCCGCGGTCCGGCCCCACGCGCGCAGTCTCCCGGCCCGCAGGCACAACAGGAACAGCACGCCGAGCAATAACAGCGGATACAGCTTGGTGGCCACGCCGAGTCCGAAGAGGACTCCGGCGACCTCGGGGCGTTTTCGCGACCACGCCAGGATGCCGGCGGCGGTGGCCGCGGTGGCGAGTGCGTCGAAGTTCGTAAAGGTATGGACCAGTACCAGCGGCGACACTGCGACGAGCACCGCGTCCCACGGCCGGCGTTTCGTTGTCCTTCCGGTAGCCCACACGGTGACCAGCCAGGCCAGCGCGAGCCAGAACGCGGAGATGTTGAAGTAGATCGCCACTGGCAGCGCGCCGGGCAGCCAGCCGGCGTTCGCGACCAGAAGTCCAGCCCGCCGCGAGTTTCGCGTTGATCCACTGGAACAGGCCGGTGACCACCGGGTACTCCATGTACCGGGTCTGGTTCTCCGCGGTCTGCGAGTCCTCCTGCCACGACGTGACATACGGGAAAGTGCGCGAATCGTCGAGCTTCTCCGAGCTGTAGAGCGGGACGATGTCGGAGTAGCACATGGCGACGAACGGACGGCCGGACCGCCAGTCGAGCTGATGCGCCCCGTTGGAGTCGCTGTACTGCTGGATGCAGGAGGCCTTGCCGAACCAGCACACCACCAGCGCGAGCACGGCCATCGCGAGCCCGACGCGCTGCGGCGACCAGAACCACTGCCTGCCCACCGCCGCGTGCGTGCCGACCGGCCCGCCGATGGGTCTCGTCGCCGCGGCCACCAGCGGGTCGTGCCGGCTGGGGGCGATTCGCTCCGCCGGAGTCAGCGTGCGGGGAGCCGAATCCGGCTCGTCGGCGGGGTCGGAGACGCGGGACACGTCGGGATGCTATCGGTCCGCGGGTGGGGTGCTGGTCATTTCGGATCCTCGTAGAACCCGGCAAGCACCTCGAAAGCGGCGCCGAGGGCCACCGCCTCCTCGTCGAGGTCGCTCAGTTCGACGTCGATACGCTGCCAATACGGCACCGGCAGCAGGTCGCGCAGCTGTCCGGCGACGGTTTCGCGGTAGATCTCCGGCGCGCCGCGCACGGTCCGTCCGAACAGGACAATCCGCTCGAGATCGAGCACCTGCACCAGATCGGCGAGCCCGATGCCGAGCAGGCGGGCGGCGTCGTGCGGGGTTCCTGCCGCGCGGTGCATCACCTCGACGCAGCCGCGGCGTCCGCAGGCGCAGCGCGGACCGGCGTAGGCGATGGTGGTGTGGCCGAACTCACCCGCATTGGTGCGCGGACCTCGGTAAACGCGTCCGTCGATCAGCAGGCCGACGCCGATTCCGGTGCCGACCAGCACCACCGCGGTCGCTGCCGCGGTCTCCTCCGGCCAGGCGTGCGCGAAGGCGGCGGAGTTGGTGTTTTTGTCCAGCGTGACGGGCAGACCGGTGCGTTCGGCGAGGAGATCGCGCAGCGGAACGTCGTGCCAGCCGGGCATGTTGGTGGCGTCGCGAACCCGGCCCGCGTGGTGGTCGAGCGGCCCCACCGCGCCGACGCCGAGCCCGAGCACGCGCGCCGGATCGACGTCGGCGAGCAGTTTGCGCACGCCGTCGGCGATCGCGGTGACCGCGACCTCCGGGCTGAACCCGATCGGCAGCGGGCCTTCCACGATCTCCTCGACCTCGCCGGTCAAACCGGTGCGCAGGACGAGGTAGCCGTCCCGGTCGAGCTGCGCGCCCAGAGCGCAGCGGGCTTCCGCGCGCAGCCGCAGCATCGTGCGCGGTTTGCCGACGCCGGCCGCGGGTGCGCGTTCGACGTCCAGCAGCCCCTCCGGCAGCAGGTCGGACACGATTTTCGACACGGCCTGCTGGGTCAGCCCGGACCGCTGCGCCAGCTCGACCCGGCTCAGCCCGCCCGCGCGCAGGATGTGCCCGAGCAGCAGCGCGCGGTTGTGGCGTCGCAGCCCGCGCAGGTTGACGCCGGTTTCCGCCATCGGCCGATCATCTCGGACGGGTGGCCTATTACGCAACAGTGTTGTTTAATAGGGGTCATGGCTGATGACGCGCGGGTCGGCATCCTCGGGTACGGGATCGGCGGCCGGATCTTCCACGCGCCGCTGGTCGCGGCGACGCCGGGCCTGGTCCCGGCCGTGCTGGTGACCGCGAACCCGGACCGGGCCGCGCAGGCGCGCGCCGAGCATCCGTCCGCCGAGGTGGTCCCGGACGCGGACGCGCTTTTCGCCCGCGCGGGTGATCTCGACCTGGTCGTGGTGACCACGCCGAACCGCACGCACGTGCCGCTCGCCCTCCGCGCGATCAAGGCCGGGCTGCCGGTGGTCGTGGACAAGCCGTTCGCGCCGACCGCGGCCGAAGCGCAGCGGGTGGTCGACGCGGCGAAGGCCAAGGGCGTCGGACTCACGGTGTTTCAGAACCGCCGCTGGGACTCGGATTTCCGCACCGTCGGCAAGGTGCTCGACTCCGGCCGGCTCGGCAACGTCTTCCGCTTCGAATCCCGCTACGACCGCTGGGTGCCGAAGATCAAGGACAACTGGCGCGAGTTCGGCGACCCGGCCGAGGCGGGCGGTCTGCTCTACGACCTCGGCGCGCACATCGTCGACCAGGCGCTGCAACTGTTCGGCCCGGTGACTCAGGTTTACGCGGAGGTCGACCGCCGCCGTCCCGGCGTGCAGGTGGACGACGACGTGTTCGTGGCCCTGCACCACGCGAATGGCGTGCGGTCGCACTTGTGGTCGTCCGCGCTCGCCGGTACCCGCAATCCGCGGTTCCGCGTGCTCGGGGATCAGGCGACGTTCACCAAATACGGTCTCGACGTCCAGGAACCGCAGATCAAAGCCGGCCTCCGCCCCGGTGACGAGGGCTGGGGCGTGGAACCGGAAACCGACGCCGGACGGCTCGGCGTGAATGACGAAACCGAAGTGGTGCCGACCGAAACCGGTTGCTACGAAGCGTTTTACGCCCAGGTCCGGGACGCGCTGCGCGGCGAGGCGAGCTTCCCGGTCGATCCGGCGAGTGCGGTCGAGGCGTTGCGGGTGATCGAGGCCGCGCATCGCTCGGGTGCCGAAGGCCGCGTGATCACGCTCGGCGGCTGAAGCCGCCCTCTGAACGGCCGTGGCCGCGACGGCCTCCCCCACCGTCGCGGCCACGGCCTCTTTCGTCACTCCTGCGGCGGGTCCTCGCCCGTCGACGGACCGCCGCTGGGCGGGTTGTGCGACGACGGCCTGCCGGTCGGCCAGTGCGGAAGCCCGGTCGGCCAGTGCGGCTGGGTGGGCCCGCCGGTGATCGGCCCGCCGTGGTCGTTGCCGTCGCCCGGGTCGTCCGGCTGGTTGCCGTTGGTCTCCTGCGGCGGGTTTTCGTCGCCCGCGCTCTGGTCCTGCTGCTGCGGCGGGGCCTGCGCGCCGATCAGCGGCACCTGGTCGAACTTCTCGCCCGGCTTGCCCTTGAGATAGCCGTCGAGGAACTTCTGCCACATCGGGCCCGCGATCGTCGAACCGTAGATCGGCGACGTGCCCGAACCGTGCAGCGCCTGGTCGCCGTCCGCGCCGACCCACGCGGCGACCGAGACCGATGGCGTGTAGCCGACCATCCAGGTCTGCGCGTTCGCGTTCGCCGCCCACGCCGGTTCGCCCGCTCGCTTCGTGTGCTGCTGGGTACCGGTCTTGCCCGCGCATTCGTGGCCGGACGGGCACTTCAGGTGCGAGAAGTCGATCACCGGGCCCAGCGCCATGGTCACGTTGCCGGCGATCTGCTTGGCTTTGTCCGCGCTGCTGTCGAACACCGGCTTGCCCGCGCTCGGCTGTGCCTCGTAGGCGACCTCGTTTTGCGAGTTGGTCACCTTCTGCACGAAGTGCCGGTCACGCTGGATGCCGTTGGCCGCGAACGTCGCGTACGCGCTGGCCATGTCCGCGGGCGTGATCCGGGTGTTCCCACCGCCGAGCGCGATGTTCGCGTCCGCGGTGGAGATCAGCGACTGGCCGCCGTTGTCCTTGGTCTTCACGCCCGCTTCCTGCGCGGCCTGTCCGACCGGACCGGGATGCGTCTCGTTCAGCACCATGTCGTAGAACACCGTGTTCGCCGACCGCTTCATCGCCTCGGCGACCGTGCACTGCCCGGAACAGCTGGAGCTGGGACCCGCGTTGCGCACGACGCGGCCGTCGAAGACCCGGTTGTTGCTGCCGTCGAACGTCGAGTTGATTCCCTTGCCCATCTTGAGGAACGCGGTGAGGTCGAACGCCTTCATCGACGAACCGGGGTTCTGCGGGGTGTTCGCCCAGTCGCGAGCGCCCTGCTTCTTGCCGTTCACGTCGATGGTCGCCGGCCCGCCGTAGTACGCGAGCACCCCGCCGGTCTTCGGATCGATCGCCACCAGCGAATCGAGCAGCCGGTCGTCGGACTGGTCCTTCAGCGCGTCGGTCGCCACCTTGGTCGCGACCTCCTGGGCGTGCTTGTCGATGGTGGTCTGGACCGTGTAGCCGCCCGCGTAGTACTTGTCGTCGTCGATGCCGTGCTGCGCCAGTTCGGCCTTCACCTGGGTGGTGATGAACTTGTAGGGCGCGTTCGCGTCGTCCTTCGACTCCTCCAGCGGGATCACGTCCGGGAACTTCGCCGATTGCCGCTGCTGCGCGGTGATGTACTTGTTCTCGAGCATCCGGTCGAGCGCGGTGTTCCAGCGGCCTTGGGCCACCTTCGGGTTCTCCGAACGGCCCGGCTGCTGGATCAGCCCGGCCAGCAGCGCGGCCTCCGAGTAGTCCAGCTTCGAGACGTCCTTGTGGAAGAAGGCCTGCGACGCCGCGCCGATGCCGTACGCCCCGCGCCCGAAGTAAATGATGTTCAGGTACGCGGTGATGATGTCCTGCTTCTCGTACGTCTGGTTCATCTTGAAGGACTTCGCCAGCTCGGTCCATTTACGGGTGAGCGTCGGGGCGTCGTTGTCGGTGGCCTTCTTGATGTACTGCTGCGAGATCGTGGACCCGCCGCCCGCCTTGCCGGTGAGCTGGTTGAACGCCGCGCGCAGCAGGCCGGTGACGTCGAAGCCGGAGTTGGTCTCGAACGTCGAGTCCTCGGTCGCGATCACCGCGTGCTTCACCACGTCCGGGATCTGCTGCGGGGTGAGGATCTGCCGGTTGCCGCCGGAGGGCACGTCCTTGCCCATCGGGCTGCCGTCGGCGTACAGGTAGGTGACGGCCTGGTTCTGGCCCTGCGCGACGCTCTGCGGCGAGGGCACGTCAACGCTGAAGTAGGTGATCACGAACGCGATCGCCGGGATGACGATGAAGAGGCCGACGAACGCGTACACACAGCGCCGGATGATCTTCCAGCGTCTTTTCTTGCGCTGGGCGGGCGTGCGGCCCTTCTTGTCCAGGTCCTCCGACGGATAGACCTCGTCCGGATCCAGCGGGCCCTCGTCGCGGTAGCCGGCGTCCCGGTAGCCAGGGTCGCGGTAGTCGTCCTCGGCCATCCGGTGAGTCATCAGCTCCGGCTCGCGCTGCGGCGGCGGGACCGGGCGACGGCCGGGCGGCGGCGGACGGCGGCCCGGCGGCGGGGAGCCGGCCGGACCGGTCGGCCCCGCGGCGGGACGCTGCGGGCCGCGGGCCCACGGCGGCGGGCCGGGCTGGGAGGGAGGTGGTTGACGCCGCGGGTCGGGATCCCGGTCGGGCCAGGAGCGGCTGCGGTCGTCGTTCACTGCGGATCCTCTTCTCGGACACGGGCAAGCTGCGGACGCAGAAGGCCCTCTGATCACCAGACGCGCCAACCCCGGTCGAGGTTCACTCGCCTGGCCGATCCCCTTCGCGGGGGAGGGAGACCGTCGGTGAACCTACCGCACCCCCAGCCGGGCGGTACCGGCAAAAGAGGCTCCTCCCCGGTAACGGAGAGGAGCCTCTTTTCAGTACGAGACGCTGGTCAGCCGGTGCGGCGCGGCGGTTCGCCGTTCACCACGGGACCGCCTCCGCTGCCCGGGTTGCCGCCGTCGGTGCCGCCGCCGAAGATGCCGCTCGGCCGGGTCGGGCTGGTCGTCGAGGACGACGGATGCGACGAACTGGTCGGCGGGGCCGACGACGAGGACTGCGTCGACGGCGGCGGAGCCTGCTCGCTGGTCGTCTCGCGCGGCGGCGGGGCCGCCTTGCTCGACGTGACGACCTCGTCCGCGTCCTTGCCGATCGGCTCGACCTTGTCGAACTTCTCGCCCGGCTTGTCCTTCAGGTAGTTCGTCATGAAGTCCTGCCAGGTCGGGCCCGCGATCGTCTTACCGTAGATCGGCTTGCCGTTCTTGTCGTGCAGCGGCTTCGTGCCGTCGCCGCCGATCCACGAGGCGACCGAGACCGAAGGCGTGTAGCCGACCATCCAGGTCTGCGAGTTCCGATCGGAATAGGACTTCGGATCGTCGTCGCGCATCGTGTACTGCTGGGTACCGGTCTTGCCCGCGCAGTCGTGGCCGCTCGGGCATTTCAGGTGCGATTCGGCGATGACCGGGATGAGCGCGTCGGTGACGTTGCCGGCGATCTGCTTGCTCTTGTCGGCGTTGTCGTCGAACGCGGGTTTGCCCTGGCCGTTGGTGTCGTCGAAGATGACCTCGTCCTGGGAGTTGGTGAGCTTCGCGACGAAGTGCTGGTCACGGCGCACGCCACCAGAGGCGAACGACGAGTAGCTGGCGGCCATGTCCTCCGGGGTGACCGAGGTGGCGCCACCGCCGAGGGCGATGTTCGCGTCCTCCGTACCGAGCTTGCCCTTGCCCTTCGGCGCGGGCCGCACGCCGGCCTCCTTGGCGGCTTCGGCGACCCGGGAGGGTTTCACGTCGTTCAGCACCATGTCGTAGAACACGGTGTTCGCCGAGACCTCCATGGCCTTCTTGACCGTGCACACCGGACCGCAGCTGGCGCTTTCGCCCGCGTTGCGGACCACGCGGCCGCCGAGTTGCCGGTTGTTGGTGCCGTCGAAGGTTTCCCCGAGGCCCTTGCCCATTTTGAGCCAGGCGGTGAGGTCGAAGGGCTTCATGGACGAGCCCGGGTTCTGCGGCACGTTCGCCCAGTCCGTGGCGAGCACGTCCTTGCCCGCGTCGTTCTTCACCGTGGTCGGCCCGCCGTAGTAAGCGAGCACGCCCCCGGTTCTCGGGTCGACGGCGACCAGCGCTCCTCTGAGGTTCTCGTCGGTCTGGCCCTCCATGTTGTCCTGGACGGACTGCACCGCGAGCTTTTGCGCGTTCGGGTCGATCGTCGTGTAGATCTTCGCGCCGGTGGAGTACAGCTTGTCCTCGTCGTAGCCCTTGGCCGCCAGCTCCTGCATGATGCGCTGCTGGATGTGGAAGTCCAGCGTGCCGGCGTCTTCCTTCTGCTGCGAGTCGCGCGGGATCAGCGTGGGGAACTGCGCGGCCTTGCGGTCGGCGGGCGAGAGCCAGTGGTTGGCCACCATCTGGTCCATCACGTAGTTCCACCGCTTCTGCATGTACGCGGTGTCGCGGTCTTTGCCCGGGCCCTGGATCATCCCGGCGAGCAGCGCGGCCTCGGAGGCGTTGAGCTGCTTGACGTCCTTGCCGAAGTACGCCTTCGAGGCGGCGGCGATGCCGTTCGCGCGGCGGCCGAAGAAGACGATGTTCAGGTACCCGGTGATGATGTCCGATTTGGACGTCTCGTTGTTCAGCTTGAACGACTTCGCCAGCTCGGTCCACTTACGGGTCAGCGTGGCCTCGTCGTTTTTGGTCGCCTGCTTGATGTACTGCTGCGAGATGGTCGAACCACCGCCGGTGCCGCCGGTCGCCTGGTTGAAGACCGACCGCAGGATCGCCATCACGTTGAAGCCGGAGTTGGTCTCGAACGTCGCGTCCTCGGCCGAGTACACGGCGTGCTTGACGACCTCGGGCACCTGGTTGGGCTGCAGCAGTTCGCGGTTGCCGCCCTGCGGGACCGAGCGGCCCATCACCGATTTGTCGCCGTAATAGAAGGTGATCGGCTGGCTCTGCTGCGCGAGCACCTCCTGCGGCGAGGGCACGTCGACGGTGAAGTAGGTGATCACGAACGCGATCGCGGGCACCACGACGAACAGGCCGAACATCGCGTACAGCACGCGCCGGACGATCTTCCACCGGCGCTTGCGTCGCTGCTTCGGCGTGAGATCGGCCTTGCTCTTCTTCTTGCCGTCCTCTTCGCCTTCCGGGTCGTCCTCGAAGTCCGCGTCGTCCGAGTACTGGGCGAGGCGGGTCTCCTCGTCGTACGGGTCGTAGCGATCGTCGTCGTACCGGTCGTCGTAGGGCGCGTAGCCGTTGTGCGCGGCGTGCGTGATCAGGTCCGGTTCGCGCTCGGGCTCCGGGTAGGACGGCGGCGGCGGGACCGGACGGCGCTGCGGCGGCCGTCCGCTGGGCGGCGGCTGCCGGAAGCCCTGGGTGGCGTTCCCGTTAGGACCGCCGGGGGCCGGACGTCCGGCTGGCGGCTGGCGACGCGGCGGCGCGCCCTGTCCGTCGAGGATCTGCGACGCGCGGGTGGCCGAGCCGCGGTCCTGCGGGCCGGGGCCTTGCGGCGGACGGCCTTGGGGGGCACGGCCCTGGGGCGGACGCTGCGGACGGCGCGGTTCGTCGGCGGCGGGCCACTGTGGACCGCCCTCGTCGCCGCTCGGCCATTCCGGACCCGCTTCGGCTCGCGGGGCGCGCGGCGGACGCGGGCCTCCGGCGGGCGGGCGGCGGGGCGGCGCGGGACGCCGGGGGGCGTCATCGGCTGGCCAGGCCGGACCGGGGTCCTCCTGGGGCCGGCGGGCACGGCGAGGTGCATCTGGCTCCTGGCTCGGCCAGGAGCGGTTGCGGTCGTCGTTCACGAATGGGCCTCCGAGGGCTGTACTGCCGGCGCCGTCGTCCGGGACGGACGGCGGCGCGCCGCCCTGCGTTCTGCAGCGGTTGTGGTACTCGTCACTGGCCGGCGGTCCTTCGCGGCCGGGTCGGCTGGGGCTCTCCCGTGCCGAGGACATAGGACAGGACCAGATGGTTCCAATGACACGTCCGGCACACCTCTACGTCGTAGACGGTGAACTCGCCGAAAAGCCCGGCCATCCGGGTCAGTTCGGCGGGGGTGCGTGCCGATCCCGAGACGTGCTTGAGTTCGTCGCCGTACACCCAGGACACCAGGTGCAGCGGCGCCCGGCGGCACATCGGACAGGCCCGGTCCTCGGGTCTGCCGTGGAATTTCGCCGCGCGGAGCAGGTACGGGCTCGCGTCGCAGACCTCGTGGTCCCCGACGCGTCCGGAGCGGACGCCGGCCAGCAGCGCACGGCGCTGCAAGGCGTAATCCACAACCTGCCGCTGGTTTCGCACGAGAACAGAGTACGGGCTCTTTCTGTGTCCGCGGTGCCCCCTGCTTTCCCGCACCCTCGGCACCCGTTCGGACACGCCGAAAGCTGGATAACGCTCTGATCACGGATCGCCGGGCGAGTGCAGGTCGCGGGTTACTTCCGCCACTTCGATGTATCGGCGCGATATACTCGGCGAGTAGGTTGGCTGAGCCGGTTCCGTGTGGTCAACGGCGCCGGCCGCGGCGTATTCCCGAGATGGGGTGTGGTGTGCTCGAACTCGCGATCCTCGGATTGCTGCACGAGGCGCCCATGCACGGGTACGTGCTGCGCAAACGTTTGCACGAGACGCTCGGGATGTTCCGGACGTTCTCGTACGGCTCGCTGTATCCGACCTTGCGCCGGCTGCTGCGGGCCGGTTACCTCGTCGAGGAGTTCGACGAGGCGGACGACCGGGCCTGGTCCCGGCGCGGCCGCCGCGTCTACAAGCTCACCGCCGAGGGGAAGGAACGCTTCGCCGAACTGCTCGGCGACGCGGGACCGCAGACGTGGGACGACGAGGGATTCGGCGTCCACCTCGCGTTCTTCTCGCGGACACCGGCCGACGTCAGGATGCGGATCCTGGAAGGACGGCGCCGCCGCGTCGAGGAGCGGCGCGAAGGATTGCGGGACGCGCTGGCACGGGCCGAGGAGAAGATCGACCGCTATACCCGCGAGCTGCACCGGCTGGGGCTGGAGTCGAGCGAGCGGGAGGTGCGCTGGCTCAACGAGCTGATCGCGCACGAACAAGCCGAGCAGCGCGGCCCGGAGCAGCCGGGACTGAGTTGAGCGGCGGCCGCAACGAGGCGGCAGACCTGCAGATGCAAGTGAATGAGATTGAAGGAGAAACCGGCATGGGCGAGAACCGCCGCGTTCGGGTGGCCATCGTGGGCGTCGGCAACTGCGCCTCGTCGCTGGTCCAGGGCGTCCAGTACTACCGCGACGCGGATCCTGGTGCGCGCGTCCCCGGTTTGATGCACGTCCAGTTCGGCGACTACCACGTGCGCGACATCGAGTTCGTCGCCGCGTTCGACGTCGACGCGAAGAAGGTCGGCCGGGACCTCTCGGAGGCGATCTCCGCCAGCGAGAACAACACGATCAAGATCGCCGACGTGCCGCCGCTCGGTGTCACCGTCCAGCGCGGGCACACCTTCGACGGCCTCGGCCGGTTCTACCGCGAGACCATCGAGGAGTCCGACGAGGCTCCGGTCGACGTGGTCGCCGCGCTGCGCGACGCGCAGGTGGACGTGCTCGTCTCCTACCTTCCCGTCGGGTCCGAAGAGGCCGACAAGTTCTACGCGCAGGCCGCGATCGACGCTGGCGTCGCGTTCGTCAACGCGCTGCCGGTGTTCATCGCCTCCGACCCGGAGTGGGCGAAGAAGTTCGAGGACGCGGGCGTCCCGATCGTCGGCGACGACATCAAGTCCCAGGTCGGCGCCACCATCACGCATCGCGTGCTGGCGAAGCTGTTCGAGGACCGCGGCGTGCAGCTCGACCGCACGATGCAGCTCAACGTGGGCGGGAACATGGACTTCCTGAACATGAAGGAGCTGGAGCGGCTCGAGTCGAAGAAGATCTCGAAGACCCAGTCGGTCACGTCGCAGGTCGACCGCGAACTCGGCAAGGGCAATGTCCACATCGGACCGTCGGACTACGTGCAGTGGCTCGACGACCGCAAGTGGGCCTACGTCCGGCTCGAGGGCCGCGCGTTCGGCGACGTGCCGCTGAACCTCGAGTACAAGCTCGAGGTGTGGGACTCGCCCAACTCGGCGGGGATCATCATCGACGCGGTGCGCGCGGCGAAGATCGCCAAGGACCGCGGCATCGGCGGCCCGATCCTGTCCGCGTCGTCCTACTTCATGAAGTCGCCGCCGGAGCAGTACGACGACTCGACCGCGCGGGATGCGGTCGACGCGTTCATCCGCGGCGAAGTGGAGCGCTGACCTCCCAGCCTTGAAGGTCCGTGAAGGACTCCTTGAGGGAATTAGATTCCCGCAAGGAGTCCTTCACGGCGTTAAAGGTCGGCGGAGACCAGCGCGGTTTTCGCCATCTGGCCGGCCAGGACGTCGGGCATCCGCTTCCCGAACCGGACGGCGAGGTCGGCGACGCGTTCTACCCGCACGTCCCAGCCCTGCCCCGCGAGCCACTCGCCGGGGTCCCGGCGCGGCTCGGTGGAGAAGACGTCCTTCACGGCCAAGCCCATCTGCTCGCCCGCCGCCGACGTCTGGAAGGTCCCGGACAGCTCGGTGAGGTCGCCGGGCGGGATGTGCTCGGCCCCGATCCGGCTGCCCGCTGCGCACCGGGCGTGCACGAGGTCGAACAGCAGCTCCTCGGCTTGCGCGGGCAGATACGGCAGCAGCCCCTCGGCGATCCACACGGACGGCCGGGACGGGTCGAACCCGGCGGTTTCCAGTGCGGCGGGCCAGTTTTCGCGCAGATCCGCGCCGACCGGGTGCCGCCGGCATCGCGGAGCCGCGCCGAGGCGATCGAGCACGTCCTGTTTGAACCCGAGCACGCGCGGCTGGTCGACCTCGTAGACGTCACGGCCGGAGAGGTCGAGCCGGAAGGCGCGCGCGTCGAGTCCGGCGGCCAGGATCACGACCTGCGACGCGTCGGTGCCGGTGATGAGGTCGTCGAAGAATCGCGCGCGCAGCTGGACGTAGTCGGCGATCCCCATCCAGAGCGCGTCGTCGACCGGTTCGGTCGGCAGCGGCTGCGGAGGGTGCGCGGCGCGGACGAATTCCGCCGCGTACGGGTCGCTGACCAGCGGTTCTGGCGACGCGGTCGCGATCGCCCGGCCCGCGGTCACCCCGAGCGCGGTGCGCCCGATGCTGCTGACGATGTCCCAGTCCCCTTGCGGCACAGCCATTTCCGCCCCTCTCGCTGATCACCGCTCAGGATGGCGCCGCGTCAGCTACTCGGCTGTGAGCTGTGTCACTCGGCGAGAGCGGCGGGCAGGGCGGCGAGATTCGGCAGCACCGTGGCCTCCTGCAATGCGGCCGGATCCGGCGGGAAGTGCGGGTTCGGCACCGCGTACACCGCCATGTTCGCCGCCCGCGCCGCACGCAGGCCGTTGGTCGAGTCCTCCACCGCGGCACAGCGAGAGGCGTCGACGTTCAGCAGCATCGCCGCCCGTAGATAGACGTCCGGTGCCGGCTTGCCCGCGGCCACTTCCTCGCTCGACACCGCGACCGGGACCAGGGACGTGAGGTCGCAGGCGGTCAGGAACGAGTGGATCAGCACCGGCGGCGACGAGCTGGCGATCGCGACCGGCCAGTGCCGGGAGATCTCGCGCACGACCTGGTCCGCGCCGTCGATCACCGGCGGGCGGTCGGCGTAGCGGGCGGCCATCTCGTCGATCACGGTCCGCGCGATCTCGTCCGGGGTGAGCCGCGCGCCGAGGGTTTCCACCAGGTAGTGCGCCCATTCCGGCGTGCTCATCCCCTGTTGCGCGCGGGTCGCCTCGGGGAGCCAGGTCCCGCCGTGCTCGGCGACTACCGCGCGGCGCACCTCGTCCCACGTGCGCTCGGAGTCCACCAGTACGCCGTCGAGGTCGAAGATCACCGCATCCACTTCTCCAGCCTAGGGGTCCTGGTCTTGGCCACCTTGTGAGCCGAATTACTTCGCCACCCTAACTAATTTTTGTTAGCCTAGCTAAGTGACTTCCTCGAGGGGCGATCTGGCGCGGCGGCTGCGGCCGGTGGTGTTCCGGCTCTACTACCTGGTGCGCCGCGAATCCGCGCAGCTGCTCACCCTGACCCAGGGGTCGGTGCTGTCGGAGCTGGTCGGCCGGGGTCCCAGCCGGATGAGCAGGCTCGCCCGCCTCGAACGCGTGCGGATGCCGTCGATGACCGACGTCGTCGGCAGGCTCGAACGGCTCGGCATGGTGACGCGCCGCCCCGATCCGGACGACGGGCGCGCCGTGCTCGTGGAGGCCACGCCGGAAGGCGAACGGTTCTACGCCGAAATGATCGAAGGCCGGGAGGCGGAGCTGCGGGCGCGGCTCGACCGTCTCGAACCGGCCGAGCGCGCCGCCATCGACGCCGCGCTTCCCGCTCTCACCAAGCTGATCGCCGATTTCCACCGCGACGACCCGCACTCCCCCGAAGCCCCCGAACTCCCGAAGGAGGAACTGATCCGCAATGAGCGCTGAGCACCACTCAAGCCTGCTGGACGCGGTCAAAGGCCAGCCGAAACAGGTGTGGATCACCGCGTTCGCCGCGGTCATCGCGTTCATGGGCATCGGACTCGTCGACCCGATCCTGCTGTCCATCGCCAAGGGCCTGAACGCTTCGCCGTCCCAGGTCACGCTGCTGTTCACGTCGTACCTCGGCGTGCAGGTGGTCGCGATGCTCTTCACCGGCGCGATGTCCGCCCGGTTCGGAGCCAAGCGGACCGTGCTCGTCGGGCTGACGCTGATCGTCGCCGCGACCGCGCTGTGTGCCGCGGCGGGTTCGATCGAACAGCTCGTCGGCCTGCGTGCGGTGTGGGGGCTCGGCAACGCCTTCTTCATCGCCACCGCGTTGTCGGTGATCGTCGGCGCGGCGACCGGCGGGCAATCCGGCGCGATCCTGCTTTACGAGGCCGCGCTCGGGGTCGGGCTCGCCGTCGGCCCGCTGCTCGGCGCGCTGCTGGGCACCATCTCGTGGCGCGGTCCGTTCCTCGGCACCGCGGTGCTGATGGTCGCCGCGCTGGTGCTGTGCTCGATCTTCCTGAAGAGCGATTCGCACGAGAAGCGGGAACCGATCAAACTGCTCGACCCGATCCGCGCGCTCAAGCACCCCGGACTGCTGCGTACGTCGATCGCCTCGGCGCTCTACACCGCCGCGTTCTTCGCGGTGCTCGCCTGGTCCCCGTTCGTGCTCGGCTGGAACGCGATCGCGGTCGGCCTGATCTTCTGCGGCTGGGGCCTGTGCGTGGCGATCGCCGGCGTGGTGCTCGCCCCGAAGATGGCCGCCCGCTTCGGCGAACGGCACGCGGCGGCGCTGGCGGTGGCCGGGTACACCGTCCTGATGCTGGTGCTCGCCATCCCGAGCAAGCCGGTGGTGGTCGTCGGGATCATCGTGTCCGGGCTGGTTTCCGGGCTGCTGAACACGCTGTTCACCGGCACCGCGATGTCGATCAGCGACGCGCCGCGGCCGGTCGCGAGCGCCGGGTACAACTTCTGCCGCTGGTTCGGCGGCGCGGTCGCGGCCACGCTCGTCGGGCACATCGCCGAGTGGATGGGCTGGGAGCAGGGCCCGTTCCTGGTCGCCGCGGTGCTCTGCGTGATCGCCGCTGTGCTCCTGTCGCAGCGTGAGAAGAAGGCCGACCCGCGCGTGCTGCCGAAGGAGGCCGCGCTCGTCGGCGACGAGGAGTTCTGAGCCGGTTCTGACGCTCGGCGATCGCCCCCGGACTGTCTGTTCGGGGGTGATCGTCGTCTTTCCCCGAATACATCCGCCGTTAACCTTTTGGCCCGATTCAGGGGGTTTTCGCCGCATACGGTCGCCGGGTTCCCACCGAGAAGCGACCCTGGAGGCCCCGTGTCCCTGGAGCCCGTACGACTGCATGGCCGGTCGGCGATCACCTGCGAATACCGCTGCGGCAACGCGTGCGCGCACGAGGCCCCGAACCCGACCGGCAACGAATACTTCGGCGACATCGCCAAGGGCGTCTCGCGGCGCGGGGTGTTCAAGGCTGGCGCGGTCATGGCCGCGGCGGCGGGCGGGTTCGCCGCGCTGTCCGGCACCGCCGCCGCGGCTCCCAGCCAGGCCCCGGCCCCGCTGGCCAAGGGGCGCACGGTGCCCGGCACGGACTTCACGCCGGTACCGCCGAACAAACTCGACGCCGTCAGCATCCCGGACGGCTACGCCCAGCACGTGGTGATCCGCTGGGGCGACCCGGTGGTCCCGGGCGCGCCGAAGTTCGATTTCCGCAAGCAGACCGCGGCCGCGCAGGCCAAGCAGTTCGGCTACAACAACGACTTCGTCGGCCTGATCCCGCAGGATTCGCTCGGCCTGCGCAATCTGCTGGTGGTCAACCACGAGTACACCACCGAGGTGCACCTCTTCCCGGCCGATCAGTACGACCCGGCCAACCCCACCGAGGAGCAGGTGAAGATCGCCTGGGCGGCGCACGGACTGTCGGTGCTGCAGACGCTGCGCGACCCGATCGGCGGCGCGCTGCGCACGGTTCCGAGCCCGCTGAACCGGCGGATCACTCTCGACACGATCTTCGAGGTGCGCGGTCCGGCGGCCGGTTCGAAGTACCTCAAGACGTCGGCCGATCCGTCCGGCAAGCGCGTGCGCGGCACGCAGAACAACTGCTCCGGCGGCGTTACGCCGTGGGGCACCGTGCTGTCCGGTGAGGAGAACTTCCACCAGTACTTCGCCAACGCGGACAAGGTGACCGACCCGACGGAGGCCGCGCGGCTCAAGCGGTACGCGATCGGCACCGGCACGAGCACGCGCAAGTGGGAGCGGTTCGACAAGCGCTGGGACGTTCCGCGCGAGCCCAACGAGCCCAACCGGTTCGGCTGGGTCGTCGAAATCGACCCGAACGACCCGAATTCGACGCCGGTGAAGCACACCGCGCTCGGCCGGTTCAAGCACGAGGCGGCGAACGTCAAGATCACCGCCGACGGACGGGTCGCGGTGTACTCCGGCGACGACGAGCGGTTCGAGTACATCTACAAATTCGTGTCGAAGGGCAAGTACAAGAAGGGGCATTCCGCGCTCGCCAGGCGGCACAATTCGGCGCTGCTGGACGACGGAACCCTCTATGTCGCCAAGTTCACCGGCGACAGCCCGGGCGAGATCGACGGCACCGGAAAGCTGCCCGCCGACGGCGAATTCGACGGCACCGGCGAGTGGATTCCCCTTGCCAGCGGCGACAAGTCCTTTGTGGACGGATTCACCGCGGAGGAGGTCTACGTGTTCACCCGCCAGGCCGCCGACCGGGCCGGGGCGACCAAAATGGACCGTCCGGAGGACATCGAGCCGAACCCGGTCAACGGCCGGATCTACGCCGCGCTCACCAACAACTCCGACCGCGGCGCGGCGGGCAAGGCCGGTCCGGACGAGGCGAACCCGCGTATCCGCAACAAAAACGGGCACATCCTCGAATGGGACGAGGACCGCGGCGACGCGGCCGCGACCCGGTTCTCCTGGCGGCTGCTGCTCGTCTGCGGCGACCCGGCCACGGCCGACACCTACTTCGGCGGCTTCCCGAAGGACCAGGTCAGCCCGATCTCGTGCCCGGACAACGTCGCCTTCGACCCGCACGGCAACCTGTGGATCTCGACCGACGGCAACACCCTCGGCGCGAACGACGGCCTCTTCTCGGTTCCGGTGTCCGGTCCCGAGCGCGGGCACGTGAAGCAGTTCCTGTCCGTGCCGGTCGGTGCCGAGACCTGCGGTCCGGTCGTCACCGAAAACCTCGTGCTCGTCGCGGTGCAGCACCCCGGCGAGGACGCGGCCAGCTCGGCGAACCCGACCTCGCACTGGCCGGACGGCGGCAGTTCGCAGCCTCGGCCCGCGATCGTGTCGGTGTGGAAGAAGGGCGCCTTCGGATTGCCGGGCCGGATCGGCCACCGGTAACACTTTGGGGTGTTTCTCACCGCCGAACCGGCTTCCTGGGTCTAGCTTCACCGCGTGAGGCGGGCAAGGAAAGTCGCGATCGGACGTACGGCGGGCGCGGCGGCGGGCACTGCGATGCTGGTCGGCGCGCTCGCCGTCGTCACTCCCGGGTCGGCTCCCGCCGAGGGGGCTCCGGATTGCGGCGGCATCGCGGCCAACCCGAGCGTGGAGAACGCCGGTTCGCCCGGCGGACCGCCACAGGGGTACCTGTTCAGCCCGGCCGCACCGGTTCCGCGCAGCACTCCGCCGGACCGGGTGCCGAAGCTGGTCACCAGCACCGCGCACGCGGTCGACGGGCACGTCAACGCCCAGATCCAGACGCCGGACGGGCGGGTCAGCTCGGCCAGCCAGCAGGTGAAGGCGGTGCCCGGCGGGCAATACTCGCTGTCGGTGTGGGCGGGTACGGCGCCGTCCAGTCTCGGTTCGCACGCGAACGCGACGACCGGGCTGCGCTTCGCCGACCGCACCGGCCGGGTGCTGGTGGAGAAACCGCTCGCGGTGACCCACGACGTCGCGTCCGACGGCAAGCTCGCCCAGCAGGAGGTGCCGCCGGTCACCGCGCCGGACGACACCGCGGCGGTCTCGTTTTTCGCCAGCACCAACCACAACTGGGTGCTGTGGGACTGCGTGCACGTGGGTCTCGCCGCGTTCACGGTGAAGATGGAGGTGCGGAATCCGGCGGACGGAACGTGGGGCCCGTCGGCTGCCATCCCGGCCGGCGATGCCGCGCACTTCCGCATCTCCGTCTCCAACACCGGTTCACAGCCGCTCACCGGCCTGCTCGTGAAGGACCCGTGGTGCACGGGCCTTCCCGGCGCGTTCGACCTCGCCGCGAGCGCGTCGAAGGAACTCGCCTGCACCCACCCGAACCTCACCGAGGACGACAACGGGCACGTCAACACCGCGAAGGTCACCGGCACCGGCCCGGGCGGTCCGCTGCCCGAGCAGAAAGCGTCCGCGACGGTCACCGTCACGCCGCAGCCTGCGGTCGGCAAGATCGGCGACCGCGCGTGGAAAGACGTGAACCGCGACGGCATTCAAGACGACGACGAACCCGGCTTCCCGGAGCTGCCGGTGACGCTCAAGGACGGCGCGGGCGGCACGGTCGCCACCACGCGCACGAACGCCGACGGCAGCTACCTGTTCGACCAGCGCAAGGACGGCACGTACCAGGTGTGCTTCGACGTGTCGAAGCTGCCGGACGGGCTCACCGTCACCCAGCGCGGCGCGGGCACGCCGGGACTGGACTCGGCCGTCGACCCGGCGACCGGCTGCACCTCCCCGTTCACCCTCGGCGGCAAGGACCGCGAGCGGATGGACCTGGACATCGGCCTCGCCCCGCCGGTGCCGTCCGTGCCGCCCACCCCGACCGTCCCGGCCGCTTGAGGTCCTGCACCGACCTTCGCGGCGACCACTGAGCGTCACTTCCAGGCGGATGCGAGACTGTGGCTGCACACCACGTCTCGGGGAGGTCTGGACCAATCATGACCGCGGCCGCTGGCGCTCCGCTGGACGACCCGCCCTCGTGGTACCGCCGCCCGATGGCCTGGACGTGGGCCGCCACCGGGGCGGTCCTCGTGCTGTACACGGTGCTCGCCTGGCAGCGCCGGTGGATGAGCGACGACGGGCTGCTCGTGCTCCGCACCGTCCGGCAGATCCTCGCCGGCAACGGGCCGGTGTTCAACGTCGGCGAGCGGGTCGAGGCGAGTACGAGTCCGTTGTGGACCTGGCTGCTCGCCGGGGTCGGCACGATTCCCGGACCGCCGCTGGAATGGATCGCGGTGATCGTCGGTCTGCTGTGCGCGGTCGGCGGCCTCTTCTTCGGTCTCGACGGCGCGCGCCGGTTGTACGCCGGACCGGTGGCACCCGCTGGCGCACTGGTCGTGTGCGCGCTTCCGCCGTTTCGGGATTTCGCGACGTCCGGGCTGGAAACCGGCCTGGTGCTGTTGTGGATCGGGCTGAGCTGGTGGCTGCTGGTGCGCGGCAAGGCGCCGGTCGCCACTGCGGTCGTGCTCGGGCTCGGTCCGCTCGTGCGGCCGGATCTGGCGTTGTTCAGCGTGGTCGGCTTCGTCGCGCTCGTGCTGTTGCGGCGGCCGCGATGGCTGGCCGGGCTTGGCTGGTTCGGTGCGGGGATCGCGATTCCGGTGGCATATCAGGTGTTCCGGATGGGCTACTACGGTTTGCTCACGCCGAACACCGCGCTCGCCAAGGAAGCGGCGAACGCCGACTGGCCGCGCGGATTCGCGTACCTGACCGATCTGATCAGCCCGTACGTGCTGTGGATTCCGTTGCTGCTGCTGGTGATTGTCGCGATCATGGAGCGCCGGTCACGGATTCTTCTGCTGACTTCGTTGGTGGGCGCGGTTTTGCTCGCGCTGTACGTGGTGCGCGTCGGCGGCGATTTCATGCACGGGCGGATGTTGCTGCCCGCGTTGTTCGTGCTGTTGCTTCCGGTCATGGCGATCCCGCTGACGCAGCGGACGATCGCGATCGCCGCCGGGGTCGCGGCGTGGGCCGTGGTCGCGGGCGGATGGCTGCGGGTGCCGTACGAGAACACGCATCAAGCGGTGAGTGTCACCGATGAGCGCAGTTACTGGGCGTGGGCGACTGGGCATGAGCACCCGGTGCTGGCGACGGATTACCTCGGGCAGGACGTCATCCGTCGGGCTGTTGACGCGGTGCAAGCGACTGATCAGCCGGCGGTGCTCGTCTATAGCTATGGCGACGTGAAGCAGTGGTTCCGGTTTCCGACCGATCGGCCGTACGTGACTATGGCGGCCGACAGTATGGGTGCGATCAGCAACATCGTGTCACTTGAAGTGCGGATTCATGACGGGTATGGGCTGGCGAGTGATCTTGCCGCGCATTCGTCGTCGATCCCTAACGGGCGTCCTGGGCATTCGAAGTGGCTGGTCGCGGCTTGGGAGATCGCTGAAGCTGGGCGTGGGGATTACGCCACTGATGGGCAGATTCGGATGTTCCAGCCGGTTGAGATCGAGGCTGCTCGTCGGGCGGTGCGGTGTCCGGACGTGCGGGAAGTGCTTGCGTCTACTCGCGAGACGCTGACTTGGGGTCGGTTTGTCGACAATTTGACTGGGGCGGTGGGGCGGACGGAGATTCGGTATCCGCGGGATCCGGCGGCTGCGGCTCGGTGTGGGGCGTGACTCCCTCGGCTGGCAGATAAGCCGCGGACGCATACCGTGGTTGGTATGACCGATCTTCCGCTTGCTTTGATTACCGGTGCCTCTCGCGGTATTGGCGCGGCTATCGCGCACCAGCTTTCCCCTACGCATCGGCTGTTGCTTGGTGGCCGTGATGCGGATGCGCTCGCGAAGGTGGCTGAGGAGTTGCCTGGGGCTTCGCCGTGGGCGGTTGATCTCACTGATGCTGCTTCGTTGGAGGCTGCGGTGAGTGAGATTGATCGGTTGGATGTGCTGGTGCACTCCGCGGGGGTGGGCAAGATCGGTACGGTCGCGGACTCGCCGTCGTCCGTTTGGCGGACGAATCTTGAGGTGAATGTGATCGCGGTGGCTGAGTTGACTCGGTTGCTGCTGCCTGCGTTGCGGGCTGCTCGGGGGCATGTGGTGGTGATCAATTCCGGGGCTGGGTACAACGCTCGGCCTGGGTGGGGGCCTTATGCGGCTAGCAAGTTCGCTGCTCGGGCGTTTGCGGATTCGCTTCGTGCCGAAGAGTCTGAGTTGCGGGTGACGTCTGTGTTTCCTGGGCGGACGGATACGGATATGCAGCGGGAGGCTCGGGCGCAGGAGGGTGGGGAGTATGAAGCCGGGAAGTATCTGCGGCCGGATTCTGTGGCTACGGCTGTGGTGACCGCTGTTACTGCTACTCCGGAGGCGCATTTTACTGAGGTTGTGGTTCGGCCTCGGTGACTGTTTCGCTTGGTGGCGTGGGGCACCCCGAAGCCCAGGTGTGCTGACGCTCGGCGGGTGTTTGTCAAGGCGGGAAAGATGCCTTGACAAACACCCGCCGAGCGCAGGGCGGCTTCGTATCGGGGTGCGGGGGTGGTGTGGGTGCACCGATCTTTGGGTGCATCGGCGGCGGGTTAGGGCCGTGAAGGACTCCTTGAGGGAATTAGATTCCCTCAAGGAGTCCTTCACGGACGGTGTTAGGCGCGTAGGCGGGCGGCGGTGTCGGCGACTGTGGCCTGGATTTCTTGGCGGTCTACTTGGGTTGGTTCTGCGTTGGCTACTACCTGTTCGCCTGCGACCCATACGTCGCGGACTCGGCGTGAGCCGGCGGCCCACACTAGGTTTGCCAGTAGTTGCTCGTCTGGGACATCGATGCCCGTCGCGAAAGCCGGGTCGTCTAGGTCGACGTGCACCAGGTCCGCCCAGCGGCCGGGCTCCAGTACGCCTAGGTCGTGGCGGCCTAGGGCTTCGGCTCCGCCGCGGGTGGCCATCAGGAACACGTCCTTGGCGGTCACTACCGTGGAGTCGTCGTTGGCTAGCCGGGCCAGCATTGCGGTGAGCTGCAGTTCTTCCCACAGGTCGATGTCGTCGTTCGACGCTGGGCCGTCGGTGCCGAGGCCGATTGCGACGCCTGCCGCGCGCAGGTCCTTGATTCGGGCGATGCCGGAAGCCAGCTTCGCGTTCGAGCCGGGGCAGTGGGCCATTCCGACTCCGCGGGCGGCGAAGATCGCGATGTCCTCGTCCGACAGATGGACTGCGTGTGCGGCGAGGGTGCGGCCGTTGAACATGCCTAGCGAGTCCAGCAGGCGCGGGACCGAACCGTGCTCCTTGCGCTGTTCGAGGTCCTCCGCGGCGGCCTCGGCGATGTGGATCTGCACCAGCGCGCCCCGTGCGGCCGCGGATTCCGCGGTGGCGCGCAGGCCGTCCGGGTTCAGCATGTATGCCGAGTGTGGGCCGTAGCCCAGTTCGATGCGTTCGCCGGAGCCGAAGCGCAGGCCGTCGGCGTCGATCCAGCGGTCGATCGCGGACAGGGTCGAGCGCCAGTCCATTCCGGGCAGCTCGATGACCGGCGGCGCGACGAGGACGCGGCCGCCGGTGGTGAGCACCGCGTCGACTAGCTGCTCGCCTTCGAAATACATTTCCGCGCTGGTCGTCACGCCGTGCCGGAGCATTTCGACCGAGCCGAGCAGCATCCCGGTGCGCACGTCGGTCGGCTTCAGCTTCGCCTCGGTCGGCCAGATGATCTCGCGCAGCCAGCGCAGCAGCGGCAGGTCGCCGCCCATTCCGCGCAGCAGCGTCATCGGGCTGTGTGCGTGCGCGTTCACCAAGCCGGGCAACAGGATGCCGGTCAGCCGGGTCACCTCGCCGGTGAACTCCGGCGCGCTCGAAGCCGGTCCGGTATACGTGATCCGGCCTTCGTCGTCGACGTCCACGACGGCGTCGCGGAGCAGCGAACAGGACGGGTCGGCGGGGAGAACGACGGGGGCGTGGAATCGACGCGACATAACGAGATAGTACGGGCGTGCCAGTAGCGGCTAATCCACTACGCCGCTACGCCAGGCCCAAGCTGCGATTTCCACTCGGTTACGCGCGCCGACTTTGCCCTGCACCGAAGCCAAATGCGTCTTGACCGTCGAGAGCGACAGGAACAGTTCCGCGCCGATTTCGGTGTTGGTGAGCCCGCGTGCGGCGGCCTTCACCACGTCCAGTTCGCGCGCCGTCAGCGGTTCCGACGGGGCCGGAGCCTCGCGCTTCACCGTGTTGCCGCCGTCGAAGTGCTTCAGCAGCCGGACGGTGATCTGCGGCGACACCAGCGCGTCGCCGCGGTCGGCCGCGCGTACCGCCTCGATCAGCAGGGCCGGGCCGGCGTCCTTGAGCAGGAAGCCGCTCGCCCCGTTGCGCAGCGCGGTGTGCACGTATTCGTCGAGGTCAAACGTGGTGACCACGACGACCTTCAGTGGGTCGGCGACGTCCGGGCCGGCCAGTTGGCGGGTCACCTCCAGCCCGTCGAGCCCCGGCATGCGGATGTCCAGCAGGCACACGTCCGGGCGCAGTTCGCGCGCCTTGGCGACCGCGGAGACCCCGTCCGGAACGTCCGCGACCACCTCGATGTCGTCTTGGGCGTCCAGGATCATGCGGAATCCCATCCGCACCATTTCCTGGTCGTCCGCGATCAGTACCCGGATCACCCGTCTGTCTCCCCGTTCGCCTCGAGCGGCAGCCAGGCCTCGACCCGCCAGCCGCCGTTCGGCTCGCGGCCTGCCGAAAGCCTGCCGTGCAGCAGCGCGACGCGTTCGCGCATGCCGACCAGACCGTATCCGCCCGACCCGCCGGCCGGACGACGAGTCTGCCCGGTCCCGTTGTCGGTCACCCGCAAGTGCAGTTCGCCGCCGACGACCTCGGCCAGCGCGATCGCCTCGGTGGCGTCCGAGGCGTGCTTGCCGACGTTGGTGAGCGACTCCTGGACCAGCCGCAACGCGGACCGGCCGACCTCGTGCGGCAGGTCCGGCGGGAGATTGAGCCGCAGTTTCGTGGGGATGCCGTGGTTGCCCGCCTCGACGAGCCTGCGCAGGTCGGCGGCGAGGTCGGTGGTCGCCTGCTCGTTGAACTCGCCCGAACCGGCCTGCGCGTCGCCGCGCATGCTGCGGACCAGCCGGCGCATCGCGGCGAGCGCCTCGACCCCGGCGTTCTCGATCCGGCCCATCGCCTCCAGCGCGAGTTCCGGGTTCTTCTCCCCCATCATCCGCGCGGCCTGCGCCTGCACCACGATCCCGGTCACGTGGTGCGCGACCACGTCGTGCAGCTCCCTGGCCAGCGCCATCCGCTCCGACGTCTGCGCGTCGGTGACCGCCGACTTCACCACCTGCGCGCGTTCGGAATCGCGGGACCGCAGGTAGAGGCCGATCGCGATGGCGATGCCGAGCAGCAGGACGGCGACCGTCGCGAGCATCCCGAGCGTCACCGGGTCGGTCAGCAGCCGCCCGGTGCGGTACTGGCTGAAGTTCAGCACCGAACCGACCGCGACCACGCCGGACAGCACCACGATCCGCGGCCAGGCCCGCGCGAGCGGCACCGCGCGCACCACGTTCACGACCACGCCGAAGGCGGCCACGATCTGGGTCGGCGGGATGCCGCCGAGGAGCTGGTAGCTGTGGCTCGGATGCAGGAACGGCGTCGCGAGCGCGGACAGCAGGAGGATCCCGGCGACCGCCAGGATCGAGTCACGCGGACGCCGCGGCGACAGCGCGGTCACCGCGGCGGCTCCGATCGAACAGGCCAGCAGCGGGAAACCGCGGCTGCCGCTTTCGTAGGTGTAGCCGAATTCGATCAGCACGCCGATGCTGAGCATGCCGATCAACGGCCACTGGCCGCGCACCAATTCGGTGAACCGGTGCATATTTCGCAGGCGTTCCACCGCGGCCGGGTCGCGTTCGCGGCGCGGACGGCCGACCGCGCCGGTGACCACGGCCGCGGCGAGGAGCAGGAAACCGAAAAGCATCGACTGCACAATGCTGCTGGCGTAGAGCCTGCTGTCGAATTCGCGGCCGAACACCGCGGTGAGCGCGCCGAGGACCAGCGCGCTGATCACCGCGAACGCGACCCCGGGCCGGGCCCGGCGGGCGAGGAAGTAGACCATCTCGATCCCGGCCACGACCTCGGTGATGCTCAGGTTCGCCAGCACGCTGGAGTAGGCCGGGATGTTCAGGTAGCGGATGAAGAACGTGAAGAACATCAGCGCCAGCGCGCCGAATACCCCGGCCACCGCCGCGCGTTTGCGGGCGAACAGCGCGCACGCCGCCATCGAGAAAATGCCGGGGAAAAGACCGAGATCGATGAACCGGGGCCCGGCGTTGTCGAGTGCCGCGTCGGTCACGAACACGAGGTCGAACGCCAGCGCGGCGAGCAACACGAGCACGGACATGTCGAGCCGGCGGGCGAGTTCGGTCGCCCGCGCGGCAAGAGTTTTCGACGGCGGGGAGTGCGGCACACCGTGACGGTAGAGGATCCGCGGCTGTGCGCACCTTGGCCACGTGGTTCGTCGCCATCGGCCGATCGGCCGATGGCCGCCCCGCCGGTACCGGCCGTCTGCCCGAAGTGGACCTCCGCCCGGATCCGCGAAGCTGCGTTCCGTCGCAGTCGAAGAGGGATCACGGAGACAGGGAGAGAGCTGGCGGATGACGAATCCACACCTGAGTGCCGGACCGGTGTTGTCGGGGCGCGGACTGGTGAAGCGCTACGGGCAGCAGCACGCGCTGGCCGGGATCGACATCGACGTCCAGCCGGGCGAGGCGATCGCCATCGTCGGCCCGTCCGGATCCGGCAAGACGTCGCTGCTGCACGTGCTGGCCGGCATCCTGCGTGCCGACAGCGGCGAGATCTGGTTGCAGGGACAGCGGATCGACCAATTCGGCGAAAAGCGGCGCAGCGAACTGCGCCGTACCGAATTCGGTTTCGTCTTCCAGTCCGGAATGCTCGTGTCCGAGCTGACCGCCGAGGAGAATGTCGCGCTGCCGTCGCTGCTGGCGGGCGGAACCCGCGGCGAAGCGATCGCGGCGGCAAGGGAATGGCTCGGCAAACTCGGTTTGTCCGGCAAGGAAGCCCGCCGTCCCGGCGAGCTTTCCGGCGGCGAGGCGCAGCGCGTGGCGATCGCCCGCGCGCTCACCCACCGGCCGAAGGTGATCTTCGCCGACGAGCCGACCGGCGCGCTCGACACTCGCACCGGCCGCGACACGATGGACGCGCTTCTCGCCGCCGGGCAGGCGTCCGGCGCCGCGGTGCTCGTGGTGACCCACGACCGGGAACTCGCCGAATCGATGCCGCGCACCGTGGCCATCCGCGACGGCCTGATCGCCACGAGGCTCGCGGCATGAACCCCTTCCAGCTCGCCCTGCGGGTGCTGCGCGGCGACCGGCGGACCCGCACCTCGGCGATCCTCACCGCGGTCGGCGTCGCCGTCGCGACCGGGCTCGTCCTGCTGCTGGCGACCCTGCCGTACGCCACTCAGGCGCGCGAGCAGCGGGCGCTGTGGCAGAGCAGCGGCCGCTACGACTCCGGCGAGCAGAACGCCCTGCTCGTCAACTCCTCCAAGGACTACTTCGACGGCAAGCAGGTCGCCAGGGTCGACATCGCGATCACCGGTCCGACCGACGCGGTGCGGCTGCCGCCGGGCATCCCGCAGCTGCCCGGCCCCGGCGAGACGATCGTGTCGCCCGCGCTCGGGAAGCTGCTGAACGCCACCCCGGCCGACCAGCTCGGGAACCGTTTCGGCAAACCGGTCGCCGCCTTCGGCGAGCAGGCGCTGCGGTATCCGGAACAGCTCGTCGCGCTCGTCGGGCACAGCCCGCAGGAGATGCGTCCGTACGGGCACAAGGAACAGTCCGGCCAGGACGCGTTCCCGGCCTCGTCCTTCCCGGCCGGGCAGGGGCATCCGGACAGCCTGCTCACGGTCCTGTCCTGGGTCGGCATCATCGTGCTGCTCGTGCCGAGCCTGGTGCTCGTCGCGTCGTCGGCCCGGCTCACCGCCGCCCGCCGCGAACAACGGCTCGCCGCGATCCGGCTGGCCGGCGCGACCCCGGGCCAGGTGACCGCGATGGTCGCCGCCGAAACCGGATTGTCCGCGGGCGTCGGCGCGCTGCTCGGCCTGCTGGTGAGCCCGGCGCTGCGCGGGCTGGCCACGTTCGTGCCGTGGGACGGCGGGACCTGGCTGGCGTCGGACTTCGCGCTGCCGGTGGCGCTCACCGTGCTCGCCGTGCTGCTGGTCCCGCTGCTCGTGGTGCTCGCCGGGGTGCTCGGCCTGCGCCGGGTGGTGCGCACGCCGCTGTTCGCGAGCGGCGGCCACACCGTGAAACCGTTGCGCTGGTGGCGCTTGCTCGCGCTGCCCGCGGCCGGATTGTTCTTCTTCTACACCGTTTTCGCCACCCGCAGCGGCGGCGGCGGCAACCTGGTGCTGTTTGGCCTGTTGCTGGTGGTCGCTTCGGCGATGGTGGTCGGACCGTGGGTGACGTCGGCGGTCGGCGGCACGTTCGTGCGGATCTGGCGGCGGCCGTCGTCGCTGCTGGCCGGACGGCGGCTGCGCAACGACCCGAAGGGCTCCTACCGGGCCTCGGCCGGGATCGTGCTCGCGGTGTTCACCGGGTCGATGGCGCTCACGCTGCTGCCGTCGATCGAATCCCTCGCTGGCGGCGGACGCCAGTACGTGGACTCGGCGCTGTACGTCGACGTCAACGCGGACCGGGCACCGGAAGCGACCGAGCGGACCAACGCCACGCTCGCGAAGGCCGGGCTGCCCGAACGCGTCGTCCAGGTGGCCAGCGTGTACGTGATACAGGGCGAGGGGAACTACCGGTCGATGCAGCGCGCATACGTCATGACCTGCGCGGATGCCGCCAAGCTGACCCGGCTCGGGATCACCCAGCAGGACTGCAAACCCGGGGTCGGCCTGTACTCGCCGTACCAGCTGGACACGAACAACCTGCGGGTCGCGCGCTACGGCGGCGAGGACAGCACCGGCACCCCGCTCGGCGCGGTGCGGACGGGCACCTACCACCCGGAGAAGCACAACAACTTCGGCGAGTACGTGATCGACCCGTCCGCGGTGCCAGCTGGCGTCAAGCCGACCCAGGTCACCCTGGTCGTGCCGACCGCCGAGGCCAACCGCGAGATCGTGCGGACCGCACTGGTGCCCAACGCGGTCGGGGAGGAAATCGGCAGCCGCGAGCAGTACCTCTACGGACAGCAGGTGCAGCTCGACGACCTGCGCCGGGTCACCGTCATCGGCCTCGTCGCGGCGGGCATCCTCGCCGGCTGCAGCGCCGCGGTCGCGACCGCGGGCTCGGTGATGGACCGGCGGCGGACGTTCGGTGCGCTCATGGCGGCGGGCACGCCGGTGCGGGTGCTGTCCCGGGCGCTGCGGATGGAGGCCGCGCTGCCGGCGCTGGTGGCGACGATCGGAGCGGGCGTGACCGGTGTGGTGGTCGGGCTCGGGCTGTTCATGGCGACGATGGAACGCGGGTCGGTCGTGTTCAGCCCGTGGATCGCCGCGCCGGTGGTGCTGGGGATCGGGGTCGCGCTGCTCGGCGCGTCGGTCTGCACGCCCGCGCTGCGGCGGGTGCAGGCGGAACCGCTGGCCGACGAATAACTGGCGTCCGCCCCTCGTCGGGGGAGGGGCGGCACCGGGGGTGAAAAGAGCGAAGGGCCGTTGCCGGGGGTGGGAACCCGGGAACGGCCCTTCGTCATGTCGTCAGCGTTTCTCGAAGATCAAGTCGTGCGAAACCCGGCCCTCCCGGTCCGCCCGCTGTTCGAACTTCGTCACCGGCCGCCACTCCGGCCGCGGCGCCCAGCCGCCCGGCTCGTCCGCGTACCGGTTCCGCAGCGCCGGTTCCGCCGAGCACACCTCGAGCATCTGCTCCGCGTAGTGCTCCCAGTCGGTGGCCATGTGGAACGTTCCGCCCGGCGCGAGCCGCGACGCGATCAGCGCGACGAACTCCGGCTGCACGATCCGCCGCTTGTGGTGGCGTTTCTTCGGCCACGGGTCCGGGAAGAACAGCCGCACCCCGGACAGCGTGCCCGGCTCGACATGCGAAGTCAGCAGGACCACCGCGTCGCCGTGCATGAGCCGCAGGTTGGTCACGCCGAGCTTTTCCGCGCGCAGCATCAGCTGTCCCAGCCCAGGGTCGTACACCTCGACCGCCACGTAGTTCAGCTCCGGCGCGGCCGCGGCCAGCTGAGAGGTGGTCTCCCCCATGCCGGAACCGATCTCCAGCAGCACCGGCGCTTCCCGGCCGAACCACTCCGTGAAGTCGACCGGGCCTTCGGGCAGCTCCGACACCGTCCGGCCGAGCCGCGGCCAGTGTTCTTCCCAGGCCCGCTGCTGGCCGACGGTCATCCGGCCGCCGCGTTTGACGTAACTGACCACGCTGCGCAGCCGTGGCTGGTCCTCGTTTTCCACCTGGACAACATACGGTCAGGTCAGCGGACCGCTTCGAACTCCCCGAGCCGGGAGCGCAGTCCGGCCAGCCCGGCCACCGCGACCGGCTCCGGCGCGCGGGCGGAATGCGCGGGCAGCACGTCGATCCAGCCGTCGTGCCGGTCGGTGTTGAGCACGGTCGTGGGGATCGAATGCCCGGACTTGCCGCGTTCGGAGGGCATGAATTCCCAGTACCCGGATTCGCCGTCGGCCGCCCACGGCACGAATTCCCAGCCCATCCGTTTGCCGAGCAGTTGCGCGACCCGGTCCTCGATGCGGAAGCCGAGTTCGCGCGAATCGAGCCGTCCGCTCGCGACCGCGCGCAGCCACCACGGCGCGGGCAGCGCCTCGTCGGTGCCGCTCGCCCGCCGGTACAGCCCGAGCACCGCGTCCTCGGGGGCGCGGTGCACCCACGCCTGGCGCAGTTCGGACGGCCGGGTCGCGGGCAGCGCGAACCGCGGCAGTTCGATCGCCTGGGACCATTCGAGGTCCAGCATCGGCTCGAGCCGGGGGTTGGTACCGCGACGTCGCGGGAAGCGAGTTGGTGATCAGCGTCCACCGTCAAGGTTCACCTCCGGAGAGCTGAGACGGGGCTCTGCTTATGAATATCCGTGGTTTTCAGACAGTATGTCCGCTTGCTGTGAGAGAAGCCACACCGGTTTACGCGAATTTAATCCGATTGCCCGCCACGCAATCGGGAATGTGCACGTGCAGGTCAGGCGTCCCGCCGATTCGCGGTGGCCACGCCCGCCGCGAACAACACCGCGCTGATCACCGCGAAATACGCGAGATATCCCCACGGACCGAAAGGCGGGGACAGTTTCAGCGTCGCCCTGGCGAAATCGCCGCCGGCGAACTGCGAGGCGGCGTAGAACGGCATCCACTGGTAGAGGTCGGTGCCGATCTTGGGAATCAGCAGCACCAGGCCCTCGACCAGCTGCGTCCACACGAGCACGATCGCCAGCGTCAGCGCGGAACTGCGCAGCAGCAGGCCGACCCCGACGCCGAGCAGCCCGGTCAGCGCGAACGTCAGCACCTGCCCGAACACGATGCGCCAGTCGGCTCCGGAGTGCAGGCCGAGATCGGCCTCGGGACGCACGAGGTGCGCCAGCCCCCACGAACCGACGCCGGCGATCAGGCCAAGCACCGCGCAGGTGCCGAACACCACGGCGCCCTTGGCCAGCAGTGCCGGCGTCCGGGCCGGCACCGCCTGGAAGGTGAGCCGCAGCGTGCCCCAGCTGAAGTCGGCGGTCGCCGCGAGCACCGCCAGCACCAGCGCGACCGTGCGGCCGGTGCTCGTGGCGAGCTGAGTGTTGCTCACGTTCGCCGTGATTTCGGCCCCGGACAGTCCGAGGAACAGCGCGGTGAACGCGATCGGCGCGGCTACCGCGATCAGTGCGCACCACCACGGCGCGCGCGTGCTGAAAAGCTTGATCCGTTCCGCCCGCAGCAGATTCACCGCGCACCTCCACTGGTGAATTCGGCCGCCTGGCCGGTCAATTCGAGGTAGGCGTGCTCGAGCGAACCGGCCAGCGGGCTCAGCTCGTGCAGCGTGGCCTGGGCGGCGAAGGCCAGTTCGCCGATCGCGTCACTGTCCATTTCGGACACCAGGAACGCACCGGAATCCTCGGTGAAAACCGCGCGTGCTTCGGTGAGCGCTTTCCGTAGCGCGTCGCCGTGCGGCGTGCGCACCCGGACGCCGCGCGAACCGGCGCGGGCCACGAAATCGGCCATCGTGCCCTGGTAGATGAGCTGTCCGCGGCCGATCACCACGAGATCCTGCGCGGTTTGCTCCATCTCCGGCAGCAGATGGCTCGACACGAACACCGTGCGGCCTTCCTCGGCGAGCCCGTGCAGCAGCTGGCGCACCCAGTGCACGCCTTCCGGGTCGAGGCCGTTCACCGGCTCGTCGAACAGCAGCACGCGCGGGTCGCCGAGCAGCGCGCTCGCGATGCCGAGCCGTTGCAGCATGCCGAGCGAGAAGGTGCCCGCGCGCTTGCCCGCCACCGCGGTCAGCCCGACGAGTTCGAGCACCTCGTCGGCGCGCCGGTCCGGCAGCCCGTTCGTCGCCGCGAGGAACCGCAGGTGCTGCCGGGCGGAGCGGCCCGGATGCCGCCACGTCGCGTCGAGCAGCGCGCCGACCGTGCGCAGCGGATCGGTCAGCTGCCGGTACGGCTTGCCCTCGATGTGCGCGGTGCCCGCGGTGGGCGCGTCGAGCCCGAGCAGCAGCCGCATGGTGGTCGATTTTCCCGCGCCGTTCGGTCCGAGGAACCCGGTGACGCGACCGGCGCGCGCGGTGAACGTCAGGTCTCGCACCGCGACGGTGTCGCCGTAGGACTTCGTGAGTCCGGTCGCTTCGAGCACGCTCCACCCCTTCTCGTGAAACCGAACTCTACCGAAACGGAAAGATCCGGGCCGCCCCCCGAATGGCGACCCGGATCTTGTTCCCCTTTTCCCTTTTTCCCCTTGTTCGGCTCCGCCGGCCCCCGCCTGACTCGTCCGAACGCCCCTGTGGGTCTTTACGCGTCGCGCTTCTTCGCGACGCCGATCGCGATGGCCAGCAGCACCACGGCCACGCCGGCGAAGTAGGCCAGCGAACCCCACTGCGACAGCGCCGCGTCCGGTGCGCCGGGCCCGCCGGAGCTGCCGCCGAGGAACCGCTCCGCGACGTTGAACGGCATCCACTGGTGGATCTTCGGGCCGATGGTCGGGATCAGCTGCACGAGGTTTTCCACGGCCAGCACGTAGATCAGCAGCAGCGACAGCGCGCCGGCGCTGTGCCGGATCAGCGTGCCGACGGCGACCGCGATGACCGCGGCGAAGGCGAACACCACGCCGACGCCCGCGACGGTGATCCAGTCCGCGGAGGTCTGCAGCGCCACCGAGTCCGACGGGCGGATCGCGTAGCCGAGACCCCACGCGCCGAAGGCGGCGATCTCGCCGATCACGAGCGACAGCACCGCGACGACGGTGGCCTTGGCGACGAGCACGCTGCCCCGGTGCGGCACCGCCTGGAACGTGGTGCGGATGGTGCCGAAGCGGTATTCGGTGGTGACCGCCAGCGCCGCCAGCACCATGATCACCGCGATGCCGAACTGGTGCCCGGCTTGGGTGTTGGCGACCGACAGCGTTTCCCCGCTCGGGAGCGAACCGGCCATGAGGCCGGCGAACCCGATGGTGAGGGCCAGTGCGATGAGGGCGCACCACCACGGCGACCGGGTGGTGAAGAGCTTGATGCGTTCGACCGCGAGCAAAGTCATGGTTTTCTCTTCCCAACGAGAGTGTGGTCAGCGGATGGCCGCGGCCTGCTGCGCCTCAGCTTCGAGCCCCGTGTGGTACTCGACGGAGTCGCCGGTGATCTGCATGAAAGCCTGTTCGAGCGAGCCGGTCTGCGGGCTCAGCTCGTGCAGGACGAGGTTCGCCGAGGCGGCGATCTCGCCGATCTTCGCACTGTCCATTCCGGACACAATGAGCGCTTGGTCCGCGTCGGTCACCTGTGCGCTGGCGGAGATCAACTGCTGACGCAGTGCCGGAAGCTGCGGCGAACGCACCTTTACCGTGTTTTCCGCCGCCCGTGCCACGAATTCCTCAGTGGTGGACTGCGCGATGAGCTGGCCCCTGCCGATGACCACGAGATCGGTCGCGGTGAGCGCCATCTCCGAAAGCAGGTGGCTCGACACGAACACGGTCCGGCCCTCGGCGGCGAGCCGCTGCATGAACTTCCGGATCCAGAGGATGCCCTCCGGGTCGAGGCCGTTCACCGGCTCGTCGAACAGCAGCACCTCCGGGTCGCCGAGCAGAGCGGCGGCGATCCCGAGCCGCTGCGACATGCCGAGCGAGAACCCGCCCGCCCGCTTGCCCGCGACGCTGGTGAGGCCGACGGTGTCGAGCACCTCGTCCACCCGCGCCGCCGGGATCCGGTTGGAGCGGGCCATCCACTGCAGGTGCGCGCGGGCCGAGCGGTTGGGGTGCACCCATTTCGCGTCGAGCAGCGCGCCGACCGTGCGCAGCGGTTCCTTCAGGTCGCGGTACAGCTTCCCGCCGATCCGGACCTGGCCCCCGGTGGGGTTGTCCAAGCCAAGGATCATGCGCATGGTGGTGGACTTGCCGGCGCCGTTCGGACCGAGGAAGCCGGTGACTTTCCCGGCGGCCACGCTGAACGACAGGTTGTTCACCGCGAGCGTGTTCCCGTAACGCTTGGTGAGACCTGTTGCCTCGATCATCCCCTGCTCCCTCTACGGCGGTGCGGACGTGATTCATCCTGTCTCAGCGCCGCCGTTTTCGCGTCATCCCGTGGATCGAACCGGCTACCCGACCTGAGTAGTACTCAAGCGGGTCGCGAGGTGGAGTGCGATGGGGGATGCCCCTGAGCCGACCCTGATTTTTCACCCGGTACGCGGGGACCCCGCCGGGGAGTCCTCGGCGGGGTCCGTTGTGGACAGTGTCCGGAGTGGACGGTTCAGCCGATCCCTGGCCGGGCGAGCCCGGTCTCGTACGCGAGGACGACCGCCTGCACCCGGTCGCGCAGGTCGAGCTTGGACAGGATCCGCCCGACGTGTGTTTTCACCGTAGCCTCGGAAAGGAACAATGTCTCGGCGATCTCGACGTTCGACATGCCTTTCGCGATCAGCACGAGCACCTCGCGTTCGCGGTCGGTCAGCACGTCGAGTTCGGCCGGATCGCGCATTTCCGCACCGGCCGAGCCGACGAACCGGTCGAGCAGCCTGCGGGTGACCGAGGGCGACATCACCGCGTCCCCGTCGGCGACCGAACGCAGCGCGGACACCAGGTAGTCCGGCTGGGTGTCCTTGAGCAGGAAGCCGGACGCGCCGCCCTGCAGCGCGGCGTAGACGTACTCGTCGAGGTCGAAGGTGGTCATCACGAGCACCCGCGCGGTGCCCGCCGCGACGATCTGCTTCGTCGCCTCCACCCCGTCGAGCACCGGCATTCGCACGTCCATCAACACGACGTCGGGCCGCAGTTCGGCGGCCATCCGCACGGCTTGCGCGCCGTCGCCCGCCTCCCCGACCACGTCGATGTCGGCCTGCGCGCCCAGCACCATCCGGAACCCGACGCGCATCAGTTCCTGGTCGTCGACGACCACCACTCGGATCACGAGTTCAACCTAACCGGCAGCACCGCTCGCACCTGCCAGCCACCGCCGGCGGCGGGGCCCACCTCTAGTGTCCCGCCGTACACGTGCGCGCGCTCCCGCATCCCGATCAGCCCGTTCCCGCCAGCGACCGCGAGCCGCGGCGCCGATTGCCGCGTCGTCGTGGTTCCGCCGGTGCCCACCTGTTCGAGCTGCCGGGCCCGTCCCGCGCCGTCGTCGCGCACGAGCACCTCGACCTGGTCGCCGGTCCGCTGCACCCGCACCGCGGCGCGGGCCCCGGCCCCGGCGTGCTTGAGCGTGTTGGTGAGCGATTCCTGGACGATCCGGTAGATCCCGAGCGACACCCCGGCGGGCAGTTCGCCCAGCCCGTCGCCGAGGGAGAGGTCCACCGGGACGCCCGCGGCGCGCATCCGTTCGGCGAGGTCGCCCAGCGCGGTCGCGTCCGGCTGCGGCACGCGCGGTTCGTCGTCACCGTGGTCGTTGCGCAGCACGTCCAGCAGCCTGCGCAGTTCGCCGAGCGCGCCGCGGCCGGTTTCGGAGATCGTTCCCAGCGCGCGTCCGGCCAGCTCCGGATTGGATTTCAGGGCGAGCGCCGCGCCGTCGGCCTGCACGACCATCACGCTCACCGAATGCGCCACCACGTCGTGCAGCTCCCTGGCGATCCGGCCGCGCTCCTCGGCCACCGCGATCCGCGCGGCCTGGTCGCGTTCGGTCTCCAGCAGGTGCAGCCTGGCCTCGAGTTCGCGCTGGTAGGCGCGGCGGGCGTACATGAACTCGCCGAGCAGCCAGCAGAAGGCGATGGTGAAGGCGCTGAACAGCAGCTGCGCGGCCATCGACGGTTCGGGTTTGACGATCGCGGTGACGACGCTGGCCACGATGAACGCGCCGCCGTAGATGAGCCCCTGCTTCCGCCCGACGTAGACCTGGACCGAGTAGAGGCTGATCGCGAGCGCGGCCAGGCCGGATACGCCGAGGTCCAGCGTGCTGTGCGCGTACGAAATGACATACACGACGTACGCGGCGAGCACCGGCCGTTTGCGGCGGAACACCAGGGGCGCGACCACCGCGAGGTCGATCGGGACTGCGACGTACCACTCCGGGCCGGGCAGCTCGGGGTCGAGGCCGCCGCCGGCGAACATCAGGATGTCGAGCGTGGCGAGGAACAGTGCGAGCAGCGAGTCCCCCACCATCGGGTGGGCACGCATCCAGAGGCTGAGCCGTCGCACGACTCAACAGTAGGTCGCGCCGGGGACTGCCGCGTCGGTCGCGGGTAGCACCTTCGGTGCGACCGAAGGATGACCGGCATGCGACGATTCCCGCACGGGTGAGCGATCGAGCCGGAAGGGGGCCGGGCGGTGACGGCAGCGGCGGAGCGGGGACGACTCGCCGGGCCACTGTCCGCGTCGGTGGCGGAGCTGTGCCACCGGCTGCGGTCCCAGGTGTCCCCGCGCACGGCCGCCGGGTTCGCCGAGGTGCTGCGCAGGCTCGGCGCGCCGCTGCAGGTCGCGGTCGCCGGCCGGATCAAATCGGGGAAGTCGACCCTGGTCAACGCCCTGATCGGACGGCTGGTCGCGCCCACCGACGTCGGCGAGTGCACGCGGCTGGTCACGCGGTTCCAGTACGGCACCGTCGACCGGGTCGAGGTGGTGTTCCTCGACGGCCGCAAGCAGGTGCTGCCGTTCGCCGCGGACGGATCGATCCCGGCTGAGCTTGGCGTCGACATCACCGAGGTCTCGCACCTCGAGGCGTACCTCACCAACGCGGTGCTGCAGGACATGACGGTGATCGACACCCCGGGTCTCGGCTCGCTCGACGCCGCGTCGGTGTCGCGGACCGAGCAGCTGCTGGGCGCCGCCGAGCAGGACGAGGGCTCGGACGACCTCGACGACACCTCGCGCAACGCCGTCGCGGGCGCGGAGGCCGTGCTCTACGTGGTGACCCAGGGCGTGCGCGCGGACGATCAGCAGGCGCTGGCCGCGTTCACCGCCGCGACCGCGAGCCGCGAAGCCGGGCCGGTCAACGCGATCGCCGTACTGAACAAGGCGGACACGGTCGTCGCGGAATCTGTCGAAGGCTCCGGCGGAGACGTGTGGAAAGCCGCGCAGATGCTCGCCGAGAAACAGGCCGCGACGCTGAAGCCGCGCGTCGCGGACGTGCTGCCGGTGATCGGCCTGATCGCCGAATCGGCGGAGTCGGGCGGGTTCACCTCCGCCGACGCCGAAGCGCTCGGCCAGCTCGCCGCGCTCGACGACGACGTCCTCGAAACCATGCTCATCGCGGCCGACATCTTCACCAGCTGGGAGTGCGACATCCCGACCGGGATCCGGTTGCGGCTGCTGGAGAAGCTCGATCTCTTCGGAATCCGCTGCGCGGTCGAGGCGATCCGCGCGGAACCGGAGATCACCGCGGGAGCCTTGCGCCGCAAGCTTCTCGACATCTCCGGCCTCGACGCGGTCCGGCGCCGGCTGTCGGTCGTCTTCGCCGCCCGCGCGGACGGGATCAAGGCCGCCGCCGCGCTGGCGTCGGTGACCGCGCTGGCGCACGCCTCCGGCGACCCGGGCGAACGGCAGCGCGTGCACGACGCGATCGAGGTGCTGCTGGCCCGCCCGGAAGCGCATCAGCTGCGGTTGCTGGAGGCGTTGACGCTGGTCGCTTCGGGTGCCGTCGAGATGCCGGACGACCTGTCCGAGGAGGTGCTCCGGGTCGGCAGCAACGCCGACATCGGCGCGCAGCTTGGCCTTCCCGGCGCCGCGCGGCCGGAGCTGGCGGCGCACGCGCTGGAACGCGCGGGCTGGTGGCGTTCCTTCGCGTCCTTCGGTGCGACTCCAGCGCAAAGCCGCGTGGCACACGTCGTGCACCGGGCCTATTTCCTGATCTGGCAACAGATTCGCGAACAGTAAACAACTCGCCCGCGACGCGTAGGCTTGATGTCGTGCGGCTGGAGGACACCACCTCGTGGCGGGTTTACTGGGGGAGCGACCACGACGTCGACGTGGCGTTGTTCCTCCGGGACGTGCTCGCGCTCTCGATCGCCGACGGCCAGCTGCTGCCCCCGGTCGAACCGGCGGTGCCGGTGCACGTCCCGCCCGCCCTCGACCGCGCGGCGGTGCAAACGCAGTGGGAACCGTGGTGGAACGGCCTGCTGACCAACCTCGGCGAACGCGCTCCGGCCCGCTCCCGCCGGAAAAGCCCCGCTCCCGGCGACGGTTCGGCGATCGACCTCGCGGCACAGCACTTCGCCCCGGCCGCCGCCGAACACTTCGCCGCGGCCCGCCGCCCGGTCTCGTCCGGCTTCCACCGCCGCCAGATCCTCGCCGGCGAACGACTGGGCAGGCTGGTCCGCGAAACCGAGGTGGAACTGGGCCGCCGCGCCCGGCCGTTCCGGCTGTCGGTGCTGGAGATCCCGGTGGCCGGCCGCGTGTGGCTGCGGACGGCGGAACACCAGCTGCTGGTGTCGTCCCGGCTGGCCGCGGACGTCCCGTCGCTCGACCAGGCCATGCGCTCGCTGATCCGCGAACTTGCCTGAACCGGCCCTCGACCAGGTCGGACATTCATAAACCGAGTACGCGGTCTAATATTGCTCCCCATGGAGACAGTGGTCGACGAACCGGCGTGGGTGCGCCGTGGGTCTTGGCTGGCCTGCCCGATCGGCGGGGCCCTGC
Organism: Amycolatopsis sp. WGS_07; assembly: GCF_045278895.1. Classification (NCBI taxonomy): domain Bacteria; kingdom Bacillati; phylum Actinomycetota; class Actinomycetes; order Pseudonocardiales; family Pseudonocardiaceae; genus Amycolatopsis; species Amycolatopsis sp. WGS_07. The sequence continues at coordinate 2,740,798 of NZ_CP136053.1, read as the reverse complement.
TTGGCTGGGGCGTGCAGGCGCTCGCCGACTGGATTACGTCGCTGGCCTGGTTCCCGGTGCAGGGTCCGTTCCGGCTGTTGCACCAGGTCCCGCAACCGTGGCGGCTGATCGGCGCGGTCGTCGTCGGCGTGCTGCTCGGGGTCGTCTTCGCCTGGTTCTGGGCGTGGGACCGGCTGATCGTCACGGTGTCCGCCACCCGCGTCACGCTCGAACGCCGGGAGCGGCGCCGCCGGATCGACACTCCCTCACCGCCGTGTTCGTGGACGACGGCAAGCTCGTGCTCCTCGGCGCGGAAGACCGGGAAATCGCCAGGGAGAAGACCGACCTGTCCCGCAAACAGCTGGCCGAAGCCTTCACCACGCACGGCCGTCCGTGGCTCGACGAACCGCCGCCTGAACGATGAGGACCGTCGATCCGGAGAAACACGCGGCGAAACGGCGCGCGATCCTCGACGCGGCGGCCGGTTGCTTCGCCCGCAACGGGTTCGAAAAGACCTCCACCGCGGACATCTGCCGCGCGGCCGGGATCAGCTCCGGCAGCCTGTTCCACTACTTCCCGACCAAACGCGCGGTCTTCGTCGGCATTTTCGAGGCGGACACCGAGGACAACGAGGAACTCCTTGCCGCAGCGAAGGAAATGGCCGATCCGTGGGAAGGCGTGCTCGCGGTCGTCGAGCGGATGTCGGCGGCGATCGTGCTGCCCGGCGTCGTGCGGCTGATCCTCGAAGCGGCCGCGCAGGCCGCGCGCGATCCGGAGTTCAACGAGCTGATCCGCAGCAACGACGACGTCATGCGCGTCGGTCTCGTCGGCCTGATCGAGCGCGGCGTCCAAAGCGGCCGGCTCTCCCCCATGCTGGCCCCGGCCGACGCGGGCAACTGGGTCGTCGCGCTGGTCGACGCGCTGCTTTCCCGCGCGAGCCTCGACCCCGACCTCGACGTCGAGCACGAGCAAGGGGTGCTGCGGCAGCTGCTGACGCGGATCCTCGGCCCGTCTGAGTGATCTGCCCCCGCCGTGCGGCGCGGTACCGCAAACTGGTGGAATCACCGAGACGACCAGGGGAGGGTCTGCGATGGCGTGGTTCGGCCACGAGGAAGCCGATGCGGCCGAAGCGCCGACCGGCGAGATCAGCGCGGAAAGCCTCGCGCGGATCATCGCCGAGGCGGACGGAACCGCCGCCGCGCCGGATGCGTCGGATCCCGATGTGGACCTCGTAGCTGCCCCGGGTGACCTCGAACGCGCGCTTTCCGACCGGCAGGCGCTCATCCAGCTCTGCCTGTACGCGCTGGACCGCGCCCGCAGCAGCGGCGTCGTGGAACGGCTTGAGCACGGGCTCGCCGCCATCGGCGTCACCGCGTTGCGCGCCGAGGGCGAGCGGTTCGACCCGGCGCGTCACGAGGCGGGCGGCGCCGTGCCCACCGACGATCCGGAGCTGGAAGGCATCGTCGCGGAGACCGAGGTCGTGGGGTTCGCCGACCAGGAACGGCTGTTGCGCGCGCCGATCGTCACTGTCTACGCGAAGCGGGCGCAGTGACCGCACCAACGCTTCCCGCTCAGGTCCAGGCTGCTCGCGAACAGCTGCTCGGCGTCGTCCGCGAGGCTGATCCGCAGGCCGCCAAGTGGGTCGAGGACCAGCGCAAGGCCCGTTCGGAGAAGCCGTCCGTGGTGGTCGTCGGCGAGACGAACCGCGGGAAGAGTTCGCTGGTCAACGCCCTGCTCGCAACGCCGGGTCTGTCCCCTGTGGACGCTGACGTGGCCACCGCGACGTACCTCGTCTTCGAACACGCGCAGCAGTGGGGCGCGCAGGCCTGCTACCCCGGCCAGCTGGCGTCGGTGCCGTTCGACCTGACACAGCTGGTCGACTGGGTGTCCGCCTCGCACGAGCTGCCGCCGGGACAGCTGCCGCCGCGCTACGTCGAGGTGTCCGGCCCGGTCCCGCTGCTGGAACGGCTGACCCTGGTCGACACCCCGGGCGTCGGCGGGCTCGATTCGCTGCACGGCGAGCTGGCCAAGGAAGCCGCCGCGGGCGCGACCGCGCTGGTGTTCGTGGTCGACGCGTCGGCCCCGTTCACGTCCACCGAGCTGCAGTTCCTGCGCGAGGTCGCGGACCGCGTCGAGACGGTCGTCTTCGTGCTGGCCAAAACGGACGCGTTCCGCGGCTGGCGCGAGATCCTGGAAGCCGACCGGCAACTGCTCGCCGAACACGCGCCGCGGTTCGCCGACGCGGTGTTCCACCCGGTGTCGGCGCGCGTGTTCGAGACTGCCGCGAAGGCACCGAATGCCCAGGTCGCCGCCATGCTGCGGGAGAAGTCCGGGATCGCCGCGGTGCAGGTCGCCCTGCAGGAACTGCTCGTCGGCCGGTCGATGATGCTCAAGGAAGCCAACACTCTTCGCTCTCTGTCGAGCGCGCTGGCCGGAATCAAGGCGAAGCTGCAAGCGGAAAGCCGGGCACTGTCGTCAGGCGAAGCCGAAGCCGAGCAACTCCGCGCCCGCCGCGACGATCTTCAGTCCCAGCGCCGCACGTCCACGCGCGGCTGGCAGCTGCGGTTGCGCGGCGAAATCCAGCGCACGCGGGTCGAGGTCGGGCACGAGAGCAGTCGCGAAATGCGCGACGCACAGACGCATTTCCGGCAGCGCATCGACGCGGCGAAGCGCGACGAGCTGGCCGCGCTGCCGCAGGAAGTGGACATCGCGCTGCAGACCGCGTCGCAGCGGGTGTCCATGCAGTTGTCGCAACGGCTGAACCAGGTCACGAACACGGCGCTGGCGGAGCTGTTCTCCGCTGAAGAACTCGACGTGATCCGCGCCCAGTTCGCCCGTGCTGGCGGCCCGCCGGTCGTGCTGCGCCCGCCGGACAAGAAACCGCCGACCGCCGAAGACAAACTGCTGGTGTTCATGGGCATTTCCGGCGGCGTCGGCGCGGGCAAGATCGCCGCCCTTCCGCTGGCCGGCGTCGCGATCCTCAACCCGGTGGTGCTGCCCGCGACGATCGTGATCGGCCTCGGCGCGGGCTGGTGGATGGCGCGTACTCGCAAGCACGCCTCGGACAAACAGCACCTGAAGCAATGGCTGGTCGAGGCCATCGCGGACGCCCGCTCGACGCTTGATCAGCTCATCGCCGAACAGCTCATCGAGGCCGAACAGCAACTGTCGCTCGCCCTCGACGAGGCGCTCGGCCGCCGCATCGAGGCGATCGAGGCGGAGCTGAAGGAGGTGGACCAGACGATCAAGATGAGCGCGCAGGAACGGGCGAAGAAGATCGCGATCGTCTCGAAACGCCTCAAGGACGTGACCGAGGGCCACACCCGGGCCGAAACACTGCTCTCGCGCATCCGCACGGTCCGCGACCGGGCCAGTGCGTGATCGGCTTGTGGACGGGAACCGAACCGGCCTAACGTGAGTCATACCGAGCGAGAAACGGCAGACCCGGCGTACTAAGGGGGACCAACCCATGTGGGTCGACGAGAGCGGCGGCACCGACGCGAACGGCCCGGAGGCCTTGACCGTCCACGTCGACGGCCAGGAGTACCAGGCCGAGGTCAACTACGACACCGACCACGACGGGGTCTCCGACACCGCGGTCGTCGAGCACGACGACGGCTCCGCGCAGGCGTTCGCCGACACCGACCACGACGGGGTCGCCGACCACTACGCGGTGCTCGATTCGACCGGGCACGTCGTGGACCAGGCGGTGTACGACGAGCAGAGCGGCAGCTGGGTCGAATCCGGCCACGGCCAGCCCGGCTCCGACTCGCAGACCGGCGGCACCTCGGACACCTCGACCACCGGGCACATCCACGCCGACCTGCCGGACGGCAACGTCGACGCCGGGGTCGCCACCATCGACACCGACCACGACGGGCACAACGACACCGCCGTGGTCGAGACGAAATCCGGCGGCACGATCGCCTTCACCGACACCAACGGCGACGGCCAGGCCGACGTCGCGGTACAGGTCGGCGCGGACGGTTCCACGCACACCTTCGAGCACACCGGCCAGGGCCAGTGGACCGAGGCCGACGGCGGCGGGAACCACGCGGCCGCGGCCGACCCCGGCAGCGATTCGGCCTGGGGCGGCGAGGGCGCCCAGCTGCTCAGCGGCGTCGCGAAGATCGACAGCGGAACCGGGCAGTGGATCAGCCCCAACTGAGCCCTCGGTAACTGACGTCACACGAACGGGTCCGGCCACGCGCCGGGCCCGTTCGTCGTTTCCCGGCCGGGGGCGGCTGACAGCGTTGACACCCGTGCGGGCTTGATCAGGCCAGGTCCCGGCATCGGGCACGAATGCGACGCGGGCCACGCGGAAAGATTTTCGGTGCTGGCCCGTTCCGGTGAAACTGAATCGATTCCCTTATCGTTCTTGTGAGAGAACCGACAGGTCAGCTCTCGGTTACCTGCCGTCCATCCGGCTACAGTCGGGGAATCCCAAAACCCGCACACCGGTCTTCCGCCGGTGTGCGAAGCCATTCGGTCGCCGGCAACGAAGCCCGCACCAAGAACACTGTCGTTCGCGGTGTGGGCTCTTTTGTCGTCGGAAGTCAGGAGTAGAGATGACCGCAGTCGCCATCCCCGGACTGGACAACGCGCCGACGACGCACAGTGGCGTGCTGTCCTGGGTCCGGGAGGTCGCCGAGCTGACCACCCCGGACCGCGTGGTGTGGGTCGACGGGTCTGACGAGGAAGCCGCCCGGATCAACCAGGAGCTGGTCGACGCCGGCACCTTCGTGAAGCTGGACGCGAAGCCGAACTCCTACTGGGCCACCTCGGACCCCGGCGACGTCGCGCGGGTCGAGGACCGCACGTTCATCTGCTCGAAGGAGGAGAAGGACGCGGGCCCGACGAACAACTGGGTCGACCCGGCCGAGATGAAGGCCACCATGACGGAGCTGTACCGCGGCTGCATGGCCGGCCGCACGATGTACGTGATCCCGTTCTGCATGGGCCCGCTCGGCGACGAAAACCCCAAGCTGGGCATCGAAATCACCGACTTCGCCTACGTCGTCGCGTCGATGCGCGTGATGACCCGCGCCGGCAAGGCCGCGCTGGACAAGTTCGTCAAGCCCGACGGCACCGAGGCGGAGTTCGTGCCCGCGCTGCACTCGGTCGGCAAGCCGCTCGCCCCCGGCGAGAAGGACGTCGCCTGGCCGTGCAGCGAAACCAAGTACATCTCGCACTTCCCGGAGGAGCGGCTGATCTGGAGCTACGGCTCTGGCTACGGCGGCAACTCGTTGCTGGGCAAGAAGTGCTACTCGCTGCGCATCGGCTCGGTCATCGCCCGTGACGAGGGCTGGCTGGCCGAGCACATGCTGATCCTCAAGCTGATCTCGCCCGAGGACAAGGTCCACTACGTCGCGGCGGCGTTCCCGAGCGCCTGCGGCAAGACCAACCTCGCCATGCTGCAGCCGACCATCCCTGGCTGGCGCGCGGAGACCCTCGGCGACGACATCGCGTGGATGCGCTTCGGCGAGGACGGCCGCCTGTACGCGGTGAACCCGGAGTTCGGCTTCTTCGGCGTCGCGCCAGGCACCGACAACCACACGAACCCGAACGCCATGCGCACCATCGAAAAGGGCAACACGGTCTTCACGAACGTGGCGCTCACCGACGACGGCGACGTGTGGTGGGAGGGCATGGAGAACAAGCCCGCGCACGCCACCTCGTGGAAGCACCAGGACTGGACGCCGGACTCCGAGGAGAAGGCCGCCCACCCGAACTCGCGCTACTGCGTGCCGATGTCGCAGTGCCCGATCCTCGCGCCGGAGTGGGATGACCCGAAGGGCGTGCCGATCTCGGCGATCCTGTTCGGCGGCCGCCGCAAGACGACGGTTCCGCTGGTGAACCAGGCGCGCGACTGGCAGCACGGCGTGTTCATGGGTGCGACCATGTCGTCGGAGACCACCGCCGCGGCGGTCGGCGCGGTCGGCAACGTGCGCCGCGACCCGATGGCGATGCTGCCGTTCCTCGGCTACCACGCCGGTGACTACTTCAACCACTGGCTGGACCTCGGCAAGAACGCCGACGCGAACAAGCTGCCGAAGATCTTCTACGTCAACTGGTTCCGCCGCGGCGACGACGGCCGGTTCCTGTGGCCGGGCTTCAGCGAGAACTCGCGCGTGCTCAAGTGGGTGCTCGAGCGCGTCGAGGGCAACGGCAACGCGGTCGAGACCCCGATCGGCTTCGTGCCGAACGCGGAAGACCTCGACCTCGACGGTCTGTCCGAGCCGGTCGAGGACATCCAGGCCGCGCTGGAGGTGCGCAACGAGGAGTGGCGCGAGGAACTGCCGCTCATCGAGGAGTGGTTCGCGAAGATCGGCGAGGTGCCGACCGCGCTGCGCGACGAACTCGACGCGCTGGCCCAGCGTCTGGGCTGACGCCTGATCCGGAGAAGGGGACGTTCGCACCGGGCGGCGGACGTCCCCTTCTTCTTGCGCGGAAACGGTAGCGTGGGCCGCATGGATGGGGAGAAGACTTTCCGGTTCGGCGTGAACCTGGTGCGGCCGGGCTCACGCGACGAGTGGGTCGCGAAGTGCCGCCGGGTCGAGGAACTCGGCTACGACGTGCTGAGCGTGGCCGATCATCTCGGCATCGCGCCGCCGTTTCCCGCGCTCGTACTGGCCGGCGCGGTCACCGAACGGGTGCGGCTCAACACTTTCGTGCTCAACGCGCCGTTCTACAATCCGGTGCTGCTCGCGCGCGAGGTCGCGGGCACGGACCAATTCGTATCCGGACGGCTCGAACTCGGCCTCGGTGCCGGTTATGTGAAAGAGGAGTTCGAAGCGGCCGGAATGCCGTTCCCTGGCGCGCGGGCGCGGGTCGATCACCTCGAATTCACGATCAAGGAACTTCAGCGGCTGTACGCGGATCCGGAATACGCGCCGAAGCCTGTGCAGCCCGGCGGTCCCCCGCTGATGATCGCCGGTCGCGGCGACCGGCTGCTTTCGCTCGCCGCCGAGCACGCGGCGACGATTGCCTTCAGCGGCGTGGCAAAGGTGCGCGACGGTGCGCCGCCGATGCTGGCGACGGCGGACGCGGTTGAAGAACGCGTCCAGTTTGTCACCGAGCGGCTCGACGGCCGCGACGCTGAATTCAACGTTCTCGTGCAATTAGTCCAGATCACTGATGATCGCGAAAGCGCGCTCCGCGAAATCCTTGCCCGCTTCGGCGACATGCTCACTCTTGAGGAGCTGGCCGAAGTCCCCACCGTGCTGGTCGGTACGGTCGAGGAAATCGCCGAACAACTGGTCGCGCACCGCGCCCGGTTCGGTTTCAGCTATTACACAATCCTGGAGCCCAATCTCGAGGTGCTGGCCCCGGTGGTGGATCTGCTGTGTCGCCGGTAGTCGACGCGCGCGGGCTCGGCGTGAAGGCCGGAGACCTGTGGTTGCTGGAGGATCTCGATTTCTCGGTCGATCCTGGCGAATGTGCGGTGCTGGTCGGGCCGAACGGTGTCGGCAAATCCACGCTGATGCGGTGCCTGTACGGAATGCAGCAACCGCAGCGGGGCCGGGTGCTGATCGACGGCGCGAAGCCGGACGAGCGCAGCGTTTCCTTCCGCCGCAAGGTGTCCGTGCTCTTCGACGATTCCGATTTCTTCGCCGAACTCACCCCGCTGCAGCACCTGGAGCTGCTTTCCGGTTCGTTCGGTGAGGATCTCGGCGATTTCGAAGAACTGATCGCGGACGCGGGTCTCGCCGAACGCGCCCGGGTCACCGCCGGGCATTTCTCGGCCGGACAGCGTCGCCGGTTGCTTCTGTTGGGCGTCACCGCACGGCCGCATCGCGTGCTGTTGCTGGACGAGCCCGAGCGCGCGCTCGACACCGAGGGCAAGGAATGGCTGGTCGAGCTGATCAGCCGCTCCACCTCAGCCGGTGCGGCAGTGGTCGTTGCCACGCACCATCAACCGTTGCTGGACACAGCGGACAGCGTGCTCGAACTGTGGTGACCCGGTTGCGTGTGCCCGGCCGCAAGCGGTTCGGTGGCATTTTCAGCGGAGACAGCCCCACGTTCGTGCTGATGTTCGGCGTCGGCTTCCTGTTCACCGCCTTCTTCCGCACCGACGCCTGGCACAAAGTCCTCTTTGGACCGTCCGCAGTGGACTACTCGGCGGTGCTCGGCCTGGTCGCGCTGTGCGCCGCGGTCGGCTGGCGAAGCCTGCTGCGGCGCGGGTTCGTCTGGGCCGAACCGGCCGAGCTGACCTGGATGGACTTCGCGAAGGTGGATCGCCGCCGCGTCGTCGCGACCCGGCTGGCCAGCGTGCTCACCGGATTCGTGGTGGTGCTTGGCTATCTCGCCGCGCTGATGCTCGCGGTCGGCGGCGGTTCGATCGACTGGTGGCGCGCCGCCGCAGCGCTCGTCGCCGGCGGCACGATCCTGGCGTTCACCACCGCACGCCGCACCGCCTTCCTGTTTGAAGCCGCTGGCCCGCTGCTGGTCGCGGTGGCTGGGGTCGTCATCGCCGCGGCGAGGCTGGACGCGATGGCGGTGCAGTACGTCGGCGCGGCGCTTGCGTTATGCGGGCTGCTGCTGGCTTTCGGCGGCGAAGCGGTCAGCGGTGCTGGCCGTGCGGTGCTGCTCGACGGATGGAACGCGAGAGTCCTGCGCGCGATGGCGGTGACGTTCCTCGACCCGATGATGATGCTGCCGGAGTCCGCGCCGGTCGGCTCGTGGTCGTTGCGCCCGCCCACCGCGTTCCGGCTCGCGTGGGTCGGGATCGTCGGCCGTTCCCGGTACGCGGGCGCGGTTTTGTTAGTCGCTTTCGCGGTAGCCGTCGGTCATGTTGCCGTTCCCACGCTGCCGGGCCCAGTGCTCGTCGGGCTCGGCGCGTACGTCGCGCTTACTCCATTCGGGGCCGGTCTTGGCGTGCTGTGGCGGAATCCGGGCCGCCGAAGGTGGCTGGGTTCGTCGTCGTGGGAGCTGGTGGTTGCGCACGGCGTGGCGCTCGTTGTGGTCGGGCTCGTCTGGTCCGCTCTGCTCTCAGTGGCGCTTTTGGCTTTGGGCACGACGTTTTCGGCGCTCTCGTGGGTGACTGTCGCCCTTGCGGTGCTTTCGGTGTTGCGCACGGTCACCCGGCAGCCAGTTGACTACAGCAGCGCCGGTTTCGTCGACACTCCCGCTGGCCCGATGCCAGCAAACCTTATGCGGCAACTATTCCGCGGTCCGGACCTGCTGGTGTTCGGCATCCTGGTGCTGGCGCTAGTCGGCTGAACGGCCGCGCCCGGGTTAGGCTCCCTGCCGACGAGAGGAGCCGAACGTGGGCGGTGGACACGCTTCCGGCATCGGCCGCAGGGCGACCTGCGAGTTTCCGCCCGGGTGGACCGACGAGCAGATCATCGCGGTGGTCAAGGACGTCGCGAACGACCCGGGCGAACCGCGGCGGCAGCAGTACAACGGACGCTGGCGCTGCGTCGGCGAACGATATGGCGTGCGCGTGGTCGTCCTGGTCAACGGCGACGGGCACGTGCACACCAGCTACCCGCTGCCGGGCCCCGGCATCGTCCGGAATCCGGACGCCGCGCGAGACCCGGCGAACCCGACCGTCGACGACCGCGCGGACAACCGGATCAGCTACTTCGCCGACAGCGTGCTGCGCCTGCTCGCCCACCGGATGCCGCCGGAAGACCTTGACCACTACCGCGATCTGCAGTGGTCCGGCGAATGGGAGGAGCTGGCCGACACCCTGGCCGCGCACATCGAGGTCACCGGCATGCAGCTCAACCCGGACGAGTACGCGGATTTCGAGAAGCTGCTGAACTCCTTCGAACTGCCAGCCCGCGACTGCCGCTACCTCAACGAGAGGGACCGCGTCCTCGCCGACCTGCGTGGATGAGGCGTCACCAGGGCACGACTCCGGCGTCGTCGAAGAACCCGCCGCGCGGGCCGTCATCCGGCAAGGTCGCGAGCTTGACCGCGATCGCCGCGCCCTGTTCCGGCGTCCGCGTCCCGGCGTAACCGTTGAAATCCGTTGCTACGTAACCAGGACAGGCGGCGTTGATGATGACGTTCGTGTCGGCGAGCACGCGCGCGTACTGCACGGTGATGCTGTTGAGCATCGACTTCGACGGCGCGTAGGCGGCGAGCACCGGCCCGGATTGCAGCTTCAACGAGCCCATATTGCTGGACATGTTGACGATGCGCGGCGACTCAGCTTTGCGCAGGAGCGGCAGCATCGCGTTCGTGACCCGGACGACGCCGAAGACGTTCGTGTCGAGCACCGTGCGGACGACGTCGAGGTCGAGCGTCGTCGGATCCTGCGCGCCGTCGTCGAACGGGCCGCTGATTCCGGCGTTGTTGACCAGCACGTCAAGCCGATCGAGGGCCTTAGCCGCCGCCGCGACGCTGTCCTCCGAGGTGACGTCGAGCGCGACCCCGAACGCGTCAATCCCCTCGGCCCGCAGTTCTTCCACAGCCTTCTCGCGGTTGGCTTCGTCCCGCGCGCCCACCGCGACGGTGAAGCCGATCGAGCCAAGACCGCGCGCGATGGCGAGGCCGATTCCCTTGTTCGCGCCGGTGACCAGCGCGGTCTTCGTGTCGTTCACGCCACCCATGATTGGTTCGGGAGGGCTGCTTCGGCCAAGATCAATCCGGTCCGCTGTGATACCCAGCAGGTATTACGCTGTGCCTTGTGGACGATCTGGAGACCCGCGAACTTCGCTACTTCAGCGCGGTCGCCGAAGAGCTTCATTTCGGCCGTGCCGCTGAACGCCTAGGAATCGCCCAGCCGCCGCTCTCCCGCGCGATCGCCCAACTGGAGCGACGGCTCGGCGTCCAACTCCTCAACCGAAACCGCCGCGGCGTCGCCCTGACCGAGGCAGGCCGGGTCCTGCTCCGCGAATCCCGCCTGGCGTTAGACGCCGTCGCCGCCGCAGCCCGCCGCACCCGTCGAGCCGGAAACCATCCGCTCGTCTTGGCGACCAAAGCCGGCGCGTCACACGAAATCCTGCAACGGCTCTTGGACGCCAGCCCGCCGGTCGAGATCCTGCTGTGCGAAGTCGGCGAACAGGCCAGCCTGCTCCGCGACGGTTCCGCCGACGTCGCGATCATGCACCACCCGTACGACGACCTAGCCGGCTTCGACACCGAGCCACTGCAGGTCGAAGGTCAGGTCGCGATCCTCCCCGCGGCCCATCCGCTCGCCGCCAGGGAAACGCTGACGCTGGCCGAGGTCAGCGACGTCCCGGACCTGCCAATCGCCCGCTGGCCCCGCCTCGACGGCAGCTATCCGGACGGCCCGGGACCGGAGGTCCGCACCCAGTCGAAACTCGCGCAACTCGTCGCCCTCGGCCGGACTTTGCTGGTGATCCCGGAGTCCAGCCGAGCCTGGCAGTGGCCCGAGCACGTCGCGGTCCCGGTCGTGGACGCCCCAGAAGTCACCACGGTGATCGGCTGGCCCCCGAACAGCCGCTCCCCGGAGGTCGCCGCGCTGGTCCGCGCGGCGGTCGCCCTTCGCGACGAGGCTTGAGTTATCCACAGTTGTCCACAGGGGCCGGGTGGGTTCTGTCGCGGTGGCCGCAGGGCTCGGATCTGTCTCACGCGACTTGCTCGCCCGTTCTGACTGCGGGCCAGGTTCAGCCTGGCCCCTTCACCTCGGCGAGTGTGCGCGGTCCGCTCGGCTCCTGGCGGCCGGAGCGAGGTGCTATCTCGTTCGCCTGCCGGATCTGCCCGCCGACTCTGCCCCTCAGCAGTCGGACTTCACCGCGCTGCGCATCTGCCTCGGCCAGTGGGCGGTCGATCTGCCCGCCGGATCTGTCCCCGCTGGCCGGGATCAGAGGCTCTGCGTCGTTCAGCTCGCTGATCCGCCCCAGCGGCCGGGCTCGGTCACTCTGCCCGATCTGCTCGCCAGTTTCGACTGCGAGCCGGATTCAGCCGCGCTGCCCAATCCGCCGCGCCCGCCATGCCCGATCTACTCGCCGACCCTGCCCCCACCGGCAAGACTCAGCCACTCTGCCCATCCTTCGAGCGCAGCTGCCCGATCTCCCCAGAAACCCCAAAAACCTCAACTGGCCTGCGAAAACGCCGCCGGATCCCCGTCGCACGCGACCCGCAGCCGGTCCAGTGGCATGCCCACCGCGTCGGCGATCGCCGCGACGGTGAAGAACGCGGGCGTCGGGATGCGCCCAGTCTCGATCTTGCGCAGGGTTTCGACCGAAATGCCCGCTTCGGCGGCCACGTCCACCATGCTGCGGCTGGCTCGTGCGGCGCGCAGCACCAGGCCGAGCCGCTCGCCGCGGGAGCGTTCTTCGTCGGTGAGGGGCACGCGCACCATGCCGTCCAGTTTAGCCACAGAGTTGTCCACTGCCTGTGGATAACTCTGTGCACAAGCTGCCGAACCCCGTGGACAACCGCCGGTTGGCACAAGTTCTTGGGGCATTCGGGGTGGCTCGTCCCCGCCGATAGGGGTAGCGAACCGGCCGCCGAGGTCGTGCGCGGGCGGGTTGTCCCCGAGGTTGTCCACACCCTGGAACCGATGTGGAGTGCTGATCGAATCGATATCGAAGTCGTATGACGCCGGGATGACCGCGGTCTAGGGTCAGGCGGTCGCGTGTCACGTAAGTGTTAGGTGAGGTTCGATGTCCACTGCCAAACCGGGCGGGCGGGTGCGCGGGTTCCAGTTCAGTGCCTGGAACCTGCTGTTGCTGATCCCGTTGCTGATCCTGGTCACGCCCCTGTTCAACTTCGACGAGCCGCGGCTGTTCGGCCTTCCGTTCTTCTACTGGTTCCAGCTGGCGTTCGTCGTGCTCGGCGTGCTGTGCACCGGCATCGTCTACCTGGCCACCAAGGACAAGCCGCGCAACCAGGGCCGGGACGAGCTGAGCGTCGACGACCTCGACGAGGGTGATGCCCGATGAGCAACATCCAGTGGGTCGAGCTGATCGTCTTCGCGTTCCTGTTCGTCGTCGTCACCGTGCTCGGCTTCGTCGCCTCGCGCTGGAAGGCCGGCGGCAGCCTCGACCACCTCGACGAATGGGGCCTCGGCGGCCGCAAATTCGGTTCGTGGATCACCTGGTTCCTGCTCGGCGGGGACCTCTACACCGCCTACACCTTCGTCGCCGTGCCCGCGCTCGTGTTCAGCGCCGGCGCGCTCGGCCTGTACGCGCTGCCTTACACGATCGTCGTCTACCCGATCGTCCTGCTGCCCGCGCTGCGCATGTGGTCGGTCAGCCGTTCGCGCGGCTACGTGACCCCGGCCGACTTCGTCCGCGGCCGCTTCGGGTCGCCGACGCTGGCCTTGCTGATCGCGATCACCGGCATCGTCGCGACCATGCCGTACATCGCGTTGCAGCTGGTCGGCCTCGAAGCCGTGCTGCGCACGATGGGCATCAACGGGTCCGGCATCGTCGGGCATCTGCCGCTGCTGGTCGCGTTCGTGATCCTGGCGCTCTACACGTACCAGTCCGGCCTGCGCGCGCCCGCGTTGATCGCGTTCGTCAAGGACATCCTGATCTACATCGTGATCATCGTGGCGGTCCTCTACCTGCCCTCGAAACTCGGCGGCTGGGACCACATTTTCAGCACCGCCAAGGAAACGCTCGCCAAGCCGAACCCGAACACCGGCAAGCCCGCCGGGTCGATCCTGCTGACCTCGAGCAACCAGCTGCAGTACGCGACGCTGGCCCTCGGTTCGGCGCTCGCGCTGTTCCTGTACCCGCACTCGCTCACGAGCGTGCTCGCCTCGCGCGGCCGCAACGTGATCAAGCGGAACATGGTGGCGCTGCCGGCCTACTCGTTCGTGCTGGGCCTGCTGGCCCTGCTCGGCTACGTCGCGATCTCGGCCGGCGTCAAACCGCTGAAGAACGCCGCCACCGGAAAGCCGGACGGCAACACGATCGTCCCGCTGCTGTTCGACTCGCAGTTCACGAGCTGGTTCGCCGGCATCGCCTTCGCCGCGATCGGCATCGGCGCGCTGGTGCCCGCCGCGATCATGTCGATCGCCGCGGCGAACCTGTGGACCCGCAACATCTACAAGGAATACATCCGCAAGGACGCGACGCCGAAGCAGGAGGCGAAGCAGGCCAAACTGGCGTCACTGATCGTGAAGCTCGGCGCGGTGCTGGTGATCATCCTGATCGACCCGCAGTTCTCCATCGACCTGCAGCTCATCGGCGGCGTCCTGATCCTGCAAACGCTGCCCGCCGTGGCGATCGCGCTGTACACCCGCTGGTTCCACAAGGCGGGTCTCATCGCGGGCTGGATCGTCGGCATGGCGTGGGGCCTGATCATGCTCTACGGCATTCCCAACCCGGCCAACGGAAAGCTGCACTTCGGCGGCTCCGCGCTCGCGATGGGCAACCTGTCGATCTTCGGCTGGCACCCGTTCAGCGGCACCGGCCTCGCCGCGGTCCAGATCTACCCCGGTTTCGTGGCACTGGTCGCGAACATCGTGGTGGCCGCGGTGGTTTCGGTGATCGCCCGCGCGCTGAAGTGGAGCCCGGGCAGCGACGAAACCGCCCCCGAGGACTACCACGCCGACGAACACGACAAGGACCTGCGCCCGATCGGCGCACACTGAGTCCTTTTTAGACAGAGGCCCCCGCGTCATTCACTGGCGCGGGGGCCTCTCGCGTTTTGCCGATCATCGCCTTCGCGACGACGTACAGCACCACCGCGTTCAGCAAATGCCACAAGAAGTGCGTACCTATTGGGAAGTCCCCGCATACGACTGCGTCAATCGTGCGGAAGGACAACGACAACGCGAACACCGCGGCTGCCATGGTGAAATGCAGCCAGTACGGATCGCGCTTTACTCCCAACGCGATGGCGAACCCCGCGAGCCCGACGAGCGCTGGCAGATACAGCCCACCACCGAACGCCGCCGACACGCCGGTGAGGACGAGAAACGCCGGTGCCCCTAGCCAGGCCCACTTCGCTTTCGCGTGGAAGAAAACCCGTGGGAAAACCGCGGCGTAGAAGAGCACGAAGATCAGGATGGCGGCGGAGTCGGCGACCGCGCCCCAGCGCGTGGCGACCAGATGAAACACGCTGCTGGCAACGAAGATCAACCCGATCAGGGCAGCGAGGATCCGCCCGGTCCGCTGCCCGTCGGCACGCCACCAGACCATCCCGGCGGCAGCGAGAAAGGCCAGGTTGGCCAGGTCGTTGAGCGGCTCTCCCCAGAGTCCGGGCGCGGTGCGCTCGCAGTAACCGTCCACGTACGCGGTCCAGTTCACGGGGATAAGCAAACTCCTTCCGGGTGAACGGGGTGCATCCGGGGGTCAGTCGGTTCGAGTCAGCGGGGCCCAGCCGTCCTCAGGATCGCCGAGGGTCCAACCGTCCGGCCAGTTGTGCAGCACGGCTCCTTCCCGATCGATCCGGATTCGGGCACCGGTCAGTCCAGGCGCGACGGTGAACTCCGAATCGCCGAAGTCGAAATCCCCGCCGAACCGGGCTTCGCCGAAACTCACCATGGCCTCGAAATGAACCGAGCGCAGACCCGCATAGCGTTGGAAGGACGCGCTGGAGAAAGACGCGCTGTGCGCGAAGCGCGCTTTGTACAGCGAGACGTCGTGCCGGAACCTCGCATGGTCGAATGACGTGTGCCCGCCGAACTTGGCGCTCTGGAACGTGACGCGCTCGGAGAATACCGAGCTGTCGAAGGAGGTACTGCCGCGAAACTTCGCCTCGGTGAACTGTGCGTCGGCGAAGCTCGCCATGTCGAACTGTGCGTCGGCGAAACGGGCGCTCGAGAACTGCGCGGTGGCGGCGAACTCCGCACCGCGGAAGTCCGCCTCCGCGGGGAACCGCGCGTTCTCGAAGTCCGCCACCCCGCTGAAACTCGCGCCGATGAAACCGGCGCGGACGCTGAATACGGTGCCCGCGAAGTTGGCGATGCCGGTGAAGGCGGCGCTGGTGAAGAGGATGCTGTCGAACCGGCATTGGCCGAAGTCGGCCTGGTCGAGGTTCGCCCCGGAGAAATCGAGGTGCAGCCCGGGCCAATGCCGTTCATCGGACGGCCGGGAGTGGTTCGCGATGATCTTCTGCGCCGTCCGCCGAACCTGCGCCTCTTCGGCCGTGTCGTCCGACGGCATCCGCAGATACGCACACAACACATCAGCGATCATCTGCCGCAGCGGACCGTCCGCATGATCCTGTCCAAGCCGCTCCAGCGCATACAACCCACCCAACCGCACCGGCGCGCGCTCCGATCCGAGCTGGTCAACAGCCTTCCCATACTGCTCAGTCACCCGACGAGCCAGCGCGTCCTCCCGCGCATCCGCAGCCGTCCGCAGCTGATGTTCCCGGGTATCCGCCGCGACCTGCTCCGCGAGCCGATGCGATGCCTCCTTCTGCAGCAAGTCCAGCTCCGTAGACCGCTGCTTCCGCACCGCCAGCCACAACGCCACTGCCCCGCCCAGGCCGACCCCGAGCGTCCCGCCGGTCCGGATCGCGTCCAGTTGAGCCGAATCCGGTGCGAACGCCAGCAGCACCCACACCGCCACCCCGGCGAGCACCACCATCGCCGGAAGCCCGGCCCAGATCACCCACCGCGGGATCGGCCGCAGCGTCTGTCGCTCATTCACCTGCTCACCTTGGCGCATCCGGCCCCCTGCCGTCCGCGAACCGCGCGGGTTAGCGTGGAAACCATGACCAACCCCGTGAGCCGGTTCCCCGTGACGGAACTCGAAGACCTTCCCGACGATCTGCGCGAGCGCATCGGCGCCATCGCGGAGAAATCCGGCTTCACGCCGAACATCTTCCGTGCCCTAGGCCACCGGCCTGCCGAACTCCGGGCCTTCCTCGACTACCACGACGCGCTCATGGAACGCGAAGGAGGACTCACCAAGGCCGAGCGCGAACTCGTCGTCGTCGCCACGTCCGGCGCGAACCACTGCACCTACTGCATCGTCGCGCACGGGGCGATTCTGCGGATCCGCGCGAAGGATCCCGAGCTGTCCGACCAGGTCGCGACGAATCCGTGGCAGGTCGAACTCGACGAGCGCGGCCGGGCGATCGTCGATCTCGCGCTGGCGTTGTCCCGCGATTCCGCGTTGTTCGGCGAGGGCGACCTGGCGATGGCGCGCGAGGCGGGGCTGACCGAGGACGAGATCTGGGACGTCGGCGCGATCACCGCGTTGTTCGCGATGTCGAACCGGCTCGCGCATCTGACCGCGCTCAAGCCGAATCCGGAGTTTTACCTGATGGGCCGTCAAAAACGATAGAACGGACCCGGCAGATCGCGGCTCAGCTCGAACCGGTCGCGCAGCCAGCCGCGCAGGCGGTGCACCGGTTTCGTCCACACTCGCGGCGCGGGCCCGAAATAGCGCGGGTCCGCGTGCGGGGTGAACGCGTCGCCGGTGAGGACGACCGCGTCGTGGCCGAGTGGACAGTGGCCGGACACCGAGATCACGCCGCGCGTCAGGTTCTCGACCCAGTCGACCTCGTCGACGCCCAGCAGCGTCCGGCGATCACACACCGCGCAGTACAGAACGAACATCTATAACTCCCGCCGCCAGGTTTCGCCGGTGACGAGGGGGCCGAACGCGTCGGTCTCCTCCTTGTCGACGAGCTGGAATCCGGCGCCGCGGTAGATCCCGCGCGCGGCGGCGAGCAGCGACAGCGTCCACAGCTCCATCGACCGATATCCCTGTGCGCTGGCGAAATCGACGCATTCGCGCACCAGCCGTTTGCCGACGCCGTGTCCGCGCGCGGCCGGTTCCAGCAGGAGCAGCCGGAGCTTCGCGACGCCGTCCTCCTCGCCGGGGGTGCAGAAGACGCTGCCGACTCGTTCGCCGTCGAGTTCGGCGATCCAGCCGGCCTGGCGCGGGTCGTCGCGGTGTTCGGCGAAGTCGGCGACCACGCGGGCGACGAGGGCTTCGAAGCGTTCGTCGAGGCCGTACTCCTCGGCGTACAGCGCGCCGTGCCGGTGCACCACCCAGCCGAGGTCGCCCGGTCGTGGGGCGCGCAGGGTGACCGCCGGTTCCGGTGCTGATTCGCCGACGAGTGCGGTGATGGTCCCCATCGCGCCGAGCAGGCGGCGCTGGTCGGCGTCGGCGAACTGGTCGAGGAGGCTGCCGATCTGGCTGGCCGACCGGTGATCGAGGTCGGCGAACGCGGCGTGCCCCTCGGCGGTGAGCGTGACGAGCTGGCGGCGCGCGTCGTCCGCGCAGCGTTCCCGGGTGACGAGGCCGCGGCCTTCGAGCCTGCCGAGCAGCCTGCTCGCGTAACCGCCGTCCAGCGCCAGCCGTTTGCGCAGATCACTGACCTGCAGCTGGTCCTGTTGGGCGAGTTCGAACAGGACGCGCGCTTCGCTCAGCGAGTATTCGGCGTCGGCCGGTCCCTCGTCGAGGACGCCGATCACGCCGGTGTAGAGCCGGTTGAACGCACGGACTGTGGCGACGCGTTCGGCGAGGACGGAATCCGGCACGAGGACCACCTTGACTCGATCGTTGACTGAGTCAAGCATCGCCCGCTCGCCCGTCCGGGGCAAGGGAATTCCCCCGGAGGTGAAGTGGTCCAGACATATGGAAACCCCGTGATGCTGCCAGGTCGGGGGTCCGCCAGCATCACGGGGTCGTAGTGGGTATCGACGCGGCTCTCCGCGGCGTTACACCCAGGAATCGCTGTGGTCTAGATCACTCGCGTGAGTGACCCACCAACAGGTTGGTTGTGCAGGTCAGCGCATGAACGGCTGACGCGCCTGGGCGAGCGCGATCAGCTCCTGTCGGACCGTGGACGTGGCCGCGGTGTCGATCGCCCGGTTCAGCGCCCGGCGAGTGCGAGCCTCGGCGCGACGGGCACGGAGCTTGGCGGCGATGTTGCTCATGGTCTTCTGCATCCCCTTCGGAGGTCTTCGGTGGCTGTGTCTCTAGTATGCACCTTTTTCACAAGGAAGCCAACGAATCTACGGTGACATGGGGCACTTGCCGAATAATCATCGGCAGTGACCTGAAGATCGCCGGACAGATTGCGTGTTGGCGGTCACAAGTCGCTAACGCACTACCGGCTTCTACGGATATCTACCAAAATCCCTAGAGTCACCTAGGCAGCCGCATAGACCGGTAGCGAGCGCGAGAATCCCGGTCAGTCGCGGCCGAGCAGGTAGTGCCCGAAGTGCGGCACGGTGAAGGCGATCTGCCCGCGTTCGGCGGAGTAGACCAGGCCCTTCTTCATCAGGCTGTCGCGCGCCGGCGACAGCGACGAGGGCTTGCGCCCCAGGTAGACGGCCACATCGGCGGTGCCGGCGGCCTCGTCGCGGCCTTGGGTCAGCTCGGCCATCGCGAGCAGGTACTCGCGTTCGGCGGGCGTCGCGCGTTCGTAGCGCGACCCGAAGAACCCGACCGCCAGCTCGGATTCCGCCTCGGGCGCGGCGACCTGCACATCCTTGACCGTGATCGGGTCAGCGGGCGCGGCGTCCCAGGCGGCCTTGCCGTAGGCCTGGATGAAGTACGGATAGCCGCCGGACGCGTCGAAGAGCGCGTCGAGCGCCTCCGGTTCGATGCCGGCGTCCTCGCGTTCGATCGGGGCCATCACCGCGTAGTCGGCGTCCTCGCGGCTGAGCCGGTCGATGCGCGAGTAGCGGAAGAGCCGCTCGGAGTACGACTTCGACGCCGACAGCACCGCCGGCACATGCGGCAGCCCGGCCCCGACCACGACCAGCGGCGCGCCGGACTGCGACAGCTCGTGGCACGCCGCGCACAGCGCCGAAACGTCGTCCGGCTGCAGGTCCTGGATCTCGTCGATCAGCAGCGCTACGCCGGTGCCGACGTCCGCGGCCAGTTCGGCGACGTCGGTGAACAGCTCGACCAGGTCGATCTCGATGTCACCGGAATCCGCCCGGCCTTGTGCGGCGGGCACGTCGATGCCGGGCTGCCAGCGGTCGCGCAGCTTCGCGTCCGGCTTGTTCGCCTTGAGCGCGAACGCCTTCAGGACCCCGAGTACTTCCTCGACCCGGTCCGGTGCGCGATGCCGTACGGCGAGGTCGCGGATCGCCCGGTGCAACGCCGCCGACAGTGGACGCCGCAGCTCCGCCTCGGGCCGCGCCTCGATCTTGCCCGCGCCCCAGCGGTGCCGGACGGCCATCGACCGCAGCTCCCCCAGCAGTACCGTCTTGCCGACGCCGCGCAGGCCAGTCAGCACGAGGCTGCGCTCCGGCCGTCCGCGGGCGACCCGTTCGAGCACGACCTCGAACGCCTTCAGCTCCCGTTCCCGGCCTGCCAGCTCCGGCGGCCGCTGCCCGGCGCCGGGCGCGAAGGGATTGCGGATGGGGTCCACTCTGTCACCGTATCGAGGTATCTAGCGTGGGCCCGATATTCGCGCATATACAGCTAGTGCGTGTCGTAGAAAGAGCTAGTGCGTGGCGCTTAGAAAGATGGCCGGGTCTGCAGCCCCGTCCATCCTTACCCCCAGCGCACCCTCTGACGGAGCGTTAGTCCGTCAGGTTCCGCTCCGCGTAGATCTTCATCGCGTCGCGGATGTACTCGGCCGTGCCGGGGCCGTGCTTCTCGTCGTACGCGCCGTACCGCGGGTCGGCGACATACATCTCCCCGAGACCGGCGAAGTAGCCCTTCGAGATTTCCATCCCGGTGGGCTTCAGCCACTCGTGCAGCCGCGCGGTGACCGCCTGGGTCTCGGTCGAACCGGCGTCGTGCCCAGCGTCGCGAGCGGCTCCGAACGCGAAGCCGATGTCGACCTGTTCCTGCTGGTGGGCCTTCTTCTCGGCCGCCGACAGCGAACTCCACCACTGGTCGCCCTTGCGGTAGGCCTCGGCTCCCCAGCGCTGGGTGACCTCTTCCTCGTACTGGGTGTGGTCGAAGCCGTCGAACATTTCCTCTGCCATCAGTTGTTCACCTCCCTTCAGTTTTCGCAGCGTGGTCCGCACGGAATCGATCTGCCGCCCGATCCGCCGCTGCTCTTGCTTCAGCAGCGCCAGGTGCGTTTCGAGGGCCGCGACGCCGTCGGATTGGCCGTCGAGCACCTCTGCGATCGCGGGCAGACCCAGTCCCAGCTCGCGCAGCAGCAGGATCCGCTGTAACCGGACGAGTGAGGTCTCGTCGTAGTAGCGGTAGCCGTTGCTGCCGATCCGCGTCGGCGGCAGGAGCCCGATGGCGTCGTAATGCCGCAGGGTCCGGCTCGTCGTGCCCGCGGATCGGGCGATGTCCTGGATCGACCATTCCTTCCTGACCACGGCTTCGACGGTAGAGGTTGACGTAGCGTCAAGGTCAAGTCCGAGGTTCGCTAGAGTCCGCTAGAACTGTCTAGCGCTATCTAGCGCTAGAGCAATATTCGGCTAGGTATCGCTAGCCCGGTTCGGCGGGGAGCGTGCCGGGCAATTCCGGTTGTAGGTTCTTTCTCAGGGATTCCAGACCAGAGAGGCGAGACCGTGATACTGCGCCGGGTGGCACGTCCACTGCTCGCGTCGATCTTCGTGTTCGGCGGCATCGGTGCCCTGCGCGACACCCAGGGCCACGCGAAGGCGGCCGAACCGTTCCTCACCGAGACCTTCGACAAGGTCGAGGGCCTGGTTCCGGACCAGGTCCCGCGCGATCCGGCCACGCTGGTGCGGATCGACGCGGCGGTCAAGATCGGGGCCGGGCTCGCGCTGGCGAGCGGCAAGGCGCCGCGGCTGGCGGCGGTGGCGCTGCTCGGTTCGCTGGTGCCGACGACGCTGTCCGCGCACCGGTTCTGGCAGCTGACCGATCCGGGCGAGAAGCAGGCACAGCAGATCCAGTTCATCAAGAACGCGTCGCTGGCCGGCGGTCTGCTGCTGGCCGCTGGCGACACGGCGGGCAAACCGTCGCTGGGCTGGCGGGCCCGGCGCACGGCGAAGAAGGCGGGCAAGCGCGCCGACAAACTGGCCAAGCGCGCCGAAAAGTCGCTCACCGACTGATCGCACGCGAAAGGCCGCCCCCGAGTGCTCGGGCGGCGGCCTTTCGCGCGCTTACTTCTCCAGAATCGCGGTGACGCCCTGGCCGCCCGCCGCGCAGATGGAGATCAGGCCCCGGCCGGAACCCTTCTCGTGCAACAGTTTCGCGAGCGTCGCGACGATCCGGCCGCCGGTCGCGGCGAACGGGTGGCCGGCCGCCAGCGAGGAGCCGTTCACGTTCAGCTTGGCGCGGTCGATCGAGCCGAGCGGCGCGTCGAGGCCGAGCTTCTCCTTGGCGAACGCCGGGTCCTCCCACGCCTTGAGCGTGGCGAGCACCTGCGACGCGAACGCCTCGTGGATCTCGTAGAAGTCGAAGTCCTGCAACGTCAATCCGGCGCGCTCGAGCATCCGCGGCACCGCGTACGCGGGAGCCATCAGCAGGCCCTCGTCGCCGTGCACGTAGTCGACCGCGGCGGTCTGGCTGAACGTCAGGTACGCCAGCACCGGCAGCTTGTGCGCCTTGGCCCACTGCTCGGTCGCGAGGAGGACGGTGGACGCGCCGTCGGTGAGCGGCGTCGAGTTGCCCGCCGTCATGGTGCCGTCCGGGCCGCCGTAAACCGGCTTGAGCTTGGCCAGCTTCTCGACCGAGGAGTCCGGGCGGAGGTTCTGGTCGCGGGCGAGCTTGAGGTACGGCGTGACCAGGTCGTCGAAGAAGCCGCGGTCGTAGGCGGCGGCGAGGTTGCGGTGGCTGGTCGCGGCCAGTTCGTCCTGCGCCTCGCGGGTGATGTCCCAGACCTTCGCGGTGAGCGCGGCGTGCTCCCCCATCGACAGCCCGGTGCGCGGTTCGGCGTTGCGCGGGATCTCCGGCACGATGTGTCCCGGCCGGATCTTCGCGACCAGCTTGAGCCGGTCGGCGAGCGTCTTCGCCGCGTTGAGCTGCACGAGGATCTGGCGCAGATTGGCGTTTACCGCCAGCGGCGCGTCACTCGTGGTGTCCACGCCGCCCGCGATCGCCGAATCGATTTCCCCGAGTGCGATCTTGTGGGCGACGTTGATGACCGCCTGCAATCCGGTGCCGCACGCCATCTGCACGTCCGACGCCGCCGTCGCGGGCGAGAGCTTGCTGCCGAGCACGCTTTCGCGGGCGAGGTTGAAGTCCTTGGAGTGCTTGAGCACCGCACCGGCCGCGACCTCGCCGATCACCTCGCCCTGCAGGGAGAACCGGCTGACCAAACCGTCCAGCGCGGCGGTGAACATGTCCTGGTTCGAGGCCCGCGAGTACGGGCCGTTCGACCGCGCGAACGGGATCCGGTTCCCGCCGACGATCGCGACCTTGCGTACCGCCGGCGCTTTCCTGGTCGCCATGCCGTCCACCTCTTTCGGAGTCGTCCCTTTCACACTGTAACCTACTAGCGAGTAGGTTAGACTGCGACGTGACGCAGACTGCACGGGAGGCACGTGATGGCGGACAGGTACCAGCAGTTCACGAAGACCCCGCTGGGGAAATTCGTGGTGCCGAAGCTCGGCCTGCCCAACCCCGCGACGTTGCGCCGGTACCGTCCCGGTCAGCCCGCACTCGAGGGTCCCGCACTTCTCGGGGCCGCGCCTGGCGGACGGCTGGAGAAGACCGTCCGGGCGCAGCTCACCGAGGCGGGCATCGAGGTGATCAGCGCGCCCGCCGACCGGCACGCGGCGCTGGTTTTCGACGCCACCGGCGTCAAGGACCCGGGACAGCTGCGTGAGGTCTACCGGTTCTTCCACCCGGTGATCCGCAAGGTCGGTTCATCCGGCCGGGTGGTCGTGCTCGGCACTCCGCCGGAGCTGGCCGAGGGCCGCGAGCGGATCGCACAGCGCGCGCTGGAGGGTTTCGTCCGCTCGGTCGGCAAGGAACTCAAGCGCGGCGCGACGGCGCAGCTGGTGTACGTGGCCGAGGGGGCCGAGGACGCGGCTGAATCGACGCTGCGGTTCCTGCTGTCGGCGAAGTCGGCGTTCGTGGACGGCCAGGTCATCCGCGTCGGCACGCACGCGAAGACCGCGTCCGCGCCGGAGAACTGGGACAAGCCGCTGGACGGGAAGGTCGCGCTGGTCACCGGTGCGTCGCGCGGTATCGGCGAGGCGATCGCCGAAACGCTCGCGCGCGACGGTGCGCACGTGGTCGCGCTGGACATCCCGGCTCAGGGCGGCGATCTGTCCACTGTGGCCAATCGGATCGGCGGTTCGGCGCTGCAGCTGGACATCACCGCGGCCGACGCGCCGGCCAAGCTCGCCGAGTACCTGACTTCGCGGCACGGCGGCGTGGATGTGGTGGTGCACAACGCTGGCATTACCCGCGACAAGACGCTCGGCAACCTGACTGAGGGCGGCTGGGATTCCGTGATCGCGGTGAACCTCGCCGCGCAGCTCGCGGTGAACGACAAGCTCCTCGGCGACAAGATCCTGCGCGAAAACGGCCGCATCATCGGGGTTTCGTCGATCGCGGGCATCGCGGGCAACGTCGGCCAGACGAACTACGCGACGTCGAAGGCGGGCGTGATCGGGATGGTGAACGTCGGCGCGCCGCAGCTCGCGGAGTACGGCGGCACGATCAACGCGGTCGCACCCGGGTTCATCGAGACCAAGATGACCGCCGCGGTACCGCTGTTCATCCGCGAGGCCGGACGGCGGCTGTCCAGCCTCGGTCAGGGCGGGCTGCCGGTGGACGTCGCGGAAACCATTGCCTGGTATGCCAATCCGGCGTCGGCGGCGGTCAACGGGAACCTGGTCCGGGTGTGCGGCCAGGCACTGCTGGGGGCGTGAGGCATGGCCGTCCGTGAACTGACCAGCGCGCCAAGCCTGGCGACGCTGTACCCGAAAGCCCTGCTACGCCGCGGCGGCGGCTCCACCCTCCCGTCGACGGAGTTGGTGCGCCCGGAGGTCGTCGTCGACCCGGCGCACGTCGCGGCCTACAACGAGGTTTGCGGATTCCGCTTTTCGGACGAGCTGCCGGCGACGTATCCGCACATGTTGGTGTTCGGGCTGCAGATGGCGTTGATGACCGAGCCCGGGTTTCCGTTCCCGCTGCTGGGCCTGGTGCACGTCGAGAACCGGATCACCCAGCACCGTCCGCTGCTGCTCGGCGAGACCTTCCGGGTGAGCGTTCGCGCGGAAAACCTGCGGCCGCACGAAAAAGGCAGCCAGTTCGACATGATCAGCGAGGCCCACTCCGGCGGAGACCTCGTGTGGAGCGAGGTGTCGACTTATCTCCGCCGCACCGGGGCTGGTTCGAGTTCTGGTCCGCGGACTCAGCTGACGCCCCCGACGCCGTCCGCCCTGTGGCACGTCCCCGGCGACATCGGCCGTCGCTACGCGGAGGTTTCCGGCGACCGCAACCCGATCCACCTGCACCCGCTGACCGCGCGCCTGTTCGGCTTCCCGAAGGCGATCGCGCACGGCATGTGGACGAAGGCGCACGCTCTAGCGTCCTTCGAGGGGCGGCTGCCGGACGCGTTCAGCGTGGCGGTGCGGTTCAAGCAGCCGGTGCTGCTGCCGGGCCGCGCGGCGTTCACGACCTGGCAGACCGACGACGGGTGGGCGTTCGAGCTGTGGCACGCCCGGAAGCCGAAACCACATCTGGACGGGGTGGTCTCAGCCCTCTGAGGGCTTCCAGACCTGCCCCTCCACGAGGTCGTTGAACCCGAGCCACACCAGGTTCATCAGCCACGACGCGAGCACGCCGTCGGAGATCTCCGGGTGGTCCAGGGCCCAGTCGGCCAGCGATTCGGCCGCGCCGACCAGCGCCGCGGCTAGGCCGGGTCCGGAGAACTCCGTCTGCTCGCCGAGGCCCTTGCGGGTGCCCGCGGCCACCACGAGCGCCGCGACCAGCTCGATCGCGCGCGTGCGCATCGCGGTGATTTCCGCCGCGAACCCGCCGCCGACCGTCAGCGCCTGGCGGTGCAGCACTGTCCAGGACTCGCGGTACTCGGCAACGAAGCGGTAGAACGAGCGCAGGCCGTGCCACAACTGCATGTCCGGCGGGAGATCGGGCTGCACGCCGGCCTGGATGGCTTCCAGCAGGCGGGTCGCCTCGCGCTGGATGCTCTTGCCGAACAGGTCTTCCTTCGAGCCGAGATAGGTGTAGATCATCGGCTTGGAGACGCCCGCGACCTCGGAGATCTCGTCCATCGAGGCCGAGTGGTAGCCGTGCTTCGAGAACACTTGCACCGCGGCGTCCAGGATCTGCCGTTCGCGGACCGCCCTCGGGAGCCGTCTCGCTCGCTCTGGTGGGCGCTGATCTTCGTCGGGCACAGTCCTCTTTCCTCCCTCTCGCTGGCACGGACGGTACCCGTCCCCAGGTCGGCGGCGTTGCTTGCCGCGCTACCTACTCGCCGGTAGCCTTACGGCGGAAAGTTCCGGAAGGGGTGGAAGATGGCCGACAACCCGGAGGCGACCAGCACTGACCTGGCCGGCCTGCGCGGGGTCGCGCTGCTGGACGCGCTGGACCGCACCGAAGCCGTCGACGCGAGCGCACTCGACGTCAACGCGGTCGCCGACGCGATCGACCCCCGCGAACTGGGCCGTTCCGACATGAACCGGCTGCTGAAGGCGCTGGTCCGGCTGTCGGAACAGGTGCCGGCGTTCTCGCTGGACAAGGTCGACCCGACGAAGTTCGCCACGCTGGTCGCACGCGCGTCGCGGGCACAGCTGGAGGCCGTGGTCGCCGAACGCACGCTGCGCGAGCGGGTACTGGACGAGATCTTCGCGCGCATGGGAGCGCACATCCGGGCGAAGTCGCTGCACGCGGTGGTGCACTGGCGTCTGTCCGGCGGCACCGGAGAGGGCGGCTACGACCGCTACGAGACGGTGCTTTCCGACGGAACCTGCACCGTGTCCCGCGAAATGCGTGAGAAACCCCGCGTGACGATTACGCTTTCGCCCGTGGACTTCTTCCGCATCATCACCCACCAGGCGACGCCCGCGGTGCTGTTCGTGACCGGAAAACTCAAGGTCAAGGGCGACCTGGCCTTCGCAGCCGGGCTGGTCGGCCACTTCGACCTCCCCCGACCGGCCTGAGCGCTCCGGTGTCCCGCTGGCGCTCGCGCATGCGTGCCGCGCACTCACCCGGTGAGCACGCGGTGAACGGTTTCGCCCGCACTCTTGAGGTGGGCAAACTGACGCCGGAGCAGTTCGTGCAGGTCCTGGAGACCCTGCACATGCTCGGCACGGCCGGAGCCGGCATCGACATCGGCTCGCTGACCACCCAAGCCTTGGTGGATGTCGTCGCGGCGGCTTCGAGGGAACAGCTGAAAGGCATCGCCGACCACGACGAGCTGCGTGCGGTGTTCCTGGACGAGATCTTCCGCCGGATGTCGGAACACTTCCGCCCCGAACGGGCCCGGCACGTGGACATCGTGGTCTCCTGGCGCTTCCCGGCGGGAGACGATTTCGACCGCTACCAAACGGTGATCGAGGACGGGCTGTGCGTGTCGAGCACCGACCTGGCCCGCACACCGGACACGACGATCACGGTGGCGGTGGAGGATTTCATCCGCATGGCGACCGGGACCGCGGCGGTGGCGGCGATGTTCGTGACGGGGAAGGTAAAGGTCAAGGGCGAGTACGCACCGGCGGTGCGGTTGTCGGGGTACTTCGACATTCCTAAGCCGACTGGGGCGGACTAGCCCGCGGCTTCGAGGCTCATCTCCCCACGCGCCAACGGCATCAGGTAGTTCTCCGACAGCCACCGCACCACCGGCACGCACACCGCGTCCCCGAAGCCGAACAGGGCCTGGTTGTTCCGCAGTCCCCCCAGCTCGTACTTCCCCGCCCCCATCAGCCGGGCGTACTCTCGCGGCGTCATCCATCGGACCCGCACCGACCCTCGGCCAGCCTGAACCACTGCTTGTTTGGACGACCCACCGCGGGCAGTGCGCAGGCAGCCGGAGATGTCGTCCGGACGGACTTCCCACACCGGTTTTCCGTTTCGGGTGCGGCGGTAAGCCGTCCGGTACACCAGTTTCTTCCCCGCCTTGAGCTGCGTAAGTCGTTCCAGTTGGAGCGGCGACAGCGATCCGATAAACGCCTCCGAGCGCGGGAGGTTCCACCAGCGCTCGTCATCGGCGGACAGGCGTTCGACGGCTGCGGACAGGCCGGTGACCAGCAGTGGCGGCGGCGCGGGCAGGGCGGCGCGATGTGTCCGCAAAGACGGGTCCAGTGCGAGCCAGGTCGGGCGGAGTGGCGAAGGGGTAGGCGAGTCCGACGGCGGGTTTTGCGCGCCGACGATGAACAACCTCGGACGCGACTGCGGAACGAAGCGCCGGGCGTCCAGGGTCAGGACGTCCGCGGAGTAGCCGAGGCGGTTGAGTTCCCGGATCGCGGCTCGGAGGTCTTCGCCGCCGTGGCTGGTGGCTAGGCCTACTACGTTTTCCAGCGCTACGACGGGCGGGCGGTCGGGGCCTAGTTCGTCGAGGATGCGGGTGAACTCCCAGAACGTCGACGAGTGCGAGCCGGCTAGGCCGCGGCGCCAGCCGGCCAGGGACAGGTCGGTGCAGGGGAACGAGGCCCAGGCCAGGCTGAGTCCGGCGGGCAGATCGGTGCCGCGCAGGGCGGCGACGTCGCCCAGGACGTACTCGTGCGCGCCCTGGTCGTTGAAGTGTGCCTCGTACATGGCTTGCTTCGCCGGTTCGATGTCGTTGGACCACGCGACGTCGAAGCCGGCCGGTTCGAGGCCTAGGCGCACGAGACCGATGCCCGCGAAGAACTCCGCGGCGGTGGGCTGACCCGGTAGAGGCATGGCGCCAACATTAATGGGGCCGGCGTTCCTTCACGGTCTCGATCACTCGCGACGCGGCGACGTCCGTCGCCTCGTGTTCCCAGATTCGTACGGACAGCCAGCCCGCTTCGAGCAGCAGTGCGTCAGTATTCGCGTCTCGGCGGCGGTTGGTTTCGATCTTGGTCCGCCAATAGTCCGCATTGTTCTTCGGCCAGGTGCCGTGTTCGGGGCAGCCGTGCCAGAAGCAGCCGTCCACGAAAACCGCGACTCGGGCGGGGCCGAACACCAGGTCAGCCTCGCGGCGGACGCCCTTGACCGGACGGCGGTGCACTCGGTAGCGGTACCCGGCGGCGTGCAGGATTTTGCGCAGCGCCATTTCGATCCCGGTGTTGCGGGACTTCTGTTTGCTCATCCGGGCACTCACCGCGGAGGTGGTTTCCAGCCGCTCCACGGGAGTCATTGTGGCAAAGGCTCAGCCTTCGACGATCCGGCCTTCGATCACCGGGTGGTTCGACGGCCGCGGCTGCTCGGTGACGACCTCGCTGTCCACCACCATCACCGGACCCCGGCGCTGGTTGGCGTACCGGATCGCGCGCTTCTCCGCGCGGCGCAGCCAGAATCGGCGGGCGACCGAGCGGGTCGGCGGCAGCAGGAAGAGCAGGCCGAGCACGTCGCTCACGAAACCGGGGACCATGATCAGCACGCCGCCGAGCGCGACGAGCATGCCGTCGGTCAGTTCCTTCTCCGGATTGCGGCCCGACTGCGCGGTGGCCATGAACGCGCGCATCGCCTTGCCGCCCTCCCGGCGGGCCAGCCACGAGCCCACGAACGCGCCCGCGATCAGCAGACCGATCGTGCCGAGCACACCGACGACCGAGCCGACCGCCCAGATGGCGGCGACTTCAGCGATGACGTAGAGCAGGAACACGACAGCCATATCCAGTGAACGAACGAGTGCCGGGTTTTGCTCCCGAGGGGGGATAAGTGCAGGTCAGCTGGCTGTCGTGGGCGGTCAGGAGAGGCTGGGACGGCCGCGGTATTTCTTGTACTTCGCGCCCGAGCCGCACCAGCAGCGTTCGTTGCGCGCGGGCGGCCAGCTCAGCGCGCCATCAGGCGAGCGCCTGCTGCGGCTCTCCACGATGTTCCAGCAGCTCACCGGCCCGGCAAGCGATCACCGCAGGTGTTGCAGGAACGCGGACACCTCGCGGGGCGAGCGCAGCAGCACCTGTCGCGCAGACGGGGCCTCGGCGGCGATCCGCTGCAGCATCAGCGGGCGGCGGCTCGGCCACTTCCAGATCCACTGGACCAGTTCGGCGTCGATCTTCGACACGCACCCGGCGGCCTGCGTTTCCTGGCCCCATTCGCGCAGCTGCCGGCGCACCGCGCGGAACAGGCAGACGTAGCGGGAGGCGTCGAGGAGCACGACGGTGTCGGCGAACGGCAGCCGCAGGTCGAAGGTTTTGCTGTAGTTGCCGTCGATCACCCAGCTGTCCGTGCTCGCGGCCTGGGCGACCGCGGCGCGGAATTCCTCCGGTGGGGCCGGGACCCAGCCGGGGCGCCAGTAGAGCCGGTCGAGGTGGGTGACCGGGATGTCGAGGGCTGCGCCGAGGTGCCTGGCCAGGGTGGATTTTCCGGCCCCGGAGCACCCGGTGACCATGATGCGTCGGCCCATGTCGAGGGAGCCTAGGACTAGACCGGGATAAAACTCGCGGCAATTAAGCCGAGCACCAGCAGATCCGGGCCCCGGACGAGCTGTCGCACCAGCCCGGCCGGGATCAGGACGCCCTCGTACAGCACCATCCCCATCGAGCTGAAGTCGAGCGGGCCGCGGGTTACCGAGCGAACGGCCGCGAGGGCGGCGATCAGGACAGCGGCTACCGCACCGATCGAAGCCGGGATGCCCAGCAGCAGGACCACGGTCGCCCAGATCAGGGCGAGCAGGCAGAGAAAAGCGCAGGTCACGCTATGCAGGCGCAGGTTTGACGCGGCCAGCCAGCGGCGCAGTCCGGGCACGCGATGCACCTGCGCGACGGGGGCGGTGAAGGGCAGGAGACCGAGGTAGCCGCCGATGCCGAGCAGCCAGACCGAGGTCACGGCGGGGAACGTCGCGTGCGTGGCGAGTACGGCGAGTGCCAGGAAGACCGGCAGGCCGAGGGTGTGGCGGCGCGCGAGAGTCCCCGTGACGACATACCGGGTGACGATGAAACGTCCGGCCAGCGCGGTCCGCCAGGGAACGGGACGTCCGGCCGGGAGGAGTGCCCAGACGTCCAGGAAGGCGGCGGACGTCCGGCGCACCATGCGTTCGGCGTAGTGCCGGATCAAGGTGTCGCGGGAAGCCTTGTGCGGTAAGGAAGAGGACCGGGACAAGGCGAGCGCGGAGAGTCCGGCGACAACCGCGTATGTCCACAGTGGAACGACCAGGGCCAGGGCAAGGGTAAGGGGCAGAAGGGATTCGCCGGGGAACGTCCGGCGGCGGCCCATCGCCAGGGCCAGCCCGGCGACGGTGACGAAGAGCGCGATCGGACCGGCCAGCGACGCCGGGAAGCCGATGAGCATGCCGGACACACCGAAGAAGTAAGCCGCCACGCCGAACCGGGCGGCCCAGTCCAGCACCAGCCGCTGGGTGAGCACGGAAGGGCGGCGGCCGTCGAAATCGTCCCAGGTCAGCGTGGCTGGATGAGCCCACACGTACCCGCGCCGCAGCGTCGCTCGCCACGCCAGTGCGAGGCCAGTGCACAGCACGAGCACGCTGCCGAGCGCGCCCACCGGTGCGCCGCCGATCAGCTGGCTCCGCACCAGTTCGGTGTTGTAGAACGGCGATCCCAAGAGCCCGACGGCGATGACCAGCGCCAGGACCAAGTCTGGGCGTTTCACAGGTCCACCACGTAATCCGCGACCTCGTCCGCGAGCGGCGGATGGTGGCTCGCCACGACCACCGCCGCGCCGCGTCCCGTGCTGGTGGTGACCAGGGTGGACAGCCAGGCCCGGCCGTCGGCGTCCAGTGCGCGTTCCGGTTCGTCCAGCAGCAGGACCTCGTGCGGGCGCGCGACCGCGGCGTGCAGCAGGAGTCGGCGGCGTTGTCCAGCGGAAAGCTCCGACGCGGGCACGTCGGGGGCGGGGATCGGGCCGTCGGCCAGTTCGCCGCCGAACGAATTGCGCAGCAGGTCGAGATGCTGGCGCGGCGTGAGTTCGTCGAAGAGCGCCGAATCGTCGAAAAGGACCGAAACCCGGCGGCGGAACGCGGCGGACCGCTCGTCCGGCGGTCCGCCGCAGACGGACACGGAACCCGACGTCGGCGTCTGGTTCCCGTAGAGACACCGCAGCAACGTCGACTTGCCCGTTCCGTTGGCACCGCGGACGACCAGGCATTCACCGGCGTCGACGGCTAGGTCGAGGCCGCTGAACAGCTCGGTGTCGCCCGCGGTGACCCCCAGGTCTTGAGTGGTGATGAGCACGAAACCCCCTCGGCTGATCACCCCAAGATAATCACTTCAGGTAAGCCTCCGCTTGTAGCGTGAACAATTCCGCGTACCCGCCCCCGGCCGCCATCAGCGCCTCGTGCGTTCCGTATTCCGCGACCTTGCCGTGGTCGAGCAGCAGAATGCGCTCGGCTTGGCGGACCGTGGAGAACCGGTGCGAGATGTAGAGCGTCGTCCGTCCGCGCGACAACGTGTGCAGCCGGTCGAACAGGTCGTGCTCGGCCTGCGCGTCCAGCGCCGAGGTCGGCTCGTCCAGGATCAGGATCGGGGCTTCTCGCTGGAAAGCCCTGGCCAGCGCGATTTTCTGCCATTCGCCGCCGGACAGCGAGACGCCCTGGTCGAACCAGCGGCCGAGCGGGCTGTCGTAGCCGGTCGGCAGCCGGGCGATGCGCTCGTCGGCTCCGGCCCGGCGGGCGGAGTCCTCGATGTGCTCGCGATCGGTGAGCCGGTTCAGGTCGCCGAGGCCGATGTTCTCCGCCGCGGTGCCCTGGTAGGTCACGTAGTCCTGGAACATCGCGCTGATCCGGGTGCGCAGTTCGACCGGGTCGTACTCGCGGATGTCCACGCCGTCCAGCAGGATCCGGCCCGCCGTCGGGTCGTACAACCGGCACAGCAGCTTGAACAGCGTCGATTTGCCCGCGCCGTTGCGGCCCACCACGGCGACGGTCTCGCCGGGACGGATTTCGAAGCTCACGCCGTGCAGCGCCGGTTCGTCCGCGCCGGGGTAGCTGAAGCTCACCGACTCGAACTGAATGTGTCCGTCCACAGTGGAGGGAAGCGGCCGCGGTTTCTCCGGTGCGGTGATTTCCGGCTTGGTGTCGAGGAATTTGTACAGCGTGTCCAGGTAGAGATTGTTCTCGTACATCCCGGAAAACGCGCTGAACAATCCGGTCACCGAGCTTTGCACCGACGTCGCGGCGGCGGTGTACAGCGCCAGGTCGCCCAGCGTGAGCCGTCCGCCCACCGCTTCCAGCGCGATGTACAGCGCGATCGCCGAACCGACCAGCGTGCTGAGCAATCCCCACGACGTCGAGCTGAAATTCCGTTTCACGGTCAGCTTTCGCTGCCGTTCATACGACACCGCGCCCAGCTTCGCGAACCGTTCCACGAAGTAGGGACCGAGGCCGAACAGCTTGG
Source organism: Amycolatopsis sp. WGS_07 (assembly GCF_045278895.1). NCBI lineage: Bacteria > Bacillati > Actinomycetota > Actinomycetes > Pseudonocardiales > Pseudonocardiaceae > Amycolatopsis > Amycolatopsis sp. WGS_07. The sequence goes on along the minus strand of NZ_CP136053.1, from coordinate 2,707,641 downwards.
TCTCCTTGGCATACGTGTCCGTCGTGACCAAAGAGGACAGATAGTCCATCCGGCGTTTGATCGGCGACATCATGAAGGTGAGCCAGAACGCCCGCGAACCGTACTTCGACTGCGAGATGAACGCCGGGATCGGTGCCAGCAACGCGACCAGCGCGAGCAACGGACTGATCGACACGAGCAGCGCGATCATGCTGGCGAAGGTGATCATCGTGCGGATCAGGCCGAGTGCCGAGGTCATCATCGACAACGGCCGCGTCGGCGCTTCCTGCGCGGCCTGGCGCAGCATGTCGTACGACGCCGAACCCTCGAAGTACGCCAGGTGCAGGTCGCTCGCATGCCGCATGACCTGGTGCCGGATGGTGAGTGTCATCCGTTCCTGCAGCAGGGTTTGCGCGATCGTGGTGATCGCACTGCTGATCGCGGTCGCCGCCAGCACGCCGAACTGGAACAGCGTGATGCGCACGATGTCCGCGGTCGACCCGCGATGCTGAATCGCCGCGACCACCGAGTCCAGCAGGATTTTCGCGACGTACGCGGTGACTGTCGGCAGCAGCCCGGACGCCAGCGTGACCACCGCGAGCAGGATCGTCAGCGTCGGGCTCGCCTGCCAGGTCAGCTTCGCGACCTTCGGCAGGCCGCGGACGGTGCCGGCCACCGAAGTACGCATCCGAGACCACCGGGCCCGCAGGCCTTTCGGCTGTTCCGGCTGCTCCGGTTCCGCGATGTCGACCGGGCCGGTGAGGCCGCTGTCCGGCACGGATTGCGCCATCCGGCGGCGACCGCGGCGGCCGAGGACCATCTCGATCCCGCCCCCACCGCCGGGGATCACGCCAGCACCGAACCGTGCAGGAAGACGTCGATGACCTCGTCGGTAGTCGGGGCGCCCGGCATCTGCCGGGATTGCGTGAACAGCAGCGCCAGGAACAGCGAAGCGGCCTTGTCCACCGGCAGCCGCAGCCGGTCGGAGTCCGGAATGAACAGCTCCCGCACCGCGCGTTGCATCGCCTCGAGCGACTCGCGGCGACTGTCCCCGGTTACCGACTTGCGGTTGCGTGCTTCCTCCGGGCGCGGCCGCCCCGTCGAGGCCGCGGCCATCACCGCGCCCATCCGCTGCAGATGCGCGTTCATCGCCTCGGCGGCCTCCGCCAGCCGCTTGTCCAGCGGCAGCTCAGCCGGGATCTCCCCGATCATCTCCAACGCCTCCGCCGGATCGAGCGCGGCTTCCACACACGCGTCGAACAGTTCGTCCTTGTCCTGGAAAACCCGGAAGATGGTGCCCTCGCCGATCCCGGCGGCACGGGCGATCTGCGCGGTGGTGACCCCGCGGCCGTGTTCGACGACCAGCGGAAGCACGGCGCGGACGATCATCCGCCGCCGATCGTCCGGCGCCATCCCAGGTGCTCTTTTTCGCGTCTCCATGCTTTCCACGGTACGGAGTGAGTGCTCACTCCGTCAACTCGATAAAGCGAAGGGCCGTGCCACCTGGACACGGCCCCTCGGCTCAGTACGTGATCGCGACCGCCGGATCGGCGAGCAGCGCGCCGACGTCGGCGAGGAACTCCGACCCCTGCTGCCCGTCGACCACCCGGTGGTCGAAGCTCAGCGACAGCTGCATCACCTTGCGCACCTTGATCTCGCCGTCGACCACCCACGGGGTGTCCCGGATGGCGCCGACCGCCAGGATCGCCGACTCGCCAGGGTTGATGATCGGCGTGCCGGTGTCGACGCCGAACACGCCGACGTTGGTGATCGTGAACGTGCCGCCCAGCATCGCCGCCGGCGTGGTCTTGCCCTCGCGTGCGACGTCGGTCAGCTCGGTGAGCGCGACCGCGAGCTCCTTGAGCGACAAGGAATCCGCGTCCCGGATCTTCGGCACCACGAGCCCGCGCGGGGTCGCCGCCGCGATACCGAGGTGCACGTAGTCCTTGTAGACGATCTCCTGCGCCGCCTCGTCCCACACCGCGTTGACGTCCGGCGTGCGCTTCGCCGCGAGGCACACGGCTTTCGCCGCGAACGCCAGCGGAGTGAGCTTCACGCCGCTGAATTCACGCGACTTCTTGAGCTTCTCGCGCAGCTCCATCATCGGCGTGACGTCGATGGTGAGGAACTCCGTGACGTGCGGAGCGGTGTACGCGCTCTGCACCATCGCGGCCGCGGTCGCCTTGCGGACGCCCTTGATCGGCACGCGCCGTTCGCGGGTCGCCGGGTCGTAGCCAGACTCCACAGTGGACACCGCGGGTGCGGCGGAACCGTTGGCGGCGCGGTGGACGTCTTCGCGGGTGATCACGCCGCCGTCCGCGCTGCCGGTGAGCGAATGCAGGTCGACGCCGAGGTCCTTGGCCAGCTTGCGGACCGGCGGCTTGGCCAGCGGAACGTAACCGCCACGCGGGGCCGCCGGTTCTGCTTGGGCCGGGGGCTGCCCCAATGTGGCATTGGGTGCATGCGACGCACCCAATGTGGCATTGGTTGCGTCTGACGCACCCAATGCCACATTGGGGTGCTTTCGGGCCCGGCGAGTGGTACCGGCGGCCTTCGAGCCGTAGCCGACCAGCGGCTTCATCTCCTCCTCGGCCGGAGCGGCCGCAGCGGACTCGGCGGCAGCGGGAGCAGCGGCGGCGGGCGCGGCCTTCCCGTCCGGATCCACGTCCATGGTCAGGATCGGCGTCCCGACCTCGACGGTCTGCCCCGGTTCCACGTGCAGTTCGGTGACGACCCCGGCCCACGGGATGGGCAGTTCGACGGCGGCCTTCGCGGTCTCGACCTCGACCACGATCTGGTTGACCGTGACCGTGTCGCCCGGCTTGACGCGCCAGGCGAGGATGTCCGCCTCGGTGAGCCCCTCCGCCGTGTCCGACAAGGGGAACTGTTTGTACTCAGGCATTTCGGAAGGAACCCCCTTACCAGGCGAGCGAACGGTCGACAGCGTGCAGTACCCGGTCGAGGTCGGGGAGGTAGTGCTCCTCGAGCTTCGCCGGCGGGTACGGCGTGTCGAATCCGGTCACGCGCAGGACAGGGGACTCAAGGGAGTAGAAGCACTCCTGCTGGACCCTGGCCGCGATCTCCGAGGTCAGCGAGGATTCCGACGGCGCTTCGCTGACCGCGATGAGCCGTCCGGTCTTGCGCACCGACTCGAACACCGGCCCGAGGTCGAGCGGCGAGAGCGTGCGCAGGTCGATGACCTCCAGCGACTTGCCCTCGGCCTCGGCCGCCGTCGCGGCGTCGAGCGCCACCTTCACCGACGGGCCGTACGCGACCACCGTGGCCGACGTGCCCTCGCGCACCACCTGCGACTGGAACACTCGCGACGGCGACGCCGAGGTGTCGACCTCCATCCGCAGCGCGCCCGAGTGGTACAGCTTCTTGGGCTCGAAGAAGAGAATCGGGTCGTCCGAGCGGATCGCTTCCTGGATGCCCCAGTACGCGTCCACGGCGTTTGAAATCGACACCACCTTCAGGCCGGCGATGTGCGAGAACAGCGATTCCGGCGACTCCGAGTGGTGCTCCACCGCGCCGATCCCGCCGCCGAAGGGCACCCGGATCACGACGGGCATCTTGACCTTGCCCTGCGTGCGGTAGTGCAATTTCGCCAGCTGCGAGGAGATCTGGTCGAAGCCGGGGAAGATGAACCCCTCGAACTGGATCTCGCACACCGGCCGGAATCCGCGCACGGCGAGGCCGACCGCGGTGCCGATGATGCCCGACTCGGCCAGCGGCGTGTCCAGCACGCGCTGTTCGCCGAAGTCCTTCTGCAGTCCGTCGGTGATCCGGAAGACGCCGCCGAGCTTGCCGACGTCCTCCCCCATGATCAGGACCTTCGGGTCCTCCTCCATCGCGCGACGGAGACCGAGGTTGAGTGCCTTGCCGATCGTGAGCTTCTGCAGATCAGTCATCAGTGCTCACCTCGATTGTGGATGCTCGAGCCCGCAAGCGACTCTTCGGTGGCGAAACCGTCGAGATAGGACAGATACTCCTCGCGCTGCGCTTCCAGCACCGGCGAAGGTTCGGCGTACACCTGGGAAAACACCCGGTCCGGCGGCGGCTCCGGCATGTTGAACGTGTAATCGCGCAGTTCGGCGGCGAACTGGTCCGCCTCGGCCTGGACGCTGTCGAAGAACGCCTGGTCGGCGTGCCCGCCGCGAGCCAGGAACGCGCGCACGCGCTCGATCGGGTCCTTGAGCTTCCACTCCTCCAGCTCGTCGGAGAGCCGGTAGCGGGTGGGGTCGTCGGTGGTGGTGTGCGCGTCCATCCGGTAGGTGAACGCCTCGATCAGCACCGGGCCGTTGCCGTGCCGGCATTCCTCCAGCGCCCACCGGGTCACGGCGAGGCAGGCGAGGACGTCGTTGCCGTCCACGCGGATGCCGGGGAACCCGTAGCCGCGGGCGCGCTGGTAGAGCGGCAGCCGCGACTGGCGTTCGGTCGGCTCGGAAATCGCCCACTGGTTGTTCTGGCAGAAGAAGACCAGCGGCGCGTCGTACACCGCGGCCCACACGAACCCTTCGTGGACGTCGCCCTGCGAAGTCGCGCCGTCACCGAAGTAGCAAATGGTGGCCTCGCCACCCTCATCGCCAACCTTGCCCTCGAACTTCTGGCCCATCGCGTAGCCAGCGGCGTTGAGCACCTGGTTGCCGATGACGATGGTGTACGGGTGGAACCGGTGCGCCCGGTAGTCCCATCCACTGTGGTCGGTGCACCGGAAGATCCCGATCAGGTCGCGCATGTCGATGCCGCGCGTGTAGGCGACGCCGTGTTCGCGGTAGCTCGGGAAGGCCATGTCCTGCGGCTGCAGCGCGCGGCCGGAGCCGACCTGCGCGGCTTCCTGGCCGAGCAGCGGCACCCAGATGCCCAGCTGCCCTTGCCGCTGCATCGCGTTGGCCTCGCGGTCCGCGCGGCGCACCAGCACCATGTCGCGGTAGAGGTTCTTCAGCGTTTCGTCGTCGACGTCCGCGACGTAGCGGTCGAACCGCTCGGACGGGACGCGCTGGCCCTCGGGGGTGAGCAGCTGAGTCAGCTCAGCGCCACCTTCGCTTGTCGCTCGCAAACCGGCGATCACCTGTTCGGGGGAAGGCTGGGCCGCTACGGCGGCCGGGCCGTCTCCAGGTTCCGGGTGCGTCCACTGTTCGGACGGCATGAGCAGTTCTCCTCGGTGTCGGCGCCGCTGACGGCCGCTTGTGGCGGCCACAGCGACTGCACCGGCGGGGACCGGCGCCTCGGGTCCGAGGTGCTCCGGTCACCGTCGGCGTTGACGGTTCGTGGCCACATCCTGGCACGAGAATTGCTCCGATGGAGAGCGGCAGTTGCTGATTTGTTGCTGAGAAAACCTCGCTGAACAGGGGAAACGTTTGGACGCCCGAGTATGGGAGAGGCGATGGTCGGGCGGCCATCCCGCGTCCTACCTGCCCTCGCGAGCGGCGTTGCCGTCGCTAACCGGACTGAACACTCACGACGTTCAGTCGTGCCGGTGACGTCGGTCACCGTGGCAAGATGGCGCTGTGGAACAAAAATCCGTACGCGAATCCGTGGTCTCGACGTGGATCAACGACGTCACGCCGAGCCTGTCCGGTCTGGTCGCGATCCCCGCGCTGTCCCCGGCGTTCGACGCGGACTGGGCGTCGACCGGCCATCTCGCCGCCGCTGTCCAGCACGTCAAGGCCTACCTCGAAGGGCGCGACCTGCCGGGCGCGCGGATCGAGGTCGTCGAGCTGGAAGGCCGTTCCCCGCTGCTGTTCGTCGACGTTCCGGCCACCCCGGGCGCGACGGACAAGGGCACTGTCCTGATGTACGGGCACTTGGACAAGCAGCCCCCGGTCGGCGGCTGGTCCGAGGGCCTCGACCCGTGGACGCCGGTCATCCGCGACGGTCGCCTGTACGGCCGCGGTTCGGTCGACGACGGCTACTCCGGGTACGCGGCCAGTGCCGCGGTGGAAGCGGTGCACGCGGCCGGCGGCGAGCACGCGCGAATCGCGCTGCTGCTGGAAACCGGCGAGGAATCCGGCAGCCCGGACCTCCCCGCTTACCTGGAGCACCTGAGCGCGCGGCTCGGCGAAGTCAGCCTCGTCGTGTGCCTCGACGCGGGCGGCATGGACTACGAGCGGCTCTGGCTCACCACCAGCCTGCGCGGCATGGTGCACCTGACGGTCAACGTCCAGCTGCTCGCCACCGCACAGCATTCCGGCCTGGCCAGCGGGGTCGTCGCCAGCTCGTTCCGCGTGCTGCGGCAGCTGCTGGAGCGGATCGAGAACGCGGAAACCGGCGAGATCAAGCTGTCCGAGCTGAACGTCGAGGTGCCGGCCAGCCGTCGCGCCGAGATCGAGGCGGTCGCGGAGGTGGCTCCGGAAGCGCTGCGCACGGCGTTCCCGTTGGTGAGCGGCGGCAAGACGGTGTCCGAGGACGCGCTTGAGCTGCTGCTGAACAACTACTGGCGGCCGACGCTGTCGATCATCGGCGGCGAAGGGCTCCCGAAGCCCGCCGAAGCCGGCAACGTCTTGCGGCAGAGCACCACGCTCACGCTGAGCTTCCGTCTGCCGCCCACGGCGGTCGCGGAAGACGCGCTGGCGGCGATCAAGCGCGCGCTGACCACGGACGTTCCGTACGGCGCGAAGGTCACCATCGCCGAGGACCAGCAGGCCGAGAACGGCTGGAACGCGCCGGAGGAAGCCGCGTGGCTCACCGACGCGCTGCGCCGGGTCGACGACGAGGTGTTCGGCCGTCCGCACCGGGCCGCGGGCATGGGCGGGTCGATCCCGTTCATGGGCCTGCTCGGCGAGAAGTACCCGGAGGCGCAGTTCCTGGTCACCGGCGCGTGCGGGGCGGACTCCAACATCCACGTTCCCGACGAGTGGCTGAACCTGGACTACGCCCAGCAGGTCACCGAAGCGGTGGCGCACCTGCTGGACGCGCACGCCCGCAGCTGACGTCGTGTGCCTGCGCCGGGTTCGCCCGGCGCAGGCACAGGTCTCAGGCCAGCTTGCCCAGCGCGTCGGCCACGCGGGTCTGCTCCGCCGCGAACCGCTGGTACGAGAACGGCGTCTCGTTGTTCCACGGGATCAGCTTGCCCGCCTTCACCGCGGGCAGCTGCTGCCAGGTCGGGACGCCGCCGAGCCCGTCCGGGCCGAGCGAAAGCGATCCGCCGCGCGAGTCGTACATGATCACGTCGGCCGCGTACTTGCCGACGTTCTCCCAGCTCACCTGCTCGTAGTAGCCGCCCTGGCTTTCGTCGGGCTTCTCCGGCAGGACGAACTGCATCCCCTTCTCCTGGTAGTGCTTCGAGGTCGCGAACTTCGAGGGGTTGGCCACGTACGTCGTGTCCTTCTGCGCCGACAGCAGCAGCACCTTGAGCCCGGACGTCTTCTTCACCGCCTCGGCGAACTTGGCGTCCGCGGCCTCGTACTTTTCCTTCGCCTGCTGGATCTCCGGCGTCGCGACGTCCGCGCCGAGCGCCTTCGCCAGCGCCTCGAACTTCGCGATCCCCTGCGGCATCGCGATGTCTTGTAGTCCAATGCCGACACTCGGGGCGGCCTTGTCGACCTTCTCCGCCATCGTGTCCGGCACGTACCACATCTGCTGCTTCAGGTAGATCACGCTGACCAGCAGCTGCGGGTTCAGCGACACGAACTTGTCGAAGTTGAACTCGTTCCACACGTTGCCAAGCGACGTCACCGACTTCAGGTCGACGCCGCCCGCCTGCGGATCGGGCTTGCCGTCCGGGAGCTTCGACGGGCCGAAGATGCCCACCGACTTCACGCCGAAGTCCCACAACGCGGCCGCGGCGGTCACCTGTGCGACGATGCGTTGCGGACGCTCGCCGCTGAGCTTGCGGCCGCGGTCGTCGGTGAAGGACCACGTCGTGCCGCCGCTCGCCGCCGGCTGGTCGTCTTTGTACCCGCAGGCGCTCAGCAGGCCGAGGGTGCCCGCGGCCGCGGTGCCCGCGAGGAAGCCGCGGCGGGACAGCCGCGCCGGTGAGATGGTCATCGGAACTCCGGAGGATCGGGTGAGGTACCGCCTGAGGTTAGCCTTGCCTTAGGGTAAACGCCATGGTCCTGCTTGGGGAGCGCGTCACATCCCGGCGCTGGGGCGTTCGCGCGACAGTGCTGGTCGCGGCGCTCGTCGCACTCGTCGCGGTGGTGGTGCTGTCCATCGCCTTCGGCTCCAACCGATTGCCGCTCGGCAGCGTCTGGCACGCGCTGTTCTCTTACAGCGGCACGTTCGAGGACGTCGTGATCCGCGACGCCCGGCTGCCGCGGACGCTGCTCGGGCTCGCCGTCGGCGTCGGGCTCGGGCTGGCCGGCGCGCTGCTGCAGGCGATCACGCGCAACCCGGTCGCGGACCCCGGCCTGCTCGGCATCAACCACGGCGCGGCGGTCGCGATCGTCCTTGGCGGCGCGGTGTTCTCGGTGTCTTCGCCGGAGCAGCTGGTGTGGTTCGCGTTCTTCGGCGCGCTGGCCGGAACGGTCCTGGTCACGGTGATCGGCGGCTCGGTGAGCCCGCTGCGGCTGGTGCTCGCGGGCGTCGCGATCCAGGCCGTGTTCGTCGGGATCAACCAGGGCATGCAGATGATCAACACGCACAGCCTCGACCAGATGCGGTACTGGCTCGTCGGCTCCCTGGTGAACCGGAACCTCGACAGCCTCGCCGGGCTGCTCCCGTTCTTCGTGGTCGCGCTGGTGATCGCGGGAGTGCTCGCCCGGCCGCTCAACGCGGTCGCACTCGGCGACGACAGCGCGCGCGGTCTCGGCGCGAACCCAGTGCTGACCCGCGCGGTCGGCATGATCGCGGTCGGCCTGCTGTCGGCGACCGCGACCGCGGCGTGCGGGCCGATCGCCTTCGTCGGGCTGATGATCCCGCACGTCGTACGCGCGCTGGTCGGCCAGGACGAACGGTGGGTGCTGCCGTTGTCCGCGCTGCTCGGGCCGGTGCTGCTGCTCGGCTGCGACGTACTCGGCCGGCTGCTCGGCGGTAACGGCGAAATCCAGGTGGGCGTGATGACGGACGTGATCGGCGGTATTGCCTTCGTGGTCGTGGCGCGGCGGTTGAAGGCGGTGCGGCGATGAGGACGTGGGTGGTCGTCGGCCTGCTGACCCTGGTGGCGGCGGTGCTTCTGGTGCTGGCCGTGGGGACCGGCGACTACGAGATGTCGCCGGTCGAAGTCCTGCAGACGCTCGCCGGGTCCGGCACGAAGGCGCAGTACCTGGTGGTCACCGGCCGCCTGCCGCGCGCGTTGGTCGCGATCTTCGTCGGCATCGCGCTCGCGCTGGCGGGCGCGGTTTTCCAGACGGTGACGCGGAATCCGCTCGGCAGCCCGGACATCATCGGCTTCACCACCGGCTCGGCGACCGGCGGGATCATGATGATCCTGCTGTTCGGCGCGGGTCCCGGCCTGGTTTCGGTCGGCGCGATCGCGGGCGGCCTGCTCACCGCGCTGCTGGTCACCGCGCTGTGCGCGCCGCACGGGTTGCTCAGCTCACGGCTGGTGCTGCTGGGCATCGCGGTGAGCGCCGTGCTGGCCGGAGTGAACGGTTACCTGCTGGTGCAAGCGAAACTCGAGGCCGCGGCACAGGCGGTCGGCTGGCTGACCGGCGACCTCGCGGGCCGCGACTGGAACTACTTCATCCCGTTGTGCCTGGCCGTCGTGGTGCTCGCGCCGTTCATCTTCGTGCACCAGCCCGCACTTCGGATGCTGGAAATGGGCGATGACGCCGCCGTCGCGGTCGGTGTCGCGGTGCCGCGAGTGCGTGCGGTGGTGCTGCTGGCGGCGGTCGCACTGGCCGCTTCCGCGACCGCCGCGACCGGGCCGATCCCGTTCGTCGCCCTCGCCGCGCCGCAGCTCGCGCGCCGCCTGACCCGCCGCCCGGGACCGAACCTGCTCGCCTCCGCGGCGATGGGCGCGGTGCTGGTGCTGGCGGCGGACTACGTGGGCCAGCGGGTGCTGGACGCTTCGCTGCTGCCGGTAGGCGTGGTCGCGGCCGCACTGGGCGGCGGGTACCTGCTGTGGCTGTTGGTGGTTTCCCGTCGCCGGCAGACCGCGTGACTACGCCAACCTGGTCAGTTCCACCGAAACATCCAAAGTGGACTGACTGGCCCCGGTGAAGATCCCCTTCAACGGGGCCACATCCGCGTAGTCGCGTCCGGTCGCGACCCAGACGTGCCGCGGTCCGACCGGGATCGCGTTGGTCGGATCGTGCGCCCACCAGCCGCCGGTCCACACATCGACCCAGGCGTGGCTTTCGCCCTCCACCTTCTCGCCGAGTTTGGCCTCCGGCTTGGTGTGCAGGTAGCCCGAGCAGTAGCGCGCCGGAATGCCGATCGCGCGCAGCATCACCAGCGTGACGTGCGCGAAGTCCTGGCACACGCCCTCGCGCGCCCGCCACGAATCGGTCGCCGTGCTGTGCACACCGGTCGTTCCGGGCTGGTACTTCAGCTGGTCGTTGACCCAGCCGCAGATCGCGAGCACCGCGTCCGCCGGGTCCAGTCCTTTGCGCAGCGCACGGGCCTGTTTGGACAGTTCCTGATCATTGGGCGTGTACGGCGTCGGCGTCAGATACTCCGTGCGCTGATCGCGGACGGTCTCGCTCTGCAGGTCCTTCCACGTCGCCGTGTGCACCGGTTCCGCCTCGTCCGCCGTCTCCACCACGGAGGTCGCGAGCACGGTGAACTCGGTGTGCGGCGCGTGCAAGTCGAACGACGTGACGTCGGTGCCCCAGTAGTCGGTGTAGCGATACGCGCGAGTGGCCGGGGAGGTTTCGATGCGAGTGGCCAAAGTGGTCTGCCGCCGGTCCGAGCGCGGGGTGAGCCGGGCTTCGTTGTACGACTGGGTGGCCGGCGTCGCGTACCGGTAGCCGGTCCGGTGTGTCACCCGCAATTGCCAGGTCACAGGGATACCTCCGCGCCGCTCCAAGCCACCCACGGTGACGTGTGGAAGTACTGCATCGACACCGCTTCCCCGATTTCCTTGATCGCTTCCTGCAGCCCGCGCAGCCGTCGTGGCAGGTCGTCCAGTAGCGCCGAGGGGTGCAGGAACTCCAGTTCGCTGCGGGCGCGGCCGAGCAGCCGTACGGCCTCGGACTTTTCGTTGCCCCGCGCGTTGATTCCCGGGTCCAGCTGGCGCAGGCAGTCCTCCGCCTGGCGCAGTGCGTGGAACACCGAACGCGGGAACAGCGTGTCCCGCAGCAGGAATTGCACCACGCGGGCGGCGTCAAGTGCGCCACGGTTGGTGCGCAGGTAGGTGTCCTGCGCGCCTGCGGAGCGCAACACAGTCATCCAGCCCGGCGACGAAGCCCGGTCCGAAACTCGCGAAAGCAGCAGCCGGACCACCATGTCCGCGCGTTCGACCGACCGGCCGAGCACCAGGAACAACCAGCCGTCGTCGCGGCTCATCGTGGAATCGGCGAGACCGGCGAACATCGCCGCCCGTTCCTCCACAAAGGACAGAAAGGCGTGCGGTCCGGCGCGGCGGGCGTAACGCTGCCGGTCCGGTACCGCGTTCCACGTCGCGTTCAGGCATTCCCACAGCTCGGTCGAGACCACTTCGCGCGCGCCGCGGGTGTTTTCCCGCGCGGAGTTGATCGAGCCGACAATGGACGACGGATTGTCCTTCGCGTAGGCGACTAGCTCGGTCAGCTTCCAGACGTCGAGCGCGTCGCCGGCGTCGAACGGGATGCCGAGCACGGCGAGCAGCTGACGGCTGACGTGGTCCGGGTCGACGCTCGCGTCTTCCAGCAGCTGATGCACCGAGACGTTCAGGATGCGGGAGGTGTCGTCGGCGCGTTCGACGTAACGGCCGATCCAGTACAGCGACTCCGCGTTGCGGGCCAGCATCATGTTTCCCTCCCTCAGCTCTGCTGTTGCTGTTGCTGCTGCTGCGAAGTGGACAGTTCCGGACCCTGCTCCGCGGCCACACCGTCCACAACGGACACATCGCCGAGCGCGGGACGGTCGAGTTCCTGCTCCGACGTCGAGGACCGCGACGCGAGTACCCAGGTGTCCTTCGAGCCGCCGCCCTGCGACGAGTTCACCACCAGGCTGCCCTCGGGCAGTGCGACCCGGGTGAGACCGCCGGGCAGCACGAAAATCTCCTTGCCGTCGTTGACCGCGAACGGCCGCAGGTCCACGTGCCGCGGCGCGAGCCGATCGTCCACCTTGGACGGAACGGTGGACAGCTGCACCACCGGCTGCGCGATCCAGCCGCGCCGGTTCGCGCGCACCTTGCGGCGCAACGCGTCCAGTTCCTTTTTGGACGCGTCCGGCCCGAAGACGATGCCGTATCCGCCGGAACCCTCGACCGGTTTGATCACCAATTCGTCCGCGTGCTGCATGACGTGGTCGAATTCGTCGGGCAGCCAGCAGCGGAAAGTGTCCACATTGGGCAGGATCGGTTTCTCGTTCAGGTAGTAGCGCACCATTTCCGGCACGTAGGTGTAGACGAGCTTGTCGTCGCCGACGCCGTTGCCGACCGCGTTCGCCACCACCACGTTGCCCGCGCGGGCGGCGTTGAGGATGCCGGCGACGCCGAGCACCGAGTCCGGCCGGTGGTGCACCGGGTCGAGGAACTCGTCGTCGATCCGCCGGTAGATCACGTCGACCTGGCGTTCGCCCTCGGTGGTGCGCAGGTAGACGACGTTGTCGCGGCAGAACATGTCGCGGCCCTCGACCAGTTCCACGCCCATCAGCCGGGCCAGCAGCGAATGCTCGAAGTAGGCCGAGTTGTAGACGCCGGGGGTGAGCACGACGACCATCGGGTCGGCGACGTTCGGCGCGGCGGCCGCTCGCAGTGCGCGAAGCAGATGTGACGCGTAGTCACCGACCGGCCGGACCCGGTGCCGCGCGAACAGGTCCGGGAACACGCGCGCCATCGTGCGCCGGTTCTCCATCACGTAAGACACGCCGGACGGGTTGCGGAGATTGTCCTCCAGGACGCGAAACGTGCCCTCTTCGTCGCGGACCAGGTCCACTCCGGACACATGGATGCGCACGCCGTTGGGCGGTTTGATGCCGTAGGCCTCGCGGTGGAAGTGCTCGCACGAGGTGATCAGCCTGCGCGGCAGCACGCCGTCGCGCAGGATCTGCCGGTCGCCGTAGACGTCGGCGAGGAACGCCTCCAGCGCGCGGACCCGCTGTGTCACGCCGCGTTCGAGCCGGGACCATTCGGTCGCCTGGATGACGCGGGGCACGAGGTCGAGCGGAAACGGCCGTTCCTGGCCGGAAAGCGAGAACGTGATCCCCTGGTCCACCATCGCCCGGTCGAGGGCCTGCGAGCGGTTGGTGAGGTCGCTGGCGTCGAGCGCGGCGATCGAGCCGTACAGCGCGCGGTAGGGCCCGCGAACCACGCCGTCGGGCGCGAACATCTCGTCGTAGGCGCCGGCGTGCGGCCGCTCCGGAGCGAGGTAGCCGTCGAACTGCGCGCCGGGCCGGGCCGCGCGGCGGCCTTTCACCGTTCGCGCACGTCGTCCGGCTGGCGGCAGCCGGGGACCGGGGTTGCTGTTCATGGGGGACATCCTGACTTACCGTGCGCGACGGCCGCGACACCCGTCTTCCGGCAAGTCCTGTGCGAAACTTCCCCGTGACGCATCAGTGCTGTGCATACCCGCTTCCGAGTGGCAATATGCCAGCTCTCAACCCTTGAGAACTACGAGGAGTGACGAAGTGGCCCGAGGACAGCAAATGAAGGCACTCGCCCTTCTCCCAGCCTTCGCGCTCGTCGGCATGACGATGGCGTGCGGCGCGGGCGGCAACGGCATGGGCGACTCCGGGGCCAGCCAGGCTCCGGGCGGCTCGGACGCGGCCGCGCCGGCGGCCAAGAAGGACGACGCGCTGGCCGCGCTGGTGCCCGCGGGCGTGAAGGCGGACGGCAAGATCGTCGTCGGGCAGGACCAGACCTACCCGCCGAACGAGTTCAAGGACCCGAACGGCAAGGTCACCGGGTTCGACGTGGACATCGCCAACGCCGTCGGGCAGGTGCTCGGGGTGCAGATGGAGTTCCAGAACTCGACCTTCGACGGGATCATCCCCGGCATCGAGGCGAAGAAGTACGAGATGGGCGTTTCGTCCTTCACCATCAACGCCGACCGGATGCAGTCGATCGACATGATCTCCTACTACAAGGCGGGCACGTCGCTGGCGGTGCTCAAGGGCAACCCGGAGAAACTGACCCCGGATACTCTCTGCGGCAAGAACGTGGCGGTGCAGCAGGGCACGACGCAGGTCGAGGATCTGCAGAAGCGCACGAAGGCCTGCACCACCGCGGGGAAGCCCGCGATCAACGTGACCACCTTCGAGGCGCAGACCGACGTGAACCTCGCGCTGACCGCGAAGCGGGTGGACGCGGAACTGGCCGACTCCCCGGTGATCGACTACGCGGTCAAGGTGACCAACGAGCAGCTCGAGGCCGTGGGCGAACCGTACGACACCGCGCCGTATGGGATCGTGCTTCCGAAGAACAGCGGCGACTACGGCAAGGCCGTGGAGGGGGCGGTCCAGAAGCTCATCGACGACGGAACGTACAAGAAGATCCTCGAAAAGTGGGGTCTGTCCGCTTCCGGCGCGGTCGCGAAGTCGGAGATCAACCCGACCCCCTGAGCTAAGGATTTAGTTTCTCGTGTCTGAGTCCACCGAAGCATCCCGACCAGGGGTGCCGAACGATGCCGCCCCGATCAAGGCGGTCCCGGTCCGGCATTACGGACGCTGGATCGCCGGGGTGATCATCCTTTTCCTCGCGTTTATCGTGATCCAGAGCGTGATCACGAACCAGGCGCTGAAGTGGCCGGTCGTCGGAAGCTATCTTTTCGACTCCCGGATCCTGCACGGTTTGCAGAACACCCTGCTGCTGACCGTGCTGTCGATGGTGATCGGCATTGTCGGCGGGATTCTCCTGGCGGTGATGCGGCTTTCCCCCAACCCGCTGATGTCCGGGGCGGCCTCGATCTACATCTGGCTGTTCCGCGGAACTCCATTGATCACGCAGCTGATCATCTGGAACTTCCTCGCGCTGGCGTACCCGAGGGTCGGACTGGGCATCCCGTTCGGCACGACGTTCGTCAGCTGGGACACGAACACGCTGATCACGCAGCTGACCGCGTCCCTGCTCGGCCTCGGGTTGAACGAGGCCGCGTACATGGCCGAGATCGTCCGCGGCGGCATCCAGTCGGTCGACGGCGGGCAGTTGGAAGCGGCGTCCGCATTGGGCATGAGCCGGGGCAAAACGCTGCGCCGGATCATCCTGCCGCAGGCGATGCGCGTCATCATCCCGCCCACCGGGAACGAAACCATCTCGATGCTGAAGACGACGTCTTTGGTCGTCGTGATCGGGTACTTCGAGCTGATGCAAGTGGTTCGGACGATCTATTCGCAGAACTACGAAACCGTGCCGTTGCTGATCACCGCGGCGGCTTGGTACCTGTTCATGACTTCGGTGCTCACGGTCATCCAGTACTACATCGAGAAGCATTTCTCCAGGAGCAGCTCTCAGGCCACCGCGACGCAGGCTAAGTGGGGATCACGAATGCTGGGCTTCCGCTTTGGCCGAGGCCGCGAAGGAGGTGTCTCGCAGTGACTCCCGTAGTGTCCGCACAGAAGGTGTGCAAAAGCTTCGGCTCACTGGACGTGCTGAAGGGCATCGACCTGGAGGTACACGACCGCGAGGTGCTCTGCCTGATCGGCCCGTCCGGTTCCGGCAAGTCCACTTTGCTGCGCTGCATCAACCACCTGGAGAAAATCGACGCGGGCCGGTTGTACGTCGATGGGGTGCTGGTCGGTTACCGCGAACGCGGCGGCCGCCTGCATGAGCTGCGAGACAAGGAAATCGCGGCCCAGCGCAAGAATATTGGGATGGTTTTCCAGCGGTTCAACCTGTTCCCGCACATGACGGCGCTGGAAAACGTCATGGAGGCCCCGGTGCAGGTCCGCCGCGAGCCGAAAGCGCAAGTGCGAGAGCGTGCCCAGGAGCTGCTGGACCGAGTCGGCCTGGCCGACAAAGCGGGTTCCTACCCAGGCCAGCTTTCCGGCGGCCAGCAACAACGGGTCGCCATCGCCCGAGCGCTGGCTATGCAACCGAAGCTGATGCTTTTTGACGAACCAACGTCCGCTTTGGACCCAGAACTGGTGGGTGACGTCCTGGGCGTCATGCGCCAACTGGCGAAGGACGGCATGACGATGGTCGTGGTGACCCACGAAATGCAGTTCGCCCGCGAAGTAGCCGACAAGGTCTTCTTCATGGACGGCGGCGTTGTGGTGGAGTCTGGTTCTCCGGAGCAGGTCATCGGTGATCCGCAGCATGAACGGACCAAGGCGTTCTTGTCCCGGGTCTTGAACCCGAACGCTTGATGGTGGGGCCGCCCGGAGATTATCCGGGCGGCCCTTCTCACTGTCGCAGCTCGTTCTCCAGCTGCTGCAACTTCTTCGCCAGCTCCTGCGGCCCAGCCCCCGCCAGGCTGATCCAGCCGGATTTGTCCACCCCGAACAGAATCCGGCCTTCCTCCATATCCGCCCACCCCGGCGGATTCTCATTGCGCCGCCGCTTCCCGCGACTGTCCCGGACCGCGACGTACAGCCGCCCGAAATACGTATGCGGCTTATCCAGCCACTGCAATACCTGCTTAGCGTCCCGAATACTCGGACTAGTCCGTCCGGTGTTCTGCCCGCTCTTGACCAGCTCGAGATCCGCGTCCGAGCAGTTCAGCGAGAGAACCCTCGCCGCCGGCGCCTCAGGCAGCAACGCGATGAACTCGCGCACCAACGAATCCGCCGAACACGGCGAGATGTACAGCTTCTGGTTCACCGCAACAACAGTCGCCGCGTCCCGCCCGCTCGCCGCAGCGCGCACCGTCCGCTCGCCACGTTCCGATTTGACCCACGAGTAGTACTCGACGCCCGGCCGCTGCAACAGATGCATCGTCTCGACGAACTCGTCGGCGAGGCGTCCGCGTTGCATCAACCCGACATTGTGCAACTCGCGGTCGGTGTCGGCGGCCAACTGCCGCCGCTCCTCCGGCGAGTACCAGAGCGCACCGCGAACCAGTGTCGGGTGGATGTCGCCGAGATTCAGCCGCTCCAGCAGTACTTCGAAAGTCTGCAGGCTCAGCTCAACGGGCTTGCGCAGCACCGCTTTTCCCTCCCCCTAGCCATCCCGCTAAGCCCCAATGACCGGTGGCGTCGGCCTGCCACCGTCGTAACCACCGAAAATCGAGTCCGGGTCGTCCTCGGCCAGCAAGATCTTGCGCTGGTGCTCCTCGTCCTCCGGGCCTTTGCCGCCCTTGCCGCCGCCACCCATGCCGCCCATCCCAGGCTGGCCTTTGGCTCCGGCCGCTCCAGCACCACCGGCACCAGGACGAGCCGCGCCCGCGCTCTCGCCGAGCGCTCCTGCGCCGGTACCGCCTCCGACCCCACGCGGCCCAGCACCACCGCTGCTCGAACCGCCAGGCCCACCGGACCCTGCCCCAGACCCGGACCCGCCGGGCCCGAACCCGCCGCCGCTGGTAGGCCCAAAGCCACCGAACCCGCCGACCGGCCCGAACGTGCTGTTCGCTCCCCCAGGATTCCCGCCCCCAGGCGAAACGGACGGCGGCTGCCAAGCAGACGGAGGCGGCGGAGTGGGATCAGCCCAAGCCGCCCGAGTGCTGTCATTCGGCGGTTGCACCGGCGGCGGTGCCACGGCCCCACCGTGCCCAGGCGGCGGAGGCGCCTGCATGCCCGCCGCGCCGGGAGGAGCGGAGTAGCTGCTGGGTCCGCTGCTGTAGTTGTGCGAGGAACCACCACCGGACGAGTGGTGCCCGATACCGGAACCGATCCGCCCTGAAGAGGTCCCCGGAGTCTGCTGATCCGGGGTGATGCCAGTCGAGGACACATCCGGATCGTGAGCTGCCGGATAGTCCATGGGCATGGTCTGGGTTCGAGGATCGGTGCTCAGCTGGTACTGGCCGTACGCCTCGACGTTCTTCTTGGTCTTGTCGTCGAACTCCGCGGCGGCGATCTCGTCGTCGCTTGCCCCGATCGAAACGTAGTCCGAGAGCTTCTGATCATCAGGCCTGCTCGCCGCGACTGGAACAACAGCGTTCTTCACATAGTTGAACGCCGCCGACTGTTCCGCGATGGACTTCTGCATCGAGTCCATTTTTTCCGCGGCGATGTGGGAAGTAGCGATCAAGGGCGCAAGTCCGGCCTTGCCAGTCTCCGCGGCCTGCCCTTTCCAGAAAGAATTGAGCGCCGCTTGGCTTTCGGTGAGCTTGTTGGCTACCTCGTTGTGGATGGATTTGAGGTCGCCGCAGCCGCCGCCCATGGCGTTCAGGCCTGTCGTGTCGCCCGGGTCGTGGATCTGGTTGTAGATGTCATGACCGTTGAGTGCCATGTCAACCTGCCTTCAGCCGGGTGATCTCGGCGGCGGCCAGCTTCTCCGCCATCCCGCACGGGTCGGCTACCGCCGGGCTTCCCGAACGCAGCTGGGTGTTGACGGTGTAGGTGAGGTCGTCACGGACCCCCACCGCGAGCGCGCACGATCCGGTCCCCTCGTCGCCTTTGCTGTAGACGACCGACGGGTAGCCCAATATCGGCGCGTGTGGCTTGAAAGTGGTGAGCCTGCCTGCCTTGTTCTCCTGGTAGAGGCTGTCGAGGCCGCGCTTGTTGCCGGAGAAGAAACCAGCGCTGACGTTGCCGCCGCTTCCGTCGAACGTCCACTGGCAGGATTTGCCGACGATCGACTGGGTGACAGAGGTGCCCTTGACCTTGCCGCCTACCTGTTCCACCTCGGACGTCGGGAGGGCGGAGCAGGGGTCGGCCTCGTACTGGGCCGTGTTGGTCAGCGGCACGGCGACCTTCGGGGCAAGCATGGCCTCTGACGACTGCGAACTGGCTGGCGCTGGTGTCGGTTGCCCCCCGGTCGACCCTCCTCCGCAAGCCGTCAGCAGTACCGCGCCCGCGCCGGCGAGTACGAGTTGGCAGACGCTACGAATTCGCATTCAGTCGACCTTTCGGGTTCCGCGCAGCGCGTCGATCGCAGCGTGGTCCTGCTTCACATACGCGGTTCGGATATCTTTGAGGGTTTGGACATAAGAATCCAGGTAATCGACTGTTCCGCGGAGAAATTCGTTGTACGCGGTGGTGGCGCGGTCCGCTGCCTTCGAGTATGCCGTCGTGACGGTGTCCGAACCCGGCTGACCGAGCTGCGCGAACTGGAGCGCGATGGTTCGGGCCCTCGCGTACTCGTTGTCCAAGCTGTCCTCGAGCTGCTTGATTACCTTGTCCATCGCTTCCGGGTTGAATTCCCAGCCGCCGTTGGACGCGGCCGCCGCGAAGTCGGCCTTCGCCTGGCCCGATCCAAGGGCTCCGAAATTCGGCGGAGGCGGCGGTGGAGGCGCGGCCGCGTTGGCTCCCGGGATCAACCCGGATCCGGGCGGAGGAGCGGTCGGGGCCGTCGAGAGAAGCTCGTTTTGGACACCCTGCAGTCCGCTGTTCGTTCCGTCTGGCATGTCGTGCCTCCCCGCACGGGCCGCAGCTTCCTGGGCGCGGCCTACCCTCTGTTCTTGATCAGCTTCGACTAGTGACCATAGCAGGCGTCAACCACCCGGGATGGCTGTTCGGACAAGATCGCTCGGATCACCCACGTAGTCGTCCGCACGCGCTCGGTAGCCGAACCGGCACTACTCCACCCGGCCCCTTGCTCATCCGCCGTTGATCCGATTGCCTGAAGGCCGACGATCGTGGGGAGAAGGGGCTCGTGCCGACCGATACGACCTTGCCGCCGCTTGATCCGTTTGCCGGGGTTCCCGACAAACGGTACGAGGTGAAGGCCGCGGACCTGCTCAAACCTGGTACCGGCGGCATCCTTCGCTGGCGGAGACAGGCCACCAACGCGCCGATCGTGCAGGTCGAGGACGCTTACATCACCGGGACGCTCGATCTGCGCGCCGCGGACCTCAATTTCCTTTTTCAATTCGAGCGTTGCCGGTTCGAGCATCCGCCGGACGTGCGTGAGGCGACCCTGCTCGGGCTTGTTTTCCGGAAATGCTGGCTTCCTGGGCTTCGAGCGCGGAATTTGCGCAGCCGGAATGACGTTCGGTTAATCCGCAGTGTCGTGGAAATCGCGGCGGATGAATTCGAGGTGGAGACCACCACCGTGCAGCGGGGTGACGATCGCGAGCGCGGGATGCCCAACGCCGCGGTCAATCTCACCGACGCGGTGATCGACGGGTCGGTGGTGCTCACCAGGACCACGATCAGCCATCCGCACGGGAAGGCGATTCAGGGCGACCGGCTGGTGATCACCGGTGCTCTCCTGGCATATCGGATGGTCGCCAAGGGCGAGGTGCGGCTGCCGGGTATGCGGACCGGCGGTAACGTCAACTTTTCCGGGGCTACGTTCGACAATCCGGATGGCTTCGCGTTCAACGGGAACGGCTTGCACATCGGCGGCAGCCTGCTGTGCGAGGTCGACAACTACGGGCCGGCCAGTGAGCGGAAACGGTTCTCCGCCAAGGGAGTCCTCTACCTCCCCAGCGCCACTGTGGACAGTGACATCGTCATGCGCGAGGCGCGGCTTCAGGTCGATCAGCGCGGGCCGATCGTCGTGGACGCCTGGAAGTCCGGGGATCCGTACCTCGATCCGCGGCCCGCGTTGGTCGCGGATCGGCTGAAGGTCGACGGGAATCTCGAATTGTCCGACGGGCTAAGGGCCTTCGGCACGCTACGCATGGTCAACGCGCGCATCGGCGGGTCGCTGAGGCTCGCCGGCGCGGAGATCACCATGGTGCGCGGGCGCGCGACGCCGTATTACGACCGGGCGTTGCATCTCGACGGGTCCACGATCGGCGGCGACATCGAGGCGACCAATCTCCGGGTGCCGATCGGGCAGCTCCGGCTCGCGGATGTCACGGTCGGCGGCAACTTCCTCGCCTGGAACTCGATGTTCCTGCATCCGGGACGCGACGTGTTTTCCGCGCGCCGCGCCAAGATTTCCGGGAATTTCCAGCTGACCGACGCGACGCTGAAGGGCACGCTCCGGCTGCAGGGCGCGGAAATCGGCGGCAGCGTGAACATGTTCGGCACCTTGCTGACCGAGCCCGGGCAACGGAAATCGAGCAGTTTCTCCCTCGACATCCGCACCGCGCGGATCGGGCGCGACCTGGTCCTGACTGAGGACAAGGACCGGCCGTTCCTGGCTGAGGGCGGGGTGAACCTCGACGGCGCGCAGATCGCGCGGCGGCTCGACCTGGGCGGCGCGAAGCTCGGATCCCTTGCCCCGCATGACATCGCGCTCGACGCCAGTGACGTCACGGCGGACGAGTTCGTCCTGTCTCCCGCTGAGCCGCCGAGCGGGTCGGTGCGGCTGCGCAGGGCGCATTGCGGTTCGCTGGCCGACAACGA
The DNA here is from genome assembly GCF_045278895.1 of Amycolatopsis sp. WGS_07. Lineage (NCBI taxonomy): Bacteria > Bacillati > Actinomycetota > Actinomycetes > Pseudonocardiales > Pseudonocardiaceae > Amycolatopsis > Amycolatopsis sp. WGS_07. The sequence goes on along the minus strand of NZ_CP136053.1, from coordinate 2,686,299 downwards.
GGAGATCTGGAACGCCACCGACGGCCTCCAGCTGGAAGATTTCCGTTACGACGCACTGAAACACGGCATCGCGCTCGACGACGACAAAGCGCTCGACCACCGGATCGAGTTGCTGCGTAAGGCAATGCGCGGCTACCGGCCAGGCCCCTACGATCAGCTCGCCGCGACCCTGCGCGCGGCCGGAAACGAAGAACACGCCTCGACGGTCGCCCTGCGGAAACAGCAGTTCCGCTACGAAGCGCTCGCGAAGGGCTTCAAGTTCTTCGGCCCCGGCGTGCGGGTGTGGAGCTGGCTCCAGCGCTCGATGGTCGGCTACGGCTTCCGTCCGGTGCGCGCGCTCGGCTGGCTGTTCACGCTGCTGGTGCTCGGCAGTCTGTGGTTCGGCCTCGGCAAGGACGACTGCGTCAACGACCACACCGGCCGTTACATGACGAGCGGGCCGCGCTGCCTGGTCAACCAGCAGGACTCCGGACTGCAGTGGAATCCGGTCATCTACACCGCCGACCTGCTGGTCCCGATCGTCGACTTCGGCAACAAGTCGCGCTGGTACATGCACGGGGCGGACAACTGGGTGGCGGCCGGGTTCACCGCGTCCGGCTGGATCCTCGCGACGACCGTCGCGGCGGGCGTCAGCCGAATGCTGCGGAGGGAGTCCTGATCGCATACTCTGGGTATGTGAATCCTGATGCGACGGGTCAGATCGAGGTCAGTGCCGCCCCGGCGAAGGTGTACGCGCTGGTCAGCGACCCGGGCGCGCTCGCAAAGGCGGCCACCGAGTACAGCGGGCACCGTTGGCTCGGCGGCGCGACCGGGCCGGTGGTCGGCGCGAAATTCCGCGGCACCAACCGGCGCGGGGTGCGCCGCTGGTCGACCACCACTGTCATCACGGCCGCGGACGAGGGCCGCCGGTTCGCCTTCGACGTGAAGCTCGGGCCGATCCCCGTGTCGCGCTGGGAGTACGTGATCGAGCCCGCCGGCGACGGCTGCGTGGTGACCGAGAGCATGTGGGACCAGCGGCCCGGCTGGTTCACGCCGTTGACCGTGGTGGCCACTGGGGTCAAGGACCGTTCGGTGACCAACCGCGTCAACATCGAGGAGACGCTCGCGCGGATCAAGCGCGCCGTCGAATAGGGCTCACTCCACGAACCGCGACCAGAACTCCACGACCCGGACGTCCGCGGGCTCCTCGCCCAACGGCTCCCCGCCGAACTCGTGCCGCAGGTAACTGCGCAGGTCCCAGCCGTAATAGACCACATCGGTCTGATACACCGACAGCACCGGATACCCGGATTCCCCTGCGGTCGCGGGCAGATATCGGTGCCCGCACACCGGCACGAGCTGCGGCACCGTCGCCAGGTGCCGTCGCGCGACCGCCAGCGCGTTGCACATCGACCGCGGCCGGTTGCCCCATTCGGGCAGCCACAGGTCGTTGTTCTCCACGTCGTACAGGACGCCGTCGACCGGCCAGTCGAGGCGTTTGCGCAGCTGGTCCGGGTCGCCGTGGCGCCAATCCGGCCAGCGGTCGCCGACCGGGACGCCCGCGGTGAGGAAAACCCGGTGGTCGTCGGAAAAGGTGAACCCGAACTGGTCCTCGACGTCGCTCAGTTCGGCGGGCGTGAGGCCAGGCCGCAAGGGCTCGCCGAGATTCTGCTGCAGGATGCGGGCCTCCTCCACGGTGAAGGCTTCGGCCGGCTGAACGTGTGCCATGCCCCGAAGCGTACGTAGCGCCCTGCCCCGTCCGCGCGCCCTTTTTTGACCGGAATGGGCTCCCTCGCCGGGGTGAGGTTCTTCTCTCCGGCCGTGGTTGACGGAACACCGCGTGACCGGATGTAGTTCACTCCTCCCGTGACTTCCTCACCGCAAGCCCGGCAAGCCCGCGTGCGCGCGCCCGAGCTGACCGGCGACGTCTGGCTCAACACCGGCGGCAGCCGGCTGACTCTGGCGCAGCTGCGCGGACGCGTGGTGCTGCTGGACTTCTGGACCAGCGGCTGCATCAACTGCCTGCACGTACTGGACGAACTGCGTCCACTGGAACAGGAATTCGCGGATGTCCTGGTCACGGTGGGGGTGCACTCGCCGAAGTTCAGCCGAGAAGGGGAACGCACCTCGATCGAGGCCGCCGTGCGCCGGTACGAGGTGCACCATCCGGTGGTCAACGACCCGAAGATGGAGCTGTGGTCGCAGTACGCCGTGCGTGCCTGGCCGACGTTGGTCGTCGTGGATCCCGAGGGCTACGTCGTGCACGTCGCGGCGGGGGAAGGCCACGGCGAAGCGCTACGCCGCGTGATCGCCGACCTGGTCGCCAAGCATGACGCGAAGGGCACGCTCCGTAGGGGCGGCAGCCCGTACGTGCCGGTCGAGGAGCAGCGCACGGAACTGCGTTTCCCGAGTAAGGCCGTCGTCACCGCGGGCGGGCGGATTCTGGTGGCGGACACCGGACATCACTCCATCGTCGAGTTCGCTTCGGACGGCGAGACGGTCATCCGCCGCTTCGGCAGCGGCACCCGGGGCACGCAGGACGGGCCGTTCGACGTGGCCGAGTTCGCCGAACCGTCCGGAATCGCCTTGCTGCCCAACGAGGTCGCCGAGCGCGCCGGGTACCACGCGATCGTCGCGGACACCGCCGGACACCGACTGCGCGGCCTCGACCTCAACACCGGCGAGGTGAAAACCGTTGCCGGAACCGGGAAACAGTGGCGCGACGGCACCGACACCGGCAAAGCGCTGGACATCGACCTCACCAGCCCCTGGGACGTCACGTGGTGGGCTCCCGCGGGCGGCGTGGTCGTCGCGATGGCGGGCAACCACACGCTGAGCGTGTTCGACCCGGTCTCCGGCACCATCCGCCGGTTCGCCGGCACCACCGTCGAGGGCTTGCGCGACGGTGACGTGCACGAGGCGTTCTTCGCCCAGCCGTCCGGATTCGCCGTGGACGGCCAGAAACTGTGGTTCGTCGACGCGGAAACGTCGGCCCTGCGCTGGATCGAACCGGCGGGCGAGTCGTTCTCCGTGCACACCGCGGTCGGCACGGACCTGTTCACCTTCGGCCACGCGGACGGCCCGTCCGACCAGGCGCTGCTGCAGCATCCGCTCGGCCTCACCGTGCTGTCCGACGGCCGGGTCGCGATCGCCGACACCTACAACGGCGCGATCCGCCGCTACGACCCGTTCACCCGCGACGTCACGACCCTCGCGACCGGCTTCGCCGAACCGCAAGGCCTGGTGCGCCACGACGGCGAGCTGTACGTCGTGGAGTCGGCGGGCAACCGGGTTACCCCGCTCGGGGGCAATGGCCAGGCGACCGCCGTCGCGGGAACTCGCCAGGCCGTACAGCGTCCGCCGACCGTGCTCGCTCCGGGCGAGATCGAGTTCTCCGTCGTCTTCACCCCGCCGCCGGGCGAGAAGCTCGACGAGCGCTACGGGCCTTCGACGCGGCTGGAGATCACCGCGTCGCCGCCGGAACTGCTCGCCGACGGAGCCGGGGTCGGAACTGATCTCGTTCGGCGGATCAAGTTCGCCGAAGGAGCGACCGAAGGTGTCTTGCAGGTGGTGGCGCAGGCCGCGAGCTGCGACGACGGCGGCGAGCACCCGGCGTGCCGGATCACCCGGCAGGACTGGGGCGTCCCGGTGCGTTTCGAGGCAGGAGGGGGAAGGCGCTGAGCCTGATGATGGCGGGCGAGCCCAAGGCGCCGGTGTCCGGTCAGTAGCATGGACGGCGTGCCGGACACGCCCAAGCTCGAGATCCAGATGCTGCACGACCGCGTCCTCGTGCGGTTGTCGCAGGAGGAAGGCGAGCGCCGCAGCAGCGGCGGCATCGTGATTCCCGCCACCGCGCAAGTCGCGCGCAGGCTGGTTTGGGGTGATGTACTGGGTGTCGGCAACAGCGTGCGGAACGTCAAGCAGGGAGACCGGGTGCTCTTCAACCCGGAGGACCAGCTGGAGGTCGAGATCCAGGGGGAAGGTCACCTGGTGATGCGCGAACGCGACATCCACGCGGTGGCCACGGAGCGGACCGAACACGGGACGGGGCTCTACCTGTAGCTCCCGTACCAGGGGAGGCAGGCGTTGCGTGAGGAAGACCGTTCGTCGGCGTCGTTCGCCGACGACCTGCTGAGCGACGAGCTGCTGAACGACCCCGCCCTGGCCGGAGAACCCGATCTGGCCACCGAGATCTTCGCGGTGGCCGACGCGCCCCGCCGCCGAACACGCCTTTCCGCCGCTTCCGCAAACGCGTCGGCCGCAGCTTCATGATCGTCGGCGGCCTGCTCGGGTTGTTCGTGCTGCTGTACACCATCGACCTGATGACCAGCGCCGGCGACGTACCGCGCGGCGTGCAGGTGGCCGGGATCGACGTCGGCGACCTGTCCTACGCCGAGGCCGAAGCCAAGCTGCACACCGAACTCGCGCCGCGGCTCACGCGTCCGGTTCCGGTGCACGCCGGCGACGTCACCACCACGCTCGTGCCCGCGGATTCCGGGCTCGGCCTCGACTGGCCGGGCACGCTCGCCCAGGCCGGTCACCAGCCATGGAGCCCGATCACGCGGCTGATGTCGTTCTTCACCACGCGCGAGGTCGGCGTCGTGACGCGCAGCGACCAGCTCGAAGTCACCGACGCGGTGCAGCAGCTTGCTGGAAAGCAGCTCAACCATCCGCTGGTCGAAGGCAGCATCGGGTTCACGCCGAAGGCACCGGACGGCGTCACCGCGTATGCGGTCGAACCGCGGCAGGGCCAGGAGCTGACCGATGTCCCGGCTGCGGTGCAAACCGTGGTGGCGGACTGGCTTTCGCCGCGCGGGGTCACGCTGAAGATGGCCGTGACGCCGCCCAAGACCACCTCCTCCGACGTGCACCGGCTGCTGGACACCGTGGTCGCGCCCGCGGTTTCCGCGCCGGTCGTATTGCACGGGCAGGGCAAGGACACCACGCTGGCGCCGGCGGCGATCGCGTCGTCGTTCCAGTTCCAGCCGAACGGCGGCGGCGGTCTCGAACTGCGGATCGACCAGGAGAAACTGCGCGCGGCCGTCCAGCCGGATCTGGCGTCCACCGAGGCCGAGGGCAAGGACGCGCAGATCAGCCTCGCCTCCGGCGTACCGGCGGTCACGCCGTCCGAGGACGGCCGAAAGATCAACTGGGCCAACACTTTCAAGACCCTCACCGCGGTGCTCGCGAAGCCGACCGGCCGCGATCTGCCGGTCGCCTACGACCAGAAGCACCCGACCTTGACGACTGACGGCGCGAACGCGCTTGGCATCAAGGAGGTCATCGGCGAGTACACCACCGGCGGGCTCAGCGGTCCGGCCGCGGCGAACGTCGCGACGCTCGCCGGACGCATCAACGGCGTCATCGTGAAACCGGGGGAATCCTTCAGCCTCAACGCCTATCGTGGCGGCGGTTACGCGTCCGCGCCGGTCGACGAGGACGGTACCGGCCCAGCGGTGGCTGGCGGCGGACTGTCGCAGCTTTCGTCCACTTTGTACAACGCGGCTTACCTGGCTGGTCTCGGCGACGGCGGCCACGCGGCGCACGAGCACTTCATCAACCGCTACCCGGCGGGCCGCGACGCGGTAGCCGTCGACAGCTCCGGCAACGCCGTGGATCTCAAGCTGGCCAACAACGAGCCGACCGGATTCGCGATACAGGCGAGTGCCAGCGGCGGCTCGGTGACGGTGAAGATCTGGGGTACCAAGCACTTCCGCGTCGAAGGCCGCAGCGGCTCGCCGTCGAACCAGGTGCCGCCGCCGGTGCAGTTCGGGCCAGGGCCGGACGGTCAGTGCCACGCGTCGCCGGGCGCGTCCGGGTTCACCGTCAGCGACACCCGGGTGTTCTACGACCTGGCCAGCGGCGGCGAGGTCCGCGAGGAAAGCCGCAGCACGACGTACTCGCCGCAGCCGATCGTCATTTGCTGAGCCGTGCCGGGGCTTTCGATCGCCAGGACTCGGTGAGCAGTTCCCGCAGCTGCTGCGGATCGACGCGGTCGAGGTGCACGAGGATCGAGCCGTGCCCGTCGTAGTGCGGGGTGGTGAAGAAGGCCGGATCGCCCGACGCGAGCAGCGCGGCCTTCTCGTCGAGGCCGACGAACAGCACCAGCCCGCCCTCGGCCTCGGTGCGCAGCCGCGCGTAACCCTTGCCCGCCACCTTCAACGCGGGCGTGCGGTACCAGGTCGACACCTCGGTTTCCGGCAGCTCCTCCACAGCCCACGCGGTCACGTCGTCCCAGGTCATCGTCATGCCGACCATCGTGCCCCGCCCCCGCCGCGCTGTCTTGGAGAAACGAGAGGAGCCCCCGCCCGGGTGGGCGAGGGCTCCTCGGCGATTACGGAGCGGCGGTGATCCGGTCCGCGGGCGGCGGAGCGATGCCCGGATGCGCGCCGAGGTAGGCGATGAACGCGTCCAGGTCCACCGGCCCGCCCGCCAGGTCGGTGCCCTTCTTGAACTCGGTGAACCCGTCCCCGCCGGCGGCGAGGAAGTTGTTCACCGACACCCGGTACTTGGCTGCCGGGTCGACCGCCTTGCCGTCGATCGTGATGTTCGAAACCCGCGAGCCGACCGGCGCGGCCGCCGAGTACGTGTAGTGCAGCGACTTCGAGATCTGCAGGATCTTGGTGCCGCCGGACTGGCCCCACTGCTGCTCCAGCACGTTCTTCAGGTTCTCGCCGGTGAGCGTGATCGTCTGCATGATGTTCGAGAACGGCTGCACAGTGAACGCCTCGCCATAGGTGACGACGCCGTCGCCCTCGCCCGCCGCCGACGACTTGTACGTGAGGTCGGCGCGGATGCCGCCCGGGTTCGTCATCGCGATCACCGCGTTGTTGGACTTGGTCGCTTCGAGCTGCGCGTCGGCGATCACGTCGCCGAGCGGCGATTCGCCGGACGGGCCGCCCGCCGCGGGCAGGTCCGCGGTGATGGTGCCGACCTGCTTGTTCGCGATCGGCGCGGCCTTCGTCTTGGCCTCGTCGACGAGCTTCGTCACGGCCGGGTCCGGCGTGACGTCGCGGGTGACGATCTCGTTGTGCGCCTTGGTCTGCGACCGGACGACGTCACGCGTGCGCAGGTCGATCTTCAGGTCCACGACCGACAGCAGCCGGCCGAACGACGCGCCCTGGATCACTGGTCGCGGCTGGCCGGCGGGGTCGTTGATCACGCAGTTGTACTGCTGGTGGCTGTGCGCGGTGAAGATCGCGTCGACCTTCGGCGTCACGTTCTTCGCGATCGTCGCGGCGGCGCCGTTCGGCTGCACCTTGCAGTCGTTCGGACCGGCGCCGGGCAGTGCCTCGTCGCCCTGGTGCAGCACCACGACCTGGGACTTCACCCCGAGCCGGTCGAGGATGTTCGCGGTGCGGTTGATCGCCTCGACCTCGTCGCCGAACTTGAGACCCTTGATGGCCTCCGGCGTCACGACCGACGGGAGGTCCTTGAGCGTCGCGCCGATGACGCCGACCGGAACGCCGCCGGAGAACTGGATGCTGAACGGCAGCAGCGCGGGCACCCCGTTGTCGAAGTACACATTGGACCCGAGCAGCGGGAAGCGCGCGCCGTCGTAGCTCTTGCGGAACTGGCAGCCGTCGGTCTTGTTGCAGCCGCCGAACTGCATGCGCAGCAGTTCCTGGTAGCCCTCGTCGAACTCGTGGTTGCCCACCACGGACGCCTTCACGCCGAGGTCGTTGAGGAAGTCCATGGTCGGTTCGTCGTGGAACAGCGCCGAGATCACCGGCGACGCGCCGACGTTGTCGCCCGAGGACAGCACCATCGAATTGCGCACCTGCGCTTCGAGCTGCTTGACGTGCGTCGCGAGGTAGGCCGCGCCGCCCGCGTCCACCTTGGTCCCGTCCGGCAGCGTGATCCGGCCGCTCGACCCGGACGGCGGTTCGAGGTTCCCGTGCAGGTCGTTGAAGGTGATGATCCGGACGTCGGTGGTCTGTGCGGCCTCGGCGGGCGCGCTCGTGACGGCCACGGTGGCCAGTGCGGCCGCGGCGGTGGCCGCGAGCCGGGTGAAGAGCTTCATGTTTCCTCCGGTGTTCGCGCCCGCTTGACCCCTGATGCGGACGCCCGGCGAAGCAGTCTGCCCAAACTGGACGGTGGGGACCAGGGCAGAACGGCCGGACCCGGATGAAAGTTTCGGTAACGTTCGGCCGCCCCCGCCCGATCTGTGCGTTGGGTACCGAGGGGGACAAATGGAAACGCAGCTCGTCGTGCTCGTGCTGGGCGTGGTCCTTTTGCTGATCGCCGGCACCGTCTTCGCGGCCTGGCGCTCCGAGCGCGTGGACCAGGACGACGAACCGCCTTCGCCCGACCGCTGACCGATCGGTCAGCGCCCACTCGGCCATCTGGCCGACCCGTGGTCCAGACCCTCCGGCTCTTCGACCGAAGTGCCCGCGCGGCAAGATCCATAGCGTTCTTGGCATGACGAACGCACAGGTCACCGCCCTGCAGTACGGGTTCATCGGGTTCCTCGCGGTATGGGCGACGATCCTGGTCCCGCAGTTCGTGCTCCAGATCGCGCGCCACGGCCGCCCGCGGCTGCGCAACCTGGTGACCTCGGCGGCGGTCGTGTTCTACGCGTGCATGGCGCTGGCGGTCGTCTTCCTGCCGCTGCCCGGCCCGAACAGCAGGCGGCTGGAGCAGACCGTGCAGCTGGAGCCGTTCCAGTGGATCGCCGACATCCACACCGAACTGGTAAAGCACGGTCTTTCGGCGGCGGACTGGTTCACCACGCAGACCTTCCAGCAGGCGGCGATGAACGTGCTCTTGTTCGTCCCGCTGGGTTTCTTCGCCAGGACGCTGTGGCGCCGCGGCGTGGTCGGCGCGCTGGCGATCGGCTTCGCGGTGTCACTGGCCGTCGAGATCACCCAGCTCACGGCGAACTTCGGAACCGCGCCGTTCGTCTACCGGATCTTCGACGTCGACGACCTCATGACCAACACCTTCGGCGCCGGACTCGGCTGGCTGGCCGGGGCGCTGCTGCTCGCCCTCCGGCCGATCTCTTCAACCCTCCGCGTGGAGCCTGCCCGGAGCGAGCGGATCGACCTCGCCAAGACGCGCTAACCGGGCTCGCCTCGCGATCGCCGCCTGCCGCGCGGCACGGCGGTCTTCCAGGATCACGATCAGGGACGCGATGGCGATGATCAGTGCTACCAGGCCGAGCACTAGCCACAGTTGCATGTGCTCTCCTCATCGACGCCGTTGTGCGAGGGATCACACAGGCTACCGACCGGGGTGCTGGGTTGGCTACCCCGCGGGTCGAGATCGCGCGAGGAACCAGTCCCGCTCAGCGGTGACCCAGCGCTCGAACCTCAGCCCGGCTTGGTCGAGGGTGGGTTCGAGGGGGAAGGTTTCGCAGGTGAAGGGCTGTTTCCAGGTCCGGTGGCCGAGGGAGTAGCGGACGGTGGCAGCGAGCCGGTCGCCGTCCCGGCGGACGCCTTCGAGGGCGATCAGCACGTCGCCCAGCCGCCCGCCCGGACCGTCGGCGACCTGGTCGAACCAGGCGGGCGGATGCCATTCGACCAGCAGCTGCCCGACCGGAGCCCACTGCCGCCATTGGCGAGTCCGATCCGGCCCGTTGTTCAGATGGCTGCCGGGTACGACAGTCGGGAACCGCCGGTCCAGCCGAAGCTCACCGATCCGGGCGCGGACGGTCTCAGCGCCTCAGATGTACGCGACCCCCTCCGGCTCCCCAGCCGCGGGCAGCTCCAGATAGAGATCGACCGGGCAGCCATCAGGCGTCACGCTCATCCCCCCACCTTCCCGGGAAACTGAACCCATGCCCGCCAAACCCACCAAGGCCGAACAAGCCGCCGCGCACGGGACCACCATCCCGGACGTCCTCGCCCCCAACCTGAACGTCCTGTTCTGCGGCATCAACCCCGGCCTCTACTCCGGCGCGCTCGGCCTGCACTTCGCCCGCCCCGGCAACCGCTTCTGGCCCGCCCTCCACGCCAGCGGCTTCACCCCGCGCCAGCTGGACCCGAGCGAACAGGATCAGCTCCTCGACCTCGGCCTCGGCATCACCAACGTCGTAGCCAGGACCACCGCCCGCGCCGACGAGCTGACCGACGACGAACTCCGCGAAGGCGGCCAGATCCTGACCGCGAAGGTAAAGAAGTACCGCCCGCGCTGGCTGGCCGTGGTCGGAATCACTGCCTACCGCGTCGCGTTCGGCGATCGGCGGGCCGCCGTCGGTCCACAAGATCGGACAATTGGGACAACGAACGTCTGGCTCCTGCCCAATCCCAGCGGTTTGAACGCCCACTGGACCCCGAAAACCCTCGCCGAGGAGTTCGGCCGGCTGCGCGCACGGGCGGTCACCGGAGGTTCACCCGAGCAGTTAAACCCTCAGTAGAGCTAACCCGAGTGGGCGGGCCCCCGCTGGGCCGTTCACGCGCATCTCGGGGCCACTTTTCTACTCAGAGTTTGCTGCGACCAGCCGTTACGGCCATGAGGGGGAAACCGCGTCACAAGCCGCTCTCGGCGGAGTCGAACCAGGGACAAGGTGTCGTTCCCGTCCGGTTCCGGCAGGGGGACCGGCGGCACGCCGAGGGGGCGTGCCGGTCACCGGGAGCGACCATTGAGGACGGAGGCCCGAGATGCGTGGCATCGAGCCCCACCGAACGCCCATGTCGGCCGGTCAACCGGCCGGCGGTCGCAGCCTGGGAGTCGCGGTCGTCGACCCCATTCCGATTTTCCGCGAGGGCATCGCGGCGATGGTGCACCGCACGCTGGGCCTGCACTGGTCCGGCCAGGCGGCGAGCCACCACGCGGCGATGCAGCTGTGCGAGCAGGTCCGCCCGGACGTCGTGATCCTCGATTCCGCGCTCGACCCCAACTGCCACCTCGCGAAACTGCTCAACGCGGGCGATCCGGCCCTGGTGCTGGTCACCCTGGTGCGCGACACGAACCGCACTCAGCAGTACCTCGCCGCCGCCATCGGGGCGGGTGCGCACGCCATCGTGCCGCGCGCGGTCGATTCGCGGCGGCTCGCCGAGGCCGTCCGGCGCGCGCACCACGACCGTCGCTACATCGACCCGGCGCTGTCCGCGCTCACCGCGCGGCCCAAGCGCGAACCGTCGCCTAGAGCCGCTCCGGTCGACGGGCACCTCGTACAGCCCAAGGGCGCCATGCCGCTTTCCCGGCGCGAGTACCAGGTTTTGCAGCTGGTCGCCGAAGGGCTGGAGAACTCCGGGATCGCGAAACTGCTCTTCCTGTCCGTCGAAACCGTGCGGACCCACGTGAAGAGCATTCTCCGCAAGCTTTCCGCCCGCGACCGGACACACGCGGTGACCATCGCGTTCCGCAGCGGCATCCTGGTCCCCCAGCTTGACGACAGTGCCGGTCCGCCGGCCGTGCAGGAGGCCGTGGCGCGCGGCACGCGGTGAGGCGGTCCCCTGGTCGACCCGTTATTCCGAGCGAATCGGCACCCCTGGAAGGGCGGATTCGCTTGCTCTGGTTACCGGTAGGTAATATCCTGATGTTACCGGCGAGTAAGGGAACCAGTGCCCGGCCGGAAAGCCGAACACGACACGGAGTGACGACATGGGCCACTACAAGAGCAACGTCCGAGACCTGGAGTTCAACCTCTTCGAGGTACTCGGCGTGCAGGAACGGCTCGGCAAGGGCGTGCTCGCCGAGTCGGACGAGGAGACCGCCCGCGGCGTGCTGTCGGAGCTGAACAACCTCGCCACCGGCCCGCTCGCCGAGTCCTACGCCGACGCGGACCGCAACCCGCCGGTGTATGACCCCAAGACGTTCAGCGTGACCATCCCCGATTCGTTCAAGAAGAGCTACCAGGCGCTCGTCGACGGCGAATGGTGGCGGCTCGGCCTCACCAACGAGCTGGGCGGCTTCGGCCTGCCCCCGACGGTGCAGTGGGCCGCGGCCGAGCTGATCCTCGGCGCGAACGCCCCGCTGTTCATGTACCTCGCCGGTCCGAACTTCGCCATGATCGTGGACAAGAACGGCACCGAAGAGCAGAAGCACTGGGCCCAGCTGATGATCGACCGCGGCTGGGGAGCCACCATGGTGCTCACCGAGCCGGACGCCGGTTCGGACGTCGGAGCCGGCCGCACCAAGGCGGTCAAGCAGGAGGACGGCTCCTGGCACATCGACGGCGTGAAGCGGTTCATCACCTCGGCCGAGAACGACATGGTCGAGAACATCATGCACCTGGTGCTGGCCCGTCCCGAGGGTCCCGGCATCGAGACCAAGCCGGGCACCAAGGGCCTTTCGCTGTTCCTGGTCCCGAAGTTCCACTTCGACTCCAAGACCGGCGAGCTTGGCGAGCGCAACGGCGCCTTCGTCACCAACATCGAGCACAAGATGGGCATCAAGGTGTCCACCACGTGCGAGCTGACCTTCGGCCAGCACGGCACCCCGGCCAAGGGCTGGCTGCTCGGCGAGGTGCACGACGGCATCGCGCAGATGTTCCAGGTCATCGAGTACGCCCGGATGATGGTCGGCACCAAGGCGATCGCCACGCTGTCGACGGGCTACCTGAACGCGCTGGAGTACGCCAAGGAGCGCGTGCAGGGCGCTGACCTGCCGAACATGCTCAACAAGGCCGCGCCGCGCGTCACGATCACGCACCACCCCGACGTGCGTCGTTCGCTGATGCTGCAGAAGGCGTACGCCGAGGGCCTGCGCGCGATCTACCTGTACACCGCGTCGTTCCAGGACCAGCTGTGGACCGGCGAGGGCGACGAAGCCGCACTGAAGCTGGCGCACGGCGTCAACGACCTGCTGCTGCCGATCGTCAAGGGTGTCGGCTCCGAGCGGGCCACTGAGCAGCTCGTGCAGTCGCTGCAGACGCTCGGCGGGTCCGGCTTCCTGCAGGACTACCCGATCGAGCAGTACATCCGCGACGCGAAGATCGACTCGCTGTACGAGGGCACCACTGCGATCCAGTCGCTGGACTTCTTCTTCCGCAAGATCGTCCGCGACAAGGGCCAGGCGCTCGCGTTCGTCGCCGGCGAGATCACCAAGTTCATCGAGTCCGAGGCGGGCAACGGCCGGCTCAAGAACGAGCGCGCGCTGCTCAAGCAGGCGCTCGAGGACACCCAGGGCATGCTGGGCTCGCTGATCGGCTACCTGACCTCGTCGCAGGAAGACCCGCAGAACATCAACAAGGTCGGCCAGCACACCGTGCGGCTGCTGATGTCGGTCGGCGACCTGCTGGTCGGCTGGAAGCTGCTGCAGGGCGCCGAGGTCGCGCTGGAGAAGCTCGACAACGGCGCGTCGGCCAAGGACAAGCCGTTCTACGAGGGCAAGCTGGCGGTGGCGTCGTTCTTCGCGAAGAGCGTGCTGCCCGAGCTGACCTCGCGCCGCGCCATCGTGGAGGCCGCGGACAACGCGCTGATGGACGTGGACGAAGCCGCGTTCTGATCGCACTGGCTGGAAAAATGCCCCGTTCCGCACCCGGACCGGGGCATTTTTCGTGCTTCCGGTGGCGGTGGCCGCGAGCGGGCGGTAAGCCGGGTTTGGCGCCCCGGGTTCCGGGTTAAACCGGTCGAGCCCGGTCCTCTCGGCAGAAGGAGTTTCGCCATGGCGGTTTCCGGCATCATCAGCGCGGTCGTGATCGGCCTGATCCTCGGCCTGCTCGGCAAGCTGGTCGCACCTGGCAAACAGTCCATCCCGATCTGGCTCACGCTCCTGGTGGGCATCGTCGCCGCGTTCGTCGGCACCGCGATCGCGCGCGGAATCGGCTACGCGGACACCAAGGGCATCGACTGGCTGGAGATCATCACCCAGGTCGTGCTGGCCGCGATCGGCGTGACGCTCGCCGCCAGCCTGTGGGGCAAGCGGCAGGTCAAGAGCTAGCTCAGTCGTTCAGCTCCGGTTCGAGCAGGCTCATCAGGTACATGTCGTGGTACCGGCCGTCGGGCCCGCGATGACATTCGCGGTGCCTGCCGTCCTCCACGAACCCGACCTTGCGGTAGACGTGCCGCGCGCGCTCGTTCTCGGCGACCACCCAGAGCGCGATCAGGTGCAGCCGCATCACGTTGAATCCGTACCGGCACATGAGTTTCAGCGCCTCGGTGCCGTATCCGCCGTCCCAGTGGTCGGTCTCGCCGATGTAGATGTCCAGCTCGGCGCGGCCGATCTCTGGGCGGGCGTCGCGCAGGTCGACGATGCCGATCAGCTTGTCCGCTTCGAGGGATTCGATGCCCAGCACGACGTTTTCGTACGTGTTCACCGGGCGTTCCTCGCCGCGCTGGCGCAGTTGGGCGAGCGAACGCGGGTAATCGCCGGTCATGTACCGGCCGACCTCCGGATCGTGGATCCACCGGTAGATCGATTCGGCGTCCGACGGTTCGAGCGCCCGCAGCCGCACCAGCTTCCCGGTGAGCATCCCGCTCCCCCTTTATTCTCGTTTCAGCACAAGGAAATCCGTGACGCCGACGAGTCCGAGGAACTGCCGCACCCCGGGCGGCATCGGCCGGCGCGACTCATCATGCACGAGTTCCGGATCGCGCACGCGGTATTTACGGCCGCGGGTGATCACCTCCGCGCCGCCCGCGGCGAGGACGTTGCGCACCCAGTCGGCGTCCGGTCCGTAGGTGAGCGCGACGACGAATCCGTCGTCGGAGCGGAAGACGTTCAGCGGAGTGCGGAATTCGCGGCCGGACTTGCGGCCGCGGTGCACGATCACGCCGAATCCAGGCAGTTTGTCGGCGAAAGGTTTCGTGACCCGGTTGGTGACCACGCGGTTGAACCGGGCGAGACGTTCGGGCAGCACCATGCCGTCCAGCCTAATCCAACGCACGTGGAATTTCCTGCCGGAGACGCGCTGTGCACCGGGGCGGGCGGGTCTGGTGGGATGGGCCCGCAGTCGTACGCGAGGTGGGGAGCGGGCATGTCGGAAGACTGGTCGATGGGACAGGAACCGCATGCCGCGGTGCTTGTCGCGCAGGGCCTGATCGAGCATCCGGAGGAGCTGGACCACGTCCTCCTCGACGACGAGGAAGGCTGGTTCGTCAGCGACGGCACGGAGTTCGGCGACGATCCGGAACTGGACCAGGAGCAGTTCGCCACGATGTGCCTGCACGACGTCGTGGAACTGCTGCCGCAGCTGACGGCGCTGGCCAAGCTGCCCGCCGGGATGGGTGCGGATTGGGACGCCGGCAACGCGTCCTGGGTACTGATTTCGCCGCTCGTTCCGGACGACGACGAGGAAACTCGTGCGTACCGGGAGGCCCGCGCCGCCGCCTGGCCGCACGCTGGGTCGCCGATGGACGAGGCGAACCTCAGCTTCGGGCTGATAGAGATCAGCACGGCGGCGGACGCTCCGGTCCGCGGCGTGCGCTACGCGAGCCGAGGCGAGGACGGCACGTGGATGTTCGTCGGCTTCGAGGTGCCCGATCCCGACGAGGAGACCGACGTCGAGGTCGACACACTGGAGCTGGGCCACGTGGCGCAGCTGTACCCGGACGTGGCCGAGCTGCTCGACGCGGAGCCAGGCGAAGTGTTCTTCCGCGAGGCGCCGGATGCCGAGTGGATGCAGATGATCGACGACGGGGAGTGAGCATGTCCGAGCAATGGCCGCTGCGACAGGACCCGGAATCCCCGGTGATCATCGCGCACGAATTGGTGGAGCACCCGGAAAAACTGGCGTTCGTCGTCCTCGACGACGACGGTGACTGGTTCATCAGCGACGGTGCCGAGTTCGAAGAGGACATGGAGGTCAACCGCCAGCTGTTCGGCGCGATGGTCCTGCGCGAGGCGGTCGCCCTGCTGCCGCACCTGACCGCGCTGGCCGACGTGCCCGCCGGCATGGCCGCCGACTGGGATCCGGACCGCCTCACCTGGCTGCTCAGCTCGGTGTCGGATTCGGATGACCTCGACGAAGACCTCGCCCACCGCGACGCCCGCATCGCCGCTTGGCCGCATCCTGGTTCACCGCTCGAAGAAGTCCAGCTGAGCACCGGTTTGACCGAAATCGGCACGGATGCCGCGGCACCGGCGCGCGCGGTCCGTCAGGTGGTCCGGGAACCGGACGGCACCTGGCTGTTCGTCGGCTTCGAGGTCCCGGAGGCGGAGGACTTCGAGGTGGAAGGCCTGGAACTGGAACACGTCGTGCACCTGTACCCGGACGTCGTGCCGACCTTGCTCGCCGCGCCGGGCCAGGTGTTCGACCGCGCGGAACCCGGTGCGCCGTGGGAGCTGGTCGAGGGCTGAGGAGTCCTTTGTAGACCGTCTGAAATCGCAGACGCTTTCCGGTAGCCATCGGTTGGGCGGCCCGGGCCGGATCAGTTCTACTGTGCCGACCCGCTCGCACTCGCGGGCTACCGATTTCGGGAGGCAGGCGTCAATGACGACGAAGTCCGGGGATGGTTTGAGCCGCCGCTTGAACGGCAGGCACATCCGGTTCATCGCCTTGGGCTCGGCGATCGGCACCGGTTTGTTCTACGGCTCCTCGGACACCATCGCCAAAGCGGGCCCGTCCGTCCTGCTCGCCTACCTTATTGGTGGCGCGGCGATCTTCTTCGTACTGCGCGCCTTGGGCGAAATGGCCGTCAACGACCCCGCCCCCGGCTCGTTCGGCGAATACGCCCGGAAACATCTAGGCCCCTTGGCAGGCTTCCTGACCGGCTGGACCTACGCGTTCGAAATGGTGATCGTCTGCGTCGCCGACGTGACAGCTTTGGCTGTCTACATGGGATTCTGGTTCCCCGACGTGCCGCGGTGGATCTGGGTAGTGCTGACGATCCTGGTCATCGCCGCCGCGAACCTGGTCAGCGTACGGGTTTACGGTGAGCTGGAATTCTGGTTCACGCTGGTCAAGGTAGTCGCGATCGTCGCGATGATCCTTGGCGGAGCAGCAATCCTGATCTTCGGTGCTGATTCTGGGAGTATCACCAACCTGTGGTCCCACGGCGGCTGGTTCCCCAACGGCATCGGCGGTTTCATCGCTTCCTTCGCCCTGGTGATGTTCGCCTTCGGCGGCACGGAAATCCTGGGCCTCACCGCAGCCGAGTCCGAAGACCCACGCACCGCCATGCCGAAGGCCGTCAACACCGTCCCCGTGCGGGTGCTGCTTTTCTACGTAGCGACCCTGGCGATCATCATGATGCTGAACCCATGGAACACGATCAGCGATTCCGGCAGCCCCTTCGTCCAAATCTTCTCCGGCTTGGGTTTGCACTCCGCCGCAACGGTTTTGAACATCGTCGTGGTGACTGCCGCGTTGTCCGCGATCAACAGCGACATCTTCGGCGCCGGACGGATGATTTACGGCCTGGCTCGGCGTGGCCAAGCCCCTGCTGTAATGGCTCGGGTTACGCGGAATGGCATCCCATGGATGACCGTCCTCGTGGTCGCCGCGGCCCTAAGCCTGGCTGTCGTTCTGAACTACCTGTTGCCGGACAGTGCTTTTCTGCTGATCGCATCGGTGGGCACCTTTGCGACGGTGTGGGTTTGGTTCATGATCCTGCTTACGCACTACCGATCCCGGCGTCAGTCACCTGCTGAGGGCCTGGAGTTCCCGGTGCCGTTCTGGCCGGTGGGCCAGATTTTGACGATGGCGTTCATGGTGTTCATCTTCGTGGTGATGGCGTTCGCTGAGGACACCCGCCTGGCGCTGATTGTCGGGGTGGTGTGGTTGGCGGTGTTGTGCGGGTTGTTCTGGTTTCACCGCAGGGCAACTTCGTCGACTGAGGCAGACAAGTCCTACGCCCAGAACTAGAGTCGGGATCGCTCCGCCGGAGGCCGAGCCGCCTCGCCGTCGGTGTCGCACGGTAGGCGTGTTCGACGGCGAGCCTGACCTCGGTCGGCGTGCCAACGGAGTTGCTGCCTTCGACACTAGGCCGCTGGTCTTGCCGGAGCCTCTGCTAGTCGAGATCGGCTACATGCTCGGCTCGCGTGCCAGCGCTTCAGCAGAGGCCGACTTCCTTCGGGACGTCGCTGATGGGCTCTATACCGTCGAGTCGATCTTCCGCTGGTGCGTGGGCGCACTGGCTGAGCGGCTTGGCATTACGCGGGTCGCGACCCTTGACACCCGACACTTCCCTGTCGTCAAGCCAAGGCATATATCCGCGTTCACCTTGTTGCCTTGACGGCCGAAACCGGCCGGTGCAAGGGCTCTGGCAAAGATCGTGACCGGCGAGGTGGAACGTCCGGCCTGCGTTGCGCGATAGAAACGACATGGCAGGACGGAATGTGGCCGCCCAGCACCTCGTTGGGGGAGACACGCGGCTCCTTAAGAAGTACCGAGGCCTGCTTCAGCGACTCGACGCCCTGGAACGAGGCGTGCGAGCACACCTGGAGACGTACCAAGTCTCTCAAGGCAAGAACAAGCTCAAGGCCCCGCTCGTCGCCGAAGACAGGCGATTGAGGCTGTGTACCGACGCAGGCCGCTTGATCAAATCGTTGGAAAACTTGCCTGCGCAAGTGCGGAGGCGAGATGAACTCCTCGGGCGGGCGGAGCGGTGCCGCAACAGCCTCGACGAAACGCAGATCATAACCCCGGCCCGAAGCGGGGCCAATCCAGCGCGGGTGCGTCACCCATCTGGCTCGGACGCAGGACGCATGAGCGTCGACGACAGTTTTTCTCAACCTGACTGTCAGCGTTCCCCGGGTGCAGATGGACGACGTTCCGGTAAAAGGAGGCGTCGGTACATCCGGATCGTCAGCGGCGGCCTGCCTACGCTTGGTCGTCGCTAGCCCGTGGACTGCGCAGGGCAAGGGCAAAGTCCTGGATGGCAATGATCCGGTCGGAGCACCAACACCGGCAGGCCAGTGGCGCAACAGGTGAATTGAATGCGCAAAAACAAAAACCCCAGGTCCACAGTAGACACTGCGTGACCTGGGGCTTTCGCAAGAGAGCGGATGACGGGAATCGAACCCGCGTATTCAGCTTGGGAAGCTGATGTTCTACCATTGAACTACATCCGCAGTACTCGGCCAGCATACACAACCACGGCACCCCCATGTCCAGCGGGGGCATGCCTTGACGCCTCGCCAGCCAAGTGACAACACTTGTTGTCGACCCACGGTGCGGAGGTGCGCGATGGACGACCCCGAGATGTTCCGTCAAGGCGGGTTCCGGCTCGCGGCTCGGACGAGAGGCTCCGCCGCCGACGAAGGGCAGCTCAAGCGGCTTCGTACCTTCGCGCAGCAGGAAGACGCCCTGGCCGACGCGGTCGTCGAGTGGCTGCACCGGGAACCGCACAACCGAAGCCGGGTTGACGAGGCGCTGGCCGGGAAACCGGGGCCGCCGGAGTTGGAAGCCTTCATGGCCAGCGTTGAAGCCACTCCGTACTGGGTCGATCACCAGCGGCTCATCAGCGGAGCCAAGGCGATCACCCGCGCCGGGCTGCTCGGTCTCTTTCCCCTCGGCGACATGTCGCTCATGGGCGGCTACCTCGCCTCCCGCGCGACGAAATCGCTGGTCGGCACCGGTGAGATCGAGTATCGGGCACCGCGCAGGCTGGTGGAGACCGCGGTGTGGTGGATCGACGTCACGACTCCGGGGGCGCTCCAGCAACACGGCACCGGATACCAGGCCGCGCTGCGGATTCGGCTGGTGCACGCGCATGTCCGGCGCGCGATGAACAACCGGCCGGATTGGGATTACGACCGGTGGGACCGGCCGATCAATCAGGTCCAGACCGCTGGCACCCTTCTCCTCTTCTCCCTCGTCTACGTCTTCGGCACGCAGCTGCTCGGCCTCCGCTACACCGCCCGCGAGAAGGCCGACATCCTCCATCTTTGGCGTTACGTCGGCTGGCTGATGGGCGTCACCGACGAGCTGTTGCCCGCCGACGAGGACGACGCCTGGCGGTTGCTCTGGATGCTGGCCGCCACCGAGTTCATCCCGGACGACGACTCGAAGCGGCTCGCCCGCGCCCTCGTCGATACGCACGCGGCGATCGGCGAGGGGCGCGGGGTTGCCGGGAAGGTGCTCGGGCAGGTGAACGTCGGCGTGCATTCCGCGATCAGCCGGCTCGTGCTCGGGCGGGACAACGCTGACTTCCTCGGGCTGCCCGACAACCCGGTCGCGCAGGCCGTGGTGCTCGCCGCCGCGGGGGTGAATTACGCGGCGGAGACGGTGCGGCAGCTCGTTCCTGGCGCGACTGCGCTGCAGGAAGCGCTCGGGGCGTTCGGGCGGCGGCGCTACCTCAAGCGGATGGGGGTGCCCCGGCCGCGTCCAGCCGCCCGATAGGCTGCATCCGTGCTGCTCAGTGACCGTGACCTCCGCAAAGAGCTAGACGCCGGCCGGCTCGGCATCGACCCCTTCGACGCTGACATGGTCCAGCCGTCCAGCATCGACGTCCGGCTCGACCGTTACTTCCGGGTCTTCGACAACAGCAAGTACACCCACATCGACCCGCAGCTGCAGCAGGACGAGCTGACGTCGCTGGTCGAAAAAGAGGGCGACGAGCCGTTCGTGCTGCACCCCGGCGAGTTCGTGCTCGGGTCCACGTTCGAACAGGTCCGGCTCGCCGACGACCTCGCCGGGCGGCTCGAGGGCAAGTCCTCGCTCGGCAGGCTCGGGCTGCTCACGCACTCCACCGCGGGCTTCATCGACCCGGGCTTCTCCGGGCACATCACGCTCGAGCTGTCGAACGTCGCGAACCTGCCGATCACGCTGTGGCCGGGGATGAAAATCGGCCAGCTGTGCATTTTCCGGCTGTCCAGCTCGGCGGAATTCCCGTACGGCTCCAGCGAGGCGGGCTCCCGCTACCAGGGGCAGCGCGGGCCGACGCCGAGCCGGGCGTACAAGAACTTCCACCGCGTCGACACCTGGCGCTAGGCCGCTTTCACCGGTTCGGCCCAGTCGATCCGGTGCTCCCACATGAACCGGTTCGGGTCGTCCGCGGCTGGTTTGCGCATCGCGCGTGTGATGAAGAAGTCCCGGAGCACCCGGCCGACCGGGCCGGGGGCCTTGGCGTCGCCATTGCGTTTTCCTTGGGCCACAACGGCTTCCACTCGCTCCCGGCGCAAGGCCTCGAAGGTCGTCAACGCGGCCGCCGGGTCGGAGACGTCGCGCAGGCACTTCGCAAGCGTCACCGCGTCCTCGATCGCCATCGCCGCACCCTGGCCTGCCGCGGGTGACGTCGCGTGCGCGGCGTCGCCGATGAGGCCGATCCGGCCGCGGTGCCACACCGGGACCGTCGGGAAGTCGTAGGTCGCCCACGGTTCGTAGATGTTTTCGCTGGCCTCGATGATCGCGGTGGCCGGAGTGCGGTCGGGGCGGGCCAGGTCGAGCAGCCGCTTCCGCCAGCCGGGGCCGCGCATTGCGGCGAGTTCGGATTCCGTCGGTTCGCTCGCGTGCGGCACGTTCGCGAACCACCAGACCGCGCCGTCCGGGGCGAGCACGTGCGCGAAGAACGCCTTGCGGCCGAACACCATGTGCATGACGCCCGGCTCGTCGTCCAGGTCGAGGCCGCGCGCGAAACCGCCGGTGTTGAGCAGCGGCACATATCGCGGCGACGGTGCGGACGGATCCAGGATCCGGCGGACGGTCGACCGTAGGCCGTCGGCACCGATCAGCAGGTCACCGTGGGCTTTTGTGCCGTCCGCGAAGGTCGCGGTGACACCGTCGGCCGTCTGGCTGGCGTCGATGAGGCGCTTGCCGAACTCGGTCGGTACGCCGCGTCTGACCGCTTCGTCGCGCAGCGCCACGTAGAGGTCGGAGCGCAAAACCGTCTGGCTCACCGTGCCGTCCGGCAGCGCCCCGCCGAGGGGGAATTCGCTGAGCTGACGGCCGTTGCCGAGCCCGAGCGTCATCCGCGGCGTGTCGAATCCCAGGTCTTTGACCAGCGGTTTCAGCCCTAACGGGGTGAGCGCGTCGAGGCCGTTCACGGCGAGCGTCAGGAACGCGCCGACCCCCTCCGCACTGCGGTCATACGCCTCGTACAGCACCGGTTCGTGGCCCACCTCGTGCAGCGCGATCGCGGTGATCGCCCCCGCGATGCCCCCGCCCGCGATCAAGACTCGTGCCATGGTTCGCCCTTTCGAATATCTTAGAAAGTAATTCGTTCTGTCGAACTAAATAGTCCGCTAGACTCCGGGGCATGTCAAGCGAACGCGAGGATCTGGTCGCTGAGCTGCTGCTTCGCGCCAGGGTGCTGTCGACCGAGACGGTCATGTTCCACACCGCCCTCGCCGAGCGGAACGGCCTCTCGACGGTCGAGAGCAAGGTCGCCGACTACCTCGCCCGGCTCGGTCCGCTCACGCCGAAGGAGCTGGCCGAGTACGCGGGGCTCGCGCCGGCGTCGGTCACCGCGCTGGTCGACCGGCTGGAGCGCAAGGGCGTGGTCAACCGGATGCCGCATCCGGAGGATCGGCGGAAGGTCCTTGTCGGCATCGACCCGGCGGGCGTCGAGCGCATCGCGCCGCTGTGGGACCACATCATCGCGGCGACGAAAGCGGTCGCGGCCGGCTACTCCGACGAGCAACTCCAAACGGTGATCGGTTTCCTCAATCAGGCGGCGGCGATCACCCACGAGTCAACCGTGCGTCTCACCAATCGCTCAGCGGAGTGAGGTAATCCCACTGCCGGGTAGGAAATCGCCGCGACGTCACCGGATGGTGGAAAAATCGAGGGCATGGTTTCGGCCGGGAAACGTCTGCTCTTAGTCCTCGGCCTGATGGCCACTCTGCTGACTCCGGCTGCGTACGCCGCGCCAGCGCAGAACTTGCAGGTCGCCGCGGTCGCCGAGCCGCATCGGGTGCACGCTGGCGACCAGGTGACGTTCACCGTACGCGTCACGAACCCGGCCGCGGCCGCAGTGTCCGAAGTGGACGTCACGGATGAGCGGAATCCGCAGTGTGGCAAGAAGATCGGCTCGCTGGCTCCGGGGGCCACGGTGCGGTATCAGTGCACGTTCGCCGCGCCGGAGAAGGGGTTCGTCGCGACGGTCAAGGTGACTGGCGTTGGTGCGGGCGGGCAGCGGTTGTCGGCTTCGGCGGGCAGCCACGTCGATGTCCTACGCCCGGCGTTGACGTTGAGCCAGCAGGTCGACAAACCGGCTTATCGGGCTGGCGATCAGGCGACCTTCACGCTCAAGACCGTGAACACCGGCGATGTTCCGTTGCGCGACGTAACCCTTAGCGACCCAGGGGTCCCCTCGTGCGCTCGTGCGATTGGTTCGCTCGCGCCGGGACAGTCGGTGGTGGGCACCTGCACGGCAACGGTTCCGCTGCCGAACGGGGCCCGCGCGACGGTGAAGGGGATCGACCCGCTCGGCAAGGTCGTCAGCGCGGCCGCGGAGGTGAAAGTCCCGGTCATTGCCCCTGCGTTGACCGTCTCAAAGGAGGCCGTTCCGCCCGTGGTGCACGGCGGGGACCAGGTCACCTGGAAAGTCACCGTGCGCAACACCGGTGACAGCCCGCTCAATCCGGTCGACGTCACCGACGATGCAAATCCGGCGTGCTCGCGGTCCTTTGGCGTGCTCACACCTGGCACTCAGCAGGCCTACTCGTGCACCGCTAATCCTGGCCAGACCACTACGAACACCGTCACTGCGACGGGCACGGACGGCACCGGGCGACCGGTCACGGCCAAGTCCTCGGCCACTGTCACGGTGATCCATCCTGGGTTGGCGGTCACTGCGGCCGCTTCCCCGGCGCAGGTGCGTGAAGGGGACCGTGTCACCTTCACCGTCACCGTGCGCAACTCCGGCGACGTGCCGCTTGACGATGTCGCCGTGGCTGACGACAGCGTGCCCGGGTGTGTCCGCAAGTTCGACACGCTCGCTCCCAACGCGGTCGAGACGTATAAGTGCGAACAGTTAGCTCCGGCGGACGACGTGACGAATACCGTTGTCGCGACTGGCAAAGATCAGCTCGGTGCGACACAGCGCGTAACCGCGGACGCGCGGGTTGACGTGGTGCACCCGGCGCTGACAGCCACTGTCGTTGCCGCGCCGGATCAGGTGCGCGAAGGGGACCGTGTCACGTTCACGGTCACCGTAAGCAACACCGGCGATGCTGAGTTCCGTGATGTCGTGGTGGCTGATGACCGGGTCGCGGAGTGTGCGCGAACGCTCGGATCCCTTTCCGCGCAAGGTAAACAGACCTTCACCTGCACTACGGTCGCCGGAGCACAGGGCTTCACGAACGACCTGGCCGTAACAGGTACGGATCCGACCGGTCGCGCAGTGACCGCGAAGGCGAGCGCGGCGTTCACCGTGCAGCATCCCGCGGTGAAGCTGACCGCGACTGTCCAAGGTGGACCGTTCCGGGAGAACGACGCCGTTGCGGTGCACGTGACCGTGGCGAACACCGGCGACGTGCCGCTCACCGGGCTGGCCGTCACGTCCATGGCCCGCGCTGAAGGCTGTACGCAGCAACACGACGCGCTCGACCCCGGAGCCTCCTGGGCGCTCGACTGCACCACGACCGCACCGGGCGCGGACGTGACCGAAGCGCTGCAGGTCAGCGCGAAGCCGCCGGTCGGAGCACCGGTGACGGCGGCGACCGAAGCCGCGATCGACGTCATCCACCCGCTCATCACGCTCGCGCAGAGCGTCGCGCCGACAGTCGTGCGCCCGGGCGAGCCCGCGACGTTCACGCTGACCGTGACCAACGCCGGCGACGCCGAACTCCACGACACCCAGGTCACCGACCCAGCCGCCCCGGAATGCGTCAAACGGCTAGGAACCCTTGCCCCGCAGGCGAAACAGACCTACACCTGCACCCGGCCGGTGACCGACGACCTCACCAGCGACGCCACCGCGACCGGTACCGATCCGTCCAACCGTCCGGTCACCGCGAACGCGAGCGCGCACGTCGACGTCATCCACCCCGCCGTCCAGGTCACCCAGACCGTCGCGCCGACGCAGGTGCGCGAAGGGGACCAAGTCACCTTCACTGTCACCGTGCGCAACAGCGGAGACGTCCCGCTGACCGATGTGTCCATTGTGGACGAAAAGACGCCGGACTGTGCCCGCGACTTCCCCACTTTGGCCCCGGGAGAAGAACAGCGGTACACCTGCACTGCCAAGGCCGGACACGACGGCTACTCCAACACCACGAAGGTGACCGCCGCGGACCCGATTGGCGGTACCGTCACCGCCACCGCAGACACAGCGTTCACCGTGGTGCACCCGGGATTGGCGTTGACGAAGGCCGTTCACGGTGGCCCGTTCCGCCCTGGCGATCCGGTCACCTTCACCCTCACCGTCACCAATACCGGTGACGCGCCGCTGACCGCCGTCAAGGTCGCCGACCAAGGCCCGTGCGCGAAAACCCTCGACACTCTCGCCCCGAAGGCGAACAAGACCTACGACTGCACCATCCCCGCCCCGGCCGACGACGCGGTCAGCACCGCGCACGCGACCGGAAACCCGCCGGTCGGCCCGCCGCTCACCGCGTCCGCCGACGCGCACATCGACGTGATCCACCCCGCGCTCACCGTGATGACGACCGCGAACCCGGCCGTCGCCCGCGTCGGCGACACCCTCGCCGTAACGATCTCCGTCACCAACACCGGCGACGTTCCGCTCACGGGCGTGACCAGCAACGGTGCCAGCTGTCCGAAGAAGTTCGACCGCCTCGAACCCGGTGCCGCGCAGAGCTACCAGTGCACCGTGAAGGCCAAACCGGACGACTTCACCGTCCTCGCGACCCTGTCCGGCACCGACCCGACGAACCGCCCGGTGACCGCGTCCGGCTCGGCGAAGATCGACGTCATCCACCCGGAAATCGCGATCATGAAGGACGCCCAGCCGTACGAGGTGCGCCAGGGCGAAAAGGTCACCTTCTCGCTGCTGGTCCGCAACGTCGGCGACGTCCCGCTGACCGCGGTGTCCGTTGTGGACGATCGCACTCCGGCCTGCGCGCACCAGATCCCGAGCCTGGCCCCGGACGCTCAGATCGAGTACCAGTGCACGATCAACGCGGGTCCGGAAGGCTTCACCAACACCGCGAAGGTGACCGGCACGGACCCGACACAGCGCACGGTAAGCGGCTCCGCGCAGGCGTCATTCAAAGTGAAGAAGCCTGCGCTGGCCGTCGCCAAACACGCCACCGCCCGCGCGTATCGAGCCGACGACTCGGTGCCGTTCGAGGTCGTGCTCACTAACACCGGCGACCAGCCGTTGCACGACCTGCGGACGGACGAAGCGGCCTGCGGGCACACCTTCGCCGAGCTGCCGGTCGGCGGAACCCAGCGCTACCAGTGCGTGGCCCCTGCCGCGACGGCCGCCACCCCGGCCACCGTGACCGCGGCCGCGCCGTGGGGCCCGCCGGTCACCGCGACCGGCAAGGCGGACTTCACGGTGCTCCATCCCGCGATGGACCTGCGGCGAGACCACCTGCAGCAGCCAATCCGACCGGGCGACCCAGTGACGTACGTGAGCACCCTCCGCAACACTGGCGACGCGCCCCTGCACGACGTGACCGTTCGCGACACCGACCCGGCGTGCTCGTTCACCGTCGCCGAGCTGGCCCCGGGTGAGCAGGTGACCCGCGCCTGCACGCTCTCGGCCCGCGCGGACGTAACCACGACGACTACGGCGACCGCGACCGACCAGACCGGCCGTGCGGTGACGAAGGCGGCGACCACGAAGACAGAGGTCGTCCCCCGATAAAAAAGAAGCAAGGAGAACACCTCTCCCTGCCGTATTTAACTTATAACGCACTGGGGGACTTGCCGCAAGACCCGGGTGGTACCGCAGAATCTCCGGCCAGAAGGCTGCCACTCGCGGGCGAAGACGAGAACACCAAGGTACGGGGGAAACGAACGAATGGGCAGCTACGTGCTCGGTCTCCAGGAGATCGACCAGGCGCAGGTCGCGATCGTCGGGGGCAAGGGCGCGCACCTGGGCGAACTCGCGCGGATCGACGGCGTCCGCGTGCCGCCCGGTTTTGCGTGACGACCGACGCCTTCGAGCGGATCGTCGAGAACGCGCCGGAACTGGCCGGGCCGCTGGAACGGCTGGCGAACCTGAACCCGGACGACCGGGACGCGATCAGCGAGGGCAGCGCAGAGGTGCGCCAAGTGCTCGAAGCGATCATCATCCCGGACGATCTGGCGGCGGAGATCACCGGCGCGCTCGTCGAGGGAGTCGCCTACGCGGTCCGGTCAAGCGCGACCGCGGAGGACCTGCCGGGAGCCTCCTTCGCCGGTCAGCAGGACACCTATCTGAACGTCATCGGCGCGGAGGCGGTGCTGCGGCACATCAGTCAGTGCTGGGCATCGCTGTTCACCGAGCGCGCGGTGACCTACCGGCTGCGAAACGGCTTCGACCACCGGAAAGTCCACATGGCCGTGGTCGTGCAGCAGATGGTTTTCCCGCAGGCGGCCGGGGTGCTCTTCACCGCGGACCCGGTGACGTCCAACCGGAAGATCGCGACCGTGGAGGCCAGCTTCGGCCTCGGCGAGGCGCTGGTCTCCGGCCTGGTCAACGCCGACAGCTACCAGGTGCGCGACGGCGAGATCATCGACAAGGCGATCGCCGCGAAGCAGCGGGCGATCCTGGCGGTGCCGGGCGGCGGCACTCAAGAACAGCTGATCGACGCTGACCAGCAGGAACAGGCCGCGCTGACCGACGAGCAGGTGCTCGGACTGGTGGCGCTCGGCCGCACGATCGAAGCGCATTTCGGCCGTCCGCAGGACATCGAATGGTGCCTGGCCGACGGCGAGTTCCAGATCGTCCAGAGCCGTCCGATCACGACGCTGTTCCCGATTCCGGCGGCGGCCGACGAGGGCAACCACGTCTACGTCTCCGTCGGGCACCAGCAGATGATGACCGACGCGATGAAGCCGCTGGGCCTGTCGGTCTGGCAGCTGACGACCCCGCGTCCGATGGCCGAAGCGGGCGGACGGCTGTTCGCCGACGCGACCGCGCTGCTGTCGGTAGCCAAGAGTCGCGCCGGTTTCCTTGAGGTAGCGGGGAAATCCGACCCGCTGATGGGCGACGCGCTGGAGACCGTCCTTTCCCGCGACGGCTTCCTCCCGCTGGCCGACGACGACGGTCCCGGCGAGCAGATTCCCGGCGTCGAACCGGCGACGATCGCGACCGATCCGACCGTCGTCACCGAACTGATCCGGCACAGCGAGGCCTCTATCGCTGAGGCACAGCGCGAAATCGCCGCGAAGTCGGGCAGCGAGTTGCTCGACTTCATCTTCGAGGATATGAAGGAAATGCGCCGGATCCTGTTCGATCCGCGCAGCCACCAGGTGTTCACCGCGGCGATGCAGGCGTCCTGGTGGCTCAACGATCACCTCCAGGAATGGCTCGGCGAGAAGAACGTCGCCGACACGCTCACCCAGTCCGTTCCGCACAACATCACCGCGGAAATGGGCCTGGCGCTCCTCGATGTCGCGGATGTGCTCCGGGGCTATCCCGAGGTCGTCGCGTTCCTGCGGGACGTGGCGGACAACGGGTTCCTGGACGAGCTGCCCAAGCTGGCCGGCGGGAAGGAATCGCGCGCCGCGATTCATGGGTATCTCGACAAGTACGGCATGCGCTGCGTCGGCGAGATCGACATTACCCGGCCGCGGTGGAGCGAACAGCCGGTCGCGCTGGTGCCGATGTTGTTGTCCAACATCAAGAACTTCGAGCCAGGTGCAGGCCAGCGCCGCTTCGATGAGGGGCGGCGCGAGGCGATGGACAAGGCGCAGGAGGTGCTGGAACGCTTGCGCGCCCTGCCGGACGGCGAGGCGAAGGCCGAGGAAACCCAGCGGATGATCGAGCGCGTCCGGACCTTCACCGGATACCGCGAGTACCCGAAGTACGGCATGATCAGCCGCTACTTCGTGTACAAGCAGGCGCTGCTTCGCGAGGCCGAACGGCTGGTGCGCGCCGGGGTGCTCAGCGATCCGGAAGACCTCTTTTTCTTGCGGCTGCAGGAATTCCAGGAGGTCGTGCGGACGAACGAGGTCGACGGTGAGCTGATCCGGCAGCGCAAGGAAGCGTTCCGGTCCTATGAATCGCTGACGCCGCCCCGGGTGCTCACCTCCGACGGCGAGGCGGTCTCCGGCAACTACCGCCGCGACGACCTGCCCGAAGGTGCGCTGGTCGGGCTGCCGGTGTCCGCCGGGACGATCGAGGGACGCGCCCGCGTCATCCTGGATCTGGCCGACGCCGACCTCGAACCGGGCGACATCCTCGTCACCGCGTACACGGACCCGAGCTGGTCGCCGCTGTTCGTGGCGATCACCGGATTGGTGACCGAGGTCGGCGGCCTGATGACGCACGGCGCGGTGATCGCACGGGAGTACGGCCTGCCCGCGGTCGTCGGGGTGCAAGGCGCGACCCGGCTGATCAAGGACGGCCAGCGCATCCGGGTCAACGGGACGGACGGATATCTCGAGGTGCTCGACGCTCGGTAGTGGGTACCGGGCCGCTGCGCCATTTGGAGGTAACCATCGTAATCAGTTCGTGATAGTTTCCGCGGCTGTGTCCTCCATTAGTGTGCGCGTCCGGGTCGTAAGTGTGACTCTCAGTGTTCTCTTCGGGGGCTCGGAGCAGCTGGCGGGACGTTCGCGCTGCGCTCCGGGCACCCCGGCACACTGAGCGTCGCTGTCCCGCAAACACGTGACAGCGAGCTGTCGGCGAGCGCGCTGAGACCGTTCGCGGTGTCGCCGGCGTCCTCCACGTCGGCGACACCGACCACCAGCGCGCCCGCGGCCACGACGACCCCGTCGACCTCGGCGAAGCCCGCGCCCCCGCCGCCCGCTGAAGAGTCCAAAGAGGACACTCCGACGAGCAGCAGCGCGAAGCCGTCGCCGAAGCCGCGCAGCTCGCCGACGCTGGTGGGGCAGGTCCTCAGCCTGGTCAACGACGAGCGGGACAAAGCGGGCTGCGACCCGGTGACCGAGGAACCACATCTAGACAAGGCGGCGCAGGGGCACAGCGACGACATGTCCCAGCGCGACTACTTCTCCCACGACACTCCGGAAGGCGAGAGCTTCGCCGACCGCATCACCGCCGCCGGATACTCCAAACCGGGCGCGGAGAACATCGCGAAGGGCGCGACCAGCGCCGACCAGGTGATGCGGATGTGGATGAACTCCAGCGGGCACCGCAAGAACATCCTCAACTGCTCGCTGACGAAACTGGGCGTCGGCGTCGCGACCGACGGCTGGTACTGGACCCAGGACTTCGGCTACTGACTCGGCCGCGGCGGAACGCCGTACCGGGCCAGCACCGCCGCGCGCAGTTTCGGATCCGTGCGCGGGACCGGCTCGATGAACACTTCTGCGACGTCCGGGAACCGCTCGCTCAGCTCGTCCGCCATCCGCACGCACGCGCGTTCCAGGTCCGCGGCGCCGAGCGCGTCGTCGAAGTCCACGCGGGCGCACACCAGGACGTGGTCGGTGCCCATCAGCATGGTCTGCAAATCCACCAGCGCGTCGATTTCCGGTGCCGCGCCAAGGTGATCGCGGATGCCGCGGACCAGACGCGGATCCGCCTGACGGCCGACCAGCAAGCCCCGGTTCGTGCTGCCGAGCAGGTACGCGACGCACGCCAGCAACACGCCGATGAGGATCGACGCGATGCCGTCCCACACGTCCGAGCCGGTCAGCTGGTGCAGGCCGATCCCGGCGAACGCGAGCAGCAGGCCGACCAGCGCGGCCGAGTCCTCGAAGAGCACCGTTTTCGGGGCCGGGTCGTCAATCATCCGCAGGTAAGCGAAGAACGGACGCTGCTCGGCCTTCGCGTCGCGCCGGACCTGGCGGACCGCTTGCGTCCAGGACACCGACTCCATCGCGAAAGCCAGCGCCAGCACGATGTAGCCGACGATCGGTTTCGTCTGCTCTCCGCCTTCGCCGAAAACGGTGGCAAACCCTTCGTACAGCGCGAAAACCGCACCGGAAGCGAAGATCGACACCGCGGCCAGCAGCGACCAGAAGTACCGCTCCTTGCCATACCCGAACGGGTGGCGGCGATCAGCCGGCCGCTCGGACCGTTTCAACGCGGTGAGCAGCAGGACCTCGGTGATGGTGTCGGCGACCGAATGCGCGGCCTCCGACAGCATCGCGCCCGACCCGGTGATGATGCCCGCGACGAGCTTCATGACCGCGATGGCCAGGTTGACTCCGCCGGCCAGGACAACGGTGAGGGTGCTTTCGCCGCCGCCCTCGGATTGGTCGCTCACGCGGAAAAGACTAACCGCACTGCGGGGTGCGCCGCCTGCTGCAAGCGGCCACGACTAGCGCGAATGCGCCCGCGACCAAGACCGACTGTTCGACCGTCGCGGCGAGGCCCGCGTCCACGGCCGTCAGCAACCCGACCCATCCGTACGTGACGGTGGCACCCGCGGCCAGCGAAATGGCGGGAGGACGCACGCGGATCGCGTACGCAACCACTGCCACTTCCAGTGCCAGCATGACGACCACAGCCAGCCACGGAGGCAGGTGCGCCATCTTCATGACGAACTGGAACGCAGTGCTTGCGATGAGGCCGACCGCGAAACCGAGCCACCCGTTGCCGCGCACCGGCTTCGGGGTGGCCGTCAGCCGAAGGGCTGCGTACACGAGCCCGGCGGCCACGAGGAACGCGCCGATCAGCTGTGCCGGAGAAGCGAGGAAGTGCTGACCCATTCGGTAGGTCACGAAGAACGTTCCCGCACAGCCGAAGAGCAATACGCCGCTCCACACCCATAGGCCAGGTCGGCGCAACCACGGCGTACGGCCGAAGAAGGCTTCTGCGATCGCGATAGGCGTCGCGATGCTCCACACCACGTGCAGCGTCAGCACGTACACCGTCCACTGCCCGCCCATGCCCAGCCAGGGAACGTACGCGTACTTGAGTAGGTCGAGACCGAGATAGTGCGGGTTGAAGAGGGTCTGGGTCAGCAGTCCTTCTTCTACGACGCCGTACGCGAGCGCTAACGCGAGGATGGTCGGCCAGCCGCGATTCCTCCGCCGCGCGACCTCGCGGATCAACACCGCGCCGGCCCCGTACATCGTCATGAACATCGCGAACATGGCCAGCTGCCGGCCGACTTCTGGCGGGCCCGACAGGTATTGGTCGCCGAGCAGGAACTCGGCGAAGAACGGCGAAAGTGCGGCCAGGGACGCGATCGCGGTCTTCCGGAAGGTCATGCCGCGAAGAGTCGCAGCGCGCCGATCTCCGCACCCAGGCCGAACATCATGATCCGGCACTGACAAATGTCCCGGGAACGAGAACGGCCCCTGACATCCGCGGATGCCAGGGGCCGTCGTCGGGAGCGGACCTCAGTCGTCGCCCTCGGGCAACGGCGTTCCGGTCGGCTTCTCGTCGGTCGGGACGTCCGGTTTGGCGGACAGCTCCGTGTCCGATTCGTCCAGCGACGGCGCGCCCGAGGCCACCAGTGCCGGCTCCGGCTTGCGCTTCACCGCCGTGAGCAGCAGCTGCGCGACGTCCACAACCTCGACCTTCTCGCTCGCCATGCCGTCGCTCTGGCGCGAGGTGACGCCGTCGGTGAGCATCACGCGGCAGAACGGGCAGCCGGTGGCGATCTTCGACGGAGCGGTGCCGAGCGCCTCGTCCACGCGCTCGACGTTGATCCGCTTGCCGATCTTCTCTTCCATCCACATCCGCGCGCCGCCCGCGCCACAGCACATCGAGCGGTCGCCGTGCCGCGGCATCTCGCGCAACTGCGCACCGGACGCGCCGACGAGTTCACGCGGGGCGTCGTAGACCTTGTTGTGCCGGCCCAGGTAGCAGGGGTCGTGGTAGGTGACGTCCTCGGCGACCGGCGCGACCGGCGTCAGGTGCTTCTCCCGCACCAGGCGGTTCAGCAGCTGCGTGTGGTGCACGACGTCGAACTGGCCGCCCAGCTCCGGGTACTCGTTGGCGAGGGTGTTGAAGCAGTGCGCACAGGTGACGACCACCTTGCGCGCCTTGCGTTCCCGGCCCTCGAAGACCGAGTTCAGCACCTCGACGTTCTGCTGCGCGAGCATCTGGAACAGGAACTCGTTGCCCGCGCGGCGAGCCGGGTCGCCGGTGCAGGACTCCTCCGAGCCGAGCACGGTGTACTTGACGCCCGCGATGTGCAGCAGTTCGGCCACGGCGCGGGTGGTCTTCTTCGCGCGGTCCTCGAACGCACCGGCGCAGCCGACCCAGAACAGGTACTCCGCGTCGCCGAGGTCGCCGTCGAAGACCGGCACCTCGAAGTCGAGGTCCTCCGTCCACTGCAGACGGTCCTTGGCGTTCTGGCCCCACGGGTTGCCCTTGTTCTCCAGGTTCTTGAACATGCCGTTCAGCTCCGTGGGGAACGACGACTCGATCATCACCTGGTAGCGGCGCATGTCGACGATGTGGTCAACGTGTTCGATGTCGACCGGGCACTGCTCGACGCAGGCGCCACAGGAGGTGCAGGACCACAGCACGTCCGGGTCGATGACGCCGCCGTCGTCGCCGACGAGCGCCTTCTGCGACTCAGCGATCGCGAGGACGTCGATGCCCGCGTACATGTTGTCGCCGGACAGGCCGACCTCATCGCCCGCCATGTCGCGCTTGCCGCCTGCGAGCAGGTACGGCGCCTTCGCGTAGGCGTGGTCGCGAAGCTGCGTGATGAGCAGCTTCGGCGACAGCGGCTTGCCGGTGTTCCACGCCGGGCACTGCGACTGGCAACGGCCGCATTCGGTGCAGGTGGAGAAGTCCAGCCAGCCCTTCCAGCTGAAGTCCTCGATCGCGCCGACGCCGAAGGTGTCCTCGTCCGGGTCGGCCTCTTCGAGGTCGAGCACCTTGCCCTTGCTCATCATCGGCTTGACCGCGCCGAGCGCGACGCCGCCGTCGGCCTCGCGCTTGAAGTAGATGTTGAAGAACGCGCTGAACCGGTGCCAGGCGATGCCCATCGTCATCGTGCGGGCCACCACGATCAGCCAGACCGTGGCGCTCATCAGCTTGATGAAGGCGAACACCGACACCATCGCGGCGCTAGACGGCAGCAGCTCGCTGAGCGGGTTCGACACGAACGCGGCCCAGGTCGGCGTCTCGTGGACGTGCATCGCGGCCTTGCCCGCGCGCACGCCGATGATGCCGATGCCCTCGACGATCACCACGGCCTCGACGAAGTAGGCCCACTTGAAGTTCGAGCCCGCGAAACGCGACAGCCGGTCGGCCCGGCGCGGGTGGTTCACCTGCCGGACGATCGCGAGCGCGACGCCGCCGACGACCGTGCCGACGCCGAGCAGCTCCATCAGGAGGCTCCACAGCGACCAGTCCTCGAGGATCGGCCAGCCCCAGGTCGGGACGAACACCTCGCCGTAGGCCTCGAACAGCGCGAGCGACCCGATCAGGAAGCCCCACATGACCAGCCAGTGCCACGGGGCGACCTGGCGGAACTTCGCCATGCGGGTGTGTGCCGCGAACTCCTTGACCAGGGTCATCAAGCGCGCCATGAACGGGCCATTGCGCGTCGCGTCGGGCTGGCCGAGCTTGATCACCCGCACGAAGCGGGCAATGGTCGCGATGAACATTCCCCAGGCGACGACGCCAAGGAGGACGGAGATCCCCCCGAGCGTCAGCTGTACAGCGCCCATCGTCGGGTGCCTTTCGTCCGGTGTGGTGGTGCCGCCGCGCGAGCGCGCCGGTGCCGAGCAGGGTAACGCTTCTTACTGATGGGTAACCGGTCCGACGGTCCCAAGTCCCACCGATGTGGTGCACGCCTCGCTAGCAAATGGGACGATCGTTCAGGTACTTTCTTTTGCTATGGGTGCTTACTTGTACCTCGCTTTGGCCATCGCCGCAGAAGTGACCGCCACTGTTTCGCTCAAGCTTTCCGAGGGCTTCTCCAAGGTGACGCCGTCGATCCTGGTGATCGTCGGGTACGGGCTGGCGTTCTTCGCGCTGTCGCGGGTGCTGAAGCTCGGGCTGCCGATCGGGGTGGCCTACGCGATCTGGGCCGCGGCGGGCGTGGCGCTGGTCGCGCTGGTCGGCGTGCTGTTCCTGAAGGAGCCGGTCAACCTCGCGGTGATCTCCGGGCTGGTGCTGGTGATCGGCGGGGTGGTGCTCATCGAGGTCGGGAGCCAATCGTGAAAATCCAGACCGACGGCCGCAAGGTCCGCGGCGAGAAGCGGCGGACGGAGATCATCGAAGCGACCCTGCGGGTGATCGAACGCGACGGCGTCGCCGGGGTCACGCACCGCACGGTCGCCGCCGAAGCCGGCGTGCCGACCACGTCCACGACGTACCACTTCTCCTCGCTGGACGACCTCCTCGTGGCGACGCTGATCTCGTGCGCGCGCGACATGGCGACCGAGGTGTACTGGATGATCGACCGCGCCCGGTCCCGCGGCAGCCGCGGTGCCGAGGAAGTGGCTGGCCTGCTCGCGGAAGCGCTCGGCCCCCGGCGCGGTCGCACGATGGCGGAGTACGAGCTGTACCTGCTGGCCGCGCGCAAACCCGAACTGCGCCCGGCCGCGCGACGCTGGCTGGACGTGCTGACGTCGATGGTCCGGCACGACGACGAGGTCGCCTTCCGGGTGTTCCTCGCGGGTATCGACGGGCTGCTGATCCAGGGCCTGATCGACGACGAGCCACCGTCCGCGGAGGAACTGCGGCCGGTGGTGGATTACCTGCTCAAACCCGCTTGACGCCGCTGATTACCTTGCGGCCATGAGGACTGTGGGTGCTTACGAGCTGGACGACGACGTCTCGCGGGTCGATCTCGACGTCGTGTGGGAGTTCATGTCGACCGAGGCGTACTGGGCCCGGTGGCGGACTCGGGAGCAGGTCGAGCAACAGGTGCGGACGGCCTGGCGCGTCGTGGGCGTGTACGAGACGGCGAGCGGGCGGCAGGTCGGGTTCGCGCGGGCGTTCTCCGACGGGGTCGGGATGGCGTATCTCGCGGACGTGTTCATCGTCGCGGACGCGCGCGGAGCCGGGCTGGGCAAGGAGATCGTGCGGGAGATGATCGACAACGGGCCGGGCGCGAACTTCCGTTGGATGCTGCACACGTCGGATGCGCACGACCTGTACCGGAAGTTCGGGTTCGCGGAGCATTCCGCGGGTCGGTACCTAGAACGCGAAGGGGTCCACTGAGGACAGCGCCCGGGCGACGACGTCCCTGATCAAGGTGTCGTCCGGCGCGCAGTTCTCCCGCAGGGTCTCCAGGTCCTCGGCACCGGCCCAGGCGTAGCGCGAGTGCTTGTCCCACTCCAAGACCGGGCGGGACAGGTCGCCGTCGACTTCGATCAGGAAGTAGGCACCGGTCACCTTGACGCCTTCGTTGTCCGGCCAGTGGAAGCTGCCGAGGTCGCGGACAATCCGGCGCAGCCGCCACCCGGTCTCCTCGAAGACCTCTCGCGCCAGCGCTTCGACCGGCGTCTCGCCGTCCTCGACGTGGCCGCTCACGACGTCCCACGTGTTCGGGTAGAGACGCCGGTCCGGGCCGCGGAGCTGGACGAACGCGCGTCCCTCGGCGTTGAGGACGACCCCGCCGACCACATCGGGTCGCGGTTGCTCAGGCGCAACCGCGACCCGCGGCTCCGCCACCTCAGCCTTTGTTCTCGTAAACCGGCACCAGAGTCGCCCGGCCCAGCGTGTGCCCGAACAGGTTGAACCCGAGGAACGCCGGCGTAGCGTCCTCCGGCACCTCCAGCGTCTCCACGTCCAGCGCGTGCACCACGAAGAAGTACCGGTGCGGCCCGTGTCCGGGAGGCGGCGCGGCGCCCAGGAACTGCTTCACTCCACCGTCACCCTTAAGCGTGATTGCGCCGTCCGGCAGTCCCGACCCGGCGGCATCTCCGGCACCAGACGGCAGTGAAGTCACCGAAGCCGGGATGTTGAACACCGCCCAGTGCCAAAACCCGCTGGCAGTCGGGGCGTCCGGGTCGTACGCCGTCACCGCGAAGCTGCGGGTGCCTTCCGGGAAGCCTTCCCACGACAGCTGCGGTGACCGGTCCTCACCACCAGCGCCGAAGATGCCCGACAGGTGCGGCTGGGCCAGGGTCTCGCCGTCGGCGATGTCCGTGCTGCGCAGGGTGAACGAGGGAACCGACGGCAGGTAGTCGTACGGATTGGGCGGCTGGGGCATGGGTTCCTCCTGATCCACGGGGCTCTCCGGCCGCCAGGTTAGGACCCCGGGTTGAGCGACGCCGCCTCAGGGATGTTTCGGGGGGTTTACCGGATGTCCCCGGGGGCCCGCACCTTCTAACGTCTCTCCAGACAGCCGAGAGTGGTACTGAGGGGAACTGACATGGCACGCCCGCTTCTGGCACTGGCCGGCCTCGCGGTGATCGGCATTGGGGTGGCGATCGGATTCGGCGGGTGGGGGTTCGGGTCGACGGTGTCGCGGGACGCGACGCTGACGCAGGAGATCCGCGGGGTGAAGCTGGAGAACGGGTCCGGTGACGTGCGCATCCGCACGGCGACCGGCGCGGCCCGCGTGCATCAGACCCTGCGGTACCACTTCAGCGGCGAGCCCGGCGACGCTTACCGCGTCGACGGCGACCAGCTGGTCATCCTCGACTGCGGCCGCAACTGCACCGCCGACATGGAGCTGATCGTCCCGCCGGGCATTCCGGTCACGGGCAACTCCGACTCCGGCACGCTGGACTTCGCGGGGGTCGGCAGCGTCGACGTCACCGCCGATTCCGGGCGGGCGCAGATGCGGGACATCCCGGGGCTGGTCAAGCTCCAGCTGGACAGCGGCGGGACGGAACTGCACAACGTCGGCGAGGTGCGGGTGCACAGCCAGTCCGGCCGGATCGAGGGCGACGGCGTGCGCGGGCCGGTCGACGTTTCCGCGGGCAGCGGGCGGATCGAACTCACGATGACCCAGCCCAACAACGTCAAGGCGCAGGCCGACTCCGGCCGCGTCGAGCTGACCGTGCCGCGCGGCGGGTCCTACCAGGTGACCGGCAACAGCGAGAGCGGTCACCGCAGCATCGACATTCCGCAGAACTCGGGTCCGGACGCGAAGACGCTCGATGTCACCACTGACAGCGGCAGCGTCACCGTCAAGGCCGTCTGAAGGGGAGAGCAGACACATCATGCGCAAAATCGAGACGCGGCTGCTGGCCGCGGTGCTGGCGGGCGCGGTGGGGGCGTTCGCGATCACCGCGGCGATCGGCCACTCGCCTGAACCGCAGGCCACGACGCCGGTCGCGGTGGTGGAGGTTCCGGTGCAGCAGGGGGTTGTCCGGAACGCGGAGACCGTCGTGCTCCGCACCGCGGCCGAGGACCGGGCGGTGCAGGTGCGGCGCGCATGAACCTCGCCGCGGCTGTCCTGGCCGTGCTTCCGCTGGTCAGCGCGCCGGCTCCGGCGTTGACCTGGACGCCGTGCGGGACCGAGCAGGAACCGACCGCGCAATGCGGCCAGATCGAGGTGCCGATCGACCGCGCCCACCCGGAAACCGGCACGGCGCACATCCCGCTCACCCGCCTGCCCGCGGCCGACCAGCCGCACCGGATCGGTTCGCTGCTGGTCAACCCGGGCGGGCCGGGCGGATCCGGGGTCGGTTTCGTGCGGTTCGGCGGGCTCGACCCCAAGGTCATCGGCTCGGCGCGGAAACCGTTGCGGGACCGCTTCGACATCGTCGGCTTCGATCCGCGCGGCGTGTGGTTCAGCGACCCGAAGATCAGCTGTGACCAGTCGAAGCTGTACGACCCGAAGATCGGGCTCTTCCCCACCACGCACAAGGAGTACGACGCCTTCGTCGCGCACAACCGCGCGGCCGGCGAAGACTGTCTCGCCAAGACCGGTCCGATGCTCGGCCACGTGGACACGCAGAGCGCCGCCGAGGACATCGACGCGATCCGCGGCGCGCTCGGCGAGCAGAAGATCTCTTGGCTCGGCGTCTCGTATGGCACCGAGTTGGGCGCGGTGTACGCGTCGAAGCATCCGGACCGGGTGCGCACGATGGTGCTCGACGGCGCGGTAGACCATGCCCGGCCGATGCGGCAGGCGATGGTCGAGGAGGCCGCGGCCACCGAGGACGCCTTGCTGCGGTTCGCCGCGTGGTGCGATCGCTCGACGGACTGCGCGCTGCACGGCAAGAACGCGCTCGCCCGCTACGACGACCTCGTAACCCACGGCGCGTACGCGAAAGCGTTGGGCCGCAAGGCAACCGGCGAAGAACTGGCCTCCGGCGCATACGGGAACCTCTATCTGCCTTCGCAATGGCCGAGCCTGAGCAAGGCACTGGCGGACCCGGACGCGAGTGCGCTCGCGACGTATTCGCAGTTCGCGAGCGACACCTACGGCGCGTACCGCTCGATCGGCTGCCAGGACTTCCCGTCGCCGTTCACCGGCTTGGCGGACCTGCGCGCGACGGCACGGGCGATCCGCGCTGTCGCCCCGCACAGTTGGCGCTACACCGAGTACTGGGACCTCTCCGCGGGCTGCACCGGCTGGCCGCTGCCGGCGCTGAACCCGCCGCAGCCGCATCCGGTGCACGGTGCCCCGCCGATCCTCGTCGTGGGCGGCGCGCACGACCCGGCGACCCCGTTGCCGTGGGCGCACGGGCTCGCCGCGAGCATCGACGGATCGGCGCTGCTCACGTACCTCGGCGACGGCCACACCGGACTGCTCAACTCCGAGTGCGTGCGCCAGGCCGAGGTCCAGTATCTGGTGAGTGGTGTCACACCACGGCGGGGCGAATTCTGCGGGTGAACCCGGGAACAAGTTCGGGTGGTTGCCCGTTATCCTGAGAGCAAGGTTGAGTGCAGTCGGCTCAAGTCTGGTGGACCAGGCCGAGCGCGAGACCGGCGGAACCTGCTAAGAAGGTACTCAAGAGTGCCTCGAAACCGCAGGTCACGAACATAGCATCAGCACCGGAGAAGAACACGAGAGGAAGCACCATGGCGCGAGCGGTCGGCATCGACCTCGGCACGACCAACTCGGTCGTCGCCGTCCTTGAGGGCGGCGAGCCGACGGTCATCGCCAACTCGGAAGGCTCCCGTACCACCCCGTCCATCGTCGCCTTCGCCAAGAACGGCGAAGTGCTCACCGGCCAGCCGGCGAAGAACCAGGCCGTCACGAACGTCGACCGCACGATCCGGTCCGTGAAGCGGCACATCGGCACCGACTGGAAGACCGAGATCGACGGCAAGGGCTACACGCCGCAGGAGATCAGCGCCCGCGTGCTGATGAAGCTGAAGCGCGACGCGGAGGCGTACCTCGGCGAGGAGATCACCGACGCGGTGATCACCGTCCCGGCGTACTTCGAGGACGCGCAGCGGCAGGCCACCAAGGAAGCCGGCCAGATCGCGGGCCTGAACGTGCTCCGCATCGTGAACGAGCCGACCGCGGCCGCGCTGGCCTACGGCCTGGACAAGGGCGAGAAGGAACAGACCATCCTGGTCTTCGACCTCGGCGGCGGCACGTTCGACGTCTCGCTGCTGGAGATCGGCGAGGGCGTCGTGGAGGTGCGCGCCACCTCGGGTGACAACCACCTCGGCGGCGACGACTGGGACGAGCGCATCGTCACCTGGCTGGTCGACAAGTTCAAGGCCGCCAACGGCATTGACCTGACCAAGGACAAGATGGCGCTGCAGCGCATCCGCGAGGCGGCCGAGAAGGCGAAGATCGAGCTGTCCAGCTCCAACTCCGCCAGCATCAACCTGCCCTACATCACGGTGGACGGCGACAAGAACCCGCTGTTCCTCGACGAGACGCTGTCGCGCGCCGAGTTCCAGAAGATCACCTCGGACCTGCTGGACCGCACCAAGGCCCCGTTCAACAACGTCATCCGCGACGCGGGCATCTCGGTCGGCGACATCGACCACGTGGTGCTCGTCGGCGGTTCCACCCGCATGCCCGCGGTGGCCGAGCTGGTCAAGGAGCTGACCGGCGGCCGCGAGCCGAACAAGGGCGTGAACCCGGACGAGGTCGTCGCCGTGGGCGCCGCGCTGCAGGCCGGCGTGCTCAAGGGCGAGGTCAAGGACGTCCTGCTGCTCGACGTGACCCCGCTGTCGCTGGGCATCGAGACCAAGGGCGGCGTCTTCACCAAGCTGATCGAGCGCAACACCACGATCCCGACCAAGCGGTCCGAGATCTTCTCGACGGCGGACGACAACCAGCCGTCGGTGCAGATCCAGGTGTTCCAGGGCGAGCGCGAGATCGCGGCGGCGAACAAGAAGCTCGGCATGTTCGAGCTGACCGGTCTTCCGCCCGCCCCGCGTGGCGTGCCGCAGATCGAGGTCACCTTCGACATCGACGCCAACGGCATCGTGCACGTGACCGCGAAGGACCTCGGCACGAACAAGGAGCAGTCGATGACGATCACCGGCGGCTCCGCGCTGCCGAAGGACGACATCGACCGCATGGTCAAGGACGCCGAGGCGCACGCCGAAGAGGACAAGAAGCGCCGCGACGAGGCCGAGACCCGCAACCAGGCCGAGACGCTGGTCTACCAGACCGAGAAGTTCGTCAAGGACAACGAGGACAAGCTGCCCGAGGACCTCAAGGGCAAGGTCAAGTCCGCGATCGACGAGGCGAACGAGGCGCTCAAGGGCACCGACTCGGCCAAGATCCGCGAGTCCATTGAGAAGCTGAACACCGCTTCGCAGGAGCTGGGCAGCGCGCTGTACGCGAACGCCGAAGGTGCTCAGGGCGCCCCGGGCGCGGGCGCTGAGGGCGGCGTCTCGAGCGAGCAGCCGAAGGGCAAGGCGGACGACGTGGTCGACGCCGAGATCGTGGAAGAGGACGAGAAGAAGTGACCCCCGCCACTCCGAGACCGAGGGCACTGGCCCCGAGGAACCGGTAGTCGTGCGGGATCGGCGACGGGTGGACCCGCAGACCGGCGAGGTCCGCCCGCCCGCCGCGGAGGAGACTCCGGCCGGTGAGGAGCCCGCGCAGCACGCGGGCCCCTCGCTGGGCGATTCCGTGGACGAAGCCGTTCCGGCCGCGTCCGACGTCGAGAAGCAACTGTCCGAGCGCACCGCCGACCTGCAGCGTCTGCAGGCGGAGTACGCGAACTACCGCAAGCGGGTCGACCGCGACCGCGAGGCCGTGGTGCAGGGCGCGAAGGCGTCCGTGGTCGGCGATCTGCTGCCGCTGCTGGACGACCTCCAGCGCGCGGAGCAGCACGGCGACCTCACCGGCGCGTTCAAGTCGGTGGCCGACAAGCTGGTCAGCAGCTTGGAGCGGGCCGGGCTGGAAGCGTTCGGCGCCGAGGGCGAGGAATTCGACCCGAGCATCCACGAGGCCGTGCAGCACAACACGTCCCCGGACGTGAAGGGCCCGACGGTCACCCTCGTCATGCGCCGCGGCTACCGCTTCGGCGAGCGGGTGCTGCGGGCGGCACTGGTCGGCGTGACCGACCACGAGCCCGGCGAGGCTCCGGCGGAACAGCCGGTGGACGGGTCGGTCGGCGGCGAACTGCCGCTCGACGGTTCGGTCGATGAGTCCGGCCAGCAGTAACAATCGGTTTGCAGCGAAAGGAGGAGACACCCGATGAGTGCTCGGGAGTGGATCGGCAAGGACTTCTACAAAGAGCTGGGTGTCTCCTCCGACGCGACCGCGGACGAGATCAAGAAGGCCTACCGCAAGCTGGCGAAGGAAAACCACCCGGACGCCAACGCGGGCAACACCGCGGCCGAGAACAAGTTCAAGGCCGTGTCCGAGGCGTACGGCGTGCTGTCCGATCCGGCCAAGCGCAAGGAGTATGACGAGGCGCGCACGCTCTTCGGCTCCGGCGGCGCGGGCGGATTCGGCGGCTTCCCCGGTGGCGGCGGAGCCGGCGGGTTCGACATGAGCGACCTGTTCAATCAGGCGGGCGCACAGGGTCAGCAGGGTGGCTTCGGCGGCCTCGGGGACATCCTCGGCGGCATTTTCGGCCGCGGCCGGGGCGGTGCCGCCGGAGCGACGGCGAACCGGCCGCAGCGCGGCGCGGACGTCGAGACCGACGTGCGGATCGACTTCCTCGAGTCGGTCAAGGGCGCGACGCTGCCGTTGCGGCTGTCGAGCCCGGCCACCTGCGGCACCTGCGGCGGCAACGGCGCGAAGCCGGGCACCTCGCCGCGGGTCTGCCCGACCTGCAGCGGGTCCGGTCTGGTCAGCCGCAGCCAGGGCGCGTTCGCGTTCTCCGAGCCGTGCCAGGACTGCCGCGGCCGGGGCAAGATCATCGACGAACCGTGCCCGGAGTGCGCTGGCGAGGGCATCAGCACCCGCACCCGCACGCTCACCGTGCGCATCCCGCCGGGCGTGAAGGACGACCAGCGGATCCGGCTGGCCGGCCAGGGCGAACCCGGCCGCGGCGGCGCGCAGGCGGGCGACCTGTACGTGCGCGTGCACGTGGCCCCGCACAAGCTGTTCGGGCGCAAGGACCTCAACCTCACGCTCACCGTGCCGGTGGACTTCACCGAACTCGCGCTGGGCACGACGGTCACGGTGCCGACGCTCGAAGGCAAGGTGTCACTGAAGGTGCCCGCGGGTACCGCGAGTGGCCGAGTGTTGCGCGTGCGCGGAAAGGGCATTCAGAAGCGGGACGGCGCGCAGGGCGACCTGCTGGTCACGCTGGAGGCGGCGGTCCCGGAGAAGCTCGACGACAAGGCGCGGTCGGCACTCGAGACCTACGCCGAGGCGATGAAGGGCCACGACCCGAGGCCTGAGATCACCGAGTTGCTCGAAGGCAGGTGAGGGTGATGTTCGGCGGCAATCCGGGACTCCCGCACGGCGCGGACGAGGACACCCCGGTATTCGTGATTTCGGTGGCGGCCCAGCTTTCCGGGCTGCACGCGCAGACCCTGCGCTCCTACGACCGGCACGGCCTGGTCTCGCCAGGCCGCACCGCCGGCGGCGGGCGGCGCTATTCGCTGCGCGACATCGCCCTGCTGCGCGAGGTCCAGCGCCTCTCGCAGGAGGACGGCGTCAACCTGTCCGGCATCAAGCGCATCATCGAACTGGAGAACCAGGTCGACGCGCTGCAGTCCCGGGTGCACGAGCTGACCGAAGAACTCGCCGCCGCTTATGCGGCCGCCGAACAAGCCGCCGCTGCGGTGCACGCGTCCTATCGCAAGGACCTGGTGCCGCTGCGGCAGACCACCTCGATGGTGGTGTGGAAGCCTAAGCGCCGCTGAGCTTGTCGTGAGTGGCGATCGCGGTTAGAACCGTGATCGCCACTCACGAGACCCCGCCCCTCCCGACCGCCGCCGGAGGGGCTTTTTGTTGCCCTGTCCCCGCTCACTGTCCTAACTGGACTCCAGCCCCCAGCTCCCGCAGATCCGCGAACGCCTCATCCAGATACTCATCCAACCCCCGCCCAGGCGCGCTGATCCAAGCCTGCGTCGCGTGGTGAAACGTCGCCCACCCGGCATGCGCCGCCAGCCGCGCCACCCGATCCTCCACCCCGCGCTCCCGCAACGCCTCCGCGAGCGCCTCCGCCAGCGACGCGGCCTTGGCCAAATTGCGCTCCCGCAGTGTCGGCGTAGCGGCGATCAGATCCCGCCGGGGTT
Source organism: Amycolatopsis sp. WGS_07 (assembly GCF_045278895.1). NCBI lineage: Bacteria > Bacillati > Actinomycetota > Actinomycetes > Pseudonocardiales > Pseudonocardiaceae > Amycolatopsis > Amycolatopsis sp. WGS_07. The sequence goes on along the minus strand of NZ_CP136053.1, from coordinate 2,642,026 downwards.
CGGCGAACGGGAGATTCCGCTCCATGATCCGCCCGGCCTTCTTGAACGCCCGCAGCAGGATTTCCAGCGGCGCAAGGCCTTCCGGGGCTTCGGCGACCGACTGGGTGAGGTCCTCGCGCAGGTCGGCTTCGCCGTCGAAGAGCACCTCGCGCTTGTCCGGGAAGTGCCGGAAGAACGTGCGCTCGGTGACGCCGGCCCGGGCGGCGATCTCCGCGGTGGTCGTCTTGTCGAAACCGTTTTCCCGGTACAGCTCCAGTGCCGCCTGTTTGAGGCGGCTGCGCGCTTCTGCTCCGGACCGTGGCACGTCGTGAGCCTACCTGTCGCGCGCACAAGTGACAGTCACTGTCGCTACGTGTAGAGTCAGTGACTGACACTAAGGAGCCTTAAATGCACGTTTTCGTCACTGGCGGATCCGGCCAGACCGGGCCCGCCGTCGTTGCCGAGCTGGTCAGGGCCGGGCACGCGGTTACCGGCTTGGCTCGTTCGGACACCTCCGCCGCCCGGCTCGCATCGCTTGGCGCGACGCCGCACCAGGGGTCGCTCGACGACCTCGACAGCCTGCGCCGCGGTGCCGAAGCCGCCGACGGCGTGCTGCACATGGCGCAGGGCGGCAGCTACGCCGACCCGGACGACCTCATCCGCCGCGACTGCGAGGCGATCGACGCGCTGGGCCAGGCGCTGGTCGGCACCGGCAAACCGTTCGTCAGCACGTCGGGCACCTTGGTGATGAAGGCCGGCCAGGTCAGCACCGAACTCGACCCGGCCGACCCTGAATCGGTGGCCTACTTCCGGATTCCCGGCGAACAGACCTGCCTCGGGTTCGCCGACCGTGGCGTCCGGGCGAGCGTCGTGCGGCTCGCGCCGACCGTGCACGGACCGCGCGACCACGGGTTCATCCCGGCGCTCATCGCGGGCGCGCGCCGGGCCGGGGTTTCGGCGTACATCGGCGAAGGCACGAACCGCTGGCCCGCGGTCCATCGCGATGACGCGGCGGTGCTTTTCCGGCTGGCGTTGGAAAAAGCGCCTGCCGGGAGCGTGCTGCACGGCGTCGGGGAAACCGTCACGATCAAGAGCGTCGCGGAGAAGATCGCGCAGCTGCTCGACCTCCGCGTAAAGTCATTGACGCTCGAAGAAGCCGCCGAACACCTCGGGAACCCGTTCCTGGCAAGGTTTTTCTCCCTCGACGTGCCTGCCTCCAGCGCGCACACTCAGGAACTGCTGGGCTGGACGCCGAATCACGCGTCGCTGCTGGAAGACCTGGAGACCGGCGACTACTTCACTCCGGAAGCCAGCGACCGGGCCGAGGCGGTCTGGCGGTAGGTCAACGCCGGGCGCGCACGAGGCCGGATTCGTACGCGACGATCACCAGCTGCGCACGATCCCGGGCGTCGAGTTTCGCGAGCAGCCGTCCGACGTAGGTCTTCACCGTCGCCATCGAAAGCTGCATCCGCTCGGTGATTTCCACATTGGACAGTCCACTAGCGACTAAGGTGAGCACCTCGCGTTCCCGTGGGGCAAGCGCGGCGACGTCCGCACGCGGCGGGGCGTCCGGGATCCGGGCGAACTGTGCGACCAGCCGCCGGGTGATGGACGGGCCGAGCAGCGCGTCCCCGGCGGCGACCACGCGTACCGCCGCGCACAGGTCGGCCGGGCGGGTGTCCTTGAGCAGGAAGCCGGTCGCTCCGGCGCGCAGTGCGGCGAACACGTGCTCGTCGAGGTCGAACATGGTCAGCACGAGTACCCGCACGTCCGGGGCCCGCTCGCCGATCAGCCGGGTCGCTTCGATCCCGTCCATCACCGGCATCCGGACGTCCATCAACACCACGTCCGGTTGCTCCGCCACGGCCAGCTCGACCACCTCGGCCCCGGTCGCGGCCTCGCCGATCACGGTGAAGTCCGGTTCGCTGTCGAGCAGCAGCCGGAAACTCCCGCGCAGCAAGGCTTGATCGTCCGCGACGACGACGCGGATCTGGTCAGCCATCGGCGCACCGGAGGGTCGCGGTGACGCGGAACCCGCCGTCCGGACCGGGTCCGGCGAGCAGTTCGCCGCCATAGAGGGCGACGCGTTCACGCATGCCGGTCAGCCCGTGGCCGAGCCGTAGTTCGCCGATCGGTGCCGTGCCGTCGTCGGTGACCTGGATCCGGATCTCGTCCGCGCCGACCGCGACGACCACCCGGCAGCTGGCTGGCGCGGCGTGTTTCACCACGTTCGTTACCGCTTCCTGCACGATGCGGTACGCGGCCAGCGCGACCGGTTCTGGCACCCGTGCGGTACCCAAGACGGTCAGCTCGACGTCGACGCCGGTCTGGCGTGCTCGTTCGGCCAGCCCCGGCAACGCGGTGAGCGGGTCTGCCGGGGTCTCGTCGGCGTCGTCGCGCAACACGTGCAGCAACCGCCGCATCTCGCCGAGCGCCGCGCGGCTGGTCGCTTCGATCACGCGCAACGCGTCGCGCGCTTCCTCCGGTCGGCTGTCCGCGACATGGTTGGCGACGCCCGCTTTCACCGCGATCAAGCCCATCCCGTGCGTGACGACGTCGTGCAGCTCGCGCGCGATGCGGACGCGCTCGTCGACCAGGATCCGATGCTCGCGTTGCCGTTCCTGCCGCGCCGTTTGCGCGCGTCGAGACCGGACCGCTTCGGCAAGCCCCCACGTGAGCAACGCGAGCGGAACGCCGAACGCGTACCACCAGTGCCCGACCACCGCCGTGGCCACCGACACCGCCGCAACCCCGGCCGCCGCAGGCAAAGCGCGCGGCGGACGCACGAGGTACAGCACCGCGGCCGCGCCGACGAAGGGATCCCACAGCAACCCAAAAGCCGCAGCCGACGCGGAAACGGCCATGACACCGATCAATAGCGGCACCGGAGCCCGGCGACGCATCAGCACCGCGGCGGCGATCAGCGTCGCGATCACAGCGGACACGGGCAGCCGCCAGGGTTCTGCGTCGATCAGCAGGTTCCCGGCGAGACCGACGTCCGCGACGAGGAGACCTGCCGCCAGCGCGACGTCGCTCACTCGCAAAGGGGACATAGCACTTACGTTAGCCAGTGCGGCGCGCGTGCACATCGTGCTGTGGTGGGTCATCCCGTGGTTTAGTTCCGCAGCACGGAACTGTCCGCCCCAGACCGATGTGCGCGGGGTATCCGGACGGGCACGGTGAGCGGCATGTCGACCTTTCCCGGCCCTCGCCTCGGCGGAGTGGCGCTCGTCCTCGGTCCGGTGCTCGTGCTCGCCGGTGTGCTGCTACGCCTGCCGTACCCGTTCTTCTTTCCGCACCAGCTAGCCGCTTCCGTGCAGCATCCGGCCCAGATGACCGCGGCTTACAGCTGTTTCCTCGCCGGTCAGGTGGTGCTTCTCTGCGCAGTGTCCACAGTGGTCCGCCAGATCGCGGTGATGCAGCCGCGCTGGGCGGCGTGGTCCGGTGCGCTCGTGCTGGTCGGGCTGGCGGAGCGGGTCTTCCACGCCGGATTCGACCAAGCCGCAATGGATCTTGCTCGCCATCGCGGGGCGGACTACGCGACCGCCTTCGTCGCGGAGGCGTACGGCGATCTGCACCTGTTCAGCTTCTTGTCGTTCACGATCATGTTCGGCTGGCCGCTGCTGGCTTTCGCGGCCTATCGCGCCGGAGTGCTCGGCCGGGTGCGCTCGGTAGCGCTCGCCGCCACGACCGTCCTGCCGCTCGGTGTCCTCAAAGGAACAACGGCGTGGTCGATCGTCGCCGCCGTCGGGCTGTGTGTGGCTTTCGTGCCGTCGGGGATCCGGTTGCTGACGCAAGCCCAGCGGGCGGATCGCCGCACCGTCGGCCTCGCGTGTCTCGGCGCGGTCGCGGTCGGCGCGCTCAGTTACTTGAGCACGCTGGGCTGAAGATGCTCCTCGAAGAACGCCATGACTCGGTGCCAGGCATCAGAATCCGACGGCGCGTGATAGCCCATCCCCGTGACCTTCGCGAGCGCGGCCAGCGGTGCGGGCCGGTAGTGGTTCGCGAAGCCGTGCCCGGCGTCCGGATATTCCTTGACGTCGTGCGGGATTCCGCGTTCGGTGAGCGCGGCTTCGAGCTTGGCCGCCGCACCGCGCAGGGAAAAGTCCTTGCCGCCGAAGCTGCCGACGATCGGGCAGGAACCGTCCAAAGCGGACAGATCCTTCGGCAGTTGTCCGTAGTACGGCGCGGAAGCGTCGAAGTCCCGGGAGGCGGCCACCAACGCGAACCCGCCGCCCATGCAGAACCCGACGACGCCGACCTTGCCGGTCGCGTCTTCCCGTCCGGCGACGAGCACCCGCGCCGCCTCGATGTCCGCGAACGCCCGGCCCTCGCGGGCGAACAGGTCCTGGAAGGTCCGCTTCACGCAGCGGATCATGCCGCCGCGCGAGTACAGATCGGGGCTCAGCGCGAGATAGCCCGCGGCCGCGTACCGGTCGGTGATCTCGCGCGCGTCCTGGTTCAGCCCGAGTACGTCGTGGATCAGCACGACGGCCGGGAACGGCCCGTCGCCGGACGGCACCGCCAGGTAGCCGCCGATGTCCCCGTCCGCCACCGGAATCCGGATGTCCATGGCACCGACCCTAATCGCGCGAGCTGAGAACCGCCTCAGTCCGCGGTGAACGGGTCGTACTGGATCTGGTCCAGCGCGCTTCCGGCGACCAGCATCCGGGACACCGTCGCGCGGATCATCGCCGGCGAACCGGACACCAGGATGTCGTGGTCCGGCCACGCGCCGTACCGCGTGACCGCCTCGGCGAGGGTGCCGTGTTCGCAGCCGGGCAGGTGGTCGCCGCGCTCGACGACCGGGGTGATGGTGAGCCACGGGTTGGTCGCCGCGAGCGCGCGCAGTTCTTCGAGGTCGTAGAGGTCTTCCCGGGTCGGCCCGCCGTAGAACAGCCGGGTCTTCGGGTTCTCGCCCCACAGCGCGAGGTGGTCGAGGATCGCCCGCAGCGGCGCGACCCCGGTGCCGCCCGCCACCATGAGCACGCCGCGCGACTGCTCGCGGTTGACGGTCATCCGGCCCAGCGGCGGGCCGAGCCGCCAGACGTCGCCCGCCTGCGTGTGGCTCACGATCGCCCGCGACACCCAGCCGCCGTCGACCGCGCGCACGTGGAACTCGATGCCGCCGTCCTCGCGCGGCGCGTTGGCCGGCGACAGGTACCGCCACAACCGCGGCCGCTGCGGCACCTCGACGCTCATGTACTGGCCCGGCGAGTACGGCACCGGCTGGTCCGGGATCACCCGCACCAGCGCGAGATCCCAGGTGAGCCGCCGGTGCTCGACCACGGTGGCCGACCACGACGCCGGGTTCTCGTCCGCCGCCGCGGCCTCCTGCATCGCGCGCGCGACGATGGTGAACGCCTCCGCCCACGCGCGCTCGACCTCCGGCGTCCAGTCCGGGCCGAGGTGGTTCTTCAGCGCGGCCAGCAGCGCGGTGCCGACGGCCTCGTAGTGCTTGGGGGCCACGCCGAACTTGCGGTGGTCGCGGCCGAGCTGGCGCAGGAACGGCAGCAGATCGTCCGGCCGGTCCACCATCTGCACGACGCGGGCCAGCGCGCGGATGATCCGCCCGCCCTGCACCTCCATGTTGATCGGGAAGAAATCGCGCGTGGCGGGCGCGAGGGTGAACAGCATCCCGTAGAAGAACTGGGAGATCTCCGGCGCGTACGGCTCCGATTTGGCCCAGGTGTCGCGGATGAGCCGCACCATCGCGACGACGGCCGCGGGCGCCTGCCGGGGCGCGGCGGACGTGCGCGGGAGCGGGCTGATCGAATCGGCTGTCATCGGGCTGTCGTCGTTCATGGGTCGGGACCGGAGGCCGGGGGTTGGGAGGGAACGGTCACGGGCGCGGGGCGGTCGCGGTTGTCGGATTCGGCTCGCGCGTCCGCGCGGGGGAATTCGCCACTCCTGCTCCTCGTTGTCCTTGGACGTGCTCGCCGCGTCGGCATCGCGGGACGTCTGGTCCGCAGAGTAGCCGCACTGAGGCGGATTGCCCGCATCGTTGCTCCGGTCGGGTTACCGGCCGGTCGGGACGTGGGGCAGCTCACCGATTAGATAGTTGCCCTACGCAACCTTCGGTGTCTAAACTTGTAGAATACAAGCAAGTGGGCAGGGGCCCAGGAGGAACCATGAGCGTCGGCGACGATGTGCGGCTCGAACTGCTGCGGGAACTGAAGGCGTCCGCCCAGCTCCAGCACCTGTGGATCATGCAGGCGTGGCAGAACGAGCCGGGGCTGCACCCGGCCTCGGCGATGCTGCTGTCCGACCTCGCCAAGCACGGTGAGGCCCGCCCGTCCGAGGTCGCCAAGCGCAGGCTCGTCGACCTTTCGGTGATCAGCAGGCAGATCGCCCAGTTGCAGGCCGCCGGGCTGATCCAGCGCCGTCCCGCCCCCGAGGACGGGCGCGCGTCGCTGATCAGCGTGTCCGAGGCCGGCCTCGAGCGCCTCGAACTGTGGCGCAAGCAGTATCTCGAGTTCTTCGAGACGGCATTGGGCGGATGGGACGAGGCCCGGATCGAGGGCCTCACGTCCCAGCTCGCCGAACTGAACGAAGGTCTGCGCGCGACGCTCGGCCCGTCCGGGTACTGCGCCGGCCAGGCCCCGCACGCGGGAAAGTGAAGTAGCGAAAAGTGGAAACCACCGCATCCGGGCAGCCGATGACGCACCGGGAGATCCTCAAGGCGTTCACCGGGCTGCTGCTGGCCCTGCTCGTGGCGTTGCTGTCGTCGACCATCGTGTCCAACGCGCTGCCGACGATCCTCGCCGATCTGCACGGTTCGCAAAGCGAGTACACCTGGGTCGTCACCGCGACCCTGCTGACCTCGACCGCCACCACCCCGATCTGGGGCAAGCTCTCCGACCTGTTCAGCAAGAAACTGCTGTACCAAATCGCGATCGTCGTCTTCACCGCCGGTTCGGCGCTGGGCGGGATCGCGCAGTCGATGCCCGAGCTGATCACCTACCGCGCGCTGCAGGGCATCGGGCTCGGCGGGCTGCAAGCGCTGATCCAGGTCGTCATCGCGGCGATGATCGCCCCGCGCGACCGGGGCCGCTACACCGGTTACACCGGCGCGGTATTCGCCGTCGCGACCGTGTCCGGCCCGTTGATCGGCGGGCTGATCGTCGACTCGCCGCTCGGCTGGCGCTGGTGTTTCTGGGTGTGCGTGCCGCTGGCCGTCGTCGCGTTCATCGTGCTCGGCCGGACGCTGAAGCTGCCGGTGCTCAAGCGCAAGGTGCGGATCGACTGGCTGGGCGCGACCCTGCTGGTCGGCGGCGTCGCGCTGCTGCTGATCTGGGTTTCGCTGGCGGGCGGCAGCTTCGGGTGGGTTTCGTGGTCGAGCGTCGCGTACGTCGGCGGGGCGATTGTCGCGCTGGCGCTGGCGGTGTTCGTCGAATCGCGGGTCGCGGAGCCGGTGGTTCCGCTGCGGCTCTTCCGCAACCGCACTTTCACGCTGTCCGTGCTCGCCTCGCTGGCGGTCGGCACCGCGATGTTCGGCGGCTCGGTCTTCCTCGGCCAGTACTACCAAATCGCGCGCGGGTTCTCGCCCACGCACGCCGGTCTGATGACGCTGCCGATGGTGCTGGGCCTCGCGATCGCGTCGACTGGAGCCGGGCAGGTCATTTCCCGGACCGGGCGCACCAAGCCGTTCATGATCGCTGGCGGGGTTTCGCTGCTGGCCGGGCTGTTCCTGCTTTCGACGGTGGACCACGCGACGAATCTGACGCTGATGGGCGTCTACCTCGCGCTGGTCGGCCTCGGACTGGGCTTCCTGATGCAGAACCTGGTTTTGGTAGTCCAAAACACGGTCGCGATGAAGGACATCGGTTCGTCGTCCTCGGTCGTCACGTTCTTCCGGTCGCTCGGCGGCGCGGCGGGCGTGTCCGCGCTCGGCGCGGTGCTGTCCGCGCGGGTGGCCACGAACATCGCGAACTCCCTGTCGCACATGGGGATTCACAGCGGCGGCGCGGTTTCCGGTGGCGGCGGCACGTTCGCCATCAACTCGCTCCCGCCAGCGCTGCAGCCGGTGGTGCGCGGAGCTTTCGGCGACGCGACCGGCACGGTGTTCTTTGTCGCGGGCTGCATCGCCGTGGTCACCTTCCTCGCGGTGCTGTTCATCAAGGAGGTGCCGCTGCGCCGGACGCTCGACGCGGACGCGCCAGCCCCGGCTCCCGCTGCTGTTTCGGCCGAGGCTGTCTCCGTGGTCGAAGCGCCGGTCGAGGTGACCACTGTGTTGCGTGGCCGGGTTCTCGACGCGAACGGTCAGCCCGTGTCCGGTGTCGTGCTCACGCTCACCGACATGGCCGGGCGTCAGGTCGACGTTGGCCGTACGGGACGTACCGGCGCGTACGAACTGTCGGCGAACACTGCGGGCGAGCACGTGCTTCTCGCGACAGCGGGTTCGACGCGGCCCGCGGTGTCGACAGTGCGACTTAACGGCAATGCGCGTTGGCACGACTTGCTGTTGGACAGTCAGGGCGCTATCTCGGGCCGTGTACGCGCAGCCGGGCGACACGCCGCCGTCGCAGGCGCGGTGCTGACGCTTACCGATCGCCTGGGCACTGTTACTGCAACGCACATTGCAGGCGGCGACGGCACGTACCGATTCACGGGAATCGAACCGGGCGCCTACACGCTCACTGTGTCTGCACACGGATACACGCCGCACGCGGAGCCGATGACCGTTGGGGACGGTGCCGCGGCACAGCACGATGTCGAGTTGAGCGAAGCCGTGGAGCGAGAGTTCGTTAGGCACCAAGGAACACTTAGCGTCGACTAAAGGGGCTCGTGAGTGTTTATCGCGGTTAGAACCGCGATAGACACTCACGAGCTTTCTACTGGGAGTGGCATTTGCCGCCGAGCGATGCGCCCTCCCGGCCCTGCCTCGTCCCCCTTCCCCGGAGGTAGCGTCGAATATGTGACGCGAAGCAGGGTCGCGATGTTGCTGGCTATGGGGATCGACAACTTCGGTTCCGGACTTTTCCTTCCGCTCGCACTGCTTTACGTGACGCGGGTGATCGGTGTCCCGCTCGTCGAAGCGGGCACAGCGGTGACTTTGGGCACCACGGCAGGGCTTTTGATGCCACCGCTCGCCGGGCGGCTGGTGGACCGCGCCGGTCCGAGAACCGGAGTTCTCGCGGCGCAACTGTTGCAGGCTGCCGGAATCAGCGCGTATCTGTTCGCGCACGGCATCGGCGGCGTTGTGGTGGCCGCCATCATGCTTGGTGCCGGGCAACAATTGTTCTACAGCTGCCTGTTCGCGCTCATCTCCGAAGTCGCCGGAGACGTGCCGAAGGACCGGCCGTTCGCCGAAGTCGGGATGGTGCGCGCGGGCGGTTTCGGACTCGGCGGGCTGATGTCGTCCGCACTGCTCACCTGGTTCGGCGATCGCGGCTACGGCGTCGCGCTCGTCGTGGACGTCCTTACGTTCTTGGCGGCGGCGGGCCTCGTCGCGGCGTTCATCCCTCCCGGCCGCCGGTTCCCGCCCGCGGTCCGGGTCCGAAGCGGAGTGCTGCGCAACCGTCCGTACCTGACGTTGATCTTGCTGAGCGGCCTGTTCGGGTTGTCGCTCGATTTCTTCCTCATCGGCACGCCGGTGTTCGTGCTCGACCGGCTGCACGCGCCGACGTGGCTGCCCGGCGCGATCCTGTTCCTGCTGACCGTGCTGACCAGTGCCGGCGGCACGGTCGCGCTGCGGCTCACGCGCGGGCTCAGCCGGATCAGCGCGATGCGGGCCGGGTCCGCGTTGTTCGCCGCGTGGTGCCTGGCGAGCGTCGGCGTGCTGCTGGTGCCGCGAAGCTGGCAAGTGCCGTATCTGCTGGCCGCCACGCTCTTCTTCGCCGCCGGTGACCTGGTGTTCGGCCCACGCTCCGGCGCGCTCGCCGAGGCCGCCGCGCCGCCCGAAGCGAAGGGCCGTTACCTCGCCGCGTTCCAATACGCGTTCACTGTGGCTCAGGTGCTCGCTCCGGCGGTGGTGTCGTTGTTCTCCGTGGCGGCATGGTTACCCTGGGTTCTGGTCGGGGGTTGCGCTTGCCTCGCCGCGCTCGGGCTCGGCAGGCTGGGACCGAGGCTGCCCGCGGCTGCGGTGGCACCAATTCAGAGTTGAGCGGAACAGACTCAACTTTGCTGACGTTATACCTGTCGATGGGCCTTGGTCGGGCCTGTCACCAGGTATTTCCACGAACGCATGAGGTGAGGGATGGACGCTTTCAACCCGACCACGAAGACCCAGCAGGCGATCTCGTCCGCGGCGCAGGCGGCCACCGTGGCCGGCAACCCGCACGTGTCGGCCGCCCATTTGCTGGGCGCCCTGCTGGCGCAGGGTGACGGGACCACCGCACCGCTGCTGACCGCGGTCGGGGCGGACCCGGAGACGGTGCACAAGGAACTCGAGCCGATCATTCACGCGCTGCCGTCGGCGACCGGCGCGACCGTGTCGACCCCGCAGTTCGACTCGCCCGCGGTCAAGTCGCTCACGCAGGCGCAGAAGCTGGCCACCGAACTCGGCGACGAGTACGTGTCGACCGAGCACCTGCTCGTCGGCCTCGCCACCGAGGGCGCGCAGGTCGCGGACCTGCTCAAGCGGCACGGTGCCACGCCGGACGCGCTGCGCGAGGCGTTCGCGAAGGTGCGCGGGTCGGCCCGGATCACCAGCGCGGACCCCGAAAGCACGTTCAAGGCGCTGGAGAAGTACGGCGTCGACCTGACCGAGCGGGCGCGCGCGGGCGAGCTTGACCCGGTCATCGGCCGGGACACCGAGATCCGCCGCGTCGTGCAGGTGCTTTCCCGGCGTACCAAGAACAACCCGGTGCTGATCGGCGAACCGGGCGTCGGCAAGACGGCGATCGTCGAGGGCCTCGCCCAGCGGATCGTCGCGGGCGACGTGCCGGAATCGTTGCGCGGCAAGCGAGTCGTCGCACTCGACCTCGGGTCGATGGTCGCCGGCGCGAAGTTCCGCGGCGAGTTCGAAGAGCGGTTGAAGGCTGTCCTCAAGGAAATCACCGATTCCGCGGGCGAGGTCATCACGTTCATCGACGAGCTGCACACCATCGTCGGCGCGGGCGCGACCGGCGAGGGCGCGATGGACGCGGGCAACATGATCAAGCCGATGCTGGCTCGCGGTGAGCTGCGGATGGTCGGCGCGACCACGCTCGACGAGTACCGCCAGCACATCGAGAAGGACCCGGCGCTGGAGCGGCGTTTCCAGCAGGTGCTGGTCGGCGAGCCGTCGCCGGAGGACACCATCGCGATCCTGCGCGGGCTGAAGGAGCGTTACGAGGTGCACCACGGTGTCCGGATCACGGACGCCGCGCTGGTCGCCGCCGCGACGCTGTCGGACCGCTACATCACCGCGCGGTTCCTGCCGGACAAGGCGATCGACCTGGTCGACGAGGCCGCGTCGAAGATCCGCATGGAGATCGACTCGCGTCCGGTGGAGATCGACGAGGTCGAGCGGGCCGTGCGGCGTATGGAGATCGAGGAGATGGCACTGTCCAAGGAGGACGATGCCGCTTCCCTCGAACGGCTCACCGCACTGCGTGCCGAGCTGGCCGAGAAGCGCGAGGAACTCACCGCGCTGACCGCTCGTTGGCAGAACGAGAAGGGCTCGATCGAGACCGTCCGTGAGCTGAAGGAGCAGCTGGAGCAACTGCGCGGCGAATCCGAACGCGCCGAGCGGGACGGTGACCTCGGCAAGGCCGCCGAGCTGCGCTACGGCCGGATTCCGGTGCTGGAGAAGGAGTTCGAGGCCGCGATGGCCGCGAACGAGGCCAGCAAGCAGAACGTCATGCTGAAGGAAGAGGTGGGCGCGGACGACGTCGCCGACGTGGTCAGCGCGTGGACCGGCATCCCCGCCGGACGTCTGCTGGAAGGCGAGACGGGCAAGCTGCTCCGGATGGAGGAGGAGCTGAACCGCCGCGTCATCGGCCAGGACCAGGCAGTCCAGGTCGTCGCGGACGCCGTGCGGCGCGCACGGGCAGGCGTGGCGGACCCGGACCGGCCGACCGGCTCGTTCCTGTTCCTCGGCCCGACCGGCGTCGGCAAGACCGAGCTGGCGAAGGCGCTGGCGGAGTTCTTGTTCGACGACGAACGCGCGATGCAGCGGATCGACATGAGCGAGTACTCCGAGAAGCACTCGGTGGCTCGCCTGGTCGGTGCTCCCCCGGGTTACGTCGGCTACGACCAGGGCGGCCAGCTCACCGAGGCCGTCCGGCGCCGCCCGTACACGGTGGTGCTGCTGGACGAGGTCGAAAAGGCGCACCCGGACGTGTTCGACGTGCTCCTGCAGGTCCTCGACGACGGCAGGCTGACCGACGGCCAGGGCCGGACGGTGGACTTCCGCAACACCATCCTGATCCTGACGTCGAACCTCGGCTCGCAGGCGATCGCGGACCCGGCACTCGACGAACGCCAGCGCCGCGACGCGGTGATGGAGGTCGTGCAGCGCCAGTTCAAGCCGGAGTTCCTGAACCGGCTGGACGACATCGTGGTGTTCCACGCGCTGGGCACCGAGCAGCTGACGTCCATTGTGGACATCCAGGTCGCCCGGCTCGCCAAGCGCCTCGCCCAGCGCCGCCTGCACCTCGAGGTGACCGACGGCGCCCGGGAATGGCTGGCACTGAACGGCTTCGACCCGATCTACGGCGCGCGCCCGCTGCGCCGGCTGGTGCAGTCGGCGATCGGGGACCAGCTGGCGAAGCAGCTGCTGTCGGGTGAGGTTCGGGACGGGGACACCGTGAAGGTGGACCTGCCGGAGCTGGAGACCGGGGACACGCTGAAGGTGTCGCGGGTCTGACCTGACGCAGGTCGCCACACAAAAAACCGCCCGGCCGCTGACTGCGGCCGGGCGGTTTTCACATCAGGAAGAAGCATCCTCAGGACGATCCGATTCCACCGGCCGAGGAGGCGGAACCTCACCCCGGCCCGGCGGAGTCCGCGGCGCGGGCGGTGAAGGCTGCCGCTCCGTCATCCTGGTGTCCGCCGGGGACGGAGCCGACGTCTCGACCGCGCGGGGGTCGACCGGCCGGGTCGCCTGGGTGTCCGCCGGGGATGGCGCGCTGGTCGGAGTGCCCGCGGCAGGCGTCCAGGTGCGGTTCGAGTCGTAGTCCTCGTCGAACGGGTCCACGATGTCCGCGATCTCGCCCAGATCCCGCAGCAGCCGCTCCAGCCGCGACGGTCCGGCACCCGGCACCACACTCGCCAGCACCCACTCGTTCTCCAGCCAGGCCACCCCGACGTCGCCGCCGAGCTGGTCGGCCGCGTCGACCAGGTCCTGGGTGATGACCTGGCGGGCACCCTCGGAGTCGTCCGCGAAGGCGTAGCGCTGGCCGATCGGGCCGAGCATCTCCGGCATGTTCTCGCGCTGGAACGGCACGCTCGACAGCCACATCTCGACCGGCACCCGGTGCGTCTTGTTGCAGCGCACGGCCACGACCACCGCGGGCACCTGGCCCTGGGATTCGATGTCGAAGATGAACACCGGACGGCGGCCGTCGGAGGTGAAGGTGGAGCCCGCGACGACGTTCACCGCCGCGTCGGCGCCGAAGTAGCCGATCGCGCCCCCGACCACTGCCGGGGCAGCCGTTCGTCCTCTTCCACGAACTGCCACCCGCGCAACTGGGCCCAGCGCTGCCGTTCACGGTTGCGCGAGCCTTCCCTGGCCCGGTCCGCGAAGAGCAGGCCAAGCCCCGCCACCAGCGCGACGGCGGCGATGACGAACCAGATCCACGCCGAGATACCCACGCCGGTCAGGGTATCGCTGCCGGGCCCCGCTCCCGGGACGGCCGCACCGTGTCGGCGCGCCCCGTTTGGCCGGAACCGGCCAGGTCAGGTCGACAAATCGGCTAATCGCCGGGTTCGGGTGTCCATTCCGGACGACTTCCCGCTGACCGAGGGCCCGGCTGCGCCTATCCAGCGAAACCAGCGGACATCCCCGGACAGGATCCTTGCCGGAGCCGTCCGGCACCGGGTAGAGGTCGGGTGACCCCTTTCCCGCCGCCGCCGACAGCAGGAAGGACACCGGCATGTCCGTGTCGAGGAGATCGGTACTGGCTGGGACCGCGGCGACGCTCGGAGCGCTCGCGCTGCCCGGGACCGCGGCGGCACTTCAGGCGCGCGACTGGTCCCGCGCCGTCATCGACTCCACCATGAAGCGCTACACCCCGTCGTCCATCGGCGGCTGGAGCTACCCGCTCGGCCTCTACTTCTACGGCCAGTACCTCTTCTACCGCCGCACCAAGGAACGCAAATACCTCGACTACGTCGTGGCCTGGTACGACCGGTTCATCACCGACGACGGCATCTCCAACAGCTTCACCAGCCTCGACTCGATGCGCGCCGGCCAGATGCTTCCGTTGCTGTACAACGAAACCGGCAACGCCAAGTACCGCAAAGCCGCCGACCAGATCCGCAAGCGCTTCGAGACCTACCCGCGCACCAGCGACGGCGGGATGTGGCACGCGGTCAGCCGCAAGGGTCAGCTGTGGGGCGACGGGGTGTACATGGCTCAGCCGTTCCTCGCCTTGTACGGCAAGGTTTTCAACGATCCGAAGTACTGCTACGAGGAGTCCGCCAAGAATCTGTCCGTCTACTTCGGACACCTCAAGGAACCCGCGAAGGGCCTGATCTACCACGCCTACGACGAAACCGGCACCCAGCCGTGGGCGACCGGGCCGGGCAAGCACTCCAGCTTCCACTGGGCCCGCGCGATCGGCTGGTTCGGGATGGCGGCGATCGACATCCTCGAGGTGCTGCCCGCCGACCATCCGCGACGACCGGAGCTGATCGAGATCGTCAGATTCCTCGCCGACGGGTACCGCCGGTTCCAGGATAAGCGGACTGGCCGCTGGTACCAGGTGGTCGACCACGGCGGGGACGAAGGGAATTGGCTGGAGACGTCCGCGTCGTCGATGTACGCCTTCACCGTCTCCCGGGCGATCGAGCGTGGCTACCTGCCCGCTTCCTACGCCCAGGTCGCGCAGCGCGGGTACGCCGGGGTTCTGCAGAAGGTGTCCGTCGGGTCCGACGGGCTGACGAACATCGCCGATATTTGCGAGGGCACGAACGTCGGCGACCTGCAGTTCTACTTCGCGCGGAAGCGGCTGACCAACGACTTCCACGGGCTCGGCGCGTTCTTGATCATGAACGAGCAGTTCACCCGATACCGCGGCTAAACGTCCGTGAGGGGAACCCTGACCTCAGGGTTCCCCTCACGAAATTACGATTCGCCAGTCGGGTTGGCAGGCTTGGCCAGCGGCCCCGGCGACCACAGCCCGGAATGCGTCACCGACTGCTGATGCAACGCCGCCGAAGCCGGAAGCGCGTTCGAGACCTCGGGCTTCACCTCGTACAACGATCCCCAGTCCCGATCGACGTCGCCTTCCAGATACGTCGGCAACGTCTGCATCTGGGTCGACGCGTCCATCCACACGAACGGCCCGCCGCCTGCCGGCGAGGACCAGTACCGGCCGACCGTCCGGAGGTCGTCACCAGCGCTGATCCGGTACTTCGGCACCTCGGCGATCCCGTTGTGGATCGACGACGGCCGCAAGCACGGGTGCTGCGCCGCGGCGGCCCACTCCAGGAACACCGGGTCCTTCCCGACCACGTCGGTCATCTTCGCGATCTTCGGCGCCCGCGGCGCGCTGAACGCGAACCAGCCGTCGCTGCCGAGCCCGCGGCCCTTCGCCACGATCCGCACCTGGTCAGCGCCCGCGGGCACGCTGACCCGCGCGTCCCGCCATTCGGTGTTCTTCTTCTTGGCTTCGAGCTTTTCGCGGCTGACCACCTCGAACCCGGCGGGGGTGTTCTTGCCGAATTCGGCGGTCAGCGAGTTCGGGTCCTCGGCCTTGCCGGTGAGGGAGACCACGACCGGCACCGAGCCGTCGCGCGCCCGCTCCGGGATCGAGTACCACTGGGTGCGCAGGTCGCCCGCGCCGTCGCCGGACTTGTGGTAGCTGCCCCAGATCGGCGCGCCGTCCTTGCCGAAGTCGTACGGCGGCTTCCACTTGTCGTCCGACGGCATCCCGCCGTTGGTGACGAAGCCCTGCTGGGTGCTGGTGAGCCAGTCGTTCGGGTTGGTCCGGTACTCGGCGGGGGCCTGCCAGCCGGGCGCGGCGGTCCGCGGCTGCTGCGGCGCGGCTTCGAGAAGCCCGGCCTTCGGGTCGCGCTCGACCTTGATGTAGTCGGACAGCCCGCAGCTCTGCCCGGCCAGCTGGCGGATGTTGTCCGCCCCCATGTTGTAGGTGTCCCAGCGCTTCTGGATGCCCTTGGCGATGCTGCCGATCTCGAACAGCACCAGGATCGCGCACACCGTCGACAGCGGCGCGAGCCCGAGCCGCAGCGCCCGGCCGCGGTTTTCCAGGTCGGACTTCGCCACCGGCGCGGGCGGCACGAACGGTTCGTGCTCGTTGTGCTTCATGTGCTCGATCGCCGCGATCGCGAGCGCGACCGCCGCCGCGACCAGCGCCATCGTGCTCAGCTTGATGCCGAACACCTGCGGCGGCAGGTCGAACCACGGCACGCCCCACGCCGAGACGTACCACCAGGCGTTCGGCCCGGTGGAGGCCAGCGCGACGATCACCATCAGCCCGGCGAAGAACGCCGCGCGGTTGCGGCGCGAGAGCAACACAGTCGTACTGGTCGACAACGCGGTGAGCGCGGCGAGCGGCCCGCCGACCGCGACGAGCATGCCGAAGTGGTGCGTGTGCTTGGTCGGAGCCACCGCGAGGACCACAAAGGACAGTGCGCTGATGCCGAGCAGCCGTCGGCTCGGGCCGAGCGCCGCGCCGCGGATGTTCCCGCGCCGCAGCAGCACGACCGCGCAGGTCGCCAGGCAGAGGAAGATCAGCAGCACCGGGAACCGGCGCGTCATGGAGCCGTCCGGGCCGTTGCTGAACAGCATCGAGTACCGGTCCAGCTCGTCGTACCAGGAGCCGGTCGGGCCGAGCGACGACCGCAACCGCACCGATTCGAGCGCGCCGCGCAGCGTCTGGTCGCAGAAGATCAGCGCGAGGATCACCAGCCCGGCGGCGGCGATCGGCGCGAGCACCGGCACCCAGCCGAACTGGCGGGCGTGCCGCAGCACGATCTTCGCCAGCGGCTTCAGCCCGACCACGAACGGCAGCACGGCCATCAGCCCGTGCGGATTGACCGCGACACACAGCGCCGCGACGGTCAGCCCGATCGCCGCCGGGCCGAGCCGCCGGGTCGCCACCGCGCGTTCGACCGTGCAGATCGTGATCAGCGACAGCAGCGCGACGATGTTCTCCGGGCGCAGGCCGTTGTCGTAAGGCAGCCAGAACGCGAGGAAGACCGCGCCCGCCGCCCAGCCGGCCGCGCTGCTGGTCCGGACCTGTTTGCCGAGCCGGGGCAGCACGCCGCGGCTGATTAGCATCCAGCACGCGACACCCATGAGCAGCGACGGCAACCGCATCCACGGGGTGAGCGAGCTGACCTTGGCCATTGCCGCGTAGACATCGACGAACCACGCCATCGGCGCGTCCGGAGCGGCGAACCATCGGTAGTACTCGCCGATATAACCGGCGTCGCCGCGGATGCGCGCCATGGTCGTGAAGTAGCCGTCGTCGGCGGTCATCGCGCCGATCAGCCACCAGACGACGAGCGTGCCGAGCACGGCGACGTCCAGGAATTTCAGCTTCCACCAGCCGCGCGCGGCGAACCGGGGCGCGCGGCGGCCGGAAAGCCGGTCCAGGCGGTACAGCGCGAGGATCGCGCCGATGAAGCAGAGCACCGACAGCACGATCGCGGCCAGCTTGATGCCGGTCGCGGTGCTGGCCCAGCGGTTGTCGACCTGCGCGGAAACCGAGAGACCCTGCGTGTCGTCCTGATTGGTGAGGTCCGAGTAGAACCCGGTGAGCTGCGGGCGGCGGTCGTCGGTGGAATCGGCCAGCCGGGTCCCGCCGACGGACGCGGTGGTGTGCTTCGCGTCGCTGTGCACGGCGATCGTGCAGTCGCCCTCGCCGAGCGGCGCGTCGCCGAGCTGCTGGCCCTGTGAAGAGAGCGTGAGCTTGCCGTCGCCGACCTGCAGGGCCATGCCGGTGACGACGCCGATGCCGGAGTTGGGCGGGTTCGTGCTGAACAGCACGGCGCTGCCGTCAGTGCGCGCGTCCAGGGCCCGCGCGGTCGCGCACGGAACCTTCGCGTCGAGCGAGATCGGCGCCTGCGCGGTCAGCGGGGCGGACACCGCTCTGGTGCCCTGGGCGGTCGGCCAGTCGAGGGTGGTTTGCTCAAGCGTGACGGGCAGGAACGGGACCGCGATCGCGAGGATCGCGCCAGCGATTCCGAAAACCGCAGCGAGCAACCGCGCCCGGCGCCCGGCTTGGCTCGTGCCGATAGCTGTCGGCGACGCCTTTTCGGCGGCTACGGATTCGAGGTCGACCACGCCCCGCAGGCTATCCAAGCGGATGTGGGCTTCCCGCTGGGGACTCTCCCGGGGGCGGACCCACCTGGTCGAACCGGGATTCCCGCCGCGAATAACCACGGTGGGTGAAGGAAACCCGGCCATCCTTACGGCGAACGGGTGAAGCTGGCTGGTCCGCGACGGCTCGTCTGGCGGGCGATTTCACGATCCGGGAACGGTCCGGACTCGGTTTCCGGAACCGGACAAGCCGGGGCTGTGAACTTAGCCGGGCGAGAAGGTGAACGGCGGCCCGGAAACTGTCCATCCGTTGTCGATGACCGGATTGCCCAGCACTTCGGTGCTTACATGCTGGCTCCGCGTAACCGGAATACCCAGAGTAGAACCGCTGCTCGCCCGCGCCGCCGCGATGTCCGCCGCGGACAGCTCGCCGTGGAAGCGGTCCGTGCGCTCGGCGGTCGACTGGCTGGTGGCCGCCAGCGCGTGCACCGGGCCGAGGTCGCCGGACACGCTGTGGCGTTCGGTCGACTCCAGCCGCGCCACGTCGAGCGTGCCGGTGAACTGGCCGAGCATGCTTTCGTCCGAGTTCGCGACCACCGAACCCGCCGGGCCGAGGTCGACGGCATCGGCCGACGTGCGTTCGACGCGGGTGCCGCTCATCAGGTCGCCGGAGAACCGCCCGGCCAAACCGGTCTCGGCCCCGGTCTTGCTGCTGGAGAGCGCGTCGACGCCGTGGGGCAGCTGGACGCCGTGCCGCATCGACTGGTCCAGACCGGCGACGTGCGCGTCGTCGAACGGCCGGGTGTGGTGCACGTCGAGGTCGTTGCCGGTGAACGCGCGGCCCGGCGCGCCGAGGCGCAGGTCGTGGGTCTGGGACTGGCCGGCGGTGTCCTGGTCGAGCGTCTGGCTCAGGTTCGACGCGGCGGACGCAGGCAGGTCGCGCGTCGCGATCGTCTCGTCGCGGGTGAACTGGAGGTCGGAGGAGGAACCGTGCTGGTGCAGGTCGAGCGGCAGTCCCCCGCGCGGGGTGTCCGCCAGCGCCGAAGCCGGGCCGGCGAGCAGCAGAGCGAGGGGCGCCGCACCGGCGGCCATCCGGGGCAAATATCCGGGCGTCCGCTTGGTGTGCTTGCCCATGTGCCGGACCATACTGCGCCACCAGCGCAAACGCAGCTGAAAAACGGGTAGCTTCACCCACATGACCACCACTGCTGTGATCACCGGAGCCACCGCGGGCATCGGCGCGGAATTCGCCCGCCGGCTCGCTGCCGAGAAACACGACCTCGTGCTGGTCGCCCGCGACGAGGAGCGGCTGAACACGCAGGCCGAGGAGCTGCGCGCGCGGCACGGCGTCGAGGTGACCGTGCTGTCCGCCGATCTGTCCGAAGTGGACGGCCGTCGCCGGGTCGCTGAGCTGCTCGAAACCCAGCCGGTCGACCTGCTGGTCAACAACGCCGGCTTCGGGCTGAGCGGCGAGTTCTGGGAGATTCCGGCGGACGAGCTGCAGCGTCAGCTCGACGTGAACGTGACCGCTGTCCTGCAGCTGACCAGGGCGGTACTGCCCGGCATGGTCGAACGCGGCCGCGGCGACGTTATTAATGTCAGCAGTGTTGCTGGCTTCTTTTCGGGACGCGGCTCGACGTATACCGCCAGCAAGAACTGGGTCACGTCGTTCACCGAGGGCATCGCGATGTCGCTCCCGGCGGGCGTGCGGATGATGGCGCTGTGCCCCGGCTTCACCTACACCGAATTCCACGAGCGTGCTGGCCTGCGGCGAGAGGGTCCGAAGGCGTTCTGGCTCGACGTGGCCCAGGTGGTCGACGAAGCGCTCGCTGACCTGCGTCGCGGCAAGGTGATTTCGGTGCCGAGCCTGCAGTACAAAGCCCTGGTCGGCCTCGGCGGACTGCTGCCGCGCCCGGTGCTGCGCAAGCTCGCCGGCGGGTTCGGCAACCGCCGCCGCACCTGAGGGGTAGGGACAGCCCTACCCCGTCCCGGCAGGTGTGCCCCAGGGTGTTTTCCCGCGCCAGCCCATAGCGTTTTCCCCATGGCGACTGGGGAAGCGGTGCGGCTCGAATCCGTCCGCAAGGAGTACGGCCGGGTCACGGCACTGGACGGGGTGAGCCTGTCCTTTCCGCGCGGCGGGTTCACCGCGGTGATGGGCCCGTCGGGCTCGGGCAAGAGCACGTTCCTGCACTGCGCGGCCGGACTCGACCGGCCGACCAGCGGTTCGGTGCTGCTCGACGACCAGGAACTGGGCACCCTCTCCGAGACCCAGCTGACGAAACTGCGCCGGGACAAGGTCGGGTTCGTCTTCCAGGCGTTCAACCTGCTGCCTTCGCTGACCGTCGAGCAGAACGTGGTGCTGCCGCTGCGGCTGGCCGGACGTCGGGCGGACCGACGCCGCGTCGCCGAGATGCTCGGGCACGTCGGCCTGAGCGACCGGCGCAAGCATCTGCCGGGCCAGCTGTCCGGCGGTCAGCAGCAGCGGGTGGCGATCGCTCGCGCGCTGGTCAGCCGTCCGGCGGTGCTGTTCGCCGACGAGCCGACCGGTGCGCTCGACACTCGCACGGCCGGGGAAATCCTTGGCCTGCTTTCGGAATCGGTGCGCGGCGGGCTGACCGTCGTGATGGTGACGCACGATCCGGTCGCCGCGTCCTACGCGGACCGGGTCGTCTTCCTCGCGGACGGCCGCGTCGCCGGTGAGCTGCTCCGGCCGACCGCGACGGCGGTCGCGGAACGCATGACGCACCTCGGCGCGTGGGCCGACCGGATGCCGGTGGGCGGGTTCTGATGTTCAGCCTTGCCTTGCGCACCTTGCGTTTCCGCACCGGCGGGTTCATCGCCGCGTTCGTGGCCGCGTTCCTCGGCGCGGTGATCGTGTCCGCCTGCGCCGGCCTGATGGAGACCGGGATCCGGTCCGCCACGCCGCCGCACCGGCTGGCCTGGACGTCGGCCGTCGTTGCCGGACAACAGGATTTCGAGCTTCAGAAGCATTCCGACAAGCCCAAGACGCAGTCGGTGAATCTGGCTGAGCGGGTCCGGCTGGACCGTTCACTGGCGGACCAGATCCGGGCCACGCCTGGAGTGTCCACTGTGGTCGGCGCAGTGAACTTCCCGGTATCGCTGGGGAAGCAGCCGCTGACCGCGCACGGCTGGGAATCGGCTCGGTTGCCGGGCCCCGCTCCGCGTGCTGACGAAGTCGTGCTGCCCGCAGCTACCGGCGTGTCGGCTGGAGCCACCGTTGACCTTGCTGTGCAAGGAACGATGCGGCAATACCGCGTCGCGCGGACGAGTGATCAGCCTGACGCGTTCTTCGCGGACGACGTGGCCGACCAGCTCTCCGGACACCCCGGCAAGGTCGACTATTTCGGTGTCGTCACTGACAATCCCACCGCGTTGCAGCTGGGTTCGGGCGTTTCCGTGCTGACTGGGGATGAGCGCGGCCTCGCCGAATTCCCGGAGGCGCAAGCGAGCGGCGGACGGCTGATCCCGTTGTCCGGCGTCGCGGGTGGACTGTCCATTTCGGTCGCAGTGTTCGTCATCGCGAGCACGTTGATGCTGTCGGTGCGGCAGCGGCAGCGGGAATTGGCTCTGCTGCGGGCGATCGGCACGACCCTCGGCAGCTGCGTCGCATGGTGCTCGGAGAAGCGCTGGTCATCGGCGTGCTCGCGACCGGAGTCGCGGCCGCGCTGGGCCCGGTGTTCGGCGGATGGCTGTTCGAGCAGTTCACCTCGGGCGGGTTCATTTCGCCCGCCGTGCAGTTCCATCAGGGCTGGATTCCGATGCTCATCGCGGCGGGCGCGACCCTGCTCGCGGTCGGGCTTTCCGCGCTGGTCGCCGGATTCCGCGTCGGTCGCATCCGGCCGACCGAAGCGCTCGCCGAAGCCTCCGTGCCCCGCCACTGGCTGACGCCGGTGCGGCTGATCGTGGCCATCCTGTGCTTCGGCGGCGGGACCGCGCTGGGCATCGTGACGCTCGCGGTCATGACGGGACCCATCGCGGCGAGCACGGCGGGCCCGGCGGTGATGCTGTGGGCGATCGGCGTCGCGATGATCAGCCCGGGCGTCACGAAGCTGACCGCGATCGTGTTGCAGGGTCCGTTGCGCCTGGTCAGCGGCGTCACCGGCTGGCTGGCGATCACCAACACGCGCAACGCGGCCACCCGCGTGGCCGGCGCGGTCACGCCGATCATGCTCGCCGTCGGCATCGCGACCGCCAACATCTACCTGCAGACCACGACTACCGCCGCTTCCGCGCAAGCCTTCTCCGAAGACCTCCGCGCCGACGCGGTTGTCGCTGGCCCGACTGGAGTTTCTCCCGAAGCGATCGACCGCGTCCGGCACGCGGACGGCGTCGCCGCGGTCTCGACGTACGTCAGCAGCCGGGCGTTCATCACCGCGCCGTTCGACGAGAACCAGACCAAGAAGGGCTACCCGGCGCTCGGCCTCACCGACGCGACGACCACCGCCGCCACCGTCGTCCGCGGCAACCTCGCCGACCTCACCGGTGACACGATCGCGTTGCCGGACACCGCCGAGGTATCCCGGTCGGTCGGCGAGTCCGTCACGCTCCGTCTCGGCGACGGGACCGACCGGACCCTTCGCATCGTCGCGATCGTGCATCAGCGGGCCGGGGCCGAACAGCTCCTGCTGCCCGCCGACCTGCTCGCCGGGCACACCACCGCCGGTCTCGCCAAGCAGGTGCTCGTCCGCGCCGCACCCGGCGTCGACCAGGCCCGCCTGACCCACAGCCTGACCGCCGCGACCGCCGGTTTCCCGGTGTCCGTCGGCGACCGCACCACGCTGGCCGCCGCGAACGCCAAAGCCGACGAGACTGGTGCGTGGGTGAACTACCTGCTGGTCGGCATGATCGTCGGCTACACGGTGATCTCGGTGGTGAACACCCTGGTCATGGCCACTTCGCGACGGCGGCGGGAGTTCGGCCTGCAGCGGCTCGGCGGCTTCACCCGAGGACAGGTGCTGCGGATGGCCGCGGGCGAGGGCGGCCTGATCGCGGCGATCGGCGTCCTGCTGGGCACCGTGGTGTCGGCCGGCGCGATCGTGCCGTTCTGTCTCGTCGCGACCGGCCGCGTGCTGCCGGACGGGCCAGTGTCGATCTACCTGGTGATCGTCGCGACCGCGGTCGCGCTCGCGCTGATCGCCGCCGTCCTCCCGGCATGGGTGGCGACGCGGACGCGTCCGGTGACCGCCGTCGCGACCGGGGAGTGACGCGCGGAAGTTGTCGGTGGCGTGTGTAAGACTCTCGGCCGTGGCGTACCCCGGGTTGGATCAAACTGCGAAGCTCGAACTGGCCAGGCTGGTCGGCGAACTGGCCGTCGTGCACGGCAAGGTCACGTTGGCCTCGGGCAAGGAAGCCGATTACTACGTCGACCTCCGGCGGGCGACCCTGCAGCACGCGGCGGCCCCGCTCATCGGCAAGCTGCTGCGGCAGCTCACCGCTGACTGGGACTACGTCGCGGTGGGCGGGCTCACCCTCGGCGCGGACCCGGTAGCGCTGGCGATGCTGCACTCCGCCGCGGCGGAGGGCGTGGTGCTCGATGCGTTCGTCGTCCGCAAGGCGATCAAGGAACACGGGATGCAGCGCCGGATCGAGGGCGTGGAGGTGCGCGGGCAGCGGGTGCTGGCCGTCGAGGACACCTCCACCACCGGCGGCAGCGTGCTCACCGCGGTCGAGGCGCTGCGCGAGGGCGGGGCCACTGTCGTCGGCGTGGCCACGGTCGTCGACCGCGACACCGGCGCGCGGGAAGCCATCGAGAAGGCCGGGCTCGAGTACCGGTACCTGCTGAGCAAGGACGACCTCGGGCTCAGCTGAGTGCTCAGCCGAGCGAAAGTGAGCACCGTCACTCACAATGCGTGCGTGACGAATGCCCGCTCCGCGGTGTCCCCCTGACGGAAGGGGGTGCCGTGACCACGACCAGTGTCCCGCTCGACGACGCCACCCTCGTCGGCCGTGCGCGAGACGGCGACGTGCGCGCGTACGAACAGCTCGTGCTGCGTTATCAGGGCCCGATGTTCCGGCTTGCCCTGAAAATGCTCCACCACCGCGGCGACGCCGAGGACGTAGTGCAAGAGGCGTTTCTCGGCGCGTGGCGGAAGCTGGCGCAGCTGAACGACGACAAGGCGTTCGTCGGCTGGCTGTACCGCGGAACCACCAACCGCTGTCTCAACGTCATCCGGGCGCGCCGCCCGCAGGCCGACGTCGACCTCGACCTGGCCGAGTCCCCGCGGCGCGACACCCAGCCCGAGCACGCGGCGCAGGTCAGCGGCCAGCTCGCGGCGCTCGACGAGGCGCTGTTGACGCTCACCCCGCAGCAGCGGGCGTGCTGGCTGCTGCGTGAGGTGCACGGCCGGTCGTACGACGAGATCAGCGAGATCGTCGGCGCGAACCCCACCGCGGTCCGGGGGCGCATCGCCCGGGCCCGTGCGCAGCTGGCGGAGGTGATGAAGCCGTGGAGGTGAACCAGGACTACGAATTGCCGTGCGGCCGGGAACTGGAGACGGTCTGGGAGCACCTGGACGAGACCGACGAGCACCAGCGCGACTGCGTCCACTGCCGCACCGCCAGGGAAAGCCTGCTGGCCCTGCGCTCGGCGACCCAGGAGCTGATCGACGAGCCGGACCCGACCCCGCCGGACCTGGTAGGCCGGATCATGTCGGCCGTCCGCGCCGAAGTGCGCCGCGGCCAGATGCTGGACCTCCCCGCGTCCGAGCCGGGCTCCGTCGAGGTGAGCGAACAAGCCGTCGCCGTCGTGCTCCGCTACGCGGCCGATTCCGCCGGCAACGTCCGCGCCCGCCGGGTGCGGGTGCGCAAGGTCGGTGTCGACCCCTCGGGTGCCGCGCAGGTCGAGGTAGAACTCACCCTCACGACGCGCCTGGGGAACACGAGCGGCGCTGACACGTTGGCCCGCGTACGAGAACTGGTGTCCGCCGCCGCGACCTCACGGGTGGGTATTTCGTTGGTCAGCCTGGATCTGCTGGTGGAAGACGTGTACGAGGACGGGGAATGACCGCCGAATACGTGATCGCCGCCCCGGTGATCGCGAGCGTCGCCGCGCAGGCGGCCGCCGAAACCGCCGGAGTAGTGCGCCTGGAACCCGGCCTGCGCGGTTTGGCGACCGCCTGGACCCGCGCTGCCCGGCAACGATGGAAGGGTCTGGAACCGGCCCCCGCCGACGGCGTCCGGGTCCGCACCCACGACGACCGCCTGACCGTCGAGGTGGACGTCATCATCTCGGGAGCCGACCAGGCCGCCGCCGTGGGCCGTGCGGTGCAACGCGCCGTGTTCCGGGAAGTCCTCGCACAGACCGGCCGCTCCGTGGACGCCGTCCGAGTGTCCATTTTGGACATCGAAGTGGAGCGGCAGTGACCGATCCGCGTTCGCTAGCCGGAAGACTCGCCGACGCACTGGCGGCAGTCGACGGCCTCCGCCCCGCGACAAGCGTGGCCGCGGAGATCAGCTGGCTCCCCACCGACCCAGCCGGCGGCTCGGTGGACCTGACGCCCGAGTCGGTGGAGGTCCGGTTGGTGGCCTTGCGATTGCCGCTGCCGCCGTTGCTGTCGGCCGCTGAGGCTCGAGTGCGTGAAGTGCTCGACGGGACTGAGTGGGCGGGCGCACGGGTGCGCTTGGTGGTGACGGACATCGACGGGACAGCTTTCACCGGCTGAGCAGGTTGCTCCGGCGGCTTTTACTGGCTGAACAGGTTGCTCCGGCAGCGTTCACCGCTTGAGCGGGTTGCTCGGCGGCGTTCCCTTGCTGAGCGCGGGTTGCTCGGGCAGTGCTCCCTTGCTGAGCGGTTGCTCTTAGCCAGCCCCCGCAGTCACTTCGTACCGGCCGGACCCTTGCCCCCAATCAAAGTAGTTCCCCTCGCACCGATCGCTCCCCTTTCACCGCGTTCGTCAACAGCTTTTCCCGCCGCTTTCACCCACCGATTCGCCTCCCTCCAGATGTACGGAGCGGAGCCGTTTACGCCGCCGCTGGGTCGATCGTGGCGGCCTTCCCGGCCGGTCTCCTACCCGGAGTGATCCCTCCGTTACCTGCCGGGTGAACCGTTGCTCCGGTGGGTCGAACATCACATCAGGTCCCCCTATTTCCCGCTCCCAGTGCGGTAAATCGGAGTAACGTCGCTGGTAGGTGCACTGGAAGGGGGCGAAGGTGGACACGACGGTCGCGCACGTTCTCGCCGACGTCACGGTGGCGGTGCACATCCTCGCCCTGCTCTTCATCGGCTTCGGCGGCTTCCTCGCGTGGCGGTGGCCGAAGATCATTTTCGGGCACGTTTTCTTCGCGGTGTGGGGCGTGCTGGTCAATGTCACGCCGATTCCGTGCCCGCTCACCGCGCTGGAGAATTTCTTCCGGCATCAGCAGGGTCTGGGCGACTTGCCCGGCGGTTTCAACGCGTATTACCTCTACGGCACGGTGGTCCCGCGCTCGCTGCTGCCGGTGGTGATCGCGGTGGCGCTGGCGGTGCTGGTGATCTCGTACCTGGGCGCGTACCTGCGGTGGCGCCACCGCCACGACGACAGTCCGGCGCACGGCGTCAGCCTCGGCTGAGCGACAATCGTCCTTCGTGACGACGGAACCCCCGAAGCGGGCCCCACCGAGTGGGTGAACCGCGAGGAGGTCGGCGTCGGTCCCTGGCCGGGAACCTGGCCAGACGACCCGCGCTACGACCCCGAACTCCTGACCAACGGCGACCGCCGCAACGTGGTCGACGCCTACCGCTACTGGCGTCGTGAGGCGATCGTGTCCGATGTGGACACCCGGCGGCACCCGTTCCACGTCGCGATCGAGAACTTCCAGCACGACCACAACATCGGCACAGTGGTCCGTACGGCGAATGCCTTCGCCGCCGCGGAAGTGCATATAGTCGGCCGCCGCCGCTGGAACCGCCGGGGCGCCATGGTCACGGACCGCTACCAGCACCTCCGCCACCACGAGGACGTCGCAAGCCTGCTGAAGTTCGCCGCAGCTTCGGGTTTGAGCGTGGTGGCCGTGGACAACACCCCCGGTGCCGAGCCAGTGGAAACCGCCGTGCTGCCCCGAGAGTGCCTGCTCCTCTTCGGCCAGGAAGGCTCCGGCCTATCCGAGGCGGCGCAGACCGACTCGGCAAAGGTGGTGTCCATCGCCCAGTTCGGCACGACGAGGTCGATCAACGCAGGCGTCGCGGCCGGCATCGTGATGCACGCGTGGATTCGACAGCACGCGGATCTGTCCAAGGCCTGGTGAGGTCGTGAGTGGCTATGCCGGTTCTAACCGGGATGGCCACTCACGACTCCCCAGCCTCGACACTGACCGCGGGGTTCGGTGGGGACGCGCGCCTACCGGGGTTGTTTGCTGGTCGGGCAGTGCCGTGGGGAGGCAAGTTTCCCACTGTGCAGGCAGAATCGATCTATGACCGCCGAGCCTGACGATTCTGCTGCGCGCAGGGACTCTGCTGCGCACGGCGATGCGACCGACCCCGCTGCGCAGGCCGCAGCAGCCGAGCGGACCGCTGCGGCCGGAGGAGCCGAAACGGCTGAGCGGCCTGAAGCAGTCGGGCAGGCTGAAGCGGTCGGGCGAGTCGAGGCGGCTGAACAGGCTGAGGGAGCCGGGCAGGCTGAAGCGACCGGGCGAGCCGAGGCAGCCGAGCGGTCTGCGGCCGCAGAGCGGGCTGAGGCAATTGGACCGTCCGCTGCAGCCGAGGCAGTTGAGCAGCACGCGGCAGCCGAACAGCCTATGGCAGTCGGGCGACTTGAGGCGCGTGAGCGTGCTGCGGCCGCCGAGGAACCCGCGGCAACCGGGCAGGCCGCTGCGATCGGGCGGCTTGCAGCAGGCGGGCAGGCCGAGGCAGCCGAGCGGTCCGCGGCCGCAGAGCGGGCCGAGGCGGCTGAGCGGCCAGAAGCAGCGGAGCGGGTCGAAAGGGCTGAGCGGGCTGAGGCGGCTGGACGGCCCGCTGCGATCGGGCGGCTTGCAGCAGGCGGGCAGACCGAGGCAGCCGAGCGGTCCGCAGCGGCACAGCGGGCCGAGGCGGCTGAGCGGCCAGAAGCAGCAGAGCGGGCCGAAAGGGCTGAGCAGGCCGGAACGGCTGAGCGGCCTGAAGCAGCCGGGCAGGCTGAAGCGGTCAGTCAGCCCGAGGCGGCTGCCCATGCCACTGCGGCCGAGCATGCTGCTGCGGCTGCTCGTGCCGAGGCCACCGCTCGTGCTGCGGCAGCCGAGCGGGCGGTGTGCGCCAGGCATCTCCGTCGCCTATGGGCAATCCCCGGCACAGCCCTCGGCCGCAGCGGTTGGCCGCCTACCGTGAGTCAGCGGTTCCACTGGCACTGGAACTACTGGTGGCAGGCCCATCTCCTCGACAGCCTCGTCGACGCGCAGCTTCGTGCACCCACCGGCGAGCGGGCGCGGCTGATCGACCGCTTCATCACGACGGTGCACCGACGCAACTTCGGCTCGTGGGTCAACGACTACTACGACGACATCGCCTGGCTAGGACTCGCCCTGCAACGAGTGCGCAAGCACAATCTGTCCACAGTGGACGAAGCGCTCGAAGCCATCGACAAACGGCTGCATGAAGGCTGGACTGAAGACCTTGGCGGAGGAATTTGGTGGCGGCGCGGCGACTCCTTCAAGAATACCCCCGCGAACGGTCCGGCGGCCATCTTCCACGCCCGGTCGGGTGACGGCGAGCGTGCGCGGGAAATGACGCAATGGCTCACCGATACGTTGGTAGACCCCAAAACCGGCCTCGTCTGGGATGGGATTCGCGCGGACACCGGTGAAGTCGTCAAGCATATTTTCTCGTACTGCCAAGGGGTTTACCTTGGTGCCTGCCTGGAACAGGACCGCCCGGACGATGCGGCGCGCACCATCCGGGCGGTAGAAGAACACATGGCACCCGAAGGAATCCTGCCCGGCTCAGAAGGAGGCGACGGCGGGCTGTTCTCCGCGATCCTCGCCCGCTACTTGGCCCTCGCGGCGAAGAACCTGCCAAGGCCGGAAGCGGAAACGGCGAAGAACCTCGTGCAGAAGTCAGCCGAAGCATGCTGGAACGGGGCAGCGCAAGAGAAAACCGGGCCGCTGTTCAGTGCGGAGTGGTCGAAGCCCGCGGAGAACCCGTCAAACAAAGCGCAGCGGGACTTGTCTGTCCAAATTGGAGGATGGATGCTGTTGGAAGCGGCGGCATCCCTATAACAGTCAGCAGCCGCAGGAAGCGCGGTGCAGGAACCGCGGCGCGAGGCGGACTGATTCTGGGCGGCGTTCCGGCTCCCGGCAGCGGGCCAGCAGCAGCTGCACCGCCCGGCGGCCGATTTCTGAGATCGGTTGCGCCATCGTCGTCACGCCGGGCGAAACCGTGCGGGCCCAGTCCATGTCGCCGTAACCGACCACGGCCAGTTCCGACCCGATCCGGATGCCCCGTCGGTGTGCTTCCCACTGCACGCCGATCAGCATCGCCTCGCCGGCGACGACCAGGGCGGTCGGCGATGGCCAGCCGTCCAGGAGTTTGGCCGCGGCGCGGGCGGCACCACCTGCCGTGGATTGGCCGGACGCGACCAGTTCCGGGTGGTATCGCAGCCCGGCGCGGCCCAGGCCCAGGCGGTAGCCAAGGGCGCGTTCTTCGCTGACGGTGGTGCCCTCGGCTCCGGTGATCAGCGCGATCCGCCGGTGCCGCCGCGAGGCCAGGTGCTCGACGAGTGCGGACATGGCCTGGAAGTTCTCCGACCCGACCTGGTCGACGTCGTTGCGGCCGGCGACGCGGTCGACCAGCACGGTGGGCACGCCGGTGCGCACGAGCCCATTGACCACGGCCTCGTCACCGGGGGCGGGCACCAACAGGACGCCGTCGACCCGGTCCGCTTGCAGCGCGCGCAGCACTTCGGCTTCCTCGCGCGCCGAATCGCTGGTGTCGGCCAGCAGCAGGTCGCAACCCGCGCGCGCGGCAGCGCCGCGGATGGCACGCAGCAACTGGTCGTGGTACGGGCTGGCGTGCCTCCCCAATGCCACCCCGAACCGATGGGTGACCGGCAGGTCCCAGTGGGAGACCTCCGGCGCCAGAACGGTCATTTCTCATGGCCCTCGTCGTCGATACCTACCCAACAGTAGCCAGTGTTGGGCCACCGGCGAGAGGGTCCGAGACGATCGGGTCCCGAGAATCACTGAGGTGAGTGAACGAAGCACCTGCTTGGTTACACCGGGCAGTCAAGACCGCAGGCTACGAGCACCCGCACGAAGCCCGGTGCCGCAGGGTTGGCGGCAACCGCACAGTCTCGGCGGGACGGCCGGGATCCGCCAGTCGAGCCAGCAGCAACTGCACCGCTCGCTTGCCGATTTCGTCGATCGGCTGGGCCATGGTCGTCAGCGGCGGGTCCACGAGATCGGCCCACTCGACGTCGTCGTACACCACCACCGGCAGGTCCTGGCCGATCCGCAAACCACGCCGCCGCGCCTCGTGCAGGACGCCGACCATCATGCTGTCGTTGGCGACCACCAGCGCGGTCGGCGGTTCCGGCAGGGCCAGCAGCGTGCTCAAAGCCAGTCCGCCGCCGTCGCGCGAGGACTGTCCACACGCCACGAGGTCGGGCGACCAGGTCAGGCCCGAGCGACCAAGGCCGAGGCGGTAGCCAAGGACACGCTCGTCGCTCGTCGTTAGGCCAGGAGCGCCGGAGATCATGCCGATCCGGCGGTGGCCGAGCGACGCCAGATGCGCGGTCAGCGCCGAGGTCGCCTGGATGTTCTCCGCGCCGACCTGGTCGATGTCGGTCCGGGTGGTGAGCCGGTCCATGAGCACGGTCGGCACGTCCAGCGACACCAGTTCGCCGAGCACCGACCCGTCGCCGGGCGCGGGCGTGATCAGCAGGCCGTCGACCCGTCGCGACCGCAGCGCGCGCACCACGTCCCGTTCGGTGCCCGCCGTGTCGTGCGTGTCCGCCAGCAGCACGGTGTAGCCATTTGCCGACGCCTCCCGCTCGATCGCGTGCATCAGCGCCGCGAAGTACGGGTTCGCGACCAGCGAGATCGCCATCCCGATCGACCGCGTACCCCCGGTGACCAGCGAACGCGCGATCGCGTCGCCGGTGTACCCGGTGGTCTCGATCGCCCGCAGCACCGCGGCTTTCGTCTCCTCGGCCACCGCCCGCGTGCCGTTCACGACGTGTGAGACCGTCGTGATCGACACGCCCGCCATTTCGGCGATGTCGCGCTGGGTCGGGCGGGCGGAGCGGGGTCGCGGCATGTCTGTCCTTCACCAAGAGAGCGAAACCAGGAGCGTCGGCAAGCGTTTGCGCAAACGCTTGCGTCAACCCCTGAGTCTGTCTACCTTCCCGTCCATCGGCAAGCTCGCACCTCGATTCGGAGGGCATCTCCATGAGACACCGGAGTCTCACCGCACTCGCTTTGGCGGCCGCTGTCGCGGTCTCCACCGCCGGGTGCACCGTCGAACGTCACTGGGGCGGCAGCTCCAAAACCGGCGGCAGCGGCAAGGCCAAGGTCGGCCTCGTCACGAAGACCGACACCAACCCGTACTTCGTCGAACTGCGTAATGCCGCGTCCGCCGCGGCGAAGGCCAACGGCGCTGACTTCAGCGCGCTCGCCGGTCAGTTCGACGGCGACAACGACGGTCAGGTGCGCGCCATCGAGAACCTGATGCAGCAGGGCGTCAACACCATCCTGATCACGCCAAGCTCGTCCACCGGCGTGCTCAAGGCCATCAAGGACGCTCGCGACGCAGGCATCCTGGTGATCGCCCTCGACACCGCAACCGAACCGCCGGACGCGGTCGACGCCACCTTCGCCACCGACAACTTCGCGGCCGGCGAGCAGCAGGGCGCGTACGTCAAGGCGGCGCTGAAGGGCGCGGACCCGAAGATCCTGATGGTCGACGGCACCGCGGGCAGTTCGGTCGACACCCAGCGGCACGGCGGGTTCCTCAAGGGCATCGGGCTCAAGGACGGCGCGCCGCAGATCAAGGGGCACGCCAACGCCAACGGCGACCAGAGCCTCGCCCAGCAGGGCATGGAGAACCTCCTCCAGCGCACCACCGACCTCAACGCGGTCTACACGATGAACGAGCCGATGGGCCGCGGCGCGTACGCGGCGCTCAAGGCACGGGGCCTCAACAGCCAGCTCACCGTCGGCTCGATCGACGGCGGCTGCGAGGGCGTGCAGAACGTCAAGAACGGCCAGTTCGCCGTCACCGTGATGCAGTTCCCGCGGAAGATGGCCGAACAGGGCGTGCTCGCGGCGGTCGAGTACGCGAAGACCGGGAAGAAGCCGAGCGGGTTCGTGAACACGGGCTCGACCGCGATCACCGACCACCCGATGCCGGGGGTGCCGAGCAAGGACACCGCCTGGGGTCTGCAGAACTGCTGGGGAGGCGGGAAATGACGACCGCGACGGCAAAGACGGTCAACAACCGCGAGCGCGAAACGCTCGGCGAGTTCTTCCTGCGCGCCCCCGCGGTCGGCCCGGCGCTGGCGCTGGTCGTGGCGGTACTGGTGTTTTCCTTCGCCACGGACACCTTTTTCGACCTGGACAATCTGTCCACAGTGGTCCAGCAGTCGCTGGTGGTCGGCACGCTCGCGCTCGGCCAGACGCTGATCATCCTGATCGCGGGCATCGACCTCTCCAACGCGTCGTCGATGGTCGTGGCAACGCTGGTGATGGCGAAACTGGCGGCGGTCACCAACGTTTTCTTCGCCCTGATCGCCGGGGTCGTGCTGACGGTCGTCGTCGGCCTGTTCATCGGCACCCTCGCGACGCGGATCAAGTTGCCCGCCTTCATCATCACGCTCGGCACGTTCACCGGCTTGACCGCGGTGGCGAAGCTGATCGCGGGCGGACAGGCGGTTCCGGTCTCCGACGGGCTGCTCACCTGGCTCGGCACGAAGCGGTACCTCTTCGGCGGCATCCCGATCACCTACGGCATGACGCTCGCGCTGCTCATGTTCCTCGCCGTCTGGTACGCGCTCACGAAAACCGCGTGGGGCAAGCACGTTTACGCGGTCGGCAACGCGCCGGAGTCCGCGCGGCTGTCCGGGATCAAGGTCAACCGCACCGTGCTGTCGGTCTACCTCGTCGCCGGGCTGTGCTTCGGCATCGCCGCGTGGCAGGCGCTCGGCCGCACGCCGAACGCCGACCCGAACCAGTTCCAGCTCGGCAACCTCGACTCGATCACCGCCGTGGTCCTGGGCGGCACGAGCCTGTTCGGCGGCCGCGGTTCGGTGCTGGGCACGCTGTTCGGCGCGCTGGTCGTCGCGGTGCTGCGCTCGGGGCTGACGCAGATGGGCGTGGACGGCAACTACCAGGACCTGGCGACCGGCGCGTTGCTGATCGCCGCGGTGGTCGTGGACCGGATCGCACGGAGGCAGCAGCAGTCATGACTTCCTCGAACGAGCAGCAGCCCACGCTTTCCGCGCGCGGCCTGGTGAAACGCTACGGCCGGGTCACCGCCATCGACGGTGCCGATTTCGACCTCTACCCCGGCGAGGTGCTTGCCGTGGTCGGCGACAACGGGGCCGGAAAGTCCAGTCTCATCAAGGCGTTGTCCGGTGCAGTGGTGCCGGATGCCGGAGAGATCAAAGTGGACGGCAAGACGGTCCACTTCAAGTCCCCTTTGGACGCTCGGCACTACGGAATCGAGACGGTGTACCAGGATCTGGCGGTCGCGCCGGCACTGGACATCGCGTCGAACATGTTCCTCGGCCGGGAAAAACGGCTGAAGGGACCGTTCGGCATCGGGTTGCGCAAGCTCGACAGCGCGGCCATGCGCACCGAAGCGCAGCGGATCCTCGACGACCTCGGCATCAAGGTCAAATCCATTACCCAGCTGGTGGAAACGCTGTCCGGCGGGCAGCGGCAAGGCGTCGCGGTGGCGCGCGCGGCGGCGTTCGGCACCAAAGCGGTGATCATGGACGAGCCGACGGCCGCGCTGGGCGTCGCGGAATCCGCGAAGGTGCTGGAGCTGATCGGCCGGATCCGCGAGCGCGGCCTGCCGGTGGTGCTGATCAGCCACAACATGCCGCACGTCTTCGAAATCGCCGACCGGATCCACGTGCACCGGCTCGGCAAGCGGGTCGCCGTGGTGTCGCCGAAGACGCACAGCATGAACCAGGTCGTCGGCCTGCTCACCGGTGCGTTGAAGCTCGACGAGAACGGCGAAGTCGTCGAGGTCGCGTCCACCACGCACGCCGGGTTGACCTGACGTGCGAGTGCTGCTGGCGGGGCTGTGCACCGTCGATGTCGTACAGCGGGTCGAGGAATTCCCGGAACCGAGCGAGAAAGTGCAGTCGCTGCAGGTGGATGTCGCGGCCGGTGGGCCAGCGACGAACGCCGCGGTGACCGTCGCGGCGCTCGGTGCCGAAGCGACTCTCGTGACGGCTCTCGGTACACACCCGCTGGCCGCGCTCGCCCGCGCTGACCTGGAAGCTTGCGGCGTTGACCTGGTCGACCTCGCACCACAACGCACGCAAGCGCCGCCGGTAAGCGCGGTCGTGGTGCGAGACGGCGACGGCGAACGAACCGTCGTCTCCCGCAACGCTGCCGCCGACCAGCCCCTGGAATTGCCTGACCTGGCACCGCTTTTCGACGGTGTAGGCGCGGTTCTCGTCGACGGGCACCATCCCGAGCTGGCGCTTGCTGTCGCGCGGGAAGCCCGCGCTCGCGAGGTGCCGGTGATCCTCGACGCGGGCAGCTGGAAACCGGTACTGGACCAGTTGCTGCCACTGGTCCACGTGGCAGCCTGTTCAGCGCGGTTCCGTGCTCCCGCACCGAGTTTGGCCGAACGCGGAGTGTCAGTGACGATCACGACGGCGGGCCCGGAGCCGGTCGCCTGGAGCACTACGGAAGACTCTGGGCAGGTCCCCGTTCCGGCCGTCGAGGCGCGGGACACGCTGGGGGCCGGGGATGTGTGGCACGGTGCGCTCGCGTACGCCGTGGCGGCACGGGACAACGCGGTCCCGGACTGGATCGGCTACGCGAACGCGGTGGCCGCGGAACGTGTCCGGCACGTGGGTCCGCGCTCGTGGACCGGGCCGGTCGGGGAACTGGCGAAGAGCAGAGAAGAGGGAGTGCGATGACGGCGTTCGAGGATCTGCTGGCGCGGGCCGAGAAGCTGGCCAAACCGCGGGAACGGCACGTGCTCGGCATCATCGGCGCGCCCGCCTCCGGCAAGACCACGCTGGCCTGGGCGATCGCCAACGCGCTCGGCTCGCGGGCCGCGGTCGTCGGGATGGACGGCTTCCACCTGGCCCAGGTCGAGCTGCAGCGGCTCGGCCGCACCGACCGCAAGGGCGCGCCGGACACCTTCGACGCGGCCGGTTACGTGCATCTGATCCGCCGGCTCGCCGACGGCTGCGAGACGGTGTACGCGCCGGAGTTCCGCCGCGAGATCGAAGAGCCGATCGCCGGCGCGGTCCCGGTCGCGCCCGAGGTGCAGCTGGTCATCACCGAGGGCAACTACCTGCTGCTTCCGGACGACCCGTGGAGCGGCGTGCGGCAGTACCTCACCGAGGCCTGGTTCCTCGCCCCGGACGAACCGGAGCGGATCGAGCGGCTGGTGTCGCGGCACCGGCGCTACGGCCGTTCGCTGGTCGAGGCCCGGCAGCGCGCGCTCGGCTCGGACCAGCGCAACGCGGACCTGATCGCGAACACCCGCGACCGCGCCGACCTGGTGCTCGAGAACCTGCCGCTGACGAATTTCGCCCTCTGAGCAGGTGCTGTTCGAGGACCCGGCCACGACGGACCCCTACGCGGGCGCGGTCACGTGGGATCGGGCGGGCGAGGCCAGGATCGCCGTGCTGTACCCGCCGTACGTCCCGCTGGTGCGCACGCACCTGAACGGGCTGCGGACGCTGGTCGAGCGGCGGCTTTCCGAACCCGCTGTGCACGGCCCGGATCCGCGGCTGGCGCTGCTGGTCGAGCGGATGCGGGAGGCCAGCGGCGAACCGCAGCTCGAACCAGAGGTGCTCGCCGAGGTCCGCACCCGGCTTGAGTGGGCGTTGTCGGTGCTGCCGGAACACGGCGGTGTCCTCGAATTGCACACCCCGATGCACCAATGGTGGTGGGGACGCGCGCTGCTGGATGTGTGCACGGCGATCACCGCGCTGCTGGGGGCGTGGCTGCAGGGCGAGGCGGTCGACGGGCAGCACTGTCCGGACGACGCGACGTGGTGGATGTGGATGGCGCAGATGCGGTGGCTCGACGCCCAGTTCGTGGAGCCGCTGAAACCTGGTTAAGGAGTGCTCGTGGGGGTTTTGGTCGTCACCGGTGGCAGCCGGGGCATCGGCGCGGCGATCTGCGAACTGGCCGCCACCCGCGGTTACGACGTGGTGGTGAACTACTCCGGCGACCCGGCCCCGGCCGAGGAGGTCGCCGAACGGGTGCGTTCCCACGGCGCGCAAGCGCTTGCGTACCGTGCCGACGTCTCCAACGAACAGCAGGTCAGCAACCTTTTTTCGGCGGCGGCCGAGCTGGGCCCGCTCGTCGGCGTGGTGAACAACGCAGGCATCACCGGCAACACCCCGGGCCGGCTCGACGAGCAGCGCGCCGAGACCGTGCGCCGGGTGCTGGACGTCAACGTCACCGGCGTTTTCCTGTGCTGCCGCGAGGCGGTGCGCCGGCTGTCGACGCGGTACGGCGGGTCCGGCGGCGCGATCGTGAACGTGTCTTCCACGGCCTCGCGGACCGGGTCGGCGGGCGAATGGGTGCACTACGCGGCGTCCAAGGCGGCGGTCAACACGCTCAGCTTCGGCCTCGCGCAGGAGGTCGCCGACGAGGGAATCCGGGTCAACGTCGTGTCGCCCGGCCTGGTCGAGACCGGATTGCACGCCGCAGCGGGGATGCCGGACCGGCCCGAGCGGTTCAGCGCCGTGATCCCGCTCCGGCGCGCGGGGCAGCCGGGCGAGATCGCCGCGGCCGTGCTGTGGCTGCTGTCCCCGGACGCGTCCTTCACCGTGGGCGCGGTGCTCGAGGTCGGCGGCGGCCGCTGATCCTCCCGGACTGTGAGACGCCCGGAGACGGCCAGATCACGATTGACCCCGGAAGTCGGTGAACTCGTCCGTCGCGGTTGTCCCGGTGTGCCAGTCTGGAACGAGGGGTTGAAAGGACGGCCGCGAAAGTCATGCCCAAGCTCACGTCTGTGCACCATCTGGCGCTCACCGTGACCGATGTGGACCGAAGTGTTCCCTGGTACGTCCGGGTGCTCGACCTCGAGGAAAGCCATCGGCGCGAAGACCCGGAAACCGGGGTCCGCAAGGTAGTCCTGCGTTCGGCGGGAGACGGTTTCTCCGTGGTGCTGGTCCAGCATCCGGACACCGAACGGCCGGTATTCGACGAAAGACGCACTGGTCTGGACCATGTCGCGTTCTCGGTGTCGTCGCGCGCCGAGGTCGCCGAATGGGAGGACCGGCTGCGGGAGTACGGCGTGTCCTACCTGCCCGCGACCGAATCGCAGACCTTCGAAGGCTCGGCGGTGATCGTGTTCCGCGATCCGGACGGCATCCAGCTGGAAGTGTGGTCCGACCCGGCGTGAGAACTCAGGCGTGCGCGTCGTCGGGTTCGTCGACCGGACGCCGCATTTCCTGGCGGTAGCGCAGCACGCCGTATCCGGTGCCGAACACGAAGAACGCGATGCTCACCCACAGCGCCGCGGTCTTGACCCACGGGATGGCGTCGAGCAGGCCCGCCCCGTAGTAGCCGAGCAGCACCAGCGTCGGCACCCACAGCAGCCCGCCGACGGTGGTGGCGAGCAGGAACCGCCGCGAATCCATCCGCGCGGCTCCGGCGATGAGCGGGGCCAGCGTGCGGATCCACGGGATCCACCTCGCCGCGACGATCGCGAAGAATCCCTTGCGGTCCAGGAACTCCTGCGCGCGTTCGAGGTTGTGCCGGTTGAGCATCCGCCCGCCGCGCCGGGCGATCAGCGTGGTGCCCGCGCCGCGGCCGATGTAGTAGCCGATCTGGTTGCCGAACACGGCGGTGAGCAGCGCGGCCCCGGACAGCAGCCACGCGTTGAGGTCGGATCCGTGCTGGGCCAGCACCACTCCGGCGCCGAACAGCAGGGAATCGCCCGGCAGGAACAGCCCGATGATGAGCGCGCACTCGATGAGCACGAACGACAGCACGATGACCCAGACGAGCACCGGGCCGGCGGTATCCAGCCAGCTCAGGCCGATTCCCGCGGCGTGCGCGGGCTGGGCGGCGGCGAGGTTCACGCGAAGAGCCTACGTGGCTGGGACCGGCTGCAGTACGCAACCATCAAATCCTCCGCATTCGGTGACTTTGGGTATTCCTGGGGTAACCAGACTGTTCACCCTTTTCGCCCTTAACAACGAACAGGCCGCCCGGAACAGTTCCCGGGCGGCCTGTCGCGGATTTCTCAGAACTGCGGCAGGGACTCGCCCTGCACCGCCTCGATGTCCAGCTCCACCTTGACGGTCGTGCCGATCGCGGCCACGCCGGCCCGCACCATCGCGCTGTAGTTGATCGCGAAATCGTTGCGGTGCAATTGCGTTTCGGCGTGGAACGCGGCACGCACGCCGCCCCACGGGTCCGGACCGTGTCCGGTGTAGCGCAGGTCGAGGGTGACGTCGCGGCGTTCGCCGTGCAGCGTCAGCACGCCGCGCAGCGCCCAGTTGTCCGTGCCGAGCTGGGACAGCCCGGTGCTTTCGAACGTGATGAGCGGATACGCGTCGACGTCGAGGAATTCGGCCGAACGCAGGTGGTCGTCGCGCATCTTGATGCCGCTTTCGATGCTGCCCGCCTTGATCTCGGCGCGCACCGTCGACCGCTCCACCGGACGCGCGACGTCGATCCGCCCGGCCACGTCCGGGAACCGCACCTTGATGCTCGCGATGCCCATGTGCCGCGCGGTGGCGACCACCGACGAGTGCATCGGGTCGATCGTCCACGGACCCTCCGGCGGCAGCTCGACCGCGCCGGAGACCGGCACGAGCGCGATGTCGCCGAGCAGCCCGGCCCCGTCGGAGCCGATCTGCACGGTCCGGGCCAGCGGCGTGTACCCCGGCGCGGTGATCACGGCGGTGTAGACGCCCGGGGGCAGCGGATCGGTGACCACTGCCCCCTTCGCGTCCGTGACCTGCCGCGCGACCTGTCGTCCGTTCAAGTCGGTGACCGTGAGCACCGCGTTCTCGACCGGCCATCCGCCGTTCGAGCGCAGCTGTGCGCGCAGGCCCCCGCTCATGACCGGTCGACCAGCTCGTCGAGCGCCTGGTCGTAGCTCAGCCGCACGTCGTGCTGCGCCTCGCCGTCGTCCAGCGTCACCTGGCTCGTGGCGGGCGGGTATCCGCTGGCCACGACCGTGTAGGAGCCGATCGGCAGGTCGCTGACCACGTACCGGCCCTCGCTGTCGGTGCGGGCCACCGCCGCGACGTTGCCGTTCGCGTCGAGCACGGTGATCCGCGCGTCCGGCACGATCCGGTCGCCCTCGGTGCGCGCGACGCCCTGGAGCAGCACCGCGCCGGCGAGTTCGACGTCGTGGCGCAGCACGCCGCTGTCGGGCACCGTCAGGGTGACCGCGACCGGGCGGTAGTGCGGGCCGCTCGCGACCAGCGTGTACTGCCCGGCGCCGACGCCGCTGAAGGTGTAGACACCGTCCTCGGCGGTGATGAACGCGCCGTTGACCTCGCCGCGCGAGTCGGTCAGCGTGACCGTCGCGTTCGCCAGCGGGGTCGCGGTGCCGATCGAACGGACCACGCCGGTCAGCTCGCCGGAGCCGGTGAGCGTGACGTCCAGCTTCGCCGGGTGCCCGCCGACGATCACGCTGGAGGCCTGCGGCTGGTGCCCGGGAGCGGACACGATCAGCACGTACGTTCCCGGACCCTGGGTCGGGATCGAGTAGCTGCCGTCGCCGTTGCCGGTCGCCCGCGCCACCTGACGGCCCTGCTGGTCGATCAGCGTCAGCGCGGCCGCGCTCACGTGGCTGCCGTCCTGGCGGCGCACGTGGCCGGTGACCGGCACGCCGCCGGTGGTCATGCCCAGTTCCGCGTCGGCCACCGAGTTGGTGATCGGCATCGGCCGGGCGTCAGCCACCGCCTGCGCGTCGCCGTGGCCGTTGGTCAGGGCATGCCTGCCCCCGGCTCCGACGAGCACCGGCTCCTGCTTCGGGGCCTCCTCGAACAGCGATCCCGTCTTCAACTCCGCGGTGTCGTCGTCCGAAACCGGAGCTTTCTCGTCCAGGTCCAGCAGCGCCTCGCCGCCTTCGACCGCGGCCGCCGCCGGGTTCATGCCCGCGAGCGGGATCTCCTTCATGAACAGCAGCACCAGCGTGGCCAGCAGCGCGACGCCGCCCGCCACCCAGAACACCGTGGTGATGGAGTCGGTGAAGCCGATCAGGATCGGCGTGCGCACCGCTTCCGGCAGCGTCTGGATGACGCTCGTGTTGCTCGACAGGTCGCCAAGGTTGGCGCCCGCGCCCGGAGGCAGGTGCCCGCCGAACGCCTTGGTGATGTTGCCCGGCAGGACGTTGAACAGAATCGTCAGGAACACCGCGACCCCGGCGGTACCACCGATCTGGCGGAAGAACGTGGCCGACGCGGTCGACACGCCCATGTCCTTGCGCGGGCCCGCGTTCTGCACCGCGATGATCAGCGTCTGCATGCACTGGCCGAGGCCGAGGCCGATGATCAGGGCGGCCAGCAGCGGGTGCCAGATCGCCGTGTCGTACTTGACCATGGCGAAGAAGAACGCGCCCGCGGCGATCAGGATCGTGCCGACGACCGGGAAGATCTTGTAGCGCCCGGTCTTCGAGGTGATCTTGCCGGAGATGATCGAGCTGGACATGATGCCGACCATCAGCGGCAGCATCAGCAGGCCCGATTCGGTCGGCGTGTAGCCCTGCACGACCTGCAGGTACTGCGGGATCATCGTGATCGCGCCGAACATCGCCACACCGACGATCACGCCGCCGATGATGGCCACGGTGAAGGTCGAGTTCTTGAACAGCCGCAGCGGAATCAGCGCGGCGTCCTTCATGAGCTTCTCGACGACGATGAACAGCACGATGCCGACGCCGCCGATGATGTACATCCAGATCGACTTCTGGTCGCCCCAGCCCCACTTCTGGCCCTGTTCGGCGACGATCAGGAACGGCACCACGGCGATGACCATGGTGAGCGCGCCCCACCAGTCGATCTTATGGTCGTGGCGGTTGTGCGGGACGTTCAGCACCTTCGCGACGACGAACAGCGCGATGACACCGATCGGCACGTTGATCAGGAA
This sequence comes from Amycolatopsis sp. WGS_07, assembly GCF_045278895.1. Taxonomy (NCBI): domain Bacteria; kingdom Bacillati; phylum Actinomycetota; class Actinomycetes; order Pseudonocardiales; family Pseudonocardiaceae; genus Amycolatopsis; species Amycolatopsis sp. WGS_07. Next base: position 2,600,448 of record NZ_CP136053.1, on the reverse strand, counting down.
GACCCAGCGCCAGCCGTGCAGGCCGCCGAGGCTGTCGAAGCCGGCGAAGAAGCCGCCGAGCACCGGGCCGAGCACGGTCGAAGTGCCGAACACGGCGAGGAAGTACCCCTGGTAGCGAGCGCGTTCCCGCGGCGGGACCACGTCGCCGATGATCGTCATGGCCAGCGACATCAGACCGCCGGCGCCGAGACCCTGCACCGCGCGGAACGCGGCCAGTTCGTACATCGACGTCGAGAACGACGCGGCCGCCGAACCGACGACGAAGATCGCGATCGCGGCGAGGTAGAACGGCTTGCGGCCGTAGATGTCGGACAGCTTGCCGTAGATCGGCGTCGCGATGGTCGACGTGATCAGGTACGCCGTGGTCGCCCACGCCTGCAGGTCGAAGCCGTGCAGGTCGTTGGCGATCCGGACGATCGAGGTGCCCACGATCGTCTGGTCGAGCGCGGCGAGGAACATGCCGCACATCAGGCCGCTGATGATCGTGACGATTTGGCGGTGAGTCAGCCGCGGACCGCCTTCGCCGTCTTCGGCGGGCGCTCCCCCTCGCGACTGAGGTTGTTTTTCAACGGTGGACGTCATGCGTTCGAGGCCCCCTTGGCCTGTGCCGTCGCCGTGGTGTCGGACAGCGACGGATCGTTCTTTTCGATACCTGTGTTGAGCCGCGCGAGAAGCTCGTTGAGCGTCTCGCGCTCCTCCTGGCTCCAATCGCCGAGTACGTCGGCGAGCCACCGGGCGCGGTGCTTGCGGTTTTCGTCGAAGACGCGAAGGCCTTCGGCGGTCGGGGCGAGCAAGCAGGCGCGGCCGTCCTCGGGGTCGGCCTGCCGTTCGACGAGTCCGTGCTGCACGAGCGAACTGGACTGCCTGCTGATCGTGGAGATCTCGGAGTGCAGGAACTCGGCCAGCTTGCTGGTGCGTTGCGGACCTTCGTGGACGAGGCAGAAGAGGATCGCGTACGCGGCCCTTTCGATCCCGTCCGGACCGTGCTTGGCGACCTGTGACTTCGCCTTGGTGATCAAGCGCATGAACCGGACCAGCTCGTGTCCGAGCTGGTCGGCAAGGTCGAGGTCGGCCTCGGGCCTGACGGCGGAGTTCTGAGGTGCCATGTGGGTCTTCCTTGGGATGGAGCAAACCATTGGTTGGCGACTGCAACTAGTTGCCTCAAGCAAGAGTGTGCCCGTACGGCGTATTTCGCAAGCGGCCGACCCGTGGTTGTGTCACAAGACACTTTAGTTGCCGCATGCAAGCAGATTTCAACCGGAGGGGTAGCGTCCGTTTTCTCCCGATATTGGGACGCCCCTGGTCACTGGGGGTCTCGGGCGGGAACAGATCCGTCTTGCCGGGGTTTCATAGGGGTATGACTGACGACACAGCGCTCTACGACCTCATCGCGGCGAGCAAGCGGGGCGTCCTGGCGACCCTGAAGCGAGACGGCCGTCCTCAGCTGTCGACGGTGACGCACCACTTCGATCGGGAGGCGCGGCAGTTGCGGGTGTCGATTACGGATACGCGCGCGAAGACGAAGAACATGCGCCGGGATCCGCGGGTGAGCTACCACGTGTCGTCGCCGGATGGCTGGTCGTACGCGGTGGCGGAGGGGCGGGCGGTGCTGTCGCCGGTCGCGTCGTCGCCGGACGACGAGGCGGTGGAGGCGTTGATCGCGCTGTACCGGGAGGTGGCGGGCGAGCATCCCGACTGGGCGGAGTACCGCGAGGCGATGGTGGCGGACCGGCGGCTGGTGCTGACGGTGGAGATCGAGCGGGTTTACGGGCTGGCTCGCTGAGAGGTCGGCTGGGCTGGGTTTTGCTTGCGCGCCTTGGGTTTTGGCGCGTGGCCCGCGTTGTGCTCGCGCGCCTTGGGTTTGGTGCGTGGCTCGCATCTTGGGCTTTTGATGTCGGGGTGGATCGCGGCTTCGTTCGGGGGACGGGCGTGGATTCGACCTCGGGCCGCATCGGGCGTGGATCGCGTTTGGGGTTTGGCTTGCTGGCTAACCCCGTGCCCCGCATGTGCGCACCGGTATTCGGGCGAGTCCCGCCGTGGCCCCGCGTCGGTCCAGATGCACTGGCCTCGTCATGCGCGCGGCGGTCCCGGCGGCTCGGTCCCTCCGCGGGCAGCCGCGTTCGGTGCCCTGCCTCGGCTCAGCCCGATCAGCCCAACCGCTTCCGGTGCTCGGTGCCTGAATCGGCTCAGCCGCTTCCGGTGCTTGGTGCCTGAATCGGCCCAGCCGCTCCCGGCGCTCGGTGCCTGAATAGCCCAACCGCGTCGGCGTCTCGCGGCCCCGCTCCTCAGCCTTTCCCCTGCCCCGCCGCGATCACTGCCTTGGCCGGCTCCCCGGCCTCGAGCCGGTCCGCGATCTCGTCGATCCGCTCCAGCAGGCTTTCCGTCGCCTCCTCGCCCAGTGCCGCGCGCATGTAGAGGCCCTCGCCGACCAGCAGCACCAGCTCCGCCGTCAGCGGATCCTCGACGTGTTCCAGCATCAGCTCGCGGGCGCGCGCGGTGCAGCGCCGGGTCACCTCCGCCGCGATCGGGTCGTTGAGCACCAGCCGGATCGCGGCCATCGTCGTGCGGTGCAGCGCCAGGTCGCTCGCGACGTCGGTGATCGCCGAGCGCAGGTAGTACCGGACCACCCCTTCGGGTGCGTTGCGCGCGCGTTCGAGGTCTTCGTCGGTCAGCCGCTCCAGCCGTTCGAGAAGGCCGTCGCGCAGGGCGTCCTTCGAGCCGAAGTGGTAGAGCAGGCCGCCCTTGGACACCCCGGCGTGCGCCGCGACGGAGTCGAGGGTGATCTCGGCCGGGCCGCGGTCGGCGAGGATGACCTCGTACGAGCCGAGGATGCGTTCACGTGCTGAAGGCTTGGGCATCGCCTTGACTATACCGTCCAGACGGTTTACCTTCTACCTCAGGAACAAAACTGTACCGTCTGGACGGTATAAGAAAGACGGTTCAAGAAAGGAAGAGTGCGCCATGGTGCGGCGCGGAGGCCAGTGGTGGGCTTTGGCAGTTCTGGTGCTGCCGGTCCTCCTGATCAGCGTGGACACGACAGTCCTGGGCTTTGCCCTGCCCTACCTCAGCGAGGATCTCGCGCCCACGGGCGCGGAACAGCTGTGGATCGTCGACGTCTACTCGTTCGTCCTGGCCGGATTGCTGGTCTTCATGGGCACGCTGGGCGACCGGATCGGCAGGCGGCGGCTGTTGCTCATCGGCGGTGCCGCGTTCGGCGCGGCCTCGGTGCTCGCGGCGTTCGCCACGTCGCCGATGATGCTGATCGTCGCGCGGGCGCTGCTGGGCGTCGGCGGTGCGACGCTGATGCCGTCCACGCTGTCGCTGATCCGCAGCATCTTCACCGAGGACCGCACGCGGCGCACCGCGGTCGCGATCTGGAGCGCGGCGTTCTCCGGCGGGATGGCGGTTGGCCCGGTCGTCGGCGGCTGGCTGCTCGAACACTTCTGGTGGGGTTCGGTCTTCCTGATCAACGTGCCGGTGATGGTGCTGCTGCTCGTCGCGGGCCCGCTGCTGCTGCCGGAGTTCCGCGACCCGAACCCGGGCCGCTTCGACCCGTGGTCGGCGCTGCTGTCGCTGGGCACGATGCTGCCGGTCGTCTACGGCGTGAAGATCGCCGCGACGTCGGGGCTCACCTGGTCGGCTGGCGCCGCGATGGTCGCCGGGCTCGCGCTGGGCGTGGTGTTCGTGCGCCGGCAGCGGCGGCTTGAGCAGCCGATGCTGGACCTCGGGCTCTTCGCCAACCGCAAGTTCGCCGGTTCGGTGATCACGAACCTGCTCGGCGTATTCGCGCTGGTCGGCCTGCTGTTCCTGCTGCCGCAGTACCTGCAGCTGGTCCTCGGCCTGACCCCGCTGATCGCGGCGTTGTGGATGCTGCCCGCGACGGTCGCCGGAGTGGTCGGTGCCCTGGCAGCGGCCTGGCTCGCCCGCCGAGTCCGGGTCCCGGTCCTGATCAGCCTCGGCCTCCTGCTCGGCGCGGCCGGCTTCCTGGTCCTGACCACCATCGGCGCCGACGCCGGCCTGGCCGCGGTCGTAGTGGCATTCGTCCTGGTCGGCGGCGGAGTTGCGCTGTCGGAGACCCTGACGAACGACCTCGTGATCTCCGCCGCCCCAGTCAACCGCGCCGGTGCCGCGTCAGCGATCTCGGAAACCGGCTACGAACTAGGCGGCGCACTGGGCACCGCCCTACTGGGCAGCCTCGCCACGGCGGTCTACCAGTCAGGCCTGCCCGCCACCACCCCCGCCGCAGCCCACGACACCTTGGGCGGCGCAGTAGCCACCGCACACGCCCTGCCCGCGGCCGAAGGAGCGGAACTGCTGAACACCGCCCGCGAGTCCTTCGTGACAGCACTGCACACAAGCGCGTGGGTCGGTGCCGCGATCCTCGTGTACACGGCACTGCAGGCGTACTTCCTGTTGGGACGCCGCCGAAACCGCCCGCAGACCACCCAACCGGAGGAGGCCGCGATGTCCGCATGACGCACTCGCCGCACGCGGCCCAGGCTGGGTTCCTCTGCCCCGGCACCGCCGCCTCGCCGGACACGGAACCCGGTGCGCTCAGCCGGACACGAGCCGCCGCGCGGCTGGTGACCCGTGCTGAGTGGGGCGCGGAACCGGTGCCGGGCAGGGATCGCCGTGCGGCCGGTGGCCCGTGCTGGGCCGGGGTCCGAAACCTGGTGCGCTCGGCTGGGCACGAGCCGCTGCGCGGGTGGTGACCCGTGCTGGGCTGAGATCCGTAACCCGGTGCGCTCGGCTGGGCAGGGGCCGTCGCGCGGCTGGTGACCCGTGCTGAGCTAGGCGCGAAACCGGTGCCGGGCAGGGGCCGCTGCGCCGGTTGGCGACTCGTGCTGGCTCGGGGTCCGCAGCCTGGTGCGCTCGGCTGGGCAGGGGCTGCCGTGCGGTTGCGGCTTGCGCTGGGCCCGGGTCCGGAACCTGGTGCGCTCGGCCGGGCACGAGTTGCTGCGCGGTTGGCGACCTGTGCTGAGCGGGGCGCGGAGCCGGTACCGCCCGGCAGGGCAGCGACTCCCGCCCCGGTTGGCGGCCACCTGCGCCGAGCCGGAGTGCCGTGGCTCGGGCCGCCTGCCGGACGGTCGGTGCACCAACCTGCGGCGGTGACCGGAGCTGACCCGCCGCCTGCTGCGACCGACTGGCCTGGGCCGAGCTGGTTTGGGCTTGCCCACGGACCTGCCTAGCTAGGCGGTGGTGCGGAACCCGGTTCCTGACCGGCCTGGGCGGGAATCGCCGCGTGGCCGGTGGCAGCCTGCGCAAGGGGGCCGCTCGTCCGCGCCACCTGCCGGGCGCGGTCACCGGCGGTGGTGGCCGGACCTCGCCTGCTGCGACTGGTGAGCGGTCAGGCGGAACCGGAGCGCAGCTGGAAGCGGGGCGGCGCAATTCGTTGTCAGCCGAGCCCATTTCCCTTGCCAGCAAACAAAATGCGGCATCCGAGCAGCATCCCATCCGGCTGTCACCAGCGCCCGTTGCTGGAGAAGCGCCCCACCCCCACCAGTTTTGCGGTTCCAGCAAAGAATCTTGCCGTCAACCTCGGCCAGCGGAATCGTGAACGGGTGGAGGTGGTCGCGAAAATGGTTCCGTCCGGAAAGTCCGAAGCACAAGGCCAGCCGCAGGACGCGCAGGCTTGGGAGGATCTCTATCGCAGCCAGGAGCAGTTGTTCAGTGGTGAGCCGAACGGTGTGCTGGTTACCGAGGTCGAGGGGTTGCCGCCGGGGCAGGCGTTGGACGTTGGGTGCGGTGAGGGGGCCGATGCGCGGTGGTTGGCCTCGCGCGGTTGGCAGGTGACGGCGCTCGACATCTCCCGGACCGCCTTGCAGCGGGCGGCCGCTGCTAACGCTGGGATTGCTTGGGTGTGTTCGGATCTGGCCGCCAGTCCGGTTCCGGCTCGGGCGTTTGACCTCGTCAGCGTGCAGTATTTCCCGCTTCGCAAGGACAGCCGGGTGTTGCGGAAGCTGCTCGACGCGGTCGCTCCGGGCGGGACGTTCCTCTTCGGCAGTCACGATCCACGGGATCTCGGGCAGGAGCACGGCGACTACTGCCAGCCTGACGACATCGCGCAGGTCCTCGGCGACGAGTGGACCGTCCTCGTCAAGGAGAGTCGGCCGCGGGTGAGGCCCGCGCCTCCGGGGACCCCGCACACGCGCGACACCGTCCTGCGTGCCCTGCGGACCAGCTAATATCGGAATTAATATTCCGCACTGCGGAGATCCCGGTTTACCATGCGGAGATGAGCAACGACGCCCTCCTCCAGCGGCTTCGGGACGACCTCGGCCCGGCCGCGGTGCTCACCGACGCTGACGTCACCGACGCCTACGCGCGCGACATGATGCCGCTCGCTCCCTCGGGAAAACCACTGGCGGTAGTGCTTCCGGCGGATACCGCGGGAGTGCAGGCGACGGTCCGTGCCTGTGCTGAAGCGAGAGTCCCCATCGTGCCGCGCGGGGCGGGTAGCGGGCTTTCCGGCGCGGCCAACGCCATCGACGGCTGTGTCGTGCTGTCGCTGACCAAACTGAACGAGATCGTCGAGGTCGACGCGGGCAACCGGCTCGCGGTGGTGCAGCCGGGGGTGGTCAACCTCGACTTTCGGTCCGCGGTGGAGAAGCACGGCCTCTTCTATCCGCCTGACCCGTCCAGCTACGACTGGTGCACCATCGGCGGCAATCTCTCCACCAACGCGGGTGGGCTTTGCTGCGTGAAGTACGGCGTGACCACGGATTCGGTGCTTGGACTGGAGGTCGTGCTCGCCGATGGGTCGCTGCTGAAGACCGGTCGCCGCACGGTGAAAGGCGTCGCGGGGTACGACCTCACCAAGCTGTTCATCGGCAGCGAGGGCACGCTCGGCGTCATCACTCAGGCGACCGTCTCGCTGCGGCCGCTTCCGCAGGCCCCGGCCACTTTTGTCGCTGGGTTCAACACCACCGAGGCGGCTGGCGAAGCGGTCGCGCGGGCGGTGCGCGAGGGGTTGGTGCCGTCGCTGCTGGAGATCATGGACGCGGCGTCGATCAAGGCGTCCGAGACCTACCTCAACACCGACCTCGGCGCGGGTTCGGACTGTCAGGCGTTGCTGCTCGGCCAGTCCGACGCTGGCGGCGAGGCAGCACGTCGCGAACTGGCGTTGCTTGAACAGATCTGCACCGACTGCGGTGCGGACCTCGTCTACGCCACGGACGACCTCGAAGAGGGCAAGATGCTGCTGCAGGCCCGCCGCGTCGTCCTGACCGCGCTCGAGACCTACGGCGTCTGGCTCACCGACGACGTCAGCGTGCCCCGCACCCGGATCGCCGAACTGATCCGCGGCTGCGAGCGGATCAGCGAAAAAGTCGGCCTCAAAATCGCCGTCGTCGGGCACGCCGGGGACGGAAACATGCACCCGACCATCGTGTACGCGCCCGATTCCGAGGAAGAGTTCGCGCGCGCCCAGCAGGCGTTCGACGAGATCCTCGAAGTCGGCCTGTCGCTCGGCGGCACGGTGACCGGCGAGCACGGCGTCGGCAAGATCAAGCGCGAATGGCTCGCCCGCGAGATCGGGCCGGTCGGGATTCGCGTGCACCGGCAGATCAAGCAGGCCCTCGACCCGGAAAATCTCTTCAACCCGGGGTCGATGTTCTCGATGACCGACTGATCCGGAAACGACGAAGCGGCGTCCGGGAAAGTCCGGACGCCGCTTCGTCGTGTGAGAGCTGAGAGTCAGTCGCGCACGCGCGGAATCTGCTGCGTGACGTCGGCCGAATTGTCGGCCGGGGCCGCCTTCTTCTCGCGGCGGCTCTTCAGGTACTCGATGGCGATCGGCACCACCGACACCAGCACGATGAGGACGAAGATCGCGTCGACGTTGTCCCGGATGAAACCGATGTTGCCGAGCAGCGAACCCAGCACGGTGATGCCCGCGGCCCAGAGGATGCCGCCGATGACCGTGTACGTGAAGTAGCGCTTCGGGTCCATCCGGCCGATGCCGGCGATCCACGTGATGAACGTCCGCACGAACGGCACGAACCGCGCCAGCACGACGGCCTTCGGACCGTGCTTCTCCAGGAAGGAGTGCGTCTTGTCGACGTACTCCTGCTTGAAGAACTTCGAATCCGGCCTGCTGAACAGCTTCGGCCCGACGAAGTAGCCGAGGTAGTACCCCGCGACGTTGCCCACCAGCGCGGCGACCGTGACCAGCACGCACACCAGCCACAGCGGAGCCTTCAGCGTGCCGTTCGCGATGAACAGGCCCGCGGTGAAGAGCAGCGAGTCGCCGGGCAGCACCGGGAAGATGCTGCTCTCGATGAAGATGATCAAGCACAGCACGGCGATCACGGGCACCGTCAGCCCGTTCAGCAGATGCTGCGGGTCCAGCCACGACGGCAGCAGGGACATGGTGGTCACTGTGTTCTGGGCGAGAATCACACCGAAAACGGTACAGGGTGACTCGCAGTGGCCTCACCGGGCAAGGAATCGCAGGTCATCGGTGTGGGATCGGAGTGAAGAAATCGGCCCGGGAGTGCCCGCCGAGGGCGCCCGTCCGGGCAAGTTCGGGTGGGCACGGCGGGCTCGCGGACACGGCGAGTGGCGAGCGCAGAGGTTTGGCGGACCGGTGAAGCGCGGCGGGCGCGGCCAGCTGGCGAGGCTCAGATCAGCGTGAGCAGCCCGATGACGGACCCGGCGGCGAGCCCGAGCAGCACCGCCAGCAGCAGCACCCAGTGCGCGGGCAGCGGGCCGCTCTGCGCGGCCTGAGCGGGGCGGCGCAGGGTCGCGTCGTTGGCTCCGACCGGCGGGATCGAGCCGGTGGTGCCGGGCGAGGTGTGGTCGGCCGCGTCGAGGGCGGCGCGTTCGCGGGCGAGCGAGTCCGCGCCTGCCCCGGACAACAGGCCGTAGTTGGGCGGCAGTTCGGTGGTGGGGCCGGTCTGTGACGGGGCGGCGGACAGTGCGCCGGACGCCTCGCCGGGAGCGCCGGAGGGGCCGGGCATGCCAGGCCCGCCGGACGTGCTGAACGAACCAGGGCCGCCAGCCGCGCCGAAGGACCCCGTGCCGGAGCCAGGAGCACCCGCGCCGAACGATCCGGTGCCAGAACCAGCGGCACCCGCGCCGGACGAGCCCGTGCCGGACGTTCCAGGCGCGCCAGCCTCCGGGGACGCGGCGCCCTCGCCGTTGCCAGGCTCTTCGACCGGGTTCGGCAGGACGTGCGGAGCGAAGACGGCTTGTGCACGCAGCGCATCCGCCAGTAGCCGTTCTGGGTCTTTCGGCTCGCTCATCCGCTCCGTCCGCCTGTCGAAGTGCTAGGCCGTCACGTACTCAAGGTAGCCCGGCCCGCCTCGGCCACCCATTCGCCCCGGTGCAGGACCCGGGACGGGCGCAGGTCGTCGTCCAGGATCACGGCATCCGCGGCCAGTCCAGGTCGCAGCGCACCCGTGCGGTCGGCGATGCCGAGCAGTTCGGCGGGTCGCGCCGAGGTCGCCCGGACCGCGTCCAGTACGTCGAGTTTGGCGCCCTTCACCAGGTTGCGGAAGGCGTTGTCCATGGTCAACGTGCTCCCGGCCAGGGAACCGTTGTCCAAGGTGGCGACGCCGTCGTGGACGTCGACCTCCAGCCTGCCGAGGGTGTAGCGGCCGTCGGCGGCGTCGGTGGCCGACATGGCGTCAGTGATCAGCACCGTCCGGCCGCGGCCCGCGTGCTGGGCGGCCAGCCGCACGACCGTCGGGTGCAGGTGGACCAGGTCGCAGATCAACTCAACCGTCACGCGCTCGTCGTCGAGCAGCACGCCGACCGGGCCCGGCTCGCGGTGGTGCAGCGGGCGCATGCCGTTGAACAGATGGGTGGCGACCGTCGCGCCGGCGTCGATGGCCGGGACCAGCTGGTCGGCGACCCCGTCGGTGTGGCCGATCGCGGCGATCACGCCCGACTCGGCCAGCTGCCGGACCGCCTTGACGCCGCCGTTCAGCTCCGGCGCGAGCGTGACCATCCGGATCGAACCGTGTCCGGCGCGCAGCAGCTTCTCGACGGTGCCGGTGTCCGGTTCACGCAGAGTGTCCGGATCGTGCGCGCCGCAGCGGGCGCGCGAGATGAACGGGCCCTCCAGGTGGATGCCCGCGAGGTCGCCCTCCTGCACGAGTTCGCGCAGCGCCGCGATCTGCTCGGTGAGCAGGTCGATCGGGTCGGAGACCAGGCTCGCGAGCATGGTCGTGGTGCCGTGGCGGCGGTGCGCGCGGACCGCGGTGCGGATCTCGTCCGGGTCGAGCGTCGAGAACGAGCCGCCGCCACCGCCGTGGCAGTGGGTGTCCACGAAACCGGGCACGACCAGCGCCCCGGCGACGTCCACCGTCGCGGTGTCCGGGCTGCTCGGGGGCGTTCCGGTGCCTACCGCGGCGATCTGCCCGCCGGACACGGCGAGCCAGCCGTCGTCGAGTACGCGGTCCGGGGCCACGACGCGGCCGCCCGTGATGACGAAGTCTCCGGCGTGCTTCACGCCGTCCAGCATATATTGGTCTGGACCAAGGAGGGCCGACCAGCGCGAGATTGGTCCGCCCAGGTCACTGAGGCGGCTGCATTGCCTTCTGCAACGCCTCCAGCGCCCGGCTGGCGGTTGACTTCACGGTGCCCTTCGAAATGCCCGCCGCTTCCGAAATCTCCGCTTCGCTCAGCCCGCCGTAGTACCGCAGCACGAGCACCTCGCGCTGGCGCGGCGGAAGCTTCGACAACGCGTTGACCACGGCCTGGTGCTCGCTGGAGAGCATCGCGAGGCTTTCCGCGGACCGGGCGTTCACCGCGTGCGGGGGCACGTACTCGCGGGCGGTCTTGCGGCGGCGCAGCACGCTGCGCGACCCGTTGACCACCGCGGTGCGCAGGTAGCCGACCGCCGCCGCGGCGTCGCGCAGCCTGCCCCAGTTGCGGTGCAGGCCGGTGAAGGCCTCCTGCACGACGTCCTCGGCGGTGGCCGGCTCGTCGACCAGCAGGATCGCGAGCCGCACGAGCCGCATCCGGTGCTGCCGGTAGAGGTCTTCCAGGTTCAACGGGGCGGTCGGCGGCTGCGCCGGGACCGGCCCGTCCATGGTCCGCAGGTGGCCGAGGGTCGCCTCGACGCTGCGTTCCGCGTTCCCCTCCAGCATGTATCCCCGCCTGTCCTCGACGTGTCCGCTCGGGCTGCCCGTTGGTGCGCGATAGGCACAGCGTGCACACAGGTTCCGACCCGTGCCTAGCCTATCGGGTTGGCACTGCGCTGCCACCGCTCGCATGGTGCGTCCGCCCGGCGGTCACCGGTAGCGTTTGCGGGGTCACTGTCGTGCTCACCCCGGGAGTAAGCGCATGGCCTGGTACCTCGTCGAAATCCGCTACGTCCAGGAGAAGCTGGCCGACGTCCGGCCGCGGCACCGGGAGTACCTGAAAGAGCACGTAGCGGCTGGTCGCGTCGCGGTCGCCGGTCCGCTCGCCGACAACACCGGCGGCCTGGTGCTGTGGCAGGCCGAGGACGAGGAGGCGCTGGCCAAGCTGATCGACAACGACCCGTACGCGCTCGAGGGCGTGGTGGCCGAGCGCACTGTCCGCGAGTTCAAGCCGGTCCTCGGCGACTGGGTTCCCGCGCAGGGCTAAAGCTCGAGGACGGCGGGCCCGCGGTCGACGCAGATCCGGACGCGCCCGCCGTCCTCGGCCGCCACCTCGCAGGTGCCGCAGAACCCTTGGCGGCACGAGTACGGCACGTCTGGCAGCACGTCGCGCACCACGTCGAGCGTGGAGCGGTCGGCGGGCACGTCGAGAGTACGGCCGCTGCGGCGCAGCACCACGCGGAACGGTTCGCCGTCCACGATCGGCGGCGGCGCGAACCGTTCGTAGTACACCGCGGCGGCGTCCGTGCGGGCCAGATCGACGCGGACGCTGGTGATCATCGGCACCGGGCCGCAGCAGTAAACCGAAGCGCCGGAAGGCATTTCCTCCAGCAGTTCCGCGCCGGACGCGGGAATGCCGAACTCCTTGTCCGGCCGGATCCGCACCCGCTCGGCCGGGAGTTCGTCGAGAAATGGCATCGATTCCCGGTCGCGGCCGGTGTAGACCAGCCGCCACTCCGCGCCGCTCTCCGCCGCACGGTGCACCATCGGCAGGATCGGCGTGATCCCGATTCCGCCTGCCACGAAGTGGTACGCGGGCGCGGTGACGAACGGGAAAGCGTTGCGCGGCCCGCGAACCGTGACGCGAGTTCCGGCCGTGAGTGTATGCACCTCAGCGGACGCGGAACCGATGAGCCGCACGGCAATCCGGTAGTGCGACAGGTCCGAAGGCGAGCCGCACAGCGAGTACTGCCGCACTTCCCCCGAGGGCAGCATCAGGTCGATATGCGCGCCCGGACGCCAAGCGGGCAGCGGACTTCCGTCCGGACGCACGAGCCGCAGGCTCACCACACCGTCCGCCTCGGCGCGCACGGCATCGACGACCAACGGCAGCCAGCGGTCGACTTCCCGCACTGGCGGACGGCGTCGGCCGGAAACCTCGGCCAGTTTTCGATAAGCCGCGCCGACCGCGACCAAAGTGGACATCAGCCGGTCGCGCCTGCCGCTGCCGTCGAGCCGGGGCGGGAACTGCGGTGCGGTCATCGCGGCGCGTCGGCGGCCTGCGCGGCGGGTGAACTCGCCAGGTACGCCACCGCCTGGTCGGTGTTGCCGGTTTCGGTGGGGTGATAGGACTTCCGGAAGTACGGCCGGATCTCGCGCAGCAGTTCGCGCGGTCCGGGCAGCAGCCCCTGACGGGCGGCGCGCCGGTAGGCCCGCCAGCTGGTGCGGCCTGGGCGCGTCGGGTCGTTCTTCATCAGAAACCGGGTCCCGCGCAGGAAAACCCACGCCAGCACCGGCGTCACCACGAGCATCGAACGCACCCGCCGACCGTAACGGCCGTCGAGGTGACAGAACAGGTCGTAGGCCACCGAACGGTGCTCGACTTCCTCGGCGCCGTGCCAGCGAAGGAGATCCAGCATCGTCTCGTCGGCACCGGCCGCGTCGAGTTCCTTCGCGTCGAGGATCCACTGGCCGAGGAACGCGGTGTAGTGCTCGATCGCGGCGACCAGCGCGAGCCGTTCGATCAGCCATTCCCGGCTCGATCCGGGCCGATCGCCGAGGAGACGCCGGAACATCCACTCCATCTGCGCGATGTAGGGCCGCACGGAAACCCCGGCGGACTCCAGGTGTTCGGCCGCTCCGTCGTGCGCCTCGGCGTGCATCGCCTCCTGGCCGATGAACCCGAGCACGTCCTCCTTGAGCCGCTCGTCGCGGATCAGCGGGACGGCCTGTTTGAACACCTCGACGAACCAGCGTTCGCCCTCGGGCAGCGCCAGATGCAGCACGTTGATGCTGTGCGTGGCCTGCGGCTGCCCGGGAATCCAGTGCATCGGCAGCTTGGAGAAGTCGAACTCCACGTCGCGCGCGTGGAGCACGATCTGCTCGTGGTCGGCGCTCATGACCGGCCGCTCAGCTCGTAGTCGCTCGGCTCGACGCGTCGCGTCTCCAGCCAGTACCGCCACGTGAAGCCCGGCCAGATCGTCCGGTTGACGCCCTTCGCGTCGAGGTACCAGCTCTTGCAGCCGCCCTGCGTCCACACGCCCTTGACGAGCTTTTCCTGGATCTGCTCCTGGAATTCGTCCTGCACCGACGGCCGCACGTCCAGTGCCGCCGCACCGCGCGAATCGGCCAGCCGGATCGCGTCGACCACGTAGCGGGACTGCGATTCGATCATGAACACCACGGAGTTGTGGCCGAGTGCGGTGTTCGGGCCGAGCAGGAAGAACAGGTTGGGGAACCCGGAGACGGTGATCCCCTTGTGCGTCTGGATCCCTTCGGTGGCCCAGGATTTCGCGAGATCGCGGCCGCCGACGCCGGTGATGTCGAGGTATTCCAGCGCGTCGGTCACCTTGAAGCCGGTGCCGTAGATGATCGCGTCGACCTCGTGCTCGACCCCGGCGGTGTCGACGATGCTGTGCGCGCGGACTTCCGCGACACCGTCGGTGACCACGTCGACGTTCGGGCGGTCCAGTGCGGGGAAATAGTCATTCGACAGCAGGACGCGTTTGCAGCCCATCGTGTAGTCGGGCGTGACTTTCCGGCGCAGCGCGGGGTCTTTGATGCCCTTCGCGATGTGCCTGCGCCCGATCACCTCGGCGGCCTGCATGAGCTTCGGATGCCCGTTGAACCCGATCGCGCGGGCTTCGAGCATCCAGTACAACGCGTTGCGGTACAGCCGCTGCGTGCCCGGAACGCGCTTGAACAGCTGCTTGGCCCAGCCCGGCATCGCGTGGTCCGGCTTCGGCATGATCCACGGCGGCGTGCGCTGGAACAGCGTCAACTCGGCGACCTCGGGCGCGATCTTCGGTACGAACTGGACCGCGCTCGCTCCGGTGCCGATCACCGCGACCCGCTTGCCGGTCAGGTCGAACTCGTGGTTCCACTGCGCCGAATGCCAGGTCTGGCCCTTGAACTTGGCGATCCCCGGCAGCTTCGGGATCTGCGGGATGTGCAGCCCGCCGACGCCGGCGACGAGGAACTGGGCGGAAAACTCGGTGCCGCCCTTGGTTTCCACCGTCCAGCGGCGTTCGCCCTCGTCCCAGTGCGCGCCGGTGATCTCGGTGCCGAACCGGATCTTGTCGCGCAGCCGGTACTTGTCGGCGATGCCCTTGAGGTAGTCGAAGATCTCCGGCTGCGGCGAGAACGACCGGCTCCAGTCCGGGTTCTGCGCGTAGGAGAACGAGTACATGTGCGACTGCACGTCGCACGCGCAGCCCGGGTACGAATTGTCCCGCCAGGTGCCGCCGACCTCGTCGGCCTTCTCCAGGATCACGTAGTCCCGGATGCCCGCTTTTTCGAGCTGGATCGCCTGGCCGAGCCCGGAAAATCCGGTACCCACGATCACGACCTTGAACCGCTCGGTCATCTTGTCGGCCTCCGCTGCGCTGGGGGTCTGGCAGCGTTGATGTTACCTCAGGTAACAGTTACTTCAAAGTACTTCCTACTCGCCAGTACCGTTCGGCAGCTGATAGACCACCAGCGTCTGCTCCGGACGCTCGGCCACGTGGAACGCGGCGTGCGTCGCGGTGAGCACGCCAAGCCGGGGGTGCCGAAAGCGCTTGTGACCTGCGTGGCTGAACTGGATTTCGTAGTGCGGCCACCACTCGCGCACCTCGGGGCTCGCCTCGGTCAGCTCGGCCACGAGACGGGTCACGCGCGGGTGGTCGGGATGCCGTCCGGCGATCGCGCGAAGCCGGGCCAGGATGTTGCGCGCCTCGTGCTCCCAGTCGACCAGGACCTCGCGCGCGGCGGGCTCGGTGAACATCCAGCGGACGATGTTGGCCCCTGGCGTGATGTTCCGGAACAGCTCCGCGGCGGCGTCGTTGTAGGCGAGCAGGTCATAGCAGATGCCGGTGACGTACGCGGGGTTGTCGCCCAGCAAGGCCGGGACTTTCGCGACCTCCGGGGCAGCCTCTTCGGGAGCGTCTTCGGGCGTCGTTCCTCCGTCGGCGAGACGGCGCAGGTGTTCCTGCTCTGCGTTGGTCAGCCGCAGCGCCCGGGCCAGTGCGTCGAGCACCTGGCCGGACGGGCGGACGTCGCGGCCCTGTTCGAGATACGTGAGCCAGGTGGCGCTGATTCCGGCGAGCAGGGCCAGCTCCTCGCGGCGCAACCCGGGGGTGCGGCGGCGGCCGGTCGACGGCAGGCCCGCGTCGGCCGGGGAGATCCGTTCGCGGCGGCTGCGCAGGAAGGTGCCCAGTTCGACGCTCACCCTAGAACCTCCAGTACCAGAATAACGCGATTCTGGATACCAGCTTAACTGCGCGCGAGGCTAGGTCGCATGCGAGCTTGGACTGTTGATGCACAAGGCCTGCGCCTCTCTGAGGTGCCAGAACCCGCTCTTCAGGGCGGAGGTGTAGTCGTGGAGGTGCTCGCCGCGCACGTCCCGGCTTATACGAACGTGGTGGTGACGGGCGGCCGCGGCGGTCTGCCGGTTCCGCTGGTCCTTGGCCCCGCCTGCGTTGGGCGCGTGATCGACGTGGCACCTGACGTCTTCCATGTCGCGCCAGGCGACATCGTGCTGGACACGGCGCTGCTCGACGCGGGTGGCGGCGACGAAATCCTGGTTGGCTGGGTCGGTCTCGGCGGCTCCGGTGCGGGCAGCGAGCGCACGGACCGGATGCGCGAGGTGTGGCACGACGGCGTCTTCGCGGAGAAAGCGTTGTGTGCCAAGGAAACGATGATCAAGCTGCCCGGAGCGGAGGATTACCCAGACCCGGCCCGATTGTCTTTCCTGACCTGGCTTTGCGTCGCCGCGGAGGGATTGCACGCCGCGGGTCCGCTGGCTGGCCGCGACGTCGCGGTGCTCGGCGCGACCGGTCAGATGGGCGGCGCGGCAGTGCTGCTGGCCTTGGCGGAAGGCGCGGCGACCGTGACCGCGGTGGGGCGCAACAAAAAGGCGCTCGACCGGCTGGCCGAACTCGGCCCGCGCGTGCGCACCCACCAGCTGACCGGCGATCGCGCGACGGACGCGGCAGGCATCGGCCCGGTGGACGTGGTCCTCGACGCGCTCGGGGCCACGCCGACGGCGGACGCGACCATGGCCGCCTACGACAGCCTGCGGGTACGCGGCACGATGGTGCTCGTCGGCGGGGTACGCCAGGATCTGGCCATTCCGTACGGCGACTTCATGCACCGTCGGCTCACCCTGCGTGGCTCCTGGATGAGCAACGACGAGACGGTGCTGACGGTGTGGAACCTGATCCGCTCCGGCGTGCTGGACCTGTCGGCGGTCGAGCTGCTCACGGTGGGCCTTGACGAAGCAGAAACCGCGCTTGACCTGGCAGAACGCACCTCAGGGCTGAGCTTCGTCGCCCTCGTTCCCTAGTAGACCCCGGCGAGTTTCGAGTGGTCCCAGCTCGCGACCTTCGTCGGACGCAGGATCAGCCCGACCCGCTTCGGGGCCTGCCGTTCGATGAAGGTCCGCAGCTCGTCCGGCACCGGTGCGCCCGGTTCGGCGCCGGAGTAGCGCATCATCAGCGCGATCCCCATGGCCGTGACCTGGTCGGTGTCCTCGACGAACTCGACGTCCGCCTCGAAGGACAGCCCGCGCAGCTGGTCGTACGCCTCGCCGCTTTCGATCAACACGGTCGCTTCGGGCAGCCGCCGCAGGTTTTTGGCTTTCTGCGAGGTGCCGTATGTCCACGTCGCGACCCCGCCCTCGTGCGGGTAGTACCAGAGGGCGGTGAGGTGCGGCCTGCCGTTCGGGCCGATCGAGGCCACGTTGATGACCTTCTGCTCGGCGAGATAGGCCTGCACCTCGTCCGGGGTCATCCGGATCTGGTCGCGACGGGACATGGCCGCTCCTCTAGCTGCGCTTCGTGGCCGCGCGCCCGCCGTGGCCGTTGACCGACGACTCGAACGCGCCGCGTTCCTCGACGTCCTTCAGCGCGGCCCGGTCCGCCGCCGGCACCCGGCTCCGCGCGCCGAATTCGACGATCGGCGGCAGGAACGAGCGCAGCAGCTTCAGTCCGCCGACCCAGCGTGGCACGTGGATCGTCCTGGCGCGGCGCAGAATCCCGGCCTCCAGGTCGTCGAGCGCGACGTCCAGCGGGTACGTCTTGCCGAGCAGGCCGGGCATCCCGGAGCGCAGCTTGCCGAACACCGGATGCGCGTCGGCGCTTTCGACCAGGTCGGTGCGGATCCAGGTCGGGTGCGCGACGCCGACCTTCACGCCGAGGTGCGCGACCTCCGCGCGCAGGCTGTTGCAGAACGCTTCGACGCCGGCCTTCGCGGCGGCGTAGTTCGCCATGCCGGGTGCGTGCGTGATCGCGGCGAGCGAGGAGATGCCAAGCAGGTAGCCACGGCGTTCGATCACGTGCGGGAGCGTGACGCGGAACGTGCGCCACACGCCGAGCAGATCGACCTCGATCACCCGCTCGAACGCGTCGCGGTCCACCGAGCGCACGAATCCGGCGGTCGCGATGCCGGCGTTGGCGATGACGATGTCGATGCCGCCGAAGTGCTCGACGACGCCCGCGGTGACGCGTTCGAGGTCGTCCCAGCTGGTGACGTCGGCTTCCCAGGACTTCGCGTTCGGCCCGATCCGCTTGGCGACCGCTTCCTGTTCGTCGGCTTCGAGCCCGACGAGCGCGACCTTGGCTCCGCGCGCGGAGAGCCGCTCGGCCAGGCCGGCTCCGATCCCGCGAGCGGCTCCGGTGATGAGCACGACTTTGCCGTCGACCTGGTTCTGCTGAGCCACGGTGCCCTCCTGAGCCGGTTTTCGCCTGTTCGGAGGGCACCGTACAACAACCTACCCGCAGTAAGCTACTAATCGGTAGGTATCAGTTCGACGCTTCGCTCAAAGCGGTGAGTTCGGCGTCGGTCAGATTCAGCTCGACCGACGCGAGCAGATCGACGAGCTGTTCGGGGTTGCGCGCGCTGGCGATCGGGGCGGCCACGGTCGGCTGCTGACGGAGCCACGCGAGCGCGACGCTGGCGACCGAAGCCTGGTGCGCGGCAGCCACTTCGTCCAGCGCGGCGAGCACACGTTCGCCGCGTTCGTCGAGGTATTTCAGCGCTCGCGGGGCACGCGGCGAGTCGCCCGGCTCGTCCTTCGAACGGTACTTGCCGGTGAGGAATCCCATGGCCAGCCCGAAATACGGCAGCGTCGCCAGGTTCTCGCGGGCGACCAGCGGGGCCAGCTCCCGCTCGTAATCCCGCTCGACGAGGTTGTAATGCGGTTGCAGGGCAACGTATCGGGCGAGGTTGTTTTCGTCCGAAATGGACAGTGCGGCGGCGAGCCGGTCCGGCTCGTAGTTGGAGGCCGCGATGTAGCGGACCTTGCCCGCGCGCACGAGCTGGTCGAACGCGGCGAGCGTCTCCTCCAGCGGGGTGTCGAGATCGTCCTTGTGCGCGTAGTAAAGGTCGATGTGGTCGGTTTGCAGGCGGCGCAAGGATTCCTCGACGCCTTCGGCGATGTTCGCGGCGGCGAGGCCCGGCCGCTGCTCCCCGGCGCCGATCTTGGTGGCGAGGACGATGTCGTCGCGGCGGCCGCGCTTGGCGAGCCAGTTGCCGATGATCGTTTCGGAACCGCCACCGCCGCCATAGGTGTTAGCCGTGTCGAGGAAGTTGCCGCCGGCCGCGGTGTACGCGTCGAGAACAGCGAATGACGTGGGTTCGTCCGCTGTGTGGCCGAAGACGTTGCAGCCGAGGTTGAGGCCGTGGATGTCCAGTTCCGTGGAGCCGAGCTTCGTCATGCTTTCGAACCTAATCCGGCCGCGGCGGGAGGAAAACCGAGTTCCCGTGCGTTGGGCGGGGCATGGCTATCGAATTGGGCAAGCTAGGCGTGTGGCGGATGTCGGCTCAGGTGGACGGCGCGTTCGCCGCCGAGGTGGAGAAACTGGGCTACGGCACGATCTGGCTCGGCGGTTCGCCCGGAGGCGACCTGGCGATCGTCGACGAAGTGCTGGACGCGACCGAGCGGATCAAGGTCGCCACCGGGATCGTCAACATCTGGGCCGACGCGCCCGAGAGCGTCGCACAGGCGTTCCACCGGATCGAGGGAAAGCACCCGGGACGCTTCCTGCTCGGGGTCGGCGCGGGCCACCGCGAGCACACGCAGGAGTACAAGAAGCCGTACGCGGCGCTGGTCGAATACCTGGACGCGCTCGACGCGGCCGGGGTGCCGAAGGAATCGCTCGCGCTCGCCGCCCTCGGTCCGAAGGTGCTCGAACTCGCCCGCGACCGCACCGCGGCCGCGCACCCGTACCTGACCACCCCGGAGCACACCCGGGCCGCGCGGGAGATCCTCGGCTCGGCGGCGCTGCTCGCGCCCGAGCAGAAGGTCGTCTTCGACACAGATCCGGAGCGGGCGCGCGAGACCGGCCGCAAGACGGTGCAGTTCTACCTCGGCCTGTCCAACTACACCGCCAACCTGCGCAAATACGGCTTCTCCGAGGAAGACATCGCAGGGAAGGGCAGCGACCGCCTGATCGACGCGCTCGCCGTCCACGGCGACGCGAAAGCGCTGGCCAAGGGCCTGCGGGCGCACCTCGACGCGGGCGCTGAGCACGTCAGCGTGCAGGCGCTGGACGACGATCCGTTCCCTGCCTACCGGGCAATCGCGGCCGAGCTGCTCTGAATCGCTCCAGTCGGTTTCGTCTCGTGTGAGGTAGGACCGGTCGGCCCGGCCGGTCCACCTCGTACGATGCCGCTGTAGAAGCCAGTCGTCTCGAGGAGGAACCGATGCCCATCGCCACCCCCGAGGTGTACGCGGAGATGCTCGACCGGGCGAAGGCGAACGAGTTCGCCTACCCGGCCATCAACGTGACCTCGTCGGAAACCGTGAACGCCGCGATCCGCGGGTTCGCCGAGGCGGAAAGCGACGGGATCATCCAGTTCTCCACCGGCGGCGCGGAGTTCGCGTCCGGGCAGAAGGTGAAGGACATGGTTGTCGGCGCGACCGCGCTGGCCGAGTTCGCTCAGGTGGTGGCGGCGAAGTACGACGTCAACGTCGCCCTGCACACCGACCACTGCCCGAAGGACAAGCTGGACGGCTTCGTCCGCCCGCTGATCGAGATCTCCGCCGAACGCGTCCGCGGCGGCGGGCTGCCGCTGTTCCAGTCCCACATGTGGGACGGTTCGGCGATCGACCTTGACGAGAACCTGCAGATCGCGCAGGAGCTGCTCGCCAAGGCAGCGGCGGCGAAGATCATCCTCGAGGTCGAAATCGGCGTCGTCGGCGGCGAGGAGGACGGCGTCGAGGCGGAGATCAACGAGAAGCTGTACACCGCCGAGGGCGACTTCCTGAAGACGATCGACGCGCTCGGCGCCGGTGAGAAGGGCCGCTACCTGCTGGCCGCGACGTTCGGCAACGTGCACGGCGTGTACAAGCCGGGCAACGTGAAGCTGCGCCCGGACGTGCTCAAGGGCGGCCAGGAAGCGGCGGCGAAGAAGCTCGGCCTCGACGCCGGCTCGAAGCCCTTCGAACTGGTCTTCCACGGCGGCTCGGGCTCGCTCCCGGAGGAAATCCGCGAGGCGGTGTCGTACGGCGTGGTGAAGATGAACGTGGACACCGACACGCAGTACGCGTTCACCCGCCCGATCGCGGACCACTTCTTCAAGAACTACGACGGAGTGCTGAAGATCGACGGCGAGGTCGGCAACAAGAAGGTCTACGACCCGCGCAGCTACCTGAAGGCAGCGGAAGCCGGCATGGCGGCCCGCGTCGTCGAGGCGACCCAGGCCCTCGGCTCGGCTGGCAACAAGCTGGGCTGACGGCGTTTGCTCGCGGAAGGCCGCCTCGATCTTTTGGTCGGGGCGGCCTTCCTATTTTTGCCTGCTATTGAGGGGACTGGCGTGGTCAATCCGCGGAAAGCTGCGGGCATGAGCTGCTTTGCCGCTGTGCTGATGTCGACTGCGTGCGGGAGCGGAGCGCAGCCCACGATCACGGCTGACCAGGCCAACCTGCAGGTCGAGGATTACTCGCTGAAGGCCCGCGAAGCGCTGCCCGCCGAGGCGCGGTACACGTTGTTCTCCTCAGAACAGCGAGGCGACTGCAGCGACCCCAGCGACCACGGTGCCAAGAACCGCGTCCTAGCCAGCCGCGACTACCGGATCGAGGGACTGGCGAAAGACAACTTCCCCCGGTACTTCGACGCGCTCCGCGCCTGGTGGCAGAACCACAACTTCCGCGTGCTCGACAACAACCCGCCGAACGAATACCTCTGGGTCGAGAACAACGCGGACGGTTTCCGCATGGCACTCCAAGCAAATTCCGCCGGCGGCCTGTTCCTCACCAGCACGTCGCCGTGCGTGTGGTCGAACGGGACACCGATCCCCGAAACCTAGCGCTCCGACTCAAACTCCGCGCAAGAAATCCAGCGCAGCCGCGTGCTGCCCCAGTTGACGGTTAGCTGCCACGTCGGTTGGGTGGACGACGACGAGGGAGGACTTCCATGACGTACACCGGAGTGGTGACCACCGGCGGCCCCGCTGACGTGCGGGAGACCAGCGGCCTGACCATCTCGAAAGTCTCCGTCGGCACGATCGACAACAACGCGTACCTGCTGCGCTGCCGAGCCACCGGCGAACAACTGCTGATCGACGCGGCGGCTGACCCACAGACGCTGCTGGAGTTGATCGGCGACCGCGGTCTCGCGTCGATCGTGACTACGCATCAGCACTGGGACCACTGGATCGCGCTGGCCGAGGTCGCGGAGGCTACCGGTGCCCGCACCTACGCTGGGCGCGACGACGTCGAGGGAATCAAGGCGCGCATCGACGTCCCGGTGGATGACGGCGACACCATCCAGGTCGGGGAGGTCGAGCTGACGGCGCGGCATCTGGTCGGGCATTCGCCGGGGAGCATCGCGCTCGTTTATCGGGATCCGGAGGGTATTCCGCACGTTTTCACGGGGGACTCGCTGTTTCCTGGCGGGATTGGGAACACGGAGAAGGATCCGGCTCGGTTCGCGTCGTTGCTCGATGATGTTGAGCAGAAGATCTTTGGCGAGTTGCCGGATGAGACCTGGGTTTATCCCGGCCACGGCAAGGACACGACACTGGGCGCGGAGCGACCGAGCCTGCCGGAGTGGCGCGAACGCGGCTGGTGACCGGGGGCTCCATCACCCGCGGTTGGCCGACACTTTCCGGACGAACCGTTCTCCCGGCCAGAAGGTGTCGGCCAGCGTAAGTTGATCGAAACGCACGCAGACGGTGCCGGGATTGTCCTCAGAATCCCAGACGGCCGATACCTCCCGGCCGCGTTCGTTTCCGTACCGGCTCAGCCAGTAGATCCGGTCACCCGGCCTTAGCCGATAGGCTGATACGCGCTCCCGGTGCGAAGACATGTGAGTGCTCGGTTGTCCGACCCGCGCGTTGAAACCGTATTCCCCGGTCGACTGGGAGTGTCGCCACTCGATTTGGAACTGCTTGTCGATCGGCAGCGAAGGCGAACCTACGTGCACTTCTTTGACCAGGTAAAACGTGACTAGCCGGCGAGATTTCTCCGACATCTCATCCCAAGGTTTCGAGAGCGCTTCGGCAGAGACCGTGGCATCCGACTCCAGCTCCGCGGCAATGGCGGCTAAATCAGGGTCGTTCACGGCTTCGTTGCGAAGCTTCTGGAGGGACCGTGGCAAAGCCCCGGGTTCGACCCGAAGGCGATGTTCAACTCGTCTGGCCACGTAGTTGTCACGTGCGTCGTCATTGGTCTGAAGCGGCGGATCATCGGCAATTGGTTCGCGGGCCCACCGAGCCGCGTCAAAGCAGGCCGCCAACCAACTTGCTTCACCCGCGTTCAGTATCGTGCCTGCCACTACGGGCGTGCCGGAAAGCAGACCTGGTCGACCGTCAGGGTAGAAATGCTCAGGGCCAAAGTGCTCCGGGTGCCAGTCGAGGTCACTGTGCAACAGGGTTGCGAATCCCTCGCCTCTGCGCTGCCAGAAGATCAGATCCTCGCCGTATACGTTCACGTGGTGCCGCACGATGTCCGATGGACCGAACTCGACGCCTGCCATCTCGCCTAGCTGAGCCTGGATGATTCGGTTACCGCGATAGCGGCTCAGGTAGCGCCTGACCTCGGCGACGAAGTCCGCGATGGATTCGTCGTCCAACTCCGGGTCCGGGCTGACGATGATCGTCTTGAGCGCCTCGCCGTTGCGCCGCGCCGACCGCAGTTGCTTGGTGGCGTTGGCCCAGTAGAGACTGTCGGTATCCGGGTCGTGCACAACGCAGAGCACCGGGATGTTGCCATCGGCCCAGGTACTGCCGTGGTCACCGACCGGTACGGCGTACCCATCGGCCCTGCGCCACGAACGGCCGCCTTTGACCTGGATCTTGACCAGGTCGCCGGTGACTTCGCCGTCCTCGGTGAACGTAACGAGTAGATCCTCGCCGAAGTCGTTCTGGCCGTCGACCTCTTGAACGATGTGATTGTGCTGCTCCAGAAGGGCCCGCAGCGCGTTAACTGCGGCACGGCCGGGTCTTCGAGAGTTAGGAACCTTCGGCAACGGACCCTCCGGATTACGGTGCGCGGTGATCCGCGCCAGGTTGAGTACCGTCGGAGGATAGCGGTTTGCGCCACCTACCAATCCGTCACCGTGAGCACCGCCGGAAAGTCCTCCCCGAAGTCGTCCGTTCGCCGTGCGGGCAGCTCGATCACCACCCCATCCGCCGTTCGGCTCCACGGCAACGGCCGGGAATGCCCGCCCAGCAAGCGGATTCGCGAGCGGGCTCCGATCGGGACATCCCCCGGCACGAGAAGCCGCGCGCCCGGCCAGTGGAGCGGGATCAGGTTGAACGCGCCGCGCGTGCGGGTATAACAGAGGTCGCCGTCCATGGCTCGTTGCCACGGGGTCGAACCGTAGATCGCGCGGCCGTTGATGCGTAGCCAGCGGCCCATGTCGAGGAGGCGGGTGCTCATCCAATCCGCGATGGTGCCGTCCTCGCGGGGGCCGATGTTGAGCAACAGGTTGCCGTTCTTGCTGACGACTTCGGCCAGCAGGCGAATCAGCTGTACCGAGGATTTGATCTTCGCCGGGTCCTCGTTTTCGTTGTATCCCCACGACTTTCCGATGTTCAGGCAGGCTTCCCACGGGTCGGGGCGCAGGACGTACTTCTTGTTATCCCCTTCTACTGTCACGAAATCCGCATGCGAAGCCTCGAAGCGGTCGTTTGCCAGGACGCTCTTCGGGTGCGGGCGGTCGGCGGCGTTGCGGTAGTAGTAGGACAGAATTTCGTCGCTGCGCCAGTCCCAGGTCTTCGGCCGGAAGATCGGGCCGCCGCCGAATTCGTGGTAGCCCTGGCCGTCTGCCCACAGTACGTCTGGGTCGTACTGGTCGATCAGGGTTTTCAGGTGCGCGTGCTCGTATTGTGTCACGTAGTCGGTGACTGGACGATAGCCGGTGTAGGGGATTTCCGCGCCGGTGTAAGGGTTTCTCGGCGCGGTGCCGAGTGCGGGGCTGTAGAACTCGCCCAGTGAGTAGTAGACGCCGCGTTTGAGTCGAGAGTGTGCGGCGGCGGAGAACAGTTCGCCGACTAGGTCGCGGCCTGGGCCTAACCGGACGGAATTGCGGTCTGACACCGTGTTGCGGAACAGCTGGAAACCGTCGTGGTGTTTGGAAGTCAGCACGAAATACCGGGCACCAGCCTGTTCGAACAGGCGTACCCAGGAGTGCGGGTTGTAGCGGCGGGCGGTGAAGCGCGGGATGAACTGGTCGTAGGCGAAGTCCGCGCCGTAGGTTTTCAGGTGGTGGTCACGGGTTCCGGTGCCGCGCGCGGGATCCGTGACGTTCATGGCGTAGAGGTACCACTCCGCGGCATGTTTGGCGTCGCCCCAGGCTGCGGCCGAGTAGGCGCCCCAGTGGATGAAGATGCCGAATTTGGCTGAGGGGTACCACGGGGTGGCGGCGGGGGCGGCTTGCGCGCGGGGCGCGGTGAGGCCGAGCAGTCCGGCGGCACCGGCCGCGGCGAGCATGCTGCGGCGGCTGAATCCTGCTTGGTCCATGATCGCATCCACTTCGTCGCGGCGGCAGTCATCAGATGTCTTGGTCTTCCAGGGGTATCAGGTCTGCCGGGCGCAGAGCAAGGAATCTGTCTGATCTGACCTGTTGTTCATGGATATGAATGCGGTTGACTCGGTCTGGCGCACTTCTTATTCTCGGGTAAATACATCAGATCTATTCTGATCATTGTGGGAGGCCGCAGGCATGGGCGCAGCGTGGGAAACCAGTCGGCGGACGGCGTTGCGCGGCGGGATCGCGCTCGCGGCTCTCGCGGCCACCGCCGGGACAGCGTTCGCGGAACCCGCCGGCCGACGGCTGCCGTTCCTGCTCGATATGGTCCAGAACAACCCCGGTGAACCGCTGTTTTCCAGTCGCTTCAACGATCCCGCGACGTTGAAGAGCTACGGCTACGACGGTCAGGTGATCAACGAGTTCATCCCGCCGCAGACCGCGATCACCTTCGACACGTTCGACCAGCGCATCTTTCCCGCTGGCTCGGACGGCCGCGCCTGGGTCGAAGCGGCGGCGAAGAAGATCGACGCACACATCGCGCGAGCGCACGCGGCGGGTATCGCGGCGTATTTCTTCACCGACATCATCGTGCTGCCGAAACGCCTGGTCGAACTGTACGGTGATCAAATTCTCGACAGCAAAGGCAGAATCAGCTTCGACCGGCCGCTCACTCAGCAGATCCACCGGTTGATGCTGCGCGAGATCTGCGCGCGTTTCCCTGACCTGGACGGAATTGTCGTCCGCACCGGCGAAACGTACGTGCAGAACGTGCCGTTCCACACCGGAAACAACCCGATCACCAACGGTGCCACGAGCCACATGACACTGCTCGGCATCCTGCGCGACGAGATGTGCGTACGCGCGAACAAGCGGGTCTTCTACCGCACCTGGTCCACCGGCAGCGACAAGCTGACCAGCGACCCGGACTTCTACCGACAGGTGACCGACCAGGTCGAAACGCACGAGAAGCTGGTCTTCTCGATCAAGCACACCGAGAAAGATTTCTGGCGGACTATCCCGTTCAACCGGACCATCGGCGTCGGCAAGCACCGGCAGATCATCGAAGTGGAATGCCAGCGCGAGTACGAGGGCAAAGGCGCGTTCCCGAATTACGTGATCGACGGTGTGGTCAACGGCTTCGAGGAATTCCGCACCCAGCCGCGCACCGGTCCGATCGGGCTGGCGGAGGTCGTCGACAACCCCATTATCGCCGGAATCTGGACCTGGTCGCGCGGCGGTGGCTGGCGCGGACCGTATCTGCAGAACGAGTTGTGGTGCGATCTCAACACCTGGGTAGTCGCGCGGTGGGCCCGCAACACCGGCCTCGGCGAGGAAGGCGCGTTCACCGAGTACGCGACAACGAGGCTCGGCTTGCGCGGCGAGCAAGTCCGCCGCTTCCGACGGCTAGCGTTGCTGTCGGCGGCCGCTGTGCTCCGCGGGCACTACAGCGTGGTGCACCCGATGGGCCGGCTGATGTGGACGCGCGACCAGTTCCTCGGCGGCTCCGACAAGGACTTGACCAGCGATTATGCCTCAATCGTCGCAAACGGCCGGGTCGAGCCGGTGCTCGCGGAGAAGGCCTTGGCGGCCCGGATGTGGGACGAAATCGTCGCGCTGTCCGGGACGCTCCCGTTGCGCAACCACGCCGACCGGACGTACCTGAGAGTGTCCGCGCGCTACGGCCAATCCTGGCACCGCGTCGTGCACCACGGCTGGGAAGTGATGCTGCGCGGCTACGCCGGCGACCAGAACGGCCGGTACGACAAAGCCGCCATGCGCTACCACCTGGCCCGCTACGACGCGGAATGGCAACGCTGGCAACGACTCGCCAAAACCGAACCGTCCTGCGCGACGCTGTATCAACCGTACAGCTTCGGCCCGAAAGGCCCGGACGGCTTGTACAACGCCGATCCGGACCACGGCATCAAACCGGCCACGGATCATTACCGCCGCCTGCTGTCCAATTAGGACCGAACGACGCCCCACCACAGGAAGTCCCGTGCGCGAGTCGCGGCGACGAGCCGCTGCCGATTACGCAACTCGCGCTGTTCTTGTTCGGTGGCCGGGTCTTCCAGCTCGGGCTGTGTGAAGTCGACGACCAGCACCGCGCGGAAGTCCAGCCCTTTCGCCTTGTGCACGGTCCCTGCGTACAGCCGGTCGCCGGTCTCGCCGGTGTGCTGTTCGATCGGCCGGGTGGCGACACCAGCCGATTCCAGCAGCTTCCGGCACTTAACGGCATCCTTGTTGCTGAAGGTGATCAGCGCGGCCTCGCCGTGCGGGACGCCAAGGTCGCGCACAGCGGCGGCCAGCGCGTCCGGAAGCTCGGCTTCGGTGCCCTCCCACGACTTCGCGGTCCCGCCGTCGTTGACCGCCGCCGCGTCGCGCAATGCGACCCCAGCCGCTCCGTCCAGGTCGTCGACCTCGTTGAGCGCGGCGATCCGCCGGGCGAAATCCAGGATGCCGGTGCGGTTGCGGTAGTTGACCTTGAGCACTTCGCCCCTGCCCTGGACGGGGATTCCGGCGTCAGAAAGCCGCCAGCCGCCCGGGTAGACCTGTTGCTGGCCGTCCCCGACGAGCAGCAGCTGGTTCGGTCCGTCGCCGGCGATCAGGCGAAGCAGCCGCAGGCCGGTCAGCGTGATGTCCTGCACTTCGTCGACGACCACGGCGGCGTACGGCACTTCGAGCGGTTGCCGCTCAAGCTCTTCCAGCGCTCGGGCCAGCAGATCGTCAAAGTCGTGGGCGTCTCGTTCCGCGAGGTTCTTTTGGTAGTCCAAGTACACCTGCCAGACCGTGGCGCGCTGGCGATTGTCGAGACGCCTTCGCCGTCCGCGCCGGACCACCCGCTGATACTCGGCGAGGGTTTTAATGCCTCTGCCCTTGATCACCCGGTGCACCTCGTCCGCCCAATACTGCGGTCCGTCGTCCTGGAGCGCGCCGCTGTGTGCTTTCCAGGCGAGGCTGAACGAGGTCTCGAACGAGATGTTCAGGTGGATTCCCCTGTTGGCGAGGAATGCGCTCGCCCACGAGTGCAGGCTGACAAACTCCGCCCGGTCCGCCATCTCCGGTGCCAGCCGCCGAAACGCAGTCTCGCTCACCGGCGGCAGATTCCGCACGAACGTCGTGAACAGCAATGGCCCCGTGCTCCGCCTCCCTGCGTGCCGCAGCCGGTGCAGCGCCACCACGGTCTTGCCCGTACCGGCCGGTCCGCTGATCCGGGTCGGACCGCCGTAGTTTCGCGTCGCCAACGCTGCCTGGTCCGGGTGCAGGAACGTCATCCATGTGTCGAATGGCCGGGCCACCGCTGCCGCCAGCTGGTTGTCGGCGACGCTCTCCGCAGTGAGCAGTTCGAAGGACTCCGCTTTCGCGGCCGGGGCCTCGACTTTCGGCCAGTCATATCCGTCGAGCAGCGGTCGCAGCGCCTCGGCGATCCGCGCGGCTTGTTTGGTGGTCAGATGCACGGCGTCGCGCTGGAAAAGCTGGTCCAGCCGGGAAAAGGGCAGCGACCAGAACGGCCCGGCGTTGCGTGGTCCGGCCGGGGAATCCGGGGTGCCGATCACGACCGGGGTGACCGCGCTCGCGGCGACCCGCTGCCCGCCGGAAAGCGACAGTCCG
Source organism: Amycolatopsis sp. WGS_07 (assembly GCF_045278895.1). NCBI lineage: Bacteria > Bacillati > Actinomycetota > Actinomycetes > Pseudonocardiales > Pseudonocardiaceae > Amycolatopsis > Amycolatopsis sp. WGS_07. The sequence goes on along the minus strand of NZ_CP136053.1, from coordinate 2,571,350 downwards.
GCGAACCGTTCGTCAACCTGGCGGAGCACCGCCCGCATCGTCCCGGCATCCGGGGCTGGATCAGCGACAACAATGGCGAACACCCCGACCCGGCCGATCAGGTAGGCGTCCGCGGCCGGAGCGGGCCCGGTGCGCACCGCGAGCTGCCAGCCTTCCGCGGTACGGGCCACCAGCTCGGTGAAAATGGTGCGCCGCAAGGAATTCAGCCCGGGATACCGCTGCGCGACCGGGTTTGCGGCAAGCTGTCGTTTTCGGGCGTGCGAACTGAGCGCCACGGAACCCCCTCCCCGAGGTTACTGCTGGTGTCCGCAGTATTCCGGAAAGGAGTCAGCCCGGGGCGCTCATGATCGCGAATCACTCGAATGGCAGCGCCGTCCTACGCCGCGACTGAGCGCCGAGAAGCCCACCACTCCTTCGCCGGACCAGCCCCAGCCCACAACGCGAACAACCCCGCCACAGCCACCAGCGCCGTCCAATACGCCACCGGCGGTGCCGATTCCGTCTGCGCTCCCCCAAGCAGCCAAGGCCGCAACTGAGCCTGCACCCAGAACGCGCCATACCCCAGCACCGTCACCAAAACCGCGCCCGTCACCGCTGGCCAGGGCAGGAGGAAGGCCAGATCCACCGCCAACCCGACCGCCAGCAGATAGAACGGCACCGTCGACACCGGGAAGCCCAGCGCGAGCAGCAGCGGCCACATCACGCACCGGTACGCCACATACGCGCCGGCCACGGTCAGGCCAGCCCAGCGGCGTCCGACGGTCTTCCGAGCCAGCACGAGGATCAGCGCCGAAACACCGATCCCCCACAGCGGATACACCCATTCCGGGATCGGCATCGTGAAGTGCATTACCGCGGCCCGGTCGACCGGGTGGCCGATCTGGTTGGCGGCGAAGGAAAGCAGCGTCGGCTCGGCCTCCGGCGTGCCGCGTTCCCACGCGCGCAGGCCGAGGATGCCGTACTCCTGCTGGCCGTTCGGGAAGAAGGTGTTCTCCAGGAAGAACGCCCACAGCGCCAGCAGCACCCCGGTGCGGAACCGGCCCGGCGGGGCCAGCCGCAGCCAGCCGAGCAGGACGCCTGCCTGCATGATGCCGGTGCCGAGGTACAGCATCATGTGCGACGGGCTCCACGCGGTCAGGTCGAGGCCGTTCACGCGGTGGTTGATGACGTCGAGCGGCGCGGCGACCAGGAACACGATCAGCCCGGCCTGCATGAGCCGCAGCGAGCGGCGGTCGCAGCCGAGGCCGGTGTAGCTGTGGATCGCCACCAGCACGACGATGATCACCGTGCCGACGGTGTTGATCAGATGCGGCGGCGCGAGGTCGTCGCGCAGCCACTTGAAGTGCCACGACATGTCCCACGACGACCCGACCAGCTTGAACGCGAACGCGGTCAGCCACATGCCGTAACAGAACCGCAGCACCCAGGCCGGCGTCGGCTGTCCCGGCGCGCCGCGGTGCCAGTGCGTCGCGAAGAAAAGCCTGGTCTTGCCGACCGGGCCACGCGGGACCGCCGGTCCGGCGACGTCCTCAACCGCCTTCGTCATAGGCGCCATCATCCCCTGCCGCAAGACCCGCTGGTCGCGGAAGGGGCAAAACCCGGGTTCACCCCTACGGGTGGCGGATTTGCCTGACCGCGGTCCGGCACGGCATGGTGTCGGCCCATGATGCCGAAACGAGCCGTCGCCGCCGTGCTGATCGCCGCACTCGTGCTGGCCGGCGGAGGCGTGCTGACCAGCCTGTTCCTCTGACCCGGGGACATCGTGGGCACAATGGCGGCATGACGCACAACCTGCTGGGCCCCGAGCCCACGCTGCTGCCCGAGCACACCGACGCGCAGGCCGCGCTCGACTCCGGTACCGACCCGACCGCCGTGGCCGCCGATCACCCCGACTACAGCGAGGCCTGGGCCGCGCTGGCCGAACGCGCGCTCGCCGGCGGCGAGACCGTCGCCGCGTACGCCTACGCCCGCACCGGCTACCACCGCGGCCTCGACCAGCTGCGCCGCGCCGGCTGGAAGGGCTTCGGCCCGGTGCCGTGGGCGCACCGGCCGAACCAGGGCTTCCTGCGCGCGCTCGCCGCACTCGGCACCGCCGCCGGCCAGATCGGCGAGACCGAGGAGTACGAGCGCTGCAAGACGTTCCTCGCCGACTCCGACCCGGCGGCGGCCGAGGCGACCGGGCTGAAGTGACGCGCACGGGCCGGTCGCGCCCCGAAAACGGGGGCGCGACCGGCCCGTTTTCCACCTTCGGGTGACAGCTAGAGGTGTTCGCATTTGGTGACACCTACAAAGGCGGCCATGCGAGGCACGGCCATGCTCACCCCCGGATCCGCACCCTCGGCACCGCGTTGCGCGAGGCCCGGATCGACGCCCGTTTCGGACTGCGCGAACTCTCCCGGCGCATCGGCACCAACCCCGCGCTGGTGTCGAATTGGGAGCTGGGACAACGGATTCCCGCGCTGGAGGACGTCGCGGGCATCCTCGGCGCGCTCGGCATCGTCGGGGAGGAGAAACAGCGAATCCTGCAACTGGCGCGCGGCACCGCCGAACCGGGCTGGGTCGCCCGCGGCAAGCAGTCCGACCCGGACCACCTCGGCGGGCTGCTCGCCTGCGAACGCGCCGCGACGTCGGTGGTCGAATGGCAGCCGCTCGTCGTACCGGGGCTGCTGCAGATCCCGGACTACGCGCGGGCGCTGTTCCTCGGCGACGGATTGCCGCTGAAGGACGCGGAACGCCAGGCCGAGATCCGGATGATGCGCCGCCCGCTGATCGTCGGCCCCGGCGCGGTCCCGTGCGAGGTGCTGCTGGGCGAGGCGGCGGTGCGCAATCCCGTCGGCGGGCCCGCGACGATGGCCCGGCAGCTGCGGTTCCTCGCCGACCTGATGGCGACGTCGGCGAAGCTGACGGTCCGCGTCGTACCCGCCTACAGCGGCGGGCATTCCGGGCTGGCCGGGCGGTTTTGCGTGTACTCCGTGGAAATCGGCGATCCGATCGTCTACTTCGAACACCAGCACGCGGGTGCCTTCCTCCTCGACGAAGGGGTCGACACCTATCGCGGCATCGCCGAACGGATCCGCGCGATGTCCCTGAATTGCCGCGAGTCGGCAGCGTTCGTGCAGAACACCGCGCACTACTTTCGCGAGATCTCGCAAGGGAATGACCCGGACGAACCGAGGATCACGTTCAGCTAGGCGGCCGCTCGGCCGCGATCCGCGGTTCGCTCTGGAGCAGGTTCTCCGACCTCGCGAATCCATGCCGCAGATAGGCCGGGATCGCGCGATCCGAGGAGTGCACGGTCACCCGCTCCAGCCCGAATTCTGTGGCGAGCCGCAGGGTTTCGTCGATCAGGAGTCCACCGAGGCCGCTGTCGCGTGCTTCCGGCACGATGTACACGCATTGCACGTCACCGCAGATGCGCGAAAAGTCGTGCGGCGTCGGCACTCTGGGGGTGAGCGCGAGGAACGCCATGCCGAGCACCTGCTCGTCTTGCACCGCGACCAGACAGCGATGTGTGTCAGCGTGTGCGCGAGCCCAGGCGGCGAAGTCGCACACGAAGGCGGCTTGGTCACGGTCTGGCGGGCCGTCTTGTTCCGCCACCCACCGCCAGCGCAACGCGGCGACGGCGGCGAATTCGTCGGGGTGGGCGAGGCGGATTTCGGGTGCGGGCGTCATTTCCGAGTTCTCTCGCGGAGGATGGGCCCGGCCGATCGGGGAGGAGACCGGCCGGGCCCGAGGTCCGTCAGGCGACCGCCGCGAGTTCCCTGGTTGGCGTTACCGAACCGACAACCCGGTTGCGGCCGCTGTTCTTCGCCGCGTAAACGGCAGCGTCGGCCGCCGCCATCACTTCCTCGATACTTGTCCCGTCCATCGGGAACGCGGCGACGCCGATCGACGCCGTGCGCTGTTCGATCGTCACTGCCTCGCCTTCGTTCGTCCGCGTCGGGATCACCAGCTCGCTGATGCGCTGCCGGATCCGTTCCGCGGTCACGATCGCGTCTTCCTTCGACGTCGCTGGCAGCAGTGCGACGAACTCCTCACCGCCGAACCGGCCGACGAGGTCGTGCGCTCGGGTTTCCTGTTTCACCACGGCGGCAACGGCTTTGAGCACGTCGTCGCCCGCGAGGTGGCCGTAGGTGTCGTTGATCCGCTTGAAGTGGTCGAGGTCGATCATCAGCGCGCCGAAGCTGCCGTTCTCGCGCTCGGCGCGGGAAATCTCGCGCTGCGCGCCGTCCTGCCAGGTGGTGGCGTTGAGCAGCTGCGTCTTCTGGTCCGTGGTCGCGAGTTCCTCGAGCCGCTTGATCAGCATCGACCGCTGCAACACGTACAGCGGCAGGATCACCAGCACCGACAGCAGCGGTTCGTTGCTCAGCACCATCACCAGCAGGCCGCCGACGCACAGGGTCGCCAGCTCCAGCAGGTTGTCGTCCATCGTGCCGAGGCACGATTCGGGCGTCGCCTTCGCCGGGTCGGTGAGGTACAGACCAAGGCCGGTCAACGCGGTGTTGACCAGGAAATAGCCGAGTGCGCCCGCGACCACGGTGGTGACGCTGTGGCCCGCCGCGAGGTGGCCGGCCAGTGCGGCGCCGAAACCGGAAAGAATCATCGTGGTGGCGTTGGCCGCGACGCGGTGCGCCTCACCGGGGCGCGTGCCGTTCCAGCTTCGGAACGCCAGGTAGACGTAGATGATCACGCCCAGCGCAGCCACCAGCTGCGGCGGCACCAGCAGCGCCGCCGGAAGCAGCCACACCGACGTCACGGTGATGTGCGGGCCCTGGCTCAACATCCGGCGCTGCCGCTCGATCTGCCGGGTGACCTCGGTCTGCGCGATCGCCAGACCAGCGAGAATGCCGAGAATGCCGAGCTGGCCGAGGCTGACCGGGAACACCAGCGCGCTCACCACGGTGAGCACCGCGGTGACGGCCATGCTCGTCAGCGTGACCGCGACCCACTGCCGCGGCCGAGTCCAGAGCGACCACCGGGAAACCGCATCGCGCAGCCCCAGACCTGAAAATTCCCCCAATGTGACCATTCTTCCCCCCGGGTCTTGCGCGGATCTCCAGTGACACTCGCCTTACGCACAGTTTCAGACCGTTTGCCGCCTGTCCACAAGGGCCTTAGGTGTGTACATTTTTCCCGAACACGCCGGATGAAGGGTGACCAGCGATGCGCAGCAAGGAACAGTGACCGCGTAGCAGCACCGCAAGGTCGCGCAGGTCAGAGCCTCACGCGCGGGGCATGCCGGGGTAAATTAGGCAGGCTCGGCGCGTGTGGCTTCCTTCGCTGACCCCTCTTCAGCCTGCCCGGAAAGGCTCCGCTGCCACGCGATCGCGAGCGGAATCGTGATCAGCAGCCCGGCCAATCCGAAGATTCCGACCGTCGTCTGCGCGCTCACGTGGTCCGCGATGACCCCGCCGATCAGCGGGGACACGCCCATCGTCGTGGTCAACCCGGTGTTCGACAGCCCCATCGTCTGCGCGCGGCTCTCGTCCGGCACCGCGACCGTCAGCGAGGCCGTCGCCTGCAGCAGCGCGATCGTGCCGAAACCACCGGAGATCACGAACAGGATCACCGAGACGACCGGGCCCGGCTGCAGGAAGCACAGCAGCAGCGGGATCGCGGCGAGCGCGGTCATCGGGCCGATCAGCTTCGGCCGGATCCCGGCGGGCACCCAGCGCGTGTAGATGAAGGTGAAGATCACGCTGCCCACCGGGTCGGCGGCGAGCAGGAAACCGATCATTTCGGAGCCGCCGCCCGAGGACGCGACGTAAGGCGCGGCGATGCCTTCGTACACCGGCATCAGGCCGGCGAGCCACGTGAAGATCATCAGGGACCGCAACGCACCGGTCGCGAAGGCGACCTTGCCGCCCGCGCTCAACGAGGAGAGGAACGGCTTGCGCTTCTCTCCGGTGGCCGCGGCGGGGCGGTACTTCAGTCCGAAACGGAGGAAGAGCGCGGAGAGCACGAAGGTGCCCGCGTCGAGCACCAGGGCGAGACGGGCGTCCATCGCGAGCAGCAGTGCGCCACCGCCGGCGAAACCGAGCAGCTGCGCGGACTGGACTGTCATGCTTCGGATGCCCATGCCGACCACGAATCGGTCGCCTTCGAGCACCTGCGGCAGCAACGCCAGCTGGGACGCTTTAAACGGCGGATTCAGCAGGGAAACACAGCCGACGAGCACACATAGTGCCCAGAACGGCAGCCCGGGAATGGCTACGCACAGAATCAGCACCGCGCGCATGAGGTCGACCGTGACCATGACAGTCCGGCGCGGGAATCGGTCGGCGAATCCGGTGAGGAAGATGCCGCCGAGCAACGACGGGAAGAACGTCAGCGCGTACGTGAGGCCGGTCAGCGTCGCGGAACCGGTGTTGGCGTAGACGAGCACGGAGAGCGCGACTCGGGCGAGCTGGTCACCGGCGATCGACAGCAGTTCGCCGAACCACATCGCGCGGAACTCGGCGACTCCGAACACCTCGCGGAACGTGACCCGGTCTGGTGCTGTCGTCATGCGTGTTCTCCCCGCTGCTGTGTGCGGACTGTGCCGCACTAGTGACCAACGGGTGACCCTAGATCCTCCTGGTCACGGGCCGGTCACACGAAGTGAGTTGCCAAGGTCAGTGTCTCGTGACTGTTGGTGATTCTCTAGGTTCTTTCGCCGGTATCCGACAGGTCACGATCAGTTCGCCACGTGTCCAGACGATAGCGCTCCGCACTCTCCGCTGGGGACAGTTCGATCTTTGTGGTTTGTGTCACCCTCGTTCGTGTCGACCGTCCGCACTGTGGAACGGCCGCCGTCCGGTCACTCAGCCGCGTAGCTTCGCCCGGGTGACCGCTCTCCCGACGTTCACGCTCGCCATCGTGGGCGCCGGACCTCGCGGGGTCGGCGTCCTCGAACGGCTGTCCGCGAACGCCGCCGAACTGCTCGGCGACCGGCGCGTCGAAGTCCATCTCATCGACCCGTTCCCGCCTGGCCCCGGCCGGGTGTGGCGGTACGAGCAGTCGCCGCTGCTGCGGATGAACTCGATGCCCGAGGACGTCACGGTGTTCACCGACGACACCGTCCGGATCGACGGTCCGGTGCGGCCTGGGCCGTCGCTGATCGAGTGGGTGCGGCAGGTGCGCGCGGGCACCCTGTCGTATCCGGTGCCGGACGACGTCCGCGCCGAATTCGAGTCGCTCGCCTCCACGGATTTCCCGACTCGGCGGTTGCAAAGCCGGTACCTGGAGTGGTTCTACCGCAAGGTGGTGGCCGAACTGCCGCCCGGAATCACGGTGGTCGAACACCTCGCCACTGCGGAGAGCATCGACGCCGACGAGACGGTGCGGCTGTCCGATGGCACGACCGTGACCGCCGACGCCGTGGTGCTGACTGTCGGCCACCTCGATGCGGTCCCTGACTCTCGCGAACGCGAACTGGAGGCGTTCGCCGAGAAACACGAGTTGTCCTACTACCCCGCTGGCTACACCGCGGACGTCGACTACTCCGCGGTGCCCGCTCGGGAACCGGTGCTGGTGCGCGGTTTCGGGCTCGCGTTCGTGGACTTGATGCTGTTGCTCACCGAGGGTCGCGGCGGCCGGTTCGAGGAGTTGCCGTGCGGCGGCTTGCGTTACCACCCGAGCGGCGCCGAGCCGGTGCTGCACGTCGGTTCCCGGCGCGGGGTGCCGTACCACGCGAAGACCGGCTACCGGCTGCGAGGGAAACCGTTGCAGCTGCCCAGGTTCTTCGACAAGCGGGCCATAGACGGGCTTTCCGGCCCGCTCGACTTCCGCGCGGACGTGTGGCCGCTGATCGCGAAGGAACTCGCCTGGGCGTATTACACCGAATTGTTCACCGGGCATCCGGATCGCGTACGGACCGATTTCGCGGTCTTCGCGGACAAGTTCGCCGACCTGCCGTGGGGAACGTCCGAAATGGACGCTCTGATCGCAACTGCGGTGCCTGCCTTGGAAGATCGGCTCGACCTGGAGCGGCTGGACCGGCCTTTCGCTGGCCGTCGCTTTGATTCCGGTGAGGAATTCGGGAAAGCGCTGCGGAAGTACATCGAGTCCGATCTCGCGCGACGGGCGGATGTACACCACAGTGCGGACCTTGGCGCGTTCATGGCGCTGCTGTCGGTGATCGGCCAGCTGCCCGCGCTGCTCGCGACCGGACAGCTGACCGCGGCGTCTCAAGTGTCCGATATGGACGGTTGGTTTCACGGGTTTTCTCTTATTACGCAAGCGGTCCGCCGCCACGTCGGCTCGACGAACTGCTCGCGCTCGAGGACGCTGGCGTCGTCTCGTTCCTCGGTGCCGACATCTCGATCGAGGCCGACGAGGCAGCCGGAACGTTCGTCGCGTCGAGCGCGAGCCACCCGGACACGGTCGCCGCACGCACGTTGATCGAGGCACGGTTGCCGAACGCGAGCGTCCCGCGCGTGTCCGATCCGCTGTTGCGCAGCCTGCGCGACACCGGTGCGCTGGCCGAAGAAACCGTGCCGGATGTCGATGGCGCGACGTTGCCGTCCGGGCGAATTGCCACGACGCTCAACGACTTCCGTCTGGTCACTGTGGACGGAGCCGCACATCCGACACGGTTCGCGGTGGGCCCGCACACGAGTGTCCGTTCCGCTGGTGCGTTCACGAGGCCGCGTACGAACGCGGTCTCGTTCCGGCAGAACGACGCGCTGGCAAGGGAAATCCTGCGACTGGCTAACCCTTGACCGTCGGCGCGATCTGCTGTGCCCACTCCCACGGTGCCCCGGTGTCGCCAGGCAGCGAGTTGAAATACTCCCAGCCGTCGATCCCGCCGAAATCCGAGTATTTCCCCACGAGGCTGCTGACGGTGTTCTTCAGCGTTGGCATGTCGACGTAACCGTTGCAGTTAGCGGGATTCGTGACCGTTCCGGCGACGACCTTGCTCGCCGGGACGACGCCGTGGCTGACGATCTGGTCGTAGCCCGAGGTGTCCGCCAGTGAACCCCAGCCGCAGTAGAACTGCGCGTTGAACCAGGAAATCTTGTCGCCGCGTTCGCGGTAGAGCCGGTCGTAGTCGAGACCGGAAAGGCCGCCTCCGCCGCTGAGTTCGGTCGCGACCGGGGCGAGAGTGATCAGGAAGTCCGGGCCGAAGTCGGTGCGCAGTGCGTCGATCACCCGGTTCAGCGCGTCGTTCGACATCTGTTCCTCGACGTCGAGGTCGATTCCGGACAGCGAGTGGTCGCGGATCAGGTTGCGCAGCAACGGATAGTAGGTATCGAAATCCTGCTCCAGGCGCTGGAAGCTGCCTTTCGCCGCGCCGCCGACGAACGCGAGCGCGTGCACGCCTTTGCTTTGCATCGTGGCGAGATCGGCCCACATCTGCGTGAACTTGGGGTCCGACGGCGGATCGTCGTTGAGCGTCATGGTTCCGCCGTCGTTGAGGTGCACGGCTCCGACGATCACGTCGGTGACGCCGGTGTCGTGGTCGGTGAGCCCCAGCGGGGAAATGTAGGACCCGTTTTGGTGCGTCGTCTGGTAATAGACGACCACTCTGCGCCCGGTCGCCGCCGACGCCGAGGTCGCTCCGCAGAGCACCAGGAACACCGCCAGCACCGCCGCCGTGACCTTCCTCATGGTTCAGACCATAAAACGGCGGCGGTGCCCGCGGTAGCTACGAAAGGTCAGCAGCGGCCCAGCATGTCCGTCAGCGCAGACTTCTCCGCCGAATTCACGGTGAGCTTGAACTTGGACTTGACCGCCACCCACATCTTGGCGTAGGTGCACCAGTAACCGGTGGACGGCGGCTTCCACTGGTCCGGCGATTTGTCGCCCTTTTCCTGGTTCACGTTGTCGGTCACCGCGATCAGCTGCGGGTCGGACAGGTCGTTGGCGTAGGCCTGACGCTGGTCCTGGGTCCAGGACGAGGCGCCGGTGCGCCACGCGTCGGCGAGCGGAACCACGTGGTCGATGTCCACATCGGACGGAGAACTCCACGTGGCGTCGTCGTACGGCGAGGTCCACTTGCCGGACGTCGGGTAGCAGTCGGAGCCGACCTGGACGTTCGTGCCGTCGCGCTTGAGGACCATCTCGCGCGTGTTGCAGCTGTTGCCCTGGTCGATCCAGTGCGGGAACTTGTCGCGGCTGTAGCCGTCCTGCGAGCCGTCCGGCTTCACCGTCAGACCGGCGAGCTGGCTCTTCGCGGTGTCCGCTGACGGAATGCCGGGCGGCGTGGCGTCGGCGACGCCGACCGTGACCGAGCCGAGCAGCGCGACGCCGGCCAGGATGGTCAAGGAGTTGCGAACTGTACGAGTGGTCGGCATATTGCTGCCTCCCCAGTCGGGTGCGGGACTGATTCACCTTTGACCACGAAAGTGGCCTGCGCAACACCGTCAGGTGACAGGTAAACGACCTTCGGTAAACAGAAAGTCACTGTGGGTCCACGCGGGACCGAACTCCTCCCGGCGCTCCGGGTCAGCCGCGGACCGCCCGAAGATCGACTGTGTGCCGGTACCAGGTCCGCCGGGTGATCTCGCGTTCCTGCGGCACGCCGTCGATGACCAGCGAAGACGTCGGCACGCAGCCGAGCTGGAAGGCGCGCCCGCGATACGTCGAGGACCGCTTCACGAACTTGCCGCGGGTGATGCGAGCGGTGACCCCGGAGTCGTCCGGTGCGACCTCGATGCCGGAAACGACGCCGTCGAAAGCCACCTGTTCGTCGCAATACGCCTGGCCCTTGACATCGCGCAGGGTCGCGTGCCCGAGGAGTACACCGCCGGTGTCGTCGCGCACGAGGGAGATCTCGGCGTCCTCGCCCTTCCACGCGAGCGCGAACGCCTCGTCCGGGTCCGAAGGCAGCCGCCAAAGCGGGGCGACCCGAGAGCCGGGCTCAGTGGCCACGAAACCGACTGACACGCCCGGGAGGAGTTCGCGGCGCATGAGACGCACCACCACGGCGGCGAGGTCGGCGTCCGAGCCCAGCACCACGAGCCGGTCGTGTTCTCCCAGCAAGGGGTCGATTTCCGCCTTGCCGGGACGGGGGCCGACCTGCGTCAGCGGGACGTCGCCGAGCCGTGCGGGCAGATCCGCCGCGGCGCCGCAGGCCACCACTATTCCGCGCACTCCGGCGTCCTCCGTTAAAGTCATGCACCGGCATTTACCAGCGCCACCCGTGCCCCCGTCCGGGAGCACTATTCCTATTGCCGAACACCTGGAGTGTCACATGCCGGCCATCGTGCTGATCGGTGCCCAGTGGGGGGACGAGGGCAAGGGCAAGGCCACCGACCTGCTCGGCGACCGCGTCCAGTGGGTCGTCCGCTACCAGGGCGGCAACAACGCGGGCCACACGGTCGTGCTGCCGAACGGCGAGAACTTCGCGCTGCACCTCATCCCGTCGGGGATCCTGACGCCGGGCGTGACGAACGTCATCGGCAACGGCGTGGTCATCGACCCCGGCGTGCTGCTGGACGAACTGGCCGGCCTCGAGGAGCGCGACGTCGACACCAGCAAGCTGCTGATCTCGGCCGACGCGCACTTGATCATGCCGTACCACGTGGCGATCGACAAAGTCACCGAGCGCTATCTCGGCAGCCGCAAGATCGGCACCACCGGCCGCGGCATCGGGCCGTGCTACCAGGACAAGATCGCCCGCGTCGGCGTCCGCGTGCAGGACCTGCTCGACGAGAAGATCTTCCGCCAGAAGGTCGAGGCGGCACTGGAGTTCAAGAACCAGGTGCTGGTCAAGGTCTACAACCGCAAGGCGCTCGACGCCGACCGGGTCGCCGACGAGGTGCTCGCGGCCGGCGAGAAGTTCGCGCACCGCATCGCCGACACCCGGCTGCAGCTGAACCAGGCGCTGGAGCGCGGCGAAACGGTGCTGCTGGAGGGTTCGCAGGGCACGCTGCTCGACGTCGACCACGGCACGTACCCGTTCGTCACGTCGTCGAACCCGACCTCCGGCGGCGCGAGCGCGGGCTCCGGCATCGGCCCCGGCCGCATCACGACCGTGCTGGGCATCCTGAAGGCGTACACGACCCGCGTCGGCTCCGGCCCGTTCCCGACCGAACTGGACGACGAGTCCGGCGAGTACCTGCGCAAACAGGGCGGCGAGTTCGGCGTCACCACCGGCCGCTCCCGGCGCACCGGCTGGTTCGACGCGGTGATCGCGCGCTACGCGGTGCGGGTCAACGGGATCACCGACTACTTCCTGACCAAGCTGGACGTGCTGTCCGGCCTGGAAAAGGTCCCGGTGTGCGTCGGCTACGAGGTGGACGGCTTCCGCACCTCGGACATGCCGATGACGCAGACCGACGTGCACCACGCGGTCCCGATCTACGAAGAGCTGCCGGGCTGGTTCGAGGACATCTCGAACTGCCGCACGTACGACGAGTTGCCTGCCAACGCGCGGGCTTACGTCGAGCGGATCGAGGAGCTGTCGGGCGCGCGGGTTTCGGCGATCGGCGTCGGTCCCGGGCGGGAGCAGACGATCGTGCGGCACGAGTTCGCCTGAGGTTGTTGCGTCTGTCGTGTGGCGTTCGATGAGAGCGGCATGACAGACGATGGCGTCGGCGGATCGGCCGGACTGGCTGGACCGGCCTGGCCGGGCTGACCGCGCTGAGGCTGGCCGGCTGCGGCTGGCTGGGCTGAGGCTGGCTGGCTCGACCGGGCTGGCCGGGTGCGGAAGCTGCCGGAGCTGCGGTGGTGGGTAACCGCTGCCGCCGCGGCGACCGCGGTCGTGATCGCGCTGGCCACCTGGCTGCTGGTGAGCCAGGTGGCGACCGCACCGACCTCCAGCTCGCGACCGAGTTCGACCTGACCGAGCGGCGGATCACCGAGCTGTACGCCAAGGCTGTCGAACAGATCGGCTCGGACAAGGCACCCGTCCGACTCGGCGGGAACGCGAGGAATTTCCGGTACGGCTCGCCGCGCAGGGTGCCCTCGATCTGGACCTGAGCCGCGTGGTCTTGATCGATTTCCGGCTTGAGGGACGCTCCCGGCGAGAGGCACGCGATTTCTCGGCGGAGCCTGGTTCACTCCCTCGAAGTTTTGCGGGATATGCGATTTCCGCGACGGGGAGTTCGATCAATTCATCGAGTTCGACGAGCAGCCGAAGCTCAGCGATCCGGTGTCGTGGGATGGTCTTCCCGGTACCCGCTTCAACTTCCGACGTGCCAGGGCCGGGCAGCTGGCGAAGGAGCCGACGCTGCCCGACCGGTGGCGCGTTTCCGCTGACGGGGCACTGACCTATCGCGGCGAACTGAATCCGGCGTGATCGGCTTTCTCAGCGAACCGTTGTGGTGACTGGGGTTTGGTTGCGGAACAGGTCGAGCACCGGGCAGTGCTCGTCCACCGCGCGGCGGAGTTGTTCGTAGGCGTCGGCCGAGGCCGGGCCTTCGAGTTCCACGGACACCCGCACGTCGCTGAAGCCGGGCCGGGTCGACTGGTCGAAGCCGAAGAAGCCGTGCAGGTCCAGGTCTCCGTCGACGGTCACGCGCACCGCGTCCAGCGGGATGCCGAGGCGGGCCGCCCAGAACTGGTAGGTGATCACCTGGCAGGACCCGAGCGCGGCCAGCGCGTACTCGACCGGGCTGGCTGCCTGGTCGGTACCGCCGAGGGCGGGCGGCTCGTCGACGGTGAACGCGTGGTCGCGCACGCGGACGTCCACGACGGTCGCGGTGTTCGCGACCAGTGCGTGGTCCACGCTGAACGACACCGCCGCGTTGTGCCGGTCCGCCTGCACGGCTTGGCGGGTGCCGTCGATGACGTCGGTCAGTGACATCGGTCCTCCTGGGTCGTCGGGCGTCCAGGGTGCGGTCTCCCGGGTACTCGGGCAGGGGCTCCCGGCGAATGAGAATCCCGCTGGCACAAAGCCGCGTTGTCGTTTTGGCTGGTGAGAAACCGGTGGTGCGCCTGAATAATTTGAAGACATGAGCGTCGGACTGACCTTGCCCGCCCTTCCTGCGGCGAAAATCACGGTGACCGAAGTGCTGGACCAAGCGCGCGAGGCCGAGGAGGCGGGCGCGGCGTCGATCTGGTTCGCCCAACTGCCCTCGAGCCATGACGCACTGACGGTGGCCGCGCTCGCCGGCCAGGTGACGTCGCGCATCGAGATCGGCACCTCCGTCGTGCCGATCTATCCGCGGCATCCGCTGGTGGTGGCGTCCGCGGCGCGCACCGCGAGCGAGGCGTCCGGCGGGCGGTTCACCCTCGGCATCGGCCTTGGCGCGAAGAACTTCCTCGAACCCATCTACGGCACGCCATACCCGCCGCCGGTGCGGCACCTGCGGGAGTACCTGACCGCGTTGCGCGCACTGTTCGCCGGGGAACAAGTCGACTTCGCCGGCTCGACGGTTGAGGTGCATCTGTCGGAGCCCGCGCCGGCGACGCCGATCTCGGTGGTCGTCGCGGCGATGGGGCCGCAGGCGCTGCGCGTCACCGACGAACTGGCCGACGGCACGCTGCCATATCTGGCCAGCCCAAAGGCGCTGTCGAACCTGATCGTGCCCGCGCTCGGTCCGGGCAAGCGAGTGATCGCCGCCGTCCCGGCCGTGGTGACCAGCGATGTCGATGCGGTACGCGAGGCCGCTGCGCAGGAACTCGGCTTCTACGGTTCGATCCCGTCGTACCAGCGGGTGCTTGCCGCGGGTGGCGTCGAAAGCGCGGCGGACCTGGTGCTGATCGGCGACGAGGAGACGGTCGCCGCCGGCGTGCAGCGTTACTTCGACGCCGGTGCGACCGACGTGCTGCTCACCCAGACCGCCCTGCACACCGACGAGGACCGCCGGCGTACGTGGCGGCTGACCGGCGAACTCAACTCATCCGGTTCGTAAGGGTCGTCGTTACGGACATTTCCTCCAAGTCGAGTTCGTGCAGGACCTTCTGCAGGACGTCGTCGTCAAGGCGACCGGCGCGGTTCTCCTCGATCATCGCCGCACGCTGGGTGATGAGGAGTTCCCGCCGCGCCTTGGCGAACTGCGCCTGCGGACTGTCGCGACGCTCCTCGCCGGACAGCGTGATCGCCGCCTGCGCGAACCGGAACCGGGTGTCCACGACGCGCTCCAGCCGTTGCTCGAGCCGTTTCATCTTCTCCGGTGGTATGTCTAATGTGGACAGTTGATCGCGGGCGAGTTCGCGCAGCCGCTCGTGCGCGGCCTTTTGCGCGACCTCCCGGGCAGCCAGCTCCTCGGCCTGATCGCGAGCGTCCTCGTCCGGGTCCTGGACCTTGAGCAACCGAATCAGCGGCGGCAGCGTAAGACCTTGGATCAGCACGGTCCCGACCGCGACGGCGAACGCGAACAGCTGGATCTCCGCGCGCCCAGGAGTGTCCGCAGGAACACCGGACGCGGCAGCGATCGTGACGACGCCGCGCATGCCGGTCCACGAGATCACCGCCAGCGACCGCCAAGCCGGTGGATCGTGCTTGGTGCGTCTGAGCAGTTGCAGCGACCGGGGCAGGTAGCTGGACAGGAACACCGCGGGAATCCGGACGAACATCGTCGCGAGCAGCACGACGATCGCCGATAACGCGAGCGTCCCGTTGTCCCGCGCGGCATGCTGCGCCCCGTCGAGCACGAACGGCAGTTGCAGCGCCATCAACGCGAACACCAGCGCTTCGAGCATGACGTCGATCGATGCCCACACCGACCGGTCTTGTACCCGCGTCGCCGGCGACGCCCGCAACGACCGGTGCCCGAGGAACAGCCCCGCCGTGACGACCGCCAGCACGCCGGACCCGCTGAACTCCGCTCCGAACGGATGCAGATGCTCCGCGGTGACGTACGCCGCGAACGGCACCACGATCCCGAACGCCGACTCGAGCAGCGGATCGTCCAGCCTCGTGCGGATCAGCTCGACCACCCCGCCCGCGGCCAGCCCGACGAGAATGCCGACCACCGTCGCGACGGCGAAGACCGCGAAGCCGTGCCCGAGCGACCCGGCCGTCCCGACCACCGCCGCGAGCGCCACCTTGTACAAGGTGAGCGCGGCCGCGTCGTTGACCAGGCTCTCGCCGGTCAGCACTGTCATGACGCCTCGCGGCAAGCCGAGCCGTCGTCCAATCGCGACGGCCGTCACCGCGTCCGGCGGAGACACGACCGCCCCGAGCACCAGCGCCGACGCCCACGGCAGATCAGGCAGCAGCAGGTGCACCACGAACGCGATCACGAAAGCGGTGGCCACGACGAGCAGCACCCCGAGCGTGATGATCGGCCGCAGATTCGCACGAAAGTGGGAGATCGAACTCTCCAGCGACGTCGAGTACAGCAGCGGCGGCAACACGACGGTCAGGATCAGCTCAGGCTCCAGCTCGACCCGCGGAACGCCCGGAATCAGCGCGATCCCCAGCCCGACCACCACGATGAGCAGCGGCGCGGAAAGGTTGAACCGCCGCGCGATCGCGGTCAGCCCCAGCGATCCGGCGAGCACGCCGACCAGCGTCAAGGTCTCCATGCTTCGCATCTTGACTCATGAATCCGGCGAGGCACGGATGGTGTGGGTTCGTGTCGGGACTCCCTTCGGGTGTGGGTGGACGGGTGTGGTGCGGCCGCCGGGGGTTCGCGTGGGTGCGTACTCGCGGGGCTGGTTGGCGGGCTAGCGGTTGGCGATGTGGCATCGACGCGGGGCGGCTGCGGGTGTTTCGGATAGATGTGGTCGGTGAGGCCCACGCGGGGTGATTGGTGGATGGGGTAGGCGGGTTGGCGTCGACGCGCTGTCGGTTGGTGGACGGGTTATCGGTCGGTGGTGCGGCAGCGACGCGGGGTGGCCGCGAGTGCTGAGCCATCTGCGCGGGCGGATGCCGTGGATGGGCGAGGCAGGCTGGCGTCGACGCGCTATTGGTTGGTGGATGGGGTTATGTGGCAACGATGCGGGATGGCCGCGAGTGCTGAGGCATCTGCGCGGGGCGGATGGCGTGGATGGGGTTAGGCGGCTTGGCGTCGAGGCGGAACGGCTGGCGAGCTGGTTGTCGGTAGGTCGCGTGGCATCGACGGACCGGTGCGGTCGAGGAGGGGCACGCGCCCGGGCATCGATGCGGTGGCGATCGGCGGGCTGCCGGTCGCTGAAGGCATCAACGTGGAGCGGTTGCCGAGCCGCCGGCCTCACTGCGGCAGTGTTCGCGGCTGGGCGCTCATCGGGGCGGAGCCCGGCCGGTCGTCTTCAGAACCCTCGGGACTAGCCGAGTTCCTTCAGTTCCTTTTCCACCGCAGCCAGTTCTTCCGCCGACCCTTGCACCTTCGGCCCGGTGAACCACTTCCGTGCCGACACGACCCACCACAGTGCGGCTCCGCCCAGAACTACCAGGAAGGCGATCGGCGTGTAGTTGAACGTGTCGACCGTGATGGGGCTCGCCTGGGGCAGCATGAAGAGCACGAAGATCACCACGACCCACGCCGTCGCGACGATGCCGATCGGTTTGCCCCAGCGGCCCAGATTCCATGGGCCCTTCTCGAAACTGTCGCCGCGGCGGACGCGGAGGAACACCGGGATCACGTACGCCACGTACAGGCCCACTGTCGCGATTGACGTGACTGCCGCGTAAGCCGTCGCGCTCCACAGGTATGGCAGGGCGAGCACCAGTGCGCCGCCAGCGGCCAGCCACACTGCGTTGGTCGGCGTTTGGGTTCGTTTGTTGATGCTGTGCCAGATCTTCGACCCCGGGATCGCGCCGTCGCGGGCGAAAGCGTAGATCATGCGGGAGTTCGCTGTCACTGATGCCATGCCGCAGAACAGCTGTGCGCCGATGCAGATCAGGAGCAGGAATTTGCCGGTGACCGCCCCGGTCGCGTCGATGAAGATCTGTGCTGGCGGGACGCCGGTGGCCGAGTTGACGGCTCCGTCGTAGTCCTGGATCGCGAACGTCAGGCCGATCAACAGGATCCAGCCCGCGACGAGCGACACGAGAATCGAGTTGATGATTCCGCGCGGGCCCGCTTTCGCGGCGTTCTTGGTTTCCTCGGTCATGTGTGCCGAGGCGTCGTAGCCGGTGAGAGTGTATTGCGCCAGCAGCAAGCCGAGCAGGAACACGTACGGCGCGGAACCCCAGCCGGTCTGGTTCACGAAGCTGCCGAACACGAACGACGCGTTCTGGTGCTTCGCCGGCACGAACACGAGCACGCCCACGATCACCAGCACGCCCAGCAGATGCCACCACACGCTGACGCTGTTCAGCACCGCCACCACGCGCACGCCGAAGGTGTTCAGCACCCCGTGCACCACGAGAATGATGGCCAGCAACAGAATCGTGTGCCCCGGTGTCGCGCTGAAGCCCCACTGCAGGTCGAGGAACGCGTTGAGGAACAGGGCAGCGCCGAAGTCGATGCCAGCGGTGACCGCGATCTGCCCGATCAGGTTGAACCAGCCGGTGAACCACGACCACGCCGGACCGTTGCGCGTCGCCAGCTTCGCCGCCCAGTAGTAGAGCCCGCCCGCGGTCGGGTAGCTCGAGCACACCTCCGCCATGCCGAGCCCCACCAGCACCACGAAGAGTCCGACCAGCGGCCAGCCCCAGATCATCGCCGCCGGTCCGCCGGTTTTCATGCCGAAGCCGTACAGCGTGAGGCAGCCGGACAGGATCGAGATGATCGTGAACGACACGGCGAAGTTCGAGAACGCCGACATCGTGCGTTTCAGTTCCTGCGCATAGCCGAGCGCGTGCAGGCGAGCGCTGTCTTCGTCGGGTTGGCCGGTCTGCTGGTCGGAGACATCCATCGGGCACCCACCTGAAAGGTATGCGGACAGACCATTGAGAGTGCGCAGAAGTTAGCCCCCGGCGTTCGCGGGTGTCAAGGTTTCGCTGGTGGCTGGGCGGAAGCTCCTCCGAACGGCCCAGGGCGGTCCGGGTTTCGGTGATCAACATGAGACCAGTATCTCGAACGAATGTTCGAGACCGCATCACTCGAATCGGTTCACTATTCGATGCCGCCCCGATGTCGAGAACGACGCGGCGGCTCCGTCTCCGGGCCGAGAGACTCACCGCCCGCGCCGGAAAGGATCGCCGCCATGGCTGTCGCCGAAGACATTGACCGCGCCACTGACTCCCAGTGGGACTGGGTCGCCGAGCAGACTCGGGCCTACCTGGCCTCGAACGGCGCGGAGGGCCACGAATCCGACGGTCTCCGCATGCTCGTGCTCGCCACGACCGGACGCAAGACCGGCGTGCCCCGGCGCACCTGCTTGATCTACGGCACCTCCGGCGACGAATTCGTGGTCGTCGCTTCCAAGGGCGGAGCCGACGAGGACCCGGAGTGGTTCAAGAACATCGTGGCGGAACCGAGCGTCGGCGTGCAGGTCGGCGCGCGCCGGTTGACCGCCCGCGCTCGCGTCGCGTCTCCGGAAGAGCGAGGTGCTTTGGCCGCAGATGGCGCGTGTTTTCCCGCTGTACGACGAGTACGCGCAGAAAACCGACCGCGTGATCCCGATCGTTCTGCTCGCTCCGCAAGGCTGACGCGAAACGGCCCGCCGGTGACTTCCACCGGCGGGCCGAAAGGTCTGCAAAGGAAAATCAGCGGCCGGTGAAGTCCCGCACGGACTCCAGTGCGGTGTCCGGCTGGTCGGCGAAAAATCCGTCGACCCCGGCCTTGAGGAACGCCGCTTCCTCCGCGAACACGTTGCCGAACGCGCTCGGGCTTGCCGACGAGCGCAGGTTCGCGGGCAGGAACGGGTTTTCGTTGCGGAAGGTGTAAGGCTGCACCTCGAGCCCGGCACGGTGCGCGTCGGCGATCAGCGTGGTCGGCTTGCCGAGGTTGTCCTGCGCGTCGCGCGGGATGATCTGGCCCTTCTCCGGGCCGAGGTACTTCGCGTACTTGGCGATCTCGCGCAGTCCGGCCGGCGTGACCAGGTCCGCGTACGTGCGCTTGTCGCCCTTCGCGATGAAGTCCGCCGGAGCGCCCTTCGCCTCGGTCAGCTGCAGCAGCGGGACGCGCACCTGCTTGCTCAGCGCCTGCAGGTTCGACACCTCGAACGACTGGATGATCACCGGCGCGTTCGGCCGGTTCAGGCCGTTGCGGTTGAGGATCGACACCAGCTTCGGTTCGGTCGGGTTCCCGATCGAGCTGAAGTAGGTCGAGTGCTTGACCTCTGGGTAGGTGCCCAGCGTGCGGTGCAGTTCGTGGCCGAGCCGCCGGGTCAGGTCGAGCACCTCCTGGTACGTCGCGATCCGGTAGCGGCCGTCGTAGAGCTGGTTGCTCGGCCGGTTCTGCGGGATCCGCTCCTTGGCGTACAGCGTCTTCAGCTCGGCGAGGGTGAAGTCCTCGGTGAACCAGCCGGTCATCTTGGTTCCGTCGATGACCTTGGTGGTCTTGCGCCCGGCGAACTCCGGGTGGGCCGCGACGTCGGTGGTGCCGCCGATCTCCGGCTCGTGCCGGGCGACGAGCTGGCCGTCCTTGGTCGGCACGAGGTCGACGTCGACGTAGTCCACGCCCATCCGGTAGGCGAGTTCGTACGACGCGAGCGTGTGCTCCGGGCGGTAGCCGGGCGCTCCCCGGTGTCCGACGATCACCGGGCCATCGTGCCGGGGACCGTGCGCGGCCGCACCTGCGGCCGTGTCCTCGCTCGCGGCGGCCGGTCCGATCGCGAGGCCGGCGACGCCGAGCAGGGCCAGGCCGGACAGGGCGAGCACGCCGAGGCGTTTGCGCTTCATGGGGGGGACCTTTCTCTACCGGGCGATCCGCAGCTCGCCACGACTACCGCGTCACCCTCACCGCCGCAAGCGTCGCGCGCGCGGCACCAGCCGGACGGGCGGTTGACAACCGGGTAAACGGTGGATGGCACCCGATTCCGGGCACCGGGCGATCGGGACCGGACCAGTCGCGCACCTGGTCCGGACCGGGGTCGCGGACGGCGCGCTGCCGCGGCGCGACCCCCACCGTTACGCTGTCCGGCGTGCGCGTACTGGTAATCGGCTCCGGCGCCCGGGAGCATGCACTCGTCCTCGCGGTGGCAGGCGACCCCGCGGTCACGGCGCTCGCTTGCGCCCCCGGCAACGCCGGCACGACTGCGGTCGCGGAGCAGCTCGGGGTCGAGCTGGCCGAGCCGGAGGCTGTCGCGGCCCTGGCCAAGGAGTGGAAGGCCGACCTCGTCGTGGTCGGGCCGGAGGTGCCGCTCGTCGCGGGCGTCGCTGACGCGGTGCGCGAAGCTGGCATCGCCTGCTTCGGGCCGTCCGCCGCGGCCGCGCGCATCGAGGGGTCCAAGGCGTTCGCGAAGGACGTCATGGCGGCTGCGAAGGTGCCGACGGCCCGCAGTGAAGTCGTCGACACCCCCGCGCGTCTCGACGCCGCGCTTCAGCGCTTCGGTCCCACCTGGGTGGTGAAGGACGACGGTCTCGCCGCGGGCAAGGGCGTGGTCGTGACCGAGGACGTCGAGGTCGCGCGCAAGCACGCGCTGATGCTGCTCGACGGCGGGCACCCGGTTCTTCTGGAGTCCTTTTTGGACGGTCCGGAGGCCTCGCTCTTCTGCTTCGTCGACGGCCGCACCGTGGTGCCGATGCTGCCCGCACAGGACTTCAAGCGTGTCGGCGACGGCGACACCGGCCCGAATACCGGCGGCATGGGTGCGTACGCGCCGCTGCCGTGGGCGCCCGCGGACCTGGTGTACGACGTCGTCGCGCGGGTTGTGCAGCCGGTGGTCGACGAACTCGCCGACCGAGGCTGCCCGTTCTCCGGCCTGCTCTATGCCGGTCTCGCGCTCACCTCGGAAGGCCCGCAGGTCATCGAGTTCAACTGCCGCTTCGGTGACCCCGAGACGCAGGTTGTGCTCGCGTTGCTGCGCACGTCGCTGGCGACGGTGCTGAACGCGACGGCGACCGGGAAGCTGGCCGAGCTGCCGCCGCTGGAGTGGTCGGGCGGGGCCGCGGTCACCGTCGTGATCGCTGCTGACGGGTACCCGGGCAAGCCGCGTACTGGGGACGTCATCACCGGCGGCGAGATCGAAGGCGTGCTTCACGCGGGTACGCGGCGTCGCGACGACGGTGCGGTGATTTCGGCTGGCGGACGCGTGTTGTCCGTCGTCGGCACTGGTAAGACGCTCAAGGCGGCGCGTAAGCACGCGTACGAGACTGTCGAGCGCGTACACCTCGCTGGCTCGCACCATCGCACCGATATCGCACTGCGCGCGGCCAACGGGGAAGTAAGCGCTCCTGCCTGAGCAGTTTCTCGGGCGAAGTTCGCCTCGGGTTCACGCGCCGGTTGGTAGCCTCAAAACGGGTCCGTACGGTCACCGTCCGTATCACGGGAGGGGTTAGCGCATGCCGGGAAGCACACCGCTCACCGACCTGGCTTCGTCCGTACCGGCAGCGCCGGGCGTGGCGGACATCGTGGTCGAGCCGGCGAAGCTGCTTGAGGTCGCGCGGGTGGTCGACGAGCAGGTCAGTGCGCTCGAAGACAAGCTCCTCACGCGGCTCGGCGAGCTGCGCGTCGACACTCCTTCTTCGGACACGGTGAGCGTGAACGCGATGTCCGCGTGGAACACCGTGGTCGCGGAAGGTGATCAGTCGTACGCGGCGCAGGTGCGCGCGTACGTCGCCAATCTGCACAAGCTTGTCGGACAGTTGCGCGAAGCAGCGAAGACGTACGAGGCCAGCGACGCGGACAAGGCCGCGGCGTTCGGGGACCGCGGTGCGCACGGCATCCACTAAGCCGATCCTCGCCGTTGTCGCGGTACTCGGTGTCGCGGGTTGCTCGTCGGGCGCGCAGGGCACCGCGTACCCCGTACAGCCCGCGATGAGTTCCCTGGCGCAGCAGACGAAAGCGGCCGCGCTCCCGGGGCGGCCGTCGGACTTGCCGATCGCCGGGACCGATCCGTGCGATCTGCTCGGCCAGGCGCAGCTTGACCTGCTGAAGGTCACGAGCGTCCCGCGCAAGGCCGCCGACCCGAAGGACGGGCCCACCTGCGTGTTCGACTCGGACAAAACTGAGCCGTTCCACGCGTTGCACCTGCGGATCATCGGCACGGACGTGCAGGAATGGCTCACTGGTTCGCGGCGCAAGAACAGCATGACCACGGCTCCGACCAGCGTCGAGGGCTATCCGGCGATCACGAACTACCGCGCGGCCGGCACACCCGCCGACTGTGAGGTGCTCGTCGGCGTCGCCGCGGGACAGACCATGGCGGCGCAGGAGTTCGCGGTCACCGCGGGCGCGTTCAGTCAGCCGCAGTTGTGCGAAATCGCCACCCAGGCCGCCGGCCTGGCCGTGCAGGGCCTGAAGAACCGGACCTAGGGAGGGCGCGTGGAGATCTCCGAACTCGCGGGCAGGATCCGCGACCACCGTTTCGACGGGTGGACCGACACCGCCATCGCCGACGAGATCGAGAAGTTCGGCACCGGCGACGGGATCGCCAGCATCGCCACCGCGGTCGAGGCGCTGCGGGAGGTCGCGACCGCGCTCGCGGGCACCGACCGCACGCTGCGCGACCAGCTGGCGAAGCTCGGCGTCGAATGGCAGAGCCAGGCGGGCGGACAGGCCGGGCAGGTGCTGTCGGATCAGGCTGGCTTCTCGCAGGACGCGATGCAGAAGGTCACGCACACCGCGGAAATGCTTTTCGCGCAAGGGGAAGCGTTCAACCGGACCAAGTACAAGCTGCCCGACCCGGCCGCGGTGCGCAAAGGCGCGGAGAGCCTCACGCTCGTCGATTCGGTGGCGAGCTTCCTCGGATTCGAGACCGATCACGCGGCGCAGGTGCAGGCCGCGGACAACGCGCGCGGCCAGGCGGTCGAGGCGTTGAACTCGTATGCCCAGCAGAGCGGGGAAAACCTGCTGTCCTCCGAGCCGTTGGGGCAGCCGCAATCGCTCACGATGGTCCAGCCCGGCAGCGGGCCGAGCCCGGTCGATCGGGCGGCATCGGCGGTCGAGGTGACGCCGGACGGCCAGGTGCGGCCCGCCGCGGCGTCGGTGAAGTCGCAGTACGTTCCCCCGCCGCCTCCGGTCGTGGACCCGCCGACACCGGTGCACGGCACGGCTTCGCAGGCACCGCCCGCGCGGCCCGTTGCGCCGGTGGTCGCGGCTCACTACGTTCCGCCAGCTGCTCCTCCTCCGCCGCCGGGCTGGGAGAAGGCTCCGGGGACCACGCCACCGCGGTCGGTCGGTTCGACCAACGGGCCGGGAATCCCCAGCGGGCCAAGCACTTCGGGCGGACCCGGCGCTTCGGGCGGGACGCGGGTTCCCGGCGGAATGCGGCCGGGAGAGCCGGGCACGTTCCTGCCGACTGGTCCGCGTGGGACTGGCGGATCTGACGGCGGCAGCCCGGCTAACCGCGGGACCGTCGGTAGTTCGGAAAGCCTCGGTGGCGCAAGCGGATCCGGTCGTTCCAGCGGTCCGGGCGGAAACACCGGCGGCGGTCACGAAAACCAAGCGCTGCAACGAGGTCGGCTGGTCGGCAGTGTCCCGCCACCGCCACCGGCCCCCGTCGCCGAAACCCCCGGCGGTGCCCCAGCCCCGCGCGGAGGCGGAGCGTCGGCTGGCGAAATCGGTGCGGGTGCCGCTGCCTTGGGCGCGGGCGTGGCCGGTGGGGCGCTTTCCGGTGATCGCGAACGGCAAGGACGCGGGCAAGACGGTCCGCAAAGGGCTTGGCCCGGCCGTTGCCGGTGGACGAGCTTCCTGAGGAAGAGGCCGTCGCATTGCGGAAAGCCGAGCAGATCGCGCCGAAATCGGGAAGCGGCGACGCCAAATTCCTTTCCGAAGCGGCTCCGCAGGAAAGCGACGACGAACACGTGCGCCGCTTCGGCGTCGACGACAAGGATCTGTTCGCCGACGGCCGGATGGTCGCGCGCGACGTCCTCGGCGACGGCACGGGAGACGTGCGCCGACCGTGAACCTGGTACTGACCGCCCTCGAATTCGACGTGCTGTGGGAATCGCTCGATCTGGGCGGGCGACCGGCCGCGCTCGCGGTCCCGTCGCCGGGGCGCACGCACACCGAACGGGCCGAACTGATCGAGTCCGTCTGGGATTCGCTGGCGGAGCGGCGATTGGCACGCGGCCGCCGTCCATCCGGGACGGTGCTGGACCAGTTGCACCTGCTGGCGCGGCCGCGGGAAGCCGTGGACGTCTGGGTGTGGGCGGACCGCGAGATCCACGGCCGCGCGGTGAGCCGGGGCAGCCAGGCCGTGCTCGCGGTGGTCGACCGGGACGAGGTGTGGCTGATCCCCGCCGACGCCAGCGGGCTCGCCGACGCGGTGGTGTCGGTGGCCGGGTCGCTTGACCCGGGCGTCGGCCAGTCGATCTCGGTGCCGCACAGCACGCTCGTCGCCGCCGACACGGCTGCCGCTGGCGACCCGAAAGCGCTGGTCACGGCCTTGGAGGACCAGGGCGTGGCGTTGTGGGAGGCGCAGGAGCTGGCGGGCATGCTGATGGGCCAGGCGGCGCGCGGCCAGTTCTGCGCGGAACGGGTGCTGCGGGACGGGACGGTGCGCCGGTCACCGCATGTGGCCGCCTTTTACGACACTGATTCCGGGCGGTATCTGTTCCAGCTCACCGACGATTCGGACGGCCACACCTGGGCGACGGTGAGCCCGGCGGACAATGCGGTGCTGGCGGAGCGGGTGCGGGAGTTGCAGGCCGCGATTTGACGCCTTGGGGACGACCGTTTTATCCCGTTTCGTCCGTGCGCTAACCCAGTCCGGGGGTTCACGGTCGGAAGTCGGGGAGAACTGCACACGGCACGCGCTCGAAGTCTTAGAGTAAACAGGGAACCGACTCGGTGAGCGGAGCGTCCGAACTGGTCGGGAAGCGAGTGTCGCGAAGGGGATGACGAACGGTGCCTGTCTACGATCCGGATTCCATGGCTATCGCCGCCAGGAACGTGGAGAAGCTGAAGGACGAGTTCGAAAAGTCCAAGAAGCATCTCACCGGCGTTGACGACGAGCCGGAAAGCCCGTTCGGCACGATGGGCGGCTCCAAGGACGTGCACGGCGCGGTCGGCACGTTCAAACAGGGCGTGCACAGCGAGTTCGACGCGGCCGGGAAGCTGATGGAGGCGACCAGCTTCATTCTCAAGAAGGCCGCCGGGCTGATCCAGGAGACCGATCAGGTCCACAAGACCGACCTGACCGTCCACGAAGACCGCTGAGCACGCACGAGGGGGCAAGAGGATGGCGCTGATCGACTATCCGCCGAACTGGAACGGCATTGTCGAGAAGTCCAAGAAGGTCGACAAGATCAACCCGGACGCGATCAGCAAAGCCGGGCAGCAGTTCAGCGACGCCGCGAAGCAGGCGGGCGACCACAGTGCCGCGCTGAACAATTCCACGAAGTCGTTGGCAGGCGGAGTGTGGGAGGGTCCGGCAGCGGACGCCTTCGTCGAGTACGTCACGCAGATCACCAAAGCGGGCGACAAGGTGCAGGGGCACCTCGACGACGTCGGCAAGGACCTGACCCAGCTGTCGAGCGACCTCGGCGGGATCAAGACCAAGGTCACCGAGGCCTTCAACAACGCCAAGACGGCGATCGACAACCGCATCAAGACCGAGTCGGATCGTGCGCAGAAAGCGCAGACGGCCGAGGCTGAGTACGCCAAATCGGACAAGAAAGGCCCGGCCCCCAGTCCGACGTCGCAGTCGATCATCGACGAGGCGAACAAGGCCAACCAAACGGACGCCACGAACGCCGAACAGGCCATCGATCCGCTCCTCAAGCAGGCCGACGACATGGTCAAGAAGTCGCAGGACCTGATGAAGACCCAGATCGAGGGCGGCTACTCGAAGGTCCCGCTCCCGAACTCCGACGGCACCATCCCGCAGAGCACCGGCGGGCTGCACACCGGCCACCACGGCGGCGGGGGCAGCGGCGGCGGAGGGGGCGGCGGTGCCGGTGGCGGCGGGCTCGGCCCGAGCGGTGGTCCGCCCTCGTCGCCTCCGCCCGGCAATGTTCAGCAGTGGATCCAGGAAGCGATCAAGGCGCTGCAGGCCGCGGGGGTCAACGTGACCGACGCGGACATCAAGAACATCTGGGCGATCATCCAGCACGAGTCCGGCGGCAATCCGAACGCGATCAACAACTGGGATTCCAACGCCGCGGCAGGCCACCCGTCCAAGGGCCTGATGCAGTGCATCGACTCCACGTTCAACGCGCACAAGCTGCCCGGCCACGACAACATCTACAACCCGGTCGACAACATCATCGCCGGCGTCCGGTACTCGCTCGACCGCTACGGCTCGATGTCCAACGTCCCGGGCATCGCGGCGATGGCCCACGGCGGCGCGTACCGCGGTTACTGACGGGAGCAAAGGCACACCCCGCACGCGGTCCCGCCGGTTAGCCTGGCCGCATGGTCGACATCGGTGCTTTCGGCGGGCCCGCGTTGCGGGCAGGTGTGCCCCCTTTCCACGTGATGGACGTGCTGTCCGCGGCGCAAGCGCGGCAGCGCAGTCACGGTGACCTGATTTCGCTGGCTGCCGGGCAGCCGTCCGTGCCCGCGCCGGCACCGGTGCTCAAGGCTGCCCAGGAAGCGCTGGGGCAGCACACTCTCGGTTACACCGAACAGCTCGGCATCCCTGAGCTGCGCGAAGCCGTCGCCGGGCACTACCGGCGCACCTACGACGTCGATGTCGCCGCGTCCGACGTCGTCATGACTACCGGCTCGTCCGGCGGGTTCCTACTGTCGTTCCTCAGTGCGTTCGACCCTGGCGCGCGGGTCGCGATGGCGCGGCCGGGTTACCCGGCGTACCGGAATCTGCTGAACGTCCTCGGCTGCGAGGTCGTCGAGTTCGCCACCACCGCCGAGACGAATTTCCAGCCGACCGTCGAGCAGCTTGAACGGCTCGGGCCGATCGACGGGCTCATCGTCGCGAGCCCCAGCAACCCCACCGGGACGGTGCTGCCGCCGGGCGAGCTGGCCGCGATCTCCGGCTGGTGCGCGTCGCACGGCGTGCAGCTGATCAGCGACGAGATCTACCACGGCATCTCGTACGGGAAACAGCTCGATTGCGCCTGGCAGTACGGCCGGGAAGCGCTGGTGCTTGGGTCGTTCTCGAAGTACTTCGCGATGACCGGCTGGCGGCTCGGCTGGATGTTGGTGCCGCAGCGGCTGCACCGCGCGGTCGACGTCCTCACCGGCAACTTCACCATCTGCCCGCCCGCGGTCTCGCAGTACGCGGCGGTCGCGGCGTTCACGCCGGAGTCGTACGCAGAGGCGGACGCGCACGTCGAGCATTACCGGCGCAATCGCGACCTGCTTTTCGCCGGCCTGCGCGAGATCGGGCTCGACAAGCTCGCCCCGGCCGACGGCGCGTTCTACGCCTACGCCGACGTGTCCGACCACACCACCGACAGCCTGAGCTGGTGCCAGCGGCTGCTCGCCGACACCGGCCTCGCGATCACCCCGGGCATCGACTTCGACCCGGTCGACGGCGGCCGCTACGTGCGGTTTTCCTTCGCGGGCGCGACCGAGGACGTGACCGAGGGGGTGCGTCGGCTCGGCGCCTGGCTGAGGTGAGAACTCGGAGATCTCCGGCCATCGGCCGCTGAGAGGCAGCGTGGTTCCGCCGCGTGGGCTTGAGCGGTCCGGTCAGCCGTGCTGCTCGGGCCAGTCCCATTCGAGCCCGTACCTCCCGGCGCGCAGTCCGAGCATGACGGCGTGCGTGTTGGCCGATTCGCCGATGCGCACCGGTCGTTCGGTCGGGGTCGGATCGCTGAACGGGCGGCGGACCTCCCGGCAGCGGACGGGGACGGCGCCGGGACCGAACTGGGCCTCGATCAGGAATTCCTGGATGGGCAGCCGGAAACTGGCGGTCCAGCCGTTGTCGGACGGCTGTCCCGGCTCAGGGTGCAGCTCGATCTCGTACTCGAGGACCACGGTTTCGCCGCGGCGCAGCGCACTGTCGAAGAGTAGTTCGTTGATCATCAGGTGCTTCTCTTCGCTCACCGACTGGCGGCCCAGCCTGCAGTTGTGCGTCGAGATGAGCGTGGGCCGCCTGCGGGCACCAGGGGAGAGTTCCAGCAGGTTGAGGTCGCGGCTGAGGCCGTCCCGTTCGGCCCGCAGGACGTGCCGGTAGCTGATCCGGTGCACCGCCCGGCCGGAGTCGAGGTGACAGCGCAGGTGCAAGCTGATCCGGCGCAGTCCGTTCTGCGGCGCGATGTCGGCGTCGGTCATCAGCGCCGACAGCTCACTGGAGTCCAGCCACTGCTCGTCGGGCGCCGCGGACTCCTCGGCGGCGACTTGCCTGCCCCTCGGCCGGGGCGGTCCCAGCCTGCCGGACAGCCTGCCCATCGGCAGTTCGAGGACGTTCTCGAGCTGGCGCACCGCTTCCATCGACCGGCGTTGTTCGGGCTGGCGGCTGCCGGACTGCCAGTTGCTCAGCGTCGCCAGGCTGACCCGGCTTCCGCGCTCGGTCAGCCTGGCCCGGATGCGTTCCAGGGTGAGGCCGCTGGCATCGATCGCGCTGCGCAGTGTTTCGGCGAAGGAGGGTTCGCCTGGATCGAGGGAGTCAAGGTTATTCCGCTGATCGGGGCTGTGCGGCGCACTCGAATAATCGTGGAGCGTCAATGCGCGTCACCCTCCGCTGCGGCCTTCCCTTGTGCGGAACCCTATCGAGTGAAGCGGGTGGGACAAAGGCAATGACCAGCGATCGGGCGGAACGTCGTATTTGTTCTGCCTGATCGCTGGCCGCTATTTTGCCCGGTTAAGGTGAACTATCTGAAATTGTCGATTCTTACTTGGTGAAGGCGGCGGTGCCCTTCGGGGTGCCCAGCCCGGTCGGGCCGTCCCATCCAGCGCCCGCGTTGCACCACTGCTTGGTGTCGCAGCTGCCGTTGCTGCCCGAGGTGACGTCGGTCAGCTGGTCGGTGTGCGACCACGGGTACTGGGCGGGCCAGTCCTGCGCACCGGGGGTGCCGGCATCGGCGTAGACGCTCGCGATGATCGGTGACGAAGCGCTGGTGCCGCCGACGACCTGCCAACCGCTCTGCTGGAAGGTGTCATATACCGCGACACCGGTGGCCGGGTCGGCGACCGCGGAGACGTCCGCGATGGCCTTCTTGTCGCAGCCGGTCGCGTCGGTCTGGTAGTCGGGCTTCGCCGCGTAGCTGGAGCAACCCGAGCCCGCGCCCTTCCATGCCGTCTCGGTGTACGAGCCGCCGCTGCTCTTCAGGGTCGTGCCGCCGACGCCGACGGCGTACGGGGAGGACGCCGGCCAGCTCGCGCCGTAGCCGCTGTCACCGCTGGACGCGGTGATCGCCACGCCGGGGTGCTTGAAGTGCGCGTCGCCCGCGCTCCCCTCGGACTCGTCGCCGCCCCAGCTGTTGGAGACGAACTTCGCGCCGAGCTTTACCGCGGTGTCCACCGCCTTGCCCAAGTCGTCGGTGGTGGCCTGATTGGCCTCGACCACGAGGATCTTGGCGTTCGGCGCGGTCGCCGCGATCATGTCGACGTCCAGCGCGGTCTCGACGGCCCAGTCCGGGTCGGCGGCCGGCAGCGGGCTCTCCTGGCCGTCTTCATTCACGATCTGTACGTCGCCGGCGGGTAATCCGAACTGCTTGCGGTAGGCGGCCAGATCTGCTTTGAGAGAGGGGTAATCGCCGGACTCGGTGACGGCGATCGTCTGGCCCGCACCGCCGTCGGCCTTCAGCTGATAGGCGGCTTGCAGCTCTGCGGGGCCGTAGCCGGAGGGGCTGCGCCGGGGGCGCGCCGGGCCTGCTTGATGTCGGTGCGCACCTGTGCGAAGCAGGACATATGGCCTGCCGCGCGCACCTGCGCACAGGCGTTTTTCACCGCCGGACCACCGGTGCCCGAGGGGGCGGCGGAGAATTGCTGCGCGGTGGCAGTTCCACCGGTGGTGAGGGCGAGCGCGACGGCGAAGGCACCGCCTGCGATCAATTTCTTGCGCATTGATTTTGCTCCCGACTCAGTGGTGAATAATTCACCACTGATAATTGGTCCGGGGCGTCGAATGAACAACGGTCCGATAGTAGGTGCCTTTCAACGGACAGTCGTAAAGCCGTAAAACTGCATTCCATGCTGTCTCGGCCAGCACCGGCCGGCTCGGTGACCAAGCTGTCGGCTTGCTCTGCCGCCCGCATCGCAGGTCACGCCGAGTGTCACCGCCGGACCCGCCGCGCGAGACGACCAGGAAACCGGTCAGGGGGAACCCGGAGCTTTCCCTGAACGTTGGCCGGATGGAGAGAGTTTCCGTCGTACGGATGGCACGCTGGAGGGCACCGGGCCGACGTGGCGCGGAAACGGCATCGGAGGAGCCATGTTCTGGAAGATCGTCGGAGCGCTCGTCGTGGCCTGGATCGCCTTTATGGTGCTCGGGTCAGTGATCGGCTTCGTGTTCAAGGCCGTGCTGTGGATCGGCATCATCGGCGGGGTGCTGTTCCTGGGCACCGCGGCCTACGGGGCGATCACCGGGAAGAAGCAGTCGAAGCGGATCAGCCGCTGACCGGCGCCGGACCATACTGAGCAGACGACGGCTCCCGCGCCGACAAGGTGCGGGAGCCGTTCGCGGCTCAGGCCAGCGCCGCGCGGGCGGCCTCGGCGCCGTCCCACAGGTGCGCGCGGATGCCGACCGCGCGGGCACCGTCGATGTTCACCTGGCGGTCGTCGAAGAACAGGCACTCGTCCGGCTTGGCACCCAGTTTGTCCAGCAGCAGCTGGAAAATCTCGGCGTCCGGCTTCGCGACCTTCACGTCGCCGGAGAACAGCGTGTGCTTGAACAGCTTCGCCCATTCCTGCTCGCGCACCCACACGCCGAACGCCGAGGGCGCGTTTGACAGCAGCGCGAGCGAGGCCCCGGCTTCGGACAGCGACTGCAGCAGGTCCAGCGATCCCGGCGCGAGCTGTCCCCAGCCCGCGACGTCGAGCGCGGTCAGCTCGGCCGACAGCGCGTCGTCCACCTTCGCGCCCACCTGGTCGCCGATGGACGTCCAGTACTCCAGGTCAGGGCAGCCGCGGTCGTACGGGTCGCGCACGCTCCAGTACACCGGCTCGAACGTCTCCAGCGAGACGCCCATGGCGGCAGCCAGCTTCGGCACCGCGGCGGTGCGCAGGCTGAGTACCTCGCCGTAGTCGAACACGATCCAGTTGGTCACCCAAGTCCCCCAGGGTTTCAGGCACCGGCCTTGATCCGGTGCAGTGCTTCGTCGATGTCAGCGGACGACAGGTCCCGGTGCGTCACGAACCGGACCTTGCCGGCCATGGGCAGGGCTTGAATGCCGAGCGAGCCGAGCCAGTTCACCGCGGTCGGCACGTCCGGCACGCCGGCCAGGACGATGTTGGTGTCCGGCGTCCGCACGTCCCAGCCGTGCTCGGAAAGACCGGCGGCCAGCCGTTTCGCGAACTCGTGCGTCTCGGCCAGCTCGTCGACGCGGTCCAGCGCGACCAGGCAGGCTGCGGCGAGCACCCCGCCCTGCCGTACGCCGCCGCCGAGCATCTGCCGCATCCGGCGGGCGCGCTCCACGAACTCGACGCTGCCCGCGACGACCGAGCCGACCGGCGCGCCGAGGCCCTTGCTGAAGCACGCCGACACGGTGTCGACGCCGACGGTCAGCGCCGCCGGCGGCACCTGCAACGCGACGGCCGCGTGCCAGATCCGCGCGCCGTCGAGGTGCACGGTGAGGCCGGCTTGCTTCGCCACGGACAGCAGTTGGGCGTGCTCGTCGGGCGGAGTGACCGCGCCGCCGGCCGCGTTGTGCGTGTTCTCCAGGCACAACAGCGTGGTGCGGAGCGCGAAGTACGGGCCGGGGTTGCCGATCGCGGCTTCGAGCGTTTCCGGCAGGCAGCGGCCGGGGCCCGCGTCGTGTTCGAGGATGTCCGGCATGCCGCCGGCCAGCCAGGCGGCCGAGCCGAGTTCGTTGATGAGCACGTGCGCGCCGCGGGTGGCGAGGAACCGGTCGCCGCGCTGCAGGTGGACGCTCAGCGCGATCAGGTTCGCCATCGTGCCGCTCGGCGTCCACAGCGCCGCCGGCATGCCGAGCGTCTGCGCGGCCCGGCGCTCGAGTTCGGCGATGGTCGGGTCGGTGCCGATGACGTTGTCGTCGACCTCGGCCTCGGCCATGGCCGCGCGCATGATCGCGTCCGGGCGGGTGACGGTGTCGGAACGGAAGTCGATCAGCTGCCCAGTCATGGTCACAGTCCGATCACATCACACAGGTGGGCGCGGCATCAATGCGGCGGGGGTGGAACGTCTCCGGCCGGACGTGCAACCGTGGACGCCCCCGGATCCGTCCCTTCACCGGACATGGCCAGAGCGGAGCTGCAAAGCGCGTGGACCAGCGCGACGAACAAGAGTTCGCGGAGTACTTCGCCGCGAGGAGGGACGCCGTGCGCCGGACCGCGTATTTGCTGTGCGGGGATTGGCACAAGGCCGACGACCTCGCGCAGACAGCGTTCGTCGCACTGCACCGGAGGTGGAAGAAGATCAGAGACCGCGCGGCGACCGACGCGTACGTGCGCAAGACGCTGGTGCGCGCGGTCATCGACGAGTCTCGCCGTCCGTGGCGGCGGGAGCGGCAGACCGAGGTGCTGCCGGAACCCGTTGACGACGGTCCAGGGCTCGCCGAACGCGTCGCGACCAGGGAAGACCTGCTCGCGGCGTTGAAGGAGGTGCCGCCGAAGCAGCGGGCGGTGCTGGTGCTGCGGTTCTTCGACGGTTTGGACGTCGGGGCCGCGGCGACGGCGCTGGGCTGCAGCGAGGGCAACGTGAAGAGCCAGACGGCGCGCGGGCTGGCGAATCTGCGTCAGGTGCTGGAACGGGAGGTGGAGACCAATGGATGAGCGCGAAGCGGAGACGTTGTTCTCCGCCGCTCCCGGCGAGGTGCCGCCTCCGACGTTCTCGGTGGAGGACGTGGTGCGCCGCTCGAAGCGCGAAACGCTGCGCCGGCGCAACCGGATCACCGTCGGTGCGGCGGCCGTCGTGGTGGCCGCTGGGTTCGGTACGTGGGGAATTGTCGGGATTACGAGCGAGAAGTCCGATTCGACCGCGAATTCCGTGGCCGCACCGGCGCAACCCGGCGGCTCGGCGGCGCGTCCTTTCAGCAATGGGGATGACTTCCCGGGTCAGCCGTCTCGGCAGGGAGCCGGCGAAACCGGGAGGACCGGCCCTCGGGTCGAAGGCACCTCCGGGTGCGCAAGGGTGGACTGGAAGCTCGCCACTGCCCTCGCTGGCGAGCTTCCAGGCCACTTGAACGCCGCGCAGGCTTCCCCAGGCAGCGTTTGTACGACGTCGTCGCGCGGCGCGGGGTTCCCGCTTCCGGACGGGGCGATCGGCGCGGCGGTGTTCGCTCGGGGCACCCCGGTGACCGTGCCCACGCAACCGGCCGGAGCCGTCACTGTGCGTCAGGAAACCGGCAGTGGGGGGACTCTCGTGCTGGTCAGCGTGCCGGGTACTTCCGGGCATCCAGCACCGTACGCAACCGACCTGGCGCGCGTCGCCGCTTCGCTGGCCCCCGGTTCTGACCAGCGGCCCACGAGGCGGCTGGCAGAATATCCGGGCATGACGGCAGCAGCCACCACCCCGAAGGGCGAGCGACGACGGGCAGCACTCGTCGAAGCCGCCGCCGAGCTGCTGGCCGAGGGCGGTTTCAACGCGGTACGGCACCGTGCCGTCGCGGAGCGGGCGGGCCTGCCGCTGGCGTCCACGACGTACTACTTCGACTCGCTGGAAGACCTCGTCACCGCCGCGGTGGAACACCACGGGCAGACCGAGCTGGCCAACGGACGACGGCAGCTGGACGACCTGACGACCCGCAACCGGGGTGTGCAGGCGACCGTGGAACTCGTGCTGGACATGCTGCTCGGCCCGCAGAGCGGCGACCCGGAGGCGGATGCCGAGGCGGTCCTGCTGCGCTACGAACGCCTGGTCGCGACGGGGCGGAGGCCGTACCTGCGCCCGTTGATGCGGACGTTGTCCCAGCAGCTCAACGAACTGCTGACGGAGATCTTCGCCCGCTCCGGGACGCCGGTGGCCAAGGACGAGCTGGACCGGCTGGTCGCGCTGGTGGACGGGGCGGTGGTCAACGCGCTGATCGCGGTCGACCCAGCCCCGCGCGCCGCTGCCGGGCGGATGCTGCGGACCGCGCTCGGGGAGTCCGCGGGCGTTCCTTGAGAACGGTCAGCCCGGCGTTTCCTGACGCGTCCGGGCGGCGTCGGCGGCGGACTTCACCAGCAGCTCCAGCATCGCGGTCTCGGCGGCGACCGGGTCGTGGGCGGCGATGGCGTCCAGCACCCGGCGGTGGCTCGGCACCGGATCGTCGGTGGGGCCGCCGCTGTGGACGAGCTTGTCCCGTTCCGCCAGTCCGATCGCGATGACGCGTTCGATCTGGAGCAGGAAGTTGTTGTGCGCGGCGGTCAGCAAACCGCGGTGGAACGCCAGATCCGCCTCGACGCTCGCCTCCGCGTCCGGCGCGGCGACCATCGCGTCAAGCGCGGACGCCATCGCGTCGAGGTCTTCGACGGTCGCGCGCTCGGCGGCCATCCGCGCCGCCGCGGGTTCGACCACGGCGCGTACCTCGGCCAACTCGTCCAGCAAGCCAGCGTTTCCGCGGGCGGTGGTTTGCCAGCGCATGACGTCGGCGTCCAGGAGCTGCCAGCTTTCGCGCGGTTGCACGAACGTGCCGTGCTTCTGTCGCGCGCCGATCATTCCCTTTGCTGCCAAAACCTTTAACGCTTCCCGGAGCGCGGTGAGGCTGATGTCCAGCTCCTCGCGCAGCGCGGGAAGGTCGAGCACCATGCCCTCGCGCCATTCGCCGGACAGGATGCGCGCGGCGAGCGTTTCCACGGTCTGTCCATGCAGGCCGCGAGGGCGATGGTCGGTCACCGGAGCGGAAGCACGCACGTCGGTGAGCCGGCCGGGTACTTGCGCACCTTAGCGTTTCCCAAGTCCTCCAACGGGAAAACGGAGATGACGTCGTCCTTGAACGCTGCGGTGTAGCACATTCCGTCCGCCACCGCGAAATTCCACGGGAAGGACCCGCACGGCTGATCAGCGATCGCCCGCAGCGGCGAGCCGCCGAACGACGTGATGTATTCCGGGCCGCGGTTCGACAGGTAGATCCCGGATTCGAGCACTTCCAGGTGCGCTACCAGCGATTCGCCGCCGGCCACTGTCGACGGAGTCGCCTCGACGAACTCGAAGGCTCCCGGCGAAGTCTCGCGCATCGTGATCAGCTCGCCGGACAATTCCCCGGCCACGTAAGCGATGCCGTCCGAGCCGCGCACGAGCTGTCGCGGTCCGGTGCCCGGCGGCAGCGACGAAATCGCCAGCGGCGTCAGTTTTCCTTCCGGAGACAGCGAATAGCTGCGGATTTCGTCGGTGCCGAGGTCGACGGCGCTCACCACCGAACTGTCCGCCGAGGACACCGCCATGTGGACGTGCGGGCCCTCCTGCCGGTCGGCGCGCGGCCCGCTGCCGGTGTGTTGCACCAGGTCGGTGCGGCCGTCGATCCGGCCGTCCGCGCGGAGGGCGAACACGGCGAGGCTGCCGCCGCCGTAGTTGGCGCACAACAGGAACCGGCCGTCCGGCGTCACCGCGAGGTGGCACGGGCTGGCCCCGCCGGATTCGACCACGTCGAGCGCGGTCAGCCCGTCGGCGACCGAAACGGAGGTGATCTCGCCGTAGCTCGTCTCGTTGGTCGCGTACACCATCGGCAGCGCGGGATGCTGGGTCAGCCAGGTCGGCGACACCATCGGCAACGTCGAATCCACTGTCAGCTCGCCGTCCGAGCGCCGGAAAACCGAGATTCCCGTGCCCTTCCCGCCGGTTTCGGCGGTGCGGCAGCCGACGAGTACGACGTCGCTCACTAGTTCTCCCTCACCAATGCGGCCACTCGGGCCCGGATGTCCTCAGCGGAACCACGGGTCAGCGCCGACCCGATCCCGCAGGCGACGGCGCCCGCGTCGAGCCAGCGTGGCACGTCCTCGGGAGCGATTCCACCCGTCGGCACGAGCGGAGCCTGCGGAAGCGCGGCGCGCACGTCCTTGATCCACTGTGGCCCGAGCGCGGAAGCGGGGAAAACCTTTACGGCATCGGCACCTTCCTCCATCGCACGCACGATCTCGGTGACCGAACCGGTGCCCGGCAACGCCGCGACGCCGTACCGATGAGCGGTACGCAGCACTTCGGTGTGCAGCGACGGGGACACGAGAAACTGGGCCCCTGCGCGGATCGCGGCCGTCGCGGACGACTCGTCGAGCACCGTGCCCGCGCCGATCGTGGCGTCCGGATACGCGGCGCTCAGCTCTTCGAGCGCGACGAGCGCGCCCGCGTTGGTGAGCGGGACTTCGACCGACTTCAACCCAGCGTCGAGCACTGCCCGCGCCGCGGCGACGGCCGACGCGGCGTCCGCCGTCCGCACGATCCCGACGACGCCCTGGCGCACCGCTGCGTGCGTGATCTCCCACCGGTAACCCATGTCCGCCAGCCTAGCAGCAGAATTATAAATTACTAATTATTCTTGACTGGCTTCACGATGTCCCGGCATGCTTGCGAACCATGCGTACCGCCGTGGTGACCGGTGCGGCGTCCGGGATCGGCGCCGCGACCGCACTCCAGCTCGACGCCGACGGCTACCGGGTGATCGGCGTCGACCTCGCCCCGGTACCCGGCGGGATACAGGGCGACGTGGCCGATGACGAGACGTGGCAACGCGTTCTCGACCTGGCCGGGGAAGTCGATGCCGTGGTCAGCAACGCTTACCTGCCGACTTTGGGCTCACTGCACGAAACCGACCGCGCGCAATGGCAACGACAGCTGGACGTGAACCTCACTGCGTCGTACCTGGCCATGCGAACCTGCCTGCCGTCGCTACAGGCTCGACGCGGCTCCGTGGTGCTGGTTTCCTCTGTCCACGCGCGATTCGGACTGCCTGGACACCCGGCGTACGCGGCCAGCAAAGGCGCTTTGGTCTCTCTGGCGCGGCAATTGGCCGTGGAGTACGCGCCAGAGGTGCGGGTGAATTCGGTGCTTCCCGGTCCAGTGCAGACCGAGGCGTGGGGCCGGATCAGCGTGGAAGATCGCGAACGCAGCGCCCGCGCGACGCCCGCCGGACGGCTCGGCGACCCGGCTGAGGTCGCCTCCGTGATCGCGTTCCTGCTCTCGCCTGCGGCGTCGTTCGTCACGGGTGCCGAGCTGACTGTCGACGGCGGCTGGTCGGCCGCGAAGGATTCTGCTTAGGAGACAAGGTGCAGATCACCGGGATCGAGACGTTCCTCGTCGCGCCGCGCTGGTTGTTCCTCAAGGTCAGCACCGACGAGGGCATCGCGGGCTGGGGAGAACCGGTCGTCGAAGGGCGGGCCGGGACCGTTCGCGCGGCCGTGCACGAGCTGGCCGAGCTGGTCATCGGGAAAGACCCGCTGCGCATCGAGGACCACTGGCAGGTACTGCGGCGCGGCGGCTTCTACCGCGGTGGCCCGGTGCTTTCCAGCGCGCTCGCCGGGTTCGACCAGGCGCTGTGGGACATCGCGGGCAAGGCGCGGAACGCCCCGGTGCACGAGCTGCTCGGCGGTCCGGTGCGCGATCGCGTGCGGGTGTATTCGTGGGTTGGCGGCGACCGTCCGTCGGGGATCTTCGACGCGGTATCCGCGCAGGTCGAGCGTGGTTTTACCGCGGTGAAGATGAACGTCGCCGGTCCGCTCGGGCCGATCGCCACGCCTGCCGAGGCGAACGCCGCGCTAGCCCGTGCCCGGGAGGCCCGGGAAGCGCTCGGACCCGACCGGGACCTGGCGATCGACTTCCACGGCCGCGTCTCGCCCGCGATGGCGCGTCGGCTGGTGAAGATGCTCGAAGAAGTGCAGCCGATGTTCGTGGAGGAGCCGGTGCTGCCGGAGCTGTCCGCGGACGTGGTCAAGTCGGTGGTCGAGGCCTCGACGGTGCCGATCGCGCTCGGGGAACGGCTGTTCTCGCGCTGGGAGTTCAAGCCGGTGCTGGACGCGGGCGTCGCCGTGGTGCAGCCAGATCCGTCGCACGCGGGCGGCATCTCGGAGCTGCGCCGGATCGCCGCGCTGGCCGAGATGTACGGCGCGAACCTGGCC
This sequence comes from Amycolatopsis sp. WGS_07, assembly GCF_045278895.1. Classification (NCBI taxonomy): domain Bacteria; kingdom Bacillati; phylum Actinomycetota; class Actinomycetes; order Pseudonocardiales; family Pseudonocardiaceae; genus Amycolatopsis; species Amycolatopsis sp. WGS_07. The sequence continues at coordinate 2,532,447 of NZ_CP136053.1, read as the reverse complement.
CCGCACTGCCCGCTCGGCCCGATCTCGCTGGCCGCCGCGCTGCAGGTGGCGTTCGCGACGCCGAACTTCCTGATCCAGGAACAAAGCCTCGGCATGCACTATCACGACGGCCGCGAGCCGGTCGCCTATCTCGCCGACGACGCGCTGTTCCGTTTCACCGACGGCTATGCCGCGCGCCCGACCGCGCCGGGCCTCGGCATCGAGGTGGACGAGGAGGCCGTCCGCCGCGCCGACGAGGCTGGGCATGCCTGGCGGTCGCCGGTGTGGCGGCTGCCCGACGGCAGCTTCACGGAGTGGTGACCGCCGCGCTGACCTGCGCAGGTATCGTGGCCGCGTGACGGACAAGCCCCGCATTCCGAACGTGCTCGCCGCCCGCTACGCCTCGCCTGAGCTGGTGGCGCTCTGGTCGCCCGAACGCAAGGTCGTGCTCGAGCGGCGGCTGTGGCTCGCCGTGCTGCGGGCGCAGGCCGAGCTGGGCGTCGAGGTGCCCGAAGGCGTGCTCGACGACTACGAACGCGTCGTCGAGCAGGTCGACCTCGAATCGATCGCCGCCCGCGAACGCGTCACCCGGCACGACGTCAAGGCCCGGATCGAGGAGTTCAACGCCCTCGCCGGGCACGAGCACGTGCACAAGGGCATGACCTCGCGCGACCTCACCGAGAACGTCGAGCAGCTGCAGCAGCTGCGGTCGCTGGAACTGGTCCGCGGCCGCGTCGCCACGGTGCTGTCGCGGCTGGCCGCGCTGGCGGTCGAGCACTCCGACCTGGTCATGGCCGGCCGCTCGCACAACGTCGCCGCGCAGGCGACCACCCTCGGCAAGCGCTTCGCGACCGCCGCCGACGAGCTGCTCGTCGCGTTCTCCCGGCTGGACAACCTGATCGAGCGCTACCCGCTGCGCGGCATCAAGGGCCCGGTCGGCACCGCGCAGGACATGCTCGACCTGCTCGGCGACGAGTCCACTTTGGACCAGCTGGAAGCGCGGATCGCCGAGCACCTCGGCTTCGGCAACCGCTTCGTCAGCGTCGGCCAGGTGTACCCGCGCTCGCTCGACTTCGACGTGCTGTCCACCGTGGTCCAGCTCGCCGCCGCGCCGTCCAGCCTGGCCAAGACGATCCGCCTGATGGCCGGGCACGAGCTGGTCACCGAGGGCTTCAAACCGGGCCAGGTCGGGTCGTCGGCCATGCCGCACAAGATGAACACCCGGTCCTGCGAGCGCGTCAACGGTCTCGCCGTGGTCCTGCGCGGCTACCTGTCGATGATCGGTGAGCTGGCTGGCGACCAGTGGAACGAGGGCGACGTCTCGGATTCCGTGGTGCGCCGCGTCGCGCTGCCGGACGCGTTCTTCGCGCTCGACGGCCTGCTCGAGACCTTCCTCACCGTGCTCGGCGAGTTCGGTGCGTTCCCGGCCGTGGTCGAGCGTGAGCTTGATCGCTATCTTCCGTTCCTCGCGACCACGAAGGTGCTCATGGCGTCCGTGCGCCGGGGCGTCGGGCGTGAGACCGCTCACGAGGCCATCAAGGAGAACGCCGTCGGCGTCGCCCTCGCGATGCGCGAACGCGGTGCGGAGAACGACCTCCTCGACCGGCTCGCGGCCGACGAACGGCTCCCGCTCAACCGCGCTGACCTGGACGAACTCCTCGCCGACCGGATCTCGTTCACCGGCGTGGCCCCGCGTCAGGTCGAAGAAGTCGCGGCGCGCGTCGAGGACGTGCTGAAGCGATTCCCGGACGCCGCGGCCTACGCGCCGCAGCCGATTCTGTGAGTGCGCGCACGCCGTCCACGTGCTGAGACGGCATTACTCGATCGGGCGAAGCTTTTAGTCTTCGTGCCGAACCCGGAAGCGCCAGGCCGCCGACCCGCGGCCTGGCGCTTCCTGTCTGCGCACCCCGGATATTCAGGAAGAAGTCATGAGAAAGATCCTCAGCACGCTCGCCGTCGTAGTCGCCGCCACCGCGGGCCTTACGGCGTGCGGATCCTCGGACGCTTCTGGGGAAACCCTGCGCGTCGGCACCCTCACCGACGCGCCGCCCAGCATCTACCTCGAAAACGGCAAGTTCACCGGCTACGACAACGAACTCCTGCGGGACATCGCGAAGCGCGAGGGCTTCCAGGTCGACTTCGTCGGCACCGAGTTCTCCAGCCTGCTCGCCAAGGTCGCGGGCGGCCAGCTCGACATCGGCAGCTCGACGATCTCCGCGACCGCCGCGCGCAAGAAGACCGTGGCGTTCAGCAACGGCTACGACACCAGCTACACCACCGTCGTCAGCAAGAAGGGCGCCGCGCTGCCCGCCGCGAACTCGTTCGCGGGCAAGCGGGTCGGCGTCGTGCAGGGTTCGGTGCAGGACGAGTTCGCCGGCAAGCTCGCCGGCGCCCAGGTCGTGCGGTTCCCGGACTACAACGCCGGTTTTGCGCAGCTGAAGACCGGCGGCCTCGACGGCTGGGTCGTGCCGAAGGACATCGGCCAGAAGTACCTCGACCAGAACCCGGCGGTGCCGCTCGAGTTCGGCTACACCGTCGCGGACAAGGACACTCCGTCGGCTTTCGCGGTCGCCAAGTCGAACCCCGAGCTGCTGAAGAAGATCAACGACGGTCTGGCCAAGGCGATCGCCGACGGCACTGTCGCCCGGCTGCACGCGCAGTTCTTCAAGGAAGCGCCGGTCGCGAAGGAGTTGGAGAAGGGCGGACCGGGCCTCCCGGTGGCGAACTCCTGATGCGAGGGCACACTGGTGGCATGAAGAAACTGATCGTCACCGCCTTCGCGGCGGCACTGGTCGCCGGTCTCACCGCGTGCGGTGGCGACGCCGGCGAGACCACCCTCCGAGTCGGCACCCTCAGTGACTCGCGGCCCAACGCGTATCAGGAGAACGGCGAATTCACCGGCTTCGACAACGCGTTGCTGAAGGATATCGCCGCGAAAGAGGGCCTGAAGCTGGAATTCGTGGCGACCGATTTCTCGGCGCTGCTCGGCAGCGTCGCGAACGGCCGGTTCGACATCGGCAGCTCGGCGATCGCGCAGACCGACGAGCGCAAGAAGACGGTGGCGTTCAGCGATCCGTACAACTACCAGTCGCTCGGCATCGAGGCGAAGGCGAGCGCGGGCATCACCGACGAGAACTCGTTGGCGGGCAAGCGGATCGGCGTGGTGCAGGGCACGGTGTCGGACACCTGGCTCGCCGCGAACGCGCCGAAGGCGCAGGCGGTCCGGTTCCCGAACGACGCGGCGGCGCTGAGCGCACTGAACTCCGCGGCGGTCGACGGCGCGGTGTTCGACCAGGTGTCCGCGGAGGATTACGCGAAGAAGAACCCCCAGCTGAAGGTCACGAAGGCGATCACGACCAGCATCCCGCACGGATACGCGGTGCGGAAGGGCAACAACGAGCTGCTGACCAAGCTGAACGACGGCATCAAGAAGGCCGTCGCGGACGGCACCTGGGCGAAGGTGCACCAGCAGTTCGAGCCGAGCATTCCGGTTCCCGCGGATTTCAAGACGAAGTAGCCTGATGGACCAGTTTTTCGACACTTTCCTCAACTGGCAGTACATCTGGGAAGTTTTCCCGGACCTGCTCAAGACCGGCCTCCTCAACACCCTGATCCTGTCGGTGGCGGCGGCTATCATCGGAACCCTGCTCGGCATGGTGCTCGCGGTGATGGGGCTGTCCACGAAACGCTGGCTGCGCTGGCCCGCGCGGGTGTACACGGACATTTTCCGTGGCCTTCCCGCGATTCTGACGATCCTGGTGATCGGTCAGGGCGTCGGCCTGCTCGCCCGCGGGCTGGTCGGGAACAACCCGTACCCGCTGGGCATCGCCGCGCTGAGCCTGATCGCCGCCGCGTACATCGGCGAGATCTTCCGGGCGGGCATCCAGAGCGTCGACAAGGGACAGCTGGAGGCGAGCCGTGCGCTCGGCATGAGCTATTCCAAGGCGATGCTGCTGGTGGTGATCCCGCAGGGCGTGCGGCGGGTGCTGCCCGCGCTGGTGAACCAGTTCATCGCGCTGGTGAAGGACTCGACCCTGGTGTACTTCCTGGGTTTCCTTACCTCGCAACGGGAACTGTTCCGCATCGGCCAGGATCTCGCGGCGAACACCGGTAATCTGTCCCCGCTGGTCGCGGCCGGGGTCGTCTACCTAGTGATCACCGTGCCGCTGACGCACCTGGTGAACTACATCGACAAGCGGCTGCAAACCGGCCGCAAGGTGACGGCGGAGAACAACGAAATGCTCGCGGGCGGGGCGGCGATATGAGCACGGCGATTCGTTCTTCTTCGGTGGAGCTGAAGGACATCCACGTCCGTTTCGGGACGCTGGAGGTGCTGCGCGGGGTAAACCTGAAGGTGCCCAGCGGAAGCACCACGTGCGTGATCGGCCCGTCCGGTTCCGGAAAGTCGACGCTGCTGCGCTGCGTGAACCGCCTGCAGGAGCCCGACAGCGGCGATCTGCTGCTGGACGGCGAAAGCGTCATCGCCTCGGACCCGGACGCGCTGCGCCAGCGAGTGGGGATGGTCTTCCAGCACTTCAACCTTTTCGGCCATCGAAGCGTTCTGGACAATATTGTCTTGCCGCTGCGCAGTGTGCGCGGTCTGTCCAAAGAGGACGCGGCGGAGGTCGCCCGGGCCCGCCTGGCGGAAGTCGGCCTCGCGGACAAGGCCCCATACCGCCCGGCAGCGTTGTCCGGTGGCCAGCAGCAGCGGGTAGCGATCGCCCGCGCACTGGCGATGGAACCGGAAGTGATGCTGTTCGACGAGGCCACGAGCGCGCTGGACCCGGAACTGGTGAAGGGCGTCCTGGACCTGATGGCGGGGCTGGCGTCGCGGGGTCTCACCCTGATCGTGGTAACGCACGAGATGGGCTTCGCCCGAAGCGTGGCGGACGAGGTCGCGTTCATGGACGCCGGACGGATCGTGGAGCAGGGGACGCCGGAGCAGGTGTTCGAGGCACCGGCTAGCCCGCGGTTGCAGCAGTTCTTGTCACAGGTGTTGTGAGGGACGGCTAGCCGGTGATCGGCTGGCCGTCCTCGCAGAGGATGAAGTTCTCGCCGGTGCGCGCCGCCTCCCAGGCGACTCGGAGCCGCCTGGCCAGCGACGGAGCGACTCGCTGAGTCGCGACGTCGAGCGGCAGTAGGTGCACGGCCAGGATTTCCGGGTCGGTGAGGCGGAGCCGGGCGGTTTCCGCCGCGGAGATTCGCCCGCCGTCGAAGATGAACGCGAGACCTTCCGGCATTCGCCCGTCGTCCGGTGTGTAGTCGATGACCAGCAGCGAGCCGAGTGGGCGGTCGATGCCGATTTCCTCAGCTTGCTCCCGGCGCGCGGTGCGCCACGGTGGCTCGCCCGCGTCACACACCCCGCCGGGTATGTCCCAACTGTCCTTATAGGACGGCTCGACGAGAAGGACACGCTCGGTCTCGTCACGGAGCAGGGTGCCTGCTGACATCCGCTTCCGCGGCAGCGAGCGTACGTACTCGTCGAACGGCAGCAGGTCCACGGGGCCGCAGGATACCGGCGTGGTGGCGGTCTGCGCGGGATCGCGCTCCCAAGTCCCCTTCGGACCAACAGGTACCGTGGACCCCATGGGGACGATCTCTCGGCTCACGTACTACCCGGTCAAAGGCTGCGCCGGAACCACGGTCCAGTCCGCCGACGTCACCCCTGCCGGTCTCGCGCACGACCGCGAGTTCATCGTCACCGCGGCCGACGGCGATTTCCGCAGCCAGCGTCGCTTCCCGGTCATGGCCGCTGTCCGGCCTCGCCTGCTGGACGGCGGCACCCGCCTCGTCCTGTCCGCGCCCGGGATCGAAGACCTGACCGTCGAGGTCAAGAAGGACGGCCCCCGGCACCCCGCGGCCACCTTCGGCTGGAGCGGCGAGGGCGTCCACCAGGGCACCGACGCCGCCGAGTGGTTCTCCACCGTCGTCGGGAAGCCGTCCGTGTTGCTCGGAGTCACGCCCGAACACGACCGGGTGACGAGCGGCGAGACCGCGGGCACCGCGAGGTTCGCCGACGGGCACGCGATCCTCGTCATCTCGGAGTCCTCTTTGGACCACCTGAACGAGCGAATCGCCGAGCGCGGCGGCGAACCCGTGCCGATGGACCGGTTCCGGCCGAACCTCGTGATCCGCGGCTGGGCGGAACCGCACGCCGAGGACTCCGTGCGCCGGATGGAGGCGGGCGGCGCCGAGTTCGCCTACGCGAAGCTGTGCGTCCGGTGCGCGGTGCCGATGGTCGACCAGGAAACCGGCAAACGCTCAGGTCCGGAGCCGATTCGCTCGCTCGCGGCGTACCACCGCGACCCGGCTGGCGGAGTCCTCTTCGGGATGAAGGCGGCGGTGACCCGGCCCGGTCAGCTGGCGGTCGGCGACGCGGTGATGGTGCACTCCTCAGTCGGCCCGATCCGCAGCACGGAAGCCGCCGAACCGCCGTTGACAGCGACGGCCAGCTTGCCCGCGGAGTCGGTGTAGACGAGGTTCGCGCCGCGCGGCACGTCGGCGAAGGTCCGGCCGATCGCGGCGGACACCGCGACGTGCTCGCTGTGCACCGTCACCTCACCGGTCAAGCCGGTTAGTTCGAGGTCGGCGGGGCTGGCGGCGAGCTGGACGTTGCCGAAGTGGTCGACGGTCAGCACGTCCGACACGAGCTTGCCGGGGAACGCGGCGACCAGTGGTTCCGGCAGTCGCACCAGGTCCCGGATGGCGGGTCCGAAGGAGCCGGGGTGCGCGCCGAGGGCGAGCCGTGCGGCAGTCGGGGCGAAGATGTCTCGGCCGTGAAAGGTCGCGGACGTCGGCGTGCGCACGTCGATCACGTACGCCGCGTACACGCCACCTAGCGCCTCGGCGGCGGGTAGGAGCAGACCGTTGTCCGGGCCGACCAATATGCCGTGCGTCGCGACCACCACGAGGCCACGGCGCTCCGTGCCGACACCTGGGTCGACGACAGCGAGGTGTACGGCCTTAGGCAGCGACGGCACGGTCTGCGCGAGCACTGCCGCGCCTGAGCGCACCTGTTGCGGCGGTACCAGGTGTGTCACGTCGAGAACGCGTACGTCGGGCGCGATGCCGGCGATGACCCCGTGGCAGGCGGCCACGAAGCCGTCGTGCAGCCCGTAGTCGGAGGTGAACGAGATCCAGCGGTAGGCCATGACCTGCATCATCCTCGCTGTAGCGGCTCGCGGGTTAGGGTGCAGCGGTGACGACGCTCGCCGATTACCCGAAGATCGCCGCCGGCAAGGTCCGGGACCTGTACGCGGTCGGAGACGACCACCTGCTGCTGGTGACCTCGGACCGCATCTCCGCCTACGACTTCATCCTGGACACGCCTATCCCCGACAAGGGCCGCGTGCTCACGGCGATGAGCGTGTTCTGGTTCGAGCAGCTTTCGGACCTGGTTCCGAACCACCTTGTCGCGTACGACGACCCGCGCATCCCTGCTGAGGTACGCGGACGCGCGCTGCTCGTACGCCGTCTCGACATGCTGCCGGTGGAAGCTGTCGCGCGCGGGTACCTGACGGGGTCCGGGTACACGGACTACCAGCGTACGGGCGCAGTGTGCGGCGTAGAGCTGCCGGAAGGCCTCGTGGAGGCGTCGAAGCTGCCGTCGCCGATCTTCACGCCCGCGACGAAGGCGGCGTTCGGCGAGCACGACGAGAACGTTTCGTTCGACGCTGTGGTCGCGTCTATCGGCGCGAAGCGCGCGGAGGAGCTACGCGAGGCGACGCTCGCGGTGTACCGCCGTGGCGCGGAACTGGCGGCGAAGCGCGGAATCCTGCTGGCGGACACGAAGTTCGAGTTCGGAGTGGACGAGACGGGCGCACTGGTGCTGGCGGACGAAGTGCTGACGCCGGATTCGTCGAGGTACTGGCCGGCGGAGGGGTACGAGCCGGGAAGGGTGCAGCCGTCGTTCGACAAGCAGTACGTGCGCAATTGGCTGACGGGGCCGGAGTCGGGCTGGGAGAGGGCGTCGAACGTACAGCCGCCGCCGTTGCCGGAGGAAGTGGTGGAGGCGACGAGGAAGAGGTACGTGGAGGCGTACGAGAGGATGACGGGGTTGTCGCTGGAGGAGTGGTTGTAGGAGAGGGGGAAGGAAGCGAAGGACCCTAGGGAGAGAACCCCGAAAACTGTCGGCACCCCCTGACACACTGTAACCATGACCACACCGTACGCAACACCGCGCGCGAGGGCATTGGGCCTGGAGTTACGCGCGGCGCGGGAGAGAAGAAGACTGGGTGTAAGAGAGTTGGCCCGGTTGCTGGGAATGACGCCTGGTTTTGTGACGAACTGGGAGCGAGGACTGCGGTTGCCGAAGCCGGAGGACATCGGAGCGGTCCTGGCGCATTGCAGGGTGATCGGGCCGGACCGCAGGCGAATAGTGGAGATGGCGCGAGGAGCGCGAGAGCAGGACTGGATAGACAGCGGCGGAGAAGAGCCGTACCTGGAGTGGGAGCGCACGGCGAAGGCAGTGTTCGGCTGGGACCCGGAGGTGGTGCCGCCGTTGTTGCAGACGAGCGGGTACGCGCGAGCGCTGCTGTCGGGCACGACGGCGGACGAGGTGGACGCGCGGGTAGCCGAGAGGCTGGCGAGGCGCGCGGTGCTCGAGTCAGGCACACGGTGTGTGCTGGTGCTGGGGGAAACGGCGCTGTACAAGAGGATCGGCGACGCGGAAGTGATGGCGGAGCAGTTGCGCCACCTGCGCGAGAGGCTGGCGGAAGGCAAGGCGCAGGTACGAGTGGTCCCGGCGGGCCGCCGTCCCGATCTGGGCAGGGCGTTCACGATTTTTGATTTCGCGGACCTGCCGTCGATCGTGCACGAGCGGTTGCTGCGAGAGAGCGCGAGCAGTTCGAGCCCGGCGCGGGTGGCGAAGTACCGCGAGGTGGCGGAAACGCTGCTGGAGCTGGCCTTGCCGAGGGCCGAGACGGATGCCCTGTTGGAGTCGGCGCTCCGGAAATTGTCGGTGCCCTAAGGCAGAGTGGGCAGTGGCGAAAGGAGCGGCATGAGCCGAGCTTTGGTGTTGGGCGGCGGTGGCGTCGCCGGGATCGCGTGGGCGACCGGTTTGCTGGCCGGGCTGGCGGAAGCGGGCCAGGACGTCACCGGAGCCGACGTGCTGATCGGCACGTCGGCGGGCGCGGCGGTGGCGGCGCAGCTGGGCAGCGGGTTGGCGCTGCCGCGGTTGTACGAGCGGCAAACCGAACCGGCTCAGCAAGCAGCGGAGATCGCGGCCGAGTTCGACGCGGAAAAGTTCGGCGAGGATTTCGCCGCGGTGCTGCAGGAGGGCGGCACCGCGGCGGAAGTCCGCCGTGCAGTGGGAAAATTCGCCCTGTCCGCGGAAACCGTGTCGGAATCGAGGCGCCGCGCGGTGATCGAATCCCGCCTGCCGTCGCACGATTGGCCCGAGCGTGCGGTGAAAATCGTTGCGGTAGACGCGGAAACCGGTGAGGCGGTGGTATTCGACCGCTCATCCGACGTCCTACTGGTCGACGCGGTAGCAGCGAGCTGCGCGGTCCCCGGCGTCTGGCCAGCGGTGTCGATCAAGGGCAAGCGTTATGTCGACGGAGGTGTCCGTTCGTCCGCGAATGCCGACTACGCAACAGGTTCCGCCCAGGTGACGGTGATCGTCCCGATGGGATCGGCGGAGGTATTCCCGACGGAGCCGTCATTCGAGCAGGTGCTGGCAAACCTCCGCGCAGCGGGCGCGAAGGTGGCGGTGCTGGAACCAGACGAAGCCTCAACCGCAGCAATCGGCCCTAACCCCCTGGCCCCAGAAACCCGCGCGGCAGCCGCGGCGGCCGGGTTGGCACAAGGACAACGAGGCGGGGTGGTGTGGGAGTGAGGCTAGTGCACTGACTGCGCACGGCTGACCGGTTGGCTGGTTGACTGCTGTCTCGGCCAGGCTATCCGCCGGGCCGGTGGCGAGGTGCCGCCGTTCAGTCCGGGCTGTGCCGGGGTAATGCTCCGGCGGGTGCGGTTACCAGTTGCGCTGCGGAACCTGGTGCCGTTGAGTCTGGGCGGTCCGCGGAGTTCGATCAGGGTCCGGGCGACCCCGGCCCTGGCGGCTTCGATCGCTGGCCGCCGCAGAACGGGGCTGCGTTCGGCTGAGTGGCTGTTCGGCTGGGGCGGTTGTCGGCTTGTTGCAGGCCAGACGTCGTTGTGGTCCTGCTGTGCCGGGAGCTGTGTTCGCTGAGCAATCCTTCGGACAGGCAGCTCTCAGATTGCTGCGGACCTGTCGCCGCTGAGCCCGAGGTCTGCCGGAAGTTGCGTTCGGCCGATGTTGCCTCAGGGGTAGGCCAGTTTCGGTGTCGGCGCGCTGTCGCTGAGTCCAGGCTGCGTCGGGAATCGCGCTCGGCCGACGACTTCCTCGGCAGGTTGCTCGCCAGCCTCGCGCGGCAATCGCCCGGTCGCAGCGGGTGAAAAGTCAGGCGCGCCCCGAAAGACATCCCCGCAGCGGCATCCGTACTGGCACACTGGGGTCCGTGCTTCTGCTCATCAGCGGCAGCCTGCGGGCCGGTTCGGTCAACGCGGCTGTCATCGCGACCGCGGCCGGGTTTGCGCCGTCCACTGTGTACGGTGGGCTTGCTGGGCTGCCGCACTTCAATCCCGATCATGATCGGGATCCGTTGCCTGCCGAGGTTGCTTCGTTGCGGGAGGCGATCGGTGCGGCGGATGGCGTCCTCTTCTGCACCCCGGAGTACGCCGGTGGTCTGCCGGGTTCCTTTAAGAATCTGCTCGACTGGACCATCGGCGGCGGGGAGATGTACGGCAAGCCCGTCGCGTGGATCAACGCGTCTTCAGCCGCCGCGCCGACCGGAGGTGCGGACGCGCACGAGTCCCTCCGCAAGACGCTCACCTACGCGGGCACTCGCATCGTCGACGACGCTTGTGCGCGGATTCCTATTCCGCGCCAGGCGGTCGAAAACGGGACCCTCATCGACCCCGATCTGCGTGGGCGGGTCGCGGTCGCGGTGCGGCGGCTGGTGGAGGCGGCCAAACCGGTCAATCCGTGAGCTGCTGAGTCCATTCGAGGAAACTGTTCCGCTCGTCGCCGGTCAGTACCGTGGCGGGTGGGGTTTCCGGAAGGGCCAGCACCACGGCGTCCTTCGGCAGGGTGCGTACCTGTTCCTCGGCAAAGGAAGTCGGTGCTGCCGCGGATACCCGGAATAGGAAGTCCAGCGACTCCGCGATTTCGAGGCGGCCGCAGTCGAAGTCTCGCAATTCTTGGGGTGAGATGGTGGCCTGCACGGAGCCTGCGGACAGCACGATCCGTCGCGATTTCTCCTGTTGTGGCACGTAATCCGTCGCCACAGGGCCATGGCACGGGAGGGTAGCGCGAAAATCAGTGGCTCTGCGGCAGTTGCCTGGTTAGCCTCCGCAAGAGTGAGCTACGAGCATCCCCTCGCCTATCTTCTCGGCATCGAAGGAGCCGCGCTGCTCCGCGCATTCACCGGCGAGCACGACCGCGAGTTCGTCGAGGCGCGGCTGGCGGAGATCCGTGCGCTGCTGGCCGACCAGGGCCTGGCCGACGGTGTTGAGGTAACCCAGCTCGGCCCGCGAGATGGTTATGCCCGCTGGGCCGCCGCGTACGACAGCGGTGAGAACGCTGCCTTCGCCGACGAGCCCTACCTTGCGTCGATCCTCGACACCATCCCGCCCGGCCGGGCGCTCGACGCCGCCTGCGGCACCGGTCGGCTCACCCGCCTGCTGGTTGAACGCGGACATCACGTGGTCGCCGTCGACGGTTCGCCCGAGATGCTCAGTCGCGCCAAGGCTGACTCGACCCACGTCGCTGACCTGCACGAACTCCCAGTTGACGACGGTTCGCAGGACGTGGTGCTCTGCGGGCTCGCGCTGCCGCACGTACCGGATCTGGCGCAGGTCATCGCGGAGTTCGCTCGCGTCCTCGCCCCGGGCGGGCACCTCGTGCTGTCCGACGTGCACCCGGAGCAGGTCCAGCGCGGGTCGATCCCGTCTGTACGCACGGTTGACGGCGCACCGGCGCGGGTGCGCACGAGTCATCATCGCGTCGGCGAGTACGTGCGTGCGTTCCTTGCTGCGGGGCTGACGCCGGTGAGCTGCGAGGAGCCGACGCCCACGCCGGGCACTCCGCAGCATGTCCCCGGCGGTGGGCCGTGGGATCTCTGGCCGTGGTCGCTCAACGGCCTGGTCCCGGACGCCTTGGCGGCAGCGGCCAAGGACGTGCCGTCGCTGCTTATCTGGCACTGCCGGAAAGCGGCATAACCGCCGGAGCTGACTCGACGGTGACTGTCCGCCGCGAAAGTCTCACTCGTAGTTCACGGTTCCGTCAGGCGGTCGCCACACAGCTGCGGCGCAATGGTGGCGTGGATGCTCGCCTGCTGGTCTCGCTGTCCGGGGTCACCACACGCACGCTGCACCGTTGTGCGCATTTGGCGGCCGAACTCGAACGTCGCCGCGTCCCGCTATCGATTCTGCATGTCGCGCGCACCGAGGACGGGCCCGTGACGGCCTGGGTCCGTACGCGCGCCGCTGCGGGCGACTCGGTGCTCCTCAACGGTTACGACCACCGCGTCACTCCGACGCACCGCGCAGTGCACCTAGGCCGCAAGGCTGAGTTCGCCGCGCTTCCCGCGCACGAAGCGCGGCTTCGGCTCATCGCCGCGAAGGCTGCGCTCGACGCGACCGGCGTGACTGTCGACGGCTTCGCGCCGCCGCGTTGGCTGGCCTCGCCTGGGACGGTGCAGGCGTTGCGGGAGCATGGCTTCACGCTGTGTGCCGACCAGAACGCCGTCCGGGACCTGGTGACCGGCGAGGTTCGGCGCGCGCGGGTGCAGGACTTCGCGAGTCAGTCGCACCGTACGGAGACTGTCCGCTGCTTCGCGCTCGTGCTGGCTTCCGCGCGGGCCGCGCGCCGAGGCGGGCTGGTGCGGCTTGGCATTGACGCCGCTGACCTCAGCCGCCCCGGCTTGCGGCAAGCGCTGCTGGACGCGGTGGACGTCGCCCTCGAAAACCGGGCCTTCGGGAGCACCTACGGCTCCCTGCGACACACCGCTCCCGCCTAGACCTCCGTCGCGACGCCTCGCTCCAGCACCTTCACGTCGGTGCCCTCCGGGGCGAGGTTCTGGAACAGCCCGTAGTGCATCGCCGGGTTGGCCAGCACCGCCTCGTGGATCGGCACCGACCGGCGCGGGGCGACGGCGCGCAGGAAGTCGACCGCTTCGCCGGCCTTCAGCCACGGCGCTCCGGTCGGCAGGCCGAGCACGTCGACCTTCTGCTCGGGCACGAAGAACGAGTCGCCCGGGTGGTAGAACGCGCCGTGGTCGACCAGGTAGCCGATGTTCGGGATCACCGGGATGTCGGCGTGGATCACCGCGTGCTGGCCGCCGACGACCGACACCGAGGTGCCGCCGAACTCGAACGCGTCCCCCGGGTTGGCGACCTCGAACTCCAGGTGCAGCTTCTCGATCGCCTCGGCCGAACCGGGGTCGACGATCAGCTTCGCGTCCGGGTTCGCCTTGAGCAGGCCGGGCAGCCGTTCGACGTCGAGGTGGTCGAAGTGCTGGTGGGTGATCAGCACCGCGGACAGTTCGCGCTCGGCCTCGAAGCCGGTGGAGAACGTGCCCGGGTCGAGCAGAATCCGCTCCGCGGCCGTCTCGAGCAATACGCAGGAATGTCCGAAATGGACGATCCGCATCAGGTTTTCTCCTTACCAGATTGGTCAGCTCAACCTTACGCTCCGGAGCGGGTTCGCCGACGGCTTCCGGCCAGGGCTCCCGGTCTGAGGACTTTCCGCGCCTGCTCCCGGATGACATGCTGACGGGAAGCCCGGGCAACTGTTGGCAGAGTGTCAGCAACCTCGTAGCCTGGGGGTTCACCGAGACGGGGAGACGCCGATGACCGCGGTCCAGCCGAAGCCGACGCCCGTCGGCGAGACGTTCGATTCGCTCAGCCCGGCCACCGACGAGGTCGTCGGCACCTATCCGGTGCACACGGCCGACGAGGTCGGTGCCGCCGTCGAGCGCGCCAGGGCGGCCGCCCGCTGGTGGGACGGCCTCGGCTTCGCCGGGCGCGCGGAGCGGCTGCAGCGCTGGAAGGGCGTGCTCACCCGGCGGCTCCCGCAACTGTGCCAGGTGGTGCGCGACGAGACCGGCAAGCCGATCGCGGACGCCCAGCTCGAGAGCGTTTTGGCGATCGAGCACATCGCGTGGGCGGCGAAGAACGCCCGCAAGGTGCTCGGCAAGCACCGCCGCTCGTCCGGCCTCCTGATGGCCAACCAGGCCGCGACCGTCGAATACCTCCCGCTCGGCGTCGTCGGCGTGATCGGGCCGTGGAATTATCCGGTGTTCACGCCGCTCGGCTCCATCGCGTACGCGCTGGCGGCGGGCAATGCCGTGGTGTTCAAGCCGAGCGAGTACACCCCCGGCGTCGGGAAGTGGCTGGTGGATGCGTTCGCCGAGATCGTGCCGGAGCAGCCGGTGCTGCAGCTGGTCACCGGTTTCGGCGAGACCGGGGCCGCGCTGGTCGGCTCCGGCGTGGACAAGATCGCGTTCACCGGTTCGGCGGCGACCGGCAAGAAGATCATGGCCGCCGCCGCGGACACGCTCACCCCGGTGGTGATCGAGGCGGGCGGGAAGGACGCGCTGCTGGTCGACACGGACGCGGATCTGGAGGCGGCGGCGGATGCGACGGTGTGGGGCGCGTTCTCCAACTCCGGCCAGACCTGCATCGGGGTCGAGCGTGTCTATGTGCACGAGCGGGTGGCCGACGAGTTCGTCGCGCGGGTGGTGGAGAAGGCGAAGAACGTGCGTGCGGGCTCGGACGAGGACGCGCAGTACGGGCCGGTGACCATGCCCTCGCAGCTCGCGGTGATCCGTCGGCACATCGAGGACGCGCTCCAACGCGGCGGGAAGGCACTGGTCGGCGGCGTGGAGAGCGTCGGCGACCGCTACGTGCAGCCGACCGTGCTGGTCGACGTCCCGGAGGACTCCGAGGCCGTGCGCGAGGAGACGTTCGGGCCGACGGTCACCATCGCCAAGGTCCGCGACATGGACGAGGCGATCGAGAAGGCCAACGCGACCAAGTACGGCCTCGGCTCGACCGTGTTCTCCCGGGCGCGCGGGGCTGAGCTGGCGTCGCGGCTGCGCGCGGGAATGACCTCGGTGAACGCGCCGCTGTCGTTCGCCGGCATCGCGTCGCTGCCCTTCGGCGGCGTCGGCGATTCGGGGTTCGGGCGGATCCACGGCCCGGAGGGGTTGCGCGAGTTCGCGCGGCCGAAGGCGGTGGCGCGGCAGCGGTTCACCGCGCCGCTCACGCTCACCTCGTTTTCCCGCAAAGAATCCACGGACGCGCTGGTCGCCAAGCTGGTCACCGTCCTGCACGGCAAGCGCTGAGGAGAACTGTTGCCCGGCTTCGGCGATTTCCAGCACGAGATCTACTTCGCCGGGCTGACCGGCCGCGTCCCGGACCTGCCGATGGCGTACGCGGAACTGGAAGCGCGTGCGGCACAAGCACTTCCGCCGTCCGTACTGTCCTATGTGGCCGGTGGGGCGGGCGACGAGCGGACCCAGCGCGGGAATGTCGAGGCATTCGAGCGCTGGGGCCTGGTCCCACGCATGTTCGTCGGCGCGAACGAACGCGACCTGTCGGTGGACCTGTTCGGGATGAAACTGCCGTCGCCGCTGTTCCTGGCACCGGTCGGGGTGATCGGCCTGTGCGCGCAGGACGGGCACGGCGACCTCGCGACCGCCAAGGCCAGCGCGCGCACGGGCGTGCCAATGGTCGCTTCGACGCTGAGCGTCGACCCGATGGAAACGCTCGTCCCTGAACTGGGCGACACTCCGGGGTTCTTCCAGCTGTACACGCCCACCGACCGTGACCTCGCCGCGTCGCTCGTGCAGCGCGCCGAGGCGGCGGGCTTCCGCGGCATCGTCGTCACGCTCGACACCTGGGTGACCGGCTGGCGCCCGCGTGACCTGTCGACGGCGAACTTCCCGCAGCTGCGCGGACATTGCCTGGCCAACTACTTCACCGACCCGGTGTTCCGGCAGCGGCTCGGCAAGGCTCCCGAGGACGATCCGGCGGCCGCCATCGGACTGTGGGCGCAGCTCTTCGGCAACCCGCTGACCTGGGAAGACCTGCCCTGGCTGCGCTCGCTGACGAAGCTGCCGCTGCTGGTCAAAGGCATTCAGCATCCCGACGACGCCCGCCGCGCCATCGACGGCGGGGTCGACGGGATCTACTGCTCGAACCACGGCGGCAGGCAGGCCAACGGCGGTCTCCCGGCGCTGGACTGCCTTGCCGACGTGGTGGACGCCGCGGGCAGCACGCCGGTGCTGTTCGACTCCGGCGTTCGCTCCGGAGCCGACGTGGTCAAGGCGCTGGCCTTGGGCGCGACGGCGGTGGGCGTCGGCCGCCCTTACGCGTGGGGCTTGTCGCTGGCTGGTGAAGACGGCGTTGTCCATGTTCTGCGTACCTTGCTGGCTGAAGCGGATCTGATCATGGCGGTGGACGGTTATCCGACACTGGCGGTCCTCACCCGTGAGGCGCTGCGCCGGGTCGCCTAGGCCCGACACGATTACGAGGGCAGGAAATATCCCTCGTTCTCGTTCCACGGGAGGTCGAAATCGTCCAGGTGCACCCGCCACTCCGCGTCCGGAAGGGCACGGCGCAACTCGGTCACCGAGCCGAGCACCTGCTCGAGCACCGGCATGACCCGGTCCGGATCGAACGGCATTTTGGTGGACCCGGCCACGATCGCGTCCGGTTCGCTGCCGCCCTCCTCGTACAGGAAGAGGGATTCCTCGTCCTGGTAAGGAAAATTCGATTGGTGTGCGGTGACGATACGCTCGACGGCGGCCGTCTCGGTTGAGGTGAGCGCGGTCGCCCGGCTCGCGTCGTAGTAGAGGGAAGTGCTCATGGCCCGAGAGTATCGACGGGGTCCGACAAAAACGGAGATCGTCAGGCGAACAGCTCGCCAAGCAGCTCCGGATCGATCGTGATCGGCGCGGGCCGGTAGGCAGGCGGCTGCTCGCCGAGCAGTTCGCGCACCAGGAAATCCCAGCCACGCGTGCGGACATAGGACAGGCAGTCGATGAACACGTGCTCGGCACCGGGCACGATGAGCAGCTCGAAGTCCTTGTTGGCCGCGATCAGCCGATCCGCCAGCCGCATCGTGTGATCCGGATGCACCCGGTCGTCCATCTCCCCGTGCACCAGCAACAGCTTGCCCGCCAACCGATCCGCTATCTCCACATTGGACGAAGCGGTCCAAGCTTCCGGATTGTCCGCGCCGTCGTAAGCCTCCACGAAGTCCAAACTGAAGTACCGCGCGTCGTGGGAGCCGGACAACGCGACGCCAGTCCGGTACACTTCGGGAAAGTCCAGCATCGCCCGCACAGTCGCGAATCCGCCACCAGAATGCCCGAACGCGCCCACCCGGTCGAGATCCATCCACGGCCGCGTCTCGGCGAGCTGCCGCAATGCCGCGACGTGATCGTCCAGGCTGCCTGCGTCGGCGAGCTTGCCGTAGGACGCGTCGTGGAACGCCTTGCTTCGGCCCGGCGTACCGCGTCCGTCCACCGCCAGCACCACAAAGCCCAGTGCGGCAAGGGGTTCCGCGTCCAAGCCCATACCGCCCGGGTCGAACGACGGCGAGACCCGGGTGACCTGCGGGCCGGGATAGATGTTGTCCACCACCGGATACGTCTTCGCCGGATCGAAGTCGTGCGGCCGGTAAAGCACGCCGTAGATGTCGGTGACCCCGTCGGCCGCCTTGACACAGAATGGTTCCGGCGGCGTCCACCCGGTCGCGACGAGCTTCGTGATATCCGCCTGTTCCAGCTCGACCAGCACGCGACCGGACCAGTCGCGGACCGTCGACACCGGCGGAGTATCCACAGTGGACGCTGAGTCGACGAAGTACGCCATGCTGTCCGGCATCGCGACGACGTGGTCGAGCGAATCGTCGGTCACCTTGGCGAATCCGGTGCCGTCCAAGGCGATCCGGCACACCGTGCGCCGGTACGGATCCTCGGCGACCAGTCCGGACGCGACGAAGTACACCGTCTCCGCCTCGACGTGCAGGATCTGCCGCACCGCCCACTCGCCTGAGGTGACCTGGTTCAGCAGCTCGCCGGTGTGCAGGTCGTAGCGATACAGGTGGCCCCAGCCGTCGCGCTGCGAGTACCACAGCACCTCGTTCTCCAGCACGCGCACGATCGGCGGCTCGTAAAGCCACTGGTTGGGCTCGACGCGCGTCGGCCCGGTTTCGCTCAGCACCGTGGTGACCTCGCCGGTCGCCGGGTCCATCCGGTGCAGCGCGAGGGTGTGCCGGTCGCGCGGCTGGCGGAGGAAATACACCGCCGAACCGTCCGCCGACCACCACGCCCACTTGCCCGTGACCGGCGACAACATCGGTGCGAGCAGCGGTTCTGCCTGCGCGCGGACCGTCGTGCCGGTAGCGACGTCCAGCACCACCAGTTCGGCGAGTGCCATGTTTTCGTCGCCTGCATAGGGATAGCGCTGCGTGTGCAGGGCCGGCGCGCTGCCGTCCGCGGGCCGGGCTTCGAGCAGATGCGTTTCGCGGACCGCGCGCTCGTCCGTCCGGTGGGTCAGCACCTTGGTCGAGTCCGGCGACCACACCACTGCGGGCGGCAGGTGCGGCAGCCCGAACTTGCGCAACAGGGTGCCGTTGCCGAGGCTTTCCGGGCTGGTGCCGTACTGGTAGCCGGGCGCGCCGTCGGTGGTCAGCGGCCATTCCCGGTCGCCGGACACCGCCCACAGGTCCGCGCCGCGCTGCGACACCGCGACCTTTCCGTCCGGCGAGGGCACGTCCAGCGGGCCGCCCGGCGGCGTAGCGACGGGCAGCTGTGCCGGATCGAAGTCCGGGGTGCGGGTGCCCGCGGCCGGGTCGACGAGGAAGAACTGCTTGTGGCCGCCGTGGTTCACGGCGTACCAGAACCGCGCCCCGCCGTCGATCCACTGTGGACGGACGCGGTCGCCGACGACCAGCTCGCCAGGGCGGGCGGGGCGGCGCAGGAGCAGTTCGGCTGCTTGGTAGTTCTCGGTGGCGGTCACGATCGGGTTCCTTCCCTCAGTGGTTTCTGACCTGCGAAACGCTACGTTGCGTTTCAAAAATGTGCCAGCCTGGTTATTGCGCTGAACATGCATAACACCAGGTAAACGACAGTGGATCGTTGCAACGAGGGCTGAAGTCAACGCAACGGGCGCGTTGCAATGACAGTAAGATCAACGCTATCCTCGGCAGCGGACGACAGGAGGCCCCATGCCAGGTGGCAGGCTCACGCAGCAGGACCGGCGTCAGATCGCGCTCGGCCTCGCCGACGGTCTCGCGTACGCGGAGATCGCCCGCGGTCTCGGCCGCCCCACTTCGACGGTCACGCGCGAGGTGCTGCGCAACGGCGGCCCCGCCGGCTACCGCGCCGACCTCGCCCAGCACGCCACCGAGCACCGCGCCCACCGGAGCAGGCAGTCGGCCGCCCGCCGGACTCGGCCGGTCTCGCCGGAGGGCGGACGCGACGCCGAAGCGGTCCGCGAGTATGAGGAAGCGTTCGCCGCCGTCTTCACCGACGCCGGGCTGCCCAAAATGACCGCCCGGTTGCTGGTCGCGCTCTACACCACCGATTCCGGCGGCCTCACCGCCGCCGAACTCGTCCGCCGGCTGCAGGTCAGCCCCGCGTCGGTGTCGAAGGCGATCGCGTTCCTGGAACACCAGGGCCTGGTCCGGCGGGAACGCGACGAGGGCCGCCGCGAGCGCTACCTGGTCGACGACGACGTCTTCTACGAGTCGATCATGGCCACCGTCCGCGCCAACCTCCGCCTCGCGGAAACCGCGCGGCGCGGCGTCGAAGTGCTAGGTCCCGACACGCAGGCCGCTATCCGGCTCGAGGGCATCGCGCGCTTTGTCGACGTCGTCGCGGACAGCATCCGCCGTTCCGCGGAGGAGGCGCGCGAAATCCTGCACGCCTACCGGGAAGAGCGTTCGCCTCGGCCATTCAGCTGAGCAACGGCAGCGAGGTTACACTCGGCTTCGTATGTGGTGGCAAGGAAAATCCGGGCAGGTCCTCGCTTCGGTGCTGGCCTTCGCCGCGGCAGCAGGTCTAGCGGTCCTCACCAGCAGCTTCAACCCGGTTGACCTGCAGGTCTACCGCTTCGGCGCGGACGCCGTCCTGCACGGTGGCGACCTCTACGGGCCACTTCCCGCCACCACGGCGGGCTCCATGCTGCCGTTCATCTATCCACCGTTCGCCGCGATTCTCTTCTCCGCCTTGGCACTTCCGCCGCTGTCCGTCGCGTCCGTTCTGCTCGATCTCGTCTCCGTCGTGTCGCTCTGGGTCGTTCTGTACGTGGTAGTCCGTCGAGTGCGGCAGGGCTGGAATCGCTGCACAGCAACGGTAACCGCGTGCGCACTCACCGTTGCCGCGCTTGCCTTCGAGCCAGTACGCGCGACCCTCTCTTTTGGACAGATCAACCTCGTCCTGATGGCACTGGTCGCCGTCGATTGCCTAGCGCCGACCACACGCTTGCCACGCGGCGTACTCGTCGGCCTGGCTGCCGCGATCAAGGTAACCCCCGCCGGTTTCCTGCTGTTCTTTGTGCTGGCCAAGGACTTCCGAGCCATCCGCAATGCGTTGATCACCGGTGCCGGAGCCACGTTACTCGGCTTTCTGATCGCCCCGCACGCGTCCGCCCAGTACTTCTTCGGCGGCGGCCTCACCGGTGCCGGCGGCTTCAGCGGCGCGCCCTACGCGACCAATCAGACCATCCAAGGCGCCCTCAACCGTCTCGCCCTGCTGCCCGGCACCTACGACCTGTGGTGGCTGGCCCTGTCCGCGTTCGTCCTGATCGCCACTGTAGTCGTCATGCGGCGCGTCGACGGCCCGCTCGCGTTCGTCGTCAACGCGGCGGCCGTGCTGGTCCTTTCGCCAATTTCCTGGTCGCACCACTGGGTTTGGGTCGTGCCCGCCGCGCTCATCCTCGCCGCCCGGGTCCGCACCCCGTACGCCGCCGCTGCGTTGATCGCGGGTATCGCGGTCTTCGTCATCGGGCCGCACACGCTTGTGCCGTCCAGCGGGATGAGGGAACTCGCGTGGGGACCGTGGGAGCACCTCGTCGGCGACGCCTACCTGCTCGTCGCCCTGGGTTTCCTTGTCGGTCAGCTATTCGTGCCGGGCCAAGCCAGGGTCACCAGCTCCCTGCCGGATGACCCGAGATCTGGCGGCACCTCAGGGTCGACGCCCATCTCCAGCAGCGCCCGCTCGACGTCGGCCGCCGCGGACGACGGCAAACACAACCGCCGCCGCACAACGTCCACCAGCGTCGCGAACTCCGCGTACTCCGGCTCCGGCGGTCGCCGCCAGGCCACGACTTCCGGCTCGATCCCCACTTCCGAGAGCGCCGCGACACAATCCTCGGCAGTCGGTCCGGCCGGTCGTTCAATGCCGTGAAACCGTTGCCACAGCGGGTTAAGCTCGGTCAACGGATGCCGCGCGGCCAGCTCGACCACCACTAGCCGCCGAGCCGCCGCCGTGAGCGCCGCGGCGAACGGAGCCAGATCGGGGACGTTGTAGACGACATTCCCGCACACCACGACATCCGCCGCGCCGGCCTCCACAGCGAGATCGGGCCACCGGCCGGACAACAGCCGATGCTCAACGCCCGCAGCCCGCTCGGCGAACGCGGCGAGCAACTCGTCATCGGTGTCCAGCGCGGTCACTGCGGTAACTTCCGACCGGCCGACCAGGGGCAGACTCGCCGCCCCGGCCGCCGCGCCGATGTCGAGCACCGTGCCCGGCTCCCGCAGCGCCTCGGCGGCCAACCGGTGCGTCGCCCCGATCGGATCGGCGATCTGCCGGTCGGCCCGCCGCAGAAACACCTCGCGCGGCAGAACCCAGGGCGATTCCGGCGGCTGCACGGTGTCCGGAATCGCCCAGGCGGCGAGGAGATCCCGCCAGGTCGACAGAGCGTTCATCGAGCCCGGATCAAGTCCGCCGCCTTCTCCGCCACCATGATCGTCGGCGCGTTCGTGTTCCCGCGCGGCACCACCGGCATCACCGAAGCGTCCACCACCCGCAGCCCCGAAACCCCGTGCACCTTCAGGTCCGGATCCACCACGCTGCCGATCGCGCACGTGCCGACCGGGTGATAGAGCGTCTGCGTGTTCTCCCGGACGTGCTCGGTGAGCGCCTCGTCCGACAGTTCGTGCGTCGCCGGCAGGAACGGCCGGTCCAGGAACTTCGCCAGCGGGCCCGAACGGCCGATCTCGATCAGTGAACGCAGTGCCGACTTCACGGACTCCAGGTCGATCGACTCCGAGTAGTAAGCCGGGTCGATTTCCGGCTTCCACAACGGATTCGCCGACTTCAGCCGGAGTCGCCCGCGGCTCGCGACGTCGACCAAAGTCGCCGCGGACGTGAAGCCGGGGCAGGTCGGTTCGCGCATTCCGTTGTCGTAGAACAATGTCGGGGCTACGTGGATCTGCATGTCCGGCGCGGCCAAGCCGTCTCGCGTGGAGTAGAACGCGCCTGCCTCGCCGATGTTCGACGCCAGCGGACCGCGTTTGGTCAGCTGGTAGCGCACCAGCCCGGCCGGCGTCGCCGAGTCCGCGATGTCGGTCGTGCCCTTCGTCGACCAGATCACGCCGACCGCCGGGTGGTCGTGCAGGTTGTCGCCGACGCCGGGCAGCGCGGCGACCACGTCGATGCCCAGTTCGCGCAGGTGCTCGGCCGGTCCGACGCCGGACAGCATCAGCAGCTGCGGCGAGTTGATCGCGCCGCCGGACAGCAGCACCTCGGCGTCCGCGCGGACCGTCGTCGGCACGCCTTTGTCCAGATAGGACACTCCGACCGCTCGGGTGCCCTCGAAGACCACCCGGGTGACCTGCGCGTTCGTCCGCACCGTCAGGTTCGGCCGCTCCAGTGCCGGTCGCAGGTACGCGTCCGCCGTGGACCAGCGGCGGCCGCGTTTGCAGGTGACCTGGTAGAGCCCGGCCCCCTCCTGCGACTCGCCGTTGAAGTCGTCGGTGTGCTTGAGCCCCCACGACACGGCGCTGTCCACCCACGCGTGCGACAGCTCGTGGGTGAACCGCCGGTCCTCGACGTGCAGCGGGCCGTCCGTGCCGTGCAGCGGACCGCCGAAGCGCTGGTTGCCCTCGGCGCGTTTGAAGTACGGCAGCACGTCGTCCCAGCCCCAGCCGGTGGCTCCGTGCGCATCGCGCCAGCCGTCGTAGTCGGCGCGGTTGCCGCGGATGTAGATCATCGCGTTGATCGACGAGCAGCCGCCGAGCATCCGGCCGCGCGGCCAGTACGCCGTCTTGCCGGTGTGCTTCTGCTCGACGGTCTCGTAGTTCCAGTCCCACTTCGTCTTGAACAGCGACGCGAACGCCGCCGGGATCTTGACCTCGTCCGCGGTGTCCTCGCCGCCGGCCTCCAGCAGGAGCACCCGCGCGGACGGGTCCTCGCTCAGCCGGTTCGCCAGCACACAGCCCGCGCTGCCCGCGCCGACGATCACGTAGTCGAAGGAGTCCTGCTCTGGCACGCTGCCTCCCGGTGGTGTTGACACCCTGTCAACGACACATCATGGCGCAGGTCACGCTACGCGCAAGTCCCCGGAAAACCGATCAGTCAGAAGTGGCATCGAAGGACGTGACGCACGCGCCGTCCGCCGCGTCGTCGTCGGTCTCCACCCGGCCCACTCCGGTCACGCCGTCCACTTTGGTGTCGAGATGCACGATGGTCCGGCCCGCGGTGGTCAGCACGTCCGTCTTGCGCGGGGTGAGCTTGGTTTCGCCGTAGATCCACTGCTGGGTGCCGTCGCGGGTGGTGTCCGGGGCGTCCCGGCACATCACCGACAGCGCCGCCGGGATGTCCCGCGCGTTGACCGCGTCGATGAACTTGGTCGCGGCGTCCGTGCCGTCCTTCACCTGGGGTCGCGGCTTCGGATCCGTCGACAGGCTGGCCAGCGGAGCCGGTTCGCCGCCGGACTTGGCGTCGCGCACGCACCAGCCCTTGCCGTCCGGGATGATCGCGATGCCGTAGCTGAGGTCGCCCGCGGTGATTGTCGCCGCGCGTTCCTGCTGGCCGGTCGGGTGCACCGGATTGCTGATCTTCGCCTCGCCCTTCGCGCTCCGGAAGAACTCGTCGGCGGTGTAGGACCGCTTCGACCGGATCTTGCACCACAGCTGATCCAGGCCGGTCTGCTCGGTGATCGAGTTCGCGACCGACTGGGCCACCTGCTCCGGCGTGCCCTGCGACGTCGTGTCCAGCTTCTCCTTGAAGAAGCCCGGCGTCACCCAGCCGGTGAACGCGACCGCGCCGCCGAGCACGACGACCGCCGCGCCGAGCGAGATCCACAGCCCGGCCTTCGATTTCTTCTTCGGCGGCGGCGGGTACTGGCCGAACTGCGGCGGGAACTGCTGCGGGAACTGCCCAGGCTGCGGTCCGCGCGGCGGATAAGGACCCTGCTGCGGGTACGGGCCTTGCGGCGGGTGGTTCATGTCTCCCCCTCGATACCGGTCTGTCTGCCGATCAGGCTAGTGAAGTACGCTTCAACCGCACCCACGACCTGCAGAAATAAGGAGCAGCCAGCCGTGGCTCGAGTCGTTGTCGACGTCATGCCCAAACCCGAGATCCTCGACCCGCAGGGCCAGGCGGTGGCGCGTGCGCTGCCGCGGCTGGGCTTCTCCGGGGTCGCCGACGTGCGCCAGGGGCG
The DNA here is from genome assembly GCF_045278895.1 of Amycolatopsis sp. WGS_07. NCBI lineage: Bacteria > Bacillati > Actinomycetota > Actinomycetes > Pseudonocardiales > Pseudonocardiaceae > Amycolatopsis > Amycolatopsis sp. WGS_07. Next base: position 2,507,766 of record NZ_CP136053.1, on the reverse strand, counting down.
GCACTTCGAACTCGAGGTCGACGACGACGTCGATGACGAGACGCTGGCCAAGATGGCCGAGGGCTTCCTCGCCAACCCGGTGATCGAGCAGTGGACGATCCGGCGGGTGGAGGCGTGAGCGCCCGCATCGGCGTCATCACCTTCCCCGGCACGCTCGACGACGGCGACGCCGCCCGCGCGGTCCGTTACGCCGACGCCGAGGCCGTCTCGCTGTGGCACGCCGACGACGACCTGAAGGGCGTCGACGCGGTCGTCGTCCCGGGCGGCTTCTCCTACGGCGACTACCTGCGGGCCGGCGTGATCGCCCGCTACGCGCCGGTCATGACCTCGGTCATCGACGCCGCGCACAAGGGCATGCCGGTGCTCGGCATCTGCAACGGCTTCCAGATCCTGTGCGAAGCCGGGTTGCTCCCCGGCGCGATGATCCGCAACGTCGGCCTGCACTTCGTGTGCCGTGACCAGTGGCTGCGCGTGGACAACAACGGCACCGCGTGGACCACGCGCTACGAGGCTGGCGCGGAAATCCTGATTCCGCTCAAGAACAACGACGGCTGCTACGTCGCCGACCAGTCCACTGTGGACATGCTGGAGGCGGAGGGCCGGGTGGCGTTCCGCTACGTCGGCGGCAACCCGAACGGCTCCCGCAACGACATCGCGGGCGTCACCAGCGAGAACGGCCGCGTGGTCGGTCTCATGCCGCATCCGGAGCACGCGATCGACGCGCTCACCGGCCCGTCCGACGACGGTCTCGGCATGTTCTACAGCGCGGTCGACGCGCTCGTGAAGGCCTGACCGCACCGAAAAGGGGCCCTGGGAAACCTCCCGGGGCCCCTTTCGCGTTACTTGCTGTGGTCGCTGGAGAGCCAGCGCTCGGTGCGCACCCGCACCAGCACCGAGTTCTCCGTGAGCGAGCCCTCGACGAACTTCCGCGCCTCGGCCTCGGGCGCGTACCGCGAAGCGATGGCGAGCGCCTGCTCCTCGGTCGGAGCCGCGGACCGGTCCACGACCGGACCGGACACCGTGACGTACTTGTACGGCTGCGTTTCCTGCTGCACCGTGAGGCTCAGCTTGCCGGACGCCTCGATCGCGCGGTCCTTCGCCGATCCGCGATCCATCCAGATCAGCAGTTCGCCGCCGGGCTCGTAGTCGTACCAAACCGGCACGGCGAGCGGAGCCGCCCCGTCCCGGCCGATCGACAGCACGCCCACCCGCTTCTCGGCGAGGAACTTCTCTCGTTCGTCCACAGTCATGACCGCCATCCGGCGTCACCCCCAGGCTAGGAAGATCAGAATCCGCCAGGGCCAACGCCGACTCCCAGCCAGACATTCCGCCCAGTCGCGGCCCGGCCTCTTTTAACCAATCGGAACCACAACGCGGGATCGCGCCGGCGTCTGGGTGAGCAGCGTGCTCGGCCCCCGGGCCGAGTGCGCTGCTCACCCAGACGCCGGCTTAAAGGCGATCCCGCCGCCTCGGCGGAGCCGAGGCAGAAGAATCAGCCGAGCCGGAAGACCAGTGCCGTGGACTGCCCGCTGTAGATCCCGCGGACTCCGAAAACGACCCCGTCTGCCCAGAACAAGCGGCAGAACCACGGTGCCAAGCGGCGATCGCCGGAACCCGGGAGCGAGACCGTGCGCACGGGTGTCACCGCTCCGGCGTCCAATGAGAACTTGACGATGTGCTGATCAGGACTGTCCTGGCCAGCGGAGACCACGGCGATCACCTGCCCGCCCTCCACCGCGAGCGGTGCCGCGACAATGCCACCGCCGGGTGCCGGGACTTCCCAGCGTTTGGCACCGGTGCGGAGGTCGAACGCGGCGAGGCGGTTGGGCTTCTGCGGGCTTGTCAGCGCGATCATCGTGGTGCCCGTGACGAGTGCTCGCGAACGTCGATGTGACGTGCCGTTGGAGATCCCGCTCAGGCTGTAGCCGAATCCGTCGTCGCCCAGGAAGCCGTTCAACGCGTCTCCGGCCTCGATGGTGGAAACCGGTTCGAGCGAGTCGTCGAGAGTTTCGTACACCCCTTTCGACGCATCGCTGAGGTAGGCGACCAGCGGCGACGCGCTCACCCACGCCATCGTGAGGTAGGACGTGCTCTTCACGAACTCGTTGTGCTGCTTGGCTTTTCCGGTCGCGGGATCGACGGCGACGGCGACGTACAAGTCGTTGCCGGAGTCCTTGGCGCTGCAGTGGGACAGCAGTACGAAGTCCGCGCTCCGCCGCATCCCGTCCGACGGGATGCAGTTCGAGTACACCTTCTCGTCGGTCGGTGGCGTGACCTCGGACCAGCGGACGGCGCCGGTGGCCGCGTCCAGCCCGAGCAGCTGCTGGTAGTGCACGACCACGACCGAACCGCCGACGATCTCCAGCACTGCGTGCTCGTCGAGTTTCGCCTCCGACGGGCTTCCCGACGAGGTGATGGGCATCGCCCGCTGCCACAGCAGCTTTCCCGCGTTGACATCCAGCACGGCCGCGCTCGAGCAGTGATCCCCATAGCCGACGGCGATGTGGTTATCGACGACAGAGGTGCTCGCCCCGCAGAAATGGCCGGAGGGGAGGGGATCCGCCAGCGTTCTTTACCGTCGCTCCGTGCGTACGCGACCGCATAGGTGTCGTTCACCAGCACCAGATCGTCGCCCACGACCCAGGAATCGATGCCGTTGCCGTACGGCGGGATCCGGTCCGATCCCAGCTGCCACGGACCTGGCTGAGACACTGCGATCGCGTGGCCGGGCACCTTGCCGCTGTTGAACGCGAGCGGTACCACGATCGCCGCGATCACCACGACTGCCAGAAATGCCGAGCTGATGAGGAGTGCCCGCCGGCCACCTATTTTGTCCGTCACTACCCGCTCCCCCTTTCGATGCGGGTAGTGTATTTGGGGAAGTCTGATTCCCTCCCAAGTTCACCCACAGCTTCACCGCGCCAGATTTGCCGTCTGGGAATCGCGCTTCAGCTCGCGGCCGCGACCAGCCGCGAATACGGACCGCCCGCCGCGATCAAGTCCTCATGTGGGCCAAGCTCGGTGATCCGGCCGCCCTCGACCACCGCGACCCGGTCCGCCGCCGCGGCCGTGTGGAGCCGGTGTGCGATGGCGATCACCGTGCGGCCTTCGAGCACCGCGTTCAGCGACCGTTCCAGCTCCCGCGCCGACCCGGTGTCCAGCAGCGACGTCGCCTCGTCCAGCACCAGCGTGTGCGGGTCGGCCAGGACGACCCGGGCCAGCGCCAGCTGCTGCGCGAGACCGGCCGGCACCGCGTACGCGCCCGAACCGAGCTTGGTGTCCAGACCGTCCGGCAGCCCGGCCGCCCATTCCGCCGCACCGGCGGACGCGAGCGCGGCGTTCAGCTCCTCGTCGGTCCAATCGCCGCCCTCGCGCCGGGCAGGCAGCGCCAGGTTTTCCCGCAGCGTCCCGGAAAACGTGTGGTGCTCCTGCGTCAGCAGCAGAACCTCGCCGCGCAGCACGTCGTCCGCGAGCGTCGACACCTCGGTGCCGCCGACCTGGATCGACCCGGCGGTCGGCGCCGAGATTCCGGCCAGCAGCCTGCCCAGCGTCGACTTGCCCGCCCCCGACGGCCCGACGATCGCCAGCCGTTCGCCCCTCGGCACGCTCAGGTCGATGCCGTGCAGCACCTCGCGGTCCGCCGTGTAGCCGAAGCGGACGTCGCGCACCTCGATGTCGCGTCCGCGCGGCACGTCGGTGACCTTCTCCGTGGTCTCGGACGGACGCACGCCGAGGATCCGGCGCGCCGCGGCCATCGCGACCTGCAGGTCTTCCAGCCAGAACAGCGCCTCGTTGAGCGGCGTGGTCATCGCCTGCGCGTACGCCAGCATCGTGGTGATCGTGCCGAGCCCGGCCCAGCCCTGCTGGTAGGCGAGCAGACCGAGCAGCAGCAGCGCCGCGATCGGCAGCACGTAGCTGATCTCCAGCGACGGCAGCCAGCGCAGCTGATACGACCGCATCCGCCGCTCGCCGAGCACCGCCTGGTCGAGCGCGTGATGCCCGGTGCGCAGCCGCCGCTCGGTGAGGCTCAACGCCTCCGCGGTCCGCGCGCCCTCCACCGTCTCGTGGGTGACCGACTGCAGGTCGCCCCACCGGTCGAGCATCCACGCGAAGGCCTTCGGAATCCGCCGCTGGTACCAGACGTTCACCGAAACCAGCAGCGGAACAGCCACCAGCAGAGCGAGCGCGAGCAGCGGCGACGTCACGATCATCGCGATCGTCGTCAGCAGCACGGTGACCGTGGCGATCAGGATTTCCGGCGCGGCGAACCGCACCGCGTGGTCCAGCCTGCTGACGTCGCTGGTCGCGCGGCTCAGCAGATCGCCGGTCCCGGCCGCTTCGACGGTGCCCAGCGGCAGGTCGAGGGCGTTCTTGACGAAGCGTTCGCGATTCTCCGCCAGCACTCGTTCGCCGAAGACGCGTCCGCGCAGCCGGGCCGCCTTCTTCGCCCACGACTGCAGCACGAGCACCACCACGAACGCCACCGCGAGCAGGTCGACCCGCAGCGTCGTGCCGTGGCCGACCACGCCGTCCACCAGCAGGCCGAGCAGCTGCGGCCCGGCCAGCCCGATCAGCGTGGCCAGGAAGAACAGGCCGAGCATCACGGAGAACTCGCGCCGGTGCTCGGCGGCCGTGCGCCGCGCCCATTGCCGGACCTCGCGCCTCGACGCGAGCGGGAGCCGCGTCGTCATACCGTCACCGCCTTCGCGCTTACGATCTCGTCCGCCACGTTCCTCCACAGTGGACTCTGGCTGAACACCACCGTGGTCTTTCCCTTCCGCAATTCCTTGGCCCGCTGGGTGATCCGGGCCTCGGTGTGCGCGTCGACGGCCGAGGTCGGCTCGTCCAGCAGCAGCACGTCGGCGTCGGTCGCCAGCGCTCGGGCCAGGCTGAGCCGCTGTCGCTGGCCACCGGACACCTCGCGGCCACGCTCGCCGATCAGCTCGTCGACCCCGCGCGGCAGCGCTTCGACGATGTCCTCGGCGTCCGCCGCGTGCAGCGCCGCGAAGATGTCGACGTTGCCCGGACGCGCCGGCGCGAGCTGGTCGCGCAGCACGCCGGAGAACCAGATGTCCTGGTTGTGCGCGTACACCACGCGCGCCCGCAGCTCGGTGAGCGCGACGCGATCCGCCGGGACCCCGCCGACCAGCACCTTCTCGTCCTCGTCCGGATCGGCGAACCGGGCCATCCGTTCGGCGATCGCCTCCGCTTCGGCACCGAGATCGACCACCGTCAGCTTGCCCGGTTCGATGCGGATGCCGCTGGTCGTGTCCACCAGCTCCAGCGGCCCGTCCGGCAGCGGCAGCGGCGACTCCGGTTCGGCCAGCCGAGGCCGTAGCGAGAGCAGCCCGCACACCTTGCGCGCCGCGACCAGGCCCGAACTGAGCGCGCTGACCTGCTCGGTCGCGGTGGCCACCGGCACCACCAGGAACGCGGAAACGCCGTAGAACGCCACCAGCTCGCCGACGCCGATCGTGCCGTCGAGCGCGAGTCGCGCGCCAAGCCAGGTGATCGCCACCGTCACCAGCCCGGGCAGCAGCACCTCCGCCGCGGCCAGCCACGATTCGCTGCGCCCGACCTCGACGCCGGACCGGCGCACCAGCTGGCTGGCGTCGTGGAACCGGCGCAGGAACCGCCGTTCGCCGCCGACGCCGCGCAGGATCCGCAGCCCGGACACGATGTCCGCGCCGAGCGCGTTCACGTCGCTCAGATTCTCCCGCTGCGCGGTTTTGCGTTTCTGCAGCGGCGCGAGCAGCGGTCCGATGCCGAGCACCGCGAGCGGGACACCGACGAGCGCGACCGTGCCCAGCAACGGCGACGTGCCGAGCATCGCGATCCCGATGACCACGAAGGCCACGATCGACCCGACCGTGCGGCCGATGACCTCGAACGCGTTGCCGATCCAGTTCATGTCCGACGAGGTGACCGCGACGACGTTGCCGGTGCTGGTCGCTTCGCGCAGGCTCGCGCCGAGCCGGGTGGTGTGGTCGGTGACCAGGCGTTGCGTGGTGCCCGCGCCGTGAATCCACATGCCGTACGCCGCGAAGTGCAGCCCGGTGCCGAGCAGCGCCTGCACCACGCCGAGCACTCCCGCGACCAGCGCCCAGCGCCAGAGCGCGGAGGTGTCGCCGTTCGCGATCGCGTCGACCCCGCGGCCGATCACCAGCGGCAGCAGGGCGCTCGGCAGCGACCAGCCCGCCCCGGTCACCGCGGCACCGAGGACGAGCCACGGCCGCGCGCGCAGGACCGCCAGCAGGTACCGAACGGCGGTCGGCCGTTCCGGCAGCCGGATGTCGGGAAAGGGATACGTGGCGGAAAGCACGATCACTGACGCTAAGCCGCCGGGACTGTCCAGCGCGACTGATTTATCCCCGCGCGACCAGCCTGGGCGGCTGCGGGTGTGACCCGGCCGACACGTAGTCTGGAGCCTGTGGCGAACCCTGACACGGATACCGTGACCAGCACAGTTGACACCACCGCAGTGGCCGCGGCGACCCCGGAAACGAGCCAGCCGTACGTCGAACTCGGCCTCGCCGAAGACGAGTACGCGCGGATCCGGGAAATCCTCGGCCGCCGGCCCACCGACGCCGAACTCGCGATGTACTCGGTGATGTGGAGCGAGCACTGCTCCTACAAGTCCTCGAAGAAGCACCTGCGCTACTTCGGCGAGACCGCCACCGACGAGATGAAGGCCAAGATGCTGGCCGGCATCGGCGAGAACGCGGGCGTCGTCGACATCGGCGACGGCTGGGCGGTCACCTTCAAGGTGGAAAGCCACAACCATCCGTCCTATGTGGAGCCGTACCAGGGCGCGGCCACCGGCGTCGGCGGCATCGTGCGCGACATCATGGCGATGGGCGCGCGGCCGCTCGCGGTGCAGGACGCGCTGCGCTTCGGCCCGGCCGACGCGCCGGACACCAAGCGCGTGCTGCCCGGCGTGGTCGCGGGCGTCGGCGGCTACGGCAACTGCCTCGGCCTGCCGAACATCGGCGGCGAGCTGGTCTTCGACCCCTCCTACGCTGGCAACCCGCTGGTCAACGCGCTGTGCGTCGGCGCGATGCGCACCGAGGACCTGCACCTGGCGTTCGCGTCCGGCTCCGGCAACAAGATCATCCTGTTCGGCGCGCGCACCGGCCTCGACGGCATCGGCGGCGTGTCCGTGCTCGCCAGCGACACCTTCTCCGGCGACGAATCCGCCGCGGGCCGGCGCAAGCTGCCCAGCGTGCAGGTCGGCGACCCGTTCACCGAAAAGGTGCTCATCGAGTGCTGTCTCGACCTGTTCCGGGAGAACCTGGTCGTCGGCATCCAGGACCTCGGCGGGGCCGGGCTGTCCTGCGCGACGTCCGAGCTGGCCGCGGCAGGCGACGGCGGCATGCACATCTACCTCGACCGGGTTCCGTTGCGCGCCACCGGAATGACGCCCGCCGAGGTGCTGTCCAGCGAATCGCAGGAACGCATGTGCGCGGTCGTCGCGCCGGAGAACGTCGAGGCGTTCATGGCGGTCTGCGCCAAGTGGGACGTCATCGCCACTGACATCGGCGAGGTCACCGACGGCGAGCACCTCGTGATCACCTGGAACGACGAGATCGTGGTCGACGTGCCCGCGCACACCGTCGCGCACCAGGGCCCGGTGTACGACCGCCCGATCGAGCGCCCCGCGTTCCAGGACGGCCTGATCGCCGACACGTCCGCGAAGCTGCCGCGTCCGTCGACGCCCGAGGAACTGCGCGCGGACTTCCTGAGGCTCATCGCGTCGCCGAACCAGGCGTCGAAGGAATGGGTGACCGCGCAGTACGACCGCTACGTGCGCGGCAATTCGGTGCTGTCCCAGCCGTCCGATTCGGGCATGATCCGGATCGACGAGGAGAGCAACCGCGGCGTCTCGGTGGCCACCGACTGCAACGCGAAGTTCGTCTACCTCGACCCGTACCGCGGCGCGCAGCTCGCGCTGGCCGAGGCGTACCGGAACGTCGCCACCGGCGGCGCGACCCCGGTCGCGGTGTCCGACTGCCTCAACTTCGGCGCCCCGACCGACCCCGGCGTGATGTGGCAGTTCGAACAGGCCGTGCACGGTCTCGCGGACGCGTGCGTCGAGCTGGGCATCCCGGTCACCGGCGGCAACGTCAGCTTCTTCAACCAGACCGGCGACACGGCGATCCTGCCGACCCCGGTGATCGCGGTGCTCGGCGTGATCGATGACGTCACCCGCCGCATCCCGACCGGCATCGGCGCGGAAGCGGGCGAGACCCTGCTGCTGCTCGGCGACACCCACGACGAGCTGGACGGTTCGGCCTGGGCCCGCGAGCTGCACGGCCACCTCGGCGGCGTTCCGCCCCGGGTGGACCTTGCCCGCGAAAAGCTGCTGGCCGACGTGCTGGTCGCCGGCTCGCGCGACGGCATGATCTCCGCCGCGCACGACCTCGCCGACGGCGGGCTGGCGCAGGCCCTCACCGAAACTGTCCTGATTGGACAGTGCGGGGCGCGGGTGTTCCTCGACCGCGACCAGGACCCGTTCGTTCAGCTGTTCTCGGAGTCGTCCGGCCGCGTGCTGGTGGCGGTCCCGCGCACCGAGGAGCTGCGGTTCACCGAGATGTGCACCGCCCGCGGCCTGCCGTGGCGCAAGACCGGCGTCGTCGACCCGGATTCCGGCACGCTGGAGATCCAGGGCATCACGGAGTTCACCCTCGAGGAACTGCGTGAGACCTGGGAGAAGACGCTTCCGGCGCTGTTCGACTGACTCGTGAGTGCCTACGCCGGTTCTAACCGGCGTAGGCACTCACGACGACCGCACCGCCACGTAGCCGCCGGTCCGAGGCTCCAGCTCCCAGCCCTCCGGCAGCTGCACCTCGGCGGAGTCGGCAAACGTCGCCCCGTCGAACAAGACTTCCTTCGCGAACGTCGCCCCCTTGAAGGTGGTCCGCCCGGCGAAGGTCGTGCCGGAGAAGTTGGTCCGCTCCGAGAACTCGGTACCGGAGAACCAAGCCCGATCGAGGAAAGTCGCGTCGCGGCAACGGAAAACGCCCACCAGCCGACCGGCCCCGGTGCCCGCGGCGGTGAAGTAAACCTGGCCGGTGAAGACACAGCCACTGATATTCGTGCTGCTGTACAACGAAGCGTGCCGCAGCAGCAGCCCGCCGATCCGGCGGCGGGAAAGATCGAAATACTCCAGTGCCGCGCCAGTCAGATCGAGATCGGGACCTGGCTCGTCCACATCGGACAGCGGCAGCAGGTCCCGGATCAGCCGTTGCGCGGTGAGCCGCACCTGCAGCTCACGTTCCTCTTCCGGGGTGCCATCGTCCCGGGAACCGCCGTAGCGGCCGTGCGTGAACGGCCGCCGCAGATAGGAACACAGCACGTCCAGCACGGTCTGCCGGTACTCCGGCCGCGTGCGCGCCAGCCCGGCCAGCGCGTGCAACGCCCCCACCCGCACCTGATCGGCCTCGTGCCCGAGCAGTTCCACCGACTTCGCGAACCGCTCGTCGGAGATCCGCTCGCGGTCGACGTCGTGCCGCTGCTGCTCGATCGTCTGCCGCGCCTCCTCGACGCGGCGACGGCGGTCGTTGAGCCACAACGCGTACAGCGCGACGACCGCGCCACCCGCGAGACCACCGGTTTTGAGCGCTTCGCTGCGGCTCGTCGCGGGGTCGGTGAGCAGCCAGCCCCCGACCCCGCACAGCAGTACCGCGGACGCGATCAACGTCCACAGCAGCGGCGAGCGCACCGGATCAGAACGCCAGGATCAGGTAAAGCCCCACACAGTAACCGCCGCCGCGGTTCATGATGACCATCGTGCCGCTGGCGTCCTTGCCCGACAGCGTGCCGGTGACGCGGGCGCTCGTCGTGGCGCTGCCCTGGGTGACCTTGCCCAGCGAAAGCTGCGGGTCGCCGCTGGTGGTCTCGTCGATGCTGCGCTTCGACATGCTCTCGGTGCCCTGGCAGGCCAGCGCGGTGGCACCGGCGGCGTCCTTGGCGTTGAGCTTGGCGAGGAAGTTGTCGATGACCTGCTTCGCCTCGCCCGAGGCCCCGCCGGAGCCGGGCTCCTCGCTCGAATCCGTGGACGGCGACGACGAGTCGCTCGGCATCGGCGCTTCCGAAGACTGCGACGGGGCCGGTGCCGGCGGCTGCGCCTGCGTGGTGCCCTTGTCGTCCTTGCTCAGGAAGAACCCCGGAGCGACGAACCCGGTGATGCCCAGCGCGACCACCACGACGACCGCGACGGCGATGCCGATCCACAGCCCGGTCTTGTTGCTCTTCGGCGGCTCCCCGCCGGGGCCGCCCGGTCCGCCCGGGTATTGCCCCTGGTCCCAGCCCTGCTGCGGGAACTGCTGGGTGCCGCCGTAAGGCTGCTGCTGGTACCCCGGGTACTGCTGCTGAGCGTTCGGGTCCCACCCGGGCTGTGGCTGGGCCTGGGCGTTCGGGTCCCAGCCCTGTTGCGGCTGCTGGGCCTGGTTGGGGTCCCACCCCGGCTGCTGCGGCACCCCGCCCTGGCCAGGCTGCTGCCAGCCCTGGCCGTAGGGGTCCCCGCCCTGTCCGGGCTGCGGTGGGTAAGTCATGGTTCCGCCTTCCTGCTGCACCGACTCGCGCCGCGGTCTGACGCCCCGCCGGCTCAGGCGGTTCCGTCTCCGCCCCAGGTCTGCATTGTGCAAGGCGGGCAGGGCGTGCACAAAAGCGGCTCCCGGCCGCCCCGCCCGGCAGGAGGAGGGGAGAACCGGGAGCCGCGTCCGTGCGCGCCGTCAGGTCAGCCGTTGGCGAGTGCCTGCAGCCGGTCGTAGGCGCCGTTGAACGTGTCCTGGTCAAGCGGGCTCGAGGTGTACTGCCACACGGTGTAGACGCCCCAGTTGTACGGCAGCGTTCCGGGCGAGGACGCGTACCGCGCGACCCACAGCGGAGCGGTGCTGGAGAAATCGCCGCTGACGCACTGGTTCCACCAGCTCGTCGACGTGTAAATCACCGGCCAGCGGCCCGTCTTGGCGTGATAGGTGTCGTGGAAGTCCTTGATCCACGCCGTCATCGACGCCTTGCTCAGCCCGTAACAGGTCGCGCCGTAGGGGTTGTACTCCATGTCCAGCGCGCCGGGCAGCGTCTTGCCGTCCTTCGACCAGCCGCCGCCGTGCGCGACGAAGTAGGTCGCCTGCGCCGCGCCGCTCGAGGTGTTCGGGGTGGCGAAGTGGTAGGCGCCCCGGATGAATCCCTGGTTGTAGGAACCGTTGTACTGCTGGGCGAAGTACGGGTTCGTGTAGTTCGTGCTCTCGGTCGCCTTGGTCCAGACGAATCGCTTGCCCTGGCCCCACCAGTTGGCCCAGTTGACGTTGCCCTGATAGCTGGCGACGTCCATGCCAGCGACCGCGGCGGCCACCTGGTTCGGCAGCGCGGCCGCGGGCTGCGGCTGTTGCGCGGCCTTGATCGTCTCGGGAGTGGACTGATCTCCCTCGACGCGCCGGATCTGCGACCCCAGGGTGTGGTTGTTCGCCTGGATGTCGGCGTTGACGGCGTTGATCTCCCGCGCCGAAAGCGGGGAAGCCGCCGGGGCGGCGATCGCCTCTGTCGAAGCGCCGAGCAGGAGCGCTACTACAGGGACGGTGAGCGCGGACAGCAGCGTGATACGCCGTCCTCTTCGGGAAGTGGACATCGTCGATCCCTTCACAGATACCCTCGCGGAGGGCGGCTATGTGCAGGTAGCCGCCACGGGGAGATTCTTGAGGACGAATCGGCGTTTGTCACCAAGTTCCGTGAAGATGAATGGGCGAGTGGGTGATTTTCATCGGGCGGTGATGACTAATTTGTGACAACGTCACGAATGTTCACCCGAATGCCAGATTGCGTAGCGCCGTTTGCGTTCCGTTGAGCCAGTTCTGGTCTCCCGGCAGTGTCCCGCTGTTCGAGAACTGCCAGATGGCGTGCTGTCCCCAGCCCGCGGGCAGTTCGCCGATGAAGGAGTTGTAGCGCGCGATCCAGAGTGGATTCCCTCCGAAAGAAGGGTTGTTTCCGGTGCACCGTTTCCACCAACTGGTCGAGGTATAGATCGTCGGCAGCCGTCCGGTGCGGGCGCGATAGGTGTCGGAGAACGCGCGGATCCACGCGACCATCCCGTTCGCGTCCTTGCCGTAACACGTTTCGCCGTAGGGGTTGTATTCCATGTCGAGCGCGCCGGGAAGCGTCTTGCCGTCGGCCGACCATCCGCCGCCGTGGGAGAGGAAGTAGTTGGCCTGCGCGGCGCCGTCGGACACGTCCGGGCGCGCGAAGTGATAGGCCCCGCGGACGATCCCCGCTTGGTAGGAACCGTTGTACTGCTGGGCGAACTGCCCGCTGACGAACCCGGTGCCCTCGGTCGCTTTCACGTACACGAATTTCGCGCCGGCTCCCGCCGCGGCTGGCCAGTCGACCGGACCCTGGTGCCCGCTGACGTCGTGCCCGAGGTACTGGCCTTCCGTCGTGTACGAGATGTTCGGCGATCCCAGCACGCCTTCGTGCTTCGCGACTTGCGAACCGGCGTAGTTGTCCTCGGCCCCGGCGTAGCTCGGCGCCGCCTCCGCCGTCGCGCACAAGGACGTGCCGGTGATCCCGGCGAAGAGAACCGCGCTCCAGCGCAGCAGCAACCGACGCTTCACCCAGGGCTCCTCACCGGACGCGTGTACTCCTACTGCGTCACGATGCCCCGGTCGCGGGATTTCGGCGAATCATGATCACTCGGCAGGGTGGTCTGCCCAGGTCAGCGGCGTTCTTCGGCCAGCGCCTTCATGAGGTGCTCGGCGGGTACCACCGCGGTGATCAGGTCGTGCGGGTTGATCGCGAGCGGATGTCCGGCGAGCAGCCCGACGATGTCGCGGCCGAGCACCGCGCGCGCGTGCGGCCATTCGCGCGGTACCAACGACTTCGCCGTGTACGCCGGGACCATCACGCGGCCGTCGGTGTTGTGGAAGCCGATGACCGTGCGCTGCACCGGGGACAGGGCGTAAACCAGCAGCGTCGAGTCGAGGATGACGCGCGGCAGGTCTTCGGCGGGCCGGTGTTCGGTCCGGACCATTTGCAGCAGCCGCTCGAGTTCGTTGCGCGGCTCGGGAAAACCGAGCGCCTTCGGCGAGGGCCGGTAACGATCGTTGGGATGGAAGTCCTCGACGACCTCGCCCGTGCCGTTCACCGGATACGCGCCGACGACCGCCCACGACGGCACCGGCCCGCGCGCGTCGAAGGCCTCGTCGATGACATACAGCCAGCTGTTCGGGTTGGTCCGCGCGTTGGCCCGCATCTCGGGAGTGATCTCAGGTTTTCCCTGCGGACCGCGGCGGGGGTACGCGTTCCGGCGCGCGCGTTTGCCCGCCGGGGTCCGGGAAACCATCCGATCTGCCTCGTCCCGCTGCGCCATCGCCGTCCCTCGGTGCCGGGTGCCTGAAAGTCCGTTCGCGGCCACTCTACTGTTGTCGCATGGCCTCTTCGCGTTCGGTCGATCCCGCTCAGTTACGGGCGGCGGTGCTGGCCGTTTCGGACTGGTTGCGTGGCGCCGGACCGGATCCGGCCCGTCCCGAACTGGCCGCGGCGGTGCGCGCGACCCTGCGCACGCTCGCCCAAGACGCTCCCGGGCACACCGTCGAAGTCCGGGTGCCGCCGTACGCCGCGGTGCAGTGCATCGAGGGCCCGCGGCACACCCGGGGCACGCCGCCGAACGTCGTCGAAACCGACGCGCGGACGTGGCTCGAACTGGCCACCGGGCTTCTGGACTGGGACGACGCGCTCCGCGACGCCCGGGTATCCGCCTCGGGCAGCCGCGCGGACCTGACGCACTGGCTTCCGGTCGTGCGGATCTGAATTTCCGCCGCGATTGTTCTCTCAGGAGTGTCATCTGAGGCACACACTCCGTAGAATCCCCTGAGCCGAGGCTGTGCCACGCTGTCCGGGGCAGTGCCTTGCGTGTACTTTGGGTAGTCGATTTCGATTCCCCGGGACGAACGAGCGGCGATGGAAGGGCCCTGGTCATGAACGCGGTAGGCGTGTCCGCCGGCGAGCAGAGCCTCGGTCCGACAGCGCGCCGGATGATCCTCGGTTCGCAGCTTCGCCGACTGCGCGAGGAAGCCGGGATCACGCGTCAGCAAGCGGGCTACAACATCCGCGGCTCGGAATCCAAGATCTCCCGGCTCGAACTCGGCCGCGTCGGCTTCAAGGAACGCGACGTCGCCGACCTGCTCACCATGTACGGCGTCTCCGACGAGGACGAGCGCAAAGCGTTCCTCGACATGGTCAAGCAGTCCAATGAGGCGGGCTGGTGGCGCAAGTTCGGGGAAACGGTGCCCGCGTGGTTCACCGACCTCGTCGGTCTTGAGGAAGCCGCGTCGCGGATCCAGATCTGGGAGCCGCTGTTCGTGTCCGGCCTGCTGCAGATCGAGCCGTACGCGCGCGCGATCTTCAGCCACGGCCGCCCGGAAATGGCCGACGAACGCGTGGACCAGCTGGTCGCCCTGCGCATGCGGCGGCAGAAGATGCTGGCCCGCCCCGACGCGCCGCGGATCTGGGCGGTGCTCGACGAATCGGTGCTGCACCGGCCGATCGGCGGGCCGAAGGTGTTCAAACAGCAGCTGGAGTACCTGCTCGAGGTCACGACCCTGCCGCACGTGTCGGTGCAGATCCTGCCGTTCTGCCGCAGCGGTCTTTCTGCGGAGCACGCGTTCTCGCTGCTGCGCTTCTCGGAGGCGGAACTGCCGAACATCGTCTACGTCGAGTACCTGACCGGCGCGCACTACCTGGACAAGCGCGACGAGATCGAGAAGTACGGCCGTGCCTTGGACCTGCTCGCCGTCGACGCGGAGACCCCGGAACGAAGCCGCTCGCTGATCGCCAAGTACAAGGCAGACATCTGAGCGAGGCTCCTTCTTCTCTGCCGGTGCACTCGCCCCCGGCGAAATTCCCCGTACCGAGAATTCCAGTCCCGACCGTCCGGGCGACGAGTAGCCGAATAGAGAACCCGCTCGCCGGTTTCTCATTACCGAGCGTGCATATCTCCGGAAACCCCTTTCCACTGACCCGGCCCCGAGCCTTCCGAACGCCTTGTCGGCCATCACGGTCAGTGTCCGCCATTCACCCCCTGCGTCCGTCGGCGGCGACTCACGTACGCACTGCGTTATCAGAACGCCAATATCGTGACCCAAGGTAATAATTCGCCCGTTCGGGTAGTGCTCGAATCACCTATACGGGAACTTCTACTGAACCGTGTCGTCACGCAGTGAGAAATTTGCAGGAAATTCTGCACGTGCATTTACCGCTGCATGCGCGCGTGCTAGCGTCGAAGTCGCAGGCAGATGCACGTGCAGATTCCTGAGCTTTTCATCGTCCTTCTGGAAGGTGGCATCATGGCTGAACGGTTCGAGAACGGTATTCCGGCCGACCGGCTGACCGGAGCCCAGTGGCGCAAGGCGAGCTACAGCGGTGCGGTGGGCAACTGCGTAGAGGTGGCCCCGCTGACCTCGGGCGAGATCGCGATGCGGAACTCCCGTTTCCCGGCGGGCCCGGCGCTCGTCTACACGCGTGCGGAGATGGCGGCCTTCCTGGCCGGCGCGAAGGACGGCGAATTCGACGATGTCCTCGGCTGAGTCAGACGTCGTCGGATCCGGCTTCGACATCGAGCAAGGCCTGCAACAGCTGATCGCCAAGGGCTACCAGTTCGTCCACCCGACGGACGGAGCGGGCGAGGTGCAGGCCGTGGTCGGAGTCCGAGTCCACGACAACGTGGTCGACGTCGTCCGGCTCAACGCCGAGGACGACGTGGAGGCAAGCCGCCTCCCCGGCAGCGAGCAGAACATCTTCGCCCCCGCGTCGACGCTGTGGCGCGCACGCGGCGAGGCGAGCCAGGTGTTGGACGAAGTACTCGCGCTGCCCGATCGGCACCCAGCCACCGTCGCCCCCGCGAACGGCTGCTGGGTCCCCGGCCGAGGCGGCCGCTCGAAGTGGCTAGCCGCTCGCTGACCCGCTTTACCGCGCCTCCCCCGGGCGCTCCCCGATCTCAGGTCCCGTACGAAGTGGCCCAATCCACTTCGTGCGGGGCCTGTTTCATTTCGGCCCCGCGGCCAGGCGCTGTCCGTGAGGGCCACCTTCACGGACTCTGATTCCCCCAGGGTTCCCCTCACGGACTTGGATTCCCTTAAGGAGTCCTTCACGGACATCGCCCACCGAACCGCCGCCGACGCACCCAAAGATCGAGGCACCCAGCCCTGGCCCTGCACCCCGATACGAAGCCTCTCTGCGGTCGGTGGGTGCTTGTCAAGGCATCTTTCCCGCCTTGACAAGCACCCACCGACCGTCAGCACAATCAAGCTTCGGGGTGCCCACCCGCAACAGCCGCCCGATAGAAGGAAAGTCCAAGACCCCCGCTCCCAACCAAGAGCACCGCTCACCAAAACCTCCCCCGTAGTGGTCAGAACCACGCCACGGACCGCTGTACCGCGCGGTCCAGCCCTTACACTTGGACTCGGCCCGCCCGCGTCTTCCTGGGAGCTTCCCGGTGGTTTCCGACCCCTCCGCCAGTCCTGCTCAACCCGAAGATCGACCCGAAGATCAACCCGAACCGGAACCCCGTGAGGAGTGCGGCGTCTTCGGCGTCTGGGCTCCCGGGGAAGAAGTCGCCAAGCTCACCTACTACGGCCTCTACGCCCTGCAGCACCGCGGGCAGGAGGCAGCGGGCATCTCCGTCTCGGACGGCTCGCAGATCGTCGTCTTCAAGGACCTCGGTCTCGTCAGCCAGGTCTTCGACGAGCAGGTCCTGCAGTCCTTGCAGGGGCACATCGCCGTCGGGCACTGCCGGTACTCCACGACCGGGGCCACGATCTGGGAGAACGCCCAGCCGATCTTCCGCACCACGGCTACCGGCAGCGGTCTGTCCTTCGCGCACAACGGCAACCTGGTCAACACCGCCGAGCTGCGGGACCGCACGGTCGAGGCTGGTCTGAAGCCGCACGCCGGGCTCACCGGGTCTTCGAGCGACTCCGACCTCGTCTGTGGACTGCTCGCCGCGAACGCCGCGGACAAGGGCATCGAGGCCGCCGCGCTGGAGCTGCTGCCCACCCTCAAGGGTGCGTTCTGCCTGGTCTTCGCCGACGAGAACACCCTGTACGCGGCCCGCGACCCGCATGGCGTGCACCCGCTGGTGCTCGGTCGGCTGGAACGCGGCTGGGTCGTGGCGAGCGAGACCGCCGCGCTCGACATCTGCGGCGCGTCGTTCGTGCGCGAGGTCGAGCCGGGTGAGCTGATCGCCATCGACGCCGAAGGGCTGCGTTCCTCGCGGTTCGCGAACCCGGAGCCCAAGGGCTGCGTCTTCGAGTACGTCTACCTCGCGCGTCCGGACACGTCGATCGCCGGCCGCAGCGTGCACGCCACGCGCGTTGAGATCGGTCGCAAACTGGCCGCCGAGCACCCGGTCGACGCCGATCTCGTGATGCCAGTGCCGGAGTCCGGCACCCCGGCCGCGATCGGGTACGCGCAGGGCTCCGGCCTGCCGTACGGCACCGGTCTGGTCAAGAACGCCTACGTCGGACGCACCTTCATCCAGCCGTCGCAGACCATCCGGCAGCTCGGCATCCGGCTGAAGCTGAACCCGCTGCGCGACGTCATCCGCGGCAAGCGCCTGGTCGTGGTGGACGACTCGATCGTCCGCGGCAACACGCAGCGTGCGCTCGTGCGGATGCTGCGCGAGGCTGGTGCGCTCGAGGTGCACGTGCGGATCGCGTCGCCGCCGGTGCGGTGGCCGTGCTTCTACGGCATCGACTTCGCCTCGCGGGCAGAACTCGTCGCGAACGGCGTCGACCTGGACGGAATCCGCCGCTCGATCGGGGCCGATTCGCTCGGCTACATTTCGCTGGACGGCCTGGTCGCGGCGTCGGAACAGCCGAAATCGCGGCTGTGCACGGCCTGCTTCTCCGGCGAGTACCCGATTCCGCTGCCCGAGGACGCGCTCATCGGCAAGCACCTGCTCGAAAGCATGGACGCGGCCGGTGGCGCGGCGACTCCTGTCAGTGCGGCCGGGTACGGTGCCGAAGACGCCGTCCGGCGTCCGTGAACCAAGCAAGTCCAGTAGGGAGTCCGCTTCCGTGAGCGAGTCCACGAGCGCCACGTACGCAGCCGCCGGCGTCAGCATCGACGCCGGTGACCAGGCCGTTGAGCTGCTCAAGCCACACGCCGAGCGCGCCACCAGGCCCGAGGTGCGCGGCGGGGTCGGCGGCTTCGCCGGGCTTTTCTCCCTCAAGCTCGACAAGTGGAAAGAGCCGATTCTCGCGTCGTCCACCGACGGCGTCGGCACCAAAATCGCGGTCGCGCAGGCGCTCGACAAGCACGACACGGTCGGCATCGACCTGGTCGCGATGGTGGTCGACGACCTCGTCGTGACCGGGGCCGAGCCGCTGTTCCTGCAGGACTACATCGCGGTCGGCAAGGTGGTGCCGGAGAAGATCGCGGCGCTGGTCGGCGGCATCGCCGAGGGCTGCGTGCAGGCGGGCTGCGCGCTGCTCGGCGGCGAGACGGCCGAGCACCCTGGCCTGATGGGCGAGCACGACTACGACCTGTCGGCCACCGGCGTCGGCGCGGTCGAGGCGTCCGCGCTGCTGTCGCCGGAGAAGGTTCGCCCTGGTGACGTCGTGCTCGCCATGGGCTCGTCCGGGCTGCACTCCAACGGCTACTCGCTGGCAAGGCACGTGCTGCTGGACATCGCGCGGATGCCGCTGGACGGGCACGTCGAGGAGTTCGGCCGCACCCTTGGCGAGGAGCTGCTCGAACCCACCAAGATCTACGCGAAGGACTGCCTCGCGCTGGTCGCCGAGACCGAGGTGCGCACGTTCGCGCACATCACCGGCGGCGGCCTCGAGGCGAACCTCGCGCGCGTGATGCCGCGCGGCCTGGTCGCCAAGCTCGAACGCGGCACGTGGACGCCGGCCCCGGTGTTCGCCCTGATCGGCCAGCGCGGCAAGGTCGAGCGCGCGGAGCTGGAGAAGACGTTCAACATGGGCGTCGGCATGGTCGCGATCGTGTCCGCCGAGGACGTCGACCGGGCGCTGGCGGTGCTCACCGCACGGCACGTGCCCGCGTGGATCCTCGGCGACGTGCAGCCCGCGGAAGACCCGGACGGCCCGCGCGCGGTGCTGTCGGGCGACCACCCGCGGTTCTGAAAGCCGCTTGCTCTGTCTTGAGACACTGAGGACATGGCGGAGGACGTACGCGTCGGCGCCCGGTTCGTGATCCCGGGCGCCGAACTGCGAGAGCGGTTCTCCCGGTCGTCGGGACCGGGCGGACAGGGCGTGAACACGACGGACTCGCGCGTCGAGCTGTCGTTCGACGTCGCGGGCTCCGCCGTAATCCCGCCCGCGCTGAAGGAACGCATCACGACCCGGCTGGGCACCCGCCTGGTCGAAGGCGTGCTGACGATCGCGGCCAGCGAGTACCGCTCACAGCTGATGAACCGCGACGCGGCACGGGAACGGCTCGCTGAGGTGCTGACGAAAGCGTCCGCGCCACCGCCGGCCAAACGGCGTCCCACCAAGCCTTCGCGAGGCTCGAAGGAACGCCGGTTGGCCGCGAAGAAACGCCGCAGCGACGTAAAACGCGGCCGCGGCGGCCGGTTCGACGATTAACTCAGCGACAGGTGCACGCACTCACCAGCCACGCGGTACCCAACACGCCGATACACCGTCCCGATCCCCA
The DNA here is from genome assembly GCF_045278895.1 of Amycolatopsis sp. WGS_07. NCBI lineage: Bacteria > Bacillati > Actinomycetota > Actinomycetes > Pseudonocardiales > Pseudonocardiaceae > Amycolatopsis > Amycolatopsis sp. WGS_07. The sequence continues at coordinate 2,488,095 of NZ_CP136053.1, read as the reverse complement.
CATCTCCCGGCGTAAGGAACGCTGTCCGCGCGCCGCGTTCGTGGGCTAGGCGGGTCAGGTGTGCGGTGATTGCCGCCGCGAGGCCCTGGCCGCGGTGTTCGGTGGAGACCGCGATGCCGACGATTTCCGTTGTGCCGGACACGATGTCCAGCGCGATTCCGCCGCCCACAATGGTTTCGCCGTGTTCGGCTAGGACGGTCAGGTGTTCGCGGTTGCGTTCGACATCCCCGTCCGACACCTCCGGTGGCTCGCCGAACGCGACGTTCTGTACGGACCGCAGGCGGCGGAATTCGTCGTCGGACGATGGTTCGCGCAGCTGAAAGTGTTCCGGCACAACGCAATCGACGCGGTCTTCGGGGCCACAGGTCATCACGGGCACCCGGCGTTCCAGCGTGAAACCCTCGGCGACGAGGGCTGCCTCGACGGCCGGAGCGGCTTCGGTGAAGAACTCCAGCCGGGGCAGGAGATTTCGTTGCTGGTAGGCGGAAATCAGCCGAGCAATATCTGCGGACGAGGGTTGTGCGCCGTCGTCAGGGATGGCGTAGTTCTCCATCGGATGAGAGCTGTCTTGGGCGAACGTCGCCAGGAACGGGCCGATTCGCTCGGTGTCGCGGCCGAGGGGCGCGGTCGCGCGAACGTATGCCTGAAGGGCGGACATCTCTGGTGGAAGCCTTTCGAGAGGAAGGAAGGTGCGGCCGCATCAGGGCAGCACAAAACCGGGCCGGGCAGACCCACACCGAACAGCTCAGACCAGGCCGGAGTGGGCCGTGGCGGAGCACATAGGCATTCCTTCGTCCGAAGCGAAACTTCCCGCCCATCGTGTCAGGCCGGGCAAGTGAATTAACTGCGCAGCGCAGCGCGGGCCTGGTCCACGATCCGCGCCAGGTGCACGCCCCGGCGGACGTCGCACGGATGCGTGGTCGTTCCGCACGACACCATCGCGGCGAAATCGTCCAGCAGGGCGGTGTACGCGTCGTTCGCCGTGCCGGTGCGGCCGAGAGTGCGCAGGCCGTGGTCGCCGAACACCGAGTACTCAACCACCGTCGGCTGCACCGGCAGGCGCAGGCTGAGCGTCGCGGTGCTCGTGATGCCGCCTTCGTGTTCGAGCAGCAGTTGCCACAGGTCGTCGGGGCCGCGGTGGGTGGCGAGGACGCCGGTGATCGGGCCGAGGGCCGCGTCGATCAGGTCGAACGCGTGCGGGCCGATGTCGGCGAGCGCGCCGCCGGCTGGGTCCTGTCGCCACGCCGAGGACGCGTATTTGCCGCCGAGCAGGGCACCGGACAGCCAGCGCACGCTGCCGCCGCGCCAGCCGCCAGCGGCGGTGACACCCTCCAGCCAATCGCGCGTCTGCTGGGAGAACCGCAGCGTGAGCATCACCAGCGAGGCGACGCCCGCGGACGTCACGGCGTCGGCCAGACGCTGTGCCGCGGCCAGGTCGGAGGCGATCGGTTTCTCCAGGATCAGGTGCTTGCCCGCCTCGGCGGCCCGGGTGGCCAGTTCAGCCTGCACGGTCGGCGGTACGGCGAACGCGAGTGCGTCGACCTGCTCGAACAGCTCGTCCAGATCGCTGGTGGGCACGGCGTCATACGCCTGCGCCAGCGCGGAAGCGGCTTCCGGCCGTCGGCTCCACACGGCACTGAGCACGGTTCCTGGATGATCCGCGAGCCCGGGGGCGTGCACCGTGGTCGCCCACGGTCCGGTTCCGACGAGGCCGACGCGCAGCTGGTCCTGTCCCACGTCCGGAAGTGTAGGTGTGGCCGCGGTCGCTTCCGGCGGGGCCTGCGGTGCGTTAACGTCGACAAGTTCTTCGCCACGAACGGGGGAAGCCGGTGAGAATCCGGCGCTGGCCCGCAACCGTGAGCGGCCCCGCGAGGGACCGCGAGCCGGATCGCCCGTCGTGGTCCGATCGATGCGAGGTACATCTGACATGCGATTCGTGCACGCGCGGCACTGGGGGCGAATCCTCGCCGGCTGCGCTCTTCTCGTTGCTACCGGGTTGGGCGGGGCGTCCTCCGCCTCGGCGACCACGCCAGGCAAGGGCACCGCGGGGTACTGCCAGGACGACAATGGCGTCACGGTAGTCGTCGATTTCCAAGGCCTTGGCGGTGAAACCCTCATCCGGTGCGCTCCTGGCAAGCAGGAAAACGGCGTCACCGCGCTGCAAAACGCCGGGTTCGACCTCGCCGGAACCGGCAAGTACGGCTTGGCGGTGATGTGCAAAATCGAGGGCAAGCCCGCCGATCAGGCCTGCACGGACATGCCGCCGGAGAAGGCGTCGTGGAGCTTCTGGACCGCCACGAACGGCGGCAAATGGGCCTCGGCGCAGGTCGGTGCGCAGAGTTGGAAGCCGCCCGCCGGTGCGTTCGAGGGCTGGTCCTTCGCGATCGGCAAGGCCTACGCCGAGTATCCGCCGCCGCGCACCGAACCGGTGCGCAAAGCCAACGCGCCGGCACAGGCTCCGGCTCCGGCGTCCACTTCGGACAGTGGCTTCCCGTGGGGCCTGGTGATCGGCATCGTGGTCGTCGTGCTGCTTGTGGTGGCCGGGACGGTCGTCGCGGTGCGCCGCAGGCGTGCGGCGGAGTAGTCCGCGAGCGCTCCATCCCGGCGCGTGGTGGGTGTGGGCGCTCGCGCTCGCCGTCGCCGCGAGCCGGACCACGAACCCGCTCCTGCTCGCGCTGGTGATCGCCGTGGCCGGGTTCGTCGTGGTGCTCCGTCGCGGCGACGCGCCGTGGGCGCTCGCGTTTCGGATGTACGCCTGGGTCGCCGGGGTGATCCTGCTGTCGCGCGTGCTTTTCCGGATCCTGATCGGCGGCGAGGACGGCGGGCACGTCCTGTTCACGCTGCCGGCTATCCAGCTGCCGAGCGTCGCCGCCGGTATCCAGCTCCTCGGCCCCACCTCGGCCGAGGAGCTGCTCGGCGGGCTGTACGACGGACTCCGGCTGGCCACGATCGTCCTCTGCGTCGGAGCCGCGAACGCGCTGGCGAACCCGAAGCGCCTGCTCAAGGCGGTTCCCGGGGCGCTGTATGAGGTCGGGACGGCGGTCACCGTCGCATTGTCCGTGGCACCGCAGCTGGTCGAAAGCGTGCAGCGGGTGCGCCGCGCGCGTCGGCTGCGGGCGGGCCGGACGCGCGGCCTGCGGTTCGTGAAGGGGATTTTCGTGCCGGTGCTGGCCGACGCCATGGACCGGTCGCTGCAGCTCGCGGCGGCCATGGATTCCCGTGGCTACGGGCGGCGCGGCTACCTCTCGCCGCGGGTCCGGATGGTGATCGCGATCTGCGTCCTGGCCGGGCTGGTCGGCGTCGCGGTCGGGGTTTACGGCGTGCTCGACGGGTCCGCTTCGTGGCTCGGCGTGCCGATGCTCGTCGCCGGTCTGGCGCTGGCCGCCGCCGGATTCATCCTGGGCGGACGGCAGATCCGGCGCACGACCTACCGGCCCGACCCGTGGCGGCTGCCGGAGACGCTGGTCGCGCTGTGCGGCGTCGCGACCGCGGTGCTCGTGCTGCTCGCCGACCCGGTTTCGCTCACCACCCCGGCCAGCCCGCCGACCTGGCCGGAGCTGCCGCTGCTGCCGGCTGTCGCGGTGCTGATCGGCCTGCTGCCCGCTTGGTTCGCGCCGCGTCCGGCGCTGGTGTCGGAGGTCGTCCGATGATCGAGTTCTCGCACGTCAGCGTCACTTACGCCGGGGCGGACCGACCGGTGCTCAAGGACGTCGACGTGACGATCGAGGAGGGCGAACTCTGCCTCGTCGCTGGCCGTACTGGAGTCGGCAAGTCGACATTTCTGGGCGCGATCAACGGTCTCGTCCCGCACTTCACCGGCGGCGTGCTGAGCGGACGCGTCGAGGTCGCCGGGCTCGACACCGCGACGCATCCGCCGCGCGAACTCGCGTCGGTGGTCGGCGTGGTCGGACAGGATCCGCTGGCCGGCTTCGTCACCGACACCGTCGAGGAAGAACTGGCGTACGCGATGGAGCAGCTCGCCGTCGCGCCGGAGGTGATGCGCAAGCGGGTCGAGGAAACCCTTGACCTGCTTGGCATCGCCGAACTCCGCGATCGTCCACTTCGGACTCTCTCCGGCGGGCAGCAGCAACGCGTCGCGATCGGCGCGGTGCTCACGGCGCATCCGAGCGTGCTGGTGCTGGACGAACCGACGTCGGCGCTCGACCCGACTGCGGCCGAGGAGGTGCTGGCCGCGATCACCCGGCTGGTGCACGACTTGGGGACCACCGTCGTCGTCGCCGAGCATCGGATGGAACGCGTCGCGCAGTACGCCGATCGCCTGCTCTACCTGCCCGGCGACGGCTCCGTGGTGTCCGGCCCGCCCGCCGAGGTTTTCGCCGAGACCGACGTCGCGCCGCCGATCGTCGAGCTGGGCCGACTCGCGGGCTGGTCGCCGCTGCCGCTCTCGGTCCGCGACGCCCGCCGCCTCGCCCGCCCGCTCCGGGAACGCTTGGCTGAACGCCGCCCGGCTCAGGTCGAGAAAAGCTCTGGCGAAGCGGTCCTCACCGCGAAGGACGTGCGGGTCCGGTACGGCGGGGTGAACGCGGTTCGCGGCGTTGACCTGCGGCTGAACCGAGGCGAGGTCGTCGCGTTGATGGGCCGCAACGGGTCCGGCAAGTCCTCGCTGCTGTGGGCGTTGCAGGGCAGCGGACCCCGGTCCGAAGGCACAGTCGACATCCTCGGCGCGGATCCGAAGACGCTCCGCACCCGAGCCGCCCGCGCTCGGGTTGGGCTGGTCCCGCAGACCCCGTCTGACCTGCTGTACCTCGATTCGGTCGGGGCGGAATGCCGACAGGCCGACGTCGAGTCGGGCGTCGACGCGGGCACTGCCCGGAAGCTGCTCGACCGCCTCGTGCCCGGCATCGAGGACGCCGCCAACCCGCGTGACCTGTCCGAAGGCCAGCGGCTGGCCTTGGTGCTGGCGGTCCAACTGGCCGCCGCCCCGCCGGTCGTGCTGCTGGACGAGCCGACCCGCGGCCTGGACTACCCGGCGAAACGGCACTTCGCGACCATCCTCGCCGACCTGGCCGCCGACGGACACGCGGTCCTGCTGGCCACTCACGACGTCGAGTTCGTCGCCTCCGCCGCGCACCGCGTCGTGGTCCTCGCCGAAGGCGAAGTGGTCGCGGACGGCCCGACCGCGGACGTCGTCGTAGCCTCGCCCGCCTTCGCTCCGCAGGTCGCGAAGATCCTCGCGCCCGAACCGTGGCTGACCGTGGACGCAGTGGCGAAGGCGCTGGCGTGACCGATTTCCTGGGCCCGGCTGTTCGCATCCGGCACCGCACGGCGGTGGTGCTGACGGCCGCTGTCGTCGTCGGTCTCGCGATGTTCTGCTGGCCGTTACTCGCTCGCGGCAACGTCGGCACCTCAGCGCACGTGGCCGACGCGCCGTTCGTGTTCCTCGCGACGCTGCCGGTGCTGATCCTGATCGTGCTGGCCGAGCTGTCCAGCGGCGGGCTCGACGCGAAGGCGCTCGCGCTGCTCGGAGTACTGTCCGCGGTGAACGCCGCGCTGCGTCCGCTCAGCGCGGGCACCGGCGGGATCGAGCTGGTGTTCTTCCTCCTCATCCTGGCCGGGCGGGTGTTCGGTCCGGGCTTCGGATTCGTACTCGGCTCGACGTCGCTGTTCGCGTCCGCGCTGCTCACCGGCGGGGTCGGGCCGTGGCTGCCGTTCCAGATGCTCGCGTCCGCGCTGGTCGGACTGGGTGCCGGGCTGCTCCCGCGCCGGGTCAAGGGCCGGTGGGAGATCGCGCTGCTGGCGGTCTACGGCGTGGTCGCCGCCTACTTCTACGGCCTCGCGATGAGCCTGTTCACCTGGCCGTTCCTGGCGAGCCACACCGCGCTGGACTTTGTCCCCGGCGCAGCGCTCGGCGACAATCTGCACCGGTTCCTGGTGTTCACCGTCCTGACGTCCACGCTGGGCTGGGACACCGGCCGCGCGCTCACGAATCTGGTCGCGATCCTCGTGCTCGGCCCGGCGATCCTGACGGTGCTGCGCCGGGCCGCGCGACGAGCGGCGTTCAGCTGACCGACTGGCCGACCTTGTCCAGCACCTCGACGAACTGCGCCATCCCGGCCGCGTCCGGGAAATGCGAGGTGTCGATGTCGTGCACCTCGAACCGCGTGCCGGGTGTGCGCGCGTCGGCCTCGGCGATCATCCGGTCCTGCAGGGCGAGCGGCACCAGCCGGTCCTGGAGATGCCGGACGTAGCAGCGAGGGACGCGACCCCACCGTTCCGCGGTGCCGCGCGAGTCGGTCGCGCTGCGGCCGATGATGTCGTCCGGGGCCATCGCGTTGAGCAGGGCGTAGAACTCGCCGTCGGTGGCGTCCGCGCAGAGCGCCGCTTTCGCCGCCGTCAACGCCTCAGCTGACGAGGAGCGCCAGTTGAAGCGCATCGCGCCGATCACCGCTGGGTCGGCGGCGATGAAGCCCAGCATGGCTCCGACCTGCGACGACGCCGCCTCAGGCGTCGCCAGGTACTCCTCCGGGGTCGGCAGATCGACACAGCAGAACGCCGCGTCGTAGACCAGCGCCGACACCAGCTCCGGGACCTCTTCGGCGACGAGCGTGACCAGCGCGCCGCCGATGCTCGAACCGACCAGCACGACCGGACCCAGCGCGGCGGCCCGGCGGACGACGTCCACAGTGGCCGCGACCTGGTCGGCCACGGTCACGCCGGCCAGCGCCGACGGTTCGGTCGCGAACGCGCCGAGATCCTGCGGAGCCTGGTACGACAGCCGGAACTGCTGCTCAGGCTGCGGCACCCCCACCCCGCGATACCCGCGCAGCACGAGTTCGGGCGGGGCGGCGGACACGCCGTTGGCACCGGCGGCGAAGACGAACGTCGAAGTCATGCCGCACAGTCAAGCGACCCGCCGCTGCGCGCACAGCGGGGAAAGGTTGCGGGCCGCCGCAACTAAAGTTCAGGAGTACGAGTAGAACCCGCGGCCGGTCTTCTTGCCGAGCAGCCCGGCGTCGACCATGCGCAGCAGCAGCGGCGGCGACGAGTACAGCGGCTCCTTGAACTCGGCGTACATCGAGTCCGCGATGGCCTTGATGGTGTCGAGGCCGATCAGGTCGGACAGCCGCAGCGGACCCATCGGATGCGCCGTGCCCAGCTCCATCCCGCGGTCGATGTCCTCGGCCGAGGCGAAGCCCGACTCGATCATCCGGATCGCCGACAGCAGGTACGGCACCAGCAGCGAGTTCACGATGAACCCGGCCCGGTCCTGCGACCGGATCACCGTCTTGCCCAGCGCCCCGGTGGCGTGCTCCTCGGCGCGGCGGGCGGTCTCCTCGCTGGTCAGCAGCGACGGGACCAGCTCGACCAGCGGCAGCACCGGCACCGGGTTGAAGAAGTGGATGCCGACGACCTGCTGCGGACGGCCGGTGGCCATGCCGAGCTTCATGATCGGGATCGACGACGTGTTGGACGCGAACACCGCGTCCTCGCGTTCGACGATCTTGTCCAGCTGCCGGAACACGTCGACCTTGGCCTGCTCCTGTTCCAGGATGGCCTCGACGACGAGATCGCGGTCGGCGAACTCGGCGATGTCCGTGGTGAAGCGCAGCCGCCCGAGAGCCGCTTCGGCGTCCTCGGCGGCCAGCTTGCCGTTGCGGACGCCGCGTTGCAGCGACTTCTCGATGCGTGCCTTGCCCGCATCGAGAGCGGGCTGGTTCACCTCGGTGACCAGCACGTCCAATCCGGACCTGGCGTGCACCTCGGCGATGCCGGAGCCCATCAGCCCGGCCCCGACCACACCTACTCGTGCGATGTCGCTCACCCGTCCAACTCCTTCGTCACCTCACCGGCAGCAGCGAGAAACGGGCAGCACACAACGCGCGAGGGCGTCTCGGACCGCGGTCCGATTCCGCCCTCGCGTGTCGTGTGCCTGCGTCAACGGCGGCGGTACTCGTCGTACCCGTCGTCGTACGGGTCCTCGTACCGCTTGTCGTCCTCGTGGTTGTCCGAGGAACTACTCGACAGCTCGCGCTGCAAAGCATCGAAATCGGTGTCGTGGGAGCTGTACTTGAGCTCGCGCGCCACCTTCGTCTGCTTGGCCTTAGCCCGGCCGCGCCCCATGGCTCGACCCCCTCGCACAGGGGCGGGGCGGCCGGGGGAATCGGCGGCCCCGCATCGTCTCGACAGTTCTTTCCTGCTGACACCGTACCGTGTCCCGGGGGTTGGATGCGACGTGGCACGGTGTGCTCGTCGTGACAGTGTCCGCCGGACGCCGGTTACCGGCACGTCGATGCCGATCGGTGCTGGTCGGCGTGCCACGATGCTCGGGTGCTCCGACCCTTCGTGGCGTATCTGCGGGTGTACGAACCTCTGCGCGCGCTGGGCGATCCGCCCGCGCAACAGCTGGTCGAGGCCGTTTCCGCGGGCGGGCTCAGCCGGGTCGCGATCGGCGAACGCGAACAGCAGATGTGGCTCAAGTCACAGGCGGCCGCGCCGGTGCGGCTGCTGCCCGCGCAGCTGCGCGACGGACGGCCCGCGCCGAGCCTCGTCACCGACGTGCTCGTGCTCGACCCGGCCGACGTCCCCGCCGGGCACTCGGCCGAGGGACCGTTCGCGTGCCCGCTCGAACTGCGCGCCCGCTCCGCCGCGGCGTTGAGCACCTTCCTCGCCGACGCCGAGCCGGCGTTGCGGAACGTGGTCCTCGACGCCGGCGGCGTGACTGCGGACCGCGCCCGTGCGCAGACCAAAGCCGCGATGACCGACTTGACCGCCACCGCCGCGCACACTCTCACCACGACCTGGACCGTGCCGCTGCCCTGGTTCTCGCTGGTCGACCCGGACGAACGCAAGCTCGTGCTCGGTACCGGCCCGGCCGACCCGGCGCGCGAAGCGTCGTGGCGGACGCCGATGTCGGCCGCGCTGCGCCGCGCGTCCGACGCGGGCGAGCTGATCGAGACGACCTTCGGCGACTCCGGCCCCGGCCGGGTGCTCTCGCAGACCCGCCAGTGGCTGGAGAGCTTCGACCCGGACTCGGTGGTCGAGCTGGACTACGGCGGCCTCGTGCAGCTGTTCGCCGACTCGCTGCTGGACGCCGACTCCACCGCGGAGGAGGTCCACGACATCCTCGACGCGCTGCGCACCGGGAACGTCGAGGAGCTGGCCGAGCTGTTTTCGCAGCTCCGCGAGTTCTGGGGCGACCTCGCGGCTAAGGAGCACTCCAACTGACCCGCAGCTCGCCTTGGCGTTCGCCGCCGCCGAGCACGGGCGGGTGCGCCAGGTCGGACAGCTCGTCCGGGGCCTCGATGCCCAGCCGAGCGAGGACGGCCATGGCCAGCGGCGCCAAGGCCCGCTTGTTGCCGTCCGCGATCTTGATCGCACACGCGGTGCCTTCGCCCAACGTGAACGCGAGAACACCTTCCGCGCCGCTCTTCGAGAGCAGCCCGGGAACGGCCTGCATCAGCCGGGTGTCCTCCCGGCTAGTGCCCGCGACCAGCCACGGGTGTCCACGCATCGCATCGGCGACCCGGCGCTCGTCCGTACCCTGAGCCGCTTGCGCGAGCTTGCCGAACGCCCGGGCGAGGCCGATCGGCGAGAACGCGAACAGCGGCGCGCTGCAGCCGTCGACCCCGACCGCGGCGATGGATTCGCCGGTCAGCTCCTCGACCGTCTTCGCGAGCTGGACCTGCAGCGGATGGTCCGGCAGCTGGTAGCCCTCGGTCGGCCAGCCGTTCGCGACGCAGGTGGCGAGCATCGCGGCGTGCTTGCCCGAGCAGTTCATCGTGATCCGCCGCGGTTCGTCGGCCGCGCGCCGAGCGTCCTCGCCGATCGGCAGCTCCGCCGGGCAGGCGAGCGCCGACGGATCGAGCCCAGCCCCGGACAGCATCGCCGCGACTCGCTCGACGTGTCCGGTTTCGCCGGAATGCGAGGCGCAGCCCAGCGCCAGGTCCGCGCCGTCGTAGCCGAGCCCGGCGCGGAGCATCCCGACGCCCTGGAGCGGCTTGTTCGCGGACCGAGGGAAGAACGGGCTGGTCACGTCGCCCGCCGAGAACTGGACCGAGCCGTCCGGAGCGGTGACGACGAGACATCCGTGGTGGACGCTCTCGATGAATCCGTTCCGGACGACCTCGACAAGGATCGGCTGGCCGGTCATTCCTCGACGCGCCCCAGCTCGCTGTCCAACAGCTGGTCCACAGTGGCCGCTCCGCTGCTGTAGCGCGCGGCGATCTCGGCGTTGAGCGTGTCCATTACGCCCTGGACCTGGCGGCGAAAGGACGACACGGACGCTTCCTCGGCTGCGTACGTGTCCAGCGCGGCGGCGAGTTTGTCGTCCGAGAGGGAGCCGACGTCGGTGAGCCCGGTGTCGCCGATCAGTGCCTCAGCGTGCCTGCGGTGCTCGCCCGCGCGGGACGGTTCGAGCTGCTGATGTCTGCCCGAACCGGCGGCCGGGCCGAGCGCGTTGTCGGCGAGGATCGACGCGAGCCGGTCGACGATGCTGCTCTGCCCGCCGGAGGACCTGCGCTCCTGTTCGGCGCGCACGATGTCGATGCGGGCGTGCAGGAGCCGGCGCAGGTAGGACAGGTCTGTCTCTTCCTGCGCGGCTTCGTCGCGCCGCTCGCGCAGCACCGGGAGCGGCAAGTCGCCTAATCCGGTGAGATATCCCGGGCCGAGGACGCGGTCGATCCGTCGTCGCCCGCCGGGACGCACTTCGATCACGGGCACATCCTGCTCCACATTCCGCGACGACGCTACCGTCGAGTTCACTTCAGCCCCGCAGTCTCTGCGCCGCTTCCCGTCCGGGCGCCGCGTGTTCGCCCGGCACCGAGTCCGGATCGACAGTGGCCTGGACCACTCGGTCCTCGTCGCCTGCCAGCAGCTCCGCCCCGCCCGGCACCGAGCGTTTGACCAGCGCGAGCGCGATCGGCCCGAGTTCGTGGTGCTGCGCGACCGTGCCGATCCGGCCGACCACGCGTTCGCCGAGCTTCACCGGGTCGCCGGTCTCCGGCGTGATCTCCGGCGAACCGTCGAGGTGCAGCAGCGCGAGATAGCGCGGCGGGCGGCCGACGTTGTGCACCTTCGAGACGGTCTCCTGACCGCGGTAGCAGCCCTTCGCGACGTGCGCGGCCGAGCCGATCCAGCCGACCTCGTGCGGGATGGTCCGCTCGTCGGTGTCGACGCCGAGCCGCGGATGCCGCGATTCCACGCGCAGCGCGTCGAAGGTCCAGGAGCCGGCCGGGCGCGCGCCCGCGTCGGTGAGCCGTTGCCACCATTGAGTGAGCTGAGCACGCGGCACCACGAGATCCGCGCCCGCCCGCGTCGGCCACGGCATCCGGCGGGCGAACCCGCCCTCGGGCAGCGCGGCCACCGAGTACGGCTCGGTGCCAAGCTCGACCCCGAGCACGCTGTCGGTCTCCGGGCCGAGCACCGAAAGGACGGCCAGTTCTTCCGTCGCGTCGCGGATTTCGACCTTGGACCAGAACTTCATCGCTTCGAGGTACTCGCGCAGGGTTTGCTTGCCGCCCTTGGGCAACGCGCTCGTGGCGACCGGGCCGGGGTCGCTGTCGAGGTACACCGTTTCACCGGTGTGCGCGAGGACGAAATGGGTGTCGACGTGGCCTTGGCTGTCGAGGACGAGGGCTTCGGTACCGGTGCCCTCGGCGAGTTCGGTGACGTGTTGCGAGATGACCAAATGCAACCAGGACAAGCGTTCTGGTCCGGTGACGGCGAGGATTTCGCGGTGGGAGCGGTCGATCACGACCACCCCCTGGCGGCGGTGCGCTGCTCGGCGAACGGATCGCCCCAGTGCCACGGAACTCCGGCTTCCGGATGGCCCTCGGGCGCGGCGACCGCGCGGGGGATTTCGAGCAGCGGCGAGCGGTACGGCATAGCCATAAGGGTAAGTGAGTACCTTGTGGGGATGCGCGTTCTCGCCTTCCTCGACGGTTCACTGGCCGACCCCGAAGCCGCTCACCTCCGGGTGGACGACCTCGGCCTGCTGCGCGGAGACGGGGTGTTCGAAACGATCCTCGTGGCGGTGAAAAAGCCGCGGGAAATGCGTCCGCACCTCGACCGGCTCGCCCGTTCCGCGGCGATGCTGGACCTGCCGGCCCCGGACCTCGACGGCTTCGCCCGAGCCGCGCAGGCGGTCGTCGACGCGTGGCAGGGCGGACCGGAGATTGCCCTGAAACTCGTGTACACGCGGGGTGTCGACGGCGATCCGGAAGGCAAGCCGACGGCGTTCGCGATGGGCCTGGAGGTCGACGAGAAGGTGCTGCGGGCGCGCACGGAGGGCGTCTCCGTGGTGACCCTGGAACGCGGTTTCGGCCCCGAACTCGCCGAGCGCGCACCGTGGCTTTTGCTCGGCGCGAAAACGGTTTCCTACGCGATGAACATGGCCGCCCTGCGCGAGGCGGCCCGTCGCGGAGCGCAAGATGTGATCTTCACCGCTACCGACGATTCGGTGCTCGAAGGACCCACCTCGACGGTGGTACTGGCGAAGGACCGGACGCTCTACACGCCGCCGTCCACCGTTGGCATCCTGCCAGGAACGACGCAGTACGCGTTGTTCCGCGGCGCGGAGAAGGCGGGCTGGTCGGTGAAGGTGGAGCAGCTGTCGGTGGACGACTTGCGGCAGGGAGACGGCGTTTTCCTGACGTCGTCGGTGCGGAAGGTGACCCGGGTGCACACGCTGAACGGGACGGCATTGCCGGACGCGACGGCGCTGCACGGGGAGCTGGTGGCCGCTTACGAGGGCGAGTACTGAGCGGCTCGTGAGTGTTTATGCCGGTTAGAACCGGGATAAACACTCACGACCCGCTGATCAGCACCACCGACGGCGTGACCCCCTCCGCCCGGTAAGCGCTGATCTTGTGGTGCCCGTCCAGCAGAAACGCTCGCGTACCGGACAGAACCACCGCCACCGGGCGGTGTCCGGCGCGGATTGCCGTGCGGTAGTACGTGACGCGGGCATCGTCGTCGTCCGGCCAGGGGCTCGCCGGGACCAGGTCGAGCGACTCGAGTCGTTGCGGGCCGCTGATTCGGTACTGGCCGTCGACGAGCAAGGCCAGAAGGTCGCTCAGGGTTTCCGCCAGCGGGAGGCGCACCTGACCGGTCGCGAGCGCGATGCGCAGCGACTGCGGCAGCTCCGCCCGCCCGCCGGTGTTCAGCTCCAGGAAACCCGTGCCGCCGGTGATCGTTACCCGTTCCACGCTCACAAGGACGCGTGGAACCGCACCAAGGTTCCGGGGAGTGCTTGCGCGAGTGCGCCGAGTGACTCCCGTCTCACGACCGCGACCACCGGATAGCCGCCCGTGGTCGGGTGGTCGGCGAGGAACACCAGCGGCAATCCGTTCGGCGGGACCTGGATCGCGCCGGTGAGCACGCCCTCGCTGGGCAACTCCGAAGTGGACACTCGACGTAGCGGTGGCCCGTCGAGGCGGACCCCCACTCGGTTGGATTCCGCGGTGACTGTCCACTGTGTGTTGAGCGCGGTCGCGGGGTCGGCGAACCAGTCGTCGCGGGGGCCGAGCAGGACGGGCACCGTCAATCGCGGCGGCACCGGTGCGGCGGCGACCACGTCGGCACCGGACGGAACGCCGGTGACCGGACCGAGCGGGACCGTCTCGCCGTCGCTCAACGGGGCGGGGCCGAGTCCAGAAAGGACATCGCTCGACCGGCTGCCCAGCACCGGCGGCACGGCGATTCCGCCGGACACCGTCAGGTAGCAGCGCAGTCCGGTGGCCGGTCGGCCGATCGTCAGTTTTTGGCCTGGCCGCAGCGAAATCGGGGTGTGCGAACCGGTTTCCCGTTTGTCCACGAACACCGCGACCGGCGGTCCGGTCACCGCCGCGGTGCACGAGGCAGCGGCCCGGACGGTCAGCCCGCCCAGCAGAGTCTCGATGCCCGCCGCACCCTCGTCGTTGCCGACCAGCCGGTTGCCCAGGCGCAACGCAGCGGCGTCGAGAGCACCCGACGGTGGGACGCCCAGATGTGCGTAGCCAGGGCGGCCGAGGTCTTGCACCAGCGCCTGCGGCCCGGTCGAGACGATCTCCACAGCGCGCATCAGACGCTCCGGAACCGCACGCGGAGACCGGGCGTGAACAGCGCCGGTTGTTCGGCGGAAGGGTCGAAGAGCGTCGCCTCGGTGTGGCCGATCAAGCGCCAGCCGCCGGGGGACTCTCGCGGGTAGACGCCGGTGTACTCGTCAGCGATGGCCACCGCGCCAGCGGGGACGCGGGTTCGCGGGGAAGCGAGGCGGGGCTGCTGCAACTCGGCGGGAAGGCCGGCGAGATAACCGAAACCGGGGGCGAAACCGGTGAACGCCACCGTGTAGGTCGCGCTGGTGTGGAGGGTGACCACCTCGTCCACGGTGAGGCCCGCGTCCTCAGCGACCAGGGAAAGGTCTTCGCCGGAGTAGTGCACGTCCAGGACGACTTCACCAGGTGGCCCGGCCGGTGGATGCGCCAGATCGGCCGAGGCCAGCAAAGCCCGCGCGGCTTCCAGCGCGCCGGAACCGGGCGTCGCGACCACCAGCAGGGTGCGGGCACCGGGAACGATCTCCGTGACGCCGTCGAGCGCGGCTTCGGTGAGCGTCGCCCGGGCCGCGCTCATCTGATCGAGTGAGGCACAGTCGAGCAGGGCGGCGTGTTCGCCGTACCGCCGCCAGCGCACGGCGTCTCCCGGAGCCTCAGCCCACCACGCGGCGCAGCAGCGCGGAGGCGTGCGGCTGCATTTCCTGGCCGACCATCGCGCGTTCCTCGACGTACCCGAGGTCGCCGTTCACCAGGCCGTACAGCCGCTGCGCGCCGGTGACCTCCTTGGCCGTCGCGGTGCGGATGACCGCGTCGGTGCCGAGTTCCCAGGACGTCTGGCTGCGCGGCTTCCCGTAGTACAGCTCGACGATGCCGGAGCTGTGCGTGAGCAGCAGTTCCAGGGTGTCGTCCTCCTGCGGCCGCCAGAACCCGGTTTCGCGGGCGGCGGGCCGCAGCACGCTGCCGTCCTCGTTCAGCAGCCACGAGCGCGCCTCGTGGAACAGGAACGGGCGGCCGTCGTGCGAGACGGTGAGCTGCTGCGCGAACTTGATCGGCCCGTCGATCGTCGGGTAGTCGATCTCGCCCTCGCCGCGCCAGACGCCGACGAGCGGCAGCAGCGCCAGGCACGCGTCGTTCAGGTTCGGGCCCTCGCGCAGGTTCGCCGTGTCGTTGGGGATCGGCAGGTCGTCCCACAACGGCAGGTTGCGGTCGCGCGTGCTGGCGGCCCGCTCCTCGGCGGCTGCGATGGCCTTGTCGCCACTCGTCATGCTGATCAGCGCTGGTCGGCGTACAGCCGGTAGACGACGTAGACCGCGAACCACACGGTGGCGATGCCCGCGATGATCAACAGGGTCGTAAACAAGGTCTCCACAGCGAGGACAATAGTCCGCCCTGGCTCATCCGGCCTTGCGCAGGGTCGCGGCGGTGAGGACGGTCACCGCCAGCAGCGCCGCGCCGCCCACTGCCATCGCGGTCTGCAGCCCGGTCGTGAGCGTGCTGCCGTGGTCGAGGAGCGCCCCGAGCGCGGCGATGCCGAGTGCCATCCCGACCTGCCGCGCGGCGTTCACAGTGCCGGCCGCGGTGCCCGTGCGCTGCACGGGAAGCCCGGCGAGACCGACGACGTTCGTCGGGGTGATGCTCAGCCCCAGCCCGATGCCGGACAGCGCGAGCGGAACGCAGAGCAGCCAGTACGGGATCGTCGTGTCGACCAGCAGGAAGGCGAAGCTGCCCGCAGTGGTGATGGTCAGCCCGATCGGCAGCACGCGTTCCGCGGTGAAGCGAGCGGTGAGCTGGCCGGAGATGAACGCGAGGACAGCGTTAGTGACCACGTACGGGAGCATCTGCACCCCGGCGGTCGAGGCTGTGCTGCCCCAAGCCTGCTGCAGGTACACGGCGATCAGGACCGGCAGCGGGTAGCACGCGAAGCCGATCACGAACGAGGTCAAGATCGAGGTGGCGAAGCGGAGCTTGCCGAACAGCCGGATCGGCAGCATCGGATGCGTCGCCCGCAGTTCCACGACGATGAACGCGGCCAGCCCGAGCGCGCCGACCACCGCGACGACCGCGTCGGACGCGATCACGGCGTAGGTGAACGACCCGATCCACAACGCGCCGAGCACCTGTCCGGGCAGGTCCAGCGCCCCGTGCGCGGGATCGGACGATTCGCCGAGACCCCGGTAACTGGCGAACACCGCGAGGGCGCCGATCGGCAGGTTGATCAGGAAGATCGTGGGCCAGCCGAACGCGTCGGTGATCGGACCGCCGACGAGCGGGCCGATGACCAGCGCGCATCCGGCCACGCAGCCCCATCCGCCCATCATCCGGGCCCGTTCCCGCGGCTCCGGATACGCGTGGGCGAGGAGCGCGATGCCGCCGGGGATGACCGCGGCGGCCGCGATCCCCTGCACCACGCGCGCGGCGATCAGCAGCCCGAGCGTCGGGGCGAGGCCGCACGCCAGCGAGGCGAGCGTGAACACGGCGAGCCCGCCGAGGTAGATCCGCTTGCGGCCGTACCGGTCGCCGAGGATGCCGCCGGTCAGGATCACGGCAGCGAGCGCGACGGTGTATCCGTCGACAATCCATTGCAGGTCAGTGAATTCAGCGTGCAGTTCGCGCTGGATGGTCGGCAGCGCGACGCTCACCACGCTCGCGTCGAGCAACGCCATGAAGCTGCCGACGAACACGGCGACCGCCAGCAGCGGGCTACGGACAACGGTTTTCGTTTGGGACACGTCCGCGAGCTTGGGTCCTCAAGCCGCCTTGAGGTCAAGATTTTCGTGCCCCTGACACGAGGAAGGGCCCCTCGGAAACCGAGGGGCCCTCCTGGGAAAAGCGTTGTCAGACAACCGAAATTGCCAGCTGGTGCAGGCCCGGTCCCTCCGCGGTGACGTTGGCCTCGCCGTTGCCCGTGCGGTGCAGCGCGCGCACCGTCCAGGAACCCTCGGCCGCGTAGAAGCGGAAGTCGCCGTCGGCTGAGGAAACGACCTCGCCCGCGAAGTCGCCGCCGCCGTCGAGCAGCCGGACGAACGCGCCGCCGACCGGCCCCTCGGTGCCGGTGACCTTGCCCGCCAGCACGACCTGACCGTTGGTGTCGAAGTCCGCCGGAGTCGCTTCCTGCGCCGGTGCGCTGCAGCCGTCTGCCATTACTTAGCTCCCAACTCGACCGGAACGCCGACCAGCGAACCGTATTCCGTCCACGAACCGTCGTAGTTCTTCACGTCCGCCTGGCCGAGCAGCTCGTGCAGGGCGAACCAGGCGATCGACGAACGCTCGCCGATGCGGCAGTACGCGATGGTCGGCTTGCCCTCGTCGTAGCCCGCCTCGGCGTAGAGGTCCTTGATCTCCTGCTCGGACTTGAAGGTGCCGTCCTCGTTGGCGACCTTCGCCCACGGCACGTTCAGCGCGCCCGGGATGTGGCCCGGCACCTGCGACTGCTCCTGCGGCAGGTGCGCCGGGGCGAGCAGCTTGCCGGAGAACTCGTCCGGCGAGCGCACGTCGATGTAGTTCTTCGAGCCGATCGACTGGACGACCTCGTCGCGGAAGGCGCGCAGCGACAGGTCCTGGTCCTTGGCCTTGTAGGTGGTCGGCTCGCGCTTGACCTCGTCGGAGTTCAGCTCGCGGCCGTCGAGTTCCCACTTCTTGCGGCCGCCGTCGAGCAGCTGCACGTTCTCGTGGCCGTAGAGCTTGAAGTACCAGTACGCGTAGGCGGCGAACCAGTTGTTGTTGCCGCCGTAGAGGATCACGCGGTCGTCGTTCGAGATGCCCTTCTCCGACAGGAGCTTCTCGAAGCCCTCCTTGTTGACGAAGTCGCGGCGGACGCCGTCCTGGAGGTCCTTGCGCCAGTCGAGCTTCACCGCGCCGCGGATGTGCCCGTTGTCGTAGGCGGTCGTGTCCTCGTCGACCTCGGCGAACACCACGCCCGGGGTGTCCAGGTTTTCCTCGGCCCACTGGGTGGTGACCAGGACGTCTTCTCGGCTCATGGAGCGAACTCTCTTTCTTGGTTGATGGTGCTACGAGGACGCCCGCGCGGGGCTGAAACGCTTGATCAGCAGGTACACCTGGCACCCGAGGCAGTAGTTGAACGCCGCGTTGAGGAACGCGGCGAAGAGCGCGAACGCGGTCGCGACGATGCCGAGCGGCGTGACGCCGGTGGCGAAGCCGACCGTGCCGACGAGCGCGAACACGAACCCGACCGCTTGGGCGAACCGCAACGGGGCGGCGTCCTCGCGTTCGGTCGGCGGCCCGAGCCGTGGAGCGACCACGAGCCGGTACAGCACCGAGTACGGCGCGGGCTTGAGCCCGACGAACGCGCCGATCGCGAAGACCACGGTCTGCAGTGCGAGCAACGGCCACCACTGCGTGATCAGCACGACGGCGAGCACCACCGTGGTCACGATCGCGGCGAACCTGGGACCTCGCGGGTCTACGGCCGGTCCGGCGGACATGGGTTCCTCCTGCTCAGTGCGAGGGGAATGGGCGTGCGCGACAGCACGCGGCGAAGACGGGTACGGCTGGAACGGGACGGCGCGAGACGTGCTTCAGCGCCGACCGGGTACAGACAGACACAAGCTGCTGCGCACGCGGCAGAAATCGACCGCGCGGCGCTGCGTCAGAAGGGTGATGGGCAGCTCGTCCACAGGGGGAGGGTACCCAGGCTCGCTCGCTCCCGGAACCATGTTCATTCCTTGGGACGAGGTCCGGATCTTGAGAATCAACCGCCGGGACCGGCGGGACCGGGCGCGGAGGTCAGCGGGGCACGGCGAGGTGCGGGCGGAGCGCTTCCAGCAGCTCCGGGCCCTTGGGCACGCCGCCCACGCGCAGCAGTTCCCGGCCTTCCGGGTCCAGCGCGAGCGTGGTCGGCGTGCTGAGCACCGACAGCGCCTGCGCGACCTCGGGACGTTCGGTGACGTCGAGGTCGACGTGGTGCAGGCCGTCGGTCTTCTCCGCGAGCGACGACAGAATCGCTCGCGTGTGCCGGCACGGGGTGCAGAACGTGGTGGAGATCTGCACCAGGGTGACGGCGGATTGCGGATCAAGGGCCTCGATGACCGGAGCGGGGAGCACGCGGGTGGCGGCGGCCGGTTTGGCCGCGCGGACCCGGCCGTTGCGGGCGCGCATGACCAGGCCCGCGGCCGTGGCGACGATCAGCGTCGCCAGCAGCACCCACACTCCGGTCACCGGGATCAGCCTCCGTGGTTGGTGGACAGGTCGGCGAAGTTCACGTCGCGCGCTTCGCCCTTGATCGTCACCGAGCCGCTGTCGACGCGGACCGCGGTCGGCGTGACCGACAGCGGCAGCCGGGTGGTCGTGATGGTCGCCCGGAAGTTCGGCAGCAGAGCTTTCTGCACAGCTTCCGGAACGATCGTGGTGCTCTGGTCATTCCCGAACTGCAACCGGTACGGCACGATCGAGATCGACTTCTCCTTGAGCTGGATCAGCGCGAAGCAGAAGATCTCGACCTTCTGCCCGGCCACCTGGACGTCGCCGGAGATCCGCAGCCCGGCGGCGGTGCCGTCGGCCGGTTCGCCGTCGGCGTTGGTCGGCGTCGGGTCCGGCTGCTTGCCCTGGTCGGTGTCGCCGTACTTCACGTACGCCTGGGTCGACTGCTCGATCTTCAGGTTCTGGATCTTGTTCAGCGGCGAGACCCGGGCGAGGTCGGACGCCTTGATCGTCACCGCGCCGGTGAGCTTGCCGATCTTCACCGCCTTGGTGTTGCCGGACGTGAGGTCCGACAGCGGCGCGTTGACGTCCTCCAGTTCGGCGCTCACCCGCAGGTCGCGAAGTTCGCTGCCGACCGGCACGCCGTCTGCGGAAACCGTGATGTGACTGTAGTCACCCGACAGTGCCTGCACGGTGAACGGGAAGCCGTGGATGGTGACCGACGGATCGTCGCTCAGGCCGAGCTGCGCGCGGGCCTTCTGCGAGATCGTGTGCTCGGCGAAGGCCGCCGCTCCGAAATCCGCACCAACCAGCACGAGTACCAGCACTCCCAGCACGATGAGCCACCGCCGCACGCGCCTGCCGCGGCGGCCGCTGCCGGGGTTGCTGGCCGGTCGGTCGTCCCGGGTCACGGGCCTGCTCGCCATCGCCTCGGTTCTCCTGTTCGGGTGGATTTCGTCGTGGTGCGGGTCACGCCGGGACTGTTCGACCAGGTGTGATCGATCCAGCAGGAGCTAGGTACCGGCGTGTTCACCCGCTATTCTCACTTAGCACCGACCGACGCCACGTTTGAGGCGACGAATCTGAAGGCGGTGCGGATCATGAGCTTGGACCTGCTGGTGCTGACGGGGGAACTCGACGCTACCTCCGTACTACCCGCGCTGGACCTGCTGCCGCACACCGTACGCGTACGCGAGCCGGAAGTGACGGCCCTGCTCGACGCGGGTCACCGGGACGTCATTCTTCTCGACGCGCGAAGCGACCTCGCGTCCGCGAAGAGCCTGTGCCGCCTGCTTAAGGGTGCGGAGGACGAATCGGGCACGCCGGTCATCGCGGTCATCGGCGAAGGCGGCCTGGTCGCGGTCAACTCCGAATGGCGTACGGACGACATCCTGCTGCCCACCGCGGGCCCTGCCGAGGTCGACGCGCGGCTGCGGCTGGCTACCACTCGCGACGGCATCGGCCTGCAGGCGGACGCCGAGCTGCGCGTAGGCGACCTTGTCATTGACGAAGCGACGTACACGGCGAAGCTGCGCCGTCGCACGCTTGAGCTGACGTACAAGGAGTTCGAACTCCTTAAGTACCTCGCCCAGCACGCTGGCCGGGTGTTCACCCGCGCGCAGCTGCTGCAGGAAGTGTGGGGTTACGACTTCTTCGGTGGCACGCGCACCGTGGATGTCCACGTACGGCGGCTTCGCGCGAAGCTTGGCCCGGAGCACGAGCAGATGATCGGCACTGTGCGAAACGTCGGCTACAAGTTCGAGCGGCCGGCGAAGGGCGCGAAGCCGGTTGTCGCGGTTCCGTCCGACGCTTCGGAGCTGACCTCGCGCTGACTTTCGCCGGTAAGGTCGGTTTGTGGCTATCGACCTTGGCGACTGGACGACTGAACCCGACGACGACGCGATGCGCGAAGTGCTGCTCGCGGTCAAAGCCGCGGACGGCCGTCCCGAGGTCGACACGACCGGGCCGTTGCCGCGCGAATTCGACGGCGGGCTGCACCTCCTCGCCCACCTCGACGGCGCGCCCGTCGGGTACGTCCACCTTGATACCGAAGGCGATTCCCGCGGACACCAGGTCGCCGAGCTGGTCGTGCACCCGGCTTATCGGCGTCGCGGCGTTGGTACCGCGCTCGCGCAAGCGGTGGTCGAGCGCGCCGACGCTGGGCTTCGCGTGTGGGCGCACGGCGATCACCCTGGTGCGGCGGCGATCGCGGCGAAACTCGACCTCGGCCGTCAGCGCGAACTGCTGGTCCTGCACGTCGAGGTCGCGGGTGCGGATTGGCCAGAACCGGTGCTGCGCAACGGTTTCCGGCTGCGCGCCTTTGTGCCCGGCCAGGACGAGGACGCGACGGTCGCGGTCAACGCGCGCGCGTTCGACTGGCATCCGGAACAGGGCGCGCTGACCGCCGCCGAGGTGCGCGCCGAGGAACTTCAGGCCTGGTTCGACCCGGCGGGCTTCTTCCTCGCGGAGAACGAGAGCGGCGAGGTCGTCGGCTTCCACTGGACGAAGGTGCACGACCCGGTGCCCGGCCGGTTCGACGGCGACCCGGTCGGGGAGGTCTACGTGGTCGGCGTGGATCCTGCTACTCAGGGTAGTGGCCTCGGCAAGGCGCTCACCTTGGCCGGACTCCGCTACCTGCGTTCCCGGGGGCTACCGAGGGTGATCCTGTACGTCGAGGGCGACAACGCCGCCGCATTGGCTGTGTACAACAAGCTGGGGTTCCAGCGTTTCGAGACCGACGTCCAGTACGGTGCGTGATCACCGGCGACGACTCCGGTGAGTCGGATTACTTTCTGCGTACTGGCAGGTCACGAGCAGGCCACGGCACCCATTCGGGGTAGTAGTCCTGCTCACAAACGGTGACTTGTTCACCTCCCGTTCATGCAACCAAGGACGACCGTCCACCGAGGCTGCCTAGTGTCCGGTTCCGGTGCGGCTCACCCGCCGCCAATCCCGACCGGATTCAAAAAGGCACATCTCCGAGTGGAGGAAATGCAGTGAAGATCATGCGGCCCCTGGGTGCCGTCGGCATCGTGGCGAGCGCCGCGCTCGTGCTCGCCGCTTGTGGCTCCGACCCTTCGGCGTCAAACAACGCGGGCTCGAACTCCGCCGCTCCCGCCGCCACCGGAACCGCCCAGGTCGACTGCGGGGGCAAGAGCCCGCTTTCCGCTGAGGGCTCGACCGCCCAGAAGAACGCCATCGAGGTGTTCAACCAGGCTTACGGCAAGAAGTGCTCCGGCCAGAAGGTGAACTACAACGGCACCGGTTCCGGCGCCGGCGTCAAGCAGTTCAACGCCAACCAGGTCGACTTCGGCGGCTCGGACTCGCCGATCAAGGACGCCGACCTCGAGGCCGCCACCAAGCGCTGCGGTTCGCCCGCGCTGAACATCCCGCTGGTCGTCGGCCCGATCGCGGTCGGCTACCACCTGTCCGGCGTGGACAAGCTGACGCTGACCCCGCAGGTCATCGCCAAGATCTTCAACGGCGGCATCAAGAACTGGAACGACCCGGCCATCAAGGCGGTCAAGGGCAACGAGAGCCTGAACCTGCCGGACAAGCCGATCCAGGTCGTCTCCCGCTCCGAGGAGTCGGGCACCACCGACAACTTCCAGAAGTACCTCGGCGCGGCCGCGAAGGACGTCTGGACCCAGGGCGCGGGCAAGAAGTTCAACGGCGGCGTCGGCAACGGTGCGCAGGGCTCGAACGGTGTCGCGAGCACCGTCAAGGGCGCGGACGGCTCGATCACCTACGTGGAGAGCGCGTTCGCCAAGGACGGCGTCACCCCGGCCCTGATCGACAGCGGCTCCGGCGGCGTCGAGCTGAAGGCGGAGAACGTGGCCAAGTCCCTCGACGCCGCCAAGTTCTTCCACCCGGGCACCAACGACCTGGCGATGGACCTTAACGGCATCTACGCCAGCAACGTGCCGGGCGCCTACCCGCTGCTGCTGACCACGTACGAGATCGTGTGCTCGAAGTACTCGAACCCGGACGTCGCGAAGGCGGTCAAGGCGTTCCTGTCGGTCGCCGCGACCGACGGCCAGCAGCCGCTGTCGGCCAAGGGCTACGTCCCGATCCCGCAGAGCCTGCAGGACAAGGTGCTGAAGGCCGTCAAGGAAATTTCCTGAAACCACGTCTAGCTGGTACAGAAGGCTGACTAGAGACTGTCGATGAGCGACCAATCCTCGACGCGAACGCCCACCGGCGACCCCGGTGGGCGTTCGTCGTCCGCCCGAGCGTTCCCGGAGGATCCGATTTCGGACAAGCCACCCGCGCCGGCGCCGGAAGCGCCGCCCGCGCGGAAGAAGCCGACGAAGGTGCGAGCCGGTGACCGCATCTTCCAGAACCTGACCACCGGGGCCGGGATCTTCGTCGTCGCCCTGATCGCCCTGATCGGGATTTTCCTGGTCATCCAGGCGATTCCGGCGCTGAAGGCGGACAAGGTCAACTTCCTGTTCAACCACGGGTGGTCGACGAACGACCCGAAGAACATGGCGTTCGGCATCGCCGACCTCGCCGAGGTCACCGTGGCGACCTCGCTGGTGGCGCTGGTCATCGCGATGCCGATCTCGCTGGGCATCGCGCTGTTCCTCACCCAGTACGCGCCGCCGAAACTGGCCCGGCCGTTCGCCTACATCGTGGATCTGCTCGCCGCGGTGCCGTCGATCATTTTCGGCCTGTGGGGCATTCTCGTGTTCGCGCCCGCGATCGAGCCGTTCTCGCAGTGGGTGAACAGCACGTTTTCGTGGATTCCGATTTTCGCGCCCGGCAACATCGCGCCGAACGTGCGCGGCACCATTTTCACCGCCGGAATCGTGCTGGCGGTGATGATCCTGCCGATTATCACGTCCCTTACCCGCGAGGTTTTCGAGCGCACGCCGACCGCGCAGGTCGAGGGCGCGCTCGCGCTCGGCGCCACGCGCTGGGAGGTCATTCGCACCACGGTGCTGCCGTTCGGCAAAGCCGGTTTCGTCGGTGCGTCGATGCTGGGCCTCGGCCGTGCGCTCGGTGAAACCATTGCGCTGGCGGTGATTCTGCTGATCCCGCAGGGCCGCAACTTCGACTGGAGCCTCTTCGACGGCGGCGCGACGTTCGCCTCGAAGATCGCCCAGAACTACAGCGAGTTCAACAACCCGACCTCGGCCGGTGCCTACATCGCGGCCGGCCTGGTGCTGTTCGTGCTGACGTTCCTGGTCAACTTCGCCGCCCGCTCGATCGTCGGCAAGAAGGGGGAGTGACCATGTCGACCACCCTCGAACGGCCCGCGACCACACCGGCTTTCCAGCAGGTGAGCGCGGCCCGCAAGGCTAAAAACGGCGTGGCCACCGTCCTGGTGTGGCTGTCCTTCCTGATCGCCGTGATCCCGCTGGTGTGGGTGCTGTACACGGTGATCGCCAACGGCATCAAGCGAATCCCGTACAGCAACTGGTGGGGCCAGGACTTCGGCCAGGTGCTCGGCGACGAGGTCGGCGGCGGCGTGCTGCACGCGATCATCGGCTCCCTGCTGCAGGCGCTGGTGTGCGCGGTCATCTCGGTGCCGATCGGCCTGCTGGTCGCGATTTACCTCGTCGAGTACGGCCGCGGCAAACTGGCCAAGGCCACCACGTTCATGGTGGACATCCTCTCCGGTGTTCCGTCCATTGTGGCCGCTCTGTTCATTTACGCGCTGTGGGTCACCACGCTCGGCCTGCCGCGCAGCGGGTTCGCGGTGTCGCTGGCGCTGGTGCTGCTGATGATTCCGGTGGTCGTCCGCTCGGCGGAGGAAATGCTGCGGATCGTGCCGGACGACCTGCGCGAGGCCTCGTACGCGCTGGGCGTTCCGAAGTGGAAGACGATCATGAAGATCGTGCTTCCGACGGCGCTGTCGGGCATTCTCGGCGGCATCATGATGGCGCTCGCCCGCGTGATGGGCGAAACCGCGCCGCTGCTGGTGCTCGTCGGGTACACGTCTTACGTCAACTGGAACATCTTCAGCGGGGAGCAGGCGTCGCTTCCGTTGGTGATGAACAACGAACGCGCCACCAACTCGATGGACCCCGGCAGCGTCGGCTTCGACCGGATCTGGGGAGCCGCGCTCACCCTGGTGCTCATCATCGCCGTGATCAACCTGCTCGCCACGGTCCTTTCCCGCATCGTCGCCCCGAAGAAGAAGTGAGTCATGGCCAAGCGAATCGACGTCAAAGACCTGGACATCTACTACGGCAAGTTCCACGCCGTGGACAGCGTCACGCTGAACGTCCCGCCGCGGAACGTGACCGCGTTCATCGGGCCGTCGGGCTGTGGCAAGTCGACCGTGCTGCGCACGCTGAACCGGATGCACGAGGTCATTCCCGGTGCGCGGGTCGACGGCCAGGTGCTGCTCGACGGTGAGGACATCTACGCCTCGGCGGTGGACCCGGTGCAGGTGCGCCGCACCATCGGCATGGTGTTCCAGCGGCCGAACCCGTTCCCCACGATGTCCATTAAGGACAATGTGGTGGCCGGTCTCCGGCTCGGCGGGGTGAAGAGCCGCAAGCAGCTCGACGAGGTCGCCGAGCGAGCGCTGCGCGGCGCGAACCTGTGGAACGAGGTCAAGGACCGGCTGAACAAGCCGGGCGGCGGCCTTTCCGGCGGTCAGCAGCAGCGGCTGTGCATCGCGCGGGCGATCGCGGTGCAGCCGGACGTGCTCCTGATGGACGAACCGTGTTCGGCGCTCGACCCGATCTCGACGCTCGCGATCGAGGACCTGATCGGCGAGCTGAAGAAGGACTACACGATCGTCATCGTGACGCACAACATGCAGCAGGCGGCGCGGGTTTCGGACCAGACCGCGTTCTTCAACCTGGCCGGCGTCGGCCAGCCCGGCCGGCTGATCGAGCTGAACGACACGGAGAAGATCTTCTCCAACCCGGACGAGAAGGCCACCGAGGACTACATCTCGGGCCGCTTCGGCTGATCCACTGTGGACGGCCGCCCTGGTTTCCTTGCCAGGGCGGCCGTTTTTAGTTTCCGAGCACTAAAAAACCGCCACCCTCGGGTGGCGGTTTTCGTTGTGGCCGGTCAGATCGTCAGGTCCTCGTCGTCGGTGCCGTAGCCGGGCATCCGGCCGGTGACCACGAAAATCATCCGCTTGGCGACGGACACCGCGTGGTCGGCGTAACGCTCGTAAAACCGGCCGAGCAGCGTGACGTCGACCGCGGACGCGACGCCGTGCGGCCATTCGCGGTCCATCAACACGGTGAACAGGTGCCGGTGCAGGTCGTCGACCTGGTCGTCCTCGGCCTCGAGGTCCTTGGCTGCGGACACGTCCTTGGTCTTGATGACCGCCTCGACCTGGCGGGCGAGCCCGACCGCGGCGCGGCCCATCTCGGCGAAGTACGGCTTGACCGCGTCCGGCAGCACCGGATCGGGGTGGCGGCGGCGGGCGGCCTTCGCGACGTGCAGGGCGAGATCTCCCATGCGCTCCAGGCTTTCCGCCGCGTGGATGGCGGCGAGCACGGTGCGCAGATCGGTGGCGACCGGGGCCTGCAGCGCCAGCAGCGCGTACGCCTGCTCCTCGCATTCGGCGCGCGCGTCGTCGACCTTCGCGTCGTCGCTGATCACCTGCTCGGCGAGGCCGAGGTCGACCTCCAGCAGTGCTTTGGTGGCCCGCTCCATGGCGTCGGCAACCTGGACCGACATCGCGGCCAGGTTTTCGGCGAGCTGATCGAGTTCGACATGGTAGGCCTCACGCATGAGCACACCCTACGACGTGGACTGTCCGAATACCGCATCGCTGGGTGAACCGCATATGAACCCCGCCTAACGAATCCGAGTGCTAGCCAGTCTTGCCCGATTCAGCGTTGGCCGGCGGCGCGCTGGCCGCGGTGCCGGCGGGCTGGTTGCCCGGAAGCGGCGTGTTGTCGCGCAACGCGTCGAAGAGGCTCTTGGTCTTTTCCTGGAGCAGGACTTCGTTGCCGCGCTTGTTCGGCAGGCCGACGGTGGGAATGGTCAGGAAGTTGATATTGGCCGGATCGAGCCCGCGCATCGACTGCGCGAGCGTCATCATTTGCTGCACACCGAGGTTGTCGCCGAACGTAGCGTGCGCGAAAGCGGTGATGAAGCCGGACAGTTTTCCTGGATCCAGCACGACATCCGAGGACATGACCTTCTTGAGCAGCGCGCCGATGAACGCCTGCTGCCGCTTGATCCGGCCGTAGTCCGAGGTCGGGTCGCCCTTGACGTGCCGAGCCCGCACGTAACTCAGCGCCTGGTCACCGGAAATGGTCACGTCGCCGGTTTCGGCCAGCACCTTGCCGAGCGTGGTGTCGTCGATCGGTTTCTCGTTGTGCACGGTCACCCCGTGCACCGCGTCGACCATTTCCTTGAACCCGTTGAAGTCGATGCCGACGAAGTGGTTGATCCGCAGGCCGGTGACTTTCTGGATCACCTTCGTCATGCATTGCGGCCCGCCGACCGCGTAGGCCGTGTTGAGCTTGGCGATCTTCTGCGCGGGCACGACCTCGTCGGTCGTGGCGGATTTGGCCGGATCCCACCGATTGCAATCCGGCCGGTCGATCTCGAGGTCACGCGGGAACGAAACGACCACGACCCGTTTCCGGTCCGCGGGCACGTGCGCCACCATCACCGTGTCCGACCGCGCACCCGGGATGTTGGACGCGTCCCCGACGTTTTCCTCGGCCGACGCCCCGTCCCGCGAATCCGAGCCGACCATGAGGAAGTTCTCGTCGTTGGCCTGCCCCTCGGCGTTCTGGATGTCAGCCGAGTTCTCGTCCAGCGCGGAAACCTGGGCGAATTTGGCGTCGAACCAGGTAACGGCTCCCCAAGCGACCCCGGTGCCGACGAAGATCAGCACGACCACCACGATCAACGCGATCCGGCCGATCCGGATATTGCGCGCGGTGTGCCGCTGCTTCTTTTCCTGCAGCCTGGTTTGCTCCGGCTTTTCCGCCGGTTTCTCTTCTTCTTCGTCTTCTTTGTCCAGCAAAACGACCCGCTGCAACGCGGTTCGGGTCTGCTCGAACAACGCCATCGAACGGGTAGTGAGCCGCTCCCGCCGCTCGCGACGCTTCGCTTCCTCCGCCGCAGCGTCGTCATGCGCGGCCGAGAACCGAGCGAGACTGTGGTCGATCTTGCGACGGTACTGAGTCGCTTCGTCGATCGCCTCCATCTCGTCAGTCATGGTGAGCGGATCCATCTCCGCCCGAACCGCCGCGGCCGGCCGCGCCGGAGCACGCCGGGGCCGCTTGCCATTCGCCCCCTCGACGGCCGGACTCAGCTGGGTCCGCTCAGGGTCGGCTGCCTGGTTGAGCTGGGTGCGCTCGGGGTCGGCTGCCGGGCTGAGCTGGGTGCGTTCAGGGTCGGCCGCCGGGCTGAGCTGGGTCCGTTCAGGGTCGGCCGCCGGGCTGCTCTCCGGATCCGGGCTCTTCGCCCCGAGACCGATTCCCTTGACCGGCGTGAATTGCGTCCGATCCCCAGCGAGCGCAGCACTGATCGGCGGCTGCTCACCATCCAGAACCGGACTGAGCTGCGTCCGCTCGCCCACCGCCTCCGGACCGCGCTTCGGCACCGGACTGACCTGCGGACGCTCGCCATCCAGCTGAGTCCGCTCAAGCTCCCGGCCACGCCCAGCCTCCGGCCTGCGCACCCCGTTGCCCCGCGGTAGCGGAGCCTGCCCGTTGCGCCCGCTGTCCGGCTTGCCACGCAGCCGATCCGGCTCAAGCGCGGCACTCAACTGGGTCCGCTCGAGTTCGTCCTCAGCCCCGCTGGCGGGCATCCCGTCGACCCCAGGACGCCGCCCGGCCGGACCAGCCACCCGGGGCCCAGGGCCTGCGGTTCCGCGCTGCCCAGCGGAGTCCGGCCCAGACAGCCGCTGCTCGGCGGGTTCGAGCCCGCCCGGCATCTTCAGCGCAGCCGAATCCCGCTGTCCTGCAGGGCCTCGCTGTGCACCTGGTTCGGGTGTGGGCAGTCGGTGGCCGCCGGAGTCGGGTCCGGGCATCCGTTGTCCAGCGGGCTTCTGGCCCGATTCCGGTCCGGGCATCCGTTGCCCGGCCGGTTGTGCGCCTGATTCGGGTGCGGGCAGCCGATGGCCCCCGGAGTTGGGTCCGGGCATCCGCTGCGCGGCGGGGCCGCGTTGCCCAGCGGGTTGTTCGCCCGATTCCGGCCCGGGCATCCGTTGCCCGGCAGGTCCGCGTTGCCCGGCGAGTTGTTCGCCCGATTCCGGCCCGGGCATCCGTTGCCCGGCAGGTCCGCGTTGCCCGGCGAGTTGTTCGCCCGATTCCGGCCCGGGCATCCGTTGCCCGGCAGGTCCGCGTTGCCCGGCGAGTTGTTCGCCCGATTCCGGCCCGGGCATCCGTTGCCCGGCAGGTCCGCGTTGCCCGGCGAGTTGTTCGCCCGATTCCGGCCCGGGCATCCGTTGCCCGGCAGGTCCGCGTTGCCCGGCGAGTTGTTCGCCCGATTCCGGCCCGGGCATCCGTTGCCCGGCAGGTCCGCGTTGCCCGGCGATCTGTTCGCCCGACTCCGGCCCAGGCAGCCGATGCCCACCGGAATCAGGTCCGGACATCCGCTGCCCAAGCGTGTTTTCGGCACCGTGCGGCCGCCGAGGTCCAGGCGGCTCCGGCGAAACCGGAACGCCACCCCCTTGCCGAGGCCGAGGCGGAAGCCCATCCGGCCGCCGACGCCGAGGCCGCATCCCCGGCTCCGGAGAACCCAAGTCCGGCTCAGCGACCCCCGGCCGCCCACCGTCGGGAGGCCCAGCCAGCCCCGGCTCGCCGCCCTCGCCGGCCGCGCGACGTCCCGGCCGCCCAGACTCGCCAGGACCAGGCCGAACCCGGCCACCCGGCTCCGCGAGCCGCGCCTCAGCATCGCCCGCCGGACGAACACCCGGTCCACCACGACCATCAAGCCCGTCAGCCCCGCGAACCTCACCTGGACGCCCGGGTACGTCGGCAGCGTGCCGAGTCGCGTCGCCAGCCCGCCGCCCGTTCGGCGGCACCGCAGGTCCGCTCTCGCCAAGCCCGTCGCCGCGCTCAGCCCGATAGGCCCCAGCCTCACGACGCCCACCCGGCCCGGCGATCTGAGGATCCTCGACCGACCCGCTGTCCGGCACCGCGCCACCAAGAAGCGCTCGCCCGCCTACTCGCGCAGTTCCGGTGCCCTCAACGTCCGAGACCCCGCGCCGACTGCCCGCCCGACGCGCGCTGTCGTCCGCAGGACCGCGCCGCCCCAAGCCATTCGCACGTTCGTCCCCAGGAACGGCAATGCCTTCGGGATGCCGATCGCCAACCCCGTTTGCCCGGACTCCCTGTGCAGGAGCGTCGCTAGCTCCGTCCGCCCGCCCGGCATCCTCGACCGCCCGGCTGTGCCGATTGCCATTCCCCCGACCACCAGCCGAGTCAGCGTCGTGCTCCGCCGATCCAACGGGCCCGCCGCCGAACCCGTTCGCCCGTCTACCGCCGGAGCCCTCGTCGTCGGCGGGCGCGCTGTGCCGGTTGCCAGCCCCGTTGACGTACCCAGCGTCTCCCGCCGGTTCACCGTGCCGGTTGCCGATCCCGTTCGCCCGCCTGCCGGTCGGACCCGCCTCGCCTCCCGCGGACTCCCAGTCGCTGACGCGCTCGGCGACCGGTGCGGCGTCATCTCCCGGCTCGCCGTGTCGGCCGCCGACCCCGTTGACGTGCCCATTCGTCCGTCGCCCGGTGGCGTCGCCTCCTGCGGGTTCGCTGTGGCGGTTGCTGACTCCGTTGACTTGGCCGTTGGCTCGTCGTCCGGTTGAGCTGGCGTCGCCTTCGGCCGGTTCGCTGTGTCGGCTGCTGTGCCCGTTCGCCCGGCCACCGTCGTCCACCGCGGGCTCGCCGTGCCGACCACCGGCGCCGTTCCCATTCGCTCGGCCGCCCAGTTCCGAGCTGTCCTCCGGCTCGGCATGCCGGGTACCGGCCCCGTTGACCTGCCCATTCGCCCGCCGTCGCCCCGGCTCGGGGGCAAGACCAGCGAGACCGTTCGATCCCGGATAGCCAGCGTCCGGCTCGGCCCGTCGCCGTCCGGGCGCGGGCCGGTCGGTGTCCGCTCGGCGGCGGCCCGGTTCTGCCCGGCGGGAGCCAGGTTCCGCGAGCCTGCTCACCGGTTCCGCATGCCGCGTCCCGGGGTCGTCGGCGAAGGTGGGCCGCTCGCCGGTGTGCCGCGCGACCACGTCGGACACGCTGATGCCGCCGTGGGTGTCCATCGAACGGCGGCGTCCGCCGCGGGAACGTGCCGGGGTGTCGGAATGGCGACCGGTGCCTGGGGTGTTGCGCTCGTCGGGCACTCGGTCTCCTCTCGCACGTCAGGCGCCAGGCTGGGGCGGCTTACCTTTGAACACCCGGCGGGGTGCGCCGGGTCTCCCAGGACTCGTCGTACCGGGGGAGCTTTTCGTTATCGTACGGATACCCGCCGTTCGTGACGACACCCTCCCGCGAATTTCTTCACCATGCGTCGCTCTAAGGCGCACTGAAGCGGACGAACAGGTGAAGATCGGGTTCAGTGAATGGAGTAATCGCAGACGTGCGTTACTCAGAGTGCGTAATTACCTGGGCGGTCTCGCGGTCGTGAAAAGCGACCTTGTTGCGTCCTGCCCGCTTCGCGGCGTAAAGGAGATTGTCGGCCCGGTGGAGCTGCCGCGGCCCGGATCCGGTGCCGTGCGCGAGGCCGACGCTGATCGTGACCCGCAGGCCCGGCTGGAGTTCTGACCAGGGATGACAGGCGACCC
Organism: Amycolatopsis sp. WGS_07; assembly: GCF_045278895.1. Taxonomy (NCBI): domain Bacteria; kingdom Bacillati; phylum Actinomycetota; class Actinomycetes; order Pseudonocardiales; family Pseudonocardiaceae; genus Amycolatopsis; species Amycolatopsis sp. WGS_07. The sequence goes on along the minus strand of NZ_CP136053.1, from coordinate 2,456,232 downwards.
GCAGGCGTGCGGCGTTGGCGAGCCGGACGGCGCCCCGGTGATCGATTCCCGGAAGGACGAGAGCGAATTCCTCGCCGCCGTACCGTGCGCAGAACGCATCGGCGGGCAGCCCTTCCTGCAGGAGATCGGCGACCCGGCAGAGGACGCGGTCGCCGAGAAGGTGACCGTACGTATCGTTCACGGACTTGAACCGGTCCAGGTCGACCAGGGCGACGGCCATCGTGGCGGGCAGTTCGGGCAGTCGCTGGTCGAGGTAACGACGGTTGTAGCTCGAGGTGAGTGGATCGCGCAGACTGCCTGCTCGGGCGATGTCGAGGGCGGAGCGAAGGTGCTGGTAGGCCCGCCGCCAGTCGCCACGCGTCGCGAAGAGGTCCGCGATGGACTCGTGCAACGTGAGCAGGTCTGGCGCCGTCTCCCCCGTTCCGAGTTCGTCGTCCGCCGACACTCTGACCTCCGCCACTCCATCGTTTTCGTCGTAAAGGAGCGGTGGCTTGAGTGATCGGTACGTACGAAGGTGAATTTCGCTCAAGTGGACGACGAACTTCCGATGATGTCACGCAGCGGAGTTCTTCGCTCAGAGAGCCGAGAAGGGCTTTTTGTCCTTGAGCTGGGCAAATTGATCACGCGCCCAGTAACTCGCGTCAGTCGCCGGATCTTCTATCCACCGTGCGTAATCGGCCCAGGAAATCCATCGCCATCCGCCGACTTCCTCGGGATTCGGCCGCGGATCGACTTCGGTCCACGCGGCGAACACCGGGCAGAACTCGTTCTCCACGATCCCCTGGAAGGGCGGCGTGCGGTAGCGGTACGTGGGCAGCACGCACTCGAGGTCTTCGAGCCCGGACAACCCGAGTTCGTACGAAGCCCGCCGGCGCACGGCGGTCTCCAGAGCCTCGCCGGGAGCCGGATGGCCGCACACGCTGTTGGTCCACACCCCCGGCCACACCTTCTTGTGCGGCGCGCGTTGGGTGATCAGCAGAGCGTTGTCCGAACGGCGCAGGACATAGCAGGAGAACGCGAGATGCAGCCGGGTCTCCGCGTGATGACTGGCGAGCTTCGGCCCGGTTTCCCCGGTGGGCACGCCGTCCTCGGTCACGAAGACGACGCGTTCGGTTTCGGCTTCAGTGCTGGTGTCCACTCCGGATACTGAACACCACGCACCTACCGGTCGATACCGCGAGGCGGGTGGCCGTTTCGCCCGAATCGAGTGTCGGATCTTCACTCAACGCGCGAACCCGTAGCCCGTCGAACACCCAGCCGAACGAACCAGACGGATGACCTGGGCTAGACCCCGGGATCACCGGTTGCCGAGATGCTCGACGATCAACGAGGTCAAAGCCTCCGGCGCTTCCTCCGCTACCCAGTGCGACACCTCCTCCAGCATCTCGAACCGATACGGCCCTGTGCACCAATTCGCCGTGTCGAGCGCGGCGGTGGAACCGAAGGCGACGTCCTCTGTGGACCACACGTACATCGCCGGCACCGAAATCTTGCCGATCTTCCCGCCCGGACGCCCGGCTCGATACCAGTTCAGCGCGGCGGTGAGCGCGCCCGGTTCGGACAGTCGCTGCACGTACTCGTCGATCTTGCTCGGCGGGATGCGCCGGTCGAAGATGTCGCGCAGCGCCTTGGCGTTGTCGGCCAGCATGCGCCGCTCGGTGGCGGGCGTCTGCCGCCACTCCGTCATGTAGGCCGACCGCAGGTGCTGGTCCTCGTCCGTGCGCATCGCTTCGGCGAGCGCGCCCGGGTGCGGTGTGGACACCACGGTGAGGCTGCGCAGCCGGTCTGGGTGCTCGTCGGCCGTCCACCACGCGACCGCGCCGCCCCAGTCGTGACCGACCAGGTCGAACTTGCTCCAGCCGAGCGCGTCGGCCATCGCCACGACGTCGGACACCAGCGTCGCGATGCCGTATTCGGCCGGACGCTCGGGCCGCACGTCCGGGGAATAGCCGCGCTGGTCCGGCGCGACCGCGCGATAGCCGAGCACGCCGAGCGTCGCCACCTGGTGTTCCCACTCCACGGCGGCCTGCGGAAAGCCGTGCAGCAGCAGAACCGGGCGGCCGTCCTCGGGGCCGGCGGCGATTGCGTCGAAGGATCCCGCGTCGGTCGGGATGGTCAGCTGGTCGATCACGAGACGCACTCTACGGACCGGCACCGACAGTTTTGGCCCGTCTCGCACTGTCACTGTGATCTGAGCTACTCGGGAACAAATAAGTTGAGTCAGTCGTTGGCAACTTTGTAAGGCTTGGTCAGCACCCGAACAGCTGACCGCAGTTGTCCGAAAGGGGACTCGACAATGCTGATCCGGACCGACCCGTTCGCCCAGTTCGACCGCCTGACCCAGCAGTTCTTCGGTGGTCAGGGCACCGCACCGCGCTCTGTCCCGATGGACGCGTACCGCGCTGGCGACGAGTACGTCGTCCAGTTCGACCTCCCGGGGATCGCCCGCGACTCGATCGACGTGAGCGTCGAGCGCAACGTGCTCACCGTTCGCGCCGAGCGCTCTGCCGTCGCGGTCGAGGACGCGCAGGTCCAGGTGTCCGAGCGGCCGCGCGGCAAGTTCTCGCGCCAGCTGTTCCTCGGCGACACGCTCGACACCACGCGCATCGCCGCGGACTACGTCGACGGCGTCCTGACGCTGCGCATCCCGGTCGCCGAGAAGGCCCAGCCGCGCAAGATCACGGTCGGCGGCGCGCCGCAGGAGATCGACGCCTGAGGCAGTGAAACCCAAGTTGTCCCCAGGTTGTCCACAGTGGGTTGTGGATAACCTGGGGACAAGTGCTATCTGTGCAGGTCAGCTCGGGATATCCGCCGCCTGCCGCTTGCGCACCAGCGGCGCGACGGTGCGGTTGATGACGAAGTACTCCGCGACCACGACGCAGATCACGATCGAGCCCCACGCGCTGGTCGTGTAGATGTCGGCGAAACTCAGCGTCGGAAAGATGCTCTTCGCCGCCGCGCCGATGCCGAGGAACCCGCGGAGCACGACCGCGGCGAAGCTCAGCGCGTAGTTGCGGATCATCCAGATGCGGTGGAGCTGGATCTGGCCCTGCCGGATGAAGGTGTAGCCGCGGTAGAGCGTGTAAAGCCACGCGACGGCCAGCAGGTAGAAGGCGATTTGCGTGGAGATGCCATCGACCGAGAAGGTCGCCGCGACGAGTGCGGCGGCCGCGGCGAAGATCATGCTCACCACATAGATTCGGCCGAGGACGCGGTGCAGTTTCGGCCGTCTGGCGCGCAGTGTCGCGGCGAACTGGAACGGTCCGATCAGCAGCACCAGGCTTGCGGGCAGAGCGTGCGACACGATCGTCAGGTAGTGCAAGGCGATCGCTGGGTTGAGCGGAATTCGGCTCAGCGTCGGGTCGCCGGTCAGGTAGGTCACGGCGGAGAACAGCGCGACACCGGCGGCGGACACCGCGACGGCGGCCCAAGCGATCCGGCGACGGCTGCGGCGGGAAACGGCGAAAGTCATCACGAAACTCCTGCTCGGACTGGGTCTGTGCAGGAAGCGTCTCGTGGTGGCGGGGGTGGCCGCGTCGGTGAGAATTGCGTAGATCAGGCGGTACCGCGAAGTGCTGCGGCCCCGGTGGAAGGCCCGACCTCGACCGCTCTGGCGTGTTCTGTCGTCCGGCCAGCGGTTGCTGGTCAGCCGCCGGAGTGCATGTCTTCCGCTTCGGGGACGCAGTCGTCGTCGGGGTCGTCCAGCCAGCCGTGTGGAAGCGTCACCTTGCCCGGCGAGCCCTGCCGCCCGCGCGGACCGGTCGCGGCGGTCGGGAACGGCGCGTCGTGGTCCAGCTGTGCGATCAGGTCGTCCAGCTGGTCCATGCTCGTCACCATCGCGAAGCCGCGGCGGAGTTCAGAGCCGACCGGGAAGCCCATCAGGTACCAGGCCATGTGCTTGCGGATGTCGCGCATGGCCTTGTCCGGGCCGTCGTGTTCGACTAGGAGTTCCGTGTGCCGCCGCAGGACGCGCGCGACCTCGCCGAGGTTCGGTCCCGCCGGGACCTCACGCCCCTGGAAAGCCGCCTCCAACTCGCCGAACAGCCACGGCCGCCCGAGGCAGCCGCGCCCGACGACGACGCCATCGCAGCCGGTTTCGGCGACCATGCGGAGCGCGTCGTCCGCACTGAAGATGTCGCCGTTGCCCAGCACCGGAATGCTGGTGACCGCCTCCTTCAGCGCGGCGATCTTCGACCAGTCGGCCTGACCCGAGTAGCGCTGCGCGGCAGTACGCGCGTGCAAACTGACCGCGGCCGCGCCCTCGGCTTCGGCGATGCGTCCAGCGTCGAGGAACGTGTGGTGGTCATCGTCGATGCCGACGCGGAACTTCACGGTGAACGGAACGCCGCCCTCAGCCGCCGCCTTCGCCGACTCGCGCACGATGTCCGCGAACAACCGTCGCTTGAACGGCAGCGCCGCACCGCCGCCCTTCCGCGTCACTTTCGCGACAGGACAACCGAAGTTGCTATCCACGTGGTCGGCGAGGCCTTCGCCGACGATGATGCGCACCGCTTCGGCCATCGTCTTCGGGTCGACCCCGTAGAGCTGCATGGACCTCGGCTTTTCGTGCTCGCCGAAGGTCATCATGTGCATCGTGCCGGGGTGCCGCTCGACGACCGCGCGAGCGGTGATCATCTCGCACACGTAGATGCCCGCGCCGTACTCCTGGCAGAGCCGCCGGAACGCCACGTTGGTGATCCCCGCCATCGGAGCGAGCACGACGGGAGGATCGACCTGGTAGGGGCCGATCTTCAACGTGGGCGCGCTCAACGTGGCAGTCACGCTTCCATTGTCGCCCGTGACGTACGGCACACGCATCCGGGCAGCTCCGGGCGGCTCGCACCGCGGCGGTGACCATCTCGTGTCCAGCCTTGAGTAGTGCTACGGATCCGATCATCGTGCGGTTTCGCCGAGGCTGTCCGGTATGACCACGGAAGCTGCAACGCTCCACCGCCTGGCCGGCGAACTGGACGACCTCGGCCGCCGCCTGACGCACGTAGGAGCCGAACTCCGCGCGGTGCGCCCCTAGCCCGAGCCAGCCGCCGACCAGCCCGGCGAGACACTCGCGCTGGACGCAGCGACAGACGCTCAGCCGACGCTTGGCGACCCCGCCGAGCTGGCCGGGTCGACCGGCGACGCAGCGGCCGAGACCTCCCCGGCTGGCGTCACGCAGCCCGTCAGCTCCGACTATGCGGCTGTGCAGGGTTCGTCCGACTCGGCGGAGGCTTCTGCCGCACAGGGGCAGACCTTCGCGTCGGGTGCCTCCGCCGCGCCGGACCGCCCGGCCGAGCAGGGCCAGGCGACTGAGGCGGGCCAGGCGGCCGAACTGGGCCGGGCGGCCGAACCAGGCCCGTCTGCCGCGTCAGGCCAGCCGCCTGCATCCGCCGGTCACCTGCCCGCGCCCGGGCACCCTGCAGCGCAGGCCTACCCGACCGCTCCGGGCTACCCAACGGCACAGGGCGCAGGCTCGTACCCGGCCTACTCGGCCGCGTACGGGACAGTGTTTCACCCCCACCCGGGCTACTACCCGTACAACCCTTACGCGGCTCCGTACCCCGCCCAGCCCGCGGCCGGCGCGACCCACCCGTCGACACCGCAGCCCAGCACCGAGCAGCCCACCGCTGACACGGCCGCAGCCGGACAATTCGCCGCCCAACCGAGCCACGGACCGTCCGCCGCTGGCACCGCCGGACAGTTCGCCGCGCAGCCAGGCCACGGACAGCCTGCCGCTGACCAATTCGCCGCCGGACAGCCACCCCACGGGTACCCGCAGACAACCGCACAGCAGTCGCCGTACGGCCAGCTGCCTTACGCGCAGCCGCCGTACACCCCGCCCCCGACGCTCCGTGAGCGGCTCGGTCGCGAAGGTGCCGGTTCGCGACTGCTGGCGTGGATCGGTGGTGCGGTGACGTTGCTCGGGGTCGTCCTGCTGCTGATTCTGGCTATCCAGCGCGGCTGGCTTGGTCCGCTGCCGCGGGTTGCGGTCGGAGCTGCGTTCGGCGGAATCCTCGTCGGCGCGGGTGCTTGGCTGCACCGCAAACCGGCTGCGCGCACCGGGGCGTTCGCCCTTGTCGCCACTGGGATCGCGACGCTTTACCTTGACACCGTTGCTGCCACCTCCTTGTATGATTTCCTGCCGGTTCCCGCCGGGCTCGCGGTTGGGTTGGCGATCGCGGTGGGCGGACTTTTGCTTGCGGTCAAATGGGATTCCTCTCTCTTGGCGAATGCCGTGGTGGGAGGATGCGGAGTGTGCGCGCCCCTGATCACGTGGGGCTTCACCGATGAACTCGTGACGTTCCTTCTCATGATCCAGATCGCGACGGTCCCTGTCCAGCTTCGGCGGTCATGGTGGCCCCTTTCGTTTACTGCAGCCATTCCTCCCTTGACAACGGCGCTGATCGGTATCGGACTGCGCACCTTGCCGGTGTGGGCGGTGATCGTCGCCAGTGTGGTCAGCGCGGTGTCGGCGCTGATCACGTTGCGGCGTAACGATAATGAGCCGTACTCGTTGGCTGTTCTCGCGATCGCTCCGCTGCCGGTACTGGTTGCCGCGCTGCTTCAGCACAAGCCGGAATCCGTGTTTCTGGCGGGTGGAACGGCTGTCGTGCTCGTCGCGACATGGACCATCGTGCGGGGGAATCCCGGTACTGTCGCGGGAATCGCTGGCCTTGTCGCGGCGATGCAGGCGACGCTCACGCAGTTCGATGGCGGAACGGTCCTGCTTGGTGAAGCGGTGGTGCTAGCGTTCGCGGCGAAGTTCGCTCGGAATCGGTTCGCGCTAGGCGGTTCTCTCGTCTTCGCTGTGATCGGCGGGTTGTTCGTGCTCGGTTCGGACGTCACCCCGGCATTGCTGGTGTTCCCGCGTTGGCATCCGAGCGACCTTCTGCTCACCGCGTTGGCTTCGTCCGCGCTCCTCCTTGCCGCGGCGATCGTGTTGCCGTGGGCGGCAATTCGGCTGAACATCGTGAAATCTGCCAGCCTTGCTCCTTGGCTGCCAGCGGGTTTGTGCGCGCTCTACGGCGCAGCCGGGCTAGTGCTCGCCGCGGCGATGCTCGTCGCCCCTGGTCGGACTGGATTCCTGGTTGGCCACACACTCGTCACCGTTTCCTGGACGATCGTGGCGTTCGTCCTTCTCCTGCGTGGGATCCGGGTGGTTGCCTTGCGGATCACGGGCCTGGTGCTGGTCGCTGCGGCGGTCGCAAAGCTTGTCTTGTTCGACCTCGCCGCGCTGGACGGTTTGGCGCGAGTGGGCGCGTTCCTCGGTGCCGGAGTGATCCTGCTCGTGGCGGGGGCGCGGTACGCGCGGGTTGTCGCGTCGCGCTGATTTGGTGGAATCCCCCGATCCGGGGAACTGGGAACGGTCGCGGATCGGGGAATTCTCTTTTGTAGCAACAAAAACTAGTTGCAGGGGCGCTAGCCGGATGCGGCTCTCGATGGCCGAGATTTGGGCCGAAGGGTCGGAACTGTCGGTGGCTCGTGGTTACCTGGGAAACCTACCGAGGAGGTAACCAACCATGACCTACACCCACGACCCGAAACTCATTGAACGCGCTGGTGAATCCATCGGGTGGCTCACCACCGTGACTCCGAGCGGTCGCCCGGCGCCGCGGCCGGTGTGGTTCGTGCTCGACGGAGAAGATGTCGTTGTCTTCAGTCGCCCGGGCACAGCCAAGCTCCGACACCTCGCCGCCAATCCAGAGGTGAGTTTCCATCTCAACAGCGACGAGCACGGCGGCAGCATCATCGTCGTCAACGGACGTGCGCACGTCGACGAAGCCAAAGCCTCTGAGGCACCCGGCTATCTCGGCAAGTATCAGCGGCACTACGCCGGCATCGGATTCGCCGACGCGGCCGCCTTCGACGCCGACTACTCGGTCCGGATCAGGATCGTGCCGGAGAAATCCTGGGGCTTCTGACGACTGAGCGCAGCGGAGAGTCCGGGTTCAGAAGCCGACGTTCAGGCAGGCCAGCCGTCCACCCGCGGTTCCGGCGTGCCCGGGGTCGGTGTGGGTGTGGGTTTCGTGGATCACCACGGACTTCGCCCGCCGTCCGTCGAAAGTCCAGTCCACAGTGGAGGTTGCATGACCGATTCCTGAGCGGTCGGTGGTGAAGTCGAGCCAGATCTCGTTGTGCGGGTTGGCGTAGGCCGGATCCACCGAGGGCTTCACCGGGTCCGGCACGTGCTGGAAGTGTCCGCCCGCGGCGTCACCGGTGGCGCCGCAGGAGTTCACGTGCGCGTGCGCGCCGTATTCGTGCCGCGGCAGGAGGCCGCTGATCACCAGCACGGTGGTGGTGCCTACGCGACTGGCGGACAGGGCGGCGACGTGCGCCTTGGCCCCGGCGGGTACGAGATCTGGGCGGTAGGTGACGGCTTGGCCGCCCGGAGTGTATGCCGCGAACGTGCCGTGGGCGGCGGTGAAGTGCAGTGGCGGGGCCGGAGCCGCTGCGGCGGAGGTAGCGGAGAGGCCCGTGACGGAGAGACCGGCGGCGAAGGCCGTGGAAAGGAGCTTGGGGAGGAAACGCATGAAACTTCTCTAACTAGTCGGCGCGTGCCGTGCCATGTTCTCCACTCGAACGTGTGGAGGTTGCCCGGATGTCGAGATGGGTGGCTTCCGTGCGGGCGTGAGGTGCGCTGGGTGGCCGGGTGCTGGCGGCGGGTGGATCGGGCAGATCCGGGCGCGAGTCAGGCGTGAGTCGCGGACAAGGTCCGGGGCTCGGGCGGGCGAGCTGCGAGCTAGGTTCGGGCGTGGGCCGAGGCCGAGTGATGGGCCAAAGCCGGGAGCGAGCCCAGGCCGAGGCGGAGCGGTGGGACAAAGGTGGAAGCGCGGCTAGGCCGGGAGTGGGGCTAGGCCGAGCGATGGCCGGTCCGGGCGTGGGCTTAGCCCAGGCCAGCCCAGCCCAGCCCAGCCCAGGCCAGCCCAGGCCAGGCCAGCCCAGGCCAGCCCAGGCCAGGCCAGGACGGGCTGCGGGCGAGGCCTGGATGAGGGTGCCTGTGCGCGGAGCATGCCGGGCCTTAGACCCGGGCGCTGTCCGGCCGGGAAGCGGGACTGGCTTCTGGGTCGACCCAGGTCTTGGTGCCGGTGCGAGTTCGAGCGCGATCCAGGTCCAAGTCCAGATCCAGGCGCGGGCGTGCGGCTCAGCCTGGCTGCGTTGTCGTGCGGTCCGGAGAGGACTGTCGGGCCGGGACAGGGCTTGGGCGGTGGGCGCGATCGTCGCTCGGCTGGCCTGGGTGACTTTTCGGGCGTTGACGCGTTGGGTACTCCGCAGCGTGGCAGCGTCGGACTTGCCCGGCGATGCTTCGGCGAGCACCGGTGGAGCCTGACATGCCTGATGACCCGAACAGCGCTATGGGGTTTGACGGCCGTCGCGCGGATACCGGCGGATCGGCGGGCTCCAGCGGGCTGGCGGACGTCAGCGGGTCAACCCTGGGAGGCGGACCGGCGGACGGCGGTGGGCTGGTGCAGGTCGGCGAATCGGCGGAGGTCGGCGACGACGTCGAGCACACCGGTGAGACGCGGAACCAGATGCTGCAGCGGAACGTCGGCGAGCTGTTGCAGGAGTTGCGCGTTGCGCAGGCGGGCGTGCAGATCCTCTTCGGGTTCCTGCTGTCGGTGGTCTTTACGGGCCGGTTTCACGACGCCAGCGGGTTCGAGAAGGCGCTGCATCTGCTCGCGGTGCTGCTCACCGTCGCGGCGACGGCGTTGCTGACCGCGCCCGCGGCGTGGCACCGGATGCTGTTCCGGACTGGGCGGCGGGAGCAGATCCTGCGGGTCGGCAACCGGGTGGTGCTGGTCGGCTTTGGGTGTCTGGCGGCGGCGATCACGGTGACCGTGGCGCTCATCGCGAAGGTCGCGTTCGGGCCGGTTGCGATGGGGCTCGTCGGCGGGATGGCGGTGCTGCTGTTTGGGCTGCTGTGGTTCGCGGTGCCGGGCATGCTCGTCGGCGACCAAAGGCGACGCGACGGTCACTGAGCGGCGTCGGCGCGGGCGGTCATTTGTCCTGCGCAGGACAGAAACGCCGTGAGCGCGGAGGTGTTCATCGAGCCGTCGGCAATTGTTGCCGCAGCGGTTGGGGCTGGCCCGTAGCTTCCTGCTCGTGACTGACTCTTCACGGCGGAACTTCCTGCGCGGTGCCGGAATCCTCGGTGCCGGCGCGGCGGTGTCCGCGCTCCCTGGCCTGAACGGGATCGCGGCGGCCGATCCCAGCGTCGCTCGTCGGCCGGACGGTGACAGTCCGCGGTTCACGATCGCGGTCATGCCCGACACCCAGTACCTCTTCGACGAGGACCGGGGCGATTCCGCGCCGGTGGACGCGTCGTTGTCGTACGTGCTGCGTCACGCGCACGACGACAACGTTGTCTTCCTCGCGCACCTCGGTGACCTCACGCAGAACGGGCAGGCTCGGGAGTTCGCCGGCATCAGCCGGTCGTTCCAGGCGCTCGATCGGTTCCGGTTCCCGTACAGCACGCTCGCCGGGAACCACGACATCGACGGTTCCACCGACGACCAGCGCGGGCGGACGCCCTACCTCGACGCGTTCGGGCCGCAGCGGCAGCGGAACTCGCCGACGTTCCGCGGCGCGTCGAAGGACGGCTACAACACCTACCACGTGTTCCGGGCCGCTGGCCGGGAATGGCTGGTGCTCGCGATGGACTGGCGTCCGTCGGCGGGCGGGTTCGCCTGGGCCAAGCAGGTTCTCGCGCAGCATCCGCGGATGCCCGCGATCCTCACCATCCACGAGCTGGTCAACTCCGACGAGCAGGGGAAGGCGTTCCTGTCAGACTTCGGCCAACAGGTCTGGGACGAGTTCGTCAACGAAAGCGACCAGATCTTCCTGACCCTCAACGGCCACTACTGGCCGCCGGGCCGTCTAGTGAAGCGCAACGCCGCCGGCCACGACGTCCACCTGCACCTCACGAACTACCAGGACCGCTACTACGGCGGCAGCGGCATGATCCGGCTGTACCAGTTCGACGTCGCCCGCGGTGTCATCGACGTTCGCACGTTCTCGCCGTGGCTCGACGGGCGGCGCGATCTCACTGAACTCGAGCGCATCGAAGCCGAGCGCAGCACCGATGTCGACTACTTCAGCATCGACATCGACTTCGACAAGCGGTTCGAAGGCTTCGCGCCGGTCCCGGTGCCGCCGGCTCGTCCGGTGAAGCCGCAGCTCGTGCCGGGCACCGTCGCGTACTGGCGGTTCGAGGGCGGCCGCGCCGGTGCTCCGGTGCCGGATGACGTGCTGATCAAGGATCTCACCGGCCGCGGCAACGATCTGCGCCGCGCGACGGTGGCGGGCAGCGGGCCGGAGGCGTTGACCTATTCGGCGGATTTCTCTCCTCGCCAGCCGTCTCGGGCGAGCCTTCGGTTCGACGGTGCTCGCAATCCCGGCCGCGGCGCGTACCTCCAGACTGTCGACAGTGCACCGATGAACAAGCTGACCTTCCAGCGCGGCTACACGGTCGAAGCGTTCATCCGCCTGCCGGAAGACTTCCGCGACGGCACCCACGGCTGGTGCGGCATCTTCGCGCGCCTCGGCAACGGCGGCGCGGCCGGGAAGTCCAGCGACGACCCGAACGAATCGGCCGCGACGTTCAGCGTCTCGGACGGCGCGGAGCTGCAGTGGGCGGTGTTCCCGTTGAACCAGAACGGGATTTCGACCAACTGGGGGCACGAACTGCCGCTGGCGAAGTGGTGGCACGTCGCGGTCGTCAACGACGGATGGCGCAGCACACTCTACGTCGACGGCTGCCCGCTGCTGCGCAACCCCAAGACACCGGCGATCGGCCTGGCCAATCCGGGAGGCGGCTGGCTGGTCGGTGCGTCGTCGTACCGGGGCAAGGTGGAGCGCAGCTTCTACGGCGAGATCGGTGAGGCCAGGGTCGTCGACCGGGCGCTGGCTCCGCGCGAATTCCTGCTCGGGTGACCGGCCGGGCGATTGGCGTCTCGGCAATTGCGGCGGCGATCGCGGTTCGCGGAAGGCGGTCGCGGCTGGGGATTGGGGAGTTCGGCTGGCCGTGGAGCCGGCTTGCTGGCGAACGGTCGATTCAGGAATCCAGCAGGTGCTATTCCGATTCGGCGGGACGCGAATTCGATGGGTGCGGCCGTTCGGAGGTATTAGCGAAACTGATGACTTCGGCCAGTCGGGCTAATATCGGGATGGCTTTGTAATGGGTGCCTGTGCTGAGCGACGGAGTCGCCGGTCGTGAATTCGGGTACGGGCGAGTGCTGGCCCCGGGGAATTTCCGGGGCCAGCACTTTGCCGGTGAGTGGGACTGGTCTTGCCGCGCGGAAGACGCGCGAAGTCGGCGAGCGTTCCCTTGCCGGGGACTGGGGCAGGGAACGTCGGGGTGAAACCGGCGGCGGGGCCAGCGTCATTGCTGGGACCGATGGTTGGGCCGGAGCCCGCTACCGGGGTCAGCGTCATTGCTGGGGCCGGACGGTTGACCAGAGCCGCTGCCTGGGCCGGAACCGTTGCTGGAACCGGTGGTCAAGCTGCGACCTGCGGCCAGCGTCGTTGCTGGGCCAGTGGTGGGGCCGGAGCCTTGTGCCGGGCCGGCGTCTTTGCTGGACCGGTGGCTGGGGAATCCCGCGGTGGGCCAGCGCCGTTGCTGGCGGGAATCCCGTCCGGGCCAGCGTCGTTGCTGGGCCGGTGGCCTCACTCCGTGCCGGGGCTGCCGTTCAGGCCGGAGCCCGTTGCCGGGTGGGACCTCGGTGCCTGGACTTGCGGTTGTGCCGGACTTCCGAAGCCGGGGCCAGCGCTGATGCTGGAACCGGAACTTCGAAGCCGCCGGGCCACGGTTTGACTCGGTCTGGTCCCGCCCCGAACTCGGACGATCCAGTCCCAGCGGCACCGGTCGGGTACCTCTGGTCGAGGATCGTGCGTCGGGAGCCAGCCGAGCCAGTCCGAGGATTGAGCCTCCCAGACCGGAGCCCGTCGGCTCAGCCTCGGGATCAGTCCGCTCCGAGGGTCGAGCCTGCGGAACCGGCCGAACCAGTCCGGTCCGTTCCGGAGGCCGTGGCCGCGGTATCGGTTGATCCCGCCGACGCGACCGGTCCGATCCAGCCCGAGGACTCAGCCGAACCCGCCTTGGCAATCAGGCTGGTCCAGTCCAATGGCCTGGCCGACCCAACCGGGGCACAGGCCCGATCCGGTCCTAGCGGGCCTGCCCGAGGGCTGCGTCCGAAGACCTCGCCCGCGGGCCCAATCCGAACTCGCCAGCCCAAGAACCGTGGCCGATGAGCCCAGGTCAGGCCCGTCCGCTCGGGTCGAGCCGAGGGGCTGGCCCGGCAACCGATCCGCCTGCGTCGAGCCGAGAAGCTCGCCGGGCGGCCGGTCGGTCCGCGTCGCGCCGAGTAGTCGGACCCACGCCGATCCGAGAACTCGACCGAGCAGCCAGTTCGCCCATGCCGGGTTGGCCACGCACTGCGCCGAGCCAAGGACCCGGCCGGGCAGCCGGTCTGTCCGTGCCGAGCCAGGGACTCGACTGGGCGGCCAGTTCGCCGGTGCCGAGCCGGGAAGCTCGCCGGGCAACCGGTCGGTCCGCATCGTGCCGAGAACCCAGCCGAGCGACCAGCCCGCCCGCGCCAGGCCGAGGATCCGACCAGGCAGCCAGCCCACCCGTGCCAAGCCGAGGACTCGACCAGGCAGCCAGTTCGCCCGTGCCAGGCCGAGGACCCAGCCGAGCGACCAGCCCGCCCGTGCCAAGCCGAGAACTCAGCCGGGGAACCATCCGGACCAGTCAGGCCAGGGCCCCACCGAGAACCCAGCCCGCACTCGCCAGCCATGCACCCCGCCACGGACCCAGCGGACCCAGCCAACCCGTCGGACACAGCCAACCCGTCGAACACCGCGAACCCTGTCATGAACCCAGCCCGAGAACCCGACCCGCGGATCAGGCGGTCAGCCGGCCCCACGAGTAGTCCTGTTTCGCGAGCTTCAGGTACACGAACAGCTCCGTCGAGGCCACCCCGGCGATCGGCCGTACCTCGTCGCCCAGTACGGACAGGAGGTGGTCGTCGTCGCGGCACAGGAGTTCTGCCAGCAGGTCGAAGCGGCCTGAGCAGAGGGCTACCTGGTGCACGTCGGCGACCTTGGCCAGTTGCTGGGCCACTTCGCGGGCGTCTCCGTCCACCGTGATGCCGACCATCGCCCTTCGGGTCAGGTCGACGTGTTCTGGTGAGGTCACGGCGACTATCTGCACCATTTCCTCTCGCAGCAGCCGTTGTACTCGCTGCCGCACCGCGCCCTCCGAAAGACCCACCGCTTTGGCGAGCGCCGTGAACGACGCCCTGCCGTCTTCCTGTAACAGCGTGATGAGCGTCCGGTCGGTCCCGTCTAGCGCTCTCGGAGCACGCGGTTCCTCGATTTTCGTACGGTTTTCGTCACCCATGCCGTCCCTCCCTGTGTTTCGGCATGTGATTTGTCAGATGCGCAGCGTATCGGCCGAAGCCGGAGAGCAGGAGACCCTTTCCCGTTTTCTTCTCCAGATGGCGGAAGGTGCGCTTGGCCACGCGGTCGTTCTGGCGCGGGCTAACAGCGGGTACGGTCGCGGACCGCCGCTGACTAGGAGGAATATTCCAATGACCGAAGCCGTCGCCGCGCCCGTGGTGCCGGCCAAGGGGCTCCGTTCGAACGCGCTCGGCATGGTGTCTTCGACGGTGATCGGTTTGTCGTCGACCGCCCCGGCCTATTCGATCGCCGCGACGCTCGGGTTCATCGTGCTCGCGGGTACGGGGTTCAAGGCCGCGGCGTTCGTGGTGCTGGCGTTTGTCCCGGTGCTCTTCGTCGCGTTTGCCTTCCGGGAACTGAACGCGGCCGAGCCCGATTGCGGCACCAACTTCACCTGGGCCACCCGCGCGTTCGGCAGCCGGGTCGGCTGGATGACCGGCTGGGTGGTCCTGGTGGAGCAGTTGCTGGTGATGAGCAGTCAGTCGGCGCTGACCGGCCGGTACACGCTGCTGCTGTTTGGTCTAGACGACCTCGCGAACAACCGTGCGGTGACGACCGCGATCGGTGGCGCGTGGCTGCTCGCGCTCTGCTGGTTGTGCTATCGCGGCATCGAGGTGTCGGCACGCGCGCAGTGGGTCCTCCTCGGCATCGAACTCGCCGTCCTGGTGATCTTCTCCGTCGTCGCCCTTGCCCGCGTCTACACCGGCACTGCGGGCCCGCAGGCGACCACGCCGCGGTGGGACTGGCTGTGGCCGAGCGGGGTCAGCGTCGGGACGGCGGTGTCGGCGGTGCTGCTCGCGGTCTTCATCTACTGGGGCTGGGAGAGTTCGCTTTCGGTGAACGAGGAATCGGCGGACCCGCGGCACGCGCCGGGGCGGGCCGCGATCCTGTCCACCGTGCTGCTGGTGCTCAACTATCTGCTGGTGACCGTCGCCGCGCTGGCGTTCGCGGGCGTCGGCGAGCACGGGATCGGGCTGGCCAACGAGGCGAATGCCGAGGACGTGCTCGCCGGGCTGGGCGGCGCGGTGTTCGGGACGTCCGGGTTCGGCAAGGTCATGGGGGTGCTGCTGATCGTGTCGGTGCTGACCAGCGGCGCGGCCACGAGCCAAGCGACGATCATGCCCGCCGCGCGCACGACGCTGTCGATGGCCAGCCACGGCGCGCTGCCGAAGGTGTTCGGCCGGGTGCATCCGAAGTATCAGACGCCGTCGGTGACCACCTGGGCGTTCGGGTTGGTGTCACTCGCCTTGTACGTGCTGCTGGCGTTGTGGAGCCGGAACGTGCTCGCGGATTCGGTCGACGCGGTCGGGCTCACGATCGCGATCGAGTTCACGGTGACGGCGTTGGCTTGCGTGTGGGTGTTTCGCCGGACGCTGTTGTCGAGCGTGCGCAACTTCGTGCTACGCGGGCTACTGCCGTTTGTCGGCGGCGTGTTCTTCCTGGCAGTACTGGTGTTCGCGGCGATCACGTACGCGAAGCCTGACGCCGGAGAGACCACAGTGTTCGGTGTCGGCGGCGTCGCGGTGATCGGCGTTGTCGCGATCCTCGTGGGCTTTCCGTTGATGTTCGCCGTGCAACGCGCCTGCCGTGACTTCTTCGCCGGGCGACGTCTGACGCGCGGCGCCGTTGCCCGCGACGGTCAGACCATCGAGAGCTAGCAGCGGCGAAGCAGGTCTTCTTCGGTCTCGCGGCGTACGAGGAGCGTGGCGTGCCCGTCGCGTACGCCGACGAGCGGAGGACGGCCGACGAGGTTGTAGTTCGACGCCAGGGAGTGGTGGTACGCGCCGGTGCACGGTACGGCCAGCAGGTCGCCGACGTGGATGTCGTCGGGCAGGCAGACGTCCGCCAGTACGTCGCCGGACTCGCAGTGTCGTCCGACAACCGTCATCGGCGTACGCGCGGCCTTGGTGCGACGGCCGACGAGACGCGCGGTGTAGCGCGCGCCGTACAGCGCGGGGCGCGGGTTGTCGCTCATACCGCCGTCGACAGCGACGAAGGTGCGCGCGCCGCGTTTCACGGCGCACACACGGTACACGGTGATCCCGGCTGGGCCGACGATCGCGCGGCCGGGCTCGATTGTCAGGCGTGGCAACGGGAAGTCGTGTGACGAGCATTCATAGCCCAGCGCGACGCGGAGGCGGCGGGCGTAGCCGTCGAGGTCGAAGGAAGCTTCGCGGTCGGCGTACGGCACGGCGTGGCCGCCGCCGAGGTCCAAGTCGCGCAATGTGATTCCGTACTGGTCGCGGATGCGGACGAGCACTTCGACCATCCGTCGCGCGGCTTCCTCGTAACGGTCCACACGGGACACTTGCGAGCCGATGTGGCAGTGCAGGCCGGTCAGTTGCAGGCTTGGCTGTGAAAGTACTGCTGCGACAGCGCGATCGACGTTGTCGCGTACGTCGGGGCGCAGCGAGAAGCCGAACTTCTGTCCCTCGGTGCCTGTCGTGATCGCAGCGTGCGTATCGCCGCTGACGCCGGGCGTGACGCGGATGAGGACGCGCTGTGCGCCATGCGCGAGTGCGCCGAGTTGTTCGACCTCGTCGAGAGAGTCGAGGACGATGCGGCCGACGCCGTACTGCAGTGCCGCCTTCAGGTCCTCCGGTGTCTTCGCGTTGCCGTGCAACAGAATGCGTTCCGCGGGGAATCCGACAGCGCGCGCGACGGCGATTTCTCCGGCGGAGCACGTGTCGAGCGACAGTCCTTCTTCAGCGACCCAACGCAACACTGCTCGCGTGCAGAGCGCCTTGCTTGCGAAGGCGACGTCGGCCTCCGGCAACGCACGGCGGTAAGCGCGGGCCGTTTCGCGTACGTGCTCCTCGTCGAGGAGGTAGGCGGGCGTACCGAAGCGCGCGGCCAGGTGACTGACCGGCGCGCCGGCGAAGAGCAGCTCGCCGCCTTCGCCGAGCTTCGTGCCTTGCGGCCAGAGTCCCGGTTCTAGGTGGTCGGCGGCCTCGCAGCCGAGACTCGGGAGCAGCTCGCTGAGCGTCACGGTTACCTCCGGTCGATGTCGATCGCGGCGAACATCGTCAGCACACGGCACCGACACCGGCCTGGAACGTCCCGGAAACGGGCCCCTGATGGTCCGGGTGGTCGTGCTGATGCGTTCTTAACGCGTGAGTAACGTCCGCCACACCCCGGTTGAGCTGGGCTTTGCTGAGTTTTCCGGCGACCGGCCGTCTTATCGGACATGGTTGAACAGATGACGGACTTCGCGAGCGAGACCGAGCAGTACCGGCACGAACTGCGGGTGCACTGCTACCGGATGCTGGGCTCGTTCGACGAGGCGGAAGACCTGGTCCAGGAGACGCTGCTGCGGGCGTGGCGCGGCCGTTCGACGTACGAAGGCCGCGCGAGCCTGCGCGCCTGGCTGTACCGGATCGCGACCAACGCGTGCCTCGACTACCTCGAAGCGCATCCGCGGGAGCTGCCGGTGCTCGACCTTCCGGTCGCTCACGACTCGGATCTCGCGCCGCGTCCCGACGTCGCGGTGCCGTGGCTGCAGCCGGTGCCGGACGGTGTGCTCCAGCCGGATGCTGTCGTCGTCGCGCTGGAGACGGTCGAGTTGGCGTTCCTCGCGGCCATTCAGCATCTCTCGCCGCGACAGCGGGCAGCGTTGGTGCTTCGCGACGTACTCGGCTGGTCCGCGCGCGAGACGGCGTCAGCGCTCGGTACGACGCCTGCTTCGGTGAACAGCAACGTGTTGCGGGCGCGCGCCGAGTTGAAGGAGCACTTGCCTACGCGACGTACGGAGTGGGCGTCTGCGTCAGCGAGCGAAGAGGAACGCGCAGTCGTCGCGAAGTACGTGAAGGCGCTTGTCGACCACGACGAAGCGGCCTTCACGGAGCTGTTGCGTGAAGACGTGCGTTGCAGTCACGCTCCGGGCGCTGGCGGGCATATGGGGTCGGAGCCGACGTGGTACGCGGGGCGCGCCGTTGTGCTTGAAGGCTGGGCACCGGCGTTCCACGGCGACGCCGCTGCCGAGTTCCGCGTTGTCGAGACGCGCGCGAACGGCCTGCCCGCGCTCGCCACGTACGCGCGCACAGTCGGCGAGTTCCGGGCCTTCGGGATGGTGACGCTGCGGCTGGACGGCAGCCGCGTCGCGGAGGTGACGACCTTCGGTCCGGAAGTGTTCCGCGCTTTCGACCTGCCTTCGACGCTCGGCTGACGCTCTACGAAAGCCCCCACGAGGACAGGATTTCGAACAGCTGGTTCCGTTCGGCGGCCGTCAGCAGCCTGCTCGGCGGCCGCACGTCCGGACGGCACAGGCCGAGCTGGGAGAGCGCGTCCTTGACCACGCTGACGTTGTTGGCGTTGCCCTCCGCGGCGCGCATCTGCTCGAACGGGCGGATCCGGTCCCAGATCTCCATCGCTCCGGCGAAGTCGTGGTTGCGCAGGCGGCGGAACAGGTCCAGCGACATCTGCGGGGCGACGTTCACCAGACCGGAGGTGAAGCCCGTCGCGCCGACCGCGAAGTACCCAGGGGCCGACAGTTCGGCGAGACCGGCGATCCACACGAAGCGCTCGTACCCCGCGTCGCGCGCGACAGTGCGGAAGCGCACCGGGTCTGGCACCGCGTACTTCACGCCGAGAACGTTCGGTGCGGCATCGGCGAGCTGAGCGAGGTCTGAACCCTCGATGGCGGGGTTGCGGACGTACAGGACAACCCCAAGCTCGGGCACTTCGTTCGCGATGGCGCGGTGGTAGTCGATCCAGCCCGCGCGCGAGACGTACGGGTGCACGGGTTGATGGATCATCACCATGTCCGCGCCAGAAGCGCGCGCGTGCTTCGCCGCCTTCACGGCTGTACGCACGTCATGGCCGACGCCAGCGAGGACGCTCGCCTCGCGCGCGGCCTTCGTGGTGACTTCGAGACACTGCCGCGTTTCCTGCTCGTCGAGTGCGTAGAACTCGCCCGTGTTGCCGTTCGGCGTGACGACCTCGACGCCGCTCAGCACGAGCCGTTCGACTAGCCGCTCGTACGTCTCGGCGTCCACGTCTCCGGCCGCGGTGAACGGGGTCACCGGGATCGCCACCACACTGGCGAGCCGCTGTCGCTGTTTCTCGAACGCCTTCTCGAACGCCACGAGCAGATCCGATCTGATATATGATGTCTCGGCGACCCGGAGCGTAGCACGAGCCAGCCAGGACAATCGTCCTGATCTTTGGGATAGGCGTCCTAGTTCGCGGCCAAAAGTCGGCACGCCCCTGGTCCGGGGCGTGCCGACGGGAAGATCAGCGCAGGGCGTCCAGTGCGAACGCGGTGTACATGGCCACCCCGGCGGCCATCGCCGGTTCGTGGAACCTCACCCGGTTCGAGTGGTTGTCCTCGGTAGTCGCCGGGTCGGCTCCGGGCTCCCGGGCTCCGATGAACGCGAACGTGCCGGGAACTCGTTGCAGCACATACGAGAAGTCCTCCGCGCCCATGATCGGCGTGGCCAGCTCCTCGGCGTTGTCTTCCCCGAGCACCGCCGCACCCAGCGCCAGCACCTCAGCGGCCACCTGCGGGTCGTTGACGGTCGTCGGGTAGCCCGGGTCCACCCCGGCCGACACGCGACACCCGTGCGCCGCTCCGACCGCCTCGCACACCTTCGGCAGTTCCTCGCGGACGAAGGCGCGCGTCGACTCCGACAGCGTGCGAATGGTCCCCTCGAGCACTGCCCGCTCGGGGATGATGTTCGTCGTCGTGCCGGCCTCGATCCGGGTCACCGAGACCACCGCCGGGTCGAAAACGCTGATCCGGCGGGTGACCATCGTCTGCAGCGCGCCGACCATCGCGGCCGCGGCGGGGACGGGGTCGATGGCGTCCTGCGGGGCCGAACCGTGGCCGCCGCGCCCGGTGACCTCGACGCTGAACGTGTCGGCCGACGCCATCATCGGCCCGCCGCGCACCTGCAGGACGCCGCTCGGGCTGTTGGCGATCGTGTGCAGGCCGAAGGCGCGCGTGACGCGCGTGCCCGCCGCGTCCAGCACCCCCTCGTGGATCATGTGCCGCGCTCCGTGGAGGCCCTCTTCGCCCGGCTGGAACATGAACACCACCGAGCCGGCCAGGTCCTCGACCCGCTCCGACAGCAGCCGGGCGGCGGAGGCGAGCATCGCGACGTGCGTGTCGTGTCCGCAGGCGTGCATCGAACCGTCGACCTCGGAAGAAAACTCCAGGCCGGTGTCTTCGGTCAGCGGCAACGCGTCCATGTCGGCGCGCAGCAGCACGGCAGGTCCTGGACGGGCCCCGCGCAGTACGCCGGTGAGCGACGTCGTGGAGCGGCCGTCGGTGAGTTCGATCGGCAGATCGGCCAGCGCGGCGCGGATCGCCGCCTGGGTGCGCGGCAGCTGCAAGCCCTGTTCAGGGTGCCGGTGCACAGCGCGGCGAAGCTCGACAGTGCGGTCCTGCAGCTGCCGTGCGGCCTCGAGCAGCCCGGCGTGCCGGTTGCCGGGCAGGGTGGGGAGGTCGGTGGGTCCGGTCATGGCTCGATAGTGGCACCTCGCACGCTTCGGGCGCACCGTGCGTGCGTTCGTCCGCGAGGCGGAATACGGTGTGCGCATGGCGGTGCAAGAGCCGGTCACGGGCTTCGCGATAGCTGTGGTCCGTGAAGACGGTCGGTGGCGGTGCAGTGCGCTCGATTCTTCGGCGCTCACAGAGTTGGACGCGGCGATCACCGAGCTGGGCAAGCTCCGGTCGACCGGGGCGGCGTTCGGCCTGTTGGCCGTCGACGACGAGTTCTTCGTGATCGTCCGGCCGAGCCCGAGGGGACCGTCGCTGCTGCTGTCGGACGCCGCCGCGGCGCTCGACTACGACATCGCGGCGGACGTCCTCGACGTGCTGCGCGTCGATCCGCCCGACGAGGACGACGACGCCGTCTGGCCCGAGGGCGACCTCGAAATACTGGCCGACCTCGGCCTGCCCGGCGGCGAGCTGGAGGTGATCGTCGGCGAGGTCGACCTCTACCCGGACGAACAGCTCCAGATGATCGCCCAGCGGTGCGGCTTCGAGGCCGAGTTCTCGAAACTGCTGGACCAGCTCTGAGACGGCCGGACGACATCGAGGCCGTGCGGGCCGCGCTGGACGCGGCCCGCGCCCCTGGTGCCGACGTGCCCATCGGCGCGGTCGTCTTCGACCCCGACGGACGTCCACTGGCCGCGGCTCGCAACGCGCGTGTCGAACTGGCCGACCCCACCGCGCACGCGGAGATCCTCGCCCTGCGCGCGGCGGCCCGCGAGTTCGGCGACGGCTGGCGGCTGGAGGGCTGCACGCTCGCGGTCACGCTGGAGCCCTGCACGATGTGCGCGGGCGCACTCGTGCTCGCCCGGGTGGCGCGGCTGGTGTTCGGAGCCTGGGAGCCCAAGACGGGCGCGGTGTCGTCGCTGTGGGACGTCGTACGCGACCGCCGCCTCAACCACCGGCCGGAAGTCCACGGCGGGGTGCTCGAAAGCGACTGCGCGGCCCTGCTTGAGACGTACTTCGCGGACCGCCGTCTAGGGGCCGAGTAACCCCCGCCGAACCCCGCGGAGGGGGTCCGGTATTGTTCTCGGCGGTGGCGTGTCCGAGCGGCCGAAGGAGCACGACTCGAAATCGTGTGACGGTTAATCCCGTCCGTGGGTTCAAATCCCACCGCCACCGCGTGCGAGTGGGCGAGCTGTGCCGACGGAAAGCGTCGGCTCGGCTCGCCCGCCGTGTTTCTGGGGGTGCAACCCCCAGGCCCCGCCCGGCGGGCTTCGCCCCCGGACCCCCATCGGTGGTTGCGTTGGGAGTGGAGAGGCGCTTTGGGCGGGAGGGTTGCGTTGGGGTGGGGCACTTTGGGTGTGGGGCGTTCGTTGAACCTTCGGTAGCTGGTCCCCGTACCGGAGGTGGCGTTTTGTATATCTATGCTCGGCGTCGCTCGCTTACGTTCAGTGGCAAGCAGGTGACTATCAAGGCCGCGATCAAGGACGGACTGTTCGGCGCGAACAAGCAGCACCGCTTCGCGGTCAGCAAAATCAGCGAGGTCAGCAACACCGAACCTGGTGCGTTCAGCCCAGGCTGTCTCAAGTTCAAGGTGGCCGGGACACCGGCGACGGTGATCGAGAACCCGGCTTCGGGCGGCGACAAAGCTGATCTGTGCACCTTTTACTACAGTTCGTCCGACAAGAAGAAGGTGCGGCAGCTGGTCGAGGCCGTCAAAGCGGCGATGCCCCAGTAGCGTGGAGGCATGAGCGAAGAGCTTCCGCCGGTGGGCAAGACCGCGGTTGGGGTCGCTGGGCTTCGGGCGTTGGAGAGCGGGCGGCCGGACCGGTTGTTCGAGGATCCGTATGCCGGCGCGTTCTTTCACGCTGGGCGGGCGATCTTCGAGGGCCACCAGAATCGGGATCGGCGGCTCGGGATGGTGTTCGCGCAGCAGGTCGCGATCCGGACTCGGTTCTTTGACGACTTTGTCGCTGGCGGCACGCAGACGGTGCTTCTCGCGGCGGGGCTCGACGCTCGTGCGTTCCGGCTTGACTGGGCGGACGGTGCGCGCGTGTACGAGATCGACCTGCCGGATGTGCTCGCGTTCAAGGAATCCGTGCTGGCCGAGCAAGGTGCGCGGCCTCGGTGCGAGCGGATCGCGGTTCCGGCGGATCTGCGCGAGGACTGGGTCGCTGCCTTGAAAAACGCGGGATTCGATCCGGGGCGGCCGACGGTCTGGCTCGCCGAGGGGCTGCTCGTCTACCTCGGCCGCGAGGAGGCGGAGCGGCTGCTCACGGACGTTACCGCGTTGTCCGCGCCGGGTAGCCGGATCTCCTTCGAACATCGGCCGGACGGCGAGCACGACGGGCTGCTGGAACAGGCTCGCAATGTCGGTGCCGAGGTCACCGCTCTCTGGCGCGGCGGTCTTGGCGGCGACGCTCCGGAGTGGCTCACCGCGCACGGCTGGCAGCCGGAAACCGTTACTGTCGCGGAGCTTTCCGTCCGTTACGGGCGAGAGCCGTTGGACAACACCCGCGGCGGGTTCGTGACCGCGACTCGCTAGTTCTCGTCTTGCAGCACCGGAGTGCCGAACGCGTCGAGGAAAGTCGTTGCCTCTCCTATGGTCGCGACGCCGCGTGCGACCGCTTCCGCGATCGTTCCGCACGCCTCCCGCACCGCCGGCTCCGCGGAACGGTCTCCGGCCAGCAGCGCGACGGCCGCCGGGGACACGCCTTCCGCGATCAGCATGACTCGCGCCGCCGTCTGATCTGCCAGCCGGTCAAGCAAATCCGCCAGATCCAAGCCGACCGACGCGGTGCGCGCGGCGGCTTCGGCGGCCTGCCGGTAGTGCGCGTCCAGTTCGTCCGCGCTGCCGCGGAATCGCGCGGCCGGTTCGCCGCCCCATTTGCGTTCCGCGCTGTGCGCCCCGCGTTCGAACTCCAGCCGGGCCATCACCAAAACGTCGCGGCCGCTGGACAGCGTGCGCGCGGATTCGCGGATCGCTTGCGGGGAACAGTCGATCTGGCGCAGCGCGGTGACCGGGTCCGGCGCGCCGATCGCGGCGGCCGCGGCGCCCAATGAAGCAAGCCCGGCGGCCGCGTTTTCCAGCGCCGGGTGGAGGAACGGCATCAACTCAGCAGCGCCGTCGCGATCGTCGGACGCTGGTGGGGACCGCGGGCGGCCATCCGCAGTTGACCGGCGAGGTCGGACGTCGCGTCGCCGAGCATGCGCGCGTCGATGTCCCGCGCGGCGAGCGCGGCTTCCCACCGGGCGGCGATTTCCCTGGCCGGCGCGGAAATCCCCCACGGCGTCGATTCGAGCCGGGCTTCGGCGAACCGGCCTGCCGCCCGGTCCGCGTCGGCAGCCGCTCGATCGAGCGCGTCCGCGGCGGCGTTGAGCCGCTCGCTCGTCGAACCTGCCATCGGGACCTCCGCTTCCGGGAGAGCGCGCACCGCGGTCCGCCACCCTCTGGAGAGATCTAACCCCATCGAGGCCGCCCGGGTCACTCGGCCGGGCGTGCGACGATTCCACATTGTGGAGGACCCTTGACCGTGAGTTCCGGGCCCCACCAGAATTGACCGCATGCCAGAGAACCGGGAAGTGCCGCTAGCCGGCCGTGCCCCGGCGCGGTCGGACGGTGAGGGCGTCGCCGCCCTCCTGAGGCGTCGCGGTCGTCTCGGCTCTCCTCCCGCGTAGGCGATTCTCCGCTGTCACAGCCGAATTCACCTATTCTTCCGGGAGTACCGCCATGTCTGTAGACCTGCCTGCCCGCCTGCGCTCGTCCGCCACTCCGGACAACGGAATCGTCGAAGGCCCGCGCGTGCTGAACCGGCTTTCCGCCGCCGAAGCTCCCTACGAGCTTTTCACCCTGCGCCCGCTCGGCCGGGTGATCGGGGCCGAACTCTCCGGAGTGGACCTCGGCGCACCGGTGTCGCCGGAACTGCGTGCGGAGCTGAACCGCGCGCTGCTGGAGTGGAAGGTGCTGTTCTTCCGCGACCAGCACATCACCTCGCAGCAGCAGCGCGCGTTCGCCGCGAACTGGGGCGAACTGGAGACCAACCCGTTCATCCCGCAGGGCGATTCCGACCAGGTCGTGCGCTTCACCCGCACCGCCGGGATGCCCGGATACGAGAACATCTGGCACACCGACGTCACCTGGCGGCCGAATCCGGCGCTCGGTTCGGTGCTGCGGCTGGTCGAGGTCCCGCCGGTCGGCGGCGACACGATGTGGGCGGACATGGCCGCCGCCTACGACAATCTGCCCGCCGAGGTCCGCGAACGGATCGATGGGCTCACCGCGGTGCACGACTTCGTCCCCGGCTTCGACCGGTTTACCGACCCGGATCTGCTGGCCCAATGGCAGGACGCGTACCCGCCGGTGGAGCACCCGGTGGTGCGGACCCATCCGGAGACCGGACGGCGGACGTTGTTCGTGAACCAGGCGTTCACCACGCACATCGTCGGCCTCGACCGCGCGGAGAGCGACCGGCTGCTGCGGTATTTGTTCCTGCAGGCGCACACGCCGGAGTTTCAGGTGCGGTTCCGCTGGGAGCGGGATTCGGTGGCGTTCTGGGACAACCGCGCGACCCAGCACTACGCGGTCAACGACTACCACCCGCACGTCCGGATCGCGGAGCGCGTCGCGATCGTCGGGGACCGGCCGTACTGATCAGCGGGCGACTCCGGTGAGGACAGTGTCGACAAGTCGTTCGAGATAGGCGTCGTCGGCGGATTTCGCCCGGATCAGCGTGTGGAACCAGAGGTTCCCGCCGAGCAGATCCATGACCAGCTCCGAATCCGCAGCGTCGGCCAGTTCGCCTCGGTCGTGGGCACGGTCGAAGACGGCCTGCTCACGGCCGAGGCGATCGGCGAAGAAGCGTCCGGCGGCCTCGGCGGTGGCGGGACGGTCTGGCAGTGCGGAAACGACGGCCGTGATGATCCGCCGGTTCGCCGGGTCGGACAGCAGCCGGTGGATCTGCTTGGCCAGTTCGAGGAGATCGCCGCGCAGGGTGCCGGTGTCGGGGATCGCGAAGGTCAGCTCCGGGGCCTGCACGAGAGCGTCGGCGAGGACCTCGTCTTTGGTCGCCCAGGTGCGGTAGATGGTCGTCTTGTGCACCCCGGCCTGCGCCGCGACCGCCTCGACCGTCAGCGCGTCGTAACCGCGTTCGGCCAGCAGGGCGAGGGTCGCGGAGTAGATGGCGTCCGCTTTGCGCGGGCGGGAGGCGGTCCGGTCCATGGTCTGATCCTAGCCAGGTTTGCAACGGTGCGTTGCATTTGCCGTCGGAGGCGGGTAGACCTGAATGCAACGGTCCGTTGCATTCGAAAGGGGGACACGTCATGCCGGTGGTCTTCGTCCACGGGCTCCGGTTGTCCGGGGCGTGCTGGCAGCAGCAGATCCGCCTGGCGCACGGCCCGGCCGCCGCGCCGGATCTGCCTGGACACGGGGTGCGACGCGGGGAACGGTTCACTCTCGACGGTGCGGTCGACGCTGTCGTCGAAGCCATCGACGAGGTTGGCGGCCGCGCGGTCCTGGTCGGACATTCGCTCGGCGGCTACGTCTCGATCGCGACGGCGGCGCGTCATCCGGAGCGGGTGGCTTCCCTGGTGGGAGCCGGATGTTCGCTCGTGCCCAGCGCGGTGCTGCGCGGCGGGTTCCGGTTCGCGCGCCGCGGGCTGGCGACGACGTCGGACGACGGGGCTTCCTTCAGCGCGTGGTTGTTGCGCCGCGTTGTTCCGGCGGAGGTGGCTGAGCCGGTGATCGCCGCGGGGATCGCGTCCGAAGTGATCCCGGACGTCATGGCGGCGGCGGCCGAAATGGACCCGCTCGCCGACCTGGCGCGGTACCCCGGGGCGGTAACTCTGCTGAACGGCCGCCACGATCATTTCCGCTTGGGCGAACGGCGGTTTCTGGCTGCCTGTCAGGACGGAACGCTTCAGGTCGTGCCGGGAGCCGGGCACTATCTGCCGCTGACGCACGGCGAGATCTGCGCCCGCGTGACCGGACGGCTAGTGCTCACGAGTGGCGAGGCGCATCGCCTTCCTCCCCCTCCCGCGCTCCCCCTGCGCGGATAAGGCGGCACCTCGCCACTCGCGAGGCTTCCCCGGGGCAAATCCATGGAGCCGCGGTCGCGGGCGAAGCGGAAATTCCCGCGCCCGCGGCTGTTTCCCGGGTGGTGGCACCCGCGCACTCGACGACGGTCAACCCCCACGTGACCGTGTCGCCTCCCCCGCGAGGTGCTACCCGTGAGCGCCGGAAAAGTGGTCTGTGCCACAGTTTCGGTGCTCATCGGTAAGGTACTCCCGCCCCGTACCAGCTGACCCCGGGCTTGAGCTGCATTTAAGGCAGATGCGCCGTCCGGGTGACGGCGGGATCGGCGGCTTAGCCGCGAAGTCCTTCGACGGTCGCGAAACCATCACTGACCGTCACGCTCGTGCCGCGGCGCGCGGACAGCTCCACGAGCCGTTGGAGCGCCTCGTCGCCTTCGGCTCCCGTCAACGGTACGCATTCGTTGTCTTCGTCGCGGCGGATTGGCACTAATTCGACCCGGAGTTGCTCGCCGACGACACAGCCGGCGAGCAGGCCGTCGCGGTACCGGTCGCGCATGGCGGGCCAGTCGAAGACGAGGTTGCCGAGGCTGTAAAGGATCGGACGGCCCCGGTAGACCTCGACCGGCTGCACGGTGTGCGGTCCGTGTCCGACGACCAGGTCGGCCCCGGCGTCGATGATCGCGTGCGCGTAAGTCACCTGGTACTCGGCCAGTTCTTCGCCGGGGATGCCCCAGTGCATCGACACCACGACGTGGTCGGCCTCGGCGCGGGCGCGGCGGATGTCGGCGAGCAGGAGTTCCAGATCGCGGCGGACCGGCGTGGTGTGCACGATCGGCGGGCGGCCGGGGATGTCCAGGACGCGCGGATCCGGTTGGTACGACGTGTAAGCGCCGGCCGTGGCGACGCCGGGGGAATCGTCCGTCGCCTCCTGCCCGACCGGCCAGCACAGCGAGGTGTAGGCGAGGAACGCGATCCGGCCGCCGGGCCGTTCGAGGATCGCCGGCGCGTGCGCTTCGGCGAGGTTCGCGCCAGCGCCGCAGTGCGCGATTCCGGCGCGGTCCAGCACGGCGAGGCTCGCCATCGCCGCGGCCGGCGGGTAGGTGACGTTGTTGGCCACCGACACGACGTCGATCTCGGCGGCGGTCAGCGCGGCGACCATCTCCGGCGGCGAGTGCCGCCAGTTCGGTTTGTGCGGGATGTCCGTGCCGGTCGAGCCGGAGAGCGGTCCTTCGAGATTCACGAACCGCACATCGGCACCGGTGAGCAGCGAGGTCAACGGGTGGAACGCCGTTTCCGGGTTCGCGCGGCCCTGCAGGTTGACGTCTCCGCCGAGTACGAGCGTGATCATTGCGTCAACCCGTCCAAAGGAGGAAATCCCTCCAGCTCGTTACGAATCGTTGCCCTTTCGTCTTCCTCTGCTTCGCTTGTTCGGGGGACGATGCCTCGACCGTTGACATGCAGAGGGGACTCAGGGTGACCATATCCCGTCGTCCTGCCGGGGGCCGAAGCGCCGGTGGGGCAAGACTGACCAGAGGCGCGGTTGCCGTCTCCGCCGCTGCTCTCGTGCTGGGCGGACTGGCCGCGCCCGCCTCGGCCGCACCGAGTGCCGACGCCCTGATCGCCGAGGTCTACGGCGGTGGCGGCAATTCCGGCGCCACACTCACCAACGACTTCATCGAGCTGGCCAACCACGGCGGCGCGCCGGTCGCGCTCGACGGCTACAGCGTCCAGTACCTGCCGGGTTCGGCGAGCGCGTCGAGCAAGTGGCAGGTCACGCCGCTTGCTGGGTCCGTCGCGCCGAACGGCCGCTACCTCGTCGCGGAGGGGAAGGGCAACGGCGGCACGGTCGCGCTGCCGACGCCGGATGCGACCGGGGCGATCGCGATGTCGGCGACCGCGGGCACCGTCGCTCTCGTGTCTGGCGGTGCGCCGCTGACCTGCAAGACCGCCGCTGACTGTTTGGCCGACAGCCGCGTCAAGGACCTCGTCGGCTTCGGCGATGCCGTTGTCCGCGAAGGAGATCCGGCCGCTGCGCCGTCCAACACGACCTCGGTCGCCCGCGCGGCGACGCTCGCCGACACGGACAACAACAGCGCGGACTTCGCGGTCGGTGCCCCGACGCCGACCAACACCAAGGGCGAGACCACCGGCACCCCGCCGGGCGAGCCGGGCGTTCCGGCGAAGATTCACGACATCCAGGGCACCACGCGGATTTCGCCGTTCAAGGACAAGCAGGTCGAGGACGTCACCGGCGTCGTCACCGCGGTGCGCGGCTTCGGCTCGGCATGCGGGTTCTGGCTGACCGACCCGCATCCGGACAGCGACCCGCGCACCAGCGAGGGCCTGTTCGTCTTCACCGGATCGACCACGCCGGACGTGGCGGTCGGCGACGCGGTCACCGCACAGGGCAAGGTCAAGGAGTACTACCCGGACGCGCCCGCGACCTCGAACTACCAGTCGCTCACCGAGCTGACCAGTGCACAGTGGACAGTCGATTCGTCGGGCAATCCGCTGCCCGCGCCGACGGTGCTGACGCCGGACCAGGTGCCGGACGTGCTGGCCCCGAACGCCGGTGGCAGCATCGAATCGCTGCCGCTGGAGCCGTCGAAGTACGCGCTGGACTTCTGGGAATCGCACGAAAGCGAGATCGTCCAGGTCTCCGACGCACGCGTGGTCGGCCCTAGCAACAAGTACGGCGAGCTTTACGTGACCACGAAACCGCAGCAGAACCCGACGCCGCGCGGCGGGACGGTGTATCTTGGGTACGACAAGATCAACACTGGCGTGCTGAAGGTTCAGTCGATCATTCCTTCGTCGCAGCAGGCGGCTCCGAAGGTCAACACCGGCGACGTGCTCACCGGCGTCACGTCCGGTCCGGTGGAGTACAGCAACTTCGGCGGGTACACGCTGCTCGCGTCGAAGCTGGGTGCGGCCAAGGACAACAAGCTGCAGAAGGAAACCACGCGCAAGCAGCGTCCGGGCGAGCTTTCGGTGGCGACGTACAACGTCGAGAACCTCGCACCGTCCGATTCGGACACGAAGTACGCACAGCTCGCGCACGGCATCGTCGACAACCTCGCGACGCCGGACATCGTTACCCTGGAAGAAATCCAGGACAACAGCGGCGCGACCGACGACGGCACGGTCGACGCCGACGCGACGCTGAAGAAGTTCACCGACGCGATCGTCGCCGCTGGCGGACCGCAGTACCAGTGGCGGCAGATCAACCCGGTGAACGACGAGGACGGCGGCCAGCCGGGCGGCAACATCCGCGTCGGGTTCCTGTTCAACCCTGCTCGGGTGTCCTTTGTGGACCGTCCGGGCGGCGGTCCGACGTCGTCCGTCGGTGTGGTTTCCGATCACGGAAAGGCGCACCTGACGCAGTCGCCGGGCCGGGTCGACCCGGGCAACGAGGCGTGGGAGGACAGCCGCAAGCCGCTGGCCGGGGAGTTCGTGTTCCGTGGCCGCACGGTGTTCGTGCTCGCCAACCACTTCAACTCCAAGGGCGGCGACCAGCCAACGCACGGCCGCTACCAGCCGCCGAAGCGCAGCTCCGAGGTGCAGCGGCAGAAGCAGGCGACTGTGCTGCAGGGTTTCGTGGGGCAACTGCTGGGCGCGGAGCCGCAGGCGAACGTGGTGGTCGCTGGTGACTTCAACGACTACCAGTTCTCGCCCGCGCTGGCGAAGCTGACGTCGGGTGGGTTGAAGGATCTGATCTCGACGCTGCCGGCTGCTGAGCGGTATAGCTATGTGTACGAGGGGCAGTCGCAGGTGCTTGACCACATTCTGGCGTCCGCCGCACCGCGCGGGGTGGATTACGACGTGGTGCATGTGAATGCTGAGTTCGCTGAGCAGGCCAGTGACCACGATCCGCAGGTGGTGCGATTCCGTCCTTCGGCGGGGAATCCGTTCGCGGATTTCGCTAATGACCTGCTTGATCAGTTCGACCGGTTCTTGCACCGGACTGCTTAGTTGCTGGTGAGGGGAACTCTGGCTCCTTCAGAGTTCCCCTCGCGGCCTTTTCGCTGAGGTAGACGTGCCCCGAACCCATCGTTCCGTCCGTGATCGCCTGGGCGGTTGGAGAGCTTCGGCGATCTTGGGCAGGTCTTGGGGAAGGGCCTTCGCCGCGAAGGTCTTCACTGTCAGCCATTTAAAGAGCGGCCGAGCAATGCTTCCCGTCAGTGTGCCGGACGCGGCAACAATCGCCGCGGTTTCCGCCACTGTTGTCGTCACGATGTACGCCCCTCCCCGAGCGGATCGCCCTGACCCTGTTGGCCTCAGGTGTCATGTCCCTGTTTGGAAGCGAGTAAACCTGTCTGCACTTGCAGACAAGAGTCACCTGACCGAGTGAAATCTGGCGACAGAGGGAGGATGCGCGGAGTCAGCGTTTCGCGCGCCAGCCGAGGCCGAGGACCGCCTGTACCAGTTCCTGATAACTAGGCTTGACCTCTTCCAGATACCGATCCAAATACTGCGGCCGAGCAGTAGTAACCGGCTGCGGATCGTCCAGTGCCTCGATGAAATTCAGCCGCGACACATTGTGCAGCGCCATTTTCCACCACCGGCTGGCGCGCTCGCGGGTCTTTTCTTCCTGATCCTGCGCGGCGGCCACCGCGGCCTGTGCGTCCGACAGTTGGCGTTCGATCTCGTCCGCCCGGGCCAGTTCCCAGGCGCGCAGGCTGTCCGCCGAACCGCGGGCCAGGCCTACGATTTCCTTGTATCGCATTGCGGGGCTGGTGGTTCCCTCGGTCACGGCGTACCTCCCGCGGTCGGCTCGGTTTCTGGGCGCTGGAAGGGAATGATGACTTCCGGTGCCCCGTGCGTAGTGCGGTCGAAGAACAAAGCCCGGCCAGGCCGCGGCGACCAATGCACGACCTGTCCGGCGGCGAAGGGCGACAGTTCGTTGCCCTGGACATCCAAGGCGGACCACGTGCCGATGTCGTCGGTGCCGCCGAAGCCGAGGGTGTCCTTGAGCCGCGCGATGCTGCGCCACCAGCCGATGGTGTGAACCCCGTGTGCGGGGCCGTTTTTGAGCAGCGTGCGCAGGTGGTCGAGGCCGCTCTTCAGCTGTCCGACACCCTTTGCCTCCAACGCGGGCAGCGCGGCGTCCACTCCGTACAGCAGCAGAATGCGCGGCGTCGTCGTGGCGAGTGATTCCACGATCGACTCCAGTTCGGCGGAAAGGTCTTCGGTGAGCGTTGCTAGGTGGCCTTCGGCTTCCAGCCGGTTCTTCAACTCCAGCACCGCGGGTGAGCTGGCTTCGATGGGGCAATGGAGCAGGAAGGCGGCCCGTTCGACCTCCAGCTGCCGGGAAAGCGACCGCGCTACGGAGTCCATAATGGACAACGCCTCCGCGGTGGCACCGCCGAGCACGGCGATGTTCCGGCCGGGCACCCTGGGCAACTCGACCCCGCAAGCGGCCTCGGTAACGTCGATCGACTGGCCCAGGATCGCGCGCGGCTGTGGGCTCGGCTTGAGTTCCATGAATGCCGGGAACTGTTCCAGTACCGGCGAATGCGCACCGTCGAACAGCCGCGGGCGCGCGAAGCGTCCGGAGTAGAGTTCCCAGAGTTTCTGCTGCAGGTTCACGAAGACGTTGCGAGTGCTCGAATCCGGCACGTGCGCGAGCTGGTTTCCGTGCGCGACACCGGAATCGTGGTTGATCACCGCGTGCCACTTCGGTGCGGACACCGCCGCGTTGTTCGTCTCCGCGAGCACCCGGCGGGCCTTCGGCATCGCGATCCGCAGCGTGCACTGCTCGAACACCGCTGGCTTGCCCCAGAACGCTTCGATACCGGCGACGTCCTGGCTGGCCAGCACGAGGTGAATACCCTGCGAACGGCCGCGTCGCGCGATGTCTTCGAGCAATTGCGTGGCCTGCGCGGTGACCTGGTCCCGGCCCGCGAAGAGGTACTGGAACTCGTCGATCACCGCGACGATCCGCGGCCAGTGTCCGCCCGGGTCCTGTTCGCGCAGGTCGGCCAGGTTCGTGACCTCGTGTTCCTTGGCCGCGGCGGAGCGGCGGCGCAGCTCGTCGGCGAGGAAACGCAGCAGTGCCAACCCGAACTCGCGGTCGGTGTTGACGTTGACGCCGACCAGTTTCGCGTGCGGCAGCCAGCTGGAGTCCTTACGGCCGGGCGCGAGACCGGCGAAGGACACGCCTTCCTTGAAGTCCAGCAGGTACAACGCCAGCTCGTCCGGCGTGTAGCGCGCGGCGAGGCTGCCCAGTAACGCGTACAGGAAGTTCGTTTTCCCTGAACCGCTCGGCCCGCCGATGAGCGCGTGCGGACTCGCGTCGCCGATGACCACTTCGACGGCTTCGCCCTCGTGGAACCCGATCGGCGCGCGCAGTTCCCGTGCGGAACTCTCCTGCCCGATCTCGGCGGGCATCAGGTCGGCGAATGACCGCGGGCCGCCCTGGCGCGCGATCAGTGCTTCGGCGATGCGGTTCGCCGCGCGGATGACCTGGCCGGACGGCATCGGCGGATCCAGGTCCACGACCAGATCGCTGCCGGTCATGCTGCTGACCGCGCGGCGTTCGTCCAGAAGACTGAGTGTTTCGATCGACGCGCTCACCGCGGTGGGCACGTCCACCAGGATCAGGCAGATCCCGGCCGCGAGCGCGCCGCTGGCCACGCGTTTGAGGTCGCGTGCGCGTTCCGCTTCGAGGGTTTCGCCGTTGCCGTACAGCACCGCGATCCGGTACGGCTCCAGCCGCTGGCCGGTGGCTTTTCGCAGTTCCCGCAACGAGGTGTGGCCGGCTTGCATGCCGGTGGCGTGGATCCGGCGGATGTGCCCGGCGAGTTCGTCGAGCAGATCCTCCAGCCGCGTCGGGTCGTACAGCGACAGCGCGCTCGTGCGGCTGAGCGGGTACAGGTCCGGCAGGATCGCGGTGAGCTGCCCGACGTCCCAGAGGTGGATTTTCACCGCACCGGGTTCGAACGCCGACAGCACGCGCATCAGCAGGCCCTGCACGATCCCGTCCACCACCGGCCGCGTTTTCGGCGCGGACGTGATGGCCAGGTGCGATTCGTCCAGCAACGGCACGGCGACGTCGAACGTGCGCGAGATGTCGCGGCCGGCCGCGGTGGCCGAGCCGACCCGCCACAACCCCGGCGCGGAGACCCCGGGATTCGTGCCGACGCGGCCGAGCCATTCGCTCGGCGGCCGTCCGGCCGGCCCCGGCGCGTGCGCGGCGACGAGGTCGCGCAGCTCGCCGGGACCGGCGCTCCAGTCGGTGTAGAAGGCGGCGCGGGTGCCGCCGAGCGCGGCGAACACCTCGTGCGCCGCCGGATGCCGCGCCCACTCCGTCTGCTGTGCCGGATCGGCGTGGTCCATGCCGACCCGGACGATCTCCTGTTCCAGCGTCAGCCGGGCCACCTCGGCCTCGGCCATTTCGCGCGCGCCCGCCGCGGCCCCGAGCACGAGCCCGATCTGGTGCCGGACCCGGTCGAGAGCGGTTTGCACACGATTGCGTTGCTCGGCTGACTTGCTGGCCATCTCATCCCTACAGGCGTGACTGGTATCCGCCCACCAGATCGTCGGCGGCGGCTAAACGGGTGAGGAGGTTCTCGAGCGCCTCGTCGGCCTGCGCCAATTGCTGCGGCAGCCAGGGATCGGCCTTGGCCTGTGCGTCGACGAGTGCGCGCCGGGCGTCGCCGAGCAGAGCCTGCGCTCGCTCGGCATGCGCCCGTCCGTCGCCGACCCCGCTCGCGCGGCGGTGAGCAACTGATGGATTTCGGCGAGCCCCGACATCGGCGTTAAAGCCGCGCCGAGTAGGAATCGGCCGACGAGATGCCGGCCTGGATGGTGCTTTGCATGCCGGTGATCCCTTGCAGCGCTTCGGCGAGCAAGCCGTGCGCCTGGTTTACCTCGTGCTGGCTGCTGCCCTGGGTGGCTTGGGACAGCGACAGCTGTGCTTCTTCGAGCGCCTGCGCTGCCTGCTGCAGCGCGGCGATGCTCGCGGACGCCTTCTCGTTCGCGAGCGCGATACCAGCGCGGATCTCTTCCACTCCGGCCATGGGGGCGGACTCCTCGGTACGTCAGGGGCTGGAACGACCACGTACAAACTTAGCGTGATCAAGTGTTTTCGGTAAGTAAGTGAGAACGGGAGAATCGACAAAGCCCCGGACGCGGGTGGCGGTCCGGGGCCTGTCGGGCGCTGGCTTCTCGGGTGCGCACGCGGGGCCCGAAACCCGCGTTCCAGCCTGCTGACCTGCGGGTTTTTGGTGTGTGCGCGACGGCCAACGCCCAGGTCAAAACGGTATTCGTGACACCGGGGGAACCTCTCCGGACAGCTGCGATCAAGTCTGGCGCGAAGCCTAGCGGGTGGGACCGTTCGGCCGATCCCAGCCCCTGCCGCGGTTGCGGACAGCGACGGCCCGCCCCCTGGTTCAGCGAGCCCCGGCCGGATTGGGGTCGTCACCGAGGTAGGTTCCGTAGCCCTCGACGACGAGCGGGCCGTCGAAAACCAGGACCTCGTTGACCAGCCCGCCCTTCTGGTTGCGGTAGTTGATGACGAGCGCGCCGAGTCCGGCGTAGACGCCGAGGACCTCGAACCGCAGATCGGGAATCCGGCGCAGCCCCTCGGCCCAGTACGCGCGCAGCGCCTCCTTGCCCTTGATCACGCCGTCGCCGCCGATGACCTGGACCGCGACCGGCGACCGGAAGATCACGTCGTCGGCGAAGTGGGTCATCAGGGCGTCGAGATCGTGGGCGTTCCAGGCCTTCGCCCAGTGATCGGCGAACTCTTGAGCTGCGCTGTGGTCCATGAACGAATTCTGCCAGGGCAATATTGTTGCGTGGCAAGGGATTTACCGGGAAACGACGAAGGTCCCAGCCTCTGAGAAGCCGGGACCTTCGTGGTTACCGCTGCGGAGGATACAGGATTCGAACCTGCGAGGGCGTGAACCCAACACGCTTTCCAAGCGTGCGCCTTAGGCCGCTCGGCCAATCCTCCGTGGGGAAGAATACCGGATGGCCCCCGGGCCTTCCGCAGGTGGTCCGACCTGCGGCGACGGGTCAGGCCGGGACGACGTCGGCGACCACGATGGTGATGTTGTCCGGGCCGCCGCCCTCGTTGGCCAAGGCGATGAGCCTCGGCACGATTTCCTCGGGGGTGCCGTTGGCGAGGACCTTCTGGATGGCCGGTTCGCTGGCACCGGCGGTGAGGCCGTCGGAGCAGAGCAGATAGCGGTCGCCTGCCTGTGGAGTGAACTCCCAGACGTCCGGTTCGGCCGAGCCGGTGCTCAGGAGCGCCTTCATCAGCATCGAGCCGCGCGGGTGGTGGTCGGCGTCGGCGGCGCTGATGGTGCCGTCTTCGACCAGGGCCTGGGCCAGCGTGTGGTCGCGGGTGATGCGCCGCAGTTCGCCGTCGCGCAGGAGGTAGCCGCGGGAGTCTCCGACGTGGGCCGCGGCGAAGTGGACGCCGTCGAACAGCAGCGTGGTCAGGGTGGTGCCCATGCCTTGGGTGGCGGGGGTTTCCTCGGCCACCTTGGCGAGCTGTTCGCCGATCCGGCGCACGCCGTCGGAGAGCAGGTTCGACAGGTTGTGCGCGGTGAGGTCGAGGGTGCGCAGCTCCGCGTCCAGCGACGCGAGCACGCTGACCGCGGTCGAGCTGGCGACTTCGCCGTGCGGCTGGCCGCCGATACCGTCGGCGACGACGAGCATCCGCCCGCTGGCGTACACGGAGTCCTCGTTGTTGGTGCGTCGTCGCCCTTGGTCCGAGCCCGCGGAGTACCGCAGGGTGAACCGGGTCTGCTCGGTGGCCATGTCCCCATAAAACCATTGGTTGACTGAGTTAACAAGCGAAACGATGGAAACCTCTGTCGTCGGCTATCGTGCTCGCATGGCAGACGACGCGGCGGTGAGTGCGGCCGACATCGCGCGCCTGGCGGGCGTGCGCCGGGCGGCGGTGAGCAACTGGCGGCGCCGCCATGACGATTTTCCCAAACCGGTGGGCGGGACGGCGTCCAGCCCGTTGTTTTCGCTGCCGGAGGTGCAGGCGTGGCTGCGCGGACGTGGTCGTCCGTTCGAGCTGGCGCCGATTGACGAAGCGTGGCAACGGCTGCGCGCGCTCGGCGACGATCTTGACCTCGGCACGCGGCTGGCCGCAGTCGGCGAGTATCTCGCGGAGGCCGCCGAAGGGCCTGACGATCCGGAGCTGCTGGCGCTGATCACCCAGCTCGCCGAGAGCGAAGGCGCGGCGGAGACGTTTGAGCAGCTCTGCGAACGCTTCTTCGAGGCACATGCCCGCCGGCTCTCCACGACGCCGACCGCGTACGCCGCCCTGATGGTGCGGCTGACCGGCGCGAAGGGGGCCACGGTACTGGACCCGGCGTGCGGGTTCGGGTCGCTGTTGCTCGCCGCCGCGGCCACGCGTGCGTGGGGGCAGGACGTCGACCCGGACACGGCGCGGATCGCTGGGATCCGGTTGCGACTGCACGGCGTGGACGCCGAGGTGCACGACGCGGACGCGTTGCGCGCGGACGCTTTCGCCGATCGCCTGGCTGACGTGGTGCTGTGCGATCCGCCGTTCAACGAGCGTGGCTGGGGGCATGAGGAACTCGTCGGCGACACGCGGTGGGAGTACGGCCTGCCGCCGCGCGGGGAGTCGGAGCTGGCGTGGGTGCAGCATTGCCTGGCGCACGTGAAGCCGGGCGGCGCGGTCGCGGTGTTGATGCCGGGCGCGGCGGCCGGGCGGCGGAGCGGGAAACGCATCCGGGCGAATCTTCTTCGCGCTGGAGCGTTGCGCGCGGTCTGTACGCTCGCCGCTGGCACGGATCTTTGGCTGCTCACGCGGCCGGAGCCGGAGCAGCGTGCGCCGACGACCGTGTTGATCGCCGACACCACCGCGGACGATGTCGAGCAGGTGTGGCAGGACTATCTGGCCGACCCGGAGACCGGCGAACGCATCATCGACGTGCTCGATGACGACGTCGACCTGACGCCGTCGAGCCGCCGCGCGGGCAGCGATTCGGGTGAGGCTTTCCTTGCCGCGCAACAGCTTTTCCAGCAGATCGGGATCGAGCTGCCCCAGCTCGAACCGGCTTCCGGAGAACCGGCGCACACGACCGTCGGCGAACTGGTGAAGGCGGGCGCGCTGCGGATCACGCACGCGCCGCCGCGTACCGCCGACGGCGACGAACCCGTGCTGACCACCGACGACGTCCTGATCGGCGGTCCGCCGACCGGTCACGCCGCACCCGATCCGGCGGCGGTTTTCGCTCAGGAGGGCGACGTGGTCGCGTCGGTCACCGGAGCGGTGATCGTCCACAGTGGAGCGCCGGTGCGGCTCGGGCCGGCACTTTCCCGTTATCGCGTGGATCCGGAGCTGCTGGACGCGCAGTTCCTTGCTGGCTGCCTGCGCGCCGCGGACTTCCCGGTGCACAGCGCGTCGACCAGGATCGACGCGCGCCGGCTGAAGGTGCCGCGGCATCCGCTCGAAACGCAGCGTGCGCACGGCGTCGCTTTCCGCGCGCTCGCGGACTTCGACCGGGCACTGCGGCAAACCGCGGAAATCGGCCGCGACCTGGTGCGGCTAGGCTTTGCCGCACTCGCCGAAGGACGGCTGAAGCCCGGTGGCGGGTGAGCGCTGTGAGGGGGCCCATGCTGATCGCGGACCGCTACGAGGTCGACGATCTGCCGCTCGGGCGGGGCGGCATGGGTTCGGTGCACCGCGGGCTCGACCGGCGGCTCGGCCGGCACGTCGCGATCAAGCTGCTGCGGCTGCCTGGCGGTGACGAAGAGCTGGAGGAACGCTTCGCCCGCGAAGCGCGGATCCTCGCCACGCTCGACCATCCCGGCGCGCCCACGCTGTATGACTTCGGTGCCCATGACGACCGGTTGTTCCAGGTCATGCAGTTCGTCGAAGGCGTGACGCTGGACGATCTGCTCGCCGAGCACGGTCCGCTGCCGGTGTCGTGGGCGGCGGCGATCGCGGCGCAAGCGGCCGCGGTGCTGTCGGCGGCGCACGCGCACGCGATCTGTCACCGCGACCTCAAGCCCGCCAACCTGATGCTTTGTCCGGACGGCAGTGTGAAGGTGATGGACTTCGGGCTCGCTGTGTTGCGCGAAGCCGACACTGCTCGCTTCACACGCGCGGGGCAGCTGCTGGGTACGCCGTCGTACATGGCTCCGGAACAGATCCAGCGTGGGCACGCGGAGCCGCGAAGCGATCTGTACGCGCTCGGTTGCGTACTGCACGAGATGCTTACTGGACGTCCGGTCTTCACCGGGCCGACGGCGTACGCCGTCTTCGACAAGCAGGTGAAGGAACCAGCGCCGGTCGTCCCTGGGGTACCGCGGGAGCTGAACGCGCTTCTCGCGGCGACGCTCGCAAAGGATCCTTCAGCGCGACCGTCTGGGGCAGAAGTGCTGTACGCGCATCTCGTGCCTTTCGCGCGGGACTTGCCACCGTTGCCGGGCTTCCTGCACCCGGCAACGGTGTTGAGTCCTTCGCGGATGTACGCGCGCATGGTGGGGCTTAGCGGCTGATGCTCGCGGGAGTCTGCTCCGAGAGCGGCAGGCCGAGCTTCTGGATGCGGTAGTAGGTGAAGGCGTTCTGTACGCCGATGCTGACGCCGATGGTGAGCATGATCGTCGAAGACGTCACGGCGTTGCTGACGCCGAGCGCGGCCCCGAGGAAGGAGAAGCCGACGCGTACGCCGATGGTGGCGAACCAGAGCACCAGCGTGAGCGGAGTGCCCTTCACGAACGTCGTGCCTTCGCGGGCGCTGAGGACCGAAGTGGAGCTACGCACGACGCCCAGCAGGCCGAGCACCACGACGTCGCCAGCCAGCAGCGCGTACTCCGTCGCGGTCGCGCTTTGCAACGCGGTGGCGGCGGAGAACAGGCCGATCGCGGTCAGGATGAACGGCAGCGTGAGCAAGCGTTTGCGGCTCAGCAGCGTGCCGCGCCACTGGCGGTAGACGACGCGGTACAGGACGAGCGCCGCGATCGCGACGTAGAGAACGATGGTGAGCGGGCCGAGGTTCACGGTCTTCCTTCACTGAGATGGTCGGCTTCGCCCGGCCGGCGGCGGGTGCCGGGAGGCTGCCCGGCGTGCTTCCAGCCTCGCCGGAATCAGTGCGGTTTTCGTCGGCGCACGGGCTGGCGCCGGGTGGATCCGCGGCTCAACCCGGGGGTGGAGACGCCAGATCGTGACCATTGCCGAGCAACCACGAGGGGGTGACGGTCGTCTATTCGGGTGATACGGGTCCTGCCGAATGCGACCCGACCGAACGCGGGGGTACCGGATCGTGAAAAGGGTTCTGGTGGGGATGGCGGCGCTGGCCGCGGCTTTCGGGCTCGTGGCGTGCTCCGGCGGCACGGCCGGATCGGCTTCCGGCGGCGGCGCGGTTCCCGCCGCGGCGAGTGTGCCGACCACCTCGGCGAGCGCGCCGACCAGCAGTTCCGCCGCCCCGGCGACCAGCAGCACACCGCCGAGCACCCCGCAGAGCACCAGCGCGAAGCCAAAGCCCGCTCCGAAGCCCAAGCCGAAGGCCGACCCGGTGAGCACCGCCGACGTCCCGTGCGCGGCGGCCGCCGCCGCGTCGGGCACCAGCGCCTGCGTGGACATCTCCGCGCACCGCGCCTGGCTGCTGCAGGACGGCAAGGTGATCTACGGCCCCGTCTCGATGCTGCCCGGGCGCAAGGGGCACGCGACCCCGACCGGCACGTTCCACGTGCTGTCCAAGGAAAAGATGCACCTGAGCAAGCAGTTCGACAACGCGCCGATGCCGAACTCGGTCTTCTTCTACCCGGGTGACGCGTTCCACACCGGCAGCCTGAAGGTGTACTCGCACGGCTGCATCCACCTGTCGGCGACGTCGTCGCTGCGGTTCTTCAACACCCTGCACATCGGCGACGTGGTCCAGGTCGTGCCCTGACCCAGCGCATCACGGTCGGATAAATATCACCCGATAGAGGCAACTCCATCCCCCTTTGAGCGATTACCGAACGCTCAGAAAGGGGGCCTTGGATGGCCTGGCGCACGCTCCGTTCCCTGCTCGCGGCCGCACTCGCGGTGGTCGCCGTCCCCGCCGTCGCCCCGGCGGCGGCAGCCGACACTCCGGCGCTGCCGCCGGGGTTCGTCCTGCGGGACCGGCCGACCGGGCTCGGGGAGTACGAGTTCACCGACTTCGCCTGGCTGCCCGACGACAGCGTGCTGGCGCTCGGCAAATCCGGCGTCGTCAACTGGGTCCCGGCGGAAGGCGACGGCGCGCCGGAGCGGATCGCGACCTTCCCGGTCGAAACGCAGGGCGACATGGGCCTCACCAGCATCGCGCTCGCGCCGGACTACGCCGCCTCGCACCAGATCTACCTCAACCGCTCGGTCTCGCTGGGCGGCGGCCAGTACACGCTGCGCGCCGCGAAGTTCACCGTGCAGCTGGATGACGCGGGTCATCCGTCCGGACTGACCGGCGAGCAGGTGATTTTCGACCTGCCCGGCAGCCCGTATTACATCCACGGCCTGGACACGGTCTATCCCGCGCCGGACGGCACGCTCTGGTACTCCGTCGGGGACAACGGCGACGCGGGCAAGACCAATCCGGTCGCCTTCGTCGCGCAGGACCTCGACTCGCCGTTCGGCAAAATCCTGCACCTCACCGCGGACGGCAAGGGCGTCCCGAGCAATCCGTACTACAACGCCGCGGCACCGGATTCCGCACGTAGCAAGGTGTTCGCCAGCGGGTTCCGCAATCCGTTCCGCTTCATTCTCGACCCGAAGAGCGGCCTGCCCGTGGTGGGCGACGTCGGCTGGTACACCTGGGAAGAGCTGGACGTCGTGCAGCCTGGCGCGAATCTCGCCTGGCCTTGTTACGAGGGAAACCATCTGACGCCGGGGTATTCGACTGACGCGCGTTGTGCGTCCGTGGTGAACACGCCGCCGTTGTGGGACTACCAGCACGGGACTGGTCCGGCGCAGGGCAACAGCGTCACTGGCGGAATTGTCTATGGGGGAAGTACTTATCCCGCTGCTTACCAGGGCGCGTACTTCTTCGGGGACTACGCCGGGCAGAAGATCTGGACGCTTCGTTACGACGCTCAGGGGCGGCTCACGCAGGCACCGGTGAGTCCGGCGCCGTTCCAGAATGTTGGTGGGGTTACCCGGATTTCTGCCGCGCCCAATGGGGATATCGTCTTCACGGATCTCAACTCCGGGGTGCTGCGTCGGTTGAGTTACTCGACGAACAACGCTGCGCCGGTGGCTAAGGCGACGTCGACGACGGATCCGGATACTCGGACGGTTTCCTTTGACGCCAGTGGTTCTACGGATGCTGACGGTGATCAGCTCACCTATTCCTGGGACTTCGGCGATGGAAGCACTGATGATGGCGTTCAGGTCAGCCATCAGTATGGGGCTGGTGATTCGTTTACCGCGAAGTTGACTGTCACGGACCCGCTGGGGGCGGCTGGGACTTCGACGGTTGCTGTTGCGCCCGGGAATCACTCGCCGGTGCTTGATTTGTCCGCTCCGGACAAGGACTTCGCGGTGGGTGAGCCGGTTTCGTTGTCCGCCACGGCTACTGATGTTGAGGACGGCAGCCTTCCCATTACCTGGACGACCTTGATTAGGCACTGCCCGGATCTTGGTGCTTGTCACGTGCATCCCGGTGACGGTGCGACTGGTCCGACGCTGACCACGTCGTTCACTGATCACACGGATTCTCGGATGGAGTTCACCGCCACGGTCACTGATCATGCGGGGGTGCAGGCTAGTAAGACGTATGTCGCTTACCCGCGCCAGCATCGGTTGACATTGGTCGGGACGCAGCCTGCCGCGCTGAGTATTCCGAGCGAGGGCGGGGTCAGCAGTGCGATGGTGACTGAGGGCGCGACGTTTGACGTGACCGCGGCGTTGGTCGGGACTGACGGGGCGTCTAAGTTCGTTGGGTGGCAAGGGGGTCCGGCTACCGCTTCGTGGTCTATCACCGTGGGGGCCGGTGATATGACGCTTACCGCGAACTACGTGACGGCGATTGATCAGCGGTATGCGGCCGAGCCTGGGCTGCGGAATTTGCTTGGTGCGCCTAGCGGTCCTGAGGTGGTTGACGGGCCGGTGCGGTATCGGGTTTATGCGAATGGGCGGTTGTACTGGTCCGCGCAGAGCGGGGTGCGGGAGATCGGCGGGCAGATCCTTGCCCGGTATCTGGCTATGGGCGGGCATCGGGTTTATGGGCCGCCGGTCACGGATGAGACTTCTGACTCCGGACGGGGTGGGCCGGTACAACCATTTGCTGGGTACGCCGGGGAGCCAGGCCGCGTCGGTGTACTGGACGCCGTCGACCGGAGCGCATTCCGTCCAGGGGCAGATTCGGGCTAAGTGGGCTGCGCTCGGCTGGGAACGCGGGGTGGGGTATCCGACCACTGACGAGTCCGGGACTCCGGACGGGGTCGGGCGGTTCAATCACTTTACCGGTGGGTCGGTCTATTGGACGCCGTCCGGCGGCGCGCATCAGATTGGCGGGGCCATTCGGGACAAATGGGCCTCGCTGGGCTGGGAGCGGGGAATGGGGTATCCGACGACGGACGAGTCGATGACTCCGGACCGGGTGGGCCGGTACAACCACTTCACGATTGGCGGCTCTATCTACTGGACGCCGGGTACGGGGGCGCATCAGATCGGCGGGGCTATCCGGGACAAGTGGGCATCGCTCGGGTGGGAGCGCGGGCTTGGCT
Organism: Amycolatopsis sp. WGS_07; assembly: GCF_045278895.1. NCBI lineage: Bacteria > Bacillati > Actinomycetota > Actinomycetes > Pseudonocardiales > Pseudonocardiaceae > Amycolatopsis > Amycolatopsis sp. WGS_07. The sequence continues at coordinate 2,412,632 of NZ_CP136053.1, read as the reverse complement.
ATCCGACTACCGACGAATCGGGCACTCCCAACGGAATCGCGCGGTACAACCACTTCACTGGCGGTGGTTCGGTTTACTGGAGCGCGGGTACGGGCGCGCATATGGTGCAGGGGGAGATCCGCAATCGGTGGGCCGCGCTGGGGTGGGAGAGAGGTTATCTCCGGCTGCCTACCTCGGACGAATACGCGGTCAGCGGCGGTGCGCGCAGCGATTTCCAGGGCGGGTACATTATTTTCCGCAACGGGAGGGCTTCGGATTATCGTTGGTGAGCAACCGAGTTCTCGGTGGTTCGCTCCGTCGATCCTTGCTACGGTGGGGTCGGGCCGTGACTGGCGTCTGGAGATGGATCACCATCGGGGAGCGGCCCCGTCCCTGTGACGTCGTGCCGTGCGCCTGGGCTCTTGTGGGATCGAGATCCGGGAGACACGGCGATGGTTGCTCATCTGGCTTCTTCGGGAGAATCCTGGCACCGGCCTCAGCTGGTGGGAATTGTCAACGTCACCGAGGACTCGTTCTCTGACGGCGGCAGGTTCTTGGCGCCGGCGGACGCGCTCGCGCAGGCACGCCGATTGCTGGCGGCGGGTGCGGACGTCGTCGAACTCGGCCCCGCGGCGAGTCATCCGGGTGCCGAGCCGGTGACCGCCGACGAGGAGATGCGGCGGCTGGACGCGGTCCTGGACCACCTGGTCGCCGCGGGCGTTCCCGTGTCGGTCGACTCGTTCCAGCCCCGGACCCACCGGTTCGCCGCCGCTCGGGGTGCCGCGTTTCTCAACGACGTCAAGGGGTTTCCCGACCCTGGGCGGTACGCGGAGCTGGCCGATGCCGGGTGCCGCCTGATCGTCATGCACTCGGTGCGGCGCACAGGGCGCACCGATCCGCGAACGGTGCTCACTGGGCTGGAGCGATTCTTCGACGAGCGGCTGGCCGCGCTCCAGGCCGGAGGCATCGACCGCGAACGGCTGATCATCGATCCCGGACTCGGCTACTTTCTCGGCACCACCCCGGAACCGTCGCTGGCCGTCCTCGCCAGGCTGCACGCGATCAGAACCCGGTTCGGCGTCCCGGTCATGGTCTCGCCGTCGCGGAAGTCGTTTCTCCGGGCGGTCACCGGACGGACGCTGGCGGAGATCGGGCCGGCCAGCCTGGCCGCGGAGCTGTACGCCGCCAGACACCGCGTCGACTTCATCCGAACCCACGACGTCGCCGCGCTTCGGGACGCACTCACTGTTCTTGCCGCTTTAGACCGTCACACCGGGAGCTGACCGATGACGCGCCTCGACACCGCTTCGATCCGGGCGGCCCGCCAGTGGATCGACCCGACCTTTCTCGACACTCCGCTATACCGCTGCGAGGGGCTGGAGCCCGACCTCGGGTGCGCGGTGAGCATCAAGCTCGAAACGGCGAACCCGGTCCGCAGCTTCAAGGCCCGCGGCACCGAAATAGTCGCCAGTTCGCTCGCCGGCAACGGCTCGTCCGCGGTCGTATGCGCGAGTGCGGGCAACCTCGGCCAAGCCCTCGCCTGGTCCGGTCGCGGCCGGGGGCTCGACGTCACCGTCGTGGCGTCCCGCTTCGCGCCCGCGGTCAAACTTGAGCGCATCCGCGCGTTGGACGCCAAGCTGGAATTGGTGGACGGAGACATCGAAGCGGCTCGCGACCGAGCGGCGGCCATCGCACGACGTGACGGCATCCGGCTGGTCGAAGACAGCCTCGACCTCGAGACCTGCGAGGGCGCGGCGACCATCGGCCTCGAACTGGTGGACGCCGCGCCCCCGTTCGACGTCGTACTGATCGCACTGGGCGGCGGGGCGATGGCCACCGGGGTGGGCCACGTGCTCAAGGACTGCGCGCCGGGCGTCGAGGTCGTCTGCGTTCAGCCACTGGGCGCACCGGCGATGACGCACTCGTGGCATCAGCGGCGCGTCGTCACGACCGACTCGACCGAGACCATCGCCGACGGTGTCGCCGGCCGCTACCCCATCCCGGCCGTCCTGGACGACCTCCTCCTGGTCGCCGACGACGCCGTCCTGGTCAAGGAGGCGTCGATCATCGCCGGGATGCGATTGCTGCTTGACCGGGCCGGACTCGTCGTCGAACCGTCGGCCGCGCTCGGCGTCGCGGCGATTCTCGAGAATCGGGAGCGCTTCGCCGGACGGCACGTGGTCACCATCGTCTGCGGGAGCAACGTCGATCCGGCAGACTACCGCCGCTGGGTCGATTGATGCCTGCATGACGGCGGTGGAGCGGTGCCACCGACAAAAACCTCAGACGAGATCAGCCGGACGGGTACCGATGGAGGCCAGCGGCAGTCCCAGCGCCACCCGTTCAGCCAGCCAGCCGCTAGGCCGGTAGCGCGGATCACCGGTCGCGCGGAACAGGCCGTTCAGGATGCGCAGGACCTTCTCCGGCCCGACCAGATCGCCCCACTCCAGCGGTCCGCGCGGGTAGCCAAGACCCAGCCGCACGGCGGTGTCGATGTCGGCCGGGGCGGCCAAGCCCTGGTCGGCGATGTAGCAAGCCGTGTTGATGATGGACGCCAGCAGCCGCTGTGCGATGGGAGCGGCACCGTCGCGGACGACCGTTACCGGGGTGCCGGTCGCGGCTAGGGCGCCCCAGGCGGCGCGGCCGTAGTGCGGGTCCAGTCCAGGGTGGACAGACAGGGTGAAGCGCGATTCGTAGCCCAGCGCGTCGATTCCGCAGACGCGGGCGGCTGGCAGTTCCAGTTGCCGCGCAGCTTCCACAGTGGACTCTCCGCGCAGGGTCACCAGCAGCACGGTGTCCGGGTAGGCATCGGGAACGACGTCGACGCCGGCGGCGGACAGGAGGCGGCCCAGGCGTTCGTCCGCGGCGTAGACCGGCAGGGTGGGGACGGGCGGGGCGGTCGGCTCGGCGGGGAGTTCTTGTTTTCCGTCGGGGTAGCGGTAAAAGCCTTCGCTGGTTTTGCGGCCGAAGAGTCCGGCGGCGACGCGCGGGCGGGTGAGCCAGGACGGGCGCAGGCGTGGTTCGGAGTGGAAGCCGCTCCAGATGCTTTCCAGGACCGCGTGCGAGACGTCCAGTCCGGTGAGGTCCAGCAGTTCGAACGGGCCGAGTTTGAGACCGAGCACGTCGCGTGCGATGCGGTCGATTTCGGCTGGTTCGGCGAGGGATTCGGAAAGGATTTGCAGGGCCTCGGTGTTCAGGCCGCGGCCCGCGTGGTTGACCAGGAAGCCGGGGGCGTCCTTGGCCAGCACGGGTTCGTGGCCCCAGCTGCGCACCAGTCCGAGTGCTTCGCCCGGCAGCCAGTCCGCGGTGCGCGCGCCGGGGATGACCTCGACCAGTCGCATCAGCGGGACCGGGTTGAAGAAGTGCAGGCCGACCATTCGTGCCGGGTCGGACAGCGCCGCGGCGATTTCGGTGACGGACAGTGAGCTGGTGTTGGTCGCGAAAACCGCGTCCGGGCCGCAGATTTTCTCGAGATCGGCGAACAGCGTGCGCTTCGTTTCGAGGTCCTCGCGGACGGCCTCGATCACCAGGTCCACGCCGTCGGCCGGGGCGAGCGGGCCGTCTACCGGGACCAGGCGGTCCTTCGCCGCGCGGCCGGACTCCTCGGTCAGTTTGCCCTTGGCGACCAGCCGGTCGACCATCGCGCTGACGTGCTCGATCGCCGCGTCGACCGCGCCCGGCTGCACGTCCGCGAGTTCCACGGTGGCTCCGCCGGTCGCGGCGAGCTGGACGATGCCGCGTCCCATCACCCCAGTGCCGATCACCCGGATCCTGCCGACCCGCTCGGCCCATCCCGTCACGTCGAACCCACCTTTCCGTTGTGGCGCGCCAACGGCGAACCTACCCCGGACTACAGACCCACGAAGTCCGCCATCTGCCCGATCAGGTGCTCGAAGTACGCGTCGGCCGGGTCGACACTGCCGACGTACTGGCCGAACAGCTCGAAGTTGAGCGCGCCGAACAGCTGCGTCCACGCGGCTATGGCGCGCATCACTACCTCGGCTGGCGCGTCGAGGTCCAGCAACTGAGTGAGCTGATCGGCCTGCGCCCGCAGCTCCGCGGACATCGGCGCGGTGACGGCTGGCTCGTGCGGATGGGCGTCGCGCAGCACCCCGACCAGCGCGAACGCGACCCGTCCGGCGGGCGCGACGGTGTCCTGCGGCGCTTGGTAGCCCGGGATCGGCGAGCCGTAGATCAGCGCGTACTCGTGCGGGTTCGCGCGCGCCCACTCGCGAGTCGCGCGCCAGATGCTTCGCCAGCGCGTACGCGGGTCGCCGGTGCGCGGGTCGGCCTGCTCGGCTGCCTCGCCGATGGCGTTGTACGCGTCGACGATCAGCGCCGTGAGCAGCTGGTCTCGGCTCGGGAAGTACCGGTACAGCGCCGACGAGACCATCCCGAGTTCGCGCGCGACCGCGCGCAGCGACAGCCCGTGCGCGCCGACCTCGGCCAGCTGGCGGCGGGCCTCGTCCTTGATCTCGCGGGTCATCTCGGCGCGGACCCGTTCGCGGGCGGTCCGGGGGGCGGCAGTCATGCGATCAGTGTGCCTCGGTTGAGAGCGCTGCGCAAAACCGAGAGCACTGCTCTTGACTCGAAGCAAACGAAGGTGTTCACTGTTCACAACAGAGAGCACTGCTCTCGCAAACCGAGGAGGAACCCATGACCAGCACTCGCTACCTCGAACCGAGCAAGTCGACGGCGGCGTTCAACGGCGTCGTCCGCGGGCTCACCAAGCTCGGCCTGAGCGTGTGGGGCAGCCGGGTGCTGGGCGTCCGCGGCCGCAAGTCCGGCGAACTGCGCGAGGTGCCGGTGAACCTGCTGCCGTTCGAGGGCAAGCAGTACCTGGTGGCGGCGCGCGGCGAGACCCAGTGGGTGCGAAACCTGCGCGCCGCGGGCGAGGGCCAGCTGACGGTCGGACGTCGCACTCAGACGTTCACCTACCGCGAGCTGTCCAACGAGGAGAAGCCCGCGGTGCTGCGCTCGTACCTCAAGCGCTGGGCGTTCGAGGTCGGCGCGTTCTTCGACGGGGTGAACGCGAAGGCTCCGGAAGAGAAGCTGCTGGAGATCGCGCCGGGCTACCCGGTGTTCGAAATTTTCACCAAGTAAGTCAGCGCGTGCGTTTCCGGAACGTGGTCGCCGCGACGAGGACCACGCCGACCAGGAACGCGACCAGCCCGATCAGGAACCACAGCTTCTGCCCGGTCATGAAGCTGCCGGTCAGCACGCCGACGCCCTGCAGCACCCACACCGCGCCGACGAGCACCAACACCACACCGCAAGCCAGCGTGATCCACCGCTTCACGACCGCCTCCTCACCCGCTGCGAAGGGAACCTTGAGAAATTCTCTCAAGGTCCCCTCCTCGGGCTAATTGCGGCGGCGAGGTTGTCCGTTGCCGAACTGCTGGGCTTCGCCGAGCGAGGTCGCGGTGGCGGTGGTGCCCTGCACCTTCGCGATCACCGTGACGTTGTCGCCGGATTTCGGCGAACCGGTCTTCGCGGTAGCCGAATCCAGCGTGTACGTCTGCTTGTAGCCGTCCTTGCTCGTCAGGGTCACCGACGTGGCGCTGAGTTCGGTGATCGTCCCGGTCTGCATCCGCTCGGTGGTGTACCCGCCGGACTGATCGGCCACCACGAAATCGCCGTGCAACGCCTCGCGCATCACGGTCATCCCGCCGCCGCGTCCAGCGAACCCGCCGGGGCCGCCCGGTCCGCCGAATCCGCCGGGGCCCTGCTGTGCGGACGCGTCATTACCGCTGGTGCCCGCCCAGATCGCCAGCCCGCCGCCGACCGCGATCACCACCGCGACCCCGGCCGCGATCGCGGTTTTGCGACCCGACCACGACTTCCCCTGGCCGCCGCCGGGTGCGGGAGCGGGTTGCTCTCCCCAGGTCGCGCCCTCTGCTGGATCGGTCGTCATGGTCTCCTCCGGAAAGGTTCGCGCTTGTCCCTTCCGAGAGTCGGGCCGAGCGCTGTGCGGAAGCTGTGCCGGAAGTGGGGAACGCCTGTGCGGCGCCGCACAGGAAACACACAGCTGGGCCACAGCTCGACCTGAAGACCGGCCCCGAAGATGGCACGATGAGCAACGTGAGCCGGGGCAAGGCCGAATTGCGCCGCGCGGACGGCAGCCCGGTCCGCGTGCTGGTCGTCGACGACGAGTCGACGCTGGCCGAACTCGTGTCGATGGCCCTGCGGATGGAGGGCTGGGAGGTGCGCAGCGCCGGCACCGGGGCCGAAGCGGTGCGCGTCGGCCGCGATTTCCGGCCGGACGCCGTGGTGCTCGACGTGATGCTGCCCGATTTCGACGGGCTCGAGGTGCTGCGCCGGATGCGGGCCGAAATGCCGTATCTGCCGGTGCTGTTCCTGACCGCGAAGGACGCGGTGGAGGACCGGATCGCCGGGCTCACCGCGGGCGGCGACGATTACGTGACCAAGCCGTTCAGCCTGGAAGAGGTGGCGCTGCGGCTGCGCGCGCTGCTGCGCCGGGCGGGCGGGGTCTCCGGTTCGACCGGGTCGCAGCTCGTGGTCGGCGACCTGACCCTGGACGAGGACAGCCGCGAGGTGCATCGCGGCGGTGACCTGGTGCCGCTCACCGCGACCGAATTCGAGCTGCTGCGTTATCTGATGCGCAATCCGCGCCGGGTGCTGTCGAAGGCGCAGATCCTCGACCGCGTGTGGAGCTACGATTTCGGCGGGCAAGCCAATATCGTCGAGCTGTACATTTCCTATCTCCGCAAGAAAATCGACGCCGATCGGGAACCGATGATCCACACCATGCGCGGCGCCGGATATGTCCTCAAACCCGCCGCGGGCTGAGCGCCGCCGTCCGTGGTCCCTGCGCCGCAGGCTGATCGTGCAGCTGGCGGCGCTGCTCGCGTTGGTCTGCCTGGTGGTCGGCGTGGTTACCGAACTCGCGTTGAACAGTTTCCTCGTCGGCCAGCTCGACGGACAGCTGGCGGCGGCGAGCGATCGCGGGTTCCGGCACGGCGTGCCGCGCCCGCCCATCAACGGTCCGGGGAAACTGCCGCCGGATCCGCTGCGCGTGCTCGGCCAGCCGGAGGGGACGCTCAGCCTGACTGTCCACGACGGAATCGTCAACGGGCAGGTGATCGGCCCGTTCGGCCTCATCCCGCTGACCCCGGACCAGGACCGGGTCCTGCTCACCCTCGCCCCGAACGGCCAGCGCCGCACGGTCGATCTTTCCGGGAAGCTCGGGAAGTACCGCGTGGTCGCGGCCTATTCGCCGCGCGGCGAGTTCACCGTGATCGGGCTGCCGATGAATCGCGTCACGGAGACGTTGTGGCGGCTGGGCTTCATTTTCGGCGGGGTCGCGCTCGGCGGCATTCTCGTCGCCGGGTTCGCCGGCGCGGTCACGATCCGGCGCACGATGGCTCCGCTGGACCGGCTCGCCGCCACCGCTTCCCGGGTGTCCGAACTGCCGCTGGACCGCGGCGAGGTCGCGCTGTCCGAGCGAGTGCCCGAAGTGGACACTGACCCGAGGACCGAGGTCGGCAAGGTCGGTTCGGCGATCAACCGGATGCTCGGCCACATCGCCGGCGCGCTCGCGGCCCGCCAGGCCAGCGAAAGCCGGGTGCGCCAGTTCGTCGCGGACGCGAGCCATGAATTGCGCACGCCGCTCGCCGCCATTCGCGGGTACGCGGAATTGACCCGGCGCAGCGGCGAACAGGTGCCGCCGAACATCGCGTTCGCGATGAGCCGGGTCGAATCCGAATCGGCGCGGATGACGACTCTGGTGGAGGATTTGCTGCTGCTCGCCCGGCTCGACTCCGGGCGTCCGGTGGTGCACGAGCCGGTCGATCTGTCCCGGCTGGTCGCGGACGCGGTCGCCGATTCGCACGTCGCCGGCCCGGAACACAAGTGGCTGCTGGAACTTCCCGGTGAACCGATCACGGTGCTCGGCGATTCCGGGCAACTGCACCAGGTGGTGCTGAATCTCCTCGGCAACGCTCGCGCCCACACGCCCGCCGGGACCACGGTGACGACCGCATTGTCCACACAAGACGGTTGGGCTACTTTGTCCGTTGTGGACGATGGGCCGGGAATTCCGCCGGACATCCTGCCCGAGGTATTCGAGCGGTTCGCCCGCGGCGACAATTCGCGTTCGCGCGCCGCTGGAAGTACCGGGCTGGGGCTGGCCATTGTGGCGGCAGTTGTGGCCGCGCATTCCGGGCGGGTGCATGTCGCCAGTCGGCCCGGGCGTACTGAATTCGTGGCGTCGTTTCCGCAATCGTGAAGGATTCACAGCCCGCGCACAGCACGGGCCGTGAGAATGACGGGCATGACGACTGTCGTCGCGCCACGCTGGGTGCGCCCCGCGGTCGCGGTGCTGCTGCTGGGCACCGCCGCGTTGTATCTCACGAATGTCGCGATTTCCGGCTGGGGCAATGATTTCTACGCGATGGCCGTGCAAGCGGGCACGTGGGACTGGAAAGCGTGGTTCTTCGGTTCGCTCGACCCGGGCAACGTGGTCACCGTCGACAAACCGCCCCTTTCCCTGTGGGTGATGGGATTATCCGGGCGGATCTTCGGATTTTCCAGCTGGAGCATGCTGGCGCCGGACGCGCTCGCCGGGGTCGGTTCGGTCGGCCTGCTGTATCTGGCGGTGCGGCGGCTTTCCGGTCCAGCCGCCGGATTGCTGGCCGGGGCGTTGCTCGCGCTCACTCCGGTTGCCGCGCTGATGTTCCGCTTCAACAACCCGGACGCGTTCCTGGTGCTGCTTCTCGTGGCGGGCGGATACTTTCTGGTGCGAGCGCTGGAACAGGCGAGCACGAAGTGGCTGCTGCTGGCGGGTGTCGCGATCGGATTCGGATTCCTCGACAAAATGCTGCAGGCGTTTCTAGTGTTGCCAGCGTTCGTGCTCGCGTACGCGGTGGCCGCGCCGACTTCGCTGCGGCGGCGGGTGTGGCAGTTGCTCGCCGCTGCCGGTGCGGTGGTGGTCTCGGCGGGTTGGTGGGTGCTGACGGTGGCGTTGTGGCCGGTTGCCGATCGTCCGTACATCAGTGGGTCGTCGAATAACAGCGTGCTGGAATTAGCCTTCGGATACAACGGACTTGGCCGGATTTTCGGGCAGTCGCACGGTGGGGACCCGCGGCCGAAATTGCCCGGCCACGGCCAGGCGGGCTTGACTCGCTTGTTCACGCAGCAATTCGGCGGTGAGGCGTCCTGGCTGTTGCCCGCGGCGTTGATCGGGCTCGTGGCCGGGTTGTGGTTCACCCGGCGTGCGCCGCGGACTGATCGTACTCGGGCGGCGCTGGTGCTGTGGGGTGCTTGGACGGCGATCAGCGCGCTCGTGTTCAGCTACATGAGCGGGATCATCCATCCGTACTACACGGTCGCGCTCGCGCCGGGAATCGCTGCCACCGTGGCGATTTCCGCGACCGAGCTGTGGCGCGGCCGTGCGTATCTCGCGCCGCGCGTGGTGCTCGCGGTGATGCTGGCGGCGACGGTCGCGTGGAGTTTTGTCCTCCTGCACCGGACGCCGAGCTGGCAGCCGTGGGTCCGGTACGCCGTGTTGGTGCTCGGCGTCTTGGGCGTGGTCGCGTTGCTGGTCGGGACTGCGCGACGAACCGTCGCGGTGCTGGCACTCGTGGCCGCGCTGCTGGGGATGGCGTCCTTCACGGTGGCTACTGCTTCGACGGCGCATACCGGTGGCAGTCCGGCGTCCGGGCCGCAACGGCGCGCCAGTTTCGGCAAGCCGCAACAGTCCAATGTGGCATTGGATCGGCTGCTGGAGACCGCGACGACGAAGTGGGCCGCCGCGGAAACCGGCGCGATGCAGGCCGCCGGGCTCGCGTTGAACAGCGGCAAACCGGTGCTCGCGGTCGGCGGGTTCAGCGGCCGAGACCCGGCTCCGACGCTCGCGCAATTCCAGCAGTACGTGGCGAGCGGGGACATCCGCTACTTCGTCGTCGGCGGTCGGGGCAGCCGAATCGGGAAGGTTACGACCTGGGTCCAGCAGCACTTCCCCGCCACCGCGGTCGGCAACGCGAAGGTCTACGACCTCACGCGAAGGTGACCGAGGTGTTGGCTCCGCACAAGACAAAACACGGCAACTCGGCCGGAATGCGCCCGGCGAGCCAAGCGGCCAGCGGTGCCGCGGCGGCCGGTTCGACGACGAGCCGGAAGTCGCGCCACAGCAGGTCACGCGCGGCGAGGATCTCGTCGTCGGATACCAGGACGGACGTGACGGCCGGCGAGCTGAGGATGCCGAAGGCCAGCTCGCCGACGCGGGTCGCGCCGAGTGCGGAGGCGGCGACCGAGTCGATGGTGACGTCCACCGGTTCGCCCGCGTCGAGGGCGGCGTGCAGCGCCTGGCAATTCTCCGGTTCCACTGCGAACACCTGACGGCCGTCGGCGGCCAGCGTCGCGCCCGAAGCCAGCCCGCCGCCGCCGACCGCGACGGCGATGGCATCGACGTCTGGCGCGTCGGCCACGATCTCGGCAGTCGCGGTTCCTTGTCCGGCGATCACGTCGGCGTCGTCGTACGCGTGCAGGTAGCGGGTGCCGGGTTCCTCGGCGACCGCCAGCGCGGCTGCTGCGGCTTCGGAGTACGTGGCGCCGTGCCGGATCAGCTTCGCACCGGCCGCCTCGATGCCAGCGGCCTTCGCTTCGGGCACGGTCTGCGGCACGTAGACCACCGCGGGGATACCCAGCGCTTGCGCGGCGGTGGCGACGCCGAGGCCGTGATTGCCGCCCGACGCGGTGACCACGCGCTTCGGCGCGGGCCCGGTGAGCAGGGCGTTTACCGCGCCGCGGAGCTTGAACGAACCGGACCGCTGGAGCTGCTCCAGCTTGAGCACCAGCGGACGACCGTCGATTTCAGTGCGTAACAGCGGCGTCCACCGGACGTGTGGCTTGAGGCGGATCGTGGCAGCGGCGACGTCGGCCGGGACAGGAGCGGTGCGCATAACGGTCATTCTCCTCTCCCGGGTGCTCGGCGCGTGCCGCTCGCCGGGAAAACCCCAGCGTGTCAGGGCGCGACACGGGGCAAGAGGGCATTGTCTAGATCTTGCGAGCCTCGCTAAGCTCTGCGCAGACGTGGGGTGTCCGACCATGTGCGTACCGCGACGAGTACTACCGAGAGTAGTAGCGTCCTGCGGGTGTCCCCGTTCGGTGCACTCCACGCCTCGGTCTCGTCGGGACTCCTCGGGAACGGAAGGTGACGTGGATGCGCGACGGCTCGGTCCGGTCGCACGAATCCGCTGCGCGGCTGCTCGACCGCCTCGGAATCCGCACTGTGCAGGCGAGAGTGACCGTGCTGGTCGTAGCTCCCCTGGTCCTGGTCGTGGCGGCGGCTGTTCCGCTCGTATTTACCCAGGTCAACGCCGTCTCGACAGCGGAGGCCACTTCGGACACCGCGGCCCGGGCGCAGCGCGCGGGCGCGCTGGTCGGGCAGTTGCAGCGGGAGAGCCTGCTCGCGGCCGCTTTTGTCGCTGATCCGTCGGCCACCAACGCCGCGCTCGTCCGGCAGCAGCAGACGGTGGACGGCGTCGCGGGCGGCCTGCTCAGCCCGGGCGGCGAACTGTCGAAACTGCGGCAGAACGCCATCGAAAGGCAGGTTTCCGTAGCTGATATCGCGTCTGGCTACGATTCCATGTCCACGGGGGTGATCGACGCACTGGGACTGGCCAAATCGGACAGTCCCGAGGCTCGGAAGCTTGACGCCTTGCTGCGCGCGAACGAGCAGCGCGCGGCCCGGGTGACCGCGCTGATCGCGTCCGCCGGAGTTGATCGCGCAGGTCAGCGCGCCGCCGTCTACGGAGAACAGTTCGCGAGGCTGGCCGGAAACCAGGACGCGGCACAGGTCGCCGCGGTCGAGACGGGGGCGACGGCTCAGCAGTTCGACCGCCTGGCCGCCGCGCCGCGACAGGACCCGCAGTTTGTGTCCGATGTGGTCACAGCGGGTACTCAGCTCGCCGATCAGCGCGGTGCGGTGGAAGCCCGGCTCACCGGAGCGATCGCCGCCGACGCCGCGTCGAAAGCGTCCAGTGCGACCCGGACGGCGTTCATCCTCGGCGGTGCCGCGATTGTCCTTTTCGGACTGGTTGCCGCGTTGTCCGTGCTGGCCGCGCGATCCGTCGCCCGGCCGCTGCGCCGGTTGAGCGGCCAAGCGCGCTCGACCGCCGACCTCGCCGCCGCTGAATTGGTTCAGGCCGCCGAGCCGGAAGCGGGCCCGCCGCAGCCGCTGCTGCCCGAACTCGACGCCGGGACCGGCGGCGAACTGGCCGAGCTGGCCGCCGCGTTCAACCGGCTCCGCGGCACGGCGGTGGACGCGGTGACCGCACAGGCGAACTCGCGTCGCGCCGGGGTGCAGCTGCTGGTCGGCGCGGCCAAACGCACGCAGAATCTGGTCGCCGGGCAGCGCACGGTGGTCGAGGAACTGGCCCGCGGCGCGGACGATCCGGTGTTGCTCGCCGGGTTGCACCGCGTCGAGCACGCCGCGCTCCGGCTGCGCCGCACCGCAGACGATCTGCTTGTGGTGACCGGGAATCGCGACGAAACCCGGGTCGGCGGCCCGATCGAACTGGCCACCGCGCTGCGCTCGGCCGCCGCGGAAATCGACGACGAGTCCCGGATCAAGATCGCCGATCCGGCCGAGGCGCTGCTCGCCCCGTCGCTGGGGATCGACCTGGTGCTGCTGTTCGCCGAGCTGCTGGAAAACGCCGCCGCGTTCTCGCCGCCGGAGTCGCCGGTCGAGGTCACGACGGAGTTCCAGCCGTCCGGCGATCTGCTGGTGCGCATCGCCGATCACGGCATCGGGCTGGCCGCGGACCGGCTGGCCGAGGAGAACCGCCGCCTCGCCGAACCGGTCGACGCGGCGTCCGGGCAGCAGCTCGGGCTGGCCGTGGTCGGCAGGCTCGCCCAGCGGCATTCGCTTGGCGTGGCACTGGAGTCCACTCCGGACGGTGGCGTGACGGCCCGCGTTTCGGTGCCGCAGGCGTTGTTCACCCGCGACGTCGATTTCCGTCGCGGGCCTGGGCTTTTCGAACCGGGCCAGGTGCCGGACCCGCGGCCGGTGCTGCTGCCGGCCCCCGCGATCGCCGCGCTGTCCGCGCCGACGCCAGCCGGGTTCCAGTGGTTCACCGATCCGCCCGAGCCCGAAGCCGAAACGACGCCCGAAGAGACACCGGAATGGCCGACGGCGGAACCCGAGTTCGCCTCCCTTACCGGCACGCTGGAAATTCCCGAAGAGTCCACTCCGGACACCCCGGAACCCGAACCAGACACCGCGGACCCGTCGCCGACGCATCAGTTCACCGTGGTGCCACCGGAATCCCGGGACGGCGTGTTCCGCCGTGTCCCCGGCGCGCAGCTCGCGCCCGGGCTCAAGCTCCCGCAGATCGTCCGTACCCCGTTGCCGCGCCGCGAGTTGCGCGATCCGGCCGCCGAGCGGGCTACCTTCGACGCGTTTTCCGACGGCGTCGCCAAAGCACGGCAAGTCACCGCCCAGCAGGCCGATCAAGGAGGATCATGACCGTTCCCGCCGCCGCGCAGAACTTCAACTGGCTGGTCAACCGCTTCGCGCTGCACACCGCCGGCGCGATCGCCGCGCTCGCGGTGTCCGCGGACGGGCTGTTGATCGCCGCGTCGCAGGACCTCGACCGCGCGGACGCCGACCGGCTCGCGGCGACCTGTTCGGCGATGCTCGCGCTGGCCCAGAGCGTGTCCGAAAGCCATCCGCTCGGCGATCCGGACAAGGTCGTGGTCGAACTGGAGCGCGGGTACCTGGTGGTCTGCACCATCAGCATCGGCTGCTCGCTCGGCGTGCTGGCGAACAAGCAGGCCAGCCTCGGCACGATCGCCTACGAGATGGCGATGTTCGCCAACCGCGCCTCCGAAGTCCTGACCCCCGCGCTGGTCGAGGAGTTGAAGAACACCGCGCTCGCCTGAACTCGTGAAGATCCTCGTGCTTGGCCCGGCGGGCGCCGGGAAAACGACGGCGGTGCACGCCGTTTCGGACATCGCGCCGGTGCGCACCGACGCCGGCGAAACGACCGCCGCGCTCGACTTCGGCAGGTTCGGCGAGGGCGAGCGGCGGCGGTACCTGTTCGGCGCGCCGGGACAGCCCCGGTTCTGGTTCCGCTGGCCGGACCTCGTCCAAGGGGCGGACGCCGCGCTCGTGGTGGTCGACCCGCGCCGGATCGCGGACGCCTACCCGGTGCTCGACGCGGTCGAAGGGCTGCGGCTGCCGTTCGTCGTCGGGGTGAACTGCTTCGACGGCCTGCTCACCCGCCCGCTGCACGACGTGCGCTGGGCGTTGACCGTGCGCGACGGCGTCCCGGTGCATCCGTTCGACGCGCGCGACCCGGCGTCCGTGCGGGAGGTCCTCGACCTGGTCGAGGCCGGGGTGGCGCGGGGGTCGCGGGTGCGGCAACCGAGTCCGCTATAGTCGTCTGCGGGGACCCCCCGTGGCGTCCACCCTGTGAACTTCCCCAGGGCCGGAAGGCAGCAAGGATAAGCGGGCTCTGGCGGGTACGGGGGGAACCCGCTTTTTATGCCCTTTTAGAAGAGGCCGAGCACATCCTCTGGTGGTGTCGGCGAGGGCAGCGATTCAGCGTCGAAGACCGGTGCGGCCTTGCCCCGGAGCTGCCGCAACTCCGCGCCGTGCACCACTCGAGCCGGATAGGGCGACGACGCCGCGCGCCGGGTCAGCTCCGCGGTCGGCAGTTCGAGCCGCGAGGCAGCCAGCACGAGATTGCCGAAGCGACGTCCGCGCAGCACACCAGGTTCGGCCAGCAGGACGACGTGCGGAAACACCTCGGACAGCGTCGCCAAGAACCGGCGCGCGAACGGCAGGCCGGGGCCGTCGGAGATGTTCGCCAGCATCGAAGCGCCTGGTCGCAGCACGCGGGCCACGTCGGTCACAAACTCGACGGTCGCCAAGCCGCCGGCCAGCGTCGCGCGTTCGAAGGCGTCGATCACGATGAGGTCCGCTGACGCGTCGTGCCTGCTGCGCACGCCCGCGCGACCGTCCTCGATCCGTACTCGCAGCTTCGGGACGCTGCGCAGCTCAAGCTGTTCGCGGACCAGGTTGATCAGCGGTTCGTCGGCGTCGAACACCAGCTGCCGCGAACCCGGTCGCGTCGCGGCGACGTAACGCGGCAGGGAACAGCCCGCGCCGCCGACGTGCAGCGCGTCGAGCGGTCCCGGCGGAAGGAAGTCGACCAGATCGCCGAGCCGGCGCACGTAGTCGAACTCCAGGTTCGTCGGGTCGTCGAGGTCGACGTAGGACTGCGCTACTCCGCCGACCGAAAGCATCCACGCGTTCGGCCGATCGGCGTCGCGCAGCAGCTCCGCGGTCCCGAACCGCACCGGGTAAATGCCCGGCCGCGGGCCGCTCGGCGCACGGCCGCGACCGGAACGGGAGGGGCTCACCCCGCTCACTGTAGTCTCGGGCACGTGGCTCTCGCGCTGTACCGGAAGTACCGTCCGGCGACCTTCGCCGAGGTCGTCGGCCAGGAGCATGTGACCGAACCGCTGCGCACGGCGCTGGCCGCCGGGCGCATCAACCACGCGTACCTGTTCTCCGGGCCACGCGGCTGCGGCAAGACGTCGAGCGCGCGGATCATGGCCCGCTCGCTGAACTGCGCCAAAGGCCCGACCCCGGATCCGTGCGGCGAGTGCAACTCGTGCCGCGCGCTCGCGCCGGAAGGCCCAGGCAGCGTCGACGTCACCGAACTCGACGCGGCCAGCCACGGCGGGGTGGACGACGCGCGCGAACTGCGGGACAAGGCGTTCTACGCGCCCGCCGAATCGCGCTACCGCGTGTTCATTATCGACGAGGCGCACATGGTCACCACGCAGGGCTTCAACGCCCTGCTGAAGATCGTCGAAGAACCGCCAGAGCACCTCATCTTCATCTTCGCCACCACCGAGCCGGACAAGGTGCTCACCACCATCCGCTCGCGTACGCACCACTATCCGTTCCGGCTGATCCCGCCGAGTTCGATGCGGGAACTGCTGGAGCGCAACGTCGCCGCCGAGGGCGCGACGGTCGAAGCGTCGGTGTACCCGCTGGTGATCCGCGCCGGCGGCGGTTCGGCCCGGGACACCCAGTCGGTGCTGGACCAGCTGCTCGCCGGGGCCGGTCCGGAGGGCGTCACGTACTCGCGGGCGGTGTCGCTGCTCGGCGTCACGGACACCGCGCTGATCGACGCGGTGGTCGACGGACTCGCGAACGACAACCCGGCCGAAGTGTTCGGCACGGTCGAGAAACTCGCCGACGCCGGGCACGACCCGCGCCGCTTCGCCACCGACCTGCTCGACCGGCTCCGCGACCTGCTGCTGATGCGCGCGGTCCCGGAGGCGGGCGAACGCGGGCTGGTCGCCGCGCCGGACGACGAGCTGAAGCGGATGACCGAGCAGGCCGACAAGCTCGGCCCGGCCACGCTGTCCCGCTACGCCGATATCGTCCACAGTGGACTTCTCGAGATGCGCGGCGCGACGTCGCCGCGGCTCGTGCTCGAACTGCTCTGTGCGCGGATGCTGCTGCCGTCGGTCACCGAGGCGGAGAAGGCTTTGCTGGCGCGGATCGAACGGCTGGAGCGGCGTCCGGCTGGCGCGCCCGCTCCCGCTGGTCCCGCTGCTGCCCCCGCGACCGCCCCGGCCGCTTCCGCTGCTCCGGCGGAGGCTCCGGCTCGGTTCCAGCGGCCTTCGCAGCGTCCGGCGCAGGAAGCTCCTGCCGCACCGGCTCGTCCGGCGGCGGAGGCTCCGACTCGTCCGGCTGAAGAACCGGCGCGTCCGGCGCGGCCGGAGGTCAGCCGCCCGGCTCCCGTTGAAACGCCTGCTCCGGCTCCTGCTGAGGAGGCTCCCGCTCCGGTTGCGGCGGAAGCCCCGGCGGGTGGGATCGACGCGGCCAAGGTGCGGGAGAAGTGGCCGCAGCTGCTGGCGTCGCTGCGGAAGTTCACCGGCGGTCGCGCGCTCGAAGCGATGCTCACCCAGGCCACGGTCGCCGAGGTGGACGGTTCGGCGGTGACGCTGACGCACAAGTCCGAACCGCTCGCCCGGCGGCTGAGCGACCAGGGCAACGCGAGCAAGATCGCGGCCGGGCTGAGCGAGGTGCTCGGCGGCGAATGGCAGGTGCGCTGCGTGCACGGCGCGGCCCCGGCCGCCGCTCCGGCGCGGCAGGCTCCTCGGCAGCAGGTCGCGGCACCGGCTCCGGAACGGTCCTTCACCCGTCCGTCCGCGGCCGCGCAGCCCCCGGCCGCCGCTGCTCCGTCTGCCCCTCCGAAGCCGGCGGAAGCACCGAGCCGTCCCCGCGTGACGACGAGCGAACCGGACATCCCGCTCCCGCCCGAACCCTCGGACGAGGACGACGACATCTACTCCGAGGACTCCAGCCCGGTCCCGCCGCCTCCGCCGCCGCCCGCGGAGGAGGACCCGGAGCAGATCGCGCGCAAGCTGCTGTCCGACCACCTCGGCGCTCGCCCGCTGGACTGAGGACGTCGTGAGTGTTCGCGCCGGTTAGGACCGGCGCGAACACTCACCAGGCCTGCCCAGCCGCGGTGCCAGGCAAGTACGGCGTCGTGAGTGCTAATGCCGGTTCTAACCGGGTTTAGCACTCACGACCACCTTGAGCGGATGCTGCGTCGGCGGTGCCTGCACGGTCACGGTCCGGGTCGCGGCGTCCCAGGTCCAGGTGCTGCGACGTCCGTCCACGTACACCGCGGACGGCGCGGCAGTGTTGGTGAACCGGACCGTCCAGACGCGCTGCGTGGCACCGATCGTGAGCGTCGCCGAGTGGGCGTTTTCGGTGTAGCGCAACGACTGCCCGTCGTAGAGGGTGAACGCGCCGTTGTGGCCGCCAGCCACCGTGACGGTCGCGGCGGTGCCTGGATCGTGTGCGTCGCCAGGGACGTTTCCGCTGCGCGTGACCATGATCCCGCCCGAGCGCAGGAACACCGGCATCGTGTCCCAGCCCGTGGTGATCTGCGCCGTGGTGCCGCCGCGGTAGGTCTTGCCGGTGAAGTAGTCCGTCCAATCGTTGCCCGGCGGGAACCAGACGTTAGTGGTCGCCGTGGTGCCGGGGCTGGTCGCCGGAGCCACCAGGACGTCCGGGCCGTACAGATACTCTCCGCCGGCCTGGGCGTAGGCCTCCTGCTCGCCCGGGTACTGCAGGTACAGCGGCCGCACGATCGGCATCCCGGTCGCGGTGGCCTGCTGCGCGAGCGTGTACGTGTACGGGACGAGGTTTTCGCGCAGGTTCAGGAATTTCGTCGCTGACGCGTCGGCGGCTGGCCCGTATTGCCAGGGCAACCGGTCGCTGTGGTTGGAGTGCAGCCGGTCGATCGGCTGGAACGTGCCGAACTGCACCCAGCGCGCGTACAGATCGTCCGGCAGCTTGGTGCTACCCGGTTCCGTGCCGGGCTGCTGCAGGCCACCGGTGTGGCCGCCGATGTCGTGGCTCACCGAAGCCAGGCCGGTCGCCGCGGATTCGCCGGGCGTGTAGCCGACCTCGAAAGCCAGCGTGGCCCAGTCGGAAATGGTGTCGCCGGTGAAGTGCAGTGTGGTGCGTTTGTCCGCCCACGGCCCGGTCGGCACTGCGGTTGGCGAGCTGTATCCACCGGCTTGCAGCGAGCCGTAGGCGCGGGAGAAAGCGAAGCCGCCGTGTTCGGCGTATTGCTGGTTGATCCACGCGTCCGGGGTGACGCCGGGGAGGCTGGATTTCGAGCCGTCGCAACACCAATCGAGCCACCAGACGTCGTTGCCCTGCTGTTCCATCGTCCGGTGCAGGTCGAAGTAGGCGCGCAACTGGTCGGGATCGCCGAAATCGAAGATGTAGCAGTCGTTTCCGCAACCGGGTTGGAGTTTGCCCTTCGCGGTTGCCTGCGCCGCCGGGAACTGCGGGTCGGTGGCGCGGATGCTCGGGTGGATGTTCAGCGTGGTGTGCAGGCCCTGGTCGTGCGCCCACTGGAAGAACGCCTTCGGATCGGGGAACCGCGTCGGGTCGATTTCCCAGCCGTTCCACCGGTCCGGCGATTTGAAGTCGGTGTCGACGACCAGCATGTCGAGCGGCACGTGCTGCGAACGGAACTTCGGCACGATCGTTTGCTGGAAGTCGGCGGCGGTGCGGTCGTAGTACTCGGAGTACCAAACGCCGTAGGCCCAACAGGGCAGCAGCAGCGATGGACCGGTCAGCTGGGCCAGTTCCTGCAGCGCGCGGCCGTAGTTCTGGCCGTAGGCGAAGACGTATCCGTCCTGGTAGGGCTGGTTGCCGGGGCGCTGGGTGACTACCTTGGTGCGCGGGTCGTACAGCGCCGATACGGTGTCGTCGAGGAGGGACCAGCCGTCCTGGTAGAGGATTCCGGGTGCGGAGACCGCGCTGCCGTCCACGCCGTCGAGGCCTCGTCGGTAGCCGCCGAGCGGCGCGTGCGGGGCGAGTAGTACCGAATGCGGGGCGGTGACGGCGACGGTGTCGAGGTTGACGTGGCAGTTCGTGTCCGGGCAGGACAGCTTGACGGTGTTGGTTCCGGCCTTGAGCTGGACCGGAATTGCCTTGGTACGCCACGAATTCCAGCTGCTGGTCGGCGGCAGCGTGAGGTTGGTGGTTTGAACGGTCAGCGAGGTCGGCTGAGTCGCGTCGGCGTAGCGCAGTTGCAGATCGTAGGAACCGTCGGCAGGAACGCCGGTGACCGTCAGCGTGTCGGACGCGCCGATTCGTTCCATTCCGGCGAGGAAGGCCTTGCCGGAGTGTCCGTCGTGGTCACTGGCCGGATGCGCGCCGCCGGACAGCGCGCCTTGCTCGGCCTCGCAGAGAACGCCGAACGCACACGGCGTCGGCGCTGGCGGGACGGGTTGCGGATACGCGGCACCGGTGTTGACCACGGCGAGGCTGTCGAGGTTGACGTTGCCCGAGTCGGCGGTGCCGCGCTTGACGGTCACCTGGTGCTGTCCAGCGGGCAGGGTGATCGGCACGGTCGCGAGGGCCCAGGTGTCCCAGTCAGCGGTGGCTGGCAGCGTGACGGTGTGTGCGGCGTCGTCCACGAGGACGGTGAGCGTGCGGGTCGTGTGCTGTCCGTCGCCGCCGGTTCCGTTGGCGTAGCGCAGATCCAGCTG
Source organism: Amycolatopsis sp. WGS_07 (assembly GCF_045278895.1). Lineage (NCBI taxonomy): Bacteria > Bacillati > Actinomycetota > Actinomycetes > Pseudonocardiales > Pseudonocardiaceae > Amycolatopsis > Amycolatopsis sp. WGS_07. The sequence continues at coordinate 2,392,583 of NZ_CP136053.1, read as the reverse complement.
GTAATCACCGGCGGACGGGGCGGTGGCGCGGAAGGCCAGACCGTCGCCAGGGTTGATGAAGCCCGCTGCGAAACCGTCGCCGGTGTAGCCGCGATGGTCGCTGGCTGAGCCGACACCGGCTAGCTGCAGTTGCTCCGCCTCACAGAGCGTCCCGAACGCGCAGGCTGGCTTGCCGGTCCAGGGCCGCGCGGTGACGTCCTGACCGCCAGTGCGCAGCTGGACGGTGAGGTTGTCGTCGGAAAACTCACCCGAGTCGAGCTTGTAGCGCAGCTGGACGGCGCTGGTCCGGATGGTCAGCCAGCCGTCGCGTTTCGTTGCGGTGTAAGGAGTCTTGGTGAAGCTGTCGCGGCCGATCGCGTTGAACGTGCCAGCGTCGACGAAGTGTGCGTCACCCGCGTACTCGGTCCGGATGAGCGTCGGCGACAGGACTTCGAACCGCGCCTGCCCGACGGTCACTGTCTGTGGAGCCGCTTCGGCGATTCCCGTCGACACGAGAGTGCCCGCCATGGCTGTCACGGCCAGCAGCCGTACCAGTCGTCCTCGGAGTGATGTTGCCACCGGCGCCTCCTCGACAGGTCCCCAGCGACGGTAAGTCGGGACCGATCAAGGGAGAAGACAGTGTCCGGTGTTCTGTCCGCTCAGTAGCCCTTTCGGCTCTCAGGAGCTGGCTAGGTAAGCCTCGATCGCCTTCGCGATGGCCTGCGCGTAGTGCAGCCGGCCCGCTGCCGACGACATCTGGCTCGCCTCGTCGGCGTTGCGCATGTTGCCGCACTCCACGAGCACCGACGGGCGGGTCGACAGGTTGAGCCCGCCCAGATCGTTTCGTGGCGAAAGGCCCGCCGAACCGATGTAAGTGGACGTGGCGAAGCCGTCGTCGCGGATTCCGTCGCGCATCGTGCGGGCGAGCTTCAGCGACGGTTCGCCCTGCGCCGCGTTCAACGGCGGCGCCGAGTACGCGACGTGGAAGCCGTGCGCGGTCGGCGAAGTGGAGCCGTCGGCGTGGATCGACACCACCGCGTCGGCGTTCGCGTTGTTGCCGATCCGCGCGCGCTCGTCGACGCACGGGCCGACGCCGGAGTCGTTCTGCCGCGTGTAGACGACCTTGATTCCCTTGGCCGCCAACGCGTTCCCGATCTCCTTGGCAACGGCGAAGGTGAACGCGTGCTCCGGGTACCCGGCGTTGGTCGACGTGCCGGTGGTGTTGCACGGCTTCGTCTGCCCGCGCCCGGCGGGCACCTGCCGATTGATCTCGCCGGGGTGCGCCGCGTTGCCGCCGTTGTGCCCCGGATCGAGCACCACGACCTTGCCCGAGCCGACCGGCGGCACCGCGGACGTCGACGGCGGGCTCGAGGAGGAGGACGGCGGCGGTGGCGGACTGGACGACGACGGGCTCGGGCTCGCCGAACCAGCCGAGGACGTCGGCGCGGCGGCCGGTGACGGAGGCGTCGAACCGCCGCCGGAACACGCTGTGAGCAGCATGAGGCCGGTCAGCAGCGGGAGTGTCTTCGCTCGCACGCGACCACGGTGCCACAGCACACGCGTGCCGCCAGGACGGACTCGCCGGGCACGCGGCTAGGCTGGGAGAGAACACCCAAACGCGGAAGGACCGAGTGCGATCATGGTGCAACCCGGCGGCGGCGGCTTCGACCTGTCGCAGATCATGCAGCAGGCCCAGCAGATGCAGCAGAAGCTGGTGGAGGCCCAGGAAGAACTCGCCAACACCGAGGTCACCGGCACCGCGGGCGGCGGACTGGTCACCGCGACGGTGTCCGGCGACAGCCAGCTGAAGAGCCTCGTCATCGACCCGAAGGTGGTCGACCCCGACGACGTGGAAACCCTGGCCGACCTGGTGGTCGCCGCGGTCCGCGACGCGTCGGCGAGCGCGCAGAAGCTCACCGAGCAGAAACTGGGCCCGCTGGCCGGCGGCCTCGGCGGCGGCATGCCGGACCTCGGCAGCCTCGGCTTCGGCGGCTGACACTTGTACGAGGGTGTCGTCCAGGACCTGATCGACGAACTGGGCCGCTTGCCCGGCGTCGGTCCGAAGAGTGCCCAGCGCATCGCGTTCCACCTGCTGGCCGCCGACCCCGCGGACATCGCGCGGCTGCAGGACGTGCTGGGCAAGGTCAAGGAGGGCGTGCAGTTCTGCGAGATCTGCGGCAACGTCTCGGAACAGGAAACGTGCCGCATCTGCCGCGACGAGCGTCGTGACCTCACGGTCATCTGCGTCGTCGAGGAGCCGAAGGACGTGCTGGCGGTCGAGCGGACCCGCGAGTTCAAGGGCCGCTACCACGTACTGGGCGGCGCACTGGACCCGCTGTCCGGCATCGGGCCGGAACAGCTGCGGATGCGAGAGCTGCTGAAGCGCATCGGCGAGGCGGACGTCCGCGAGATCATCATCGCGACGGATCCGAACACCGAGGGCGAGGCGACGGCGACGTACCTGGTGCGGATGCTGCGCGATTTCCCTGGGCTGTCGGTGACGAGGCTGGCGTCTGGGTTGCCGATGGGCGGGGATCTGGAGTTCGCGGATGAGCTGACGTTGGGGCGCGCGCTGTCCGGGCGTCGAGCGTTGTAGTTTCTTTGCCCCCGAATACCGACGCAACCCAACCGCGGGATCGCGTCGGCGTCTGACGGAGTTGCGTGCACGGCCCCCGGGCCGGGTGCGCAGCTCCGTCAGACGCCGACTAAAGGCGATCCCGCACGCGACGGCGAAGCCGGCGCCAAAGATTCAGCAGTAACCCAGCTGTGCCAACGAGTTCACCACGATGTCCGACGGGTGGTACTTGTCCATCCACGACTCCCCGCGCCGATTCTGGTACGTGGCCAGGAATTCCCGCAGCAGATCCCCGCGCATCTCGGTCAGCATGACGTTCTCGCCGATCCCCACGTGCCGCTCCGTGCGCGCCCGGTGGACCGCGCATGGCAGGCCAAGATACCCGCATTCCTCCTGCAGCCCGCCGGAATCCGTGACCACGTACTCGGCGCGCGCGACCAGCGGCAGGAACTTCAGGTACCGCATCTTCGGCTGCGCGATGAACTTGTCGTCGAACAGATTGTCCAGCCCCAGCGCGCGGATCTTCTCCCGCTCCGGCGCGCCCGCCAGGTACAGGATCGGCATCTCGCGGCTCTGCTCGCGCAGGATTTCGAGTACCTCACGGTATTTGTCCGCGCGCGACACCAGTTCGAACCGGTGCAGCGTCGCCAGTCCGAACTTCTCCGGCAGGCCCGGTACGTCCAGCGGCTGGTCGATGACCTGGCGCATCGAGTCGATCGCGGTGTTCGCCTCGGTGTTCACCACCACGCCGCGCGCGTTGCGGAGGTTGTGCACCTCGCGCTCGCTCGGCGAGAAGTGGATGTCCACGAGCTTTCCGGCGATTTTGCGGTTCAGTTCCTCCGGCAGCGGCGACAGAATGCTGCCCGACCGCGTGCCCGCCTCGATGTGCCCGACGCGGGCCTTCAGGATCTTCTTGCCGATCAACGCCCCGTACGGCGTGGTGAACGTGTCGCCGTGCACCAGCACCAGCGGCGGGCGGCCGTCCTCGGTCAGGCGGGCGCGCAGTTCGGCGCGGCGGCTCCACGCGGTGCGCATGACCTGCGCCGCCCAGCCCGGTACCTGCGCCGGGGATTCGAGGTTGTGCGCCTGCGCACGCGGCACGAACCACAAGTCCGGTTCCGGCAGCCGCAGATCCGCCAGTACGTCGGCTACCTCGTCCACGTGCTGTGCGGTGAACCAGAGCTTCGGCGTCGCGCCGCGCTCGGCGATCCGGTGGAAGACCGGCGCGATCTTGATCAGTTCCGCGGTGGTGCCGACAATGAAGGAAATCACCGTGGATGCCCAATCACCTTAAGGTCAACGACGGCGGCCAGGATACTGGGCATCCCGGCTCGCCAAGTACAGGGTAGCCTCGCCGCGTGAGTGCGAACCCGCTCCTCCCGTCGCTCAGCGTCGTGATTCCGGTCTACAACGAACAGGACTGGATCGACCGCAGCGTGGGCGCGCTGATCGCCTCCGCGGAGGCGGCTCGGTGGCCGGTCGAGGTGCTCGTCGTGGACGACGGGAGCACCGACGGCACGCCGCGGCGGCTCGCCGGGCTGCGCGAAAAGTACGGGATCACCGTGCTGACCCAGCCCAACAGCGGCCGGTTCGAGGCGCGCCGCGCCGGGATGGCGAAGGCGTCCGGCGACTGGCTGATGCTGCTGGACAGCCGGGTCATCGTCGACGAAGGCAGCCTTTCCTTCCTGCGCGAGCAGCTCACCGAGCACCCGGAGCGCGCGGTCTGGAACGGCCACATCCACGTCGCCTCCGAGCACAATCCTTACGCGGGCTTCATGGCCGGCCTCGTCACCATCGGCTGGCGGCGGTACTTCCAGGACCCGAAGCTGACGTCGTTCGGCATCGAAGAGTTCGACGTCTACCCCAAGGGCACCACGTTCTTCTGCGCGCGCCGCGACCTGCTGGAGGGTTCGGCCGCCGCGTTCGAATCGCTGTTCGACGACGTCCGGCTCGCCAGCGACGACACCCGCATGCTGCGCTGGATCGCCGAACGTTCGCGCATTTTCCTGGCCCCGCAGTTCTCCGCGATCTACCACGGGCGCGATTCGTTCAAAAAGTTCTACGCACAGTCATTTTTTCGCGGGACGACCTATGTCGATTCCTATCTAGGTTCACCCGGTCCAGCGAGAAACGCGTTGTTCGGTGCGCTCGCAGTAGGCGCGGTCGGCGTGGGACTGGCCGTGAAAAAGCCGAAGACGGCCGCCGCGCTCGGCGTGGCCGGAAGCGTCGCGGCCGCCGGGGTGGTCAAGAAGTGCGGGGCCACCAACGCCGAAGCGCGCGCGGTCAGCACCCTGCTGCCGGTGTTCGCGACCGGCTTCGGCTCGGGGTGCTGCGCGGGCTGTATCTCGCGCTGCGCGCACGGCTGCGGCGCCGATGAGCGTGACCGGCACCGGAGAGACGGCCAACGGCGTCGTCCGCGACACCCACCGCACCGCTGGAAAACTCGGCGGTTCGCTGATCGTGTCGATCATCCTCGGATACGTCCTCACGGTCGCTTGCGCGCGGCTTCTCCCGCCGGACCAGTACGCCACTTTCGTCACCTTCTGGGGCCTCCTGATGGGCCTCGGCAGCGCGCTTTCCCCGCTGGAGCAAGAACTTTCCCGGCAGTCCGCGGTGGCCGCGCTCACCGGTGGACTGGCCGGCCGCGGCGCGCTTCGGGCCGTCGCCACCGCCGCCGCGGTGGCCGCCGCGTTCGGGCTCGCGCTGCTCGTTCCGCCGATCAACGACCGGCTTTTCCACGGCACCTGGGAACTCGCGCTGATCGTGCTGGCCGGCGGCGTCGCGTTCGCCTGTCAGTTCGGCATTCGCGGGTTGCTGATCGGGCAACATCAGGTGAAACATTTCGCCTGGCTCGTGGTCGCCGAACCGGCGGTCCGCGCGCTGGTGCTGGGCCTGCTGGTCGTCGCGACGGCTTACCAGCTGGTGCCGCTCGCTCTGGCGGTCGCCGCGGGTTCGTTCGCCTGGCTGCTGTTCGTCCGTCAGGGCTGGCGATTGCTCGACGTCCGCGCCGAAGGCGACGGCTGGGCGGTGACCGTCCGCCGGATGCTCATGCTGCTGCTCGGCGCCGCGCTCACCGCGAGCGTCATCACCGGTTATCCCGCGCTGGTCGGCCTGCTCGCGCCGGGCGGCGACCGCGAACGGCTCGGCGCGGTCTTCGCCGCGCTGGTCATCGCGCGGTTGCCGCTGACCCTGATCGGGCCGGTGCAATCGCTTGCGGTGCCGTTCGTCGTACGGCTTTCCACCAGCGAGGCCGGACGGCACCGGTTGCGCCGCGTGCTGCTGCTCGGCACGTTCGCCTCGCTCGCGCTGGCCGCGCTCGGCGCGCTGGTCGGCATGCTGATCGGCCCGTGGGCGGTGCGGTTCGTCAACGGTCCCGGCTACCAGGTGGACGGCTGGGCGGTGGCCGGGCTCGTGTGGTCCTCGGTGCTGCTGGTGCCGATGCAATTGCTCACCGCCGTGCTCGTCGCGCGCGCCCAGGCCAGGCACGTGTTGATCACCTGGGCGGTGGTCGCGGCCACCGCTTCGGTGCTGTTGCTGGCGGTGCCGGGCGACACGGTGCTGCGCGCGGTGATCGCGCTCGCCGCCGCGCCAATGGCTGGCCTTGCGGTCGTGCTCACATTCGTTCTCGCTAATTCGTCCGCGGGCGACTCCCGTGAAACGTCGGCATAGCGCCGCAGTAGTGTGACTTCGCAGCCGCCGGCGTCGGTGTGCGGCGAAGGTAAAATGCCGATCAGGTTTGGACCGCGAATTCGATGAACGTTCTTCTGGTGCTGCTCGCATTCTGGGTGCCCGGGCTCGTCTTCGGGGCCGCCATCCGGCTGCGCGGATGGACTCTCGCGGCCACCGCGCCGCTGCTCACCTTCGGGGTCGTGGCGCTCGGCGTCCCGGTGCTCGGCGGGCTCGGCATCCGCTGGACGATGCTGTCGGTCGCGCTCTGGACGCTGGTCCTCGCGGTCGCCGGCTTCGGCCTCGCGTTCGGGGTGCAACGGCTGCGCGCGCGCCGGCACCCGGACTGGACCGTCGACGAACTGCCGAAGCTCCCGCTGCGCGACCACGTCGTGATGGCGGTCGGCGTCGCCGCGGGCATGGCCGTGGGCGCGGTCACTTTCCTGCGCGGCAGCAACGGGATCAACACCGTCCAGCAGGGCTGGGACGCGCCGTTCCACGGCAACCTGATCCGCTGGATCGCCGAGCACGGCGACGCCCGGCCGTCCACTGTGGGCACGATCGCGAACCTGCCGAACCAGACCAACTACTTCTATCCCGACACCTATCACGCGCTGCTCTCGCTGGTCTTCGGCAAGGGCGGGCTCGCGATGATGCCCACGCTGAACCTGGCCGCGCTCGCGGTGATTTTCACCGTGCCGGTCGGTGTCGCCGCGCTGTGCCGCGTGTGGGGCATGCCCGCGCTGGGCGCCGCCGCGGCCGCCGCGGTCACCACGTGGTTCAGCGCGTTCCCGTACGACTCGCTGTGGCGCGGTCCACTGTGGCCGTACGTCGCGGGCGTCGCGCTGATCCCGGCGATGCTCGTGCTCGCGCGGTACCTGCTGAAGCCGGACGGCATCGCGGGCCCGGTCGCGATCGGCGTCGGTGTCGCGGGGCTGTGCGGCCTGCACACCAGCGTCGTGTTCGTGCTCGTCGGGTACTTCCTGCTGATCTTGCTGGCGGTGCTGTTCCGCTACGAAAAGATCGAATGGCGGCGCAGCGCCCCTTCGCTCATCGCGACCGTCGGGCTGGCGATTGTTCTCGGCGTCCCGCTTGTGCTGCCGTCGCTTTACAACGCGAGCGGCGTGACGAGCGCGCATTGGGCTCCAGAAGCCACGCTCGCCGGCGGCCTCGGCGAAACGCTCACCTTCTCCCCGATGTCGGAGTTCCCGCAGTGGTGGGTCGGCGTGCCCGCGTTCATCGGGATCGTGCTGATGGTGCGCCACCGGCGGATGATGTGGATGGTCGGCGCGTACATCGTGTTCGGCGGTCTGTTCATGGTCACCGTGGCGCTCGAGTCCGGCATCGTGCAGACGGTCACGAGCGTCTTCTACAACGACCACTGGCGGATCGCGGCGCTCGTGCCGCTCGCCGGCGCGGTGGCGTTCGGCGAGTTCGCGCACACCGCCGTCGCCTGGATGGTCCGCAAGATGCAGCCGCGGGTGAAGCTGAAGCCGGTCGCGCTCACCGGGATCGCGGTGCTGCTGCTGGCCGTGGTGCTCGGCGGGCTGAGCGGGGGCGGCTACATCGGACGCAACGCGGTGCGCCTGGCGACCACCTACAAGGACGGGCCGACGGTGTCCAAAGGCGAGGAAGCCGCGTACGCGTGGCTCGGCCAGCACACCGTGCCCGGCGAACATGTGATGAACAACAAGGCCGACGGCTCGGCCTGGATGTACGCGCTGTCCGGGGTGATGCCGGTCGAGTGGAACTACTACGGCGCGGACGCGAACACCAAGGCCGCGTATCTGAGCGCGTGGGTCGACAAAGTCGACAAGTACCCACAGGTCCGCAAAGACCTCACCGACCTGAAGGTGCGCTACGTGATCCAGGGCAAGGGCCTCGCCGCCGACAACGCGATCGAGTCGGTCGGCGTGGCGCGGATCACCGAGGGCCCGATGTTCCGGGTCGTCTTCCGCAACTCGGACGCGACGATTTACGAGATCGCGGGGCAGTCCGGGGTCACCGGATCCGCCGCCGCGCCCGGGGCTAGCACTCCGCACGGGGAGTGAGCGGTTATGGTGGCTGTCGTGTCCAGCACACTCGTGAGCACCCGCCGCGTGCTCATCGTGATGCCGGCCTTCAATGAGCAGGACAGCGTTTCGTCGGTGCTCGCCCAGGTCAAGCAGTCCTTGCCGGGGATGGACGTGCTCGTCGTCGACGACGGTTCGCACGACCGCACCGCCGAACTCGCCCGTGCCGCGGGCGTCAAGGTGGCCCGGCTGTCGGTGAACCTCGGCGTGGGCGGCGCGATGCGCACCGGGTTCCGGTACGCCGTCGCGCGCGGTTACGACGCCGTGGTCCAGGTCGACGCGGACGGGCAGCACGATCCCGACGAGGTCGGCGCGCTGCTGCGGCTGCTCGACGAGGGCGCCGACATCGCGATCGGCTCGCGGTTCGCCGGCAAGGGCGCGTACCGGGCCGTCGGTCCGCGCAAGTACGCGATGGTCGTGCTGTCCCTGGTGTTCAGCAAGCTGGCCGGGAACAAGCTCACCGACGTCACGTCCGGGTTCAAGGCGATGGGGCCGCGCGCGATCCGGCTGTTCGCCGCGTACTACCCGGCCGAGTACCTCGGCGACACGGTCGAGGCGCTCGTGATGGCGATCCGGGCGAAGCTGCGGATCGAGGAAACTCCGGTCCTGATGCGGGAGCGGGCGGGCGGCACGCCGAGCCATTCGCCGGTGAAATCCGCCGTGTACCTGGGCCGTGCGGGGCTCGCGCTGCTGCTGGCGCTGGTCCGCCGGCGTCCGTCCGTCGATTCTTCCGACGCCGCGTAGGGAGGCTCCGCATGGCAGGCTGGCGCGTACTGAGCATCGTCATCGCGTGTCTGGTGCTGTTCGTCGTCATCGAGATGATGCGGCGGCGCAAGCTGCGCGAGAAGTACGCCGGCATCTGGCTCGTGGTGGCCATCGGCGTCGTGATCCTCGCCGTGGTGCCGTCGGTCGCGGACTTCGTGGCGCACCTGACCGGCGTCGAAACCCCGTCGAACTTCGTCTTCTTCCTGTCCGGAGTGGTCCTCGCGCTGGTTTCGCTGCAGCTGTCGACCGAGGTCGGGCACCTGGAGGAAGAGGTGCGCACCGCGGTCGAGGAGACCGCGCTGCTGCGCTGCGAACTGGAAGACACCCAGCGCGACCTCGAAGCCCGCATCGCCGAGCTGGAGAAGCGCACGTCCGCACCCGACAATGTGGACGGCCTGCCCGAAGCGAGCCCAGCACGCGTTCGCTGATCTCCGCACTGCTCGCCGCTCCGCCCCGGCTCGGCGGCGTCCGGGTGCTCGCCATCGACGGCCCGTCCGGGGCCGGAAAGTCCACTCTCGCCGCCGAAGCGGTCAAGGCGCTGGGGCCGCGCGCCGCGCTGGTCAGCACGGACGCCTTCGCCACTTGGGACGATCCTGTCGCGTGGTGGCCGCAGCTGGAGGCCGGGGTGCTGGAGCCGCTGGCGCAAGGCCGCCCCGGCGAGTACCGCCGGGTGGACTGGACCTCCGGCACGCCGCGGCCCGGCGAGCTGGTGCCCGTCGAGGTGCCTGAGGTGCTGGTGCTGGAAGGCGTGTCGAGTGGACGCCGGGCGGTGCGGTCCCGGCTGTCGCGGCTGTGCTGGATCGAGGGCGGCACCGAGGCTGAACGGTTGTCCAGGGCGGTCGCCCGGGACGGCGAGCAGGCGCGCGCCGAACTGCGGCGCTGGCAGTTGTTCGAACGCGGCTGGTTCGCCGTGGACGGCACTCGCGAGGCGGCGGACCAGCTGGTCTGAACAACCGGAATCCGCGCTCGACCTCGGTTTGCCACCAGCGAAAAGGGCTATTGCGCGGAATGCGCGAGCACTGGAAACTCGAGTACATTCGGGCTGTTTCCGTGCCCTTCACGGGCAGTGCGCCAGGGGCCCGGAGGAGTTCCGGAACATCCACGGCACCCGGAACGGACAACCCGCCCGCTTAGGCCAACTGGGTGAGCAAACCGCCACTCAACGTACCAAACCGGCGGATTTCGCTACGCAGTGCGCACAATTGCCGACACGTTGCGGTCAATTTGGGCCTTACGTAGCGCGATCGTAACCTCACGTGCTTAAGCGGAGGCCGAGTTGCCGCTAGTGTCACCGAACACACCGATCGCACTGGTCTTCCCGAACTGACCGCCGACGGTGAATTTCGAGACACCGAACATTCCCAAGGGGTGCCAGATGCAGCAATTGCGGCTGACCCGAACACGCCGGGCAGCTCTGATCGGGCTCGCGGGCGCGCTCGCGGTCTCGCTGTCCGCGTGTGCGGAATCGAAGCGCGACGAGGCCGGAGGCGGTGGATCCGGGGGCACCATGGTCTTCGGCAACACCGGCAACCCGAAGATGTTCGACCCGATCTTCAACGACGAGGGCGAGACCTTCCGGATCACCCGGCAGATGCTGGACACGCTGATCCAGAACAAGCCGGGCACCGCGGACCTGGCCCCGTCGCTCGCCACGAAGTGGACGCCGAGCAACGACGGCAAGACCTGGACCTTCGACCTCAAGCAGGGCGTGAAGTTCAGCGACGGCACCGCGTTCGACGCCAAGGCCGTCTGTTTCAACTTCGATCGCTGGTACAACATGAAGGGCGCCACCGCCCAGAGCCAGATGATCTACTACGGCGACGTCTTCGAGGGCTTCGCGCACAACGAGGGCACCACCAAGGGCCAGCCGGTCTACAAGAGCTGCGAGGCGAAGGACGACCACACCGCGGTTCTGAACCTGAACCGCGCGAAGGGCGCCTTCCCGGCCGCGTTCACGCTGCCGTCGTTCGCGATCCAGAGCCCCACCGCGCTGCAGAAGTACAACGCGGACAAGGTCACCGGCTCCGGCACGTCGATCACGTACCCGGAGTACGGCTACAAGCACCCGACCGGCACCGGCCCGTTCAAGTTCGAGGGCTGGGACCAGGGCAACGGCCAGATCACCTTGGTGCGCAACGAGACCAGCACGATGCCGCAGCCGGCGAAGCTGGACAAGCTCGTGTTCAAGGTGATCCCGGACGAGAACGCCCGCAAGCAGGCGCTCAAGGCCGGTGACATCAACGGCTACGACTTCCCGGCCCCCGCCGACTACGGGCTGCTGCGCAACGACGGCGAGCAGGTGCTGATCCGCCCGTCGTTCAACGTGCTCTACCTCGGCATCAACCAGGGCGGCCCCAACGGCGCGAAGCTGGCCGACCCGCGGGTCCGCAAGGCACTGGCCTACGGCATCAACCGGGCGCAGTTCGTGAAGTCCAAGCTGGCCGAGGGTTCCGAGGTCGCGACCGAGTTCGTGCCGAAGGCGATCACCGGCTACACCGACGACGTCGCCAAGTACGACTGGGACCAGGCCAAGGCCAAGGACCTGCTGAAGCAGGCGGGCGCCGAGGGCATGACGCTGAAGTTCTACTACCCGACCGAGGTCACCCGGCCCTACATGCCGAACCCGGCCGACACCTACACCGCGATCTCCGAGGACCTGAAGGCCATCGGCATCAACGTGCAGCCGGTCGCCGAGTCGTGGAACGGCGGGTACAAGGACGACGTGCAGCAGAACAGCAAGCAGGACATCCACCTGCTCGGCTGGACCGGTGACTACAACGACGCGGGCAACTTCGTCGGCACCTTCTTCGGCCGCCCGAAGCCGGAGTTCGGCCTCACCGACCAGAACAACCAGGGCCTCTTCAAGGCGCTCGCCGACGCGGACGCCGCGCCGGCAGGCGATGCGCACGCCAAGGCGTACCAGGAGGCCAACAAGAAGATCATGGAGTACCTGCCCGCCATCCCGATCGCCTACCCGACGCCGGCGATCGTGGTCGGACCGAAGATCAAGGGCGTGGTCGCCAGCCCGCTCACCGACGAACGCTTCGACAACGTCACGATCGGCTGACGTGCTCCACTGAGCAGCCAGGCCAAGGGCAGGTGCTACCGCGCCTGCCCTTGGCCTCGTTCCCGGGCTGTACACAAAGGACTACTCGTGCTCCGTTTCCTCGTGCGTCGGCTGCTACAAGCGATCCCGACGCTGCTCATCCTGTCCATCCTCGTATTCGCCTGGTTGCGCTCACTCCCCGGCGGGCCCGCGTCCGCGCTGCTCGGGGACAAGGCGACTCCGGAAAAACTGGCGAACCTGAATCACGTGCTCGGCCTCGACCAGCCGATTTTCGTGCAGTACTTCAAATTCCTCGGCCGGGCGGTCACCGGCGATTTCGGTAATTCGCTCGTGTCGGCCCGTCCGGTGATGTCGGAGATCGGCACGTTCCTTCCGGCCACCATCGAACTCGGCATCTCGGCGATGATCATCGCCGTGGTGTTCGGGATTTCGTTCGGCTATCTCGGCGCCCGCTTCCGCGGCCAGATCGTCGACAACGTCATCATCGTGCTGACGCTGGTCGGCGTCGCGGTGCCGATCTTCTTCCTCGGCTACATGATGCAGGACCTGCTTTCCACGCCGCTCGGACTGCCGTCGCAAGGCAGGCAGGCACCGGGCATCAACGCCACGGTCGTCACGCATTTCGCCCTTCTCGACGGAATGATGACCGGCGAATGGGACGCGGTCTGGGACGCGATCAAGCACCTCATTCTTCCCGCCCTCGCCCTCGCGACGATTCCGCTCGCGGTGATCACCCGGATCACCCGCGCGTCGGTGCTCGACGTGTTCAACGAGGACTTCATCCGCACCGCGAACTCGAAGGGCCTCACGCAGCCCGTGGTCCGCCAGCGGCACGTGCTGCGCAACGCCCTGCTGCCGGTGATCACCACGATCGGCCTGCAGACCGGCGCACTGCTCGGCGGCGCCGTGCTGACCGAGCGCGTGTTCAACTTCCGCGGCCTCGGCTTCCTTCTCGCCGAAGGGATCGACAAGCGGGACTACCCGCGGCTGCAGGCGCTGCTCCTCCTCGGGGCACTGGTCTACGTGCTCGTGAACATGCTCGTGGATATTTCCTACGGGCTCATCGACCCGAGGGTGCGTGTGCGGTGAACACTCTGCTGAACAAGAAGAAAGAGCCGATCGACAAGCTCGCCGCGTCGTCGGCGAGCGGGCGCAGCCTCGGCGCCGAGGCGGTGCGCCGGATGCTGCGCAGCCCGGTGGCGATCGTCGGCGGCGTGATCACCCTGCTGTTCCTGCTGCTGGCGATTTTCGCGCCGTTGCTCGCGCCGAAGGACCCGCAGGTCCGGTATCTGCAGGACAAGGTCATCCTCGGCCGCGGCATCATTCCGGGCGCACAGCCCGGTTTCCCGCTCGGCGTCGACGATTTCGGCCGCGACTTCCTGTCCCGGCTGCTGATCGGCGCACAGCAGACGCTGCTGGTCGGCGTGCTCGCCACGGTGATCGGCGTGCTCATCGGCGCGCTGATCGGCGGGCTCGCGGGCGCGTTCGGCGGCTGGGTCGACACCGTCCTCATGCGCATCGTCGACGTGCTGCTGGCGTTCCCCTCGCTGCTGCTGGCGATCTCGATCGCGGCGCTGTTCGCGAAGCCGAGCCAGTGGACGGTGATCATCGCCGTGTCGATCATCGGCGTGCCGATCTTCGCCCGGCTGCTGCGCGGTTCGATGCTCGCCCAGCGCGAGGCGGACCACGTGCTGGCGGCGACGTCGCTCGGCGTGAAGCGCACGACGATCGTGTTCCGGCACATGCTGCCGAACTCGCTCGGCCCGGTGATCGTGCAGGCGACGCTGACGCTGGCGACCGCGATCCTGGAGGCCGCGGCGCTGTCGTTCCTCGGTCTCGGCGACCCGGACCCGACCCGCGCGGAGTGGGGTTTGATGCTGGGCAACGCTTCCCAGCACTTCCTCGACATCCGGCCCGAGCTGGCGTACTACCCGGCCATCGCGATCATCATCGTGGCGCTCGGGTTCACCCTGCTCGGCGAGTCCCTCCGCGAAGCCCTCGACCCGAAGAACCGGCGGTGACCCCGTGGCACTTCTCGAAGTCCGCGACCTGAAGGTCGTGTTCCAGCGCCGCGGCGAACGTCCGTTCACCGCGGTCGACGGCGTGAGTTTCGACGTCGAACCCGGCCAGACGGTCGGGCTGGTCGGCGAGTCCGGCTGCGGCAAGTCGGTGACCTCGCTCGCGATCATGCGGCTGCTCGCCAAGCGCGGCAACACCGTCAGCGGTTCGGTGCGCTTCGAGGGCACCGACCTGCTGACCCTGTCCGACCGCGAAATGCGCGACCGGCGCGGCCGCGATCTCGGCATGGTGTTCCAGGACCCGCTGTCCTCGCTGAACCCGGTCATCCCGATCGGGCTGCAGATCACCGAGGTGCTGGAGCGCCACCGCGACATGCCGCGCAAGAAGGCGCGGATCGAAGCGGCGGAACTGCTGGACAAGGTCGGCATTCCCGACCCGACGCGGCGGCTTTCCGAGTACCCGCACCAGCTTTCCGGCGGAATGCGGCAGCGCGCGCTGATCGCGATCGCGCTGGCGTGCCGTCCCCGGCTGCTCATCGCGGACGAGCCGACCACCGCGCTCGACGTGACGATCCAGGCGCAGATCCTCGCCCTGCTGCGGGAACTGGTGCAGGACACCGGAACCGCGCTGGTGATGATCACGCACGACCTCGGCGTCGTCGCGGGGCTCTGCGACGAGGTCAACGTGCTCTACGGCGGCCGGATCGTGGAGCGCCAGGAACGGCATTCGCTGTTCGCCCAGCCGCGGCATCCGTACACGCACGGCCTGCTGGCCTCGATCCCGCGGCTCGACGAGGGCCGCGGCGAGAAGCTGGTGCCGATCCGCGGTTCGGTGGCCGACAACATCCCGTGGGACGGCGGCTGCGCGTTCGCGCCGCGCTGCCCGAACGCGGTGGCTGCGTGCCTGGAGAATTCGCCGGAGCTGGTTCCCGACCGGAACGGCTTGCTGCGCTGCCACAACCCGGTGCAACCCGCCGTGGCGGCAGGAGGAGGGACCCGATGACGGTGGCGAACACCGACGACGTGCTGCTCGAGGTCACCGACCTCAAGGTGCACTTCCCGATCAAACGCGGCGTCGTCGTGGACCGCACGGTGGGCCACGTGTTCGCGGTGGACGGGGTCGACCTGTCGATCCGCCGCGGCGAAACCTACGGCCTGGTCGGCGAATCCGGCTGCGGCAAGTCGACGCTCGGCCGCGCGATCCTGCGGCTCAACGAGCCGACCGGCGGCAAGGTCGTGTTCGACGGCACCGACGTCGCCCACCTCAAGGGCGAGCAGTTGCGCAAGGCGCGGCGACGGATGCAGATGGTGTTCCAGGACCCGATGTCGAGCCTGGACCCGCGCCAGTCGGTCGAGTCGATCCTCGTCGAGGGCATGCGCGCGCACGGGCTGGACAAGGACAAGGAGTCCACCGCGAAGCGGCTGCGCGAGCTGCTGAGCGCGGTCGGGCTTCCGGAGACCTCGCTGCGGAAGTACCCGCACGAGTTCTCCGGCGGCCAGCGCCAGCGCATCGGCATCGCGCGGGCGCTGTCGGTGCAGCCGGACCTCATCGTCGCCGACGAGCCGGTGTCCGCATTGGACGTTTCGGTGCAGGCGCAGGTGGTGAACCTGCTGGAGGATCTGCAGGACGAGCTTGGTCTCACGTACGTGGTGATCGCGCACGACCTCGCGGTGGTCCGGCACATCTCCGACCGGATCGGCGTGATGTACCTCGGCGCGCTGGTCGAGGAGACGACGTCGGAGGAGCTGTACCAGAACCCGCTGCATCCCTACACGCGGGCGCTGCTGTCGGCGATCCCGGTGCCGGACCCGGTGGTGGAGGACAGCCGCGAGCAGATCCTGCTCGCCGGCGACCTTCCGTCGCCCGCCAACCCGCCGTCGGGCTGCCGCTTCCACACGCGGTGCCCGTGGAAGCAGGACAGCCTGTGCACCACCGATCGCCCGCAGCTGCGCGAGATCGGCGACGGGCACCGGGTGGCCTGCCACTACGCGGAGGACATCCGCGACGGGCGGATCCAGCCGCACAAGGTCGACGTGGAGCTGGTCGACGCCGGGGCACTGAACCCGGACCTCGGCCCGCCGGACGTCGGTTCGGCCGCTGAGATTCTCTGACCGTTCGTGAAGGACTCCTTGAGGGAATCTGATTCCCTCAAGGAGTCCTTCACGGCTTTTCACGGCTGAAGATCGACAGCGGCGCGGAACGAACCGTCCATGTGGAACGGCGTCGAGCTGTGCTCGTGCGAGATCAGCCAGCTGTTTCCGTTCCGCCGCAAGGCAAACGTGCTGCGGAACCAGAGGGTGAACGATTCGCTCGCGCCGCGCGGGGTCGCGGTCAGCTTGGTCAGCGCCGTCACCACCGCCAGGTCGCCGGACACGGTGATCTCCTCGTCGTGGTGGGTGCGGGAAATCGGGCCGTCGAAGGTGCTGAACCACTGCGTGACGTAGTCCGCGGAAGCGCCGGTCGTGGCCAGCGGCGGGGCGAGGTCGAACCGGACCGCCTTGTCGGCGTAGCAGGCGACGAGGCGCTGCGGGTCCTTCGCGTGCGTCGCGGCGGTGTGCTCGGCCAGCAGGTCGCGGATCTCGTTCTCGGACATTCTGTGTTCTCCTTTTCCCGGCGATGCGTTTCGTCCGGGACGTCGAAGCTGTCCGCGCGGCTTCGACATCAGGGGTAGAAAACTTTTCGAGGAGGCTTCCGATGAAGTATCTGGTCCTGATCTACGGCAACCCGGCGTCGCGCGCGGCCTGGGCGGGGATGACCGACGAGCAGAAGGCCGAGGGCCTGCGCGCCTACCAGCGGTTCCACGAGGAGCTGGAGGGCACCGGCGAGCGGATCGTGTCCGAACGGCTGGCCGCGCCGGAACAGACCAAACAGGTGCACGTCCAGCCGGACGGGGTGAGCACCACCGACGGCCCGTTCGCCGAGATCAAGGAGCAGCTCGCGGGCTTCTACCTGCTGGAGTGCGCCTCCGAGGCCCGCGCGCTGGAGATCGCCGCGCGGATCCCGGAGGCTCCGTTCGCGACGATCGAGGTCCGGCCCGTGATGGGCCTGACCGGCGACGTGGACTTCGAGCTGTGATCGACGGCCTCCTGCGCGACCTCATCCCGCAGGTGCTGACCGCGCTCGTGCGCCGCTACGGCGATTTCGGCAAATGCGAGGACGCCGTGCAGGAGGCCTTGCTCGCCGCCGCCGTGCAATGGCCGCGCGACGGTGTTCCGGACAATCCGAAGGCCTGGCTCATCACCACGGCCTCGCGCCGGCGAATCGAGATGTGGCGCAGCGAAGCCGCCCGCATCCGTCGTGAGGAGACGGTGGCCGCGTTGGAACCGCCGTCCTTCGAACTCGTACCGCAGCAGGACGACACCCTCACCCTGCTCTTGCTTTGCTGCCATCCCTCGTTGACCCGGCCAGCGCAAGTAGCGCTGACCTTGCGCGCCGTCGGCGGCCTCACCACCGCCGAGATCGCGCGGGCGTACCTGGTCCCGGAGCCGACGATCGGCCAGCGGATCAGCCGGGCGAAACAGAAACTGCGCGGCGCGGATTTCGTTCTGCCGCCCAAGGATGAGCTGCCAGAACGCGTCGCCGCGGTGTTGCAGGTGCTGTATCTGGTGTTCACCGAAGGCCACACCGCCAGTTCCGGAAGCGCGGTGAACCGCGTCGAACTGACCGCTGAGGCCATCCGGCTGGCCCGGCAACTGCACGCCCTGCTGCCTGCCGACGGCGAGGTCGCCGGACTTCTCGCGCTCATGCTGCTCACCGATGCCCGCCGCCCCGCCCGCACCGGCAGCGACGGCATCCCGGTGCCGCTGGCCGAACAGGACCGTACGCGGTGGGACGCGTCCGCGATCGCCGAAGGCAGCGCGCTCATCGAACACGCGCTGGCCACCACGCCGGTCGGCCCGTACCAACTGCAAGCCGCGATCGCCGCCGTCCACGACGAAGCCCCGACCGCGGACGCCACCGACTGGCCGCAGATCCTGCTGCTGTACGACCTTCTCCAGCAGATCGCGCCGGGCCCGATGGTCACGCTCAACCGCCTGGTAGCGCTGGCCCGTGTCGAAGGCCCGTCGCACGCGCTAGCCGAATTGGACGCGCTCGACGTGGACCACTACCGCGCCGACGTGGTCCGCGCCCATCTCCTGGAACTCTCCGGCGATCCACAGGGCGCCCGCGACTGCTACGCGCGAGCCGCCCAGCGCACGTTGAGCCTGCCGGAACGGGAGTACCTGGAATCGCGCGCTTTGCGTGATATGCCCGAAAAACCCGGAAAACCCCTGCCGTAAGACGGACCCCACCCCCGACTCCAGGTGGACGCGAGGCCGCCCGCGCCGCCGGTACCCTGCGGTCACCAGGCACGAAACTCAAGGGGGTTGGCAGTGAACATCGACCACGTGCTGGAGGCGATCCCTCCGCTCTCGGTCTACCTTTTGGTGGGCTTGGTGGTGATGGTCGAAAGCCTGGGCATCCCGCTGCCAGGGGAGATCGTGCTGGTGAGCGCGGCGCTGCTGGCGTCGTCGCACAGCGGGCTGAACCCGCTGTGGATCGGCGTGCTGGCCACCGCGGGCGCGATCATCGGCGACAGCATCGGGTACCTGATCGGCCGCAAGGGCGGCAAACGGCTGTTCGCCTGGGCGGGACGGAAGTTCCCCAAGCATTTCGGTCCGGACCACATCGCGAGTGCCGAGAAGATGTTCCACAAACGCGGCATGTGGGCGGTGTTCTTCGGCCGGTTCGTCGCGGTGCTGCGCATCCTCGCCGGCCCGCTCGCGGGGTCGCTCAACATGCACTACCCGCGCTTCCTGATCGCGAACGCACTGGGCGGCATCGTGTGGGCGGGCGGAACGACGGCGCTCATCTACTACCTCGGCGTGGTTGCCGACAAGTGGCTGAAGGGCTTCCAGTGG
The DNA here is from genome assembly GCF_045278895.1 of Amycolatopsis sp. WGS_07. Lineage (NCBI taxonomy): Bacteria > Bacillati > Actinomycetota > Actinomycetes > Pseudonocardiales > Pseudonocardiaceae > Amycolatopsis > Amycolatopsis sp. WGS_07. The sequence goes on along the minus strand of NZ_CP136053.1, from coordinate 2,373,539 downwards.
GCAGGCCTCGGCGCGGCGCTGGTGATCGGCGTGGTGGTGACGCTGGTGCTGAAGAAGCGCATGGCCCGCCACGCGGCAGCGGAGTCAGCGGCGGCGAAGGACGACGCGGTCGCCTGAGCGGGTCCCGATCGGTGACGCTCACACCGGCAGCAGTTCCTCCGGCGTCACCGCGGGCTTCCGCCGCAGCGAGCCCAGCAGCACGCCGCCGATCACCACCGCCGCGGCGATCAGGGTCAGGACCGTCGGCACCTCGCCGAGGAGGAAGAACGACGCGCTCAGCCCGACCACCGGCACCAGCAGCGAGAACGGCGCGACCACGCCCGCCGGGTTGCGGCGCATCAGCGTGGTCCAGATGCCGGAGCCGATGACCGTCCCGAAGATGACCACGTAGGCCAGCCCCGCGACGCCGATCAGGCCGGTCTTGGTGCCGAGCGTCGCCAGCGAATGCCAGGCGGCCGCGGGGCCCTCGAAGATGCCCGACAGCGCCAGCATCGGCAGCGGCGGCACGACCGACATCCACAGCGTCAGGTGCAGCGGGTTGTCCGGCTCCGCGCGGCGCATGCTCAGGTTGCCGATCGCCCAGCTCAGCGCGGCCAGCAGGGTCAGCAGCACCGGCACCAGCGCGGCGTGCGCGGACTGCTGCCAGGCGATCGCCGTCATGCCCGCGACGGCGAGCAGGATCCCGGCCAGCTGCCGTCCGGAGACGCGTTCCCGCAGCAGCACCGCGCCGAGCAGCACGGTGAACGGCGCCGACGCCTGCAGCACCAGCGACGCGAGCCCGGTCGGCATGCCGAGGTGCATGGCGACGAACAGGAACGCGAACTGCCCGGTGCCGAACCCGAGGCCGTAACCGAGCAGGTAGCGCAGCTTCACCCGCGGCCACGGCACGAGGAAGACCGTCGGAATCGCGATCAGCAGGAACCGCAGCGCGCCCGCGAACATCGGCGGGAACTGGCCGAGGGTGGCGTGGATCGCGATGAAGTTCAGGCCCCACAAGATGGCGACGAACACGGCGAGCAGACGGTCTCGGATGGGCATGCGTTAACTGTGCCTAGTCAAACTTTGAAGGACCAGCGAGAATAACTGCACTGACTGTGAAGCACCGCTTCACATACACTGCCCGGATGGATCTGGGCAGGCTTCGGACGCTGCGCGAGTTCGCCGACCGGGGCAGCGTCACCGCCGCTGCGCAGGCGCTGCATTGCACGCCGTCGGCCATCTCACAGCAGCTGCGCGCGTTGCAGGCGGAGGTCGGTATCGCGCTCACCGAACCGGCCGGTCGCGGCCTCCGGCTCACCGACGCCGGCCGGGCCCTCGTCGCGCGCGCCGACGACGTCCTGGCCGCGCTCGATCGCGCCGAAGCGGAGCTGGACACCTACCGCAGCGCCCCGCGCGGGCGAGTGCGGGTCGCGATCTTCCAGTCCGCCGGGCTGATGCTCCTTCCCGGCCTGCTGCGCCGCATCGAGCAGCACGAAAACCTCGAGATCGACGTCCGCGACGTCGACATGGTCCCGCCGCAGCTGCCCGGCTTGGTCGCCGACCACGACGTCGTCGTCGCGCACCGCGACGAGCATGCGGCCGAGTTCGACACCGAGCGGCTCGACGTCTTCCCGCTGCTGCGCGAACCGCTGGACGTCGCGCTCCCGGTCGGCCACCGCCTAGCCCGCCGCCGTCGCGTCGGGCTGGCCGATCTCGCCGACGAACGCTGGATCTCGGTCGACCACGGCTTCCCGGTCGACGACGTCCTCCGCTCGCTGACCGTGCGGACCGGTGTGCGGCCGCAGATCGTCCAGCGCATCAATGACTTCCGGATCACCGAACGGCTGGTCGCCGCCGGGCACGGGATCGCGCTGATGCCCCGGTACACAATGGACACTCGGCGCGGCAGCGGGCTGGTCGGCCGCCCGCTGGCCGGAATCCGCGCGGCGCGGCTGGTGGAGGTGGTGTGTCGCACCGGTGCGGCGAACCGGCCGGCCGTCGCGACGGTGATCGAGGAGATGCGCGCCGAGGTCGCCGCCCTCACGACCTAACTGGGTTCCCTGGCGGGCAGCCCCCGCAGCAACGTGTCCAGGAACAGCTCGAACCGAGGCGCGTCCGGCCCGAGGTCGAGCGGGTTCTCCCGTACGGCAAGCCAGCTCACCGTGCACGTGATGAAGATGTACCAACTTTGTTCGGCCAGCTCTGGCCGCACTCCGGCGTTGGTGAACGCGGCGACTACCTCGCCGTGCAGCCGTCCGAACGAATCCGCGTTGTGCCGATGCGGCCGGGACAGCCGAGTCGCATAGCCGGGCACCGCGAGAAACTGGTCGTGCATCGCCCACGCCACCTTCGCTAGCCACGGCCGCCAAGACCGTCGCGGCGGCCCCTCCGCCGGAAGCACCCGCTCGAGCACCACTTCGCTCACCAAATCGAACAGCGCGTCCCGATTGGCGACCCAGCGGTAGAGCGCGCCGTGCGTCACGCCGAGCCGGGTCGCCAGCTCGCGCATGGTCAGCGTGTCGAGATTCCCGGCGGACAGCGCCGCGTCGACGATCCGCTCGCGATCGAGCTGCGCGGGGCGGCCGGGCCGCGGTCGGGTCATGGCCAGGACTCTACCCAGACCAGGTTAGTGACCAATGGTTACAAATAAGCGTATGGTCGTGGCATGGCAGACATCAAGGGCACTGTGCAGCCCGGTTTCGAACAGGTGCGGGACACGTTCGCGGCGGTCGCCGACGGGTCCGCTCAGCTGGTGGCGTACCACCGCGGCGAACGAGTGGCCGACTTGTGGACCGGCGAAGACATCGACGGAGATTCCCTGCTCGGCGCGTACTCGGCGACGAAAGGCGCGGCACACCTGGTCGTCGCGCTGCTCGTCCAGGACGGAGCGCTGGACCTCGACGAGCGGGTGCGCCACTACTGGCCGGAGTTCGCGGCCGACGTCACCCTGCGGGAACTCCTGGCACACCAGTCCGGTCTGGTCGGCACCGACGAAGGTTTCTCCCGCACGGAACTCGCGGACGACCGAATCGTCGCGGAACGCCTGGCCCGGCAACGCCCGTTCTGGCGGCCGGGAAGCACGTTCGGCTACCACGCGCTGGTCATCGGCGCACTCAGCGGCGAGGTCGTTCGCCGGGCAACCGGCCGCACCATTCAGGAACACTTCGCCGATCGCGTCCGCGATCCGTACACAGTGGACTTTTACCTCGGCCTGCCCGCCGAGCTGGAGCCGAGATTTGTCAGTGCGCAACCGATGATCCAGACCCCGGAACGAAAGCTCGCGCTGCCCGCCGCGAACAGCCTGACGGGCATCGCGTTCAACCGTCACCACCCAGACGGCCCGGAGGTCTGGGAACTACCGAACCTCCCGGAAGTCCGGCGGCTCGGCCCAGCGTCGTTCGGCGGTGTCGCTTCCGCTCGCGGCTTGGCCCGGATGTACGCCGCCGCGATCAGCCCGCTGGACGGCGAACCGCCGCTGCTGAAGCCGGAAACCGCCGCCGAGTTCGCGCAAATCCAGTCCATCGGCCACGACGTCGTACTGGGCGAGCACAAGGCGTTCGGCATCGGTTTCCACGCCACCGGCGAGCGCTATCCGGAGCTGGGCCAGGGCAGCTTCGGCCACAGCGGCGCGGGCGGCCAGCAGGCGTTCGCCGACCCTCGAAACGGCATCGCCTACGGGTACACCCGCCGCCGGATCCCGTTCCCCGCCGCGGCCGCCCCGGAGAACGAGCCGCTGATCAGCGCGTTGTACTCGGCGCTCAAGTCCGCGGCCTAGTTTTTGCGAACCCGGACAGAGGATGTCAGGGTTAGCCCGCACGCTGGTGGTTCACCGACAGAAAAGGGGACAAACCGAATGAGCGGGGAACTGGCCGGCAAGGTCGCGCTCGTGGCGGGCGGCACGCGCGGGGCGAGCCGGGCGATCGCGGTCGAGCTGGGCCGGGCCGGGGCGTACGTGTACGTCACCGGTCGCACGACGCGCGCCGGACGGTCTGAAGTGGACCGTCCGGAGACCATTGAGGACACCCTGGAGCGGATCGAAGCGGCTGGCGGCAAGGGAACCGCGTTGCGGGTCGACCACCTGGTGAGCGAGGAGGTCGCCGCACTCGCCCAGCGGATCGACGCCGAACACGGCGGGCTCGACATCCTGGTCGACGGCATCTGGGGCGGCGACCGCTACCTCGAGTGGGGCAAACCGATCTGGGAGCACTCGCTGGACGCCAGCCTGCGGATGATGCGGCTGTCGCTCGACGCGCACCTGATCACCAGCCACCATCTGTTTCCGCTGGTCATCCGCCGTCCGGGCGGGCTCGTGATCGAGCTGACCGACGGCACCGCCGAGTACAACGCGAAGTACCGCGAAGGCACGTCGCTGCCGTACTACCTGGCCAAGACGGCGATCAACGTCCTTGCCGTCGGCGAGGCAGCCGAACTCAAAAAGCACGAGTGCACCGCGATCGCGTTCACGCCCGGCTGGCTGCGTTCGGAGGCGATGCTGGAGATCTTCGAGGTCACCGAGGAAAACTGGCGGGACGCGACGGTCCGCGAACCGCACTTCGTGATCTCGGAGTCGCCGACCTTCTCCGGCCGCACGGTCGTCGCGCTGGCCGCCGACGCGGACCGGCACCGGTGGACCGGGCAGACCGTTTCCAGCGGACAGCTGGCGAAGGTCTACGAGATCGACGACGTGGACGGCAGCCGTCCGGACGCGTGGCGCTACATCGACGAGGTCCAGGAACCCGGAAAGCCCGCCGACGCCACCGGCTACCGCTGATGCCGACTGTCCGTGAAGGACTCCTTGAGGGAATCTAGTTCCCGCAAGGAGTCCTTCACGGACGGTTGCGGTCAGCCAGGGCCTGACCGAATTCCGCGACCGCGGCGCGGATCTCCGGCGGGGTGAGCACCTCGACGCCGGGGCCGAGGGAAACCAGCTGTCCGACAGCGACTTCCTTGCCCTCCATGGCAAACTCGGCCTCGGCCCACCCGTCGTCGTCCTTCGGACCGAGCGACACCAGCACCTCGTGCACGTGCTCCGGCCCGAAAACCCGCCGCAACGCGCCCGCCGCGAACCGGTCGAGCCGGGCCGTCACCTTCAACGGCAGCGGCATCTTCTCGAACTCCGCCGCCGACGTCCGCCACCAGTCGGCGAGCGAGAATTCCTCTGGCCGCACAAAGGTTTCCCCGGTTTCGGCGACCGCTTCCAGCCGGGAAACCCGATACGTCCGCAGATCCCCGCCGACCCGCGCCACCAGGTACCAAACCCCGGCCTTCAACACGAGCCCGAACGGATCGAGCGTCCGCCGGGTGACCTTGTCCCGCCGCCGATACCGTACGTCGAGCTGCCGCTGAGTCCACACCGCTTTCGCGACCGCGGGCAACGCGGCCGTGTCGTCCGGCGAACTGAACCAGGCCGACGCGTCGAGATGAAAGCGCCCGGCGACGGTCCGGGCCTGCTCCTGCAGCTGTTTCGGCATACTCGCCGACACCTTCGCGTGCGCGGCGGCGACGGCGGTGCCGAGACCGAGCCCGGCCAGCGCGTCCGGCACGTCGAGGGCCAGCAGCGCGACGGCCTCCCGAGAAGTGAGGCCGTCGAGCTTCGAACGCCAGCCGTCGACGAGCCGGATGCCGCCGTGCCGCCCTGGTTCACTCCAGAGCGGCACGCCGGCTTCGCGCAACGCGGCGAGATCGCGCCGCAGCGTCCGCTCGGTCACGCCCAGCTCGTCCGCCAGCTCCCCGACGGTGCCCGCGCGTTTGCGGTGCAGCGTGAAGAGAAGCGCGACCAGGCGCTCGGCTCGCATCAGACGCGGGTCAGCGGTTTGCCCGGTTGACCGCGCTCACGACAGCACGCAGCGAAGCGGTGACGATCGACGGGTCGACGCCGATGCCCCAGAACACGCGGTCGGAGATCGCGCATTCGATGTAGGACGCGGCGCGCGAGTCGTCGCCAGGGCTCAGCGTGTGCTCGCTGTAGTCCAGGAGCCGCAGGTCATAGCCCACAGTGGACAGTGCGTCGAAGAACGCGGCGATCGGCCCGTTGCCGCGGCCGGTGATCTCGTGCTCGTCGCCCTCGACCTTCACCGTGGCCTCGAGGTCGTACTCGCCGCCGCCGTTGTCGGTCACCCGCTGCTTGATCAGCTCCAGCGGGGTCTTCGACTCCAGGTACTCGGCCGAGAACGCGTTCCACATCGTGGCCGGGTCGACCTCGCCGCCCTCGGTGTCGGTGTAGGCCTGGATGACCTTCGAGAACTCGATCTGCAGCCGGCGCGGCAGGTCCAGCTGGTGCTCGGCCTTCATGATGTAGGCGACGCCGCCCTTGCCGGACTGCGAGTTCACCCGGATCACGGCCTCGTAGGTGCGGCCGACGTCCTTCGGGTCGATCGGCAGGTACGGGACCTCCCACGGGTGCTCGTCGACCGGGACGCCCTTCTTGTCCGCGGCGTCCTTCAGCGCGTCGAGACCCTTGTTGATCGCGTCCTGGTGGCTGCCGGAGAAGGCGGTGAACACCAGGTCGCCGCCCCACGGCGAGCGTTCCGGGACCGGCAGCTGGTTGCAGTATTCGACGGTCCGCTTGATCTCGTCCATGTCGGAGAAGTCGATCTGCGGGTCGATGCCCTGGCTGTAGAGGTTCATGCCCAGCGCGACCAGGTCGACGTTGCCGGTGCGCTCGCCGTTGCCGAACAGGCAGCCCTCGATCCGGTCCGCGCCGGCCTGGTAGCCCAGTTCGGCGGCGGCGATGCCGGTGCCGCGGTCGTTGTGCGGGTGCAGCGACAGGATCACCGAATCGCGGCGCTCCAGGTTGCGGCTCATCCACTCGATCGAATCGGCGTAGACGTTCGGCGTCGCCATCTCGACGGTCGCCGGCAGGTTCAGGATCACCGGCTTCTCCGGCGTCGGCTGCCAGATCTCGGTGACCGCGTTGCACACCTCGAGCGCGTAGGACAGTTCGGTGCCGGTGTAGGACTCGGGCGAGTACTGGAAGCGGAAGTCGGTGTCCGGCTGCTTCGCCGCCAGCTCGACGACCATTTCGGCGGCCTGCGTCGCGATCTTCTTGATGCCCTCGCGCTCCTCGCGGAACACCACGCGGCGCTGCAGGATCGAGGTCGAGTTGTAGATGTGGACGATCGCGCGCGGCGCGCCTTCGAGCGCCTGGAAGGTGCGCTCGATCAGCTCGGGGCGGCACTGGGTCAGCACCTGGATGTGCACGTCGTCGGGGATCGCGCCCTCGTCGATGATCTCGCGCACGAAGTCGAAGTCGGTCTGCGAGGCGGCCGGGAAGCCGACCTCGATCTCCTTGTAGCCCATGCGGACCAGCAGGTCGAAGAACTTGCGCTTGCGCGCGGGCGACATCGGGTCGATCAGCGCCTGGTTGCCGTCGCGCAGGTCGACCGCACACCACAGCGGCGCGCGCTCGATGCGCTTGTCCGGCCAGGTGCGGTCGGGTACGTCGATGTTCTCGACTACGTCGTACCAGGGGCGGTAGCGGTGCACCGGCATGGACGTGCCGCGCTGCGGGTTCCACGAGGGCTGTCCGGCGGGCGCGGGACGAGAGGGCGTGCGCAGACGCGAGTTGGTGGTGCGGGGGTCAGTGCTCATCGCGGGAAATTCTCCTGACGGGTTCCGTACGGACGACCGGCACCACAAAGCCCCGCGACGAGGAGCCGGTCAGATCAGGCCCCGTCGCGGCAGCGAAGCAGGAGTTCACGCGCCACGGGGTCACTGTAACCACCCGGCGCCGCGATTGGAAAGCCGCCCGTCGCGATCGAACTGTTACGTCGGGTGGCTGATACCTGTTACTAGCGGGTAGCGGGCCGCGAGGCGACGTGCCAGACTGCCCGGCATGGGCGAGCACGCGGAACAAGCGCAGGAAACCGAGGCGAAGGCGCGTCCCCAGCGCACCCCGGTGGACTGGCGGCGCACCCGTGAGCGGACGGTGTCGTTCATCGCGTCCCTCGTGCGCTGGGTCGGGCTGCTTTTCGCCGCGGTACTGGTGCTGCACGTGATTTTCGTCATCGGCGAGGCCAACCAGGGCAACGGAATCGTCTCGTTCGTCCGCAGCTGGGCCGACGGCCTGTCGCTCGGCTTCAAGGACCTGTTCACGCCGAGCGACGCGAAGCTGCGAGTACTGGTGAACTACGGCATCGCGGCGGTGTTCTGGCTGATCGTGTCCGGGATCCTGGCGAAGATCATCCGCCGGGTCGGGGGCGCTGGCGGCTGAGCGGTCAGTTTTCGGCCAGTTCGTCGAAGACTCGGTCGCAGATGTACTGGCGTCCGTAGTTCCCACCGGTGATCTCGCGCAGGAAACCGGCTTCCTCGAGCTTCTTGATCGCATTGCTGGCGGTCGGATAGGACACGCCAAGGTTCTTCTGCACCTCGGGAATCGTCATCATCGGGTACCCGATGATGGTCACGGCGAGGTCCTGCACGGCACCGCGCGCGCCAAGCCCGCGCATCGTGTCGATCACTTCTTGGGAGAACGCGGTGAGCCTGCCGATGGTGTTTCCCGCTGCCAGTGCGCGAGCCTTGACGGCTTCGGCGAAGAATCGGACCCAGGGGTCGAAGGAGCCCGTCTTGCTGACGTTCAGAAGATGGTCGATGTAATCCTCCCGGCGCGGTTCCAGCCAGGAGGACAAGTTCAGCACTGGGTACTTGAGGATCTTCTCCTCGATCAGCTGCAACGTGATGATCAGCCGTCCGATCCGGCCGTTGCCGTCGCTGAACGGATGCAGGGTTTCGAACTGGTAGTGGCCGAGCGCCAGTTTTACCAGTACGGGCAGCTCCTGTTCGGTGTTGATCCACTTTTCCCATGCGCTCACTCCGTCTCGGAGTGTGTCGCCGTTGGGTGGAGGGACGAAGCGTGACTGCTCGATCCCTCGTCCGCGGTCGCCGATGCAGACCAGTCGTTCGCGGAGCCTCCCCGCGTCGTAGGAGTCACCACGCGTTCCGGCGACGAGGATCTGCTGGAGTTTTGAGACCACCTTCAGGCAGATGGGCAGTTTGCTGATGAGATCCAGGCCCTCGAATGCCGCCTCGACGTAGTTCTGGATCTCCCGGATCTCCGCGGTGGCTGGCTCCCCGCTGGTGTGCTGCGCCTGGAGCACGTCGGCGTAGGGAGCGAAGGTGCCTTCCAACGCCGAGGTGCTGATCGCTTCCCTGGTCAGCGAGGGTCGGACCAAGAGCCCGGGATTGGGCAGTTGGTCGGTCAGCGCGTCCAGCGCGCCGAGCGCCCGGTCGGCCTCGCTGAGCAGCTTGTACGTTCCGGCGGTGAGCGCGACTTCGCTGGGAAGCGGGTCGGGAACGAACGCGAAGTGGCGGTACGGTTGTTTGGTGCGCCCGTCGGTGCCGCTTACGGGTACGAGGTGCCCGATCGACGACTGACGGAAGGTCTCTAGCTCCACTTTTAAAGGTTATCAGCTGATCCTTTAATTCTGCCTGCAGCATCTCAAGTTCCTTGAATTCCTTCGGGGAACTTGCAAGGAAGTGGCCCGTACCTTGAATTTGACGGGTCGGGGCGCCGGCTCCTGACCGGCACCCGCCCGCCCCGAACCTCAGGACTGCCAGGTCACCGCTTCCTTGCCATAGTCGGTCTCCGGAGCCAGATTCCGATACGTGCTAGCGCTGTAGCTAGCCCCCTTCACTTCCGCGCCCGCCGGGGCCAGTGCCAGCACGCAGCTGGTGAACGACGCCCCCTTCGTGGTGAAGTTCTTGTCCGCGTTCTCGCTGTCGCACTTCTCGAACTTGCCGATCACCGTCACGTGCGGGCCCTTGGTGCCGTCCGCGAGCAGGCCGTTCATCAAGCCAAGCGAGGCGTACGCGAAGTCCGTGCCGGTCTCGTTCGTGACCTTGACCTGGATGTAGTACGGCGTCATCCCCTTGGCCCGGTCGCCCAGCTTCAGCGGGGCCAGATCCGCCTCGACGCCCTTGTCGATGCCGGTCACCGTCACGCCGAGCGCGCCGGTGTTGTTCTTCGACTTGAACGGCACCACGGCCTTCTCGCCGACCTTCAGCTTCGTGCCCTGCTTCGTGTAGTCGGCCGAGGCGGACTCGCCAGCCGGCGCGGCGCTTGACGAGGGCGCGCTCGCCGAGGAGGTGGGCGGCGGCGCGATCGGCGGGTCCGGCAGCTTGTCGTCCTTGCTGGAGCAGCCAGACAGGGCAAGCGCCAAGGTCGCAGCGGAAATCGCCGTCACCACCGGCAGGCCAGTACGCATCTCGTCACTCCTTGAGGGATATTCCACCGATTCATTGGTCTGACCGGTTTGGTGTCCATCAGACCTCATGGGCGAGATGCCGGTTCCCTCGAATGGTTACGAAACGGTCACAGTGCCGGTGCGCCCCATCGGTCGCCGAACGCGAACTCCGCGAGCGGCAGTCGTTGCCGAGGGGCGAGTTCGCGTTCGATGCGGCGCGGATCCTCGAGTACGGACGGGTCGGCCGGCGAGCCGACGGCGATCGCCACCCGGGCTACCGCGGCGTCCGGCAAGCCGAACTCAGCGCGGACCGCGTCCGGCGAGAAGCCGGCCATCTGGTGCGCGATCAGGCCAAGGTCCACCGCCTGCAGCACGAGGTTCTCGGTCGCGAGGCCCAGTCCGTAGTCGGTGTAGGGCACCTCGCCCTTCTCATTCGTGGTGACCATCACGCCGATCAGCAGCGCGCTCGCCCGGAACGCCCACGCCTGGTTCCCGGAGTTCAGCGTCGCGAGGATGCGCGGGAACACCGGATCGCCGCGGCGGCCGACGAGGTAACGGGCCGGCTGGGTGTTGCCGAAAGACGGCGCCCACCTGGCGGCTTCGAGCAATGCGGTCAGCTGGGCGTCGGTGATCTCGGCGGTCTCGTCGTAGGCCCGCGGGCTCCAGCGCTCGGCGATGGCGGACGCGACGGGGACGGCGGTCTCGGCTGGTTTGCGCATGCGGCGAACGTAGTACGCCAGAAGAGTGCTCTCTGTCACTCCGGCGAAAGGGCTTCGAGGTTTCCCCTGGCGTCAAGGAAAATTTACTTCCAAATGCTCCGAGCGGGCCGTGGCGGACCACTCGATGGGGTGGCGAGCGCCGTTCGCGCCGGTAGGCTCTTCTCCAAATGAAGGGCCGTGGGCGCTCCTCGGTGCCCTCCAAGGAGTACGCCCCGGCCCGTCAAGGAGGTTCGGGCGTGGCCCTCGTGGTCCAGAAGTACGGCGGATCGTCGCTGGAAAGTGCCGACCGGATCAAGCGCGTGGCAGAACGGATCGTCGCGACCAAGAAGGCGGGCAACGACGTGGTCGTCGTGTGCTCGGCGATGGGCGACACCACTGATGAGCTGCTCGATCTGGCGCAGCAAGTGAACCCGGCTCCGCCGGAGCGGGAAATGGACATGCTGCTCACCGCCGGTGAGCGCATCTCGAATTCGCTGGTCGCGATGGCCATTTCCGCCCAGGGTGCGCAAGCCTGGTCGTTCACCGGTTCCCAGGCGGGCGTGGTCACCACGTCGGTGCACGGCAACGCGCGCATCATCGACGTCACGCCGAGCCGCGTCACCGAGGCGCTGGAGCAGGGATACGTCGCGCTGGTGGCCGGTTTCCAAGGCGTGGCACAGGACACCAAGGACATCACGACGCTCGGCCGGGGCGGTTCCGACACCACCGCGGTGGCGCTCGCCGCCGCGCTGAACGCGGATGTCTGCGAGATCTATTCCGATGTGGACGGTGTGTATTCGGCCGACCCGCGGATCGTGCCGGACGCCAAAAAGCTCGACACCATCCCGTATGAGGAGATGCTGGAACTCGCGGCGAGCGGATCGAAGATCCTGCACCTGCGGTCGGTCGAGTACGCGCGCCGCTACGGCGTGCCGATCCGAGTCCGTTCTTCTTACAGCGACAAGCCGGGCACCACGGTGGCCGGATCGATCGAGGAGATCCCCGTGGAACAAGCGCTGATCACCGGTGTGGCACACGACCGCTCGGAAGCGAAGATCACCGTGACCGGCGTGCCGGACCACGCCGGCGCGGCGGGCAAGATCTTCCGGGTCGTCGCCGACGCCGAGATCGACATCGACATGGTGCTGCAGAACGTGTCCAGCACCTCCTCCGGCCGCACCGACATCACCTTCACGCTGTCGAAGGCCAACGGGGCCAAGGCGGTCAAGGAACTCGAGAAGATCAAGGCGGAGATCGGCTTCGAGTCGGTGCTGTACGACGACCACGTCGGCAAGGTGTCGCTCGTCGGCGCCGGGATGCGTTCGCACCCCGGGGTCACCGCGACGTTCTGCGAGGCGCTGGCCAACGCGGGCGTGAACATCGAAATCATCAACACCTCGGAGATCCGCATTTCGGTGCTGATCCGCGACGCGCAGCTCGACGAGGCCGTGCGCGCGATCCACGAGGCGTTCGAACTCGGCGGCGACGAAGAAGCCGTCGTCTACGCGGGGAGTGGTCGCTGATGGCGCAGGGTCTTCGCGTCGGCGTGGTCGGGGCGACCGGCCAGGTCGGCGCCGTGATGCGCAAGCTGCTCGACGAACGGAATTTCCCGGTCGAGCAGATCCGGTACTTCGCCTCGGCCCGTTCAGCGGGACGCACGTTGCCGTGGCGCGGCGAGGAAATCACCGTCGAGGACACCGCGACCGCTGATCTGTCCGGTTTGGACATCGCGCTGTTCTCCGCGGGCGGCGCGACGTCTCGCGAGCACGCGCCGCGGTTCGCCGAGGCGGGCGCGATCGTGGTCGACAACTCGTCGGCGTTCCGCCGCGATCCGGACGTGCCGCTGATCGTCAGCGAGGTCAACCCGGAGGCGATCAAGGAGGTGCGCAAGGGGATCATCGCGAACCCCAACTGCACCACCATGGCCGCGATGCCGGTCCTCAAGCCGCTGCACGACGAGGCCGGGCTGGTGCGGATCGTCGCGAGCACCTACCAGGCGGTGTCCGGCAGCGGGCTGGCCGGCGTCGACGAGCTGGCCGCGCAGGTGAACGCGGTCGCCTCGCGCGCGGCCTCACTCACCCACGACGGTTCGGCGGTCGAATTCCCGGCCCCGGCCAAGTACGTCGCGCCGATCGCGTTCAACGTCCTGCCGATGGCCGGGTCCATTGTGGACGACGGCACCTTCGAGACGGACGAGGAACAGAAGCTGCGCAACGAGAGCCGGAAGATCCTCGGCATTCCGGAGCTTCTGGTGTCCGGTACCTGCGTGCGGGTGCCGGTGTTCACCGGGCACTCGCTGTCGGTGAACGTCGAATTCGAGCGGCCGCTGTCGGTCGAGCGGGCGACGGAACTGCTGTCGACCGCGCCCGGCGTGCGGCTGGCGGACGTGCCGACGCCGCTGCAGGCCGCCGGCATCGACCCGAGCCTGGTCGGCCGCATCCGCACCGACCCCGGCGTTCCGGACGGGCGCGGGCTGGCGCTGTTCGTCGCCGCCGACAACCTCCGCAAGGGGGCGGCGCTGAACACGGTGCAGATCGCCGAACTGGTGGCGCAGAACCGCTGATTTTCTCTGGGAAAACTGCCCGGTCCCTTGCTCAGGGGCCGGGCAGTTTTCACTTCTTCTGCCGCGGTTTGATCGGCTTCAGCCCGAACGCGGCCCGGAGTTCCGGCTTCTGCAGCGGCCGCAGTACGGCCTGGACCAGGAACCCCCACAGGATCAGCCCGACCGGCGCGCCCCCGGCCCCGGAACTGGTGGCGAAGGTCAGAATCAGGCCGAGCAGCAGCATCGCGATGAACCCGCACTCCAGCCAGATCAGCGTGAGCATGACCTTGCGCTGCCGTTTGCTCAGCAGCACGGCACACACCACCAGCGCGATGGTCAGCGCCGCGTTGACCGCCATGATCGCCACCGGCAGGGCCACGGCGCTCGTAGTGCCGCCGAGTCCGAGCAGGAACCCGACGAACGCGACGAGCGCCAGGTAGAGCACGGCCTGGCCGCCGATCGCCAAGCGCATCGTCCGGATTCCGCGCAGCACCTCCTGCTCCGCGTTCGGTCCGGACGCGGGCATCGGCTGATCAGGGCTGGACGGGTACACCGCGGACACCACCTCAGGTTCGGGAACCGGGCCAGGAGACCACTGGTCGCCCGGGACCGGTCCCCGCTACTTGGCGAGCCGGCAAGCCCGGTTGCGGTGCGTCCGGAATTCGTGGATGGCTCCGTAGCCGCTGTACGACCACACCCGTCCGGACGCACTCCGGCCGAGGTGGCGGAATTGCTCCACCGCCTCGGGGCCGCGCCGGAGTTCCACTAGCGCGCGGGCCGCGTAGGCGCGGCTGTTCGGGGTGTCCGGCGCGTCCCGGCCTTCGCCGTCGAGCCACGGCAGCAGCCGGTCGAGCGCCGCCTCGACCCGCTTGTCCCGCCACGCGTCCTTGACGTCCGCGAAAGACGCCTCGAACGCCGCGGCAAGCGGGAGAAACGCCAGTTTCGGATGCTTCGCCGCGCCCTCCTCGGCGAATGTCCACATCAGCTCGTTGCTGCCGAACCACTTGCCGCACCAGTACTGAAGGGCGCGCGCGTGGGCGTGGACGTGCAGCGGATCGCGAGCCATCGCACCGTTCCACACCGCGCGAAATTCCTCGTGCCCGTACTGCCTGCCCATCGCGATCATGCACCGGATCGCCCACGGCGTCGGATCGTCGGGAGCGAGTTCAGCGGCGGTCTGGCTGGCTTCATCGGCCTCGCCCAGCACGCGCTGGAATCCCGCGAATTGCTCCGCGCTGACGTGCTTCGCTCCCCGTCCGCTGCGGATCTGCCAAGCCACATTGGTGAGCGCGTCGGCGTGTACCGCGGCGGCGTCCGCGTCGTCGGGCCGGGCCGCGCGCCAGGACTTCAGAGCGGTGTCGTCGTCAGCCGCGACCTCGCCGAGGAGGCTCACGATCGCACTGCGCCGGTCCCAGTCCTGCCCGATTTTGGCGAGCAGATCAGCGCCTGGCCGCCAGTCCCCAGCGGCATACGCGATTTTGGCGGCCCGGACCGGCTCCGGCAGCAGCGGTTTCTTGGTGAGCTTGGCGTCCGGAGGCAGGCCGAACCGTTCGACGTCCATCGGCTTGACCGGCGGAATGAGATAGCGGGCCAGGTCCTTGCTGCCGAGCGTGCGCATGTAGTCGGAAGTGGTCAAGCCGCGTTTCTTGGCGTCTTTCGCGATCCCCTTCATCATCCGGCGGTATCGAGGAACGGTGTAGAGCTTGATCAGTCGCAGCAAAGGGTTTCCTCTCCGGAATTGGCTGGGGCGAGCAACGCGCGGAGCGGAGCCGTATCCCCGTCGATCGCCGCGTCGATCGCGGGATCCAGTTCGGTGGCATACGGTTCGGACAGGACCAGCTTCGCTGGCCCGGACCAGGACAGTTCCCAGTGCGCCGCATCGGCTTTGGCGAGCTGCGCATGCACCACAATGGACAGTCGACTGTGGACTTGCGGACGGTAAAGCTCGCGCTTCGCCCGTGCGTTGGCCTCCGGCGGCGCGGTGGGATCGGCGATGTCCTCAAGGCGTCCGTCGTCGAGCAGATCGAGCAGATAATCGAGGCTGCGGCTGCGGAGAATTCGCAGTGCCTCGACCTGATTCGAGTTGCGCATTCCGACGTCAACCAGGCTGGCCCAGTCGAGCTTCTTTTTCGAGGATGCTTCCTCGGTGAAGCCGGTCGCCAGTACCGCGTCGAGCAGCGCCATTCCATTGCGGAGGAGATCCGTCGCCGGTCGCTCGCCGCCGGGCGGCACGGGGATGGCCGGAGCGGCTTCCAGCAGCGCGATTCGTTCAGACGTTGGCGGGTGGCTGTCGTACTTCGATTCTGGCTCCGAGGACGGGTTTTCCCTCAGGGAAGCGAATTCCTCCGCGCGTTTCCCGTCGGCGAGCAGCAGTTGGTAGCCCTCGGTCATCCGCTCCGGCAGATAGCCGGCGGCCCAGCCGATCGACGCGTACTCGTGCAGGAAGAGCCACCACGCCGCGTCGAGCACTTCGGCCTCGCGCAACGCGGTGGTCGCGGCCGTGGTTCCCGCGACCCGGGCGGAATCAATGTCAGCGGCGAGTTCCCGTTCCCGGTTCACGCGCATCGAGACCCGGAAGTACATCGCGGCGTACACGCTGAAGACGGGCCGCAGCAGCCAGGCCGACCGGTGGAGTCCATTCAGGACTCGCCCGATCGTCTGCCGTCCGCGGTAGGTCGCGCTGGCGAACCGGGTGTGGCGGTTGCTGAAGTGTCCCAGCTCGTGCCCGAGAATGGCGCGAAGCTGGCTGACTCGCGTCCCGGCGAGAAGCTGCGCGCCGATCAACATCTGGCGCCGCCGCACGCGCAGCCCCAGCCAATGCGTCTCCTCGTACACCGCCGCATTGGCCTGGGGAATCAGGTAAATCTCATCCGGTGGCTGGGTGCCGACCTCGCTGGCGAGTTCGCGAACGGTCGCCCACAGTTCAGGCTGTTCCTCGGGCGTGACGGGCACGCCCACGTCGTCGTCGCGGGTCCGCTCGAACGTCAGCAGGGCGCTGAACAGCACAAACAGCACCGGAACCACGAAGACGCCGAGCCGCCCCGCGGAGAACGGACTGTGCTGGAACGCGGCGATTTCCAGCCAGATCAGCAGTCCGGCGACGACGAGCATCAGCACCGGGAAACCAGCCAGCAGCAAGACAGCGAGCAACGCCCGCGACGAGTTCTTCATCGAAAAACGGAATCCTCCCCAAGACCGGCACCCTGGGCGAACCGGTCGTCCGAGCCCGATATCGACGCCAGTGCGGTTTTCGTTTCACCCGTGCCGCGGATCCGGAAAACCCGTTGTCGCGAGCGCCTCGGTGCCGGATGCTGACTGGGCAAACACCGGTCTGAGAAAGGGAAAATCATGTACACGGCGGTGGACGGCGCGCGGGTTCCGATCCGGATGTGGGCAGACCCCGCGTCGGTCGAAGACCAGGCGATGCGTCAGCTGCGCAACGTCGCCAACCTGCCGTGGGTGCACGGTGTCGCGGTGATGCCCGACGTCCACTACGGCAAGGGCGCGACGGTCGGCAGCGTCATCGCCATGCGCGACGCCGTTTCCCCGGCCGCGGTCGGCGTCGACATCGGCTGCGGGATGAGCGCGGTGCGGACCTCGCTCACCGCCGCGGATCTGCCGGACGACCTCGGCAAGCTGCGCAAGCGGATCGAAGCGGCGGTGCCGGTCGGGTTCGGGCTGCACAAGACGCCGGTCAACACCGCGAAGGTGCACGGTGTCGGTGGCTGGGACACGTTCTGGAAGTCGTTCGGCGACCTGCACGAGGGCGTCCAGGATCTGCACGACCGGGCGGCGCGGCAGATCGGCAGCCTCGGCGGCGGCAACCACTTCATCGAGGTCTGCCTCGAACAGGGCGGAGCCGACGAGGGCCGGGTCTGGCTGATGCTGCATTCAGGTTCGCGCAACATCGGCAAGGAACTCGCTGAGCGGCACATGGCGATCGCGCGGAAGCTGCCGCACAACCGGGATCTGCCGGACCCCGACCTGTCGGTGTTCGTCGCCAACACGCCGGAAATGCAGGCGTACCGGCGAGACCTGTTCTGGGCGCAGGACTACGCGGCGCGGAACCGGGCGACGATGGTCGCGCTGGTGAAGCTCGCCGTCGCGGAGGTCATCCCCGGCACCACCTTCGACGACGCGATCAGCTGCCACCACAACTACGTCGCCGAGGAAACCTACGACGGCGTCGACCTGCTCGTCACCCGCAAGGGCGCGATCCGGGCCGGCTCCGGCGACCTCGGGATCATCCCCGGCAGCATGGGAACGGGTTCGTACATCGTGCGCGGACTGGGCAACACCGCGTCGTTCGAATCCGCGTCCCACGGCGCTGGACGGCGGATGTCGCGGACGAAGGCCCGCAAGACCTTCTCCGCCGCCGACCTCGCCGCGCAGACCGAGGGCGTGGAATGCCGGAAGGACACCGGGGTCGTCGACGAGATCCCGGCCGCGTACAAGGACATCGAGACGGTGATCAAGGCACAGACCGACCTGGTCGAGGTGGTCGCGCACCTCAAGCAGGTCGTGTGCGTGAAGGGTTAAGAAAGGTCCTGCGGGCGAACCAGGGTGGTTCGCCCGCAGGACCCGCTACGCTGAGTTCATGAAGAACTGGGGGATGGTCGTCGCCCTGGCCGCGGCTGCGACGCTGCTGGCCGGATGCGACCAGGTCGATTCGGCGGTCAACCAAGCGAATTCGGCGGTGGACAAGGTCTCCGCGTGCAGCGAGGCGCTCGGACTGGCCGACCTGAACCCGTTGGTGGACGGCGAAAAGCTCAAAGCCCGCGCGCAGGACAAGGAAAAGCGCCTGCGCGAGCTGGCGGCGGACGTCAAGGAGGAGGACGTCAAGAACGCCCTGCTCGGCATGGCCGACTCGTACGTCCAGGTGCAGAAGGAACACCTCGAGGACGCCGGGGTGATCGCCCGGTGGACCAAACGAAACCTGGAGAAGCTGGACGGGCTGCGCAAAGCCTGCACCTGATCCGCACCCACCCCGCCTTGCCTAGCGGTCGCTAGCGTGCCCCCAATGTGGCATTGGGTGCGTCCCACGCACCGAACGCCACATTGGGTGCGTCCCACGCAACCAATGCCACATTGGGGCGCTGAAGAGCAGCTGAGCGAGCTGCCCGCCAGCCAGCTCAGCGGCGGGCCCGAACCGCCGCGGCCAGCGAAGGCATCCGTGCCGAAGGCCGCCGCAGCGACCACACCAGCCCCAGCGCCGCCAGCGCCAATCCGCCCAACCCCGCGGCCGCGAACCCCCACGCCGGGCTCGAATGGTCGATCGCGAACCCGACCACCGGGCTCCCCGCGGCCAGCCCGAGCCGGGTCGACGCGTCCTGCAGCCCCATCGCCTCGCCCCGGACGGCGGGCGGCGCGAGTGCGCTCACCGCCTCCGTGGTGGCCGCGAGCGTGGGGGCGCAGACCAGGTTCGTCGGGATCAGCAGGAGCATCAGCAGCCACCACGGCTGCGTCGCCAGCCCGACCGGGATCACCAGGAGCGCCAGCAGCAGCATCAGCATTCCCTGCGGCAGCGATTTCCGTACCGCGCCGTGCACGATGCCGCCGATCATCGACGCCGCGCACATCACCGCGATGACCAGGCCGGTCCAGCCGACGTCCCCGTGGGAGCGCAGCGCGGCCAGCGTCGCGACCTCCGTGCCGACCAGGCAGAACAGCGTTCCGGCGGCGATCAGCAGGGTCGCCAGCAGCCGTCCGCTCAGCCAGGACCGCAGCGGCGGGCGCGCGGTGCCTGCCGGGGCCAGTTCGTCCTCGTTCCGGATCGGCGGGTTGAGCAGGAAGATCAGCAGCGCGGTGATGCCGAAGATGGCGCCGATGCCGCTCAGCGTCAGCGTCGCCGACAGCGACGAGATCGCCGCGATCCCGGCCGCCGGGCCGATCATGAACGACGCCTCGACCAGGATCGTGTCCAGCGAGTACGCCGCGCGGCGCTGTTCGGCGGGCACCAGCGCGGCCAGGATCTGCCGCGCCAGCGAACCCGCGGGCACCGACAGCACCCCGGCTGGCAGCGCGCACACCACCAGTGCCGGGTACGAAAGATGCGGTGCCGCGAACCAGAACGCGGTGGACGACAGCCCGCACACCGCGACGACCGGGCGCAGGCCGTACCGGTCGATAGTGCGCCCGATCAGCGGCGCGCCCAGCGCCATGCCCAGCGTGACGGCCGCGCCGACGACGCCCGCCGCGCCGTAGCCCCGGCCAAGGCCGCTGACGACGTACAGCGTCAGCGTCACGCCGGTCATCGTCATGGGCACCCGTGCGAAGAACATCAGCACCATCGACGGGCGGACTCCGGGGACGCTCAGGACGCGGCGATACGGCTGAAAAGGCACGTACCCCATGAGAGCAAGAGTTGGTACGAGCGTGCAACTTCTTTTCGTCACACCCGGCCGGCGTCCGCCCGGCGCCCCGGCCGGGTGTCGCGCAGGCGTTCGGCGGGGCCGGAAAATGCGTGCGCGACCTGGGTGCTAACTTGCTCGGCAACGCGGAAAAGGAATTCCCACCGCATATTGGCGAACAGCTTTTCATATTTCCGCGCCGACCTTGGAGTTTTCCGGTCGAAGCGGCGGCGATCGCCAGGAAAAGGCGGATCGGCCTCGAATGCGGCCGACGGTGCGTGCGTGGGGGACACCCACGGTTGGGCGAGCGAGATCCCGCATCCCGACGGGGTGATGAAGGTAATCGATCACGAACTGCCCCCGTGTGAGTGAGCAATACCGCCATTCGGGCAATCCGGCTACTATGAGTCAGATTCAGGTCCCGGGGTCTGTCATTGTCGGGGGACGCGCAAGCCATCCACGTTAATCAATTGCGGGCCGGTTCCCGGCCGTTGGATTCGGCACGTAAGGGTTAGAAAAGCTCCCTATCCGGTGATCGGCTGGTGTTGGGCCGACACGGCGGGTATCGATTTACCCGTCAGGTCCCAGAGGCCAGGGAGGTAAAGAATGAAAGGCAAGATCGGGCGGATCATCGCTGTGGTCGCCGCCGGCAGTCTGCTGGCCGTCGGCACTTCGGGGATGGCCTCCGCGAGCCCGGCGGGCGGCAAGGGCTCCTCGGCCACGCAAGCCGTAGCCGCACAAGTACTGCAGATGCGTGACGACCTGACCAAGGTGGCCTACGCGGGCGATGTCGCGAAGACGAGGGCGGACCTCGGCCGGCTCAGCCCGGTGCTCGCCGACATCGCGGCGGGCAAGCGGTACCAGGTCCAATCCGAAACCCAGCAGATGTCGTCGGCGGCGAAGGTCCGCGCGGACGAGTCCAACCGGCTCCTCGGCGACCCGACGGCGACGCCGCGCCAGATCCCGCCGTTGCCGATCCCGCCGCTGCCGGACCTGCCCGGACCGCTGAAGGCGGTGAGCGACCTGGTCAAGGGCCTGCTCGCCGCGGTCACCAGCCTGCTGGGCGGTCTGCTCGGCGGGGGCGCGGTACCACCGCTGCCGGTGCCGACTCCGCCGCTGCCCGCGCCGCCGGTGCCCGCACCGGTGCCTGTGCCGGGGACCTGACTGGGAGGAGAAAAGGCCCGGAGCCTGGTGCGTTCGCCGCGCCAGGCTCCGTTCCATGTCCGGGCCTCGTGAGTTAACCGGCATTGCCGCTCACGAGCGGTTGGCGAGCCCCACCCGCAGCGCGCCGGCCATCTCGGCAAGCGCCTCCCGGAACCGCGTCCCGACCCCGGCGAAGTTGAGGAAGCCGTGGATCAGGTCGGCCTGCCTGCTGAGAGCCACCGGAACCCCCGCCGCACGCAGTTTTTCCGCGTACGCCTCGCCTTCGTCGCGCAGCGGATCGAAGCCCGCGGTCACGATGTAGGCCGGCGGGAGTCCACTGTGGTCAGACGCGAGCAGCGGCGACATCCGGGGGTCCGCCTTGTCGACGCCCTCGGGTGCGTAATGCCCCTCGAACCACACCATCGCCTCGTCGGTGAGGAAGAGGTCCTCGCCGAACAGTTCGCGGGACCGCCGCCGCGTGGTGAAGTCGACCGCCGGGTAGATGAGCAGCTGGAATGCGGGTGCCGGGCCGCCGCGCCGGGTCGCCTCCAGTGCGACGACGGCGGACAGGTTCCCGCCCGCGCTGTCGCCGCCGACCGCGATCCGGTCCGGGTCCGCGCCGAGTTCGGCCGCCTTGGCGTGCGCGTAGTCGAACGCGGCCAGCGCGTCTTCGACCGGACCGGGGAACGGGCTTTCCGGCGCGAGCCGGTACTCCACTGACAGCACCCGGACCCCGGCGTGTTTCGCGAGGTAGCGCGCGGCGTTGTCGTGCGTCGCCCGGCTGCCGATGACCCATCCGCCGCCGTGGAAGAACACCAGCAACGGGGACGGTTCCGGCAGCCCGGCCGGGGTGTACAGCGTGGCGTCGAGGGCCGCGTCGCCGGATGGGATGGCGACATCGCGGGTCGCGACGGGCTCGATCCGCTTGCCGTTCACCAGGTGCTGACCCAGCTCCAGCATCACGCGGGACCGCTCGACCGACCCGTTGACCAGCGCCGCGCCAGACAGCTTCTGCAGGCGCAGCAGCAGTTGGGCGTCGAGGGCGAGTTCCTGGCCGTCCAGCCGCAGCGGTGCCCCGGCGATCAGCCTGCGCACCGGCCGGGGCAGCCAGAACAACAGCTGCGCGGCGGCAGCCTGGGCACGGACCTGCGGCGGAATGGCCATCGTTCCTCCTCGAACGCCGGATAGCCCGAGGTTACTTGTCAGTAGGTACGTTGGTCCAGTCGGTGTGTGACTCAGACCTCCGTCTCAGATCCTGGTCCTCTACTTAGGTGGAGGGGTTAGCCTCGACCTGTGACTTCCGCGAAAACGGTCCGGGTACTCGGCATTGGCGGCTCCCTGCGAGAGGGCTCGCAATCCGAGCGCGCGTTGCGTATCGCGCTCGCCGCCGCCGAAGAACGTGGCGTCGTGACCGAGCTGATCCCGGGACCCGAGCTGGTCCTGCCGTTCTACGACACCGCCATCCGGGAGCGAAACGAACGCGCGCGGAAGCTCATCGAAGGCATCCGCCAGGCGGACGGGCTCATCGTCGTCTCGCCCGGCTACCACGGCGGGCTGTCCGGCCTGGTCAAGAACGCCCTGGACTACGTCGAAGACCTCCGCGAGGACACCCGTCCCTACCTCGACGGCCGCGCGGTGGGCCTGGCCGCCGTCGCATACGGCTGGCAGGCCGCGGTCACCACGCTCGAACAGCTCCGCACGATCACGCACGCGTTGCGCGGCTGGTCCACTCCGCTGGGTGGTTCCATCAACTCCGCCGAGACGAAGTTCGACGAGGGCGGCGGCGCGTCCGACGAGAAGAGCGTCCGCACGCTGCGGCTCATCGGGGAGCAGGTCGCGGAGCACGCGCTGCTTCGCGCGCGCTGACGTTTCGCCTCCCCGCATCCCGGTTATTCCTGGGGTGATGACTGCCATGCCGGGGCACTGTTCCGCGAATGCGGAGTGTTGAACTCATTGAGACGCTGACTCCGGAGGCGTCCCGACGAGGAGGTAACACGCATGGCCGAGCCGATCTACACCGCCGTCGCGACCGCGCGAGGAGAAGGCCGCAACGGCGACGTGACGTCCTCGGACGGCGTGATCGACGAGTCGCTGGCGATCCCGAAGGAGATGGGCGGTCCCGGCGGCGACAAAACCAACCCGGAGCAGCTGTTCGCCGCGGGGTACTCCGCGTGTTTCCTGAGCGCGCTGCAAGCCGTGGCGCGGCAGGCGAAGGTCGCGCTGCCGGCGGCGACGGTGACCGGTTCGGTGAGCGTCTTCAAGAAGGACGCCGGGTTCCAGCTGGGTGTGCGGCTCGACGTGACGCTGCCCGGTTTGGCGAAGGCCGAGGCCGACCAGCTGGTCGAGCAGGCCCACCAGGTCTGCCCGTACTCGAACGCGACCCGCGGCAACATCGAGGTGGAGTTGACCACCACCGTCTGACCAAGACAGAGGAGGGACACCCGAGATGACCACTTCCCCCATCAAGAGCCCGCTGTCCGACGCGGACAAGGAGATCACCGGCAACGCGCTGCAGGCGACGCTGACCGACCTGATCGACCTCTCGCTCATCGCGAAGCAGGCGCACTGGAACGTGGTGGGCCAGAACTTCCGCAGCGCGCACCTCCAGCTCGACGAGCTGGTGTCGACCGCGCGACAGTACGTCGACGAGGTGGCCGAGCGCGCCGCCGCGATCGGGGTTTCGCCCAACGGCAAGGCGAAAACCGTCGTCGCGACCTCCGGTGCGCCGGAGTACCCGGACAACTGGCAGTCCGTCGACTCGACCATCTCCGCGATCGTCGACACGCTCGCGACGTTGATCGAACGGCTCCGCAAGCGCATTGACGAAACCGACAAGAGCGACCTCGTGACGCAGGATCTGCTCATCGAGATCACCCGCGCGCTGGAAGAGGCGCACTGGATGTGGCAGGCGCAGCAAGCCTGACCGCACCCGTCGGAGAAAAGCCGCCCGCCCTTGTCGCGGGCGGCTTTCCCGCATCCGGCGGTCGTCGCGGGTAGGTTCGCAGCCATGGTGCTGCATCAGGGGAAACAAGATCGGGCAGACCGGAAGACCGGCACGAATCCGTTGTACGCCGGGAGCAATCCGGCGCTCGCCGCGGACTTCACGATGCCGCGCGACCGGCTCCGGGACGATTCGCTGCCGCCGGACACCGCGCTGCAGCTGGTGCGCGACGAGCTGATGCTCGACGGCAACGCGCGGCTCAACCTCGCCACGTTCGTCACGACGTGGATGGAACCGCAGGCGCGCGAGCTGATGGCCGAATGCGTCGACAAGAACATGATCGACAAGGACGAGTACCCGCAGACCGCCGAACTCGAACGGCGCTGCGTCAACATCCTCGCCGATCTGTGGCACGCGCCCGATCCGACCGACATCATGGGCTGCTCGACCACCGGGTCGTCCGAGGCCTGCATGCTCGCCGGCATGGCGTTGAAGCGGCGCTGGGCGAAGCTGGGCCGCACCGGAAAGCCGAACCTGGTGATGGGCATCAACGTCCAGGTGTGCTGGGAAAAGTTCTGCGAATACTGGGAAGTCGAACCGCGCCTGGTGCCCATGGAGGGCGACCGGTACCACCTGTCGCCGGAAGAAGCGGTGAAGCTCTGCGACGAAAACACCATCGGCGTCGTCGCGATCCTCGGGTCCACTTTCGACGGTAGCTACGAGCCGGTCGCCGAGATCGCGGCCGCACTCGACGCGCTTCAGGAGCGGACTGGCTGGGACATCCCCGTGCACGTCGACGGCGCGTCCGGCGCGATGATCGCCCCGTTCCTCGACGAGGACCTGGAGTGGGACTTCCGGTTGCCGCGCGTCGCGTCGATCAACACCTCGGGACACAAATACGGCCTCGTGTACCCCGGCGTCGGCTGGGTTGTGTGGCGCGACAAGGCAGCGTTGCCGGAGGAGCTGGTGTTCAACGTCAACTACCTCGGCGGCGATATGCCGACCTTCGCGCTCAACTTCTCCCGACCTGGCTCGGAAGTCGCCGCGCAGTACTACACCTTTGTCCGGCTAGGCCGCGAAGGTTTCCGTGCGGTGCAACAAGCTTCCCGCGACGTGGCGATGTACCTGGCCGAGGAGATCGCGAAGCTGGAGCCCTTCGAACTGCTCACGCACGGCGACCAGCTGCCAGTGTTCGCCTTCACCACGCGCTCGGACGTCACCGCGTTCGACGTCTTCGACGTTTCCCGCCGCCTCCGCGAACGCGGCTGGCTCGTGCCCGCGTACACGTTCCCGGACAACCGCACTGACCTGGCGGTTCTGCGCGTCGTCGTCCGCAACGGCTTCACCCACGACCTGGCCGACCTGCTGCTCGGCGACCTGAAGCGCGTGCTGCCGGAGCTGAGCAGCCAACCGTCCCCGCAGCACGACCCAGCCACATCGACCGGCTTCCATCACTAACTGACGAGTAACCTGACTGCTATGGGCCTTGCCAAGGATGAACGCCAAGCGCTGAGCGACCTCTTCGAGCAGCTCGGCCCGGACGCCCCGACGCTGTGCGAAGGCTGGCAGACGCGGGACCTGGCCGCGCACCTGGTCGTGCGGGAACACCGACCGGACGCGATGCCCGGGATCGTGGTGCCCGCACTCGCCGGGCACACGCAGAAGGTGCAGGACGGGGTGGCGGCGCGCCCGTGGGACGACCTGGTCGCCCAGGTGCGCCGAGGCCCGTCGCGCTTCTGGCCGACCTCGCTCGGCCCGGTCGACGAGGCGACGAACAGCGCCGAGTTCCTGGTGCACCACGAGGATGTCCGCCGGGCACAACCGGATTGGACCCCGCGGCCCGCCGACCCTTCCCGAGACGGCGCGGCCTGGCGGCTGGCCACGCGGACGGCGAAGCTGAACCTGCGCAAGTCGCCGGTCGGGGTGGTCCTGCGGACTCCGGACGGCCAGTCGGCTTCGGTGAAGTCCGGGGCTCCGGTGGTGACCGTGGTGGGCGAGCCGGTGGAGCTGCTGCTCTTCGTCTTCGGCCGGGACGCGGTGCAGGTGACTTTCGAGGGGGATGACGCTGCGGTGGAGCGGTTGAAGGGCGCTAAGCGCGGGCTGTGAGGCCGGGCCGTCCAGGCGAACCTGGACGGCCCGAACACTCAGCGCATCCCCAGCGCCCGCAAGGCGAAGTACACCTCGATGGACGTCTGCTTGATCGTCTCGGCGATCACCAGCGATCCGTGCCCCGCGTCGTAGCGGTAGAACTCGTGGGGCGCGTCGCGCTTGGCGAGGCGGTCCAGGTAGTTCTCGATCTGCCGGATCGGGCAGCGGGGGTCGTTGTCCCCGGCCAGGATCAGCACCGGCGCGGCGACCGCGTCCACGTACGTCAGCGGCGAGCATTCGCGGTACACCGCCGGCACGTCCTCCGGTGACCCGCCGAACAGGGCGCGGTCGAACGAGCGCAGCTGTTCCATCTCGTCCTCGTAGGCGGCCACATAGTCGGCCACCGGCACGCCAGCGACGCCGGCTGCCCATCGCGTCGGCTGGGTACCGAGCGCCAGCAGGGTCAAATATCCGCCCCACGAAGCACCGTTCACCACGCACTTGTCCTTATCGGACAGTCCACTTTCGACAGCCCAGTCGTGGACCGCCGCGACGTCTTCCAGTTCGGTCAGGCCAGGGCGGCCTTCGATGGCGTCCCGCCACGCCGAGCCGTAGCCGGTGGAGCCGCGGTAGTTGACCTCGACCACGGCGAAGCCGGCGTCCAGCCACGTCGCGCGGTAGGCGGAGAAGCGGTCCTCGTCGGCCGCGTGCGGGCCGCCGTGCAGCGAAAACACCGTGGGCAGCGGGCCTTCGGGGGCATCCGCCGGACGGGAAACCAGCGCGTGGATCCGGCCGCCGATACCCTCCACGAACGCGTCCGTGACCGGCGACGAACCCGGTGCGCGCTCGCCTGGCGGAGTCAGCAGGACGGTGTCGGTGCCGTCGGTCGCGCGGGCACGGACCGCCGCCGGTTCCGCGGCGCTGGACCACGAGTATTCGATGGTCCCGTCCGGCCGCACGCCCGCGCCGCCGATCCGGCCGGCCGGAGTGTCCACTGCGGACAGTTCGCCGGTGTCCAGGTCGTAGCGGTACAACGAACTGCGCGCCTCGTGGAAGTGCACGACCAGCAACGCGCGCGCGTCCGGATACCAGTCCGCGACGACCTCGCCGGGCAAATCGATCCGCAGTTCGGTTTCGGTGTCCGCCTGCACGTCCCACACGAGCAGTTCTTCACGACCGCGACGTTCGTGCAGGACCAGTAAGCGCTGATCGCCGGGAAGCGGCGAGAACTCCAGCGCCTGCAAGCCTTTTCCTTCGCCGTCCCACTTCTCGGCGACGGTGGTGAACCCGTCGGTGGACAGCACTCGCAACGCCGGATGCCGCGAATCCCCGTGCTCGGAATGCGAAATGGCGAGCAGGCTTTCGTCACGCGACATCGACGCGATTCCAGCGTCGTCCGCGTGCTGGTAAAAACGCTCGGTTACGCCGTCGATTTTCGCGAACAGTTCGCTGCCGTCATCGGTGGAGACACCGGCCGCGATCACGCGGTTGCCGATCTCCAGTCCGGCCGGATATCCGTCGTGAATATCGGGCAGTGCTTTGACGGCCGCGGAACTGTCGCCGTCGAAGGGCTGGCTGCGCCAAGACCCGAATTCGTCGCCGTCGGTGTCGTCGAACCACCAGATGGCCGTCCCGTCGGGGGCGGGGGTCGCGTGCAGGGTGCCGTTAGGCCGGTTGGTGACGCGCCGGTGACTGTCCGTGGCCCGGTCCCACGCGTAGACCTCCCACACGCCACTGGCGTTGGAGACGTACACGTTGGCGTCGGGCGCGTCGCGGGCCCACTCGGGCACCGAGATACGCGGCGCGTGGAACCGCGCCAGCCAGCGCTTTTCGGTTTCGGCGTCGTCGAACAGGCGGTCCGGGACCACCGCGGGCGGATTTTGGTTGCCTGACTGCGTGCTCACCCCTCGATCCTGCCACCTCTCACCCGTACTCTGTGCGAGGTGCTGGAGGGTTACGCGCCGGGCTATGCCCAAGACGCGCTGTCAATGATGAACACGCGCACAGCGAGTGACCGCGCCGCGTTCGCCCAACCGCTCTTCACTCCGGGCTTGAGAGTCCTGGACCTAGGCTGCGGCCAAGGCTCCATCACCGCCACCCTGGCCCCCGCCTGCCACGTAATCGGCGTCGACATCCACCTGCCATTGCTCCCGACAACGTCCACAGTGGACTACGTCAACGCGACCACCTACGCCCTCCCTTTCGCGACAGCCTCAATAGACGCAGTCTTCTCCCACGCACTTTTCGAACACCTGGCAAACCCACAGGCTGCCCTCGCGGAAATCCGCAGAGTCCTACGCCCAGGCGGCCACCTGGCAATCTCGACATCCGACTGGAGCCGAGCCAAAATCCGCCCCAGAACCGCAAACGTAGACGCCGCCCTACGCGGCCACTACCTATTACGCCGCCGCCAAGGCGGCAACCCGTTCTGCGGCCGCACCATCGCCACCCAGGTAGCCACCGCAGGCTTCACCAACATCACCGAACGCTCACGCTACCGAGAAGACCTGCCCTACCGAGCCCTAGCCACCTACATAGAAACCCGCCTAGCCGCAGCCCTAGCCGAACCCCCCACCAAAGACCACGACCAACTAACCTCAGCCGCCCGCTCCGCCTGGTCCTGGACAAAGACCCCCGCCATCGGCGACTTCCACCAATGCTGGCAAGAACTAACCGCCACCCGCTAACCCCGAAACCACGATGCCATGCGGTCGACGGACGGCCGGACGAATGGCGAGCTAGCCCCGAGGCGAGCCGTGGCTTCGCATCCACCCCCACCAACCGCACCCGATGCACCTTCGGGGGTCCAGGGGGCGAGCCCCCTGGCGGGGGTCTGGGGGTCCGACCCCCAGAGGACAAAACGAAGTGAGGGCTGTTGTCTGCGCTTTCTGCAGACAACAGCCCTCACTCACCAGTCGGGGTGGCGGGATTTGAACCCACGACCTCCTCGACCCGAACGAGGCACGCTACCAAGCTGCGCCACACCCCGAGGTACTGCTTAGCGGGTCGGGAGTAAGTCTAGCGGACGGGTTTCGCGGCTTTACGCGGGGCTGGTTTGCGGGGGTCGGCGGTGCCGGATCCGCGCGGGACCAGCGTCAACAGGCTCGCTTCCGGTGGGCAGGCGAAGCGCGCGGGGGCGTAGGGGGAGGTGCCGAGTCCGGCGGAGACGTGGAGCCACATGCGGGCTCCCCAGCGGGAGGCGCCGCGGGCGCGGCTGCGGTCGAGTTCGCAGTTGGTGATGATGGCGCCGTAGCCGGGGATGCGGAGCTGGCCTCCGTGGGTGTGGCCGGCGAGGACGAGGTCGTAGCCGTCGGTGGCGAAGGTGTCGAGGACGCGGGGTTCCGGCGAGTGCGTGACGCCGAGGCGGACGGCCGCGGTGGTGTCGGCGGGGCCGGCGATGTCGGAGTAGCGGTCGCGGTGGAGGTGCGGGTCGTCGACTCCGGCGGCGAAGACGGCGCGGCCGCCGACGTCGACCGTGCGGCGGACGTGGGTGAGGTCGACCCAGCCGTGTTCGACGAAGGCCGCGCGGAGGTCGCGCCAGGGCAGCTGGGTGCCGTGGATGCGCTTCTTTTGCCGCGCGGCATGAGGTAGCGCGCGGGGTTTTTGGGTTTGGGCGCGTAGTAGTCGTTGCTGCCGAAGACGAACAGCCCCGGCCGGTCGAGCAGCGGCCCGAGCGCGCGGAGCACGGACGGGACCGCGGTGCGGTGGGAGAGGTTGTCGCCGGTGTTGACGACGAGGTCCGGGTCGAGTTCGTCGAGCGCGGCGACCCACCGTTGTTTGGCCTGGTGGCCGGGGAGCATGTGCAGGTCGGAGACGTGCAGGATGGTGAACGGCCGGGTGCCGGGCGCGAGCACGGGCAGCTCAGCGGTCCGCAGCGTCCAGCGGCGTCGTTCGATTCCGACGGCGTAACCGAGGGTGGCGGCCCCGACGGCGATGGTCCCTACGGCAAACCGCTTCGCGGTGCCCCCGGGCGGGTTGGTGTTACCGAGCGTGCTCACATGTTCGAGGATACGTGTTCGATCGGGTCGTCCGCTGTGGCCGGTGACGCTCAGCGGTCTGGACAATTCAAAACGGGGCGGGAGATCTCCTCTCCCGCCCCGTTTCCCGGATTCAGTTGGTGTACGCCGGATCCTCCGGCGGCAACGGCACAACCGGTTGGTCCTTCATGATGTTCGTCATCGCGCCGAACCACGTCTGCGCGGGTGTCTTGCCACCGAACATGTTGCCCGTTCCGCACGTCGACACGTTGCCGACGCCGTTGTAGCA
Source organism: Amycolatopsis sp. WGS_07 (assembly GCF_045278895.1). Classification (NCBI taxonomy): domain Bacteria; kingdom Bacillati; phylum Actinomycetota; class Actinomycetes; order Pseudonocardiales; family Pseudonocardiaceae; genus Amycolatopsis; species Amycolatopsis sp. WGS_07. Next base: position 2,343,351 of record NZ_CP136053.1, on the reverse strand, counting down.
AAGACCGCCGCTACCGCCTTCCGGACGGAACACCATGGCCGCGCCTGCCATCTGCGGCGTGCCGGCCACGAAGGTCGCCGAGCCGTTGTTCTGGGTCGTACCCGTCTTGCCGACGAGCGGGCGGTTCCAGCCGACCGCTCCGGCCGCGGCGGCGGACGTGCCGCCGGGCTGGTCGTCCTTGCTCATGCCGACCGCCATCGTATTCGCGAGGCCTTCCGGCACGACCTGCTCGCACGGGGCTTCCTTGATCGGCACCGGTTTGCCGTCGCGGTCGGTCACCGCCGCCAGCGGGGTCGGCGGGCACCATTTGCCGCCGCTCAGGATGGTCGCGGCGACGTTCGCCAGTTCCAGGCCGCTCGTCGGGCTGAAGCCGAGGGTGAACGCACCCGTGCCGGGGTAGTTCGGCTTGGGGCCGTAAGCCTGTGCCTGGCTCTGGTTCTTGCCCGATTCGTTCGACTTCGGGTCGACACGGCCGCCGCCGGGGTTGCTCGCCATGGTGTCGCGCATGCCGAGCTTGGTCGCCATGTCGATGCCGGGCCCGGTGCTGCCGATCTTGTCCTCCAGCGCCACGAACGCGGTGTTCGGCGAGGTCGCCAGCGCCATCTGCAAGGTAAGCGATTCGGGAGAGGTTTTGCTGGCGTTGCCGACGCAGTACCAGCGGGAGTTCAGCGGCGGACCGGTCGGCGGACAGTGGTTGCCGCCACCGGTGAACACGTGCGACGTATAGCCGCTGCCGACCGGGATGTTGCTGTAAATCCCGGCGACGTGCTGGTTCAGCGCCGCCGCGGTGGTGAAGATCTTGTAGCTCGACCCCGCGCCGCCGGTGTTGAACACGCCGGACGGGAGCGCGTATGTCGTCTGGCCTTGATCCGCGTCGATGCCGTAATCGCGGTTCGCCGCCAGCGCCACCACTTCGTGCCGGTCCTTGCCGGGCCGGATCAGCGAAAGCGTGTTCGCGACGTTCTTCTGGGTTTTGCTCACCTGTGTCTCAGCCGAGACCTTCGCCTCGTGGTTCGCCTTCTCGTCCAGCGTGGTCTTGATCGTGTACCCGCCGGTGTAGAGCTGGTCCCTCGACATTCCGGACTTGATCAAATAATCCTCGACGTACTGGCAGAAGAAGCCGTTCTCGGGCCCGGCTCCGGTGCAGTTCGAGGCGGGCTTCGACGGGGTGTCCGGCACGACGCCGAGCGGTTCGGCCTTGAATTTGTCCGCGTCCGCCTTCGCCAGCTTCTGGTTGCTGACCATCCGGTCGAGCACCAGGTTGCGCCGCTTCGTGGCCTTGTCCGGGTGGTTCCACGGGTCGAGGACGATCGGGTTGTTCACGATGCCCGCGAGCAGCGCGGCCTGCGGCACGGTCAGGTTCTCCGGCGTGGTGTTGAAGTAGGCGTGCGCGGCCGCTCCGACCCCGTAGATCTGCCGGGAGAACTCGACGATGTTGAGGTAGCCGGCGAGGATCTGGTCCTTCGAGAGCTTGGTCTCGAGGTTGATCGCGATCCGGGCTTCCTTGAGCTTGCGCGAGAGCGACTGCTCCTGCGCCTTCGCCTGCCCGTTCTTGTCCTTCCGGTAGACGACGTTGATCAGGTAGTTCTTCACGTACTGCTGCGTGATCGTCGAGGCGCCCTGGGTGTCGCCGCCCGCGGTGTTGGAGACGGCGGCGCGCAGCGTCCGGCCCCAGTTCACCCCGTGGTGCTCGTAGAACGCCTTGTCCTCGGCCGACAGCAGCGCCCACTTGAGCGCCGGGTTGATCTGGTCCGGCCGGACCGGGATGCGGTACTGGTCGTACAGCGTCGCGATCGGCTTGCCGCCGGAGTCGGTGACGGTCGTCACCAGCGGCGGCGGGATGTCGGCGAGGTCGGACGACGTCTTGTCGACCGTTTCGCTCGCCTGGTTGGACACGACCCCCGCGGCGCCCACCACCGGGAACATGATCCCGGCGACCAGCACCCCCGCCAGCAGGCACAGGCCGATGAGCTTGAACAGACCATCCGTTTTGCGCACGAAAGCCAGGGTACTGAAGGCCCGTGCCGTCCCCGTGACCTCACGTCCGCGCGCCCCTCGGGCGATCATTAACGGGACCCCGTGACGTGACCTCAGGTAACGGAATGCATGCTAGGTCTCGACGGAGGGAACCGAGGGACCCTACAGTCCGTCAACGTCTCACGTAGATGCCGACAGACGGAGCAGCCCGGGTGGGAGCCTGGCTGGTCCAGACAGCGGCAGCGGCACCGGGGAGGTGCCGTCACCGACGTGCGGCGCAGTGGGAAACGCTCGCGGGGGTGGGAGCGGGAGCTTCGCCTTCGCTGGTGCCATACACCAGATGAGGGAGCTGGGGGTATGCAAACCAATCAGGTTGGCTGGCGGGTCGATGCCTCGTGCCGGGACGCTGATCCCGACGGGTTGTTCGTGCGAGGCGCCGAACAGAACAGGGCGAAAGCCGTGTGCATGGGGTGCCCGGTGCGCACCGAATGCCTCGCGGAGGCGCTCGACGGCCGGATCAATTTCGGGGTCTGGGGCGGGATGACGGAACGGGAGCGGCGGGCCTTGCTGCGCCGTCGCCCGGACGTGACCAGCTGGACTGACCTGCTCGAAGCGGCCAAGCGGGACGCGCTGGCCGCCGCGGCGGGCTGAAAACCTGCTCGTGAGCGGCTGTGCTCCGGCGCAGCCGCTCACGACGTCAGCTTCACTCCGATGTCGCGCAGGCCCTCGAGGTCGTGCACGTCACCGGCGAGCGCGGGCACCCGGGTCAGCGGCACTTCCGGATGCGCGCGGGTGAAGCGCGCCAGCAGGCGGTTCTCGCGCTCGGCCAGCGCGACACGGTCGGCGTGCAGCCGCAGCACGGCTTCGGCCAGCGGCGCGTTCTGCACCGACTCGGCGGCGGTCAGCGCTTCGGTCGCGGACAGCGGCGCGAGCACCGGATGCGTGCGGTTGGCCACCAGACCGGCCAGCGGCATCGATTCGCCGGCCAGCCGCTCGACGAAGTAGGACGCCTCGCGCAGCGCGTCCGGCTCCGGCGCGGCCACCACCAGGAACGACGTGCCGGATGACCGCAGCAGCTCGGCGGTCTTGCGCGCGCGTTCGCGGAAACCGCCGAACATGCTGTCGAAGGCCTGCATGAACGCTGAGGCGTCGGCGAGCAGCTGTCCGCCGATGATCGTCGACACGGCCTTCGCGAACATCGAGAACCCGGCGCTGACCACCTTGCGCAGGCCCCAGCCGCCGGCCTTCGCCGGTCCGGTGAGCAACCGGATCATCCGGCCGTCGAGCGCGGTGGACAGCCGGGTCGGCGCGTCGAGGAAGTCGAGCGCGGACCGGCTCGGCGGCGTGTCGACGATGATCAGATCCCATTCGTCGGTCGCCGCGAGCTGGCCGAGCTTCTCCATCGCCATGTACTCCTGCGTGCCGGAGAACGACGTGGAAATGGTCTGGTAGAAGGGGTTTTGCAGCAGCTGCTCGGCCCGTTCCGGCCCGGCGTGCACGCGCACCATGTCGTCGAACGTGCGGCGCATGTCGAGCATCATCGCCCAGAGTTCGCCCTTGGGCTCGAAGCCCTCGACCTGCACCTGCTTCGGATGATTGCCCAGTTCGCGCAGACCGAGCGCCTGGGCGAGCCTGCGCGCCGGGTCGATCGTGAGCACCACGGTCTGCCTGCCGCGTTCGGCGGCCCGCAGCGCGAGCGCCGCCGCGGTGGTGGTCTTGCCGACGCCGCCGGAGCCGCAGCACACGATCACGCGGCTGGCCGGGTCGTCGAGGAGGGCGTCCACGTCGAGCGCCGTGTCGGCGGGCATCAGCGCACCCCCTGTTCCTGCAGCGTTTCGGCGAGTTCGTAAAGCGCGGCGACATCGACGCCGTCGGTGAGATCCGGCAGCTCCAGCGTCGGCAGATCGGCCTCGGCGAGCTGCTCGCGGGCCCGTTGCTCGGCGGCGACGCGGACGGCGTGCTCCACGGTTTCCTCCACGAGCGCGTCGAGCGTCGCCTCCGGCAGGTTCAGCCCGGCGGACGCGAGGCCGGAACGCACCCGGTCGGCGTCCACCCGGCCGTCGGCGGCCGCGGTCACCGAGCGCGCGGGCAGCCGCGGCGGGCGGACCCGGTTCACCAGCACCGCGCCCGGCCGCAGGTCGGCCCCGTCCAGCTCGGCCACCGCCTCGACGGTCTCGCGCACCGGCATCTCCTCCAGCAGCGTGGTGAGGTGCACGGCGGTCTCGCCGGAGTGCAGCAGCCGCACGACGCCGTCGGCCTGGCCGCGGATCGGGCCGGTCTTGGCGAGGTCGGTCAAAGCCTTGGTGACGTCGAGGAACTTCACCACGCGGCCCGTCGGCGGCGCGTCGACCACGACCGCGTCGTACGTGTGGCGACCGTCGGATTCGGTGCGCCCGACGCATTCCTTGATCTTCCCGGTGAGCAGCACGTCGCGCAGGCCCGGCGCGAGCGTGGTGGCGAACTCGATCGCGCCCATCCGGCGCAGCGTCCGCCCGGCGAACCCGAGGTTGTAGAACATCTCGAAGTATTCGAGCAGCGCCGCTTCGACGTCGATGTGCAGCGCGCGCAGTTCGCCGCCGCCGGGGACCGACGCGATCCGCTGCTCCGCGTACGGCAGCGGCTCGGTGTCGAAGAGCTGCGCGATGCCTTGGCGGCCTTCGACTTCGATCAGCAGCACCCGGCGGCCGTCGCGGGCGAGCGCGAGACCCAGCGCCGCGGCGAGCGTGGTCTTGCCGGTTCCGCCCTTGCCGGTGACGAAATGCAGCCGGGCCCTGGCAAGCTCGTCGGTCCAGCCGGCGGAGGGTGTGGTCACATCCTCAACACTAAACCGGTGCTCAGCTGGCCAGCATCATGACGCTGACCGCAGCGGCGACCACCGCGACGACGATCCAGGTCACCAAGGCGGGCAGCACGGTCAGCGTGAGCACCGCCACCACGACCAGCACGGTGAGGGTGACCGCGCCCGCGATGACCACCTGGCCCGAATCGTTCACCCGGTCCCGCGTTTTGGCCATCACGACCAGCACGAGCGGCAGCCCGGCCACGGCGAGCAGCACGGTCGCGACGATCCGCCAGGTCTCCACGCGCCCACGCTAGCGAGCGACGATCGGATGTGAAGTGACCCACACTCACCCGGCCTAGCCAGGCGCTCCCCTGGACGGGTGACGGGCTTTCGGCGGCGGCGGTCCGGAGGGGCCTTGCCCGCTTGGTTACGCTCCCGAGTCATGAGTGCGACCAAATGGGAGTACGCCACCGTCCCGTTGCTGATCCACGCGACGAAGCAGATCCTCGACCAGTGGGGCGAGGACGGCTGGGAGCTGGTGACCGTGCTGCCCAACCCGAGCGGCGAACAGCACGTCGCGTACCTGAAGCGGCCGAAGAGCTGAGGGGGCGGCGTTGACCTGGAGCGACCGGCTCGCCGAACTCGGTATCGAACTGCCCGGAGTCGCCGCACCGCTGGCCGCGTACGTGCCGGCCGTGCGCACCGGCTCGCACGTCTACACCTCCGGCCAGCTGCCCTTCGTCGACGGCGCGCTCGCCGCGACCGGGAAGGTCGGCGGCGAGGTCAGCCCGGAGGAAGCCAAGGGCCACGCCCGCACGGCGACGCTGAACGCGCTGGCCGCGGTGCACGCCCTCGTCGGCATTGACTCTGTTGTCCGGATTGTCAAGGTGGTCGGTTTCGTCGCCTCCGCGGAGGGCTTCACCGGCCAGCCCGCGGTCGTGAACGGGGCGTCCGAGCTGCTCGGCGAGATCTTCGGCGACGCCGGGGTGCACGCGCGGTCGGCGGTCGGCGTCGCGGAGCTGCCGATCGCGTCGCCGGTGGAAGTCGAACTGATCGTGGAGGTGGAGTGATGGACCCCGACATCGAACAGTCCCTGCACGAACTGCTGCTGCGGCTGGCGGGCCGCACGCCGGACCAGCTGTTGTGGCGGTTCCGCGACTGGCTCGGCGAAGGCGCGATGGGGACGCTCGCGCGGACCCTGCCAAGGTCTTTGCTCAAGCACAGGATCGATTTGGACCAGGCGGAGTACCGCCTGCTCGTGGCCGGTCTGATCCCGCACGGCGCCGACTGGCATCAGGTGAGTTCCACCCTGGGGGTAGACGACGTCACCGAGACCAGGTACACATTCACGCAGAGTGCGCCCGAATGGGTGAACTCCGTCGACTCTGTGTCCGTCTTGCTCCACGCGACGTTGCGTGGACGCGCGGATGTGGGGGAAGTACGGCAGAGCTGGCGGCGCCTCGGCGCTTCCGGCGAGGGCGGGGCGAAGCGAGTCCTGCTGGTGACGGCGACCGCGGGACAGCCCCGGCTCACCGGTGAACTGCAGCGGGTGCTGCGGGTCATGGGGGACGAGGAGCCCAGTGTCGAGGTCATCCCGCCGCGCTTCGACCTTCCCGGGTACCACCGGGCCGCGCTCGCCGAGTCCGAGCTGGTCTGCGTAGGCGCCGCGGGCGCCGGTCATCGACTTGTCGCCGCTTAACGCTCGTTGCCGCCAGGCGAGCTGGGAGGAGCAGAGCCATGGTGGAGGTTCACGACGGCCCGATGGACGGGTTCTCGGTGCCCCTGCGCCTGCATAACTTGTTGCTGGCCCTGGCGGGCCGCATCGACGACAGCGCGCTTACCGAAGCGCGGGAACTGATCGCCCGAGCCCACATCGACGAGGCGGTGGAACTCACCACCGGCACGCTGATCGCGGGCCGTATCGGGGTGAGCGAGGCCGAACAGCGCGAACTGGCGCTGGTGCTCGAGATGAGCCGTTCGGACGCGACCCTCGCGAACGACCTGCTGGTCACCGACCACGAGCCGATGCACACGCACCGGTTCACGGGCGACAACCAGCCCGAGTTCGGTCTTGCCGAGGCGCTCGACCGCACCCTGCAGGTGCTGCCCGACGTGCGTTCCGTGCACGCGGTGTGGCGCAACACCCCCGCGGGCAGCGTGCCGGGCGCGCTGCCGCAGCGGGTCGTGCTGGTCGAGCTGGGTCCCGAGGGCAACCCGCCCGCGGTCGCGTTCCGCGTCGACACCGCACTGCGCCGGGCGGGCATCCGCTCGGTCGTCGAGGTGAGCGGCCCGGGGATCCCGCAGTCGGACTATCACCAGGCCGCGGGTGCCGTCGCGAGCCCGGTGTGGGTCACCGGCAGCACCCATTCGGCCCCGGACTACCGGCCGGAACCGACGCCGCAGCGCAGCGCCCCGGCGTCCGCTCCGGCTCCGGTGCCCGAACCGGTTTCGGAAGCGCCGAGCCGCCACGGGCACCGCCAGCCCGAGCCGGAACCGGTGGCCGCCGCCGAGCCGGTGGTGCCGGTCGCGCCCGTGGTGCCGATCGTGCAGGCCGTGCCCGCACAGCCGGTCGCGATGCCGGAGCCCGCCGCCGAGCCCGCGGCCGCGGAACGGCCGCGGACAGCTGGGTCGGAGACGCGCGCCGAGCGCACGTCGGACCTGACGCCGTCCGAGGTGGCGCAGCTGCGTCGCGCGCTGGCCGAGGATCCGGAGAAGGGCCGTGAGATCGCCGCGGGCAAGCCGAGCATGCACGAGGTGGTCGAGCTGCCCGCGCTGGATCTGGACGACCCGAGCCTGTCCGAACGCGACCGCGCGCTGCTGCGCGAGCTGCACGAGGAGCTGGCCGAGCGCGAGCGTGCCGAGGCGGCCCGGTTGCGGCTCAACGGCGCGTCCCGTTCCGGCGGGGACCAGCACTGGTCCTGAGCCTGTTCGGTGAAGGGCCCTTCGCGGTGATCTCCGCGAGGGGCCCTTCGCTGTTTCTCCGGGTCGCGAGGTGACACAAGTAATCCGCGACGCGTACGGATTGCGAGGTATGTTGCCCGGGTGGAACGGCCGCGTGAATTCGTTTTCGACATCCCCGCCCGTCCTGGCATCGCGATCCGGGACAACGCGGATGGCCCGCCGGCGACCCCGAAGGACGCCGCCACGGTGATCCTGCTGCGGGACACTTCGGACGGCGTGGAGGTCTTCCTTCAGCACCGGGTGATGGGCATGGCGTTCGCCGGCGGGATGACTGTGTTTCCCGGCGGCGGGGTGGATCCGCGCGACGCCGACGCCTCCGTGGCGTGGGCCGGGCCGCCAGCGTCGTGGTGGGCCGAGCAGTTCACCTGCGACGAAAGCCTCGCCCGCGCGCTCGTGTGCGCCGCGGTTCGGGAGACCTTCGAGGAGTCCGGCGTGCTACTGGCCGGAACCGAGGACGCGGTGGTCGCCGACGTCGCGCCGTACCACGAAGCGCGAAAAGCCTTGGAATCACGGGAAATCTCGCTCGCGGGCTTCCTCGCCGACGCCGGGCTCACCTTGCGCGCGGACCTGTTGCACCCGTACGCGCACTGGGTTACGCCGCCGCAGGAACAGCGTCGCTACGACACCCGGTTCTTTGTCGCGAAGCTCCCCGAAGGCCAGCGTGCGGACGGCGCGACGTCCGAAGCGGCCGCCGCCGGTTGGCAACCGCCCGCCGAAGCAGTCGCGGACGCGCGCGAAGGCCGTCGCACGCTGATGCCGCCGACCTGGCTGACCCTCGTCGAACTCGCCGAGTTTTCCGACGCCGACGCGGTGCTCGCTGAGCCGCGCGAGATCGTTAAGACGGTGCCGACCCTTGTCCGGGACGGCGAAAACATCCGCGTTGTCCTCGATACTTCGGAGTCCTGAGTGACCGCTCCCGCTTACGGCGTGCTGCGCCGCGTTTCCGAGACCGCGTCGGTGCTGTTGGAGAACAACCCGTCCACGATGACGTTGGAGGGCACCAACACCTGGGTACTGCGCGCCCCCGACGCCGCGGCCTCGGTTGTCGTCGACCCCGGCTACCACGACCTGGACCACCTGGAAAAACTCGCCGCGGTCGGTCCGGTCGAGCTGATCCTGCTGACCCACCACCACCCGGATCACGCCGAAGGCGCTCCGTGGTTCGCGTCCAAAACGGACGCCCCGGTACGAGCCTTCGACGCCTCCCTCTGCATCGGCGCCGAGCCTTTCGCCGACGGGGAAGTCCTTACCGCGGGTGGCTTGGACTTCCACGTTCTGCACACGCCCGGCCACACCGACGATTCGGTGTCGCTGCTGGTAGCGGGCCAGATCCTGACCGGAGACACGATCCTCGGCCGAGGCACCACGGTCCTGCACGACCTCGGTGATTACCTGCGCTCGCTGCGCAAACTGATCGACCTGCCCGCGGGCACCCCCGGCCTGCCCGGCCACGGCCCGGAACTGCCCGATCTGCCCGCGACCGCGCGGGAGTACTTGGCGCATCGGGAACAGCGCCTGGATCAGGTGCGTTCCGCCTTGCGAACGCTCGGCGAAGACGCGACGCCGCGACAGGTGGTCGAGGTTGTCTACGCCGACGTCGACCGCGCGCTGTGGGCTCCCGCCGAGGCGAGCGTGCGAGCGCAATTGGACTACCTACGGGCTTCTTCGGAGGACGGACAATGAGCAACGTCGAGGTCGAGTTCTACTGGCGGCCAGGCTGTGGCTTCTGCTCGGCACTGCGCAGGCCGCTGAGGGAAAGCGGCCTGCCGGTCCGGGAAATCAACATCTGGGAAGAACCCGGAGCAGCCGAACGAGTCCGCGCGGTAGCGAACGGCAACGAGACGGTGCCGACGGTGATCATCGGCTCGACCGCACTGGTCAACCCGACGTTCGACGAGGTCAAGGCCGCGGTGGCGGCGGAGACGGCTGCCTGAGCCCGCACCCCGGCTGGCTCCGGACCATTCACTCTGGTGGGGCTACTCGCCGGGCTTGCTTGGCTCGATACTGCCCACTTGTTCGCTTCAGAATCCGATACTGGAGGAACTTGTGGGCGACTCTTCTCCCGAGGACATCCTGATCGAGCTCGAGGTGCCGGGAACGCAGGACCAGGTCTGGGCAGCGGTGGCCAGCGCGGCTGAGCTGAGGTCGTGGCTCGCCGAGGACGCGCGGGTCGGAACCGCCGCCGGCGAACCCTTCGAACTGTTCTGGGATCCCGGCAACCGCGAGGTGAACAGCACCATCGGATGCCGGATCGTCGAATGGGCACAACCGAGCAGGTTGACCATCGAATGGAAGGGCCCGGTGCAGTTCGCGTCCGTCATGAACGGCTCGCCAGTGCCTACCTGGGTCAGCATCGACCTTCGAGCAGGCAGCGGGAACAACACGATCCTGCGCCTGCGGCACGGCGGCTGGCGGTCCGGGGAAACCTGGCAGCAGGCCAGAACCTGGCATGAAAGGGTCTGGGACAACGCGCTCAAGCAGCTACAGCTCCACGTCGGCGACTCCGCAACCCCTCGACGGTGAGCAGCGACCCGATCGCCATGGTGAAAGCCGGATCACCGCGCAGCCCGTGCCGACGCTGAAGGTCGAACAGCTCCATCGCGAACCGGGTGAGCTGGGAATGCCCGGCCGTCGCTCCGTCGGCCTCGTCAAGGATGAGGTCCAGCTGAGCCGCCGTGATGTCCGTGATCCAAGCTCTGCAATCTGACTATAAGGACAGAAAACGATAGCAATGGAAGGCAAGGGCGCGGTCGGTCTCGCCAGGTTCCAGCCAGCCTCCGGGCTCGCCGGTCAGCGAGGCAGCATCGGCATCAGGTAGTACCGCAATCCCACCTCCCGTCCGTCCTCGTCCGCTGGGGTCAGGACGCACGCTCGCAACCCCGGTTGAATCGCCATCCGGATCCGTTCTCCGGAGAACGGGGCTAGTGCGTCCAGGAGGTACCGGGCCTGGAAGGACGGCGACGTGCGGCCGCCGCAAACGTTTGCCTTCAGGTGTTCCTCCGCTTCGCCGGTGTCTTGCCTCGCGCTGGCCAGGCGGAGGTGCGCATCGCCGACTTCCAGGGTCAGGACCCGGCGGTCCTCGGAGTAGACGCCGACTCGTCGGATGGCGGCGGCCAGTTCGTCGGCGCCCAGTTCGACCTCGGTGTCGACCGCGTCGGACGGGATCGCGTCCGAGGAGAGGAAGCCCGCGTCCAGGACTGCCGTGGTGACGGTGCCGCCGGGCCAGCTCAGGGCGAAGTGGCTCGTGTCGGCGTGCAGTCCCATGGCACCGGAGCCGTGGCGGGCGGCTTCGGTCAGCAAGGTGGCTGGGACTAGGACGTCGATGGGCTCCCGGACCTCCCGCAGCGGCAAACGGGCTACGGCCATCCGGTAACGGTCCGAGGCGGTCAGGCATAGCTCGTCGCCGAGGGACTGCACGCGTACGCCGGTGAAGACCGGCAGTGGATCGTCCTTTGCCGCGGTGCCGGCGACGGTGCGCAGGGCGGTGGCGAGCGCTGCTCCGTCTACTTTGGACAGCAGGGGTGGCGGTTCGGGATCCAGGTGCAGGTCGCGGTCCAGCAGGGGCAGGGCGAAGCGGGCATTGTCCGTGCGGATCGCGAGGCGGGTTCCTTCGACGGCTAGCCGGACCTGGTCGACGTCCAGCATGCGGACCGTTTCGGCGAAGGGCGCGGCTGGCACCACGACCTCGCCGTCGAGGTGGGTGGTCGCTGGGCAGGAGAACTGGACGGCCAGGTCGCGGTCTTTGCCGGACACCACGAGGCCGTCCGCCCTTGCTCGCAGTCGCAGCCGGGCTTGCCGCGACAGGAGCCGGGCCGCGGCGGTCGCGACGGCGGCCAGCGGCCGCACGAAGGAAGTGAGATCCATGCCACGCAAAGTAGCGGCGACCACCGACAAAAACGGCGCAGAAGCCGTTGAGCTGCGGAGATGCGGTCTAGCTGGCTGCGCCGACGAGGGCGTCATCGACCACCGGCGAAGCGGCCCGCACGGTCCCGCGCAGCAGCCACACCACGACGGCCAACGCGACCCCGGCGACCCCAGCGGCTGCGAACGCCGCACCGGTGCCGGAGTGTTCGACCAGGTAACCACTCACCGACTGCCCGGCCGCGAGCCCCAGCGTGACCGCTGTAAGCACCCAGCCGAACGCCTCAGCCGCAGTGCCGCGCGGCGCGACGACCTCGATCGCCGCGGAATGCGTCGTGGACTGGGGCGTGATCATCGCGCCGGCCAGCAGCATCAGCAAGGCCAGCGCCCACAGGCTCGACGGAAGGGCAAGCAGCGCAACGAAAGCCCCGAAACCGCCCAGCAGGACCGGCAGGCGCAGGCTGAGCCGCCGCGGCCACGGGTGCAGGCTGTAGGCCACGCCGAACGCCACCGAACTCAACGACCAAGCGGACAACAGCAGACCGCTCAGCGAGGGATGGCCGGATTCCGTTGCGGCGGCCGGAACCGCGACCTCCACGAACCCGATCACCATGCCGAAACCGAGCGCGGCCAACGCGAGCGTGCGCATTCCGGGGCTGGCGAGCGCGCCGAGCAGTGGCGTTTTCGCCTTCGGCGCCGGACCCCACGCGCGCACGGTCGGGTTCAGCGCGAACAGCACCGCTCCGGTGACCATGGTGGCCGTGCCGATGACCATGCCGGTGCCCGGCCACGGCGCGGTAATCAGCAGGCCCGCGATACCGGGGCCGAGGATGAAGAAGACCTCCATGCTGATCGCCTCGTAGGACAACGCGGCATTGCGCGCTGGCCCTTCCGGCAGGATTTTCGTCCACAGCGCCCGCGAAGCGGAGCCGACCATCGGCTCCGAAAGGCCAGTGAGAGCAGCCAGCGGGATCAGCACGTACGTCGGCAGATGCGCCTCGATCGCGAGCGCGAGCGCAGCCATCGACAGCGCGAGCACGGCGGCGACGACCAGCAGCGGACGGCTGGGGCCGAACCGGTCGATCAGCCTGCCCTGCACGACCGCGCCCACCGAAACCCCGGCGAGCGAACTCGCCGAAACCAGCCCGGCCACGGCGAACGAACCCGTTTCGCGCTGCACGTAGAGCAGCGCCGAAATGCCGATCATCGCGATCGGGAGCCGGGCGAGGATCGACGCGATCGCCGGGCCGCGCGAGCCGGGGGCGGTCAGCGCGGAGCGGTAGTCGGCGAGCGTGGTGCGGCCTTCGGAGTGGGCAGACTGGGACACGCGTACGAGTATGGCGAAATTGGTACGGAGGTACCAGTAATTTTCCCGGTCATCTTGGTCACGCCCGATCGGGTCAGTCAGTACGCTCGCGCGATGCGGCTGATGTTCTCCTCCGGGGCCGGGTACAGCCATATCGCGCCGATGCTGCCGCTTGCGCGGGCCGCGCGAGCCGCCGGTGCCGAGGTCGCGTTCGTGACCGGTCCGGAAGCCATGGGGCACTTGGAAAACACTGGTCTGCAAGCCGTGTCGGTAGGGCGGCCGAGCGACCCCGCCGCCGCGGCCGCGATGTGGCAGCGGGCCCGCGAGGAGATGGCCGGGATGACCGCGGACGAGCGGCTCTCCCATCTGGTCGCCGAGTACATGGTCGGCCTCGGCGCGGCCGCGCGGCTCGACGACATGGTCGAGTTCGTCCGCGACTGGCGGCCGGATCTCGTCGTCGCCAACCTCGCCGAACGCGCTGCCGTGATGGCCGCTTGCCTGGTCGGCGTGCCGTACGCGATGCACGCGATCGGCCCGCCGAAGTCCGCCGCGACGATGGCGCGGGCCTGGGAAGTCGCCGACGGTCTGGTCCGCGAGCGCGGCCTCGACGGGCTGCCGCCGCGCGACGCCGTGCCGTACCTGGACTTCTGGCCGGAGGGATTGCGCCCGGCCGGCGTCGCCTGGGAGTACCCGACCCGCTGGCCGCTCCAGCCGGCCGGAGTGGTGCCGGAACCAGGTCCCCGGGCGAAAGTGCTCGACGGCCTGCCGTACGACCGGACCGTCTACGTCACCCTCGGCACCACCCACAACGCCAGCCCTGGAGTGCTGGAAAGCATGGTCGCCGCGCTGCGCGACGAGCCGGTGAACGTCGTGGCGACGATCGGCCGGGACGGCGACGTCAGCCGGTTCGGCGAGCAACCGGACCACGTGCGGATCGAGCAGTTCGTGCCGCAGACGCAGCTGCTGCCGGCGGTCGACGCGGTGGTTTGCCATGGCGGCTCTGCGACCGTGCTGGGCGCGCTCGCGCACGGCGTGCCGCTGGTGGTCTCGCCGTTGGCGTCTGATCATTTCGAGGTCGCCGCGCAGGTCAAGGCCGCGGAAGCGGGGATCGCGGTTGACTCCGGGGAGGGAATTCGAGACGCGGTTCAGGCCGTGCTCACCGACCCCAGGTACCGGGAGTCCGCCGGGTCCCTCGCCGCCCAGATCGCCGAGCAGCCCGCCCCCGCCGCGGTGGTTGCGCGGTTGCCCGACCTCAAGGTCTCGATCCGGTAACACCAGCTGGATTCCGCGTGAACAAGTGCAACGAAGACGCACTCATGGCGTCCTTGAGGGTGAATGGCCTTGAATTCGTGGGTATTGGCCATGATGGTTGAACGACAGCCCGTTCAGGGCTGGACAGCACTGCAGCACCCAGCTCCCTCCGGCATATGGGTCGGGGCCTGGTCCGGAGGGCGGGGAGCGCGGATCGTCGGGGGATGATCCGTGCGCAGGCGAGGAGCCGGTGCGCCACGTCGGGGGTGGCGCCCGGCTCCTTGTCATTTTCCTGGCAATCCGGGCCGAAACGGGCGGCGACACGGTGCGGCCGCGGAATGCCGCTCGTGTGGGGGATCAACGCACGAAGGCCACCTCCAGTAGGAGGTGGCCTTCGAAAAACCCGCGCGGATTAACCCACTCGGGGGAAGATCAGCGAGCGCGGCGAGCCAGCCGCTCCGGGTCGAGGATCAGCACGCTCTTGCCCTCGAGCCGCAGCCAGCCGCGGTGGGCGAAGTCGGCCAGCGCCTTGTTGACGGTCTCGCGGGACGCGCCGACGTACTGGGCGATCTCTTCCTGCGTCAGGTCGTGCGTGACCCGCAGCAGGCCAGCCTCCTGGCTGCCGAAGCGCTGCGCCAGCTGCAGCAGCGCGCGCGCCACGCGGCCGGGCACGTCGGTGAAGATCAGCTCCGCGACCATGTTGTTCGTGCGGCGCAGGCGGCGCGCGACGACGCGCAGCAGCTGCTCGGCGATCTCCGGGCGAGTGGCGATCCACTGCCGCAGCGCCGGGCGGTCCATGGTGACCGCGCGAACCTCGGTGACCGTGGTGGCGCCGGACGTGCGCGGGCCCGGGTCGAAGATGGACAGTTCGCCGAACATGTCCGACGGACCGGCGATCCACAGCAGGTTCTCGCGGCCGTCCGGGGACTTGCGGCCGATCTTCACCTTGCCGGACTGGATGATGTACAGCCGGTCGCCCGGCTCGCCCTCGTTGAAGATGACATGGCCGCGGGGGAACTCCACGGATTCCAAGGTCTGGGCCAGCGCCTCCGCCGCAGCCGGCTCCACACCCTGGAAAATGCCCGCACGGGCCAGGGTTTCGTCCACCTCGGGTGCCTCCTCGTCGAGAAACGATCACTTCCTTCGCAGGTCGAAGGCAGTGTCGCCGATCACTTTCGCGTCAGTCTAGGGCGTGTCGGGCAGATCGCTCGTCGGCTCGCCGCGCACGGCACGGCCCGCCTGGAACGATCACGTCCGACTGAGGAGCCTAACTCCGCACCTTGCGGGCCCGTAGCCTGGCTGCCCGTCCGCCGAGCCTGCGGAGCCGGAACAGCTCCAGCGCGCGGCCGATTCCGTGCCCGTACAGGGCCCTGACCTCGTTGGGCTGTGCCTGCTCGAGGAATTCCTCGACCTCGTTCTCCTGCACCGCGACGTGCTTGAGCCGGCTTTCGACCCGCTCCATGAACAACGCGAAGAACATGATCACCAGCGGGACAAGGATCACGAACCACACGGTCATGCCACACCTCCGCGGTTGTCGGTGACGCACTCAGACATGGACTCCAGATCCTCGCTCGGGGCGGACCCTCGGCCCGCAGAGGTGGTCCTCTGGCGGCTCGGGCGTCCACCGGCGGATGCTCCCGACCGGCTCGTCCGACTCGCCCGTAGGCTATCGGGGTGCCCTCTGTTGTCCCGAACGGGCCCCGCACGGACCGCGGCGAAAGCCGGCTCGCGCTCGTGAGACGCGCCCGGCGGATGAAACGTTGCCTCGATCAGGTTTATCCGGACGCCAAAGCCGAGCTGGACTTCACGAATCCGCTGGAACTGCTGGTCGCGGTGGTGTTGTCGGCGCAGACCACGGACGTGCGGGTGAACCTGGTCACGCCCGCTTTGTTCGCGAGGTACCGCACGGCGGCCGATTACGCCGGAGCCGACCGCGCCGAACTCGAGGAATACCTGCGTACGACTGGGTTTTTCCGGGCGAAAGCGAATTCGCTGCTTGGTCTCGGCGCGGCGCTCGTGGAGCGCTACGGCGGCGAGGTGCCGAACAAGCTGGACGACCTCGTCACGCTGCCCGGTGTCGGCCGCAAAACCGCGAATGTCGTGCTCGGCAACGCTTTTGACGTGCCGGGAATCACAGTGGACACCCACTTCGGCCGCCTCGTGCGGCGCTGGGGCTGGACCGCGGAAGAGGATCCGGTCAAGGTCGAGCACGCGGTCGGCGAGCTGATCCCGCGGAAAGAGTGGACGATGCTGTCCCACCGCGTGATTTTCCACGGCAGGCGCGTGTGCCACGCCCGGAAACCGGCCTGCGGCGCGTGCCCGCTGCGCAAGGACTGCCCGTCGTTCGGCGCCGGGCCCACCGAGTTCGAAGTGGCCGCGAAGCTGGTCAAAGGCCCGGAAAAGGACCACATCCTCGAGCTGGCGGCGCGCGGGTGACCGCAGTCACCAAATGGGCGCTCGGGGTCGCGGTGCTGGCGGTGGCCGCGCTGGTCGCGGTGCTGACGCTCCGCGGCGGCGGTTCGAACTCCGCGCCCCCCGCGTCCGGTGACCTCACTGCCGCGCGAGCGGCGGCGAAGCTGCAGCCTTGCCCGCCTGCTTCGGCGAAGGAGGTCGGCCAGCTGTCCGGGATCGAGGCGGACTGTCTTGGCGATGGGTCCCGTGTGGACGTTGGCAAGGTTTTCGGCGGCGGCCCGGTGCTGGTCAACGTGTGGGCGTCCTGGTGCCAGCCGTGCCGGACGGAGCTGCCGGTGCTGCAGCGGTATGCCGCTGAGCCGGGTGCGGTGCGCGTGGTCGGCGTGCAGGTCGCGAGCCCGGCCGCGGACGGGCTGGGCCTGTTCGCGCGGCTCGGCGTGCACCTGCCGTCGCTGTACGACGGCGACGGACAGACCGGTCCCATCCGCACCGCGCTCAAGGTGCCCTCGTCCTTGCCCGCGTCGTACCTGGTCACCGCGGACGGCCAGGTCCGGTTCATCGCGAGCCCGCGGTTGTTCGACAACACTGACCAGGTGCGCGCTGCTGTGAAGGACTACTCATGACCACCGGACCGCTCGTCGACCCCGAAGCCGTGCCGGAGTGGCTGCGGCCGCTGGTGAAGGTGTCCGGCGAGGTCGACAGCCGCACGTTCACCCGGTTCAGCCCGCCGGAAGACCTGCTCACGAGGGCCGCGGCGGTGCTGATCCTGTTCGGCGAACGGCCTGGCGGGGACGGTCCGGACGTCCTGCTGCAGCGGCGCGCGGACACGCTCGGCTCGCACGCCGGGCAGGTCTCGTTCCCCGGCGGCGGCGCGGAGGACGGCGACGACGGCCCGGTCGGCACGGCGTTGCGCGAGGCCGAGGAGGAGACCGGCGTCGATCCGTCGGGCATCCTGCCGGTCGCGGTGCTGCCGGAGCTGTTCGTGCCGGTGTCGAGGTTCGCGGTCACGCCGGTGCTGGCGCACTGGCACACCCCGTCGCCGGTCCGCGCGGTCGATCCGGCCGAGACGGCGGCGGTCGCGCGCGTCTCGCTCGCCGACCTCGCCGACCCGGCCAACCGGTTCACCGTGCGCCGCGGCGACGCATCGTGGCGGGGGCCGGCGTTCACCGTCGACGGCCTGTTCGTGTGGGGTTTCACCGCCGGTCTGCTGTCCGTGCTGCTGTCGCTCGGCGGCTGGGAACGGGCGTGGGACACCGGCGACGTGCGCGAGCTTGACGTAGCGTGGGCCGAACATCAGGGCCGGTTGGCGGCCCGGGACGGCACTATCGAGGAGTGACGGCGCGGTGAACTGGGTCGATGTCGTCGTCCTGCTGCTCGCGGTCATGGCGGCGGTTTCCGGTGCGTTCCAGGGCGTGATCGTCGCGCTGCCCGCACTGGTGGGAGTGGCGCTGGGCGCGGTGGCCGGGGTGAAGCTGGCCCCGTTCGTGATCAGCCTCTTCGACAGCCCGGTCGCGAAGGTCGCGTTCGCGTTCGCCGTGGTCGTGTTCCTGATCGTGCTCGGCGAGACGCTCGGGGTGTGGGTCGGGCGGAAGCTGCGGCAGAAGATCAATCCGGACAAGCTTTCCGGCATCGACAAGACGCTCGGCGCGATCCTGCAGGCGGCGGCGGTGTTCGTGGTCGCGTGGCTGGTCGCCAATCCGCTCACGACGGTGTCCGCGATTCCCGGGCTGGCGAAATCGATCAACTCGTCGGTGGTGCTGGGCAAAGTCAACGACCTGATGCCCGCGGAGGCGCAGGGGCTGCCGAGCGATCTGCGGAAACTGCTGGACGCGTCTGGGTTCCCGTCCGCGCTTTCGCCGTTCGAGAAGGCTCCTTCGGTGGATACGCCGCCACCGGATACTTCGCTCAATGTGTCCGCGGTGGCCAAGCGGGTGCATTCGAGTGTGGTGAAGATTCGCGGGAACGCGCCGTCTTGTTCTCGGGCGCTTGAGGGTAGTGGGTTTGTGGTCGCGCCGCAGCGGGTGATGACTAACGCGCACGTGGTTGCTGGGACCGAAGAGGTCGGTATTGAGTCGACCTCGGGGGATTATCGGGCTCGGGTGGTGTATTTCAACCCTGAGGTCGATGTGGCGGTGTTGGCGGTGCCTGGGCTGCGGGCGCCGGTGTTGCCGTTTGCTCCGGAGACCGCGAAGGCTGGGGATAACGCGGTGGTGTTGGGGTATCCGTTGGATGGGCCTTATACCGCTACTCCGGCTCGGGTGCGGGGGCGGATTAATTTGCGTGGGCCGGATATTTATGACGCTAATACTGTGCAGCGGGATGTTTTTACTATTCGGGGGACTGTGCGGAGCGGGAATTCTGGGGGGCCGATGATTACTCCGGAGGGGGAGGTTATCGGGGTGGTGTTCGGGGCCGCGGTGGAGGATCCGGAGACTGGGTTCACGTTGACGGCGGATCAGGTTCGGGCTGAGGTGGAGGCTGCTCCTTCTCAGGCTGATCGGGTTGGTACTGGGGCTTGTGCTAATTGAGCCCGGCGGTGAGCACCCCGAAGCCCAATTGTGCTGACGGTCGGTGGGTGCTTGTCAAGGCGGGAAAGATGCCTTGACAAGCACCCACCGACCGCAGGGCGGCTTCGTATCGGGGTGCGGGGGAGGGCTGGGTGCACCGATGGTTGGGTGCGTTCGATGCGGTTTAGCGGACGAAGTCCACAACGGACTTGGTGACCCTGTCCGGGTCCTCCAGGTGCGGGAAATGGCCGATGCCGGGCCAGATCTTGGGTTCGCTGTGTGGGCCTGCCCAGTGCACTGACGCTCGTGCGGTTTCCGGGAGGATGCAGGTGTCGTCGGCGCCGTGTAGTTGCAGTACGGGGGCGGCGATGCGGGCGCTGACGGCGTCGGTGAAGCGCCTGCCTTCGCCGCGGAACTGGGCTCGGAAGGCCCAGCGGTAGTACTCCAGTGCGGAGTGTGCGACGCCGGGGACGAGCATCGCCTGGCGGAACGACGGGATCGTCTCGGCGAAGTCCGAAGAGGATCGCCAGGGTTCGCCGGACCATTTGGCGAACAGTTCTTCTACTGCCGCCGCGTTGTCGCGGACCAGCCATTTCTCCGGGGCCATCGGTACCTGGAAGCGGAAAAGGTGGCCGGCCGCGCGGATCTGGCTGCTCGTGCGCTTCACCGCGGACTTGAACGCGAGGGGATGCGCGGCACCGATCGCGGTCACGGAGGACACCAGTCGCGGATGCAACGCCGCGACTGTCCAGGCGAGCATGCCGCCCCAGGCGTGGCCGACTAGGTGTGCCCGGCGGGCGCCTAGTGCTTTGATCAGGCCGCCTACGTCGCCGGCCAGGGTCCACGCGTCGTAGCCGCGTGGAGGTTTATCTGAGTCGCCGTAGCCGCGCAGATCTACCGCTACCGCGCGGAAACCGGCGTCCGCCAAAGCGGGCAGCTGGTGTCGCCAGGTCCACCAGAAACCGGCGAACCCGTGCAGGAGCAGCACTAACGGGCCCTCGCCGCGCTCGGCGACGTGCAGGCGGATGCCGTTGGCAGAGACGTCCCGATGCGTCCACGGCCCGTCGACCCGCACGCTCGACGGGTCTGGCGTCAGCTCCACCACTGCGGCGCGAGGGCTGACGTCAGCCCTGCGTCGACGGCAGGTCGTCGTCTTCGGCCTGCTTGCGCTTGAACGCCTCGGCCGTCTCCTTGACGCTGCTGATGGTGCGTTCCGGCGCGCGCAGCTTCTTCACCTTGCGCCAGCCGAGGAACGCGGTCGCGCCCGTGGTGACCAGCATCAGGCCGAACACCGTCGCGAACGCGGGCCAGCGGATGCCCCACCAGTCCGACAGGCCCTCGGCGATCAGCAGGAACAGGAAGAAGGTGCTGTACAGAAAGACGGTGAGGGCGACCAGGAAGAAGACGGTCCCCTTGAGCGCCTTCTTCGCTTCCTGCGCCAGCTCGGCCTTCGCCAGCTCGATCTCGGCGCGGACCAGCGTCGACAGGTGCTGGGTGGCGTCGCCGACGAGCTTGCCGATGGACTGTTCGCTCGCCGCGGCTTCCTCGTCGCTGGACAGGGGCAGGTACGGCACGGCCCCCACGCCGTCGGGGCTGGTGCGCTCGTGTTTGGGGCTGCTCACTGGGTCATCGTGCCACGTGGCCGTTCCCCGGGCGCGACGGACTGGCGGGAGTGTCGGGATCAGGCCGCGTTCGCGTGTACTCGGCTGCGCCGCAAGAGCAGCAGAGCCGCCGCCAGCGAGGCGATCGCCGACGCGATCAGGACCGCCGCCTTGGCCACTTCAGCGGCTTCGGCGGGCAGCGCGAGTTCGGCGATCAGGAGGCTGACGGTGAACCCGACGCCGCCGAGCACGGACAGCGCCGCGACGTCTCGCCAGCTCATCCCGCTGGGCTTTTCCGCCACGTGCAGCTTCACCGCCAGCAGGCTCGCGCCGAAGATGCCGACGAACTTCCCGACGACCAGTCCGAAGAGGACAGCCAGCGGCAACGCGGTGGTGAAGACCGTCGACAGCGCGTCGGCGTTCACCGAGATTCCCGCGGCGAACAAGGCGAACAGCGGCACCGCGACCGCGGCTGACCAGGGCTGCAACCGGTGCTCGAGCC
Organism: Amycolatopsis sp. WGS_07; assembly: GCF_045278895.1. Lineage (NCBI taxonomy): Bacteria > Bacillati > Actinomycetota > Actinomycetes > Pseudonocardiales > Pseudonocardiaceae > Amycolatopsis > Amycolatopsis sp. WGS_07. The sequence continues at coordinate 2,322,188 of NZ_CP136053.1, read as the reverse complement.
GGACCGCGGGCGATTCTTCCTCACCCTCGTCCTCGCGGACGCGCGTGAGCAGCCCGAGCGCGACGCCGGCGATCGTCGCGTGGATGCCCGCCGAATGCACCGCGACCCAGGTGATCAAGGCGATCGGCACGTACAGCCACGGCGTGCGGACGCGTTTGTGCTGCAGGAAGGCGTAGAGCCCGAGCGCGACCACCGCGACCGCCGCCGCGATCAGGTTGAAACTGCTGGTGAAGAGGATCGCGATGACGAGGATCGCGCCGAGGTCGTCCACCACGGCAAGGGAAAGCAGGAACACCCGCGCGCTGCTGGGCAGGTTCGAGGCGGTCAGCGCGAGCACGCCGAGCGCGAACGCGATGTCCGTGGCCACCGGGATCGCCCACGCCTGGTCGACCTCCGGCGTGCCCCAGGCGATCGAGAGCGCGAGCACCGCGGGCACGACCATCCCGCCGATCGCGGCGATCACCGGGAGCACGGCCTGGCGCCACCGCGACAGCTCGCCGACCACCAGTTCCCGTTTGAGTTCAAGCCCGGCGACGAAGAAGAACAGCGCGAGCAGCCCGTCCTTGGCCCAGTCGCCGAGGGTGAGGTTGAGGTGCAGGAACTCCGGGCCGAGCCGGAAGTCGCGCAGCGCCTCGTACGCGGGCGCGAGCGGCGAGTTGGCCCAGACCAGGGCGACCGCGGTGGCGGCGAGCAGGATCAGCCCGCCGGTGGTTTCCGTGCGGAGGAAACGGGCGAATTCGGCGACGGCGCGGGCTGGGGTCACGAACAACTCCTTGTGGGGACGGCGGCTCTCCCGCCGACCAGACTTCCCGGCACACCGATGTCCAGTTTACCGTCCGCAGTCGCCGATTACCGGCCGTTGTGACGAACGGCAAGCCGCGGCTGCCCGATGACGCTCGCACCGCCGCGCGTTGAGCGCAAACGCAGGTCAGCCCATCGCGGGACTCAAGTTGTCTAGTCCATACTGGCGCCGGTTTTTCGTTCACCTGTTCGCCTTCTAGCATGCGAGGAGAGAACGACAATGATGTTGAATACAGGGACGAGGCAGTAGTGAGCACCCCTATCGACGCCCAGCACGACACCAGATTCTTCGGGCACCCGCGGGGGTTGGCCAACCTCTTCGGCGTGGAGATGTGGGAGCGCTTCTCCTTCTACGGGATGCAGGGCATCCTCGCCATCTACCTCTACTACCAGGCCGACAAGGGCGGTTTGGGGATCGACCAGAGCGCCGCGCTCGGCATCGTCGGCGCGTACGGCGGCACGGTTTACCTCGCCACGGTCGTCGGCGCGTGGATCGCCGACCGGCTCCTCGGCTCTGAACGGACGTTGTTCTACAGCGCTGTCGTGGTGATGATCGGGCACATCGCGCTGGCGGTGCTGCCCGGGCTGACCGGCGTTGGTGTTGGTCTCGCGTGCGTCGCGCTCGGGTCCGGCGGGCTCAAGGGCAACGCGACCTCGGTCGTCGGCACGCTGTACGCCGAGGGCGACGAGCGACGCGACGCCGGGTTCACGATCTTCTACATGGGCGTCAACCTCGGCGGGTTCATCGGCCCGCTGCTGACCGGGCTCGCCCAGCAGAACGGCGGATTCCACCTCGGTTTCGGCCTCGCCGCGATCGGCATGGCGCTCGGCCTGATCCAGTACTCGATCGGGCGGAAGAACCTCGGCGCGAAGGCGTCCGAGGTCCCGAATCCGCTGCCCGCCTCGCAGCGCGCGCTCGTGATCGGCGTCGCCGTGGTGATCATCGCCGCGATCGTCGCGCTGATCATGTCCGGCGTGGTCACCCCGGACAACCTCGCCGACGTCGTGGTCTACGTGGTCATCGCGATCTCGGTGGTGTACTTCGTGACGATCCTCGCCAGCAAGAAGATCACCTCGGACGAGCGCAGCCGGGTGCTGTCGTTCATCCCGATGTACATCGCGAGCGCCGCGTTCTGGTCGCTGTACCAGCAGCAGTCGACGGTGGTCGCGGTCTACAGCGACCAGCGGCTCGACCGCGACCTGTTCGGCTGGACGATGCCGGTGTCCTGGGTCAACTCGATCAACCCGGTGTTCATCATCGTGTTCGCGCCGGTGGTCGCCGCGATCTGGACGAAGCTCGGCCCGAAGCAGCCGTCGACGCCGATGAAGTTCGTGCTCGGCACCGTGTTCATGGGCATCGCGTTCCTGCTGTTCCTGCCGATGGCGCACACCGGCGAGAACGGCAGCCCGCTGATCGCGCTGGCCGGCATCCTGCTGGTGTTCACGATCGCCGAGCTGATGCTGTCGCCGGTCGGGCTTTCGCTGTCGACGAAGCTCGCGCCGGAAGCGTTCCGCACGCAGATGGTGGCGCTGAACTTCCTGTCGGTGTCACTGGGCACGGCGATGTCGGGCAAGCTCGCCCAGTCCTACGACCCGCACGACGAGGTGCCGTACTTCAGCATCATCGGCGGCGTCGCGGTCGCGGTCGGGCTGGTGCTGTTCGCGTTGATTCCGGTGATCCGCCGCCTGATGCGCGGCGTGCACTAGCTAGCCGACGGTGGTGCCGAAAAGCACCCCGACGAAGTAAGTGACGAGCATGGTGAGGGCGCCGACGCCGACGTTGCGGACGATCGCGCGCCCCACCTGCGCGTTGCCGAGCCGCGCGCTCACGAAACCGGTGAGCGTGAGGCCGACGACCACCGCCAGCGCGCATGCCCAGACCCGGACGCTGACCGACGTCCAGGCGATCGCCAGCAACGGCAGCAGCGCGCCGACGGAGAACGCCAGCAGCGACGCCCACGCCGCCTGCCACGGGCTGGTCAGGTTGTCCGGGTCGATGCCCAGTTCGGCCTCCGCGTGCGCCTGCAGCGGGTCTTTTTCGGTCAGCTCGCGCGCGACCTGCTTCGCCAGCTCCGGGGACAAGCCCTTGTCCTCGTAGAGCTGCGCGAGTTCGCGTTCCTCGGCCTCCGGCATCGTTTTCAGTTCGTGCTTCTCGAGCCGCAGCAGCGCGCGTTCGGTGTCTCGCTGAGTGCTCACGCTCACGTATTCCCCGCCGGCCATGGAAAACGCGCCGGCGACGAGCCCGGCAATTCCGGCGGTGAGGATCGCGGTGCTGTCGGTGGTGGCTCCCGCGACCCCCACGACGATGCCCGCGACCGACACGATCCCGTCGTTCGCCCCGAGAACCCCGGCACGCAGCCAGTTCAGCTTGCCGCCGACGTCCTCGTGCGGTTCGTGTGCGTGCACTGCGTCGCCCATCGTTTCGGTCACGTCTTAAGTGAATCACGGAAATTGTTTCCGCGCGACATTTTCCCGCAGCACTGAATTCGGTTAAGAAAGGCAATCCTCAATGAATTGTGCCTTGCCTGACCTGGCGAATAGGCTGCCGGGATGGAGCAGGAGTGGCGGACGTTGTCGGTAGTGGAAGGGCAGCCGTTGCGCGGCGGCACCGGGCTGATCCGCGAGCGGGCGCGCGCCGAGCACGGGCTCGCGTACGAGATCCGTTATCCGGCGGGCGTCGCGTCGGCTGAGCACAGCCACGACCACGACAGCATCGTGCACCTGCTGGAAGGGCGGCTGCGCGGCACGGTCGACGGAGTCTGGGCCGAACTCGGGCCGGGCGACGTCGTGGTGCATCCGCGCGGGGTGCGCCATCACGTCGAAGCGCTCACCGACAGCCGCTGGATCGAGTTCAAGGCCCCGCTGCCGGGGCGGTCGCCGGTGGGCTGAAACGACGAACGCCCGGGTCCGGCGCCACAGTGGACGCCGGACCCGGGCGAACCGGGTCTAGCTCAGTTGTCGAGTTCGGCCAGCGCCGCCTTGGCGGCTTCCAGCTCGGCCTCCAGCTGCGCGACCTTCGCGGCCTGCGCCTCACGGGCGGCGTTGATGACCTCGTCGATCGGGCCGGACAGGTCGTCGTGCAGTTCCTTCGCCGCCCGCGACACCGCCGCGGCCGGGACTGCCAGGCCCTTCGCCACCCACTTGGCACCGTTCTTCAGCTCGGCCTGCCACTCGCCGTCCGCCGTGCCGGTGACGGTCAGCGTCAGCTCCACCGTGCGCGTCTTCTTCGCCGTCGACGCCGCGGCCTTCGGGCGGCCGCGCTTCGGCTTCGGCGATTCGACGGCCGGGGTCTCTTCAGACTCCGACGCGGGCTTCGGGGCGTCCGAAGCCGTCTCCGCGGGAGCGGCAGTGGACTCGGCGGACTCGGCGACTTCCGGGGTCTCCGGGGTGCCGGCGGCCTGCGGCGCTGACGCCGCCGCCGTCTCGGCCGCAGTGTCCTCGTCGTGCGTCAAGGCTTCCACGGACATTCGTGTCGTCTCCTTGCCCGGATCTGGGTTGGGTACGCGGGCATCTTAGAACATGCGTTCGATGCCCGCACTTTCAGGGGATCAATGCAGGAAGGGACCCTCCCAGCCGGGAGAGCCCCTTCCTGACGGTGAAGAACTTACTCCTCCTTGCCGGAGTTCAGTCCGGAGGAGATGAGGTCCATGACCGACGAGTCGGCGAGCGTGGTGACGTCGCCGATCTGGCGGTTCTCCGCGACGTCGCGCAGCAGCCGGCGCATGATCTTGCCCGAGCGGGTCTTCGGCAGCTCGGCCACGACCATGATCTGCCGCGGCTTCGCGATCGGCCCGATCTCCTTGGCGACGTGGTTGCGCAGCTCCTGCACCGCCGCGTCTCCGCCGTTCCCGGCGTTGCCGCGCAGGATCACGAACGCGACGATGCCCTGTCCGGTGGTCGGGTCGGTCGCGCCGACGACCGCGGCCTCGGCGACCGTCGGATGCGACACGAGCGCGGACTCGACCTCGGTGGTGGAGATCCGGTGGCCGGACACGTTCATCACGTCGTCCACGCGGCCGAGCAGCCAGATGTCGCCGTCGTCGTCGTACTTCGCGCCGTCGCCGGCGAAGTAGTAGCCCTGCTCGGAGAAGCGGGACCAGTAGGTGTCGCGGAAGCGCTCGTCGTCGCCCCACACGCCGCGCAGCATCGACGGCCACGGCTTGTCCAGCACCAGGTATCCGCCGCCGCCGTGCGGGACCTCGGTGCCGGTGTCGTCCACGACCTTCGCCGAGATGCCCGGCAGCGCGCGCTGCGCGGAACCCGGCTTGGCGGTGGTGACGCCGGGCAGCGGCGAGATCATGATCGCGCCGGTTTCGGTCTGCCACCACGTGTCCACGATGGGCGTCTTGTTCGCGCCGATCTTCTCGCGGTACCAGATCCAGGCCTCGGGGTTGATCGGCTCGCCCACGCTGCCCAGCACCCGCAGCGACGACAGGTCGTACTTCGCCGGGATGTCCTCGCCCCACTTCATGAAGGTGCGGATCAGCGTCGGCGCGGTGTAGTAGATCGAGACCTTGTACTTCTGGATGATCTCCCAGTGCCGTCCCTCGTGCGGCGTGTTCGGCGTGCCTTCGTAAACCACCTGGGTCACGCGGTTCGCCAGCGGGCCGTACACGATGTACGAGTGCCCGGTGATCCAGCCGATGTCGGCGGTGCACCAGTAGACGTCTTCGCCCGGCTTGTGGTCGAACACGACGTTGTGGGTGTACGCGGTCTGGGTCAGGTAGCCGCCGGAGGTGTGCAAGATGCCCTTCGGCTTACCCGTGGTGCCCGACGTGTAGAGGATGAACAGCGGGTGCTCGGAATCGAACGCTTCCGGCTTGTGCTCAGCGGACTGGCTGTCGACCAGTTCGTGCCACCACAGGTCGCGGCCCTCGGTCCACGGCGTCTCGCCCTCGAGGTCGCTGCCGGTGCGCTTGACGACGATGACCTTCTGCACGGTTTCCGCGCCCTGCAAGGCTTCGTCGACGTTCGCCTTCATCGGCGCGGCCTTGCCCCGGCGGTACTGACCGTCCGAAGTGATCACGATCTTCGCCGCCGCGTCGTCCACCCGCGCGCGCAGCGCGGTCGGCGAGAAGCCGCCGAACACCACGCTGTGCAGAGCGCCGATCCGCGCGCACGCGAGCATCGCGAAGATCGCCTCGGGCACCATCTGCAGCTGGATCGCCACGACATCCCCGGCGACCACGCCCAGCGACGACAGCGCGTTCGCGGCCTTCGAGACCTCGTCCTTCAGTTGCGCGTAGGTGATGTCGCGCGTGTCGCCCGGTTCGCCGACCCAGTGGATCGCGACCTGGTCCCCGTGGCCGGACTCGACGTGCCGGTCCACGCAGTTGTACGCGACGTTCAGCTTCCCGCCGACGAACCACTTCGCGAACGGCGCATTGGTCCAGTCCAGTACCTGGGACCACTTGGTGTCCCACGTCAGCCGCTCGGCCTGTCCGGCCCAGAACTGCTCCCGGTCAGCGTCCGCCGTCGCGTACAAATCCGCCTTCGCGTTCGCCTGATCAGCGAACTCGGCGCTGGGCGGAAACGTACGGCTCTCCGTGAGCAGGTTGTCCAACGCTGGGGACTGCTCGGTCATGGTGCAAAGCCTCCTGTAGTGCGAACCCGCGGCGCAGGGAACGCTAGCGACGTTAGTCCGCCTACGACAAGGTTGCAGCCACGTTGCGCGCACAGCGCCAAGCGAAGTGCGGCGAGGCTCAGCCGAGGCGGGCGAGCAGCCGGGCGCGGGCGCCCGGCCACTCGGCGTCCGTCATCGAGTAGAGCACCGTGTCGCGGGTCGTGCCGTCCGGACGGATCCGGTGCGCCCGCAGCACACCCTCGCGCAGCGCGCCGAGCCGTTCGATCGCGCGTTGCGAACGGAGGTTGCGGATGTCGGTTTCCCACGCGACGCGGTGTGCTCCCCAGTCCTCGAAGGCGTTGCGCAGCAGAAGGAATTTGGCCTCGGTGTTGAGCGCGGTGCGCTGGAAGTCCGCGCCGATCCAGGTGTGCCCGATCGACAGGATCCGGTGTTTCGCTACTACCTGGTAATAAGAGGTGGTGCCCGCGACGCGGCCGGACGCGAGGTCGATCTGCGCCCACGCGCGGCGGTCAGGGTCGGCGAGCGCGTCCTTGACCATCGTCTCGGCTTCGCCGAGGTCGGCGGGCTGGCGGACGCTCAGCCAGGGCCAGATGGCCGGGTCGGCTCCGGCCTCGAGCAGGCCGGCCGCGTGGCCGGTGGAAAGGGGTTCGAGCCGTACGTGGCGGCCGGACAGAATGGGGTGCTCGCTCCAGGTCACGGGCTCACGCTACGGCGGCAAGTGGCAGCGTCGAAGTACCATTTCCCGATCATTTCAGCAGTCCACTTTCCGGCCGCTTATGCTCCCAGGACCACCTGAGAAAGAGAGCGCGCATGGCCGAGGAGCGAGAAAACCTCACCTGGGAGTTGTTCGGTTCGGCGAGCCGCGAACTGGCGCAGGAGGTGGCCGCGGACGGGTTCGTCCCCGACCTCATCCTCTCCATCGCACGCGGCGGGCTGTTCGTCGCCGGCGCGCTCGGGTACGCGCTCGACGTGAAGAACCTGCACGTGATGAACGTCGAGTTCTACACCGGGGTCGACCAGCGGCTGGACCTTCCGGTCATGCTGCCGCCGGTGCCCAACGTGGTGGATCTCACACACAAGAAGGTGCTGGTCGCCGACGACGTCGCGGACACCGGGGCGACGCTCAAGCTCGTCCGGGACTTCTGCGCCGACCACGTCGCGGACGTGCGCTGCGCGGTGGTGTACGAGAAGCCCGCTTCGACGGTGAAGTGCGAGTACGTGTGGAAGCGGACCGACCGGTGGATCAACTTCCCGTGGTCGGTGCTGCCGCCCGTGGTGGAGCGCGCGGGGCAGGTGCTTGACGCATGAGTGATCCGCTGAAGCCGTTGCTGGAGCTGGACGGCGTCGCCGCGGCGGCGAAGGCGGCGCAGGACGCCGTGTTCGCCGTGCACCGATTGCCCGCGAATCTTCGCGGTGGTGCGGAAACCGCGGCTGAGGCTTCGGTCCGGGCAGCGCGGGCTTCGGCCGGGATCGACGGCGCCAACCCGGAACTGCCCGAGGACGGGTCGGTGACGGACCCGCTGCTCGCCGGGGCGTTGCGGGCGGCGGAAAAACTGGAGTCGCTGCTGCCGACGTGGCGGCGGGCTCCGTTGCAGGCGTTGGCGCGGCTGCATTTGCTGGCCGCGTCCGATGTGGTCACTGATCCGGATCAGCTCGGCAGGCCGCAGCGCGGGGGCGAGCGGCTGGAGTTGCTGGCTCAGCTGGTCACCGGCGCGACCTCGGTGCCTGGGCCGGTGCTCACCGCGGTGGTGCACGGCGAGTTGCTGGCGCTGGCCCCGTTCGGTTCGGCGGACGGGGTGGTCGCTCGCGCGGCGGCTCGGCTGTCGATGGTCGCCACCGGGCTGGACCCGAAGGCGTTGACGGTGCCCGAGGTCGCGTATTTTCGGCGGGTTCCCCGGTACGTCGAGCTGGCGGAGGGATTCGCCGCCGGGACTCCGGACGGCGTGCGCGAGTGGCTGCTCTTCTGCTGTGAGGCCTTTGAAACCGGGGCGAACGAGGCGCGGAGCATCTCGTCGGCCGCTGGCTGACAGGTGTGGCCTGACCACATCACCGGGCGGCACTCTGTAGTGGATTGAGCCATGGTCGCCCTGGTCGGAGCGACTTACTGTTTCCGGCCATGACCAGTGACAGTTCCCTCGCCGGACGCACGGTGCTGGTGACCGGCGGCGGCAGCGGCATCGGGCTGGCTTGCGTGCGGGCGTTCGGTGCCGCTGGGGCGAAGGTGCACGTGGTGGACGTCGCCGGGGCGGAGGCGGCGGCCGCCGAGGTCGGCGGGCAGGCGCACGAGGTGGATCTGACCGATCCGGCGGCGCTGGAGACGCTCCCCGCGGACGTCGACGTGCTCGTCAACAACGCGGGCGTTCAGCACGTGGCCCCGCTGCCGGAGTTTCCGCCGGAGCGGTTCACTTTTATCCAGTCGTTGATGGTGACCGCGCCGTTTCTGTTGATCCGCCGGTGCTTGCCCGCGATGTACGCGCGCGGCTGGGGACGGATCGTGAACATGTCCAGCGTGCACGGCGTGCGGGCGAGTCCGTACAAAGCCGCCTACGTCACCGCGAAGCACGCGCTTGAGGGTCTGTCCAAAGTGGTCGCTCTCGAAGCCGCTGAGCACGGCGTGACCAGCAACTGCGTGAACCCTGGCTATGTCCGCACCCCGCTCGTCACCGGCCAGATCGAGGCGCAGGCGGCCGAACACGGGGTGCCGCCGGACGAAGTACTGGAGCAGGTTCTGCTGCGCCGGGCCGCGATCAAGCGGCTGATCGAACCCGAGGACGTCGCCGATCTCGTGGTGTGGCTGTGCGGCGAGTCCGCCGGGCACGTCACCGGCGCGTCGCTTCCCGTTGACGGCGGCTGGACCGCTGGCTGAATCCCCTTTCCCCACAACGGAGTGGAGTCCACTATGGACAAAAAGCTGCTGCGCGTCGTCGGAGCCGGGCTGATCGGAACCACCATCGAGTGGTACGACTTCTTTCTCTACACCTCGGCCGCCGCGCTGGTCTTCAACAAACTGTTCTTCCCGTCCGCCGATCCGCTCACCGGCACCCTGCTGGCATTGCTCACCTACGCGGTCGGCTTCCTCGCGCGCCCGATCGGCGGGCTCGTGTTCGGACACTTCGGCGACCGGATCGGACGCAAGAAACTGCTGGTCGTGAGCCTGCTGATGATGGGCGGCTCGACGTTCGCGATGGGTCTGCTGCCCACGTACAGCGCGGTCGGCGTGCTCGCGCCGATCCTGTTGACGCTGCTGCGGCTGATCCAGGGCTTCGCCCTCGGCGGCGAGTGGGGCGGGGCGGTGCTGCTGGTGTCCGAGCACGGCGACGACCGGCGGCGCGGGTTCTGGGCGTCCTGGCCACAGACCGGCGTTCCGGCCGGGAACCTGCTGGCCACGGCGGTGCTCGCGATCCTGGCGTCGACTCAGTCGGACGCGACTTTCCAGGCTTGGGGCTGGCGTGTTCCGTTCCTGCTGTCCGGCGTGCTGGTGGTGATCGGCCTGTGGATCCGGCTGGCGGTCTCGGAATCGCCGGTGTTCCTCGCGGCCAAGGCGGCCGCGGACGAACGTGAACAGGCACCGATTGTCGACGTGTTCCGCGGGCATTTCCGGGCGCTGGCCGTGACATTCGGTGCGCGTATCGCGGAAAACGTGTCGTACTACGTGATCACCGCGTTCATTCTCGTGTACGTGACGACCGGGCTCGGGCTGCCGAAGGCGACCGGTCTCACCGCGGTGCTGATCGCGTCGGCCGTCCACTTCGTGACGATTCCCTTGTGGGGACTGCTGTCTGACAAGATCGGACGGCGGCCGGTGTACCTGTTCGGCGTGGTCGGGATGGCGGCGTGGTCGTTCGGATTCTTCTGGCTGCTCGACCTCCGCACCACCGGTTCGGTGATTGGCGCGGCCGTGATCGGACTCGTCGTGCACGGCGCGATGTACGGCCCGCAAGCAGCGTTCTTCGCCGAGCAGTTCCCGACGCGGGTCCGCTACACCGGGCTTTCGGTCGGCGGCCAGCTGTCGTCCATCGCGGCCGGGGCGGTCGCGCCGCTGATCGCGGTGGCGCTGTTCGAGGCGTACCACTCCACGGTGCCGATCTCGCTCTACGTGGTCGCGATGTGCCTGTTGTCGCTGGTCGCGCTGTTCGGCGCGCGGGAGACGCGCGGCGAGTCGTTGCACGAGACGTCGGCCGGACGGCAGGCTTCAATGACAGCATGACGGGTGTGGACCCCACCGCCGAGGCGTATCGCCGGCTGCTCGAACTGCTCGCCGCTGGAGCGAGCAGTGAGCAGCTGGCGCACGTCGCTGCCCGGGGCTTGTCCGCGGAACAGTCCGCCGCGATCGGTTCGGCGACCGAGCTGGCGTTGCGGATCCGCGAGACGCTCAGCGAACACCGGCGGCGGGAAGCCGAGCTGACCGCGTTGTTCGACACCGCGAGCGACCTCGCCCGGCTGCGCGATCCGGACGCGGTGCTCCGGTCGATCGTCCGGCGCGCGCGAACGCTGCTGGGCGTCGACGTCTCGTACCTCAGCCTCAACGACGAGGCGAACGGCGAGACGTACATCCGCGTCACCGACGGTTCGGTTTCCGCTTTGTTCCAACAGATTGTGCTCGGAATGGGCGAAGGTCTCGGCGGACTCGTGGCGCAAACCGCGCGTCCGTACGCGACCGCGGACTACTTCAAGGACGAGCGATTCCGGCACACGAACCCGATCGACGCGGGGGTTCGTGAGGAAGGGCTTAAGGCGATTCTTGGCGTGCCGCTGGCGATCGGCGGCAAGGTGCTGGGCGTGCTGTATGCATCCGACCGGGCGTCGCGGGCGTTCTCGACGGCGGAAGTCGCACTGCTGTCGTCGTTGGCCGCGCATGCCGCGATCGCGTTGGACACTGCGCACTTGCTGGACGAAACACGTTCCGCCGCCGCGGAATTGAACGCGGCCAACGCGACGATGCGCCGAGCCGACGACGCGCACGATCGCCTCATGGACCTCGTACTCGGCGGTGCGGATCTACCTGCGGTGGCGGCGGAAGTAGCCGGAGTGCTGCGCGGTTCGATCGCCGTGCATGACGAGGAAGGCGGCCTGCTGGCTGGCACCGCTATGCCTTTCGACGGGGCTGCCGTAGCTTCGTCGCATGCCAACGGTCGCGCTGTGTCTACAAAGGACACCTGGGTCTGCGCAGTGCGGGCGGGCCAGGAGTTGCTAGGCAGCCTGACCTTGTCCGGACGGCCGGAGCTGGCCGGGGACGACCGTCGGCTCTTTGAGCGCGCCGCGGTGGTCACGGCATTGTTGTTGCTGCTGCGTCGTTCCGTGGCACAAGCCGAGGACCAGGTGCGCGGCGAGTTGCTGACGGATCTGCTTACCGCGCCCACCCGAAATCCCGGTGCGTTGGTCGCCCGCGCCCGCCGGTTGGGGGTCGATTTGTCGGCACCGCACGTGGTTTTGGTCGCGCACGCGTCCGGCATCTCCCGGCGCGGGCTCGCTGCCGCCTGTGCGCGGTATGGGGATCTGGTAGGTGTGCACGCCGAGCAAGTCGTCGCGCTCGCGCCGGATCAGCCTGCGGCAGCGCGGATCGCCACTGAGCTGAAGTCTGTTGTGGACTGTCCGGTGACCGTCGGCGCGGCTGGCCCCGCGAACGGGCCGGAAGCGCTGGCGCAGGCGTACACTGAAGCTGTTCGATGCGTTAATACCTTGCTAGCGCTCGGCCGCGAGGGCGACGGCGCGGCGATGGCCGACCTCGGGTTCCTCGGCGTCCTGCTCGGCCGCCATTCCGACCTGTCCGGTTATGTCCGGGCGACTCTCGGTCCAGTCCTCGACTACGACGCCCGGCGCGGCACCGACCTCATCGGCACGCTGCGTGCGTACTACGCGGCTGGTGGGAATTTGGTGCGGGCAAAGGAAACTCTGCACGTCCATGTCAATACGGTGGCGCAGCGGATGGAGCGCCTCGCCGTACTGCTCGGCGAGGACTGGCGCGAGCCGGAGCGGTCGTTGGAGATCCAGCTCGCGCTGCGGGTGCATCAGCTCGGCGGCTGACGCACTCCAGCGAGGATCAGATCGAGCATCCGGCCCAACTGTTCCGGTCCGTCCGGCAAGGTTCGCATACTGCACGCGCCAACCACGGTCACCACGACGTCTTGCGCCCGAACATCCGCGCGGAGCGTTCCCTCTTCTACGCCCGCGTCCATGATCAGCTGCACAGCCTCGGTCAGCTCCGCGCGGACCTGTGTCATGTCGACCGTGCCCGCCTCGATGATCGCGCGCAGCGTGTCGGCCATGTCGTACTTCGTGCTCGCGTACTCGGCGAAGCGGTCCATCCACCGGCGGAGCGCGCGAAGCGGCTTCTCGGTCGCAAGCAGCTTCGGTGCACTCGCGACGACCTGTGCCAGCTCGTCCCGGTACAGCGCCTCCACGAGCGCTTCGCGAGTGGGGAAGTGTCGGTAGAGCGTGCCAATGCCGACACCCGCTTCGCGCGCGACTCGCTCCAGCGTGACGGGCTCGTCGCCTTCGCCGAACGCTTCGCGGGCAGCAGCCAGCAGGCGAGCGCGGTTGCGTTCAGCGTCCGCGCGCGGCTTCTTCGGACTCGACAAAGCGGAGGGTCCTCCGGTTCTGCTACGGTGGCAATACGGAGGCGCCTCCGCATCAACGTCCACTATGCCACGGCAGGAGTCTTTCCTCATGACGGCAACCCCAGCTCCAGGCGGCACCGCGAAGCTCGCCGGCCATCAGGTCGCGCGGATCGGCTACGGCGTGATGCAGCTTGGCCGCCCCGGCGCCAACCGCGCTGACCAGGTCGAACTGCTGCGCTCCGCGGCCCGCGCGGGCGTGAATCACCTGGACACGGCCCAGTTCTACAGCGACGGCCGATGCAACGACCTGATCCGCGAAGCGTTCTCTCCCTATCCGGACGACCTGGTCGTGGTGACCAAGGTCGGTGCCGTAGAAGCTCAGCAAGGGCTGCAGCTCGCGCAACAACCGCAGCAGCTGAGGGAGCAGGTCGAGGCCAACCTCACCTCGCTCGGCGTCGAACAGCTCGACGTGGTCAACCTCCGGCGCGCGGACGCCGGGCCTGGGCTGATCGCGGAAGGCGACCAGATCGTCGACATCGACGACCAGCTAGCCGAGCTGATTTCCCTGCGCGACGCGGGAAAGATCGGCGAACTCGGGCTCAGCAACGTGTCCGCGGACCAGCTCCGGCACGCGCTCGACGCCGGGATCGCCTGCGTCCAGAACTCCTACAACCTGCTTGCCCGCGCCACCGAACCCGTGCTGGAGCTGTGCCGCGAACACGGGATCGCCTGGGTGCCGTACTTCCCGCTGGGCTCCGCGTTCGACCTCGGCCAGGACGTAACCGGGCATCCCGTCGTCACCGGGATCGCGGCTGAACTCGGCTGTACGCCCGCGCAGGTCGCGCTGGCCTGGCTCTTGCAGCGCTACGACAGCACGTTGCTGATCGCGGGGACGGCGACCCCGGCGCATCTCGCCGAGAACCTCGCCGCCGGCCAGGTGCGGCTGCCCGCCGAAGCGGTAGCCGCCCTGGACCGGCTCGGCTGACCTCAGAAGTTCAGCGCCGCGACCCGCTCGGCGTCGGCGAGGATGTTGATCTCCGTGATGAGCCCGTCGGACACGGTGAACGACAGCACCGAAACCGGCTTCCCGTCGCGCAGGGCGACGATGCCGGGACCGCCGTTGACGGTCGCGTACTGGGAAACCAGCCCGACCGGACGGAACTGCGACGCGCTGCCCGCGACCTCGGCCGCACCGCGCACGACCTTCGAGCCGAGCCCGCCGGTGTCGACGCGCAGCAGCGCGTCCGGGTGCAGCAGCGCGACGAGCCCCTCGAAGTTGCCGCCGCGCGCGGCGGTGAGCCAGGCGTCCGCGATCTGCCGCTGCTGGGCACGGTTCGGCGGGCCGGCCGGCGTCGCGCCCTGCACGCGGCGGCGCGCCCGGCTCGCCAGCTGCCGGACCGCGGCGGTGTTCTTGTCGAGCATCGTGGCGATCTCGTCGAACGGCACGGCGAACATGTCGTGCAGGACGAAGGCGAGCCGTTCCGCCGGGTCGAGCGCCTCCAGCACCACCAGCAGCGCGAGCCCCACCGAGTCCGCGAGGACCTCCTGCTCCGCCGGATCGACGCCGTCCCCGGTCTCCACGACCGGGTCCGGCACCCGGATGTCCAGCGGGTCCTCGCGGCGGGTCGCACGCGAGCGCAGCATGTTGAGGCATTGCCGCGACACGATCGTCGTCAGCCAGCTTCCGGTGTTGCGAATGTCCTCTCCGGACGATCGCGTCACCCGCAGCCAGGTCTCCTGGATGGCGTCGTCGGCCTCGGCGAACGAACCGAGCATCCGGTACGCCACCGCCCGCAACCTGGGCCGATGCTCCTCGAACTGAGCCGCCCAGAAATTCTCGTCCTGTTTTTCGTCCCGCACTGTCACATCTTCTCCTTGCGCCGGGTCCTACCACCAGGACCCGCCGAACACGGCGGACGTGACAGGAGGAGACCACCATGCAGGCACGGATGACCCACCCGATCCAGGTTCAGCCGGACGCGATGAAGGCGCTGATGGCGCTGAGCAAGGCCACGAACGACAGCACGGTCCCCGCGACCACGCACCACCTGATCCACCTGCGGGTGAGCCAGATCAACGGCTGCAGCATGTGCGTCGACATGCACGCGCGGGAGATGAAGGAAGCCGGCGAGAAGGACGAGCGGATCTGGGGCGTCGGCGCGTGGCGCGAATCGCCGTACTTCACCGACGCCGAGCGTGCCGCACTGGACCTGGCCGAGTCCGTGACCCGGCTGGCCGACCGGACCGACCCGGTCCCGGACGAGGTCTGGGACGCCGCCGCGGACATCTACGACGAGAAGGAACTCGCGTCGCTGCTGCTGTCCATCGCCGGGATCAACGTGTGGAACCGGCTCAACGCCGCGATCCGCCAGCCGGTCGCTTCGGTCTGACGCGCACTGGGGGTGTTGCCGGAAGCGGCGGCGAGGGGATCCGCCGCCGCTTCCGGCAGCTTTACACGCTGGCGGGCAGCCGCTCCCGGATCGCCGCGACGGCGTCCCGAGGCTCATCGGCCCAGAAGTCGAGCTGCGTGATTTCGACGGTGCCCTTGCGGCCGAGGTCGACCAGCAGCGGTTCGCGGAGGGTGACCGAGAGGTTGGTCGACTGGCTGATTCCCACTGCCAGCACACCGTCTTCGGGCACGCTGACGGTGCCCCGGGTTCGCGGCGACCGGCTTGCCTGCCGGACGGAATCGATGCTGGCCAAGGGGATCCGGCAGTCGAAAGTGGACAGGTATCGCACCCGCAGCTCGTCCTTGCCGACCGAGTGCGGGTACTTGTAGAGCGTCGCGACGAGAGCCAAGAACGCGAGCGCGCAGAGGATTTCCAGCACCAGCACCGAGATCCGCACCGGCACCGACTTCACCACGACCTCGACCAGCACGATGTCGACCGGGTTGACCACCAGCAAGGCCCAGAACATCGGACGGATGCCGCGGCTGTAGTGAATCGCGGCACCGCCGGTCGGCACGTCGATCCGGCGGCGGAACACGAGCGACAACGCCCGCGCCAGTATCGGTACTTGTCCCTTCACGGTGCCCCCAGGTGTCAGTCGGCGGTACCCAGCCGCGCGGCCCACTTCTCCTCTATTCTCCCGAATTTCCAGATCGCGAACGCGGCCATCCAGGTGACGACGAAGAGCCCGACGATCGCGAAGCCCACGTAGTCGAGGTTCACCGAGGCGATCGCCGCGAGCGGTCCGGAGGTGATGTCCAGCTTCTCGGCGAGCAGCGTCACCAGCTCGATGGTCCCGATGCCGAGCGCGACCGCTACGGAAAGCGCGGTGACCGTGAGGTTGTAATAAATCTTCCGGATCGGCCGGGAAAAAGCCCAGCCGTAGGCGTAGTTCATGAGCACGCCGTCGGCGGCGTCGAACAGGCTCATCCCGGCGGCGAACAGGATCGGCAGCACGAGAATCGCGTACCAGGGCAAGGAGAACGCGGCCGCGCCCGCGGCGAGCACGAGCAGCCCGATTTCCGTCGCGGTGTCGAAGCCAAGTCCGAAAAGGACTCCCACCGGATAGATGTGCCACGGCTTCCGCACCGCTTTCGTGGCCCCGCGCAACAGCCGGTTCATCAGGCCGCGGTTGTCGAGATGGCGTTCCAGTTCGGCTTCGTCCAGTTCGCCGCGGCGCATCCGGGCGAACACGCGCGCGATCCCGACGAGCACGACGAGGTTCATGATCGCGATCAGGTACAGGAAAATCCCGGACACCGACGTGCCGATCAGCCCGGTCGTCTCGTGCAGCGCGGAACCGTCGTCCTCCAGCTGCCCGGCGATCGCGCGGACGCCCATCGACAGCAGCAGGCACAGCGCGAACACGATCGTCGAGTGGCCAAGGGAGAACCAGAAGCCGACCGACAGCGGACGCTGCCCGTCGGACATCAGCTTGCGCGTGGTGTTGTCGATGGCGGCGATGTGGTCGGCGTCGAAGGCGTGCCGCATGCCGAGCGTGAACGCGGTGACGCCGAGGCCGATGCCGAACGTGCCGCCCGCGCCGAGCGCGTAGTGCTGCGGTGCCACGACCAGCGCGAGCAGACCCCAGCCGACGAGATTGAGCAGCAGGATCACGGCCGCCATGCCGCCGATCGACCACCGATCGCCGCGAGTGAGCCGCTGCGTCATCGCCGTCCTCTCGCTCGCCGAAAGCCGTGAAGGGCTCCTTCAGGGAATCAGATTCCCTCAAGGAGCCCTTCACGGACAATCCAGTAAGGCTCAGCCGGCGCGCAGGTGCAGCGAGTCGAGCGCCTTGCGCACGTGCCCGCCTGCCGCGGACAGCGCCTCGGCGGAACGGGTGACGTCGCTGCCGGACAGCAGGTGCACGAGCGCCACCTTGAGGTCGCCGCCGGATTCGGTGAGCGCGTCCGAACAGTCGGCCATCGTCATGCCGGTGGCCTCCTGCAGGATCCGGATGGTGCGGCCGCGCAGCTTCGCGTTCGTCGCGCGCATGCTCACCATCAGGTTCGAGTACGTCTTGCCCAGCTTGATCATCGTCGCGCTGGAGAACGCGGTGAGGATCAGCTTCTGCGCGGTGCCCGCCTTCATCCGGGTCGAGCCCGCGATGGCCTCGGGACCGGTGGCGACGGCGATCAGCACGTCCACGCCGGACGGCTTCGCGGCACGCGGGTTGGCCGAGACGAGCCCGGTGTGCGCGCCGATCCGGCTGGCTTCGGCGAGCGCGCCCAGCACGTACGGCGTGCGCCCGGAAGCGGCGAGCCCGAGCACGAAATCGCCTGGCCGCACCGAGCTGGCGATCTCCGCCGCACCGGCGTCCTCGTCGTCCTCAGCGTTCTCGACGGCCTGCCGCAGCGCCTTCTCGCCGCCGGCGTGGTGCGCGACGAACCAGTCGCCGGGCACGTTGAACGTCGGCACCAGTTCGGCCGCGTCCAGCGTCGCGAGGCGGCCCGAGGTGCCCGCGCCGACGTAGTGCACGCGCCCCCCGCCGCGCAGCGCCTCGACCGCGTAGTCGACCGCACGGGCCAGCTGCGGCAGCACGGCGGCCACCGCGTCCGGCACCCGGCGGTCCTCGGCGTTGATCGCGCCGAGGATCCCCATGGTGGACATCAGGTCGATGTCGACCGTGCGCGGGTTTCGTTGTTCGGTGGGCGAATCGACGTGCACCGTCTGGCAGGGGACGGACATCAGATCCTCGCTTCTTGGTTCACTTGCCGGTTTCCCTCGGACGACGGCGCCCGTCGGGTCTGACCCCGAGCCGGTGCGAGCCGACCGCGTCCCTCGTCGCGTCGAGCGCGCTGACCGACTCCTCCATGTGCCGCTGTGCCACGCCGATGAAGAGGCAGTCGATCACGGTCAGCTGGGCGATCCGGCTTGCGGTCGCCCCCGACCGGAAGGTCGTTTCGCGGGCCGCCGTGGTGAGCACGTGGTCGGCGACCTCGGTGATCGGCGAACGCGGGAAGTTCGTGACCGCGACGGTCACCGCGCCGTGCTCGCGCGCGACCCGCAGCGCCTCGACGGTGTCCGTGGTCGCGCCGGTGTGCGAGACGCCGATCGCGACGTCGCCCGGCTTCAGCACGGCGGCCGAGGTGAGCATGATGTGCGTGTCCGACCAGGAGAAGCTGACGCGGCCGATCCGGTGCAGCTTCTGCTGCAGGTCAGCGGCGACGAAAGCGCTTGCGCCCACGCCGTACACGTCGACCCGGCCGGCTTCGGCGACGAGGTCGATGACGCTCTGCAGCGAGGCGACGTCGAGCTGGTCCGCGGTCTCTTCGACGGCGCGCGCGTCGGCGAAGCTGACCTTGCCGATGACGGACGCCAGGTCGTCGCCAGGGCCGATCTCGCCGCCGAGGTTGCGCGAGGTGCGCGCCTCGGTACGGGCGGTGTCCGCGGCGAGCGCGATGCGCAGCTGCGGGTAGCCGCCGACCCCGACGGCCTTGCAGAAGCGCGTAACGGTGGTCTCGGAGGTGTTCGCGGCGAGCGCGACCTCGGTGATGCTGCGGCGCGCGACGGCGGCCGGGTCCTCGAGCACGACCTTCGCGACGCGCTGCTCGGCCCGGGCGAGTCCGGGCAGCAGCGAGCGAATGCGGACCAGGGGGCTCGCATCCGCGTCGCGCGCCGCCGTCTGACCTGCGAGGTGCTCGGAGGGTGCGCTGCTGATTACGGATCCCGCATCATCCGCCGTCGGAAAGTTACTAACCGTTGGCATTTGCGACAAGGCTACCCACATCCTTCGGCAGAACCACAACCCGTCCGTGTCTGCGGACTTCGGTTTGCGATTAATCGTTGTCAAGAAAGTCGCCAACCGGGTCCACCGCGTTAACGAGGTCAAGCTAACGACTTGGCAACTAAGTGTGTCTAGCGAAGGAGTTTGTTCCACTGAGTGGGGACACAATGGTGGCAATACGCGGCGGCGTGCCTACCGAGCGCTCAATTTCCAGCCGGAAGAGGCCAGTTCCGAGGGGTTTCGCTCACCATCGAGCACGAGGCGGCCGCGTTGGGTGACTTTCACACTATCGAGGGAAACTCCCCGTCCCGAGTAATTCGGGTCGGTGCTGTAACGCCACCGAAGCGAGGTAGCGGCAGCTGCGGGCACCTCCGCGGACACCCGCCACCAGGAGCGGTGCCCGTGTCCGCCGAGCGCGGACGTCTCGTCGTCGGGTGCGCCCGGGCCACAAGCCTGAAGCGGAATAGGTTGCCAATTAACCCCGTCGGTGCTCGATTCGAGCTGTAACGGGTCACTCGGGCCCTCTGTGTCGACGAAAGCGTCGAAGGAGACTCGCAGTGGCGCACCGGCTGGAAGCGGTTGAGTACTGAGCGTAGCGACGCTGTTGTTTCCGAGACCCGCGTACCAGGCGTCGGGGCCCTCGGCCGGTCGCACGGCCATGGCCTTCGCGAGCGACGTCGCCCAGACCTGGCGCGCGGTGTTGATGGAACCCCAGGTGCGCGTGGGGTGCACGCGGTTGGTGAGCAGCAGCGCGAACGAGCGCGATTCGGGGTCGATGACGAGCGTGGTGCCGGTGAAGCCGGTGTGGCCCGCGCTCACCGGCGACGCCAGCGCGCCCATGTACCAGGGCTGGTCGAGTTCGAAGCCGAGCCCGTGTTCGTCGCCGGGGAAGCGCTGGTTGTAGTTCGTGAGCATCTTCGTGACGGTGTCCGGCCGCAGGATCCGATGCCCGTGGTAACTGCCGCCGTTGAGGATGGCTTGGCAGAGCACGGCCAGGTCGCTCGCCGTCGAGAACACGCCCGCGTGCCCGGCGACGCCGCCGAGCGCCCAGGCGTTCTCGTCGTGCACCTGCCCACGCACGAGCCCGCGCGGCGGGGTGGTCTCGTACTCGGTCGCGGCAATCCGGTCGAGCTTCGACGCGGGCGGGTTGTAGCCGGTGTCGACCATGCCGAGCGGCGCGGTGATGCGGTCGTGCACGACCTGGTCCAACGGCTTGCCGGACAGCTTCTCGATCAGGAAGCCGAGGGTCAGCATGTTGAGGTCGGAGTACAGATACGTGCTGCCCGGCGCGTTCTTGAGCGGGCTGTCGAGCACCGCCTTGCGCCGCGACGGGATGTCCGGGTAGCCCTCCCAGAGCGACGGCGACGGGTCGGCGTCGAAACCGGAGGTGTGCGTGAGGAGCTGCAGCACGGTGACGTCCTGCTTGCCGTTGACGCCGAACTCCGGCAGATAGCGCACGACCGGCGCGTTGACGTCCAGCCTGCCCTTTTCGATCAGCTGCAAGGCGGCGATCGAGGTGAACAGCTTCGAGATCGACGCCATGTCGAAGATGGTGTCGTTCCGCATCGGAACCTGCTGGTCAGGCGGCAGTTCGGGGCCCTTGGCGTCGGCGTACCGGAGCGCGCCGCCGACCGCGTAACGGTCCACGACCACGCCGTCGTGCGCGAGCAGGCCGACCGCGCCGGAGAAGTGCGGATGCCCGCTGGCGTCCGGCTGCGTCCAGCTCTTCAGGAACTGCTCGGCGTCGCGGATCGGCTGCGGATCGAGGTTGACCTCGCGCGGGCTGCCGTCGCGCAGCGTCGTGCTCGCCGGGGCGAACCCGTGCTGTGGACGGTCGAAACGCCCGGCGAAGGTGCCGTGCCGGTTGTCGATCGTGGCTGCTCCCGCGGTCGTCGTGGCCGCGACTAGGACGGCCAACGTCGCGACGAGCACTTTCCTAGCACGCATGACCGCTCTCCTCAGCGATAGATCAGGTGGGGGCGGCGTCTGCGGGCGAAGTCGGCGAGTTCGGCGCGCCACGCGCCGGTGATCTCGTCCACCCCTGCGCCGGCGTCGACCATGGTGCGCAGCCGCGCGGATCCGGACAGCTTGTCGATCATGTGGTCCGGGCGCCAGCCGAACTTGTCGGGCGCGATGCGCTTGGCTGTCACGAACATCGAGACGGTGGTGCTGATCGCGTCGAACGCCCGCGGATCGGTGACGGTGACCTGTACGCCGCCGCAAGGCTCGTTCACGAACTTGCCGAAGGTGGGCACGAAGTAGATCTCGCGGAACGCTGCGCCCGGCAGGTGGAGCTTCTCGAGTTCCTCGCGCCAGTGCCAGTCGAGGCCGGGCGCGCCGATGATCTCGAACGGCCGTGTTGTGCCGCGTCCTTCGGAGAACACCGTGCCTTCGAACATGCCTGTGCCGGGGTACACGAGCGCTGTGTCCGGCGTCGGCATGTTCGGGCTTGGCAGGACCCAACGCAGACCGCTGTCCGCGAAGAAGCTGTCGCGTCGCCAGCCGCGTACCTGGACGACTTCGAGCTTCGCCAGCTTTACGCCTTCGCCAGGCAAGAACTCGGCGGCGAAGAAGCGCGCTAGTTCTCCGACGGTCATGCCGTGCTGCTGTGCGATCGGCTTCAGCCCGACGCCGGATGAGAACTTCGGGTCAAGCACTGGGCCGGACAGCCGTCCGCCGATGGGATTTGGCCGGTCTAACACGACGAAGGCCGCGTTGACCTTCGCTGCGGCGACCATCGCTGTGTACAGCGACCAGATGTAGGTGTAGAAGCGCGCGCCGACGTCCGCGATGTCGAAGACGACAGTGTCGAGGCCGGCCTTCTGGAACAGCGAAGCAAGCTTCGTCGCGTTAGCGCCGTACGCGTCGTACACGGGGATGCCGGTACGCGGGTCGGTGTAGTCGCCTTCGGAGCCGCCAGCTTGCGCGCTGCCGCGAAAGCCGTGCTCGGGCCCGAAGGCCGCGACGGGACGTACGCCCGCCGCGACCATCGAGTCGACAATGTGGTCGCCGTTGGCGAGCACGCCCGTCGGGTTGGACAGCACGCCGAGCTTGCGCCCGGCGAGCGGACGCCAGCCCTGTGCGGCGAGCTGTTCGGCGCCGGTGACGACTCGGCGTTCCAACTCGGGTTGTGCCGCTTCGGACGCCTGTGCTGCCGCTGAGCCGCCCGCGAGCACCGGAACGGCGAGCGCTGGAACGGCCAGGAAGTTCCTGCGGTTGAGAGTCACCAGGTCAGCCCGTGTCCGAAGGGGTACTTGACGGTGTGCACGTCCGTCCCGGCCGGGATGTCGACCGGCAGCTTTCCGCTCGGCTTCGTCTCGCCAAGGACGACCTTGGCCAGTGCTTCGAGCGACGGCGTGATGTAGCCGTAGGTAGCGAGCCAAGTCGGCACCGGGTTCGCGTACCCGGCGTCGTACGGAATCTGCGCGGCGACCGCGACCACCGGCTTCCCGGTGTCCATCAGCGCCTGGAGAAGCTTGCCCTGCAAGGGGAAACCGCCGAGGTTGTTGGT
Organism: Amycolatopsis sp. WGS_07; assembly: GCF_045278895.1. Taxonomy (NCBI): domain Bacteria; kingdom Bacillati; phylum Actinomycetota; class Actinomycetes; order Pseudonocardiales; family Pseudonocardiaceae; genus Amycolatopsis; species Amycolatopsis sp. WGS_07. The sequence goes on along the minus strand of NZ_CP136053.1, from coordinate 2,299,558 downwards.
CAGCACCACGACGACGTCGTTCTGCTTCGCGGCTTCGGCGGCCTTGGCGATCTGCGCGTCGGTCGGCGTCTGCCCGGTGGCCAGCGCGGTCGCCTTCGTGCCGTGCGCGGTGAAACGGCCGGCAAGCGTTTGCGTCGTGGTGTCTCCCCAGCCGGTGACCAGCACGGACGACGGCTTCTGCTTGAGCGGCAGCACCCCGGCGTCGTTGGCGATCGCGGTGATCGACCGGTCGGCGATGCCCTGTGCGGTGGCCAGGTGCTCCGGCGTGCCGACCTTCTTCATGACCTGCGCGGGGTCGGTGAACGGCGAGGACAGGATTCCGCGCTTGAGCTTGAGCTTCAGCACGCGCAACACGCTCTGGTCGATCCGCTGCATCGTCAGGTCGCCGGACTTCACCGCGGCGATCACGGCGTTGATCGCGACGTCCAGGTGCACCGGCATGAGCAGCTGGTCGATGCCGGCTTTCAGCGCGAGGACCGGGATTTCGGCGTCGCTGTGCAGCTCCCGCACGCCCTGCATCTCCAGCGAGTCGGTGATCACGACGCCGTTGTAGCCGAGTTCGCCGCGCAGCTTGCCGGTGATGATCGGCTTCGACAGCGTCGCCGGTTCGCCGGACGGGTCGAGGCTCGGGAACTGGATGTGCGCGCTCATGATCGAGTCGATGCCCGCCGCGATCGCGGCCTTGAACGGCGGCACGTCGATCTTGCGCCAATCCGCTTCGGTGCGGTTGATCTTCGGCAGCCCGGTGTGGCTGTCGGTCGCCGCGTCGCCGTGGCCGGGGAAGTGCTTCGCGGTGGACGAGACGGTCTGGCTCGCCCGCCCGGACTCCTGGTAGCCCTTGACCTCCGCGGACACGAAACCGCTGGCCAGGTCGGGTCGTCCGGAGAACGACCGGACGCCGATGACCGGGTTGGCCGGGTTGGAGTTGACGTCCGCGTCCGGCGCGTAGTCCTGGTTGATGCCGACCGCGCGCAGTTCGTGGCCGAGGATCGTGGCGGCCTTGGTCGCGCTGCCGGTGTCGCGACCGGCGGCGATAGCCATCGCGTTCGGGAACTCGGTGGCCGGCGCGCCCATCCGCGTGACCGTGCCGCCCTCCTGGTCAGTGCCGATCTGCAGCGGGATGTGCGCGCCGCTGGAGAGCGCGGCGCGCTGCAGGCCGTTGGACAGCTTCGCGACCTGCACGGGATCGTCGAAGTTGTCGCGGCTGGTGTTGTTGAAGTAGATGACGCCGCCGAGGTGGTACTTCCGCACCGCTTGCGCCGCGGTGTCGACGCCGAAATCGGTTTGGTTCTTGGGGTTCACCTCGTCCGCGGACTTGCCGTTCACCCACGTGACGAACAGCTGCCCCACCTTCTCCTCAAGGCTCATGCCGCGCAGCGCCTGTGCCGCGGCGGCGTCGAGCTGCGCTGAGGTCTGCGGGGGTGTCTGCTGCGGTTGTTTCGGCGCCGCGAAGGCCGAGGAACTCAACCCCCCGACGGCGAGCACCCCCGCGAGGGGAACGGCGAACACCTGCATCCTCCGCGTGCGCGCGAGTCGGTTCGTCACGAATTGCCTCCCAGTGTCGCGTGCCGCCGCGGGTGGAGACGCGGGTCGTGAAGCGTCCACCGGGCAGCACCGGTATCGGGAAGCTACTCACCGCGACACGGGGTTGTCCATCGGCCGAGCGCAGGAACGGGAGGGTTCACCTGGGAGGACGTCTCACCGCGCGCGGATTTCTTCGAGCCTGGCTCGGTCCGCAGCTTCGGTGTCGACATAACACTGGCGGCGCCCGTCAGCCGAGGCCAACGGGCGCCGCCAGTCAGCGCGAACATCTCGGGCGACCAAGCGTGCAACTCTGGTCGTACCTTCATGGACTCGGCGTCCGGCGTCCCGGTACGCAGTCCCTAGACGACGAGCCTCCCGCGGCGTGCTGCGCGTGGGTACCCGGAGTCCGCGCACGGAGGTTGCCCGGGGTGACAGAGGCTTCTCTTCTACCTCTGTCCTGGCCGAATCAACGTCCGCACCTACTTTCTACGCCGTGAGCCCGGTCACTTCAAGTGCGCGTACGGGTGCACCGGTACAGAGGCTCGATCCGGTGACAACACCACCCTCAGCAACGGACCTAGCTGCGGAAACCGGAGTTTCGGTACCGCCACGTGGGTACTCAGCCATTCCCGCCGCGAGACCGCCTGCGCCGGCTGAGGCTGTACCAGGTCGCGCCCGCCGCCACCGCGCCCACGCCGAGCGCGACCATCCCCGCGGACTTCGCCGGGATCCGCGTGCGCAGCGACATCGGCCGCTCGAACGCGAGGACCGGCCAGCCGTGCTCGTCGGCGGTGCGGCGCAGCAGCTTGTCCGGGTTCACCGCGTGCGGGTGACCCACCACCTCCAGCAGGGGGATGTCGGTGCTGGAATCGGTGTAGGCGAAGCAGTCCGCGAGGTCGTAGCCGTACGTGGCGGCTTGCTGCTTCGCCGCGACGGCTTTGTTCTCGCCGTAGCAATAGAAATCGACCTCGCCGGAGTAGCGGCCGTCGACGATCTCCATGCGGGTGGCGACACACCGGGTCGCGCCGAGCATCTCCGCGACCGGGGCCGCGACCTCCTCGCCGGTCGCGGAAAGCACGATCACGTCGTGCCCGTCCGCGAGGTGCTGCGCGATGAGGTCGGTCGCCTCTACGTAAACGAGCGGATCGACTACGTCGTGCAATGTTTCGCGCACGATCGCGGAAACCTGCGCGACATCCCAGCCCGCGCACAGCGCGGAAACCTCGGCGCGCATCCGCTCGGTCTTGTCCGCGTCCGCGCCGGCGAGGGAGAAAACCAGTTGCGCGTAAGCACTTCGCAGCGCCGCGCGACGGTTGATCAGTCCTTCGCGCAGCAACGGCTTGCTGAACGCGAGCGCGCTGGACGACGCGATGATCGTCTTGTCGAGATCGAAGAAGGCGGCTACGCGCCGGGGTGCTTCTTCGCTGCGGGGTTCGGCCACGTGATCAGGATAGGCGTACGGCGTGGTGTTGTTGGCAGCACACCGGTCGTGGCGACGGCCGGAAAATCGATGACATCCGCTCGCTTAGGGCCTCGAGTGCCGTTATCGAATCGTATGTATCACTCACACAGCCAACTCATAGCTAACGGAGTTACAGTGAACGGACCCGGTCGTGAACCGGGCTGGTTCAGTCCGACCCCCGGGGCTGAACCCCTGGCGGCCCTCGTCCCTCCCCCTGGCGAGGGCCGCCTTCTATTCTCCCCGTTTCCGCGTCAGCGAACAATTTTCAGGTCTGCCCCGGAAATCTTACCGTGACCTGCTTTTCCGCTGCTGACCTGGGCGGTTCCGGCGGTTTACCGTGCACTTGCATGCGCGAGATCAGTTAACCGCACGCTTACCTTGGCGGTATTTTCTCCGGATGCTGGCCAGTTATCCGACCCGGCGCGGCAAATTTACTTTTTTCGCGTTGTTTTTCCGAAGGTTCTTCGTGGCAATCGTTTTCTCGACTGAATGAGCGGAGCCGCGCATTATCCGGAGCGGGCGGACACTCCGGCGGTTCTGGATCGATTTCGCCGCTCGGTTGTCCACAACCCCCGGGTTATCCACAGGACGGAAAAGCGGGCATTGCCGCGCGGTCCGGAGGCGAGCGACCGTGGAAGTCCGGCCCACGAGACCAAGGGGAGGGGCACATGGCCACCGCACAACCGCTCGTCGTCGCAGGCGAGGGCACCGTGTTCGAAGAGATCCGCCGCGTCGCCGCCGTCGTCGGCTGCGAGTTCGACCACGCGCCAGACCTGGCCGCCGCCCGCGGCCGGTGGACCCGCGCTCCACTCGTGGTGCTGGACGAGGACCTCGCCGCTGACAGTCCGCCAATGCCAGCACGCGACAACGTCGTGCTCGTCAGCAAAGGCACACCCGATGTGGAGACCTGGCGCCGCGCGGCCGCGCTCAGCGCTCGCCGCGTTTTCAGCCTGCCCGACGACGAAGCCGACCTCACCGGCGCGTTCGCCGACGTCACTGACGCACCAGCCGACTCTCCAGGCCCAGTAATCGCTTTCGTAGGCGGCCGAGGCGGTTCCGGTACCTCCGTACTGGCCGCTGCGGTCGCGGTAGAAGCCGATCGCACCGGCCCCGCGCTCCTAGTCGACTGCGACCCCTTAGGCGGCGGACTAGATCTCCCACTGGGCCTAGAAGACACGAAAGGCCTGCGCTGGCCGGAGGTTCGGCTGTCCGGCCGCGTCTCCGTCCCTTCGCTGATCGCGTCACTGCCAAGCCGCGGCAAGCTTCCCGTGCTGTCCTGCGGCCGCTCCGGTGCCGGCCCGACCCCGCGTGCTCTGTCCGCCGTGGTGGCCGCTGGCAGCCGCGCCGGCCGCACCGTCGTCTGCGATTTACCCCGCCATTTCGACGAAGGCACCGTCGCCGTCGCGTCCGCGGCCGACCTAATCGTGCTTGTCGTTCCCGTGGAATTCCGAGCCTGCATGGCAGCGAAACAGGTCCTGACTCACCTGCGCCCGCACGCCGAACGTTTCGCAATCGTCGCAAGTGGACATCCCGTAGACGGCGTCTCGGCCGCACAAACCGCAGGACTGCTCGGCCCGCCCCTGATCGCCACCGTGTCCCCCGAACGCCGAGTAGCGGCCACTGTGGAATCCGGCGAATTCGAGCTTCCTTCCAAGGGTTCATTGGTCGCCGCCGCCCGTGCGGTACTGGCCGAGCTGCGCCCTCTTCCCCTCGCGCAGGCGGCATAGATGACGACCGACCTCGTAGAACGAGTCCGCCACCGCCTAGCCGGAGAAAGCCGAGGCACCGACCCGATCGCCCTGGCTGAAGCCGTCCGCGCGGAGGCAGGCGGTGCCCTGAGCCACGACGCAGTACTAGCCGCCGTCCGCCAAGCCCGAGACGAGTTCGTCGGCGCGGGCCCGCTCGCCGTACTGCTGGAAGACGACACCGTCACCGACGTCCTGGTCACCGCCCCCGACCAGGTATGGACCGACGGCCCAGCCGGCCTAACCCAAACACCGATCGCCTTCCCGAACGAGGACGCCGTCCGCCGCCTGGCGCAGCGCCTGGCCCTAGCCGCAGGCCGCCGCCTGGACGACGCCCAGCCCTACGTAGACGGCTGGCTCCCCGCCCGCCAAGGCCGAATCCGCGTCCACGCCGTCCTGCCGCCCATCGCCGCCAACGGCACCTGCCTGTCACTACGCGTCCTACGCCCGGCGACCCACGACTTGTCCGCCCTCCACGCACAAGGAGCCATCGACGCAACCGCCCTGACCATCCTCCACGCGATCCTCAAGCACCGCCTAGCCTTCCTGATCACCGGCGGCACCGGTGCAGGAAAGACGACCCTCCTAAGTGCCCTGCTAGGCGCGGTAGCCCCAACTGAACGGATCGTCTGCGTAGAAGACGCCGGAGAACTACGCCCAACTCACCCGCAGTTCGTCAGCCTCGTCGCCCGTCCCGCGAACGTAGAAGGTGCCGGTGCCGTCGAACTCCCCGAGTTGGTCCGCCAAGCCCTGCGCATGCGCCCAGACCGCTTGATCGTCGGCGAAGTCCGCGGCGCAGAAGTGTGCTCCCTGCTGAACGCCATGAACACCGGCCACGACGGCGGAGCCTGCACCCTGCACGCAAACTCCCCCGCAGAAGCCCCCGCCCGCCTAGAAGCACTTGCAGCCCTAGGCGGCCTCCCGCGCGACGCGGTGCACAGCCAACTGGCCGCAGCCGTCCGCGTAATCCTCCACATGCGCCGAACGACCACGGGTCGCCACCTGACGGAAGTCGCAGTACTCCAGCGCTACCACGGAGAAGTAAAAACCCACCCAGTCTGGCGCGACGGCCACTGGACGAACCGCCGCCACCTCTTCACCACCCTGACGACTCCCGGGCCCACCCATGATTAACCCTTGCCGCACGGCCGCCAACCGCGCCGACTGGCCCTGCTTCGCCGCCGCGCACTCCAATACCCGACCCCACATCGACCGGCCTCGCGTCACTGCCGGGCATTGCGTGATCTGGTCCTGCGTTGCTGCGACCCGCCGCATCAACAGTTCCTTCGTCACTGCTGCCCGTCCCGTCAACTGGTCCCGCGTTGGCTGGTGCCGTGTTTTTGCAACGCATCCCGTCAAGCGGTCCCGCGTCACTGCTGCCCGTCCCGTCAACCGGTCCCGCGTTGGCTGGCGCCGTGTCTTTGCAACGCATCCCGTCAACCGGTCCCGCGTCACTGTCGCCCGTCCCATCAACCGCTCCCGCGTCGACTGGCACCGCGCCTTCGCAACGCACCCCATCAAGCAACCCCGCGTCACCACCGCCCACCGCATCAACCGGCCACACCTCACCGTCCACCCCGCGAACTGCCCGAGCAGCGAGGTGCCCCAGTGATCTCCGCCTGGTCATTCCTCTGCGCAGGCACCGGAATCCTGTGCTGGCCAACCACCCCCAACCGCCTCTTTCCAGCACCCCGAATCCGCCTACGCCTCCCCATCCCACCCCGCCAAGCCCTCTGGCTGGCCCCCGCCTTCCTCGCCCTGCCGCTAGCCGGAATCGGCGCCGCGATAGCCACGGCGCTGCTCACCCTCGCCGTCCGCCAGGAATGGCGCAGCAGAAAGGAAATCACCGAAACCCTGACCCAGGCCGAACGCACCTCGACCGTCCTCCGCACGATGGTCTCCGAACTCCGCGCCGGCGCTCACCCAGTCACCGCCGCCGAAGCAGCCGCCGACGCCGTCCCAGAACTAGCCGACGAACTCCACAACCTCTCCACCGCCGCCCGCCTCGACGGCACCCTGGAATCCCCAGTACTCCCCGCCGTCGCCCAATCCTGGAACCTCGCCCGCCGCCACGGCCTCCCGATCGCCGACGCCCTGGACGCCACCCGCCGAGACGTAGACGCCGAAATCGCCTTCACCCGCCGCCTGCACGCAAAAATGGCGGGCCCGCGCATGAGCGCCGTCGTCCTGACCGTGTTACCGGTCGCCTGCCTAGCAATGGGACAGCTCATCGGCGCGAACCCGCTCGCCGTCCTCACCAAAACCCTTATCGGCCAAGCATTCCTAGTAGCTGGCGCAGCCCTGCTATGGGCAGGCACCGCATGGTCCCGAGCCCTGACCAACCGCAAGGCCGCCCCATGACCACCCTGAGCTTCGCCCTAGCCGCCACCGCGCTCTTGCTCTGGCCAAACACCGCCCCGCCCCGACACCTAGTCCGCCCCAACCGCCCACGCCGCACCCTGCGCCCAGAGGTCTGGCACCCCGCTGCCGCAACCGTCGTAGGCCTGTCCGCAATCGTCCTTACCGGAATCCCTTTCGGCTTAGCCGCCGGGGCAGCCGCCTGGTGGCTCCTGCGCCGCTCCCGCCACCCGAAAAACCCAGACGACGTCTCAGATCGCCTCCGCTCCGCCTCAGTCCTAGACATGCTCGCCGCCTGCCTGCGCGCCGGAATGCCAGTCCCGACCGCACTGGACGCCGTCGCGCCCGGTGCACCGCCGGACACCGGAAACGCCCTGCGCGCAACAGCAAACCTCCTAGCCCTGGGAGCCGACCCGGCTCCCTCGTGGGCTCCAGTCCGAGCCCGGCCAGGCTTTGCCGAACTGGCAGTCGCCGCCACCCGCACCGCGCGGTCCGGCGCAGCACTCGCCTCGACCGCGGACGACCTGGCTCGCCGCGTACGCGACGGGCTGGGCGTCGAGGCCGAAGAACGCGCTGAACGAGCCGGGGTCGCCCTGGCCCTGCCGGTAGGCCTGTGCTTCCTGCCCGCGTTCTTCGCCCTCGGCGTGCTGCCGGTGGTGCTCGGCCTCGCCGGGCGGATCGGCGGCCTGCTGTGAACCCATCCACGACAGAAAGGGAAACCGATCATGCGGTTCTTGCCCGGAGACGAGGGCACCACCACCGCGGAGTACGCCATCGGCACGGTAGCCGCGACAGCTTTCGCCGTGGCGCTCTACGTCCTGCTCAGCGGAGACTCAGTCTCCGCGACGTTGGCCGGCCTCGTGCACAAAGCCCTCACGGTGGCCACCTGATGGCCAGCCGTCGCCGGGACGGCGGATTCGTCACGGTAGAAGCCGCCCTCTCCTTGGGCGCGCTGACCGCCGTGCTGGCCATCCTGCTCGCCGGCACCAGCGCAATCGCCGGACACCTCCGCTGCCTGGACGCCGCCCGCGAAGCCGCCCGCCTGACCGCGGCCGGACAGCCAGGAGCCGCCGACGCAGTGGTCCAAACCATTGCCCCGCGCGGCGCACACCTCACCATCCACCGAACCGGCGACGGCCTCACCGCCGAAGTCACCACCGATGCCCTGTCCGCCCTCCACCTGAGCGCCACCGCCTACGCCATAGCCGAACCAGGCACATCCTCATGACCCAAGAACAACCGGCAGACGCCGGCGTCGCCACGATCTGGACCGCCCTAGCCGCAACCACCCTGATCGCCATCACGGTCCTGGTGTGGTGGCTAGCCGCGGCCATCACCGCCCGCCACCGCACCGAAGCAGCCGCCGACCTAGGCGCACTGGCCGCAGCAGCCCACGCCGCCGCCGGACCAACCACCGCCTGCGCCCGAGCCCAGGAAGTCGCCGACCACGAGCACGCCGTGCTGACCAGTTGCCGCTGGCACAACCGCGACGCTTTCATCGAGGTCCGCGCCACCTCCGCCCCAATCCCCGGCCTGCCCGCTCCCACCGCGAAAGCCCGCGCAGGCCCAGTCGACCTGCCCCCTTGACCGGGGAACCGCCGTGGCCGGTCGCGAGAAAGCCGCCTCGCCCCGGCTGCCTCATCGCCCTGCCCGGACAATCGTCCAGCAGCGCGAGAAAGCCGCCTCGGCCCGGCCGACTTGCCGCCCTGCCGGGGCAACCGTCCGGCTGCGCGTGAGGAAGCCGCGTCGTCCCGACCGACTTGCCGTCCTGCTGGGACAACTGTCCGGCTGCGCGTGAGGAAGCCGTCTCGGCTCGGCTGAGCTGACGCGGCCCTACCCGGATGGCTGTCCTCAGGCGGCTAGCCCCGCGCAGCAACCCCAGCCCTCGCCGATCCAGTCCGTACGCGGCACGCCTGGCCGAGTCCTCGCTCAAACCGACCTCACCCGCCCCACCCGAAGGGAGTTGCAACCTGCCACCCGCCCCCGCGCAGTCCCGTCGCCTCGCCACCGGGCACCCCGCCACCGCTGCTCCGCTCATCAGCCGGAACCGCTCATCGGCTCCCTCGCGGACCGGTGACCAGTCCCCGGAACAGCCGCTCGTCCGGTCCTTTCCCGTACCGACGACGAGTGGCGAACCACCACGAGCAGCGGTCGTTGGCGCACGCCGAACGGTTGAATCCCCAGGTCAGCGGCCTGTCAATCGGGATGCTCCAGCATGCCTGCGGAAAGCCGGGAAACTGTCGAATCCCGTGGTGAGCCGGTTCTCGCGGGTCGGGTGGCGGGGTCAGCGGCCGATGATCGGCTCCTTGTTATCGGCCGGACAGTGGACTACCGGGCGTTCATCGCGCGGTAACGGCCGGTTGTCGCTGGAGTCTTCCGCGCAATGTGCAACTTGCCGTTTAGTGAGACGTGCGCCACCACGGCCCCGACCCGGACGGCGCGAAAACCGGACCTCGAAGGCAGGAAAGCAATGTTGGACGCGAATTGGCCGGACAGCTGGCGGAACGCCTTCCGCATCGAACTGCGTGCGGAGGCGATCGGTCTCGCCTGGCGCGGCTGGCCGGTGCTTCCGGGGGCGACCCCGGAGCCGATCACCGCGGAGGGGGACGACCTGACCTGGCGCCGGCCGGTGCCGGTGCGCGACGACTGGCGTGAGCTGGTCGGTTCGCACGCCCACGAGGTCGCCGGCTGGTTCACCGACCGCACGCACAGCCTCCTCGTGGCGACCGGCACCGTGCTCGACGCGGTGGAGGTCGACCAGGAGCTGGGCAAGCGCGCCGCTCGGCTGCTGCGGGCCATCGGGCACCCGGCCCCGATCGTCGCGATGCCGAACGGCCGGTGGCTGTTCCTCACCCAGCCCGCCGACCGCATGCCCGCCGAGATCGCCGAGCAGATTTCCGTGCAGTGGCACGGCGCGGACAGCTACATCCCGCTGCCGCCGTCGCCGTTCCAGCACGGTGTCGTGCACTGGCGCGTGAAGCCGGAGGTGTGCGGCTGGCAGCTGCCGCCCGCCGCCGAGGTGCAGGACGTGCTGGTTCGCGCCCTCGCCGACGAGCACGCCCCGATGCTGGTCGAGAGCACCGCCGCCTGATCCGGTTCCATCCCGGCAGGCAGCACGCGACAACCGAAGAGAGTTTTCACGCTCCACCGTGGCCGCACTGTTCCCCGTGCTGACGCAACGCCCCGAGCACGGCTCCCAGTACGGCCACCGCCCCCGCCTTGTCCAGCGGATCGTTGCCGTTCCCGCACTTCGGCGACTGGACGCAGGACGGGCAGCCCGTCGGGCACTCGCAGGAGACGATCGCCTCCCGCGTAGCGGCCAGCCACGGGACAATCGCGGCATAACCGCGGTCGGCAAACCCCGCACCCCCGGGATGCCCATCGTGCACGAACACCGTCGCCTCCCCGGTGTCCTCGTGCCACGCGGTAGACACCCCGCCGATGTCCCAGCGGTCGCACGTAGCGAACAGCGGTAGCAGGCCGATCGCCGCGTGCTCGGCGGCATGCAGGGCACCGGGGACGCGCGCCGGAAGCAATCCGGCGCCCCCGGTGCTCTGCCAGCACCCCCGGTCCCCACCGGTCCCACCGCGACTCCGGCACTGGGCCCCCGCCCAGCCGCCGGACGCCCCGAAACTTCGCCGGTTACCCCGACAACCGACGAGGCACCTCCGGTCCCCACCGGTTCGCCAGCCGCCCGGCCACCCGCTGCCCCCGCAGTGGCCCCACCGAGATCCCCGGCGGCTGGCGACATGCTCTCGGTCCCCGCTGGTTCGCCAGTCACCTGGTTGCCCGCTGCCCCCGCAGCGGTTTTGCCGAGGTCTTCGGTGGTTGGCGGCAAGTTCTCGGTTCCTACTGGTTCGCCAGTCACCCGGCTGCCCGCTGCCCCCGCAGCGGCCCCACCGGGATCCCCAGCGGCTGGCGACATGCTCTCGGTCCCCACGGGTTCGCCAGTCACCTGGTTGCCCGCTGCCCCCGCAGTGGCCCCACCGAGATCCCCGTCGGTTGGCGGCAGACTCTCGGTCCCCACCGGTTTGCCAGCCGCCTGACGGTTCCCCGCACCGGCGTCGCCCAGATCTCCGGCGGTCGGCGACCCGCTCTCCGCCCCGGCCGGTTCGTCAACCCCGCGGCTGACCTCTGGCCCAGCAGCGGTGCCCCCGACGGATGGAGACGCGTTCCCGGCCCCCGCCGTTGAACCACCAGGCGACTCCAGCAGCTCACCCGAAACCGTGTACCAAACCGCCCTCGTGTGGAGGCTTTGCTCGGGCAGGTCGAGCGGCGTGTGGTCCAGCACCTCACCTGAGGGCCGCCGCCGCAAGTACCCCACTACCTGTGACGTCACCGCCACCTCGCCGAGGCACACCGTCACCCCGCCGTGGCGGCACTGTTCTTCCATCGACAGCACCGAAATGTCCACGATCTCGCGCGGCGAAGTCGTCCAGTCCGGGTCCTCCGCGTGGACCAGCGCGAGGCCGGTCTCCAAGTCCAGTTCGTCGACGACATACGACGAACCCTGGTGCAAATACACCGCACCGGGATGGACGGAGTAGCAGGCCGAACCGGGGTCGACGGTGCCGAGCATCCGGCCCGAATCCGCTTCCACTACCGCGATCTGGTCGCCGCCCGAGCCGCGGATGCCTACCTCCGCGTGCGGGCGGTCGCGGGAAGTCCAGTACCAGCCGCTGGATCGGCGGCGCAGCAGTTTCTCCTCGGCCAGTTCCGCCAGCACCGCGCGGGCCGCGTCGCCGCCGAAGGTTTCCAGTTCTGGTTCGGTGAGCGGCAGTTCCGCGACGGCGCACGCGAGCTGCGGGCCTAGCACGTACGGGTTCGTCGGGTCCAGCACCGCCGTTTCCACCGGGCGTTCCAGTAGCGCGGCCGGGTTGTGCACCAGGTAGGTGTCGAGCGGATCGTCTCGGGCGACAAAGACCACCAGCGCTTCGTCGCCCGAACGGCCGGCGCGGCCGGACTGTTGCCAGAAAGACGCGAGGGTGCCGGGATAACCCGCCAGGACCACCGCGTCCAGGCCGGCGATGTCGACCCCCAGCTCCAGCGCGTTCGTGGTCGCGACGCCTAGCAGCCGACCCGAGAGCAGGGCTTGCTCCAGGGCCCGGCGCTCCTCGGGGAGATAGCCAGACCGGTACGCGGCGACGGTGTCCGCCAACCGGGGGTCCACTTCGGACAGCAGCCGCCGGGCTCCCAGCGCGGTCAGCTCGGCACCGCGGCGGGAGCGGACGAAAGCCAGCGAGCGTGCGCCTTCGACTACCAGCTCAGTCAGGATTCGCGCGGTCTCGACGCCAGCCGGACGGCGGACGGGCGCGCCGTTCTCGCCAGTCAACTCGTCCAGTAGCGGCGGCTCCCACAACGCGACCGTGCGTGCTCCGCGCGGCGACGCGTCCTCGGTGACCGCTGAACACTCCACGCCGGTGAGGCGCGTGGCGAAGGAAGCTGGCGAAGCGGTGGTCGCCGACGCCAGTACGAAGACCGGCGAAGCGCCGTAGTGCTCCGCTACTCGACGCAGACGGCGTAACAGCAGTGCGACGTGTGAGCCGAACACGCCGCGATAGCTGTGGCATTCGTCGACCACGACGTACCGCAACCGGCGGAAGAACTGCGTCCATCGGGAGTGCGCCGAGAGGATGCCGCGGTGCAGCATGTCCGGGTTGCTGAACACCCAGTTCGCGTGGGCGCGAACCCAGTCGCGCTCTGTCATCGGCGTATCGCCGTCGAAGGCCGCCGCGCGCACTCCTGGAACGTCCAAAGAGGACACCGCACGCAGCTGATCAGCGCCAAGCGCCTTCGTCGGCGAGAGGTACAGCGCGGTCGCCCGCGAGTCTGTCGCCAGCGCGGTGAGCACTGGCAGCTGGTACGCCAGCGACTTCCCGGACGCCGTGCCGGTGGACACCACGACGTGTGCGCCCGAATGCGCCAGCGCGGCCGCCTCGACCTGGTGCCGCCAAGGTTTTCCCACCCCGGCCGCGCCGAACGCGGCCACCACCGACGGCTCCGCCCACTCCGGCCACGGCTCGTGCCGGGCCGCGCGTTCCGGCAGCCGGGACACGTGCGTGACCGGATTTTCGTGCGCCGGGATGCCCGCCGTGACCCGGTCCAGCAGCCTCCGTCCTCGCTCTCCCACCACGTGCCGAAGCTTCGCACAGGGCACCGACAAAACCGGGCTGGCATCGATCCAGTGACCAATCACACAAGGTTACCGAACGTGCTCTCGCCGGGACACATTGCGGACGCGCAGATCACTACCAATACACTCCCTCGATCCACACCCACTGTGGCGAGCGTCATGTGAGACGTGCATTGCTTGCACGGCTAGCGTGTCCTTCGGCACAGATCCACGCCAGTGCAGGCGCGCCGGGTACGACGGGCCCGCGCTGGCCAGACGGCGTTCCCAGGAGGACGAATGTCCCGGCAGTTCCTCGCGGAGGGCGGTATCACGCTCTCCGGGGGTGGCTACACCATCGTCGGTGTGGTCGCCGTGGTCGCCCTTGTCGCACTGGCCATCGGTTACGCCCTGCTCAAGGAGGTGCTGGCCGCAGGCCAGGGCACCGCCAAGATGCAGGACATCGCGAAGGCAGTGCAGGAAGGTGCGGCCGCATACCTGAAGCGGCAGCGCAACACCCTCGCCATCTTCGGCGTGATCGTGTTCCTGCTCCTGTTCGCACTTCCCGCGGACGACTGGAGCGAACGGATCGGCCGGTCGATCTTCTTCCTCGTCGGGGCGGTGTTCTCGTTCACCATCGGCTACCTCGGCATGTGGCTGGCCACGCAGGCGAACCTGCGGGTGGCGGCCGCGTCGCGCGAGGAAGGCGGCCGCGAGAAGGCGATGCGCGTGGCGTTCCGCACCGGCGGCGTGGTCGGCATGATCACCGTCGGGCTCGGCCTTTTCGGCGCGGCGATCGTGGTGCTCGTCTACACCGGCCAGGCACCGAAGGTGTTGGAGGGCTTCGGTTTCGGCGCGGCGCTGATCGCCATGTTCATGCGGGTCGGCGGCGGCATCTTCACGAAGGCCGCCGACGTCGGCGCGGACCTGGTCGGCAAGGTTGAGCAGGGCATCCCCGAGGACGACCCGCGCAACGCCGCGACGATCGCCGACAACGTCGGCGACAACGTGGGCGACTGCGCGGGCATGGCCGCGGACCTCTTCGAGTCCTACGCGGTGATGCTCGTCGCCGCGCTGATCCTCGGCAGCTCCGCCTTCGGTGCGCACGGCCTGATCTTCCCGCTGATCGTGCCCGCCATCGGCGTGATCACCGCGGTGATCGGCGTCTACATCACGAAGGCGCGCGCGGGCGAGGGCGGTCTGGTCACGATCAACCGCTCGTTCTACATCTCCGCGGTCATCTCCGCGGTGCTGTCGGCGGTCGCCGCGTTCGTGTACCTGCCGAGCAGCTTCGCCGACTTCGGCGAGGGTTTCTCGCACAACACCGGCAACCCGGCGGTGATCGCGACGGTCTCGGTGATCATCGGCATCGTGCTCGCCGCGCTGATCCTGCGCATCACCGGCTACTACACCGGCACCGAGCACAAGCCGGTCAAGGACGTCGGCAAGACGTCGGAAACCGGTGCGGCGACGGTGATCCTGTCCGGCATCTCGGTCGGTTTCGAGTCCGCCGTGTACACCGCGCTGGTGATCGGGGCCGCCGTGTTCGGCGCGTTCCTGCTCGGCGGCGGCGTCGCGCTGTTCGCGGTGGCGCTGGCCGGCACCGGCCTGCTGACCACCGTCGGCGTCATCGTCGCGATGGACACCTTCGGCCCGGTCTCGGACAACGCGCAGGGCATCGCCGAGATGTCCGGCGACGTCGACGAGAAGGCCGCGCAGATCCTCACCGAACTGGACGCGGTCGGCAACACCACCAAGGCCATCACCAAGGGCATCGCGATCGCTACCGCGGTGCTGGCGGCGACGGCGCTGTTCGGGTCCTATTCGGACGCGATCGCGAAGGCGGTCGGCAGCACGGGCACGTTCGTGGCGAACATCGTCAGCCCGGAGACCCTGGTCGGCGTGATCGTCGGGGCGGCGGTCGTGTTCCTCTTCTCCGGTCTCGCGGTCAACGCGGTTTCGCGCGCCGCCGGCGCGGTGGTGTACGAGGTGCGCCGCCAGTTCCGCGAGATCCCCGGGATCATGGAGGGCACCACGCGGCCCGAGTACGGCAAGGTCGTCGACATCGTCACCCGCGATTCGCTGCGGGAGCTGGCGACGCCGGGTCTGCTGGCGGTCTTCGCGCCGATCGCGGTCGGCTTCGGCCTCGGCACCGGCGCGCTCGCCGGATACCTGGCCGGCGCGATCGCGACCGGCACGCTGATGGCGATCTTCCTCGCCAACTCCGGTGGCGCGTGGGACAACGCGAAGAAGCTGGTCGAGGACGGCAACCACGGCGGCAAGGGTTCCGACGCGCACGAGGCGACGATCATCGGCGACACGGTCGGCGACCCGTTCAAGGACACCGCCGGTCCCGCGATCAACCCGTTGATCAAGGTCATGAACCTGGTCTCGGTGCTGATCGCGCCCGCGGTGGTCACGCTGACGCTCGGCGGCGGCGCGGACACCACGTGGCGGATCGTGATCGCGGTGGTCGCCCTCGCGGTGATCGTCGCGGCGATCGTCATGTCCAAGCGGCGCGGCAGCGTGATGGCGGACACTCCGGCGGAGGCGAAAGCCTGACGCACTGCTCCATTCGGGCCCGGTATGCCTTGTGCGTACCGGGCCCGTTCGCGTCCGGGATACGGGGCGAGTTGCGGACTACCGGCGGGTCGGTACCGTGCGGAGGACACGGAGTTCGACGCGGAGGAGTGGTGCGAGTGCGGCCGCGCTGGACCGGTTTAGCCGCGCTGGCAACAGGAATCGGCATCGGCGTCACGGGCTGCGGGCAACCGCCGCCCCCGTCCGAGCAGGTCGCCTCCGGCGGGCACGCGGAGGCGGCGGCCCCGGCCGATCCGGCCGCGAAATGGGCCGACGGGTACTGCGGGGCGGTCACGCATCTGGTGCGTGCCTTGGCGAATCTGCCCTCGATCGACCCGAGTTCGTCGGCGCAGGCGACTCGGACGTCGAGCGATCTCCTGGCGTCGGTGGCCACCGGAATCGACCAGACCGTGTCTGGCCTGCACCGCGTCGGCCCCGCGCCGCTGCCCGGCGGCGAACCGGCGCGCACGGCGTTGCTGGGCCAGTTCACTTCAGTGCGGCGTCAGGCCGACGAGGTGCGCGGCAAACTCGACGCGGCCGCCAGCCCTGACGCGGTGAAAGCGGCGCTGGACGACGCCAAATCGGCGATCGACGAGGTTTCCCGGCTCGACGTCCTCAAGGGCTTGGACGCGACGCCAGCCCTGTCCGCGGCGGGCAAGCGCGCGGCGGGCTGTCAGCAGCTGGTGGTCCCGCCCGCGCCACGCTGAGGCGGCCGCCGGAAATCTGGCCGTGACCGTGCCGACCTGCCCCGGCTGGGCAGTCGGCGATCTCGTGCGGCACGTCGCGCACGCGCTGGTCAATGTCGCCTTCGGCAGCGGCTCGACGGTGATCTGGGCTGGGAAACTCATATCTGGCACGAGGAGTACGAAACCGACGGGGGCGACCGGTGGTTGCTGGTCTCTGCGGGTGCCGCCGGTTGGCGAGCACGCAACGCTGAGTGCCTGAAGAAAACCTCGCCGTGACGCTCGCCTTTAATCGAACTTGTGTTCTATCATCGGCCGCGTGGATCGGACGATCTCGCTGTTCTCGGCGGAGGCGACCGGCCCGGGCCTGCCCGACCTGGCCGGGCTGTTGTGCTGCCAAGGGCAGATCACCGGGTTCGGCCGCACCGCGGCGCGGCTGTCGGTGCTGGTCGAGGAGCCGTGGCGGGCTCGGGTGCTCGCGCGCGAATGCCGTAGCCGGGGTGCGGACGCGCAGGTCGCGGTGGCTGAATGCGGCGGTTCGCAGGTGCGCACGTCGTTCCGGGTCGATCTGCTCGGTCTCGCGCAGCGGTGGCTCCGGCCGGGGCACACCGGTCCGGCGGAGGACGATTCCGGCAAGGCGGTGCCCAGCGGGTTCCGGTTGAGCGGCGCGATGCTGCGGATGTGGGCGCTGGCCGCCGGACGGCCCGAACCCGGTGGCTACCTGCTGGGAGTCGATCCGCTGGCCCCGTGGATGCACGAGGAGCTGCTGGCCGTGCTCGCACCGCTGGGCGTCCAGGCTCGGTTGCTCGGGCCTCGTGCGGAGCAGCCGGCGGTGCGGATCAGCGGGCGGCGGAGGCTGGCCGGTCTGCTCGAGCTGATCGGCGAACCGCCTGCCGGGGCCGAGCCTGCCTGGCCGGAGCTGCCGCCTGCCGGGGAACGGCGGGAGCGCGCGCCGGGAGAGTCGCGGCGCGGTGGGCCCGAGGAGAGTTCTCTTCAGTATTTACTGGAGGCTGTGGGGTAGCTGCGCGAAAGAAAGGCCCCATCGCTCAGCGAAGCGACGGGGCCTTCCGGGAAGGACTTTACGGTTTCGGCAGGGTGCAGCCCTGCTGGTTGAGGTCGATCTCGTTGGCCGGGGTCAGGCAGGCGGGGATTCCGTAGGTCTGCTCGCCGTACTTGTAGTTCGGCCGCACGGTCACGTTGCCGGCCTCGTCGACCTCGCACGGGTTGTTCAGCGTGCAGCGCTGGCCGTCGTCGTTGGCCGTGTTGTTCACGCCGATGACCTTGCCGGTGTTGCGGTCGACGACCGGCGAGCCCGACGTGCCGCCGATGGTCTCGCAGCCCGGCACGTAGCGGATCGAGTCCTTCCAGATCCAGTCGTTCTCGTGCAGCTCGTGCACGAAACCGTCGATCGAGCAGGAGTAGATCTGCTTCCAGTACCCGGACACCACGTCGATCGGCGTGCCCGCCTGCGGGTGGGTGTTCACCAGTTCGAGCGGCGGGACGTTGTACTTCTGCTCGATGTCGGCGTAGGTGTCGCTCAGCTGGTACAGCGAGATGTCGGTGTCGGTCATCGTCGCGTAGACGATCTTGGTCGCGGTCACGGTGCCCACCGAGCTTTGCCCGTCCGGCGACATCAGGTCGAACGAGCGGTTCGAGCCTTGTCCGACGATCACCTCGCCTGGCGAGGGGAAGCCCTCTTCGAGGCAGTGGCCGTTCGAGAGCACCAGAGCGGGTGCGTCCAGCGGCGTCGCGGCGGGTTTCACGACCGAACCGGAGCAGTTGGACAACGCCACGGCACCGGTGAACGTGGTGGTCGCTGCGTTCGCTTCGGGGGCGGTGACCAGCGCGAATGTTGCCGCGACGGCGATCGCGGTGCCAACCAGTCGGCGGATCATGGTGGGTTCCTTTCGGCCGAGGGGAGGAATAAGTGAACCGTCGCCAGACTTGGACCCGCCACCGTCTAACGGAGGGTATCGACGGGATGACCGGTTACCCTGCACGGCACGTGTCCGACATCACGTGCTAGGTGTGGAGGAGAAACATCGCCGAGGTCAGCGGCGATCCGACGGGCAGGGACCCGGCGGCTCGTCGGGGCACCTCGGCGCTGCGCGGACACCGGGGACGTGCACACTGACAGGTCGAGACGCGGGCGCAGTACCCCTGGTGCAGGGGTGAGAGCGCCGCCGCGGCGGCGCGGAGATGAGTGGAGAGCAGGGCAGCGTGGCAGGAACACGGACCAAGAAGAGCGGTACCGGGGGCAACGGTGCCGATCGACGGCGGCTGGTGATCGTCGAGTCGCCAACCAAGGCCCGCAAGATCGCCCCTTATCTCGGCGGCAACTACGTCGTCGAGTCCTCCGTCGGGCACATCCGGGACCTGCCCCGCGGCGCCGCTGACGTCCCCGCGCAGTACAAGGGCGAGTCGTGGGCGCGGCTCGGGGTCGACATCGACAATGACTTCAAGCCGCTCTACATCGTCACCCCGGACAAGAAGTCCAAGGTCACGGAGCTGAAGGGGCTGCTGAAGGACGTCGACGAGCTTTACCTCGCGACGGACCCCGACCGCGAGGGCGAGGCCATCGCGTGGCATCTGCTGGAGACCCTGAAGCCCAAGGTCCCGGTGCGCCGGATGGTGTTCCACGAGGTCACCGAGCAGGCCATCCAGGCGGCCGCCGCGGCGACTCGCGAGCTGGACGCCGACCTGGTCGACGCGCAGGAAACCCGTCGCATCCTCGACCGGCTGTACGGCTACGAGGTCTCGCCGGTGCTGTGGAAGAAGGTCATGCCGAAGCTCTCGGCGGGCCGTGTGCAGTCCGTGGCGACGCGGATCGTCGTGGAGCGCGAGCGCGAGCGGATGCGCTTCACCTCGGCGTCGTACTGGGACATCTCGGCGACCATGGACGCGGGCGAGGACGCTTCGCCGCGTACGTTCCCGTCGCGGCTCGTCGCGGTTGACGGTGCGCGCCTCGCGACGGGGCGTGACTTCGACTCCAACGGTCAGCTCAAGGGCAACACCGCGGACATCCGCGTGCTCGGCGAGTCTGACGCGCGGGCGCTGGCCCAGGGGCTGAACGAGCGTGACTTCAAGGTCTCGAGCGTTGAAGAGAAGCCGTACACGCGTAAGCCGTACGCGCCGTTCATGACGTCCACGCTGCAGCAGGAGGCTGGCCGCAAGCTGCGCTTCACCTCCGAGCGCACGATGCGGGTCGCGCAGAAGCTGTACGAGAACGGTTACATCACTTATATGCGTACCGACTCCACGACGCTGTCGGAGTCGGCGATCACGGCCGCGCGTAGCCAGGCGACGCAGCTGTACGGCAAGGAGTACGTCTCGCCGTCGCCGCGTCAGTACACGCGCAAGGTGAAGAACGCGCAGGAAGCGCACGAGGCGATCCGTCCGTCGGGCGAGGTCTTCCGTACGCCGGGTCAGGTCGCGAAAGAGCTGGACACCGACGAGTTCCGGCTTTACGAGATGATCTGGCAGCGCACCATCGCGTCGCAGATGGCGGACGCGAAGGGCACCACGATGTCGGTGCGCATCGTGGGCACCGCTTCGACCGGCGAGGAGTGCACCTTCGCCGCTTCGGGCCGCACGATCACCTTCGCCGGCTTCCTGAAGGCGTACGTCGAGGCAGTCGACACCGAGGCCGGCGGCGAGGCCGACGACAAGCAGAGCCGGCTTCCGGTGCTGGTCAAGGACCAGGCCCTGACCGCGGCCGAGCTGTCCGCGGACGGCCACTCCACGTCGCCGCCCGCGCGCTACTCCGAGCCGAGCCTGGTCAGCAAGCTGGAAGAGCTGGGCATCGGCCGCCCGTCGACGTACGCGTCGATCATCAAGACCATCCAGGACCGCGGCTACGTGTGGAAGAAGGGCTCCGCGCTGGTGCCCTCCTGGGTCGCGTTCGCCGTGGTCGGGCTGATGGAGCGGCACTTCGAACGGCTGGTGGACTACAACTTCACCGCCGGTCTCGAGGACGAGCTGGACCGGATCGCCAACGGCGACGAGCACCGCGTCGAATGGCTGTCGAAGTTCTACTTCGGCGGCGACTTCGGCGTCGAGGGTTCGGTCGGACGGCTCGGCGGGCTGAAGAAGCTGGTCGACGGCAGCGTCGAGGGCATCGACGCGCGCGAGATCAACTCGATCCCGATGTTCAGCGACGCCGAGGGCCACCAGGTCGTGGTCCGCGTCGGCCGGTACGGGCCGTACCTGGAGCGCGAGGTCAACGGCGAGTCGCAGCGCGCGAATCTGCCCGAGGACCTGCCGCCGGACGAGCTGTCGCCGGAGATCGCGGAGAAGCTCTTCGCGACGCCGCAGGAAGGCCGTGTGCTGGGCACCGACCCGGTCAGCGGGCACGAGATCGTGGCGAAGGAAGGCCGCTTCGGCCCGTACGTCACCGAGCTGCTGCCTGAGCCGGAGCTGCCCGAAGACGCCACTGCGGCGCAGAAGAAGGCCGCGAAGGCGAAGCTGCCGAAGCCGCGTACGGGCTCGCTGTTCAAGTCGATGTCGATCGAGACGATCACGCTCGAAGACGCGCTGAAGCTGCTTTCGCTGCCGCGCGTCGTGGGCAAGGACCCGGAGTCCGGTGACGAGATCACCGCGCAGAACGGGCGCTACGGGCCGTACCTGAAGAAGGGCACGGACTCGCGGTCGATCCAGACTGAGGACCAGCTGTTCTCGATCACGCTGGAAGAAGCGCTGAAGATCTATTCGGAGCCGAAGCAGCGCGGCCGGTCGGCCACCGCGCGTCCGCCGCTGAAGGAACTCGGCGACGACCCGGTGTCGGGCAAGCCGATGGTGGTCAAGGACGGACGCTTCGGCCCGTACGTGACCGACGGCGAGTACAACGCGACGCTGCGGAAGTCCGACAGCATCGAGGAACTCACCGCGGAGCGCGCGGCTGAGCTGCTGGCCGAGAAGCGCGCGAAGGGCCCGGCGCCGAAGAAGCGGACGACGCGCAAGACGCCGGCGAAGTCCACTGCGACCAAGTCGACCACGACGAAGTCCACGGCGGCGAAGTCGACGACTGCGAAGAAGGCGCCTGCCAAGCGGAGCAGTACGGCGACGAAGTCGAAGTAACGAGGATCTGAAGGGCCACCTGGAAAACTCCGGGTGGCCCTTTCTCGTGTCAGGGGGAACAGATGGGGGAGACACAGCGCGCTCGTGCCGCGGTTTCCGTGGTTTTCGCGGTGTGCGGTGCGGCATTCGCTTCGTGGGCGGCTCGAGTGCCTGCGGCGCAAGCGAAACTCGGCATGGGTGCCGGAGAACTCGGGATCGGGTTGTTCGGGCTCGCCGCCGGTTCGGTCGTCGCCTTGCTCGCCGCCGGGCCGTTGATCACGAAGATCGGCAGCCGACGCGGGGTGCTGTGCGGGGCCACGGTGCTGTGCGCGGGCCTGCCGCTCGTCGCGTTCTCGCCGAACGTGCCGCTGTTCGTTGCCGCGCTCGTGGTGCTCGGAGTGGGCAACAGCCTGCTGGACGTTTCGATGAACGCGCACGCCGCACGCGTCGAAGAGGCTTACGGGCGGCCGATTTTCGCCGGGTTTCACGCTTTCTGGAACATCGGCGGATTGGCTGGTTCGGGCGTCGCGGCGCTGATGGAGGTCTGGCGCGTGCCGATCGAGGCGCACTTCACTGGCGCTGGCGTCGTGCTGTTGGTGCTCGGCGTCTTCGCTGCTTCGCAGTTCCTGCCCGGTGCCGACCGGGGACAGGGCGAGGCGGCGTTTGCCTTGCCCAGCAAGGCCTTGATCCCGTTGGGCGTGATCGCGTTCTGCGGTTTCGTCGCGGAAGGCACGGTGAACGACTGGAGCGCGGTCTACCTCCGCGAGGTCACGACGGCGAGCGCGGCTGTCGCGTCGCTGGGCTACTTCGCGTTCTCGATCACGATGATCGCGGTGCGCACGGTGGCCGACCGGGTGGTCGAACGCGTCGGTGCCGTGCTGTTCATGCGGGTCGCGACCGCGGTGACGGTCGCCGGATTCCTGCTGGCGGTGGCGGTTCCGGTGCCGGTGGTCGCGGTGATCGGGTTCGCCGTGGTCGGGCTCGGGGTGTCCGGGATGGTGCCGCTCGCGTGGAGCGCCGCGGGCCGCAAACAGCCGGAGGCACCGGGCCGGGCGATCGCGGCCGTCGCCGCGTGCGGGTACCTCGGATTCCTCGCCGGTCCGGTGCTGGTGAGCGGACTGAGCGGCGGGATCGGGCTGCACTGGACGCTCGCCGTGGTCGGTGCTCTCGTGGTGACTGTCGGCTTCCTCGCGCCCACGATGCGG
This sequence comes from Amycolatopsis sp. WGS_07, assembly GCF_045278895.1. Classification (NCBI taxonomy): domain Bacteria; kingdom Bacillati; phylum Actinomycetota; class Actinomycetes; order Pseudonocardiales; family Pseudonocardiaceae; genus Amycolatopsis; species Amycolatopsis sp. WGS_07. Next base: position 2,276,837 of record NZ_CP136053.1, on the reverse strand, counting down.
GTCGGCGACCCGGTCTCGCGGCGTTGACCGACCGCTCGGCGCATCGAGGGGGTGACTCGAACAAAAGTTCGAGAAATTGTCGGTACCAGGGTGTTCAATGACGGGGTGAGCAGTTCAGCACCCGTCGTCTTCGACGTCATCGACGAGGTCATCGGACCGCTGCGCGCCGAGATGCCGCAGCGGCCTTCGGTGATGGAGTTCTACGACCCGCATTTCGAGGTGCCGCCCGTACTGGCCGAGGAGGAGCCCGCCGGAGCGGCTTCGGGACTGAGCCTCGCCGAGGAGGTCCGGCAGTCGTTCGGGCCGATGCTCGGTGCGGGGCTGGCCGAGGAGGTGGAGCAGTACACGCGGTTCGTCGCCGGAATGGCCGCGCTCGGGCTCGCTGCGGACGGCGAGGTCACCGCCGAGGCGGTCGAGCTGTACCGAGTGCTGCGCGGTGGATTCATCCGCGGAGTGGTCACCGGGGTGTTCCCGGCGAGCGAGGAGCCGTGGGAGGTGCGGTTCTTCGGCGACGAGGACTTCACCACGGTGATGAGCAAACTGGGCCGCCGGGCGCGGCTGCGGTCCGGGATGCTCAGCGCGCTGCCCGGGTGGGTGTTTGACGGGCTGCCGGATCGTTCGCCGGGGCCTGGTCCGGCGGTGCGGATCGAGACGGATGACAGTGGGCTGATTCCCCGGGCGGCGTGGGGGGATTTGGACGTGATCCGGGAGGCGGTGGCGCGGCCCCGGCTGGGGACGGTGCTGGTGGATCTGGCTGTGCGGGATTCGGTGTTGGCGGAGTATCCGCATGGTGCGTTTGGGCTGGTGGACAACGATCAGGGGAGGTATCAGTTTCGGGCTGCGCCTAGGGGTGGAGGCGGGGGGTGGGTGGTTACGTGGACGCCTGCTACTCGGGGGACCGCGGAGGCTTGGATTGTGGAGGCGGTGCGGAGTTGTATTTGAGGGAGGACTGGGGTTGAGGTGGCTGGGGGGTTGAGGGGCTGGGTTTGCGGTGGCTGAGCTGGGCTGGCTGGGGGAGGTGCGGTGTTGGCTCAGCCTCGCGGCCGCTCGGTCTGGCTGGCGCCCCTGAATTGGGCCCCTGTTCTTTTGCTGAAAAAATTGCCTGCGGGCGTCTATCGGCGGTCCCTGGCCTGGGTGGCGGGTGTCTTCGCGGGAGCGGGCGGTAGTGGTTCTGCGGCCATTGGGTGGATGCGGTTGCCGGTACTCTCGCCGACACTGGACTCGGCGGACATTCCGTAGTGAGGTGGTCACCATGAGCACGAGCGACGGGACTCCGTTCTTTCCCGCCTCCGGGTCCGACCGGGACGGGACGTTGGCCGGCGACGTCGGGGGCGAGCGGTTCTCCGATCCGTTGTCCGGGTTCGAGATGTCGACGAGCCGCTCGCCCCGGCCGTTGCCGACCGCTAAGCCGGTCGAGCACGATCCGGAGGCCGTCAAGCGGATGGTCGAGGCCGCGCTGAAGGAAGAGGCCAAGAAAAAGGAAGTCGTCAAGACGCCGAATCCGATTCCGCCCTCGGAACGGCCCGATCTGGTGCCGCTTGGGCTGCTGCCCCGGCAGCGGACCTGGCCGACCAAGGCTCCTCAGCTGCTGAAGAAGGTGCCCCGGCCGCGGCCGAAGCGGGTGACCGAGATCGCCGACGACGACATCGAGGAGGAGCTTGCCGAGCGGCAGAGCCGGCGTGGGCTGCCCTCGATCAGCATGCCCAGCTTCGGCCGTCCGTCGAGCAGTACGGCGGGCGTCGTGCTCGCTGTAGTGTTGCTCATCGTGTTCGGAATTGTCGCGATTGAGCTGATCGCTAGCCTGGTGAGCAGTGTGAAGGGGCTGTTTGGCTGACCCCGCCTGACCACCCATATCACGGGGCGTGCCGTACCCGCGTCCGCGGCGGGACTACCCTGGCCACCACACGGTCGGGGGATCCGCAGGGGTCGCCTGACGCCGCCGTGACAAGTGGGGTGGGCGTATCAGCGAGGGCGTACGGTCGGTGCCTGGCACCGGCCCGGGCGGATCGGGCGGGACGTCCACGATCCACCGGGCCCGCCGGGTGCTGGCGATCAAGCCATTCCGTCGGCTGTGGGGCGTCACGTATCTGTGCAGTGTCGCCGACTGGCTGAACCTGCTGAACCTGACCAGCCTGAGCACCAAGCTCCTCGACAACTACTCCGCGCAGAACTACGCGTTCGTCGGCGTCATCGTCACCGCGCTGCTGCCCGGCCTGCTCTTCGCGCCGGTCGGCGGCCTGCTCGCGGACCGGTTCGACCGGCGCAAGATCATGGTCATCTGCGACCTGCTGCGCTGCGGGTTCCTGCTCTCGATCGCCGTCGTCGGGGCGCCGTGGTGGCTGTTCGTGGCGAACTTCCTGGTCGGCTGCTGTTCGATCATGTGGATCCCGTCCAAGGACGCCGCGGTGCCGAACCTGCTGCGCCGCCCCGAGCAGGTCGAGACCGCCAACCAGCTCGGCATGGTGATGACCTACGGCCTCGCCGTCATCACCGCCGCCGGAGCCAACGCGCTGATCCAGGGCGCGAACTCCACGTTCCACCTGTTCCAGGGCCCCGGGGTCGACCTCTACATCGCCAAGGTCGTCGTCGTCATCACCGGCCTGCTGTACCTGATCAGCGGCATCCTGGTCGCCACCCGCATCCCCGAGCTGTCCCTGCGCGACGTGCACTCGTCGCCGCAGCAGAAGAAGGTCAAGCGCGCCGACGAGGAGAAGTTCGGCTTCGGCGCGATGATGCGCGACGGGATCAAGTTCGTCCGCAGCACCCCGATCGTGCGCGGCCTGCTGATCGGTGCGTTCGGCGCGTTCGCGGCAGGCGGCGCGGTCATCGGCGCGGCCAAGCCGTACTCGTCCTCCCTGCTGGGCGGCGACGCGGCGTTCAACCTGCTCATGCTGGCCGTCTTCATCGGCCTGGCTCTCGGCATGGCGCTGGCCCCGAAGCTCGCGCACCGGCTCCCGCACGACCGGCTGTTCGGCATCTCGATCGTCCTCGCCGGGCTCGCGCTCGGCGTCGTCGCGCTGTCGCCGCACCTGGCGATCTCGGTGGGCGCGGTCGCCTTCGTCGGCGTCTGCGCCGGCACCGCCTTCCTGACCGGCGTCACGATCATCGGCTCCCGCGTCGAGGACGCGATCCGCGGCCGGATCAACGCGATCTACCAGGCGATGCTCAAGATCGTGCTGTTCGGCGCGACGGTGGTCACGCCGGTGCTGATCGGCCTGGTCCGGCAGCGCAACGTCAACCTCTTCGGCACGCCGATCATCGTCGACGGCACGCGCCCGGTCATCCTCGGCGGCGGTCTGCTCGCGGTGCTGCTCGGGATCATCGCTTACCGGCAGATGGACGAGCGGCGCACCGAGAAGATCTTCAGCGACCTGCGCAACGCGCTGCGCCGCAACCCGCGCCGCGTCAACGGCTTCCTCATCGCCATCGAGGGCACCACCGCCGTCAACACCGCCGAGCAGGCCGCCCGCCTCGCGCGCTGGCTCGGCACCGGCACCCGTCCGGTCGTGCTCACCGCCGACCCGGCGCTCGGCGAACAGCGCTTCCGCACGCTCGTTTCGGACGCCGCCCTCACCGGCGTGCGGGCGCAGGCGCTCGTGGCCGCAGCTGTGCGTGCTGAGCTGGTGGAACGTCAGATCCAGCCCGCGCTCGACGCCGGGTCCGTGGTCGTCATGGAGCGCTTCGTCGACTCACCGCTCGCCTCGCTGTCCGCAGCGGGCGAGCTGGACCGCGACGAGCTGGAAGGCCTGGTCGACTGGGCCACCGGACGGCTCCGTCCGGACCTCACCGTGCTTCTCGACTCCGAGCACCCGGACGATCCGCAGCCGTCGCTGAAGGATCAGCTGTGGGTGCAGAAGCTGCTCGCCGAGATGGCCGCCGCCGATCCGGACCGGTACGTGGTGGTCGATGCCGAAGGTTCCGACGGTGACGTCGCCAGTCGCGTCCGCACCGCCGTCAAGTCGGTCTTCGTCGGCTCGCTCGCCGGTCTCGCACCCGCAGAGCCGGCCGACGCCGCGACGGCCGACCTCGCCGAGGCTGCGGCCGCCGAGGCGGAACTGACGCCGGAGGCGAAGCAGAACGGAGTGGCGGAAGCGGACGTGGTGCCCGTGGTGTCCAAAGTGGAGGATCGGTGACGGCTCCGATCGGCGTCTGGACCGAACTCGTCGGCCAGGAGCCTGCTGTGGAAACGCTGTCCTCGGCGGCGGCCGCGGCGGCCAAAATCGTTGCGGGAGAACCGGTTGCGCCAGCGGCGATGACGCACGCCTGGCTGCTTACCGGGCCGCCGGGCTCCGGCCGTTCGGTCGCCGCGCGCACGTTCGCCGCGGCTCTGCAGTGCAGCACCGGAACCGGCTGCGGCGCGTGTCCCGGCTGCCGGACGACGATGGCCGGCACCCACGCTGACGTGCGGCTGGTCGTCCCGGAAGGACTGTCCATTTCGGTCGCCGAGATGCGCGCGCTGGTGCAGGCGGCGGCTCGGCGGCCGACGACCGGCGAGTGGCAGGTCGTGATCATCGAGGATGCCGACCGGCTCACCGAGGGCGCGTCGAACGCGCTGCTCAAGGCTGTGGAAGAGCCGCCGGTGCGCACCGTGTTCCTGCTGTGCGCGCCGTCGGATCACCCCGAGGACGTCTCGGTCACCATCCGCTCGCGGTGCCGCCTCGTCCCGCTGCGCACGCCGCCCGCCGAGGCGATCGCGCAGGTGCTGATCTCCCGGGACGGCGTCGATCCCGAGCGCGCGAACTGGGCCGCGGCGGTGTGCAACGGTCACGTCGGCCGTGCGCGCCGGCTCGCCACCGACGAGGCCGCCCGGCAGCGTCGCGCCACGGTGCTGCGGATTCCACTGGGGCTGCGCCGTCCGGACGACGTTTTCACCAGCGCCGACCAGCTGATCAGCGCCGCCGAAGCGGACGCGGGCGAGGAAAGCAAAGGCCGCGACGAGCAGGAACGTTCCGAACTGCGCACCGCGATGGGTGGCGACGGCACCGGTAAGGGTGTCGCTGGCGCGAAACGTGCCGCGGAGGCCGCGGTGAAGCAGCTGGAGAAACGCCAGAAGTCCCGCGCGACGCGTACCCAGCGCGACACTCTCGACCTCGCGTTGGTCGACCTGGCTGGCTTCTACCGTGACGTCCTCGTGACGACCACGCGTTCCGGCGCGACCCTGACGCATCCCGACCACGCCGAGCAGATCAACTCGGCCGCGGCAGCCTGGTCGCCCGAGTCGACGCTGCGCCGCCTGGAAGCGGTGCTGGAGTGCCGCGAGGCGATCGGGCTGAACGTGAAGCCGCGCATCGCGGTGGAAGCCATGGTCACCACGCTTCGCCAAGGCTGACTCACCAAAAACGGCCCCCTCGCCAGTCAGCGAGAGGGCCGTTCTGTTGTCGAGCGTCAGTCGCGCGGATGCGGCGACGGCTTGAACGGTGCGTCAGGACCACCGGACGGCCGCTTCAGCGGCAGCGCCGGACGTCGCCGGTTCGGGAACGCCGCGACCAGGACAACGCCGAGCAGCAGCATCGCCGTACCCGTCCAGAACAGCGGCACCGTGTCGTACGCGCCGTTCGTGTAGGCCAGGTGCTTCACCGGACCAGCCGGTGCGGCACCGCCCTTCGGCGGGGCGGCCGGAGTCGTGGCCGTGCCGCAGACGACGCCGCCGGTCGGGGCGTACGCGCGGGCGACCTGCTCGCCCAGCGACAGCTGCGCCAGCGACGACGGCAGGTTGTCGCCCGCCTGCTTCGGCAGCAGTTCCTTCAGCTTCTTCGTGGGCAGCACCTGAACGTCGAGCAGCCGCGCCGCCGCGCCCAGCTGGTAGCCCTTGAACGGCGTGGTCGCCTCGGACTGCTTCTGGTCGAGGTTCGCGATGCTCAGCCGCAGCACGCCGAGGTCGAGCACCTTCCCGGTGGTGTCGCCGAGCTGCTGGATGCCCTTCGTCGCGGTGGCGACCAGGCCGCCGACCACCGGCACGTTGTCCAGCGCGCCGAACTGGTCGCTCAGCTGTGACAGCGGCAGGCCGATCGGGATGTCCTTGGTCGGGTGCGCCGCGTCGAGCGTGTACAGCGCCTTGCCGCCGGCCGCGATGGTGATCACCGGTGCCTGGTAGTCCACTTTGGACGTCTTCGCGTCGCCGGTGGAGGTGACGGTGAGCGTCGGCTGGCTGGCCACCTTGAGGTTCAGCTCAAGCGGGGTGCCCTTCAGGATGTTGATGTCCGCAGCCTGCAGCGTGGACCTCGACTGCACGGCTTTGTTCTTCGAGCCGGGCATGTCGACGAGCTTCACCTGCGACCGCGACGACAGCGTGTTCGGCAGGCTCAGCAGCGATCCGGTGCCCGCGGCGGGCGTCTGGCCGCTGCCGGGCAGCAGGCCGCCCAGGCTCTGCAGCCCGCTCTTCGGGTCGAAGCCCTGCGCGAGCTGGGTGCCCTGCGGCAGGTTCAGCCCGCCGCCGCCGAGCAGCGGGACCTGCGGCAGCGTCGGAAGGACGTTCAGCAAGGACAGGCTCGCGACGGAGGTGCTGGCGTCGGCAATCGTGTCGACGCACGGGCCGAGCGATTCGCTCCAGCGGGCGTGCGCGGTGCCGTTGAGCAGCCCGACGTTCAGCAGCGGGTTCGACGGCGCGTTCAGGCCTCCGCTGATCTCCTTCGGGTTGTCCGGCAGCGCCGTCTGCACGAGGCTGCCCGGCGTCTGCGGTGCCTGGCCGCCGACGGCAAGCCCGAACGGAGACGACTGCGCGATCGCCTTCTCGTAGGCCAGGTAGGCCTCCGAGTTCGCCGACGCGCTGGACAGGCCCATGCCCGCCTCGAGCGCGGACTGCTTCGGCAGCGTCTGCCCGAAGCCGGGAAGGATCGTGCTCGTGCTGACCGAGTTCGGCAGCAGCCGCAGGACGCCGAGCGCCGTGCCCGCGTCGCCGACCGCGTGCCCGAGCGGCTGCGGCCCGATCGGCGCGGACGCGGGCGGCTGCGAGGGGTTGTTCGGCTGCGGGATCGGCGTCGTCGGAATCTCCTGCGCACCGGCCGGCGCGGCCAAGAGCAGCAGCAACGCGGCAGTGGCGGGTAGCGCCAGCGCACGGGGCAGTCTTCGCTGCATGTGCCGGGTCCTCCAGGTGATCGCCGGGTCGGGGACTGAGACCGAAGTCATAGGAGCCTAACGACGCGGCCCCCGCAAGGTGACGCACACGCCTCCGCTACACTGATGACCGTCGCACAGCGACATGCCGCCTTAGCTCAGTCGGCCAGAGCGATTCACTCGTAATGAATAGGTCGGGGGTTCGATTCCCCCAGGCGGCTCCGCAGGTCAGGCCCCATCCGACGCGGTTCGGATGGGGCCTGATCCGTTTCCGGGGCGGCCCGTGCGGTCTCCCGCAGATTCACCCGTTTGGGGACCTGGCTAACTCCGCTCGGCGAGCAGTTCCAGCCCGCCTGGGCCGAGCCGCAGTACGGACGGGACCAGTTCCGTGGTCTCGTATGGCGAACGGAGCGCCTGCTCCCGGACGGTGTCCGCCAAGCCGGAGCCTTCCCTGGCAACATACATCTCGTCCGGGCAGGGCAGGCCGACGATCAGGTCGCCCGTGCCGAGGTGGTGCGACAGTTGCGGGTACAGATCAGGCAGCGCGAGGGCGGACGCCGCCATCTGGTTCTCCCTGGCGACCGAGACCAGCACGTCCTCGCCCGAACCGCGGACCTCGAACTTCAGCCCGCGGGCCAGGCAGCCGAACCCGACGTCGAGCAGCTTTTCGAGCGGTGCGCCCATCTCTTCCTGCTGGTGCCGGGTGATGTGCTGCATTCCGATCTTGCCCTGCGGGGTCCGTCCGACCACGGCGAGCGCGACCGACAGCTTGCCGGGCACGAGCGGGTGGTGGGGCAAAGCGTCGAGCAGTCCGGCGCGCGGCGAGGACGCGCTCCAGAGGATCGGCAGGATCTCCTCGGCGCTTTTCTTCTGCTCGGCTTCCGCCATCACGGCGCGCGCTTCGGCGAATGCGCGGTCCCACTCACCGGGAGCCGGTCGGGGGAAGCTGTAGGTGCACTCCGCTTTTCGAAAATTCTTGGCCATGAATTTCTGGTCCGCCGCGGAAGGCTGCCATTCGCTGTACACCGCCAAAACCGCGGACCCGCGCACCTTGTGCTGCTGCCGGATGCTGGCCCAAGCCTGCTCGACAGCGTCGTCGGCCTGGGTGGGCGCGCTGGCCAGCACCGGTTCGGGCAGGCCTTTGATCCGGAAGACGACGAGATTCTGGGAAACGTCATCGTTCATCGGATTTCCCAAGGGGAAAAGGATCTTCGCATGCGTTCTCACTACCACATCCGGCGCGAAGTCCGGCGAGGCTGAATGAAAGCGTGCGCCGCCAAGCGTCCGGATTGGTCTCGACTGTCTCGCGCACGATCAGTGCACTCGTGAAGATCAGCAGCATCAGATCCTCGGACGTCACATCCGCCCGCAGTGTCCCGGCCCGCTGGGCGCGTTCGAATAGCCGTACCGATTTGCCGAGTTCGGCCGTGCAGCGCGCGGTCAGTTCAGGGGCGTTCTGGAGTTGCCGGCTGATCGCGTCCCGGAGCGCGGGGTCGTCGGCTTGCTGTTCGCACAGCACGGTCACGTAGGTGACGAACGATTCCCACGGGTCGTCGACCGCTTCTGCCCGCCGCATGGCCTCGTCCATCCGCTCGGCGACCAACTCGGGCATCACCGCGTCGATCAGGGCTTCCCGTCCGCCGAACCGGTTGTAGAGCGTTCCGGCGCTGACGCCCGCCCGTTGTGCGATCTCCTCCAGCGGCACTCCGAGGCCCTTCTCCCGGAATGCCTCGGCTGCCGCCGCCAGCAGCAGCTCCTGGTTGCGGCGCGCGTCTCGGCGCAGCGTTGGCTTCCCCATCTGGTCATCGTAGCCAGAAAGTTGACAGCGGTCTCAACTTGGCGCCAAAGTTGAGGTCAATGTCAACTTATGGAGGTTTCGTGTCCAGAACGCTTGTTGTCCTTGGTGCTGGTACCGGCCTTGGTCCCGCGATCGCCCGGCGGTTCGGCCGGGAGGGGTTTCGGGTCGCCCTCGTCGCGCGCAATCGCGATCGTCTCGCCGCCTTGGCTGACGGACTGGCCGAGGAAGGTGTCGAAGCCGCGGCGTTTACCGCTGATCTCGCGCGGCCAGCGGAGATTCCCGCACTGGTCGACACGATCCGGAACCGGTTCGGGCGGATCGATGTGGTGTCGTACTCGCCCTTGGACCTGAACGGTTTCACGCCCGCGGCCGACTTGATTCCGGCGATCCAGCAGCAGCTCCTCGACCTCTACTTCCTCACTCCGATGGCTCTGGTTCAGGCCGTTTTGGGGGAGCTGCGTGAACGCGGCGAAGGCAGCATTTTGATCAGCCAGAGCGTCTCGGCCACCGAGCCCGCTCCTGTCCTCAGCGGCATTGGACCGGCGATGGCGGCGACCCGTAACTACATCCAGAGCTTGTCGGCGGAAATCTCGCCCGACGGCGTGCACGCGGCGACGCTTCAGATCGGAGCCATGATCAGGGGAAGCGCTGTCCACGCCGCACTGCGATCCGGCGAGATCGAACCCAATACCGAGTTTCCGGAGATCGAGCCGGCGGACATCGCGGAGACGCTGTGGGAGATGCATGCCAAGCGCGACGCCTCGGACCGTCAGCTCCCCTAAGGCTTGGCGGATTCCGGGATCGGTTCGCCGACGCCGGTGGTCAGCAGTGCGTGCAGGCTGGTGTTGACGCAGCTCGTCCAGCCTCGGGAGCACTCGCGGTAGCAAGCCTGGTCCGGGGTGAGGCCGTGATGGGTGAAGCGCAGTGTCGTGCCGTTCGGGCCTGGCGTGATGTCGAAGCTCATCCGGGTGTCGGTCCACTCGTCGGGCTGGTCGGTGAAGGCGACGTACGCGTCTTCAACGTGCCAAGCGACCCGGCGGCCCGGTTCGAGTTCGGTGACGCGGATCCGGCTCGACGGGATTCCCTTGTCCACAAAGGAAAACTCGTCGCCGACCGCGGTCGCGGTGCCGGTGATCGTCTTGCTGAACCAGCCTCGGACGTCGGTGACCGCGGCGAAGACCTCGTCGGGAGTGCGGTCGACGGTCAGTTCGGTGGTGAAGGAGTTCATGGCCTTCCTTTCGACAGATATCGCAACTGATTGGTTGCTACACTATGGCAATCGGGTGGTTGCGTCAATGGAGTGTGGTTGCCTAGGCTCAGCCCGGAAGGAGCACGGCATGGGGTTTCCCGACCGCGTCGAGCGGACGGTCGAGCTGGCGCAGCCGCCTGCGACGGTGTGGACGGCGCTGACCACGGCCGACGGTCTGCGCGCCTGGTTTGGCGACGAGGCGGAGATCGACCTGCGCCCTGGCGGCCTCGGCCGGGTCGCGTGGATTGGCGACCGCAGTGCCGAGATCCGGGTCGAGCGCGTCGAGGAGCCCGAGGTGTTCGGCTTCACCTGGCAGGTCGACGGGATGCCGGACGACGATCCGCGGCGCACCTACGTCGAGTTCACCCTCCAAAAACGCGACGGCGGAACCCGGCTCACCGTGGTCGAATCCGGGTTCGCGCAGCTGCCGGACAGCCAGTACCCCGCCACCTACCGCTCGCACGTCGAGGGCTGGGCGCGCGAGCTGGACGAGCTGGCGGCCAGTTTCGATGCCAGCTGATCCCGAAGCGGTCGCCGAGCAGGTCTTCGCCGCTCTCGCCGACCCGACCCGCCGCGCGATCCTCGCCGAGCTGGCCGCGCGCGGTCCGGCGACGGCGACCGACCTCGCGACCCGGCTTCCGATCACGCGGCAGGCCATCGCCAAGCACCTCGGCCTGCTCTCCGACGCGGGCATGGTCGTCGCTGAGCCGGGTGAGCGCCGCCGGGTGCGCTTCCGGCTCGATTCGGCGCCGATGCGCGTCGCGCAGCAGTTCCTCGCCGCCCTCGCCCGGGATTGGGACGGTCCGCTCGCCGCGCTGCAGGCCCACCTCGACCGCGAAGAATGACCCGCGATTTCACTCATCTGAGGGACCGAGTCGGCCGACTGGCCAGCAAGCAAGGGCCGGAAGAACGAGGGCGGGGCGCCTGAGTCTCGGTTGACTGGAAGCCATGAACAGCGTGCGGAACAAGGTGGCACTCGCCGCGACCGGGATCGCGGCTCTGGCCACGGTCGCGTCGTGCGGCCTCGGTGCCTCGGTCGAGGAGAAGTCGAACGGCCACGTGAAGTCGGTTTCCTACGACAGCGGAAAGCAGGGCAAGGCCAACGCGGACGCGCGGCTTCCGTCGTGGGTGCCTGACGACGCGAAGTCGGTCACCGAACTGATTCGCACCACGGGCTCGGAGCGGATTCTGCGCTACGAGCCGGGTCCGTCCGGTCTGCCCGCGGTGTGCATGCCGGGCAAGGCCGAGGTGAAGGCTCCGACCCTCAGCGCGGACTGGTGGCCCGCGGGCGAACACAAGCGGACGGACAAGGACTGCGGCGGCTGGCACGTCGCCGTCGAGAGCGACGGGGTGTTCGCGTATCAGCCGGAAACAGTGGCCAACGCAGATAAATAAAAACGGTGGGCCGCCCCGGGATCCGGGGCGGCCCACCGTCTGTCCTCTGTGGTCAGTTGGCGGGCGGGGTCAGCTTCAGCACCGTCGCGGTGGCTTGCCCGCGCGGGGTGCGGTAGCTGATTTCCTCGCCTGCCTTCGCGTTGGCCAAAGCAAGGCCGAGCGGGCTGTCGGAGGTGATCGCGTCGGCGTCCTCGCCAGGGAGGGTCACCACGGTGAACTCTTCCTCGTCACCGTCGGAAAAACGCAGCGAAACGCGCGTGCCGTCCGGAAGCAGCGAGCTGTCGTACGCGCCGTGCTCCAGCTTCGCGGTGACGTCGGCGATCTGCCGGTCCAGCCGCGCCGCTGCCTCGGCGCGGTCGATCACGTCCGCCTGGTCGGCGGCGTCCCCCGTGCGTTCCTGCTCGCCCGGCTGCGGCGAAAGCGCCTCCCGTTGCGCACGCAGGTCCGCGATTTCCTTCTCCAGCTGACGGCGTGCCGCCTCGCTGAGCCCCTTGTCCCCTGAGATCACCATGCCGGGCATTGTCCGCTGCGCGGACCGGGGTGGCCAATCCGGTTTTTCACCCGCCGGAAGACGTTGGGACGACTGGCCTAGGATTCAGGGCTGCCGTCCTGGACAACGTAACGAGGATCACCGTGAGCGCCGTGCCCGGTCGCAGCACCCAGCTGTCGCCCAACCAGTTGCAGAAGCAGGAACTGATCGTCGAAGCGGCCCGCACGGTCCTCGCCCGCGAAGGACTCGCCGGCTGCACGGTACGCGCGATCGCGGAGGCCGGACCGCTCACCAAGAGCGCGATCCACTACTACTTCGCCGACATCGACGTGCTCATCGACCGCGCGATGGCCGCGCACGTCAACACTTTCGCCGCCGAACTGCGCACGGTCGCGGACAAGCACCACGACCCGCGCAAACGGCTTTTCGCCGTGGCCGAGGCCTACCTCGCCGAGTTCGCCGACCATCCGCGCGGCGCGTTCCTCTGGTTCGAGTACTGGATCGCGGCCGGCCGCGCGCAGCATCCGCAGGCGATCGACGCCATGCTCACCTCGATCACCGAACTGCTCGTCGAACTCCTCGCCCCGCTCGACGTCGACGACCCGCGCGCCAGGGCCCGCTCGTTGCTGAGCTACCTGCTCGGCGCGGTGGTGCAGCAGCGGGTCCGGCCGCGGTCGTTCTCGAGCCTCCGCGGCGACATCGAGGCGCTCTGCTTCGCCGGGTACCGCTGACGCCGCTTAGGCTCCCGGCATGCCTTTGTTCTCCTTGGACGGTGTCAGTCCCCAGGTCCACCCCGACGCGTGGATCGCCCCTACCGCCACCTTGATCGGCAACGTGACCGTCGAGAAGGACGCCTCGGTTTGGTACGGCGCGGTGATCCGCGCGGACTTCGGCCCGATCGTCATCCGCGAGGGCGCGAACATCCAGGACAACTCGGTGATCCACTCCGGGCCCGAGATGACCGAGGTCGGCCGCAACGTGACCGTGGGGCACCAGTGCCTCGTGCACGACTGCACGGTCGGCGAACAGGCGTTGATCGGCAACGGTTCCACCGTGCTCGACCGCGCGGTGATCGGACCGCGCGCGTTCGTCGCCGCCGGCTCGACGGTCACGCCCGGCACCGAGGTCCCGGCGGAGACGATCGCGATGGGCAGCCCGGCCAAGAAGTTCGTGGAACTCACCGATTCGGCGCGCGTGTGGGTCGACCACAACGCGGCGGTCTACCAGGAACTCGCGCGGCGCCACCGCGGCGGCCTCGAGCAGGTCTGAGCCCGTTCCCGCGGACCGGACGCGGGCTGGCGCGGTGCACTAAACTGCGTCCCGCAGCAGCGACTGGCGCCATTCAAGAGGTGGAGCACCACCGGGGAGCGACGACGAGGCCGGCACCGCGCGCCTGGGTGATGGCCACTGCAGAGCCGGAGTACGCCATGACACACCAGCCCGCCCTGTCCGCACTGTCCGCGGCGGATCCGCAGATCGCCGGTCTGGTCGAGGACGAGGCGAAACGCCAGCACGACAAGATCCGCCTGATCGCGTCCGAGAACTACGTGTCGCAGGCGGTGCTCGAAGCCACCGGCAGCGTGCTCACCAACAAGTACTCCGAGGGCTACGCCGGCAAGCGCTACTACGAGGGCCAGCAGTTCATCGACCAGGTCGAGCAGGTGGCGATCGAGCGCGCGAAGGCCGTCTTCGGCACCGACCACGCGAACGTCCAGCCGTACTCCGGTTCGCCGGCCAACCTCGCGGCCTACCTGGCGTTCGCCAAGCCGGGTGACACCGTGCTCGGCATGGCGCTGCCCGACGGCGGCCACCTCACGCACGGCTGGAGCGTGTCCGCCACCGGCAAGTGGTTCACGCCGGTCCGCTACGGCGTCCGGAAGGAAACCGGCCGCGTCGACCTCGACCAGGTCCGCGACCTCGCCCGCGAGCACCGGCCGAAGCTGATCTTCGCGGGCGGCACGGCCATTCCGCGCACCATCGACTTCCCGGCGTTCGCGGAGATCGCCCGCGAGGTCGGCGCCGTGCTGGTCGCCGACATCGCGCACATCGCCGGTCTGATCGCGGGCGGCGCGCACCCGTCGCCGGTCGGCCACGCGCAGGTCATCACCACGACCACGCACAAGACGCTGCGCGGTCCGCGCGGCGCGATGATCCTCTCCGACGCCGAGCACGCCAAGGCGATCGACAAGGCGGTGTTCCCCGGTCTGCAGGGCGGTCCGCACAACCACACGACGGCCGCCATCGCGGTCGCGCTGGGGGAGGCGCAGCAGCCGTCGTTCTCCGAGTACGCGCACGGGATCGTCGCGAACGCCAAGGCACTGGCCGAAGCGCTGGTCGAGCGGGGTTACGACCTCGTCTCCGGCGGCACGGACAACCACCTGCTGCTGATCGACCTGACCAACAAGGCGGTGCCCGGCAAGCCCGCCGCGCAGGCGCTGGACCGCGCGGGCATCGAGCTGAACTACAACACCGTGCCGTTCGACCCGCGCAAGCCGTTCGACCCGTCCGGCATCCGGCTGGGCACGTCGGCGATCACCACGCGCGGGCTCAAGCCCGAGCACCAGGTGCAGGTCGCCGAGTGGATCGACCGGACGGTGACCGCCGCGGCGGCGCAGCAGGACGGTGAGCTGGATTCGATCGCCGCCGAGATCCGCGAGTTCCTGCAGCCCTACCCGATCCCGGGCTACAGCGAGTGACGTCGTGAGTGGCGATCACGGTTCTAACCGTGATCGCCACTCACGAGTTGTTGAGCCGGGCCGCCTGGCTGATCAGGTGGTTGTGCTCGGCTATGTTCGGCGCCTTCTCCGCGGCTTCCCGGTACAGCCGCGCGGCCGTCGCCAGGTCACCGTCGCGTTCGTGCAGGTAAGCCGCCACCGCGCGATACCGAGGCAGCTTGTCGTCCAGCTCCGCCAGCGCCTTCAACCCCGCGCGAGGCCCGTCCGCCTCGCCGACCGCGACAGCCCGGTTGAGCCGGACGATCGGGCTGTCGGTCAACGCGAGCAACTCGTCGTACCACTCGACGATCTGTACCCAGTCCGTTTCCTTCGCGACCAGGGCATCGGCGTGCAGCGCGGCAATGGCGGCCTGGGCCTGGTACTCGCCGAGCTGGTCCCGAGCGAGCGCCGCCTGCAGGATGTCGACGCCCTCGGCGATCAGCCGGGTGTCCCACACACTTCGGTCCTGCTCGGCGAGCGGGACGAGGCTGCCGTCCGGCTTCGTCCGCGCGGCGCGGCGGGCGTGGTGCAGGAGCATCAACGCGAGCAGCCCGGCCACTTCCGGATGGTCGAATCCCGCCGCGAGCTGCCGGGTCAGCCGGATGGCTTCGGCGGCGAGGTCGAGTTCGCCGGAGTAGCCCTCGTTGAACACCAGGTACAGCACGCGCAGCACGGTCGCGACGTCGCCGGGCGCGTCGAACCGCACGCCGGACACCGTCTTCTTGGCCCGGCTGATCCGTTGCGCCATGGTCGCTTCCGGCACCAGGTACGCCTGCGCGATCTGCTTCGTGGTCAACCCGCCGACCGCGCGCAGCGTGAGCGCGACCGCTGACGACGGCGTCAAAGACGGGTGCGCGCACAGGAAGTAGAGCTGGAGCGAATCGTCCACCGCGGACGCCGGACCGGGCAGCGGCTCGGCGTCCATCGCCACTTCCCGGTCCCGGCGCGAGGACTCCGACCGCGTGGCGTCGAGGAACCGGCGCCACGCGGCCGTGATGAGCCACGCTTTCGGATTGCGCGGCGGATCGTCCCGCCACGCGTCCAGTGCGGAAAGCAACGCGTCCTGGACGGCATCCTCGGCCGACGCGAAGTCCGCTCCGCGCCGGACGAGGATGCCGATCACCGCGGGTACCAGCTCCCGCAGCAGTGCGTCGTTCACTCGGTCACCGAGGGCTTGACGCCGTAGCAGGGGCGCAGTTCGAGCCACTCGTGGATCGGCTTGCCGCCCGCGCCGGGAGCCGCGGACAGCTCGCCGGCCAGTTCGAGGGCGCGCTCGTAGCTGTCGACGTCGATGATCATCCAGCCCGCGATGACGTCCTTGGTCTCGGCGAACGGACCGTCGGTGACCGGCGGGCGGCCCTCGCCGTCGTAGCGGACCCACGTCCCTTCCGACGACAGCGCCTGCTCGCTGACGAACTCGCCGGTCTCCACGAGCCGGTCCGCGAAGTCGCGCATGTACTGGATGTGGGCGGTGACCTCCTCGGGCGTCCACTGGTCCATGGGGACGTCGTTCACCGAAGCCGGCGCGCCGCGGTAGTGCTTGAGCAGCAGGTACTTGGCCATGGTGGTTCTCCTCAGTGCTGGTGGCGACCCGTTGTCGGCCACGTTCGCGCCAGAGACGGAGCCGATCTCGCGTTCTCGACATCGCCTGCGGGGAGACTAGCGTCACACGATATTTGGTTGATGAATGCAAGCTTTTCGGGAACAGTTGTGACGAGCAAGTAGTTGAGAGATACAAGCAACTAATCGGGCACTGAGGGAGACCACCATGAGCGACACCGCCACTGCGGAAGGGGGCGCCACCACGAACGGACGGCTTTCACACCGGCAGATCCTCACGGTTCTGTCCGGACTGATGCTCGGCATGTTCCTGGCGGCCCTCGACCAGACCATCGTGTCGTCGGCGATGAAGACCATCGCCGACGAACTGCACGGACAGAGCCTGCAGGCCTGGGCCACCACCGCCTACCTGATCACCGCGACGCTTTCCACGCCGCTGTACGGCAAGCTGTCCGACCTCTTCGGCCGCAAGCCGATGTATCTGACCGCGATCTCGCTGTTCCTCGCCGGTTCGCTGGCGAGCGCGATGGCCGGATCGATGTACGAACTGGCCGCGTTCCGCGCGTTGCAGGGCCTCGGCGCCGGCGGTCTGATGTCGCTCGCGCTGGCGATCATCACCGACATCACCTCGCCGCGGGAACGCAGCCGCTACCAGGGCTACTTCATGGCCGTGTTCGGCGTTTCGAGCGTCGCGGGCCCGGTCGTCGGCGGGTTCTTCGCCGGACTCGACTCGTTCGCCGGCCTCACCGGCTGGCGCTGGGTGTTCATGGTGAACGTCCCGATCGCGCTCGCCGCGCTGGTCGTGGTGAGCAAGGTGCTGAACCTCCCGCACACTCGCGTGGACCAGAAGGTCGACTTCCTCGGAGCCGGCGCGCTGACGCTGGGCCTCGTGCCGCTGCTGCTCGTCGCCGAGCAGGGCCGCGAATGGGGATGGGGATCGCCTGCGTCGCTCGCGATGTACCTGGTCGGCGCGCTCGGCGTGGCCCTGTTCATCCTGCAGGAACGCCGGATGGGCGACGCCGCGCTGCTGCCGCTGCGGCTGTTCGGCAACTCGGTGTTCCGGGTGTCGACGATGGTCACCGTGATCCAGGGCATCGGGATGTTCGGCGCGATGATGTCGCTGCCGCTGTACCTGCAGATCGTGAAGGGCGCGACGCCGACCCAGGCCGGGCTGCAGATGCTGCCGCTCACCCTCGGGATCATGGTCGCGAGCCTCGGCAGCGGGCGGATCATCGCTCGCACCGGCCGGTACAAGGGCTTCGCGGTCGCCGGTCTCGGCCTGATGGCCGCGGCGGTGTACTCGTTCTCGATGATCGGCGTGGACACCTCGCTCGGCGTGGTCATGGCCATCGCGTTTGTGCTCGGACTGGGCCTCGGCTCGACCATGCAGACGCTGACGCTGGCCGCGACGAACGACGTCTCGCCCCAGGACATCGGGGTCGCGACCTCGTCGGTCACGTTCTTCCGGCAGATCGGCGGCACGGCGGGCACCGCGGTGTTCCTGTCGATCCTGTTCAGCACGGTCGGCGACCGGATCGCGGCGGCGGTGCGCTCGGCGATGGCCTCCCCGGCCTACACCGCGGCGCTGGCCCAGCACCCGGAGTTCGCCCGGCAGATGGCCGGCGGCGGGATCGACGTGAACGACACCTCGTTCCTGTCGACGCTGGACCCGGTGCTCGCCCGGCCGATCCTGGAAGGGTTCTCCAGCTCGATGAGCACGGTGTTCCTGATCGGCGGCGCGGTGCTGACCGTCGGGTTCGCGCTGGTCTGGCTGCTGCGGGAGAAGCCGCTTTCGGACAAGTCGGCGATGGAGCAGCGCGCTGAGAAGGAAGCCAGCGAGCTGGCCCTCGCGGGCTGACCCGGCCGACGAAAAAGGGGCCGTCCACCAGCAGGTGGGCGGCCCCTTTTACGCGTGACTCAGTGGTGCGCTTCGCCGTTGATCTCTTCCTTGGCGAGGCGGTCCTTCTCGCGCTCGTACGAGCGGCCGATCTCGGCCTCGGCCTCGGCGCGGCTCACCCAGGACGAGCCCTCGACGCTCTTGCCCGGCTCGAGGTCCTTGTAGACCTCGAAGAAGTGCTGGATCTCGAGCTTGTGGAACTCGTTCAGGTGGTGGATGTCGCGCAGGTGCTCAAGGCGCGGGTCGTTCGTCGGGACGGCGAGGACCTTGTCGTCCGGTCCCTTCTCGTCGGTCATCCGGAACATGCCGATCGCGCGGCAGCGGATCAGGCAGCCGGGGAAGGTCGGCTCCTGGACGAGCACGAGCACGTCGAGCGGGTCGCCGTCCTGGCCGAGCGTGTCGTCGATGAAGCCGTAGTCGGCCGGGTACTGGGTCGCGGTGAACAGGGTCCGGTCGAGCTTGATCCGACCGGTCTTGTGATCGACCTCGTACTTGTTGCGCTCCCCCTTGGGGATTTCGATCGTGACGTCGAATTCCACGGCCGTCCTCGCTGCTTCTCGAATCTCGGTGTCCCACGCGCTCGTGGGCGGCAACCTAATGACCTCGTTGACGTCACTAGTGTGGACTACGCCCCGTCGGCCGGTCGCGCCGATGTCGGCCAGACGGCATGTGACCTTGGCCCCTCCGGGGGCGGGTGAGAAGGAGTGGTGGGTGCCGGAAAACGACCAGCCGAGGTGGCCCACGGGCGACGAGGACACCTCGTCCCAGGCGGACCGGGCGACCTCCCGCCTTCCCCTGCCCAAGCGCGACGCGGGAGCCACCGCGCAGCTTTCCGTGCCGAATGTCACACCTGGTGACGGGCCCGGATCGTGGTTCCGGCCGAACGTCGAACCGGAGGAGGTCCCCGGGCTGAACGCGCCCTCGGAGGCCCCGCCAGCCCCGGAGCCGCCCCGGTCGAACCTCGCGGACCGGATGAGCGGCGCGTCGGGGGTCCCCGCGCGGCCTGAGCAGCCGAAACCGCAGGCGCCGTGGGTGCCGGTGGAGGGGCCGACCCAGTTCGTGGCCGGGGTGCCGCGGCCCGGGGAGAACTCCCGGCCGGACGCGGAGGAGACGGTGCGCTCCTCGACGGTCGAGGCGGAGGGGACCGCCGAGCGGACGGTCCGGGCACAGCCGAACGTTCAGCCTGGTCAGCAGGAGTCTTCGCCCGCCTGGCAGGCCCCGCGGAAGCCGGGGAACTCGCTGTTCGAGCCCGCTTCGGCTTCGGGGCAGGAGCAGGGGTGGAACCCGTTCCAGTCCGGTCAACCAGCCGAGGCGGCGCAGCAGTTCGCCGCGTTCCGGGACGAGACTCCGGGAAACGCCGACAACAGCCAGGGCTGGGCGGCGTTCCGCCCGGTCGTCGCGCGGGACGAGCAGGGGGAGCCGCCGAAGGAGGGCTGGGCCGCCTTCCGAGACGACTCCGGTCCTGGCGACGCTCGCTCCGCCGCGCCTGCCTCGGCGCAGTCCGGCGCCGGTCGTTCCGGCGAGGAGAACCGGCCTGGCGCCCGTGCCGAGTCCGGTGCCGCCAGCCCGAACCCGGCCGGTCGTTCTGGGAACGAGCCGCAGAACGAACCCGGGTCCGCCGCCGCTCGCCTCAACCCGTCCCAGCCCGGCCGTCATGGGGAGGAGTCGGGGGAAAACTGGCCCGGCGCCAACCAGGCTCAGTCCGGCCGTCCCGGAGATGAGTCCCGGGCCGGAGCTGGGTCGTGGTCGCAGCAGATCGAGATCCCGGTCCGCCCCGAGCTGCCCGAACCGCCGCCCGGCACCGTCCCGCCCGCGGGCGCGGGGCACGTGCGGCCGATGCGGATCGAACCGGCCGGTGGCCAGTTCCCGGCGGAAGCGACCGTCGGGATCCCGCGTCCGGCCGAGGGCTTCCCCGTCGCACCCGACGCGGCGCAGGGGCCGTCCGAGGCGACCGTCGGGATTCCCCGCCCCGCCGAGGGCTTCGCGGAGCGTCCGGGGCCCGAGCAGATTCCGCCGCGCGCCGACGCGGAGCAGTCCCCGCCGGAGCCCCCGATCCCGCCTCAGGCCGCCGCACCTCCTCCGGAGGGAAAGAAACGGAAGCGGAAGGCGCTGGTCCTGACGCTGGTCGTAGTGCTTCTGCTGGCCGCCGCGGGTGGCGCGTCGGCGGTGCCCGCCGTGTCGAACCGGCTCGGGCTGCCGTGGGCACCGAACGCGCCGAAGGGCAGTGAACCCGACCCCGCGGACGCCAGCCTCGCGCTGCACGGCCCGGACACCTCCGGGCAGGGGCCGTCCGCGAACGGCGTCGCCGCGAAGCTTTCCGGGCCTGCCGGTGCAGCGGCGCTCTCGCAGCTCAGCGGCAGCGTGATCGACCCGGCCAGCGGCACCGTGCTGTGGGACCACGCGTCGAACACGCCGTTGACTCCGGCGTCGACCACGAAGATCCTCACCGTCGCGGCGGCGCTGCTCGCGATGGAGCCGACGAAGCGGATCTCCACCAAGATCGTGCAGGGCGCGCAGCCGGGCACGGTCGTCATCGTCGGTGGCGGCGACCCGTCGCTCACCGCGCTGCCGGTGGGCACCGATTCGCCGCTGTACCCGGGCGCGGCGCACCTCGACGACCTCGTCAACCAGGTCAAGAAGGCCGGCGGCAACATCACGAAGGTGCAGCTTGACGCGAGCGCTTACAGCGGTCCGAACACCGCGCCGGGCTGGGAGCCGGGCGACGCGCCGTCGCTGTTCGGCGCGCCGATCGTCCCGGCCATGACCGACGGCGGACGCGGCAACCCGAAGGCCGACGAGACCATGCGCTCGGCCAACCCGGGAACCGCGCTGACGCAGCTCGTCTCGGACAAGCTCGGCGCGTCCCCGGGCGGGCCCGCCAAGGCACCGGAAGGTGCGAAGGTTCTCGGCGAGGTCCAGTCGGCTCCGCTGCCGGACCTCGCGTACGCGCTGCTGCAGATCTCCGACAACGTGCTCGCCGACGCGCTCGGCCGCCAGGTCGCCATGGCCACCGGTGGCGAAGCGTCCTTCGCCGGTGCCTCCGCCGCAGTGAAGAAGGTGTTGGCGGACCACGGTTTCGACGTCAACGGCCTGCAGCTGTTCGACACGAGTGGACTGTCCAATCAGAACAAGGTGCCGGCCAGGCTGCTCGCGCAGGTGCTCGCCGCGGCGGCTGGTCCGGACGGCAAGGACCCGAACACGCCGAAACTGCGTCCGCTGCTGGCCGGCCTTCCGGTCGCGGGCAGCCCGGACGGCACCCTGCACGGCCGGTACCACTCGGGCGAAACCCAGGGCGGCAAGGGCTGGGTGCGGGCCAAGACCGGCACGCTCACCGGCGTCAACACCCTCGCCGGGTATGTGCTCGACAGCGACAACCGCGTGCTCGCCTTCGCGTTCATGTCCAACGGCTCGGACAAGAACTCCGGGCAGGCGGCGCTCGACGTGCTGGCGACGGCATTGCGGGGATGCGGCTGCAAGTAGTCCCGGCACTGCGCCGACCCGCTGAACCCGCTGCGCTGAACCGCCCACAATTCCGGACCGGCAGGTAGCGTCGGAGAGGTGAGCCAGGAAACCGAGACCCGACGGCGGCCCATGGTCGACTGGGACCGGGCGGCCGCCACCGGCGCGCTGCTCGTGCGCGGCGGCCCGCAGGTCGCCCGCGGCGAGGCCGACCGCGCGGTGGTCGACCTGCGGGAGCTGACCGCCGAGGCGGAGGGGCACGTCCGCGAGCTGACCGGCCTCGGCCGCGACCTGCCGCTGCTGCCCGGCACCGTGGTGGACCGGCCCGGCTGGGTGCGGTCCGCGGCGTCCGGCCTCGGCGTGCTCACCGGCCGCGCGCTGCCCGCGGCACAGGGCGGTCCGCTCGGCCCGATCCTGGCGTCCGGCGCTGGCGTGCAAACCGGGGTGCTGCTGGCGTTCCTGGCCTCCCGCGTGCTCGGCCAGTACGACCCGTTCGGCGGGCCCGAAAACAAGGGCGAGCTGCTGCTCGTCGCGCCGAACGTGGTGGCCGCCGAGCGGGCGATGAAGGTCCCCGGACGCGATTTCCGGTTGTGGGTCTGCCTGCACGAGTGCACGCACCGGCTGCAGTTCACCGCGGTCCCGTGGCTGCGCGATTACTTCGCCGACGAGGTCGAACGGCTCGTTTCCGGGCTCGCGGACAGTTCCGCGGACGGACTGGCCGAGCTGGTCGGCAGGCTGCCCGACGCGCTGCGCAATCGCGGCAAGGGCGGCGGCATCGCGGAGCTGCTGCAGTCGCCGAAGGAACGTTCGGTTTTCGACCGGCTGCTGGCGTTGTCCACGCTGCTGGAAGGGCACGCCGACTACGTGATGGACGCGGTCGGCCCGCAGGTCGTGCCCAGCGTCGAGCAGATCCGGGAGCGGTTCACCGCGCGTCGCCAGGGCGGCGGGCTTTTCGACCGGCTGCTGCGCGCGGTGCTCGGCCTCGACGCGAAGATCCGCCAGTACGAGGAAGGCGCGAAGTTCACGCGGCACGTGGTCGACGCGGTCGGGATGGACGGGTTCAACGCGGTCTGGCGCTCGCCGAACACGTTGCCGACTCGCGCTGAGATCGCCGACCCCGCGGCCTGGGTGCGGCGCCTGCACGGGTGAGCGCGCTCGCGGCGGTCCGGACAGCGGTCCGCGACTTCCTCGGGACGGTCGCCGTTCCCGGCGAAGTGTGCGTCGCGGTGTCGGGCGGCGCGGACTCCCTAGCGCTCGCTGAAGCGACGGCGTATGTCCTTCGGCACCGAGACGTCCGTACGCGAGGTCTCGTGGTCGACCATGGCCTTCAGGCCGATTCAGCCGTCGTTGCCGCCGAAGCGGCGACAGTCGTGAAGAGCCTCGGCATTGACGTCGTTGAGGTGCATGCCGTGCACGTCGTGGGCAAAGGCGGTCCTGAAGCAGCCGCGCGCGCTGCGAGGTACCACGCGCTGCGCGAAGCGTTGCCGGACGGCGAAGGGCTCGTACTGCTCGGCCACACCCAAGACGACCAAGCCGAGACGGTGCTGCTCGGTCTAGGCCGAGGCTCCGGACCGCGGTCACTGGCTGGCATGCGTCCGCACGATCCGCCGTGGGGCCGTCCACTGCTCGGCATCACTCGCGCGCAAACCGTTGCGGCGTGCGCAGAACTCGGCCTAGAGCCGTGGCAAGACCCGCACAACGCTGATCCGCGCTTCACTCGCGTACGTCTGCGTACGGAAGCACTGCCGCTGTTGGAGGACGTGCTGTCGGGTGGAGTCGCTCCAGCTTTAGCCCGTACGGCCGCACAGCTGCGCGAAGACACCGAGGCGTTGGACACACTCGCCGCGCGCGTACACGAGCGCGCGGTCCGCGAAGACGACCTCGACGTAGCCGTGCTCGCAGCCGAGCCCGCTGCCCTGCGCAGGCGGGTTCTCCGCAGGTGGCTGCTGGACTCCGGGGTCCGCGAGCTGACCGACGCGCACCTGCGTTCGGTCGACGCGCTCGTGGCCCGCTGGCGAGGGCAGGGCGGGGTCTGGCTGCCGGGCAACTTGGAGGCTCGACGGCGGCGTGGCAGGCTCTCGCTTGCCGGACCCGAACCCACCACCCGAGGGGAATGACCCGTGTACGAGGGCGAGATCGCCTCCGTGCTCATCACCGAGCAGCAGATCAAGGACAAGATCGCGGAGCTGGCGGCGAAGATCGCCGCCGACCACCCGGAAAACGGCCAGGGCGACCTCCTCCTGGTCGGCGTCCTCAAGGGCGCCGTCATGTTCATGACCGACTTCGCGCGGGCGCTTCCGGTGCCTACGCAGCTGGAGTTCATGGCCGTGTCGTCCTACGGGTCTTCGACCTCGTCGTCGGGGGTGGTGCGGATCTTGAAGGACCTCGACCGCGACATCGCCGGGCGCGACGTGCTCATCGTCGAGGACATCGTCGACTCCGGGCTCACCCTGTCCTGGCTGCTGAAGAACCTGGCGAGCCGGAACCCGGCCTCGCTCGAGGTCGTCTCGCTGCTGCGCAAGCCGGAAGCCGTGAAGGTCGAGGTGCCGGTCAAGTACATCGGCTTCGACATCCCCAACGAGTTCGTCGTCGGCTACGGCCTCGACTACGGCGAGCGCTACCGCGACCTGCCCTACATCGGCACGCTGGATCCGCACGTCTACACGTCCGGATAGTCCGGTTCGCGGTAATCCTTTCGGGTGCGGAACCCGGAAGCGCCAAATCGCGTCATAGGGCTCGACCAGGTGCGTTAACCTATGCGAAGACCTATTGCCATGCGGACGAGTGACACCAGCCGACGGGCTGGTCCTCGCGCGGGGGAACGGAGAGAGGGCAGATGGGCAACAACAGCTCGGCGGATGCCGCGGCGTTCAAGAACGCCGCTGTCAACGGCCAGGTCGGGATCGACCCTGACGCCGCGCAGACCGTGCTGAAGAAGATCCGGACCGGACGGGACGCGATCGAGGCTCTCCTGAACAGCGCGGGCACGCTCGCGCAGCCGCCGAAGCTCGGCGCGAACCCGGTCGGCCAGGCGATGGCGACCAAGTTCGTGCGCCGTGCCGACGGCGGCGGCGACTCCTACTCGTCCGCGCTGCAGAACCTGCTCAGCCAGTACCAGGCGGCGGAGGAAGGCATCGTCGCGGCGATGGCCCGCTACCACGAGATCGACCAGTCCGCCGGCGACCCGTTCCGCAACAAGGCCTGACGTCCTAGGGGGATCACGCAGTCATGGCACCGAACACCAGCACCCCGGCCACGGGCGGCTCCGTCCCGGACGGCTCGGGCTACAACACCTCCGGCTACGGCACCTCGTCCTCGGTTCCCGCGCCCGGTTCCGCCGTCGCGATGGGCCCGAACTCGGCCACCAACGACATCGTCGCGTCCGCGCGCAGCAGCTCCGGCGGCTTCGAGATCGGCGGCGACCGCGCCATCGGCAACCCGCCGAACTGGCAGTCGCAGGAAAGCCACCAGCTCTACGTCGGCGCGACCACCGACAACGACCCCGGTACCGCCGAGGCCGCCGGGCAGCACTGGACCAAGCACGGCACCGAGCTGAAGCAGGCGTCCAACGACCTGTACAACGCGATCACCGAACTGGGCCACGCCTGGGTCGGCCAGGGTGCGGCGGGCGCGCAGGGCGCGCTCGTGGCGATCGCCAACTCGGGCACGCAGGCCTCGGACGCCGCGCACACGATGGCCGACCGGCTCGCCCGGCAGGCCGCCGCGGCCGCCGAGGTCAAGAAGATGCCCGCCCCGCGCGACTACGACCCGAAGCAGGCCATGACGGCCGCGCTCGCGGGCGGCCCGGCCGCGCTGGCCGCGGACCAGAAGGCGCAGGCGGACGCAGCGAACGACGTCAAGGCGCAGCAGGTCGCGTTCTTCAACGCCTACACCCAGGCGATGACCGAGGTCGACAGCTCCACCCCGAGCTTCGGCCCGGACTCGCTCGGCATGAAGCCGACCGCGACGCACTTCAACGGCAACTCGTTCAACAACGTCAGCAACATCGGCCACACCGACGCGGGCGCGCTCGGCTCGCCGGCCGGTTTCGGCACGGTGGGCGCGCACGGCGCGGCGGGCGGTGCGGGGGTCGCCGGGCACGGCGCTCCGGCGCACGTCTCGGCCGACTCGGGCAAGTACGGCGCCTCCGGCTTCGAGGGCGGCGGGCTCGCCGCCGGGGCCAGCGTCGGGTCCGGCGCGGCGGCTCCGGTCGCCCCGGCCGCGCCCGCGAGCACGGGCGGCAGCGGCGTCGGCGCCGCGCTCGGCCTCGGCGCCATCGGCGCGGGAGCCGGGTTCGCCGGCGGCAAGCTCGGCGAGGGCAACCGCAGCGGTTCGCGCAAGGAGGAGGAAGGCAAGACCTCCGCCGCGTCCGAGCACCAGAACGGGCAGAGCGCCGCGTCGGCGGTGCCGCAGCAACAGCAGGGCGTCGTCCCGCCGAGCGGCACGATCGGCCAGGGCCAGGGCGGCATGAGCCCGATGGGCGGCGGCATGGCCGGTGCGGGCGCGCACGGCGCGGGCGAAGAGGACGAGGAGCACACGCACGCCTCGTTCCTCATCGAGCCGGACCCGGACGACGCGTTCGGGGCCAACCAGGCCACCCCGCCGCCGGTCATCGGCGCGTGGTCGGACGACGACAACTGACGCGATGCTCGCGGGCGCGTGACCGGATCCGGTCACGCGCCCGCGAGCGTTCGGAAACACTCGGGGTAGGGGGTTGGTCGATGCCGAACGCGGAGCTGCTCGCGCCGATCGAGGTGGATTTCCTGTGGGAGTCGGCCGGGATGGGCGAGCTGCCGTATCCGCTGCGGATCCGTTCGCACGGCGCGACGATGGACGAGCGCTCGGCGCTGCGCACGCGCACGCTCGGCGCGCTCGCCGACCGGGGTCTCGCCGACGACCGGGGCAGGCCCGCCCCGCACGTCGAGGACTACTTCGGCATCCTCGCCTCCCCGGACGTCAGCCTGGACACCGTCCAGCTGCTCGACCCGAACGGCGAACCGCTGCTCGCGGTCGCGGGCAGTGCCCACGGCGACGGCCTGTTCGCCGTGCAGGACCAGCGCGGGCTGCACCTGCACCCGTGCGCGCCGGACGGCCTCGCCACGGCGATCATTTCGCTTCTTCCGGGTGCTCCGCGGGGCACCGAGAAGTCGATCACCGTGCCGCTGGAGCAGCTGGTCGGCGCGTCCGGAGTCGACTTCATGCAGCGGCGCGGCAACCAGGTCGACGCCTCCGGCCGCGCGAGCGTCGACGAGGACCGCAAGGCGCTCGCCCGGCTGCACGCACAGCAGCGCCTGCGCGGCGGCCAGATCGGCGCGAACGCCCGCAACCGGCTCGGCGGCCGCAGCCGGTCGACGGTGCTGAGCTGGTTCGACACCGAAACCGGCCGGTATTTCACGCAGGCGAGCCAGGGCCACGACGGCCGCGACTGGATCACTATCGCTCCCGCCGATCCCGCCACGCTGCGGCACCGGCTCGGCGAAATGCTCGCCGGGGTGGCCGACCAGGCCAACGCGGGCGCGTTCTGATTTCGCGCTCTCCGCTCGGCTCCCGCTCGCCCGAACCAGCCAATGTGGCATTGGGGCGCTTGAAGACTGCCGATCCGGCGCTACGCTGGGCCGGAAATCGTTGACCGGAGGGTGAGCAGTACCGGATGCACCAGGAGTTCTTCTCGCCGCTGGCATTCGACTTCCTGTGGGAGTCGATGGAGCTGGGCGAGCTGCCCTACCCGCTGCGCGTGCGCTCGCACGGCGCGACCGAGGACGAGCGCGTCTCGCTGCGCCATCGCGTCGACACCGAGCTGAAGGCCCGCGGCATCCGCGACGCCCACGGCCGGGTCGAGCCCGATGTCGAAGACTGGCTGACGCTGCTCGCGCGCGCCCCGCACTCCATTGACGCGCTGCACATCCCGCAGTTCGAGGCGCATCCGGTCGCGTTGCTCGCCGCGGGCGACGAGCGCACCGGCGTGGTCGCGATCCAGGACGCCGACGGCATCTGGCTGCGGGAGACCCCGCCGGACGCGCTGGTGTCCACGATCGTCGAGCTGCTTCCCGGCGGTCCGCGCGGCAGTGAGGCGTCGGTCACCCTTCCGCTCGACGAGGCGTTGCACACGCAGCCGATCCGGGTGCCGGTCGCCGCGGGCGGCGGTCAGGCCGAGGAGAAGGGCGGGCGACGGTCGAGGCGGCAGTCGCTCAGCGAGCGCGCCACGGTCGATCCGCGCGAGACCTACGGGCTCATCGCGGGGCAGCCTCGGCTGCGCGGCGGTCAGCTGGCAGCGAACAGCCGGTCCCAGCTGGGAGTGCGGCAGCGGTCGCGGGTGCTCGGCTGGTTCGACACCGCCACCGGCCGGTATTTGAGCTTGTCGCGGGCGGGTTCGGACGGTCGCGAATGGGTCACCGTCGCCCCGGCGGACCCGGCGACGCTGCGGAGCAGGCTGGGTGAAATGGTGGCCTCTGTGGCGGTCGACACCCGATAGTCGGGTGACGTGTCGTCCCGGACCGGGAACCCTCGCGCGGGATTGGCCGTTGACCTGCGAGAGGCTCGCCAGGCTTCTCCGCCCGCCCGGACGGTACCCTGGTGGGACGGGTGCCCTGCGGCGCCCACGGGTTGTCAAGATCGCGATGGCGGGTATCACAGGAGCCGCCCAACCAGGGAGGGTCGAGGCCGCAAGGGCCGAGTCGTATGAACCGGAAGAGCGTGCTCAGGAACCCACTGCTGTGGATCGTCGCGGGGTTGCTGGCGTTGTTCGCCTACAACACGATCTTCGACAGCGATCGTGGCTACACCCAGGCTCCGATCTCGACAGCGATCCAGCAGATCAAGGCTGGACATGTCAAGGAAGCGAGCCTCGAGGACAAGGAGCAGCAGCTCAAACTGCTGCTCACGCAGAAGATCGATGTCGACGGCCAGCAGACCGACCAGGTCATCGCGCAGTTCCCCGGCGGCGCGACCGACGACATCTACAAAGACCTTCTCGGCGCGAACGTCGACAACCAGGCGAACCATCCGATCAAGTTCACCACCAAGGTCACCCAGCAGAGCCTGCTGACCCAGATCCTGATCTTCGCGATCCCGCTGGCGCTGGTGCTCGGCCTGCTGATGTGGATGATGAACAACGCACAGGGCGGCGGGAACCGCGTCCTGAACTTCGGCAAGTCGAAGGCGAAGCAGCTCAACAAGGACATGCCGAAGACGACCTTCGGCGACGTCGCGGGCGCGGACGAAGCGGTCGAAGAGCTGTACGAGATCAAGGACTTCCTGCAGAACCCGGCGCGTTACCAGGCGCTCGGCGCGAAGATCCCCAAGGGCGTTCTGCTCTACGGGCCGCCCGGCACCGGTAAGACGCTGCTCGCGCGTGCCGTCGCCGGCGAGGCGGGCGTGCCGTTCTACACGATCTCCGGTTCGGACTTCGTCGAGATGTTCGTCGGTGTCGGTGCGTCGCGGGTGCGCGACCTGTTCGAGCAGGCGAAGCAGAACGCGCCGTGCATCATCTTCGTGGACGAGATCGACGCGGTCGGCCGCCAGCGCGGCGCCGGCCTCGGCGGCGGCCACGACGAGCGCGAGCAGACGCTGAACCAGCTGCTGGTCGAGATGGACGGCTTCGACGCCCGCGGCGGCATCATCCTGATCGCGGCCACCAACCGGCCGGACATCCTCGACCCGGCGCTGCTGCGCCCCGGCCGGTTCGACCGGCAGATCCCGGTGTCCGCGCCCGACCTGCTCGGCCGCAAGGCGATCCTCGAGGTGCACGCCAAGGGCAAGCCGATCGCGCAGGGCACCGACCTGACCGGGCTGGCCAAGCGCACCGTCGGCATGTCCGGTGCGGACCTCGCGAACGTGCTGAACGAGGCCGCGCTGCTCACCGCCCGGGAGAACGGGCACGTGATCACCGACGCCGCGCTCGAGGAATCGGTCGACCGGGTGGTCGGCGGTCCCGCGCGCAAGAGCCGGATCATCTCCGAGAAGGAGAAGAAGATCACCGCCTACCACGAGGGCGGGCACGCGCTCGCCGCGTGGGCGATGCCGGACATCGAGCCGGTGTACAAGCTGACGATCCTGCCGCGCGGCCGCACCGGCGGGCACGCGCTGCTGGTGCCCGAGGACGACAAGCAGCTGATGACCCGGTCGGAGATGATCGGGCGGCTGGTGTTCGCGATGGGTGGTCGCACGGCCGAGGAACTCGTGTTCCACGAGCCCACCACCGGTGCCTCGTCCGACATCGAGCAGGCCACGAAGATCGCCCGCGCGATGGTCACCGAATACGGCATGAGCGCACGGCTGGGCGCGGTGAAGTACGGCCAGGAGCAGGGCGACCCGTTCCTCGGCCGGTCAGCGGGCCGCCAGGCTGACTACTCGCTCGAGGTGGCGCACGAGATCGACGAGGAGGTGCGCAAGCTCATCGAGACCGCGCACACCGAGGCGTGGCACGTGCTGAACACCTACCGCGACGTGCTCGACAACCTGGTCATGGAGCTGCTGGAGAAGGAAACGCTGCAGCGCAAGGACCTCGAGCGGATCTTCGCGACCGTCGAGAAGCGCCCGCACATCACCGTCTTCAACGAGTTCGGCGAGCGCACCCCGTCGGACAAGCCGCCGATCAAGACCCCCGGCGAGCTGGCGATGGAGCGCGGCGAGCCGTGGCCGCCGCCCGCGCCGGAGAAGGAGAAGCCGGTGCTGCAGCCGGCTCCGACCCCGGTCGGCACCGCGCCGGGAGCGGGCGAGCTGCCCGGCGGCCCGCCGTACCAGGCTCCGGACCCGAACGCCAACCCGTACGCCCCGCCGCCCAACGGCGGCCGTCCGGCCGGCGGGCCGAACGGCACCGGCCGCTGGGGCCAGCCGTATGGTGGTCAGCAGCAGCCGGGCGGTCCGGCAGGCGGCGGCTACCAGCCCGGTGGCCCTGGCGGTGCGCAGAGCGGACCGCCGAACTACGGGGCGCCTCCGGGCTGGACCCCGGCGACGTCCCCGGGCGGCCAGCAGCCGTGGCGCCCCGCCGAAGACCGTCCGCGTGAGCAGGGCTGGTTCGCCGACGGCGCGAACGGCCAGCAGCCGGACGAGGGGCAGCATCGGCGTGACGTCGACGACGGAACAGACAAGCGGTAAAGACGGCATCCGCCCGGTCTTCGATCAGGACCGGGCGGAGCGGGCCGTGCGCGAGCTGCTGCTCGCCTGTGGCGAAGACCCGGATCGGGACGGTCTCCAGGACACCCCGGCCCGGGTCGCTCGCGCTTACCAGGAGATGTTCGCCGGCCTCTACCTCGATCCGGACGAGGTGCTGGCGAAGACGTTCGACGAATCGCACGAGGAACTCGTGCTCGTCACGGACATCCCGATGTACTCCAACTGTGAACACCACCTTCTCCCCTTCCATGGCGTAGCCCACGTCGGCTACATCCCGAACGGCGACGGCAAGGTCACCGGTCTGTCGAAGCTCGCCCGGCTGGTCGATCTCTACGCTCGCCGCCCGCAGGTGCAGGAGCGGCTCACCTCCCAGATCGCCGACGCGCTCGCGCGGAAGCTGGAGCCGCGCGGCGTGATCGTGGTCGTCGAGGCCGAGCATTTGTGCATGTCGGTGCGCGGGATCCGCAAGCCGGGGTCGCGCACCACCACGTCGGCGGTGCGCGGGCTGCTGCGGTCGTCGGCGACGTCGCGGGCCGAGGCGATCGAGCTGATCCGAGGACGCCGGTGATCCCCCGGCCGGGTCGCTGCGCCGTGATGGGCGTGCTGAACGTGACTCCGGATTCGTTCTCCGACGGCGGCCGGTACCTCGATCTCGACCAGGCGCTGGACCACGCGCGCGAGATGTGGGAGCGCGGCGCGGACCTGATCGACGTCGGCGGCGAGTCGACGCGGCCGGGTGCGTCGCGGGTCGACGCGGAGACCGAGGCCGCGCGCGTGTTGCCGGTGATTCGGCAGCTGGCGTCCGAAGGCTTCGTGCTGTCCGTCGACACCACGCGGGCCGCGGTGGCGGAAGCAGCGGTGGAAGCCGGCGCGCAGGTGATCAACGACGTGTCCGGCGGGCTCGCCGATCCGGCGATGGGGCGGGTCGCGGCGGAAACCAAGGCGCCGTGGGTGTTGATGCACTGGCGCGGGCACAGCAAGGACATGAACGCGCTGGCGACGTATGACGACGTCGTCGCCGAGGTGCGCAGCGAACTGCTGGAGCGGGTCGACGAGGCGATCGCCGCCGGGGTTACGGAGAGCGAGATCGTGCTCGACCCCGGTCTCGGGTTCGCGAAGCACGCCGAGCACGACTGGGCTTTGCTGCACGGGCTGGAATCCTTTGTGGACTTGGGCTTCCCGGTTTTGGTTGGTGCTTCACGCAAACGGTTCCTCGGCAGGCTGCTGTCCGGAAAGGACGGAGTGCCGAGGCCGCCGGACGGCCGGGAGATCGCTACCGCGTCGATCTCGGCGCTGGCCGCGGCGGCTGGCGCGTGGGGTGTGCGGGTGCACGAGGTGGGGGCTTCACTGGACGCCGTGGCGGTGGCCGCGGCCTGGCAGCAGGGACGGGCCGATGGCTGATCGCATCACGCTCACCGGATTGCGCGTGTTCGGCCGACATGGCGTCTTCGACCACGAGAAGCGCGACGGGCAGGAATTCGGCATCGACATCGTCGCGTGGCTCGATCTCGGGCCCGCCGCGGCGTCGGACGACCTGACCAAGACGCTGCACTACGGCGAACTGGCCGAACTGGCGGCGGGGATCGTCGCCGGGGAGCCGTACGACCTGATCGAGAGCGTCGCCGGGAAGATCGCCGACGAGGTCATGCGCGACGACCGGCTGACCGCCGTCGAGGTCACCGTGCACAAGCCGTCCGCGCCGATTCCGCTGACGTTCGACGACGTCGCCGTCACCATCCGGCGGGAGCGATGAGCCGCGCGGTCCTGTCGCTGGGCTCCAACCTCGGCGACCGGCTCGGTTA
The DNA here is from genome assembly GCF_045278895.1 of Amycolatopsis sp. WGS_07. Taxonomy (NCBI): domain Bacteria; kingdom Bacillati; phylum Actinomycetota; class Actinomycetes; order Pseudonocardiales; family Pseudonocardiaceae; genus Amycolatopsis; species Amycolatopsis sp. WGS_07. The sequence goes on along the minus strand of NZ_CP136053.1, from coordinate 2,244,306 downwards.
CCTGCGCAGCGCGGTCGACGCGGTGCGCCCGGCGCTCGTCGCGGTGTCCGGGGTGTACGAGACGAAAGCCTGGGGCGTCGAGGACCAGCCGGACTTCCTCAACGCGCTGTGCATCGTCGACGACCCGGCGCGCGACCACTGGGCGTGGCTGCGCGCCGGGCAGGCGGCCGAACAGGCGGCGGGCCGGGTGCGCGAACTGCGCTGGGGCCCGCGGACCCTGGATGTCGACATAGTGACAGTGCAGGGCGTGACGTCCGACGATCCGGAGCTGCTCCTGCCGCATCCCGGGACCCCGGACCGGGCGAGCGTGCTGATCCCGTGGCTCGAGATCGACCCGGACGCCGAGGTCCCCGGGCACGGCCGGGCCGCCGACCTGCTCGCCCGGCTGCCGGAAGCCGACCGGGCGGGCGTCGTCCTGCGGCCCGACCTCACCTTGTCGTGAGCGCTTAGGCCGGTTCTAACCGGCTGCACCACTCACGAGGCCCGCAGTGCCGCCAGCAGGAACTGCACCTCGTCCTGCCTGCTGGGGATGGCGGGCCAGCCGTTGATGGTCGCCAGCAGCTGCCAGTACCGCTCGGCGCGCGGATCCGCTCCGACGGCGATTCCGTCGGCCATCTTGTAACGGACCGCCGGGTCGGCCGGGTCCTGGCCGGGAAGGGCCGAGGCGGTCGCGATCGCGTCCGCCAGTGCCTTTCCGGCCGGGGAGCCCGGCGCGTGGCCCGCGTCGAGCGCGGACCGGGCGTCGGCCATCCAGGTCTCCCAGTTTTCCTGCTGAGCCTTCGACGGCCGCTCGTACTCGCCCGCTTCCCGCGTGGCCGAATGCTTCTCGCTCATCGTGCGGATGGACTGCCGGAATCCGGGGTCCTGCACGAGTTCGGCGAACTCGATCCAGGCCTCCAGCTGTTCCGGAGTCGGATCATCCGGAAGATCCGGTTTCGCCGACTGCATTCGCGCGTAGAACTCGGGATCGACATCGAGCCCTTCCATCATTTCGGCCCAGAACTCATCCACCAGACGGCGGCGTTCCTCATCCGGCATTTGGGCGATGCGATTCATCAGTTTCACTTCCTCCAGCTCGGAATCCCGTTTCAGCACCGCGCGCAATACCGCGCGGCGCAGCCGCAACCGCCGGATCTGCTCGTCGAGCGCGTCGACGTGGCTGGTCGCCAGGTCGCGCACCGTCGTTTCGCGCGCCAGGGCGCGGGAAACGTCGGGCAGGCCGATGCCCAGCTCGCGCAACGTCCGCACCAGCTCCAGCCGGGCGAGCGCGTGCGCGTCGTACAGCCGGTAGCCGGCACCGGTCCGCTGCGTGGGCGGCAGCAGGCCCTCGTCGGAGTAGAACCGGATGGTCTTCACCGGCAGCCCCGTTCGCCGGGAGAGTTCGCCGATCGTGAAGACCGTGGTGGCAGGCATGTCAGGCATCGTGGAGTCTCCAGTCGCTGGAGAGTCAAGCCTGCCAGAACGGGCTCGGTACGGTGGAGTCATGCACTTCACGCGGTCCCGGGACCTGGTCGTGGCCGCGGTCCTCGGCCTCGCCGTGGTCTACGTGCTGTTCCAAGCCGCTTACGGCGACCTGCCGCGGCTGCCGACGCTCGCCGGGGTGACCTTCGCGGTGCTCGCGATCGCCGAGGCGGGATTGGCGCTGTCGATCCGGTCGCGGATCAAGTCGGGCCGGGTGCACGGCGACGCGGTCGGGATCGCGCGGGCGGTCGCGCTGGCGAAGGCGTCTTCGCTGGCCGGGGCGGTACTCGGGGGCGGCTGGGTGGCCGCGTTCCTCTATGTTTTCCCGCGACGTGACGAACTCGTCGCCGCGGTCTCGGACAGCAAGTCGGCGGTCGTCGGGGCGGTGTCGTCGGCGCTGCTCGTAGCTGCCGGTTTGTGGCTCGAGCACTGCTGCCGGACGCCGCCGGAGGACCGTCGGGGAACGACCGGTTAACGCTTCGATGGCACCGCTCGAAGTACCGACTAGGTCTCATTCGGATCACCGGAAGGTACGGTGTCAGGCATGACTGGCGTGGGTGACGACTCGCACGGCCGCCGCCCTGGTAGGCCGTGGCTTGTCGTCGGATTGCTCCTCGCTGTCGGCGCCACTGTCGTTTTGGTGCTCAGCGACGACCTCCGGTACCTCCGGCTCGGCATCGTCGCGGCGCTCTGGGCGGCTTTGATCGGTGCCTTCCTGGCTGTTCGCGCCCGCAAGAACGCGGCGCACAGCGAGGACGCGGCCGCCGAGGCGCAGGCGGTGTACGAACTGGAGCTGGAACGCGAGATCGCGGCCCGGCGGGAGTACGAACTCGAACTCGAGACGGAAACGCGCGAGGCCGCGCAGGCACAGTCACGCGAGGAATTGGATGCGCTGCGTGCCGAAGTGGCTGCGCTGCGCGAAAGTCTGCAATCTCTGTTCGGCGGCGAGGTGCTGCTCGAACGCGTCGCGCTCACCGCGCAGGCCACCCGGATGCGGGCGTTGAACGACGAGCAGCGGCTCGTTTCCGCCGGTACCGAAACGAAGAACGGCAATGGCAAGAAGCCGGCCCAGTTGCTGGCTCCGAAGAAACCGGTGGTCGACGTTCCGGAGCGGCCGACCGAATTCATGGACCGGGTGGTGGACGCCACGCCCGCCGAACGCCGCCGGGCACCGGTGAACGGTACTAATGGCGCGGCGAAGTCCCATGGCGCCAACGGGACTTCCGGAACGAACGGGTCGATCAGCGCTGGATTGAACGGTTCCGGCCCGAACGGCGATCGGTCGACCCAGCTGCGCACCCAGCAGATGCCGCGGCTCAAGCCGAAGCGTCCGGAACCGCCCGCTGAGCCGGAGCCGTTCGAGGACGAGGTCGAGCCGGAGACTCCCGCTCGGGGCGGTCGCGATCCTCGCGCCAGCCTGGCGGACGCGTTCGTGCCCCGTGGCGGGCGGGACGCGGGTCCGCCCGAGGGGCGGGCCAGTGTGGCGGATGCCTTCGCTGGGCCGCGTGCTTCGGAACCGAATGCTGAGCGGCCTGCTCGCGGTGGTGCGCCGGAGCCTGAGCGTCGGTCGGCGGGTGAGTCTGGTTCGCACGTCATTCCGGAGCCGTTTGAGCAGGAGAATGGTGAGCGTGCGCCGCGTAATGTGACTGAGCCGTTGCCTCGTGCGCGGGAGAATCGGGCTGCTGCGCCGGAATCGCGGGGGCGGGCTGAGGACGCGTTCGGGCCGGGTAAGCCGCGGGCGGCTCGGCCGAAGAACGACGTGCCGGAGCCGCCTCGTCGGCCTGCTCCTGATGCGCAGCCGACTCGGACGGTTCCGCCGGTGAGCAAGCCAGAGCCCTCGGTGCCGCCTGCGCCGTCGGTACCGCCGGTGCAATCGGTGCCGTCGGTGAAGGAGGAGCGGCCGGTGCCTCGGTTGGCTGCCCGGCCTGCGCCGAAGCGGGCTGAGGAGCGGCCGGAGCCGGTTGAGCAGACTGCGGTTTCGCGGCCTGCGGAACCGGCTCGGCATGCTGAGCCTTCGGTGGTGGAGAAGGAAGCTTCGGCGGAGCCGGCTACTCGTGCGCCGTCTCGGTTGGAGCAGTTCTCTCGGTCTGATTTGTCGCCGTTGGCCGCGGATACGCCTACTGGGCGGCATGGTGCGCCGGGGGCGGACAAGCCGAATTTGCCGGAGGCTGTTCGGGCGGCTGGGAGTGGGACTGGCGGGCGTCGGCGGCGGCCTGATGATGAGCCTGCTCCGGTGCCGTCGTCTGGGGGGCGTCGGCGGCGGCCGGATGGGGAGCCGCCTGCTTGGGAGACTCCGGAGGATGGGGTTGAGGAAGAGTCGTCGGCGCATGGGCGGCGGTCTGCGGAGCGTGGGGGCGGTTCGGCTGGGAGCCATGCGGCTGGGCGGTCGGTGACGGAATTGCTTGCGGCTAATGGGAAAACTGAGGGGACTCCTCGGCGGAGGCGTCGGGCGGAGGATTGATCGGCGGCTCGTCGCCTGGGGGCGACATTGCGCCTCGTTTGGCGTGGGGCACCCCGAAGCCTGATTGTGATGACGGTCTGGGGGTGTTTGTCAAGGCGGGAAAGATGCCTTGACAAACACCCCCAGACCGCATTGTGGCTTCGTATCGGGGTGCGGGGGTGGGGTGGGTGCCTCGATGGGTGGGTGCATCGGTGGCTGTTTCGGGGTCGTGAAGGACTCCTTGAGGGAGTCTAAGTATGTGAAGGGGTCCTTCACGGACAGCCAGGGCCGAAGGGGTGTGAGGGGAACCCTGGGGGAATCTGGGGCTGTGAAGGTGGCCCTCACGGACGTTGCGCGGGGGAAGTGGTCACAGGGTGTCCCGCATAGGGCTGAACACCCTACGTCCAACCGGCATCCCCAGCAGGGCCTGCGTAGGGTGACGGCTCGTGAACGGCACCATTCCCGCCACGCCGCCGGGTTCTGCGTCCACTCCATCTCGCTCGCGGCACATCACCGTGCTCCTTCCGGTGCTCGGGCTGATCGTCGTGGCGTTGTGCGGGCTTTTCTCTTCGGGCTCGCTACGGCACGCGTGGGGTGGCTGGCGGTCGCGATTGGGGTGGTCGCGGCGCTGGTGCCGGTCGGGGTGGTGGTCGCGGGGCTGCTGTGGGTCGATCGGTGGGAGCCTGAGCCGGCGAAGCTGCTCTTGATCGCTTTTGCTTGGGGCGCTTGCATTGCCACCGTCACCGCGCTGCTCATCAACACCGGGGCGGAAGCGTTCGGCGACCTGCTTCTGGGTGGCGGCAACGGGAGCAAGGTCAGTGCGCTCGTCTCCGCGCCGCTGGTCGAGGAGGCCGCGAAGGGCGTCTTCGTGCTGTTGATCTTCTGGCGGCGCAACGAGGAGTTCGACGGGATTGTCGACGGCGTCGTCTACGCGGGGTTCGCGGCTGCCGGGTTTGCCTTTACCGAGAACATCTATTACTTCGGTCGCGCGTTCGCTGAGCACGGCTTCGGCAACGGTGCCAACTCCGGTGTACTGGCTGCTTTCCTCGTGCGTGGCGTGCTTTCGCCGTTCACGCATCCGCTGTTCACGGCCATGACCGGCATCGGGTTCGGCATCGCCGCTCGTTACGCGCAGCGGTGGGTCCGGATTGTCGCGCCGCTGGCCGGGTATCTCGTCGGAGTCCTGCTGCACGCGCTCTGGAACGCGGCGGCCACGCTCAACGGCGGAAAGTCCTTCCTCACGCTGTATTTCCTGGTGATTCTGCCGCTGCTGATCGCGGCGATCTACGTGATCGTGTTGCAGCGGCGCAGAGAACAGCGGATCGTCGCCGCCGCGTTGCCGAAGATGGCGGCCGCGCGGTGGATCGCGCCGTCGGAGGTCGATTTGCTCGCCAGTCTGTCCGGGCGGCGGGAGTGGCGTAAGCAGGCGCGCAAGCAATCCGGGCGGGCCGCAGCTCGTGCCGTGGGCCGATATCAGGCAAGCGTGACGGAACTCGCATTCCTGCGTCGTACTCGGCTGCGCACTGAGCAGGACCGGAAGCGGCAGGAAGAGTTGTTGCAGGCACTGCGGGATGCCCGTGCCGATGCGGTGCGATTGGCGAACAATCGCGACAGTCGGTGAACATTCCCCGTCCGGGGTAGCTCTACCGTGCCAAAAGTGGCGTTCCACCGGGGGATTCGCGTTGACGACGGCCCGCTCCGGGCGAACGCCAATAGGGTACGGGCGCGAGTGGACGCCCTGGGTGAAGCTGGTCACCCAGGTGCCGCGATCCGCCCGGGTCGGGGCTACTCTCGCGCCGTCGTCTGGTACCCGCGACGAAAGAGCGGGACTGGAACGAACATGAGGAGTTTCGAGCCATGAGCGTCCACAGGCGCACGCCATGAACCGGCCGGCCCGCCTTGCCGTGGGCGTCGTTTCCGCTGGCCGCGTGGGCAGTGTCCTCGGTGCGGCATTGGCCAGGGCTGGCCACACGGTCGTCGCCGCGTCCGGGCTGTCCGCCGCTTCGCTGAACCGCGCGGAACGGCTGCTGCCGGGGGTCCCCTTGCTGCCGCCCGACGAGGTCGTGCGCAGAGCCGATCTGGTGCTGCTCGCGTTGCCGGACGACGCGCTGGCCGGCACCGTCCGTGGTCTGGTCGCTACGAATTCCGTACGGGCTGGCCAGATTGTGGTGCACACCTCGGGTGCGCACGGCATCGACGTGCTGGCCCCGGTCGCGGAAGCCGGCGCGCTGCCGCTCGCGCTGCACCCGGTGCTCACCTTCACCGGACGCGAGGAAGACCTGGAACGCCTTGTCGCGGCGAGCATCGGCGTCACCGCGGCACCGGACGACGACGCGGCGTGGAACGTCGGCGAGGCGCTCGCGGTGGAGATGGGCGCCGAGCCGGTGCGGGTGCCCGAATCCGCGCGGGCGCTCTATCACGCGGCGCTGGCGCACGGCGCGAATCACCTGATGACGCTGGTCGCCGACTGCACCGAAACCCTGCGCGACGCTGGAATCGGGCATCCGGAACGACTCGTCGCACCGCTGCTTTCGGCGGCATTGGACAATGTCTTGCGCCACGGGGACCGCGCCCTCACCGGACCGGTCCCGCGTGGTGATCTCGGCACCGTCCGCAAGCACCTCGACGTGCTCACGGACCGGGCGCCGCAGATCGCCCCGGCCTACCGGGCGCTGGCCCGGCGCACGGCCGAACGGTCCCGTGCCGCCGGCCTGCTCGATCCCGCGGCCGCGGGCGAACTGACCGACCTTCTCGCCGACCCCGCCGAAGGACAGACCCCGTGACGACACCGAAATTCCAGCGCGGAACGCTCAACACGTTCCAGCCGCCCGAGCACATCAGCAAGGTGAGCCAGGCGCTGCGCAGCGTCGGGCGGAAGGTCGCGCTCGTGCCGACCATGGGCGCGCTGCACGACGGGCACCGTGAGCTGCTGCGCCGCGCGAAGCGGCTGCCGAACACCGTGGTCGTCGCGTCGATTTTCGTGAACCCGTTGCAGTTCGGCGAGGGCGAGGACTTCGAGGCGTACCCGCGCCAGCTCGAAGCCGACTTGGCGACTTTGTCCGAAGCGGGCGTCGAACTGGCCTTCACGCCGAAGGCTTCGGACCTGTACGCGGACAACGCGATGGTCACCGTGAACCCCGGCCCGCTCGGCGACGAGCTGGAAGGAGCCGTCCGGCCCGGGCATTTCTCCGGAGTGCTCACGGTCGTCGCGAAGCTGTTCAACCTGCTGCGCCCGGATTACGCGTTCTTCGGGGAGAAGGACTACCAGCAGCTGGTGCTGATCAAGCGCATGGTGGCGGACCTGAACATCGGCACCCGCGTCATCGGGGTGCCGACGGTCCGGGAACGGGATGGCCTCGCGCTGTCCTCGCGCAACGTCTACCTGACGCCGGAACAACGGGAAGACGCTGTGGTGCTTTCGGCCGCGTTGTCGGCTGGGGCACACGTCGGGCGGGACGGGGCGGCGGCCGTGCTGGAGATGGCGCGGAAGACGCTCGCGGCCCGTCCCCAGGTGGAAGTGGATTACCTGGAATTGCGGGGAACCGATCTGGGGCCGGCGCCCGTCGATGGAGAGGCGCGGTTGCTGGTCGCCGCCCGGGTGGGGAGTACCCGGCTGATCGACAACGCGGGAGTGCTGCTCGGAAAAGCCGTGGAACATCCGAGCGCGGATCCGGACGCAGGGGAATAGGGAGAGTCCACAATGTATCGAACGATGCTGAAGTCGAAGATCCACCGGGCCACGGTGACCCAGGCCGACCTGCACTACGTGGGCTCGGTCACGGTCGACGAGGACCTCATGGAGGCCGCCGATCTGCTCGAGGGCGAGCAGGTGTCCATTGTGGATGTCACGAACGGCGCGCGGCTGGAGACCTACGTCATCACCGGGGAGCGCGGCAGCGGCGTGCTCGGCATCAACGGAGCCGCCGCGCATCTGGTGCACCCCGGCGACCTGGTGATCCTGATCGCCTACGGCCAGATGGACGACGCGGAGGCGCGTGCTTACCGTCCGCGAGTGATCTTTGTGGACGATTACAACCGGATCGTCGAGCGCGGGGACGACCCGGCGCACGCACCCGACGGTTCGGGTCTGCTGAGCGGCACGGTCACGCTGCCCGAAGAGGACACGATGACCTTCCCGGTGGCCGAAACCGCGGACGCGCGTCGTCTCGACGCGTTGCTGCACGCCGAAAACTGACCTGTCCGCGGCGGCGGTCCGAGCCGCAGTAAGGAAGACCTCGTTGCTGCTCACTGTCGACGTCGGCAACACCAACATCGTGCTCGGCCTCTACCAGGGCGCCGAGCTGGTCGGTGACTGGCGGATGCGCACCGACGCGCGGATGACCGCGGACGAACTCGCCCTCACCGTGCGCGGCCTGCTCGGTCCGCACGCCGACGCGGTCACCGGAATCAGCGCGCTGTCCACGGTTCCCGCGGTGCTGCGGGAATTGCGCGTGATGCTCAGCCGCTATTACGCGCGGGTGCCGAAGGTCGTGGTCGAACCCGGCGTGCGCACCGGGGTCGCGCTGCTGGTGGACAATCCGAAGGAAGTCGGCGCGGACCGGCTGGTGAACACCCTTGCCGCGCACCATTTGCACGCCACCGCGTGTGTGGTCGTCGATTTCGGAACGTCTACAAATGTCGACGCGATCTCCGCCCGGGGTGAATTCCTCGGCGGGGCCTTCGCCCCGGGCATTGAGATCTCGGTGGACGCGCTCGCCGCCCGAGCAGCCGCGTTGCGCAAGGTGGAACTCGTCCCGCCGCGTTCGGTGATCGGCAAGAACACCGTGGAATGCCTGCAATCCGGCATTCTCTACGGTTTCGCCGGCCAGGTCGACGGCCTGGTCCGGCGGATTGTGCGCGAATTGCAGGCCGACAGCGCGGATCCGGTCACGGTGATCGCCACCGGCGGACTCGCCCCGTTGGTACTGGGCGAATCCGAGACGATCAAGGAACACGTCCCGGATCTCACGCTGCTCGGGCTGCGGCTGGTGTACGAGCGGAATGTGCGTTAGCCGAACTGCTCGGCGAGGTAATCCTCGAAAGTGCGGACGCCGGTGTCCGCGTCGAGGTTGAGGTTGCCGCCGGTGCGGTAGACCTTTCCGGCCGAGCCGGGAATGCGCATCGGCATTTTCAGCCGTCGCCGCCCGCTGGCCCGCAGATACTGATCGACTAGCTCGCCCATGCCGTACACCTTGGGCCCGGCCAGATCTCGCACTCGCCCGGCCGGAGCGCCGAGCGCCAACTGCGCGATCCGCGTCGCCACTTCGCGAGCGTCGACCGGCTGGAAATGGATCGCGGGGACTGGCACGATCGGCAGTTTCGCCGCTGCTTGCACGGCATTGAGGCAGAAGCCGTGGAACTGGGCCGCGCGCAGGATGGTCGACGGCACCTCCGCCGCGGCGACGAGTTTTTCGGCTTTGTGCTTGCGGCGGAAATAGCCCAGCGGCACCGCGTCCGCGGCGATCACCGAAATGAAAACCAGGTGGCCGACTCCGGCGCGTTCCGCCGCGCGGACGAGATTCGCGGTCGCCACGTCGTCGCCTTTCGGACCGCCCGCCAGGTGCACGACCACGTCGGCGCCATCCACGGCGGGGGCCAGTCCTTCGCCGGTCATCAGGTCGCAGGCGAACCGGTCGGGGCCGTTCGCGTTCCGGCTCAGAACACGCACCTTGGCGTCGCCGAGCGCGGGAACGACCAGCTTGCCGAGGGTTCCGGTGCCGCCGGTGACCAAGATCGTCGTCATGGCAATTCCTTCCGGGTAAAGTGCCGCGGGGTCGGGCACTGGGGGTGTCCTACTGGGGATGAACCCGCCCGCGAAGGAGATGTGACAGGTGGATGCTCGCGTGCTGCTCGCGGCCCAATTCGAGGAACAGCGTCCGCGGCTTCGCGGGGTCGCTTACCGGATGCTCGGCTCGCTCGCGGAGGCCGATGACGCGGTGCAGGAAGCCTGGCTGCGCGTCGACAGCGCGGATGTTTCCGCTGTGCAGAATTTGCCCGCCTGGCTCACCACAGTGGTGGCGCGGGTGTGCCTGAACCTGTTGCGCACGCGCGAACGCCGCCGCGAGGACTCGCTGGACGCATTCCCGCTCGACCGCGGCGACGACGGTGCGGATCTCGCCGAAGAAGCCGAGCTGGCCGATTCCGTCGGTCTGGCGATGCTGGTCGTGCTCGACGTCCTCGGCCCGGCCGAGCGGATCGCGTTCGTGCTGCACGACCTGTTCGCGGTGCCGTTCGAGGACATCGCGCAGATCCTCGACCGCAGCCCGGCGGCGGTCCGGCAGCTGGCCAGCCGGGCCCGTCGCCGAGTGCGCGGCGGCGAAGCCGGTCCGGCCGACGCGAGCCGGCGGCGCGGGGCGGTCGAGGCTTATCTGGCGGCTGCCCGGGAAGGCGACTTCGCGGGATTGTTGAAAGTGCTCGATCCCGACGTCGTGCTGCATTCGGACACCGGCGCGGCGCCGGTGGTGCTACGCGGCGTCCGAGCGGTCAGCAAGGGCGCATTGCTCGCTTCGGAAGTCGCACGCAGTACGCAGGTCGCGTTGGTCGACGGTGTTCCCGGCCTGGTGCTCGCCCCGCGCGGCCGGCTGGCCGTGGTGCTGACCTTCGTATTCGACGGCGACCGGATTACCGGGATCGACGTGATTTCCGCGCCGGAACGGCTCCGCGCGCTGGAGATCTCGCTCGCGTGAAGATCAGTGGAACAATTTCAGTCCGACGACCCCGGCGACAATCAGCACGAGACAGGTGATCCGGCTGATGGTGAGCGGATCGTTCATCGCGACGATCCCGTACACAGCGGTCCCCACCGCACCGATGCCGACCCACACCGCGTATCCGGTGCCGAGCGGAATTTCGCGCAATGCGTACGCGAGACCGGACATGCTGAGCAGCAGCGCGCCGCCGAACAGCACGCTCGGCCAGAGTTTGCTGAAGCCTTTCGACGCACCGAGGGCCGCGGCCCACACGGTTTCGAGAAATCCGGAAACGACAAGAACGAGCCAGGACATGATCAAGAACCTTTCGCAGTGACGGATAGTCCACTGCGCCGTCTTGTCGTGACCGGGTACGACGCGCTCGTCCGGGGCGGATCGCCGCCACTTCCGAAATTAGCACCGTCCGGCCGCGGCGAGGTGGTGATTTCGGTCGCCACTCAGCTCCGGCGAGCGCGCAGAACCGTCGTGACCAGGGGATAGTCGAATTCGCCTGTTCCAGTCTGCGGAACAGATTCCAGGTACGCGCGGGCTTGCGCGAGCAGTCGGTCGCGGTCTTCGGCGGAAGCGACGAGCAGATGCGAATGCGTGGCCACGGTCGCCAGCAGGGATTCGATAGTGCGCCGGTGCGTGTGGCTGAACTTCTCCTGCTCGAATCGGCCGAAGCCGTCCGCCCGCAGCGGCCGGTCCGGATCGGCGAACCCCCGGCTGACTCCGGTGCGGATCAGCCGGGAGAACTCGAGCACCCACGGGACCGATTCGTCGTCGTGGTTCCACAGCGCCACTACTGTCCCGCCCGGCCGCAGCACCCGATGGATCTCGGCGAACGCCGCTTCTAAATCGAACCAGTGCAGAGCCTGTCCGACGAAAACCGCGTCCGCTGATTCATCCGGCAGCGGGATGTCCTCGGCCTTGCCGGTCAGCGCGGGAACGTCCGGGAGCAGCCGGGACAGTTCGGCGAGCATGTCCGCGTCCGGCTCCACCGCGGTCACCGATCGGCCCAGATCGGTCAGCCCCTCGGTCAATTTTCCGGTGCCCGCGGCGAGGTCGAGCACGTCGCGTACCGGTCGGTTTGCTCCGGCCATACCCCATTCGAGTGCCGTGCGGGGATAGTCCGGGCGGTGCCGGGCATAGGTGCCTGCCTGGTCGCCGAAGGAAGAAGCCCGGCGGGCGTGCAGTTCCGCGTCAGTGCCGTGATCGCTCACGAGTAACCACCCTAATACCGTGAGTGCCTCGTAAGGGGAATCCGGTTGACGCGGTTCACCAGCGGCTTCGTACTCTATGGCCATGACCGAATTCCCCGCGTCCGACGCACTGCCCGATGACGACCTGCCCGAACAGATGCGGGTGCGCCGGGACAAGCGCGACCGGATAATCGCGGAGGGCGCCGATCCTTACCCGGTAGAGGTTCCGCGTACGCACAGTCTCGCGCAGATCCGTGCCGAACATTCCGGTCTCGAAGCCGACACCAGCACCGGTCAGTCGGTGGGCGTCACCGGTCGCGTCATGTTTCTCCGCAATACGGGCAAACTGTGTTTCGCCACTCTTCGTGAGGGAGACGGCACGGAACTGCAGGCGATGCTGAGTCTCGCGCAGGTCGGCGCCGAGTCGCTCGCCTCGTGGAAGTCCACAGTCGATCTTGGCGACCACGTATTCGTGCACGGCGAGGTCATCACCTCCAAGCGCGGCGAGCTTTCCGTGCTGGCCGACAGCTGGCAGATCGCGGCGAAGGCGCTGCGCCCGCTGCCGGTGGCGTTCAAGGAGCTGGCCGAGGAAACGCGAATCCGGCAGCGTTATGTCGATCTGATTATGCGGCCGCGGGCTCGCGACGTGGTGCGCACGCGCTCGGGCGTGATGCGTTCGCTGCGGGAGTCGTTCCACCGCCGGGGATTCACCGAGGTCGAGACGCCGATGCTGCAGACGCTGCACGGCGGCGCCGCCGCCCGGCCGTTCATCACGCATTCGAATGCCTTCGACCTCGAGCTGTTCCTGCGCATCGCGCCGGAGCTGTACCTCAAGCGCTGCGTGGTCGGCGGGATCGAGAAGGTTTTCGAGATCAACCGGAACTTCCGCAACGAGGGCAGCGACTCCTCGCACTCGCCGGAGTTCGCGATGCTCGAGTACTACGAGGCGTACGCCACTTACGACACGAATGCCGTGATGACCCGCGAACTCATCCAGGAGGCCGCGGAGAACGTGCTCGGCACCCAGGTCGTCACTCTCGCCGACGGAACCGAGTACGACCTTTCCGGCGAATGGACGACACTCGGCATGTACGAGTCGCTGTCGGAAGCGCTCGGCGAGGAAGTGACGCCGGATACTCCGGCCGAAGCACTGCACAAGATCGCCGCGGCGCGCGAGATCGAGGTGGATCCCAAGCTAGCGCACGGCAAACTGGTCGAAGAACTGTGGGAACATCTCGTCGGCGACGGACTGCACGCCCCCACATTTGTCCGGGATTTCCCGCTGGAGACCTCTCCGCTCACCCGGCAGCACCGCAGCCGGGAGGGCGTGGCCGAGAAGTGGGACCTGTACGTGCGCGGTTTCGAACTCGCCACCGGATACTCCGAGCTGGTGGATCCGGTCGTGGAACGGCAGCGGCTCACCGAACAAGCCCGGCTCGCCGCCGCGGGCGATAGCGAGGCGATGCGTCTCGACGAGGATTTCCTGCGTGCGCTCGAGTACGGAATGCCGCCGAGCGGCGGGGTCGGAATGGGGATCGACCGGCTGCTCATGGCACTGACCGGGCTCGGTATCCGGGAGACGATCCTCTTCCCGCTCGTACGCCCCGAATAGGGTGCCGCTCGTCGCTCCGCTCGAGTTTTCCTCAATGCGGATTTGCCTACGGCGGAGCGAGCGGGTATTAATATGGGTGTCAAAGACTTCTGTAGCTCGGGGCTTGCCCCGAAACCAGATCATGTAGCCAGATCATTCGGGTAAGCCCCGCAGGAGGAATCAGATGGCACAGAAGGTGCTGGTCTCTCTGGTCGACGACCTCGACGGCAGTGAGGCGGAAGAGACCGTTGAGTTCGGTTTGGACGGTGTGAGCTACCAGATCGACCTGTCGGGCGAAAACGCCGAGGAGTTGCGGGACGCGCTGGCGCAGTACGTCGAGCACGCTCGTCGCGCCGGCGGCCGCAAGCGCGCGCCGCTGCGTCCGGTCGCCGGCGGCAAGGCCCCGGCCCGCCCGGCCGCGGTCGACCGCGAGCAGAACCAGGCGATTCGCGCGTGGGCCCGCAAGAACGGTTTCCAGGTTTCCGACCGCGGGCGCATCCCGTCGGAGGTCGTCGAGGCTTACCACAAGAAGAACTGACCCGGGCATTTCCGGGCTCGCGGATGCGGTCCTCCGGTTAGCGAACCGGGAGAACGCACCGCGCCAGGTCTTCGCGGACCGCATGTCAAACGGCCGTCGGGAACATTCCCGGCGGCCGTTTGGCGTTCGTATTAGATTCCAGTCTTTGCGCCGTCCGGAGTGCACGACATCAGCCGGCGAGCCGAGCGGGCGTACTCCGCGGGCGGGGCTCCGGTCACTGCGCGGAAATCGCGGATGAAGTGAGGTTGGTCGCTATAGCCCAGCCGGGTCGCCAGTTCCGCGTAATCCGGCGCGTCCGGTGCGCCGAGTAACCGGGCGGCCTCGTTGAGCCGATAAATCCGGATCGCCCACTTCGGCGTTGTCCCGACGTGCTCGGCGAACAACCGCTGCACCGCCCGGATCGACAGCCCGAGTGCCGCCGCCAGTTCCGCCACCTTGGTGATGCCGGGATCCGCGGCGATTGTTTCCACCGCCTCCGCGGCCACCCTGCTCGCGTGCGGAATGGGACGAGCACGTGCGATCAGCAAGTTGTCGATTGCAGTGATCATTTCCTCGTCCGTTTCCGCATTGCGGACGGATTTTTCGGCGACCGCGGCGGCCGGCCCGAAGATCTTGGTTACGTCCTCGGCGCGATCGGCGAGGGTGCGCACCGGGGCGTCGAGGAACGGGCGAAAACAGCCGGGCCGGATCCTGGCCCCGATCCCGTGCACGCGTCCGCTGAGCCGATGCGTGAAAAGTTCGTGCGCTGGACCGTAAACCCCGCAGGCGCCCGGGAAGAACGTCACGTGCACCGACAGATTCGGCAGCACGTGCTGTTCGTGGGATTCGGTGAGGTTCCAGCGGAGCACCCAGTGGTGTTCCACGAAATCGCGCAGTTCCGGGGCGGGCGGATGCCGGGTCAGCGTGAACTTGGTGCGCGCCACCGGCTCGTTCAGGATGCCGCTCGGGATCCGCCGCATGTCCGAAACGGTACTGCGTCGCGTAATTTCAAGACGGCGGCCGCCTTCCGTGGTTGGCTCGGGCGCATGTCGAATCACTCCGGACTGCTCGCCCCGGCCGCCGCCGAACTGCGGCGCGTCGCGGCCGCCGCCCCGTCGTTAACCGCGCCGACCGCCTGTGCCGACTACGACGTTCGCGGTCTCCTCAATCACCTTTTGTACTGGGGCCCATGGCTCGCTGCCGCAATTCGGCAGGAGTCCTACGAACCGCCCGCGCCGAGCGAAGCCGAGGCCTCGCTTGTCGGCGACGACTGGCCGAAGGCGCTTGAGGAATTGACCGACGATGTGGTCGCCGCGCTCACCCCGCCAGAGGCGTGGACCGGAACCGTCACTTTCGGCGGATCGGAACTGCCCGCCTCGGTCGTCGGGGACATGGTGCTCGGCGAATTGGTCGTGCACGCCTGGGACCTGACGCGGGCGAGCGGCGTCGAGCTGAACTGCTCGGACGAAGCCGCCGAAGTGGTTCTCGCCTTCGCGGCCGGGATGGGCGAGCAGGCCCGCGCCGGCGGTGTCTTCGGCCCGGAGGTCGCGGTGCCGGAAACCGCGCCGGTGCTGCATCGGGCGCTGGGCGCGACGGGCCGCGATCCGTACGCCTGAAATTTCACTCGATGGAGATCAACGGCGGCAGATTCGCGGACAGCTTTCGCACTCCGCTTCGCCGGGCAGGAGATAGGAGAAGCAACAGCTCTCCCGACGTCGCTCCCAAACCCGGTGGCCGTCGTCGTTGACCGTCATGCGCAAGGTGGACGCCGAGGTCAGTGGGCGGTACTGCGCGTCGAGGACCAATGCCGCGTCCGCGACGCCAGCGCCTTCGGCCTCGGCCGTCCCGCCTTGCTTGCCCACTCGCCACAGCGCGCCGTCCAGCGCGTCGGTGGCGGCTGCCCAGAGCATGCGGCGGCCGAGGCGGGTGGTTGGGGCGTACGCGCGGACGAAGCGGGCAGCGTGGCCGACGAACTGCGCGCGCAGCACTGCGGCCAGCGCTCGCTCGTCGGCCACGACGGTCGCCTCAGGGCGGACGCTGCCCGGGTCGGTGGGCAGGCAGTAGAAGGCGTCGCTGAGCACGGCCATGCCCTCGGGATGCGGCCGATCGGGGCCAAGGCCGAACGCGAGCTGCTCCGGCTTCAGGCACGGCACTCGGCGCTCGTGATGCAGCAGCAGCGCGCCCATGTACGCGGGGACGTACAGGTACCAGGACATCACGTAGCTGGCCGCGGTCCGCTCCGGCGCCACGCCGTGCTGCTGGACTAGCCATTCGGTCAGCCGGGACCGCCATTCGACGAACAGCGCGGGCCGTTCCAGCAGGTCAGCGCAGCGAAGCCAGTCCTCGGGGACGTCGCGGCGCAGGTCGTACCGGGTGCTGGCGCGCAGCAGGGAGGACGCGAGACCGTCGCCGATCTCGCGGGTGTCGTCGCGCGAGCGCTGCGGGTTCACCGGTCCACCCCCTGTCCTCCCCACTCGCCGTCGTAATTAGGCGTGCCTAACCTTACATACGGAGCGCGATTGCGCCAATCGGGTGGCCACAGGGTGAGACCACCCGGTCGCGCGGGGGTGTTCGCGCTGAGCGGACAGGGGTGCCCGGGCGGAATCCTGATCCGGTCCCGTACGTTCGAGAGGGAGTAAAGGTGCAGCGCAACCGGATGATGAACGGTGACCGACCGGGTCGCCGTCCGGGTGCGAACGGGCCGCCCGGTTGCCGTAGTGGTACGCAAGCGCGACCGCTTGGCTACTAGAGTGGTCTCACGGTGCTGTCCGCCGTGGACGCGATCCACGGAGGTTACGGGCCGCCGACGCAGCAGTCGAGGGAGTGCGCATGTTTGAGAGGTTCACCGACCGCGCGAGGCGGGTGGTCGTCCTGGCCCAGGAAGAGGCCCGGATGCTCAACCACAACTACATCGGCACCGAGCACATCCTTTTGGGGTTGATCCACGAGGGTGAGGGTGTCGCCGCCAAGGCGCTGGAGTCGCTGGGCATCGCCCTCGAGGGCGTGCGCCAGCAGGTCGAGGAGATCATCGGCCAGGGTCAGCAGGCTCCGAGCGGGCACATCCCGTTCACGCCGCGGGCGAAGAAGGTGCTGGAGCTGTCGCTGCGGGAGGCGCTGCAGCTGGGCCACAACTACATCGGCACGGAGCACATCCTGCTGGGCCTGATCCGCGAGGGCGAGGGCGTGGCCGCGCAGGTGCTGGTGAAGCTGGGCGCGGACCTGAACCGCGTGCGCCAGCAGGTGCTGCAGCTGCTGTCGGGCTACCAGACCGGCGAGAAGTCCACCGAGAGCGGCTCCGGCCGCGGCGAGGGCACGCCGTCGTCGTCGCTGGTGCTCGACCAGTTCGGCCGCAACATGACCGTGCTCGCCCGCGAGGGCAAGCTGGACCCGGTGATCGGGCGCGGCAAGGAGATCGAGCGGGTCATGCAGGTGCTGTCGCGCCGGACGAAGAACAACCCGGTGCTGATCGGCGAGCCGGGCGTCGGCAAGACCGCCGTCGTCGAGGGGCTGGCGCAGAGCATCGTGAAGGGCGAGGTGCCCGAGACGCTCAAGGACAAGCAGCTCTACACCCTCGACCTCGGCTCCCTGGTCGCCGGGTCGCGCTACCGCGGCGATTTCGAAGAGCGCTTGAAGAAGGTGCTCAAGGAGATCAAGACCCGCGGGGACATCATCCTGTTCATCGACGAGCTGCACACGCTGGTCGGGGCGGGCGCGGCGGAGGGCGCGATCGACGCGGCGTCGATCCTGAAGCCGATGCTGGCCCGCGGGGAGCTGCAGACGATCGGCGCGACGACGCTGGAGGAGTACCGCAAGTACATCGAGAAGGACGCGGCTTTGGAGCGGCGGTTCCAGCCGATCCAGGTGGGCGAGCCGTCGCTGGAGCACACGATCGAGATCCTCAAGGGCCTGCGGGACCGGTACGAGGCGCACCACCGGGTCTCGATCACCGATTCGGCGCTGGTCGCGGCCGCGACGCTGGCGGATCGCTACATCAACGACCGGTTCCTGCCGGACAAGGCGATCGATTTGATCGACGAGGCCGGGGCGCGGATGCGGATCCGCCGGATGACCGCGCCGCCGGACCTGCGCGAGTTCGACGAGAAGATCGCCGACGTGCGCCGGGACAAGGAGTCCGCGATCGACGCGCAGGACTTCGAGCGGGCCGCGCGGCTGCGCGACGAGGAGAAGCAGCTGCTGGGCCAGAAGGGCGAGCGGGAGAAGCAGTGGAAGGACGGCGACCTCGACGTCGTCGCCGAGGTCGACGACGAGCAGATCGCGGAGGTGCTGGCGAACTGGACCGGCATCCCGGTGTTCAAGCTGACCGAGGAGGAGACCACCCGGCTGCTGCGCATGGAGGACGAACTCCACAAGCGCATCATCGGCCAGGAGGACGCGGTCAAGGCCGTCTCCCAGGCGATCCGCCGCACGCGCGCCGGGCTGAAGGACCCGAAGCGCCCGTCCGGGTCGTTCATCTTCGCCGGCCCCTCCGGTGTGGGTAAGACGGAGCTGTCGAAGGCGCTGGCGTCGTTCCTGTTCGGCGAGGACGACGCGCTGATCCAGATCGACATGGGCGAGTTCCACGACCGCTACACCGCCTCCCGGCTGTTCGGGGCGCCTCCGGGCTATGTCGGCTACGAGGAGGGCGGGCAGCTGACCGAGAAGGTGCGGCGCAAGCCGTTCTCGGTGGTGCTGTTCGACGAGATCGAGAAGGCGCACCAGGAGATCTACAACACCCTCCTGCAGGTGCTCGAGGACGGCCGGCTGACCGACGGGCAGGGCCGGACGGTCGATTTCAAGAACACGGTGCTGATCTTCACCTCGAACCTGGGGACCTCGGACATCTCGAAGTCCGTGAGCCTGGGCTTCTCGTCGGGAGCGGATTCGACGAACCGCTACGAGAAGATGAAGCAGAAGGTCAACGAGGAAATGAAGAAGCATTTCCGCCCGGAGTTCCTGAACCGGATCGACGACATCATCGTGTTCCACCAGCTCAACCAGGAACAGATCATCGAGATGGTGGATTTGATGATCGGCCGGGTCGAGACGCAGCTCAAGGCCAAGGACATGGAGATCGAGCTGACCGAGAAGGCGAAGGCGCTGCTGGCCAAGCGCGGCTTCGACCCGGTCCTCGGCGCCCGTCCGCTGCGCCGCACGATCCAGCGCGAGATCGAGGACCAGCTCTCGGAGAAGATCCTGTTCGGCGAGGTCGAAGCCGGCCAGATCATCGTGGTCGACGTCGAAGGCTGGAGCGGCAACCCCGAGGACCGCGACGACGAGGCGCACTTCACCTTCCGTGGGGAGAAGCGTCCGTCTTCGGTTCCCGACGCTCCGCCGGTGAGCATCGGAGCCGCCGAAAACGGCGAGTCCGAGAACGAGTGATCTAACGGCGAAAAGGGCGGCTCCCCACGCGGGGGCCGCCCTTTTCTCTATTGTCGGAGTATGGGGTCTTCTAGGGTTTCGCGGCACACCGCGGCGAGCACGGCGCTTTCCCTGCTGAGCGACCGTCAGCTCACCGAGCGGCTGGAGTCCGCCGAGGTGCTGTCCCAGGGAATCGGCGGCACCGGTGCCCGCTTGGACGTCGACGGGGTTCCGGTATTCGCGAAGCGCGTGCCCCTCACCGAGTTGGAGCGGCGGCATCCGCATTCGACCGCGAATCTGTATGGCCTGCCTGCCTTTTGCCATTACGGCCTTGGTTCGCCGGAGGGTTCGGCGTGGCGTGAGCTGGCGCTCCATGTGATGGCGAACGGCTGGGTGCTCAGCGGCGAGTGTGAGAACTTCCCGCTGCTGCACCATTGGCGAATCCTGCCGGTCCCGTCGGGTCGAGAGCCGGACCGTCCGCTGGAGGAGGACGTCGAGTACTGGGGCGGTTCAGCCGCGGTCCGCCAGCGTCTCACGGAACTACGGGACGCGTCGGCGAGTGTGGTGCTGTTTTGCGAGTACTTTCCGACCAATCTGCACCGGTGGCTGCCTGATCATTTGGAACAGGCAGGACGTGTCGCGTCGGAGATCGCCTCAACGCTCGATTTCCTTCGGGCACAAGGGGTTCTGCACTTCGACAACCACTTCGAGAACTTCTTGACCGATGGCGATCGGTTTGTATTGACCGATTTCGGCCTGGCATTCGCGCGCCGGTTCGATCTGACTGAGGCGGAGTTGGCGTTCGCCGAGCTGAATGCGGAGCATGACCGGGCTTATGGGTCGATGTATTTGGTGAACTGGCTGGTGACCGAGGTATGCGGGACGTGGGACCGCGACAGCCGAATAGCCGCGGTACGACGGGCGGCTGCTGGGGAGCTGGAGTTGCCCTCGCCGATCGCGGAACTGGTGGCACGGCATGCTGCGGTGGCGGTGGAGATGAACGACTTCCGTACGCGGCTGTTGGAGGATCGGGAGACACCTTTTCCGGCGGCGGCTTTCGCTGGGTAGGCGGCTACTGATCGAGGGCGATCTCGCGGCAGCGTTCGGTGATTCGTTCGGCGAAGGCAGGGCAGTCGGATTTCCTCAGCGCGCCAGCGAAATCCAAGTGGGCGCGGCCGAGACTGGAGAAGTGGTGGATTTGCCTGCGCAGTGTCGCGCGGATCAGGCTCGGCGACGAATCGTCCACGAGCAAGAGGAATTCATCCGGGGTGTAGATCTCGTAATCGAGCGTGTCCCGTACTGCTGTCGGGAGGTCGGTGAACCCGCGATCGAAGCTGACGACGCAATCCATTGATCCGGCGACTGCGGCCGCGTGGATGTGCCGGTCGAACGGATCGGTCAGCACGACAGCGTCCTGCGCGGACGGGTAGTCGTCGATTCGGCCGTCCATTGTCCCGGCGATCGCGTCGCGGATCTTGGTGATCTCGGTTCCGGTAAGTCCGGGATTGCGCCTGCGGATGCTCTGGATGGTCTCGGCAAGAATGTCTTCGGTGTAGAAGACGCGGAACATGCTCGCGTTTCCCGTGTCCTTGAGCAGAAGCAGCCAGTCTCGGAGTGTTCTGGCATGCAGAACATTGGCATCGGGAAGCACGCGAGTGGGCATCGCACAACCATACGAGGGCGGAAAGTCCGCGCCGTCGCCCCTCCTGTTCGATTCTGACTATTCGATGCCGAGTTCGTCTTCGATCGCGAGCAATGCGTTCAGTGCGTCTCGTTGCTTGCGCAGCCGTTCCCGGCGGAAGGCGAGGACGTCGTCCCGGCGGAGTTTGGTGTGGCTGCCGGTTCGGGTGCTCGGCAGGTCGCCCGCGCGGACGTGCTTCATCAGCGTGGTCCTGGAGATTCCGAGCAGCTCCGCGGCCACTGTCGTGGTGATGACCTCCGGCATCGCGCCGACGGTCACCGTTCCTCCTTCGGCGATGATGGCGATGATCTGGCGGAGCAGTTCGCGGATCTCGCCGCCCAGTTCGACGCCGTCGAGAGTGACGTGGCCGTCTGCTTCGGCGATCAGTTCCGCGGCGGCGTGAGCTTCCTGCTGTGCTCGCGGTGTTGCGAACAGCGACTCTCGTGCGGTGGTGGTCTGCGTCATGGTCTCTCCGCTTCACAGCTGGTGGCTTGCTTAAGTGTGCCTTGGTGGCACTTGAGTTGGCAAGTCAGTTTCACTTATATCTGTCACCCACTCCCGTGAGACGATGCGATGGGGCCTTGGGGAGGGGAACTGCGTGGACGTCCTGTCGATCGACTTCGGTACTTCCAGCACGGTTGGCGTCTTGGCGGCCTTTGGGCGGGGACCTCGGGCGATTGAGGTTGACGGGTCGGTCACCATGTCTTCCGCGGTGTACGCGGAGGACGACGGGCGGCTCGTTGTCGGGCAGGATGCGGAGCGGCGGGCTCGGCTCGATCCCAGTCGGTTCGAGCCGAATCCCAAGCGGCGGATTGACGACGGGGAACTGCTGCTCGGGGATCGGACGGTGCCGGTCGTCGACGCGTTCGCCGCGGTGTTGCGGCGGATGGGCGAGGAGGCGGAGCGGCAGCTGTCCGGCGTTCCCGGGGAGGTGCGGTTGTCGCATCCGGCTGGGTGGGGTGCGCAGCGGCAGCAGACGCTCCGGGCGGCGGCGGGGAAGGCCGGGTTCGGGCAGGTGCGGCTGATCCCGGAGCCGGTCGCGGCGGCCGCGCATTACGCGACTCTGCGCGAGCGCGGGGCGCCTAGCGGGCCGATCGCGGTTTACGACCTCGGGGCGGGCACGTTTGACTGTGCGGTGGTCGGGGCCGGGACTCAGGTGTTGGCTGAGGACGGGTTGCCGGATCTCGGCAGTTTGGACATTGACCAGGCCTTGTTGGTCCATATTGGACGGTCGGTGTCGCATGCGGATCCGGCGCAGTGGCAGCGGCTTCTGCGTCCGCAGACGACCAGTGATCGACGGTTGCAGCGGGTCTTGCTTCAGGACGTCCGCGACGCCAAGGAGAGTCTTTCCCGGCACGCGCACACCGAGGTGCCGATGCCGGATCCGTTCGGCGACGTTCTCGTGACTCGCGCCGAGTTGGAAGCGTTGGTGCGGCCGAATCTGCTGCGCAGTGCCGAAATGCTCGCGGCGACGATCGCTCGGGCCGGGCTTACGCCGGATCGGCTTGGCGGGGTGTATCTGGTTGGTGGGCCTAGCCGGATGCCGTTGCTGGCGTCGCTGGTGGGCTCGACGCTTGGTGTGGTGCCGACTACTGAAGACCAGCCGGAGACGGCGGTCGCGTTCGGGTTGCATCACGTGCCGGTTGCGCCAAAGGCGGTACCGCCCTGGCCGCCGGTTCAGCGGCCGCCTGCCCCGATGTCGCCAGCGGTATGGCCGCAGCCGCCTAGGAAGAAGTCTCGTAAGCCGGTCGTCATTGGCGCGATCGCACTGGCCGTGCTGGTCGTCGCTGGGATCGTGATCGCCGTGGTGGCCAGCCGGGGCGAGGAAAAGAGCCCGCCGGTAGCGAGCCAGGACGCTTGTGTCGGCTCGAAACCGGCGCTGCCCGGCGAAAACGGTCTCACCAAGTGCATCCGACGGCTGGCCGGGCCGACCATTCAGACCCGCGCTACCTGTTCGGACGATCCAGAGCTAGCGAAAGCCCTAGGCGCACAACGAACCGCGCTGTGCCGGTTCCCGGACAAGACCACTGTCGCGTTCCACGAGGGGCTCACTCTCGCCCAGGTCGAGCCGGGGGCGCGCAAAGACATGACCGGTCGCGTCGAGACCGACACCTGGCGCACCCGGACCGGGCTGAGCGGGCGTTACGTCGCGGGGGTCGGGCCGAAGCTGGGGCTGCTGATCTACCAGGCCGACGGCATCCCGGTGGTCGGCACGGTGATGGACACCAGCCCGTCGCACACGAGCCGCAAGCCGCGGGATTTGGTCCAGTTCTTCGAGCAGACCGTCCAGCCTGGCGAATAAAAGCTCAGTGCAGGGTGCCGGCCGAGGTGGTCACGTCCTCGTGCACGGTCAGGGCGGTCTCCACCACGATCTCCAGCGCCCGCGCGGTCGACTCGAGCGGCAGCCGGGACTCCTCCGGCACGTGCACGAAACCGCCGCGCAGCCCGGGAAACTCCGTGGCGATCAGGTGCAGCAGGCCGTAGAAGACCTGATTGCAGACATACGTCCCGGCGGTGTACGAAACGGCAGCGGGCAGCCCGGCCGCCTCTATCGCCGCCACCGTCGCTTTCACCGGTAGCGTCGTGAAGTACGCGGACGGCCCGCCCGGAACCACCGGTACGTCGACCGGCTGCGCGCCGGCGTTGTCTGGGATCCGGGCGTCGATCAGGTTGATCGCGACCCGTTCCGGCGTGACCTGGTCGCGTCCGCCGGCCAGCCCGGCGCACACGACCAGCTCCGGACGGTGTGCGGAAATCGCGGCCCGCAGCGCCGGCAGCGACGCGTCGAACTCGCACGGCAGCTCTACCGCCACCGTGTCCGTCCGCCGCGCCGCTGCCAGCGAAGCTGCCTGCCAGGAGGGGTTCGTCGCCGCGCCATCGAACGGCGCGAACCCCGTCAGCAGCACCGTCATCCGGCGGCCGGCTTCAGGTCGCCCGGGTAAAGGAACTCATCAGACGGCTTGCCGTTGCCGTAGATCCACGCGTCGAAGAAGCCCTGCAGGTCCATATTGGACACCTTCTCACAGTACTGCTGGAACTCCTGCATGCTGGCGTTTCCGTCGTGGTGCACGGAGTTCCAGGTCTTCAGCACCTGGTCGAACGCGGCCTGTCCCATGTACTTGCTGAGCGCGTGCAGCATGACCGGGCCCTTGGAGTACACGTAGGTGAACTCGTGGCCGGGCCCCATGTCGTACAGCTTGCCCGCCCAGAACTGGTCACTGGCTTGCGCGACCTCGTTGAGGTAGGTGGCGTCGAGGTCCTCGCCGTTCTTCTGCGCCCACAGCCAGGTCGCGTAGGACGCGAAGCATTCGTTGAGGCACACGTCCTTCCAGTGGTCGACAGCGACCGTGTCGCCCCACCACTGGTGTGCGTTCTCGTGCACGATCGTGTCGATGTTGCCCGCGCGGCCGGAGTAGATCGGCCGGCTCATCGTCTCGAGCGAGAACCCGATCGGCTCAGTCAGGTAGATGCCGCCCGCGGCGTCCACCGGGTACTTGCCGAACTTCGATTCGAGGAAGTCGATGACCTCCGGCAGTTGCGCGTCGGCCTGCTTCGTGGCGTCCGTGGTGCCCGGGGCGTATGCGCTGACGATCGGGGTGCCGTCCGCGCGCTGACGCTTGTTGAAGCTCCACTTGTCGATCGCGACCGTGGTCATGTACGGCGCGGTCGGGGTCTCCTCCGCCCACACGTGCGTGGTGCCGGTCCGCGACCGGTACTTCCCGACCTCGCGGCCGTTGGCGATGACGCCCCATTCGTTCGGGACGGTGATCGACAGCCGGAACTTGGCCTTGTTGCGCGGGGTGTCGTTGACCGGGTACCAGGTGGTGGCCGACTTGGGCTCGCCGGCCGCGAACGCGCCGCCGGATTTGGTGAACTGCCAGCCGTTCTTGCCGAGGTTCGGGTCGTTGATCGCGACCGGGACGCCGTGGTAGGCGACCTCGGTGGTGAACGGCAGGTCCTTCCACAGCGGCGACTTGGGCGTGATCACGAGTTCGTGGTCGCCGGTGCGGGCGAACTTCGCGGGCACGCCGTTGACCTTGACCGAGTCGACGGTGAGTCCGCGCAGGTCGAGGTCGAACGAGCTGAGCGACTGGGTCGCCTTCGCGTGGACCGTCTGGAGGCCGATGAGCTGGCGGGTGTTCGGTGTGTAATTGACCTTGAGGTCATAGTCGGAGACCTCGTACCCGCCGTTGCCGTCCTGGGGGTAGTAGCTGTCTCCGGCGCCGTCCGAACCGGGCTTCGGCTGGTCCCAGCCGTTCTGTCCGGCCGACGCGATTCCCGTGCCGAGCGTCAATGCGGTGAGGGTGGCTGCGACGGTCACTGCCGGGCGACGCCAGCGGTGCAGTGTCATGGGCGCTCCTGTGTCTGCGGGTGAATCCTCCGCAACGTAGCGCCGGGAAGCCGCGCAGTAACCGGTACGCGGCAGAATGTCCCGAAAGTCCACACTTCCGTCGGGCCCCGACACAGCCGGGCCTTCGTCTGGAAAGCTGGACCGTATGCGCCTCGCGCTACTGGGTCCGCTGCGAGCGGAAGGGGAGGACGGCACGCCGATCGACATCGGCGGAGCCCGCCTTCGCATGCTCCTTTCCCGGCTCGCACTCGACGCTGGTCGCGCGGTCCCCGCCGAGGTGCTGATCGACGGGCTGTGGGGCGCTGAGCCGCCGGCCGACGCCGCCAACGCGCTCCAGTCGCTCGTCTCGCGGCTGCGTCGCGCGCTGCGGCCCGCGGAGGTCGAACTGGAGTCCGTCAACGGCGGTTACCGGCTCGCGGTGCCGCCGGAGGCGGTGGATATCCACCAGTTCGAGCAGCTGTCCGCGGAGGGCCGCCGGGAGCTTGCCGCTGGCCGGGACGGTACCGCCGCCGAAGCGCTCTCCGCCGCGCTCGCGTTGTGGCGCGGAGCGGCGCTCGCGGACGTGCTCGACGCGCCGTTCGCCGCCGCGCCCGCGACGCTGCTGGAAGAGCGGCGCACGGAGACCACTGAGGACTGGTTCGAGGCCGAGTTGCGGCTGGGACGGCACGCGGACGTGCTCGCGGAACTCACCGCGGCGGCGCAAGCCCATCCGCTGCGGGAACGGTTGGCTGGCCTGCGAATCCGTGCGCTTTCCGCGGCCGGACGGCAGGCGGACGCACTCGCCGCGTACTCCGCGATCCGCACGACGCTGGCCGACGAACTGGGCGTGGACCCGTCGGCTGAGCTGCAGGAAGTGCATCTGCGTGCGCTGCGCGGCGAGTACACGCCGGTCGCCGCGGTGGCGGACCGGCTGCCGCAACGGCTGACCAGCTTCATCGGCCGCACCGACGAGCTGAAACTGCTGGCTGAGCTGCTCGAAGGGGCTCGGCTGGTCACTCTCGTCGGTCCGGGTGGCGCGGGTAAGACGCGGCTCGCGACGGAAGCGGCTTCGCGCCATCCCGCACACTCGCGCGGCCTGGTGTGGTTCGTGCCGCTGGCTGGTGTGCGAGACGCCGAGGACGTGTTGTCCGCGCTGCTCAACGCGTTGGAGGTCCGCGATCTCCGTACCGCGGAGACGGACGCGCGGCGGTGGCAGGTTGATCCGTTCGAGCACGCGGTGGAAGCGCTCGGCGGCGCGGAAGCGTTGCTGGTGCTGGACAACTGCGAGCACCTCGTGGACACCGCCGCGGAGCTGGCCGAGAATCTGCTGCGGCGGCTGCCAGCGCTGCGGGTGCTCGCCACGAGCCGGGAACCGCTGGCGATCACCGGCGAAGCGTTGTGCCCGCTCGGTCCGCTGCCAGTGCCGGACGAAGCCGCGCCGCCCGCGGACGTCGGCACGCTCGATTCCGTCCGGTTGTTCCTCGACCGGGCGATGGCGGTCCGGCCGGGCTTCCGGCTCGATGAGTCCACAGTGGACGCGGTGCGGCAGATCTGCCGCCGGCTCGACGGAATGCCGCTCGCGCTCGAACTGGCCGCCGCGCGGTTGCGGTCGATGACCGCCGAACAGATCGCCGAACGCCTCGACGACCGGTTCCGGCTGCTCACCTCCGGCAGCCGGACGGCGTTGCCCCGGCAGCGCACGCTGCGCGCCGTGGTGGAGTGGAGCTGGGATCTGCTGAGCGACGCGGAGGTCCGGCTCGCGCGCAGGCTCGCGGTGTTCGCGGCGAGTTTTTCCGAGGAGGCGGTGGAAAACGTCTGCGCGGACGACGAACTGCCCGCGGCCGACATCGTGTACGTGCTGGGTTCGCTGGTCGAAAAGTCCATTGTGGACGTAGTGGGCACGCGGTATCGGCTGCTGGAAACCCTGCGTGCCTACGCGACCGAGCGGCTCGCCGAATCCGGCGAGCGGGAGCGGATGCGGACGGCGATGGTCGCGTACTACACGGAACTGGCCACCCGCAACGAACCGTTGCTGCGCGGGCGGGATCAGCTCCAGGCGATCGACGTCTACGAGCACGACAGCGACAATTTCACCTCCGCGCTGCGGGCGGCGATCGAGTCGGGTTCGGCGGAATTGGCGGCCCGGCTGCTGTTCGGGCTGTTCTGGTATCTCAACATCGTCGGCCAGAACGAGCGGGCCGTGCAGTTCGTGGACGAGGTGCTCGAACTGGGCGAGGCGCTGCCGCCGGATGTGTCGGCGAGCCTGCGGCTGATCCAGGTGCTGATGCGGGCCATGGCCGGTCCGCACGAAAAGGTCGACGTGCCCGCGCTGGTCGAGGAATGCGTGCGGACCGGTGCGGCAGAACGGAATCCGTGGCTGTGGGTGGGGTTGCCGATAGTGGCTTACCTCAACGGCGAGCGGGACCTGGCGAAGCGCGAGATCCGCCGGGCCGTCGAACGGGACGACGTCTGGGGCCGCGCCGCCGGGCGCTGGGCGGAAAGCTTCGTCCTCGGCGACACCGGCGACCTCGAAGGCGCGGACCGGGCGCGAGACCTCGCGCACGAGGGCTTCGCCGAGGTCGGCGACCGCTGGGGCCTCGGCATGACGCACGGGTTCCGGGCCGCGGCGCAATCGCAGTCCGGCGACCACGAAGCAGCGATCGCGGGGTACACCGAGGGCTTGCGGCTGGTGATGGAGCTGCGGTCCCGCGACGACATCGTGCAGCAGTGGTGGCGGCTGGCGGTGGAACGGTCCCGCGCCGGCGATCAGGAGGGCGCGTGGCGGGACATGGAAGCCGCGGAACGCTACGCGGCTTCCGGCGGCAACAACGGGCTGCGGCTGATCGTCCTGCTCGGCCGCGCTGAGCTGCTGATCCGCGAGGGCAATCTGGCCGAGGCGCGCGAGACGTTCCGGGAAATGAAATCGGCCGGGGCGGCGTGGTCGATGCCCGACGGCTTCGAGATGGAGTGGCTCGGCGCGATCGAAGGCAGTCTGCTGCTCGCCGAAGGCCGCCCGGACGAGGCGGAACCGGCCGTGTTCGCGGTGATCGAGCAGACGGCCGGGCGCTTCGACATGCCGGACCTGGCCGGAGTGGTGGAGCTGCTGGCGCGGATCCGGTACGCGCAGGGCCGGCTGGAGTCGTCCGCGCGGATGCTGGCGCTGAGCGCGGTGGTGCGCGGGCGGTTCGACCTCGGGAGCCCGGAGGTGCGGGGGCTGATCGAGAACCTGACCCGGGAGCTGGGCACTGAACGCTACGAGGCGCTCGTGGCCGAGACCTCGCGGCTGAACCGGGCCGAGGCGATCGAGGCGGTTCGGGAGGAACGCGCCGCGGGTTAGCGCTGATAACCGGATATTGCTTCCATCGATGTTTCCAGTGATACGCTGAGCTGAGTATCACTGGAAACATCGAGGAGCTTGCCGTGCGTATCGTCGCCCTTGAAGAACACGTGGTCCTGCCCGTCCTGCGCGACGCGTGGGCGAAAGCGGGGCTCCGCCCGCACGGCTATCCCGACGACCATCCGGTCACCCGACGCCTGAGCGAAGTCGGCGACAGCCGTCTCGCCGACATGGACGAGCAGGGCATCGACGTCGCGGTGCTGTCCCTGTCCTCGCCCGGCGTGCAGAACCTTCCAGCGGCCGACGCCGTGCCCGTCGCGCGCGAAGCCAACGATGCGCTCGCCGAGATCGTCGCCGCCAATCCGTCGAGGTTTCAGGCCTTCGCCGCTCTCCCGACGTCCTCGCCGGAAGCTGCCGCCGAGGAGTTGGAGCGTGTGGTGAGTCTCGGCTTCCGCGGCGCGATGCTGTACGGCCGTACCGGCGACAAACTGGCTGACGCGCCGGAGTTCGACGTCCTCTACGGAACCGCTGAACGGCTCCGCGTCCCACTACACTTTCACCCGCAGGCCCCGGTGCAGGCGGTCCAGGACGCGTACTACTCGGGGCTGCCGGGCGGCGTCGGCGCGGCGCTGGCGACCGCCGGACTCGGCTGGTACTACGACCTCGGCGTGCAGTACCTGCGGATGATCTTCTCCGGCGTGTTCGACCGGCATCCCGAACTGCAGGTGATCGCCGGGCACTGGGGCGAGGTCGTGCTGTTCTACCTCGACCACGTCGGCTTCCTGCAAGAGATGGCCGGGCTACGGCAGCCGCTGGCCGACTACTTCCGCCAGAACTTCTGGATCGCGGGTAGCGGCACGGTCAGCGAACGCTACCTGCGCTGGACGGCCGAGGTCGTCGGGACCGAGCGGATGCTCTACTCGACGGACTACCCGTACACCTTCGGCACTCGGCCTGGCGGATTTCCTTACCTGGACACGAGTGGCGGGGTCGCGCGGTCCTTCCTGGAGAACGCGCCCTTCACCGAGGAGGAGAAGGCCGCCATCGGCTCCGGCAACTGGGAGCGGCTGACCGGTCATCTCGCGGGTGATCCCGGCTCGCTGAGGTGATCAAGGGTCCGCTTGATCACCTCCATTCCGGCCGACATCGCCTTGGCCATCGGCTCAGCCAGTTCGTCGGGGAGCACGTCGCGGATCCACGTGAGGCGGCACCGCTGTTCTCCGTCGGGGAGAACCTGCATGGCGGCGTTGTCGTGTTCGGGCTGGACGTTCCCGCCGACGACCGCGTAGACGATCCGGCGCGCGTCGTGGTCGACGGTGACCCGCCGTTCCCGGACGACCGTGCGGTCGGCGAAGGTGACGACCCGGCAGTCGCCCTCCGCCTGGCTGTCCAGCACGAACCCCGGCGCCATCCGCCGAGGACCCGCGGCGAAGTCGCCGATCACCTCCCACACGTCGTCGGCACTGGACTCGAGCACTGTTTCTTCGCGAATGGACGCCATGTCTCCTGCTTCGGTTTTTCGTTCTGTACCAACAGGATCCTGCCCGGTCCCGCCCCGTGCGTCTTGAAGATTCTTGCGGAATTGTCAGACCCTCGCCGTAGCCTCCGGGGGTGCTCTCCTTCGTCGATCTCGCCACGCGCCCGGAATTCGCCGTCGGGGCGGTGGACTGCCGAGACGATCACCGCCGCTGGTCGGCCGAGCAACCGCACGAGGACGTGCGGCTCGTGCTCGTGCGCCGGGGCAGGTTCCGCCGCCGGGTCCGCGGCGTGTGCGCGGACCTCGATCGCACCGTCGGCTACCTCGGGCTGCCCGGCGAGGAGGAGCACTTCGCCCATCCAGCCGGCGGCGACCGGTGTACGTCGATCTCCCTGGCCCCCGGGCTCTGGCGCACCCTGGCCGGCGACGCACCGCTGCTGGACCGCTCATCGCTGTACGTGGACGGCGCGCTCGATCTCGCCCACCGGCAGCTCCTCACCGCCACCCGCGCCGATACGGGCTATGCGGCCACCGAGAGACTGATCGGCCTGGTGGCCGCCGTGGTCAAGCAGGTCGTGGCCACCACCATCCCGGGCAGCGCCCCGGCAGGCGACCGGGCACTGGTCGCCCAAGCCCGCGCCGCGATCGGCGCGGATCATCCCGCCGCGGCTGGGCTGATTCCGCTCGCCGCGCTGCTTGGCGTCTCGCCCTACCGGCTGAGTCGCGCCTTCACCCGCGAACTGGGCGTGTCGCTGACCCATTACCGCAACCGGGTGCGCGTAGCCCGCGCGCTGGACCGCCTGGAGGCAGGCGAACCCAGCCTGGCCGCCCTCGCCGCCGACCTCGGGTTCGCCGATCAAGCCCACCTGTGCCGGACTGTGCGCACCCACCTCGGACACACCCCGACCGCTTTGCGCCGGCTGCTCGCCCGTGCACCCGACAAGAAAAAGTGAGTGTCTGTGTCCGGCTGTGGAACCCGGACACAGACACTCACTTCGCAGCGCCCACACCCCCGTGAAGGACGCCCTCAGACCCGCTTGCGGTAGGCCCACGTCGCGAGCGGGAAGAACACCACGACCGCACCGGCCATCCACGCCAGTGCGCCCAGCAAGGAGCCGCCGTATGCGACACCGCCGTTGAGCAGGCCGCGCATCACGTCGGACATCAGGCTCACCGGGCTGATGTCCGCCCAGGCCTTGAGCCAGCCCGGCATCGTGGCCGTCGGGAGGAACACGTTGCTGCCGAACGTCAGCGGCATGATGAAGACGAACATCAGGCCCTGCGCCGCGCCAGGGGACTTCATCAGCATCCCGACGAACACCGAACCCCAGCAGAAGCACAGGCCGAACGCGACCGCCAGCAGGATCGCGAGGATGAACTCCCCGGGACCGGTCTGCACGCGGAAGCCCATCACGGTCGCCACGACCAGCAGCACCGCCAGGCACACCACGTAGCGCACGAGGTCCGCCAGCACCGCGCCCACCAGCGGTGCCGAACGGGCGATCGGCATGGCGCGGAAGCGGTCGAAGACGCCCTTCGTGATGTCGGTGTTGAGCTGAGTGCCGACCGACAGGGACGCCTGCAGCACGTTCATCACGACCAGGCCCGGCACGAACGACTGCAGGTAGTTCTCGATCGAACCGCCCAGCGCGTTGCCGAACAGGTAGGTGAACATCAGCAGGAAGATGATCGGCATCAGCGTGACGTCGGCCAGCTGTTCCGGATTCTTGCGGATCTTCAGGATTCCCCGCCAGGCAAGCGAAAACGCGTGCTTCGCGCCCTGGACCGGGCTGATGTGCCGGGGCGGGGCCGCCACGGCGGTCGCGGTGGTCACGAACGGCTCCCTTCGAGTTCGCGCTCCGGCTTCGGTTCTTCGGCGGTGTGCCCGGTCAGCGCCAGGAACACCTCGTCGAGGCTGGGCAGCCGCAGCGCCAGTTCGTCCGAGGTGATGCCCGCCGAGTCGAGACGGCGCACCAGAGTGGACAGCAGCACCGGGTCGGAGACCGGCGCGGTCAGCAGTCCGGTCGCGTCGTCGCGGACCGGCCGGACGCCGGTGAGTTCGGCCAGGATGCGGTCGACCTCGTCGAGGTCGCGCAGAGACGTCGGCCGCACCTGCAGCGTCTGCCCGCCGACGCGCCGCTTCAGCTCGTCGGCGCGGCCGTCGGCGACCACGTGGCCGTGGTCGAACACGGTGATCCGGTCGGCCAGCTGGTCGGCCTCCTCCAGGTACTGCGTGGTGAGCAGCACCGTCGCGCCGTCGGCGACGAGGCTGCGGACCACCGTCCACACCTCGTTGCGCGCGTGCGGGTCGAGTCCGGTGGTCGGCTCGTCCAGGTACAGCACGGCGGGACGGCCGACGAGGCTCGCCGCCAGGTCGAGCCTGCGCCGCATCCCGCCGGAATACGTGCGGATCGGCCGCTTGGCCGCGTCG
Source organism: Amycolatopsis sp. WGS_07 (assembly GCF_045278895.1). NCBI lineage: Bacteria > Bacillati > Actinomycetota > Actinomycetes > Pseudonocardiales > Pseudonocardiaceae > Amycolatopsis > Amycolatopsis sp. WGS_07. The sequence continues at coordinate 2,211,792 of NZ_CP136053.1, read as the reverse complement.
GTCAGCTCGAACCGCTCCAGCAGTTCGGCCGCCCGTGCCCGCGCGTCGGCCCGGGACAGGTTCAGCAGCTTGCCGATCAGCACCAGGTTCTCGGTGCCGCTCAGGTCCTCGTCCACCGACGCGTACTGCCCGGTCAGCCCGATCAGGCTGCGCACCCGGACCGGATCGCGGACCACGTCGTAACCCCCGACCGTGGCCCGGCCCGCGTCGGGTCTCAGCAGGGTGGCCAGGATGCGGACCGCGGTCGTCTTGCCCGCGCCGTTCGGCCCGAGCACCCCGACCACCTTCCCGAACGGGACCTCGAGGTCCACCCCGTCCAGCGCCTTCGTCTCCCCGAAATGCTTGACCAGGCCCTCGGCCTGGATCGCGTGCGACATGTCGCGCCTCCTCCTGTGTCGCTTCAGCACACAATGGACGGAGGCGCTGGCAAGCCGCGCACACGGCGCTGACACGGACCTGTCAGCGGCTGCCCGGCATACTCTTCGATCATGGTGATGGAGGCGCGAACGCGAACCCGGCTGGTCACGGGCCTGTTCGTGCTGCTCGGGCTGCCGTTGCTGGCAGTGGCCGTGCTGCGCACGATCGGCTGGGACGGCTTCTGGTACCTGACCGCGCTGCTCGCGCTGACGCCGTACGTGGTCATCTACGGCGTCCTGCTCGCCGCTCTCGCGTTGCTGCTGCGGCGGTGGTGGGTCGGCGGTGTCGCGCTCGTGCTGTCGGTGCTGCTGGCGGTGTACGTCGCGCCTCGGGTGGCTTCTGACGACCAGCCCGCGGCGAAGGGGAAGACGGTGCGCGTGCTGGCGGCCAATCTGTACCTGGGCCAGGCCGATCCGGCGGCGCTCGTGCGGCTGGTCCGGGAGCAGCGGGTCGACGTGCTGAACCTGCTGGAGATGACCCCGCACGCGATGTCCGGGCTGGAGAAGGCCGGGCTGTTCCAGACGTTGCCCTACCGCGTGATGCACCCGGCGTCCGGGGTGGACGGTTCCGGCATCGTGTCGCGGTACCCGCTCACCGAACAGGACTACACCGGCGATTCGACCCAGAAACAGCCCAGCGCGGAGGCCGATCTCGGCGGCGGGACGACGCTGGAGATCGTGGCGGCGCATCCGCGGTCGCCGGATTCCGGGTACTACCAGTGGGAGCAGGAGATGCGAGACCTGTCGCGCGCGATCGGGGAGCACGGCCTGCGCGTGGTGGCGGGCGATTTCAACGCGACCCTCGACCACGCCGCACTGCGGACGGTGCTGTCTCGTGGATATGTCGACGCGGCGGAGGCTCGCGGCGACGGGCTGATCCCGACGTGGTCGACCGCAGCGGTCCCGCTCGTCCCGCTGGACCACGTGCTGGTGGATCGCCGGGTGGCGATCCGCGATTACCAAGTGTTCGATGTGCCCGGGAGCGATCACCGGGCGGTTTACGCGGAGGTGCAGTTGCCGTGACGACTTTGCGACCAAGCCGAGGGGAAGCTGAATACCCTCGTCTGCTGGAGGTCTGGCGCAGCGCGGTCGAGGCGACGCACGACTTCCTGGCTCCGGCGGACGTCGAGTACTACGCCGCGCGCGTCCCGCTCTACTTCCCTCAGGTGGACCTGACCGTGGCCGAGGTCGACGGAATCGCGGCGGGTTTCTCGGGAATCGCCGAGGGAAAGCTGGAAATGCTGTTCGTGCACGACGATTTCCGTGGCCGCGGGGTCGGGACGACATTGCTGCGCGCGGCGCTGGACCGTCACCCGGATCTCACGCTCGACGTGAACGAGCAGAACCCGCAGGCGGTCGGCTTCTATCTGCACCACGGGTTTGAGGTCGCCGGACGGCAGGAAACCGACGCCGACGGACGTCCGTTCCCCCTGCTGGAACTCAAACGAGCTTGACCAACGTCTCCAGCGCGCCGGCGGGAATCGAAATCCCGCGCCCGTGCCGGATCTGCGGTTCTCGCGGATTGATCCGGATCAACGCCCCCGTCGCCGCGCTGGCGAGTTCGGCATACCGCCGCACGGTCGGAACCGCTTGTCCCGCACCGATTTCGACCACCACCGCGTCGCGATGCGCACGACGCCAGGCGGCCAGCTCGTCCAGCTGTTCCTGACTGCGATCGGGAACCCAGTCGAAATCGCCGAACATGAGGATGTTCGGCCGCGCCAGGCCGCCGCAACGCGGACAGGACGGTAGCGGCGGCCGGGCGCGCATCGTCGTCTCGTCGAGATCGATCGTGACGTCGGCGGCCGACCAGATTTCCCGCGAGCACCCGGACAGGCACTGCAGATGATGAATCGACCCGTGCGCCTCGGCGACGTGGGCAAATCCCGCGGTCTGGAACTGTCCGTCCACATTGGAGGTAAACACGCGCACGCCACCGGGTTTCGCCTGGCCGCACTCCAGCAGCAGGCCGAACCCGCGATGCGGCACCGTTTCCCGGTACAGCGCGAGCCGGTGCCCGTAGAAACCCCAAGCCAGCTCGGGATCCGAGGCGAAGTGCCGAGGGTCGGCCAGCTCCTCGAACCGCAGCCCAAGCCCGGCGTACGGCGGATACGCGCGCCAAAACCCTTCCCCGCCACGGAAATCGGGCAGGCCGGAGTCAACACCCATCCCGGCGCCGGCGCACACGAGCAGCGCGCCGGCACCGGAGATCAGCTCGGCGGCGCGGGAAAGTTCGTCACTCACCCGGCTTCGATGCCTGCACGACCTCGAACTCCAGCAGGTTCGCGCCGGTCGACACCGGGTTCTTGCGCTCGCCCGCGTGCGCCTCGCGAGACGGGCCCTTCGCCCAGGCCTGGTAGTGCTCCTCGGTTTCCCACTTCGTGTACACGAAGTATCGCGTCTCGCCCGCGATCGGGCGAAGCAGCTCGAAGCCGAGGAACCCTTCCTGGTCGTCGACGGAGTGCAGCCGCGCGGCGAAGCGCTTCTCCAACTCCGGGCCGGCGCCTTCAGGGACCTCGATTGCGTTGATCTTGACCACTGCCATGTACACAGCCTACTTACGGCTGGCCCGTCTTCACGGTTCGTGCCACTCTGCTCACATGGGGGACGACGAAGTCTTTGGCACCGAACTGGCCCGCAACCTGCAGAGCCTGGTGAAGGCCGCGGCCGATTCGACCGGTTCGGGCAACGGGAATGAGCTGATCGACCGCGTCACCGGCCACCTCGGCGTGCCGCTCGCGCAGGCGCTGGTGGTCACGCGCAACTTCGAGGACTGGGAGCACGCGACCATCCAGGCCGGGGTCGACGCGTACCTCGCCGAGCGCGGGACCGGCGCGGACTGGTTCGGCATCGCCGGTGGCTTGCGCGGCCATGAAGACCTGGTCGGCATGCTGTTCACCGCTAAACAGAACGGCCACTACGAGCTGGGCTCGGTGGACTACGCGACCGTCGCGATCGGCCCGGACAAGGCGGCGGACGTCGTGCAGCTCGGCCTGGTCGGCACGGTCGCCCCGGACGGCGCCCGGGTGCTCATCGGCGTGCGCGGCACCAACCCGCAGTACGGCCAGCCGTACTGCCGCCTCGAGGTGCTCGCCGCGGACCGGCGGGCGGCCACCGAGACTCGCGATCGCATCGAGCAGCTGATGGCCGAGCACGACGTGCTGCGCGGCCAGGTGATCGCGTTCGGCTTAAGCGAGCATCGCAACAACGAGCTAGTCACTTTCCTGCCGCGACCCGAGCTGAGCAGCGAGGACGTCGTGCTACCAGACGGCATCCTGGAAGCGATCGAACGGCACACCCTCGGCATCGCGGAACACGGCGCGCGGCTGGCCGCGGCGGGTCAACATCTGAAGCGCGGCCTGCTGCTGCACGGCCCGCCGGGTACTGGCAAAACGCACACCGTCCGGTACCTCATGGGTCAGCTTCCCGATTGCACGGTCGTGATCCTGACCGGCAGCGCGATGCGGTTCATCTCGAAGGCAGCGTCGCTGGCGCGCCGGCTGCAGCCGAGCGTCATGGTGCTGGAGGACGTCGACCTGATCGCCGAGGATCGCGACCTCGCGCACGGTCCGACGCCGCTGCTGTTCAGCCTGCTCGACGCCATGGACGGGGTCGGCGGCGACGCGGACGTCACCTTCCTGCTCACCACCAACCGGGCAAGCAGTCTGGAGAAAGCGCTGGCAGACCGTCCCGGCCGGGTCGACCTGGCGGTGGAAGTGCCGTTGCCGGACGCCGCTGGCCGGGAAGCGTTGCTGCGCCTGTACTCGCGCGGCCTGGAGCTGACGGCTGACCTCGCCCCGGTGGTCGAGGCGACGGACGGCGTCACGGCGTCGTTCATGAAGGAGCTGCTTCGCCGGGCATCGCTGCGCGCGCTGGCGCTTCGGCCGGACGACCCGGTGCGGGTCGGTGACCCCGAGCTAAGCGAGGCGCTGGCCGAGATGAACGACTCGCGCAGCAGCCTGACCAGGTCGTTGCTGGGCAGTCACGGCCGCAACGGGCCTGGGTAGAGATCGGCGTCCGACGGCAGCTTCGTCCCGTGGAACCAGTCGGTCAGGAACCCGCTCAAATCGCGGCCGGCGACGTGCGACACGAGCTTCTCGAAGTCCGCCCACGTCGCGTTCCCGTTGCGATGCTGGCCGACCCACTCGTGCAGCACCTTGTCGAACGCCGCTTCGCCCAGCTCCCGGCGCAGCGCGTGCACGGCGAGGATGCCCTTGTCGTACGCGCCCTCGAACAGGTGCTCCGGGCCCATGTCGACGAGCTTCTGGCCCCAGAAATCCGTGCTGCCCTTGGTGATTTCGACGGCCGCGCGGTAACGGTCGTCCAGGTTCTGGCCCTCGCGTTCGCCCCACAGCCACTGTGCGTACGACGCGAAGCATTCGTTCAGGCAGATGTCCGCCCACGAGTTGAGCGACACCGAATCGCCGAACCACTGGTGCGCGTTCTCGTGCACCAGCGTCAGGATTTCCGCCCATTTCGCATAAGTGGGACGGGTTTGCGTCTCCAGCGAGAAGTGGATGTTCTCGTCGAGGTAGATCCCGCCCGCCGCGCTCTGCGGGTATTTGCCGAACTTGCTTTCCAGGAACGAGATTACCTCGGGCAGCCGGTCGCCGGTGGCCTCGCGGGCCTCGGCTCCCGGCGCGTAGCCGGAAACGATCGGCGTGCCGTCCGGCAGCGTGGAGCGCTGCACGGTGAACTTGTCGATCGCGATCGTGGTCAGGTAGCTCGCCACCGGATTCGGATCCGCCCACGTCGTGGTGGTTTTGCCGTCCTTGGCGCTGGTGCCCTGTTCGCGGCCGTTGGACAGCACCGTCCAGCCGGTGGGCACGTGCGCGGTCACCGTGAACGTCGCTTTGTCGCGCGGGGTTTCGTTGACCGGGTACCAGAACGACGCCGAATGCGGTTCGCCGACCAGGTACGCGCCGCCGTCCTCGGAGCGGGCCCAGCCGTTTTCCGACCCGCCGTCGTGCGGGGTTTTCGCCGGAACGCCCGAATAACGCACGCGCGTCCGGAACGTCGAACCTGACCGCAATGGTTCGGCCGGGGTCACGATCAGCTTGTTCTTTTCCCGGCTGTACTTCGCCGGTTTCCCGTCGACCTCCACTCCCGCGACGTCCAGCCCCCGCAGGTCGAAGTCGAAGCGGCTGAGGTCTTGAGTCGCTTTCGCGGAGACCGTGGTGTCGCCGTCGAGGCGGCCGCTTGGCGGGTCGTAGCTGACGTCGACGTGGTAGTCGAGGGCGTCGTACCCGCCATTGCCGTCCTCCGGGAAGTACGGGTCGCCCGCGGTGTTCGCGCCCGGTGCCGGATGCATCGGCGGCGGCGGAGCAGCGGGCGCGGCAGGGCTGCACGCGGACAGCGCAAGCACGCCGATGAGGGCGAGGACGGCGGTCTGGCGGCTGCGCATTCCTTCACCCTAAGGGCGCCTTTGTGATGAAGTAGCAGTGAAAACCCGGGAGGATTAATGCGACCAGGCCTGATTGACTTCGGGGGCGACGAACGCCCCGGCGTGTCGATCCTGCTGCTGCACGGGCTGATGGGCCGCGCCCGCACGTGGTGGCCGGTCGCGCAATGGCTCAAGCGATACGGCCGGGTGCGTGCCCTCGACGCGCGCGGCCACGGCCGGGCGCCACACACCGGGCCGTGGACCACCGAGCGGTTCGCCGAGGACGTCGCGGACGTGCTGGCCGATCTCGGCCCATCGGTGCTGATCGGGCATTCGATGGGCGGGCTGCACGCGTGGGCCACCGCGGCGAAATACCCGGAGCTGGTGCGCGCGGTGGTCAGCGAGGATTTCGCCCCGGACCAGCGCGGGCGCACCGTCGAGACCTGGCGCGGCTACTTCGAGAGCTGGCCGGTCCCGTTCCAATCGCTGGCGCACGTCCGCGAGTTCTTCGGCACCGCTGGCGACTACTTCACCGAATGCGTCGAGGAACGTGAGGACGGCTATCACCTGATCGCCGACCTGGAGAACCTGTACGAGATCGCCGCCGAATGGGGCCGCCGGGACTATTGGTCCATTGTGGACGGCATCCGCTGTCCGCTGCTGCTCGTCGAGGGCGAGCACACGGCGATGCCGGCCGGTCAGCAGGCCGAGGTCGCGGCGCGCGTGCCAGGGGCGCGGCATCTGGTCGTGCCCGGTTCGGCGCATTTGCCGCACGCCGAGGCACCCGAGACCTATCGCGGCGCGGTGGAGGCGTTCCTGTCCGGCCTGTGACGCCTCACGCGTGCCGCCCTCGCTGGCATGCGTGAGGCGTCCCCGGTCAGCGGGCCAGCTCGGTGCGCCACGCGGCGGTCGAGCGGTCCGCCGGCACGATCAACGGCCAGACGTCCGAGCCGAGGTACGCGGATTCGTCGCCGGCCCGAGCCGCGGTGCAGCTGTCGCGGGAAAGCCCGTGCTCGGCAGCCAGCGCGGACACCGCGGCCGCGGTCGCCTTGCCGAACACTCCGTCGGTGGGCACGCCGAAACCGGCCGCGCGCAGGAACCGTTGCGCGGTCATCACGCGCGGCCCGGTGTCACCCGGCTTGAGCAGCGGCCACTCCGGCGCGTCGAGCCGCGCGACGGACATGCCGAGCTGGCGGCCGACCGCGTCACGCAGCTCCGGAAGCCGGTCGTAGAGCACCTGGCCGCAGCACTCGGTCGAGTTGAAATCGCGGTGGCCCTTGATGAACTCGGGCGTGATGCCGTATTGGTGCGCGATGTAGGTGATCAGCTGCACGAGCGAATCCCACAGCGCGACCGGCACGTCGACCGTGCTGTAGAGGCCCTCGTTCTCGATGCCGAGGCATTCGCTGTTGTGGTTGCCGACGTTCGCGCCCTGCACGTGCTGCGTCCCGCCGCGCAGGATTTCGAGGCTGCGGTGCCGCCCCTCGGTCACGAAGCCGCCGCGGCTGTTCGTGAACTGCTGGCCGGTGTCGATCCAGCCGCGGGTGTCCATGTGGAAGTTCTGGATGTCCCGCGAGATCTGCAGCGCGTGCGCCAGCGAGTAGTCGGTGTTGTTGCCGGGGTCGACGGTGTGGTGCACCACGATGTACGTCGGCTTGTGGTTCTCCACCACGATCGCGCCCGACGCGGGCCGGGCGTTCCACTCGGCCGTCGAATGGATGACCGGGGTGGTGGCGGCCGCCGCGGATTTCGCTCCGGCAAAGCCCAAAGCGCCCACGGCGGTGGCGGTGAGGCCGCCCTTCAAGACGGCACGACGCGTTGCTTCCCCCATGCGGAACTCCTCAGCCCGGAAGTGCGACCGGGGAAAGCTAACCCGGCATCCCGGGGGTGACAACTTTTTGCCGACTTTCGTCGTAGTGCGTCAGTGTTCCCCGGGCAGTGCGAACAGCCCGTCGTGGGTTTGCTCCAGCAGACCGTCCACGAGCAGCGAATCCAGGCACCGGTCGCGCTGGCCGGACTCGTGCCACACCAGGTCCAGCCGCGCCTTCTCGACCGGCCCCTCGCTGCCGCGCAGGACGTCCAGCAGCAGTCCGCGGACCTGCCGGTCGGTGCCGGCGAACTTCTGCACCGGCTTGGCCGGACCGGCGTACTCGGGACGGCCGTTGTGCTGCCACGCGCATTCGGCGTAGATCGGGCAGTCCGCGCACTTCGGCGACCGCGCGGTGCAGATCAGCGCGCCCAGCTCCATCAACGCCGCGGACAGCTTCGCCGCCGGCGCGTCTTCAGCGGGCAACAACGCTTCGACATCCGCCATGTCACGCGTGTTCGACGCCGGGCCAGCGTCACCCGCGCCATGAACGGCTCGCGCGACGACCCGTCGGACGTTCGTGTCCACGACGGGCGCACGCTTGCCGTACGCGAACGCCGCCACCGCGCGCGCCGTGTACGCGCCGATGCCGGGCAACGCGAGCAGCGTGTCGACGTCAGACGGCACGACGTCGCCGTGCTCCTCAGCAATGACGGTGGCGGCGGCATGCAGCCGAAGCGCGCGACGCGGGTAGCCGAGCTTGCCCCACGCGCGCACGACCTCGCCAGTGGTCTCCGCGGCCAGCGCTGAGGGCACCGGCCAGCGGGCCATCCACTCCAGCCAGATCGGCTGGACGCGCGAGACCGGCGTCTGCTGCAGCATGATTTCGCTGACCAGCACGCCCCACGCCGAACAATCCGGCTCCCGCCACGGCAGGTCGCGGCCCACCTCGGAGAACCACTCGATCAGAACGTCGGTGTCTACAGCCACCCCGCCATTGAATACGACGGCCGTTACTTGACCTCGGTCAGGCTCCCGGCCTTCACGTCGTAGACGAATCCGCGCACGTTGTCGTTGTGCAGGAGGAAGTCGCTGCGCCGGGCACGCTCCATCGACGTCCGCACGCTGTCCTCGACCTTGCGGAACGCCTCGACCGCCCAGGTCGGCCGCAGCCCGGTGGCGGCTTCCAGTTCGTCCTTGAACTCGTCCTCGGTGACCGTGGAGAGACCGCAGTCGGTGTGCTGGACGATCAGCACCTCGCGGGTGCCGAGCTTGCGCTGGCTGAGCGCGAGCGAACGGATCATGTCGTCGGTGACCACCCCGCCCGCGTTGCGCAGCACGTGCGCCTCGCCCTGCAGCAGCCCGAAGATCTCGAACACCCGGATCCGGGCGTCCATGCAGGTCAGGATCGACACGTGCAGCGACGGCCTGGGGGAGGACCGGTCGCCGGGGACGATGTCCCCGATTTCCTGATTACGCTTGAGCAGCACGTCGATGGAGGTCATGGGGCACCTTTCGGCCTGCGCTTTCCCGCGGGACGCGGGCGGTTCTGTCCATGGAACCGGGCAAGGGCCGTGCGCACAATGCGGTGGGCGCGAAATCACGGCAAAGGCTGGGGTGAACCGGTCAGCCCCCGAACCAGGGCTCCTCAACCGTCCGCGGCGGCGCCGACGTCCTCCCGACCCGCAGCTCAGTCGGCAGCGTGATCACCTTCGGGCCCACTCGCTCCGCCGAGCTGAGCAGCAGCCGTCCGGCCACCTTGCCCTTCTCCAGCACCGGCTGATGCACCGTCGTGAGGCCGGACCGCTCCGCCTCGGCGATACCGTCGAAACCGGTCACCGTGAGGTCGAGCGGCACCCGCAGCCCGCGTCGCGCGGCCTCGGCCAGCGCACCGAGCGCGAGGATGTCCGAGGTGCAAACCAGGGCCGTGACCTGCGGATACGCGTCCAGTAGCTGGCGTGCGGCCGAGGCGCCGTCGTCCACCGTGTGGTCGAAACGCTCGACCACCGGCACGGTCGCCCAGTCGACGCCGGCCGAGGAAAACGCCGTCGCCAGCGCCTCCAGCCGGGTGCGCTGCACGTGGAAGTGCGCGCCGCTCTGCCGTTCGGCGGTGACGAAATCGTCATTGCGCTCGCGGCCCAGCCGCATGCAGAGCACGCCGACCTGCCGGTGGCCGAGCGCCACCAGATGGTCGGCGAGCTGCGTGACCGCGGCGGCGTCGTCCGGGCCGACGCGATCGATGCCTTCGATGCGCGGCTGGTCGATGATCACCGTGGGCACCGGCCGCTCCATGACGGCCGCGAGATGCGGGTCGTCGTCGGGCACGGAGTACACGACGAACCCGTCCACGCCCGCGCGGTGCACCGCGGCGAGGTCCTCGCGACCGGGGCTGGCCGGCACGAGATGCAGGCCGACGCCCGCGTCCTCGCAGGCCAGCGCGAGCCCTTCGAGCACGCCGACGGCGGCCGGGTCGCGGAAGGCGTAGGAAAGGTTCTCGGTGAGCAGCAGCCCGACCGCGCCCGCCTTGCGGGTGCGCAGCGAGCGCGCGACCGGGTCGGGACCGGGGTAGCCGAGCCGCCGCGCGGTCTCGAGCACCCGGCGGCGCAGTTCGGGGGACAGCTGATCCGGGCGGTTGTAGGCGTTGGACACGGTGGTCCTGGACACCCCGAGTTCCGCCGCGAGCGACGCCAATGTCGCCTGCCTCCGGGTGCGAATAGGACGGCCCATCCGCAAACCGTAACGGTTCAGATCGTTTTCCAGAAGCGACACCCCTGTGGTGAGCGTCTCGATCCGTTCGGTGATCACGAGGGGGTGCGACCACCCGGTGGAGTGAGGCACGCCGTTCGGATGGGGTAAAGTGAATCTGACAACGGTTTCCATTAGCAGTTTGACCCAGGAGTGCCCGATGACTTCCCGCCGCACCACGAGCGTCCTCGCCGCCGCGTCGGCTCTTGCTGTGTTCACGCTCGGCGCGTGCTCCAGCACGTCGTCCTCGACTGGTTCCGGGGCGGGAGGGGGAACGGGCGATCAGGTGAAGGTCGTCGCCTCCACCGATGTCTGGGGCAGTGTCGTGTCCGCCGTCGGAGGCGACAAAGTGCAGGTCACGTCGATCATTCACGATCCGTCCGCCGATCCGCACTCGTACGAGTCCACCGCCGACGACGCGCTCGCGGCCAAGAAGGCGCAGCTGACGCTGGGCAACGGCGGCGGCTACGACGAGTTCTTCACCAAGCTCTCCGGCGAGGCGGCTTCGGCGAAGAAACTGGTCGCCTACGACATCGCCGCGCCGGGCGAGGAGAACGAGCACGTCTGGTACGACCTGCCCGGCGTCGAGAAGGTCGCGGACCAGGTCGCCGCCGCGCTCGGCGAGATCCAGCCCGCGTCGAAGCAGAAGTTCGACGACAACGCCAAGGCGTTCAAGGGCCAGATCGACGGCCTGATCAAGAAGGCGGGCGCGCTGGGCACCGCGCACCCGGACACGAAGGTCGTCGTCACCGAACCGGTCGCGCACTACCTGCTCAAGACCGCGAAGATCGCCGACGCCACCCCGAAGGCGTTCTCCGACGCGATCGAGAACGAGACCGACGTGCCGGCCGCGGCTGTCTCCGAGTTCACCAAGCTGATCAAGGAGAAGCAGGTGAAGGCGCTGGTCAACAACGTGCAGACGGTCACCCCGCTGACCAAGCAGGCGGTCGCCGACGCGAAGGCGTCCGGGGTCGCGGTGGTCGACGTATCCGAGACGCTCCCGGCGAACGTCACGGGCTACATTGACTGGATGACCAAGGATGTGGACTCGCTGTCGGGGGCTCTGAACAGCTGATGTCCGTCCAGCTTCCGGAAGCAGGCCCCGCGGTCCGCGTGCGCGGGGCCGGGCTCGCCTTCGGCGACCGCACCCTCTGGTCCGGTTTGGACCTGGACGTCGAACCGGGCGAGTTCCTGGCCGTCCTCGGCCCGAACGGATCCGGCAAGAGCAGCTTCCTGAAAGCGTTGCTGGGCATGCAGACGCTGTCGGCGGGCACGGTGGAGATCGCAGGCGGCCGTCCGGGCGGGGCGAACCGCAAGGTCGGCTACATCCCGCAGCAGCGCGCGATCGACGATTCGCTCACGCTGCGCGGCGTCGACCTGGTCGGCCTCGGGCTGGACGGCCACCGCTGGGGTCCTGGCCTCGCCGGAATGCGCGCGCGGAAACGCCGGGTGGCGGCGGCGATCGAATCGGTCGGCGGCACGCGATATGCGAAGCAGCCGGTCGGGAGGCTGTCCGGCGGCGAGCAGCAGCGGCTCCGGGTGGCGCAGGCGTTGGTCGGCGACCCGGCGGTGCTGCTGTGCGACGAACCGCTGCTGTCGCTGGACCTGGCGCACCAGCGCGCGGTGAGCGAGCTGATCGACGCGCGGCGGCGCGAAGCCGGGTCCGCGGTGCTGTTCGTGACGCACGAGATCAACCCGGTACTGCAGTTCGTCGACCGCGTGCTGTACCTGGTGAACGGCCAGTTCCGGATCGGCAAGCCGGACGAGGTGATGACCTCGGAGACGCTGTCGGACCTGTACGGCACGAAGATCGAGGTGCTGCGCGTCGGCGGGCAGATCCATATCGCCGGTGCGCAAAGCGCGCTGTGCGAGGACGAACCGCATCACCACGAGCAGGAAGCAGTGGGCTGAGCCTTGGACGGCATGTTCGACTTCGCCAAGACGTGGGAGCTGATCGCGGAACTGGACAGCGTCCGCATCGCGTTGATCGCGGCCGCGGTGCTCGGTTTGCTGGCCGGTGTGCTCGGCCCGCTGATCGTGATGCGCCGCATGTCGTTCGCGGTGCACGGCACGTCCGAACTGGCGTTCACCGGCGCGGCCGGCGCACTGCTGCTTGGCGTCGGCGTCGAGTACGGCGCGCTGGCCGGTGCCGTCGCCGCGGCGTTGCTGCTGGGCATCCTCGGCATCCGCGACGCCGACCGCGATTCGGTGATCGGCGTGATCCTGTCCTTCGGGCTGGGCATGGGCGTGCTGCTGCTGTCGTTCTACAAAGGACGGTCGGCGAACAAATTCGGCATCCTGACCGGCCAGATCATCACAGTGGACAGCACGAACCTGACCGCGCTGGTGATTTCGGCGGCGGCGGTGCTGGCGGTGCTCGCGCTGATCTACCGGCCGCTGCTGTTCGCGAGCGTCGACCGTTCGGTGGCCGAGGCACGCGGCGTGCCGGTCAAGACGTTGACGGTGCTGTTTTCCCTGCTGGTCGGTGTCGCGACGGCGTTGAGCGTGCAGGTGGTCGGGTCGCTGCTGGTGGTCGCGCTGATGGTGACCCCCGCCGCGGCTGCGGCCAGGGTGACAGCGAGCCCGTTGCGCGCCACGGTGTTGTCGGTGGTGTTCGCGGAGGTCGCCGCACTGGGCGGCATCGTGCTGTCGCTGGCCCCGGGGTTGCCGGTGAGCGCGTTCGTGACGTCGATTTCGTTCTTGATCTACCTGGTGTGCCGGGTGATCGCGTGGGTCCGCGACCGCCGGCGCGGGGTGCGGACGACCCCGGCGGCAGTGACCGCGGTTCCGGTCGGCTAGCGGTAGACGGACACCTGCTGGCGCGAGAAGGTCGGTGCCTCGATCTGGTCGAGGACGGCGGTCGCCAGGTCCGCATAGGACAGTGGGACGTTCGCTGAGCGGACCTCGAGCACGTCCCCGGCCAGCCGATACTCGCCGGTCGCCGGTGCTTCGAGCGACAACCCGGGCGGTGGCGTGACGACCAGCCAGTCCGTCGATGCCTGCGCACGCCAGGCGGCCAAGCCTTTCATCCGGGCCTCGGCGAAGGGACGCAAGAAAGCCGGAAAGGCCGAGGCGTCCTCGAACACCCGGCCGCTGCCGGTGCGGAGAGTCGCGGCGAGACCGATTTCGATCACCCGGGTTCCCCGCGCGGCTTGAGCGAGATTCTCGACCAGACGCACGAAGTAGTCAGGATCGAAGTCTTCGAAGGATTCAGGCGGGGCACTGAACGGCGTCACCGCATTCACCAACGCGGCGACGTCGCCAGGCAACACGGCCGCGACGCTGTCCGAGTCGGTCAGATCGCCCGCGACGACCGTGACCTCCTCCCCGAGGGCGGCCAATCCGGAATGCCGCGCCGGGTCCCGAACGACGGCGAGCACCGGGCGGCGACGCCGCAACGCCTCGGTGACCATGGCGAGCCCGGCGCGGCCGCCAGCGCCGAAAACCACGAGCGGGCTGTTTCGCTGTTCGGGCACCATGAGCTGGACGGTATCCACGGGCAACTGGTTACCGCAACGAAACCGGAGGCGAGCGAAGATGGCTCCCGACGCCCGGCACGGCACCCGGATAGACCCGGCATGCCCGATGGCCGCATTCCCTTTCCGGGTCGGCGGGAAGTGGACCGGAATGGTCGTCGTCGCGTTGCTGGACGGCCCGCTCCGCTTCAGTCAGCTCCGGCAAACCTTGGGTGCCAGCAGCGCCAAGGTCCTCGCCGAAACCCTGCGCGACATGACCCGCGACGGTCTCGTCAGCCGCACCGACCACCAGGCCAATCCGCCCCACGTCACCTACGAGCTGACTGACCTCGGGCGCAGCCTCCTGCCCGTCATCGACGCCATGCGCGAGTGGAGCGACCAGCACCTGGCCGACCTGCTGGCACACCGCGGCACCTACCCGTCCCCTACCGGATCGGATGCTTCGCCAGCGCGTCCTTCACCGCCGCGATGAACCCCTCGTCGGTGAACGGCACCAGCCCGCCCGAGACGTTCCGCTCCACCGCCTGCAACACCACCACGTGCGAGTTCACGAACTGGTCCACCGCCTGCGACTGCGGCGTCTTGTCCGTCGAATACGCCAGATAGGTCAGATTCGTGAACGCCGCCTCCAGATACCGCGACGACGCGAGGCTGAACGAGTCGCCGTAGATCAGGGTCGGCTGGTCGATCGTGCCGACGATGGGCGGAGCCGAGCGGTGCACCGGCTGGTCGATGCTGCCGACGAATTCGCCCGCGCGGTCGGTGACGCCGTCCGGGCGCAGGTTGTACCGGGTGTTCGTCTTGACGCCGGTTTGGCCGAGCAGCAGCGGCAGGTCCGCGACCGCGTCGTACTGGCCGTCCGGGGCGCTCAGCCAGCTGTTCGTGGTCCCTGGCTTGATCGTGTCGGCGAGCGCTCGGGTGAGGACGAGGCCGCCTTCGTCGCGCCAGTGCGTGTCGTTGGGGGCGTAGATCGGATGGCCGACCCGGGCCGCTTCGGCGGCGAGTTGCGGGCGCAGGTCGAGCGAGTGTCCTTCGGTGGTGATCTTGTACCAGTCGTTCGGCGAAGCGGCCTGCGAACATTCCTTGCCCGGATAGCTGGCGGGCAGGAACTGCGGCACCATCGTCGTCTTGTCCGGCGTCACCACGAACACGAACTTCCGGCCGGACGCCTCGACCGCCGCGCGCAGTTCGTCGATTCGCTTCATCGTCGTGTCGACGTCCTGGGTCGGCGTGCACTTCGCTTCGGAGTCGTAGCCGTAGTACAGCCAGCCGTCGGAGCCCTGCACCACCTTGCGGTATCCGGCCTGGCTGGACCCCGGTCCGCTCGGCAGCGACGGACCCGTGTTCGGCGTGCCCGGCTGTTGCAGCGGCGGAGCCGGGATCGGGCCGGTGTTCGACGCCGAACCCTGGTCGAGCGGGGCGGCCTCGCCGAAGACGCCCTCGCTGATCCCGTTCGCCGCGTTGATCGCGGCCGCGCGGAACGACAGCTGATCGGTCGCCCATTTGGGGAGGTTGGTGAAGAAGCTGAAGCCCTCGCCGATGCTGGGGAACCCGGCGAGCTTGTGGTTCTCGA
Organism: Amycolatopsis sp. WGS_07; assembly: GCF_045278895.1. Taxonomy (NCBI): domain Bacteria; kingdom Bacillati; phylum Actinomycetota; class Actinomycetes; order Pseudonocardiales; family Pseudonocardiaceae; genus Amycolatopsis; species Amycolatopsis sp. WGS_07. Next base: position 2,196,392 of record NZ_CP136053.1, on the reverse strand, counting down.
TCTCGCTCGGCCGGACCCCGACGACCCACAGCATGGTCGGGGTCACGAAGAACAACAGGGCGCTGATCAGCGCGGTCAGCTGTCGTTTGCCGTGCCTCGGGCGATGCAGCGCGTGCTCGCGGGGCAGGTAGGCCTCGTGGACAGCGGGCAGCTGTGGTGGCTCGGACACGCCCTCACGTTAGTCAGTTCGAGTGAGGCTGGCGCGAACAACCGCCGAAAAGTCAGCCGAGCATGAGGAGGACTTGCAGTTCGCCGACGAGGAACCCGATCACGCCGCCGACCGCGATCAGCTTCCATTCGTCCTGCCGGAACGCCGGCCGCAGCAAGCCCTCGAACTCCAGCGGCGTGAGCGCGAGCATCCGCTGCTCGACCATCTTCGCGACGTCCATCGCCTCGGTCAGGTACCCCTCGGCGTAGCGCGCGGTCAGCGGCAGTTCGGCCAGCGCCCGCTGCGCCGCGGCGTGCTTCATCTCCTGCAGCCGCTGCGTCCCGACAGCGAGCGCGACCACCGGTTTCGCGGCGCTGACCTGCGCGTCCACCGCGTGCCCGACGGCGCGTTCGACCATCGCCACGAGCCGGTCCGACTTCGGGCCGCGCAGCAGGGCGTCGAGCAGGTTCGGGACGGTCAGCACCTCGTTGGCGACCAGTTCGCCGTATTGGCGGGCCACCTCGGCGCGGCGCCGCTGGAACTTGCCCTGCAGGATCACCCGGCCCAGCCGGACCGGCTCGCGCGGCAGGAAGATCATCTTGATCGCCAGCCAGTCGGTGAACAGCCCGATCGCGCCGCCGAAGATCGGCAGCACCAGCGGCTGCCGGGTCAGCGCCCACACCAGCGCTTGGACGAGACCGAGCACGAACCCGAACACGATCCCGGCGCGCGCGATGAACGTCATCTCCGGCCGCGAGGTTTCGCGGATCAGCCGGACCAGCAGCGCCCGGTCGCGGGTGAGCCGTTCGACCGTCATGTGCCGGACGTCGAGCACGTCGTCCAGGTTGTCGCGGACCTCGTCCAGGAACTCCCGCACCAGCTGCGGCGTGCTCGCCTGCACCTGTTTGATCAGCAATTCCTGCGCGATCGTGGGCATGACCTCCCACAGCCGCGGATGATGCTGTTCGAGCACGTCGCGGGCGATCCCGTCGACCGCGCGCAGCAGCGGCTGTTCGAGTTCGCGGGTGATGATCACCGGGTCGACGCGGGCGAAGACCTCGTTGATGTCGAGCAGGTTCGAGGTGAGCAGGTCGGTGGCGATCGCGGCCATCCGGCCGCCGTGCTTGGGCACCACGCCCTGCCAGCCGAAAACCGGCCGGATGCCGATGAATTCGAGCGGGCGGAACATCATCTCGATCGCGACGCGCTTGGTGACGTAGCCGATCAGCGCGGCGACGAACGGCATCGAGACGTACACCGGCCAGTGCCGCGCGAGATCGTCCAGCACCGCGTCCACCCGGGTCTCCTCCCCGTTCCGGAAGGAAACCGTATCGCGTGTGCTAGCCGAGGAGCAGCAACGCCTGCAGTTCGCCGACGAGCCCGCCGATCACCGCGCCGACCGCGATCAGCTTCCATTCGTCCTGCCGGAACGCGGGCCGCAGCAGCTGTTCGAATTCGAGCGGGCTGAGCCGGCGCATCCGGTCCACGATCGTGTTGCGGACGTCGAGCGCGTTCACCGCGTACGTCTCCGCGTGCCGGATGGTGTCCGGCACCCGCTCGGCGGCCTTCGCGGCGGCGACCTGCTTCATTTCCTGGAACCGCTTGGTACCCACCGCGATCGCGACGAACGGCTTCACGACGCTCGCCTGCGCGTCGATCGTCTTCTGCACCTCGCGGCTGATCAGCGAGAACAGCCGGTCGGCTTTCGGCCCGCGCAGCACGGCTTCCAGCAGGTTCGGCACGGTGATGATCTCTCGCGCGATCATGTCGCCGTAGTCGGCGGCCACCTCGTCGCGGCGCTTCTGGAACACGCCCTGCCAGTTGTAGAAGCCGAAGAACCGTTTCGGCTCGCGCGGCAGGAAGATCATTTTGAGTGCGAGCCAGTCGGTCAGCCAGCCGATCCCGAGCCCGAACAGCGGCAGCACGATCGGCGACCGCGTCAGTGTCCAGACCAGCAGCTGCACGCACCCGAGAATGAACCCGAACCAGATGCCCGACCGCGCGATGAACCGCATTTCCGGCCGCGAGATGTCGCGGATCAACCGGTTCAGCAAAGCCTTGTCGCGCACCAGGTTCGTGACGACCATGTGCTTGAGGTCGAGCACGTCCTCGATGTTCTGGGAAATCTCGCGCATGATCTTCGTGATCGCCCGCGGCGCCTCCGCCTGGACGCGTTTCAGCAGCAGTTGCTGCGCGCCGGACGGCAGCATTTCCCACAACCTCGGCTGATAGGTCTCCATCACCTCGCGGGTGACGTCCTCGACCACGCGCAGCAGCGGCTGTTCGATCTCCTTCGCGACCTGCGCCGGGTCGAGCCGGGCGAAGATCTCCTGCGGATCGACGAGATTGGTGGTGAGCATTTCGGTCGCGGTGGTCGCCATCCGCTCGGCGTTCGCGGGCAGCACGCCCTGCCAGCCGAGGAAGGGTTTGAGACCGACGAATTCGAGCGGCCGGAACATCATCTCGATGGCGACGCGTTTGGTGACGTAGCCGATGAGTGCCGCGATGAACGGCATGGAGACGTACACCGGCCAGTGCTCGGCGAAAGTGTGCACGCGCGTCCCCTCCGTGTCGCTCACCGGAACGGTAACCCGCGCGTCAGTGGAGCAAGAGCAGCACCTGCAGTTCGCCGACGAGCCCGCCGATCACCGCGCCGACCGCGATCAGCTTCCATTCGTCCTGTTTGAACGCCGGCCGGAGGATGCCCTCGAACTCCAGCGGGGTCAGCTGCTGCATCTTCTCGACGATGGTGTTGCGGACGTCGAGCGCGTCCGTCGCGTAGCTCTCGACGTGTTTGACGGTCTCCGGCAGATACGCGATGGCCTTCTCCGCCGCAGCCTGTTTCATCTGCTGGTACTCGCGCCCGCCGACCGCCAGCGCGACCAGTGGCTTCGCGAGACCGGCCTGCGCGTCGACGGTCCGCTGGACCTCCCGCGTGACGAGCGCGAACAGCTTGTCCGCCCGCGGTCCAGTTAGGACAGCTTCGAGGACATTCCCCGCGGTGAGGACTTCTTCCGCGATCAACGCGCCGTAGTCCGCGGCGACCTGCGCGCGGCGTTTCTGGAACATGCCCTGCCACGTGAAGAACAGGAACCGGCGCGGCTGACGCGGGTAGAAGATCATTTTGAGTGCGAGCCAGTCCGTGACGAAGCCCGTGACGAAACCGAAGATCGGCATGATCACCGGCTGTTTGGTCAACGCCCACGCGATCAGCTGGACGAGCCCGATGACGAATCCGAAGCCGATCCCGCTGCGCGCGATGAACCGGAACTCGGGCGCGGCGACCTCGCGGATCAGCCGGCAGGTGAGCGATTTGTCCCGGACCATGGCGTTGATCAGCATGTCGTTGACGTCGAGTACTTCGTCCACGTTCGACGACACTTCCCGCATCAGCCGCTTGACCACCTCGGGCGCCTGCGCGCGGACCCGGTCCACCAGCAGTTGCTGCGCGCGGGCGGGCAGCATTTCCCACAGCCGCGGCTGGTAGGTCTCGAGCACCTCGCGGGTGACCTCGTCGACCGCCTTCAGCAGCGGTTCTTCCAGCTGCGCGACCATTTCCTCCGGATCGAGCCGGGCGAAGACCTCGCGCGGGTCGAGGAGATTCTTGGTCAGCAGGTCGACCGCGGTGGTGGCCATCCGCCGCGAGTTGGCCGGGATGACGCCCTGCCAGCCGAGGAACGGCCGGATGCCGCGGAACTCGAGCGGCCGGAACATCATCTCGATCGCGACGCGTTTGGTCAGGTAGCCGATGAGCGCCGCGATGAAGGGCATCGTCGCGTACACGTGCCAGTGCGCGGCCAGGTCGGCTGCGATGGCTGAAAGGTCCATACGTCTGCCCCGTTCGCCCGCGCGGTAGGTCGAGGGGACAGGATGCCATGCGTGACGTCGGGTTTGGCGCTTCGTAATGCAGCCGTTTGGCGGTACGTGCCGAAGGTGCCTTGCTCACTAAGGTGGCCCGATGGTCGCGCCCGAAAAGCCGCAGCACCCCGCCTTCGCTGTTACCCGGAAGGGATACGACCCCCATCAGGTCGACGCCCGCATAGCCCAGCTGACCAGCGAACTCAGCACGACCTCGCACGGCCGCGACGAGGCAGTCGCGACCGCGGGAGAGCTGACGAAGGCCCTGACGACGGCCCAGGCTGAACTGTCGGAGGCGAAGGCCGCGCTCGTCCGCGTCACCTCGAGCCCGGCAGGAGCCGGCGCGATCTCCGAACGCGTGCGGATGATGGTGCAACTGGCCGAGGAGGAGATCGCCGACCTCCGCCGCTCAGCGGACGCCGACGCGACCTCGACCCGCGCCGAAGCCGACCGGTACGCGCACGAAACCCAACGGGCAGCGGACAAAGCGGCCAAAGAGGCAGAGGCCGAACGCCAGCGGCTGCTAGCCGAAACCCAGGCCGACTTGGCCGCCCGCACCGAGGCGCTGGACGCCCGGGTCGCGGCCGCGGAGAAGGACCTGGCCGCCAGGCAAGCGGATCTGGAATCCCGGATCGCCGCTGCCGAAGCGGACATCGCCAAGCGCACGGCCGCCGCCGACGAGGAGATCGCGACCCGCCTGGCGGACCTGGAAGCCCGGCTCAAGGCGGGCAACGAAGACATCGCTACGCGCACGGCTGCGGCCGACGCGGACATTGCGTCGCGCACGGCTGCGGCTAATGAGGACATCGCCACGCGCACCGCTGCCGCGGACGCGGATATCGCTTCCCGTACCGCCGCGGCTGACGAAGACATCGCCACGCGCACCGCCGCCGCGGACGCCGAGATCGCCGCCCGCACCGGAGCCGCCGACCGCGCCCGAGCCGAAGCCGACGAACTCTCTGCTGCCGCCCGCGCCGAAGCAGACCAGGCCGCGCTGGCCGCTCGCACCCAGGCCGACGAAGCCGCCGCGGAAGCCCGAGCCAAGGCAGATGCCGAAGCCCAGCACGCCCGTACCGTCGCCGACGCCGAAGCCCGCCGCATCCGCGACGAGAAGGACGCCGAAGCTCTCCGCGTCCGCACCGAAGCCGACGAGGCCGCTGCCAAGGCCCGCGCCGAGGCAGACGCCGCCGCCGAAGCCGCCCGCCTCGCCGCCGACGAGGAATCGGCCCGAGTCCGCGCCGAAACTGACGCCGCCGCTGAAGCCGAGGCCGCCAAACTCCGCGCCGAGGCCGACCGCCGAGCGTCGGAAGAGATCGCCGTCAAGAAGGCACAGGCCGAAACCGCCCTCGCCGACGCTCTCCAGAAGCAAACCGAAGCCACCGAATCGCGCACCCTGGCCCTCGACCTCCGCACCAAGGTCGCCGACCGGATCGCCGCCACCAACGAGGCGGTGCAGGAGGCGTTGCGCTTCCTCGGTACGCAGGAAGAGGAAGCCGCCGCTTCAGCTGACGCGCCGGCTTCGTCTGACGCGCCTGCGTCGGCTGAGGCACCTGCCCTGCCCCAGCCAACTCCGCGCCCAGCATCAACTCCGGACGCACAGTCGCCCGCCGACCCCGCGGAACCGCCGACCCCGCGCAGTGGCAACGGCAACGGCCGCCGCCCCGGCCGTCCTCGCGCGGGCCGCTCCTGACCGGTGCCGGTGCGTCAGGACGCTTGCGATGACACGGCATTCGTGGTTGCGAGCAGGTTGTCGAGCAGCGACCGGGTGTGGACGAGTTGGTCGATGTCGCCGGTGATCCGGCGACGCTCTGCTTCGAGTCGTTCGCGGCAGGCGTCCAGCAGCAGCGACTCGCCTGCCATACAGGACAGGATTTCGCCGATGAGGTCCATGCCGAGGCCGGCCGCGAGGAGGGTCTGGATGTGTGCCACTTTGCGGACATCCGAGTCGGCGAAGATCCGGTACCCGCTGGGCGTTCGATCCGGCCTCAGGACGCCCTTTTCCTCGTAGTAGCGCAGCGCTCGCACGCTGACTCCGGTCCGGTGTGCCAGCTCTCCGATCTTCACCTGGGTTCCCTCGCTGCTTGACTTGACTCTCACGTCGACGTGAGAGTTTAGCGTGCGAGCATGCTTCGACTAGCCATTCTCATGTTCTGCGTCTTCAGCATTACGACCGGCGAGTTCGTGGTGGCCGGAATCCTGCCCGAGGTCGCCGCCGACCTTCACGTCACCGTCGGTACCGCGGGGCTGCTGGTCACGGCGTACGCCCTCGGCATGATCATCGGCGGCCCGCTGCTGACCGCGCTGACTGCCGGGATCGACCGGAAGCGGCTGATGCTTGTCCTGCTGGCCGTCGCGGTTGTGGGGAACGCGGTTTCCGCTGTCGCTCCCGATTTCTCGCTGCTGCTGGCGGCTCGGGTGGTCACCGCGCTGGTGACCTCGACCTTCTTCGCGCAGGCAATCGTGATCGCGGTGACCTCCGCGCCACCGGAGCGAGCCGGGACCATGGTTGCCCGGCTGGCGTTCGGGATGAACGTGGCCATGATCCTCGGAGCACCGATCGGCACCCAGATCGCCAGTCAGTGGGGCTGGCGCGCGACGTTCGCGGTGATCGCCGTGGCGTGTCTGATCGGTCTTGGCCTGGTGTTCTGGCAGCTCGCCTCACCTCGTGAGGAGAACCGGACCTCGGCGCTCTCGGAATTGCGGATGCTGCGCCGCCGTCCGGTGCTGATGGCGCTGGCCATCACCGCGATCGGCAACGTCGGGGCACTCATGGTGTTCAGCTACCTCGCCCCGCTGCTCACGGATCTGGGCGGACATCCGGCCGCCCGGCTGCCGCTTCTGCTCCTCGCCTACGGCATCGGCGCGACGATCGGAAACCTCGTCGGCGGCACGCTCTACGACCGCAACCCGCGGCTGTTCCAGCCCCTTCTCCTCGGTCTGCTGGCCGCGATCCTGGTGGGCAGCTGGTTCGTCGCCACCTCCGAGACCTTCACCGTGGTGGCAGTCGTGGCGATCGGCCTTCTCGGCTTCGCGATCATCCCCGGCATGCAAGCACGCGTGATGGCGACCGCCGCCGAAGCTCCGACGCTGGCCATGGCCGTCAACGCCTCCGGATACCAGGTCGCCGCCGCCTGCGCCGGCCTGTTCGGCGGCCTCATCGCCGACTCGGCTGCCGGCCCCAAGCCCATCTACCTCGTCGCCGCGGGCTTGACCACGTGCGGCCTCCTCCTGACGGTCCTGGTCACCCGCGCGCCTGACCACGAAAACACCGTGGCGATCGCGGAGTGACTCCCCGGCGTTCTGGGTCTCGACGATTCAGGCCCAGAACGCGTCCGCGTACCACCAAGCTCCGCTCGGCATCACCCCGCCGCCACCGTGAACAGCTCGTCGTCAATCCAGCCACGGTCCCGCAGCTCCCGGCAAAACCGTTGGTACGAAGCCGTCATCGCCGCCGCCTCACCCGGCTCCGGCTCGACGAGCGACCCCACCGGCATTCCCTCGCACACCGCACTCAGACCTCCCGGCGCGCACCCAGCCGCCGCGAGCAACGCCGCGCCGTATCCCGTTTCCGCCTGAGCGGCCACCCGCAAGCCAAGCCCGCTCACGGCAGCCCGAATCCGAGTCCACAGTGGACTCTTGCTGCCGCCGCCTGCCGCGAGAAGCGGTTCGCGAACCGGCACGCCCAGCCGCCGCAAGTGGTCCAAGGCGAGCCGCTCGAGGAAGGCAACTCCCTCCAGCCGAGCCCGATGCAACTCGACCTCGTCCACTGGGTCGCCGAGCACGAACCCCGTCGCGTCACCGTGCGCGAAGGGAAAGCGTTCCCCCTTGCGTCGCAACGGAAACGCCACCACCTCAGCCGGACCACGGGCAGCGGCCGCGGCATCCAGCTCGGCCAGCCGGGGACTGTCCGAAACGGACTCCCCGCCGGTGTTCGACGCGCCGCCCGGCAACCACCAGCCATCCGGATGCCGATGGCTGTACATGACCCCGGTGGGATCCGGTACCAGCGACTCCGTGACTCCCTTCAGGACATAGGTCGTCCCGAGAATCCCGACGAACCGCCCCGGCTCGACCGCGCCCGCGGCCAGCTGTCCCGCGCACCCGTCCGTCATGCCCGCCACCACCAGGCAGCCAGCGGGCAACCCGGCCGTCGGCACCGCAACCTCGCCGAGCACGCGCGTCGGCGCGACCACCGGCGGCAACATCCCGTCCGGCACGCCCAATCCGGCGAACACCTCGGACGGCCATTCCTCGGCCAGCGGGTCATAGCCGCTTTTGAGCGCGTGCGACCAATCCGCCGCGACCGGATGTCCGGTCAGCTTCGCCGCGATCATCTCCGGCGTGTGCCGCACGGCGACCGCCTCGGTATGTTCGGCCAGCCAAGCGATCCGGCCGAGCGCCGCGGTCGGCGAGATACCCGAACCCAGTTTCCGCCACCGGTCGGCCCCGAGTTCCACGGCTTTCGCGTTGTACTCCGCGCCGCGCCGATCGTCATACATCAACGCGGGAGCGACCGGCTCTCCCGCGGCATCGACTCCGACGATCGTTCCGGACGTCGCCGCGATCGCCACCGCCGAGACTTCCGCGCCGCGTCCAGGCAACGCGGCAGTGACCTCGCTCAGCACCGAACCGACCGCGGGCCACCACGCCGACGGATCCTGTTCGCTGCGGCCACCGCCCGCGCGCACCGGCGCCGGCAGCGACGCCGATGCGGTGGCGAGGACCGAGCCGCCGCGCACCGCGAAGGCGCGAACCCCCGCGGTGGCGACGTCGATGCCGACCGAGACCTGCTCGTTCACGCCGTGCTGACCCTTTCTTCGACATCCTGCAGGCTGGCGTCGCTCGCGAGTGCTTTCTCGGTTTCCGCGGGCAGCTTCAGGAATCGCACCAGCACCGCGGCCACCAGGTACAGCGCGGCGAAGATGATGACCACCCCGGCGGCACCGGCCGGACCGAGGAACAGCGACACGATCGCCGGCCCGACGAACGCCGCCGCGCCCGCGCCGAGGTTCAGCAGGGCCATCGCGCCGCCCTTGTGCTCCGGGGCCAGCGACGGCAACAGCGCGGAGATCGGCACGAACCCGGCAAGCGTCGCACCGTAGAGCGCGCCGACGATCAGCGCGAGCCAGTAGTACTGCGCACCCATCGCGACCGGGACGAAGTACAGCAGCAGGATCGAGATCGCACAGCCGATCGCGCCGAACCAGAAAATCGTGGTGCGCCAGCCGATCCGGTCGCTCAGCACGCCGAAGATCAGGTTGAAGAAGATGTTCGTCCCGTAGATCACCGACACCAGCAGCAGCCAGCGGCTCTCGCCGAAGCCGATCTGCGAAATGAAGATCGTCGGGAAGAACACCAGCATGCCGAACTCCGGCGCGGTGTTGATGACGCGCACGATCATGCCGACGCCGACCCGCGGCTTCTTCCACGCGATCGATACGCTGGAAACGAGGCTCTGCACCGGTTTCACGTCCGGCGGCGCGAGCCTGCGGTATCCCGTGCGCTGCCGGACGCCGAGCACCGCCACCAGTCCGCCCGCTCCGAGCAGCACGACCGCGACCCACAGCGTGCCGTAGTGGCCGAACAGCGGGTTGGTGAAGCTCGCGACGAGCGCGCCGAGCGTGGGCAGGCCGCCGGTGAAGGCGAAGTAGAACCAGCCGACCGCCGCACCGAGCCGAGCGACCGGGGCCACCGCGGTGATCCACACCAGGAACCCGAACGCGAACATCGGATAGCCGAATCCGCGGATGCCGTAGCAGATCAGCATCGCCGCGTAGTTCCCGCCGGCGAGGCCGAGCGTGAGGAACAGCGCGTCGAACACCAGCCAGATGGCCAGCCCGATGATCATGACCCGCCGTGGTCCCCACAGTTCGGACAGCGCGCCGGAAAGCCACGACGCCAGCATCACGGCGACGCCGTACACGGTGATCACGTACGACGCTTTGATCTCCGTGCCCGCGCCGTTGTCCGCCATGTACGGCGCGATGAAGCCGGACTCCACCCCGTCGCCGATCATGAACAGGAGCAGTCCGACATAGCCAAGGAACAGGGGTGCGGGCAGCCCCCATTTCGTGAGCAAGCGCCCGAAGCCCGTCTTGGGCAACTCCGCTGTTGCCGACTCGTTCATACACGCCTCCATGACGTCGAGATCGAACGTATCATGGACCGTGTGAACTTCGCACGCAAGAGTGTTATGAAGTCGATCAGTTGTCGGGATCTTCCGCGACCTGCACCTCGACCCGGCCGCGCAGCTCGTCGACGTAGTGCGGATCGGCTTCCTCGTCCACGATCAGCAGGTCGTAGTCGTCCAGCGGCGCGAGCCGGTGCAGCGCGGTGCGGTTCATCTTGCTGTGGTCCATCAGCAGCACCTTGTGCCGCGCGCTGGCCAGCATGGCCCGCTTGATCATCACGATCTCGGGCTCCTGGTGGAAGCTCATCGACGTGGTCATCGCCGAGGTGGACACGAACGCGATGTCCACCGACAGCCGCTCGATCGACTCGATGCTCTGCATGCCGAGGAACGAGTCGTGGGTGGGCGAGTAGTCCCCGCCGATGCAGATCAGCCGCAGTTCGTGCACGTTCTTGAGCGCGTCGATCGCGGCGAGGTAATTCGTCGCCACGGTCAGCGGCGTCACCTCGACCAGGAGCCTGGCCAGCGCGAGTGCGCTCGTGGAGTCGTCGAGCAGCACCGACATCCCGGGCTCGACCTGCTCCACCGCGTGCATCGCGATCACCCGTTTGGCGTCGACGTGCGCGTTCATCCGGTACTCGGCATTGCTCTCGAACACCGTCGACGGCATCGCCGAGACCCCGCCGCGGTACTTCCGGACCAGGCCGCGCCGGGACAGTTCGTCGATGTCCCGGTGCACCGTCATCATGCTGACGCCGAGCAGGTCCACCAGCTCGCCGATGGTCGCCGAGCCCTGCTTGAACACGTGCTCGGTCAGCCTCTGCTGACGGTTCTCGCGGGGGTGGGAGGCAGGCTTTTCGCTCGACATGCCGTGATTATCGCGGTTCGACTGGGAGGTTGAAGCGCACCAGTGCGGTTCGGTCACCACTCACCTCCAGTTCGGTGACCGCCGCGTTGTCCAGGCGGGGAAACACGCTGCGGTAGCGGGACAACGGGATGCCGAGCAGCTGGCACAGGGTGAGCCGCAGCAGCGTGTTGTGCGCGACGACCAGTGCGGTTCCGCTGGTCGCGGCGGCGATCGCCCGGATCGCGCGGGCCCCGCGCTCGGCCGCTTCGGCCGGATCGTCGGCACCGGGGAACGCGCCGGCGATCGGGTCGGCGAGGAAGCGCTCGACCGCCTCCGGATCGGTCTGGCGCACCTCGTCGCGGGTGCGGCCCTCGGCGATCCCGAAGTAGGTTTCCCGCAGGTCGGTGACCACTTCCGGGACTAGGCCAAGCGCCTCGGCTGTCGGTTCGATCGTGCGGCGGGCACGTCGTTGCGGAGAGCAGAACAGCCCGTCCGGCTTCACCCGGCGCGCGAACGCGGCCAGCGCGTCGGCTTGACGGAGCCCTTCCTCGGTCAGCGCCACCTCGCTGGTGCCCGCGTACCGGTTCTCCGCGTGCCATTCGGTCTGTCCGTGCCTCGCCAGCAGCAGACGTGCACCCACTTGTGTCCTCCTCGTGTGAACACCCTTGCGAACTTCTCACTGTCGCTGTTAACTTAACATTGCTCGTGTGAAACGGGCTCGCTCTCTGAAGGGATCTGGTGGATGACTCTCGACGCGGTGGTGTTCGACCTCGACGGTGTCCTGGTGGAAAGTGAACACCTCTGGGAGGAGAACTGGGTCGCTTTCGCCGCCCGTCACCAGGTCGAGTGGACGGCGGAGGACACGGCCTCGGTGCAAGGCATGAGCGCGCCCGAATGGGCCGGTTATCTCGCCCGTCGGTGCGGGGTGCCGGACCAGGCGGACGAGGTGGAGCGCGCGGTGGTCGACGGCATGATCGCCTCGATCGACGCGGGCGAGGCTCCGTTGCTGCCCGGTGCGGGCGCGATGGTGCGCGAGGTCAGCGAGCGGGTCCCGGTCGCGCTCGCGTCGTCGGCGGCCCGGAGGGTGATCGACGCGGTGCTCGAGAAGCACCAGCTCACCGGCGAGTTCTCCGCGACGGTGTCCAGTGCCGAGGTGGCGCGGGGCAAGCCGAACCCGGACGTGTACCTGGAAGCGGCGGCCCGGCTCGGCAAATCGGGCAGCGAATGCCTCGGGGTCGAAGACTCCAGCAACGGCATCCGGGCGGCGGCCGCGGCCGGGCTCACCGTGATCGCGCTGCCCAATCCCACGTACCCGCCGAAGCCGGACGCGCTGGAGCTGGCCAGCGCGGTGGCCGAGAGCAATGACGACGTCCGACTGAAGCTCCTGGCCTACCTGGCCGGCGAGCCGGTGGCTGCGAAGGACTGAACCATGACCACCTTGGGTTCCCCGGACACGTTCAAGCGGCAGTGGCTGGACGGGTTCGTCACCGCGTACGGCCGCACGGTGCAGAAGGTGCCGGATGCCTACGGCGTCGTTCGCCGCGAGGCCCCGGCGAGCCCGAAGGTCGCGGTCGTGATCGGCGGCGGTTGCGGCCACTATCCGGCGTTCGCCGGTCTTGTCGGCCCTGGCCTGGCGGATGGCGCGGTGGTCGGCGACGTGTTCACGAGTCCGAGCGCCGAGCAGGTCTACCGCACGGCGCGGGCGGCGGACAACGGCGCGGGCGTCCTCTTCGGATTCGGCAACTACCAGGGCGATGTGCTCCACTTCGGGCTCGCGGCCCGGAGGCTGGCGGCGGAAGGCATTCCGAGCCGCACCATCCTGGTCACCGACGACATCGCGAGCGGCCCGGCGACTGAACCGGAGCGCCGTCGCGGCGTGGCGGGCGACTTCCTGGTCTTCAAGATCGCCGGTGCGGCGGCGGAACGCGGCTACGACCTGGACGCGGTGCACGAGGTCGCGGCGAAGGCGAACGCTCGCACGCGGACGTTCGGCGTCGCGTTCGGCGGCTGCACGCTGCCCGGTGCGGACGCGCCGCTGTTCACCGTCGCGGACCAGGAAATGGAGCTGGGCCTCGGAATTCACGGCGAACCGGGTGTGCGCACGGTGGGCCGGTTGTCCGCGGCGGAGCTGGCCGACGAACTGGTCGACGGGCTCCTGCCGGAGCTGCCCGCCGGCGACGGCCGCGTGGTCGTGCTGGTGAACGGGCTCGGCCGCACCAAATACGAGGAAATGTTCGTCACCTACACCCGGGTGCACGAACGGCTGGCCCAAGCCGGGCTCAGCCCAGTGCACTCCGAGGTCGGCGAGTTCGTCACGTCGCTCGACATGGCCGGGGTTTCGCTGTCGATCCTGGTGCTGGACGACGAATTGGCCGAGCTGTACGCCGCGCCGTGCGACACCCCGGGCTACCGCACCAGCGGGGCCGAGCTGACCACGGTCGACCTTGAGTCCACAGTGGACGAACTGCTGACCGAGGAGGACCCGGGGACCAGCATCGTCGACCGGGTGCTCACCGCGGCCTTGCGCAGTATCGAGGAGAACGAGGCCGAGCTGGGCAGGCTCGACGCGGTGGCCGCGGACGGCGACCACGGCCTCGGCATGACCCGCGGGATGCGTGCCGCCGTCGCCGCGGCGCGCCGCGAACCGGACACGATCTCCGGTGCGCTGCTCGCGGCCGGCACCGCGTTCGCCGATGCCGCTGGCGGTGCCTCGGGCGCGTTGTACGGCGTGCTGCTGGCGGAAACCGGGGCCGGTCTGAGCGGGGCGGCCGCCGAGGACATCACCACGGCGATGCTCGCGGACGCGGTCGACGGCGCGGTGCGGGCGTTCTGCGAGCTGGGCAAGGCCGAACCGGGCGACAAGACAATGCTCGACGCGATCGAGCCGTTCCGGGCCACGCTGCGGGAGCAAGCGGGCTCGGAGGTAGTGCAGGCATGGCGGAAAGCCGCTGGAGCCGCGGCCGTAGCCGCTCAGGAGACCGCGCACTTGCGTCCGGCGAAGGGACGCGCGGCGCGGCTCGCGCAGCGGAGCGAAGGCCATTCGGATCCAGGTGCGGTGTCGTTCTCGCTGCTGGTCACGGCTGTCGGCGAGGAGCTGGAAAGGAGCGCGGACTGATGCGCATCGTGGTGGCGGCGGACAACGCCGGGGTCGAACTGAAGAATCAGCTGCGCGATCTGCTTCAGGCCGACGAGCGGGTCACCGAGGTGACCGATCTCGGCGTGCCCGACGCGGCGGACGACCGGGCGTATCCATTGCTGGGGCTCGCGGCGGCGGAGGCGATCGCCCGCGGCGAAGCGGACCGCGGCGTTCTCGTCTGCGGCACCGGCATCGGCATGGCGATCTCGGCGAACAAGGTGCCCGGCGTCCGGGCGACGGTCGCGCACGATTCGTACTCCGCCGAGCGGTCGATCAAATCGAACGACTGCCAGGTGATCACCTTCGGTGCCCGCGCGATCGGGCCCGAGGTGGCGAAGAAAATCGTGGCCGAATGGGTCGGGTACCGCTTCGATCCGGCGTCGGCCAGCGCGACCAAGGTCGCGCACATCACCGAATACGAGAACGCCCACTGACCTGAGCGCCGGATGTGGCGCACAATCGGCACAGAGCGAGTGAGGGAGCAGAGTTGCACATTCTCGCTGCGGGAGACCACTTCGTCAGCCCCGGCCTGCTGGCCGGAGCCGTCCGCGCGGAGCTTGGCGGCGACCACGAGGTCGCCGAGCTGACGCTGCCGTGGCCGGTCGAGCCGTTCGGGCCGGTCGGCAACGTGCTGGAGGCCAGCGGTACCGAAGACCAGGTGATCGAGGCACTCGCCGGTGCCGAGGCCGTCGTCACGCAGATGGCTCCGTTCACCAAACAGGTCTTCGCCGCCGCTCCGGCGCTCAAGCTCGTGTCGGTGTGCCGGGGCGGGCCGGTCAACGTCGATCTCGCCGCCGCCACCGAGGCCGGGGTCGCCGTCACCTACGCGCCGGGACGCAACGCGGGCGCGGCGGCCGAGTTCGCGGTCGGCATGATCCTCGCCGCGATGCGGCGGATCTCGACGTCCTCGGCCGAACTGCTCGCCGGCACCTGGCGCGGCGACTACTACGCCTACGACCAGGCCGGGCTCGAACTGGGCGGCACCACGGTCGGGCTCGTCGGATACGGCGCGATCGGCTCCCGGGTCACCAAGGTGCTCGTCGCGTTCGGCGCGAACGTCCTGGTCGCCGACCCGTATGCCAACCGGTCCGCCGTCGAGGCAGACGGCGCACAGCTCGTCGAGCTGGACGAGCTGCTCCGGCAGAGCCGGGTCGTCAGCCTGCACGCGCGGCTCACCGAGGAAACCCGGCACCTCATCGACGCGAGCAAGCTCGACCTTCTACCGCAGGGCGCGGTACTGGTGAACACCGCCCGCGGCGGCCTGCTCGACTACGCCCCGCTGCCCGAGGCCCTGCGTTCCGGCCGGCTCGGCGCGCTCGCTTTGGACGTCTACGACGTCGAGCCGCCGCCAGCGGACTGGGCACTGCGCGATGCGCCCAACGTGATCGCGACCCCGCATCTCGCCGGCGCGAGCAAGCAGACCGCCGAGCGGGCGGCCACGATCGTCGCCGCCGAGGTCGGCCGGTACGCCCGCGGCGAGCAGCTCGCCAACCTCGCGAATCCCGAGGTGCTGGAGCGACGGCCGTGATTGTCGGGGTCGACATCGGAACGTCGCTCACCAAGGCCGTGGTGTTCGACGAGGACGGCAGCTCCATCGCGAGCGCGTGCACGCCGTCCGAGGTGCACCACCTTCCGGGCGGCCGGGTCGAGCAGGACCTCGACCAGGTCGTCGGCACGGTCGCGACGGTCGTGCGCGAGGTCGCGGCCGCGCTGCCCGAACCGGTGTCCGCGCTGGCGTTGACCGGACAGGGCGACGGGCTCTGGCTCCGCGACGAGTCGGGTGCCGCGGTGCACCCGGCCATCTCGTGGCTCGACGGCCGGGCGAACACGGTGCTCGCGAAATGGCAGGCCGACGGCGTGACCAAGGAAGTCTTCCGCCGCACCGGTTCCGGCATGTTCCCCGGCTGCACCGCCGCCATCATGTCCTATTTGGACACTCACGAGCCCGAGGTGCTGGACCGCGCCGCCGTAGCCGGATACTGCGTGGACGCGGTCTTGCAGCGGCTCACCGGCGAGATCACCGTGGACGTCTCGGATGCCTCGCTGCCGTTCCTGAACCCGGCCACCCGCGGCTACGACGACGGTGCGATCGAGGCCTGCGGTCTGGGTCATCGCCGCTCCCTGTTCGCCAACCCCGCTCCGGCGAAGTCGGTGTTCCGCCTCGACCGGCGCGGTGCCGATCTGCTCGGTCTGCCCGTCGGTTTGCCAGTCACCGCAGGGCCTTTCGACCTACCGGCGAGCGCGATCGGTGCGGGCGTACGGAAACCCGGCGACGGCATTCTCACCGCCGGGACCACCCTCGCCTGCCAGGTGCTCACCGCCGACCCCACGTTCGATCCCGATGCGGAACCGGCGGGCATGTTCCTGTGCACCCCGGACGAACACGAGTACCTGCACGCGATGCCCGCGATGGTCGGCACCGCCGGTATCGACTGGGCGTGCGAGTTGCTGGGCATCAGCGTAGAGCAGATCGACCCGCTCCTGGCGAGCAGCAAGCCAGGCGCTCGCGGGGTACGCGCGCTGCCGTTCCTGTCGGTATCGGGCGAACGCGCCCCCTTCGTTGACGCTGGCGCGCGGGCACAGTTCTCTGGGCTGAGCCTGGAAACCGGCCGAGCTGATCTGGTCCGGGCACTCTGCGAGTCGATCGCCTACGCCGCACGGCATTGCTTCGAAGCGGCCGGGCTGTCCGGACAGCTCTACGCCTGCGGCGGCGGAGTCCGCTCGCCCGAGTGGCTGCAGATTTTCGCCGACGTACTCGGCCGCCCGGTCGTGATCCCGAGCGATCCCGGCGTCGGTGCCCGCGGTGCCGTGCTCACCGCCGCGGCCGCGCTGGGAACGCCGTACGATCGGGACCGCTGGGCCGCGAACTCGCGAACAGTCGAGGCACGGCCCGAAAATGTGGCTGAATACGAGCGCGGTTACGCCGACTACCAGGCTTCCCTGTCTGCCGCGCGCGGACTGTGGAGGCTGTGAATGATCCTGGAAAACGAGCGTGCCGCAGTGTGCGAGTACGCCCGCCGCCTGACCGCGGACGGTTTGGTCGTCGGCACCTCCGGCAACGTGTCGGCCAGGTCCGGCGACCTGGTCGCGGTCACCCCGACCGGTGTCGACTACGCCGCTCTCACCCCCGCCGACATCCCCGTGGTGGACCTAGCCGGCAACCCCGCCGACGGCGACCTGAAGCCGACGAGCGAACTCCCGATGCACCTGGCCGTGTACACCCGAGCCACCGATCCGGAGAACGCCCCGGTCAACGCGGTAGTGCACACGCACTCGGTGTACGCGACCGCAGTGTCCACTTTGGTCACCGAGGTCCCGCCCATCCACTACATGCTCGCCACAATCGGCCCCACCGCCCGAGTAGCGCCATACGCGACCTACGGCACCACCGAACTGGCCGACGCGATGCTGCAAGCCCTGGACGCCCGCCGCGGCTGCCTCCTGGCCAACCACGGCACCATCACGTATGGCGACACGTTGTCGAGTGCGTACCACCGCGCGCAGCAATTGGAATGGGTCTGCCAGCTGTGGCTGCTGGCCCGCTCCGCCGGCACGCCGACCCTGCTGCCGCCAGCGGAAATCGAACACGTGGTGGAAAAACTGAAGGGATACGGCCAACGCTGAACGGCTTACGGCAGCGGTACGAGCGCCCCCATGCCTTCCCGCGCGAACTGAGTAGCCAGCCGCTGCGGCAGCGGATTCGGGTACAAAATGATCGACGCGAACGGCGACGGCGTGAACCCGGCCCCGCCGTTGCTCTGCAGATGTACGCTGACGTGCACGTTGCGGTCAGCGGGAATCTCGAACGACACCGCACCCCAGGAAACGACGTACTGCCTGCCGTCGATCCCCGCGAACGGAACGTAAGCCCCGGGCCGGAAAATGTGCGGGGAAATATCGATCGTGAGCAACCGCCGCGGCCCGTCATGCGAGTCGACGTACGGAATCACATTCGGAGTCGCCCCCAACCCCGGCGGCTCGGTCGCGTCAGTCATCGTCTCCGGGCCTCCCGCTAGGCAACGGACGAAGCTTACCCGCGCCAGCCCGTCGCGAGATCAGAATTGGTAGTACAGGAACGGGCTGAAAGTCCCGGTAGCCACCAAGATCGCCGCGTACACCAGGCCCACCGTCATGACTCCGATTCGCAGTGCGGTCGCCCCGCGGCTTCGGGACGATTCCAGCAGCGGGCCGGTCACCGGGTGTGCTGGGAGGATGAACACGATCAGCGCCAGCAGCAGGATCACCATTCGCTGGTTCGTCAGCGCGCTTTCCACGACGTCGCCCAAGCCGCCGAAGTCGGGGATCAGCATGTGGCCGATCATCGACAGGGCGTGGCCGAGGTCGGCTGAGCGGAAGAAGACCCAGCCGAACACCACGAGGATCAGCGTCAGCAGGCGGCGGGCGGCGCGGGCGATGGGGCTGGCGGGGGCGTCGCCGAGGTTGAAGCGGCGTTCGATCACCAGCAGGGCGCCGTGGTAGCAGCCCCAGATCAGGAACGTCCATTGCGCGCCGTGCCAGAAACCCGTCAGCACGAAGACGATCGACAGGTTGCGGTACGTCTTTCCGGCGCCCGAACGGTTGCCGCCCAGTGGGATGTAGACGTAGTCGCGGAACCAGCGGGACAGGGACATGTGCCAGCGGCGCCAGAACTCCGTGATCGTCACCGACGAGTACGGGCGCGCGAAGTTTTCCGGCAGCCGGAAGCCGAGCATGCGGCCGAGGCCGATCGCCATGTCCGAGTAGCCGGAGAAGTCGAAGAACAACTGCAGGGTGTAGCCGATCGCGCCGAGCCAGGCCGTCGTGAACGTCATCTGGTTCGCCGGGGTGGAGAAGCAGGCTTCGACCATCGGGCTGAGCGAGTCGGCGATGATCGCCTTCTTGCACAGGCCGAGCGCGAACCTCGGGAAACCCGCGGCGAGGTCGTCCAGGCGATGCGAACGCCGCTGCGGAAGCTGGTCGGCGATTTCCCGGTACCGCACGATGGGACCCGCCACGAGCTGCGGGAACATCGCGATGTACGCGGCGAACGACACCGGGTTGCGCAGCGCGTGCCGCTCCCCGCGATAGATGTCCACCACGTACGAGATGTGGTGGAAGGTGTAGAAGGAAATGCCGATCGGCACCACGATGTTCGCGACGCCCACGTCCCCGCCGAACCAGTGCGCGACGGCCGCGATCTGCTGCGTCGCGAACCCGGCGTACTTCCAGATGACGAGAACGAGCACGTCGAGCGTGATGACGCCGATCAGGATCCGCTTCCGGCGCTTGCCGCGCACGTCCCACGGACTGGGCTCCAGCGCCGGCCCGGCCAGGAAGTTCACCGCCATGCAGAGCAGCAGCAGGAACAGGTACGGACCGGCGCCGATCGTGTAGAAGAGCAGGCTCGCGACCGCGACGATGCCGTTGCGCCAGCTGCGCGGGCACACCAGGACCGCGATCAGCACCGCGGGCATGAAGTACCACAAGAACAGCGGCGAAACGAACGACATCGGTGACGGACCCCCTCGGTTCCGGAGGAGACCTTAGCCCGAGCGGGTGGCTCCGCGGAGCGATGCCCGACGGATCACAGCACGAATCACCGAGGGTGACGGATTTGGGAGGGTTTCTCCCCTCGCGACGGGGCGGACGGGGTGCAGGGGAGAGCGGACGGCAGTGGAGGGCGGGGTGGATGGGCGGGGAGTGGAGGGGATGCCGGGAGTTCCGGAACGGGAGGCGGTGATTGAAGACGCCAAAACATCCCGAGCCGTCTAGCGCGGCTCGCCCAAGGCCGGGACCCATCGCCGCGCGCCAGCCGGATCACCGGAGGTGCCCAGCAACCCCAGCTCAGTCAGTGATCCGGTCCAACCACTCGCTCATCAACGCCTTCTCCGCCCCACTCAACCCCGAGACCTGCGGCAACACCGCCCGCAACGCCGTAGCCGCGGCGACCGGCCCAGGCGTACGAGACACCGGACGATCCGTGCTGATCGCCGCGATCACCGCTTCCCGCGCGGCGACCGACAGGGCCAGGTCCCGGGAGGCCACCGGCGTACCGATCAGGCTCAGCGTCGTCCCGGACCCGGCGGCATGGATCAACGCCGCCGCAAGCGGTTCCGGCACCCGCAGCCGACCGGCCTCGGCGACTCGGCGCACTCGGGCCGACAGGATCTCCAGGGACTTCTCCAGCGCCGCGGAGGGGGCACCCGGGCGGGTGGTCATCAGCCGGTACAGCGCGGGGTTGGCCAGGCCGAACTCCAGGTGCTGATCCCAGCCTCGCCGCAGGTCCTCCAACGGGTCATCGGCTGGGGGCTGGGCGGTTTTCGCCTCCAGGTAGTCCGTGTAGCCCTGGACGGTGATGGCGTCGAGCAGGCCGTCCTTGTCGCCGAACAAGCGGTAGATCGTCGGGGGCTGGACGCCCGCCGCCGCGCTCACCGCGCGGGTCGACACCGCGTCCGGGCCGCCGTTGGTCAGCAGGTCCAGGGCAGCGGCGATGATGCGGGTGCGGGCGTCCTCGGACATGTTATCGACGATAACAGGTCAACGATTCCGCCGGAAACGTCAGACGCGTCCGGCGATCCGGCGGCGGCGGGCGACCTCGGCGAGCAGCACGCCGGCGGCGACCGAGGCGTTCAGCGATTCCACGCCGGCGGCCATCGGGATCGACACCGTCGCGTCGCAGGTCTCGCGGACCAGCCGGGAGAGGCCGCGGCCTTCCGAGCCGAGCACGACGACCAGCGGGTCCGCGGCGAGGTCGAGCGCGTCGATGTCGACCGTGCCGTCCGCGTCGAGGCCGACGATCATCAGGCCCTTCGAAGCCCACGCGCGCAGCTGGCGGGTGAGGTTCGTGGCGACCGCGATCGGCAGCTTCGCCGCGGTGCCCGCGCTGGTGCGCCACGCGACCGCGGTCATCCCGGCGCTGCGGCGTTCCGGCAGCAGCACGCCCTGCGCGCCGAACGCCGCGGCCGAGCGGATCACCGCGCCCAGGTTGCGCGGGTCGGTAACCCCGTCGAGCGCGACGAACAGCGGGGTGCTGCCCGAGTCGCGCGCGGCCTGCATCAGGTCGTCGGGATGCGCGTACTCGAACGGCGGCACCTGCAGGCCGAGGCCCTGGTGCATCGCCCGGTTGGTCTTGCGGTCCAGCTCCTCGCGCGGGATCTCCAGGATCGAGATGCCCTTGTCGCCTGCCAGCCGGACGGCCTCGTTGACCCGGTCGTCGATGTCGATGTTGAGCGCGACGTACAGCGCCGTGCCCGGCACGTCCGCGCGCAGCGCCTCGACGACCGGGTTGCGGCCGGCGATCAGCTCCGGGCGGTCGGCCTTCTTCTGCCGGGCCTGGTCACGCTTGGTGGCGGCGTTGGCAGCGCGGTACGCCTTGTGCCCTGGCCGGTCCTCGGCCTTCGGCGTCGGGCCCTTGCCCTCGAGCGCCTTGCGCCGCTGCCCGCCCGAACCGACGACGGCACCCTTCTTGGTGCCTGCCTTGCGGATGGCACCTTTGCGCTGTGAGTTGCCTGCCATGAGTCCTCAATCTCTGCTGCCGCAAGGGGGTCAGGAGTTCCTGACCGTCCATTGCGGACCGTTCGGGGTGTCTTCCACCGCGATCCCCGCCGCCACGAGACGGTCGCGGGCGGCGTCCGCGCGGGCGAAGTCCTTCGCCGCACGGGCCTCCTGGCGTTCGGCCAGCAGGGCTTCCACGAGCGTGCCCAGCGCGTCGCGGACGGGAGTGTCCGAACCGCCGTCCGCCCAGTCCTCCGACAGCGGGTCGAGACCGAGCACGCCGGTCATGCCGCGGACCGTGCCGGCCAATTCGAGTGCCTTCGTGGTGTCGCCGCCGTCGAGGGCGGCGTTACCGTCGCGGACCGTGTTGTGCACCACGGCGAACGCGGCCGGCGTGGCCAGGTCGTCGTCCATCGCCGCGGCGAAGTCGGGAGCCACTTCGCCAACGGGAACCGCGCCAGCCGACTCCGCGCGGCGCAGGAACGCCTCGATCCGCCGGTAGCCCTGCGCGGCTTCGGAAACCGCGCCGTCGGAGTACTCGACAGTGGACCGGTAGTGCGGCTGCACCAGGTAGTAGCGCAGTTCGGGCGCGCGGTAGCGCTCCAGCATCGCCGGAATCGAGACCGTGTTGCCCAGCGACTTCGACATCTTCTCGCCGGACATCGTCACCCACGCGTTGTGCAGCCAGTAGCGGGCGAACCCGTCGCCGGCCGCGTTCGACTGCGCGCGCTCGTTCTCGTGGTGCGGGAACACCAGGTCGACGCCGCCGCCGTGGATGTCGAACTCGGCGCCGAGGTAGTTGGTCGCCATCGCCGAGCACTCCAGGTGCCAGCCCGGCCGCCCGTCGCCCCACGGCGTCGGCCACGACGGCTCGCCCGGCTTCGCGCTCTTCCACAAGGTGAAATCGCGCGAATCGCGCTTGCCGCGGGTGGGCGTCTCGCCCTGCTGGACCTCGTCGAGCTGCTGGCCCGACAGCGAGCCGTACTCCGGGAACGACTTCACCGAGAAGTACACGTCACCGTCGACGGCGTACGCGTGCCCGGCCTCGATCAGCCGCTCCATCAGCTGGACCATCTGCGTGACGTGCCCGGTCGCGCGCGGCGTGACCGACGGCGGGAGGCAGCCGAGATCCTCGTACGCCTTCTCGAACGCCCGCTCGTGCGTCGCCGCCCATTCCCACCACGGACGGCCGGCGTCGGCGGCCTTGGTGAGGATCTTGTCGTCGATGTCGGTGACGTTGCGGACCAGCAGCACGTCCAGTCCACTGTGGAGCAGCCAGCGGCGGAGCACGTCGTAATTCAGCATGCCGCGGACGTGCCCGATATGCGGTACTCCCTGCACGGTGGCCCCACACACGTAGATCGACGCCGTTCCGCTGCGGACGGGATTGAACTCCCGAGGGGCACGGGTCGCGGTGTCGTACAGGTGCAAAGCCACGAGGTAAAGGGTACCGGGGCCGACTGTGGGAGACGTCGCAGGACGTCAGAGCACGCCGTGCTCCCGCAACACGCCTAGCAGCGCGTCCGGCCGCTGGGCGGTGGGCAGGGGGTCGACCAGGGCGAACTGGCAGCCCAGCGCACGGGCACCGCCGTCGGCCTCCTCGCTGTCGCCGACCATCAGCGTTTCCTCCGCGCGCACGCCGAGCCGCTCGATCGCCGTCTGGAAGATCTCCGGCTCCGGCTTCACGGCTCCGACCTCGAAGGACAGCGTGAACTCGGAGACGTGCGCGTCCCAGCCGCGCTGGCCGAAGGCGGGGCGGATGTCGAACGCGATGTTGCTCAGCACGCCCGCCTTGCGCCCGCTGCTCGCGACCGCCTTGAGCGCGGCCTCGGTGTCCGGGTACGGCGTCCACTGGTCCGGCGTGATGAGCTGCTTGTACAGCGTCTCGGCCTGGTCGCGGCGGGGCACGCCGGACAGCCGCAGCACCTCGAGGTACACCTTCCGGTGCAGCTCCGGGTCCCGGTCGCGGTTGTGCCAGGCGTGCAGGTGCTC
This sequence comes from Amycolatopsis sp. WGS_07, assembly GCF_045278895.1. Lineage (NCBI taxonomy): Bacteria > Bacillati > Actinomycetota > Actinomycetes > Pseudonocardiales > Pseudonocardiaceae > Amycolatopsis > Amycolatopsis sp. WGS_07. Next base: position 2,172,808 of record NZ_CP136053.1, on the reverse strand, counting down.
CTCGTCCAGTTCGACGGACTGCTCGACCGGCGCGGTCATCCGCCGCATCAGCTCTGTCTGGGCTTCGACGTCGAGCGCCGCGCCGTCGTCGTCGCGGACGTCGGAGAGCCAGCCGTCCTGCTGCTCTAGCCGAAAGAGAGTGCCGGAGAAGTCGAACAACACCGCGTTGATGGCCACGCGCCAACCTTATCCGGGGTTCCGGGTGCGATGCCGCCCGTTTGTGGCGTCCGGCTCAGCTCGCCGGGACGTACAGCTCCACGAACTCCGGCGGCGCGTCGAGCCGGACCCGCAGGATCGGCACGGCCTTGTTCACCGGGTCGCCGTGGTCGTCGAACGAGATCATGCCGCTCGCGCCCGGGACCGCGGACTGCCCGTGCAGCCGGTTCTTGGCCTGCAGCACGTCCTGCGCGGTGACCTGCTCCGGCGACGACCGGGGGATGCCCCGGATGGCCCAGATCACGGTCAGCGTCGCGTCGTGCGCCAGGATCGCGATGCCGTCGTCCAGCCGTTCCTTGGGGAAGACCGCGGTGAAACAGCCGTCGCACGCCGGTTCCTCGAAGCTCGCGATGGCCGCCTTGTTGAACGAGTCCGGATGGTCGCGCCAGGCCTGCGGATGGGCGAGGCCGGGGGCGAGCACGGTGACGTTCGCCTGCAGGCCGCGGCGCATTTCCGGGCTGGGCGGGCCGACCTGGGCCAGATCGCCGGTCAGCACGGTCAGGTGCCGGTCGAGGCAGGGCCGCTGGGCGAGCTGCGCGACGAACGACTTCAGATGGTCCTCGCGGCCGGCGAAGTACACGACGTCCGGGTTGTCGCCGCAGATGTTGGGCATCATCTGCAGGAACGTGCTCGCCATGCCGGGCAGGCTGGAGTTGTAGTACTCGGTGCTCCCGACGATCCGGTGCGTCGAGTCGGCGAAGGTCTTGACGAACGCCGTGGCCAGCGTCTTCGGGTACAGGTCGTCCGGGTTCTGGTCGCGTACGACGGTGGCCGTGTGCGCGGTCGGCTTCACGTAGCCCGCCATCGAGCTGCCGTAGGTGGAGCTGGTCGGGGACACCCGCAGGAACCCGGGGATCTGCGAGAACTCGTCGGCGGCCAGATGCGAGGCGACGACCGGGATGCGGTTGTCGGACAGCCGCTGGATGGCGCTGCGTGCGGTGTCGAGGCTCAGCCCGATCCCGGTCACGCCCACGATCCGGTCCGTTCCGGTGCGGCTGATCAGGTCGTTGACCACGGGTTCCCACTGTTTGAGCTGGCTGCCGGGGTTGGCGAGCAGCAGCCGGATGAGCGGCGGGCCGCCCCACGACTGCGTCTTGTTGGCCCGGTGCTGCGCGACGTACGCCCCTTCGAGCTGATGGCGCACCCATTCGTGGGAAAGGATGTCGTTGTCCGTGAGCGTCATCGGCAGCAGCACCGCGATGGTCACGTACGGTTTCCCGCTTCCGACAGCGTCGGCATTTTCCTGATGAATTCTGTTTTCCACATCAGCGAGGTCGGGTGAGAACACGAATTCGCCGTCAGTCGTGCCAACGCATTCGGAATTCTCACCGCGTTCCTGGACGCCGGGGCCGCAGTTATGGTTCGCCTCGACGACCGCGGGCACCACGACGAACGCCACCACGGCGATGACCGCGACCAGCGCCACCACGCCGCCGCCCCACAGCCACTTCGCCCAGGACGGCCGGGGCGGTTTGATCCGTTGCGTCATCGGTAGCGCTCCGCTCGTTCGTGCAGCAGCATCGATCCTCGTCCCCGGCCTTGGGCCAGATGGTGGAATCCGCTCTCGATGGTGGAGTTGAGGGTGCCGCCCGGGTCGCCGAGCGGATCGCGCGCCAGCCACAGCGAAACGACCAGCCACGCCACGGTGGTCTCCAGTTCGCCCTCCCATTCCCCGACGTGCTGCTGCACCTGGGTGTAGGGATCCGCGTTCTCGACCAGCCGGTTGGGCGCGGCGGTGATCGTGTCCAGTTCGGCGAGCCACGCCTCCGCGGTCGGCACGTCGAACTCGGCGTGCGGCGCGCTGAGCGGCTTGCACAGATGCGTCACCACCGCGTCGACGTTCTCGAGCGCCAGGTCGTGGTAGCGAGCGGCGGCGACGCGGCCGTTCTTCTCGTAGAAGTCGCGGCAGCGCGTGTGCACCTTCTCCCAGTTCAGCGGGTGATCGTCGGACCGCGAAGCCAGTTTCCGCAACAGCAGCCTGCGCAGCCACGGATGCAGGACGTACCGCGACGGATCGTCCGGATCCGCGCGCAGCCACAGCTGATCGGCGAGCTGCTTGAACAGCGGGCCCTCGCCCATCGGATTGCGCAGATCGAGAATTTCCTTGTGGAACAGCATTTCCACGTCCACCGCGGCGCTCGCGGTGACGAGTTCCTGGCGGCTCGCGGCGGAAAAGTCCTGCAGCAGGTAGTCGCACATCTGCGCGAGCAAAGTGGACTCGCTGCCGTCGGCCGCGATTACCTTGGTGTACAAGGATTCCCGCAGGGTGTTCGGATTGGCCGGATCGTATCGCGCGGCGAGGGTCTGGAGCACCTCCCGCACCGCGCCGGGGTGCCCGTCGGTCAGCCGGGTCAGGAAACGCGGCAGCCGCGACGTCGGATGCACGTCGTGCGCGGCGGCGATGTCGACGACGTCACCGCTGGACAGCGTGCCGAGTTCCAGCAGATACCACGGGGTCCAGCGGTTGTCCGGCTGGCCGGGGATCCAGTCGGTCTCCACGTGCGCGGGCTGGCGCGGCACCGGCCAGTCGAGCCCGCTGGTCCGGTGCTCCGGATTCCGGCGGATTTCCCGGTCGCTGCCGGGATGCGCGGTGACCATCGACCAGCTTTCGCCCCAGTCCGGATTCCACGTCCGGCTCGTCGCGACCACCACGAGCGGATCGGCCTCGTCCGGCGTGTGCCTGCGCGCCTCGGCGAGCGCGCGCAAGAAGTCCTGCCCGCCCTTGGTGTGCGCGTTGTCCAGCAGCACCAGGCAATTCAGTGTCCGCCGGCTGCCGGAGATGCCGGAGTACGCGCGGCGCAGGTCGGCGAGGAACGCGTCGCAGATGATCGCGTCGACCGCCGCCCGGTCCTCCTCGTCGCCGTGCGCGTGCTTGGCGATCTCGATCAGGAAGTCCTGGTGGTTGCCGTGTCCGGTCGGCATGGCCTTGACCTTGCCCATCAGCCGCCGCCGGTCGTACCAGCTGAGCCCGCGCAACAGCAGATCGGTCGCCTCGTTCCAGCCGGGAAGGTTGTTGCCGGACGTGACGCCGCCGACGAGCTTCACGACGTCCACGATCGCGTCGCGATTGCGTTCCAGCGGCTGGTTTTCGGCGATCAGGTCCCGGAGCTTGCGCAACGCGACCCTGCGGTCTCCGGTTTCCACCGGCGCGCTGAGCACGAGCATGCACAGCCACAGCCGGGGAAACGCGATACGGCCGAATTGCCGCCATTGCCTGCCGAGATCGAAAGCCAAGTGCCCCAGCAGTTCCCTCGGCTGAATCTGCTCCCAGTCGCGCCGCTCGAAATCGACGAGCGCGTGCGGGATGTCCGCGCATCGGGCGCGCAATTCCTCCAGCAGCGCCGACTTCCCCGAGCCGCGCACGCCGAGCGCCACCGCGATCGGCAACGGCCTGCTCTGCCCGCCTGGACGGGACAGCAGTTCCTCGACCAGCCTCCCGGTGATCGACCGTACTCCGGACAATCGATGCGCATCGACGGGCATCGTCCCCCTTTGGCCGGGCGGCCCCGCTCCCTGCCGCCGCAAACGTCGCGGAATAACTATAATGAGCCGTGCGGGCGCGCGCAGAAGTTAGCGCGGATCTTGCCCGATCAGGGAAGATCATTTTCCACGGATCGTGTTGTACTCGCTGGTCAGCTATCCGGGAAAATGGAATATCACGATTTCCGCGCGCGCGAATTTCGTTCAGTCGCGGATCAAGAGCGCGGTCGCGACCGCCGCGATGCCCTCGCCGCGGCCGGTGAGCCCGAGTCCGTCCGACGTCGTTCCGGAGACGCTCACCGGGCCGCCGACCGCGTCGCTCAGCACCTGCTGTGCCTCGTCGCGCCGTTTCCCGATCCGCGGCCGGTTGCCGATCACCTGCACCGTCGCGTTGGCCACCCGCCAGCCCTCCGCCCGCAGCAACCCGCGCACCTCGACGAGCATGTCCGTGCCGTGCGCGCCGTCCATGCGCGGATCACCGGTGCCGAAGACCGCGCCGAGATCGCCGAGGCCCGCGGCGGACAGCAGGGCGTCGCACAGCGCGTGCGCCGCGACGTCGCCGTCGGAGTGGCCCGCACAGCCGTCGGCGTCCGGCCACCGCAGGCCGGCCATCCAGCATTCGCGGCCCGGTTCGATCGGATGGACGTCGACGCCGTTGCCTACCCGCAGATCGGTCACAGGGGATCCTCTCGGTCCCCGCCCGCGACAAGCGCCTCGGCGAGGGTCAGTTCGAAGGCGCTCGCGACGCGCATCGCGTCCGGATCGCCGGGGACGACGGCCGCGCCCGCGGTGTCGGCGACGCCGGGGTCGGCGGAACCGGCGAGCGCGGAGCGGAACGCGGACAGGGAGAACCCGATCGGGGTTTGCGCGGTGCGGAGACCGTCGCGATCCACCGTGGCGGTGACGATTCCGGTCTCGTCAGTGGTTTTCACCGTGTCGGACATCGGCAGCACCGGCACCGCGGCGGACGCGCCGTCCCGGACCGCGGCCAATACCTGGCGGACCGTCCGTTGTGGAGTGAACGCCCGCAGCGCGTCGTGCACCAGCACTACGGCGTCGGCGGAAAGAAGCGGCTCGACGGCGGAAAATACCTGCCGGAGCGATTCGCCGGAAATGACCCGGCATTCGACGCCGCTGAGTGCGTCCGAAAACGGTTTCGCACACCGCTCGGGGGCTGCGGCGACCACCAGATCGATCTCCGGTGTGCCGAGCAGCCCCCGCACGGTGTGCGTGAGTAGTGCTGCACCACCGACCGCCGTGAGCGCTAGCTCGGGATCGGCCGGACGGTGCGCGACAGTCACGAACGCGACGCTGTGCACCTGAGGGTTCATCAGGTCGTGATCGTAGGGAACCGGTTGCCGCGGCGGCGAACCGGAGGACCCGGGGTCAGACCGTCGCGGTCTCGAGAACCTCGTCGAGGAGCGTTTCCGCCTTGTCCTCGTCGGTGCCCTCCGCGAGTGCTAGCTCGCTGACCAGGATTTGCCGTGCTTTCGCCAGCATGCGTTTCTCGCCGGCTGAAAGTCCGCGGTCCTTTTCTCGCCGCCAGAGGTCGCGCACCACTTCGGCCACCTTGTTCACATCGCCAGAGGCGAGCTTCTCCAGGTTGGCCTTGTACCGCCGAGACCAGTTCGTGGGCTCTTCGGTGTGCGGAGCACGCAGAACATCGAAGACCCTGTCCAGTCCTTCTTGCCCGACGACATCGCGTACGCCGACGATCTCGGCGTTGTCCGCGGGCACGCGAACCGTAAGATCCCCTTGCGCGACTTTGAGGACGAGGTACTTCTTTTCCTCGCCCTTGATCACGCGGGTCTCGATGGCTTCGATGAGTGCGGCACCGTGGTGCGGGTAGACGACGGTCTCTCCGACCTTGAAAACCATGTGTCCTCTGCCCCTTTCGCTGACTCCATCCTATCACGGCCCGTCGGCGGCCACCTAGCGGCCCGGGATCGTCGTCGCAGGTCAGCGGCCTGGGCGGGGCTTGACAAACCGGTTTTCGCCGTGCTCATGCAGGTGAGCCGACAGCGCCCCGACCGGTGCCGTGGGATCCTTTGTGGACAGTCGATCGGCCGGGAACGCACACCGGTTCCGCGCGCGCGGAACCGCCCGGCTAGTCTTCGGGAAGGACGAGGCCGTGAAAGGGAAGGACTCTGACGTGAGGCTGCAGAATCGCCGCGTGCTCGGCGCAGGCGTGTCGGCGCTCGGCGCCGCACTCGTGCTCGCCGGTTGCGGAGCCGGTCAGATCACCCAGACCGACACCCAGCAGCCCGCCGTCAACGGCACCTACGCCCAGGTGAAGACGATCGTGCTGCGCAACGCGGCGGTGCAGTACCCGGCGCAGGGCCCCGGCTACGCGGCCGGTTCGCCCGCCCCGCTCACGCTCACCGTCGTCAACCAGGGCCAGAAGGACGACAAGCTCGTCTCGGTGACCTCCGAGGGCGCTTCCGCCCCCGCGCAGATCTCCGGGGACGCGGCGATCGTCGCCGGGCACTCGCTCGTGATCGGCCCGGCCGACGCCGTCGAGCAGGGCGCTCCGGCCCAGCCCGAATCGGCGAACAGCACCCCGGCGTCGGAGACGAACTCCGCGGCCAACTCGGCCCCCAGCAGCGCGCCGAACTCCTCCGCCCCCGGCTCGGCGTCGAACGCGCCGCAGGCGGGCGAGAACGGCGGCGCGGCGAGCCCGCTCGGCACCGCCAAGGTCGTGCTGCCGGGCCTCAAGCAGCCGCTGTGGCCGGGCGCGACCATCAAGGTCACCTTCACCTTCCAGAACGCCGGCCCGATCGTGGTCGAGCTGCCGGTCGCCGCGCCCGCCCACGCGGGATCCTGATCGCCGCCGCGTTTCTGTCGGTGCTCGCCGATAGCCTCGCGGCGTGGTGAAGAAGACCAGCACCGTCCACCGGTGCGCGGAATGCGGGTACGAAACGGCGAAGTGGGTCGGCCGCTGCCCGGAATGCCAGGCGTGGGGCACGCTCGAGGAGCGCGGCTCCGCGAAACCGGCGATCGCGCGGGTGGCCGCCGGAGCCCCGAGCGCGCCCGCGCGGCCGATCGCCGAGGTCGACGTCGAGGCGGCGCGGGCGAAGGCCACCGGCGTGCCGGAGCTGGACCGGGTGCTCGGCGGCGGCCTCGTGCCCGGCGCGGTCGCGCTGCTGGCTGGTGAACCCGGGGTCGGCAAGTCCACGCTGCTGCTCGAGGTCGCCTATCAATGGGCGGTCACGGCCGGGCGTTCGCTGTACGTCACGGGCGAGGAATCCGCGGGACAGGTCCGGCTGCGCGCGGAGCGCACCGGCAATGTGCACGGCGAGATGTACCTCGCCGCGGAGAGCGACCTGTCCGCGATCCTCGGGCACGTCGACGCGGTGAAGCCGGGCGTGCTGATCGTCGATTCGGTCCAGACCATGGCGTCGCCGCAGGTCGAGGGCTCGCCGGGCGGGGTCACGCAGGTCCGCGCGGTCACCGCCGGGCTCGTCGCGCTCGCCAAGGAACGCGGCCTGCCGGTCGTGCTCGTGGGACATGTCACGAAGGACGGTTCGGTCGCCGGTCCGCGCGTGCTGGAGCACCTGGTGGACGTGGTGCTGCAGTTCGAGGGGGACAAACATTCCACGCTGCGGATGGTGCGCGGCATCAAGAACCGGTTCGGCGCGGCGGACGAGATCGGCTGTTTCGAACTCACCGAGGAAGGCATCGTCGGGGTGCCGGATCCGTCCGGGCTGTTCCTGAGCCGGACGGCGGAACCGGTGCCGGGCACCGCGGTCACCGTCGCGGTCGAGGGGAAGCGGCCGCTGCTGGGCGAGGTGCAGGCGCTGGTGTCGAGCAGCGGCATGCCCCAGCCGCGGCGCGCGGTGAGCGGCCTCGATTCGGCCCGGGTCGCCATGGTGCTGGCCGTGATGGAAAAACGCGGCCGGATGAAGCTGGGCGACAAGGACGTCTACGTCGCCACGGTGGGCGGCATGAAGATCACCGAGCCCGCGATCGACCTGGCGCTGGTGCTCGCGCTGACCTCGTCACTGCACGACGTGGCGCTGTCGCCGCGGTTGGTGGCGGTCGGCGAGGTCGGGCTGGCCGGCGAGATCCGGCGGGTGCCGAATGTTGGGCGCAGACTCGCCGAGGCGGCCCGGCTGGGCTTCACGCACGCGCTGGTGCCGCCGGATTCCGGCAAGCTCCCGGACGGCATCCGGGTGCTGGAGGTGCCGGACGTGGCGAGCGCGCTCAACGCGGCGAGTCACGCGAAATGATCAGTCCCCCGCCCGGTCGGTGATCCCGGAGGAATACTGCGCGGAGCTGGCCAGGGTGCCGGGCGCGAGCCCGGTCAGGGGGCTTTCGGCGATGACCCGGACGTCCGTCAGGGCCACTCGGGTCGTGCTGACCGTCACCAGCACCTTGTACAGGCCGTTGGACGTCACGTACTCCCTCTGGTCCGAGCCGGGCGAACCGGGCGTCGTCGGAGCGGAGATCACGCTGCTGAAGCCGAGCACTGGGCTGTCCAGCAGCTTCAGGAAGGCAATCCGCGTATCGCGCGGGATCCGTTCGCTCGAGAGGACGCCCAGGATCAGCCCGGTCGCGGACGGGTAATTGATGCGGACCTGGAACGGCGGCTCACCGCCGTAGTTCAGCGGCTGTGGCGTCGGCCCGTTCTGCCAGGCGGGCAGTTGCTGGAGGCGCTGGTCCTTGAAGAGGAGCCGGCGCAGCTCGCCCGAGTTGGCCGGGAGGTTGACGAGGGCCTCCGGGTCCGGAGCGGACCGGTCCGGCGAGAGGTCGGTCGCGCCGCTGGGAGAACGGAGGTCGGGGCTGAACCTCCCGCCGGGCGCGGATTCCTCGTTCTGCGCCGGCCCGGGCAGTTTCGCGGCGTGCTGTGGCTTCCCGCTGAGCAGCTCCGGCGGTTCGGACCGGGACCAGCGGCGTTTCCAGACCCCGGCCGGGTCGGCGGGGATCCACATTTCCACCTGTTCCCGGACCCTGAACACACTGCTCCCGCCCACCCACGCCGTGCCGGTGTATTTGGTCACGAGGTGAGTGAACGGCGCGCCCGCTTCGCGGGTGCTAGCCGGGCCCGCGGGTGCCAGCGTCGAGGGCGTGCTGGCGAGTTCCCTGGCCACGACGACGCCGCCGGTCAGCACCGCGACGGCGGCGGCCACGGCGATCCATCGCCACGCGCCGGAGCGCTTCTTTCGTTGCGGGACAACAGGTTCATCCGAATCGCTCGCTGCCGCGGCGGCCCGCATCAGGCTCGTGCGGGCGCGGTCGAGTTCGACGCGGTCGGTGCTCGTCTCGTGCGGGTTCAGCGCGGCGAGGGCCTCGTCGAGTTCGGCGTCGGACCACAGGTGCCGCACGGTGTCGTCGTTCACTGTTCCTTCGCCTCCTCGCGGATCGATGCTGCGTTGGTGCGGAGCCATCTGCGGATGCGGTGCAGCCTTGATCGCACCGTGCCCGGCGGGACGCCGAGCGCCTCGGCGACTTCGACCGGTTCCAGCCCGGCCCACGAGACCAGCAGCAAGGTGTCGCGGTCGGCGGCGCTCAGCTTCGCGAGCGCGCCGGCCAGCTGTGCCGCGCGGGCCTGGGCGTCCACCTGCTCGGCGACCCGGGCGTCGTGCCCGCCCTGGCCTCGGTCGCTGGAGTTCGCGAGCCGCGCGGTGGCTCGCAGCGCCCGGGTTTCGCTGCGGATGTGGTGGCGCAGCAGGTTCGTCGCGATCCCGTACAGCCACGAGCGCGCGGTGCCCAGTTCCGGCTGATACGAGTCCCGTCGGCGGAGCGCGACGAGGAACGTCTCGGCGACGAGGTCGTGCGCCGTGTCCGGGCCGACCCGGCGTGCCAGGTAGCGGTGCATGGTCGCCGCGTGCGCGTCGAACAGCCGCCCGAACGCCGGGGCGGGATCGGGACCGCCCAGGTCAGGGCGGTCCGGCGAGCCGGTCGACACCGGCTCGGGACCGTCATGGGTCACCTGCATGCCTGTTCTTGCCCGCAGCGTCCGCGAGCGTTCACGGCGTCACCAGATGGGATGGTCGCTGAACTTCTCCAGCGTGCTCACCGACGGCCGGACGAACCAGAGCCCGGCGCTGTAGCCGATCAGGCCGATGGCGAAATTCGCGAACGTCGCGAGCAGTTCGGTGAAGCCGAGCCGGGCGTGGTCGCCCCAGAGATCCACCAGCGCGGACACCCCGAGCGCGAGCAGGCAGCTGACCGACAGCGCGGTGAAACAGGCGGTGAGCGCCGCGCGGGTGCCGCGAGCGCGGGCGATCACCAGGTAGTCGCCTTGCAGGCAGCGGCGCGCGGAGAGCACCACCACCGCGATGGCGAGCACGGACAGCATCGGCAGCAGCAACGCGGCGATCCCGAGCGGCTCGCGCGGCAGGCTGTGCCCGTGCAGCGGACGGTTGACGAACGCGGTGAGCCCGAAGACCGCGAGCGTGCCGACGGTCAGCGCGACCCCGGTGACCACGGAAGCAGTGCGCACCCGGGCGGCGAACAACGCCGGCAGCGGGGCGTACTCCGCGGCCTGCTGCCCGTAGTACTGCTTCACGCACCACCTCCGCGCCGGCAACCCGAACGAACGTGCAAATGCTCGTGAAGGCCACCTTAACGGAATGCGATTCCGGCAAGGTGGCCTTCACGGCACTTGTCACCGAGGCGTGCTAAGGGTCTTGCCTGATCAAGCCTTCTCTGCCAGGAGATTCGCGCAGCGGATCAGGCCGATGTGCGAGTACGCCTGCGGGTGGTTGCCGAGCGAGCGCTCCGCGACCGGGTCGAACTGCTCGGGAAGCAGCCCGGTCGGGCCCGCCGCGTCGACGATCTGCGCGAACAGCTCCTCGGCCTCGTTGCGCCGCCCGGTGCACAGGTAGGCCTCGATCAGCCAGGCCGCGCAGATGTGGAAGCCGCCCTCGCCGCCGGGCAGGCCGTCGTCGCGCCGGTAGCGGTACACCGTGGAACCGCTGCGCAGTTCGGCCTCGATCGCCGTCACGGTCTTCTGGAACCGCTCGTCCGCCGGGTCGATGAGCCCGGTCAGGCCCACGAACAGGGACGCCGCGTCGAGGTCGGTGCCGTCGTAGGCGGTGGTGAACGCCTGCACCTCCTCGTTCCAGCCGTGTTCGAGCACGTCGGCTTTGATCCGGTCGCGCAGCTGGGGCCAGGCGCCCGGGACGCCGCGGCCGTACTCGTCGCCGAGCCGCACCGCGCGGTCGATGGTCACCCAGCACATCACCCGCGAGTACACCCGGTGCCGCGGCACGTGCCGCTCTTCCCAGATGCCGTGGTCCGGCTCGTTCCAGCGCCGCGTGACGGCCTCGGCCATCGCGCGCACCATCTGCCAGTCCTCGTCGCGCAGTTCGCCGCGCACCTTCGCCAGCGTGGCGACCAGCTCCACGACCGGGCCGAACACGTCGAGCTGCACCTGGTGGTTGGCCAGGTTGCCGACGCGCACCGGCCGCGAACCGGCGTACCCGGGCAGCGATTCGATGACCGCCTCCGCGCCGATGACGCTGCCGGCCAGTGTGTACAGCGGGTGCAACCGCTCCGGACCGGCCAGCGTGGCCAGCACGCCGTGCAGCCACTTCAGGTAGCCCTCGGCCTCCTCGTGCGAACCGAGGTGCACCAGCTCGCGGACCGTCATCGCGGCGTCGCGGATCCAGCAGTAGCGGTAGTCCCAGTTGCGGACCCCGCCGATCTCCTCCGGCAGCGACGACGTCGCGGCGGCCAGCACGCCGCCGGTGTCGGTGTTGACCAGCCCGCGCAGGGTCAGCGCGGAGCGGCGCACCAGTTCGGTCTGGACGGTCGGCAGCTTGAGCTTCGCCGCCCAGTCGCTCCAGTACCGGCCCGCGCGGTCCCGGCGGTCCACTTCGGACAGTTCGTGGACGCTGAAATCCGTTGTGCCGCAACGCAGTTCGAGCACGACCGGCTCTTCCGGCGTCGGCTGGACGAGCGCGGTCGCGGTGTCCTGCAGGCCGTCGGAGGTGATCGACCATTCGACGCCGGGCGAGCGCAGCACGAACGGCTCCGACGTGCCCAGCACGCGCAGGCCCTCGTCCTCGGCGACCAGTTTCACCGGCACGCCGCCGAATTCCGGCCGCGGCGCGAACACGACCTGCGCCACCGCCTCACCGGAGATGACGCGCACGAGATCGGTGCGGTGCCCGGGGCTTTCCGGTTCGAGATAGTCCGTGACGAGCAGCCGCGACCAGCGCGTTTCGACCGTCATCGTGTTCGGCAGATACCGCTGGCCGAGCGGGAGCCCGTTGCGGTGCGGTTTGATCGAGAAGTGCCCGGCGCCAGGGCCGCCGAGCAGATCGGCGAACACCGCGGGCGCGTCCGGGCCGGGGTGGCACAGCCAGGTCAGCTTCGCATCCGGCGTCACCAGCGCGACCGAGCGCTCGTTGGCCAGCAGCGACAGCCGCTCGATCGGCGGCGCGGACTCGCCGTACAGCCAGTTGCGCCGCTCTTCCAGGAGGAACGCGAGCACCATCGCGACGTCGACGGTGTCGGGCACGTGGTACTCGGCGAGCGATTCGCCGTCGCCGACCTTGATGCCGAGGTCCGGCCCGGACAGCCGGGCGAACGCCTTCTCGTCGGTGACGTCGTCGCCGAGGAAGACCGCCGCGGTGGCTCCGACCTGGTGGCGAAGGGTGTCGAGGGCGTTGCCCTTGTCGGTCTTCACGACCGCCAGCTCGACGACTTCCTTGCCGTCGGTGGTCGTGACGCCGTCCCATTTCGACGGGCCGTTGTGCACGTCCGAGAGCACGCGGCGGCCCGCGTTGTGCTCGGCACGGCGCACGTGCACCGCGATGCTCGCCGGCTTGACCTCCAGCGACACCCCCGGCACGTCGAGCACCAGCTGTTCCAGCTCGTGTTCGAGCCGCCGGTGCAGCGCCTTCGCGTCCTCGTCGAGCGCGTGGATGAAGCCGATGTCGAATTCGGACCCGTGGCTGCCGACCAGGTTGACCTCGGCGGGAAGCCGCGACAGCGTCGCGAGATCGCGCAGGGCCCGGCCGGAAATCACGGCGGTGGTGGTCTCGTGCAGGCCGGCGAGAGATCTCAGCGCACCGACGGACTCGGGCAGCGGCCGTGCCTCGTCCGGGTTCGCGGTGATGGGGGCCAACGTGCCGTCGTAGTCGCAGGCGACCAGCAGGCGCGGGGTACGGGCGATCTGCACGATCGCGCGCCGTAGCTCCGCGGGCAACGCCTCGGCGGTCAACACTCCTCCTCAGGAGGTCCAGCGCGGTACGGGGGAGGGGGTCAGTCGGCCGGTTCGGCACCCAGCGCCTGGAGGAACGAACGCGCCCACCGGTCGACGTCGTGGGTGAGGACCTGGCGACGCATGGCGCGCATCCTGCGTCGGCCCTCGGCGGGGTCGAGCGTAATGGCAGCCGCCAACGCGTTCTTCACCCCGTCCAGATCGTGCGGGTTGACGAGGAACGCGCTGGTCAGCTCGGCCGCCGCGCCGGCGAACTCGCTCAGCACCAGCGCACCGCCCAGATCCGGGCGGCACGCGACGTACTCCTTGCAGACGAGATTCATCCCGTCGCGCAGCGGAGTCACGACCATGACGTCGGCCGCGGAGAAGAAGGCGGCCAGCTCGGTGCGGTTCACGGATTGGTGCAAATAGTGCACGACCGGGTGGCCGACGCGGGCGAACTCGCCGTTGATCCGGCCGACCATCTGCTCGATCTCGCCGCGCATCCGCTGGTAGTGCTCGACGCGTTCGCGGCTGGGGGTGGCCAGCTGCACGAACGTGACGTCGCCGGGTTCGAGCCTGCCCTCGTGGAGCAGCTCGTGCAGTGCCTGCAGCCGCAGGTCGATGCCCTTGGTGTAGTCGAGCCGGTCGACGCCGAGCAGCACCGCTTTCGGATTGCCGAGGTCGCGGCGGATCTGCTTGGCACGCTCGGCCACGCCCTTGCTGCGGGCGAGGGCGTCGAGGCCGGCCGCGTCGATCGAGATCGGGAACGCGCCGACGCGCACGGTGCGGTCGCCGACCTGGACCATGCCCGGCCGGGACCGGACGCCGACCGCGCCGCGCGTGGGTTCGAGACCGACCAGCTGGCGGGCCAGCCACAGGAAGTTCTGCGCGCCGCCGGGCCGGTGGAAGCCGATCAGGTCCGCGCCGATCAGGCCGCGCACGATCTCCGCGCGCCACGGGAGCTGCATGAACAGCTCGACCGGCGGGAACGGGATGTGCAGGAAGAACCCGATCCGCAGGTCCGGCCGCAGCTCGCGGAGCATCGTGGGGACGAGCTGCAGCTGGTAGTCCTGGATCCACACGGTCGCCCCCTGCGCGGCGACGGTGGCGCTGGCCTCGGCGAAGCGGCGGTTGACCTTCACGTAGCTGTCCCACCACGACCGGTCGAAGACCGGCCGGGCGACGACGTCGTGGTACAGCGGCCAGAGCGTGGCGTTGGAGAAGCCCTCGTAGTAGTCGCGGACCTCGGCCGAGGTGAGCGACACCGGGTGCAGGACGAGCCCGTCGTCGTCGAACTCGTCCACCTCGACGTCCGGTACGCCGGGCCAGCCGACCCACGCGCCCTTGCGGGACCTCAGGAACGGTTCGAGTGCCGAGACCAGTCCGCCGGGACTGGCGGTCCAGCGTTGTTCGCCGCCCTCGGTGCGTTCCAGGTCGACGGGCAGCCGGTTGGCCACCACGACGAAGTCCGCGGACGGTGCGCTGTTCCGTTCGGCGATCGCGTCAGTCACTCCAGCTGCTCCCTCGTCATCGGCGGGTCGCGGCCCCACTGGAACCCTAGCGCGCGAGGAGTCACCGGCCGGTGACCAACTGGTTACTCCAAACGCCGTTCGGTCGGCTCCATCGGCCCGGCGAGGCGGGGTCCGGAGAGCCTGCGCTCGAGCCTGCCGAGCCCGGTGCGCACCGGCTGGGCGAGGTATTCGCCCAGTACAACGCCCGCCGCGAGGGCCAGCCCGACGGCGACCGCGGTCATCAGGGTCGAGATGTTGCCGCCTGGCGAAACCGCTAATTGGTATAGACCACGATAGGTGGAGAGACCCGGGAGCAGCGGAGTGATCCCGGACACGGCCACCACGAGTGGCGTAACCTTCAGCCTCCGCGCCATCACGCCGCCGCAGAACCCGACGAGCGTCGCCGCGATCGCCGAAGCGCTCACCGCGTCGAGCGTCGCGATGATCAGCGCGCCGTACACGAGCGCGCCGATCGCCCCCGCCGCGGCGGCGACGAGCATCGCGCGCAGTTTCGAGTACGAGGCGAGCGCGAAGCAGGCGGCCGCGCCGGCCCCGCCGATGACGATGATCGGCAGGTGCTGCGCGGTCGACACCGGGACGTCGGGCAACGGGGTGCGCGGCAGTTCGAGCAGCACCGCGATCCGCAGCGCGAGCACCACGCCCGCGATCAGCCCGGCACTCATCAACGCGGTTTCCATCGAGCGTCCGGACGCGGTGACGTAGTAGCCGGTGATCGCGTCCTGCACCGCGGAAACCGTGGACAGTCCCGACAGCAGCACGGTCACCGCCGCCGCGACCACCAATGTCGGCCGGTCGGTGGTGAGGATGTTGCTGCTGACGATGATCATCGCCGAGAGCGTCGCGATCAGCCCGCCGACCACCTGCTGGAAGAAGAACGGCAGGTTGACCTTGTTGAGCAGCCTGCCGATCCGGTCGACCGCGGCGGAGATGACGACCGCGACGAGCGCGATGTCGATGCCGCCGCCGAGCAGCAGCGTGATGAACCCGGCCAGCCCGCCCCAGGCAGCGGTCGCGGTCCAGCGCGCGTACGGGTGCGGAGCGGACGTGATCCGGTCCAGCTCGGTGACCGCTTCCTCGGCTCCGGTGTTGCCGCGGACGATCTGGCGCACGAGAGCCTCGGTCTCGGTCAGCCGCGTGTAGTCGAGGCTGCGAGTCCGCACGACGCGCAGCGCGGTAACCGGCGCGAGGTCGGTCCCGCGGTGACAGGTGACCGTGATCGACGTGAAGATGACGTCGACCTCGCAGTGCGGCAGCCCGAGCGCCGAGGTGAGCGCGAGAATCGTCGCGGTGACGTCGGAAGCACCGGCACCGCTGGACATCTGCACTTCGCCGATCCGCAGAGTGAGATCCAGAACGAAGTTGACGGTCGCGTCGTCGGGCGGCTTCGGCCCGATCGCCTCCTCGGACTCGACGGCGGGCTGCTCCGCGGTCGGGGCCTCGAGAATGTGCCAGGCGCGCCGGCGCAGCAAATTCGGCCGGTGGCGCTGATTTGACCGCGGGTGCGGAGGCTCGAGAACCGGCCACCGTCTGCGCGCAGCCCCTGGCCGGCACGCTCGTTGATCTTCATGATCGATCCCCACCTCCTCGTTCGTTCCCGGGGACCA
This sequence comes from Amycolatopsis sp. WGS_07, assembly GCF_045278895.1. Lineage (NCBI taxonomy): Bacteria > Bacillati > Actinomycetota > Actinomycetes > Pseudonocardiales > Pseudonocardiaceae > Amycolatopsis > Amycolatopsis sp. WGS_07. The sequence continues at coordinate 2,156,819 of NZ_CP136053.1, read as the reverse complement.
TCGGCCGTACCGCCCCAGCTGTTGCAGTGGCGTCCACCACATCTGATCACGATCGTGCCGGATGGGGTCGGATCGCGCCGGTTTTCGGGTCTGACCTGGGGGTTGGGGCGGGTTGTCCGGGTGTCGTCGGGGCGGCCCGATATACTTTCGGCGCGCCCGTCGCCGGGTGCGCGCCGGTATAGCTCAGTTGGTAGAGCATCTGTCTTGTAAAAAGATGCCCGCAGGCTCTCCGCGCTCAATCCGGGGACGCTGGCCATCGTCTAGCGGCGGGTGAAAGTCCAGGTCAAGGCCGTTTGCTGGGTTAACTAGAGAGGCCTTGTCGGATGGGTTCTCGTGTTGATCGTCTCACAGGCTTTCACGACCGACGGTATGTTTCTTCATCGTCTAGTCGCTGTGCAGGTCGGTGAGGGCTCGCAGGCCGACCTTGAGGTCCTCGTCGTCGGCGTGAACATAGGTTCGCATCGTGAACGCCGGGTCTGCATGCCCGGCCCACTTGGCGATGATCGCGATCGGAACTCCCGCCTTGTGCATCAAGCTGAACGTTGTGTGCCGGGACCCGTGAAGCTTGATGCGGGGGAGTCCGGCCATCTTGGTTAGCCAGAGGAACTCGTCGCTGTACCAGTCGGGGTGTGGCGGGTTTCCCAGGCTGTCAACCACGACCCAGCCGGAGTGGTTGTACGCGGTCCCGGCGGCCGCTGCTTCTTCGACCTGGAGCACCTGCAGGTCGTGAAGAGCGAGAGCGGCGGCGCGGTCCAGAGGCAACCTCCTTTTGCTTTCGTCCGACTTGGGCTCTTCTATGTAAACTTCGTAGTTGTCGGTTACTCTGGTTCGTCGAATGTTGATGTGGACTAGTTTGTAATCTGGGTTATCCGTTTGGTAGCAGGGGGCGCACCACGACATACGATGCTTGGCGCAGGGCTCGGCTAACGATCCCCATTCGATATCTTCCTCCCATCTCAGCCCGAGGACTTCGCCGCGCCTCAATCCGTAAAGTGAAAGCCTGAACGCTAAATGTAGTCGATCCTTTCTAGCGCGTCGAAGAAATGTGGCAACGCCATCCTTCTTCCAGGTTGACTGCTCGGGCGGCGAGTACGCGGGAAGTGTTACCAGTGCCACTACATTGACTCGAACTATTCCTTCTATCCTGGCAGTCTCCCAGACTCTGCTGCCATTCCTCAGGGTCTTCCTTACGCTGGACGGACCAAGGCCTGTTCCGGGCTTTCCTCCCCTTTTTCTTCCTTTGGTTTCCATCCAGGTTGCGACGTCGTTGATGTCGGCCTTTGTGACGGATTGGAACAGGCGGGACCCCAGTCGCTCTATGTAGGGCCGCAGGGACCCCTTAAGGTCTGTGAATGATTTCTTGCGGAGGCCCCGCCGTTCGCCGGGGAGCCATTGTTCAATATATTGGGCAACGGTTATGTCGGACGGGGGAATAAATGTTCCGATGTTCAGTTCATGTCGAACCTCGATCAAGCTTTCTTGAGCTTCGTCGATGTCGCTGAATGTTCGAGACATCTGCTTGCGAGGATTTTTGCCGACGTCAATTGTCCACCGGTAGCTAAATTTCCCATTTTTAAGGGGAATAGTCTTGATTAGTGGATCATACGTTCTGGGAATATCTACTCCTTTCCGTCGTCCAGCAGGGATCGCCTCCTCAATTCTGATTCGAGTTGCTGGGTCAGTGCGCGCGTGACATGGCCACGCTGAGCTTGCCTCTGCCGGATGGGGAGATCGGAAAATGCTACTGCTTGCGCGTCTCGTTCCTCGGTCAAGGTTCTGTCCCAGATGGAGTACGCCGTGCTGGTGACTGCTTCCAGGGGCACCCCTAGTTTGCGTGCCAGATCGAAGTCGGCCTCGACGGCCTCAGGGTGCAACGCTGAGTCGATCTTACCTTTCAGATTGATTGCGCGGGTCAGTTCTCGAAGGCGTTCGGTCGGACCGAGGGTGGATAGCTCGCTCCGGAAATGTTCGCCTCGAAGAACCTGCTGAATGAGGCGCAATTCGAGAGAAACTGCACCTACTTCTACATGGCCAGCTCCTTTCAGGAATTCGGTCAGCGGCGTGTTGAAGGCGATTGCGAGCAAGATGAGATCTTCAATCTCTATTGGTCGCAAACCCTGCTCTGCTGCTGACAGCTTCTGGCGGCTCCACATCAGGCCGCATAGCGCCAGGTGGCGTGCGGTCTCGTGCTGGGTCATGCCCAGTTCCTCCCGGATGCGCCGCAAGTTCCCGCCTATGACGGCTCGTGGTGTCCGAGGTGGTGGTGCCACAAGGACTTTCTACACCTCGTCTGACTGCTTGACAAGCAGACGATCTCCCGGTGACACTCGGGATGTTGGATCGCCAGCATCTGAGGGGGATGGAAGAACCATGGGGGACAGGAACGTCCAGGGCGGGCAAAAGCTCCGTCAATGGCGGCGCGATCGTGGCCTGACGTTGCGAGAGGTGCAGGACCTCACCGGAGTGAGTCAGTCGATGCTCAGTCGAGTCGAACGCGGTCAGCGCACGCTGGCTCCGCTCCGACGGGTGCACCTCTCGCGTTGCTTGCGCGTGCGAGTCGATGTGCTCTTCGATGTTGCGGATAGCAAGGTCGTGCGATGAACCGGCCGACGCTGAAAGAAATCGAAGGATGGCCGAGCACTGTCGGGGTGGCGCAGGCGGCCACGGCTTTCGGCATCTCCAAGAGTCAGGGGTATGCCTTGGTCGACCTGGGGACGTTTCCCGCGAGAGTGATTCGTGTGGGGAAGAAGAAAAAAGTGGTCAGTACCGCTTCCATCATCAAGGTGCTGACTGAGACTGAGCCGAAGTAAGAAAATCCGTCGCCGGCGTGGCAGTTGGCTAGCCGTACAGGCCGGATGGAGCCGGCAAGGGGACTCGAACCCCTGACCTACCGCTTACAAGGCGGTTGCTCTACCAACTGAGCTATGCCGGCAAGCCTGTTCAAGGCACAAGTTAGTGTATCGCTGAGCTGATAGGCACTTGCTTCGGGAGCCATCAAGCCCGCCTTGTTCACACCGTGTAGCCAATCCTGACTGTGCTTGGCTGCGGATCCGTCAGGTCGTGGTGTCTAGGGCCCCGATTCCACGCGCGATGCGACGTGAGGCGTAGGACGTTGCAGACGTCGGGTTCTGCCGAGGCAGTCACCTTGGCAGGATCCGACGTCTGCAACCGCATCGCACAACTCACGAACGATGGTCTCTTGTCCAGTCTCGCGCGGCTGCGAGGAAGAGGTCGTCGTCCGGTTCGCGGCCGATGGTGACTCGTACGCCCGACCCCGGATAGGCCAGCACTGCGCAGCCGAATTCCAGGCAGCGTGCGGCGAAGCTGTCCGACTGTCGGCCGAGGGGCAGCCATACGTGGTTGGCGGCGGACGGCGGGATCCGGAAGCCGAGTTTCTCGAGGCGTTCGGTGACGCGGTCTCGTTCCTGGCCGAGGCGTTTGCACCGCAGGCGGATCCGGCCGGACGCGTGCAACGACGCCAGTGCTCCGGCCTGGGCAGTCGCGGTGACTTCGAACGGCACGGCCGCGGCGGCTACTGCTTGGGCGATCTGCGCGGGGGCGAGGAGATATCCGATCCGTTGCGCGGCCAGGGCGTGAGCTTTCGAGAAGGTGCGGGTGACGACCAGGTTCGCCCGGCCGGCGGCCCACTGGCGGCGTGCCAGGGCGATGGTTTCGTCGGCGAGGCATGCGTACTCGATGTACGCCTCGTCCAACACCACGAGCACCTGCGGCGGCACGTTGTCCAGGAACCGTTGCAGCGCCGCCGTGCCGTGCATCGTCCCGGTCGGGTTGTGGGGGTTGCTGATGACGACCATGCGCGTCGTGTCGGGCCGGATCGCGTCGGCCGTGGCGTCCAGGTCGATCGTCCAATCGGGAGCGAGGGGGACGGTGCGGTGGTCGAGGCCTGCTTGGCGGGCCAGCCGCGGCAGGGCTTGGAACGCCGGTTCGGGCAGCAGCACCTCGGGATCGTCGCCTCTGCGTGCGAACGCGCAGAGGCGACGGATCAATGCGGACGACCCCGGCCCGACGACGATCTCGTCCTCGCGGGCCGAAAGCTGCGTCGCGATTGCCTCGATGAGTGCGGCGGATGTGGCGTCCGGGTACCGGTGGGCGGATGACAGCGCCGCGGCCATGGCCCGCTGCGCGTCCTTCACCGGAGGCAGATGCGACTCGTTCGCGGACAGCCTCACCGCGCCTCCGCTTGCCGCGGACGGGGGCGACGGTATCGCTTCAACCGTCGTGGTGGCTTCTGCGGGGCGTGGTCGGGGCTGCTGCTGCGGCGTACTGGAGGTCATACGCCGGTTGCCCGTCACGCCGCGGCCGCATCGGAGGTGTCCGCCGGTTCGGCGAGGAACTTCGCGATCCGGTCGGCGATCCTCGACGCTTCGTGGGGGTGCGCGTAGTGCCGAAGCTTCGGCACTACCTGGGTTTGCGCGTCGGGCATCGCGTCGGCCAGCGCGGCTGACGCGGCGCCGGCCGGGTATCCTGCGCTCCGTTCGCCCACGAGCAGAAGGACCGGGACGGTGACGCGTGCGGCGTCAGCTGTCGTCCAGGCCAGCCGGTCGACCTGGGCGAGTTCGGGGACAAGGGCCGGGACCAGTGCCTGCAAGGAGGACATGGCAGTCATTCGGTCGGCCGACTGCCGTGATACCGGAGCGACGTGGTCGAAGTAGAGCCGGATCGCCTCGGCAAGATCGCGGCGCTCGATCGCGGCGCGGATTTCGGGCAGGAGACGGTCGAACAAGCGGCCGGCCACGGGAATCAGCGGTTCGCAGAGGATCGCGCGGCCGACCGGAAGGTCGGGCTGCGCGATGAGGGCCTGGAGCAACGCCACTGCCCCGGTGCCGTGCCCGAGTACGGCTGGCCTGCCCCCGAGGCTGACGACAGCGCGGGCGACGGTGTCGGCGAGGGCGTCGATCGTTCGGATCTCGTGATCGTGCGGGTCGGAGCGGTCCAGCAGCCAGACCCGGTAATGGACAAGGGCCTCGGCGACCGGCAGCCAGCTCGACGTCGGATCGAGAGAATCAGGCACCACAAGGATGTTCGAGCCGCCGCCGACGAGCTGAAGCCGCGAGGAGCGAAGCGGCGTGGGATCGGGCGGGAGGGAGAGAAACGGTTCGATCGGGTCAGGCATGCGTGGGATCTCCTTCGCTGCAACGGTTCTGGCCCGAATCCGGAAATTGGATGCGGGCGAGGACCGTGCAGCGGTGCCTGCACGGGGCGGAGGGGAAAGCGTCGAGGCTCTGCGACGCGGCGACACGGATGCGCGCTATGAAACGAAGCCGGGGCCCGGCGCGCGTCTGCGAGCTTCGCGGTCGTCAGCCAGATCCCCCAAGAACTGGCTTCACTCCACTTTTGCTCGAAGTTGTCTCCCGCGTCAAGGCCGGAGCGGCGCGGCAGCGTTTCCTGCCGTCTGCGTCTGGAACAAGAGTTCACCGGTGCGTGCAGGAGCACGTGGAGCGGCAGCCGACGCGATCCCGACCCATCCGAAGAAGACCAGCAAACATGTACACCGCTGTACATGTACAGTGCTGGCCATGGCGTGGAGGCCCTGGTGGTAGATCTGCGAGGAGAGGGAACCGTCGCCAAGGTCCGGCGACGGCGCTCTGCTGGTCATCCCCTCGCCGCAATTGCCGCTGCAGCTTCACTGACGGAGGTGCGGGTCTGCCGCATCCCCGGCGACTGCGCTGCCTCCCGCTAGCCGCAAACTCTCCTGTTTCGCCGACGAGAAGCGAGGACCCTGTGACCGCGAGGTTGAGCATCAGCGAACTGACTGTGGCGGACGACCTGTTGGAAACCCGGAGTGCCACCGAGATGGCGGCGTGGGTTGCCGACCACAGGAGCGCCCCTCTCGACTTGGCGGATCTGAGCGACGGGCAATGGGCGTACCTGGCCCGCGAGACGGGAAAGGCATTGAGCCTGGACGTGCTGGACTGGCTCGGGGAGGACTACGGCGGGCTCACCGTTCGCCAGATCCAACGACTCGCAGACGAATTCGCCGCGATCTACGAGCAGTACTGCACGCCGCAGCATGAGGACCAGGACAGGACTGAGCTGGAACAGGACACCGAGGACATCCGCGAAGACCTCTACATCGTCGCCTACCGGTTGATGGCCGAGAACCCGTCCGAGGTCGTGGCGGAACTGGGCAAGAACTTCAACCGGTCCCGAGCCGCGGCGGACCGGGACCGGATCCTGCTGCGTGCCGCCGCGCGGCAGATGGTCACCGACCCGGACCCCTCCAATTTCGGGATCACCAGCGCGCGCGGGTTCGCCCGGACCGCCAACGTCTCCCGCACCAGCGTGATCGGATGGACCAAGAAATGACCACGATGACGTGGGACCTGCGGGACAGACCGTGGATCGAAGCCCTCGACACCACCGCGGGAGCACGGGAGGTGTCCTTGAGGGAAGCGCTGCACCGCGCGCATGAGCTGATCCTCACTGGGGACACGGCGACCATGGAGGTCGCGATCGCCCGGCTGCTGATGGCCGTCCTGGTCCGCGCGTGCGCGCACCGGCGCAGTCTCGCCCAGTTGTGGAACGAGCCACGTCTGCCCGCAAACCTGGTCGACGACTACCTCGACCGCCACGCCGACGGGTTCGACCTGCTGCACCCGGCCGCCCCGTTCATGCAGACCCCGGGCCTGGCCATGAAAGCTGATCCGGACATCGCCCGGATCATGATCCCTCAGCGCGGCGTGTTCGACTCCGACAGGCGCCGGGAACTGCCGGTCGACGAGGCGGCCCGGTGGGTGGTGCACGCCCACGCCTACGACATCAGCGGCATCCGCGGCGCGTCCCCCGAGGACCCGCGCGCGAAAGGCGGCAAGATCTATCCGCTCGGCGCTGCCTGGTGCGCGCGCGGCGCGATCCACCTGCTGCACGGGCGCACTCTGCGGGACCTGCTGCTGCTCAACCTTCCGGTCGATCCCGCCGAGGCCGACCCCGGCGACCTGCCCGCCTGGGAACGACCGCCCGCGCCTGCGGGTCCCGATCGCCCGCTGCCCGGGGGGCCGTGCGACCTGATGACCTGGCAGTCGCGGCGCGTCCGCCTCATCCCCCGCCGGCGAGACGACGGTTCCCTCGTCGTGACCGGTGCTTACCTGGGCTACGGGGACCCGCTCGACGACGACGCCGCCCACGAGATCGCCCGTCGCCGCCTTGACCCGCACGTCCAGCAGGTCGTGAGCTGGAAGAACCGCAGCAAGAAGCACCGCGGCGGGGCCGCGTTGACCCCGCTGCGGGTCATGCTCGACTCGCCCCCGCTCTGGGCGCAGACGGGTGCCATCCTGCGCGCCGAGCAGGGAGAAGGACTGCCCGCGCTCGCGAACGCGGCCGCGAGCGCACCGGCCGACCACAACACGGTGCGGCTCGTACGGACCGCGCTGGTGCTGGACGTGAAAAGCGCTGTCGTCGACGACATCCGGGCAGAGAGTGTCGTGCTGCCGGTGGCCATGCTGCGCGACGACGACCTCCGGCACACGGCCGCCGTCGCGTGCGATGCGGCCCGCAAAGCGGCGTGGCTGCTGGGACGCTACGGCGAGCATCTCAGCATCGCCCGCGGATCCAAAGGCCAGGCGGCGGACGCCGGGCACAGGAAGCGCGCACACGAGCGCGGACAACAGTTGGCCGAGCCCGAACTGGTGCGTTTCCTGCACCATCAGGACACCGGGAACGTCACGTTGGAGGACTACGCCGAACGCCTGAGGGCTCTGATTCTCGAAGAGGCCGAAGGCATGCTGCCCCGCGATCCCGCGAGTCTCATCCAGAGCCGCCCCGGCAGGAACGGCGAGCACGCCACGCCGCTGCAGGTGCTCGACCGGCTTCGATGGTCACTGCGCCCTGGCTCACTGCTGGCAGACAGCGGCGCCGAGGACGGTCAGAACACGGTGGACTGACCACCGGCGATCGAACGCGAGAACCCGCCAGCGAGCGAAAGACCGGTCCGGCGACGACACGATTCCCGTTGGGCGCAACCGGAACGAGCGCAGTCCCGGTCCGCGATCGTGCGTCCCGGAGCGGCGGTGTCGGACCGGGCGCGTCGACGGCTCGTCCGGCGGGACCCGTGCGATCCGGGCGCGTTTCCCGTTCGGCATGACCCGGAATCGGCACTCGTCCTTGCTGCCGCGCAGCGGGACCGGCCGCGTGCGCGGGGATCCAATGGGCACCCGCGTGTCCGCTGACCCGGACACGCCCCAGTCGGACGAGGACAGCACGGTTGAGTGGCCGCACCGCAAGTTCACCAGCGGCAATCGTCATGGGCCGATGTCGCCGGAACGATGCCGTCGGCCCTGTCGAACCCCTGGCGAGCAAGAGCTGTCCCAGTTCCGCCTCGCCTCGCCACATAGGCGACACAGTGCATGGTGCAAAGCTGGTTTAGTCCACTGCATCAACTCAGTTGATTGCGGTGCGTAGCTGATCTCTAGGCTGAATGGCGCAAAATCTGACGTTGAGTGACTTTTCTTGGTGACTCTCGGTGTGATCCGTGCTTAGACTGCGAGGGCCGGAACGGAGGCGTTCCCGATCCGCAGTGGACGGCCGGACGATGTCCTCGCCGCGGATCTGTTGACGGGCACGCCCGGGCCGGGCACGGCGGTGGCGTCCTTTCGCGGGGGAAGGCCGTCGCCGGGCGCCCGCGGGGCGCGGCGGCGGCACCTGCCGCCCGTGCGGTGTGGCCGGCTGGCGACAGCGCGGCGGTCGACGGAGGGGGATTTCTGGTGAGCGAGGGCGCATCCGAGCCGGAAGCGGAGGATCCGGACGACGATCCGGACAGCGGGCGCGTCGTCTTCATGGCGGAGCCGGGGGCGTGCGCGGGACGGCTCGAACCGGCGCAAAGCCTGGTGCCGCAATGGCTGGCAGACATGATCGATTTCCATGCGTGGCCGTCGGTGCCCACTCCGGGGCATCTCCCCGGGCGTGCGCGCACGGTGTGCGAGCACGTCGACTGGGAACTCGTGCACGCCGACCATCCGGAGCTGTTCGAGCGACGGCAACAGGTTGGCGCGCCTGAGCTTTCCGCGCTGTGGGAGGCCAAGGCAGAGCTTGCCGAAACAGGGACCCCGCTCGCGTTCGACGTGCAACTCGAAGAAATAGAAGGCGAACTCGCGCTCGCGGTCTACGGCGCCGGGGTCATCGGTCGGCTCGACGACGACCAGTGGCGCAGCGTCGCCCCGCTGCTGGCGACCTGCTGCTGCTCGATCCACGAGCCGCGTTCGGATGTCGAATTGTTCGGCAGCCTGCTGCGTCCCGCACGCCCGCCGGCGGTTGCGGGAAAACGCACGATCGGTTCCTCGATCCGGCCGGAGCACTGGCAGATCGGGGATTGGATGCACACGTGGTTCGCCTACCCGCTCTACGGCGACCTTCGCCACGGCTGCGCGTGCACGGCGCACGCCGCGTCCGCGGCGGGAGCACAGTTTGTCCCGAATCTCCGCGCCACAGCCTGATTCCGCCGCGCGAGCACTGCAGCGGACGGGAAATGCCGTCGCGCCGACGGCGTGCGGCTGAACAAAAAACGACGACGGATAAGCGACGGATGTCGCCGACGATGCCCTGGGGATCACGAACAGGTCGCAGTCGCGCGCGCGTGGTGGGCTTCCCCAGCGCCGCGTCAACGGGCGCTGCGGCCTAGCCGGTCCCGTCGCGGGGCCTCCGGGTGGGCCGATGGGCTCGCAGCGGCGGGACCGGCGCCTCGAATACCCGATGGGGGAACGAATGCCGACACACGACAACGACAGCCCGGAAACGGGACATCGGCTGGCGCTCGCGGGCGCCCTGGCGGCGGGAGCGGTCCTGGCGGGCTGCGCTGCGCAGTCCGGGGCGCCGCCTCCGCCCAGTGCGGCCACGACGGTGCAGCTGCCGGACCCGCAGCAGCGGGGCCCGGACGTCACCGTGGAAGGCGAGGTCCGCTGGACCGGCCCACACCCCGGCTGCGTCACCCTCAAGCTTCCCGACGGCCAGACGTTCCAGCTGACCGGACGCCCGGTCAGCGACGAACTGGAGAGAGTCCGCGCCGGCACGTCTCCCGGCATCCAGCGGATGCGGCTGACGGGCTACGTTCCGCCGGTGACGCCGGGCGTCTGCAGCCAATACGCATTCCTGGTCGAAAAAATGGCGAAAACCGGTGCCGTGACCTGACTCGCGGCGCGAATGCGGGGCCCAATTCCAAGTGTCTTGGGTCCCGTCGTCGTGCGCGGGAAACGGCGGAAAAAAGCTGAAAAAACAGGGTTGTAAAGTGTTGACGGCGGCGGATTCGGTGGGGCAAGGTTCGTAGCGGCCGACGGCTTGCGCCGCAGGTCGAAAGGTCGGCAGGGGGACGCCGGCCGCCACCGGAACGACAATCACGCGACCTCGTTTCCACGATTCCCCGGTCCTTGATCCGGGCGCGGCGACGGTTGCCGACAGTTTCCCTTCCGGTGTTCGCGTGCAGTGATACCGATTGAAATCGGGGGCTATTTCTATGGCAATACGACCATCTCCGTCCCGTGTGGCGGGTGTGGTGGCCGGAGTCGCGGTGCTCGCAGGGATCGCGGTTCCGGCGGCGGCGCAGCCGGGCCAGGGCGACCGCGCGGTCGTCGACGGCAGTGCGCCGAGCTGGGCGAGCCCGGCCGCGAAGGTGGGGACGGTGCCCGCCGGAGAACGACGCCACATCCAGGTGGCGCTGGGGCTGCGCGATCCGCGCGGCGCGGAAGCCCTGGCGAAGTCGCTGTCGACGCCAGGATCGGGCGGCTACCGGAAGTTCCTGTCCAGCGCGGAGTTCACTGCCCGTTTCGGACCCGATCAGTCCACTGTGGACCGTGTCAGCGACTGGCTGAAGCGTTCCGGGCTGAGCGTCGAGGGCGTCGCCGCGAACCGGCACTTCGTCGACGCGGTCGGCACGGCTGGGCAGCTGGAAGCCGCGTTCGGCGTGACGCTCGCGAAATACCGGCACCGGACCGGCGACGGGCGGACGCTGACGCTGGCGGCGCCGCAGTCGCCGCTGTCGGTGCCGCGAGCGGTGCGCGGGCAGATCACCGCCGTGCTGGGGTTGGACGACTCGGCGCAGACGGTTACCACGTCGCGCACGTTCCGGCCGGTTCCTGGCCCGGACCGTTCCGCCGCGGGCGCCGCGGCCGGGCAGGACTCGACGGCGTGCGCACGCTTCTGGGGCGAGGCGAACGACCGGTCCGTGCCGCAGAAATTCCCGGAGGGCATGCAGTCCAACGAGAACTGCGGGTACGACACCGCGCAGATGCGGGCCATCTACGGCTTGACCGACGCCAACACCGGTGCCAACACCACGATCGCGATCGTCGGTGCCTACGCCTCGCCGACGGTGGTGGCGGATGCCAACCGCGCTGCCCGCGATTTCGGCGGCAAGCCGCTGGCGGCAGGGCAGTTCAGCGAGCTGCTTCCGCCGTCCTATCGCGACCAGGACGTCTGCTCGCCCGACAGCTGGAACGGCGAGGAAGCGCTCGACGTGCAGGCGAGCCACATGATGGCGCCGGGCGCCGGTCTGCGGTACTACGCCGGCAGCAGCTGCAAGGACTTGTTCACCCCGTTGAACCAGGCGGTGTCCGAGGACAAGGCCGCCGTCATTACCAACAGCTGGTTGTTCCCCGGCGAGTCGAGCGTGCCGCGCGCGACGGTCGACCAGATGAACGACATCGCGCTGCAGGCCGCTATCCAGGGCCAGTCGGTGTTGTTCGCCAGCGGCGACTCCGGCGACAACTCCGGGCCCAACGGCCACCCCGAAGCCAGTTACCCGGCGTCGCATCCGCTCGTCACCGCGGTCGGCGGCACGTCCGTGGCGCTCGGCGCCGACAACAAGGTCAAATTCGCGACGGGCTGGGAAAACAGCGGGAACACGCTCTCCGACGGGAAATGGGTGCCGCAGGCCGATGCCGACGGTCCGTTCGCCGGCGGCGCCGGGGGCGGGACGTCGCGACTGTACGACGCGCCTGACTACCAGTCCGGTGTCGTGCCCGCCGCGATGTCCCGGGGCAAGCGCAGCATCCCGGACATCAGCGCGGCCGCCGACGCCGAAACGGGCATCGGCATCGGGTACACCGCCGCCGGACGCTACGTGAAGGGCAAGTCGGGCGGGACCTCGGAAGCGTCGCCGGTCCTCGCGGGGCTGCTCGCCGACGCCTTGCAGGCGCGCGACATCGATCGGTTCGGCTTCCTGAACAACGCCATCTACTCCGGCGCGGGCATCGACGACGTCCTTCCGGTGCAGGCGGGCGTGTCGACGCAGGCGATGCCGTCCTACGGCCACGTCAGCACCCCGCCGGAACGCGGCAAGTACTTGGTCGATCTGGGTTCCGCGCCGCAAACCCTGAAGACCGTCAAGGGCTACGACCAGGTCGGCGGCGTCGGGACGCCGAATCGCGAGTTCGTCGCAACCTTCGGCAAGTAACAGGCGCGGAGCGGCCCCGGCGCCGCCGGGACGCCTCGCGGGAGAGCCCGCGCGGCGCCGGGGCCGACTCCGTTTCCGCACGCGCCAGAGAGAAAGGAGGAGAGCAGCAGATGGCGACAGGCGAGCAGTACGTCAACGAGTCCGGTGCGGCGGCCGCCGCGGAGTCCGCGCCCGGCACCGTCGGGCCTCCGCGGAAACCACGGGCGTCGCGCACGGGCATGGTGCCTCCCGCCGCGCTGCTCGCCGCGATCGCCGCGGCGGTGGGTGTGGCGGCGGTGTCCGCCGCACCCACCCCGTCTCCCGCAGCCGTCGCACAGGCCGCGGCACCGGCGGACGGACAGCTCGAGAATCCCGGGGACGACGTCGTCGCGCCGGTGCCGGTCGCGCCGGACGACCTCGCCGCGCTGCCGCAGGCGGTCACCGACGCCACCGTGGCGAATGCTCCGCCGGATCGAGACCGGGGCTCGGCTCCGTCGGGGCAGCTCGTGCACCCGACGACCGCTGTGGCGGTGTACGCATCGCCCGGGGGAACGCCGATCGCGGCGCTGCCGCCGACCGAGTTCGGCGGCGACACCTGGGTCCCCGTCATCGGAAAGCGGCCCGGCTGGGTCCAGGTGATGCTGCCGGTCAGGCCGAACGGCGCGTCCGGCTGGATCTACCTGGACGATCCCGCCGTAACGCTGGCGCGCACGCCGTTCCGTCTCGTCGTCGACCGTGCCGCGTTCGCGCTGTCGCTGGTGCAGGACGGGCGGCAGGTCGCGCGGTGGACTGTCGGCGTCGGCAAACCCGAGTCGGTCACCCCGCCCGGCCGCACGTTCGTCCTCGCCTACGTCCGGCCAGACCACCCGACCTACTCGCGGCTGGTGCTGCCGCTGGGAGCGCACTCGGACACGTACCTGAGCTACGGCGGCGCCAGCGGCACCACCGGGATCCACGCCTGGACCTACACCGATTCGGTGCTGGGCAAGCAAAGCAGCGACGGGTGCATCCGCGTCCCGCAACAGGCGCTGGACGCCCTCGTCAACCTCAACGTCCCGGTCGGCACGCCCGTGCTGATCAAGTGACAGACACCTTCGGCCCACCCGGACATGCCAGGGCCACCAACCACAAGGGAGAATCCGTGGTCCACACAGGAAAACGACGCCAGAGCATCGCGGTCGCCGCGGCGCTGGCCGCGGTCGCCGGCGGCGGCGTCACCACCGTGCTCGCCCTCAGCGGCGACCCGGCGCTCGCCGCGAACCAGACCCCAGCCGCCGCGCAAGGCGGTGCCTCGACCGCCTACGGCGTCGCGGGATCCAGCACCGACAATTTCGGTCCCACCCCGACGGTCAGCTCGTCCGGAGCGGTCCGCACCGCATCCGGCAGCTACACCTCGAAACTGGGGATCGTCGCGTCCGGCATGACCGTCAAGGCCGGGAACGGATTCGCCGAGGCCACCGTCGCCTCGGTCCGCATCGGCAACGTCACCGTCGGGCCGGTCAGCATGACCTGCCGCGACGGCAAGATCTCCTACACCGGCGGCGGCCCGGCCCACCCGGCGCGCAACCTCTCGGTCTCTTACCACAACGGAGCCGGGGCGACCATCGTGATCTCCGGAGCCGGAACCAGCGGCGGCGCGGAAGGCGGCCCTGCCCTCGCACCGAAGCAGCCCCAAACCATCACCGTTGCCGTCGCCAAGTGCGAGAAGGGCACCACGCCGCCGACCAGTGCCCCGCCGACCGGCAAACCGACCGGTCGCCCGACCGGGCAGCCGACCGCACAGCCCACGCAGCAACCGCCCGGATCCGAGGACCGCGAGCAGACCGGATCGCGTCCGGGACGCCACCATCCGCATTCCGAAAAGCCCGAGCAGTCGGCACCCGCGCCCAAGATCGTCGGTGGCCGCCGTCCGGCCGTCACCGGCTGAGGCGCGCCCGCTGCTCGCCCTGCGCGGCCCGCTCGTTTGTGACCCTCCCCGGTGGAGCGGGCCGCGCCCTCCCTCTGCCGCTCGGCGCCCACCGCCGAGCGCCGCCCGGGCGCCACGCCGCCGACCCCGACTCGGCGCGATCCGGCACCCGCCCGCGGCCCGTCCTCCGCCTCTCCACACGGAGGACGGGCCGCGCCGCCCCGGCCGCTGCCCTCCGGACCGCCGACGCTCCCGGCGTGCACGCCGCGCCACGACCGGGCCCGCAGCCCGGGGCCCGAAACCCGGCATAGAGCACCTGGCATCGCGGCTTCGCAACACGCGGACAGCCGAACGCGGCCACCCGCCGAACCACAGTCCACACAGGACCCGACAGGGCGATTCCGTTTAATTCGAGGGGGAAGACAGTGAAGCGTGCAGTCAGGCTGAGGCCGCGACGACAGCGGTACCGGCCGCCCGCCACTGTGGTGGGGCCGTCTGCGTTCCGCGAGTTCCTGTCGTGCGCCGCGATGCTCGCCGTCGTCGCGGCCCTCGCGTTCGTGCCCTTTGCGTTCGCTGAATCCGGCCGTTCCGGGTGCCGCGAGGTGAACGTCGAGATCCGCTCCGGCGCGTTGTCCGCGACCATGCACGGCACTCTTTGCTATCCCGGCGAGGGCGACGCGCCGCTGCAGGTGCTGGTCGCGGGCGGCACCTACAACAGCAGCTACTGGTCCGACCTGGACACGCCCCGCAGCCCGCCCGGCCGGTCCTACGTCGCGAACGCCCTCGCGCACGGGCACGCGACGCTGGCGCTGGACCGCATCGGCACCGGCCGCTCGTCCCACCCGTCCAGCGGGCTGGTCACCGGCCGCGCACAGGCCGAGGCGGTGCACCAGGTGATCGCCCGCGCGCGGGCGGGCTCGCTGGACGGCCGCCGGTACCGGCAGATCGTCCTGACAGGGCACTCGCTCGGCAGCATGATCGCCGTCATGGTCGCAGGCCTGCACCCGCGCGACGCGAACGCCGTGGTGTTGACCGGGTACAGCCACCGCGTCGACCCCGCGCAGGTGGCCGCGTCGCTCGCGGCGATGCACCCGGCGGCCGAGGAAGGACGGCCGCTCGACCCGGGCTACCTCACCACCAGACCCGGCCTCCGCGCGACGCTCTTCCACGCGGCCGGGGACGCCGACCCGGCCGTCACCCGAGCCGAGGAAGCCGCCAAAGACGTCGGCTCGGCAACAGAACTGGCCGACGCCGCGTCGATCGGTACCGCGGCCGCCACCTCGCGCGCCATCACCGCTCCCGTCATCGAGGTGGCCGGCGGACACGACAGCTGGGCGTGCGCGGCCGTGGACTGCCGCAGCGCCGACGCGTTCCGCGCCGCCGAGCAACCCAACTACACCCGCCCGCTGACGACCTGGCTGCTGCCCGACGCCGGCCACGCCGCGACCCTCGCCGCCGACCGCGACCGAGCCAACCGCGCGATCACGCGATGGCTGGACGCCGTCCTGCGCCACCGCGCACCTGGCGGCCGCTGAACCTGCCTGCGTGCGGACCTGGTCCGGCGCGGAGGCGGCTCGCGGCACCGGCCCCGCCGCACCGCTGATTCGACAGTCCACACAGGACACAACTGCACCCTTCGGAAAGAGGAGATCATGCCGGGACGCCACCGCGCACCGACCGCCGCACGCCGGAACCTCCAAGTGACGCGGGAGGCGGTGACCCGCGGCATGGACAGTGTCGGAGCGGTCGCCGCACGCGCGCTCGACAGCCTGCTCCCCCGCACTCTCGGGGACGTCGCGACATCGGCGGTCGACGCCGGATTCCTGCCCGGCACGGTCCACCCGGAGACCCGCCGATGATCCGGCGCAACCGCAACGCGCCCAACGCACGCAAGGGCCGTGGGGCCGTCGCGGACCAGCACGCGCCGCGGGACGCGCCGCAGCGCGCGGACCCGCAGCCGTCGCCCGACCTGCTCGGCGAGTTCGCCTATTCCCCGCCGGTGGTCCTGCTCTACCGGCCGGGCAGCGAGGACCGGGCGATCGTGATCGAGAAGGCGCCGTTCCGGATCCACCGGCCCGGCTACCGGCTTCCCGAAGCCGCGACGAGCATCGCGGGCCTGGCGCGCGCCGCCGGGCTGCCGGCGCCGGAACTGGCCCGCCGGATGGTGGAGCTGGAGTCGGCGCACCTGCTGGTGTGGCTGCCCGCCTACCAGCTCTACGTGCTCAACGGCGCGGGCTTCGGCGACACGGAGCGGGCGCAGCAGTTCAGCGCGCTGCTGTGGGAGACCGGGCACGTGCCCCAGCCCGACCGCCCGTCGGACGCGTGGCGGGCCACGCTGGTCGTCGAGCGCGCCGAGCTGGAGGTCTGCCGCGCGGACACCGGCGACGAACCGTGGACCGTCGACCTCGCCGGACGGGCCACGACGGTCGACGCCGACGAGGCCCTGGCCGAGCACGGCTTCCGCCGCACGCAGAAGTGGGCCGCCGCAATCGACAGCGACCGCGGCGCGATCCACACCACCACGGCCGCCGTGCCCGGCGTCGGCCTGGCCGCCGGGCTCGGCCGGTACGAGCCCGGGAAAACCGTCGTGACCCCGCCGTGGGACGTCGCCTGGCACGAGACGGCCGCCGCGCGCGGCCTCTCGAGCGTCGCGCCCTCGCGCATCCTCCCGCCGAAAGGCCTGTGGTGACCATGGTCGTGTTCGCGTTCGTCGTCCTCGGGTTCGTCGCCGGGTATCACGTCGTCCGCACGTTCGACGCCGGCAAAGACCGCACCCGCGCCCAGGAACTGGGCGTGCTGGGCCTGCTCGCGACTGCTGCCGCGCTCGGCTGGCTGGCCTGGCTCGACAGCCGGTCCGAGGGAACGTTCACGTTCGTCAGCGCCGTGTTCGACGACCTGCACCAGGTGGCGGGAGTCCTCGGCGACATCGTCGCGGCGGCGGTCCTGCTCGTCACCGTCATCACCGTGGCGCTCGGGTTCCTCGCCATGGCGGCCTCGGTGCTCGCGCTCCCCGCGATCGTCTTTCTCGTCTGCGCCGCGTTCCTCCGCGCCCTGTCCGGCCCGGACGCCGATCGCCCGGCGTGGTTCTCGGAGCTGTACGGATCCGGCGACGCGGGCGTGAGCCCCCGGAACTGGGAAGCCGGCGTTCGGCGCTACGGCGGGGCGGTCGCGGCCGGGCTGGCGCCGCAGGCGGTCGGCCGCCTCAGCCTGCGCGTGTGCGGGCCGCATCCGGCGCACCTGCACATCTCCTACGACCACGTCCTGTGCGGGCGGGTGCGCGCGCACTGGGACGTCGTCGGGGGCTGGAGCGCCAGCGTCGGCCGTCGGCAGTACCGGTTCGGGCGAGAGCTGGTGCCCGCACCGGCGGAGGTCGGCCGATGGCTGTGGGCCGTCACGGTCGCGAGTTCCGTCCGGCACGGCATCGCGTGGCCCCGGGAGTGGCACGCTGGCGGCGAGGCCGAAGCGATCCGGCAGGCCCTGTTGCGGGCGCAAGCGCGAACGAAACGCCCGGAGATCCCCCGGCAGCCGGGCGCGGCCGAGGACAGCTCCGAGGGAACCGAGGATTCCGCGTAAACCTGCATCGACTCGACAACGTCGCCGGAAAAGAAAGGGTGTGGTGCGGGAGGCTCCCGCACCACACCCTCTTTCCCGTCGCGCGACCCGGAATCCGCGCGGGGTCAGCGATTGTTGTAGGCGTCGAGGACATCACTGGGAATACGGCCACGGTCTGCCACCTCGAAACCGTTTTTGCGCGCCCAGGCGCGAATGGCGCGGGTCTGCTCGCGGTCGACCGCGGCCCGGGGCTTCGACACCGCCGCGACGGTCCGCACGGCCGATGCGTTGCGGGCAGCGGACTTTCGGCCGCCTGTCCGGCGGGCATGTTCGACGTACTGCGCCAGCGCGTCGCGGAGTTCGGCCGCATTGTCGGCGCTGAGGTCGATTTCGTACTTGACTCCGTCGAGTCCGAAAGGGACTGTCTCGTCCGCGTCGGATCCGTCGATGTCGTCGACAAGGCTGACGACGTGCTTCTGAACCATTGGCGCTCCTGTGGGCGTCGGTTTAAATGGTGACTGCGCCAGAATAGACGGAAAAACGATCGCTGTCGCGCAGTTACGGGCACGGAATTCGAGCCATGTCGTTCTGTGTTCTTATGCTGCCTGAATGTCGTGGCCGAACAATGCGCGGATCCGGTCCGCGATCTCGGCCGCGAGCGGTTCGTCCGCGGCGGACTGGATGCCGCGCCACCACGCGCCGTTGTCGTCGAGACTGTCGAAATCCGCGGGCCGGTCGGCGACCGGCTCCGCCGGTGCCGGGGCGCCGCGCCGGACGGCGTCGAGACCGGCGACGATCAGCGCGGCCTCGGCCACGCGGCCGGCGCGGTCGGGGCCGAGCCCCGCGTCGAGGGCGGCCTGTTCGGCGACCGCGCGGCTGTCGGCGGGGAGGCGGCGGAGCAGGTACGCGCGCCCGTCCCACAGCTCGACCAGCAGCCGGTACAGCCGCCTGTCCGTGCTCCCGAACCCGAACATCGCGGCCCAGTAGGAACGCGGCGGGGTGTAGGCGATGGCGGGCATCGCGGCGTAGAACTGCGTCCAGAGCGGGTAGAGGGCCAGGGTCGTGCGACGGCGCCGCAGGCCGGTGCGCGCGGCGGTCCAGGCGGCCCGGATCGCCGAGGCGGACAGCCCCGCCATGACGAACGTGCCCGACAGCGGCATCAAAATGTTGTCGGCCAGCCCCGCGTTCCAGCCGGGCGTGATGCGGATCAGGAACAGGGTCTGCGTGACCACGTCGTGCAATGCGTACACCCCGGTGAGCCCGGCGCCGACCGCGCTGGTGTGCATCCCCGCCCTCAGGTGCGGGAGATGGGCCGCCCGCCTTCCCAGCCGGACGAAGACCCGGGTGGCGATCACCGCAGCGTGGAACAGGTACGCGGAGAAGCACAAGTACGCGATGCTGGTCGCGGGCGCGCCCGCGACCACCTGGTCGGTCCGCCCGAGCGGGCCGAACTCGAACGCGGGATCGCCGGGCGCCGCGCTGAAGGCGACGGCCATCCCGGCGATCAGGACGGCCACGAGAACGGCCTGGGCGACGACGCGGCGGTGCGCCCGAGCACGGTCAGTCTCGACCGACAGCAGGATGAACACCCGGCATCCGCAGGCCGCCACGAGGAACAAGGCGTGCTGCACCGGCCAGGCGAGCGCGAACCCGGCGGCGCGGTCCAGCGGTTCGTGCACGAGCGGGAGTTGCGCCGCCAGACCGGCGTTGAGCGCGACGCAGCACGCCACGAGCGCGTATCTGGCGCCGGTCCGCCCTGTTCCGGGGAACTGCCGGCGCAGGGGCAAAAGCAGGAAGATCGCGAGCGCCAGTGCGGCGACCGATCCGGCCGCCAGGGTCATCGCGTCGGGTCAGCCGGGCGACCGGGTCCGTAGTCCATCGCGCCCGCGAAGCGGCACAGGACGGAGTCGTCCGGCGTGCTGGTGGGCGCCGCGTTCGGCCGGGGCGCGGGATCGCGCCACCATTGCTTCCAGAGTTCCGCCGCCAGCAGTTCGGCTTCCAGTTCGTGTCGAGGATCGCCCCTGCGCAGCGGATCTGCGTCGTCGTCGTCGAGGACGGCGACGCCGCTCATCCGGCACAGAGGCGCTTGCATCGTGGACCGCAGTTCCGAGGGAGACGCTTTCGGGACGACCTGCCTCATCAGGATCACCATCAGGTCCGACAAGGCTCCGCTGCTGCGATGTCCGAGCAGCATGTGTCCCAGCTCGTGCCGGACTGCGTTCTGCCAGGCCATCATCGGCAGCCCGTTGTCGAAAAAGATGTAGTCGGTTTCTTCCCCCGCGAGCCACAGCCCGGAGAACGGGGGTTGGCGGAGGTCGAGGGTGCTCATGGGAATCAGGCGGATGGCCCGGCCGCGGTGCGCGGCCAGCGCGGCGCACACGGTCTCGACGGTGACTGGCACCGGCATCGAGACCGACGAGAAGAGAGTTTCGGCAACCGCGGCGACGCGTTTGCGCGCCTGCCGTTGGCCATGACGGTCGAGCATCGTGAGCGGGTCCCCTCCGACCTCGTGAGTCGTCGTTTCACCCCAGCTGTCGGCGGTAGCTGGCGGCTGTTGCCCCAGTACAGCACCGCGCGGGCAGCTTCTGGCCAGCAATTGTCCAAGTTGCGGCACGTCCGTCCGGCGCAGGCGCCGCTGGAGCTGGGAACCGAAGATCACAGAGTGAATGTGACATCGAGCACACAAAGAAGAGGGTGCCGGTCAGCGGGACGACGGTGCCGGTCCGGTACTGGATTTCACAGCTCCGGGCCGGTGTTGCAGCCGTGGTGAACAGGCATGCAGCAACAGTGAACGACGCGGACGAAGCGGGCGGCCGGTCAGCTGTCGGGAGATTCGGACGGGGGCTTCGTTTGCCGGGCTGTCTGCTGCTCCATCGTCATGAAGGCGTCGATGACGGTCTCGACGGCTGCTTCCAGGCGCTGGCGAGAGGTGTCGTCTTTGATTTCGCCGACGCGGCGGAACGCTGCCGCGAGCGTGCCACGGCTCTTGAGGCCCTGCAGCCATTGCACGGTGTCGGCCACGGCCGTGGTTTTGTCGGGGTCTTCGACCTCGTGCAGGAAGTAGGTGACGTCGATGCCGAAGAAGTGCGCCAGCTTGTGCGGCAGGGTGATCGGCACCTCGTCGGCGGAGTACTCGCCGTCGCAGATCGCGCGCAGCAGTTTGGGGTCGGCGCCCGTTTTGGCGGCGACGTCTTCCGGGGTGAAACGGACCGTGAGCTTCCCGTTTTTCTCGACCCCGTAGAACAGGCTCGCCACCCTGTCGGAGAACGTCGCTGTCGGATCGAGGTCGGCCAACGGGGTCACCAGGAGCCCTACCGGTATGCGGTAACGGGCGGCAACGGCTTCGAGGAAGTCGTACGACGGATTGGTGCGCTCGCCGGTGCGCAGTTGCTGGATGTACTGGGGAGTGTGGGGAGTTGCGGCGGCGATCTCTTTGTCGGTCAGGGCGCGGTAGACGTGAGGGAGGTCCGGGTTGCCGGACTTCCGCCGCAGGGTCTGCTGCTCCTCCTCGGAGACCGGAAGCTTGGTGTTGAACAACTCCCGCAGCCTGCGCGTCATCGGGTGAACGCGAGAGTGGGGCGAATCCGCCGCGCGGGACGGCACGGCGATCTCGTCGAGGCGTACGTTTGGGTCGGTCAGGCACGAGGCCGGAATCCGGTAAAGGTGGGCGATGCCGCGGAGGACCATGCCTGCCGGTTTGCGGCTCAGTCCTGCGCGCAACTGCTTGACGTAGACCGCGCCGCGTCCGATGGCGGAGCCGATCTCGCTGTCGGTCAGCGGCCGATACCCGTGCGAGAAGTCAGTGTCGCCGGACTCCTTCCCCTGGCCTTCTGGCTCTTCTCCCGGGACCGGAAGCGGTGTTGAGAAGAGCTTGGTCAGCTTGAGGTGCAGAAGGTCGAGTTCCTCGCGTAGGACGTCTCCGGCGTCCTGCTCTGGAGCGTCCATGCGGTGCTTCCCCCGGCTGACCGTCACCCGACTGCCGCTGCCTGCCTCGTGAACTAGTGCAAGCGGACCAGCGGCATGCGTGCCCAGTGTACCGCTCCGACCATGAGGGCTACTCGCTGTCACGAAAAGTCGGAGCGTCAGGCCATCTGGGTGATAAACGTTCGTCGGTGGCCGGTGAGCACTCAACTGACTTAGCCTCTCTGGTGGGGGACTTACTGATAACTCAGTTGAGCGAGGGTGTGGGTGACGCCACGGAGGGGGAAGCTGAGCGGCGAGTTCACGGCGCTGTGGGTGTCCGAAGCGCTGTCGACCGCCGGTGATCAGCTCGCGAAGGTCGCGGTGGCCGTGCTCGTGTACGAGCGGACAGGCTCGGCCGCGTGGTCCGGTTTCGCGTATGCGATGACGCTGCTGCCGGGTCTGGTCGCGGGTCCCGTGCTGGGCCCGTTGGCCGATCGGCTGCCGCGCCGGGGGCTGATGGTCGTGTGCTGTCTGCAGCAGGCGGTGCTGGTCGCGGGTATGGCGATCCCCGGTGTTCCGCTCGGGGTGCTCGTGGTCGCGGTCGCCGCGGTCGCGGCCATCGCCGCGCCGTTCAAAGCCGCCCAGAGCGGGATCGTCCTGGACGTCCTCGCCGAGCCGCAGGCGAACAAGGCGGGCAACGCGCGCCTCGGGATCATCCGCGAGGCCGGGCAGCTCGCGGGCCTGGCAGGCGGAGCCGCTGTTGTGGCGACCGTGGGCACCACGGTCGCGCTGTCCCTGGATGCCGCGAGCTTCGCCGCGGCCGCCGTCATTCTGGGGCTCGGGCTGCGACAGCGGCCAGCGGCGCGAAACGACGCCGGGCCGCAGGAGACGGGAACACCAGCGGGGGCGCTGCGGATCATCGCCACCACCCCGCCGGTCCGCATCCTGTGCGGTTTCGTTCTGCTGTGCAGTCTCACCGCTGTCCCCGACGGCGTGATCGTCCCGCTGGTCGACCAGGCAGACGGGCCGCCCTGGACCATCACCCTGCTGCTGGGGGCGGACTGCCTCGGATTCATCGTCGGAGCCCGGTGGGTCGCCCGGGCCGGCGAACAGCGCCAGCGGGACCTGATCGCGGTCCTCGCGGTGCTGTCGCTGGCGCCCCTGTGCCTGTTCGCCGTCCGCCCGGGCCTCGTCCCGATGGCCGTGCTCCTCGTTCTCTCCGGAATCGGCGCCGCCTACCTGCCGCTGATTCGCGGCGAGATCGCCGAGCGGGTGCCCCGGCACCGGGTCGGTGCGGTGACCGGCCTGATCGGGTCGGTGTTCCGGGCAGGGCAAGGCCTGGCGGTGGTCGGGGCGGGCGGTCTCGCGCAGTACCTGAGATCCGCCGCGCTGGCGGTCGCCGTGACCGGGGCGGCCGGAGCGTGCCTGTCCTGGTGGTGCGCACTGCGGTGGATCAGGACGCTCCAGGCCGAACGGGCCATCGGGTGAACTGCTCAGAAGTCGCGGTCGCCGCGCATCGCATGCCTCCTTCTATGACGGTCAATTGGGGATCTGCCTGGACGAGAGGGATCAGAAGTCACGGTCGCCACGCATGTGCGGGCACCTCCAACGGGGTCACGTGAAGGGGAGGACATGTGCACGGGCTGAGGGTCAGGCTCAGAAATCGCGGTCGCCACGCACGCGAATCACCTCCGGGGACTGCTGTCGGTCCCACGGCACGACGACATGGCGGCTCGGCGGAGGGGGCCGCCGGCAGCCGCGCGCACGCGGGATCACTCGTTGCGTCCGGCACAGTGTCTCGCGCGCGGGCCGGATCCACACCGCCGGAGGCCGGGTCATCGCCCGCGTGGAGGGGTTCGCCATGTGGCGTTTCCCGCGCAGCGCGCTGGCGTGGCTGCTGGTCACCGACGTCTGCGTCCTGGTCTGGGCGGGCTGGGCCGCGTCCCGCTCACCGGTGGCCTGGCCGGATCTGGCGAGCTTCGCGGTGCTGGCCGGCTGCGGGACCGCGCACGTCGTCGGCACGCGGATCACGGAGGAACGCGCCTTCGGGCGGCGGCCGCGCGGCCACGTGGACCAGACGAGCGTCTGGTTCTTCACCGGCGGAATCGTGCTGCCGGTGTCCCTGCTGGTCGCGCTCGTCGCGCTGATCCGCGTTCAGCGGTTCCTCATCGCGCGCAAGCCGCCGTACCGGTTCGTCTTCAGTTCGCTGGTGATTCTCGCCAGCGCACTCGCGGTGCACGCGATCGCCGGGGAAACGCCGCTGCGAACGTGGTTGACCGGGCACGCGGCTCTCCCGCACGCGGCGCCGGAAGTGCTTGTTCTCGTCGCCGGACTCGCCGCGGCTGTGGCGGCCTACTTCCTCGTGCAGGCCGTGATTGTCGGCTTGGCGAACGGGTTGACCGACGCGGCCGAGGCACGAGCCCGGGCGCGGCGGCCGTCGCCGAGTTCGGCGCCGCCGTCCCCGAGCCGGGTCTGGACCCTGGAGAACCTCTTCGGGGACCGGGCCAGCAACGTTTTTATTCTCGTGACCTTGTTCCTGGCGGTGGGCGCGGCCCTGGCCCACGCGGTGAGCCCCCTCCTCGTCGTCGTCTTCGTCCCGGTGGCGGTGCGGTTCACCCGGGTGGAACAGAACCTCAAGACCGCGCACTCGAAAGCGCACCACGACGCCCTCACCGGACTGCCCAACCGCAGCGGTTTCGACCCGGCGGCGGAACTGGAGCTGCTGGCCGGGGCCCGGGCCGACCGGCCGACAGCGCTGCTGTTCATCGACGTCGACCACTTCAAAGCATGGAACGGCAAACTGGGTCATCTCGGCGCGGACCAGGTCCTGCAGGCCGTGGCCCGCGTCATCGACGGCCAGGTCCGCGACGGATCGAGTCTCGTCTGCCGGTGGGGCGGAGAGGAGTTCGCGGTCCTGCTGCCCGCTGCCGACCAGGCTGAGGCCCCGGCGGTCGCGGAACGGATCCGGGCCGCCGTCGCCGCCTTGCGGCTGGTCGTCACCAGACCGGCCGGCGGCGAGGAAACGGTGATCAACGACCAGAGAATCGACGGCGACGGCGTCACCTGCTCCATCGGCATCGCGTTCTCGCCCGAGCACGGAATCGGCCTCGCCGCGCTCGAAGACCGCGCCAGCCGGACGATGGCGACCGCCAAGCAACGCGGCCGCAACCAGGTGGCCGTCGCACCCGTCGTGCACGGGAAAGCACGGGTGTCTGGCGGGATGGCCGCCGGTTAGCCCGAGGCCCGGCCGCCGGTTCGCACCCGGCGCCGCCGCGCGCGGGCCTGCCGTCCCGCCGCAGGGCACCCGGGCAGACGGCGGTGCCGGGAACCGGAGCGACGCGCTCGCCGCCCCGGGGCCGGGGCCGCCGCGGAACGGGCGGCAGGTGCGAGTGCCGCGGTCCTGACCGGCATGGCCGCGCGGGCCGGTGGCTGTGGCGCGGCCTGCGGCTAGCGGAGTCCGCCGGTCTCCGGCTCGAACAGCGTGGGCAGCGGGTTGCTGGGGTCGTCCAGCCAGCATCGTTGCCCCGCGTGGTCCACGGTGACGCCGTACCGCTGCCGGTCCGGGCGGTCGGCGCGCTGCCACCAGCGCCAAGCCGTCGCGGCGTCTTCCCAGAGCTGCCGGGGGCCGTATTGGCGCACCTGGTGGTAGCGTCTGCGTCCCGATTCCGGGGCGACGTAACAGATCGATGCTGATCCGGTGGCGACGTCGCACAGGATCACCTCCCAGCGGTGCGCGGTCCGGGCGCGGACGGTGAGATGCACGCCCGGCAGGTGCAGCCCGATCGCCATCACGGCGTTCGGGTTTTCGCCGATCTCGCGGGGATCGGCCCACGTTGTCGATTCGGTGGCGGCGGCGTCGGTTTCGGCGAGGTGCGCCAGCTGCTGCGCGTTTCCGGGCGGCAGGGGCCGGTGGCGCAGTCGCGGGCCGACGGCGTCGGCGGCGATGCGTCCGTGCGCGGTCCCGTCGTCGCCGACGTCGAGCCTGAGCAGGCCGCTGCAGTGGAAGCCCGGTGCCCAGGGCGTGACGATCGCCCCGCCGGGGCGGGTCTGGCGCAGCCATTCGGCCGGGACGTGCCCGGCGGCGACTCCCGCGGTGGCGACGATCCGGTCGTAAGGCGCCCGGACCGGGGCGCCTGCCGAGCCGTCCCCGGTGACCACCGCGATCCGGTCGTGCCCGGTGGCGCGAAGGGCGCTGCGGGTCCGCCGCGCGTTCACGTCGGCGACGACGGTGGTGACGGACTCGTCGCCGAGATGCGCGCCGACCAGCGCGGCGGCGTAGCCGGTCCCGGCCCCGATCACCAGCACGGAGTGCCGGGGCTGCAGGTCGGCCGAACCCAGGACCCGCAGCACGGTACTCGGCTTGGGCGCGAAGGCGGTGGCACGGTGCCCGACGTCCGGCCAGCTCGCACGGCCCCCGTCGAACTGGGCCACGATCTCGGCGTCGGAGCAGACCGCGCTGCGCCATGCGTCCGTTCCGAACTCGACCGGCCGAGGCGGGAGAGCGTCGTCGGCGCCCGCCCACGCGTGAAACGGCACGAATGCCGCGCGGTCGGTGAGCATGAACGCGCGTTCCCACGCCTTCGTGAGCGCGCCCGAATCCCTCAGCCTGCTGGCGAGGCTGATGAGGCCCGGGCCGGCACGCCGGTCTTGCGGCCTGCGCGAGTGGTGCATGGCGGTTTCCCTCGGGTCGGCAGTGTTCGGTCCGTCGGGGCGGGACGGAGCGGGCGGTGACGGCCGCCGGGCTGGTTGGCGCCGGAGGCCAATGGCAGGGACGGGTGGGTCGGCGACCTCCGTGCCGCTGACGCGGTCGCCGACCCTGCCCCGCGCCGCGCTCGCGGGGCGGCGGCTGACCGGCGCGCCGCGGCGGCTGCGCGGCGCGGCGGTCAGCGGGTCTTGCTGGGCGAGCCCCGGAACCGGGTCCCGGGTTGCGCAGCCGGTGTGGCGGGAGCGGGAACCGCGCCGGGTGCCGGGCGTTGGTGCGAGGGCGTGGTCGGCGCGGATCGGCGTGCTTCGGGTCCGGGGTTCCGTCGGCGGCCGTTGCGGTCGGGACGCGCAGGGTCAGGGGTTGCGGGACGATCGGGCGGCAGGCGAGGGCGTGCGGCGGTTGCGCGCGTTCTGCCCTCCGTGCGGTCTGATCGGCACTTTTTCCCGGATCAGCAGACGGCGGATCGTGCCGTAGGACGTTTTATGGTCATTGGCGCACTGTTGGATGGTGGCTCCGGCCTCGTATGCCCGGACGATGCGCGGCACGTCGAGTTCGCGGCGCACGCCCTGCCTGATCTCCGGCAGGGCGGCGCCTTCCTGCCGGAGCAGCCGCCCTGTCCAGCTCAGGGACAGCCCGTATGTCTGAGAGATATCCGTGATCGACACGCCGGCCCTCCACATTGCGAGCATGGTCGCGTTGCGGGTTTGGCGGCGTGTGCGGGCGGTGGCTTCCCTGATGAGGCGTTGTTGATCGGACGGCACCTGGGATGAGGCTTTCTTGTCTGCGGCTTCGTTGTCGCGGAGCGGTCGTGGCTGCGGGAAGCGCGTCCCGCACGGAGGTGCTGCCCGGATCGTCCGGGCGGGGGCGGCGGGTCCCGGCGGTGTCTGGGGAGTGGCGGTTCAGTCGCGGCGCTGGGGCGTGCCGGTCGTGTGCTGGCGGGCGAGGGTTCGTCGCGCGTGGCGCAGGATGCTGAGCGCGCGGGGCAGGGGCTGGGCGTCGCAGCGGCTGTCCGCGACCGCGAGCAGGAGACCGGCCAGCGGCAGCCGGCACTGCCACTGCGTGGTGTGGGGTCGCCGCGCGACGGCGCGGGCGTCGGGTGCGTGACCCGGCTGGGCGGACGCGGGGACGCTGCACGCCGCCGCGAGGGCCGCGGCACAGGCCGCCAGCGCCAGCCTCCGGAGGAAGCGCGTGCCGTCCGGTTTTCCGTGCCTGCGGCGAAGTCCGGGCCGGGCTCGGCGGCGCGGGGCGGAGCGCGGGCGGGGCACTAGTCGTCGTCCGTGGCCGGTTTGGGCGTGGCGGGCGGGCGGCGTTGATCGGCGAGGTCGGCGAGAGGCTTCGGCCATCCCGCCGGACGCGGCGGCGGAGTGGCATGGTCGTGGTCGTCTGTCGTGTTCTCGGGCATGTGTCCTGTGTTCCTGCTCGTGTCGCGCGGGCGAGGCCTGCGAAATCTCGGGTACGGCGAAGGCCGCCCGTCGGGGATCCCGGGGACCGGAGTCCACTGTGGACTCTCGGTGCTCTTTTCCGGGTGGCGGCGCGGATCGGTCGCGGCCGGGCCGGGGCGGCGTGGTGCGGTCGGGTGGTCATCGGGGGCCGGTTTTCAGGTTGCCGACGACGTGTTCCAGCACGGTACGCGCGGTGTCGCAGGTGTCCGGTGTGGTCTGCGGTGTCTGGGTGAGCCAGGCGACGACGGTCTGGGTGCTGCTGGCGGCGAGCGCGACTCTGCATTCGCCGTGGCTGCCGAGGGGGTGTCGGCGCCGTAGGCGACGGCGGGGTATCCGCCGATCGGGGCGAGCGGCGTGACGACGGGGTATTGGGCGCCTTTCATGCGGTGGATCGCGGTCAGGGTGTTGTCGGTGTGGGCGGGGATGTAGACGATGAGGGTGGCGGCGCGGGATTTCCATTCGCAGGCGGGCGCGGCGCCCCGGGAGGAGGGCACGGCGGGAACACCGGGGCCGTGCAGTCCGGCGTGCGCGGGGTCCAGGGCGTCCTGTGCCGGGTTCAGGGCCTCGCACGGGGCGCGTTTGAGCCGGGTGAGGTCCAGCGGCGTCGCGACGGCGGGCGCGCCGGGGCCGGCGGTCTGTCCGGTGCTGTTCGGTGCGGGCTGGTCGGCCTCGGCGCAGCCCGTGAGGACGGTCGCGGCGACGGCGAGGAGCCCGGCGGCGTAGCGTGCGGCGGGTCTGCGGGGGCTGCCGGGCGGCGTCGCGGCACGCGGCCGCTGCGCGGTCACCGGGGCACCTGCGCGTTCGCGAGGACGTACTCGAGCGTTTTCCTCGCCTGCTCGCACGGGTCTGCGGTGTGTCCCGTTGCCAGGTTGGCGGTGGCCGCGAGGGTCTGCTTGTCGCTGGTCGTGAGCGCGATGATGCAGACGGCCGAGCCTGGTTTCTGCAGCTGCGGGGTGTCGTATTTCGTGGCGGGAAGCTCTTTGACCGGCAGGGTGGGCTGGTGGGAGGGGAAGGTGTGGTTGAGGAAGTCCAGTCCCTTGCCGTTGTCGTTCTCGGCCGGTATCGAGACGAGGATGAGGTCCTTGCCGTTGGACCAGGCGCAGCCGGGCTTCGTCTCGCTGTCTGCGTCGGGCTTGGAGTCGTTTTTGGGGCCGAGCAGATCGGCGGTCTGGCTGGGGGTGAGCGCCTTGCACGGGTTCTGTTTCAGCTGTGCGAGGTTCGGCCGCGCGTCGCCGGGCGCGCCTGTGTCGGTGCGGGTCGCGTCCGGTGCGGCGGGCTTCGTTGCGCGGGCGGCGGCCTGGAGGGAGTCGGTGAAGCCGGTGTGCGTGCACCCTGCTGCGGCGAGCACCGCGACGGCCGCGGCGGCTGCTACGAGAACGGGGCGCTGGGGCCGCCGGGGTGAGGAGTTGGATGCGGTCACGGGTGAAGCCCTTTCTGTTGTGTCGCTTGCGTTGTCACGCGATCGCGGGTGCGGGGTCGTTCGAGGCGCGCGGGTGCCGGGGCGGGCGGTCCGTCGCCCTGGGCGCGGTTTTCGGGGCTGTCGGCGGCGGAGCCGGTTCCGCAGATGGTTCTGGCGCGGATGCGGTCAGCGGTACAGGCTGGCGAGCACCATGCCCGTCGCGGTCCGTGCGGAGTCGCAGAGGTCGGAACCCGTTGGCTTCCCATCCAGGAGAGCGATGGTGACGTCCAGAGTCTCGCTGTCGCTCGCTCCCAGTTCGACGGTGCAGGCCTCTGTTTTCGGCCGGCGATCGTCGCCGTAACTGTGGGCGACAACCGGATGCCCGTCGACCGGGGCGAGAGGCAGAAAGAACGAGTACAGCTTCTGGGAGCCGTAGGCGTTCCTCAGTCCGAGCAGTTCAGGATCTCCGCCGAAGGCCTTCAGATCCGGGATCCTGAGGATCAGTGAGAGACTGCTCGCGTCGCTGCCGGAGTACCAGTAGCACGAAGGCCCAAGGATGTTGATCATGCCTGGCCTGGGGTGTGGGTCGCTGCCGAGGAGGCCGGCGACCTGCGCTGCGCTCAGCGTGCCGCACGGATCCTTCTTGGCGCGGGCGAGGTCGACGGGATGCGGCACCGCCGGAACGACCGGGTCGGGAGCCGGGGCTGCTGCGGCGGCTGAGGGAGGCGGGATCACGGTCGGCTGCATGAGTTGTGAAACGGCGCCGCAGGCGACGGAAACGATGCAGGCGATCGCGAGGGCGGCCGCGTGCGCGGCGGAGAGGGGCTCAGGCGCGCAGGGGTCGGTGGTGGGCGGGGTTTCGTGCGTGTCGGGCGGGGTTTCGGGCGTGTCGGGGTGGGTGTCGGGCTGGGGTTCTTCCATCAGGGTCGCCCTGCTTTCTTGTCGTGGGGGTCGGTGGTGTGGTCTGCCGTGTCCGGTCTTCGGACTGGGACGAGCAGGGCCAGGCACAGCGAGTGGGCGGGACGCGGGCGTGGGCGCGAGGGCCGCCAGTCGTCGGTGTGGACGATGCCGGGGTCGAGCGGGGCGAGCGGAGCGGCGATGCGCGCGAGTTCCTGTCGTGTGCGGGTGCGGCGCGGCGGACGGGCACGTGGCCCTTTCCCGCCCTCGCAGACGGCTGCCATCCGTGTGGCCAGGTCGTGGTCGTCGGGGTCGTCGAGGTCGAGTCCGTCGGTCGTGGCGTGGGTGGCGACGACGACGCTGCCTGCGGGCAGGCGGTCGGTGTAGGCGCGCAGCGCGGCGGCCGCGGCGGGGGTGGAGGTGATCGTTTCCAGCGCGCTGGCGAGCACCAGGCAGACCGGTTCGCCGGAGAGAAGCGTTTGCGCGGCGTCGGTGAATAACACCGTTCCGGGGAGGATGAACACGCCGGGGACGGCCGTGATCGCGGGATGCCGGTTGGCGAAGTTTCCCCAGTGTCTGAGGAGCCACTCGTCGTGGGCGGCGTAGACGAGTCGGCTGCCTTCGGTTCGGAGAACGAGGTCGACCGCGGGGTTGAGGTACGGGCCGGTGTCGCCGAACACGAGAAAGCGGCGGATGCCGGCGTCGCGGACCGTGCGCAGCGCGCGGACGAGGAACCTCAGTTCGGCCCGGTAGACGGGGCGCAGGCTCGGCAGCACGGCGGCTGCGGCGGTGCACCAGTCGCGGTCGAGGGTCCACGACGCGCTGCCGCCCAGAAGATGGTTCTGGACCCGTGCCGGATGCGGTGCGGCGTCTATCGATAGGTACGGCCGCCATCCGAGAGCGGCGGCCCTCAACGCGGAGTCCGATGTGGACGGTACCGCTCGTGGGCGGCCGCGGGGGTGTGGATAGGGCATGGGCGAGAGGCTTTCGTGGTGCGGAGGAACGCCGGGACGGTCGGGACGGGGTTTCCGGCGGCGTGCCGGTGGGAGCGAGAAGGTGGTGCGCGGCAACGGATCGCGGGTTCTTCGGTTGCCGGGTGCGGTGTCAGTCCGCCGCGGTCGCGGCGTCGGCCCGGGCACGATCGGGCCGGGGGCGCGGGTGCCCGCCTCCTCGCGATCGCAGACAGACGCCGGATTCGGTGAGCGCTTGGTGCACGAAGCCGTAGGAGCGGCCGGTGGCGTCGACGAGGCTGCGGATGCTCGCGCCTTTCTCGTAGTTGTGTTTGAGCCAGGCGGCCATGGCTTGGCGTTCGTCGCCGACGATCCGCTGCCCTTTCTTCGCTGGGGGCGGGTTCATGCGTGGCGCCTCCGGATCGGGTTGGCGTGGTCGCCGTCTGCGTGTGCGGGGAGGGCGGCCGAGCGGGGTGTCACAGGCATCCCTGACGGGCGAGGAGGCCGACGGTGCGGCTGTTGGCGGGGAAGACTGCCTCGCCGCCGAGTTCGGCGCGGGAGATCGGGAGCCAGCCGTTGCCGCCCCGGACGAACAGCAGCGAATCTCCCGTAACAGGCACGACCTCGACGGTGGCGAGGTCGACGTGCACCTCCGCGGCCGCACGGCTGCTGTAGGGGCCGGAGACGAGACAGCCGCCTTTGAAGTCGTCGAGGTCGCCCCGGTAGTCGCCGGCCATCCGGTGCACGGTGTTCGTGCACGCGGAGGCGAGCAGCGCCCCGGTCAAGACCATCATCGGAAAGCCGATCACCCAGAGGCGGACGGGCCACAGCCCGGGACGGGCATGCCGCGGAACCAGCAGCGCCGCCGCGCACCCGAGCAGCGCGCATACGGCACCCGCCTCGGCCGCAATCCAGAGCAGGATGGAGAAGGGGGCGTAGGTGGGGCCGCTCCAACGCCACACCAGAAACAGGGTGGCTGCGCCCACGCCCCAGGTGGCGGCGGCCATCAGCGGTTCGGGGCCGAGACGCGCCGCCGTGCGGGCGGCGGCGTGCAAGCCGGTGCGGAAAGCGGTCATCGGTAGTCCTCGCAGTGATCGTGATGAACGGGAGCCGGACGGAAAACGGGAATCGGCGGCGGGCCGCCGGGCCGAGACGCAGGCGTTCGCGCCCCGGCCCGGCGGTGCTCATCCGGCGAGCGCGAAATCGGTCTGCGCTGTGCCTGCTTTGTCGGTCTGGACCCGCAGTTGCGGGGCGAGATCACGGATCTGCCGGATGATCCAGGCGCCGTATTTCCAGATCTCGGTGTAGATGTTCGGGGTGCCGCAACGGTTTTCGATGCCGCGGGATGCGATCGCGGTCAGGACCCACCGGGAGCCCAGGAGCTGAACGCTGCCGCCGCCGGCGTCGCCCTTGCAGGTGCTGCCGCCGTCGGCGGCGACGCCGAAGCAGGCTTCGTTCGTGCCGATGCCCCCGGCCGCGCACTGGGAGCGGGCGGTGGTGTGCACGGTGTTCTGGTTCAGCCACGGCCCGAGCGGGCCGGTCCAGGTTTCCGGGCGGGGGTCGGTGAATCCCCAGCCCAGTATGGTGATGGGCTTCCAGCGCATGAGCGGCGCGACGACCGCGCCCCGGACCTTGATCGGATGCGCCAGTTGCACGAGCGCGAGGTCCCAGATGCGGCCCCGGGCGTCGGGCACGCCCCAGTTCCAGTCCTTCGGGATGACCCATTTCTTGATCCCGACGGACTTGCCCGCGAACCGGTTCGTGCTGCCGTAGACGTACCGGAATTCGCTCGGGTTCTCCGGGGTGGACTTCAACTGCTCCCTCGCGCTGCGGGCGGCGTCGGGCGCGGCCGTTCCTGTGCCCGTCCCGGACCGTTCGGCCGCGTGCCGGAACGCGGCGAGCCGCGCGGTGTCCGCAGCGGACTTCGCCTTGGTCTGGCCGGGCATGACGGTGACGCACTGGGCGGCGGTGATCAGCAGGTCGGTCTCGCCGTTGCCGTCGCTGCCGATGGCCTGCGCGGCGCAGGTCGCCCAGTGGTCGTAGCCGTTGTGGGGAATGGCGTATTCGATCGTTCCTTCCCCGGCTTTGATGTCGTTCGCGCGGGTTCCGCCGACGATCGCCTCGGCGGGCGCGGCCAGGCCGGCGAGCAACATGGCCGACACGAGCGCGGCGACGACGCCGCCTAGTCTTCGAAAACGCAACTGGCACCTCGATTCTCTGTGTGCTGGACCGGTGGAAATCCCCTTCCGCTGCGAGGAGGGGCGATCAGGGGAAAGGCGAACAGCGGGCCGGGAGGGCCGAACCCGGCGGGAGCCAGCCGCGCCGGGACGGCCCCGGGCCCGGCACCGGTGCGCCGCGCGTCCGTGCCGGACGGGGCGGCCGGTGCGCGGAGCCGGTCACGGGCCGCTGGCGCGGCGGTGCGCTGTTCGGGAACCGGTGCCGCGGGCGGGAAGCGAGTCGTCGGCGGATCGCCGGCGACCCTCCGCTCGAACAGCCCGCCGCAGGCGGCGTCCTCGCCGCCGACGACCACGATGTGCGGGTTGTCCCGCAGCCACCCGGCGCACCCCGGGCAGGCCGTGGCGTCGTCGCCGAGCGCCCGGTATTCGCGGGGATCGATCTGCCGGACGTCGTGGGGCGTGGCGTTGCGTCCGGCGCAGAGGGGATAAATCGCCAGCCACGTTCCCCGCAGGTCGACCAGCAGATACACGTGGCGCAGCGGGGGCACGCGGGTGTCGGGGTGATCGTCGCTGTAGCGGCGGATCCCGACGCGCGCCGTGTTGGGATCCAACAGCAGGAGCACGTAGCCGTCCAGCGGCCCGGCCGGGTTGTCGGCGTACCACGGCGCCAGGTCGCCGGTGAACGTCCCGGCGAACGGGGAAGCGGCCGCGCTCCTGCCGGGCCGCGCGGCGGCCGTGCCGGCGGGGATCACGCGGAGAAGTCCAGCTCGGCGGTGTCGGATTCGGGATGGCCGTGTTGGTCGCAGGTGACGCGCGCCCAGCAGGAGACCATGAGGTGGTCGGAGTCCGACTTCGGCGGATGGACGCGGTAGGTGCTGGGAATGAAGCGGACGGGCGCCTGCCGGCTGACGATCAGCCGGTCGATGGGCATCCGGGAATCGCCGCCCCGCTCGGGGTTGACCGTGGGCGTGTGGTCGCCCTTGAGCAGGCCCGCGTCCAGGTAGCCGTGGGCGAGCATGGCGTCGTAGGAGGCGGTGTAGGGCGGCCACGTGCCGTCGGCGGCGGGGATCCCTTTGGTGCTGCGCTGCCACGGGGTGCCGTTGTGGTCGAAGTATTCCGCCAGGTCCCTCGGGTAACCCGGGTTCTTGTGCTGGGTGGGGCACATGTTCATGTCGCCGCCGGCGAGGATCGGGTACTTCGCGAGCTTCCCCAGCAGAGCGAACTGGCTGTCGAAACCGACCGCGCCGTGCCGGCCGCTGATGTGAACCGGTTTGAGCGTGAGTTCGCGTCCGGCGATCTCCACGTCCAGGGTGTTGGCGGGCACCTCCCGCACGCCCGGGTCGTCGGCGCCGTGCCACCGCAGCGCCCGCACGGTCGGACGGGAGTGGAAGATCCCGGGTCCGTGGACCAGGAACGGCCCGGTCGCCAGCCGGCCGTCGTAGACGCCTTTGTCCACGCGCCGCCCTTCCGGGTCTGTTCCGGCGGGGAGGGAGTCGAGCAGGGCGAGCATGTTGTAGAAGGCCTCGTGCTGGAAGGCGTCGAAGCGCGTGCACTCGGACATGAACAGCACGTGCGGCGGGCATGGCAGCGTTGCCAGGTTGGCCCTGATTCCGGAGAAGTTGTGGAAGCGGGTCAGGTCGTTCCAGCCGCCCTGCTTCTCGTTGAGGGTGGCGACGAGAATCAGTCGGCAGTCGGTGCAGGTCAATTCGGTCTCCTGGTGTCGGTGCGGGTCAGTGCAGGGCGGGGGTCGGCGCGGGGGGTGCGGTGCGGGGCGAGCAGCAGCAGCGAGTCCCACGGGGCCGCCCCGGCGGGCGGCAGGACGATGCGGGGGTTGCCGGGCGGCCGGGTGAGGCGTTCCCCGACCGAGCCGTCGAGGAGCCCGCCGTGCACGTCGCCGATGCGGGCGTCCGGACAGACGGCGGAGAGCAGCTCCGCGGCGGCGTCGGCGAGCGGGAGGGAGCCTTCGTCAGCGGCTATGCGCAGCGCGGTGAACGCGGCGCCGTGCGGGCCGTGGCAGATCCCGCCTGTCTCGAACAGGTGCGCGTCGCGGGTCAGGGCAGCGTGTGCTGCCGCGACGGCGGTCCGGCGCAGTCCGGGGTCGCCGAGCGCCAGCCCGGCCAGCTGCACGGCGCGGGCGATGCCGAGGTTGCCGCACCAGCCGGGTCCTTGGACGTTGCCTTCCCGGTGCGCGCTCGGTCGCGGGTCCGGGTGCGGCTCGGTGACGGCTTCGGGCCAGTGCGGGCGGCCGCGTTCGTCGGTGCGCTGGTGCGCGCGATGCCACGCGACCACGGCGCGCAGCGCGCTGTCCAGGTGCGGGACGCGGACGCCGCGGAGGCGGGCGAGGGCCAGCAGCGCCATGATCCCGGCACTGCCGTCGGGAAGGGTGAAGCAGGCGTGCCCGGCCGGCCATTCCGCGGCTTCGCTCAGGTCGTCGAGCGGGCTGTGGTGCACCCACCAGCCCGGCCGGGACGCCCCGTCGGACGACAGCACCAGCTCGACCAGGTACGCGAGCACCTCCACGAGCATCGGGTCCGGGCCGGGGCGTTGCAGCAGGCACGCGCCGAACCCGACAAGCCCTTCCCGCAACGAGAATTCCGCGCGCTCGGCCGGGATCCGCCGGTGCAGGCGCCGACGAGCGGCCTGCAGGCGGCTGTGCACGATGTCGTCGAGCCGGGCGTCGGCCAGATCCAGGTAACCCTGATAGCGGTGGCGCAGCTGCGGCGCGTTGGCCAGCGCGACGCGCAGCACCGCGGCGACGGCGGGATCGCCGGAGAACGCCGACGCGGCCGGGACGTCGTCCGACAGCGGGAACAGGGCTTCGTCCAATGCCGAGCGCAGACGGTCGGCTTCGTTCTCGTGCTGCCCGACGCGCACAGCCCGGTCGAGCGCGGCGGTCAACGGCCCGGCCGACAGCAACGTCTCCGGGTGCCGGGTGCCGCCGGGGCGGGGACAGCCGAGCGACTTCATCGCCGCACCGCCAGGCGTGCGCGGTCGCGACACGGCACGACCGCACGGTCCGTGCCGCCTCGCCCGCCATCGGCGGGGAGGCCGCGCGGAGGCGTGGCCGTGGTTCGGGCGGCGTGGGCGCGCAAGGCGGCGAGCGCACGGCGCTTGCGGACCCTCACCGCCTGCGGCGTGGAACCGAGAATCCGGGCAGCTTCCACCGAGCTGCGCTCCTCCGCCACGCACAGCACCAGCAGCGTGCGGTGAGCGGGCGAGAGACCGGACAGCAATTGATTCAGCTCGGCGCGACGTTCCGCCGCGAGCACGACCTCTTCCGGCAGGCGCTCGTCGGCGACTGTGTCGGGAACGTCGCGGACGAGTTGTTCGCGAGCGGCCGACCTGGCGTGAACACGGTGGAAATCGGCGACCTTGTGCGCGGCGATCCCGTAGACGAACGCCCGGAACGGACGGTCGGCGCGCGTGGGCCGGTAGCGCGGCAGGGCTTCGAACACGGCCGCACAGGTCTCCTGCGCGATGTCCTCGGCGCGGCCGGGATCGATGCGTGCGAGGCAGTAGCGGACCAGCGGGCCGCGCAGCAACGTCAACAGGCAGTCCGTGACCGGTCCCGGACCCGCCGCGCTGATTTCCCGCTGGGCGCGGGGAACCAGCGCGGCGATGGACGCGCTGGCTGTATCGTCCCGTCGATCGCGGGCGACAACGGTAGTCACTTCCCCTCCCCGGGCAGCGCTGATCGGCACAATGAAGCTTTTTGCAGAAGGAATTCAGTTCGGCGACGCCGGATCGGCGATCAGGGTTTCTTTCCCACCCCGACCGCCACAATCCGTTGCGCGACAGTGGGTTCGCCCAGCAGCGGCCCGTCCGGCCACCACTCGGCCACCGGCACGATGCCCTCGTCCCTGCCGCGTGCGGACGGGATCAGCTCCAGACCGTGGAACAGTTCCCGGATCTGCTTGCGCGTGCGCGCGGCGACGTTCTTCATCGAGCCGCAGTGGATCGCGTCGACCAGAGCCTGCACGGTCTGCTCGTCCTCCGAGCCGTCGTGCGGGTCGAGCAGATGCGAGATCGCCACGTACGAACCGGACGGGAGCCGGTCGATGAACTCCTTCGTCGCCGCAGCCGGTTTCTCGCGCTGGTCGTCGCAGTGGTGATGCAGCGCCAGTAGAAACAGCACCGCGATCGGCTCTCCCCAGTCGAGATGCCGTTGCACCGTCGGGTGCTCGAGGATGCTCGGCGGGTCGAAGAAATCGGCCTGGACGTACTCGGTGAACTCGTTTTCGTCGAGCATTGCGCGCCCGTGACTGGCCACCACCGGGTCGTAGTCGACGTAGATGACCTTCGCCGTCGGGTCCGCCCGCTGCACGATCTGGTGCACGTTCTCCGAGGTCGGCATGCCGGACCCGCAGTCGATGTACTGGCGGACGCCCGCCTGGAAGGCCAGGAACCGGCACACCCGGGTCAGCAGATGCCGATTCACCCGCGCGGTCTCCGCCACGTCCGGCATCACCGCGGCCAGCTCCCGGGCCACCCGACGGTCGATCTCGTAATTGTCCTTGCCGCCCAGGAAATAGTCGTAAACGCGCGCGGCGCTCGACTGGTCCGGGCTGACCCCCGGCGGTGCGGTGAGCGTGTCAGTCATGTGGTTTGCCTCGGGCGTATCGGCGTTATTGCCCCCCTGTCAATAGATGACTGGGCGGAATGTGTTCGTGCGAGATCATGAGCATTGCCGCCGTGCAGGCAATGCGGAACCTCCGTGCTGATAACGGCTTGTATCGACTGATAACGCAGCTGATAAAGCGAGTGATATTGATGCTGTGTCCGGTTGGTTGTTGCCGACAGGGGCCCAGTGCGGCACGCTGGCACGGGGGAGACGGAGGGATGGCGGACGAAAAATGGACGGCTTGTACTTCACCGGCACTGAGGCGACCGCGCTGCGCATCGCGATGGATTGCAGCGCGAAGGAATTCGCTGAGCACTTGGGCGTTTCGGTCCCCACGGTGAACGCATGGGCCAGCAGGACGCGAGGGGTGGATCCGGGTCCTCGGAGCCAGGAGTTGCTCGCGACCTTGCTGCGGAGGCAAAAGCCCGCAGTCCAGGAACGATTCTACGCGCGCGGCGGACCAGTGCCTGCGGTGCTGTCGCCGGCAGACTTGGACGAAGAAGCAGACGTTTCTGCGGAGGAAGCTGTGGCGCTGGCGGGCCGGACCGCGGGCTTAGTAGGGGATGTTTCCCTGGCCGACAGGCTGGAGATCGAACTATCACGGCTGTCGGTGGCGTATGTGCACGAGCCATTGCCGAAGGTATTCCGGGGCCTTCGCGACGTGCAGCGGGAGCTGGACCGCGCCCTCGTCGTGCCGCGCTCGCCTGCCGGACAGTCGCGTCTGCTGTGGCTATCGGCAGCCACCGGATTGCATCTGGCGCATGCCTGCCAGAATCTGGGCCGCACCGGGGCTGCTCTGAAACACGTGTTCGCCGCGCGCACCCTTGCTGACGCCGTCGACAGCGACGCACTGCGGGCAGCGTCGCATGCCACGACCGCACTATTGTTGGAATGGTCCCAGAAACCGGGGCAGGCTGTACTCGAAGCCCGAAAAGGCCTCTCGTACCAGGCAGGCGCGCATACCCGGCGTCGCCTGCGGGCCATTGCGGCCCGTGCCGCCGCTCGCGCTGGCGATGTCGAGACCGCCCAGGCAATGCTGCGGTTCGTCGAGGCTGGTCGCGAACCCGGGATTCCTGATGTGGACGCGATCGCTGACATCGGCGGATTGATGACGTTCCCGGCTGCCAAACTCCAGTACTACATCGGTGGCGTGAACCTGCTGCTGCATAGGCCCGAGCTGGCCGACCGCCATTCCAGTTTCGCTATTGAGACTTATCTGCGCGGCACCGAACACGACTGCTCCTACGGCGATTTGGCTCTGGCCCGGCTTAACCGTGCCGGTGCCCGCTTGCAACAAGGCGACGCCGCAGGTGCGATCGAAGACGTCGCAGCGGCGCTCACCCGATCAGACGGGCAGCCCTTGCCTGAAGAGCAACGCATCACACAGTTCGGCAGCGCCTTGGTTGACCTGCACCGTCGCGCACAGGACCTGCAGCGCCGCGGCGTGCCTGACGCCGATGCGGTCGCCGGACAGATCACAAACCACCTGCCATCCGCCGTTCCCGGCCTACCATCACCGAGTGCCTGACGACAACCTGCGAGCCATAGTCGAGTCAGCCTGCCGCCGTGCCGGGCTCGACTCGACGGGAGCCACGCGGCTGCGAAAACACGCCGCTGACGTCATTCTTCTACCAGCTGCCGCCGACGGCGGGCTGGTCCTGAAGGTGGCCCCCGCGAACAGTGCGTCCCGCGCCGATCGAGCCGTCACGCTCACCCGATGGCTGTGTGACCGGGGATTTCCATGTACGCGCCCCGCCGACATCGACCAGCCGTTTGTCGTAGAGGACCGCGTTGTCACGGTCTGGCTCCATTACGACCAACGCGGCCGTCCCACCCCAGGCGCGGCACACCTCGGGACCTTGCTGCGGGGCTTGCACCGGCTTCCCGTCCCCCGGATCGAGCTACCCGTTGCGCAGCCATTGTCCATGCTGGCGGGCCTGATCCAGAACGACTCCACGCTGCCACGTCAGGACCGCGACTGGCTCCTGCACGAACGTTCTCGGCTGTTGGACCGCTACCGAAGCCTCGACTTCCATCTCGGTGTTGGGCTAATCCACGGCGACGCCTACCCAGGAAACACTCTCTGGGACGCAGGCGACACGACAGTCCTGCTCGGGGACTGGGACGAAGCGGCGATTGGACCGCGCGAACTCGACCTCGCCAACACCGTCCAGGGGCGTCGATTCGGTCGCAGCACTGCCGAGATCAGTGCATTTTTCGACGCCTACGGGCACGACTTGCGCGACTGGAACGGTCTCGCCGTCCTAACTCGCATCCGCGACATGCATACGCTCGGAAGCTTCCTGCGCCGTGCGGCCCACGGCGATCGGCCGGCCGCCGACGAACTACGAGCGCGTGCGGCTTCTCTGCGTACCGGCAGCAGCGCAGCCTGGCACGCGGCCTGACGCACCAACCCCGCAACCGGCTTGAGCGCCGGGTTCCTTGTCGGGGTGGCCTCGGACTGACAAGGCTAGGTTCCACGGTCAGCGGAGACGGTGCCGTCCCTGCGGTCAGCTAACGGGAGCCAGCATGCCACGGATCCGTCGCAGCGCAG
The DNA here is from genome assembly GCF_045278895.1 of Amycolatopsis sp. WGS_07. Taxonomy (NCBI): domain Bacteria; kingdom Bacillati; phylum Actinomycetota; class Actinomycetes; order Pseudonocardiales; family Pseudonocardiaceae; genus Amycolatopsis; species Amycolatopsis sp. WGS_07. Next base: position 2,116,334 of record NZ_CP136053.1, on the reverse strand, counting down.
CGAAGCCGGCGTCGGCGACGGACGTCAGCCCACCGCGCTCGGCGGCGCGGATAGCGCGCTGCAGTTGGTGGGGCAGCCGCCTCTTCTCGGCGGTGGCGATTGCGGTGCGAAGGGTTTCGGCGGAACCTGCGTGCTCGCCGGTTGCGGCGAGGACCTCGCCTGTTGTGACGTTCTCGATGACTTGCCACTGCGGGGCGGCCGGTTCTCCGGCACCGCTGGCGTGCAGGACGCGGAGCGCGTCGCCGGGCCGTCCGAGGGAGAGCAGGCCGCGGGCGTGGATCTCGCGCATGGTGAAGGGGTTGAGCAGCATCCCGTTCTCTGCACCGGCATCTAGTGCTCGTCGGCAGCCGTCGATGGCGGTGTCGAATTTGTCGCCCAGTCCGGCATCGGCGGATGCGCGGGCGAGCAGTGCGAGCGCGGAGCCGTGTCCGGCCGGATCGGAGGAGACCGCGACAGCGTGCTCCAGGCGCGCAACGGCAGCGGAAAGCCGGTTGGCCTTGCGAAGTTCGTTGCCGTGCATCCGCAGCGTGTGTGCCAAAAACGGGGTGTCGTCCAAGTGACGTGCGAGGCGTAGGGCCTTGCCCGTCCAGGCCGCGGCACCGGTCAGCCGTTCCTCGGGCAGCACGGTGCCCAAGGACACCCCTAGCGCGAGTCGCGCCGAGGCGAGCAGCAGCAGGGTGTCGCGTTCGAGGCGGCCTTCGGCGGCGCGGGCCTCCAACCTGGCGACGAGCGGCCAGAGTTCGTTGACTGCCTCTACCGCTTTGCCCGATTGCCGGACGATCTCGGCGAGCCGGATCACGCTGTCGCCGAAATGGACGAGCGCGGCAAAATCGGCGTCGTCGGGGTCGGTGACGCCGAGCAGGTGGAAGGGAAGACCGAGCGCGCGGGCGATGTGGCGGCGGCTGGCGATGTCGCTGAGGGGGCTGCGGCGGGTTTCGATCTTTGCCACGTAAGTCTTGTCGTAGCCCAGCAACGGGGCGAGCGTCTCCTGGGTCAGGTTGTTCGCGGCGCGGTAGGCCCGCAGGATCGTCGCGAGGTCCCCGCTTGACAAGGCGGCGGCTGCGGCCGGGTCGGACCACATCCACACCGCACGTGCGAGTCGGGGCTCGGGCGCGGTCAGCGCCGCGCTGCTGGCGCGGCAAGTCGGACACGCCCCAGTCGGGGCGTAACGGCCCACAGCCGTTCCGCAGCGTTCGCACCGCTCGTCCACAACCCCGCGCTACTCAGTCGGCTGGAGGGTGCGGAGGCGGTCGAACCAGGCGGCGATCGAGCGCCGGTAGCCGTCAGGCATCCTCAAATCGGCCACTTCGTGCTCGGCAAACTCGCCGAGCCGGTTGTGCTCATGGCTGAGCACCGGGGCCTGGTCGGAGCCGGTGACGCATCCGTAGGTCACGATGAACACGTTCTTGCGCGCGACGGCGATGTAGTAGACCCACGAGTCCAGGATCTCGGCGACGTCGACCTGTAACCCGGTTTCTTCCGCGATCTCTCGGGCCACACAGTCCTCGGGAGTTTCGGGCAGCTCGATCCGGCCGCCGGGCAGCTCCCACTCCGAGCGCTCGTTGCGCACCAGCAGCACCCGGCCCTCCCGGACGAGCACGCCCTTGATCGACACCGGGTACACAGGTTCGGCCATCGGACGGGTCTCCCACCGTGAACGGGTGCGGACAGGGCGTGATTGCACCGTAGCAGCGCAGCAAGATTTTGCCAGACCAGCGGCGCTGACAATCTGTCAGTGGACGACGGCCGTTCGCGTCGGGTCTGCTGAACGCACTGATTCACCCCGCCGACGACTCAGGAGGTTGGCCGATGCTTGCTCCGCCCACCGGCGACCCGCTGTCCGCCTGCCGCGTCGACGTCGACGCGGCAGGCGGCGTCGACGAGTTCGTCGCGGTGCTGGCTCGCCGCGGCATCGCGCTGTTCGACGGTGTCCGCGACACCCAGGCACTGCGTGCGCTCGCCGAACGGCTGGGACACGTGGTGCGCCACCGTGACAGCGACTCGACCGGCCTCACCGTGATCACCGACCGCGGCGAGGGGGCCGCGCGGGCCGGGCCGGGTTCAGCGCCCGAGCGTTGGCCCCGCACACGGACTGTTCCGACCAGCCCCGGCCGCCGGGTCTGGTGATGATGGCCTGCGCCAGTCCCGCTCCGCAGGGTGGTGCGTGTGTGCTCGTCGACGGCCGGGCCGTGCACGCCGAACTCGCGGCCGCCCGGCCCGAGGCGCTGCTCGCCCTGTGCGCACCACGCGGCGCGTTGTTCGGCGGTTCAGCCGGATACGTCGGCACCGTCTTCGAGACGCAGCCCGACGGGCTGGTCGGCCTGCGGCTGCGACTGGACGAGCAAGTCCGGTTCTCCCCGCGTACCAAGCCATGGCTGTCCGACCTGCGCGCCGCCATCGACCGGCACACGATCACCCTCGACCTCGCGGCCGGGGCCGGGTACGCGGTGAACAACCGCAGGTGGCTGCACGGGCGCCGCGGATTCACCGGGCAGCGGGTGATGTGCCGGATACTGGTCGAACCCCGACCCGCCTGGCGCATCCCCGCCGGATTCGCGCCCGCCGGGGCGCTCCGGTGACCCCGCCGTCCGTGCATGTCCCTGCAGTGCAGGTACATCCGGTGCCGCGACGTCGTGCCTCGCCGAACCGCTTGCGCGGGTGCCGTTCTCCGCGAACGGTCTTCGGCGGACGCCCGACGCATGCGCGAAGCAGCCCGCCGCAGCAACGCCGCGTCTCGGCGGGTGTCGGCCGACGTGTTCGGGTTCACCTCATGAGCACCGGCGAGGTCGCCGCGCACGCGGTGATCGCTGCTGTCGTCGGTGCCGCGGTGGTCGCTGTCCTGGTTCCGCATTTGCGCCGCGTCCGCCTCGGCCGTGCTCGCTTTCTGGGCGGGCGGCAGTCGGAGAAGCCGCGCGCCGGACGGACGCCGGACGGCACCACGGCTCAGCCCCCCGAATTCGTGGCGGATGCGGGAAGCAGGCCCCTCGGCCCCCCGCATCCGCCACGTTCCAGCGCTGCGGCTGCCCGCCGAAAGACTGCCATGACCGGCGAGGCTTTCGCGTGCGAGGCAGCCTCGATTCCTGATCGCGATCGGATGAATATTTGGCGTGAACTCGCCGCAGAGAGCGAGCCATTTCGGTTCGCTTACCGGTGGGCTGCGAGCTTCGGAAAACTCTTCGTGTTCGGTGTTCTGCTTTTCGCGGCTTCGCTTGTCGCGTTGCTCGGCGACTATTCACGGTTTCTTTTGGCGGCGACTCTGCTGTCCAGCGCGATCCTGGTCGGGCTTCCAGCGCTGAAGCTGCATCGCATCGCGTGGCAGGCGCTCAATCTATCGGCCGGTGTCTACCTGGCCGCGCTGAAGGGAGAAGATTATGTGGACGAGTGACAACGCGCTCAAGGAATTGGCGTCCCGCGGTTTCCGTGCTATTCCGGTTGGGGACTCGCCCGGGCAGCCCGAGATGCTGCTGTTCACGCGACGGTGGGACGAGCCCTTCGTGGACGAGGTCATCATGAGGGGCGAGGCCGACGCGACGGCATGCAGGTATCGCCTCGCAGGCGACGCCGACAGGTCTGATCGCCGAGACTGTGTCTGGTATTCGGATGGGTCAGTCGTCGAGGTCGTCGACAAGATTATTTTCCATCTTCCGCACCCGGCACGCCCGGAGGCACCCAAACTGGTGATCCCCACGCCGGGCTCGCTTCTGTTGTCGCCCGGTGCGCGCGCCAAAGTGCGTGCGTAGCGACCGCCACGGCACGAGGCCGGGCAGCCGCGCCCGCGCGCGAGAACGCCGGGCACCACCCCGAGACGGGCCTAAGGCGTCGCGCTCGATCAGAACAAGACGGGCAAGGACTCCTGTCCCCGTCGCGTGGGCGGGAACGTGGTGTCCCCCAACAGAAACATCCTGTCGAGCGCTGAAGGGCGTGAAGCATGAACACAGTTCTCACCTTCAGCGAAGCGATTCGAACGGGTCATCCCGCTGTGATCGTCGTGGCCTGTCTGCTTCTGTTGTTGGCTCTTTTCGTGCTGTGGCTGAGGCGAGCCCAACGGCCCATCCCGGCTCCGCGCGGGCGGCCGACCGTGGACGACATCCGGGCACGGCTGGATACCGAGAAGGCAACGCGGCACTACGCGGACCCAGCCGAGACCCAGACGGTAGCGCTCGCGGGGTTCCGCAGCTGCGCCGAACAACCGGTGCCGGAGCGTGCCGAAGAAATCACGATGGTGATCCCGAAAGCCGAGGTCGCTGCCGTCGCCGCAGTCCGAGCAGCCGGTACGTGCCGGGACCTCCCTGATCCGCTACTGAGTCCCCGGGAAGGGGCAATGCGATGAACCAGCTGAGGGCGACGCCGGACCGAGGCCAGGAGCACACGATGCCGACACAGCCCGCCCCGCCTCCGCTGCCTCCCGCAGTCCTGAGCCCTCCGGTTTTCCGGAGCTTTCACGACGCCTACGCAGCGGTGCTGCACGACCTGGTGACGCATCCGCAGCACCACATCGACACCCGGGGAAACGCCGGCCCGGAACGGTTGAACGTTTCCTTCCAGATCACCGATCCTGCCGCGCGCGTCGCGTTGCTGGCGAGCCGCAAGACGAACGTCGTGTTCAACCTCGCCGAGGCACTGTGGTTCCTGGGCGGACGAGACGACCTGGCCATGATGCGGTACTACGCGCCTCGGATGGCGGCATACTCGCCGGACGGGCTCACCATCGCCGGTGCCGCGTACGGCACCCGGCTGTTCCGCGCGGGCGGCCAGCCTGATGCCCAGTCGCCGTTCGACGCGACCTTGGACCTCATCCGATCCGACCCCGACACCAAGCGCGCAGTCCTGCCGATCTTCACCGCCGCCGAGGTCGGCGACGGTCGCCACCCGGACGTGTCGTGCACGCTTGCCTTCCAATTCCTGTGCCGTGACGGGGCGTTGCACGCCGTGGGCTACCTGCGCGCCAATGACGCTTTTCAGGGCTTGGTCTCGGACGTCTTCTCGTTCACTTTCATCCAGGAACTCGCGGCGCGCCTGCTTGGACTGAAGCTGGGCACCTACACCCACCATGTCGGTTCGATGCACGTCGCGAGCGCCAAGCTGCCCAAGGTTCGCGCGATCGTCGCGGAGGCTGCGAACCCGGCACCGGCGCTGCCCATGCCGTGCATGCCCGCCGAGACGACGATGGACGCGGTCGAGGAGATCCGTGCGCACGAACAACGCCTGCGCGCCAATCTGGCCAGGCACACCGCCCAGTCGTTGGAACGCACGGGCCTGCCCGCCTACTGGCAAGGTCTCCTTGGCCTGCTGGAGATCTATCGGCAGATCGCTCACGAACCCGACGCTCGCCCGGTCGACCCCGGCATCCTCGCCGTCCTGCAACCCGCTCACCGCTGGCTTGTCCAGAAGAAATGGCCGGCTCGCATCCCCGCTGCGGACAGCCACGAGGCACGGCCGACATGAACATCCGCCCCCTTGCCTCGGACATCGAGTGGTCGCAATGGACCGTCGTGCTGGTCAAACCGGATTGCGTGGAACGCGGGCTGACCGGTGCGGTACTGGAGCGCATCCGCACCGAAGTCGCCATCGTCGCCGCCGAAATGATGACGGTGGCGGACTGGCAGATCTTCACCCACTACTGGGACCTGTTCGTCTTCCGGCACCGGCTGGGCGTGGACGTCGCCGAATGCCTGCGCCGCCGCTACGTCGGTCGGCCGGTCGTCATCGCGCTCGGCCACAGCAATGCCAACGACACCGCCGCCCGCGTCCGCGCGCTGCTCGGCGACTTCGACCCCACCGAGGCCCGGCCCGGCACCATACGCGCCGACTTCGGCACCGACAGCCTCGCCGCGGCGCGCCGCGAAAACCGGCTCGTGGACAACCTCGTTCACAGCTCCGACGACGCCACCGCTGCCTGGCGCGACTTCCACATCTGGTTCGGCGGCCACCGCGCCGACGAACTGCTCGTCGTATCCCGCACCCCGGAGGAACCTGACCTATGACCGCGACCCCGATCAGCGTCGCCGCGATCACCGCTCGCGGCGGCACGCGACTACAGATGATGCCCGCTGCCACGAAAGAGCAGCTCGACCCCTATATGGCACAGGTCGTCAGCTATCGCAAGAGCGGCCTGTCGCTCAACCACATCATCGGATGCCCTCTCGACTGCGCCTACTGCGTGCGGCATTTCTGGGGCAACTTCGCACAGAAAATCCCGCAGATGCTCGAAACCACCGCCGACGCGGTCCAGTTGCTGGTGGACCACCCCGGCTTCAAGCCGGATGTCACGCCGATCCAGATCTTCAACAAAGCGACCGACCCGTTCCTGCCCGCTGTGAAACCCGAGCTGTTCGCCGCCCTGCGCGATCTCGACCGGCGGGGCCTGACCAACCTGGTCCTGCTGATCACCCGGTTCCGCGTCACCGACGCCGACATGGCCGCGCTGGAGACGTTGACCAACCTGCGGGTCACGCTGCTATTCACCTATTCCGGCATCGACGACGCTCGCATCGAACCGATCGCACGAAGCTCGATCACAACCAGCTCGCTCGCCACCGCCGCCGCGACACCGAAACGGCGCACCAAAGTCATCCTCTACTGGAGACCGATCGTGCCCGGCTGGAACGACCGGCCCGACACCATGGCCCACGTTCTCGATGTCGGCCGCGCCGCCGACGCGATCGTGTTCACCGGCTATTACCACAAGCGCGAAAACGCCGAGTACATCGCCAGCCTAGGCATCGAGTTGCCCTACGGTGTCGAGGACGCAGCCCGTCGCAAGACCCTGCCTGCCGACCTGGACCGCGCAGTAGTCGACGCCTGGCGCTCGTCCGGAATCGACACCCCGCTGTACCGGAAGACTTCGTGCGGGGTCTCCGCCGTACACGGCGTTCCGGACTACAACGGGCACTGGGGCGTCAACGAACTCTGCGGCATCTGCCCGCTGGCCCAGCAGAACCTGTGCAGTGACGCTCACCGGGCCCCCTCGGTAGAGCAGCTGGACACGATATTCGATCGCCTCGGCTACCGTTCTCCGGTCATGTACGACGATGGCCACATATGGACCACCGGGCTCACCGAACAAGAGCGTTACCCGATCCAGCATCAAACCGGCTACCAGATCTGGGACACCGGCTTGCCTCACTTCCACGGCAATCACGGCCGTTCCCTGGTGGGCTTCGACCCTGACGGGGACGACCAGCGACACGTCGCGGCGATTCGACGCGAACTGGAGCACCAGGCACGGTTCGATGACGACTAGACCCGCAGCGCGACCACCGAACGGAGCCCTCGTGCCCGACACCACCGACGCTCCCTGGACCACCGCCGACCTCGTCGCCATCGACCTGGAAGGCAGCGGCCCGCAAGACCCCGCCGGAGAAGCGATTCTCGAGATCGCCCTGGTGCCCATCCGCTCCGGGGCTCCCGACATCGACAACGCCTACACCACGGTGATCAACCCCGAACGCCCCATCCGCCGCGGGCCCTGGATCTCCCCGGGCCTCACCTCCAGCGTGCTCGCCGCCGCGCCGCCCCTCGCCTCGGTCGCGCCCGAGATCGCCGAAAGGGTCGCCGGCAGGGTCCTCGTCGGGCACAACGTCGGTGTCGATTGGCGTCTGCTGCGCAAACGCGTCCCCGACGCTCGGCCCGCAGGTCTTCTGGACACCCTCCGCTTGGCGAAGGCACACCGTCCCGACCTGAAGAAGGGCCACAGCCTTTCCGACTGGATCAAACGGCTCGACCTCACCGACACGATCACCGCTGCGGCACCCGGAAGCCAGCCTCACCGTGCGCTCTGGGACACCGTCGCCGCCGGCCAACTCCTGGCCGCGCTAGCCACAGACACACCCGACACGCAGCCGAGCCTCGCTGTGCTCCTTGCCGCTGGAGGAATTCCCCTGGGCGACGCCCCGGCCCCGAAGCCCGATGATCAACAGACCCTGTGGGACTCCCTATGACGCTTCGCAAACCTGCTGATCTGAGCACCTTCCGCATCGGGGGCGATCTGCCCGTCACCCGGTACGGCCTCGGCACGATCCAGTTCACCGGCGATCCCGATCGCTGGGGACCCCCTGCCGACCCCGACCACGCCAAGGCTGTGCTTCGGGCCGCCGTCGAGGCCGGGATCACTCATATCGACACGGCCGACTGCTACGGCCCCCGCCACTGCGAAACCCTCATCGCCGAGGCGCTGCACCCGTATCGCGACGAGATCGTCATCGCCACCAAGGGCGGAATCCGCCGCACTCGCCCGGACGAATGGGACCACTACGGCCATCCCGACTACCTGCGATCCTGCATCGACCAGAGCCTGCGCCGACTGCGCCGCGACACGCTCGACCTGTACTACCTGCACCGGATCGACCCGCGTATTCCGCTCGCAGACCAGCTCGGCGCCCTCGTCACCGCCAGACAGAGCGGCAAAATCCGCCACATCGGGCTGTCCAAAGTCACCCTGGACGAACTCGAACAGGCACAGAAGATCACCCCTGTCGCCGCCGTCCAAAATCCCCACAATCCCGCCAGCGCGGACCATCGCCTCCGCGAGCATTGCCACAAGCACAACCTCGCCTACGTGCCATACCGCCCATTCGCAGGCACCGCCGACCACCTCGCAGCACCGGCGGAACACCTTCAGCAGCGCATCGATCACGCCATGCGCTCCCATCTCACGGACGCTCCGACCACGCTGCTCATCCCCGGAACCCGATCAATCGACCACCTCACCGCAAACCTCGCAGCCTTCAGGCACATCACCGCAACGACAAGTGATCCCTCCGCGAGCGCCGCTCGACGACAACCGAGGTAAAGGGACACGACAGTGAGACGCCGGTCGCTGACGAGCGGTCGCCGAATACGTCGGGCGCGGGCCCGACGTATTCGAGGGGGAGGGAACACGCCGAGCCCGCCTTGCGAGCGTAGCTGCGGACCGGGACTAGATGCCGCGCGAAGCCATGCCTAGGCGCTCCTTGCGGCGTCTCCCGGTGAAGGATCGTCGCCGGGCACCCCGGAAACCGTGCCCCGATACCGCGTTGCACCCGATTGCATTGGCAGCGACCGAGCCTGCGGGGCTGGCCGACTCGCATTGATCGCGCAAGCACGGCCTCGCCGTCAGCAGAGGTTGGCGGATAGTGGTTCAGAAGTGGGCGAGGTCTTCCGGCGTGGCCGTGCGCAGGACGAGGCGGTCGACCAGTTCGGGCACGCCGACGCACCAGAGGGTTGTGCCGTCTTTCCAGGGCAGTTCGAGCACAGCGACGCCGAGGGCGTCGGTGCGCTGCCCGGTGGTCAGGGCGTTGTCGCAGGCCACCGTCGCGGTGGTGGCGGCGGCGTAGTCGGCGGCGTGCTGGATGCGCTGGTAGCGCTCGCGGCGGGCGGTCGGGTCGGGCGGTGCCTCGCGGTCGAGGTTTTCTTGTGTGAACAGGTAGCGGTCGGGGTTGGCGACGACGTCGGCGCGGCCGAGGAAGTTGCTCAGCAGGTCGGGGATGGTGTCGATGGGCAGGCCGCGAGGATTGAGGCCCTCGCGGGAGCGGACGGTTTTCACCATCAGCTGATAGCGGGCGTCGCGGTCGTAGAGCAGTTCCAGCGCGGACACCACTGCGTCGACGCCTTGGACGTTCCAGCCGACGGCCGGGCCGAGGCCGAGGCTTTCGTGCGGTGCCATGAGAGGACAGGGGAAGCGGCCGAGGTAGTCGGCGAGGGCGGGGCCCCGCGGTGTCGGGGCCCCGCTGTCGTCAAGGTGCATGCAGTGCTCGCAATCGCGGATCTTGGCCTGGTGCAGGCGTTTCCGAGGTGCTCAGAAGATGGTAGTGCTAGCCGAGGGTCCGCCGGAATAGCAGACCGCGCCGTCGACGAGGATCGCGAAGTTCGCGCCTCCTCCCCGGACTACCGCGTAGCCCGGGCCGGCGGTCAGTCCGGGGACCGTGCGGTCCTCGTTCCAGAAGCGATCGCTGGGGAAGCCGGAGGAGAACGGCTGGGTGCTCTCGCCTCCGTTGTCGTCGAGCGTGACGTCCCACGACCGGCTGACGGTCGGGAGGCGGACGAAGAAGCCCGTGGACAGGCGTACTCGGAGGTGGCCGATGCCGTCCTCCCACACCCACGATCTGCCGCAGTCGCCGGTGACTACGTTGGCGGGCGGAAGACCGGCCTGGGCACCCTTGCGCACCGAGTACTGGGTGCCGTCCGGGTTGGTGCGGATCTCGTAGCCGTGCGCGGCAGCGACCGTTGCATCGAACCGGGCGACGGTCATCATGCCCTCGACTCGGTGCGGGCCTACGGGGGCTGCGCCCGCAAGAGCGGGGGCTCCGAGAGTCCCGAGGGCGGCGGTGCCGAGGACAGCTGCTGCGCACGCAGCGAAACGTCGTCTTGTCATGATTTCTCCCCTTTTGATCGCGTTGTTTCGACAGCGAGCAAGTACGCAAACCGGTATCTCCGCCCTGGATTTGAAAAAATGGGCGAAGGAAATGCGGTGCATCACTGCCGAATTTCGGATAACGGCCGTGCCAGCGCGGGCCATGGCCGTGGCGGCGCCGGATCGTCGGCTTGCTCGCGGTGCCGTCCGCGTCGACGGCCCGAGCACTGTCCATGTTGGCGGCAATCTGATTCCGCGTCCAGACCGGAAGACCGGTCATCTATGTTCGCACGCGGGCCGAAGCTGCTGGTGGAGCGAAGGAATCGTCGACTTGATCGAGCGGAGGAGAAGCTCCTCCCGGCGGGGATCGCCCTGTCTGCACTACTGTTCTGGTCGGAGGGTCGGGGACAGTCGCGAACAGGGGAAGTGTCGTGGATGCGCCATTCGGCCGCGCGCTGCGTCATCATCGGGAGCAACGGAATCTGACGCAGAAAGAACTGGCGGTAAAAGCTGGACTGTCCGAATGCACAATTCGCCGCTGGGAGACAGGGCGGCACCGGAATCCGCAAATCATGTCCGTGCAGCGAGCAGCGGACGCGCTCGATCTCAAAAAAGGCGAGCGCGAGCGACTGCTGGCTGCAGCCATGTCCGAGCCGTCCGGCGGCGAAGACTGACCGGCAGCCGATAAGGACAGGCCCGTCCGCCGGAGGTCGGCGGACGGGCTGTCCTCGGCCGACGGTGACGCGGAGGTAGTAGCTGAGCAGCGGCGGCGATTCGGTCTTCGCTCTAGCCGCGAGGAGAGGTTCCGGCAGATGCGGATAGGCGAAGTCGGCGAGGAGCTGCGCGACTTTCTGGACAGGCGGGTTCAAGGAAGACTGCAAGCGTTTCGACGATGATCTGCGGGACTTCGTGGACGGCGCTTAGGGAACCACCATCTGCCCGTGCCGGGCGTGCTCGGCCGTCAGCTCGCGCCGGCGGGTGATCACCATCAGCCGCCGTCGGGACAGCGGCGGCAGGGCTTGGCTGATGCGGTTGCCGCTTGCGAAGGGATGCATCAGACCCGGCAGGTTCTCGCCGTGAAGGACGAACAGTCCCGGCAGGCTGCATGGCCCGGAAGCCCGGTTGCGCGACAGCCGAGGCGGTTAGAGCCGGTCTCGCCGTCTTCCTGATGCGCAGTCCGAATCCGGGGCGTCTGTCCGACCGCTCGCGCTGTCGGGGTGTCCGTTTAAGCGGTCTGCCCACTCTTCGATGACACGGTCGATGGCATCTGTGTCGACGTTGCCGAAGGCGTTGATCTGCAGGCACCACGCCGGGTTGCCGTCACTGGTTGGCCCGGTGCTGCGAAGGAACGACCGGTATGCCGACGGCAGTCCGGTCCGTTCTGCTGGAGTGCCCGGGCCGAACTTCGACGCCAGCATCGGGTCTGTGCGAAAGCAGGCGGCCAGTGTGGCGACGAAAGCTTCCGCGGCGGAGGGACTGATTCCGTCGGTTGCGGTGTGGCGGGCGCCGTCGCTGGTGAAGGCGATCGCGAATTCGACTCCGGGGATCACGGCGAGGTCGGCGAACGCCTTGTCGTTGGCGTCGTTCAGGTGATGTCCGGGCATCGTGGCTCCTTGGTGTCCGCGGTGTCGAAGGTCGGCTGATCGGACGCGCCGCGCCGTCCATGCGGGCGGATCCGAAGCAGAGGGGTGCGGCGTCGGGCACCGCGGCGAAAGTCGGCGAGCGCCAGCGATTCGGGGTTCCTGTCGCGAGCTTGTGTTCTACGCCAACCGTATACGGACGTGCAACAGGTGTACGACAGTCAGGCGAGTTGGCGGCCGGGGCGCTGCTTCGGCCGCGACGGCCGGGCTGTTCGCCCGGGAGCCCAGGCCGGCGGGACCGGCCGCCGTTTCGGCCGGAGGCCGTGCGGCATCGACGGCCGCGATCGCCGGCGGCGGAGATCCGAATCGCCTCCGCTGTCTCCCGGCTCCTGCCGACCGGCGGCCCCCGTCCGCTCCGCGCTCTCCTGCCGCGTCGAGCGGTCGGCGTGCCGGAGCGGTCGGCGAAGTCCCGCCGTGCGCCTACCCGCTCCGCGCAGTCAGACACGCAGGGTCATCAATCAACTGAGTTTGCTAGGCCATTCGAGTGATAGATCAACTGAGTTGCGGTCACTCTCTGGTGTTCACGCTGAGCGACAGGTAGACCTGAATATGCCTCCTGATAAGGGGGATCGTGGTAACGCACAGTATTCGCGTGACTGGTAGTGAGGGGATCACTCGTTCCGGCACGCGGATGCCGCGCTCGACACCGGTGATGCCCGACCTCAGTTCGAGCACGCAGTGTGATCGCCGGTGCGGGTGTGCGCGAGAGGGGCAGGGGGCCGTGTCTCGCGCGGGAACCCGCATCGGCGGCGCGGCGGAGAGCTGCGTTTCCGCGGTCGGGGGCTGCGTGGCCCGGGTCGTCCCGGCAGGGGGAGGGCGATCCGTTGATCGCCCTGGTGGGCCGGTTCGCCCGGGCTCCGCAGCTCCACATCCGCGCCGCCGCGAGCGGCGCCTGACCGTCTGACCGGCCGGATCCCGGCCGCGGATTTCTGGGGACAGCAAGCAGTCGTCCTGGCCCACCCGGGACCGACCTGGTCGACGCCGCACGCCGGCGTCACGAGGCGTCGGGGGGCGTGGTGACAGGTGAGAGAAAGCCTCTGGACGTGGCCGGGGTCGCCGGCGGCGTCGGCACGTCCACCTGGGTGCGGATCCTCGCCCTGGCGCGGGCGCCTGCGACCGATCTCGGGGTCTACCGCGGCGGGCCGGTGGAGGTGCTGGTCACCGACACTTCGGCGCGCGCGGCGGCGCGGATCGGTCCGGCGCTCGCGCGGTGTCCGCACAAGCCGCTGCTGGTGGTGATGCACCGGGACCCGGCCGACGTCGCAGTCTCGCGGGCCTTTCTGCGCCAGGCCCTCCCGCACATCGCGGGCGGGTTCGAGGTCGGGCACCGGCGGGAATGGCTGCAGGCGGTCGAGGTCCCGGCGCGGCTGGTCTTCAAGGACAAACCGCTTGGCGGCGTGCTCAACCAATTCTGGCGAGCGCTCGCCGACATGTACCGGCCGCCCGCCGCCGACCCGCGATCCGCAGGCGCGGCCCAGGCCGCGCAGCGGATTGCCCCAGTGCCGCAACGGGTTCCCGCGGGAGCGCGGGCGGGTCCTGCGGCGTGGCAACCGGTTTCGACGCACAACGGCCGTGTCGGCCAGCCGCTTCCGCGCGGCCGGTGAATCAGCCGACTTCTCATTTTTCGGGCGAACTTCGGGGGAATTCGCGTCATGTCTTTACGTGTGTTCATGTCTGCTGCGCTGCCGTGGCTCGCGCAGCCGCCGTCGGTCGTGCCGGTGCCTCAGCCGGTCAACCCGGGAGGGGCGATCGGCAAGGCGACGGACTTCGTGTTGGGGCTGATGATGTGGGGCGGCCTGGTGGGCGCGGTCGGCGCGTTGATCGCGGCCGGGGTGATGATGGTGATCGGCCGACGGAACCGGAACAACCTCGCGATCGACGGCGCCATGTCGCTGCCGTGGATTCTGGCGGGTCTCGCGCTGGTTCTCGGGGCTTCCAGCTTCGTGACGTTCTTCCTGAGCGGCCAATGACGCCGCCGGGGAAGCCGAAGAGGACCGCGACACGGCTGCGACGCGCGGCGGCGGCGCTGCTGTGCGCGCTCGCCTCGGGGCTGGCCGGCGGCGCGGCGAGCGCGGAACCGGAATCGCCGCTGCTGGAGAAGTACGTTCCGGCGTCGCCGGAATGGGCGCGCTCGCCATGGGCGGCAGACGGGCCGTGCGCGGCGCGGGGCGGGGACGTCTCCCGCTGGGCGGCCTCGCTGGTCTCCGACACGACCGTCCTGTTGCGACGCTTCCAGCCTCGTTCTTTCGTTTCTGCGCAGTCGGATCCGGGAGCCGAGCGCGGCCGCGCCGTCCTGGCCGGGTACGCAAAGCTCGCCTCGGTCGCCGCGTCGGCGGTGCCGCGCGGGTACTGCGCGGCGGACCTGGCCGGATGGTCCGGGACAGCGGGAGGCGGGGAGCCGTTCGGGATCCGATGGCAGCCCCGGGCCGACGGCGACGCCCGGCCCCGGTTCTCGTGCGATCCGGACGACCCGGCCGACGCCCGCATCGAACGCCTCATGGGCGCGCAACAGGCGATGTGCGACGGATTCGCGGTGCGCTGCGCGAACGCCGCCGGGCCCGACGCTCAGCGGTGCGCGCTGTGGAACGACTTCTCGGCCGCGTACGTGCGCGAGGTCAACCGCCTGCGGACCGCGGCGATCGAGGCGCACCCGGCGCAGGTCGAGCACGCGCCCCGGGAGTGGTCGGTGACCGGCGCGGGCCTGGGTTTCCTTGTCGTGACAGGGATTCTGGCCGTCGCCGTGCTCGTCGTGGCGATCCGTGCACGCCGCGCCCGGCCGGGCGCCCGCCGCGGGGGTGTGTGAGATGCGCGCGTTCGGGAACCGGCCACGGCACCCGCTGCTGCGGGCCGCCGCGGGGCTGCGCGTGGTGCTGGTGATCGTCGTGATCGGACTCCTCGGCGCTCCGGCCGCCGGTGCGCAGACCCCGGATCTGCCGAACCTGCCGGGGAACCTGCAGAAGTACGTGCCGGGGTCGCCCGCGTGGCGGGCCGCGCCGTGGACGACGTCGATGACGTGCCTGGCGCGCGGCGGGGACTTCTCTGCGTGGGCGCGCTCGGTGATCCGGGATGCGCCCGAGCTGCTGAGCTATTTCCAGCCGAAGGTTTTCGGGCCGCAGCGGGACCCGGGCAGCAGCGCGATGGCGGACGCGATCGCGGCGGGCTACAGGCAGACGGCGGACGAGGTGCTCGCGCGGATGCCGACCGGGCTCTGCGTCGACGAGCTGACCCGGTGGACGGCCAAAGACCCGTTGGCGAAGCCGTTCGGTTTCCCCTGGGGGGTGACGGAGAAGGACGGGCACCAGTCGAAGTACAGCTGCCGTCCGGATGCGATCGACCCGAGCACGCCCCCGGCGCAGCAGTACAACCGGTACGTCGGCGCGGAACGCGGGCCCTGCACGGGATTCTGGATCGAGTGCGCCCACGCCGACGCGGCGGACAAGCAGCGGTGCACGGCGTGGAACGCGTTTTCCGACGACTTCGTGCGGCGCGTGGACAAGCTGCGCGACCGCGCGATCGCCGACCATCCGCCGTTGCGGCACAACGACACCGACACCCGGCTCAAGTCGCCGGGCGAGATCGTCGGCGATGTCGTGGGCGGCTGGTTCGCCGATCTCACCAAAGCGTTCGCCTCGTCCGCGGCGAAGATGCTGGCGTGGTCGGCGACCTATTGGCTGCGCACCGACCGCAGCTGGATGCTGACCAACCCGGCGATCGACGACGTGCGGGGGATGCTGCACGGCGTCACCGTCACGATCCTGGTCGGAAGCCTGATCTGGCAAGGCATCCAGGTCATGTGGAAACGCAAGCCCGACCCGCTGGTGAGCGCCGGACTCGGCCTGCTGTCGTTCGTCGGGTGGTCGTCGATGAGCACCACGCTCGCGATCGTGCTCAACGAAGCCGGCGTCGCACTGGCCAGCCAGGTGCTGGACAAGAGCATCAAAAGCTTCGCGGACGCGGTCGGCGGGTCGCTGCTGGGCCAGGTCGGCGCCGCCACGGGCGTCACGTTCTTCCTCTCGATCATCCTGTTGCTGCTGGGAGTCGTGCAGTGGGTCCTCGGGTTTTTCCGGCAGGGTGCCCTGGAAGTCCTGCTGGCCCTGGTGCCCACCGCGGCGGCCGGGCAGTTGACCGACGGGATGCGGCCGTGGTTGCGCAAGGTTTTGACCTGGTGTTTGAGCCTGATCATGTACCAGCCGATCTGCGCGGTCGTGTTCTCGATCGGTTTTTTGTTGATCGGCGACGCCAAGGACCTCTCGTCGGTGATGGTCGGGGTGACCGTGGTCTTCCTGGCGACCATCGCGATGCCGGTGATGATGCGGTTTTTCGACTGGGGCGGGCAGAAGTTCGCCGGCGGGGGCGGCGGAGGCGGCGGCGCGATGGCGCTCGGCGCGGCGGCGTCGATGCTCGGCGGCAACGGCGCGGTCTCGGCCTTCACACGCCTGATGGACCGGACCGGCCCGGGCGGGGGCTCGGAGAAGCCGGACGACGACGGCGCTCCGGCGGTGCAGCTCGCCACGCACGGCGACGGCCCGGGCGGGCCCGCCGATCCTTCGGGCGGCGGCGGTCAGCCGTGGGGCCAGCCGGGCGGCGGCACCGGCGGGCCGCCGATCACGCCGAGCGGAGACGGCTCCTCGGGAGGCTGTGACCTGGCGGGCACGGCGGCGTCGGTGGGCGCGGCGGCGGCCAGCGGCGGCGCGTCGGCCGCAGCCGGAGCCGGATCCTCGGGCGGCGCAACGGGAACCGGCGCGGGTTCGGGCGCGCTGGGCGCCGTGTCGGCGGTCGCCGACGGGGCGAGGGCGGCGTCGGCGGCCGCCGGGACCGCAGCGAGCGCGGCGGCGGAGACCTTCGCCGAGGGCGCCGAGGGCGCGGACGAGCCGGGGGCCGAGCGATGAGCAAAACCCGCATGTACGGCGGATGGCGCCCGCGCAGGGGCTACGGAGTGGGCCGCCTCACCGAAACGCAGACCGCGGTGATGGGCGGGGTCGTGTTCGCTCCGGTCGGCGTCTGGATCGTGCTCACGACGGCCCGGCTCCCGCTGACGGTCATGCCGTTCGTCCTCGTCGCGGCGGCGGTCGCGGCGGTGCTGACGCTTGTGCCGCATCGCGGGCACGGGACCTCGCTCGGCGGCGCGGCGGTGATGTGGGCGCGCACTGCCGCCGCGCGCCGCCGGGGCTGGAACCGCTGGGAAGCGGGGGTGTTCAGCCGCCACCCGCGCGCCGCCGAACTCCCCGGGGTGCTCGCGCCGATCGTGCCGCTGTCCACACGCGACGGGCTGGGCCAGCCCTACGGCCTGCTGTGGGACCGCCAGACCGGGCGGCTCACCGGATCGGTCCGCCTCGCTCCCGTCGGGACCGTACTGACCGACCAGGACCGGACCGACCTGTGGGTCGGAGCGTACGCCGCCTGGCTGGCGCGGCTCGGCGAGGAGCCCACCGTCGAGTGGGCCGGGATCGTGGTGGAATCCGCGCCGTCCCCGGGCACCGAGCTGGCCGACTACGTCGCCGCGCGCATGGACCCGGCCGCGCCCCGCCTCGCGCGGGAGACATTGACCGAGCTGGCCGACTCGCACCGCGGGTCCACCGCCGACATCAGCGTCCGGCTGTCGGTCACGTTCCAGCCCGGACGAGCGAAGCCGACGCCGAAAGACGACGGCGAGCGGGTCGCCGAAGTGTCGCGGGCCATGTCCGGACTGGAGGCAGACCTGCCGCTGTGCGGGGTCGCCACGCTCGGGCGGGCCACGGCGGCCGATTTCACCCACTGGCTGAGGGCGGCGTACGACCCGCACGCACGCGGCGAGGTGGGCCGTCTGTCGGAGGAAGGGCACCTGCTGGCCTGGGCGGACGCGGGCCCGGTCCGCGCCGCAGCGCTCTACGACCACCTGTGGCACGACTCCGGCTGGAGCGTCAGCTGGGCGATGTCGGCGTTGCCCACTCAGCTCGTGACGTCCACTGTGCTCACGCCGCTGACGACGCCGGGCCGCTGGCACCGGCGGGTCGCGATCTGCTTCCAGCCCGTCCCGTCCGACCAGGCCGCGAGCCTGGTCGAGCGGGAGACCGCGGGCTCGGCCTTCCGCCGGGGTTTGCGGCGACGGCGCAAGCTCGACGAGACCGCCCGCGACCGGGTCGACGAGCAGCGCGCCGCGAAAGCGGCGGAGGACGAGGCCCACGGCGCCGGGGTCGGGCTGTGGACCATGTTCGTCACCACCACCGTCGAGGACCCCGCCGCGTTGCCGGACGCGATCGCCGACGTCGAAAGCCGGGCCCGCGCCGCGAAACTGCGGCTGCGCCGCTGCTGGGGCTGGCAGCACGCAGGATTCGCGGCGTCGATCGGCGTCGGGATCCACCCGCCGGAACTGGCCAGACGCGGAAGGCGGGCGCGATGACACCGGCACCCGGACCGCCCGAACCCGCCCCGCGCGCGAGCGCGCCGACCCGGCGCGCCCGCACCGGCGCGACGACCCCGGGGCCCTCGCCCTGACCCCAGCAGACCCGGAGCACCGGCACGCCGCGAGAGCGGCTCCGGCGCACCGTCCACACAGGACCGCAACGAAAGGAGGAACCGGCACAGCCCTTCAGCACCGTCGCGGGAGGCAGCGCCTCCCGCGCCACCACGGCCAAGGAAACCGATTCAAAAGGGGGAACATGAACAAGAACATCGTCCGCGGGCTCGTGCTCGGCGGCTTCCTCGCCGCCGGAGTCGCGACGGCGACGGGCGCGGCGTCCGCCGCCCCGGCCGCCGATCACGTCGCCACCGTCGCCGACCGCGACCTCAGCGTCCCGGTCACGGCCGGAGCGCACGAACCGCTGTCCGCCGCGTCCTCGCCGGACACCCGCGAAGGCGCGGCCGCGCCCGCCGGAACGCGGATCTGGAGCGCGTCCGGGACCCGCACCCGCGAGGGCGCGGTGTCCCCGGCAGGCACCCGCATCTGGTTCCTGGTCGGCGGGAACGCCGCCGACGCGGCGGCCTCGCCGTCGTCCTACGTGCACTGACCGCACGCCCGGGCGGCGGACCGGCCAAGCCGGCCGGCCCGCCGCCCGGGACACCCCGGCGGCCGGACGGCGCCACGGGGGAAGCGACTCGTTTCGGGGGGAACGACGCGATGACAGCACAGACATGTCCGTGATCACGCGGACGGCGCAGCTGATCCGGGGACCCGGCCGCGGCGGCGTCGACAACGGCGAATCCGGCGACGCCGCCGGGAATCTGCCGCAGTCGGTGGCCGCCGCCGCGTCCTCGGCGGCACCGCGGCGGGACGATCCGCTGGCGGAGATGAGAAAGCGGCCGGCGCCGCCGGCGCGGGGACGCGCCGTCCCCGGCGGCGGGCGCGATCACCACATCGGCTCCACCGCCGTGTGGCAGGGCACGACCAATCAGTTGGCGGGGCTCTATCCGTTTGTCGGGGGCGCGGGATCGCGGGTGCGGGGCGTCCCGATCGGACGAAACATCCACACCCACGAACCGGTCGGCATGCACCCCGGGGACTGGCTCGGCGAGGGCATCGTCGCGTCGAGCGGGATCTGGTGCCAAGCCCAGCCCGGGGTGGGGAAATCGGCGTTCGCCAAGCGGCTCGGGCTCGGTCTCGTCGCGATGGGGTGGCGGCTGTTCGTGCCCGCCGACATCAAAGGCGAGTACACCGCGCTGGTCACCGAACTCGACGGCTCGGCCGTCGCAATCGGACGGGGCCGCGACGGCGTCAACCCGCTCGATCCCGGGCCGTTGCACCAGATTCTCGCGACCGTCCCGAGCGGACGCCAGCGCGAGGCGCTGCGCGAGAGCATCCGGGCGCGGCAGACCGCGCTGCTGGAATCCTTGCTGCAGCTGGAACTGGGCAGGGCTCCGACCACGGTCGAGCGCAACGTGCTCTCCCGCGGCATCGATCTCGCGGTCGCGGCGACCGAGGACGGGCAGGCGACCATCCCGGACGTGCTCGCCGTCCTCGACCAGGCGCCCGACACCCTGATCGGCGCGGCGCGCGTGTCCGGCGACCGGGAACGGTACTACGGCCTGACCCGCGAGGTGCTCGCCGCGCTCGACCTGCTGTGCGTCGGGCCGCTGCGCGGAATCTTCGACCGGAAAAGCACCGTCCGGCTCGACCCCGCGTCCCCGGCCGTCAGCCTGGACATCTCCGCACTCGACGAGGAAACCGACGACGTCGTCGCCGCGGCGATGCTGTGCAGCTGGGCGTGGGGCGCCTCGATGGTGGAGGCCCGCCAAGCCGGGGCCGGATCGAACCTCCTGTGGCTGCAGGACGAATTCTGGCGGGTCCTGAGGGCAGAGCCCGGCCTGGTCGAACGCTCCGACCGGATGACCCGGCTCAACCGCCACAAGGGAATAGCGAGCCTGTACCTGGCGCACAGCATGGACGACCTGCACGCCGTGCGCACCGCCGAGGACCGCGCCAAGGCCCAAGGCATCGCCAGCCGCTGCGCGATCCATGTCTACGGCGGGATGCCCGCGAATGAGCTGCCGTCGCTGGCGACGACCCTGTCGACACCGGAAGCGGAGATGCTCGCCAGCTGGCAGAGCGCCGGAACCTGGGTCCCCGGACACCGCCACCCCGGCCGCGGCCTGCTGCTGCTCAAGGTCGGCGAACGCGCCGGGCTGCCCGTGCGGATGCGGCTCGCGCCGTCCGAAACCCGGTTGTACGACACCGATCGCGCCTTCCGCCCGGCCGCCTGACCGCGCCGGAACACCGCGCCGCCGACCCGAATCCGACGGCGCGCCACCACATCCCGGCGACGGCCCGCACCGGGCCGCCCGGGTCCATCGAACGTTTTGGGGGAAACGTGACCATCGAGACAGCGCACGACACACCGCCGACCTGGCTGGTCGACCTCGAGGGCGGTGCCGCGACCATCGAGGACCGAGGACCGCAAGGCCAGTTGCTGCGGCCGGTCGTCGCCGAAGGGCTGTGCCACACCACGGGACTGTCCGCCGGGCGCGTGCGGATGCCGCCGGACGCCCAGGCCGTCCCGCACCATCACGACGAGGACCGCGCCGTCGTCGTGCTGGCCGGGATCGCCGCGACGCTGATCGCCCCGCCGGGCGCGACCCGGTGGGACGCGGCGGCCGTCACCGGCCCGGGCGACATCGTGTTCCTGCCCGGGGGTGGATCCACCAGGCCGTCAACCTGGGCGGCGTCGAATGCCGCGCGGTCGAGGTCTCGGCCGACCGGGTCTTCAACCGCAGCGTGCACCGGCTCCCCGGGTTCGGCGGCGCGGACGTCGTCGCCCGGCTGCGCGCGGACTACGACGCCGGCCGGGTCCGCTTCGGGGCACGTCGGCTCTGACCGGTGATCCCCGATGCCGAGCAACCCGAACGCACGGAGGCACGCCGGCGGAATGCCCGCGCTGCCTTGGATTATCACCGGAATCTTCGCGGCCGCCTTCCTCGCCGACGGCGTCCTCTGGTCGGCGGCCGCCATCGTCGCGCCCCCGGCCACGCCGTTCCCGGCTACAGCAGCGTCCCCATGACCTTGCGGCGCAACGGAATCGCCGGGCTCATCGGCGACGGCTCCCGCGTCTGGTTCGCCGTCGCCGCGCTCGCCCTGACCGCGCTCCTGGCCGCCGTCGCGATCGCCGCGACAGTCCTGATCGTGCGGCGGCACCGCCCGGCCGACGGGCACCGGCAGATGGTGTCCGGCCGCGAGTTCGCCGACCTGCAGAAACCCGCGATGGCCAAACGAGCGCAAGGACTGCGACCGTCCCTGGCGGGCACGTCGGCGAAAAAGCTGACCGCGCGGGAGATCGGCGTGGCGCTGGGCGACGTGTCCGGGACCACTTTGTTCAAGTCCTATGAGGACGTGGAGCTGGTCATCTGCGGCCCGCGCTCGAACAAGACCTCCGCGAAAGTCGTGCCGGACATCGCTTCGGCCACCGGGACCGTCGTGGCCACGAGCAACAAACCCGACGTGTGGCTGCTGACTTCGGGCATGCGCGCGAAAGTCGGGAAGGTCTGGCTGTTCGACCCGCAGCGCATCACCTACCAGCCGCAAGGATTCTGGTGGGACCTGTTGTCGTGCATCCACGACGTCGAATCCGCCGCGCGCGTGGCCGCGTACTTCATGCGAGAGGTCGGCGGCGGCGGATCGGACCAGCGCGCCGACCCGTTCTTCACCCCGGCGTCGGCGAAAACGCTGCGGCAGCTGCTGCTGGCCGCGGCGTGCTCGGGACACACGCTGCGCGACGTCGCGCTGTGGGTCGCGACGCGTTCGGAAGAACCCGCCGTCCATCTGGAGCGCGCCGGATACCGGGCCCAGGCCGAAAGCCTGCGCGGCACTACCGAACTGCCCTCGGAAACCAAAGGCGGCATCTACGAAGGCGTGTCGACCGCACTGGCCTGTTTGGACAGCGAATCACTGCTGCGGTGGATCACGCCGCCGTCCACATGGGAGGAACCTCCGGAGGACCCGGATTCTTTCCCGCAGCTGGATTTGTGGTCGCTGATCACGAAGGTCGGCGACGCGCACCCGACGGTGTACCTCCTCTCGCGCGAGGGCGAAGGCAGCGGCCGACCGGTCGTCGCGGCGATCGTGGGCGAGCTGATCAACGTCGCGGTGCAGGCGGCGAGCGCGCGCGGCGGCCGCCTGGACCCGGTGATCACGCTCCAGCTCGACGAGGCGGCGAACATCGTGCGGCTGCCGGAACTTCCGTCGTGGTTCTCCTGGTTCGGGAGCCTCGGGCTGATGGTGACGGTCATTCTCCAGAGCCGGGAACAGGGACGGTCGGTCTGGGGGAAGGAGGGTTTCGACGCGCTGTGGTCGGCCGCGACCGTGAAGACCGTCGGCGCGGGCGTGCAGGACCCGGACTTCTGCGAGGACCTGTCGCGGCTCGTGGGCGACCACAAGGTCGAGGAGACCTCGACCTCCTATTCGCAGAGCGGGTCCAGCACGTCGCGTTCGCTGCGCACGGAACGGATCCTGACCGCCGCGGACATCGCGGCGATGCTCCGCACCGAAGCGCTGCTGTTCACCTCCGGGCGGCGCCCGGCGCGGGTCACCCTGCACCCGTGGTACACCGAGCGGGACGGCGACAAGGACCTGATCACCCAGCACTCGCGCGAAGCCACCGCACAGGTGCAGGCCGCCGCGATCGCCCACCTCGGCCCGGACAACCCGGTCGCCGCAGCCCTGATGGCCGAACGCCAGTCCGCGGACGCGGGCCATGGCTGACGCGTCCGGACAGGAAGCCCTCCAGCGCCGCGTCGCGGCGCTGGAGGCCGACCACTTCGAAATCGTCGACCAGCTTCGCCGCATCGGCGACAAGACCGAGCGCCACGCCGCCAGCCTCGACGACCTCGAAGACCTCCTGGAGCAGATCGCCGCCGTCAACGCCAACGCCGGGGCCATGGCCGAAGCCTTGCAGCAACGCGACATCAGCCTGAACGCCCCAGACCCGGGCTACCCGGACCCGCCAGGACCGTTCGCGTTCCCCAGCAGCGAACAACACGGCGAGGCGAACCCCGGAGCCGGGACGTCGCCGGAGCCGGACATCGAGCAGCTCTACGCCTGGGTCTCCGTCCACGTCGCACCGCTGGTGCGCAAGACCACGACGACCGGCGAAGGCGGCGGACTGCGCTGGTGTCGCATGTGGACAGAACACGGCGACGCCGTGACCCGGTTCCGGGCGCTGTACCTGGCCTGGCACGAGCTGTCCGAGGACGAGAGCGCGACCTGGCTGAGCGTGTTCCTGCGCGACCACCTCGACCCGCACCTGTCCGTCCTGACCAGCCCGGTCGGCCCGTTCTACGCCTGCAGCCCGCGCAAGCACACCGACACCGGCGAGGAACTGGGCCAAACACCCGCCGCCGCAACGGAATCAGCCGGGGGCAGCCAGTGACGACCACAGCGCAGCGCTCCGGCCACGCCGGCGCGTCGTCCCCGTTCGCGGCACCGGGAACAACGACAGGGCGGGGAGAACCATGGTGAACCCCGCCGACCGGCCCGCACACTCCGACGAGAACGAGGCACACAGCGATGAACTTCTACGGGATCCTGGCCCGCGAACACTGGGAGAACTACCGGCCGCGGGAACTGGCGGAGATCGAGGACCCGGAGGCGTACTTCAGGGATCTGGGAGCGGAGATCTCGGCGGAGATCGACCGGAGGACGAACGAAGCGCAGCAGCGCAGCGGACTGGGGACGTCGGGCGACTTCCTGGCGAACCTGGCGGCGCGCACTTCGACACGGCGGCCGATCGTCGAGGAGGTGCTGCGGGAGATGGTCTTCGAGATAGAGGAGACCCCAGCGCGCTAGACCGCTTCCGCCCCCGCAGCCAAGACGACTTCGCGCCGAGCGGGCACCGCACCCGGATCGAGGCCAACCTCGCCGCGCTGCGCGTGCTCGCCCGGCTCCACGGCGGCAGCCTCGAACACCTCGGCACCGCGACGCCGTCCGCCACGGCGGCCGACCACGCGATCCTGGCGCGATGGTCGGGCTGGGGCGACGCCGGGCAGCTGTTCGACAAAGACGACTTCGCCCGGCAGCGCCAGGAACTGCACGCCCTGCTGACCGAAGAGCAGTACGCCGCCGCGAGCCGATCCACGATCAACGCCCACTACACCGACGCCGGACTGGCCGCGACGATCTGGAACGGCCTGCAGCGCCTCGGATTCACCGGCGGCACCGTGCTGGAACCCGGATGCGGCAGCGGGCACTTCATCGGCCTCGCGCCGTCGGGCGCGGACATGTGGGGCGTCGAACGCGAACCCGTCAGCGCGGCGATCGCGCGCGCCTTGTACCCGGACGCGAACGTCATCAGCGGACCGTTCGAGGAATTCGGCGCGACGGAGGGCTTTTTCGACGCCGCGATCGGGAATGTTCCGTTCGTCCACGCGGAGTTCCCCGACCGCAAGCACAACCCCAACAAACACAGCGTCCACAACGGCTTCATCATCAAGTCCCTGCGTCTGGTCCGGCCCGGCGGCGTCGTGGCCGTGCTGACCTCCCGCCACACCCTGGACGCAGTCAACCCCGGCGCGCGGCGCGAGATCGCCCAGTTCGCCGACCTCCTCGGAGCAGTTCGCCTGCCCACCGGGGCCCACCGCCGCGCAGCCGGAACCGACGCCGTCACCGACCTGCTGATCCTGCGACGGCGCGAGAACGACACGGATCCCGCCGTGCCCGGCGAAACCTGGGAAAAGGCGCTGCCGCTGCAGATCGGCGACGACACCGCCAACGTCAATCTGTACTTTCACCAGCACCCCGAACACATTCTCGGCGACCTCGCACTCGGCCACGGCATGCACAGCGACCGGGAACTGCTCGTCCGGGGCGATCTTGAGCGACTGGACACGGACTTCGCCGCAGCGGTCGCCGACATCGCCGACACCGCAGTGCACCAAGGCCTGACGTTCGCGCCCCGCACCGAGAACACGCCCCGCCCGGCCGCGCCGACCGCGATCACGGACCCGGACGCACAGCTGTGGGACGGCACCCTCACAGCACTGCCGGACGGCACCTTCACCGTCCGCGTCGGCGACGCCGAACTCCCCTACGAGCCGCCCGGCGAGGAAGCCGACCAGCTACGGATGCTGCTGGGCTTGCGCGACGTCGCGATGACGCTTATCAGCGCGGAACGCGCGTGCATCGACGACACCCCCGATATCGCGGCGCTGCGCGCTGAGCTGAACGACCGCTACGACGCCTACCACGCCAAGCACGGCCCGGTGAACACCTTCACCGAAGGCCGGCAGCTTCGCACCGGCTGGCAGGTGTATTCGGAGTGGGCCGACCGCAACGGGCACGACAAGGCCGTTGCCGACGGAGCACTGGTCCGGGACTACCTGACCGAACTGATGGCGCACGGGCTGGGACAAGACCATCTCGCCCGGCACCTCAAGGGCATCGTCAGCAATTACGAGACCTCACTCAAACGCGCGGCGCAACGCGCAGCGAAGTCGGTAGCGGCAGAGAGCGCCTACGGGGACCCCGCGATCGACCGAGCCGCCATGGCCCGAGAACTGGCCGACACCGCGAACCCGTTGCGCCTGCTCGCGGCGGTGGACGAGCCCGACCCCCGCCTGAGCGAGGAGGCGATCCGGTCCGCGCAGGCGCTGATCCAGCACGCGCCGAAGAAGACCGACCCCGAGCTGGATCTGGACGACCTCGGACTGCGCACCACGAGAATCATCCGGCCGAACCAGGGCGGGTTCCGCGACGACCCGGGCTCGCACGTCGTCGCCTCGCTGGAAGATTTCTCCGCCGCCGACCAGACCGCCCGCAAGACCGACATCTTCCGCCGCAGGGTCATCTACCCGCCGGCCGCCCCGCTCGGTGCCGACACCGCAGAAGAAGCCCTGGCGATCTGCCTCGACGCGCACTCCCGCGTCGACCTCGCCGAGATCGCCCGCCTGCTCGGGCTGCCCGGAGGGCCCGAGGCCCGGGAAGCGCTGGGCCAGTTGGTATTCGACGACCCGGACACCGGCGAGCCGATCTGGGCGCCGCTCTATCTGGGCGGCAACGTGAGGCGCAAGCTCGCGCGCGCCGAAACCGCCGCGGCCGACGACGACCGCTTCGCCGCGAACGTCGAGGCACTGCGGAAAGTCATCCCGCCGGACCTCGGCCCGGCCGACGTCGAAGTGCGGCTCGGCTCGTGGATCGGGCCGAGCTATGTCACCGCGTTCCTCAAGGAGCTGCTCGACGACGACCACGTCCGGGCAGAACGCGTCGCCGGGCTGTGGACCGTGCACACCGACCGGAGCAAGCTCTCCGCCGCCAGCAGGCTCGCCGCCACCCGGATCTGGGGCACCGAGAAGGTCGACGCCTACGACCTGGCCGAACGCGTGCTCACCGGCGCCGCGATCCGCGTGACCGTAGAAGACGCGTTCGACCGTGCCGCTACCGAGGCGGCGACGGACAAAGCCGCCGCGCTGTCGGACCGCTTCGCCGAGTGGGTATGGGAAGACACCGCTCGCGCCCGGCAGATTCTGCGCGCCTACAACGATCTGTTCAACTCCGAAATAGAGGTCGACTACTCCGGCATCCGGCTCAGCCTGCCCGGGATGTCAGAGGCGTTCCCGCCGAAGGACCACCAGAGGATCGCGATCGCCCGCATCGTCCACCAGGGCGGAACCGGGCTGGTGCACGACGTCGGAGCGGGCAAAACCCTGGAAATCATCGCGGGCGTCATGGAACGCAGACGGCGCGGCCTCGCGCGCACGCCCGTCGTGGTGGTGCCCAACGACTCCATCGCCGACCAGTTCCAGCGCGACTGGGGTCAGGCCTACCCCGGCGCGAGAGTCCTCATGGGCACGACCGACCACCTCAGCGGCGACAAGCGGAAGAAATCGAAGAACGGAAGGGATGCCCGCGCGCAGTTCATCGCGAACGTCGCGACGCGTGACGTCGACGCCGTCATCATGACGAAAGAGTCGTTCGAAAGCATCCCGATGCCGTATGACCTTCAGAAGGCTTTCCTCCAAGCCGAACTGGACGACCTGCGCGCCGAAAAAGAAGCCCACGCCGACTCGATGAGCAAGACGATGACCAAACGCATCGAAGGCGCGATGGAGAACGCGGAATCGCGTCTGCGCACAAGGATCTCAGAGATCAAACGCGACACCACGGGCATCGATTTCGTCATGACGGCATTCGATTTCGTCGTCGTCGACGAGGAGCACTACTTCAAAAACGGGATGGTCAACAGCTCGATCCCCGGCCTGAGCATCGAAGGCTCCCACCGCGCCATCGACCTCGACATGAAACTCCAATACCTGCAGGACCGCCACGGCGGCCCGCGCTGCGTGCTGGCGACCGCCACGCCGTGGACGGGCACGGTCTCCGAGATCTACCTGTGGCTGCGCCGGCTGGGCCACGACCTTCCTCGCTTCGATGCGTGGGCCCGCACCTACGTCACGCTCAAGAAGACCAACGAGATGACGCCCGGCGGGAACCTCAAACCGAAAATGCGGCCCCGTCGCATCATCAACGAACCAGAACTGTGGCACGCCCTGCGGGTCACCAGCGACATCAAAATGAAGGAAGAACTCCCCCTGAAGATCCCCGCGTTCCGCGGCGGGAAAATCGAAGTCATCGAGGTTCCCAGCTCCGTGGAAGCGCGGATATTCACCCTGGACGCCGCGCGACGGAGCGCAATATCTCCGGCCGTCCGGAGAAAGGCAAAGACAACCACCTCGGCATCGCCCACGACGCACAGCTGGCGACGACCGACCTGCGTGCAGTCGGCATCACGACCGAGTCTCGGCAGAAAGTCGACTACCTCGCCGACGACATCCGCCTCGAATGGTCCGCGGCCAAGGACAACGTCTACTACCGCAAGGACGGAACCGAACACCCCCTGCGCGGCGGTCTCATCCTCGTCTTCGTCGACGAATCGACCCCGACGGTCAAGCACTGGAACTTCTACGACGAATTGCGCGCGCAGCTGCTCGCGCGCGGCCTTCCCGAAGGCAGTGTCCGCTTCATTCACGAAGCCAAGACCCCGCAGCGCAAAGCCGACCTGCTCGCCGCGGCGCGGGAAGGCTCCATCGCCGTGCTGATCGGCTCGACCATGAAAATGGGCGCGGGAATCAACGTCCAGGACCGAGTGACCGTCGGATACGAAGTCACCCACGGATGGCGCCCCGACATCAGCGCCCAGGCGCAAGGCCGCGCACGCAGGCAGGGCAACCAGAACGACGTCATCTCCTGGAAGCGGCTCGTCCTCGCCCCGTCGATGGACGCGAAGCGCCTGGAGATCATGCTGCAAAAGAGCAGACCTTCGCGCCGCTCTACGCCTCGACCCCGCCCGAGCGCTCCCGCGACGTCAGGACCGACGACGGCGACAGCATCGCCGAGGCCATGGCGATCGCGACCGGAGACCCGCGCTACCGGGAAAAGGACGACCTCGACCGCGAGCACGGCGAATTGACCGGCAGGAAGGCCCGCCACGTCGGCAATCAGCAGTCGTTGAGATTCGAGATCGCCGACGCGAACATGAGAATCGCCGAATACGACGAGCAAGTCCGGCGGCAAGACGCGCTCGCCGCGACCCTGGACGACGTCTCCGGGCCCGCGTTCTCGATGGAGATCCAGGGACGTGCGTACAGCAAGCGCACCGAAGCCGGGGCACGCTTGCGCGAGGTCCTCCTGGGTCTGCCCGGGCACCGCGACCGCCCCGAGACGCACCACGCGGTCGCCCGCATCGCCGGTCTGACCTTGCACGCCGTCGTCAGCCTCAGCCACATGACGGTGACGGTCCACTCGCCGGAAGCCGGCCGGGACTTCGCATCGGTCGGCGTGAACCTCCTCGAACCGCCGAGCGAACTCGGCCTCGTCGCCAGCATCGAGTACCGGGTCAAAGCCGTCGCCGCCGCAGGAAACGCTACCCGGCAGCGGATCGCGGCGCAGCACGAGCGCATCGCCATGGCGGAACCCGAGGTCGGCAAGCCCTTCCCAGAGCAACAGCGGCTGGACGACGTCACTCGCCGACGCGAACAGTTGATCAGCGAACTGCAGATCGCTGACGCCGCAGAGACTCCGCCCGCCGAGGACGACCACTCGCCCGAGGCGGTCGCGCTGCGCCAGCGCATCGCGGCACGCCACGACGCCTGGCTCGCCACGCGCGCCAAGGCACGCGACGGCGCCGCGGCTCTCGGCGTCCGCGGCACTCGCGGGGAATCCTTTGCCTACTGGTACGTCGCGATCACGCAGGGACTGCTGTCCGAGCATCAACCGCCCGTCGATGCGGCGCTGCACGTGTGGCAGAGCATCGGCTCACCGCGGGCCGACCAGAAGCCCAGGCTCGCTCCGCTCGGGGCCACCGGGCCCGACCTCGACGAACTGGACGACCTCACAGTCGCCGACACGGACCTGGCGACCGTTCCCGACCTCGCCGAGGACGCGAGCGAAACGGCGGAGATACCCGGGCCTGCAGCCGAAAACGACCTCCCGGCCGCCGCAAACCGGGTGCGCACCGACACCAACCGAAACAGCGCGACGGGAGAACCCGCGCAGACCGGCGATTCCGGTCCCGACACGAAACCGCCAGCGGCTGCGCCGCCGACCGGACAGCGAACCGGCGGTGCCCGACGGACCCGATCGACTCCCGGCGGAGGCACGGAACCACCCCAGGCCGCAGCGGAAGCACCGCGCCCCGGCCGCCCGCCGGGACCGGAACTGCCCGCCGCCGCAGCCGAAACCGGCGAGGCGGCACCCGACACCGCGGCGGAGATCGCGGAGGCGGCGGGAATTCCCGGTCCGGCGTCCGCCTGGCTCCGACGCTACCTGCTCGCGATATCGCTGCAGGACGACATGCGCGACACCCAGCGCGCGAACCCGGACGACCTCGGGCAGGCGGTCGCACGGGCGATCGACGACGGCCTCGCCGCGCGGACGGGCAACCACACCGCCGCGGCACGGTGGCGCCTGCCCGAGCCCGACCCCTCACTCGTGAGCCGCTACGCGAATGACCCAGGGTTCGCGGCGAAGCTCCGCGACATCGCGCACGGCTGGATCCAGCGGCGCATCACCCGAGACCTCACCGCCGACCTGCCCGATCTCATCGCCACGCTGGTCGGCGACCTCGACTTGCCGCGCGACGACGACGCGGTGGCCTGGATGCGGCACTGGATCTCCGACGCCGCCACCGATCCGCAGATCCGGGCCTGGGCGCTGGCGAACAGCGAGAGCCACGCCGGAATCCCGATCGCCGAACGACTTGTCGACATCGCTGTCGAACAGGTCGAGGACGTCGGCCATCCCGCCGTCGCCTACGTCGTCGACAGCGACCAGTACGCCAGAGACCGCCTGCTGGACCTGGCCCGCCATTGGATCTACGACCAGGTCCGCCAGCGCGGCCGGCACGCGCCCGCCGAAAGTCCCGTCCCGCACCGCCCTCAGCTTTCCCCAGCCCCCGACACCCGCCAGGAGGAGACCGACAGACAGGAGGCTGCCATGGCCGCATCGAACATCGCCACGCCCGAAGCTCCGCTTCCCTCCGGGCCTCCCGGGTCGCTGCGCGCCGTGCGCGCGCTCGCCGAGACGCACCGGCTGCACGTCACGGTCGAGCGAGCCGACGGGCAGCCCTGGATCACCGTGCACGAGGTCGACGCCACCGGCGCGGGCCTGCCGCCGCTGTTGACCCTCCGCCCCGGCGACACGGCATTCGCCAGTCCGCTCGGATTCGCCATCGCTGTCAAGGAACTCGACGGCTACCTGGGCGAGTACCGCAGCGTCGTGTCGCCCGTCTTCGACCGCCTCGACCCCGAGAACGCGGGCAGGCTCGCCCTCGTGGCACCGGCGGCGGCCGACCCCTCCGGGACAGACCGGGAACTGCGCCGCTTCATCGCCGAGGCGATCGGTTTCGCGGACCGGAAAACCGACACCGAGACGGCGTTCTTCGCTCGTCGGCTGTACGAGGCGGAGACCGCGATCGGGGACCTGCGCCCCGCCGCGCCGCGCGCCGCGCGGTTCCTGCGCGCCGCAACCGAATACGCGTCGGCCTACGCGTGGGCCGGCGACCCGGTCGCGCACCTGGCCGAGCGCGGCCACCTGGACGGGATCACCCGCCGCGAGCGGGAATGGCTCCAAGCCCGCGTCGCCGAGCAGCCGGAGACGCTCGACCGTCCGCTGCCGGACCACCGACGCCTGCAAGCACAGGCCGCGCGCGAGCGCGCAGAACAGGCACGCGCCGGCGAAGCCGGTTCGCAGCTCGCCCACGCCGCCTACGCCGAGGGCCGGTACGCGGACGCGCTGGACCGGCTCGACGACGCCGAACTGGCCGACCCCGGCCACCGCGCCCTGTGGGACCACCTCCGCAACGGCGTCCTCCGCACGGCCGACCCGGCACGGTCTTCCGCCCCCGCAGAAGGACAGGCGCAGCAGGACGCGGCGGCACAGCCCGTCCTGCCGTCCGAAGCCGACCTTCTCGCGCTGCACGCCCGCATCAACGCCGACACGGCGGCCTACTTCGACCAGTCCTTCGACGAATCGGAGATAGCCCAGCGGTATGTGAGCGAGCGGCTCGGCGGGGACGACAAGACCGTGCGGATCCGGCTCAGTGCGGCCAACCCGCGCGGGCTGCAGATCGGTTACGCGCCAGCTGGCTGGCAGGGCCTGCGCCGGCACCTGCGGTCCCTGGGCTACCGCGACGACGACCTCGTCGCCGCGGGAGTCGTGAAACGCAACGACGACACCGGACAGGTGTACGACTGCTTCCGAGACCGGATCACTTTTGCCGTCAGGGACGAAGAAGGACGGGTGTGCGGCTTCACCGCCCGCGCCCTGAGCGACGACGTCGAGCCGAAATACCTGAACACCAAAACGACTCCGCTGTTCCGCAAAGGCGAACTGCTGCTGGGCCTCCACGAACAGACAGCCGACGCCGCCGGCGAAGCACGGGACCGCGTGCGCGCGGTCGTGGTCCAGGAAGGCCCCTTCGACGTGGCCGCCACCCGGGCCGCGGACACCGAACGCGAACTGATTGTCGTGGGCTCCAACGGGACGGCGGTGACCCTCGCGCATTTCGACGCCATCGACCGCGTGGCACCGGCCAGCGCGCGGCGGGTCATCGCCCTGGACGGGGACGAAGCCGGCCGGAGCAAAGGGATCGCGACGGCCGAGTCCGTCATCGGCCGGTATCCGGCCGAGCACCCGCAGGACGAGCTGGCGGTCACGGTGCTGCCCGGCGGCATGGACGGCGCGGAGTGGGCGCTGTCGGACCTGTCCGCGCTGCCCGAGGACCAGCGCCCCCGCTCGCACACGGCCGCGTACCTGACCGCCCCGACCACGCAGTCCGCGCTCGCCGTGGCGGTGCAGGCACGCATCGACCGGTTCGCGGACACGCTGCAGTTCGTCGACGGGTGCGTGAACGCGGCGAAGCACGTCGCGGCGCTGCTCGCGACGGTCGACCCGGCCAGGGCGGCCGATCACGCGGTCCTGGTCCAGCAGAACCTCCGCGTGGACGTCGAGTACATGGCCGAGCACATCGCCCAGATCCGGCAGAGCAAAGGAGGACCGCTGCCGACCCTCACCAGCGGCGCCGTGCATCCCTACGTCGCCGAGCAGTACGCCGCCTCGCGCCGCGATGCAGACACCCCGAATGCGGCGACACCGGCGAACGCGGCGGAACCGGCCCCGCCACCGGACACGACCCGGCCCGCGCCCGGACGCCTCGCCCGCAAGCTCACCGTCGAGATCACGGGGCGCACCGTCGTGCTGTCGGGAACGGACGGCAGCGAACCCCAGGCATTCCGGGAGGCGTTGAAGAAGGAGGTCAGGCTGTGGTTCCGGCCCAGGGAAGGAAATGTCTGGAAGAAGTCCGCCCGCACCAAAGCAGAAGCCGAAGATCTCGCGCGCCGCGTGCACGAGGTCATCGCCCGTTTCGACGCCGCGGAAACAGCCCGCCGGGCACCGAAACCGACATTCCCGCCGACCCCGCAACAGCAAGCCATCATTGACGCGGCCCTCTCCGGACGGGACGTCGCGGTTCTGGCCCTGGCAGGCACCGGGAAAACCTCCACGATGCGGATGCTCGCCGACCGCATGACCGACCGGAAGATCATTTACTTCGCGTTCAACCGGTCGATCGCAGACGAAGCTCAGGGCGTGTTCGCGTCCCATGTGGACGCGGACACGATGCACGCGTTCGCGCGCCGCGGTCTGCAGAACGACCCGCGCCTGAAGGACAAGCTCTCCCGCACCTCGAAGAACGACGGCTACCCGGGGCCGGTCGCGCGCGCCCTCGGCATCGACCCCGACGGCGAAACCGCGATCGGCGGGACGCGGGCGGAGAACCTGTCGCTGGTGCGCGCGGCCCTGCGCGCGGTGAAGCAGTACCGCGAGTCCAGCGACACGCAGATCACCGGACGGCACCTCGGCCACGGCGACGCCCGGGAACTCACCGCCGTCGAGGCGGAAGTGCTGCGGCTGGCCAAGGTCATCTGGGCGGACAAGATGAGCCCCGGGGGACAGCTGCAGTTCACCCACGACGACTACCTCAAAGCCTGGGCGCTGACCGGCCCCGTCCTGGACGCGGACCTGATCATTTTCGACGAAGCGCAGGACGTGAACGAACTGCAGGCACATCTCGTGCAGGCCCAGTCCGCGCAGACGATCGTGGTCGGCGACAGCCACCAGTCCATCTACGGATTCCGCGGCGCCAAGGACTTCTTGCGCGACTGGCCCGCCGACATCACCCTGCCGTTGACGAAAAGCTGGCGCTTCGGCCCGGCCGTCGCCGAGACAGGGAACCATTTCCTCGCGGCTCTGGGCGCGAATTTGAGGCTGGAGGGCAACGACGCGCTCGACAGCCGCATCGAACAGGTCCGCGACCCCGATGCGGTGCTGTGCCGCACCAACGCCGGCGCCGTCGCCGCCGTGCTGGAAGGTTTCGAGGCGGGCAAGCGCGTCGCCCTGGTCGGCGAGGGAACCGACATCAAAAGCATTGCCGAGGCTGCCCAGAGCCTCATGCGGGGACGACGCACGAATCACCCGGACCTGAAGGATTTCCGCAACTGGAAAGCAGTACGGCAGTACGTCGACGACAACGAGGACGCAAGAGCGCTGCGGACGTTCGTTCGACTGGTTGGCAAGTACAACCCGGATGGCCTGATCGCCATGGCGGAGGACCTCGCCGACGAGCACGCCACAGCCGAGGACCTGCGCCCGGACCTGGTGGTGTCCACGGCGCACCAGGCCAAGGGCCGCGAGTGGGATGCGGTGCAGGTAGCCGACGACTTCCGGCAGCCAGAACGCGACCCTGGCACCGGCGAGATCATCCTGCCCTCGGGTGAGGATCTGCGCCTCGCCTACGTCACCGTCACCCGCGCCAAGGCGCGCCTGGGCCTCGGCTCGCTCGCCTGGATCCGCGAGTACGCACAGGGCCGCCAGAACGACGCTGCCGCCACGGAAACGGCGACTCCCGCCGTCCCCGCGACGGCCCCCGGACAGGACGGCGTCCCGGCCGAAACCCGCGCAGCTCCGCCGGAATCCGCGGCCCCCGAACAAGAACCGGCTCTGGTCCTCGGCGACGACGGGCTGACCGTCATGCCCGATGCTTCCCGCGCGGCCGTCCGGCAGGTTCTGGAGTCGCAGGGCTGGCAGATCGAGAGCGTGGGCGAGCCGGTCGAGGGGGAGAGGGCGAGCTGTGGTCGCGCGGCGAGTGGAGCGCGGCGCTGACCTGGAACCACGACGACCTGCTGGCGACGCCGTTGTTCCTCCGAAAAGCGTTCGCAGCGCTGGACAAGGACGCGAACCCGGTCCTGGCGACCACAGCCTGGGACCAGGGCGAGACGGCTGTGTCCACTCTGGACGACGTGCGGCGGGCGTTCGCCGAAGCCGGACGGCACGGCTGGGTCGTGCCGTCCACCCGCCCGGGGATGTGGCGGTTGACGACTGAACCGACGGCGGCGCACGCCCGCGCCGCCGCGACGGCGGTGGACCGCCGCGAAGTGATCCTCGCCGACGACGGGGCCTGGCGCAGCACAGCCGGCGGCGACCCGATCGCGGTCCTGCCCCCGACTCCGGTCCTGCAGCTGCGGGACCTGCGGGCCGTCACGCGGTTCGTGCTCGGCGCCCACTATCGCGACGCCGACGTCGCCCGGCTGGTCCCCGCCGTCCTCGCGGGCGACGAGCGCAACGGCGTGACGCCCGAGCAGGCGCGTCAGCGCCTGGCGCAGATCGCTCCCGACGTGTACCGGCGCACCGCGGCCGCCGCACTGGGCGCGGGCGTGCACCACGGCCGAAAGTTCAATTCCGACGGCGCCACCATTGGCCTGCAACGGCTTCTCGACGGCGACCCGACGCTGCGGCTGCCCGCGGCGCCCGAACCCACGCCCGCGACAGCGCCAGCGGCGACGGCGCCGCCCCGCGCCGAGCAGCCCCGGCCGTCCGTCGCGCCCGCGCCCGCCCCGGAACCAGCGCCGCAGGCAACGCCGGAGACAGCGCTGGAGACAGAGCCGGATCCGCTCGACCGGCTGTTCCCGGCGCTCGACCCGGCGGAGACCGGCTCCGCGACCGGGCTGCGGGCCTGGCTGCGGGAAACCATGCAGTCGCTGCCCCGCGAGATCGACGGGGTCTCGACCGGGCCGGTGCGGCTCGCGCTGGCGCTGGCGGGCACCGCGCTCGCGAGCGGCGACGCCTTCACCGCCGAGGCCCTGGCCGCGCGGGTCGCGGGCAGCGCCGCCGAGCCCGGCGATGCGGCCCAGCGGGTGCGGCGGCTGGCCGGTCGCATCGCCGACGCCGCGCCCCGCCAGGACGCGTTCGGCCTGTTCGGCGAGGACCGTAGCCTGCCCGATCATCTGCACGCGGTCGCCGACGGCATCGACGCCGTCCTCGCCGACGAGCACCGGCTGCGCCGCGCCCAGGCCGACGCGCTGTTCGCCACGGTCAACCCGGACGCGGTACGGGTCGCGGCCCACTTCGCCGAACGCGGCGACCTGGAGAGAGTGCACGAATTCCTCGGCGGGCCTCTCCCGCCGCACCAGCGCACCGACCTGATCGACCCGGGCGCCCTGTGGCTGCTGCAGGAGGCGTTCGTCCACCAGTCGGCGCGCACGCGCTTCGACACCGCGAACGCGGCCGGGCGCCTGCTCGACGACGACCGGGGCGAGGAGACGGCCCTCTCCGCCCAGGCATTGGCGCAGGCGGCCCGCGACCGGGCACGCGCGGGCGACGAGGCCGCCCGAGCACTGCGGCACATCGGAATTGCGACGATCGCCTACCACCTCGACGAGGTCGCCGCCGTCCTGGCCCGCGAGCACGGGTTCGCCCTGCCGGGCGAGCCCGGCGAGCAGCCGCAGGAGACCGCGACCTCGCCGCTGGTTCCGGCCGACGTCGCGAGCGCGCTGCGCGCCCTCGCCCGGCTGGAGCACGGGCAGTTCGCGCACCTGGTCCGCGAGGTCGACCGCGACGACCCCTCCGCGCCCGCCGACGCGACGGGATCCAGCCTCTTCGGATACGAGCGCGGGCCGGGAGAGAAGGACCCCGGGGCGGTCGACACCGTCCAATTTCACTCCAGAGGCATGGACATCACCGTCGACCTCGACCACGGTCAGCTGCGCACCGGACGGCTGAGCTGGCCGCAGGTCCAAGCCTGGGTCCGAGCCGGCCTGAACCCTGCCCGGCACGCGATCGTCGTGCACGCCGACACCGCGCTGCGCGGCTTCGACCGCGCCCAGGACGCGTTCGACCAGGCCGGAGAAGGCGACCTCGCGCGGACGGCCCGCCAGGAACTGGCCGCGCTGCGAGAACAGGCCGGCATCGCGGTCGTCGACGCCGCCCAACCGGCGCAGGAAACCGGACGGGCCCGCATCCGGCGGCCGAAAGGCACGAACCCCAAAACCGAACGCGACCTCGTCTCGCCGGACGCCCTCGCGGCGATGACCCGCGCCGACCGCGAGACGGCCCAGCGGATCCTCGACCTCTCCGCCGTGCTGCCCGGCCCCGACTCCGCCGCACCGGCGGGATCGCTGCGCCCCCTGATGCCCCGAGCCGCCGAGGGACTCGGCCCGCGCGAATCCGGCGCGGACGGGCCGGACGCTGGCGGACCGCAGCCGGACGCGGAGCCCGCCGGGGTGCCGGTCCCCGACGATGTCGACCCCGCCGACGCCGGCTGGGAACGGACCGCCACCTCCTACGGCCCGGAACCGACGGAGACGTGGACACGCGGCGGCACACAGCTAGTCCTCGCCTGGCGCGCCGACGGGGACGCCCTCGCGCTGCGCCCGCGCGTGGTGATGCGCGACCGCCTCCTGCCCGGTGACCTCGCGCACGAGGTCTCCTCCGCACAGGAGCTGCGCACCCTCCTGGACGAAGCGGGCCGGTTCGGCATGGCCCGCCTCGACGGCCCCCGGTGGGCGGTGTTCCCGCAGCCCACCGCCGCCGCCTGCACCGCGATGCGGCGGCGCGGCAGCAGCGCGGAAGTCGTGCGGCTCGACCCGGACCGGGGATGGGTCCGCGTCGGCGACGGCGTCCCGCTCGCCGACCTGCGCGCCGCGCAGGCTCCCCGGCCCGCTCCCGGGCGGCCGACGCCGCCGCACGTGCCCGGACCGGACAGGACGCGCACCCCGCCGGAGCCACCGGCCGACACGGCACAGGACAGCCTGTTCGACCTGCCGGACCAGTCCGCGCCGGACGCGCCGCCCGCGCCCGACGCGGCGCCGCCGGACGCGGCGAGCCCTGCCCCGCCCCGGCACTCCGCCGCCGCGCTGCCGGGCGGCTTGCTGGCCGCCGACCTCGTCGCCGCGCTCGGCGCGCTCACCGACCCCGCCGTCGTCGGGATCCTCGCCGCCGTCGACGAGGGCGCGACGACCAGCCCGTTGCCGTTGCCGCTCGGGTGGGGCTTCGTCCGCGCGGGCGAAACCGGGCGGGCCGACAACCGTCCCGACGCTCTCGAGATCACCGCGGGCGCCGACGGCCACCGCACCGGCAGGGTGGCGTGGCGGCAGATTCTCGAGTGGGTCCGCGCCGCGACCGTGCCCGAAACGCGGCAGCTGATGCGCGCGGCCGTCGCCGTGAATCCATTCGTGCACGCGGACATGGACAGGTCCTTCGCCGCTGCCGGAGAGGAAACCCTCGCCGGCATCGCCCAGCGGCGGGTCTGGGACCTCCTGAAAGGGGCCCAAGCGACGCTGTGGACCAGGCTCGCGGCGGTCATCGCCGGGGAGCCCGTCGACCTGTCCGGCGACGTCGTGCCCGGCATGCCGGCCGCCGAGGCACTGGACTGGGTCGCCGCGGTCGCCGCCGTGCTGGTGGGCCCCCGCGCGGATGCGCCGCCGACGCCCGCCGACCGCCTCGTCCCCGGCGACGTCATCGTTCACCCGGTCCATCGCGACAATCCGTTCCGGATCACCGCAACACCGGTGACCGAGGACGGCGCCGTGGTCCTGACCGGCGAGATCGTGCGGTTTCGCGGCGACCCCGGCGTCACGCGGAACACGGTGACGGTCCCGGACCGCGACGGCGAGCGGGAGCGGTGCCAGGTCTGGCCGCTTCCGGCATCCCTGGCGTCGCTGGTGCAGCCACCGCCGCCCCTGGCTCCGCCCGCGGACGCGCCGGACACGCTCGCCGTCCCGGCCGACGCCCACCCCTCCTCGTTCGGATGGGCCCTGACCGGCACAAGTTACGAGGCGGACGCTGTCGTGCAGTCCTGGACGCGGCACACCACGACGCTGCTGCTGCGCTGGGTCCCCGGCGAGCCCGGCCCGCAACTGTCCACCCGGCTCGTGCTGCTGGCCGCGCCGCACCCCGATCCCGTCGAGCACGTCGTGGCCTCCCTCGACGACGTCCGCACCGTCCTGGCCGAAGCCGGGTTCACCGGGACCGCACGCCAGGCCGACGACGGCAGCTGGGTCGTCTCGCCGGTCGCGACCCGCGCGATCGCCGCCAACCTCGCGGACCGGGACGAACGCGCGTGGCAGGTCGGATGGGAGCGGGTGCGCGGCTGGGGCTTCGAAGGCCGCGCCGTCCCCGTCCCCGAGACCCGGATCGTGGCCCCGAGCCCAGCGGCGCCGGACAGCGGCGAACCGCCGCGCGCCGAGGGCCAATCCAGCCTGTGGGACTCGGCGGCGGCCGGCACCGACGCCGTCCCGTCGCCGGTTCTCGCCACCGGGCTGATCGACGCGCTCGATCACCGGGCCGCCGCGGAACCGCCGCACCCGGCGCGGGCCGCGACGGTCCCGCCCGGCGGGGCCGCCGAGGGTTCTGACGCCGAACTGTTCGCCCACGGGATCAGCGTGGCGACCCGCGCCCTGGCCGACGCCGGAGCCGCCGGGGGCGCCGACCCTGCGGTGTGGTCGGAGCTGCTGGATCTCACCGGAGCCGAGCCCGCGCCCGACGGTGCCCCGGCGCGCGGCGGAGCCCGGACCGCGCGGTGGTGGGTCCAGGAGGCTCTGGCAGTGCTGCGGGAGGAGTTCGGCTGCGTCGCCGACGGCCCGGCAGCCGTCCTTCCGGACGGGCCGAGGGTGGCGGTGGCTCCGGGCCGGATCCTGATGGACCCCGACGAGCCGCTGCCCGCGCAGGCGGCGCTGCTGCTGGCCGAGATCGCGCGGCTGCGCTGGGACGCGGAGCGGGCCGCCGCGGCCTCGGCGCCCGGACGGGTCCTGCCGCCGGTCGAGACCGCCGCCGACGACATCGACCGCGTCGTCGACAGCTGGCTGCCCGAGGAAACCCGGCGCAGCCGGTTCCGGGCCGCGTCCCCGCGGGAACGGGACGAGCTGAGAGCGCTGGGCCGGCAGGCGGCGGCGCTCGGGTACCGGCTCGGCGCCGCCGACGGCCCGGGAAGCCCCGGCCTGCCGTTCTCGGACGAAAACCTGACCTACAACGATCTGATCGAGGAGGCGCGTCGCCGGGTCGAGGGCGCCCGCATCGCGACGGCGGAGTCGCTGGCCGGTCATCCGGCCGTCGAGCACGTCCGCGTCGCCCTGGCCCGCCGGTGGCTGCCCGAGGACGGGCGGCTGCGGGCGTGGACGCAGACGGTGCTCGCGATGGAGGCCGTCGCGGACTACGTCCCGACGCCCCAGGGCCTGTCGCTGCCGGCATTGGGCGAGTACCTGTTCGACGCCAGCACCCCCGGCCACGACCTGGGTCCCCGCTGGCTCGACCTGCTCGCGCCCGACCGGCGGCACGCCGTCGCCGGCGCGATCGACCAAGCGGCGCGGGTGCTCGACGCGGCAGCCGAGGCCGAGCTGCCGTGGCTGGCGGCGAAGCTGCGCGCGGTCGGCCGCGAACTGCGCTGGCCGCGCGAATCCCCGGCCGACGACCCGCCCCGGCCCGGCCTCGGAGCGGCCGGACTGGTCCTGCTGCCCGCGCAGCACCCCGCCGCCGCACAGCTGGAGACCCAGCTGCGCGACGCGCTGCGGTTCCAGCCCTGGATCCACGGAACCGCCGAGCACGCGGGGCACGGAGTGACCGCGCTGCTGTCCCTGCTCGAATCGCCGCCCGTCGACCCCGAGACGGCCGCGGCCTCGATCGTCTCGCTGCTTCCGGCTCGCGGCCGCACCGAGGAGGTCGTCGCAGGGCTGGCCGAGCAGCTCACCGACGTCGCGTACGTGCTGGCGGCGACCGGACACACCCGCCCGGCCGGCTACCGCGCCGTGCCCCTGCCGGACTTCGTGCGCGAGGTGTCGGCGCAGCTGCGGGCCGCAGCTTTGGCCAGGACCGGGCGCTCCGGCTCCGGCGTCGAGGGCATACCGCGGCATCGGTGGACGATGATGGTTCCCGTCGCGCGGATCGTGCAGCGCGCCGAGCGCCGCCGACAGCTGGAAGAGGCGTGCGCCGCCCGCGTGCCGCACACATTGTCGGACGCGCGCGCCGACGCGGACACCGCGCTGCAACGGCTGGACGAGGCCAGGGCCGACGGGCTGCTCGCCCCGGTGGCCGAGGCGCTCGACGACGGAGAGGACGCGACCGCCCGGGCCCGCCTTGCCGCGGTGCTGACGACGGTCTTCCGGTCGCCGCGCGCGCTCGGCGGCCAGGCCGCTCTCGGGATTCTGCGCCTGGAACTGCAGCGCGCCGCGCTCGGCCCGCGTGCGCCGGAGCCCGACTGGATCGCGCGCTCGGTCCCGACGACCGGCCTGCACCCCGGGGGCGCGAGCGACCTCGCCGCGAACTGCACCGCCTGGGCCGAGGCGATCCGCAACCGCAGCGAAGCCGGGGACGACCTGGGCCGCCTGCTGCTGCGCACGGGCATCCGCGCCATCGCCGACGCGCTAGACGAGCAGGCAGGGCTGCTCGCCGCCCGCCACGCCACCGCCGCGCCCCGGACCGGCCCGGCGAGCCCTGCCCGCGCTGAGGCTGCCGCACCCCGTCGCGACGGCCAGCTGCCTCCGCCTGCCCTCGCCGAACCGGACCCCGCCGCCGTGTCCTCGCCGCAACCCCACGGGCCTCGGCTCGTGCCGGAGCCGGGCGGTGCCGGTGTGTCCGCTCCGGCGGGCGAGCCGGGCCTGTTCGACCTCGCACCCGCCCGGTCGGCGGAGCCCGCCTCCGCGGCGGACCAGCCCTGGGCGTTGGCCCCGGCAGGGACAGCGCCGGTGTTCCCGGCCGACGCAGCCGACGATCCCGGGCCCTACGCCGAGACGTTCGCGCAGGTCCTGGCGGTCGCGAAGACCGCGGTCGTCGAAACCTTGATCCGCGGCGGACACGACCCGGACTCCTGGCTGGGGTTCTCCGACCTGGTCATGCGACACCCCGACGGCACCGGACGCAGAACCGGAAGGGACGGGACGCTGCACGACGAGGGCAGCCTGTGGTGGCTGCGGCACGCCGCGCGGGTCCTGCGCGACGACCACGGCATCGAACTCGAAGTCCGCCCGCCCGCACGAGGCTCCCGGCACCGGCCCGACTCGATCGCCCTCGACCGCGACAGCCGCCGGCTCGTGCTCGACGGCGGCCAGCCGGCCGGAACGCTGGCGTTCAACGCGATGGTGACCCTGGCCGAACTGCAGATCGAGGCCGAGCGCGACGCGGAGCTGCACCGCACGAGCGCCCCCCGCCACCCGGTCGAGGTCACCGACGAGGAGATCGACTCCTGGCTCGGCCTCGCCCAGCCTCCCGCCGACCCCGACGAAGCCGGTGTCTTCACCGCACCGGACCTCTACGCACGCGCGCACGCCCTGGCGCGGGAAGCCGCCGCACTGGGAATGCGGCTGGGCGCCCCGGCGGGCGCCCCGCCCGTCCTGGCCCGGGAGTTCGCCGATCCCCCGCCCCGGCGGGACCAGCCAGAGGGGGTCGCCTTCGCCTTGCCGTTGTCGGCGCGCGGGCTGCCGCAGCGGCTGGAGGAGGCGCGCACCAGGATCGACGGCCTCACGATCGCGACGACAGCCGACCTGAACGGGCATCCGGCGGTCGCGCGCATCCGGGAGTCCGTCGCGGACGTGACACCCGGCGGCAAGACCACGCCGGAACAGACCGCGCGTCTGCGGGGGATGGCCGCCGCGATGGCGCTGCAGGATTTCCTGCCGCTGCCGCAGGGGCTCGACCTGGTCTCGGTCGTGGAGGAGACGGCCTTGCTGCGCGGGACGCCGGAGGAACTGCTGCCCCGGCGGCTGGACCACGTGCCGGGTCTGGTGCTGCCGCACGTCGCCGACGTGCTGCGGCAGGCGGGGCGCTGCCTGGACACCGCCGACGAGTCGCTCGGCTGGCTGGCCGCGCGGATGCGCGCCATGGCGGGAGTGCTGGAGCAGCGAGCCGCGCAGGACCACGGCGGGCTGCCCGTCCTGCCGCATTCGCGCACCGGGCTCGCCGCCTTGACGGTGCTGCCGCCCGACCACCCGGCAAGCCCTTCGCTGGAGACCCAGCTGAACCGCTACCGCTCGCTGCCGGTCGCCTCCCTCAGCCTCGCCGACTCCTACGCGATGAACGACATCCTGGCCACCCTCGCCGACCCCGCCGGGACCCCGGAACAGCAGGCCGACCGGCTCGCGGTCGACGACCCCGCGCAGCCGAAGCGCCATGTCATGACCGACGAGCGCCGCTTCGACCTCGGCCGCGCGATGGTGCAGATCGCGCACACGGTGCGCGCGGCCGGGCACCTGCGCCCCGTGGGGGATCCCGCGCTGCCGCTGCCGGACTACCTCGACGAGGTCGGGCACGCGCTCATGCGGCGCAGCGGCCTGGCCTCCGCCGCCCCGCCGACCGCCGCGCCGACCGGCGACTGGAGCGAGGACACCGTGGCCCGACGGCTCCGGCGCCGGGCCGAGAACGCCGCCGCCGAGAGGAAACGCGCCGTCAAGGACGCCCGGATCACCGGTATGCGCGCCCGTCAGGAGGCGACGGCGATCCTGCACGCGATGACCGCGCCCGAAGGAGCGGTCGCGCAGCGGGCGGAGCTGGCCATGGCCGCGAGCGAGGCCGGCGACCCGGTGTCGGCGCGGATGCACCTGGCCGACGCGATCGCCGCCGCCGACCGCGCCCGGTCGCTGAGCACGGGGGCCGATGCCGCCCAGGGGCTGGTGGTGCACTGGCTGCAGCGCGACGTGCTCGGCGAGCGTGCGATGACTCCGGCGTGGGTCGCGCGAGCGAGCACGACGACGGGCCGCACCCGCGATTCCGCGGAGACGACCGCCCGGCACCTGACCGCGAATCTGGCCGCGTGGGCGTGGGCGCTGCGCGCGGCGAGCCAGGACGCCGACCGGCTCGGCCGGATGCTGCAGGCCGTCGGCATCGACCGCGTCGCCGCGGACCTCGACGCGGTGTCCTCGGCCCTGGCCGAACGCCACGCGTTCCGCGCGCCCGAAACTCCCCGGCCCGCACCGCCGCGTCAGGTCGGGCCGGTCGTGCTCGGCGACGGCCGCGAACTGGCCAGGGTCGCCGACGAGGGTCAGCTGCCGCACCGCTTCCGCGACCGGTGGCCGGGGGACGCGTTCATGCTGACCGTCCCCGGACGCGCGCGGGTGATCGTCGCCGCCCCCTCGCCGGAGGTCGCCGACGCCGCCCCCTGGTGGTGGGCGGTGCAGCAGCTCGACGACTCCGGCGAGACCGTCGGCGCGGAACTGGTCAGCGGCACCGCCTACCGGAACCCGGCCGCGGCCGTGCGGCAGGCGGAGAAAGCCTTCGGCCAGCTGCTCGCGGCGCTGGAGAAACCCGTGGACGCGGCGGCCGCCGGAGTCGACGGACCCATGGCGGACCTGGCGTTCGTGCCCAAATGGGGAGGATTCGCCGAACAGCTCAACCGCCAGAACCTGCCCGCTTCGCTCCGGCGCCGGACCGCACAGCTGGCACTGGGCATGATCCCGCGACTCGACGCTCACTGGACCACGCCGGAATCGAACGCCTCCTGGCTGCTGGCCGGCGGCGACGGCCCCCGCTGACCCGCGAGCAGCAAACGGAAGCGACCGGCTACCTGCGCGATCTCGCCGCGCTGGCGGACCTGCACGGCAAACACGGCGTGCCCCGTCGGCTGCTGACCGGCGGCACGAAACCCCGCGCGGTCAGCACGGCGCTGAAAGACGTGCTCGCGCACGCGGAAGCGGCGCTGACTCAACCGGCACCCGCATCGCCCGCACCCGCGCCGGACCGCGACCGCAGTCTCGAGGACGCTCCGGCAGACCGCGACACCC
The DNA here is from genome assembly GCF_045278895.1 of Amycolatopsis sp. WGS_07. Taxonomy (NCBI): domain Bacteria; kingdom Bacillati; phylum Actinomycetota; class Actinomycetes; order Pseudonocardiales; family Pseudonocardiaceae; genus Amycolatopsis; species Amycolatopsis sp. WGS_07. Next base: position 2,071,373 of record NZ_CP136053.1, on the reverse strand, counting down.
AGGCTGGCCAGAAGTCCGCCGCCGCGGAACCGGCGCCGGCCGACGCCGCGCAGACACCGCCGGTCGCCGACCTGCCGATGTCCGACGGCCGGGCCCTGCAGTACCGCCGGGTCGAGGCCGGAGAACACGGCAACCGCTTCGCGCACGACAGCTACGAGCGCATCGAGCCGGGACGGTTTCGGCTCGTGGTCGCGAGCAGTCCGGCCGAGGTGCCGCGCCCGTCCGGCAAACCGTGGACCTGGTTCCTGCACCGGATCGACGCTGACGGGAAACCCCGCGGGGCAGGCCTGAGCGAAGTCCGCTTCAGCCAGAAGACCCACGAATACAGGACCCCGCAGGCAGCGCTCGCGGAGGCGGGAAAGTGGCTGAAGCATCTGGAACGCCACCTCGACGAGCCTCAGCTGGCGCAACCGTCGCCGGTGCGCGGCCCGATCGGAGAACTGGAGTTCGTCCCGGGCTGGGGCGACGTGTCGAGCCAGCTGAAGGATCAAACGCTGCGCGGGCTCCCGCCGGCGGCGCAGTGGGCCCTCAAGGTGGCATGGCGGCTCGATACGGAACTCCCGTCTCCCGAGCGGGAAGCGCTGTGGATCCGGGACACCGGCCAGCTGCCGGGCAACGTGAGATTCCCGCCCGAGTACGTGGACGAGATCGCGGGATACATCGGAGATCTCGCCGACCACGTCGCGGCGTCCGGGATCCCGGACGCGCTGCCCAAAGCGCGGCGTCCGATCCGCCTGAGCGACGCGTTGCGGGAAGCCCGGGACGTCTTGCGCCCCGTCGGACCCACGACAGAGGCCGAGCAGCCCGCCCCGACCGAGGCACGAGACCGGCGCGAACCGCTCGCGGCCGCCGCACCCGCATCCGGGCCCGCCCGCGTCCCGGCCACTGCCGAGGCGAGCGTGCCTGCGGAGGCAGATTCGGCGCCGGTGCCGGTGCCCGAGAGCGGCCCGGAAGACCAGCCGCAGGCGGAACTGCCGATGTCCGACGGCCGCGCCTTGCAGTACCGGCAGGTCGAGGCGGGAGAGAAAACCGTCAACAGGTTCGCGTACGACGCCTACGAGCGGGTGGAGCCCGGGCGGTTCAGTCTCGTGGTCAAGTCAAGCCCGGCCGAAGTGCCGCCCCCTCGGGCAAGCCGTGGACCTGGTTCCTGCGCCAGGTCGATGCCGACGGCAGACCGCAGGGCGCGGGACTGGAATCACGCTGGCTCTTCCCGCGCACCAGCGAGTACACGACCCCGCACGCAGCCCTCGCCGCGGCGGAAGAGTGGCTGGCGCATCTGGAACGCCACCTCGACCAGCCGCCGCTGCGCGCACCCTCGCCGGTCAGCGGCCCGATCGGCGGCATCGTGCTGGTCCCGGGCTGGGGCGACGCCACGAGCCAGCTCGTGCAGCAGGACCTCAGCCGGCTCCCCGGCGAGGCGCAGTGGGCCATCACCGTGGTGCGACGGCTGAACCAGGAAGTCCCGGCTCCCGAGCGGGAAGCCGAGTGGCTGCGCACCGTCGACTACATGCCGGGCCGGGTGAAGATGCCGCCGGACGTCCTGGCGGCCGTCGCGGGACACATCGGGGACCTCGCCGAACACGTCGCGGCATCCGGGGTCCCGGACCGCCTGCCCGAAGCCCGGGAACCGGCACGCCTGAGCGACGCCCTGCGCACCATCCGGGACGCCCTGCGTCCCGCCGCGCCAGAACCCGCCGCCGACACCGATGCCCGTCGGAAGCCGCGCACGGCAGCACCCGAACCCGGAACCGCCCCCGCCCCGGCGGCCCAGGAGACCACCGTGGTCACGGCTCCCGCTGTCGCGGACCCGGACACCGCCGCGGTCCCGGCTGCGCTGACGCTGTCCGACGGCAGGCAGGCGACCCGCGACGACGCGCCCGGCAGCCCGCACGAGCGTGCGGCCTACCGGCTCGACGCTCCCGGCATCCGTCTCCGGATCACCCGCGCCCGCGACGAGACCGGCGCGGCGGGCTGGCGATGGTCGCTGCAGCGCGTCGACGACGCGGGGAAACCCGCCGGGGCGGCGCTGAAGGACTCTCCGCCGCTGGCCACCGCCGCAGCCGCGATCGCGGAAGCGGAGACGGCCCTCGCGGCGCTGGAAGCGTTCCTGCGCACCCCCTCGGCACGACGACGCGGGACCGCGGCGGGACCGTTCGCGGCGCTCGAATTCGTCCCCGGCTGGGGTACCGCGGCCGGGCAGCTCCGCCGCGTCGACCTGCCGCCCGAGGCGGCCACGGGGCTGCCCCGCATCGCGGTGATGATCGCCGAACGGCTCGACGCGCCCGGCGCGTCGCACCTGAACGCCGCCCGCTGGGCCGCACACGGCCCGGGACGACAACGCCGCGACGGCGCGCAACTGAGAGAACTCGTCGGCCACATCCGGGACCTGGAAACCCGCATCGCGGCCTCGGGCATCGACGACCGGCTCGCGCACCAGCCGGACGGCCCCGGCCTGCGCGCGGCCCTGCGCGCCACTCGCACCGAACTCGCCTGGCACGCGGGCGTGGACCCCGAGACCCTGCGCCCGCTGGCCTCGTCGGCGGCCCCGAGCCGGTCCGCCGACCCCCGGCCGGACGCGCAGCCTCGCCGAACCCCGGCATCGCGCCCCGGCGACGATCCCGCACCGCCTCGGCCCGACCCCGTCGCCCCGCCCGCACCGGCCGCCCCCGCGACGGCACCCGAGCACCACGCGGACCGTCCGGAACCCGAGCCCGTCGCCGCACTCCCGGCCGAACAGCAGCCGCCCGTCGGCCGGCGCGGCGAGGACCCGGCGCCCGGGACGCCCGCCGACGACGAGGAGCAGGCCCCGGCACCACCGTCCGACCCCGAAGCGGGCAGCGACGGATACGACTGGGCCGACCAGCTCGAAGAAGAGCACGGAGACTTCGACCCGTTCGCGCCCGAACCCGCAGACGAACCAGCGCTCGCGCGGTACCTCGCGACGGAAGAACCCCGCGAGGACCGGCATCGCACGGGCGAGCCCGGTGCCGGGCAGCCCACCGAGCCCGGCCCGGCGCCCGAGGAACCCGGCCCGGCGCCGGCCGAGCCCGGCCCACAGCCCGCGCCCCCAACGCCGGTCCGCGCATCGGACACAACGGACACCGCCGCCGCGGCAAGCAGCGCCGCACCGGAGACCGCCGCGACGGACGCCGAGCCCGCACCGGCACCGCAGCAGATCGGGGCGGTCGAGATCCTGCGCCGCCGGATCTACCCGGTGGACCCGGACGCGGACACGCTCGATCCCGGAACCGAGCTGGCCGTCGTGGAACCCGGCCGCTACCCGCTGCTGCAGCACGGCGACCACACCTACTGGATCATGAACGGCGTCCGGCTCGGCGGAGACGGAGGCCTCGACCTCGCCGCCCCGGACCGCGTCACCTGCACCTCGCGCCGCTACACCCCAACCGGATGGCAGCACTTCCTCGCCGCCGACCCGGCATGCCAGGACGGACGCGAGGGCCAGCGGCTGCGGGTCGTCCTCGCCGCCGACGACCCGGCAACCGGGCAGCCCTCCGGCCCGCCCGCCTCGGGCCCGGCCGAATCCACTGCCGCCGACAGCCCGCACAGGACCGACGCCGAGGCGCGGATGTGGGGCGACCTCGTGGCCAAAGCCTCCGCGCTCGGCGTCTCGGTGCGCACCGTGTTCGACCAGGAATCCGAGACCCGGTGGAGCCCCGGCGATGCCGGCCCGCCGGGCGAGGCGACGGTGCTCGTCTCCGGAAACCAGCCGCCCGGCGCGCGCAACGTCGACCTCGCCGCGCGGCTCGTCGACATCGCGATGACCCGGACGGCGACCGAGACCGCCGCGGACGTCGCGATCCCGGTCCAGCGCGAGAACGACCTCGCCGCGACCGCGCACGCCGAGCCCAGCCCCGCCGCCGACCGCGTCGCGTCCGGCCCCGCCCCGCAGGGCTTCCGCACGAGGCTCAACCTCGCGGACCTGTTCGCCGCCTCCGGCGGCTCCGGCCGGGCCACGGCGGAGCCCCCGGCCCCGGCGATGGCCAGGACAGGCGGGCGGCACGCGCGCCCGGACGTCGAGGACACGGCCGGGGAACAGACCCCGATCTACGACCAGCTGCTCCGGTCGATGGCGGCGTACGGGCTGGGCGATCCGACGCGGCCCGTCCCGCCCGAGCCCCGGCACGGGGAACACCGCGCGCGCCCCGACCGCGTCGGCACCGCCCCGGCCGGAGGGCGGACGTCGCGGCCCGGCCCGGACTTCGCCACGACAGGACGAACCCGATGACGCCCGATCAGGACCGGACCCGACCGGCCGCGAACATCCCGCTGAGCCCCGCGCCGCGTGGCGCGCTGCCGCACGAGCCCTACGTCCGCGCCGTGGTCGAACGACTCGACCGGTGCGGCCTGACCGTGTCCGGCCTGCAGCTGCTGGATTCCCCTGCGCCGCAGGCCACCCTGCGGATCGCCGCACCACGGCACGCCGGGACCGGCACGGCCATCGGCGATGCCGACCTGATCACGATGCGGTGGAACGGCGACACCGGGTGGGCGATGCGCGTCAAGTACGGCGCGGACGCGCTGCCCCGCGCCACCGTCCACTTCGGACCAGATCCGGTCCCGGACCCTGCGGACGTGGCCGACTGGGCCTACTACGGGCTCCGCGAACCGCTGCTGCTGCGAACCCGGGACCCGGACGCGCCGCGCACCGCCGCTCACCCGCGCGCGGCGCTGAGCAGACACCGCCAGGACGACAGCTAGGCGCACGGGCACCGCGCGAACCGCAATCCGGCCCGCCACACCGAAACACGACAGAAGGACGGCACGACCGAGGGGAGACCACCATGAGCGAAGCACGCCCGAAACCCTGGCGGGCACGGGACATTCTCCGCAGAACCGGACCGGCCCTGATCGCCGCCGGGGTTCTCGCGCACGGCGCCGCCGGTTGTGCGCGGCCCCCGGCTCCGCAGTCGCCGCCGTCGGCGGACGCGCTTCCGGTCGCGGCGGCGGCCGAGGTCTGCGCACGCTTCGCCGTCGCCGCGATGTCGGTCGACACCGCCGCCGACACCGGGCCCGCCGACGCCCGCCGCCGGGCCGCCCGACAGTACGGCGTCCCGGCCCTCGAAAACGCCCTCGCGGGCGAAGGCCGGGACGAGACCTGGACCGGCCTGGCCGCCCGCCATGCCCGCGTGCACGTCGAGACCCGCCCGATCACCGACGACCCGCCGCCGGGCGAGGACGGCACGGCCAGCGCGGGCGTGCTCGCGACCCCGACCGCGTCCGCGCCGGACGGATGGCACCAGCAACTGCCGACGCTGGCGGTCTACTGCTCGCTGACCCAAACCGGCCGAGAATGGAAGGTCTCGTCCGTCACCCTCTCCGATTCCGGCGGCGGTTCCTAGTGTGCCTCAAAGGGATCGCGGCCGCGGCGGGCTTCCTCTGCGTCGCCATGCTGGCCCTGTTCCTCGGCATGGGCGGGGGCCAGGACGCCGAACCGAAACCCGGAACGGACGACGGATCCTGGAACACCGCGCTGAAAACGGACGCGGTGCCGGACTGGGCGCGCGCCCCGCTGCTGCACGCGGCGCAGCGCTGCCCTGAAGTCCCCGCGCCGGTGCTGGCTGCCCAGATCGAGACCGAATCGAACTGGAACCCCAACGCCCACAACAGCAAGTCCGGCGCCGACGGGCTGGCGCAGTTCCTTCCCGGAACATGGGCCGAATACGGCGTCGACGGCGACGGCGACGGCCGCGCCGACCCCCGCAACCCCGCCGACGCCATCGAGACCCAAGCGGCCTACATGTGCCACCTCGTCGGCTTCTGCCGCAAGAACGGCGCGCTGCGCGGCGACCTGCTCGACCTCGCGCTCGCCAGCTACAACGCCGGGCCCGGCAAAGTAAAGGACGCCGGCGGCGTGCCGCCCTTCGTCGAAACAGTCCGCTACATCGCAAAAATCCGCGACCTGGCCCACACCAAATACAGCAAGGCCGACACGCCCCCGAACACCGGAGGACGGGCCGGAGCCGTGATCGCCCGCGCGGCCGAACACGTGACCGCGAAAACCCCGTACGCCTGGGGCGGCGGCACCCTGGAAGGACCCGGCAACGGATCGGGCCCCGACCGCGGAGTGGTCGGATTCGACTGCAGCTCCCTCGTCCGCTGGGCCTACTACCAAGGCACCGGACGGCAGATCACGCTCCCGCGCACCTCCACCGAACAGTTCACCGCGACCCGAGGACAACCCGTCTCCGCCGAAAACCTGCAACCCGGCGACCTGATGTTCTGGGGCAGCGGCGGGCACATCCACCACGTCGCGCTCTACATAGGACACGGATCGATGATCGAAGCCCCGCAATCCGGCCAGGTCGTCCACGAAACCCCGATCAAGGTGAAAGGCGACTACGCCGGCGCCGGACGCGTGTTCGGCGGCCCGATGGACCGCGCGGACAACAGGTGACCCCCCGCAACACCCCCCGTCAGAGAAGGACGAACGGAAACGACGAACAGAGAAAGAAGGACACCATGACAACACCTCGATATCCTTTTGCGACACCCGGCTTCAGGGGGCCGCGCCATCACGGATTCAGGGGATTCGACGGAGTCGCGATCGCCGGCACGAACGGCGATCTCGTCGCGCTGGACCGGCTCAACGGGCGCGACAGGTTCGAGGCCCATTTCCGCGGGGCCGGCGAAGAACACGCGCGGCGCATAGCCCAAGAACTCTGCGACACGGCACCGGCCACCGGCCGCCCCGCACTCGACCTCGACGAAGCGATCGCGACCTTCACCCCGACCGAGGAAGCGCACGTCGCCTACACCGCGGGACTGAGCGGCGGGCTCGCGTATCAGAGCGACCTGCTTCGCGCGATCGTCTCGCTGCGCGAACAACACCACCTGTCCAGCAGCATCATCGTCGGATCAGCCCCGACCCTGGCGAGCGCGTCCGACATGACGAACGCCCAATGTCTCGCCGCCGCCGACTACCTCGACGACATCAGCGGCAGGCTCGCGCAGCGCGCGGGAATCGACCCGCCGTGGCGTGTGCAGGACCGCCAACAGGTTGCGGCGCAATCACGAGCAGACACGCCAGCACACCCCTCGCAGCAGCAGGCGGCCGCGGGCCGGCACTCCCGCCGCAGCGACCCGCCGAACGGGCTCAAGTCCCGGCCGGGCACGGCCGGAGGACGACACGCCGCCGCGCACGAACCACAGCACCGTGCCCAGGGACGGCGGTGATCCCCGCTCGTGCGCGCGCCCGGACCGCCGCGCACGCCCGGCGAAAAGAACAGTGACACCACGGATATCTGAGGGGGAAGACATGAAAGGAACCAGCGAGCACCTGTCGTGGGGATACACAGGCGAGGGAATGTCCGTCCGGGTCGGGCGACGGGTCGTTGCGATCCCTGACGGGATCGCCGAGCACCTCCTGGACGACGACTACATCCTGCCGGGCGACGATCCCGCGACAGACCTGATCGAATTCGAAGCCACGCTGCGCCGAACCGCGTTCCACGCCCGCCGACGCGTCGAGCGGACGGCTGCGGCGGTCGAGCGCCAGCGCGACATGATCGCCCAACTCGACCGCGAACTCGGCGCCGATCCCACCGAACACCAACGCCTCGTGGTCGAGCACGCACGCCTGCGCGCGCGTGAGCTGCTGGCGATTTTCCAGGAAGAGCAGTCAACAGCGGTCGATTCCGTCGAGCACTGGAGCATTCACATCGCCGAAGTCCGCGATTTCGTGTGCGGCCTGGCGATCACGCACGGCCCCTTGGCCGCCGCAGCGGCCGGGTGGACCCGCAACCCTGAGAAACCCCTGTATGTTCAGGCATTCGACAACGCGGCGGCGTTCATCGCAGCCGACCCCCGGCGGGGTGCGGGAACCCGGTGGATGACGGTGGTCGACGGCGAGGACTTCGGACGCGGATGGCGGCGCGATCCCGACGATGACGACGACCCGCTGGGCAGCGACCCCGAACTCGTCGGAGCGTGGGAAGCGGGATACCTCGCCACAACAGGCGAGATCTACGCCGTGCGCCGGGCCAGCGACCACGAACCCGACGCGGTGTGGCTGATGCCGGGACCGGTCTCCGCAGCGACCGCGCGACACATCCTGCACACCGTCGGCCCCGACCGCCTCGCCCCGAACTCGCTGATCGGGCTGGCAGAGGCCGTCCATCGCGACCGACCCGGCCCTGCCGCGTGCGAGGCGCGCCACAGCGACTACGGCCAGGACCTGGCGGCGTGACGAACCCGGCCCCGCCCGACGTGACACGGGACCGGGACGCGCTGCGGAACGGCGAGATCCTCGGCGAGGAATTCGCCGACTGTCTGATCGCGTCGTGCGCTGGAGGCGACCCCGCCGACTCCGGCGATGCCGACAGCCAAGGTCCGGCCGCGCGCCACCTGCTGAGTCTCGTGTGCCGCGATCGCACACTGCTGGAGTCCTTTTGCCACAGCCTGGCCGACCAAGCACAGCGGTTCCGAGCCGCCGTCCGTCACCTTCAGGACGACTGGATCGACAGGTCCGAGACGACGCCCGACTGGATCGCCCGCCACATCGACCGCACCGGAGACCTGGCCGACGGACAGGTTCTCGACCTGGCGCACCAACTTGATCAGGCCAGCGGGTACCTCGCCCAACTCGCCGACGTCCCACCGCCTCGCCAGTTCGCCGAGCCGCAACTCGGTGCAGCGGCACGGAGACCATCTCGCCGGCCGTGCAGAGTCTGCCCTTGCCGGTCGCTCCGCGCCGCGACAAGCGGCAACGGCCACAGCGAGGAAAGGGGATAGCCCGCATGGACGGAACGACGCGCACGGTCGACGATTCGAGCCCCGAGTTCTGGGTGTGGTGGGAACCCCCGAGATCGGAGACCCGGCCGAGTCCGCCGTGGGAGTGTGGATGGTCGCCCCGGCCCGGGACGACGAGAACGACCCGGACGGCATGCCGACCCTCGGGGACGCCATCGGCGCAGGGCCCAACGACGCAGCCGTCGACTGGCTCGCAACCCGATGCGGATGCGCGCCCGGCGCTCTCGTTCGCCGAGACGACTTCGAGATCGGCACCTACGCCAGGCATCCGGACGGGACTCTCGACCTCGGCCGTGTCGAACGCTGGATCACCTGCCGCCGGTACACCATCGCGGCATCCTCGCTGAACGCCGAGAAGGAACCGGCGGGCTCAGGCCGCCTGACCATTGTGCCGGCCTTCCGCGACGAAGCAGCCGCGTTCGTCGATGCCCACCATCGACACCACGGCCGTCCGCACGGGTATCTCTTCGGCGCGGCGGTCGCCACCGAGGACGGGCGCGTGGTCGGCGTGATCACCGTTGCACGCCCGTCCTCCCGCCGGTTGCAGGACGGCTGGACCGTCGAGGTCAACCGGTCAGCCACCGACGGCACCCGCAACGCGAACTCAGCGCTCTACGGCGCGGCATGGCGCGCGGCGAAGGCGCTGGGCTACCGCCGCGCCGTCACCTACACCCAGGCCGGCGAATCCGGTGCTTCGCTCCGCGCTGCGGGCTGGCTTCCGATCGCCGAGCTGGCTCCCCGCACCGGTTGGGACACGCCCTCACGGCGCCGATCCGACCGCGGAACCTCCGGCGTGGCGCGCACGCGGTGGGAGATCACCGCCAGCCCTCCGCCATGGCCGCATCGACCGACAACCCGAACAGCCCAGCGGATACATCACGGATCCCGCCGACATCCGACCGTCCCACCCGGTCGCCGGACAGGAACCTGACGCGGTGATCAGCATCGTATCCCGGGAAGGGAATAGGCGCGGGAACGAGAAAACACGGCGAAAACGAACCGAGGGGGCGATCACGATGGGAGAAGGCCGCAGGGCGACATTGACAGTGCTGTCGCTCGGTGCGGGAGTTCAGTCCACAGCGCTGGCATTGATGGCGTGCACGGGCGAGTTGCCCGCGCCGGACGCAGCCATCTTCGCCGACACGGGATGGGAGCCGCGACGGGTCTACGAACACCTGGACCGGCTTGAGCACAACCTGGCCGAGGCCGGGATACCGCTGTACCGCGTGTCTGCCGGAAACCTGCGCGACGACGCTCTGGACCCGAGTCACCGGTACTGCTCGGTGCCGTACTTCATCCGCAACCCGGACGGGTCGGACGGCATGGGCCGTCGTCAATGCACTGCCGAGTACAAACTGACGCCCATCAAAGCGAAAGTCCGCGAACTGCTCGGGTACCCGCACCCGAAGCGGGTTCCGCGCGGCGTGTTCGCCGAACAGTGGATCGGGTTCTCCGCCGACGAAATCGGCCGCGTGCGCGACACGCTCGACGTTCAGTACGCGCGGCCTCGGCATCCGCTGCTGGAACTGGGAATGTCGCGCAAGGACTGCGTCCGGTGGCTGCGGGTCCACGGCTGGACCACAGTGGCCAAAAGCGCTTGCAAGGGCTGTCCGTTCCACGGCAACGCCCAGTGGCGCGACCTGCGCGACAACCACCCCGACGAGTGGGCCGAGGTCGTCGAGTTCGACCGCCGGATCCGCAAAGGCGGCGCGCGCGGGACGCCCCTCGACGGTGAGGCATTCCTGCACCGCTCCCGCCTGCCGCTGGACATCGCGCCGATCGACCGCGTGACTCGACGCGAATGGGCCGATCGGCAAGGCGATCTCCTCGACCTGATCGCCGACGCGGAAGCGGGGTTGCTGGAGGACGGCGACCCGGACGGCTGTTCACCGTACGGATGCCGTTCCGGGACGGCCGCGGCGGAGGCTCGAGAGCACACGGTGCCAGATCGCAGAGCTGCCTAACCCGTCGGCATGTGCCTGATGGCGGGCCTCCCGGCCCGGCGGCATCCGGCCTGAGACAGATCGACACGGCGATCAATCGCTCATGCTGGCCGAGTGCGTCGTCAACCTGATGTGTCGTCGTCGACTGGTTGCAGCCAGGTGCCTATCTCGAGAGAACGATCGAGTTCGGGACGGTGTCCGCCTGGCCGGAGATTGCTCCACCGGCGTTGGGACTCGATCGCTTCGCCGAGCACGGCGCGCGCTTCAGATCGGCGGCCCAGCTCGGCCAACTGGAATCCCAAGTGGTTCAGGATGGCGGCGAGGTCGGGTAGGTAGGTGTTCGGATGTTGTTCGGCGAGGCGTCGGTAGAGCCCGGCTGCTTCGCCGAGCGCGGCGAGGGCGTCTTCTCGTTGTCCTGCTCCGCCGAGGGCCACTGAGAGGTTGTTCAGGCTCCTGGCGAGGTCGGGTAGGTAGGTGTTCGGATGTTGTTCGGCCAGGCGCCGGTAGAGCCCGGCTGCTTCGCCGAGCGCGGCGAGGGCGTCTTCTCGTTGTCCTGCTCCGCCGAGGGCCACTGAGAGGTTGTTCAGGCTCCTGGCCAGGTCGGGTAGGTAGGTGTTCGGATGTTGTTCGGCCAGGCGCCGGTAGAGCCCGACCGCTTCGCCGAGCGCGGCGAGAGCTTCATCTCGGCGGTCCAGTGCAGCCAACTGGACGGACAGGTTGTTGAGGATGGCGGCGAAGTCGGGTAGGTAGGTGTTCGGATGTTGTTCGGCCAGGCGCCGGTAGATCTCGGCTGCTTCGTTGATCGCGGCGAGGGCGTCTTCTCGTTGTCCTGCTCCGCCGAGGGCCACTGAGAGGTTGTTCAGGCTCCTGGCGAGGTCGGGTAGGTAGGTGTTCGGATGTTGTTCGGCCAGGCGCCGGTAGATCTCGGCTGCTTCGTTGATCGCGGCGAGGGCGTCTTCTCGTTGTCCTACTCCGCCGAGGGCCACTGAGAGGTTGTTCAGGCTCCTGGCGAGGTCGGGTAGGTAGGTGTTCGGATGTTGTTCGGCCAGGCGCCGGTAGATCTCGGCTGCTTCGTTGATCGCGGCGAGGGCGTCTTCTCGTTGTCCTACTCCGCCGAGGGACACCGAGAGATTGATCAAACTGCTGGCGAGGCCGGGCAGATGGGCATCCGGCCGGTCGGCGGCCAATCGGTGCCGGGTTGCAGCCGCGTCGTACAAAGCGCTGACCGACTCCTGCAGGACGTCCACGTCCCCGGAGTGGCTGTACAGCTGACGCAGTGCGATGCCAAGGTTCGACAACGCCGCTGCACGGTCGGGTCCGTCTGTTCGGGCAGAGGCGACTGCCTCGCGCAGTGCGCTGGTCGACTCATCCAAAGTGCCCACGTCCCCGGTGCGGCCGAAGCGGCTCAGCAACGCGATGCCGAGGTTCGACAGGACCGCAGCGCGATCGAGTTCTGGCGAGCGAGTTTCGTTCAACGCTTGGCGTAGGACAGTGATTGCCTCATCCAAGGCTGCCATGTCGCCCGTGCGGTCAAACCGCTCCCAGAGAGCCGTGCTCAACTCGGACAAGCCGCGGACGTTGCGATCGCCGACGCCAGCCATCAGTGGGGGCCCTCCCTAACTCTTTGATCCATTCCAGAGCAGTCTGGGGCGTAAGGATGAACTCCATTGTGCGAGTGGACGGGTTCCACCTCGCTATCACTGCGGATTCGCTCGGACTCGTTGCGGGGTCATGAACCCTGCCGTTCGTCGGCGAACATTCGTGGTGGATCAGGTCGGACGCCTCGACAGCGTCGGGCGAGGACGGGAGCCCAGCGGGCACGTCGGCATGCGTCTGTCGCGGGTGGAGCGCCGCGATCAGATGGTGCTTGAGCGCCAAGTATGCGCGGTGTCTGGCCGAGTCGGGCTGGATGATCGAGAAGTGGTCACCAGGCAGTACGCCGGTATCCGGAAAGACGCCCTTCGCGGACGTCGGCGTAACGATGTTGTCGCGGTCGCCCGCGTATGCATGAATCGACACGGGGCACTGATCTGAAGCGATCTGCTGGGCGTGAACAATCCTGTTGACCACGACCTGTTGTGCGGTGCTGACTGCGTCGTTGACAGGGCGCAGTTCACGTTCCTGCGGGTGTTTCCAGAACCACGCTCGGCGTCGCGCCAGTAAGAAGATCTCTGACCCCGAGTTCGGGCATGCGAACATCACAACTCGCCGGATCCGCTGAAGGTCGAGACCGTGTGCACCGGTCACCATTCGCGCCATGTACCGCTGAACGATCAGCCCTCCCTGGCTGTGGGACGCGAGGACCACATCCGAATATTCTGCTGCCTCGGTGTCCAAGTAGGTTCGCAAACTGTCGGCAAGCACATCAAAATTGGGGATCCGCTTCAGCGGGCTGAGATTGAACTTCGGCGAAGGGTACTCGAAATCTAAAACCGTCACATGAGCGAGGTCGGGGTCGGAGGCGATTAGGTCGCGGAAGGGCACCCAGGTACGACTTGAGGAGAACAGCCCATGCACGAAAACGACTGCGCTCTGCCCTGTGGTCAACGTCGCTCCGTCCGGGATGCCCAGTCGCCAGCACGCGCCAGACTACCGCATCCGACCACTGGACACCGGTTGATGCGTGGCCGACCACCGCTATTTGTTCCACGTGGGCGTGCCGAAGGCCCTCGCACGCAACCTCGGAAACGGAGCCGCGGCGGGCGCCAGTTTCTGGGACCCAGACGTGGATGCGGGCGGGCGGCGTCGGCAGGCTGGCCGGGCCGGCGTCTTCTGCGTGACGGGATCAGGAGGATTCTGCCTCGTGCTGCAGATTCGCGCCTGCAGCTTTCGTCGTGTGAGAAGACCCCATCGGCGGTCTACTGCGGCACGCGTGCGCGATGTCGCGGGCGGCCGGTGACTATTGCCCGGACAGGCGTGACTCCTGGCGGGCGGATTCGACCAGCGCGGCGCGTGCACTGTCGAGGACGCTTGCGACGATGCCGGTCATGGGGCGGTAGACGTTCTCGCCCTGGGCGACCGCATACCAGACGCGTGCGGCAACAGGAGCGAGGGTGTCCGGGCCCAGGTTTCCGGTCCATGGTTCGGCGATTCCCTGGTCGAGCAGGTCGGCCATTTGTTCCCTGCTAAGCATGGCGGCTGGTTCGGGAGCGGGGTTCTCGAGAAGCCGGTTGGAGAGGATTCGCCGGACCCGGCTGACGACTTCGTTGATTCGCTCGGCGGGAGGATCGGGCAGGGCGGTCACGTCTTGTGCTTCGCCGAGCGCTGCCGCGAGCCGCGCGGAGGCCGGCGCGTATCCGTTCGCAGCGCTTGTGGACACGTGCCAGATCCGTGCTGCGGTCCAGACGGTTCCGCCGGGGCCGACGGGGTGCGTCCACGGCTGGGCGTGCCCCGTGCGGATGAGGTCGGCCATCCGGTCGCGGCTGATGTGCATGGCTGTGCTTGTCCTTTCGGCGGGCGTGGTCATCGGCTGGTGCGGCGGCCGGTCGGCTGCGGGGGCGCGGGCGCAGGGTGCGGGGGCAGGGTCTGCTGTGCCCGGTCGGCGAGCGCGGCGAGCCGTCCGCGCACTTCCCCGACCGCTTGCAGGGCGGGGATGTCGCGGTCGGCGGTCACCGCGGCGATCGCGCGGCGGGTCTGGGCGGTCGTGCGTGAGAGGGCGGCGTCGTTCACGATTCGCAGTGATGCGGCGACTTTCGCCGGCGACAGTTCCGGGGTGTGGCGCATCGAGTCGATGGCGGCGGCCGACAGCATCGGGTGGTAGGGGAAGGCGAGGCCCTGTGCTTCGCGGATGACCGCGATGTAGTCGGCGGATTGGCCTCGTGCGCGCAGGTCCTGGATGGTGCGCCAGGTGTTGGCGTGCAGCGGGCTGGCGAACACGTCGGGCGGGAGGTGCAGGATTTCCTCCGGGACGTAGGTCATCGTCCCGGCGTGCAGCAGGATGTGCAAGAGGTGCCGTTCGGCTCGGTCCAGCCGGGGGCGGGTGATCGATCGGACGCTGTCGGGCAGCGTCCAGCGCGATTTCTCGCGCTGGGCGATCGCGGTTGCCGCGGCGTGGTCGTCCGCGTCGTCCGGGCCGGTCAGACGGACGGCTTCGACGAGCCGCTCGGTGATCCCCCGCAGGTTGGCGTCCATCGTGGCAAGGTTCTGCACGAGGGCTTCGGTCCGGCGGTCGGCCGGTCGCGTGGGGGTGCGCTGCAGCGGTATGAGCGGTTTTGTGCGTTCGAGCATGGCACCGGCGGCGCGCAGGGCGCGGTAGGTGGCGTCGCCCACCACCATCCGGCCCAGGTGCAGTTGCGTGACGGGGTCGTAGACCGAGCGGGTGGTCGCGGTCCCCGGCGGTGCTGCGGCGTCGAGTTGCCGCAGCAGCCGCAGCGGGTTCGAGACGGTGAGCCGGGTGTATTTCGACGGCGCGGCCAGGAGCGCGGCGTGCAGGGTGCGCCGGTTCTGCCCGGCCACGTGCATCCGGGCCTTGTCGGAGGTGAGGCCGGGCGAGCGGATGTCGAACAGGAGGCCGTCTTTGTGCAGCCCGACGAGGATTTCGTAGGCGGCGCGGGTGTCGGTGGTGGGGAAATCCCTGGCCCGGAGGAACGCGGGCAGCCCTGACTCGCCGAGCGCGGAGGGCGCGTGCAGCAGGCTGCCGAGGAGGGCGTGCTCGGGCGGTCGCGTCGCGTCGTAGCGGTACGGGCGCGGAGGAGGGGCCAGAGGCGCCGGGGCAGCGGGAGCCGGGGAGCGTGCTGTCGGGTCCGCTGCCGGTTCGGCGGGCGGTGGCGGGGAGTGCGCCGGTTCCGGTGCCGGTTCGGCAGGCGGCGGGGAGTGCGCCGGTTCCGGCGAGGGGCCCGGTAGCGGTTCGGGGGAGCGGGGGACGACGGTGGTGGTGACGGTCGGCGCGGCCGGATTGAAGGGGCGGGCCTGGTCGCGCTGCCAGAGGCTCGTCGGGGTGCTGCCGAAGGCCTGGGCCGCGCGGAGGTAGGCGCGGTGAGCGGGGTCGTCGAGGATCCCGGCGGTGTCGAGCGCGATCGCGCGGAGGTGCTCGGCCAGGGTGCGGTCGCCCGGGAACGGCTGCAGCGCCTGGAGCTGTTCGTCGCGGTCCCGGTGGAACCAGTCCTGCAGCCCGATCGCGATCTGGGCGAGGAATTCGGCGGTCCGGCGCGGGTGCGGGGCGTAGAAGACGATCTGCATCGCTTCCGCGTCCGGGGAGTGGCGCTCCGGGTCGGGGATGCGCAGGGCGTGCAGGAGACCCACGAGCGCGTCGCGGACGCCGGAGTCGATCGGCGGCCCGGCGTCGATGCCGGCCAGGCGGTTCTCGACCGCGCGGGCGAAACGGTCCCGGCTGCTGGTGTCCTCGCGGGTGAACCCTTCGGGGAGGTCTGCGCCGGTTTCGACTGCCGGGTACCGCTCGACGGGGTTGTCCAGCACGGCGCGCAGGTCGTCCGCGCGGACCGCGTCGTAGAGGTGCGTCGCGGTCCGCCTGGCGGCGCGCACCTCCCGCGAACCGGGCAGGCCTTCGCCGGGGCGCCCGGACGGCCGGGCGTCGATGCCCAGCTGCTGCCGCAGGTGCTCGGCGACGTCGCGCAGGTGCGCGGACACTGCGTCGGCGCCCGCGTCCTGCAGCAGCCGCGCCGTGTCGTCCTCTTGGGCCGCGCGGTCGAGCCCGGCGTCGGCGAGGGCGTGCAGGGCGTCGACGGTGGCGACCGTCGCGTCGAATTCCTGCGCTGCCCGGCGTGCCAGGTCCGCAGCGGACGGCAGCGCGGCGCGTGCTGCGCGGGCCGCGTAGGCCTCCTGCAGGATCTGCAGGGCGAGCGGGTCGATCCGGCTCGCGGCCCGGGCGACGTCGTCCGGGCCGGGTTCGGCCGGAGCCGCCCGACGGTCGGGCGAGCCGCGGTTCCCGTCCGCGGCGGGGGTTTCCGGCGTCGGTTCGCTCGCGGTGCGCGGCGGTGTGTCGGTGACGGCAGAGTCCGCCATCGTCGTCTCCCCTCTTCGGTCTCGCTGCCTTGCTGTCCGGGTGGCTGGCGGACGTCATCGTCGGCGGGGGAGTTCCTGCGGCGGAGGCGACACCGGCGTCCGGTGCGCGACCGGACGTTGCCGCCGGGCCAGCGCCGTGGTCGCGGCGGCGCGTTCGGCGTCGGTGGCGGCGCGGTCGCCGTGCGCCTGGGCTTGCGCGGCGAGGTCTTCGCGTGCGGGCGTGCCCGGGTCGTCCTGCCGCGTAGCGTGTTCGGCGGCGCGCTTCTCGTCCGTTTCGGCGCGGTCCCGCAGCGAGGCGGCTTCGGCGTCGGGATTGGGAAGCCCGTCCGGGTACTGGATTGCCAGCCGGTCCCGGATCGCCGGGTCGTCGGCGAACTTCGCGGCGATCTCGCGTTCGAACGGCCGCGGGGACGGGCGTTCCCCGCGCTCGGCGGGGGCGCCGAGCATGAGCAGCGCCTGACGGCGATCGGCCGGGTCGGCCGGGTCGAGGCGGGCGGCTTCCTCGGCCAGCGCCTGCTCGGCGGCGGGCTCGGTGATCACCGCGACGGCCTTCGCGCCGTCCTTCCTCTCGTCGGCCTGCTCTCGTTTGGCCAGCCCGCGCAGTTTGCCGTTCAGCCTCGGGTATTTCGCGGTCAGCGTGCCGTCCACTTCGGTGCCCCAGCGCCCGAATCCCAGTTCGGCTTCCAGCTCGTGAATAGGGTTGGCGGGCTGCAGATTGGCCGCCCAGGTCCGCGCCTGCTGCGGGGTCTGCACGTCGCGGATCGAGCGGGGCGCGGGCTCGGCGGCGCTCGGGGCTCCCGGGCCCGGGCGCTGCGCGGGAACGTCCGGCGGGGCGGGCACCACGCGGCGCAGGTAGTTCGGCCGGTCGCGGGCCTGGGTGAGGGCCCAGTGCGCCAGGGCCGGGTGTTCCTCGACATCCGGATCCCACCGCGGAATGTCGCGGATTTGCGCCGCGAGCAGACGCGGGTCCGCCCCGACGCGCCAGCACTCACCGTTGGCCAGCGAGTGCAGCTCGCGCCAGGCCGAATGCAGCGGATGCCGGGGATCGCGGACCACGACCTGGGCCGCCAGGTGCTCGGGCAGCACGTCGCGCAGCGCCGACTCCCACTGGTCCTCGGTCAGCACGAGCGGCATCGCCGTCGGGCCGCCGGCACCGGGCAGGGGCGCGGATTGCACGAACTGGCCCGGCTCCGTCGTCACGGCGAGGGACCACAGGTGGCCGAGGTGCTCCGGGGTGCCGTAGGCGCGCAAATGATGGGTCATCGCGAGCGCGTCCTCGGCGTCCCGGCACGCCAGCATCAACTGCGTCGGTGCCGGGGCTCCGTCCTGCCAGGCAGTGGCCTCGACTCCCCACTGGCCGGTCGGCAACCCGTCCGCGCCGACCAGTTGCGCCGGGACGACGGTGAACGACTCGCCGCCCAGCCGCTGATCCGCCAGCGACGACGGGACCCGGCTGCGCCACTCGGCGATCTCGGCGTCGGTCATCAGCCGCAGCGGCGGGTGCCGTCGCGCGGCGGCCTTGCGCGCGGCGTCCCGGGCATCGGAAACCGCCAGCCGCTCGGCGTGGCGTTCGCGCATGCGCGTCACGGCCTGGGCGATCGCCGCGCTCACCGCGTTGAGCATGTTCGCCCACTGCCACAGTTCTTGCGCGGACAGCGTCAAGCTTGGTACTTCGTCGGACATCGGTCCCCCCGAACCGCTGCCGGGGTCAGATCACCGCCGAGGGGACCTGATCGACCGGCAGGCATGGCTGTTGCCTCACCGTTCATCCCCAGCGCGTTGTTCGCCGCGGCCACCGCGCCGGCACCGGAAGAAGTCCGGATGCCGGTGGGCGCACGGTGACGTGGACCCCTGAGCACGACCCGCCCCCGAAACCGAATGACTACTTAAGGTAGTCGCTGTCGTGGCGTGATCTGCCTGCTCGTCGTTGCTCTACCGGTAGCTTAACCGAAATTCTGCTACGTGGAGTAGCTGAAATCGGGACGGCTGCTGACGAGCTGCGCGCGACGTGGTCGCTCGGCGGCTGCCTGCCCGGCGAAACTGGCCAGGCTGGCCGGCGTCGCCGAGGCGATGCTCAGCGCCGGGAGCACGGACGTGGTTCGGGCGCTGGAGAGGAGGAAGGAGCTGCTCGACCGCAGTCTGTTCCTCGTCTCGAGGGTTGCGGTGCAGGCGGGCGGGTTTCGCGCCGTAGGGTCTGGTCATGGATGCCGTGTGCGGACATTGGATGCGTGCTGCTGGGGTGCCGTGTGGTCGCTCGGCGGGGCATGCTCCGCCTCACCGGCCCGCAGAAGACGACCGCGAGCCGGGGCGTCGCAAGGACCGGCTCTCTCCTGCGGATCGGGCGTACCGGCAACAACTCGGTGTCGCGTCCGGCCAGTCGTTGCCTCCCGCGGCGGGATCCACCCGCGTCGCGGCAGGGGAGACGCCGACGCCGCGCCGGCGGTCTCGCCGCGGCGGCGCTGCGGGGCCGGTGCAGACCAGCGCCGGTGATCAGGCACGCCGGCCGGACCGCCACGGCCGGACGCCCGAGGCGGCGCCGGACGCGGGGTCTTCGACGGTCGTTGCCCGGACTGCGGGCATGTGCAGTGCCTGCCGCGAGCAGTATCCGCCCGGAGCGCGCCTCGGCAGGACCGAAGCAGGCTTGGCTCACGCGGGCTGCGCCGCGTTCGTGGCCGGCACGGAACAGATCCGGTCCGGGGCGACATACCGCAGTCAGCGCGCCTCGACCTGGCGACGCGGTGCGGGGCCGGGGAAGGCACGCGAAAGGTTCTGACGAATTCCGGGATACCGGGCGGATTCGCGTGGCCGCCCGGCATCCCGTCTTCGCGAGGATCACTCGACGGGCAGCCCTGCCATGATGGCTGCCCCCTTGACGATCTCGTGGTGGTCCCAGGGCATCCGCTCGGCCAGCGCGTCGGGGATGCGCCACCAGCGGACGTCCTGGACGTCGTCGCCTGCTTCCACCGGCACCGCCTCGTCCAGCACCGTGTAATAAGAATCGGTCACGTAGTGGCCCTGGCTGTCGGCTCCCTCGTACCGCGACGACGCGGCCGCCAGGCTGTCGATGTCGAGCTGCAGCCTGGTTTTCTCGCGAAGACGGCGCACTGCTTCCGCCTTGGTCCATTCGCCTGGTTCCGCTTTCACTCCGGGGAGCCCCCAGAGCCCGACCGGTTCCTGAGCCCGCTGCGCCAGCAGGACACAGCCGTCCTTCGTGAAGACGACCGCGTTGCCCGCGTGGTGGACCGACTCGCCGGTCGCCGGACGGTCGGTTGCGCCGTTCGGGCTCGCAGTGGTGTCGTTCATGGTGAACTCCGTTGTCTCGCAACGATTCCGATAACCGGACGTGCTTCCAGGCTCACGTCGGTCCGGCAGAGGCGGAAGCTGTTGCACGTTTCCTCGTGCAGCGGCGTCAACCGGCCCCTCGACCAGCGTGGTTTCCAATTCGCTCCCTTCAGGGGCAACCCTCGCCTGGCGGCTGCGCGGGGATGCCCGGTGGTGTAGCGGTGCGTTCGCGCTGCGGATCGATACCGGTGTCCGGTGGAGGTGCGACGTCCCGCCGGAGCCGTGTCGCCATCGGGAACTCGCGCAGGGACTCGCCGCGGCCGCCGCAGGGGGTCGGGCACCAGCATCAGCGGGCAATGCGCCCGCTGCCCTGGCACATCTCGCACGTCTCCTGCGTGACCGGATGCTGGCCGCTGCCGCTGCAGTCTGGGCAAAGCTCTGTGTCACAACGGTTTTCACGGTTCGGCATGCGGCAAAGGCTGCCGTTGACCGCGGTCGGAAACTGGTCCCCAAAATCGGGCTTGTTTCCGACACACCGGGTGGTGACCTGGCTTGGCGCGGGAATGCTGGCCACATTCGACACCGTGCTGCTTTCGATGGTGAACATGCGCGTCGGCTCGAAGGGCGTGCGGCTGAGCAATGTGTACGGCTGGCCGGGCTGGATCGTCGACGTGCGGTTTCCTAGCGCGGGCCGGCCTGCGACGGTCACGGCGATCCCGCCGGCAGGGACCCGGAGCAATGCTCGCCGGCCAACCGATGATCCGGAGCTGGTCGCGCGGCTGGTCCAGGCCGCGCACCTGGAGTTCGGGTGGCTGGGATTCCTCGCGGTCGCGTTGCCCTCCCCGCACAAGAAGAAGCGCGACGGGGTGCGGCTGCGGGCCGAGACGATGGCGATCATGTACGAGTCGGCGAAGGACCAGGGGCTCTCGCCCCGGCGAGCGATCTCCGCGATCTACGGGCTGCCGGTGATCGACCAGGGCGAACGGACGCTGTACTCGAAGAAGCTGCTTCGATGGCTGCATCAAGCCCGCACCACCGTCAATCCCGCGACGGGCAAGACGTATCTGCCCACACCCGAGGAATACGCTGCCGCCCCCGACAAGCCCAAGCGTTGGCCCGGGTCGACCGGCAAGCGTCCGCTGGCACCCCGCAGGGCCGCCCCGATGCTGTCCGAGCCGGTGCGCGAAGGCCGCTGCGCCGGGCAAACACTGACACTGCAGGTCACCCGCGCGGCTCTGCCGTCTCGGCTGAGTCGCTCCGGCGGGCGGGTGGTGAGCGCCGATCTGACAGTCGAAGGCCGCTGGAGCAGCGGCGAGCATCTCGAACTGGAGCCGTTGCGGGAGGTCAGCCCGGATCAAGCTCCGCATCGGGTGCAGGCGCTGGTCCGCGAACTGGAAGCCCGCTTTCCCGGAGCGAAAATCACCGCGGTCGTCCGAAACCCCAGTTAGACGCGCCCAACAATGCGGACGCCCATGCGCCCGACGGTCGCACGCTCAACCGGCCGCGTCTACTCCGAAGGAATGGGCACCGTGTCCAGTGCCTTGATCACGTCGTCCGGGCGGGCACGCGGCTGCCAGAAGTATCCTGCGGCGACATTCGCGATCGCGCTCCGGTACGGCCTGGTCAAGTTCACGTCGTCGGTCAGCGGCAGCTTTCGCAGCGATCGCAGCACGGCTCGCGACACCTGGATCGCCTCGGTGCGCACCGCCTTCGGCTCCGTGGAGTGTGACTGCTTTTCGTCGGGCGGGCTCTCCTCCCGACGGCGAACGGCCTGCCGGAGTGCCTCGGCGAGGATCGCGGTCGCGGCCGCTGCGGCGTGATCTGTCTCCGCGTTGCCCGTCATGCCGTCTCCCTTCCTCCGCGGGGAACTTTACGGCTGAGATCGGGGTCACGGAGGCATGCGGGTACGGATTTCGCAGTCGAGGACGATGCGGTGGCCGTGACGGCCCATGTCCATCGGTATCGGTCTGCCTGACGTGCCTGGACTCGGCCGTCTAGTTCTTCAGGTCCAGCGGGGCGATCCGGCCGGCCGCAACGGACACAGTTCCCGCACTACGACGTCGCTGCCGCCCTTGAGGACCCGTTGGCTGTGTTTCCACCCCGTTGACAGGGCTAAGCCTGTCGGCGAACCCCTTGGCGGCGACGTTGGGGACGTTTGTTGTTCAAATGCCTTGTGATGTCGGCGGCTCGCTCTCGGGCGGCCGTGTCGCCTCCGCGGTCTCGTGTTTCGGGCGGGTGCTGTGCCGCGTGCGCCTCGCGGCGTCTTGCTCGGTGAGCATGCGCGGGTTGTCTTCGAGTCCCGAGACCGGCCGACAGAGCGAAGATCATGCCTCCGGCGGTGGCAGGGCGTTGCATGTGGGTGATCGCGCTGCTGACCCTGGTGCCGTCATCGACGCCTAGGAGCCGTACGGCCGGCGCTGTTCCTCAGGTTCCGCAGGTGCCCATGGACACCATCGAAGATGTACGCTCAGTGCAGCACTCGGTACGGAGAGCGTTGTTGTGAAACAACGAGAAGGGGGATCCGACTGAAATCTGCGTTGCAGCATGGCGGTGGCTGTCAGCCTGGATGGTGTTGCGAGCCCGCGCCGCGCCTGTGATTGAGCGGTGCTGCTCATGTCCGGATGGATGTGAACTCAAGCTTCCGAGGGGGTGGAGCAATGTCACATGAGCGTCACGGTGGCAAAAGAGCCCAGGCAGCGTCAGTCCGTGAGTCGAGGCTGATATGACACAAGGACCCGCTTCCTGGATGGCGTCGGCTGTCGCCTCCCTGGCCCTGGTTGTATCAATTCTTTCTCTAATCCTAGGGCGCAGGTGGAGTTCTCGAACGGCTCGCAACTCTCGACGCCCAATCGTGTCGTTCTTTTTCGACTGCGAAAACGGATGGACTGCAACCAATATCGGAAACGGTCCGGCGTTGCGCATAGTTGTTGCGCATCGGTACCGACATGAAGATTCCGAGTGGGCCTACCCGACACGCTTTCCCGATATGCCAACTGGCGCAGAAGTACGTCTCGGGTGGCTAGGAAAAGCGAATGTGGCAGTCATCGGGGCCTCCTACGAAGACTTCACGACGGACCGGGGCGACACGGTGGGGAACGCATACACTACGATTTGCGCGAACGACGAGAATCGAATGTACGATGGCAGGGCGCTTCCGTCGTGGCAACATGCGCAAATTTATCCGAAATGGCGTCAGGATAGAAAGTCTGAAATCGTCCTGGAGGATATTCTGAAAAACCTGGAAAGTGCACTTCTGGTCGATCGCGGCGGGAATAGCCATGCGAGGAAGGGGCGGCAGGAGTCGCACGGCGATTCGGCCTGAAGTGCGGTTCCTGAAACATTGGTGATGATCCTCCGGCCTCTCCTGGACGATGGGGCTCGCTTGGGCAGGCGCATGTGATCCACGGGACTGGCGGGCTGCCGCAGTCGGCGAGTTTGGGGCCCTTGTTGTTCAAGGCTTTGCGATGCTGGAGGTGCGCCCTCAGTTGACGGCGTCGCCTCTCCCTCATCGGTGTAGGGTCTCATCGCAGACGACATGTGAGCTTCTCTGGCCTGGGCGAGCCTGAACTATCTCACGGCGACGTCACCATGATCAGTCTCAGTGCGCGTGTCACGTCTTCACGCCGAGCCCCGCAGTCTTGCTGTAGCGCGGTTCAGGTGCGTGGCGACGTAGGAAGCATGATCGACACCAAAGATACGGCCACGCCGCTGCCTGCTCCGCCTCCGGACGCCGAGCCGCGGGTGGAGCGGCCTCCGTTGTCTGGGCACCGACTGGTTGCGGCCGCGCTGCTCGGTCTCGGTGTCCTTGGCACGGTGTTCACCGTGATGTGGCTGTGGATCAACACCACGCCGGCAATGGGCGAGCAGAAGACAATCGCGCACCTTGAGGTGTTCAAGACGACTGCGAGCGTGGCGGTCATGCTCGGCGGGCTCGGCGTGCTGTACCTCGCGGCGCGCCGTCAGCGCACGCAGGAAGCCGAGCACCACCACGCCGTGCGAACCGCAGAGATCAACAGGAAGCACGCCGAACGCGTCGCTGCGGCCGCCGAGGACGACGCAGCCCGTCGGCGGGTGACCGATCTCTATGCCAAGGCCGCTGATCAGTTGGGCTCGGACAAGGCACCTGTGCGGTTGGCCGGCTTATACGCGCTGGAACGCGTTGGTCAGGACAACCCCGACCAACGCCAGACCATCATCAAGGTGCTGTGCGCATACCTGCGAATGCCCTACGAGCAGCCCTTACCGGTTACGAGGCCTCGGCAGGACCCGCACAACGATCTGATCCGACAGCAGGTCGGGGAGCAGCGCCCACAGTGGGAAGAACGCGAGGTCCGGCTCACCGCGCAACGCATCGTCACCGACCACTTGGAACTCGTCGCACCGGATGAGGACGACTCGAACTCGTGGGGGCCTCCCCTCTCGATCTCCGCGGTGCGGTGCTCATCGACTTGGACTTGCGCGGGCGCCGGGTCGGTTCCGCTCTGTTCAGCGGCGCACGCTTCATCGGACCCGCGCTTTTCTCCAATGCGTGCTTCACAGAAGTGGCCGGGTTCATGGATGCGGAGTTTCACGGGATCGCTCGGTTCGCGGACACCCGGTTCGTCGGCAACGCGGTGTTTCATTCGACGCTCTTCGCTAAGGCGAGTTCGTTCGCCCGCGCCCGGTTCGAGGGCGTAGCCAAGTTCCGCAGGGCTGTGTTCTGCGGTGACCCTGGTCTCGATGGTGCGGACTTCGCGCTGCCACTCCGGCTCGACCTCACGAACGCCAAGATCGAGTTCGATCTCCACAGTGCCAGCGCACAGTGGGTTCCCGTCAATTCGCCATACCCTCCGGGATGGACCGAAGTGACGGCAGAGGAGCTGGTCAAGGAGGATCGGTGGCGTATCGTCACTCTGGGACCGGCTCACGCCAATCCCGAGTCAGTCGATGACGCCTCGGCATGACCGGCCGTAGCCGCGAGCGACTCCGCCCAGGCGAGAGCAGCAACGTACAGGACGGCCTGTACCGCGTCGTTTGCACCTGGCTCCCACGAGTCCCGGCGCGTCGCCAAGTCCTACCCGAACGGTCAAGCGTTGATCAATCTCAATCGGATGGCGCACTCTCCCGCCGGTAGCCAAGACCATTGAGATGTGGTCACAGAAAATGAGACCCTGCGATTCCGCTGTGCTGGCGCGGTCTACCGGAAGTTCCTGGACTTGACAGCCAAGTTCTTCAGGTCCAGCGGGGTGATCCGGTCGGCCACGATGGACACCGTTCCCTGGGATACCTGGGCAATTCCGCGCACCACGACGGCGCTGCTGCCCTTGAGGACCCGTTGGCTGTGTCGCCACATGCCAATCGAGACGATCACGTTCGCCATCCCGGTCTCGTCCTCGAGGTTGAGGAAGGTGATGCCTCCTGCGGTGGCGGGGCGTTGCATGTGGGTGATCGCGCCGCCGACGCTGATCCGGGTGCTGTCCTCGACGTCGAGCAGCTTCCCGGCCGGGATAGCGCCGATGCGGTCGAGGTGCTCGCGCACGAATGCGACGGGGTGCTGGCCGGGGGTGATGCTGGTGGCCCAGAGGTCGGCGGCGGCGATTTCGACGGCGCTCATCCCGGGCAGCGCGGGCGCGTCGTGCCCGATCGCCATCCCTGGCAGGTGGCTCGCGCGGGTCGTGGCGGCGGCTCCGGCGGCCCAGAGCGCCTGGCGGCGATCGGGGCCGAGACCCTCGAAACAGCCGGCGGTGGCGAAGGCTTCCACGACGGGGGCGGCGAGCTGGATCCGTTCGGTCAGGTCCGCGATCGAGCGGTACGGGCCGCGGGCGTCGCGTTCGGCCACCACCGCGGCCGCGACGTCGTCGCCGACGCCGCGGACTCCGGCGAGCCCGAGCCGGATCGCGACCCCGCCCGCGCTGTCTGTGCAGGGTTCGAGGGTCGGGTGCGCGCGGGAGGCGTTGATGTCGGGGCGGCGGGTGACGACGCCGTGGCGGCGGGCGTCCGCGACAAGTGTTTGCGGCGAATAGAATCCCATCGGCTGCGGGCGCAGCAGGCCCGCGCAGAACGCCGCCGGATAGTACTTCTTGAACCATGCGGAGGCGTAGACCAGCAACGCGAAGCTCAGCGAATGCGACTCCGGGAAGCCGTAGCCGCTGAACGCGCTGATCTGCTCGAAGATCCGGTCCGCGAGCTGGCGGGGGATGCCGTTGCGGGCGGTGCCGGCGTAGAAGCGGGCGGCGAGCCGGCGCATCTTCTCCGCCGAGCGTTTCGACCCCATCGCCCGCCGCAGCTGGTCGGCCTCGCCCGGCGTGAACGACGCGGTGTCGCGGGCCAGCTGCATGACCTGTTCCTGAAAGAGCGGCACGCCGAGGGTGCGGTCGAGTGCGGGTTTCATCAGCGGGTGCGGGTGCTGCCACGGTTTCCCGTTGCGGCGCGCGAGATACGGGTGCACCGACCCGCCCTGGATCGGGCCGGGCCGGATCAGCGCCACCTGCACGACCAAGTCGTAGAACGTCCGCGGCCGCAACCGCGGCAAGGTCCCCAGCTGCGCCCGGCTTTCCACTTGGAACACGCCGACCGCGTCCGCTTCGCAGAGCATGTCGTAGACCGCCTCGTCCGCGAGGTCGAGGTCGTGGAGTCCGATGCGGACGCCGTGGTGCTCGGCGACCAGGTCGATCATGTAGTGCAAGGCGGACAGCATGCCGAGGCCGAGCAGGTCGAACTTCGTCAAGCCGATGGCCGCGCAGTCGTCCTTGTCCCACTGCAGCACGCTGCGGCCCTCGGCGGTGGCCCACTCGACCGGCACGATCTCCGACACCGGCGTCCGCGCGATCACCATGCCGCCGGAGTGCACCCCGAGGTGCCGGGGCGTGCCCTCCAGCCACCCGGCGTACTCCCGCACATCAGCCGGCAGACCGTCCTCGCGCCCGTCGTCGGCGTTCGTGTCGGCGAGGCTGTGCCAGCGGTCGGCGTGTTTGGCGAACGCGTCCTGCTGGCCGGGCGAATAGCCGAGGGCGCGGGCGGCGTCGCGGACCGCGCTTTTCGCCCGGTAGGTGATGACGTTGGCGACCTGGGCGGCGTTGAACCTGCCGTGGGTGTCGTAGACGTACTGGATGACTTCCTCGCGCCGGTCGGACTCGATGTCGACGTCGATGTCCGGTGCGCCTTCGCGGTCCGGGGACAGGAACCGCTCGAACAGGAGCCCCCACTTGACGGGGTCGGCGTGGCAGATCTGCAGGGCGTAGCAGACCGCGCTGTTGGCGGCTGAGCCGCGGCCCTGGCAGAGGATGTCGTTCTCCCGGCAGAACCGCACGATGTCCCACACCACGAGGAAATAGCCGGGGAAGCCGAGCCGTTCGATGATCGCCAGCTCGTGGTCGATCTGGGCGTAGGCGCGCTTGTTGCCCGCGCGCGGCCCGTACCGCGCTTCCGCGCCCCGCTCGACCAGATGCCGCAGATACGCGGCCTCGTCCGGGAACTCCGGCGGGACGGGGAACGGCGGCAGCTCGGGCGCGACGAGGTTCAGGTCGAACGCCACCTCGACACCGAGCAGCGCGGCCCGCTGCACCGCGCCCGGGTACCGCACGAACCAGTCCGCCAACTCGTCGCCGCCGCGCAGGAACGCCGTCCCGGCCGCGGGCAGCCAGCCTTCGAGGTCGTCGACTGAGCGGCGGGCGCGGATCGCGGCGACCGCCCACGCGTGGCGGTCCTGGCCTGGGCGGGCGTAGTGCACGTTGCCCGCCGCCACCGTCGCCAATCCGAGATCGCCCGCCATCCCGGCCAGCAAATCGTTGTGCGTGCTGTCGGTCGGCAGTCCCTGCTCGGACAGCTCCACCGCGACGTGCTCGCGCCCGAACCACTCCGCCAGCCGCTGCAGCTCGGTCATCGCCGCACCCGGACCGTGTTCGGCCAGGGCCCGGCGGACCGGACCCTTGCGACACCCGGTCAGGACGAGGACGTGGCCGCGCAGCTCCTCGACCGCGGCGGGCAGGTCGTAGACCGGGCGACCTTTCTCCCCGCCGGCGATCTGCGCCCGCGAGATCACCCCGCACAACCGCTGATACCCGGTCACGTTCCGCGCCAGCACCAGCAGATGCGACCCCGCCGGATCCGCCGCCCCGCCCTGCGGCGCGGGCAGGTCTAGCGACAGTTCCGCGCCGTGCCCGGTCCGGATCCCCATCGCCCGTCCCGCCTCGGCGAACCGGACCGCCCCGTACATCCCGTCGTGATCGGTGAGCACCACGGCGTCCAGGTCCAGCCGCACGGCTTCCTCGACGAGTTCCTCCGGCGACGCCACCCCGTCCAAAAAGCTGAAGTAGCTGTGGGCGTGCAGTTCCGCGTACGGCACCCGCGACTCCGAGACTTCGGACGAGGCCCGGCGGACCAGGCGCTCCGGCCGACGGTAGCCCTCGCGCTTGCGCAACCACGCCGGCGAATCCCCGCCGTCACCCCGCGGCTGCGTCCGCGGTGCCGGACGCCCGGCCGCGATCCGGGCCAGCTCGCTCCACCGCAACCGGCTGTTGAAACCGGACGGCCCGCGACCACCCGCTGACTGTTCGTCACTCACCTTGCGCAATCCTGTCCCCGTGCCCGACCGCTGCGGGGAAGACAGCGCTGACCGCTCCCGAGTCCACACGGGAACGCCCGCTCGATCGTAAGTCCTGATCCGCGCTGGTCAAGAGCCCGAGCCGTCAGTGTGCCTGTGCGCTCTATCTGTCACCTGTGAATCGCAACTGTCACAAACTCCGACCCCGCCGGACGACTTGCCGTGACTGAGCGTTTCAATTGGCCAGTTGAGCGCGGTGGCTGGCCAAGTCCTGCGCTCAACTGGCCTGGAAGCTCCGACTGCAAGGTCCGCTCATGCCGACGAGGGGACGTTTCTCGGTGCAGCGCGGTCGACGGCTGAGAAAGCGGCGCGATCGGGGGCGTGCTGCATGGGGTCAGTAGCGGTGCATCGAGTACGGCCTCGGCTTTCGTGAAACGAACTCGGGGTATCGCCGACGCTGTCCTACCGCGATGGGGTGATCGACATGTCGGATTCGCTTCACGGAAGGTCCGTTTCCTGAAACGATCCCCTAAGGGCAATTTCCGTCCGGACTGCCGCCCCAGGGCGGAGCCGACGGTCACACCTAACGGAATGGGGAAGGGGCGGGCGTGGATCTGCAGATCCGTATCGAGAGCGGCGCGGTCGACGACTACGTGGCACTGGCCGACTGGCTCAACGGCGATCGCGACTTCCGCGGCCACGTCCGCCAGGTCACCGGCCCGCCCGCGGAGGGCGCCCTCGGCGACTGGATCGAGATGCTCACCGTCGCCGTCGGCTCCGGCGGCCTCGGCGTCTCCCTCACCGCCTCGCTGAACACCTGGCTGAGCACCAGACAGCGGGACCTCACCGCCAAGGTGACCGTCACCCCCGAGGGCCGCACCGTCGAACTCCACGCCCGCAACCCGAACACCCGGGAACTGGAGTTGCTCGGCCAGATCCTCCGCGACGCCGATGAGCGGTGAGCCTGTCATCCCGCCCGGCTCGCGAGCGGTCCTGATCGGCGTCCCCCACTACCAAGCCCCCTCGTACCGGTCGTACACCGCCGTCGGCAACAGCGTCGAGGGCATGTACCGGCTGCTGGTCGAGTCCGGCCTGTGCGGCTGGCGGAAAGACCAAGTCGAGAAGATCACCGACCCCGTCGACGCCGGGCGGCTGCTGGGCCGTCTGCGGCAGCTGGCGGCTGAGACCACCGGGGTGCTGCTGCTGTACTTCGTGGGACACGGCCAGCCCAGCGAGCACACCGGCGAGCTGTGCCTGGCTGTCGCCGACACCGACCACGCCAACCCCGACGCCACCGGCCTGGAGTACGTCAAAGTCAAGCGGATGCTGCACAGCGGCACGCCCGCCGCCACCAGGATCGTCATCCTGGACTGCTGCTACTCCGGGAGAGCCATCGGCCTAGGCGCCAGCGACGACAGCACGCAACTGGCCGAGCTGAGCGACTGCGCAGGTGCCTACACCCTCACCGCCGCCGACGAGCGCGCCCACGCGCCTGTCGACGACACCGGCGACCCGCGCACCGCATTCACCGGCGAACTGCTGGACTTGCTGACCCGTGACGGTATCCCCGACGGCCCACCCGGCCTGACCCTCGGAGAAATCTTCCCGCGCCTCCGGCAACGACTGGCCGCCAAGGGCCTGCCCCGCCCCAACCAGCGCAGCGACGACTCCGCGGCCGCGTTCGCCTTCGCCCGCAACACCGCGAGAACACCGACCCGTTGGCCTCCGGAGGGTGCGGCCCCTGTTACGGCCGCCAGCGCGTCCGAGGCACCGCCGACCCAGGACCTCACAGCGGAGCCCGAGCCCGGTCCGGCGTCGCCGCCCCCTGGGCCGATGTGGAAGCGCAGGACAGTCGTGGTGATGTCCCTCCTGCTTGCGGCGGCCGTCGCTCTTCTGTACGCGCTCGCGCGTGGCAGCGAAAACGCCGCGCAGCAGTCCAGCCCACCGAGCTCCTCGGCCGCGCTCTCCACCACTTCTAGCCCCAGCCCTGCGCCCAGTCCCAGCCCTGCACCCAGCTCCAGCGCGACGCCCAAGCCCAGCCCCACCCCGGACGCCGTCAGCCAGGCCTTCGCGGCGGCAAAGGCGGGCGACTGCTTTCACATAGGAGAAGGAGCCCCCTCTGACTTCATCTACGGCCAGCCGAACGACACCATCAAGCCGGACATGGTGCCCTGCGACGCGTGGAACGCGTACTACCGCATCACCAAGGTGGTGCCTGCCGGCACAGAGTGCCCAGGCCCTCCCAACCAAGGCAGTGCAGAATGGGTCCACCACGGCGGCTCCGCTGACATCACCCTGTGCATCGATCGCCAATTCCGCGTCGGCGACTGCGTCCTCGGCAACAGCAACGGCAAGGGCGAGCCGGACACTATCCAGCTGCTCGACGGCTGGCACTGCGCTGATTCCCGCATCCCCTCCGGCTACGACTACCGCCTGAAGATCACCCAGGTCCTCGGCTCCAACAAAGGTGGCCAGTGCGACACGTCGTACTCGATCCAGGCCCTCCACAGCACCGTGACGCTGTGCCTCAAAGTGATCTGAGCTTCTGCCGATCTTCACAGGCGAGCGGCCACGAAGTCCAGCCCGCACGGCCCCGGGAAGAAGAGGCGTTCCAACGCGGCCTCGTCGGCTCCTCGGCGAACTTCCCAGGTATAGAAACAGACGGCGACGCTTGGCACTCGGCCCTCTTGATCTCTAGGGAGCCGTGGGCGAATGAACCCCGACTGGACCGCCGGGTGCGTTGGCAGTTGGCGGTCCCACGTCTGGCGCTTACGGCGTGCCGGACCTACGCGCACGGCTGGGCACAACACACAACTGCCGACACCGCTGGCTCGAGACCCGTCGAACATCCGCTCATGCCGCAAAGCGTGCAGTCGTGGAGTTGCAGATCACCCTGGTACTCAACGTGGTGGTGGCAGATACGGCGCACAACAGATGAGAACTATCCCGCACAACTGAGCCGTGACTCCCAGACCGCGCGCCGCTCCAGTGACAACTAGCGCGCACAGTCATAGTCAGGCGGCTGTGAGCTTCGTCCGTCACCTGCGCGCGGTAGTCGTCGCGTGGACCGATGGCGGCACTGTGCCGGCCCGTGACGCCAGGACTCCGGCGTGCGCGATGTCGGATGTCGAAACCACGGACGAAACTTGGGCGCATCTTTCGCAGTGTTTAACCGAGAGTCTTTTCCGGTATCTTTCGTTGCGTGAAGGTTGCGGAATATTTAGCGGCGTAGTTTCAGTGGTCGTTCTATGCGTGAATCTATGAGCGGATCTATTCGCGATCTGTGAACGGTGCGGTAAGATTAACGGTGCGGGCTGCGGAAGCGTCGCTGCGACCATTCCGACGATGCGTCGGCGCTGCCAGTGGGATTCCGCTGGTAGAGGGGCTGACCGACGGCCATCGGTCAGCCCCTCTACCAGGTAAAACAAGCCGAGCACGGCTGCTTCTATGCGAGCAGCAGGATGCCGTGCACGGCGAGGAGGACAGCGAGCCCGGTCACGTTGATGGTGATCGGGACGCTGATCTTCAGGGTTAGAACAACCCTGGTTCCTCTCCGCATCGCTCACCTCCTTTCTTGCGGGAGGCCCCGCGGCAAGAAAGGATGACAGGCGACAACACAGAACTTTACCGCCTAGAGAGCGGCGGGTGCAGCAAACCGGGCCCGCATTTTTCGGAGAAAGGTGGAGGGGTCAGGGCATGAAGGGTGTTGGTTCAGAGGCTGTGCTCTTTACGGTGGCGGTCTGACGGCTGCCTCGTCCGAACGGCGGCAGAGCCGCAAACCGGTTCAACGACGAGTTCGCCGTCGTGATCAAGGGCAGCGCGGAGGAACAGCGCGTGCGCAGCGAGCCATCCCTTCACCGGCCTGCTTCGGGGAGTGCCTCCTTGATGCTCGCCCTGCCCGTCCTGGCAAGCATCAAGAACGATGCGACAGTCAACGGTCCTCCGGGGCCGCGAACTCACGTCGACTTGCAAGCGTTGTGCTCGTAAGTTGGGGTCATGGTCGACGCTGATGCAACGCCTGACGAGCTGTGGTCGGTCGAGCAAATCGCGCAGTGCTGGCGAGCGAACGAATCGCGCGGCCGCCTCGCTGGCCGGGACACCCGTCAGGGCAGCGGTTACCCTGCGAGCGCAGTTCGCGCCGCCGAAGTCCGACAGGGGTGCCGCAGCGGCCCCTGCGAGGGCAAGGCGTTCTTCGTGACCGAACTGATGGCGCTGGCAAATCCCGAAGTGAGCTGCCGGGACGGGGAACCAGCGAAAGCCACCCTTGAGCACCTTCTGGGCGCACGGCTCCAGGACGACGAGCTGCCGCTGGCTGCCGAGGTGTGCGCGTCGGCCCTGCGCACGCAGTACCCGCAGCTAAGACTTCCGCAGGAGGTGTCGAGCGACGAAGCCGCGATTCGATCATGGCTGGAGACCAATGGGTGGGCGACCCTGCGGGTCCCGCCGCTGTCGCCGGAATTGCGGAATCCCCGCGGTCGATGGACCGCTGACGCGGTCAGGAATCTGATGAGCTGACCCTTGCTGACAGCACGATTGGCAGCGGGATGTCGGCGTCGGGCTTGTCACCCATACGGAGCAGCGTAATACTGTGCGTCAGGGTCCGGGTGCGGCGTTCGGGCGGCACGATTCCGTCGGATGGAACATGCGCCGACCGCCGGACAGTAAGGATGGTTCGCAGGGGGGCGTTGTGGAGTCGGAGACGTTGCCTGCGATCGGCGCGCAGATCAGGCTGGCGCTGTCGATCGGTTCGATGTCGTGGCACGGGTATCGGGTGGTGTGCCCGCATTGCGGAGCGTGCGGGCGGTGGGGCTTGGTCGTGTGGTCGCTGCCCGGCGAGGGGGTCGCGCGGGCGAGCGGTTTGTGCGAGCGGGCCCATTGGGTGGACGACCCCGTGATCACTCCCGGCCTCGTGACGGGCATCGCGTCGGCGGGCCAGGAGCCGTTGACCGACGGCGCGACAGGCCAGGACCGAATCGATGCTGCCAGGGCGGGTTGGATGCCGAGCGTCGCGGTCCGCGTGCAGCCCGGCGCGGTCGCGGCGCGGCGCGAGGACTGGCCGCGGAGGGGTTTCAGCGGCCACGAGCGGCGGGAACGGGCGGAGCTGTACCGGACGTGGTACTCGGTGGCCGGCGGCGGGGACGTTCCGCCGTGCCGGCTGGAGGCTGCACAGGCGTCGCGGCCTGCAGACGGGGACCATCCTGAGCACGCGTGGAACCGCGGGCTCGGCGACCGGCCGAGTCCCCGCGTCGACGGATGGTTCCTGCAACGCGTAGGAATGCAGCCGTTCCCGCGCCTGCTGACGCCCACCAGCCTCGACCGCCACGATCCGAGCCAGGCCTGGCGCACGCCCGAAGACGCCGAGGCCGCCATCTCCCCGGCGCGGCTGCGCACGCAATGGCCTGTGCGCGTCGTCCGAGGCGGGCCCGCCGCACGGCAGCATCCGACGGGCGGGCAGCCGCGACACCCCGCCGATGACGGGCAAGAACGCGCAGGTGCGCACGTTGGCAACACGGACACGGGCAGCTGACACGGCGCAGGACGGAGCGCCGAGGGGCTCGGGCCGCCGCTCAGCG
The DNA here is from genome assembly GCF_045278895.1 of Amycolatopsis sp. WGS_07. Taxonomy (NCBI): domain Bacteria; kingdom Bacillati; phylum Actinomycetota; class Actinomycetes; order Pseudonocardiales; family Pseudonocardiaceae; genus Amycolatopsis; species Amycolatopsis sp. WGS_07. Next base: position 2,037,324 of record NZ_CP136053.1, on the reverse strand, counting down.
GCCTTGCCCCGGCACCCGGTCAGCGGTCGCTCCGCTGGTGCATTCTCCGGACTAAGAGCGGACCCGCTGTTGAACATCCGGGGAACCGGACTGTTCGTCCCGCGCTGCCTTCTGCGTCGGGCGGGCGCCACGCAACGATTGCTCCACCTGAGCATCACGCACTAGATGTGCTGTCTCATGCGGTTTGTTCGCGCCTGCTGCCCCGGGCAGATCCCGGTCCTCATCGGAAGGCGGACGCTGGGGAGCTGCGCGATGATCAGCTGTCGGCGCGTCGATCGGTGCGTGCGCCTTGTCCTGGCCGGAGCGCGTGCCAGGACCGCACTTGCTCGGCGTCCACGACGCTCTGCCTACCGGCGTCGCGGTTGACCGCCCAGTACGGCAGAGGCCGAGGGAAGCCGAGACGTTCGCGGTAGGAACGGACCGTGGCCGGGGTGACGCCGCAGTGCTCGGCAGCTTCGGACAGCGTCCACTGCTCGCGTTCGTGCCAACGGTCCCGCAGCGTCGAGAGCGCGTGCTTGCGCGTCCGCTCGACGACCGCTTTGACCTCCTGCTGCACGGCGGCGGTCATCGCCTCGCGCGATTCGGTGTTCCGCGCGATCGCCAGAAGACCGTCCATCTCGATCCGCCGTCCCAGCGACGGAATCAGCACCGGGGCAGGCCAGCCGTTGTCCTGCGGCGCCCAGCCTGTCACGTGCACGACAACGGCGGTGTCGGCGGCCTCCAGCATGATCGAGACCGGGTTGTCCGGCCTGGCACCCTCGCCGGCGTCCGTCTTCGGCAGCGCGGCGACGATGTCCGCACGGCCGAGGACCGGGCCGAGCCAATCCCCCTCGACGGCCAGCCGCCACCACCGGTACGCCCCGTCGTCCGGGTGCCAGGCGCGGGCGAGCCGATAGAGAGGCAGCAGTGTGCGAGCGCGGTCCGCGGAGACCCGGGCACCCAGCCAGTACTGCACGGCCAGCTGGACCGCGGCTGTCTCCACGTCGCGGTAGCGGAGGGTGTTGCCGTGGTCGTCCTCGCCGAGGACGTCGTCGCCGTCGACGGCGAGCGGACCGGTGTTGTCGATCCAGACGCCGTTGCGCCAGCGAGGATCGGGCTCGACGGCGTCGGCGGGAATTCCGACCTCGCGAAGTTGGTCGGTCAAAGTCTCGACGGAGTCCATGCATCGACTTTACAACGAACCGTTGTAAAGTTTGCGGTTGCACCGGCGGCCTGCCCGCGAGGCCCGGCCTCCGTGTTGCCGGTGTCTCGGGGCAGCGCAGCCATGCCTCCGGTGCTGGAGTTGCCCCGCGCTGCAGGGTGCGGCGCGGGGCATGCGGGCGGAAGGTGCCAACGCAGGTGGCGGTGCCGGGTCGCGGCGTCGCAGAAGCCTGGAAGAGGCAGGCTGTGCGAGCGCTGCGGTTCTTCGGCTGCAACCGGCGCTCGCTCGCATCGCTGGGTTTGTCGGTCGATCGCGACCGCGTTGCTCCGTGGCAACCGACCGCACCCGGTTCGGCGGGGAGGCGTGCGTCCGCGAGGCGCGACCGTGCTGGATCCCCGGCTTGTGAGACGGGTGCTCCGCCAGTGAACGACGTGGCCGCAGCACGGGCAGCGAGGGCGGGGGACGGCGCGCGGCGTCGTTTCGGTGGCTGCGGCGAGGGCCTGGGGGCGAGAGTCGCGTTCTATCGCACGAGAAACCGATATAGCTACTACTGGCTATTTTTTGCGCCAGAATACACGTGCGATCCATGCTGCGGATGTCGCAAGAAAAGATCCGATCGCTCCGGCCGTCGCGACGACCGCTCCGACCGTCCATGTGAACAACGCTGAAAACTGATCCACGAGGGCAGATGTCAGAACGGCAAAAACATTCGATGTGGTCTGGGCGAGCATCAGTGGCATCGAAGAAGTGGCAGCGAGGTCTCCGAAGCCGACCTTGGGAACAACCTTCCATTTGTGGTTTCGATGATCTCGCATGACGACCCTTTCTATCGAGATGCGGTTTCCAGGCGCTTCGGATGTAATTATTGTCCCCTCCATCCCCATTGGCCGAAGTCCTGGCGATACAGGCTTGCCAATTGCCGTCACGGTCTCGCCCGGAGGGCATGGAAAGTCTGCAACGTGACCCTTGAAGCTAACCCATCCGCTATTTACGGGCATAAAGTACCCTTCTTCATAGCGAACGCACCAGCTAAATGTCACTTCATAATGAATTGATTCAATGCGAGCGGGAAGGTTGGTAGGGTTCTTTACGTGAATTTTTGGCACTAGCTTCCCGACGATCGGTGATCCTGAGTTGTCGTCGGCCGCTACTGAAAATTCACCCCAGATGCCAAGGTTGTCAATTTGGTTCCTTCGTCGAATCTTCCGATCGCGAAATATGACTATGGCTGCTGCCATAAAGGATCCAGCTGAGAACCAGGACGGTACGTTGCCCCACTGCCAGCTGGCGAACCAATCTTGCAATGCTGTCCAAAGCTCTCCGAGCACCGTAGTTTCCCTCCATGTTCTCCTGCGGCAAGAAAGATGGCCGCGACAACACGGAACCCTACCCGCTTTGAGGGTCGACCGTGCAGTAAACCGATCCCGCAATGTTTGTGAGAGAAGCGGAGAGGGCGCGCACGCAAAATGTCCCCGCTGAGAGGCTGTGCTTCTCGTGTTGCACAGGCCACGATCTGCCTCGGTGTCGTTGAGGTTCGCCGACGGGCTATTGCCCGGGCCCGAGCGCTTGTCGGCCCGCGGGATTATCCGGGTGTGGCCGGCGCTGCCGAGCGCGACAAGTCCGGATGCAACCGCCACGACCAACGCGGCCAAGCCCAAAGCCGGACACCGAAGCCCCGATCAACCCGGGGAACCACGCTGCGGTCGACAACTGAAACGCGTGTCGGCGGGTTCAGTAGGGTAACGCTGTCGGCGTCGACCGCGACTAACGCCGGGTACGGAAACGCGGGGTGAGATGCGAATGACGGTGCACGAGCGGGACGCGTTCGCGCGGGTGTTGAGGGCATGGCGGGCCGATATCGACAGTGCTGCCTTTCCCGACCTGCGCGACGTCGAGCAGACATGGGCGTCCGCGTCGCACCGCGGTGCGCGCCGTCGCGGCGGTCGGGGTTCGCGGCTGGCGGGTGACTGTTCGGTCACGGCCGCAGCCCGGTGTGCGGCGGACAGCCATGCCTGATCCGACGCCGTTCCTGTCCACGATCACCGGGGCCAGTGCCGGCCTGGTTGCGATCGTCGGCGGCCTGTTGGTCAACCGCTTCGTCGGACTGGACAGCGAGCAGCAGGGTGCGGACAGGCTGCTTGCTCAGGCGGAGGAAAGGCTGGCCACCGCTCGCGAGCGGGCTCAGCGCGCCCGGGCTGCCCGGGCGTCCTTTGAGGCCGCGAGGCTGCTCGGCAACCGTGATGTCCAGGCCGCGATCAGGAAGGGGATCAGGGACGTCGCCGAGTTGGAGCGTTCGGTCGAGTTATCCACTCCGCTGACCGCCGAGGCGCTGCAGCCTCTCCTGACGGTCGCATGCGAGGAATACGCCCGGGCGTGCAGGTTCCTCGACGGCGTCATCGTGCCTGCAGACCAGTTAGACGCGGAGGAGTGGGCGAGCAGGAGCTGGGAAGGCTTCAGGGCTTCCAACCGGACCGGGCTTCCGGCCACGGAATGGCCGTCGATGTGGGAAGCGGCGTTCGCGACCGTGAACGACGGACGGCTGGCCGCGCGGCGCGAACTAGACGCAGAGACTCGGAAACAAGCTGAGAGCAGGGATACTTTCGGCATCTTCAGCGCGAACTTGACCCCGGCTGCGGCGTTGCGGGCCGTCCCGGTGTTCACGCCGGAGTCTGTAGGTTCGGCATTGAGGAGAAATCGCGCAGCGCAGGCCGTCGAACGCGAGCGTGGCCTGTTGGCGACGGAGGCGGAGCGCGCGGACCAGCAGGTCGAGGACTCCGAAGCGGACGTCAGACGTCTGAGGGAACGACGAGACTCCATTGTCCGGCCTGACAAACAGCTGTGGATCGGGCTCGGCGTGCTGCTGTACCCCACCGTGGTCGGCATCGTGCTGCCGGTGCTGGTGCTGAGCGGCGGACCGACGGCGTTCACCGGCTGGATCCGGACGTTGGGCGTGTTGTTCGTGACAGCGCTGGCTGTGCTCCTGGGATACCTGGCTTACCTAGCCACGAGGTTGTCGTTGTACGGACGGGGCAGCCGCAAGCCACCTGCCCCGCGCCAGGAGCACAGCCACTGAGCTGAGCTACTTCGAACGCGCACCCGGCACCCCTGCATGGAGACATTTGAGGAGTACGCGACGGTCCTCGTGATCCGGACCGGCATTCCGGCGTCCGTGACGGCTGCTGTCCCTTCGAGCGCGGGGCCGGGGTGCTCGACGGGGAGGTCGTCGCCTACGACACCACCGGGCGGATCGACTTCGGTCTGCTGCAGGAACGCCGCGGGCGTTACCAGCGCACCCGCCGCTTCCTGGCCGGAGACCGTCCGCTCGCGGGCCGGGCCGGGCCGCCGTGTGACGCCGCTCGGTCAGCGGTCACTCCACGGGTACAGGGCGCTGAATTGGTCGAACGAGTCGTTCAGATCGCCATCACGGGTCGTCTTGTCCACCACGATGGACGACCCGGCCATCAGGCCGGCGGTGTGGAGAACCGCAGCGACAGCGTGCACGATCGACGCGTACTGATGCGCCTGAACCCTGTGCGGCAGCCGCACTCGAATCTCTCGCGAAGTTTCCATGCGCGCGACGGTGTCTGTCTGCAATTGGCGACGCCACCGGGTGACCTGCCCGAGCTGCGACGGGCGCGGTCACCGGTCTCGAAATCGACAGTCGTTGTGCGGCTCCATGGCGCGCAAAGCGTGCGCGCTCGTGGTGATCTTACGGCTGACGCGTAACCGGATGACCTGGGTGACGAGCACGTGAGCGCCACCGTGGTCGTGCACCAGAGCGGCAGCGCAGCCTCCGAACCCCGCCGCCCAGACCCGGGACCCCGCCAGGCTGTGCGCTGCGCCAGACACCGGCCTCACGGCCGCACTCTCTGCCCGCTCGCACCGACTGCTTTCGATTTGCGGATGCAGGGGTTATTTGCCCTCGGCTTGGAACTGGCCGATGGCCGTCCAGATGGAATCGTGCGGCGCGTCGTGTTCCTCAAGGTCACCGAGCGCCGCAAGCGCGTCGATGACCTTCTGCAGCCGCGTTCGCTGGTCAGGGTGTTCGGTCCAGTAGCTGCGCGGATTTTTCAGCACTGCTTCGAACAAGTCGCCGGGGCAGAAATCGCCTTCGGCGAGGGGGCCAGCTTCGAGCTGTGCCAACGCCAACGGGGTGAGCACCTCGACGCCTTCCTGCTGGCCGAGCAGCAGCCGCAGGTCTTCGGCGTCGAGCGTGCCGATCGGCTTCCGGCGGAGCGCGTACGCCGTGGCCATGAGCCGGGTCGCGTCGGCTGGCGGGGCACCCCAGTAGTCGTCCTCGATCTGTTCCGGGGCTGTGCACAGCTACTTGTCGCGGGCGCCGTCCTGCAGCTCCAACACGCGCACGGCGTGCGCGCTGGTGGCGATCTTGCCGCTGAGGCGGAGCCGGATGATCTGCGTGACGGCCACCTGGGCTGCTGCGAGAGCGACGCCGGCGAGTGCCACGGTGACGACACACCAAGTCGGCAGGGCTGAGGAGAGGGCTGTGCCGCCCGCGGCAGAGGCGAGCAGCGCGATCTGTTTCGGCCTCATCGTCACCGCCTCTCGTGCATTCGCCGCCGCCAGTCGGTCGGCGTGATTCCACGATGACGGCTGCCGCCGAGCCGGTCAGCACATCCATTGGGCACAGCGACGGCGTGGGCGATGGATGGCCGCGTCGATCCGGCGGTCGTCGTTGTCGGCACTGCCTTCGGCGCAGGTGCGGAGTGTGGCTGTGGACGACCGGGTGGGAAGCTGTGGCGATGGTGCAGCCGGACCACGCCGCAGCCCAGGAGTTGTGCGCGCTCCTCGTCGAGTTCAAGAAACGCTGCAGACTGTCGTACGAGAAGCTCGGAGAGCTTGCTTCGTGCAGCAAGGGGACGGCCGAGAACTACATCGCCAAGCCTGGTCACGGGCGCGGGCAGGGCATCCTCGACTCGTTGCTCACCGCGCTTGACGTCACCGACTCCGAGCGCGAAGAGGCCTTGCGGTTGCACCGGATCAGCAGGCATTGCAGACCCGATCCTGTGGCGGCGGGGTGGGCGGCCGCTGCAGCGGCCGCCCACTGCACGGTATGGGAGCTAGATGAGTTCACCCCGGCCGAGGCGACCGTGCATCCGGCCATCCGCCGCGGCCGGGTTCTCCCCGGCGGCCCGAACAGCATCCCGTCACTGCCCGCCTACGTGCTGCGCGATCACGACGAGTTGCTGCGTGCGGACATCGGTGCCGCTGCGCGTGGCGAACTGTCGGCGATGATCGTGATGCGCGGCGGTCCGTCGACCGGAAAGACCCGGTCCCTGTTCGAGGCAGTCCACGCTCTCGGGCCAGGGTGGACAGTGATCCGTCCTCGATCAGCTGCGGCGCTTCGCGCTCTGGCCGCGTCCGACCTCTTGGGCCGTCGGCGGTGCGTGCTGTGGCTCAACGAATTGCAGGTCTTCCTCGGCCCTGACGGGGCAGGGCTCACACTGGACGTGCTGCGCGACCTGTTCGGGGCCACCGGCTATCGCAATGGCGCAACGAGCCGAAGTCTGCAGCCTCTCGTGGTCGTGGCGACGTTGTGGCAGGAGAAGCTCCGCGACGCCACTGCGCCTGCAGATCATTTCAGCGACAATCGGAATCTGCTCGTCTCCGCGAACCAGTGGGTGCGCTGGCACGACATCCCCCGCGACTTCTCCCGGCGTGAACGCGACCAAGCTCGTGAACTTGCCGCGAACACCGGCGACGACCGTCTCGGGGCGGCGCTCGATGACCCGGACCGCATCGGATTCGCCCAAACCCTCGCCGGGGGCCACGAAATCCTCCAGCACTACCTCACCGCGTCGACCCGCATGGACCAGTTGCTGCTCGACGCCGCCGGAGACGCGCGCCGCCTCGGCCACGCCAGCCCCATGCCCGCCCCCTTGCTGCGCGCAATCGCCACGGCGCTGTGGCGCGAAGAACGTGGCCAGGCCAGCCTGCCGCCAGGCTGGTTCGACACCGCGATCGCCTACGCCACGCAGCCGCTCCGTTCCACACAAGGCGTCCAAGCCCTCATACCGATCGACAGCGACTACGACGCCGACACAGAGCACGCTGCCTACGAACTTGCCGACTACCTCGAACAGCACCTCAGCCGCACTCGGATCACCCGTTCAGCCACGGAAGTCGTATGGAACGCGCTGCGCGAGCACACCGCGTCCCCTGACGACCTGCACAACGTCGCCAGAGCTGCGCTGAATCGCGGCCACTTCCAATACGGCGAGGCGCTCCTCCGAGCTGCGGGCACCGGCGAGGCGCTAGAAACGCTGGCTCGATGGCTGGCTGACCAGCTGGGACGTGAGCAGGAAGCTGAGCAGGCATACCGGGATGCCATCCCCATGGGCCACCGTTTCGTGCTGGGTGGCTTCGTCATGTGGTTGGAGAGGCAGCCCGGACGCGCGGGAGAGATCGAAAAGATTTTGCGGGACGTCATCGCCGACGGCCACCCCTCCGCGCCGATCGAGCTTGCTCGCTGGCTGGAGAGACAGCCCGGCCGGGAAGAAGAAGCCGGGCGGTCCTACCGGGAGGCCGCCGCCGACGGCCATCCCTTTGCGCGTGCTGCGTTGGCTGGGTGGCTGGAGTGGCGGCCTGGCCGAGTGAAAGAAGCGGAGCAGGTGTACCGGTCCCTCGTCGCAGACGGCTACTCCTTTGCTCTCGTCTTGTTGGCTGGGTGTCTGGAACGGCAGCCTGGCCGCGCGGGTGAAGTGGAGGCGGTGTACCGGGCTGCCATAGCCGAAGGCCCCCAAGGCCGACGCATGTTCGCTGACTGGCTGTCGCGGCAGCCTGGCCGGTCAGGGGAGGCCGAAGAAGAGTTCTGGGCGCTCCTCACAGACCGCAACGAGGCGCCACTCACTCTTGATTGGTTCGTTGGATGGCTGGAGAAACAGCCTGGCCGCGAGAACGACGTCGAGAAGGCGCATCGGGCTGCTGCCGCCGCAGGAGACCCGCACGCGCTTTGCAAGCTGGCTCGAAGGCTGTCACGGCAGCCTGGCCGCGAAGGAGAAGCCGAGAAAGAGTACCGGGCCGCCATCGCCGCCGGCGACCCCTCCGCGCGTCGAGAACTCGCCCATTGGCTCGGCCAGCAGATCGGTCGAGAGAAGGAAGCGGAAGAGGAGTACCAGGGCTGCGTTGCCGACGGCGGGGCCTGGACATTTCTTGACTACGCCGAATGGCTCGGAAGGCAGCCGGGTCGCGAGAAAGAAGCGGAGAAGGAGTACCGGAACGCTATCGCCGCTGGCTACTACCACGCTCGTCGTGATTTCGCCGAATGGCTGGAAAGCCAGCCCGGTCGGGAGAAGGAAGCAGAGCAGATTGCCTATTTCGGACTGGATGACTAAGGCCTGCGGCCATGGACGATGGCGGAGGGTGCGTTCCGTGCATCAGCGAGGTGTTGGTGACGTCTGGGCTGCGGTCGCCCCAGTCCTCGCCAGGCTGCGTGGCGCAAGGTATCCGCCACCCTAGGAATCCGCCGCTACGGCCGACGCCGACGACCAGCCTTCCTGACCGACGAAGACACCTTCGCGACATTGAGCGGCCCTGGTGCATCCCCGCCAGCCCGGTCACGTCGGACGGCGCAGTCCCGGATCGCCTCGGCGACGTACACCGACGTAGCGCACAGGACGCTGGGTTGGCCGCGCGCGTCCATCGGAGGGAACTGGAATTGTCCTCGGGCCGCCCCTGACCGGGCTTGCGGACTCCGCGAACGCTGGCAGACGTTCGGCGGCAGCGCGCGCGGCCGCAGCTTGGTGTGCTTGTCCGCGCGTCTGCTGCCAGGCCGCTATCTCGGCGATCAGTGCCACGAGCGCGAGCACGAGCGCAACGAGGGCTGCTTTCTCGGAACCGCGACCGGTCAATGCTCCCGCTCTGGCGATCTGGCGAGACGCTCGGCGCAGGTCGCGGGCGATAGGCCCTAAGTCTGAGGGCAGAACGCGGTGCGGAGTGCGCGCGGCGCGGTCGTAACGTTCGCTGACGTCGGTCAGCAGACCGAGTTCGCGTCCTTCGCGTCCGCGGGCCAGGGATGCCAGCATCTCGCCTGTGCCGTGCGCGATTGCTGCGGGGTCCTCCGAGCCACAGCGGATCGCGTCGGCCGCGTTGCGCGCGGCATCAGCGGCGTCTGTCAGAACACGTCGGCGATCGGCCGGGGCGACGCGCGTGTCTCCGGTGCGCGGCAGAGGGATGTCGACGGGCGGGACGCTCGCCCAACGTTCGATCAGTTTGGGCCATGTCAGGTCGGCGGCCAGTTTGGTGCCGGACCATGGAATCGGGTCGCCGGATGCGTTGACGTCGCCGGGGAGTTGCACGGTGTACCCGCGCACACGACCGGCGGCGTCATGTGTGGTCCGAGGGCTGAGCCCCTCCTGTGCGAGCGCGGCGAGGAATTCGTCCCCGTCGCTCGCGCCTGAGGCGCATTGTCGGACGATCCTGCGCAGCTGTTCTCGAGCTGTCTCGCGGCGGCCGAGCCTGGCGGCTTTGCCTTTCTCTGCCCGGGTCGGCGTCCGTTGAGCGGTCTTGTCTGCTCCCGCGGTCCGGTACAGGCCGAGTTCTCGTTCGATCTTCTGGCACTCTTTGCGCATCTTCGGGTAGTCGTTGCTCGGGTGGAAGCGGCGCCCGGTCGTCTCGGATACCAGTGTCGCGACGAGGTGGATGTGGTCGTCGCCATGGCGGACCGCGATCCAGCGGCATCCGGCCTGTTGGATCCCGGTCGCTTTCATCAGGCGTTCGGCGATCTTCTCCCATTCCGCGTCGGTGAGGATGCGGTCGCTCGGGTGCGCCCGGACCGGGGTGTGCCAGACGTAGCCGTTCGAGGCGGCCACCCGATCCTCTTTCTTGTCGTAGCGGTAGAACCTGAGCCACGACGGTGCGTCGGGCGGCACGTCGCCCTTCCGGAGCCGGGCTTCCCACTCCGGAGTGATCGGGGGCGGGTTGTTCAGTGGCAGGCCGGCGGCTTCGGCGAGTTCCTCCATGGTCGTCTTCAGCGGTCCGAGGTCGAAGTCGTGTTCGCCCGGGCCGAGCTTCGGCGGGTGGTGTAGGTGTGGGGCGCCGTCCCAGCTGGCGACGACGCGCGGGTTCTTGTGCTCTTCGTTCTTCCCTGGCCCGAAGAGGTAGCGGAGCAGTCCGTACGGGCGCCACCCGCGGTTCGCGTTCGCGATCACGGCAGCAACCGGCGCCGGACGTCCGTGAGCATCGTGTCCGCGGCGTGAACGACGTTGGCGACCAGCCGAAGAACCGTCGCCAACGCGGCGGCATGCTCCAACTGTCCGGTCGAGTTCGCGACGCGGGCGAGGTCGTTGACGTTGCCGCCGATGTTGGCGAGCACGCGGCGGTGCTCGCGCAGCTCCTCGAGAAGCGCGGCGGCGGCTTGCCGGTCGGTGCCGGTGCCGAGGTGTTCGCGCAGTGCGGTGTCGTAGGCGGCTTGCGCCACCCACGCGGACGGTCTCATTCCTGCCAGCGCGGCGACCTGGACGATGACCGCCCACTCCGTGTCGTCGAATCGGAGAGGGGCGCCGCGCTTCTCCCGACGCCCTCTGCTTGAGTGTTCGCGGTACCCCGCACCCTTCGTCATTGGCCCCCCAACACCGGTCTTCGGGGCGGCGCTGCGAGCGCCGTTCCCGACGTCGTTCCGGGTGGGCCAAACCGACGGATCTCTGTTTGCTGTGCGTCCCGCGGGGCGAAGGGCCGGTCGTCCGGTTCCTCGCTCGGCGGTCTGCGTTCGAGGCTACTCTGCGGCCCGCCGGCCTGAGGCTGCGTTTTTCAGGCTGCCCGCAAGGGCAGTCTGCCAGGTCGCGCAGCGGCCTGGGGAAAAAGGTTTACCTTTTTCCATATCTTGCTCTCCTGACCAGGCTGTGTCGTGAGTGCGCCCGCGAAACGTTCGTCCGGCCGGAATCCGCACCGACGCGGTGGCGCAGGTTCTGATCGGCGGCATGGGTTCGTGCCTGGCGAACGGGCGCAAGCGCGGACAATGTCGCCGCAGCAAGGACATGCCAAGAGAGCGTTCTGGTGGAGCGCTCCGTCGTGGTCGGGGCTCGCCGGTTCAGCATGCGCAGCTGCTGAACCTGGTCGTATCGGCGAGGGTTTCGGCCTCGCGCCACCGGGATTAGGTCGGTGCGGCGGAGGGCGCGGCTGTGGCAACTTTTGGTGCCGGCGGCCGCGCACAACGGCGTCGAACGCGGCTTGGCCGTTGCACTCGACGTCTGCAAGCGCAGAGACTCCCTCACAGTGCCGTGCGAGAGTCAGTGCTGCTCGGCATGACGGGTAAGTCAGCATTGCACGGCCCGGCGCAGCTGTCCGTGCGGCGTCCACACGAGAAGACCCCGCGCCGAGTGGGCGCGGGGTCTGGTGGTGTCTCGATTCCGTCGTGGTCTCTACTCAAGGGCCAACGTGAGGGCGGATGCCGGCAGGTCAGACCGATCCACCTGTTCCAGTGCCCGCCTCAGAACGGCCGCGATTTCGGCGCGGCTGCCGTGCATTCCGAAGTAGCCGCCGGACCCGCCCCCCATGGCCAACACGTAGGGGCTGTCCACGGCTTCCCAGCCGTCCAGTTCGTACTCCGCTTCGGCCGCCGTGTACAGCTCCGGCGGCCCGTAGACAAGCAGGCTTTTGGCGTGCTCGGACATTACGCTCATAACCATCGGGTTCCTCCGTTCGATCGTCGATTCTCTCGGTTTCCCGCCACGTCACCGCAGGCAGCGACGTAAAGCCGTCGATCGCTGGGATCGGCCGCAGTTGTGTTCACGGACCGTCTGGCCTGCCTGAGTCAGGGACGCTGTCGGTCTGTGCGCCGTCAGCCGGTCCTGCGGCGGAGGCACGCGAACGGCGGTACGCCGCCCACCAGTTGACGGGGGTGATCTCGGTGACCAGGTCGCGCGCGTTGAAGAGGGCTTGGAGTGCCTCGCGTGCCTCGTACTCGCCCATGGCGTCCGCCATCCGCTCGAACGCTGCTCGGGCTTTGTTCTTGCGAGCGAAGTACGGTGCGGCTTCGCGCCGGAGCGTGTCCGCGTCCATCGTCGTGATCGTGCGCACTCGACGGCTGTAGGCATCGGAATCCGTCATGCCGCTGACGAAATCCGGTGCCATGACGGCGATCGCGTCGTTGCAGTCGTTGCATCGGTGTCCGCCGCCGCCCCACAGCGGGATCCCTTGGGCTCCGGTTGTCGTGCACCCGTCGGTGTAGCATTCGCCGTTCCAGTTGTCGGTTGGCCGTCGCTGGTTCATCGCTTCTCTTCCTCTGCCGTTGTTCGTGCTGCCGGACGTGACGCGGTCTGGCACGTCTCGTTTCCGCCGGGGCCCGGCGCTGCGGCTTGTGCCGGGCCCGCGGCGAGGGATGGCTAGTGAGTGCTGTTGTCCACGATCGGCTGCCCTGCTGCGAGTTTGCGCGCGGAGACGATGTACGCCGCGACGTCGTAGCCGAGGAAGCGGTTTCCGGTCGGGGTTTCCCAGAACTCGCCGTTGACGATCTTCGGGTCGGTGCCGGTCGTGCGGATGTGCTCGGCGAGTGCGTTTAACGTCTCTTCCCACTCGTCCCACTGCTTCGCGTATCGCCGCGAGGATGCGTACAGGAAGTCCCAGCGGGCGCGGTCGTGTCCGGTGAGTTGCTCGTCGATCCCCATCAGCTGCATCCGCACGATGCGTGCGGGGCGGTCTCCCAAGCCCAGGCTTCGGTGGTCGACGTGGTCGTTTTGGTCCAGGTACATCACCGTGAACATGGAGTAGGCAGAGGCATGTGGTTTGTTCCAGAACGTGCTGGATCGCTTCGGGTTGGTGGTCTGGTACATGAACCGCTGCATGCTCTTGTGCTGTCCATTCTCGGCGGTGTGGATCCAGGTGCGGCGCTGGCAGCGAAGGCTGCCGTAGGGGTAGTCGTGGACCAGGTGCGCGGTCTCCGGGCTGGTGCATCCGCTGAGGACGCGGACGCGCTCGATGGTGAAGTCGTCGCCGTTCATCGCTGCTCTTTCTGTGGAAGGGAAAGACCTCGGCGGTGCCCTTGTCGCCGAATGGGACGGGCCGCCGAATCAGGGAAGTATTGGAAGGTTGGCGTGTCTGCGCTGCTTCCAACACGACGGACGTTACCGGCGCGGGGGCGGCATATTTCCGGTTACACGAACCGGGCGGGCGCAGGGTCCAGGGCGTTGACCGCTGTCCTTGTTGGCGTGGCGGGCCACGCAGGCCGACGGCGCCGGAGGCCATCGCGAAGCCGTTGTGCCGCCCGGTTCGACGGACGGCCGCCGGGTATCGACGAGCGGGTGTGGCTGGCGCGTGCGGCGTAGCCGGCGGCGGAAGACTGCGAAGAGGCGTCGCGTGGGCCCGGCTCACCTCGGCGCAACCGGTGTCGGGCGCGGACGGCACGGAGCGCTTCTTTTCCTGGCGTTGGAGACGGCGGCTGTGTCGCTCGCGTGCGGGCTGAACGGTGCTTCTGGGCTGTCACCGAGATGTCCGAGCGGCTCGGCGCACCCGGCAGTTCGTTCCGAGCGGATCGCGCAGCTAGCGGCCGATGCACAAGCACCAGGCCCCGCGCCGGGCGAACGCGGGGCTTGGTGCAGTGCGGCGTGGAGAGGGGAACGCGCAGTGCTTGATCGGCATTCCTGGCGGTACGGTCAGGGTTCACAGGCGGAGCGCGGCGGACACAGCTCGCGCTGCTGCGGCGGTGAAGTCCGGCAGCAACGTGCCTTGGAACTGGTCTTCGAGTTCGTGCCACATGGTTCGCATCCAGTCGTCTGTGTCCTCGTCGACGACCGCTGTTTCGTCGTTTGCCTGCCATGCCAGACGGCAGCCTTCCGTGTCGGGCTTGGCGAGAACTACGTTGCTGTCCTGCATGCGGAAGTGCAGTACCGGGCCGCTCATTTTCGGGACGTAGCGCTCATGGACGTAGCTGATCCTGATGAGCCGGACGCCTGCGTAGCTCTCGTTCATCAGGGCGGACAGGTCGAGCGTGGTCGTGACCGGGGGGACGGCGATCGTCACTTCGTACGTGTCGGGCATCGTTGTTCCTTGGGGTAAGGGGTAACCGCGGCCGCTCGGCGGGCGGCGACCCTGTGGGTAGCTGCTCGCTTGTCGCTGTATCTCGTGGTTGCCGCTTCTGCGGCTCGTTCGCGGAGCGGCAGCGATAGGCGGGTCGTGCCGGTGATCAGCTGTCGGTGTCGTCGCCCGGCTCGCCTTCCACGAGGGCGGTGCCCATCCGGAGGGCGACGAACGCGGCGGCCTGTTTCGGGTCGTCGAAACGTTTGTCGTGCGTTGAGGGCGCCCAGTGTGCCCAGTGGTCGCTTGCGACGATCTTCCATCGCCCGCGCGGAGTCTTGGCGACTGCGGCCAAGACGGACCCGTCCATCAGGAACGCGGTGAACTTGTCGGCCTCGTCCTCCGCATCCACTTGCCAGGTGATGTCGGATTCGGCCCGGTACCAATGGAACGACGCCCAGACAGTCACGTCCATCACGCGCTGTTCGTCCCATCCCGGGGCCCATGTCGTCCGGGTGTGCGTGGTCCAGCCTTCGGGGCCGTCTCCGGTCACGGTGATCACCGTGCGGGTGAAGTCGTCACCGTCGAGCAGGATGGAGTGCGCGATGTCGCATGCTCCCCAGGCTCCCGCTGACTCCACCCGGAACGTGGGGACCTTCTTGTCTGCGGAACGCCATCCGCCCGCGTCGGGTCGGTCGTCGATCCTGCGGGATTCCACAGTCCACATGCTCATGTTCGTGCCTTTCGTTTGTAGGTAGAGAATCAGCGGCCGTGGTGTGCACGCGACGCCGGTGCGTCGGGAGAGTCTCGGCTGTGCTGACTGCAAATTCGGGTGTCGTTGGCCGTTGCGCGACACCACAGAATGTACGAGTTCGCGGCCTCGCTTCTGCTGGATTACGTGATGCGCGGATGAGGCCAGTGCTGGCGTAGAATGCAGGGCTGTCAACGGGTTCGCCGTGTCAACGCACGCCGCTGGCGCGCAGGTTCTCGCGACCCGGCGGGGATGACCGGTGCCCGGTGCCGGACGGGCGCCCGTCGGGTTCCGAGGCAGCTGCGGTGCGCTGAGTCGGCGCGTGCTGCGACGGGCGCACGCTCCGCCGGCCGGGCCGGATGAGGCGATGCGGTGGGTGCTGTTGGCGGCCAGCGGCGACGATAAGCGTGGGGGCCGGTCGGGCAGGACGTGAGTCCTCCGGACTCGCTGGCGACGTACACGCCGCCCAGTAGTTCCGTTCGGTCGTGTTGTGCGACGACGCACGTGCTGGGGGCGGCTGGGGCACGCGGCGTGTCGGTGTTGTCGTCTCGGGTGTCGCTACTAGAACAGCGCTGGTTGATCGTCGTCTCGCGGGTCGCTCGCTGCGGTCGGCTGCTGTTCTTCGAGCGCGAGGCCGTGTCGTTGCAGCGCGCTGTCGAGAGCGCGGCGCTGGGATTGGGCACGCCGGTCTTCTGCGGCTGCGGTCAGCGCGCGGACCCACGCGAGATGGGCGGTTGCGATGAAGTCGGCGTGCTCGGGCGCTGCGTCCAGTACGGCGCGGACACGGGATTGCGTCGTGGTCGCGGCGGACCAGCGCACTCCGGTGTCGTCTGTCTCCTCGCGCGTGCGGATCCAACCGTCAACGACGTTGAGTTCGTAGGAGGTCCGTTCCCATCCGCGGCCGGTCTCGTGTTCGGGGAGCGCTATCCCGTGCACGGTGCCGAGAAAGTATTCGCGGCGGGAGTAGGTGCGGGCGTTGTCGGCCGGTGGGGCCGGGGTGTCGGCCGGGGGTGTTTCGGCAGAGTGCGGCAGCATGGGATTCCTCCGTGGTCGCCAGGTGCGGGCGCGGTCGACATGGCTGCGGATGCGCAACGCGGCGAGGCGCGTCCAGCGTGCGTAGCGGTCGGGGCGGAGCGGGCTTCCGGCCGGAACCATCGACATTCGGCCGCCGGCCCGCCGACGATGTGCCGGGCTCCTCGTTTCGCCGTGTTCGGGGATGCTCCGGGTGCGGGACGCGTGATGTCGCTGGGCCTGGCGACGCGCTCGGCGTGACTGCCCCGGCGTTCGATCGGGCGTCAGCGGGGGAAGAAGGCCGTGGATCGCGACCCGACGTGCGCGCCGTGGTGTTCCCTGGCGTGGTTGGTCCGAAGCGGCGGGTTGCCTCGCTGAGGGGCGTTCGTGGTGCTCGTGTGGGTCAGCTGGGCCTGGTATCCGACTGCCTTGCGGTAGAGGACTTCGAACCGTGCTTGACGTTGCCGTCCTTCGCTGTCCGGGAGGCCGATGTTCCACCGGGCGATGATGGATCGGCCGTCGTCGCTGCGTTCGCGTCGAGTGGGTTCTGCGTGCGGGGTGATCGGCTCCGGGCGGAGGCGGGCACACTGGTGCTGGTCATGGATTCTCCTGATTTCCATGCCGGTGCCGACGTTGTCGGGCGGCTCGTGAGTGTCGATGTTGGTGCCGACATCGAGAACGCTACGGGCGGTCAAAGAGCCGCCTTCCGGTTACGGCGCCGTGTGCAACGCCTGCGGACGGCGGCTGCAAGCAGTGAACGCGCTGAGCCCGAAGGAGCTTGCTCGCGACGGCCCGGGCGGGTTCGATACGTCCTCTGGTCGTCTGTTCTCGCTCGCAAAGGGCTGTGTCGGTTGCTGAAGCTGCTGGTCGTTCGGGTCCGGGATGACGGCTGTACAGGCTGGGACAGCGGGGAACAACGGCAGAGACCGTCGTGCGGTCGGGCGGCGACGTGCCATCGCATGACGGTCTCTGCCGTGCTCAGGAAGCGGTTGTCTTCAAGCGGGCGGCTTCTGCGGCGAGTTCCCAGAGTTGCACGAGGTGGGGTGCCCCCAGAACGCCCGGGCCGGATTCGGATAGGTGGTTCCAGGTGCTGGTCACCCATTCCGGATCGCAGTTGCGCAAGTGCCATGAGGCGATGACCTCGCCGGTGGGAACGATGCGCACCGGGTCGAGGCCGAAGGGATCGGCGAGCCGGTCGGGGTCGCCGGGGAAGAAGACCAGGTGCCACATTAGGCCGGAGTGGAGGACCACTCCGCGTTCGGTCTGCGGGAGCCCCGGGGTCGGCCGTCGCCTCGGTACTTCCACGGTGAGTCCTGCTTGGTACACGCTGTTTCTCCTTGTCCTGTCGTCTGTGCCGTCCCGGCCGGGCACGGCTCTGGGGCCTGAGGAAGTCCGTCCGGCCGGCTGCCGTTGCGCCGCAAGGGCCGGGAATGGTCGCGGTGCCGGGGCGGTCAGAACGGCACGCAACCGCTGTGATCGGACCAGAACGCGTCTCGCTCGTCGGGCGTCGCGAACATCAGTTCTTTGCACCAGAGGCACCATTCGATGGTTTTTCCCCGTGCGCGGAGCAGCATTTCGAGTTGCTCGCGGAGGGTCTCGTTGCTCGGATGGAACTCGCCTTCGTCGCCGTCGCGGGGGCGGATGTTCCACCGGACTGGCACGGACCTGTTGGCGTCACGGCGTTCGCTGCGAGCGGCGTCCGCGCGAGGGGTGGTCGGCTCCGGGGAGGATTCGGGCATACTGTTTTCGTTCATGGATTCTCCTGTTTTCGCGGCCGATTCCGACGGTGTCGGGCGGCTGGCGAGGCCGAGGTTGTTGTCGACACCGATGACGTTACGGGTTGTCGCAGCGCCGTTTTCCGGTTGCGGCACGGTGCATCCCGGCTCGCACGGGTTCGCGAGGAAAGGGAGTCGCTGAGCCGGAAGCGGCGTGCACACGGCGGCGGGCCGCTGGACTCCGACGGGGACGGTGGTCGCCTGTCCGGCTGCGCGACGGGGCGGGGCCGACCGCTGAGGCGTGCTGTCGAGCCCGACTAGCTTTCGCAGGAAAGAGGCGGGCACGGGGAATGCTCGGCCCAGAACTGTTCTTCGTCCCCCGGGGTCGTGATGGCAGCAGCGTTGCAAGAGCCGCAGTGCAGGACCTTCTTTCCCTGCGTCGCCAGCAGTTCCTCGATTTGCATGCACCGGTACCCGATGCTCAGCAGCCACTCGCCCTCAGGCGTTGTCGGCGCGCAGTAGCACGGCCCGGGGCCGCAGTAGCGGAAGAGACCGCGGTGTTCCAACGGGAACGGCGCGGGCACGTCGAAGAACGGGATGAAATCTTCGAGCCTGGTGGGAATTTCCGTGCAGTAGCGGAAGGGCCTCGGTGCCGCGTCCCCGAGGAGTCCGGGGAACGGTCGCGCGCATTCGCGGCACAGGACGGGCGGCCGGTTCCCGCGGCCGGCGGCCCCGAGCTGGCGGTGCAGTTCCTCGGCGGCGCGGTGCACGCGGGCGAGGATCTTCTCGTCCGCGTCGCGGCCTCCGGCGACGTGTCGAAAAAGCCAGTCGCGGTCGTCGGCGTCGTGGATGCCGTCGCAGTGGGCGAGGATGCGCAGTGCGGTCATGACGTGGTCGTCGCGGGCGCCCGCGAGGGCTTCGGAGGGGTGTTCCTGCGTCCAGGGCATGCCGGGCATCAGGTAGCGGCCGTAATCGTCGGGGCGGATCACTGCGGGCTCGAAGCCGGGCGTGTGCTCGTAGCGGCCGTCGAGCAGGACCAGGGCGTCGCCGTACCACTGGGCGCGGGTGGCTGTCTGGTCCTGGTCGCTGGCGGCGTTGAGCCGGATCGCGACCAGTTCGGCGACTTCCGTCCGGAAGAGCGGGACGGTCCGGCGGCTGCCGTCGGTCGAGGGGACGCCTGTCCCGGTCTGGTCGGGGATGCCGGGGAAGAGCGGGCCCGAGCCGAGCCGGAACAGCGTTTCGTCTCGTCGGGCGATGGCGGTGGCGTTGTCCACTGCGGGGGTCTCTCCTTGTCTCGTTGTCGGATAGGGGCCGGAGCCGGTGCGCGGCGGCTCCGGTGACGAGGCGGGTCAGTCGCAGGCCATGGCGAACAGAAGCCAGGCGGTGACGGTGCCTCCGTAGGTGTCGCAGATCGGGATGGCTGCGGCCTGGACGTCGTAGTGGTCGCAATAGCGTGCGTCCATGCGGTCGAGGAGTTGCCCGGCCAGCAGCCGCGCGGGGCCGATCGGCATGGCGTCCGTGCGCACGGCGGTCACGTCCTGTTTGGTGGCGATGGTGCCGCTGTCCGGGCGCCAGCCGACCTTGGCTGCGGCTGCCTGGCGCGCGGCCTCGAAGGCGGCCGTCAGGTCGGAACCGCTCTGGAGAACGTAGACGCTGATGCCGCCCATCACGCGCCGGTTTCGATGCTGCGCGGGGCCGGGAATCGGCCGTCGGCAACCGGTTTCGGACGTGGCTGATCCATGGGATGACCTCCTGGTCGGTTTCTGATGTCGTCGGATTCCTCAGGGCCGCGCCGCTGGTTCCGACACGAATAACAATAACGGTCGGGGTGGGTGTTGTTTCCGGCTAACGGGTGCTCGCGGGCGGGCTGGCGGCGTCTGTCGCGAATCGGGCTTACCATCGGGGCATGGGGGAAAAACAGATAAGGACAGAAGCAGAACAGGCCGGTATCGATGCTTTCCGGCCGCAGATCGAGGCGTTGGCGGAGCTGGCTGTCGCGGCTGCGGCGGCGGGCGAAGCCGACGCGCTGCGTGCGGCGGCGGACGCCAAGGCGGCGAAGATCCATGCCGCGGCGGAGGAGGAGATCGACGCTCGCTTAGAGCGTTGGCGCGAGAAGTGGGCGGCGGCGCTGACGGCGGGGTGGACGCCGCAAGGGTTGCGCAGCTTCCCGGTCAACCAGTCGCCGCCGCCGAAGAAACGCGCCGCCAAGGGAAAGACGGCCACGCCCGCTGCCCGCGTTCCGCGGGTCTCCCGGCAGGCATCCGGCGTGGACGCGCGCGGTCCGGCCGCCGGTCCGGAGGAACCGGGGACGGCGCGCGCCGCCTGACCGCGCGCGGCGGGCGACGGCCCGTAACCCGGGTGCGCGGCGCTGCTTCCGCAACACGGGACGCTGCCCTGTCGTGCCTGCGCGGCGGGGCAGCGTCGTCGCGCGCGGGTCAGTCCTGCCAGGGTGCCCGGACGGCTTTGACCGACGTCAGCACGTGCGCGAAGTCGAGCGAGGTCGACGTTTCCTGCCCTCCTTCTTCCATGTCGGAAGGCCAGTACCGCGCAGGTATGTGCTGGGGCGCGGTGATCCGCATGAGCGCGACGGTGCGGCCGGTCCCGGCGCCGTCCGGTGTCGGGCGCGGGGGTTCGACGTCGAAATCGACGCGCACCGGCACGTCCGGTGCTTCTCCGCCGAAGTAGGCGTTGCGCAGCGGGTCCGCGGCGACGGCTTTGCCCACTGCTTCGACGGTGTCGACGCACGCGACGGCAAAGAGTGCCATGTCGTCCAGGAGCCCGCTGCGGTGCTCGTGCGTCGGGGGCAGCCACGGCACGGGCTGCATGCTGGAGAACACGATCCGGCCGGCGTCGGCGCGGGTGTGCTGGGTCCAGTACGACGCCAGCCTGATCACGAGCCAATCGGCGCTGTTGGCGCGGACGGTCGCACCTGCGGTGTCGAGCCCGGCTGCGGCGAGGAGGCTGTCGAGGTCGGGGTGGCCGTAGACGGTGCGGGACATGAGGGTCCTTTCTGACGTGGTGCCGATGCCCCCGGGTGTCCCGGGAAGGGCATACCGGCGTTATCGGGGGTAATGCGCGATGGGGCCGATGGGCGCTGCGGCGAAGTGCGGTTCCGCGCCGCCGGGCGCGGAAGGCTCCCGGCCGTGGTCGTTCCGTGAAGCCGCAGGCGCTGCGGTTCAGGCGTCTCGGCGAGCCGGACGTTCCGTCTGACCGGCGTCGCAGGAGTGAAAGGTGCTGCCGGTGGCGTGCTCCGGATTCGGGCGGGCAGAGCGGGAACGCGCGGCACCGCGCGGGACGAGCGATGTCCGGCCCGCGCGGCACCGGCATGCGTTCAGGAGAAGCAGTGGCGGATGGCGTCGAACATCTGCTCGTAGGTGAACGCGGTCGACTCCTCCCGTTCGCTCTGTTCCATGGCATCCGACCAGTACTCCCAGGGCAGGTGCTGAGGCGCGGTGATTCGCATGAGCACCACAGTGTCTTCCGCCCGGTGGAGGCCTGGTGCCGCTGCGGGCATCGGACCGAGGCCGAAGTTGACGCGAAGCCGGTGTGCGGGCGCCTCCCTTCGGGGAACAAGTCGCCGCGCGTCTGGTCGTCGGTCAGGAAGTCGGCCAGCGCCCGGACTGCTTCGTTGCCGGTGAACGCGAAGTCCGCCGCCGAGTCGATGAGGTTGCTCTGCCGCCAGAACTCGTGGTCCGGCAGATGCGAGGGGCCCGGGCTGACGAAGGCGATCACCCCGCCGACTGGGTGTCGCGCGTGTTCGAACCAGCGCGTCGCCGTCCTGAAGAGGAGTTGTTGCTGGCACCATCCGCTGCTGCGGATCGCCTCGCCTTCACGTTCCAGGTCGAGCCCGTCGATCAGTTCGTCCGCATTCGGGAGATCGTTGACGATTGTGGGCATGTCTTTCCTTTCGTGCTGATGCGCTATGATCCGGATCCCGTCCGAATTGTTCTCGAATCCGGCCTGAATAACTCTACGAAAGCTGACTATCGGCTTTTCCGGTTATGGCGACGGCGAGGCCGCCGCGGGCGTTTCTTGACTAACGTGCGCGAGGCACCGAAAGCTCGGCCGGTTCGTGGAATTGTCCGCCGCGTGCGGGCCGGAGAGGCGTCGGACGGACCCGCTGTCGGGCCGCGCTTTCTGTATTCCGCGGGAATGCCAGTCAGGGTCCTGGCGGGCGACTGCCGCAAGTCGTGCGCCGGGCACTCGCCACGGTCCTGTAGGCCTGGCTGGCAATGAGGGCTGTTGCGCGGCCTGCGTGCGGCGAGGCGGTACCCGCAGGGTGGGAGTCATTCGTCTTGTTCCGCCGTCCGGCGCGCTGCCTTCCGCTCGGTCAGCTCCGCTTGAAGCTCGCTGAACCGGCGGCCGCGCATCTTCTTGACAAACCGGGGGATGTTGTTCGCCGACATGCCGACCGGCGCGGGGCCGAGAACGGACAAGAGGTCGTTGCCCAGTTGGCTGTGCCAGCCGGCGGCCGCGATGGAATCCTCGTCGGGGAAGACGTCCGCGACCCGGTCGCGGTCGCGGTCGACGAGCTGGTCTTCCTTGCCTCCCAAGGAGTAACACCAGAGGAAATTGGCGGGCGGGCTGGGCTCGACCAATCGCTTGAACCGGCTGACCTCCTTGGTGTAGGCGTAGAAACCGGTATCGGGGCTGGCGCGCATCACGCGCAGCCACGCTTCGGTGTAATCGTCGCTGAAAAAGTCCCCGGAATCGTGGACCCTGACCCATTTGTCCTTGTAGCGCGGGGCTGTCAGTTCGGTTGTCAGCGCGTTCTCCCATCCGGCGAGGTCCTCCATGACGAACCGGAGATTGGCCTGGTGCCGACTCAGGACATTGGAAAACCGAAAGCTTCCCTGGGTCGCGTAACACATGCTCGCGCAAACGCCTGCCGCCGGGCATGTCGTGACCGTCTTTCCGTCAATGCGCGTCGACAGTGCGGGAATCGACCATTTGAATGCGCCGATCTCGTCCAGTCGTTTGTTTCCTTTTGTCAACAATGGTGACGGACGATCCTGGGACTTGTCGGCATCGGACACGGCCAGGCCTTTCTGGATGGACGTCTGCGCTGCTATGACAGGCACGGAAGCGGCGAACCCGGCTACATTCGGGGCTCGCTGTCCTTTTAACGTAGACGTGGCCTAGTGTCCGATTGTGCGATTAAGGAAAGGGGAGCCGGATAACCGGCGCGCGTGATCCGCAGAATGCGCTGGCGGCCGTCGCGGAGTCCGCTGCCCGGGCGGACGGGAGTGATGGGGGTTGCGGTCGCCGCCGCTGGGGCCGGCGGTCTGTGCGACGGGGATTCGCTGTGGCTTCACGGGTTTCTGCGCAGCGCACTGATGGCGGGGTCGGAGTTCGCCGACGAGTGCCCGGACGCTGCGGTTCGGTGGCCATCCGATGTGCTGGCCGAGTTGCATTCGCCGTGCCGGGCGGCCGTTCGCGGGGTGCGCGAAACGGCCGCCTGGGGCAGGATGCGCCGCGTTCGCCCGTCCCGTTCGACGTTCCGGGTCAGGTCAGCGTGGATTCCGCTCGCCTTCTGGACGAACAGAGGAATGCTGCTTCCCGACCTGCCGACCGGCGAGCGTTTCGGCGGGTGTGGGCAGTCCTCGGTCGTGATCGCTCACGCACTCTCGTCGTGGCCCGCGCGGCGTCCCGGGGCGGGCAGTATCGGGTGGCAGCCCGGCCGTGAGCACAGCCGGTCCGACTCGGTACTGCGCGGCACCAGCGCGTAGTCGAGGTCGACCCGGCGGACCAACTTCGTGCGACGGCATCGGGCCTTGCCGCCGGGGGTGAACCGGTGGAGCACGGGGCGATGGGCCCGGAACAGCCATCGAAGCAGCGGGCCGGTGAAGACGGACAGGGGCGCACGGGCCTGGGGCTCGCTGGATGTGGTGACGTTCAATGGTTTGTCCTTTCCTTTGAAGGTTTCTGGTTGTCGGCGGTCCTCGTGTCCTCCTTCGCCGACTGATCGTGTCGGTCTCGGCCTACGTGCGGCGTTTGCAGCGACGGCGGTTGCCGCACGCCCGGCCGCCGGCCGAGAAGGCGGGTCCGGCCAGGCATGCCTGCGGAGGGACTTGGCCGGGTGGATCACGTGCTAGTTGTGCATGACTGCTCGCTCTCGGCGCGCGCGTGGTGATGCGATGGCGTGGCCCTCGAAGATTCATAGGCCCGGATTGCCGTCGGCTGGTTGCCGCGTATTTCCCGTTATCTCAACGGGTTTGATACGCCGGACGCTACGCGGCGGGAACCGGCGTTCTGCGCGGTTACGGGCGATTCCGGATCGCGAGCCTGGCTGCGCGGGCGTTCGATCGTCCTCGGTCCGTGTGTGCTTCGGCGTCTGGATCGCGCCGCCCTGTCGGTGACGGCTTGTTGCCGACGGATCGTGACGTGACGTGGCCCGATCCGGCAACGCCAGGACAGGTTTGCCGAGGGACT
This sequence comes from Amycolatopsis sp. WGS_07, assembly GCF_045278895.1. Lineage (NCBI taxonomy): Bacteria > Bacillati > Actinomycetota > Actinomycetes > Pseudonocardiales > Pseudonocardiaceae > Amycolatopsis > Amycolatopsis sp. WGS_07. The sequence goes on along the minus strand of NZ_CP136053.1, from coordinate 2,013,308 downwards.
TCGCGCGGCGGGAAGGATGCCAGTCGCGCTGCGGATTCTCGAAGATGTATCGGCGCGTTCCCGGCTCGCGCCAGCGATCCGAGGCCGGTCCGGGTGCGTCCTTGCGGTGGGGTCCGGTGCGTTCCCGGCTTCGCGGCGATCGTTCGATGCGCAGGGATCGTCACCACGGTCACGCTGGTGGTGCTCCCGACGAGCATCGCCTCGGCCGGAAGGCCGGTCCCTGTCGAGGTCACTGGCGAGAGGGATCGGAAGGAGCGTGGCCTCGATACGATCGAGCCCGTCCCGGCCGGATAGAGGCGGGCTACTGCTCGAATTCGTACGTCATCTGCTGCGCGGACAGGATCCTCCACCGGTCAACGGGCGGGCCCGGCTGCGTCGGGTCGAAGACGACGTAGTCGCCGACGGCGGCGTTGGTCTCGCCGTCCTTGGTGTGCATGGACAGTGCGGCGTAGCCGCCAGCGTCGACGCCGCTCCATGTCACCTCCCCGCCCCGGGCGGCCACCCAGGTGAGGACATCGGCCAGGTTTTCCAAGGTCAGTTTCCTCGCGACGACGTCGCGTTCGCGGGCGGTCCAGCGTTCGGGCTCGGAGTTCGACATGCGATGACGCTACCTCGCCGGGACCGTGCGAAAACCGTGTTGCCGCTGCGGCCGGCTCGCCGGGCGAGGAGACTGCCCGGGTGCGGAGCCGGACGCCCGCGCCGTCGGCTTGCGCGGTTCGACGCGGGAGCGATCTCTCCGTCGGCAGGACAGTACGCGGCGAGGGCGGAGGCGAGGTTGCGGTCAGTCCGCGTCCTCGGTCGGCGGGTTCCGGTGAGCTTCGACGACTACGGCTTCGCCGGACCTGATGAGGTCGAGCAGCGCCACGGCATCGGCGGAGCGGTAGCCGGTCCGGCTGGGGCGGACGGTCGCCTGCTGGTCGCCGACCGCGAGCCGTACCGTGTCGACGTGCTCGTCGCGCACTGCCGCCGCGGCGGCGGCGTGGACGGCGCTCCAGGCTTCGGCGGGCGTTTCCGCCTCGCCGGTCTGTTCCAGGTTTCCGATGGTCATCGTCCATGCGTGCACGGGTTTTTCTCCTTCTGCGGGTGATGAGGGTTGCGGAGTCCGACGTTGTCACGGCGGGGCGAGGTGTGGATGAGCGGAACGAAATCTGTGGACAACTCCCGGGAGCTGTGGACAGCGGGCCGGGACCCGGAGGTCCCGGCCCGGGCGGTCAGGGGACCAGCGTCTCCGCGTGGTCCCATGCCGCGCGCGTGCTGTCGTAGGCGGCGCGGTCCATGACTTGCCAGACCAAGGGGCCGATCTGGATCCGGATGTGCCGGGGCAGCTTCGCGGTGCGCGGGATGAGGTCGCAGCGCGCGGGCGCGTCGCAGCCGATGCGGGCCACGGTCCCGACCTGGCAGCCGTCGATCAGCGCCCCGCGCTGGGGATCGGCGACGGCGGGCGCGAGCCGGTCGCGGTGGAAGCCCGCGTCCTGCCAGATCGCGGCGACGTGCTTGACCGCGACGGCGCCGTGGACGTGCAGCAGAACCCGGCCCAGCATGAGCCGGACTTCCGCGAGCGTCGTGCCCGCGTCCTTGATGTCGATCCGGGTCTCGACCGCGCCGACGACGCGGACGGTGGTGGTCACGATCGACGTCGTTCCTTGTGCTGTGAACATTGACGATTTCCCTCGGTTGTTCCGGAACGGAATCAATGGGCGAAAGCCCTGCGGGAAACCTAGTTTCCAGAGAAAAGCGGGTTGTCGGATTATGCATCGTTTCCGGCGCGCTGTGGTTCCGGGCAAAGAACCAGCTGGAATTCTTTCGCGGCCGCCAGTTCGAGCGCCCAGGGCAGTTTCTCGTCCCGCCAGAGGTTGAAGGAGGTTCCGTCGAAGGAGTCGACGTAGTCGAGGCCGAGGAGGTAACGGATTCGCTTCCTGCTGTTGACCCTGCCGCAGTGGATGTGCAGTCCCCGGCGTTTTCCCTCGCGGCAGATGTCGGCCATCTCCGTGCCGAGTTTGTAAGCGGTCGACCCGGCCATGAAAAGGCATTTCAGGTTAGGCCAGTCCCACGGGATGCCCGCCTGCGCCGCGCCGTCCTGCACGCAGTACGCGACCGGCAGGTGCATCAGCATCGGCGCCCATTCGAGGAAGCGGCGCAGGGTGGCCTGCGCGTCGGCGACCACGTCCGGGACGGTGACGAACAACAGGTTCGGGTCGATCGGCGGAAGACGCACGGCGGTGAAGCCGCCGAACCCCGGCGAGTCGGCGCCGCGGAAGGACGCGGTCAGCAGCGGCGACAGTCGCTCGCGGGTGCCGAGCCTGCGGCCGTACACGGCTTCCTCGATCCTGCCGATCTGCGCGGAGAAACGGGCGAGACTCCAGTTGCAGAAAACGTCGTTGTCCACCCCGGTCGGGAAACCCGCGGCCAGCACGCGGCTGATGTCGCTGATATTGCGCGGGCCGCACAGCCTCCCGAGATGAGTGTCCGCGTACGGAATGTCCTCCCGGGCCTGGAGGAGGGTTTCGATCCCGCCGCCGTTCAGATTCAACATGACAATGACCGCGTTCGCATCAGAAGAGGAATTGATCGGACGCGATCAGATTACGAATCCGGATTTCGCGGTTGCGCGATTACGGCGAATCCGTCGGAGGCCTGGTGCCCGGCGTTCGTTCGAGGAAAATGAGCGCTGCCCGGGTCCGGCTGCGGTTGCGGGCCGCGAGGTTCGTGCGGCCCGCAACGGTCAGCGGTACGGCAGAACGGAATTGAGCGACGGGACCGCTTGGGCGGCCCAGGCGCCGTAGCGGTAATGAGCGACCAACGCGGCGCACCACGGCGCCCACGGCCCGGTGAGCGCCATCGACGTGGCGTGGACGAAGTGCAGTTCGAGACGGTCTCCGGCGAGGCGCATGCCGGTCACCATCTCGTAGTTGACCCAGTGCCGTCTCGGCTGGCCCGCTTCGATGACCTCGGTCCACAGCCGCCGGGTCGTCAGCGCCGCCGCCACCAACGGCTGCGGACACCATCGCGGGGCGCGTGAGCGCAGGTCGGCCGCCACCTGCAGCGTGCCGCGGAGCGCCGCTCCCATCGCCCATCCGGCGACGTGGGCGTAGTCGCCGGCGATCACGGTGGTCGTCCCCGGGCGGGCAGGTTGTGGCACCGCGGAACGGAGGCGGGCGTAGCCGAGCACGGCTCCGAGGGTCCCGACGGTGTATTCGCCGGGGTCGAGGGCGAGGCCGGGCAGGTCGCCGACCGGGCCGAGTTGCCCGCCGCCCAGCAGGAACGCGTGCAACTTCATCGCCTGCGCCAGCGGGCTTATCTCGGAGTCGTGGAGAACGGCGGTCATCGAGCCTCCCCGCTCGTCGGCTGCACAGTTGGGCACCTGTAATCGAGGATACCGGCCGGGATTCCCGTTGCACAGCACGTTTGTTCGGTGGTGTCCGCAGTGTGCGGCCGCCAGGCCTGCCCGGTCGCGGACGGTGGTCAGGCGGCGGGCGGCTGCGGCGGTTCGCGGCGGCCGCAGTGGTTCTTCTCGAACTGGAGCAACTTTTCCGCGGCGACGGTGAAGCTGCCCGTGAACAGGACCCATTCGCGTCGCACCGCCGCGAGCTGGTCGGGCGGCACGCCCATGCCGTTGGGCAGGTCGAGGATCCTGGCGGGGTTGACGCGGTCCAGGACCGCGGTCGGGACCCGGAACGCCTGGGCCAGGTTCGCCCACGCGAGCACCGCCCAGCTGACGTCATCGTTCGTTCGGCGGATGCGCCAAATCCACTCTCCGCTGTCCAGCTGCGCGATTTCCTCGGTCGCGTACCCGGCTTCGCGCAGCAGATTCGCGGTGGCGCTGCGAGCCGGATGGAAGGCGTCGATGCGGAAGGAGCGGCAGTCCGCCGGTCGGAAGTCGATGCGGCGGAGGCCGGCTGCGGGGGAGGGTCGAGGCGAGTAATCCAGGCGTCTTTGTCGGACGCGGCCAGGGTGAGGGAGGCCGGGGTGACCGGCCGCGGCGCGATCACGGCCGGGCGCGAACGCGCGGTGTGCGGATTCGGCGCCGCTGAGGCGCGGTGCGGGCTCACAGTCGCATCAATCCGTCGAGGACGGCTTGCATCACTTCGGCCGACGGTCCGAGGCAGGCGGTCAGCGCGGCCGCCGCGATCGGATCTCGAGCGGCCGTGTCGGCGAGGACCGCCGCGCGCAGTCCGGCGGTGTCCGGCACGCCTTCGCTGTCCCCGGGCGGGCCGGGTTCGCTCGCGGACGCCGCCTGTTCGACGGCGGGCGTGAACACGCTGGCGAGCGCTTGCTCGGGGATGCGGCGGAGACGGTGGCGGCCGCCACCGGTCTGTGCGGGGGCGAGGGTGAGGATCGTGCTGGAGCAATGGCACTGCGGGCACGCGCAGGTGGTCAGGCGCGCGCCGGGACCGGCCCATTCCGGTCCCCGGGCGGCGGGCGCCGGTCCCGGTGCTCGTGCGCTGGGGTCGTGGTTGCCGTGGGCGCAGTCGCTGCACCGGAGCGTGTCGCCGGTGCCGTGGCGGGCGTGTACGCCAGTCGGTTCGGGGCGGGCGGGTACGGCGGGGAACACCACCGTCGCGTCCCGGTCGTCGCCGCGGGTCCAGCCCGTGCCGAGGTCGCCGGAGATGACGCCTTCGGCCTCGGCGGTCGCGGTCCGGCCGAACCCTCGCGGGACGGGGCCCGCGACGCGACGGTGTGCGCCGAGCGGGCGGGCTAGCCCGTGCCGCGGCCGGGCACGGTGGTCGTCGCCGCGACGGCGAGCACCGGCAATCCCGCCGCGGCGAGCAACAGCGACAGCATGCAGCCGTGCCCGCCGGGCGCCCGGGCGGCGGACGAGGACGCGCCGGCGCACGGGCCGGTGGCGACGGTGCGGGCTGACGGCGGAGTCCTCCCGGCCTGCTGCCGAGCGGAGGTTTCCGGCGGAGGTGGCGTGGCCGGTTCGTTCGTGGAGTGTCCGGTCGTGGTGGAGGCCAACGGTTTCCGGTCGGGCGTCGTGCATGTCGAGTCCTGACAACGAAGGGAATGGAGAGGGCGGAAGCGCTCGCCGCGCACGCGGCGCAGCAAACGCGGCAGGCCGTCGGCCGCGTAGGGCGGGCCAGCGCGACGTGTCCGCCACGCGACGGTCAGCGGCGCGTGCGGCGGCCGGTCGGACGCGACGGAGATCCTGATCCGGGCGCTCACCGCGCTGTTCCGGGCGGATCCGCTTGCGGCCGGGACGGGTCCGTGGCAGGGCAGGCGGCGGTGTGCTCCGGTGCTGCAACCTGCCGCCGTCTGGTCTGCCGCAACGACAGGATCGCGTCGCGACGCCGGGCGGTCAGCTGGTCGAGGCCGTCGAGGCCTGGACGGAACTTGCGGGCCAGGGCGGCCGCGGCCTGCCAGCGCACGGTGCGCTCATCGGACGGGACGTGTGCGTCCCACGCCAGGATGTCGGCGCGGTTGCGTTCCCGGAGGCCGCGGTCGACAGCATTCGCGATCCTGCGCGCGGATGCTTCGTCCCCCGCGCACGAGACCAGGTACGGCAATTCGGCGGCGAGGATGCAGCACACCAGGTATGCGGCGGAACAGGACGCCCCAGAGCGCCCGGCAGGCAGTGCGGGTGCTCTGCCAGGCGGCTCCGGGGGTGCGGGGGAGGACCCGGCCGATGTCGCCGGACGACCGAGGCTCTGGTCGTCGACGGCGGCGGCGGGCATCCTGCGACCCGGGCAAACCCGGACCCGTGCAGCAGCCGAAAGGACGATCGGGGCGCGCGGGGCGGGTGACGAGGACGGCGGGACGGGCGGCGCGGCGATGGACGTCATGGCTTCTCCCCGGCGTCCGCGGCGAGCAGTTCGGCACCGCCGGGGACGCTGGCGATGTAGGCGGTGGTGATTACGGTCAGCTTGGCGAGGCGATCGTCCAGCCGGGCGGCGAGCTGAGCCGTGTCGACAGATTTGTCGGCCAGCGATTCCGGGCTGACGGTGACGACTGCTGCCGCGGGGTGGACCGAGGCGGCATCGAGAAGCGCGACCACCCCCGGCCGATGCATTGGAGCACCGCGGCCGTGGTCGGAGTACACAGCCGAGAGCCGTGGCCATCTCGCGTACTTGCACCACCACCGGATCACGTCGGTGTAAGCAGTCCTTAGACCTGGGTCGCGGACCGGGGTCCAGAAGTAGGCGTACGACAGCGGTGGCGGAGGTGCGTGCGGAATGTGCTGCGAGTCAAGCATCCAGGCGGTTAGCGTCCGCAGAGCAGCTTCAGACAGAGCAGCCATCACTGCCACCCCGCATGCAGCATGTCGGCTGTCCTGCGCGGTGTGCACGGCCAGAGCTGGAGGCAGTGCACGCAACGGTCGCCGGCGGCCCGGTGAGCGGCGGCGAGAATCTCGCCGCGTTGCCGCAAGTACTCGGTCTCGACATCGCCTAAGAGTTCGTGGCGTGGGTCGGCCAAGGCCGCGTTCTCGTCCGTCCAGACCGCTACAAAACCGGTAAGCTCGCCCGGAGTGCTCGGAAACTCGGGGGCGGCACACACGCTGCTCCGATCGCCGAGATGAGCAAGCGAAGGCACCAGCACCCGGCGGATTCCGGCAGCGCGCATGAACGACGCCAATTCGGGGAGGGCACGCCTGTCGCCGTGATCGACGACGACGCGCCGCAGATCTACTCGAAGATCGAACGCGCACAATTGCAGGACTGCTTTCAGGAACTGTGTCCGGCGGTCGTGACGACCCGGGCAGCCGCGCACGTACCCGCACACTGGCACCGGAGTTGCGCCGACCGCGGGGGGCGGAATGGCGAGCGCCTGCGGAAATACAGCCGCGTTGCGCGACGCCGCAGTCACTGCGAGGCTCCCGCCGCGAGGCTGCTGTCCGCGGTCGTACGCCTGGCCGCCGGTGCCGGGCCCGCCCTTCACCGGATCGACCTCGCCTTTCGGCCCGTGGCGGCACTGCATCGTGCCGTCTGGCTCATGCACCAACGGATAGCGGCTGTCATGAGCAATCGCGTTCAGAGATGGCAGGCTCAAGTTTCCCGGGCTTCGGGCTAAGTGCGTCGTGCTTGTATCTTCAGAGACGGAACTCACGAGAACTCCTTCGGATGCACGCTAATGGCGTCCGGCGGGCGCGCGTCAGTTCAACAAACGTACGGAGTCGAACGCCGGAGCTGGTCTCGTTGGGTCAAGAAATGCTGGCTGACCGAACTCTTCGCAACGGGCCGGGATGGCAATTGTCAGTGAAAGTGCGGGTGGGTCAGAAAATGCGAGTCGTAGCCGCACGGATTCCTTGGTATTTCCATGCAGGTCGATCGTCGTGAATCGAGTCTTCGGTCAAGGCGAATTCTGCCCGCGTGCTGTTCCTGGCGGCGGTCGCAGAGGCGTCAGCTTGAAACGCCCTGAAGCGAGCCTGCGCGATCGCCGAAAGGATGAGCAGGTCTTTGGCGCTGCGGCTTTCCCCGCGTCGGGCCCGCAACCGTGCACGGGCGCTCCGAAATTCCGGTCTTCGCCTGAACCTCGCCCCAGTCGGCTCGGCTCGGCGCAACGGCCCAGTTCGTCCTGCCTGGACGGGCAGATTGTCCGAGGTCGGCGAGGGCCTGGCGGCGGGCACAGGTACAGGGCACCCGCCGCCAGGGTCTGAGGGAACTCGCGTCCGGCCGGGAACTCGCCGCAGCACGGCGCGGTTGGAAGTCGCCGGGCAGGGACGTGGGCTCCGGTCTCCATCTCGGGCGCGGCAAGCGCGCGACAGGGCGGTGGCCGCCGAAGTTGCGAGCGACGAGGCCAGGCCTGCGAAGGCTGTTGGCATCCGGTCCACCTCCTGGACGGGGCTGCGCGCATCACCGGCCGCAGTCTCGGTACAGTGTTAGTACCGACTTTTAGTACTAACTCTTAGTCCTGAAAGCTAGTACTAGAAGTCGGCTCTAGCAAGAGGCAGATCGGGATGACTCCGGCAGGGTGAATCGTTTGCTACGTTCTGAAGTCGGCGGCCGTGGTATCGCTGATGGCCCCGATGGGGTTCGAAGACCGAGGAGACCTGCGCGGGATGTCTGAGACAACGCCCACTGTCAACAAGCTGCAGCTGGCGAAGCTGGCCAAGCTTGTCAGGGCGAAGGCCGGCTTGACACAGGCCCAGCTTGGAGCCATCGCGTTGCCGCACCTCACGGCCAAGCAGGCGTTGAACAAGATCGGATTCCTGGAGAACGGCCAGGGCGGCGTGGATGAGGATGAGCTGAAAGCCATCCTGGATGCGTGCGAGGTCGAGGAGGATCTGAGAGTTCCCATGCTCCGCGCTCGCGCGGCCACGAGTCAGCGAGGCAGGTGGTCGGGTTTCCGTGCGGTCTACAGCGAGGCGTTCCGCAAGCATGTGGACCTGGAGGAGGATGCGTCGTCAATCCAGGTCGTCTGGGTCGAAGGAATCCCCGACCTTCTGAACGACGAACCGTACGCGCGTGCCATGTTCGCCCCGTACTACCCCGGCAGCCGTCAGGCCGACGAACTCGACGCCGCGGTCGCCGCGCGGCTCGCACGCGCCCGCGCGCTTCAGCAGGACCGACCTGACGGGAAAAAGCCGGTCAAGTACCACGCCGTGCTGTCCGAGTCGTGCGTCCGACGGGTCGTAGGAGACTCTGCCGTCATGCGCGGCACAATCGGCCACATGCTCCAGCTGTCCGAGCAGCCCAACGTCACGATCCAGATCGTGAGGAACAACGCCGAGTTCAAGGGCGACGACGGGGCGCTGACTCGATTCTTGATCTTCAAAGTGCCGGTCGCCGGAATCGAGAGCGATCTGCAGTTCGTCTACACCAACGTGGCCAACGAACCGCGATACATGGACGACAAGGTTGCCCTCGACGCCTTCGAGGACATGTGGACGACCGTCCTCGGAGCGGCGGCCAATCCGCAAGAGTCCCGCAGGTTCTTGACCGAGGTATACAGGGCCCTCGGATAAGTCAGGAATCTGGGATTGAAAGAGGGAAATCCATGGCAATGCGACACAGAAGCCGACTCCCGCCCGCGGAATTCGTTAAGTCCTCGTTCAGCGGCACAAACCCGGAGCAGTGCGTCGGCGTCGCGTACCGCGATCGGCGCTACTTGGTCCGGAACACTGCGGGCCCGGATGATGCCGAAGCTGTGGAATTCACCATCGGCGAGTGGTTGGCATTTCTGGCGGATGTCGAAAAGGGTGTGAGCCGCCGCTTGGGCGACGGATACATTATTGCCAATTCGCCGCCAGGCGGCCGGCTCGTTGTGGAGCGATTCACCGAGTCTGAGTGGAGCGCGTTCGTGAAAGGCGTCCTCAACGGCGAGTTTAGGCTCCATGGACACGCTGTTGGACCCTTGCCGGTATCGGCATAAGGCGTTGGGTGCTCCAGGCTTTTGAGGCCTGGAGCACCCAACGGCCTGGCTTGACGGGAACTTCTCGGCTGGATGTACGGCGTTCATGAGCCGTGGCGATTTTCAAAGAGGGGTTGCTTAACCTCTGGGAATTTAGGCCAAGGCCTACCTGCAGCCCCCCAGGGAAGTCTTTCACGAATCTTCTCAGCCGCAGGGGCGTTGACTGGCTAAGCATCCTTCATAGGGGTAAAGTGTTCGTTGCCAATCACTGCCTGTGCCAGAATTAAGAATGGCTGTTGATCTTTGGGGATCTGGTCTTTAAGGCTGCTCCAATAAACCAACCGCCAGCCGAGCGCGCTGGCCTCGCTGTTGAGCCAAACGTACGCAGTGTCGAGTGCCAGATCTGGGAAATTGTCGTCCTTCGTAAGGTCGTCGCTCTTGTGGTCCCAGCTTGTCATGATCGACCCTCGCGAGTTGTCGGCGGGGCGTTCGTCGGCAGGAAACAGGTTAATATTCCAGTTTCCGCCGTATCGATTACCGTGAACCATTAACGCGAAAAGCCCGTCTTTGTTGAACTCTGACAAGGAAACTCGAAGTGAGCTTTTCCTGTCGAATGGCAATGGCATGCGGGCCTCCTGAATATGCGGGATGTTCCTTCGTTCGCCTGGCAAGACGAAGCTAGCAGGCATCTCCGGCCAGTTTTCTATCGATCGACGAGTGACGGTCCGCGGTGAGATGAGCGGAAGGAAGCGGATTTATATGGAGCAGTCGGAGCCGGTTGGCACGGAAGGACCCGTGAGCTATCGCTTCATCGCCAGCCGATGGCTCAAAGACATCGCGCACATGTGGGCCTTCGCCAGCCTGACGAAATCCCAGGTGAGCGCAGGGTTCCAGGCGAGTCGAGAACGTCGACCCCGGCACCGGCTATGAATCGTCGGAGACAGGATCCCGGATGAACACGGCAGGATGCCCCCAGGATCGGTAGCCCACGATGTAGCCCTTTGGGGCGTCGAGCCTGGCGAGAAGGCTCAATATCGACTCGTGCTTCATCGACTCGTGCATCGAGTCGAGGCGATCCGCTGTTCGGTGCTTCCGCAGTTCATACTTCGCCTGGCCATGATCCGTCCGCGGTTCCGCGTGCACGGCCGATGACCACAGCGGCCCGTACGGCGACTGATCTGAGGGTGCCTGCTCTGCGCTGAGCCACGCGCGAGTGCCCCGAACGAGCAGTGCTTTCAGCTCGTCGGAGAGGGAAAGATGCCTGGTCATGACAAGCTAGCTCCAATCAGGTCGTGGCCGACGTGCTGCTTCCGTTCTACAGCAACCGGCATTGGTAAATCGGCAATTGTGCTGGTCAGACAGTCCACGGAGGTGACGGGACGCATCCGGCCGGCTGTTCGCCGGATGCGAGGCGAAGACCGGACGCGTCCCGTCGGTTCCTGCTCAGTCCCCTGACGTCGTCGACGGTTTCGGTGTTTTGAAACGGCGGTAGACCATCGCCGGGGCGTCGATCACGGTCTTGCCGTCCCAGGGCGACACGGTCTGCATGGTCAACAGCGCGCCTATCGCGCGCTCAGCGGCAATTGCCTCAAGCAGATCATCCGTCGCCGATTCGGATCGACCCGCGCCGCACGCCCGTGCGGCGCGGGCTAGCCGTCTGCGGCCCCACCGGGTCAGCGTTGGTTTGGAGGCGAGACGAGCTGCCCGGCCGAGAGCGCGTCCTCTCCGGATCACGATCCAGGTCTGGGTGCCGGCACCCGCACCGACGTACGACAACAGGTGCTCGCCGACTGACCGCAGGACCTGGCGCGCCCGCGATAGCCGCTCGCGTGCGTTCTCGTCCCGTAGTTCGAGCCCGAGCGCGAGATGAAGGGCCAGCACGGACGCCACCGGTCCGCCCAAGGCCCGCCACAGGCTGCCCGGCCATTCCGAAGCCAGCAGCGCTGCCACCACCCCGAAGCCAGAAAGCAGCCAGACGATCCGCCGATATACGCCCGGACGACTGCCGCAGATCAACCGCACGCGCATAGCGAGCCCGGAGCCGAGCAATAACACCTCGACCACGCTGAAGAACGCGATCGCCTCCCACCAGTGCACTTTGAGCACGTCATGCCACACACGGAATGACGCATCGGCCGAGGCGGCAAGCGCGCCAGCGAAACCGAGATAGAAGACGCGGGCCTCCATTGACAGCGGCCGCAACGTCACGTTCCTTCGCGGAGCCGTCCGCCACACGCGGATTGCCAAAGCGACTGACAGCGCTCCCGATGCTGCAACCGCTCCCGCGACCCGCCAGTCAGCCAGCGGAAAGAGGGGCCTTCCCGCAACGCGGTCAGCAACTAGTCCGGCTATACCAGCTGAGAGCAGTGCGAACCCGATGACGTTAAAGAGCGGGCCTGCCCAAGCTTGCCAACCGAACCGGACCCAACGAGTCAACTCATCCGTTCTGTCGAGGCCCGGAGAGCCATCGTCCGGTGCTTGGAGTGCGCGTTCCGCCAGGCGTGTTGACCGCGTGGCGTCCGGTGCCGTTGGTCGGAAAAGTAGAGGCATCTGCCAACGTCAGCGCAGGAGAGGGCGCATCCGGTTGCGGTGAACCTTCGCTGCCCCGTTCGGTGGAGCGGTCTGGCGGTTCGGCGGCCTTGGCTGGAGAACTGGTGACCTCTGCTGGCGAACTGGCGATCGCTGGTGAACAGCCGCTGGCGGGCCGCTTGGTCTTTTGGAGCGTACTCGTATCCGTTAGGCCTAGTCCGAGATCTGGGTCGTTGCCAGGCTGCGGGTCTCCAGCACCACCAAGATGGTGTGCCGTGCGGCGGGGTGCTCCACCAGCTACGGACCGGGGGGAATGGCCAGCGGGTTGGCGAACTGGTGACTCTCCAGCCTGCGGATTGGTGGCGTAGTTGAAGCCCTTCAGCTCACCTTCGTCGGCACAAGCTTCTGGTGGACGATTGAAGCCTCCGCCTTGCCAGTCACTGCCGACCGTGCCGAACTCCAGCGGTTCCGCTGGTGAGATGTGACTCCTTTGCTTGCTTGCCTTGTTGATCTCCTTTAAGGCCATTCTGATCTGGTGCTCAGTCGCTCCGGTCAATGCCTGCAACGCGGGGCGACCGGGACGCCGCTTCCCGTTAGCCTGAGCGTCGTCGAACGCAGAGAGGATCTTGGTGGCCAGTGCGGCCTTGGCAGAAGCGCTGATGGACGCGTTCACCGGTCACCGGCCAGGAAGTCGGTCGTTGGCTTCTCTCCGGCGAATGCTGTCGGGCGACTGTCTGGGCAACTTTGGACAGGTCCACCCTTGGTCGCTGAGGTGGTGAGGTTGCTGACCCGAAGGCTGGCTCGACGGGCATCGTGAGGGCTGCGAAATCCTGGAACTTCCGCAGCAGTATCCCGAGGGGCCGGGCGGACACGAGCGCGCTTGCGGCCGGGACAGCTCTTGACCTCCTCGAGAACAGTTCGGATGCGAGTGCCGAGCCTTGTGCCGTCGTTGCTCTTGCTTCGTGTCTGCGCCGATCGCGCCTTGCAGCAGCGGGCAAGAGGCCTGCCGGCTAGATCGCTGGCGGGCGCGGCTCCGAAGCTCTCCACAGCTTCGCCTGGGTTGTCTACGGATGTCGGCGGAGGCGTCATCCCTGGGCGGTGACCGTTCGAACGGCGATCAAGACATCCCCGGACGGCGGCAGTCGGAGCGTTCCTGCGGAGCAACCCGAGCCCCCACGAACGCGCAATGTTCGAACTTTTGGCTGGGAGTGTCGGGTCGGATGGCTTTGGACCAGGCGCAACCCGTCGCCGGTGCTGAGCGGCGATTCTGCGCGGCACCTGACCAGTTCAGGGTCGAGGTCCACCGGATTCTGGATGGCGATAGGCGGCCTGCTAACGAGGTTCAATTCGTCTGCGTAGGCAGCCGCGGACCGCTGATTTCGAAGGTCTTGCGCTGGCTGAGCGTGGCCGGCAGGAAGGGAGGCCGGGCGTGTCGCGAGGCTCGCGCAGGCGATTGGCCGCTGATGGCTGGTGTGCCTTCGCCTGTGATCTTTGTCGATATCAAAGGGGGCTGTTTGGCTGTCTCGGTTGGTGTTCATGGCACTCCGGTCAGTGGCACCGTCGCACACACGTCTCACGAACGTCTCACGAACGAGGTGGACGGGCCTGGATGGGAGGCCTTGACCTGGACTAGTGCTGGACGCTGACCTGCGAAAACGTCTGGCTTGGACCGGGAAGGACGTCGGGCGTCTGTCTTGTAAACAGAAGGTCAGGGGTTCGAACCCCCTTGCCGGCTCCGTAAATCAGGCTTGGGAACCGCCGCTCCGATGGTGAACGGCGGTCGGTCGCTGGGTCCAGCGCGTGCGGTGCCGGAATGGTTCTTCTCAGCAGTAATCCGAAACGTGTGTCATGCCCGCCGTGGAAACGAGGGCAGGCAGTACGGGCGTTGATCGACAATCCTCTGATCGGCGAGACCCGCCTGCTGCTGAGCCAGGCCGGGTACTACCTATAGCTGGTCATGCGGGTAGTACCCGGAGTAGTATCGAGGGTGTGAAGGTGAGTGTGAGTCTTCCCGAGGAAGATGTGCGGTTCCTCGATGACTACGCCAAGGAGCAGGGCATCGAATCGCGGTCCGCGGCGCTGCACCAGGCGGTGTCGTCGTTGCGCGCTAGTCGGCTCAGGGATGCCTACGAGGATGCGTGGGCGGACTGGGGCGAGACGGGAGAGGCCGAGGTTTGGGACGCGGTGGTCGGCGACGGACTGGAGTCCTGAGTCGTGCGGCGGGGGGAGATTCGGTTCGTTGCCCTCGATCCGGTGCGGGGTGCGGAGGCGAAAAAGACCCGGCCCGCGGTCATCGTCAGCAATGACATGGCGAATATGACGACCGAGCGCCTCGGTCGTGGCGTGGTGACAGTGGTGCCGGTGACCTCGAATGTGGAGCGGGTGTATCCGTTCCAGGTGCTGTTGCCGGCTAAGGAGACCGGGCTGTCGAGGGATTCCAAGGCGCAGGCCGAGCAGGTTCGCTCGGTCGCAGTGGAGCGGGTCGGCCGCAAGTGCGGCAGTCTCACCGACGAACAGATTCGGGCTTTGGATCAGGCATTGCGCCTGCATCTTGGTCTTTGAGGGGGTTAGGCGGCGGACTGCGGCAAGTCCGTGGCTGGCAGATCGATCGCGGCTCGACCGGCGTCGGTGAGGAGTGCGGGGACGCGCTCGCCGCGTCGGCCGGTGCGTAGCGGGATCACCAAGGCGAGCCGGGCGAGGCGGTGGGCGGTGAACTGGTCGCAGCACGCGACGCCGTCGATGTAGAGGTCGGGTTCGCAGCTGCAGGTCATCTCGGCGCGGCCGAGGCCGACGGCGGTGAGGGTGGCTCGCTCGCGGTGGTTCAGCGGGAGGATCTGGGCCGTCATGACTGCCTCGCTGGTGGGGATCGCTCAGTGCTTGCTTCTCACTGTCCGAGATCCATCTGGTGCCAGCCAGATCCAGTTTCGACCCTATTTTTCGGTACCAGTTGACGGGTCAGGCGCGGCGGCGAGGGTCCAGTTGCTCGGCGTTGCGGGTGGCGAAGGCGGCCAGTGCCGCGGCTCGGTCGTTGAGGCGGACCTCGCGGGACCACATCATCAGCACGTGTGCGGGCGGGATCGCGGGGGTGATCTCGCACAGCGCGAGCGGCAGGTCCTCGTAGGACCGGTTCACCGCGGGACGCTGGATCAGCACCGAATAGCCGAAGCCGCGGGCGACGAGTGAGCGGGTCAGTTCGAAATCGGTGGTCCGCTGTTCCACGCGGGGCTCGGTGCCGGCGCGCTCGAACAGCATCCGGGTGTGCTGGGCGGCGGGTGGGAGGTCCAGCATGATCAGGGGCTCGTCCGCTAGTTCGGTGACAGACACCGTCTCGCGGTGTGCCAGCCGGTGTCCGGCGGGCAGCAGTGCGTACGGCGGTGCGCTGTACAGCAGCACGGACTCCAGGCCCTCGGGCAGCGCGATGTCGTAGCCGATCGCTAGGTCGAGTTCGCCGGAGAGCAGGCGCTGTGGCAGTTCGGCCTGATTGCCGGTGACGACGGACAGGTCCATGCGCGGATGGTGCTCGCGGACCCACTTCATGAGGATCGGGACGATCGTCGGCGCGACGGTCGAGTAGCAGCCCAGCACCAGCGGGCCGGCGAGTTCGCCAGCGGCCGCGCGTTCGAGTTCGTCGGCCTCGCGCAGGAGAGCGGCGATCCGCGCGCGCAGGTACTGACCGGTCGGGGTGAGCGTAATGCCGTGTGCCTTGCGGCGGACCACGAGCTGGCTGCCCAGGATGCGTTCCAGCTCGGTGAGGGCTGAGGCTACGGCGGTCGGCGTGACGTGCAGGTTGGTCGCTGCCGACGAGATCGATCTCGCCTCCGCGACGGCGGCGAAATACTCGAGCTGACGCAGGGTGTAGCGCGGCATAACCAACCTCTGGTGTGGTTATTGGCAGGTTATTTGGACTTTACCTGTGGTAGCGCGCCGCACCAGGCTGGTTGTCGAGGAGGTCGACGATGACAACCGAAATCCCGACTGCGGAGTGGGTGGAAATTCCGGCCCTGTACGCCGATCCGTACCCGATCTACCGGCGGTTGCGGGAGAGCGCGCCAATCCACTGGGTTCCCGCGGTCGACCGTTGCCTGGTCGTGGGTTACGAAGCTAGCCATGAGATCGAGCTGGACCAAGACCGTTTCTCGGCCGACGAAGAGCAGTCGCTGATGAAGCGCGCGATGGGGCACAGCATGCTGCGCAAGGACGACCCCGAACACGACGTGGAGCGAAAGGCTTACGGCGGCGTGCTGCGGCCGAAAGCGATCAAGCAGCAGTGGGAAGCGGTCTTCGAGCGCAACTACCGGACCTACGCCGAACGGTTGCGTGGTGCCGGGCCGGGCGCGGATCTGGTTGCCGAATTCGCCGCGCCGTACGCGGCGGAAAACCTTCGTACCGTTCTCGGCTTCGCCAATGCGTCCCCGGAGGATTTGCAGCGCTGGTCCCAAACCCTCATCGACGGTACCGGAAACTACGCCGATGATCCGCGGGTGTGGGCTGCCGCGGAGCGCTCGTCGCGCGAGGTCGACGCGGCCATGGACGAAATGCTGCCGGTGTTGTGCGACAAGCCGGACGGCAGCCTGCTGTCGGTGCTCGGGGCTTCCGGGATGCCGCTGGAAGCGTTGCGGGCCAACATGAAAATGACCATCGGCGGCGGGCTCAACGAACCGCGGGACGCAGTCGCGACCACGGTGTGGGCGCTGCTCACGCACCCCGGCCAACTGGAGACTGTGCTGGCGCAGTCGCGATGGCAGGACGCGTTCGAGGAGTGCCTTCGCTGGACCGCGCCGATCGGCATGTATCCGCGGCAGGCGACGCGGGACACCGAAGTGGCGGGCATGGCGATCCCGCGCGGCACCCGGCTCGGCATCGTGATCGGTGCGGCGAATCGTGATCCGGAGGTATTCGACGATCCGGAGTCCTACGACATCGACCGGCCGCGCAAACCGCATCTCGCGTTCGGCGGTGGCAACCATTTCTGTGCCGGAGCCTGGGTCGCCAGGACGTCGGTGGTCCGGGTCGCGCTGCCGCGGCTGTTCGCCGATTTCCCGGGGCTGCGGCTGGATCCGGCTCGCCCCGCGACGATCGGCGGCTGGGTTTTCCGCGGCGTGCTGACCCTGCCCGTGCACTGGGACTGACCCCGAGGAGATTCGCATGCCCAAGGTCACTTTTCACCACGACGGCGGAGCCAGCACCGTCGACGTGCCCACTGGCACCAACGTGATGCGCGCGGCCGTCGAGAACGGCGTTGACGGAATCGTCGGCGAATGCGGTGGACAAGCCATGTGCGCGACCTGCCACGTGTATGTCCGCGAGCACTGCCTGTCCGCCTTGCCGCCGAGGTCGGAGGACGAGGAGGAAATGCTGGAGTGCACTGCTGCGCCGAGGGATGAGCGACGCAGCCGGCTGGGCTGTCAGCTCAAGCTCGGCGGGGCGCTCGAAGAGATCGAGGTAGATCTGCCCGAGACGCAGCTCTGAGTCGGCTGCCCGGCTCCGGAGAAGTTTCCGGAGCCGGGCAGGAGGTCAGAAGCCGTTGCAGGAGGCGGTCGCGAAGTTGCCCGACGCCTTGGCGGTCTTGGTTTCCTTGCCGTCCACGACGACCTTGCAGGTCACGTCCCCGCCTTCAGCACCGGTGGTGACGCTCAGGGTGCCGCCCTTGATCAGGCCCTTCGTGGAGATGTCTTTCGACCACGGCAGGGATTTCGGCTGCTCCTGGTTGGTGGACGCGCCGCCGTCGCCGATCGTGGTGTAGCTGATCGAGGCGTCCTTCGCGGTGCCGGTGACCTCGTAGTGCACCGTGACGGAGCGGTTCGCCTCGTCGTTGATCTCGTTGACGGCCTTGGTGACCGTCGCGGCCCACACGATGCACAGCACCAGGCCGATCACCGAAAGCACGAGCCCGGCGATCGAGAGGCCCTTGTTCGTGGCCTTTCCGGACCGCGTCCGGGCGAAGCCGAGCGCGGAGAAGATGATCCCGAGGATCACCAGCGGCCACGCGATGATCCCGATGATCGGGATGAACGAGAAAATCAGGCCGACCAGCCCGAGCACGAACCCGGCGGTGCCGAGGCCGTTTTTCGGCGGGACCGGGTAGGCAGGCGGAGCTGCCTGGGGCGCGGGCGGCGGAGGATAGTCAGGGGCGGACATGTGAGCCTTTCGTGATCGTTTGACCACAACCAGGTCGCGCGAATCGCCCCGAGTGTTACGTCGTGCCCGATATCAATTCGGGCGCGGCTCCACGTGCACGCGTTCGCCCTGCAGTCCGAAGAGGATCAGCAGCTCCACCGCGCCGCCGTCGGCCGAGCCGAGCCAGTGCGGTTCCGTCGTGTCGAACTCGGCGGCCTCGCCGGGCGGGACGGTCAGGTCCTTCGCGCCCACGATCAGGCGGAGGTGGCCATTGAGGACATACAGCCATTCGTAACCGCTGTGCGTCTTCAGCGCGGGTTCGGCGGAGCGGCCGGGGATCAGCATTTTGTACGCGTGCACCCCGCCCGGACGCCGGGTGAGCGGCACGTAGGTCATCCCGTGCTGGTGAATCGGGCGCAGGTGGACGCGCGGGTCGCCGGCGCGGGGAGCGCCCACCAGGTCGTCGATCGGTACGTCGTAGGCGCGCGACAGCGGGAGGAGAAGTTCCAGATTCGCCCGGCGCTGGCCGTTTTCCAGCCGCGACAGGGTGCTTTCCGAGATGCCGGTCTCCACGGACAGATCGGCCAGGGTGATGCCGCGCCGGTTGCGCAGGGCCCGCAGCCTCGGGCCGACCGCGTCCAGGACTTCGTCGATCTCACGCATGACCCCAGTCTCGCGGAAGTCGCGAGACTGGGGTGCGTGCAGGTCAGCCGACCAGTTCGGGTTCCGGCTTCGCGGCGCGTCGCGCGGGGGCGGTTTCCGGGAGGATCAGCAGGCAGACCAGGCTCAGCACGAGCAGTGCGGCCAGGTAGTAGCCGACCGCGAGGGCGTCGCCGGTCGCGGCGACGATGCGGTTGGCGATCATCGGGGACAGGCCGCCGCCGAGTACCGCGCCGACGTGGTAGCCCACGCCGAGGCCGGACTGGCGCTGTTCTCGCGGGAACAGCTCGGCGAACCAGGTGTACATCGGTCCAAAGAGGATTCCGGTGGCGGTGAAACCGAGTAGCAGCGCGAAGAACACCGAACTGACGGTGCCGGCGGACGCGATCGGGAACATCACGAGCGCGGCACCGATCGAGAGGACCGAGCCGGTCAGCATCACCGGTTTGCGGCCGATCCGGTCGGACAGCCAGGCAGATCCGACGTTCGCGGCGGCGTGGCAGAGCAGGGTGATCGTCGAGATGGTGACGATCGGGGCGCGTGGGAGGCCGAGGCCTTCCGGTGCCGCCGCGGTCGCGTAGGACAGCATGAACGTGACCAGTGCGAAAGTGCAGGCGGTGAGGCCGAGGTTCGCACCGGCGATCAGCAGCAGCCGTCGCCAATTCGAGCGGAGGACGTCGGCGAGCGGCTTTTTCGCGCGCGTTTCGGCGGCGGCCATTTTCTCGAATTCCGGGCTTTCCGAAACGCCGCGGCGCACCCAGATTCCGATGGCCAGCACGACCCCGCCGGCGAGGAACGGGAGCCGCCAGCCCCAGCTCATGACCTCCTCATTGGGCAGCAGGAGGACCAGCGCGAAAGCCAGGTTCGCCAGTACGACGCCGATCGGCGAGCCGAGTGCGACGAAGGAACCGTAAAGGCCACGCCGTTTTTCCGGCGCGTGTTCGACGGCGAAGACGGCGGCACCGGCGCTTTCCCCGCCGCGAGCGGCACCGTGCAGCAGGCGCAGCCCGACCAACAGCAGTGGTGCGGCAATGCCGATCACCGCGTACGGCGGGAGAACGCCCATGCCCAGCGTCGCGAAACCCATCAGCAGAAACGCGGCGTACAGTGCGGTACGGCGGCCGCGACGGTCGCCGAGCCAGCCGAAGAGGGCCGCGCCGAGCGGGGCCATCACGAAACCGATGGCGAACGTCGCGAGGCTCATGAAGGTGCCGAACCAGGCATTGCCGGTTTTGAAAAAGACCGACCCGAACACGAGCGCCGCCGCGGTGCCGTAGATCGAGAAATCGTACATTTCCAGGGAAGTGCCGACGCCGGCGGCGAATCCGAGCCGCAGCACGCCGGGAGAGTGCGCTTCGTCGCGCTTGGCCATAGCCGGCCTTTCGTCGTCTCACGCGGAATGCGCGAGGTGTCCGGTGGTGGGGAAACGGTGGACACAGCTTAGGTAGCACGTGACGAAGGAGGCAAAGTCCGATTTCCGGCGGATTGATAAATAAAATCTATCAATTAATAGACGCGAGGGCCGGAATCATCAGATCCCGGCCCTCGCGGTCAGTACAGCTCGATCACCAGTTTTTCGGTGCGGGCCCGCGACACGCAGAGCGCCATCTGGTCGCCGGAAGCCTTGTCGCTGGCCGAAAGGCACTGGTCCCGGTGCTCCGGAGTGCCCTCAAGCACCCCGGAAACGCACGAGCCGCAGATGCCTTCCTCGCACGATTTGAACACCTCGATCCCGTTGTCGGTCAGCACCGACAGGATCGACCGGTCGGCCGGGATCTCGAACACCTCGCCGGTGTCGAGTTCGACGGTGAACGCCTGGTCGCCGCTCGTGTCGACCTCGGCCGCGGTGAAATGCTCGACGTGCACCTGCGCTTCGCCGACCACCGGCGCGAACACGCTGGTGACCTGCTCCATGAAGCCTTCCGGACCGCAGGTGTACACGTGCCCGGCGGAACTGAGCCCGCTCGCCACTTCCGCCAGCACCGCGGGCTGTTCGCCGCGCGGAACGCCGAAGTAGAGCAGTACTTTATCCCGGAATTCGGCCTTTTCTTCCAGCAGGGAAACGAAAGCCGCCGACTCCCGGCTGCTCGCGAAGTAGTGCAGTTCGAATTCCGCACCGTCCGCGTGCAGCTGATAAGCCAGGCTCAGCAACGGAGTCACGCCGATGCCGCCCGCGATCAGCACGTGCCGGTCGGCGTCCGGAGCGAGCGAAAGCAGGTTCCGGGACTCGCCGATCTCCAGCTTGTCGTTCTCCGCGACGGTGTGCAGCGCCTCGGAACCACCCCGCGAATCCGGCTCCCGCTTCACCGCGATCAGCAGCGACGACGTGTCGTCCGGCCGTCCGCACAGCGAATACTGCCGCAGGATCCCGGTCGGGCCGGTGACGTCGACGTGCGCACCGGCGGGGTGCGGGTCGAACGGCAGGCCGTCGGCGCGCACGAGGCGAAGCGCCCGGATCCCGGGCGCTTCCTCGATGACCTCGGCCACGCGGACCACGGTGTTCGGCATCGGCTCTCCGTTTCAGGACAAGCGGTTCAGCGCAGGTAAAGGCCGCCGTTGGCGTCCCAGCACGCCCCGGTGACCGAGGCCGCGCCGGGCGAGGCGAGCAGCGACACCATCCGCGCGATGAACGCCGGGTCGCCGAGCCTGCCGACGGGGATGTTCTTCGTGAAGGATTCGAGGTTGTCCTCGCCGACGATCGAATGCACCATCGGGCTGTCCAGCGGCCCGGGCGACACGGAGTTCACGGTGACGCCGCTCGGCGCGAGTTCGCGGGCGAACACCTTCGTCGCGGACATGATCGCGCCCTTGGACGACGCGTAGTGCCCGCCGGTCGCCGTGCCGCCGTTCTGGCCGGCCAGCGACGCCATGTTCACGATCCGCCCGTAACCCTGCTCGGCGAAGTATGCGCCGAAGATCTGGCAGGCGGTGAACGTGCCGGTGAAGTTGACGGCGAGGACCGCGTCGAGGTCTTCCGGCGTGATCTCCATCAGCGGTGCCGCCTGGGTGCGGGCCGCGTTGTTGACCAGCACCTGGATGCTGTCGAAGTCGCGGATGACGTCGTCCTTCAGCTGCGCGAGCGCCGCACGGTCACGCACGTCGACCAGGTAGCCGCGGCAGTTGCCGAGTTCCTCGGCGAGTTTCTCGGCCGCTTCGCCGTTGACGTCCGCGATCGCGACGCGGTAGCCCTCGGCGTGCAGCTGCCGGACGATCGCTTCCCCGAGCCCGCTCGCGCCGCCGGTGACTACGGCAACGTGCGCGCTCACAGCAGGAATCCCGCGGCAGGCACGGCGTCATCGCTGTTGACCAGCCGGATGACCTTCAACGCGATCCGGTCGCCTTCGGGACCGTCCGGCGACAACTGGATGCGGTGCACCAGATCCGCCGCCCACAGGTCGTGGTTGCCCCGTTTGTAAGCGACCAGGATCTGCGCCGACCGGAGCACAACTTCGTTGTCCGAAACGGATTCCGGCACGAATCGCGACACCGTGCGCACCGTGCGCGCGGAATCGACAGCGGCGAGCGCGTAACCCTCGGTCATCCGTGCGACGCGCATCTGCCGCATCCGCGCGTCGTCGTAGACCATGTTCAGCGAGCCGGCGAAATCGTCGGTTTCCCGGTCGATCGGGATGACGTAAATGCCGTCCTCGGTAAACAGCTTTTCCCACACGTGGTATTCCGTGCGGTCGAGCAGTTCCGCCTCGCGGTTGACGAGGTCGACGGCGCGCGCGACCCGGGTGTCAGTGGTGGGGATGGCTTCAGTCATCGCCCATCATCTCCTTCCACTGGGCGTACGCGGCGCGCATGCCGGTTTCGTCGGTGACGTGCGAGGTCGGCCAGCCTTCGGGGCTCGCCTTTTCCCGCGCGAGCCCGCGGTTGACCAGGATCGGCAGGTCCGGGCCGCCGTGCGCGCCGCGCTGCACGCGGTCCCAGCCCTCGGCGTCGTCGGGTGTGCCGAAGCCGAACGGGCCCTGGAAGTGCTCGTGGATGCGCATCCGTTCGCGGTTCACGATGTCCAGCTCCGGCGGGCCGTCGGGACCGATCGCGACGTGCTCGATCAGGGTCTCGTTGACTGAAATCGGCCGCAGCACGCGGAAAAACGCCGCGGACATCGAGACGTTCGGGAACAGGTTGAGGTTGAACCCGGTGCCGTGCATGGCCCGGACGACCTTGCGCACCTGCGCCTCGTCCAGCGTCTTCGACAGTTCGGCCACGACGTGGTCGAACCGGGCCTGCAGCGGTTCGGAGCCGTCGTCGACGTCGAGGTCGGAGTGCTCCGGCACCATCTGCATGACGCTGTGGCCGTTGCCGAGCGAATGCGTGATCGCCGACGGATCGGTCATGAACGACATCATGTCGGCCGTTTCCGCGTCCACCGAAGCCATCCACGACCGGTGCACGATCGGGAAGTGATAGCCGTCGGTGGTGTTCTCCAGCTGGATCTTCCAGTTTCCGCGGAACTTGAACTGGTGCTTGCCCAGTACCTTGATCGGGTAGCCGCCGCCCTGCTTCATGAACCGGTCGATCCACAGTTTGGCGTCGCCGAGGAAGTCCTCAAGGGATTCGATGTCTTCGGCGAAGGTCGCGAAAATCATGCCGCCGTACGACTCGGTGCGCAGCTTCTTCAGCGACAGCTCGCCCTTTTCCAAAACGCCTTCGTAGCCGTCCGGATAAGGGATACCGCGCAGCTTGCCGTCGAGGCCGTAGCTCCAGGCGTGGTACGGACAGGTGAAGCCGTTGGCCTTGCCGCTCGGCTTCTCGCACAGGCTCGCGCCGCGGTGCCGGCAGCGGTTGAGCATCGTGTGCAGCGCGCCCTTGCGGTCGCGGGTCACGATCACCGGCTGACGGCCGACGTAGGTGGATTTGAAGTTCCCCGGCTGCGCCAATTCGCTTTCGTGCGCGACCCACACCCACGAACGCTCGAAGATCTGCGTCATCTCGCGTTCGAAGATTTCCGGATCGGTGTACAGCCGCGCGGCGACGCGGTCGCTTTCGGCGAAATCGGCGGGAACGCTCGCGTTCTCAGTCATGAGGTCTCCGATTTCAGTTGGGCAGTTCGACGTCTTCGCGGACGGTCAGCGGACGGCCGATCCGGGCTTCGATCTTGGCGAAGCGCCACAACTTGACGCCGTTGCTGCCGACCTCGACGGTGCGCAGCAGGTTGCACCCGGCCTTGACGGTTTCCTGGCTGTCGGCGTCGGCGAGGATGTAGCAGGTCCACGGCCAGCCGTCGGACGGGCCGACCATGTGCGAGTCGTCGTCGATGTCACCGATGAAAGTGATGCCGGGCAACGCTTTCAGCTGGTCCATCATGGACACGAACGCCTGCCAGACGTCGCCGATGGTGATGCCGTCGGCGGGCAGGTCGAAGAAGTTCTGGTTGATGCCGATGCAGAAAAGCACCCGCAGGGGCTGCGTGCTCACAGTCGGAGACTCCTCGTCGTGGTGGTGGCTGGTCAGCGGAATCCGGGGCTGGTCGGCGGCTGTCCCATGAGAACCGCGCCGGCGGCGTCGTGGATGGCCGGGCCCAGGAACGCATGCTGCTTGGGTACCAGTGCGTCGCCCTGAAGTCCACGCAACGGGTGCGTCGCGTAGATCGGCGCGGTGCCGGAAATCTCGACGAGCTTCGAAACCACCTCGGACGACGTCTTCGCCAGGTGCGCGGCCGAAAGCCGCAGCTGGGCGTTCTGCTCGTCGCTGGCCTCGTCGCCGGAAACGACGGTTTCCCAGACCTCGTGGCTGACCTCGTAGAACCAGGCGCGGGCGGACCGCAGCGCGGCTTCGGCGTCGGCGTACCCGGTGCGGTAGTAGCCACGGTCGGCGAGCTTCGGCGCACCGGTGACGCCGGTGTAGCCAGCGCCGACCTCACGCGCGTGGTCCAGCGCCGCACGCGCGACACCCGCGCCGACGATGGCGAGAACCTGTGCGGCGTAAGCGATCGTGGGGTAGTGGTAGAGCGGCTCGTCCACGGTGGGCGCGCCGCCGCGGATGAACGTCCACTCACGCGGGACCTCGACGTCGCGTACGACCAGGTCGAACGACCCGGTGCCGCGCATGCCGACGACGTCCCAGTCCTGGACGATCTCGACCTGGTCGGGACGCAGCAGCGCGGTGCGCGGTTTGCCGCCGGTCGACTCGTCGCCGGGGATGCCGACGCCGAGGATGTCCGCGCCCATGCAGCCGCTGGCGAACTTCCAGCGGCCGTCCACACGGAAGCCGGTTTCGGTCGCCGGGGCGGGCTGGACCGGGAAGAGACCGCCGGCGAAAGCGACGTCCGGACCGTCCTTGTACAGCTCGGCCTGGGTGTCCAGCGGGAGCGCGGCGAGGTAGATCAGCGAGGAGCCGAAGCTGGCGACCCAGCCGGTCGAACCGTCCACTGTGGAAATACGCTCGATCAGGCGGAGGAACTCGGCTGGCGGAAGCGGCTTGCCGCCGAACTTCGCCGGGGTGCTCGCCCGGTAGATGCCGAGCTGCTTGAGCCGTTCGATGAAGTCTCGCGGCACGTAGCGCTGCTGCTGGAACTCGTCCTTGCGCTTGGCGAGTTCGACGAGCACCTCCTCCATGGTGACTTCGCTCATCGATGCTCCTCGGGAACGGGCGGTGCGGTCGCCCCGACGGTACGAACCTCGCCGCCGCGCGGGGATTGGTAGTGCCTGAGCGGGCGTAGGGGATTTCTTCAGTGCGAGCCGTCAGCCAGGGGCTTTACCCTGAGCCGATGGAGGCAGACCCGCGCGCGCCCGAGCTGACGACGCACGATTTCGTCGCGATGCTCAACGCCAGCCGCACGTGCGTGCTCGTGCACGACGGCGCGACGAAGAACATCCTGTGGGCCAATCCGGCCGCGTGCGAGATGCTCGAATGGAGCGTCACCGAGCTGCGGCCGTTGAAGGCGAACCACATGAGCAGCTCCGCGCAGCAGTACGACCGGGTGATCGGGCGGGCGTGGCTGCAGGAGGCCGTCGACAAGGGGGTCAGCCGGATCGAATGGCATTACCGCACCAAATCCGGCCGGGTGATCCCGACCGACGCGGTGGCCACGCGGGTCGAGCTGGAGCAGGGCCCGGCGGTGATGGTGCAGTTCCGCGACATCGAACGCGAGCAGGAAATCGAGCGTGAGCTGCGGCTGACCACGTCGTGGGTGGACGCGCTGGCCCGGCACACGTCCGCGCTCGCGGTGATGCTCGACGCGTCGGGCGCGCTGCGGTTCGTCACCGATTCCGCGGTGGAGCTGTTCGGCGCGACCCCGGACGAGCCGCTCGGCTGCCTGACCGACCACGCGGGCCTGCGCCTCGACGGCCGTCCGGCCACCTGGGACGAGGTCCGCGAACGGGCCGCGCCGGGTACCCAGGTGCGGCTGGAAATCCAGGGTCGCGTGTGGCTGGAGGGAAGCGTCGAACGGCTTCGCGAGCCTGGTGGGGACGCGTTTCTGATGCTGCTCTACGACGTGTCCGAACGCGTGCGCGGCGAGGTCCGGCGGGAGCGCGAACTGCACCGGGAGAACTACCTGGCGCGCTACACCGCGATGGGCGACATGGCGATGGCGATCGCGCACGAGCTGAGCCAGCCGCTCGCCGCCGCGGGCAATTTCCTGGCCGGGGTGCGGTCGCGGACGCTCGATGCCGCGCCGGTCGTGTACGGCATCGACAGCGCTGTCCGGCAGATCGAACGGGCGAGCCAGATCGTGTCGTCGGTGCGGGCGTTCGTCGGGCATCTGGAGCACGTGGAGCAGGTGGCCGACCTCAACGAGATCGTCGAGGAATGCCTGTATTTCGTGCGGTTGCGCGCCGAACCGGCCGCGATCGACGTGACCTTCGAGCGGTCCGCCGAGGCGGTGCCGGTGCACTGCGAACGCGTGCTGACCGGCCAGGTCGTGCTGAATCTGTGCTTCAACGCGATCGAGGAAATGGCGCAGTGCCCGCAGCAGCGGCGCAGCCTGGTGCTCACCACGCGCCGCGAAGGCGACACCGGCGTGGTCACGGTGGACGATCGCGGCCGCGGCTTCCCGCGCAACCCGTTCGACGAGTCGTTCACCGCGAAGGAGCGCGGCAGCGGCATCGGACTGGCGCTGAGCCACCGCATCATCACCCGCCAGCACGGGACGATCTGGGCCGAACACCGCGCGGGCGGCGGTTCGCGGTTCGGCTTCGCACTGCCCGCGACCGGCCCGGGTTAGGAATTCTTCAGCTACGCCGGGGAAGTTCTCGATATCCCGCCGCCGGTGCGGCTTTGTACGGTCGAGGCAGTCCAGGCCCCAGTACTAGGAGGCACCGTGTCCGAGCTGACCCGGACCCAGCGCGAATTCCGCACCGCGATGGCCAACCTCTCCGCGGCCGTCAACGTCGTGACCACCGCAGGCCCGCACGGCCTCGCCGGGATGACGGTGAGCGCCGCCTGCTCGGTCACCGACAGCCCGCCGACCGTGCTCGTGTGCGTCAACCGGTCGAGCCGGTCGCACGCGATCCTGGTCGGCAACGGCCGGGTCTGCGTCAACGTCCTCGGCCCCGGCCAGGAGGACCTGGCGATGCACTTCGCCGGCGCGACGAAGGTGCCGACCGCCGAACGGTTCGAGCAGGACTGCTGGGACCTCGACAGCGAGGACGCCCCCGTCCTGCGCGGCGCGGCCGCCTCGCTGGTCGGCCGGATCGTCGCCGAACAGGAACACGGGTCGCATTCGGTACTGTTCGTCGAGATCGAGAAGGTGCTGACCGCGCCGGACAGCGGGGCTTTGGTGTACTTCCAGCGCCGCTTCCACCGGCTCGCCGCACTCAGCGCCTGAGCGAGGAGATCCCGTGGACCGGATGACTCTGACCTGCTACAACGACACGCACGGCTACGGCTGGCGGCACGTCGACCTGTTCGTGCACGACGAGCACGGCCGCGAGCTGGACTGGGTGCACTGGCAGGCCCCCGCCGACGGCCCGGAAGCCGCCGACGAGGCCACCGCCCGCGTCGAGCCGCTGCTGCGCCGGACGTCCGACTGGCGGCACGCGGTCAGCGCGAGCGGCATGGACTACTGGACCGCCGACGCCGCCTGGACCCAGCCGTGACCGCCCCGTGGTCGTTGCGCGCCCTCGTCGCCGACCTCGCCGCTGGCCGGACGACGCCGGAAGCCGCGCTCGCGGAGGCTCGCTCGCGGATCGCTGCCGCTTCATACGACGCCTGGGTTTCGTCGGCTTACGAGCCTGTCTCGACGGGTCCGCTGGGTGGGGTTCCGTTGGGCGTCAAGGACATCATCGACTTGGCCGGGCTCCCGACCCGCTGCGGTTCGGTACTGCGCGAGGATGCCCCACCGGCCACTGTGGACGCTTCGATCGTCCGTGAATGGCGTCGGGCCGGAGCGGTGCCGATCGGCAAGACGGTCACTACGGAATTCGCTTTCTTCGCGCCCGGCCCCACGAATAACCCAGCCGCGCCCGGCCACACGCCCGGCGGCTCCTCCAGCGGTTCCGCGGCCGCCGTCGCCGCCGGACACGTTCCGCTGGCGCTGGGCTCGCAGACCGCCGGCTCGGTCACCCGACCGGCCGCGTTCTGCGGGGTCGCCTCGCTGGTCATGAGCCGGGGCCGGTTCCCGGTCGACGGCGTCACCGGCCTGAGCCCGAGCCTGGACAGCCACGGCATGTTCACCGCGACGGTTTCCGACCTGGCGTTGGCCTGGTCAGCCTTGTCCGGCAAACCGGAGGCGGCTGTTTCGACGCCGCGCTTGCTGGTGTGGTCTCCCGAGGACGCGACCCCGGCGATGCAGACCGCGCTTCGCACGGCGGTTTCTGGACTGCGCGCCGCCGGTGCCGTGGTCGACGAATTCCCAGACCCGGCGCTGGTGTCCGCCTTGACCGCCGCCCACCCGGTGGTGATGGCCTACGAAGCGGCGCGGGAACGTTCCGTCGAGCTTGCCTCCGCAGACCGGCTCAGCGCTCCGTTGGCGCAACTTCTGCGTACTGGCGCGGAGATGCCGCGTTCGGAGTACGAAGCCGCGCTTGCCGTTGTCGCCTCCGGTGCTTCGCGGCTGGCGGAGATCACGACCGGCTACGACGCAGTGCTCGCGCCCGCCGCACTCGGCTCCGCCCCCGCAGGCCTGGGCGCGACCGGCGATCCGGTTCTCAGCCGCCCTTGGCAAGCGCTGGGCCTGCCGGTCGTCGCCGTGCCCGGCCTGCGGGACGAGGCCGGATTGCCGCTGGGACTGCAACTGGTCGGCAGTGCGTTAGGCGAGTCCGCCCTGCTGGGCACCGGCCGCTGGGTGGAGACGTCGCTCAAACCGTGACGCGATGAGTGAGGATGTCGCGGACCAGCGTCCCGAGGCTGTCCGCCGACGTCTTCGCCTTGATCCGCGCTCGATGCACGTCCACGGTTTTGACGCTGGTGCCGAGCCGATGCGCGATCGCCTGGCTCGGCATCCCGTCGACCACCAACCGGAGCACCTCGCGCTCCCGCTGGGTCAACGTGTCCAGCCGCGCCCGGACCGCCTGCCGCTCCGCATGCTCGGCGAACCGCCGGCGGGCCTCGATGAGCTGGGTCTGGACCACCTCGACCATGCGCTGGGCCTGGTAGGGCTTCTCCAGAAAGTCGACCGCTCCCGCGGTGAGCGCGCGGACCGACATCGGGATGTCGCCGTGCGCGGAACAGAAGATCAGCGGAGCCGGACAGTCGATTTCCGCGAGCTTTTCCTGGAGCTGAAAGCCGCTGATCGCGGGCATCCGCACGTCGACGATGATGACCGCGGGCTCGGCCGGATCGAACTCGTCGAGGAAGGTCTGCGCGTCCGGATAGGTCAATGCCTGCACGCCGACGCTCTCCAGCAGGAACACCAGCGACTGCCGCAAATCCTCGTCGTCATCGACGACGTGCACCACCGGATCGTCGCTCATGGCTTCATCAGCACCGAGGCCGACGGATAGTCGCTGGCCCAGCCCTCGGGCAACGGGGCGATGAAGACGTTTTCGGTGCGAGTACGGGTGATCCGCCAGGTGTCGCCTTCGCGGCGGAACGCATTGTTCAACCGGCTGGACCGCAGCAGCGCCTTCCCGTCGGAGAACAGCCACGGCTGCATGTGGATCCATTGCCCGGTGGCTTCGTCGCCGTCCACGTGGATTTGCTCGGAGGTGAGATAATGCGCGTTCAGCAGAAGTTCGGGATCCTTTTTCTCGCCCCAGAACCGCTGAAAATGCGCCCGGATGGCGTCCGCGCCCTCGGCCCGCCCGAACTGCCCGTCGTAGTACTCGCCGACGCCCTCCCACACCGCGTCGTCGGTGTAGAGCGCCATGATGAGGTCGATCCGCTCCTCGTCGCCGCCGACGCCGAACTCCGGGCAAGGCGTGTCGCAGAGGAACATGTACCGCGCCTGCACCCGCCGGATCTCCGCCTCGGCCTCAAGCACTCCCACCCGCCGAACCAGCCCCGCGACGGTTTCCTCCAGTGCGGCGATCCGGTCCTGGGGGTCGGACGTTGCGGCGTGCTCGAGAGACATCGTTTTCCTCACCAGGCGGTCGTGACGGTTGGTGCTTCGGTGCCGGGTCTGGCCTTTCGGTGCGGTTTTCGGCCCGTTGACAGGGTAACCGGACCGCTCCCGTGGCGTCGGCAGGTTGTTGCTCAGCCTCTGCCCAGGCCGGAAGGGTTGTCAATCGAATCGGGGAGTTATGCGAGGCATGTTTCAACAGGCTGGCGCCGGTTATCAATTCCGTGCCTGTCCCGTACCTCCCGTACCTTTGCGCCGCGCGCCTCTGCACCCCTGCGCCGCGCGCCCCCTGTATCTCTGCGCGGCGTGCCTCGGTGCCGTGTATCCCGGCCGTCAGCCCCGAGCGCCCGCGCCTGAGAACCCCGCCAGGCCTGGAACACCGAGGGCCCCCGCCTCCGCGCCGATTATGCGGCACTCGCCCGGTCCGCGATACCGTTGCGCTATGCGCGTTTCCACTGGTGCCAGGCTCAGGAGCCGGCCATGAGCGGGCCTCAACGAGCCGACGCCCGGGAGAACCGGGAACGGATCGTCGAGATAGCCCGCGAGGCAATTGCCGGTTCGGGAGAACTCCGCCTGAACGCGATCGCCAAGTCAGCCGGCGTCGGCCAGGGGACGCTCTACCGGCATTTCCCCACTCGCGAGGACCTGCTGGCCGAGGTGTACCGGCAGGAGGTAGAGGAGCTGGTCGCGCTCGCCCCGGAACTGCTGACCGCCCACGGACCGGTCGACGCGCTGTCCCGCTGGTTCGACCGGATCGCCGAATACGCGCGAGTCAAGCGTGGCGTCTTCGCGGCGCTGGAAACCGCGGTGTGGAAAGGCCTGTCCGAAGAAAGCCACGGCCCCCTCGGCGACGCCATCACCCTCCTGCTCGACGCCGGAAAAGCCGAAGGAACCATCCGCCCCGACATCGACGCTCGAGACTTCTTCATCCTGTCGGGCTACCTGACCCGCCTGGACGAGGACGAGTGGGATTCCCGCGCTCGGCATCTCCTGGACGTGCTGCTGCAGGGGGTTCTTGCCCGCTGACCGCGTCCGGCGGGCTAGGGAGACAACGGATTCCCGCGACGGCCGGGTTGCGGGCGCAATGCGAGCGTCCCAATGCGACAGCCGAGGTGGACCTGGCGACCGTTGTCAGGCGGGCGCGGTCGAAAGCGACCATCTAGGCGCGGCCGGGGGTGGAACGCGCAGGCCGCGGGGCGGTGGGAGACGCGTGACACGGGTGCACTCCGCTGCGGGCCTGTTGCCAGGCGGGCGGGGTCGAAGGCGGCCATCCCAGCTCAAGAGGTGCCATGCTGCGGCGGGCGACGCGAGTGTTCGTGTGGCCGCTATTGCCAGGGCGGGCGCGGTCGAAAGGTGGCTTTCTCGGTGTGGCAGGTGTGGTGCGAGGGCCGGGCTGCGGCGGGCAACGCGAGTGCTCCGGTGTGGTTCGTGCGGCCGCTGTTGCCTGTGCGGGCGCGATCGAAAGGCGGCCATCCCGGCGCAGCAGACGTGCGGCGGCGGGCAGCATCGCGAAGCGAGCGCAAGATGCCATCGTCGTGACTATTGCGAGACAAGCGCAGCGTTGCGACCGCAGAGCGCGGACAACTGCTGGAAGTTACGAAACCTCAGCGCCAGAACCAGCCGAGGGTTGTGGCGTCGGAGTTGGTGTCCATATTGGACGGGCCGCTCGCGGATGCGTCCGGCCCGGTCCCCCAGATTTCCCCAGTGATGGTGCTGTCGGTGTTTCCGTTCAGGAGGCGACGGCCAGGCGGACCCGGCGGTCGCGGGCGTACGAGACCAGTTCGCGGACCTCGTCGGTGGTGATGATGCGGACAGCGTCTTCCAGGATCTCCGCCGTGGCGACCTGCAGCGGCCAGGAACGCAGGCCGGGAGCGGGTTCGTGCCAGAACCACTGGCCTTGGGCGAGATCTTCGGCGGCGACGGTTGGTTCGTCGGTGTTCATGCCTGCAGCCTAACTGGCACCACCGACAGAAAATCGCTCTACCGGACATCCCGGGACAACCCCGTAGGAAGCGCAAGAAGTGAACGCGGGTTCGGCGATGGTTCATGCTGGTCGGGAGGATATGGGAGGACCACCGGGTGGTGTGGGTCACGTGGAAGTTCGGAGTAAGGGGTGAATTCGGTGAGTGGGAGTGACCGTACGAAAGCAGGGGTGACCTGGTCGCTCTCCGGGACGGCTCAGGCGGATTTTGCACGGCCGGGCGGCCTGCCCTAGGCTTCGCCGGTCACCGCGCACACACCGGGGGTTTCCGGGACGAGAGGAACGGTGCGAATGGCTTTGCGCGACCCCGAGGCGTACCGCGATATCGACCTGCCGACGATCCTCCGGATGGAGCGGCGGCTTCCCTGGTACGGCTGGCCGCACCTGCCGTTGGGGCTGCTGGTCTGCGTGTCCGCGATCCTCGCCGCGTACCGGGTGCCGGTTTCGTATCACCTGACGACGGCGTTGGTCGCGGGCAGCGGGGTGGTCGGCGGGTTTTCCGGATACGGCTGCGGGCTGATCATGGTCAGCACGCCCGATCTGGTCCAGACCGGCGCGCTGCACTGGCGGCGCACCCGGGCGCTGCGCGCGTTGCTGATCGTGCTCGGCGGGCTGTCCGCGGCTTCGATGGCGGTCGTCGTGGCGTGCCACATTTCGTTGCTGGCTGGGGCGACTGATCAGCATCCGTTCCGGCTTTCGGTGCAGGCCGGGCTGTATCTGGTGCTCGTGGTCGCCAACACGGTTCTCGCTGGGCTTGAGGCGTGGCAACTGTCGAAGGTGTTGCGCGCGCCCGTTGCGGAGGTTGCCGCGGAGCAGGCTGGGCCGGTGCGGGTTCGGCTTGGCTGAGTGTCTACATCGGACTCAGCGCCTGCGCAGCAGTACCTCTTGAGTCACTGAGGCGACCAAACGTCCGTCGGTGGTGAAGAATTCGCCGTGGGTCAGGCCTCGGGTGCTTGCGTAGCTTGGGCTTTCCATGTCGAAGAGCAGCCATTCGTCCGCGCGGAACGGGCGGTGGAACCACACCGCGTGGTCCAGCGAGGTCAGCTGTGGTTCGCCTGGGTCGTCCCGGTGCGGCAGCAGGGCGGTGCCAGCCAGGCGGATGTCGGAGATGTAGGTGAGCGCGCAGACGTGCGCGAGCGGGGCATCCGGCAGCGCGTCTTTCGCCCGCACCCAGATTTGCTGACGCGGACCGCGGCCGGTGTCGGGCAGGCCGGTTTCCGGGTTGCTGACGAAGCGGACCTCGATGGCGGACAGGACGATCGGCGAGCGGTCCTGTTCGACGACGCCAGCCTCGTCCGGGGCGGGGACGTCGGGCATCCGAGCCTGGTGCGCGCTGCTTTCGGCCTCGGTCTGGAACGACGCGGACAGGCTGAAGATGCTTTCGCCGTTCTGGATCGCGACGACCCGGCGCGTGGTGAACGAACCGCCGTCGCGGGTGCGTTCGACCTCGTAGATGATCGGCATGTCGGTGCGGCCGCCGCGGATGAAATAGCCGTGCAGCGAGTGCACGTGCCGCGCCGTGGGCACGGTCGCGCCGGCCGCGGTGAGGGCCTGCGCCGCGACCTGACCGCCGAACGCCCGCTGCGGGGAGCCCTGGTGGCACCAGCCGCGGAACAGGTTCAGCTCGAGCGGTTCGAGCTTCAGCAGCTGGTCTAGCCCGGCCCGGGTCGGATCGATCGTCGTCACCCGGCCAGTCTAAGCGCCTGCTCAGCTGGTCTGCGGGCTGAGCAACGACGCGACCGCGGCTGGATCTTCGACGTGCGCGTTGTGCCCGAGCCCAGGCAGGACCACTGCCTCGGGAACGAGGGCGCGCAGCTGCTCAGGGCGGGACATCGGATCGTTTTCGCCGGTGGCGAGCATCACTGGGCAGCGTGCGTCCGCCAGCAGCCGCGGCATGTCCGGGCCGCCGGCACCGAAGACGGGCGGGTCCAGCGTCAGCCGCCAGCCGTCCGCGGTTTCGGTGATGCCGTCCGGGTCGGCCGGAGCCAGCCCGGTCAGGCCCGCGACCTTCAGGTACGCGGTCTCCGCCTCCTCTCGAGTGTCGAAAAACTTCGGCGGACGGGCCGCCAGCGCCGCGGTCCGGGCCAGGTCGTCCTCGCTCCACTCCACCTTGATGCCCACCGCCAGCACGCTGCTGACGTCGAGCCCGTAGCGGCCGCTCGCCAGTTCCAGCGCGACGACACCGCCGAGCGAATGGCCGAGGACAACGACCGGACCGGACTCGTCCAGCGCGTCGGCAACCGCGGCCGCGAGCGTCTCGAACGAGTACTCGGGCAGCCGTGGCGAGCCGCCGTGTCCGGGCAGGTCGGGCACGAGCAGTCGCTGGTCGAGCAGGCCGGTGAGGCCGTCCCAGACCGCGCCGGTGGAACCGAGCCCGTGCAGGAGCAGGACCGGTGGTTCGCCGTGTCCGGTGACGCGCAGCTTCAGCTTTTCCACCGGACGGATCTTTCCGCAGGCGGTGGTCTCGGGGCTAGGGTCGGAACGTGTCGAGTGCTGTCATCGCCGACCCGGACACTTACGTCACGGGCGTTCCCTACGACCTCCTTGCCCGCCTGCGCCGCGAAACACCGGTGACCAGGATCGGCGACTTCTGGGCAGTGCTGCGCCACTCCGACGTACGGCACGTGCTTCGCACCCCGGCGGTGTTTTCGTCGCAGCTCGGCGGCACCCAGATCCGTGACCCGGCCACCGCCGAGGACCTGCGGTACGTGCGCCGGATGATGCTCAACATGGACCCGCCCGAGCACGGCAGGCTGCGCGGGCTGCTCACGAAGGCGTTCACTCCGCGCGCGATCAACCGGATCACTGAGCGGATCGAAGGCTGGGCGCGGGATCTCGTCGCGGCGGTCGCCGATCGCGGCGAATGCGATTTCGCCAAGGACATTGCCGCCGACTTGCCGCTGCTCACACTCGCCGAGGTGTTCGGCGTGCCGGAGCGGGACCGCCGGTTGATGTTCGACTGGAGCAACCGCGTGATCGGCTTCCAGGACGCCGAATACGCGGTGAGCGCGACCGTCCGCGCCGACGACGTCACCGACCTTGCCCGCGCCGCACTGGCCGTGCGCCCGGAACCCGGCCCGGACGGCCAGATGCCGGATCCGCGCAGCCGCGCCGGAATGCCGGATCTCTACGCCTACGCGCACGCACTGGGCGAGCACAAACGCGCGCATCCCGGCGACGACGTGATGAGCAACCTGATGCAGTACGTGGACGACGACGGCGGCCGGGTGTCGATTGAGGAGTTCGAGAACCTTTTCTGGCTGTTTTCCGTGGCGGGCAACGAAACCTTGCGCAATGGCTTGCCCGGCGGGATGGCCGCGTTGCTCGCGCATCCCGAGCAGTACCGCAAGCTGCTCGACGACCGGAGCCTGCTGCCCGGCGCGGTCGAAGAGATGCTGCGCTGGCACACGCCGGTGATGCACTTTCGCCGCACCGCGACACAGGACACTCGACTGTCCGATGTGGACATCAAGGCCGGGGACAAGGTCGTGGTGTGGTTTTCGTCGGCCAACCGCGACGAGACGGTCTTTCCCGATCCGGACGTGTTCGACGTGACGCGCGCGCCGAGCGAACACCTGACGTTCGGCCACGGTCCGCATTTCTGTCTCGGTTCGCACCTCGCGCGGGTGCAGATGCGAGCGTTGTTCGAGGCGGTGTTCGACCAGCTCGGCGAGGTCCGCCTCGCGGGCGAACCCCGCCGGCTGCGGTCGAACTTCCAGAACGGGCTCAAGAGCCTCCCGATCCGGTGGGACTGACTGGGTCAGCCGAAACCGACCATCGAGAGCCAGCGGTCCAGATACGCCGTGTCGCCGGTGCGATCCGCGACCTCGGCCGTCAGCCTGCCGTAGACCATCAGCAGCAGGTCGCCCAGCGGCGCGGACGCGGTGACCGCCGCGTTCTCCGGCGGGCCCGGATGCCAGGCCAGCTGATCGCCGGTGAGATCGACCGTCCACGACATCGCGTGGTCCGTGGGCGCGAGGTGGATCGTGCGGTCCGGGCCGAGCAGTTCCCGGCGTTCGGGGACGTGCTCCAGCAACAGCGGCAGCGACCCGAGTTCCAGCCATTCCTCCATCGCGTCGTGCGCGACTTCCGGCGTGACGGTGAATTCCCCGCCCGCCGCCAGCGTCGCGTCGGCGCGGTGAATTAGCGTCTCGTTCATGAACCGGCGCGCGTAGAACGCTGCACGCGGCGGCCCGTTCGGCACCGGTGTGAACACCTCCGCGTCCGGACCCGCTTCGCGCAGCGTCGCGACCAACGTCTTCGCGCCGTCCACAAGCCAGGACGCTGGCCTCGGGCTGTCGACCGGATTCCGGAGCGCGTCGTCCGGCAGCCAATGGTCGGCCCGGGTACGCACGGTTTCCTCCGCCCACCGATGACCGGTGCTGACGTGATCGAGCAGCTGGCCCAGGTTCCACTCCGGGCAGGCCGCTACCCGCACGGCCCGGTCCGCGCCCTCGACAGCCGCGGCGAGCAGTTCCGTCTGCCGCACGATCTCCGCGCAACGCTCGTGGAAGTCCATCCGATGTCCCCTCCGGTTCAGATCCGCTGACACCGGACAGTCGGAGCCGGCACCGCCATCCCGACATCGCGGCCGGAGAAAATATCCGCGGGTTACTCCACGCTCCAGGCGTCTCCCCATTCCGCGTCGCGGGCGGCGCGGTACCGCACGCCGTGCCGTTTCGACACGACGGTGCCTGGTGCGAGTCCGTCGACCGTGCACAGGTCGAGCTGCACGAACCCCTTGTGCTTGCGCGGATGCCGGATGATCCGAGCCGACGGACGGTCGACCGGTGCCGACGTAGCCGCCACATACGAGAACTTCTCGTCCTCGAAGCCCAGTGTGCCGGACTTGATCCGCCGGTGCACCCCGCTCCGGGGCAGCCGGGCGGAGAAATGGCACCAGTCCTCTCCCAGCTTGATCGGGCAGGCGTCGTCGTGCGGGCACGGCGCCACCACGCTGCGGCCCATCTCGCGCAGCACTTCACGAGCCGCGCGGATCCGCGCGAACCCCGCCGGGGTGCCGGGCTCGATGAGCACGACCGTGCCCGCCTTCGCGGCGAGCCACTGGACGACGTCGGCACGGCCGCGTTCGGGCAGCTCGCCGAGGACGTACGACAGGGTGACCAGATCAGCCTCCGGCGCGGCTGACGCGGAATCGACCAGTCCGCGCTGCCAGACCGCGGTGCGGACGGCTGGCTCGTCGGAGTTCGCCGCCAGCTTCCGTCCCAGCGCCAGCGCGGCCGCCACCTGTTCCAGGACAGTGCACTTCTCCAGCGACGGCCAGACGTCGGCCGCTGCCCACACTGCCGCTCCGGTGCCGCCGCCGATGTCGACGTGCGTCTTCGGAGCGAACCCGGGCGCGGCGGCAGCCACCTCGCCCAGCACGGAGCTGACTGCCGCGTACGTCGCGGGCATCCGGTACCCGGCGTATGCGGCGACGTCCAGCTCGGAGGAGAGGATCGGCGACGTCGCCGAGTCGCCTTGTCGATAACGCTTGCTGAGCCGGTCCACGGCCTGCGCGAGCCGGGACTCGGGGAACTGGGCCAGCTCGTCGTCGAGGGCGGCGCGGAGAGGTTCGGGGAGTACTGCCACGGACACCGATTCTCCCATGCCTGTTTTGTCCGCTGAAGCTCGCCTGACCTGCTAGTTTCACGACCAGAAAAAAGTTCGAGAACCTTGTCGATCCGGCTGTGGCCCGTTCGACGCATGGGTGAAAGCAAGCCGAGAGCGAAGGGGAACCGAAGATGCGATTCATGGTGATCATGAAGGCCAGCGAAGAGAGCGAAGCGGGCCAGCTGCCCAGCACCGAGATGCTCGCCGAGATGGGCAAGTTCAACGAGGAACTCGTGAAGGCCGGCGTGATGCTCGCGGGCGAGGGGCTGGCGCCCAGCTCCGAAGGCGCCCGCGTGAAGTTCTCCGGAGACAGCGAGCCGAGCGTGGTCGACGGTCCGTTCGCCGAGACCAAGGAACTGATCGCCGGGTTCTGGATCCTCCAGGTGCGTTCGCTCGAGGAAGCGGTGGAGTGGATCAAGCGCGTGCCCAACACCGACGGCGCGCACCACGAGATCGAGATCCGGCGGATCTTCGACGCCGAGGACTTCGGCGACAACCTCACCCCGGAACTGCGCGAGGCCGAAGAGAAGCTGCGCGAGCAGGCCGCGCAGAACTGATGCGGTTCATGGTGCTGGTGAAGGCCAGCGCGGAATCGGAAGCCGGAGCCCCGCCGAGCGCCGAACTGATCGAGCAGATGAACCAGTTCAACGCGGAACTCGCCGCATCCGGCCACCTCGTGCAGACCGCCGGGCTGACGCCCAGCGCCGAGGGTGCCCGGCTGCTGTGGTTCGAGGGGGAGGCGGAGCCGAACGTGGTGGACGGTCCGTTCGCCGAGACCAAGGAACTCGTCGCCGGCGTGTGGATTCTGGAGGGGGAGTCGGTCGCCGAGATCGTGGAGCTGATGAAGCGAGCGCCCAATCCGGACCGGCAGGCTGGCACGATCGAGATCCGCCCGATGGTGGACGCCTTGTGACTCCGCGCCCGTCCGAGGGTTGCCTCGGGCGGGCCGGGCCGGTCTGATGGGCCGGTGGACACGCGAAGTGCGGTAGAGGCCGTTTGGCGGATCGAGTCGGCGCGGGTGATCGCCGGGCTCGCGCGGATGACCCGCGACGTGGGCCTCGCCGAGGAACTGGCGCAGGACGCGCTCGTCGCCGCGCTCGAACAGTGGCCGGAGACCGGGGTGCCGCGCAATCCCGGCGCCTGGCTGATGACGATCGCGAAGCGCCGCGCCATCGACCTCTTCCGCCGCAACGAAACCCTCGGCCGCAAGCTCGACGAGATCGGCCGGGAGGCCGAGCAACTCGGCGAGGGTGTGCTGCCCGACTTCGACGCGGTGCTCGACGAGGAGCAGATCGAGGACGACCTGCTGCGGCTCGTGTTCACCGCATGCCACCCAGTGCTGTCCACCCAGGCGCGGGTGGCGCTCACGCTGCGCATGCTCGGCGGGCTCAGCACCGACGAGATCGCCCGCGCGTTCCTGGTGAAGGAATCCACTGTCGCGCAACGCATCGTGCGGGCGAAGAAGACCCTCGCCGACGCCAAGGTGCCGTTTGAAACCCCGGTCGGCGACGAGCGGGTGGCACGGGTGCCCGCGGTGCTCGAAGTGATCTACCTGATCTTCAACGAGGGCTACTCCGCGACGCGCGGCGACGACTGGATGCGGCCCGCGCTGTGCGAGGACGCGCTGCGGCTCGGCCGGGTGCTGGCCGGTCTGATGCCCGGCGAACCGGAAGTGCACGGCCTGGTGGCGCTGATGGAAATCCAGGCGTCGCGGTCGGCGGCGCGCACCGGCCCGAACGGCGAGCCGGTGCTGCTGATGGACCAGGACCGCAGCCGCTGGGACCGCCTGCTGATCCAGCGCGGCCTCACCGCGCTGGCCCGGTCCGAACGGCTGGCGGACGGCACGTACGGGCCGTATTCCGCGCAGGCCGCGATCGCCGCCTGTCACGCCGTGGCGGTGACTCCCGACGACACCGACTGGCCCCGGATCGCCGCGCTGTACGCGGGTTTGGCGCAGCTGATGCCGTCTCCGGTGATCGAGCTGAACCGGGCCGTCGCGGTCTCGATGGCCGAGGGACCGGAAGCCGGGCTGGTGCTGGTGGACAAATTGCTGACTGAGCCTGCGTTGAAGAATTACCACTTGCTGCCGAGCGTGCGCGGCGACTTCCTGTACAAGCTGGGCCGCCGGGACGAGGCGCGCGCCGAGTTCGAGCGCGCGGCGAAGATGACGGGCAACGAACGGGAGCGCGCGCTGCTGCTGGAGCGGGCCGAGTCGTGCAGCAAGCTGGAAGCGGGAACGAAGTAGCTGGGCACCGTGCGGTGCGCGAGTGATCGACATGCCGGCAACGGTCCACCACCAGCCCGACAATTCCCGGGCCCGCACCCCGCCATCCCCAGGGTTGTCCACAAGTCGACATGCCTGTGGATAACCTGTTTCCGCTGGTAGCAGCTACGGAAACAGGCCAGCCAACCCGATCCGGTGAACAGTCTCAGCGGTTCCGGACGTACCCCAGCCGCATCGACAACGCCGCCGCGGTCCCGGCCACCGTCGCGCCCAGTTCGTCCGCCCGCCGCATCACCCGAGGCGCGGGCCCAGCGACGCTGATCGCCGCGATCGGACGGCCCGAGTGGTCCCGTACGGCCGCCGCGACGCAGCCGACGTCAGGCTCGTTTTCGAGGTCGTCCACGGCCCAGCCGCGCCGACGGGTGCGCGCCAGCTCGTCCAGCAGCCGGACCGGGTCGTTGATGGTCTTCAACGTGAGGCTGTCCAGCTTCATCCGGCGCACGCGCTCCACCCGATCGGCCTCCGGCAGCGCGGCGAGCCACGCCTTGCCCAGCGACGTCGCGTGCTGTGGCCGTCGAGTGCCGAGGCGGCAGGCCAGCGTGACCGCGCTGGCGCTGCGTTCGGTCGCGACGTAAACCATCGCGTCGTTGTCCGGCACCGCGAGGTAGGTCGTCTCCCCGGACCGCTCGGCCAGCGCGGTGAGATACCGCGGCGCGCAGCGGTGCAGATCGGTCGCCGCCATCGCGCGGGCGCCCAGCTCGACCAGCCGGGTGCCGAGGCGCACGCGTCCGGTGACGGTGTCCGCCTCCAGGTATTCCAGCCGCTTCAGCGTGCCGACGATCCGGTACGCCGCGCTGCGCGACAAACCCAGTTGCCTGGCAAGCGCGTTCGTGGAAATTTCCTGGTGCTGCCCGACGTGTTCGAGCACCGCGAGCCCACGCTCCAGGGTGCCGCTTTGGTCCAGCCCGCGTGCTGCTGCGTCCACGTTCGCCCTCCGCCTGTCGCTCTGCGTTCCCGGTCACCGGTGCGTGGTGCCATCAAGCGGGGTTGGACGCTAACACCTCCGATGTATGGACGGAAGATCTTGACCGATCCCTGTCAGACTGCAAGGTCAAGGTTGCGCCGAATGGTTCAACCTCCGATCGGTAAGACTGCTTACAAAGGGTAACGGAGACTGGAGTCACCCTCTCAGGAAAATCACAGCGCTTGTGCCGCACGGTTTGCGTGATGTCCACACGTCTGCGCACCCGGGCGTCGGTCGCCGCCGGGCGGCTGACCGCGTGGTTTTCGCGTGCCTCCGGACTGGGCCGCGGCGGGGTGATCGGCGGCCGCGTCACGCTGCGGCTCGACCCCAAGGCGCTGCGCAGGCTCGGCCGCGATCGCACGGTCGTGATCGTCACCGGCACGAACGGCAAGACCACCACGTCGCTGATGCTGACCCGCGCGCTCGAAGCGCTCGCCGAGGTCGCGCACAACGGCGATGGCGCGAACATGCCCGACGGTCTGGTGGCCGCGCTCGCCGCCCGCCCGGACGCGCCGTACGCGGTGCTGGAGGTCGACGAAACCTACGTTCCGTGGGTGGCCGAGCAGGTGCAGCCCGCCGCGCTCGTGCTGCTCAATCTCAGCCGGGACCAGCTCGATCGCGTCGGCGAGGTGCGGATGATGGAGCGTGATCTCCGCGCCGCGTTCGCCGGGCTGTCCCGCACCGTCGTGGTCGCGAACTGCGACGACGTCCTGGTCACGTCCGCGGCTTCGGCGGCGGCGCGGCCGGTGTGGGTCGGCACTGGACGGCGCTGGTCGGGCGATTCCGTCTCCTGCCCGCGATGCGGCGGCGCGGTCACCCACACCGAGCGCGAATGG
This sequence comes from Amycolatopsis sp. WGS_07, assembly GCF_045278895.1. Lineage (NCBI taxonomy): Bacteria > Bacillati > Actinomycetota > Actinomycetes > Pseudonocardiales > Pseudonocardiaceae > Amycolatopsis > Amycolatopsis sp. WGS_07. The sequence continues at coordinate 1,971,590 of NZ_CP136053.1, read as the reverse complement.
CGTTGCGCGGCGTGCGCCTTCGCCCGTCCGGAGCCGGCTTGGGCTCTCGATGGTGACCTGGTCACCACTCCCGGCGGCCGTCGGGTGGACCTCGACCTGCGGCTGCCTGGGGACGCGAACCGGGCCAACGCCGCGCTCGCGCTCGCTGCCGCGCACTGCGTTGGCGTGCCGCCGCACACCGCTGCGGCCCGGTTGCGCACGATCACCGACATCGGCGGGCGCTATCGCACGGTCCGCCGCACCCGGCATTCGGTGCGGCTCATGCTGGCCAAGAACCCGGCTGGCTGGGCGGAAACGCTGCGTGTGCTCGACGAGGACACCCCGGTCGTCGTCGCGGTCAACGCGCACGAGGCGGACGGCCGTGACCTGTCGTGGCTCTGGGACGTGCATTTCGAGCGGTTGCGGGGCCGTCAGGTCGTCGTCGCCGGCGAGCGGTCGGCGGACCTCGCGGTGCGGCTTTGCTACGCCGAAGTGCCGCACTGGTCGGCTCCGGACCCGGTCAGCGCGATCGACACGCTGCCGCCGGGCGGCGTCGAACTCGTCGCGAACTACACCGCCTTCCGAGACCTGGTCGACCGGTTGCCCGATGTCTGACTCGACCGTCGGCATCGGCCTCTTGCTGCCTGAAGTGCTCGGGACGTACGGCGATTCCGGAAACGCGCAGGTGCTCTGCAAACGCTTGCAGTGGCGCGGTTACGACGCCGAGGTGGTGCCGGTTTCGCTGGACTCCGAAGTACCGTCCACTTTGGACCTCTACCTGCTTGGCGGCGGCGAGGACATGGCTCAGGTGCTCGCCGCGGATTTCCTACGCAGCGCGTCCGGGCTGCGCAGCGCGGCGGACGCCGGACGGCCGGTGTTCGGGGTATGCGCTGGCCTGCAGATCCTGGGCACGCGCTTCCGCGGCGTCGACGGTGTCGACCACGACGGGCTGGGGTTGCTCGACCTCGTCACCGGGCCGTCCGAACAACGCGCGGTGGCCGAGCTGATCGTCGAACCGAACCTGCTCGAGACGCCGTTGACCGGCTTCGAGAACCATCAGGGCGCGAGCGTGCTCGGTCCGGGCAGCGCGCCGCTGGGCCGGGTCGTGCGCGGCACTGGCAACGGAGATGGCACCGAGGGCGCGGTCACCGGTCATGTCCTGGGCACTTACCTCCACGGTCCGGCGTTGGCGCGGAATCCTGAGCTGGCTGACCTGCTGTTGTCGTGGGTGCTGGGCCACGCGCTGAAGCCGTTGGACCTGACTGAGGTGGACACGCTGCGCTCGGAACGGCTGGCCGCGCGCCGCGCACGATGACGTCACTCTCTGCTCGTTACGCTGCGTACGTGAGACTTCTCGCTGCCGCAGGTGTCCGTATGCGGACAACCGGGGTTGCCGTGCTCGCGCTCGCGCTGGCCATCGCGACCGCGTGTGTCGTCGTGGTGCTGTTGCTGCAGCAGTCACTCGACCGAAGCGTCACCGAGAGCGCGCGCAGCACCGCGCGGCAGGTTGCCGTCCAACTCGTGCGCGCGGGCGCGCGAGACCTGTCACCGAGCGACGTCGCGAGCACTGGTGACACTGAAGCCGTCACGCAGGTCCTCGGGCCGCGAAGCACGCCTATCGCGAGCGACCCCGCGATCGTCGGCCGTCCGGCTATCAGCGGCGCGCGCCCCGCTCCGGGGCAGGAGACCGTCGAGACGCTGCCTCTCGGTTTAGACGGCGACGCCAGCGACTACCGCTTGGTCTCGGAAGGCGTCAACGGCCCAGGCGGACCGTTCATCGTCATCTCCGCACGGTCGCTTGAACCAGTCACCGAAGCCTCTGCTCGGCTCACGCTGTTGCTAGGGCTGATCTCGCTGCCGCTGCTCGGTATCGCCGGCTTCGCGGTGTACCGCTCGGTTGGCTCTGCACTGCGACCGGTGGAGCGGATGCGACGTACAGTCGCCGAGATCTCGACACGCGACCTCGCCCTGCGCGTACCGCTGCCCCCTGGCGGCGACGAGGTACACCGGCTCGCTGTCACGCTCAACGAGATGCTCGAGCGTCTCGGGTCCGCGCAGGCCGCACAACGCCGCTTCGTCGCCGACGCGAGCCACGAGCTGCGCTCGCCACTGTCGACCATCAGCACCGCGCTCGACGTTTCGAGCCAACATCCCGAGACCACCGACGAACTGGTGCCGGTGATCACCCGCGAGACCGCGCGGCTGCGAGAGCTGGTTGACGACCTCCTGATGCTCGCGCGCACCGACGACGCCACCGACCGACCCGCAAGCACCGAAGTCGATCTGGACGACATCGTCCGCGCCGAAGCTGAACGCGTACGCGGCGAAGCAGCTGTAGAGATCGAAGTGCGCGCGGGACCGGCGAAGGTGCGCGGCAGCGAGGCGCAGCTGCGTCGCGCCGTACGCAACCTCGTCGACAACGCGTGCGGCCACGCGCGCGAGCGGATCCGGATCGCGAGTTCGGTGCAAGATGAGATGGTCGTCGTGGAGGTGAGCGATGACGGCCCGGGCGTCGCCGAGGAGGACCGGGAGCGAGTGTTCGAACGGTTCGTGCGGCTGGACGCGTCACGACGGCGCGGCGGCACCGGACTCGGACTGTCGATCGTCGCTGGCATCGCGGCCCGGCACGGCGGCCGCGCGCGGTACGTCGACGTCGCCGACCCGAGCTATCCGGGCGCGCATTTCGTGATCGAACTGCCGAGCATCGAATTGCCCCTGATCGAGGAGGACTGAGCATGCGGTTGCTGATCGTGGAGGACGAACTGGAGTTCGCCGAAACCCTTCGCCGCGGCCTGGTCGCCGAGGGGTTCACGGTGAACGTGGCACACACCGGCCGGGACGGGCTGTGGTCGGCGATGGAGCACGATTACGACGCCGTGGTGCTCGACATCATGCTGCCCGAGCTGTCTGGCTATGAAGTGCTGAAACGGTTGCGGGCCGCGGAGAATTGGACTCCGGTGCTGATGCTGACGGCCAAGGACGGCGAGTACGACGAGGCGGATGCGTTCGACCTCGGCGCGGACGATTACCTTTCGAAGCCGTTCTCGTTTGTCGTTTTGCTGGCCCGGCTGCGTGCGTTGCTTCGCCGGGGTGCGCCAGCTCGTCCGGCCGTGCTGACCGCCGGTGACCTGCGGCTTGACCCGGCCGCGCGCACTGTCCACAGGGGAGAGACGCGGATTGAGCTGACCGCGCGTGAGTTCGGGTTGCTGGAGTTTTTGCTGCGGCGGCAGGGGGCGGCGCTGACTAAGAACGAGATTCTTGGCCACGTTTGGGACGCGCATTACGAGGGCGACGAGAACGTCGTCGAGGTTTATGTGGGGTATTTGCGGCGGAAGATCGACGCGCCGTTCGGGACGCGGACGATCGAGACGGTGCGCGGGGTGGGGTATCGGCTCGTCGGATGAGTGGGCATATCGTTTTTCTCAATGGCACGTCCAGTTCCGGAAAGTCGAGTATTGCGGCGGAACTGCTGGATTTACTGCCCGGACCGTATTTCCTGGTGCCGCGGGACGCGATCAACAGCATGCGGTCGAGGACGCAGACGCCTGAGTTCGGTACGCCTGAGTTCGACAAGGTCTTTGAACGGACGGTGCGCGGTTATCACCGAATGCTGGCCGGTCTCGCGGCGGCTGGCAACGGCGTGATCGCCGACCACGTGCTTCGGCCGCATTGGCTCGAAGACTGCCTGGAGGTGTTGCGGGACCAGGAAGTTACCTTCGTGGGAGTGCATTGCCCGCTGCCGGAGCTGCGGCGGCGTGAGCAGGCGCGAGGCGACCGTCCGGCCGGGTTGGCTGAACGTCAGTACCCGATTGTGCACGCCCATGGCGATTACGACGTCGAATGCGACACGTCGGTGCAGACTCCGCGAGAATGCGCGCAGATCATCGCCGACTTCATCACAAAACCAGGCCGTTCTCAAGCCTTCCACCGGCTAAGCCACTGAAATCCCCGCCACCGCCCGAACCACAGCCGTGCACCGGTCCTCGACATACTCCAACCCAGCCTCCGAAGCGATCCTCCGCGCCTCCGCCGACACAATCCCCTGCTGCAGCCACAAGGCCTTAGCCCCGATCGCCACCGCCGAACGCGCGATGTCGGGAGCTTCGTCAGCTGGACGGAAAACGTCCACCAGATCCACCGGTTCCGGAATATCCTCCAGCGACCGATACACCTTCTCCCCAAGCAACTCGGTCGCCGACGGGTGCACCGGGATGATCCGGAAACCGTGCGCCTGCAGCGAAGCCGGTACGCCGTGCGCGGCCTTGTCCGGGTCGCGGCTCAGGCCGACGACCGCGATCGTGCGCGCGTTAGCGAGGATCTCTTCAGGCTTCATACTCTCCTCAACATCCCAATGGCGCCAGGGATTCCGTCACAGGCGCCACAGCCGCAAGCCGCGGACGCGGTAGACCGGCCACAGCACATGCCACGGCGACCGGCGCAAGAACGCGGAACTGCACACCAAGATATTGCGGGCGACCGTGGACGCGACGTCGTGCCGGTCTGGCCACGCTTCGCCGCGTGCGCCTAGTGCCAGGCGGAAGACGGTGAGCAGGCCGCGTCCCTGCAGGTCGTAGCGGGCTCCGGTGTCGCCCGCGTCGGGGAGAAGGCGGGCGATCTCCACGCGAAAGGCACTAGCGACCGGCGCATCCGGTGGTACGTCGAACACGCTGCCCGCGATCGCGCGGCCGTGCAGCCGGCGCGCGAATCGCGTGAGCAGGCGGCGTTCCCACCACGGCAGCAGGCGGTGGTGGGCCAGCAGCGCGGCGCACTCGCTGTGGCCGATGGCGAACACCGCCGCGAGATCGTCGTAGCGGCTCACCGCGGCCGGTTCCGCCAGGTGCAGCCGCACCTCGAAGCGGACCTGCGCGATCAGCTCGTCGATCGCTTCCCGCCGGTCGAGCCGTGCCTTCTGCCGCGAAGCCGCCCAGTCGCCCATGGGCCCACACTCTGAACCCGGCAACCCGCCGAGTCCAGTGGTTCAGCCGATCTTCGAGCCGTACATTTCGCCGAGGTCGTCGGCGATCAGCTCGATCCGGGCCCCGTCGGGGTCGGCGAAGTAGATCGACGTGCCGCTTTCTTCCTGGTACTTCACCCCGGCGGCGTCGAGCCGGGAGCGCGCGCCCGCCCACTGGTCGGGGGTGAGCGACAGGGCAAGGTGGTGTAGGCCGCCGAGCACCTCCGCGTACGGGCCGAGGTCGAGGCCGGGCAGGTCGAAGAACGCGACCGCGTTGCCGTTGCCGACGTCGAAGAAGAAGTGGCTTGACCCGGGGTAGTCGCGGTTTTCGATCAGCTCGGTGAGCGGGAAGCCGAGAATGTCCTGGTAGAAGGTGATGGTCCGCTCGACGTCGCTGGACAGCAGCGCCGTGTGATGGATGCCGCGGCCCACGGTCGCCGGGCGTTCCGCGGCGGGGCGCAGATGCCGTTCCCGCAGCTGGTCGCGGGTCTGCGCGAGCTGGGCGACTTCAGTCTCGGTGGGTGCCATCTCGGGTCACGTCCTCTCTGGGAGCCAACACGGAGAACGGTACGCCGACAAACTCTCGCACGCAAGAGGTTCGCGAGCGAGAGAAATGGGCCGTACCGGTGAATGGAACGGCCAGGTTGGCTCGCGCGCCGCGGTCAGGCAAAGTTCGGCCCGTGGAACCCGCTGAGCTGCAGGACGCCGTCGCGCTGCTGACGAGCGCGTACGAGCGCCACGAGCCGATCGATCCGCTCGTGAAGACCTTCCCCGACGCGACCATCGAAGACGCCTACCGCGTGCAGCAGGAGCAAGTCCGCGCGTGGGTGGCGGCGGGCGACGTGGTGCGCGGCCACAAGGTCGGCCTCGCCTCCGCCGCGATGCAGCGCCAGATGGGCGTCAACCAGCCCGACTTCTGGGCACCTCACCAGCTCGATGTTCCTGCTCGAACACCAGCCGATCCCGACGACGCGGTTCCTGCAGCCGCGCATCGAACCGGAGATCGCGTTCGTGCTCGGCGCGCCGCTGCGCGGTCCGGGTGTGACCGTCGCCGACGCCGTCCGCGCGGTCGACTTCGTGCTGCCGTCGCTGGAGATCGTCGATTCGCGTGTCCGGGACTGGAAAATCTCGATCTTCGACACCGTCGCGGACAACGCGTCGTCCGGCGGCGTCATCCTCGGCAGCAGCCCGACCAACCTGCGCGACGTCGACCTGCGGCTCGCCGGCTGCACGCTGCACGTCAACGGTCAGCTCGCGGCCACCGGCGCGGGCGGCGCGGTGCTGGGTTCGCCGATCAACGCACTGGTGTGGCTGGCCAACACCGTCGGCCCGCTCGGTGTGACGCTGGAGCCCGGCCACGTCGTCCTGCCCGGTTCGATGACCGCCGCGCAGACCGTCCGCCCCGGCGACACCGTCGTCGCGACGATGGCCGGCCTGGGCAGCGTGACCGCGGTGTTCGCTCCGGAGGAGGACAAGTGACGACCAATATCGTTGCCGCGGCGCGGGAATTGCTCGGCCGGACGGAAGAAAGCGCACAGCTCACCGACAGCTGGCCGGACCTCGACCTCGCCACTGCCTACGCGATCCAGGACGAAGCGCTTCGGCTGCGTCAGGAACGTGGTGAGACGCTGATCGGGGTGAAGCTCGGGCTCACGTCGCGGGCGAAGCAGCAGCGGATGGGCGTCGAAGAACCCCTGCTCGCGTGGCTGACAGACGCGATGGTGCTGCCCGCGGGCGCCCCGACGCCGCAGCTCATCCATCCGCGCGCGGAGCCGGAATTGGTGTTCGTGCTCGGCGAGCGGCTCGCCGGCCCGGGCGTCACCGCGGCTACCGCGCTCGCCGCGGTTTCCCAGGTATACGGTGGAATCGAGATCATCGACAGCCGGTACCGCGACTACCGTTTCACGCTGCCGGACGTCGTCGCGGACAACGGTTCGTCGGCGCTATTCGGGCTCGGCTCGGTCGGCCGTCCACCGTCCTCTTTGGATCTTTCGCTGGAAGCCGCACTGCTCGAAGTGGACGGTCAGATCGTCGACACGGCGACCGGTGCCGCCGTCCAAGGCCACCCGGCCGAGGCGCTGGCGCTGGCAGCGAATTCCTTGGCCGCACGCGGATTGGCGCTCGAACCGGGCTGGCTCGTGCTGACCGGCGGGATGACCGACGCCGTCGAACTGCGCCCGGGCTCGCGCGTCGCCGCGCACTTCTCGAACCTGGGCTCGGTGACGATCAGCGGGTAGCCAGCCGCTTGATCCCGGCGATCACGCGTGGCCACACTTCGCGCGGCAGATCGTGTCCCATACCGGGCACGAGGTCGAGGTCCGCACCCAGCGCTCGGGCGGTCGCGCGGCCGCCGGACACGTGCACGAGCGGGTCGGCCGTACCGTGAATCACCAAGGACGGCAAGGAAAGCCGGCGCAGATCAGCGGTACGGTCGCGGGAGGACAGGATCGCGGCGAGCTGCCGAAACACGCCCGCCGGGTTGAGGCCGCGGTCGTACGTGCGTTCCGCGCGCTGGCGGAAATGGTCCTCGTCGAACGGAAATTCGCGCGAGCCGATCAGCCGTGACGTGCGCACCAGCTGCGTCACGTAGTCCTCACGCGTGCGCGGGCCAGGGGCCAGCATCGCGAGCGCGGCCCGCGGGCTGGGCAGACCGACGTTCCGGGCACCGGTCGTCGACATGATCGACGTCAGTGTCCGCACGCGCTCGGGGTGCCGGATCGCGAACTCCTGCGCGATCATCCCGCCCATCGACGTGCCGACCACGTGCGCGCGTTCGATGCCGAGTGCGTCGAGCAGCTTGCCCGCGTCGTCGGCAAGGTCGCCGAGCGAGTATGGCGCGGACCGCAGGAAGTACGCGAGCGGCAGGCTGGCCCGGCCGGTCCACCACTGCGAGCGCCCGACGTCGCGGTTGTCGAACCGGTGGACGTGGAAGCCGGCCTCGGCCAGCTGGACGCAGAACTCGTCGTCCCACCAGATCATCGGCGCGGCCAGGCCCATCACCAGCAGCAACGGCGGCGCGGACGGATCGCCGAACGATTCGTGGCACAGGGTGATGCCGTCGGCCTCGATGGTCTGCTCGGTCATGGCTCCAGTTTCACCGAAAAGCCGTTGTCCGGTGCGGCGGACCCCGGGTCGGCTGGCTGGTCTGACCGCCGGCCTCGCGGTACGCTCCCGCTAGAGCGATCTATCAAATCGCAAGGGGGCGAGCAGTATGGACGTTCTGCGCGAAAAGGGACTCGGCCCGCTGCGGGTGATTCTGGCGTTCACCCTGGTCAGCACGGTCCTGCACTACACCCACAACGTCGTGCGCGCGGCGGACTATCCGCAGATTCCGGGCATCAGCGTGCTGGCCGCGCAGATCGTGGTGGCCGTGAGCTGGGTGGTCTTCACCGTGTGCGGCGTGCTCGGCTATCGCGCCTACCTGGGCGGCCGGTACTGGCGATCGCTGGCGTTTCTGCTGGTCTACTCGCTGTCCGGGCTGGCTAGCGCGGGGCACTTCCTCGTCGGCGTGCCGCAGGTCCCGGCGTTCTGGTTCGCCACGATCTTCACTGACACGTTGGCGGCCGTGGCGCTGTGGGTATTCGTGTGCTGGGCGGCGATGCGGCTCAACCGGGTGAGTGTCGCCGGGCAAATGTCTACACAACATTGACGTTCGTTGAAAGCATGTAGACAATCGAGGACGTGACCACCACCACACCTGTCACATTCGAGCGGCATCCGGACACCTACCGGCACTGGCGGCTGACCGTCGACGGCGAGGTCGCCTGGCTGGAGATGGACGTCGACGAGCAGGGCGGCCTCGTGCCCGGGTACGAGCTGAAGCTGAACTCGTACGACCTCGGCGTCGACATCGAGTTCTACGACGCCACCCAGCGGCTGCGGTTCGAGCATCCGCAGGTGCGCGCGGTGATCGTGACCAGCGCCAAGGACAAGGTGTTCTGCGCCGGGGCCAACATCCGGATGCTCGCCGCGTCGCCGCACGAGTGGAAGGTGAACTTCTGCAAGTTCACCAACGAAACCCGCAACGGCATCGAGGACGCCACCGAGTTCTCCGGCCAGACCTACGTCGCGGCGGTGAACGGCAGCTGTGCCGGCGGTGGTTACGAAATCGCGCTGGCCTGCGAAAAGATCCTGCTGGTCGACGACAACTCGTCCACCGTCGCGTTGCCGGAGGTGCCGCTGCTCGGCGTGCTGCCCGGCACCGGCGGGCTCACCAGGGTGGTCGACAAACGGCGGGTCCGGCGGGATCTCGCGGACGTGTTCGCGACCCGGCCGGACGGCGTCAAGGGCCGGACCGCAGTCGACTGGCGGCTGGTGGACGAGCTGGTGCCGCGCGTCGGGTTCCGGGAAAAAGTGCTGTCGCGGGCACACGAACTGGCCGCCGAATCCGACCGGCTGCCCGCCGAGCAGGGGATCGAGCTGGCCCCGCTGGAACCGTCGAGCACCGACGACGGGATCGAGTACCGGCACGTGCGCGTCGCGTATGACCGGCCGAACTCGCTGGTCACGCTCACGGTGTTAGGGCCGGAGGGTGAACCGCAGCTGGACGGCTGGCTGCTGCGGCTGACCCGCGAGCTGGACGACGCGATCCTGCGGCTGCGCACGAACGAACCGGACCTCGGCACCTGGGTGCTGCGGACCGAAGGCGATCCGGAGGCGGTGCTCGCGCACGAGGAGGTCGTGCTCAGCGGAAAAGACTGGCTGAGCAACGAAATCCTGCACTACTACAAACGCACGCTGAAGCGGCTGGACGTCACCAGCCGTACCTTGATCGCGTTGATCGAACCGGGCAGCTGCTTCGCCGGCTCCCTGCTGGAGCTGGCCTTCGCGGCGGATCGGCAGTACCTGCTGGACGGGCCGCCGATCGAGGACGAGGATTCGCCGGAACGCGCGTCCATCACCTTGTCGGAAGCCAATTTCGGCGTCTTCCCGATGGGCAACGGCCTGTCCCGGCTGGAGTCGCGGTTCTACGGCGACGACGACCATCTGACCTGGCTGGCACGGGAACGCGACCGTCCGCTGAGCGCCGCCGAGGCGGTCGAACTCGGCCTGGTCACCGACGCCCCGGACGATCTCGACTGGGAGGACGAGATCCGGATCGCGCTGGAAGGCCGCGCTTCGCTGTCGCCGGACGCGCTCACCGGGATGGAGGCGAACCACCGGTTCGTCGGCCCGGAAACGATCGAAACCAAGATCTTCGGGCGGCTGACCGCCTGGCAGAACTGGATCTTCACCCGACCGAACGCCTCCGGTCCCGACGGTGCGCTGCGCCGGTACGGCACCGGGCAGAAGGCGGTCTTCGACAGGAAGCGGGTCTGAACCGATGCCCGAAAAGATCGACTACGACGCCAAAATCCCGAACAACGTGCACCTCGCCGACGACCGGCGGCTGCAGCGCGCGCTGGAGGGCTGGCAGCCGAAGTTCATGAACTGGTGGGGCGAGATGGGGCCCACGCTGGAGACCGAGGGCGTGTACCTGCGCACCGCGGTGAGCGTCGGCCGCGACGGCTGGGCGCACTTCGACCACGCGAACGTGCCGGATTACCGCTGGGGCATCTTCCTCGCCGAACGGGAACCGGACCGGCGGATCGCGTTCGGCGAGCACGCCGGCGAACCGGTGTGGCAGCAGGTGCCCGGCGAGTATCGCGCCGACCTGCAGCGGCTGATCGTGATCCAGGGCGACACCGAACCGGCGTCGGTCGAGCAGCAGCGGTTGCTCGGGCTCACCGCGCCCTCGCTGTATGACCTGCGCAATCTCTTCCAGGTGAACGTGGAGGAGGGGCGGCATCTGTGGGCGATGGTGTACCTGCTGCACGCGTACTTCGGCCGCGAAGGCCGGGACGAGGCCGAGGGCCTGCTGCTGCGCAACTCCGGCAGCCCGGACGCGCCGCGCATCCTCGGCGCGTTCAACGAGGAAACGGCCGACTGGCTCGCGTTCTACATGTTCACCTACTTCACCGACCGCGACGGGAAATACCAGCTCGGCACGCTGAAGGAAAGCTCGTTCGACCCGCTTTCGCGCACCTGCGAGTTCATGCTCAAGGAGGAGGCGCACCACATGATGGTGGGCACCACCGGCGTCGACCGGGTGGTGCAGCGCAGCGCCGAACTCATCCGCGAGCACGACACGTACGACATCGCCTCGCACGGCGGCATCCCGCTGGACCTGATCCAGCGGTACCTGAACTTCCACTACACGGTGTCGCTCGACCTGTTCGGCAGCGAGACGTCCACGAACGCGGCGAACTACTACACCGCCGGGCTCAAGGGCCGCTGGCAGGAGACGCGGCGCAAGGACGACCACAAGCTCACCGACGATGCCCGCGTGCTCGACCGGCCGTGCGCCGACGGCACCTGGACGTCCGAGGAACTGCAGGCCATCCTGCTGCTGAACCTCGACCTGCGCGGCGAGTACACCGCGGATTGCCAGACCGGCGTGAACCGGTGGAACAAGATCCTCGCCGACGCGGGCATCGACTTCCGGTTCGCGTTGCCGCACCCTGGTTTCAACCGCGAGGTGGGCATAAACTCCGGCCACCACGTTACTCCGGACGGCAGCATCGTCGACGAGGCGACGTGGGAGGCAGCGCGGCACAAATGGCTGCCGACGGCCGAGGACCTGACGTTCGTCCGGTCGCTCATGCACCCGGTGTACGAGCGCGGGAAGATCGCCAGCTGGGTCGCGCCGCCGAGGCAGGGCATCAACGGAAAACCTTTCGACTACGAGTACGTGTACCTCACCTGAGGGGGCACCGATGACGGTTCCCGCGAACTTCAACGCCGCGGAGTACCTGCTCGGCCGCGGCCGTCCGGACGCGCTCGCGGTCGTCTCGCCGCGGCGCACGCTCAGCTACGGCGAACTCGCCGCCGAGACCCATCGGGTCGCCTCCGGACTGCGCGCCCTCGGCGTGCGCCCGGAGGAGCGGGTGATGTTCTGCATGGTCGACGACGTCGAACTGCTGAGCGGGATCCTCGGCGCGATGCTGATCGGCGCGGTCGCGGTTCCGGTGTCCACTATGGTCACCGGGCTGGAGCTGGGCCAGGTGCTCGCCGATTCGCGGGCGCGCGTGCTGTGCGTGTCCGGGGAATTCTCCGCGCAGGCGGCCGCCGCGCTGACCGGCGCGCCCGAGGTGACCGATGTCGTGCTCGACCGGGCGGACCCGGCGGAATTCCCGGCCGGGGTGCGGGCGCACCGCTGGCCGCTGACCGCGTCGGAGCCGGAACCCGCGGCCACGTGGGAGGATTCGCCCGCGCTGTGGCTGTACACGTCGGGTACGACGGGGCAGCCGAAGGGCGCGATGCACCGGCACGGGAGCATTCGCGCGGTGTGCTCGACTTATGCGTCGCAGGTGCTCGGCGTCACCGCCGCGGACCGGTTCTTGTCGGTGCCGAAGCTGTTTTTCGCTTACGGGCTGGGGAATTCGGCGTTCTTTCCGCTCTCTTGTGGAGGGACGACGCTGCTGGAGCCGGCGCGTCCGACGCCGGGGATCATCGCCGCGCGGGCCCGGGCTGATCGGCCGACGTTGTTCTTCGGAGTGCCGACGTTCTATGCGGCGCTGCTGGCCAGCGACGTACCGGACGACTCGTTTTCCTCAGTGCGGTACGCGATTTCGGCCGGGGAACCGTTGCCGTCGGCGCTGTTCACGCGGTTCCGGTCGCGGTTCGGAGTGGAGATCCTGGACGGGATCGGGTCGACCGAGGCGTTGCATATTTTCCTGTCCAACCAGCCGGGTTCGGTGCGGCCGGGCAGCACCGGGGTGGCGGTGCCGGGGTATTCCGTCGAGATCCGGGACGAGCAGGGCGCGGTCATTTCAGAGCCGGATCGGCCCGGCGAGTTGTTTGTATCGGGGCCGTCCATCGCGACCGGATATTGGGCGCGCTACGAGACTACGAAACAGGTTTTCCAGGGTCCGTGGTTGCGCACCGGGGACAGCTATGTGCGTAACGCCGATGGCACCTACACGTGTCTTGGCCGGTTCGGCGACATGTTGAAGGCGGGCGGGATCTGGGTGTCACCGTCCGAAGTGGAGGAACGGCTGCTGCAACATCCGGCCGTGGCCGAGGTGGCGGTGGTCGCCGCGCCGGACGAGGACGGCTTGGACAAACCGGTGGCGTGCGTCGTCGCCGCGCCTTCGGCCACTGTGGACGCTGGTGAGCTGATCGAATTCTGCCGTGAGGGCCTGGCGGCGTTCAAACGGCCGCGCGGTGTCGTGGAGATGGCCGAGCTGCCGAAGACGGCGACCGGGAAGATCCGGCGGAACGTGATCCGCGAAATGGTGCGCGAGTCGCTGCTCGTGCCGCAGCCGCAATCGTGATCGACTGGCCGGCATGATCGACGAGCACTTCGTGGTGGACGCCCACGTGCACACCCCGCGGCTGCCCACGCTCAAGCCCGCGTGGCTGGACTGGGCTCGCGACTTCGCCGGCGAATACCCGTGGCGCACGGTCTACGACGAGGACGGCACCGTAATCCCCGCCGCGATGGACGACCTCATGGCGCGCGAGGGCGTCGATCGGGTGCTGTTGTTTTGTGAATACAGTCCGCGGGCGACCGGGATCCAGGCGATTGAAGACAATCTTCCGTTGGCTGCCTACAACCCGGAGCGGTTCCGGCTGGTGGCCAACGTGAACCCGCACCTGCATCACCCGCTGGTCGACGAGGTGGAACGGCAGCTCGCGCTGGGTGCCGTGGCGTTGAAGATCCATCCGGTGCACGGCGCGTTTTCCCCGGCGGACAAGGAGCTTTACCCGGTTTACGCCTTGTGCGCGGAGCGGGGATTCCGGTGATCCTCCATTCTGGACTCTCGGTTTTCCCCGGCTCTCGCGCGAGCTACGGGGATCCGTCGCTGCTGTCCGATGTGGTCGAAGACTTCCCGTCGGTGAACTTCGTCTTCGCGCACGGCGGTCGTGGCTGGTGGTACGACGTGGCGGCGTTCATGGCCCAGGCGAGGCCGAACGTGTGGCTCGACCTCGCCGGGCTGCCGCCGAAAAAACTGCCGGAATACTACGCGCGATTCGATCTCGTGCGGTTGGCGCGGAAATGGATCTTCGGCACCGACTGGCCCGGGGTGCCCGGAACCGCCACGAATGTCCGCGCGGTCGCCGATCTGGGCCTGCCCGCGGACGTACTGGACGGTGTCCTGTCCGGGAACGCGTTACGGCTGATGCCCGGCTTGCGCTGAACTACTTCCGCCAGAACAGGTGATGCACGACCCCGCTGGAGCTGGGGACCTTTTCCAGGTGATAGCGGTCGGTCAGCTCCTCCGGGCTTTCCCAAAGCCGTTCCCCGGAACCGAATTCGACTGGCGCGACGGCGATGTGCAGCATGTCGATGAGCCCGGCGTCGACGAACTGGCGCACCGTGTTGACGCCGCCGCCGATCCGCACGTCCTTGCCGCCGGCGGCTTTCTTCGCCTGCGCGAGCGCTTCCTCGGGTGTCGCGTTGAGGAAGTGGAACGTGGTCTCGCCCAAGGTGATCGAGGGACGTTCGTGGTGGGTGAGGACGAAGACCGGGGTGCGGAACGGCGGTTCGTCGCCCCACCAGCCCTGCCAGTCGTGGTTCTCCCACGGGCCGCGATACGGGCCGAACTTGTTGCGCCCCATGATTTCCGCGCCGACAGTGCCGCTGCGGTGCATGTCGCGGGTGAAGTAGTCGTCGAGCCCGCGGGTGCCGCCGGGCTCGCCGCGCATGGGCCAGCTGGCGGTGGCCCCGGCCCAGGAGAAGAGCGGTGCCGGATCGGGATGGCCGAGCGGCTGCTCGAAGGTCTGGTCCGGACCGGCCCCGAAGCCGTCGGCGGAAACGTTGAAACACTGGACGCGCACCAGCATGACATCTCCCTGCTTGTCTTTTGCAAGCACTATGCCGGAGGTGATGGTAAAGTGCAAGTGGTCAGAGGAGGTGTGCGATGCCGGACGGCCCGCGCTCGGGATGCCCGATCAACGCCGCGATCGAGGTGATCGGCGACCGCTGGAGCCTGCTGATCCTGCGCGACGTGATGTTCGGCGACCGGCGGCATTTCCGGCAATTGCAATCGCAGTCGGAAGAAGGAATCGCGTCGAACATCCTGGCCGACCGATTGCGCTCCTTGACCGAAGCGGGATTGCTCACCCGCGATTCAGCCGGTCGCGGACAACGCGCGACTTACAGTTTGACGGAAGCCGCGATTCAGCTCGTGCCGGTTTTAGTGCACCTGGCAAGCTGGGGTTTGCGGCACCGTCCGACGACGCCGGAATTGCGCGTGCGAGCGGAACTGCTCGAAGCCGGCGGCCCGCCGCTGTGGGAGGAATTCATGGCGGAACTCCGGGAGCGGCACCTGGGAATCCCCCGCCCGTCCGGCGACGGCCCGACCGCGACGGAACGCCTGGCAGCCGCCTATGCGGAGGCGGTCGCCCGGGGCTGAGGCGCTTGTCCCGCCCCTGGATACACGCCGGAGAAGTTGATCACTCGATTCGGCATTCGCCCTGCTGGAGCGGATCCTCCGAGATGTCCGGTCCGTCAGCCTTCCCAACTGAGGAAGGGAGCCGGGAATGCCGGACGAGGACGAGGTGCGCCGTTTGTCGACGAGAATGAACCGGATAGTCGGCGCGAATCCGGGCCTTCGCGGGGACGCGGACGACGCTTGTCAAACGGCCTGGCTGGAATTCCTGCGCCGCCCGCCGACCCTGCGAGACGCGAACGGTTTAGCGGGTTGGCTGACGACTGTTGCCCGGCGGCACGCGCTCCGGGCGGCGGAAAAGCGTTCCCGGGTGACGTTTGTGGATGATTCGCAGCTGGAGACGCATACGCCGGTGGATTCGCCAGAGGTGGCGGCCCTGTCCGGCGAACTGACGGAGGCGCTGTGGCGGGCGGTGGAGAAGTTCCCGGAGCGGCATCGGCGGATGATGCTGCTGCTGGCGCACTATCCGGAGCTTGGGCATGCCCAGTTGGCCGCTGAGCTGGGTATCTCGCCGGCCAGCGTGAGCCGGATCCGGCAGCGTTGCTTGACGGTGCTGCGGCGTCGGCTGGAGGCGGAGGGGTTCAGTTATCCATGACTTGGGCGGCTGCCTGGCTTTAGACGGCTGCTTTGATTCGGCAGATGGGGTGGCGGCGGACCGTCACCCCATCGTCACCCGTTCACCGAGCGAAGCCTTCGCATTGCCTCCGCCAACCCCTCCGCGTCCGACCCCAGCGGCGTCAGCACAATCCGCCGCAAGATCTCCGCGCAAGCGGATCGGGCCTTGATCGCCACTTCCAGCCCATGCTCCGTCAGTGCCGCAAACGTCACCCGGCGGTCCTCGGGGCTCGGGACGCGGCAGATCAGATCCGCGGCGACCAACCGGTCCGCCACCTTGGTGAAACCGCCGCTGGACAGGGCAGCCTCCGTCGCGAGGCGGGTCATCGGCATGCGGTGTTCGGGGGACCGCACCAGGCGCAGCAGGATGTCGAAGGACGCGGGGGCCAGGCCGAACCGGTCGGCGATCTCGCCCATCAGTGCGTTCTGCGTGGCCAGATAGCCCTCGATCACGAGGCCCCACCACGTCACGATCTCGTCGTCGTCCGTTTGCGGATCCGGGGTCATTTCGCGGAGTCTACCCCGAATACATCTTTCGTGCGAGAAGTTACCCAGGCAATAAAAACGACCACTAGGGTCAAGGGCATGACCGAGCTGACCCGCGCGCAAGACCTGCTCGCAACCACGATTCTCGCTGACGGACACAACGATCTCCCCTGGGCGCTGCGCCTCAAGGCCGGCCCCAACCCGGTCGAAGCGGTGGCCGGCGTGGACCTCACGGTGCCCCAGCCGACGCTGCACACGGACTTCCCCAAACTCGCCGAAGGCAAGCTCGGTCTGCAGTTCTGGTCGGTGTATGTCCCGTGTCAGTTCGAGGGCGACAGCGCGGTCACCGCGGTGCTCGAGCAGATCGAGGTGGTGCATCAGCTGGCCGAGCGTTACCCCGAGCGGCTGCGGCTGGTGACCACGGCCGACGAGGCCGAGGCGGCGTTCGCGGACGGGCGGATCGCGTCGCTGCTGGGTGCGGAGGGCGGGCACAGCATCGCGGAATCCCTTGGGGTGCTGCGGATTCTGCGCCGGCTCGGCGTCCGGTACATGACGTTGACGCACAATTTCAACACCACCTGGGCCGACTCCGGAACCGACAAGCCCGAGCACGACGGGCTCACCGAGTTCGGCCGCGAGGTTGTGCGCGAGATGAACCGGATCGGCATGCTCGTGGACCTTTCCCACGTCGCGCCGAGCACCATGCGGGCCGCGCTCGAGGTGTCCAGTGCGCCGGTGATCTTCAGCCACTCGTCGTGCCGCGCGGTCAATGATCACCCACGCAACATTCCCGACGACGTGCTCGCTCAGCTGCCCGGCAACGGCGGCGTCGCGATGATCACCTTCGTGCCCGCCTTTATCTCCGCCGCCGTCACCGAGTGGGACAACCAGCTCGAGGCCGCGATGAAGGCGGCCGGGCAGGAGTTCCTCAACCTCGGCGAGCGCGGCCGGTTCGCCGAGACTTGGGACGGGCCGCCCAAGCCGAAGGCGACGGTCGAGGACGTTGTCGCGCACATCGAGCACGCGCGCGAGGTCGCCGGGATCGACCACATCGGGCTCGGCGGCGACTACGACGGCGTCGGTGCCCTGCCGGAGGGCCTTGAAGACGTGTCGAAGTACCCGGTGCTCATCGCCGCGCTGATGGAACGCGGCTGGAGCGACGAGGACTGCGCCAAGCTCGCCGGTCGCAACACGCTGCGGGTGCTGCGCGAGGTCGACGCGAAGCAGTGACGCGCTTGAATTAGCGGATCACGGCGAGTGGGCGGACAATCACGATATGTCCCACGCGCGAAACGACGACCCCACCGGGGCCGCGAAATCCGAGATCCCCGAGGCGCCGGGCGCCAAGGTGCCCGGCGCGCTCGAACCCGGCGCCGAACCCGGACCGCCGCCTCCGGCCAAACCTGCCCCGAAACCAGCGGGCCGCAAGGGCAAGGTCAAATCCACCCGCATCAGCGGCACCTGGATCGCCGTGATCGTGGCGATCGTCGTGCTGGCGTTCCTGCTGGTGTTCATCCTGCAGAACCTGGACACGGCGACCGTCCACTTCCTCGGCGCGTCCGGCAGCATGCCGCTCGCAGTGGCGATGCTCTTCGCCGCCATCGCGGGGGCGGCGCTGGTGGCGCTGATCGGCGGGGCCCGCATCCTGCAGTTGCGGAAACAAGCCCGCCGGCGGCGCTGAACCTCAGCCGCACTCACGAGCACGCAGGCTCAGCAGGATCTCGCACACCGCGGGATCCCCGCTGAGCCGCACTCGCGCGCTCGCTTCCGCCGCGGGCAACGTCCCGCTGCACAACCGCCAGAACGCGTCCGCGTCCGTCACCAGCGAAGCGAGCGGGGAGCGCGACGTCGCCGCACCGCGGTCGATCGTCCAGCCGACCGCGGTGGCGCGCACGGTCCACCGCCCCGCCCCCTCCACCGAACACGCCACCTGACGTCCGGCCCGCGCGGTCACCGCGCGCAAGCTCTGCGGCAGCGCGCGCAGAAACGTGTCCACCACCGGCGTCTGGAACTCCGGGTCGTCGAGCAACGGAGCCCCGACCGCCTCCCGGATGTGCTGCTGGTGCACCCACTGCTCGGCGTAATCGCGAGCGACCGTCAGCCACAACGGCTCCGCGGCGGGTTCGTCCAGGTCGCGGTGTTTCCACAGTTCGGTCAGCTGCGTCGTGCTGTCCACGAACATCGCGAACAACACCTCCGGCGACAGCTGACGGCAGGCAGGCACCCACGAGGTCCCGTCCGCGAAGTGGCCGTCCCGGTCCCGGGAGAGCCGCCGGAGCTTCAGCCCGAGGACGTGCGCGGTCAGGTCGTGCACCGTCCATTCGCCGAGCGCGGGCAACGTCCATTCCGGCGGCCGCAGGTCGGAGAGGACTCCGATCAGCGCCTGTTCCTCGCGGACGAGCAGCGGCAGCACGTCGATCGGCGGTCCCCACGGCGCGGTCATGCGCGCCATCCAACACCCACCGGCCCGGCATCACAGGGCCGTTCGGCCTACTCGCAGGTAGCATCAGCGCGAACAGTGAGGGGAGCAGCCCGTGGACTACCAGCGACCGAACGGCCGGGGCACCGCCGAGGACGTGGCCAATCTGGCCCGCCGGGCAGGCCAGCTCGCCGGATGGGCGGCGCGCACCGGCTTCGACCTGACCCGCAAACTCCCCGGGATCGACACCGCCGAACGCGGCCTCAAGCAGGTCGAACGCGGGCTGCTGAGCGAACTGCGCCGCCGCCTCGACGAGGTCGACGATCCCTATCACGCGGCGCTGACCGCGGCGTCCGCGATGAACCGGGCCGACGTCGGCAGCCGCGCCGTCGAGACGACCGTGACGCTGGTGCCCGCCCGCGACCACGTCGAACCGCTGCGCGCGGCGATGGCCGAACTGCTCAACCACTCCATCGGCTTCGGCCGCGAGCGGGCCCGCGAGTACCTGTACGCGATCATCCTCCGCCAGTTGACGCCGGACGAGGCGCGCATCCTCTCCGCGCTGTCCGACGGCTCCCCGTTCCCCGCGATCGACGTCGCCGAGCGCACCGCCATCGGCGGCACCGGCCGGATCGTGCTGCGCAACGCCTCGACGGTCGGCAAGGCGGCCGGGGTGTCGCTGCCCGACCAGGTGCCCGGCTACGTGACCCGGCTGATCGGCCTCGGCCTGGTCGAACTGGACGAGGAGGTGCCCGCGCTCGAGACGCAGTACGAAATCCTGCTGACCGACGAGTCGGTCCGCGAGGTGGAGAAGCAGGTGAAGCGGATCAAGGTCATCCGCCGCACCATCCACGTCTCGCGGCTCGGCGCGCAGTTCTGGCAGGCCTGCGACCCGAGCCTGGGCTGAGCGGATGGGCGAGTTCGTCTCGAGGATCCTCGACGATTTCGTCCGGCACTGGCCGCTGTATGTCTCCATCCCGATCGTCGCCGCGCTGATCGGGTACGGCACGAAGCTGGTCGCGATCCGGATGATGTTCCAGCCGGTGGAGTTCATCGGCGTCAAACCGGTCTTCGGCTGGCAGGGCATCGTGCCCAAACGGGCCGCGCGGATGGCGAGCATCGCCTGCGACACGATGACCGAACAGCTGATCAAACCGGCCGAGGTCGTCGCGCGGCTCGACGCCGACCGGATCGCGAAGGAAATCGAGAAACCGCTGCTCGCGGCGGTCGAGGACATCGTGCGCGAGGTGGCCGGGCACTATCAGACCGGCCTGTGGGAATCGCTGCCGGTCGGGGTGCAGCGGCTGGTGATCCAGCGCGTGCAGGCCGAATCGCCGCACATGGTCAAGGCCGTGCTCGAACTCATTCAGTCCGATGTGGACAGTGTGTTCGACCTCAAGGGCATGGTGGTCACCAGCCTGGTCAAGGACAAGCGGCTGCTCAACCGGATCTTCCAGGAGGCGGGCGCCGAGGAGTTCAAGTTCATCGCGCGCTCCGGGCTGGTGTTCGGCGGCCTGATCGGCGTGATCCAGATGGTCGCGTGGCTGCTGTTCAAATTCCCGCCGATCATGCCGCTGTTCGGCCTCTTCACCGGATGGTTCACCGACTGGCTCGCGCTGCGGATGATTTTCTACCCGCTGGAGCCGAAGAAATATTTCGGCGTCACCTGGCAGGGCCTGTTCCTCAAGCGGCGCGCGGAGGTCGCGGAGGCATACGGCGAGTTGATCGCGAAAGAAATCATCACGCCGCACAACGTCATCGAGGCGGTGCTGCGCGGACCGCTGTCCGACCGCGTGCTGGCACTCATTCAACGGCAGCTCGACCGCGAGCTGGGCCGCGCGGCGAACGTGGCGAAACCGTTGCTGGTCTTCGCCATCGGCAGCCGCCGCTACCAGGACATGAAGCTGGCCATCTCGGAGCAGATCATGACCCGGCTGCCGGACACGATGCGCTACATCGAGGACTACGCCACCGACGCGATGGACATCCGGAACGTGCTGGTCGGCAAGATGAAGGAATTGTCGCCCGAGGAGTTCGAACAGCTGCTGCGCCCGGCTTTCCAGCAGGACGAATGGATTCTCATCGCGACCGGCGCGGTGCTCGGATTCGCGGTCGGCGAGGCGCAGGTGCTGGTGCTGGAGCATCTCGCCGCCTGAAAGCTCCCCCTTGTGGAGGAGCGGGCTGGGCCGGGAGACTGACCCTCATGGGTGAGACGGCGGTGCCGTGGCCGCAGGAAATCCGGATCGCGATGGCCATGGTGGGGGGATCCAGCCTGGCAGTGTGGATGGGGGAGTCGCTACCGAGACCTCGGCGTTGCTGCATGCTTCGCGCGAGAAAGACGAGAGTAACGGCTACCGGAAACTGCTCGACCTTTTGCACGCTTCGGTGCGCCTCGACGTGCTCACCGGTACGAGCGCGGGCGGCATCAACGCCGCGTGCCTCGGTCTGGCGGAGGCGTACCGGTCGACGCCCGCGGTGCTGCGCGACACCTGGTTCTCCGCCGGGTCGCTGGAAAATCTGATCCGCGAGCCGAACGAGTCCGAACCCCGTTCGGTGCTCAACGGCGACAAGGTGCTGCTCGGCGGGCTCAACCAGGCGATGCGCGACATCACCACGGCAGGCGTCGTGCCCAGCGAGCCGCCGGACGTGACCGTGCTGCTCACCGGCACCATGCTCGACGGCGAGACCACGCAGTACGACGACGCGCTCGGAAACCGGGTGCGAGACACCGAACATCGCATGCTGTTCCGCTTCGACGGTCCATTGTGGAATAACCAGGTGCACGCTCCGCTCGCGCTCGCCGCGCGGTCGAGCGCGTCCTTCCCAGGCGCCTTCGAGCTGTCGCGGATGCCGATCGGGCCCGAGGCGGCGGACAGGCTGCATCCGGACATGACCGACTACACGGAGCTGGTGCGCTCGCATTGGCTCGCGGACGGCGGCGTGCTGGTGAACAAGCCGCTGCGGCCGGCGTTGCGGGAGATCTTCGAGCGCTCGTCGTCGGCGGATGTGCGGCGGCTGCTGCTGTATGTCGTTCCGACGGTCGAGGGCGAAGTCAAGCCGATGGCGTGCGATCCGGCCGAGCCGCCGATGCTCGGCACCGCGCTGGCGAAGGTCGCGTCGACGATCATGAGCCAGACCATCAGCGTCGAGCTGGAGGAACTGAGCCGGCACAACTCGTCCGTCACGCGCGCCAGGGACACGCGGGTGGCGCTCGCGTCGCTCGGCCTGCGCGGCGGACAGCTGGTGGACGACCGGGTGCACCGGGCGTACCTCGACCGCCGGGTCGCGCTGGACGCCGCCGATCTGGTGCGCGCCGTCACCCGCCGTTATGAACTGTCCGATGAGGACAGTGGGTGGGCGGCCGGTAATTCGGCGCTGCTGCAGGACATCGCCGCGGAAGGGCTGCGGCGCGGGATCCCGAGCACGCTGCCCGGCGAGTCGATCTCGGTCGGCGAGATGGTCCGCTACCGCACTTCGACGCTGGAGGACGCGGTCGCCACCGGCATCCAGCTGATCAACGGCGGCTTCCGGATGGGCCCGGACCTCGAGCAGGCGAACCAGCTCAACGAGGCCCGCGCGAAGATGCACGCCGCCCGCCGGAGCGCGGCTCGCGAGGTGCGGCTGTCCGCGTGGGTGGCGCGGCACGAGCCGCCGGAGCCGGGCACCGCGATGCCGGACTGGATTGGCCAGCTCGCCAGGGAGTGGGCGGATCTCGGGGCTTCGGACGCGGTGCGCGAGGCGTGGCCGGAGGTGACCGGCGCGCTGCGGTCGGCGGCTCCGGTGCTGCAAGCGTTGTCCGGCAAGGAAAACCAGTGGTCCGCGGAAGCCGCCGAAACGGTGACGACGCTGCTGGACTGGTTCGGCCTGGACAACGCGGACGTCGCGGACACGTTCGTGATGGCGCGATTCCTGTTGCTGCACATGGCAACGCGCGGGTTGCTGGCCGAAGCGCCCGCGGTGGACCAGCGCGTCGACCTGGTGCAGCTGAGCGCGGACAGCCGGACGCTGCTGGACCTGGCGCGGCCGCGCGGCCGGGACAAGCTGACCGGGACGCAGGCGAACAACTTCGGCGCGTTCTACAAGTCGTCCTGGCGTGCGAACGACTGGATGTGGGGCCGGATCGACGGCGCGGGCTGGCTGATGCAGTGCCTGCTCGACCCGAAACGCCTGCGCGTGCTGCGCGACATCGTGGGGCGCGAGAAATTCCGGGACCAGGTCAGGGAGACGTTCCTCGACATCGGCTGGCAGCCGCCGTCGCCCGCGGACAACGCGATGCCCGCGGAGCTGCCCGTGCTGCTCGCGCAGCTGGGCGACGAGCTGGCTTTCCTTGGCCTGGACGCGAATCTGGAACCGGTCGACTTCGGGAAGGAAGTGCCGACCAGTCTTCCGGTGACGTCGATGGTGCTGGCGAAGCCGCGTCAAGCGGCCATCGCGCGGGAGGAATTGCCGGTGCTCGCGCGCCAGGCCGTGGCGGACGCGAGGGAGGGCAACGGGAAGGCGTCGGAAAGCTTCCGGAAACTGATGGCCGCGCGGCCGCTCGAAAAGGAAGCCGCCGCTCAGCCGGAAAACGCGAGCCAGCCGGACGACGCGGCCCAGCGCGCTTTCCAAGCCTGCCAAGTCTCCGCCGAACGCTTCGAGGGCGAACTCGGCAGCACGCTGCTCGCCAAAACCATCGTCAAGGCCGGGGCGGCCGGGCTCAACGCCGCGTCCACCGCCACCCGGGTCCCGAAGACCCTCCAGCCGCTGGCGAAGTTCACCCAGCTCAGCAGCCGCAGCGCGTGGTGGGTCACGCAGGGTGCGACGCGGCTGAGCCGGCCGTGGAACCTGCTCGTCGCCGCCGTCGTCGCGGTCGCCGGATTCGTGCTCAGCGGCGAAGGCGGACCCCTCCTGCAATGGGTCGGCCTGCCGGTGGCCGGCGGTGCGCTCGTGTTCCTCGTGGTAAGCCTGCTGACACTGAGGCGTGCGTGGCGAATGGTGCTAATTGTGCTGGGCGTGCTGGCGATAGCCGCGCTATTGTTCGCCGCATTCCTGCCGCCGATCGCGCAGCCGTTGTTCGGCTGGCTCGGCACCGTTGTGGACGGATGGCGGCGGGGGCAGGCTCCGCTGTGGTGGCTCGCCGTCGTCGCGCTGCTCCTGCTGCCCGCCGTGTGGACCCCGTTGTCCGGGATCGGGCGGCGCGGGCGTAAAAAGCGGCGCTGACCTCGGCGTTCGCAGTCGGACAGTCCACCCAGGACCGCACCTCGGACCCCAGGTGGACCGCGATTTTCCGGCATTGGAGTTGCGGCGGGGCCGACGAAGGCCCATGGTCTTGGGTCACAGGTCGCATACCGAAGGTGTGCGACCCAGGCGCACGCATGCCCAGAACTGGGCCTGGCTAAACATGTTTGTGGTCCTCCTCACCGGGGTATCCACGTCATCCCTGGTGAGGGCGGTGGACGTGGCATGGATCGCTGGCGGCGCGAAAATTCTCTGTTACGTTTCCAAAGTATGTCCGGAAAGCACTTGATCGAATCCCCGACCAAGGCCGATGGTGCCGCTCTCTGGCGAATCGCACGCGATTCGCAGAAGCTGGATCTCAACTCGCCGTATGCGTACCTCTTGTGGTGCACGGATTTCGCGGACACCTCGGTCGTCGCCCGCGTCGACGGTGAGCCAGTCGGATTCGTGATCGCTTACCGAAGGCCGTCCGCACCGGACGTCGCGCTCGTGTGGCAGGTCGCCGTCGACGCGTCACAACGCGGAAAAGGCCTGGCCGGGCAGTTGCTGGACAGCCTGTACACGCGTCTGGTCGGCGAGGGCGTGCGGTACCTGGAAACCACGATCACCCCGGACAACGCGGCGTCGATCCGTCTCTTCGAGTCGTTCGCGAAGCGCTGGGACGCGGATCTGGAACACCGCCGGTTGTTCGAAGTCGCTGATTTTCCGCAGGGGAGGCGCACGAACCCGAGGATCTTTACCGCATCGGGCCGTTGCGTCGCTAATAACCCGTCAATTTCGCCGAGTAGGAGCGAAAGAAATCGTTATGAGCATCTTCGAAGAGCTCGAATCAGAAGTCCGCAGTTACAGCAGGGGGTGGCCGGTCGTCTTCGACCGGGCGCAGGGCAGCAGGCTCTACAGCGAGGACGGCAAGCCCTACCTCGACTTCTTCGCCGGCGCCGGCGCGCTGAACTACGGGCACAACAACCCGCACCTGAAAAAGGCGCTGATCGACTACCTCCAGCGCGACGGCGTCACGCACGCGCTCGACATGTACACCGTCGCGAAGCGGGAGTTCCTGGAGACCTTCCGGGACAAGATCCTCACGCCGCGCGAGCTGGACTACAAGATCGTCTTCCCCGGCCCCGGCGGCGCGAACGCCGTGGAGGCCGCGCTGAAGCTGGCGCGCAAGGTGACCGGCAAGGAATCGGTCATCAACTTCACCAACGCGTTCCACGGCATGACGCTCGGCGCGCTGTCGGTCACCGGCAACTCGATGAAGCGCGGCGCCGCGGGCATCCCGCTGGTGCACGCCACCCCGATGCCGTACGACAAGTACTTCGACGGCGCGATGCCGGACTTCATGTACTTCGAGAAGCTGCTCGAAGACTCCGGCAGCGGCCTGAACGAACCCGCCGCGGTGATCGTGGAGGGCGTGCAGGGCGAGGGCGGCATCAACGCCGCGCGCCTGGAATGGCTCAAGGGCCTCGACGACCTGTGCAAGCGGCACGGCATCCTGCT
This sequence comes from Amycolatopsis sp. WGS_07, assembly GCF_045278895.1. Taxonomy (NCBI): domain Bacteria; kingdom Bacillati; phylum Actinomycetota; class Actinomycetes; order Pseudonocardiales; family Pseudonocardiaceae; genus Amycolatopsis; species Amycolatopsis sp. WGS_07. Next base: position 1,945,984 of record NZ_CP136053.1, on the reverse strand, counting down.
GATCATGGACGACGTCCAGATGGGCTGCGGCCGCACCGGCCCGTTCTTCAGCTTCGAGGACGCGGGCATCTCGCCGGACATCGTCTGCCTGTCGAAGTCGATCGGCGGCTACGGCCTGCCGATGGCGCTCACGCTCATCAAGCCGGAGCTGGACGTCTGGGAGCCCGGCGAGCACAACGGCACCTTCCGCGGCATCAGCCCGGCCTTCGTCACCGCGTCCGAGGCGCTGCGCGTCTACTGGAGCGACGACGAGCTGGAGAAGTCCACCAAGGCCAAGGGCGAGCGCATCGCGAGCACCTTCAAGGACCTCGTGGAGCGGTACCCGGAGGCGAACCTCGTCGCGAAGGGCCGCGGTCTGGCGCGCGGCCTCGAGTTCGCCAGCGGAGAGCTGGCGGGCGCGGTCTGCAAGGAAGCCTTCGAGCGCGGCCTGCTGATGGAGACCTCCGGCCCGGACGGCGAAGTGATGAAGCTGCTGCCGCCGCTTACCCTCACCGATGACGAACTGAGCGAAGGACTCTCGATCATCGAGGAATCCGTCGCCGCCGTCCTCAAGTAGTCACCCCGAAGAACAAGAAGGAGCCCTTCACTTGCTGGTCCGCACGCTCGACGAGATCACCGACACCGACGCTGACATCAAGACCCCGAACTGGCGCAGCAAGCGCATCATCCTCGCGAAGGAGGGCGTCGGCTTCTCGGTGCACGAGACGACGCTGTACGCGGGCACGGTGAACGACTTCTGGTACGCCAACCACATCGAGGCCGTTTTCATCACTTCCGGTGAAGGCGAGATCGAGGACCTCGCCACCGGTGAGGTGCACCAGCTGCGGCCGGGCACGCTGTACCTGCTGAACGACCACGACAAGCACCAGGTCCGGCCGAAGACCGAGATCAAGTGCGTGTGCGTGTTCAACCCGCCGGTCACCGGCCGCGAGGTGCACGACGAGAACGGGGTCTACCCGCTCGTCACCGAAGACTCCTGACACTGAGCCACTCCCACCACCGCAAGAAAGAAGAAACGCCAGAAGAACTGGAGGCGAGCCACTGTGACGATCATGGACACCCGGGTCGACGACGGTTACCCGACCCGGATCACCGGTACGCCGGAGCACCTTCCGCGCGTGCACCCCACTGTGTGGGGTACCGAGGCTGACGGCCCGATCGACGCCGCGACCCTGGCCAATCACGACGCCAAGGGTTATACGGTCGTGGACGGACTGCTCTCGCCCGGTGAGGTCCAGACGTACTGGCAGGAGGTCGTCCGGCTGTCGTCGGACGAGAAGCTGCGCGACGACGAGCGCGTCATCACCGAGGCACGGACCGGCGAGGTCCGCTCGATCTTCGACGTGCACGAGATCTCCGGCCTGATCGCCGAGCTGGTGCGCGATCCGCGCGTGCTCGACCGGGCCCGGCAGATCCTCGGCTCCGAGGTCTACATCCACCAGAGCCGGATCAACTACATGCCGGGTTTCAAGGGCACCGGTTTCTACTGGCATTCCGATTTCGAGACCTGGCACGCGGAGGACGGCATGCCGTCGCCGCGTGCGGTGAGCTGCTCGATCGCGCTCACCGACAACTACCCGTACAACGGCGGGCTCATGGTCATGCCGGGTTCGCAGCGCACGTTCGTGCAGTGCGTCGGCGAGACCCCGGAGGCCAACTACAAGAGTTCGCTCAAGGACCAGCGGGTGGGCGTGCCGTCGCCGGACGACATCACCAAGCTCGCCGCGGACTACAGCATCGACCAGTTCACCGGTTCGGCCGGTTCGGCGCTGTGGTTCGACTCGAACATCATGCACGGGTCGTCGAACAACATCACGCCGTATCCGCGCTCGAACATCTTCCTGGTGTTCAACAGCGTGGAGAACGCGTTGCAGCAGCCGTTCGCCGCGAGCGAGCCGCGTCCGTCGTTCATCGCCGGCCGCGACACCACCCCGATCACGCGGTGACCAGCGTTACCTCCGCCGACCGGCGGGTCGCTCGTAACGGGGAATGTGCGCCCTGTTACGTTGTCGCCACCTCGCAGCTCGGCTGCGGAGGCAGGGTTGTCCGCGGCGGTCCGGGTTCTTGCTCGGGGTGAGCCCCCCGAACCGCGGGCGGACGGCCGCGAGCGACGGGTGGACCGCGCCCCCTGGCGGCCCGGCCGACGATCACTGAGTCCGGCCCCGCACCATCAGATCGGGACTGATGGTGCGGGGCCGGACTCGTCTGTTCAGGGGTCGAAATTCACGGAAGAGCGGTTTCTGCGGGCTGCCGCTGACGGTAAGTTGACCTGTCTGGCTGGGGGTGAGCCTGGGAGGTGCGCGCGAGCATGGCTGACGCCGGCGCGCGGGTCGAACTGCTCGGCCCGGTGCGGCTGCTCGACGGCAGCCGTGCGGTTCCCGTCGGCGGCCCCGGGGTGCGGGGGCTGCTGGCGCTGCTCGCGCTGCGCGTGGGCAAGGTGGTGCCGCTCGAGGAGATCATCGACGCGCTGTGGGGCCACGATCCGCCCGCCACCGCCCGCACCATCGTGCACGGCAACGTGTCGCAGCTGCGCAGGCTGCTGCGGGAAATGGCCGAACCGGTCGCCGAGATCAGCACCCGTCCGCCCGGCTACCAGCTTTCCCTCGCCCCGGAGCGGATCGACGCGCATCGCGCGCGGGCGCTGCTCGACCAGGCCGCGCTGGAACCTCCGGAGCAGGCCTCGAAACTGCTCGCCGAAGCACTCGCGCTGTGGCAGGGCCCGACGCTCTCCGGAGTGCCCGATTCGGTGCGAGCGCCCGAATTGGACGAGTTGCGGCACGCGATCCACTACGCCCGGATCAACGCCGATCTCGACCTCGGCCGCTACGACGAGCTGATCGTCGAGCTGAGCCCGATCGTCCGCGCCGACCCGCTCGCCGAACGCCTCGCCGGACAGTTGATGCGCGCGCTCTATCACGCCGGGCGGCGCGGGGAGGCGCTCGAGCTGTACCGCGTCGTCTCGCGGGCCACGCTCGGCTCGCTCGGCGTCGAACCCGGAGCCGACCTTCGCTCGCTGCACGAGCGCGTGCTGAACGATGATCTCGCCGCGGTCGAGAGCGCGGTGCCGGAGCCGTCCGTCGCGCCGTCTCAGCTGCCGCCCGCGCTGCCGACGCTGGCTGGGCGGGAAGCGGAAGTGGAGTGGCTCGACGGGCTCGCTGAACGCGGCGACAGCACCGTGATCGTGTCCGGCACCGCTGGCGTCGGGAAGAGCGCGCTTGTCGTGTGGTGGGCGCACCGCGCGGCGAAGCTGTTCCCGGACGGGGTGCTGTACGCCGCGCTGCAAGGGTTCGATTCGCGGCACGCGCCGCTGGAGCCGGGCGATCTGCTGTCGCAGTTCCTGCTCGGGCTGGGCGTGCCTGCCGACGAGGTACCGGAGCAGGTGCACGAACGCGTCGCGCTGTACCGGTCGCTGATCGCCGGGCGACGGATGCTCGTGCTGCTCGACGACGCGCGTTCCGCCGAACAGGTGCGTCCGCTGCTGCCGCCGGGCTCGGGGTCGATGACGGTGGTGACCAGCCGGTCGCGGCTGGAGGCGCTGGCGGTGTCCAACGCGGCGAAGCTGCGCGTGCTCGGCACGCTCGCGCCGGAGGCCGCGGTGAGCGTGATCGAGGAGCTGGCCGGGCCCGCCGATTTCGACCTCAACCACGCGCTGGCCCGGCTGTGCGGGTATCTGCCGCTCGCGCTGCGGATCGCCGGGGCCCGGCTCGCCGCCAGTCCACAGTGGACACTCAAGGATCTCGTGGGGGAGCTGGGAAACGAACGCACCCGGCTGGCCGGATTGGACGTCACCGGAGCCGACGACGGCGTGCGGGCCGCGTTCGACGTCTCGTTCCGCGGCCTTCCGGAGGGGCTCGCCCGCACGCTGCTGCGGCTGGGCGCGGTGCCCGCCCGGCACACCGGCCCGCATCTGACGGCGGCCATCGCGGAGATCCCGGTGGCGCAGGCCCGACGCGAACTTCGCACGCTCGCCGCGCACAACCTGATCGCCGAAACGTCACGCGACGCCTTCGCCCCGCACGACCTCGTCCGGCTCTACCTGCGGGAGCTGGCGGAAACCGAACTCGACCCGGCGGAACGCGCGGCGGTGCTCGACCGGGCGATCCGCTACCACCAGGCCGCCTCGGACACCGCGCGGCGGAAGATGCTGCGCATCGTCGACCCGCTCGACCTCACCGGACTGGTGCCGCCGGACGCGCTGCCGCCGCTGGAGACCTTCGCCCAAGCCCAGGACTGGTTCGCCACGGAATGGCCGAACCTGCTGGCCGTACTGGACGCCGCGCACGCCGACGGCCGCTACGCCGACGTCTGGCGGCTCGCCCGCGTCGCGCACACCTACCGGGTCGTCTGCCCGCTGTATGAGGAATGGATCCGGCTGGTCGACCTCGGCCTCGCCGCCGCCGAGGCCGCCGACGAACCGCTCGGACAGTGCTGGATGCTGATCTCCCGCTGCGCCATCGCGCTCACCTTCGAGCTGTCGCAGGGCAGCCTCACCGACGCCGAACGCGCGGTCCGCCTTGCCGCCGGGCTCGACCGGCGCTCGCTCATCGTCGCCAAGATCCACCTCGGCAGTGTGCTGACCCTGCTCGGCCGCTACGCCGAGGCGATCGAACGGCTGCTGGAGGCGGTCGCGGAGACCGAACGCACCGGCGACCTCGAACTGCGCGGCCAGGCGCTCAACAACTGCGCCGAGACGGAAAAGCGCGCCGGCCGTCCGGTCGAGGCGATCGCCCACCAGCTGGCCTCGCTGAAGATCGACCGCGAACTCGGCGACGACAGCTACGCCGTGGTGTCCCTGAACAACCTCGCCGAACTGCACCTGGGCATCGGCGACTTGGCGGCGGCCGAGCGTTATGCGCGGGAAGCGGTTTCGCTGGCTATCGCCCGGCAGTTCGAGCTGCAGGAGGGCATCCTACGGGTCACGCTGGCGCGGATCCTGCGCGGCCAGGAACGGCTGGGCCCGGCGCGGGAGCAATACCGGCGGGCGATCGCGCTGTATGAGCGGATGAACCCTCGGCAGGTGGAGGACTTGCGCAAGGAAGCGGCCGACCTGGGGCCTCCGTGACACTCGCCGAAATGGCGGCGCGCGGATTCGTCCGGACGACGGTGCCGCTGTCCGCCGGGCGCGGAGTGAGCGGGCAGTCGCCAGGCCCGGCTCTTGTACAACGTTCAGCTGTGTTTACGCAGGTCGACGTGGTAATAATCGCGCCCGCTTAGCGGATTCTTAGCCATCGGGCGGTCAGCGCGCGTAGGGTCGGCCGCGACGCTGGCGGAGCCCTAGGGGAGGGGCAGGTTGTGAAGCCGGCGACGGGACCGCGGCGGCCGTGCCGCGCGGACCTGGAAGAGCCGCCAGGAGCGGTTCGGTGGCGGTTGGCCGGCCGAGATGGGGGTAGGCCGGCCGGCCGCCAGGCTCTATTCGACGTTCGCCGTGCAGAGCGCGATCGAGCTGCCGCTGCTCTCGGCGACCTTCTTGCCGTCGACGAGGATCTGGCAGCTGATCTGGTTGGTCACGCTCGCGTTGGCGGTGTCGGCGGTGAGCGAAAGGATCGGCGTCCCGCCGTCGTAGGAGGCGCGCCCGTGCCAGTCGTCGGTGCTCGGCGGGGTGGACGCGGTGCGCTGGTCGTTGAGCGTGCCGTAGCGGACGGTCGCGCCGCCCGCCGAGGTCACCACGAAGTCGACCGAGTGCTTCTCGCCCGGCTGCGGCGGGATGTGCAGCTCGCCGGCCCGCGCGGTGCCGAACATCGCCGGATACAGCAACATCGCGCCGCACAACAGGGCCGATAGTGCGGAAAGCGTGGTTCCGGTGAGCGCGACGCCCAATCCGCGCATTGTTCCCTTGGAGGAAAGTACGATTCCCGCAATTCCCGCGGCGAGGCCGATGCCCGCTGCCGGCCAGGCGAGGAAACCCCAATCCGGGAGGAAGGCGACGCCGGCCGCGGTCAGCCCGAGTACGACCGCGAGGCCGCCGGGCCAGTTCGCCCGCCTCCGGGACGGTGCCTGCTGGGGCGGGCGGTGCGGACCAGGGCGAGTAGTGGTCCGGCTGTGTCGTGCGGGTGCGGCCGGATACGGCTGCTCGGTCGTCATGCGTGCCTCTTCCGCCTGTGTTGGCGAAGACGCTAACGCAGATGCCCGCGTAGTTGGAATAATCGTTATCGAGTGACAATGTCATCCATTTACCGCGTGTGCGGCAGCGGGGTCATTTCCCGTCGGATTGCGCGGAGTGGTGCCATTTGCTGCCCGAAAAGACTAACGGCGATTTCGAAGAGCGACCGCGTGCTTACCCCATGGCTCTGACCTGGCTCGCGGGCGAACCCGCGGCCATTCACTGATCGAAAAGGCTCACTTCGGGAGTGATCTCAAGCAGTTCGTGCACCGGCCTGCCGCGGCGGCCGTCGATGGTCGTGGTGCGCACTACGCGCAACCGCGCGGTTACCGGCCGATCGAGATTTTCTTTGATCTGATCGAGCAGATCCGGGGCGACCGCGCCCTGAATGGTACCGCCGGATTCCCGCTCCAAGTAAAAAATCCGGCGCCGGGTCCGCACGCCGTCGAGGCGCCCGGTCACCGTCTCGTAGCCGACCGCCTCGCGGGATTCGCGCAGGCTGCCCTGCAGCACCCTGGCCTGTTCGGTGGTCATGCTCCGGGTCACCTGCTCGCCCGCGGTGGGCGTGAGCGCCATCCCGATGCCCGCGTGCTTGCTCACCGCGTTGACGACGTCGCTGACCGCGTTGCGCACCGTGTCGCGCTGCAGCAGCACCGCGTCGAGCGCGCCGTCGTCGGAACCGTTGGCAGGAAGGAAATCGCAGAGTTCCTTCACCGCGCGCTCGGACAGCGTTTCGATGCCGTCGTGGATCAGCGCGTCGTCGACCGCCGGCTCCGGGAAGCCGAAGAAGATCGCGTTGCCCGCCTGTCCTTTTTGGATCAACGGGGCCTTGTCGCGGTCGGCCTGCTGGACGAAGGTGACCTCATTCGACGGATTGCGGATGATGTGGCCGATCTTCGCCGTCGCGTCCTGCAGCGCGCGGCTGATATCGGAAAAGGTGTACGCGTCGATGTGCGTTTCGCCGATCACCGACACGTGCAGCAGTGGCGCGCGGCAGGTGCGTTCGAACTTCGCGTTCGCCGCCATCGCCGAGGCGCGGGCGAGGTCGTCCAGCCACGTGCCGCCGGGGATCTCGTCCGCGATCCGCCGGAACTCGTTCCTCACCACACCATCTCCGGGATGCCTCTGCCGCCGTCGGCCCACACCGATTCCCACACGTCCTCGTCGCCGGGACGGCACAGGAAGCCGTCGAGCATGCCGCCGACCGGCTGGATCTGGTCCAGGTACATCGCGGGCTGGCCGACGATGATGCCGCGCAGGGTCAGCAGGCCGTACAGCGCGGTGCGGCCGCTGTCGTCAAGCCGCTTCAACGCGCCCCATTCGTCGGGCAGCAGCACGACGTCGAGCCCGCGCGGCGGATGCGCGGTGCGGGTGACGAACGCGCCGCCGAGCCAGGCCCGCCCGGACGTGATCACCCGCTGGGCGACCCCGAGGTAGCTGTTGAGCGCGCTGAAGAGGATCTCGCGCTCGTTCTGATGCGGCGCGTCGTACACCAGCCGCTCGTAGACGTCCGCGAGGTCGGCGTGGTGGCGGCCCGGCGGCAGCAGGTTCTGTGGCGTCCAGTGCGGAAGCGCCATCGGACCTCCTGACGTCGTCCGGGGCCCTCGGCGCCCGCTTACCGTGCGTAGCCGAATCTACCAGGTGGGTGTCAGCCACTGCGTCCAGGTCGCCGGGGCGCGGGTTCGTCGTCGTGCGGCCAGTGCGGACTCCGCTGGTCGTCCTCGGGCCAGCTCAATTCGCCGGACAGCCGCGGTTCGGGATCGGGCAGCGGATGGTCCGGCTGCTGCTGGGCGTGGTACGGCTCGTCCGGGTCGACGTCCGGATAGTCGTTGTAGACGCGCTCCGGCTGGTCGTCGTAGTGCGGGTACGCCGGTTCTTCATAGGCCCCGTGGTCCCCGTAGTCCTCGTACGGGTTCGCCGGCGGGATGTGCCGGGTCTCCTCGGCCGGAGCCTCGACCGGCGCGGCCGCGGGCCGGTACGGGTCGGCCTCGGTCTTCGGCCGGGCCGCCCGCGTGAACAGCCACATGACCGCCGCCCCGAGCAAGAACGAGACGAGCAGCCACAACCAGATCTGCCCGAAGAGCCAGAGCATCCGCCATCACCTCTGTTCCGCTGTGATCTCGACCCGACGGTCGCCGTCGTCCCCTTCGCCCGCACCGCTCGTGCTGCCCACCGCGAGCAGCCGGTCGGACGGCACGTCCTCGCGGATCAGCAACCGGATCACGGTCAGCGCCCGGCTGCGGGAAAGCTTCAGCGCCGCGCTGCGCCCGCCTGGACCGTCGGCGACCCGGCCGACGACGCGGTAGCGCAGGTTGTCCGGGGCGTCGCGCAGCAGCGGCGCGAGATCGCGCGCGGCCTGCTCGCCCTCGTCGGTGAGCTTCGCGGTGTCCGGTTCGAAGGTGATCGGCGCGGCCGCGAGTTTGCGGTCCAGTTCGGCCTGGATTCCGGCGCGGTCGGTCGGCGGCGCGGGAGGCGCGGTGGACGACGGGCTCGGCGGCGGACTGGACGGCGGCGCGGTGGTGGACGGCTCCGGCGAGGGAGCGGACTGCACGGGCCCGGTGCCACCGGACGCCTGCGCCGACTCGACCCCGTCGACTCCCTGCACGATGCCCAGCGCGCGGCCGGCTTCCTCGGCCGGGAACCCCTCGAGGGTCGCCTGCCGTCCGGAGAACTTCACCTCGCCGCCGCGGAGCCCGGCCGCGTCGAGCGCGGAGCGTGATCGCGCGGCCAGGTCGTCCTGGATTCCGCTGCCGTTCAGCCAAGTGACAATGCCCGCGAGCAGCGCTGTGACCACCACTGCGACGGGGATCAAACGAAGCCACCCTCGTGCACCGGACATAAAAGGGACCCTATGCCGGGTTGGTCCGGTTGGCGACCTGGTAAAGGCCGCCGTTCGGGTGGCTCTCACGACAGTGCCTGTACCGGTGGTCACCGGTACAGGCACTGGAGAGGGAACGGCGTCAGGACGCGGTCGCGTTGCCCCGCACGTCGAGGTCGAGGCCCGCCGGGTCGTTCGGCACGAGCGGGGCCAGCTGCGGCCGCTTCGGCGACAGGCCGTCGCCCATGGACTCGCCGCGCAGCTGGCGGCGGATCCACGGCAGCAGGTGCACCTTGGTCCACGCGAGGTCGGACCGCCGCGAAGTGATCCAGGTGGCCGGCTCGGTGCTCGCTGGGTACGGCTCCCGCCAGTCCTCAGTGACCGGGACACCGAGCACCTCGGCGGTGAGCAGCGCGATCCGGCGGTGCGCGTCCGGCGTGAAGTGCAGCCGGTCGTCGCTCCAAGCCCGCCGGTCGTGCAGCGGCTCCATCGTCCACAGGTCGACCATCTTCGCGCCGTGCCGGGCCGCGATCGCCCACAGATGCGTGTTGTAGATCGCGACCTTGCCGCGCAGCACGCTCATCACCGACAGCGTCTTGGTGTCCGGCCCGTTGAAGATCACCACCGGGATCCCGGCCGCGCGCAGCTTCGCCACCCCCGCCTCGAAGCGCGCCGCGATGGCGTCCACGTCCGCGCCGGGCACGATGACGTCGTTGCCGCCCGCGCACAGGGTGACCAGGTCGGGCTTCAGCTCGAGGGCGATCGGGAGCTGCTCGTCCATGATCTCGTCGAGCATCTTGCCGCGCAGCGACAGGTTCGCGTACTGGAAACCGGGCTCGTCGCCCGCCAGCATCTCGGCGAGCCGGTCGGCCCAGCCCCGGAACGTCCCGTCGCCCCGATGGTCGTTGAGGCCCTCGGTGAAGCTGTCCCCGATGGCTACGTAGCTGTTGATCCCGTACACGCTGGGTTCCCCTTTCCCGCTGGTGCGCGCCTGTTCCCCGTGAAGTCCCCGGATGTAGTTGTACACCCCAACTAACAGTCGGATATCCCCATATCCTTCCCGCCGGACACGACTGGTTCAGCCGGATGTCACAGTCTCTTACCTTGTCGGGGTCTGGCGCCTCCCTATTACGGCATTTTCACCGGGACGAACCTCACGATCGGGGGCATACCAGGCGCTATGTGGGGTAGGTCTCCCGACCTGGGGGTCCGCCGCGAGTTGCGGCAGTCTGGAAGGTGTGACAGACGAGACTGCGAAAGGGCCGGCGCGGGAGTCGCTCACGCAGATCCTCGGCGGGCGGCGAGGCGCGATCGACGCCAGCATCCCGCCCGCCGCGTTCGTCGTCGGCTGGCTGGTGTCCGGCCAGTCGATCGCCTGGGGAGCCGGCGTCGCGATCGGCGTCGCCGTGCTGCTGGGCGCGTACCGGCTGATCCGGGGGGACAAGGCGCGCGCGGTGGTGGTGAGCCTCGCCGCGGTGGTGATCGCCGCGCTGATCGCGATGCACACCGGCCGGGCCGAGGACTTCTTCCTGCTGCAGCTGTTCTCGAACGCGGCGAGCGCGCTGCTGTTCGCGGCGAGCATCGCGGTGCGCTGGCCGCTGCTCGGCGTGATCGTGGGGCTGCTGCTCGGCCAGAAGACCCGCTGGCGGCGCGATCCGGCCCTGCTGCGCGCGTACTCGTGGGCGAGCGGCGTGTGGGTGCTGCAGTACTTGCTGCGCGTGGTCGTGTACGGCCTGCTGTGGTGGACCGGGCAGGTGGTGGCGCTCGGCGTGGCGCGCACGGTGCTCTCCTGGCCGCTGGTGGCGGCGACCGTCGCGGTGAGCGGCTGGGTGCTCTATCGGAGCCTTCCCGCAGAACACCCGGGCCTTCGCTTGGCGAAAGACCCGGGTGCGGGCGGGTCCGGAGACGGACCCGGAAGTTAGGCGGCCCCCGGCGAGGGGAGGGTCCGGGGGCCGGTTCCTACGGTACCCGGACCGGAGGGGTTGAGTCGACGGTTTCGACTCTTCCGCTCAAGTTTTGGTGGCATTCACCCGTCGGGATGGTCGCGGGGTGTCCTCGCCCCACGCCGCCACGGCCGCGAGCCACGCCGCGCCGAGCACTCCATCGGAGCTGGTCAGAACGGTGAGCCCGGCGAATTCGGCGCGCACGCGAGCCCCGACCGGGCTGTCCTGCGCCAGCACGCTGCCCACGAGCACGATCGGAGTTTTTCTCCTTGCTCGCGCGTGGCGCGGGCGATGCCCACGAGCTGCCGGGCGCCCCGCGTGACGATTTCCTCCGCGACGGGTTCGCCCGCGGCGGCCGCGGCGCTCACCAACGGCGCGTACCGGGCGAGCCGGACCGGCGCTTCCGCGTTGGAATGGGTCACCAGTTCCCACATGACTTTGAAGCGATCGGACAAGTCCACTGCGGACGGTCCGAACGCTTCGGCGAGAACCGCTTCCGCCAAACCTCCGAGCGGTGCGTCGCCTTCGAGCGCGGCAAGGGTGGCGCGCACGGCTTCGCGGCCGAGCCAAAAGCCAGAGCCTTCGTCGCCGAGCAGCCAGCCGTGGCCGCCTGCGGTGCGGACCATCCGGCGGCCGCGGATGCGCCCGGCGATCGAGCCGGTGCCCGCCACGAGCACGGTGCCGTCCGGTTCGGAGGTCGCCGAGGCGTAAGCCACCTCAGCATCGCCGGTGACGCGGACGAGCCCGCCGAGGCCGATCCGTTCCCACGCCGCGGTGAACTCCGCGGCGACCGCCGGGTCGGACAGCTTGCTCTCGCCTGCCATGCCGACCACGGCGCCGAGCACGTCGGTTCGCCCGCCCAGCGCGGATTCGATAGCCCCGGCGATCCGCGCCGCTGCCTCCGCGGGCGGATGCGAATTGGGGTTCGCGCCCGCCGCGGCGCCGGTGCCCCGCACAACGCCGGCGGCGTCGACCGCGATCGCTCGGGTCGAGGTGCCGCCGGCGTCCACGCCTACTACGAGGCTCACCGGGTTTTGGTCACCTTCAGCAGACCGCGCGGGTTGTCCGGGTTGCCGCCGCGAGCGAGCGACAGGCCGAGCGCGATGCGCTGGATCGGCAGGATTTCCAGTACTGGAGCCAATTCCTCGACCGTCGGGGCGACCGGGATGCGCAGCGCGGCGGGCACGTCCTGTGCCGCCGAGCCGACCGCGAGCACGTCCGCGCCGCGTTCGCCGACCGCTTCGAGCACCTCGCGCATGGCCTCGCCGCCGCGGCCGAGGCTGGTGGCGGCGAGTACGGCGGTCTCGCCGTCGACCGCCGCGACCGGGCCGTGCAGCAGGTCCGCGCCGCTGTACGCGCGGGCTGCGAGGTAGCTCGTCTCGGCCAGCTTCAGCGACGCTTCGAGCGCGCTGGCGTAGGAGTAGCCACGGCCGGTGGTGAGAACGCGGTCGACAAAGCGATAACGGTCCACCGCGCGCTGCACGCCTTCGGCCGCGCCGTCGAGCGTCTGCTGGGCCAGTTCGCCGATTTTCTCGGCGTCTTCGCCCTTGCCGCCGCGGATCGCGTCGATGAAGAGGTACAGCGCCATCAGCGTCGCGGAGTACGTCTTGGTCGCCGCGACTGCCTTTTCGACCCCGGCGCCGATGTCGACGCCCAGCTCCGAAGCCGCGCGCAGCGGCGAGTCCGGGGTGTTCGTGACCGACACGGTCAGCGCGCCCTGGCGGCGGGCGGCCTCGGTGACCTCGATCAGGTCCGGCGAACCGCCGCTCTGGCTGACGGTGATGAAGAGCACGTCGCGCAGGTCCGGGCGAGCGCCGTAGAGCGTCGCGGTGGACGGCGACACGAGACCCGCCGGCAGGCCGAGGAGTACCTCGATCAGGTATTTCGCGTAGAGCGCGCCGTGGTCGCTGGAGCCGCGCGCGGCGAGCAGGGCGAAGCGAGGCGGGTTCTGTGAAATCTTTTCCGCGACTGCTGCGATGCCGGACCGCCGCTCGACCAGCCCGGCGAGAACGCTGGGCTGCTCCGAGATTTCCGCGGCCATGTGCTCGCCGGGACGTAGTTGGGTCATCACTTTCCTCTCCGCCGGGACGGGGTCCCGGTGTGCTGAGCGGCGTCCGGTCAGGTCTAGACCAATGCTAGCCGGGCGGAGCGGGTCGGGAGAAGGGTACGTTTCCTCACGGGGCAGTGGCGCGTTTAATGTGGGAAGACTGAGGGAGCCGGGCATGCTGGAGACACCCCCCGCGAGCGAGGCGGGGACTGCTGCGCGAGGGCAGCGCGAACCCAAATACTGGGCGCTGAAGCAGCATCTGCTGGACCTGCTCGACGCACTGCCGCCGGGATCGCCGATCCCGACCGAGCGGGCGCTGGCGGGAGAATTTACCGTTTCGCGCACCACGGTGCGCCAGGCGCTGGCGGATCTCACCGCCGAGGGCAGATTGCACCGCGTCCAGGGCAAGGGCACCTTCGCCGCCGAGCCGAAGCTCGCGCAGCGGCTGCAGCTGTCGTCCTACACCGAGGACATGCGCAAGCAGGGCCTGAAGCCGTCGTCCCAGTTACTGGAACTCGAAGAGCTTCCGGTCGAGGGCGAGATGACGAAGCTGCTGCAGCTGCGCAACGGCGCGAAGATCCTGCGGCTGCGCCGGCTCCGGCTGGCCGACGGACAGCCGATGGCGCTCGAGACCACGCACCTGCCGCTCGGCCGCTTCCGCGGGCTGCGCAAGCACATCACCGCGGGCGGTTCGCTGTACGCGGTGCTGCGCGAGCACTACGGAGTCGAGCTGGAGCGCGCGGAGGAGACCATCGAGACGTCGCTGGCCGGGCCGCAGGAGGCGGAGATCCTCGGCGCGGACGTCGGCATGCCGGTGATGATGCTGACCCGGCATTCGTTCGCCACCGACGGCAAGCCGGTCGAGTTCGCCCGCGCGGTGTATCGCGGCGACCGGTACAAGTTCGTCACCACGCTGCTGCCCTGACCGCGTGACCACCGCGGGGGACACCGGCATCCGCTGGGGCACGCCCGCGGCGCGAGGCGTGCTCTGGACGACCATCCTCGGCTCGGGGATGGCGATGCTCGACGGCACGATCGTGAACGTCGCGCTGCCAAGGATCGGCGAGGAGCTGGGCGCGTCGGTCGCCGGTCTGCAGTGGATTCTCGACGGCTACCTGCTGGCGCTGGCCGCGCTGATCCTGGTCGCCGGGTCGCTCGGCGACCGCTACGGCAGGCGGCGGGTGTACCTGATCGGCGTGGTGTGGTTCGGCCTCGCGTCCGGGCTGTGCGCGGCGGCGACGTCGACCGAACTGCTCGTGGTGTTCCGGGTGCTGCAGGGCGTCGGCGGGGCGTTGCTGACGCCGGGGTCGCTGGCGATCCTGCAGTCGTCGTTCTCGCACGAGGACCGGGCACGGGCGATCGGCTCGTGGTCCGGGCTCGGCGGGATCGCCGCCGCGGTCGGGCCGCTGCTCGGCGGGCTGCTGGTGCAGGCGTGGTCGTGGCGGCTGGCGTTCTTGATCAACCTGCCGCTGGCGGTGATCGTGGTGCTGATGGCGCGGCGATTCGTGCCGGAGTCGCGGGATACCGCGGCCACCGGGCATCCGGACTACGTCGCCGCGGCGGTCGGGGCGCTGGGACTGGCCGGGGTCACCGGCGCGCTGGTCGAGGCTCCGGTGCGCGGGATCGGCGACCCGGTCGTGTTGGTCGCTTTGGTGGTCGGCGTCGCCGGGCTGGGGTTGTTTCTCTGGCTCCAGCATCGCGCCGCCGAGCCGCTGGTGCCGCCCGCGCTGTTCCGCGACCGGACGTTCACGCTGTCGAACGCGTTGACGTTCGTGGTCTACGCGGCGCTGGGCGGCGTGATGATGCTGCTGGTCCTGCAGCTTCAGGTGTCGCTGGGTTACTCGCCGACCCTGGCCGGGCTGGCCGGATTGCCGATCACGGTGATCATGCTGCTGCTTTCCGGCCGGTCGGGTGCGCTCGCGCAGCGGATCGGGCCGAGGGCGCAGCTCGTGATTGGGCCGATCGTGGTCGGCGTCGGGATGCTGCTGCTGACGCGGGTGGGGCCGGGGTCGTCGTATCTCGGGGCGGTGCTGCCCGCGGTGGTGGTGTTCGGGCTGGGACTGGCCACTGTGGTCGCCCCGGTGACCGCGACGGTGCTGGCCGCCGCGCCGGATCGGTACGCCGGGGTCGCGTCCGGGGTCAACAACGCGATCGCCCGATCGGGTGGACTTCTGGCGGTGGCGGTTTTGCCCGCCGCGGCGGGTTTGACGGGTTCTGCCTACCGGGATCCGGTCGCGCTGACCGCGGGGTGGCAGACGGCGCTGGTGATCTGCGCGGTGCTGGCGATCGCCGGCGGGCTGATCGCGTTAGGAATTCACAACGGGGTGCTCGGGTCCGCCGAGCCGGATGACTCGCCGCATCCCGGGGATTGTTTGCATTGCGGGGTGGAAGGGCCGCCTACGCATGTCCACCCAGGTGGACGAAGCTGAATCTTTTCTGGGGGAAGTGTGCTGGGGTTTGTCGGTACCGGTGAATTGACGGCTGCCATCGTGGCCGGGCTCGACGGCAGCGTGCCGGTGGTGGTGTCGCCGCGCTCGAAGGAGATCAGCGCGGAGCTGGCCGCGCGCTATCCGGATGTCCGGGTGGCTGGCAGCAACCAGGACGTGCTCGACGCCGCGGACACGGTGGTGCTGGCGGTGCGGCCGCCGGTGCTGCGTGAGGTGGTGGACGAGCTGACGTTCCGGCCGGAGCACGTGGTGATCAGTGCGGTGGCCGGGGTGCGGGTGGAGCAGGTGCGGGAGTGGGTCGCGCCGGCTTCGCGGGTGGTGCGGTCGATTCCCTTGCCGCAGGCGGCGCAGCGGCAGAGCCTGACCGCGATGTACCCGGAGGACAGCGTCGCGCGGGAGCTGTTCGAGCGCGTCGGCGGAGTGGTGGTGCCTCGCGACGAGCCGAGCTTGGAAGCGTTCAGCGCGGCGACGTCTACCTTCGCGACGCACCTGGATTACTTGGCGACCATCGCTGGCTGGATGACCTCGCAGGGGGTCGAGGCCGAGGCGGCTTCGGCGTACGTGACGCATGTGTTCGCGCAGGTCGGCAAGTCGCTGGCCGGGGGCGGGTCGTTGGAGGAGCTGACGACCCGGCACATGACTCCGGGCGGGATCAATGAGCAGCTGCTGACCGAGCTGCGCCGGAACGGGATGCCGGACCTGGTGCCGCCACGGCCTGGACGCGGTGCTGGCTCGCCTACGCGGTGCCGCGGGATCGGGCGACTAGCCGGGTCTCTAGGTTTTGGAGGGTCGTGATCAAGGCGGCTGCTTCTTGGGGGTCGGTGAAGGTCCCGTCGAGCAGGCGGGACCAGGTGTCGCGCAGCCGCTGCAGGTTCTCGGCTGCCTTCGGGGTGGGGTAGAGGCGGACGCGCCGGGCGTCGTCGGGGTCGGCTTCCCGGCGTAGCAGGCCCTTGTTCTCCAGACCCCGGACGGCTCGGCTGACGTTGCTGGAGATCATCTGGGTGGCCTCGGCCGCGGCGTTGACCGTCGTTCCGGGATGGCGGTCGACGAACCGCATCACCGCTCCTTCCAGCGGCGTCCCCGACTCGGCGTCGGCTTCCTTGGCGGCATTGATGTGCCGGGCCACCGCGAGGATCAGGTCGGCCACCTCGAAGAGCTGCTCGTCTTTCACCCGGCCAGGGTAGTACCTATCGTTTGACAGGTATCCTTAGCTATCAATTGATAGCTAAGGAGCGGAAATGACCAAGAGCGCACTGATCATCGGGGCCTCGCGCGGGCTGGGCTACGCGCTGGCGGCTGAGTTCCTCGGCCGCGGCTGGCGGGTCACCGCGACCGAGCGCACGCCGTCCGCGCTGCACGAGCTGGCCGGGGTGACGGTGGAGACGGTCGACATCGCGGTGCCCGACCAGGTCGCGGCCCTGCGCGAGCGGCTGGCCGGGTTGGCGTTCGACCTGCTGTTCGTCAACGCCGGAACCAACTACACGACCGATCCCTCGGCGACCTTCGCCGACGTGTCCACCGAGGACTTCGCCCAGGTCATGGTCACCAACGCGCTCAGCCCGATGCGCGTCGTCGAGGCACTGGGGGACCTGGTCCCCGCGACGGGCACCATCGGCGTGATGTCGTCGGGCCAGGGCAGCGTCGCCGACAACACCAACGGCGGCTTCGAGGTCTACCGGGCGAGCAAGTCCGCGCTGAACCAGCTCATGCGCAGCTACGCCGCACGGCACGCCGGCGACCCGCGCACGCTGCTGCTCATGGCTCCCGGCTGGGTAAAGACGGACCTGGGTGGGCCGCGTGCGCGGCTGACCATCGACGAGAGCATCCCGGGGGTCGCCGACACGATCGAAGCCTGGTCGGGCAAGGGCGGGCTGCACTATCTGGACCGACAGGGCCAGAGTGTCAACTGGTAACTGGGTTTCAGGCGAGCAGTTCGGCCAGCATCCCCGGATCGATGTTCCCGCCGGAAATGATCGCGACCGTGCGGCCGCCGGGAAGTTCGTCGGCGTGGTGCAGGTAGGCGGCGGGAGCGGTGGCCCCGCTCGGCTCCGTGACTAGGCGACCTTGCCGGGCCAGCACCCGGACGGTGTCGCGGATTTCGTCCTCGGTCACGGTGATCACGCCGTGCAGGACACGCTGCAGATGCGCGAACGTCAGCTCGGACGGCTGCGCGCGCAGGCCGTCCGCGATCGTGCGGGCGCGGTCGGTGATCGGCCAGTCCACGCGCTCGCCCGCGGCAAGGCTCGCTGCGGTGTCGGCGGCCAGTTCCGGTTCGACGCCGTAGACCTTCGCGTTCGGACACTTCGCCTTGATCGCGGTGCCGACGCCGGACGCGAAGCCGCCGCCGCTGACCGGGACCAGCACGGTCTCGACGTCCGGCAGATCCTCGGCGATCTCCAGCCCGACGGTGCCCTGCCCGGCGATGACGTCCGGGTGGTCGAACGGCGGGATCAACGTGAGACCGCGTTCGGCGGCGAGTTCGAGCGCGGCCGATTCCCGTTCCGCGATCGGCACTTCGCGGACCTCCGCGCCCCAGCGCCGGGTCGCCTCGACCTTGAGCCGCGGCGTGACATCCGGCACGACGATCACCGCGGGAATCCCGAATTCGCGAGCGGCGTACGCGACCGCTTGCGCGTGGTTGCCACTCGAATACGCGACCACGCCGCGTTCCCGTTCGGCG
This sequence comes from Amycolatopsis sp. WGS_07, assembly GCF_045278895.1. Classification (NCBI taxonomy): domain Bacteria; kingdom Bacillati; phylum Actinomycetota; class Actinomycetes; order Pseudonocardiales; family Pseudonocardiaceae; genus Amycolatopsis; species Amycolatopsis sp. WGS_07. Next base: position 1,927,949 of record NZ_CP136053.1, on the reverse strand, counting down.
TCGCTGAGTGCGGCGATCGCGTTGTACGCGCCGCGGATCTTGAACGCGCCGATCGGTTGCAGGCTCTCGGGTTTCACCCAGAACTCGCCGGGAACCCAGAGCTGGCGCAGCAACGGGGTGTGCACCGCGGTGCCCTTCACCCGCCCGGCCGCGGTCTCGATGTCGGAGATCGTCACGAAGTGCATGAGCCGAGTATGTCAGGAAAGTGTGAGCTTTAGTCTATCCATTTTGGACAGTCAACGTGGCGTCCCTCACGCCTGGGCAACGAGGGGAGCGTCTTGGACGACTTAACCGTTGAAGAAACAGGAACCAACGGCCGGAAAACGATCAGATCGGGATCATGAGCGAGGAGCAGAAAACCCCGGAGAAGGAGAAAAATCTCCGGATGACCTCAGTGCTCGCCGCGGCGCTCGCGGCGGTCACCGCCGCGTTGCTGGGTTCGACGCTGGGGGTCGCGGGAACAGTCATCGGCGCCGGAGTGGCCAGCGTGGTCAGCACCGTCGGCGGTGAGTTGTACCTGCGTTCTCTGCAGCGCACTCGCGACGCCGCGAAAAAAGCGATGGAAACAGCGGGCCGACGCAGCCGCGGCGGCATCGCCCCCGTACGCGCACCCGCCGACCCGCCCGCCCCAGGCGAGGCCCCCACGGCGTACCTCCCGACCGACCTGGCGAACATGCCCACGGTCCGCCTGTCCGAACTGCGCCCGACCGAGCCGGAAAAGGCGGAGACCCTCGGCGAAAAACTGCGCAAAATGCGATGGCCACTGATCATCGCCTCCAGCGCGGTGGCTTTCGTTGTCGCGCTGATCGTCCTGCTGACCATCGACTGGACCACTAAAGGCAACGTGTCCACCGGCCTGATCCCCCGTCAGCCGGACACCAGCCAGCACCAGGACGACCACCACGACGACACGCCAAGCACCGCCCCGCAAGCCCCGCCAACCGGCGAGTCGCGCCAGAACACCCCGACGTCCACGCCAACCACGACGCCGAGCGCCCCGCCGACCTCGCAGCCCACACAGCAGCCGACGCGCCCCCCGTCGTCGACGGCTCCCAGCACGTCCTCGCAGGCTCCCAGCACCAGCCAGACCCCCACCGCCCCCGCCGTCCCGTCAAACGGAGCCGAGTAGCCCCCCCGCTGGTCCGTGAGGGCCACCCTCACGGACCTCAGGGCGCCCCTCGCGACCCGCCGTCGTGGGGCCGGTCGTGAGGGACTCCTTCACGGACTCAGATTCCCTCAAGGAGTCCTTCACGCCCCGCCGCTGCCCGCGCCCGCGACCGCCCACCGCCGAACACGCCCCAATGTGGCATTGGGTGCATCCGACGCAACGAACGCCACATTGGGTGCATCCCACGCACCCAACGCCACATTGGGGCGCTACCCCCACCCCCACCGAAACCGCCACCAACGCACCCAACCCGACCGGGCACCCACACCACCCCCGCACCCCGATACGAAGCCAAAACGCGGACGGAGGGTGCTTGTCAAGGCATCTTTCCCGCCTTGACAAGCACCCTCCGTCCGTAGTCACAATCGGGCTTCGGGGTGCCCCCACCACACCGGATGCAATGTCGCCGCTAGGCGACGAGCCCAGCCCGCAACCCCTCCGCAGCCCCCCGAGGATCCTCCGCCTCAGTAATCGCCCGCACCACCACAACCCGAGACGCCCCCGCCTCAACCACCTCCGGCAACCGCCCCAAATCAATCCCCCCAATCGCAAACCAAGGCTTCTCCACCCCCAGCGCAGCCGTAGCCCGAACCAACCCCAACCCAGGCGCCTCCCGCCCAGGCTTAGTAGGCGTAGGCCAACAAGGCCCAGTACAGAAGTAATCCACCCCACCCTCCCGAGCCGCCGCAGCAGCCTGCTCCTCCGAATGAGTGGACCGCCCAATCACCACATCCTCCCCAAGCACCCGCCGAGCCAGCGACACCGGAATGTCGTCCTGCCCCAGATGCAACACATCGGCCCCCACAGCCAGCGCCACATCCGCCCGGTCGTTCACCGACAGCAACGCCCCGTGCCGCGCACAGGCCTCCGCCAGCACCTCCAACGCCGCGATCTCCTGCTTAGCCTCCAGCGGCGCACCCCCGGTCTTGTCCCGCAGTTGCACGATGTCCACGCCGCCAGCAAGGGCAGCGTCAACGAACTCAGCAAGGTCCCCACGCGAGGCACGGGCGTCGGTGCACAAGTACAGCCGGGCGTCGGCGAGCCGGGCGCGAATTTGGTCTCCGGTCAAGGCAGGCATGGCGGTGACGTTACCCGCGCGCTACGGTGTGGGAGTCCGCACGGGAGCCCGAGGCACGGGCTGAGAGGGAGCTGCCGCTCCGACCGTGGAACCTGATCCGGGTCATGCCGGCGCAGGGAGCGTGATTCCACTGTGAACACCAGCACCACAACCGTCACTGTCGTCGGCGGCGGCGTCATCGGGCTGTCCGCGGCTTGGCGCGCGGCCGCCAGGGGATGGCGCGTCACGGTCGTCGACCCGGATCCCGTGCACGGCGGCGCGTCCTGGCTGGCCGGCGGGATGCTCGCACCGGTCACCGAAGCGTGGCCGGGCGAGGAAGCCGTGCTCAGCCTGGGTGAGGCGTCGCTGCGGCGCTGGCCGGGCTTCGCGCGTGACCTCGCCGCCGAAGGAACCGATCCAGGGCTGGCCGAGCACGGCACGATCGTCGTCGGGTTCGACAGCGCGGACGCCGGGCACCTCGACATCCTCGCCGGGTACCTGCGTTCGCTCGACCGCGACGTCGAGACGCTCACCGGCCGCGAGGCCCGACGGCTCGCGCCGGGCGTCGGCGCGGTCCGCAGCGGCCTGCATGTGCCGGGCGATTTGGCCGTGGACAACCGAAAGCTGCTCACAGCGCTGAGCGAAGCGGCTACGAAGCGTGGGGTCGAGTTCCGCCGCGAGCGGCTTCGCGACCTCTCCGAAGTGTCCGGCCCCGTAGTACTTGCGGCCGGCGCGTGGACCGGGCAGTTGCATCCGTTGCTGGAGCACGCCGTACGCCCGTTGAAGGGCGAAATCCTGCGACTGCGTCCGCGTCGCGGCTGTCTGCCGCCTCCGCCGTACACGGTGCGCGCGATGGTCGAAGGACGGCCGATCTACCTGGTACCACGAGAAGACGGCGAACTGGTCCTTGGCGCGACGCAGTACGAAGCCGGTTTCGACCAGGCTGTCACCGCGCGCGGCGTACGCGAGCTGCTGGAAGGCGCGGAACGGATTCTGCCCGGCATCACGGAGTACGAGCTGGTGGAAGTCGCTGCCGGACTACGGGCTGCGAGCCGCGACGCTTTGCCGTACATCGGCGAAGTGAGCGAAGGCGTGTACGCGGCGACAGGACACCACCGCAACGGTTTGCTGATGGCGCCCGCGACTGCGGACGCTGTGGTCGCATGGCTGGCTGGCGAAGCCCCGTCGTCGGAGATCGCCGCGGCGACGCCCGCCCGTCTGGTCGAGAAGGAGCGAGTCTGATGGAGATCAAGGTCAACGGCGAGTGGCGGGAATTCCCCGACGACAGCACCGTTTCCGCGGTCTTGGACGCGCTGGGAGCGGAGCGCCGCGGCGTGGCCGTCGCGGTCAACGGCGAGGTCGTGCGGCGCGGTGAATGGGAAGCAGCGGTCGTGCCGAAGGGCGCGCAGCTCGAAGTGCTGACCGCGGTTCAAGGAGGGTGAGCATGGACGACCTGATCATCGGCGAGCACAAGCTGTCGTCGCGGCTGATCATCGGCACCGGCGGCGCGGCGAATCTCGAAGTACTGGAGCGCGCGCTGGTCGCGTCCGGCACCCAGCTCACCACCGTGGCGATGCGCCGCGCCGACGCCGAGGGCGGCTCCGGAGTGCTGGAGCTGTTGCGGCGCTTGGACATCGAGCTGCTGCCCAACACCGCGGGCTGCCGGACCGCGGCCGAAGCCGTGCTCACCGCCCAGCTGGCGCGCGAGGCACTGGAGACGAACCTGGTGAAGCTGGAGGTGCACGCGGACGACCGCACCCTGCTGCCAGACCCGATGGAGACCCTCGACGCCGCCGAACGCCTGGTAGCGGACGGATTCACGGTCTTCGCTTACACGAACGACGACCCGGTTGTCGCCCTGCGCCTGGAAGAAGCCGGCTGCGCGGCGGTGATGCCGCTCGGTGCCCCGATCGGCACCGGGCTCGGCATCCGCAACCCGCACAACATCGAGCTGATCGTCTCGCGCGCGTCGGTGCCGATCGTGCTGGACGCCGGGATCGGCACCGCGTCGGACGCCACGCTGGCAATGGAACTCGGCTGCTCCGCGGTGCTGCTTTCCACGGCGGTGACCCGCGCGGCGGATCCGGAACGAATGGCGTCGGCGATGCGGAGCGCGGTGGAGGCTGGGTACCTGGCCCGAGGCGCGGGGAGGGTGCCGCAGCGGTTTTGGGCGCAGGCGTCCAGCCCGCCTCGCTAGGGTTCCTGCGCGAGTTCTGCTTGAGCGGCCTCTTCCTGAGCCGATTCAGGAAGAGGCCGTCCGGAAGTACTCCGATGTTGTTTCCGGAGTGATGGAGCAGTCTTTTGAGTGATCAGGAGTTAAAGCTGCTGTGGTCGAGCGGGCGAAGCTTCCGGCTATGGTCCTACGGTGCCGGACACTCGCAGTTGCTATTTCGTACTACTGAGTTTGATGAGGATTCGGATGTTATCCGGATTCTTTTCAGCTCTGTCGCGGCAATGCGGTTAGTTATTGACTATCGTGGTCCGATATCGTTGCATCTGGTTGATCATCATGAGCTATGTCCAGAGCCATTAAGGCCTCCTTGTCTCCTTGTGGAGATTCGCGGCAGTGGTCAGCGGGGCTTCGTTGCGGCCGCCGGTATTCGCATTACTCGCGAGACGCAGGGAGGGGGTGAACGTGAACTGCTTTATGCGACCAGCAAGGCAGAACGTGATGCGCGCAGTGGTGACGATGGAGGTGCGGATCCGGACTAAGGGATAAGATCGGCTTGTGGTCAATTCCGTGGGCGCGATGGCGGGTGAATTTTTGCGGCTCGTGCGACTTGCCAGCTGCTCAAGCGACCTCGACCACCACCTTGCCGCGCACCCCGCCCTCCTCAAGCGCCCGATGCGCCCCCGCGATGTCCGCCAACGGAAACACCCGATCCACCAACGGACGCACCAGTCCAGCGTCCACCCAGCGGCTCATGTCAGCGAGCAAATCCGCCTTCGGATTACCGCTGAACCCCCGCACCCACCGGCTAGGCCGCAGCGAGTTGGCCGCGATGTAGCCAACCGTGCGGGCCAGATGGTCGAGGTCGAACGAGATCGCGACCATCCGCCCGTGCGGGGTCAGCATCCGCCGGAACTCGCCCATGTCGTGACCAACAGTGTCGAGAATGACGTCGAACTTCCCCAGTTGGCCAGGATTGCGGTAGTCGAGCGCGACGTCCGCGCCGAGTTCCCTTGTCAGCTCAAGGTTCTTCGTGCTCGCCAGTCCGGTGACGTGGGCGCCCATCGCCTTACCCAGCTGCGTGGCCACGAAACCGACCCCGCCGGTCGCGCCGCGGATCAGGAGTCGTTCGCCGGGCTTGAGATGGGCCTTGTCGCGCAACGCCGTGATCGCGGTGATGCCCGCCAGCAGCGACGCGGCCTCTGCGGGGTTGAGGTCGGCGGGCACGTGGTCTAGCCGATCGGCGGCCATGACGTAGTACTCGGCGGCAGTGCCCATCCGACGCCCGCCGCCCCAGACCAGGTCGCCGACGGCGAAGCGGCTGGACCCGGGTTCGACGACCTCGCCGACCAGGTCCACGCCGATCCTCTTCGGAAAACGTTTGCCGCTGAACGGAAGCAGCTTTCCGGACCGCATCGCGAGTTCGCCGCCGTTGACCGACAGTGCGCGCACGCGGACGAGGACCTCTCCAGGGCCGGGCACCGGCTTCGGGACAGTGGTTTCCCGCAGGACCTCCGGCGGTCCGTAGCGGTCGTAGGTGATGGCACGCATCGAAGTGGAAGGCATGTTCCACTTCTAGCACAGAAAGTGGAAAGGGGCTTCCGTTTAGGCTAAAGTGAGAGAGTGCCAGAAAGATCGACTCGCTTGCGCACTGACGCCGCCCACAATCGCGCGCAGATCCTCGAGGTCGCCGAGCGCACCTTCGAGACCGAGGGACTCGGCGTCTCGATGAGCGAGCTGGCGCGCCGGGCTGGGCTCGGGGTGGCCACGGTGTACCGCCATTTCCCGACCAAGGCCGATCTCGTCGCCGAGGCTTTCGCCGAGCCGATGGCCGAATGCGCCGGGATGCTGGACGAGGCGCTCGCCGATCCCGATCCGTGGCGCGGGTTCTGCCGGGTGATCGAGGAGATGTGCGCGATGCAGGCGCGCAACCACGGCTTCTCCGCCGCGATCGTGACCGCGCTGCCGGACCAGGCCGCGTTCGCGGAGCTGCGCGATCGTGCGCTACAGGCGTTCACCGAGCTGATCCGCCGGGCGAAGGAGGCAGGTGCGCTGCGGGCTGACTTCGCGGTGTCCGACCTGTCGTTGATCTTGCTGGCCAACGGCGGCCTACGTGCCGGCGCGGGGACAGCGGCACCGGCGGCGTCGCGGCGGCTCGCCGGGTATCTGCTGCAGTCGTTCCGCGCCGAGTCGGCTGCTCCGCTGCCCCCGCCGGCGGAGCTTCCGCTCGACGCGTCAGTGCTCTAATTGGGCGGGCAAGCTGCGCAAACGGCCCTGCCTTGGTGATTTCGCCCGCGCTTGACACGGATTGAGCACGGGTACGCCGTATGGTTGACGGCACCCTTTCCGGCGCACCCAGCGGCGGGCACCAGCGTCAGAAGGAGCCGATCGTGACTCTTTCCTCGGTCCAGGACGTAACGGGCCGGTTGTACCTAGCGGTGGGGCGGCTTTCGCGCTCGCTGCGGCAGGCGGGCGCGCCCGGGCCGGGGCACGGGTCGATTTCCGCGCTGGCCACGCTCGTCCACTTCGGCGAGCTGCGCCTCGGCGACCTCGCCGCGAAGGAGGGCGTCGCGGCGGCCACGATGTCGCGGATCGTGGCCACGCTGGTGGAGGCCGGCTACGTCACGCGCGAGTCCGACCCGGTCGACCGGCGCGCCTGGCTCGCCCGCGCCACCGAGGAGGGCGAACGCCTCGTCTCCGGCGTGCGCTCCACCCGCGTGCAGGAACTCAACCGCCGCCTCGACCGGCTCACGCCCGAAATGCGCGAGTCGATCATCGCCGCGCTGCCCGCGCTGGAAGCCCTGATCTCCGACGAGGGCTAGCGCTCCTCCGGAGCCAGCCGCCAGAACGCCGACACCGGACCGACTTTCGCGCCCATCGGATACGAGTGCTCGACGGCCTGCGAGACGAACCACTTGCCGTACTGCGCCGCTTCGACCACCGGCATGCCCTTGGCCAGCCCGGCGGTCAGCGCGGACGCCATGGTGTCGCCAGCGCCATGCGTGTGCGGGGTCTGCCAGCGCGGGCCGGGCAACTCCACGAACGTCGTGCCGTCGAAGAGCAGGTCGACGCATTCCGGGTCGGACTGCAGATGGCCGCTCTTCACCAGCACGTACTTCGGGCCGAGCTGGTGCAGCACGACGGCCGCGGTGTGCATGCCCTCGCGGTCGGTCACGGTCATGCCGGTGAGCAGCCGCACCTCGTCCAGGTTCGGTGTGAGGACGGTGGCGCGCGGCAGGAGTTCGTCGCGCAGTGCGGCGAGGCCGTTGTCGTCGAACAGCGACTGACCGGTCATCGCCGCCGCCACCGGGTCGACCACGAACGGAATCGCGCCGTCCCGGCCGATCCCGGCCTTGTCGCAGGCCGCCGCGACCGCGCGGATGATCTCCGCGGACGCGAGCATGCCGGTCTTCGCCGCGCCGACGCCCATGTCCTCGGCGACCGCCTCGATCTGCCCGGCCACGATGTGCGGCGGCAGATCGGCGCGGTCGTGCACACCGAGCGTGTTCTGGACGGTGACCGCGGTGACCGCGACCAGGCCGTGCACGCCGCAGGTGAGGAAGGTCCGCAGGTCCGCCTGCAGCCCGGCGGCACCGCCGGAGTCTGATCCGGCGATGGTGAGCGCGGAGGGCGGGCTCGGGTTCTCAGTCATGGGCGCGTTCCGGCTTCTGGTCTGGTCGTGTCGGCGGTGATTCCCGCACAGTCCACCACGATGGCACACCCAGCGTTCGCACTGGTCCCTCGCGCGGCTAGAACCGCGGCGGCGGCTTCAGCACCGACATCCGGTATTGGTACACCGCCTGCGCTTCGGCGATCCCGGGCCGGGGCGTGACGCCCGATTTGCGGATCGTTTTGACCGCCGAAGCGGTGCGGTGCTCGGCGACCAGGCCGTCGACCTCGTGCTGCACCTCAAGCGGCAGCCGCGCCCACAACGCTTCCGGTGTCTCGCTCATCCAGCCAGTGTCGCATTGGCGAGCCGCCAGAAGGGGGAAACCGGGCCAACGCCGGCACCGAGCGGATACGCCTCCTGGACGCAGCGTTCGATGAACCGTTTCGCCTCCGCGACCGCGGTGGGCACGTCCGCGCCCTTCGCGAGCGACGAGGTGATCGCCGACGCCATGGTGTCGCCGCCGCCGTGGGTGTTTTCCGTGTCGATGCGCGGCCCGCTCAGTTCGATGACCGCTGAGCCGTCGGTGAGCAGGTCTACGCAGTCGGCGGCCTCGTAGAGGTGCCCACCCTTCACCAGAACCCACTGGGAACCGAACTCCAGCAACGCTTCCGCGGCCGCGCGCTGGCTCGCTGCGTCGGTGACCGTGACGCCAGTGAGCAGCCGGACCTCGTCGAGGTTCGGCGTGATGAGCGTGGCGCGCGGGAACAATTCCGTCCGGATCGCTTCCAGCGCTTCTTCGCGCAGCAACGCGTGACCGGTCATCGAAGCGGCCACCGGGTCGACCACGAACGGCGTGTCCGTCGAGCGTCCGATGTGGACCTCGTCCAGCGTTTTCGCCACCGCCTGAATGATTTCCGCGGTGGCGAGCATGCCGGTCTTCGCCGCGTTGACGCCCATGTCCTCGGCGACCGCTTTGATCTGCGCGGTGACGACGTCGACGGGGATCTCGGAGAACCCTTGCACGCCAAGCGAATTCTGCACGGTGACCGCGGTGAGCGCGACCAGTCCGTGTACCCCGTTGGCGAAGAACGTGCGCAGATCCGCCTGCACGCCCGCACCACCGCCGGAATCGGATCCGGCGATGGTGAGGGCGGTGCGAGGGGTGACTGTCATTGGTTGACCACGGGCAGGTAGACCTTGTTGCCCTGCTCGGAAAACTCCGCGGACTTCTCGGCCATGCCGGCTTCGATCGCCTCCACAGAGGACAGACCGTGCTCCTCGGCGTACTTGCGCACGTCCTGGGTGATCCGCATCGAACAGAACTTCGGCCCGCACATCGAGCAGAAGTGCGCGGTCTTCGCCGGTTCCGCGGGAAGCGTCTCGTCGTGGAAGGACCGCGCGGTGTCCGGGTCGAGCGACAGGTTGAACTGGTCGTTCCACCGGAATTCGAAGCGGGCCTTGGACAATTCGTCGTCCCAGTCCTGCGCGTACTGGTGGCCCTTGGCCAGGTCGGCGGCGTGCGCGGCGATCTTGTATGTGATCACGCCGGTCTTCACGTCGTCGCGGTTGGGCAGGCCGAGGTGCTCCTTCGGCGTGACGTAGCACAGCATCGCCGTGCCGTACCAGCCGATCTGTGCCGCGCCGATCGCCGAGGTGATGTGGTCGTAGGCCGGCGCGATGTCGGTCGCGAGCGGGCCGAGCGTGTAGAACGGCGCCTCGCCGGTGAGCTTTTCCTCCAGCTCGACGTTTTCCTTGATCTTGTGCATCGGCACGTGGCCGGGGCCCTCGATCATCACCTGCACGTCGTGCTCGCGCGCGATGTGCGTCAGCTCGCCGAGGGTTTCCAGTTCGGCGAACTGGGCGCGGTCGTTGGCGTCCGCGATCGAGCCGGGACGGAGGCCGTCGCCGAGCGAGAACGTGACGTCGTACTCGCGCAGGATCTCGCACAGCTCGGAGAAATGCGTGTACAGGAAGGATTCCTGGTGGTGCGCGAGACACCAGGCGGCCATGATCGACCCGCCGCGGCTGACGATGCCGGTGACCCGGCGCGCGGTGAGCGGGATGTAGCGCAGCAGTACGCCCGCGTGCACCGTCATGTAGTCGACGCCCTGCTCGCACTGCTCGATCACGGTGTCGCGGTAGATCTCCCAGGTGAGCTTTTCCGGCTCCCCGTTGACCTTTTCCAGTGCCTGGTAGATCGGCACGGTGCCGACCGGGACCGGCGAGTTGCGCACGATCCATTCGCGCGTCTCGTGAATCCGCTTGCCGGTGGAAAGATCCATGATGGTGTCCGCGCCCCAGCGGGTGGCCCACACCATCTTGTCGACCTCTTCCTCCACAGAGGACCAGACGGCCGAGTTTCCCATGTTGGCGTTGATCTTCACCAGGAAGTTCTTGCCGATGATCATCGGCTCGGTCTCCGGATGCTTGCGGTTGACCGGAATCACCGCGCGACCGCGGGCGACCTCGTCCCGCACGAACTCCGGCGTACACCGTTCGCGCGCGGCGATGAACTCCATTTCCCGGGTGATCACCCCGGCTTTGGCCCAGCCGAGCTGGGTGTTGTGCTCCCGTCCGTCAGCCCAGCCGGAGCGGAGCGGGTGGAGTCCTTTGTGGACATCGATGTTCGCGTCCGGATCGGTGTAGGGCCCGGACGTGTCGTACACGTCGAAATGTTCCCCGTTCGACAGGTCGATCCGCCGCGCCGGAACCCGCAGGCCCGATTCGGTGCGGTGGTAGACCTTGTGCGAGCCGGTGATCGGCCCGGTGGTGACGGACGGGGCGATGGCACCCTGATTTTCCAGCGTCGTCAACGACGTTCACTCCCTACGCCGGCATTACCCGGTCAGGTTCATGCGGTCGGTGACGCCGGGTGTCCGCGAGATGGACACCAGTCACCCTCTCAGCCCGCCAAGGCGCGAGCTCCCGCGTTGCATTCGGTTGAGGTTGCTTGTCCGACCATGCCATGCGGTGTCGGGTCGGCACAAGGTCTCCGCCCGTCTGGCCGAAGCACAACGAAGGCCTCCCCGGTGATTTCAGGGAGGCCTTCGGGGAATTCGGCGCGGGTCAGGCGTCGGCGGGTTCCTTGGGCGGCAGCCAGGTCAAGCCGGGTACGCCCCACTTGTTCTTCTTCAGCATCTTCTTCGCCGCGCGCGCGTGGCGGCCGATCAGGCGGTCCAGATAAATGAAGCCGTCGAGGTGATCGGTCTCATGCTGGAGGCAGCGCGCGAAGTACCCGGTGCCCTCGACCTCGATCGGGTTGCCCTCGACGTCGAAGCCGGTCACCTTCGCCCATTTGGCGCGTCCGGTCGGGTACCACTCGCCGGGGGCGGACAGACAGCCCTCTCCGTCGTCGTCCGGGTCCGGCATCGTCTCCGGGATCTCGGAGGTCTCCAGCTTCGGGTTGACCACCACGCCGCGGTGTTCGCCGTCCTCGTCCGGGCAGTCGTATACGAACACCCGCAGGTCGAGCCCGATCTGATTGGCCGCGAGGCCGACGCCCTCGGCCGCGTACATGGTCTCGAACATGTCCTCGACGAGGGTGGCCAGCTTGTCGTCGAACTCGGTGATCTCGCGCGTGGGCTGGTGCAGCACGGGTTCGCCGGCGATGCAGATGGGATGGACGGTCACGGACGCCGAGTTTAGTCGGACCCTTCTGGTAGACCTGGATCGGACCGTGACGCGCCGTGTCGGATGCCCATGTCGAGCATGGGTTCCGTGGTTGAATGACGCCCGCGGAAGGACTGCCGACACCGATTGCGAGGACCGCATGGACGCCGCGGAGTCGATGGCTGGAAACCAGCCGTCGCCGCCGGAGACTGTCGGTGGCCTTACCGAGCGCGAGCTGGACATTCTCGCGTTCGAACGGCAGTGGTGGCGCCACGCCGGGGCGAAGGAGAACGCCATCCGGGAGCGCTTCGGACTGTCCTCCACCCGTTACTACCAGTTGCTGAACACGCTGCTGGCCAAGCCGGAGGCGGTCGCCGCCGATCCGATGCTGGTCAAGCGGCTGCGCAAGACGCGCGCCGCCCGTCAGCGCAAACGCGGGGCCCGCCGGTTGGGGATCGAGCTGTCATGAGCGTCTTCTCGGGACTGTCCCGGCCGTTGAAGGCCGCGGGGGTCGCGCTGATCGGGGTCGCGGTGGTCGCCGCCGTCATCGGCGGGGTCACCGTGCTCAACACCGGCGGCGACCAGAATGCCGGACCGAGCACGTCCGGCGAGCCCACCTCGCCCGGCGGCGGATCGTCGTCGAACCCGCAGCCGTCGTCCTCGGCGCCCAGCTCCGCGCCGTCGTCGCCCGCTTCCTCGGCGCCGGCCTCGTCGTCCGCCGCGTCCTCGGCCCCCGCGTCGAGCCAGCCGGGTCAGCCCGGCGGCCAGCCGGGCCAGCAGCCAGGGCAGCCGGGCCAGGCCGGCCCGGACCAGCAGGCCACGAACAAGTGGGTCACCCTGCGGGTCTACAACAACTCGCTGATCAAGCACCTCGCCGAACAGGCCGCCGCCGACTTCCGCGGTTCGGGCTGGAACGTCGCCGAGGTCGGCAACTACTCGCAAGGCAACATCCCGGCGACCACGGCCTACTTCCGGCCGGGCACCGACGAGGAAGCCGCCGCGAAACAGCTGGCCAAGGAGTTCGGCTTCCAGGCCCAGCCCCGGTTCGAGGGCATCCAGAACTCCAGCCCCGGCGTGATAGTGATCATCACGAAGGACTACCGGCCCGGGCAGAAGGGCTGACCCTTTTCCCCAGATCGATGACGGCCCGCGCTACGGCGCGGGCTTTGTCATGTGGGCCGGGCCGCACTACGGGCGTTGCTCGACGGGGTGCCAACGTTTCGCGCTCGGCTTCCGCGTTCGGACCGGCGGGCGACTTGGCGTGCCCAGGGAACGTGGCAGGCAGATCTCGCAGCGAGCCGTTGTCGAGCAGCTGCGGTCAGGTGCTCAGCGCCCTGCCTGCCCTCGGCTCCACGCACCCCAATGTGGCATTGGGTGCGTCAGACGCACCGAACGTCACATTGGGGCGGTTGCTGAGGCGGGCGAAATCGGTTGCTGAGGCGAGCGTGCGGTTCGGTGCGGTAGGTCGCGCGCGGTTGCGAGAGCCGGCGGGGTCGTGAGTGCTGGTGCCGGTTCTAACCGGCACCAGCACACACGAGCCGCTCAGCGTTCCTGCTGCGCCTGTGCGTAAGCCTCGAGCGTCGCCAGCTGCGCGGCGTCCAGCGAAGGCCGCACCGCCTCGCGGGCCTTGGCCAGGTGCGCCGCGGTCACCTCGCGGGCCTCCAGCGACTCGCGCATCGCCGTCAGCGCCGCCTCCCGGATCAGCGCGGCGCAGTCGGCGGCCGAGTAGCCCTCCAGCGTCTCCGCGATGGCCGCGAGGTCCACATCGGACGCCAGCGGGGTGTGTTTCGCCGTCGAGGCAAGGATCGCGGCGCGCGATTCCGCGTCCGGCGGCGGCACGTAGATCCGCCGCTCCAGGCGGCCGGGACGCAGCAACGCCGGGTCGACCAGTTCGGGCCGGTTCGTCGCGCCCAGCACGACGACCTCGCGCATCGGCTCCACGCCGTCCAGTTCGGTGAGCAGCGCGGCGACCACACGGTCGGCCACGCCGGAGTCGGACGACTGGCCGCGGCGCGGGGCGAGCGCGTCGATCTCGTCGAGGAAGATCAGCGAGGGGGCGGCGTCGGCGGCCCGGCGGAAGAGGTCGCGGACCGCGCGTTCCGATTCGCCGACCCACTTGTCCAGCAGTTCCGCGCCCTTGATCGCGAACACGTTCAGCGCGCCGGTGCCGGCCAGCGCCCGGACCAGGAACGTCTTGCCGCCGCCGGGCGGGCCGTACAGCAGCACGCCGCGCGGCGGTTCGATGCCGAGCCGGGCGAACGAATCCGGATAGCGCAGCGGCCACAGCACGGTTTCGGTGAGCGCTTCCTTGACCGAGGTCATGTTGCCGACGTCGTCGAGGGTCAGCCCGCCGGTGGCCAGGTTGTCCGAAGTGGACAGCGAGATCGGCCGGACGGTGGCCAGCGCGTCGAGCAGATCCTGCTGGGAGATCTTGGGCTCCTCGACGTCCCGCTGGCGCAGCGCGGCCCGCAACGCCGCGTCCCGGCGCAGCGCGAGCAGGTCCGCGGCCACGAAGCCGGGGGTTCGTTCGGCGAGCACGCCCAGGTCGGCCCCGGATTCGACCGGAACGTCACGCAGCAGGATCCGCAGCAGTTCGACGCGCGTTTTCGCTTCCGGCAGCGGCAGGCCCAGCTCACGGTCGAGCAGGTCGGCCCCGCGCAGCCGCGGATCCACCGACTCGGCGCGCGCGGTCGTGGCCACCACGGCGAGCCCGTCCCGGCGCAGCGCGGCGCGCAGTTCTTCCAGCACCACGGTGGCGACCGGCGGCGGCTGGGTGGCCGGGAGCAGCGCGTCGATGTCGTTGATCAGCAGGACGCCCGGACCGTCGCCGTCAGCGGCCCGGTCGATGGCCTCGCGCAGCGAACGGTGTGCCGCATTCGGTTCCAGCACCGCGATATTCGGCGCGGTCAGCGACACCACGCGCACCTTCTCCGCGGCGGCGACCGACCGCACCAGCGTGGCCTTGCCGACGCCCTCCGGCCCGGACAACAACACGCCCAGATGCGCCGAAGTGCCGAGCCGCGCCAGGAGTTCCGGCCGGTGGAACGCCAGATCGAACCACTCCGCCAGCTTGCGCGCCGCGCCCTCGGCCCCGACCAGATCCGCGACCGGCACCGGTTCGTCCAGCTCTTCCTCGCGCGCCTCGGTGACGACCTCCTCGACGATCTCCGCTTCGAGGTAGTCCTCGGCCGCGGTGACGGCGGTGCTGCGGACGAGCGCGGTCGCGGTACGCACCGGCTGCTCGCCGCTGGTCGGTGCGCCGGTGCGCGCGCCGTCCCGCCAGCTGACCACAGTGGACGGTCCGACGACGACCACGCCAGCCGGTTCGGTAGCCGTCACTGTCAGCAGTTCGTTGGTCCAGGTCGCCCCGATCACGCGGGACAGCTGCCCGCGAACAGCGGCGACGTCCGACCCAGGCGCGGGCGCGAGGTCTTGCGGCAACAGGGAAACCGCGTCACCGCGGGTGAGCACCTTGCCGGTGAGCGCGAGCCGCAACGTCTGCGGCGACACCGAAACCGAAGCCAGCCGAGACCCGGACACAGTGACCGTGCGCGCGGCGGTGACCTCCGCGGGCGAGACGACGATCTCGCCGCCCTCGGAGACGCCGAGGTTCGACATGGTGACGTCATCGGTCAGCACGACCCCCGGCGTCGCCTCCTCGGCAGCGGGCGCGGCCAAGGCGGCACTGCGCCGCGCGCCGGTGAGGTGCACGGCGTCCCAGGCCCGCAGGCCGAGCGCGTCGAGCACCTCCGGATGCAGCCGGACCACCCCCCGCCGAGCATCAAGCGCGGACGGCGTGTGCCGGACGGTCAGGGTGATCTGCGGATCGCTCACGCTGTTCACCCTAATGAACTGACCGCGAGGAATCGCCTCGACAGCGCAGAATGGGCGACTGTGGCGGCCGCCAAGGTTCGAAGCTGTTACGAGGTCGCTGCCCAGCCGCGAACCGCGGCGACGAAGTCCTCCGGCACGTCGGACTGCACGTAAAGCCCCACCCCGTCGAACGCCACCGTCTGGTGGTTCGGAAAGGACGCCTCCAGCCGTTCGCGTTCCCGGGGCCGGAAGCCGATTTGGGCGTTGCCCCACACGATCAGGGTCGGCAGTTCGGCGAGAGCGCCGAGCCCCGCCTCGACCTCGGCGAAGAAGGCTCGGCTGGCGAGAATCCGGCTGGGCAGCACGCCAGAAGCCTGCCGTCGCTCGGGCGTGTCCATCGCCCGTTCGTAGTGGGCAAGCTCGGCCCTGGTCGGCTTCCGCTTTCGGTGACCCATCGGGATGAATGCCTTGACGACGAGGTTGAGCTGCCGGGCCAGGAAGCGGATCGGCGGTCCGCCGGCGAGGCGGCCGAAGGCCTCGAAGTACGGGTCGCCGTTGACCGGCCAGGCCCAGGCGTTGACGAGCACCAGCCGGTCGAAAGCGCCCGGGCGGCGTTGTGCGGCGGCCAAGCCGATCGGGCCGCCCCAGTCTTGTCCGACCAGCGTGGCCCCGTTGAGGCCGAGCGTGTCGACGAATCCGGTGACCACGTCGGCGTGTTCCTCGGGCAGGTAGCGGTAGCCGGGCTTCGGCGTCGACAGTCCGAAACCCGGGTAGTCGAGGGCGACGCACCGGAAGTCGTCACGCAGTGCGCGGATCGCGTCGCGCCAGAGGAACGACCAGGTCGGGTTGCCGTGCAGGAACAACAGCGTGGGGCCGGATCCCTCGTCGACGTAGTGCACGGTGTGGCCGTCGATGTCGACGAAGTGGCTCTTGAACGGGAACAAATCATCGTCGACCCAGGCGGGCCGTGTGCGCTCAGCCATGGCGAACCCCCTCGCGATATGGTTGAGGTTCTCAAGGGCACTGGAAAAAATCAAGTAGAGGGACACCATGCGTGGCTACGGTCAGTACTGCGGGCTCGCCCGCTCCCTCGACATCGTCGGCGACCGGTGGAATCTGCTCATCGTCCGCCAGTTGCTGATCGCGCCTGCCCGCTACCGGGACCTGGTCGACGGCCTTCCGGGCATCGCGACCAACCTGCTCGCCGACCGGCTCCGCGACCTCGAAACCGCGGGCGTGGTCGAGCGACGGCTGGCGGGTAAGGGCAGCGCGGTCGAGTACGCCCTCACGCCGTGGGGCGCCGAGCTGCGGCAGCCGATCGAGGGCCTGATCCGCTGGTCCACCCCGTTGATGGTCCGGGGCCCCGAGGGCGACTCCTTCCGTCCCGAGTGGCTCGCCCTTGCCGTTCCTGTCCTGCTCGATGCCCGGGTCAAGGTTCGTCGCGCGGCGACGGTCGGCCTCGCGATCGGTGGTCCGCTCTTCCAGCTTCACGCGACGCGGTCCGGCGCCGAAGTCGGCCCGCATGACGGCCGCGACCTCGACGCGACCGTCCGAGCCGAACCAGCGTGCGTGCTTGGTCTCGCCGCGGGCGCGCTCGCGCTTGACGACGCCCGCGCGCTTGGGCTGATCGAGATCGACGGGGACGAGTCCGTCGTTCGCGCCGTCTTCGCCGCCTGAGCTACTGCTGCGGCCAGCCGTCGTAGGAAAGGATGTCGGCCACTGCCGGGCGTGCGGCGGGGGAGAACTCTTGCTGGGTCGAATAAGCCACCGCGAGTAGGCCGATCTGCGCGACGTCATCCGGAATGCCGAGGATCCGCGCGACGTCCGCCTCCCGGCCGCCGAGGTGGTAGCTGCACAGCGAACTGGCCAACCCGTGCGTGCGCAGCGCGAGCTGGAAGCTCCAGATCGCCGGGTAGATCGAGCCGTAGTACGCGGAAAGCCCGGCCGAGTCGTCGGGCACCGGTCCCGGCAGGCAGGGGAGCACGAGCGCGGGCACCTGGTCGAGGTGCTCGACGAGATGCCGCGACGAGACCATCGCCCGTTCGCCGGCGAGGTGGGCGTACTGCCGCCACGCTTCCTCCGCGGCTTCTCGCGTGATCGCCGCGATTTCCTTGCGCAGCGCCGGATCGAGCACGACGACCCAGCGCTGTGCTTCGGACAGGAAGCTCGCGGCCGGAGCTTGCCGCGCGATCCGCAGGCAGTCCTCGAGCGCGTCCTTCGGAACCGGTCGCTCGAGGTCGAGCTTCCGCCGGACGGAGCGGGTCGTGGTGAGCAGGGTGACGGCGTCCACTGGTGAACCTCCCAGGCTGGTACTTACGGCGTAAGCGTACGGTGTAAGTATCAGGCTGTCGAGGGCTTACGCCGTAAGCTAGAACGATGGCCCGGGAAACCCTGACGCGCGAGAAGGTGCTCGACGCCGCGCTGGCTTTCGTCGACCAGCACGGCGTGGCCGCGCTGTCGATGCGCAAGCTCGCCGCGGAGCTGGGTGTGGAGGCGATGTCGCTCTACAACCACGTGCGCAACAAGGGTGATCTGCTGGACGGCCTGGTGGCCCGGATGTTCGAAGCGGTCCCGGTGCCCGACCCGGCCGCGCCGTGGGACGTGCGGATCCGCAGACTGGCCGAGGGGCTTTACGCGCAGTTCCGGCGGCATCCGGCGGTGCTGCGGACGCTGGTCGCGGAGGAGGCCAACCCGCGTTCGCCGGGGGCGTTGAAGGTGATCGACAGCATGCTCGGCGCCCTGCTGGACGCCGGGCTGGACGACACCGAGGCCGTGCGCGCCTACCGTTCGCTGACCGGGCTCACGTTCGGTGCCGCGCTCACCGAGGAAACTGGCCTGGCCGGGACACCGCTGGATCGCGCGGAGCCGGTCGACGACTGGTTCCGCCGCATGGCGACGCCCAGCGAGACGCCGAATCTGCACCGCCTGCTGCCGGTGCTGACCGACGCCGACTGCCGACAGGACTTCGAGACACAGCTGGACCTGCTGATCTCCGCGCTGGGCACGCGGAACTAGCGGCGTCGGATGCCGATCCGGCGCCAGCTGCGGCGACGCTGGCCCGGGCCGGAGGTGGCCGAGCTGCCGTGGTCCCGTTCGCGCAGATTCCGGGTCCGCACCACGTCGGAGTTCGTCCGCGGCAACCGCACCGCGCGCATCGCGGCACCGGCGACGCGGCCCGACGCCGGACGCAGCCGCAGCCGACGGTGACTGCGCGCGCGACGGATCGCACGGCGTTCCCTCGGCGGCACCTCCCAGGCCTCCGGGTGCGCGGCGAGCCAGCGGTGCCGGTAGACCGAATACGGGATGTGCAGCAGGTACAGCACCAGTGCGACCGCCAGAGCCACCAGCGGGAACACGATGATCGCGGCGGCCAGCAGGCCGACGCCGACCAAGATCGGCGCGATCGCCTTCGCCGGGGCCTTCACGGTCTTGAGCGACAGCGTCGGGATACGGCTGATCAGCAGCACGGCGACCGCGATGGTCCACACCAGCACCACGTACTGCTCGGACCACCAGCCCTCGCCCCACTGCAGCGTGGCGATGAGCGGCAGCATGGCGACCAGGCCGCCGGCCGGTGCGGGCACGCCGACGAAGAACTCGGCGGCGTACGGCGGCTGGTCGGTGTCGTCGAGCAGCGTGTTGAACCGGGCGAGCCGCAGGATCATGCAGACCGCGAAGATCAGCGACGCGACCCAGCCGATGCGGTCGCCGTGCGACTGCCAGACGTAGAGCACCAGCGCGGGCGCGACGCCGAACGAGATGCCGTCGGACAGCGAGTCGAGTTCGGCTCCCATCTTCGACGTCGCGTCGAGCAGGCGGGCGATGCGGCCGTCGAGGCTGTCGAGGACGGCGGCGATGCCGATCGAGCCGATCGCCATGGCGTAGTTGCCGGTGAGGGCGAACTGCACCGCGGACAGCCCCGCGCAGAGCGCGAGCACGGTGATGGCGTTCGGCAGCAGCCGGATTCCCGGGGTGGTCACGCGGACCATGGTCAGCCTTCTCCCAGCGCCGGCAGCTCGGCGAGCACGGTTTCGCCGCCGACGGTGCGCTGGCCCTTGGCCACCACGACCCGGCTGCCCGGCGGCAGGTAAGTGTCGACGCGCGAGCCGAAGCGGATGATCCCGTAGGTCTCGCCAGCGGCCACCTTGTCGCCCTCGCGGACGTCGCAGCGGATCCGGCGCGCGACCAGTCCGGCGATCTGCACGACGACAAGCTCGTGGCCGTCGGCCGTGTGCAGCACCAGCGAGTTGCGCTCGTTGACCTCGCTTGCCTTGTCGAGGTCGGCGGAAAGGAACTTGCCCGGCTTGTACGCGACCTTCGAGATCACGCCCGTCGCCGGCGTGCGCTGGACGTGCACGTCGTAGACGGACAGGAACACGCTCACCCGCATCCGCGGCTCGGCGGGCAGGCCGAGTTCGGCGGGCGGGACGGCTTCCTCGATGAGCGAGACGGTGCCGTCGGCGGCCGAGATCGCGACGTTGTCCCGCACCGGGGGCACGCGCTTCGGCTCGCGGAAGAACGCCGTCATGCCCGCGGTGGCGAGCGCGCCGACCACGCCGAGGCGCTTGGAGAACCGGCGCAGCACGAGCGTCGCGGCGAGGCCGCCGAAGAGGAACGGCCGTCCAGCAGGATGCATCGGCGGGAACGTCTCGCGGGCCAGCTGGACAGCGTGCGCGAGGGGGTTACCGGTGGGCTGGCCGCTCATGGGTCGAGTTCCCCGCTGTTCGTCTCGGTCGGTGTAAGGGTCCGATTTGGGCTTCCCCACGCTACCGCCCGCCTGCGGCGGACCCGGCGGCCCCTGGTCGTAAGGGTTGCGCCGGCGCGAGTGGGCGCGACCACAAACCGGTAACGACGCGTCGAACAATCCGATAACACCGGGTAGTTGACGCCGCTCGGGACCGGTGCCCGGGCCGACCTGGCGAGGTGGACGATGGCGGTACCCGATCTGCTCGCACAGCTGCTGCGCGCCTGGCGTCGGGATGTTCTTTCGGCACCCGTGCCGCAGCTCGTCGACCCTGGTCACGCCGTTCGGATCGTGCGGGACGCGGCCCGGGTGCATGCGTCCCCCGACGAAGCACGCACCCGGGCGCGGAACGGATCAGTTTAGCCCGCGATCGAGGCGTTCTGACGGATTGTCGGGAAACCGTTACCAGCGGTCACGATCGCGGCGGTTCCCGCTCGCGGCGCTGACCAGCCGCAGCACCAGCAGCAGCGCGATCGCGCCGAGGATGGCGACGCCGAAACTCGGGAAATCGAACTCGAAGTGCTGCTGCTCACCGGTGGCGAGGCGGTAGACGAACCCGCCGAGCGCCGCCCCGACCACCCCGACGAGCACGCTGACGAGGCAGCCCTGCCGCTGCCGTTCCCGGCCGCCGACCACGAGATTCGCGACCCAGCCGACGAGTGCGCCGAAGACGATCCACAGGATGATGCCCATGCGCTGAGCCTACCTTCGGGGTGTTGCACAAGAGTTGTTGTACAACTACTCTTGTGCATCATGGAGGTCCGCGATTCCCAGGTGCTGGCCGCGATGTCGCATCCGCTGCGCCGCCGCCTGCTGGACATGCTGAAACTCGACGGCCCGGCCACCGCGTCCGTGCTCGCGGAGAAAACCGGGCAGGCGGTGGGCAATGTGAGCCACCACCTGAAGGTGCTTTCCGGGGCCGGTCTGGTGGTCGAAGCGCCGGAGCTGGCGCGGGACCGGCGGGAGCGATGGTGGCGGCGTCCGTCGGGCACGTTGTCGTGGGCCACTTCGGACTTCGCCGGGGATCCGGTGGCGGAGGTCGCGGAGACGGTGAGTCTCGATCGGCAGATGACGCTGTCCCGGGGCTGGCTTTCGGAATTGGAGACGGCTCCGGCGGAATGGCGTGACGCGTGGTTCTCCAATGACGCGTGGATGCGGTTGACGCCTGCGGAATTGGCGGAGCTGAATGAGCGGATGGCGGCGCTGTTCGCGGAATTCGGTGCCAAGGCGGCGGAGGATCCTTATTCGGAACGGCAGCCGGTGTTCGTGTTCGGGCGTGGTTTCAGAGCGCAGCCGTGAGGAATGCCGCTTTCCGTCTATTGTGGACTGGGCAGACGGTCAGCACGGTCGGCAGCGCGGTGGCCGGTGCGTCGGTTCCGTTGGTGGCGTTGCTGGTGCTGCATGCCTCGACGTTCGAGGTCGCTTCACTGACTGCTGCGGCTTGGGTGCCTTGGCTCGCGGTGGGTTTGCCCGCTGGGGCTTGGGTTGATCGGTGGCCCAAGCGTCGGGTGATGCTGATCTGCGACGTAATCCAGATGGCGGTTTTTCTCACGGTGCCTATCTCGTGGGCTTTCGGGTGGCTTTCCTTCGCGGTGCTTTTGATTGCCGCCCTGGTCGGTGGTTTCGCCAAGGTATTCTTCTCCCTGGCCTATCGAGCTTTCCTTCCGTCCGTTGTGGACGATGCTGATCTGCTGAAAGCCAACGTGCGGCTCCAGGGCGCGGAATCCGCGGCACAAGTGGGCGGCCCTGGGTTGGCCGGGCTGCTGGCGACAGTCTTCGGTCCGGTCAGCGGTGTGCTCGTGGATGCGTTGAGCTTCGGATTTTCCACACTGTGCCTGCGTTTCCTGCGTGCGGACGAACCGCCGCCGCACCCGCGGACCCGTCTGCGCACCGAAATCGCCGAGGGCATGCGAATCGTGGCCCGGGACCCGTACCTGCGGGTGCTGGTGCTGTCTGGTGGGGTCGCGAACCTGGCTTTGAACGGTTTTTTCGCGGTGGCAGTGGTGTTCCTGGTCGAGGAATTGGGCCAGGGCCCAGGTGCCGTCGGGCTCGTACTCGCCCTAGGCGAGGTCGGCGGGGTGCTAGGCGCGACCTTGGTAAGCCGAATCGCCCGCCGGACCGGCACCGCGTGGGGTTTCCTGTGGTGCGAGACGCTGGTGGTGCCGGCAATGCTGCTCGGCCCGCTGGCCCAGCCGGGGTGGGGCTTAACGCTGTTCGTCCTAGCGGGCGCGGGAATCGCGGCGGGTGTGGTGGGATCGAACGTGCTGGGCGCGACCTTCCGGCAACGGTACTGCCCGCGCCACCTCTACGGCCGGATCAGCGCGAGTTCGGCGATGGTCAACTACGGCACAATCCCGCTCGGTGCCTTGCTGGGCGGAGCGCTCGGTCAGGCGGCCGGGGTGCGGGTGGCGATGTTCGCGATGGTGGGGGTTCAGTTGGCTTCGCTGGGGGTGTTGCTGATCGGACCGCTGCGGCGGGTACGGGACTTTCCCCAAGTCGCGCTTGCTGTGGGCAACCCGGTCGAAGAGGCGGGGGTTGTCGGTGGGGGCCGATAGACTGGGCAAGGGCCGTCCCCCGGGGAAGGGCGGGGGCTGTGCTGTGCAAGCACCGCATCCCATCGCCCCCAGAAGCTAAAGCAGAAGCACCTCAACCTCATCCCCCTCCGCAGCCGCCGTAACCTCCTCCGGTAGCACGATCAGGCAGTTCGCCTGCGTGAACGACGCCAGCAAATGCGACCCCGGCCCGCCCCGCGGCCCCACCACCCCGGTCACCTCGCCAAGGACCGGCGTGTAAAACCCCCGCCGGAACTGCCGCCGCCCGGCCGGGGAAGTCATGTCCTCGGTCAACCGCGCTCGCACACGCCGGCGGTCCACGTCCGAATGGCCCATCGCCGACAGCACCGCCGGGCGCAGGAATGCCTCGAAGGACACCAGCACGCTCACCGGATTCCCCGGCAGCGTCACGACCGGTACGCCGTTCCACCGGCCGCAGCCCTGCGGTCCGCCCGGCTGCATCGCGACCTTCTGGAACTCCACGCCCTGCCCGGTCAGCGCGTCCTTCACCACTTCGTACGCGCCGGCCGACACCCCGCCCGACGTGAGCAGCAGGTCCACCGATTCCAGGCGCGGTTCGATGATCTTGCGGAATTCCGCCACGTCGTCGACCACGCTGCGCACGACCTCGACCCGGCAGCCGAGCCCGCGCAGCGCCGCCGCCAGCATGACGCTGTTCGATTCGTAGATTTGCCCGTGCTGCAACGGGTTCGGGGCCTCCACCAGCTCCGTGCCGGTCGACACCACCAGCACCGACAGCGGTCGGTACACCGTCAGTTCCGCCAAACCGACCGCGGCGGCCAGGCCGAGGTGTGCGTGGCTCAGCACGGTGCCCTCGCGCAGCGCGATGGTGCCCTTCTTGACGTCCTCGCCGACCCGGCGGATGTGGTTGCCCTCGACCACCGCTCGCGAGATCTGGACTTTCGACGTACCACGGTCGGTGTCCTCGACCATCACGATCGCGTCCGCGCCCGGCGGCAGCGGCGCGCCGGTCATGATCCGCTGAGCGGTACCCGATTCGAGCGGTTTCACGTCGGTCCGGCCCGCCGGGATGTCGTCGGCCACCGGCAGCATCACCGGCACCTCGGCGACGTCCTCGGCGCGCACCGCGTACCCGTCCATCGCGGAGTTGTCGAACGGCGGCAGCGAGACGTCGGCGGGCACGTCGCGGGCCACGACGAGTCCGGCGGCTTCAGCCACGGGAACGGTGGTGACGGGCGCGCGGCCGAGCAGTTCGGTCACGGTCTCGCGGTAGGCGTCGACAGAGATCACGCGGACCATCCTCCCTCTTGCTGCCCGTCGTGCAACACTCTCCCGGCACAAGTCGGGGAGCACGGGAGAGTTCTGATGCAGTTTCGGGTCCGCCACCAGCCAGGGCGCGCCGCGCTCGCGACGCCCCGCTGACATGCGCGTCCACACCAGGCACACGCCGGGGTTCGGCGTCGCCCGCGTGCTGCTCGCCCCCGGCGAAGCCGTGCAGGCCGCCGCGGAATCGTTGCTGGCCAGCAGCTTCAACATCGCCGAGTCGAACCAGAACCGCGGTCGCAAGGGCGGCCGTTCGGTGTTCACCGCGCCGCCCGAAGGCGGCTGGGTCGACCTGGCCCCGCTCGGTCCCGGCGACGTCTACCCGCTCGAACTCACCGGTTCCACCGGCTGGTCGGTGCACCGCGAGGGCGTGCTGGCCCGGCCGAGCACGGTCCGGGTCGACCAGAACTGGGCCCCGCTGCAGCAGCTGTTCGGCGCCGATTCCGGGTTCCTCGAGCACTACAGCGGCCGCGGCCCGCTGCTGCTCACCGCGCCCGGCCCGGTGGACTCGTTCGACCTCGGCCGCGGCGAGATCGTGACCGTGCGCCCGGACTATCTCCTCGCCTATCCCGACACCCTGCAATGCCGGTTGCGCGCACTCGACCCGAGCGGTCCGCAGTCGCTGCGCACCGGCGAAGGACTCGTCCTCGATTTCGCCGGACCGGGAACCGTGCTGGTCCAATCGCGCAACCGGCGAGTATCGCAGGCGTAACGGAATCTGCCGATTACCCCATTGCCGGGAGCGCTGATTCCGGTAGCGTGAACTCCACTTCGCACGCTGATGGACAGCGATTTCTTGTCCCGAGGGAGGGCGCCGTGGCAGTCGGCACCGTCAAGTGGTTCAACTCGGAAAAGGGCTACGGGTTCATCGAATCCCCCGAGGGTCCGGACGTGTTCGTCCACTATTCGGCTATCCAAGCCGACGGATTCCGCACTCTCGACGAGGGCGATCGGGTGGAGTTCGAAGTCCAGTCCGGCCGCGACGGCCGAAGCCAGGCCGCGGACGTCCGCAAGGTCTAGCGAGGCAAGTCCGCTGACCGGTTGGGCGAACCGGCAGTGGCTGCGGATACCGGCGCGTTAAGCTGCGCTGCGTGACAGGCGACGTGTCGGGGGACCTCACCGGTCGCCAGCTGGGCCACTACCGCATCGACTCGGTGCTCGGCAAGGGCGGCATGAGCGTGACCTACCAGGCCACGGACACGCGGCTCGGCCGCAAGGTGGCGCTGAAGGTCATCGGTGACCACCTCGGCGCGGACGCCGAGTTCCGCGAACGGTTCGTCGACGAGGCGCGCAACACCTCCGCGATCGACCACGCCAACGTCGTCCCGCTGTACGACTTCGGCGAACTCGACGGCATGCTCTACATCGCCATGCGGATGGTCGACGGCGGCGACCTCGCCGGCATCATGTCCGCGGGCCCGATCAGCCCCGCTCGCGCGCTCACCCTGCTCGACCAGGTCGCCGACGCCCTCGACACCCTGCACAACCACGGCCTCGTGCACCTCGACGTCAAACCGGCCAACGTGCTGGTCACCAGCCGCGAGACGTCCCGCGAGCACGTCTACGTCGCCGACTTCGGCCTCACCCGCCGCGGTGCCACCGGCCACCGCACCCGGGGCGGCGACTTCCTCGGCTCGCCCACCTACGCCGCGCCCGAGCACCTGCGCGGCGAACCGCTCGACGGTCGCACCGACCAGTACGCGCTCACCTGCGTGCTGTTCGCCTGCCTCACCGGCAACCCGCCGTTCCGCGGCGACGTCCCCACCGTCATCAAGGGCCACCTCGGCGGGGAACCGCCGTCGGTGGCGACCGTGGTCGCGCTCCCGGCCGCCGTGGACGACGTGATCCGCAAGGGCATGGCGAAAAGCCCGAACGACCGTTACCCCAGCTGCGTCGCGATGATCGCCGCGGCCAGGGTGGCGCTCGGCCCGCTCGCGACGTCGGACACCCCGCCGGGCCCCGCCCGGCCGAACGGACTGCCGGAGGGGGCGGGCATGCAGCCAGGACAACAGGGTCAGCCGGGACAGCAGGGACCGGGAGGCGGAGCTGCCGGTGGCGGTCCCGCCGGGCCCGGTGGACCTGGCGCTGGCGGGCCGGGAGCCGGTGGGCA
Source organism: Amycolatopsis sp. WGS_07 (assembly GCF_045278895.1). Classification (NCBI taxonomy): domain Bacteria; kingdom Bacillati; phylum Actinomycetota; class Actinomycetes; order Pseudonocardiales; family Pseudonocardiaceae; genus Amycolatopsis; species Amycolatopsis sp. WGS_07. The sequence continues at coordinate 1,901,811 of NZ_CP136053.1, read as the reverse complement.
GGGCGGCCCAGGCGGTCAGCCGGGAGGCCCCGGAACCGCGGGGCAGGGCGTGCAGGCTGGACCAGGTGCTCCCGGCGCTTGGGGCGGTCAGCAGCCCGGGTACCCCGCGCAAGGCGGCTACGGCGGCCCCGCCGGTTACGGCAACCAGCCTCCTCCCGGTTATCCAGCACAGCCCGGACAGCCTCAGCCCGGCCACCCCGGCCAGCCGCAAGCAGGCCAGCCGGGCCAACCCGGACAGCCTCAGCCCGGCCACCCCGGCCAGCCGCAAGCAGGCCAGCCGGGCCAACCCGGTCAGCCACAGCCTGGCCAGCAGGGCTACCCAGGCCAGGCACCCGCAGGCCCCCCGCCCGGCTACGGCTACCCCGGTCAGCCAGGACAACCCGGTCAGCCGGGCCCCGGTCAGCCAGCCCAGCAAGGCCCGCCGCCCGGCTACGGCGGCTACCCGAACCAGCCCGGCGGCTACCCCAATCAGCCGCCGCAGCAGGGCCATCCGAACCAGCAGGCCTTCGGCGACCCGATGCGGCTGCGCCCGCCGTCCCCGGCAGGCGGCGCGGGCGCGTTCGAAGCGCAGCCCAAGAGCGGCGGCCTGAAGTGGCTGTGGATCGCGCTGGGAGTGCTCGTCGTGGCCGGGCTGGTCGTCGGCGCGATCTTCCTCTTCGGCGGGGACGACAGCGGCAGCGGCGGCACCGCTCCGACGTCGTCCGCGCCCAACATTCCGGTCGGTCCCGGCGGCTCGCAGAGCGGCGCTCCGTCGTCGCTGCGCCCGCCGCCGTCGTCGATCCACATCCAGCCGAGCCACTGACCCGCCCGCCCTGCTCCGCCAGTGCACCGACGCTGACCTGCGCTCCTTGCACTCGACCCCGGAGAGTGCTAAACACGGCATTGGCACTCGACGCCGTCGAGTGCTAGGCGAGCGGTCACCGACCGCCTGCCTGAAGGTCGGGACGGTGAGGCTGACCCACCGGTCAGTCGTCCGTCGCGGGCACCGAGCCTGGCCGAGGACGTGTCCTGCTGCCGCCGCTGGAGACAGCGCGGCGGTAGCGCCCAATACCGGAGGACCACACCGCAATGGCCAAACTGATCGCGTTCGACGAGGACGCCCGCCGCGGTCTTGAGCGCGGCTTGAACACCCTCGCCGAAGCCGTCAAGGTGACCCTCGGCCCGCGGGGCCGGAACGTCGTGCTCGAAAAGAAGTGGGGCGCGCCGACGATCACCAACGACGGTGTCTCCATCGCCAAGGAGATCGAGCTCGAGGACCCGTGGGAGAAGATCGGGGCCGAGCTCGTCAAGGAAGTTGCCAAGAAGACCGACGACGTCGCGGGTGACGGCACCACCACCGCGACCGTGCTCGCCCAGGCGCTCGTGCGCGAGGGCCTGCGCAACGTCGCGGCCGGCGCCGACCCGATCTCGCTCAAGCGCGGCATCGAGGCGGCCGTCGAGGCCATCACCGAGCAGCTGCACAAGGCCGCCGTCCAGATCGAGACCAAGGAGCAGATCGCTGCTACCGCCTCGATCTCGGCCGCTGACCGCACCATCGGCGAGCTGATCGCCGAGGCGCTGGACAAGGTCGGCAAGGAAGGCGTCGTCACCGTCGAGGAGAGCAACACCTTCGGGCTCGAGCTTGAGCTGACCGAGGGCATGCGCTTCGACAAGGGCTACGTGTCCGGTTACTTCGTGACCGACCCGGAGCGTCAGGAAGCCGAGCTGGAGGACCCGTACGTCCTGCTCTTCGGTTCCAAGATCTCGAACGTCAAGGACGTCCTGCCGCTGCTGGAGAAGGTCATCCAGTCCGGCAAGCCGCTGCTGATCATCGCCGAGGACGTCGAGGGCGAAGCCCTGGCGACCCTGGTGGTCAACAAGATCCGCGGCACCTTCAAGTCCGTCGCCGTCAAGGCGCCTGGCTTCGGCGACCGCCGCAAGGCGATCCTGCAGGACATCGCGATCCTGACCGGTGGCCAGGTCATCTCCGAGGACGTCGGCCTCAAGCTGGAGAACGCGGACCTGTCGCTGCTGGGCCGCGCCCGCAAGGCCGTCATCACCCGGGACGAGACCACCATCGTCGAGGGCGCTGGCGACGCGGACCAGATCCAGGGCCGCGTCAACCAGATCCGCGCGGAGATCGAGAACTCCGACTCGGACTACGACCGCGAGAAGCTGCAGGAGCGGCTCGCGAAGCTGGCCGGCGGCGTGGCCGTCATCAAGGCCGGCGCCGCGACCGAGGTCGAGCTGAAGGAGCGCAAGCACCGCATCGAGGACGCGGTGCGCAACGCCAAGGCCGCCGTGGAAGAGGGCATCGTCGCCGGCGGTGGCGTGGCCCTGATCCAGGCCGCCGAGGCCGCGTTCGCGGGCCTGAAGCTCGAGGGCGACGAGGCCACTGGCGCCAACATCGTCAAGGTGGCCGTCGAGGCCCCGCTCAAGCAGATCGCGATCAACGCCGGTCTCGAGGGCGGCGTCGTGGCGGAGAAGGTCAAGGGCCTGCCGCAGGGCCACGGCCTGAACGCCGCCACCGGCGAGTACGAGGACCTGCTCGCGGCCGGCGTGCCGGACCCGACGAAGGTCACCCGCTCCGCGCTGCAGAACGCCGCTTCCATCGCGGCGCTGTTCCTGACCACCGAGGCTGTCGTCGCGGACAAGCCGGAGAAGGCTGCTGCCGCTCCGGCCGACCCGTCCGGCGGCATGGGTGGCATGGACTTCTGAGTTCGGCTGCTTTCCGGCGAAGCCCGGTTCACCCTCGCGGTGGGCCGGGCTTCGCCCGTTCCCGGGCTCAGTCTTCGGGGGTCAGGACGGCGGCCGCGGCGTAGACCGGGAGGATCACCCCGGCCGAGACCACGGCCCCGGCGACCGCGGCGATGCGCACCATCGACGGGTCGACGTTGAGGTACTTGGCCCATCCGCCGCACACGCCGGTGAGCATGCGGTCGGAGCGGCTGCGGAAGATCTTCTTGGCCGGTGCGGCCTGCGTGGTGTCCGTCATGCCAGCAATACTCCGCGAGCGGGACCCGCCGCACATCCGGGAACGCCCCGGAGATAGCCCCGGGGCCGCGACCCTGAAGTCCCCCTTACCCCCGGAGCTTCCGGACCCGCTCGAACCGGTCCAGCCACGCCGCCGTCACCTCGGGGGACGCGGCGAACTCGGCGTAAGCGTCGGGTTCCGGGGCCTGCCTCGGCACCGGCAGGTAACCGTCCACAGGGGACAGCGTGGCGGTGCAGACGTCCCCGCGCAGCAACGACATCGTGCCGAGCCCGCACGCGAAGTCCAGCTCTGGCAAGGCCCCAGCGAGCGCGAGCCCGGCAGCCAGCCCGACGCTCGTCTCGACCGCCGACGACACCACGCACGGCAGTCCGCACGCCTCCGCGACCTCCAGCGCGCGGCGCACCCCGCCGAGCGGGGCGACCTTGAGCACTGCGACGTCGGCGGCCCCGGCGACCGCGACCTTCAGCGGATCCTCGGCGCGGCGGATCGACTCGTCGGCCGCGATCCGCACCGACACCCGGCGGCGGACGGCGGCCAGGTCGTCGATCGTGGGGCACGGCTGCTCGGCGTACTCCAGTCCACCGGCCGCGCGGTCGAGTTCGCCGAGCGCGCGCACGGCGGTGTCGACGTCCCAGGCCGTGTTGGCGTCGACCCGGATCGCGCCGGACGGACCCAGCGCGTCGCGCACCGCTTCGATGCGAGCGCAGTCCTCGGCGAGTGTCGCGCGTTTGTCGGCGACCTTCACCTTCGCCGTGCGGCAGCCGGAGGCGCGGACCAGCTCATACGCGCGTTCCGGCGGCACGATCGGGACGGTCGCGTTCACCTCGACGCGGTCGCGGACCGGCTCGGGCCAGCCTTCTTCGCTCGCTTCGAGCGCGGCGGAGAGCCAGGGCACGCTCTCGATGTCCGAATAGTCGGCGAACGGGCAGAACTCGCCCCAGCCGGCGGGGCCGCGGAGCAACAGTCCTTCACGGACGGTGATGTCCCGGAACCGGGTGTGCAGCGGGAGCGCGTAAACCTGCATGACTGCCGATCATGCCATCGCCGCCGCGGCGGAACCGAGGTGCCGCGAGGGCCGTCTCAACGCCACAATGGAACGTGTGGACGGCCTCGACTTCCGGGTGCTCGGCCCGGCCGAGGTGCTGGCCGGGGACCAGGTGGTGCCGCTGGGCGGCAGCCGCCCGCTGATCGTGCTCGCCGGACTGCTGCTGCGGGCCAACCGGCTCGTGTCGGTCGACGTGCTCAGCCACTGGCTGTGGGGCGACGACCAGCGCCGGTCGAAGGGCGCGCTGCAGACGTATGTCCTGCGGCTGCGCCGGGCGCTCGGCGACGGTGCGGCGATCCGCACCGAACGCGGCGGCTACCTGTTGGAAGTCGACGAGAATGCGGTGGACCTCGGTCGGTTCCGGCAGCTCGCGGCCAGGGGGCGCAGCGCGGCGGAGCGCGGGGAACACCGGCGGGCGGCGGGGTACTTCGAGGACGCCCTGGGGCAGTGGCGGGGTTCGGCGCTGCAGAACGTGGAGTCGGACGCACTGCACCGGGACGAGGTCGGACAGCTCGCCGAGGAGCGCACGCGGGTGCGCGAGCTGTGGGCCGAGACGCTGCTGACAGTCGGCGAGCATGACACCGTCGTGCCCGAGTTGGAGCTTTTGACCCGCGAAAACCCGCTGCGGGAGCGGCCGCACGAGCAGTTGATGTACGCGCTGCTCCGTTCCGGACGGCAGGCCGAAGCACTTGATGTGTACCGGCGGATCAGCGGGTTGCTGGCCGAGGAGCTGGGCTTGGATCCCGGTGCCGGGCTGCAGCGGGCGCACCGGCTCGTGCTGGGCGGCGACGAGGGTCTCCGGTTCCGGACGCCGCTGGAACCCCATGTGCCGCATCAGCTTCCGGCTGACCTGGGTGCGTTCGCCGGTCGGGCGGCGGATTTGAAAGCCCTGCGCGCGTTGCTGCCGGAAGCCCTCGACGACGGCACCTCCACGCCGATCGCCTCGGTGGAAGGCATGGGCGGGCAAGGGAAAACGACGCTGTCCGTCCACTTCGCACACCAGATCGCCGACCGGTTCACCGGCGGCCAGGTGTTTCTGGACCTGCGTGGCTATGGTCCGGGTGCTCCGGTGTCGCCGACCGCCGCGCTGGAGACCATGCTCATCGCGCTTGGCGTGCCCGCCGACCGGATACCGTCCGGTTTGGACGAACGCGCGGCGACCTGGCGCACGTACACCACTGGCCGACGGCTTTTGGTGGTGCTGGACAACGCGAACAGTACGGAGCAGGTGCGTTCGCTGCTGCCTGGCCCGGGCTGTCTGGTCGTGGTGACGAGCAGGTGGCAGCTGCGCGGACTGGTCGCGACACACGGTGCCCGCCGGATCGCGCTGTCTGAATTGGACAGTGAGGAGGCGGTGGAGCTGCTCGCCTCGGCGATCGGGGTCGAGCGGGTGCACGAGGATCCGGTCGCGGCGGGCCGATTTGTCGAGTATTGCGGCGGGCTTCCGCTGGCGATCCGGATTCTCGCCGTGCGAGCGGCGCAGTTCCCTCGCTTGCCGCTGGCCGAGTTCGTCAACGCATTGCCCTCGGATGCCGGCCGGTTGAGCACGTTCGACCTCGGCGACGGCGACGAGACCAATATCCGCACGGTTTTTTCCTACTCCTACCGGGTTTTGTGCCCGGCCGCGGCGCGCCTGCTGCGTTTGCTGGCGCTGTCAGTCGGCCCGGATTTGTCGCTGGGCATGGCGATCGCGCTCAACGGACGGTCCGAAGTGGAGACTCGCGGCGCACTCGACACGCTGGTTTCCACGCATCTGCTCACCCAGCCGAAGCCGGGCCGGTACCAGTTCCACGATCTGATTCGTGCCTACGCGACCGAATTGTCGGAGCAGGAGGACGATGCCGACGAGCGCGCGGCGGCCAGCGCGCGACTGCTCGACTGGTTCATTTCGTCCGCGCGGAACGCGGCCTCGGCGATGCGGCCGCAGCAGCTGATGGACGAGATCGGGCCGATTCCGTCCGCCGGAGCGCTGGAGTTCGCCGACTTTCACCGGGCGCTGGCGTGGTTCAGCGAGGAGCACGGGAACCTGATTTCGACGGTCCAGTGGGCCTTCCGGATCGGTCGGTACGCGCAGTGCTGGCGGCTGGCGTGGTCGCTGTTCACCTATTTCGCAGGGCGCGGGCGAGTCGACGAATGGCGGTACGTCTTCGAGATCGGCTTGCGGGCAGCGCGGAATTCCGGGGAACGGCACGGCGAAGCGGCAGTCCTCAATGGACTCGGTGTGATCGAAGGAGTCGCCAGGAAGTACGTGCTGGCGCGCGAATACCTGGAGCAGGCGCTGGCCGTGCAGCTGGAATTGGGCTCGCTGCCGGGCGAGGCGCGGGCGCGTTACAACCTGGCGATGACCGCTCAGGACATCGAGGACTTCCCCGAGGCTTACCGACATGGCCTGCGTGCGCTGGAAATCACGCGGGAGCTGGGGTTCACCTCGGTGGAGGCGAACGTTTTGCGTGCCTTGGGTGATCTGTGCGCGATGATGGGCGACTACCCGCAGGCCCTGTCGCTGGCCGACGAGGCGCTCGCGCTGGTGCCGCCGGATGACCTTCCGCAGGGCCGGTTTTCGCTGGCCGCGCGGGCGCGTGCGTTGCTGGGCTTGGGCAGGCACGTGGAGGGAATCGAGTGCCTGTCCGAAGCCGTCGACATGTTCTTCGCGATGGACGAGGAGTACGAGGCGGCGGATGTGCTGTCCGAACTGGGCACCGCGCACCTGCGCTACGGCCGCACCGCCGCGGCCCGGGACTGCTGGCTGCGGGCGGTTCGCCTGCTGACCACGCTGGGCCACCCCGACGCGGATCGGGTGCGGGCTCAGCTGGCCGGTTTGGTGCGAGGCTAGCTTCGGCTGTTTGGCGGAATGTTCATCTGTCAGTCACTTCGAGGGCAGCCGGGCGCGGTGGTCCGCGTGCCGACCCCCAGTGGCAGCACGTAGACCACCGGCGGCCCGTACCACCACCCAACCGAAGTGCGCTCACTATCCGCTCACTGTGTCGAACCGGTTTGGGTGACGAGGCCGAGCAGCCGGGTGAGTGTGACGGCGTTGTGCGGGGCGGCGGCTTCGCTGTCGTTGTCGAAGTAGACGTGCACGTCGCGCCGCCCGCCGTCGTGCCATTCGGTGATCTTCGCGGCCCAGCCGCGCAGGGCGTCGTCGGAGTAATTGCTGGTGTAGAGGCTTTCCGCGCCGTGCAGCCGGACGTAACTGAAGTCAGTGGTCTGGTCCTCCCGGTACGGCCACGGCGCGGCGGCGTCGGCGGTCACCAGCGCTACCCGGTGTTTTGTGAGCAGGTCTAGCGCTTCGTTCGTGGTGAAGCTCGGGTGGCGAACCTCCAGCGCGTGCCGCAGCGGCCGGTCTGGACCAGATTCCAGAAACGCTCGGGACTTGAGCTTGTCGTCGTGCTTCGCCCCGAGCGCGGCCGCCTCGCCGGTGGTGCGGGGGAGCTGTCCGAGGAAGGTGGAGACCCGCTCGGGATCGAAGACCAGCCGCGCTGGGAGTTGCCAGAGGAACGGCCCCAGCTTGCCGGCGAGCGCCAGCACACCGGACGCGTAGAAGTTGGCGAGCGCGGTTTCGACGTCGCGCAGCTGCTTGAGATGCGTGATGAACCGGCCGCCCTTCACCGCGAACAGAAACCCATCCGGGGTTTCGGCGTGCCAGCCGAGGTATCGCTCCGGGCGCTGCAGTGAGTAGAAGGACCCGTTGATCTCGACGGCGTTTGTTCGGCGGGAGAGGTACTCGAGTTCCCGCCGCTGCGGCAGGCCCGAGGGATAGAACGCGCCGCGCCACGGCGGGTACCGCCAGCCGGACGTACCCACTCGGATCTCGCTCACCGACTCCGGATTCCCGCGCGGGCGGCTGCGGCAAACACTTTCCGGACGATTGGACTAACTATCAGGACATCTGTCCTGGATTGTTGGCACCGTTGTCCCGGGGTTTCACGGCTGGATGTTCTCCAGGTCCTCCAGCAGGCTCGGGTGCGTCGGCTGCCAGCCGAGGACTTCGCGGGTGCGGATGCTGGTAGCGGGCTGGTCCATGGCGAAGATCGGGCCGAACGGACCGAAGTTCTCCTGCGGCACCGATTCGACCGGCAAGCCGAGCCGCTTCCCGATGACGGCCGCGATGTCGCGAACCGCGTCGCCCTCGTCGGCCACGGCGTGCCAGGCCGTTCCGGCGGGCGCGGATTCGAGCGCCAGGCGGAACAAAACGGCCGCGTCAAGCGCGTGCACGGCCGGCCAGCGCTGGGCGCCGTCGCCGGGGTAACCCGCCACGCCAGTGCGCCGCGCCTGCTCGGTGAGCAGCCCCGCGAACCCGCCCTTGCCCTCGTTGTGAACCGTGCGCGGCATACGGACCGCCGTCGCGCGCACACCGCGGGAAGCCAGCGCCAGCAACGCATTGACCGAGATGGCACGCCCACCCACCGGCCCGCTGGTCGGCAGCGGATCGGCTTCGGTCGCAGCGCGACCCGGAACCCACGGCGTGCCCGAGACCGTGACGAGCGGCCGCTCGCTGCCGACGAGTTCTTCCCCCAACGCGGCCATCGCGGCACTCTCCTCGGCGATCGACCGAGCAAGCGCTTCCTCGGTGCTGTAGTCACTGCCGAACGCGAGGCTGATCACACCCTCGGACTGCGCGGCACCGGCCCGCAGGACGTCGAGGTCAGCGATCTGGCCGCGCAGCACTTCCGCGCCGGCGTCGGTGAGCGCCTGCGCGGACTTGTCCGACCGGGCCAGCGCGAGAACGGTGTGCCCGCTGGCGAGCAGCTCGGCCACGACCGCTGAGCCGATGGTGCCCGTACCGCCGGTGACGAAAACCTGCATGAGCTTCTCCCGAGGTGATGAGACCTTTGTCCCATCACCATACACGGTGACGGGACTCTTGTCCCGTCACCTAGAATGAGCCCATGGCCCGATGGCAACCAGAGACGACGCAACGACTGGTCGTGGCGGCTGTCGACCTGTTCACCGAGCAGGGGTACGACGCCACCACCGTCGCGCAGATCGCTGAACGCGCGGGCGTCACCAAGAGCACGTTCTTCCGGCACTTCTCCGACAAGCGTGAGTTGCTGGTCGCCGGGCAGGAAACGTTGAGCCGCCTGCTGGCCGAGGGAATCGCCGAGGCCCCCGACTCCTGCAGCCCACTGGAAGCGGTCGCGGCCGGCCTCGAACGCGCATCCGGCGCGATGGGCCCGGCGAACCGCGAACTCGGCCCCCGCCTCAAGGCCGCGGTGGCCGCGAGTACCGAGTTGCAGGAACGGGACGCACTCAAGAACGTCGGCCTCGCGGCGGCGATGTCAGCCGCACTGGTCGCCCGCGGCGTCCCCGACCCGATCGCGCACCTCGCGGCGGAGTTGGGGGTGCTCGCGTTCAAGCGGGGCTACACGCGGTGGTCCGAGGCTGAGCGTGATGATGGGGGTCTCGCGCCTCATGCCCTGGCTGCGCTACGAGACCTGCGTGCGGCTGCGGCGTCACTGGACTGAGCTGACCGCTGGTCTGACCTGGCCTCGGGTGGTCGCGTGCTTCGCCTCGCCGCTTGGAGGCATGGTGAGGGGCTGGTGGCGTGACTCGGCGAGAACTGACCGGGTGCCGGTGGCGCGAGAATCAGCCGAGCTGAGACGGGATGATGCGTTGCCGGGGCCTGCGAGGTTTGCTGAGTTCGGCAGGCCGCGTTGAACCGGTCGGGCTGTGCCGAGTTCGGCAGGTCGTGCCGAACTCGTCAGGTCGCGCTGAATTCGGCAGGCCGCGTCGGATCCGCCGGGCTATATCGAGCCGGGAGGGGTTCCGCCCGGGCTAGTCGGGCTGCGTTGGACCCGTCAGGTCATGCCGAATCCTCCAGGCCATGTCGGGCCCGCCAGGCTCCGCTGGCCATGCTGAATCCGCCAGGTGTCGCCGGACCCGGACCTGTCGGGCCGTGCCGAACCCGTCGGGCTATGTCGGGCTGAGGTGGTTCAGCCGAGCCTGTCGGGTCGTGCCGGATCCGCGGGGCTCTGCCAGGCCGTGCTGAATCAGCCAGGCATCGCCGGACCTGTCGGGCTATGTCGGCCCGAGGTGGTTGCGCCAGGCCTGTCGGGCCGTGCCGGATCCGCCAGCCTCCGCCGGGTCGTGCTGAATCCGTCAGGTGTCGCCGGATCCGTTGGGCTGTGTCGGGTCGAGGTGGTTGCGCCAGGCCCGTCGAGCCGTGCCGGATTCGCGAGGCTCCGCCAAGTCGTGCCGAATCCGCCAGGCATCGCCGCACCCGTCGGGTCGCGCCGGGTCTGCTGGGCCTGGCCGGGTTCGCCTGGTCCCGCCGGAATCGCCGGGGCGCGTGGGATCTGGCTAGCCTCGCCGGAGTCCGCCGGATCCGTGGGGGCGCGTCCGACCCCGTCGGATCCGGCGGGGTGCGTCGTACACCGCCGGATTCGCCAGGTTTCGCCACAGCCGCCAGATTCGTTGCGGCATTGGCGAAACTCGACCTGCTCCGCCCTTGAGCCAGCCGCCCCGCCTTGGGGCCCGCGCCATCACTTCCTTAGGCCCACGAGAACCTCCATCGGCGGCTCTGTACCAGGGACGTCGCGTACTCCCGCAGGTTTCCCGGCTGGGCGAGGTATGTCGGCAGGCTGAAGGCCCGGTGTTCGGCTGCCACTGTCAGTGCCCTGGCGTGGGTGCGGGGTGGGGCCGAGACCGACAGTTCGATCGAGTCGAAGCCCAGGGTCACCAGGGTCGCGCCGAAGCGGTCTTCCCAGCTGCGCAGAACCGCTGACAGCTCCGCGACCTGGTCTGTCGCCTTGATCATTCCCGTCCAGCCGATGAGGGCCGGGACGTCGGCGGGGCGGTCGGCTTGCACCAGGCCGAGCCGGTGCGGGGTGCGGGCGGCCAGGATCGAACCGGTGTTGCCTGCCTCGGCCAGTGGGTCTGAGCGGCGGTGCGAGCGTTTCGCCAGCCCGGGGAAGCGGGTGCCGAAGGGGCGCAGGCAGGCACCGTCGCAGCAAGAGCCGTCCCACCAGCGGGCGAGGACTTCGGCGGGGTCGGCGTTGTCGACGCGGTGACCGGCGGGGGCGAGGCGGCCGCGGTCGTCCAGCCAGTCTTCGCCGCGGGCGGTGAAGCGCTGGTCGGGCGGGATCAGCACCGGCCACAGGCCCGAGCGCTCGAACTCCGCGACACAGCTCAAGTACCGCTGCGGCCGCGTGAGCGGCTCCTCCGACACCCAGATGCGCCCGTGCCAGCGCCCTGGCGGCAAGGTCTGGACCGGCGGTGCCCCGACGCCGGGGCGGAACGGTGCGATCGTCATGAGCTTCCCCTCGAACTGGTGTTCGGTTCCTGCATATCGAACAGTAGTTCGAACCACCGACAATTTCCAGGGCGCCGGCCGCTCGTCCGTTCGAGTGAACCTCGGGGATCCCCAGGTCAAGCCGCAGAAAGAGTCAACGCCGAGAGACTCGGCGCACTCGGACCGCCACGAACAGGCCTACGGCGATCGCCACCGCGGCCAGTACGACGTACTGGAACACCGACGCGTACCGGTCCACCAGTGACCAGCTCTCCCCGAGCAGGTAGCCGGCCACGACGAACGCGGTGTTCCACAGCAGGCTGCCCGCCGTCGTCAGGAGCAGGAACCGGCCGAACGGCATTCGTTCGACGCCCGCTGGCAGTGAGATCAGGCTGCGGAAGATCGGCACCATCCGGCCTAGGAACACCGCCTTCCCGCCGTGCCGGGTGAACCATGCCTCGGTCCGGTCGAAGTCGGCGACGTCCATCAGTGGCAGGCGGCTGAGCAGGGCCCGGCAGCGGTCTCGGCCGAGCAGGGCACCCAGCCAGTAGACGATCACGGCGCCGGCCAGCGAGCCCAGTGTTGTCCAGAAGAGGGCTCCGGCCAGGCTGAACGTGCCGCGGCTCGCGGAGAATCCGGCTAGCGGGAGGACGAGTTCGCTGGGGATGGGCGGGAAGAGGTTGTCGAGGCCGACGACGATCGCGGCGCCGACGCCGCCGAGCGAATCCATCAGTCCGACGGCCCATCCAGCGAGGCCGGTGAGGGGTTCGGTGGGGGTGGTGAGCAAGAGGTGCACGGGAGTCCTTTCTGGATGAATGCGATGCCGTCGAAGGTAGAAAGCCAAGGGGCGCAACACATTGCTGTCGGCCACCGGGAAAATTGCGGAAAACCGCAGTGGGTTTGGGGGTGGCGCGGTTGAAGATGGGAAGTCGGGGGTGTGAAGCTGAGGACGGCCGAAATGGGTTGGGCGTGGCGTGGTTGAAGCCGGGGAGCGAAGCGCGTGGCGGCCGGGAGGCTGTGGAAGGCCGTAGTGCGTTCGGCGCGTGGCGCGGTTGAAGGTGGGGAGCGTGAGGCTGCGGGCGGCCGAAATGAGTTGGGGGCGTGGCGTGGTTGAAGGCGGGAAGCCGGGGGGCGGAAGGCTGTAGTGCGTTGGGGGCTGCGGCTCAGTTGCAGAGGGCGGACCCGGGGCGGCCTGGAGGTTGTGGAAGACCCGGGGTGCGGCGTGCGTGAAGGCGGGCGGAGCGTGTGGCTGCGTAGTGCGTTCGGCCCGGTTGAAGCCGGGGGAGCGGAGCACGCGCCGGAAACTGCGGAAAACCGCAGTACGCCCGCCGCGTGAGCTGGCTAGCCTGGCGGACGTGATCAGATCGCGAGTGCCGCGCCGGACGGCGGGCGTTGGCTTGGGTGCGTTGTCGGCGCTCATCGAGGTGCCCTACGTGGTCCTCGCCACACCGCTGCTCGCGATACCCGCGGCGCGGCCGCGAGTTTTCCGTGGCGCGCGCAGGCTCGCCGAAATCGAGCGCGCGAGGCTGCAGCGGTTTCTTGACGCCAGCAACGGTGACGACTACGACGGCCGCCGTGCGTTGCAGTACCTCGTTCCGCGTGGCTTGACCGGGTTGCTCGCGTTGGGGGTGTGGGTGTGCATCGGCGCGGGAGGCGTGGCTGGCGCGCTCTACTTCGTCCAGTTGGTCACCGGACGGGCACCGGGCGGTACTGGCGATGGGACCGTAGTCGACTGGTTGCCGGTCGTGACGCTCGGGGCGATTGCGGTATTCCTTTGTGTACAGGGATTGATCGGCGTAGCCGCGCTTGATCGTCGGCTGGCGCGGCGGTTCTTTGGGCCTAGCAGTCAGGAACTGTTGCGCCGCAGGGTGTCCGAGCTGGCGACGACCCGGAGCGAAGTGGTTGAAGCAGTCAACGGGGAACGCCGCCGGATCGAGCGAGACTTGCATGACGGGGTCCAGCAACGGCTGGTCGCGCTCGGGGTTTTGCTCGGCCGGGCGCGTCGGGCACAAGACGCGGACCGGGCGGCTGAGCTGGTCCGGCAGGCGCACGAGGAGTCGCAGGAAGCCTTGCGCGAGCTGCGAGAGGTGAGTTGGCGCGTGTACCCGATCGCGCTGGACGAAAGTGGCCTGGAGGCGGCGTTGGAGTCGCTGGCCGAGCGTGCCACGATCCCGGTCGACCTTCGTTACGCACTGGACGAGCCGTCGCCTGAGCTGGCGACTGTGGTCTACTTCGTGGCCTCGGAATCCGTGACCAACGCGGTTAAACACGCCAACGCCACCAAGATCACCATTGACGTCCGCCGGGGAGAAATCGAGATCACTGACGATGGGTGCGGCGGCGCGAAAGTCGGCACTAGCGGTGGATTATCCGGGCTGGCTAGGCGAGTGGCCGCGATGGACGGCGAATTTTCCGTACATAGTCCCGAAAACGGGCCGACCGTGGTGCGGGTGACGCTGCCGTGCGAGTGATCCTGGCTGAGGACGCGACCCTGCTGAGAGAAGGCCTCGTCCGGCTGCTGGCCGAGGAGGGGCACGACGTGGTCGCGGCGGTTGGCGATAAAGAAGCACTTCTCGAAGCGACCGCCGAACACCAGCCTGACGTGGTCGTCACCGACGTCCGGATGCCGCCGACCCACACCGACGAAGGTCTCCGCGCCGCGTTGGAAATCCGTGAGCGCTGGCCGGACATCGGGGTGCTCGTGCTGTCTCAATACGTCGAGAAACGCTATGCCGCCAAGCTGATCGGCGGTGACGGCGGCCGCGTCGGCTATCTGCTCAAGGACCGCGTAGCCCAGGTCGGCGACTTCCTCGACGCGCTGGACCGGGTCGGGGCTGGTGGCGCGGCCTTCGACCCGGAGGTGGTGCGCCGGCTGGTCGCCCGCACCTCGCACGAGGACGCGCTCGCCCGGCTGACCCCGCGCGAGCGCGACGTGCTGGAGAAAATGGCGCAGGGCCACACGAACGCGAACATCGCGACGCTGCTGTTCGTCTCGCAGAGCGCCGTGGAGAAGCACGCGAACGCAATCTTCGACAAGCTCGACCTGCCGCAAGCGAAGGGGTACAGCCGACGCGTGCTGGCCGTTCTCCGTTACCTCGGCTCGTAAATCAGAGCGGCCGCCGCAGGTCCTCCGCGTCGACAATGTGGTACGCGTAGCCCTGTTCGGCCAGGAACCGTTGCCGGTGCGCGGCGTACTCCGTGTCCACTGTGTCCCGCGAGACGATCGAGTAGAAGTGCGCTTGCCGTCCGTCGCCCTTCGGACGCAGCAGCCTGCCGAGCCGTTGCGCTTCCTCCTGCCGCGAGCCGAACGTGCCCGACACCTGGATCGCCACCGAAGCTTCCGGCAGGTCGATCGAGAAGTTCGCCACCTTCGACACGACCAGCGTGCGCAGTTCGCCGCGGCGGAACTTGTCGAACAGCTCCTCGCGCTCCTTGTTCTTCGTCGCGCCCTGGATCACCGGGGCCTCCAGTTCCGCGCCCAGCATCTCCAGCTGGTCGAGGTACGCGCCGATCACCAGCGTCGGCTCGCCCTCATGTTTGTCCACAATGGACCGGATCACCGGGATTTTAGTCATCGCCGTGGCGGCCAGCTTGTACCGCTCATCGGCGTCCGCGGTGGCGTACTGCAGGCGTTCGGACTCGGTGAGCGTGACCCGCACCTCGGTGCACTCCGCGGGCGCGATCCAGCCCTGCGCCTCGATGTCGCGCCACGGCACGTCGTAGCGCTTCGGGCCGATCAGCGAGAACACGTCGCCCTCGCGGCCGTCCTCGCGCACCAGCGTGGCGGTGAGCCCGAGCCGACGCCGCGACTGCAGGTCCGCCGTCATCCGGAACACCGGCGCGGGCAGCAGGTGCACCTCGTCGTAGACGACCAGGCCCCAGTCGCGCGAATCGAACAGGTCGAGGTGTTTGTACTCGCCCTTCGTCTTGCGCGTGACCACCTGGTACGTCGCGATGGTGACCGGCCGGATCTCCTTCTTCTCTCCGGAGTACTCGCCGATCTCGTCCTCGGTGAGCGACGTGCGCGCGACCAGTTCGCGCTTCCACTGCCGACCGGCGACGGTGTTGGTGACCAGGATCAGCGTGGTCGCCTTGGCGTGCGCCATCGCGGCCGCGCCGACCAGCGTCTTGCCCGCGCCGCACGGCAGCACGACGACGCCGGAGCCGCCAGCCCAGAACGCTTCCGCCGCCTGCCGCTGGTAGTCGCGCAGGTGCCAGTCGTCCTCGGCGAGGTCGATCGGGTGCGCTTCGCCGTCCACGTACCCCGCGAGGTCCTCGGCCGGCCAGCCGACCTTGAGCAGCGCCTGCTTGAGCCGCCCGCGTTCGGACGGGTGCACGATGATCGTGTCGTCGTCGATCCGCGAGCCCAGCATCGGGCTGATCTTCTTGTTCCGCGAGACCTCTTCCAGCACCGCGCGGTCGGTCGTGGTCATGACCAGGCCGTGTGCCGGGCTGTTGGCGATCTGCAGCCTGCCGAACCGGCCCATCACGTCCACGACGTCGATCAAGAGCGGCTGCGGCACCGGGAAGCGCGAGTACGTGGTGAGCGCGTCCACCACCTGTTCCGCGTCGTGCCCGGCCGCGCGCGCGTTCCACAACGCGAGCGGCGTGATCCGGTAGGTGTGCACGTGCTCGGGCGCGCGTTCCAACTCGGCGAACGGCGCGATGGCGATCCGCGCGTCGTTGGCGCGCGGGTTGTCGACCTCGAGCAGCACGGTCTTGTCGGACTGGACGATCAGGGGGCCATCAGTCACCTCTCCTTTATACGTTCCCTGCCGGACCGCGGCCCGGGGATGCCAAGATGGCGGGACGAAAGCCGCGGGAGGGGACCCAGTGACCACACCACCGTTCGGCGTGCCGCCGGCCGCGAACCCGTACCAGCCGCTCCCGCAGCAGCCGGTGCAGGGCGGCCCGAAACGGGTGTCGGGCAAGCAGAAGGCGCTCTTCGCCGCCCTCATCGTCGTGGCGCTCGGGCTGGGCACGCTCAGCGCGTTCGGGTTCGCCGCGGTCGTGCGCGCGTCCGGGCCGCCGGTCGCGGGCAGTTGCCTCTACCTGTCCTCGCTGGGCTCGGAGACCCAGACCTACACCGGAGCCGACTGCTCCGACCAGGCCGCCACCTACCGCGTCGACACCGTCGTCAAGGGCCGGGGTTACTGCCGCGGCGAGGACTACGTGCAGTTCGAGCTGTACCTGTCCACCCGCAGCACCAGCAGACCGACCCAGACGCTGTGCCTCGCGCTGAACGTCGCGTCCGGCGAATGCGTCCGCGACGTCGCGGACGAATCGAAGGTCGGCAAGGTCGCCTGTGACGACCCCAAGGCGGAGGCCCGCGCGGTCGTGCACGACGGCGAGCGGTCGGCGTCCAGCTGCGACGACAAGGACCTGTCGCTGGTCTACGCGGGGCCGCCGGTGCGCACGATCTGCCTGCAGCCGACCGGGGCGAGCATCTGAGGCCTACAACGCGTTGGGCAGCATCGCCGCCACGTCGAGGCGGTTGGCGAGTTGCCCGGAGCTGTGCATGAGGTCGGCCACGCGCTGCAGCCGGGTCGCGGACAACGTCGTCGGGTAGCTGCCGAGCGAGATCAGCGCGGCGGTGGTCTGGTCGATGTCGGAGAACGTCGGCAGCGCGTCGCGCACCTTCGCCGAATCGGACGCGGCCAGCTGGGCCTGGGTGAGGACGTTCCGGAAGGCCGTCAGCGTGCGCGGATTCGCCGCGGCGAATTGACCGGTCGCGGCGTAGCCGGAGGCGGGGAAATCGAGGGTCGCGCCGGTCGAACCGTCGGCGAGGATCTGCGCGCCCAGCTCTTTCTCCGCGCGGGTGATGTACGGCTCGACCATCAGCGCCGCGTCCGCGTCCCCGGATTGCAGCGCGGCGGGCATCTGCCCGAACGGCCGGGGCACGAACTCGATTTTCGACTTGTCGACGCCCGCGGTGCCGAGGACCGATCGCGCGGTGAGCGCACCGATGTCGTCGGGGGAGTCCACCGCGATTTTCGGTGATTTCTTCGCGGTCGGTTCGGTGTATTCGGAGCCGGGCAACGTGACGAGCGCGATCGTGGTGCGGCCGAAGGTGTAAGCCTCGCCTTGCAGTTGCAGGGCGGTGCCGGAACCGGCGGCGCGGAACAGGGACACGTCGCTGCCGAACGTCACATCGATTTGCCCGGCCTTCAATTTTTCCACGCCGTCGCCCGCGCCGAGTTCCACCAGTTGGACATTCAGCCCGGCCTGGCGGAACTTTCCCGCCGCGACCGCGATCCGCAGCGGGGCGGTGTCGATCGGGCTCGCGACGCCGACCCGCAGCGTCGCGCGTTCCGGCGGTTGCGCTTGTCCAGCGTCACTGGATCCGAACATGGAGCAGCCGCTGAGTGCGAACAACGTCGCCACCAGCGCAAACCTCAGACCGGTCGCTTTCACTCGCCATCCCCTGCCGGGAGAATCTCTGCCTCGTGCTGGATCGTATGGGCCGCTGCCCATACGATCGCCCGCAGGGCTGTGCCCCCGCCAGGGTGGCTTCCCGATCATTTCGCCGGGAACTACCAAGCGGTAGTTTCCGGCCGGAGCCCGATGACGTCCGTGGGCAGAGGTCCCCGCGGTGGAAAAGGAAGCACAGGTGACCCGTCGCGACGACCGTCCCCGTTCGGGTGACGCGACGGATCCGGCTGCCTCGCGTCCGGTCGGCGGCCGGTGGCGGCTGCGGAACTGGCGGCTGCGCACCAAGCTCTTCGTCGTCCTGCTGATCCCCGCGCTGGCCGTGGTCGTGCTGGTCGGCCTGCGGGTCAACAGCGACCTGCGCGACGCCCGCCAGCTCGCCGAGTTCGCCGCGCGCTGCCGGGTCGACACGACGGTCGCCGAGGTGGTGCACCAGCTGCAGCGCGAACGCGACGTCACGGTGCGGTTCGTCGCGGGCGACCGGAAGGGCCCCACCGACGTCCTCGTCGGCCAGCGCACCCGGGTCGACCTGGCGATCGGCGCGTTCGAGCGGTCGCTCGCCGACAGCAAGTCGCGGCTTGACGAGTCCGCGGCGGGCGATCTGCAGCAGAGCGACGACCGGCTGCGAGTGCTTGGCGGCCTTCGGTATTCGGCTGAGCACTCAGCGTATCCGGCCGACGCGGTGCTCCGCTCCTACAGCGAGCTGATTTCCGGCCTGCTCGACATCAGCGACACCGCGGCGGCGGACGTCACCGAACCCGACCTGGCGCGGCTGCGGCTCGCCGGGAACGCGCTCGCGCGGATCAAGGACCAGATGTCGGTCAAGCGCGCTGTCATGTCCGCGGCGATCGCGCAGGGCACGCTCAACCGCGACCGGACGCGCGCGCTGCTCGGCGCGGAAGCCGAACTCGCCGCCGCGCGCAGCGACTACCGCACCTTCGCCACTCCGGACGAGCAGCGGATGTACTCGGACACGGTGATCGGCATCGTCGTCGACATCGGCAACGACATGGTCGAGTCGGCGCTCACGCGTACCGAGAACAACCAGTCGCTCTCCGGTCTGGACGCGGACCAGTGGGACACCGCGGCGACGTACACGGTCAATCTCGCCCACCAGGTGCAGCAGGCGCTGCTCGTCCAGCTCCAGGACAAGACGGACGCCCGTGCCGCCAGCGCCCGCGCGTCGACGATCTGGGACGGCGGAATCGTCATCGGTGTCCTGTTGGTCGCCGGTGTCCTGTCGGTGGTGATCGCGCGTTCGCTGCTGCGGCCGTTGCGGATCCTGCGCCGCACCGCCCTGGAGGTCGCCGACCATCGGCTGCCCGAAGCCGTGCAGCGGTTGCTCACCGAGCCCGATCCGGCACCGGAAAATCTGCGGCACCGGGCGGCGGTCGCGCCGGTGCCGATCTTCACCCGCGAGGAAGTCGGGCAGGTCGCGCGCGCGTTCGACGCGGTGCACGGCGAGGCGGTCCGGCTGGCCGCCGAGCAGGCGATGCTGCGCGAGAACGTGAACGCGATGTTCGTCAACCTGTCACAGCGCAGCCAGGACCTGGTGGAGCGGCAGCTGTCCGTGCTCGACCGGATGGAGGCGGGCGAACAGGACCCGGACACCCTCGGCGGGCTGTTCGAACTGGACCACCTCGCCACCCGGATGCGGCGCAACAGCGAGAACCTGCTGGTGCTGTCCGGCACCGACCTGGTGCGCGAGGACACCGGACCGGTGGTGGGCGACGAGATCATCGGGGCCGCACTGTCCGAAGTGGAGGATTACCAGCGGATCGAGGTCGGCCCGGCCCCCGCGCTCGCGGTGCGCGGCGACGCGGTCAACGACCTGGTGCACGTGGTGTCCGAGCTGCTGGAGAACGCCACCCGGTACTCCGGTCCGCAGTCCGCGGTCACCGTGGAGAGCGCGCGGGCGCCGGACGGGGCGTGGCGGATCGAGATCACCGACCGCGGGGCCGGCATGCCGCAGGCGGAGATCGACCGCACCAACGCGCGGCTGGCGCATCCGCCGGAGGTCGACGTCGAGGTGTCGCGCCGGATGGGCCTGTTCGTGGTCGCGACGCTGGCCGAACGGCACGCGATCGCGGTGGCGCTGCGCCCGGCCGAGGACCGCGGTCTCACCGCGACCGTCGTCGTCCCGGCGGCGTTGATCACCGAGGCCCCGCCGCTGCCGCAGCCGCCCGCGCCGATCGAACCGGAACCCGCGCCGGAGCCGGAGCTGCTGGCCCCGCTCGCGCCGCTGACACCGGTCGAGGAGCCGGAGGAGCCCGCCGAGCTGGTCGCGCCGACCCTCGACGACGCCGGTCCGCTGCGGCGCGCGCCGGTGGTCGAGGAGGCCCCGTCGTGGCCGGTCGAGCCGTCGCGGTCGCACCTGGAAATCGATGCCCCGACGGACCGGATGCCTGCTTACCGCGACGTGCTGTCGCGCTGGTTCGATCTCTCGGCGCCGGCGGAGGAGCCAGCGGTACCCGAGCCGCGCGTCGTCGCGCCGATGCCGGAAGTGCCCGCGTTCGAACCGGAGCTGGAGCACGCGGATGAAGCGCCGCCGGAATTCCCGACCGAAGACCCGGACGAAGCGGCCCCGGAATGGCCGACGCCGGAGCATCTGGAACAAGAGGACGGGGCCGAGGACACCTGGCCGTTCCTGCGGGTCGCCGACGTGGCGGGCGGCCCCGCCGCGACCGAGGAGGAGCGGCCGATACTCTCGCTTTCCCCCGACGCGGTGCGCGCGCGGATGAGGAGCCTGCAAGGCGGCTTCCGGCGCGGCAGGCACGCCAGGGGGGACGACACCCCGCCACTGGATCGAAACGGATGAGGCATGAGTTCGAACACCGCCCTGCTGGAAGTGATCGCGCTGGGCGCGCAGGACGCGGAGCGGGCGCAGGAGGGCGGAGCGGACCGGCTCGAACTTGTCGCCGACATGGCCAGCGACGGCCTCACCCCGAGCGAGGCGACGGTGCGCGAGGTGCTCGCGGCCACTGATCTGCCGGTGCGCGTGATGCTGCGCGCGGAGAACACTTTCGACGCCCGGGCGATCGACGAGCTGTGCGCCTCGGCGGCCCGGCTGGTGTCCGCGGGCGCGCAGGAGTTCGTGTTCGGCTTCCTGACCGAGGACGGCGAGGTCGACGCCGAGGCGTGCCGCTCGCTGCTGAAGGAGATCGACGGGCGGCCCTGGACGTTCCACCGGGCCATCGACCGCGCGCGGAACCCGATCGCCGCGTACGACGTGCTGGCCGAGCTTGGCTGCGACACCGTGCTGGCGGCGGGGCATCCGAACGGTGTCGCTTCTGGACTGTCGGTGCTGCAACAGCTCGCGCGGCGCGGCGATGGACCGGCGCTGCTGGTCGGCGGTGGGCTGCGGGCGCAGCAGGTGCATTTGCTGCGGGCCGGCGGCGTGCGCGGGTTCCACGTGGGCGGCGCGGTGCGTACGTCCGGTTGGGACGCTCCGGTGGACGCGGCGGCGGTGCGCGAATGGGCGGAGCTGGTCAAGGGCTGACGCGTTCGTCCGAGAAGGGAACCTCGCCGGGAATTCCAATTCCGGCAAGGTTCCCTTCTTCGCTTGACACCCACACCGCGCGGCTGAGCGCAAGCGGTCCGGAATGTCCGCGGCTTCCGCATTCCGACGTCCGATGGTTTCCGGATTTAGCGGGGCATCGCGGCGGGAATCAGTCATCAATGGCGCAAGGGGAAAACAAACCAACCGGGATAAGGTCAGCCAAAAGTAGGTTTCTTTGCCTCGGGCGGTTTTTTAGGGTCGGTGATACGGGTCGGTACCGCGATTTAGCCGGCCCGGTCCCCGCCTCTCGAGAGGAATTCTCATGCGCTTGCGCAAGCTTGTCGCCGCCGCGGTCCCGTTGCCGGCGCTGCTGTGCCTGTCCGTGGCCGGCGTCGCGAACGCCGATCCGCTGGTCGCCCTTTCCGGCAACGCCGCACCGCTCGCCGCCAGCGCGCGGTCCGGCGATGTTGCCGCTGAGCAGCAGATTCCCGCCGCCCTGTCCCTCAAACTGCACAACCAGCAGGCGCTGGCCCGCTTCCTTTCCGACGTGCAGGACCCGGCCTCGCCGCAGTACCACCACTTCCTCTCGCCAGAGCAGTTCACCGCCGCGTTCGGGCCGACGCAGGCCGAGGCCGACCAGGCGGTGAATTTCCTCAAGCGCAGCGGCGCGCAGGGTATTGAGGTTTCCGGAAACCGTCAGGCGATCACCTTCTCGGCGACTGCCGGACAGCTGGAATCCGCCTTCCATACTCGCCTCGGCAATTACACCGACACCGTCACCGGCCGGAAGTTCTACGCGAACGACGCCGCGCCGGAATTGCCCGCTTCGGTGTCCGCGGTGGTCGATTCGGTGGTCGGTCTCGACAACCACGCGGTGAAGCATCACGCCAAGCCGGCGAAGGCGCCGCGCACGGTCAAACCGGTGACGCCGACCATCCTCAAGACCGCCTACGGCACCAGCGGAATGTCCGCGACCGGCGCGGGGGTGAATGTCGGTTTCGTGGAGTTCGACGGCTACAAGAAGTCGGACATCACCGCGTACGACACGAAGTACGGCCTCAAGGGCGGCACGGTCAGCACGGTTTCGGTGAACGGAGCCAACTACGACGCCAGCCCCGGCGACGGCCAGACCGAGGTCGACCTGGACATCGAGGTCGTGCACGCGCTGGCCGCCCCGGCGAACGACTACGTGTACGAGGCTCCGAACTCCAACGCGGGCGAGCTGGCGATGTACCAGAAGATCGCGTCGGACAAGAAGGTCAGCGTCGTCTCGATCTCGTGGGGCTCGTGCGAGGCGGCGGAAGGCTCGGCCGCGGCCAACAGCGTCGACAAGGCGCTCGCGACCGGCACCGCCGAGGGCATCAGCTACTTCGCCGCCGCGGGCGACGACGGCACCACCGACTGTGCCCGCCAGACCGGCAGCAAGTCCCAGGCAGTGGACTTCCCGGCGTCGAGCCCGAACGTCTCCGGCGTCGGCGGCACGCAGCTGACGGTGAACTCGTCGAACGGCTACAGCAGCGAGACCACCTGGAACGACGGTGCCTCGGGCGGCGCTGGCGGCGGTGGCATCTCGACGATCTTCGCCGCGCCGTCGTGGCAGTCCAAGCAGAGCACGACCAAGCGCAAGGTCCCGGACGTCGCCGGGGACGCCGCGCAGGGTTCGGCGTACACGATCATCTCCGGCGGACAGACCGGGAACGTGTGGGGCACCTCGGGCGCGGCTCCGCTGTGGGCGGGCTTCGTCGCGCTGCAGAACCAGGTCCACCAGGGCGGCCTCGGCAACCTGAACACGAAGTTCTACAGCATCGGCAACGGTTCCTCCTACGGTTCCGGTTTCCACGACGTGACCACGGGCAACAACACCTTCAACGGCACCACTGGCTTCTCCGCGGGCCAGGGCTATGACCAGACGACCGGCTGGGGTTCGTTCAACGGCTCCGGACTGTCCAAACTGATCGGCTGATTGCGGCTGTCGTGCGTGCCTGTGCCGGCGTGAACCGGTGCAGGCACGCACGAGTATTTGGCGGATTGACCAAGATCCGGGACGCTGTTTTGATGGCCGGGTGCAGCCTCTCCTGACGCCTAAGCAGCAGGCCCTCGTCGACCGCGCCGCCAAGCTCGCGGACATGTTCGCCGAGCGAGCGGCCGAGCACGACCGGGACAACACCTTCCCGCATCAGAACTACGACGACCTGCGCGAAGCGGGTTTCCTCCGGCTGTCCGTGCCGGAAGAACTGGGCGGTTCCGGTGCCGGGCTGCCGGAAATCCTGCCCGTGCTGGAACGGCTGGCGATGGGCGACGGCGCGACCGCGCTGGCGTTCACGATGCACCTGTCGCCGCTGGGACAGTGGGCGAGCGTGTGGCGGCGCACGAAAGCGCCCCGGCTGGCGGAACTGCTGCGCAAAGCGGTCGACGGCGAGCTGGTCTGGGCGTCGATCACCAGCGAAACGGGCCTGCGCAACGACATGACGGACGCGAAGACGCGCGCCGTCCGCGTCGAGGGCGGGTTCGAACTGACCGGCCGCAAGAGCTTCGCGACCAACTCGGCGGTCGCCACGCACTGCTCGACCACCGCCCGTTACGAGGACGCCGAAGGCGGACCGCGGCTGCTGCTGTGCCAGATCGCGCTGGACCAGCCTGGCGTCACGATCCACCAGACGTGGAACACCATGGGTATGCGCGGCACCCAAAGCAACGACGTCGAGCTGGACAAGGTGTTCGTCGAGGACGCGGCGGTGGTGCACTCGCTGCCGGTGAAACACCTCGACTCGCGGGTGCTGGAAACCGTGTGGGCCTGGGCGATGCCCGCGTTCTCGGCGGTCTACACGGGAATCGCGGCCGGCGCGCTGGATTGGACCGTGCAGACGCTGATCCAGCGCGGCAAGGCGGAGGATCCGGTGCTGCAGGACGTGATCGGCGAATGCCAGATCCTGCTGGAAAGCTCCCGCGCGCTGATCTACCGCCAGGCCGACGAGGTGACGAGCCGCCGCCTGTTCACCGGGGACATCCAGGACGGCGTGGCCCGCAGCGCGGTGGTGAAGTACACGGCGGCGAACAATGCGGTCCAGGTGATGCAACGCCTGGTCGACGCGCTGGGCGGGATGTCTTACACGAAGGCGCTGCCGTTCGAGCGCATGTGGCGCGACGTCCAGGCGAGCACCTTCATGCCGATGGGCAACCTGGCGACCCGGAAGCTGGTCGGGGCCAACGTGCTCGGCGTGCGGACGCTGCCGGAGATCGGCCCGGACGAGACCGGACCGAATTCCCGCGCTAAGGGCTGAACGGGTGAAACCGGCCGGAACCGGGTGAGTTTTCGCTGTTCACGGGCTACTTTGACCGAGTTCAGGCAAGGTCCAAACGGTCCGTATCCGATCCGGAAGGGCGGCGGCGCAAAGGTTTCGTAGCCGGGGTGGCGGTAGTCGCTGCCGTCGGCGGCGGGAGTCAGCGTTGCGACGAGCGTCGGATCCGGAGCCTCAAGACGCGCAAAGCGGAGGCTACGCGGCCGTAAGGACGAGACCTTCCGCCGGTTCAAGCTCAAACATGCGGTGAAACACGAGATCGACAGCTCGCTGTTCTCCGTCGGCGACGGGCACGGCAAGAGCGAAGCCGAAGGATGCGAAAAAGTCGAGGCGGTGCAGGGCAGCGGGGACATCAAACCCCTCGCCGCCACCCTGCTCGGCCTCGCCGACGTGACCTTCTCCGGCCACCACTTCCAGTCCAGAGTGGACGGTCGAACCATGGTGGTCGCCGAAGCGGAAACCGTTGCCGGACACCTGGATCCCGACACCCTCGACGCCCTCGCGGACGTCTCGGTCTGGTTCCCGAAGCTGTGACTACTTCTTCTCCGAAACGACAGCCTCCGACGCCTCAGAAGCAGCAGCCTCAGCCGCTTCCTGCTCCGCCAGATCGGCCGCCGCCTGCACTGCCGGACCGTGCAGCAGCCGGGCCACTTCGCCGCGCAGCGAAACGAATTCCGCTGATTCCCGCGTCGTGATCTGGTCGCGCTGCGCGGGCAGGTCCACCTTCAGATCCGCCACGATCCGGGCCGGCGACTTCGACAGCACCAGCACCCGGTCGCCCAGGTACACGCTCTCGTCGATGTCGTGCGTCACCAGCAAAACCGTCGTGCCCTGTTCGACCTGGACGCGGCGCAGGAGGTCCTCCAGCTCGAACCGCGTCTGGGCGTCCACCGACGCGAACGGCTCGTCCATCAGCAGCAGCGCCGGACGGCTCGCCAGCGCGCGGGCGATCGACACCCGCTGCTGCATGCCGCCGGACAGTTGCCACGGGTACTTGTTCGCCGCCGCGGAGAGCCCGACCGCCTCGAGCGCCTCGGCGGCCCTGGCGCGCCGGGTCGCCTTGTCGAGTTTGCTCCAGCGCAGCGGGAATTCCACGTTCTTCACGACCGACAGCCACGGGAACAGGGAACGGCTGTAGTCCTGGAACACCACGGCGAGATCGTCCGGCACCGAGGTGACGCGGTCGCCGTGCAGGCTCACCGTGCCCGCGGTCGGCGGGATCAGGCCGGCGATCGCGCGCAGCAAAGTGGACTTGCCGCAGCCGGACGGGCCGACGATGCACGCCAGCTGCCCGGCCTCGACCGTGAACGACAGTTCGTTGACCGCCACGTGCGCGGACTCGCCGCTGCCGTAGCGGTGGCTGAGGCCGGAGACCTCGAGCATGGTCGACATAACGGGAAAACCTTCCTAGTTGCGGCCGGGCTGCCAGCCGAGCACCCGGCGTTCGATGCCGAGCAGCGCGGCGTTGAACCCGTACCCGAGGATGCCCAGCAGCACGATCCACGCCCACATCTGGTCGAAGTCGTACGAACGCTGCGCGGCGAGCAGCGCGTAGCCGATGCCGTTGAGCGCTCCCACCAGCTCGGAGATCGCCATCAGGA
This sequence comes from Amycolatopsis sp. WGS_07, assembly GCF_045278895.1. Taxonomy (NCBI): domain Bacteria; kingdom Bacillati; phylum Actinomycetota; class Actinomycetes; order Pseudonocardiales; family Pseudonocardiaceae; genus Amycolatopsis; species Amycolatopsis sp. WGS_07. The sequence goes on along the minus strand of NZ_CP136053.1, from coordinate 1,875,733 downwards.
TCAGCGAGATCGAAAGCGACACCCGAAGCCCGGCGAAGATCTTCGGCAGCGCCGAGGGCAGCACGACCAGCCCGATCCAGTACCGCTTCGGCGTGCGGAACGCGCGGGCCGTCTCGACCTTGACCTTGTCGACCGAGCGGACGCCGTCGACGGTGTTCATCAGCACCGGCCACAGCGAACTGAAGATGATCGTCGCGGTCTGCATGCCCGGCCCGATGCCGAACAGAATGATAAACACCGGCACCAGCGCGGGCGGCGGGATCGCGCGGAAGAACGCGAACAGCGGTCCCACGTAGTCCATTCCGGTGCGCGAGCGGCCCAGCACGGTGCCGAGCGCGACGCCGATCACCACCGCCAGCAGCCAGCCGCCGAGCAGCCTGCCGAGGCTCGGCAGGATGTGGTCGAACACCGGGTCGCCGAGGAACAGGTGCGAGGCCGGACCGGAGAACCACAGTTTCGCGGCCGCGGCGGCGATCTTCGACGGCGGCGGGAAGAACACGCTTTCGCTCAGCTGCGTCGCGATCTCCCACAGCACCACCAGAATCGCGAACAGCAGCCACTTGCGGGCGAACCCGCTGAGGCCGCGGCTCACCCGGCGCGTGACGGTGGAGGGCTTCTCGACCACACTCACGCGGCGGCTCCTTCGACAGCGCTGCTCCAGCGGAACAGCCGGTTGCCCAGTCGCTCCAGGCCTTCGTTCACGATGTACCCGAGGATCCCGGCGACGACCGTTCCGGCGAGCACCAGGTCCATCCGGCCGGGACCGGAGCTGGCCTCGAGCACGAACTGCCCGATGCCGAGTTTCGCGCCGGCCAGGAATTCCGTGCTGATCACCAGGATCAGCGAAATCGCCGCGGACAGCCGGATCCCGGTGAACACGAACGGCGCGGCGTGCGGCAGCGCGACCGAGGTCAGCACCCGCGCGCGCGGAGTTCCGTACGTGCGCGCGGTTTCCAGCAGCAGCGGGTCGATCTCAGCCAGCGCGTAGATGGTGTTGAAGAGAATCGGCCACACCGCCGCGTACACGGCCAGCGTGATTTTCGCTTCCGGGCCGCCGCCGACGACGATCAGCACCAGCGGAATCAGGGCCACCGAAGGGATCGGGCGCAGGAATTCGACGATCGCCTTGGTCGCGTCGCGCAGCCAGCGGACACTGCCGAGCAGCAGGCCGGCGGGCACCGCGATGGCGATCGAGATGAGCAGCGCGATCAGCCACGCGAGCACCGAGGCGACCACGTCGCGGACGAATTCGACGTCGCCGAACAGTTCGCCGATGCGGGCGAAGACGACGGTCGGCGGGGGAAGGTCGTTCTGGTCGATCAGACCGGCCCGCACGACGGCCTCCCAGATCAGGAGGAAGCCGAGCAGGCCGGTCAGGTTCCGGACGAGGCGCACGTCAGGACGCGTTCGCCTGCGGGACGATCATCGACTGCACGTCGATCTTCGACTGGATGGAACCGAACTGCTGCAGCAGGTCCGGCACGCGCTGGATGCGCCGGGCGTCCAAAGTGGACTGGAAGGTCAGCAGGTTCGTGATCTTCGCGGTCGCCTCGTCCACCTTCGAGAACTGGATCATCAGCGGCTCGATCTTGGAGCGGTCGGCCGCGTCCTTGGTGGCCCGCAGCATCGCGCGCTGGAACGCGGCGACCGTCTTCGGGTTCTTGTCGGTGAACTTGCCGAGCGAGCCGTAGCCCGCGGTCGGGAAGTCCTTGGTGCCGCCGGAGGCGGTGTCGATGACCTCGACCGTCCCGTTGACCTTCGCCGACTGCGTGATGAACGGCTCGGTGAGGAAGCCCGCGTCGATGTCGCCGCGCTTGACCGCGGGGCCGATGTCCGGGAACCGCAGCGAAACCCACTTCACGTCGGCGAAGTTCACGCCGTTGTCGCGCATGACCGATTTGGTCAGGGTGTCGCAAATCGTGTTGGTGGCGGTGATCCCGATCTTCTTGCCCGCCAGGTCGCGCACGTTCTTGATGTTGCCGTTCGGCATCGCGACGACCTCGGTGCTCTTCGGACCGGCCGAAGAGGCGTCGGCGACGAGCTTGATGTCCGCGGCGCCCTTGCTCTTGGCGATGAAGAACGGCGTGTAGCTCGCGTAGGCGATGTCGACCTCGCCCGCCTGCAGCTTCTGCAGCGACGCGTCACCGCTGGCCGCGTCGACGGCTTCGACTTCGAGACCCTCGTTCTTGAAGTAGCCGTTCTGGACCGCGAGGTGGAAGGGCACCACGTCGATCGTCGGCATGATCGAGACCTTGATCTTGGCCTTTTCGACCCCGGAGCCGCCGTTCGACCCGCCCGAATCCTCCGATCCGCCCAGCAGGCCGCAGCTGCTGGCCGTCAGCGCGACACCGCCTGCCATCGCGAGCGACAGGAACCCCCGCCTGCCGTAATTGCGCTGGCCGCTCACCGCTTCATCAAACAAGGTCGCTCCTAGCAAATGGGCCCGCGTCTGGCGTGGACGCGGGGGGAAGGTGGCTCATTGTCCGGAGTCACGCGGCTACTGTAGAGAACCAGGACGATCACTCACAATGGGTGTTCATATACGATTCAGACGTGGCACTGGTCACTCGATCAGGTGATCGAATCCGCTGGTATGCCGGGGTACGTGAACGACCCGTGGGTGCCCGATGGGCCTTGATCCGCTGCCTGGGTGCTCTCCGGGCAACTTCTGGAGGGTTACAAATCGGCCAGGCGTTCGCTACCCTCTGCTCCTGCAGTGTGAGGTGTGGACCACCGATGTAGTGAGAGCAGGACATGCGAAAAGGCTCTCCGCGCACGCCGGCGGCAAGCCGGTGAAGGGTGGCCTCGGCCGAACGGACCAAGAGATCGACCACGTGCGGGGACCGAACGTCATGCCAGACCTGAACCGATTCCGTGCCCGAGGTGGCGGGCAGCCGCACGGGGAAGTCGATCTTTTCACTCGAAAGGGTGTAACAGTTCGGACCGCGGTCCAGACCACTCAGGTGGCGGATGACCTGCCGGGAGCGTGCGCGTAGTGGCCACGAGCACGGCAGGTTCGGAATCAACGGGCCCCTCGGGCCCGGACGGTGGTGCGGCGGTGCCGAAAGAAGACACCGCGGGGGCAGGGGAGGCCTCCGCTCAGGAGAACGCGGGGACCGCGCAGCAGCGGTCCTGGCTCGCGCTCGGCAACTGGCGGCTGCGGTCGAAGCTGGCGCTGATTCTCCTCATTCCCACGATCACCGCACTGGTGCTCGGTGTGCTGCGCGTGGTCGACGACGTGCGCTCGGCGGTCGACCTCAACCACACCGCCAACCAGGTCGCCTTCGCCGAGAAGGTCACCGCGGTCGTGCACGACCTGCAGCGCGAGCGCGCGCTGGCCGTGATCCGGATTTCCTCGGCCGACCCGCTTCGCCAGACCGGCCTCGACGCGCAGATGGCCAAGGTCGACCGTGACGTGGACGACCTGCGCAACGCCGCGGTCAACCTCGAGAACGACAACCAGGCCACCAGCGACCGCTATGCGCGCGGCCTCCAGCGCCTCGACGCGCTGCGCCCGCTGCGCGCGGCGATGACCACCTCGGCCTACTCCGACCGCGCGGTGCTCGACACCTACTCTTCAGTGCTCGACTCGCTGATCCAGCTCGGCCGCGAGGTCGCCACCGCGACCACCGACCGCGACCTGCTCCGGCTCGGCACGAGCACGCAGGCGATCAGCGAGGCGAAGGAGTTCATCCTCCGCGGCGACTCCGCGCTGCAGATCGCCGCGTTCCGCAACGAGTTCCCCGGCAACCTGATCGACGAGACCCGGGCCGCCGAGGCCAGCGGCGACGCGTCGATCACCGCGTTCCTCGCGAACGCCACCGGCGACCAGGTCCAGCTCTACAACGACACCTACTCCGGCCCCGAGGTCGACGAGCGTCGGCGGTTGCAGACACAGGCGTTCTCCTTCGCCCAGCAGAGCCAGCCGCTCAACCTCGACGGCACCAAGCTCGGCCAGGACTCCACCGTCGCCGCCGACAAACTGCGCGCGGTCGAGGTCAACCTGCTGACCCAGCTGCGCGCACAGGCCGACGAACTGGCCAGCAACGCGGTCCGGTCGGCGTGGGTCGGCGGGGTCATCGTGCTCGCCGCGCTGGTCGCCGCGCTGATGCTGATGCTGGTCATCGCCCGGCTCATGCTGCGCCCGCTGCGGGTGCTGCGGAAGACCGCGCTGGACGTCGCCTACACCCGGCTGCCGGAAACCGTGCAGGCCATCCTCGACGACCCGGACCCGGTCAACGCCTCGAAGAAGGCGGTCGACCCGGTCCCGGTCCTCACCCGCGACGAGATCGGCGAAGTGGCGCGCTCGTTCGACGTGGTGCACGAGCAGGCGGTCAAGATGGCCGCCGAGCAGGCACTGCTGCGCGAGAACGTCAACGGCATCTTCGTGAACCTCTCCCGGCGGTCGCAGCGGCTGGTGGAACGCCAGCTCGGCGTGATCGACCGGCTCGAGGCCGACGAGCAGGACCCGGACCATCTCGCGAGCCTGTTCGAACTCGACCACCTGGCCACCCGGTTGCGCCGCAACGGTGAATCGCTGCTGGTGCTTTCGGGCGCGGGTCTCGCGAAGTCGGTGCCCAAGCCGGTGCCTGCCGCCGACGTGATCGGTGCCGCGGTGTCGGAGATCGAGCAGTACGCCCGCATCGAGATCGGCATCGTTCCCGAGGTCGCGGTGCAGGGCCTCGCGATCCACGACCTCGTGCACGTGCTCGCGGAACTGCTCGACAACGCGACCTACTTCTCCGAACCGGAAACCAAGATCACCGTCCGCGCGGTCATCACGCGCAAGAAGGCGCTGGCGATCCAGGTCACCGACCACGGTGTCGGGATGAGCGAGGAACGCCTCGCCGAGGTCAACGAGCGCCTCGCCGACCCGCCGGACCTGGACGTGTCGGTGACCAGGCGAATGGGCCTGTACGTGGTCGCGCGGCTGGCCCAGCGGCACGGCATCGAGGTGCGGCTGCGCGAGAACGAGGACATCGAGGGCGGCGTGATCGCCCGCGTCGTGGTCCCGGTCGAGCTGCTCACCCAGGTCCGGACCGTGTCCCCGACGATGCGGAACACCCCGCCGCCGCCGAACCGCAACGAGGTCTCGCACCCGAGCCTCCCGCCGCTGAACCGCGAACCCGAGCCGCCGAACCCGCTTCCGCTCGCGCCGCCGCCCGCGGCCGCCGAGCTGACCGAGGCGATGGGCTCGACCGGCGGAGCGTCGGAGAACGGCGGCCTCGTCCCGCTCGACCAGCCGATCAGCCTCGACGACCTGGTGGCGGGCAACCGGGCGGCCGGTCCGTTCCTCAGCCCGGCGACGCCGGCGGCGGAAACCCCGGCGTGGCCGACCGCGGAGGATCTCGCCCCGCTCACTCGCGAGTCCTACGGCGAGGGCGCGAGCATGGCGCAGACCGAATTCCCGCCGCTGGTGCTGCCGAAGCGGGAACCGAAGTACGTCGCGCCGGAAACGCCGAACGAGCAGCCGCCCGCCGAACCGGACGGCTCCGCCGCGCTCGAGGACGACGTGCCCACCCGGCGGCTGCCGATCTACCAGTCGGTGCTGTCGCGCTGGTTCAGCGAGGGCGAGGACAACGAGAACGGCACCGGTGGTACTGGCGTGGCCGAATCCGCCGCGCCCGAACCGCAGACCGCGCAGGCCCCGGCTCCGGCCGAAGCGGAGGAGACCCGGGCCGAGCCCGAGCAGCAGGCGGCGGTCGAAGCGACGCCGCTCTACCCCGGTTCCGACGAACCGGCCGACGACAGCTGGCACAGCGTCTCCGACGAGGGCTGGCAGGCGGCGCAGTCGCTGCTCGAATCCAAGAACGAGGAGATCACGTCCGCCGGGCTGCCCAAGCGCGTGCCCAACGCGTACCTGGTCCCCGGCTCGATCGGCAACGCGCCGGAACCGGCGCAGCAGCAGAACTCGTTCACCGACGCGACCGCCGGAATGCCCGGAACGGGTGCGATCACCCGCTCGGCGACGGCTGCCCGCAGCCGGATGGCAAGCTTCCAGCGTGGGTACAAGTCCGGCAGGCACGCACTGAAGGAGCGGCCGCCGGAAGCCCGGCTCGACGACGACGGGGTTCGCGTCACCGGGGCCGGGTATGTGAGCGACAGCAGTGAGGAGCGAGAGTGACACGGGCGGGAGTGCAGCCGGGAGGCGGCTCGGTGCAGCCGAACGGCAGGCAGGCCGGCGGCAGCGCGGCGAGCAGCTTCGCATGGCTGATCACGGACTTCGTCCACCGGGTGCCCGGTGCGGCGCACGCGGTGGTCGTCTCGGCCGACGGTCTGCTGCTCGCGTCTTCGCGCGGGCTGCCGAAGGACCGGGCGGACCAGCTTGCGGCCGTCGCCTCGGGGCTGACCAGCCTCGCGCGCGGCGCGGCCAAGGTGTTCGAGGGCGGCCCGGTCGCGCAGACCGTGGTCGAGATGGCGAACGGATTTCTCTTCCTGATGTCGGTGTCCGACGGCTCGTGCCTCGCGGTGCTCGGGTCGCCGGAAAGCGACATCGGCTTGGTGGTGTACGAGATGACTCTGCTGGTCGAACGGGTCGGCCAGCAGCTGACACCGGAGATGCGGGCACAACTGCAGGGCGCTGCGGTCCGTCGCTAGGCGGACCTAGGACTACAGGAGTAAACCGTGGACGACGGGCGCTTGCGCGGCGACGGCCGGCTCGGTGACGAGCACACCGGGGGCTGGGGCGATCGAGACCAGAGCCGGGAGGATTGGAAGTCCTTCCGGGATCGGGTCGACCGCGAATGGCGTTCGCGGGACGTCCAAGCCGCGGATTCCGAGCCGGTGCGCGAACCGCCGAACTGGCTGACCGATTCCAACGCCGGGCAGCAGCCGGGCATCACCGCGGTGCCCGGGTACCGCGAGCGGCTGCTCGGCGGGCCCGGTTCGGAGCTGTTCGGCGGGGCGAGCGGACCGCTGTACGACTCGGCCGAGTTCGCCGCGTTCAGCGCCGAACGCGACGGGTCGCCAGGCCCGTCGAGCTTCCCGTCGAACGGCCTGGCCGCCGCGCTGCCCGCGCAGGCGGCGGGCGAGTACGTGGACGAGCCCGCCGAGGTGGAGACCTCCGGGCTGGTCCGGCCTTACTTCCGCACCCGAGGACGCACGAAACCGACCTACGACCTCGCGATCGAGGCCCTGGTGTCGACGAGCGAGCAGGGCCGGGTGCTTGACCGCGTCCGCGTGCCGGAACACCGGTCGATCTGCGACCTGTGCCTCGACACCCGGTCGGTCGCCGAGGTGGCCGCGCTGCTGCGGCTGCCGCTCGGCGTGGTGCGAGTGCTGATTGGTGACGTGGCGGGCCTCGGCCTGGTGCTCGTGCACACGAGCAGCAGTACGAATTCGGGCGACCGCCCCAGTATCGAGTTCATGGAAAGGGTGCTCAGTGGGCTTCGGAGAATTTGACTCCGACGCGAACACACCGCATACGGGTCCGACCTCGTCGGCCAAGATCGTGGTCGCGGGTGGGTTCGGTTCGGGCAAGACGACTATGGTCGGGGCGATCTCCGAGATCGACCCGCTGACCACCGAGGCCATGATGACCGAGGCCAGCGTGGGCCACGACGACGTGTCGGCGACGCCGAACAAGTCGACCACCACGGTGGCCATGGACTTCGGCCGGATCTCGCTCGACTCCGACCTGGTGCTGTACGTGTTCGGCACGCCGGGCCAGCACCGGTTCTGGTTCATGTGGGACGACCTCGCGGTGGGCGCGATCGGCGCGGTCGTGCTGGTCGACACGCGCCGGCTCGCCGACGCGTTCCCGTCGATCGACTTCTTCGAGAACCGGAAGCTGCCCTACGTCGTGGCGATCAACTGCTTCGACCGGTTGCTGCACCACCAGATCGAGGACGTGCGGCACGCGCTCACCATCTCGCCGTCGGTGCCGATCATGGCGTGCGACGCGCGGGAGCGGGAGTCGGCGAAGCAGGTGCTGATCTCCGTCGTGCAGCACGCGATCGCGCACGACACGGCGTTGCGGGCGGGCTAGTCCCGCCTCCGGTCCCCGCTGCCGTCTGTGAAGGAGGCGTCCGCCGACTCCCAGATTCCCGTTCCGCCCCGGCCCGGGTGCGGCCGTTGGAGTGAACTCCGCGCGCTTCACCTGCTTCGGGGAGTGGTGCCTCCGAGTGGCGCAGGCTGAGTAGTCCTGCCCGCTCGCCCCCGAGGCCGAGCGCCCCTGATCGGGGCGTCGGACCGGCGGTGACCTGCACGGACATCCCGCTGCGCACGGTGGCCGCCGCCACCACCGAGTGACCCGCGAATGCGTGGTTGTGCATGCGTTCGCGCGACGTTACATCCGGCAGACACGTACCGTGCCCGGGCACACGCTCGACACGACCGGGTGCGTGAATACGCTGGAACGACGACTTCACCGCGGCCGGGCGAGGATGACCGGCAGACGGTGAACGGGCGTCCGGCAGCGTTCGAGGAGCTTGGAGGGGCAGTGACCGATTCCGACCGGCCAGCGGACCAGGGCACGTTCAGCTGGCTGATCTCGGATTTCGTGCGCCGGGTCCCGGGTGCGGCGCACGCGGTGCTGGTGTCGGCCGACGGACTGATGCTGGCGCCTTCGGAGGGTTTGCCGCAGGAGCGCGCCGAGCAGCTCTCGGCGGTGGCGTCCGGGCTGATCAGCCTCACCCAGGGCGCGGCGCGGTGCTTCGAGGCGGGCGGCGTGAACCAGACCGTGGTCGAGATGGAACGCGGGTACCTGTTCCTGATGTCGGTCTCCGACGGGTCCTGCCTCGCGGTGCTCGCCGCGCCGACGTGCGACATCGGGACGGTGGCGTACGAGATGACCCTGCTGGTCGAGCGGGTCGGCGAGCAGATCACGCCGGAGCTGCGCGCGCAGCTGCAAGGCGGCGGGGTGCTGGGGTAGCCGATGAAGATCTCGGGTTTCGGAGACCAGGACACGGGCGCCTGGGACGCCCTCCACAAAGGCACTGAGCGGGAGTCGTTCGACTCGCCGAGCCGGTACGACATGAGTTCGCTGAGCATGCGGCTGCCCCACCGGCAGCCGCGGCCCGCGCCGGCTCCGCCACCCGCCGCCGCTCGACGTCCGGAGCCCGCGCCTCGTCCGGCACCCGCCCCCCGTCCGGCGCCCGCCGCTCGCCCGGCTCCCGCGCCGCGTCCGGTGCAGCAGGCGGTCGCCCCGCGCCCGGTGGCCCCGCCGCCTCCGCCTCCGGTCGAGGAGGAGAGCTGGGACGACGGTTACGAGTGGGTCGAGGACGGCGAGTCCGGGTACTGGGAGGAACCCCAGCCTGCGCGCTGGGAGGAGCCGCCGCGCAAGCCCCCGGCGCACGACCCGTACTCCTTCGACGAGTACGCCGGTTCGCCCGGCCCGGACGACCGCGTGGTGCCGGAAGGCTCGGCGTACCAACGGGAACACGTCGAACAAGCCACCCGAAGCAGGCACGCGCTGGTCGAGGAACCCTCGCCCGCCGAGGACTCCTACCCAGGCCCGGCTTCCGGAGTGTCCGAACTGGACCGGTTCTGGGCCGCTGAGGAACCCGCCCAGCCGGAACCGCCCGCGCAGCCGACGAAATCGCGCGTGCGTCCGTACGCACGCACCCGCGGCCGGACCCGCTCAGACCACAACCTCGCGCTCGAAGCCCTGGTCTCCACCAGCGACGAGGGCCGCCGTTACCGCGGGGTCCGGTCGATCGAGCACCGGCGGATCTGCGATCTGTGCCTGGACACCCGGTCGGTCGCCGAGATCGCCGCGCACCTGCACCTGCCGCTGGGCGTGGTGAAGGTGCTGGTGGGCGACATGGCCGACATCGGTCTCGTCATGCTGCACCAGACCGACCTGGTCCTCGGCGATCGCTCGTCGCGGGAGTTCATGGAGCGGGTGCTGCAGGGGCTGCGCAACCTCTGACGGTTCCTGCCCCGGCCGCCGCTTTCGGCCTGCCCGGCCCCCGGTTCTCGACCGCTCCGGGCCCCGCTCCACCCCGTTGCGCTCGCCTCGGCCGAACCGCCCCAATGCCACATTGGGTGCGCTCCACGCACCGAACGCCACATTGGGTGCGCAGGATGCACCCAATGCCGCATTGGGGCGCGAGTCAGTCCTCCACCAACGCCGCGGAAGTGATGCGGTGCAACGGATACCGCTCGTGGTTCGCGCCCTCCAGCACTCCGCCGCCGACCCGGAGCGGGCGGACCACGCGCTGGCTTGCCGTGCCGCGGGAGTCGACGAAGCCGATCCACACCTCGCGCTGCTCCAGCGTCGCCCGGGACAGCAGGTCCAGCGTCGCCGTCGTGTCCGCTCCGCCGCCGCCCGGGGCGCGCACCGTCGAGCCTCGGCGGCGGGCTGAAGCTTGGTCTCCGGCGCGGAGGTTCGACACGATCCGCGTCGCCTGTTCGTCGGTCAGCACCGCCTGTTCGCCCGGCCGGGCGCGGGCCGCGCGGGTGCGGGCGGGAACGCGGCGTCCGGTGGGGCGCAGGTCGACCACCCGGCCGTCCGGGCCCTCCGCCGCGGGGGCGAAACCCGCGCCGCGCAAGGCTTCCAGTACTTCGGCCAGCGGTGCGGAGCTGATCAGCACCGTCGGCGCGATCATCCGCAGGTCGTACTCCGTGGCCACCGGGTTCGCGAGCACCTCGGCGAGCAGCGCTTCGTCGTCACAGCGCAGGAATGATCCTGCGGTGCCGCCGCGCAGCCGGCCGTGGCGGCGGGCGACGTCGTCGATCAGGTAGGTGAGGCCTTGCGGCACCGGGGTCGCCGACTTGTCGCGGAACATCGCGTGCAGTTCGTCCGCGGTCCGTCCGGTGTCGAGCGCGCGCCGCACGGACGCCTCGGTGACCCGGTAAACCGTTGCGTGGCCAGCGGATTCGACGTCCGCGACCGCGGCCATGTCCGCCGCCAGTTCCGGCGTCAGCGGGCCGGGCGCGACCACCGTCAGATCGGCCTGCACCAGCACGTGGTCGACCGGCGCGGGCAGCGCGTCGTGCATCGCCTCGACCGCTCCGGAGCGGTCGTCCTCCAGCAGCAGCCGTGTGGCGGTGGTGAGGGCACCCAGGCCGACGAGTCCCAGCGCGGTCGCCTCGGCCATCGTCCAGCGGACGGTTTCGTCGCGCAGCCGTCCGCCTCGCCGAGGCGCGCGCCAAGCCAGCACGGCCACCAACTCGTCGACGCTTTTCACACCCGCGCCCGGATTCAGCTTGGCCAGCGCGGAAAGCACGCGGTGCCGGGTAACCGGCGCGAGCGGCCGGCGCAGCTCTTCGGACAGCGGCGCGATCGGCTTGTCCTTCGCGTCCCGGCCGCCGGCGAGGCCGGGCAGCCGCGGCAGCTCCAGCCAAGCTTGCGCGAGCGTCATCCATCGCTGCACCGACGGCGACGCGAGCCAGCTGTCGGTGAGCATGGTGGGCACGTACTCCGGAGCGGTGTTTTCGCTGTCCGCAACGAGTCCCGCGCCGACCACCAGCTCGACCAGCAGCGTCGCGCGGGTCTCGTCCACCTCGAGATCCTTGGCGACCTTCTTCAGCTCGCGCACCCCGAGCCCGCCCGCCTTGAGCACCGGCGGCGGCGACTCCGACCACATCCGCAGCAGGGATTCCGTCTGCCGCAACAACTCCATCGCTTCGCCGGCCGCTGTCTCGTCCACAGTGTCCGTCCGATGTGGATTGACGGGCAGCTCCGGTTCGACCAGGGTGTCCGGCTCGAAAGCGTGTCCGCCGCGCAGCAGCAGGCCGAGTTCGCGGGGAAGCTCGACGGTCTGGTCGTCGCGGCGCAGCAGCAGGCCGCGCGCGAGCAGCTTCTGCACCGGGGTGGCCGCGTCGGACAGCCCGACGTCGAAGCTCGCGTCGCGGGTCCGGCCGATCGGGGGCCCGGCGGCCAGCGCGGTGAGCACGGCCCGTTCGTCTTCGCCGACCTCCGCCAGCCGCGCGGGGATGTCGGTGGCCGCCAGCGCGGGCGAGGGCGCGCCGAGCCCGGCCGGGAACGGCCCGAGCGCGTCGCGGGCCGCGGGCGGCACTCGCAGCTCGTCGTCGGTGCCCCACACGAGCGCCCGCGCGCGCAGCCGGGCGAGCGGTTCGCTGACGTCGCGGCCGACCAGCGCCGTCACTGCCGACACCGGCGTCGGTTCGACGTCGGCACCGGCGACCAGCAGCGAGTCGAGCACGGCGAGAGTGAAGGTGTCGAGGTCTTCGCAGGCACGCGCGACCGACCCCGGCGTGCCGGCGCGGGTGGCGAGCACGGTGGTGTCGGACGGCGGAGGCGTCGACAGGTCGCGACGCGTGCGCAGCAGCTCGGCGAGTGCGTCGTCGGACTCCGCACGCAGCCAGTCCGCCAGAGAGGTCGCGGGCATAGACACCCAGGATACCGGGCGGGTGCGCGCGCACGAGACGCGTTCGGGCAGACTGTGGACGAGTTTGCCGGACGAGGGCCTCGGAGGAAGCAGTGGCGAAGGGCGACAAGAACAAGGGCATCGACCCGACGTGGCCGGGCGAACCGGGCGAGCACCCGGTCACCGAGCTGTCCTCGGACCGGCAGGGAGCGCTTTCGCCGTTCGGCGACCTGGCCTTCCCGCTCGAGCAGGTGCCGTACGTGCACCCGGAGACCGAGATCAACCGCTGACCTGCGGACCGGGTTCGGGAGCGCGGCCGAAGCGGCGCCCCCGAACCTGAAGTTACTGGTCAGTCACCCGGTTGGGGTGTGGTGGCGCGGGTCACCGGACTAGATTCGACCCGTCCGAACCACTCCACCAGCGGGGAGTACGTGTCATGCCGGTTCCCGGTCCCGGGTATTCGATCACCGTCCGGGTCGAGGCCCCGGCCTCGTCCACGGCCGCGGGCGATCTCACCACCGCGGTCGGCCGCGTCGGCGGTGTGCTGACGGCGTTCGACGTCGTCGAGTCGCACCCGGACACCATCGTGATCGACATCAGCGCCAACGCGCTGTCGGAAAACCACGCGCAGGACATCACCCAGGCGCTCGATTCGCTGCCGGGCGTGCGCGTGCGCAAGGTCTCGGACCGGACGTTCCTGATCCACCTCGGCGGCAAGATCGAGGTCAGCCCCAAGGTCGCGCTCCGCAACCGTGACGACCTCTCCCGCGCGTACACGCCGGGCGTCGCCCGCGTGTGCCAGGCGATCGCCGCGAACCCCGAGGACGCGCGCCGGCTGACCATCAAACGCAACACCGTCGCGGTGCTCACCGACGGTTCCGCGGTGCTCGGCCTCGGCAACATCGGCCCGGCCGCCGCGCTGCCGGTGATGGAGGGCAAGGCGGCGCTGTTCAAGAAGTTCGCCGACGTCGACGCGTGGCCGGTCTGCCTGGACACCCAGGACACCGAAGAGATCATCATGATCGCGAAGGCGCTCGCGCCGGTGTACGCGGGCATCAACCTCGAGGACATCGCCGCGCCGCGCTGCTTCGAGATCGAGAAGCGGCTGCGCGAGCAGCTGGACATCCCGGTCTTCCACGACGACCAGCACGGCACCGCGATCGTCGTGGTCGCCGCGCTGCGCAACGCGCTGCGCGTGGTCGGGAAGAACATCGAGGACTGCAAGATCGTGGTCAGCGGCGTCGGCGCGGCCGGTTCGGCGATCATCCGCCTGCTGCTGCGCAAGAACCCGGGCGACATCGTGGCCGCCGACATCGACGGCATCGTCTACCCCGAGCGCGGCAACCTCGACGACAACCTGACCTGGATCGCCGAGCACACCAATAAGGACCGCAAGTCCGGCACGCTGCACGACGCGCTGGTCGGCGCGGACGTCTTCATCGGCGTTTCGGCCCCGAACCTGTTCGGCGCCGAGCAGGTCGCCACGATGAACGACGACGCGGTCGTCTTCGCGCTGGCCAACCCGGACCCGGAGATCGACCCGCTGGAAGCGCAGAAGCACGCCGCGGTCGTCGCCACCGGCCGCAGCGACTTCCCGAACCAGATCAACAACGTCCTGGCGTTCCCCGGCGTCTTCCGCGGTCTGCTCGACGCCGCCGCGCACAACATCGACGACAACATGCTGCTGGCCGCCGCCGACGCGATCGCCGACGTGGTGGACAACGGCAAGCTCAACGCGTCGTTCATCGTGCCGAGCGTGTTCGACAACGCGGTGGCCCCGGCCGTCGCCGAAGCGGTGCGCAACGCGGTGCGGGCGGAAAGGGCACAGTAGCCTCGCTGGCGTGAGTGAACTCAGCCATGTCGACGAGTCCGGCGCCGCCCGGATGGTCGACGTTTCCGGCAAGACGGCGTCCGCGCGCACCGCGCTCGCCGGCGGGACCGTCCACACCACAACGGAGGTCGTCGGCCTGCTTTCGGCCAACGGCCTTCCCAAGGGCGACGCGCTGGCGACCGCGCGGATCGCCGGGATCATGGGCGCCAAACGCGTGCCCGAGCTGATCCCGTTGTGCCATCAGATCGCGCTGTCCGGGGTCAAGGTGGAGTTCGAACTGGACGGTGCCGCGGTGCACATCAGCGCGACGGCCAAGACCAAGGACGTCACCGGCGTCGAGATGGAGGCGCTCACCGCCGTCGCGGTCGCCGGGCTGACGCTGCACGACATGATCAAGGCCGTCGACCCGGCCGCGACGCTCGACAACGTGCGGCTGCTGCGCAAGGACGGCGGCAAGACCGGAACCTGGGAGCGGCCATGACCAAGACCGCGCGCGTCATCGTCGCGTCCAACCGGGCCGCACGAGGCGTTTACGAGGACAAGACCGGCCCGGTGCTCGTCTCCTGGCTGGCCGACCGCGGCTACGACGTGCCGCCGCCGGTCGTCGTCGAGGACGGCGACCCGGTGGGCGTCGCGCTGCGGGCCGCGGTGGCCGACGGTGTGCAGGTGATCCTCACGACCGGCGGCACCGGCATCTCGCCGACCGACCGGACCCCGGACGTCACCCGCGCGGTGCTGGACTACGAGCTGCCCGGCGTCGCGGACGCGATCCGCGCGGCCGGGCTGCCGAAGGTGCCCACCGCGGTGCTGTCGCGCGGCGTGGCCGGAGTCGCGGGCCGGACCCTGGTGGTGAACCTGCCGGGGTCGAGCGGCGGCGTGAAGGACGGCCTGCGGGTGCTGACGGACATCCTCGACCACGCGGTGGACCAGCTCGCCGGTGGAGACCACCCGCGCGAGGCGGCACCGTCCGGCCCGCCGGTCCGGATCCTGCGGGCCGACGTGAGCGATCAGCCGCTGTCGGTCGAGGAACACGCACAGCTGGTGGAGGACGCCGCGGCTGGTGCCGTGGTCACGTTCTCCGGCGTGGTCCGCGACCACGACGGCGGCAAGGGCGTGCGCGATCTGACCTACGAAGGCCATCCGACGGCCCGCGACGTGCTCGCCGAGGTGGTCAACGACCTGGCGGCGCGCTGGAAGGGCGTGCGGGCGGTGGCGGTGAGCCATCGCGTCGGCGCGCTGACCATCGGCGACGTCGCGCTCGCCTGCGCGGTCGCCGCCGAGCACCGCGGCCAGGCGTTCACCGCGTGCGCGGAGCTGGTGGACGAGGTGAAGGCGCGGCTTCCGGTGTGGAAGCACCAGCACTTCACCGACGGCACCGACGAATGGGTCAACTCGCCCTGATCCCGCGCGAGTAGCCGTTCAGCGGCCCGGACACGACGAAGGGCCCCACCGCCAGGGGAATTGACGCGGTGGGGCCCTTCGGGCGTTCTGTCACAGCAGCGGCTGCGCCGGAACCAGCCTCACGAGGAGGCCAGGGTTCACTTGGTGGCGAGCTTCTGGCCGACCACGATGAAGTTCGCGTTCGACACGTACTGCTTGTTCAGGTCCTGCAGCTTCTGGTAACCGCCCTGGATGTTGTGCTCCTTGGCGATCTTCGAGAGCGTGTCGCCAGCCTTGACGGTGTAGTCACCGTTCGGGTTGGAGTTCGCCACCAGCGCGGCGACCGGCTGGGTGACCTTCTTCGGGGCGACGCTCTTCTGCTTCGGAGCCTTCTTGGCGGTGCTCTTCTTCGGGGTGGCCTTGTGCGAGGAGGCCGAGCTGCCGGCCTTCTTGCTGCACACCGGCCACGCGCCCGGGCCCTGGCCCTGCATGACGCGCTCGGCGACGGCGATCTGCTGCTCACGCGACGCGCCCTGCGGGCTGCCGGTGCCGCCGTAGGCCTTCCAGGTGCTCTGGGTGAACTGGAGGCCACCGTAGTAGCCGTTTCCGGTGTTGGTGCTCCAGTTGCCGCCGCTCTCGCACTGCGCGATGGCGTCCCAGTTGGTCGCCGACGCGGGGGTCGCGGCGATCGCGAGGGGGCGCCGACCGCGATACCCGCGACTGCGACACGGGCGATGGTGCGGGTGGCGGCGGACATCTTGCGGTGCTTGCCTCGGTAAGACATCTGAAACTTCTCGATTCCTGCGCCTACGAGCACGATGCTGCGGGTCGGGTTGGGAGCCCGTCCGTCCGTTGCCGGCCGGCTGACGCGGACGTCGCACGACGCGCCGTCTTCGTCCCCTCGTCTCTGTCCGGAAATGCTTTCGCTCGGGGTATGGGTCCGGGGATCCGTTGGACAGAGCTGGGCGCTACGGATTCCCGGTGTTGCGTGGTCGGTCGGGGCCAACCGAAAAGCGACGGTACGTAATTCGCGCCGTGATCGGAAATCATTCGGGGTGTGACCTACGTCACAGTAACGGCACGCAACCTGTCTCGATCCGCTTGTTTGTGCTGGTCAGAGCGTCGTTATCTGGCCGTTTTCTTGCCGAGATATTTCACGGATCGTGAGGCTTGGGTCACGTCGATAAGGCGTCAAGGGGCCATTCGCAGCAGATAAGGCGGCGCACTCTAAACCACTCGTCAACTGCCGGCCACTGCCCGCCGAGTGGTTCTTTGAGCTGCGCAAATACGCCGTGAGCGAAACACTTCGGAGAGTAGGGATAAAGAGGAATGACCGCTCAGCGCGCCAGTGCCGCCATTCGCCGTGGTCCGGACCAATCGGCCGGAAACGGCGGCCGCGCCGGACAGCGGCGCGCTCAGCCGGGCGAACGAGGGGTTTCCGGCAGCTCATCCGCCGGCGAACGGCGGGAGGACGTCCAGGTGGGAGCCATCACTGAGCGCGCGGCCCCGATCGCGTACCGCCACCTCGTTGACCAGGAAGCTCGCCGCGTCGAGAACGCGGGAAAGTTGCCCGGGGTGCAGCTCGCGCAGCACCTGCACGGCATCCGCGACGGTCGCGCCCGCCGTCAGCTCCACCTTCTCCTCTTCGGTGCCCGCCGCGGCCCGCGCCGAGGCGAAATACCGGACGACGACTGTCACCGGGGAAGCGGGCACAGAAGAAGAGGTCATGGCTTAACCGCCGATCGCGCTCATCGGCCGGATCGGCTGCGCGAAGCCGGCCTCGTTGATCTCGTGGCCCGCGAGCTTGCGCCACATCGTGTCCCGCCAGGCGTCCGCCACCTCTTCATCGCGCGCGCCCGCGCGCACGAGGGAACGCAGGTCCGTCTCGTCGTTCGAGAACAGGCAGGAGCGGACGGCTCCGTCGGCGGTCAGCCGGGTGCGCTCGCAGGCCGAGCAGAACGGCCTGGTCACCGACGCGATCACGCCCACGTCGCCCGGTCCGCCGTCAACCAGCCAGCGCTCAGCGGGCGCGCCGCCGCGTGGAGCGGGGAACGGGCTGAGCGTGAAGGCCTCGCCGAGCATCGCGAGGATCTCCTCGGCGGTGATCATGTCGCGGCGGTTCCAGCCGTGCTGCGCGTCCAGCGGCATCTGCTCGATGAACCGCAGGTGGTAGCCCTCTTCGAGGCAGAACCGCAGCAGCGGCACCGCCTCGTGCTCGTTGTAGCCGCGCATCAGCACCGAGTTGATCTTCACCGGCGACAGCCCGGCGTCGCGGGCGGCGGCGAGGCCGGCCAGCACGTGCGGCAGCCGGTCGCGGCGGGTCAGCTCGGCGAAGCGCTCGCGGTCGATGGTGTCCAGCGACACGTTGATCCGGTCGAGGCCGGCCGAGACGAGGCCGGGGGCGCGTTTGGCCAGCCCGATCCCGTTGGTGGTCATGGAGACCCGGGGCCGGGGGTCGAGCGCGGTGATCCGCTCGACGATGTTCTCCAGTCCCGGGCGCAGCAGCGGTTCGCCGCCGGTGAGCCGGATGTCGGTGACACCGAGCATTTCCACCGCGATCCGCATGAGCCGGACCAGCTCGTCGTCGGTGAGCACCTGGTCGCTGGGCATCCAGTCGAGGCCCTCGGCGGGCATGCAGTACGTGCAGCGCAGATTGCACCGGTCGGTGAGGGAGACCCGCAGGTCGGTCGCGACGCGGCCGAAGGAATCGACGAGACCGGGGTGCTCGGGCCGGGGCGTGCCGGACGGGCCTCGGTTGCCGGGGACGCGAGGAAACCCGAGATGTACTGCCGTCATTGTGTTCAGGATAGCTTGCGCGGGCAGGAAAGGCAGGTTTGCGCAAAACCTGGAAACCACCCTCGGTTCCGATGTGGAGGCACTCGGTGAACACCGGAGAGACGAATAGTGAGCTGACTCACTTCGTGGCGCTGGCGGCGCGGCTGCGCACGCACACCGTCCTCCGGTACGCGCGCGACGCCGCCGGCGAAGGACTCTCGGCGACCGAACTGCAAGCGCTCGAACTCGCCGGGCAGACCGCGGATTCCCTTACCCCAGGCCGGATCGGGCAGCTCACCGGCTTGTCGACGGGTGCGGTGACCGGGGTGCTCGACCGGCTGGAGAAGTCCGGTTTGGTGTGTCGCGAACGCGATCGGGCCGATCGCCGGAAGGTGCTCGTGACGATCACCGAGGCCGGTCGCGAACGGCTTGACGCCATCTCCGCGCGGACCGCCGAGGGGCTCGCCGGAGTGCTCGCGGAGTTCACTTCCGCAGAACGGAAAGTCATCGGGCGTTATCAGTTCGCAATGCTCGAAGCGTTACGCGAAAAGGGACAGCCCGCATAGCTTTTCCGCATCTGCGGGGATAATGTTCCGGTCATGCCGCAATTTCGGTTGTCCGAGGCCGCTCGGCTGCTCGGCGTAAGTGACGACACCGTTCGCCGGTGGGTCCGCGCGGGCCAATTGACCGCGACGGACGACGCCGCGGGCCGCAAGGTCGTCGACGGCGCGCAGCTCGCCGGGTTCGCCAGGGCGCAGGCCAGCGAACCGGACGATCCGTCGGCGGTCGGCCGCTCCGCCCGCAACCGCTTCGTCGGGCTGGTCACCGAGGTCGTCGCCGACAAGGTGATGGCGCAGGTCGAGCTGCAGTGCGGGGCGCACCGAGTCGTGTCACTCATGAGCACCGAGGCGGTCCGCGAACTCGGGCTGCGCCCGGGCGTGCTCGCGGTCGCCGTGGTCAAGGCGACCACCGTCGTGGTGGAAACCCCGGAAGGATCCAGATGAAGAAGCTCGCCGTCGCCGTCGCCGGAACCGCGGCGATCGCGTTGTTCGCCGGTGCCTGCAGCTCCAGCGACCAGCCCAGCTCCAACCCGGGTGCGGGTTCCGCGTCCGCACCCGCGCCGGGAGGCGGCACGCTGACCGTCTTCGCCGCGGCCTCGCTCACCGAGTCGTTCAACGTGCTGGGCAAGCAGTTCGAGGCCGCGCACCCGGGCGTCAAGGTCACCTTCGACTACGAGGGTTCCTCGTCGCTCGTGCAGAAGCTGGACAACGGGGCCAAGGCCGACGTGTTCGCCTCGGCTGACCAGAAGAACATGGACAAGGCCGTGCAGGACGGCGTGATCGACGGCCAGCCGAGCGTGTTCGCCACCAACAAGCTCGCGATCGCCGTGGCGAAGGGGAACCCGAAGGGCATCAAGACCTTCGCCGACCTGACCAAGCCCGGGCTGAACGTGGTCGTGTGCGCGCAGCAGGTGCCGTGCGGGGCGGCTACGCAGAAGGTCGAGCAGAGCAGCGGCAAAGCGCTCAAGCCGGTGAGCGAGGAGACGAACGTCAAGCAGGTGCTGGCCAAGGTCCAGTCGGGCGACGCCGACGCCGGTCTCGTGTACGTCACCGACGCGACGTCGGCGGCGGGCAAAGTGGACAAGGTCGACTTCCCGGAGTCCTCGGGCGCGGTGAACCAGTACCCGATCGCGGTCGTGAAGAACGCTCCGCAGGCGGCGCTGGCGAAGCAGTTCACCGACTTCATCCTTGGCGCGGAGGGCAAGGCCGAACTGGCCAAGATCGGGTTTGGCCCTGGCAAGTAGGGCGCGCTCGGGCGCGGCGGCCGAGACCAGGCCGCCGCACGCCCGGGTGCCCCTGATCCTCTGGTTCCCCGCCGTCGCCGCGCTCGCGCTCGTGGTGCTGCCGGTCGTCGGCCTGCTCGTCCGGTCCGATCTGTCCCGGCTGCCGTCGCTGCTGGTGACACCCTCGTCGCTGAACGCGCTCCGGCTGTCGCTGGTGACCGCCGCACTGTCCACAGTGGCCTGTGTGCTGCTCGGCGTTCCGCTGGCGGTCGTGCTGGCCCGCTCCCGGGTGCCGGGCGTGCGGATGCTGCGCTCGATCGTGCTGCTGCCGCTCGTGCTGCCGCCGGTGGTCGGCGGCCTCGCCCTGCTGTACCTGTTGGGCCGCAAGGGTTTTCTCGGGATTTTCGTTAACTGGCTGACCGGCGAGCAGGTGCCGTTCACGACGGCCGCGGTGGTGATCGCGCAGACGTTCGTGGCGATGCCGTTCCTCGTCGTCAGCCTGGAGGGCGCGCTGCGCGGCTCCGGCGACCGCTACGAACAGGTCGCCTCGACGCTCGGCGCGCGCCCGTGGACGGTGTTCCGCCGGGTGACGCTGCCGTTGCTGCTTCCCGCGCTGGGCTCCGGCGTGGTGCTGAGCTTCGCTCGCGCGCTCGGGGAGTTCGGCGCGACCATCACGTTCGCGGGCAGCCTGGAAGGTGTGACCCGGACGCTGCCGCTGGAGGTCTACACACAGGCCGAAGTGGACATCGACAGCGCCGTCGCGCTCGCCTTACTGCTCATCGTGGTCGCGATCCTGGTCATCGCCGTCGCGCGGCCGCGGTCGTGGGAAGGCGGTCTGCGGTGACGCTCTCCGCACGGCTCGCGCTGACCCGCGGCGAGTTCTCGCTCGACGTCGAGTTCACCGTGCCCGGCGGTACCGTGCTCGCGCTGCTCGGCCCGAACGGCTCCGGGAAGTCGACGGTGCTCGGCAGCCTCGCCGGCCTGCTGCCGGTGTCCTCGGCCGACCTCACGCTCGCCGACCGGCAGCTGGCCGGGAACGGCGTCGACCTGCCGCCGCACGCACGGCGGATCGGCCTGCTGTCCCAGGACGCGTTGCTGTTCCCGCATCTGTCCGCAATGGACAATGTCGCCTTCTCGCCGCGTTCGACGGGGGCCAGCCGGGCTGAGGCACGGGAGATCGCCTCGCGGTGGCTGGCCGAAGTGGACGCGACGGAGTTCGCGCATCGGCGGCCGAGCCAGCTGTCCGGCGGGCAGCAGCAACGGGTGGCGATCGCGCGAGCGCTGGCGTCCTCGCCGGACTTGCTGTTGCTGGACGAACCGTTCGCCGCGCTCGATGTGGACTCGGCACCGGCGATCCGCGGACTGCTGCGCCGGGTGCTGCGCGACGGCCCGACCACCGTGCTGGTCACGCACGATCCGTTGGACGCCTTGGCATTGGCCGACCACGTGGCGGTGATGGCAGGCGGCCGGATCGTCGAACGCGGGCCGACCCGCGAGGTGCTCGCGGCGCCGCGGACGGCGTTCACCGCGCGGATCGCCGGGCTGAACCTGGTGTCCGGAGTGGCGGTGCCGGACGGATTGCGCGTGCCGTCCGGCGAAGTGGTGGCGGGCTTGCTGACCCCGGACACCGTGCTGGACGAGGCGGCGGTCGCGGTGTTCGAGCCGAACGCCGTCGCCGTTTATCCGCACGACGGTGACCATCGAGGCAGCCCGCGCAACACGACCGACGCCGTCGTCGCCGCGCTGGAGCCGCACGGGCCGGTGATCCGGGTCCGGGCTTCCGGCGCCGGGTGGGCGAATGGCCTGACCGCCGACCTCACCCCGGCCGCCGTCGCCGAACTGGCGCTGGAGCCCGGCTCGGCGGTGACGTTGTCGGTGAAGGCCGCGACCGTGGCGGTACACCCGGCCGCGGCCTCCTGACCCGAGCGCCCCCATGCGGCGTGGGGGCGCTCATCCCCCTGGTCAGCCGTCGTGGTGGTGGCCGCCGCCCGGGTGGACGTGGAACTTCGCCACCTCCGGCGGGTGCACGACGAACGGCCGCATCATGCCCTCGTCCTCGTGGTCGAGGATGTGGCAGTGGTACATGAACTCGCCGGTGCCGCCGCCGAACTGGCCCGCGACGCTCACCCACTGGCCGGCCTCCACGATGATCGTGTCCTTCCAGCCCTCCTCGTACTTCTCCAGCGGCAGATCGGTGAAGCCGTCGATCGGCGCGGTCGTGCGTTCGGCCGCCGGGTCGAACGTCGAGGCGAACTTGCGCCGGAAGAGCGCCTGGAACTCGGTCAGGTGAATGTGGAACGGGTGCGCGGGCCCGCCGACGTGCACGATGTTCCACACCGCCCATTTGTCGTGGTCGATGAAGATGCCGGTGGTGTCGTCGAAGATCCGGCCGATCATCTTGAACGTCTTCAGCCCGCCCGCCGGGTCCTTGATCTGGATGATCCCCTTGCCGCCCGGGTCCTGCTCGACCTCTTCGAGGTCCCACATCTCCGGATGGCCGCTCGCGTTGAGCAGCAGCGCGACCCAGACGTGGTGGTGATCCTTCGGCAGCGTCGAGCCGTGCTGGATCCGGACATAGGACGTCGAGAGCTTCTCGGGCAGCTCGAACGAATCATGCTTCGCCCGGCTGTCCACCCGGAACTCCATGACGTCCGGTTCGACGCTGCCCAGCCCCGGAGCGGTGTTGCGCAGCTTGAGCTTCTGTCCCCGGAACCGGCTGAAGTCGATCAGCACGTCGAACCGTTCGGCGGGCGCGACCCGCAGCCCGCCGGACGGCAGCTCCGCGGGAGCGGGCAGCAGGCCGCCGTCGGTGCCGATCAGGCGGACCGCCTCGTTGTGCGGCACGTTGTTCTCGTCGACGAGGTTCAGCGTGTAGAACCGCGCGTTGGCCGTGTTGAGCAGCCGGAAGCGGTACCACCGTGCGGACACGTCGAGATGCGGCCAGATCACGCCGTTGACCAGGGTGAACGGACCGGAGAACGGGAGCATCGTCCCGTTCTCCAGGTACGCGAACTTGTACAGCAGCTGCCCGGTGAGCCTGCCGTCGGCGTCGGTGTCGAGGTTGCGGTCGGCGAGGATCAGCGGGATCTCGCGATCGCCGCGGGGCAGGTCGAGCGAGTCCTCCTCGTCGTCCCGGATGAGGTACATCCCGGCCAGGCCGGTGTGGACGTTGAAGCGGGTGATCGCCATGGCGTGGTCGTGGTACCAGAGCGGCATCGCCTGCTGCCGGTTCTGGTACTCGGTGAGCTGCGAAGTCCCCTCGAGACCGGCGTTGTGCGCCCAGCCGTCGTTGCCCGCGTTCGTACGGGCGCCATGCAGGTGCACCACGGTCCAGGCGGGCAGCTCGGCCACCCCGTCGACGATCTTGTAGCCGGGCTTGCCGAGGTCGCTGCCGGGGCGCTCGGTCGGCTTGTCCCTCGCCGGGCCCTGGACGGCGAGCAACGGGAACTTGCCTTCTATTTCGTTCGACCACGAAATCCGCAGTTGTTTCCCGCTGCGGACTTCGATTGTCGGCCCCGGGAATTGTCCCGCGTAGGTCCACAATGTAGTCGGCGGCAATTGCGAGTGCAGCCGCTGCTGCTTGGTCACCATCGGAATGGTGATCATGTCCTGTCCCCACCACGGCGGCCGCAGCACCGGTGGAACGGGCAGTGGGTCAAGGAACTTGGTGAGACCCCAGGTGGGGTCGTCGGTCGGGCCCGCGGTGGACGGGCGGTCGACGATTTCGGTCATCAGATTATCCCCCTTCAACGGCAAGGGGCGCGAAGAATGGCGCAACGGCGAATACACCGGTGCTTACTAAACAGATTCCCCCGAGCCCCCTCGGTAACCGGAAGCGCGACTCCCCTCGCGTTACCGGCAATTTCCACTGTAGCCGTTTTCGTCGTATGCCGCAGGTGTCTCGCGCGCGTGATAGGTTTTCGCGCATGAGCGAAGGCCGGTGGACGTATCTCTCCGACATGGACGGTGTGCTGGTCAAGGAGGAACATCTCGTCCCGGGGGCGGACGAGTTCCTCGCCGAACTGCGCGGCAACGGTATCGATTTTCTTGTGCTCACCAATAACTCGATCTACACCCCGCGCGACCTGCGCGCGCGGCTGCTGCGCACTGGTCTGGACATTCCCGAGGAGTCCATCTGGACCTCGGCGCTGGCCACCGCGAAGTTCCTCGCCTCGCAGCGCCCGAACGGCTCGGCGTTCGTGATCGGCGAGGCCGGGCTCACCACCGCGCTGCACGAGGTCGGCTACGTGCTGACCGAACGCGATCCGGACTACGTCGTGCTCGGCGAGACCCGCACGTACAGTTTCAGCGCGATCACCCGCGCGATCCGGCTGATCGAGGGCGGCGCGAAGTTCATCGCGACCAACCCGGACGCGACCGGCCCGAGCGTCGAGGGCTCGATGCCCGCCACCGGATCGGTCGCGGCGCTGATCGAGAAGGCCACCGGCCGCTCGCCGTATTACGTCGGCAAGCCGAACCCGCTGATGATGCGCTCGGCGCTGCGCCGGCTGGGCGCGCATTCGGAGTCGACGCTCATGATCGGCGACCGGATGGACACCGACGTGCACTCCGGGATCGAGGCCGGGCTGCAGACCATCCTGGTGCTCACCGGCATCTCGAACGAGGATTCGGTGGAGAATTACCCGTACCGGCCGACGAAGGTGATCGGCTCGGTCGCCGACCTGATCGGGCGAACGCTGGACCCGTTCGGCGAAGGCTGACCGCCCACCGCCCGGGAGCAGGGCATATCGTCGAACAATGAGCGTCTATGTGGTGGGCGACGTCCACGGGCACCGGGACGCCCTGGTTGACGCACTGCGCGCCGAGGGCCTGGTCGACAGCGACGGCAACTGGGCCGGCGTCACCGACCGGCTGTGGTTCCTCGGCGACTTCACCGACCGCGGCCCGGACGGCGTCGGCGTCATCGACCTCGTGCGCGAGCTGCAGGAGCAGGCGGCCGAGGCGGGCGGTTCGGTGCAGATGCTGCTCGGCAACCACGAGATCCTGCTGCTGGGGATGTACCACTTCGGCGACCGCCCGGTGCCGTCCGACTTCGGCCCGCGCAGTTTCGCGCGCAGCTGGGAGATCAACGGCGGCCTGCTGTCGGACCAGGACCGGCTCACCCCCGAGCACATCGAGTGGCTCACCGAACGCCCGCTGGTCGCGGTCGACGAGGACCACCTGCTGCTGCACTCGGACACCCTCGAGTACCTCGACTGGGGCGAGGACCTCGACACGATCAACGCAACTGCCTACGACATCCTGTCCGGCAGCAACATCGAGGCCTGGTGGGACGTGTGGCGTCGGATGACCACCCGCTACGCCTTCCGCGGCCCGGACGGCGAGGAAAACGCCGACCGGCTGCTGGCCGCCCTGGGCGGCTCGCGGATCGTGCACGGGCACAGCGTGATCGCCGACCAGCTGGGCATCCATCCGACGCAGATCGAAGGCCCGTACCTCTACGCGGGCGGGAAGGCGCTGGGCATCGACGGCGGATTGTTCGTCGGCGGTCCGTGCCTCGTGGTGAAGCTGCCCTTCGAGCCGGAGGATTAGTCCGCCGGGGCGTAACACAGTTCGAGGATCCCGGACGGGAAGGCCGTGCTCTTCACCAGCCGCAGCCGCCGCGCCTCGTCCAGCTCCGGGAACAGCGCCGCGCCCTTGCCGGTGACGGCGGGCAGCACCCAGAGCCGGTACTCGTCGACGACGCCGAGCTTGATCAGCGAGTGCAGGAACGCGGTGCCGCCCGCGGCGACGAGATCCTTGCCCGGCTCGGCCTTGAGCTTGGCGATTTCCTCGGCGAGGTCTCCGCTGGCGATCCGGGTCTCGGGCCAACCGGCGGTGGTGAGGGTGCTGGAGAAGACGACCTTCGGGATCTCGTTCATAGCCTGGGCCGAGGGGTGGTCGGAGGCGGGCCAGAAGCCCGCCATGGCCTCGTAAGTGTTGCGGCCCATGAGGAAGGCACCGGCCTCCCATAGCCGGTCGACGAAGTATCTCTCCTGCTCGGGGTCGTCGATCGACATCATGACGTCCCGGATGCCGTTGTCGGCGTCGGCGCTCTTGCCGTCCAGCGAGACGTAGAAACCCAGGACCAGCTTTCGGGTGGTTGTCATGCGGCTTAGCCTGCTGCCGATGGTTTGAGTTGTCAAGACAAAATTATTTTTCGGTTGGCGTTCGAGGGAACCCGCTGGCCGGAGACGGCGACCACTCGAACGCAACGCCAGCACTGGGCGCGGGACAAGCTCACCGAGGTATGCCGGGACGTCATCCAGGAAGCGACGCGCATCCAGCGCGCACTCCTGCACCGGTGGGAGGGCAGCACCGATCCCATCGAATGGGTGGGGTGGAACCAGGCCCTGGCCAGGGACACCATGGAGGCCGACCGGCTCGCCTTCATCAATTACGCGCGGCGAGGGGTGCTGAACGCGAGGATGACGATCCGCACGCCGCTGAACTCGTGGCCGGACGTCGACCCGCCCTGTCTTCGTCCGCGGCCGAGCGAGGAGGCCGAACCGCGCGACTCGGCGACGAGTCCGCGGCCCGGCTGCCCGTGACCGTCGTGCGAGAGGACCTCAGGCGTCCACGATCTCCTTGCCGAGCGGCATCAGCGAGATCGGGATCATCTTGAAGTTGGCCAGTCCCAGCGGGATGCCGATGATCGTGACGCACTGCAGCACCCCGGTGACGAGGTGGCCGATGCTGAGCCACAGCCCGGCGACCAGGAACCAGATCACGTTGCCCACGAAAGAACCGACCCCGGCCTCGCGCCGGTCGATGACGGTCCGGCCGAACGGCCACAGCGCGTAGTTCGCGATCCGGAACGACGCGATGCCGAACGGGATCGTGACGATCAGGATGCAGCAGATGACTCCGGCCAGCAGGTAGCCCAGCGCCATCCAGAAACCGGCGAGGACGAGCCAGATTACGTTCAGGATCAGTCGCATCAGACGTACAGCTCCCCACTCAGCACGGTCACGGCCTTCCCGCGCAGCAACACGCGGTCGTCGCGGATTTCGGTGCGCACGGTGCCTCCCCTTGCCGAGATTTGCTGTCCGACGAGCGTGGTTTTGCCCAGCTGCTCAGCCCAGTACGGGGCCAGCGAGCAGTGCGCGGATCCGGTGACGGGATCCTCGTCGACGCCTACGCCGGGTCCGAAGAACCGGCTGACGAAGTCGTCGCCTCGCGCGGTGATGATGAGCCGTCCGGTCCAGGTGCCGAGGAGGGCGGCGAGGTCGGGCTTGGCGTTCTGGACAGCCTCGACGCTTTCGAGCACCGCGAAGAGGTTCTCGCGGGTCCGCCCGGTGAACTTCACGGGCGCGTCGAGGATGTGCGAGAGGTTTTCGCCGGTCTCGACGGGCGGGTCGGCGGGGAAGTCCATGTCGATCCAGCCGTCGGCCTTGGTGCAGGTGAGCTGGCCGCTGAGGGTCTCGTAAACCTGGTGCCCGCCAAGCACATGCGTGACCGCGATGGTGGCGTGCCCGCAGAGGGAGACCTCGTCGGTCGGGGTGAACCAGCGGAGCGATTTCGCTCCTTCGCCGGTGTTGACGACGAAGGCGGTCTCGGAGTGCTTCATCTCCGCCGCGACTTGCTGCATCCATCTGGCGTCAGCGGGTTGTTCGAGCACGACGACGCCTGCCGGGTTGCCGGCGAAGGCCTGGTCGGTGAAGGCGTCGACTAGATGGAAATCCATGAGGCCGATCCTGCCCGGTCGAGCGGGTGCGGACATCGGGGTTTAGCCCTGAATTCTCAGCGCACGCCCTCTTCGATCGTTTCCAGCAGCCATTTCCGCAGGTGCGCACCGGTGGACGGGGTGAAGTGCAGCCGGAAGCCGCCGTCGGACAGGGGTTCCGAAAACGTCAGGTACCGCCCGCCGTCGGTGTCGACGAACGTCGCCGTCGAGACCGGGCGCAGCGTGCCTTGTCCTGGCCGCATCGAGAGTTCCACGGTTCCGTGCCGGTGCAGCGGCCACTGCGAGTACCCCGCCAGCGCGTCGCGGTCCCGGCGGGACGGGGCGGGCGCCTCGGCGTCGCGTTTCGGCGGCGGGGCCTGGGTGATCGCCACCGGGGACACCGGCAGCGCCGGATAGGGCGGGAACATGCTCAGCACCAGGTCCACCAGCCGTTCGGGCCGGACCTGGCGGAAGCGCAGCCCGTCGTCGACCTGTTCGGAGAACACGCCGAGCCCCTCGCCGATGCACGCGCGGTACAGCACGGTCCCGGACGGCAGTTCGGCCGCGCGCACGATGATCAGCACGTCCGGCCTCGTCCAGGCGCGCAGGGTCGCTTCGACGTCCCGGTCGAGTTTCTCCGCGTCGGCGAGGCCACGGGCGCGCAGCGCGGTCCAGGCCTCCTCGGCCAGCCGGTTGTGCTCGGTCATCGTCGCGCCCGCGCTGCGGATCTCGAACGGATGCCACGACGCGGGCAGCCCGGTGCGCCGCACGGCCACGTCGGTCTCGGTCCAGCCCAGGGAGAATTCCTCTGGCAACGTCCCAGTCCCCTCGTGCGCGATACAACCCGCACCGAGGGTAGCGGAACGCGTACGACCATCAGCCGCTCGTGCGAGCCCACCCCATAACGAGGGTGGCGGAAAGGTCCGAAATCGAGCTTAGACTCATCGTCGTCGAAGAAGACCGCCACGGGAGGCACCCATGCCTGACGCGCCTGCACTGCCGAGTTACGCCTCCGGGACCTCCAGCGTCCCCCTGCTCGGCGACACGATCGGGGACAATTTCGACCGCACGGTGGCCGCGTTCGGCGACCGGGACGCGCTCGTCGACCGTGAAGCAGGCACCCGCTGGACCTACCGCGAACTCGCCGCCGAGGTCGACACGCTCGCGCACGGGCTGCTCGCGTCCGGCATCGGCAAGGGCGACCGCGTCGGCATCTGGTCGCCGAACCGGGCGGAATGGACGTTCCTCCAATACGCGACGGCGAAAATCGGCGCGATCCTGGTCAACATCAACCCGGCCTACCGTTCGCACGAATTGCAGTACGTGCTCAACCAGGCGGGCATCCGGATGCTCGTGGCCGCGGACAAGTTCAAGACGTCCGATTACGCCGCGATGATCGAGGAAGTGCGGCCGAATTGTCCCGGCGTCGAGGCGGTCGTGCTGCTCGGCACCTCCTCGTGGACGGAGCTGATGGAATCCGGCCGCGGCGGCGACCCGGCCCGGCTCGCCCAATCGCAGGCCGCGCTTTCCGCGGACGATCCGATCAACATCCAATACACCTCGGGTACCACCGGTTTCCCCAAGGGCGCGACGCTCAGCCACCACAACATCCTCAACAACGGCTATTTCGTCGGCGAACTGTGCAATTACACCGAGGAGGACCGGGTGTGCATCCCGGTGCCCTTCTACCACTGTTTCGGCATGGTGATGGGCAATCTCGCGTGCACCAGCCACGGCGCGTGCATGGTCATCCCGGCCCCGGCGTTCGACCCGAAGGCGACGCTCGCCGCGGTCGCCGCCGAGCGCTGCACGTCGCTTTACGGCGTGCCCACGATGTTCATCGCCGAACTGAACCACCCGGAGTTCGAGACGTTCGACCTCGGCTCGCTGCGCACCGGCATCATGGCCGGTTCGCCTTGTCCGGTCGAGGTGATGAAGCAGGTCATCGACCGGATGGGGATGACCGAGGTATCCATTTGCTACGGCATGACCGAGACGTCGCCGGTGTCCACGCAGACCCGCGCCGACGATTCGGTGGAGCGCAGGGTGTCCACGGTCGGCCGGGTCGGGCCGCATCTGGAGTCCAAAGTGGTCGATCCGGACACCGGCCTGACCGTGCCGCGCGGCACGCCCGGCGAATTGTGCACCCGAGGCTATTCGGTGATGCTCGGCTATTGGGAGGAACCGGAAAAGACTGCCGAGGCGATCGACGCCGCGCGCTGGATGCACACCGGCGACCTCGCGATTATGGACGACGAGGGATACATCAACATCACCGGCCGGATCAAGGACATGGTGATCCGCGGCGGCGAGAACATCTACCCGCGCGAGATCGAGGAATTCCTTTACACCCACCCGGATGTGCTGGACGCGCAGGTGATCGGCGTACCGGACGTCAAGTACGGCGAGGAATTGATGGCCTGGATCCGGATGCGCGAGGGCGCGGAGCCGCTGACCGCCGAAGCGGTGCGCGAGTTCTGCCAGGGCAAACTGGCGCATTACAAGATCCCGCGCTACATCCACGTGGTCGAGGAATTCCCGATGACGGTGACCGGCAAGGTGCGCAAGGTCGAAATGCGCCAGCAGTCGGTGACTTTGCTCGGGCTGGAGCAGGCGGCGGCGCAGAAGCACGCGTGACCCCAAGCGGCGGCCGTCCGATGTGGACGGCCGCCGGTCTAGGTCAGGCAGACGCGGCCGCGGCGGCTTCGGCGAGCGCCTTTTCGTCTTCTTCGCCGAAGGTGTCTTCGAGTTGTTCGGGCGAGTAGTCGAGGTCGATCTGCTCGACCGGCGTGCCCCGGGCCGATTCGATCGCACCGAGGCGGCGCTGGGCGCGATCGGCGGCGTACTGGATCAATTCCTCGGGGTCGTTGTCGAACGGGACTTCCTCGAATTGGTCCTGCACCCACTGGATCATGCCGAGCGCGTGCGGCAGCAGTTCGCCCATCCGTTCCTGCACGGCGTCCCACATCGCGTCGTCCGCGGCGACGTGCCGGCGGCAGGTGAACGTGCCCCACGCCATGTGGCGGCGCTCGTCGTCGCCGATGCGGCGCACCAATTCCTGCATTCCCGGCAGGATCTGGTTCTGCGTGCAGATCAGCTGCCACGAGTAGTACCCGGTGAGCGCGAGGCTGCCCTCGATCACGTGGTTGTAGGTCACGCTCGCGCGGATCTGGTTGAGCGGACTGGGATCGTCCTCCAGCGCGCGCAGCGACTGCGGTAGCTCCTCGTAGAAAAGCTTGCGGTAGTGCGGGTTTTCCGCGACATAGGAGTGCAGGTCGTCGTCCAGTCCGACGGCGTCCATCCAGCGCCGGAAGACCTCGACGTGCTTGGCCTCCTCGAAACAGAACTGCGTCAGGTACATCTCGTCGCCGAACCGGCCGGTCGACGACATCGCGCGCATGAACGGCTGGATGTCCTCGGTCACCGCCTCCTCGCCCGCGATGAACTGCGCCACGAGGTAGGTGGTGGAGCGTTGCTGTTCGGGCGTCAGGCTTTCCCAGCCCTCGCGTTCCCGGCTGAAGTCGAGGTCCGCCGGGTTCCAGAACTTCTTGTTGCCCTTGACGAACAGCCGCAACGGGAACGAGTCCCAGTTCAGCCCGCCCTTGCGCAGGGACGAGAATCCGCTGCGCAGCTCCGGAAGCGTCTCGGTCATGACTGGCCCTCTCGTTTCACTCCATTGTGGACGAATTGGTCGATGGCGGGGGCGAGCACCGCGAGCACCGAGTCCGCGGCCTCGGGTGCGGAATGCGTCGGCAGCACCAGATGGCTGAGCGACAGCCGGACCACCGTTTCGGCGAGCAGCGCCGCGGCCTCCGCCGTGAGCCGGGGTTCGAGCGTCAGGTACTGCTGTGCCGCGAGATCGGCCGCCGCGGTGAGGATCGGCTCGCCGCGCGAGGTCAGCAGGGGAAGCAGATCCTCGCCGGCCTCGGTGCCGAGCGCCGCCGCGATCAGCCGGTTCTCCCTGGCGTGTTCGATCGTGTAGACGACCGCCCCGCGGATGCCCGTGAGCAAACTCTCCGCGTCCTCGAACCGGCAGCGGATGCCGTCGAGGAATTCCGCCGCGACGCGCAGCGCGACGGCCTGGGTGAGCGCCGCCTTGCTGCCGAACTCGTTGTAGACCGTCTGCCTGCTGACCCCGGCTTTCGCGGCGACATCGGCCATCCGGAGGCCCTGGTGGCCGCGGTCGGGGAGCAGGTCCGCGGCCGCGTCCAGCAGCGCCTCGCGCAGCGTCGCCTTGGTCCGCTCGGTGAAGCTGGTCACATCGCCAGCTTGACACAGGATGAATCTGTGTCAAGAAGCTTTACCTGGATGGTGCACGTGTACAGCGGCTCCCCGGAACTGTCGGTGGGGGCGGCTACCGTGTGGGACGTGGGCATCACGGTGGGGTTCGACCTCGACATGACTTTGATCGACCCGCGGCCGGGCATGGTCGCGGCGATGAACGCGCTGGGCAAGAAGTCCGGGCTGCCGTTCGACGGAGAGGCGTTCGCCGCGAACCTCGGGCCGCCGCTCGATCAGGCGCTGCGCGATTTCGGCGCGCCCGAGGACCGGATCCCCGAGCTGATCTGGCAGTTCCGCGAGCTGTACCCGGAGGTGGTCGTGCCAAGCACGGTCGCGCTGCCCGGCGCGGCCGAGGCACTGCACGCGGTCCGGGCGGCGGGCGGGCGCACGCTCGTGGTCACCGGGAAGTACGGGCCCAACGCGCAGATGCACATCGACGCGCTGGGCCTGGAGGTCGACGATCTGGTCGGTGAGCTGTGGTCCACGCAGAAAGGCGCGGCCTTGCTGGAACACGAGGCGCGGGCGTACGTCGGCGACCATCTCGGCGATGTGCGAGGTGCGCGAGCGGCCAGTGCGATTTCGGTCGGTGTGGCGACTGGGCCGTGCACCCGCGAGGAGCTGGCTGAGGAGGGTGCCGACGTGGTGTTCGACTCGCTGATCGAGTTCCCGGACTGGTTCGCGCGGACCTTTGTGGAGACGGCGGTGTGAGCTGGGAGCTAGGTGAAGCGGTTGCCGTCGTCAGCTGAGCCGGGTGGCGCGGGTGGTTCGGGCTGCGTGGGTTGAGCTGGCTGGGGCGCGGACCGGTTGAGGCTGTGCGGGTTGCGCGGGCCGGGCTGAGGTCGAGTCGCGGGCCAGCCGAGGCGAAGCGGGTGGCGTGGGCTACGTGGGTTGAGCTGGCCGGGACGCAGGCTGGTTGAGGCTGCACGGGTGGAGTCGGATGAGGCCCAGCCCAGCCGAGGCGGTGCCGGATGGCGTGGCTGCGGAGGTTGAGCCGGTCGGGCCGCGGACGAGCTGAGGCTGCACGGGTGGAGCCGGGCGAGCCTCGGCCCAGCCCAGGCGGAGCGGGCTGAGCTGGTTGAGCCGCAGAGCGGTTGACGAGGTGCCGGGTGGCGCGGTTGAGCCGGTCGTGCCGCAGGTCAGCCGGGGTGGCTCGGGCTGCGCGGGTCGAACTGGTCGAGTCGCAGGCCGGTTAAGGCTGAGCGGGCTGTGCGCGTCGAGTCGGAGCCCGGCCGAAGCGGAGCGGTCGCGCGCGCGGGGCTGGACCGCTGGTTAGCCGTGCTTTCCGGCGCGGGCTTCCTTGATCAGCGCGATCAGCCCGAGCAGCAGCCCGAGCGGCGTGATCACCCCGGCGGCCGCGCTGAGCCAGACCGGCAGGTTTTCGAGTCCGGCGGCGAACATCACGAACACCGTCGCCACCGCGAGCATGCCGATGGCGAACAGGCCGATGCCGAGCCGCATGAGGATCGGTTTGCCGGTCTGCTTCGCTGCGTTCTCCATGCGGTGAGGGTAACGGGAGTATCCGCTTCTCCCCAGCGCCTGTGTCGAGATACGCTTGTCGGACGCGCGCCTCGAGATCGCTCGGGGCGCGTTCGTCGTGACCTGCACAGCAGAAGGACTGGTGAGGGAAGTGCCGACCGGCAAGGTCAAGTGGTACGACGCGGAGAAGGGGTTCGGCTTCGTCACGCAGGACGGCGGCGCCGACGTCTACATCCGCAAGGCCGCCCTGCCCCACGGCGTCGAGGGCCTGAAGGCCGGGCAGCGGCTCGAGTTCGGCGTGGCCGACGGCCGGCGCGGGCCGCAGGCGCTGTCGGTTCGGCTGCTGGATCCGCCGCCGTCGGTCGCCGAGGCGCGCCGCCGTCCCGCGGAGGAGCTGCACGGCCTCGTCGAGGACATGATCAAGCTGCTTGAGCTGAAGGTCCAGCCGGACCTGCGGCGCAACCGGTACCCGGATCGCAAGAACACCAAGCAGATCGCGGAGATCATGCGCGCGGTCGCGCGCGACCTCGACCCGTGATCAGCCGCGCATAAGCCTGAAAATCGTGAAAGGGCTCCTGGCGGGAATTCCGGCCAGGAGCCCTTCACCGTGTCGGTCAGGCGGGCTGCACCTGCAGTGACCACAGCGCGGTCGTGACCGCTTCGGCGTCGTTCGGGTCGCCGGTGCGGCTGATCACCGACGCCTGCGCGATCTCGACCACCACGATCTGGTCGTCCTTCGCGGGCGGGGTCGCGGTGTAGGCGTAGCGGTCGCGGGAGGTGATGATGTCCTCCTTCAGCGGCTGCGGCTCGCCCTTGCTGTTCACGTACTGCACGGTGACCTTCCACGGCGTCTCGGCGATCTCCTTCGGCACCGAGATCTGCACCGAGCGGCCCGGCCGCACCTTGAGCTTGCCCGTCGCGCCGGGGTTGGCCGCGCAGACGCCCGATTTGATGTCGCAGTTGCCGATCGGCGCGGCGGTGATCGTGTGCCCGTCGGCGTAGAAAGTCACCTCGGCCGGGCCCGGCGCGGAACAGCCGGCCACCGCGAAACCACCGGCCGCGAGCACGGCCATCACCCGGGAACGTCGCATGTCCCGAGATTACCGGCGGCCCCGGCCGGCCCCCGGAGCGGGGAAGCTGCCGGTCGGCTCCGGGCGCAGCGGGCGGTTGCCGCCGAGCCCGGGCAGCAGCGATCCGCCGCGCTGCACCAGGAACGTCTGCGTCAGCCCGACCGCCAGCAGCAGCGTCACGACCAGGAACCCGATCCAGTACGTCGGCGGCAGCAGCAAACCGACCGCGCCGCCGAAGCACCACGACAGCTGCAGCACCGTCTCCGAACGCCCGAACGCCGACGCGCGGGACTGTTCCGGCAGATCCT
Source organism: Amycolatopsis sp. WGS_07 (assembly GCF_045278895.1). Taxonomy (NCBI): domain Bacteria; kingdom Bacillati; phylum Actinomycetota; class Actinomycetes; order Pseudonocardiales; family Pseudonocardiaceae; genus Amycolatopsis; species Amycolatopsis sp. WGS_07. Next base: position 1,840,888 of record NZ_CP136053.1, on the reverse strand, counting down.
CCTGGATCACCGCGTCGAGGCTGATCTTCGCCAGCGCGCTGGCCGTCGCGCCGATTAGGCCCACGATCGCCGCCGTGGCGAGGCCGGGCAGCAGCGTCGCGACCAACGTCGTCACGACACACGCCGCCACGCACGCCACGATCACCTGGTCTGCCGAACCGAAGTGCAGCCGCGAACCCAGCGCGTTGCCGACGAACCCGCCCACTCCGGCCGCCGCGCCGATGATGCCCAGCAACAGCAGCTGTACGAACGGACTGTGCCCGGCGTGTTCGGTCTGCGCCTTCACCGCGAAGGCCGCGAACATCATCAGGAACCCTGTTAGCACGCGTACGGAACCGTTGCCCCACAACGCAACGACGATGTGCCGGCCCATCGGCTGCCGCTGTCGTTTCTGCTTCGGCTCCGGCCGCGCGGACAGCGACGTCGGGACCTCGCCCTCGGTCACCTCGACCCACGCCGGGATCCGCATCGACTGCACGGCCGCGGCCACACAGATCGCGGCGGTGAACCACAGCGCGCCCGAGGAGTTGCTCAGGCTGCTCACCCCGCTGGCCAGCGCACCGAACGCGCCGCCCGCGATGAGGCCGAACACGGTGATCCGCGCGTTGGTCTTCGACAGCGTGATCTCCGGCGGCACCACGCGCGGCGTGACCGCCGCCTTCAGCACGGTGAACGACTTCGACAGCACCATCATCCCGAGCGCCGCCGGGTACAGCAGCCAGTCGTCGAAGTGCAGCGCCATCACGACCGCCATCAGGCCCTGCCCGATCGACGCGACGCACATCGCGAGCCGCCGGCCGCGCTGGATCCGGTCCAGCGCCGGGCCGATCACCGGCGCGACGAGCGCGAACGGCGCGATCGTGATCAGCAGGTACAGAGCGACTTTGCCCTTGCTCTCGCCGCTGGTCGCGGCGAAGAACAGCGTGTTGGCCAGCGCGATCGCCATCGCGGCGTCGCTGGCGTAGTTCAGCATCACCGCGTACATCAGCGAGGTGAGACCGGACTTGTCCGCGCCGTCTGCCTTGGTGGCGCGCTGGAACGCGCCGATCGCCTGCCCGCTCAGCTGACGGCTGCGCAGCGCGGCGACCCGCGTGACAGTGAGCTTCTTCGGCAGCTTCGGCACCGACCCCGCACCGGGGACGGCGGTGGTGTGCAGCGCGTCTTCCTGCTCGTCGATGCGCGGCTCGCCCGCGTAACCGCCGGTGTCGTAGTGCTCGTAGCCGGCGCTGCCGGGACGGTCGTCGTACGGCCGCGGGTGCACCGGCTCGGTGCGGTGTTCGCGCGGCGGATACGGCCGGGCACCGCGCGGTGGCGGTGGCGGCGGCCGGTGTCCCATCGGGACAGCACCGGTGGGCGCTTCGTCGGCGGTCGGCGGGAATGGCGGCGCGTCGTCGTAAAACGCGCTGCGCCCGGGATGACCGCGACGCGGATCGACGTGCTCGGTCCGCGGCGGTTCGGGCGGGATGCGCTCCGGCCGGGCGCGCGGCGGCTCCGGCGCGTACTCCGGCGGAGCCTGGCGAACGCGCTGGTCAACGGCCTGATCGACCCGCGTCGGCGGGGCCTCGCGCCACGAACGGGCCTGCGCCGCGTTCGGCTCGGGAGTCCAGCGGCGCTTCTTCCGCCCACGGCCTTTGCCCGACTGCCCGCCGAGGGGGCTGTCGGAACCGGAGCGCGAGCTGAAGAGTGCCACGGTTCAATCCTGCCTCATGGGGGTCCCGCGCCGCCCGCTCACGTGCCAGTTCGCTGATTTTCCGGGACGAACTTCACGCGGAACGACGACGGCCACAGCTTCCCGGTCAGCAGGAATTCGTCCGTGCCGGGGATAGCCGCGATGCCGTTCAGCACGTCCTCGCCCGGACGGGCCGGGGTGCGGAGACCGCTGGCGTCGATCTTCGCGGTGATCCGTCCGGTAGCGGCGTCGATGCGCAGAATGGTGCCGGTTTGCCACACGTTCGCGTAGACGGAGTCGCCGACGCACTCCAGTTCGTTCAGCTGATCCTGGCCGACCTCGACGGATCCGGTGACCGCAAACGTTTGCGGATCACGGAAAGTGAGCTTAGACGACCCATTGCTCATCACCAGCCGCCCGTTGGCCTGGTGGCACAGCCCCCAGCCCTCGCCCTCGTAACGAACGCGGCGCAGTTCGGCGAGCGTCTGGGAATCGCGCTCGATGGCGATTCCGTCGCGCCAGGTCAGCTGCCACAGCTTCGGCCCGAGCACCGTGATGCCCTCGGCGAACAGCGGCGACGGCACGGTCACCTGTTTGGCTGGTGTGCCGCCGGCTGGACCCGCGGTGAGCGCGGACTGGCCTTCGAGGCCGCGGCTCTCGTACAGCGTGGTGCCGGAGTACTCGAGACCTTCGGTGAAGGCCGTCGTGTCGTGCGGCAGGGTTCCGAGCACCTGGACGGTGAGCCGTTCGGGCTGGGCGGGCGGCGCTGGGGTGCCCGCGCACCCGCCTAGCAGGGCGGCGGCCACCAGGGGCCAGACGATCTGGGTTCGCACGAGGAACAGCCTGGCACGGGCGGCGCGGATGCGTGCGGCACAATTGGGGGTATGACGCTGCTGTTGACCCTGGACGACGGCTCTCTCCACCGGAAGCTCGCGGACGCCGTGGCCGTCGCGCGGGAGGCCGTGCTGGAGGAAGCTCCCGCTGAACAGGTCGGCGAGCACGTCGGGGTGGAACGCGAGGACGCGGTCTCGGCGAGCCACCTCTTCGAAGCGTCGGTGCCCGGTTACCGAGGCTGGCGCTGGTCGGTCACCGTCGCGGTGGCCGGACCGGACGAGCCGGTGACGGTGAGCGAGCTGGTGCTGCAGCCGGGCCCCGAGGCACTGGTCGCGCCCGCGTGGGTGCCGTGGGAGCAGCGGGTGCGCGCCGGCGACCTCGGTGTCGGTGACCTGTTCCCTGCGGACAAGGACGATCCGCGCCTCTCGCCCGCGTACCTCCAGTCGGACGACCCGGCAGTCGAGGAAACCGCGCACGAGGTCGGCCTCGGCCGGGTCCAGGTCCTCTCGCGCTACGGCAGGCTCGACGCGGCCGCCCGCTGGCACAGCGGCGAGTTCGGCCCGCGGTCGGATATGGCCCGGAGCGCGCCCGCGACCTGCGGAACTTGTGGTTTCTTCGTGCCGCTGGCCGGTTCGCTGCGGGGTGCCTTCGGCGCCTGCACCAACGACATCGCGCCCGCGGACGGGCACGTCGTGGACGTGGCTTACGGCTGCGGTGCGCATTCGGAGGTCCGGGTCGAGGTGACCTCCTCGGTGCCGGTCGCGGAGCTGGTTTACGACGATTCGCTGATCGACTTCGCTCCGGCCCCGGAGACAGCGCCCGAGCCGCCCGTGGCGGCGGACCCGGCGGTGGTGGAGGAAGCCTCGGCGGCTGCGGCGGTGGAGACCGCTGAGGTGCCGACGGTGGAGCCGGAGGCGGCTGCGGAAGTGGCTGTCGAGGAAGCTGCTGTTGAGGTTGCGGAAGCGGCTGAGCCGGTTGCGGCGGAGGAGACCGCTGGGGTGGCGGCCGAGCCGGGTGCGGCGGAGTCGGCGGAGATTGCTGAGGCCGCGGCTGAGGCAGAGCCCGAGGTGGCTGAGCCGGTCGCGGCTGTCGAGGAAGCCGCTGGTGAAGTGGCGGAGGTTCCGGAGGCGGCTGAGCCGGTTGCGGCGGAGGAAACCGCTGAGGCATCGGCCGCGGAGCCGGAGGAAGCTGCCGCTGAGACGGCGGAGGTTGCTGAGCCGGTCGCGGCGGAGGCTGCCGAGCCGGTTGAGGCGGAGACGGTGTCTGAGGAGGACTCCTCTGCCGAGCCGGTCGCCGCTGAGGAGTCGGTTGAGGCCACGGATGTCGTCGAGGCTTCGGCGGCGGGTACGGCCGCGGAGGTTGTCGTCGAGTCGGCCGCACCCGAGGCTGGCGACTCTGACGGGAGCGATGTCCTCCGGTGAACGAAGTCGCTGGGGGAGCGGCTGATCCTTTCGGGACAGTCCGGCTGCGGGCAGCGGTGCTGAGCGCCTGGCGCGATTCACCCACTCGCTTCACTGAGGACACCAACTCCGAGCGCGACCTTCGCGTCGGCGCGTATCGCGATCGGCTGTTCGTCGAACTCGCGCAGAACGCCGCCGACGCCGCGCAGATCGCGGGCGAACCGGGGCGGATTCGAGTGTCCGTTGTGGACGGTGAGCTGCGGTTCGCGAATACCGGCGCGCCGTTGGATACCCGGGGCGTCGAATCGCTGGCATCGTTGCGGGCTTCGGCCAAGGAAGGGACTGTCGGCCGGTTCGGGGTCGGGTTCGCGGCCGTTCTCACGGTCACTGACGAGCCGCGGGTGGTTTCCACGTCCGGCGGGGTCGCGTTTTCCGCGCAGCGCACGCGGGAGGAATCCGGACGGGACGGCGACGTTCCGGTGCTGCGTCTGCCGTTTCCCATCGCGGAACAGCCAGCGGACGGGTTCGCGACCGAGGTGCGGTTGCCGCTGCGGGAGGCCGAAGAGGGGCTGCTCGACGGGCTGGCGAACGAGATCGAGGATCTCCTGCTGGCGCTGCCCTGGTTGGCTGAAGCCGAAGTGGACGGTCGCAAGTGGACTCGCTCCGGCGACGAGATCGTCGAGATCGCTTCGCCGACTGGGCAGCGGCGCTGGCTGAAGCACGGCGTCTGGGCGGTTCCGGTTGACGCGGAAGGGGTTCCGCAGCCGCTTGAGGACGATCTGCTGCACGCGCCGACGCCGACCGACGAGGGGCTTTCGCTGCCCGCTCGGTTGATTGCTGAGGTTCCGCTGGAGCCGTCGCGCAGGAGGGTGCTTCCCGGAGAGGGGCTTACTCGTGCGTTGGAGAAGGCGGCGAGTGAGTATGTCGGGCTAGTGCGGGCGGTAGCGGCAGAGCATCGGCCGTCTTTGGTGCCTGCGGCTGGGTTTCCGCTGTCTACTGTGGACTCGCAGCTGAAAGATCTGGTGTACGCCGCGCTCGCGCACGAGCCTTGGCTGGCCACAGTGGACGGCAAGGAAGTCTCCGGGCAGCAGGCTCGGGTGCTCGATGTCGACGGGCTGGCCCCGCTGCTCGCCGACGTCATTCCGGGGCTGGTGCAGGCGAATCCGCGGCTGCTCAAGCCGGTGTCCGCGCACATTCTCGGCATCGGCGACGTCCTTGAAGTCCTGACCGGCATTGACCGCGAGCCCGAGTGGTGGCGGAAGCTGTACGCGGCGCTGGCGATCGCGGTCGAAAGCCACGCACTCAGCGCGAATCAGCTGGACGGCCTGCCGGTCCCGTTGTCGGACGGGCGGACGCTGCCGGGAGTCAAGGGAGCGCTGCTCGTCGACGGCAGCAGCGAACTCCGGGAACTTCTGTCCGATGTGGACGTTCCGGGGCTCCGGCTGGTGCATCCGGGCGCGGCGCACGAACTGCTGGAACTGCTGGGAGCCAAGCACGCGGACGCGCGGCAGCTGCTCGAAGCGGAGCAGGTGCAGTATGCGGTGGAGCACAGCGTCGCCGACGTTCAGTCCGGTTTGGACGGAATGAATCTCGCGGGCGCGGTGCTCCGGCTGGTCGCGGATTGCGCCGACCAGGCTCCGGAATGGATCGGTGCGCTGGCGCTGCCTTCGGAGGACGGCTGGCGGCGCGCGGACGAGCTGGTGCTTCCGACGTCGCCGTTGCTGGACGTGATCGACCCCGAGGTGTTCGAGCCCGGTGGCGCGCTTTCCGTGCTGGACGAGGAATTCGCGGAGGACTGGTCGACCGGGACGCTGGTCGCGGCGAAGGTGCTCGACTCGTTCGCGGTCGTGCTGGACGAGGAACCGCACGAACCCGATCACCATCTGCCGGACGAAGAGCAGTGGTGGGATTCGTTCGAACAGCCGCCGACGACGGTGGTGTCCATTCGGGACCTCGACCTCGTCGCGGACGACGCCTGGCCGGACGCGCTCCGGCTGATCGCGGCGCGTCCGGAAACCTGGCAGGCGTTGCACAGCCCGGACGGCCACGCCGGTTGGTGGCTCGCGCGATACGCGTTGCTGGCCGGGGAAGCGCCTGGCTCGTGGCGGCTCGCTTCGGCGACCGCGCTGGCGGGGCTGTACGACCCGGTGCCGGACCTCGACCTGAGCGACGATCTGCTCCGGGCGGCCGGCGTGCGGACCGGGCTGGACCTCGAGACCGCGGAAGACGTCACCGATCTGCTCGAACGGCTCGGCGATCCACAACGGACACCGACGCCCGGGCTAGTGGCCCGCGCACACGCGGCGCTGGTGGCCGCGCCCATCACCATCGCGGACGTCGACGCGCCCGCGCGAGTCCGTGCGGCGGACGGTTCCGTGGTCGAGGAAGCCGTGGTGCTGGACGTGCCGTGGGTCGCGGCCGCGTTGCCTCCGGCGAAAATCCTGGTCGCACCGGCCGAACCGGAGCGGCTGGCGGAACTTCTCGACGTCCCGCTCGCGAGCAGCCTCAACGCGGAGGTCGACAGCACTGGCGAGTACGTCGCGTGGGCCGACCTGCCCGCCCTCGCGCTCGCCGCGGATCAGCTCGACATCGCGCTGCCAGACGGTGGCGTGCTGCTGCATGACCCGCTCACCGTGACGGTCGACGGCGAGACGGCCGAGGTGCCGTGGTGGTCCGACGATCGGCTGCACGCGGCGGACACGTCCGAAGGGTTGGCGCGCGCTTTCGCCTGGGCGAGCGACCACTGGGGCGAGCGCTACCGCATCACCGCGCTGCTGGAAGACCCCGCGCCGCGCACCCTGCTGAACTAAAGCCGCTGCGCCGACTTCGACCCGCGCCGAGCCGCCGCCCGCTGCCAGAAAATAATCCCGAATCCGATAAACCCGAGCGCGATCCCGGCGATACACGTCTGTAACCACACGCCCCCGCTGGTGAAGAAGAGCACCACGAGCGCGACAAGCCAGAGCGCAGTACCTACGATCACCACCGGCGTCAGGTCGGTGAGCCGCTTCGGCAGATCCGGCGTGTGCCGCAAAGCAGCCGGAGTGTCCGGAGCACTGGTCGGTTCGTCCACGGTGCTGAGCTTACCCGGGACGGAACAGCGAGACAGGCGGGGAAATGGCGGAGCAGCGCGAACGGGCCGGGTCCACACTGGACCGCTTCTTCCGGATCAGCGAACGCGGGTCGAGCACCGGGCGGGAGATCCGCGGCGGCGTGGTCACGTTCGTGACGATGGCCTACATCGTGGTCCTCAACCCGCTGATCATCGGCAGTTTCGCGGCCGACACCCCGTCCGCGCACAAGGACGTGCTCGGCCACATCCTCCCGGTGCCGCAGGTCGCGGCGGTGACCGCGCTGGTCGCCGGCGTGCTGACGATCCTGATGGGCCTCGTCGCGAACTACCCGTTCGGCATCGCCACCGGGCTCGGCATCAACAGCCTGCTCGCGGTCACCATCGCGCCGCAGATGAGCTGGCCGGAGGCGATGGGGCTGGTGGTCATCGAGGGCGTGATCATCGTCCTGCTCGTGCTCACCGGGTTCCGCACCGCGGTGTTCCGCGCCGTGCCGCCCGCGCTGAAATCGGCGATCGCGGTCGGCATCGGGCTCTTCATCTGCCTGATCGGCCTGGTCGACGCCGGATTCGTGCGACGGCTGCCGGACGACGCGCACACCACGGTGCCGGTCGGGCTCGGCATCGGCGGTTCGATCGCTTCGTGGCCGACCGCGGTGTTCGTTGTCGGGCTGCTGCTCACCGCGGTTCTCGTGGCCAAGAAGGTCAAGGGCGCGATCCTGATCGGCGTGCTCGGCTCGACCGTGCTCGCGATCGTGGTCGAGGCGATCGTGAAGGCCGGGCAGTCGAACGGCACCGACCCGAAGGGCTGGAACCTCGGCTACCCGGCGCTGCCGGAGAAGATCGTCGGCCTCCCCGACCTGTCGCTGGTCGGCGACGTGTCCTTCGGCGCGTGGACCAGGCTGCCGATCATCACCGTGGTGCTGCTCGTCTTCACCCTCGTGCTCGCCGACTTCTTCGACGCCATGGGCACGATGACCGGCCTCGGCAAGGAAGCCGGGCTGGTGGACAAGGACGGCCAGCTGCCGAACGTCGGCAAGGCGCTGTTCGTCGAGGGCCTCGCGGGCGCGGCCGGCGGATTCGGCTCGGCCAGCTCGAACACGGTGTTCGTGGAATCCGCGTCCGGCATCGCGGAGGGCGCGCGGACCGGGCTGGCGAACGTCGTGACCGGCCTGCTGTTCATCGCCGCGATGTTCCTGACCCCGCTGTACCAGGTGGTGCCGGTCGAGGCCGCCGCGCCGGCGCTGGTCGTGGTCGGCGCGCTGATGATGGCGCAGGTCCGCGACATCGACTTCACCGACTTCAGGATCGCGCTGCCCGCGTTCCTGACCATCGTGGTCATGCCGTTCACCTACTCGATCGCCAACGGCATCGGCGCCGGATTCGTGAGCTACGTCGTAATCCAGGCGGTCACCGGCAAGGCCAGGAAGGTGCACCCGCTGATGTGGGCGATCGCGGTGGCGTTCGTCGCCTACTTCGCCGTCGGACCGATTGAAGCCGCACTCGCCTGACCGGCGTAAACACCGGACCCAGGTCGTGAGGTATGCTAACTATATGTCCGGCGACCCGCACGAGCGATCACTGGCGAGCCGCTTGCGTCTCGCGGTGGTGCGGCTCAACCGCAGGCTCCGGGCACAGCGGGTGGCGGACGACGTGTCGCTCACGCAGATCGCGGCGTTGTCCACCCTGCACAAGTGCGGTCCGCTGACCCCGGGTCAGCTCGCCGCGAAGGAAGGCGTCCAGCCGCCCTCGATGACGAGGGTCATCGCCGCGCTCGAGGAGATGGGGTTCGTCGAGCGCAGGCCGCATCCGACCGACGGCCGCCAGGCCATCGTCGAGCTGTCCGACGACGGGCTCGCGTTCGTGCGCAAGGCCATCTCGGTGCGGGAGGCATGGCTGGACCGGCAACTGGCCGAACTCGGCGAGGAAGAGCGGGAAGTGCTCTCCCGAGCCGCGGAGATCATCGACAGGATGGCGGGGAACTAGCACAGGTGACCACCACGGGTAGCGAAACAGGAAGTCCGGCCCAATCCTCTGCTACCCGGGACACGGCACCTCCGCCGTCCAGTTCCGCTCCACCCGGCCCCGATTCCGAAGCAGCCGGGAAATCGTCTTCCGAGGCGGAAGCCAGCAGTACCACCGATTCCGCGGATTCCAAGACCCGCCGCACGATGTTCTCGTCGCTGCGCGTGCGGAACTACCGGCTGTTCTTCAGCGGCCAGGTCATCTCGAACATCGGCACCTGGATGCAGCGCATCGCACAGGACTGGCTGGTGTTCACGCTGTCCGGCAACAACCCGGTGGCGCTCGGCATCGCGGTCGCGCTGCAGTTCATCCCGACGCTCCTGCTGTCGCTCTGGGCGGGCGTGCTCGCCGACCGCGTCGACAAGCGCCGGCTGCTGATGCTGATCCAGTCGGTGAACTGCCTGCAGGCCGTGCTGCTCGGCGTGCTTGATCTGACCGGCGTCGCCCAGCTGTGGCACGTCTACCTGCTGTGCGTGATGCTCGGGACGACCTCGGCGATCGAGGTGCCGACGCGGCAGTCGTTCGTCGCCGAGATGGTCGGCCGTGACCAGGTGGCGAACGCGGTCGCGCTGAACTCCTCGATCTTCAACATGGCCCGCATCGTCGGACCGGCCATCGCCGGATTCGCGATCACCTGGGTCGGCACCGGCTGGCTGTTCATCGCGAACGCGGCGAGCACGATCGCGGTGATCACCGGGCTCGCGCTGATGAACCCGGCGAAGCTGTTCCGCGGTCCGGCGATCCCGCGCGCCAAGGGCCAGCTGATGGAGGGCCTGCGCTACGTGCGCGGGCGGCCGGACCTGGTGACCGTCATGGTGCTGATGTTCTTCGTCAGCACGTTCGGCATCACCTACTTCACGTCGCTGCCGATCGTCGCCGCGAACGTCTTCCACACCCAGGCCGACGGCTACGGCCTGCTGTCGACGCTCGTCGCGGTCGGCACCTTCACCGGCGCGCTGGCGTCCGCTCGGCGCGGGGTGAAGAGCCGCCCGCGGGTGCGGCTGATGCTGGTGTCGGCGGCGCTGCTCGGGGCGTTCGAGTTCATCACCGCGTTCATGCCGACGTACCTGGCGTTCGGGATCGGGCTGATCCCGCTCGGGTTCGCCACGATCACCTTCCTGAACACGGCGAACGCGCTGGTGCAGACGTCGGTGTCGCCGGAGATGCGCGGTCGCGTGATGGGCATCTACGTGCTGGTGCTGATCGGCGGCAACCCGATCGGCGGGCCGATGACCGGCTGGATGGCCGACGCGTTCGGCGGCCGGTCGCCGTTCTACATCGGCGGCGCGATTTCGGCGATCGCGGCGGTGGTGTGCGCGGTGGTGCTGATCCGGCGCGGGGGCGTGCGGCTGCCCCGGCGGCTCGGCAACGGGCTGCGGATCCTGCCCCGGGAACGGGTCTGACCTGCGGGAATGGCAGTCAGGCAGTGCGGCGACCGCCGAAAGTTGTCACTCGGGCGGGTGAGACTGAGGTCTCCGCTGGGACGGTCTTGCCTCGATTGGTGAGGTTAGGCTAACCTCATACATGTCCGCTTCGTGGTGGGAGCGGCAGTCAGTTCGGGAACGGACAGAGCCCCGCAACCTGGGAACCCCGGGATGCGGGGCTCTGTTCATGGTCAGGGCTTTTCGCCGCGGGGGCAAGGCCGTTCACGACGTGAGCGTCAGGACGGATGCGGGGTCGGGTTCGGAGTCTCCAGCGGATGGTCGCCCGGCCGGACCGGAAGGCGGCGCAGCCGGAGGCCGAAGTACACGTGATACGCCATCCGCACGGCCTCGTCGTTCGGCAGCAGCACCTCGTGGCGCACGCCGTCGACCGTTTCGATCAGCCGGTCGCCGGACAGCGTCACCCGGCCCTGCGCGGTCGGGCGGGAGCAGGTGAGGCTCTGCGTGAAGTGCGACTGCGGCGACGTCGACTGCCACCAGGCCATCGGCGCGAAGTCCGACAGGTGCCGTGGGCGGCGCTCCAGGCGGTACTCGGGCTTGCCGTCGCGCAAGACGTCCACGTCGCCGTGCGGGGCGTCCAGGAGGAGGTACTCGCCCTCGGGGTCGCGTTGCGGTTCGACCGCGGACAGGGCGAGCGGGTACCGGCTGAACTTGCCGAAGCCGACGTCCGACAGGTACTGCTCGTCGCCGATCTGGACGAGCACGGCGGCGTGGTCCAGCGGCGGGCCGGGCACGCCGGCGTCGTTGAAGACCCGCGCCGGGTGCAGCGTCGCGGCGAAGCCCAGCTCTCGCAGCAGGGCGGCGAAAAGGCCGTTCAGCTCGTAGCAGAAGCCGCCGCGACGGCGGCGCACGATCTTGTCGAAGAGTGCTTCTTCGGTGAGTTCGATGGGTTCCCCGAGGTGCACGCTCAGGTTCTCGAACGGGACGTGCATCAGGTGCCGCTCCTGCAGCAGGCGCAGCGCGGCCAGGTCGGCCGCCGGGGGCACCGGCAGGTCCAGGCGAGCGAGGTAGGCGTCGACGTCCATGGGTTCCACTCTCACACCTCCAGTGCACTCCAGGTCAAGCGAAAAAACGGGGCCCGGCCCTCGCCAGGCCGGGCCCCGGGAAGAGCTGCCGGGGGCCTCAGCCGAGCAGGAGGCCGTTGCCGCCGGCGACGGCGTTGTCGAAGCGCTTGCTGATCTCGGCCCAGTTGAAGATGTTCCACAGGGCGTTGACGTAGTCCGGCTTCACGTTCTTGTAGTCCAGGTAGAACGCGTGCTCCCACACGTCGACCAGCAGGATCGGCGTGGTCGGCAGGATCAGGTTGTTGTGGTGGTCGCGCAGCTGCTGGGTGATCAGCGTCTTGCCGATCGGGTCCCACGACAGCGCGCCCCACCCGTTGCCCTGGATCGTCGTCGACACCGCGGTGAACTGGGCCTTGAACTTGTCGAACGATCCGAACGCCTCGTCGATCGCCGCCGCCAGCTCCCCGGTCGGCTTGTCCCCGCCCTCGGGCGACAGGATCTTCCACCACACCACGTGGTTGGCGTGCCCGGCCAGGTTGAACGCCAGCGTCGTCTCCAGGCCCACGATCGAACCGAAGTCGCCCGCCTCGCGCGCGGCGGCGATCTTGTCGAGGGTGTCGTTCGCGCCCTTCACGTACGTCGCGTGGTGCTTGCTGTGGTGCAGCTCGTTGATCTCACCCGAAATGGACGGCGCGAGGGCACCGTAGTCGTAATCGAGTTCGGGCAGCTCGTACCGGGCCATGGGGCCCTCCTTCTGGTCGACGCGCGGTTTCGCTTGCGGCTTCCCGTGCGGGAGCCTTCTGAAACCGAGCCTCGTACTTCAAGCTAGGTGGAGGTCAACCCCGTCGTGACCCGGCTCACGCGGCCGGATCGCGGTACCGCGCGAGGTCGCGGGCCAGTTCGTCGAACACCGCCACGTTGTGCTCGAAGGCGATCACCGATTCGTCGATCACCCGGGCGCGGTCGTCCTCGCTCCACGGCGCCTCGTCCAGCTTCGCGCGGTAGCGGTCGCGGAACGCGGGGGCGCTGCCGATCTCGTCGAAGCGGTAGAAGAGCGTGCCCGCCTCGGCGAGGTCGAACTTCTTCTCCAGCAGCCGCCGGATGATCTGGCCGCCGGCGATGTCGCCGAGGTAGCGCGTGTAGTGGTGCGCCACGAACCCGCCGGACCAGCGCGCCGCCTCGGCGATCCGCGCGGTGTAGGCCTCGGTGGCGGCGAGCGGGGCGATCTCGGTGCGCCAGCCGGGCCCGACCAGATGGGCGAGGTCGCGTTCCAGCGCGGGCAGCCGGCGCAGCTCCTCGAACACGAACTGGCCGCCGACCGGGTCGTCGGCCATCGCGTCGCCTGCCCGCTCGATCGCCTGGTAGATGAAGTAGTACTGGGTGGCCAGCGCGGTGTAGCCCGCCAGCGTCAGCTCGCCGCCGAGCAGCGCGTTCATGTACGTGGAGTGGTTGGCCTTCTCGTGCACCGTCCTCGTGGACGCGCGCAGCTGTCCGGAGAACGGGCTGGCTTCGAGGTCCGCGGTCACCGTCATCAAAGGCCTCCCGACGTCTTTATGACAAGCTGTCAGAAAGACTGTAGGCCACGGATGGGACTTAGGCTACCCTAAAATCAGTGGTTTTCCCGCGAACCGACCGCCCGCCGGACGAAGCGCACGGCGGCTTCGATCGCGTCTTCCAGCTGGTCAGCGGGCACGTCGATGACTTGCCGGCTGCCGAGTGCGGCGGTGATCATCGGAACCACCACATCGAGGTCCTGGGCGGGCCAGCTGCCCGCGTCGACTCCGGCGAGCAGCACCGCGCGGAGCTGTTCGATAATCGGGTCGGCGTGCGCGCTGATCCGCTGATACGCCGCGGGCGCGAGCGCGGACTCCAGCGCGGTGCCGGGCGGGAGGTGGTGTTCGGCCAGCACCCGCAGCTGCAGCCGGACGAAGGTGGCCAGCTGGGCGATCGGGTCTGGTTCAGCGTCCACCGCCTCGCGCAGCCGCTCCACGTAGCGTGCGGACTCGTCTTCCACGAACGCGACGAGCAGGCTTTCCTTGTCCGGGAAGTGGTTGTACATCGCGGTGCGGCCGAGCCCGGCCTCCGCGGCGACGCCGGCGAGCGTGATCGCGTCGAACCCGCGCTCGTACAGCTGCGCGCGGACGACCTCGAACACCCGTGAACGCACCTCGCGGCGGTGCGCTTCGAGCGAACCGCCCAGCACCTTCGGCACGCGCGCCACCCCCTTTCCCGTGCGAAACACTCTAGGGGAGGGCGCAAAACGGCTCAGCCGTCGAGCGACCAGGTGTGCACCGGCTCGCCCGCCGCCGACAGCTCCAGGTACCGCCGCAGCATCCAGTTGAGCGCGGTTTCGCGGTCGGCACCGCGTTCGTGTGCGCGCAGCACGTAGTCCCGCTGCCACGCCGCGCCGTTGCGGCGGGCCAGGCATCGGCGTTCGATGATGCCGAGGTAGCGCACCCGGGCTTCGTCGGACACGTCCGAACGGCGCAGGCCTTCGTGTGCCAGCGGGAGCAGTACGCGCAGTGCCAGCTCGTCCGGCGGGATCCAGCCGATGCCGGGCCAGTACAGCTGGGCGTCGAAGCCCTTGCGCGCGCCCTCGTACAGATTTTCTTCCGCGGCCTGGAACGACATCTGCGACCAGACTGGCCGCTCCTGTTCGGCGAGCGCCCGTTGCGCGCCGTAGAAAAACGCCGCGTTGGCCACCATGTCGGCGACCGTGGGGCCGGCGGGCAGCACGCGGTTTTCCACTCGCAGGTGCGGCAGGCCGTCCACGACGTCGTACACCGGGCGGTTCCATCGCCAAATTGTTCCGTTGTGCAACCGCAGTTCGGAAAGTTTTGGCGCCTGCCCGGATTCGAGCGCTTCGATCGGGTCCTCAAGATCAGTCTCCGGCAGCAGGCCGGGGAAATAGCGGACGTTTTCCTCGAAGAGGTCGAAGATCGACGTGATCCACCGCTCGCCGAACCACACCCGGGGCCGGACGCCCTGGTTTTTCAGCTCCTCCGGCCGGGTGTCGGTGGCCTGCTGGAACAACGGGATCCGGGTTTCGTGCCACAGCGCCTTGCCCAGCAGGAAAGGCGAGTTCGCGGCGAGCGCGATCTGCACGCCGGCCAGGCATTGCGCGGCGTTCCAGTGCGCGGCGAATTCCTCGGGGGCGACCTGCAGGTGTAATTGGACTGAAGTACAGGCGGCCTCCGGGAGAATGGACTCCGCGTAGTGCCGCAGCCGTTCCGGCTGGGCTCCTGGCATTGCCGGGCCGTCCATGGCGAGCGCGATCCGCTCGCCGCGCGCGGCGAAGATCTCGTCGTTGAGCGACGAATAGCGCGTTTTGTGGGAAAGCCACTTTTGGTCGAAGTGCTCCGAGCGCAGCGTCGGCAGAATGCCGATCATCGCCACCGACGAGCCGGTGTCGAGCGCGCTCGCCTCGGCTTTCGCGAGGTAGGAGTTCAGATCTTCTTCCAGTTGCAGCGCGGAATCCCCGGCGAGCGGGCGCGGCGGAACGTTGAGTTCCAGGTTGTGCTGGCCCAGTTCGGTGGTGAACGACGAGTCGTCGATCGCCTCGAGCACGACCGAGTTGGTCATCGACGGGCGCAGCTGCCCGTCCACCAGATTCAGCTCGACTTCGAGCCCGATGTTCTTGCGGGGAAAGGAAAAACTCCCGTCAGTGAGCATCCGCGCCAGCGTGTCCAGGCAGCGCTGGACCTTTCGGCGGTACCGTCCGCGATCGAGCCGGCCGGGGTGAGCCGAGAGATCCGTTCCCATTGTTCGACGCGCTCCTTGGCTGCTGTCCGCAGTGGTCTGGGCGGCTAGGTGCCAGGCAGACCACCGTCGCACAGCGCGGCGCCATGGGCTAGCGGCCAAACTGGTGCTCTCCGTCACCGGGGGTTGACCCTGCGCGAAAATAGGCCGTTTGCAGTAAATGCGCCCACGCGTTCGGCCTAACCGGTACGGGTTAGGCCGGGTGCGAGACTGTCCGATGTGGCTCAACTGATCTTCACCGAGGACCGGGCGCATCCGGGCCTCGACGATTTCCGCGATCTGTCCACTGCGGACCGTCGCCCGGACCGCCCCGGCGGGCGCGGGCTCGTGATCGCGGAAGGAACTGTCGTCGTCGGACGGCTGCTGGCTTCGCGCTATCCGGTGCGAGCGCTGCTCGGCGTCGAGCGGCGGCTGCGGGAATTGGAAGACGAACTCGCGGACGTCGACGTGCCCGCGTATGTGACGTCGGCGGAAACAATGGCCGAAGTCGTCGGTTTCCATCTCAACCGCGGCGTGCTCGCGGTCGCGGACCGCCCGGAGCCGCCGACGGTTTCTCAAATCGTGGACAGCGCACAGGTTTTGGCGGTGCTCGAAGGCGTCGGCGATCATGAAAACCTCGGCGCGCTGTTCCGCAACGCGGCCGCGCTCGGCGTCGGCGGGGTATTGCTCGGTCCGGGTTGTTCGGATCCGCTTTACCGGCGCAGTGTGCGCGTTTCGATGGGACACGTGCTGCGCGTCCCGTTCGCGACTTTCGACAGCTGGCCCGGCGGCCTGGATGTGCTGCGGGCACGGGGTTTCACCGTGGCCGCGCTCACGCCGCGAGCGGATTCGGTGCCGCTGCGCGGATTGCGCGACAAGGTGCCGGGCCCGATCGCGTTGCTGCTCGGCGCGGAGGGCCCCGGGCTGACCGACGAGGCGATCGAGGCCGCGGACGTCGCGGTCCGCGTGGAGATGGTGTCCGGGGTCGACTCGCTGAACGTCGCCACGGCCGCGGCGATCGCGTTCCACGAAGTCTCGGCGGGGGTCGCCCCACTAGAGTGACCCCCGGCACGTTTCTTGCGGGGAGGGGCACGATGGAGCTGCGGATCCGCGGCGAGCAGGCGGTGCTCGCCGGTCCGGGCGGCGAGCACGCGCGGGAGGTCGACCCGCGCCGGCTCGCGATCGGTGCCGACCTGGCCCAGGCACTGCACGAATGGGCGCGCGTCGCGTCGGCGGTGGCGCGGTCCGAGTCGGACGCGGACGTCGCCGGTTCGGTCGTCTCGCAACGCGGCCGCCAGCTCGCCGCGCGCCTGGCCACCGTGATGGGCACCGAGGTGCGCTTCGTCGACCCGGTGACCGGGGTGGAGACGGTGGTCGAGCCGCCGCCGAGGCCCGATCAGCCAGCGCGGCCCCGGCCGCCGGAGGAGCCGACGCCTTGGCTCACCGGGCTGACAGTGTCGGCCTTCGCCGCCGCCGTGGTGGTCGTGGCGATGCTCGCGCTGGCCGGCACGCTCGCCCGCGAGACGAGCACCTTGCTGGCGCTGATCGCTTCGCTGGTGGTCACCGGCGGGGTCGCGCCGTCACTGTGGCTGGGCCGCAAGGTCCCGATCCTGCGCTGGGCGGTGTACGGCGCGGGCGGCGGGCTGGTGCTGGCATGGATCGGCGTGCTGGCCACGGTGTTCTGACTCGCGGATACTGGCCTGATGGCTCCGCTCGACAAGCTGCGCGCGCTCTGTCTCGCCCTGCCCGAAGCCACCGAACGGCTCAGCCACGGCGAGCCCACCTGGTTCGTCCGGGGGCGCAAGACGTTCGTGATGTTCGCCGACCGGCACCACGACGACAAGCTCGCGTTCTGGTGCCCCGCACCGCCCGGCGTGCAAGAGGAACTGGTGCGCACCGAGCCGGAGCGGTTCTTCCGGCCGCCGTATGTCGGAGTGCACGGATGGCTCGGGGTGCGGCTCGACGTGGACGTCGACTGGACCGAGGTGGACCAGATCGTGCGCGAGGCTTACCGGCACGTCGCGCCGAAGAAGCTGGCCGCGTTGCTGGACACCTGAACGGCCGGAACCGCGGTTCCGGCCGTTCAGGTCAGGGTCAGCCGCGCTGGGTGCGGACTCCGAGGAGCACGTCCTCCCAGGACGGCACGATCGGATGGTTCTTCTTGGCCTTCGTGCGCGGCTGTTCGGCGTCGTCCCCGTCGGACTCGCCCGGGACGCGCGGGATCTCGCGCGTGTCGTCGTCGCCCTCTTCGGGGCCTTCGATGGCGCGCGGCTCCTCGACGGCGTCGAGCGTCGGCTGCACCACCGAATCGCGCGCCGGGGCCAGTGCGCGCACGGTGCGCGGGGCGACGTACGAGTTCGGGTTCAGCAGGACTTCGGCGTTCTCGTCGAGCGCGTGCACCGTTCCGCCGTGCGCGCCGGGCGAGAAAGACCAGTGCGCGCGGTTGTCGGAGCGGCCTGCTTTCCAGCGCAGCACGACGACCCACTTGCCGTCGTCGCCGCGCCAGGCGTCCCAGGTGGCCTGGTTGTAGTCGTGGCCGCGGACGCCGAAGGCGTAGGCGATGACCTCGCCGAGCGTCTGGACGTCGGGCCCGTCCTCGCGGACCGGGTGCGCCGACTGCGCGAGTTCGGCGGTGCGGGACCGTTCGAGCAGCACCGGATAGGCGAAGCGCTCCACCCGCTGCGTCGAGACGCCCGCGCTGCTCGCGACCTGCTCGACGGACTCGCCCGCGCGGATTCGCGCCTGGATCTCGCGTGGCCGCATCTGGCTCTCCAACTCGATCTCGATCTGGCCCAGCCGGGCTATGTCCCCCTCGCCGCCGCACGCAGTCGCTCGTCGGCCGGGAGCAGGAAGCGGGTACGGCTCGCCGGGTCCTCCAGCACGAGGGACTTTCCGTCCTCGTGCAGCCCGACCACCCGCAACGCCCGCATTTCTCGCCTCCCCGGTGTTCACCTTTGTGGGTGCCCACGTTAGAACGGCGCGTCGGCTTGACGTGCGAGGCGCGCCGACGCCTCACCCAACCGAACCCAATCCGACGACCCTTTCCGGGCTATTTTCTCCGGCCTGGTTACCGGTCACCGCCGTGACACGCCGACCACGGTGTGTCACGAACGAGTGGTCATCAACGCACACCGCCCCGCGAGCCGGGCGGCTGGCGGGGCGGTATGGGCGTTTTCGGCTCAGCCGAGCCGTTCCACGACATATTCGATGCTCTGGGTGAGCTTCGTGACGTCGTCCGGGTCGATCGCCGGGAACAGGCCGACGCGCAGCTGGTTGCGGCCCAGCTTCCGGTACGGCTCGGTGTCGACGATCCCGTTGGCGCGCAACGCCTTCGCGACCGCGGCGGCGTCCACCTCGTCGGCGAAGTCGACCGTGCCGACGACCTGCGAGCGCAGGTCCGGGTTCGCCACGAACGGCGTGGTGTACGAGGTCTTCTCGGCCCATTCGTACAGCCGGGTCGAGGATTCCTTGGTGCGCGCGGTGGTCCAGGAGAGGCCGCCCTGTCCGTTCATCCACTCGATCTGCTCGGCGAGCAGGAAAAGCGTCGAGACGGCGGGGGTGTTGTAGGTCTGGTCCTTGCGCGAGTTGTCGAGCGCGGTGGTGAGCGACAGGAATTCGGGGATCCAGCGGTCGCCGCCGCCGATTTCGCCGATCCGCTCGATCGCGGCGGGCGAGGCGAGCGCGATCCACAGCCCGCCGTCGGACGCGAACGACTTCTGCGGAGCGAAGTAGTAGACGTCGAAGTCCTCGGCCTTGACCGGAAGGCCGCCGGCACCGGACGTCGCGTCGATCGCGACCAGCGCGCCGTCGCTGCCCTCGGGACGCTGCACCGGCACCGCGACGCCGGTGGAGGTCTCGTTGTGCGCCCAGCCGACGAGGTCCGCGCCCTGCTGGTAGGCGATCTCCGGCGCGCTGCCCGGGTCGGCCTTCACGACGATCGACTCGCCGAGGAACGGGGCCTTGTTCGTGACGGTCGCGAACTTCGAGGAGAACTCGCCGTAGGTGAAGTGCTGGGCGCGCTCGCGCACGAGGCCGAACGCGGCGGCGTCCCAGAACGCGGTGGTGCCGCCGTTGCCGAGGATGACCTCGTACCCGTCCGGAAGCGAGAACAGCTCGGACAGGCCGGCGCGCACCCGGCCGACGAGCGACTTGACCGGCTTCTGCCGGTGCGAGGTGCCGAGGTAGGTGGAACCGGACCGGGCGAGGGCGGCGAGCTGCTCTTCGCGGACCTTCGAGGGTCCGCAGCCGAAGCGGCCGTCGGCCGGCTTGAGGTCTGCGGGGATCGTCAACTCAGCGTCGGTCATGTGCTTAGTCTCTCAGGTCGGGACAACGCAGGTAACGGCGGTTGGGGCGTGTCCGACATGTGGAATCGTGACGGAAACGCACGGTTACCGGCCGCGCTGGGGATGGTTTGCGCTCTTCGCCTTGACGGCGCTGGTGCACCCGTGGGACTCGACTGCGCTGATCGGCCTTCCGGTCGGATTGGCCGTGACGCTGGTGCTGGTTTTCGTGCCGTGGCGACGGGAGTGGTTCCCCCGGCGAGGCGTAGCGCTTGTGCTGTTCGTGCTCGCCGTGGTGTTCGCGGGATTCGTCGCCGCCGGGTTCTTCGTCGAACCGCCGGGGGAGGGCGAGGTCGGTGCGGCGGTTTTCCTGGTCGTGCTCGCCGTTGCGTTCCTCATCGGATCGATGCTGTGGTGGCGGCCGTGGGGCCGGGTGCGGCCGAAGGGACCAATGCGCGAGGTCCGCGCGATGCTCGACGGGGATACCACCCAGTGGGACTACGGCCAGGAGCCGTCGGATCTGCTGCGGGTCACGGTCAGTCCGCGCGGCTACCTCACCCTGCTCGACTGCCCGCCGGACCAGGCCCGCGAACTCCGCCGGACCGGACGGCTGCGGCTGGACGAGCCGGACGCCCGGGGCCACGTCGCGGTGGAGATCGGCGGAGTACTGACGCCGGGTCGTTTCACGATCGACCCGACCGGACTGCCCGTCTGGAAGCGCTCGCTGCAGAAGGCTGCGCTGGCAGGCCGCGGTGGCCGTGCCGGTCGCGGTGCTGGCGGTGCTCGTCGCGGTGGGCGGGGTGGTCGCGGCGTTCTGGTTCGGCGGCGGTTCGGCGTGGCCGGTGCTGATTCCCGCGCTGGTCTGGGGCGGGGTCGCGGTGGGGTGGGCCGTGCAGGTCCGGGAGACCTGGCGAACGGGCCGGGGCTCGCTCAACCCGGTCTGGGCGGCGCTGCCGGACCGGAACGTGTGGCCTGGGACGTCGGTGACCGGCTGGCTGGTGGTCGAACCCGGCTGGCCGGGGCGGTTCGGCATCGAGCGCTGCCCGCCGGAAGTCGCTGCCGAGCTGATCGAGCACCGGCGGCTGTGGGTGTACGGTCCGCCGCGGATGGGCGAGGTCCTGGTCGGCTTGCCGGGACAGGGTTTCTACGCGAAGGCGTGGCTGTCCCCGACCGGCCGAAAGCTCGACCTCGACGCCGAAGAGGACCCCAGCGTCGAGGTCGAGGCAGTCTGAAACCTCAGCGCCAGCCGGTCTCGTCCAGCCCGCCCGGGATCGGTGCGGCCGGGTCGTACGGGGTGCGGCTGAAGATGAACGTCGCGAGGTTCAGGTGGTTCGCCGTGCCGTCCGCGTCGCGGCCGACGGTGAGCGTTTCGCCCGCGTAGTAGCCGTCGAGGCCGATCCAGGTGTCCGGGCCCTCGGGACGGAACCGCGACGCGCGCCCGGCGCCGACGGCCGGGTTCAGCGAGATCAGGCCGTCGCCCTGCACGCGCAGGAAGTACGGCGACGGGCCCCAGTGCCACAGTCCGGTCAGCGCGAGCAGTTCCGGGTCCACAGTGGACGGGAACCATTCCTCGGGCAGCGCGGGTTCGAGGTCGTCGGCGGTGGTGAGCAGGTCGAGGCAGAGCTGCGTGATGCCGACGTTCGCGGTGGAGTTCGCCAGGCACAGCGCGCCGGTGCCGCTGCGCGGGTCGACCAGGGTCGCGGCGAGGAAACCGGGCATCGAACCGGTGTGCCCGGCCAGGTGCCTGCCCTGGTAGCGCACGACCATCAGGCCGAGGCCGAATCCGGTCGACCAAACCTCGGTGTCGTCGACGGTGTTCATCGTCCGCATCTCGTCGACGGTGTCGGCGGACAGCACGTCGCCGGTGTGGCCGCCGAGGAACGACGTCCAGCGGCCGAGGTCGGTGATCGTGGACCAGAGCTGGCCTGCCGGGGCCATCGCGCCGGCGTCCGGCCACTTCTCCGGCATGAGCACGTCGGCGAACGGATGCACGGCGAATCCTTCGGCGTGCGCGCCTTCCGGGTGCGGGGTCGTGCGGGTCATGCCCAGCGGAGTAAGGATTTCGTCGCGCACGACGTCGAACCACGGCCGCTCGCGGTGCCGGGCGACCAGTTCGCCGAGGACGCCGTAGCCGACGTTCGAGTAGTGGAACTTGGAGCCGGGACGCAGCTTGGTCGCGCCCTTCTCCAGGCTCGCGACCAGCGCCGCCCAGTCCGCGCCGGGCGCGCGTTCCCACCACTGGCCGGGCGATTCGGACGTGAGGCCCGAGGTGTGCGACAGCAGCTGCGCGATGGTGACCGAGCCGAACGCGGTGCCCGGGAGATGCCGTTCCAGCGGGTCGGTGAGGTCGAGTTTGCCCTCGTCGCGCAGCCGCATGACGGCGGTCGCGATCATCGTCTTGGTGATCGACCCCAGCCGGTACTGCGTGTTGTCGTCCGGGCGCTGGTCGCCGACGCGGCCGCGGGCTCCGGACCAGACGACCTCGCCGCCTCGCACGACAGCGGCGACGAGGGACGGGGCGCGGCTGACGGACTGCTCGTGTGCGAGCCGTCGGTGCAGGGCGAGTTCGGTGGAGTCGAGCATGGGCGTCATTCTGCCCGGACGGTTCAGCCGAGCAGTTGCCGGTCCAGCGCCGTCGTCACCGCCGCGGTGCGGTCGGAAACGCCGAGCTTCGAGAACACCCGCAGCAGGTGCGTTTTCACCGTCGCCTCGCCGATGTGCAGCTCGCGGCCGATTTCGGCGTTGGTGTGCCCCTTCGCGACCAGCCGCAGCACCTCGACCTCGCGTGCGGACAGCGGCGACACCGGTTCCGGGTTCCGCATCCGGTGCATGAGCTTGCCCGCGACCGACGGCGCCAGCACGGTCTCCCCGCGATGCGCGGCCCGGATCGCGCCGGCCAATTCGGTGCGCGACGCGTCTTTCAGCAGGTAGCCCGACGCGCCCGCCTCGACCGCGCGCAGGATGTCCGCGTCGGTTTCGTACGTGGTGAGCACGACGATCCGGCGGGCGGGCGTCTCCTTGAGGATCGCGTGGATCGCGCCGACGCCGTCGAGGCCCGGCATGCGCAGGTCCATCAGGACGACGTCGGGCTGTTTCACGCGGTCGAGCGCCACCGCCTCGTCGCCGGAACCGGCCTCGCCGACCACGGTGAGATCGTCCTCGGCTTCGAGCATGCCGCGCAGTCCTTCGCGCACCACGGGATGGTCGTCGACGAGCATGATCGTGATCACGCGGGCACCTCCAGTTCCAGTTCGGTGCCGCCGTTCTCGCCGGTCCGCACTTCCAGCGTGCCGCCCACCTGCTCGGCCCGCGAACGCATGCCGCGCAATCCGAACCCGGCCCCGTCGGAGTCCGGGGTAAAGCCGCACCCGTTGTCCTCCACGCGCAACCGTATCGCTCCGTCCACAGCGGACAGCCGGACGCGAACGAGAGTCGCGCCCGAGTGTTTACGCACGTTCGACAGCGCTTCTTGCGCCGCGCGCAGCAGCACTACTTCGACCGCGGTGGGCAGCGTCGGCAGATCGTCCACTTCGTACTCAACCGGGACGCCGATTTCCTCGGCGAGCCGATCTGCCTGTCGTCGCACGGCTTCCGGCAAGGAACCAGTGGCCAAATCGGACGGTGCCAGCGCGGCGACCATCGCACGGGCTTCGGCGAGGTTCTCGCGCGCGGTGCGCCCGGCGAGTGCGAGATGTTTGCGCACTGTGGACAGATCAGTGTCCAGTTCGGACTCGATCGCCTGGGTCAGCGTGATGATGCTGGTGAACCCCTGGGCGAGCGTGTCGTGGATTTCGCGGGCCAGCCGTTCGCGTTCGGCCGCGGTGCCCGCTTCCCTTGACAGCCGGGCGACCTCGGCCTGGCTGGACTCCAGTTCGCGGATCAGGTCGGCGCGGGCGCGGCTCTGCTTGAGCACGTCGCTGGTGAACTTCCCGGCCAGCACGCTGAAGACGATGAGGATCGCGGTCATCGGCAGCAGGACCGAGAGCAACTGGTTGTCCCAGCCGTCGTTCAGCACCGCGGAGACAGGTTCGAGCAGGATCAGCAGCGTCGTCGCGACGACCGCGGGCCGCAGCTCCAGCAGCATGAACAGCAGCGGGCAGGCGAGGAACAGCACGAAGCTCGCCGCGGTGGTCGCGAGAATGGCGGTGGCGCTCAACGCGATCAGCGCCACCGCCGCGACGACGCGGGCAGGCTCGTTGTCCTCGCCGTGCACGACGCGGCGTCCGACGGCCAGATATCCGACGGCGATCGCGCCCAGCGCCGCTTCGGTCACGATCTTCGTCGTCGCCGAACCGTCGTTGATGAGCACCAGGACGGCGGTCGCCACGTAGGCGACCGCGAACAGCACTTCCCAGGACCAGTACGACCGTTCCCACGCGTCGGCCTGGTTCACTTCGCTTCGTTCGTCCACCGGAACGTCACCCTCGCGAGCACCAGGCCCACCACGCACCACACCGCCAGCACCAGCGCCACCTTCGGAAGCTCCCATGTCCCCGCCATTTCCTGGGTCGCGGCCTCCGGCGGAAGGAACACCGAGCGGAAGCCCTGGCAGATCCATTTCAGCGGAAAGAACGACGCGACGTCGACCATGATCCGCGGCAGATGCGTGATCGGCGTGACGAACACCCCGGAAATGAACTGCAGCACCAAGTACACCAGCTGCACCAGCGCCACGGTGCCGTTCGCGGTGCGGGTCACCGAGCTGATCGCGATGCCCAGCAGCGTCGAGGACACGATCCCGAGCAGCAGCACCCAGACCAGGGTCAGCCACTTCGCCGGGTCGGACGGCAGTTCGAGGCGGAACAGCAGCATCGCCACCGCGGCCATCACGACGGTTTGCGACACGCTGGTCACCGCGACCATCACCATCTTGCCGACGAAATAGGCCGCCGCGGGCATCGGCGTGCCGCGCAAGCGTTTCAGCGCACCGATTTCGCGGTCCGCGGCGATGCCGATGCCGACGCTGTTGAACGACGTCGAGACGATGCCCGCGCCGATCATCCCTGCGGCGAGCAGCTGTCCGGACGACACCCCGGTCTGCCCGGTCGGGCCGTCGAGGATGGAGCCGAGCAGGATCATCAGCACCGCGGGCAGCGAGAAGGTGAACACCACCTGCTCGCGGTTGCGGAAGAACTGCCGCAGCTCGATCGCGCCGCGGGCGAGGCCGAGGCTGAACGTCCCGGGCACGGCCATGGTCGTGGTCATGGTTTTTCCCCGATCAGGTCGAGATAGATGTCTTCCAAACTGGGGCGCGTCACAGTGAGCCCGGCGAGTTCCCCTCGCTCGGCGGCGAGCTGCGAGACGAGTTTCGTCGGGAACTGGGTGCGTTCCTCGTGAATGCCGCGTTCGTCGTGCCACCGCACGACGGCCTCGGCGCGTTCGCGGCCGCCGAGCGTCGCCGGCGTCCCCTCCGCGACGACCGAACCGCGCGCGATTACCGCGAGCCGGTCGGCCAGCGCCTCGACCTCGTCCAGGTAGTGCGTGGTCAGCAGGATTGTCGTGCCCTCGTGGGCGAGTCCGTCGATGAGCGCCCAGAACTGCCGTCGCGCCTCCGGGTCGAAGCCGGTGGTGGGCTCGTCGAGGAACAGCAGTTCCGGGCGGCCGATGATGCCCAACGCGACGTCCACGCGCCGGCGTTGCCCGCCGGACAGCGATTTCACCCGCGAGCCTGCCTTCGCGGTGAGGCCGACCTGGTCGATCACCTCTTCCGGATCCCGCGGATTCGGGTAGTACTTCGCGAAGTGCCGCACGGTCTCCGCGACGGTCAGTTCCGCCGCGTCGGTGGCCGTTTGCAACACGATGCCGAGGCGGGCGCGCCACGCGCGTCCCGCGGTACCCGGGTCCTCGCCGAGGACAGTGGCTTCCCCCGCCGTCCGCTGCCGGTGCCCCTCCAGGATCTCGACGGTGGTCGTTTTGCCCGCGCCGTTGGGCCCGAGCAGGGCGAACACCTCGCCGTCGGGGATGTCGAGATCGATCCCGGCCACGGCGAGGTGGCCCGGGTACTCCTTGCGCAGTCCGCGCACTCGCACTGCTGTGCTCATGGCGTTCAGCGTGCGCCGCGGCGGGCGGTCCGCGGGACGTCCGTGCAGTGGAATCCGGCTGTCCGTCGAACGGTGGACACGCTGGTTTCCCGTGGAACCACGCCGGGCGCTGTTGACAAGTTGTCTAACATGACAAGATGTCTCACAAGCAGGTGACTGCCAGCGACGGCGTCCGCCTTTCGGTCCGGGTGAGCGGCAACCCGGACGGGCCCACGGTCGTGCTCGTGCACGGGTATCCGGACAACAGCTCGATGTGGGACGGCGTCGCCGAGGAGCTGCGCCGCGAGCACCGCGTGGTCGTCTACGACGTGCGCGGCGCGGGAGAATCCGACAAGCCGCGCGCCCGCCGGGCGTACCGGCTGGACCAGCTCGCCGACGACCTCGCCGCGGTGGTCGACGAGGTGCAGCCGTTCGGCAAGGTCCACCTCGTCGCGCACGACTGGGGTTCGATCCAGGCCTGGCACGCGGTCACCGGCGACCGGCTGCGCGGCCGGATCGCTTCGTACACCTCGCTTTCCGGGCCCAGCCTCGATCACGCTGGCGCTTGGTTCCGCGCGCAGCTGACCCGGCCGACGCCGCGCCGGCTCGGACACGCGTTGCGGCAGTTCCTGCACTCGTATTACATCGTCGCGTTCCAGGTGCCGTTGATCCCGGAACTGTTGTGGCGCACCGGAATCATGCGCACGATGATCCGGAAACTGGAGCCTGCTGAATCGTCACCGAAGACGGCCGACGGGGTGCACGGCCTGAAGCTGTACCGGGCGAACATGGGGCCGCGGCTTTCCCGGCCGCGCCCGCGTCCGGCGGAAATCCCGGTGCAGGTGCTCGCGCCGACCGGCGATTCGTACGTCACCACGCCGCTGCAGACCGAGGTCGAACGCTGGGTGCCGGATCTGCATGTCCGGCGGGTGATCGGGTCGCACTGGATCACCCGGACGAAGCCTGCGGTGGTCGCTTCCGCGGCGGCTGAGCTGATCGCGTCGGTGGAGACCGGCGAGGAAACCCGGGCGCTGCGGCGGGCCCGGGTCGGCGGCGGCCGGGGTCGGTTCGCGCACCATCTCGTGGTCGTGACCGGCGCGGGCAGCGGAATCGGCCGGGAGACCGCGCTTGCGTTCGCCGCTGAGGGCGCGGACGTAGTCGTCAGCGACATCAACGGCGATTCAGCCGCGGAAACCGCGAAACTGGTGCGGGAACGCGGGGTCGACGCCGGTGAGTACACAGTGGACTCTTCGGACGGCGAGGCGGTCGCGCGGTTCGCCGAGCAGGTGCGAGACGAGTTCGGCGTGCCGGACATCGTGGTGAACAACGCCGGGATCGGCATGTCCGGCCCGTTCCTCGACACGACGATCGAGGACTGGGAGAAGGTCGTGGACGTCAACCTGTGGGGCGTGATCCACGGGTGCCGCGCGTTCGCGCCGATGATGAAGGAACGCGCCGAGGGCGGGCAGATCGTGAACCTCGCGTCGGCCGCCGCGTACCTGCCGTCCAAGATTCTCACCGCCTACGGCACCACGAAGGCGGCTGTGCTCGCGTTGAGCAATGGCCTGCGGGCGGAGCTGGCGGCCGAAGGAATCGGGGTCACGGCGGTGTGCCCGGGGCTGGTGAATACCAACATCACTAAGACCACGAAGTTCGTCGGCGTGGACGAGGTGGAAGAGAAGCGGCGGCAGAAGGAATCGTCGAAGCTCTACGCCCGGCGCAATTTCGGACCGGAACGAGTGGCCCGCGACATTCTGCGTGCGGTGGAGAAGAACGTCGCGATCCAACCGTCCACTCCGGAGGCGAAGGTCGCGCTGGTCCTTTCGCGACTGACGCCGGGTTTGCTGCGCGCGGCGGCGAAACTGGACGTCACGCCGTGAGCCGTCCACGCCGGATGACCGCACAGGCCCGGCGGGACGATCTCATCGCGGCGGCGCTGGATCTGTTCGGCAGCCGGGCCCCGGAATTGGTCACGGTGGACGACATCGTGGCGCGCGCCGAGGTGTCGCGGCCATTGTTCTACCGGTATTTCCCGAGCCTGCGGGAATTGCAAATGCAGGCGTTGCGGACGGTCACCGACGGTTTGGTCGACCGGCTCGCGACGCTGGAGGAAGGCCCGCCGGAAGAACGGCTGCGCGCGGCGGTGCGCGGTCTCGTCGATGTCGCCGCGCACTACCGCGAGGGCTACGTGGCGTTACTGCGCAGCGGTTCGGTCATCGCCACGTCGGAGACGGACGCGGCGATCGACGAGGTCCGCAACCGGGCCGTCGAGCTGATCCTGGAAGCGCTGGCGCTCCCCGAACCGTCACCGCTGGTACTGCTGACGCTGCGCTGCTGGACCGCGGTCGTCGAGGGCGCTTTGCTGTCGTGGCTGCAGGAAGGCACCGTCGCGCGAGAAACGCTGGACGGCTGGCTGGTCGATCAGCTCACCGCGATGCTCGCCGCCACCGATACGCACCTCGCCGCAAAACCGTGAAGGCCCCCTTGAATCAAGGGGGCCTTCACGGGCAAGCGGGTCAGGCCTGCGAGATGGCGTCCCAGCCTTCGACCTCGGAAGGCGTGCGCGGGCCGGGGCCGACGTACTTCGCCGACGGACGGACCAGGCGGCCGGTCTGCTTCTGCTCCAGGATGTGCGCCGCCCAGCCGGCGGTGCGCGCGGAGGAGAACATCGCGGGCATCATGTGCGGCGGCACCTTCGCGAAGTCCAGGATCACCGCGGCCCAGAACTCGACGTTCGTTTCGATCGGGTGGTCCGGACGGCGTTCGCGCAGCTCGGCCAGCGCGGCCTGCTCCAGCGCGGCGGCCACCTCGTAGCGTTCGGCGCCCAGTTCCTTGCAGGTGCGGCGCAGCACGCGGGCACGCGGGTCCTCCGCGCGGTACACGCGGTGGCCGAAGCCCATCAGCCGCTCCTTGCGGTCGAGGATGCCCTTGACCAGCGCGCGGGCGTCACCCGAACGTTCGACCTCCTCGATCATCGGCAGCACGCGCGCCGGGGCCCCGCCGTGCAGCGGGCCGGACATCGCGCCGATCGCGCCGGACAGCGCCGCCGCGACGTCCGCCCCGGTGGAGGCGATGACGCGCGCGGTGAAGGTGGAGGCGTTGAGGCCGTGCTCGGCGGCGGAAACCCAGTACGCGTCGACCGCCTTGACGTGCGCCGGGTCCGGTTCGCCGCGCCAGCGGACCATGAACCGCTCGGTGATCGACTTCGCCTCGTCGACCCGCGACTGCGGCACCGCGGGCTGGCCGATGCCGCGCGCGGACTGCGCGACGTAGGACAGCGCCATCACCGAAGCGCGGGCGAGCTGGTCGCGCGCCTCCTCGTCGGTGATGTCGAGCAGCGGACGGTAGCCCCAGATCGGGGCGAGCATGGCGAGCGCGGACTGGACGTCGACCCGGACGTCGCCGGTGTGCACCGGAAGCGGGAACGGCTCGGCGGGCGGAAGCCCGTGCCCGAACCGGCCGTCGACCAGGAGGCCCCATACGTCGCCGAAGGTCACCTTCCCGGCGAGATCCTCGATGTCGACGCCGCGATAGCGCAGTGCACCGCCGTCCCGGTCGGGTTCGGCGATTTCGGTCCGAAACGCGACGATGCCCTCAAGGCCAGGCCGGAACCCGTCGTCGGCTTCGTTGGTCTTGCTGATCGTGGAGGTAGTCACTCTTCGCGAACCCTTTCGATGCGCATTCCCCGGCTGTGTTGTGCACGCGCGGACGGGATACACGCTGGCTCCTTGCGCGCCTCATCGCACGGTGGGACAAACCATGCTCCCTTTGCCCGGCCGGGGCAACGGAAGATGTGGTGGTTTCGGTCACGATTACGAGAACGATTCAGTCCAGGTGGACTGGGCACGCCACTTTCTCCCGTTCGTGGATGTGACCGCAGACTGGTACCCCGGTGGATCGGAGGTGAATCCCGGCTTGCGGC
Source organism: Amycolatopsis sp. WGS_07 (assembly GCF_045278895.1). NCBI lineage: Bacteria > Bacillati > Actinomycetota > Actinomycetes > Pseudonocardiales > Pseudonocardiaceae > Amycolatopsis > Amycolatopsis sp. WGS_07. The sequence continues at coordinate 1,811,484 of NZ_CP136053.1, read as the reverse complement.
GGGAGCTGAGCGCAGGGCAGGTGTCACGCTCGGTAATCAAGTCGGTACGGTCGCGTGAATGCCGCGAGAGCGAAGTTCACCCGGAAGGTATTCAGTGCCGCCGGCCCGAAAAGTAAACACCGTGTATCCGAATCCGGCGAACCCCGTTCTCCGGTGGTAAGACCGTTGCCATGCACCTCAGCCCGCAAGAACGCGACAAATTGCTGGTCCACGTCGCGGCGGACGTTGCTCGCAAACGGCTCGAACGCGGTCTTCGGCTCAATCATCCCGAAGCCGTCGCGCTGATCACCGACTATGTCCTCGAAGGCGCTCGCGACGGGCGCACGGTCAGTGAACTCGCCGCGGGTGGCAGGTCGGTGCTTTCTCGCGCGCAAGTGCTTTCCGGGGTGCCCGAAATGGTGGATTCCGTCCAGGTCGAGGCTACTTTTCCGGATGGCACGAAGCTCGTCACCGTGCACGATCCGATTGTTTGAGGAGGAATCCGTGCGGCCAGGCGAGATCATTCCCGGTGCCGAGCCGGTGCCGTTGAATCCGGGGCGGGCCAGGGTGCGGTTGCGGGTGCGCAATCTTGGCGACCGGCCGGTGCAGGTCGGTTCGCACTATCACTTCGCGGCGGTCAACCCCGGCCTGGAGTTCGACCGCGAGGCCGCCCGCGGGCATCGGCTCGACGTGCCGGCCGGGACTTCGGTGCGGTTCGAGCCGGGTATCGATCGCGAGGTGGATCTCGTGCCGCTCAGCGGTAACCGGCGGGTGCCGGGGCTGCGTGCCGAATACGCCGGGGAGTTCTGATGCCGGAGATCGACCGCGCCCGCTATGCCGAACTGTTCGGGCCGACTGCCGGGGACCGGATCCGGCTTGCCGACACCGAGCTGCTGATCGAGGTGACCGAGGACCGGTCCATGGGGCCCGGCGGCAGTGGCGACGAGGTGCTCTTCGGCGGCGGCAAGGTGATCCGCGAGTCGATGGGCCAGGGGATGGCCACCCGTGCCGAGGGCGCGCCTGATCTGGTGATCACCGGTGCGGTGATTCTCGACCACTGGGGGGTCGTAAAGGCGGACGTCGGCGTGCGCGACGGGCGCGTCGTCGGGATCGGCAAGGCGGGCAATCCGGACACTATGGACGGTGTCGATCCGGCGCTGGTGATTGGGCCGTCCACGGAGGTGCTGGCGGGCAACGGGAAGATCCTCACCGCTGGCGGTATCGACTGTCACGTGCATTTCGTCTGCCCGCAGTTGGTGGACACCGCGCTCGCGGCCGGGCTGACCACTTTGGTCGGTGGCGGGACCGGGCCGAACGAGGGCACGAAGGCGACGACGGTGACGCCCGGGGCGTGGAATCTCGGCCGGATGTTGTCCGCAATGGACGGTCAGCCGGTGAACGTGTTGCTGCTGGGCAAGGGGAATACTGTCCGGCACGATGCGTTGCGGGAGCAGTTGGCTGCCGGGGCGGGCGGGTTCAAACTGCACGAGGACTGGGGTTCGACCCCGGCCGCGATCGACGCCTGCCTCACCGTCGCGGACGAATCCGGCGTGCAGGTCGCGATCCATACCGACACGCTCAACGAGGCGGGCTTTCTGGAGTCCACTGTGGAGGCGATCGGAGGCCGGTCGATCAATGCCTACCACACCGAAGGCGCGGGCGGCGGGCACGCGCCGGACATCATCGAGGTCGCCGGGATGGTGAATTTCCTTCCCTCGTCGACGAATCCGACCCGGCCGCACACCGTCAACACTCTCGACGAGCACCTCGACATGCTCATGGTGTGCCATCACCTGAACCCCTCGGTGCCCGAGGATCTCGCGTTCGCCGAAAGCCGGATCCGGCCGAGCACGATCGCCGCCGAGGACGTGCTGCACGACCTCGGCGCGATCTCGATGATGAGTTCCGATTCGCAGGCGATGGGGCGGATCGGCGAGGTGATCATCCGGACCTGGCAGACCGCACACGTGATGAAGCAACGTCGGGGCGCGCTTCCCGGCGACGGTGCGGCGGACAATCTGCGCGCCCGTCGTTACGTCGCGAAGTACACGATCAACCCGGCGATCGCGCACGGAATGGACGCGGAGATCGGTTCGGTCGAAGTCGGCAAGCTCGCTGATTTAGTGCTGTGGGAACCGAAGTTCTTCGGCGTGCGTCCGCATGTGGTGCTGAAGGGCGGATTCCCGGCCTGGGCGGCGATGGGCGACGCGAACGCTTCGATCCCGACGCCGCAACCGGTGCTCGCGCGGCCGATGTTCGGTGCCGCGCCCTCGGTAGCGGCGGCGTCCAGTTTGCACTTCGTGGCTCCGGAAGCGCTGGATTCCGGGCTGTCCGAACGGTTTCGTATCGCGCGGCCGCTGGCGGCGGTCGCCAACACTCGCCGCCGGACGAAAGCGGACATGGTGCTGAACGACGCGACGCCGGAGGTAAAGGTGGATCCGGACAGTTTCGCGGTACGCGTGGACGGAGAGCTGATCGAACCGCATCCGGTGGCCGAATTGCCCATGGCGCAACGATATTTCCTGTTCTGATGGACCCGGTCGCGCTCATTCTCGCGGACTCCCGGTTCCCAGGCGGCGGGCACGTGCATTCCGGCGGGCTCGAAGAGGTAGCGGCACGCGGCCTCGTCCGGTCCGAACGCGACTTGCCGGGTTTCCTCTTTGGACGGTTGTGCACGGCGGGCCTCCTCGCTGCTGCCTTTGCGGCCGCCTCAGCACACGCCGCCGCCCGAGGTGTCGAGAGTGGACACTGGCGTCGGCTCGATCAGGAACTCGACGCCCGTACGCCGTCGCTCGCGCAACGGGAAGCGTCGCGAGCGCAAGGCCGCGGTAACGCGCGGGCCGGGCGAGCGGCGTGGCCGTCGCCGGTGTTGTCGCAGCTGCTCACCGAGACCCCGCGTCCGCATCATCCGATCGTCAGCGGGGCGCTCGTCGGCATTGGCGGCGGCAGTCCGTTCGACGCGGCGATGGCGGTCGCCTACCTCGCGGTCAGCGGTCCGGCGAGCGCGGCGGTGCGGCTGCTCGGGCTCGACCCGTTCGCGGTGAACGCGGTGGTCGCGCGGCTCGCCGGGCCGTTGCGTGAAGTAAGCGGCCGGGCCGCGGAGACTGCCGGTGCCGATCCGGCCGATTTGCCAGCACCAGCGTCGCCGGCGCTGGATTTGTTCGCCGAGGAACACGCTCGGCATCACCAGGAAGAGGTGCGTCTCTTTGCCAGCTGAACACGGCCACGGGCATTTCCACGCGGTCAACTTCGACCCGACCGCCGCCGAACCGGACCACTACGAGGCCGCGCCGACCGCCGGGCGGGCGTACCGGATCGGCATCGGCGGCCCGGTCGGCAGCGGCAAAACCGCGCTCACCGCCGCGTTGTGCCGCGCGCTGGGCGACGAGCTGAACCTGGCCGTGGTCACCAACGACATCTACACCACCGAGGACGCGGACTTCCTGCGCCGGGCGGGCGTCCTCGACCCGGAGCGGATCGAGGCGGTGCAAACCGGAGCCTGCCCGCACACCGCGATCCGCGACGACATCACCGCGAACCTCGACGCGGTGGAGCGGCTGGAGGAGAAGTTCCCCGGCCTGGAATTGGTGATCGTGGAAAGCGGCGGCGACAACCTGACCGCGGTGTTCAGCCGAGGGCTGGCCGACAGCCAGATCTTCGTGGTCGACGTCGCCGGCGGCGACAAGGTGCCGCGCAAGGGCGGCCCCGGCGTGACGACCGCGGACCTGCTGGTGATCAACAAAACGGACCTCGCCCCGCTGGTCGGCGCGGACCTGACCGTGATGACCTCGGACGCGCACCGGATGCGCGGCGAACTGCCGGTGCTCGCGCAGTCCCTAGTGGACACTCCGGAGGCACCGGCGGTGGCCGACTGGGTGCGTTCGCTGGTGCCGGTCCGGCAGGGGTGAAGGCGCACGCGCGCCTGGTCGCGGCCCTCGACGGCGGACGGACGGTGCTGCGGGAGCTGAAATCGATGGCCCCGCTCACTCTCGTCCCGCGTCGCCAGCGCGGTCTCGGTGCCATGGTGCACCTGGTCAGCTCCGCGACCGCCCCGCTCGGCGGCGACGAGCTGCGGCTCGAGATCCGGGTCGAGGCGGGCGCGGAGCTGAAGCTGTCCGGAGTCGCGGCGACGCTCGCCCTGCCCGGCCTGCGCGACGGACCGAGCTTGTCCACTGTGGAGGTCACCGTCGAGGACGGTGGTTCGTTCGAATACCTGCCGGAGCCGACCGTCGTCACCGGCCGGGCGGAACACGTCGCGGTACTGCGCGCCGACCTGGCGTCAACCGCCCGGTTCCGTACCCGGGAGGTGCTTGTCCTCGGCCGGGAAGGGGAACGCCCCGGACGGCTGTCCTCGACAGTGCACGTGACCTGCGGCGGTGTCCCGGTACTCCGGCAGACGCAGACCGTCGGCGACGCGGTTCTGGACGCGAGCCTCGCCGTACTGGCCGGGCATCGGGTGCTGGTCACCGAGCTGGAGTTCGGCGGACCGCCGCGGCGAGCGGAGTCCGGACCGTGGTGGTCGCGGACCCCGCTCGCCGCGGGCGGCACGCTGACGACCGCGGTCGGTCCGGACGTGGTGACCGCGTCGAGGCTCGGGTTATCCGGCGGTGCGGAAAGTCGGCTCGGGCAGTGAGACCGGACCGGCTGTGCGGCACATGTCGTGGCAGCTGCTGTCGAGCGTGCAGCACAGCGAGCAGATCGGGCCGCCCTGGTTGGCGCAGTCGGCGATGTCCGGCAGTTCGTAGGCGTCGCCGCAGACCGAGCAGGTGTGTGTGGCGGTGAGGTCCTGATCGGACTCAGGGCCGGAAACGAGGTTGGGCCGCACCAGGTAGTACCGGCCGCGGGTGGCCACCGCGAGCACCGGCACCAGCACGACGGCGATCACCATCGCCAGCAGCGGGCTGAAGGCCGCCAGATATTCGCCGAACGCGCCAAAGTACGCCGCGATCGACACCGCGGAAGCGATCAGCATGGCTCCGAAGCCGACCGGGTTGATCTTGTGCAGGTAAGCCCGTTTGAATTCGATGTAGCGCGGGGAAAGGCCGAGCGGTTTCGCGATCACGAGGTCCGCGCACACCGCGCCGATCCAGGCGATCGCGACGTTGGAATAGAAGCCAAGGATTTTGTTCAGGAAACCGAACGCGCCGAACTCCATCAACGCGAGCGCGATCCCGCAGTTGACCAGCACGTACCAGGCCCGGCCCGGGTGGCGGTGCAGTACGCGGGAGAAGAAGTTCGCGAAGGACAGCGAGCCGGAGTACGCGTTCGTCGTGTTGATCTTGATCTGCGAAACCACCACGAACAACGCGGCGAAGGTGAGCGCGGCCGGTCCGAGCGCGGGCCGCACCGCCTCGAGATAGGGCGCGATCGGCTCCAGCGCCGCGGTCTTGCCGACCACCCCGAGCGCGAGGAAGGCCAGCAGGGCGCCGCCGATCTGCTTGGCCGCGCCGAGCACCACCCAGCCTGGTCCAGCGGCGAGCACCGCGGCCCACCAGGAGCGCTTGTTCTCCGCCGTCTTCGCCGGCATGAAGCGCAGGTAGTCGGCCTGCTCGCCGATCTGCCCGATCAGCGACAGCGCGATGCCCATGCCGAACCCGAAGCCGACCGCGGAGAAGCCGGAACCCGCGCCCTCGATGCCGCCGAACGTCGCGAACTCGGCGAATCGTCCGGGTTCCCGCACGAGCACGACGACGAACGGCAGCACCAGTCCGGCGATCCAGATCGGCTGCGTCCAGGTCTGCATCTTCGCGACCGCGCCCATCCCGTAGAGCGCGAACGGCAGCACGATCAGCGTCGCCAGCAAGTAGCCGATCGGCAGCGGAATGCCGAGCGCCAACTGGAACGCCTGACCCATGATCGAGCCTTCGAGGGAGAAGAAGATCACGGTGAAACTGGCATAGACCAGCGAGGTGAGGGTGGATCCGAAGTAGCCGAATCCGGCGCCGCGGGTGAGCAGGTCCATGTCGACGCCGTAGGTCGCGCAGGCGCGCGCGATCGGCACCCCGGTCACGAAGATCACCACCGCGGCGGCCAGGATGGCGAGGACTCCCGAGGTGAAGCCGTAGGACAGCACGATGCTGGCACCGATGGCGAAGTCGGCGAGGTAGGCGATCCCGCCCAGCGCGGTCGTCGCGACGACGAACGGCGACCAGCGCCGGAACGATTGCGCGGCGAAGCGCAGTGAGTAGTCCTCGCGGTTTTCATTGGCGGCGAGCGTGGCGTAGGTGCGTTGTGGCTTTCGCGTGTCGTCGCGTTCGGACAGAGTCTCGGTCATCTGGCCTGCCTCCGTGAGTGGGGACGGGTGCCGGAGCAGGTCGAAAGGTAGGTGCGGCCTGTATCGATCAGGGACCAGCCTGTGAACGCCGCGTTACAACTCGGCGTCCTGCGGTTACGGCCCGATGGCGGGCCGGGCGTGGCAGGAGTCACCGTTCGGTGGGTTTCGCCGGGACCGGCGACCCAATACCGTCGGCGGATAGCCGTGATTCGACACCCTCACCAGGGGTAACGGAGGTTGGGCCGGATGACACCGGAGATCGACGAGGCGGTCGTGCGGCTGCCCGGCATGCGGGTGGCCTACGACAGCGCGCCGTTCGACGAGGCGGCGCTCGCGGGCACCTGGCACGAGCAGTTGGAAAGCTGGCTGAGCCAGGCGGTGTCCGAAGCGCTCGCGGAACCCAACGCGATGGTGCTGGCGACCGCCGACGCCGAAGGCAGGCCGTCCTCGCGCACGGTGCTGTGCAAGGGCTTCGACGAACGCGGCGTCGTGTTCTACACGAACTACACGTCGGCGAAGAGCCACGACCTCACGGCTACGCGTTACGCGTCGGCCACCTTCCCCTGGTATCCGCTGCATCGGCAGGTCACGGTTCGCGGCGAGGTTGAGAAGGTCTCCGCGGAGGAGACGGCTGCGTACTGGGCTCAGCGGCCGCGTGGGTCGCAGTTGGGGGCTTGGGCGTCGCCGCAGTCTCGGGTGGTCGAGGGGCGGCGGGCGTTGGACAATGCGCTGCGGAATATTGAGCGGCGGTTTGCGGATGTTGAGCAGATTCCGGCTCCGCCGCATTGGGGTGGGTGGCGGATCCGGCCGGACTTTGTCGAGTTCTGGCAGGGGCGCGAGGACCGGTTGCATGACCGGCTTCGGTTTCACCGGACTCATGACGGGTGGCAGGTGGAGCGGTTGGCTCCCTGAGTCTTGTGGTGGTGGGCTGCTCGTCGCCTGGCGGCGACATTGCGGTCCTTCACTGCGTGGGGCACCCCGAAGCCCGATTGTGACTACGGCGCGGGGGTGCTTGTCAAGGCGGGAAAGATGCCTTGACAAGCACCCCCGCGCCGCGTTTTGGCTTCGTATCGGGGTGCGGGGGAGTGTGGGTGCCCTGGTGAGTTGAGTGGGTTGGCGGCGGTTCGTGGTGTTGAGGTCCGTGAAGGACTCCTTGAGGGAATCTGATTCCCTCAAGGAGTCCTTCACGGACCTCCCGCCGGGGTGGGGCCAGGTGGGTCGGCTGCGGGGAAAATCACCTGCGCTCGATTCGTTAGCGCAACTAAGCTGATAGCTCGTGACTTCAGAACCGGGGATACGCCCGCCCCGTAACGGGGCTCGCAAGCTCCTCGGCCGGATCGTCGTTGATACTCGTCCGCTCAAAGTTCCGGCTTTTCGGCGGCTCTGGATGTCCACCGCGGTCACCGCGGTCGGGTCGCAGCTCACCGCGGTCGCGGTGCCGAAGCAGGTTTTCGACATCACCGGATCGTCCGGGTACGTCGGGCTGACCGGGGCGGTCGCGCTCGTGCCGCTGCTCGTGTTCGGGTTGTGGGGCGGGGCGATCGCCGATGCGGTGGACCGGCGGAAGTTGCTGCTCGTCACCAACGTCGGGGTCGCGGGCACGTCCGCGCTGCTGTGGCTCCAGGCGTTCGCCGGGCTGCATTCGGTGTGGCTCGTGCTCGGGCTGCTCGCTCTCAACCAGGCGTTTTTCGCGATCAACCTGCCCACTCGCGGCGCGGTCGTCGCGCGGCTGGTGCCTGCCTCGCTGCTGCCGTCGGCGAACGCGCTCAACACCACGATGGGCACGTTCGGCGCGGTGTTCGGGCCGTTGTTCGGCGGGGCGCTGATTCCGGTGATCGGACTGTCCACTTTGTACCTGGTGGACGTCTGTGCGCTGGCGATCACGCTGATCGCGGTGTGGCGGCTGCCTTCGATCCCGCCGCTCGGCGAGGGGACGCGTAAGGCGGGCATCGGCTCGGTGATCGACGGGTTTCGCTATCTGGCCAAGCAAAAGGTGCTGCTGGCGTCGTTCGTCGTGGACATTATCGCGATGGTCGCCGGCATGCCTCGGGCGTTGATTCCGGAGATGGCCGAGCGGACGTTCGGCGATCCGCCCGGCGGTGGTCCGGCGCTGGGCATGCTCTACGCCGCGCTGCCCGCGGGGGCGATGCTGATCGGGTTGTTCTCCGGCTGGTTGCACCGGGTGTACCGGCAGGGCGCGGCGGTCGTCATCGCGATCTGCTGCTGGGGTGCGGCGATGGCGTCGTTCGGGCTCGCGCATTCGCTGTGGCTGGCGCTGGTGTTCATGGCGCTCGGCGGCGCGGCGGACATGGTCAGCGCGGTGTACCGGCAGGCGATCCTGCAGACCGCCACCACCGACGAGATGCGCGGGCGGCTCCAAGGGGTGTTCACCGTGGTCGTCGCGGGTGGGCCGCGGATCGCCGATCTCACACACGGCTGGGCGGCCGCGGCCTGGGGAACGAAGGCAGCGGCGACCGGCGGCGGGGTGCTGGTGATCGTGTTGGTGGTGGCTTCGCTGGCGGTTTTGCCTGGATTTTGGCGGTATCGCGCTCCGCTCGACGAGGGGCACTGACGGTAGCGTTACTCCGGCCGGAATAGCATGCCCGATATGCGTGCATACCCGATCGCTTTGTTGATCTCCGCCGCTGCTGTCCTCACCGCGTGCTCGTCCGGTGAGCAGAAGGCCGCCGCACCGGCACCGCCGCCCGCGTCCAAGGCTCCGGCCTCCTCGTCCGCGCCCGCCACGAAGGCCGCGGACACCTGCTCCTTGCTGCCGTCCGACGACGTCAGCAAGGCGATCAAGATCCCCGGCATCACCTCGAAGGCCGGCCCCGCCCACGACAACCCGAGCAACGGCGGCAAGGCCACGAGCTGCGAGTACGTCGTCGAAGGCAAGACCGCCGGCGCGCTCGCGGTGACCCGCTACGAGGGCCGCAAGGCCAAGCCCGCCGACATGATCGCGGCGATCAAGAAGGCCAAGCCGGGCGCGGTCGACGTGCCGGGCTTCCCGGACGGCGCGGTGTTCTATGTGGACCAGCAGAAGACCGCCACGCTCGCCGCGGCCAAGGTGTCCAACGGCGTTCCGGTGCTGGTCAACTACACCGGACCGGTCAAGATGACCAAGGAAATGATGACCCCCCTAGTGCACACGGCGGTCGCCAAAGCCTGATCACCCCCACTTCCCGCGCGCGTCCGGACAAGGCACACTAACCGCCCATGACGGACGTGAGCGAGGACACATCCAAGGTCGCCGAGCCCGCGCTGCTGCGGGTCATGGGCCCGAAGCTGCTGCTGTTCTTCGTGGTCGGCGACATCATCGGCACCGGCGTGTACGCGCTGACCGGGCAGGTCGCCGGACGCGTCGGCGGCGCGTTGTGGCTGCCGTTCCTGCTGGCTTTCGTGGTCGCGTTCATGACCGCGTTCAGCTATCTCGAGCTGGTCGGCAAGTATCCGCGCGCGGCCGGCGCGGCGCTGTACACGAACAAGGCCTTCGGGGTGCCGTTCCTGACCTTCATGGTCGCGTTCGCGGTGATGTGTTCAGGGATCACCTCGGCGTCGTCGGCCGCTGTCGCCTTCGGCGCGACCTACCTCGCGGCCTTCGTGAAGCTGCCGACGGTGCTGGTCGGCATCGCGTTCGTGGTGCTGCTGGCCTTGATCAACTTCCGTGGCATTGGCGAATCGGTGAAAGCCAATGTCGTCCTCACCTGCATCGAGCTGTCCGGGCTGTTGATCATTATCGGCGTCGGCGTGTGGGCGGTGTTAAACGGTGACGGCGAACCGTCGCGGCTGGTCGAGATCGACACCGCGGACAAGACGTGGCTGGTCGCCATCTCGTCGGCGACGTCGCTGGCGTTCTTCGCGATGGTGGGCTTCGAGGACTCGGTGAACATGGCCGAGGAATGCCATGACCCGGTACGGATTTTCCCGCGCGCGATGCTGTGGGGCATGGTCATCGCCGCGACGATCTACGTGCTGGTCTCGGTGACGTCGTCGCTGCTCGTCCCGGCTGCCGAGCTGGCCGGCGCGAAGAGCGACGCGCTGCTGAAGGTGCTCGACGTCGGCGCGCCCGGGTTCCCGCGTGAAATTTTCTCAGCCATCGGCCTGTTCGCTGTGATCAATTCTGCGCTGATCAACATGCTGATGGCCAGCAGGCTGCTGTACGGCCTCTCGAACGAACGCGTACTGCCGCCGGTGTTCGGCCGCGTGCACCCGACTCGGCGGACGCCGTGGGTGTCGATCATCTTCACCAGCGTCATCGCCATCGGTCTGGTGTCCTTTGTGGATATCAGCGCGCTCGGCGGTACGACCGCGTTGCTGTTGCTCGTGGTGTTCGCCATCGTCAACATCGCGCTGCTGGTGCTGCGCAAGGACAAGGTGGCGCACAAGCATTTCCGTGCGCCGACCGTGGTGCCGGTGCTCGCGGCGGTCTTCTGCCTGTACCTGGTGAGCCCGCTGTCCGGCCGTCCGGCGCAGGACTACCGGGTGGCCGGCATCCTGCTCGCCGTCGGCGTCCTGTTGTGGGTGGTGAACCTCCTGGTGAAGCGGGCGGTCAGTGGTGCGTCATCGCGGCCTGGAGCCACCAAGCGCTGAAGCCGGCGATTTTCGCGTCGACCACCAGCGGCCGGTCGAGCCCGGCGGCGATCCGCGTTGACACTTCGTCGAGGTCTTCCTTGGCGCGGACTGTGATCGCATCACAGCCGTAGCCGCGGGCGATGGCAGCGATGTCCGTGTCGGGGAAGGTCACTGTGTCGGCTGGGTGTCCGCCGGGCTCGAAGAAGTACACCTCCGCGCCGTAGGCGTGGTCGTTGTACACGACGATCAGCATGGGGAGCTTCAGCCGGACAACGGTTTCCAGTTCGGCGATGCTCATCAGGAACCCGCCGTCGCCGCAGGCCGCGACCGGGAAGCGGGCTGGCTGGGCGAGTGCCGCGCCGATCGCGGTTGCCAGTCCGAGGCCGATCGACTGGAACGCCTGGGTGAAGCAGAACCCGTTCTCGTCCGGGACGTCGAGGTACATCGTGGGATAGCCCATGAAGTTCCCCGAATCGACGCCGACGACCCGGTTGGCCGGAATGAGTTCGTCCAGCGCCGCGGACAACGTGCGCGGGTCGATGGCCTCGGCGGTTCCGGCGTCGTCGTACGCGTTATCGCGCCAGCGGATTTCCCGGGCGATCCGGTCCTTGAGCTGCTCGCTGCGGTATCCATTGTGGACATCAAGGTGCTCGGTCACGGCCAGTGCGGTACCGGCGACGTCGCCCACGATGCCCAGGGTGACCGGCCGGTTCCGGCCCAGCGCGGCGGATTCCAGGTCGACCTGCACGAGAGTCGTGTCCGGGGACAGTAACCGGCCGTGCGCGGTGGTCCAGTCGTTGAGCGCGGAACCCCAGCCGACGACGACGTCCGCGCCCTGGATGAGTTCGGTCGTCAGGGGCGAGGAAAACCCGCCGGACACCCCGATCGCCCACGGTTCGCCCGCGAACAGTCCTTTCGCGACCGCGCCTTCGGCGAGCAGCGCGCCACAACGGTCGGCCAGCGCGACCAGTTCGGGACGGGCTGCCCGGGAACCGCGTCCACAAAGGAATACCGGACGCTCGGCGTGCTGCAGAATCTCCGCGAGCGCCTTCACTTCCGGGTCGGCAGCTCGTGGTTGCGGCAGCGGTTCGATGGCAGTCAGCTCGTCGAGAAGGCTCTCCTCGATGGGCTCGGCTTGAACTTCCAGCGGGAGTCGCAAAAGGACAGTCCGCCGGTCACGCCGGGCTTGGGTGAACGCCCGGCGCACGTCGGCCAGTGCGGTTTTCGCCGAGCGGACCAGGATGCTGCTCGCTCCCACGGACCGGGCGAGCGCGTCCTGGTCGATGTGAAAGTTTGACAGCGGGTCGGTCGCCTCGCCGGTCACGATGATCAGCGGGGTCCGGCTCTTCGCTGCCTCGCCGATGCCGGTGGTCGCGTTGCCCAGTCCGCAGCCCTGGTGCACCGACACCACCGCGACCTCGCCGCTGCACCGCGCATACGCGTCGGCCATCGTGGTCGCGCCGCCCTCGTGCCGGGCCGCGACGAACTCGGCCCCGCCCTGGATCAGGCCGTTGGTGAAGTGGAAGTTTCCGCTGCCCACCACGCCGAACGCCTTGCGGACGCCAAATTTGGTCAACGCGATCCCGACCGCTTGTGCAACGTTCACAGCTGACCCCCGGGCACCACCGCGAGCACTCGCGCCGGGCTGCCCGTTCCGCCGACGATCGGCAGCGGGCAGACCACGACGAGCGTACCGGTCGGCGGCAGCGAACCGAGGTTCTGCAACGAGGTGATGCCGTATTTGTCCGCGCCGAGCAAATGGTGGTGCGCGGGCATGGGCGGGTCGAGCGCGAAGCCGTTACCGGCGTCGATGCCGACGGTTTCCACGCCATAGCCAGCGATCGGCGTCTCCTCGGCGAGCCACTTCGCCGCTGCGGCCGAGATGCCCGGGGTGTGGCTGGCACCGTCGGAGAAGTTGAGGAACGCGTCGCGGTCCTGCGCGTACTGGTCCCAGCCGGAATGCACGAGCAGCCAGCCGCCCTCGCGCAACGGCCCGTGCTCGGCCTCCCAAGCCCGGATGTCGTCGATCTCCAGCAGGAAGTCCGGATCATCGGCGACGCGCGCGGAGATGTCGAGAACGTGTGCTGGGCCGATCAGCCTGCTGACCGGCAGTTCCGAAACGTCCGCGCCGTCGCGGTTGGAGATCCAGTGCCGTGGCGCGTCGAGGTGGGTGCCGATGTGCTCGCCGGTGTGGATGTTGTTGTGCCGCCACAGCGGGCCGGAGTCGTCGAACTCGCTGACCGATTCGAGGCTGAAGTCGATCAGATTCGCGAACGGCTCCGGCAGCTGCAGGGTCGGGGTGTCGGCGCTGAGTTTGTTGGTGAGGTCGACGACCCGGAGCCGGCCCTCGGCCAGCTGGGTCAGGAGCTGGTCGACCGCGGTCTCGGCGGGGATGCTCATCGATGCGTCCTCTCGGTCGCGGGGCGCGCTATTGCGGATCCTTGACGGTCGTTGACAGCGCGGAAGGCCCTATCTACAGTACCGGTTTCAGCAGCACTGACGGAATAGCTGCCGAAGATCAGTCAGGGTGAACGCGGAGCCTCGACCAGGGCGTCCGGCGGTGATCGACCGCCAGACGGAGCATCGACGCATGGTGCTCGCGCCGTTACGGTGGCGAACGGACCGGTCCCGCGGCCTCGCCCGCCAGTTACGGAACGGAGTGTCGTGACCGACCAGCCCAGCCCAGCCGCTTTCCGGGCGCAGTTCCCCGCCTTCGCCGACTCGGTGCACCTCGCGAGTTGCAGCCAGGGCGCGCTTTCGGACGTGCTGACCGCGGAGCTTTTCGAGTTCCAGCACACGATCCGCGAGCACGGGGCACCGTGGGACAAGTGGATGGTGAAGGTCGCCGAGGCGCGGGAGTTGTTCGCCCGGCTGATTGGCGCGGAAGTCGACGACATCGCCGTCGTGCCGTCCGCGTCCGAAGGGGCGTATCAGGTCGCGTCCACACAGGATTGGTCGCAGCGGTCGGGGATTGTCACGACGGACCTGGAATTCCCTTCGCTGGGCCATGTTTGGCTGGCGCAGCAGGGCCGTGGCGCGGATGTTCAGTTCGTCGCGCACCACGACGGTCTGGTCGACACTGAAGACTACGCCGCGCTTATCACTGAGCAAACGCAGCTGGTGTCGGTCCCGTTGGTCAGTTATGCCAACGGCTTGCGGTTCCCGGTGCGCGAAGTTGCTGCGCTGGCAAGGGAAAACGGGGCGCGGAGCTTCGTCGATGCTTACCAGGGCCTCGGTGTCGAGCCGGTCGACGTCGCCGAACTCGGTTGCGACTATCTCGTCAGCGGCAGCCTGAAATACCTGCTCGGGATCTCGGGGATCGCGTTTCTCTATGTGCGGCCGGGATTGCGTGACGCTGTTTCCCCGCCGCTGACCGGCTGGTTCGGCCGCACGAACCCGTTCGAATTCGACCCGCGGAACCTCGACTATCCCGAACATGCCCGCCGGTTCGAGACCGGGACGCCGTCGATCCCGTCCGCGTACGGTGCGGTCGCCGGGCTGAAACTGGTGCACCAGGTGGACACGCATCGGGTGCGTGATCACATTGGACGGTTGACCGGGCAGCTGCAGCAGCGGCTGCTCGACGCGGGGGAACAGCTCCGATCCCCGCTGGACGACGCGCGGCGTGGTCCGCTCGTTGCCCTGCGGGATCGGGATCCCGACGCGCTGGCGGCGTTCCTCGCCGGGCGGCGGATCGTGTGCAGTGCCCGCGGCGACGTGCTGCGGATGTCCATGCACTACTACAACGACGAGTCCGATCTCGACGCCGTGGTCGCGGCGATCGCCGAGTACCGGGCGAGCCAGTAGGGAGCAGCAGTGGCCGAGTCCCCGTCCCCGCACCGGTTGCAGCGCAGGCTGCGCAGCAGGCAGTTGACCATGATCGGAATCGGCGGGGCCATCGGCACCGGCCTTTTCCTCGGATCGAGCCTGGCGATCTCGCACGCGGGACCGGCCGTGGTGCTCGCATATGTCCTTTGTGGACTCGTGGCGCTGGTGATTTCCTGGGCGCTGGCCGAAATGGTGGTGGTGCATCCGACCGCGGGCGCGTTCGGCAGCATCGCGCAGCGGTATCTCGGTGCGGGCAGCGGATTCGTGGTGCGCTGGGCGTATTGGGCCATGCAAGTGATCGCGATCGGCGGCGAGACGATCGCGGCCGGCGTGTACGTCCAGTTCTGGTGGCCGCAGATTCCGTTGTGGGTTCCGGTCGCGGTGTTCTCGCTGCTGGTGATCGTGGTCAACGGCGCGGCGGTACATATTTTCGGCGAGTTCGAGTACTGGTTCGCGATGATCAAGGTGTGCGCGATCCTGGTGTTCGTCGCGCTCGGCCTTATTCTCGTCTTCTTCGGGCTGCCGAAGGCACCCGCGCCCGGTTTCGCGAATCTGACCGCGGGCGGCGGATTCCTGCCGAACGGCATGTCCGGTCTGTTGCTGGCCATGGTGTTCGTGCTGTTCAGCTACATCGGCACCGAGGTAGTTTCGGTGACCGCGGCCGAATCGGAAAACCCGACCCGCGACATCCCGCGTGCGGCCAGGGCAATGGTGGTGCGGCTGGCGATCTTCTACGTCGCCGCGATGCTGATCGTCGTCTTGGTCGTGCCGTGGACGGTCACCGGCGAGGGCGGATCCATTACGGCCAGCCCGTTTGTCCGCGTCTTCCAGGCGGCCGGAGTTCCCGCTGCGGCGACGATCATGAACTTCGTGGTGCTGACCGCCGCGTTGTCGAGTGCGAACACCAACCTCTATCTCACCACGCGTATGCTGCATTCCCTTGCCGAGCACCGATTCGCGCCGTCCTGGGCGGGGCGGTTGACCAAGTCCGGCGTGCCGCGCAACGCGCTCGTGCTGTCCACCGCGGGCCTCGTGATCGCGACCATCCTGTCCAAGAATTCCGATTCCAACGCGTATCTCGTGCTGTTCGGCATTTCGATCTTCGCCGCGCTCGTGGTGTGGATGATCATTCTGGTGACGCATCTGGCGTTCCGGATCCGCCGTCGCCGCGCGGGTTTGCCGCCGTCGCCGGTGCGGTTGTGGGGAGCGCCGGTGGTGAACGCGGTCGTGATCGCTTTCCTTGCCACGGTGCTGATATCGACGTTCTGGATCGAAGGACTCGACCCGGCGTGGAAGTTCGGGATTCCGTTCTTCGTCGTGCTGGTGCTGGTTTATCTGGTGCTACGCATGACCGGGCGCACGAAACAGGCTGCTGAAGCAGAACTGGAAGATTCGACGTTGGTACGCGAAGAAGCCTGAGTCACGGAGTCAGGTTGGCGGTGAGTTCGGCTGCCGCCTCCTGCACTCGTGCGGCGAAATCCGTGTCCTCGGGCTGGCCGGCCCATCGTTCGAACGCGGTTTGGAAGATGGCGATACCGGCCTGAGCGAGCAGCTTCGCACTTGATTCGGTGGCCCCGCGCTCCTGCAAAGCTTCGACAACTGCTTCGGTGACAGCCGCCAGTTTCGTTCGCTCGCGTTCCTGCAGTTCCGGGCTGGAAGCGATGATTGCGCGGCGTTGGGCGGCCTGCGAAACCATGCCCGCGAGCAATTCGCCAACGTCGATCATCGCGGTCAGCAGCGCGGGAAAGGGCGGGAGCGCGGGGTCGGCGCGCCGGACCGCGTCGGCCATGGCGGCCGGGAGCTGTTCCGACCCGGCGAACAGCACGTCGCGCTTGTCGGCGAAGTAGCGCGAGAACGTGCGGCGGGTCAGCCCGGCGCGCTCGGTGATCTGCGTGACGGTGGCGTTCTCGTAGCCGTGCTCGGCGAACAGCTCCAGCGCGGCCGCGCGGAGCCGCTCCTTGGCTTCCGGATCCCAGCGCGGCATGCGGCGAGTCTAGCAGTGATGACTCAGTGGGTCATCACTGCTACTGTTGATGTCTCACTGAGTCATCAACTCTGAAAGGACCGATCATGTCTCTGGCAGATCAGCGGGTTGTCGTCATCGGCGGCAGCTCGGGTATGGGGCTCGCGACCGCTCGGGCCGCCGCGGCGGCGGGCGCGTCCGTCACGATCGCGTCGAGCGGCAAGGAACGGCTGGACGCCGCCCTGGCCGAATTACCGGACAGCTGCGAAGGATTCATCACCGACGTACGCGACGAAGCGAACGTTTCCGCCCTGTTCGAGCACGTCGGCGAGCTGGACCACCTCGTGTACACGGCAGGTGACGCGCCAGATCAGCGGCCGCTCGCCGACCTGTCGCTCGACGACGCGCAGAGCGGGTTTTACGTCCGGTACTGGGGCATCGTCAGTGCGGTGAAGCACGCCGCGCCGCGGATCCGGCCGGGCGGTTCGATCGTGCTGACCTCCGGAATCATCGGCGTCCGCCCGACGCCCGGCGCGGCGCTCGCGGCCGGTTCCGTGGGCGCGGTCGAGGGACTGGCCCGCGGTCTGGCCGTCGACCTGGCCCCGGTGCGGGTCAACACGGTCCGTCCGGGCCCGATCCACACGCCGATGTGGGACGGGCTCCCGCAGCCGCAGCTGGACGCGATGGTCGCCGCGTTCACGGAACGAACGCTAACCAAGTCGGTCGGCGAGGCGGACCAGATCGCGGCGACCAACGTGTACTTGATGGAGAACCGCTTCGTCACCGGCGAGGTGATCACCGTCGACGGAGGGTTCGTGCTTACCGGAAGCTGACCTGTTCTCCCGGCTTGAGCAGGTGCAGCCGATCGGCGAGGCCAGCCTGTGTGAACGCTGAACGGAGGGTGTCCGGGCCTTGTGTGAAATGTTCCCAATGCTCGAAGTGCAGCGGGACGACCTGACGCGCGTTGAGGATCCGGGCCGCCTCGGCCGCGCCGTCGCTGGGCAGGGTCAGGTACGCGTCGCCGACCAGCGGCGTCCGGGCTCCGCCCGCGAACAGGACGGCGAGGTCGATCCGGTCGAAGCGCTCGGCGATCCGGCGCACCACGTCGAGCGAAGCGTTGTCCCCGCTCACGTAAACGGTCGGCTGACCTGCGCTTTCGAGCACGAAACCGGTGACCTCGCCGACGAGATGCTCGCTGCCGTCGGGCCCGTGCTGCGCGGGCACCCCGGTGACGCGAACGCCGCCGAGGTCGTATGACTCCCAGTTGGCCAGCGCTCGGACGGGGTCGCCGATCCGCTCCTTCGCCGAGGCGGTGGAGAGGATGAGCGGGGCTTCGAGGGCGTACTCCCGCCCGGCCGCGTCCAGGTTGTCGGGGTGGTGGTCGTGAGAAAGAAGCACAGCGTCCACCGCGCCGACCTCCGCCGCGGTGAGGGCGGGGCCGGCGGTTTTCGCCAGTTTGCGTGCGCCGATCGGGTAGTCGCCGGGGGCGTCGAAGGTGGGATCGGTGAGCAGGCGGGTCCCGCCGTACTCGATGAGGGCGGTCGGGCCGCCGACGTACCGGATGAGCGTCATGCGGGTACTCAACCCGGGAACGGTTGCGCGGTATTCCGGCGCAGCGCCTGAAACTCGACCGGGCTGTGCGCGCTGAACACCGAGACCTCGTCCTGGTGCTCGCGGGCGAGGGTCTGCAGCCGGGCGAGGTTGGCGCGGCGGGTGGCTCCGTCCATCTGGTTGATCGCCTCGAACACGCGCATGCCCGGCGGGCAGTGCGGGCTTACCGGGGCGACCTCGCCGTGGAAGAAATACGCGTCGCCGGCGTGCAGGAGCCAGCCGTCCCCGGTGTCGACCGCGACACCGGAGTGGCCGTGCGTGTGGCCGGGCAGCGGGACGAGCAGGATCTCCGGCGGCAGACCGCGCAACGGACGCACCGCGTCGAAGCCGAACCACTCTTCGCCGGCCTCGTCGTACGTGCTCCACAGTGGACTGTGTGCGAATTGCTCGGCCCGGTACCGAGTTTTCTCCGGGAAGCTTTTCGGATTGTCCGCGGCCCGGCGCTCGGTGGTGCGGACATGCACGGTGGCGTCCGGGAAATCGGCGAGGCCACCGGCGTGGTCGACGTCGAGGTGAGTCATCACGATGTGCCGGACGTCGGCGGGGTCGTGGCCCAGCGCCCGGATCTGCGCCACGGCGGTCTCTTCCATGGTCGGCTTCGCGCCGACCATCGCCATGAACGGGCCGCCGAGCCAGCGCCGCGATTCGGTGACGCCGCGGGTGCCGAATCCGGTGTCGACCAGCACGAGCGAGTTTTCGGTCTCCACGAGCAGACAGTGCGCCACGATTGTGCTGCGCCGCAGCATCCCGGGGCGGCCGTCGAGCGCCTTGCCCCCGAGCGGGCGCATCGTGCCGCAGTTGAGGTGGTGCACCTTCATACCGTGCTCCTCTCGCTGAGCCGGACGAAATCGGTCAGGTCGTGCGAGGCGAACACGGTCACCTCGTCGGCGTGGTCCCGGCGCAGCTCGCGCAACCGGCGCTGGTTCTCGCGCCGCGGCCCGGGCAGTGTCTGGACCCGCCGTTCGAACATAGCCAATCCGGGCGGGCAATAGGGATCGGCGTCAATCTCCTGGTGGAAGAAATACGCGTCTCCCGCGTTGAGCACCCAGCCGGATCCGGTGTCGACGGCCACTCCGGCGTGTCCGGCGGTGTGCCCGGCGAGCGGCACGAGCGCGACGCCCTCGACCCCGTCCAGTTCGCGGACCGCGTTGAGGCCGAACCAGCTTTCGCCGGTGTCCGAATAGGACTTCCACTGTGGACCGTGCCGGAACTGGACGTCGCGGTAGCGCGGGTTTCCGGTGCGGTAGGCGTCGAGTTCCTTGCCGTACACGTGCACGCGGGCCTGCGGGAAGTCGACGAGCCCGCCCGCGTGGTCGAGGTCGAGGTGGGTGAGGACGATGTCGCGGACGTCGGCCGGGTCGAAGCCGAGCGCGCGGATGCGGCTCAGCGCGGTTTCGCTTTCGTCCGCCACCGGGTTCGACGTGCGCAGGAAGCGCGGGCCGAGCCAGCGCGCGGCATCGGTGACGCTGGGCGAACCCATGCCGGTTTCGATGAGGGTCAGTCCGGTGCCGGTTTCGACCAGCATGCAGTGGCACACAAGGGTGGCGCGGCGCAGCAGCCCGGGCTTTCCGTCGACCAGTTTGCCGCCGATCGGACGCATGGTGCCGCAGTTGAAGTGGTGTACGCGCATTAGGCGAACTCCCGTTCGACAGTGGTGTGCAGATGAGCGGCGACGGCCTGCAGCGGCGCGGTATCCCGCCGAGTGCGCGCGAGCAGAAGCGCGCCTTCGATCGAGGACAGCACGACTGTCGCCAGCGATGCGGCGCGATCCTCAGCCAGACCGCGCTCGATGAAGTAGGTGGAAATGTCGCGGAGCCAGCCTTCGTAACCCTGATCGCAGGCGGCTCGGATGGGTTCGCTCTCGGCGGCTTCCAATGCGACAGTCGCGATTGGACAGCCGCAGCGGTAGTCCGATTCGGACAGAGACGTGGCCAGCGCGGTCACGATGAGATCGATGGCGGTGGCCGGATCCGGTGCAGCGGCGGTGATTTCGCGGAACTGCCCGGCCAGCCGTTCGCCGGAAAGCTGGACCGCCTCGGCGGCCAGCTGTTCCTTGCCGCCGGGGAAATGGAAGTAGAGCGAGCCCTTGGGGGCCCGGCTCTCGGACACGAGCTGGGTCATCCCGGTGGCGTGATAGCCCTGGGTGCGAAACAGCTCAGCCGCCGATTCGAGCATCCGGCGGCGCGTGTCGGTGCGGTGGACCATGCGCCCACCGTAGCTCAAACTATGACGACCGGTCTAGTTAGTTCGCGGCGTGGCCGGGTGCCGAGGCTGATCGGTAATCTCAGCGCCATGGCGAACCCCACCGGAGAGCAGTTCGAGATCACCCGCGGCAACGCGCGCGCCGTCATCACCGAGATCGGTGCCGGACTGCGCGCGTTCGAGGTCAGCGGAGTGCCGTACGTCGAGACGTTCGCCGAGGACGAAAAGCCGCCGAAGGGGCTCGGCCAGGTGCTGCTGCCATGGCCGAACCGGACCAAGGGCGGCAAGTGGGAGTTCGAGGGCGAAGAGCAGCAGTTGGAGATCACCGAGGAAGCGCGCGGCAACGCCATCCACGGCCTGACCCGGCACCGGGAATGGGAGCTGCTCGAACACGCCGAAACGTCGATCACCCTCGCCATCGACGTCGAGGCCCAGGCCGGCTGGCCGGTCCCGTTGCGCGCCACCATCACCTACGACCTGCAGCCGCGTGAACTCGTGGTCACGCACGAGATCCGCAACGAGGGCGAGAAGCCGATCGGCGTCGGCGTCGGGACGCACCCGTACTTCCGGATCGGCGACGCGCCCACCGACGAGCTGACCCTCACGCTGCCCGCCACGCGCGTCCGGCCGTACGAGGGCGATCAGCAGATGCCGTACGCGGACGAGCAGGACGTCGAGGACACCGAATACGACTTCCGCCAGGGCAAGCTGCTCGAAGGCGTCGACCTGGACACCGCGTTCGGCGGACTGGAACTCGCCGCCGACGGCACCCACCACCACGTGCTGTCCCACGGCGACCGTCAGCTGGTGGTCTGGACCGGTCCGGACTTCCGCTGGGTGCAGGTGTTCACCCCGGACGACCTGACCGGCCGCGGCCGCGCGGTCGCGATCGAGCCGATGACGTGCCCGGCGGACGCGCTCAATACCCGCACCGACCTGATCGAACTGGAGCCGGCCACGTCGTGGACGGGCAGCTGGGGGATCCGGGTCCCGTGAACCTCGAGCCGCTGACCGAAGCCGCCGCCGGTGAACTGCTGACCCTGCAGCAGGCGGCATACATCACCGAGGCGCGGGCGCATCAGAACTTCGAGCTGCCGCCGTTGCTGGACACCCTCGACGACGTGCGGGCGGCCATCGCCGATCCGTCGATCACGGTCTGGGGCTTCCGCGACGGCGGACGGCTCGTGGCGAGCGTGCGGATGCGAGTGGACGGTCCGGTCGGCGAGATCGGCAGGCTGGTGGTGGCACCGGATCGCCAGGGCGAGGGACTCGGTACCGCGCTGCTGGCCGCCGCCGAGGAAGCGACCCCGGCGGAGGTGACGGTGTTCCGGCTGTTCACCGGCGAGCGTTCGGCCGGGCCGCTCTATTTGTACCGAAAGCTCGGTTACCGCGAGACGCATCGGTCTCCGGAGGCGGACTATCAGTTGGTGCATCTGGAAAAACCCCGGGTGCGCGAACCCGGGTGAGTTCGTTAGCGTGTCAAACTATGGCTTACAAGGCGATTGTCGGGGGCTATGTCGTCCCCGTCGGCGCCGCTCCGATCGAGGGCGGCACTGTGCTCATCGAAGACGGCCGGATCACCCACGTCGGGGCTGAGGCCGACGTCGAGGTTCCGGAGGACGCGGAACTGGTGGACGCGTCCGGCAGCTGGGTCCTGCCGGGATTCATCGACGCGCACGCGCACCTCGGCGTGCACGAGGACGGCGAGGGCTGGTCGGGCAACGACACCAACGAAATGACCGACCCGAACGGCGCGCGGTTCCGCGCGGTCGACGGGATCGACCCGTACGAACCGGGTTTCGACGACGCGCTGGCCGGCGGCGTCACGAGCGTGGTGATCAAACCGGGGTCGGGCAATCCGATCGGCGGGCAGACCATCGGCGTGAAGACGTGGGGCCGCTCGATCCTGGACATGACGTTCGCCGAGCAGGTGAGCGTGAAAAGCGCGCTCGGCGAGAATCCGAAAAGGATTTACGGCGAGAAAAAGGTCACGCCCTCGACGCGGCTCGGCGTGGCCGCGATCCTGCGCGAGGCGTTCACGAAGGCCCGCAACTACCAGGCGAAGCGCGACCACACGCTGGCCGAGGGCAAGCCGTTCGAAACGGACCTCACGAACGAAACGCTGGCGAAGGTCCTCGACGGCGAGCTGTACTGGGACCAGCACGTGCACCGCGCCGACGACATGGTGACCGCGATCCGGCTCGCCGACGAGTTCGGCTACAAACTGGTGATCAACCACGGCACCGAAGGCCACCTGATCGCGGACCTGCTGGCTGAACGCGCCGTCCCGGTGATCCTCGGCCCGCTGTTCACCACGAAGTCGAAGGTGGAACTGCGCAACCGCACCCTGCGCTCGGCGGGCATCCTCGCGCGGGCCGGGGTGAAGATCGCGATCACCACGGACCACCCGGTCATCCCCATCAACTTCCTGGTGTACCAAGCGGCCTTGGCGGTGAAGGACGGTCTTGACCCGGAGACCGCGCTGAAGGCGCTGACGTTGCACCCGGCACAGATGCTCGGCCTGGACGACCGGATCGGCACCCTGACGCCCGGCCTGGACGCGGACGTGGTGGTGTGGTCGGGCGACCCGCTGGACGTGATGAACCGCGCGATGCGGGTGTTCGTGCGGGGGCAGGAGGTTTACCACTTCGACGAGTCGACCGGCGAGGGCGTGTCGGCGGATCGGCGGTACCGGGAAACTCGCTGAGCGCTGGGTCGAGGCAGATCGGCTGGACCTCACCGGAGCAGCTCGGTGAGGTCCAGTTCGAACGGAAATGGCTCGGTGACGCGGAATTTTCCCGTGACAGCTGGGTCGTTGTGGTAGCCGAGCTTCCCGGGCTGATGGCAGGCGATGAGGGAGACCGGGTCGTCGAGGTCGAGGATCCAGTAGAACGGGATTCCGGCGTCGGCGTACTCCCGGTGCTTCGTGACGTAGTCGGTGCGCTTCGAATCCGGTGCCGCGACTTCGACCACCAAGGCGAGGTCTTCGGCGCGGAGGGCTTCTTCTTCCGGAGTCTTGGCGATCGCGCCCGTCCGGTGCGAGACCTAGATCGATATCGACGCGCGGCACCACGGAGAAGTCTCGACGGCAGCTGCTCGTGCAGCTGGAAGGCGAGCGCGTACGTCGCGTGGTTGTGCCAGGCACCTGGGCTCGGCGAGAAGACCAGGCGGCCTTCCACGAGTTCGGTGAATCCCGGCTCGACCTCGCCGAGCGCGAGGTATTCCTTGATCGAGAGCAGTTGCCAAGGCAGTGTCGTGGTGTCCATGTCGCTCACGGTAAGCGAGGGGTACGACACTTTCCGCTAACGCAGTCCGCCAAGAACGTCCGCAGCCCTCGCGGCGCCCCACCGGTAACCGAGGCGAAATCCTCGCTCAGCCAAGCCCCGTCCCCCTCCGCCAGCAGCTCAAACACCTGCGCATTCGACCCCGCCTCCGGCACGCCGTTCGCCTCCATCGCCGCGCGGTGCTCGTCAGTCGAGATCCGGCGATACTCCACCGGCCGTCCCGTCGCCGAAGCCCATTCCCGTGCGACATCGGCGAACGTGACCAGCTCCGGCCCGGTCAGCAGATACGTCCGCCCGGCATGCTCTGCCGGAGAGGAAGCGATCACAGCCGCCGCGGCAGCGACGTCCCGCGCGTCGATCATTCCGATCCGCCCATCGCCCGCGGATGTCGAAAAGCCGCCGGTCCCAGCGATCTCCGGGGCGAGGGCCAGCAGGTTCTGCATAAAGAAGTTCGGTGCGAGAAGCGTGTACGCCATTCCCGACGCCTTGAGATGCGCGTCGATCCGCGCGTGCTCCCGCCGTCGCGCGACTGGCGAATCGGGGTAAGCCTTGTGGTTCGTCACCCGCACGACGTGCTGCACCCCGTGCGCGACGGCGCGGTCGAGGGCGGCGATCTGCTGCTCCGCGACCGCGGGCCCGATCAGCAGGAGAGTGTCGACGCCACGCAGCGCCGCGTCGAGAGTGTCAGGACGGTCGAAATCGCCGATCACCTCGTCGGGCCCGCCCGAGGGGGTGCGGACGAGCGTCCGGACGGGGCCGAGCAGCCGGACTGCTTCGCTGCCGATTTTCCCTGTGGCACCGGTAATCAAGATCATGCGAACAGGCTGCTCGCTACCGGTATCGTTTGTGAAGAAGGCACCTCATCGATCCATAGGTACCTCATGGATACCAAGTATGCGAAAGACTGTCCGTCGCGCACCGTGATGGACGTGCTGGCGAACAAGTGGACGCTCTACGTCCTCGGCCTGCTCCGGCAGTACGACCGGCCGCTCCGGTTCACCGAACTGCGCCGCGGCGTCGAGGGCGTGACGCAGAAATCGCTCACCCAGGCGTTGCGCAATCTCGAACGCGACGGGCTGGTCAGCCGCACGATCTACCCGACGATTCCGCCGCGAGTGGAGTACGCGCTGACCGATCTCGGCGTCGAGGTCGGCGCGTTGACCGGGGCGATCGCGGACTGGTCGAAAGCCAACGCGGGCCGGGTGCACGCGGCCCGCGCGGCTTACGACGACCGAAGCGGCTAGGCGTTCTTCAGCGAACGCGCGATCACCATCCGCTGAATCTGGTTCGTCCCCTCGAAGATCTGCGGCACCTTCGCCTCCCGCATGTACCGCTCCACCGGGAAGTCCCGCGTGTATCCCGCGCCGCCGAGCACCTGCACGGCGTCCGTGGTCACCTTCATCGCGCCGTCGGTCGCGACCAGCTTCGCGATCGACGACTGCCGCTGGAAGTCCAGGCCGCGGTCGCGGCGGCGAGCGGCGTCCAGGTAGGTCGCGCGGGCCGATTCGACCGTCGCCGCCATGTCGGCCAGCAGGAACTCCAAGCCCTGGAAATCCGCGATCGGACGGCCGAATTGCGTGCGGCCCTTCGCGTACGCCACGGCCTCGTCCAGCGCCGCCTGGGCCAGGCCCACCGCGCACGCGGCGATCCCGAGCCGTCCGGAACTGAGTGACGACAGGGCGATCTTCAGTCCCGTTCCCTCGCCGCCGATGAGCCGGTCGGCCGGCACGCGCGCGTCCTCGAACAGCATCTGCGCGGTCGGGGAGCCGGTGAGGCCCATTTTCCGCTCGCGCGGGGCCGCCGAGAGGCCCGGAGTCGACGAGTCGACGAGCAGACACGAGATGCCGCGGCTGCCGTCGTCGCTCGTGCGGACCATCGTCGTGTAGAAGTCCGCGACGCCCGCGTGGGTGATCCACGCTTTCGTGCCGTTGACCAGGTACTCGTCGCCGGTCAGCCGCGCGCGGGTGGACAGCGCGGCCGCGTCCGAGCCGGCGTGCGTTTCCGACAGCGCGTACGCGCCGAGCAGCGAGCCGCCCAGCATGTCCGGCAGCCAGCGGTCCTGCTGCTCTTCGGTGCCGTAGTGCGCGAGCGCGTAGCAGGACATCGTGTGCACCGACAGCCCCACGCCGACGCTCATCCACGCGCCGGCGATCTCCTCCAGCGCCTGCAGGTACACCTCGTACGGCTGCTCGGCGCCGCCCCAGCGCTCCGAGTACGGCAGGCCAAGCAGGCCGGACTTGCCCATCAGGGTGAACAGGTCGCGCGGGAACTTCTCGGCCTCCTCGTCGGCCGCGGCGCGCGGTTTCAGCTCGTCACGAGCGATTTCGGTGACGAGCGCGAGCAGGTCCTCGGACTCCGGCGTCGGCAGCAGACGGTCGACCGGCATGGCTTCCTCCCAGACAGCGGTACTGAAAACAGTACTGACGGCCGTCAGAGAGTACCGTATGCGGAGCGGGGCTGTCCCGGATCGGTAGGAGATAGTTGCGTGATGTCCACCCCTGAAGCCCGTCGCCGGCCCACCGCGCGGCAGCAGGCGCTGCTGCGCGAGTTAGAGGCGTTGTTCCTGGCGGAGGGCTTCGCCGGCTTCACGCTCGACGACCTGGCCGCCCGGCTCCGCTGTTCCAAGTCGACGCTGTACGCGCTGGCGCCGAGCAAGGAGCAGCTCGCGGTCAAGGTGGTCGCGCACTTCTTCCGCGACGCCGCTGAGCGCCTCGAGAAGCGGATCGCGGGCATCGACGACGCGCGCGAGCTGATCGGCGAGTACCTTTCCGGCGTTTCCGAGCATCTGAACCGGGCGTCGCCGGAGTTCATGGCCGACATCGCCGCCTTCGCGCCCGCCCGCGACACGTATCAGCTCAACAGCCGCGCCGCCGCCCGCCGGATCCGGGCGTTCATCGACAAGGGCGTCGCCGACGGGGTGTTCCGCGACGTGCACGCGCGGCTCGTGGCCGAAATGACCGGACTCATCATCGAGGGCATTCAGACCGGCGTGCTCGGCAGGCGCACCGACGTGTCCGACGCGGAAGCGTTCACCGCGCTCGGCGAACTTTTGCTCGGCGGACTGGACAAGAACTGATTTGTCCGTTCTCGGACAGGAATTGTCAGCGCCGCTTCCTCTACACTCGCCGACTGTGATCGTGGTGGGTGGAGAGGCGCTGGTCGACCTCGTTCCGGGTGAACCGTTGGATTCCACTGTGGACGGTGGGCTGCGCGCGCTGCTGCCCCGGCTCGGCGGTGGTCCATACAACGTCGCGCTGGCGGCCGCCCGGCTCGGCGTGCCGACGTCGTTCCTGTCCAGGGTTTCGACCGACCGGTTCGGCGTCGCGCTGACGGATCGCCTTTCCGCTTCGAACGTCGACACTTCTTTGCTGCAGCGCGGCAACGAGCCGACCACGCTCGCGGTCGTGGCGCTCGACGAACGCGGTGCCGCGCAATACACCTTCTACGTCGAGGGAACGGCCGACCGGCTGGTCGTCGATCCTGGTGCGCTGCCGGAAGAAACCACCGCGCTGTCGCTCGGAACCCTCGGCATGGTGCTGGAACCCGGCGCGAGCGCGTACGAGCGAATTCTGCGCCGCGAATCCGCGCGTGGGACGCTGACGGTGCTCGACCCGAACATCCGGGAGGCGCTCATCACCGACCCGGCGGCCTATCGCGCGCGCTTCGCGTCGTGGCTGCCGGACGTCCGGCTGCTCAAGATCTCCGACGACGACGCGGCGTGGCTCGCCGAAGGAGCCGACCCGGTGGCCGCCGCGAAAACGTGGGTGGAGTCCGGTGTGGACGCCGTCGTGCTCACCCGCGGCGCGGACGGCTTGGCTGTGATCACTTCGGCCGGTGAGCTGGCACACGTTCCGTCCCGCAAGGTGGCTGTGGCGGACACGATCGGCGCCGGCGACACCGTGCAGGGCGCGTTGCTGGCCTGGCTGCACGAACGCACCGTGCGCGACCTGGCCGCACTCGACGCCGACGCGTGGACCGAAGCGCTTGCTTATGCGGCGAAAGCGGCCTCGATC
Source organism: Amycolatopsis sp. WGS_07 (assembly GCF_045278895.1). NCBI lineage: Bacteria > Bacillati > Actinomycetota > Actinomycetes > Pseudonocardiales > Pseudonocardiaceae > Amycolatopsis > Amycolatopsis sp. WGS_07. The sequence continues at coordinate 1,783,758 of NZ_CP136053.1, read as the reverse complement.
ACGGTCTCCCGCAGCGGAGCGGAGCCGCCGACTGTCGCGGATATGGCTGCCACCGTGTGAATCTGGTCCCAATGGGGCCTTTCGGGGCAACGCAGCGAGTGCGGACTGACCCACCCTTCGACTAGCGTAGTGGTGAATTCATACCCAGCGGGGCGGTGTGCAGCGAGGCGCGTGTTTCCTCGCGTGAACACGTGGCTACTGCGGAACCTGCAGGCGCCGCCGTCCCGTGCCCAACGTGAGAGGGACCTGCATGTCCGACGCGACGAATGCGGGGCAGTCCGGCGGCGAAACCGCGACGCTGCGCCTGCCGAGTGGCGAACACGAGTTCAAGGTCGTCAACCCGGTCGAGGGCGCGCCGGGAATCGAACTGGGAAAGCTGCTGGCGCAGACCGGGTACATCACCTATGACCCCGGGTTCGTCAACACCGGAGCCGCGTCGTCGGCCATCACCTACATCGACGGTGATGCGGGCATCCTGCGCTACCGCGGCTACCCGATCGAGCAGCTGGCGGAGAAGTCCACCTTCATCGAGGTGTCCTACCTGCTCATCTACGGCGAGCTGCCGACCGAGGCCCAGCTGGCCGACTTCACCGAGCGGATCCAGCGGCACACCCTGCTGCACGAGGACCTCAAGGCGTTCTTCTCCGGCTTCCCGCGCGACGCGCACCCGATGCCGGTCCTGTCCAGCGCCGTTTCCGCGCTGTCGACCTTCTACCAGGACTCGCTGAACCCGTTCGACGAGCCCAACGTCGAGCTGTCCACCATCCGCCTGCTGGCGAAGGTCCCGACGCTCGCGGCGTACGCGTACAAGAAGTCCGTCGGCCAGCCGCTGCTGTACCCGGACAACTCGCTCGGCCTGGTCGAGAACTTCCTGCGGATGACGTTCGGCTTCCCGGCCGAGCCGTACGAGGTCGACCCGGACGTCGCGAAGGCGCTCGACCTGCTGTTCATCCTGCACGCCGACCACGAGCAGAACTGCTCCACCTCCACGGTGCGGCTCGTCGGCTCGTCCGAGGCGAACCTGTTCGCCAGCATCTCGGCGGGCATCAACGCGCTGTTCGGCCCGCTGCACGGCGGCGCGAACGCGGCGGTGCTGGAGATGCTCGAGGGCATCCGCGACGACGGCGGCGACGTCGCGACGTTCGTCAACCGCGTGAAGAACAAAGAGCAGGGTGTCAAGCTCATGGGCTTCGGGCACCGGGTCTACAAGAACTACGACCCGCGCGCGAAGATCATCAAGAACACCGCGGACGAGATCCTCGGCAAGCTCAAGGGCGGCGACCAGCTGCTCGACATCGCCAAGAAGCTCGAGGAAACCGCGCTGTCCGACGACTACTTCGTCGAGCGCAAGCTGTACCCGAACGTGGACTTCTACACCGGTCTCATCTACCGCGCGCTCGGGTTCCCGACGAAGTTCTTCACCGTGCTGTTCGCGCTCGGCCGGCTCCCCGGCTGGATCGCGCACTGGCGCGAGATGATCAACGACCCGCAGACCAAGATCGGCCGCCCGCGGCAGATCTACACCGGGCACGCGTCCCGGGACTACACGCCGATGTCGGAGCGCTGAGTCTCCGGTTTTCCGTGGCTGAAACGCCCCGCCGTGCTTTCGTGCGGCGGGGCGTTTATCGTTGTCCGGCATGACGATGGAAGCGCCGGTCGTGCTGTGGTTCCGCCGGGATCTGCGGCTGCGGGACCACGCCGCGCTGCTTGAGGCGGCCAAGCACAGCAAGCACCTCCTGGCGCTTTACGTGCTGGACGACCGGCTGCTCAAGCCCGCCGGTTCGCCGCGGGTCGCGTTTCTGCTGAATTCCTTGCGGGAGCTGGACAATGCGTTGTCCGGCCGGTTGATGGTGCGCTACGGAAATCCGGTGCGCGAGGTCGTCGCCGCGGCTCGGGAGATTCGGGCGGCGGCGGTGCATGTCACCGCGGATACTGCGCCATATGGGCGAACGCGCGACGAAGCGGTGGCGGAAGCCTTGGCGGAGCACCGAATTCAGTGGGTGCCGACGGGTTCGCCATATGCGGTTACGCCGGGGCGGGTCACTAAGCCGGACGGGAATCCGTATCGGGTTTTCACGCCCTTCTACCGGGCTTGGACGCAGCACGGCTGGCCGCGTCCGGCGGACACCGATGTGTCTATTGTGGACTGGATTAAGCCTTCTTCGTCGGTTTCATTGCCGGAGTCGCCGCGTGTGGATTGCGAGCTGCCGCCAGCGGGGGAGGAAGCCGCGCTGGCGGTGTGGCAGGAGTTTCTCTCCGCCGGCATTGCGGACTACGCGACCGAGCGCGATCGTCCCGATCACGCTGGCACCACTCGGCTTTCGCCGTATCTGCGCTGGGGCGCGATTCATCCGCGGACGATGCTGGCCGACCTGGATTCCTCGGAGGGGGCGCAGGCGCTGCGCTCCGAGCTATGCTGGCGCGAGTTCCACGCTGATGTCCTGTGGAACCGGCCGGAAACCGCACGGCGGAACTACGACCGACGGTTCGACGGGATGCGTTACGACACCGGGAAAACCGCGCAGGAGATGTTCGCGCTGTGGTGTGCGGGACGAACTGGCTACCCGATCGTCGACGCGGGAATGCGGCAGCTGCTGGCGGAGGGCTGGATGCACAACCGGGTGCGGATGATCGTGGCGAGTTTCCTGGTGAAGGACCTGCATTTGCCGTGGTGGTGGGGTGCGCGGCACTTCATGCGGCATCTGGTGGACGGTGATCTGGCTTCGAATCAGCTGAACTGGCAATGGGTCGCCGGTTCCGGGACGGATGCCGCACCGTACTTCCGGATCTTCAATCCCACCACTCAAGGTCAGAAGTTCGACCCGCAGGGCGATTACGTGCGCCGGTATGTGCCAGAATTGCGTGGTGTGGAAGGAAAAGCGGTGCATGTGTTGAAGGAGCGTCCGGAGGAATACCCGGCTCCGATCGTGGACCACGCGGAGGAGCGGCAGGTCGCGCTGCAGCGGTATGGGGCGATCACCGGGTCGTAGCTGCAGAACATCGGCACCACAGTCGCCGACGTCGACCGGGCTACTGACTTCTGGGTCAACACAGTCGGTTTCACGCTGGCCCGCTTCGATCGCCGTCGTGGTCGCGCCGGGCGGCCATTGAGACGGTCCTCGAACTCATTCAGCCCGCAGCGGTTTAGTGGCGTGAGCCCGCTCGTGGCTTTCCGCGAGCGAGTAGCCGCTTTGCCGTTCCTTGATGATCGTCCAGAAGCGCGGGCATTTCAGGGGATCGCTGGCCGGGCAATGCTTCCCGTGTTCGAGCGCGGCACGGGCGACCTCGATGCGGCGTTGCTGCTCGGTCAGTTCGGCGAGTTTGTCGTCGATCATTTCGTGGCGACCGGATTGTTCGCCGGTCAGGAAACGCCCGATTTCGGACAGCGTGAAGCCGATCTCCTGAAAGAAGAGCAGCACGCCGACGTCCTTGACCGCGGACTCGGCGTAGCGCCGTCGGCCCGCTTCTCGTTCCGCCGGACGCACGAGGCCGAGTTCGTCGTAGTAGCGCAGCGCGCTCGTCGGAACGCCGGTGCGCTCGGCTAGTTCGCCGATGGACAACATAGGCTCGTTCATTTGACTTCAAGCGTACTCGAAGTGGTTTGCTCGGCCCCATGAGCGTTTTGGACGGGGTTCTGCGTTGGTGGGGCCCGCGCGGCGGGATCGCGCAATTCCACCGGCCGACGGGGCTTCCTGGGCGGATAGCGGGCTTCATCATGGGACGGCGTTCGTCGAACGTGACACGTAACCGGTGGGCGGTGCGGTTGCTCGACATCCAGCCTGCCGAGCGGGTGCTCGAACTCGGTTGCGGTCCCGGGGTGGCCGTTGCCGCGCTGGCTGACCGGGCGGCGCTGGTGGTTGGCGTCGACCATTCGGAGGTGGTGATTCGTCAAGCACGGCACCGAAACCGGTCGGCGATCCGGGCCGGGCGGGTACGTCTGGTGTGCGCGTCAGTGGAGAATCTGTCGCTCAGTGACGGGCCGTTCGACGCTGCGCTGGCCGTCAACACGCTGGGCATGTGGCCGGATCCGGTTGCCCGGCTGCGCGAACTCGCCCGGTTGTTGCGTCCAGGAGGGCGCGTTGCGTTGGTATCTCAACCGCGTATGCCGGGGGTCGTGTCGGCCTCGGTGGTCGAAGAGTTGACCGGAGTGCTTTCCGAAGCCGGGTTCACGCAGCTCCGCACCGAAATACTCGATCTGGAGCCGCCGGCGGTGTGCGTCCTCGGCTTAACGGCGTAGCGCGTCAGCCAGCCGCACCCGGCTGCCGACCCGCAGCACGCCGTTTCGATACACCCGCGCTCCCGCCCAGGTGACCACGGCGATCAGCGCCACGGTCAGCGCCAGAGACAGCGCGATTTCCCACGGCTCCACCGTCTCAAGGGCGATCCGCGCGGGCATCAGGACCGGCGACAGCAACGGAATCAGCGATACGATCCGCGTCGCCGTTCCATTCGGGGCTTGGGTCAGCAGGTTGATCCCCGCGACGAATCCGATCACCAGCGCGATATTCACCGGCCCGACTACCGCCTGGGTGTCCTCCTGCCGCGACACCAGCGCACCAGCCGCGCCGTACAGCATGGCGTAAAGGAGGAATCCGAGCAGATACCAGACGAGACCCCAGCCCAGCGTCCCCAGCGCGATCCCGGAAATCGAGAACACTCCGGACACGCTGCCAGCTATCAACCCCGCCGCGGCGAGGATCGCGAGCTGTGTCAAGCCGACCAGCCCGAGCCCGATGACCTTGCCCAGCAGCAGATGCACGGGCCGCACCGTGGCGAGCAGGATTTCCACTACCCGGCTGGATTTCTCCTCGACCACGCCCTGTGCGACGAACATTCCGTACGTCATGATGCTGGCGTACAACAGAATCGCGATCACGATGCCGGTCACGAGTTTCGTTCCGGCTTGGGGATCCGCTGGTTCGAGAGACTGCACGTCAGCGTGGGCGGCGGATACTGCCTGGTGTACGACAGCGGGGTCGAGGTTGGCGGAGTATAGCTGAGCGTCCAGCACTTGCTGCTGCGCGATGTTGTCCAGCACCGATCGCAGCTGGGGGTCCAAAGTGGACTTGACGATCACCTTTGGCCGGGAAGCGCTGCCGGAGATGAGCGCGTCGACGTCTCCGTCGCGGACCTGGGCGAGTCCGTCCGAATCGGACTGTACCCGGACGACCTTGAGGTGCCGGTCGTTGTTCTCCAGTTGAATGGCGATGCCCTGCGCCTGTCCGGCCAGCGCGACCTTCGTGGTCTCCCGGTCGCTGGCGAGGAAGACCTGCAGGGTGATGTAACCCAGCAGCAGCAACAGCATCACCGCGGTACTGAGCACAAAGGACCGGGTGCGCAGCCGCGCGTTGAGTTCCCGCTTGGCCACCAGCCGCACCGCGCGGGCCGGGCGGATCCGATTCATCGAGGTGCTCCCGGGGTGGCGACTGAATCGCGGAACAGCTCGGCCAGCGTACGGCGGCGGTGGCTGAACTCCGTCACCGGCCCGGTGGCCAGCGCGGCCGCGAGCACGGCCTGGTCGTCGGCGCTCGGCGAAAGCTCCAGTACGGTCGTGGTGCCGTGGTTTTCGAGCACTCGCGCGCCGGGAACCGTTGCGGCCCAACCGGGATTCGCGCTCGGCGCGGTGACGACCAGGCGACGTCCGGCGTCCCGGGTCAGCTCGTCCACCGTGCCGACCGCGACCATCCGGCCGTCGCGGATGATGCCGATCCGGTCGCACAGCCGTTCCACGAGGTCGAGCTGGTGACTGGAGAACACCACCGGCACGCCCGTCGCCGCCTTCTCCCGCAGGACGCCGCTGAGCACGTCCACGGCGAGCGGGTCGAGCCCGGAGAACGGTTCGTCGAGTACCAGCAGCGCCGGATCGTGCACTAGCGCGGCGGCGAGCTGCACGCGTTGCTGGTTGCCAAGACTGAGCTTCTGGACGTCGTCCTTGCGCCGCGCCCCAAGCCCGAGCCGGGCGATCCACAATTCCGCGGCGCGGTGCGCGTCGTTGGTGCTGAGGCCGTGCAGTTCGGCCAGGTAGACGAGCTGGTCGATGACCTTCATTTTCGGGTACAGTCCGCGCTCCTCGGGCATGTACCCGATCTGCGCACGGGTGTCGTGCGTGACCGGCTGGCCGGCGAACCGCACCTCGCCGGAGTCCGCGGCCAGCACGCCGAGCGCGATCCGCATCGTGGTGGTCTTGCCTGCCCCGTTGCTGCCGACGAACCCGAACAGCTCGCCCGGCGCGGCGGTGAAACTCACGCCGTCGAGCGCGGTTTTCTCGCCGAACCGCTTGCTGACCCGGTCGATCTCGAGCATCAGGCGTCCCCCTCCCGCGGCGCGCGGCTGAACACGGCCTCCACCGGCAGTCCGAACACCGCGCAAATGCGCAACGCCAGGTCGAGGCTCGGATAGTGATCCCCGCGTTCCAGCGCGCCGATGGTCTGCGGATTGACCTCGACCGCCTCGGCGAGATCCGCCCGGCTCATCCCGCGCTCCGCACGCAGCACCGGAAGCCGGTTCTGAATCGGCGGCTCGTTGCCACGCCGCACCGGGCTCATGGACCGCACTGTTGCAAAAACCCAACGACCCGTCAAGCTGCCTTGCCGGTAGTTACCCGGGGTTTTCAGGACAGTCCGGCCAGCGTTTTCTCCACGAGTTCGGCTACCCGCCCGCGGGCCGCCTCGGCGTCGGCTGGGACGAGGGCCAGCCGGGTGCGGCGTTCGAGGACGTCCTCGACAGTCGTCGCGCCCTCGTGGCGGACGGCCCACACCACCTCGGCCGCGGTGATTTCCGTCGACTCGCACAGCGGGGCAGCGAACTCCGGTTCAACCTCGCCGAGCGCGGCCACGCGGGGTGCTTCGGTGCCGTACTTGGCCACCAGCCGGGCGGGAGCGTCCACAAGCGACAGTCGGGAGCGCGGCGCGGCGCCGAGCAGCGGTAGTTTCGACGTGCGGGAAGGGCCAGCGGGCAATCCGGCGTGTGTCAGGGCGGCATCGACGGCGTCCTCGGCCATGCGCCGATACGTCGTCAGCTTCCCGCCGACCACGGTGAGGACGCCGTCGGAACCGGTGATCACCGCGTGCTTCCGCGACAGGTCCGCACTGCGTCCGGCGGAACCGGAGACCAGCGGACGCAGCCCGGCGTACGAGCCGATCACGTCCGAAGTGGACAAAGGACGGTTCAGGACCGAGGAAGCCGTCGAAAGCAGGAAGTCCACATCGGACTCGGGAACCGTCGGGACATCGGGGACGTCGCCGGAAACTGGTTCGTCGGTGAGTCCTAAATAGACTCGCCCGTCGAGCTGCGGCAGCAGGAACACGAACCGGTTGGTCTCGCCGGGAACCGGGATGTTGACCGACGTGGCACCGACTCGCACGGTGTCCGGCGCGAGGACCAGATGGGACCCACGGGAAGGGCGCAGCTGGACGGAATCAGTCAGGGTGTCCGCCCAGACGCCGGTCGCGTTGATGACTTGCCGTGCGCTCAGTGTGTATGAAGAAGAGCCATCACTTACCCGAGCTTCGTTGCCAGACAAGGAAACCGCCGACAGCCGCGTCAAGATTCGAGCCCCCAGCAAGGCCGCCGTACGGGCGATGCTGACGACCAACCGGGCATCGTCGACCAGTGCCCCGTCGTACGCCAGCAGCGCGCCGCGCAGTCCGGCGGGCGAGAGGCCGGGGAGAGCGCCAGTGCCTCGGCAGCGGGAATCCGGCGCGGGCCGGGCAGTACCGACGACGGCGTACGCGCGGCGCGGCGCAATCCGTCGCCAGCCCGGAGGCCGGTGGCGATCAAAGCCTGCTGGGCGGCGGAAGTGCCTGGGTAGAGCGGGAAAAGCTGCGGCATCGCGCGCGTGAGGTGCGGCGCGGTGCGCGTCATGAGGATCCCGCGTTCCACGGCGCTTTCGTGCGCGAGCCCGAGTTCGCCCTTGGCGAGGTAACGCAATCCGCCATGCACGAGCTTGCTGGACCAGCGCGAGGTGCCGAACGCGAGATCGTGCGCTTCCACCAGCGCGACGGAGAGACCGCGGGCCGCCGCGTCGAGGGCGATGCCCGCGCCGGTGACGCCGCCGCCGACCACCAGCACGTCCACCCGCTCGCCGTCGACCAGCCGGGACAGTTCGCGTTCGCGGCGGCGCGCGTTGAGGGATCCGGTGCTCATGGTTTCAACCCCGCTTCGACCAGGTGCCGGAACTCGGCGAGCAGCGCGGCCTCGTCGACATCGGCGGTGGCCGGGCGCAGTGAGAACGCGAACGACTGCACGACCAGCAGCACCGATCGGGCCTGCGCGGCCACCTCGGCGGGGCGCACCGAGCCGTCTCGGTGTCCCTCTTCGAGCAGGCTTCGGAGCACCTGCTCGGCGAAGTGCTGTGTCGCGCCGAGCCGTTCCACGATGTAGGGCAGCACCAGTTCGGCGTCGACATCCAGCAACGTCCGGAACAGCGGATCGGCCGACAGTGCGCCGACGCTCGCCGCGGCCAGGTGCACGATGCGTGCGCGGGCGTGCGCCGAGTGGTCGCCGGACTCGTTCACCCGCTGCAGCAGGCCGCTGAACTCGCGCGTCATCAGCGCGGCGAGGACACTGCGCACATCGGGGAAGCGCCGGTACACCGTCATGCGGCTGACCTGCGCGGTTCGGGCGATTTCGGCGAGCGTCGTGCGCCGGACGCCGACGGCGAGCACGCACTGGCGCGCGGCGTCGAGCAGTTCGTCGTCGGCGACGCGGGCCGAGGTCGGGCGGCTGCGGGCGTCCGCGAGTGCGGAGGGGGCCGCTCCCGGTCGGGAGTGACGTTTGACGTCCATGTGTCACACTGTAGTCGTGAGCGATCTCATCAACCACCGCATCCGGCGTTCGTGGACCGAGGAGGGCGCGGCCTCGGCCGGTCTGCCCGATCGCGCGGTCCGGTGGCTTGGCCAGCGTATCGGCCAGGTCGGCCTGGATCGAGGCGGAAAAACCGGCGCTGCGCGGGCGGTCGCCGAGTCCGCGCTGACTGTGCCCGTCCGTACCGAATTCGAGGACCTTCTCGGCGCGGACCACGTGCTGGTCGATCCGCAGGAGCGGCTGGGCCGCACCGGCGGTCTGTCCTATCTGGACCTGCTGCACGCGCGGGCAGGCGACGAGGTGCCGGTGCCCGACGCGGTGCTGCTGCCCGCCGATCCGGACGAGGTCCAGGCAGTGCTCGACCTCTGCGTGCGACACGACATCGGCGTCATCCCGTTCGGCGGCGGCACCTCGGTGGTCGGCGGGGTCGCGGCGCTGCGCGGGGACAAGGCGGCGGTGGTCGTGCTGGACCTGGTGCGGCTCGACGAGCTGGTGTCGGTGGACCCGGTGTCGCGGATCGCGGTGCTGCAGGCCGGCGTGCGCGGTCCGGAGGCGGAACGGCTGCTGGCGGCGCACGGGTACACGCTCGGGCACGTTCCGCAGTCGTTCGAGCGCGCCACCATCGGCGGGTTCGCGGCCACGCGTTCGGCTGGGCAGGCGTCGTCCGGTTACGGCCGGTTCGAGGACATGGTCGCCGGGGTCCGGCTGGCCACCCCGAAGGGGGAGTGGCGGCTCGGCGTCGCGCCGGCGTCCGCGGCCGGGCCGGACCTGCGGCAGCTCGCGGTCGGCAGCGAGGGCACGCTCGGCGTGATCACCGAGGTCGCGCTGCGGGTGCGGCCGTTGCCGGAGCAACGGCACTACGAGGGCTGGATCGTCGACGGCTGGGAGGCCGGCGCGGCGGCGGTGCGGAAACTCGCGCAGGACCACGCGTTGGCGGACGTCACCCGGCTGTCCGATGTGGACGAGACGAATGTGTCGTTTTCGCTCAACGCCGGGCTGAAGACCACGGCGCTGAAGGCTTATCTCAAGGCGCGCGGGGTCAAGAACCCGTGCCTGCTGATCGTCGGCTGGGAAGGCGACGTGGCCCGACGCCGCAGGCGGACGTCAGCGATGCTGCGCTGCTCGGGGGCGTTGCGGATCGGCAAGGTGCTCGGCGAATCGTGGCGGCACGGGCGGTTCAACGGTCCGCGGCAACGGGATGCGTTGCTGGATCTCGGCGTCTGCGTGGAAACCCTGGAGACCGCGGCCTATTGGTCCAATTTGGACGAACTGCACGACGCGGTGCGGGCGGCTTTGGTGGCCTCGCTGGGCCGGGCGATCGTGATGTGCCACGTTTCGCACGCTTACGAAACCGGTGCGTCGCTGTACTTCACCGTGCTGACCTCCCGGGACGATCGCGATCCCGTCGGACAGTGGCAGCGCGCGAAAGCCGCGGCGTGCGAGGCGATCACCGGCATCGGGACGATCAGTCACCACCACGCAGTCGGGATCGACCACGCGCCGTACCTGGAGGCAGAGATCGGCCGGATCGGGCTGGACGTGCTGCGCGCGGCCAAGTCCGCGGTGGACCCCACCGGCATCCTGAACCCCGGAAAACTGCTCGGCTGAACGCGTCCGCGCGGGCAGACTGGCGCGGGTGAGCGATGCAGTGGGTTCCTTTCCGCAATACGAAGTGTTCGCCGACGAATTCCTCGACCACGCGCAGAACGGGTTCTACAACGCGCACTACGACCGTCCGGCCTGCCTGGAGCTGCTGGGCGACGTTGCCGGGCAGCACGTCCTCGACGCCGCGTGCGGTCCCGGCCTGTATGCCGAGGAGCTGATCGCCCGCGGCGCGCGAGTGACCGGGTTCGACCTCAGCCCGCGCATGGTCGAGCTGAGCCGCGAGCGAGTGCCGTCCGGCGAGTTCCGCGTGCAGGACCTGGCCGAACCGCTGAGCTGGCTGCCGGACGCGTCGGTCGATCAGGTGCTGTTCGCCCTCGCGCTGGAGTACGTGGACGATCGGGTCGGCGCGCTGCGCGAGTTCCGCCGGGTGCTGCGGCCGGGCGGCGCGCTCGTGCTGTCGAGGCAGCATCCGACCGGCGATTGGCTGCGCCACGGCGGCAACTACTTCGACGTCCGGGTGATCGAAGAGGTCTGGAGCCGTGGCTGGAAGGTCCGGTACTGGTTGGCTCCGCTGGAACGCACCTGCGAGGAGTTGCGCGAGGCCGGGTTCCTGATCGAGCAGCTGAGCGAGGGACGTCCGTCCGACGCCGCGGCTGAGGTCGATCCCGAACGGCACGCCAAGCTTGCCCAGGAACCGCTGGGCTTCCTGACCGTGCGCGCGATTCCGGACCCACGGGTCAGCTGAAGGTGCTCTCCGGCGGCAGCACGGTGCAGGCGAGGCCGTGCCCTGCCGCCGGTTCACCGACGAGCGACGCGGCTTCGGCCTGCGCGACGTCGGCGACCAGCACCGGGGAGCCGTTGACCAGCAACGGAAACCGGACCGGCGCGGCCCCGACGTAGGCGTGCACCCCGGACAGCAGCTCGCCGTCCAGCCGGATGTCGGCGTTGTCCAGCACCGCCAGGTCGTACCGGTTCCCGCGCCCCTCGCAGACGTCCAGCACGGCCAGCTGCTCCGGCGTCGCGAACCACACGAAGTGGTCCTCCGTCCGCCCCGGCAGCGCGGTCAGCGTCGCCGGGCGCTGGCCGTCGCGTTCGCGCAGCCCAGCGGCCCACACCGAGGCGAGCCCGGTGCACCGGACCCGGGCCGCGATCACCGGGCCGGTGAGGCCGAGCTGCGTGCGCAACCAGGTGATCTTCGACGGGCACGCGTTCGACCCGTACGCGAGCACCGGCGTGCGCGAACGCCACCCCGGCGGCGCGGTGTCCAACGCGTGGCCAGCGCCGTCGAGATGCACGTACGAGCAGTCCGGCCGCGTGCCCGGGTACGGGTCGGCCGGATAGTCCGCGTCGGCGAAGAGAATCAGAACTCCACTACGCTGCGCAGCACGTCGCCGTGATGCATTCGCTCGAACGCCTGCTCCACGCCGTCGACGCCGATCCGCTCCGTGACGAACTTGTCCAGCGGCAGCCTGCCCTGCAGGTACAGGTCGACGAGCATCGGGAAGTCCCGCGACGGCAGGCAATCGCCGTACCACGAGGACTTCAGCGAACCGCCGCGCGAGAAGAAATCGATCAGCGGAAGGTCGTTGAGCTTCATCTCCGGCGTGGGCACGCCGACCAGCACGACGGTGCCGGCGAGGTCGCGGCCGTAGAACGCCTGCCGCCAGGTCTCCGGACGGCCGACCGCGTCGATCACGACATCCGGGCCGAACGAGTTCGTCGCGTCCTGCATCGCGGCGACCACGTCCTCCTCGCTCAGGCCGCGGCTGTTGACCGTGTGCGTGGCCCCGAAGTCCTTGGCCCACTGGAGTTTCCGGTCGTCGGTGTCGATCGCGACGATCGTGGTGGCACCCGCCAGCTGAGCACCCGCGATGGCCGCGTCGCCGACCCCGCCGCAGCCGATCACCGCGACCGAATCGCCGCGGCCGACCGCGCCGGTGTTGATCGCCGCGCCAAGCCCGGCCATCACGCCGCAGCCCAGCAACCCGGCGACGGCGGGCTCGGCGCGCTCGTCGACCTTGGTGCACTGTCCACTGTGGACGAGCGTCTTGCCGAGGAAAGCACCGACCCCGAGCGCGGGCGACAGCTTCGTGCCGTCGGTGAGCGTCATCGGCTGCTCGGCGTTGAAAGTCGAGAAGCAGTACCACGGCTTGCCGCGTTTGCACGCCCGGCAGGTGCCGCAGACCGCGCGCCAGTTGAGGATCACGTAGTCGCCGGGCGCGAGATCGGTGACTCCCGCGCCGACCTGCTCGACCCGTCCCGCGGCCTCGTGCCCGAGCAGGAACGGGAACTCGTCGTTGATCCCGCCCTCGCGGTAGTGCAGGTCGGTGTGGCACACCCCGCACGCCTGCACGGACACGACGGCCTCGCCCGGTCCGGGATCCGGCACCACCACCGTCTCAAGCGTGACCGGCTCACCCTTGGCCCGTGACACGACTCCCTGGACCTCGTACGGCATGCGCACAACCCTTCGACCCGAGACAGCTTTCGGGGGCAGCTAATCACGGATCATGCGCATATCGCCATAGCCCGGATCGGTCGCTACTCCCCAGTCACCCCGTCGACCAACTCGCGCACCACGTCGAGCTGCCCCACATGCCGTGCATACTCCTGCAGCACATGAAACAGAATCCAGCTCAACGCAGGCGGCTGCCCCTTCCCGAAACGTCCGCCGCCACTCGCGATGTCCTCAAGCCGCGCACCGGCCACGATCGCCCGAGAGGCCGCGCACTCTTCCCGGAAAAGCGCCCGAACCGACTCCGCCGACTCGTCCGCGCCGACCGACCACTTCCCGGTCTCGGGGTCGTTCTCGCCCCACACCGGATCCACGTTCTCGCCCATGAATCCCCAGCGCAGCCACCGTCGCTCCACGAACGCGAGGTGCTTGAGCAACTCCAGCGGAGTCCAGCCGGAGGGGAGCCTGCTGGTGCGCAGCTCGTCGTCGGACAGGCCGTCCAGCTTGCGCAGCAGCGTGTCCCGGTAGTAGTCGAGGTAAGCGAGCAGCAGCTCGCGAGGGTCCGACAGGGTATCCGGCGGCTCAGTCACGGACGGCACTGTAGCCCCGAAGCGGCAAGGCGAACCAGCGCGTTTACGGCGTGATGATGTACGCGACCCCGCCCGGTCCGCCGGCCACGGCACCGCTGTCGGTGTGCCGCTTCGTGCGCTGCCAGATCTTCTCGAACTGGTCGCGCTTGTACACCGTGCGCACGCGGTCGTTGGAGCTGGACGCGGGGTCGTTCGCGATCACATCGCCGGCCTGGGTGAACCCGACGACGACCATCAGATGTCCGGCCGTGCCGTAGCCCGCGCCGTCCAGTTCGCTGGCCAGGAACGACTGCGAGGTGATCACCGGGATGCCGCGCGCGATGTAGCCCTCGAGTTCGTTGAGGTCGTGCAGCCGCGTGATGTGCCCGCGCAACCCGAGCGAAGCGGCGTACGCGGTGTTGAACGGCCAGTTGCCGGTGCCGTCGTAGGCGTAGTCGTAGGTGCCGCGCGCGGCGTAGACGACTGACGGGTCCTGGTAGTCAGCCGGGATCCAGTCCATCTGCTGCGCGGACGGCTTGCGGCCCCAGTACTCGGCGACCATCTCGGTCGACGTCGGGCTGCACCAGGCTTCCCCGCCGCCGCCGTACTGCGGGAACTGTCCTTTGTGGATGTTCTGGGCGAACGGCGGCACCTTCAGCTCGATCCCGCGCGCCCGGCCCGGTTTGGTGGTCTGCACGTCGAACCGGTCCGGAACGTTCGAGGTCATCGCGCCGAGCGAGGACAGCGTCGGCGTGGCCGGGGAACCCTGCTCGCGGTACAGCGTCACGCGCAGCTGGTACGAACGCAGGGTGACCCCGGCCTTCGTGGCGAGCGTGTCGACGTCAACCGAGGCGTTGGCGTCGCTTTGCCCATCGACGCTGGTGCGCTGGATGTCGGCGTCTCCGCTGGCCCAGCGGCCCATCGTGTACCAGGTGGTCTCGGCGCCGGCCGCGGTCCGGCCGCGCGCCTGCACCTCCAGCCAGGTCTTCTCCGGCGTGCGCGCGTTCCACGACGCGATCAGCTGCGTCGCGTCGAAACCCTGCCGGTACCTCGGCGACGTCCAGGTGCCGTAGTCGTAGGTGCGCGTGGTGCCGAGCTTCGGTTCGGTGTGCGCGACGCTGCCCGCCGGCCGCGTGATCCGCAGGCCGCCGTACCCGAAGCCGAGCCCGTCGAGCCTGCCCGCGAAGAACGAGCCGGACGACCATTCGTGGTAGTCGATGGCCTCGTCGTTACGCGCGTGCTGCGGTTCCGCGGCGGCCTGTGCCGCACCAGCCGTGAGCATGACGATGGACAGTAACGTGCACAACCCGCGAACGCGCATTCCGGCTCCGTCCCCAGACCCCAGTGGTAGCCAAAGATTTTCGCCGTCCGGAGCGGGTAAGTAAAGGGCTGCCGCTACAACACGGCCTGCGTCTGGGTGATTTTCGCGGCGAGTTTGCCGTCGTCGTCGCGGATCTCGGTCTCGACGACCACGACTCGGCGCCCGGCGTGCAGTGGTCTGGACGACGCCGTGGCATACCCCGAACGGACGCCGCGCAGGAAGTTCGTCTTGGACTCCAGCGTCGTCGTGCCCTGCGCGCCCTCGGGAAGATTGAGGAACGCGCAGACGGCTCCGGTCGAATCGGCCAGCGCCATCAGGACGCCGCCGTGCAGCGTGCCGCCGAGCGTGCACAGCGATTCATCCCACGCGATCCGGCTGCGGACCAGGTCCTTGCCGTGCTCCAGCACCTCGATGCCGAGCCGTTCGCTGAACGGCATCGTCTGGTGGAACAGCTGCGTGCCCTCGACGTCGGTCATGCCGAGCAGTCAACCGCAGCCGGACGCATGGCGTCGATTACCTCCCGGGTAATCAGCTGAGCGGGTTAGTCAGCAGAAGCTCGGTGTTGCGGTCGCCCGCCTCGCCGACGCGGCTCAGGGCGACGTGGATGTCGTTGTAGGAGAACTCGCGATACATCGAGGCGAGCGCGTCGGGGGTGCGGGCGGAGTAGTCCACGGCGTACGGGGCCTCGGCCTCGATGAGCGTGGTGAACACCGAAAGCGTGCCGTCGTGGTTGTCGGCCAGTTCGATGACCCGCGCGTGCTGCGGGAAGTCGACGTGGCTGGCGGTGTTGATCTCCCAGAAGCTCTGCGCCGGGGTTTTGCCGACGTGCGGGGTGATCTTGTTGAGGTGCGTGTGCCCGTTGACCCACGCGACGACGTTCGGGAAGCGCTGCAGCATCGCGACGAACGTATCGCCGTTGAGTCGCGGGTCGAGCAGATGCCGCGCGTCGGGCAGGAGGTTGCCCATGGTGCCGCTGGTGTGGTGACTGAAGAGGACGAACAGCTCGTCGGTGACGGAGTGGGTGACCTTGCGGCCGAAGAAGTCGTAGTAGGTCGAGCTGTTCCGCTTGAGCGTCGCTTCGACCCAGTTGAACTGCGCGAGCCCGATCGACCCGTCGGCGAACCCGCCCTGCGTGGTGGTGTCGAGGCTGATGCCGGTGACGCCGGGCGCGATGCGGAACGTGTAGTAGACGTTCTGTCCATCGGAGTTGGCGTCGGTAAACCCGTGCCCGACCGGCCCCGGCCCAGTGTTCTTCGCGGCAAGGTGCGCCTTGACGAACTCCGAGGTACTGAACGGCCGCCGACGCGCATCCGGCGTGACCTCACGAATGGTCCCGCCGCCGAACAACTCACCGAGCGGCACACTCTGCCCGTGTTGAATGGCGGTGCCGAGCTTGCGGGCGCTGCTCTCGTCCTTGCCGATGACCTTGTATTTGCCGGTGTACCAGGCCTCGATGCCCGGAATGCCCTCCGGCAGCGTGCCAACGACGCTGTCGTCGTGATTGCCGAACGTGCAGTACCACGGCAGGTCCAGCCCCGACGCGGTGAACGGCGCGATCCCGGCTTCGAGCAGCCCGGGTATCTGCGGAAAGCCCTTCTTGGTGTAGTCGTCGGCGAGCCGGGTGCCCGGATTCCAGAACTCCGGATTGCCGGACGCCTGAACCCCCTCGTAGCGGTTCGGGTCACCGGAGTTGGGCGTGATCGCGCCCCCGTTGAGCGTGGTGAGGAACCAGTCGAGTTCGAGCAGCTCGTGGTTGTCGGTGTTGTCCCCCGTGGTCATGACGAAGTCGAACTGCCGCCCAGTAAACGGCCCCGCGCGAAGACTGTTGACCCGCTTGACGAGCGCGCTGGTAGCAACGGTCCCCAGCGTTTCCTGCGGCCGATGCGCGGACCCGACGAACGGATGCAGATACTCGAACCGAGCAGGCGATTCGGTGTCGGTGATATGCAGGTCAGTGAACTGAACGAACGCCCCGAGCGCGGTCCGCCGATCGTCGCGCCCGCTCTTGCCCTCGACAAGATCGGCCCGAACAGCAACCGGCCAACCAGGCCCGGCGCTCAACCGCGAATACCCAGTGGGCGCCCCGGAAGCAGCCTGGTCAAGCGTGGTCCCGACGGTCCGGACGGCCCGCTGCGTGGTCCGCCTGAGCGCCCGGTCCAGCGCGTTGGCCGTCGGCGTGCAGAGCAGCAGCCCCACACCAGCCACGCCCGCGGTGGTGAACGCCCGCCTGGTCAGTTCCGCCATTGTCTCACTCCCCGGAGTTCGCCGTGCTCAGGCACGCTCCCGGACCCCGATGACCGGCCGGTGAACGAAGCCAAAGCAGAACGCGAAGGTCTCTCATATTCGCTGTGACAACGGGGAAGACTTTGTCACACAGGCGAGCACCCCACTACCGCCGAACGGAGGTGCTGATCGCCAAGCTGGCCAAGGCCCGTGAGGGCCACCTTCACGGACCTAGATTCCCTCAAGGAGTCCTTCACGAACCGCCTACCTAGCCCACGCCCCCACCGAAACCGCCGCCAAAGCACCCAACCCACCAGCGCACCCACACCACCCCCGCACCCCGATACGAAGCCAAAACGCGGACGGAGGGTGCTTGTCAAGGCATCTTTCCCGCCTTGACAAGCACCCTCCGTCCGTAGTCACAATCAGGCTTCGGGGTGCCCCTCACGAGGACCGGGCGCAACGTCGCCGCCAGGCGACGAGCACCCCCAGAGACCCCTCAGCAATAGATCGCGCAGGTAGCCCCCACCGCCGACAACGACACGATGAACCAGATCAAGAAGATCACCGCCGGAATAGCCGCCAGAATCCCGCACACCAGCCCGGCGATCCCCATCCCCTGCCCAGTCCACCCAGGCTTCCCGCCCTGCACCATCCCAGCCCACGACAACCCAATCGCGGTAACCGCGGCGACGATGTCAAAGAACGGCACCCAGAAGAAGATCAACGCAACAATCCCCACCACCATCCCCGCGATCGCCAGCCCGCTCGTCTTCAACGGCGCCACCGGCGGATACGGCGAGCCATACGCCGCCCCATACCCCGGTGCCCCATACGGCACGGGATACCCCGGCGCGGGCACCGGCCCGGACGGATGGCCCTGCGCCGGGTCCTGGCCGGGGTAGGGCTGCTGCTGATAGGGATCCGTCATGGCGTGCACTCCTGCGAACTGTGGGCGACGCTGAGTCGTCGGCGGGTAGGCGCGGAACGTTACGCTTGGCCGGCCCCCGGCGGGGCGGGTTTCAGCCTTTCAACCCGGATTCGGTGACCCCGCGTACCAGATATCGCTGGAGAAACGCGAACAACAGCACGATCGGCACGATCGACAGCACCGCGGCGAGGAACAGCAGGTTCAGCTGCGGGTTCTGCGCGGTCAGCAGTCCGGACAGGGCGACCTGCACCGTCCAGGAGTCCGGCGACTGCGCGATGATCAGCGGCCACAGGAACGCGTTCCAGCTCCCGATGACGGTGATCACCGCGATCGCGGCGAAGAAACCGCGCGAGTTGGGCACCACGATCCGGCGGAAGACGCCCCAGCGGGACAGGCCGTCGACGCGGCCGGCGTCCTCCAGTTCCTTCGGGAAGTCCAGGAAGTACTGCCGGAACAGGAAAACGCTGAACGCGCTGAACAGGCCGGGGATCACCAGGCCGCGGAAATCCGAGAGCCAGCCCAGCGTCGACACCACTACGAAACTCGGCACGAACGTCACCGAGGTCGGGATCATCAGCGTCGCCAGCACCGCGTAGAACACCGGCTTCGAGTAGCGGTAGGGCACCCGCGCCAGCCCGTAGCCGGCGAGCGAGCACACCACCAGCAGACCGACGGTTTGCAGGACCGCGACGATCACCGAGTTCACGATGCTGCGCGCGAACGGCACGTCCTGCTGGTCGAACAGCTTCGTGAAGTTCTCCCAGTGGATCTGCTTCGGCCAGAGCGTCCAGCCCGGCGCGGTGATCTCCGCGCGGGACGCGAGACCGTTGCGCAGCAACAGATAGAACGGCAGCAGGAAGAGGATCGCGGACACGATGAGCGCCGTCCAGCGAAGCACCGCGCGGATCATGTCGCGCTCCGATCGAAGCGGAAAAACTTGCCCTGCAGGAGAGTCGCGACGGCGATCAGCAACGCCAGGATGATCGCGCCCGCGCTGCCGCGGCCCAGATCCTGGCCGCCGGAGCCGAGCGACGTGTAATAGAGGTACACCAGCGGCGGCCGCGCGAACGGCGGATAACCCCGGGAATCGCCCATGATGTTGTAGAACTCGTCGAAGGCCTGGTAGGCGTTGATCAGGTTCAGCAACAGCACGGCCACCGACGTCGCGCGCAGTTGCGGCAGCGTGATGTGCCGGAAGACCTGCCAGCCCGGCTTCGCGCCGTCAAGCCAGGCCGCCTCGTACAGATGCTGCGGAATCCGTTGCAGCGCGGCGAGGAACAGGATCATGTAGAAGCCGAGTTGCAGCCACAGCCGGGCGGTCACCAGCACCACCCAGTACAGCGGCGGGTGCACGGTGCCGGTCCAGGCCACCGGATCGATGCCGAAGACGTCGAGCACGGTGTTCGCGAGTCCGTACCGGACGCCGGAGAACAGCGACGTCTTCCAGACCAGCGACGCCACCACGTACGAACACGCGAACGGCAGGAAGAACACCGAGCGGAAGAACGCCTTCGCGAACCGCAGCTGGTTCACGCCGACCGCCAACGCCAGCGACAGCGCGAAGGTGAGCGGCACGATGAACACCGCGAAGACGCTGAACGTGCCGAGGCTCGCGACGAACGGGCCGTCGGAGAGCATCTGCGCGTAGTTGTCGAGGCCCACGAAGACGCTGGGGGTGACCGTGTTGCGCGCGTCGAAGAACGACAGGTACAGGCTCCACCCGATCGGCACGTAGGCGAAGATCGCCAGACCGAGCAGAAACGGACCCACGAACCCCCAGAACGCCAGCGTGTCCCGGGTTTTCCGGGACAGCTTCATCCGAACAGGCGTTTCAGCTCGGACTGCGCGACGGTGACCGCGGCCTTCGTCTGCGCCACCGGGTCCGCGCCCTCCTTGGCGATCTTCGCGACCGCGTCGGACAGCGCGGTGTTCGCCGTCTGTGTCCACACTGGACCGCCGATGAGGTGGCTGTTCTCCTTCACGAACTTCACCACGTCGGCCGCCGGGCCGGTGCGCAGCGTGTCCGCCTTGTCGATGAGGCTTTGCCGCGCGGGCACGTGGAAGCCGTAGCGGGTGGCGAACTCCAGCTGGCTGTCGGTCTGGTCGACCCACAGCCACTTCACGAATGCCTTGGCCTCTTTGACATGTGCGCTCTTCGCGTTGACCATCGCGCCATACGCGCCGACCGGCACCGACGGCTTGCCGCTGTCGTCCAGCTTGGGGAATGGCAGCACGCCGAAGTCGTCGTTGAGCGTGTCGCGGATCTTCGGGATGTTCCACAGACCGGTCCACTGCATCGCGCAGAGCCCGTCGACGAACGCGCCCGGGTCCGACCAGTCGGCGGGCGCGCCGAGCAGCAGGGAACCGTTGGCGTTCAGCGTATGCAGTTTGCTGAAGGCGGCGGCCGCGCGCGGATCGTCGAAGCCGACCTCGCGGTTATTGTTCTTCAGGTAGTCCAGCCCGGCGGACCACAGCAGCGGCCCGGTGAGCGTGCCGACGCCGCCGTCATTGCCCGCGAACAGGCCCTTCACGCCGTCCTTCGAGAGCTTGCCCGCGGCGTCGATCAGCTCGTCGACGGTCTGCGGCGGCTGCACGCCCGCGGCCTGCAGCATGCTCTTGCGGTAGACCAGCACCTGCGTGTCGGTGGCCTGCGGGATGCCGTAGACCTTGCCCTCCACGGTCTGCGCGGCCAGCACGGCGGGGCTGAAGTCGTTTTTGACCGGCCCGATGATGTCGTCGAGCGACACCACCTGGTTCTGCCGGACCCAGTCGATCTTCACCTGCGCCTCGAAGACGTCCGGCAGCGGGCTGTTCTGCAGCGCGGTGACGATCTTCGAGTCGTAGTCGCCCGGGTTCCACACCACGTTGACCTTCGCGCCCGGATAGCTGGCCGCGTAGTTCTTGACGGCTTCCTGCACGCCGTCCTCGCCGTAGGCGTGGTACCACTGCTGCAGCGTGACCTTCGGGGCCTGCGACGTGGTCGGGGCTCCCGCCGACATCGCCGTGGACGGCGGCGGGTCTCCCGGACGCCCGGTGTTCGAACCGCACGCCGCCGCGACCGCGCCGACCGCCGCCGTTCCCGCCAACGACAGGAACGACCTCCTGCTCCGCTGCTGCATCCCCAGTTCTCCTCCGACGTGCTGGGAAGGGCTCCTTGCCTGCAACAGATTCCCTCACGAAGCCCTTCCCAGGCCGACAACTCGCCGGAGATTTACCGCTCAGAGGTGTGAGATGTCGAGCTTTCCCTCGGAGTAGGACGCGCGCAGCCGCTTCTTGTCGAACTTGCCGACGCTCGTCTTGGGCACCTCCTCCACAAACGTCCAGTTCTCCGGCAGCTGCCACTTCGCGACCTTGTCCGCCAGGTACTCGCGCAGCTCCTCGGCGGTGGCCTGCTGGCCCTCCTTCACCACGACGGCGACCAGCGGGCGTTCGTCCCACTTCTCGTCCGGGATGCCGACGACCGCCGCCTCGGCGACCGCCGGATGGCCCATCACCGCGTTCTCCAGGTCGACCGACGAGATCCACTCGCCGCCGGACTTGATCACGTCCTTGGCGCGGTCGGTCAGGGTCAGGAAGCCGTCCGGGCTGATCTTGCCGACGTCACCGGTGCGCAGCCAGCCGTCGTGGAACTTCTCCGGGTCGATGTCGCTTCCGCCGTGGTACGCGCCGGCGATCCACGGACCGGACACCTCCAGCTCGCCGACCGCCTCGTTGTCCCACGGCAGTTCCTCGCCGTTGTCGCCGATCAGCCGGGCCGCCACGGACGCCGGGAACCGGCCCTGGGTGTAGCGGTAGGCCCAGCGCTCCTCGCCGGTCGCGCTGGCCGGCGGACGCGCGACGCTGCCGAGCGGCGACGTCTCGGTCATGCCCCACGCGTGCAGGATCGGCACGTCGTAGCGCTCCTCGAAGGCGTGCATCAGCGACGGCGGCGCGGCCGATCCGCCCACGACCACCTCGCGCACGTGGCTGATGTCCTGCGGGTTCGCGTCCAGGTGCGCGAGCAGGCCCTGCCAGATCGTGGGCACCGCGGCGGCGAAGGTCGGCTTCTCCGCGGCCAGCAGCGCCGCGATCGGGGCGGGCTGCAGGAACCGGTCCGGCATCAGCAGCGAGGCGCCGACCATCATCGCCGCGTACGGCAGGCCCCACGACATCGCGTGGAACATCGGCACGATCGCGAGCGCCAGGTCCTCCTGGGCCAGCCGCATGCTGTCGGACATGCAGACCTGCATCGAGTGCAGCCAGATCGACCGGTGCGAGTAGACGACGCCCTTCGGGTCACCGGTGGTGCCGGAGGTGTAACACATCGCGGCCGCGGCCCGCTCGTCGACTTCGGGCCAGTCGAACTCGTCGGACTGCGCGGCCAGCAGCTCGTCGTAGGAGTGCACCGTGATGCCCTCGGGCGCGGTGAGCGCGGACGCGTCGCCGTTGGCCACGACGACGTGCTTGACCGTCTTCATCCCCGGCAGGTTGCTCGCCAGCAGCGGCACGAGCGTCCCGTCGACGATGATGACGTGGTCCTCGGCGTGGTTCGCCACGAAAACCAGCTGTTCGGGGAACAGCCGGATGTTCAGGGTGTGCAGCACCGCGCCCATGGCGGGCACCGCGAGGTAGGCGGCGAGGTGCTCGGCGTTGTTCCACATGAACGTGCCGACCCGCTGGTCGCCGGTGACGCCGAGACTGCGCAGCGCGTTCGCCAGCCGGGCGGCGTGCTTGCCGAGTTCCGCGTACGTCTCCCGGCGGGCTTCTGAACCGGTCCAGGTGACGACTTCGCTCTTCGCGTGCACCTTCGTGCCGTGGCGCAGCAGCTTCGCGAGCGACAGCTGTCCGTCCTGCATCGTGCTCAACATGGGTGACTCCCGTGGTGCTGGTTCGCCGGTGAACTGGGGTGCGCCCGACTCTAATGCGCATCCGCCGGATCGGGCACGAACAAGTTCGGTCACGACTTGGCGCGAGCATCCCGCCATCGGGTGGCTGCCCCGCCCGTTCATGATCCACTTCTTTCGCGCTTTCTGTTGCGGGACAAGAAAATGCGTTGTGTTAACTGTGCGGAAATACACTCCCGTTCGGGTGAGTTAATGGGGCCGAAAAGGGCCCTTCCGGGCCGTTTTCACAGGTCGCGAGGGGTCCCCTCGCGCAGGTCCGCCGTGCCTGTCGACGGGTGATAAGTGCGTGTCGGTTGCGCGGACCGCGGGCACGTGGCGTTTACTGGGGCCGTGGTAAGTGACGGCTGGCCAGCGCTTGCAGCTGCAAGCATCGGCTGAGACCGTCGGCCGCGAAAGCGGAGACCTGAGAGGAAAGGACATTACGTTGGCTCTGCCCACGTTGACTCCGGAGCAGCGCGCCGAGGCCCTCGCCAAGGCGGCAGAGGCTCGTAAGGCGCGCTCGGAGCTGCTCGCTTCGATCAAGTCCGGCAAGGAGAGCATCGAGTCGGTGCTCAAGCAGGCCAAGGAGAACAAGACCATCGGCAAGACGAAGGTCACGCAGCTCCTCAAGGCGGTGCCCGGCCTCGGTGCGGTCAAGGTCGCCGCGCTGCTCGAGCAGGCGGGGATCGACCCCGACCGCCGGGCCGCCGGCCTGGGCGAACGGCAGCGCGAAGCGCTGATCGACGCGCTCAAGTAACGCCGATCCGGCGGCCGCGGGGAAGGTGTTCGCGAAGGTGTTCTTCCGGCAACACTTTCCCCGCGGCGCTCCCGGATCCTGAGACGCTGGTGGAGTGACGACCAGTACCGCGCCGGCGACCCCGGCCGAGACCACCGTCCGCTACCAGCGTGGCGACTTCTTGTTCGCGACCGCCCGGCGAGCCCTGCTCGCGCAGGGCGCGCTCGGCACCGTCGCCGACGCCGACCCGCGCCGCCTTGCCCGCTCGGCAGCCGCTGAGCTGGAGCGATCCGGCGTGCCGCTCGCTGTCGGCGTGCTGCCGTTCGACACCGGACCCGGCGCTTCCTCGCCGGGGCACCTCGTGCTGCCCCGGACGGTGCACCGCGCCCAGGCCGAGACCCCGGCCGCGCCGCCCGCCGCGGACCTGCCCGCTCCGGCGGCCACCCGGCGGCTCCCGTCCGCCGAAGGCCACCGCGAGAACGTGCGGGCCGCTGTCGCCGCTCTGCACGACCGCGACCTGCGCAAGGCCGTGCTGGCCCGTGCGCTCGAGCTGGAATTCGACGCACCGATCCCGGTCGAGGGGATCGTGCGCAACCTCGCGCGCGGCAACCCGCGCCACTTCACCTACGCCGCCGAACTGCCCGGCGGCCGCACCCTCGTCGGGGCCACCCCTGAGCTGCTGCTTTCCCGGGCCGGCGACTCCGTGTTCACGACCCCGCACGCCGGGTCGATGCCGCGTTCAGCCGACCCGGAGACCGACCGGGCGAACGGCGAAGCCCTCCTCGCGTCCGCGAAGGACCGCGAGGAGCACGACCTGGTCATCGACTACGTCATCGACGCGCTGCGGCCCTTCTGCCGCAAGCTCGACGTGCCCGCCGGCCCTGAGCTGGTGTCCACGCCCGCGATCTGGCATCTGCGCACGTCCATCACCGGCGAGCTGGCGGACCGCTCAGTGACCGCGCTCGACCTCGCCGCCGCGATGCATCCGACCCCGGCGGTCTGCGGCACCCCGACCGTCGCCGCGCGCGACCTGGTGCAGGAGCTGGAGCCGTTCGACCGCGGCTACTACGCGGGCGCGGTCGGCTGGGTCGACGCGGCGGGCGACGGAGAGTGGGCTGTCGCGATCCGGTGCGCCGAGGTGGCGGAGAAGTCGATGCGGCTTTACGCGGGCGGCGGCATCGTGCCCGCGTCGGATCCGGACATCGAGTACCGCGAGACGATCGCGAAGTTCCGCACCCTCCTCGGCGCGATGGGGCTCGACGACAGCGCCTCGTGAGTGTTGATCACGGTTAGAACCGGGATTGCCGCTCACGAGCTTTACGGCAGCCAGCGCTCCTCGGTGACGTCCAGGTTGTCCGTGGTCAGCGCCGCGACCGCCGCCCGGTGGCCGTCCGCCGCCTTGAGGTCCGCGAGCCGGGTCCGGGCCGGGTCGAGCGCTTCGTCGCCGGAGACCAGCAGCTCGGCCGGGGCGTCGTAGCGGGAGAACGTGATGCTCTGCAACGGGATTTTCAGGCCCTTGCCGGTGGCCTTCATCACCGCTTCCTTGCGCGTCCAGTACACGAAGAACGCCGCCGAACGCTCCTCGTCCGACAGGCCGGCGACAGCCTCCCGCTCGGCCGGGCTCAGCGCGTAGTCGACGAGCGAGGCGTCCGCCTTGCGGTTGGCGGTTTCGACGTCGAGGCCCACTGGCACCCCGTCAGTGACCGCGAGACCGATCAGATTGCCCGAATGCGAGATCGACAGGACGAGGTCCGATCCGGGCACGCGCGGGCGGCCGTGTGGTTTGCCACAGTCGTCGCAGGTCGCGTCGAAGCGCACGGATTCCGCCGCGCCGCCGAGCCGTTCGGCGACCAGCGTCTTCGCGAGCACCCGGCCGGTCAGGAAGCGGCGCTGGTCGATTTCGAGCCGGTAGGCGTCGTAGCGGCCTCGCTCCAGGTCGTCGAGCAGCTTCAGGTAGCGGTCCTCCGCGGGCAGCGGTTCGGACCAGCGCACCACGATTTCGGTCACCGGCACACCCTCCCTAGTCTGCCTCCGATCTTGCCGGGGTGCGGCGCGGTTTGTCATGCCCCTATCCCGAACGCGGCGAAGGCCCCCTCGGAGTCCGAGAGGGCCTTCGCGGCGTGGATAACGAGTGCTACTTGTTGTTGCGCATCGCGATGGGGACCCCGGCTAGGTCCTCCTCATTGCAAAGCACTTTCACGTCGTAGTAGGGCGAACCCTGTCGCTCGTCGTAGTCTAGGTGAATCGCGAGGACGTCGAGCGGTTCTCCGAGCCACTCCTGGGCCTGCCTCAGCCACACTGCGCAGCGTTCCAGGGCGCTGGGCAGATCGTCGTCGCGAAACTCGACTGGCCGATACGGGACGTCCTGGACCTGATCGCGCGGGTTTGAGGGTGCGGGCAGGCCAGGCGAGAGACCCGAGTCGTCCAGTTCGAGTTGGATCGTTTGCTCAGTCACCCTTCGAGCGTCCCCCACGTTCGCCGTCTGAGCAAGGCGTATGGCGCTAAAAGCCCTCTTGGACAGGCAAGTCCCACACTTGGGCGACCACTGCGAGGCATTGTCGGAGATCATCGGCACGCACTGCGACCGGATGTCCGAGCATCCGCAACCCCAGTTCGGCGTAGTGCGTGGCCAGGCCTTCGAGCTTCAGCGGCCCCTTCGGCGAATACCACCTGGCCACGCCGCTGCACATTTCCAGCAAAGCGAGCCGCGTCACGGCCGGTTGTGCGGTGTGGAACACGTTCGTCGCGACGCCGTCTTCGATCGCGCGCGCCCAAAACTGCTCGTATTCGTCCCGCAGCGCGACGACTTGAGCACGCGCTGGAGCCGAAAGCGCGTCGACTTCGTTGTCCACCACGCGGGTTTCCCCTGGCTGCGCGGCGTGCGCGAGGACGTGCAACGCGACCAGCGTGCGCAGCCGGACCACCGGATCGTCACTGCCCGCGGTGGCCTTCGCGACCGCGTCGATCAGTCGGCGCAGCGAGGTCGTCATGATCTCGACAAGAAGATCTTCCTTGGTGCCCATGTAGTGGTAGAGCGTCGCCGAAGAAAGCTCGGCCTCCTGCGCCAGATCCCGAATGCCTGTGCCGTGAAAACCCTTGGTGGCGAACAGTTTCACGGCGGCCGCTCGGACCCGCTCGCCGCTGCTCACAGCCACTCCCCGGTGCTGCGGTCCCAGGAACCCGCGCGCAGGTCGGCGGCTTTGCGCAGCTCGCCTTTCGCGACGCGTTCCGACGGCGTGCGCGGCAGATCGTCGGCGAACGTCCAGAACCGCGGCACCTTGAAGTACGCCAGTTGCTGCGCGCAAAACTCCGCCAGGTCCTCGGGCGACGGCCGGTTCTCGCCGCACACGATGTACGCCTTCACCTCCTCGCCGCGCAGCTCGTCCGGCACCGCGAGCACGGCCGCGAGCTGCACCGATGGGTGCTGCAACAGCGCGCGCTCCACTTCGTCGGCGGAGATGTTCTCGCCGCTGCGGCGGATCATGTCCTTGGTGCGGCCGAGGTAGTAGACGCGCCCCTCGGCGTCCATCCGCGCGAGATCGCCGGTGTGGAACCAGCCGCCGGCGAAGGCGCGCGCGGTCGCTTCGGGATCCTCGTGATAGCCGTGCATCAGCCCGATACCGCGGATCAGCAGCTCGCCGGTTTCCCCACGTGGCAACGGTTTCCCGTCTTCGCCGGCGATCATCACCTCGCGGTCGCGAGTGGGCCGCCCGATGCAGCCGGTGCCCACCGCGGCGTCGTGATCGGCCTCGGAAACCCGGATGTCCCCGCCGGTCTCGGTCATCCCGAACGCCTCGTACCACGGCACGCCCCAGCGTTGCTCCAGCTGAGCGTGCAGGTCGGGCGGGATCGCCGACGCGCTGATGGCGCGGACGCGGTGGTTCCGGTCGTCCGGATGCGGCGGCTGGCGCAGCAGCAGTGTCGGCATCAGGCCGAGGCAGTAGAACCAGGTGACCTCGTACTCGCGGACCTTCGCCCAGAACGTGGAGGGGTGGAAGCGGTCCAGTACGACGAGCGTCGCTCCGGCGGCCAGCGCGAGCGCGACGTTCCACTGTGGATCAATGTAGTGGAACGGTTGTGCGGTAAGCAGAATGTCGTCCTCGCTGACGGCGGGGAAGCCGGTGGCGAGGCCGATCGCGAGCGTGGTCCAGTACCGATGCGGCAGCACGCAGCCCTTCGGCGCGCCGGTGGTGCCGGAGGTGTACTGGATGTTCACCGGTTGTTCGGCGACGACCGGTCCCGGTTCGTAACGCGTTTCCGACCGCAGCGCGTCTGGCGTGAGGACGCGTTCCACGGACGTTTCCGGCGCGATTTTCTCCAGCAGTTCCACGAACTCTTCGGCGGCCACCGCGAGCCGCGCGCCGGAGTGGCGCAGAACGTGCGCGCCGTCGAATTCCCGGTAGTTGATGTTCACCGGGACCAGCACCGCGCCGAGTTTGGCGAGTGCGAGCCAGAGGAGCGGGAATTCCGGCTCGTTGCGCAGCATCACCGCGACTCGGTCGCCCGTTTGGACGCCCTGGTCCTGGAGCGCTTTCGCCAGGCGCCCGCTGCGTTCGTCGACGTCGGCGAAGGTGAACCGGGTGCCGGTGCTGTCGAAGATCCACGCGGTGCGCTCTGGCCAGAGCTGCGCGGCGCGCGTGACCAGCGCGACCAGGGTGTCGACGTTCTGCAGCGGCGTCACGCCCGGCTCCGGAATGCCTCGGTGGACTCGCGGACGGCGGCCGAGTGCTCGGTGATCAAGGCGTGGGTGACCTCGAGTTCCAGCGCCGAATCGAAGGCGTGGTCGATCCCCGCGTCCAGCGCCCGCTTCGCCATCGCGGCGGCCTCCGGCGGGTGATGCGCGATCTTCTCCGCCCAGCCGAGCGCGAGCGGCATCAGCTCGTCCGCCGGGACCGCGGCGTTGACGAGGCCGATGTCGTGCGCGCGACGGCCGTCGAACCGGTCGCCGAGCAGCAGCAGCTCCTTGGCCTTGACCGGCCCGACCAGCAGCGGAAGCAGCCTGGAAGCGGCACCGGTGACGCTCAGGCCCAGCGACACCTCGGGGAACGCGAACACCGCGTCCTCGGCGGCCAGCACCAGGTCGCAGCCCAGCGCGAACTCCGCGCCCGCGCCGATCGCGTACCCGTGCACGGCGGCGATCACCGGCTGACGCAGCGCGCGCAGCCGGCGCGTGACGTCCTGGAGCCGCTCCAGCCTCGCCCGGGAGTCACCCTCGGGGGTGGGCTCCTTCAGGTCGTGTCCGGCGCAGAAGGCGCGGCCGTTGCCGGAGAGCAGCACGACGCGGGCGTCACTGTGCGCGACGGCTTCGAGTGCGGTCAGGAAGTCGTCCACCAGCACGGGCGCGACGGCGTTGAGCCGCTCGGGCCGGTTCAGCCGGATCTGCGCGATGCCGCCCTCGACGGCCAGGTCAACGGTGCTCATGCCGCCAAGCCTAGACGTTCGATCGATCGATCGATAGTGTCAAAGGCATGCAGGTTGACGCGGTGTACGAGAACGCCAGGCTGGTCACCGGCGACACCGCGCTGGCGGTGCTGCACGGCCGGATCGTGGCGCTGGGCGACGACGCGCGCGAACTGTCCGCCCGCCGGCGGGTGGACCTCGGCGGCGGGTTCGTCGCGCCCGGGTTCCATGACGCGCACAACCACATGGCCTGGTTCGGCATGGGCCTGGACGACGTGCCGCTCAGCGACTGCCGCACCGTCGACGAGGTGTACGCCGCGGTGGCGCGCCGCGCGGCCGAGCTGCCCGCCGGGAGCTGGGTCGTCGGCAGCGGCTACGACCAGAACAAACTCGCCGGCGGCGAGCACCCGGACCGGCACGGCCTAGACCGCGCCGCACCCGGCATGCTCGTGCGGCTCAAGCACACGTCCGGCCACATGACGCTCGTCAACTCCGCGGTGCTGGACAGGCTGGACCTCGCGAACGTCCCGGTCGGCGGCGACGTGGTCCGCTCCGCCGACGGCTCGCCGACCGGGCTGCTGCGCGAGCAGGCGCAGCTGCTCCTGCGTCCGCTGACGTACCCGACCCCGCTCGAATCGGTGGTCCGCGGGCTCGACCGGGCAAGCCAGCAGTACCTGTCCGAGGGCATCACGAGCGTCCAGGAAGCCGGCATCGGCGGCGGCCTGGTCGGCGAGACCCCGCCGAACTGGCCGCGTACCAGCTCGCCCGCGAGCGCGGCGTGCTCCGGGTGCGCAGCACTGTGATGGTGGCCGCGAGCGTGCTGCACGACCTGCCCGACGGCGCCGGCTTCGGCCTGGACCTCGGCCTGCGCACCGGCCTCGGCGACGAGTGGCTGCGCATCGGCCCGATGAAGCTCTTCGCCGACGGCTCGCTGATCGGCCGCACCTGCGCGATGCACGAACCGTTCGAGGGCGAACCGGACAACCGCGGCTACTTCCAGGTTCCCGAGGACGAGCTGACCCGCACCATCCGCCAAGCCCACGACGCCGGCTGGCAAATCGCCACGCACGCCATAGGCGACCGAGCCGTCACCGTCGTCCTGGACGCCTACGAAGCCGCCCTCGCCGCCAACCCGCGCGCCGACCACCGGCACCGCATCGAGCACTGCGCCGTCCTCCCGCCCGAGGAGCTGACCCGCCTGGCCGCGCTGGGCCTCATCGCGTCCCCGCAGGGCCGGTTCGTGAACGAACTGGGCGACGGCATGCGCGCGGCGCTCGGCGAATCGCGGGTGCCCTGGTGCTACCGCCTCCGCAGCGTGCTCGACGCCGGATGCGTGCTGCCAGCCAGCTCGGACCGTCCCGTCGTCGACGGTGCCCCGCTGCTGGGCCTCGCCGACATGGTCCACCGCCGCACCGCCACCGGCGAACCATTCGCGGTCGAGGAAGCACTGACTCCCGCCGAAGCCCTGCGCGCCTACACCTACGGCTCCGCCTACGCCACCTTCGCGGAGAGCTACCTCGGCACCCTGGAACCGGGGAAGCTCGCGGACTTCGTTGTGCTGTCCGCAGATCCATTGTCCACTGTGGAGGAAGCACGCGTGCTCGGCACCGCGGTGGGCGGCGAACTTCGTTACGAGGCCGCGTGATCGGGATGCTGTCGTCGCTTTGGCCACGTCCGCTTATTCAGTTGTCGGTTCATCGATCGATAGCTGTCACTCCCTTCTTGCTTGACACCGACACTGGTCCTGCACTGATACCTGAACCGTAGCCGCGACCACCGACAAAAACCGGCCAGAACCAGAAAGGGGCGCCCGATGCCCGTCCGTGACGCCGTCTTCGAGGATGTCGAGGAGATCTGCGCCCTCATCGAGGAACACGCGGTCTACGAGGACAAACACGACCTCAAACTCGACCGCGCCGAAATGAGCGGCCACCTGTTCGGCCCGGAACCGAAGGCGTGGGTGCTGATTTGCACGCCGCCGGGACGTCCGGACGTCGTCGCCGGGTTCGCCTTCTGCAGCTGGAATTTCTCCACGTGGGAGGGCCGTCCGGGGATCTGGCTCGACGACCTGTTCATCCGCCCGCAACACCGCAGGCACGGACTGGGCCGGGAACTGCTGGACGCACTGCGCGCCCGGACGACGGGGCGGGTCGAGTGGGACATGCAGGAAGGCAATGCCAAGGCGGAGGCGTTCTACGCACAGCTTGGCGCGGAGCCGGTACCGGGCTGGGTCCGGTACCGGTGGCGGCCGTGACTGCGCTGCGGAGGGGCTGACTGGGGCTGATCGCGGCGGGGAGCTTGGGTGCTCTCGCCAGGCGGTGGGTGGGCTGGTTGTGGCGAGGTTCGCTGGGAACTGTGGCGGGTTTGGTCAGGTGCCCCGGGCTGGGCGGCTGGGGCGGGCTTTGCTGGGTGAACGCGGGGCGGCGGGGGCTGGGGTGGTTGCGGTGAGCCCGGTGCCTCTGTTGCCCTGGACGGGCGGCTGGGACGGGCCCGCAGGGCAGTCGCGGCGAGTTTGGCTGGGGTGCCGGTCGCGGCGGCCGGGCGGGGTGTGGCGAGTCTGACCAGGCGATGGCGGTATCTCTGACTGGACTGGGTGCGGCGAGCCTGACCAGGCGACGCCGGTACTGCTGACTTGGCTGGTTGCGGAGAGCCTGATCGGGCGTCGTTGGCGACTCAGGTTGGGGTGACGGCGGGTGTTGCTGCCGCCCTGATCGGGCGGCCGCAGTGGGCTTCGCTGTGCAGCCCCGGCGAGCTTGACCACGCAACCGCGGCGATCCTCGCGAGAATGGCCGTGGCGTCCCTGACCGGGCAACCGCGGCGGGTCGGGCCCCGTATCGTAGGCGGTATGGGAGATGGTTCCGTCCGGAAGTCGTCGTCGGTCGAGGACTACGTGCGTGTGATTTACGGGCTGGTCGAACGGGGCGAGGCGGTCACCAACGCGTCGCTGGCCGGGCGGCTGGAGGTGAGTCCTTCGTCGGCGTCGGGCATGGTTACGAAGCTCTCGCAGCTCGGTCTCGTCGCGCACGTGCCCTATCGCGGCATCGAGCTGACGGGCGAGGGGCGTCAGCTCGCGCGGTCGGTGCTGCGCAGGCACCGGCTGATCGAGACGTACCTGGTCTCCGAACTCGGCTACACCTGGGACGAGGTCCACGCCGAGGCCGACGCGCTGGAGCACGCCGTCTCCGATCGGCTGGTCGACCGGATCGCGGCGAAGCTCGGCAATCCGGTGCGCGATCCGCACGGTGATCCGATTCCGGCTCCGGACGGCAGCGTCGAGGAGCTGCCGATGCGCATTCTCGACGATCTGCCGCCTGGTGCGGTCGGCGAGATCGTCCGGGTGTGGGACACCGATCCGGACTTGCTGCGCTACCTCACCGAGCACGCGATCGGGCTTGGCGAGCGCATCGAGGTGGTCGAGCGGCAGCCGTTCGGCGGGCCGATGGTGGTGAAGGTTGGGCAGCCGCCGGACGCGGCGACGCACGCCATCGGCAAGGAGATCGCGCAGGCGTTGTCGGTCACTCTGCGCTGAGGGCTGCGCTCGGGAGCGTACGCGGGAGTGTCGCCGCCGGACGGATGTGCGGGCGGGGGCGTGCGCCGACGATGGTCGGCATGACCACTACCAAGCCGTTCCGCTTCGGCATCGTCTCCGGGTTCGCTCCGGATCTGGGCTCCTGGACCGCGCAGGCTCGCCGGATCGAGGAACTCGGTCTGGACACGATGTTCGCGACCGATCCGGTCGGCGGGCTCGACCCGTTGACGCTCGTTCCGGCCGCCGCCGCGGTCACGAGCAAGCTCACCGTCGGCACCTTCGTGCTGGCCGATCCGTTCCGCGATCCCCGGAACCTCGCGTGGCAGGCGGATTCACTGCATCAGGCGACGGGCGGTCGCTTCCTGCTGGGGCTCGGCGTCGGCCATCCCGGAGCCGGGAAACACGCCGCGACGCTCGGGCGCGAGTTCGCTTCGCCGGGTGAACGCATCGCCCGGTTGGCGGACACGATCGAGATGCTTTCGCAGCGCCCCGACCGGCCCCGGTTATTGCTCGCTGCTTCCGGTCCCAAAATGCTCGCGCTCGCCGGGCGCACCGCGGACGTCGTCACGTTTTCCTGGGGACCGCGCACCACCGAGGACCAGGCTGACTCCATTGTGGACACTTTTCGCTCGTTCGCGGGAGACCGGGACGTCGAAGTGGCGGTGAACCTCACCGCGATCGGGGACAAGCCATCCCCGCAGCTGGCGCGCTACACCGGAGTCGACGTACCGCAGCTGGTCGCGGAGAAAGCCGTGACCGTGCTGCCGGAAAACCCCGACGCCGCCGGGGAAATGCTTCTCCGCTGGCGAGAGCGGTGGGGGATTTCCTGTGTCACGGTCAATTCCGGCTACGCGGAACCGTTTGCCGCGATCGCCAGTGCACTGTCCGCACAAGGGTGACAGCTCTTCCGATCATGCGTTATCCGGCCTACGCTCCGAGGTTTCCCAGAGACGTGGTTCGGAGCGTGTGCGATGACCGGTCAGCGAACACCGACGATCGACCGGGGGAGGGCGACGGGGCGGGATCTCGGGCAATTGCTCGAAACCGGCCCGTTCGCTGAAGCGCTGCGCGCGGCCATCCGGGCCCGTGGGCTTGGCCTCGAACGGATCAGATACCGGCTGCGGGGCAGAGGAACGACGGTCAGCCTCGCGACGTTGAGCCACTGGCAGTCCGGCCGCTGCCGCCCGGAACGCCCGGAATCCTTGCGGGCCTTGCGAAATCTCGAGCAGATCCTCGGCGTCCCGGACGGGTCGCTGCGCAGGCTGCTCGGCCCGCCGCGTCCGCGCGGCCAGTTCCATCAGCCGGGCCAGCCGCTTTCCTGAGCGCGCCCGGCCGCGGCGGGCGGCGAGTGCGCTGGCGCATCCCGACGTCCGCGCGCCGTCGTCCGCCGCGTTCTCACAGCCGCCCCTGCCCGCCGCGTCGGCTCGCTGCCCAAGAGCGCCCCAACGCCACATTGGGTGCATGTGACGCACCGAATGTGGCGTTGGGTGCATGTGACGCAACCAATGTGGCATTGGGGGCGTGCGGGCCCGGGTGAACGGAAACTCGCGGCTTCTACGATCGAACCATGCGTGCGGTCGTGATCGAAGAGTTCGGCGTGCTTCCCGAAGTGCGTGAGGTACCGGATCCGGTGACTCCGGACGGCGGGGTCGTCATCGCCGTCGAGGCGACCGG
The DNA here is from genome assembly GCF_045278895.1 of Amycolatopsis sp. WGS_07. Lineage (NCBI taxonomy): Bacteria > Bacillati > Actinomycetota > Actinomycetes > Pseudonocardiales > Pseudonocardiaceae > Amycolatopsis > Amycolatopsis sp. WGS_07. The sequence goes on along the minus strand of NZ_CP136053.1, from coordinate 1,749,648 downwards.
TGTGTGCCGCAGCGACTGGCACACCTGGCAGGGGCACGACGAGGCGGTCCGGTTGCCGCACGTGGCCGGGCATGAACTCGCTGGGCGGATCGTCGAGGTCGGCAGCGGGGTCGAGGGCTGGGCGGAGGGCGATCGGGTGACCGTCCCGTTCGTGTGTGCGTGTGGCGTCTGCGCGCAGTGTGCCAAGGGTGACCAGCAGATCTGCGACGACGAGTTCCAACCCGGCGCGACGCACTGGGGTTCGTTCGCCGAGCTGGTCGCGATCGAGCACGCGCAGACGAACCTGGTCGCGTTGCCGGACTCGATGTCTTCGGCGGAGGCTGCTGCGCTCGGTTGCCGCTTCGGGACAGCTTTCCGCGCAGTGTTGCGCCAGGGCGGCGTACGCGCGGGACAGTGGGTGTCGGTGTACGGCTGTGGCGGCGTAGGCATCTCCGCGGTGCTGTTGGCGGCTGCTGCGGGCGCGAAGGTGGTGGCGGTTGACGTCTCGCCGCAGGCGCGCGCGTTGGCGGAGCGTTCTGGCGCGGTGTTGAGCGTGGACGCCGGTGCGTTCGACGGGCCGGAAGCGTTGGCTGCGTACGTCCGTGAGCGCACTGAAGGCGGTACGCACGTGTCGCTGGACTGTCTCGGCTCTCCGGTCACCTGTGCGGCTTCGGTGGGCAGTCTGCGCAAGCGCGGCCGGCACGTTCAGGCCGGGTTGATGCCGCCCAGCCAGGGGTGCCGCCGATTCCGATGCATCGGGTGGTCGGCGGTGAGCTGGAGATCGTCGGGATCCATGGGTTGCAGGCGTATGAGTACCCCGAACTGCTCGGGGTGGTCGAGCGGTCCGGGATCGATCTGGCTGGGTTGATTGGCACGCGGATCCGGTTGGACGGAGTGCCAGCCGCGCTCGCTGCGATGAGTGAACCGGTGCCTGCCCGGGCCGGGGTGACTGTGGTCGAGTTCGGGTGACGAGTGGTGACTGTCGAACACCGTGTGTGGCGAGTCCGAGTTGTAGCTGAAGAAGGCCTGGCGGGTGCCGCGGTGGTGTGGAATTCTCCGAAGCTTGGCGGCAAGTGGCGAGGGGAACCCGCCGCAGGAGCGCCCATCAGGGTGACTCCTGCGGCTACCGGCCCCGGGGCGGCGTGATGGAGCTGCTGCCGCGGCCGCGCCGGGAGATCTCCCCAGGTGCGGTGCACGTCCCGGATTGGCTTAGCGCACAAGAACAACGTGACCTCGTCACGGCCTGTCGCGGCTGGCGCGGTTACCGCTCGACCCGGTTGCCGAACGGCGGGGTGATGTCGGTGCGCACGGTCTGTCTCGGCTGGCAATGGCTGCCCTATCGCTACGACCGGTTGCGTGAGGACGGTTCGCCAGTGGAGCCGTTCCCGGACTGGCTGGCTGACCTCGGCCGCCGCGCGATCGCCGACGCCTACGGCAAGCCCGCCGATGATTACCAGCCTGACGTCGCGCTCGTGAATTACTACGACGCCACCGCGAAAATGGGCATGCACCAGGACAAAGACGAGCGTTCGACGGAGCCGGTGGTCTCGCTGAGCCTCGGCGACACGTGCGTGTTCCGCTTCGGCAACACCGAGAACCGCAACCGGCCGTACACCGATGTCGAACTGCGCTCGGGCGACCTGTTCGTGTTCGGTGGCCCGGCGCGATTGGCGTTCCACGGGGTGCCGAAAACGTTGCCGGGCACCGCGGATCCGGATCTTGGCCTGACCGGGCGGCTCAACCTCACGCTGCGGGTTTCGGGGCTGTGAACCGGACCCGCTGACCAGGCCTGAGCTGGGCGGCGACGTCGAGGTCGGCCTCGTCCACCACCGCCGCGACGGGGTAGCCGCCGGTGACCGGATGGTCGGCGAGGAACAGGATCGGCACCCCCGACGGCGGCACCTGGAGCGCGCCGGGAACGGCGGCCTCCGGGGCCAGTTCGCCCATCCGGGCGCGGGCGAGCGCCGGGCCGTCGAGGCGGACGCCGACGCGGTCGAGGTCGTTCGTCACGGTGTAGGTGCCAGTGAGCAAAGTGGACAGTGCGGACGGGGTGAACCAGTCCAGCCGCGGCCCGGGTTCCAGGCGCAGCACGGGTTCCTCGGCCAGCCGCGGCAGCGGGGCGAGGTCGACGCACGGTTCGTGGTGCACGACGGAACCGATCGGCAGCGACATTCCGGCCGCGAGTACCGGCGGGCCGAGTTTGCCCAGCGTGTCGGTGGCGCGGGCGCCGAGCACCGGCGGCACGTCGAGACCGCCGCGCACCGCGAGATAGCTGCGCAGACCGAGTGACGCGACGCCGAGTTCGAGTTCGTCGCCGGGTCGCAGGACGATCGGCGCACCGACGGCGGCAGCCCGGCCGCCAGCGCGGATCGGCAGCTGAGCGCCGGTGACCGCGACGACCGTATGTTCGGACACCCGTAACCGCAGCCCGCCGAGGGTGACCTCCAGCGCCGCGTGCGTTTCCGGGTTGCCGACGAGCCGGTTGGCCAGCTTCAGCGACCCCCGGTCGGCCGCGCCGGACCGGCCGACGCCGACGGCCGCGTATCCGGGACGGCCAAGGTCTTGCACGGTCGCGAACGGGCCGGGCGCGAGGATCTCGATCTTGCCGGTCACCGAATCGCCTCGAACCGCACTCGGGTGCCGGGGACCAGCAGGTTTGGCTGCTCGCGGTCGACGTTCCACACCTGCGCGCCGCTGTGCCCGAGCAGATGCCAGCCGCCGGGCGACGGATGCGGATAGATCGCGCTGTACTCGCCGGCGATCGCCACCGCACCAGCGGGCACGCGCGTGCGCGGCGTGCGGCGGCGCGGCAGGTGCAACGCTGGGTCGAGGCCGGTCAGGTAGGCGAAACCGGGTGCGAAACCGCAGAACGCCGCGACGTAGGTGGCGGCCGAATGCCGTTGCACGACTTCGGAAACAGAAAGCCCGGTGGCCTCGGCGACGTCCGCCAAGTCCTCGCCGTCGTAGCGCACCGGCAGGGTGACGGTGGCGGCCGCCCGCTCGGATACGTCCATTGTGGACAACGAAGTCAACGAGCGGGTTAACGTGTCAGCGTCGGTGCGGACCGGGTCGAAACGGACCAGCAGGGTGCGTGCGGCGGGAACGAGTTCGACGACGCCCTCGGGCTGGGCGGCTTCGCAGGCCGCCTGAAACCCGAGCACGTCATCGACTTCCACTAGCAACGCGGAACGGCCGTAGCGCAACACAGTGCTCACACGAACGGCCTCAGTACTACTCCGGATTCAGTGAGCAGCTCGCGAATCCGCCGGGCCAGCTCGACCGCGCCGGGCGTATCTCCGTGTACGCAAAGGGAATCCGCCCGCAAGGTGAGCTTGCCGCCGTCAGCGTCGACGACCTCGCCGGTGGACGCCATGGTGAGCGCCCGCGAGGCGACTTCGTCAGCGTCGTGCAGCACTGCGCCTGGCAGCTTTCGCGACACCAGCCGCCCTTCAGGTGTGTACGCGCGATCGGCGAACGCTTCTGCGTACGCAGGCACGCCCGCCGCCTGAGCCGCGCGCAGCATTTCGGAATCCGGAGGACACAGCAGCGCCAGATCCGCGTGATAGCGCCGTACGCCTTCGACAAGCGCCGCCGCCTGCTCCGGATCGACAGCTGCGGTGTTGTACAGCGCGCCGTGCGCCTTCACGTAACGCACACAGCTGTGTGCTGCGCGCGCGAAGGCGTCGAGAGCGCCGATTTGGTACAGCACTTCGTCGGCGAGGTCTTCCGGCGCGATGTCGAGCGCGCGACGGCCGAAGCCGGCCAAGTCGCGGTAGCCGACGTGCGCGCCGATGGTGACGCCGCGTTCGGCCGCGCGTTCGCACACGCGGCGCATCACGCTCGCGTCGCCCGCGTGGAAGCCGCACGCGACGTTCGCGCTGGTCACGATGTCGAGCATGGCTTTGTCGTCGCCCATCGTCCAGGCGCCGAAGCCTTCTCCGAGGTCGCTGTTGAGGTCCATGTCATCCCACCTGGTAATCGCGATCGGGCCGGTCGGTCAGGAACATGTACCCGGGGGCGTGCGTGATGGCGAACGGCGGCCGGGACGCCATCAGCGCCGCCTGCGGGGTGACGCCGCACGCCCAGAACACCGGCACGTCACCGGGCGCGGCGTCGACCGGATCGCCGAAATCCGGTCGGCCGAGATCGGCGATGCCCAGCTCAGCGGGGTCGCCGACGTGGACCGGAGCGCCGTGCACCGCGGGCATCGCGGCGGTGATTCCCGCGGCGTCCTCGACCTGGTTTTCCGGAATCTGCCGCATCGACACCACCATTGGCCCGCTGAGCCGTCCGGCCGGTTCGCACTGCCGGTTCGTCACGTACATCGAGACGTTCCGGCCCTGCTCCACGTGCCGCAGCGGGATGCCGGCCGCGCGCAACAGCGTCTCGAAGCTGAAGCTGCAGCCGATCGAGAACGCGACCATATCGCTGCGCCACACCCCGGTGGCGTCGGTGATTTCGCTGGTCAGCGCACCGTTGTGCCAGACCCGGTACAGCGGCAGGTCGGTGCGCAGGTCCGCGCCGGGCGCGAGCCGGGTGGTCGGGTCGCCAGGTTCGCTGACGTCGAGCACCGGACACGGCCGCGGGTTGCGTGCGCAGAACTCGCGGACGTCTTCGGCCCAGTCCGCCGGGACCGCGATCAGGTTGGTCTGGGCGTAGCCGTCGGCCCAGCCGGTGGTCGGGCGTTCGGTGCCGGCGCGGAAGAGCGCGCGGGCCTGTGCCGGAGTGAGCGTTGACGGATCGTAGGAAGTGGTCATAGCTCCACCAGTTCCTTGCCTCGCGTTTCCGGCAGGCCGAGCAGCGCCGCCGCGGCGATCGCGTAGCCGACCGCGCCGAGCACGATCGCGCCGCCCGCGCCGAGAAAGCCCACCACGGCGGGGAAAGCGGCACCGACCGCGCGGCCGAAGTTGTAGGTGAAGCCCTGTCCGGTGGCGCGCAGCTCGGTCGGGTACAGCTCGGCGAGGTACGCGCCGAAGCCGCTGAAGATCGCCGAAGTCGAGAAGCCGAGCGGGAAACTGATCAGCAGCATCAGCCCGTTCGCGCCGTAGGGCAGCTGTACGAACAGCACGATCAGCAGCGCGGAAATGACCGAGAACAGCAGGAACGTCTTCTTCCGGCCGAGCAGGTCGGTGAGGTAGCCGCCGCAGACGTAGCCGATGAACGCACCGGGGATCAGCAGCGCGAAGTAGCCGCCGGTGTTGACCACGGACAGGCCGCGGCTGCTCTGCAGATACTTCGGCATCCAGGTGAACAGCGTGTAGTAGCCGCCCTGGACGCCGGTCGCGAGCAGCGCGGCGAACACCGTGGTGCGCAACAGGTTCAGCCGGAAAATCCCGGCGAGCGAGCCCTTGACCTTGGCCGAGACCCGTCGCGCGGCCGCTTCGGGCGCGTCCTCGACACTGCGCCGCACCCACAGCACGAGCAGCGCCGGAAGCACGCCGACCCAGAACAGCACGCGCCAGGCGATGTCCTGGTCGAGGACGCTGAACAGCACCGTGTAGACGATCACCAGCAGGCCCCAGCCGACCGCCCACGCGCTCTGCACGAACGCCACCGTGCGGCCGCGGTACTTGGCCGAGCAGTACTCCGCGACCAGCGCGGCGCCGACCGCCCATTCGCCGCCGAACCCGAGACCCTGCAGACCGCGGAAGACCAGCAGCGTTTCAAAGTTGGGCGCGAACCCGCAGAGCACGGTGAAGATCGTGTACATCGCGATGGTCAGCTGCAGCGTCCGGACCCGGCCGATGCGGTCGGCGAGCACGCCGGCTCCGACGCCGCCGATCGCGGAAACGACCAGCGTGACGGTGCTGAGCAGGCCCGCTTCGCCGGACGTGATGCCGAAGTAGGCGGTGATCGCGGCCAGGCCGAAGGGCAGGGTCTGGTAGTCGAACGAATCGAGGCCGTAGCCGCCGAACGCGCCGAGGAAGGCGCGGCGGCCCTTGTGGCCGAGCGAGCGATACCAGCCGAACGGGCGGGCCGCGTTCGCGGTGCCGTCGGCGACGTTGACGTTCATAGGGCACCTCACAAGGGGACGAACTCATGGTGGCACGAGTCACATGGCCGCTACCGTACGGATCGTTGAACAATTCCACAAGTCCCTCATTTTATTGTTCACCGTCCGCTGGCTACGCTGGGCGACGTGGTCACTGACGGAGAGCCGATGGGCCTGGAAGCGGATCGCGGCCTGCTCGGCCGGACGAGCACCGCGGAGCGGGTCGCCGGCGTGCTGCGCACGCGTGTTTCCGAGGGGTACTTCCTGCCTGGGGTACGGCTTTCGGAGCAGGACATCGGCACTGCGCTCGGGGTCTCGCGCAATACGCTCCGTGAGGCCTTCCGCCTGCTGACCCACGAACGGCTGCTGGTGCACGAGCTGAACCGCGGGGTGTTCGTGCGGGTGCCGAGCGTCGAGGACGTGCGCGACATCTACCGGGTCCGCAAGATCATCGAGTGCGCGGCGGTCCGCGAGGTGACCGAGAAGCCGGCGGCGTACGAGAAGATCGCCAGCACGGTCGCGGACGGTGACCGTGCCGCGAAACAGGCGAAGTGGCAGGACCTGGGTACCGCGAACATCCGTTTCCACGCGGAACTGGCGGCGCTCACCGGCAGCGAGCGCATCGTCGAACTGATGCAGGCGCTCGCCGCGGAGCTGCGGCTGGTGTTCCACGTGATGGCCGATCCGCGCCGCTTTCATGAGCGGTATCTGCCGCGGAACCACGAAATCCTGGACGTGCTCGCGACCGGTGACGGGATCCGTACGGCGGAGATGCTCGCCGTCTACCTCGACGACGCGGAAGCGCAGCTGGTCGAGGCCTACGCGGAGCTTGCCGCGGCCCGGTGACGGGTTCGGCCGAAACCGGCCGGTTTGCCCAGGAAGGCAGTGAGAGTGGCCGTTTGGCCCCTGCTGCCACGGGGACAGCTCCACGGTGCGCGCGGTCTGGCTACCTTCGGCAGTGGGCCGCGTGAGAGCGCCGCCCCGGGCGTCGGGACCCCCAGCCGACGCGCGGACGGTGGCCCTTGGCCGGGCGGTTGACCTTGGTTCCCGCCCGGCCCACGCGGTGTTCGCGGCGGGCCGTGGTCACCGGGGGAGGTCACGGCCCGCCGTCTCGCTTTTGCCCGCGGTGGACGGCTACTGGTTCACCGACCACTTCTGGTTGACGTTGCCGGTGCAGGTCCACAGCTGCAGTTTCGTCCCGTTCTGCGAACTGACCCCGGCGGCGTCGAGGCATTTGTTCGCGTGCGGGTTGACGATGTCGTGCGCCGCGGTCACGACCCACTGCTGTGCGTTGCTGTTGTTGCAGTCGTAGATCTGGACCGGGGTGCCGTCGGCGGTGCCGGAATACTTGACGTCCATGCACTTGCCGAGCGCGCGAATGGTCCCGTCGCCGCCGACGGTCCAGTTCTGCGCGGCGTTTCCGTTGCAGTCGGTGATCTGCAGCTGAGTGAAGTTCGCCGGATTGGCCCACGGCACGTCGACGCACTTGCCGCCGATGCCGATGATCCGGCCGCCGGTTCCGCCGTCGCTGCTCGTGGTCACGTGCACGTAGTCGACGACCAGTTGCTGCGGGAACTGCGTGCTCCCGTCCGGATCGCCAGGCCAGTCGCCGCCGACGGCGAGGTTCAGGATCAGGTAGAAGGGATGGTCGAAGACCCAGCGGTTGCCGTTCAGGTCGGCTGGGGTGCGCGTCTGGTAAGCGTTGCCGTCGACCGACCAGACAATCTTGTTCGGCGACCAATCGACCGCGTAAGTGTGGAAACCGTCGGCGAAGACGGGTCCGTTGTAGGCCGCTCCGATTCCGCCCGCACCGGAGTAGCCGGGTCCGTGAATGGTGCCGTGCACGGTGGCGGGTTCGCGGCCGATGTTCTCCATGACGTCGATTTCGCCGTCGCCCGGCCAGTTTCCGCCGCCGAGCATCCAGAACGCGGGCCACATCCCTTGCCCGCGCGGGATCTTCATCCGGGTTTCGACGTGCCCGTAGGCCTGGCTGAACTTCCCGGCGGTGTTGAGCCGGGCGGAGGTGTACTGACAGGTGCCGTACCAGCAGGTGTGGCCGGAGTTTTCGCGTTTGGCGGTGATCACGAGATGGCCTTGGCCGTCGAGGGCGCCGTTGGCCGCGCCCGCGGTGTACCACTGGCGCTCGTGGTTGTTGCCGCTGTTGTCGCCGGTTTCGTAGTTCCATTTCGACGCGTCGGCGGCGGCCCCGGCTGGGCCGTTGAAATCGTCGGTGAAGCTTTCCGCGGCGGCCGCGGTGGGAGGGGCGAGCACGGCTGGGGCGGTCTGCAGGCCGAGCGCCAGCAGCGCGGCGGCGAGGGCGGTGGGGAGCCGTCTGAGGAACCTGGACATGCGTTGTCACCTCGGTTTTCGGGGAGCGATCCGGCGAGGCTGAACGGGAGTGCTTTGTTGTGGCGGGCAACAAAGTAAGGGGATTATGCCTGGTCTAAACCTCTGCGGCAATGGGCAGCGCGGCTTCCGCTGAGTGCGGTCCGTGAAGGGCTCCTTCGCGGACTTGGATTCCCCTGCCGAGGGACTTAAGCCGGGTGGCCTCAGCCTCGGACTGTCCACATGGGACGCCAGCCCAGGGTGAAACGCCCGGTTGATGTCCACCTGACCGTATTGGCGGGTCTGTGAGGGCCACCTTGAGGGAATCAGATTCCGTGAAGGTGCCCCTCACAGACCGCGCACCTCGCTCCGGTCGGTCGGCAGTCGGATCGGGTTTCTCGCCCTGGGCAGACGCGCTGTAAACGCACCCGCGGCACCGCATTAAGTCCCGGGCGCGGGAATCAGCGTCTGTGGAGGTTCCCCGCGCGGCGCGTCCGGGGGTCACCTGGCCGAGGGTAAGGCTGCCCCCACCTCCGCGACGCCAGTCGGCACCATGGTTCTCCAAAGTCGCCCGTCCTACGTTCGAAGGAGCCGAGAACCGACAAGGGAGAGAGGCCGACATGACGGCGGGGACGGATCTTCGACCACCGCAGGCGCAGCCCACCGCGGAGCGAACGGTACGGATCGAGCCGAAAAACCACTGGTGGCGGCGGCCCTGGATCGCCCCGCTGGGACTGGTGGTGGTCGCCTTCCTCGCTTACGCGCTGCCCCCGTACCTGGCCTTCGACCCGGCCCAGTCGAGGGTTCCGTCGACGTTCCCCGCGCACTACCTCTTCCTGGTGGGCCACGTCGTCTTCGGCTCGATCGCGATGGTGACCGCGCTCCTGCAAGTCTGGCCTTGGATCCGCCGGAAATACCCGGTCCTGCACCGTTATTCCGGCCGCGCTTACGTGTTCGCGGGCGTGCTCCCGTCCGGCCTCATGGCACTGACGATCGGCGCGGCGACCCCGTTCGGCCCGGTGACCCGCGCCAGCGACGTCCTGCTCGCGGTGCTGTGGCTGGGCTGCACGTGGGCGGGCTACCGAGCCGTCCGCGAGCGGCGGTTCGGGGATCATCGCCGCTGGATGATCCGCAGTTTCGCGCTGACGATGTCGATCATCCTGAACCGGCTGATCGGCCCGATCGCGGCGATCTTCCTGGAACCGCAGGTCGCCACCACGTTCGGCGGCAGCGAGATCGCGCTCGGCCAGTCGATCGCGGCGCTCGGGGCCTGGGTGAGCTGGACGGTCGCGCTGATCGCGGCGCAGCTGTGGCTGGACCGGAAGCCGAAGCGGAGCCGTTAAGCCCTGGCCGAATAGTTTGTCCCGCGCGCCGCCTGCTTGTTAGAACACCAGCAGGCGGCGCGGACGCGTTCGGTGCGAGGGGTACACCGAACGCCAGCTCATCCGCGCCGCCGCAAGGAACGCGCGATGATCGTCCGCTGGATCTCCGACGCGCCTTCGTAAATGCGCGGCGCTCGGACCTCTCGGTAGAGATGCTCCAGCAAATGTCCCCGCCGCAATGCTCGTGCGCCGTGTAATTGCACCGCTTGATCCACCACGTATTGCGCGGCTTCGGTGGCGAACAATTTCGCCATTGCCGCGCGGCCGGCGAGGTTCTCCTCGCCCGCGTCGTAAGCCGCCGCTGCGGCGTACACGAGCAAGCGGCCAGCTTCCGTGCGCGTCGCCATTTCGGCCAGCGTGTGCGCAACCGTCTGCTGATTCACCAACGGGCCGCCGAACGCTTCCCGCGACGCCGTGTATTCCACGGTCGCGTCGAGCGCGGCTTGTGCCATGCCGACAGCGAATGCGCCGACGCTCGGGCGGAACAAGTCCAAAGTCCGCATTGCCACGGCGAAACCGCGGTTCTCTTCGCCGAGCAGTTCGTCGCGCTTTACTTGCACGCCGTCGAAGACCACGGTGCCGATTGGGTGCGGGCTCACCAGGTCCAGGTGTTCGCCGCTGATGCCCGCGCGGTCGGCGGGGACGACGAAGGCGCTGACCCCGCGTGAACCGGCGTCGGGGGTGGTGCGGGCGAAGACCGTGTAGAAATCGGCTTCGGGAGCGTTCGAGATCCACATTTTCGTGCCGGTGAGCCGCCAGCCGTCGCCGTCTGGTTCGGCGGCGAGTTGCAGGGCGGCGGCGTCGGATCCGGCGTCCGGTTCGGTCAGTGCGAACGCGGCGACGGCATCACCGGCGGCGACGGCGGGGAGCCAGCGCTGGACTTGTTCGTCCAAACCGGACTGAAGAACGGGGTAGCTGCCCAAGCCCTGCAACGCCAACGCGGTTTCGGCTTCGGTGCTTTGCGTGGCGAGTGCTTCCCGAAGCAGGCACAGGTCGGTCGCGGCGGCTTGCCGGGTTGGCTGTCCACTTTCGACGCCGGGGAACAGCCGAGCCAGCAGACCGTGCGAGCCCATTGCCTTCAACAGCGGGCGGTTTACCGAGCCCTCGGCACCGGCGGCGGCCAGCGGGGCCAGCTGTTCGGCGGCGATCTTGCGTACGGAAGCGGCGTAGGCGGTCTGTTCCGGGGTGAAGGCGAAGGCGTTCATCAGGCTTCCTCCGGTCGCCAGCGGGCGTGGGCGGTTTGGTGGCCACCGGTGCGGACCAGGTCCAATCGTGGCTCCGGTCCGTCGGTGCGGCCGGTTTGTGGTGGGCGTTTGCCCGCTGCCCACTGTTTCGGCCACGCCACCGGGTACTCCTGCGCGGCGGCCGCGTGCAGGGTCCATTGTGGATTGAACAGGTGCGTTCGGCCGAGTGCGCACAGGTCGGCTCGTCCGGCGAGGATGAGCGAGTTCACGTCGTCGTAAGAGGAAATCGCGCCGACGGCGATCACCGCGGTGCCGTAGCGGCGGCCGACCTCGTTGCGGATCCGGTCGGCGTACGGCGTTTGGTAGCTACGGCCGAACTTCGGCTTCTCTTCGCTTACGACCTGGCCGGTCGACACGTCGATCGCGGCCGCTCCGTGTTCGGCGAAAGCCTGGGCGATGGCCACGGCTTCGTCAGCGTCGTTGCCGCCCTCGAACCAGTCGGTGGCCGAGATCCGGACGGTCAGCGGACGGTCGGCTGGCCATACCGCGCGGACCGCGTCGAAGACCTCCAACGGGAAGCGCAGCCGGTTTTCCGGGGAGCCGCCGTAGGAATCGGTGCGCTGGTTGGTGAGCGGGGACAGGAACGACGACAGCAGATAGCCGTGCGCGCAGTGCAGTTCGAGCAGGTCGAAACCAGCGCGTGCGGCGGCTTCCGCGGCTGAGACGAACTGGTCCCGGATCTCGGCCAGCTCGTCGACGGTCAGCTCGCGTGGCGTCTGGTTGTTCGGCGAGTACGGCAGCGGGGACGGCGCGCAGACTTCCCAGTTGCCTTCGGGCAGCGGGTCGTCAATGCCTTCCCACATCAGTTTTGTGGAACCCTTGCGCCCGGAATGTCCCAGCTGCAAGCCGATCTTCGCCGGGGTTTCGCGGTGCACGAACTCGACAATCCGCTGCCACGCCGATTCCTGTTCGGCGGTGTAAAGCCCGGGACAGCCCGGCGTGATCCGGCCCTCGGCGGACACACAGATCATCTCGGTCATGACCATCCCAGCCCCGCCGAGCGCCTTGCTTCCCAGGTGTACCAAGTGGAATTCGCCGGGTACGCCGTCGACCGCGGAGTACATGTCCATTGGCGACACGATGATCCGGTTCGGCAATTCCAGTGAGCCGATCCGCGCCGGCTGAAACATCGGCGGCGCGACGGAAGTGCCGAGCGAATCAGCGAACCACTGATCCAGCGAGGCGGCGAATTCCCGGTCGCGCAGCTTCAGGTTGTCGTAAGTGACGCGACGGCTGCGAGTCAGCAGGTTAAACGCGAACTGCTCTGGCTCTTGATGCGTGTACTGCGCCAGATTCTCGAACCACTCCAGGCTCGCCTGCGCCGCACGCTGCGTAGACGCGACCACCGGGCGTCGCTCTTCTTCATATGCCGCAAGGGCTTCCGGAACACTCGGCTGTTCGTGCAGGCACGCGGCGAGCGCAAGGGCGTCCTCCATCGCCAGCTTGGTGCCGGAACCGATCGAGAAATGCGCGGTGTGTGCCGCGTCGCCGAGCAGCACGACATTGTCGTGGACCCAGCTTTCGCAGCGGACTGTGCCGAAGGTGGCCCACTTGGAGTTGTTGGCCAGCAACTGATGTCCGTCGAAAATATCGCCGCACAGTTCGCGGATCAGCTCGATCGACTTCTCGTCGCTCTCGCCGGGCCCGAGTCCGGTGGCGGCGATCGGGCCGAATGCCCGCTGCCACACGTCCTCGTGCATCTCCAGGATGAACGTGCTGCCGTCGCGGCCGTACGGATAACCGTGGACCTGCATGATTCCGTGCGGCGTTTCGAGCACATAGAACTTGAACGCGTCGAACACGAGGTCGGTGCCGAGCCAGATGTAGCGGCACTGCCGGGTCTCGACGGCCGGCCGGAACGAATCGGCGAACGCCGTGCGCACTGCGGAATTCACGCCGTCCGCGGCGACAACGAGGTCCGAGGAGGCGGCCAACTCGGCTGGATCCGGCGCGAGGCTGCGGAAACGGACATCAATGCCCATTTCGCGGCACCGCTGCTGAAGAATCGCGAGCAGCCGCTTGCGGCTCATCGCGGCGAATCCGTGCCCGCCCGAAGTGGACACCGTGTCGCGGTAGTGCACGTCGATGTCGTCCCAGCGCGCGAACTCCCGGCTCATCGCCTCGTGTACCGCCGGGTCGGCGTGTTCGATGCCGCCGAGCGTCTCGTCGGAGAAGACGACGCCGAAGCCGAACGTGTCATCCGGCGCGTTGCGCTCCCAGACCGTGATCTCGTGGTCCGGGCCGAGTTGTTTCGCGAGCACGGCGAAGTAGAGACCCGCAGGCCCGCCGCCGACTACTGAAATCCGCACGCGACCCAGGGTATGTCGCATGTCCTACGGTCGTCAAGAAGACGATAGATGGGTTACGCTCCCCGGCATGGAGCGGATCAATCCCCCCGAGCTGGGCAAGCCGTCGGGGTTCTCGCACGCGGTGGCGGCGCGGGGCCAGCTGGTGTTCCTCGCCGGGCAGACCGCGCTGGACGCGGACAACCGGATCGTCGGCGACGGTGTCGTGGAGCAGTTCGAGCGCGCGCTCGGCAACCTGCTCACCGCGTTGCGCGCGGCCGGCGGCGAACCCGCGGACCTGTGCAGCCTGACCGTCTACATCGTCGACATGGACGACTACAAGGCGCACGCGCGCGAGATCGGCCGCGTGTGGAAACGGCTGGTAGGCGCGGATTACCCGGCGATGGCTGGTATCGGCGTGAACCGGCTGTGGGACGTCGAGGCGCTGGTGGAAGTGCAGGGTTATGCGGTGGTCAACCGCTGAAGGTGGTTGCGCGCGGCTTCCTCGAGCCGGTCGTGCAGCGTGAAGAACACCTCCGCGGCGCGGATGCCGGACCAGCCGTCGGGAAGCAATTCCGCGGGCAGACACGGGTCGAGGTACGGCATCCGCCGCCAGCCGGTGAGCACGCGGAGATAATCGGCGAACGCTTCGTCGGCGGGTGTCGTACGGCGGCGCTGCCACCGGCGCAGCGCCGGCTCGTGCTCTTCGAGGAACGCCGTGTACAGCTCGTCCAGCTGGTCCAGGTCCCACCACTCGCGAACCTTCTCGCGCGGGTCGCCGAACGCCAGGTGCTCAGCGCGGAACAGATCGGCGTAGTCGGCGAGACCGAGGCGGTTCAGCGTGCCGACGGTGGCCTCGTACAGATGGGCCGGCGCGATCCAGACGCCGGAGGCCGCGGTGCCGAAGCCGAGCCGCGACAGCTGCGTCCGCAACACGTGCCGCTTGTGCCGTTCGGCTTCCGGCACCGAGAACACCGCGAGCAGCCAGCCGTCGCCGAGTTTCGCGCGGTCCCGGCGGAAAATGCGTTCGTCGCCCTCGTGCAGCAAATCCAGTGCGGTACCGGACAATTCGTACCCGGCGGCCCCGTCGCGGCGCACCGCTTCGAGTACCCCGCGCCGTTTGAGCCGGGAGATCGACGACCGCACGGCGGGCTCGTCGACCCCGACCGCGGCGAGCAGATCGATCAGCGAGGCGACGGAAAGCCACTCGCCGCCTGCCTGGTGATGCACGCCGTAGACCGACACGATGAGGTGCCGGGGCTGGGCCGCGCGCCCGCTGTCGGCATCGGCTGCTTCCGGTACGGCCGTCACCCGCTCACCATACAGTGCCGTCCGTGACCGACCCGCCTCCTTCTGGCCGGACCAGTAACCGGCGAGGGGTAGCATTTCCGGCGCGATGGCGTTTGTGAGCAATGCACCTCTGGTGAGCCGGCTGACCCGCCGCGGACGGCTGATGGCGAAGCGCACCTGCGACCGCCGGGGACACGCCTTCGCGCTCGGCCGGTTCCTTTTCCGCACCCCCACCGCGTGGGAGTACGCGGCGGCGGTCGCGGGCGGCAGCGACCCGGCCGCGCAGCGCTGGCTCGGCTGGCTGGCCGACTCCGTGGTGGCCGAACCGATGCGCGGCGAGGCGCTGCGCGTGGTCCCCGGCACCGGCCCGGACTGGACCACGCCGGACCCGCATTCGGTGGACGTCGTCGCGATCGATCTCGTGGCAGGCCGCTGCGCCGGGCTCGTGAGCGTGCACGCGGGCGAGGACGGCGGCCCGGAAACCGGCGGCTATCTCGCGCCGGAATATCGCGGGCAAGGCTTCGGCCGCGACCTGTTCGCCGCCGGTCTCGTGCTGGCGCACGAGCATCTCGGGCTATCGCGGGTCCGCGCGGGCGCGGAGGTCGGCAACGTCGCCAGCGGCCGTTCGCTGGAGGCGGCCGGATTGCGCCGGGCGCCGGGGCCGCCGCGATACACGCTGCCGAACGGGCGAGCCTGCGAGGCGTGGTGGTACCAGCACGACGCGGCTTGGCCCCGGGCGTGCGCTGGTCCGCAGGCGCGGTGGCTAGTCGCCTCGTGAGCCGTAGTCCTCAAACGCCTTCAACGTCCTGATCACCAGCGCCCGCTCGCTAGGACTCAACGGCGACAACGCCGCCTCCCACGCCTTCGCCCCTCGCGCGAGCCAAGCGTCGACGGCCGGGCGCTTGTCCGTGTGGATGCTCACGATGGTGCGCCGCCGGTCGTCAGGGTCCTCGGTGCGTTCCAGCACGCCCTGCCGGGACAGGTCGCCGATCATCAGACTTGCCGTGGTGGGCGCGATTTCGAGCCGTCCGGCGAGTTCGTTGACCGTCATCGGGCCGTCGAACAACAGGTACGCCAGCAGCGACAGATGGCGCGGCGCGAGCGCGACGTCGTCGAGTTCCGGAGGCGGCGGCGTCCGCTTCGCGCGCCCGACCAGGCGGGGCATGAGAAGCAGCAGTTCGCGGACCCCGTCCTCGACGGTCGGGCCGGATTCGGTGGCCATGCCGCGACAGTACCTCCGCGTGTGTTGACAGCCGGATTCGCGCGAACCTAGGTTTGCTGTTACATCATCAAAACAGGGGAGTTCTCCGATGTCGGACTGGAATCAGGGCATCATCGACGAGTTCCGCGCGAACGCGGGCAAGGTCGGCGGGATGTTCGAGGGGAAGAACATGGTGCTGCTCACGCACACCGGTGCGAAGAGCGGCAAGGAGCGGGTGAGCCCGCTGGTGTACACCACCGACGGTGACCGGGTCGTGATCGTCGCGTCCAAGGGCGGCGCGGACACCAACCCGGACTGGTACCACAACCTCGTCGCGAACCCGTCGGTCACGGTCGAGATCGGCACCGACAAGTTCCCGGCGACGGCGAAGCTCGTGACCGACCGCGCCGAGCGCGACCGGCTGTACGCCAAGATGGTCGAGCACGCGGAAGGCTTCGCGGAATACGAGAAGAAGACCGAGCGGCTGATCCCGGTCTTCGTTCTCGAGCGCTGAGTTACTTCAGCGGCTGTCCATAGACGAAGCTCCGCAGCCGTCCAGTCGACATCGGGTCCAGCGGAGCGAACAGCTTGGCGTGCGCGGCCTGCACGGTCGCCGCGTCCGGTTCGACGAGCGACAGTGCGCGCACGGTGTAGCGCGAATCGGCGGTGAAATCCGGTGCCGATGAGTGCTGGTAGGCGCCGCCGAGCAGGTCGATGATCAGCACAGTCGGCACCGGCGCGGCCGGGCCGGCGTGGTCGAGCACAGTGCTCAGCACGTCGTCCGGCAGCGTCGGCAGCACGCGGTTGTCGCCGAGGTAGGAGTGCGGGATGGGCGGTTCGGCGGCGATCTGGCCGGAATCGGTGTACGGCATCGTGGTGAGCGTGTCCTGCAGCGGGCCGAGCGCCCGCAGCGGCGCGACGAGCTGGTCGCCGTCAGTGCCGAGGTAGGCCACGCGAATGTGTGCGATGTGCTTGCCCCGCAACGGTTCCGGCACCATCGGCAGGTCCGGGTAGGGCAGCATCGCCACCGAGGTGCCGACCGTGTCGGGCAGGTCGGTGGTCCAGTCGCGCCAGATGCGCAGGACGTCCGGGATCTTGGCGGCGTCGAAGTACAGCCCGCCGCCGTACAGCGTGGTCACCGGCACTAGCGAGAACTCCAGCGCGGTCACGATCCCGGCGTCGAGCGGGCCGGTCGTGCGCGTGCCGTCGGGCCGGACGATCTCGGCGGAGCGGACGCGGTCTGAGGCCAGGCCGAAGTGCCGGCCGAGGAGGCCGAACCCGCCGCCGAGGGTGTAGCCGACCACGCCGACGCCCGGTGCCGAACCGCTCAGCGGCGCGAGCCCGTGCTCCGCGGCGGCGGTGATGACGCTGCCCCAGGTCGTTCCGGCTTCGACGCGTGCCACCCCGCGGTCCGGATCGACGGTCACGCCGGTCATCCGTCGCGTCGAGATCAGCACGCCCTCAGCCGGTGCGCGGAGTCCGTGGCCGGTGGCTTGCACGGAGACCGGCAGGTCGCGTTCGGAGGCGAGCCGGACCGCGGCGGCGACGTCGTCCGCGCTGGTGGCGGCGACGACCAGCTTCGGGGTGGAGGTGATGCCGGTCTGGAATCCGGCGATCTCTTCGCGGTAACCGGCCTGATCAGGGGTGAACGTCTGCATGGCTTCAGCCTGCTGGCTGGGCAGCGATAAGTCCAAGAGATACTAGTTCCAGCGGCTAGAATCAGTGCTTATGGAACTGCATCAGCTCGAGTACTTCGTCGCGGTCGCGGAGGAAGCCAATTTCACCCGCGCGGCGGCCCGGATGCACGTCGCGCAGCCCGGGGTCAGCGCGCAGATCCGGCGGTTGGAACGCGAGCTGGGGCAGCCGTTGTTCGACCGGTCCGGTCGCACGGTACGGCTCACCGGCGTTGGCGAGGCCGCGTTGCCGCACGCTCGGGCCGCGCTCGCGGCGGTCGCGGCGGTGCGGGAAACGGTCGCGGAGCACGAAGGGCTGGTGCGCGGCCAGGTGGCGATGGGGATGGTGACTTCCCTCGGGCCGGTGGAGCTGCCGGAGTTCCTGGCCGAGTTCGCTGAACGCTACCCCGGTGTGGAAATCACGCTCAGCGAAGCGAATTCCGACCTGATGGTCGATGCTCTGCGCGAAGGACGGCTAGACGTCGCGGTGATCGGCCTGGCCGACGGCGTGCCCGCTGGGCTCACCACACAGACCGTGCTCGACGAGGAGCTGGTCGCCGTCACCGCGCCGCGCGACGAGTTCGCCGATCGCGCCTCGATCACCCTGGCTGAGCTGGCCGAACGGTCGCTGATCTGCCTGCCGAAGGGCACCGGCATGCGCGGCGTGCTGGATCGCGGGTTCGCCGCGGCCGGGCTGCATTCGCGGGTGACGATTGAGGCGAGCGACCCGAACGTGCTGGCCAAGCTCGCCATGCGCGGCCTCGGCGTGGCACTGGTCCCGGAATCGCTGGCGCGCTATTACGCCAAGGAGCTGCACACCTTGCGGCTGCGGCCGGAGCTGCGCGGGCAGCTGGCGCTGGCGTGGCGGTCCGACGGCCCGGCCGGGCCCGCCGCGCGCGTGCTGATCGAGTTCGCCCGCTCGGTGCTCTGAGTACCGCGGGCGGCGAAAGAGTACCGACGCCGACCCTCGCTCGCAAATGAATTCTGGCCGGAATTCCCGAAAAGTTCGGCCGGAGTAGGCCGTTCAGGTCGTCTTGCGGCGCATTCCGAGAGTTCGCCGTAATGTCGGCGACGGCCGCGAGTGCGGTTGGAGTGTTCGAGAATACGGAGGAATTTCCGTGAAGCTTGTTCGACTCGTGCGCAAGGCCCTTCCGGGCAAGAGCCTGAAGTCTTACGCCTGGTACGGCTGGATCTGACGGTCTCGTCCGAAGAGGATCGGCCGGTCCCGGAATGTCCGGGACCGGCCGTCCCGCGCCGTAGAGGAGCTGCCCGGTGACTATTCCCGCTGAACGGAACAAAGTGCGCCAAGTGGTATTCGCGCCGCGCCTTCAGGAACTGTTCGACCGTTATCGGGGGAAATCCTTCTTCCGGCTGGAACCGGACACGGTCGGCGTCGCCGGGGCCGGTTTGATGGACGAGTTGCTGCGGAGCAGGCCCGCGAACGCCGAGGAACGGCCGACGTTCAAGCCGGTGCTCGGCCGGGTCGTCACGCGGCCCGAATCGGCCGCACTGATGCGAGCGGTCGGCGCGGACGTACGGGCCGCGCTCAAGAAGCCGCTCGGCGAACCGGACCTCGCCGGCGAGTGGCCCGCCGTACCGCACAACTACCTGCGGGACCTGGTGTTCGGCCGCGAACAGCGGCGATTCCGGATCCTCGTCGACCGCAGGCTGGAGCTGACGCCGAAGATCACCTGGTCGGCGGTCGCCGCCGGAGCCGCGCTCTGGGGACGGCCCGCGCCCGAGGTCGCCTTGTCGGCATTGGCGCGGATGGTGCTGGAGGCCGACACCTTCGAGCAGCGCCGTTTCGCGATGTACCTCTACCGCCGTGTGGCCGGGCCGATCTGCTTCACCGTCGCCGCGCTGGTCACGAACGCCCTGTGGCTCGGTTCGCCGCTGGACGAGGACATTCCGGCCGAGTACGTGCTCAACGAGGCGCTGCGCCTCCTGCCGCCGTCGTGGAACATCCTGCGTGTGCGTTCGCCGGAATTCCCCGAGGTGGACGCCCGGATCGGCCCGGCGGACGACGTCCTGCTGCTGCCGCTGCTCAGCCACCGCGACCCCGAACTGTGGGACGCGCCCGACGAGTTCCGGCCGGACCGCTGGGCCGCGCTGGACCCGGACGACCACCCTGGCTACCTCCCGTTCGGGCACAGCGACGAGCGCTGCTGGGGACGGCATCTGGTGCTGCCGCTCGCGACGCGCGTTCTCGACCTGGCCCGGCGTGACGGGCTGGTGGTCGATCCGGCACAGCGGCGGGCCAAAGTGCACCTGGACGGCCTGCTGGAGGTGGCGGACGTGCGGGTCGTGCGTGCTTGACGGCTCTTGACAAGGTGTCAACGGAAGCGTTCCCCTGGACGGATGCTCCAGGACGGCATGCTCGGCGTCAGCCTGCTCGCGGGCGGCGCGAACGTGATCATGCAGCTGGGCCGGCCGGCGGTCGGCTACGGCGTCATGGAAAGCCGGGTCGATTCAGGGAATCTGTTCAAACATCCGCTGAAGCGCACGCGGACGACCGTCACCTACCTTGCCGTGGCCGTGCTGGGCACCGACGCGGACCGGGCGGCGTATCGGCGGGCGGTGAATTCGGTGCACGCTCAGGTGGTTTCGACCGAGGCGAGTCCGGTGCAGTACCGCGCTTTCGACCGGGAGTTGCAGCTGTGGGTCGCGGCTTGCCTGTGCCACGGCGTCGAGGACGTGCATCGCGCTTTTCTCGGCCGTCCCGCTCCGGAATCGTGGTACGCCGAGGCGGCGGTGCTGGGCACGACGTTGCAGGTGCGTCCGGAGGACTGGCCCGCCGACTTCGCCGCGTATTGGGACGAAGGCCTGGCGCAGGTGGACATCGACGACCGGATGCGGGAATACCTCACCGCCATCGCGAATCTGGAATTCCTGCCGCGGCCGTTCTCGTTCCTCTTCGGACGGTTCCATCGCTTCGTGACGACCGGGTTCCTGCCGGAGGTGTTCCGCGAGCAGATGCGGCTGGAGTGGTCGGCCGCCGACCAGCGCCGGTTCGATCGGCTGATGCGCGGAATCGGCCGAACGGTCGAACGGCTTCCGGTGCGGGTGCGCCGTTTCCCCTACGACGCTTGCCTCGCCGACTTCCGGCGGCGGCTGCGTAACGGGAAACCCCTCGTCTAAGTGGTTGACCGGAATGCGGCGGTCGGCAAGGGTTGGCGGTATGGGCAAAGCGGATGAGGTGCGCGAAGGGGTTTCCCTGACCAACCTTGACCAGGAGCTGTTCGTCGACGCCGGGGTCACGAAACGCGACCTCGTCGATTACCTGGACGCGGTCGCGGACCGGTTGCTTCCGGTGCTGCGCGACCGTCCGCTGTCGGTGATGCGGGTGCTGCGCGGGCAGGACGCGTTCATGCAGAAAAACCTGCCGAAGTACACGCCAGAATGGGTGCCGCGGGCGAAACTGTGGGCGGAGAGTTCGCACCGGACAGTCACCTACGGCCTGTGCAACGACCGCCGGACGCTGCTGTGGTTCGGCAATCAGCGCGCGGTCGAACTGCATCCCGCCCTGACCAGGGTGGAACCGGTCGGGCAGACCGATCTGATCATGGACCTCGATCCGCCGGAGGGCGCGGATTTCAGCGTCGCGGTGGCGGCGGCTCGGCTGGTGCGCCAAGCTCTGGCCGACGTCGGGCTCGCCGGTGCGTTGAAGACCAGCGGGTCCAAGGGGGTGCACGTGTTCGTGCCGCTGGTCGCCGGTCTGTCCTTTGCGGACGTCGCGGCGGCGACCCGGGCGGTCGGCGCGCGGGCGGAGCGGATCGATCCGGAGCTGGCGACCACGGCGTTCATCCGGGAAGACCGGCACGGCAAGGTGTTTCTCGATTCGACCCGGGCGGGTGGCGGTACCACCGTCGCGGCGGTGTACAGCCCGCGGATCCGGCCGGGCGCGCCGGTGTCGTTCCCGGTTCGCTGGGCGGACGCGGACGACGTCACACCGTCCGATTTCACGGTGAAGACCGCGGTGGAGCTGCTGGGCGGCTCGGATCCGTGGGCGGAGGAATTGCCTGAGCCGCAGGAGCTTCCGGCGGAGCTGGTGGCCGAGGGGCACACGATCCCGATCGCCCGGGTCGCGGCGATGCACGAGGGCAAACGCCGGGCCCGGGCGCGCCGGGAATCAGGGGAGAGCGAGTAGATCCTGGTGGCGCACGGTGACGGCGGTGATCTGCCGATCTGCGGGAATGGTCAGCTCCGGCTGTTGTTCTCGGGCCGCGGCCACGAAACCGCGGTACCAGGCGGTGATGAGTTCCTGGTGCTCCGGGCCTAGCTGCCATGGTGAGGGTCTGGTGTGGACTGTCCAGCCGTGCCGGGTGAACTCCGCTGCGGCGAAGTCGACCGCTTCCGGACCTAGCTTTCCGTCCCGGCGTTGGTGGTCGTTGAAGGCGGCGTTGAGTGCTTCGTCGCCAGCTTCCCGGGGCGCGATTTCTGCCGAGCCGGTCACCGACAAGGTGAACAGCGCTGGGCTTTGAGCGTCCACACAGGACTTTACTAACCGCTGGATCTCTTCCTTGGTAAGCAGATCCAGCAGTGCGGAAGCGGTGACCAGTGAAGTGTCGCCGAAGTCCAAGCGGGTCACGTCGGCTTGTTCTGTCTCGACGCTGATTCCCGGCGGAAGGCTGCGCGCGGCGATCTCCAGCAGCCGCGGGTCCTGGTCGTGCAGGATCCACCGTTGCGGCTTCGGAAGGCGGACGCTCAGCCAGCGACCCATCGCTCCGGTGCCGCAGCCGAGATCCCGGATGACCGCCGGTCTGTCGGGAAGCAGGGCGACGAGATCGGCCGCCCGGGCCGCCGTGTCGGCCGCCTCTCGCAGCCGCAGCCATTCCGGCTCGTAACCGGAAGAGTCCACTGTGGTCACAGGGAACGCTCGTATCCGGCGGAGGCGGCGTGGGATTCGTGCAGGGTTACCGAAATCTGCGCCAGTCCGCGGGCGTTCTCGCCGAGTTCGCCGTCGTGCACGCGGTCCGCGAGCCGGTCAGCGATGACCTTGGCGAGGTATTCGGTCGAGGTGTTGATGCCCGCGAAATCGGGTTCGTCGTCCAGGTTCCGGTAGTTCAGGTCGGCGAGCACCGCGCCGAGCTGCTGGGTGGCGAGCCCGATGTCGACGACGATGTTGTCCGAGTCCAATTCGGACCGTCGGAACGTCGCGTCGACCACGAACGTCGCGCCGTGCAGGCGTTGCGCCGGGCCGAAAACCTCGCCGCGGAAACTGTGGGCGACCATGATGTGATCGCGCACGGTGACACTGAACAACGCGTTTCTCCTTTACCGGTAAGTGATCCGATGAGCCAGTCCGCGCAAAGTTCCGTCCGCCAGCCGCGCCGCGACGTCCGGCAGTTCGACGAAGGCGGATTCGCTGGTGATCAGCGCGTCGAACGCCGGGTCGGCCAGCAATCGCAACGCCAGCGCCATCCGGTCGCCGTAACCGCGTCGCCTCGCACGTGCTGGAGAGACGGTACCGACCTGGCTGCCGCGCACGGTGAGCCGTCGCGAATGGAAGTTCTCGCCGAGCGGCACCGACACCTGACGGTCGCCGTACCAGCTCAGCTCGACCACCGTTCCCTCGTGGCCGAGCAGCTCCAGCGAGCGTGCGAGGCCGGCGTCGGTCGCGCTGGCGTGCACCACGAGGTCGAGGTCGCCGCGTGCGGTTTCCGGGGTGGCATAACGGATGCCGAACGCCTCCGCAACCTCCGCGCGCGCCGGATCGGGGTCGACGAGCTGGACGTCCACGCCGGGAAACCGGGACAGGAGCCGCGCGACACTGCAGCCGACCATGCCCGCCCCGACCACTGCGATCCGGTCGCCGACCAGCGGCGCCGCGTCCCAGAGCGCGTTCACCGCGGTCTCAACGGTCCCGGCGAGCACCGCCCGCGCCGCGGGAACGTCGTCTGGCACCACGGTGACCGCCGACGCGGGCACGACGTACTCGGTCTGATGCGGGTAGAGGCAGAACACTGTGCGGCCAGCCAGCTCCGGCGGTCCGGAAAGGACTTCGCCGACGTTCAGGTAGCCGTACTTGACCGGCCACGGAAAGTCGCCCTCCTGATACGGCGCGCGCATGATGTCGTACTGGCTCGCCGGCACTCCGCCGCGCAGCACGAGACTTTCCGTGCCGCGGCTCAGTG
Source organism: Amycolatopsis sp. WGS_07 (assembly GCF_045278895.1). Classification (NCBI taxonomy): domain Bacteria; kingdom Bacillati; phylum Actinomycetota; class Actinomycetes; order Pseudonocardiales; family Pseudonocardiaceae; genus Amycolatopsis; species Amycolatopsis sp. WGS_07. Next base: position 1,726,143 of record NZ_CP136053.1, on the reverse strand, counting down.
CGGAAAATCGTGTTCGGACCAGCACTTCGTCGGCTCGCGGAGCAGCCAGCTCGGCCGATCGGATCTCCCCGCCTCCGGCCGAAGTGAACCAGAAGGCCTGCGCCGCCCGTGTCAAGGTTGTCCTCCGTTGCTGCCGGATCGAGGAGAGATGGCTGTCACCACCTGTACACGAACTCCGGCCGAGCTGGGTTCAACCGTCGTCCAGCAGGCCCCCGCGCTGCTGGCGCAACTCGCGCTGCTGACCCTGCTGACCGTGACGACCGGCCTCGGCCTCGCCGGATGGGCGGTCGGCGTGGCCTACCTGCTCGGGCTGCTGGTGCTGCTCACCCAGGGCGCGTGGCGGATCCGGGTCTACCGGCTCGGCCCGGCCGACCAGGTGACGCTCGCCCGCGCGGCGCTCATCGGCAGCGTCACCGCGCTGGTCGCCGACCGCCTTGGCGGGCACCCGCCGCTGGCTTTGGTCGTCCCCATCGCGGCGGTCGCGCTGGCGTTGGACGCACTCGACGGCTACGTCGCGCGCCGCACCGGAACCGTCTCCGCGCTGGGCGCCCGGTTCGACATGGAAGCGGACGCGTTCCTGATCCTGGTGCTGAGTGTCCTGGTCTCGATGTCGGTCGGCCCGTGGGTGCTGGCGATCGGCTTGATGCGGTACGCCTTCGTGGCGGCAGCGCGCCTCTGGCCGTGGCTTCGGGCACCGCTGCGCCCTAGCTGGGCGCGGAAGGCGGTCGCGGCGTTGCAAGGAATCGCCCTGACGGCCGCGGCGGCCGGGCTCGCACCGGCGGTCTTGGCCGGCCTCGCGGTGGCGACGCTGAGCTGGTCCTTCGGCCGGGACGTCTGGTGGCTGTACCGGAACCGCTGAGCCGTCGTTCGCACGAGCAAATACCTCCGTGTCGTTTTGGCGGTTTCGGGCTTAGGTTCCGCTGGTGGCTAACGAATTGACCATTCCGCTCCTGCCCTGTCCCTCCATCGACGAGATCGCGTCGTTCTACGAGATGCTCGGCTTCGAGATCACCTATCGGCAGACGCGGCCCAACCCGCACGTCGCGCTGCGCCGGGAAGACATCAATCTGCACTTCTTCGGGATGGAGGGCTACGACCCGGCGCAGTCGTACAGCACGTGCCTGGTCATCGTGCCGGACATCGGCGAGCTGTTCGAGGCTTTCGCGGCGGGGATGCGTTCCGTGCACGGAAAACTGCTCGTCTCCGGCATCCCGCGGATGACCCGGCCGCGGCTGCGCAACGACCGCTACACCGGGTTCACCGTCATCGATCCGGGCGGCAACTGGATCCGGATCCACACCGCGGCCAAGGAACCGGAGGCCCAGACGAAGCTCGCGAAAGCACTGGAGAACGCCGCGAGACAGGCGGACGCGCGCGGCGACGTACGCCAGGGGCTGAAGATCCTGGAAGGCGCGCTGAAGCGAGCGACCGGCGACGAACCGGAGTACCAGGCGGTGCGGGAGTACCGCGACGAGCTGGTCGAACGGATCGCGGGGGCTGAGCCGAGTCCAGACGTTCGGCCCTGATCGGCTCGGGGTAGCGAGCCCCATTCCCTTCGGCATTCTCCCCGGCCCGGGTTCTGCCTTCGGAAACCGTGCCTGTCACCCAGTCGTGGCTCTTGATTTCGCAGTGCACGGAAAGGGCCAGCCGTTTGCCCCGAGCCGCGCCGGCTAGGCGGACTCTCGCAGGTCAAACGGCTGGCCCCGGGATGTGGTATCGGCCCCCCTCAGGCTGATCGCCAACCTCCCAATGCCCACCATAGCGGTGCCGGAATATTCGCGCTTAACCCGTCCGTGGTTAACGGGTCGACATTCCTTTTCGCGGTAACTGTCACTAAGCCAATAGCGTGGGGAATTGCTCTCGAGCTGCGGATCCGTCTTGGTTAGCAATCGCAAAAAGAAACCGTACGTGGATCTTGCTGCGACACTCAGCCCTTCGCGCTCAGCTGCCACGACACGCCCCACCGGTCGTTCACCCAGGCGAACGGGCCGAAGCCGTAGTCGTCCAGCGGCATCAGCGTTCCGCCGCCTTCGCCGAGTGCCTCGTAGAGCCGCTTGAGTTCGTCGGTCGAGTCGACGGTGACGAACAGCGACGTCGACGGGGTGAAGTCGAAGCCGTGCTTGACGAAGCTGTCGCTGCACCGCACCCGCTGCCCGGCGACGGTGAACTCGGCCATCACGATCGTCCCCTCCGGACCGGGGCCGCCGGCGCCGTAGCGCTCCTCGGACAGCACGGAGTCGCCGGGAAACAGCGAGGTGTAGAAGGCCATCGCCTCGGCGGCGTCGCGCTTCTGGAACATCAGGAACGGGACCAGGTCGGTCATCGCGCTGCCCTTTCTCGGGGTTGGGGTCGGGTCGAACGTCGCATTGACAAGAAGTTTTGTCAAGCGCGCAGCACGAGGCACGCGAAGCCGAACGAGTCCCGGTAAGCCCGGAGCCACTCGTCGCGGTGGGTGGCCGCGGCGGCGAGGGCTTCGGCCTGGTCAGGGTCTTCCGGGTGGTCGAGGGCCCATTCGGCGAGACTGCCGGTCCACGACCATTCGTACGCATCGAGTTCGCCGCGGGTGCTGGTGTGGCCGTGGGTCGGCGTCCAGCCGGCGGAGATCACCTGGTCGAGAAGTTCCGGCAGATCGGGCAGGTCGCCGAAGATCTCGAGCGCGGCGGGGGCCGGCGCGGATTCCCAGTAGGCGTCGCCGATCAGGGCGCGGCCGCCGGGGCGGACGTGGGCGCGGAGCGCGGCGAGGGTGTCCGGCAGTCCGCCGAAAGCGTGGGTGGAACCGACGCACAGGACGGTGTCGAACTCGCCCGCGGCGGGGAATTCGGTCGCGGGCTGCTGGTGGAGGGTCAGTCGGTCGGCGACGCCTCGTTCGGCCGCTGCCGCCCGGGCGCGGGAGAGGGCGAACTCAGAGGTGTCGACGCCGACGGCACGGAGTTTCGGGTACGCGACGAGGGCGCGGATGAGCCATTCGGCACCGCCGCAGCCGAGGTCGAGCACAGCGGCGTCCTCGTGCGGGATGCCGCGGTCGAGCAGGCGCTGGACCTCTTCGTCGCTGATCGGGGACGCGATCGGATGCCGGGTGTGGGCGAGTGCGGAGAGTCGTTCACGGTTCACGCGCGGCAGGCTGACACGCGGTGCCTCAGCCGCGCACCTCGATTACGAGCGGGTGCGCATCGACGCCGACGGGGCGGTGCCGAGTACGCGGGTGGCGACCCAGGCGAGGCCGTCGGCGGTTTCGGCGGGGGTGCCGGACGGTTGCATCACGTGGCTCAGCACGGTGCGCACGACCAGGTCCATCACCACGGTGAGCTGGCTGTCGTCGAGTGGCGGGGCGTAGCTGCGGACCCGGCCGCGCAGGACGGCTTTCGCTTCGGTGAGCAGGGTGCCCGCGCGGGTGGTCAGCAGGGGCAGGAATTCGTTGTCCGTGCCGTGCGTCGCGGAGGCGATGGCGCGCAGCAGGATGTTGTCGTCGGCCAGTTCGAGCACCGCGCGGACGGCGTCGTAGATCGCCTCGACCAGGTCGTCTGGATGCCGGTCGAACGCCGTGCTCACGACGGCGAGGAACCGGCGCAGTTCGTGCGAGATCATTGCCTCGGCGAGGGCGGTTTTCGAGCCGATCTCGTTGTAGACGGTCTGCCTGCTCACTCCGACCAGCTCGGCCAGCCGGGCCATGGTGACCGCTGACCAGCCGGATTTCGCGGTGAGTTCGATGGCGGCGGTGATGATGGGCTGCCGGTACTGGCCGCCAGTGGGCACCGGAAGCACGCTCATGGTCGTCATTCTAGGCGGCCATTTCGTTGGCGAAGGAGACTGCCTCGGACCAGGGAGCACGGGCGGCGATCCGCTTGCGGTACTTCATGATGTCGCGCGGCCGGTCGACGGTGAACGCGCCGACGAGCCGGTCGCCTCGCCGGTAGAGCGCGGTGACGCCGTGTTCCGCCGGGATCATGCTGACCTCGTCGGCGCGCGGGGTTCCGACGAACTGGATGCGGTGCGAGTACCAATCGGACCAGAAGTACGGCACGGCGCTGAACACCCGCGCGCTCGCGGGGTCCAGCGCGTGCCGAGCCGCGGCCGCACCCTGCTCGGCCGCGTTCGTCCAGTGCTCCAGCCGCATCAGCTCGTCGTCGAACAGTGCGTTCGCCACGTGTGCGACGTCGCCCGCCGCGTAGACGCCGTGTGCGGCGGCGAGGGTGCCGTCGCAGATCACGCCGCCGTCGCGTTCGTGCAGCAGAAGCCCGCTGTCGCGCAGCCAGCCGGTGGCCGGGACCGCGCCGATTCCGGCGACGACCAGGTCTGCGGGCAGGATTTCGCCGGTGGACAGCCGGACTCCGGTCACCGCGCCCTTTTCCTCGGTGAAGCCGGTGACCCTGGTGCCCAGCCGGAGGTCGGTGCCTGCCGCGCGGTGCAGGTCGGCGCAGACGTTGCCGACCTCGGAGCCGACCGCGCGTACCAAAGGCGTTTCTAGCGTTTCCACAATGGACACTGGCAGGTCGCGTTTGCGGGCGGCGGAAGCGACTTCGGAGCCGATGAAACCTGCTCCGATCACGACTGTCCTAGCACCACTGTCCAAGGCAGACCGAATGGCGGCGGCGTCCTCGGCGGTGCGCAAGGAGTGGATGCCGGAGATCTTCGCTGTGTCAGGGAGAACTCGCGCGGTGGCTCCGGTGGCGATGACCGCCGCGTGGTAGGGGATGGTCGCGTCGGCGGTGTGGATCTCGCGGGCGATGGGGTCGAGTCCCGTTGCGGGAGTGCCCAGCTGGAGTTCGACACCGAGGCCGCGCAGGTCGTCCGCGCTGAGAAACGGTTCCACCGCAACGGGTCCGTTTGGCGCGAGGAAAGCCTTCGACAGCGGTGGCCGGTCGTAAGGCAGGCGGTCCTCCGCGCCGACCAGCACGATCCGGCCGTCGTATCCGGTCCGCCGCGCCGATTCGACCGCACGCAGTCCCGCCAGCGACGCGCCGACCACCGCGAGCGTCATGACACCAGCCTCAACGCGAGCACCGGGCAGGCGTCGACGGCCGCGGCGAGGTCGGTCCGGTGCTCCTCGCCGGGGTTCCCGTCGAGCACGACGACCGTGCCCTCGTCACCCACCTCGAAGAAGTCCGGTGCCATCGCTTCGCACATGCCCAGTCCGTCACACTTGTTCAAATCCGCTTCGATCCGCATCACACACTCATCCTTCCGGGAGCAACGAAGTCGACCTTTTCCCTTACGCCGCAGTCGGGACAGCACCAACTGTCCGGAATGGACGACCACGGCGTACCGGCCGGGAAGCCTTCGCGCGGGTCGCCGCGCTGCTCGTCGTAGACGTATCCGCAGCCGGGGCACATCCCGCCCTCGCTGGCGTCGCCGCGCACATCGTCCAGTACGGCAACAGTTTCCGTGGCGGCAGAGCCGTACCGGGCAAGGACTTTCTCCCGCTTCGACGGCTGGATGTTCGCCCGGCTGATGTCGCCCTCGAAGTGGTTGAGCACCCGCTGGTCCATCACCCGGCGCCACAGCGGCGGGAACAGCGCGAGCACGATCATCCCGGCGTACCCGGTCGGCAGCACCGGAGATTCGGCGAAGTCGCGCAGGGTCTGGTAGCGGCGCGTCGGGTTGGCGTGGTGATCGCTGTGCCGCTGCAGGTGATACAGCAGGACGTTGGTGGCGATGTTGTTGGAATTCCAGCTGTGGCTGGGATCCACGCGCTCGTAGCGACGGCGCTCCGGCGGGCCGACCTTCTGCCGCAGCATCCCGTAGTGCTCCATGTAGTTCACGACTTCCAGCAGCGAGAACCCAATCACCGCCTGGATCACCAGGTACGGCAGGATCCCGACGCCGAGCCAGGCCACCATCGCCACCCACAGCACCGCGGACATCAGCCACGCGTTGAGCACGTCATTGCCGATCCGGAACGGATGCTTGTCGCGGCGGGCGTAGCGCTTGCGCTCCAGCCCCCACGCTGATTTCAGCGAGCCGAACACCGTGCGCGGCCAGAACCGGTAGAAGCTTTCGCCCACGCGGCTCGACGCCGGGTCCTCCGGAGTCGCGACGCGCACGTGGTGGCCGCGGTTGTGCTCGATGTAGAAGTGCCCGTAGAAGCTTTGCGCCAGCGCGATTTTCGACAGCCAGCGCTCGTGGCTTTCCTTCTTGTGGCCCAGTTCGTGCGCGGTGTTGATGCCGATCCCGCCGATGCAGCCGATCGAGATGGCAAGGCCGACTTTGTCCGCAATGGACAGATCGCCGCGGGCGATGAGCCAGAACGCGAACACGAACCCGACGTACTGGATCGGCAGGAACAGATAGGTGATCCACCGGTAGTACCGGTCCTGTTCGAGGCGCTCGATCACGTCGTCCGGCGGATTGCTCCGGTCGAGGCCGGCGACCAGGTCGATCGCGGGCACGATCGCCAGGATCACGATCGGGCCGATCCAGAACCAGACGCCCCATCCGGTCGCGGCGTGCAGCCCGATCGCGAGGAACGCGAGCGACGGCACGACCAGCCCGATCAGCCAGAGGTACCGCTTCTTGTCGGTCCATCGTTCGGTCGACCCCAGCGGCACCGTGCCGGTCATCTCGCTCATCGCGCCCTCCTCCGTTGGCTGGCTTTACATGAAGGTAAGACATGTACACCTCGATTGACAAGAGGGGTCGAAATGTAAAGTTGTCACGATGGGGTGAACCCGCAGGTGGGGCGTTGGCCGGGGTCAGTCGGGGACGCGGGCGTGCCGCAGCACCTCGACCACCGGATCCAGTCGCGTGTCGGCGGTGCGCCGGATCAGGAACGTGGTCAGCGTGGCGACGAGATCGTCGATCGGCAGGACCGCGCATTCGTTCGGGTCAAGCGCCAGCACGGTCGCCGATTCGATCGGCACGAGGGTGAAGCTCTTGGTGCTGCGCAAGAAGATCAACAGACCGCTGACGTCGGAGAACTGTGCTTCCGGATCGACCAGCACGCCCTTGGTGGCGAGCTGCTCGGCGCGCCGGGAGCCGAGGTCCCAGTGTCGCGGGCCCTGCAGATACTGAAAGCCGCGCAGGTCGGCGAGGGTGAGCGAGGTCCGTCCGGGGAACCGGGACGCGTCCACCACGGCGCCGAGCGGTTCGCGGTACAGGACGATCGTGGACAGCCGGTCGTCGGAAGTGCCCAGATGCGACACCGCGAGGTCGAGCGAGTTGCTGAGCAGCGCCGATTCCATGCCGAGTGACGGCATCTGCCGCAGCGTGAAGCGGTAGGAGCCGTCCAGGGCTCGGATCGATTCGCTGAGTTGGCGGCGGTGCGCGGGGTTGAGGACGTCGGGGATGGCGAGCCGGACGTCGGCGCGCTGGTCGCGGGTGCGCATCCGGTCGGGGATGGCGTCGAAGCCCGAAACGACCGATTCGGCGAGCGGCAGCAGCGCTTCGCCCGCCTCGGACAGCCGGGTGTGGTGGGTGGAGCGGTCGAAGAGCGGTTCGCCCAGCTCGCGTTCGAGGTCGCGAATGCGCTGGCTGAGCGGCGGCACCGACATGTTCAGTGACCGCGCGGCGCGGGTGAAGTTCAGCTCGCGCGCGACCGCGAGGAAGTACCGCAGGTGGTGAATCTCCACGAAGTGCAGCGTACTCACGGTGTTATCACCGTGGTCATACCGATCTGATGCACTCGGTCATTCCCTTCTGGTGAGCAAGCGCTTAGCGTCAGTGGTGAAGCCAAAGATCGTCAACGGGAGGACCGCGAAGATGGATGCCACCGGACCGCTTTCCGGGGTTAAGGTGCTCGACCTGTCGTCCGCGGTGATGGGCCCGTACGCCACGCAGATCCTCGGCGACTTCGGCGCCGACGTGATCCGGGTCGAACCGCTGCGCGACGTCGCCCGGCACTCGCCGGCCAACACTGGCCGCACGCCCGGGATGGCCCCGCTGTACATGCAGGTCAACCAGAACAAGCGCAGTATCGAACTCGACCTCAAGGACCCCGCCGGCCGCGAAGACCTCTTCGCCCTGCTCGCCGACGCCGACGTCCTCGTCACCAACATGCGCGCCGCCGCGCTGGAGCGGCTCGGCCTCGGCTACGAGCAGCTGCGCGAACGCTTCCCGCGCCTCGTCTACGCCCACGCGCAGGGCTTCGCGCCCGGCTCGTCGCGCGCCAACCGGCCCGCCTACGACGAGGTCATCCAGGCCACGTCCGGCCTGGTCAGCCTGCAGGACCGGGCGGGCGGCACGCTGCAGTTCGTCCCGACCTTCATCGCCGACAAGACCGCCGCGCTCTACCTGCTCAACGGTGTCCTCGCCGCGCTCTTCGACCAGCAGCGCACCGGCAAGGGCCAGCAGGTCGAGCTGGCGATGGCCGACGCGATGATCGCGGTCAACCTCGTCGAGCACCTGGCGGGCGACGTTTTCGTGCCGGCCGCCGGCGACGTCGGCAACCCGCTTTCGCTCAGCGACACGCACGCGGCCATGCGCACGGCCGACGGCGGCGCGATCGCCGCGGTGCCCTACACCAACGACGCCGTGCGGACGCTGCTGATCGGCGCCGGCCTCGAGGACGCCGCGGCCGATCCGGCCTGGGACTCCCCGGTGATCGACCGGGAGATTTTCACCGCGGGGGTGGAGAAGGTGCTGGCCAACTCCGCCAGCCGCACTACCGCGGAGTGGGAGGAGTACCTGACCGCCCACGACGTTCCGTACGCGGTCGTCGTCGACATCGCCGACCTGCCGACCGACCCGTACGTTCAGGAAGTCGGGCTGATCACCGAGCGGGAACACCCGACCGAGGGCACGATCCGCGTAGTGGAGAGCCCGCTGCATTTCTCGCGGACCCCGGCCGGGTTCCGCAGGCACGCCGAACGCGCCGGAGCGAGCACCGCCGAAGTCGTCGGAGCCGTACGCACCACTGAAGGGGTTTGATCGATGGATCTCGAACTGTCTAAAGAGGACCTCGCGTTCCGAGACGGATTGCGGGAGGTGTTCCTCGGCGCGATTCCGGAGGATATCCGCAAGCGCAGCACGCTCGGCCTGATCACGCGGGACGACATCGTCACGAGCCAGCGGATTCTCAACGAGCACGGGCTCGCGGTGCCGCACTGGCCGGTCGAATGGGGCGGCAAGGACTGGACTCCGACGCAATCCCACATTTACGCGTCCGAACTGCAGCGCAACGGTGTGCCGCAGCCGCTCGCTTTCAACGCGAGCATGGTCGGCCCGATCATCGCCGAATTCGGCAGCGAGGAGCAGAAAAGAAGTTCCTTCCGGCCACCGCGAATCTCGACATCTGGTGGTCGCAGGGCTTCTCCGAGCCGGAGGCCGGTTCCGACCTCGCCGGGCTGCGCACCACCGCGAAGCTCGAAGGTGACCACTACGTCCTCAATGGACAGAAGACCTGGACCACGCTCGGCCAGTACGGCGACTGGATGTTCGTGCTCGCGCGGACCAACCCGGACGCGCCGCGCAAGCAGCAGGGCCTGTCCTTCCTGCTGCTCGACCTGAACACGCCGGGCATCGAGCGCCGTCCGATCAAGCTGGTCGACGGGTCTGCCGAGGTCAACGAGTTCTTCTTCGACAACGTGGTGATCCCGGCGGAGAACCTCGTCGGCGAGGAGAACAAGGGCTGGACGTACGCGAAGTTCCTGCTCGGCAACGAGCGCAACGGCATCGCACAGGTCGGCACCGGACAGCGGATCTTCGCCGATCTCGCCGCCGCGGCCGCCGATCTGCCCACTGAGGACGGTCCGCTCTCCGGCGACGCCGAATTCCGCGCGGCCATGCACACCGCGAAAACCACGCTGCTCGCGCTCGAAGCGACCCAGATGCGGGTCACCGCGGCTTCGGAAAACGGCCAGCCGAGCCCGGTGTCGTCGCTGCTCAAGATGGAGGGCACGCAGGCGCTGCAGGCCCTCACGAAGCTGCGCATGCGCGCGGCAGGTTCGGACGGCATGCTGCTGGACACCGAGTCGCCGGTGCGGGCGGACGAGGCCGCGATGGTGGCCGCGGCGCAGTACCTGAACCAGCGGAAGCTGTCGATTTTCGGCGGCTCCAACGAAATCCAGCGCGGCGTCATCGCGAAGACGATCCTCGGTCTGTAAGGGACGGCGACTCATGAACCTCGAATTCAACGAAGACCAGAAGCTGCTGTTCGAGACCGTCGACACGGCGGTCGGCCGCGGCTACCCGGCGGGCGGCCGCGCGGCCGCGACGAGCAGCGAACTCGGCTGGAACGACCAGGTCTGGAGCACCCTCGGCGAGCTAGGGCTCGCCGGTCTCCCGATCTCTGCCGACCACGACGGCGCCGACGCCGGCCCGGTCGAGGTCTACGCGACGCTGGAGGCGATGGGCAAGCACGCGGCGGCCGAACCGCTGCTCGACGGCGTGTTCCTGCCGTCGTGGATCATCGCCGAACTGGGCACCGACGACCAGGTCAAGGAGCTGCTGCCGGTGCTGGCCAGCGGCGGCACCACGATCGCGGTCGCACATGCCGAGCCGGGACGTCCGTGGGGCGTCGCGCCGTCGGTTTCGGCGGCCGGTTCCGCGCTGACCGGCGTCAAGTCGCCGGTGCGCAACGCCGACCAGGCCGACAAGTTCCTGGTCACCGCGGTGGACGAGAACGGCCGCACCGGGGTGTACCTGGTCGAGGCGACCGCGGCGGGCATCACCCGCGTGGACGGCCGGGCCGCGGACTGGGGCCACACGTCGCAGGTCGAATTCGCTGGTACTCCGGCGGTTCTGCTCGGTACCGCGGACGCCGACGTGGCAGCCGCGTTGCGGATCGCGTTCTCGCGGGCGCGGGTCGCGGTGACCGGCGAAGCGATCGGCCTGATGGAGACCGGGCTCGCGATGACCGTCGAATACCTCAAGACCCGCAAGCAGTTCGGGGTTCCGCTGGCGGCGTTCCAGGCGCTCGTGCACCGCGCCGCCGACCTGTACGCGAAGGTCGAGCTGGCTCGTTCGCTGGCGCTGTGGGCCACCGCGACGGTCGAGGCGTACGACAACGGAGCCTCCACAGTGGACCTCGCCGCCGCGGCCGACGACGCGTTCGTGTTCGTGTGCGACGCGGCGACCGCGACCGCCGAGGAGATCGTCCAGCTGCACGGCGGGATCGGAATGACTTACGAATCGGAGGTCGCGCACCACGCGGCGCGCCTCATCGCCATTACGGAGAGTTACGGCGGAGTGAGCGCGGCCCGTCGCCGCGCGCTAGCGTCGGACGCGTTGCTGACGCCGCCGAGCGCGCTGCTCAACAACGCGGACGCGGTCACCGCCTGAGAAAGGAGTGCGCCATGCCGGTCGTCGCGATCGTTGGCGCTGGGGTCATCGGAGTGTCGTGGGCTCGGCTGTTCGCCGAGGCGGGCTGGACGGTTCGGGTCAGCGACCCGCGTCCTGACCTGGGCGAAATCGTCGCCCGGGACCTCGCCGGGCTACCCGCCACGGCAGTCGCGGACCTCGCGGAAGCCGCTGCCGGGGCCGACTTCGTCCAGGAGTCGGGCCCGGAGCGGATCGAGCTGAAGCGGGAAATGTTCGCGACGCTCGCCGCCGCCACGCGCGACGACGTAGTACTGGCGTCCTCCTCCTCGTCGCTGTTGCCCTCGGTGATCGCCGAGGGCAACGCGGCGGCGGCGCGGATCGTGATCGGGCACCCGTTCAACCCGCCCGAGCTGATGCCGCTGGTCGAGGTGGTGCCCGGAGTTTCGACCTCCTCGGAAACCGTGGCGAAGGCCGTCGAGGTCTACCGCGGGCTGGGCAAGAAGCCGATCACCCTGAAGAAGGAAGTTCCCGGGTTCGTCGGGAACCGGCTGCAGAAGGTCTTCAACGACCAGGCGATGTACCTCGTGCAGCAGGGCGTGATTTCCGCGGGCGACCTGGACGAGCTGGTCAAAGCCTCGCTCGGGCCGCGCTGGGCGACCATCGGGCCGTTCGAGAGCATGCACCTCGGCGGCGGGCCGGACGGAATCCGGCACCTGGTGAGCCACGTGGGCTCGCAGATGAAATTCGAGATCGGCCGCCCGGACCGGGAGCATCTCGAAACGGTGATCGACGAGGTCGAGCAGACCTACGGCACCGCGGACACCTACGCACAGCGGGTGGATGCGCGGGACAGCCGTACTCGCGCGTTGCTGGACGCGCTGGAGAAGGAATGACTCTCACCGAACAGCTCGAGGCCGCACTCGCCAAACCAGCCACTTCGGACGAATACGATTTGCACCAGCCGCTGGCCGATTTGCTCGGCTCCGTCGGCCTCCAGGAATCCGACGCCGGCGGCCGGATCGAATTCACCGGAGCCGACCCGGTACTGCCGGGCGCATTGCGGCTGGCCGGAGCAACGTCGATCGCGTTGGCGGCGAAATCCGTTGCGGTGGCGAAGATCTGGCAGCTGCGCGGCGGACGCGGGCAGAACATTTCGATGGACCTGCGGACCGCGCCGCACCGGCTGTGCCCGTTCTACGACAAGAAATGGGAACTGCTCGACGGTTACCCGCAAGGAGATCCGGCGCGCGTCGACCCGGCGTTCGGCACGGATCGGTTCTACGCCACCGCGGACGGCCGCTGGGTGCACCCGATCAGCCCGTATCCGAAGCTGCGCAACGATGCTGCCGCGCTGCTCGGCGTTCCCGAACGGGATGCCGTGGTGCAGCAAGCAATCTCGCAATGGAACTCCTTCGAGCTGGAAGATGCCGCCGAAGCCGCGGGCGTCATCATGCCGGTGGTGCGCACGACCGAAGAGCTGATGGTCAGCGAGCAGTATCAGTCGGTGCTGTCGACGATGCCGCCGGTGATTGTGGAGCGGATCGGCGACAGCCCGCCAGAACCGTTGCACCGCAACCCTTCCACACCGCTCGAAGGAATCCGTGCGCTCGGCCGGGCACACATCATCGCGGGTGCCGGCTGCGGCCGGGCGCTGGCGTTGCACGGCGCGGACGTGCTGAACGTCTGGGATCCGGGCGAATACGAACTGCCGGTGCTGTACGCGACGTCCAATGTGGGCGTTCGCTCCACCCAGCTCGATTTCCGCCGCCCGGCCGACCAGGAACGGATGCACTGGCTGCTGGCCGCCGCGGACATCTTCTACGCCAACCGCCGTCCGGGATACCTCGCGCGGCACGGTCTCGACGCGGAAACCGCCGCCGAAATCCGGCCCGGAATCATCCACGCCGAGGTGACGCTCAACGGCAGCACCGGCCCGTGGTCCGGTCGCGTCGGCTTCGACCAGACGGCGGGCTGCCTGTCCGGCGTCATGCTGCTGGAAGGCGAGGGCGGAGTCCCGTCGCTGCCCGGGGTGCCGGTGGTGAACGACTACATCACGTCGTGGTTCCTGCAGCTGGGAATCCTGCGCGCCCTCATGCTCCGCGCCGAATGGGGCGGTTCGTACCGGGTGCAGGTTTCGCTGACGCGGGTCGCCTTGTGGTTGCTGAGCCTGGGCATCTTCGATAAGTCCTACGCCGCCGAGGTCGCCGGGGTCGCGCCAGGACACGAGTACTTCGATCCCGAGACGTTCACCGCGGACACTCCGCTCGGCCGCTATCGCGGTGTCACCGAGCAGATCCGGATGTCGGAAACTCCGGGCTATTACACGAATCCGTTGATCCCCAGGGGATCACACCGTCCAGAGTGGAGGTGACAATGTTCAGCGAGCTAGTGGTGCTGGGCATTCGCACCGGGACGATTTACCGCGTCGGGCTTCCCGACGGGCAGGTTACCCCGCTGTACAAAGACGCCGGTGTCTCGCCGGATGGCGTAGTCGTCGCCGACGGCACCGTTTACTGGACCACCATGGGAATGCCTTCGCGGGATCCTTCGGTGCCGGGTGAGGCTGGCCTCGACTACTCGGCGCGCAATGGCGGCCTGCACGCGGTGTCCTTTGATGGCACTGGTGCGCGCGATGTGGTCCCTAATGGAGCGTTGACCACCGGGAAGCAGCTGGCGTACAACGGTTCGCTCTATTGGGGCGACCGGGAAGGCTATCGGATTTCCCGGGTGCGTCCGGATGGAACCGGGCTGACGGATCTGATCGTGAACGAGCCGGACGACAGCGGGACGCAGGAATGCGTTGGGGTCACGGTGGATGCTACGCATCTTTACTGGACGCAAAAGGGCCCGTCGAAGGGCGGCGTCGGCCGGATTTTCCGGGCCGGGCTGGAGATTCCGCCGGGCGAGACCGCGCGGGACCGGTCCGATATCGAGACCCTGTGGGATCACCTGCCAGAGCCGATCGACCTGGAGATTCACGGCGGGTACCTGTACTGGACTGACCGCGGCGCGGCCCCGAAGGGCAACACGTTGAACCGCGCGCCGATTCCGGTCCCGGGCGAGAAGGGCGCCGAGCCGGAGATCCTGGCAAGCGGATTCACCGAGGCGATCGGGTTGGCGGTGGATGACGAGGTCGCTTACGTGTCCGATCTTGGCGGCCGGATTACCGCGGTGCCGCTGGATGGCGGCGAATCGCGGGTGGTGGTCGATATGGGCGAGTTGTTGTCGGGGATCGCCGGCGTGTCGTGAGTGCGTCTACTGCACCGCGATCCCCCGCAAAATCATCTCCAGCATGTGCAGTAAATGCTCCTGGAGATCAAACGGCGCCGCCTCGCTCTCGATCCACGCGCTGAGCGTTCCGAAATACGACGTGGCCAGTAGCAGCCCAGCCTGAGCCGGATCGATGTCCGCCCGGATTTCCCCGCCTCCTGCGCCCGGGTGACGAACGCGGCGAACTGGCGGGCCAGTTCCGGATTGCCGAACACGTTGGTGGAGTGGATCGCCGCGCCCATGCAGGCGACGGTTTCGGCCCGGGAGTCGATGCTGTTGCGGGCCAGTTCGATCAGGTACCGGCTGAGCATGTCGCGCAGCGGGCGGTCCTCCAGGTGCTCGGCGCGCACCGCGGTCATCGCGCGTTCCCTGCGGCGCAGGCTCCATTCGTCGAGGAACGCGGTCTTGCGCTGGAAGTGGTTGAACACGGTGGCGCGCGCGGTGTCGGCGCGTTCGGCGATGTCCTCCATCGTGGTGTTGTCGTAGCCGCGTTCCACGAACAGCTCCACGGCCGCCTGGAACAGCCGGTCCCGGCGTTCGTGCCGCTGCCTGGTCCGCCGATCGCCCGTCGCTTCTGCTGTCATGACTCGCAGTCAACCATCATTTCTCCCCGGCGCCTGCCGAATGGGGGCCCTTGACGTTGGTGCCTTCTCGGGCATAGCTTACCTTCTTGTTGGACTCAAGTCCAAAGTCAGACTCCAGTACAAGGAGGCGGCGATGCGTCTGGTCACCTATGAATCCGCGGGGACGGCCCGGCTCGGGGTCCTGCACGGCGAGGCCGTGGTGGATCCGGCTCGGGTCTTGCGTGCGGAGAATCGAGGGGCTGCCCCGCCGACCGAGATGGTCGCGTTCTTCGAGGGCGGGGCGGAGGCGCGGGGCCTGGCTGAGCAGGCGCTTCTGCTGGCCGACGCCGCGGCCGACCGGGGTGATGCGCTGGTCGACGACGGTCATCCGGCAGTGCTTCCGCGCGATGAGGTCCGGCTGCTCGCACCGGTGCCGAGGCCGCGCCGGATTCGCGACTATCTGACCTACAACCAGCACGCCACGGGCTCTGGCCTCGAGGTTCCGCCTGCTTTCGCGGCGATGCCGATCTGCTATCAGGGCAACGCCGAGACGGTCATCGGGCCGGATGAGCCGTTGCTGTGGCCGTCCTACACCGCGCAGCTCGACTTCGAACTCGAACTCGGCTTCTTCACCTCCGGCGGCGGGAAAAACCTGACCCCGGCCGAGGCTGCCGGACGCATTGCCGGCGTCACGATTTTCAACGACGTCAGCGCCCGCGACATCCAGATGTTCGAGATGAGCATGACCATCGGGCCGTCCAAGGGGAAAAGCTTCTGCACCGCGATGGGGCCGTGCGTGGTGACCATGGACGAGGTCGACGAGTGGGAAGTGCGGATGTCGGCCACGGTCAACGGCGAAACGTGGGCGTCCGGGTCCACAAAGGACCGGCAGTTCTCGTTCGCCGAGGTGCTCGCGTGGGCGTCGCTGGACGAACCGGTGTATCCGGGGGAGTTCTTCGCGCTCGGCACCGTCGGCGGGGGTTGCGGCCTGGAGCTGGACCGTTGGATCCAGCCGGGCGACGTCGTGGAACTCGCCGCTTCCGGGGTCGGCGTGCTGCGAAACCCGGTGGGACAGCGGCAGATCGCACCCGAAGGTGCGGGACTGGCTTCATATCAGGGTGCACCCGAGGTGCACATTCCTAGGAGGTAAGTGGTGAGTTTTCCGCGCACACCCAAGGATGTTCCCTATACCAAAGGACATCACCGGATCACCGAACACTGCTCGACCTGGCTGGTCCCGGACGGAACCTGGGGGTGGAGCAATGCCGGGCTGATCGCCGGCCGCGGCGAATCCCTCTTGGTCGACACGCTCTTCGACGTGCCGATGACCCGGGAAATGCTGACCGAGCTTCAAGGGACCACAGTAGACAGTCCAATCAAGACGGTGGTGAACACGCACGCGAACGGAGACCACTGGTTCGGCAACGAACTGGTCGCCGACGCTTCCATCATCGCTTCCGAAGCGACGGCGGAAGAGATGCGCACCAACGGTCCCGACCTCATGCGCGGCGTGCTGCATCAGGAAGGCCCGCTGGGTCGCTTCGCCCAGCACATCCTGAGCCCGTTCGACTTCGACTCCATCACCGCGACCCCGGCGACCCGCACCTTCGCCGAGCAGCTGAAGCTCGACATCGGCGGCGTCGCGGTGGAAGTGCGTTGCCTTGGCCCCGCGCACACCGAGGGCGACAGCGTCGTGCTGGTCCCCGACGAGGGCGTGCTGTACGCGGGTGACCTGCTGTTCATCGGCGGCACCCCGATCACCTGGGCGGGCCCGGTGTCGAACTGGATCGCCGCCTGCGACGCGATGCTGGCGATGGACGCGGAGTTCGTCGTCCCCGGCCATGGCCCGGTCACCGACGCCGACGGCATCCGCGCGGTCCGCGATTACCTGGAGTTCGTGCAAGTCGAGGCTGCCGACCGGCACCGCCGGGGCATGACCTCGGAGGAAGCGATGCGGGACATCTCGCTCGGCCGGTTCGCCGACCTGGACGAACGGGGCCGCCTCGCGCAGAACGTGCTCGCCGTCTACTACGAACTCGACCCGGAGATGGAGCGAGTGGACACGCGGGAGGTGTTCCGCCGGATCGCCGAGCTGGAAGGGTTCGCGTGAGCCGCTAGCCCGCCACGGTCAGGATCCCGAGCACGAGCAGTACCAGCACCTTCACGGTTTCCGTTGCGATGTAAAGGAAATGCGCGCGCGACCGGGGCAGCTCCGTGCCTTCCGGAGCGGCGAGGACGCGGTCCGTCCGCCGGTTCAACGCCGGACGGACCGCCCCCAGCTGCCCGATCAGCACCACCACGGCCACCGCCGCCAGCACCGTCACCGCGGTAGCCGGTCGCCCGACGACCACGGTGACCACCACCCCGGCCGCGAGCAGAACCTCGGCGATGTTCAAGGCCCGGAACACCAGCCGTCCGATGCCGAGGCCGATCGGGATGGTGACCCCCGGCGCGCGGAACTTCAGCGGGGCTTCCAGGAACGAGATGGCGAGCACCATCCCGAACCAGACGAAGGTGAAGGCACCGATCAGAGCATTACCTTGCACAGCGCGGAAAACCTCGATTCCGGTGTTCGATCCGCCGCTGCCAGGCTACTCCGGCTACCAGGTGACCGGCAGCCGCACCGGACCGTGGATCGACGCGTCGTCCGGCAGCTCCACCTCGGCGAACGGCACCGCGAGCCGCAGGTCCGGGAACCGCGCGAACAGCCGGAACAGCGCGATCCGCATCTCGACCCGCGCCAGCTGCTGCCCGAGGCACTGGTGCACCCCGTGGCCGAAACCGAGCTGCCCGGTCGCCTTGCGCGTGACGTCCAGCTCGTCCGGGTTCGGGAACTTCTCCGGATCCCGGTTCGCGACCGGCAGCGACATGGCGATCGAGTCGCCCGCCTTGATCGCCACGCCGCCGATTTCGACGTCCTCCAGCGCGGTGCGGATCGGGCCGATGTGGATCACGCTGAGGTAGCGCATCAGCTCCTCGACCGCGCCCGCGGTGAGGTCCGGATCGGCCTTGAACTTCGCCAGCTGCTCCGGGTTCTCCAGCAGCGCCAGCGTGCCGAGCGCGATCATGTTGCGGGTCGTCTCGAATCCGGCGACCAGCAGCATCATGCCGATGTTGGCCAGTTCCTCGTCGGTCAGCTCGCCGCCGCGGACCAGATCAGACAGCAGATCGTCGCTCGGGTTCGCCCGTTTCTCCTCGACCTGCTCGGCGATGAACGCGACGACGCCCTGTCCCGCGTCGATCCGGTCCTCCATCGCGGCGTCCTTGGCGAACATGACGGCGGCGTGCCGGCCGAACTCGTCACGCCGTTCCCAAGGCGCGCCGAGCAGTTCGCAGATCACCATTGCCGGAACCGGCCGCGCAAACGCTTCCACCAGGTCAATCGGGCCACCCGCGGCGGCCATCGCGTCGAGGTGGTGATCGACGATCTCGGCGACCCGGTCCTCCAGCTTGCGCATCCGCTGCACGGTGAACGCCCCGGTGAGCAGCTTGCGGTAGCGGTGGTGGTCCGGGTCGTCCATCCCGCTGAACATCCCCGGCTCGGCCGGCTTCGGCGGCGGCATCGGGCCGAGGTCGATCGGGACCCTCGCCAGTTCCGCTCGCGCGGACATCCGCTTGTCCGCGAGAACCGCCCGCACCTCCTGGTACCCGGTGACAAACCAGCCCTGCGTGCCGTCCGGATACGTCATCGGCACCACGGGTTCTTCCGTGCGCTGGGCCGGTGCCGGATCGAACGGGCACGCGCCCCTTTCGAGCGGGAGTCCTGCCTGACGGGTCATCGTCGCTCCTTCCCCTCTGAGTAGTTCAGAAGGTACAAGTATTTCACAAAATTGTGAAGAGAATGTCGGAGCTGAAAGCGATCTGGGCAGGGATTCACTGGCCTGGGCTAGTGCTAGCACTGCTAGACAATCGAGCGGCAGCAGTGCTAGCGTCGAACTTGTCGCTAGCACTGCTAGTTATCCAGGTGATGAGAGGAAGTTCCGGAAATGGCCAAGCTGCAGAGTCTCGACCCGCGCACGCCGATGTTCGCTCAGTTCAAGGAAAAGACCGGATCCATCGTCCTTGCCAACACCTTCTTCGTGCCGGAGGAGCAGACCGAAGCGTTCCTGGCTCTCTTCCGGAAGCAGGCCGACTTCATGAAGGCTCAGCCGGGGTTTGTGTCCCTGCGGATGCACCGGGGTACGGCGGGCAGCCAGCTGCTGATGAACGTCGCGGTCTGGGAATCGACCGAAGCGCTCGCCGCGGCGTTGGGCAATCCGGAGTTTCAGCGGGTGGCGGCCGAGTTTCCCGACGACATCGTGTCGTACCCGCACATCTTCGAGGAGATCGCGGTCTAGCGCGCGGTCTCCGCGGCGTCGAGGGCGGGAACGAGCGGTTCGAGCGTCTGTCGCAGGAGGTCCGGCAGTGAACCGGACACCACGACCAGGCCGTTGCCCGCCGGTTGCGTCCACTGCTCCAGCGCGACCCGGACCGCCGCCGCGACGGAGGCGGCCAGGACGCGCGCGGTCTGCGGATTCCCGATCCGGGCGGCGATCGCTTCCCGCAGCGGATCTTCCAGTGCGGCCGGGGCGTCGAGGAAAGCCGTGCGCAGCCCGGGATTCGTGGTGATCAGCAGCAGGGTGTCGCGGCTCTGTTCGCCGGGATCCGTGTACTGCTCCGCGATCGCGTCGAGGATCGCCTCGGCCAGCCGGGTGTCCGGGGTGCGTGCGGCGACGGCGGCGGCGATCCGGTTCTCGCGGTCCGCGGTGACCGCCGCGACGATCGCCTCCTCGCGGCTGGAGAAGTAGTTGTTGTAGGTCCGCGGCGAGACGCCGGCCGCCTCGGCGATGTCGTCGACGCGCACGTTCGCCGGGCCGTGTTCGATCGCCAGTCGCAGCGCCGCTTCGCGCAGTGCGACGCGGGTGGCCTGCTTCTTCCGTTCGCGCAATCCGGTCACGCGGTCAGTCTCGCAGTCTTTGTGCGCATACGCAAACTTGCGTGCACGCAAGTTTTCTGCGTAAGGTGGGCGGCGTCCCCGACCGAGAGGAATCCGCCATGCGTGGCAAGGGAATGACGTACGAGACCGGGTTCGTCCGAAATGGACGGTCATCGCGGGAGAGCTTCGAACCGGAGGTGGTGAAGCGGGAGCTGGCGATCATCCGCGACGACCTGCACTGCACCGCGGTGCAGATCGTCGGCGGCGATCCGGAGCGGCTGGAACAGGCCGCGCGGTGGGCGGCCGAACTGGGGCTGGAGGTGTGGTTCTCGCCGTATCCGCTGGAGTTGACCCACGACGAGATCCTCGCCCTCTTCGCCGACTGCGCCACCCGCGCGGAGCGGCTGCGCGCCACCGGGGCGAACGTCGTGTTCGTGACCGGCGTCGAGTTGAGCGTGATGAACCACGGCTTCCTGCCCGGCGCGGACGTCACCGAACGCGTCGGTTTGCTGCTCTCCGAACCGGAAGGCCGCGCCGAGCGGCTGGCCGCGGTGGTCAAGGAACTCGACTCGTTTCTCGACACCGCGGTCCGGGTCGTGCGCGCGCGGTTCCACGGCAAGATCACCTACGCGTGCATCCAGTTCGAGCAGGTCGACTGGAGCCGGTTCGACTTCGTGACGGTGGAACTCATCCGCTCCGCCGAGGTCGCCGACATCTTCCAGGAAGGCGTACGAACGCTGGTGGCGCAAGGGAAACCGGTCGCGATCACCGGATTCGGCACGGCGACCTGGCGCGGTTCCGGCGACGTCGCGCCGCGGAGCATGGAAATCGTCGAGTACGACAAGGAAACCGGCGAGCCACTCCGTATCGACGGCGAGTACGAGCGGGACGAAGCCGGGCAGGCCGCGTACCTGCGCGAACTGCTGGAGATCTTCGACGCGGAAGGCGTGGACAGCGCGTTCGTGTTCCTGTTCGCGCTCTACAACTACCCGGACGATCTTGACCTGGCGAGCTTCGGGCTGGTGAAGGTGCTGGAGGGCCGTTCGGGCACCGCGTACCCGGGGCTGAACTGGGAACCGAAGGAAGCGTTCACCGCGGTCGCCGAGCAGTACGCGAAGTCTTGACGCGGCGGGGTCCGGACGGGTGAGATCCGGACATGTCGACGAAGACGAGCGCGCTGGGCAACCGGGTCATGGCCAAGGCGGCGGCGCGGATCATGCCGCTGCTGATGCTGCTGTACTTCGTCAACTACCTGGACCGGGTCAACATCGGGTTCGCCGGTCCGAACGGGATGAACAAGGAACTCGGCCTCACCGCGACCGCCTTCGGGCTCGCGTCCGGGATCTTCTTCATCGGCTACCTGATCCTCGAGGTGCCGAGCAATCTCGCGCTGCACCGCTTCGGCGCGCGTCGCTGGATCGCGCGGATCATGCTCACCTGGGGCGCGGTGGCCGTCGCGATGGCCTTCGTGCCGAACACCGCGACGCTGGTGGTGCTGCGGTTCCTGCTCGGCGTCGCCGAGGCGGGGTTCTTCCCCGGCATCATTTTGTATCTGACGTACTGGTTCCCGGCGGCGCAGCGGGCGAAGGCGGTCGCACTGTTCATGTGCGCGGTGCCGGTGTCGAGCGCGATCGGCTCGACCGTCTCCAGCCTGCTGATCACCGGCGGGCATGGCGTGTTCGGGCTGTCCGGCTGGCGGTTCATGTTCCTGGTGGAGGGCGTTCCGGCGATCCTGCTGGCGGTCGTCACGTGGTTCTGCCTGAGCGACCGGCCGGAAACCGCGAAGTGGCTGTCGGCGGAGGAACGCGACTGGCTCACCAGCGAACTCGACGCCGAACGCCGCGCCACCGAAGCCGAACACCACTGGCCGCTGCGGAAAGCGCTCACGCACCCGCGGATCCTCGGGCTGGCCTTCGTGTACTTCGCGGTCGTCTACGGCCTGTACGCGCTTGGCTTCTTCCTGCCGACGATCATCGCCGGGTTCGGCGAGGAGTTCGGCACGAAACTGACCGTGCTGCAGGCGGGTTTGGTGAACGCGATCCCGTACGTCGTGGGGGCGCTGGTGATGGTCCCGTGGGCGCGGCACGGCGACCGGACCGGGGAACGGAAGTGGCACGTCGCACTGCCGATGCTCGTCGGCGGCGCGGCGATCCCGGTCGCGCTGTATCTCGGAAACCCTTACGCCACCATGACCGCGGTGACGATCTGCGCGATGGGCGTGTGCGCGGCGCTGCCGACGTTCTGGGCGCTGCCGTCGAACTTCCTGTCCGGCACGGCGGCTGCGGGCGGGATCGCGTTGATCAACGCACTGGGCAACTTGAGCGGGTTCGTCGCGCCGTATGTGACGGGCTGGCTGCGCGATCTGACCGGTACACAACGGACCGGTCTGTGGGTGGTCGGCGCGTGCATGGTGGCGGGAGCCGTGGTCGCGGTGCTGCTGGGAGCGAAGCCGCGCGCGTCCCGCCGGTGATTACGAGGCGCGGCGCACCCGGTCAGTCAGCACCTGTACTTCGGTCTCGAACAGCGTGTCGGCGTCGAGGCCCATCGCGGTGAAGCCGCCGCCGATCTCCAAGCTGACAAAGCCGTGCAGCCGCGACCACAACGCGACCGCCAGCTGGTGGTTCTCGGTGTTCGCGGACCGGGCTTCGAGCACTTCCTCGTTCTGGTACGCGGCCGGCTTTTCCGCGGCGGAATCGGGGTGGTGCAGCACTCCCAGCACCACGCCCATCAGCGACCGGGCCGCTTCGGCGAGTGGTTTGGCGTGCGCGTCGTACCCCGGAAACGGTGCCTTGAACAGCAGTTCGTACCGATGCGGTTCTTCCCGGGCCCAGGCCCGGTACGCGGCGGCCAGCAGCCGGATCCGTGCTTCCGCGTCGGGCGCTTCGGTGTCGAGAGCGTCCGCCATGGCTTCGCGGAGGTCGTTGTACGCGTCGATGACGAGGACGGTCAGCAGCTCGTCGCGGCTGGAGAAGTAGCGGTACAGCGCCGGTCCGGATACCCCGAGCTGCTTGGCGATCGCGTTGATGGAGATCGCTTGCGCGCCGCCGGCCGCGAGCTGGTCGAGCGCGGCGGATTTGACCTCCTCGCGGACCTGCTCGCGGAACCGCTCGCGCATCGGCTTGCGGGTGCCTGCTGCGGGCATCCCCACCTCCTTGACGACGCCCGACGGTAACATGGCCGATCGTTCGGAAGACCTTCTAACTGTTCACCCGCGTCTCGAAGGCCTGCTCGACGTCGTCGCGCTCGACGGCCGGACCAGGCACTTCCACCGGTCCCGCGGTCGCGATGCCGTTGAGAAAATGCGCGATCTGGCGTCTCGCCAGGTGGGCCCAGTCGAGGACGGACGCCTTCGGCTGGGTGAGCAGGGTGCTGAACGCGATGAGGTCGGTGGCGTTGACCGGGCCGCGGATGCTGCCGTCCGCGCGGCCGGTCGCGAGGAAGAAGTCGAGCCGCCGGTAAATCGACTTCCGGGCCGCCACGGCTTCCGGGGTGACGAGCGGGGGAGCGCCGTGCAGCGGCAGCACCAGCTGGTCGGCGATCTCGACGGTGCCTTCGAGGTAGCGGGCGACCGCGTCGAGGCCGGTGCCGTCGTCGCTGGCCTCGATCTGGTCGAGGAGGCTGTTGAGCAGGCCGTACGCGCGGTGCTCCAACGCCTGCAGCAGCGCGTCCCGGTCGGGGTAGCTGCGGTAGAGCGTGCCGATGCCGAGGCTGGCCTCGGCCGCGATCGTGGCCAGCGGAACGTGCCGGCCCTCCCGGAGCATCGCCGCGGCGGCCGCGGCGAGCAGACGTTCGCGGTTGGCCTCCGCGTCCTTGCGGACCTTGCGCGGACGGGACATCGGTTCTCCTCGCGGTGCCTGGACACTGTCCGTCAGACTAGGCTAGTCTGAATAAGCGGACGAAATGTTCCGGATTTCTGCCACGGTGTCCGCGCTCGGATTTCGTTGCCTCGCAGGGAGAATCGATGACCGCTCTTCCCCCGGACGATCCGGGCCGCCAGCTCACCGTCGCCCGCCCGGACGACGCCGAGCACCTCGCGCTGGCCGGCGACCTCTACTCGATCCTGGTCTCCGGCGACCAGACCGACGGCCGCTACTGCCTCATCGACATGCGGGTCCCGCCCGGCGGCGGCCCGCCGCCGCACCGGCACGACTTCGAGGAAATGTTCACCCTGCTCGAAGGCGAGCTGCGATTCACCTTCCGCGGCGAGGAAACAGTCGTGCACGCCGGCGAAACGGTGAACATCCCGGCCAACGCGCCGCACTTCTTCCGCAACCTCTCCGACCGGCCCGCCCGGATGTACTGCATGTGCACCCCGGCCGGGCAGGAGGAATTGTTCCGGCAGGTCGCGGATCCGGTGCCGAGCATCGATTCGACGCCGCCGCAGCTGACCGACGCGGAGAAGGCCGAGCGAGACCAGCGGGCACAGGCGCTCGCGGCGAAGTATCACACCGAGCTTTTGTGACTGGCGCGGTGCTCGCTCGGTCGGATGCCGCGCCGTCGCTTGAAGGCTACGCTGAGCGCGAAAGCGTTGGCGTAGCCTACTTTCCGGGCGATAGTGTCCACTGTGTACTCAGTGGTGCGTAGTAGCTCGGCGGCCACTGAGATACGCCAGCCGGTCAGGTAGGCCATGGGCGGTTCGCCAACCTGCGTGGTGAACCGCCGGGTGAGCGCCGCCCTCGACACTCCCGCCTCCGCCGCCAGTTCCGCGACTGTCCAGGCACGGGCGGGGTTCTCGTGCATGCGTTTCAGTGCGGCGCTCACCACGGGATCGGTCGGTACCGGCGTGGTGCCGAACCAGGTGCGCAGTGCGGAAACCAGCATCAAGTCCAGCATCCGGTCAAGGATCTGCTGTTGTCCTGGCTGGTCTTTCCCGACTTCGTCGGCGAACGCCTCGGCCGGCGGGTGCGGGCTGCAGGCCGGTACGACCAGTACCTCCGGCAGCGCCCGCAGCAACCGTCCGCTGGGCTCTTCGCGGCTTTCGAACGCTCCGCTGAGCAGCACGGCGGCGTTCTCGTCCGGATCTCCGCAGGTGCGACCGGCGGTGGGCGGCGGGCAGTAGTCGGCGGCGGTGACGGTGTGCGCTGGTTTGGCGGCTGGATCGTCGGCCACCACGTACGGCACGTCGCCGCGGACGATCGCGACGTCCTCCGCGCCGACCCGGACCGGCTCGAAACCGTTGGGCACGATCCACGCTTCTCCGCGCAGCATCCGGGCCAGGGTCAGCGTCCCGGTGGCGACCCGCAAGGCCCACGGCGACGGCATGACCGTCTGGCGGAAGACCGCGCCGCGCGCCCGGACGTCCGCGAGCAATTCCGCTACCGCGTCCACCCGGCCAGCGTATCCGCACAGACATCGACGCGAGCTTCTCAACCATGTCCCGGCCGTTGTTCGGCCAGTTGACTGGCCGCATGGCTGAACATCCGATCCTGGTCACCGGCGCGACCGGCAAGTCCGGCCGTCGCGTCGTCTCCCGGCTGCGCGCCGCCGGGCATCCCGTCCGCGCGGCCGCCCGCTCCGGCGAACACCCCTTCGACTGGACCGACGCCAGCACCTGGGACGCCGCGCTGGAGGGCGTCCGCGCGGCTTACCTCGTGCAACTCGACGGCACCAATCTCGTGCGGCCTTTCGTTGAGCAGGCTCGCAAGCACGGCGTGCGGCGGATAGTGCTGGCCTCTGGACGCGGCATCGACGACCCGGGTTACGTCCGCGACCGCACCGGAATGCGCGACGGTATCGCGGACAGCGAGGCGGCCGTGCGGGAAAGCGGTCTGGAGTGGACGATCAGCCGCCCTGGCTGGTTCGCGCAGAACTTCAACGAGGGATTTTTCGCCGACGCCATCGCTGCTGGCGAGTTGCGGCTGCCCGCGGGCGACGGCGCGGCGACCTTTGTGGATGCTGAAGACATTGCCTCGGTGGTCGTCGCCGCGCTGACCGAAGACGGCCACGCGGGCCAGAGCTATGAACTTTCCGGCCCGCGCGCCGTGTCGCTGGATGAAGCGGTCACCACGATTTCCGCGGTAACCGGCCGCGAGATCCGTTACGTTCCACTGTCTATCGAGGACTACATCGCGGAATTGGTTGACCAAGGCCTGCCGCGGGTGGAAGCCGAGATCTTCGCCGACGTCATCGAACCGCTCCGCGAAGGCCGCGACGCGCACGTTTCCGACGGTGTTCAACGCGCGCTCGGCCGTCCGCCGCGCAGCTTCGCCGAGTTCGCCGAAACCGCCGTGTGGCCCGGAAAAGTCGGTTGACCAGGCTGGCAAAGTGGAGTCACGTGAGTGATGACGTGAACCACCTCCTCCGCGCTGCCAGCCTGGCGACCCCGATGGCCTTGCGAGTCGCGGTCACCCTGGGTTTGCCCGACCGGCTGCGCGCCCCCGGCACCGTCGACGACGTCGCCGCCGAACTGGACCTCTCGCCGATCGCGCTCGACGTCCTGCTCGGCCACCTGGTCACTCTCGGCGTGGTCGAACGCGCCGGCGACAGCTACCTGACCACCGCATACGGCGCGAATCTCTGTGCGGACAACGAAAACGGCCTCGCCAACCTCCTGCACCTGGACCGCGCCGCCGGTCGCGCCGAACTCGCGTTCGTCGAGCTGGCGCACAGCGTCCGGACGGGCGAGGCGGCCTACTCCCGCCGGTATGGCAAGGATTTCTGGACTGATCTGTCCGAGCAACCGCATCTGCGGCAGTCCTTCGACCGGCAGATGATCACTCGCTTCCGCACGGAGATACCACAGGTGCTCGCCGGAATCGACTGGTCTGCCTTCGACACGGTGGTCGACGTCGGCGGCGGCCGGGGAGATTTGCTCGCCGCGATTCTCGAAGCGAATCCGAAATTGCGTGCCCAGCTAATCGACCTCGAACCAACCGCGACCGAAGCCCGTGCCGCCTTCGCTTCCCGCGGACTCGCCGACCGGGTGACGGTGCACGGCGGCAGCTTCTTCGATCCGCTCCCGTCCGGCGCGGATGCCTATGTGCTGGTAGACATCCTGCACAACTGGGACGACGCGAACGCCCGCCGCGTCCTGGAGCGGTGCGCGGAGGCGGCGGGCTCGTCCGGTCGGATTCTTGCCATTGAAGCCGTCAGCGGTATTCACGCGCGCACCGAAATGGACCTGGTCATGCTGGTCCATTTCGGCGGCCGGGAGCGGCGCGTGGAGGAATTCCGCACGCTGGCCGAGTCGGCGGGTTTGAAGCTGGAATCGGCGGCCCCGTTGACCGATCAGCGCGGCCTGCTGGAATTCCGGGTCGCTTAACTCGGCGAGCGGCCGAGCAACGCGACCAGCCGGTCCAACGGCGGCGCATCCTCGGCGACCGGCACCGGCGGTGCGAACGGACTCCGCTCCGGCGGAAGATCACCGAGTTTCGCCGCGCTGAACCCGATTTCCCGCTCCGCGACGTCATCCGCGAAGCTCGGTTCCTGCCCAGTGGCGCGGGCGAGGTCCCAGCCGTGCACGAGTTCCTCGACGATCCGCAGATGCACCGCGGCGATCCCCGGAACCCTCCCGGCTGGGACCTCGACCACCCGTTCCAGCACCCCCGGCTGCCGGAATGCCGCGAGCAACCTGACCACCGCTTCCCGATAAGCAGCGACCGGATCGTCACCGAGTGCGTCGGCAGTGCGCGGGTCCAGCGAGCCACCCGCCTCGCCACGCAGGACGCCGGTGAACAGCCGGTGTCCGAGGACCAGATGGTTCACCAGTTCGCGGACAGTCCACTCCGGGCACGGCGTCGGCGCGTCCCAGTGCGACACGCCAGCGACCAGCGCACTGGTGGAATCGAGGACAGCAGCCAGGTCGTCGACAGGGTTCATCGTTTCGCCTTTCTCACGGGTCACCGATAGAGACACCGCCCGCCCCGGAAACGGAACGGTGGCAGGATGCGGAAGGTGGCCCAGGACATCCTCGACCGTGCTCGCGCCGGAGACGCGCACGCCTTCCGCGAGCTGGTCGAGCCGTATCGGCACGAGCTGCAGGTGCACTGTTACCGCCTCCTCGGCTCCCTCACCGACGCCGAAGACTTGCTGCAAGAGACGCTCCTCGCCGCCTGGCGCGGCCTGGACGGTTACGCCGGCCGAGCCTCGGTGCGCGCCTGGCTGTACCGCATCGCCACCAACCGCTGCCTCAACGCGCTGCGCGACGCCGGCCGCCGCATCCCCGCCGAACCGTCGCCGCCGTTCACCCCGACCGAGCCCAGCCGTCGCACCGAGGTGACCTGGCTGCAGCCCGCACCAGACCCCGCCGTCCACTACGGTGCCAAGGAAACCTTCGAGCTGGCGTTCGTCGCCGCGCTGCAGAAACTCCCACCGCGCCAGGCCGCCGTCCTCGTGCTCCGGGACGTCCTCGACTACTCCACCGCCGAGGTCGCGGACCTGCTGGACACCAGCGCCACCGCGGTCAAGGGCGCTCTGCAACGCGCCCGGGCCCAGCTGAGGCAAACCGTCGAACCCGCTCCGCCGGCACCACGGGAACGAGAGATTGCGCAACGCTTCGCGGACGCGTTCAGCGAGGGAGACGTCGACGGCGTGGTCGCGCTCCTGACCGACGACGGCTGGCTCGCCATGCCGCCCGCACCACACGAATACGTCGGCCGGGAAGCGGTCGCCGCGTTCCTCACGATGTTCAGCGAATGGCGCGGCACCCGCCGGTTCCGGCTGCTCCCAACGCGGGCCAACACCCATCCGGCCTTCGCCTGCTACCTCACCGAACCTGGCGGAACTACCGCGCGCCCCGCCGGAATCCTCGTGCTGGCACCGTGGGGAGACCGGATCCGCACCGTCACCTGGTTCCTCGAACCCGAGCTGTTCCCCCGCTTCGACCTGCCCCCGGAGGTGACATGCTGACCACCCTGGCGATTCAGAACTACCGCTCGCTGCGCGACCTGGTGCTGCCGTTGTCGCAGCTCACCGTGATCGTCGGGGCGAATGGCACCGGCAAATCCAGCCTGTACCGCGCGCTGCGGCTGCTTGCCGACGCCGGCCGCAACGGCGCGGTCGCCGCCCTCGCCGGGGAAGGCGGCCTGCCGTCGACGCTGTGGGCCGGCCCGGAGACCATCGGCCGGTCCGTGCGCGAAGGCCGGACCCCGGTGCAACCGTTGCAGCGGACCAAACCCATCGGCCTGCGACTCGGCTACTCCGGCGACGAATTCGGCTACGCACTGGACTTCGGCCTGCCCGTCCCCGTTCGCGCAAAACCTCCGACCGCCTTCAACCTCGACCCGGAATACAAACGCGAATGCGTCTGGCACGGCCCGGTCCTGCGCCCGTCCGCGCTGCTGGCCGACCGCTCCGGCACGAGGGTCCGCATCCGCGACGAGTCCGGCCTGTGGGCCGAGAGCGGCCACTCGATCGCCCTGACCGACAGCATGCTGAGCGAGTTCGCCGACCCGCGCCTGTGCCCGGAACTGCTGATCGTGCGCGACCGAGTCCGCGCCTGGCGGTTCTACGACCACTTCCGCACCGACGCCGACGCGCCCGCGAGGCAAAGCCGCATCGGCACCCGCACGTGGGCCCTCGACCACGACGGCGGCGACCTGGCCGCGGCCCTGCGCACCATCCAGGAATCCATCGACGCCGACGCCCTGACCACCGCGATCGACGACGCCTTCCCCCGCTCGTCGGTCGAAGTCACCACCACCGACGGCCGCTTCGACCTCCGCTTCCACCAGCACGGCCTGCTCCGCCCGCTGAGCGCGACCGAACTCTCCGACGGCACCCTGCGCTACCTGCTGTGGGCCGCCGCCCTCCTCAGCCCGCGCCCGCCGGAGCTGCTGGTCCTGAACGAACCGGAAACGAGCCTGCACCCAGACCTCCTGCCGGCGCTGGCCGCGCTGATCACCGCCGCGGCGAAGAAGACGCAACTGCTGGTGGTGTCGCATTCACAGCTGCTGGTGCGCTTCCTGGAGGACGCCTCAGTACTGGAACTGGAAAAGGAATTCGGCGCGACGGTGGTGGCCGGGCAGGGGCGGCTTGACCAGCCTTCGTGGCATTGGCCGAAGCGGTGAAATCTGGCAGGATGGCCGGTATGAAGATCAGAAAGGGCCATGCCGCGTAGACCCCCGGCACGGTTGCGGTTCCGCGAGCCGGACTACGTCCAGGCCAAGCCGCCGCACGCGCAAGTTCCGCGCGTTTCCTCCTCGGCACTGCGGGCAATCGCGCAGTACGAACGCGCCCATCTCTACCTCGGTGGAATCGCCGAAGCGCTCGCCGCGTGGAACCGCTTCGTCCACGCGTCCTACCGGCAACTGGACCGGCACACGGAGCACGGCGACGATGACGGCCCGACGGATGACCCGGAAGTCGCGCGAATCCGGCTCGGGTGGGCGTTGAATGGCTTGCCGCGTAAGGCCGCGCGGGAGTTGCGTGCGCAGGTGCGGCCACTGGACGAGAGGTATCTGGCTCGGTCGATTCCGGCACCGGAGGTCGCGCATCTTCGGGCGCTGCTTTAGCTTTTCGCGCGTTGTCCGTGCGCCAGTTGCTCGGTGATGGCCTTCGCGCCGAGGCGGCGAGGCCGCGTTCGAGAGCGATACCTGGCTCGGTCGATTCCCGCGCCGGAAGCCGCGCACCTCCGGGCGCTGCTCTAACGCTTCGCCCGCTGTCCCTCCGCCAGCTGCGGTGTCCTCCGGCGTTTGGGCGCTGACTCCGGCCGCCGTGCCCGAGTCGTTTTCGCCGATGTCCGCACCGGTCGGTACGGCTCCGGCACCGGCAACCGCAGGATCCGGCCGATCTTGCCCGGGCCAAGATGGTTCAAATCCGCCACCGCCGCCGGTTCGTGACGGGCGCAGCTGGCGAGTACGCCGAACAGGAACATCGTCACGATCAGCGACGTCCCGCCGTACGACACCAGTGGCAGCGTGACCCCGGTGACCGGCAGCGCGTTCACGACGTACCCGATGTTCACCGCCGCCTGTGCCACCAGCAGCACGGTGATCGTCGCGGCGACGATGCGGATCCACGGGTCGAGGTTGCGCGTCGCGATGCGCAGGCCGACCAGCGCGAGCCCGGCGAACAGCAGCAGCACCACCGCGCAGCCCAGGAACCCGAGTTCCTCGCCGATCAGCGCGAAAATGAAGTCGTTCTGCACGTTCGGCAGGTACTTCCACTTCGACGCGCCCTGTCCGAGCCCGACGCCGAACAACCCGCCCTCGGCGAGCGCGTACTGCGCCTGCACCGCCTGATATCCGGCGCCGGAGGTGTCCGCGTCGGGGGAGAGGAACGACAACACGCGCGCGAGCCGGTAGTCCGCGACCAGCGCGAGCACCACAAAACCGGCCACGCCGCCGGCCAGCAGCGCGCCGAAAAGCCGTCCGGGCGCGCCGGAGAACCACAGCAGGGACAGCAGCACGATGCCGAGCGAGATCGTCCCGCTGAGGTTCGGCTGCGCCATCACCAGTGCGAAGATCAGCAGCGCGACCGGCACCAACGGCACCAGCAGGTGCCGCCAGTGGTGCAGCAGCCGGGCCTTCACCACGAGAATGTGCGCGCCCCACAACGTCAACGCGACTTTCGCGACCTCGACCGGCTGCAGCGTCAGCGGACCGAGCGCGAACCATCGCTGCGCGCCGTTCACCTTCGCGCCGAGCGGGGTGAGCACCAGCGCGAGCAGCCCCAGCGTGACGAGCATCAGCATCGGCGAGAGGGATCTGATCCGGCGCAACGGAATCCGCAGCCCGGCCCACAACGCGACCAGGCCGATGAGGACGAAAATGACGTGCTTCTGGAAGGTGCTGTACACGCCGCCGGGCTGTGCCGACGACGCCGACAGCACCATGATCACCCCGAGCAGGGTGAGCAGACCGCACAGCGCGAGCACGAGGTGGAACGACGCCAGCGGCCGGGACAGCCAGCCGACGATCGCGACCGGAACCCGGCTTCGTCTGTTCCGTGTCTTACTCACTCGCGCACCCGCCGTCCGCCGAATTGTTCGGCGCCGGAAAGAACGCGCCGGGCCGATTGTGCCTTATCCGCCCCGAGCGGACATTAAGGCGCGCGGGCCGTCCGCTGAAGTTATTTCACACAAGGGATTCCGCCTCCGCCCAAGACCGGCGGCGACGCGGGGGTGCTGCTGGTTTCGTGTGTCATCGGCGTCACGTAGGCGGCGGGGCTCGGCTCCGGGGCGTCGCTGAGCAGTTGCGCGACCGTTGACTGGATTTGCGCGGTATTGACGAAGTTGACGTCTTCGCCCGACGGGTTCTTGCCGAAATGGTCAACGGGAAGAGTCACGAAACGGACATTGCCGCCGGTCAAGCTGGTCGCCTGTTTCGCGAGCGCGAGCAGGTCCAGTGAACTGTCGACCGCGGTGTTCTGTTTCGCGACGTCCAGAATTCCCTGGAGTTTCGTCGGATCGGTGAAGGCCCCGCCCTGTTTGAGCTGGTAAGCCAGCGAAGAGATGAACGCCTGTTGCCTGCGTTCGCGGTCGAGGTCGGTGAAGTTGAGTTTCGGGTGCACGTAATCCCGGCGCTGCCGGACGAAAGCGACGGCCTGCTCGGCGGAGATCTCCTGTTGGCCAGCGTGGAAGTTCGCGCCCGAGTAACTGTCCTGAGTGTCCTCGTTGAGACACACCGTGATCGGCTGGACGACCTGCGCGATCTCCAGGAACGCCACCAGGGTGACCTCGACGAAATGGTCGATCGGGACATTGCCGAGGAATTTTCGCACGGTGTCGATTTCCGCCCGGCGGCCCGCGTCCCGCGCCTGTTGTTCGCGCTGGGATTTGGTGACGTTCTGCGAAACGAGCTGTTTGGCCTTTTCGTCGAACGCCAGCCCGTAGGCCTGCTTGATCTTGCCCTTGCACACGTTGTCCGGACAGCCCGCGAGCGGAACGTAATCGTCGCGCGGAATCGAGATCGACGTTGCCTTGCCGCCGTTGCCGGGGACGTGCAGCAGCATCAGCACATTGGCGTTGTAGCCGCCGTCCTGCTGATCCCCGGCGTGCAGCGAATTGTAGATGTCCTTCGGCAGCGGATTGCCGTTCTCGTCGAGCCGTGAATCGAGGCCCATGATGAGGATGTTGGTGTCGCCGCCGCTGGAGGTCGATTCCCCGTCGAGCACGTCGGAGACCTGTAAACCGGACACGACGCCGTGGTAGGCCGCCCAGCCGTAGCCGGTCAGCGAGAGCGTCAACGCGGCCGCGAGGGCCAGCGCGACCCGGCCGGTGATCCGTCGCCGCCGGGCCGCGGCACGGGCTGCGACAGCGCGCGCCGCCGCGGCTCGGGACGCGGCGGCACGTCTGTCATGGGGGTAGGTCATCGGACCTTCCTGTGCCGGGGCGTCATGGTTTCCCACTGTTGTGCACACTCCCTGTGTGCACGCTGAGAAGTAATCTCACGCAGAGTTAACCTAACGCCAGCTGGATGAGCTTCGCGATGACGAGGGCCATCGCCAGGAGCAGATACGTGCGCAGCGCGGTCAGCCCGATCTTGCGCCCGGTCGACATCTCCGGCGGCGGCAAGTACGGCAGCGGCGGCATTCGCCACTCCGCGCGCCCGGTGCGATCGATCGGCGCGCTGCTTCGACGGCGGCGAAGCAGCGCGTACCCAGCTGTGAGGACGCCGATCGCTCCACTGATCGCCATGATCAGGAAGATCTGGTCCGCGCTGATGTCCGGGAACAGCACCGCCGCGGTGAGGATCACTGACAGCACCACCAGCACCCCGACGACCACGGAGGTGAACAGGTTGGTGAGCCGTCCGTTGACCCACGGTCCGAGCACCGCTTTGTCGTTGCACAGCAGCAACAGGAACACCGTCGCCGACGGCAACAGCACCCCGGCGAGCGTCTGCACCCCCGTGGTGAGCAGGCCGAGCGGCGAGCCCGGGATGAGCACAATGGTGGCCGACAGCGCGACGAGACCGGCGTACACCGCGTAGAAGCCCTTCGCGTGCCGCGCCCCACGGTGCAGCGAGTGTTTCATCCCGAAGACGTCACCGATCGCGTACGCGCTCGAAAGCGACACAGCGAAGGCCCCGACGATCGACGCGTCCAGCAGTGCCACGGCGAACAGCGCGCTCGCCGTACGTCCCGCGTAAGCCTCGATGCCGTTCGTGACGCCAGCTGTGTCGGTGAACGACGTGCCGGTCCCTGCGAAGGCTGCCGAAGCGATCCCCATGATCGCGGCCGCGCCGATCGTCACCACGACCAGCCCGATCCACAGGTCTGCCTTCTCGTAACGCATGAACCGCGGCGTGATGCGCTTGTCGATCACGTAGGACTGCTGGAAGAACAGTTGCCACGGCGCGACCGTGGTGCCGACGATCGCGATGATCAGCAGCATCAGCTCAGCCATCCCGCCAGGCCCCGCTGGCATGGTCGGCACTAGGCCGCCGAGCATGCCAGCCGACGCTGGGTGCGCGAACACGTACACCGGAATCAGCGTCAGCGAACCGAGGCAGAAGAAGATCGCGATCCGCTCGAACCGCCGGAAGCTGCCGGTGAACGCGGCTCCGATGATGACGGCCGCGGCCAGCACCACCGACGGCACCGTCGGCAGGCTGAGGTAGCGCGTCGCCATCGTGCTGCCGATGAACTCGGTGACCAGGGTCAGCGCGTTGAGCAGGAACAGGTCGATCACCGAGAACGCGCCCCAGAACCGGCCGAAGCGTTCGAGGATCAGCCGGGCGTGCCCGACGCCGGTGACCGCGCCGAGGCGCAGCACCATTTCCTGGTTCACGTAAAGCACGGGCACGAGCAGCAGCAGGGTCCACAGCAGTTTCGGGCCGTAGTTCTGCCCGGCCTGGCCGTAGGTCGCGAACGCGCCGGCGTCGTTGTCGCCGACCAGCACGATCAACCCCGGCCCGACGATCGCGAGCAGGGTCTTGAGCTTGGCGCTGAGGCCGGTCCGCGGCGCGGAATCGCCCGCTTCGATGGTGCCGAGCGCGCCGCGGATGTCGCCGACGTGCTCCTCGTCGAGGACCGCGGTGGTGCGCCGGTCGATGCGGACGGTGGTGTCGGTGGCCATGACGAACACTCCTCTCGGCCGTCGTGCTGGGCCGATCGGGGCACCCCGGATTAACCGGGGATGCCGGAAAGCGGGGACGATCCGGGTTCAGGAGGCGTACTTCGCCCCGGGCTCGTATCGCGCATCGCCCTCACCTCCCCGCGTTTTCCAGGCACCAGAAGCACTCAACGCCACTCGCCGGATAACTGTCAAGCAGTTGTACAAGTGTTGTAGTTATCAGTGTGACTCAGGTCACTATCGAGGCCATGTCGAGAACGCTGTCCGGGCTCCGTCTCCGCAGTACCTGGCCGCACCAAGCGAAGGAGACCGAGATGGAACCGCAGCGGATCGCCAGAAGTCCTGAACCGCCCGCTCAGCCAAGAGCTGCTCGCCCGCGACCTGACCCGGCTGGCCTACGTCGCGAAGGACGGCACGCCGCGCAGCATCCCGATTTCGTTCAGCTGGAACGGCGCCGAGGTCGTCATGTGCACCACGAAAAACTCGGCGAAACTGGCGGCGTTGCGGGCGAATCCGATGGTCGCGCTCACCATCGACACCGAGGTGCACCCGCCGAAGATCCTGCTCATCCGCGGTCGCGCCGAGCTGGACTACGTCGACGGGATTCCGGACGAATACCTTGAGATGAACGGTTCCTACGAGATCACGCCGGAGCAGCGGGTCGAATGGGAGGCCGAAATCCGCTCCCTCTACGCCGACGGCATGGTCCGCATCGTCGTCACGCCGACCTGGGCGAAACTCATCGATTTCGAAACGACGCTGCCGTCCGCGGTCGAGGAGCTGGTGCAGCGCCGGGCTCAAGCGGAATCAGCCCAGGCGAACGCCTGATCCACTAGACTGCCCCGTCTTACATACGAAGGTGGGGCGCATGATCCTGGTGACGGGTGCGAGCGGCAATGTGGGTTCGGCGCTGGTCACCCAGCTGCGCGCGGCCGGGGTGCCCTTCCGCGCCGCCTACCATTCCGCGGAGAAAGCCAGGAAAGCCGCCGCGGACGGAATCGACGCGGTCACCGTCGAAATGTCCGATCCGGCCACCGTGCAACCGGCGCTGGCCGGGGTGTCGAAGGTGTTCCTGCTGGGCGCGATGAGCCCTGGCCAGACCGGCAATGAGTCCAATGTGGTCGAAGCCGCGGTGTCCGCCGGGGTTTCGCACGTGGTCAAGCAGTCCCTGTGGCGGGCGGACGAGGAACTCACGCCGATCGCCCGGCTGCACCGTCCGGTCGAGCGGATGCTGGAAACGTCGCCGCTGTCCTGGACGTTTCTGCGGGCGAACTTCTACCTGCAGGCCTTCTCGGGCAACTGGGCCGCGACGATCCGGTCCGGGAATTTCTTCGCCAGCCCGCTGATCCGCGCGCGGATCGCGTTCGTGGACGCCGAAGACATCGCCCGCGTGGCGTTTCGCGCGCTGACCGAGGACGGTCACGAGCACAAGGCGTACGCGCTCACCGGCCCGGAAGCGCTGACCTACGACGAGGCCGCGGCGGTGCTGTCCGAGGTACTCGGCCGTCCGATCGCGTACCGGGGAATGTCCAACGAGCAAGCCCTTTCCGCGCTTGCCGAAGCCGGAATGTCCGCGTTTCACGCGAAGGCGCTGGTCGAGGTGTGCAACACGTACCTGGACGGCGGCGCGGAAACCGTGACTTCCACCGTCGAGGACGTCACCGGCCAGCGGCCGCGGAGCTTCCGCGAGTTCGTGACGGCGCACCGGCAGTGTTTCGAGTAAGCACGAGGTAGCTGAGCACGGCGGCGACGAGACTGAGCCCAGCCGTGACTAGGAAAACGTCCGCGAGTTCCGCCCTGCTGGTGTAAACGAGTCCGAGCACGGCGACGCCAAGGGTTTGGCCGAGCTGACGGAAAGTGGCCATGGCACCGGACGCCATCCCCGCGCGGTCCCGGGGCACCGAACTGAGGATCGCGGTGCTGGCGGCCGGTCCGGCGATGCCCATTCCGGCACCGGTCACGATCAGTCCGGGCAGGAGACTGAGCGAATCGCGGTCGAGCATTGCCCAGGCCAGCCCGCAGCCCGCGAAGGCAAGCAGGGCACCGATACCGAGGACGATACCCGGCGGTATGGCGTGCAGCCGCTTGCCGATCAGCATCGAGGAGACGAAAGAGGTCGCCGCCAGCGGAAGCAGCGCGAGCCCCGCCGCGGTCGGGCTGAGGTGCAGCACCGATTGCAGCCAGATCGAGGCGTAAATCAGGCAGGCGAAGACGGACGCGCTCGCGACGACCACGATCAGCACGGTCACAAAAGCCGCCCGGCGGAACAGCGTGAGGTCGAGCATCGGACGCGCGGCACGTCGTTCGACCATCCCGAAAACGGCCAGTGCCACGGCCGCGAGGACGAAGAAACCCAACGTGGGCACGGAAGTCCAGCTGTCCTCGGCCCGGATCAACGCGTAGACCAACGCACCGGAACCGACACCGAACGACAGCATGCCGCCGAAATCGATCCGGACGTCGGACGGCTGTTTCGGCGACTCGCTCAGGAATTTCCTGGTCAGCAGCAAGGTCAGCACGCTCAACGGCAGGTTGACGAGGAAGATCGCCTGCCAGCCCGCCCACTGGGTCAAAACGCCGCCGAGGAACGGCCCCGCCGCGCCGGCTCCGCCGAGCACCGCGGTCCAGACCCCGAACGCGGTGCCGCGCTCTTTGCCCTCATAACTGGCTCCCAGCAACGACATCGCGGCCACCATCATCGCCGCGCCGCCGATTCCCTGCACCGCTCGCGCTCCGATCAGCACCCCGGCATTCGGCGCGAGCGCGCACCCTAACGACGCCACGGCAAACACCGTGATTGAGCCGGCAAACACCTTGCGCTGCCCGAAAAGATCACCGATCGCCCCCGCGCTCAACGCGAGAACGGCGAGCACCAAGGTGTAGCTATTGACCACCCATTGCATGCTGGCCAGCGAGGCTCCCAGCCCTCGAGCCATCTCCGGCAACGCCACCGTCACGACAGTGGTGTCAACGATCAACATGAACGACCCGAGGCAGATCGCCGCCAACGGTCCCCATTTGCGCACAGCCGGTTCCTTTCTCTCGATCAGCTCCCGAAGAGTGATCGAGCCACGGCGTACACCTCAAGCAAACTGCCCTCCAATGACGGATACCGTCATCAGCTACCGTGAAGTGATGAAACCCGTCACGCTGGACTCCGTGGACCGCCAGCTGATCCACGCCCTCGACCTCGACGGCCGGGCCTCATTCGCGCGGATCGCGGACGTGCTCGGCGTTTCGGAGAACACCGTCGGCCGGCGCTACCGGCGGCTGCGGCAGGCCGGGGTGCTTCGAGTCGTCGGTGCGGTCGCCAGTGCGAAGCTGGGATACGCGCTTTGGACGGTCCGGTTCTCCTGTACACCCGGGTCCGGAATGCCGATCGCGGCGGCGCTGGCCAAGCGTCCGGACACGTTCTGGGTCCATTTGCTCTCCGGCGGCACGGAAATCGCGTGCACGACGCAGTCGTCCATCGCTGCGGAACCAGATGTGTTGCTGCTGGACAAACTCCCGCGAAGCAGCCGCATCACGTCCGTCTCCGCACATCAGATGCTGCGGGGATTCGCGCGCCCAGGCGGTCTATCGGCTTTGTCGGACAAGCAGATTGCCGAACTGCGAGTACCAGTCGATCCAGCTGAAGAGATCACTTTCGACGAAGCAGACGGCCGCCTCGTGCAGGTCCTGGCAGAGGACGGCCGTGCGGGCTACGGCGAACTCGCCGCAGCGTCCGGCCTCTCCGAATCGACCGCAAAGCGTCGGATCGAAGCCTTGCGCCAGGCTGGCGTGTTGTCGTATCAGCTGGACATTTCCCTCCGTACGCTGGGATTCCAGGCAGAGGCGCGGTTGTGGGTGGTCGTCCGCCCATCAGCGGTAGCATCGGTCGCGAAGGCCTTGGCGGAACACGAAGAGGTGCAGTTCGCCGCTGTCACCACCTGTCCAGCGAACCTGGTCGCCGCGATCGCCTGCCGTAACGCCGCGCACCTGTACGAGTATCTGACCGACCGAATCGGATCGCTGGACGGGATCCAGCAAATGGAAACCGCCCCCGTAGTCCGCACAGTGAAACGCAGCGGATCGCTTCTTCCGCTCTAACCGACCGCAGACTTATACGCAGCAAGAATCTCGGCCAACGACCCCTGCTGCTTAACCTGCCCCTCGTCCATCCACAGCGCGGTATCGCAAAACTCCGCGAGCAGTTCGTCGGAGTGATTCGCGAACACCAGAATCCCGGACCGTTTCACGAGATCCTTGAGCCGATCGCGCGCCTTGGCGAGAAACGCCGCGTCGACCGCGCCGAGCCCCTCGTCGAGCAGCAGGATCTCCGGATCGATCGTCGTCACCACCCCGAGCGCGAGCCGCACCCGCATGCCGGCCGAGTACGTGCGCAAGGGCAGGTGCAGATAGTCGCCAAGCTCGGTGAACTCCGCGATCTCCTCGACCCGCTTCGCCATCTGCCTGCGGCTCATCCCGAGAAACAGGCCCTGGACCAGGATGTTCTCCCGCCCGGACACCTCCGGATCCAGCCCTACCCCGAGATCGAACACCGGCGCGACCCGCCCCGTCACCCTCCGGACGCCCCGGGTCGGCTCGTAAATCCCGGACAGCAACCGCAGCAGCGTGGACTTCCCGGCCCCGTTGTGCCCGACCAGCCCGACCCGAGCCCCCTCCGCAAGCCGGAACGACACGTCCCGCAGCGCCTCGATCACCGGCACCCTCGCCCCGGTGCCGATCCTCCCGCCGACCTTCCCGAGCACGCGCTTCTTCAGCGACCGGGTCTTGGCGTCGAAGATCGGAAAGTCGACGTAGGCGCGGTGCACCTCGATGCTCACCATGGCCCCTCCCTCAATGTGAACCGAAATTACCATTCGCATCTGGTTCGGGTACCGTGCGGCAGGTGAGTCAGAACAGCGAGGGCTTCCGCCCGCCGCAACAAGCGCGCAGCCGGGCCTCGCTGCAGAAGGTGCTGACGGCCGCCGAACACGTGCTGGCAGAGCGCGGCCTGGAGTCGTTCACGATCGCCGAGGTCGCCTCTCGAGCGGGGATGTCGGTCGGCACGATCTATCGCCGCTTCGACGGCAAGGAGCAGCTGCTGTACGCGGTGAAGGATCAGCTGCTGACCCAGCTGGAAACCAACGTCCGGGACGCCCTCAGCTCGGCGTCCCCCGGCCTTCGCCCGACGTTCACCGCCTTCGTGTCTGCCCTAGCGCACACCTTCGCCGAGCACGACCGGATCTTCCCCGACCTGCTGGACGCCCAACGCTCCGACGGCCGAGACCGCGGCCTGGCCGCGCTGTCCGCGATCCAGGACGCCCTGCTGGAAGCCTTGTCACCTCGCCCGGCCGGTCTGGACATGGCCGCCCGAACGATCATCGGAGCTTGCATCCACCGGGCCGCGACCTGCCGTTTCTGGCCAGATGACCAGTCATGGACCAGGTGGGCCGAGGAGGCGGCGGAAATGGCACTGGCGTACCTGACTTCACCAGCCGCAGACCCGGCTCAGGCCACCGCTAGGATGTAGGCTGCAGCGCGTCAAGGCCCTCGTAGCTCAGGGGATAGAGCACGGCTCTCCTAAAGCCGGTGTCGCAGGTTCGAATCCTGCCGGGGGCACAGCAAGGATGGGAACGGGAGATGTCCGACATCTCTCCCGATTTTGTTTGTCCTGTCACCGAGCGGCGTCTTCGGGCAGATCCTCGGCCTGCACCAGTTCCGGCCACCGCGGCACTCGACGTCCGACCCGGGCCAGGAGCGGCTGCCAGCTCCAGCGAGCATTCGCTATGCCGCTGATCAAGCGCCGCTGATGTCTTCCGACGAGCGCGGATAGCTCCTGCCGTGGTGCTCCGCATAACGATTGGGTCACTGCCCGGAGGTGAGACCAGTACAGCGACGATGCTGATCGAATGTTGTTGGACATCGCTACCAACGTCATCGCAAACATCGTGTTCTGGCTCGGATTAGGCCTCGCAGTCGCAATGATGGCAAGGATCGCGCAACGGCGCTTCCGCAGCTTCTTCGGCTTGCACACGAATCAGCAATTGATCGTCTGCCTGTCTAACCTGTGGACCACCGCGACAAGTTCCCGCCCGCGAGGCTACTCTATTTCCTTGCATGAACTGCGCGCATCCGAGGCGATCACCCGCTTGTTCGGCTCGGCGTCCTTTCGCCTTCCGGATCTGGTCCGCGGTTTGGTCGACGCGATTTACCTGGGGCGTCACCGCTACGACTTCCGCAACAACGTGAGCCCCGCGTCAAGCGATGACCCCAAGCATTTCTCCGACCTGAGCGGCAACCTCATCGTGGTCGGCGCAGCCACCCGCAACAGCATCCGCGGACTGTATCTGCAGGAGAATCTGATAAGTCTCCGAATCTCCAACGAATACTCGGACACCGACGATCAGCGGCCGCCGCCCGAAATGAAGTACGTCGAGGTGCTCAACGGAGCAGGTCTCGGTCAACTGGTCACATCAGAATCCCTAGACCTCGCCGTAGTCGAAAAAATACACGACACCGCACGTGGCACGACGGTGATATTTTGCCTAGGGCGTCGAGGAGATACGACGTGGGCGGCGACTGAATACCTAGCCCGAAACTGGCGTTCCCTTCAACGGGAATTCGGCAGCAAACCGTTCGCTCTGTGCCTGGGTTTTCGCGACCCTGGCTACCAGTACGACTACCACACACCCCGTCGCCTGCTGACCCTGCGAGGCTGATCGAGACGACCACCGATCCGGACAGCTGCCGCCTGCGTGCTCACAAGCTCGACCAGCGAGAAGCCTGAAACGACGCTGGGTGAGTGGCATACCTGACACCGCAGACGATCTTGAGGGAGCCGAGACCAGTTGCCGGGTCGGGGACACTCGTGGTCCGTGCGGGTGGAGCTGGTTGTTCCCGCACCGCCGCCGGGGCAGCTGGCGCGACACTGGTTTCGTGTCGGAAGGGGCGGGTTTCCGCAACGAGACGAGTGGCGAGGTTCGCGGCACAGTGGTGCAGGCCGGGTCGATCGGTCAGTTGTCACTGGCCGGCACCGCGACGGGCACCGGAGGTTCGGTGCCTCGGCAGCTGCCGTCGGTGGTCCGGGATTTCACCGGCCGCGCGGAGCAGGTAGCGGCGCTGGACGCACTCCTGCCCGCGGAAGCCGAGCCCAGCAGTGACGGTGCCGTCGACGATGCGGGTACCGGCGGGTCGGTGGTGATCTCGGCCGTGGACGGCGCGGCGGGGATCGGGAAGACGACGCTGGCGGTCTGGTGGGCGCATCGCGTGCAGCACCTCTTTCCCGACGGCACCCTGCACACGAACCTGCGTGGCTACGGTCCGGGTGATCCCGCCAGCCCGGGCGAGGTGCTGGAAGGGTTCCTGCGAGCGCTGGGGCTGCCGGGCGAGCGGATCCCGACGGGCACGGCGGAGAAGGCCGCGACGTTCCGGTCATTGCTGGCGGGGCGGCGGGTACTGATGGTGCTGGACAACGCCAATGCCGCGGAGCAGGTGCGGCCTCTGCTGCCGGGGACGGCCGGATGCGTGGTGGTGGTGACCAGCCGGGACCGGCTGACCGGGCTGGTGGTGACCGAGGGCGCGGCCAGGCTCACCCTGGATCTGCTCAGCGAGCCGGAGGCGATCACGCTGGCGAGCGGGATCGTGGGTCAGGACCGCGCGGCCGCCGAGCCGGACGCGGTCCGGGAGCTGGTCCGGTGCTGCGGGCGGCTGCCGCTGGCGGTGCGGATCGCCGCCGGCTACGCGTCCGGGCCGGACACCACGGTGGCCGAGGTGATCGCGGAGATGGCGGACGAGCGCTACCGACTGGACGTCCTGTCGCGGGAGGGGGACGAACGGGCGGCGGTGCGCGCGGTGTTCGACTGGTCGTACCAGCAGCTGGACGACGAACGAGCGCGGGTGTTCCGGCGGCTGGGGCTGCACCCCGGGCCGGAGTTCTGTGCCGAAGCGGCCGCCGCTGTCACCGGCCTGGATTTGCCCGGGGCTCGCTGGGTGCTGGGCGCGCTCGCCGCCGCGCATCTGATCGAACCCGTGCGACGGGGCCGGTACCGGTTGCACGACCTGCTGCGAGCCTACGCATCCCACCGCGCCGAAACCGACGACCCGCCCGAGCACCGCGAGCAGGCACGCGAGCGGATGTGGCAGTGGTACGCCCACCACGCCAAAACCGCCCACCAGGTCCTGTTTCCCGCACACTGCGGCTGGCGTCCAGCGCTGAACCTGGAAGTCCGTGCCGATCCGCGGATCGAGTTTCCCGACGCCGCACGGGCCTGGGCGTGGATTGAGAGCGAACAGGACAACCTGGTGGCTGTGGCCCGCGACACCGACCGGCACGGCCGCATCCCGCTCACCATCCTGCTCGCCACCGCCGCGGCGGGGTTCCTGTATCGGCTGGGGCGGCAGAAGAGACAGCTCGACCTTTCGCGCATTGC
The DNA here is from genome assembly GCF_045278895.1 of Amycolatopsis sp. WGS_07. NCBI lineage: Bacteria > Bacillati > Actinomycetota > Actinomycetes > Pseudonocardiales > Pseudonocardiaceae > Amycolatopsis > Amycolatopsis sp. WGS_07. The sequence goes on along the minus strand of NZ_CP136053.1, from coordinate 1,682,832 downwards.
GCTGGCCGCTGCCCGCCGCGGCGGAGATCGCACCGTCGAAGCCCACGCTCTCCTGGACCTGGGCACCACGCATTGGACGGTGAGGCAGTTGCGAGAGGCCCACAACGCCTCACTGGAAGGACTTGGTTTGGCCTGTGACCTCGGCAATCGGGAACTGCAGGCATGGGCGCTCAACGACCTCGGTTTGGTGCTGCTGGAACAGGGGCAGCACGCGCAGGCGAGGGACCGCTTCCTGGCAGCGCTCCCACTGGCATCGGGTTCTCAGAGGGGGCGACTGGAAGGGGTGGTCGAGGGCAATCTCAGCGACCTTTGCACCGGGCTGGGGGACTACCAGCAGGGCCTGCGGCACGCTGAACGCAGTCTTTCCCTCCGTCGGACCGCCCACGACGACCAGGGAAAACCCTTCGCGTTACACCAGATCGCGCGGGCCCGACAGGGCCTAGGAGATCTCCGGGAGGCAATCGCGCAGTGCGAGAACGCTCTCGCCATCGAACCCCACCACCGCATTCCCCAAGACACTGCCGGGATCCTGGACACTCTCGGTGCCTGCCTGCGCGACACCGGCCACATCGACCGGGCCAAGTCCTGCTGGCGCGACGCGCTGGCCCTCTACGACCAATACGGCCATCCCCGCGCCGACGACCTCCGCACAAGCCTGCGCGCGCTGGACACCACTCGCCACCCGTAACCCGCCACTGGCAACACGGCCAGCCGATGGCCAGGCCCCAGACCGGGATACCCAGAAGACGTCCCCTGTCGATTCGCAAGATCGCCGACAACGTCAAGGGCACGCGAACCGTCGACAAGAGCACCAGCGAATCTCTCGCCCGTGGCCCGCCAGCTCATCTCGCATCTGCCGAGCACTGCAATAGAACGGTTCACGACACCGAACCCGAAGACCAGGCCCGAACAGTCCCGTTCTCGCCATCTGGACCTGCCTTTGGACCCCACCTCGGCCGGGCACCGGCACGAAGAGTTCGAGCGGACGGGACAAAGCTCGCCTCAACTACCAACGTCCCGGTGAAGATTCCCTGGCCAGACCCGTTCCCATCCTTTGGCAGCCCTGCCGGGGGCACACTCTCACAGGTCAGGCCGGATTCGAGCAGGGAAGTTCGAACTCGGAAGGCCCCGGAATCGTTGCATCTACTCGTACGCGGCGCGACGGACTCCCATAGGCTCGCCAGTAGTTCAAGGGGACTGCACGCCCCGACGTCAGTGCCGCGCCACCTTTGTCGCTGCGGCGAGAGCATGCCTGCTGCTCAGCCCGAGGGCGTGCCTCGTTTCTTGGCAGCGGGGAGCAGATGACAGCCGAGGTCGAGGCCGAGGCTGGTGTTCTGCGCGGTGCCGAACGAAATTCCCCTTCGTCGGCGATGTTGTGGAACATGGCGTCGTGCGAGCCGGGCGCGTCGTGCAGCCGTTGCGGGCGTGGGTCGAATCCGTAGCGCTGCGCGACGGTACCGATGATGGTCAGCGCCTTCTCGTAATCGGCGTCCGGCAGGTTTCCGGGAACCCTGTGATCTCCCAGGCTTTCGCTCTCTCCGTCATTGCCGACGCCGGGGAACCGGGCACCGCACGCCGCCCGTGAGCCGGGGTTGTTCTCGCTGAGTTTCCAAGGAGACAGTTTGGGGATGGCAGCGGTTAGCGCCTGGCGCAGTTCCGCGTCGAGTTGCCGGTATTGCTGGCGGGCTTGGTCGCTGTCGGGCAGCCGCATCAAGGCCGCCCAGACTTCTTCCGGGTCTCGGTCCACTTTGTCTCCTGGGAAGGGCGACTTCTCGACGCTGCACCCGGCCAAGGCGAGGGCGAGCAACGCCACGGCAAGAAACGCCGGTGTTCGGGTCATCGGGGACCGTCGGCGTAGACAGTGCCCTTGTACTGGGCGAGGTCGGCATGTCCGGTGGTGATGGCGGCCATGTTGTACATACTCGTCGACTGGGCGTCGAGGTAGCCGGAGTGGCCTTCGGCCGCGTTGCGGGGGCCAGCTTCGGTGATGCTGGCGTCGGTGGACATTTGGTGATAGCTGCTCGCGTCCGGGCTGAAGTACGGGCTGGGGCCGAGCGCGCCGGTGTTGCCGTAATTCGGGACGAGCGTGTCTCCGGAGTCTTGCTCGGCGAAAAGGTGCCCCTCCGGAACTTTGAGATGGTCGGTGCCCTGGCCGGGAGAGCCGAACAGCATCGCGTCCTGCACCGGGGTGTCGTGGCCGAGGGCGTAGCCGGTGGTGGTTGACCCGTAGCTGTGCCCGAGCGCGGTCAGGTGCAGCGGCGTGTTCGACGCCTCATGCCCGGCACCGATCCCGTTGTAGAACTTCGCCAGGCTCTCGCCGCCCGCTCTGGCCGCGTCCGGAGTCAGCACCGACTGACTGGGGTCGGCGATCCCATCCCACTGCGGAGCCTGGTAGCCGATCCAGGTCACTGTCGCCGTCGGACCTCCGCCATAGCGATCGTCCATCCGTCCGGCCTCCTTTTTGAGGTCGTCCATGTTCCGGTCGTAGTTTCCAAGATCGCCGTTGACTGACGTGGTGAATCCCGGTGTGAACACCGCGACGTTGCGAGCGGTGTCGATGTTCCCGACAGCGATGGCTGCTTCAACGCGGGGCTTGCTCGCATCGAGGTACAACAGCTGTCGCCCGCCTTTGTCCATCGTCGCCTGGACTGAGTCCAGAGACGCGATCTTGGTGCCCAGCGTTTCCAGCTGGTTGCTCAGCTCGTGGTACTCCCGCTGCTGTGCCGGGTCGCTGCGTTTCACCCCGTCCAACCGGTGCCGCAGGTCCTCTCGCTCGCGTTGCAGGTCGGCGCGCTGCTGGTGGAGCACTGCTCGGTTCGCGGTGTCCCGGACCGAGCCTGGCAAGCCGTCCATGGCCCCGATCGCGCCCGGCCGGTCCCGGAGCAGGATGTCCCGGCCCGCTGGGGACAGGGTCGCCCACCAGGCGGCGTTCTGGGCCGGAGTCGCGCCCGCCGGCGGTTCGGGCAGAGTCAAACCGGGGCCTTTCAGCCCGTCGGCGGCCGCGGCGGCGACGGTGGACTCGTCGCCGGTGCCGAACTGGCCCGCCGCGGCCCGGTCCAGCACCGTGGCGAGATCGGCGTCGATGTCGTTGGCGGTGCGCAGGATCTGCGCGACGTCGTCGGTCAGCTGCGCCTGTGCCCGGGCCCGGTCTTCGGGGTGCAGCTCGGGTGGCGGCTGGTCCGCGTAGACGCAGACGATCGCGCCGTCGGCGGTGATCGCGAACCCGTACTTGCGGGCCAGTTCGTCGGCGTTCTTCACCGCAGCCTGAACACCGAGGATCGCATCAGCGGCCTGCCCGACCGCCTTGCCTAGGGCCGCGGCGCCGGCCGCGATGCTGTCCAGGCCGCGCATGTGCGCTCGGTGCTGGTCGGCGGCGCTGTCGGCGGCAGGACCGGTCCAGCCCTCGACGGGCATGACCTTGCCGTAGTCGTCGCCGTCGTTGATCAGGATCTGTGTCCGGGCCCGCAGCGTCGAGCAGATCTCGTCCAACGCGCCGGGGTTCCAGGCGCGGACATCGGCCAGCGACACCATCAGCGCGGTGCCCGCATCCCCGGCGCGGACGGGAAAACCCCTGCCGCCGCGTGGTCGCCGCGTTCATACCGACCGGCTGCATCGCCGAGGTGCTCGCCGAAGCGCTGTGCCTGAGCGCACCACTGCGCGAATGTCGCAGACAAGGACGCCCGGCAGTTCCCGGCTGCGGCCTCGGCTTTACCGCCCCGCACTGCTCCGCCGATCCGTCCTACCGGTTCGGCGCAGTCCGCCTCGCGCAGCCTGCCCACTTTCTCCCTAGCCGCACCGCCCGCCGCTCTCAACGCGTCCGGCACCGTTCTGAACCCCATCAGACCCCTCCCGTAGTCGGCCTGTCACGCTACGGGTGCAAGGACGGCTAGATCAACCTTGCTACCCCCGAACGGGGCACCTACCTGCGCAAACCGGGTGCACCTACTCTCCAGGACCTACGTAGAACTGCTCAATTCCGCTCAGGTCCTGCGCTATGCGACACCGTGCTGAAGCCTGCTGCGGGAAAACGTCCGGCGACGATTTTCAGGTTATGCCGACCGGAGAGCGATCCATTCTGCCTGTGCTGATCGTCCGGCAACCCGACGGCTTCAGCGCGGTTGCGGGTGACAGTCGCTGGAATCGCGGCCGGATGCATCAGGCGACGGGACGGTGAGACCACTATCGATCACCAACGCCGAATGCCGCCCCGTATGATCCACAAAAGCCGGACCATTGAAGTGACTTTCCATGACAGTCTGGCTGGGTGGCATTCCGTCCTGTTTGTACGCCGATGAACGGGAATGCGGACAGCACGATCGGCAGGACGACTGCCGGTCCAGCCGTCGGGACGATGGAGCTGCATGGGCCGAAGCCAGGGTGCACGCCTCCGCCTCCGGGCCATGCGATGAGGGACTGCGAGCGTCCGCTGCCATGACCTGTCGGCTTGCCCGGATGAACGATTGCCAACGAGGGATCACGTCTGCGACAGTGGTATCTCGGTCTGAGGTGAACGACTCGGGCATCTGGGCTGGGGGAAACAGTGTCAGATTCAGTGTCGCTTGATGCGTTGATACTTGCCGGCTCGCCGCGGCTTGACGGGGAGGACTCTAAGCACGTCGAATTGCTCGCCGGCGCGGGTGCGCGGCTGCCGCCGGTTCTGGTGCATCGGTCAACTATGCGGGTGATCGATGGGACCCACCGAATCCTCGCTGCTCGTCGGCGTGGAGACACGGAAATCGCGGTTAAGTACTTCGAGGGCACGGATTTCGAAGCATTCGTGCAGTCCGTACAGTCGAATGTGCGGCATGGGCTTCCGCTTACCCGAGCAGATCGCGAGGCGGCGGTCTTGCGGATTCTGGAGTCGCAACCGGCGTGGTCCGATCGGGCTATCGCCGACGTGACCGGGCTGAGCGCGCCGACGGTGGGGGCGATCCGAAGCCGTGCGACTGGCAATTCCTCTCAGTCGCACACGCGGATCGGCAAAGACGGCAGGGTGCGGCCGCTGAACACCGCGGAAGGGCGGCGGGCAGCTGCCAAGATCATCGCGGAACGGCCGGATGCTCCGTTGCGTGAGATCGCGAGCACGGCCGGAATCTCGACGGGAACGGCTCGCGATGTCCGTGATCGGCTGCGGCGCGGTGACGACCCGGTGCCGATCAAGTATGCGAAGAACAGGGTGATCCCGGGGCCGTCTCGGCAGCGTTCGACCGGTCCGGACTTGCAGGGCCTGCGCAAGGATCCTTCCTTGCGGTTCAACGCCGTCGCGCGGACCTTACTGCAATGGCTCAGTATCTGCGACATCAATGACGACCAGCGGAACAATCTCATTCAGGGTCTTCCTGAATACCGCCGAGACAACTTCGCCGAACTCGCCTTGGTGTGTGCTGAACGGTGGAAAAACCTTGCCGAGGAACTGAGGCAGCCGAATCGCAATACCGGGTAGTGTCTGTTCTGGGGGTACGCGATTAATCGTATCGGCCCGCGCGTCGGACCGCAACCAGGCGTTTAACTGGCCGTGGGCTGCGCCGACGTCCAGGCTGGCGCTGGCCTCAGTCAAAGGCGCTCATTAAATGGGATAGAAAGCCGATACAAACGAGGTGCCACAGGCGACTTCTGAGTTCTGGATTTCAGAACTGTACCGCGCTTGTCGTTCATGACCGAAGAGCCCGGCCGTGCGTCGGGCTTTTCGTTGTGCGCCAACAGGTTTGACCGGATGGTGCAGTCGTGCGCGGTCGGTTATTTTCCGCTTAGTCAACGAGAACTGTTGCCCAGTGTGTTTGATGTCCGCTACGTTCTAGAGCCATGATCTCTCAAGGTCTACCGGGGGCGGCCCAGTGATGGCCCCAAGCGTTTCCGATTCGCCTGTCTACGAGGTTTTCGCTCTGCGCTACGCCTCGCACTACGGCCGTAAGAGCGCTGCCAACTTTCTCGGCGTGGACCCGTTTCACGAGGCGGACATGCCGCTGGACTTCTTTGTCTGGCTGATTCGCGGGCAAGGGCGCACCGTGCTGGTCGACACCGGTTTCACGGCTGAAACCGCTGTCCGGCGTGAGCGGCACTACCACTCGCATCCGCTCGACCTGCTGGGACGCTTGGGTGTCACCGCGAACGACGTCAGCGACGTCATCGTGACGCACATGCATTATGACCACGCTGGGAACATCTCCGCATTTCCTGGCGCGCAGGTCCATATGCAAACCGCTGAGATGCGGTTTTGCACCGGGCCTAGCATGCGACATCAGCAATTGCGAAAGACCTACGAGGCCGACGACGTGGCTGCCGCCGTGCAGAGCCTGTACGAGGGCCGGCTGAACTTCGTCGAGGGAGACCAGGAGATCGCGCCAAGCATCTCTGTGCACCTGTGCGGCGGTCATACCAAAGGGCTGCAGTTCGTCACGGTCGCCACCGCGCGCGGGGAGATCATCCTCGCCAGCGATGCCGTGCACTATTACGAGAATCTGCGTCGGGGAATTCCCTTCCAGAGCTTTGTCGACCTGGAGGAGTATCTCGACGCCTACGAGCGTATCGCGGCCCGCGCCAAGAGCCTGGACCACATCATCCCGGGGCACGATCCGTTGGTGCGGACCGCTTTTCCCTCCTCCCCGCTCAGTCCGGACATCGCGATGGTGCACACCGCCCCGGTCGCCAGCCTGGCTTTCGAAGACTCGCGCGCGGACGCGGCCAATGTCTAGCTTCCGGCTCGCCATCATCGGCGGCGGCCCCCGGGCGCTCACCATCCTTGAGCGGCTGGTGGAGCATCGCGCGCGGCTGCCGCACGACGTAAGCCTTGACGTGCTGGTGATTGATCCTGGAAACCTCGGCGAGGGAAGCCATCCCACGGATCAGCCCAGCCATCTTCTGATCAACACGCTCGCGTCTCAGGTCACGGTGCGCCCGCCGGTGAGTGCGGTCGGAGATGACAGCACGCCATCGGTGCTCGACTGGGCCGTCAAACAGGGCAATAGCGCGGAGATGACCCACCTTCCGCGCGTCGTCCTCGGCGAGTACCTGGCGGCCTTCGGCCGTGAGATCGTCTCCGCGTTGCCTCTCAATATCCAGGTCCAGCACGTGCGTGCACGGGCGCTTGACGTGCGGTTCGAGAACGATGCGTACGCGATTGATCTCGACAACGGGCAGACAGTTTTTGCTCGCTATTCCGTGCTCGCCATGGGGCACGGCCAACGCGTGCCGACAGACGAGGATCGGCGGCTGGCTGCCTTCGCGCAAGATAACCGAGCCGCGAATCCGCATCTCGCTTACTTCGCGTCTCCCTATCCCATCAGTAAGCTGGACACGATCGCGAGCCAGGCGCGGGTGGCGGTCCAGGGGCTCGGTCTTACTGCGCACGATGTGGTCTCCGCGCTGACCTTGGGCCGTGGTGGCACGTACCGGACTGAGCAGGGCAAGTTGGTGTACAAAGCCTCCGGACGCGAGCCGCGGCTCTGGCTCTGCTCTCGTCAGGCACTGCCTTTCGCAGCCCGCGGGATCAACCAGAAAGGGCAGACTGGACGCCACATCTGCCAGTTCTTCACACCGCAGGCAGTGGCCAAACTTCGTGCCGACGCCATGGCGCGGGGCGATGCGCGGATCGACTTCAAGGCTGACCTTCTCCCGCTGCTCATTACTGAAATGGCCTATGCCTACCGGATGGCCGAAAGCGACGAGCAGGTCGACGCATCCGGCTTCACGCCGACGCCCGAGGAAACTCGGTTGATCCGGAAGATCCTGTGGCCGCTGGAAGACGAGCACTTCAGCTCGCCGGCCGAGTTTCGCCAGTGGTTCCTGACGCTCATGACCAACGATCTCAGCGAAGCGTATCGGGGAAACCTCACAAGCGGTGTCAAGGCCGCGACGGACGTCCTGCGGGATTCTCGCGAGGGGTTCCGCGCAGCGGTGGAGTACGGCGGCTTGACCCCGGCCTCGCATCGTTATTTCGTCGAGCAGTTCGACCCGATCGTGAACCGGGTTACCTTTGGCCCTCCGTTGCGCCGCAATGAAGAATGGCTGGCTCTGTTCGAGGCTGGGATCCTCGAAGTCGCCGGCGGTGCTGCCAGCAGGATTGAGACGCCGGATAACAACTACCGGATCTCACTCGACTTCCCGGACGGTCCAGTAAAGATCGCCGCTGATGTGGTAATTTCTTCAAGGCTCGACAAGTACTCGCCCTGTACTGACTCGTCTCCACTGTCCGCGAACCTTGTGCGGCGCGGTGTGATCCGGCCGTTTATGAACGGGGATTACCATCCGTCCGGGATCGACATCGACGAGAACCTGCGGGTGAAAAAGGCTGACGGCCGAGTGCACTCCAGGATGTGGGCCGTCGGGTACGTGGTCGAAGGCCCGCATTTCTACACCCATGCCTTGCCGCGGCCGGGAATTATGTCGAGACAGACCGTCGACGCCGAACGGATCGTGCTCGGAATTTTCGACGACATCGCCACAGTTGGTCCTACCCGCTCGACGGCTACGCCTGATATTCGTTCGGAGGCAGTCCGATGACCAGCAGCACCTACATAGCCGATCTTACCTTTGAAGGGTATCTGCAAGAGATCCGCACGAAGTACCCCAGGCTGTACGAACTGCTCGACCCGGAACGCATCGAGGCCGACGCGATCGAGGACTACCTCAAGGAACTCAACACGTTGTCCTGGGAGTTCGAAGATCAGGACACGGGAGGCCGCGGGCAGGCTTGGAGCCAAGCGCAGAACAGTTCGAACAGCCGGCGGGTCGGCATGGTGAGCCTCCTGGAGCGGTTCTCTCGCGACACCCCCGGACCAGACCTTCGGGTGCTTGATGTCCTGGGCGGCAGCGGCACCGTAGCGCGGCTGGCGGCGACTCTCGGAAACGATGCTCCTACCGTGTTCACGGCTGATATCTCGAACCTGATGATCAGCTCGTGCCGGGCAGGGGAGTTGCCCTATATTCGCCAGTCCGCGGCCAGGAGCCTGTTTCGAGACGACTCATTGGACGGCGTTCTCATTGGCTACGGCACGCAACTCCTGAGCCCGGAAGTGCGGCAGTTGGCCGTCGCGGAGTCATATCGCACGCTCAAGCCCGGCGCCCGGCTCGTGGTGCACGCATTCGAGGCCGGCGAAGGTGCTGCGCGGTTCTTCGACGATGTTGTGCATCCGTATTCGCGCACGGGCCATCCCCACAAACACCTCACTCGGGAGGAAATCAGCAACCTATTCGCGGATGCTGGCTTTCCCGAGGTGGAAATCCATGATATGAATGACCCGTTTATCCTGGAGGCGCAGACGGCTGAGGAAGCAAAGCGCAACGCGCTCATGCATTTATACCGCGCCTACGATCTCTGCAAGATCTCCGGTTCGCAGCAGGACATCGAGGCGAGTCTTGAACCTCTCGTCGAGGAGACGCTCGGGCCGATCTCGGTCCGACGCGAGCAAGAGCATTACATCGCGGAAGTCCCGCGCACCGCTCTGGCGGCAGTTGGCGTCAAGGCGTAGTGCCTGACAAGAAAATGTAGGAATCCGCCCTAGGAGGAGCAGCATGCCCGACGTCGAAGTTTCCAACGAACCAACCGCCGCTGTGCATGTCCAGGGAGGCATCAAGCGGACGCTTCTGCAGAAGACCGAGTTCCCCAACGGATACGTCATCAACACGAGCATCATCGAGGTCCCGGCCGGCACGAGCGCGTCTCCGCACACCCACCCCGGTATCGAGACCGGCTACGTGATCGGCGGCGAGTTCTACTTGTGCGTCGAAGGCAAGCCGGATCAGCACCACGTCGTCGGCAGTTCCTATACGGTTCCCACTGACGCGGTGCATTACGCGCGGGTGCCCGGCCCCGATCCGCTGAAGGTGTTGTGCTTCTTCGTGGTGAACAACGACCAGCCCCTCGCTACAGTGGAACGGGCTGCCCCGTAACGGACGCGGAGCAGCTAACCGGTGTTCCTTCACAACGGCGTCTCGAGGTAACTGGCAGTGGCAGCAGAGCTACCCCCGAAAGCTGACGACAGTCGACGGCGAATGTGGCGGGAGGTCATCACAGCGCTGGGGTTGTCCGGGGGTGCGGCGGTCGCATTGGGACTCTCCCGCTTCTCTTACGGCTTGCTGCTGCCGCCAATGCGGGCGGACCTGGGATGGACGTACGTCGAGGCTGGCGCGATGAATACCGCGAACGGAGCGGGTTACGTCGTGGGTGCGCTGGTAGCGGCATGGATCGCTTACCGCTGGGGTATGGCGCGTACGTTTCTCCTGGGTTTCGCCGTAAGTGTCGCAATTCTCCTGGTTACCGCGGCCACCACGAATGTGTTCACCCTCGTGGTGTTGCGGACCATCGGAGGAGCCTCGACGGCGCTTACCTTTATCCTCGGGGCCGGATTGGCGTCCGCGATCTGCCCGGCGCAGGACCCGCGCCGGCGCGGCACGCTCGTCGGTCTTTACGTCGCCGGCGTGGGGGTCGGCATTGTGCTGGCTGGCGTGGCCATTCCCATCGTTCTGGGCAGTGGCCCGCAGCAATGGCCGGAGGGGTGGATTGTTCTCGGCCTCATCGGTGCCGTGTGCCTGCCAGCAGCGTGGTGGGCCGCCCGTAGCGTGCAAGAGCCGACGGGCGGCCGCATCGCCTTGTTGCGGGGCCGGGAATTCCGCAAGGTCGCGCCCACTTTTGTCGGATATGGGCTGTTCGGAGCCGGCTATGTCGGCTACATGACGTTCATTATCGCGTTGTTGCAGGAGCAGGGCGCAGCAGCGGACAGGTGATTTGGTTCTGGTCGGTACTGGGACTGGTGTCGGCCGTGGCGACCCTGCTCTGGGGAAAGGTGCTTGGCGTTATCCGGGAGTCGCGGGGGCCGTCCATGGTGTTCGCGACGGTCATGCTGGGCACCTTGCCGGTTTTGATCTTTCCCGGAAGCGCGGCGGCGATGTTCGTGTCCGCGATCCTTTTCGGGGGCAGCTTCTTGGCCGGTCCGACCGCGATCACGATCGTGGCGCAGCGGCAGCTGCCGGTCTCGTCGTGGACGGCGGCCATTGCGTTGCTGACGGTCGCGTTCGCGTTCGGACAGGCCGTCTCCCCGGTGCTGGCGGGCGCGATTTCGGATGCCACCGGAAACATCTCGGCCGGCTTCTGGGTGTCGCCGGTGTTGCTGGCGGTCGCCGCGGGTGTCAACCTGCTGCAGCGTCCAGCAGTTGATCAGATGAGCCGATCGCTCGACGAATCCAGCGGTCGGCCCACCTGACCCCCACCGTCCAGGAGGAACGCCATGCCGTATGAATACCTGCTCACCAGCGAGCACGGCGAACGCCCGCTGAAGACCGGTCTGATTCAGCTCAACCGGCCGAAGCAGATGAATGCCCTCAACGACCAGGTCATGGACGAACTGGGCGCGGCACTGCTGGCCTTCGACCAGGACGAGGGCATCGGCTGCATTGTGCTGACCGGCACCGAGAAAGCATTCGCCGCTGGGGCCGATATCGCGGCGATGAAGGACTACGACTTCATGCAGGCCTACACAACCAACTTCATCACGCGCAACTGGGAAACGATGCGCCAGGTGCGGAAGCCGGTCATCGCCGCGGTGGCCGGCTACGCACTCGGCGGCGGCTGCGAGGTGGCGATGATGGCGGACTTCATCATCGCCGCCGACACGGCCAGGTTCGGCCAGCCCGAGATCACGGTGGGCATCGTGCCTGGCGCTGGCGGGACGCAGCGGCTTCCGCGTGCGATCGGTAAAGCCAAGGCGATGGACATGGTGTTGACCGGCCGGATGATGGACGCCGCCGAGGCTGAGCGCGCCGGGCTCGTGTCGCGGGTGGTGGCAGCCGATGCGCTGATCCCGGAAGCGCTGAGCGCGGCCGACACCATTTGCGGCCTGGGCATGCCCAGCGTGATGCTTGCCAAAGATTGCGTGAACAGGGCGTTTGAAAGCCCGCTTTCCGAGGGGCTGACCTACGAGCGGCGCATGTTCCAAGCGTTGTTCGGCACGGAAGACCAGCGCGAAGGCATGGACGCCTTCCTCGCCAAACGCACGCCACAGTTCAAGCACCGCTAATACCGGCCGTTCGGGCTCGGCTGAATGGGGGACGATGTGCGACGAGACTTTCTTTAGCGTCCGAAGTGTAAAGCGTCGAGCATAATAGCAGCGCGCGGATTCCCCTGGTGAATCATGGTGCGCTGGTTTCTTGACGCTCTTTTCTCAAGGAGAAACACGACGACCATGAACGCTGAGCCGCGAAGACGCCCTCATCGAGCGAGCGCTTCGCGGCCTCCGTCAACGGAGCGAAGGTGCGCACGTGACCCTGATGGATACCACCCAGCCAACCTCGATGAAGCGCGGATTCCGCGCCTTCACCGCGAGACACCTGGACCAGTTGACCGCCCGCGCGGGATTGCCGCCCGCCGAGCGGCTGGCGGTGCGAGCGGTGGCGGAAGTCCTGCCGTTCCGGACCAACAACTACGTGGTCGATGAGCTGATCGACTGGTCATCGGCCCCGGACGACCCGATCTACCGGCTGATGTTCCCGCAGAAGGACATGCTGCCGGAGGAGGACGTCGCGCACATCGCCGACCTGCTGCGTCGCGACGCACCGCAGCACGAGGTACAGCAGGCCGTCCATCGGGTGCGGATGCGGCTCAACCCGCACCCGGCGGGCCAGATGCAGCTCAACCGGCCGGTTTTGGACGGAAACGTGCTGGAGGGCTTGCAGCACAAATACCGCGAGACGGTGCTGTTTTTCCCGCGCCAGGGGCAGACTTGCCACGCCTATTGCAGTTACTGCTTCCGCTGGCCGCAGTTCGTCGGTGAGCCCGGCTTGCGGATCGCGGCCGATGACGGTGGAGCCGAGGAACTCGTTGATTATCTGCTCGCACACCCCGAGGTCACCAATGTGCTGATCACCGGCGGCGACGCGATGATCATGAGCGCGACGGTGCTGCGGCGGTATGTGGAACCCCTGCTCGCGCTCGACCAGATCGAATCTATTCGGGTCGGCACCAAGGCATTGGCGTTCTGGCCGCGCAAGTTCGTCACCGATCCGGACGCCGCGGATTTGCTTGCGCTTTTCGAGCAGGTCGTCCGCTCGGGCCGGAATCTGGCCTTGATGGCCCATTTCTCCCATCTACGAGAACTCGAAACCCCGATTGTCGAGCAGGCGATTTCCCGGATCCGCAGTACCGGGGCCGTGATCCGCACCCAGGCGCCGCTGATCCGTTCCATTAACGATTCGCGCGAGGTGTGGGAAGCGATGTGGCGCCGGCAGGTGCGCCTTGGCATGGTCCCGTATTACATGTTCGTAGAGCGGGACACCGGTCCGGCGGACTACTTCGCGGTGCCGCTCGCGCGCGGGTACGAGATCTTTCGCGGCGCGTATGCCGCGGTCTCCGGCCTGGCGCGGACCGTGCGGGGGCCCTCGATGTCGACCACGGCGGGCAAGGTCTGCGTGGACGGGGTGGTCGAGGTGGCGGGTCGGAAGGTGTTCGCCCTGCACTTGATCCAAGCCCGCAATCCGGATCTGGTCGGCAGGCCGTTCTTCGCTGAGTACGACCCTGCCGCGGTCTGGTTGAGCGACCTCAAACCTGCGTTCAGCGATCGGTTTCCCCTTGAGGAAATCGGGGACTAGTCAGGCGGCTTGAGCGCGCAGCACCCGCCAGCACAGGTAGGCGCACACGCCCATCGCGGGTGCGCCGCCCAGTAATGTCGCGGCGATACCGAGCGGGGTCACTCGCTCGGTCAGGTACAACGGCAGCAACGCCGCCGTGGCGAGGACGTACTTCGCCAGGAAGATCGCCGTGCACAGTTGGTAACGTCGGCGCTGTGAAGGGTCCCGCCGCCAGCTGAACCGTTCGCCGCGGGCCGCGCCCAGCACCAGTCCGAGCACTGGCCACCGCACCAGAATGGACAGCAGGAACACCGCGCCTCCGACTGCCTGGGTGAGCACGGCTGGCAGGTAGAAGTCGACCGCGTTCCCGGTGCTCCCGGCCAGTAACGCCGAGACTCCGAAGATGGCCAGCCCGATCGCCGGCTGCCAGTACTTCCGGTCGGTGAAGACCCGGATCACGGCGAAAACCACCACTCCACCGACTGCGACCAACGCGGAGGTCGACACCTGATCGGTTGCCAAATAGGTGATCAGAAACAGCACCCGGGAAGCGACGCCTTCGGCGACCGTGCGCCAGCCGCCCATCGCGGCGAACAGGGACAACGACTTCTCAGTTAGGACGGAGAAGCTCATGCGCTCGCCTTGACCGGCACCGGAGCGGAGGCACGCATCGTGTCTTCGTAGGCACCGATCGCCTCGACCAGATCGACCCGGCCGCGGTCGGCCTCGATCAAGGCTTCGCGGAGACGGTGTGCGTCCTGCATCGCGAGGTTGCCGCCGAACCCTCGCGCCAGGTGGATGGCGTCGCCGAGAACCGTCACCGGGCTGGCTGGCCAGGCGGGGACCGGCGGGATCGTCCCGATGCGCAGCGTGGACGTCATTTCCGGCCACGCCTCGTCGACGATCCGCCGCAGGACGGGAGGCAGGTCCGGCTGTTCCCGCGTGGCCGGCAGTGCCCACATCAGGTAGTCCTCGAGCGAGGCGACCGCATCGTGGTGCAGAGCGGGCAGCAATCGTTGCCGCGCCACGATCGGCGGCGAGGTGAACCGCAGCGCGGCCAGCACCATCGTCAGGTCTCCCACCCGGGCGACGGCGGGGTTGCTGCCGATCAAGTCCGGCAATCCCGCCGCAAACCGCAACGCGGTAGCGCCCATGAGCATGCGCTGCCCCGAATCGACCACTCGCGCCTGCGGCAGATACTGACGGCGGACCGCCGAGCCGATCCCGTCCGCGCCGACCAGGACGTCCGCCGTGTCCGTGCGACCGTCGGCACACCACACCTTGACCGTGCCGTCCGTTTGCTGCTCGAACCGCGTGAACTCCGCTCCGAAGTGGACCGCGTCCGCCAAGCCGGTCAGCAAAACCGCACGCAGCAAAGGACGATGCGTTTGCCGTCCAGGTCGCGCGGCGGACGGTTGAGCGCCAACGACCGCGAGTGCTCCGTCCACTTCGGACACCGAAAGCGTCTGCTCGCGCAGCCCGCCCATCGTGGCTTCGACCATCGCGGCGTGTGCCGGCGGCAGGCATCCGCGCAACGCCGAAGCGCCCCGATCGTCCACATGCAGGCTTACCCCTTGCATGCGCCCCTCCGCGCCGTCTCGCTCGTAGACGGCGACGTCGATCCCCGCCTGACGCAGCCCTTGCGCGAGCGTCAACCCACCCAGACCTGCGCCGATCACGATCACTTTCATCCGTGCCCCTTTTTTCTTCATCACTGATGAAGTTCAGGCTAGCGCGACTCGACTCGAAACTCCACCAACGATGAAGAAAGCTCGGCTAGACTCACCGGCGTCATGGCAGAACAGAGTGCGCGCCCCGGACGCTGGCGAACCGGGGCGGAGAGCAAGCAGCGAATCCTGGACGCGGCACGCGCGCTGTTCCGGGAGCGCGGTTACGGCGGCACGACGGTGCGCGCGGTCGCGACCGAGGCGGGTGTCGATCCCGCGATGGTGTTCTACTTCTTCGGCAACAAGCAGAGCCTCTTCGCCGCGGCGGTCGAGATGTCCGCGCAGCTCCCGCCGGCCATCGAGGCGGTGTTCGCCGGCGGACTCGACGGCCTCGGCGAGCGCATCGTCCGGACGCTTCTGGAGAACCTGGACGCCTCGGGCCGGACCCCGCTCGCGATGTTCACCCGGTCAGCCCCGGCCGAGGACCAGTCCGACACGCTCATTCGCGAGTATGTCGACCGGGAAATCACCCAGCGATTGGCGAAGCTGCTCGACACTCCGGACGCCGCGGACCGGGCGGGCATGGTCAACGTCCAGCTCCTGGGCCTCACCGTGGCGCGGTACGTCGTGCGGATCGAGCCGATCGCGTCGTCGTCGATCGACGAGCTGGTCAGCCGGTTCGGCCCGCTCGTGCAGCACTGCCTCGTCGGGGCGGCTGGACGAACAGCTGGTCCAGATGCCGATCGATAGCCGCGAGCGCGGCGCGGGGCTCGATCACGTCGAGGTCCAGCAGCGGCGTCAACCCGGTCAGCGCGAGAACGAGGTTCGTCTCGACCTCTGGGTCGCGATCCGCGGGAATGTGCCCGTCAGCGATGGCCTGCCGGAGCAGGTGCTCGACGATCGCGCGCTTCTCTCGTAACTCGTCGCGCAGCCGTGCGTGCAACTCCGGGTCGTGCAGGGCTTCGAGGACGTACGCGGCGCTCATCCGGCTCGTCGCGCGGGAGTCGGGGTGCAGCGGCAGCATCTCGGCGAGCGTCACGCGCAGCACCTCGCGAGGATGCGTGGCACCGGCCAGGCCCTCGGCGACCCGGTGCGAGGTGTGCTCCGCGGCGAACTCCATCGCGAACGTGAGCATCGCCGTCCGGGTCGAGAAATAGTGCTGCACCTGCCCGAGCGAGGCCCCCGCCTCGCGGGCGACCTCGCGCATCGTCGCCCGGTTCCAGCCCTGCTGCTCCACCACCCGCCACAGCGCGCGGGCGATCTCCTCCCGGCGCTCACGGTGGTCGACCTTCTTCGGCACGCCAGCCCTTTCCCTCGGTGCTGACATAATACACTTGACTTGCAACCGGTGGGCGAGCGAGGATGATCGAGAAGGCGCGACCAGCGGTCCGCACGGTCGAGGGGGTCGTGACGGGCCGCTGGCGCTCTCCGATTCGCCGGTCCCGGTTTCATCACGGAACGGCCCGATGTTCTTTGCGACGCACCACAACCTGCGTTCGAGCCGCATCGGTCAACGATCAGCAGCTGACCGCCTCCACGAGGTCTACTCGCGACCGAGCCCGCGTTCGATCAGATACTGCTGTTCGAGTTCCGGATAGCTGACGTCGTCCGGGAAATCGTCCTCGGCCAGCAAGCCAATCCCCCAGGGAACCGGACAGGGCGAGGCATGCTCGGGTTCCGGGCACAGCAGCAGCTTGATCCGCTCAATCAGCTCCCGCGCCTGATCCTCGGTCGCGTAAACACCGACCCTGATCTCGAAAGTCTTGCGTTCGTCCGTCATTGCCTCTCCGTCTGCTCTTTCTAGCAATAGCGAGCGGAGCTGCGCGGCGGCAAACGGTTTTTCTCAGCCTCGGCGCAACGCTCCGTGCTGGGCAAGGAAACGTCGCTGTTCCGCCGCCGCGTCCAGGTCCTCTGGGCTGTCGCCGCCGAACCCGCCATGCGGCATCGCCTCGAACACGTGCAACTCGGTCGGCACGCCCGCGGCGCGCAGCTTTCGATGCATCCGAACTGTGTTCGACAGGAACAAATCGCGGGTGCCGCTCTTGAGAAAGGTCGGCGGAAAGCCGGAAACATCGCCGAAAATCGGGGACAGGTAAGGATCTCGCGGATCGGCTCCCGCCGCGTAGAGGGCGTTTGTCGGAGCCAAACTGCGGAGGACGTTGTCGACGCCGTTGAGGGTCTGGAAAGTGTCGCCAGATTCGGTCAGGTCGATCTGCGGGGTGTTGAGCACCAACGCGGCAGGCATTGGCAACCCCATATCCTTGGCGCGCAACAGAAGCGCGGCGGCGATGTTTCCGCCCGCGGAATCCCCGCCGACAAACACCTGCGACGGTTCACGCTCCCGCAGCGCGCGGCGGTACACCGACAGCGCATCGTTCAACGCGGCCGGATACGGATGCAACGGCGGCAGCCGATAGTCGACGCCCCACACGAGCATGCCCGTCGACAACGCGGTCTTGGCAGTCGTCGCCCGGCATGCTTCGCCGCCGCCGACCAGGAGGCCGCCCGGGTGCATCCACAGAAAGATCGCCTCGCCGTCGGCCCCGTGCGGCCTGGCTGCGTACCCGATCGCCCCGTCGGCCTCGAAGTCTTCGACCGCCACCGGCAGTTCGGCGATGGGGAACCGCCGAGCCGTCGACTGATTCGCCTGGGCGGCCAGCGCGAGCCAGCCGTCGGTGTCGTCCGCGTCCGGATACGTCAACTCGCCGACGTCGAAAGCCAGCCAGGCCCTGGCCTGCTCGCTGACAGTGGACGGCGCGGGAAACGCTCGCTCGCTCATGACTGACCCCCTCTGCTGCTATCTTAACTGACTAAATTTAGTGACACAAGAAAGTAGGATCCCATGCCCCGAACCGGCGAACGAGGAGGCCCGCAGACGCGTGCCCGGATCCTGGAGGTGGCGAACCGGCTGTTCCTGGAGCGCGGATACGAGGCCGTCACGGTCGCCGAGGTCGCGCGCGAGGCTGGCGTCTCCAGCGTGACGGTCTTCAATCACTTCGCGCGCAAGGAAGACCTCTTCCTGGACCGAGCGACCGACGCCGCCGACCTGCTGCGCGTCGCCGTCCGAGACCGCGCGCCGGACGTCGATGTCCTGACTTCCTTGCAGGACCTGGCTTTCCGCCTCTGCGACGAGCGCGCACCGCTATCGGGACTCAGCGCTCGTGCGGCACCGTTCTTCCGGACCGTCGCCGGTTCGCCCGCGCTGATCGCCCGCGCGCGAGCTATCGGTGCCGAACTCCAGACCACGCTGGCCGACGAGCTGTTCCAAGACCCGAACTTCGAGGGAGACCGGGTTTTGCTCGCGGCATTCTTCATGGCTGGCTACAGCGCGGTGCTGGTGGAAACTGCCCGCCGCCGCGTCGAAGGCGAGCCGGACAAAGCGTTGGCGAAAGATCACCGCCGTCGTCTCGAGCGGCTGTTCACGGCGCTGCGCGAGGGCTTCGCAGCGCACTGATGATCGCCGCGGCACCGGTCGTCACCTCAGCTCAGGTGAGGCACTACGGATCGTCTCGCTGAGCCGTCGCAGGACGTCCAGTTGGGCCGGGTTGTAGAGGTCCGCGAACGCCTTGTCGATCGTCTCTCGGGCGTACTTCTTGCCGCGCGGTGCGTCCTCGCCCAGGGTGGTCAACCCCGGATGCTCCCGGTACATCGAGCGCAGGTACGGAAACATCCGCTGAGCCAGCTCGGCGCGGGTCTTTTCATCGGCATCGGGCGGCAGAGACTCAAACTCGTCACCGACGGGATCGGCGGTCGGGTTCTGCACGAAATCGGCGTAGGCGGTCATGCCCTTGGGGCCGAGTACGCGGCTCATGACGGTGACGAACGAACGGTCCGCCTCGGTCATCGGACGGTCGGCTGCCGTGGCGAGTTCGGTGGGCAGTTCGGTCGGGGCCGACTCGCGCAGGATGAACCCGAGTTCGACGCGGGCTCGTTGCAAGCGTTCGATCGTGGCCGCCAGTTCGGCGTCGAGGGTGCGTAGAGCCTCCGCCGGATGGTCGTCGCGTTCGCCGAGGTCGGCGATCTGCGTGAGGGAAAACCCCAGGCCGACGAGGCGTTTGATGCGCAGCAGCCGGACTAGGTGAACGACGCCGTACTGCTTGTACCCGTTGGCGAGACGTTCCGGCTCGGCGAGCAGGCCGACCTCGTGATAGTGCCGGACCGCGCGCAGGCTGGTGCCGGCTAGCTCGGCGATCTCGCGCGTGCTCCAAGCCATGGGGTCTCTCATTCCGTTCGCGGCCGGACGGACTCCAGTCGAAACCATGCCGCTGCGGCACGGTCAACCCGGAGCTGTTTCGGATGTGACCCAGGTCATCGCCGTCGAGTCACCGCGGGGGCCAGCGAGGGTGCGCGCGGAACTCACCGCCGGATAACCCCGAAGCCAGGAACGAACGCCCGGACAGCTGATCCTTTCCTCTGGATCGGTTACGCAACCCGGTGAGACCCACCTCATGAACTCACTCAAGTGGGTGACATGCAACCGGGTTGGGTCCTGTTCTCAGCCGCTCCGGTGGACCAGTCGAGTCACCTGGTCGTGTCTGGTTTCGAAACCGTGAACAACAGTAGGTAATCTTCCGTAACGGGTGCGGGGAGCCGCCTCCAACCCACGGTCTGCCGGAGGGCTTCGTTGATCAAGCTCATGTTCGCCGACGACGAGGAACTAGTTCGGTCGGGGCTGCGCGCCATGATGTCCGGGGCCGCGGACATCGAGATCGTGGGCGAGGCAAGCGACGGCAGATCGGCGGTCGAGGTCGCCCGTCGTTATCACCCGGACGTCGCGCTGCTCGACATCAAGATGCGCGCCCCTGACGACGGCATTCGCGCGCTTCGGGCCATTCTCGCCCTGCCTGATCCGCCGACCGTCGCCATGCTCACCACCTTCGACATCGACGAGTACGTCAGCCTCGCGCTGCGGCTCGGCGCCAACGGCTTCCTGCTGAAGGACATCGACCCGGCGGCGCTGCTGCGGGCCGTGCGCGACCTGGCCAAAGGCGGTGCCGTCCTTGACCCGGGCGTGGCCGTGCGGATGGTCCAGAGCCACCGCGACGAGCAGCGGGCCGCGCAGCCGGCGCGCAAACTCCTGGCCTCGCTGTCCGAACGCGAACGCGAGGTCGTCGCGCTGATCGGGCAGGGGCTTTCGAACGCCGAGATCGGCGGGCGGCTGCACCTGTCCGAGGCGACGGTGAAGGGATATGTCTCGGCGGTGCTGTCGAAGATCGGCGCGGCCAACCGGGTGCAGGCCGCGCTCCTGGCCTATCGCGGCGGGCTTCTCGACCAGTAGAACCAGCAGATGCTGCTGACCGCGCTCGAGTTCCTCGGGCTGGTGGCGTTCGCGGCGTCCGGGGCGCTGGCCGCGGTCCGGGCGCGGCTGGACGTGTTCGGCGTCGTCGTGGTCGGCCTGACCACGGCGCTCGGCGGCGGCGTCATCCGCGACGTGCTCCTCGGCATTCACCCGCCGACGTCCCTGCGCAACTGGCCGTACCTGGCCGTCTGCGCGGCGGCGGCGCTGGTGGTGTTCGCCTTCCATCCGCAGGTCGCCCGGCTGCGGCACGCGGTGCTGCTCGCGGACGCGGTCGGGCTCGGCGTGTTCGCCACCTCCGGGACGACGGTGGCGCTCAACGCGGGCACGACCGGGTACGCCGCCTGTCTGATCGGGATGACCAGCGGCATCGGCGGAGGCGCGGTCCGCGACCTGCTGCTGCGGGAGATTCCGCTCGTGCTGCGCAAGGAGATCTACGCGATGGCCGCGCTGACCGGCGCGGTGTGCGTCTGGGCGGGGCACGCGCTGAGCCTCCCGGCCGGGGTGGTCACCACCTTCTCCGCCGTGGTCGTGGTCGCGATCCGGGTGCTTACGCTCTGGCGACACTGGAACGCTCCCGTCGCGCGGCCGCCGGAAGAGCGTTCGCTGTGATTTCCGCGTCCGCGATCCCCGGCGCGGCCAGTGCGGATGTGCCTCGTGCCCGCAGTCGTCCCGGATGCTCTTTGTGTGTTCTGCGTGTGTTCTTAGGCGGGTCTCAGCACTCTGCGTAAGACTGACGGCATGCGCATCCTCGTAGTGGACGACGACCGTGCCGTCCGTGAATCGCTCAGGCGGTCTTTGGAGTTCAACGGCTACACCGTGGAGCTGGCGAGCGATGGTGCGCAGGCATTGGAGACGATCCTCGCCAACCGTCCGGACGCGATGGTTCTCGACGTCATGATGCCGCGTCTCGACGGGCTCGAAGTGGCCCGCCGGCTCCGCAGCACCGGTGACGACCTGCCGATTCTCGTGCTGACCGCGCGCGACACCGTCTCCGACCGGGTTTCCGGCCTCGACGCCGGCGCCGACGACTACCTGCCCAAGCCGTTCGCTCTGGAGGAACTGCTCGCCCGGCTGCGCGCGCTGCTGCGCCGCGCCGCTCCGGACGCGCAGCAGGGCGAGACTTCGGAGGTGCTGTCGTTCGCCGACCTCACGCTGGACCCGGGCACTCGCGAGGTCCGCCGCGGCGGCCGCGAGATCAGCCTCACCCGCACCGAGTTCGCGCTGCTCGAGCTGTTCCTCTCGTACCCCAAGCACGTGCTGACCCGCGGAAGGATCCTGGAGGAAGTATGGGGTTACGACTTCCCGACGTCGGGCAACGCGCTGGAGGTCTACGTCGGTTATTTGCGCCGCAAGACGGAAGCGGAGGGCGAACCGAGGCTGATCCACACGGTGCGTGGAGTGGGGTACGTCCTGCGCGAGACCCCGCCGTGACCGATCACCCGGCGGGCGAGCAGGCCGCGCCGGCTGGGGAGGTCCCCGATCCGCGCGGCACCCGGTGGAGCACTCGCCGGTTTTCGCTGCGCGGTCGCGTCACGCTGCTCGCCGCCGCGTGTGTGGCGGGCGCGGTGGCGCTGGTTTCGTTGTGCGCGTACCTGGTGGTGCGCAACAACCTCCTCACCCAGCTCGACGACAACCTGCTGGCCCGCGCACAAGCCGCGGCGAACTCGCCGCAGGTGCCGACCGACCAGCTGCGCGAGGTGCCGGGAGCCTTGCTCGCCAGCGCTGACCTGCAGATCGGCCAGCTCAACGGCCTCACCGGCGACCTGATCTATCCGCAGCCGGGCACGCGGCCGCCGGTGGGCCCGGCCGAGATGCGCGTCGCGACCGGTGTGCTTCCGCAGTCGCTGCGCACCGACGTGACCACGGGCATGCGGGTGGCCGCGGTCCCGCTCGGGCACGGGCAGGCGATCGTGCTGGCGCAGTCGATGGCGCCGACGATGCGTGCGCTGAACCAGCTGTCCGTGGTGCTGTTCCTGGTCGGCGGTGCCGGAATCGTGGTGGCCGCGGGCGCGGGCACGGCGGTCGCGCGCGCCGGATTGCGCCCGGTCGACCGCCTGACGTCCGCCGCCGAACGGGTGGCCGCGACCGGTGACCTGCGTCCGATCCCGGTGAGCGGCGACGACGAACTCGCCCGGCTCACGCACAGTTTCAACATCATGCTCGGCACGGTCGCGGACTCGCAGGAACGGCAACGGCAGCTGGTCGCCGACGCCGGGCACGAGCTGCGCACCCCGCTCACGTCCATGCGCACCAACCTGGAACTCCTGCTGTCCGCGAGCCGTCCGGGCGCGCCGTCGCTGCCGGACGAGGACCGCGCCGACATCGAGGCCGACATCCGCGGCCAGCTCGACGAACTCACCCAGCTCATCGGCGACCTCGTGGAGCTGGCCCGCCAGGACGAACCGCGTGAGCAGGCCGAACGCGTCGACCTGATGGACGTGGTCGAGCGCGCGCTGGACCGGGCGCGCCGCCGGGCGGGCGAGATCGAGTTCGAGGTCTCGCTGCAGCCGTGGGTGCTCACCGGCGACAACAGCTCGCTCGAACGGGCAGTGCTGAACCTGCTGGACAACGCGGTGAAGTTCTCGCCGCAGGGCTCGCGGGTGCGGGTCACGCTGCGTCCGCTCGGCGACGGCACCGCGGTGGTCGAGGTCGCGGACTCCGGACCCGGCATCGCCGAGGAAGACCTGCCCAAGGTGTTCGACCGTTTCTACCGCTCGTCGGAGGCGCGCACCCTGCCCGGATCCGGCCTCGGGCTGGCGATCGTGCAGCACGCGGCGGAACGGCACGGCGGCACGGTTTACGCCAACCGGGCACCCGAAGGCGGTGCTCTGCTCACCATCCGGCTACCGGGGGCGCCGATCGCCTGATCCGGCCCGCCACGCTTGGCCGTCGCCCGGCAGGGGGACGCTCGATCTGCACGTCGCGCACACCTGATGTTGAATCGTGTAGGATTTTGTGTAGTTGATGGGTGTGCTTGGGGAGTGGCGGTGCTCGCGCGGCAGCGACAGGCGGTGATCCTCGAGGAAGCACGCCGGACCGGTGCGGTCCGGGTCAGTGACCTCGTCGCGAGGCTCGGCGTTTCCGACATGACGGTCCGCCGCGACCTCGACGTGCTCGCGGGCCGCGGCCTGGTGGAGAAGGTCTACGGCGGCGCGACGTCGCTGGTCGGCAAGAGCACCGACGAGCCGGGCTTCGAGGCGAAATCGGTGCGGCAGCGCGCGCAGAAGGAAGCGATCGCCGAACTGGCGGCCACCCTCGTCAAGCCGGGCACCGCGATCGGCCTCTCCGCGGGCACCACCACTTGGACGCTCGCACACGCGCTCGACGGCATCGAGGGCCTCACCATCGTCACCAACTCGATCCAGGTCGCCGACGTGCTGCGCAATGCGGGGCAGCCAGATCGCACAGTCGTCCTCACCGGCGGGGTGCGGACGCCGTCGGACGCGCTGGTCGGCCCGGTCGCCGTGCAGAGCCTGCGCACGCTGCACCTCGACCTGGTGTTCCTCGGCGTGCACGGGATGGCGGTGGGGCCCGGGTTCACCACCCCGAACCTCACCGAGAGCGAAACCGACCGCGCGCTGGTGGAGGCCGGGCGGCGGCTGGTGGTGCTCGCCGACCACACGAAGTGGGGCACCGTCGGCATTTCCACGATCGCGGACCTGGAAGAAGCGCAGGTCGTGGTGACCGACGACGGACTGGACGACCGTGCGCGGGAAGACCTCGCGGAGCGGGTCGGAGAACTCATGATCGCCGAAACGGCGGAGAACCTCGAGGCAGAAGAAGCGTGAAACGCACTGTGCGGCACCTGGCCGACGGCCGGGAGATCATCTATTTCGACCACACCGACGTCCACGAGCGGCTCGCCGAGGACACCCGGGATCTCCCGCCGGTCGCGGCTGCCTCGGAGATCCGCCGCGACCCGCTCACCGGCGAGTGGGTCGCGATGGCGGCGCACCGCCAGACGCGCACGTACAAGCCGCCCGCCGACCTCTGCCCGCTCTGCCCGACCCGGCCGGGCAAGCCGAGCGAGATTCCCGAAGCCGACTACGACGTCGTCGTGTTCGAGAACCGGTTCCCGTCGTTCTCGCAGCAGGCCACCGGCGAACCGTCCACTGTGGACGGCTTGGGTCTGGTGCCGACCGCGCCGGGCCTCGGCCGCTGCGAGGTCGTGTGCTTCACCAGCGACCACGACGGCGCGTTTTCCCGGCTGACACCGGACCAGGTGCGGCTCGTGGTGGACGCCTGGGCCGACCGCACCGCCGCGCTCGCCCAGACGCCTGGCGTGGAACAGGTCTTCCCGTTCGAGAACCGCGGCGAGGAAATCGGCGTCACGCTCTCGCATCCGCACGGCCAGATCTACGGCTACCCGTTCGTCACCCCGAAAACCGAGCGGATGCTGGCGGTCGCGCGCGAACACGGCGGCTCGGTGCTCGGCGACGTCCTGGCGGCGGAACAGAAATCGGGCGAGCGCGTGATCGCCACCGGCGAGCACTGGACGGCTTTCGTGCCGCCTGCCGCGCGCTGGCCGGTGCACATCCAGATCGTGCCGCACCGGCAGACGCCGGACCTCCCGTCGCTCACCGACGCCGAGCGCGACGACTTTTCCCGCGTGTACCTGGACGTGCTCCGCCGATGCGACGCTCTGTACGACCGTCCGCTGCCCTACATCGCGGGCTGGCACCAGGCTCCGGTGCGGCGGGACCGGGAGCTGTCGTGGCTGCACCTGGAGCTGTTCTCGGTGCTGCGGGCCAAGGACAAGCTGAAGTACCTGGCCGGCTCCGAGTCCGGCATGGCGGTCTGGATCAACGACGCCACGCCGGAACAGATCGCGGAGCGGCTTCGCGCGGCAGGCTGACCGGAACTGGCGGCATACTCATCTACGAAACACAGGTTCGACTCAGGAACCTCTCAGGCCCAGCCGCTTAGGTGAGGATATGACCGAGAACGACCCCCACGTGCCCGACTCCGCGGCGGGTCGCCAGGACCCGGGTGCCCAGCCGGGCGCCGAAGGCCAGGCGGCCTGGCAGCAGACCCCGGCTCAACCGGCGCAATCCGCGAGCCAGCCCACGTCAGCCGATTCGGCTGGCGGGGACGCGGGTCAGCCGGCTTCGAACGCGACCGCCGCGTACGGCTCGGCCGCTGAGGGCTCGGCAGGAACGTCCGGCTCCGGTGCGCCGAGCGGCGACGCTTCCGGCGCGTATGGAGCGCCTGCGGGTCAGTACGGTGCCTATGGGGCCGCCCCGTCCAGCGAGACGCCGTACGGTGCCGCTCCGGCCGGTGGCGCGCCGAATCCGTGGTCAGCTCAGGCCGCGGCTGCGTCTCCCCAGAGCGGCCCGATCCCCGGCGCTCAGCAGCCCACCGCGGGCCAGCCGTACGGCAGCCAGTACCCCGGCGGAACGCAGACTCCGCCCGCCGGAGCCCCGGCCAATCCTTACGGCGCACCGGGAACCTCGGTGTACAGCGTGCCCGCGCAGCGCGAGAAGAAGGGCACGGCGGGCAAGCTCCTCGCGAGCGTCGCCGCCATCTCGCTCGTGATCGGCGGCGTGGCGGGCGGGACCGTCGGCTACCTCACCGGCGGGTCCGGTTCGTCGGTGAGCGCGCTCGACGCGCCGAAACCCGCGCAGCAGACCGGCAACGCGCCGGCCGGCTCGGTCGAATCGGTGGCGCAGAAGCTGTCGCCGAGCGTCGTCGAGCTGCAGGTGTCCGGCCGTACCGCGGCGGGCGAGGGCTCCGGTTTCGTGCTCAGCAGCGACGGCTACATCCTCACGAACAACCACGTCGTCCAGGTCGCCGCGAACGGCGGCCAGATCCAGGCCGTGTTCCAGGACGGCAAGAAGGCCGCGGCGAAGGTCGTCGGCCGGGACCCGACCACGGACATCGCCGTGGTCAAGGTGTCCGGCGTCAGCAACCTCACGCCGGTCGAGCTGGGCCGGTCCGACGACCTGCGGGTCGGGCAGCAGGTGGTGGCCATCGGCTCGCCCTACGAGCTGACCGGCACCGTCACCTCGGGCATCGTGAGTTCGCTGCACCGCCCGGTGCAGGCGGGCGGCGACGAGACCGACCAGACCACGGTGATGGACGCGATCCAGACCGACGCGGCGATCAACCCCGGCAACTCGGGCGGTCCGCTGTCGAACATGAGCGGCCAGGTCATCGGCATCAACTCGGCCATCTACAGCCCGAACTCGGGACGCGGCCAGGGCAGCGGATCCGAGGGCGGCAACGTCGGCATCGGCTTCGCCATCCCGATCGACCAGGCGCGCCGTACCGCGCAGGACATCATCAAGACCGGGCACGCGACGCAGACGTTCATCGGCGCGAAGGTCACCGACGCGCCGCAGGGCGGCGCCCAGCTCGGCGACATCACGCCGGGCAGCCCGGCGGAGAAGGCTGGCCTGAAGTCCGGCGACGTGGTCACCAAGATCGACGACCGCGTCATCGACAGCGCCAACACGCTCGTCGCCGCAATCCGCACCCGCGCCCCGAACGACCAGACGACCTTCACCCTCGCCGACGGCCGCACGGTGCAGGTCACCCTTGGCGGGCAGGCAGTGCCTGCCAACTAGATCGCTCGGCCGCCTTGGCGCGGCCGAGACCAGCCACGGCTCGACCCCCTATCCGCGCTGGGGCCGAACCTTTGAAGGCCACGCGCGACCGGAGCAGCAAGGCCGGTCGCGCGTGGCTGCTTTTCTGCCCAGCGCACGAAACCCGGCTCGCGCACGAAAATACGAAGAGGCTCTCCGTGTCGCCTCCGACTCGACACGGAGAGCCTCTCCGCGTGCGGTGAGGTGCCCACGCGCACGCTCTGCCAAACGCCGAATTCGCGGGAAAATTCCGGTACCGGACGAAAACCCAGGTCAGCTACCTGCGCGCGGCCGAATTTTCCGGCTCGCGCGACCCCGGATGCGGACAATCCGGACGATCGCCACCGCTAGTACGACGCTCCACACCACCGCGAGCGTCGCCAGCAGGCCCAGCCACGTGTTGCCGTCGTGCAACCCAGGCTTCGGCTCCACGCCATAGGTACGCCATAGCAGCGGGAACGCCACGAAACCCAGCACCGCGGTCAGCACCGCGCCGACTTGCACCGGTCCCCGCCACGGCTTCGGCAGGACCCGCGCCACCAGCAGGCCGACCACGCCCGCGACCGGGGCGAACACCGCGTCGTTGACGACCGGGCCGCCGCCGATCCACAGCACCGTGGTGAAGCTGTCCGGCCACGCCGACGTCGCGTAGTCGAGGAACAGCACGACCCCGTACGCCAGCGCCGCCAATCCGGGCAGCGCCAGCACAATCCGCGCGATCTTCACTGCACCTCCAGCTTCGCGACCCACTTCGTCTGCAGCACGCCGGGCCGGCTGGGCGCGATGACGCGGCACGGATAGCCGTGGTCGAGGTTCAGCACCTCGCCGTTCAGCTCCAACGCCAGCAACGTGAGCGGGTCCGCCGTGTGCTCGCCAGGCAGCACGCTGACGCCGTACAGACCGGTCTTCTCCAGCGACGACACCCGCACGTCCACGCCGGGTGCGCTGCCCGCCGCGCGCAGCAGATCCGGGAACGAGATGCCGCGCCACGTCGCCATCTGGCTCCATCCCTCGACGCACGCGATCGGCAAGTCCACAGTGGTCTGCGGCAACGCCCGCAGTTCGGCCAGCGTGAACTGCCGCGCCCCCGCCGGGGTCACCATGGACAGCCGCCATCCGGGGTCCCGCGCGGTCCGCGTGACCTGCGCTGCCACGGCCGTGCGGTTGACCGGCAACTTCTGCGTGCCCTTGTCCGAGCGCCACGACAACCCGGAGATGTTCCGCAAGGCGGGAACCGTCGCGCCCGCTGTCGCGAGCACCGCGACTCCGGTCGCGATCCCAGTGGTGGCCAGGAATCCTCGCCTCGACAACCCGGGCCCCGGCTGCTCGGCGGGCGCACGTTCCCGCGTCAGTGCCCGCCGGATCACCGGGAGCTTCACCGCCACGTGCACGAAGATCGACCCGATCGCCACCCACGCCACCGCGTAGTGCACCTGCGGAAAGTAGAAGTTCCACGGGTAGTTCTGCGCAACGTTCAGCAGCCCCGAACTCAGCTCGAAGAACGCCGCCCCGGACAGGACGAGGATCGACAGCCGTTCTACCGCGTGCGGCACCGAGCGCACCAGCGGCCGCTCGAACAGCTTCGGGTAGACGCTCCACAGTTTGGCCAGCAGCAACGGGATCGCCGCGATCCCGGACAGCACGTGCGCGCCCTGCGTGACCCGGTACAGCCAGACCGGCCGGCTGGGCCAGAAGAACCAGTCCGGCGGATGCTGGATCAAGTGGCTCAACAGCCCGGTGACGAAGCAGATCAGGAAGGCAATCCCGAGCAGGCTGCCGACTCTCGCTGTCACGCGTTCGCCGTGCGCGCCGCCTTTGAACTGCTCCGCCTTCGGAATGCGGGCCTGCGCGTCGGTGACCCGGGAGTCGAGCCGACGCCACGCGGCAGCCAGCCGCCCGCGTTTCACGCGCGTTCCAATTTCGCGAACCAGCGGTGCCCTCGGCTGGTCGTCCACGCCACTCGAAACCCAGTCCGCACCGCTATTTCCGCGATGGCGTCGACTCCCACCCACGCCCAGGTGAACCACCGCCCGCCAGCGGGATCCGGCCGCAGGCGGACTTGGTCCCGGCGCACGCCGCGGCCCGGTTCCTCCAGTTCCACGAGCACGTCACCGTCCGAGGTGAGCAGCTCGCGCACTCGCCGCAGCAGCGCATCGGGATCGCCGCCGATCCCGATGTTGCCGTCAGCCAGCAGCACGTGATTCCACCGCCCTTCTCCAGGCAGGCGAGCGAAAACGTTGCGCTGCAACGCACTCGCTCCGCGCCGTCGAGTCAGCCGCACCGCGATCGGTGAACTGTCCACGCCGAGGGTCACCACGCCTCGGCGCGTCAACGCCGCGGTAAGCCGGCCAGGCCCGCAGCCGACATCGAGCGTCGGGCCCTCGCACGCGTCCAGCAGTACGGCGTCGCCCGCGCCGCACCCGTCCGCCCAGCGGCCGACTGGAAGCTCGATCCGATCGCCGTTCGCGAGTTCCAGCCAGCAGTGATAGCCAAGCAGCCCGCGATCGAATTCCCGGCCAGTCGCGAGTTTCACGCCACCACCCCCACCGCGTCGACCGCCGCCGCGAACCTGCCGTCGGGACGGAGCGCGGCCACCCGCAGCGCGTCCTCCATGGTGTCCACATCGGACAACGTCGGCAGTTCGCCAACGCGGAGACCCGCGCCCGCCAACGCCGCCCGAGTACGGAACCCCGTGTCCGGCCGCGACATCGGTACCCCAGCGAGCACTTGCGCCTGCCGCGGATCGGTAAGCCCAAGTCCCCACCAGCCACCGTCTTCGGCACCACCCAACACCGCAGGGCTGGTTCCGGCGACGACCGGCGCGATCGCCGAAGCCAGCAACGCGGGGGAGACCTGCGGCGTGTCCATGCCGATCTGCAGCACGGGCAAACCGGCGTGCACCGCAGCGGTATCAGCGTGTGCATTGGCCAGCCGGGTGCCGAAATCCCAGCCTCGCTGGGCGATCACCGTTGCATTCCGCAGCGCTCGGCCGATCTCGGTGCCCCGCGTTGCCGCGGCGAGGTCGCCCGTCATCGCCACCACGGTGATCGCACCGGCAGTGGCGAACGCCGCGTCCAGCGTGTCCAGCAACGCGCACGCGGCGATTTCGGCCGCCTGTTCGGGGCTCGCCGGCGGGCACAACCGGGTCTTCGCGAACCCCGGCACCGGCGCTTTCGCGACCACAAGCAGGCAGAACGTCATCGGGCCAGCACCCGCCCGAAGTCCCGCACCGCGCGCAACGTGCCGCGCACTGAACCGGACACCTTCGATTTCGTGCCCTTCGCGCGCTCCCGGTAGGCGACGTCGAGTTCCCGGACCACCCAGCCCGCGCGCTGAGCCTTCACCAGCAGTTCAAGCGGGTAGCCGAACGCGCGATCGGCGACGCCAAGAACCAGCAACTCTCGACGACGCACCGCCCGCAACGGCGCGATGTCCCGCACCGGCAACCCACGGGACCGCAACATCAGCGACAGCAGCGCGTTGCCCGCTCTGGCGTGCCACGGCCAAGCCGCCCTCGACACCGGCACCCGCCGTCCGACGGCGAGATCAGCACCGTCCACGACCGCGGCGACGAGACGAGGCAGCTCGGCTAGGTCGAGCGATCCGTCGGCATCTGCGAAGCAGACGATGTCGGCGGTCGCGTTCTCCAACCCGGTGTGGACGGCGGCACCGTAACCGCGCCGCGGCTCGTCGACGACTTTCGCGCCGTGCGCAGCCGCGACGCCGGGAGAACCGTCGTGGGATCCGTTGTCCACGACGATCGCGCGATACCCCGGCGGCAGACCGGCGAGCACATCAGGCAGCGCGGCCGCCTCGTCGAGGCAGGGGAGGACGACGTCCACTCCGAATTCGTTCACGAGGCGTACGGTAAGTCTGGAAAGGACAGTGCAGAACCCTTGCTGTGCTTACCAAATCCTGACGTCGGGCGAGATCTTACCGAGTTCTCACGGATCCGCCGGAACCCCGCCGAACCGCCGTTCGCGGGGTTATCGTGACCGGCGATGAGCGAGTCGACGAAGGCTGCCCGGCTCGCCGAGCCGCCTGCCCCGGTTTCCGCCCGCCGCCGGTTCCGCGGTGACCTCGTGACGGTCGGCGTCACCCTTGTGGTGATCGCCGCCGCGACGGCCGTTGGCGTGTACTACAACCGGCCAGGCTCGGGCGTGGTGATCTACGCGTTCGCGCCGCCGCTGTTCGCGCATTGGCTGCCGCACGTCGGTCCCGGCTCGGTGTTCGCCGTCCTGATTGCCGCTGGCGTCGTCCTCTACGGCCCGGCCCTGGCGACCCGGCTGCGATGGCGGCGCGCCCTGGCCGCGGGCTACCTGGCCTCGCTCGCCTGGATCTTCTCGCTCGCCATGGTGGACGGCTGGACGCGCGGATTCACCGGCCGGCTCACCACTCCGCAGGAGTACCTGCACGAGGTCCCCGGCATCACGGACATCCCGCGATTCCTCCGCGAGTTCTCGTCGCGCATCCTCGATTTCCAGCCGAACTCGTGGACCACCCACGTGTCCGGCCACCCGCCAGGCGCGACGCTCGTCTTCGTCTGGCTCGACCGCCTCGGCCTGCACGGCGGTGCCTGGGCGTCGACCGCCGTGGTGCTGGTGGCGGCGTTGGTCGCGGTCGCGGTGCCAGCGACGATCGCCCTGCTCGGCCGTCCGGACGCAGCCCGCGCGGCGCTGCCGTTTGCCGTGCTCAGCCCAGGCGCGGTGTGGCTGGGCGTGTCCGCGGACGGCCTCTTCGCCGGCGTGACAGCCACCGGCATCGCACTGCTCGCCCTCGCGTCGGCGGGCTTCCGTGAGCGCCGTGGTTACGCCTGGCCCACCGCGTTGGCAGCCGGGATCCTCATCGGATTCGGCATCTTCCTCTCCTACGGCCTCGTCCTGCTCGGCCTGGTCGCGCTGGCTGTCGCCTTGCTCGGCAGGCACTGGCGTGCCGCGATAACCGCTGTCGTCGGCGCGTTGGCGGTGGTCGCCGTGTTCGCGCTCGCCGGTTTCTGGTGGTTCGACGGCTACCACCTCGTGGTCGAGCGCTACTACCAGGGCGTCGCGGTGGTGCGGCCGTATTCCTACTGGGTGTGGGCCGATCTGGCCGCGGTGGCGGTCGCGTGCGGCCCGGCGGTGGTCGCGGCAGCTCGCCGAGGGGTGGCTTCAGCGGTCTTTCTGCCTTCTCGCCGGACCTTGCTGCGCGATCCGGTGCTGCTGATCGTGCTCGCGGCGGTGCTCACAATCGTGTTCGCCGATTCGTCCGGCCTGTCGAAGGCTGAGGTAGAACGGATCTGGCTACCGTTCGGCGCGTGGCTGATCCCGGCCACGGCGCTGCTTCCGGCGGGCCACCGCCGCTGGTGGCTGGCCGGACAGGCGGTGGTCGCGCTCGCGGTCAACCACCTGCTGCTGACGAACTGGTGAGGTGAGGCATGGAGGACCAAGCGGGTCGCGTGCTCGTGGTGGACGACGACGAAACCGTGCGCGACGTCGTCCGCCGTTACCTCGAAACCGCCGGTTTCACGGTCGACCTCGCTGGGGACGGCGCGGCGGCGCTCGCCCGGTTCGCCGACCGCGTGCCGGACCTGGTCGTGCTCGACGTGATGATGCCCGGCCTCAACGGCCTGGAGGTGTGCCGACGGCTGCGGCAGACGAGCCAGGTGCCGATCGTCATGCTCACCGCGCTCGGCGAGGAGGAGAACCGCATCGCCGGGCTGCAGCTGGGCGCCGACGATTACGTCACCAAACCGTTCAGCCCCAAGGAACTCACCTTGCGCGTGGCATCCGTGCTGCGCCGCGCCCGGATGCCTCGCCCCGAGCCGCCCACGGCTGAGCTGGTGGACGGCAACCTCCGGCTCCAGATGACCGCCCGCCAGGCGACGCTCGACGGCGCGGTGCTGCCGCTGACGACTCGCGAGTTCGATCTCCTCGCGTTCTTCCTCTCCCACCCCGGCGTCGCGTTCAGCCGGGCTGACCTGCTGGAGAAGGTGTGGGGCTGGGACTTCGGCGACCAGTCCACGGTGACCGTCCACGTACGGCGGCTGCGCGAGAAAATCGAACGTGACCCCGCCAAGCCGATTCGCGTCGCGACGGTGTGGGGCGTCGGCTACCGCTACGACCGGACACAGCCGTGATCGGCTCGGGTGAGTCGGCGTGGGACATGTTCGTCCACGTCCTGCACATTCTGCCGCTCGCGACGCTGTTCGCGTTGCCGGTGGCGGCGCTGGGCGGGCTCGCGCTTTACCTGCTGCGGCACCGGTCGCTGGCCACCACGATGACCACCCTCGTGCTGACGCCGATCGCCGCGATGCTGGTCGGGATCCTCGGCGTGAGCGGCTTCATGTTCACCGAGGCCCTGACCACCGAACTGCTCGTATGCCTGCTGGTCGCTCTGGTGGCCGTACCCGCGGCGATGGTGCTTGGCCGGGTCATCGCGCGGCGCAGCGTGTGGGAACGCGAGGCCCGGGAACGCGAACGCGCGGCGGAGAAATCGCGGCGCGAACTGGTCGCGTGGATCAGCCACGACCTTCGCAGCCCGCTGGCCGGAATCCAGGCCATGGCGGAGGCGCTGGCCGACGGGGTGGTCTCCGAACGCGCCGAGGTGGCCGACTACGCCCAGCGCATCAGCGGCGAGACCACCCGGCTGTCCGGCATGGTCGGCGACCTGTTCGAGCTGTCCCGGATCACCGCGGGAGCGCTCGAGCTGAGCATGTCGGCGGTGCCCCTGCGCGACGTGGTGAGCGACGCGGTCGCCGCGCAAGCACCGGTGGCCGACCGCAAACACGTGCGCGTGCTGGAAAACGCGTCGGCATGGCCGGTGGTGTCCGGCAGCGATCCGGAGCTGGCGCGGATCGTGCGGAACCTCGTGTCCAACGCCATCCGGCACACTCCGCCGGACGGCACGGTCGCCGTGCAGATCGGCATCGACGGCGACCAGGCGCTGCTGGCCGTGGACGACGGCTGCGGCGGGATCCCGGACGACGAGATCAGCCGGGTCTTCGACGTCGCCTTCCGCGGCACGCAAGCCCGCACCCCTGACCGCAGCGGCACCACCAGCGGCGGCGGGCTGGGCCTGGCGATCGCGAAGGGCTTGGTGGAGGCGCACCGAGGACGGATTGGCGTGCAGAACCACGGCCCAGGTTGCCGCTTCGAGGTGCGGTTGCCGCTGGCGGCGTCCTGAATCGTCTATTGTGGACAGTCAGGAAGCGGTGACCGCTGAGACCGGCTCCACCGTGCGGTCGGCGGCGATCCGGAAGAACGGCTCGTCCGGGAAGTGCGCCGCCGCGACGATCGCGCCGGTTCCGGTCACCTCGCCGAGCCAGCGGCGACGGGTCAGCTCCGCCTGCCGGAGATCGGCGTCGGACGCGGCTCCGATCGCCGGATCCGCCATCTGCTCCGGAATCTGGAAGACGTCACCGATCAGGACCGCGCGCCGGTCCTGATCCGCCACCTCCAGCACGTAATGCCCTGGCGTGTGTCCCGGCGCGTGCCGAACGGTCACGCCGGGCGCGACCAGTTCGCCGTCCTGCAGCGTGCGCAGTTTGCCCTGGACGTGAAGGACTTCCAACGCCACGCGGCCGCGGTCGTGCCGTCCAGCCGGCTTGACGAAGGCGTCCCAGTCGGGCGCGCCGTACCGCACTTCGGCGTTCGGGAAGTACGGTTCGCCGTTCGGCGCGACCCAGCCGATGTGATCAGCGTGCAGATGAGTCAGCACCACGGTGTCGACGTCTTCGCGGGCGACCCCGGCTTCGGCGAGCGCTGCGGGCAAGCCTCCGGTGTCCTCAGCCTCGACGGCGCTGACCACCGGGTGCAACTGCTCTCTGGAGTGCTGCGGCAGATGCGGCTCGCCGGACGGCCGCGGACCGAAACCGGCGTCGACCAGCACAGTGCGGCGGCCCGTCCGGATCAGGAATGCGCCGATGACCACCGGGACCGTGCTCGGCGCCGAGCGTTTGCCCTGTAGTCCCGGGAAGAACGACGACGGCAGCTGCAGCCGCCCGTCGGTCAGTGCGTGGATTTCGATGTCCCCCACCACGATGGAACGCATGCCCAGCATCAAGATCCCGTAGGGCGAATTCATTCCGGAACGTGATCTTCACCTCATCAGGTGACGGGTGCGCGCAGCTCCGCGGTGGCGAACGCGCCGATGCCGTCCTCGAAGGACGTTTCGGCCCGAAACCCGAGCAGCTCCCGTGCCCGGGCCGGGTCGGCGACCACGTGCCGGACATCGGCAGGCCGCGCACCGCCGACGATCCGCGGCTCCGGCCCTCCGCAGGCACGGGCCAGTTCCCGGGCCAGGTCACCGACGCTGTGCGGCTGTCCGGAACAGATGTTCAGCGGCGTGAGATCCGCCTCCGGACCGTCGCTCCGGAGCGCGAGGACGTTCGCTCGGGCCACGTCGTCCACGTGCACGAAATCCCGCTGCTGCCGTCCATCCTCCAGCACGGTCGGCGCTTCGCCGCGCTCCAGCGCCGACCGGAACAGCGACGCCACCCCCGCGTACGGCGTGTTCTGCGGCATCCGGGGGCCATAGACGTTGTGGTACCGCAACGCCCAGACCGTGCCACCAGTCTGCCGCGCCCAGGCACCCGCGAGGTGTTCTTGCGCCAGTTTTGTTGCCGCGTAGGTGCTTCGCGGCAGCAGCGGTGCGTTCTCGGGCACGAGTTGCCAGCCCAACTCCGCGCCGCAATGCGGGCAGGTGGGTTCGAATCGTCCGGCGTCCACATCGGACTGCCGGCGAGGTGACGGCGGAACGACACCGTGCTCCGCGCACGCATAACGGCCCTCGCCGTAGACCACCATTGACGAGGCAAGCACGAGCTTGCGCACCTTCGCCGCGTGCATCGCGGCCAACAGCACGGCGGTGCCGTAGTCGTTGTTCAGCGCGTACGAGGGCGCATCGGAGGGATCCACTCCGTGGCCGACCACCGCGGCCTGGTGGCAGACCGCGTCGACGCCGTCGAGCAGTTCGGCGACGATTTCGGCGTCGGTGACGTCGCCGCGCAGGAAGCGATGCCGCCGCGTGTATTCGGGCGGCGTGGTGGAGCCGTGCGCGGTGGACAGCAGGTTGTCCAGCACCACGACCTCGTCGCCGTCGTCGGCCAGCTGGTCGGCGATCCGGGACCCGATGAACCCGGCGCCGCCGGTGAGGAGCACTCGCACCTGGCCGACGGTAAGCCGCCCGCCCGGTCGTCCGCGCGGCCCGCGCGGACCACGTCACCGAATCGTCAGAAATCACCGGGCCCGTGGCGGCGAAGCGGGCCCGGAACCGGATACGGTGTCGGCATGGAACGGAGCGCACAGCGGCTGGGCCGGGCACTCGTGGTGATTGTGGACGACCGGGTCGCGCACGGGGAGCACGAGGACACCTCCGGGCCGCTCGTCACCGAGCTGCTCGAGGAGGCCGGGTTCATCGTCGACGGCGTCGTGGTCGTCGAGGCCGAGACCGCGGGCATCCGCAACGCGCTCAACACGGCGGTGATCGGCGGGGCGGACCTGGTGATCACGGTCGGCGGCACCGGAGTGTCGCCGCGCGACCGCACGCCGGACGCGACCGCCGGCGTCCTCGACCGCCCGATCCCGGGCATCGGCGAGGCCCTGCGCGCCTCGGGGCTGGCCGCGGGCGCGGTCGACGCCGGGATCTCCCGCGGTCTGGCCGGCGTTTCGGGCAGCACGCTGGTGGTCAACCTCGCCGGCTCGCGCGCGGCTGTGCGCGACGGCATGGCGACCCTCTCGTCGCTGGTCCCGCACGTGATCGACGAGCTTTCCGGCCTCGAAGAGGTCTGAGGCCGGCCGGGTATCTCTCTGCACTTGTCAAACAGCAGGTGGGACGATGGACCCATGCCGCACGAGGAACGACGCCCCCGCGTGACCGAGGCCCAGCGCCGCCGCCGGGTCGACGAGGTCTTCGGCGACGTGCTGCCGGAGACCACGTCGGATGAGCGGGGCCGGGGCCCGGAGACCACTCCGGATTCGTGGTATCTCGAGAACCGGCCCCCGCATCACGATCGGTGACCCCTCAGCCGCGGCTGGAAGGGCCGTTGCCCTGCTGCGCGCGCAGCAGGTCGCGGATTTCGGTGAGCAGCTCGACGTCCGTCGGCTCGGCCGGACCCTTCTCCTCGCCGCGCTTGCGCCGCTCCTGGATGTGCTTCATCGGCAGGACGATCAGGAAGTAGACGATCGCGGCGACGATCACGAAGTTGATCGCCGCGTTGATCACGCCGCCGAAGTCCATGAACGTCGAGTCGTTGCCGTGCAGGACGTTGAAGCCGAGGCCCTTCGCCGCGTCCGAGCCGCCGAGCGCGTTGATCAACGGCTTGATCAGGCCGTTGGTGAACGCCGTGACGATCGCGGTGAACGCGGCGCCGATCACGACGGCGACCGCGAGGTCGACGACGTTGCCGCGCATCAGAAAGTCCTTGAAACCTTTCAGCACTGCTGCTCCCAGGGAAATCAGGACGGGCGTCTGGCCGTCCTCAGACAGCCGTCGCCCGTCGGGACAGGGTCGGGTTAGCGGAGAGTAACCGTTACCGGTCGTTCGAGCGAGGAAGCAGCGACCTGCGTGGCACCCTCCATCGGCAGCGCGAGCAGGACGAGCGGACCCTTCTGCGGCGGGCCCAGCGCGCGGTTCCCGGCGTCGTCGGATCGCCGGACGGTGACCACGGTAGCCCCTCTGGCCAGCACAGACGCGGAATTTGTGGTATCCGCGCCCGCGACGACGTCCACGCGCTGTCCCGGCTGAAGCAGCTCGGCGACCGCTGCGTCCGCCAGCCGGACGGCGACAGTGACCGCACCGGGTTCACCCGTTACGGGGAGGTTGTTGCCAAGGAGCCGGACGTCGGTGATGGGCTCGCCGGCCCGGGCGGCTCCGGACAAAAGCCGGCCCACTGCCGCGTCGGATGCCGACAGCGCGCCGGATGGGCGGAGGTCATCCGGCAGCGCGACGGTCCGTACGTCCGCAGCGCGCAGGACGGAGCCCGCGGGCAGGTCGCGTGCGGAGACCACCGTGGAGGTGGCGGGCGCGCCTCGCGCGGAAGGCGGGAGAAACAGGACGAGCAGGCCGGCCAGCAACAGGGCCGCCGCGAGACACCGGCGGAGCATCCGGGCTCGCCGCCCGCGCGGCAGACGGAGGTCAGGCAGCGCGGGAAGGCGGCTGAGCAAGGTGTTCACGGTTGTCCCCTCGTCGGTTCCGATGCGACGGGATGCCGCACGAATCCGACGTTAAGGACCTCGCGAACCGGCCGGAAGAGCCGATTCGCGAACCTGTGGACAACTGGCCCCTTGTGGATAACTCGGGGGTCAGGAGGGCGTGGAAGCCGTTTTCGTCGTACTCGAGGCGGAAGATGTGGACGAGGACGAAGAAGACGTCGACGACGAGGAAGAGGAGGTGGTCGACGACGAGTCGGACTTGGCGCTCTCGGACTTGGCCGGGGTCGCGGAAGTGCTCGACTTGCTCGAATCACGCGAATCCGTGCGGTAGAACCCGCTGCCCTTGAAGACCACGCCGACTGAGCTGAAGACCTTGCGCAGTGGACCGGAGCACTGCGGGCAGACGGTCAGGCTGGGGTCGGAGAAGGACTGCACCGCCTCGAAGCGGTGGTCACATTCCTTGCAGGCGTACTGGTACGTGGGCACTGAAGCTCCTTCATGCACTGGCACTCGACCTACAAGAGTGCTAACCCAATTGTGCTGGACGACATTCCCCCAGCGCAATTACCCCTTGCTCACAGTGCTGTGGCGGAAGGGGCAGCGGCGGGTTAGCGCTGGTCAGGGTGCCTGTCGAGGGGGTGGCTGTTCGGCTGGACTGCGGCTGGTTCGGTCGGTTGGGCCGTCGCTGGGGTGCTCAGGTGGGGCCAGAACGGTGCTTGTGGGCTGCTGGGCCGCGGCGGGTTCGGCGGCTGCCGGGTGTGGCTGGCGGCGTGGGTTGGGTGCGGATGTGCGGTTTGGGTGGTTCGTGCGGCTGTGGACGCCGGGCGGCGGATGGCTGGCGCCAGGCGGCGGACGGCGGACGGCTGGCTGTGGACGCCAGGCGGTGGACGTCAGGCAGCGGACGCCGGGCGGTGGGCGGCTGGCTGTGGACGCCAGGCGGCGGACGGCTGGCGGCTGGCGGTGGGCGGCTGGCGGAGTCGGGCGTCCGCTGACGCTGGTGGTGGCGTAGTCAGCCGACGGCTTCAAGCCGTGGCCGTCGGGTGTCAGCTGAGGCTGGTGGTGTGGTCGCTGCTGAACGTTCTGTGGCGGGGACGTCCGGCCCGAGCGGTCGTCGCCCCGGCTCAGGCGGCGTCGGAGGACGGGCGCGCCCGGGCGAGTGGTCTTGACCACTGCCTCACGAGGCCGCGGCGGCAGCAGGTAGCTGGATGAGGCCGGAGGGCGTCAGGACGGCGGTCATGGGCACGTCGTGGGGTTCGGCCGGGAGACGGTCCACTAGCTCCTCTGCGCGCACTACAGCCACGCGGGCGGTGCCTGTCGCGTTGGCCAGGGTGCGGTCGTAGTAGCCGGCTCCGCGGCCGAGGCGGGTGCCGTGGCGGTCGACGGCCAGGGCTGGGATCAGCAGCGCCTGTGCCGTCTCCACCGCCGCGACGCCCAGGCGTGGGCCGGACGGTTCCAGGACGCCGCGGAGGCGGCCGGGGGCCAGGGCGTCCGGGCCGGTGTACTCGGCCCAGTCGAGTGGGCCGGGAGTGTCCGGGATGACGGGCAGCAGGACCCTGGCACCTGCCGAGACCAGGGCGTTCACCAGGGAAATTCGACCAGGCTCAGTGCCGAAAGGGAGGTACGCGCAGACCGTTTCCGCGTGGATCGACGATGCCGCGGTCGCCAGGGCGGCTGCCTCGCGAGCGTGGGCTTCGGGGGGCAGTTCGGCGCGGGTGCGAAGGATTCGTGTCCGCCACTCCGCCTTGCTCGGGGTCTCATTGCCCGGCTCGTGCATGAGACCAGGTTAGGCTTTGCGCCCATGACGGGCGCCTCAACCACCCAGACCTTCAGAACCGCCATCGTGCCTGCCGCAGGCCTCGGCACGCGATTCCTGCCGACGACGAAAGCGGTGCCCAAAGAGCTGCTTCCGGTGGTCGACACGCCGGGGATCGAGATCGTCGCCGCGGAGGCGGCGAGTGCGGGTGCGAAGCGGCTGGTGATCGTCACCTCGCCGGGCAAGGAAGCTGTCGTCCGGTACTTCGAGGCGAAGCCGGACCTGGAGAAAACGCTCGAGGACAAGGGCAAGACCGAGCTGCTGGCGAAGGTCCGTCGCGGGCCGGAGCTGCTGGACGTCGAGGTCGCGATCCAGGAGCAGGCGCTCGGGCTCGGGCACGCCGTCGCGCAGGCGGAGCCGAATCTCACCGACGAGGACACCGCGGTCGCCGTGCTGCTGCCCGACGACCTGGTGCTGCCCGCCGGGGTCCTCGACCGGATGTCGGCCGTCCGCGCCCAGTACGGCGGCAGTGTGCTTTGCGCCTTCGACATCCCGAAGGAGCAGATCTCGCCGTACGGCGTCTTCGACGTCACCGACACCGGCGACCCGGACGTCAAGCAGGTCCACGGCATGGTCGAGAAGCCCAAGCCGGAGGACGCGCCGTCGACCTACGCCGCGGCGGGGCGGTACCTGCTCGACCGGGCGATTTTCGACGCGCTGCGCCGGATCGAGCCCGGTGCGGGCGGCGAGCTGCAGCTCACCGACGCCGTCGCGCTGCTGATCCAGGAAGGGCATCCGGTGCACATCGTCGTCCACCGCGGCGGGCGGCACGACCTGGGCAACCCCGGCGGATTCCTGCGCGCCGCCGTCGATTTCGCGCTCGAGGACCCGGATTACGGGCCCTCGCTGCGCACCTGGCTGACCGAACGGATCGGAAACGATCGCCCATGACGGACTCTCTCGACTCCACTCCAGTCACCCCGGCCGAAGACCCCGCGACCGAACCGGCGGTTCAGGCGGTCGCCGCTGCGGAATCGGCGGAAATCGTTGCCCCGGCGGAAGAATCCGTCGAGTCGGGAGATTTCCGCTCGGTCGAGGCGCAGATCGCGCTGACCCTCGACGCCGCGGTGCGCCCGCGGCCGGTTCGCGTCGCGATCTCCGAGGCGCAGGGCCTGCTGTGCGCGGAGGAAGTGGTCGCCGAGCACGCGCTGCCCGGGTTCGACCAGGCCGCGGTGGACGGGTATGCGGTCCGCAGCGTTGACGTGCAAACGGCTGGACAGGAACCGGTCCAGCTGCCGGTCGTCGGCGAGATCCCGGCCGGTTCGCGTCAGCCGCGGCGGCTGCAGCCCGGGCAGGCGGTGCGCGTCGACACCGGCGCGCCGCTGCCCACGCTCGCCGACGCCGTGGTCCCTACCGCTTACACCGACGGCCACCAGGCCAAGGTCACCATCACCCGGTCCGTGCCGTCGGCAGGCTACGTGCGCCGGGCGGGCGAGGACGTGCAGATCGGCGACGTCGCGGTGCGCAAGGGCGACACCATCGGCTCCGCGCAGGTCGGGCTGCTCGCCGCGGTCGGCCGCGCGAAGGTGCTGGTCTACCCGCGGCCGCGGGTGTCGATCGTGTCGGTCGGCGACGAGCTGGTGGACATCGACCGCACGCCGTCGGTCGGCCAGGTCTACGACGTCAACTCGTACGCGCTGGCCGCCGCCGCGCGCGACGCTGGCGCCGAGGTGAGCCGGGTCGGCATCGTGCCGGGCGACCCGAAACGGCTGCGCGAGGTCGTCGAAGGACGGCTGCTGATGTCCGAGATCGTGGTCGTCGCGGGCGGGGCGGGCGGAACTTCCGGCGACGAGGTGCACGCCGCGCTGTCCGATCTCGGGCACATCGACCTGACCAGGGTCGCGATGCATCCCGGCTCGGTGCAGGGCTTCGGCAGGCTCGGCCCGGACTCGGTGCCGACGTTCCTCATCCCCGGCAACCCGATGAGCGCGCTCGTGGTGTTCGAGGTGCTGGTGCGGCCGTTGATCCGCACCGCGCGCGGCACCCGCAACCCGCACCGCCGGGTGGTCGGGGCGCGGCTGCTGTCGTCGATCACCTCGACCAAGGGCCGCCGCGGTTACCTGCGCGGCCAGCTGCTGCGCGACGAAGCGAACGGCGAGTACCTGGTGCAGCCGCTCGGCACGTCGGGCGCGCACCTGCTGGCGTCGCTGGCCGAGGCCAACTGCCTCATCATCGTCGAGGAGGACCTCACCGAGGTGGCCGCGGGCGACCAGGTCAAGGTCACCTTCCTCGCCCAGCGCGCCTGATCCGTGGCCGCACTCGCCGACTCGGTCGAAAACCGGCACCCCGGCTGGCCCGCCACGCTCGGACCCCTGCGGATCCCGGCAGGCGTGGTCGCCGTGCGCCCGGTCCGGCTGCGCGACGCCGGCGAGTGGAGCCGGGTGCGGCTGCGCGATCGCGAGCACCTGGAGGAGTGGGAGCCGACCGGGATCGGGCCGTGGGCCGACCGCAACGCGTTCTGGTCATGGCCGTCGCAGTGGGCGGCGCTGCGCGGGCTGGCGCGACGGGGGCAATGCCTGCCGTTCACGATCACGGTGGACGGAAAGTTCGCCGGCCAGATCACTGTCGGTAACGTGATCCGCGCCGCACTCCGGTCGGCCTGGATCGGGTACTGGGTGTCGGCCGAGATCGTCCGGGGAGGCGTGGCCACCGCGGCCGTCGCGCTCGTGACAGATCACGCTTTCGATGCCGCCGGCCTGCACCGGCTGGAGGCGACCGTGCGTCCGGAGAACAACGCCAGCATCCGCGTGCTCACCAAGGCCGGATATCGGCAGGAAGGGCTCTTCGAGCGCTACCTCGACGTCGCCGGAGCCTGGCGTGACCACCTGTGTTTCGCCGTGACGAAAGAGGAGACCGGCGACGGCCTGGTGTCCCGTCTGGTGGCATCCGGGCGCGCCGACCTGGTCTGATGGTGACTACGCGTCCCAGGTTGATCACGCGTTACCACATCCTGTGAGATTCACCTAATGCGGTGATGCATTTTCGTGATCGAACCCGGCGAGTCTGCGCCTCCTGTGTGACTGTTGTGGCTAGCGTGACTACAGCAGAGGATCGGGGGAGGTGACGGGAGATGCCCAGCTCGGTGATCATCGTCGCGCTCGCCGCGGCATGGCTCGTCGTTCTCGTGCCCATGGTGGCCCGCAAACGCCAGCAAGTCGCGCGGACGCCTACCTCCGCGCTGGCCGCCCGGGTGGTGCGAAGGGGCAGCGCGCGCAACGAGGGACAGGAGGACGACGCCGTGTCCGACAATGCGAAGCCTTCTGGTTGAGGACGATCTCGCCGAACTCGAGGCAGAACTCGACGCTGACCTGGACGAAGAGCCCGAACCCGAGCCTGAGCCGCTCCCGCAGCCCTCGCGCGCGGAACGAGTGGAACGCGCCGAACCGCGCCGCGAACGCCGCAGCTACCGGCCGGGCCGGGGCGGC
This sequence comes from Amycolatopsis sp. WGS_07, assembly GCF_045278895.1. Classification (NCBI taxonomy): domain Bacteria; kingdom Bacillati; phylum Actinomycetota; class Actinomycetes; order Pseudonocardiales; family Pseudonocardiaceae; genus Amycolatopsis; species Amycolatopsis sp. WGS_07. The sequence goes on along the minus strand of NZ_CP136053.1, from coordinate 1,639,358 downwards.
TTCGACCCGGAAGCGGCGGAGATCGCGGCCAAGGCCAAGTACGCATTCCGCCAGCGGGTGGTCGTGATCCTGCTGATCGCCGCCGTCGTCACGGCCGCGATCGCCGGATTCGCCTTCTCGCTCGCGTGGTGGGTGCACGGCGCGGTCGACCTCGCCCTCGTCGGCTACCTCGTGTACCTCCGCCGCCAGGTCCGCATCGAGAACGAGATCCGGCAGCGGCGGATGGCCCGCTACGCGACGACGTCGACGCGCGAGGCGCCCGCGTCCTACGAGCCGTATGACTCCTTCGAGGAAGAAGAAGAGGACGTCGAGGTCGTCGCCCCTGAGGGACCGCGCGACATCGTGGAGCGCAAGCCGTCGCCGATGTCCCGCATCCGCCGGCAGGCAGTCGTGGTCGACCTGGACGACGAGGACCCCGCCTTCGAGGAACTCGACGAGCCCAGCGCGGGCCCCTACCGCCGGGCGGTCGGAGAGTGACCCCCGCTGTTCGGTGCCTGGAGGGCGCTGCTAAGCTTTCCAAGCACTGAACAACAGGGGCTCACGCTCCTAGGGGCTGTAGCGCAGTTGGTAGCGCGTCTCGTTCGCATCGAGAAGGTCAGGGGTTCGATTCCCCTCAGCTCCACAGTAGAAAATGGCTCCGACCTGCATCAAGAGTCGGAGCCATTTTCGCTTCTTTGTGTCGCCTGCGCCCACCGCGACAAGAATGTGGCAATCGGCGTGCTGTTCACTACGCCCTCGCTGCTCGAAGTCGGTCGCCTCGACGTAGTTCCGGCGACGGTGAACCAGCATTACTGCACGTGCGGTAAACGACACCATCCAGACAAGAGGACCGAGATTGCTGATGGCGGTGCGCTGTGGCGGTTCACCGGGCTACTCGGGGACACCGATCGCGAGCGATGATCACTTCACCCGCTGCTATCAGGCCGGTGACTCTCGCGTTGCCATCCCATGCACGAAAGGGATGCTCTCCAGTCGGATCGTCTGCTGAAGCGGGGTGACGCCTACGGTCGGCATCCCGGTGTTCGCATCGGATCAGCCGTTGCGTTCGCGAGGGCGGACTCGTTGTTTTGAGCGTCGGCTAGCCTGCCGAGTGACTGCGGTGTTGGTCGAGTTCCCAGCGGTTGCTTTGGCATGATCCACAATCGTTCGACCTACGGCTTCGGCGAGCCGGGGTGGTACGGCGTTGCCGATGAGCCGGCCAAGCGGGGCGAACTGGACTGGCCCGTCTGGGGCTACGAACTCGTAATCCGGCGGGAAGCTTTGCAGGTTGGCTGCCTCTCGTAAGGTGAGGGCCCGGTCTTGTTCGGGGTGGCCGAACCGGCCAGTGCCGAAGTTGTATGCCATGGTGGTGATCGTGGGCGAGGGCTCGTCCCAAACCATGCGCGCGTAGACGTTGCGGAAGGTCGATCCGGACGCCTTCCGGTGACATGCGGATCGAAGTTCTTCCGGCCAGTCTTCCCATGTCCCGCCAGGCTTGGACCGCTTGATCCGCTTCAAGTTGGTCGTGCTCAGACTACGGCTCTTGTGGAGGCGATCCAGAGGGTCTGTTTCTCCGTGTGCTATCGGTGAGAGAGCATGGATCGCCTGACGCACGGTGGGGTACTCCTCGGGACCAAGGGTGCCCTTCGGCACGGTGATCTCGCCCAATCGTGAACCAAGGAGGACCATTCGTCTGCGGTGCTGAGGTACGCCGTGTGCTGGGCAGTAGCAGGACTGAGCATCGACGTGATAGCCGAGTTCTTGGAGGCCGGTGACGAAGTTCCTGAAGACCGAAGCACTGCCTATGCGGGTGACGTTTTCCATCGTGACCACCTCTGGCAATGTCCCGGCGATGAGCCGGAACATCTCGTCAACCAGCGGCCAGGCGGGTTCCTTCGACGTGTCGACGCCTCGCCGGTACGAGGAAAACGGCTGGCACGGGGCGCAGCCGGCCAGGACACGGATGCGGGCCTTGGCAGGCCACATTGCTGCGAGATCGGCTGCCTCGACATGGCGGATGTCCTGCTGATGGAACGGTGCCCGAATGTTGGTGCGGAACGGGTATGCGCAGGCTGCGTCGATGTCGATGCCGGCGGCGATGTGAACGCCAGCCTCGCGCAGGCCATACGAGAGGCCGCCCACGCCGCAAAAGAGGTCGACAGCAGAGATCATCAAGGGTCGAGCGGTCACGATGGGACTCTAGTCGATTTAGGGCTGCGGAGGGTGACCGGATGCTCGGTCCGGGGGGCGGCAAATCCGGTGGACGCGAAGAACTTGGCCAGTTGGCTCTCGGACCTGCGACGGAGATGCTGCCGGCGAGACTTGCGCGGAACGTCGGTCTTGATAACGATTGGTAACAACCTCGCCTGCGTGTTTAACGTTGGGGTGTTTCTCCCCGACGTTTCTCTGGAACCGAAGGGAGGTTTGACCATGGCGGCCCTTGCGCGCCCCGCGCCGGATGTCGACAGTCTTGCCGACGAACTGCGTTCGATCTCGACGAATCACGGCGGACGTCTGGGACGGCGGATCATATGCGAGTTCGTCGTACGTCATCGTCTGAGCCACCGCGACGTCGATCGGTTGTTGGGGGCTTTGGAGCAAGACGAGTTGAACTCGACCGGTGAAGGAGTTACCGGCACGTCAGTTGACGAACTGAGTCGGGAGGTTGCCGATTCCGCAGATGAGCCACCTAGCGTTGACCTCGCCTGGATGTTCGGGGACGAGCCAGAACCAACCGTCTTGCGGAGTGCCGATGACGCCGTGGGACAGGCGTTCGACGATTTGCTCGGGGACTGGCTGCGGAAAGGCGAGCGACTCACTCAGGCAGACATCGCACTGCTCGTCAGCAAGCGAGGGTTCAGTACTTTCCAGCATCACGAGCTGTTGGAGCGGCTGGCAGACGCTGGAGTTGAGCCGGACGACTCCGCTTCGCTCCGGCGGCGGAGGGAGGTGAGTCTGGGGCATCATCAGGATGCGGTCGGCCAGTACTTGAAGACGTTGGCTAGTTGCCTCCTGATCGATGGTCCGCGAGAGATCGAATTGTGGTCGTTGATCTCGCAGGGTGTCGCAGCCCGAGGCGAGCTGAACCAGCCCGCGGTCGACGCGTTGGGAGACGCTCTGCGCCGGAGCCTGCAGGCGCGGGTCGAGCGCGGGCGACGTGCTCACAACGAATTGGTGTGCGCCAATCTGAGGCTAGTGGTGTCAATCGCCAAGCTCCGGCATTACGAGTCGTCTGGGGTGGAGTTCCTGGACCGCATCCAGGATGGGAACTGCGGCCTGATCCGGGCAGCGGAGAAGTTCGACGGGTCGAAGGGGTTCAAGTTTTCGACGTACGCCACGTGGTGGATCAGGCAGGCAATCGAGCGCGGCATCGGTGATCGCGGCAGGTTGATCCGCATCCCCGTTCATATGCACGAGAAAGTCCAGAAAGTACGGAAAGCGGTGCGTGATCTTACCGGGCGGCTCGGCAGGGAACCCGCGTTGGCCGAGATCGCTGATGAAACCCAGATGGAACCGGGCCAGATTCAGGCGCTATTAGACCTGGACAAGCCAGTGATCAGCCTCGATGGCTTGTTGGGGGACGACGGTGATCTTCGTTTGTCCGACGTACTCGCCACGGAGGACGACCGCGATGGGCGGACCGATCCGGCGCAGATCGCTGTCCATGCACAGATGAGGGAGGATTTGACCTGCGCGCTTCGCTCTTGTCTCTCGGTGCGAGAGGTCCAGGTGCTGGAACGCAGGTACGGTATCGGTACCGGCGACGATGAGACGCTCGATGCCATAGGCGCGTCGTTGGGTGTGACCCGCGAGCGCATCCGGCAGCTTGAAAAGCGTTCGTTCACCAAGTTGCGCGAGAGCAGATGTACAACCTCTTTGCGGTCGTACATCATGGATGACTCGAAGTTTGGCTGAGCCGACGTTGTCCTGGAGGGGATCGAAGCAAGTGAACGGCAGCAGCGCCCAGTCGCCGGAACAAGCGTGCCAGGCGTTCGTCGACTGGCTTGACCGCCGCGTCGTCGCAGCCGGGCGAGGGGATGGTCTGGACCGCCTGGAGGTTGCCCCGTCGGGAACCTTCTGGCTGGGTCGGCTGGCCTGTGAGGCAGAAATCCAGAAAGCTGCTGGTGACGAACGGTCCGAGCGACTGGACCCCTGTGCTATCGGCATCCGGTTACGCCCGGCAAGCCCCCCGCCGTGGTCGATGACTGTGACGGTACGCGCCAGGGGATGGGTGAAGGATGACAAAGACGGGCCTGATCCGGACAAGCGTTGGTGGCGCACGGACCTCGTCGAAGAAAAGGTGCCCGTGTTGGTCGGTGCCAACGGCGGGTCGTTCGGCTCCGCGCAACTGGCCGCAGCCTTCGCTGCCGTGGGTGCACCGGGTCTGACCGCGGAGATACGCGTCGAGGTGGAGGACTGGCACCAGCGGACCGAAGTGGTGGTGCAGCTGGTTAACACCAGCCCGGAGAAGGGGCTCACCGATTCGCACCTGTACGAGACCGAGATCGAAATCTCGGGTCTGGCAACGGTGCCGTTTCAGATGGAGTCGCTTCCTGACAGCTTCCGCTACGAGCGGGACGTGCCAGCGTACGGAGTCAACGTCGGGGTTGACGAGTTGAAGCCAGGACTCTTCCGCAGCACGGACACCGTCAGCGTGCAAACCAGCAGGCCCACCTACTGGGACGATACCTATGCGAAGCCGGATCTGAGCTTCGCGACCCTAGCCCGTGACCCGTTGCCGCAGCTGGCGAAGCTGGTGGATGCGCTGGCTGAGTACGACGACGCGCACTGGTCGCCAGCCGTGCTGGACAAGCGGCATGATGCCAAGGGCTGGACGGACGACATGCGTGCCGAGGCCGACACGTCGGCGCAGGCCGTCATTGCCGAGCTGGACCGGCTACGTACCGGTTTGGCGTTGCTGGAATCCACGCCGACACTGTTGCGAGCGTTCCAGTTGATGAACGAGGCGATCGGGGACAGCACCCTGGGCAAGTACTCGGACTGGCGACCATTCCAGGTTGGTTTCCTGCTGTCGTCGATCCGGTTCCTGGCCGAACCGGCGGACGAAGCCAAGTATGTCGACACCGTCTGGTTCGCCACCGGTGGAGGCAAGACCGAAACGTACCTGGGGTTGTTGCTGACGGCCGCGTTCTACGACCGGCTCACCGGAAAGATCATGGGTGTGACGGCCTGGTCCCGTTTTCCTTTGCGTTTGCTCAGTTTGCAACAGACTCAACGGTTCGCCGACAGCCTGGCCTCTGCGGAAACCGTGCGTCAGAACCACGAGGTCGGTGGGGCGCCGTTCAGCCTTGGCTTCCTTGTCGGGCAGGCAGGCACCCCCAACAAGATCGTGCCGACAGCGACGGCGAAGGACGACGACGTCACCCCCGACAGCCCGGTGATGCCGGGCAAGTACCAAGTACTGTTGCGCTGCCCGTTCTGCCGTGACGAGAACCTGCGCATGCACTTCAACAGGCAGCGTTGGACGCTCGAACACTGGTGCACCAACAAGAGTTGTCGTTCCGTGAGTCGACCGCTCCCGGTGTACGTGGTGGACCAGGAGGTGTACCGATTCCTGCCGACAGTGGTGGTCGGGACTTTGGACAAGGCGGCGTCGATCGGTATGCAGCAGGCCATGCGTGGACTGGTTGGTCCACCTCGCAGGTTCTGTTCGGAGAAGTGGCACGGGTTCACCTACGCGGACCGCGCGAAGTCGCCGAACGGCTGCCTGGTGCCGAACTGCCAGGGCAGTTTGCAGGAGTTGCCGATGGACCCGAAACGGTTCGCGCCGACGCTACGGCTCCAGGATGAGTTGCACCTACTGCGGGACAGCCTCGGCGCGGTCGATGCGCACTACGAGAGCCTGCTCGATCATCTGCAGCACGAAACGACCGGGAGCCGAGCCAAGATCGTGGCCAGCAGCGCCACGCTGACCGGCTATGAACGGCAGATCGACGTGCTTTACCAGCGCGAAGGCCGGGTGTTCCCACAGCCCGGTCCGCGCGCCGGCGAGTCGTTCTGGACGGTGCCGACCTCCCAGCCGTTGCGCCGGTTCGTTGCCGTCGCACCTCGGGGGTGACTCTCGAACATGTCAGCGATCGCACCCTCGACACGTTGCAACGCTGTGTCAGGGAGTTGATCGACGACCCGGTGAGGGTCTGCTCGGAAGCAGGCGTCGATCCCAAACACGCCGAGATGCTGGTCAGCCAATATGGCACCAACGTCGTGTACGGCTCCACGCTCTACGACGTAGAAGCTGCCGGGCGGAGTCTCGGCAGCAACAACACCGTCGAAGGGATCAACGTCGAACAGCTCACCGGCCAGACTGAGTTCGACGAGGTCCGGGCCATTCTGGAACGTTTGGAGAAGCCGGAGGACGACTTCGCCGAGCGGGTGCACGTGGTCGCCGCGAGTTCGATGCTTTCGCATGGGGTGGACGTCGAACGGCTCAACACGATGGTGATGCTCGGCCTGCCGCTGACCACCGCGGAGTTCATCCAGACGACCGCCCGGGTCGGCCGTACGCGGCCGGGCCTGGTGTACGTGCTGCACAAGATCGGCCGAGAGCGGGATGCTCAGACGTTCCGGCAGTTCGGTCCGTATGTGCGCCAGGGTGACCGGTTCGTCGATCCGATCCCGATCACCAGGCGCAGCCGTCGCGTCCTCGATCTCACGATCGCGGGTGCAGTCGCTGCTCGGACGTTGATGATCCGGGAACCGGCGAGCAAGCAGCGGTTGAGTACGCCGAAGAAGCTGCGCGACTACCTGCGCGCCATCGGGCTGACGCCGCAGGACGAGGCGAACGCGGTCGCGGCGGTGTTCGGCCTCGACGGTGCCGAGGACTCCTTGCATCAGCAGCAGATCGTCGACTGGCTGAAGGAATGGTTTGCCGACCTCGAAGATCCGACCCTGAAGACGAACTTCATTGGCGAGGTCGGGCCGAATCCGCCGATGATGAGCCTGCGGGACGTCGAAGCGACCGCACCCATTCACGATTGAGCTTGGAACGACATGACGATTTTGGGAAGTCGAAGCGGCAGCCAAATCTTGCGGACGTTTCTGCCGGATCAGACTGTCGACCTTCGCGGCGACATCTACCGGGTCACCGAGTGGTCGGCACCCATGTCGATTGAGGTGGACACAGACCGGGTGCGATGGAGTTTGCTGCGCGAGATCGCGGCGTGGACCGCAAAAGACAAAGACAGCGGAGTCGGGGCGGAACTGCTTCGTGGGGCACCGGTTGACGTCGTCGAGTTGGACGAGCGGCGAGGCGTCACCGTCGAACGGTATCCGGAGGTGTGGTTGTGCCGTGCCTGCAAGCGCATTGGTAAATCCCTGAACAGGCCGTGTAAATGCGGACAGCGCCGTTGGGGACAGCTGCATTTTGTCGGTATTCACGACTGCGGCCGGGTCGAAGTTCCGTGGATCCGACGGTGTGCCACACACGACGACGTCAAGGTTGTCATTCCGAAAAGTGCTAAGGCGGCGGACATCACGTTCGTGTGTCCGGAATGCCGCATGACGACGATGAACGGACTAGGGTTCAACCGGCAATGTCCGTGTGGCAACGGCACGTTCCGCTGGAACGTGCACAAGGCGCGCACCGTTTATACGCCACGAGGCATGGTGCTGATCAACCCGCCGCACCCGGAACATCGGGAGAATCTCAAATTGGCTGGCGGTGCCCGAAAAGCGCTGGCGTGGGTGGTGGACGGTCTCGTCGCCCAGCGTCCAGCGGACGTTGTTGCGAAGCAGACCAAGGAAGATTTACTCGCCCAACTGATCAAAGGCGGCATGGACGAGACGTTCGCTGAAAATATGGCGAACATGGCAGCGCAGGGCGGACAACTGGCCAAGCCCGGCGAGCATCCGGTTGATTCCTTATCTGAATCACGCCGAGAGGATGCTGAGCGCGCGGCTGTCGACATCGCCATGGCGCTGGCCGAATGCAGGCAGCAGAGCACCGAGTTGCGCAGCGCCACGGCTGGTGACCAGCTCGATCAGCGCTATCGCAGGGCCTACCCAGCGGCGCTGGCGCGCGCCGGGATCGACGGACTCGACCTGGTCGACCGGTTCCCGGTCCTCACGGCCATGTATGGGTTCACCAGGGGCGACGACAACCCGGCGAAGTGCACGCTGGTGCCGTTCCGTCGGCGTGGAGGCGGTTATCGGCTCTACGGCAACCTAGCGAAGACTGAGGCGTACCTGGTTCGCCTGGACCCGGTGCGGGTGGCGAACTGGCTGACCGGGAACGGCCATGCGCTGGCCGGGTGGCCGGCTGGCTCCACCGATCCTGTGAGGGCCAGGGTGGCGATCCTGGAGTCCGCAATACCGCCGGACAAGAAGGACTCTCAGTCCGCCACTTCACCGGGCGCGGACCTGCTGCGGTTGATCCACACCTATGCGCACCGGTTCATCCGGCAGACCGCGGCGTTTTCCGGCATCGAACGAGACGCGCTGAGCGAGTACCTGGTGCCCGGTCACCTGGGGTTTTTCGTGTATGCGGCGGCTCGTGGTGACTTCGTTCTCGGCGGTTTGCAGGCCGTGTTCGAGTCCAATTTGGACGATTTGGTCACGGCATTTGTGGACACCGAGCACCGATGTCCGCTGGATCCGGGGTGCAGCCGCGGTAGCGGAGCGTGCAGCGCCTGCGTGCACCTTGGTGAGCCGTCGTGCCGGTTCTTTAACCGGTTTCTGAACCGGGGCACGCTGTTCGGCCGCGGCGGTTACCTGCGAATCGGCTCATAACCCGGCGTCGCCGTTTGGTCTCGGCTCAGCAGGCGGACGGTTGGGTCGAAACCGCGGGCCCGGACTAGCCGGTAACGAGCCCGCCGCGATGTCGACCATGTCAATCAGTGATGTAACAACGACCGAGAGGCAGCTGTGACGGCGACGAAGCCCGAAGCCGACGACGATGCGTTCGCGCCTGGTTCGACGGTGCTGATCAGGGGAGAGGAATGGCTGGTCAGCGCGGTGGAAGACACCGCTGACGGGAAGCTCGTGCATGTGCAAGGACTTGGCGAGCTGGTCAGGGACACCAGCGCGTCATTCTACCGCAGTCTCGACGAGATCGTTCCGCTGGAGCCAGCCGACGCTGCAGTCGTTGCCGACGAAAGCCCGCGTTACCGCACTGCCCGGCTGTGGCTGGAGTCGACGACCCGCAAGATCCCGCATCCCATCGGCGAGCAGGCGTTGTCGGTGGCTACAAGGGGGCTCGCCGACGCGTTGAGTTATCAGCAGTCGGCGGTTCGCAAGGCGCTCGATCCAGCAAACCTACGGCCACGGCTGCTCCTCGCTGACGCGGTCGGGCTCGGCAAGACCCTCGAAATCGGCATGATCCTCTCGGAACTGGTGCGTCGTGGGCGAGGCGAACGCATTCTCGTGGTGACGCCCAGGCACGTGCTGGAACAAATGCAGCACGAGCTTTGGTGCCGGTTCGCGTTGCCGTTCGTCCGGCTGGACTCGGCGGGCATTCAGCGGGTGCGGCAGAAGTTGCCTGCCACCCGTAATCCGTTCACCTATTTCAAGCGCGCGATCATCTCGATCGACACGCTGAAGTCCGACCGTTACGTGGCGAGCCTGAGCAAGCAGCGCTGGGACGCAGTGGTGATCGACGAGTCACACAACCTGTCCAACTCGGCGACGTTGAACAACCGGCTGGCGAGGATTCTCGCCCGTAACGCCGAGGCGTTGATCCTGGCGTCGGCCACACCGCACAACGGCCGTGCGGACTCGTTCACCGAACTGCTCCGGCTGCTCGACCCGTCCGCAGTCCCACCGGACGGTCGGCTCGACAAAGACGAGGTCCGCAGGCTGGTCGTGCGCAGGCACCGGCACAGCCCTGAGGTCGCACAGGTCGTCGGTGCCGACTGGGCTCCGCGGCAGGAACCAGAGAATGTGCTCGTCCGGGCGACGGCCGAGGAGAACGCGGTTGCCCGAGAACTCGCGGACACCTGGCTGTGGCCGGGAGCGGGTGGGAGCCCGTATTCGGGACAGAATGCATCGCTGTTTCCCTGGACGTTGGCCAAGGCGTTCCTGTCCTCACCGGCCGCTTTGCGGGAAAGCATTGACGGCAGGCTTGGCAGACTCGGCGACGACGACCGGGCCGCGCGGGAACGCCGGGCTCTGCACGAACTTGCCGAGCTGAACGACAACTGCCGGACCTCGGCGAAGTACCAGCGGCTGGTGGAGCACCTGAAGCGGATCGGGGTCGGCAAGAACAAGCCGGTGCGTGCGGTGGTGTTCGCCGAGCGGTTGGAGACGTTGCGCTGGCTTCACCGCACTCTGCCGAAGGACCTGAAAATGCCCGCCGACGCGGTGGCGTTGATGCACGGCGGGCTCGCCGACGACGAACAGCAAGCGGTCGTCGAGCAGTTCAAACAGGAACAGGCACCGGTGCGGGTGCTCGTCACCGGGGATGTCGCGTCCGAGGGCGTCAACCTGCACGCGCAATGCCACCACCTGATCCACTACGACATCCCGTGGAGCCTGATCCGGATCGAGCAACGCAACGGCCGGATCGACCGGTACGGGCAGAAAAATCCGCCGCTGATCACTGCGCTGCTGCTGGATCCGGACGGTGAGGAGTTCGCCGGTGACGTGCGGATTCTGGCCAGGCTGCTGGACAAGGAGAACGAGGCGCACACTGCGCTCGGCGACGTCGCCTCGCTGATGGGCCACTACGACGTGAAGAGCGAGGAGGACGACATTCGCATGGTGCTGGCTGGCCGCAAGGAACTCGACGATGTGGTCCGCCCGGTCACGGACGTCGCCGCGGGCAACGACCTCACCGCATTGTTCGCCCAGCTCTTCGATACTCCCAGCACATCACAGCCGGAGCCAGGACTGTCGGAGCCGACTGAAACTGGCCCCGCTCTTTACCCGGACGATGTGTCCTATCTGGACGACGCGTTACGTCAGGCGTTTATCGACCCGACCGCGGCACCGGCGAAGGGCGGTGTCGGCTGGCGAAGGGATGTCGGCTTCGGCACCGCGGAACTCGTTCCGCCGCCGGATCTGGCGCAGCGTTTCGATGTGCTTCCGCAGCGATACCTCGCCGAACGCAAGGTCACCGAGAAGCTGGTGCTGGCCACCACCCCGGCGCGCGGCAAGGACCGGCTGGCTGCCGCGTTGCGCGACGCCACGAAGCTGAGCTGGCCGGACGCGCACTATCTCGCGCCACTGCACCCGGTGCTGGACTGGGCGGCGGACCGAGCGCTGGCCGCGTTGGGCCGCAACGAGGTGTTCGCCGTGCGAGGTGCCGTGGACGCGCCCACGGTGCTGCTGGTCGGCACGTTGACCAACAAGCGCGGCCAGGTCGTCGCGGTCGCCTGGCTGACAGCGCAGTTCCCGACTCCGGAGAACCCGTCGTTCGCGTTGATCGCCCCGCATGGCCTCGGTCCGCGACGCGCTGACGGAACTCGGCTGGCACCAGGCGCGTACAAACCCTGGTCCAGTCGACGTCGCGGGCCTGCAAGGACTCGTCGCCCCGGCTGTTCATCAGGCTGAACGCCACCTGCGCACCTTGTTCGAAGCGGCAGCGAAAGATGTGGCGAACCGGGTCGAGCAATGGTCGACCCGGCTGGACCACTGGGACGACGAGGCTGAGGCCCTGATCCAGCGCAGCGAACTCAAAGTCCATCGGGCGACTGTCGACCAGGAGCGGGCGATGGTGGCCGCGATGGCCCCGGACCGGCAACTGGTCCGCCCGTTGCTGGTGGTTGTTCCGGAATCCGAAGGAGAAAACTGATGGCCGGTTCGGATGCGATCGTCGTCGGTGAAGGCTGGATCTCCGAGCACTACTTCAGCGCTGACGCCACCAAGGAGTCCTTTCGCGCGAAGGTGATGGACCGGCGGAAGTTCTGGGACACCGAAGCCGCTGAGGGCCGCGAGACGCCGCGTTCGAAGTTTGTCGGTGCCCGGCAGGATCTTGAGCGCGATTGTGCCGTGATGGCCGAGCTACTCGACCCGTCCGCGCAGGCGGCTGCTCGGGACGGCCGTACCGCCGACGATGTCGCCGGGGACGTGCACGAGCGACTGCTCGACATCCTCGGCTTGACCGGTCACGGCTTGGTGTTCGACCGGACTGGCCCGTTGCTGCGCGTGTCCGCTCCCGGAGTCGAGAAGCATGCTGCGTTGGTGGTGCTTTCCGCTCGCCCGGTTGGCGCGGTGGAGGATCTGCTTGCCCGTGACGCGGTGACGTTGCCGGAACCGGTGCAGCTCACCGAGAACGGTGAGGAGATCAAGTCCGTTGCGCGGCTGACGTCGTCGTTGTTCGTCGCCGAGGAAGCCCCGGAGTTCGTGCTGGTGCTGGCCGGACGATGGGCATTGCTGGCGGAGCGGGAGCGCTGGGCTGAGGGCCGTTATCTGGCGGTCGACCTGCAATTGGTCTGCGAACGCAACGACACCAAGAAGGCCGGCGAGATCGATCGGGCGCTCACTTGCCTGTCCGTGGAGTCGATCGCTCCGGACGCGGAAGGCTCCATCTGGTGGCACGGCGTGCTGGAGGCGTCGGTCAAGCACACGGTGGGGGTATCGAAGGATCTCCGCGACGGCGTTCGCCTGTCGATCGAGATCATCGCCAACGAGGTGCTCGACCGCCGCCGCGCTCGGGGGCTCGATCCGCTTCCCTCCGGCGAGGCGCAGGAGCTGGCGAAGCAGTCGCTGCGGTTCCTGTATCGCATTCTGTTCCTGCTCTATGCCGAGGCGTCGCCCGAGCTCGGGGTGCTCCCGGTGGGTGCCCCGGAATACGATCAGGGCTATAGCCTCGACCGGCTGCGGGAGCTGATCCAGGTGGAGCTGGCCACTCCGCAGGCTCGCACTGGGACTCACTTGTACGAATCCCTCGCGGTGTTGTTCCGGCTGGTCGATAACGGCCATGTTCCGTTGACGAGTGACGACGAGTCGGAGTCGGCGGGCGGACTCACGTTCAATGCCTTGCGGGCCGACCTATTCCAGCCCGCGAAAACCGCGCACATCGATGCGGTGCGGCTTGGGAATGCCGTGTTGCAGCAAGTGCTCACGCATTTGCTGCTCAGCAAGGAATCTCGGGGCAAGGACCGCGGTTTCATTTCCTACGCGGAACTCGGAATCAACCAGCTGGGTGCGGTGTACGAGGGCCTGATGTCCTACACCGGTTTCTTCGCCGAGACCGACCTGTACGAGGTGGCCAAGGGTGGCGACGGGGCGAAGGGTTCCTGGGTGGTGCCGGTCGATCGAGCAGACGGCATTCACAAGGACGACTTCGTGAAGACAGTTGATCCCCGTACCGGGGAGAAACGTCCGGTGCTGCACCCGAAGGGCTCGTTCGTTTTCCGTCTCGCCGGCCGAGAACGCCAGCAGTCCGCGTCGTACTACACCCCGGAAGTTCTCACTCGTTTCACAGTCGGCCAGGCGCTCGAAGAACTCCTCGACCAAGACGGGAAGACGCGCGCGGCGGACATCCTCACGTTCACCGTGTGCGAACCCGCGCTTGGTTCCGGCGCATTCGCGATCGAAGCGGTCCGGCAGCTGGCTGACCAGTACCTCAAACGCAAGCAGGACGAACTCGGCATCCGAATCGACCCGGACGAGTACCCGCGTCGGCTGCAGGAGGTGAAGGCGTACCTGGCCCTGCACAACGTGTACGGGGTCGACCTGAACTCCACCGCGGTGGAGCTAGCGGAGATCTCGCTCTGGTTGGACACTATGGTCTCCGGCCTGTCCGCACCCTGGTTTGGTCTGCACTTACGCCGGGGCAACTCCCTGGTCGGCGCGCGCCGCGCGGTGTACACCCGCAATCAGGTGAGTACCAAGTCCTGGCTCACGAAAATTCCTCGTGACATCCCGCTCGCCTCGCTCGTTGACGACATCGCCAACGATCGGGTCTCAGCCGACGGCATCCACCATTTCCTGCTGCCCGCCGACGGCTGGGGTGCCGCTGCGGACGCGAAGGAAGTCGCCGCGCTCGCGCCGGATACGGCAAAGGCGATGAAGAACTGGCGCAACGGTGTCCGGAAGAAGCCGACTCAGAAGCAGGTGAACGCGCTCACTGAACTCGCGCACCGGGTCGAAGTCCTCTGGCAGATCGCCTACCGCCGGCTGAACATCGCCGAGCAGGAGATCCGGCGGGACATTCTGGTCTGGGGTGCCGACGATCTCCCTGTCGGTGGCGCGGTGAAACGCGAACAGATTGAAGTCGCGTTGACCGATCCGAACGGTGCCTATCAGCGCCTGCGGCGCGTCATGGACGCTTGGGCAGCCCTGTGGTTCTGGCCGCTGACCACCGACACACCGCCCCCGAACCTGGACGACTGGATCGAAGCGCTACAGGCATTGCTCGGACGTAGCCCGGAGATCCGCAAGAAGAATTCGGGCCCGACCTTCGCCCAGGCCGCCGACTGGAACGAACTCAACCAGGCGGAAGACCTCGAACTCACCTTTTCCGGTGCCTGGCCGGCAGAAATGGTCCTCCGTGCTCACCCGTGGTTGGCGGTAAGTGAACGGGTCGCCCAGCAGCAGGGCTTTTTCCACTGGAACCTGGACTTCGCCACGGTCTTCGCCAGGGGCGGCTTCGACCTCCAAGTAGGAAACCCACCCTGGGTCCGCCCCCGCTCCGACGTGGACGCGCTACTGGCCGAAGGCGATCCCTGGTGGCAGCTGGCCGTCAAACCGTCAGAAGAGAAACGAGCGGAGAAGCGCGAAACGACGCTGGCCTTGCGCGGCATCCGTGACTTGGTGCTGGACGGAACCACTGACATCGTCTGCCTAGCCGAATACACTGGTTCATTGGCTCAGTATCCGCACCTACAAGGACTGCAACCCGACCTCTACCGCTGCTTCATGGAACAAACCTGGCGGCACGTTTCGCCGCCTGGCACCATTGGCTTGATCAGTCTTGAATCCCACTTTACTGACGAAGAAGCTGGTGATCTGCGGGCTGCGGCCTATTCTCGACTGAGGCGACACTGGGAGTTTATCAATGAATTTCAACTCTTTGAGATTCAACATCAAAAGCATTACGGCGTGAATATTTATGGCTCTTCGCGAGGGTGTGTAAAATTTCTAAGTGCGGTTTCGATGTATCATCCCGACACGGCCATTCGTTCGCAGGAACACGATGGATCCGGGCCCGAGCCGGGATTTAAGGACCTCGACGGGAACTGGGATCTGAGGCCGCACCGGAGCAGGGTTGCGACGGTCACTGACGACACCCTGGCCACCTGGCACGCGGTCCTCGAATCGGACGACGTTCCGATTCGCGAAACTCGGATGGTCTACGCTGCCAACCGCTCCGCTGCCGCCGTCCTCGATAAGCTTGCCCGCTTGCCGCGAATCGGCGAACTCGACCTTCAGTTCTCTGCTGGTTGGCATGAGAAAAATGACCGAACGAAGGGCTATTTCGAGGCAGAGTGGGGAATGCCGTCGGGGTGGGATGACGTGATCCTGCAAGGTCCGCATCTGTTCGTGGCGACGCCGCTCTACAAGTCGCCGAACGAGACGATGCTGAATCACCTCGACTGGTCGGCGACGGACTTTGAGGCGTTGGCTGCCGAGGCGATACCGGTCACCGCTTACAAACCGCGAGGCAACCGAGTTCGCTACGACCAAAAGTACACCCACTGGGGTGAAGATGGCGAGTGCCCAGCCCGAGCTTGCTACCGCATCGCCTGGCGCAAGATGGCGGCCAATGCTGGCGAAAGAACGCTGATTCCTTCCATTATTCCACCGGGGTCTGCGCACATTGATGGCGTGTTCTCGCTCGGAGTTCCTGGGAAGTCTATGACTGACCTAGCAATCTTGCTGGCGACGATGTCGTCATTGGTGTCTGACTTTTCGGTAAGGGTTGCACCGAAAGCGAATATCCGATTCAGTACCGTTGCACGATTGCCGATGGTTCTCGACTTTGCCTTGCGGGAAGAGTTGATTCTTCGCGTGTTGAGGCTGAACTGTGTTACGGACGCATATGGCGAGTTGTGGCAGGAGTGTTACGCGCCGATGTTCCGCACCGATTCCTGGGCAGGCGGGTATGAGTATGCGCGACGGAAGCCGCTTGGTGGGATTGATGCTGAATGGTCAGCCGAGACGCCTCTTCGAACCGCGGTCGATCGGCGGCAGGGCTTGGTGGAGATCGATGCGTTGGTTGCGTTGGCGCTTGGGCTTACCGTCGCCGAGTTGTGCACGATCTACCGGACGCAGTTCTCGGTGCTCTACGGGTACGACAAGAATGTCTATTACTACGATGTCAACGGGCGACTGGTTCCTAATTCGGTGTTGTCCGTGTGGCGAAAGAAGGGGGAGCGGATGTCCGAGGAGGAGCGGACGGCCACCAATCAGGCTGGGACCACCTACACGTACGAGTTGCCGTTCGTCACGCTGGACAGAGAGCACGACATGCGCGTGGCGTACGCGGAATTCCAGCGGCGGCTTGAGGAGCGCTCGTGAGTGAGCTGCTGCCGACGCTACAGGCAGACCGGATCAGGACCGGTCTCGTCGACTATCTGACTACAACGTTCGGGCTGACTGACGGGGACGCACGCGAAGCGCTCGATCGGTTTCTCTCCGATCCGGACACCGGCATGTTCAAGGGCCCGTACGTCCGCCTCCGCCTCCCGTTCCGGCCCGCCGACGACGGCTGGCGCGACACGCTCGACTGGTACGAAGGCTTCCCGCCTTACGGACACCAGGCCGCCGCTTTCGCTCGGCTCTCGTCGAAAGCCGCTGGACGGGATCGCCGCCCCCTGCCGACGTTGGTGACCACCGGTACTGGTTCTGGAAAGACCGAGGCGTTCCTGTACCCGATCATCGACCACGTCCTGCGCGCCCTCCGTAACGGCGAAAAGGGCATCAAGGCGCTGATCCTGTACCCGATGAACGCACTGGCCAACGACCAGGCGGACCGGTTGACCAGGCTGCTCACCACGCACCGCGAACTCGCCGACGTCACTGCGGCGCTTTACACCGGCCAGGACGGGCCGAAGCGCACCAGTGTGACCAAAGCGGGGCTGATTACCGACCGCGGCATCATTCAGGACACTGCGCCAGACATCCTGCTCACGAACTACAAGATGCTTGACCAGTTGCTGCTGCGCGTCGAGGACCAGGAGCTTTGGCGGCAGTCTGCGACCAGCCTGCGGTACGTGGTGCTCGACGAGTTCCACACCTACGACGGCGCCCAGGGTACCGACGTCGCCATGCTGCTGCGCCGCCTTGGCCTCGCGTTGAAAAGCCACTGGAAAGACGACGACCCCACTATCGACGCCGCCGCGCGACGACGGCCGCTCGGACTTGCCGCACCGGTTGCCACCTCCGCGACATTGGGGGACAAGGGCGACCCGACGGTCATGCTCGACTTCGCTGCCACCGTGTTCGGTGAGGAATTCGACGCCGACGCGGTAGTCACCGAAACCCGGCTCGGCCTCGACGAATGGTTCGCGGGCGCGTACACGAAACATCCCCCGATCCCGCTGGCCGAACTCAAAGTGCCGGACATCATGGGCGAGATCAAGGCGCTCGGGCACGACCCAACCGGGGAGCAACTCGCACACACTGTCCTTGGCGCGCTCTACGGTGTTGGCGCGACGAAGTTCGCCAACGCCACCCCTGAACAGCTCAACGCCGCCTGCCGGGCGCACCCGCTGGTCCACGATCTTGCCCGGCACGCCGAATCCGCGATTGCGCTCGACGAGCTGGCCACCGACGTGCTGGGCACCGACCCGAAGTTCGTCGGCTATGTGCTCGGCGCACTCGGGCATGTTCGTGCCGTTGCCGGCCGAGAAGCGTTGTCGGTGGACTTGCACCAATGGGTGCGCGAGTTGACTCGCATCGACCGGACTGCTGCCGCGACCACCCGGTTCCGCTGGGGCGACGACGGCCCGGCCGTCGCGGATGATGCTGAAGTCCGGCCGTCGTTCCCGGCCATCTTCTGCCGGCACTGCGGCCGGTCGGGCTGGGGTGTCGGGCTCGCCCCAGTCGGCACTAGCCTGGCCGTCGAAGACGACGACATCCGGCGCAATCACGCCGCCCGCGAAGGCCGATTCCGGGCGTTGCTCTACGCGCCAGTCGAAGCTGCCGCCGAGCTGGACAGTGACCGGCCAGTCGACGGACTTACTTGGTTTTCCGTGCGGCACCGGGAATTGCTGACCAGCGTTGCCGAGGACGACCCAGAACTGCGTAACGGCTGGATCTTGCCGGTGCTCACCACCACCGGCCCCGGCGCAGATGCCGACGCAGCCAAGGACACGTGCCCTTCTTGCAGCCAGGAAGACGGTATCCGGTTCCTCGGCAGCGCGATCGCCACTCTGCTATCGGTGTCGCTGTCCACGTTGTTCGGCACGCCAGCCTTGGATGCACGGGAGAAGAAGGCGCTCGTATTCACCGATTCGGTGCAGGATGCCGCACACCGGGCCGGTTTCGTGCAGGCCCGCTCGCATACCCTCACCCTGCGTTCGGTGTTCGCCGACGCTGTCGCCGACGGCCCGCTTGCGCTGGATGCGCTGGTTGACGAGGTGGTCCAACAAGCAGGCGACGATCGGTTCGCCCGCTATCGGATTCTCGCCCCGGACTGTGCCGACCGGGAATCGTTCGTCCCGTTTTGGCAGGCCCCGACGCTGCGCTCGGTGCGCGCGCCCGTGCGGTCCAGGGTGGAGAAGCGCCTAGCACTCGCTGCCGCACTGGAGTTCGGGCTCAATTCACGGACCGGCCGCACGCTGGAACTCACCGGTACGGTCGCCGTCGAGGTGGAAGTCGGTACGTCGCAACGCATCGCCGGTATCGCGCGAGCCGCGCTGGCTGGCACGTCCTGGCAGGAGAAACTCGACAGCCAACCGCGCTCCGACGCAACGATGATCGCCTGGGTCCGTGGTGTGCTGGACCGGATGCGCGCGCAGGGTGCCATCGACCACCCTTGGTTCGCTCGGCTACGGGCCGAGGACGGCCACGACTGGTCGATCTGGGGCGGCCGACCGCGCAGCGAGGGCATGCCCGCATTCCCCCGGACCCGGCCCGCCCCCGCATATCCGAGGGTCGGTGGGACCGGCGCGACCGGGCGTGGTGTCGACGCAGTCACCGGATCCCAATCCTGGTACGCCCGCTGGACCAGCCGCGTACTCGACGTATCCCCGCTCGACGGCGGACGGCTGGCCAAGCTGTTGTTCGATCGGCTCGCCCGCGACGGCGTCTTGTCCACCACTATCAGTGACAACGGCGCGATCGTCTACGCCATCCCCACTGCGGGGGTGGTGGTCTCGCCTGCCGACTCCGAGCCCCGGCTGCTGGTATGCGACACCTGCCGCGCCGTGACGCCTGGCTCGTCAGCCACGGTGGACCAGCTGCTCGCGGCGCCCTGCTTGCACGTCCGTTGCCGTGGTCGATTGCGGGAGGAGGAGTCGTCGGACAACTTCTACCGGCGTCTTTACACGTCACCGGACATGCGCCGCGTCGTCGCCCGTGAACACACCAGCCTGCTCGACGACGAGACCCGGCAGTCCTACGAGGACGGGTTCCGCAACGCGGCAGGCAGTCCGCAAGCACCGAACGTGCTGGTCGCGACGCCGACGCTGGAGATGGGTATCGACATCGGCGACCTGTCCGCGGTGTTTCTGGCTTCGTTGCCGCGCACCGTGGCCTCCTATCTGCAACGCGTCGGCCGCGCCGGGCGGCTCACCGGCAATGCGTTGAACCTGGCGTTCGTCACCGGACGTGGTGACCAGCTGCCCAAGATCGGCGATCCGCTGTCTGTCGTGGACGGCGAGGTTCGCCCGCCCGCCACTTACCTTGCCGCGGAAGAGATCCTGCGCCGCCAATACATCGCATACCTCGCCGACGGGTTCGCCCGCGATCCCCGGCGCCCGCACCCGCGCACCGCGATCGGCGCGATCGGGTCGGACAGACCAGGTACCTTCCTTGGCGAACTCGTCCGGCATGCTGAGCGGGGTGCGGACGAGCGCCTTGCCGCGTTCACAGCGACCTTCGCAAACCTGCCTGACGACGTCGTCGAGGAACTACGCGAGTGGCTTCGGCCAAGCTCCGGGCAGGCAACGAGCGGCTTCGCCGCACACGTGCACGCCGCAAGCGAACGCTGGCAGGCCACAGTGGGCACGTTGCAACAACGGGCGGAAGCGATTACCGAGTTGCTGCCGGATCTCGAAGCCAGGGTTGCTTCCCCCGCCGCCACCGACGACGACAAACAAGCGCTGCGTTCGGCGAAAGCCACAGCGAAGCTCACCGCCGGGCAGCTCGGGCACCTGCGCGGCACCTACTGGATCAGCGTGCTGGAGGAGTACGGACTATTCCCCAACTACACGCTGCTTGACGACTCGGTCACCCTCGACGTCGGGTTGTCCTGGACGGACCCGGACACCGGCGCGCACGAATACGGCTCAGCCCAGTTCAATCGCGGTTCCGCGCTGGCGCTGCGTGATTTCGCTCCCGGTGCCACGTTCTACGCTCGAGGCTGGGAGATCACCATCGATGCGGTGGACCTGGGCCTCGACGGCGCGTCCATTCGTACCTGGGCGTTCTGCCCATCCTGTGGCTATGCTGCGGACGTCGCCGAGACCGGCCGCGACCTGCCCGTCCCGCCGTGTCCCCGATGCGGCAGCCGGGGCATTTCGGACACCGGGCAACGCCTCGACATGGTCGAGCTGACCAGGGTCTCCGCGGAGGTCCGGCGGGACGAAGTGGCGATCTCCGACCGTCGTGACGACCGTGACCGGGCTGCGTTCCATATCGTCACCGCCGCCGACATCGACCCGGCGAACGCGGTGCGTCGCTGGTTTGTCGAGGACACCGGGCTCGGCTGTACCTACCTGCGCAGCGTTGACCTGCGCTGGATCAATCTTGGCTCACCCGGACAGGGCGTCACCCGCACGATCAGCGGTGAGGAGCGGCAGGGCCTGCTG
This sequence comes from Amycolatopsis sp. WGS_07, assembly GCF_045278895.1. Taxonomy (NCBI): domain Bacteria; kingdom Bacillati; phylum Actinomycetota; class Actinomycetes; order Pseudonocardiales; family Pseudonocardiaceae; genus Amycolatopsis; species Amycolatopsis sp. WGS_07. The sequence continues at coordinate 1,618,500 of NZ_CP136053.1, read as the reverse complement.
TTCCGGGTGTGCTCCGGATGCGGGAAGAAGGACACCGAGACCGGTCGTAACCGGCCGCACGAGCACCGGCCCTGGTGTCCTTATCGGACGGCGACGGACGAGGTGACCAGCACCATCGCATTGTCCAGAACGTTGCGCACTCAGGGGCTGCTGATCAGGCTGCCACGCGTGGTCACCCTTGGTGACGACTTCGCGGTTCCCAGCATCGGTGCTGCGCTGCTGCTCGGATTGCGCGAAAGCCTGGGTGGTCACCCAGACCACATCCAGGTCGAGTTCGTGGTGGACCCTACGCACTCGGACGGCACCGACAATCACGACGCGATCCTGCTGCACGACGTGGTGCCCGGCGGTACCGGTTATCTCTCCGAAACCGCCGACCCGGAGCGGCTGCGTGAGTTGCTGGTGCTTGCCTGGCAACGGGTTCGTGAGTGCGAATGCAGGCATGAGCAACGTCTGGCCTGCCATCGCTGTCTGCTGCCGTTCGTGGCTCCTGGGATGGTCCGCCGAGCGTCCAGGTCGTCGGCGGAGCGGCACCTGCGCACCCTGCTCGGCTTGCCTGACGACGCGTCGACCGCAGACGGAACGACCTGGACGGTGACCGAAGTGGCACCACACGAGGAACCGGAATCCCATCTGGAGCGTGCGTTCCACCGGCTGTTCGTCGGCAAGCTCCGCCGCGCGGGTGCCACCGTCACCGAGACTCCCGGTCCCACCGGGAACGTCGTCCGGTTCACCTTGCCCGGCGGGCACCGGCAATGGACGCTGACCCCGCAAGCTAATGTGGTCGACTCCCGACCGGACTTTCTTCTGCACACCAACGACATGAACGTTCCGGACGTCGCGATCTTCACTGACGGCCGGGCCTACCATGCCACGTCGACCTGCAACCGGCTTGCCGACGACGCCGCGAAACGCGCGAATTTGCGCGACGCAGGCGTGCTCGTCGTCGCCGTCACCGTGGCTGACCTCGGCCCGACCGAGCAGCCGCCCTGGTACCACCCGGATCTGGCGGGAAGTTTCCTGAATGTGCCGCAGTTCCAGGCACCGCCGGAGGCGTACCGGGCACTCGGGCGCAGCCCGGTGGATTGGCTGGTCGACTGGGTGCTCGCGCCGGCACTGGACGCTGTTCGCGCCGTCAGCCGGGCGGTGCCAATGTTCCTGTCCCGCGGCGCTCAACCGGTTACCGTCCCCGACACCGTCGCCCTTGAGGTCGTTGCCAGAGCGGTCCTGCTCGACGAACACCTCCCCGTTGGCGATCGCAAGGTTCACCTCTACCGGGCGGGGGCGCTCGCCGCCGTCGTCGAGATGCTGCCGACCATGGTGGTGCAAGTGGCGGTCGTGCTGGACGACCGCGACGAGGCGTTGGAAGATGCGCACGCCGATGCGTGGCGTGGTTGGCTGCGGCTGGCCAACGCGCTTTCCGCGCGTGACTGGCCGACAGTGATCACCACGACCAGTCAGGTCACCCCGGTGGCGACACTGGTGGCGGAACCAACTCGGGAAGACAGGCCACTCGGTGTCTGGGCGGACGTATACGACGCTGCCACGTCGGACCTCGAACGCAAGATCATCACTCAGCTTGCCGCGCATGGCGGAATTGCGCCACCCGCGATCGGCACCGAGGGCCCCGACGGGATCATGCTCGATGTCAGCTGGCCGGCACAGCGCGTCGCTGTTGCCTTCGATCACACGCCCCAGCGGGACCGAGAGGACTTGATCGCGGCCGGATGGCAAGTCGTGGAAGCCGAACTCGAACGTATCGTCGACGCACTCGCAGCAGCATAGAAATTCGGGGAACGATGCCGACCATCATCATGGGCAAGCTGGCCAGCAAGATCGACGGATCGATCCGCAGCAAGGCGATGTCATTCCTGCAAAAACTCGGGACCGACGACACTATGTCCGGCCTGCACATCGAACCCATCGAGAACGCTGCCGATCCACGGGTTCGCACCGGCCGGGTGGACCTCTTCTGGCGAGCAGTCATGTTCCGCCTCGACAGCGACGGTGAGCGCCACTACGTCATCCACGGCATCTGGCCGCATGACGACGCAATTGCCGAGGCGCGCCGGGTACGGCTGAGCGTCAACCCGATCAACGGCCTGCCACAGATCACCGAGATCGAACCACCGGCAGAACCAGTCACGGTCGGCAGCAAGCCACCGGCCAGCCAGTCGTTGCTCGTAAGTCTGGGACATGATCGCAACGCGTTGGTCGAGACTCTCGGACTGCCGGAGCAGATAGCCGGCCAGGCACTCGCTGCCGTCGACGAGGACGCCGTGTTGGATCTTGCTCAGCAGCACGACGGCTGGATAGGCACGATCTTGGTCGATCTCGCAGCTGGTGACACCGTCGATTCAGTCGTTGCGCGGATGGACCTTGAAAAGGCCGCTCTCTCGGGCGATGCCGACGCGGACGTTCTGCACTCCCTGAAACGACCAGGAGCGGCCTTCCAGTACGCCCTGATCGGTGATCAGGACGAGCTGCGTCGCGTCATTGAAGGGGGCGATTTCGGAGCCTGGCGAATTTTTCTGCACCCCGAGCAGCGTCGCTACGTCGAACGCAGCTACAACGGTCCATTCAGGCTGTCCGGAGGAGCAGGTACCGGTAAGACGGTCGTGCTCGTGCACCGTGCGCGCGCACTGGCTCGCCGTGACCCCAACGCACGAATCGTACTGACCACGTTTACCACCAACCTTGCCGAGACACTCAGCGCCAGCCTGACAGAACTTGATCCGCGAGTGTCACAGACGAAGAAACTCGGCCAGTCGGGTGTGTACGTCACAGGTGTGGACGCGCTTGTCTCTGCGGTGCTGCGCGGTGCTGGCAGCAGCCTGGCTGCCAGCGTGCGTGAGGTGCTTGGTGAAGACCGTTCCGCGCCGCTAGCGCGAACAACCAGCACCCGATGGCGGGAGATCGTCGAGTCGACCGGTACGTCACTTCCTCCAGAGTTGACCAACGAGTCGTTCCTGTCCAGCGAGTACGGCCACGTCGTGCTGCCCAATAAGATCCACGACGAGGCGGGATACCTCCGGGTGCGCCGGCCTGGCCGGGGCGTGGCACTCGATCGAGTCAAACGCTCAGCCGTGTGGGAGCTAATCGCAGCATATCGAGCGCAGAGTCGTATCGATGGCAGCCTCGACTTCGCCGAGGCTGCCGCCGTCGCCGCTGCACATCTGGCCAAGCAGGCCGACAAGCCCGCCGACCACGTGCTTATCGACGAAGGCCAAGACCTCTCGCCAAGCCACTGGCAGTTGCTGCGTGCTGTCACCAGGGAGCATCCGGACGATCTGTTCATAGCCGAGGACACACACCAACGCATCTACGGAACGCGTGTGGTGCTGAGCCGGTACGGCGTGGCGATTGTCGGTCGTTCGCAGCGACTCACCTTGAACTACCGAACCACCGCGCAGAACCTGCACTACGCGATGAACATCATTGAAGGCGGGCAGTACCTCGATCTGGAAGACCAGGCGGAGACCACCGGCTACCGTTCGGCACGCACCGGACCCGAGCCGACGATAATTCCTGTCGAATCCCTCAATGCTGAATTGCAGGTCATTGGCGACCAAGTCCAGGCCTGGGTTGAGGCTGGAACCGATTCCGACACCGTAGCGGTCCTCGTCCAGGATCGCTTCCATCGTGACCGGGTGGTGACGGCGCTGACCGAACGTGGCGTCGGTGCTCGCGCTGTCGATCGTGACCGGCCACCAGAGGGACGCGTGGCAGTCATGACCATGCACCGTGCCAAGGGAACCGAATTCTCCAAGGTCGTGATCGCGGCCGACCGTCCGTCCCCGATGGAACTGGCACGCTTGGAAGCGCTGGCTCCGTCGGAACGAGCTGACGCCGATCTCCGTCGTCGATCGCTGCGCTACGTGGCTGCCACTCGTGCCCGTGATGAACTGGTCGTCGTTAACTTGCAACGGGAGGTGGTGTGATCTCGCTCTAGGAATGCCGAGCGTCTGACTGTTGACGAACTGGTTCTAGGAATCAAACTATTTCTAACGATGGTGGTCAGGTTCGTGCGTAGGCAGAGCACCGGTTTCGGATGACCAACAGGCAGACCGGCGAAACAATGGCCAAGGCCCTGCGTTGGTGTTCGCCTTCCTGTCAATTGAGCTCGCTGACGGTTCCTTCGAATCGTGCGTGCATCCATACGAGTCGCTCGAGGAACTGGATGCGTTGAAAGCCCGGCTGGGCAAAACATGCAGCGTGATCCGGCTACGCATCCGAATCGTATGCGCTGGGCTCGGAGACTGTCGGTGATTCGACACGTTCGATACACGCAGGCCGACTCTCGCCTTAGCGGCGTATCTGCTGCAAGCAGAGCTGAGGCGGACGCTGACTCAAGGTGGAATTTCGCGCTGCGCAAGTTCAACCCACTCACCGTCGTGCCGCGGCTCCTTAACCGCGATCTGACGCAGAAGGCGCTGTAGGGCCGACATGCCCATCGAGGGCTTGCACAAGGCATCCCTCCGGAAGGAGGTGTTTGCTCATGCTGTCTCGGAGCCTCTCCTTGATCTTGGTTCGCGGAAGGCAATGCTTGGAGACGAAGTCGTGTGTCTGAATCGCGGATCCAGACAATGCCGTCGGCGCTATCGCCGCAGGCCCGGGGAAACGGGCCCGCAACAGCCAGGCCGAATCTGACCGCGGCGAGGCTGCTCGCATCTACAGCGAATTCGGCCGCCGAACCAGCGCGACGCGGGTACGCGGCTCAGTGAGGCTGAGCCGCGTACCGCTACGGGGGCGTCTGTTACGCCCCGCCGAGATTCCGTACCACGTCCAGGGATTCTGTCGTCCAGCGGGTTTGGGCGGCGAAGGCGGGGGAATCGTGGCGGAGGAGGTTGTCCAGTTGGATCTGGCGGGCGATGAACTCTCCGTTGGCCCTTGCGTTTCCGATCAGCAGCGGGCGGACGACGCGGCCCTCGGGCAGGCCTGCGTAGAACAGGCCGGGGAGGATGCCGACTCCCTTTTTGTGCATGGGCACGCCGTTCTCGTCTAGGGCTTCGCTGGGCAGGACTCGGTAGTCCGGCACGAAGCCGGTTGCCCAGACGATGGTGGTGATGCCTTCGGCGATGAGGTCCAGGGTTGGCTCGTAGCCGCCGAGGAGCGAGTCGTCGACCAGGCTGGCGGGGGTGGGGGCGGGGACGGTCAGGCCGCGCTTTTCGATGGCGGCGTCGATGGCTTCCAGGAGGTTCTTTTCCGCGCGGGCGGCGGCGTGGGCGATTTCGCGGACGTTCTGTTCCAGTTCCAGGACCTTGCCCTGCGCGCTCCGGATCGAGCCGACCAGGGTGACGCCTTTTTGGGCCAGGATGGACAGGTTCAGGTCGCGGCCGCCGTCCCGGCCGCTGAGGACTGATGCGCCGGTTAGGGACGGCGAGACGCCGCGGCCTAGGTCGGGGGACTCGAATTGGCCTTCGATGGACAGGAACTGCAGCCAGTCGAGCACGCACGCGCCGCGGTAGTACCTGGGGGCGGTCTTGTGTCGGCCGACCGAGATGAAGACGTCTCGGCCTGCTTCGCGGAGGTCGTCGCAGACTTGCTGGCCGCTGCTTCCCGCGCCTACCACGAGGATGGCACCGTCCGGAAGGGACTGTGGGTTGCGGTAGTAGCGGCTGTGCAGCTGGGTGATTGACGGGTCGATGTCGGCGGCCAGTGCGGGGACGCGCGGCGAGGTGTATCCGCCTAGGGCGGCGACGACGTTGCGGCAATCAATAGCTTCGCCGTCGGTTAGGTGGACGCGGAATCGGGTGCCGGACGGGGTGTCGGACAGGGGTTCGACGGCTTGTACGGCGGTGCCTTCGCGGACGTTGAGGCCCATTTCCGCTACGTAGCGCTTCAGCCGGTCGGCTACCTCGCGGGCTGGCATGAAGCCTTCGGGGTCGTCGCCGTCGTAGGGCTGTCCGGGAAAGGCGACCATGCGGTTGGGGGTGTTGACATAAAGGGTGTCCCACCGGTCATGTGCCCAGGCCTGGCCGACCTCGCCTCGTTCCAGGATCACGGATTCGTAGCCGAGCCGGGCGAGGGCGCCGGCGACCCCGCAGCCCTGCTGGCCACCGCCGATGATTACGGTTTCGACGAACATACGCCATTCCATTCTGTGAAAGTGCGATTCGGTGTTGTGCCGGTCAGGCGCGCGGATTGGCGGAGGCCAGCTGGTCGGCGGCGTCCAGGGCGGAGTACATCGCCGCGCACGCGTGGTAGGCGACCGCTCCGACGGTGTTTCCGACGTAGTAGGTGTCGGTTTCAGCGTCGTAGACGGCTGGTTTTTCGACGCCGAGCGGAAGAATGTCTTCGATCGACACTCGGCGCAGGTTGTGTTCCTTCTTGAACTGTGCGGGGGACACGCTTCGCCGGAACAGGAGTCGGGAGCCGAAGCCGGGGATTAATGTGCTTAGGCGGTTGATGATGTAGTTTTCGACGGTGGCCAAGGTGTCTGAGTCGAATTCTTCTACCCCGCGCGGGTAGTAGAAGTAGACGTTGAACGAGCGGTACTCCTCGGTGGTGGCGCACGGGAAGCTGTGGAAGCCGAACTGGTCCGGGAGTTGGCCGTCGTCGAGTTGGCCTAGCCAGTGTTGCACCCCGGGCGGCAGGTATCCGACGGTGTGGACCCCTTCCGGGAACGGGACGTCGGGTCGGGTGGCGAGGTGCAGGACGCCGATTTCCAGGCTGGAGCGGACCGAGTGGCTTCCCGTCCGGGCTTCGCTGGACACGAGGTGCTTGGCGCGATAGGTGCCCCGCGAAGTCGTCACCAGTTTGCCGTCGTCGGTTTGGCGGACGTCGAGTACGTCGGTGTCGAACTCGATGCGTCCGCCGAGTTCGGCGAAGCGTGCGGTCATGGAGTCGGTGATCGCTTGCGGGCCGCCCGTCGGTGCGCACAGTTCGTGGTAGCCGTAATCGGGGTTTTTGCTGTAGATCTGGCGGAACAGGTCGAACCGGTGGGTGGCGGGGGAATGGCCGGCGACGTACGAGGGCAAAGACAGGAAGTCCCGGAAGGTCTTGTTGCGTACGGTGGCGTCGAGAAACTGGCCCACGTAGTCGAACTTTTTCCCGATTTCGGGGTTGCGCAGCGCCCGGCCGACTCGCGTCGTGTCCGGCAGGTGCCGGATCAGGTCGAACACGGTGCGCGACGTGGCGGGGAGGACGTATTTCTCCCGTCCGCAGTAGAATACCGTCTGGTTTTTCTCGAACTCCAGGTCCACGCCCAATTGGTGCAGGTATCGCTTGATCGCGGAGCCGAAGTCGTTGGAGCCGATCGTGAACTGGTATCCGTCGATGGTCGTGCTTCCGCACAGGCCGCCGGCGACCGGGCGACGCTCCAGTACCAGGACCGAGTATCCCCGCTGCTGCAAGGAAATGGCGGCGGTGAGGCCGGAGAGACCGGCACCGACGACGATGACGTCCTTGATCTCTTCCTCGGACATGTCAGTTCTGCCCTTCCCAGCGGTTCAGGTGCTCGTCGAGCAATTCGGCGGTCCGGGCGATGTACGGTTCGTCCATCACCGAGAAGTGGTTTCCGGGGACGACGTGCACGGTCATCTCGCCCTCGCAGTACTTTTCCCACCAGACGTCGGCGTTGCTGTCCAGGAATTCGTCTCGTTCTTCCGCCTGGAAGTAGACGATGTCCGCGGCGCACGGCTGTGGGTAATAGCGGGACAGCGCGAGGTTGGTCGTCACGACGACACCCCTGATCAGCGGGTCCTCGGTGATTCCCTTGCGCAGCGCCGCGGTGGCCTCCGGCGCGATGCCGAACAGGGTCTGTACCAGCTTCTCCACGTCCTTGGCGTCCTTGAGCGAGTGGGACTGTTCGGACGTCACGGTGTCGACCATCACCAGACGCGGCCGCTCGAACCCGCGCTCGATCAACTGGTTCGCCATTTCGAACGCGACGACGCCGCCGGACGAATGGCCGCCGATGATGTGCGGGCCCTCGGGCTGTACGGCCAGCATTTCGGCCACGTACATCGCGGCCATTTCGGGAATGTCCTCGTAGGGTTTCTCGTCCGCCTCCAAGCCGACCGCTCGGAACGCGTGCACCGGACGGTCGGGGCCGAGGCGTCCGGCGAGCGCCTGGTAGGTGAAGACGGTGCCGCCGACCGGCTGCACCAGGAACACCGGTGCCTTGCCCGGTTTGCCGCGCTGGAGTTCGATCAGCACGTCCGGGCGTTCGACGGCCTGTCGTTCGCGGCCGAAGGCGAGCTTGTGCACGTGGTTGACGAGTTCGCCGAAGGTCGGGTGTTCCAGGAGCAGGTGCGCGCCGACCGGGCTGCCGAGTTCCTGGCGGACGCGGGTGCTGAATTCGACGGCCAGCAGCGAATATCCGCCGCTCTGGAAGAAGTTGTCCGAGTCGCCGGGAGCCGGGACGCCCAGCAGTTCGCTCCACAGTTGCGCGAGGCCGCGCGTGAGGCTGGCTTCGTCGGTGATGGCCGGACGCGGAGCTGCGGCGACCGGTGCTGCGATCTTCACCGGGCCGCTCGCCGATCGCTCGAATGCGTAACCCGGCAGCCGGACCCGGGAGTGCCGCTCGTCCGCGTCGAACGCTTCCCAGTCGATTTCGACGCCGGCGCACCACAATTGCGCGACAGCCGCCAGCAACGTGTCCCGCTCGGCACCGTACGAGGTCGTGGCGCACAGCGTCGGAACCACGGCCTGGGTCTTGCTAACGAGCGGATGCAGCTGCGTGAGAGTGGTGAGTGCCTTGCCGGGGCCGATTTCGACCAGCAGGGTGTTGTCGTCCGTCGTGTCCAGCAGCGTGGTGAGGCCCTTGTCGAACTGCACGGTCTGCCGCAGATGCCGTGCCCAGTAAGCGGGATCGGTGACGCCGGCTTCCGGCAGCCAGTCGCCCGTCACGTTCGAGATCACCGGCACCTTGGGCGCGTGCACGGTCTTGGTGGCCGCCCGGCTGGCGAGCTGGTCCATGACCGGTTCCACCAGCGGCGAGTGGAATCCGCCTCGCAGCGGCAGCTGATGCGTCCGGATCCCTTCGGCGTCCAATGTGGACTTGAGTTCCGCGATCGCATCGAGGGAACCCGACACGACGTGGGCGCGCGGGCCGTTGACCGCGGCTACCGTCAGGCGGTCGTCCATCCGGGCGCTCAGCGCGGGCAGGTCGAGCGACACCGAAAGCATCGCCGATTCCGGCAGCCCGTCGCCGAGTTTGCCGCGCAGCGCAACGAGTTCGGCCGCGTCCTCGACGGACAGCATCCCGGACACGCAGGCCGCGGTGTACTCGCCGAGGCTGTGTCCGACCACCGCGTCCGGCTGGATGCCCCACGAATCGAGCAGCACGGTCAACGCGTATTCGGTGGCGAAGATCGCCGCCATGTTGTTCGACGGGTGGAGCAGTTCCTTCTCGGCGGTTTCCTCGTCCGCGGGTTCGGGGAACAGCAGTTCCCGGATGTCGATGCCGAGGGTTTGCGCGAACAGGTCCGCACACCGGTCGATCGCGCCGCGGTAAACGGGGTGGAGGTCGTAGAGATCGCGTCCCATTCCGGCGTGCTGGGCACCGCCGCCGGGGAACATGAACACCACGCGGGGCGGGCGCTGCGGGCTCGCCACTCCGCTGATCTCAACCGAGCGCAGTGCGGAGGCGGCGTCTTCCGTGCTGTGGCAGATCACGGCCCGTCGATGCGGCAGTGCGGTACGTCCGTGCCGGAGGGTGAAGGCGACGTCGGACAGCGCGTGTTCGGTCGAGCCGAGGTGACTGGCCAGCCGCCGGGTCACGGTGTCGAGTGCGGTCGGCGTCCGGGCGGAGATCGGCACCAGCTGCGGTCCGGTCGCGGGGTCGTGCGGCTGCGGTGCGGGCGGGGCTTCCACGACGATGTGGGCGTTGGTCCCGCCGACGCCGAACGAGCTGACCGCCGCCCGGCGCGGGGCCGAACCGGAGTCCGGCCACGGGATGGTGTCGGCATTGACGTAGAACGGACTGTCCGGGACGGCTAGTTCGGCGTTCGGCTTCCGGAAGTGCAGGGTGGCCGGGATGACGCCGTGCTTGACCGCCAGCGCCGCCTTGATAAGACCGGTTACGCCGGCCGCGGCGTCGAGGTGGCCGAAGTTGCTCTTCGCCGATCCGAGCGCACAGAACGCCGCCCGCCCGGTGTCCTCCCGGAAGGCCTTGGTCAACGCGCTGACCTCGACGGAGTCGCCGAGAACAGTGCCGGTGCCGTGGGTTTCGATGTAGGAAATGCTGTCGGCGGACACGTTCGCCGCCCGCCAGGCCGCTCGCAGGACCTTCTGCTGCCCTTCGACGCTCGGTGCGGAGAAACCGACCTTGAGCGCACCGTCGTTGTTGACCGCGGAGCCCCGGATGACTGCGTGCACGGTGTCCTGGTCGGCCAGCGCCTTGGACAGCCGCTTGAGCACGACGACGCCGACTCCGCTGCCCGGCAGCGTGCCCTGTGCGTCCGCGTCGAACGGGCGGCAGCGGCCGTCCGGCGAAAGGATTCCGCCTTCCTCGTAGCGGTAACCGGTGTCCTGGGTGAGCCCGACGCCGCCGGCGATCGCGAGGTCGCAGTCGCCGTCGATCAGGCTCCGGCAGGCGAGGTGCACGGCGACGAGCGAGGTCGAGCAGGCCGTCTGCACGTCGACCGCCGGTCCGGTCAGGCCGAGCCGGTACGCGATCTGGGTGGCCAGGTTCTGCCACGGGTTCCCGTTCATCAGCCGGAGTTCGGCCGGGCTCCCGGGCTCGGGCCGCAGGGCGGCGAACCGCTCCGCCCAGTCGCGGGGGAACGACGAGCCGCCGAAAACCCCGGTGGTGGGAAGGCCGCGTGTCTTCGGGCCGTATCCGGCGTCTTCCAGCGCTGCCCACGCGGTTTCGAGGAACCTGCGCAGCTGCGGGTCCATCAGGTCCGCGTCGGCCGGGTTGATGCCGAACAACGCGGGGTCGAAGCCGTCGCGGTCGGAGATGAGCCCGGCGGAGGCGACCCAGTCCGGTTCCATCGGACCGGCGATGCCGTGCGTGGTGCCTTCTCGTCCGTCCCGCAGCAACGCCCACAGCTCGTCGACGCTGCGTGCGCCCGGGAACTGGCCTGACATGCCGACGATGGCGATGGAACGGTCGCCGTCGTCGTTCTCTGGAACGGGATCGGCGGTGGGCCGGGCTTCGGTGCGGGCCGGTGCGGCGGTGTTTCCGAGCAACTCCGTGAGGTGGTTCGTGTATGTGCGCAGCGTCGGGTAGGTGAACAGCGCCATCATGCCGAGTTCGGGGGCGTCGACCAGCTCACTGACCTGGCGATGGATTTCCGGTACGTGCAGCGACGAACCGCCCAGTTCGAAAAGCGTGTCGTCCAGTCCGATGTCGGTGACCTGGATCGTCTTCTCCCAGATCGCGCGGACGCGGTCCACCAAGGCGGGCACCCCGGCGGTGCGCTGGGTCTCCTCCGGCACGGGCAATGCGCTCCGATCGACTTTGTTGTTCGGGGTCAAGGGAAACTGGGACAGCCGGACGTAGGCGGACGGCATCATGTACGGCGGCAGCCGGTCGGCGAGGTGCCGGCGTAGCTCGCTGACCGCCGGTGGCTCGTCGCCGCGGTAGGTCAGGTAGGCGGCCAGCCGCTTTTCGCCGGGGCGGTCCTCGCGCAGCAGCACCACGGCGTCGTCGACGGCCGGGTGGGCGACCAGCGTCGTCTCGATTTCGGTGAGTTCGATCCGGTGGCCGCGGAGTTTGACCTGGTGGTCGATGCGACCGACGAACTCGAGGTTGCCGTCGCGGTTCTTGCGGCACAGGTCGCCGGTGCGGTACATGCGCGCGCCGGGGGTGAACGGGTCGTCCAGGTAGCGCTCGGCGGTGAGTTCGGGACGGCCGAGATAGCCCGCGCCGACGCCAGCTCCGGAGATGTGCAACTCTCCGGTTTCGCCGTCCGGCACCGGCTGTCCCGACGGGTCGAGCAAGTAGATGCGGGTGTTCCGGATCGGCCGTCCGAACGGCGGGATCCCGCCGCCCTCGGGCTCCGGAGGCAGGAACATGGTCGCGGCGCACACCGTGCATTCGGTGGGCCCGTACACCTGCAGGACCTGGAATGGGATGTGCTCGGGCAGCCAGGTGGTGACCTGTTCGCCGCCGGTGACGAGGCAGCGCAAGGCGGTGTCGGCGGGCCATTGCTCGGCGAGGCAGGCCTGCGCGACCTTCGTGGTCAGGAAGCCCGCGGTGATTTTGTTCTCCACGAACCACTTCACGGTTTCGGCGGGCGACACGATCGTCTCCCGGCGGGCCACGTGGACCGACGCGCCCAGCGCCAGCGGGACGAAGACGTCCAGGATCGCCGCGTCGAACCCGAGGTTGGTCGCGTGGGCCACCCGGCTGTCGCGGTCGACGATTCCTTCTTCCGCGCACCATTGAACGAAATTGCTGATATTTCCGTGGGTGAGCAGTGCGGCTTTGGGGGTTCCGGTCGATCCGGAGGTGTAGAGGGCGTACGCGATATCGTCGTCGGACATCTCGACCGGGACGATCGGGGTCGGGTTCGAGGAGAGATCGGTGTCGAGGAATACGGCCTGTGGGGAATCGATTCCTATCTGCTCGGAAAGGCTGGTGGTCGTCACGGTGGTGACCACGCCGCTGTCTTCCCGCATCAGTTTCAGCCGTGCGACGGGCTGTTCGAGCGCGAGGGGTACGCACACCGCGCCGATGCGCAGGATCGCCAGCAGCGAGGCGACGGCGTCGATGCCCCGGGGCAGGCACACGCCGACCAGATCGCCCCGGCGCACCTTTCTGGCCAGCAGTTCGGCAGCGATCGTGTCGCTCCGCCGCAGCAGCCCGGCGTAATTCACCGAGTCCGGTCCGTCGACCACCGCGACTCGATCCCCGTCGATCGACGCCTGCCGTTCAACGAGAACGTGAACCGCTTCACTCATGACTGCCATTCCCCTTCGACGAATTCAACAACTGGCGAGTGCCGGTGAGCGAAATCCATTCCCCGATCGGGCGGTCCGGATCGGCGAGGCCCGATTCGAGCAGCCCGCACAACCGGTCGAGGAGGCGTTGCACCGTTTCTTTTTCGAACAGGTCCGCGCGATATTCCAATTCCAGGTCGATCCCGGGCAGCGGGCCGCCGCGGTTCGCGATGAGGTGCAGCGTCAGGTCCCATTTCGCGCCGATGGGGTCGCCGTGCCGGTATTCCACCTCGATCCCGGCGGCCGAGAAGGTGCGCCGCTGCACCTCCTGCGACACGATCGCGACCTGGAACATCGGTGCGACGCCGGGCGGCCGGGTGGTCATCAGCTGGTCGACCAGGTGCGGGAACGGGACCATCTGGTGGTCGTGGGCGGCCAGCACCGTGTCGCGGACCTCGCCGAACAGCTCCCGGCAGGTCCGCGGATCGGCGAGATCGGTCCGCAGTGGCACCAGGTTGAGGAAGTACCCGACGGTCCGATGGAAGCCGGCCGGGCGGTTGGCCAGCGGCGCGCCGACCACGATGTCCGTGCTCGCGGTCCAGCCCGCGAGCGCGGCCTGGTAGGCGGCGAGCACGAGCATGAACGGGGTGAGCCGTTCCGACCTGCCGAACTTCCGCATCATCCGCACGGTCGTCGGCGCCAGCGTCGCGTGGACGACGGCCGCCGGGCCGGTGGCGGTGGCTGGTCGCGGGTGATCCAGCGGCAGCTCCAGCACTTCGGGCGCGCCAGCCAGCTGCTTGCGCCAATAGGAGACGCCGGGTTCGAAGCCGCCGGACTGGATCTGCTCGTTCTGCCAGGCGGCGAAATCGGCGAAGCTGGGGCTGGGCGGCCATACCTGCGAAGACGCGGCGGCGTAGCTTTCGGTGAACTCCTCGAAGAGTACGTCCAGCGACCAGCCGTCGACCGCGACGTGGTGGAGGACCAGCACGAGGACGTGCGACTCCTGGCCCGACCGCAGCAGCGCGGCGCGCAGCAAGGGCCCGTTCGTGAGGTCGAAGGGAGTGCGGGCCAGCGCGTCGACCAGTTTCCGTTGTGCTGACGACAGAACGCCGTCGTCCTGGCCACCGCGCTCGTCGTGCAGTTCGAGCGGAACCGGGGCCGGTTCGAGCACGATCTGCCGCAGCCTTCCCTCGACCAGCCGCAGGCAGGTGCGCAATGCCTCGTGCCGTCGGACGAGATCGGTGAGGCAGTTCTGGACTAGTGCGGGATCGAGCTGTCCCCGGATGGTGAGCAGCACCGTCTCGTTGTAGACGCCGTCCTGTGGAGCCAGATTCTCCTGCAGCCAGAGACCGAACTGGCCCGACGTCGCCGCGACCGGACCGCTGGACTTCCGCACGGCGGTCGGCCCCGGTGCTTGAGCGGTATCGGCTGATCCCGTTTCGATGAGGGCCGCCAGCTCTCCGACGGTCGCACCGGCCAAGACCCGGGAGAACGGGATTTCGGTCGCGTGCTGGGCGCGGATCCACTCGACGACTCGGCCCGCCATCAGCGAGTCACCGCCGAGCGCGTGGAACTCGTCCCCGACGCCGACCGGCGCCGCGCCTGTCAGTTCTTCCCACAGCTTGACCAGATCGCGTTCGACAGCCGTCCGCGGCGCGACGTAGTCCACCGGCATTTCGCGGACGTTGTCCGGCGCGGGCAAAGCGTCCCGGTCCATTTTGTTGTTGGTGGTCAACGGGAAATGGTCGAGACGGACGTAGGCGGCCGGGATCATGTAGGCGGGCAGCCGGTCGGCGAGGTGCTGGCGCAGTTCAGCGGCGGGAGGTTCGCCGCCGGTGAAATAGGCCACCAGCCGCCGGTCGCCGGGCCGGTCCTCGCGGACAATCACCGCGACGCCGCTGACGTCCGGATGGGTGCCGAGCGTCGCCTCGATTTCGGCGAGTTCGATCCGGTGGCCGCGAAGCTTGACCTGGTGGTCCATCCGGCCGAGGAATTCAAATTCGCCGTCGGCGTTCCGGCGGCACAAATCTCCCGTGCGGTACATGCGCTCGCCGGGAGCGAACGGATCCGGCAGGAAACGCTCGGCGGTCAATTCGGGGCGGCCGAGGTAACCGGCACCCACTCCGGTGCCGGAAATGTAGAGTTCCCCCGGCTCGCCGTCGGGAACTGGCTGGCCTGAGGGGTCCAGCAGATAGATGCGGGCGTTCCGGATGGGCTTTCCGAAAGACGGGACCCCACCGCCCTCGGGTTCCGGCGGCAGGAACATGGTCGCCGCGCACACCGTGCATTCCGTCGGCCCGTAGGCCTGCACGACCTTGAACGGGAGATCCGGCGGCAGCCACATGGTGACCTGTTCGCCGCCGGTGACCAGGCAGCGCATGGCGGTTTCGGCGGGCCATTGCTCCGCGATGCAAGCCTCGGCCACCTTTGTGGTCAAAAGCCCTGCGGTGATGCGGTTTTCGACGAACCATCGCACCGTCGCGGCAGGCGACACGATGACGTCGCGTTCGGCCACGCAGACCGCCGCTCCGGCGGCCAGCGGCACGAAGATGTCGAAAATCGCCGCGTCGAAACCGAGGTTGTTGACGTGCACGACCCGGCCGTCGCGATCGACGAAGCCTTCCTCCAGGCAGAACTGGACGAAATTGCACATATTGGCATGGGTGAGCAACGCGGCCTTGGGAGTTCCGGTCGATCCGGACGTATACAAGGCATACGCGATATCGTCGCTGGACACCTCGACGGTGGTTCGCGGTGCCGGGACCGGCGCGATAGCGGTGTCGAGACACACCGTTTGCGCGGGGTCGATGCCGATCTCGCCGGAAATCTCCGTCGTGGTCACGGTAAGGACCAGGCCGCTGTCCTCCCGGATGAAAGCCAGCCGCGCCGGCGGCTGTTCGAGCGCGAGCGGCACACAGACCGCACCCACCTCAAGAATCGCGAGCAACGCCGCGACAGCATCGATCCCGCGCGGCAGGCAGACGCCGACCAGATCGCCGTGCCGCACTTTTCGGGCCAGCAGTTCGGCGGCGATTTCGTGGCTTCGCCGAATCAGCCCGGAATAATTTATCGAATCCGATCCGTGGACCACTGCGATTCGGTCCCCGTCGATCGACGCCTGTCGCTGGACGAGAGCATGCAGTGTTTCCTTGCTGCGCATGACTGGGAGTCCCCTTCGCCGTAAGCATTGCCTACGCTAAGGGGACGGCCTTGCGCTTCGGTTGAGCCGGACATGTGGCTCGCACTCGGCTCGCCGGAGCGGCCGGACATCCGCTGGGTCAGGAGGAGCGGGACAGGACCTGGTCCTGGGCGCGGACCGGCTCGGCGGCCAGCGGGACGCCGCCGGTCAGCCGCTCGAGCATCGCGTCCAGTTCTTCGACGTGGCTTTTCGCGTGCCCGGCGTCGATCCGGGCCCGGGCGGCGTGCCGGGCGCCCATCAGGATGGCGCTGAACAGCAGCACGTCCGGGTCGTCGGCCTCGCGGCCGGTCGCGGACGCGATCATCCCGGTGTACTGCTCGATCCCGAACGCGTTGCGCTCGCGCAGGATCGCCGCGACGGCGGGCGTGCGGGCCAGTTCCATCCGGACTTCCTCGATGTCCCTTGCCTCGTCGTCCAGCGCGGCGAACGAATCCCGCAGCACGCCGCGCACGGCCTCGAGCAGCGGAACGCCCTCCGGCACCTCAGCCATCATGCGGAACATCACCGGGTCGACGTTGTCGAAGAGGAGCACGTCCTCCTTGGTGCCGAAGTACCGGAAGAAGGTGCTCCGGCTGACCTCGGCCGCCGCGGCGATGTCGTCGACCGTCGTCTCGGCGTACCCCTGGTCCCGGAACAGGCGCAGGGCATGACGCTGTAGCTCGGCGCGCGTGCGCTCCTTCTTCCGCTCCCGCAGGTTCACACGCTGATTGTGCCACGTGCGGTTTCGGCGGTGAGCTGGCTCCGGAAAACATTGACACGCCGTCTCATTTGAACTGTAGTATCACGTTTATGGACAACCGAGGGGAAGGCCCGGGTCCGGTGGACTCGGCCAGGGGGACCCGCGGAAACCCCCGCAGGGAAACGGAAAACGGACCGGAGAGACCGCGTGCCAGCCGGGCGCTGCTGCCGGGGTTGACGCTCGCGTGCATGGTGGTGGCGGTCGTCAGCAGCCTCGGCGCACCGCTGATCCCGACCATCGCCGCGGAAAATCACGTGACGCTCGCCGACGCCCAATGGTCGCTGACGGTGACGCTTCTGGTGGCTTCCGTAGTCACGCCGGTGATGGGCCGGCTGGGCGACGGGCCGTACCGGCGGCAGTTCTTCCTGTTCTCACTGGTCGCGATGCTGCTGGGCGGGGTGCTGGCGGCGCTGCCGGTCGGGTTCGGCCCGTTCCTGGTCGGGCGCGGTCTGCAGGGGATGGGGCTCGGGCTGACGCCGCTGGCCATCGCGGCCGCCCGCGAAGCCCTGCCGCCGGAACGGATGCGGGCCGGGATCGCGGTGCTCTCCACTACTACCGCGGTGGGGATCGGCCTCGGCTACCCGATCACCGGGCTGCTGGCGAAAGCGGGCGGCGTGCACCTCGCTTACTGGTTCGGGGCGGCGGTCGCCGCGCTCGCGCTGGTCGTCTCCTGGCGCGTCGTCCCCGAGTCGGCGCAGCGTCGCCAGGGAAAGCTCGACATCGCTGGTGCCGTGCTGCTCGGCATCGGTTTGGCCAGTCTGCTGCTGGCGCTCAGCGAAAGCGAGAAGCAGGGCTGGGGATCGGGTCCAGTGCTCGGGCTTCTCGTCGCGGGCGTGGTGGTGCTGGCTGTCTGGGTGTGGTGGGAGCTGCGGGTGGCTGAGCCGCTGGTTCCGTTGCGGCTGCTGGGACAGCGCGCCGTGCTGACCGCGAGCGTGGTCACCCTGCTGGCCGCGGTCGGGATGTACATGCTGATCACGCCGGTGATCACGGTGGTGCAGACGCCGCTCAGCACCGGGTACGGGCTGGGTGGCAGCGTGGTCGTCGCGGGCTTGGTGCTGGTCCCGTTCTCCGCGGCCAGCTACCTGATCGCGAAGGCGGTGCCGTGGCTGGTGCGGCGCACGTCGTACGAGGTGGTGCTGCCGCTGTCCACGGCGATGATGCTGGGGAGCGCGCTGGTGTTCAGCCTGGCGCGCGGCAGTATCTGGGAGATCGTGGTGGTGATGGCGATCGCGGGGGTCGGGACCGGGAGCATTTTCGCGGTACTGCCCGGATATCTCCTGCGCGGCGTGCCGTCGCACGAGACGAGCCGGGCGATGAGCTTCAACCAGATCCTGCGGACGGTCGGGTACTCGACCGGCGGGGCGTTGAGCGTGACCATCCTGCAGGCGCATACGGCGGCGGGTGAGAGTTTCGCCGCGGACAGTGGGTATTCGGTCATCGGTGCGGTGGCTTGCGTTGGGTGGGTGCTGACTGCTGTTGCGGCGATTCTGCTGCCGTTGCTGGGGCGGCGTCGGCCGGATGCCGCGCCGCCGGAACCCGCTTTGGAGACTGTCCCGGCTAGTGACGGCCGCGGACGCTGACTGCGCCTGCGCTGTATTGGGGCAGCGCAGGCGCAGCAGGCCTCAGCCCAGGCCGTCCAGGAACGGCCGGTGTGCGTTCTGGAATGCCCAGTTGTAGTAGCGATCCCAGTTGACCGACCAGGTCATCAGCCCCCGCAACGCCGGCGAGGGCCCGCCGCGCAAGGTGTAGGAGCCGCAGCCGGTTCCGTGGGCCAGGCAGGTCACCGCGGTGTGGACCTCGTCCGGGGAGACGTAACCGTTGCCCGCGCTGACGGCCGCGGGCACGCCGACGGCGATCTGGTCCTCGCGCAGGCCGGGGAAGGTCTGGCCGGTGTTGGCGACCTTGAAGCCGGAGCGGAGCATGTCGGTCATCGCGATGAGGAAGTCCGCGCCGCCCATGGTGTGGTACTGGTTGTCCAGTCCCATCACCGGACCGGAGTTGTAGTCCTGGACCTGCAGTACGGTCAGGTCGTCGCGCATCGCGTAGATCACCGGCAGGTACGCGCCGGTTCGGCTGTCGCCGCCGCCCGCGCCTCCGTAGAACTGGTAGCCCACCTGGACGAAGAACGTTTCGGGGGCCATCGTGAGCACGAACTTGGCTCCGTAGCGGGCTTTCAGCGTCTTCAGCGCGGAGATCAGGTTGACGATCACCGGCGTGGTCGGGTTGTGGAAGTCGGTGTCGCCGGAGTTCAGGGACAGGGACTGGCTTTCGAAGTCGACGTCAAGGCCGTCGAGGCCGTACTTGTCGATGATCGCCGCGACTGAGTTGACGAAGGCGTCGCGGGCGGCGGTGGTGGTGAGCCGGACCTCGCCGTTCTGGCCGCCGATGGAGATCAGGACCTTCTTGCCCTGCGCCTGCTTCGCGCGGATCGCCGCGATGAAGTCGGCGTCGCTTTCGACGTTGGGGCATTCGGTGGCGGAGCAGCGGTTGAAGCGGACGTCGCCGGAGGTCACCGACGTCGGTTCGGCGAAGGAGAGGTTGATGATATCCCAGGCGGCCGGGACGTCGGCGAGCTTCAGGTAACCCGAGCCGTTCGCGAAGCTCGCGTGGACGTAGCCGATCAGCGCGTGTTTCGGCAGGCCGGTGCTGGTGCAGCCGGTGGTGGACGCGGAAACCGCGGCGGTGTGTGCGGATTCGGCTGCGTCGTTGTAGGCGGTCACCGAATAGCTGTGCGAGGTGCAGGCGGCCAGACCGGAAAGCGTCGCGGACGTGCCGGTCACGGTGGCGCGCAGAGTGTTGTCCTCGTAGACGCGGTAGCCGGTCACGGTGCCCGCGGACGCACCCCAGTTCAGGGTGACCGATGTGCTGGTGACAGTGCCGACGGTCGGGGTTCCCGGGACGCCGGGGGCGCCTGGGGTGTCGCCGCCGGGGCCGTCGAGGACGAGGTCATCCGCGTAGTACGCGCCTCCGCCGTACCAGCCGTGCAGGTACAGCTCCGCGGAAGTCTGGTTCGCCGAGGTGGTGAAGGACAGCGAAAGCTGGCTGTACGCGGCGGCATTCGTCCAGGTGGAGGAGCCGCCGGTGACGCCGAGGTAGACCGGCGAGCCCTGTACCCAGGCCGATATCGAGTAAGTCGTATTCGGGCGCACTGAGACCGTTTGAGTGCATTTACCCAGGTCAGCCGCGCCTGGTGTGACGGCCAGCGCGTAGGTTCCCGAGTGCACTGGCGTCTTCACGGCCGCGCCCGAGGGGCACGTCCAGCCCGACGTCGAACCGGCCTCGAAACCGGGGTTGGCGAGCAGGTTCGCCGCCTGCGCGGGCCCGCCGACGACAAGTCCGGCGGCGGCGAGCAGGAGCACGACGAGGAAACGAGCACGCTTCATTGCGTTCCTCCGGTCCGATGCGACCCCCTGGCCGCTATTGTCTAGACCACTTAGCGGGTTGTCCAGACCTATCGGACCGACGAAAGTCGGGATCGGCTCAGAAGCCGAGGTCGAAGCCTTGGACGTACCAGGCTCCTTCGTGCTTCTGCACCTTGAAGGTGAGGCTGAACGAGCCCGTGTTCCCGGTGGCTCCGATGAGTTCGAGGCTGCGCAAGGTACGGCCGTCGAGCTTGACCGCGGTGTCCGGCACGGTGACCTGGTCTCCGGTCGCGCTGACCTCGTCGACGGTGACTTTCCCTTGTGGCGGCAGGGCAACGCCGGGCTTGGCCCAGGCCTCGTGCAGCGACGCCGCGCTCTTCTGTGCTTCGGGGCGTTTGCAGAGCGTCTTGGCGTCTTGGCCGGGCGGCAGCACCGGAGCGCTGGACAGGCAGGCTTTCTCGTAGTGCTTCTGCAGGATCTGGGTGACCCAGCGTTCGACCGCGGCCTGGTAGGTCGGAGCGCCGGGCTTCGGCTCGGACGTCTTGGGCGCGCTGCTCGTCGTGGGCGCGACGGGCGAGCCGGCGACTTCGGTCGAGCCGCATGCGGCGAGGCTCAGCAGGATCGCTGGTACGGCGAGCCAGGTCGTGGTTTTCCTTGCGGTCACGGCAGCCATGCTGTCAAGACGATCAGGACACCGCGAAGTTCTGTGCCCCTATGGGCGAAATCCCTGCACCGGAACGCACTGGCCGGAGCGCCAAAATCACCGAGTACCGACTCGCGTCGGTAATTCCCCACGATCTTCGGCGTTACTGTGCCGATCATTACTAATCCGACCGCAGTCACGGCCTCATGGCTTCGTAGCAACGGTTACGTGCCGAGTAGGGGTCGGCCTACTTTTGGTCGGATTAGTAAAGTGCCAGGAGAGGGGCCTGCGGCCGGAGGAGTCATGGAGCTGGAACTGCGCCACCTGCGCGCACTCGTGGCCATCGCCGACGCGCACAGTCTCGTCCGGGCGGCCAAGGTGCTGCACGTTTCCCAGCCGGCGTTGTCCGGGTTGCTGCGGCGGGTCGAACGGTCGGTCGGCGGGAGCCTGTTCGCGCGGTCGCCGACGGGATGCGTGCCGACGGCGCTCGGGGAGGACGTCGTCGCGGACGCGCGAGCGGTGCTGGCCGGGATGTCGGCGCTGACCGAACGGGCTGGGGCGCGGCGGGAACCGGCCGAGGCGGTGCGGCTCGGCGGGTACAGCGGGTTTCTGCATCTCGCGCTGGCCCGGTGGCTGCGCGATCAGCCGTGGTGCCCGGCCGTCCGGGTGCACGAGGAGCAGGACGAGGCCCGCACGGTGGCCGCGCTCGCGGACGGGGAACTCGATCTCGCGCTGGTTTATCTCGCGCCGCTTCCGGATCGGATCGTCCCGGACGGCGTCGAGAGCATCGTGGTGCAGGCGCGGGAGCCGGTTTTCGTGATTCTGGCCGAAGATCATCCGCTGGCCTCGAACACGGAGATCCGGCTGGAGGAGATCTCCGAGTTTCCGTGGGCGGACGATCCGCCGTGGACTACGCGGTGGTCGGCGTACCTGCGGGAGGTCTGCCGACAGCGCGGGGTGGTGCTCGATCAGCCGCACCGGCCGCAGTGCCTGGCTACCTTGCTGGACCTGGTGCGCGAGGGGATGGCGGTCGCGCCGGCGTTGGCGACTCGCGAGGACCGGCAGGGCGGGATCGTGGTGCGGGCGATCGAGGACGCGCCGCTGTGGCAGGAGCTGCGGCTGTGCTACCGGCCGGGCACGGCGGTCGCGGAACGGGTCAGCGAGATTTACCGGCGGGTGGCCGAGGATTACGCCAGCCGGCAGGGGTGCAGTGCCGCGTTCGACCGCTGGTGGCACGCACTCCTGCCGGCCGGGGCCGGGCTCAGACGGTGACCCGCCAGTTGCTGTTCGGCGTTGGCACCTCGAAGCGCAGCGACGAGCAGCTGTAGTCGCTGGGGCGTGGGTTGGAGGTGGGCTGCAGCGGCGAGTTCGACTGCGTCGCGGGCGTCCACTGGCCGCCGATGCGCAGCTGCAGCTTGCTGGATTCGAAGACCTGGCCCTTGGCGTCCGAGCAGTAGTAAGCCTGGCCGGTCGACGGGTCGACGGTCGAGTACAGCTCGAAAATGTCCCAGCCCTCGTTGAGGGTGCTCTGGTCATTCCCGCTCTGCGAGAACAGGTCGTCCCACTTGCCGGTCTTAACGTTGTACAGCGAGGCCGTCCAGCTGTTGCTGCCCGCGTCGGTTTGGACTTCCTGGACGGTGAACGCCGGATGTCCGTCCACTGTGGACGTGTAATTGCTGAGGAACGAACTGTCCAGCTGAACGACCTTCGCCGGACCGATTGTCCCGCACCAGTCCCATGCCCAGACCTGAGCGCCTTGGCCGAGTCCGTACGCGGTCACGACTTCGATGCAGGAATGGCCGGTGGGCTTGACCGTCGGGGCGTAGACGACGTCCGCGCTGTTCGACAGCTGGAGGCCAGGGACGACGCTGTGCGTCACGAGAATTCCGTCCGCGCCGCTCGACAGTTGCGGTTCGGGGCCCCAGAAGGTGTGCCGTTGCTGCGCGGGGGTACGCGGTTTGACGGCGTGGCCCGCTTTTTCGCGGCGCAGCTGGAGGAACTTGTCCGCGGAGGCCCCGGCGGCGGCTTTCGCGGCGGCCCCGGTCAGCCCGGGCACCACCCCGCTGTCCGGTGCCGCGGAAACCGGCGGGCTGCCGGCGACGACAGCCGCGGCCGTCAGGGCGGAAGTGAGCAGGGCGAAGAGTTTCCGCATCGATGCATCTCCTCGTCGTAGGCGAAGGAAACGCGCGGAGGGAAAGGGGGTCCGTCCGCGGGACACGGAGTTAAGCCGGGATTGTTCTTGCCGGGCACCGTCTTTCGGCGGGGTATTCGGGTTCGCGCAGGTCGGCGGGGGTATAGGTTTCCGGCCGGGCTAACGGGTTATGCCGCCGAGCGGAGTAATCAGCGCCGGGTGGCCCGGATGCGAATGCGTTCGCCCTGTTTGCCGAAAAGGCTGAGGATCTCGACCGGACCCTCGCCGGTGCTGCCGAACCAATGCGGGATCCGGGTGTCGAATTCGGCGGCTTCGCCCGGCTTGAGGACGACGTCGTGCTCGCCGAGGACGAGCCTGCCCTTGCCGCTGAGCACGTACAGCCACTCGTGGCCGGGATGGGTGCGCGGAGCGGGCTCGCAGCGGTCGGCGGCGAAGATCATCTTGAGCGACTGCAGCTGGCCGGGCTGGCGGGTGAGCGGTACGACGGTCCGGTCGCTGCGAGTGATCGGCTTCAGCGGCTCCGGCCCGACGGGCGGCGCGCCGACCAGTTCGTCGAGGGGGATGCGATGCGCCCGGGAGATCGGGAGCAGCAGTTCGAGACTGGCTTTGCGCTGGCCGGATTCGAGGCGCGAGAGGGTGCTGATCGAGATCCCGGTAGCGTTCGACAGCTCGTCCAGCGTGCAGTTCCGCTGCCGCCGGAGATGCCGCAACCGCGGCCCGACCGCGGCGATGATGTCCTCCACGCCTGCCAGCATGACATCCCCTAGCCGCGGGGCTGAACGCGATTAGCCCGACGGCTATCCACGATCGACCGCGGACGGATGTTTCCCCCGCGCACCCGCCCTAGCCTCAGAAGCATGATCCCGGCAATCGCCCTGTTCTTCCTCTCCCCTCTGGTGGGCGAGTACCTGCTGGGCAACACGCCGGTGACCGACGTCGGCTCGCTCTTCCTGTTCGCGCCCATGTACGGCGGCGGCGCGCTGCTGATCCGCGAGGTCGCGCGGCGCACCGGGCGCGGCTGGGCCGCGATCGTCCCCTTCGCGGCGGCGTACGCGCTGCTGGAGGAAGGGCCGATCGACATGATGCTGTGGAATCCGACTTACGGCGGGTTCGACATCGCGGCGGCGTACTCCGAAACGTACGTCCCGGCGTTGGGCACGAGCGTTCAGATGCTTCAGGACGTGCTGACCATGCACACGATCTGGAGCATCTGCGTGCCGATCGCCATCGTGGAGGCCTTCTGCCGGAACCGTACCGAGCCGTGGCTGGGCAAGGTCGGGCTGGCGGTGGTCGCGGTGGTGTTCGTGGCCGGGTCGGCGGCGTTGTGTGCGATGCAGATCTCCTCGACTGGGTTCGTCGCCTCGGCGGCTCAGCTGAGGTGGTCGGCGGCGGCCATCGCCGGGTTGGTGCTGCTGGGGTTCTGGCTGGGCAGGAGGTCGTCGCCGCATCGGGACGGCGTCGCTCCCGCACCCGCGGTCGTGGGGGTCGCGGCGTTCGGGGCGACGAGTCTGGTGTGGTGCCGGGAATTCCTGCCGGACGGAGTCCCGCAGGCGGCGGTGTCGGTCGCCTGGTGCGTGCTGGTCGCGGCGGCGGTCTTGCTGGTCAGCCGGTGGTGCCGGTCGGCTGGCTGGGGCGCGTCGCACCGGCTCGCGCTCGCGGCGGGTGCGTTGGCGACTTACGTCTGGGTCGGCTGGCAGCATGCGCGGGACATGGACATTCCGCGTACGACAGCGCTGCTCGGCAACGTCGGGTTCGCGGTCGCGGTGGCGGCGTTGCTGCTGGCGGCGTTCCGGCGAAGCTCAGCGCACGGAATCCAGCGCGGCGGTCACGAATGACGCCACCTGCGGCCGCCGGTCCTGCTCGTTCCAGGCGAGTACCAGCTGGCTGGGCGGAGCGTCCGCGATCGGCACGCAGAGCACCCCCGGCGGGACCGGGTCGACCAGCGACCTCGGGAGCACGCCGACCATCCGGCCCAGCGAGACGAGGTGCAGCAGCTGGACCACGTCGGCGACCTCGGGACCGGAGCCCTCGACGCCGGGAACTCCCTTCCACGACGGCAGGGTTTCCCCGGCCAGCTCGGACAGCCGGACGGACTCGCGCTGGGCCAGCCGGTGCGTGCCGGGGAGGATGGCCACCCGGTCCTCGTCGTGCAGCGGCTCGTGGGCGAGGCCGGTCAGATCGTCGAACGGGACGAACAGCAGGCCGACGTCGGCGCGTCCGCTGAGCAGGAAATCGTTGCGGTCGGCGGGGCCGCTGAACAGGACGTCGACCTGGTGGGCGTCTGGATGGCGGGAGTACTCGGCGAGGATTCCGGACAGCAGCCCGGCGTCGCCGCCGGGCTTCAGCACCAGGCGCAGGTGGCTCTCGCCGGCGCGGCGGGCGCTGCGGGCGGCGGCGCTGACCGCGTTGAGCGCGTGCCGTCCGTGTTCCTGCAGCGCCTCGCCCGCGGCGGTCAGCTCGACGTGCCTGCTGGAGCGGGCGAACAACGGCACGCCGAGCCGCGTTTCGATCCGCTGGATCGCCTTCGACAACGCCGGCTGCGCGATCGACAGCCGCACGGCGGCCCGGCCGAAGTGCAGCTCGCTGGCGACCGCCAGGAAGTACTCGAGTTCGCGGGTCTCTAGCTCAGCCATGCCTCCAGGTTATCGTTGAATAGCGAATCGGTCTTGGACGATCGGCGCTCGGCCGAGCAAAACTTGAAGCATGATCACGCATACGATGATTGTTTCGTTTGACCAGCCGGTGCCCGACGCGGAGCTGGATCAGTACCTCGGAGATATCAAAGAAGCCATGCTGGCGACCGGGTTCGCCGAGTCGGTGGAGACCCGCAAGCACCTGCCGATCCCCGGCGAGGACGCCATCCCGGCGCTCATTGCGACGGCGATCGTGCAGGTCACTCTCGCCGATCTGGACGCGCTGGCGAAGAGTTTCACCGCGCCCGAACTGCACGAGGTGATCGAACGGTGGCAGGCGCGGCATTCGTACCGGGTGGCCTGGGCCAACCACGAGTCGCTGTCGTGAGCGGGCGGCGCGGGCTCGTCACCGGGGCGGGCAGCGGGATCGGCCGGGCGGCGGCGCTCGAGTTCGCCCGGGGCGGGGCGGCGGTGGCCGTGCTGGACATCGACGAGACCGCGGCGGCGGAGACCGTCGAACTGATCAAAAAGGACGGTGGCGAGGCGCTGGCCGTCCGGGTGGACATCGGCGACGAAAGCTCGGTGCGCGCCGGGATCGAGCGGACGGTCGAGGCGTACGGCGGGCTCGACTTCGCGGTGAACAACGCCGGGTTGTCGTCCCGTCAGCGGATAGACCAGTTGGCCCTCGCCGATTTCGAGCGGGTGGTGCGGGTGAACCTGTCGGGCACCTTCCTGTGCATGAAGTACGAACTGCCGCACCTCAAGGGCGGTGCGATCGTGAACGTCGCGTCCAACGGCGGGCTGTACGCGATCCCGAACGCGCCCGCGTATGTCGCCGCGAAGCACGGAATCGTCGGGCTGACGAAGGTCGCCGCGGTCGACTACGCGGCGGACGGCATCCGCGTCAACGCGGTGTGCCCGGGGCCGACGCGGACGCCGGGGTTCGACAAGTGGGCTGACGACCCCGACATGATCGCCCGGCAGGAGGCGATCACTCCGCTCGGCCGGCTCGCCACGCCGGAGGAGGCCGCGGCGGCCGTGGTCTGGCTTTGTTCGGACGCCGCGTCGTTCATCACCGGGACCACGTTGTCGGTCGACGGCGGACGGCGGGCGTAATTCCTACCGGGACATCTCCCCGGCCAGCAGCCGGGCGGTCTCGGCCGGGGATTCGACGTGGAAGTGGTGGCTGCCGAGGTCGACCAGTTCGATCCGGATCCGCTCGCCGTAGCGGTCGATGGCTTCCTGAGTGATGATCGACCGCACGGCGAACACCACGACTGGCTGGGCGACTTCGCGCAGCGCCGCGTCCATGTCCCAGCGCACTAGGCCTTCGAGAGCGCGCAGGCCCGCTGGTTGGCGTACCGCGCTCATCTTCTTGGTGTAGGTGTCCACTAAGGACGGATCGGTACCCTCGGGTGAGCCGCCCTCGACCATGCCGCGCATCGCGCCGGCGAAGTCCTCGCGGAACGGTTGCAGCAAGGCTTCGATGTCAGCCTCGCTTTGCGCGGGGAACAAGCCGAGGTAGTGCAACGCATCGATCGCGATCACCTGGGTGACCGTGCCGGGCAGCAGCCGGGCCGTTTCGACGGCGACTGCTCCGCCGAGTGAATGCCCAGCCACCACAGTGGAATCGACCGACTCGGCGGCGAGTACGGCGGACACGTCGCGGGCGAATTCCTCCATCGTCCAAGTGTCGCGAGTGGACCGTGAGTCGCCGTGCTCGGCGAGATCGACGGCCAGCACGCGGAGGTCTTCGGGAAAATGACTGATGATGTTGTCGAAGTCTGCGCGGTCACAGCCCCAGCCGTGGACGAGCGTCAGCACCGGCCCGTCGGCGGGACCGGTTGCGGTGTAATGGATTGTCGTACCGTCCGGGCGACGGACCTGGCGGTTGTCCATTGTGGAGTCCTTCTCGGTCAGAACGCGCGGTGGTAGCGGACGGGCCAGGCGTCCTTGGACTGGTTTCGCAACGCTAGGTACGGATCGCGCAGCAGTGAGCGTCCCATGAGGACGGCGTCCGCCTTGCCCTCGCGGATGATCCGGCCCGCCGACGCCAGATCGCTGATCTGCCCGACCGGCGCGACAGCCAGCCCGGACGCTTCCTTGAGCGCGGCCGCGAAGTCGACGTTCACGCCTTCCCGATTCGGCGGCCGCGCACCTCGATCGCGCACGAGGACGCCGGAGGTGACGTCGAGGAGGTCGATGCCGATAGCCGCCAGCTCCTTGGCGAACTCCGCGGCGTCGTCGAGCGCGATGCTGCCCTCGACCCAGTCGGTGGCGGTGATGCGGACGAACACCGGCTTGTCCTGGGGGAATGCGTCCCGGACGGCGCGGGCCACGCGGAGCGGGAAGCGCATCCGGTTCTGTGCGCTCCCGCCGTACTGGTCGGTGCGCTGGTTGGCCAGCGGCGACAGGAACTGGTGCAGCAGATATCCGTGCGAGGCATGGATTTCGACGGCCTGGTAACCGGCTAGCTCGGACATCCGGGTCGCGTGCGCGAACGCGTCGACCACGTCGTCCAGGTCGGCCTCGGTGGCCTCCCGGGGCATCGCCAGATTGCCGAACGGGATCGCCGACGGCGCGATCAGTTCCCAGCCGCCGTCGGCGACCGGCACCGGTCCGTTCTGCCCGTCGCCGACCCACGGGACCTGGTGCGATCCCTTGCGGCCCACGGCGTTCAGCTGAATCGCCGGCACCGCGCCGTGGCCGGAGACGAACGACGTCAGTTTCCGGTGTGCGAGCGCCTGCTCCTCGTTCCAGATCCCGAGGTCGGCCGCCGTGCACCGGTTCCGCGGGCTGATCGCGGTGGCCTCGACCATGACCATTCCGACGCCGCCGAGCGCGCGCGGGCCGTAGTGCGCGAGATGCCAGTCGGTCGGCAGGCCGTCCGGCCCGGCGGCGTACTGGGCCATCGGGGACATCCAGACGCGGTTGCGAAAGGTGACGTCGCGCAAGCGGAGCGGGGTCGTCTCCGGGAACTCCGAACTGAACTCACTCATGCCCCAGTACGGTACGCCGTTTCGCAATGCGGTACAACGTGGTCAGCTGGTGGCGAGCAGTCCGCTGATCTCGGCCGCGGCGGCCACGACCAGCGGCGCGAAGGTTTTTCCTGCGCGCGGGTGTAGCGCGTGTCCGGAACGGCGAGTGTGATTGCCGCCACCGGACGTCCGGCCGGGTTCGTGATGGCCGCGCCGATGGACGACACCTGCGGGCGGTACCACGACGAGGACCCGTTGAGCGCGTATCCGCGCTTCGCGGTCTGGGCGATGTCCCGGCGGAGCGCGGCGAAGTCCGGCGGCTGGGCGAACTCGGGAAGCCCGTGGGTGAACAGCTCGTCGACCTCGGATTCGTCGAGCAGGGCCATGATCGCCGTGCCGCCGGAGGTGGCGAGCAGCGGCACCCGGGTGCCGACGTCGAGCACGACCCGCACCACCTGGTCGGTGTCCTGGCACGCGACGACGACCAGGCTGTCCCCGTCGCGCGTGGCCAGCATGACCGTCTCGTTCGTCTCGGCGGCGAGCCGCTTGACGACGGGCTCGGCGACCTCCTTGAGGTCCACCTCCCCGGCTCCGCGCAGGCCAAGCGACAACGCCTTCGTGGTGACGCCCCAGCGTGCGCGTTCGGCGTCCACGACCTTCAGCCAGCCCGCCTGCTGGAGCGTGATCAGGCCGCGCTGCACGGTGCTTTTCGGGATGTCCGTGCACCGGGACAGCTCCGAGACGCCGACCGGCTGGCGCTGGGCGACCTCCTCGAAGACCCGCAACGTGCTGAGCACGCTGTTCATCGACCGGACGCTGCTGGCCGGCTTGCCAGTCTCTTCCTCCTGCATAAAGCCTGGATCGTACCAGTTTTGCGATGGTTGTTCCTCATCGTGGCACAGCGATAGGATGGGTGCGTGTCGCTTGGGGAGGAAGCATGACCGAACCGTGGCAGTGGAGTGAGCGAACCTGGCGGGACCACGTCGCACGCGTGCGGGCTGGGCGGCCGTTGCGGCCGGAAACCTGGCCGGGCGGGGCGAAGGTGGCCGTGGCATTGTCGTTCGACTCGGACCACGAGACGATCGCGTTGCGCGACGGCCACGTGCTGCCGGGCAAGCTGTCGCAGGGGAGTACGGCTCGCGGGTCGGCGTGCCGCGCATCCTGAAGCTGCTTGACCGGTTCGGGGCACCGTCGACCTTCTTCGTTCCCGCGGTGTCAGCGTTGCTGCACGACGGCGAGGCTCAGTCCTATGTGGACGCTGGACACGAGATCGCGTTGCACGGCTGGATCCACGAAAGCAATGCGCAACTGCCGCCCTCGGCGGAACGCGACCTCACCTTCCGGGCCGCGGACACGGTGGAACGGCTCACCGGTACGCGTCCGGTCGGCATCCGCACTCCCTCCTGGGACTTTTCCGAAAGCACTCTCTCGATCATCCGAGAGCTGGGCCTGGCCTACGACTCGTCGCTCATGGCGGACAACGATTGTTACGAGATCCTCGCCGACGGTGAACCGACCGGCATTGTCGAGTTGCCGGTCGAATGGATCCGCGACGACGCTACTTACTTCACCATGGATCGCTACAGCGCGCAGCGACCGTACACTTCGCCGAGGGAAGTGCTGTCGATCTGGCGCGACGAGTTCGACCTCGCGTTGGCCGAGGGCGGGCTCTTTCAGCTCACCATGCACCCGCACATCATCGGACATCGCTCCCGTATCGCCATTCTCACGGAACTGCTGGAGCACATCGCGTCGCACGACGGGGTCTGGTTTGCCACGCACGCTCAGGTCGTCGATCACGTGTCATCGTCGCCAGTGGATTCCGGCCACGATAAGGGCGACCAGTGCGGCTAACGCTCCAGAAAGGACAAACGTCGTCCCCATGCCGACGGCGTCGATCACCGGCTGCGCGATCAGCGGCGACGAGAATTGTCCGAGGAACAACGCGGAGGTCAGCAATCCCAGCGACCGGGTACGCGCGCCGGGCGTCGCGGTCGAAACCAGCCAGCCGTTGATGGTCGGATTCTGCAGCCCCACGCCAAGTCCGACCACGACCATGCCCAGCGCGGCAGTCCACAATGCACCGGCGGTGCCCAGCACGACCAGCCCGATCGCGAACGCGGAGAACATCGCGACGGCCAGCGTTGGGAAGGCCCAGCGGGCGCGCAAGCGACGGAAGTTCAAGCCCACCAAGGTCATCACCAGATTGACCGCGGCGATCAGGGCTCCGGAGACAGCGGGTCCGGCGCCGCCGACTTCGGCCAGCCAGAACGGAGCCTGCGTCGGAACGGTGTAGAAGACCACGACTCCGATGAAAATCAACGCGTACAACCCGAGCAATCGCGGCTGCCACGGCGACGCGGACGTGGTGTCCGTCGGATCAGCGGGCTGGACGGGTGCGTCCGGCACGAATCGCAGCACGAGCACCAGCATCGGCACCGCCAGCAGGTAGATGGCGAACGGTCCTCGCCAGTCCGCCGCGGCCAGCAGCCCGCCGAGCAGCAGGGCGACCACGCCGCCGAAACCCATTGCCGCGCCTTGCAATCCGAGCACCCGGCCGTGCTCGTCGGGGTGATGATGATCGGCGATCAACGCGGTCGAGGTGGTCATGATGCCCGCGATGCCGATCCCGAGCACGGCCCGGCCGACGAGCAGTGCGGGAAGGGAATCCAGCACCAGGCCGGATCCGCCGCCGATCGTGTAGAGAGCAAGGCAGGCGACCAGCACCGGCACGCGTCCGGTCCGGCCGCTCAATCTGGCGACCAACGGCGCGGACACCATGATCGCCAGCCCGGGCAACGTGAGTACCAGCCGGACGAGCAGCTCCGCGTGCGGTTGACCGGCGAAGTGCTGCTGCATGCCGGGCAACGCGGGGGTGATGGTGGCGCTGGCCATGATCGTCATGGTGCTGACGCCGAGCAGAGTCGCCAGCAAGGACTTCGGTGGGCGCCGTGTCCCGGCGTCGATGGTTTCGGTCACGACGCCGAAAGTAAGACTTAAACCTAACTTGAAGTCAATGCCGCGATCGCGTGCTGGAGGTGCCCAGCGGTGGGGATCGAGTCCGGCGCGGCGAGCCAGATCAGCGAAGCGCCGTTGATCACGGTGTTGTACAGCTGCGCCAGTCCGTCCAGTTCGGCTGGCGACAGTCGCGGGTGGACAGTGCCGAGGATCGCCGCGAGCGCTTCGGTGCTTTGCCGCAGTGCCGGTGCCATCGTCGCTTCCGGAGTGCCGGTGCGGACGAGGCGGGTGAGGTGTTCCAGCGACGTCAGCAGGTGGGTGCGCACGGAGGCGAACCCCTCCGGCAAGCGTCCGCAGAACTCGGCGAAGGTCTTGCCGGGGTCGGCTCCGGCCGGAGTCGCGCGGAGCGTTTCGTCGATCCAGGAACCCAATGCCTCGCCGATGGCTTCGGTGGCGGCTTGGGCGAGCAGCGCGTCTTTCGTGCCGAAGTGGTAGCCGATCGCGGCCAGGCTGACGCCGGCTTCGGAGGCGATGTCGCGTGCGGTCGTGCTCAGTCCGCGTTCGAGCAAACACGCGCGAGCGGCACGCAGCAGATCCTCTCGGTTGCCCACGGCGCACACCTTACCCGGCCGGATCAGACGATGTTTTGCACAACGTCTTGCACAATGTACTAATCGGGGGCTACCGTCTGACCAGTGACGACTCCACGGATCGTGATCAGCGGCGGCGGGATCGCCGGCACCGCGTTGGGGGTGGCGCTGGGCCGGCGCGGCATCGCGGCCACCGTGCTGGAACGGGCGGCGGGCCCGCGGATCGGCGGCCACACGGTGGATCTGCGCGGGCACAGCCAGCAGGTGCTGCGCGAATGGGGGCTGCTCGACGACGTGCTCGCGTTGCGGGTGGCCGAGGAACGGATGGTCGCGGTCGGCCGGGACGGGCGCGAGCTGTGGCGGATGCCGGCGCAGGTCGGTGGGATCGTGGCCGACGTCGAAATCGGCCGCGAGGACTTGAACGCGGTGCTGGCGAAAGCGTCCACTGCGGACGTCCACTATGGAGAATTCCTAGTGGAAGCCGCTGGACCGCGGGTGAAGACCAGCCGCGGTCGGCAGCTCGATGCGGATCTCGTGGTGCTTGCCGAGGGGACGCGTTCGGCGTCGCGGGCGAGGTTGTTCCCCGCGGCGAAGGAGCATTACCTGGGTGGCTATCTCGCCTTCGTCGCTGTGCCATACCCGCGCGAATTCGGCTCGGACATGCGGATGTTCGCCGTGGGCGGCGGCGTGATGGTCGCCATTCGGCCCGGTCGCGTCGGCGGGCAAGCGTTGATCGCGGTCCGGGCGCCTCGCCGCGAAGAACTCGCGAGAGAGGTTGCCGCACAACGGGAATTCATTGTGGACAGTATTGAACGAGCCGGAATCGCGTGTGATTGGCACCTGCCGTCCGTACTTGACGCGGTCGCGCACGATCCGGGTTTCTATTGCGACGAGATGGTAAAAGTCACTGTCCCGTCGTGGTCGGCCGAGCGGACGGTACTGCTCGGCGACTCGGCATGGGCGGGCTCACCGCTGACCGGGCTCGGCACCGCGATGGCGATCATGGGCGCGGAAGCGTTAGCCGCCGCGATCGCGACGGGCGACCTCCGCAGTTACGAAACCCGCATGCGCCAGTTCGTCCACTGGGGACACCGGGACGCGACCCCAGCGACGCTCAAACGGTGGGCTCCCGACACCGCCCGTCAGGTCCGGATGAACGCGATGGCGATGCGGATGTTCACGCGCACCCCCTTGCGCCGCTTGCTCGCCAGGGCGGACAACCTGCCGCCTTGGTATGCCTAGCCCTACCTCGGAGACTACGGGCAAACCGATCGAGGCCCGTCCAAGCGCTGGCTAATCTGGATCACGTGGCTACCGTCTCTCCGACCGCGAAACCGCGCACCGTGCTGGATGCCTTGGCGCATCGGACGTTCCTGAT
This sequence comes from Amycolatopsis sp. WGS_07, assembly GCF_045278895.1. Lineage (NCBI taxonomy): Bacteria > Bacillati > Actinomycetota > Actinomycetes > Pseudonocardiales > Pseudonocardiaceae > Amycolatopsis > Amycolatopsis sp. WGS_07. Next base: position 1,585,034 of record NZ_CP136053.1, on the reverse strand, counting down.
TTCCTCCTGGCCGTGGCGAGCCTTGCTCTACGGGCTGAGTACCGGCCCGATGACGCTGTTGTTCGGGCTCCCGTTCGGGTTCTGCCTCCTGCCGCTCGCGCTGCTGGTGAGCCGCGTCGTGCACGGGCAGACGACCAACCTCGGGCTCGTCGCGGTGGCCTCGGTCTTCGGGATGCTGCTGTTCCTGAGCGCGGGTCCGGCGTGGGCGGCGGTGGTGGCCGGCGTCGAACGCCAGCGGCTGCGCATGGTCGACCTCAACCCGGTGACTGTCCCCAGTGGACCGCCGAGTGAAGCGGGCTGGTGGCCCCGGCTGCGGGCGCGGTACGCCGAACCGGCGTCGTGGCGCGAACTCGGCTACGCGGTTTTGCTGTGCACCGCGATTCCCGCGCTGTACGCAGTGGCCGGCATGGTCGCGTTCTTCGCCGCGGTCCTGGTGATCAGTCCGTTGCTCGTCAGCGCGAACGACACGATTTCCGTTGGCTTCGCCGAGGTTTCCACTCCGCAAGGGGCGGTGCCGTTCGCGCTGGGCGGGGTGCTGTTGCTCGTTCTGTCCGGCTATCTGCTGGCCGGATTCGCCGGTCTGCACGCGATGCTGGCGCGTTCGCTGCTCACCGACGGCGCTGCGGAAAAGCTCCGCGGCGAGCTGACCGAGGTGGCGCAATCCCGCACGCGGCTGCTGTCGGCGTTCGACGCGGAACGCAAGCGCATCGAACGTGACCTGCACGACGGCGCGCAGCAACGGCTGGTCGGGTTGAGCCTGCAGCTCGGGCTCGCGAAGGTCGACCTGCCGCCGGATTCGGCGGCGGCGAAGGCGGTGTCGGATGCACACGACCAGGCCAAGAAGCTGATGATCGAATTGCGTGAGCTGATCAACGGAATCCACCCGCGCGCACTCGCCGAACTCGGCCTGCCCGCCGCGCTGGAGGAACTCGCCGACGGCTGCGCGGTACCGGTCACCGTCGATGTGGCGGTGCCCGCGCGGCTGCCGGAGTCAGTGGAATCCACCGCCTACTTCGTGGTGGCCGAGGCGTTGACGAACGTCGCGAAGCATTCCGCGGCCAGCTGCGCCTCGGTGAGCGCCCGGCTCGCCGGTCGCCTGCTTACGGTTGAGGTGTGGGACAACGGGGCCGGCGGCGCGGACCCGGCGCGCGGCACCGGGATCACCGGGTTGAGCGACCGGATCGCCGTGCTGGGCGGCCGGATGTGGGTGCGTAGTCCGGTAGGCGGGCCGACCGTCGTACGAGTGGAGTTGCCGTGCTGATGGGAGAGCCGATGCGGGTCGTCCTCGCCGAAGACGAGGTGCTGCTGCGCGAGGGATTGTGCGGTTTGCTGGAGCGGTTCGGCTTCGAGGTCGTCGCCGCGGTCGGCGATGCCGAGGGCTTGCACGCGGCCGTGCGGGAGCACGATCCGGACCTGGTCCTCACCGACATCCGGATGCCGCCGGGACATTCGGACGAGGGCCTGCGCGCGGCGGTCGAGCTGCGGCGCACCCGGCCGGAGCTGGCCGTGGTGGTGCTGAGCCAGTACGTCGAACACCACCACGCGGCCGAACTGCTCGACTCCGCGGAGGGACGCGGGGTCGGCTACCTGCTGAAGGACCGAGTGGTCGACGTCGAGGAGTTCGTCGGGACACTGCGCCAGGTCGTCGACGGCGGAACGGCGGTGGATCCGCAGGTGGTGCGCCAGTTGCTGCGCCGCCGAGCCGACCCGCTGGCCCGGCTGTCCGCGCGGGAGCGGGAGGTCCTGTCGCTGATCGCCGAGGGCCATTCCAACGCATCGATCGCCCGGCGGCTGGTGGTGTCCGACGCCGCGGTGGGCAAGCACGTCGGGAGCATCCTGGCGAAACTCGACCTGCCGCCGACCGACGACGGGAACCGCCGGGTGCTGGCGGTACTGGCGTTTCTCCGCGGCGGCGGCTGACGCGGGGCCGCTTGCCCGCGCCGGTACCTAGTGTTACTTTGTACCGGTACTTGGTGTTACTGAGTACCGATGCGGGGAGAGCGGGCAATGAACTTCTGGGAGACCATCACCGGCAGCGATCTCAGCAGGGAGTGGAAGGCGTTTGAAGTACGCGCCGAGGCGTTGCCAGCCGAATACCGGGCAGCGTGGGAGACGGTCAAGGCGAACCTTTCGCTTTACGGGGATTTCTCCGGCCGCAACCTGACGCCGATCGTCGACGGCGCGCTGGGGCTGCTCGAAGAGGCGGCGTCCGATGGGCAGGACATCCACGACGTGCTGGGCGACGACATCCCGGGCTTCTGCGCGGCACTGGCCGGCGGCGAAGGATCCCGGAACTTCCGCGACCGATGGCGTCAGCAGCTGAACCGGAACGTCGCGTGCAAATTGAGCCGGCTGGGAGGCTGACATGGGCATCCGGGACATCATCGAGGGCAAGAAGCAATGGCGGGCGCATCTGGCCCGGGTCAAGGCGCTCCCGCGCGACTATCAGATCGTCTACCACGAGATTCAGCGGTACTTCTTCAAGGTCGGTCCGATCGGGCTGACCGACGGGCCGCTGCTTTCGGAGCTGGTCGATTTCTTCGCGGAAGGCGCGGCGGCGGGAAAGGGAGTGCTGCAGCTCATCGGCGACGACGTCGCGGCGTTCTGCGACGACCTGATCAAGGACATGCCTACCTACGCGGACCGCTATCAGGAATCCCTCAGCGGGAAGTCCGGCTGAGTTTGCCGCGCGCCCGGTCCTGGCCTGTGCTGGGCCAGGACCGGGCTCAGCGCTTAACGGGCGGCGTTCACCACCGCGGTCAAGCTGGCCGCGAGTACCGAACGATCCCGGCCAGCTGTCCACTGTGTACCGCTGTCGGTGCGATATTCCAGCAGTGTCAACGCTTCGCTGTCGTTGCCGGAGCCAATGCTCGTCTGATGCAGGGCCACGATGTCGACCTTGCGTCCCTGCTCGCCGAGCGCCGCGGCGAGCGCTTCGACCGGTCCGGTTCCGGCGTGCGTGCTGGTGTGCTCGACTCCGTCGACGCGCAGGGTGATGCTGGTGTGTTCGTCGGCGGAGTTTTCGAAGCGGCACAACGTGATTGCCGGGTTCGGCTGGAGGTAGGCAGTCTCGAAGAGCCGCCACAGTTCGGCAGCGGTCACCTCATGTCCGGAGTTGTCGGTGTGGTCCTGGACGCGCCGTGCGAAGTCGATCTGCAGCCGGCGCGGCAGGGTGATGCCGTACTCGCTTTCCAGCAGGTAGGCGATTCCGCCCTTGCCCGACTGTGAGTTCACGCGGATCACGGCGGCGTAGTCGCGACCGAGATCGGCCGGGTCGATCGGCAGGTACGGCACGCGCCAGTCGAGTTCGCTGGCGGGCACCCCGGTTTCCGCGGCGCGCGCGTGATGTTCGGCGAAGCCCTTCTTGATCGCGTCCTGATGGGTGCCGCTGAACGCGGTGTGCACGAGATCGCCGACGTACGGATGCCGCGCGTGCACCTCGATCCGGTTGCAGTACTCGACGGTGCGGCGGATCTCGTCGATGTCGGAGAAGTCGATCATCGGGTCGACGCCTTGGGCGTGCAGGTTCAGTGCCAATGTCGCCAGGTCGACATTGCCGGTGCGTTCGCCGTTGCCGAAAATGCAGCCCTCGACGCGTTGCGCCCCGGCCAGTACGGCGAGTTCGGCGCACGCGACGCCGGTGCCGCGGTCGTTGTGCGGGTGCACGGACAGGATCACCGAATCACGCCGCGCGAGGTTGCGGTGCATGTACTCGATCTGGTCGGCGTACACATTGGGCGTCGCGATCTCGACGGTCGCCGGCAGGTTCAGGATCACCGGACGGTCCGGGCTCGCCTGCCAGGTCTCGGTGACCGCGTCGCACACCTCCAGCACGTAGTCGGGTTCGGTGAGGTTGAAGACCTCGGGGAGAACTCGAAGCGCACGTTCGACAGGTCGCCGGCCGCGCGCAGCACGTCGCGGGCGCCGTCGAGGATCAGTTCTTTCAGCGACGCCTGGTCGTGGCCGAGGACTACCGAACGCCAGGTCGGCGCGGTGGCGGTGTACAGGTGGATCACGACGTCGTTGCGGATGCCGCGAATGGACTCCACGGTGCGCTCGATCAGGTCGCGCCGCGCCGGGGTGAACACGACGATGGTGACGTCGTCCGGGGCCAGGCCGGTGTCCGCGAGCAGCCGGACGAAGTCGTAGTCGGTCTGCGAGGCGGACGGGTAGCCGACCTCGATTTCCTTGTACCCCATGGCGATCATCAGCTCGAAGAACCGGCGTTTGCGCGCCGGGTCCATCGGCTCGGCCAGCGCCTGGTTGCCGTCGCGCAGGTCGACCGGCACCCAGAGCGGGGCGTGGGTGATCCGGTTGCCCGGCCAGGCCCGGCCGGTGTTGGGGACGTCGACGCGCTGGTAGACGTCGCGGTAGCGATGCGAGGGCATGCGCGAGGCGCGCTGCCGGTTCCACACGGTGGTCATCTGCGGGTCCTTCTCGGGGGTCGTCAGCCGACCGGCACACGTGCTCGCCCCACGGCGGGGGGCCGGTCCGGTCAGGCCCCGCCGTGGCGGCGAAGGAGAAGGAAGCGCGTGAACATCGAGGCGGAGCGTAGCACAACTCCTCAGACAAGTAGCGGTGTTGGATGGCTTGGCCGCGCCGGGCCGCGCGAGCGCTTAGGATTGGCCCGTGGAGCTGGAATTCGTGCGGACCTTCGTCGCCGTCGTGGACGGAGGGCAGTTCCAGGAAGCGGCCGCCGAGCTGGGGATCACCCAGCAAGCGGTGTCGAAGCGAGTCGGGGCGCTGGAGCGCGACCTAGGCGTGCGGCTGTTCACCCGCACCGCGCGCGGGGCCCGGTTGAGCAGCGATGGCGAGGCGTTTCTGCCCCACGCGCGTGCGCTGCTCGACGCGGAGAAGCAGGCGCTCGCGTCGGTGCGCCCGGAGAAACGCCCGCTGCGCGTCGACGTGCTGAACCGGCGGACCAAATCGGCGCAGCTGGCGCTGAGCTTCCACCGGGCGTTCCCGGAGGTGGAGCTGGAGGTCGTGACCTCCGGTGCCGAGCTGACCTTCGATGCCGCCGTCGCTGCGGTCGCCGCCGGTACGGTCGACGCGGCCTTCCGCGGAGTGCCGAAGCGTCCTTTGTCCGGCGGCGTGGCGAGCGGCGTGGTGGACTACGACGCCCACGAACTGCTCGTCGGCCCGCGACACCCGTTCGCCGACCTGCCGTCGGTGCCGATCACGAAGCTGGTCGGCCACCGGATCTGGATGCCAGGCCTGTCGGCGAGCACGGAATGGGGCGCGTACTACGCGGAGCTGTCCGAGGCGTTCGACCTGACCATCGACGTCACCGGCCCGGTCTTCGGCAACGAAACGATGCTGGACGAGCTGGCGACGTCCCCGGACCTGTCCACCTTCGTGGGCGCCGGTTCCCGCTACTTCTGGCCGGACGAATACGACCTCCGCCGAATCCTGGTGGTCGACCCGACTCCGGTCTACCCGATGTCCCTGCTGTGGCGGCGGGAGTCCGCGCACCCGGAGGTGCGGAAACTGCGCGATTACCTGGTGACCGGCCAGGAACCGGGGGACGGGGTGTGGCTTCCTGGCTGGGAGTAGCTGGTCAGAGCGGGTGTTCGTACCAGACGTTCGGCTCGACGTACACGCCCAGATCCTGCTCCGTCGACGCGAGCACCGGCGCGATTCCGCCTGGCACGACGGTATGTCCGTCGCCGAGCCGGATGCCGGTCCACCGCTCCCACTGTGCGAGCGTGCCGGTGACGGTCATCGCGAACGGCGCGATCTTCCGGAACTCCGCGCCAAGTCGCTCGTGACTGCGCAGCCACGGATCGGTGCCCCGGTCGTAGTAGTCCACAATGGACTCCAGCGATGGCTTGCCGGTCGGCCGCACCGGCACGACCAGCCGGGAAAGCCCGGCCCGGCGCGCTCGGTCTTTCAGCTCTTCGAGCGCTTGGGCGGCAATTCCTCGTCCGCGCTCGGTTTCCGCGACGTAGACCTCCAGCGCGACGAGCGTAGTGGGTTCCCGGCCGTCGAGGAGGTCTTCCGCCGCCCAGACGAGGGCGCCGTCCCACCCGTGGTCGGGCAGTTCGGGGCGCTCGGGCGTGGGGAAGGCGACGGGAATCGCCGCCGCTCGGGCGATCGGCACGTCGTCGCGGAGAAGGACCAGGAAGAACTCGGCCCAGTGCGCGGCGAGCCGGCTTGAGCTGGCCAGCCCCGCGGTGAGGCCCTGGCCGAGAAACTCCCCGCCGACGAACCCCAGCTGAAGCGCCGGAACGCGCAGCTCAGGCCGAGCAGCGAGATCCTCGATGCGAATCATGCGGTCTCCGCAGCGTCCGTCCGGGAAAGAACCTCACCGCACCGGAAGCGCTGACCTCCGCCGCCCCAGTGCCGCCGGGTCGAGGTTCGCCCGGGTTCCGGCCCGGTGCCCCTCCCGATATCCCGACCCCGACAACCGGCGTGGCGCGGCCGAGCGAAGATCTCCATACTCGCGGTCGAAAGCCTGCTGCACCAACGCCGTCCGGTCTCGCACCACCAGCTCCGCCGACTTCCCGCCGGCGACATCCGAGTACGTCCGCGCGGCGTTCTCCTCCGCCAGCGTCAGCCGCTCGTGCACCGCGCGCGCGAAACCGTGCAGCCACGTGCGCCGGTACGCCGCCAGCGATTCACGGAACACTCGTTCCTCCGGCCGCACCCGCGTGAGCTGCGTGCTCGCCTGCAGCAACAGGCTGGTGAACAGCAACTCGACCCGCGCGAGGTCGGTGCGGAAGCCGAAGACGGTGACCCCCTCGACCCCCTGCCCGACTCGGTGCAGCAAGGTCCGGCAGCGCAACGGATAGGCGATGCTGGTGAGCAGACTGGCTTTGTCGCGGCTGTACGGATTGGCGATCGGCAGCTTCAGCACCGTGATGTCGTCGCCGCTCTGGCCGGACGCGGCCAGCATCGCGTTGTCGATCCCGTGCCGCGCGATCAGCTGCGCCGCCTTGGTGTTGTACAGCTCGGCTTCGGCCGGCGTGACGGCCGGGTCCTCTGCCTTGGCCAGCAGCTTCCGCACGCGCTCCAGCAACGTGTCGTGGTCGGGCATGACCCCCTCTCCAGCAGGCGCGGCCCGTGCGGACCGGCATGGGGTGCACGGTAGGCGTGGGGTACGACAATATTCGATCAGGTGTTCGGGAGTGACACTGGGCGCCTGGTCCGTCGCAACCTTACGATCGAACCGTGTCTCCGCCCGTCACGCTGGACGTCGCGGTCGTCGGCTCGGGGCCGAACGGCCTGGCCGCGGCCGTGGTGCTCGCGCGCGCCGGGTTGTCGGTCGAGGTGTACGAGGCGGCGGACGAGCCGGGCGGCGGGGCGCGGTCTCAGCGATTGTTCGATTCGGACGTCGTGCACGACATCTGCTCAGCGGTCCACCCGATGGCTGCGGCCTCGCCCTTTCTCCGTCAGTTCGATCTCGACCTCTGTCATCCCGAAGTCCCGTACGCGCATCCGATCGACGAGAAGACCACGGCGATCGCGTACGCGGATCTCGAACGCACCTGCGCGCGGCTAGGGCGCGACGGAGAACGATGGCGTCGCTTCATGGCACCGCTGGTCGAACACACTGCCGAGATCACCGAAGTCCTCCTCGGCGACCTTCGCCACCCGCCGAGACCGCGTACGGCGGCGTACCTCGCGACGCGCGCTCTCGCGGTGACAGCGAATCCCTTCAGCGGTAAGGAAGCCGCCGCGCTCATCGCGGGTATCGAGGCGCACGCGCTTGGCAGGCTGCCCTCCCTGGTGGGCGGCGGTATCGCGGTGCTGCTCGGCCATCTCGCGCACACCACGGGTTGGCCGATCCCGCGTGGCGGTTCGCAACACATCACCGACACGCTCGTCGCGGACATCGAGACACACGGTGGTCGCGTACGCACCAACGCGCGCGTCGCCGACGTACGCGAGTTGGCGCATGCGCGCGCCGTGCTGTTGGACCTAGCGCCGAAGGGCGTCCTAGACCTCGCAGGGCCGCTATTGCCCCAGCAGTACCGCCGAGCGCTAGAAAAGTCCGCTACGGACCGGCGGCGGCGAAGGTCGACTTCCTGGTGTCCGAAGCACTTCCGTGGCGAGAGAAAGAACTCGCCAAGGCCGGAACGGTCCACATCGGCGGAACCAGGGCCGAGGTGCACGCGGCGGAAAACGCGGTAGCCAAGGGCAAACGGGCTAGGGACCCGTTCGTCCTCCTCGCGCAGCCGATGGCCGCCGACCCGTCGCGCGGTCTCCCCGGCAAACAGCCGATCTGGGCGTACGCCCATGTCCCGCACGGAGATCCGCTCGACCCGACCGCCGCGATCATCCGCCGCATCGAACGCTTCGCGCCAGGCTTCCGCGACACGATTCTCGCCTCGCGCGCGATCCCGGCGAGCGATTTTGAGGCATACAACGCCAATTACGTCGGCGGCGACATCGCGGCCGCCGCGGTGACGATGCGCCAGGTGGTGGGTCGGCCGGTCCTGCGCTGGGACCCGTACCGCACCCCGTTGCGCGGCGTGTACCTGTGCTCGGCCGCGACGCCGCCCGGCCCCGGCGTGCACGGAATGGCGGGTCAGCATGCCGCGGAACGCGTGCTGCGCAACGAATTCGGCTACCGGCCGGGCCGGACCAAGCCGGTTTCGTAGGCGACCACCACCGCCTGTGCCCGGCTGGAAATCCCGAGCTTGGGCATCAGCCGGTTGAGGTGCGTCTTGACGGTGGCCTCGCTGACCAGCAGCCGCGCCGCGATCTCCCCGTTCGGCATCCCGGTGCCGACCAGCCGGAGCACCTCGCGTTCGCGTTCGGTCAGCCCGGTCAGCTCCGGCGCGGGCTCGGCGGGCGGCGCGCTCGTGTACGCCTCGACCAGCCGCCGCGTAACAGTCGGGCCGAACAGCATGTCCCCGCGCGCCACCGCCTGGATACCGGAGATCAGCGTCTCCGGCGGACTGTCCTTGAGCAGGAACCCGGCCGCGCCGGCGCGCAGCGCGCGGTACACGTATTCGTCGAGGTCGAAGACGGTCAGGATCAGCACCCGCGGGTTGTCCGGCCCGGCGAGGATCCGGGCAGTGGCCGATACGCCGTCGAGGCCGGGCAGCCGGATGTCCATCAGGATCACCTCGGGCCGCAGCCGTGCCGCCTCGTGCACGGCCTCCAGCCCGTCCCGCGCCTCGCCGACGACCTCGACGCCCGGCACGGCGTCGAGCAGCGCGACGAGACCGGCGCGGACGAGGTCCTGGTCGTCCACCACGAGCACACTGGTCACTACGGTTCTCCGGTGGTCCGGCCCGGGTACGGGAGGGTCAGCACAACCTCGAACCCCGCTGGTTCGCGCGGCCCGATTTCGATTTCGCCACCGTACATACGCGCCCGCTCCCGCATGCCGACGAGGCCGTGACCGGCGGGATTGCCGTCGCCGCGCGGCCCGCCGCCGGAGTCGGCCACGCTCAGCCGCAGCGCGTCGTCCAGGTACTCCACCGTCAGCGACGCGAACGACTCCGGCGCGTGCTTGAGGACGTTCGTCAACGCTTCCTGTGCGATCCGGTACGCGCACAGCTGCTGCCCCGACGGCAGCGTTCGCGGCGTTCCGGTGACTCGCAGCTGTACCGTCAGCCCGGCCTCGCGCACCCGGCTGACCAGCGCGGGAAGCTCCTCAAGACCGGGCTGCGGACGATAGTCGCCCGGCTCGTGCCTCGGCGGCCGCAGCACGCTGAGCAGGCGGCGGAGTTCGTCCAGCGCCTCGGTGGTCGTGCCGGTGATGGTGTCGAGCGCGCCGCGAGCGGTGCCCGGCGCGGACTCGAAGACGTACCGCGCGAGGTTGGCCTGCACGGAGATCACCGAAAGGTGGTGCGACACGACGTCGTGCAGCTCGCGAGCGATGCGCAGCCGCTCTTCCGCCGCCGCCAGCTCCGCGCGGTCGGCGCGTTCCGCGGTCTCGCGCAGAGCGAGCCCGCGCAGGTAGACCGAGTGTCCGATGAGGACAGTCGCGGACGCTTGCAGCACGGCGATCACCGTGTCCCCGATCGGGTTCGAGCTGTCGCCGACGAGCATCGTCACCTCGAACCCGGCCGCCGCGAACAGGGACGGCGGCCAGGCCCGCCGCACCGGATAACGCGCCCACACGGTGTACGCGGCGATCAGCAGGTCCGGACGGCCGAGCGTCGCGCGGTAGCCGGCCAGCGCGAACGCGCCGACCAGCAGGGTGACCGCGATCAGCACGCCGATCGGATAGCGCCGCCGGACCGCCAGCGGCACCGCGCCCGCCACCGCGAGCAGCAGCCCGGGCAGTCCCGGCCGGTCGCCGAGGGAGCCGTGGTGGACCGCCGCCCCGGCGAAGAGGAATAGTCCGACCGCGACCGCCAGCAGCGAATCCGGCAGGAGCGGCCGGGCCCGCAGGATCCGCATCACGCGCCCGAAACTACCTGCCTGACCGGCGGTTTCCCAATTCCGTACCGCGCTCGCGGCAGGCCGCCTACCGCCAGGGTTTACCCGCGGCTGCGGCGGAAGGTGGATTCCGCGGAAGGGACCGAGCGGTTACCGTCGGTTTTGAATGGTCATCCATTCGCGCTGTTCGGCGGAGGGCCAGGGGTGGGGAGGATTCCAGGCTCTCCGCCGAGCTTCACCCCAGATACGCGTCGAGCGTCACCGCCAGCGCCGATTCCGGCGAAGGCGCGAAGCTTGCTCCAGCCAGTCCGCCCCACAGCCACAGCTGCGCGAGACCGTGCAACGCGGCCCACAGTGACGCTGCCACCAACCGAGGGTCGGTACCCGGCCGCAGTCGGTCGTCGTCCGCTTCGGCGCGGTCGATGCGCACTAGCTCGGCGAAGGTGTCGAAGACGGCACTGCTGGCCGAGACGAGCCCTGGCTCTTCCGGGTCGATAAGGTCGCGACGGAACATCAGCTCGAACATGGCCGGGTTTCTCACCGCGAAGTCGACGTACGCGTGACAGGCTGCCGTGACGCGTTCGCGCGGGGTGCCGTCGGGCAACTGTGCACCGCGTTCGAGCAACTGTGTGAAGCCAAGCGTCGCCACCGCGGACAGCAGCTCCGCGCGTCCCGAGAAGTGGCGAAGCGGCGCACCGTGCGACACGCCAGCCGCCTTCGCGATACCGCGCAACGTCACGGCCTCGACGCCGGAGCCGACGAGCAGGTCCGCCGCCGTGCGGATCAACCGCTGACGCGCGCTCATACCTGAGCTTCGGAGAAGGCCACGGGCAGCAGCTCGGGCCGTTTCGGCAGGAAGCCGTCGCCAGGAGACCGGCCGGTGAGCCGGTTACGCAGCCGCGTGATGCCCACCGGCAGCACTTCCCGCCACAGCCAGCGCAGGTCGGCGATCGCGCTGCCTTGCGCCGGGGAGCCGGGCAGCGGCTGGAGCCAGCTGCCGTCGTGCGCGACGCCGAGCCGGTCGAGCACGTGGCCAGCCACCCGCAGATGCCCGGCCTGCGACAGGTGCAGCCGATCCGGCCCGAAGTAGCGCGAGTCGTGCGCGGCCTGGTCCGGCCAGAGGTCGACAAGCTTCGCGCCGTAGCTGACCGAAGCCTCGCGGATGGCGTCGTTGAGCGCGGTGACCCGCGGCCGCATCCGCCCACCCAGCGGCATGCGGTGCGCGATGTCGCTCAAGGTGAAGGTGACGACGTTGGGCGCGATCTGGGTGCACTGCCGGATCGCGGTGTCGACCCGGCGGGCGACCGTACGAGCGTCCCAGCCGCGGCTCATCACGTCATTGCCGCCGCCGAACAACGCGATCAGGTCCGGTTCGTGCCGTTCGGCCGCCGGCAACTGCTCCGTCGTGATCTGGTCGAGCCGTCGCCCGCGAACGGCGAGGTTGGCGTACCGGAACCCGGTTTCGTCACGCGCGAGCCGCCCCGCGACGTAGTCCGCCCAGCCGCGGTACCGGCTGTGGTCGGGGTACGGATCGTCCAGCCCCTCTGCGCAGCTGTCGCCGACCGCGACGAACGTGTGGAAACCCATTCCGCTCTCCGTAACCCCTGGTTCATCTTGTAGACACTGTCTATCAAAGTATGTAGACGGTGTCTACCCGAGGGGGTTACGGCGTCGAAAATGAAGTGAGGAGCACACGGTCGCACGCGTAGCGTCGGTGACCATGATCGATTCGGCGAACGCGGGAGACGACCCTGCGGACGGCTGGTTCCCCGAGAGCGTCGCCGCGGGCTACGACGCCCCAGGCGGTGCGAACGCGCCCGAGGCCGTGACCCCCGCGGTGGACGTCCTCGAAGACCTGGCCGACGGTCCGGTGCTCGAGTTCGCCGTCGGAACCGGGCGGATCGCCGCGCCGCTGGCTGCGCGCGGGGTGCCGGTGAGCGGCATCGAGCTGAGCCGGGCGATGGCGGCGCGGATCGCGGGCAAGCCGGGCGGCGACGCGGTCGAAGTCGTGCTCGGCGACATGACGACGACTCGGCTGGCCGGTCAGTTCTCCCTGGTCTATCTGGTGTTCAACACCATCAGCAACGTCACCACGCAGGACGGGCAGGTCGACGTCTTCCGCAATGCCGCCGAGCACCTGCGCCCGGGCGGGTTGTTCCTCGTCGAGGTGGGCTTGCCGGACCTGCGCCGCCTTCCGCCCGGGCAGGACACCGTCCCGTTCACGGTGGCGCCCGGCGACGGCTATGTCGGGTTCGACCAGTACGACGTGGTCACGCAGCAGTTCACGTCGAACCACGTCACCGTGTCGCCGGACGGGACCGGGAGGTTCCGCCGAATTCCCTTCCGGTATGCCTGGCCGGCCGAGATGGACCTCATGGCGCGCATCGCCGGGATGAGCCTGAAATACCGCTGGGCGGACTGGGACCGCTCGGAGTTCACTGCTGACAGCGCGAAGCATGTGTCGATCTGGGAGAAAGACCCGAGCAGATGAAGATCTTGGTAGTGGGCGGTAGCGGCCTACTGGGTCAGCACGTATTGGAAGAGCTGCGAAAACGCGGTCACGAGACGACTGCGGTCGCGCGTACGGCACGCGAGGGAGTCGACAGAACTCTCGACGTCTCGAAGGCTTCGCACGCCGAACTGCGCTCCGTGCTCGACGGCCACGACGGTGTCGTCTTCGCCGGCGGCATGGACGACCGCGCGGTCGGCCGCGGACCGGTTGAACCCCGGCTGCGCGAGGGCAACGTCGCACCTGTCGCCGCGTTGTTGCGCGCGGCGCGTGAAGCAGGCTGTACGCGGGCTGCGGTGCTCGGCTCGTACTACACGTACTTCGACCGCGTACACCCTGAGTGGGGGTTGGCCGCGAAGCACCCGTACGTGCGCAGCCGCCTGGAGCAGGCCCGCGTCGCGCGCGAAACAGCGGGTGTCGAGCTGCCGGTGGCAGTGATCGAAGTGCCGTTCGTCTTCGGTGTCGCGGAGGATCGGGTGCCACAGTGGTCGGTCCCGATCGTGAAATGGGTCCATTCCGCCGCACCGCTCTTCGCCCCTCCCGGCGGAACTGCGGCGACGAGCGCCCGCGGAGTCGGTGTGGCGACGGTGGATGCGCTGGAGCAGGCATCGGGTGCGGATCTCCCGGTGGCGGAGGAAAATCTGCAGTGGACGGACATGTTCGCCCGCTTGGCTGCGGCGGCCGGACGCCCGCGGCGAGTCCGGCCGATGCCGTCGTGGCCGGTGCGCGGTGCGTTCAAACTCGGCGGATTCCTCAACGGGCTCACGGGGAAACAGCCTGGGTTGACGGTGGAGCATATGGACGGGTTGTTGTTGCGGGAGCTGTATTTGGAGCTGAGCTGTCCGGTGCCGGTGGATGAGGCGATTCGGGAAACCGTTGCTGCTCGGTGAAAATCAGCCCAGCCGTGCCCGATGAGTGCGCACCGCGGCCAACCGTGGATCAGACGGTGACAGCACCCCGCACAGCGCCTCCACGACAGCCAAATCATCGGCACCGCAAGACGTTTCCCAAAACGCCCACAACGTATCCGCGTCCCCGCTGTTCAACGCCAGTTGCCGAACCTGCGCACTGATCGACTCCCGTTCCTCCAGAATCGCCGGCGACTCCGACTCCTCCAGCAACGGCCCACGAAACGACCGAACCGCCGCCGCAGCATCCCCGGCCCGCAGCGCGGCCTTGGTACGCAAGAAATCCGCCTCCACCGTAGCCGCGAGACGATACGGACGGGTCTGCAAAACCCCAGTGCCGAGCTGGGTGCGCAACCGGTGGATTTCGGCACGTACGGTCACCGGATTGCCCGTCTCGCCGTACAGCTGCAAAGCCAGCTTCTCCGCCGACAACCCGCGCGGCTGCAGTGCGAGCAAGGTCAGCAATTCCGCATGACGCAAGGTAAACGGGATATCTCGACCGTCCACAGTGGTCGATCCGGGGCCATCGGTGAGGTACTCCAGCGACAACCGCCGCCTGGGCGCCGAGCCGGACGTGGCGATCCGCAGGAGGTAGCCCTCGTCGAGTGGGTCGACGGTGGCGATCCGGCCGTCCGGCAGGGTGACCGTGCCGCCGCCTTTTCGTACCTCCACAGTGGACGGAAGGGTGCACGCCTCGGCGGCCAGTACCCGTCCGCCTGCGGAAAGGAGTGCCCCGGGGCGGCCACGCAGTGACGCGAGGTGTGGCATGTTCGCCCGCCGCATCTGCTCGTCGCGGACCGCCAGCTGGGCTCGCAGCCGTCCCTCCGCCAGCTGCGCGGTGGCGGTGACCAGCGACAACATCGCCGGATGCACCGTGCGGAGCGGGCCGCTGACATCGATTGAGCCGAGCAGCGCACCGGTGTCGGGGTCGCGGACAGGGGCCGCTGCGCAGGTCCAGGTGTGATAGCGGCGCACGAGGTGTTCGGCGGAGTAGATCTGTACCGGTTGGCCGGTCGCGAGCGTGGTGCCCATCGCGTTCGTGCCGATCGCCTCTTCGCTCCATCTCGTGCCCTCGGTGAGCGCGACCCGGTCAGCGCGCAGCAGTACGCCGGTCGCGCCCTCGCGCCACAGGATGAGCCCATCCGCGTCGGTCACGATCATCATGTGCTCGGCGTCGTCGGCGATGCTCACCAGCATCTCGCGCAGCAGCGGCAGCACCGGGGCCAGCGGATGTTCCGCGCGCAGTTCGGTGAGTTCGTCCGCATCGCAGATCAGCGGCGCCTCGCCAGCGTCCGGGTCCACCCGCGCGGCCAGCGAGCGTTCCCACGACGCGGACACCACCGAGCGCGGTGAGCGTGGCGCGGTCGACCCGGACAGCACCGCCTCGCGGACATGGCGGAGCAGCCGCGCGTACGACTCCGGATCGCGCAGCAGGTCGGGTTCGGGCAGCTCCGCCACGTGAATGAGAGTAGAGACCCTGGTCACAAGGCTGCAACGTTGGCGCAACGTTGCCCGGCCTACGGTCGCCGCCGACCGTCACCGACCAGCAACGAGGCAGGGCAAGATGGCCGTATACGCCGCACCGAACACCGACGGCGCCGTCGTCGACTACGAGACTCGCTACGACCACTACATCGGCGGCGAATACGTCGCGCCGGCGAGCGGGCAGTACTTCGAGAACCCGACGCCGGTGACCGGGAAGACCTTCACCGAGATCGCCCGAGGCACGGCGGCCGACATCGACCGGGCGCTCGACGCGGCCGAGGGCGCCGCGCCCGCGTGGGGCCGCACCTCGACCGAGGAGCGCGCGAACATCCTGCTCAAGATCGCCGACCGGATGGAGCAGAACCTCGAGAAGATCGCGGTCGCCGAGGCCTGGGAGAACGGCAAACCGGTCCGCGAAACCCTCGCCGCGGACATCCCGCTCGCGATCGACCACTTCCGCTACTTCGCCGGCGCCCTGCGCGCCCAGGAGGGCGGTATCTCGCAGATCGACGAAAACACGGTCGCGTACCACTTCCACGAGCCGCTCGGCGTCGTCGGCCAGATCATCCCGTGGAACTTCCCGCTGCTGATGGCCGTCTGGAAGCTCGCCCCGGCGCTGGCCGCGGGCAACGCGATCGTGCTGAAGCCCGCCGAGCAGACCCCGGCGTCGATCCACCTGCTGCTGTCGATCATCGGCGACCTGATCCCGCCGGGCGTGCTGAACGTGGTCAACGGATTCGGCGTGGAGGCGGGCAAACCGCTCGCGTCGAGCAACCGCGTGCGCAAGGTCGCGTTCACCGGCGAGACCACCACCGGACGGCTGATCCTGCAGTACGCCAGCGAAAACATCATCCCGGTGACCGTCGAACTCGGCGGCAAGAGCCCGAACATCTTCTTCGACGACGTCGCCGCGGCCAACGACGCGTTCTACGACAAGGCGCAGGAGGGTTTCGCGCTCTTCGCGCTGAACCAGGGCGAGGTCTGCACCTGCCCGTCGCGCGCGCTGATCCAGTCCGGCATCTACGACCGGTTCCTCGGCGACGCGGTCGAGCGCGTGAAGAAGATCAAACAGGGCAACCCGCTCGACACCGAGACGATGATCGGCGCGCAGGCCTCGAACGACCAGCTCGAGAAAATCCTGTCCTACATCGACATCGGCAAGCAGGAGGGCGCGAAGGTGCTCACCGGCGGGGAGCGATCCGACCTCGGCGGCGACCTGTCCGGCGGCTACTACGTGGAGCCGACGGTGTTCGAGGGCGACAACAAGATGCGCGTCTTCCAGGAGGAGATCTTCGGCCCGGTGGTGTCGGTGGCGAAGTTCGACGACTACGCCGACGCGCTGAAGATCGCCAACGACACCCTGTACGGCCTCGGCGCCGGCGTCTGGTCGCGCGACGGGAACACCGCCTACCGCGCGGGCCGCGACATCCAGGCCGGCCGCGTGTGGGTGAACAACTACCACGCCTACCCGGCACACGCGGCCTTCGGCGGCTACAAGGCGTCCGGCATCGGCCGCGAGACGCACAAGATGATGCTGGACCACTACCAGCAGACGAAGAACCTCCTGGTCTCCTACTCCGACCAGGCGCTGGGCTTCTTCTGATGAGCCAGCGGGTGGACCTGACCCCAGCCGCCGCCGACCTGCTGCGGCGGCTGGTGCCGGTCCACGGCCCGGTGATGTTCCACCAGTCCGGCGGATGCTGCGACGGCAGCGCCCCGATGTGCTACCCAGCGGGCGAATTCCGCGTCGGTTCGCGCGACGTGCATCTGGGCGACCTGGCGGTGGACGGCATCGACGCGGTGCCGGTGTGGATGTCCGGGCCGCAGTTCGAGTACTGGAAGCACACGCATCTGACCATCGACGTGGTGCCGGGGCGGGGCAGCGGATTCTCCCTCGAAGCACCGGAAGGGGTGCGGTTCCTGATCCGGTCCCGGTTGTTCAGTGACGAGGAATCGGCTGAGCTGAACGGGTAAAGCGGTTGATTACGGTGCCCCGGTGAGTGTTTCCTGCTCGCCGGGGCACCGCCGGTTGTCGGCGCGGGCCATGCTGGTGGGGGAAGGAAACCGATGGGTTCGCGGATGTCCGCGGTGATTGCCGCGCTCGGTGCCGCAGTGCTGCACCTGGCTGGCGACCGTCAAGCTGACCTGTCGGCGCACGGCGGCCCCTGACAAAGCCGTCTGTGCCTGTCCGGTCGAGCACTATCCATTGTGGACCGGCGGAAGGCTATTCGGTGGCGCACGGCGACTTCGGCGAGAACCTGGACTTGGCGCAACGCGGTCGTGCAGATCGCCCAGCCACGCCACCCGTGCTTCAAACTCGCCATGCGGACCGATCGCAAGGGCATCGTGCCCGCGATGCTCCGCACCCATCGCTGCGACTGGTATCTGCTCGTACTGCGCCCGGGCACGGTCCCGACGGCCGAGCTGGAGAGCTACTTCCAGTCGACCTGCGGTGAGCGGTAGAAGTCGATTCCCTGCGCCTCCCAGCGCGGCGCTTGTTTGGCGATTCGCTCCCGGTATCCGTCCCAGATCCGGGCCGACCGAGGCGACCAGCCGATCTCCGCGACGCCCGGCAGGCGCGGGAAAGCCATGTACTCGATGTCGTCGTTGGTCCGGATCGTCTCCGTCCACAGTGGAGCCTCGACCCCGACCACGGATTTCTCCCCGACGCCGGGAACGAGCGTCGTCGGATCCCATTCGTAAGCGTCGCGGACCTCGACCAGACCGGCCCAATCCTGGCCCAGTTTCGTCGATTCCGTGTATTTCATGTCGAGATAGGCATGATTGGCGGGCGACATGATGAATTTGTTCCCGCGCGCAGCGGTAGCGGTCACGTCCGCGTTCGGGCCGCCCTGGTCCCAATACTGCGGAACGGCCGAAGTCGGCAGCGGCGTCTTCGCCATCTCGTGCCAGCCGGTGATCAGCTTGCCGTACTTGGCGACCATTGGGGTTACCTTCTCGTAGAAGGTTTTGTAGTCCTCATCGGACGTCGAATGTGCTTCGTCGCCGCCGATGGCGATGTATTTGCCGGGCGTGATCGCGGCCAGTTCGCGGATCACGTCTTCCACGAATCGGTACGTGGTGGGCGAATTGATGCACAGCGAGCTGTACCCGACCTCGATGTCGGTGCGCGGCGGGACCGCGACCCCGTCGCAGTTCAGCTCCGCGTACACCGATTGCGCCGCGTTCGTGTGCCCAGGCATGTCGATTTCCGGCACAACCGTCACGTGCCGGCTCGCGGCGTAGGCGACGATGTCGCGGTACTGCTCCTGCGTGTAGTACCCGCCCGGGTCGCCGTAGGCCGCGGTCTTGCCGCCCTCGGTCGCGAGCCGCGGCCAGCTCTTGATCTCGATGCGCCAGCCCTGGTCGTCGCTGAGATGCAGGTGCAGTGTGTTGATCTTGTACTGGACGATCTGGTCGATGTACTTCTTCACCTGCGCGGGCGTGAAGAAATGCCGCGCGACGTCGAGCATCGCGCCGCGGTGGGCAAACCGCGGGTAGTCGAGGACGCTGCCGCCGGCGATGGTCCACGCGCGGTGCTGCACGGTCTTCGCCTCGATCGCCGACGGCAGCAGCTGCCGCAGCGACTGGACGCCGACGAACAGCCCGGCGGAAGTGTTCGCCCGCAGCCGGACGCCCTTCTTCGTGACGTCGAGCTGGTATCCCTCGTCGCCGACGCGCGGGTCCGCGTTGCCGAGGTCGAGCGAAATCGCGGACAGCCCCGGGTTCGCCGGGACGACCGGCAGCGGGAAGCCGGTCGCGGGCCGCAGCAGTCCGCGCAGGTACGCGGCGACGTCGCCGGTCCCGTGCCCGGCGCGGATCACCGTGAGCGGGGTGAGCCGGAAGGTCGCGTCCGCCTTCGCCACGGCGTGCACCGGTGCCGGGACGAGGTCGGTGACCTGCCGTTCGCTGGGCGCGGGACTCGCCGCGGCCGGCCCGGGCACTCCCACCGCGGCGAGCCCGAGCACGGTCACCCCAAGCACGGCCCTGGACAGGGTCTTCCTCACGGCATACCTCCGGTCGCGTCGCGGAGAAGGCGGACTTCAAGAGGTATAGACCACTACCGGGACGCTGACAACGCCCGAAAGGGTCCGGTAACGGCGGATGTCCCGTTCGCCGGGATGCCCCCGCCCCCTCAGGGCCGCAGGATCGCCCGCAACGCGTCGAGCACCGACGGGTCCTCGATCGTCGACGGAACCGCCTCGTCGCGGCCGTCCGCGATGCCGCGCATCGTCTTGCGCAGGATCTTCCCCGAGCGCGTCTTCGGCAGCGCCCCGACCACCGACACGTCCCGGAACGCCGCCACCGGCCCGATATCCCGGCGGACCAGCGCGACCAGCTCGTCCCGCAGCTGGTCCTCGGGCATCTCCACGCCGGACTTCAGCACCACGAAACCACGCGGCACCTGCCCCTTCAGCTGGTCCGCGACCCCGATCACCGCACACTCCGCGACCGCCGGATGCGACGCCAGCACGGCCTCCATCGAACCGGTCGACAGCCGGTGCCCGGCCACGTTGATCACGTCGTCGGTGCGGCCCATCACGAAGAGATAGCCGTCCTCGTCGAGGTAGCCCGAGTCGCCGGTCAGGTAGTAGCCGGGGTAGCGCGACAGGTAGGCCTCGCGGTAGCGCTCGTCGTCGCCCCACAGCGTCGGCAGCGAACCCGGCGGCAGCGGCAGTTTCAGCGCGATCGCGCCTTCGCGGCCCGCTGGCAGCTCCTCGCCGGCCTGGTCGAGGATGCGCACGTCCCAGCCGGGCACCGGTTTCGTCGCCGACCCGGGTTTGACCGGCATCGGTTCGAGCCCGCGCGGGTTGGCCGCGATCGGCCAGCCGGTTTCGGTCTGCCACCAGTGGTCGATGACCGGCGTGCCGAGGATGTCGTGCGCCCAGTGGTAGGTCTCGGGGTCGAGCCGCTCGCCCGCCATGAACAGCGTGCGGAACTTGGCCAGGTCGTACTTCTTGAGTTCGTCCGCGTCCGGGTCCACCTTCTTCACCGCGCGCAACGCCGTCGGCGCGGTGAACAGCGCCTGCACGCCGTGCTCGGAAATGACCCGCCAGAACGCGCCGGCGTCCGGGGTTCCGACCGGTTTCCCCTCGTACAGCACAGTCGTAGCGCCCACCAGCAGCGGCGCGTAGACGATGTACGAATGCCCGACGACCCAGCCGACGTCGGAAGCCGTCCACCACACGTCCCCGGCGTGGATGTCGTACAGCGCGCCCATCGACCACGCCAGCGCGACCGCGTGCCCGCCCGCGTCGCGGACCACGCCCTTCGGCCGGCCGGTGGTGCCGGAGGTGTAGAGGATGTACAGCGGATCGGTCGCCTTCACCGGAACCGGGTCCACCGGGTCGGCGTCGGCGACGAGTTCGGTCCAGTCGAGGTCGGTTCCGGACAGCTCCGCGCGCGCCTGCTCGCGCTGGAACACCACGACGTGGTCCGGCTGGTGCTCGGTGGTCGCGAGGGCGGCGTCGATGATCGGCTTGTACTCGACGATCCGCGTCGGCTCGATCCCGCACGACGCGGCGAGGATCAGCTTCGGCTTCGCGTCCTCGATCCGCGCGGCCAGTTCCTTCGGCGCGAACCCGCCGAACACCACGGAGTGCACCGCGCCGATCCGCGCGCAGGCGAGCATCGCGATGACGGCCTGCGGAATCATCGGCAGATAAAGGATCACGCGATCCCCGCGAGTGACGCCGAGCGACGCCAGCGCCCCGGCGAAGGTCGCGACCTCGTCCCGCAGTTCGGCGTAGGTGTAGCGGCGTTTCCGCCCGGTGACCGGCGAATCCCAGATCAACGCGTCCTGCGCGCCGCGGCCGCTGTCGGCGTGCCGGTCGAGCGCGTTGTAGGAGGTGTTCAGCTCGCCGTCGGGATACCAGCGGTAAAACGGCGCGCCGGACGAGTCGAGCGCGCGCGTGGGGCGTGTCGTCCAGTCGATCGCCCGGGCCGCGTCGAGCCAGAACTGCTCCGGGTCGTCCAGGCTGCGCCGATACGTCTCGGTGTACGCGCCCACGAGGTCTCCTTTGACGTCAACGACCAAATCCGCCCTCATGATGGCCTTTCGCGCGCCGGGGCGCAGGTCAGCCTGGCCACACCCGCCCGACCTGCTCGGAGATCTTGAGGACGATGCCGGAGAAGTCGGAAAGCCCGGTCAGGAGCGTCTTCACCTTCTCCCACCGGCTGACCGGCACGGCCGGAGTGGCGGTGCCGGGAGCACGGGCCGCGTCGGACAGTTCGTCGAGCGCGTCTTCGATGATCTCCTGTTTCGGGAGGTCGTGCTCACGTACCAGCGCGCGCAACTGTTCGAGCAGATCGAGCAAATCGCCGCCTGCGGCGGGGCCCGAGTGGACGGTGCCGCCGCTGATGTCCCCGTGGCTCGTCCCGCCGAAGACCATCGGTCCGGTGTTGACCCCGCTGATGGAGATGTGATTCGTCGGCCCGGTCATGCTGTCCTCGCTTCCTTCGCGGCCGATCCGGACGGGCCGCTGATGTCGCCGTGGCTTTCGCCGCCGAAGATCATCGGGGCGTTGTTCGTTCCGCTGATGGTGATGTTGTTGATCATCCGCGCGTCTGCGCGCCGTTCGAACAAGGTGCTCGAATATCCGCACTCCTGGAGCGTCGCGGCCACGGCGGGCACCAGCCTGCTTTCGAGAAGGCGCACGTACCGTTCGGCGTCGACGGTCTGGAAGTAGTTGCGCGGACGCCGCATGGAAGCGAGTTCCCGCAGGGTGCGGCCGGTGCCGTAGCGATCCGGGTTGAGCTGGTGCGAGTCGTGCGGCAACGGCAGGCGCATCCGGAACGCGTTGGCGATCCGGCCGAACGACGTCACCGGCAGGAGCAGCCAGCGGACGAAGCCTTCCCACAGCGGTCGTACGCCGTTGTTGACCATCTTGTCGAGATCCCGGTACTCGTCCGCGATCGGCGGCAGGACGCAGGGTGTCCATTCCACATACAGCTCATTGGCGCCGACCGCGCAGTGGACGAAGGCCGAGACGACGAGGTCCCGGTCCCAGGTCTCCAGTTCCATGCACAGGTAGTAGCGGGACCATTCGCGAGCCTGATCGTGGACGTGCCCCGCCTCGGCGTCGTGGAGGAACGCCTCCGGGGCCGTGTTCGGGTGCCGCAGGTAGTAATTGGCTTCCGGGAGATGGAGGTGATCGAGAAGCTTGTCGGCCGGAGCGAAAACCCGTCCGGCGACGGTGAGGTCCCGCAGCCGGCAATCCGGTGCGAGCGGGCCTCCGTCGCGCAGCCCGGCGACTTTCTCGGCGATGCGCCGGTACAGCAGCCGAGCCGTCAGCGCCGGCTTTTCTCCCGCCTCAGCATCCGGGGTCAGCGGGATCACCGTCGACCACGGCTTCGTGCTTTCGCCCGCCCCGACGAACGGATTCGCGCCCCGGTGGACGATCAGCGGGGTCTGCGCGTCCGGCCAGGACGGGACGCGGCCCACCCGATGGCGCTGCAGTTCCGCCCGGAATCGCGGCGGGGCCAGCGAGAAGGACAGGCGGTCCGCGGGCGGTTTCGGCGTGCCGCCGGGGATCCTCGCCGACCTTCCGAAGTAGGTCGTGAGGAGGTGCCACACCGCGATCCGGTCGACGACCAGCACGACCAGCATCGCCAGCGCACAGCAGATGGCCACCGCCCAGAGCACGTCGAGATCGGGCAGGTCGGCATAGGACCGGCTGTCGTATCCGAATTCGCTGCTGAGGTCCGACAGTTCGGTCCAGGCGAAGAGACCGAAAGCGGTGAAGACCGCCAACGGGAGCGAAACGAGTCCGAGCGCCACGATCTTCACGACGGTCACGAGCACATTCCGAGAGCTGCCCTCCCGGTTTTTGCGCCAGAGCCGGATCGCATAGAGCACGAACGCCACGGCCAGCCACGCGGTCAGCAAGCCGGTGAACAGGCTGCAGTAGACGAAGCCCGCGCCGAGCACGGCGAGCAGCGCGTCGCGGTATTTCCGTCTGGTGCGGGCGGCGAGGGCTTCGGCCAGGACGGTCGGGGTATCAATGCCAGGGGACGGCGGGACCTGCCGGGTCGGTTCGACGAGGAACTCGCGAACCGCGTCCTCCGCGTACTCCCGGTCAAGATGGGCGGCGGCGACTAGATACCTGGTGCTGTCGTCGATCCCCGGCACCGAGGGGGCGACAGAATGCGTTGTCGAGGTCAATCGAGGGCTCCGACCAGTTCGGCGAGGGGCCCGCGGAATACGGCTGGCTCGTGATCGAGGCGACGCGCAGCAGGCGTACTGGTCGCCGGCATGACGTGACCCTCCCCAGGCATCACCACGCGGGACTGTGTTCGTGCGAGCGCAGAACGTAGCACGGAGATCACCGCCGATGGTGCGCGTTTGCCGAATCGGGGGCTGCCAGCGGAGATCTTCCGCGGGCAAGATCGATGCAGTGGATCACGATCCCGGCGCGACCCGGCAACCCCGCCGACGGCGTGTGCGTCCTAAGCTGGACCAGGGAGACTGGCCGCGCTGCGGTACCAGGACAACACTGACAGTGAGGGGAATCAGCCGGTGAGCGGAATCGGGAGCGCGCTGCTCTCGCTCGCGCACACCTTGTTCGGCCCGGGGTTCTGCCCGGGCGACTGGGTGTGGGCGACGACCACAGCGGGTGCGCTCGTCGCGCTCTTCCCGGCGGCCGGGGCGCTGATCGTGGCGATCGTGCGCAAGGGGACCGGCAACCGGTACGACGCGACCACGCTCACCGTGTTCGGGCTCATCGGCGTGGTCAGCGTGCTGGTGTTCCCGTGGCTGATCTCGTCCGGCATCTCGGAAACCTTCCGCGCGGCCAACGCGGGCCAGGCGAGCGGGCTGGCCGGGGCGGCCACGCTCAGCACGGACTACTGCTCGTTCGTCGGCGTGCAGAAGACCTACCTCGGCGGCGGTTCGAACGTCTTCGAGACGCTCTTCTACCCGCGCGGCCTCAAACTTTCCTACGCGCTGTACCTGCTGGCCTTCACCGTGCTGCCGGTCGGTTCGCTGCTGTTCGTGATGCTGCAGGCGCGCACCGCCTTCCGGCGCGGGCCGAAGTGGCCGTCGCGGTTCTTCTGGATTCCGTTCGTGGTCATGGCGGTCGCGACGGCGGGCATGTCGGCCAACACCGCGGTGCACTTCTGGCTCGGGTTCCTGCCGTTCAGCATCCTGGGGCTGATCCCGGTCGCGCTGGTCGGCCCGCCGCCGTGGTCGGTGATCAACCGGCCGGAGCCGCGCCGCGACGAACCGCCCGCCGCGCCGCCCCCGCAGCGCCGGGAGCCGCTGCCGCCGCCTCCGCCGCCGCAGAACAAGCAGTACCCGGCCACCGCGCTGGCGTCCGCGCCGGAGCCGCCGCCCGCCGGGGCACTGGCCGCCGCGCCCGGCATGATCCCGCCGCCGCCCGGCTCGCGCAACGCGGGCAGCAGCCGGTACCGGCGCGTCCGCCAGCTCGGCCACGGCGGGTTCGGCACGGTCTGGGAGGCCGTCGACACCCAGCTCAACCGCACTGTCGCGCTGAAGATTGCGCACGCGCCCGACCGGGACACCGAGGAGCGCATGCAGCGCGAGGCGCGGGCGCTGGCCGTGGTGAACCACCCCAACTGCGTCCGCGTGTACGACCTGGTCGAGGAGCCGGACGGGCTCGCCCTCGTCATGGAGTACCTGCAGGGCCGCCCGCTCGCCGAGGTGGTCGACGGACAGGGCCCGATCGACGACGTCGCCGCCGGACGGCTGTGGTCCACGATGGCGGGCGCGCTGGTCGCGGCGCACGAGCGGGGCGTGCTGCACCGCGACGTGAAGCCGTCCAACGTCATCCTCGACCCGGCGGGCATCGCGCACCTCATCGACTTCGGCATCGCCCGCAGCCAGGGCGATTCCAAGATGACCGCCACCGGGATGATGATCGGCACGCCCGATTTCGTCGCGCCGGAACAGGCGATGGGCTCCCCGGCGAGCCCGGCGTCGGACGCGTGGCAGCTCGCCGCCACGGTCAGCTATGCGCTGTCCGGCCAGCCGCCGCGCGGCACCCGCGAGACGCCGATGGCCGCGCTCATGGCCGCGGCCCGGGCCGATCCGGTCACGCACATGCCGCAGCGTTCGGTGCACGCGCGGATCCTCGCGGCGTCGCTGGACCCGGAGCCCCGTCGTCGTCCGACGCTGAACTCGGTGCGCCGTGAGGTCGACGGCTGGCTGAGCCGGCAGGGCAAGGCGCTGGACGGGCCGGTTACGCAGATCGTGCCGCGCCGGTCGCCTCGCTGAACCTCGTGAGTGGCTACGCCGGTAGCCACCTCACGAGGGCTTCACCGCCGAAAACTCCAGCCGCTTCTTCGGCTCGCACTCCACCCGCACCTGCTCAAACCCCGCTGCCGCCAACCGCTCGGGCAGCGTGCCCGCGTCGAGGACGTTCATCGTGTCCCCGATGTGCAGCAACCGGAATCCGAAGCTGAGCTGGCTGTCCACCCCGCAGTAGCGGCCGCCGGGCCGCAGCACCCGGAACGCCTCCGCGAAGATCCGGTCCTGCAGGTCATCGGTCGGCACGTGGTGCAGCATCGAGAAGCACACGACCCCGGAAAACCGGCCGTCCTCGAACGGCATCTCCGCGCCGCTGCCCTCGACGACGTCCACCCGGTCCCCGTATTTCTCCCGCAGCAGCCGGGTCGACGCCGGGTCGATCTCGATCGCGGTCAGCCGCGGCAGAGCGTCCACCAGCACCCGCGTGGTGGCCCCGAAACCGGGTCCGATTTCCAGCACGTCGTCGCCGAGCGGGAAGCGGGCGATCCAATCCGGCAGCACCCCGGCCACCATCGAGGCCCACTTCTCCGAGCTGCAGAGCTTCCGGTGCATCAGGTTCATCGGCATGATCCCGACGTTAGGGACGGCCCATCCTGACCGGAAGACGATAGGCTGTCACCTGATGTCGCAGTACGGTCAAACCGGCGCGATGCTGCTCGGTGACCTGCCGATCGCGGCCGGTGCCTGGTTCCCCTGGCACGAGCATCCAGCGCACCAGCTCGTCTGGGCCGCGCGCGGGGTCGCCGCGGTGATGGTCGGCGACGCGCAATGGGTACTGCCGTCCACGCGCGCGCTGTGGATCCCGGTCGGCGTCTGGCATCGCACGGGCGCGGTCGGGAACGCCGAGCTGCGCGGCATCTACGCCTACCCGGACCAGTGCCCGGTCGACTGGCCCTCCCCGCGCATCGTGATCGTCCGGCCGTTGCTGCGGGAACTGCTTGAGCACCTGTCCGCGGACGGCATCAGCGACGACGCCCGCCGCCGCGCCGAGGCAGTCGCGTTCGATCTGCTGGAGCCGATGGACGTGGCACCGATCGTCGTGCCCGCGCCCACCGATCCGCGCGCGAAGGACGTCGCTGACGCAGTGCTCGCCGACCCGGCGGACTCGCGCAGCCTGGCCGAGCTAGGCCGCGAAGTCGGCGCGAGCGAACGGACTCTGGCCCGCGCGTTCGTTCGCGATTGCCGGATGACGTTCGGTACCTGGCGTACGCAGGCGAGGCTGCGTACGGCGTTGCCGTTGCTGGCGCAGGGACTGCCGATGACGACCGTCGCGCACCGCGTGGGGTATGCGACGGCGAGCGCGTTCGTGGCTGCTTTCCGCCGCGCGGTGGGGGTGCCGCCGGGTGCCTATTTCAGCGCCACGAGGGCAGCCACATTTCCGCTTGCCAGTGGTCGTTCGTGATGGGGATGCCGTTGAGGATCGGCCACAGCCAGGCGAAGTTGGCCACCACCAGCCCGACGTAGAGCGACACGACGAGCAGACCGGTGCCCCGGCGTTCGAATCCGCGTTTGGCGCTGCCGAGGATCTGCCCGAGCGCCAGCACCAGCCCGAGCACCAGGAACGGGGCCATCGGCGTGGCGTAGAAGAAGTACATCTGCCGGTCGATGTTGGTGAACCAGGGCAGGTAGCCGGCGAAGTAGCCGGTGAGCACGGCGGCGTAGCGCCAGTCCGCGCGGAAGAACCAGCGCCACAGGCCCCAGCCGAGCACCGGGACGGCCAGCCACCACATCGCGGGCGTGCCGATCAGCATCGTCGCGCCGAGGCAGCGCGATTCGCCGCAGCCGGTGACGCCGCCGTCGTAGTAGTAGAGCATCGGCCGCAGGCCCATCGGCCACGTCCACGGCTTGGACTCCCACGGATGCGGATTGTCCTTGGGCGTCAGCAGGGTTTCGTGGAAGTGCAGCACGTTGGCGGTGTAGCTGCCGAGCGACCGCAGCGCGGGCGGGATCCAGCCGAACATGCCCGGGTCGAGGTTCTTGATCTCGGTGTAGTGCCGGTCGGTCGCGGTCTCGCTGGCGAACCACGCCCAGTAAGCCGCCAGGTACATCAGCACCGGCACGACGACGATCGCCCACAGCGCGGGCGCGACGTCGCGGCGGATCGTCCCGACCCACGGCCGCCGCACGCCCGCCGCCCGCCGGGCCGCGACGTCGAAGAACACCGTCAGCAGGCCGAACGCCGCGATGTAGTAGAGCGCCGACCACTTCACGCCGAAGGTCAGGCCGATCATCAGCCCGGCCGCGAACCGCCACCACCGGAAGCCGAGCTTCGGCCCCCACTGCGATTCGCCGACCCAGCCCTCGCGCACCGCGACGGCCAGCCGCTGCCGTACCTGGTCGCGGTCGCACAGCACACAGGCGAACGCGGCGAGCACGAAGAACGCGATGAAGATGTCGAGCATCCCCATCCGCGACTGCAGGTGCAGCACGCCGTCGCAGATCACCAGCACGCCCGCGATGCCGCCGAGCAGCGTCGAGCGGGTCAGCCTGCGCGCGATGCGCACGGTGAGCAGCACGATCAGCGTGCCGGCCACGGCCGACATGAACCGCCAGCCCCAGCCGTTGTAGCCGAACAGCCACTCACCCAGCGCGATGAAGTCCTTGGCCAGCGGCGGGTGCACGATCAGCTCGTACCCGGCGTTGTCCTCGTACCCGCCGTTGCGCAGCATCTGCGCGGCCTGCGGCACGTAGTGCTTCTCGTCGAAGACGGGACTGTTGTGGTCAGTGGGAAAGCCCAGATTCTGCAGCCGGACGACGCCGCCGATCACGGTCAGCACGATCGTGACGATCCAGCCGCGCAGCCGGTCGGCGGGCATGGCCCGGCCGAGCAGGGTGGCTACGCGGTCGGTCGGAGGGCGGCGCGCGTCGACCGGGTCCGGCCGCACGCTCTCGTCGTCGGCACGGGTCAGCAGCGCGGTCACGGGGCCCGATAGTACGGCCTGATCCACCGGCGGCGTCTGGTTAGGCTGACTGCCATGACTTCTTCGTCCGGACGGCTCGTGCTCGCCGCCACCCCGCTCGGCGATCCCGGCGACGCGTCCGCCCGGCTGATCGAGGCGCTGGGCTCGGCGGACGTGATCGCGGCCGAGGACACCCGGCGCCTGCGCGGCCTCGCTTCCGCGCTCGGCGTGTCGCCCGCTGGCCGCGTGGTCAGTTTTTATGAGGACGTCGAGACCGCCCGGCTGCCGAAGCTGCTGGAGGCGCTGCACGGCGGCGAGACCGTGCTGGTGGTGACCGACGCGGGCATGCCGAGCGTCTCCGACCCCGGCTTCCGTCTCGTGGCCGCGTGCGTCGAGGAAGACCTCCCGATCACCTGTCTCCCCGGCCCCTCAGCGGTGACGACGGCGCTCGCGTTGTCCGGGCTGCCGTGCGACCGGTTCTGCTTCGAAGGCTTCGCGCCACGCAAGCCCGGCGAGCGGACGAAGTGGCTGGCGGAGCTGGCTGCGGAGCGCCGGACGGCCGTGTTCTTCGAATCGCCGCACCGGGTCGCTTCGCTGCTGTCGGACGCTGCCGCGGCGTTGGGCGGAACGCGCCGGGCCGCGGTGTGCCGGGAGCTGACAAAGACGTACGAAGAGGTCAAACGCGGCACGCTCGCGGAACTGGCCGACTGGGCAGCGGACGGGGCTCGCGGGGAGATCACGGTGGTGCTGGAGGGCGCGACGCCTCGGCAGGTGGAGGTGGCGGATCTGGTGCCGGAGGTAGCGGACCGGGTCGCCTCGGGGGAGCGGCTGAAGACCGTGGCGGCCGAGGTGGCCGGCGCGGCGGGAGTGTCCACAAAGGAGCTTTACGCGGCGGTGCTCGCGGCTCGGAAGTGAATGAGTCCCCGCCGGCACGGTTCAGCGGTCGTGGCCAGGATTCTCCGGGTGCCAAGTGCGGACGCCGTCGGTGTAGACGATGTGGTCTTCCGGCAGGCCGTCGTCGGGAATTTCCGTGGTGCTGGCAAGGAACTCCGCTACCGTGGCCGGGTCTGCGACGGTGCGGGGAGCGGGAACTGGCACCAGCGCGAGTTCGCCGTCTCCGGCGACCACGAGGTCACCGGCCGACGTCGCGGCCAGCGCGGTCACTGCCGAGCGGAGCAGTTTGTGCTCCGTGATGTGGTCGCGTTCGACGGCAAGCTCCAGCAAGGTGCCGGATGGCGTCCCGATCCACAGCGTCCCGGGCCGCGCGCCGAACGCGATATTGAGCCAAGACCAGGAGAAGAACTCTTTCAGCCGTTTCGGGTCGGCACGATCGCCAGGTGCCGGGCTGAGCGAGGTCTTCAGGGTTCGGCGCAGCGAAGGGAACTCGAACACCAGGACTAGGTGCTCGTAGGCGTTTCCGCGAATCGCCAGGTACCGCCCGTCGGAGCTGAAGACCGGAGGCCCATAGCCGTCGGCGTCAAGGATCAGCGCACGGTCGAGGAACCGCAGCCGGTCGCCTGGGCGGGAGAAGAGGACAAAGGTCGCGCCTTGATCGCTCTGCAGAGTGGCGACCAGCCCTCCCGCTGGATGCGCGGCGATGCCGGTGTCCCACATCGGGGCGGGCGCGATGGCCCCGGTGTTGAGATCGATGGCGTCCGAACGGTCGAAGAGATCGGGAGGGGTCGGTGACGTCCACAGCGACTGGCCGTCCGAGCTGAAGGCCACGTGGTCGGAGACGGCGACGTCCAGCGCGGAGGCACCGGTCCGGGTCCAGCGCACCGTTTCGCCGCCGACGGACCAGACCAGTTCCGGCCGTTCCGGATGCCATGCGAGGGCGGGCCGGTCCTTGAGCTTCCCGTACTCCGCGCCTACCGCGCCGATTTCGCGGAGTACTCGCTCCGCGTAGTAGACGTGCACGGCCGGCCGGTCCAGTTCGATCCCGGCGACGAGGGGAAGTCTCGGATGGCACACCAACTCCCGGATCGGAGTGGCGGGGATCCGGGCGATGGCCTGGACAGCGGTCACCTGGAAACTCTAGCGACCGCGCAGCAGCATTTTCGCCGCCACCAAAGCCTTCTCCGCGTCCGGTTCCTCCCCGGTGATGGCATCGGTGTAGATGAACGACTCGCCGACCCGCACCAGCAGGTACGCCAGATCCCCGACCGGCAACGGCGACTCCAGCCGCCCCGCCGCCACCTCATCGGCCAGCAACGCCCGCACCTTCTCGATCGTGCGCGACTGCACCAAGCTCGCCTTGGTCGTCAACAACCGCAGTGCCCGCTCGGGCTCCCGGCGGAGGAACGCGCGAAACGGCGACGACGCGTTGACCGTCCGCACGAACGCCCCGATTGCCTCCGCGACGCCGTCTCCGCCGCGGCCCGCATAACTCACGTTATCCAGCACTGCGGCCGTCTCCGCCCACAGGATTTCGCTCAGCAGGTGGTCGCGGCTGCCGACCCAGCGGTGCAGGGTCGCGCGGCTGACGCCGAGGTCGCCGGCCAGATCTCGCATGTCCACGCGGTCGCCGGCGAGGAACCGGGCGCGGGCGAGCCGGAACGCCGCGACGGCGTCGGGTCGCGAGGTGCGGGTGGCCAGTGGAGTGTCGATGATTGAGACGTTAGCAGAAAGTGTCGCATGGATGAGACATATGGCAGGATGTCTCACAAAGAGCGAGAGGAGCCGCCAAGATGCGTGCTGTGCAGGTGACCGAGTTCGGCGGTCCCGAGGTGCTGAAGCCGGTCGAGCTGCCCGATCCGGTGGCCGGGCCGGGGCAGGTGCTGATCGAGGTCGACCGCGTCGGGCTCAATTACGCCGACACGCACCAGGCGGAAAACTCGTACCTCGCGCCGAGCAAGCTGCCGCTCGTGCCGGGCGGCGAGGTCGTGGGCCGCACGGCTGACGGCAAACGCGTGGTCGCGCTGCTCAACGACGGCGGCGGTTACGCCGAGCGCGTCGTGGCCGACGAGGCCATGACCTTCCCGGTGCCGGACGGTGTCGACGATCTGAACGCGCTGTCCATGCTGGTCCAGGGCGTGACCGCGTGGATCATGCTGCGCAAGAACGCCCACCTCGAGCCGGGCGAATCGGTGGTCGTGCACGCCGCGGCCGGCGGGGTCGGGTCGATCGCGGTGCAGCTGGCGAACGCGTGGGGCGCGGGCCGCGTGATCGCGACCGCGAGCAGCGAGGAAAAGCGTGCGCTGGCGATCGAACTCGGCGCGGACGTCGCGGTCGACTCCCGCGCGGAGAACATGACCGAAGTCCTGCGGGAAGCCAACGGCGGCAAGCGAGTCGACGTCGTCCTCGACATGGTCGGCGGCCCGACCACCGACCAGAGCATCGTCGCGCTGGCCCCGTTTGGCCGGCTGGTGTTCTACGGAATGGCCGGCCGCCGTTCGCCGAAACCGATCGAGCTGCGCAATCTGCTTGGCCACAGCACGACCGTGGCCGGGATGTGGCTGCCGCACGTCTTTCGCTTGCCGGGCAACGTGTTCGGCACCGCGCTGAACGAGCTGTTCACCATGGTGCGGGACGGGAAGATCCGCGCGATCGCGGGCGGCGAGTACGCGCTGGCGGACGCCCGGAAGGCCCACGAAGCGCTGCGTTCCCGCGGCACGGCGGGCAAGCTGCTGCTCGACCCGCGCCGGTAAGCGTCGTGAGTGCTGATCACGGTTCTAACCGCGATCAGCACTCACGAGGCCTGGCCAGCAGCTCCTCCAGCGGCGCGGCTTTATCCAGGCACTCCTGCCATTCCGCGGCGCTGTCCGAGTCCGCCGTGATCCCGCCGCCGACCCCCAGTGCGATCCGGCCCCCGGCGATCTCGAACGTCCGGATCGCCACGTTCAGCTCCAGCCCGGCCAGCGGCGACACCATCCCGGCCGCGCCGGTGTACACCCCGCGCGCGGCCGGTTCGAGTTCGGCGATCAGGTCCAGCGCCCGGATTTTCGGCGCCCCGGTGACCGAACCCGGCGGGAACGTCGCCGCCAGCAGCCCGGCGTCGGTCACCCCGTCCGCCAGCACACCCTCCACAGTGGACGCCAGATGCCACACCCCCGGCGCCGGATGCACCGCGAGCAGCTCCGGCACCACCACGCTGCCGACCGCGCACACCCGCCCGAGGTCGTTGCGCACCAGGTCGGTGATCATCACGTTCTCCGCGACGTCCTTCTCCGACCGCCGCAACCGGACCGCGTTGCCGTCGTCCGCCGGACCCCGGCGAGGCAGCGTCCCCTTGATCGGCGACGACCGCACCCGCCGCCCGTGGCGTTCCAGAAACAGCTCCGGCGACAGCGAAACCACCGAACCCCAGTCACCAGCGACGTAAACCGCCCGTCGCGGAGCCAGCCGCCGCACCCCTTCGGCGAACAGCGCGGCCGGCGAACCCTCGAACGTCCCGGTGAACCGCGAGCAGACGTTCGCCTGAAACAGCTCGCCCGCCTCGATCTCGTGTACGCACGCCTTCACCGCCTGCTCGTGCCCGGACGGCCGCTCCAGCGGACTCGCCGACCACGTCAGCTCCGCGGCTCCAGACAAAGCCCGCTCCACCAAGGCGAGCTGCGCGTCGGCGTCCCCTTCGAGCGATTCGAACCAGCACACTCCCGACGCGTCCCAGCGCAGCACGTGGTCCGCCCAGCCCCAGGCCGACGCCGGAACCCCGGTCGAGCGCCCGGACGGATCCGCCTGGTCGTAGGCCAAAAACCCGAACCAGCCGCCACCGACCCACTCCGAAGGACCCGAATCCGGGACAGCCGGAGGGAACGGCCGCGGAGTCACCTCCAGGAACGGTGCCACCACTGCCCGCGACCCGAACCAGTCCCCGCACACCGCGGCCGGCTCGGGCAGCCCGTGTGCCCGGGCGTACGCGGACAGCAGGACGAGCACCCGCGAAGGGGGCAAGTCGGTCCGCAGCCGCTGGAAACGCATCGCGCCATTGTGCCGGAAACCGGGGATGACCAGCGGAAAAGGTGATCAGAGCAGCACATCGGACAGTGCGAAGGGATACACCACCGCGTCCTGTGCGACCGGCCCGTCGACCCCCGGCACATCCGGCGCGAAGGCGTGCTGGTGCAGCCCGAGCCGCGAGTGGAACCAGCCGGGCCGCCCGGGAATGCCGTTGTGCCGCACAAGCCACAGCACCACGTCGGAGTCGGCCCAGCGATCCGGGTGCAGCCGGTGCGCCCAGCAGTCGTGCCCGGCGTACACGAGCACCCGGCGGATCTTCGCGGCGTGCCGCACGTGCTTGATCCACGCCTTCACGAACCGGTCGTCGACGCTCTGCGCGTCCACCTCGAGCGCGGGGGCGAGCGAACCGGGCGCGAACGCCCCGAGCCTGCTGGCCGTCCGGACGAAATGGTCGGCCTGGTCGTGCACCGCGCCGGGCCGCGCGTAGTGCCGGGCTCCGGTGTGGATGCCCGCGTACTGGGCCGCGGCGAGCGTCCGCTCCGCGCCGGGGTCGCTCCAGTTGACGTTCTCGCTGATCGTCACCGAGGCGAATCGCACGTCGGCGCCGCGCACCGCCGCCCAATCGAGCACTTGCTCGCGATGAGTGAGCGTGAGTCCACGCCCACTCTCCGGTTCCGCCACCTCGCACCCCTGACAAGCCCCACGACGGGTGAAAGGCCACCCTACGTCCGGAATTCCGGAGCGGGGTGACCTTTCCCGGCGTGTCGATAGGCTTTGATCAGGCGTTTTCCCGTTGGAAGGTGCGCGTGCCCCACCACACCGCCAGTACGGCCATGACCAGCACGACCACACTTCCGGTGAACAGCGCGTCCAGCGAGAAGTCGCCGCGGAAGCTGTTGCGCTCCACGTCGACCACGTGCCGGAACGGGTTGATCTGCGAGATCGTGTACAGCCACTTCGGAGCCAGCCCGGCGGTGATCGGGATGAGGATCCCGGACAGCAGCAGCAACGGCATGAGCACCGCGTTGAGCAGCGCCGGGAACGCCTCCTCGCTCTTGAGCGTGAGCGCCAGCGCGTAGGAACACGACGCCAGCGTCAGCGAGAGCAGAAACACGATCGCGAGGCTCAGCAGCACCCCGCCGAACGGCGCGTTCAGGTCGAACACCAGGTAGGCGAGCAGGATGATCAGCACCGACTGCACGGTCGCCTGCAGCGCGTTCGCCAGCACCTTCCCGAGCAGCAGCGCGGCCCGGTGCACCGGGGTGACGCGCAGCCGTTCGACCACGCCGGACCGGAATTCGGCCAGCAGCCCGAAGCCGACGAACGAACTGCCGAACAGCGCCAGCTGCGCGATCAGCGCGGGCGTGAGCACCATCCAGCCGTCGACGTCGGACATTCCCTGCGCGTTCAGCGACTTCACCAGCAGTGGGCCGAAGAAGAACAGGTACAGCAGCGGCTGGGCGAGGCCGATCAGCAGCCACGCCGGATTCCGCAATGCTCCCGCCATGTCGCGGCGGAAGATCAGCCAGGTGTCATGCAACACCGGACACCTCCGGTTCCGCCGGCGCGGGCTGCTCGGCTTCGCGCAGCGACCGGCCGGTGAGAGTAAGGAATACGTCGTCCAAAGTCGGCCGGGTGACCTGCATCGAGCTGGTCGCGATGTCCTTGGCGTCGAGCGCGCGCAACAGCTCCGGCATCGCGCTGTCGCCGCGCGGCACCCGGAACCGGATCGACCCGTCGGACACCGCGAACTCGTGCGCGCCGGGCAGCTGCCGGGCCAGGTCCGCGGCGGCCGCGGCGGACTCGGGATCCACCTCGATCGCCACACCGTCACCGGAAACCCGGGCTTTCAGCTCGTCCGGAGGTCCCTCGGCGACGATCCGGCCGTCGTCGATCACGATCAGCCGGTCGGCCAGCGCGTCCGCCTCGTCGAGGTAGTGCGTGGTCAGGAAGATCGTGACGCCCTGTTCGGCGCGCAACCGCCGGATGTGCTCCCACAGGTTCGCCCGGCTCTGCGGGTCGAGCCCGGTGGACGGTTCGTCGAGGAAGACCAGCCCCGGCGAATGGATCAGCCCCAGCGCGATGTCGAGCCTGCGCCGCTGACCCCCGGACAGCGTCTTCGTGGCCCGCTGGCCGAGTCCGGCCAGGTCGAGCTGCTCGGCGAGCACCTTGCCGCGCGCGATCGCGTCGGCCCGGCTCATCCGGTACAGCCTGCCCTGCAGTTCCAGCTCCTCGTCCACGCGCGATTCGGGCGCGGTCCCGCCGCCCTGCGCGACATACCCGATGTTGCGGCGCACCCCCGCCGCGTCGGTGAGCAGGTCGTGCCCGCCGACGGTCGCCGTGCCCGCGGTCGGCTTCAGCAGGGTGGTGAGCATCCGCAGGGTGGTGGTCTTCCCCGCCCCGTTCGGGCCGAGAAACCCGACCAGCTCGCCAGCCTCGACGTCGAGGTCGACCCCCTTCACCGCGTGTACTTCCCCACCGGCTCGGCCCTTGCGGCGGAACCGCCGCTCGAGTCCGCGTGCCGTGATCATGGATAACCCCTCTCCTCCCAGAAAGATCAACTAGTCAATCTTGACTAGTTGACGCGCACACTGTGCCCGAGGAAGGAGGATTAGTCAAACTTGATTACTTGGGCGACTCGCCGAACGCCGAACCCGGATCGTCGGCCATCACGTACTCGCCCGCCTCGAGCCTGCTGATCAGCCCGGTGAGCCATTCCCGGCTGGCGCTGGCGATCCCGCCCCACAGCCGGAACAGTTCGGACACGTGCGGCGGTTTCCCCCAGGTTTCGTCCTCGAGGCTCAACCGCGACCGGCGCTCTTCCGCCTCGAAGTGCACCAGGTTCTGCTTGAGCAGGCTGATCGCGTACTTCCGGGGGAGCGCGGGCATCAGGCTCACCGCCGCGCACAACTCGGCGTTGCTCGCGGTCGGATCGGACAATCCCTTCGAGATGAGCACCTGGAATTCATGCTCGCCAGCCGGGGAAAGCCGGTAGGCGACCCGGTCCGGACCGCCGTCGCCCGGTTCGACGTCGATCTTCTCCAGCAGGTCCTCGGCGGTCATCTTCTTGAGCGCGTGATAGATCGAACCGGGCTGGACGTTCGCCCATTTGTCCGCTGACCACGACAGCAGTTCGCGGCGCACCTGGTAGCCGTGCGCGCGGCCGAACATCCGCACGACCCCGAGCACCAGCAGACGCGTCGCCGACACCGGCTCTCCCTTCCCCGACCACCACGAAACGCATTCGAGCGCATCCGTAGGCTAAACAGGTATGAGCACCCCTGTGTTGACTGCGGTGGCCTGGCCTTACGCCAACGGCCCCCGCCACATCGGCCACGTGTCCGGATTCGGCGTCCCGTCCGACGTCTTCTCCCGCTACCAGCGAATGGCCGGCAACCGGGTGCTCATGGTGTCCGGGACCGACGAACACGGCACGCCGATCACCGTCCAGGCGGACAAAGAGGGGATGACCCCGCAGCAGACCGCGGACAAGTACACCCGCCAGATCGACGAGGACCTCCAGGGCCTCGGGCTCTCCTACGACCTGTTCACCCGCACCACCACCGGCAACCACGCCGCGGTCACGCAGGAGATCTTCCTCGCGCTCAACCGCAACGGCTACGTCGTCCCGAAGACCACCCGCGGCGCGATCAGCCCGTCCACCGGCCGCACGCTGCCCGACCGCTACATCGAGGGCACCTGCCCGATCTGCGGCTACGACGGCGCGCGCGGCGACCAG
Organism: Amycolatopsis sp. WGS_07; assembly: GCF_045278895.1. NCBI lineage: Bacteria > Bacillati > Actinomycetota > Actinomycetes > Pseudonocardiales > Pseudonocardiaceae > Amycolatopsis > Amycolatopsis sp. WGS_07. Next base: position 1,547,989 of record NZ_CP136053.1, on the reverse strand, counting down.
TGCGACAACTGCGGCAACCAGCTCGACGCCGCCGAACTGATCAACCCGAAGTCGCGGATCAACGGCGAGACGCCGAAGTTCGTCGAGACCGAGCACTACTTCCTCGACCTGCCCGCGTTCACCAAAACCCTCGGCGACTGGCTGGGCACCAAGACCGACTGGCGCCCCAACGTCCTCAACTTCACCCGAAACCTGATCGACGACATGCGGCCCCGCCCGATCACCCGCGACCTCGACTGGGGCGTGAAGATCCCGCTGGACGGCTGGCGCGACCAGCCGCTCAAGCGGTTCTACGTCTGGTTCGACGCGGTCATCGGCTACTTCTCCGCGAGCGTCGAATGGGCGCGCCGCAACGGCACGCCGGACGCGTGGCAGGAGTGGTGGAACAACCCCGACGCGCGCTCGTACTACTTCATGGGCAAGGACAACATCACCTTCCACGCCCAGATCTGGCCCGCGTTGCTGCTCGGCCAGAACGGCGACGGCGACCGCGGCGGCGAGCCGGGCAAGTACGGCAAACTGCACCTGCCGGACGAGATCGTGTCCAGCGAGTTCCTCACCATGAGCGGATCGAAGTTCTCGACGTCGCGCGGCACGGTCATCTACGTGCACGATTTCCTGCGCGAGTTCGGGCCGGACGCGCTGCGGTACTTCATCTCGGTGGCCGGTCCGGAGACGCAGGACACGGACTTCACGTGGGACGAGTTCGTCCGGCGGACCAACTTCGAGCTGGCGAACGAGTGGGGCAACCTCGTCAACCGGTCGATTTCGATGGCGCACAAGAACAACGGGGCGATTCCGGCTCCGACTTCGCCTGCTCCGGCGGATGAGGAGTTGAAGGCGTTGTCTCGGCAGGCGTTCGACACCGCTGGCGGGCACTTGGCGCGGTCGCGGTTCAAGCTGGCCGCGGCTGAGGCGATGCGGGTGGTTACGGCGGCTAACCGGTATCTGTCGGATCAGGAGCCTTGGAAGCTCAAGGACGATCCGGATCGGCGGGACGCGGTGTTGCATACCGCGTTGCAGGTGGTTAGTGACGCGAACACGCTGTTGACGCCGTTCCTGCCGCATTCTGCGCAGAAGGTGCATGAGGCGTTGGGCGGGACTGGGGTTTGGGCTGCTCAGCCTGAGCTGCAGGAGGTGCCGGATCTTGATCTTCCGGACCGGGTTAATCCGATTCTGACCGGGGATTACGCGGGGGAGCAGGCTCGGTGGGAGTCTCGGCCGGTTGAGGTCGGGCGGCCGTTGGCGAAGCCTACGCCGTTGTTTACGAAGCTGGATCCCAAGTTGGGGGAGACTGGGCCGGAGTGGGCTCCGATTGTGACTGAGTGAGGCTGGGCTGAGGGCTCGTCGCCTGGCGGCGACATTGCGCCTCGGGGGTTGCGTGGGGCACCCCGAAGCCAATTGTGATGACGGTCGAGGGGTGCTTGTCAAGGCGGGAAAGATGCCTTGACAAGCACCCCTCGACCGCATTTGGGCTTCGTATCGGGGTGCGGGGGTGGTGTGGGTGCCTGGCTGGGTTGGGTGCGCGGGGTGCGGGGGTGGTGTGGGTGCCTCGCTGGTTTGGCGGCCAGTAGTTTGGGGTCTATGGGTGACGAAAAGCGTGAGCTTCCGCCGGTTCCTGATCGGTTGCCGGTGACGGTGGTGGATGCGCACACTCATTTGGATGCCTGTGGCGCGAAGACTGCTGCTGATGTCGTGGAGATGGTTGATCGGGCGGAGCGGGCTGGGGTTGCTCGGGTCGTGACCGTTGCTGATGATCTTGCTGCGGCTCGGTGGGCTTCCGAAGCGTCCACCTGGGACTCGCGGGTTTTTGCGGCGGTGGCTATTCATCCCACGCGTACCAAGGAGTTCGGGCCCGCCGAACAGTCCGAAGTGGAGCGTCTGGCGCGTGGCGAGCGCGTGGTCGCGGTGGGTGAGACTGGGCTCGATTACTACTGGGACTACTCGCCGCACGATGCGCAGCAGGTGGCGTTTCGCTGGCACATTGATCTTGCGAAGCGGCTTGGCAAGGCTCTGATGATTCACGACCGCGACGCGCACGAGGACGTGCTTCGCATCCTCGACGAAGAAGGCGCGCCCGAGACGGTCGTCTTCCACTGCTTCTCCGGCGACGAGCACATCGCGCGCCGTTGTATCGACAAGGGTTACATCCTGTCCTTCGCCGGCACGGTCACCTTTAAGAACGCGCGCGGGCTGCACGAGGCCGCGCGCATCGTGCCGCGTGGGCAGTTCCTCGCTGAGACAGACGCGCCGTTTCTGACCCCTCATCCCTACCGTGGGCGGCCGAACGAGCCGTATTGCACCGCCTACACCGTTCGCTACCTCGCTCAGCTGCGCGGCGAAGCGGTCCACGAGGTGGCCGATGCGGTCCGGACCACTGCCGAACGCGCATACCGGCTGCCTGCCTGATTCCGTACTGTCACAACGGGTTGCACGGATTGCGACATTCGAGGACGCGCATTCGTCCATCTGACGAGTGATGCAAGTCACGACACTCCGGGGGGTGTTTGCGCAACCTGCCGACACCCGTTACTGTCCCGTGATCGTGCCGGTCGGTACCGCGACGCGGAACCGGCTGATACGCCCACCAGTCACGTCAGTGCACGTCGGGGAAGCGGAACCGGGGTTGGTACGACTCGGGACCGTGACGATGGCGCTGGCTGGGGGTGTCGGACTTGAGAGGCGCGCCCGAGGGTGCGTCGCGAACGAAGGACGACGCGCGAGAACGCGCGGTGTCTTGGGAAAGGGAACGACCCGGTGACTGGTAGTCGGCAGGATGACACGCGTCTTGACGCGGGTTCGGCGTATTTCTCCTCCTCCGCTGGTTCGGTGGCCGTGCTCGACCGCGAGCTTGAGGACACCGCCTACGGGCAGCTTGACTTCTCCGACGAGCTTCGCGTGACCGAGCAGGACGTGCTCGCCGCACTCGGCCCGGACGCCGACGCGCTCATGTCGGAAATCGACGTCGACGTGGATGAGCTGATCCGGCTCATCAACGCCGAGACCACGATGCTTCCGCCGCTCGTCCTCCCGGACGAGGTCGAGCAGGACCGCACCGCCTCCCCCCAGGCCAAGAAGGTCGAGGTCGAGGAGGGGCTGCGCGAGGCGACCAAGACCTGGAAGCGCCGCTTCCTCAAGGGTGCCGTCCTCTCGCTGCTGGTCACCATCGGCGGCGGCGGCGCGGCGGCGCTCGCGATGAACAAGAGCGTGACCGTCGACGTCGACGGCCACCAGCAGACCGTGCACAGCTACGGCGACACCGTCGGCGAGGTCCTCGAGGACGCTGGCCTGTCGGTCGGCGCGCACGACGCGCTCTCGCCCTCCCCGCAGGCCGCGGTCGGCGACGGCGGGGTCATCAAGCTCGAGCGCGGGCGTCAGCTCAACCTCGTCGTGGACGGCGTGTCGCGGCCCTCCTGGGTTCGGGCGACCACGCTCGGCGAGGCCATGAACCAGCTCGGCATGGGCAGCATGATGTCCCAGGGCGCGTGGACGTCGATGCCGTCGTCCGGCGAACTGCCGCTCGAGGGCTCCACCGTCCAGGTCAAGACCCTCAAGCACATCACGCTTTTCGACGGCACCAACGCGCCCCGCAAGGTGGACACCACCGCGGTGACCACCAAGGAACTCGTCTCCGACCTGAAGCTGAACCTCGGCCCGGACGACGCGATCGAGGGCGGCCTCGACATCAGCCTGAAGAACGGCGCCGAGGTCCACGTCAGCCGCATGGGCGTGTCGATGGTCAACCAGGAAGAGGCCATCGACCCCGAGGTGCAGAAGGTCGACGACCCGACGCTGCTGCAGGGCCAGCAGAACGTCCAGGACCCGGGCACGCCGGGCAAGAAGCTCGTGACCTACAAGGTCACCAAGAAGAACGGCGAAGAGGTCTCGCGCGAGCAGGTCTCGGAGAAGACCCTCGTCGAGGCCAAGGCCAAGATCATCAAGGTCGGCACCAAGAAGCCGCCGACGCCGGCCATCGGCGACACCGGCGCGTGGGACCGCATCGCGCAGTGCGAGTCGGGTGGCAACTGGTCCATCAACACCGGCAACGGGTACTACGGCGGCCTCCAGTTCGACCGTCAGACCTGGAACGCCTACGGCGGCCAGCAGTACGCCCCGACGGCCGACAAGGCCACCCGCGAGCAGCAGATCGCGATCGCCGAGAAGGTGCGCGAGGACCGCGGCGGCTACAGCGCCTGGGGCTGCGGCTACAAGGCCTGAGCACCCTCCGATTTCCGGCAGGCGGCCGGGAGCCTCGCGCTCCCGGCCGCCTGTTTTCGTATGCCGCGTCGCCGCTGGGTAGGCTCGTCCGGTGGTGGAACTGCTGGGGCCTGCCGAAATCCGCGGGCTGGCCGACGAACTCGACGTCCGGCCCACGAAGAAGCTCGGGCAGAACTTCGTGCACGACCCCAACACGGTCCGCCGCATCGTCGAACTCGGCGGGGTGGTGCCGGGGGACGTCGTGCTGGAGGTCGGGCCCGGCCTCGGGTCGCTGACGCTCGGTCTGCTTGCCGCGGGTGCCGAGGTCATCGCCGTGGAGATCGACCCGGTGCTCGCCGCACGGCTGCCGCGCACGGTCGCCGAGCGCGCGCCGGAGGCGGCGGACCGGCTGACCGTCGTCGGTGCCGACGCGCTGCGGGTCCGCGCCGCGGATCTGCCCGCTGCGCCGGTGTCGATCGTGGCGAACCTGCCGTACAACGTCGCGGTGCCGGTGGTGCTGCATCTGCTGGCCGAGCTGCCGTCGCTGCGCAGCGGGCTCGTGATGGTCCAGACCGAGGTCGCGGACCGGATGGCGGCCGGGCCGGGCAGCCGCACCTACGGCGTGCCGAGCGTGAAGCTGGCCTGGTACGGCCCGGCCCGCAAGGTGGCCGCCGTGCCGCGCGCGGTGTTCTGGCCGGTGCCGAACGTCGATTCCGCGCTGGTGTCGTTCACCCGCACCGACCCGGTGTCCGGGGTGGACCGCGCGCGGCTGTTCGCGGTGGTCGACGCGGCGTTTTCCCAGCGGCGCAAGACTTTGCGGGCGGCACTGGCCGGATGGGCCGGTTCCGCCGAGCGGGCGGGCGAGCTGCTCGCCGAGGCCGGAATCGACCCGAAGACGCGCGGCGAGCAGCTCGACGTGCACGCCTTCGCCCGGATCGCGGCCGCTGGCGCTGATCGAGGCCCCTCCCGCCGGGCCGGGCTAGCTTCCGCCGCATGCTCCGGAACCTCCTGCTGGCCCTGCTCCAGCTCGTCGGCGCGGTGTTGATCGTCGGCGGATTGCTCGGCACCGCGGCCGGGGTGGCGATGCGGTTCAAGGAGCCGGACGCGGTGATGTGCGGCGACCGGGTGATGCCGCGCGATCCGTCGTACTCCTGCGGTGGCGGCACATACGAGTCCATGGCGCGGGCACAACAGGCCTCCTACGACCGCAGCCCGTTCGTCGCGGGGTTCTCCTTCGCGGGTGTGCTGGTCGGGATCCCGGTGGCCTACTTCGCGTCGAAGAAACGGTACCGGTGGTAGCTCGCCTCACTCCTTCTGAGTGTCCATCTGGCTACTCTCGGTTGTCACCGATACGGCTGTATCGCTGTGACCGGCGGCTCGTCAGGGCGTTGGCATTCGGGGGAGTCCGTTTGCTCCACGGCCCGGATTGTTCAGCCGTGCCGGTGCGAGATGCTTCGCTCCGGTGAGCTATCTCGACTCGGTTTCCGACGCGTCCGCGCGGGAGCCATGGCATGCGGGCAGCTCACCCTTGACAACGAGAAATCTGTTGTTCCATAAGATCTCTTGATCGTCCACAGTGGAACGAACCCGTTCGCTACCGGTGCCGGTCAGGCTAGGAGCGCAGGTCGGAGCACTGTTCGGTGGCCGAGGTTCCGGGTTTCCGGGTCCTGGACGCGGTGTTCCGGTATGCGGGCACCACCAGACGTGTGATCTGCACCAACGAGCTTGCGTTCAGCCAATGGGATCGGCTTTACTCGAAAGCGTCCATCCCGAGCGACTGAGAGACCTGGCTCGCCGAAGTCGCAGCAACCACCCTCCGCAGGGCAGGTGCTACCGCCAGGACCGATGGAGGCTGTTTTCGATGAAGAGGGTCACCCGCCCGCTCCTGCTGACCCGCCGGCGCGTAGTCGACGAAGGTCGCCGCACGGTATGTGCGTGTCAACGCTCCATGGTCATCGCCTGATCGTCTTTTCCGCAGTTTCTTGCGCCGTCCATTGTGGACGGTAATTCGATGACGCCTGGCGCGCCCGGAAACGGCGCTGCGCCTCGTTTTGCCTGGAGCCCTTTCGTGATCACTGTCGAAAACGTGTCCAAGTCCTTTCCCTTCCACGGAAATCGCGTCGCCGCCCTGCGCGACGTGAGTGTCGATGTGCAAGCCGGCTCGCTGTTCGGGGTCGTGGGCCCGTCCGGTTCCGGCAAGTCGACCCTTGCCCGCTGCATCGCGCTGCAGGAACGCCCGGACCGCGGCGTCGTGCGGCTCGACGGCCTCAACACCGCGACGCTCGACGGCAAGCGGCTGCGCGAGATCCGCCGTCAGCTCGGCGTCGTCGGGACCAAGCCGGAGCTGATCGCCGAGCGCACCATCGCGGGCAACATCGCCAGCCCGCTGGAGCAGCTCGGCGTCGACGGCCCGCAGCGGCGCAGCCGGGTCGGCTCGCTGCTCGACCTGGTCGGCCTCACCGCCCGTGCCACGCAGAAGCCCGAAGAACTCACCGAAGGCCAGCTCCGCCGGGTCGCGGTGGCCAAGGCGCTCGCCGCCGGACCGGCCGTGCTGCTCGCCGACGACCCGACCGCCGGGATCGCTCCGGAGGACTCCGGCGCGGTGCTCGCCGTGCTCGACCGGGCGCGGGCCGAGCTGGGCGTGACGATCGTGGTCACCACGCCGGACGCGGACGTCGTCCGCCGGGTCTGCGACGACGTCGCGGTGCTCGACAACGGCGCGATCGTCGAGCGCGGCACGGTGCTGGACCTGATCTCGACGCCGGACAGCTGGACCGCGCAGGCGGTGCTGCCGTCGATCGAGACGTCGCGCGCGCAGTCCGCGAAGTACGACCGCGCGGTCGATGTCGTGCTGATCGGCTTCGCGTCGGTCGGTGCCTTGCTGCCCGAGGCGGCCAGCCGCTTCGACGTGGAGCTGGCCACCATCGGCGGCGGGCTCACCCGCATCGGGGACACTCCGATCGCCCGGTTCCGCCTCGGCGTCCGCGGCGAGCGGGCCGACGCCGCGCTGTCCTGGATCGCCGACCGGGGCGCGCACGTGAGCCAGCCGGCTCGCGGTCCGCAGAGCGTCGTCGCTGCCTGATTTCCCTTTCACTGAGCGGTTTTCGAGGGCCGTCCCATTCGGTTGGGGCGGCCCTCGCCGCGTCTGTGGGACACGTCGCCCCAGGAATCGGGACACGTGGGCAAACTTTTAGGACGACTGTCCTGACGTCTGTCTATTGTGGTGCTTCCGGCGGAGGATCTCGGCCACTTCCGGATCCGCGTGCGCCTCCGCGGTCTGCTTCCACTTCGCCACGAGGGCAGCGACCGGAACCGGATTGCCGAGGGATTCGGCTCGCTCCAGGGTTTCGGCCAGTTCGCCGGCGAACGCCCGCGTCTCCGCCGCCGACAGGTAGCGCGCCCACGGGAACGCGGCGGGCAGCACCTCGGTGGTCTCCACGTCGCGGCGCATCAGCTCCACGAGGATCGCGACGGCCGCCGAAACCGCGGCCGCCGCCTGCTCCGCGCGTTCGGCGGTGACCAGCAGCAGATCTGGTTTGTCCTTCTCCCGTCGGCGAATCCGGACCGAACGGCTCGGCGACTGTTCGAGCTGCTCCACCACCCGGCGCGGGTGCAGGGACAGCTCGGACAGGTTGACCTCCGGCGCGCGCATACTTCCAAGGTAGTTTCAAACTGGCCCGCCGGGCCAATCCGGAACGACGACTGGGGGAACTTCTGTGCCAACGTTTTCTCCTGGCGGCACCTGACCTGCGGCAGCCACGTAGGCTGGACGGGTGCTAGCCGTCGTTCCACCACCAGTCACCGTCCGGGTCCCGGCCAAGGTCAACCTGCACCTGGCCGTCGGCGACCTGCGGGCGGACGGTTTTCACGAGCTGGTCACCGTCTTCCAGGCGCTTTCGCTCACCGACGAGGTGACCGTCGCGGCCACCGACGAGCCGGGGCTCGAGGTGTACGGCGAGGGCGAGCGCACGGTGCCCACCGACGGGGCCAACCTGGCGTGGCGCGCGGCGCGCGAGCTGGCCGCCTACGCCGGACGGCCGGACGCGGACGCGCCGAAGGTGCGCATCGTGCTGCGCAAGGGCATTCCGGTCGCCGGCGGCATGGCGGGCGGGAGCGCGGACGCGGCGGCGGCGCTGGTCGGGCTCTCGTCGCTCTGGAAGCTCGACGTCACCCGCGACGAGCTGGCCACCATCGCCGGACGGCTGGGCAGCGACGTGCCGTTCGCGCTGTACGGCGGCACGGCGCTCGGCACCGGCCGAGGCGAGCAGCTCGTGCCGGTGCTCGCGCGGCACACGTTCCATTGGGTGCTGGCCTTCGACGAGGAAGGCCTGTCCACCCCCAAGGTCTTCGGCGAACTCGACCGGCTGCGCGCGGACGGCAAACCGCCGCGGATCGGGTCGCACACGCCGGTCGTGGAGGCGCTCGCGTCGGGTGATCCTCGCCAGCTAGCCCTGTTGCTCGGCAATGATTTGCAGGCGGCCGCGGTGTCGCTGCGGCCCGGCCTGCGCCGCACGCTGCGTGCCGGGGTGAACGCGGGCGCGCTGGCCGGCTGCGTGTCCGGCTCCGGGCCGACGTGTGCGTTCCTGTGCTCCGACGCGGAAACGGCGGTCGAGGTGGCCGCCGAACTGTCCGGCGCGGGAGTGTGCCGCACGGTGCGGGTCGCGCACGGCCCGGTGCCCGGCGCCCGCGTGGTCGGCGGCGACGACGCGCCGCGCAACGTGCCGCCGCGCGTGCACGCCTGAAAAACCAACGCTTGAATCAATAGTCCACAGTGGAAAGGATCCGGATGGCCAACCTGGTCAACCTGGAGTCGGTGAGCAAGTCCTACGGCGTGAAGCCGTTGCTGGACAACGTTTCCCTCGGTGTCGCCGAGGGGCAGCGGATCGGCGTCGTCGGGCTCAACGGCGGCGGCAAGACGACGCTGCTCGAAGTCCTTTCCGGACTGAGCGAACCGGATTCCGGCCGGGTGAGCCAGGTCCGCGATCTGCGGATGGCCGTCGTCACCCAGCGCACCGAGCTGCCGGACGGGAGCACGGTCGGCGATGTGGTGCTGCAGCGCTACGGAGCCGAGCACGAATGGGCCGCCGACGCGCGCGTCCGGTCTATTGTGGACGGACTGGGGATCACCGCGATCGGCCTCGACACTCCGACCGCGAACCTGTCCGGTGGCGAACGCCGCCGCGTCGCGCTGGCCGCCGCGCTCACCGGCGAGCTGGACCTGGTGGTGCTCGACGAGCCCACTAACCACCTTGACGTCGAAGGCGTGCGCTGGCTCGCCGATCATCTGCTGGGCCGCCGGATCGCGGTCGTGGTCGTCACGCACGACCGGTGGTTCCTCGACACCGTCGCGAGCCTCACCTGGGAGGTCGCGAACGGTCGGGTCGAGCAGTACGAAGGCGGTTACGCCGACTGGATTTTCGCCCGCGCCGAGCGTGCCCGCCTCGCCGCGACCGCGGAGGAGAAGCGGCAGAACCTGGCGCGCAAGGAGCTGGCGTGGCTGCGCCGAGGTCCGCAGGCGCGTTCGTCGAAGCCGCGCTACCGCGTCGAAGCGGCCGAGGCGCTGATCGCCGACGTGCCGCCGCCGCGCGATTCGGTGGAGCTGATGGCGTTCGCGAAGCGCCGGCTCGGCAAGACGGTGTTGGAGCTGGAAGACGCGTCGCTGAAGGTCGGCGACCGGACGCTGCTCGACCACGTGACGTGGCGGATCGGCCCCGGCGACCGGATCGGTCTCGTCGGCGTGAACGGCTCCGGCAAGACCACGCTGCTGAAACTGCTGGGCGGCGACGTCGAATCGCCGACCGGACGTCGCGTGCAGGGCAAGACGGTCGCGCTCGCGCACCTGCGCCAGGAACTCGACGATCTGCCCGCGGACCTGCGGGTGCTGCAGGCGATCGAGCAGGTCGCGGGCCGCGTCGTGTTCGGCAAGCAGGAGATGACGGCGTCGCAGCTGGGCGAGAAGCTCGGCTTCCCGGCCGCGCGGCAGTGGACGCCGGTCGGCGACCTCTCCGGTGGCGAACGCCGCCGGCTGCAGCTGTGCCGGTTGCTGATGGCCGAGCCGAACGTGCTGCTGCTGGACGAGCCGACGAACGACCTGGACATCGACACCCTGCAGCAGCTCGAAGACCTGCTCGACGGCTGGCCGGGCACGATGGTGGTGGTCTCGCACGACCGGTACCTGGTCGAGCGCGTCTGCGACGCCACGTACGCGCTCCTCGGCGACGGCAAGGTCACCCACCTGCCGGGCGGCATCGAGGAGTACCTGCAGCGGCGCGCTCGCGCGAAGGAGGCCGCGCCGCGCCGGGAAGCACCGGCGGCGGAGAAGACCGAGGCCAAGCGCAGTGCGGCGGAAACCCGTGCGGCGCAAAAGGAATTGGGTCGGCTGGAGCGGAAGCTGGACCAGCTCGCGAAGCGCGAGGAGAAGCTGCACGCGTCGCTGGCGGAGGCGGCTACCGACCCGGAAAAGCTGATCGAGCTGAACACCGAGCTGAAGGCCGTCCTGGCGGAGAAGGACGACGTCGAGGCCCGGTGGCTGGAGACCTCCGAACTCGCCGAGTGACCCCGTACATCCGCTGTTCACGCCGCCGCGGGCGGTGCCGGGAAAACCGGACAGTAATCTGACGCACATGAGTCGGTTTGTGGACACACTGGTCGGAACTGCGGCGGACCGGGGACAGCGGCGCGGCATGGTGACCGGCGAGCCCAAGGAGCCGGTGCGCCGGACCTGGGCGCAGGTGCACGACGAGGCGCGCCGGATCGCGGGCGGGCTGGTCAGCGGCGGATTGGCGCCGGGGAGCGCGGTGGCGGTGCTGGCCGCCGCGCCGGTGCTCATCGCGCCGACCGTGCAGGCGGTGTGGCTCGCCGGCGGCAGCGTGACGATGCTGCACCAGCCGACGCCGCGCACCGACCTCGCCGAATGGGCCGAGGACACGGTCAAGGTGCTCGAGATGATCGGGGCCGAACTGGTCGTGCTCGGCGAACCGTTCGACCAGCTCGCGCCGGTGCTCGAGGGCAAGGGCATCGGCTACCGGCTGATCTCCGACCTCGCCAAAGCCGAACCGCTGGCCGAGATCGTGCCGACCGCCGAGGACGACACCGCGCTGCTGCAGCTCACCAGCGGATCCACCGCGGAGCCGAAGGCCGTCCGGATCACCTACGGCAACCTGTACACCAACGTCAAGGCGATGGTCGACCGCGCGGAGTTCGAGTTCGACACCGACGTGATGGTGTCGTGGCTGCCGACCTTCCACGACATGGGCATGGTCGGCTTCCTGACCGTGCCGATGACATTCGGCGTCGAACTGGTCAAGATCACCCCGGTCGAGTTTCTCACCGGGCCGTTGATCTGGCCGGAGCTGATCAGCAAATACGGCGGCACGACCACGGCCGCGCCGAACTTCGCGTACGCCATTGTGGGCAAGCGGATGGCGCGGGTCGAGGATGACAATGCTTATGACTTGTCGAAACTGCGTATCGCGCTGAATGGTGCGGAACCGATCGACGAGACTGCCGTGCAGACCTTTGTGGACGCTGGGCGGCGGTTCAATATGCCGCCGGAGTGTGTGTTTCCCGCTTATGGGATGGCTGAGGCTACGTTGGCGGTTTCGTTCGCGCCGTTGTTCACTGGGTTGACTTTGGACATTGTCGAGGCTGAGGCGCTGGAAGCCGACAATCGTGCGGTGCCGGTTCCGGAGGGGGATCCGCGGCGGGGGACGGACGCGGTGCGGTCGTTCGCGTTGCTTGGGCGGCCGTTGGATGGGCTGGAAGCGGATATCGTCGATGAGTCCGGTGCGGTTTTGGGGGAACGGCAGGTTGGGGAGATTCGGCTTCGTGGGGAGGCTGTTACGCCGGGGTATTTGACGGTGGACGGGCCGTTGGATACGCGGGGGCCGGATGGGTGGATGAAGACTGGCGATCTGGGTTATCTGGTTGATGGGCAGATCGTGATTTGCGGCCGGCGTAAGGACGTCATCATTATGGGCGGGCGGAATTTGTACCCGACTGATATTGAGCGTGCTGCTGGGGCTGTGGAGGGCGTGCGGGCTGGGAATGCTGTCGCGGTCCGGCTGGATGCGGGGAGTCGGCGGGAGCGGTTCGCGGTGGTGGTGGAGTCGAAGTTGGCTGGGGATGTGGTGGAGGAGAACCGGCTGGCTAAGGAGATCGCTGGGCGGGTTCGGGATGCGGTGGATATGCGGCCGTTCGCGGTTGTGGTGCTTCCGGCTGGGTCTTTGCCTAAGACTCCGTCTGGGAAGGTGAAGCGGGCGGCTACTGCGGTGCAGTATGCGGAGAAGATTGCTCGGAATGCTGGGGTTTGATTCCGGGCGGGGGCTCGTCGCCTGGCGGCGACATTGCTGTGGGCTTGCGTGGGGCACCCCGAAGCTTGATTGTGACTACGGCGCGGAGGTGCTTGTCAAGGCGGGAAAGATGCCTTGACAAGCACCTCCGCGCCGTGTTTTTGGCTTCGTATCGGGGTGTGGGGGGTGTGGCTGCCTTGATGGGGTGGGTGCATCGGCGGCGGTTTGGTGGGGGGTGGGGCTAGCGCCCCAATGTGGCGTTGGGTGCATCTCGCGCACCCAATGCCACATTGGGGCGCAACGGTGCGGTCCGTGAAGGGTCCCTTGAGGGAATCTAAGTCCGTGAAGGGGGCCCTCACGGCCGGGCAGGGGGGCTGAGGGGCTCGGAGTCCGTGAAGGGACCGGTGCGGCGGCGGAGAGGGTCGTGAGGGGAACCCTGGGGGAATCAGAGTCCGTGAGGGTTCCCCTCACGGACTGCGGCGTCGGACCAACGGCGAAAGGCCGCTTTGAGGGAGTCGGGGGTCCTCAAAGCGGCCTTCGCGTCAAGACTTCGGGGAGCTACCGGCCGGGCAGTCGTTCGGCTGGGGCCTCGGCGACTACTGGCCACGAGGTGCGGCCTGCGGTGGCCTCGCTGTGGTCCCGGCTTCCGGGGATCAGTGGGGCTCGCCGTCCGGATCGTTCGGCTAGTTGTGTCTCCACCTCATCGAGGAACTGGTCGACCTCTCGCTCGTCGTACCCGCGCTTGCCGATCAACGGCTTGGAGAACAGCACGTGGTGGACCTCGGCCGCGGTGAGGTCGTCCTCATCGGCGATCGTCTTGGCGATGCGGCGCACGAAGTCGTCGACCTCTTGCTTGGCGTAGCCGCGGCGGCCAATCGGGGCGTTACCGAAAGCGACCTCAGCGAGATCCTCGGCGGTAAACGACATGGATGATTCTCCGATTCAGGGTCGGGGTGTGCGAACTCCTGAACTCCGTCCTAACTGGTCCCGGCCACGCCGGGAAGCCCGCACCGGGGCGGACGACTCGATTAGGGTCTTAGAAGCCGCCCATCGAGTGAGAATTCCATCACGCACGGCGATCGCGGCTCACCCACAGGCACAACCGCCACGGAAGCCGCAGACCTGGATAAAACAGGCAAAAGGCTCAGGCTGCGTGGAAAGCGTTCTGCGCGGCGGCCAGACCCTGCGAGATGAGTGCCTCGGTCGCGTCGGCGCAGCGGTCGATCTCGAACGGGAGTTCCTTGCGCTCGACCGTCGAGAAGTCCTTCAGCACGAAATCGGCCGGGTCCTGCCTGCCCGGCGGGCGGCCGATGCCGAAGCGCACGCGGTAGTAGTCACGCGTGCCGAGGGATTTGGTGATGGAGCGGAGGCCGTTGTGGCCGTTGTCGCCGCCGCCGAGTTTGAGCTTCAGCGCGCCGAAATCGACGTCCAGCTCGTCGTGCACCACCACGACGCCGGAGGGCGGGACCTTGAAGAACCGGGCCGCGCCGACTACTGGGCCGCCGGACAGGTTCATGAACGACCGGGGCTTCACCAGCACCACGCGGGAACCCGACAGCCTGCCCTCGAGCACCTCGGCTCCGCTGCGGTGGGCCTTGAACTTCCCGCCGATCCGGCCGGCCAGCTCGTCGAGCACCATGAAGCCGACATTGTGCCGGTTTCCGGCGTACTGCGGCCCAGGATTGCCGAGGCCGGCGAGCAGAATCAGCTCGCCGGCCCCGGGCAGGTCTTCACTCACGGAAGAGAGTTTATTCGGCGGCTTCGGTGGTGGCCGCTTCGGCTTCGGCGTCCTCGTCGGCGCTGCCGCGCGGGGCCTCGTTGACGGCCACGACCAGCGCCTCGGCGTCGGTGACCAGCTCGGCACCGGCGGGCAGGGTGACCTGGCCGGCGGTGATCTGGGTGCCGGCCTCGATGCCCTCGACCGAAACCTCGAACTGCTCGGGGATGTGCAGCGCCTCGACCTCGACCTGCAGCGTGTCGAGGTCCTGGGCGACCAGGGTGCCCGGGCCCGCGGTGCCGGTGACGACGACCGGGACGTCGACGGTGACCTTCTCGCCGCGCTTGACGACCAGCAGGTCGACGTGCTCGATGTAGTTCTTGAGCGGGTGGACCACGATGGTCTTGGTCAGCGCCAGCTCGCTGGAACCCTGCAGGTCGAGCGTGATGACGGCGTTGGTGCCGTTCTCACGGACGACGCGGGCGAACTCGATGGCCGGCAGCGCGAAGTGCCGCGGGTCCGAGCCGTGCCCGTAGAGCACCGCGGGGATTTTGCCGGCGCGACGGGTGCGGCGGGCGGCACCCTTTCCGAACTCGGTGCGCGGTTCGACGGAAAGACGTACCTCGGACACGGTGTAGCACTCCTTCAATCACACGACGTGCGGCAGGGGGCGGCGGGGATCGTCGATCTCTGCTCGGGGGCGGTTGCGCACGGCGGCGAGATTGCGGGCGTGATCTGACCACGGGGCTTCTCGAGCCGCCGCGTCGATCACGCCGGGCACCCACAGGCGCACCCGCCTCGCCGAGACAACCCAAGAAGTGTAAACCAGCCGGTCCGCATGAGCCTGCACCGGGTCGCCCTGCTCTCCCCCGCGCGGGTGGATGACGACACAATTCCCGTGCCGCCCGTCAATCTCTTGGGGGTGGCATGATTCCCGCGAAAGAGGGGCGGCCGACATGCGAGCTAGATGGACTGCGACAGCACTGGTGCTGCTGGGTGGGCTTCTCGCGGGCTGTCAGGTCGCGGTGACCGGCACAGCGGGACTGTCCGACGCTGACCGGCAGCTGGCCGCGCAGCGTGCGCAGCAGCAGACGGCGGTGGACGCCGCGCTGAAGGCGCTGGAGCAGGCACCAGCGCTGCAGTACGACGCGACGCTGAAGGACGGTGCTGGCAACCCGGCGACGCTGACGTACCGCGTCGCGCGCGACGGCAACGGCTTCGGCGCGCTGCCGCTGGAAGGCAAGTCGGTGCGGATCACCGAACCGGATGGACAGCTGTACCTCGCGGCCGACGCCGACTACTGGAAGGCGCACGGCCTGGAGGAGAACAGCGCCCAGTTCGGCGGCGGATGGGTGCACACGGACGCGAGCGAACTGCCGCTCGACCCGGCCGCGCGGATGGCCCCGCCGAAGCTCGCCGGCGAACTGCGCAAGTCGCTCGGCGGGCTCGGCACGGGCGCGCCGCAGAAGCAGAAGCTGCCGGACGGCACCGAGGTGTACGACCTCGGCGGCGCGCTGCAGGTGACCACCGCCGAACCGCATCGGGTCACCGGGTTCGCGCCGGCGCTGCTCGATCCGCGCGGCGGTCCGAAGCTGGGTGCGGCATTCCGCGTCCGGCCGCTCGCTGACGCGGAGATCAAGCAGTTCCACAACGATTTCAACGCCGCGGTCGACGCGATCGGGCAGCCCTTCGACGGCCTGGCCCAGGCGAGCGTCACGGTGCTCAACGACAAACTCGACTGCCAGGATTACGTCGGTTCCTGCAAGACCACAGTGGACGTTTCCAACAGCGTCGTCGGCAATCAGCCGGGTTCGAAACCGAGCGTGCACATCAAGCTTTCGGTGGAAATCAGCGCGGACACCCTTGGCTCGCAAAGCTGCGCCACCGAGGGTGACGCGGCCGCGGACGCGACTATCACGATGTCCTGTTCGGTCAAGTTCAGCCTGCCCAACCGCACCGCGAGCTACCAGGTGCTGGCGAAGCCGACGGCAGTCGCCGAGGTGCGCTCGCCGGTCGACGCGAACGCGGTGAAGGCGAAGCTGGCCACGGCGTTCGCCGCGCTCGGCGGCTGACCTGCACGCTCACCTCGGGGTGCGTTTCTTCCGTTGAAGTAGCCGAAGATCGATCCTTACCATCGGCGGCGTTGACACGGACTTTCATTTCGAGGAGCGGCAAAATGAGCAAGCTTGTGGTGTTCGGCGCGACGGGATTCGCCGGCGGCCGGATCACCGACGAGGCGCTGCGGCGCGGGCACTCCGTGATCGGGGTCGCGCGCAAGGCCGAGGGGCTGCCCTCCGGGGTCGAGGCGCGGTCGGGGTCGATGCATGACGCGGAGTTCGTCGCGTCGGTGGCCAAGGGCGCGGACGTGCTCGTGATCGCGACGCCGGGCCGCGCGGACGACCAGGGCCGCCGTCTGGTGGACGCTCTGCCGACGCTGGTGGAAGCGGCCCGCGCGAATGGCGCGCGGCTGGCGATCGTCGGCGGCGCCGGCTCGCTGCGGGTCAGCGAGGACGGGCCGCGCGTGATCGACACCCCGGACTTCCCGGAGGAGTACAAGCCGGAGGCGGGCAGCCACGTCCTCGTTCTGGAGGCCCTGCGCGAACTGCCCGCGGACGTCGACTGGTTCTACGTCAGCCCGGCGGCCGAGTTCGGCTCCTGGATCCCCGGCGAGCGCACCGGCAAGTTCCGCCTCGGCGGCGACGTGCTGGTCAGCGATGCCAACGGCCGGTCGCACATCAGCGGCGCGGACCTGGCGATCGCGTTCCTGGACGAGATCGAGGAGCCGAAGCACTCGCGCGCCCGGTTCACGCTCGCGTACTGAGCGCGGTTCAGCCGGGAGAACCGGCGGTGCAAACGAATTTCGTGGCGTGGGCCGGGTCGAGCGCGTTCGTGACCAGGTTCCAGACGTTGAGGTCGTAGGCCTCGCCGATGTGCCCGACGGGATCGAACGGGCAGGTGTCCTGGACGTACTCGTTCGTGACGCCCGGTTCACGCACGAAAGAAGTCTCGGTCGGCGTCACCAATTCGTCGAACCGGGACGTGAGCACGGTGTAGCGCACGCCGGGCTGCGCGATGGGACCGTTCGTGAGCGTCCGCACCGCGCTGCCGTCGGTGATCAGGTTGTCGCAAGCCGGGCAGCCGAACGCGGTAAGCGCCTTGCCGACCTCCTCGCGCACTCCCAGCAGGTACGCCAGCTTCGTCAGCCCGGCGAACGTGGTGCCGTGCGTGGGCGGCGCGATGGCCACGACGGAGCCGATCCGGTCCGCGATGCCCTGGGTCTTCGTGACGTACAGGGATTGGAAGCCGCCCTCGGAGTGGCCGACCAGATCCACTTGCGCCGCACCGGTTTCGGCCAGCACCTCGCCGACGAACTGCTTGATTTCCGTTGCCGAGTCAGCGATCGGGCGCAAGCCGCCGACGACCGGGAACTGCGGATACGCGCCGTAGGTCCGGCTGAACGTGCAGTATCCCTTGGCTGCCACGTGATCCTGCAGGAAGTTCAAGTCCTCATAGGACGTCGCGCCGAGCCCGTGCAGGAACACCACCGGACGCGGATGCGCCGAACTCGGCCGGCACGCCGGATCGTTGACGCCGCCAGTCGTGGCGGCGGTGGCTGGGGCGGCGAACGCGGCGGTCAGCAATGCCGCGGCGGCCAGGACGATGCGCAACCTCATCGGAGCGGTCCTTCCCTGTCGTCCTTGACAGCGTCCTTGACACTGGATACCCGTGGGTATTGGATACCTGAAGGTATTGAGCGGGCTGAGCCAGTGTCAACCCCCTGGATGAGGGAGAAGCCGATGACCGGCCGGACGCGGCCGACGCGGGCGGAGACCCGGCGGCGCATCCTCGACGCGGCCTTCGCCGTGTTCGGGGAACAGGGCATCGCCGCGACGAAACTGACCGAGGTGGCCGCGGCGGCTGGGTTGACGAAAGGCGCGGTCTACTCGAGTTTCGCGTCGAAAGACGAGCTGGTGCTGGCGCTGATGGAAGAGCACGCCGCGCACCGGCTTGAGGCGAGCCTGGCCAGCTTCGCCGAAGCGGACGACGGCGGCGCGGGGCTGGCGAACGTCGCCGCGGTGCTGATGTACGAAATGCGCACCGACGCGGTGTGGCACCGGCTGCTGGCCGAGTTTTTCGCGATGGCGCACCACGACGACCGGCGGCGCGACGCTTTGCGCCGACGCCGCCGGGAGGTCCGCGACACCATCGCGCGCGCCTTGAACCGGCTCGCCGAGGGGCTGGACCTCGAACTTCCGTTGCCTGCCGAGGAATTCGCCGTCGTACTGCTCGCGTTGAGCAACGGATTGGCCGTGGAGGCCGACATCGACGACGAAGCCGTCCCAGACGGTCTCCTCGGCCGGGTGCTCACGCTGATCGCCGGCGACGCGGTCGCGAAGGTGCAGGCAGCGGCTAGCGACCCCGCAGCTCAGCCACCACCGGAGCGAACGTCTCCATCATCGCCTCGAACACGGTGAAGTAGGAGAAGCCGTACCGTTCGCGCTGCGCGATCAGCTGCTGCACCATTTCGTCCACTGTGCCGAAGAGAAGCTGCGGTGCGCGGAGCAGTTCGTCGACGTTGGCTGCGCTGCGTTCCTCGGTCTCAGCGTGCCATTCCTCGGCCGCCTTGCGACGGTCGTCAGTGACCACCACGCGCTGGATCAGCATGTTGTAGTTGATCTCGCGATCCCCTGCCAGGGAACGGAAATACGCGACCCGGTCGTCCATCGCCACGTCGTTGTCGAGCACGAACGTGCCCGGCGGACGCCCGCGATCCTGGCGAAGACCAGCGAAGCCGACGATGTCCGCCTGTTCCGCCGCGAGCTTCAGCACGCCGTCGCTGTTGCCCGCGATCAACAGCTTCGGCATGCCACCCTCGTCCTCGACGCGAGTGCGCAGCTCAGCGAGACCTTCGGTGAGGTAGGTGATCCGGTCCGCGGCTTTGCGCCACGGCAGCCCGGCGTCGTCGAACTCGTGCTTCATGTGGCCTGAGCCGAGGCCGAGTTCGAAGCGGCCGTTGGTGAGTTTGTTGGTGGTGGCGACATCGCGAGCGAAGAGGGCCAGGTTGTAGAACGGCACATTGGACACCAGCGTGCCGACCCGCACCCGCTCGGTCACCGCGGCGGCAGCGGTGAGCGCGGGAAACGGCGACAGCCGCCCCGGCCCGAGATGATCGGGCACGGTCAGGTGGTCGTAGCCGAGTTCCTCGGCGCGCCTGCTTTTTTCGGTCCACTCAGTACCGTCGGCCGTGAGCCGCAGGCTGACGCCGAATTCGAAGTTCCCCATGGCAGAGACGCTAGCCAGTCCCGGACGGGGGACGCATCGGTTTTCGCCCCCGGCGGAACCCGGTTTTTGTCGTACCCCGTCGTTAGCTTCGAGGGCATGGTGTTGTCGATCGAAGAACGGGAACAGTTTCTGGCGGAGCCGCACATCGGAGCGCTCTCGGTGGTCGAACGGCCGGACCGGGCGCCGCTCACGGTGCCGATTTGGTACCAGTACGAGCCGGGCGGCGAGTTGTGGGTGATCACGCAACCGGAATCACGCAAGGCGAAGGCGATCGAGGCGGCGGGCCGGTTCAGCCTGATGGTGCAACGGGTCGAGCCGACGGTGCGGTACGTGTCGGTGGAAGGGCCGGTGGTGCGCACCCGGCCGGGCAGTCGCGAGCTGACGTGGGAGATGGCCTCGCGGTACCTGCCCGCCGACAAGGTGGCGGGATATGTCGAGTTCGAGCGGACGCAGTTGGGCGAGCACATGGCGATCCATCTGCGGCCGGAGAGGTGGCTGTCTGGGGATATGGGTGCGGTGTGAGGACGCGTGCTGGGTTGACGAGCACGGGGTGAGCTGTCGGCGCGGGTGATGTGCCGGGTGCGGCCGGTCTGACGCGGCGGTCAGGGCCTGGGCTGCAACGGTGTTGAGCGAGTGTGGCGGCTCTTGTGCGTGGAGCGTGTTTAGGCAGGAGGTGGTGTTTGGAGCGTTGTGGTGCCGTCGGGGCGGGCCTGGGTCGGGTCCTCGTGGGTGCCGCTGGAATGAGGCGTCGCGGCCGGAATCGGCGCGACTTCCTGGGCTTGGCTGACTCAGTCGGGCTCGAACGTATCGCCATGGTTGTGCTGGGCTTGGCCGATCCGTCAGGTCTGAAAGCGTCGTCGTGGTCGCGTGGGTTTGGCTGACCGGTCGGGCTCGAACGTATTGCCGCGGTCGGGCGAGTTTGGCCGACCCGCAGGACCCGAATGTGTCGCCGCGGTCGGATGGGTTTGGTCGACCGGTCGGGCTCGAATGTGTCGCCGCGGTCGGGCGTCGCTCTCGGGTGACCGGAATGCTGCCGGGCTCGATACCGCGCAGGGCTGCGGGGCTTGATACGGCGCAGGGCGGCCGGGCTCGACACGGCACGATGTTGCCGGGCTCGATACGGCGCAGGGTCTCGCCACAGCGCAGCGCCAGCCGAGTTCGCCACCGCGCAGGCCTGCCGGGTTCGCCACGGCGCAGGGCCTGCTGGGCTCGGCACGGTGCACGGCCTGCCGGGTTCGCCACAGCGCAGGGCTTGCCGGGCTCGATACGGCGCAGAGCCTCGCCACAGCGCAGGGCCTGCCGGGTTCGCCACAGCGCAGGGCCTGCCGGGCTCGACACCGCGCACGGCCTCGACATGACACCGGGCCCCTGACGTTTCCGCCAAGGGCCCGGGGTGCCACTGCTTCGGTCAGGGCTGGTGCAGCCCTGCTCCAGTCAGGCTGGCGCGGTCCGCGTCACGCGTTGCCGTCGAAGAGCGACGTGACCGAGCCGTCCTCGAAGACCTGCTGGATGGCTTCCGCGAGCATCGGGGCGATGGACAGCACCGTCAGGCCCGGGAAGCGCTTTTCCTCCGGGATCGGCAGCGAGTTCGTCACGATGACCTCGCGCGCCTTGCACTGCGACAGCCGCTCGGTGGCCGGGTCGGAGAGGATGCCGTGCGTGGTCGCGATGACTACGTCCGCCGCACCCTCTTCCAACAGGGCTTCGGTGGCCTTCACGATCGTGCCGCCGGTGTCGATCATGTCGTCGATCAGCACGCAGAGCTTGCCCTCGACCTTGCCGACCACGCGGTTGGCCACGGCCTGGTTCGGCTTGTCCGGGTCGCGGGTCTTGTGGATGAACGCGATCGGCCGGTCGCCGAGCTGCTGGGCCCACTTCTCGGCCAGCCGCACGCGGCCCGAGTCCGGCGAGACGACCGTGATGTCCGCGTCGCCGTAGGTCGCCTTGATGTGGTCGGCGAGCACGGTCTGCGCCATGAGGTGGTCGACCGGGCCGTCGAAGAAGCCCTGGATCTGCGCGGTGTGCAGGTCGACCGTCATGATCCGGTCCGCGCCCGCGGTCTTGAACAGGTCCGCGATGAGCCGCGCCGAGATCGGCTCGCGGCCCTTGTGCTTCTTGTCCTGGCGCGCGTACGGGTAGAACGGCATGACCACGGTGATCCGCTTGGCGCTCGCGCGCTTCAGCGCGTCCACCATGATCAGCTGCTCCATCACGTACTCGTTGATGGGCGTGGTGTGCGCCTGGATCACAAACGCGTCGGTACCGCGCACCGACTCCTCGAACCGCACGAACAGCTCGCCGTTGGCGAACGTGTGCGCGGTCTGCGGGGTGATC
Organism: Amycolatopsis sp. WGS_07; assembly: GCF_045278895.1. Lineage (NCBI taxonomy): Bacteria > Bacillati > Actinomycetota > Actinomycetes > Pseudonocardiales > Pseudonocardiaceae > Amycolatopsis > Amycolatopsis sp. WGS_07. The sequence goes on along the minus strand of NZ_CP136053.1, from coordinate 1,526,167 downwards.
GTCACGTTGAGGTGCTTCGCGACCTCTTCCGCAAGCTCGTGGTGCGCACGGCCGGAGAAGAGCATCAGATTCTTCTTCGGCGTACCTGACTTCGGACTCATGCTGGCGACTCCCCGTCGGTTCCTGCTGCTGACTCGGACACAACGGTGTCCTGCTGCTGGGCGGCGAGAGCAGCTTCCGCTGCCTCCGCCGCGGGCGTCCCCGGCCTGCGCCGGACCGCCCAGCCTTCGATGGTGCGCTGCGGACCGGCCGACAGCGCCAGTGAGCCAGGCGGGACGTCGTCGCGGATCACCGCACCGGCTCCACTGTAAGCGCCGTCCCCGATCCGCACCGGCGCGACCAGCGTGTTGTCCGCCCCAAGCCGGACATGCGACCCCACGACGGTCTGGTGTTTGGCCACCCCGTCGTAGTTCACGAACACACTGGAACAGCCGATGTTGCTGTGATCGCCGACGATCGCGTCGCCTACATAAGTGAGATGCGGCACCTTCGTACCGGTGCCGATTTGCGCGTTCTTCGTCTCGACGAACGCGCCCAGCTTGCCCTTCGCGCCGAGCTTCGTGCCCGGGCGCAGGTACGTGTACGGACCGACGTTGACGCCGTCGCCCAGCTCAGAGCCCGAACCGTGCACGCGCACGACCGACGCGCCGGCGCCGATCTGTACGTCGGTCAGCGTGGTGTCCGGGCCCACAACGGAGCCCTCGCCCACCGAACAATGGCCCTTGAGCTGCGTGTTCGGCTCGATCAGCACGTCGCGCGAGAGCGTGACGTCCGCCTCGATCCAGGTGGTGTTCGGGTCGGTGACCGTGACGCCCTCGCGCTGCCAGCGGCGCACGATCCGGCGGTTGTACTCCGCGCCGAGCACCGAGAGCTGCACCCGGTCGTTCACGCCCTCGGTCACCCACGGGTCTTCGACGACCAGCGCGCCGACGCCCTTGCCGTCCTCGCGGGCGATGCCGAGGACGTCGGTGAGGTAAAGCTCACCCTGCGCGTTGTCGGTGGACAGCCGCGACAGGCCGTCGATCAGCACGGACGCGTCGAAGGCGTAGACCCCGGAGTTGATTTCGGTGATCGCCCGCTGCTCCGGCGTCGCGTCCTTGTGCTCGACGATCGCGCTGACCGACCCGTCGGCGCCGCGCACGATGCGGCCGTAGCCGGTCGGGTCGGCGACCTCGGCGGTGAGCACGGTGACCGCGTTGCCCGTCTTGGCGTGCTCGGCGCGCAGCGATTCCAGGGTTTCGGTGTCCAGCAGCGGAACGTCGCCGTAGCTGACGACCACGGTGCCGGTGAGTCCTTCCGGCAGCTCCGCCAGCGCGCACGAAACGGCGTGCCCGGTGCCCTTCTGCTCTTCCTGCACGGCGGTGGCGACCTCGCGGCCGAGTGCCTGCCCGACCCGGTCGAGTTCGGCGCGCACGGCGTCGCGGCCGTGTCCGATCACGACCACCAGATGCTGCGGCGCGAGGCCGGCGGCGGCGCGCACAGCGTGTTCCACCAGCGGCCTTCCGGCGATCGGGTGCAACACCTTAGGAGTGGAGGAACGCATGCGGGTGCCCTCACCCGCAGCGAGGATCAGCGTGCTCAGCGGGCCGCTCACGAGTCTCCCAACGATTCACCGGTGCGTTGACGAGCACCAACGATCCTACGTGGGGTCCTCAGCGCTCCACGCGGGGTCGGTCGGAGCGGTTTCCCCAGGCCAGCCGCCCGTGCCGTCGCCAGCCATCGAGTTGGCCGACGCCACCTGGTTGCCGCCGCCGCGTTTCGCTTCGTACATCGCCGCATCCGCGCGCGCGAGAACCTGTTCGGCCCGCTCCTGCGGACGCAGCGACACCAGGCCAATGGACAACGTCACACCGTGCGAAAGGTGATGCGGCAGGGTCGCGACAGATTTGGCCGCGCGGCCGAGCGCCATCTTCGCCGCCGACGCCGGCGCTCCGGGCAGCAGCACGATGAACTCGTCGCCGCCGTAGCGGGCCACCACGTCGTCGCCGCGCAAAGCGTCGCGCAGAGTGCTTGCGACAACACGCAAAACATTGTCGCCCTCGGCGTGCGACTGCTTGTCGTTGACGCCCTTGAACCCGTCGAGGTCGACCAGCGCGACCGCGAGCGGTTGCGCGTCCGCCGACGACGCCAGCGAGCGCAGCCGTTCGTCGAGCGCGCGGCGGTTCGGCAGGCCGGTGAGCGGATCCTGCAGCGCCTGCTGGGTGATCGCGCCGTGCTCGGCGGAAAGCCGTTCATGCTCGCGACGCGCGTTCAGCGTGGCGATCTGCGATTCGCGCAGCGCCCACATCTCGGTTTCCAGCGCGGTCGCGTAGTCGATCAGCGACTGGCTCGCGGCCTCCGGGTCGAGCCGGGCGAGTTCGCGGGAGAGGGTGAGCCGCATCGACGGCTGCGACACGTCCTCGGCCAGCACGTCGCGGGCCTCGCGCAGCACCTGCAGCGCGTCGGAGCGGCGGCCCGCCTGGTCGAGGCAGCGGGCCAGCGCGATCGCGACCAGCTCCTGCTCGTGCGGGTAGTGATGGCCGAGATGCATGCCCTGCAGCCGTTCGACGTGCTCGGCGGACGGATCGTGCAGCGCGAGCGCCGCGGCCAGCACGCCGACCTGGTCGACCGCGGACACGCCGATCTTGCGCGGGAACAGCGATTCGGCGAACGGGCCTTCCGCGGCCACCGCCATCGACGCGGCGGTGCGGAACTTCTCCGCTGATTCGTCGTACTGCTCGATCCGCTCGAGCCGCAGGCCCCAGCCGAGCAGCATCTTGACCCGGTTCATCAGCTGCAGCGTGATCTCGTGCGGGCTGGCGCTTTCCCGGATCGCCTGGTGCGCGCGGCCGATCACCTCTTCGGCGGCCTCGTACACGCCGAGCTGGTTGAGCACGATCCAGCAGTCGATGAGCGCCATCGACTGCATGCGGTTCCAGTTGCGGACGCCGACCTGGCGGTCCGGAATCGTGGAATCGTCGAGGATCGCGAGCGCGCGGGCGATCTCGGTGAGCGCGGCGTCCTCCTGCGCGGCGAGCACGAGCCGGCGCCCGCGCAGCGCGTGTGCGTCCGCGCGGAGCAGGGACAGCCCGTGCCGCCGGGTGTGCGCGAGCATCTCGTCGAGCCGGGGTTCGGCCTCGGCGGCGAGGCCGCGGGTGACCAGCCGGGCGAAGGCGGAGGCGCGCAGCAGCTGGGCGACGAGCGTCGGTTCCCCCGGCGCAGAGTCTCGTCGAGCAGCTCGTCCATGATCTTGACGATCTCGAGCTGATTCTCGTGCTCCTGGCGCTGTACGGCCGCGATGAGTTCCCGCGCGCGCCCGACCAGCCACGCGTCCGACATCTCGACCAGGGTCGGGCGACGGGCGCCCGCGGGGTCGCTCGGTTCCTCGCTCAGCCGCCCCCACTCCCATCGCCCTCGCCGGATGTGCAGCTCCGCCGCCAGGATTCGAACCTGAACTGTCAGAACCAAAATCTGAAGTGCTGCCGATTACACTACGGCGGATCGGTCCTGGTCAGGATAGCGATGATCGGGGACGGGGGCGCCAGGAGGGGGAGGCGTGCGCCACAGAGCCGTCCCGGGCATCGGGCAATCGGACTTTTCGGGCCTCCACAGCGCCGGAAACCTCCTGTACCGTAACTTACGACACCGTAGGTAAGGGCACCCTTCGCAAGGGGTTGTGAGAGGAAAGAAGTGAGCGCATGACGGCCACCCTCGATCGTTCTCAGTCAGCGGGCGACCCGCCGAAGGGCCCCAAGCCGATCATCGAAGGACAGCGGTCGATCGGGGTCCAGTTCTCGGTGTACTTCGGGGTGCTGCTGCCGATCGTGGCGCTGCTGGTCGCGGTTCCGTTCGCCTGGGGCTGGGGGCTGACCTGGCTGGACGTCGCGCTCTTCGTCGTGTTCTACGGGATCAGCGGGCTGGGCATCACGGTCGCCTACCACCGCTACTTCACCCACGGCTCGTTCAAGGCGAAGCCGTGGCTGCGGGTCGTGATGGCGATCGCGGGCAGCATCGCGTTGCAGGGGCCGGTGATCACCTGGGTGGCCGACCACCGGCGCCACCACGCGTTCTCCGACCGCGACGGCGACCCGCACTCGCCGTGGGCGTACGGCACCTCGCCGCTGGCCATCGCCAAGGGTTTCTGGCACGCGCACATGGGCTGGCTGTTCGAGCGCGACAAGAGCAACCAGGGCCGGTTCGCGCCGGATCTGGTGAAGGACAAGGCGATCAGCAAGGTCGACGACCTGTTCTGGCTGTGGTCGCTGGTGAGCCTGTTCCTGCCGGCGCTGCTCGGCGGGCTGATCTCGTGGTCGCTGTGGGGCGCGGTGACGGCCTTCTTCTGGGCTGGCCTGGTCCGGATTTGCGTGCTGCACCACGTGACCTGGTCGGTCAACTCGATCTGCCACATGATCGGCGAGCGCCCGTTCGCCGCGCGCGACCGTTCGGCGAACTTCTGGCCGCTGGCGATCTTCTCCTTCGGCGAGTCCTGGCACAACCTGCACCACGCCGACCCGACCTCGGCCCGGCACGGCGTGAAGCGCGGCCAGATCGACATGTCGGCGCGGCTGATCTGGATGTTCGAGAAGTTCGGCTGGGTGCACGACGTGCGGTGGCCGACTCCGCAGCGGCTGGCCCGGATCGCGGCTGAGGCTAAGTAGCGTCGTGAGTGGTAATCCCGGTTAGAGCCGGGATTACCACTCACGACTACCCTGCTGCGAATGGCGGGGAGACGACGGGCTAAACGAGAAGCGGCGGTCACCGGGGCGCGGCCGGCCGCACCGGTCGCGCGGGTGCGCATGACGGGCACCGAGCGCAGGCAGCAGTTGCTCAACGTGGCGCGCGCTTTGTTCGCCGAGAAGGGTTTCGACGGCACCTCGATTGAGGAGATCGCCGCGCGGGCGAACGTGTCCAAGCCGGTCGTCTACGAGCACTTCGGTGGCAAGGAAGGCATTTACGCCGTCGTCGTCGACCGCGAGACGCAGCTGCTGCTCGATCGGATGGTGTCGACGCTCCACGGTGGACACCCGCGGGTGATGCTGGAGCAGGCCGCGGTCGCGCTGCTGAGTTACGTCGAGGATTCCCACGACGGGTTCCGCATTCTCGTCCGTGATTCCCCGGTCGCCAGTTCCACCGGCACCTTTTCGACTGTCCTCAACGACATCGCCAGTCAGGTCGAGCACATTCTCGCGCAGCAGTTCGCCGCGCGCGGGTATGAGGAGAAGCTCTCCGCGCTCTACGCGCAGGCGCTCGTCGGCATGGTCGCGCTTACCGGGCAGTGGTGGCTGGACGCGCGCAAACCGAAGCGGGACGAGGTCGCCGCGCATCTGGTGAACCTCGCCTGGAACGGGTTGTCCCACCTGGAAAACAAGCCCCGGCTGCTCGGCTGAATCCTTAGCCGCCGGACGGCGCGTTGCTCAGATCCACCACGCAGAACAGGTTGTCGTCCGGGTCGGCGAGGACCACGAAGTCCGGCTTCGGCGGGTAAAGGTCCCAGTCGACCCGTCGGGCGCCGAGCCCGATCAGCCGTTCCACCTCGGCGCGCTGCTCGTCCGCGGTGTCGGTATAGAGGTCAAGGTGCAAGCGCGGCTTCGGTTCGGCGGGCGACTCGCTTCGCATCAATCCCAGCGCGTGCGCGCCGCCGGGGTGGGCGAGCGTCCGCCACGTTTCGCTCGCCCATTCCGGGTCCTCGACGAGCCCGAGCGCCTCGGACCAGAACCGCAGGGCCCGTTCGACGTCGGCGACTCCGAGCACCGTGATGCCGAGGCGCAGCATCAGGCCAGTTTTCCTTGTGCGTGCAGGTCGTCGAGGATCAGCTGGACCGTCGCCGACACCTGGTCGTGGTCGGCGTGCGTGAGCCAGCCGAACGACTCGATCTCGCTGCTCGGCTTCAGCTCTCCGGTGTAATCCGCGGTGTAGCAGGTCATTCGCACCACGACGCCGTCCGCTTTGCCATGCGCCTGCGCTTCCCACACCCCGGCCGGCTGCGCGGAAGCCGGGTCCAGTTGCACGCTCAGCTCCTCAGCGATCTCCCGGACCAGCGTTTCGACGTCCGTCTCGCCCGCTTCGCGTTTGCCGCCGGGCAGGTACCAGGTGTCCTTGCCCGCTGAGCGCGCGGCGAGCAGCTTGCCGTCGACCAGGTGCAGCCAGGCGACTTTGTCGATTGAGGACATGCCAGCCACCCTACCTCCGCGCCCGCCGGTCCAGGTCTGCGAGCAGAACGCGCAGGAGGTCGGCCAGCTGGTCGCGTTCGGCCGGGGACAGCGCGGACACCAAGGTTTCCTCGTGCTCCAGCAGATCCCCGACAGTGCGTTCGATCAGCTCGTGTCCGGCCTCGGTCAGCTCGACGTACACCGCGCGACGGTCCGAAGTGGACTTCACCCGGCGGACGTGGCCGTCACGTTCGGCGCGGGCGGTCTGCTGGGAGATCGCGCCGGGGCTGACCCGGCAGCGTTTCGCGAGTTCGCCCGCGCTGAGCCGGTACGGCGGCCCGGCCCGGCGCAGTGTGCTGAGCAGGGTGCGGGTGGACGCGTCCATGCCCAGTTCCAGCATGGTCGCGCGCCGGTCGTCCTCCAGCAGTTTCGCGATGTGCCAGATCCGCGTGATCACGCCGATGGACGACACCGGCGTGCCCGGCCGCTCGCGCAGCCACGCCCGCTGGATCTCGTCCACCTCGTCGCTTGACGGGTTTTCCCCGCCGCCGGTACCGTCGTTCACGAGAGGTACTTTAGCAATAAAGGACGTGCGGATGAAACGGGAAGCAGTAGTGACCGGGGGCAGTACCGGAATCGGGTACGCGATCGCCGCGGCGTTTGTCCGCGCCGGGGATCGGGTCACCATCACCGGGCGGCGCGAGGACGTGCTCACCGAGGCGGCGACGCTGCTCGGCGCGCGTGCGGTGAGCTTCGACGCGAGCGATCCCGAGGCGGTCGAGGCGGCGCGCGACCAGCTGCCCGAGCGGGTCGACGTGCTGGTGAACAACGCTGGCGGCAACACGGATTTCCTGCGCGAAGACGGTGGCGGCCTGAAGGCGCTGGACGCTGCCTGGACGGCCAACATCCGGGCCAATCTGTTCTCCGCCGCGTTCGTGACGGCGGCGTTGCGGGAGCGGCTGGCCGACAACGGCCGCATTGTCACCATCGGTTCGATCGCGGGCCACACCGGTGCCGAGTCGTATGGCTGGGCGAAAGCGGCGGTGGAGGTGTGGAATACCGAAACCGCTCGTCAATTCGGGCCGCGCGGGATCACCGCGAACATTGTCGCGCCGGGCCTGATCGTGGACACGGAATTCTTCCGCGGCAAACTCTCCGCGGAACGGCGGGAACAGCTGGTCGAGAACACGATGACGAAGCGGGCGGGCAAGCCGGACGATGTCGCCGAGGTGGTGCGGTTCCTGGCCTCCCCGGAAGCCGGACACGTCACCGGTCAGGTGGTGCACGTGAACGGCGGAGCGTACGTCGGCTGACCTCAGCCGGGGGTCACGCGCAGCACTTTGTCGTTGCTGCCGTTGGAAGTCGTCACGTACAGCGAGCCGTCCGGCCCGCTCCGGACGGCTCGCAACCGGCCGAATTTGTCGTTGAATTCCGCGGGAAGCGTGACTCCGGTGACCTTCGCGGCGGCGTCCAGGTGCAGCAGCAGGAGTTTCTGGCCCTTCAACGCCACCACGGCCAATGCGCCTTCGTTCGCGCCCCATTGTTTGCCGGTGAGGAACGCGTCGCCGCTGGTCGCCTCGGTGACCGAGCCGCTGGTCCACAGTGGACGTACCGCGTCCGGGAACCGGGTGGTGTCGGTCATCGGCACGCTCTCGTCGTAGTCCGCGTCAGTACCGCCCTTCGACGGATCCCAGCCGTAGTTTCCGCCTGCCCGCAGGAGATTCACCTCGTCGTCGAATGTCGGTCCGTGCTCGGAGGTGAGCACCTGCCCGGTGCCCGGCCGGATCGCGACGCCCTGCACATTGCGGTGGCCGTAGGTGTAGATCCGCTTTTCGTTCGGGTCCGCGGACGACAGGAAGGGGTTGCCCGGCAACGGCTCCCCGGTCTTCGCGTTGATTCGCAGCACCTTGCCGCCGAGGCTGTGCCGGTCCTGCGCCACGGTGGACCGTGCGGTGTCGCCGGTGCCGACGAGCAGCGCGCCGTCGGGAGCGAGCGTCGGGCGGCAGCCGGAGTGCCGTCCGCTCGGGTTCACCGGCAGACCGGTCAGCAGGTTCCGCACCTTGGCCGCGCTCGCGCCGTCGCCGGCGAGCCGCCAGGTGACGAGCCGGACGTCCACCGCGCGGCCGTTTTCCTGGTGGGTCTGGCAGGTGGTGAACTCGCGCGACGTCGCGAAATCCGCTGCCAGGACCAGGCCCATCAGACCGCCTTCGCCCTGCACGAGGACGTCGGAGAAATCGGCCCGCACGTCGGTCTTGCGGCCGTCGCGGATCAGCGTGAGCTTGCCGGGGCGCTGCGGGACGAGCAGCGAACCGTCGGGCAGGAAGGCGACGTCCCAGCCGTGTTCGAGGCCGTCCGCGACCTGCTGCACGGCGAACCGGCCCGGCTCCTGCTTCGCCGGTGCGCTCGCGGGCGCGGCCGAGCAGGCGGCGAGCAGCAGGACGGCGGCGAACAACGCGACGAGACGCATGGGTCCAGCATGCCCCGATTCAGCCGCCGGGACGTACCAATCCGGACTCGTACGCGAACACGACCGCGTGCACCCGATCCCGCAGCCCGAGCTTGTTCAGCAGCCGTCCGACGTGCGTCTTCACCGTCGTCTCGCCGATGAACAGGGTCCCGGCGATCTCGGTGTTCGACAGCCCGCGCGCGATCAGGCCGAGCACGTCCTTCTCGCGTTCGGTCAGTGTCTCGAGTTTCTGCTCGTCCAGCGGCGTCCGGTGGGCGCTGAGATAGCGGTCGAGCAGGCGTTTCGTGACCGACGGCGACACCATCGCGTCGCCGCGCAGCACGCCGCGGATGGCCACCAGCATCTCGTCCGACGGCGCGTCCTTGACCAGGAACCCGCTGGCACCGGCACGAAGCGCGGAGTAGGCGTACTCGTCGAGATCGAACGTCGTGATCACCAGGACCGAGGTTTCCGGCAGTTCGGCGCAGATCTGCGCGGTGGCCGCGACGCCGTCGAGCACCGGCATGCGCACGTCCATCAGCACGAGGTCCGGCCGCTGGGCGCGGGCGAGTTCGACGGCCTCCGCGCCGTCGCCGGCCTCGGCGATCACCTCCAGGTCGGGCTGGCTGTCCACGATCATCCGCAGCCCGACGCGCACCAGTTCCTGGTCGTCGCAGATCAGCACGGACGTCATGCGGCGTCCGTCCGCAGCGTGGCCGCCACGCGGTAGCCGCCGTCCGGCAGCGCGCCGGTTTCGAGCTTGCCGTGGTACATCGCGACGCGCTGGGCCATGCCGGTGAGCCCGCGTCCGGACCCGGGCAGTCCCGCCGCGGCCGGTTCCCGTCCGCCGGAGTTGGTGACCTCGACGCGGATTTCCGGGCCGGTGAACGTGACCCGGACGCGGCCGCTCGCGTCGGGCGGCGCGTGTTTGAGCATGTTGGTCAATGCCTCCTGGACGATGCGGTACGCCTGCAGCGCGACACCGGCGGGCAGGTCGGCGATGTCGCCGTCGACTTCTAGCGTTATATCGCGGCCGGACTGTGCGACGAGCGAGCGCAACTGGTCGAGTGTCGGCTGCGGAGCGCGCGCGGGTTCGCCAGCGTGCATGACTTCCAGCAGCCGCCGCAGTTCGGCGAGCGCGGAACGGCCGGTTTTGCTGATGGTGTCGAGCGTACGGTCGACAGCGTCGGGATCCTGGTGGCGCGCGAGCTTCGCGCCTTCGGCGTTCAGGACGATCACGCTCATGCTGTGCGCGAGTACGTCGTGAAGCTCGCGCGCGATCCTCGTGCGTTCTTCGGCGACTGAAGCGCGGCTACGGGCTTGTTCCTCGGATGCCGCCAGCTCGGCTCTTAGTCGTTCTTCTTCGACGAGTTGTTCTCTCGCGCGGAAGAACGCACCGAGGGCCCAGGCAGCCAAGTACAGCGGTAGTGCACCGAAGATGGTGAGAGTGGGGTTCTGGGTGCCGGTGCCCCACGTGAAGCCCCACAGTGTGTCGAGCCCCGCGACGGCTACCGCGAAGGCGATGAACCATCTGTCACCGGCTTTGACGAGCGTGTACAGGACGACTGCCATCGCGAGGTCGCTACGGCCGCGGTCATGCGCCCACACCTCGTTCGTGTAGACGATCAGTACCCCGATGAGGATCAGGACCGCGACGGTGCGCGGGTAGCGGCGACGCACCAGCAGCGGCAGCAGAAACAGCACCGGGAACATCTTCAGCAGCCACGTGTCCTGCTCCACGATGTTCGGCCCGAGGGAGACGAAGACGGCGTACAGCGGCAAGTCCAGCAACCAGCGCTGCTTGCGCACCCACGTAACCAGTCCACGCACAAGACGAACGTAACGCGGGATCGTCGTCGCGCGCGTCGTTCCGGAGGATGGCCGTGGTCCTCCGAGCGGACGACTTTTCCCGCCGACCGAGCCGATCCGCGACGACCGCGCCGCTTCCTACCGTCGAAACATGTCGATTACCAGGGAGTTCTTCCGGCATCCGATGCGCACCGGCGCGATCGCCGCCAGTTCGGAGCGGCTGGCCGGAGTGATGACTGCGGGGCTGGGCGTCGAGAGCGCGCACAGCGTGGTGGAGTTGGGGCCGGGAACGGGCGTGTTCACCGAAGCGCTGCTTCGCATGCTTCCGCGCGACGCGCACTTCACCGCGGTGGAGATCAACGCGCATCTCGTACAGGAGCTACGCGCGCGCTTCCCGTCGCTGCACGTCGCGGAAGGCTCCGCGGAGCACGTCGCTGCGTACGTGACGATGCCGGTCGACGTGGTGGTCTCCGGTCTGCCGTGGACAGCTATGCACGCTGCGCCGCAGATCGCCGTACTGAACTCCGTCTGCGAGGTGCTTTCGCCACAAGGCCGCTTCACCACCTTCGCGTACGCGCACACCGCCTGGACGCCGCCAGCGCGTCGGTTCGCACGGTTGTTGCGAAGCCGCTTCGCGGTCGTCGAACGCACCAGCGTGGTTTGGCGGAACCTGCCGCCTGCGTACGTGTACCGCGCGGCTTTGCCGGTGCGGTCGGGACTGGACCGCTATGGGCAGCCTGCTTCAGCCGCTTCTTGACGCTCCCGCGCCGCTCGTCTACTGCGTCTGCGCGCTGGTGATCATGGCCGAGACAGCGCTGTTGCCCGGCATCGTGCTGCCGACGCTGTCCACTTTGCTGCTCATGGGTTTCCTTGTGCAGCGCGGGACTTTACAGCTGTGGCCAGCTCTCACGGTCTGCGTCGCGGCGGCACTCGCTGGGGACCAGCTCGCGTACTGGGAGGGCCGACTGTGGGGGCCGAAGCTGCGTCGGTCCCGCGTCGGACAGCGGATCGGCGAAGCGAAATGGGACAAGGCCGAAGCGACCGTCGCGCGCTATGGCGTACCAGCAGTCGTCCTAGGACGGTGCCTCGCTGGCGTACGCACTCTCGTGCCGCGCGTCGCCGGTTCGGCCGGACTGTCGTACCGACGCTTCTTCGTCGGAAGCCTGTGCGCGGCGGTGCTGTGGGCGGGCGTGGAGCTGACGATGGGGCAGGTCACCGGCTGGGTCGCGCCTTGAGCAGCTCTGCGGTTGAAGCGTCGGCAGGCAGGAAGGTTTCGAGGCTCAGCTCGGCGACCGTCACGTCGACCGCGGTGGCGAACTGCGTGATCGCGGTGAGAAGCCGCAGTTCGCCCGCTGAACTGGACAGCTGCAGCGGTACGGCGAAGCCGAGATGGTCGCCTGACGGCTCGCCCGGCGAGGGCAGGTAGCCCGTGAGTTCGTCCAGCAGCGCCTGATGCCGCGGATCGGGCCCGTGTGCCAGACCACGGCGAGGGCGTTCGAGCACGTGCTGCGCCCAATCGGCGAAGTTCTGGATCCGCGGAGCCATCCCGCGCGGGTGCAACGCGAGGCGCAGCACGTTGATCGGCGGTTCGAGCAGCTCCGGCGCGACGCCCTCGGTGAGCAGGTCGAAACCGTCGTTCGCCGCGACGAGATCGCCGTAGCGGTTCACGACCAGCGCCGGGTACGGCTCGTGCCCGGCGAGCAGTGCTTGCAGCGATTCCAGCACCGGCGTGAGCGCGGGGTCGTCCAGCCGCGTTTCGGGGTAGACCGGCGCGTATCCGGCGGTCAGCAACAGGGCGTTGCGCTCGCGCAGCGGCAGGCCGAGCGCCTCGGCGACGCGCACCACCATGCCGCGGCCGGGCAGCGAACGGCCGCGTTCCATGAAGCTGACGTGGCGCTGCGTCGTCCCGGCTTTCAGCGCGAGGTCGAGCTGGCTGAGCCGGCGGCGGGAACGGGCGTCGCGCAGGGCGTCGGCGAACGAGGTGGGCACCTGCGCGATTCTTGTCGACGTTGATGGCGCCGGGCCATTCCCCGCAGGGAATTGCCGGGACACCGGGCCGCGCTGGATCGTCGGTGGCGTGGAATTCGGACTTCTTCTTCCCGCCGGACAGGCGCAGCTCGAAGCAGGTGGCACCCCGCGTGCCCTCGTCGAAGTGGCCCGCGAAGCCGAACGGCTCGGGTTCGCGTCGATCTGGGCCGGTGACTCGCTTTCCCGGCCTCGGATCGAACCGCTGACCCTGCTCACCGCGGTCGCGCAGGCAACCGAACGCGTCACCGTCGGGACCGCGGTGCTGCTGCCTGCGCACCGGAATCCGGTGCAGACCGCGATGACCCTCGCGTCGGTCGACCTCATCTCCGAAGGACGGCTGGCGGTCGGCGTCGGCGCGGGCTTCCCCGGCTTCAGCGAGCGGGAGTTCGAGCTGGCCGGGGTTGATTTCCGGACCCGGTTCTCGCATCTGGACGACGTGGTCGCGCTCTGGCGCGAGCTGTGGACCGGGCAACCGCGCTCGTTCCACGGGAAGGTGCTGCACTACGACTGGCTGCCGCCGGCGATCCGGCCCGCCCGCCCCGGCGGCCCGCCGATCTGGCTGGGCGGCGCGACCCCGGCCGCGCTTCGCCGCACCGCGCGGCGTTACGACGGCTGGCTCCCGTATCCGCCGGATCCCGCGGATTACGCGGCTGGCCTGGCGACGATCCGCGCCGCCACGGACCGCCCGATCACCCCGTCGCTGTTCCTGACCGTCTACGTCGACCCCGACCCGCGACGGGGCCAGCGCGTCCTGGAGGACTACGCACAGGCGACTTATCAACGGTCGCTGGCGCAGATCAGCACCATTCAGGCGACCGTGACCGGCCCGATTGAGGAGGTCGCGGCGACCGTGCGCCGATACGCCGAGGCTGGCGCCGAACACGTGCTGTTGCGGGTCGGGTCGCTGGAGCCCGGCGCGGTGGAGCGGCAGCTGCCCCTGTTGGCGGAGGTGATCGCCGGGGAGCGGAAACCTGTCGGTGCCGCGACGTAGGCTGGGACGGTGACCGACGCTGTACTGTCCGGACTCCTCCAAGCCATCCTTCCCGACCCGGCGCTGCGCGGTGTTGTCGAGCGCGCCGGAGCCCCACTGCTCGAACTGCAAGGCGCTGTCGCCGTACGGCAGCTCGTGGCCGCCGCGCTGGCCGAAGACCCCGAGCGCGGCGGCGCGGGCCGTCCGGTGCTGGCCGTCACCGCCACCGGGCGCGAGGCCGACGAGCTGACCGCGTCGCTCGGCGCGCTGCTCGGCCGCGAGCGCGTGGCCGACTTCCCGTCCTGGGAGACGCTGCCGCACGAGCGGCTTTCGCCGCGCGCGGACACGGTCGGGCGGCGGCTGGAAGTGCTGCACCGCCTGCACACTGGCGACGAACAGCTGCGCGTCGTGGTCGCCACCGTGCGCAGTCTCATCCAGCCAATGGCGCCCGGCCTCGGCTCGCTCGCGCCGGTCGACCTGGTCGTCGGCGAGGAGCAGAGCTTCGAGGACCTGCTCGAACGGCTGGTCGAGCTGGCGTACACGCGGGTGGACATGGTCGAGAAGCGCGGCGAGTTCGCGGTCCGCGGCGGCATCCTCGACCTGTTCGGGCCTACGGCGCAGCATCCGGTCCGCGTCGAGTTCTGGGGCGACGAGGTCAGCGAGATCCGCGCGTTCGCGGTGGCGGACCAGCGATCGCTCCCTGGCGAGATCCAGCGGGTCACCGCGCCACCGTGCCGCGAGTTGCTGCTCACGCCGGACGTGAAGGCGCGTGCCGCCGAGCTGGCCACCACGTACGAGGCCGACGCGCACCTGGCCGAAATGCTCACCAAGCTGTCGGACGGCATCCCGGTCGAGGGCATGGAGGCGCTCATCCCGGTGCTGTGCGAGGGCGAACTGGCCCTGCTCACCGACGCCCTGCCCCAGGGCAGCCACGTGCTGCTGGCCGATCCGGAGAAGATCCGCGCCCGCGCGGCCGACCTCGTCCGCACCGGGCAGGAGTTCCTCGAAGCCTCCTGGACCACCGCCGCGGCGGGCGGGCAGGCCCCGATCGACCTCGGCGCGTCGGCGTACCGCGATCTGGCCGAGATCGCCGCGCACGCGCAGGAAACGAAGCGCCCGTGGTGGACGCTCACCCAGCTGACCAGCGAAGACCCGGATGTGTACCGCGTCGGCATCGAGCCGGCTCCCGCGTATCGGGGCGAGCTGGAGCGCGCGATGACCGACCTGCGCGCGCATCTGGCGTCCGGCGGCACCGGCGTGCTCGTCGTCGCCGGGCAGGGCACCGCCAGCCGCGCGGTCGAGCAGCTGATGGCGGCCGAGGTCCCGGCGAAGCACGTCGAGGAGCTGGCGGACGTGCCGCCGGCCGGGGTCGTCACGGTCACCTGCGGCGGGCTCGCCGAAGGCTTCGTCTCGCCGGAGCGCGCGCTCGTGGTGCTGTCCGAGGCGGATCTGACCGGCCGCGGCGCGAACGCCGGAACGTCCACAAAGGACTTGAACACGAAGATGCCGTCGCGCCGCCGCGGCGCGGTCGACCCGCTCGCGCTCAAGGCGGGCGACTACGTGGTGCACGACCAGCACGGCATCGGCCGGTTCGTGGAGATGGTGCAGCGCACGGTCGCCGGCGCGACCCGCGAGTACCTGCTGCTGGAGTACGCGTCGTCCAAGCGCGGTCAGCCGGGAGACCGGCTGTTCGTGCCCACCGACCAGCTCGACGAGGTGTCCCGCTACGTCGGCGGCGAGCTGCCCACGCTCAACAAGCTCGGCGGCTCGGACTGGAAGAACACCAAGGCGCGCGCCAAAAAAGCGGTCAAGGAGATCGCCGCCGAACTGGTGCAGCTCTACGCCGCCCGCCAGGCCGCGCCCGGGCACGCGTTCGGTGCGGACACGCCGTGGCAGAGCGAGCTGGAAGACGCCTTCCCCTTCACCGAGACCAACGATCAGCTCGCGGCCATCGACGAGGTCAAGTCGGACATGGAACGTGGCGTCCCGATGGACCGGGTGATCTGCGGCGACGTCGGCTACGGCAAGACCGAGATCGCGGTGCGTGCGGCGTTCAAGGCGGTGCAGGACGGCAAGCAGGTGGCCGTGCTCGTGCCCACCACGCTGCTCGCGCAGCAGCACCTGAACACGTTCACCGAGCGGATGCGGTCGTTCCCGGTCACCATCAAGGGCCTTTCGCGGTTCACGCACAAGGCCGAATCGGACCGGATCCTCGAGCAGCTCGCCGACGGCGAGGTCGACATCGTCATCGGCACGCACCGGCTGCTGCAGACCGGCATCCGCTACAAGGACCTCGGCCTCGTGATCGTGGACGAGGAACAGCGGTTCGGCGTCGAGCACAAGGAACACATCAAGGCACTGCGCACACACGTCGACGTGCTCACCATGTCGGCGACGCCGATCCCGCGCACGCTCGAGATGTCGCTGGCGGGCATCCGCGAGATGTCGACCATCCTCACCCCGCCGGAAGACCGGCATCCGATCTTGACCTATGTCGGCGCGTACGACGACAAACAGGTCGGCGCCGCGGTCCGGCGCGAGCTGCTGCGCGACGGTCAGGTGTTCTACGTGCACAACCGGGTGTCGTCGATCGAGAAGGCGGCGAAACGGATCCGCGAGCTGGTGCCGGAGGCGCGCGTCGTCACCGCGCACGGGCAGATGAACGAGGACAAGCTCGAAAAGATCATCCAGGGCTTCTGGGAGAACGAGTACGACGTCCTCGTCTGCACCACGATCGTCGAAACCGGCCTGGACATCTCCAACGCCAACACGCTGATCGTGGAACGCGGCGACATGCTCGGCCTCGCCCAGTTGCACCAGCTGCGCGGCCGCGTCGGACGTGGCCGCGAACGCGGGTACGCGTACTTCCTGTACCCGCCGGAAGCACCGCTCACCGAGACCGCGCACGATCGGCTCGCCACCATCGCGCAGAACACCGAACTCGGTGCGGGCATGGCGGTCGCGATGAAGGACCTGGAAATCCGCGGCGCGGGCAACATCCTCGGAGCGGAACAGTCCGGACACATCGCGGGCGTCGGGTTCGACCTGTACGTCCGGCTCGTCGGCGAAGCGGTCGAGGCCTTCCGGCGGCACGCGGGCGCGGAGCCAGCGGATGACGAGGAACTGGCCGAAGTCCGCGTCGACCTGCCGGTGGACGCGCACATCCCGCACGACTACGTCCCCGGCGAACGGCTGCGGCTGGAGGCGTACCGCAAGATCGCGGCGGCCCCGGACACCGAAGCGCTCGACGCGGTGCGCGAGGAACTGATCGACCGCTATGGCCAGCCGCCCGCCCCGGTCACGAGGCTGCTCGCGGTCGCGGCGTTCCGGCACGCCTGTCGCGCCGCCGGCGTCACCGAGGTAGCGGTACAGGGCAACACGATCCGGTTCGCGCCGCTGCCGCTGATGGACTCGCAGCTGGTGCGGCTGAAACGCTTGTACCCCAAGGCGTTGTACAAGGCGGTCACCAACACGGTGTCAGTGCCGAAGCCAACCGAGGGCCCGGCGGGCGGCCGGATGGGCGCACCGGTGCTGCGGGACCAGGAACTGCTCGACTGGTGCACGAAGCTGCTGGCGCAGCTGACGAAAACCCCGGCGGCGGTGTGATCGGCTAGCCCGAGCGGTGGTGCCTCGCGATCGGTGCTTATCGCGAGGCACCGATCGCGCTCGCGGTGTGCTTCCGCCGGGGTTCAGCTCGCTGAGCACACCTCAAATCCCGGCGGTTCCGCCGTAGCGAGCCGCAGCGACACTTCCTCCTGCGGCGTCGGCAGCGCACCGCAGCCGGACATCGGCAGCGGCCGGGGACGTCGCGGTACCCGGGAGCCCGAACCGCCGCCGCGGCCGGGATACACCAGCAGGCCGTGTTCCGGGTCCGGCACCGCGTCGAGCGCGGCGGTCACGGCGGGCAGGTGCCGGAAGCGATCCCGTTTCTCCTCCGACGAAAACTCGATCTCCAGCGTCACGCCCCAGCGGTGGACGTGCCAGTTCCACTGTTCGGCGCCGTGGGTCAGCGCGGCCTCGGTCAGGCGGTCGCCGTGAGCACGTTGCCACGCGCTCGCCGCGAAGGCCCCGTCAAGGACTTCGATCGACAACCAAGAGTCCATATGTCGACAATAGCCCGCTGAATGCCTCGATGGTGTTGCGTTTCGAGGGCATGTGAGAGGGTAGGGCCTGTGATGCGGATCATGGGGCGCCGCCGTGCGCTGGGCGCCGTTCTCGCCGGAAGTTTCCTCCTCGCCGGATGCGGTGCCGGTCCCAGTCAGGTGGGCACCGCCGCGGTCGTCGACGGTCAGGTCACCACCATCGACCAGGTTCAGGCGCTGCTCGACCGCGCCGTGCAGGAGCAGCCGTACGCCCGGCAGCTCGCTTCGCGGCACCAGCTCGACCTCGTCGGGCGCGAGATCGTCCGGCAGGAGCTGCTGCACGAGGTCGTCGCCAAGGCCGCGCAGAAGGAAGGCATCGCGGTCGATCAGGCCACCGTCAGCGAGGCCATGCAACAAGATCCGCTCGCGTCGCCGGTGCCCGAGGCCGTCACGCAGGACCAGTCGGCGGCGGTCACCCAGCTCGTCTGGCGGCTGCGCGATCACCGCGAGGCCATCACCGACCAGTACTTGCAGCAGCGGATCGCGCTGAAGTACCTGCCGACGCTGTCGGTGAACTTCGACTACACCAGCATCGGCGCGCCGACCTCGGAGAGCCAGGCCCCGTCGATCGACCCGAAGGCCGCGCGCAGCCAGGCCATCGCCAAGGCCGAGGAGTACGCGGGCAACCCGGGCAAGCTCCAGGCCGACCTCCAGAGCGGCGCGCAGGGCAACGTGGGCCAGCAGGCGCCCGCGCTGTCGTCGCCGCAGGACGCCGCGACCGTGCTGTTCGGCGTGCCCGCGAACACCGCGATCGCGTTCCAGCCGAACCCGGCGAGCGCGCCGACCTGGTGGGTCACCGCCGTGGTGCGGAAGCGGACGACGGACGCGAAGGTCGCCACCGACCAGGTCCAGCAGCCGACCGCGGCTCAGCTGGGTGCGATCGGCGTGCGGATGCTGCAGCCGTATGTTGGGAATGTGGACTTCAAGATCAACCCGCGTTACGGCGTGTGGGACCCGGTCGGCATGAACCTCGCTCCCAGCGCGGCCGAGGTCACGGGCGTGGCCGTGCCGGTGCGCGGCGGTGCCCCGGCGCAGCAGTGACCGGCACCGTCGTCCTGGTCCGCGGTGCGACGCTGCCCGCGGTGGCGCTGCCCCTCCTGCGCAACGGCGCGGTATATGCCGGAACCGACGTTGATCCCGCGCAGTTCGGTGTCCCGCCGGTAGGCCAGTCCTCCGGGGACATCGTGCTGCTCGCCGCTTCCCGCACGGAACCGACCGCGGCCGCGATGCTCGCGGCCGGCGCGCAGCTCATCGAGACGCCCGTGCCGCCGCTGCTCGAAGCGGTCGAGGTCATGGACCGTCTCCGCTCCCCGGGTGGCTGCCCGTGGGACGCCCGGCAAACGCACGAATCCCTGCGGCAGTACCTGGTCGAGGAAACGTACGAGCTGCTGGAAGCCATCGAGGACAACGACCGCGCGGCCCTGCGCGAGGAGCTGGGCGACGTCCTGCTGCAGGTGCTTTTCCACGCCCGCGTCGCCGCTGAACACGGCCGCGCGCCCTTCACCATCGACGACGTCGCCGGTGACCTGGTGGACAAACTGGTCAGCCGCCACCCCAACGTTTTCGCCGACGCGGCCCGGATCGCCACGGCTGAGCATCAGGAACTCAGGTGGGAAGAGCTGAAGCAGGCCGAGAAACAGCGTAAGTCCATTGTGGACGGTGTGGCGCTCGGCCAGCCCGCGGTCGCGCTGGCCGGGAAACTGGGCCAGCGCAGCGGCCGGGCCGGAATCCCGCTCGACCTGTTCCCGCAGGATTCTTCCGCACCCGCCCAGCTGTTCCGGACGGCGGCGACCGCGCGCAGGGGCGGGCTGGACCCCGAAGGCGAGCTGCGCGCGGTGGCGAAACAGTTCGCCCGCGACATCCGGGCGGCCGAGGCGGCGGCTCGGAAGGCCGGGGTCGAACCGGCCACGCTGGAGGCCGAGGGATGGCGGAAGTTCTGGCCCTCGGCTTGAGCTGAGGTGCGGTTCGCTGGCTGTAGGCCGCCGAGGCTGACTCCGCGCTTGGTGTCTATCTGCACGGGCACGGCTGCGCGCTGTGCCCGGAGGCGCGGCTGCTGCGTCCGGACGAGCGTGGCGAGGCGCTGCGCCGCAACGGCTTGGTCCGCTGGGAGGCGCTGCGCCGCAGCGACCTAGTCCGCGGGGAGGCGCCGCGCGGCAGCGGCCCGGCCGGGCGGCGGCGAGCGTTCCGGCGCAACTGCGCGTCGTGCCAGGGGCGTGCCTGCCTGTGGCGTAGTGCTCGGGTTCTCGTGAGTGGCTATCCCGGTTCTAACCGGCATAGCCACTCACGACCCCCAGCCGCGCCCCGCCCTCACCCGAACGACGGAGCCCCTCCTGTCGACCCGCGCCCCCGGACCTCCCCGGGGCACGATTGCCTCGGCGGTCGGATAACCCGTACTCGGTGAATGTGACCCAGATCACGCGAATCTGAGAACCGGAAGCGCGGAGGTGGCGTCTTGCCGGGTGTGAAGCACAAGCCACCCAGGGAGCCGGACGAGGAATACCTCCTCCGGCGCACCGCCCGCGGTGACCGTGCGGCGTTCGAAGAGCTGTACCGCCGCACGTCGCCGTGGCTCGCGATTCGCCTGCGTCGCCGCTGCTCCGATGACCAGATCGTCTTGGAGGTGATGCAGGAGACCTACCTCGCCGTGTGGCGCGCCGCGAGTTCGTTCGCGGGCGTCGTCGCCGGCGGCTCCGCCGTGGGCTGGGTCTGGACCATCGCGGCGCGGCGGCTCATCGACGCGTACCGGCGGCGGGCGCATCACGCGCATCCGCCTCCCGAGGCGCGGCAGCCGCTGGTGGCTCCGGCCGCCGAGGAGGAGGCGCTCGCGGGCACGGTCGGCGATTCGGTGGGGGACGCGTTGCGCACCCTCGCCCCGGAGCTGCGCGAGGTCCTGCAGGCGATGGTGCTCGACGGATTGTCGGTCCGCGAGACCGCGATCCTGCTGGATCTGCCAGAGGGCACGGTCAAGACCCGGGCCCGGCGCGCCCGGATCGCGATGCGGGAGGCGCTGTCGTGAACGTCGCCGAGGAACCAGGTCTGGCTGAAGGAGGTCACGCCATGAATCACCTGTCCGACCGGATGCTCGCCGATTACGTCGAGGGGCGCGAACTGCCGGGAGACGAGGCATGGGCGATCGAGGGGCACCTGGAGAAGTGCGCGCAGTGCCGGGCCCGGCTCTCCGGCGCGACCACCGCCGAGGTGTCCGGTCTGCTCGGCGCCGTGTGGGCCGGGCTGGAGCAGGATCTCGCCGAAGCACCGGATCCGGCACCGCGCCGGGCCATGGCATGGCTGCGTTGCTGGGCGACCCCGGTGATGGTGCCGTGGCTGCTGATGGTCCTGGTGGTCGGCGCGCTGTCGATCTACCTCGACCGATCGCTCCACCAGGGACCGTCGTTCGTGCAGATGTTGTCCCCGGTGCTGCCGGTATTCGGGGTGGCGGCGGCGTGGTCGCGGGGGCTGGACCCGGCGTACGAACTCACCATGGCGACCCCGCGCGCCGGGCTGGAGCTGATCCTGCGGCGGACCACGGCGGTCGTGGTGCCGGTGCTGGTGGTGCTGCTGTTCGCGGGCTGGCTGGTCGGCGCGGAGCTGGGCCTCGGGCTGCTGCCGAGCCTCGCGTTCACCACGGGGACGCTCGCGCTCGGCACGTTTATCGGCGTCGCCTGGGCGGCTTCGATCCTGGTCGGCCTGTGGCTCGGCGCGCTGGTGGTGCCCAGCGTCGCGTTCGGCGGCTCGGTCCTGCTGGACTCCGCGGCCTGGCCGGGCTGGCTCGCGGCCGCCGTCGTCGCGGCCGTGTTCGTCGTGCTTCGCCGGAACACTTTCACGCGGCTTGCCGCCCATCACTGAGGGAAACGAGAGGGGAAACCAATGCGGGCTGTGGAAGCCGCCGAGGTCGCTCCGGCGACTTACGCCTGGGAAGTCCAGGCACAGGGATTGAAAGTGCGGGTCGGCCGCAAGCGGATGGCGGTCGACGGCCTCGACCTCGCGCTCGGCACGGGGGTGCACGGGCTGCTCGGGCCGAACGGTGCGGGCAAGACCACCTTGATCCGCACCCTGGCCACCGTGCTGCGGCCGACCGAGGGCAAGCTGGCGCTGCTCGGCACTCCGGTCGGGATGCGCTTCGACCAGCGCGGACTGCGCCGCCGGATCGGGTATCTGCCGCAGTCCTTCGGGTACTACAAGCGGTTCACCGTCCGCGAGTTCGTCGAATACATGGCGTGGCTCAAGGAGATGCCCAAAACGGAGGTGCCGGGCGCGGTGCAGCGCGCGATCGAGCGGGTCGGTCTCGCCGACCGCGCCGACGACAAGATGAAGGCGCTGTCCGGCGGCATGGTCCGGCGGGTCGGCATCGCGCAGGCGATCGTGAACGACCCGGTGCTCCTGCTGCTCGACGAACCCACCGCCGGGCTCGATCCGGCGCAGCGGTTGCGCTTCCGGGAGCTGTTGCAGGAAATCGGCAGGGACGCGTGCGTGATCGTGTCGACCCACCTGGTCGAGGACGTCGCCGCGGCGTGTTCGGACGTCGTGCTCTTCTCCGCCGGGAAGCTGGTTTTCCAAGGCACGCCAGCAGATCTAGCTGCGGCGGGCAGCGAGGCGGACGTCGGCGACAGCCCGATCGAGCGCGGCTATTCGGCGCTGCTCGGCCACGCGCAGGGGAAGGGAGCGTGGTGATGAGCGCGTTCCGGATCGAACTCCGGCGCACCATCGCCGTATGGGTGCCGGTCGCGATGCTGGCGGTGAGCCTGGGGCTGCTCCTGCTCTCGCGCGGGCCGTGGGCCCACGGTTCCGCGGCCTGGAACGCGACGTGGCTGACCGCGGTGCGATGGCCTCGCTATCTGCTGGTGCTGATGTGGCCGATCATCGTCGGAGCCTCGGCGATCCAGGGCATGCGGGACGCCCGCGCCGGGGTCAGCGAACTGTTCGGCTCCACGCCCCGGCCCGCCGGGCACCGAGCCATGACGCTCGGCCTCGCTCTCGGGCTCGCCGCGGTGGTGGGCTATCTGGTGCTCGTCGCCGCCGGGGCCGGGCAGGTCGTGGCGCAGGGCGGGCTGTTCACCACGGCATGGGTGACGCAACTGGTGCTCGGCGTGCTGTCCGTGATCGCCGGCGTGGCACTGGGGCTCGGTCTCGGGCGGCTGCTGCCGTATCCGATTACCGCTCCGGCGCTGGCCGTGCTCGCGCTGGCTGGCGGGCTCTTCGCGCAGGTGTCGGGTACGAACGGTGCGATGCCGAACCCGGTGGTGCTGCTGGGGATCGGGCAGGTGGGGCCGAGCGGTCCGTTCGACCTGCCGCGGCCCGCGGTGGAGATCGGGCAGCTGAGCTGGTTGCTCGGGCTCACCGCCGCCGGAATCCTGTTGCTGCTGGCCAGTTCGGCGCGGACCAAGGTGCTCGCGCTGCTGCCGGTGGCGGCCGGGCTGGCGGTCGCTTTGCCGCTCTTCCCGGCCTCGTCGACGGACAACTACGTCACGGACCAGACAGCGGCCGCACTCGTCTGCGACGGCCCGGTGTGCGTGACGCGGCTGCACGAGGACTGGATGTCCACTGTGGCCGGTCCCGGCAAGGAAGCCTTGCGGAGGCTGGAGAAACTGCCACAGCATCCGACCCGAGTCGAGGAGTCGGCGGACTCGTTCCGGAACACCGGCACCCGCCCACGAGATTCGTCCCGGGTGCTGATCCAGCAGGACGACTACGCGCTACAGCAGAAAAGCGGCCCCAGCCTCACCATGACGCTGCTGCGTGGTGCCGGGACATTGCCCTGTCATCCCTCAGCCTACGGCGGCGAGCGGAACGACCGGGAGGACGCCGCGCGCTGGGTGATGGCGCAGTGGCTGGTCGGCTCGTACACGCCGCCGACTTCCTACGCCCAGCCTCCGCTGCAGACCAGGACGGATCCAGCGTGGGCAGCGCTGAAGGCAGCGCCCGAAGCGGAGCAGACCGCCCGGATCGCCGCAGCCCGGCAGATGGAGCTGACCTGCACCGGCGACCCGTTGAAGGTCCTCATGGAGGGGGCGCGCTGATGCGGTGGACAGCGCTGTACGCGCGTTCGCGCCACCTCGTCGCGGCGTTGGTGGCGGTGTTGCTCTGCGCCGTCGTCTTCCCGTTGTTGCTGGGCGGCAGTTGGACGACGTTTCTCGCGACAATCGCTCTCGGGGCCACGGTCGCGGTGGCGGGCGTAGGCCTCAGCGGACAGGACGTCGACCTCGACCGCACGGCCTCTTTCCGCTGGCCGCCCCGGCGATTGGCGCACCTCCTGCTGATCGGTGTGCTAGCCGGTGGCGTAACGCTTGCCGCACAAGGGCTTGTCGAATCCCCGATGGACACCGGCTGGGTTCTCCGCAACGCCGCCGGGCTCCTCGGCCTGACCGGGCTGGCGGCCACGCTGTTCGGCGGCCAGTTCGGCTGGACGCTGCCGTTGGGCTGGGCGATGACGACGGCGTTCGTGCCGAAATCCGCTGGCCAGGTCTACGACATCGTGGCCTGGCCGATGGCGGCGGCGGACGCCGAGGCGGCGTGGTGGATGGCCGGGTTGCTGTTCGTGGTGGGCACGGCGGCGTACGCGGGGGCGGGTGCACGTCGTTGAGAACAGGCGCAGTCCCGTCCCTCCCCCAGGCAGGGGCGGGACTGCGGGCCGACGCGACTTCAGACGTTCCGGTTATTCGGCTTGGTCTCCAGCGGTTCGTGGTCCGGGTCGTCGATGCCGAAGCTGATGATGCGCTGCGGGTAGATGCGGATCACGGCTCCGTCGAGGTGGCCGTCCGGCTCGAAGGCATTCGGCACCGCTTCCGCCCGGCCCCGGATTTCCAGGCAGCGGACGCGCATCGGCTCGGTCGAGGGCAGGTCGTCGATCACGATGGCGACCTGGCCGTTGGCATCGACGTTGCGGTACTTCCGGCTCTTCGCCAGGTTGTACCCGCTCACGTCGATGGTCTTCGTCTCCGCGTTCCAGGAGAACGCGACCGGGCTGACCTGCAGGGTGCCGTTCGGTTGCTGGGTGGCCACGCGGCCGAGGGTCTGGTCGGCCAGGTAGCTGAGTTCTGCGTCGGTGAACATTCACCTACCGTGCAAGTTCAAGTTTGCTTGAAGTCAAGCGCACGCGAGGGATCACGTGCTCGGCGAACCGCCGCATCTCCGCCTCGAAGGGCTGAAATTGCACCATAAACGTCTCGATGCCCAGGTCCGCCCACTCGCGGATCCGCTGTGCGACGGTGTCGTAACTGCCCACCAGGCCGGCCGCGGTGCCGCCGTTCGTGCCGATGTGCGGGTACTTCGCGAACGTCTGGAACATGACCGCCTTCGGATCGGCGTCGGCGACCAGCGCCTCCCAGCGCGCCTTGCCCGCCTCGGCCAGTTCCCACAACGCCGCCAGTTCGGCCTCCGCCTCGGCGTCGGTTTCGCGGGCCACCACGAAGGCGGACAGTCCGAACCGGACCGGCGGACCGGAGCGCGGGCGGGCGGCGACATCCTCGATCAGCCGGGCGACGTTCTCCTTCGGCTGTCCGTTGATGAACCACACGTCGGCCTTGTCCGCGACCAGCGCTCGCGCCGGGTCCGATTCCCCGCCGACGTACACGGTCGGCGACGAACCGGCCGGGCGCAGCTGGTACCCGTCGACCTGGAAGTGCTTGCCCTCGAACGAAACCCGCTCGCCGGCCAGCAGCCCGCGCACGACACTGATCCATTCGCGGCCGTAGGCGTACCGTTCGTCGTGCTCGGCGAACGGGATGCCCGCCCGCTCCAATTCCGGCTTGTACCAGGCGTTGACCAGGTTCAGCCCGAACCGGCCGCCGCTGATTTCCTGGATCTGCAGCGCCTGTTTCGCCAGCACCACCGGATGCACGAGATACGGTTTGATCGCCGCGATGATCTCGATCCGTTCGGTGAGCGCGGCGAGCGCGGCCGCGGACGTCCACGTCTCCAGCTGGTCCAGTTCGTCGCCGAACGGGTTCACCACGTGCTGCGCGATGAGCGTCGAATCGAAGCCGAGCCGGTCGGCCTCGACGATCAGCCGCCGGTTGCGTTCCCAGCTCGCGTCCACCGGATCGTCCGGATGATCGAACGGGCCCCACGACCCGTAGACGACCGCCCACACCCCGAACCGCGGCTGTGCCACTGCGCCCACGACCGAACTCCTCACCTCGCGCGGATGAACGCGGTCACCGTCGCTGGCCGGGAAGGCACCGGCAACCGGTCCCACGCAGTGGCGGGGCGGGGAGGTTTGTACTGGTCAGGCGAAGAGTCCGTCACCCCAGTTGCTGGTCGGGGTGAGGCCCGGCGGGATCGCGAAGTGCGCGGAACCGGTGTGCTGCAGGTACTCCATCATCGCGTCCTTCGACGACAGCGCCTGCTGCATCGGGACGTACTGCGAGCGGGTGTCCCGGTTGAATGCGAGGAAGAACAGCCCGGCTTCGAGGTGGCCGACCCCGTCGGAGCCGTCGACGAAGTTGTAGCCGCGGCGCAGGATCTGCACGCCCTTGCGCGTCTGGCGCGACGCCAGCCGGATGTGCGCGTCCTCGGCGATCAGCGGGGTCCCGCCCTCGCCGCCGACCTGCAGGTCGACCTGGTCGAACTCGCCGGTCTGCCCGAGCGGCGCGCCGGTTCCCTTGGTGCGCCCGACAATCTGCTCCTGCCCGGCGAGCGTCTCGCGGTCCCAGGTCTCGATGTGCATCCGGATCCGGCGCGCCACCAGGTAGGTGCCGCCCGCCATCCACGCCTGGCCGTCGCTGGCCTGCGCCCACACCTGGTCGCGGAGCACGTCGGTGTCCTCGGCCTTGACGTTGTTCGTGCCGTCCTTGAAGCCGAACAGGTTGCGCGGCGTCTGCTGCGAACGCGAGGTCGACGAACTGCGGCCGAAGCCGAGTTGCGACCAGCGCACCTCGGTGACGCCGAAGCCCAGCCGCACCAGGTTGCGCACCGCGTGCACCGCCACCTGCGGATCGTTCGCGCAGGCCTGGATGCACAGGTCGCCGCCGCTGCGCGCCGGGTCCAGCTTGTCCTTCGGGAACAGCGGCAGGTCGATCAGCTGCGGCGGGCGTTTCGCGGCGAGACCGAACCGGTCGTCGAAGAGCGAGGGGCCGAAGCCGATCGTCAGCGTCAGATCGGAGGCGGGCAGGTCGAGCGCCTCACCGGTGTCGTCCGGCGGCGCCTGCGCGGACCCGCCGAGCGCGCCGTCCGGGCCGACCTCCTGGCCGGCCGTCATCCGCCGTGCCGCGGCCGTCCAGGTGCGCAGCAGTTCGCGCAGCTTGCCGGCGTCCTTCGTGGTCACGTCGAGCGCGGCGAAGTGCAGGTTCTGCTGCGTCGGCGTGACGATCCCGGCCTGGTGTTCGCCGTGGAAGTCCACAGTGGACACCGCGGCCGCGGCGGGGTGGCGCCGCCGAGCCGGTCGATGCCGACCCCGGCCGCCGCGCCCGCGCCCGCCAGCGCGACTCCCGCGCCGGCCAGCCCGAACAGCTTCCGGCGGGAAACCTGCGTCCCCTCCTCGGTCACTTGGCCACGACCTCGGCGACCTTGCTGAGCGGCTCGCTCAGCGCGTCCACCGCGGAGGCGAACGCCTTGATCTGGTCCTGGGAAAGCTCGTTGTAGTACTTGAAGCCGTCCCCGGAGCGGGTCTTGTCCAGCAGCCCCTGCACATTCGCGAACTGCTTGTCCAAAGTGGACACGAGGGCCGCGTCGCGCTCCTGCAGGATCGGCCGCAGCGCGGCGATCGCGCCCTTGGAGCCGTCGAGGTTGGCCTGGAAGTCCCAGAGGTCGGTGTGCGAGAAGGTCTCCTCCTCGCCGGTGATCTTCTTCGTCGCGACCTCGTCGAGCAGGCCCTTCGCGCCGTTGGCGAGGTCGAGCACGCTCAGCTGCAGCGTCTTGGTCTTGGCGACCAGCGCTTTCACGTCGCTGAGCAGCTTGTCCGCGAGCTGCGGGCTGTCGGGCTTCAGCCCGGTGGTCCACAGGTCCTTCTCCAGCCGGTGGAAACCGGTGAACTGCTGGCCCGGTTCAACGTCGGCCTCGCGCGCGTCGATCGACGGGTCGAGATCGCCGAACTTCTCCGCGACCGGCTCGATCCGCTCGTAGAACACGCGGGTGCGCGCGTACTCGGCCTTCGCCTCGTCGACCTTGCCCGCCTTGACCGCGGTGACGAACTTCGCGGTTTCGGTCTCCAGCGCCGAGCTGTTGTTCTCGACGTAGGTCGCGTAACTCTTGGTGGCCGCGGCCTTCTGCGCGCTGGCGTTGCCCTGGCCCTGCGCGCCGCCGGTGACCGTGAAGTCGCCGCGGATGCCGTTGCCTGCCATGCCCGGCTTGCACGCGGTCTGGTACTTGCCCGCCTGCGGGACCTCGACGATGAGCCGCCGGTTCAGCCCCGGCGCGATGTTTTCGACCTCGCCCATGATCCGGTCGCCCTCGGCGTACAGGTAGAACTCGGTGACCTTGCTGCCCTTGTTGGCGATCTCGAAGGTCAGATTGCCCGCGGCCGCGGTCGTCGCCGACACCGAGCAGGCGGTGTCGGACGCCTCGACCTTGATCGGCCCGCCCGAGGCCGCGCCGGAGGGACCGGACGCGGAATTCGTGCTGTCGCAGGCGGTCAGCGCGAGGAGCGCGCCGAGGCCGGTGAGCACAGCCGTCGAGGTTTTGCGGAACTGGGGCACGGTCACTCCTTGGCAGCGGCCGGTGCGGCAGGAGCCGCTTCGGTCTTGTTCTTGCGGGCGGGCTTGAGGAACAGCGGCAGCACGATCGCGACGTAGGCGACCCACGCGATCGCTTGCAGCACAGTGGTTTGCTGCGAGTAGTTGAAGATCCCCTTGAGCAGCGCGCCGTACCAGGAGGTTTCCGGCAGCGTGCTCGACGCGTCGAAGGCGAGTGTGGTCAGCCCGGGGATGAACCCGGCTTCCTGCAGGTCGTGCAGGCCGTAGCCGAGCACGCCGGCGGCGACGAACACCAGCAGCACGCCGGTGATCGTGAAGAATTTCGCCAGGTTGAACCGGACCGCGCCGCGGTAGAGCAGGTAGGCGAGCACGATCGCGGCGGCGATCCCGATCACGAACCCGACCAGCGGCTGCAAGGTGTCGGACTGCGCGGTCTGCACGGCCGAGTAGAAGAAGACGGCGGTTTCGAGCCCTTCGCGGCCCACCGCGAGGAACGACAGCAGCAGCACCGCCGCCGGACCGACCTTGAGCGCGTCCTCCATCTTGCCGCGCAATTCGGCCGCGATGTGCCGGGAAGCCTTGCGCATCCAGAAGATCATCGCGGTGACGAAGACGACCGCGACGATGGAAAGACTGCCGCCGAGCAGTTCCTGATGCTCGAAACTCAGCTGTGCGGTGCTGTAGGTGAGGATCGCGCCGACGCCGACCGACAGCAGCACCGCCACGCCGACCCCGGGCCACACGTAGCGCAGCGCGTGCCGCCGGTCGGTCTTGACCAGGAAGGCGACCAGGATGCTCACCACAAGCGCGGCTTCGAGGCCCTCGCGCAGCCCGATGAGCGCGCTGGAAAACACCACTGTTCAGCCCTCCTTCGACTACCTGACCTGATGGTTTTAGGTAAGGCTTGCCTGTAAGTCCAGAGGGAAGTGCGGCGACTGGGTCCGGCAAAATGCGCAAAACGACGTTTCGGCAGGAGTTAGGTTAGGGTAACCGCAGGTCAGAGCGTCGCCGACGCGTCACGTAACGAATTGTGTGACCTGGGCGGCTTTGCTCCCGAGTTAACCATCCGCTTGCCATTCGCCCAGTCCAGCGTCCCACTGCCGGGTTCATCAGTAACCTGTCCGGGTGGCCGATACCACTCAGCCGACTATTACCCCGTCCCCGGCGGGCCCGCCGCGCCGCTACCCGAGCCGAATCGCGATGTCGCTGGGCCTGGTGCTGACCGGGGTCGTGCTGGTGGTGACCATCGGAATCGAGAACCCGGACCCGCCGCCCCCTCCCGCCGCGGCCGCTCCGCCCCCGGTCGCGGCCAAGCACGAGCCGCGCCCGCAGCCCGGCTCCGAAGCCCCGCGAGTCGGCTTGGCCGCCCCGCCGGACCGCCCGCTCGTTTCCGACCAAGCGGAACTGGACGCGTGGGCGAACCGGGTCGCCGAAAAGACGCACCTGGACGCGCGAGTGCTCGCCGCGTACGGACGCGCGGAAATGTGGATGCAGCGGCAAAAACCGTCGTGCCACCTGTCGTGGGCGACGCTCGCGGCGATCGGAAACCTGGCCTTCGGCACGGAAAAACCCGGCCCGGACGGGACTATGACGGTGAAACCCGGCGCGGCGGAAGCCCCGGACACCGACACCGGAAAACTCGACGGCGACCGCACCGCGGATCACCGCATCGGCCCGCTGCGCATCCTGCCGGATGCCTGGCACAAACACGCCCAACGAGCCAACGGCGACGGCAAAACCGCCGACCCCCGCAACCTCGACGACGCGGCTTTCACCGCCGCCCGCTACCTCTGCTCCGGCAACGACGACCTGGGCACCCCGGCGGGCTGGTGGAAGGCGATGCTGTTCTACAACCCGGCGGTCAACTACGTACAGGACGTTTTCGCGGCCGCGGACTCTTACGCGGCGGAGAGCGTGGCGCCGTGAGCGGTTTGGCCGGCGGTTGTGGTGGCGCGACCGGGCTGCGGCGAGTGCGCGGTTTGGCCGGAGTGGCGGCCTGATCTGGCTGTGGCGGGTGGGCGGGTCGGCCGAGGCGGTGGTCTGACGTGGCTGCGGCGGTCGAGCGGCTTGACCGGAGTGGCGGCCTGATCCGGCTGCGGCGGGTAGGCGGGTCGACCGCGGTGGTGGTCTGATCTGGCTGCGGCGGGCGAGCGGATTGACCGAGGTGGCGGCCTGATCTGGCTTCAGCGGGTCGACCGAGATGGTGGTCCGACCTGGTCGGCGAGCGAGCGGCTTGGCCGGGCTTGATCGCGACTGGCCGGAGTGGCCGGGTCTGTTCGGCCGGTGAGCCGACGGCTTGGCCGGATGGGTTCGCTCGGCGGTCAGCGGTTCGAACCGAACCGAATAGCTGCCCGGTCCCGTCGTAGCCGGTCGGCTGCTCGCGCTGTCTGAGCCGGTCCTGTTGCCGCACCGCTGCGCGCCAGGTTCGGCGAGCGGCGGAACCCTGCTCCGGCTAGGTCAGCGCGCTGGCAGTCAGTGGGTCGTCAGCGCGGCCACCCGCACCGGCTTCTGCGGCAGGGCCTCGGTGCGCACGGGCTGCTTGCGGGGCCGCACCGGGTGGCGTTCGTTCAGTTCCACGAGCGCCGGCGCCAGCGCCATCAGCACCAGCACGAGCAGCCCGGCGGTCGCTCCGATCACGGTCAGCGCGGTCATGTCGGCCTCCTCTAATCGCTCTCTGTGATGACACCAAGGATCGCGCTTCGGCCGGTCCGCTCGGATCGGCCGACCGGCCGAGCCGAGTCGCCGGATGGCCAGGCTTCCCCGCTGCCTTTTCACTTCAGAAGACGCGCCGCGGGCGGGCTGGATCCCTCGGTTGCACGTGAGTGCCTCCGCGGCTGCACGTTCGGGACGCGCGGCTCAGTGGTCGCTGAGCGTGATCCTTGCCCTGACCTCGCTGATCGCTTCGAGATACTCCGGCACCGGGTTCATCGCCGACGCCATCCGCAGTTGCGCGAGCGCCTCGGCCAAACGGCCGAGGCGCTGGAGGGTGCGGCCGAGCACGAACCGGGCGTAATGGTCGGTCGGATCCAGCTCCAGCACGCGGGTGAAGGCGCGTTCGGCGCGGCGCAGCTGGGCGGAGTGGAAGTACGCACGCCCGGCGAGCAGCTGGACGCTTGGCTTGTCCTGTTCGTCGTCGAGCAGGGGTTCCAGCTCTTTGAGCGCGTCGAGCGGGCGACGCCGCGCGACCAGGTGCTCGGCATTGCGGAACCTGCGGAAGCGCGATTCGCCGTCGGGTTCGGGGGCTGCTGCGGCGTCCGTCATGGTCGCCTCACGATACCGGCGCGGAGGGCGTTGCACGACCGGCAGAGGAGTCGTGATGGACTGTGCCGCCATGAGCAGCGATCAGGAACCCGACTACGTGGGACTGGCGCCGTACCTCTACTACAGCGATGCGACGGCCGCCCTCGCGTGGCTGACCAGGGTGTTCGGCTTCACTGAGGAAGTCCGCTTCGAGGACGGGGCAGGCGAGGTCTTCCAGGCGACGCTCCGCGCGGGTGACGCGCGTCTCCAGCTGGCCGGGGTCGGTCCCGAATATTGGGAGGCCAAGGGCGTCGAAGGGCCGGTCGGACAGCTGAACGTCGTGTACGTGACCGACGTCGACGCGCAGCACGAGCGCGTGTCCGCGGCGCTCGGTGAGGACGCCGCGCCGGAGCCGCCGCAGGACCAGCCGTACGGTGCCCGGATTTTCACCGTGGCCGATCCGGGCGGCAACAGCTGGACGTTTTGGCAGCAGGTGACCGACCAGGTCGAACTGCCGTCGGGGTGGCGCGAAGTACGGCCGGAGGACCCGCCCGCCGACGAGACCGGCGAAGTGCCCGACTGAGCTGGAGAACACGCAGCGGAACGGCTCCGCACCGGCCTGGCCTCCAACGGGTGAACACGCTGGGCAGTTACTCTGGGCGGCGTCACCGCAGGCACGACCCACCAAGGAGCAGAGCGTGGCTCTCATCGAGCAGGTAGGCGCGCGCGAGATTCTCGATTCGCGCGGGAACCCGACCGTCGAGGTGGAGGTGGCGCTCGACGACGGCACCCTGGCTCGGGCGGCGGTGCCGTCCGGGGCGTCGACCGGCGAGCACGAAGCGGTCGAGCTGCGCGACGGGGACACCGGCCGCTACAACGGCAAGGGCGTGGAGCGCGCGGTCGCCGCGGTGCTCGACGAGATCGGGCCGGACCTGGTCGGC
Organism: Amycolatopsis sp. WGS_07; assembly: GCF_045278895.1. Classification (NCBI taxonomy): domain Bacteria; kingdom Bacillati; phylum Actinomycetota; class Actinomycetes; order Pseudonocardiales; family Pseudonocardiaceae; genus Amycolatopsis; species Amycolatopsis sp. WGS_07. The sequence goes on along the minus strand of NZ_CP136053.1, from coordinate 1,493,835 downwards.
GTCGACGCGGTCGACCAGCGGATCGTCGACCAGAAGCTGGTGGACCTCGACGCCACGCCGGCGAAGTCGCGGCTCGGCGCGAACGCCATCCTCGGCGTTTCGCTCGCCGTCGCGAAGGCCGCCGCGGAATCGGCCGAGCTGGAGCTGTTCCGCTACCTCGGCGGGCCGAACGCGCACGTGCTTCCGGTGCCGATGCTGAACATCCTCAACGGCGGTGCGCACGCGGACACCGACGTCGACATCCAGGAATTCATGATCGCGCCGATCGGCGCGGAGTCGTTCCGCGAGGCGCTGCGCTGGGGCACCGAGGTGTACCACGCGCTGAAGTCGGTGCTGAAGAGCCGCGGCCTGGCCACCGGCCTCGGCGACGAGGGCGGCTTCGCGCCGAGCCTCGCCAACAACCGCGAGGCGCTCGACCTGATCCTCGCCGCGATCGAGAAGGCGGGCTACGTGCCGGGCCGCGACGTCGCGCTCGCGCTGGACGTCGCCGCGACCGAGTTCTACTCCGACGGCGCCTACACCTTCGAGGGCACGAAGCGCAGCGCGGAGCAGATGTCCGCCTACTACGGCGAACTGCTGCGCGACTACCCGCTGGTCTCCATCGAGGACCCGCTGAGCGAGGACGACTGGGACGGCTGGGTCCAGCTGACCGCCGAGATCGGCGACAAGGTCCAGCTCGTCGGCGACGACCTCTTCGTCACCAACCCGGACCGCCTCGAGGAGGGCATCACCCGCCGCGCGGCGAACGCGCTGCTGGTGAAGGTCAACCAGATCGGCACCCTCTCGGAGACGCTGGACGCGGTGTCGCTGGCCACCTCCTACGGCTACAAGTCGATGATGAGCCACCGGTCCGGCGAGACCGAGGACACCTTCATCGCCGACCTCGCGGTCGCCACCGGCGTCGGCCAGATCAAGACCGGAGCCCCGGCGCGCGGCGAGCGGATCGCGAAGTACAACCAGCTCCTGCGCATCGAGGAAACCCTCGCGGACGCCGCGCGCTACGCCGGCGATCTCGCCTTCCCGCGGTTCAGCGCGGAGGCCTGAGGGGCACATGGCCGACCGGGGAGGGCGCGCAGCCGCCGCGGCGGCCGGGCCGCGGGAAGCGGGTCCACCAGGGCCCGCCGTCCCGCGTCGGCCCGGCGCCGCACCGGCGCGGACACGACGGAGACGACCAGGGCCCGGCTTCGCCGCGGCCTGGCGGCGAAACGCGCCTCCGGTGCGGCCAAGGTGCTCGGCATGTCGACCACCCGGCGCGCCGCCGTCGTGGCGATCGTGGTCTGCGCGCTGGCGTTCACCGTCGCGGTCCCGTTGCGCACCTACCTTTCCCAGCGTTCCGAGGTCCGGGACCAGGAAGCGCAGCTCGCCCAGCTCCAGCACGAGGTCGCCCAGTTGCGCGACCGCAAAGCCCAGCTGAGCGACCCGGCCCAGATCGAGGCGGAAGCCCGCCGACGGCTCCGGTACGTGAAGCCCGGCGAGACCCCGTGGATGGTCCAGCTGCCCGAGGACCAGCCCGGTTCGCCGACCGCCGCACAGCCCGGGCAGTCGCCCGCCCCGCAGGCGCCTTGGTACGAGAACCTGTGGGCACAGGTTTCCGGCGGCTGAGGTTTCTGGCGGCCGAGATGTCCGGTGGCTGAGGTGCCCGCGACTGAGTGTTCGGCGGCCGAGGTGCCCGGCGGCTGAGCGTCCGGCTGGTTTTGGTGTCCGGTGGCTCAGGTGTCCGGCTGGTTTTGGTGTCCGGTGGCTCAGGTGTCCGGCTGGTTTTGGTGTCCGGTGGCTCAGGTGTCCGGCTGGTTTTGGTGTCCGGTCGCTCAGGTATCCGGTTGGCCTTTCGCCGGTTGGTTTTTCGCTGGTTGGTTTTGGGTCGTTAGACACGCTCCTTTACGTCGTGGGTGCTGGTCGTTTCCTGCGGCTGCGCGGGGATTTGCTGGCGTGGGCTGACTTTGTTCTTCGTGGCGAAGCTTCGACTGCCTTCCACGTTAACCACATCGGAAGAGCGGCGGAGGCGGGCGCGGCGAGTTGTCCACACGGTGTGCGGGTTGTGGACAACTCGGCCGTTTCGGCGGAGGTCGAGAGGGGCCGGGCGGAGGGCGGCATTAGCCTGGAGAGCGTGAACAGCAGCACGGAGACACCCCGATTCGAGCCCGTCACCGATGCCGACCGGGAGGTCATCGCGCAGCAGCTCGGACGGCCGCCGCGAGCGTTGCGGGCGGTGGCCGCGCGGTGTCCGAGCGGGCATCCCTCGGTGGTCCAGACCAGTCCGCGATTGGAGAACGGGACGCCGTTCCCGACGTTGTATTACCTGACCTGCCCGCGATTGACGTCGATGGTGGGCACGCTGGAGGCGTCCGGCGTGATGAAGGAGATGACCGAACGGCTCACCACGGACCCCGAACTCGCGGCGGCGTACCAGCGCACGCACGAGACGTACCTGGCTGAGCGGGACGCCATCGAGTCGCTCGGCACGCAGGTCACCGCGGGCGGGATGCCCGGACGGGTGAAATGCCTGCACGTCCACCTCGCGCACACGCTCGCGGCCGGTCCGGGAGTGAACCCGTTCGGCGACGAAACCCTTGCCTGGGTCCGCGAACAGGGCTGGCCGACGGGCGACTGCGCCGGGTAACGCTCCGGTCTCGGGCGCGGATAGGCACAGCAGAGGCGGTGCCCGCCTGGGTGGGAATGCTTCGCGGCGAGCACCGGAGCTTCACACCGAGCAGGCGAGCCTGGGTGCACCGCCGGGCGCGCCGGGGAGGGGCGGACAGTGCGGGTGCCACGCAGATCTCGCCGATCGGTGCGGGCTGAGGGGTCTTCCGTGGTGGGGGATCGGGCCGAATCGACGGCTGATGCTGGTGCGGGGGACGCCGGTGGTGCGGATGGTGCTGGTGCGGATGGCGCGGGCGGCACCGGTGGCGCGGGCGGTGCCGGTGGTGCGGCGCGCGGTGTGGATGGCGCTGGTGGCGGTGACTCGGCTGGTGGCGAGGCCGGTGCTGACGGCGGGGTTGCCGAGGCGACTGATGTCGGAGCGGTTGTCGGCGAGGGGGTCGGTCACCGGGGCGCTGAGGTGGTCGGCGGCGAGGATAGGGCTGGCGGCGGGGCTGCTGGCGACGAGGTGGTCGGCGACTCCGGTGCTGAGGTAGTCGTTGGCGAGGTTGTGGCTGGTGGCGAAGAAGTCGGCGAGGCTGAGGTAAACGGTGGCGAGGCTGGCGATGGGACAGCTGATGGGGTTGCGGCTGCTGGCGAGGAGATCGGCGCACCTGGGGTTGCCGAGGTAGCTCCTGGTGGGCCTGTTGCTGGCACCGAGATCGGCGAACGTGAGGGTGCCGGGGTAGTCGGTGCGGCTGGTGGCGAGGAGATCAGAGACGAGGGCGAACCCGCCAATGGCGCGACAGCCGATGGAGACCGTGCCGACGACGAGGCGGCTGCTGAGGTAGCTGGCACCCGAGCCAGCCGCGGCGAGGTGGTCAGCGTTGGTGAAGCAGCGAGCGAAGAAACCCTCTCTCGTTCGGCAGAAGCCAAGCGCACCCTCGTCGCACCGCCGCCGGATAAGCCGGGTTGGGTGCGGGTTCGGGTGCGGCGCGGGCGTTATCGGGCGCACCGAGCGGCTTCGCGGCATCGGACGGTTGTCGCGCTGCTTGCGGGGATTCTGGGGGTGCTTCCGGCGACCGTCGGGGCGGGGTTGATCGTCGGGTGGGTTGGGCGGATGCCGGTGATCCACACCGCGGACGTGATGCCTGATCAGGGGTATGACCCGGGCATTCGCGGAGTCGCGGTCGACGGGCGGTTGCCTGATGCGCCGGCGCCGGTTCCCTTGCCCGCGTATGACCTTCCGGATGGGCCGCTCGGGATTCCGGCTACCGCGCTCGTCGCGTATCGGCATGCGGCTGAGGTGCTGGGGAAGGAGCAGCCGGGCTGTCATATCGACTGGGCGCTCATCGCGAGCATCGGACGGATCGAGTCGAATCACGCGCGGGGTGGGTATGTCGACGCCGCGGGGACGACTCTCCAGCCGATTCTCGGGCCTCAGCTCAACGGGACCGGTCCGTATGCGGCGATTCCTGACACTGACCATGGGCTGCTGGATCACGATCCGGTGTGGGATCGGGCGGTCGGGCCGTTCCAGTTCATCCCCGCGACCTGGCGAAGCTATGCGGCGGACGGTAATGGCGACGGAAAGGCCGACCCTGGCAATCTGTTCGACGCTTCGCTCGCGGCGGCGCGTTATCTCTGCTCCGGCGGGCTCGATCTGGCCAATCCAGACCAGTTGCGGACTGCCATCTACCGCTACAACAACTCCGACGCCTACGTCACCACGGTGATCCTCTGGGCCGAGGCTTATCGCAAGGGCGTCGCGCAGGTGCCGGACAGTACGGTTCCCGTCGAGGCTCCCACGCCGACGACGTCCAGTGCCGTGCCGACCGCTAACCCCGGGAATAAGCCGCCGCAGGTGGGGGTGACCTTGCCGCCGGTTGTTACGGATCGGCCGTCGGTGACGCCTACCGGGACGCCGACGTCCGGGGTGCCGAGTAGCACTAGCTCGACGACCACCGAGACGAGTACTCCGACGTGTGGGTCTAGCAGTTCGGCCACGTCGACTTCGGCCTCGCCGACGACGTCGACCTGCGTATCGTCCAGCAGTTCCAAGCCAAGCTGAAACGGACGAGAACCGGTAGGCTTGCTTACATCATTACAAAGCAGGAGTACCGGTGAGTCTTCGTCAGTTCGAGTACGCCTTGGCGGTCGCGGAGGCGGGATCGGTGACCGCTGCGGCGGAGTTGCTGCACGTTGCCCAGCCGTCGGTTTCGCAGCAGATCCGGGGGCTTGAGCGGGAACTCGGCGTGCAGCTGTTTTCCCGCACGCCGACCGGGCTGGTGCCGACGGTGGTCGGGCGGGCGTTTCTCCACGACGCCGAGGTCGCGGTGCGGGCGGCGCGGCGGGCGCGGGCTACGGCTCGGGCCGGGGCGGACGAGCTGGTCGGCGAGTTGCGGGTCGCGGCGCAGATGGGGTTGGGGACGCGGCAGCTGCCGGGGGCGCTGGCGGCGTTGCGGGAGCGGTTTCCCCGGCTGGCGGTGACGGTGTTCGAGGAGCCGAATCCGGCGGAGCTGGAGCAGCTCGCCCGGCATGGGGTGCTGGATCTCGCGTTGCTGGGCTCGGCGTGCGAGGAGGGGCTGTACGAGGGGCATCACCTCGGGGACGAGGAGTTCGTGGTCGTCCTCGGCGCTGGGCACCGGTTGCTCAAGCGAGATCGGATCGCGTTGCGGGAGCTGGAAGAAGAACACTGGATCCGGTTCGATCAGGACAGCGCGCTCGACGGTTTCCTCACCGAAGTGTTGCGCGACAACGGGTTGGCCCCGGCCGTGGTCGCGCGGGTGTCGCAGACCTCGACGGCGGTGCGGTGGGCCGCGCACGGGCTGGGAGTGACGCTCGTTCCGGCGTCGGCGGTGCCGGAGGGGCACGAGCAGCTTGTCCGGCCGGTGTTTCCGGTCGTTTCCCAGCCCGTCGTCGCGGCGGTTCGGCCTGGTGCGGGGCCCGCGGAGATGGCGTTGCTGGAGTTTCTGCGGGACGAGACCTGGTATCAGCCGGTCGCCGCGTAGCCCTCAGAGTTGCGTGTCGCCTCCGTCCACGACCAGTTCGATGCCGGTGCTGAAGGTGGCGTCGAAGGCCAGGAAGGCGACGGCGCGGGCGATCTCGTCGGGGGTGCCCAGCCGTTTCATCGGGTTGGCCGCGGCTCGTTCCGCCTTGAACTGCACGGCTTCCGCGTCGGTCATTCCGGCCTCGAGGATCTCGGTGTCGATCGGACCGGGGCTGATCGCGTTGACCCGGACGCCGCGCGGGAGCAGTTCGGCGGCGAGGGTGCGGGCCATCGACCGCAGTGCGGCCTTGCCCGCGGAGTAGACGCTGGTCGTGGGCAGGCCCATGACGTTCGCGGTCGAGGTCGTCAGCACGACCCCGGCCCCGGAGCGCAGCTTCGGCGCGAGCTTCTGCACGGCGAAGTACGCGCCCTTGACGTTGATCGCGAACTGCTCGTCGAACTGCTGCTCGGTGACCGATTCGAACGGTTCGGTCCGGGCGATCCCGGCGTTGACGAACAGGGCGTCGATCGGGCCGGGCACCTGGTCGGCCAGCGTGTCCAGGTCGGAGAGGGACGCCACATCGCCGCGGATGGCTGTCGCATCAGGGCCGAGCTGGCCCACCGCCGCGTCCAGGCGAGATTGCGAACGGCCGGTGATGATTACCTTGGCACCGCCGTCGGCGAACAATTTCGCGGTGGCGAAACCCATTCCGGTGCTGCCGCCGGTGATTACCGCGATTTTGCCCTGATACGCATTCATCGCGGGTATTCGCCTCCGTCGACGGCCAGACCGCTTCCGGTCAGCCAGCTCGCTTGGTCGGACAGCAGGAACAGCACCGCGTTGGCGATGTCGTCGGGCTCGCCGTCGCGGCCGAGCGGGACCTCAGGGAGCGCGAAGCCGGGCGACTGGCTCGCCCACTGTTCCCGCGTCGCCACGCCGCCGGGGGTGGCGGTCCGGCCGGGCGACACGACGTTGACGCGGACTCCGGCCGGGGCCAGCTCGGCGGCCAGGCCCTGGCTGTAGGCCTCCAGCGCCGTTTTCGCCGCCACGTAGTGCAGGAACGGCGGGAACGGCGGACGGATCGCGGCCGTGGAGATGTGCACGATCGCGCCCGATCGGCGGTCCCGCATGCCGGGGGCCAGCAGCGCGTCCAGGCGAACCGCGGCCAGGAGGTTCACCGACAGCGCGTCCTGCCATTCGTCGTCCGGGATGGCCAACGCGCCGGGGTGCGGACGCGCGCCGCCCGCGTTGTGGACCAGCAGGTCGACGCCGCCGAGGGTCTCCAGCGCGGCGGAGGCGATGGTCTGGGCTCCGGCCTGCGTGCGGACGTCGGCCTCGACGAAGGACGCACCCTCCGGCACCGGGCCGGCCGACCGGGCGGTGGTGAGCACCGACGCGCCCGCGGCCAGCAACTGGCGCACGATTGCCGCGCCGATTCCGCGGGAACCGCCGGTGACTACCGCGCGTTTTCCGGCCAATCCGTATTCGATCGTGGGCATGCCACTGAACCTTTCGATAAAGGAGAAAGAAACGCCGCGCGACGAAATGCGGCGAACACGGCAACGGTACGTCCGGAAAAGAGCGGAAAGCAAAGACCAAATGCCGGTGCGGGGGCATAGGGCCTGCCTATGCCCGCCTGCCCCGCGAACCGGCGGCGACCAAGTAAAGTCGGAGGCATGCCTCGGGTAGCTGCGATCGACTGCGGGACCAACTCCATCCGTCTGCTCGTCGCCGAGCTGACGCCGCGCCACGACGGCACGGTCGACCTGCGCGACCTGCACCGTGAGATGCGCATCGTGCGGCTCGGCCAGGGCGTCGACGCCACGGGCAGGCTCGCGCCGGAAGCGCTCGAGCGCACCCGCGCCGCGCTCGCCGACTACACCGTCGCCGCGCGGCGCAAGGGCGTCGAGAAGGTGCGCATGGTCGCCACCTCGGCGACCCGCGACGCGAGCAACCGCGACGAGTTCTTCGCGATGACCCGCGAGACGCTCGGCGTCGAGGCCGAGGTGATCAGCGGCGACGAGGAAGCCCGGCTCTCCTTCACCGGCGCGGTCGGCGAGCAGGACCCGGACGACGGGCCGTTCGTGGTCGTCGACGTCGGCGGCGGCTCCACCGAACTCGTCCTCGGCACCTGGAACGGCCGCGAGGCCGAGGTGCTCGCCGCGAAATCCGTCGACATCGGCTGCGTCCGGATCACCGAGCGCGCGTTGAAGGACGACCCGCCGACCGCCGACGAGATCGCCGCAGCTCGCGAGCTGGCGCGCGGCATCCTCACCGAGGCGTTCGACGTCGTGGACGTCGCGAAGGCCCGCACCTGGATCGGCGTCGCCGGCACGGTGACCACGTTGTCGGCGGTTTCGCTGGAGCTGCCCGAGTACGACTCCGAGCGCGTCCACCTGTCGAAGCTGACCCACGGCGAGATCGACCGGCTCGCCGAACACCTCCTCGCGGCCGACCGCGCGACCCGCGCCGGGAACCCGGTGATCCACCCCGGCCGGGTCGACGTGATCGGCGGCGGCGCGGTCGTCGTCCAGGTGCTCGCGGAGGAACTCGCCGCGCGCGGTGGTCCGGACCAGTTGATCGTCAGCGAGCACGACATCCTGGACGGCATCGCTTTGTCGCTCGCCTGACCGCTCCACAGCGCCGCGTAACCGGGCGCGTACCCCCGTACCAAAATGACCGAAAGTCATCAACCTCAGTTCGTCGTGAGCTGTCCGGGTGACGGTCGGCGTCGTTATTCATGTGCAACCCGGTGATCCGGTTACGAAGGGCCGATCACGCTAGCCTCCATGTCGCTATTCGGACGCTAGAAACGGAGGGGACATGCGGGGTTCATCCAGGCTCTGGAGCGCGGCCGCTGTCGTGACAACCTTGTCACTGCTCCTGACTGCCTGTGGGGGCGGCGGATCCGGCAGTGGGTCGTCAGGCGAGGCAGACCCGAACGGGACTTTCACCGTCTACGGCACGGAACCGCAGAACACGCTGGTCCCCACGAACACCAACGAACTCGGCGGCTCCAAGGCCGTCGACCCGATGTTCGCCGGGCTCGTCGCGTACAAGGGCGAGAACGGCGAGCCGTACAACGAGATGGCGGAGTCGATCAACACGACCGATTCCAAGGTCTTCGACATCAAGATCAAGCACGGCTGGAAGTTCCACGACGGCACCGAGGTCAAGGCGAAGAACTTCGTCGACGCCTGGAACTACGGGGCCAACTCGGCGAACGGCCAGATCAACAGCACGTTCTTCGAGAACATCCAGGGCTACTCCGACGTCCATCCCGCGGACAAGAACGCGAAGCCGGCCAAGGACAAGATGTCCGGGCTGGTCGTGAAGGGCGACTACGAATTCCAGGTCACGCTGGACGCGCCGTTCTCCGTGTTCACCACCAAGATCGGCTACACCGCGTTCTCGCCGCTGCCGGATTCCTTCTTCAAGGACCCGGATGCCTTCGCGAAGCACCCGATCGGCAACGGCCCGATGAAGTTCGTCAGCCGCACGCCGAACGTCGAGATCAAGCTGACCCGGTTCGACGACTACCAGGGCCAGGACAAGGTCAAGTTCAAGGACCTCAACGTCAAGATCTACGCCAGCCAGGAAACCGCGTACCAGGACCTGCTGAGCAACAAGCTCGACTTCATCGAGACGCTGCCGCCGTCCGCGCTCACCGCGGAGAAGTACAAGACCGACCTCAAGGACAACCTGGTCACCGGGCACCTGCTCGGCATCAGCACGATCGCGGTGCCGTACTACGTTCCCGGCTACAACAACCTCGACCTGCGCCGGGCGATCTCGATGGCGATCGACCGCCCGCAGATCACCAAGACGGTCATGCACGACACCTACGTCCCGGCCGACGGCTATATCTCGCAGGGCATTCCGGGCTACCGGCCGGGCGTGTGCGGCGAGTACTGCAAGTACAACCCGGCCAAGGCGAAGGAACTCTTCGCGAAGTCCGGGTTCAAGGGCAAGCTCACCATCGCCTCGAACGCCGACGGCGGACGCAAGGAACCGCTCGTGGCCGCGTGCAACAGCATCAAGAACACGCTCGGCGTCGAATGCGATTTCGTTCCGGCGACCGACTTCGGCCAGTGGCGCAGCATCGTGACCGGGCACAAGCTGACCGGCATGGGCCGCTCAGACTGGTCGGCGGACTATCCGTCCATTGAGGACTTCCTCAACCCGCTTTACCGGACCGGGGCGTCGTCGAACGACTCGACGTACTCCAACCCGCAGGTCGACGCGCTGCTGAAGCAGGCAGACTCGACGGCGGACAAGGACGCCGCGCTGAAGCTGTACCAGCAGGCCGAGGACCTGATCGCGAAGGACCTGCCCTCGATCCCGGTGTGGGACGAGAAGGGCGTCGCGGCCAAGTCGAAGCACACCAAGACCGTGGTCCTCGACTTCCGCCGCCGCGCGGACTACTCGTCGGTCGAGGTCCTCAAGAAGTGATGCGCTGACTCGTCCGTTCCCACCACGCGGCTCGTGAGCGGCGATCCCGGTTAGCGCCGCGATCGCCGCTCACGAGCCCGGCGCGCACTCTTAGGAACCACGCATGATTCGCTACGTCCTGCGTCGCCTGCTCCAGCTGATTCCGGTGTTCTTCGGCACCACCTTCCTGATCTACGCACTGGTGTGGGCCGTGCCCGGGGATCCGTTCTCCGGCAAATGCGGTCAGCAGGCCTGTCCACAGGCCTACATCGACCTGATGACCGAAAAGTTCCACCTCAACGACAATCTGTTCGTCCAGTACTTCAAATACCTCGGGAGCCTGTTCAGCGGCGACTGGGGCGAGACGTTCAACGGCTCGGCGGTCGGTGAACTGATCGCCACCTCCTACCCGATCACGCTGCGCCTCGCGCTGGTCGCGGTGCTCATCGAGGCGGTCATCGGCCTGAGCGCCGGCGTGCTGACCGGCCTGCGCGGCAAGGGTTTCCTCGACAATCTGGTACTGGTCTCGACCACGTTCCTGATCTCGCTGCCGGTGTTCGTCACCGCGATCGTGCTGCAGATCGTGCTCGGCGTGAATCTGGGCATCATCGACGCGAGCGTCTCGGACGACCCGAGTTTCGGCGAATTGATCGTGCCGGGGATCGCGCTCGGCAGCCTTTCGATGGCTTACGTCGCACGGTTGACGAGAACGTCGATCGCGGAGAACCGGCACGCCGATTACATCCGGACCGCGATCGCCAAGGGACAGCCCAACAGCCGAGTCATCGGCATTCACCTGCTGCGCAACTCGGTGATTCCGGTGCTGACCTTCCTCGGCACCGACCTTGGCGCGCTCATGGGCGGGGCGATCGTGACCGAGGGCGTGTTCAACATCAACGGTCTCGGCGGACTGATCTTCCGCGGCCTCCAGAACCGGGAAAGCGCGACCGTCGTCGGCGTCGTCGTGCTGCTGGTGCTGGTGTATCTGCTGATGAGCCTGATCGTGGACCTGCTCTACGCCGTTCTCGACCCGAGGATCCGTTATGACTGACCCGAATCTCGTCGGCGGCGGGGGAGTCGACGCGGCACAGCTGTCGCATGTGGACAGCTCGGCCGACGCCGGTCCGAAGAGACCGCGCAGCCTGTGGGGCGACGCGTGGCGGCAGCTGCGCCGCAAGCCGACCTTCGTGATCTCCGCGCTGATCATCCTGCTGGTGGTGCTGATCGCGATCGCGCCGGGACTGTTCTCGCACCGCGGCGCCGGCTACAGCGATCTGACCCACGCCAACGAAGGACCGTCCGGGGACGCGTGGTTCGGCTACGACAACCAGGGCTACGACGTCTACGCCCGCACCATTTACGGGGCCAGGGCTTCCTTGCTGGTCGGGGTTTTCGCGACGCTGCTGACTGTCCTTTTCGGATCGTTGATCGGCATCGTCGCGGGTTACTACGGCCGGATCGTCGACAGCCTGCTCTCCCGGCTCGGCGACATCTTCGCCGGTCTCCCGTTCGTGCTCGGCGCGATCGTCATCCTGACCACGTTCAACGCGCCGGGGACGAACCCCGGGCAGTTCACCATCATCGTGCAGGTGGTGTGCTCGATCGCGGTGCTGACCTGGCCGGTGGCGATGCGCATCATGCGGTCCGCGACGCTGGTGGCCAAGCAGCTGGACTACGTGAAGGCGGCCCGCGCGCTCGGCGCGAGCACGCCGCGGATCGTGTTCCGGCATCTGCTGCCGAACACGCTCGCGCCGGTGCTCGTGTACGCCACGATCGCGCTCGGCGCGGCCATCGGGGCCGAGGCGACGCTGGCGTATCTCGGCATCGGAGTGCGGCCGCCGGTGGTGTCGTGGGGCGTCATGATCAGCGACGCGCGCGACTATTTCCGCGCGGTGCCGCACATGCTCCTGTTCCCTGGTGCGTTCGTCACCATCACCGTGCTCGCGTTCGTGATGCTCGGTGACGGTATCCGCGACGCGCTCGACCCGAAGTCGAGGTAGCCGCGATGTCCACAGTGTCCAATGAAGCCAGTCCCACGACGGACGGCGAGCTGCTGCTCGAAGTCGAAGACCTGCACGTGGAGTTTCGTACTTCTGACGGCGTGGCCAATGTGCTCAACGGCGTCGGATATTCGGTGCATGCCGGGGAAACGCTTGCGGTGCTTGGCGAATCGGGATCCGGCAAGAGCGTCACCGCGCAGACCATCATGGGAATTCTCGACACGCCGCCGGGCGTGGTCACCGGTGGGTCGATCCGCTATCGCGGCGAGGATCTGCTGACCGCGTCGGCGGACCGACGGAGGCAGGTGCGCGGCGCGGAGATCGCGATGATCTTCCAGGACGCGCTTTCGGCGCTGAACCCGGTGTTCACCATCGGATTCCAGATCGAGGAGCAGCTGCGAGTCCGGCTTGGCATGTCCAAAAAGGACGCACGCAAGCGGGCGATCGAACTGCTCGACCTGGTGCGCATCCCGGCGGCGCAGCGGCGAGTGAAGGACTACCCGCACCAGTTCTCCGGCGGGATGCGGCAGCGCGCGATGATCGCGATGTCCCTCGCCCTTGACCCGGATCTGCTCATCGCGGACGAGCCGACGACGGCGCTGGACGTGACCGTGCAGGCGCAGATCATGGACCTGCTCGCGGACATCCAGCAGGAGCGGCGGATGGGGCTCGTGCTCATCACGCACGACCTCGGGGTGGTCGCGGAGGTCGCGGACCGGATCGCGGTGATGTACGCCGGGCGGATCGTGGAACAGGCCGACGTGCGGGAGCTGTTCAGTTCGCCGGGACATCCTTACACCTCCGCGTTGATGGATTCGCTGCCGCGGCTGGACCTCAAAGGACAGACGCTGGAGACGATCAAGGGCCTGCCACCGAGCCTGCTCGACATTCCGTCCGGGTGCCCGTTCCACCCGCGCTGCAAGCGGGCCGAGCAGCGGTGCCGCGACGAGCGGCCGTCCGCGCACGCGCTCGGGTTCGGCCGGGTCAGTGCGTGTCACTTCGCCGAGGAGGTGGTGGAAAGCCATGGGTGAGCCGATTCTCAGCGTGCGCGACCTGGTCAAGCACTTCCCGGTGCGGGACGGCGTGCTGTTCAAGCGGACCATCGCACAGGTCAAGGCCGTCGACGGCGTGTCCTTCGACCTGCAGCAGGGCGAAACCCTCGGCGTGGTCGGCGAATCCGGCTGCGGCAAGTCGACGCTCGCCCAGGTGCTGATGCGCCTGGAGGAGCCGACCAGCGGCAGTGCGACGTTCGAGGGCCGCGATCTGTTCAAGCTGCGCGGCGCGGAACTGCGGCGCATGCGGCGAGAGATCCAGATTGTGCTGCAGGACCCGTATACGTCGCTGAATCCGCGGATGACCGTCGGCGACATTGTCGGCGAGCCGTTCGAGATCCACACCGACGTCGCGCCGAAGGGTTCGCGGGCGAAGAAGGTGCAGGAATTGCTGGAGGTGGTCGGGCTCAACCCCGAGCACGTGAACCGGTACCCGCACCAGTTCTCCGGCGGGCAGCGTCAGCGCATCGGGATCGCGCGGGCGCTGGCGTTGCGGCCCAAGGTGATCATCTGCGACGAGCCGGTGTCCGCTTTGGACGTTTCGATCCAGGCGCAGGTGATGAACCTGCTCGGCGAACTGCAGGGCGAGTTCGGACTGTCCTATGTGTTCATCGCGCACGACCTGTCGGTGGTGCGGCATCTGTCCACCCGGGTCGCGGTGATGTACCTCGGGAAGATCGTCGAAATCGGTACTGAGGACGAGATTTACGAGCGACCGTCCCATCCGTACACACAGGCGCTGCTGTCCGCGGTGCCGGTCGCTGACCCGGCGGTGCGCGGGCAGCGGCAGGTGATCCGGCTGGAAGGCGACGTGCCGAGCCCGATCGATCCGCCGTCGGGATGCCGTTTTCGCACACGGTGCTGGAAAGCCGCTGACATTTGCGCATCGGAGGTGCCGAAACTGGAGCCGAGGACGAACGGGCATCTGTCGGCTTGTCACTTCGCCGAGGTACAGTCAGTGGTTCCGTAACGAGGCGATTCCTCCGGTTTGCCGATTGCCGCGCGCAGTGTCCGCTATGTACGTTGCATTGTCGGTTTTCGTGAGGAGGACTCGTGAAAAGACCAAGACTGCTCGCTGTGGCACTCGCGGTGCCACTGTTCGGCGCGGTGTCCGGCGTCGCCCTTCCGGCGGCGTCGGCCCAGCCGTCCGGACTAGTAACGGAATTCAGCGTGCTGGCGCGGGACGGCCAGAGCGTCGCCGCCGCGCAGCAGGCCGTGCGCGACGCCGGCGGCACGGTGGTCGCGACCAACACCGCGGTCGGGCTCATCACCGCCACCGCGCCCGCTTCTGGCTTCACTGAGCGGGTTTCGGCCAGCCGCGCGGTATTCGGTGCGGCGAAGGCGAAAGCGATCGGCAGCGCGCCCAAGGCAGGCAAGACGGAGAAGCCGGACGCGGTCGAGAAGGAAGGCAGCGGCAGTGTGTCGCGCAAGGCCGCGGCGAACAAGGCGGTCGGCACCGACCCGCTGGACGACCAGCTCTGGGGCCTCAAATCGACCCGCTCCGACCTCGCGCGCACCAAACAGGCGGGCGACAAGCGGGTGAAGGTCGGCATCATCGACACCGGGGTGGACGGCAGTCACCCGGACATCGCGCCGAACTTCGACAAAGCCGATTCGCGGAACTTCACCAAGGACATCGTCGCGGACGTCAACGGCGCCGTGGTCGACGGGCCGTGCGAGTACCGCGGCTGCGTCGACCCGGTCGACCACGACGACAACGGACACGGCACGCACGTCGCCGGCACCATCGCCGCCGCGGCCAACGGATTCGGGGTGTCCGGGGTCGCGCCGAACGTGACGCTGGTGAACATCCGCGCCGGACAGGACGCCGGATTCTTCTTCCTGCAGCCGACCGTCGACGCGCTGACGTATTCCGGCGACGCGGGGATCGACGTCGTCAACATGAGTTTCTATGTGGACCCGTGGCTGTACAACTGCCGGTCAAACCCGGCGGATTCCGCCGCGGAACAGGCTGAACAGCGCACGATCATCGAGGCGACCACGCGGGCGTTGGATTACGCGCACCGCAAGGGTGTGACGATGGTGGTCGCGCTCGGCAACCAGCATGACGAGCTGGCCGCGCCGCACGACGACGTCAAGAGCCCGGACTATCCGGCCAACGGAACGCACCCGCGTAAGATCGATAACGCTTCGTGCTTCTCGCTGCCGATCGAAGGCCCGCACACCATCGGTGTCGGTTCGTTCGGTCCGACGCAGGCGAAAGCGGACTACTCCAACTACGGAACCGAGCAGATCTCCGTTTCCGCGCCGGGCGGGTATTTCCGCGACGGTTACGGCACACCGTGGTATCGGACGGTGGAGAACGAGATCCTGTCCACGTATCCGCGCAACGTCGGGGTGGCGGCCGGAAACATCGACGCGGCAGGCAATGTGACGCCCGCCGGGGTCGCACTCGGGGTGCAGAAGGCGACCGCGAGTGACGGCCGGGTCGGCTATTACCAGTGGCTGCAAGGGACTTCGATGGCCACTCCCCATGCGACCGGGGTCGCGGCGCTGATCGTTTCCCAGTACGGCAAGAAGACTGGCCATTCGGCGTCGATGGATCCCGACGCGGTGCAGCGAGTGCTGGAAGGCACGGCGGCGCCGATCGCGTGTCCGGTGCCGCGGACGGTCGATTATCTCAAGGAGGGCCGGGACGATTCGTTCACGGCGACCTGCTTGGGTGACGCGTCGTTCAACGGATTCTACGGACATGGTTCGGTGGACGCTTATTCCGCGGTGACGCGGGGTTCGGCGTTCCTACGCTGAGCCGATAGGTGGTGGGGCGGAATTGCCGCCCCACCACCTAGGTCAGTATCGCGACAGCCGTTCGATGAGCTGCTGTTGTTGCGGGGTAGGCGCGGCGTTCGTTTCCGCGGGACAGAATTTGTCGGCGGCCGGACGGGTTCCGGTCGCGAGATAGTCGATGACGGCGTTGTAACCGCAGCTGTTCAGGAACGGGAGCCCGACGCCGTGTCCGCCCTGGTCCACCGTGACCATCCGGGCTCGGTCTCCGAATGCCTCGCGGGTGTCCCGCGCACCGACCAAGGGAGTCGCGGGGTCGCGGGTGTTTTGGACCAGCAGCAGGTTCGACGGCCCCTGATCGCTGAACTCCACCGGCGGTTCAATCGGCCTGGTCGGCCAGGACGCGCACGGCCAGACGTTTGCCGTCAAGCCGCCGATCAGCGGGTACGCGGCCCGGTCCTGTACGACATTCCGCTGGTAGGTGGAAATCAACCGCGGCCACGCGTGATCCCCGCACACCACCGAGAGCATCGTGCCGAGCTGGCTCTGAATCGGGCCGCTGGCATTCGGCAGCGTACCGTCCGGGGGCGCTTTGTCCAGGAGGGCGGTTTGCCACAGCTGAGCCAGTCGGGGGAAGTGCGAGGTTTGGTAAATCAGGCCGTGGGTGCCCAAGCGGAAAAGGGAACCGTCGATTCCCGCGATCGGGTGCCGATCAAGCTTGTCCGCCAGGGTGAAGAAGGTGGCGGTGACGTCGGCGGGCGTGGTGCCGAGGCCGTAGCTTGAATTGCGTGCGGCGGCCCATTTCGCGAAGTCTGGGAACCGATCCTGCATTCCCTCGGCGAAGCGCCGGGCCGCGGTGATGTCGTAACCGTTCGGTCCGAGAACGCTGTCGAGCACTACACGGTCGGTCCGGTCGGGGAACAGTGATGCGTAGACTCCGCCGAGGTAAGTGCCGTAGGACAGGCCGAAGTAGGAGATCTTCGATTCGCCGAGCGCGGCCCGGATCTGGTCCATATCCCGCGCGGTGTTCGCAGTGGTGATGTACGGCAGAACTGGTGCGGATGCCGACGCGGCGCACTGTTGCGCAATCTTCTTTGTGGCTTCCGCTGCCTCGACGACTTCGGCGGGGTTGTGTGCGTATTTCGGCGCGAGCGTGAACTGGTCCGGTTTCAGTTCACAGCTCACTGGGCTGCTGTGGTCGATGCCGCGCGGGTCGAAGCCGATCAGGTCGTATTCGGCGAGCAGGCTCGCGGGCAGCCCGGCCTGGGCCAGTTCCAACGGGAACGTGAGGCCGAGACCGCCGGGCCCGCCGGGGTTGAACAGGAGTACCCCGCGCCGTTTGGCTGGTTCGGTGCTGGGGACACGGGAGATCTCGATGCTGATCTTCTTGCCGTCCGGATGGTGGTAGTCGAGCGGCACTTCGAGCGCCGCGCACTGCAGGAGGCCGACGGGGACGTCGTTCGGGCACTGCCCCCAGTTCACTGTGGACTTCGCGGAGGCAGCCGGTGCCGGAACGGCGATCACCGTCAAGGCCATGACGGCTAGTACGGCTAACAATTGTCTTCGCACGGTCTTCCTTTCTTTTCCGGGACCAAATCTGGGAAGGCGCGCGAAAACGACGGTGGGGCGAGACTCCGCCCCACCGCCGATTCATCGCCCCACCCACCGCTGGTTCAGTGCTGCCGCAGCTGCTCCATCAGTTCGCTGGCGGCCTGTTGTTGTTGCGGGGTAAGCGCGGCGGTCGCTTCGACACCGCAGGACTTGTCGGTCGCCGGGCGGTTTCCGTTGACCAGGTAGTCGGTGATCGCGCCGAAACCGCAGCTGTTCAGGAACGGGAGCCCGACCCCGTGTCCGCCCTGGTCGACGGTGACCAGCCGGGCCCGGTCGCCGAACGCCTCGCGGGTCTTCAGCGCGCCGGACAGCGGTGTCGCGGGGTCCCGGGTGTTCTGGACCAGCAACAGGTTCGACGGACCCTGGCTGCTGAACTGCACCGCCGGTTCGATCGGCTGGTAGGGCCAGTGCGCGCACGGCCAGACGTTCGCCGTCGAGCCGCCGATCATCGGATAGGTGACCAGGTCTTCCGCGACATTCCGCTGATAGGTCGAAAGCGATTGGGGCCACGCGTTGTCGCCGCAGAGCACGGAAAGCATCGTCGCCCGCTGGCTTTGCTCCGGACCGGTGGCGGGCGGCTGGAATACGCCGGCCGGCGGAGCCTGGTCGGCGAGAAGGGCTTGCCACGCCTGTGCCAGCACGGGGAAGGACAGCGTCTGATAGGTCATGCTGTGCGTCCCCAGCCGGAAGGTCGAACCGTCGACGCCCCACGCCGGATGCTGATCGAGTTTGTCCGCGAGCTTGAAGTAATTCGCGGTGACTTCGGCGGGAGTGGTCCCGAGACCGTAGATCGCGCTGCGCGCGGCGGCCCATTTCGCGAAGTCCGGGAAGCGGTCCTGCATTCCCTCGGCGAAGCGCCGCGCCGTGGTGATGTCGACCCCGGTCGGGCCTACGACGCTGTCGAGCACGAACCGGTCGGTCCGGTCGGGGAACAGCGACGCGTAGACGCCGCCGAGGTAGGTGCCGTAGGACAGGCCGAAGTAGGAGATCTTCGGCTCGCCGAGCGCGACCCGGATCTGGTCCATGTCCCGCGCGGTGTTCGCGGTGGTGAGGTACGGCAGGTTCGGAGCCGAGGCCGAAGCGGCGCATTGCTGTGCGATCTGCTTCGCGGCTGCCGAAGCCTGGACGACTTCCTCGCTGTTGTGCGCGTATTTCGGGGCGAACGCCAGCTGGTCCGGGTTGAGATCGCAGCTCACCGGGCTGCTGTGGTCGATGCCGCGCGGGTCGAAGCCGATCAGGTCGTACTCGGCCTGCACGCTCGCCGGCACCCCGAGCCGGGCCCAGGTGAACGGGAAGGCGAGCCCGGGGTCGCCGGGGCCGCCCGGGTTGAACAGCAGCACGCCGCGCCGTTTGGCCGGATCGATGCTGGGCAGCCGGGAGATCTCGATGCTGATCTTCGTGCCGTCCGGGTTCCGGTAGTCCAGCGGTACCTCGACGGACGCGCACTGCAGCGGTGCTGGGACGTCGGCCGGGCACGGGCCCCAGTTCACCGCCGGCTTCGCGGGGGTCGCGTAGGCCGGAACAGCGGTAGCTGTCAACGCGGCGGCCGCCACAGCGACGAGTAATTGTTTTCGCACGGTTTTCCGTCCTTTGCCGAGATCCATCGAACTCAGAAAACTGAAAGGAAAGTGGCCGAAACGAAAGCTGTGCCGACGGACCCGTGCTTCCGGCTGCGCTGCCGCAGGCGCGTCGACGATCGAGAGCATCGTCGACGTTACTACGATCTCCTCGGTGCCGGAAGAGGTTTCAGCGACGCGGCTCCCAGCGGAATAGTCGGGCCGCCATGGTGACGCTGAGAATCAGCCAAGCGGCGATCGGTCCGAGCAGGACGAGTGAGTCGGCCGCCGAAGTTCCGCCATTCCAGGAATTCAGCACGAGTTCGGTGGCCGCGCCGCCGGGAAGGAGGCGTTTCAGCAAGGAAAGCTGCTCGGTTCCGGTGATTCCGATCCAACTCGCCACCGCGAGGACCAGGACGGTGATCGGCAGCGTGGTGACCTGGGCGTGCTCAGGGGAGTTCGTGAGACCGGCGGTGGCCAGGCCGAGCGCGAGCATCATGGCGACGGTCGCGACGACTGCCACCACCAGGAGCAGCGGGTTCTTCGGCAGGCCGGTGACCGCGCCGAGCACGCCGAGGATCACGCCGACCTGGATCGTGGTGATCGCGGTGATCGGCAGGAGCAGGCCGACGAGGATGCCGGAGTCGCTCGCCGCGGTGGAACGCAGCCGCTTGAGGAACAGGTTCTGCCGTCGCGCGGCAAGTGTGGTGACGGTGGTGGTGTACAAGCCGATCGCGGTGATGAAGAAAAGCGTCAGTGCGGCGATGTAGCCGAGGCTGCCGATTTTTGCGAAGGTTTCGTGCCGGGCGATGAAGAACGCGCTGAACGCGACGGGAAGAATCAATGAGGTCACCAGAACCAGCCGGTTCCGGAATAGCTGGATCAGTTCGCCGCGGGCGATCGAGAACATGGGAATGCCTTTCGAAGAGTGGATTACGCGTTGCCGATGGCGCGGAAGACGTCGTCGAGCCGGGTCGGGCCTGCTTCCAATTCGGCCAGTTCCAGCGCGTGGTCCTGTGCCCAGCCGAGCAGCGTGTGCAGGTCTTTCTGGAGGCCGAAGGTTTCGATGAGGAACCGGCCGTCTTCCTCGCGTGTCGCTTGCAGCGGCGGAACCGGGGTGTGCGGCGGCAGTCCAAAGCGGATAGTCGCGGGCAAGGTCCGGGTCAGTTCCGCGACGGTGCCTTCGCGGTTGAGAACACCCTGGTGCATCAGGCCGATCCGGTCGGCGCGCTGCTGGGCTTCCTCGAGGTAGTGCGTGGTGAGGACGATGGTGGTGCCGTCTTCGCGGAGCCGGTCCACCGCGTTCCACAGTGCGTCTCGCGACTGGATGTCCAGACCAGTGGTCGGCTCGTCGAGGAAGACCAGATCCGGGGTTCCGTACACGGCCGTGGCGAAGTCCAGCCGCCGCTTCTCGCCGCCGGAGAGCTGCGAGACCCGCGTCGTGGCTTTGCGGGTGAGGTCGGTGATGCCGAGCAGCCGTTCGACGTTGTCGTCGCGCTGGGTCAGGCTCCCGATCAGCCGGATCGACTCGCGTACGGTCAGGTCCGGGGAGAAGCCGCTTTCCTGCAGCATGATCCCCATCCGGGGACGCACGGCGGCGCGGTCTCGCGGGTCCTTTCCGAACACGCGCACGGTGCCGGAGCTGGGCGCACGGTGGCCTTCGATGGTCTCCAGCGTCGAGGTCTTTCCCGCGCCGTTGGTGCCGAGCAGCGCGTACAGTTCGCCGCTGGCGACCTGGAACGACAGGTCGCGCACGGCCTGGAAGTCGCCGTAGGTGAGGTTCAGGTGGTCGACGTCGATGACTGGGGTCGTGGACATGCTCCGATTCCAGCCGGATCCGCTGGTCGCGGGTAGTGCGGTCACGTCAGCCGAAGACATGACACTGCGTCACTGGTGGGTGGTGCGCGGCTCCGGCATGCTGGGATCGAATTCCGTGGCCGAGGCTGGAGCACCATGATCGAGATCCGTCCCCTGTGGACTCGCCGCACGGCCTGGACCAGCAGTGCGGTCCAGGACCGGCTGCGGCGGCTCAACCTCATCACGGTGATGCCGCCGCTGGTGCTCGTCGGCCTGGTGCTGGTGATCTTCACCTCGAAGACGTGGTGGCACGTCGTTATCCAGGTGATCGGGCTGCTGGCCACGATGGCGACCGCGGAACGCTGGACCGCGGGCGACTTCATCCGGGTCGCGCGTCCGTGCCTGGTGCTCACCGCGTTCGTCTGGCTCGCCGGTGCGCTGAGTGACAAGAGCGCGGCGTTCTACGGGCTGGCCATGGTCGGCTCGTTCCTGATCCCGCCGCTGGTGCGGCACCGGTTCGCCGCACTGGTCGGTCTCGCCGCGCTGATCGGGGCGATCGGCGCGACGAATCTGCTGGTCTACGACGACAAGATCGGCCCGCGGCTGATCGCTTACGTCGTGTCTCCAGTGCTCGGGGCGGTGCTGTCGACGGTGTTCATGTTCGCCAGCCAGAAGTTCTACGACCTGGTCGCGGAGCAGGAGGAGTCGCGGGAGAAGGACGCGGAGCTGGCGGTGGCCCGGGAACGCGTGCGGTTTGCCAGCGAGTTGCACGACATCCAGGGCCACACGCTGCACGTGGTGAAGCTGAAGGTCGCGCTCGCGGAGAAGCTGCTGCATCGGGATCTTGAACGGGCGCAAGAGGAATTGCGCGAGGTGCACGAACTGGTCGGGGAAACCATCGTGCAGACCAAAGAACTCGCTTACGCGCAACGGCGACTCAACCTGTCGGCGGAACTGGAGAACGCGAAGAATCTCTTCGAGGCGGCGGGAATTCATGTCCGGGTCGATCGGCTCGCCGAGGCCGGCGCGGGCGCCGACGAACTGCTCGGGCAGGTGCTGCGCGAGACGACGACGAACATCCTCCGGCACGCGCAAGCCCGGCAGGTGCGGATCACCTTGACCGAAAAGGGGATCAGCATCGTCAACGACGGCGCGCCGGACGGCGAGACTCCAGTGCTGAGTGGACTGTCCACATTGCGCACCAGGCTGGCGGATCAGGGCGGAGAATTGACGGTGGAGCAGAAGGACGGCCGATTCGTGACGGCCGCGGCCTTCCCGGAGAAGGTGGCACGATGACGACGGTGGTGCTTGCCGACGACGAAGCCCTGCTCCGCAAGGCGATGGCCGCGCTGTTGCCGATGGAGGGCGAGATCACCGTGCTGGCCGAGGCGGAAGACGGCGAGGCGGCGGTACGGGCCACTGTGGAGCATCGGCCGGACGTGCTGGTGATCGACCTTGAGATGCCCAATGTGGACGGTCTGGGCGCGGTCGCGCGGATCCGGCGGGAACGGCCGGAACAGGTGATCCTGATGCTGACCCGGCACGCGCGTCCGGGGTGTTGCGCAAGGCGCTGAAGCTCGGGGTGCAGGGATTTGTCAGCAAGTCGGCGGAACCGGCGCACATCGCGTCGGTGATCCGCACGCTGGACGAGGGCAAACGCTGGATCGACCCGGACGTTTCGGCGCTGGCGGTGGTGGACGATTGCCCGTTGACCGTGCGGGAGATCGACGTGCTGCGGGCGACGCGGGAGGGGTATTCGGTCGCGGACATCGCCGCGCAGCTGCACCTGGCGGAGGGGACTGTGCGGAATTATCTGTCGAACGCGATGCAGAAGACGCAGACGCGGACGCGGCATGAGGCGGCCCGTTACGCCCGGGAGCACGACTGGTTGTGAGTGCCTATGCCGGTGAGAACCGGCATAGGCACTCACGAGGTCAGCGGTTGGACGCCTTCTTCACGAACTTGCCGAGGTCCTTCGACTGCTGCACCCGCGACGGTTCGTGCACGTACATCATGTGCCCGGCCGGGTAGTAAGCAGTGTCGATGTTTTCCCGCAGCTCCTCGGGAATCTTCAGCTGCGAAAGGACGTGCTCGGACGCGTAGTAGGCCGTCGCGCCGTCGTAGTGCCCGAAGGCGACGTGGACCTGCAGGTGCGGGTTGGCCCGCATCGCCGCGCTCAAGGTGTCCACAACGGACACCGAACGGCCCTCGAACTCCTTGTAGGACCAGGCCTTGAACACGTCGGTGGACAGGATCTCGTACGGCAGGTCGTTCTCGTAGCCGAGTTCGGCGCGCACGTAGTGGTTGAACCCGGCCGAGTAGGCGCCGATGATCCGCGAGACCGACGGGTCGTCGCTCATGTGCTCGACGCCGCCGTCCGGCTCCCACGTGGTGAACCGGCCGTCCATCCGGCCGACGGTCTTGCCCTGGTCGCGCAGCAGTTCGGTGAAGAACCGGATGTGCTCGATCCGCAGGTTCACCCGGTCCACATAGGACTCGCTGAGCCCGGTGAGCGACGCGAGCGTCTGCACCGCCTCCGTGCGGTCCTGAGTGGACAGCCGGGCGCCGCGGGAAAGCGCCCACGGCAGCTCCTTCGAGGCGAAGTCCTCGGCGTCGGCGAGCACGTCGTCGAGCGGACGGTCGCCGTGGTGCCCGTGGTAGTGCGCGATCGCCGCGTACGTGGGCAAGTACAGCGAGTACGGCAGGTCGTTGCCCTCGTCGAAGCGCAGCGTGCCGAGGTCCAGAACGGACGAGATGAGCATCAGGCCGTTGAGGTACAGGCCGTAGCGCTCCTGCAGATGCCCGGCCAGCGCTGCGGCGCGCAGCGTCCCGTACGACTCGCCGGCCAGGAATTTCGGCGACAGCCAGCGCTGGTTGCGCGAAACCCACAGCCGGATGATCTCCGCGACCGATTCGACGTCGCCCTTGAATCCGGTGTACGGCTGGGATTCGCCGCCCTCGGTCACCCGCGAGTAGCCGGTCTGGACCGGGTCGATGAACACCAGGTCGCTGTGCGCGAGCAGGCTTTCCGGGTTGTCCTCGAGCCCGTACGGCGGCGGCACCGGGTCGTTGACGTCACCGGAGAGCACCCGGCGCGGCCCGAGCAGGCCCATGTGGAGCCAGATGCTGGAGGAGCCGGGGCCGCCGTTGAAGGCGAAGGTGACCGGGCGCGTGCCGGGGTCGGCGTCGTCGAGGGTGTAGGCGGTGAGGAAGACCTCGGCCTTCGGCTGGTGGCCCTCGGATTTGCCGTCCTTCTTGACCTCCTGGCGGAGCACGATCCGGCCGGTCTGGGCGGTGTAGGCGAGCTTGCGCCGCTTGACGGTGAGGGTGTGCTGCGTCGTGACGAGGTCGTCGACGGGCTCCGCCGCCTTCGTCTCCTCGTCCTTGGTCTTGTCGGCGGTCTCGTCCGCGGTGGTGTCGGCCATGGCCCCAACCTATCCCGCGTTACCGTGGCAGCACACCAGAGCGGAGGAGATCGATGCGCACTTTCGCCGGCCTCGACGCGGAACTGGTGCGGTGCCGGGCGTGTCCGCGGCTGGTCGAATGGCGGGAAGGCGTGGCCGGGACGAAGGCGGCGTTCGCCGGCGAGCGCTATTGGGCGCGTCCGGTTCCCGGGTTCGGGGCGGAGGACGCCGCGCTCGCCGTGGTCGGGCTCGCGCCGTCCGCGCACGGAGCCAACCGCACCGGCCGGATGTTCACCGGCGATCCGTCCGGCGACTTCCTCTTTCGCGTGCTGTACGAGGTCGGTCTCGCGTCCCAGCCGCACTCGACAGCCATCGGCGACGGACTCACGCTGCGCGGCACCCGGCTCGTCTCGCCGGTCCGCTGCGCGCCGCCGGAGAACCGGCCGACCCCCGCTGAGCGGGACACCTGCCGGCACTGGCTGGCCGACGAGCTGGACCTGCTGCGGCCGACCCTGCGCGCGATCGTCGTGCTCGGCGCGTTCGGCTGGCAGGCGCTGCTGCCCGTGCTCGCCGCTGCGGGCTGGCCAGTGCCGAAGCCGCGTCCGGCCTTCGCGCACGGCGCCCGCGTGCAGTTCGGCGAGCTGTCGGTGTTCGGCTGCTACCACGTGTCGCCACGCAATGTCCAGACCGGTCGTGTGACACAGCCCATGGTGGTGACCGCGTTCACCGCCGCGGCCTCGGCGGCGGGGCTCATCTGAATCGTGACAACCAGCGTGGCGATGCTGGTCACAGCGGGGTGGGGTACCCGAGCGGAGCCGCTTCGGAAGTGCGACTATAGGTACATGGCTGCTGCAGAAGTCGGAACCGACTCGGATCCTCGTCCTCGGTGGTGGATACGTCGGCCTGTACACCGCGTACGGGCTTCAGAAGATGCTGCGTGCCAACGAGGCCTCCGTGACCGTCGTTGACCCGCAGCCGCACATGACCTATGCCCCGTTCCTGCCCGAGGCGGCGGCCGGCGCGATCGAGCCGCGGCACGTGGTCGTGCCGCTGCGCCGCGTGCTGAAGCGCTGCCACGTGCTGACCGCGCGGGTCACGAAGATCGAGAACGAGCGCAAGGCCGTCACGGTCGAGGCGGCCGACGGCCACATTGAGACGCTGAACTACGACGTGCTCGTGGTCGCGCTCGGTGCCGTCGCGCGGATCCTGCCGATCCCCGGCCTCGCCGAGCAGGGCATCGCCTTCAAGACCATCGGCGAAGCGATCTACCTGCGCAACCACATCATGACGAAGCTGGACGAGGCCGCCAGCACGCTCGACCCCGAGCTGCGCAAGCGCCTGCTCACCTTCACCGTGGTCGGCGGCGGCTTCGCGGGCATCGAGGCGCTGGCCGAACTCGAGGACATGACCCGCTTCGCGGTCGAGAACTACTACCCGAACATCAAGCCGGCGGACATCCGCTGGGTGATGGTCGAGGCGGCCGGGCGGATCCTGCCCGAGGTGCGCGAGACGCTGGGCGTGTACACGGTGCAGCAGCTGGAGAAGCGCGGCATCGAGGTGTACCTGTCGACCGCGGCGAAGTCGTTCGAGAACGGCCACGTCGTGCTGTCGGACGGCACCGAGTTCGACACCGACACGATCATCTGGACCGCGGGCGTGAAGGCCAACCCGGTCCTCGCCGGCTCGGACCTGCCGCTCGACAAGCGCGGCCGCGTCGAGGCCACCGCGGCGATGCAGGTGGTCGGCCACCCGGACGTCTGGACCGCAGGCGACAACGCGGCCATCCCGGACCTGTCGCGCACCGAACAGGACCCCACGGCCACCTGCCCGCCGAACGCCCAGCACGCGGTCCGCCAGGCCCGCC
Source organism: Amycolatopsis sp. WGS_07 (assembly GCF_045278895.1). Lineage (NCBI taxonomy): Bacteria > Bacillati > Actinomycetota > Actinomycetes > Pseudonocardiales > Pseudonocardiaceae > Amycolatopsis > Amycolatopsis sp. WGS_07. Next base: position 1,467,808 of record NZ_CP136053.1, on the reverse strand, counting down.
TGCTGGCGAAGAACATCATCAAGGTGATCCGCGGCGGCCAGCCGAAGGACTACTACCACAAGAACCTGGGCGCGGTCGCGAGCCTCGGCCTGCACAAGGGCGTGGCGGACGCGCTGAACCTGAAGATCAAGGGCTTCCCGGCCTGGCTGTTCCACCGCGCCTACCACCTCAAGGCGATGCCGACCTGGAACCGCAAGATCCGCATCCTGTTCGACTGGATGCTCGGCGGGTTGTTCCGTCGGGAGGTTATCTCGCTGGGGCAGATCAACAACCCGAAGGAAGAGTTCGATCGGGCTAGCAAGGGCTGAGTCGTTGCCTGGTGAAGCCGGGTCGCCTTGGTGGCGGCCCGGCTCTGTCGTGTGTGGGGTGGGGTCAGGGGCTTAAGGCGTCGGTTGAGGTGCTTCTGCCCAGGTCGGAGGGTTTGGCACGGCTCTTGTTAGTGGGGCGGTGGCGAGAGCCGTAGCTTGTTGCCTGCGAGGGCCTCCTTGAGGGAATCAGATTCCGTCTAAAACACGTTGGGGTAAGTGACGCAGTCACGCCAGCCTCGTGGAGTGTGGGGCCTACTCGTCTTCGTTGTCGGGCGGTTCGATGAGCCGGCCCTCGTCGCTCCGGGGGCGTACTGTCTCGATAAACGACCGCGGCGTGAAAAAGGTAGTTTGAGAAGGAGTACCGAGTAGCTGCTGGCGTTCCTCTATTGTCAGCGGGTGTTGATGTCCGAGGATGTCGAGAGGCTGCGGAAGCCAAGTCTCCGATCAGTGCGTTGGTTCCATCGGCAGTCATGGTTTTGAAGTCGACCTCGAGATTCGAGGACTCTTCGTCAGTGGGTTGGACGCTCAACGAGCGCACACGGAAGTCGTCGCCAATGGTGTTGTGGATGGCGCCGACGTCGCCGAACACATTCGAGTTGTCTTCGGCTGATAGCTGAACCCGCCGGGTGGTGCCTTGCAGGTCAACCGAGGACACTGTGAAGGTGGCCAATGCAGGCAACACGTCTTCCCATCGCGCCAGCCGTGAGTCATCGCGGGTGCTGCCGCGACGTTTGTTGGGGGCGAAATGCACCCGCCACGCACCAGCGGTGGCCGCGAGCATCCTTGAGTGCACTGACCAGTACGGCTCGACCCGCTCACCGTCGGCTGCGTCGAACTCTTCAGGTGAGAAAGTCACCGTCGCCCGAGCCGCTCGCCATACATCCAAGTTCGCCTTCGCCAGTTGGTTCAGGGCCGTGGACCCGATGGTCTCGGAGAGCTGCTCTAGCTCCTTCAATGAGAACATCCCACCCACATATCGCCAGAACGCAACGCTATCGATCGCGTTCGCGCGCTCCAGCAGGTACGGAAGGAGGATTTTCAGTTCGTCGATCTCTAGCTTCCCGCCGATTACTCTCTGCTGAGGCTCATCAGGATCGTCGGTGTGCTCAAAGAGGGTCGTCTCGCCGGTGCGGGCTACTCGGACGATGCCCGCAGCTCGCTGCAGACGGGTTGCGGCCTCTGGGCGGAAGATCTGGGGGATCGTTTCCTCAAACGCGTTCAGGTATGCGAGATCCGCTTCGAAACCTCCGCCGGCCAGTGGGCTTTGCAGTCGCGTTGCGGTGCCGCTCACGAGCACGCCGCGTCCGCCGCGTACGACGTTGCGCCGGAACAAGCTCAACAGGGGCTGTGCTACCGAGCCTGTGTCGGCCGCGTCGCCGGAGGTGAACCCGTCGATCGCGGGCGCGTTAGTCACCAACGCGCCCGAAGCCTGCCCGAACTCGTTCTCCAGCGCCTCGGCGACCGCGGCGTCATCGTGGCGTGAATCCAGGGAGAAGAACACGGGGCTCGTGCCGCCCAACAAGTCGACATCACGGGCTTCCTGGGTCGACCGCAAGCTGTACCGCAGGTAGACCTCGCGGTCTTGCTTACTTCCCCAGGACAGCACGAAATCCGGGGCGTAGCTGTGGTTGAAGTAGTCGGTACTGGTGATGTTCGCGCTAGGGTCGAGTCGCTCGATCTCGCTAATCACCGCACCCTTGATGCCCTCGATCACATCAGTCTGATCAGTTGAGTTCAACGCCGCGGCGACGGCATCTTGCAACGAGTTGACCGGCATGGCTACGCGCCCTCCCTTTTCAAGTTCAGCATGGCGGTCTTCAGCTCCTCGGGAGTAAGCACCAGCTCCTCCTGGCGATCACACAGCACCAGCAGCCACAACCGCTCCGACATGTGCCGACACAGGTCCTCATCGATCTCGACCTTGCCCTCGTTAGTCGGCAGCTTGAGCCGCGGTGCGTGTTCCTCGACCGCCTCGCGGATGTACTCGTGATGGGTCAACCTCGGCCAGTTGCCTTGACTGAACGGGTGCCAAGTGACCCACATGAACTCCGCCTCGTCATCCATTTCCTCCCGGCGGGCACGAGCAGCGATGCTGTAGATGTCGGCCAAATACTCCGTGTACATACTGCCTTGATTCCCGACAACCGAGTACTTCTTCGCCTCCACATACAGGCGGTGACGCCGCTGCCCTAAGAAATGACCGGAAAGGTCGTAGACCTTCTTGCTGCCGTCCAACCGCTGAAGCTTGCACATCGACTCGTGGTCGTAGGCAGTCCACGGCAGCCGCAAGTGAGTGGTGCTCTCCAGGTACTGCTTCGCACTAAAGACACCCTCGCGCCCCGTCTCTTGCGACTTCTCTGCAGGCATAACCGCAAAGCCTAATAGCCGAACATCACCACGTCAGCCACTCGTTTCAGTCGCATTGATGCGGATTCACGACTGGTGTTTTGTCGACCGCCAACCGAGTGAAATCCACCGTCCGGGAGGTTGTGCCTCGCGCCGACAGCGGTGCGCGTGATTGTCAGCCACCACACCCCGAACATCGCCATCTTCGGCTCCAAGCAGACACACAACATCCAGCGCGGCCTCGGCAACACCGACAGCGACACCGCTCGCTTGCGTCATCGACCAGCAGGACCAGATCGTCACGAACCCGCCGGCCAGCGAGGCCACCGGGCACTGCCTTCGCGTCCGCCCTGGGGACCGGCGCTCGACGACCTGACGCTATGGCAGCCCGCTATCAGACAGCGCCATCGACCCGCGATCGCGCGCGTCACAGACAGCAGAGCCGACTTTTCGGCCGCCGCCCGGAGCGTGTCGGTCGCAAAAGTCCGTCTCGCGGCCCGGACACATCGAGACCTGCAAGACCAACTCGCTGACGCGCTCGCCGCCATCGGCCGCAACCCCTTACACCCACGCCTGGTGAGGCACAGTTCGCTCTCGCGTTCTGGCGCGAAGCTCAGCTCGTTCTCTGCGAGGTCAAAGGACTGCCCATCGGCAGTGAGGATACGCAGCTCAGAGAGGGATTCGGCCAGGTCTGTCACTACGCCGAGCATTACCGCCAAGCTGGTGAAGACGTTCAACCTGTCCCCTGCATCGAGCGACAGTCGAAAGGTCCGCTCTAGCAACACCTTTACCGTCGTCGCACTGTCGTACCCGCTTGGTCCGACGCCATCGACCGCGTCCTCAGCCAGATAGATCAAGATCGCGACTCGCCCCGTGTAGTACCTGCTGAAACCTCCGCCGCCGTGACGCTCAGCGTTCCCATGGCGACATGACCGACAGTGACGACGATCCGTCTCGCCACCCAGAATAGAGTGGAACGGCAGTATCTGCGGAAGCGATCGGGCGGACTCAATCAGATGGCCGTACGGTACAGGCTTTGCCGACCCACAGCGTGACGCCGAGGTAGCGGTCGGACCGGCATTCGCCGCGGAACCAGTCCCTCCGGCAGCCGCATCGGTTTCGGGTCTCAACCGTGTGCGTGGGCGAGAGTAACAAGGGTGGAGTCCATCAACTAGAGGTACACGGCGGTCGCACCTCGCGCATGCCCCGACTGGAGGCTCGCCTGTTCGGCGTCAGATTTCCTGCTGTACCAGCCGTACTCGTCCGCTGAAGCGCCGTAGGCGGCGACCATCGAGCGCGCCGTAGTCCGTCTCGGCGCAGACCTAGGCCGCCACGGGTGCAAACGGCTAGCATGACAATCGCGAGGGCGAGGAGGTGCGGCACGGTGTCTGTGGCGGTGAACCAGGCCGGTCTGCCGTCACCGTTCCGTCAGGTGCCTGGGTTCTTCCGGGTGAGTCAGCTTGTGCCGGATGACCAGGATGTTGTGACTATCCCGGTCGGTACCACGGTCGGAGACGCACTCAACCTCATGCGGACGCACAGTTTCGACCAACTGCCCGTGATCACGGCCGGAAACCGGGTGGTCGGCACATTCACCCATCGGTCATTTGCGCGCGAGTTGCGCTCTATCCGACCGCAGGACAACCCTCTCTCCGTACCCGTGGACGACCTGGTCGAAGACCTCCAATTCGTTCGCTCTTCGCACCACATCGACGACATACTCGGCTTCTTGGAGATTGACCACGCCGTGCTCGTAGGTGACGAGGATCGGCTCCTGGCTATTGTGACTGCTACGGACCTGAACCGATTCCTCTGGGACCGCACTCGCCCCTTCGTTCTCCTGCAGGACATCGAACTCGCGGTCCGTGATCTGATGCGATCATCATGCACCGCCGACGAACTGGTGGGCTCGATATCTGTCGGGCTCCCACTCGGCCCGGACAGGGTCAGCGCACGACTTGAAGATCTCACTTTGAGCGAGCTGTTTTCAGTCCTCCTGCACGGGCCAAGCTTTGGCAGATTCTTCCGAATATGCTTTCGAGCAAATCGAGAGTTGGTGCGAGCCACGCTCGAGCCAGTCGTCGAGATACGAAACAAGGTGTTTCACTTCCGCGATGAAGTATCAGGCGGCGAAGTGCAGACCTTGATCGACGTGACAAATTGGCTCAGGCGAAAGATTCTCACGCGGGACGGTGAGCGATGACCTCCCTGCGATATTACCAGCAAGACCTCCTCAATGCCCTCCGAATGGCCCCTCCGGGCTCTGCCGTGATCGCTTCGCCTGCCGGATCAGGAATTCGGCGGGCTGTGGAAATCTACCTACGCGAAGTGGCGTCGACATCGCTCGTCTTGGTCTTATGCCAAACGAGGATCATGGTGCAGCAGTGGGCCGAGCGCATGCGGGCCAATGACGTCGCTATTGTGACAGAGCTGGATTCCGCCAGCAGTGCCCTCGACATGCTGGAACGGCGGCGCGCGCGAACAGGGGTGTTGGTAGCGACCTACGCACGGGCGCAGCATGGCCCCAGCAGTCGCGCACTATCCGAATTGGACTTTGACCTGATCTTGCATGACTCGCCACCGCAGCCATTCACCAACGAGGTCGAAGACCTTAACTTCCGCGCACGGCGAGCAATAGCGCTTATTGGCTGGGAAAGGCTCGCCTCGACAACGCTGCAATGGCCGATTCTGTGGGTCATGAATCCTGAGCAACTTGTGAACGATGGGTTTCTTCCTGTCGACGTTCCGATCGAGTCGACCGCCGAGGAACTTGCGTTGCGTCAAGAAGCTGTCGGCGTGCTGCGAGAGTACGCGGCCGAGCAGGGGCGCTCATTCATTCTGCCCAGCGACAGCATGCCCACATTGCATGCACGGCTGCTGACCTTGACATCGGAGGCGGCAGGGCGGACAGAACTGGTCGATCGCGTGTGGGCGCTACTCGACCGTATGGAAAGCTCCGGTGTCGCCGACTCGCGTCTGTCGGCGTTGGACAATGCCTTGACCATGGCTCGGCGGGATGGTGCCAGCTGCGTTGTCCTTGCGGCCACTCCGAGAGATGTCACCTACATCGCCGATTACCTCGACCACACTGGCCGGACACCACGAGCGGTGCTCACTGGGGCCACGAGACGTGCCGATCGACGGGCCAGTTGGTTCGGTCTTGAGCCCGGCGATTGCCTTGTCAGCACACACGCTTCTTGTGAACCAATGGACGACCTGCCCGGAAATATCGCCGTGATCTTATGGCCCTCGTCGGCTAATCGGCGAGCGCTCGACGGCTTGTTCTGGACCGATGAAATGGCAAGCAGAATTAGAGTATTTGAACTCAGCGAGGCGAACCCGCTTGACGTTCCTACTCGCTGATTTTCCAAGATGCCGTTGGCGCTGTCGCCGTGCTGGAGGCCCTGCTTTCAGCAACGCATGATTGTGCAGTGCGGCTGTAAATAACAAATATCCGGGAATGGCTAGAGTCTGGCACTCGATATCCCGGGTTCCGGGCTCTTGTGAAGCCGTGACCGGGAGGCCTAAATCCACGAAGGGGGCAAGGTCGCTCCAGTCCGCGTTGTCATGCGGCAGCAAAGGGCTGCACTATGGCGTACATGCCGCCTGGTGATGATGCTCACTCTCGGTTGCTGCGGCAGGGGCTCTGGGGCGTGGCTCGAGGGGCATGCCCAGTAGTCCGCAAGGTCATTCGCTCCACTTGCGTCCCAAATCAACTGCAGCCAACCAGTATGTACGATCTGCACCAACGGTTGCACATGCGAATCTGATCGTGATCTAGGCTCTGAACAGGCAGGTCGAGCCCGGAACCCGAGAGCGGCTAGGCTGGAGGGGCCCCCGTAGCCCAATTGGCAGAGGCAGTCGACTTAAAATCGACCCAGTGCGGGTTCGAGACCCGTCGGGGGCACGTACAGCATCCTCACCCGGTCACTCAGCTCGTGACCTGCGGCTTTCCGCGACGGTCGCGGCGCGGGTTGGGTGTCCTCGGCAGGCGACGTCGGACAAGCTGGGCTCAGTCAGTTGGAGTAGCCCACGTCGCAGTCCGGGTCTGGTTTGTTGAGTGCCAGCAGCATCGCGTCCACCCGGTCGTCGCGATTGACGAAGAACCGGTACACCGCCTGCGGATTGCCTGGGACCGGAGCGCGGTAATGGTCGTCCATCTGGATCTGCCCGTTCCCCATGTCGGCCTCGGTTTCCACCTTGACATCGGGGTAGGCCTTGCGCAGGTCGTCCACGCTCGCGCCGAGGGCGATGCCTTCCGGTGTGCGGACTCCGGTGTAGCTCGCGATCTTGACGACCCCGAGCGAAGCCGAGATGGATACCGCGCCGTCGGGGGATTTTCCGGTTTCCGTGCCGATTGTGCAGCCGGACAGGCTGGCTAGGTCGTTTACGCGGATCTGTCCGGTGGCCGTTGCTTCAGCGGCGCTCATGCCGAGCTTGATCTTGCCGAAACCGTGGGGGCCCAGTCGGTACTGCTTGGCCAGGGCGGCGGCTTTCTCGCTGACTGGGCCGGTGTCGGGGCGGTGGGTGTCGGAGAAGCGGCCTCCGCAGGCGGTCAGGGCGAAAAGCAGGGCCAGGGCCGCCGGTGCTAGGTGCCGGCGGCCCTGAGCGGAGCGAGTCATCGGGTGGTGCCTTCCCAGCGAAATCAGCGGTGCGGTCGGAGGTATGCGGGTTCGTCGTCGGTGCTTTGCCGGAAGACGTTCCGGTTGTCTCGGATCACCTGGAGGATGATGTTCGGATCCCGCAGATCAGCCGAGTTCGGGTGGGACTGGAAGAGCCGGGCTCCCGCGCGGATCGCGGCTTCCTTGCTGGGGCCCCAATGGTTGCCTGGCGACAGGTAGTGGAACGCTTTGGCTCCGCCGATCAGGTCGGCCTCGGAGAAGCCGCAGGTCGCGCCGACGTAGCCGTAGTGCAGGTTCGACCAGAAATCATAGTTCAGGTCCTCGTTCGTCCCCGGGATCGGGAAATAGTAGCCACCGGTGGTCGAGTCCAGGATGGCCTTCAACCGTCCCTTGTGGTCCCACGGACCGCCCGTTTTCACCTGCAGGCCGAACATCACGATGCCGGCGTTGATCTGGTTCGGGTTGTAGCCGACGCACCCTAGGCCCTGGCACGGGGCGAGCAGGTACCGGATCGATTTCGCGATGTCGCTGTTGGGGTTGTTGGACATTTCGCTGGTCATCAGGGCCACGGCCTGGTCCCAGGCAGAGTTGTCCGGGAGGCGCTGCCCGGGCGGGACGCAGTTGGGCGGGCAGTCGAACCCGCCGTCCGCTCCGGTGACTGGACCGGCGTTGCGGCGGGCGTTTTCCTCGTTCTGCAGGGCGATGACGGCTGACTTCCACGCCTCCGCGGCTGCCTGCGCCGCTTCCTCCGCGGACTTGTGTGCGGCGATCGCGTCTGCGCGGGCTTGTTCCGCCGACGCTCGGGCGGCTGCGGCGTAACCGGCGGCGCGGGAGGCGGAATCGCGGGCGGCGGCTGCTGAGCGGGCTGCGTCGTTGGCCGCGTTTTGGGCGTTGCGGGCGGCGTCGCGGGCCTGTTGCGCGGAGTGTGCGGCCTGGTCAGCCGAATCCTGGGCGTCGTCGGCGGACTTCTTCGCGGCGGTCGCGGCTGCCGAAGCGTCGTCGGCTGCCTTTTGGGCGGCCGCGGCTGCTGCGGCGGCTGCGTTGGCGTCGTTGCGTGCGTTGGCGGCGTAGAGGGCGGCGTTCGCGGCGTCGGCGCGGGCTTGGGCCGCGGATTTGGCCGCGTCGGCGAGGTAACCGTCGATCTGCGCGTTGTGCATCGCGGTGTCGGCGTCGCGCATCGCGGCCTTGTACTGGTCCACGTGCAGGAATTGCTTGACGAAGGACCACGGGCCGGACAGCGCGGCGTTGGCGGCGGCGCGGACTTCGGGGCCGCCGGCGTTGAGGACCTGTTGCGCGGCAACGCGGTCGTCGTCCTCGGCCGCGCGGTACTGGCCGGTGGCGAGGAACTCCCGGACGTCTTCGACGGTGCCGGACAGTGCCTTGTTCGCGGCGACCTTCGTGGCCGGGCCGCCGTTGTTCAGGATCTTCTGGACCGCGACCCGGTCATCGTCGTTCTTGCCCGGGTAGTAGCGGGTGCGCAGGAACTCCTTGACCTGGTCGTAAGTTCCGGCGAGCGCGGCGTTGGCGGCGGTGCGCTGTGCCGGGATCGTGGTGGTGTCGGCGATCGAGGCGACGCTTGCCCGGTCGTCCTGTTCGGTGGCGGTCGCTAGTCCACTGTGGACGAACGAGGTGACGTCGGCCGGGGAGCCGGCGAGGGCGTCCCGGGCGGCGGACTTCACCCAGGGGCCGCCGGTGTGCCACAGGCGGGCGGCGACCTTGCGGCCGTCGGCGACGACGGTTTCGGCCGGGGTCGTCGGTGACTGTGCTTCGGCGAGCAGCCGCTGTGCTTCGGCGTCGAGTTTCGCGGCTTCCCCGGCTTTCCAGTCGGTGCTTGCCTGCTGGTCCTGCTCGGCCTGCTTGGCCGCCTCAGCGTCGCGGACGCCCTGGTTCTGCTGGGCGATCAGCCGTTCCGCGTCGGCCTTGCGTGCGGTTTGGGCGGTGGAAACGGCCTGGTCGGACGCGGTCTGCGCGGCAGCGGCTTCGAGCTTGGCGGCGTCCGCGGCCTCCTGGGCCTGTCCGGCGGCGCGCTCGGCGTCGTAGGCCGCGTTCGCCGCGTCCTGGGCGGCTTGAGCGGCGGCGTCGGCGTGGGCGGCTGCCGCGTTCGCGGCGTCGCGGGCCTGGTTCGCGTTGGCTTGGGCTTCGTTGGCGATGGACTGGGCGGCGGCTGCGGCCCGGGTCGCTTCACCGGCGTACGCGCGAGCTTTGTTGGCGGCTCGCTGCGCGGCTGCGGCGCTGGCTCCGGCCTGTTTCGCCCATTCGCCGGCGTCGGCTGCCGCGGCTGCCGCAGCGGCGGCGTCGTTCGCGGTGGCGGCGGCACCGATGGCGGCTTGGATCGCCGCGCCGAGCGCGGTGAGGGCGTCACCGATCGCGGCTACCGCCGAGCGGGCGCCGTTCGCGGCATCACGGGCGTTCGCCGCGGCGGCGCGGGCGGCGTCTCGGATGGAGGCGGTGTTGGCAGCGTCCAGATGTGCGGCCGCAGCGGCGTTACGGGCCCTGGCTGCGGCTTGTCCGGCCATCGAAGCTGCCCAGGCCGCCTGCTGGGCTGCGGCTGAAGCGGTCCGCGCGGCCGACGTCGCCGCTTCCGCCGCTTCGATCGCGGTCCGGGCGGTGTCTGCGGCGCGGTTGGCCGCGTCTGCCGCCCGGTTGGCGGCGTCGGCTGCTTGACCAGCGGAATGCTGCGCTTCTTGTGCTTCCTGCGCCGCGTGTTCGGCCGCGTCCCTGGCGGCCTTGGCGGCGGCTGCGGCTCGGTCTGCCGCCTCTTTGGCGTTCTGGGTTTGGGTGGCCGCGCGTTGTGCCGCGGAGTGCGCGAGGTCGGCCAGCTGCGAGATGCTCAGCGTCTCCTGATCCCGCTGTGCGGCGACCTGCCAGCCGGTTTCGAGGAAATAGCGGACGTCGTCCGGGGTGCCGCTCAGCGCCTGGTTCGCGGCCTTGCGCACCTCCGGGCCGCCGCTGTTCAGCAGTTGCTGCGCCGCGATCCGGTCGTCGTCGTTCTGCGCCTTGCGCACACCGGGGCCGAGGAACGTTTCGAGGTCGGTGATCGTCCCGTTCAACGCCGCGTTGGCGGCCGCTTTGACGGCCGGGCCGGTCGCGGCCTGCAGCAGCTGGGTGGCCTGGATGCGCTGGTCGTCCTTCCACGGCTGGACCCAGCCGTTGTCCAGGAACGCTTTCACCGCCTCCGGGGTGCTCGACAGCGCCTGGTTCGCCGCGAACCGGGTCGCGGGTCCGCCGGCGGAAAGCCTGCGCTGCGCGTTGATCCGGTCGTCGGTGATCTGGCATTGCGTGAGCGCCGTGGTCAGAAACGCGTGCACGTCCGCGTCACTGCCGGTCAACGCGGTTTCCGCGGCGGCGGCTACGGCTGGTCCGCCCGAGGCGAGCAGCTGAACGGCTTGCGCCCGCTCGTCCTGCGCCGGATCCGCGGCCGCGGGCGTGACCGAGACGCCGGTGGCGAGCAGCGCCGCGGTCAGTACCGAAACCGCGGCGCGGGCTCTGTGTCCGCGAAGAAGACTCATCCCGTTTCTCCCCTCCGTCCGGCACGCGCACCGAGATCGCGGCCTGTCGCGGGCAGGGCGGAGCCAGGGCCGGGCCACCGCGCGACAGCACCGCAGCCCCCGTGCTGCGAGACCGGACATTGTCCGGATTTCCCCCGAAGAAATGCAGGAATCGGGTGGCGGACCGGTAATGGTCCGTACCACCCTCGATCAAGTCTGCCGGTGGCCGAACGCGGCGACAAGCAGCCGATCAGGGTAATCGGGCGTGCTGGCCGCTACTGGACCTCCGTGCGGATCCGCCCGTGCTCCAACGCGATCACCGTCTGCGCCCGGCGCACCGTGGCTGGCCGGTGAGCGATGACCAGCAGCGCGCACTCCCCGGCGACCTGATCCAGCGTCCGCGCGAACGCGGCTTCGTTGGCCGCATCCAGCTGGGACGTCGGCTCGTCCAGGAGCAGCAGTTCGGGGCGGACGAGGAGGGCGCGGGCGATTGCCAGTCGTTGGCGCTGGCCGCCCGACAGCATGCCGCCGTGTTCGCCCGCGGGGGTTTCCAGGCCGGCGGGGAGGCGGTCGATGAATTCGGTCAGGTTGGTTTTTTCGAGGACGTCCCGGATTTGGCCCTCGGTCGCGTCGGGGGCGGCGTAGGTGAGGTTGTCGCGCAGGGTGCCGTGCAGGATGGGAGTTGTTTGCTCCACCAGGCCGATGCGCTGGCGGCATTCGGCGATGGACGGTTGATGCCCGTTGAACAGAATGGTGCCGCGGTCTGGTTCGTAGAAACGCTCGATCAGTGCGAGAATGGTGGATTTTCCGGCTCCGGACGGGCCGACCAGCGCGACGTGGCCTCTGCGTGGCACGGTGAAGGAAACGCCGCGCAATACTGGGCTTTCGGGGTGGTAGCTGAACCAGACGTCCCGCAGTTCCAGCACTGGCGCCGAAGCGGGAGCGGGACGACCGACGGGGGTGTGGTCGGTTTCGGTGGGCAGTTGGGTCATGTCGTGGACTCGCTGGAAAGCCGCCAGTCCTCTTTGGATGGTGGCGGCCAGTTCGAACAGGCCGGCGCTGGGGACGGCGATGTAGCTGACGTAGAGCAGGAAAGCGACCAGTTCGGACAGGGTGAGATTGCCGTTGGCGACCTGGATTCCGCCGGTGACCAGTACCGCGATGAGCGCGCCGTGTGCGGAGAGGGTGACGGCGGGGCCCGCGATGGAGTTGAGGCGGGCGGCTCGGACGTTGTCTCGATAGGTGGTGCGGGCAAAGTGGCCGATGCGGTCGGTTTCCCGGTCTTCCGCGCGGGTGGCGCGAATAGTGCGGATGGCGCTGAGGGCTCGTTCCAATTCCGCGGCCATCAGGCCAAGGTTGTCTTGCGCGTTTTCGGTGGCGTCTCGGATGCGGGCCAGCACGAACAGCGTGACGCCGCCGACGCCGCCGACGATGACGGCCACGATGCCGAACAACAGGGGGCTCAGCCAGAGCATGGCGACGGTGCCGCCGATGACCACGAAGCTGCCGGTCAGCATTTCGACCAGGTCGTAGGCGAGGGTGTCGCGCAGCAGGGTCGTGTCGGCGGTGGTCCGGGAGAGCAGGTCGCCGATCCGGTGTTTGTCGTACAGCCGCATCGGCAGCCGCAGCAAGTGCCGGACCAGCCGGACTCGCAGTCCCAGCACGACGCCTTCGCCCGAGCGTTCCAGCCAGTAGCGGCCGATGGTGTCCGTGCCGGCCTCGGCGATGAACACGGCGACGAGCCCGGCCAGCAGCCAGCCGACCGCCCCGCCCGCTCCGACGGCGTCGATGGTTTGCATGGCCAGTATCGGTTGCAGCAAGCCTAATCCGGCCCCGACGATAGTGAACAGGAGCGCGACCGCGATGTTTTTGCGGTGGCCGCGGGTGGCGGCGAACAGATGGCGCAGGCCGACCCGGGCATGTTCCTCGGCGGCTGGCGGACTGCTTTCGCGGGCGGTGACGGTCATTCGGGGCGGTCCTCGGCGGTTAAGGGCGCGACGGTGAGCAGCGGAGCGAAATAGCCCGGGGGATGGATTTCGTCGACAACCTTGCCGTCGGCTTCGATCCACGCGTGGGCGCTGAAGGGTTGCGTGCGCACGCCGGTGCGCCAGGTCGGCCAGGTGCCGTGCGCTCGGCACAGCAGCGCGGTGGCGACGGATCGGAGCAGACAGCCGTCGCCCGCGCAGCGCAGGCTGATCGCCACTACTGACCGGCGTGCGTTGCGGGCCTGTTCGTAGGTGGCGGGTCGGGCGCCTCGCCGGGCGAACTCTAGGGCCGCGCAGAGATGCTTGGGAGACAACAGGAGTAGCAGGGTGGCGATGCTGACGGTGAGCAGGGGTAGTGGTTTCCGGTGTAGGGGCAGGCGGATGCGGTGGGGTACTACGGTTGGCTGGCTCATGATGGTTCGATCAGTCCGGCGGTGAGCAGGTTTTCGGTCATCGTGGCGATGTCAGCGCGGACCCGGGCGGCGTCGATGTCGTATCTTGCCGCGAGATCGGCGGCGATCCGGTCGGCGGATTCGCCTGCCAGCAGGCGGTCGAGGGTGTGCGCGCCGGTCCGGTTGACCTGCCAATAGCGGCCGGTGCGCCGGTTGAGCAGGACCGAGCCGTCGGGAGTGTCGGTGAGCGCGGTGTCAGGGTGCAGGCGCATGGGCCCTCCGGTCGGTGCCGGCGATCGCGCGCAGCCACATCTCGCAGCCGAGCGCGGTTTCCAGATGTGCTTCCCATTCGTCGTTCATCCGGGGTTCGAGCAGGCAGGCCCGGAAGGCGTCGAGGTCGAGCAGGCCGCGCGCGGCCAGTGCCGAGTCGGCGAAGTAGTCGAGCAGGTCGGGTACGTGGCGGTGCGCCTCGGCGTCGTCGTCATCCTGGTAGTCGCCCTTGGTGGTGCGGTCGAGGATGAAATCGGGGACGAGTCCCCTCATCGCGTCGGCGAGCAGCGGTTTGTACCGCCAGGGCGTGAAACGGTCGCAAGCGCGGACCGCGAGCGCGGCTTCGACGACCCGGTCGTCCAGGTACGGGAGTTCGAGCGAGACGCCTTCGGCGGCGTACTCGCGCTGGATCTGCTGACACGCCGGTCCCGCGCCGCGCAGGCTAGCCAGCGCCTCGTGCTGGCCGCGATCGGCCGCCAGGGGCGTGGCCTCGGCGGCGATTTCATACAGCACCCGGCGGGTCGTCGCGAGCGCGTCGCCGGTGGCCCACGGCGCGGCCCGGACCACGTCGGCCCAGCCCAGCTCCGGCGTTCCGCGCCGGGGCAGCGGGTCGGTGAGGTGATCCGCGGATTCCCGCCACCAGCCGGCCCAGCTTTGCCTGCTGGCCAGGCCGGCCAGGGTTTCCGGCCACGACCAGCGGCCGAGGGTGCGGTAGACCCGGAGCTGCCGCAGGCCGGTGAGCGGACGGCGGCGGATCAGGGTGTGCAGGTAGCGGGGCGAGGCGGTGAAGACCTCGTCCCCGCCGTGCCCGGCCAGGTGCAGGCCGGAGCCGTGTTCGGCGAGCACGCGGGTGCCGTAGGCGGAGCTGGTCACGCCCCTGGTCATCGCCCACGGCGCTTCGAGGTCGGTCGTCGAATAGGGCGGGGCGAACAAGGCGGGCGAATCGGAGCCGCGCAGGTCGAGATGTTCGGCGTGGGGAAGCAGCTGGGCGGCCTTGGCGGCGAAGATCGGATCGTCGTTGGCGACGCTGCCTTCGGTCCACCGGAAGGTAAGCAGGTCTGGGGTGTGTTCGGCGGCGAGGAAACACAGCGTGGTGGAGTCCATCCCGCCGGACAGGTCCAGCGACAGCCTGCCCTTGGTGGGCCGACGCTCCGCGACCGCCTCGCGCAGCGCGGTGCGGACGACGGGAGCGCCTTCGCGGATTGGCACGACCGGTTCCGGTGGATGCCACCAACGGGCCGTGCGGGCGGTTCCGTCCTCGGCCAGCGCGACGTAGGAATCCGGCGGCACTGAATGTACTGTGCGCCACCAGCTTTTCTCGATCAACGGAGGCAACAGCTGCATCTGGGTCAGGTGCGCGGCGAGGAGATCCTCGTCCAGGTCCGCGCCGGTCATCTCGGCCAGCGGATCGGCGCGGGTGCCCGCGATCGCGGTGGGGCCGATCCGGGTGTGGAAGGCCCGGCGGTGGTTCGCCAGGGTGCCTTGCAGCCGGACCTGCCCGTTGACCGAGGCGATGAGATGGGCGCTGCCGGGCAGGATCCGGGCGAGGGCGTCCGCGTCGGCCGCGGTACGCAGGCGTGCGGCGTGGGCGGTCAGCCGTTCGATGGGCATCGGGCAGAACCCGAACACCGCGACACGGGCCCGGCCCGCGATGACCACCCGGATCTCGCCCGGTTCCCAGCGGCCGGCCAGCCATGGCCGTCCGGAGGAATGGAACAGGACGCTCGGCCGCCGGTAAGGAACTCTCGGCAGGAGCGCGGTGCCGTCCTGAGAATCCGGCAGGACGACGAGACTGCTGGACACTGCGTTCATCGGACCACCGGTCGGATCGAGTGAACGACGGGATGACGAACGTGGCTGAAAGCCTTCAGCGACGGGCTGGCTCAGCGGCGGCGACGTCCGCGACGGGTGTGGTCGCGCGGGCCGGGGCGGATGAGGCGGCGGGTGTCGGTCGCGAAGCAGCCGGGAGAAGCTGCCTCGGGGGCTTGGTAGCGTTCGGGAAGCGGCACGGTTTTCACGGAAACCAGTCCTCTGCTCGGGATGACGAACGTGGCTGAAGATCGGCTACGACCTCCAGCCACGTCAGCTCAGCTCAACGGGTAGCAGGTGCTACCCGCATGGATTGCTCGCTCAGCGGCGGCGACGGCCACGACGGTGGTGGTCGCGCGGGCCGCGGTGGTGCCGGCGGGTGTCGGTCGCGAAGCTGCCGGCCGAGGCGGCCTCAGGGGCCTGATAGCGCTCGGGAAGGGTCCTCACGGAAACCAGTCCTCCTCAGTATCTGATGGCATTTCTTATGGGTTGCCCAGCGATCGCTGATGAACTTTCATTCTGCGTGAAGTACTCCGCGAACAACACGCTAGCAGGATCGCCTAGTCCTGACACTCGTGCGTTCAGTCGAATCAGTTGGGCCGACGGTGCGGCCTCGTTTATTTTTCATGAAAGACATGAGAAACAGTGCGGCGGTATTGTCTGAGCGACATTGAGCCAGGACGAAATGCTTCTGTGTGCGTACTTAATTCCGGGACGGGCCGTCGGCGGTTCCGGCGATGCGGTTGCGGAATGCCGGGAATGTCTCACGGCGAAAACCGCGGTCGGCGAGTGCGCCGGGGGCGTCGTCCGGGACCGCCGGATGGCGCGGGGCCACCGCGTCGACCCGTTCGTAGGGTGCGCCGAGCGGGGGACGGGGATCGGCCTCGCCGCGGTTGGGCCACAGGGACATCGCCCGTTCGGCCTGCGCGGTAATGGTCAGCGACGGGTTGACCCCGAGGTTCGCCGAGATCGCGGAGCCGTCGACGACGTGCAGGCCGGGATAGCCGTGCACGCGCTGGTACGGGTCGAGTACCCCGCGCGCCGGATCGTCGGAAATGGCGCAGCCGCCGATGAAATGGGCGGTCATCGGGATGTTCAGGATCTCGCCGGTGGTGCCGCCCGCGATCCCGTCGATTTTCTCCGCGACCCGGCGGGCCGCTTCGTTTCCGGCGGGGATCCAGGTGGGGTTCGGTTCGCCGTGGCCGGGTGCGGAGGTCAGTTTCCGGCGTCCGGTGCGGGTGCGTTTGCTGGCGACGGTGATGGAATTGTCCAGCGTTTGCATCACCAGCAGGATAATGGTGCGCTCGGACCAGCGGCGCGGCGAGAACCACGTGAAGTTGCGCGGGTTCCTGGCGAACGCGCCCAGCCAGGTCAGCCAGCGCGGGACGGACTTGCCGCCGTCGGTGAGCGCGGTTTGCAGCAGCGACATCGCATTGCTGCCCTTGCCGTACCGGCACGGTTCGACGTGCGTGTGCGCGTCGGGGTGAATGGACGACGTGATGGCGACGCCGTGGGTGAAATCGACATCCTTGCGTTTCGACTTCGCGCCGAGGATGGATTCCGAGTTGGTTCGGGTCAGCCGGCCGAGGCTGGCGGAAATCCGGGGCAGCGCACCGGTTTCGCGGGCTTGGTGGAGCAGTTTCTGTGTGTTGTAGGTGCCCGCGCTGAAGATGACGTCGCGGGCGAAGAACGTACGCAGGTTTTTGCGGCGACGCGGCGACTTTCCGGTGCGGACCGCGGTGACGGTGTAGCCGCCGTCCGCTGGGCGCACGTCCAGCACCGTGGTCATCGGGACGACGTCCGCGCCGCGTTGTTCGGCTAGGTAGAGGTAGTTGCGGTCCAAGGTGTTCTTGGCGCCGACCCGGCAGCCGGTCATGCAGGAGCCGCATTCGGTGCAGGTGCGCCGCGCTGGTCCGGCACCGCCGAAGAACGGGTCTGGCACGACGGTTCCGGCGGGGGTGTCCTTGTCGCCGAAGAAAACGCCGACCGGGGTGAGCCGGAAGGACGAGCCGACGCCGAGGTCGTCGGCGACTTCGCGGAGCACCTGGTCCGCGGCGGTGACGGTGGGGTTCTGGGTGACGCCCAGCATCCGGCGGGCCTGGTCGTAGTGCGGTTTCAGCTCAGCTTGCCAGTCGGTGACGTGTGCCCATTGCGGGTCTTCGAAGAACGGGGCAGGCGGTTCGTAGAGGGTGTTGGCGTAGTTGAGGGAACCGCCGCCGACCCCGGCACCGCCGAGGATGACGACGTCGCGGAGCAGGTGGATGCGTTGGATGCCGTAGCAGCCAAGACGCGGTGCCCAGAGGAAATTCCGGACATCCCAAGAGGTTTTGGGCAGCGTTTCTTCGGTGCGGCGCGGGCCGGCTTCCAGGACGGTGACGCGGTAGCCCTTTTCGGACAGTCGCAGTGCGCTCACGGAGCCGCCGAAGCCGGAGCCGATCACGAGGACGTCGGTCTCTTCACGGGCGGTGTCGTTCATCGTCGTCCTCGCAGGCGGTGGGGGACGCCGCCGGACGGCGATTGGGCACCGTCCGGCGACGTGGCCCGAAGTCTCCCCGCGCGGCCGGGGTGCGAGCATCGGTCTGCGGACCGGGACGACGGGACCCGATTGGTCCCGCGGCACAAAACCTCAGTCCACCGGCCGGAGCACCGCCGGACCGAGCAGCCGGCACGCCAGGAGCGCCACCTCGACGTCAATCCGGCCCTCGGACAGCGGACGGCCGCGTTCCTGCTCGGCCTTGCGGAGCCGGTACTGGATGGTGTTCTTGTGCAGGTGCAGCTCCTGCGCGGCGACCATCAGGCTGCTCCCGCTGGACAGGTACGCCCACACCGTTTCGCGCATCCGGTGGTGGCCCTCGTCGTCGTCGGCCAGTGCGCCGAGCACCGACTGGACCCAGCCCGCGACCGCCGACGGATCGGCCGCGACCAGCGCCAACGGCCCGAGCTGCGCGGCGGCGGTCAGCGGCCGGGGCCGGGTCCGTTCGGTCATCTGCGCCACCGCCTCGGCCTGGCGGGCCTGCTGGTGGGTGGTGCGGAAGCCGGCCAGCCCGCTCGCCGGGTCGCCCAGCGCGACGCGCACCGGATCGGGTGAACTCTCGAGCGCGGCGGACACCGCGTCGAGGTCGAGCGTCGAGGCCGGGAACCAGGCCCAGACGGTCGAGGCGTCCGGAGCGACGACCAGCGGCGTGGCGCCGAGGGCGTTCGCGAGCAGGGCGGCGTGCTGTTCGAGGGTGGTCAGGCGGTCGCTTTCGTCCAGCTCCGGGCCACACCACAACACCGCGCCGACGTGCCGGTCCGACAGCGCGTAGCCGAGGGTCTTCTCGACGTCGGCGGCGTCGACGGGCTTGCCGGACAGCGCGGCCTGCACCTTCGCGAGCCGGGCCGCGTTGCGATGCCGCAGCCAGGTGTCGCGTTCCAGCTGGTAGGCCTCGACGACCTCCTCGGAGATCTTGTCGATGTAGGTGAAGGCGACGTGGGACAGGTCGGTGGCGGCGGCTGAGATCTCCGCGGTCGGCGCCGGTTCGGCGGCGATCAGGGCGATCATCTCCTGCTGGAAGGCGGCCTGGCCGAGCCGGTACGCGCGCAGCATCGCGGTGATCGGCACCCGGCGCTGCGCCAGCCGCCGAGCGAACTCCAGCGCGGCGGGCGGCGCACCGACGTCCTCGGGCTTCGTCGCGCCGCTCAGCACGCCCAGCGCGGCGACGAGGTTTTCCCGGACCGAGTTCTCCAGCAGCTCCCAGGCCTGTGCGTCGGGCGCGAGCACCGGCACCGCCTCGGCGATCTCCTCCACGATCCGCGCGCAGAGCAGCGCGACCTCGGCCAGGACCGAGTCCGCGACCTTGGCCAGCGTGGCGGCAGCCGTCGACGTCACAGGCAGCACCGTACGCCCGGTTCGTGCCCGGGACCCAACGCAGCCGGACGTTTCGGTTTCGCGCACAGTGCTTCGCCGCACGCGGATTCCTACCTTCGGGAAAACGACAGGAGGCCGCCATGAAGAAGTACCGCCTCGCCGGAGCGAACGGCGAAGCCGCCTGGCACGACCGGAAGCGCCATCTGTGGCTGCTCGGGCTGGTGGTGCCGCTGCTTCCGTTCGGCGCGATCGGGTTGCACGCCGCGACCGGAGCCGAAGCCGCGCTGTGGCTCGGCCCGCTCGTGGTGCTGGTCCTCGTCCCATTGATCGACCTCGTCGCGGGCTACGACCACACCAATCCGCCGGACGAGGTGATGGAGGCGCTGGAGGAGGACCGCTACTACCGCTGGATCACCTACCTGTTCCTGCCGCTGCAGTACGCCGGTTTCGTGGTGGGCGCCTGGGTGCTCGCGCAAGGCGGTCTTTCCGTCGGCGGCAAGATCGGGCTCGCGATCACGCTGGGCACGGTCGCCGGCATCGGGATCAACACCGCGCACGAACTCGGCCACAAACGGGAAAGCACCGAACGCTGGGCCGCGAAAATCGCGCTGGCGCAGTGTTTCTACGGGCATTTCTACATCGAACACAACCGCGGGCATCACGTCCGTGTCGCGACTCCGGAGGACCCGGCGTCGAGTCGGCTTGGCGAAAGCTTCTACCGGTTCTGGCCGCGTACGGTCTTCGGCTCGCTGCGCAGTGCCTGGGGTGTCGAGCGGAAACGCTATGCCCGCAAGGGAAGTCACCCGTTCCACCTCGGCAACGACGTGCTCAACGCGTGGCTGATGAGCGTGGTGCTGTGGGGCGTCCTGACCGCGTGGCTCGGCGTCGGGATCCTGCCGTATCTGGTGGTGCAGGCCGTGTTCGGGTTCTCGCTGCTGGAGATCGTGAACTACATGGAGCACTACGGGATGCTGCGCAAGCAGGTCACCCACGGCGCGAAGACCCGGTACGAGCGGGTCACCCCGGCGCATTCCTGGAACTCGAACAACGTCGCGACGAACGTGCTGCTGTATCACCTGCAGCGGCACAGCGATCACCACGCGAACCCGACGCGCCGGTTCCAGACCCTGCGCGATTTCAAGGAAAGCCCTGTCCTGCCGACCGGCTACACCGGGATGATGGTCGTCGCGCTGGTCCCGGCGTGGTTCCGGAAGGTGATGGATCCGCGGGTCTACCGGCACTTCGACGGCGACCTCCGGCAGGCGAACGTCCAGCCGGGCAAGCTGCCGTCGCTGCTGAAGAAGTACCCCGTCGTCGCGGCCGCCGAGGCGGAGCCCGCCGCGGACACCCGGTCGAAGCTGGCCGACGACGTGGACGCCGCGCGGTGCCCCGGCTGCGGCTACGTCTACCGCGTCGCGGAGGGCAACGAGCTGGAGGGCTTCGCCGCTGGGACGGCGTGGTCGGACATCCCGGACGACTGGACCTGCCCGGACTGCGGCGTGCGGGACAAGGTCGACTTCGTGCCCGTGGTGCGGGAGGCGGCGTGATGAAGATCGTCGCGGACTACGGCAGGTGCGAAGGCCTCGGCATGTGCGAGGCGATGGCGGACCAGTTCTTCGAGGTCGGGGACGAGGGCGTGGTGCAGGTCCTCGACGAAACCCCGCCGGAGGCGGACCGGCAGTTCGTTGACGCGGCGGTGCAAGCGTGCCCGGTCGCGGCGCTGCGGCTACAGGATTGAGGCCCGGTGGAGACGGAGCTGCTCGGGCGGGCGCGGTCGGGCGACCAGGCCGCGTTCGCCGTCATCTACCAGGAACACGCGTCGCCGGTCTTCCGGTACCTGAGGATGCGCGTGCCGACGGCGACGGTGGCGGAGGACCTGACGAGCGAGGCGTTCCTGCGCGCGTGGCGGAAGCTGCCGGACTTCCGCCCGGACGTCGGCTCGTTCACCGGCTGGCTGTACACGATCGCCGACAACCTGCTGCGCGACCACCGAAAATCGGCCCGCTACCGGCGTGAACTGCTCGACGGAAAAGACCACGACGGCCCGGACGTCCGGGGCGGAGCCGACCGGCTCGCACTGGCCCGGATCGAAGCCGCCACGCTCCGGCGCTGTCTGTCCGGCCTCAGCGAACCACAGCGCGAATGCCTGCGGCTGCGGTTTTTCGCCGGACTGTCCGTCGCCGAGGTCGCCGAAACGATGAACAAGAACCCCAACAGCGTCCGGGCACTGCAGCACCGCGCGGTGCGCGCGCTCGCGACGCTGCTGGCCGAGAACGAGAAGGCGGAACGCTGAAATGCACGGATTCCTGGAGATTTTCAAGATCATGGGGCCGCTGCTGGTGCTGATGCTGTGTCCGATCTGGCTTCCGCTGCTGGGGATGCTGATCGGGAAGCTCGCGGAGGTCTTCTCCGGCGGGGGTAAGCGGAGCGAACCGCGTTCGTCCCGGGCGGTGCGGGCTCGCGCCGAACCGGTCGAGGCGGGGAGTCGCGTTACTCGGTGAGGCAGCCCGGGTATAGCCGGGCGAGCATGTCTCGGGTGGCAAAGAGCATTGGCCAGGCATTCCGGACTTTCTTAGCCTGACTGCGGGTCGACGGCGGTCTCCGGGCCGGCGTCGGACGCACGCTCAAAGGAGAGCCGAGATGCCCGAGCGCCAGCCTGTCACTGCCCATCCGCCGTCCGGTCCCGACGGCGTCCTGCGTTTCCGCGGCGTGCGATACGGCACCGCTGAGCGGTTCCAGCCGCCGCGGCCTGCCGCGCACTCGTCCGACGCCGTGCTGCCGGGCCCGATCTGCCCGCAGCTCAACTCGCGGCTGGAGGCGGCGATGGGGCCGCCGACGGAGGAACCGCCCCAGTCCGAGGGCTGTCTTTACCTCGCCGTCGCCACTCCTGCGTTGACCGGGGCGCGTCCGGTGCTCGTGTGGCTGCACGGCGGTGGTTTCCTGAGCGGCGGCGGCACTCTTCCCTGGTACGACGGCGGACGGCTCGCGGCGGACGGTGACGTCGTCGTGGTGTCGGTCAACTATCGGCTCGGGGTGTTCGGTTACCTGGTCCACGAGGGGGTCAGCGAGGGCAATCTCGGCCTGGCGGACCAGACGCTCGCGCTCGAATGGGTGCGGGACAACATCGCGGCGTTCGGTGGCGATCCGGGGAATGTCACCGTCTTCGGGCAGTCCGCGGGAGCGCTTTCGACGCTCGCCTTGCTGTCCAGGCCGGAAAGCCGTCCGCTCATCCGGCGGGCGATCGTCCAGAGTTCCCCGGATCCCGCGATCATCCAGACGCGCGCGAAAGCGCTGGAGATCGGCCGGTATTTCGCCGATACGCTCGGCGAGGACCCGGCGACCGCGTCCGTCGAGCAGTTGCTGGCCGCGCAGCAGCGCACGCTTCGGTGGAACGCCGCGAAGGATCCGACGTCGACCCGGCCGCCTTTCGGGCTCGTCGACCTCGACGTGCGCCTGTCCGAACCGTTGCCGGACTTGATGATCGGGTACACGACGCAAGAGTGTTCGGCCTTCGCGATCGGGGTTCAGGACGCCGAGATCCGGCAGGCGATCGTGGATCAGACCGAGCCGCTGTTCGGCCGTCCGTCCCGTGCGTTGGCTGAGCAGTATGGCGGGGCGGCGTACTCCTATGAGTTCGCCTGGAGTCCGGAGCACGGCGGATTCGGCGCGATCCATTGCCTCGAACTGCCTTTCCTGTTGGGCACCCGCGAGTCCTGGCGCGACAGCCCAATGCTGGGCGACACGAGCTGGGCCGAAGTCGAACGCCTCGGGGCCCAGATGCGCTTGTGGTGGACCGAATTCGCGCGGTCCGGCTCGCCGGGCACGCAATCCAGCTTCCGGATCACGCACGCACTGGAGAACACGCCATGAGCAAGCCCGGTATCCACTGGCCTGTCGTCCTGCTCTGCTTCCTCGCTGTCCTCCTCGACGGCTTCGACACCGCCGCACTGTCGTTCACGATCCCGACGCTGTCCCATGAATGGGGGACCGCTCCCGCCGCCTTCACCCTGCCGTTGGTGCTGACCAACATCGGGGTCGTCGTCGGATACCTGGCCGCGGGTTACGTCGGGGCCCGGATGAAGGCGCGGTCGGTGGTGCTCACCGGCGTCCTGATCTTCGCGGCCGCGACCGTGCTGACCGCCGTGATCCTGCACCTGAAATCGATGCCGGTCTTCGCCGCGACCCGACTGGTGACCGGGCTCGGCCTCGGGCTGGTGCTGCCGGCCGGGGTGGCGCTCGCGACGAAACACAGTGCGGAGGGACGCCGGGAGCTGGTCTCCGTGGCGGTGACGCTCGGTCTTGCTTCCGGGAGCAGCCTCGGCGGGTTCTTCGGCGGCAAGCTGCTGCACAGCGTGGGCTCCGCCGGAGTCTTCTACATCGCGGGGCTGGCTCCGCTGCTGCTGGCCGCGGTCATGGCGGTGGTGCTGCCTGCTCAGGAGCCGGTGGTCGCGACCAGCGCGAAGCAGGAGGCCAAGGTGAGCAGGCTGTTCGGGCCTGGGCTGCGCCTGCCGACGTCGCTCATCTGGGCGTTCTCGTTCCTCATCTTCATCACCGCGTACGTCCTGATCTCCTGGGTTCCGACGCTGCTCACCGGATACGGCTTCGCCGCCGGGAAAGCCCCGCTGGGCCTTGCGTTCCTGACCCTCGGCGGGATCGCGGGCGGCCTGGTGCTCATTCCGCTGGCCGCGCGGATCGGGATCGCCCGCGCGCTGATCCTGATGCCCGCCATCGGCGCGGTGTGCATGGTGCTCGTCGCGACGGTTCCGGTCGGCGAGGTGCTGCTGTTCGTGCTGCTGGCCGGGGCCGGGTTCGGGGTCACCGCCGGGCAGATCGGCCAGCTGACCCTCGCGGTCTCGATCTATCCCGTGCGCACTCGCACCACCGGCGTCGGCTGGGCTGCCGCGCTCGGGCGCATCGGGTCGATCGTCGGGCCGGGTGTCGCGGGTGCCCTGCTCGCGCTGGCGTTGTCGGCCCAGACCATCGTCCTGGCGACCGCCGTTCCGGTGCTCGTCGCGATCGGCTGCGCGGTGGGGTTGAGCCGGGTGCGAGCGAGCACGAGGAAGGAGCGGGATGGCGCACTGGTTCGATCTCGGTGACGTCGCGGTCGTTCCGCTGATCGAGGACGATCGGCTGCTGATCGACCCGGGGGAGTTCTTCCCGGGACTCGAGCCGGACCTGGCCGATTGGTACGCCCAGGAGCCGTGGTTCGACCGGGCGACGGGGAAGCTGGTCTTCGTCATCCAGTCGTTCCTCGTCTGCTCGGCGGACGAGGTGCTGCTGGTCGACGCGTGCGTCGGGGCGGGGAAGGACCGTCGGCGCGCGGAGTTCGACCAGCTGCCGGACCGGTGGATGCGGCAGTTCCTCGCGACTGGGCTGCGGGACGTCGACGCCGTCGTGTTCACGCATCTGCACGCCGATCACGTCGGCGCCGTGACTACCCAGCAGGAGCTGGCTTTCCCGGCTGCGCCGCACTTCGTGGTCGAGGAGGAGTTCCGCTACTGGTCGAGTGAAGCCGGTGCGGCGGCCATGCAGCGGACCGGCGACTACCTGGCTGACAGTGTCCTGCCGATCGAGCGGGCTGGACAGTTGAGCTTTGTCGCTCCGGACGCGGTGGTGGGCAAGCATGCGGAGCTTGTTCCGGCGGCCGGGCACACGCCGGGGAACGTGTGCGTGCGGGTTCGCGGCAGTGCGGGGACGATTCTGCTGGCTGGGGACACGATGCATCACGGGGTGCAGGTCCGGCATCCGGAGCTGAGTACGCGGTACTGCGTGGAGCCGGGTGAGGCGGCGGAGGTGCGGAGGGAGTTGCTGGGGAGCGGGGCGGTCTTGCTGCCGACGCATTTCCCGGTGCCCTCGGTGGGGCGGGTGCGGCGGGGTGGGTTTGAGTTCGCCGACGAGCTGGTGCGGGGCGGGCAGTTCAGGTACCAGGAGTGGGTGGGGTCGTGAGTGCTAATCCCGGTTAGAACCGGGACAGTCACTCACGACACTGGGTCCACGCGGCGACGGAGCAGACAGAACACGTTCCCCTCCGGGTCCGCGAGCACGTGCCACGACTCCTCGCCGGTCTGGCCGACGTCGGCGGGCCGGGCACCGGCCGCGAGCAGGCGTTCCAGTTCCGCGTCCTGGTCGCGGTCGGTCGGGTTCACGTCCAGGTGCAGCGGCAGTTTCGCGGGTTTCGGGTCACTGCTGCGGCTGAGGATCAGCGTCGGCTGCGGGCCGCCGAAACCGGCTCCGGGCGGGCCGATTTCCAGGTCCTCGCCGTCCCAGCCGAGTTCGACGTAGCCGAGGACTTCGCACCAGAAATCACCCATCCGTCGCGGGTCGGCGCAGTCGAGGACGAGTTCGGTGATCCGGCAGGCCATGTGCGCAGCTTAAGGCCGCCGGGGAGCCGGGCACAGCGGATTCCGATTTGTGCGCGCGGATAGATCTGCCGCCCCGGATTCGTCCGCGCGTACGAACGGACTGTCCGGGAAACCTCCTAGGGTCGCCAGCAGCGAGGCGAGGAGGCAAGCATGCGGACACTGCTGCGTGGCGGTCGCGTGATCGACCCGGCTACGGGCTTCGACGGCACAGCTGACGTGCTGGTATCCGACGGCAAGGTGATCGCGGTCGGACCGGGACTGCCGAGCGCGGACGACCAGGTCGAGATCGACGTCGCTGGGTACATCGTCGGGCCGGGGTTCATCGATCTGCACAGCCACGTGCACTCGATCGCCGGACAGCGGCTGCAGGCGATGGACGGCGTCACGACGGCGCTCGACCTGGAGGCCGGGCTGATGCCGGTCGAACGGGCCTACGCCGAGGCGGCCGCGGCCGGTCGTCCGCTGCACTACGGGTTCTCGGCCTCGTGGGGTTCCGCGCGGGCGAAGGTGCTCGCGGGCATCGAGCCGGACGCGAACATCAACACCGGGCTCTCCGTGCTTGGCATGCCGGAGTGGCAGCGGTCGTCGTCGAAGACGGAGCTGGCTGCCTGGCTGTCCCTTGTGGAGGGTGAGCTGGCGGCGGGCGCGCTGGGCGTCGGCGTGCTGCTCGGGTACGCGCCGGCCAGCGATCCGGCTGAGTTCCTGGCGTTGGCGAAGCTGGCTAAGCAGGCCGAAGCGCCGACGTACACGCACGTCCGCGAGCTGGTCGAGGTCGATCCAGGCACGCCGGCCGACGGGTCGGAGGAGATCGCGATCGTCGCCGCCGAGACCGGCGCGGCGATGCACCACTGCCACGTCAACAGCACTTCCGGACGGCACGTCGACCGTGTGCTCGCCGCGCTGGAGTCGGGCCGGTCCGCCGGGTCGCGGGTGACGGTCGAGGCCTATCCGTACGGCGCGGGCAGCACCGCGGTCGGCGCGGCTTTCATCTCGCCGGAGCGGCTGAAGATGAAGGGCCTCAACCCGTCCCGGGTGATCCTGCTGGAGACCGGCGAGCGGATCGCGGACGAGGGACGGTTGCTGCAGGTCCGGGCCGAGACGCCGGGGGCGCCGTGCATCCTGGAGTTCCTCGACGAGGACGACCCGGTGGACCGCACCCTGCTGCACCAGGCGCTCGCATTCCCGGACTCGATCGTCGCGAGCGACGCGATGCCGGTGTACTGGCAGAACGGGGCGAACGAATCCACGGAATGGCCGCTGCCGCCCGGTGGCGCGACGCATCCGCGTACGGCGGGGACGTTCTCCAAATCGCTGCGGCTGATGGTGCGCGAGGCCGGGGTCTGGACCTGGCTGGAGGCGTTCCGGCGTTGCTCCTACCTGCCCGCGCGGGTGCTGGACGAGGTCGCGCCGGGTGCGCGGACCAAGGGCCGGTTGAACGTCGGCGCGGACGCGGACATCGTGGTCCTCGACCCGGCCACGTTCACTGACACCGCAACGTATTTCGACGCGACCCGGCCTGCCGTCGGCGTGCGGCACCTGTTCGTCTCGGGCACTCCGGTGGTGCGGGACGGCCAGCTGCTCACCGACGCGTTCCCGGGCCAGCCGCTGCGGGGTGAGCCGCGATGACCGAGTTCGATGTGGACGCTTTGCTCGCCGACATCGAAACGTTGGTGTGCTGTGAATCCCCGTCCTCCGACCTCGACGCGGTGGCGCACAGTGCGGACGTGCTGACCGAGGTTGGCAAGGCATTGCTCGGCGTGGAGCCGGAACGGATCGTCCTGGATGGACGGACGCATCTGCGCTGGCGGTTCGGCGACGGACCGGCGCGGGTGTTGCTGCTCGGGCACCACGACACGGTCTGGCCGATGGGC
This sequence comes from Amycolatopsis sp. WGS_07, assembly GCF_045278895.1. NCBI lineage: Bacteria > Bacillati > Actinomycetota > Actinomycetes > Pseudonocardiales > Pseudonocardiaceae > Amycolatopsis > Amycolatopsis sp. WGS_07. Next base: position 1,440,508 of record NZ_CP136053.1, on the reverse strand, counting down.
TCGCTGGAGACGCATCCGTTTTCCGTGCAGGACGGTGTTTTGCGCGGTCCGGGCTGCTTCGACATGAAGACCGGCGTCGTGATGGCGTTGCACGTCGCGGCGTCGCTTAATGACCGAAGTGGACTGTCTATTTTGGTCACTGGCGACGAGGAGCTTGGCTCGCCGTCGTCGCGTGGGCTGATCGAGGAAGAGGCACGCGGCTGCGCGGCGGCCTTCGTACTCGAAGCGGCGGCAGACGGTGGCGCGATCAAGACCCGCCGCAAAGGCGTTTCCCACTACCGGATCGAGGTGACCGGACGCGCCTCGCACGCCGGGCTTGAACCGGAGAAGGGGATCAACGCCGGGATCGAGATCGCGCATCAGGTGCTCGCGGTCGCCGGGCTCGCCGATCGGGAGCGCGGCACCAGCGTGGTTCCGACGGTGCTTTCGGCTGGTACCACGGTAAACACCGTGCCCGCGGCAGCCGCGGTCGAGGTCGACGTGCGGGTGTGGAACGAGGAAGAACAACTCCGCGTCGACCGCGAGATCCGTGCGTTGCAACCGGTGCTGGCGGACGCGCAGGTCCGGGTCACTGGCGGAATCAACCGTCCGCCGTTGGACGCGGTGTCTTCGGCCGCTTTGTTCGGGCTGGCGCAGGAATTGGCCGCGGAACTGGGATTGCCGGAATTGACCGAGGCGGCCGTCGGCGGCGCTTCGGACGGCAATTACACGGCGGGATTGGGTGTGCCGACACTCGACGGCCTCGGCGCGGTCGGCGGCGGCGCACACGCGGATCACGAACATGTCCTGGTCGAGGAATTGCCGCGGCGGACGGCGTTGCTAGCCGCGTTGGTGGAGAACGTGCTGACGAAGGGGAGTCCGTCGGTTCCGACGAATCCGGCGGGCGATTCTGGTCGAGCACGACGGTGACTCACCGAGGGAAGCCGGGAAAGGATCATCCCGTGACGAATCTTGCGATGAACACGGAAAGACCCGTCGCGGCGGAAGCGGTCGAGGCCGCGCGGGCGGCCGCCGTCGCCTCGGGGGTCGAAGTCCGGGAAATCACCGAGATCGCGGAAATGACCGCGGTCGGAGTGCTGTTCGAGACGATCTGGCGGTCCGCGCCGGGCACTCGCCCGGTGACGACGGAGCTGCTGCGCGCGCTTTCGTCGGCGGGGAATTACGTGGCAGGCGCTTTTGCCGACGGTGAACTGCTCGGCGCGTGCGTCGGATTCTTCGGCAATCCCGGAAAGGGCAGCCTGCACAGTCACATCGCCGGAGTCGCCAAGGCCGGTGCGGGGCGTGGAATTGGCTATGCGCTGAAATTGCATCAACGGGGCTGGGCGCTGGAGCAGGAGGTCTCGGCGGTCAAATGGACTTTTGACCCACTGGTCCGCCGCAACGCGTATTTCAACCTCGGCAAGCTCGGCGCGCTTCCGGTGCGTTATCTGCGGGATTTCTACGGTCCGATGACGGACGGGATCAACGGTTCGGGCGACACCGACCGGCTGATGGTGTCCTGGGAACTGACCAGCCCGGCAGTGCGGAACGCGGCGTTCGGCGAGCCGATCCGCACGGACGCCAAGGCATTGCTCGACCAAGGTGCGACGGTGGCCCTTGAAGTGGCCGCGGACGGTGGCCCAGCCGCCGGTTCCGCCGAGGGCCCGGTAACGCTCGTCGCGGTCCCGCCCGACATCGAAGGCCTGCGCACCACCGATCCCGGCCGAGCCGCCGCCTGGCGGGCCGCGCTGCGCGAAGTGCTCGGCGGGCTGATGGCCGCCGGGGGCCGGGTGACCGGCTTCGACCGAGCCGGCTTTTACGTGATTTCCAAGGAGGAGCAGTGAAACTCAGCGGTGTGGAACTGCGCCGGGTGCAGATGCCGCTCGTCGCCCCGTTCCGGACTTCGTTCGGCACCCAGTCCGTCCGCGAACTCTTGCTGCTGCGCGCGGTCACGCCGACCGGCGAGGGCTGGGGCGAGTGCGTGACGATGGCCGGGCCGTTGTACTCCTCGGAGTACAACGACGGGGCCGAACACGTGCTGCGCCACCACTTGGTGCCAGCGCTGCTGGCGGAGGACGACATTACCGCGGCGAAGGTGACGCCGCTGCTGGCGAAGTTCAAGGGCCACCGGATGGCCAAGGGCGCGCTGGAGATGGCGGTGCTCGACGCCGAACTCCGTGCGCACGAACGGTCTTTCGCCGCCGAGCTGGGTTCGGTGCGCGATTCCGTGCCGTGCGGCGTTTCGGTCGGGATCATGGACACGATTCCGCAGCTGCTCGACGTCGTGGGCGGGTACCTCGACGAGGGCTACGTGCGGATCAAGCTGAAGATCGAGCCCGGCTGGGACGTCGAGCCGGTGCGCGCGGTCCGCGAACGCTTCGGCGACGACGTGCTGCTGCAGGTCGACGCGAACACCGCGTACACCCTCGGCGACGCGCCGCAGCTGGCCCGCCTCGACCCGTTCGGCCTGCTGCTGATCGAGCAGCCGCTGGAAGAGGAGGACGTGCTCGGCCACGCCGAACTGGCGCGCCGGATCCAGACGCCGATCTGCCTCGACGAGTCGATCGTGTCGGCGCGCGCGGCAGCGGACGCGATCAAGCTCGGCGCGGTCCAGATCGTGAACATCAAACCGGGCCGCGTCGGCGGTTACCTGGAGGCGCGGCGGGTGCACGACGTGTGCGCGGCGCACGGGATCCCGGTGTGGTGCGGCGGGATGATCGAAACCGGCCTCGGCCGGGCGGCGAACGTCGCGCTGGCCTCGCTGCCGAACTTCACCCTGCCCGGCGACACCTCGGCGTCCGACCGGTTCTACCGGACCGACATCACCGAACCGTTCGTGCTGTCCGGCGGCCACCTTCCGGTGCCGACCGGACCGGGCCTCGGCGTCGCACCGATTCCGGATCTGCTGGACGAGGTGACCTCGGAAAAGGTGTGGATCGGTTCGTAGCCCGCTACGAATTCCGGAGGTAGATTTGGTCGGATCGGACCAGCCGGTCCGGGCGAGGCCGGATCTACCTTCGGGGGTGCTGACACCGGTGCCGAGCAAACCGCACACGAGTCTGGGACGCGTCCTCGAAGCGCTCGGGGACGTGCTCCTCGAGCCGGTCGCGGTCGGCCGCGACACGCGACGGCAGCTCGGCGGCGTGGTGATCCACGACCCGCACGACGACGCCGAGTTCCCGGCACAGGCGGTGGTGCTCGGGGTCGGCGTGCGCGAATCCGCCGAGATCGGGCAGCTGCTGCACACGGTCGCGGCGCGCGGGGCCGCCGCGCTGGTCGTGCGGTCGCCGGTCGCCGCCTCGCCGGAGCTGACCCGGGCGGCCAGTGCATCCGGGGTCGCGCTGCTCGGGCTCGCCAGCGGCGCGTCGTGGGCGCAGTTGGCCGCCATGCTCCGCACGCTGCTCGCCGAGGGCGACGTCGGCGACGTGTCCCCGCAGACCCTCGGCGGGATGCCGTCCGGCGACCTTTTCGCGCTTGCCAACGCCGTCGCCGCACTGCTCGACGCCCCGGTCACCATCGAGGACCGCAACTCGCGCGTGCTCGCGTTCTCCGGCCGTCAGGACGAGGCCGATCCCTCCCGGGTCGAGACGATCCTCGGCCGCCAGGTGCCCGAACGCTTCACTCGCCAGCTGGAAAAAGACGGCATTTTCGAGCGGCTCTACCGCGACCAGGGTCCGGTCTACGTCTATCCGGGCGAAGGCTACGACAAGAAGATCGTCATGATCCGGGCCGCGCTCGCGGTCCGGGCCGGTGACGAGATCCTCGGGTCGATTTGGGCCGCTGTCGACAAAGAGCTAAGTGAAGAACGCACTGCGGCCTTGATCGACGCCTCGAAAATCGTTGCGCTGCATATGCTTCGACTGCGTGCGGGCGCCGACGTCGAACGCCGGCTGCGGGCCGATCTGGTGAGCACGGCGCTCGAAGGCGGTTCCGGCGCGCAGGAAGCGATCGCGCGGCTCGGGTTGCTCGGGCAGCCCACGATCGTGCTCGCCATGGGATTGCTCGAAGCGCCCGACGACGACATCCGGCTGGTCGCCGAGCGGCAACGGGTCGCCGACGCGTTCGCCATGCACCTCAGCGCCGTTCAGCCCCGATCGGCGGTAGCGCTGGTCGGCGATGTCGCGTACGGCATCGTCCCGATGCCCGGGAACCACGGCGATTGCCGCGAACGCTCGGTCCGCGTCGCGTCGACCTTCCTGGAGCGCACCGGCCGCCGGGTCGCCGCGGCGATCGGCATCGGCCCGCTGGCGCTCGACGGTTCCGGGCTGCACGCGTCCCGCGACGGGGCTGATCGCGCGTTGCGGGTGCTGCTCACCAACGGCGGTTCGAAGCGGGTGATCACCTCCGAGGACGCGCACATCGAGGCACTGATGCTGGAGCTGGCCGATCTTTCCGCGGCGCGCGGCGACGTCGCGACCGGGCCGATCGCGCGGCTGCTGGAGTACGACACCAAACATCAGTCCCAGCTGGTGCACACGCTGCGGTGCTGGCTCGATTCGTTCGGGGACATCAGTGCCGCGTCGGCCGCCGCGTACGTGCATCCGAGCACCTTCCGGTACCGGTTGCGCCGGCTCGCCGAGGTCGGCGGCATCGATCTCGACGATCCGGGCGACCGGTTCGCGGCGATGGTGCAGTTGCATTTGCTGCCGCGGGTGGAAAAACCCGAGGAAGTCTGAGCCCGTCTTGCTCTCCTGACGGGAAACGCCGCGCAACCTTCCTGCGATCGCACCAACCCCGGGGCGGCCGACCTCCCACACAATGGGAAATCGGCAGGCCGGACCAGCGCGGTTTCCGGGGCGCACCAAGAACTTCCTGCCTGCTGCCGGAGAAGTCCACAGTAGACAGGAGGGTCATGGCCACCGCATCCGAAACGATCGCCCGCCGCGCCAAGGAGGTCGGCGTCGAGGTCCGGCTGCACGCCGCCGAGGTCGACGGCACCCGCAGCCTCGGCATCGGCGAGGACGTCCCGGTCGTCCCCGCGTCGGTGTTCAAGGTCCCGATCGCGCTCGAACTCGCCCGCCAAGCCGCCGACGGGACACTCGATCTCGGCACCCGGATTTCCGTCAAGCCGGGGCATCCGACGCCGAGCCCGTACGGTCTCGCCACCTTCCGGCACGAAGTCCTGATGTCCTGGCACGATTTGGCGATTCTGATGATCGGAATCAGCGACAACGTCGCCACCGACCTGATTCTCGCCGAGGTCGGCAAGGACGCGGTGAACAGCACGTTACGGCGTCTCGGATTGACGCAAACGGTCGTGTCGATGGACTGCGGCGAACTGCTGGCCACCATCGGCGAAGACCTCGGCGTCTCGTACGAGGACGACGAACGCGCGCTCGCCGAACTGACCTACGAACAGGTTTCCGGATTGCGCGCGCTGCAACCGGAGAAATCCCGCCGGACCACCGCCGCCGAGATGACCCGGCTGCTCGGCCTGATCTGGCGGGACGAGGCGGCCGCGCCGGAGGCGTGCGCGGACGTCCGGCGCTGGATGGAACTGCAGGTCTGGCCGCACCGCCTGCGTTCGGGGTTCCCGGACGACGGGATCCGCACCAGTGGCAAGACCGGGACGCTGCCTGCCGTGCGCAATGAGGTCGGCGTGGTCGAGTACCCGGACGGCGGCCGGTACTCGGTCGCGGTGTTCACCCGCGCCGAGGATTCCCGTTCCCGGGTGCCCGAGCGGGACGCGTTCATCGGGTTCGCCGCGGCGACGGCGGTGGAGTCGCTGCGAGCGGCCTGATTCGTCGGAGCGGAGGAACTTTCCTCGCGCTCTCCTCGGTCCGGACGAACTAGTGACGTCCGCCACGGTCCTAGCATTTCCGAAACGCCGGTCCACCCTCCCCCGGACAGAAGGTGCCCATGTCGAAAATTTCCGAAATCGAAACCTGGCTTCAGGAGAATTTCGCCGCGCTGCTCGCGAAACATCAGGTTCCCGGAGCCGCGATCGCGGTGCTCGCCGACGGCGAGGTGATCGACCACGCGGCGGGCGTGGTGAACCAGGGCACCGGCGTTGAGTCCACTGTGGACTCGGTGTTCCAGATCGGATCGATCACCAAGGTGTGGACGACCACGCTGGCCATGCAGCTCGTCGACGAGGGCCGCCTCGATCTCGACCGGCCGGTGCGCGACTACCTGCCGGAGTTCGCGCTCGGCGACGAGGAAGCCGCGGCCGCGATCACCGTCCGTCAGCTGACCTGTCACACCGCCGGTTTCGAGGGCGACATCTTCACCGACACCGGACCCGGCGACGACTGCGTGGAAAAGCTCGTCGCGACGCTGTCCGACGTGCCGCAGCTTTTCCCGCCCGGCGAGCGGTTCTCCTACAACAACGCCGGTTACTGCGTGCTCGGCCGCGTCGTCGAGGTGCTGCGCGGCAAATGCTGGGACGACTGCGTGCGCGAGCACCTCTTCGCCCCGCTCGGCCTGACCCACGCGGCGTCCGGCCCGTACGACGCGATCCGCTACCGCGCCGCGATCGGCCACGTCTCCCCGAAACCGGACGAGGACCCGGTGCCCGCGCCGGTCTGGGCGCTCACCCGCTCGAACTCGCCTGCCGGTTCGACGCTCGCGATGCGCCCGCGCGACCTGCTCACCTTCGTCCGGATGCACCTGAACGAGGGCAAGGCCGACGACGGCACCCAGGTGGTCCTGCCGGAGTCGCTGCTCGCGATGCGCGAACCGCAGACGGCGGTGCCCTACCTCGGCGTCATGTCGGCCCACTGGGGTCTCGGCTGGATGCTTTTCGACTGGGACGGCGGCAAGGTGATCGGCCACGACGGCGGCACCATCGGCCAGTCGGCCTTCCTGCGCGTGGTGCCTGAGCAGGGCGTGGCGATCGCGCTGCTGACCAACGGCGGCCAGCCGATGCACGTGTACCAGGAGATCTTCACCAAACTGCTGGACGAACTCGCCGGCGTCACCGTTCCGCCGCTGCCCGAGCCGAATCCCGCCGAGGCTCCGGCCGACCTGTCCCGGTACGTGGGCGAGTACTCGTCGATGGTCGCTGACACCGTCGTCACCGAGGAAGACGGCAAGCTCTGGATGGAGCGCACCCCGAAGGGCATCTTCGCCGAAATCGGCGCGCCCTCGGGGAAGGAGGAACTGTTGCCGTGCAAGGGCGACACGTTCGTCGCGATGGTTCCGCAGGTTCCGGGCATCTACATGGCGCACGCGTTCGTCGGCGACGACGGAACCGGCCGCGCGCAGTTCATCCACACTGGACGCGCCGACCGACGGGTCGCGAAGTGAGCGAGGTCCGCGCACAGATCGAGGCCGTCTTCGCCGACGCTGGCGCGGAAGGATTCCTGCACGCACGGGAAATCGGCGTGCAAGGTCCCGAAGTCTCCGCGGGCGGGGACGACCCGGTCGTCCTCGCGTCGGTGTTCAAGATCCCGGTAGCGGTCGCTTACGCCCGCGAGGTCGCGGCCGGACGGCTGGACGACACCGAACGCACCAAGGTGACCGCGCGGTACCGGATCGGCGGGATCGGCACCGCGGGCTGCGCCGACGACGTCGAGATGAGCTGGCGCGACCTCGCGCATTTCATGCTCACCATGAGCGACAACGCCGCGACCGACGTGTTTTACCACCGGCTGGGCCAGGAAACCGTGGACCGCGTGCTGGGCGATCTCGGCCTCGCCCGCACGCGGCTGATCGGCTGCTGCGAGGACCTGTTCGCGTCCGTCGTCGCGGATCTCGGCGGCACCCCGGATTCCGATCTCGAAGCCCTGCTGGGCAATGCCACGCCGGAGCAGCTGGACAAGCTTTCGGTGCGGGACCCGGAACGCACCACGTCGTCCACGCCGCGCGAGATCACGACGTTGCTCGACGCGATCTGGACCGACCGGGCGGGCGAACCCGAGGCCTGCGAACGGGTTCGCACGATCATGGCACAGCAGATCTGGCCGCACCGGCTGTCGTCCGGCTTCCCGTCCGGCGTCCGGATCGCGGCGAAAACCGGGACGCTGCCCGGAATCCGCAATGAAGCAGGCGTGGTGACCCTGGGGGACGGCCGCCGGTTCGCGGTCGCGGTGTTCACTCGCGCGCATTCGCTCGAAGACCGCCTTCCCGCGGTCGACGCGTCCATCGGCGCCGCCGCCCGGCTGGCGATCGACCACCTCCAGAGCGCGACCCCATAGGAGAAATCCCATGAAAACTGCCCGGCTCACCGCCGCGATGGCGGGCGTGGTGGCCTTGACCGTGAGCGCGTGCGGGGGATCAGCGCAATCCGGGACGGACCGGACCGCGAATCAGAAACTGGTCGACGGCAAGACCTTCACCTATGCCATCCCGACCGATCCGGGGACGCTCGACCCGGCGATCACCGTGCTGTCGGTCGCCCGCAACCTCGACGGGTTTCTCTACGACAGCCTGATCAACCTCGACGCGAAGGGGCAGCCGGAGGCGGCGCTCGCGGAGAAGTGGGAAGCCACCACGACGACGGCGACCTTCACTCTGCGCAAGGGCATCACCTGCTCCGACGGCAGCCCGCTGACCGCGAACGACGTGGCGGCGAACATCAACTACATCGGCGATCCGGCGAACAAATCGCCGCTCGCCGGGGTCACGGTCACGAGCGGCACGAAGGCGGTCGCTGAAGCGGGCAAGGTCAAGGTCACCAGCGGGGCCCCGGACGCGTTCCTGCTCCGCAACCTCTCCGGCCTGCCGATCGTCTGCGCCAAGGGGCTGGCCGACCGGAAGACGCTCGCCAAGGGCGAGAACGGCACCGGCATGTTCACCATGTCCGAGATCGTCCCGAACGACCACTACACGCTGACCCGGCGCAAGGACTACACCTGGGGTCCCGGCCAGTTCGATCCGAAGCAGAAGGGCCTGCCGGACAAGGTCAACGTCCGGATCATCCCGAACATGACCACGACGGCGAACCTGCTGCTGTCCGGCGAGGTCAACGCCGCCCCGATCAACGGACAGGACCAGCAGCGGCTGCGCGCGCAGCGGCTGTTCCACGCCGATCTCACCTCCCCGTTCGGCGAGCTGTTCTTCAACCAGGCTCCCGGCCGGTTCGGGGCCGACCAGGCGATGCGCCGGGCATTGACGCAGGCGCTCGACCTCGCGCAGGTCGCGAAGGTGCTGACCCGCGACGGCAGCGCCCCGGTCAAGGGCATGGTCACCATCGAACCCCGGCCGTGCGAGGGCGATTCGGCGACCGGGAAGATGCCCGCGTTCGATGTCGCGGCGGCCAAAGCAGCCCTTGACCAGGCAGGCTGGAAGCCTGGTGCGGACGGCATCCGGGTGAAGGACGGGAAGCGGCTCTCGCTGACCGCGATCTACGGCACGCAGGCCGGTCCGACGATGGCCCCCGGCGCGGAGCTGATGCAGCAGGGCTGGAAGGCCGTCGGCGTCGACGTCAAGCTCAAGGGCGTCGACAGCCCGGGCATCAGCCAGGCGTTGTTCGCCACCGGGGAATGGGACATCTCGATGGCGCCGCTGGGCTTCACCCTGCCCAGCCAGCTGGTGCCGTTCGTCTCCGGCGGGGAACCGCCGAAGGGCACGAACTTCGCGCACATCAAGAACCCGGAGTACAACGCGCTGGTCGCCAAGGCGGCCACGCAAGCCGGGGAAGCGGGTTGCGCGGACTGGCTGGCCGCGGAATCGGCGCTGTACGCGAAGCAGGACATCGTCCAGTTCGCGAACTCGGTGGTCCCGACCTTCGGCAGCAACGCGAAGTTCGAACTCGGCAACGGTTACCTGAAGCCCTCGTCCATCCGGATGTACTCCTGATGACCGGCGCCATCGCCGTCGCGGGCCCGAAGGTCAGCCCATGGCTGACCTTCGGCGCCCGCCGCCTCGGCCGGTTCGTGGTGTCGCTGTGGGTGCTGGTGACCATGGCGTTCCTGATGATCCAGCTGATCCCGGGCGATCCGGTACGCGCGGCGCTCGGCCTGACCGCGCCGGCCGAGCTGGTGAACGCACGCCGCGCCGCGCTGGGCCTGGATCATCCGCTGTGGCAGCAGTACCTCGACTACTTCGCCGGGCTGTTCCGCGGTGATTTCGGTACGTCGATGCTGAGCGGACAGCCGGTCAGCGACGTCATCTCCGACCGGCTGCCCGCGACGCTGCAGCTGGCGCTGCCCGCGTTCGTGGTGGTCATCGGGCTCGCGATCCCGCTCGGGCTGACCTTCGCGGTGCTGACCCGCGGCGGCCGTCGCCGCGGCGCCGAGCTGGGGTTCACCTCGATCACGGTGCTGTTCGCCGCGATCCCGGAGTTCCTGGTCGCGGTGGCGCTGGTGGCGTTCTTCGCGGTGCAGCTCGGCTGGTTCACGGTGGCGGGCCGCGACGGGGCGGGTTCGATGGTGCTGCCGATCATCGCGCTGGCCCTCGGTCCGACCTCGACGCTGTCCCGGATCGTCCGGGTGGAGACGCTTTCCGTGCTGGGCAACGATTTCGTCCGCACCGCACGGGCGAAACGGCTGCCCGCCCGGCTGGTCTACCTGCGGCACGCGCTGCCGAACGCGCTGACCGCGACGCTCACGCTCGGCGGAATGATGCTCACCACCTTGGTCGCGGGCACCGTGCTGGTGGAGAACGTCTTCGCCTGGCCGGGCCTCGGTTCGACGATCTCGCAGTCGATTCTGCAGAAGGACTACCCGCTGGTGCAGGGGATCGTGCTCGTGTACGGCATCGGCGTGCTGCTGGTGAACCTCGTCGTGGACTTCCTGCTGGCGGTCCTCGATCCGCGTTCGACGATCCGGGAGAACTGAGATGGCGAAACGGCGCGGACAACAGTGGCTGGCCGCCGTGCGCACCCCGCTCGGCGCGTTCGCGGCCGCCCTGCTCGTGCTGGTGGCCGCGGTCGCCGTGCTGGGCCCGATCCTGTGGCACGACGCGGCTTCGGCGGTCGACACGAACGCGATCAGCCAGGGTCCGTCCGCCGACCACTGGGTCGGCACCGACGAACTGGGCCGCGACATTTTCTACCGCGCGCTGGTGGCGACCCGGCTTTCGGTGCTGCTGGCGCTGATCGCCGCGGCACTCGGCGTCGCGACCGGTCTCGTGCTGGGCATGCTGCCCGCGGTGCTGCCGCGTCCGCTCGGCAGGCTGCTGACGGCGGCGATCAACATCGCGGTCGCGTTCCCCGGACTGCTGCTGGTGCTGTTCTTCGCGGTGATTTTCGGGGTGGGCACGCAAGGCGCGGTGATGGCGATCGGGTTCGCGCTGGCTCCGCAGTTCGCGCGGCTGACCCAGACGCTGTCGGCCTCGGTGGCCGGACGGGACTTCGTGTCCGCCGCGCGGGTCGCCGGAGTGGGCCGGATTCGGTTGCTGTTCCGGCATATCCTGCCGAACATCGGGGAACCGCTGGCGGTCAACGCCACCATCGGCGCCGGTGGTTCGCTGCTGGCGTTCTCCGGGCTGTCGTTCCTCGGGATCGGCGTGCAGGCCCCGGATTACGACTGGGGACGGCTGCTCAACGAAGGCCTCAACGGCATTTATGTCAACCCGGCGGCGGCGCTCGCACCCGGCCTCGCGGTGGTCCTCGCCGGGCTCGCGTTCAACCTCTTCGGCGAGACGGTCGCCGGGGTCATCGGGGTGCGGACCCGGTTGCCACGGTTGACTCCCCGGGTGCGGCGAAAGTCCACAGTGGACCCAGTCGCGACGGACGACGCCGTGCTGGTGGTCGAGAATCTGGAAGTCGCCTTCCCTCGTCCGACCGGCTGGACGGTGCCGGTGCGCGGCGTCAGCTTCACCGTGCGCGCGGGCGAGGCGATCGGGGTCGTTGGCGAATCCGGTTCGGGCAAAAGCTTGACCGGACTCGCGGTGTCGCGGCTGATCGAATCGCCCGGCTCGGTGACCGCGGATCGGCTGGACTTCGCCGGCACTCCGGTGCTCACCACGCCGGAACGCGAATTGCGCACCCTGCTCGGGACGTCGCTGGCGATGGTGTTCCAGGACCCGATGACGTCGTTCAACCCGACCCGGCGGATCGGCCGTCAGCTCGCCGAGGTTTCCGAGCAGCACCAAGGGCTTTCGCGGGCGAAGGCGTTCGAGCGCGCGGTCGACCGGCTGCGCGCGGTCCGCATCCCGGCGGCGGAACGGCGGGCGAAACAGTACCCGCACGAGTTTTCCGGCGGCATGCGGCAGCGCGCGATGATCGGCATGGGCCTGATGGGCGACCCCAAACTGATCATCGCGGACGAGCCGACGACCGCGCTGGACGTGACTGTGCAACGGCAGCTGCTGCGGCTGCTGGCCCAGACTCGGGCCGAACGGGACACCGCGATCATCCTGATCAGCCACGACATCGCGGTCGTTTCCCAGACGTGCGAACGGATTCTGGTGATGTACGCCGGTCGGATCGTGGAGGACCTGCCCGCCGACGGCACGCCACGGCACCCGTACACGCGGGCGCTGCTGGCCACAACGCTCGACCTGGAGACGGATCCGGACGCGCCGCTCGCGGTAATCCCCGGCCGCCCACCGGAACCGGACCAGATGCCGACCGGTTGCGCGTTCGCCAGCCGGTGCCCGGTCGCGACGGACCGGTGCCGTGAGGAGGACCCGGAGCTGACTGTGCTCACGCCGGAATATCGGGTGGCGTGCTGGCATCCGGATGCGGCACTGTCGGAAGCGGCGGGCGCTGCGGTTGTGGCGGGAGGGGCGGAATGAGCGAATTGGTCTTCGATTCGGTCAGCGTCCGGTACGGCGGACGGCGCGGGCTCACCGCGGTGGACGGCGTTTCGCTGACCGTCCCGGCGGGCAAGGTCGTCGGCCTCGTCGGCGAATCGGGCTCGGGCAAGTCAACGCTCGCCAGGGCGGCCGTCGGACTGTCGCCGGTGAGCGCGGGCCGGGTGCTGCTCGGCGGTGTCGACGTGCGGAAGCTGCCGCGCCGGCGTCCGCTGCAAATGGTGTTCCAGGATCCGTATTCCTCGCTCAACCCGCGGATGACCATCGGTGAATCGATCGCCGAAGCCATGCCGCGCGGGACCGATCGCCAAGCCGAGGTCGCCAGGCTGCTGGAGCTGGTCAACCTCGATCCGGAACGGGCCGCGCACCTGCCGGGCCAGCTGTCCGGCGGGCAACGGCAGCGCGTCGCACTCGCCCGGGCGTTGGCGGGGCAGCCGCAGGCGCTGATCGCCGACGAGATCACCTCCGCGCTCGACGTTTCGGTGCAGGGCGCGGTGCTCAACCTCGTCCGGTCGGTGCAGCGGCGGCTCGGCCTGTCGATGCTGTTCATCTCGCACAACCTCGCCGTGGTCCGCTACCTCAGCGATTTCGTCGCGGTGATGTACCTGGGCCGGATCGTCGAGGCGGGCCCGGCCGCGCGGGTGCTCACCGATCCGCAGCATCCCTACACCCGCGACCTGCTCGACGCCGCCCCGTCGGCGCACAAGTCGCTGTTCGACCTCGACCCCGGCGCGACCGCGGACGCGGAACCGCCGGATCCGCACCATCCGCCGGCCGGGTGCCGGTACCACCCGCGCTGCCCGGTCGGCCCGCTCGTGCGGAGCGACCGCGAGATCTGCCTCCGGGCCGATCCGGGCGAGGACGCCGCGCCCCGGCTGCATGCCGCGGCCTGCCACTTCAGTGAATCCCAGGGCCACGAGCCCGCGATCTCTCAAGGAGCCAGCGTATGACCCGCCGTCTCGGCATCGATGACCTGTACGACCTCGCCGCGCCGAGCCAGCCCGCGCTTTCGCCGGACGGCAGCCGGATCGTCTACGTGCTCCGGACTGCGGACCGGGAGGCAGACCGGAACGTCGACGCGCTGTGGACGGTCGGCACGTCCTCCGGCGAGGCGCGCCAGCTCACCCGCGGAACCGGCGACGCGGCACCGAAATGGTCCCCGGACGGCTCCCGGCTCGCGTTCCTGCGCGCCCAGGACGGTCCGCCGCAGCTCTGGGTCCTCCCGGCGGACGGCGGCGAGGCCGAGCAGCTCACCAAGCTCCCGCTCGGCGCGGGCGCACCGGTGTGGAGCCCGGACGGCAGCAAGATCGCGTTCTCCGCCGCGATCGATCTCGCCGCGATTGTCGAGGCGCCGCCGGCGAATACGCCGATCGTCGCCGAGCGGCTCGACTACAAGTCCGACGGCCCTGGTCTGCTGAAGACGCTCCGCAGCCACGTGCACGTCCTCGACGTCGCCACCGGCGAAGTCCAGCAGCGCACCTTCGGCGACTGGCACGCGGGCCAGCCCGCCTGGTCGCCCGACGGCACGCACGTGGCGTTCACCGCGGCCCTGGACGCCGACGCCGACCTCACTTTCCGTTCCGCCGCCTACGTCCTCGACGTCACCGAGCGGAACGCCGAACCGCGGTTGGTCGGCACCGACAAGGGCATGGCGGGCACCGCCGACTGGACCGCCGACGGCAAGGCCTTGCTGGTGGTCGGCCGCACCGACACTGTCACCGGCAATCTCGGCTTGCTGCGCGTTCCGCTGGACGGTGGCGAGACGGTCAACCTGGCCGCCAGCCTCGACCGCAACGTGATGTCCGGCGGCCCCGGCTACCCGGGCGCGCTGCCGCAGGTGACCGCGGCGGGTGACGCGGTGTTGTTCGCGGTCCGCGACCGCGGCTGCACACATCTGTATGAAGTGGACATTGCCGGTGGCGAACCTCGTGCGGTGCTGACAGGCGAGGATAACGTCGTGTCCGGAGTGGACTTGGTCGGCGACCGCGCGGCGATTGTGTTGGCTACCGCCGATTCCTTCGGTGAGGTCGCCGTCCTCGACCGCGCCACGGGTTCGGTCGAGGTGCGCACGAAGCACAGTGAGTCCGAAGTGGAATTGTTCCGTCGCGAGTCGCGGGAATTCACGATCAGCGACGGCACCGTCGTCCAAGGCTGGCTCATCCGCGACACCGAGCGCACCGGTCCGCAGCCGCTGCTGATCGACATCCACGGCGGCCCGCACAACGCCTGGAACGGCGCGGCGGACTCGATCCACCTGTACCACCAGACGCTCGCCGCGCGCGGCTGGGCAGTGCTGCTGATCAACCCGCGAGCCAGCGACGGTTACGGCGAAGCGTTCTTCACCGCGGCGATCGGTGCGTGGGGCCACGCGGACGCGCCGGACTTCCTCGAACCGATCGACCAACTCGTCGCCGAAGGTCTTGCCGACCCAGACCGCCTTGCTGTCACCGGTTACAGCTACGGCGGCTACATGACCTGCTACCTGACCAGCCGCGACGACCGCTTCGCCGCTGCCGTCGCCGGTGGCGTGGTCAGCGACTTGACCAGCCTGGCCGGCACGTCCGACGGCGGGCATTACATGGCAGTCAACGAATTCGCCGGGCTCTCGTGGGCCAAGTACGAGAAATCGTCGCCGCACGCGCAGGTCGAAAACGTCCGCACGCCAACGCTGATCCTGCACGGCGGCGAAGACGTCCGGTGCCCGGTCGGACAGGCCGAGCAGTGGTTCACCGCGCTGCGCGAGCGCGATGTCCCGTCCCGGCTCGTGCTTTACCCCGGCGGCGCGCATCTGTTCGTTTTGGACGGTCCGCCGTCGCACCGCGCCGACTACAACCGGCGCGTGGTCGACTGGATCGAGCAGTACGCGGGTTCGCGGGTGCCGATCGACGCCGCGCACTGGAGCCGCCGATTGGCGGAGCTGGCGCGCAAACACGACGTTCCCGGTGCGTCGCTGGGGATCCTGCGCGTGGACACCGGCGAGGAGGTGTTCGCGACCCACGGCGTGCTGAACAAGGCGACCAAGGTCGAGGTCACCGAGGACTCGCTGTTCCAGATCGGCTCGATCTCCAAGGTGTGGACGTCGACCGTGGTGATGCAGCTCGTCGACGAGGGCCTGCTCAACCTCGACGCGCCGATCACCGACGTGCTGCCCGAGCTGCGGCTGTCCGATCCGGAGGTCGCCAAGCGCGTCACCATGCGGCATCTGCTGACCCACACCAGCGGTATCGACGGCGACATCTTCACCGACACCGGCCGCGGCGACGACTGCGTCGAGAAGTTCGTCGACCTGCTGGAGGACGCCGCGCAGAACCACCCGCTCGGCGCGACTTTCTCCTACTGCAACTCGGGTTTCGTCCTCATCGGCCGGGTGATCGAGAAGCTCACCGGGAAGACCTGGGACGCCGCGATGCGGGACAAGCTGTACACCCCGCTCGGCCTCACCCACACGGTCACGCTGCCGGAAGAGGCGCTGTTGTTCCGCGCCGCCGTCGGACACGTCGCGCCGGACGGCGAGGACCCGGCCCCGGCTCCCGCCTGGCAGCTGCCCCGCTCGGCCGGACCGGCCGGCCTGATCACCGCGCGTACCAAGGACGTCCTCGCCTTCGCCCGCCTGCACCTCACCGGCGGCCTGACGGCGGACGGCGAGCGGATCCTGTCGGCGGAATCGGCCGCGGCCATGGCGGAGA
The DNA here is from genome assembly GCF_045278895.1 of Amycolatopsis sp. WGS_07. Classification (NCBI taxonomy): domain Bacteria; kingdom Bacillati; phylum Actinomycetota; class Actinomycetes; order Pseudonocardiales; family Pseudonocardiaceae; genus Amycolatopsis; species Amycolatopsis sp. WGS_07. The sequence goes on along the minus strand of NZ_CP136053.1, from coordinate 1,424,201 downwards.
AGCAGGTCGACCTCCCGGATACGCACACCCTCGGCGATTCGTGGGGCCTCGGCTGGATCCGCGACGACTGGAACGGACGCCGCGTGATCGGCCACGACGGCAACACGATCGGGCAGTCGGCGTTCCTGCGCCTGCTGCCGGACGCGGGACTTGCCGTCACGCTGCTGACCAACGGCGGCCACGCGCGGGACCTGTACGTCGAGCTGTACCGGGAAATCTTCGCCGAACTCGCCGACGTCGCCATGCCGCGTCCGCTCGAACCCCCGGCCAGGCCGGTCACCGTGGACGGAAGCCGCCACCTCGGCGTGTACGAACGGGCTGGGGCGCACCTCGAGGTGGTCGAGCGCGAGGGCGGATTGCGCGTGCTGTACACGATTACCGGACCGCTGGCGGAGCTGATGCCGGAGAAGACCCAGGAGTACGACCTGGAGGCGGTCTCGGACACGCTCTTCGTGCTCCGGATGCCGGGCGGGCAGTTCTGGACGCCGGTGCTGTTCTACACGCTGCCGACGGGCGAGCCGTACATGCACTTCGGCGCACGGGCGACGCCCAAGGTGGCCTGAGGCTCGAGGGGCTGGGTTCGCCCAGCCCCTCAGCTGCCGAGCGATCAGCCCTTGCGCCGGGTCAGGAACCGCACGATCAGCAGCACCAGGCACAGCGCCCCCACGCCACTGGCGATAATCCGGTAAGTCTCGTCCATCCCGGTTAGCTGGCCGATCACGTTGGTAGCCGCTCCGGCGAGAAAGAACAGCCACAGCAAGGTGGTTACGGCGGGCGTGCGGCTTCGGGAAGTCTCCATGCCGGAAACCGTAGGGAGCGGACTGCGGCTCAACCATGCCGTAAACCCCCGAGTCGAGGTGGTGCCTGCGCTACCTCGTGAGTGGCAATCCCGGTTAGAACCGGGATTGCCATTCACGACCGCAGGTAGGCCAGCACCGCCAGCACCCGCCGATGTCCGCTGTCCTCCGGCAAGCCCAGCTTCGCGAAGATGTTGCGGATGTGCTTGAGCACCGTCCCGTCGCTCACCACCAGCAGTTCCGCGATCGTGGCGTTGTTGTAGCCCTCCGCCATCAACCCGAGCACCTCGCGTTCGCGCGCGGTGAGGGCGTCGAGCGGGTCGCGGCGGTGCGCCAGCATCTGGGTCACCACCTCGGGGTCCATCGCCGTGCCGCCTTCGACGACCCGCTGCAGCGAGTCGAGGAACTTCGCGACCTTGCCGACGCGTTCCTTGAGCAGGTAGCCGACCGCGCCCTTGCCGTCCGCGAGCAGCTCGGCCGCGTAGCCGGTTTCCACGTGCGCGGACAGCACCAGCACCGGCAGCCCGGGATGCAACTGTCGCGCTTGGACGGCCGCACGCAGGCCCTCGTCGGTGTGCGTCGGGGGCAGCCGGACGTCGGTGATCACCGCGTCCGGCCGGTCCTCGCGGACGAACGCGAGGAACTCGTCGGTGTTGTCGAAGGCCGCGGCGACCTCGATGCCCGAGGTGTCCAGCAGCAGGACGAGACCCTCCCGCAGCAGGGCGTCGTCCTCGACGATCACGACCCGCATGGCAACTCCACTTCCAGAACAGTCGGTCCACCGGGCGGGCTCGTGAGCGTGACCGTCCCGTCGAAAGCCTCGGCGCGTTTGCGGATCCCGGCCAGCCCGCTGCCCTGTGCTTCGTCCGCGCCGCCGCGCCCGTCGTCGCGGATGGCGATCCGCAGGGTGTCGACGGTGCCGTCGAGCACAATCGACGCCTGCTCGGCCCCGGAATGCTTGGTCACGTTCGCCAGTGTTTCGGCGACGATGAAGTACACCGCCGCCTCGACCGCGGCTGGCCGGCGCGCGCTGCTGCGAACGTCCACAGTGCACGGAACCGCGCACCGGTCGGCGAGCGCGGTGATCGCGCCGTCGAGGCCGCGGTCGGTCAGCAGCGGCGGGTGGATGCTCCGCACGACAGTGCGCAGTTCGGCCAGTGCCTCGGTCGCCGCGTCCTGCGCCTTGCCGAGCAATTCCCTTGCCTTGTCCGGATTCCGCTCGAAAAGCTGGTCGGCGACGCCGAGTTGCAGCACCACCGCGGACAGTCGCGCCTGCGTGCCGTCGTGCAGATCACGTTCGAGCCGGCGCAGTTCGGCACCGTGCGCCTCCAGCGCGGCAGCCCGGGTCGCGGTCAGTTCGATGACCCGGTCGGTGAGTCCAGCGCCCGGTCGCGGGCCGAGAAGCGCCCGCGTCACCAGGGCTTGCCAGCGGGCCAGCGGCGCGGCCCAGAACGTGAGCGCGACCATGACGACGCCGCTGAACACGCAGAGCGCGGCGAGCGGCCACGAGTCCACGACGAACGCCAGCGAACTGGGGATTCCGCCGGGCACGAGCCACCAGAACATCCCGGTGAGGATCTGGCGCAGCCCGCCGAGCGGCAGGCTGAACGCGAGCACGCCGATGATGAAGCCGAACACGGCGTGCAACGCCAGCCACGCGAGGTCCCGCAGGCTGGCTGGGTCGCGGATCGGCGAAACATCGGCGTACGGCTCCGCGATCGGCTCGCCGAGCCTGCGGGCGGCGCGGCGGCGTTCGAAGCGCAGCGGGTAGCGGATCAGTTTCAGCGCGACCGGAAGCGCCGGGATCCCGACACCGATCAAGCAGGTGACGAGCACGATGCCCATCGCGAAAAAGAGCAGCATCGCGAGGAACGACGTCGCGGCTCCGACCAGCAGATAGCGGAGGCCGGACCACCACGAACGCAGCCGGTTTTTCACTCGCACAGTTTCCCATCAGCACCGCGCGCATCGGCATGGTGGTGCCTGCGCTACCCCCAAGACTCCTGTGCTCGGGATCGTTTCCGCCCACCCGCCGCCATAGCTTCGGGAGCGACAGAGAATCCGCCGGGGGCCGAGGAGCGACACGAAGATGAACACAGGCGGCGCGAACGCCTTGAAGCTGGAAGCGGTACGCAAGATCTACGGTTCCGGCGACGGCGCGGTCACCGCGCTGGACGGGGTGTCGGCCGAGATCCGGCGGGGCTCCTTCACCGCGGTCATGGGACCGTCCGGATCCGGCAAGAGCACCTTCCTGCACTGCGCGGCCGGACTGGACCGGCCGAGTTCGGGCCGCGTCCTGCTCGGCGACACCGAACTCAGCCGGCTGCGGGAGAAATCGCTCACCGAATTGCGCCGGACCCGGATCGGGTTCGTTTTCCAGGCCTACAACCTGCTGCCGTCGCTGAACGTGCTGCAGAACATCACGCTGCCGATGCGGCTGGCCGGCGAGAAACCGGACCCGCGCTGGCTGCGCGAGATCGTCGACGGCGTCGGCATCGCGAAGCGGCTGGAGCATCGCCCGGCGGAACTGTCCGGCGGTCAGCAGCAGCGCGTCGCCATCGCCCGCGCGCTGATCACCCGGCCCGAGGTCGTCCTCGCCGACGAACCGACCGGTGCGCTCGACACTCGCACCGCGCGTCAGGTGCTCGACCTGTTGCGCGCCGTGGTCGACCAGATGGGCCAGACCGTGTTGATGGTCACGCACGACCCAGTCGCCGCGTCCGCCGCGCACGGCGTGCTGTTCCTCGCCGACGGCAAGCTCGCCGGCCACCTCCCGCACCCGACCCCGGAACGGGTCGCGGAGCGGATGACGCACCTCGGGGAGTGGTGACGACGATGTGGTCATTGGCTTGGCAGACGACGAAAACCCGGCTGAGCGGGTTCGTCGGCGCGTTCATCGCGATCCTCTGCGGCACCGCGCTCGTCGCGGGCTGCGGCATCCTCATGGAATCCGGGCTGCGCGCCGGAGTCCCGACCCAGCGCTACGCCGCGGCGCCGGTAGTGGTCGGCGGCGTGCAGACCACGAAACCGCCGGGCGCGGACTTCGGCGAGTCCGAGCAGGTCACCGAACAGACGACGGTGCCGGAGACGCTGGTCAGCCGGATCGCCGAGGTGCCAGGGGTGCGCCGAGCGGTGCCGGAACAGAACTTCCCGGCGAACGTCGTGACGCCCAGCGGCCAGGTGCTCACCGGACCGAACGGCACGCAATCGCGGGGACACAACTGGGACGCCGCCGCACTGGCCCCGTTCTCACTGCGCGAAGGCCACGCTCCCGCCGCGGCGAACGAGGTCGTTCTCGACGCGGAGCTGGCGGCCCGCGGCGGAGTCAAGGTCGGCAGCACAGTACGGGTCTCGACCCGCTCCACCCCGATGGACTTCCGCGTCACCGGCATCGCCGCGCCCGAATCCGGCAACGGCCTGTCGCGGCAATCGGCATTGTTCTTCTCCGCCGAACGCGCCGCTGAGCTGTCCGGAAAACCCGGCCAGGTGCACGCGATCGGCGTGCTGGCCAATCCCGGAGTGTCCACGGACGACCTGGAAAGCCGCATCAGCGCGGCGGTCAGCGGGGAACGGGTCACGGTCACGACCGGCGTCGGGCGCAGTACCGTCGAATTCCTCGACGTGAGCCAAACCCGGATGCTGCTGCTCGCGCTTGCGGGCTCCTTCGGCGGATTCGCGATCCTGGTGGCGATCTTCGTCGTGTCGAGCACGCTGGCCTTGGTGATCAACCAGCGCCGCCGGGAGTTCGCGCTGCTGCGGGCGATCGCGGCCACCCCGAAGCAAATCCGCAAGCTGATCAGCGCCGAGACCATGCTGGTCGCGGTCACGGCCGGAGTGCTCGGCGCCGGACTGGGCGTGGCTGTCGGCTACGGATTGCGCAACGCGTTCGCCGGGATCGGCGTCATCCCGCCGGACTTCGACCTCGCGATCGGCCCGCTTCCGCTCGTCGTCGCGTTCCTGCTCGGCTTGGGCGCGGCACGAGTGGCCGCGTGGTCGGCGGCACGGCGTCCGTCGTCGATCCGCCCGATCGAAGCGCTCGGCGAGGCAGCTGTCGAACGTCGTGAACTCGGCCGGACCCGCGTGCTCATCGGCTGGCTGCTGGTGGTGCTCGGCTTCGGCGGCTCGACGGTCCCGATGTACGTGACCGGCGACGGCGCGCTCGCCGCCTCGTCGATGTCCGCGCTGGTGGTCGTGATCGGACTCTCGGTGCTCGGACCGAAGGTGGTCGCCTTCATGACCCGGCTCATCGCCCCGGTGTACTCCGGCGTCTCCCGGATCAGCGGCTACCTCGCCGCCGCGAACAACCAGGCCAACGCCCGGCGGCTCGCGTCCGCGGTGACACCGGTGATGCTGGCGGTCGCGTTCGCGATCTCGATGTTCTACAGCCAGACGTCGTCCGCCGCCGCGAAACAGGAACAAGCGGTCCGCTCGACCACCGCGGACCACGTGCTGACGAGCACCACCGGCGCGCTGTCCCCGGAAGTCGCCGCGGCCGCACGGCAGATCCCCGGCGTCGCGGCGGCAACGTCGGTGATCCGCACCGACGTGGTCACCACCGTCCCGGAGGAACGCCGGTTGCGCGTCATGAAGTACCCAGCACAGGGCTTGAACGGCGACCAGGTGCGCGGTGTCCTCGACCTCGGCGTGGTGTCCGGAAACCTAGCCGATCTGCGCGGCGACACCGTCGCGATGAGCAAGGGCGAAGCTGACTGGTACGACAAGAAAGTCGGCGACGAGGTCGACTTCTGGTTCGCCGACGGCCGCCCGGCCAAGGTAAAACTGGTCGCGGTCTACACGCACAACCAGGCGTTTGGCGAGTACGTACTACCCGCCGACCTTGCCCGCGCCCACACCGGCGACCGGATGGACAATTCCGTTCTGGTGCGCCAAGACCCGAACGCGGACCCCGCCGCGGTGACCGCAGCCCTGCGCGACCTCAGCGCCCGCTACCCAGGCCTCACCGTGGTGCCCGGCTCCACCGTGACCGCCGCCGACAATGCCTCCAGCCAGCAGCAGTTCTACCTGAACCTGGTCGCAGTCGGCGTAATCCTCGGCTACGTGGTGATCTCGGTGGCCAACACCCTGGTGATGAGCACCGCGCAACGATCCCGAGAATTCGCCCTGCTCCGGCTGATCGGCACCACCCGCGGCCAAGTCGTCCGAATGATGCGGCTGGAAGCCTTGACGACTGCCGGAGTAGCAGCCCTGCTCGGCACCGTGGTAGCGGCGATCCCGTTGGTACTGCTGAACCTCGCGCTGCGCAGCACCCCGCTGCCATCCGGAACGCCCGCCGTATTCGGCGGAATCATCGCCGGCGCGTTCCTGCTCAGCCTGGTCTCGCTCGGACTGTCCACTCGGGTGACCCTGCGCGCCAAGCCCATCGACGCCATCGGCCTTCGCGAATAGCCCCTCGCACTGCGGGCGGTGCTCCATGTCCGTGAAGGACTCCTTGAGGGAATCAGATTCCCTCAAGGAGTCCTTCACGGACATCTGTTGGGGCGGAGCTGGCCCGCCAAGCCACACCCCGTCCCACTGATCGGGACCAGCCGCCACAATCCGGTCCCGGCGGCCGAACGGAGCAACCTCCAGGCAAAACGCCGACACGCCGTTAGCATTCCGTGACCAACCCCCGACCCCCTGTATCGGCGGCGTCAGTTTCTACCTCAGTCATCGGATTAATCGGGCACACTCACTCATTCGGGTTAACAACTTCGCTATCTTGGACGCCGTGGTGCACACAAAGTCACGTTCCGCGCAGCGGACGAGCGTTCGGCTGGGTGCCGTGGCGGTAGCTACGGTCCTCGGAGCCGGGGCCGCCGGTGCCTACGTCGGCGTGCACCGGACCGCGGAGGCTGAGACGGCCAAGCCGGTGCCGAACGTGGCTGTCGCGCGGGGTGTCGGCGGCAACGCGGGCAACGCCAGCGGCACGATCAACGGCGGCGCTGGCGGCAAGACGCAGGCCCCCGCGTTGCCCGACCATCCCACCCCGTTCAGCGTCAAACTGTCCTCAAAGGACATTCCGGAGAAGGGCGGCGGCGTCCGCACCGGCGGCTGCAGCGGGTCGCTCATCGCCCCGGAGTGGATCGTCACCGCGGGCCACTGCTTCCACGACCTCGACGGCACGCGCGTCAGCGGCAAACCCGACTACACGATGACCGCCGCGATCGGGAAGCTCACTGATTCCGATCCGCGCGGGCACGTGCTGAAGATCGTGGACACGCGCCAGTCCGCGCTCAACGACCTCGCGCTCGCCAAGCTGTCCGAGCCGGTCACCGACATCGAACCGCTCGCGCTGCCGGACGGCCCGCCGGATCCGGGGCAGCACACGACCTTCGTCGGCTGGGGTTCGCTGTCCTCGAAGGTCATCGTGCAGACCGACCACATCAAGCGCGGCGATTTCCAGGTCGACGAGGTGCGCAAGAACGAGATCACCCTGGAACCGCTGAAGAAGCGGACCGTCGAGAACAGCCCGTGCCCGGACGACTCGGGCTCGCCGTTCTTCGTGCCGGTGAAGGGAAAGAACACGCTCATCGCGGTCGAGAACTTCGGTCCGGACTGTCCCTCGCCCGGCATTGAAACCGCGGCCCGGGTGGACCAGCTGGTGTCGTGGATCAAGGGCCAGATCGGCGGATAAGCCGTCACCGAGGCAGCAACGCCGCCAATTCCCGCGCAGCAGCACGCAAAGCAGGCACAAACGCCTCAAGCTGCGCGACTGTCAGCCGATAAGCCGGTGCCGCAGTAGACAACGCGGCGATCGCGGTCCCGTCGGGCGTCCTGATCGGAACGCCGACCGCCCGGATGCCTTCCTCGTGCTCCTCGTCGGCGATCGCGAACCCTCGTGAGCGCACCGCCGCGATCTCCGCCGCGAACGCCTCCCGCTCGGTGATCGTGCGCGGCCCCAGCGCGGGCAGCTCCAGCGAAGCGACCAACTCGTCCCGGTTCGGCGCGAAGGCGACCAGGCATTTGCCCATCGACGTGCAGTGCAACGGCCCGCGCGCACCCGGTTCGCCGCGGATCTGCAGCCGCTGCGAACCCTGTACCGAGTGCACGTAGACCTGGTCGTGCCCGTCCAGCACGGCCAGCAGCGTCGGCTCGCCGGTCTCCGCGGACAGCTTCTGCATCACCGGCAGCGCGACGCCGGCGAACCCGCGCGCCTGCGACACCGACTGGCCCAGCTCGAACAGCCGCAGCCCCAGCGAATACCGCTTCGACACCGGGTCATTGCGCGCGAATCCCTCGCTCTGCAAGGAACTGAGCAACCGATGCGTCGTGCTCACCGGATACCCGGCGGCGCGCGCCAGCTCGGACAGCGGCACGCCTTCGGGGTAGCCGCCGAGCAGGGACAGCACCCGTAACGCCTTGCCGACCATGTCCGCCATCGGACCCCCTTGACGTCCAGCGCGCGGCGACGCACACTGCCTCTCACCGCATTGCGGAATAGCTTTCCATATGACGGAAAGCGCGTCAAGGGCTTGAGTCAGCGGCGACAGGAGTACCGGATGAACACCGTCGAGCAGGCGGGCGCGCTCGGGAGGCAGCGCTGGCTGCGGCTGATCCCGATCGTCTTCGTCACCTACAGCCTCGCCTACCTCGACCGGTCGAACTTCTCGATCGCGACCGCGGGCGGCATGGCCGAGGAACTGAACCTCACGAGCACGACGTCCGGGCTGATCGCCGCTTCGTTCTTCCTCGGGTACTTCCTGCTGCAGGTCCCCGGCGTGCTCTACGCCGACCGCCGCAGCGTGCGCAGCCTGATCTTCTGGTCGGTGCTCGCGTGGGGCGTCCTCGCGACCGCGCAGGGCCTACTCAGCTCGGTGCCGGTGCTGATCGTGGTCCGGTTCCTGCTCGGCGCGGTGGAAGCGGCGGTGCTGCCCGCGCTCGTGGTCCTGCTCGCGCGGTGGTTCACCAAGGCCGAACGCGGGCGTGCCAACGCTTTCCTGATCCTCGGCAACCCGGTCACGGTGATGTGGCTGTCGGCGGTGTCGGGATACCTGATCGAGGCGACGTCCTGGCGCGGCATGTTCATCATCGAGGGAGTCCCGGCGCTGATCTGGGCTTTCGTGTTCCGCGCGCAGGTCCGCGACCGGCCCGCCGACACGCCGTGGCTCGACCCGACCGGCCGCGATGCTGTCGAGCGCGCGATCGCCGCGGAACAGGCGCAGCTGCCGGAACCGGCCGACCGTCCGGTGCGGGAAGCGTTGCGGTCCAAGGCGGTTCTGCTGCTGTCCGCGCAGTATCTGTTGTGGAGCATCGGGGTTTACGGCTTCGTGTTCTGGCTGCCGTCGATCGTCAAGGCGGGTTCGTCAGCCGGGATCGGCGCGACCGGCCTGCTGTCGGCGATTCCGTACGCGTTCGCCGTGGTGGCGATGCTGATCAACTCGCGCGGCTCGGACCGGTCCGGCGTGCGGCGTCGGTACGTGTGGCCGTGGCTGCTCGGCGGCGCGGTCGCGTTCTACGGTTCGTATCTGCTGGGAAAGCAGCATTTCTGGTGGGCGTTCGTGCTGCTGGCGATCGCCGCGGTGGCGTTGTACGCGCCGTACGGTCCGTTTTTCGCGATGATTTCCGAGCTGCTGCCGCAGCGGACCGCCAGCGTGGCGGTCGCGGTGGTCAACGCCGCCGGCGCGCTCGGCGGGTTCCTCGGGACCTACCTGGTCGGCTGGCTCGAATCCGCGACCGGCGGCACGGCTGCCGCGTTCTTGATGCTGGCGGGGACAATGGCCGCAGCCGCGGTGCTGGTGCTCGCGGTTCCGGTGAAGACGAAGGAAAGGCGAGCATGACCGCGCGTGTACTGGTGCCCTGGTCCGACATTTCCGTTCCGGCCGAACTGAACGCGGTCGTGTGGGACGGCCGCGGCACCCCGCCGGACGGCCTCGACGACGTCGAGTTCTACGTCCTGCCCTACGACCAGGGCCCGGCCGCGGCGAAGCTCATCCCGCAGCTGCCGTCGCTGCGCGTGGTGCAGACGCTGTCCGCCGGTTACGACAACCTGCTGCCGCTCGTCCCGTCCGGCGTTCAGCTGGCGAACGGCCGGAGCCTGCACGACCTCAGCGTCGCCGAGCACGCGCTCGCGCTGATCCTTGCCGCGCAACGGTATTTCCCGCGCTGGTTCGCGCAGCAGCGCACTGGTTCGTGGGAGCGGGAGCACACGCGTTCGCTCGCCGACTGCCGGGTCCTGCTGGTCGGCTACGGTTCGATCGGCCGCGCCATCGAGCGGTACCTGGAGGCCGGCGAGGCCGAGGTCGTCCGGGTCGCCAGCACGGCCCGCTCCGGGGTGCACGGCATCGCCGAACTGCCGGATCTCCTGCCGACCGCGGACATCGTGGTGCTGGTCCTGCCCGACACTCCGCAGACCCAGGGCCTCTTCGGCACCTCGGAACTGGCCTTGCTGCCGGATTCGGCGCTGGTCGTGAACGTCGGCCGCGGCACCGCGATCGACACCGCCGCGCTCACCGCCGAGGTGTCCGCTGGCCGCCTGCGCGCGGCGCTCGACGTCGTGGACCCGGAACCCCTGCCCGCCGACCATCCACTGTGGACGCTCGACGGCGCGATCATCACCCCGCACATCGCCGGCGGCTCGGACTCGTTCTACCCGCGCGCGAAGCGGCTGGCCGAGCGCCAGCTCGCGCACTACGCGAAGGGCGAGCCGCTGGAGAACCTGGTCAACTGAGCACCGCCGCGATGGCGGGCCGGTAAGCCGCGACCTGGTCCGGAGCCCAGTGCCCGGCCAGGTCGTGCGTGACGATCCGGTAGACCAGCGCGCGGATCAGCATCTGCCGCCATTCCGGCAGCCGTGCCCAGCGGTCGACGAGGCCGGGAGCCGCCTGGTACCAGCACAACGCGTCGGCGACAGCCACCGCGGCGGCCCACGACGGGGGACGCCAGTAGACCGCCCAGTCGATCACCGCGGGCGGCTGTCCCGGTGCGAACAGGACGTTGCCGGGAAGATCACCGTGCACGACCTGCGCGGGAAGATCCACTGAACGCCGCGCGGCGAGCAACGGCTCGAGCAGCGCCTGGGCGCTCGGCGAGACCTCCGGCGGCAATTCCTCCCAGGCGACGCGATCGCCGACCGCCCAGGGATCGCGCCGGAGATCGAGAAACCCCGGGCGAGGCAGCCGCGCGACGGCCTGGTGAAACGCGATCCCGGCGCGAATGGCGTCGTCCGGGCGTCCGGTGTCCACGTGTCCGGGCACCACCTGGCTGGCTTCCCATCCGGCGTCTGCGGCACCAGCGATCCAGTCCCCGTCGAGAGTCCGAACCGGACGCGCGATCCGGAACTCGGCGGACTCCGGCACCGCCGCGAGCGCCTCCTGCCGCCATCGCGTTTCCGGAGCGAACTCCACCGGTTTCACCACGACGTCGCCGACGCGCCAGCTCCCGCCCTTCCCGCCGTCCAGCCGGACCGGGGCACCGTCGCATCCGAACGAGGCCAGCACGTCCGCCGGAGGTGGCGCGATCAACGGAGAGACCTTTCTTCAGCGGCATTCCAGCGTATTCCCGCAGCTCCGTGCACACCTACCCAGGGCAACACAAGGGGAGGAACGACTCCCCTCAGAGGGACAAAAGCGCAATCAGGGGACCACTCACAGTGCGCGTGTGAGCCCTGTGTATGCTTCGCCATCGCTTGACTGGGTGGATTCTTCACCCGAATTGGTGGCCGTCGTGGTCGGGGAGATGTGGTCTCACGCGGTCCGTCGTTCGTGGTTCGGGACTCGATGGGAGAAAGCATGCACGGCAGGTCAATTCTGGTCCGGGGAGGGGCCGCGGCGGCGTCCGCGGCAGCGGCGCTCATGATCGCCGCGCCGGTCGCCCTCGCCGACGACAACGCCCCCTCGGTGCGCAGCGGCGCGGCCTCGGGCGAGCTGGTGTACGGCGGCACGTCGGGCTTCGACGTCAACATCGCCGACAAGGGCAAGGTCCAGACGACGCTGTTCAACTTCAAGCTGTCCGACGGCGCCATCTCGAAGATGTACTGCGTGCAGATCGAGGTCGGCGCGCGCTTCGGCGAAACGATGATCGAACACGCGTGGGACGCCTACCCCGACGCGAAGTCGCCGTTCCGCAAGAACAACAAGAACATCAACTGGGTGCTGCACCACAGCTACCCCTACGAGGACGTGGCGTCGCTTGAGAAGACGCTGACCGGCAAGGGCGCCAAGCTGCACGACGGTCTGTCCACGAAGGAAGCGCTGACCGCGACGCAGGCCGCGGTGTGGCACTACAGCGACGGCAAGGACCTCGACGCCGAGAACCCGCTGGCCAACGGCTCCCCGGACGAGGCGGCTGACGTCCTCGCGCTGTACAACTACCTGACCGGCGACGCGAACACCGGCGTCGAGGAGAAGAAGCCCGGGCTGAGCATCACCCCCGCGAAGGCAAGCGGCGAAGCGGGCTCGAAGATCGGCCCGTTCACCATCGCCACCACCGGCAGCATCACCGACTTCACCAGCAAGCTCCCCGAGGGCGTGAAGGTCGTCGGTGAGAATGGTGAAGAGATCAAGTCCTCGGCGATCAAGAACGGCACGAAGCTGTTCCTGGACGTCCCGAAGGACGCGAAGCCCGGCACGGCCGAACTCGCGGTGAAGGCCGCCGGCGACGTCAACACCGGTCGCCTCTTCGTGGCCAAGAACTACGAGAGCAAGCCCGCGCAGTCGCTGATCGTGGCACAGTCGCAGAAGAGCACGGTCGAGGCCGCCGCAACCGGCACCTGGACCGAAACGGGCCCGGTCACCACCGCCCCCGCGACGACCGCCCCCGCCGCGGGCAACAACTCGGGCCAGACCCCGCTGGCGAACACCGGCGTGAACGCCGCCCTGCCCATCGGCATCGGCGCAGCCCTGGTCATCGCAGGCGGTGCGATGATCCTGGTGGTCCGCCGCCGCCGGAGCAACGCCTGAGTTAGCTAGCAGCCCACGCGCACAGCGGGCCGGTCCCCTTTGGTGGGGCCGGCCCGCTTTCGCATTTCCCGGGCTCTCCTCCCTGCCGCCGCGCCTCGCCAAAAGTCCGCCACGGGCGCCCCTGCTCCCCGCACCAGGCGTCCGTGAGGGGAACCCTCACGGACGCAGATTCCCTCAGGGGACCCTTCACGACTCCCGCAGCGATCCCCAGCGGCCCCAGCGGTCCGTGAAGAACCCCTTCCCGCACTTGGATTCCCTCAAGGGCCCCTTCACGACCCGCCCCAGCGGCCGTTGCGCCCCAATGTGGCATTGGGTGCATGCGACGCACCCAATGCGGCGTTGGGTGCGTCTGACGCACCCAACGCCACATTGGGGCGCTAGCCCCACCCCACCCGAAACCGCCGCCGATGCACCCAAAGCAGCGAGGCACCCACACCACCCCCGCACCCCGATACGAAGCCAAAACACGGTCTGGGGCTGCTTGTCAAGGCATCTTTCCCGCCTTGACAAGCAGCCCCAGACCGTAGTCACACTCGGGCTTCGGGGTGCCCCACCGCAACAACCTCAGTTCACACAAGTAACCCCATCAGCAGTAATATCCGCAGGAGGAGGATCCGCAGGAGCAGCAGCCGGATGCACCCCAGAATCATCCGAATACTTCTGCCCCAGATAAACCCGGAAATGATCCTTCTCCAACGACGAGTCCGAAGCCACCGCAACCCCACCAAGCTTCTCCGCGATCCGCTCAGCCTGTGCACGCTGCCCAGACCCGTAATAAACAGTAGAAGTCCGCCGAGCAGCACTATTGCTCACCGACCCCCGCTGATACCCCGCAGCAGCAAGCTTGTCCGCCACCCGATTAGCCAGCCCATCCACCCCAGACGAGTTCCGCACATCCACCACATACGAAGCCAACGCCGGATCCCCAGAAGAAGACGAAGGCGGCGGAGCAGCAGAAGAAGCAGGAGCACCCCCACCTGCTCCCGAACAAACTTCTGCACCTGCTGAGGATCCACCTGCACGGCATCCCCGTCATTAGGCGTCTTCAACGTAATACTGACCACCGGAATGGTAACGAAGTTAATACTCCCAGCACTCATCCCATGCAACTGCTGAGCAAACCCCAGCAAATCCCAGTCAGTATCGACAACAACGGCCTTCTTGACCGCCCCGATCAGCGCATCCAACTTCCCGGGATCCGCCAACGTCCCAGCAGAAAGAATCGTCTTGGCCATACTGGCCATAAAAACCTGCTGCCGCTTGATCCGATCCAGGTCCCCATTGGGCAACCCATGCCGCTGCCGCACGAACTGCAACGCCTGGGCCCCGCCCACATTCTGCGGCCCAGCCGCAAAATTAGCCCCCGAGTAACTATCCTTAACCGGAGCCTTGAGACAAACCGGAACCCCGCCGACAGCCTGGCTCACGTAGTAAAACCCAGCCAGGTTGACCGCCGCATAATGCGTGATAGTCAACCCAGTCAACTGCTGCACAGTATCGATCGCAGTCTTGGCCCCAGCCTGAGCCGAGTCGGTCTCCAGCTGCGCCCCCGAAACCCCCTGCGCCTTCAACTCAGTCTTCCGGGCCGTCTGCCCATACGTATAAGCCGAGTTGATCTTGTGCTTGCCGAACTTCCCGGCAAGCTGGACATAAGAGTCACGCGGAATCGAGATAGCGGTCGCGTTCCCGCCGCCCGCCGGGATGTGCACGACGATCATCGTGTCGGTGGTGTCGCCGCCGTCTTCGGCTCCGCCCGCGTGCAGCTGGTCGAGCACGTCGTCGGGCAGCGGGTTGCCCTGTGCGTCGGTGCGCGTGTCGAGGCCGACCATGAGGATGTTCTGCTCGTCCATCGGCGAACTTGCGCCGCCGATGACATCGGACCTGGTCAGGCCGTCGGTGATCTGGTGCAGCGTCGACCAGGCGTAGGCCGTGCCGCCGAGGACCAGCAGGGAAACGACGGCCAGGAGCACCTGGGCGACGCGGAGTGCGCTGGAGGTCTTGCGACGACGCATCGGGGTTCCTCTTCCTGCCACGTCCGGTGGTAGAAAGACCCACGGTAGCTGGCGTCTCACCTAGTCGGGTTACCCACTTCCCCCAACTGCGCTAGAAGTGCCCGGAATGTCGGACCGAGGGTGTCCTGGGCGGGCCTAGGATGACGGTGTGCAGAGGGAAGCGGGCGTCGCGCTGGTCACCGGGAGTTCGCGTGGGATCGGCAGGGCGATCGCGGAACGGCTGAGTGCGGACGGGTTCTCCGTCGCGGTCAACTACCGCGCCGATCAGGACGCGGCGGAGGCCGTCGTCGCCAAGATCCGCGCGGACGGAGGGCAGGCGACAGCGCTGCGCGCGGACGTGACCGACGACAGCGAGCTGCGTGGCCTTTTCGACCGCACGGAACAGGAATTCGGCGGTCTCGACGTGGTCGTCGCGAATGTGGGGATCGCCCGGTTCGCGCCGCTCGCCGAGGCCTCCGACGAGATGTTCGACCTGATGTTCTCCACCAACCTCCGGCCCACCTTCGTCTCCCTGCGCGAGGCAGCCCAGCGGGTGCGCGACGGCGGCCGGATCGTCGTGGTGTCGAGCGGAGTCGTCCAGACCGCCCGGCCCGGCAGCGCGATCTACGGTGCCGCGAAGGCTGCCGGCGACCAGTTCGTGCGCGTGTTGGCGAAGGAACTCGGCCCGCGCGGCGTGACGGTGAACAGCGTGCTTCCGGGCGCGGTCCGCACCGACGCGCTCTTCGCCGACGGGCCGCCGGACGTGGTCGAGTACAGCGCGAGCCAGACGCCGCTCGGCCGGATCGCTGAGCCCGGGGACATCGCGGACATCGTGGGCTTCCTGGCGTCGGACCAGGCCCGCTGGGTCACCGGCCAGACGGTGCACGCCGGCGGCGGTCAGTTCTAGGCGCGCTCCGCCAGCAGTTGGGCCCGCACGTCGGTCTTCAGCACCTTCCCGACCTTCGATCGCGGCAGATCCGGCCAGAGCAGGACCTCCTTCGGCGTCTTCACGCTGCCGAGCACGTCCTTCACCGTGGCGCGCAGCTCGTCCGCCGTCGCGGTCCGTCCGTTGTGGAGCTGGACGACCGCGGTGACCTGTTCGCCCCACTTGTCGTGCGGCAGGCCGATCACCGCGCAGTCCTGCACCGCGGGATGCGTCATCAGCGCCTGCTCCACCTCGGCCGAGTAGACGTTGAACCCGCCGGTGATGATCATGTCCTTGGCCCGGTCCACGACGTACAGGAAGTTCTCCTCGTCGAGGTAGCCGATGTCGCCGGTGTGGTGCCAGCCGTGCCTGCTGACGTCCGCGGTCGCCTCCGGATTGCGGTAGTAGCCCGGCATCACGAGCGGTCCGCGCACCACGATCTCGCCGCGTTCGCCGCGCGGCAGCAGGGTTCCGTCGTCGGCCATGATCGCCACCTGCGTCAGCGGCGTCGGACGGCCCGCCGAGGTGAAGCGTTCGCGAGCCAGTGAACCGTCCGGATGGAAATGATCGGCCGGGGCCAGCGTCGAGATCATCATCGGCGCCTCGCTCTGCCCGAACAGCTGGCCGAGCACCGGGCCGATCCGCGTGATCGCCTCCTCCAGCCGCGCGGCCGACATCGGCGCGGCCCCGTACCACAGGCATTCCAGCGAGCTGAAGTCCGTTGTGGACAGTGCGGGATGGTCCAGCAGCAGGTAAATCAGCGTCGGCGGCAGGAAGGTGTGGGTGATCCGGTGCCGTTCGACCAGTTCGAGGAACCGCCCGAGATCCGGCGACGGCATCACCACGATCTCGCCGCCGAGCGCCAGCACCGGAAAGCACAGCACCCCGGCCGCGTGCGTGAGCGGGGCCAGCGCGAGATAGCGCGGACGCGGCTGGAACGGGTAGCTCATCAACGTCAGCGCCGACATGGTTTCGACGTTGTGCCCGGTCAGCACCACGCCCTTGGGCCGCCCGGTGGTGCCGCCGGTGCCGACGAGCATCGCCGTGTCGTCCGGCGGACCGGCCTGCCACGGGTCGTCGGGGAGCCCGTCGAGCCACTCGGCCAGCGGGATCGCGCCGGGGAACGAGCCGTCGAGGCACACCACCGTGGCCAGCTTCGGCAGCTGGCCGGCGATGCGGGAAACGAGCGGTGCGAACGACTCCTGCACGAGCAGGCACGTGCAGTCGAACAAGTCGAGCAGTTCCCGGTTCTCCGCGGCCTCGTTGCGCGGGTTGACCGGGCACCAGACCGCCCCTGCCCGGCTGATGCCGAAGACGCACCCGAACGACACCGGGTCGTTCGCGGAGAGGATCGCCACCTTGTCGCCCGGTCGCACGCCTGACCGCGCGAGCGCGCGGGCGACCCGCCAGGACAGCTGCTGGACCTCGCCGTAGCTGAGCGATCCGCCGTCCGTGGTGAGGCACGGAGCCGACGGGCCCAGCGAGGCGCCCTTGTCGAGGTAATCGGTCAGTCGCACCGCTCGTCTCCCTGGCTCAGGACTGCACGGTCAGCACGGGATTCGAGACCAGCCCGAACGACCGCAGCACGCCGAGCAGCTCGCGGTGGCCGAACGCCTGGCACGCCGAAGCGAACCCGGCTCGCCGCGGCGGTTGCTGCAGCAGCGAATACGCCGCGTACGCCTGCATCAGCCCGGTCTGCTTGTAGTTGCAGGTCCCGTGGATCACGCAGTGCGCGCGGCCGAGCGGACCGGACGCGTGCACCGAGTCCAGCGACGTGTTGATCCGCTGGTTTTCCCGGGGCGGCATCTCGTCCCGCACCGCTGCTGCCTGCTCGTGCAGCACCTTGAGTTTTTCTTCCAGCGGCAGGTCTTTCACCTGTTCCAGCACGGCCGCGACGATCTGCGGCACGCCCTGCATCAGCGCCCGGTCGAACACGCCGCCGACCGCTTTTACGTTGGCCACGCGCGGATCGTTCTTGAACCACACCGGATGCGAGGTGCCGCCCCACGGCAGAGCGAGGCCGATCTCGTGATGGCCGGGCACCGCCACGTCCTGCAGCCCGCCATCGGCGGGCCAAGGCGCGTATTCGTTCTGTTCCAGGTAATACGCGGCCGACAGCGCGGCGTTCACCAGGATCGTCTGGGTGGAAGCGACGGTGGGATAACCCTTCCAGAACACCAGGATGTCCAAAGTGTCCAGACCGGGCGTCTCAAGGCAGAGGTTCGCCGCGATCTCGCCGGTGGTGTACATCTGCGCGATGCCGGGGGAGAGCAGCAGGCCCTTGGCGGCCATGTCCGCGCCGTATCGCTCTTCGGCGGAGATCAGCCAATCCTGCTCGCCGGTGGTGTCGAGGTAGTGCGTCCCGGCTTCGAGACAGGCCTGGACCACCTCGTGGCCGTATTCGCTGAACGGGCCGACCGTATTGCACACGACCGACGCGCCGCGGAACAGCTCGGTGAGCGGACCGGTTTCGTGCGAGACCTCGACGACCTCGTGATCCACGGTGTCGAGGCCGGGAATGTGGTCGAGCGCGGCCTGGACCCGGGCCTTGTCCCGGCCGGCCGCGGTGAAGGGCACGTTGTACTCGCGGAGGTATTCGCAGATCAGGCGGCCGGTGTAGCCGGACGCGCCGTAAACGACGACGGGCTTGGTCACTGGTTTTCCTTTCGCTGGAACGCTGGAGAGGGGTTCACATGCCCATGCCGCCGTCGACCGGAAGGCCGGCGCCGGTGATGAAACGGGCGGCGTCCGAGGCGAGGAACACCACCGCGTCGGCCATGTCCGCGACCTCGCCGAGCCGTCCGGCCGGGGTCTGCGCGACAACCGCGCCGATCGCCTCCTCGACGCTCGGGAACAGCCCGACGTCGACCACGTCGGTCGCGAGCTGGTTGCCCATCTGCGTCGGGACGAGGCCCGGGTACACACAGTTCACCCGCACGCCGTAGCCGAGCTTCCCGGCCTCCATCGCCGCGACGCGGGTCAGCCGGTCGACCGCCGATTTCGTCGCCGAATAGCCCGCGATGCCAGGGAACGCGATGGTCGCGGCCACCGAGGCGATGTTCACGACCGCACCGCCGCGTCCGGCGACGCCGCCGGGGCGCATGGCGCGGAAGGCGTGCTTCACGCCGAGCGACGTGCCCAGCACGTTGACCTCGAGCATTTTCCGCACGTCGGCCGGGTCGAGGTCGGCGACGAGACCGGTGATCTCCACGCCCGCGTTGTTCACGACGATGTCGAGCCCGCCGTGTTCGCCGACCACCGCCTCGACCGCCTGTGCCCAGTTGTCGTCGTCGGTGACGTCCAGCCGGACGAACCCGGCGCTGGCCCCGCTCTGCTTGATCGCGTCGGCGGTCTGGCGGCCGAGGTCCTCCTGGACGTCGCCGATCACCACCGCCGCGCCTGCCTTCGCGAGCGCCTCGGCCATGCCCTGGCCAAGGCCCTGCGCGCCGCCGGTGACCAGCGCGGTGCGCCCGGTCAGGTCGTACGAACCCATCGACATCTCCTCCTTGAGACGTGTCCTTGCCGCCGTGCCCGCGGTGCGGCGTAGGTCACACCGTAGCTAATTTTGGACAGTCGTCAAGATTTTCTTGGACACTCGTCAAGAAACGGTGCCGCGCTAGACTGCCGGATGTGACACAGGCGAAGGAGCGCATCTCCCGCCGCTCGGTGGACAAGTTCGCCCAGCGGCGCGAGCAGCTGGCCGAGTCCGCGCTGCAGGCGCTGGCCGAGCTGGGGTACGCCCGCACGAGCCTGCGCGAAATCGCCCAGAAATCCGACTTCTCGCACGGCGTTCTGCACTACTACTTCGCCGACAAGGTCGAGCTGCTCACCTACGCGGTCCGCAAGTTCGAAGAGGTCTGCGTGACCCGCTACGACGACGTGGTGGCGGAGGCGGGGTCGGCCGAGGAGCTGAAGCGCGGCTTCGGTGCGGCGATGGCCGCCACACTGCGGTCCGACGCGGAGATGCACCGCCTCTGGTACGACCTGCGCAACCAGAGCCTGTTCGAGGAGTCGTTCCGCGGCGACGTGCTCGACATCGACGAACAGCGCCAGGACATGGTGTGGCGCGTCGTGCGGCGCTACACCGAGTTCGCCGACCGGCCGGCGCAGGTGTCGCCGGAGGTCGCGTACGCCGCCTTCGACGGATTGTTCCAGCGTGCGCTGCTGCAGCAGCTCGCCGGTCAGGACACGGCGGCGGACCGGCTGGAAGCCGATGTCGCGGCTCTGCTGACACACTTCGTCTGACGGTTACCCCGCCCGAGTGGTGATGCCCGGTGCGCGCGCCGGTCCGTGGTTAGGATGCGCTCGGACGATCACCGGGCGAGAAGGGGTGCGCTAGCGTGCAAGCGGGGGACCTTGAACCGCCTGAGCCGCAGGCCGTTTCCGCACCGCTGACCAGGGCGGCGATCTTCCTGCTGGTCCGGGTCGACGCCGGTGCCGAGCAGACCGCGAAGGACCTCCTCGCCGACCTGCCCGGGCTGCAGCGCGCGGTCGGCTTCCGCGACGCCAGCGCCCGGCTCACCTGCGTCGTCGGGATCGGATCGGCCGCGTGGGACCGGATCTACGGCGGTCCGCGACCGGCGGAGCTGCACGAGCTGCCGGTGTTCGCCGGCGAGCGGCACACGAGCGTCACCACCGAGGCCGACCTGCTGTTCCACCTCCGCGCCGAACGCCTCGATCTGTGCTTCGAGCTGGAAACGCTGATCATGGACCGGTTGCGCGGTTCGGTGACGGTGATCGACGAGGTGCAGGGCTTCCGCTATTTCGACGCGCGCGACGTGCTCGGTTTCGTTGACGGCACGGAGAATCCGACCGGCCGCGGCGTCAAACAGGCGGTGCTGGTGGACGACGACGAACCGTTCGACGGCGGCAGTTACGTGGTCGTGCAGAAGTATTTGCACGACATGCTGGCCTGGAACGCGCTCTCCACCGAACAGCAGGAGCTGGTGATCGGACGGCGCAAACTGTCCGATGTGGAGCTGTCCGACGAGGAAAAGCCCGCCGACTCGCACATCGCGCTCAACGTGATCACCGACGACGACGGCAACGAACTCGACATCCTGCGCGACAACATGCCGTTCGGCCGTCCCGGGCACGACGAGTTCGGCACGTATTTCATCGGCTACACCAAATCTCCGGCGGTGATCGAGAAAATGCTGGAGAACATGTTCGTCGGATCGCCGCCGGGCAACCACGACCGGATTCTCGATTTCTCCACGCCTCTCACCGGCGCGCTGTTTTACGTGCCGACCGCGGACTTCCTCGAAGATCCGCCGGACGCCCCGCCCGAGCCGGAACCGCCGGCTGCCGCGACGCCCGCCGGGACGTCGCTGGGCATCGGAAGCCTGCGAAGGAGCATTCGGTCATGAACAACCTGCATCGCGAACTCGCCCCGATCTCCGCCGCCGCGTGGGCGGATCTGGAGGAGGAGGCGAAGCGCACGTTCGCCGAGTTCGCCTCGGCGCGCCGGGTGGTGGACGTCGTCGTCACCGGCGACCCGGCGCTCGCCGCCATCGGCACCGGGCGTCGTGAACGCGTCGGCGACAAGTTCGACGGCGTCGCGGCCAGCCTGCGCACGGCTCAGCGGATCGTGGAGCTGCGGGTGCCGTTCACGGTGTCGCGCGAGGAAGTCGATTCGGTCGAATGGGGCGCGAAAGACGCTGACTGGCAGCCGGTGAAGGACGCCGCGCAGCAGATCGCGTACGCCGAGGACCGGATCGTGCTCGACGGTTTCGCCGAGGCAGGCATCACCGGCATCCGGCCAGCGTCGTCGCTGTCGCCGATCGCGCTGCCGCCGGAGGCTCCCGGCTACCCGAAGGCAATCGGCGACGCGATCGCCGAACTGCGCGACGCGGGTGTGGCCGGGCCGTACACGGTGCTGCTCAGCGACGACGAGTTCACCGCCGCGTACGAGGCGGCCAACCACGGCTATCCAGTGCTGGAGCACCTGAAGCAGATCGTGGACGGCGACCTCATCCGCACGCCCGCGATCAGCGGCGCCTGCGTGCTGTCCACCCGCGGCGGCGACTACGAACTGCACTTCGGGCAGGACCTGTCCATCGGCTACTCCAGCCACGACGCGTCCACTGTGGAGCTGTACTTCTACGAGACGCTCACGTTCCTGGTCAACACCGCCGAAGCGGGCATCGGGCTGACTTCCTGACGTTACCTGATCATGCGGTCTTGTTACGCAGCGCGGACATTCGCCGGACCGTCCGGGGACACCCGCTCGCGATAGTTGCGGCGTGCTGCGGAACAAGATCAAAACTTTGTTGCTTGTGGTGCCCGCGCTGCTCGTCGCCGGATGCTCCGGCGGCACCGCGCTGGCCGACGACCCGGATCACGACCCGGCGCAGGGCGGCATTCCCGAGGACGTCACGCTCACCCCGTTCGACACGGACTACCCGGCGGTCGGAAACCTCGATCCGGCATTGCGGAAAGCCTTGCAGGAGGCGGCGACCGACGCGCATCAGTACAAAGTGGACATCCGCATCGCGTCGGGCTGGCGAACCAAGGAGTACCAGCGGAAACTGCTCGAGGGCGGCATCGAGAAATACGGCAGCCTCGAAAAAGCGCGAAAATACGTCAACACGCCGGAAGAATCGACACACGTGTCCGGCAAGGCCGTCGACGTCGCCCCCACGAGAGCCGACGACTGGTTGATTCGGCACGGCGCGAAATACGGCCTGTGCCAGGTGTACGCGAACGAGATGTGGCACTTCGAACTACTAACCACCCCAGGCGGCAAATGCCCGCCCACCCGTGCGAACGCCGCTGGCTAGCGCGTCCACACGGGCGGGCCGGGACTCACGGGGCCCAGTAGTTACCGGACATCACCAGGTAGACGAGCAGTTTGACAGTTTCGCCGTAGTAGGTGTCCTCGTACGGGTTGCCCGCCATGTACTTCCACAGCGCGTCCGTCCAAGCCTGATCGCCCGCAACCATCGCGGCGACCCCGACTGGGTTGGCCGCGACCTCGGACTGATCACTGGTCTTGGTCGGAGTGCCATCGAGCTTGGTGTGCGGATAAATCTTGGCCGGGTTGCTACCGGAGTGGCTCTTGTAGCTGGCTGATTCCTTCTTCGCGACCTCAGTCGCGACCTTGCCGCCGTAGAGGAGGGCGTCAGTGCCCATGTGCCAAGGCACCCGCACGGAGTTGTACCCGACGATGTTGTCCGGCTGATTCTCCAGGTGATCCGCAGGTGCGGGCTTCGGGCTGTTGGTGTTCGCACCGACCACGAAGTCGGACAGCAGATTCGCGTTGGGCGAATACTTGGCGGTAAACTGCGTGATCAACTGCTCGGTCCGGGTGACGACCTTGTTCCAGTCGTGCGCGGTGTCGTATTTGGCGAACGCGCGCAAATGATCAAGCATGAAATCGGACGGTCGGGTATCGTCATTGCCCGCGTCGTCGGCGATCTTGAGATGCCCGTCGGACGCGACGTCATACTTGTAAACCTTGGCAAGCCAATCCTTCGCGGCGGCGCTGTACCCGCCCCACTGCTTGTCCGCGAGAATCAACCCGTAACCGACGTCGAGATCGCCGTCGGTCGCCGAGTCGGGAGTGCCGTCGTCGGCATACTTGCAGGTCTTGCCGTCGATCACCCACTGGAAGAGCCCCTTGCTGTCCCGGTGGTCCTGGACGAACTTCCACATCCCGTCGAAAATCGTCTTAGCCTGGTCGTCGTAACCGGCCATCAACGGGACGATGTTCATGCCGTAGCCCTGGGCCTCGGAGACAGTGCCCTTGTTGGGCGCGTCGTCGGTAGCCCAGACGAGGTACCCGCCGCAGGCCTGACGGAGGTAAGTCTTCTTCCAGGAGTCGTACTGTCTCTTGACGGCGGCATCCTGATCAGCCTGACTGGCCGAAGGCCGGACCCCAGTCTGATAAGTGACATGCGCGGGAAACGGATGCGCGACGGAGGCCGCGGCCGCAGGCCCAGCCAGCACAGTAAGCGAAACCGAAGCGGCGGCGAACAACGCCACCTTCCGGGGAGCGGGCATTCAGGTCTCCTTGTTAGTAAACTTTCCTAACTAGGCGGCGTCGGGAAAAGCCTGCTGCAGTGGGGTGATCGTGTCAAGATGCCTGAAGTCCGGAAGGCAGGTGTACCGGTTCCGTAGCTAGGCGTGACCACCCTTTTCGCCAGCCCCGGGCCGGTTCGTGAGGGGACCCCTCACAGCCCCAGATTCCCCCAGAGTTCCCCTCACGACCCTCGGCGGCTCCCGACGGTACGTGAAGGACTCCTTCACGTACTTAGATTCCCTCAAGGAGTCCTTCACGGACCGCCCGACAAAGAACCGCAGCCAACGCACCCACCCAGCTGTGCACCCACACCACCCCCGCACCCCGATACGAAGCCAAAATGCGGTCTGAGGGTGCTTGTCAAGGCATCTTTCCCGCCTTGACAAGCACCCTCAGACCGTCATCACAATCAAGCTTCGGGGTGCCCCACGCCAGACCAAAGCAATGTCGCCCGCCAGGGCGACGAGCCAACCCCCGACAAGCCCCCACGCACCTCCCACCCCCACCACCCCGATCATGAAATCATCACCACCACGAAACCACCGGGACCACGGGAGCCACCATGACCACCGGCCGTTCAGCCCCCACTGAACGCACCACCGAGCTGAACAGCGGCATCCTCCCCGGCAACGTCCGAGCCGACGACTGGATCATGTTCGCCCTGGCGATCATCTCCACCGGCATGCTCGCCTGGCTCCTCATCAGCCCCCCACCCCCAACGATCAGCCACTGGTTCTTCCTAACAGACTGCATAATCTGCGGAATCTTCCTCCTGGAACTCCTCTGGCGCTGGCGCAAACAAGCCTGGCGAGCCAAATTCCTAGCCCGCACCTGGTACGAGATCTTCGCGATGATCCCCATCGCCCACCCGGATTTCGTCGCGAACCACCACGTCATCGCCGTAATCCTGCTCATCATCCGCCTAGGCCGAGCCGCCGACCGCGCCGTAGGAGAGCAGTTCTTCTACCGCCTCGTCGACAAACTCTCCGAACCCATCGTCCGAGCGATCAAAAAACCCGTCACGATCGCCGTGCTGGACGAGGTAGTCAAGGTCCTGGAAACCGGAAACTACCCGGAGAACCTCGCCAAATCCCTCAGCGAGAACAAGACCGAACTGCGCGCGATCATCACCGAGAAGATCTCCGAGGACCCGCAGCTCGGCAAGCTGCGCCGGCTGCCGTTCCACGACGAGATCGTGCGCGCGACGGTCGACACGTCCTTCCGGGTGCTGCTGGAAGTCCTGCTGGACCCGCGCATCGACGATTTCTTCTCGTCCGTCGTCCGCGACAACCGCGAGCAGATCCGCCGTGCGGTCGCGCTGGGACTGGCCGATGTGGACGAATCGCCGGACGAACAGCTTCTGCGCACCCGCACCCAGCGCTCCGCCGCGCACGAGTACGACGCCAACCATCCGCGGCGTTGATCATCCATTGTGGACACATCTACCGTACGCCGTCGCGCGCTGACTCTCCGTTGCGGCACAGGGCATCCGCGTTCGACGGTTGAGTCGAGGACCGTCAACCGCTGAAAGAGTGCACTGTGGTCGCGCGGTGCGCGCACAGGTGCCTGGAGTAGGGTGAGAACTCTCGTTCCGTTGCTGCACAAGGGTTGTGTTGACGCGAGTACGGGGCGTTCCCGCCGGAGCCGAGGCAGACTGGAGCCGGCGGGGAGGTTGAGCGCGGGTTTGGAGTAGTGGACGTGATTGATAGCGGGCAGCAGGCACGCAAGTGCCGTCGGCGGGACTGTGCGGAAGCTTCGTTGTGGCGCGGACTGTGCTCGGTGCACTGGAACCGCTGGCAGAGCGGCGCGGACGCACTCGAACTCCCCGACGACGACGTTCCCCCGCCGCCCGCGCAGGTGTGGTGGCCGCCGGAGCGTTCGCACGCCCCGTTGAGCAGCCGGGTGCTGCCGGGGTCGTAGCCGCGCCGCGGCGAACACGGTCGGCGCGCGCCCGGTGACCTTGGGCCACCATGCAAGCCTGGGCGCGGCGGTGTTCCCCGGACGCCTGCGCCCGGGGAATCGTCGCTCCGGAAATCGGTTACCGGCGCGAACGCGGGATGCGCGGCTCGTCTGGCTTGGCGAGCATCCGCACCAGCCGGGCCCGTGCCACGCGGTACAGCAGGTCGCCGCGATCGTCCGCGACGACCCTGCCGTCGAGATCCCGCGCGGCCGCCCGCACCACCAGTTCGACCGCCTCGGCGGGCACCCGTCCCGCGAATTCCCCGGTCAGCCACGTGGTGACCTCGTCGGCCACCCGGCTCCGCACTGTCATCGGACACTCCAGTCTCCGGTCGCGGGGCCGTTCGGGCGGCCCCGGCACTGGTCCGACGGCCGCGCGGGGGTGCCGTGACGCGAGATCTGCAGTGAAACTCTTTCCCGTCAACGCGAGTGAACCCGGGAGTAGGTCACTCTTGGCTCAGGCGAGCGCGTTGCGCGCGATCACCTCCGCATACCACCGGGCGCTGCGCTTCGGCGTGCGTCGCTGGGTGCGGTAGTCGACGTGCACCAGGCCGAAACGTTTCGCGTACCCCTCGGCCCATTCGAAATTGTCCAGCAACGACCAGTAGAAATAGCCGCGCACATCGACGCCGAGGGTGAGCGCGTCGTGCGCGGCTCGCAGATGCGCGTCGAGGAAGGCGATGCGGTCGTTGTCGGAGACCTCGCCGTCGCTGAGCACGTCTGGGTAAGCCGCGCCGTTCTCCGTGACATACAGCGGCACCGGTGGATAGTCGCGATGCACCTGCAACAGTGCTTCGGTCAGTCCGGCGGGACGCACCTCCCAGCCGGAAGCCGTGCGCGGCGCGGCCAGGTCCGGGACGAAGTGCACCCGGTCGGCTCCCGGCCACTCCCGGCCGGCCGGGGTGCTTCCCGCCCGCGCCGAACCGGCCACCCGGTAGCCGCGGTAGTAGTTGACGCCCAGCCAGTCGATCGGCTTGCCGAGCACCGCCTCGTCCTGGTCGCGCACCACGGCGTCGAAGCCGAACCGGGCCAGGTCTTCACGCAGATCAGCGGGATAGCCGCCGCGTAGCAGCGGGTCGAGGAACAACCGGTTCTGCAGTCCGTCGATCCGGCGGGCGGCGTCAGCGTCGGCGTCGTCCGGCGAGTCCGCGAGGACCGGGTACAGGTTCAGCGTGATCCCGCACGGCGCGCTCGTGTGCTGCCGGAGCACGTCCATCGCCAACCCGTGCCCCAGCAGCAGGTGGTGTGCCGCGGCCACGGCACCCTCCGGCGACGTCCGGCCGGGCGCGTGGACGCCCGAGCCGTAGCCGAGCATCGCCGCGCACCACGGTTCGTTCAGCGTCGACCAGCTCGCCACGCGGTCGCCGAGCCGGGCCGCGACGGTCCCGGCGTACTCGGCAAACCGGTAGGCGGTGTCGCGCGCGGTCCAGCCGCCGCGGTCCTCCAGTGACTGCGGAAGGTCCCAGTGATACAGCGTCGCCCACGGCTGGATGCCCGCGGCGAGCAGCTGGTCCACGAGCCGGTCGTAGAAGTGCAGCCCGCGTGGCTCCGGCTTGCCGTGCGGCAGGATCCGCGGCCAGGCCAGGGAAAACCGGTACCCGGTGAGCCCGAGGGAACGCATCAGTGCCACGTCTTCGGCGTAACGGCGGTAGTGGTCGGCTGCTGGATCGCCAGTGTGGCCTCCGGCGACCGCGCCCGGCCGGGCGGCGAAGGTGTCCCAGACGGACGTCTCCCGACCGTCGGCGGTGGTCGATCCTTCGACCTGGAAGGCCGCCGTGGCGGCGCCCCAGACGAACGCGTCCGGAAACGCGAGCACGTCGGGGATCGGCTGTGCGGACATGGTCACCCTTTCACGGCGCCTTGCATGATCCCGGCCACGATCTGGCGGCCGAGCAGGAGGAAGACGATGAGGATCGGAATCGTGGCCAGCGTGGTGCCGGCGAGCACCAGCGAATAGTCGACGTAGTAACCGCTCTGCAATTTCTCGAGCGCCACCTGCACGGTCGGATTGCCCGCGTCGAGCACGACCAGCGGCCACAGGAAATCGTTCCAGGACGCCATGAACGTGAACATGGCGAGGATCGCCGCGGCCGGGCGGACGGCGGGAAGGCACACGTTCCAGAAGATCCGGATCATGCTGCAGCCGTCCACGCGCGCGGCCTCGATCAGCTCGTATGGCAAAGCGTCCACTGTGTACTGTCGCATCCAGAACACGCCGAACGCGGTGACCAGGTTCGGCACGATCACCGATTGCAGGCCGCCCGCCCAGCCGAGCTTCGACATCGCGATGAACAGCGGGATGATGCCGAGCTGGGTCGGCACCGCGAGGGTCACCACGATGAACACGAACAAGCCGTTGCGGCCGCGGAAACGCAGTTTGGCGAAGGCGAACCCGGCCAGCGACGAGAACAGCACCGTGGTGAGCGTGACCGTGCCGGACACGAGGACGCTGTTGCCGAGCGCCCGCCAGAACGGCACGGTGTCGAATACCCGCGCCGCGTTGGCGAAGAAGTTGCCGCCCGGCAGCAGCGGCGGGACCCGTTCGGTGAGCATTCCGTTGTCGCGGCTGGCCACGAGAAACGACCAGTAGAACGGGAACAGCGAGCCGAGCACGAACACGATCAGCACGCCGTAGGTGGCCTTGCGCGGTTTGCCGAGCCGGGCGGCGCGCGCCCGCAATCCCGCGTGCACGGTCATTTTCGCCTCCCGGCGAGCCGTCCGGTGACGAGGTAGTTGACCAGCGCGATCACAATGATGATCAGGAAAAGCACCCAGGCGATCGCGGACGCGTAGCCGAGATCGAAATTCTCGAAAGCGGTCTGGTAGAGATACAGCGTCACGGTCTGGAACTGGTGGGTGGAGCCGCCGTTGTTCGATCCGGGCATCGCGTCGAACAGTTTGGGCTCGGTGAAGATCTGCAGCCCGCCGATCGTCGAGGTGATGGTGACGAAGATCAGCGTGGGTTTGAGCAGCGGCAGCGTCACGTGGGTGAACCGGCGCACCGTGCCCGCGCCGTCGATCAGCGCGGCCTCGTGCAATTCCTTGGGAATCGCTTGCATGGCGGCGAGAACGATCAGCGCGTTGTAGCCGGTCCATCGCCAGTTCACCATCACCGCGATGGCGACGTGGCTGGCGAAGCGGTTGGCCTGCCAGTCCACAGGGGACAGTCCGATCGTTTGGAGCAGGCCGTTCACGAGCCCATACCGCGGGCCGAACAGGTTCGCGAAGATGATCCCGAGCGCCACCAGGCTCGCTGCGTAGGGCAGCAGGACGCCGACCCGCCAGCCGGTCGCGCCGCGCAACCGCAGCGTGAGCACCGCGGCGAGCAGCACCGCGATGATCAACTGAGGCACACTGGACAGCAGGAAGATGCTGACCGTGTTTTCCAGCGCATGCCAGAACTGCGTGTCCGCGAACAACTCCGTGAAGTTGTCCAGCCCGATGAAGTCCGGGTCGTCGTCGCCCGCCTTCCAGGAAAACAACGACACATACGCGGTGTAGAGCAACGGGAACATGCCGACGATGGCGAACACGACGAAGAACGGCGCCACGTAGAGATACGGCGAGATTTTGACGTCCCACCGCGCCAGCCGGTCGCGCGGGCCGGGCCGCGCCGCGGCGGCCCGGCTTTCCGGAGCGGTTTTGCTGATGACTGTCATCGTCAGCGGGCGAGTTTCTTCGCGCCGTCGACCAGCCGCTGCCAGCCGTCCGCGGCCGAGGCGCCCTGTTCCACCGACTGCAGCGCCGGGCTGGCCACGTTCTCCTGGATCTGACCGTCGTTCGGGCCCTTGTACTGCGGTTTCGCGACCTTCTTCGCCTGCTCCGCGAACAGTTCGCCGATCTTCGCGCCGCCGAAGTACGCGTCGGTGGCGGTCAGCAACTGCGGGTTTTCCAGCGCCTTCGCCTGACTCGGGAAGTTGCCCTTGGCCTCGAACGCCTTGATCTGCTGCTCCGGCGCGGTGAGCCAAGCAGCCAGTTCAGCGGCTTCCCGCGGATGCTTGCTCTGCGTCGGCACGGTCAGGTACGAACCGCCCCAGTTGCCGCCTCCGCCGGGAAACGCCGCGGTGACCGCCCATTTGCCCGAGTTGGCCGGCCCGGCCTGCTCCTT
The DNA here is from genome assembly GCF_045278895.1 of Amycolatopsis sp. WGS_07. NCBI lineage: Bacteria > Bacillati > Actinomycetota > Actinomycetes > Pseudonocardiales > Pseudonocardiaceae > Amycolatopsis > Amycolatopsis sp. WGS_07. The sequence goes on along the minus strand of NZ_CP136053.1, from coordinate 1,394,501 downwards.
GATCACTCCGAGCATCCACGCCGGACAGGCTTTCGTGGCGAAAGCGCTCTGTTTAAACCCGGAATTCCATTCGTTGCTGAACGCGGTGAGCTTCGCCGACTCGCCTTTCGCTACCGCGTCGGTCACCTTCGTCCAGGCGTCCCTGATGCCCTGGTTGTTTTCGATGGTGAGCTTGTCGTTGGTATCGAGGTAACCGACCGGCAGCTGGTTGACCATGGAGTTGAAGTTCTGCGCCGCCGAGTCGAACCACGCCTTGCCGGTCTTCGCGGTGTACTGGGCACCGGCCGCGAAATAGCTGTCCCACGTGGCGAACAGCGGTTTCACCGCCTCCGGTTCGCTGGGCAGCCCGGCCGCGGCGAGCAGGTCCTTGCGGTAGCACATGGCGAGCGGGCCGATGTCCGTGCCGTAGCCGATGACCTTGCCGTTCTTGTCTTTGCCCGCCTCGTATTTCCAGGAAAGCCACCGGTCCGGCGAAACACCGGCGGGCCCGATCTTGCTCAGGTCGTTGAACTTCGACGACTTGCTGAGGATGTCCGACAGATGGCCTTCTTCGACCGCCTGGACGTCGGCGAGGCCGGAGCCTGCCGCGAGCTTCGTCATCATGTCCTGGGCGTACGGCCCGCCCTGACCGGTTTTGCGGTGGGTGATCTTGATGTTCGGGTGCAGCCGCTCGTACTCCGGGATGAGCGATTCGTAGCCGAACTCCGTGAACGTCGCGAGCGTCAGCTCCACGTGCTCGTTCGGCCCGGCCGCCGCCGGCACCTCGCTGTCGCCGCCACCGCACGCCGCGGCGCTCACCGCGGTCATCGTGATGCCCAGTGCCAGCACCAGGCCCTTCCGGAACGTTGTCACCGTCGTCAACCCCTTGGAAGTTGTTCTGGGAGCGCTCCCAGATGCCGAACGAGTGTGTTGCAGGTAACGGGGGATGTCAAGGTGCAAGTACTCCGGGAGCGCTCCCGGCCGGACGTGGTTAAGCTGGGCCAGATCGACAGTCAGGGGGTGGGCTAAGTGGTGCCTCGGTCCGAGGACGAGCGGCCGACGCTGGAGGACGTCGCGGCGTTCGCCGGGGTTTCGCGGTCCACCGCGTCGCGCGCGCTGAACGACGACGCGTACGTCAGCGCGCGCTCGCGCGAGAAGGTGCTGGCCGCGGCGCGGGACCTCGGGTACTCGCCGAACCAGGCCGCGCGCTCGCTCGTCACCCGGCGGACCGGCGCGATCGCGGTGGTGCTGTCGGAACCGGAAGCGCGGCTGCTCGACGACCCGTACCGGACCGCGGTGATGCGCGCGGGCTACCGGGAGCTGGCCGACGTGGGCTGCCAGATGGTGCTGCTCTTCAGCGACACCCGGGAGGATCTCGGGCGTACCGTGCGGTTTCTCGAGGGCGGGCACGTCGACGGGGTCCTCGTGTTCGCTCCACACCGCGCCGATCCGCTGCCGAGGGCGTTGCGGTTGCTGAAGCTGCCGACGGTGTTCGGCGGGCAGGCCGCCGATCTGCGCCGGGGCGTGCACGTGGTGGATTTCGACAACGAGGGCGGCGCCCGGCAGGCGGTGACGCATCTCGTGGAGTCCGGCCGCCGCCGGATCGCGACCATCGCGGGCCCGCAGGATCAGGGCGCGCCGATCGACCGGCTCACCGGCTGGCGCACGACGCTCGCGGACGCCGGGATCGATCCGGCGGGGCTGGCCGAGGAGGCCGACTTCACCCTGGCCGGCGGCGCGAAGGCGATGGCCGCGCTGCTCGACCGGGTGCCCGACCTCGACGCGGTGTTCGTCGGCAGCGACATGATGGCGGTGGGCGCGCTGCGCACGCTGTCGGACGCCGGCCGCGACGTGCCCGGGGACGTCGCGGTGGTCAGCTTCGACGACAACGCCGCATTGGCCCCTGCCATGACGCCGCCGTTGACTTCGGTGCACCAGGATCCGCGCGAGCAGGTCCACGCGATGGTCTCGACGCTGATGCGGCTGCTGGACGGCGAGGACGTCGCGCCGCGCGCGCAGATCCTGCCGGTGTCGCTGGTAGTCCGCGACTCCAGCTAGCGTCCGGGACCCCTCCCGGCCGCTCGCCCTACCTTCCCGGGCATGGGAGCGAACGAGGGGCGCGGCCGGGCGGCCGCGGCGAGGGTGCGGGAGGTCTCCACGCCCGAGCTGTACCGGCGCAACCCGTTCCGCCTCGTCGGGCTCACCGCCGCCGCGACGAGGCGGGAGGTGCGGGAACGGCGTCTTCGGGTCCTCGGGGTGCTCGAAGTCGGCGGCTCGACGCCGGACGGGGTGCCCCCGGACGCGACCGTCGAGGAGGTGCGGGCGGCCTTCGACGCGCTCGGCAACGCGGAGCGCCGGCTGGTCGACGAGGTCTTCTGGACCTGGGGCATGCCCGCCGGCTGCGGCTGCCCGCTCCAGCTCCACCAGAAGCACGACACCGCGGTGGCCGCCTACGCGGCCGCCCTCGACGCGGAAGCCGATCGCACCGACGACCATCCCACTCCACTCTGGACAGAGGCGGCTCGCTGCTGGACGGTGGTGCTGCGCAGCGAATCGTTCTGGCGGCACCTGAACCACCGCGTCGAGAAGCTGGGCGACCGGCGGCTCGACGAATCCACTGTGGACGGACTGCGGGCCGCGTTGCCGGACGCGTTGCTCGCGCCGTTGGTCGAGGTGGCCGCGCGGTCGGCTCAACCGCGGCGGTTCGCCGGGTATCTCGGGTTGTTCGGGGCGGACCGGCACGCGGTCGAGGACGCGCGGACGGCGATCGCCGACGGGACGTATCGGCGGGTCGAGTCGTTGCTCAAGGAGTTGCGCGGGGATCTGGACGGGAACCGGGTCGAGGCCGCTGCCCGGCGGGCGGTCAAGGAGACCCAGCCGTTGTTCGACCGGCTCGAAGAGGTCGTGCCGAGGGCGGAATTCCGGCGTACGGCGTCGCTTTCGGAGTCGATCGCGGTGGTGGCGAACAATATCGGGGTCGCACTGGCGGACGCGGGAGGCGGGACGGGGCTGGTGCGGGAGGTGTTCGCGGTCGCCCGGCGCCACAGCAGCGATCCGGAAACGCTGGCGGCCGTGGAGCGCAACGAGATCGCTGCCACGGCTCGGCCGCCCACTCTGCCTGCCGGACGAGAACCGTCGTCGGCGCGGGTCTTTGGCGCACTGTTGCACGCGGTGGCGGCGACAGTGTTTCTTGGGTTGAAGCTTCCGGAGGACGCCATTCCGGCGATCATCTTTCTCGGCGCGGTGCCGGCGGCGTTGACGAATTGCATCGCCGCGGCCCAGCCGCGCACCGAGCCGGGCCGGTATCCGGTGCTGCTGGGGCTGGATTTCGTGGTTTATCTCGCGCTGATCCCGGTCGGGATGCCGTATTGGCTGGCCATTGTCGTAGCGGTGGTGCTGTTGTACGTCGCCCCGTTCGTTCGCGTGAAGAGGGGCTTGTGATGCGAGACCGGCAACGCAGACAGCACAAGGAATTCCGGATCGCCGAACCCGGACTGCGGGAAGAGGAACGCGCCCGGCTGCGGGAGTTGCTCGAACAGCTTTCCGCCGTACTGAACACAAAGGACAGCGGCCCGCCACTGTCCGAATCGGACCTGGCGGAGGCGGCGACCGCGTTGTGGCGGGCGCGGCGCAAGCTCGCCGGGGTCGAGGACCGGGTGGCCCGGCAGGCGGGCCGGTTCCTCAGCGCGAGCCAGGACGCGCTCGACGCGGCGGGGGTGCTGGTGCAGGACCACGACCGGATCCCGTTCGGCTCCGGGATGGCGCTCGAGGTGCTGCTGTTCCAGGACGAACCGGACCTGGACGTCGAGCGGGTGGTGGAGACCGTGCGGCCGTCGATTTACCTGACCGGCCGCCGGATCCAGATGGGACAGGTCATCGTCGGGCGCCCGGCCGCCCGGGAGAACGGGGAAGCGGATGCGTGACACGATCGATTTCGGGATCGACCTCGGCACCACGAACAGCGCGATCGCGGTGCTCGACAACGGCGCGGTGTCGGTGATCAAGAACAACGCGCAGATGGATTACACCCCGTCCGCGGTCTGGATGCGCAAACGCGGCGTGATCGAGGTCGGGGCGGGGGCGCGGCGGCGGCTCGAGGACGATCCGGACAGCGTGCAGATCGAATTCAAGCAGTCCATGGGATTGCCGGACGCACGGCGTGAATTCAAGAAGGCCGGGGTCAGCATGACTCCGGTCGAGCTGTCCGCCGAAGTGCTGCGGACGTTGCGCGGTTCCGCCGCTGGCGAATTGCCGGAGGCGGCGGTGATCACTGTCCCTGCGGCATTCCTCCTCAACCAGACCGAGGCGACGCAGGAAGCCGCGAAACTGGCCGGGTTCACCGGGAATTGCCCGCTGCTGCAGGAACCGACCGCGGCGGCGTTCGCGTTCGGCTTCCAGAACGAAAGCAAAGGCGCGCACTGGATGGTGTTCGACCTCGGCGGCGGAACGTTCGACTCCGCGGTGGTCAGCACCGTCGAAGGGGAACTCAGCGTGCTGCATCATGCCGGGGACACGCATCTCGGCGGCCGCAACATCGATCAGGCGGTGCTGGACCAGGTGCTGGCTCCGGAGGTGGTGCGGCAGCTCGGCTTCAGCGAGTTCCACCGGGACAATCCGCGGTGGCGGCGCAACTTCGCCCGGCTGCGCAGCGCCGCCGAAACGGCGAAAATCCAGCTTTCCCAGGCGGAACAGACGCAGGTGATGCTCGATCTCGACCGCGGTGACGGGCAGGACGAGATGTTCGAGTACACCCTGCGCCGGGAGGAAGTCGATCGGCTGGCGCGGCCGTTCTACCTCCGTGCGGTGCAGCTGTGCCGATCCGCGCTGGAGTCGGCAAACCTTCGGGCAGCGGACATCGACCGGCTCTTGCTCGTCGGCGGCCCGACCCTCGCACCAGGTCTGCGGGAGCTGCTGGCCGATCCGACAGCCGGGCTCGGCATTCCCCTCGACCACAGCCAAGACCCCAGCACCGTGGTCGCCCGAGGCGCGGCCGCATACGCCGGAACGGTCGCGCGCCCGCGAACCGTACGCCCGGCGAAGCGTGGGGAGTACTCACTGGAACTGTCCTATCCGGCCACCACAAGCCTGCCGAGCCTGCCGGTTTCCGGTCGCTGCACGACGGACGGTCCGGCGGACTGGGCCCGCTTCCGGATCGCGCTCAGCGCACCACAGCGCAAGCCGGTCTACCGGACTTCCGAGGTTTCCCTTTCCGCGGACGGCACCTTCACCGTCGACGCGGTGCTCGACGAGCTGAGCACGAACCGGTTCGAGATCGAGCTGCTCGACCCGACCGGCGCGCGCGTCCCGGTGCAGCCGGATTCGCTCACGATCACGCACCAGCTCAACGAAATGATGGGCCAGACCGTGGTCAACACCGTCGGACTGACCGAGGCCGACGGCTCCTTCACTCCGATGCTGATGAAGAACGCGCCGCTGCCCGCGTCGAAACGGCAGACCTTCTTCACCACGGCGACATTGCTTCGCGGCGACACGTCCTCGGTGATCCGGATCCCGGTCGCGGAGGGCGAACGCCGGCGCGGGGAGCGCAATCAGCAGGTGGGCATGATCGAAATCCGGGCCAAGGACGTGCGGTTCGATCTGCCGCGCGGCAGCGAGGTCGTGATGACCTTCGAGATGGACGATTCGCGGCAGGTGTCCGTGGTGGCCGAGGTTCCGTTGCTGGACAACGAGTTCGAGGCGGTCATCGACCTCAAGCAGCAGCACGTGCCGGACCCGCAGACGTTGCGGCGGCTGCTGAACGAGCTGGAAGCGCGGCACGAGCAGGTGCGCACGCAGGTCGAGGTGACGCGGTCGGACCGGGCGCGCGGGCTGCTGAACCGGCTGGACGAGCAGGGCAGCGTCGCGGCGGTGCGGGACGAAGTGCGTTCCGGTGGCACCGACGAGGGTGCCGCGGTGGCTGCCGAGCGGCGAATGCGAGACGTGCAGGCGGACCTCGACGACATCGAGGCGGAGCTGCGCGTTCCCGAGGTGATGGAACGGCTGCGCGACCAGATCGACCACTGCCGCGAGCTGGTCGACCGGGTCGGGGCGGACGAGGACCGGACCGAGCTGGCCGAGATCGAGCGCCGGTACGCGGCCATCGCCGAGGCACACGACGTCGAGGGAGGCGAGCGGCTGTCGGAGCGGGCACTGGATCTGCAGGTGCTGCTGCTGCGCCGGGACGGTTCGCTGGACCTGGAGGTGTTCAACGCACTGCGGGCTTCGCGCGACACCATGACCGACCCGGCTCGCGCGCGGGAGTTGATCCGCGAAGGCGAGTACGTGGTCTCGACGTCGAATTGGGCCGCGCTGCCGGACGTCAACCGCCGGTTGCGTCGCCTGCTCCCGAACGACGGTCCAGGCCAGGCAGGCGGCGGCATTCTCCGAGGTGAGCGCGAATGAGCGGGCTTTCGCGGGCGCTGGAACGGGAACTCGTCCTCGCGGAAGGTGCCGACCTCGCTCGGCGCGGCGAGTACGAGGCGGCGGTCGCGCTGCTGGAACCAGACTCTGCCGGAGACCCCGCGCGGCTCGACCTGCTTGCTCGCGTGCACGCGCAGGCTGGCGATCTCGCGGCGGCGGACGCGGCATGGGCTGCCGTATTGGAATTGCAGCCGGACGATTCCGCAGCGACGGCAGGCCGTCGGGTAATCGCGAAAGTCCACTCCGGACGGTTGCGGCGGCGGCCGATCCGCCGGTATCTGCTGACCGCCGGGGCTGTCGTGCTGGTCGGCGGGGCGATCGCGGGCGGCATTGTGCTGACTACGCGTCCGTCCCCGCCGCCAGCGGTCATCGCGGCCAAACCGGACGACGGCCTCCGCGCCGAGCTGGATCGCCTCCACAGTGCACAGTCCCGCGACGCGACCGCCGCTCAGGAACGACAGGAGAAGCTGAAGAAGCTGGCGAAAGCCTTGGCAGCACCAGGAGTTGTCACGAAAACCGGAGCCGACACCGTAGCCGTCACCTTCGATCGCAGCCTGTTCAGTCCTAACGCGATAACTCCGAACGAGGCCGGGCGAACGGCACTGACGGATTGGGCAAAGGTCCTCAAAGGACAGTCAGTGCGGGTGACCGTGGTCGGGCACGGCGTGGCAGTTCCCGGCGGCCCGGCGAGCGGTGGTTCTAACGTCTCCTTGGCTCGCGCATCCGCCGCGGCCCGGATGCTGGCCGGTGCGAGCGGATTGCCGTTGGCCGCGTTCGCGGTCTCCAGCGCGGATCAGGGCTCGGACCCGGCGGCCAGCCGGACCGTCACGCTCGAAGTGCGACCGAACGGCGCATGAACGCCACGTACAGCACGCCGGGCACGATGAGGCCGAGCAGCCACGAGATGTCCGCGCCGCCGAGCAGCGGGGCGACCGGGCCGACGAAAATGCCTTCCACGTTGGCGAACGGGATCTGCACCGCGATCCCGAGCACGTAGGCGGCCAGTGCCGGCCAGGCCCAGCGGCCGTAGCGGCCGTCCGGGTCGTAGAGCGCGTCGAGGTCGTATTTCTCCTTGCGCAGCAGGTAGAAGTCGACCAGGTTGATCGAACTCCACGGCGTGAGGAAGTACAGCAGGAAGTCCAGGAACAGCACGAAGTTCGACAGGAACTGGCCGCGCCCGAGGATGGCGATCACCGCGCCGATCACGCCGACGCCCGCGATGTAGCCGATCCGCGTGGCCTGGGAAAGCACCGCGCGACGGCCGAATCCGGTCAGCGCGGTCGCGACGGTCATGTAGCCGCCGTAGATGTTCAGCACGTTCACTGTGAACTTGCCGAGCGCGATGGCCAGCAGCAGCGGGATCAGCAGCGCTTCGCCGCCGAGGCCGACGACGTACGCGACTTCGTGGCCCTTGAACGCTTTACCGGCAATGGCGTACGCCATCGCACCGAACGACATCGCCCAGATCGCGCCGAGCACCGTGCCGCCGTACGTCCACCAGAACGTCGCGCGCACCGACGTCGCCGACGGCAGGTAACGCGAGGTGTCAGCGACGTACGGGCCGAAGGTGAGCTGCCACGACGCGGTCAGCGAGACCGCCAGCAGGAACTTCGGGAAGTCCAGATGCGGCGCGCCGAGCACGGCGCCGAGGTCGTGCCCGCTGATCAGCCGGATCGTCAGATAGAGAAAGACGACCACGGACAACGCGGACGCGATCCAGCCGAACCGGTGGATCAGCCGGTATCCGACGATCGCGATCAGCGCCGAGGCGAGCGCGTAGACCGCGATCGCGACGTCCGTGGGCAGGTGCGTGATCTGGGCGACCGCCTGACCGCCGAGCAGCGAACCGCTGGCGAAGTAGCCGAGGTACATCACCACGACGAGTACCAGCGGAAGCGCCGCGCCGTACACGCCGAACTGCGCGCGCGACTGGATCATCTGCGGGATGCCGAGCTTCGGCCCCTGCGCGGCGTGCAGCGCCATCGGGATGCCGCCGAGCGCGTTGCCGACGACGACCGCGACGATCGCCCACAGCGGATGCACCCCGACCAGCACGGTCAGCGCGCCGGTGACCGCCGAGGTGATCTGGGTGTTCGCGGCGAACCACAGGGTGAACAGGCTGCGCGGGTGCCCGTGCCGCTCGGACTCGGGCACCGGGTCGATCGAGCGTCGCTCCAGTGCGGCCGCCATGCGCCCTCCTGCGGGTCCTCGGTGAAATGCGCTGGACGCACTCAACGTCAGCGCGGGCCTGGCGGCCAAGTAGCCGCCCAGTGATTCTGTCTCGGATCCCAGACTTTCACCCGCTGTCAGCGCCTGGCAGCGGACTGCCAGCGGAGTGTGCGGCCGCTGCCAGCGGTGGCCGCCACTCTTCGGAGGTCACCAGCTAACCGGGGAGAACAATGCAGACTCCAGTCACCATCATCGGCGCCGGCCTCGGCGGACTGACCCTGGCCAGGGTCCTGTATGTGCACGGGATTCCGGCCACGATCTACGAGGCCGAGCCGTCGCCGATGTCGCGGTCCCAGGGCGGACTGCTCGACATTCACGATTACAACGGCCAGATCGCCGTCGAAGCGGCCGGCCTGATGGACGAGTTCCGCGGCCTGATCCTGGAGGGCCGCCAGCAGATGCGGATCCTCGACCCCGACGGCACGGTCCTGCTGGACCACCCCGACGACGGCACCGGCGGCCGTCCCGAACTGCTGCGCGGCGAGCTGCGGCAGATGCTGCTCGACTCGCTGCCGGACGGCACCGTCCAGTGGGGCCGGAAGGTCAGCGGCGTCCGCACGGTCGACGGCGGCCACGAGGTCTCCTTCGCCGACGGCGGTTCGGTCGTCGCGAAGCTGCTGGTCGGCGCGGACGGTGCCTGGTCGAAGGTGCGGCCGCTGCTGTCCGACGCGACGCCGGAGTACATGGGCCTCGCGTTCGTCGAGACGTACCTCTACGAGGCCGACACCCGGCATCCGGCGGCCGCGAAGGTCGTCGGCGGCGGGGGAATGGGCGCGCCCGCACCGGGCCTGCGGATCATGGTGCACCGCGAACGCGGCGACACGCTGCACACCTACGCGATGCTGAACAAGCCGCAGGAGTGGTTCGACGCACTCGACGACCTCGACACCGCGGACGCCCTCGCCCGGGTCGCAGCCGAATTCAAAGGCTGGGCCCCGGAAATCCTCGAACTGATCGAGGGCGGCGACACCGCGCCGATCCTGCGCAGGCATTACACGCTGCCGGGCGTGCACCGGTGGGAACGGACCCCGGGCGTCACGCTGATCGGCGACGCGGCGCATCTTCGCGGCCCGAACGGGGAGGGCGCGAACCTCGCCATGCTCGACGGTTCCGATCTCGCCGAACTGCTGGCCGCGCATCCGGACGACGTCGAAACCGCGTTGGCGCTGCACGAGGAGCGGATGTTCGCCCGCAGCGAGGAGATCGCCGCCGAGTCCGCGGAGATGGTCAAGCGGATCACCACCGACAACGGCAAGGACACCGCGAAGATCGTGGCCGACGGTTTCCGCCAGATGCTCGCCAAGAAACGGAGCTGACCTCAGAGTCGGTGCGCTTTGAAGAACTGAAGGATCACCGGGGTGGCGTCGATGGCGGTGGGGGTGTCGGAGTCGTTGTTCGGGCGGGTGCTCGGCCAGACGTGTCCGGCCCCTTCGACCCGGTAATGCACCAGCGAACAGCCGGGCCACCACTGCGTCACCACGTCGGGTACCGGGGAAATCGAGACAGGGTAAGGGAAACACCGGTCCCGCTTGGCCCAGCCGTCCATCCAGTCCGGAATGGACGGCAGTCCCTTCGCCGGATTGCCGGTGTAGGGAATGGTGGTGTCGGCCGTGCCGTGGAAGTCGAGCAGCGCGACCTTCCGGCTCGGCTGGCAGGCGCCGCCCTGGGGGTAGAACGCGCCGGAAACCGGGGCGAACGCGGCGATCCGGTCGGCCATCCGGCACGCCAGCACGCCGACGAACCCGCCGCCGTTCGATTTGCCCGCCGCGTAGATCCGCGCCGGGTCGACACACATCCGGTGCTGCAGCGAGGTGAGCAGGTCGCCGGTGAACCGGACGTCGTCGACCGGGGCCGAGTAGGGCGCGCCGGTCCAGGCGGATTTGCCGTCGGTGCCGGTGACGCCCTGCGGGTACACCGCGATCACGTCCGACCCGGAGAACCCGGACAGCTCCTCCTGGTACTCCGCGGTGCGGCCGTGCCCGTGGAAGGAGAGGACGACCGGGTACTGACGGTGCGGGTTGTACCGCGCGGGCACGTAGATCCGGTACTCGCGCTCGACCCCGCCGGAGGTCAGATGCTCGACGGTCGTGGTGCCGGTGTTCGACACCGCCTGCCCGCATCCCGTCGCCGGTGCCTGCTCAGCCGCCGAAGCCGGTGCGGCGAGCACCCCGAGCCCGAGTGCGGCCGCTAGTAGGGCAACGCCTGCACGGAAACGTCCGGACATCCGATCCTCCTCGATCGACGGGCGAGCGCGACCATCCTCACCCCGTACCGCCCCCGAACGAACCTTTCGTTCATTGAGTAAACGACTAGGCTCGCCGGGATGACGGACGAGTCCTCGGGCAACCGCATCACCGGCGGTCAGTTCGACAAGGTCGTGATGGCCGGGGCGGTGCACGGCGACATCACCATCGGCCACTCCGGCGACAGCCCGGCCGATCTGGCCGACCCGCTCATCGCCTCGGTCCGGCTGAAACCCGGCGGCACCCTGGCCGACCTGGTGCTCGACACCGATCCGCCGCAGGTCGCCGTCCCCGGCGGGACCGTCCACATCATTACCGTGGAGGCCAGGACGAACCGCGCCGTCGTCCTGCAGTCCGCGCGGGCTGTGGTCGTCTCGCGGACACCCCCGCGCCCCGCCTGCCTGCAAGTCCGGATCGGCGGGCTCCTCGAACCCCGCCCGTTCACGACCGATTTCGACGCCCCGTCGCCGCAGCTCGTCGCGCAGGGCCCGGATTTCCCGTTCACCGTCAGCGCGACCGACATCGAGCAGTTCGAGATCGAACCGATCACCACCACCCACGAGGTCGCGTGGCGCCTAGAAGTGGACTGGACCTGCGCGGGCCGCCACGGCACCACGATCATCGACAACCAGGGCGAGCCGTTCCACGCGTATCCCGTGCCCGCTCTCTTCTCCGGCCGCGACCATTCAGTGCTCAGCTCCGGCTGCGACCTCTTCCATGAACGGGGTTGTCCCGCAGGACTGCTCACCGCTTCAGGCGTGCCCGCCTCACTCTGGGATCGCGCACAACCCGCGCCTTATCCCGTGCTCCATGCGGACGGCGAGGTCTCGTTCGACCTGGACCTGGACCCCGAGTCGAAGGAATCCTGGCCCGCCTACCGCCGCATCGCGACAGCCATCCGGACGTCGGCCGCCCAACCGGGATTCCGCAGCCACGAGTCGCCAGAGTTCCGCGGACTGCTCATCCGAGTACTGCGCTACCTCTTCGTCTCCGGCCAAGCCCGCCCCGGTGCGGCCCTCGGCCAGCTCATCCATGCGGAATGGGCCTCCGCACTAGGCGAAGACCACCCCGACACCCTCGCCTGCGCCAACCGCCTGGCCGGCTGCCTCATCGGCACCACCGACTACCCGGCCGCCCGCGACCTGATGGCCGACCTGCTGCCTCGCGTCGGCCGCGTCCTGGGCGAGGACGATCCGCTGACGCTGACCGTCGCGAGCAACCTCTGCGTGGTGTACATGGGGCTGAACGAATACGAACGCGCCCGCGACCAGACGGAGGACGTCCTGGTCCGAAGCCGCCGCGCGCTGGGCCCTGATGCGTTGGGCACCCTGCGGACGACAGGTAACCTGGTCAAGATCCACCGCCGACTCGGCGACCGCGCTGCGGCTCTTGCGGTGCTGGAGGATCTGGTGCCGAGGTGTCGGCGGGTGTTGGGGGAGGAGCATCCGCAGACAGTTAGTGCGGCGGCTGCTCTTGCGGAGGTGCTGGCGGAGGAGGGCTGACCGCGGGTTTGCCTTGCCGGAGCGCGTTCTCCGCCAGCGCGAGGTGGTCCGGACCTATGCCAGCGGCGGGGTCGACTGGGATCAGTGCGGTAGCGGTGCCGCCTCGGCGGTCGAGGAAGCGCTGGAGAGCGCTGGGGAACAGATCGAAGTCGTCGTCCAGCCACGCCAGGGGCCGCCCGGTCGCGAAACGGCCGACCGCGCCGAACTTCCAGTCCGGATGGCGGTCGTAGGCGCGCACCCCGACCACGGGCAGTACCGGCAGCCCGAGCGCCGGGCCGACGGTGGCGTTGGCCTCGTCTTCCCACGAGGTCGCCCACGCCAGGTCCGCGCCAGCCCGCTCGGCGAGAGCGAGCAGTGCGGCCCCGTGCGTCGGATTGAGCCAGGCTCGTCTTCCGGCCTTCTTCCGCCATCGCGAGGCGCGCCACTGATACTCGAGGTAGCCAGGCGGCGGCGAGGTCAGCCGCGAAAGGGTTCAGCGGCCCGTCCACGTCGAGCAGCAGTACTGGCGTCACGCTCCGACGCTACCCAGCGCCCGACCCAGGTCAAGGGCGGCAATACCCCTTAGCCGCCAACACCCGCTCCACCGAAGCCGTCACCTGCGCCGCCGACAGCTCCCCGCTCTCCAGCGCCCGCTGCAGCCGATCCACCACAGCCCCCACGTCGTTGTGCCCAGAAGAGAACAACGCCTGATCCGCCCCAGCCTGCAGCGCCTTCAGCACCGCGTCCGGCAGTGCGAACCGGTCCGTGATCGCCTTCATCCCGCCTAGATCGTCGGTGATCACCGGTCCGGTGAAGTGGAACTCGTTGCGCAGCAACCGATACGCCTCCGGCGCGAGCGAGGCCGGTTCGTCGCCGGTGAGGCCGGGGACCTCCAGGTGTCCGACCATCACCCCGATCTGCCCGTACTCCGAGACGTCGCGGTAAGGCACCAGGTCGACCCGGCGCAGCTGGTCGAGCGGCGGCGTGACCACCGTTCCCCGGTGCGAATCGCCGGATCCGTGGCCGTGGCCCGGGAAATGCTTCAGCACCGGCTGCACCCCGGCCGCGCGCAGGCCCTCGGCGAAGGCCATCGCGTACTGGCGCACCTTTTCCGGATCCGGGCTGTAGGAACGGTCGCCGATCACCGCGTCGTCGGGCTCGTCGCTCACGTCCGCGTCCGGTGCGTAGTCGACCGTCACCCCGCGTGCCCGCAGTTGCTTGCCCCTCAGCTCGCCGACCGCGCGCACCTCGTCGGGCGTCTTCGAGGCCGCCAGCTGCCGTGCGCTCGGGAGCGAGCCGTCGAGGTCGTCGACGCGCTGTACGCGGCCGCCCTCCTCGTCGACGGCGACCGAAACCGGGATCTTCGCGGCCTTCTGGACGCCGGCGAGGGCGTCATTTTGCAACAGCGTGGTCTTTTTGTCGCCCACGAAGATCCCGCCGACCTGCTGCGTGCGCACGAGGTTCGCGACGCCCGCCGGATCGCCCGGGTCGACGCCGGGCACCACCAGCTGCGCCACGCGCGCCCGCGGATCCATCGCGGCCACCGCCGAGGTGCACGCCGACTGTCCTGGCGCAGTCTGCGCGGGCGAGGTTGACGCAGGTGGAGCGGCTTGCGGCGAGCTTCCCGCACGGGGCGCTGTGAGCGGGGTCGGCGTCGCTGTTCCAGAAACGGAACGATCCCCGGAACACGCGGAAAGCGCACATATGAGCGTTAACGCGCTGGCTGCGCCTGCGGTGCACCAGCGGGGTCGGGCGTGCGCCTTCATCATTTCCTCTGCGGAGTCCGGACAGGTCTCCGTGACGGTAACCGAACCCCACCGGCGGGCCCAACTTCACGCTGTGAAGAATGAGCGCGTCCCGACTAGAGATTTCGTGAAGCCGCGGTGGGCACACTGGCTGGCACACGACAGGCGAGTGCTCTGCACCGGGGAGGCAGCGATGAATCAGGTCAAGGTTGCGGCATGGGCTTCGGACCCGATCACCCTCGCGGGCCTCATCGACCATTTGCGCACGCGCCGCGAGGTGCGGGTGATGCCGGGACAGCAGCGCGGCGAGGCGGCCGTGCTCGTGTTCGCCGCGAACCGGGTCACCCGCGAGGTGAAGGCGGCGCTGCGGGCCGCGGCCTCGGAGACGCCCGCGGCCATCGTGTTCGTCGCCGGGTACGTGGACGCTGACGACCTCGCCGAGCTGGCCGCCTGGCACGTCGCGGCGGTACTGCCGCGCGACGCGATCGGCGGCGATCAGCTGGTGCGCAGCATCGTGGCCGCCGCCTCCGGGCGCGAGACCTCGATGCGGGATCTGCTGCACCAGGCGGAGACGCTGCGGCGCAACGGGGACCGCACCAACCTGTCGCCGCGCGAGGTCGACGTGCTGCGGCTGATGGCCGAGGGCTGGGACACCGCGGAAATCGCGAACAAGCTCTGCTACTCGGAGCGGACCGTGAAGAACGTGATCTACGGTATGACGAACCGGCTCAAGCTGCGGAACCGGCCGCACGCCGTCGCCTACGCGCTGCGCGCCGGAGTGATTTAAAGGATGCTCACCACGTGCGAAAGCTGACCCGGCGCCCGGCCGTTGCCGCGCTCGCCGCCGCATTCCTGTCACTGGCGGCCGCGTGCGGTACCGCCGCGTCCTCGGGGAAGATCACGCTGAGCGTCGCCACGTTCGGCGAGTTCGGCTACGCACCGCTGTTCGAGCAGTACCAGAAGGACCATCCGAACATCGAGATCCGCAGCCGGGTCACCGATTTCGACACGCATTTCAAGAGCCTCGCCACGCAGCTGGCGGCCGGACGCGGTGCGGCCGACGTCGTCGCGGTCGAGGAGCAGTACATCCCGAAGTACATCCGGGCCAAGGACAAGTTCGTCAACCTCGCCGAATACGGCGCGGACAAGCTGAAGCAGCAGTGGGCTCCGTGGAAGTGGGCGCAGGGCACCTCGGGCGACTACGTGTTCGGGCTCGGCACGGACATGGGCAGCCTCGCGATGTGCTACCGCCGAGATCTGTTCCAGCAAGCCGGATTGCCCACCGAGCGCAAGTCCGTCGCGGAGCTGATGCCGGATTGGCCGAGTTACGCGAATCTCGCCGCCCGGTTCTCCGAAAAGCTGCCGAACGTGAAGTTCGCCGATTCGGCGGGCACCGTCTACACCGCGATGCTCAACCAGTCGCCGGAGAACTACTTCTCCGCCAAGGACGATTCCTACATCGCCGATCGCAACCCCAGTGTGCACAACGCTTTCCAGCTGTCCGGCGGCCTTGCACAAGCCCGCCAAACCGCGGGCGCGACCACGTACACGCAGGCCTGGAACGTTGCGATCAAACAGGGCACTTTTGCGACTATCGCATGTCCGGCCTGGATGCTCACGCAGATCAAGGAAGCCGGCGGCGAATCGGGCAGCGGAAAATGGGACGTCACCACGGTGCCGGGCAACAGCGGCAACCAGGGCGGGTCCTTCCTCGCGGTGCCGAAGCAAAGCGCGCACCCGAAGGAAGCCTACGATCTCGCGCAGTGGCTCACCGCGCCCGAGCAGCAGAAGCGGCTTTTCCTTTCCGACGGCATCCTGCCGAGCGAGCCGAGCGTGTACCAGGACCCGCAGGTCGTGGCCCACACCGATCCCTATTTCTCGAACGCGCCGGTCGGCGAGATCTACGCGGCTTCGGCGGACCGGCTGCGGCCGAATTACCGCGGATTGCACGACGCTGACGTGCGTCCCGAATTCGGCCGCGCGCTCGGCCGGATCGAGGACGGTTCCGAAAACGTCGATCAGGCGTGGGCCGACGCGGTCCGGATGGGCCGCGACGCGATCAAGTAGCTGTCGTGGACCGGAAGCTCACCCCCTACGTCTTCATTCTGCCGTTCTTTGTCCTTTTCGGACTGTTCGGCGCGTTCCCGCTGCTGTACACGTCGTGGGTTTCGCTGCACCGGTGGGATTTGCTGTCCGGCCCGGAAGGCGGGCCCGGCTTCGCGAATTACGTCGAACTGTTCGGTGATCCGCGGTTCTACAACGCGCTTTTCAACACCGTCAGCATTTTCCTGCTCGCCGCGATCCCGCAGTTCTTCCTGGCACTGGGCATCGCGGCCCTGCTGAACCGGTCGCTGCGAGCGGCGACCTGGTGGCGGGCCGGGCTGTTGCTGCCGAACCTGGTGTCCGTGGTCGCCGTCGGGCTGGTCTTCGCGCAGCTGTACAGCTCGGGTTACGGCGTGGTCAACGAGGTGCTCGGCTGGTTCGGGGTGCCGCCGATTTCCTGGCAGTCGCACCAATGGTCGTCGCATCTCGCGGTGGCGAGCATGGTGATGTGGCGCTGGACCGGCTACAACGCGCTGATCTACCTGGCAGCGATGCAAGCCGTGCCGCAGGATTTGTACGAGGCCGCCGCGCTCGACGGCGCGTCCCGATGGCGAACGTTCTGGTCGATCACCGTGCCCGGCATCCGCCCGACGATCGCGTTCACCGCCGTTGCTGGCACGGTAAACGGGCTCCAGCTGTTCGCCGAACCGCAGTTGTTCGACGCCACCGGAAACGGCGGAGCAGGCGGCAACGACCGGCAGTTCCAGACGCTCACGATGTACCTGTACGAAAAGGGCTTCGGCAAATTCGACGCCGGATACGCGGCGGCCCTGTCCTGGGTGATGTTCCTGATCTGCCTGGTGTTCGCGATCTTCAACTACCGGCTGGTGCGCCGGTTCGTGGGCGCGCCGTGATCCGCCGGGGCCGGGCCGGAGCCTGGGTATACGCGGTGCTGGTGGGATTGGTCGCCGCGTCGCTGTTCCCGCTGTACTGGTCGTTCGTGGTGTCCACTCGGGACAACGCGGCGATCGGCGAGACCTCACCCCTGCTGGTCCCCGGAGGCCACCTTTTCGAGAACGTCCAGCGCGTGTTCACCACCGTCGATTTCTGGCTGGCGATCGGCAATTCGCTGATCGTCGCGACGACGGTGATGGTGTCCAATGTGGTCCTTTCCAGCTTCGCCGGGTATTCCTTCGCCCGGCTCCGGTTCCGCGGCCGCAACACGCTGTTCCTCCTCGTCGTCGGCTCGGCGATGGTGCCCGCCCAGCTAGGCGTGATCCCGCTTTACCTGGTGGTGAGCGATTTCGGCTGGTACGGCCGGCTCGAGGCGGTGATCGTGCCCGCGCTGGTGAGCGCGTTCGGCGTGTTCTGGATGCGCCAGGCGTGCGAGGGCGCGATCGACCAGGACCTGGTGGACGCGGCCACTGTGGACGGAGCGTCGGTGCTGCGCACGTTCTGGCACGTGGCAGTTCCGGCGATCCGTCCACAAGCGACTGTCCTGGCGATGGTGACCTTCCTCGGCGCGTGGAACGACTACTTCTGGCCGCTGGTAATCCTCGACCCGGCGCAAACGCCGACCGTGCAAGTGGTGCTGTCCCAGCTGGCGAGCGGCTACTTCACCGACTACGCCCTGATGCTGACCGGCGCGACCCTCGGCGTGCTGCCGGTGATCATCCTCTTCCTGCTGCTCGGCCGAAACCTGGTGCGCAGCATCTCAAGCGGGCTTACCGGCACTCACGAAACGTATCGCCCGAAGAACCCAGCCAGGGCGGACCGCTGAACAGCGATGCTCGCCCACGGGTCGATCGTCCCGATCCGCGTCCGCTGCACCTGCGGATCGACCTGCACCCGCTGTGCCAGCTTCGGCAGGAACCACTGGACATCGGTGTAGCTGTAGTGCATCGCCGTGGCCAGCGTGATGTCCTGCTTCGGCGCTGACGTGTGGTCCCACAACGACTTCCACGACGGCGACGTCCGATGGCTGCGCGGCTGACCGTCGCTCGTACTACCGGACGAACCCATCAGCAGCACCGGCCGCGGCACCCCCGCCGAACCGGCACGAGTGGGCTGCTTGCCGTCGACGTCGTAGGCGAGCCAGCCGTCCAAGTCAGCCACGGCGTCGACCCGTGAGTCCACCGTGGACACTTCGGCCGCGGTATCCCCGCCGAACGAATGCCCGACCGCCGCGACCCGGCTCAGGTCCATCGACTGGCCGAGCCCGGGAATGCCGGGCAGCTGGTCCAGGGTGAACCGGACGTCCGCGACCCGCGTGCGCATCCCCGCGACCAGATCCTTGCTCTGCTGGGAGAACACCACCCGCCCGTCCGGGAACACGACGAACGGCGCCTCGCCGGTGTGGTCGATGGTCACCACGATGTACCCGCGGCTGGCGAGATCCTCAGCCGTCGCGCTGCCCAGCGCCCGCAGCGAACCCCAGCCCGGCGAGTACACGACCACCGGCCACCGTCCCCGCACCGGCGCGTTCGCACGGGCGTGCGTCTCGACGGCGGCCCAGTCGACCTTGCCAGTCGGCAGCCCCAGCGCAGGCGCCGCGCCCTGGTCGAAGTACGGCGCGGCAGCGGCAGGCAGATACCGCGCCTTCGGACCGGAGCCGGGTCTGGCCGGATACCAGACGCTGATCATCAGCTCCCGGTTCCGTGCCTGGTCAACAAGATGGACGTCGCGTTCGCCGATCGCGTGCGGCCCAGACGGCGTCGGCAGGTCGAAGGTGACCGCCGTGTCCGCCGAAGCTGGCGCGGCACCCAGCGCGGTGACCAGGAGGGCGGCGGCGATGACAGTTCGGAAGCGCATGCCAGAACTCTGCCGGTTTGCCCGGGATGCCCGCGCCTGCCGACCGTCTCCGGCGACCCCCGACTTTCGTCAACCCGTCCGTCGCGCGACGGTGGTCGCCAGCTCACTACGCGACGGTGCATCCAGCTTCCCGAGCAACCGCACCACATGAGCCTGCACCGTCCGTCGCGGCAGACGCAGTTCCGTCGCGATCTCCGGATTGGACCGCCCAGCCGCGACCAGCCGGGCGATCCGAACTTCCAGCGTCGACAGCGATTCCCACCCACGCTCGGGCCGCGCCGACGCCAGCGAAGCCCCGCGCTGCACCCCGACCGCCTGCAAGCGCGTCTCCGCGCGCTCCAGATCCCAATCTGCCGAGAGATCCGTGTACAACGAAGCCGCCTCGTCGAACGCGGTCTGCGCGGCGTCCAGCCGGCCCGCGTGCGCCAGCAGCACCGCCGCGTCCTCCAGCGCGCTGGCCAGCTCCGGTTTCCGCCCCACCGCGCGGAAATGCGCCACCGTCCGCAGCACCGGCTCCGGATCCTCCTCCAACAGCCCCCGGCACCATTCCGCGGCGGCGAACGCCCGCGCCGGTTCGAGTTCCTTCTCCGCCTCTTCGACGCAGACCGCCAGCGCCCGCTCCGCCGCTGCTCGATCGCCCGCGGCGAGCGCGATCTGCGCGAACTGCGGCAACCACTGATGCCGCAACATCATCTGCGCGTAAGTCGGGTTCAAGATCGGCTCGAACACCGTGATCGCCTTCCGCAGATCACCCTGCTGATAGGCGACCAACGCGTGTGCGGCGAGCAAAAAGTCGAAGCTCTCGCGCTCGGCGCTGGTCGCGGGCGCGTGTTCCTCCGCCGCGTCCAGCAGCGCGGCCGCCTGCGCGTGCTCGCCCCGCCGCGCCGCGATGAGCGCCGCGACCCCGTGCAGCAGCAACGCCGCCGCGCCCGGTTCGCGCAGGCCGAAGAAGGTGATCGCCGGACCGTCCTCGGTCACCGTGTCCAGCTCCACCAGCGCTTCGTCCCACCGGCCTTCCCAATACCGGTGCACCGCGACCGAAACCTGCAGCCCGCTCGGCATACTGTGCCGCCGCGTCACGTCGGCGGCCTCCTGCAGCGTCCGGTTCGCGTCGTCCAGCCGGTCGAGGTTCTGCAGGGTGAAGACGCGGTTGTCCAGCAGGTCCACGTGCAGGTCGGCCAGTTCGTGCTCGTCGCCGACGGCCGCGATTGCCTCGTCCACGTGCTTCAGCGCGCTGGCGTGATGCCGCCGCACGGAATCGACCAGCCACAGCGTCTGCAGCGCATGCGCGGTGAGGTAGCCGTCGCCGTTGGCTTCGGCCCGCGCGCGATGTGCGTTTTCCTCCGCGACATCAAGGTCGTCGAGCCCACCGCGCCGGAAGTTCGCGAGCAAATGCCGTCCCTTGACCCGCCACAGCTCCGGCATGTCGGGGTCATCGGCCGGATTCCCGAGCGTTTCCACCGCGAGCTGCACATCGCCGCGCCGGAACCGCATCGCGGACACGACGTGCCGCATCTCGGCGGCGTTGGCCGGATCGCGGGAGACCTCGAGTGCTTGCAGCGCAAGGTCTTCCGGGCTCCGTTCGAGCCGGAACAACACCCGCACCAGCGCGACCAGCAATGGCTCGCGCCGCGGATCGTCGTCCTCGATCACGGCGAGCGCACGCTCCAGCAGCTCGACCGCGATCAGCGGTGCCCGGTTCGACACCGCGCTTTGGTGCTCCACCAGCCAGTCCAGCACCCAAGGGTCCACAGTGGACGGAACGGCGACCAGCTGCTCGGCCACCCGCTTCACCGGCGCGCCGATCTTGGCCAGCGCTTCGGCCGCCTGCCGATGCTGCGTCGCCCGCGTTTCCGGCGGCAGATGGTGGTACAACGTCTGGCGCAGCAACGGAAGCCGGAACGCGAGCTGGGTGCCGGTGTCGAGCAGGATGTTGTCCGCCACCGCCGCTTCGAGCGGGCCGAGCAGGTCGGACGGACGCTGCCCGAGCACCGCCGCGATGTCGCCGACCGCGAATTCCATGCCGAGGATCGCGCCCCAGCCCAGCACGTGCCGGGTCTGCGCGGGCAGCAGCTCCAGCCGCCGGTTGACCGCCGCGACGATCGACTCCGGCGGTTCGAACCGCAGCGGATCCGGGACGTCGGCGAGCCCGTCGGAATGCTCGACCGCGCCCGAATGCACCAGCGCGTCCAGCATTTCCTTCAGATACAACGGATTACCGCCGGCCCGCGCGGTCAGGTCCCGCAGCCGCGGCCCGGGATCCGCGCCGATCTTCCGCCGCAGCAGCCGCAGGACGTCGTCCTCACTGAGCGGGCCAAGGTCGAGCACAACCCCGTCGCGCGTCTCGACACCACGGCGCAGCTGGGTCATCTCCGTGCGCTCCGGGGCTGGCCGGGTCGCGGCGACCAGCAGCAACGGCAGCTGCCGAGCCGCAGCGGACAGCCGATGCCACACGAGAACGCTCGACTCGTCCGCCCACTGCAGGTCGTCGACCACGAGCAACAGCGGCGATTCCGCGCACAGTTCGTCGACGAGCGCCAGCAGCCGGTCGACCGAATCCAGCACCGGATCGCCGACGCGCCGCACCGGCTCCTCGCTGCTCAGCGCCACGCGCGCCCGGCGCGGATCGGGCGAATGCGGGTCGATCGCCAGGCATTCGTGCATGACCTGCAACGGGAACCGCATGCTCAGTTCGTCCGCGGTGACCCAGGCGACCTGCACGCCGCGGACGTCGCCGAAGACGTGCGCGAGCAGCTCCGACTTCCCGATCCCGGCCTCGCCCTCGATCCACACCGCCCGGCCCCGGCCCGCGCGGACGTCGTCGAGCAGCCGATGCAGCTTGCCGACCTCGGCTTCCCGGCCGAGCAACGGCTCCTGCGGCGCACGCACGACCGGCTCCGGCACCGCTGGCCGCGCCAGCTCCAGCGCTGGATCCTCGGCGAGCACGCGCTGGTGCAGCTCACGCAGCTGCGGCCCAGGCTCCACGCCCAGCTCGGCGCGGATCGTGCGGCGCGCGTCGCGGAACACGTCGAGCGCGTCGGAATGCCGTCCGCTGCGGTAAAGCGCGAGCATCAGCGAGGCCCGCAACGATTCGCGCAGCGGATGTTCGGCGGTGAGCGCGGTCAGCTCGGCGATGATCTCCTGGTGCCCGCCCATTTCCAGCCTGCTGCGGGCACCGCGGTCAAGCGTGTCCAGCCGCAGTTCGGCCAGATACGCCCGGTACCGCTCGGCGAAATTGCCCGGCACCCCGGACAGCGCTTCGCCGTGCCACAGCTTGAGCGCGGCGCTGAACTCGGCCATCGCGCGGGGGTGCGCCCCGGCCTCGGCCTCGCGTTTGCCCGCTTCCCGGTGCTGTTCGAACTTCGCCGAGTCCAGCGCTTCCGGCGCGAGGTCGAGCGTGTAGCCCGCCGGGCCGGACCCGAGCACGGTCGACGCGGCCCAGCGGGTGCGTTCGGGCTCCAGCGCCCGGCGCAGCCCGGAGATGTAGGTGTGCACGCTGCCTTCGACACTGGCCGGCGGCGAATCGCCCCACACGCCCGCGATCAGCTCGGCGCGCGGCACCGGTCGCCCGGCGGCGACCGCGAGCATGGCGAAGACCGCCCGCTGCCGTGCGGGCCCGAGCGAGATCTCGGTTGTCCCGCGCCAGGCGCGCAACGGCCCGAGCACCGTCACCCGCAAGTCCCCTGGCATGCCGTTCCATTCGCCGTGTTAACCGAGTTTACCGGTCGATCATGGACGTGAGTCCAGCCCGGTTCACTCTCCTGCCGCACGCGCGCGGACCGGACTGGCCCGCCGGATGCCGTACGGCTTCATCCGCGTCTCGGCCCGCCGCACGTCCCAAGCGGCGCCGACCGAGGTGTAACTGGTGAGCGCCGCGAGGAAGGCGGTCCGCGCCTCGTCGAGACGGCGGTACTCGGCGAGCAGGATCGCGGCGTCCTCGCTCGCGCGGGCGTGCTTGAGCATCCGGCCGGCGGACTCGTAGTGCGTGGCGGCGCCGAGGATCGCGTCCGGATCGGCCGTGACCAGGCCCCGGCAGTGCGCTGTCGCCGCGGTGTGCGACGGCGGAGTGTCGTATCCGCTGGTGTCGCCCATCAGCCGAAGCGCGCGGAAGGCGTGTGGCTGGTCGCCGAGCTGCATCGCGAGCCGCGCGAGGTCCGGCAGCCACTGCTGACGCGCCGCAGGCGGATAGCTCTGTTCCAGCAGCGGCAGCAATGCGGAGAGGGCGGCGTCCGGATCGCCTTCCAGCTCGGCGAGCTGGGCGCGCGCGGCGAGCAGGTAGTCGCCGCCGTTCGGTTCGAGGCCGTGCGGGAACTGGTGCCGGGCCGCCGCGTCGAGATGCGCGCGAGCCTCCTCCGGCTCGTCCCGGTGGCTCGCGATCAACGCGCCGACCCCGTGCACCAGCAACGCCGATCCCGGGCTGCGCAACACATACGACGCGGTTTCCGCGCCGCCCCGGATCACCGTGTCGAGTTCGGCCAGCGCCTCGCCCCAGCGGCCGCGCCAGTAGTAATGAACCGCGCCGGCCAGGTGCATCTCCCCGGGCACCGCCCGGGTCGCGGCCAGCCGGCGCGCGGTGCTCAGATCGGCTTCGTTATCGAGCCCGTCGAGCACGCCCAGTTCGGACAGATCCGGTTCCGCCGCTTGATGGTCGACGGCGAACCGTTCGATCGTCGCGCGCAGCGTTTCATGCCGTCCGCGCCACATCTCCGGCACTTTCGGATCGGCCAGTGTGCGGCGGACTTCCGACGAGGCTTCGGCGAATTCGCCGCGGCGGTAGTAGATATAGGCGAGGATCCAGCGCATTTCCGCGGCCTGCCTGCTGTCTTTGGTGCGCGCGACCACCGACCGCGCCTCCGCCTCCGGCTCCCGGCCGAGCCAGAACAGCAGCCGGGCGAGCGTGGCGGTGAGCGGTTCGCGGGCCTCGGCGGGCAGCACGGCCTGCTTGACCACCTGTTTGAGCAGGTCAACGGCGATCCGCGGCGACTGTGCGGCGACCGTGCCGATGTGCTCGACCAGCCAGTTGGCGACCCACGGGTCCACCTGGGCGGGCGCGGCGGCCAGCTGCTCGGCGACGCGTTCCGCACCCGCGCCCGCTCCATCGAGCGCTTCGGCGAGCTGCCGGTGCAGCGCGACGCGCATCGCGGCCGGCGTCTTTTCGTACAACACGCGGCGCAGCAACGGATGCCGGAACGCGAGCAGATCGCCGGACTCGACCAACACTCCAGCGGTGAGCGCCTCCTCGACCGCGGCGACGAGCGCGGTCGGCGCGCGTTCGGTCGCGATCGCGATGTCCGCGAGCGAGAATTCCTTGCCCAGCAACGCCGCCCAGCGCAGCAGGTCCCGCGCGGAGCTGGACAGGAAGATCAGGTACAGCGTGATCCGCGACCCGAGCGGCGACGGGATCGACCGGCACGAGGAACCGTCGACGATCGCGTGCGCGCCGTCGAGCAGGATCATCGAGTTGGCGAGCAGCGTTTCGACGATTTCGGTGGCGTAGCGCGGATTCCCGGCCGCGTGCCCGAGCAGAATCGAGAACATCCGGTTCGGCGGCGCACCGGCGAGATCGGCGGCGATCTTGCGGATCTCGTTGTCCGGCAACGGTTCCAGCCGCAGCAGCGTGGTCGCGCCGGACGACAGGTCCGCGGCGAGCGCCTCGAGCGCGGCCGGACGGGGAGCGGACGGCTGGATCCGACGAGCAGCAACGGCAGCCGCCGCGTCTCGCGGGCGAGGTGCTGCCACACCTGCAGCGTGGTGTCGTCGGCCCACTGCAGATCGTCCACGACCAGCGCGAGCGGCCCGTCCGCGCACAGCTGCCGGACCAGCCCGAGAATGCCCTCGACCGGGTCCAGCTCCGGGTTCTCGGCGAGCGCCACCGCCAGTTCCGCGCGGCGCAGGTCCGAGGCGCGCGGGTGCACGCCCAGCGCGTCCAGCATCGGACGCAGGGCAAAGCCCTGGTCGAGCGAGTCGGCGGCGGCGAACAGCGCGGGGTAACCGGCCTCGTGCGCCATCGCGACGGCTTCGGCCAGCAGCGCGGTCCGGCCGATCCCCGGTTCGCCCTTGGCCCACACCGAATGGCCGAGGCCGCCGCCGAGACCGGCGACGGCCTCGCTGAGCAGCTGAAGCTCGTTCTCCCGCCCGACGAACGTCGCCGGACGCGGTGGCAGCACCGGCAGCGGGAAGCGGGGGACCTTCGTGGCCGGCGCTGGCGTGACGGCCTCGTCGGCGGCCAGCAGCTTCTCGTAGAGTTCCCGCAGCGCCGGCCCCGGTTCGGTGCCGGACGCTTCGACGAGCCGCTCGCGCAGCTCGGTGTAGACGGTGAGCGCCTCGTGATGCCGGCCGGTCTGGTCGAGTGCTCGCATGAGCAGACCGTGCAACGGCTCGCGGAACGGGTGTTCCGCGGCGAGTTCACTGAGCTGCGTGACGAGCCCGGCCGCCTCGCCCGCGTCCATCGCCAGCTCGGCCCGGCGTTCGACGGTGGCCAGCCGGAGTTCCTCCAGCCGCACCCGCTGCGCGGTGGCGTAATGGCCGGAGAGACATTGCAGCGGCGTGCCGTCCCACTCCGCGAGAGCCTCGTCGAGCACGCTCCGCGCCTCGGCCCGGCGGCCTTCGGCGAGCAGCCGGTTGCCGAGGTCGCGCAGCGCGCTGAAGCGGTGGACGTCGATCTGGTCGGGTTCCACACAGAGCGAGTAGCCGGACCCGGTGGAGGCGATCAGCCGCGATTCGGCCCCTTTGCGCCTGCCCGGTTCGAGGACGCGGCGCAGACCGGAGATGTAGGTGTAGATGCTCCCCTGCGCGCTGGCCGGAGGCGCGTCGCCCCAGACTGCGTCGATGAGCACTTCGCGAGAGACCGTGCGGTTCGCGGAGAACGCGAGCACCGCGAAGACTGTGCGCCGATGAGCGGAACCGAGGTCGAGCTGCCGGTCGCCGAGCCAGGCTCGCACCGGTCCGAGCAGCTGGATTTCCGGCGCCGGGACGCCGCCGGATGCCGACATCGGTCTCCCTTCACGCGCTGACTGATCGTCACACGCCGGATGCCACTGGTGAGCTTACGCCGAAAAGGTGACGTGGCGGGACCGCCCCAGGTTGCTTTTGCCGGTCTTGTCCAGCGAATTGTCCGGTAGACATCATCGGGACGGCGGCCGCTCGGTGAACTCGGGGCAAACCGGCCGGGCGGATCGGCAGGCACACCTGTCGTGACAAAGGGGCATCGGGCCGGATCTCCGGTTTCCGAAAGGGAATCCCTGCGGCAGCCTCGAGAGGGAACCCGCGCTCGATCGCGGCTTCGACGCGCGGACGGTGAGGAGGAGGCGTGGACCCGGTTCCAGCACCGGCGGAGGCGAGGTTCGCGACGGCGATCGACGCCGCGAACGCCTGTTTCGGCCAGGTGAACAGCGAAATGGCGGCGCTGCAGGCGTCGTGGCGCGGCGAGGCGTCGGTGCGGTTCGGCCAGGCGATGAACGATTGGGAGCAGCAGTTCGATCGCATTCTCGCCAGTCTGGCAGATCTCGTGGACGTCGCGCGCGGTGCTGTCGCGCCCTCGGCGGCTGAGCGCTCAGATGAGCGCATTCGGTGTGCCGATTGCCGATGAGCGACGACCCCGGCTTCGAGCAGGCCGCCGAGGTGCTGTCCCGGCTCCGCCGGACGACCGGCGAACTCGGCGCGGTGCTCGCCGCGCTGGAGTCCGCGGTGGAGCCCGACGTGGCCCGGTGGCCCGCGCCGGCGCGGGACCGCTACCGGGCGGCCAAACGGGAGTGGGCCACCGCGCTGGACCGGATGCCCGAATGCCTCGACCGGGCCGCCGAGGCCTTCCGCGAGATCTCCGCCGAAGACTCGGATAGAGGCCGCTGAGCTGCGAAAACTCCGGTTTCCTTCACTGGCCTTCACGAGCGCGCCAGAAAACGTGAAGTCTCGCCCGACACACTGCGGGCAGGCAATGTGGAGGGGGTAGTCGTGAAGCTCGTCAAGGTCGCAGTGCTCGCCTCGGACCCGATCACCCGGGCCGGCGCGGCGAGCCTGCTCGGTTCGCGTCCGGAGCTGGTCCTGCTCGGCCAGGACGCGGCGAGCCAGGCGGACGTGGTCCTCGTGATGGAGGAGCACGTGACCGACCGGGTGCTGTCGCAGGTGCGGGACCTCGGCAGGCAGTCCGAGCAGCTGGCCGGACCGCATCTGGTGATCGTCGTCGACCATTTCCGCGAGAGCGACCTGATGACGGCCGTCGAATGCGGCGTCGTCGCGATCCTGCCGCGCCGCGAAACCGGCGGCGGCGAGCTGGTCGCGGCCGTGCTGGCCGCCGGGGACGGCACCGCGACGCTGCCGCCGCGGCTGCAGGGCGCGCTGCTCGCCCAGGTGCAGCGGATGCGCCGGGACGTGCTGGAACCGAACGGCCTCACGCTGTCCGGCCTGGCGTCCCGCGAATGCGACGTGCTGCGCCTGGTCGCCGAGGGCTACGGCACCGAGGAGATCGCGACGAAGCTCTGTTATTCGGAGCGGACGGTCAAGAACGTGCTGTACGGCCTGATGACGCGATGCGGTCTGAACAACCGCGCCCACGCGGTGGCGTATGCCCTGCGCGCCGGCGCGATCTAATGTGCTGAACATGGCGCAGACGGCGGTAGAGATCGCTCGCGGAGTGCGGGCAGGGGAGCTGGACCCGGTCCAGGTGACCGAGGAAGCACTCGCCCGGATCGCGGCGGCGGACGGCGTCGTTGGTGCCTTCCGCCGAGTGCGCTTTGCTGAGGCACGGGCCGAAGCCGCCGAAGTCGCGGCGCGCCCGGACTTGGCTTCGCTGCCGCTGGCTGGCGTCCCCGTCGCGGTCAAAGACGTCACCGAGGTCGCCGGCGAATTCGCGGGCTGGGGCTCGGAAGCCGGACCCCGCACCCTCTCGGACACCGACGGCCTGATCGCCTCCCGCCTGCGCGCGGCCGGCGCGGTGATCGTCGGCCTGACCCGCGTGCCGGAGCTGTGCATCTTCCCGACCAGCGACGATCCCGGCGGCATCGCCCGCAACCCGCGCAACCCGTCTTTCACCGCAGGCGGTTCTTCAGGTGGCAGCGCCGCCGCGGTAGCCGCGGGCCTGGTCCCGATCGCGCACGGCACCGACGGTTTGGGTTCCATCCGCCTGCCCGCCGGAATGAGCGGAATCGTCGGCCTGAAACCGGGCCGCGACGTGGTCCGCGAGGACGCCCCAGGCTGGTTCGGCCTCTCCACCCACGGCCCGCTTGCCACGACCGCCGCCGACGCCGCCCTCCTGATGTCGGTGCTGGCCGACCGCCCCGAATGGTCCGCGCTGACGACCCCCGGCTCGCAACGAATCGCGACCTCGACCCAGGTCCCCTTCACGCACTCCCCGCTGCCGCGCCCGCTGCACGCCGCCGTCGGCCAAGCTGCCGACCTCCTGCGCGCGGCAGGCCACTCGGTCTCCTCCGCAACGCCCGCGTACCCCATGCGTGCCCTAGGCGGCCTGGTCACCCGCTGGCTCGCCGGTCCCGCTGAGCATGCTGCCGGTGCGTTCGACCTGTCCCGCCTCCAGCCCCGCACCCGAACCCACGTCCGCCTCGGCCGCCTGGCCGCGCGCCTGGTCACCGACCGGGCCCGCGACGAATGGCAAACGATCGCGGCGCACTTCTTCGAGTCGCACGACGTGCTGGTGACCCCGACTCTGGCGACCCTGCCGCTGAAAGCCCGCCGCTGGCACCGCGAATCCTGGCTGGCGAACGCCGTCCCGTCGTCGCGGGTGGCCGCGTTCACCGGCCCGTGGAACCTGGCCGGATACCCGGCGCTGTCGGTCCCGGTCTCCCGCCACCCGGTCCACGACCTGGCATTGTGCGTGCAGTTGG
Organism: Amycolatopsis sp. WGS_07; assembly: GCF_045278895.1. Lineage (NCBI taxonomy): Bacteria > Bacillati > Actinomycetota > Actinomycetes > Pseudonocardiales > Pseudonocardiaceae > Amycolatopsis > Amycolatopsis sp. WGS_07. The sequence goes on along the minus strand of NZ_CP136053.1, from coordinate 1,365,714 downwards.
TAACCCGCCCCGGCGGGGAGCCGCTGCTGCTCGGGCTGGCGGCGGAACTGGAATCAGCGAACCCCTGGCCGCGGACGGTCTAGCGCCCCGCGTCCGTCCACAAAGGACTCTGCAGTCGCCGAATTGCCCGATTGATGCCCGCGTGACCATGTCCAAACGTCCGTGAAGGGCACCCTGAGGGAATCAGCGGCTGTGAAGGTGGCCCTCACGGACAACCCAACCCCGCTCCCTCCGCAATAAGTCCCTGGTGAGAGCCGTGAAGGGCTCCTTGAGGGAATCAGATTCCCTCAAGGAGCCCTTCACGGATGTGGTTCCAGGGTGCGCGGGTCAGCTGCTGGGCTTGCCCGCCGTCTGCGGCTGCGACTTCGCGCCGTTCCCCGCCGAGCCAGTGCCGGACTTCGAGCCGTTTCCAGCCGCGTTGTCCGCCGCTCCGCCGTTCCCGGCCGAACCGTTCCCGGTCTTCGCGCTGTTGTCCGCCGCTCCGCCATTCGCGGCCGCGCCGCTCCCGGCCTTCGCGCTGTTTCCGGCGGCATTGTCCGCCGACCCGCCGCCACTGGTCCCCGCCGAGCCGTTCGCGCCCTTCGCCCCAGCACCGTTCCCGGTCGCGGCCTTAGCGGCGGAACCGTTCTCCGCCTTCGGCTTAGGCGACGGCGACGGCTTCGTCTCGACCGATCCCGGCGACGGGTCCGGCTTGGCCGGGTCATCGCCGCCGACCAGCTTCGACGCGGCGGGCAGCACCGATTCGGCGGGCAGCGCCGTCAGCAATCCTTCGCTCCGGCTGAGGACCTCGTCCGCCATCGCCAGGTTCTTGCGGGCCTGCTCGCGGATCTCGGCGAGCCGCTCGACCTTGCGCGTAGCCGCGGTGGTGCGCTGGGCGGCCTGCGTGGTCGCCTCGTCGAGCCGGCGCTTGGCCTCGGCCGTGGCCTCCTCGACGCGGCGCGTCGCCTCCGCGGTGGCTTCGGCGATGCGGCGCTCGGCCTGGTTCTTGCTGGCCGTGCGCTGGTCGGTGATCATCTTTTCGTGCGCGGTGCGCTCGGCGGTGATCTTCGCGTCGAAGTCGCGCTCGATCTTGCGGCGCTTGCGCTCGGCTTCGTTGTCGAGGAGTTCCCGGCGCTGCGCCGCCTCGACCGTCAGCCGCTGCACTTCGGCGCGGGTTTCCTTCAGCGCGGCCTCGTGTTCCGAGTGCAGCGCTTCGGCCTGCTTGTCCAGCTCCTCGACCAAGCGGTGGTACCGCTCGCGCAGCTTCGTGGACGCCTCGGTGGACGACGCCCAGTGCTTCTCGGCCGCCACCTGCGCGCGCTTGGTGATCTCCTCGGCCCGCGCGTGCGCGAGCGCGACGGTGCGCTGCATCCGCTCGTCGAGGTCCTCGAGCCGCTCCGGCGGCTTCATCAGTTCCTCGACCCGCGACTGCAGCTTCGTCACCTCGCCGCGCGTCGCCTCGAGTTCGCGCGACAGCGTGGCGACCTGCGCGGCCGCCGCGTCGCGGTCGGTGATCAGCCGGTGCAGCTGACCCTCGAGATGGTCGAGGTACTGCCGCACCTCGGTGCGGTCGAAGCCGCGCCAGGCTTCGGTGTACTCGCGCCGCAGCGGGAGGAGGCCGTTGTCTCGCTCGGGAACCATGCCCACGACCGTACCCGCGCACCAGGCGTGCGTGCCGCCAGGAGTGGTGAATCACCGCCCTGGGTCGGTTCTTCGTGGCGATCTCGCCTGAACGGCCTCACCCGCCGGGCGAACCGTCACTACCAGTGGAACCCGCGCGACAGCCGGGCCAGCGCCATCGCCGCGCGGGACAGGTGTTTCTCGCCCCTTCCGATCTTCAGTTTCCCGCTGCCGCCCGCCGCCGCTGAGTCCGGGAAAATCCGGAAGCCCTGGTACGCGATCGCGTCGGTGAGCCCCGGCGCGAGCGTGTAGGTGAGGCCGATCGCCTGCCCGGCCGGGGTGCCGATGTGCTTCGGCCGCCGCACGAGCGCTTTCAGCACCATGTCCGCCGCTTGTTCCGGGGATTTCGTGGGGAACGCGTCGTAGATCTTCGTCGGCCGGATCATCGGCGTCCGCACGAGCGGCATGTGGATGGTGGTGAAGGTGATCCCGTCGCCGTGCGTTTCGGTCGCCGCGATCCGGGAGAAGTAGTCCAGCGCGGCCTTCGACGCGGCGTAAGCGGAGAACCGCGGCGCGATTCCCTGCACGCCGATCGAGGAAACGTTCACGATGTGCCCGAATTTCCGCTCCGACATGTGCGGGAGGACCGCCAGGATCAGCCGCACCGCGCCGAAGTAGTTGATCGCCATCGCGCGTTCGTAGTCGTGCATCCGGTCGTACGACAGTTTGATCGACCGCCGGATCGACCTTCCGGCGTTGTTCACGAGCATGTCGATCCGGCCGTGTTCGGACAGCATCGCGTCCACGGCCTTGTGCACCGAATCCTCGTCGGTGAGGTCCGCCGGGTACACCGACGCGGTGCCGCCCGCCGCGATGATCTCGTCGCGCACTTCTTCCAGCTCGTGCTGCCGGCGCGCGACCAGCAGCGGCACCCCGCCCGCGGCCGCGACCTTCAGCGCGGTGGCCCGTCCGATGCCCGACGACGCACCGGTGATGATCACCCGGCGGCCGTCCAGTTCGCCGCGCGGGCCGTGCTTGCGCGCGCGGAACGGGTCGAGGTGTTCGCGCCAGTAGCGCCACAACGTCGCGGCGTATTCGTCGAGCCGGGGCACCTCGACGCCGCTGCCGGCCAGTGCCTTGCGCGTTTCCGCGGACGCGAAAACCGACGGGAAAGCCATTGTCTCCAGCAGCACCGGCGGAATGCCGAGCCGCTCCAGCACCGCGTCGCGGGCGATGGTGAACCCGGGAATGTGCTCGCTGAGCTTGACCAGCCCGACGATTCCCTTCGACACCTTGTCGCCGAACTGCACGGTGATCGTCGGCGCCCCGGCGGCGCGGGCGAACGCGTTGTAGACCGACACCACCGGCTGCGGTTCGGGGTTCACGAGGTGGAAGGCGCGGCCGTCGAGACCCGGTGTGGTGACCAGTTCCAGCAATGCCTTCGCGACGTAGTCGACCGGAACCACGTTGGTGTCGCCCAGATCCGGGCCGGCGGACGGGATGTCCGGCAGTCCGGCGAGCCTGCTGATCGCGGGGAAGAGGTAGTACGGGCCGTCGATCTTGTCCATCTCGCCGGTCTGCGAATCGCCGACCACGACGGCGGGCCGGTACACCCGCCACGGCACCTCGTGCTGGTCCCGGACGAGCTTCTCGGCCTCGAATTTGGTGCGGTGGTACGGGGTGATCAGCCGCTGGCCCACGTCGAACATGTCCTCGGTGAACAGTCCTTCGTGGTCGCCGGCGACGGCGACCGACGAGACGTGGTGCAGGCATCCGGCGCGCAGATCCGCGGCGAGGTCGAGGACGTTCTGCGTACCGTCCACATTGGCCCGGATGCTGGTCTCGTCGTCGGCGGTGATGTCGTAGAGCGCGGCGAGGTGGATGACGTGGTCGACGCCGCGCAGCGCCTCCCGGTCCTCTTCGGACACTCCCATGAGCGGTTCGCCGAGGTCGCCGGTCACGAGCGTCACGCGGTCCGGATGCGGCCATCCGTCGACGAGCGCGGCCAGCTTCGCCCGCGACGACGCCCGCACCACGAGCGCGACCCGCTCCACGTCCGGCCGGGTGAGCAGCTGCCGGGTGACCTGGCGTCCGATCAACCCGGTCGCGCCTGTCACCAAGAACGTCGCCATCTCCATCACCCTCCGCCGTGCCGCCGCCTGAACCCATGGGCATTCTGCTGCATGGACGCCGCCGTGACCACAACGCGGCAGGGTGATGTTACTCGCAAGTAACTTAGCGTCGGCACGGGGTTCCCCAGGTGGCGGCCGATTTCCGCGAACCGCGGGTCGGCGAGAAACTGCGCGAATGGCCCCCTCGCGCGGTTTCAGCGGGGCACGAGGGGACCCCTCACACCGGGTCCGCGATCACCACGCGGTTCTCCTCGTACCCGTCGCTCCCGCCGATCCAGCGCCCGCCGCAGGTCACCAGCACCACCCGATGCGGACCGGCCTGCCCGAAGAGATCGTCGGCCCGGCTCGGCAGGTCGTTCTTGTGCACGGTGACCAGCTGGGAAATCCGGTACCGGCTCGTCTTGCCCGCGCGGTCCACGATCGTCACGACGCCGCCGATGCGCTCGTTCCACAGCTCCGAGAACGGCCCGGTCGCGCCCCGCCAGTTGACGTGGCCCGCGAACACGCTCGCGCCGCTGACCGCTTCCAGATCCGCGCCCCACCACGCCGCCTGGCTGATGTCCGACGGCACCGGCAGCGTATTGCCCGGCCCGAGGTCCTGACGCACCATCGCCGCGGTCCCGCCGCCGGGCAGCCGCAGCGTGCCCGGTGCCTGCGGACCCGGTTCCGGAGCCTGCCGATGCTCCGCGGGCGCGGCTGGCGGCGCCGCCGCTGGACTGCTGGGCGGCGGTGGTGCCGAACTGCTCGACGGCGCCGGCGCGAGTTGCTGAGGTGGGGCCGCCGGTACGGCGGCGGCAGCCGGGGACGCACTCCCGGCCACCACCGTCGTCGGCGGTGAACTGATCACGACCGTCGCGAGTTCCACTGCCAGCACGCTTGCCGCGCCGAGCACGAACCCGCCGACGAGCCGTCCTTTTCCGGTCATCTGCCCTTGCCGCTTCCGATTACCGCCGAGCCGACCGCCGAGCGGCGAACCCGACCAGCGCCGAACCGACGAGCACCAGCGCCGCGAGACCCGCGATGCCACCGGTGGAGAAGCTCGTCTCAACGGTGCCCTTCGCCATCGTCACCGGCAGATCGCCGGCCGGGATCGCGTGCGGCACTTCGTTCGGCGTGTTGGCCACAGTGAGCGCAAGTGTGCCGCCCGGCGTCAGCGACCCGCACGCGGCGGGCGGATTGTTCGGATCGAACGCGTTGGTGTAACCCGGCGGCGCGTTCACCTCGACCACGCAGACCTCCTGCGGGGCCAGCAGATTCTCGACGGTCGCGGTCCCGTTGTCGCCGCTGGTGGTGACCACCACGGGCTTGCCGTCCGGCCCGTTGAGCGCCTTGCCGTCCTGCGAGGTGGCCGCGCTCTTGCGGTCCTTGCCGGTGATCCGGAGAGTTGCCCCGCCGATGCCCTTGCCGGTCTTGGCGTCGGTCTTGGTGACCTGCACCTTGCCCGGCTTCGCCACGGCGACGACACCCTGCGCGGTCAGTTGCTTTTCCCCGCCGGTGCCGACGACGTTCTGGATCTCGCCGTCGTGATCGACCGGCTTTTGCACGATCGGCTTGTCCGCCGGGGTAGACAACGACGCGACGAGCTTCGGCTGGTCGCCAGTCGGCGTGACCTTGACGGTGATCGTGCCGTTCGCGTCAGTCTTGAGCGTGGTGTCCTTCTGCGCGGCCTGTGGCGTGGAGTTGCCCGAAGAAGCGTCCGAAGTCTTCGCGGTGTCTGAAGTCTTGTCCGTCTGCCCGATGGTCGCGTCGGTGGCGGTCAGCTTCACCGGGACATCGGAGACGCCTTTGCTCTTGGCGTTCTTGACCGTGATGGTCCAGTCCGCGGGCTGGCCGAGATGCTGGTCGCCCTTCGGCGCGGTGACCGACGCGGTCCACGGACCGCGGTTGGCCTCGGCCTCGGCGGTCATCTTGCCCACGTCATCAGCCGCGGCCGGGGAAACCGCACGGAGGTCCTTCAGGTATTCAGGTGCGTTGTAGACGACCTGATTCGGGGGCAGGTTCGGGTCCATGTCCCTGTGGCCGTCTGCGGGGCCGGCCGTCCACGAGTGCAGCAGGTGCGCCAGCGCAGCGGCTTCGTCGGCGTTCTTGGTGCCGCCGTAGCGCAGCAACAAGTACGAGATGTCGGCGGCGACGTCGGCTGGCAACGGGGTGCCCCACTTTGTCTGCAGCGCCTGGCCGGGCTTGTATTCCTGGCCCGAATCCGGAGCCGTCAGGTGGAAGCTGACGCAGAACACGTCCTTGCCGCCGACCTGGTACGTGCCCAGCCAGTCCTTGTGCACCTTGCCGTCGTGCTTGTCGAACTCGATCCAGTGGCCGACGCCTTCCTTGGAGTCAGCGGCCGCCGGGGTGGTCCCCAGCGCGGTTACGGAGAGTGCGCCGAGCAATGCGGTCGCGACCAGCCCGGTGGCCGCGCGCCAGCGAGCGCGCGGGCGTGAGATCCACCCCATGGTGTGTTGGCTCCTTCGACGTGCCTGCCGACGCCGGAACGGCGTCCTCGCAGTTCACCTGATCGAACAACTCCCCGACACGCGTTCGGTCACTTCCCGGACACGCGATGTGAAGGTTCTCGGGTCACCATGGGAGTTGTCTAGAGACCATCGGGTGACCTGCGGTGAACGGTCGTGACCTTCATCGCCTACGGTGGCCGTAACGGGGGTCGCCCACCCGTGCGGGTGATGAGTAAAATTGGCTTTACCCGACGGGAACCAGCGGGCCCGCGCGGTCGTTGAACCCGATGCAAGGTGCCATAAGGTCCAGGAGGACAGGTGCGTTCCAGCAGCAACCCGGCGTTCCGCAATCTCCCGCGCGGCGCGGCCGCGACCGGGCAGTACGGGCCGAACGTCGGCTTCGACCAGCCCTACGGCCAGCCGCAGGGCCAAGGCGGCGTCCCGGGTTACGGCCCCGGCCAGATGGGTACCGCCTCCGCCGACCGTCCGATGACGGTCGACGACGTCGTCATCAAGACCGGGATGTCGCTCGGCGTCGCCCTCGTCGTCGGCGTGCTCACGGCGATCTGGGCGCAGACCCAGCTCGTGAGCGACGCGCTCGGCAGGCTTTCGCCGAGCGGTCCGCTTCTCGGCGCGCTGATCGGCGGGCTCGTGGTGGGCCTCGTCATCTCGCTCGTCATCATCTTCAAGCAGAAGCCGAGCGGTCCGCTCACGCTCGTCTACTCCGGTGCCGAGGGCCTGTTCCTCGGCGCGCTCAGCGGTCTGTTCGAGGTGTTCCTGCCGGGCATCGCCCTGCAGGCGCTCATCGGCACCGCCGGCGTGTTCGTCGCGATGCTGGTCGTCTACAAGACCGGCGCGGTGAAGGTCACGCCGAAGCTCACCAAGTGGATCGTCGGCGCGGTGGCCGGCGTGGCCATCCTGATGCTGGTCAACCTGATCACCGCGGTGTTCTTCGGCTTCAACCCGCTGCGCGACGGCAGCCCGCTGGCCATCGTCTTCAGCCTGGTGGTCATCGGCATCGCCGCGTTCAGCTTCCTGCTCGACTTCGACCAGGCGGACAAGATGATCCGCGCCGGCATGCCGTCGAAGTGGGCCTGGTACGCCGCCTTCGGCCTGATGACCACGCTGGTGTGGCTGTACCTGGAGATCCTGCGTTTGCTGTCTTACCTGCGCGACTAGTCGTCGCACAGGTTTCCGGGAAGGGGCGCTCCGCGTTACGCGGAGCGCCTTTTCTGTATTTCTGGCCCGAACCTCTGCGCGCCCCGAGGCCGTCGTGTTGGATGTAGCCCGGTCGGAATCTTTCTTTCGGGTTTGCGAGGTATCACGTGAGCGTTCCCCCGCACGGGCACGGACCGCAGCCGGGCTACGGCCAGAACGGGCCGTCGCCGTTCCAGCAGCACTACGGTCCCGGCGGGATGCCGCCCCAGCAGAGCCCGAAGCGCAACTTTCCGACCAGGACCGTCGTGCTGGTCGCCGTCGCGGTGGTGGTCGTGGTCGCCGGGGTCCTCATCGGCTTCTTCAAGTTCGGCAACTCGACCAGCAACACCCACGCGAGCGACTGCATGCACATCGAGAAGTCCGGCTCGACCACCACGACGAAAACGATCGACTGCGCCGACCCCGGGGCGAACGTCAAGGTCGCGGTCGCCCGCGCCAACCGGAGCGGCACCTGCCCGCGCGGGGACTACTACCGCTACACCACCGGCGGCAAGAACCACCGCGTGCTCTGCCTCGTTCCCAATGTGCAGCAAGGGGATTGCCTGTCCGGGCTCGAACCGGCCACGACGACTTACCAGAAGGTCGCGTGCACGGACCCGAAGAAGAACGCCGAAATCGTCAAGCTCGTGCCAGGGGCGAAGGACCGTTCGGCGTGCGAGGGCAGCGGTTCGACCGCCGCCCGCTGGTACTCCGACCCCGAGGAAGCCATCTGCATCAAGAGCTGACCGGCGGTACAAAGGGGCCGTCCGGTCGCCCGGTTTCGGCCGTTCGTCGCACTCCGTGAGACAGGCTGCGTCCGGTGCTCACGGGGACTTAACGTGGATCGCCGCCCGCCGCCGGGCGGGCCCCGTTAATCCCCGACACCCCCAGGAGACGTGGTGGCGACCACCGATTCCCCTGTCGATGAGCGAAAACTCCTCGAATTTCCCACATCCTGTGCGGCTCCGGCACCGAAACCGGAAGAGCCGGTCAAGGTTGTCCCGCTGGTCGTCGCCGCGGTGCTCGCGGTCGGGCTGACCGCGTACGTCTGGGCCGCGCACGGCGCGAAATTCGGGGTCCTGCTCATCCTCGGACTGGCACTCGGCCTCGCCCTTTTCCACTCCCGCTTCGGTTTCACCTCCGCCTGGCGGCAGCTGATCGCGGTCGGCAACGGACAGGGCCTGCGCGCGCACACCCTCCTGCTCGGCACGGCCGCCACGCTCATCGCCCTCATCTGCGGCACCGGCGCGGGTCTCTTCGGCAGCAAACCGGTGCCGGTGTCGAACGTCGGGCCGATCGGGCTCGCGCTGTTCGTCGGGGCCACGCTCTTCGCGATCGGCATGCAGCTCGGCGGCGCGTGCGCGTCCGGAACGCTGTTCGCGGTCGGTGCCGGGCAGTCGACGATCGTGCTGACCCTCGGCGGGTTCATCACCGGTTCGGTCCTCTACACCTGGGGCTACCCGCTGTTCACCGGCTGGCCGCAGCTGTCCGGGTTCCTCCTGTCCGACCACGTCGGCTGGTTCGGCTCGTGGGCCATCACGATCGCGGTGCTCGTCGCGATCGTCTTCGCGACCCGGCTGGTGCAGAAGCGCCGCGTGCCGCCGCCGGTCGACACCGTGCCGACCGCGCGCGGGTTCGCCCGGATCTTCCGCGGCTCCTGGCCGATCCTCGTCGGCGCGGTCGTGCTCGGCGTGCTGGCCGGCGCGGTGTACCTGGTCTCCGGCGGCATCTGGGGTGTGACGAGCGCGTTCAGCCTGTGGGGCGCGAAAATTCTCCAGGTGTTCGGCCTGCACCCGGAGCAGTGGGAGTTCTGGCAGCTGAAGGCGAACGCGACGTCGCTGTCCAAGCCGATCTGGCAGGACAAGACGAGCCTCACCGACATCGGCATCATGATCGGCGCGTTCGTCGCCGCCGCGGCCGCGGGCGCGTGGAAGATCCACAGCTCGATCCCGTGGCGCACGGCGGTCGCGGCGATCCTCGGCGGCATCCTGATGGGCATCGGCGCGCGGCTGGCGAACGGCTGCAACATCGGCGCGTACCTCGGCGGCATTTCCGTCGGCAGCTTGCACGGCTGGCTGTGGGGCGCGTTCGCGCTTTTCGGCACCTGGATCGGGCTGAAACTGCGGCCGTTGTTCGGTTTGGGCAACCCGGTGCGCACGGACAGTATCTGCTGACCCCCGTGGGGGCTTTTCGCAGGTCATCGCGACCGCGCGAAAAGTCCCCACTTTTCATCCACAAGCGAATTCGGCTGCGTCGCCCGTCGCCGCTCGGCTAGTCTGAAGCGCGCGCAAGGGGGAACCGCGGTCGTATTGTCGCGTCGCGGGCTTGCGCTTCACCACTCACAGATGGGGTTCCGCATGTCCGCACCCGCGAATCCGGCCGCGCCGGATGCCGGTGACAAACTCGACCGGGGAGTGCTGAAGGTCGCTTCCGTGGTGGTGCTCGGCGCCATCATGGCGATCCTCGACACCACCGTGGTCAACGTCGCGCTCCAAAAACTCACCCTTCAGTTCAGCACGTCCTTCGACACCATCCAGTGGGTCGCGACCGGCTACATGCTGGCGCTGGCGACGGTCATCCCGGTCACCGGATGGGCGTCCGACCGGTTCGGCACGAAGCGGCTGTACCTGCTCGCGATCGGCACCTTCCTGGTCGGCTCGATGCTGGCCGGGCTCGCGTGGAACGTCGAATCGCTGATCGCGTTCCGGGTCGTGCAGGGCCTCGGCGGCGGCATGCTGATGCCGGCGGGCATGACGATCCTGACCCGGGCGGCGGGCCCGCAGCGCATCGGCCGCGTGATGGCCGTGCTCGGCGTGCCGATGCTGCTCGGCCCCATCTGCGGCCCGATCCTCGGCGGCTGGCTGGTCGACTCGGTGAGCTGGCGCTGGATCTTCTACATCAACGTCCCGATCGGACTGATCGCCTTCCTGCTCGCGCTGCGGATGCTGCCGAAGGACAACCCGGAACCCGGCAACCGGTTCGACTTCCTCGGCATGCTGATGGTGTCGCCAGGTCTGGCCCTGCTGATCTTCGGCGTCTCGCGGATTCCGTCCACCGGCACCGTCGCCGACCTCGAGGTGTGGCTGCCCGCGCTGGTGGGTCTCGCGCTGCTGGTCGCGTTCGTCCTCCGTGCGCGGACCATGGAGAACCCGCTGATCGACCTGAAGCTGTTCCGGAACCGGTCGTTCTCCGGCGCGATGATCACCATGGCCGTGTTCTGCGTCGGCTTCTTCGGCGCGATGCTGTTGCTGCCCACCTATTTCGTGCTGGTGCGCGGCGAGACCGCGCTGAACGCCGGTCTGCTGCTGGCCCCGCAGGGCTTCGGCGCGATGCTGGCGATGCCGATCACCGGACGGCTCGCCGACAAGATCGCGCCGCGCAGGATCGTGCTGCCCGGCCTGGTCCTGATCGCACTGGGCATGGTCGTGTTCACGCAGGTCACCGCGACCACGCCGTACTGGCAGCTGCTGTCCGCGCTGTTCGTGATGGGCATCGGCATGGGCTGCACGATGATGCCGATCACCTCGGCCGCGCTGCAGACCTTGGAATCCAAGGACATGGCGAAGGCCTCGACCGCGACGAACATCCTGCAGCAGACCTCGGGCGCGATCGGCTCCGCGGTGATGTCGATCATCCTGGCGGCGCTGCTCGCAGGGAAGTTCGGCGTGCCGACGAGCCAGGGCCAGCTGGTCGCCACCGCGGCGACGATGAACCCGGCCACGCACGACGCCGCGGCCGGCCTGGCCGGCGAGTCGTTCGCGACGACGTTCCTGTGGGGCACCGTCCTGCTGGCGCTGTGCCTGGTGCCCGCGTTCTTCCTGCCGAAGAAGCGCGTGGTGCCAGCGGCGACGGAACCCGGCGAGGTCGCCCCGCCGGTGCCGATGCACTGACCCGCACGTAAAGGGCCGTCCGCGCTACCCCGCGGGCGGCCCTTTCCTATGCGGACACCAGGTCGTGCGCGGCCCGAGGCGCGAGGAACACCCCGGCCAGCAAGACCGCCGCAGCGAGTAGGAACACGATCGGCAGCGCCGCACCACTGTCGGCGACCAGCGTGATCCACCCGAACACCGCGATGCCCAGCGATCCGCCGATCTGGCGGGCGAAGGTCAGCGTCGCCATCCCGGCACCGAGAATGTCCTTCGGCACCATCGACTGGGCGAGCAGCGTGTACGCCTGCATGGACAGTCCCAGCGCGGCACCGCTGCACGCCAACCCGACCACCACGGCCAGCATGCGCAACCCGCCCTGCGCCAGCGGAATCAAAGCCGTGCAAAGCAATCCCACGACACCGAGGGCAAGGCCGAGCCGTCCCCAGGCGGTGACGCGAGGCCAGCGTCGAGCCAGCAGCGCGAACCCACTGGTGACCACCAGCTGCCCGATGCTCATCGGCAGCAGCAGAAGCCCCGTAGCTGCCGGGTTCTCGCTGATGGCCAACGGCACGTAGGTGAAGCTGCCGAACAACGCCACGCCAGTGAGCAAAGTGACCACGACAGCGCGGGTCACGCCCGGATCGGCGAACAACCGAGGCGGAACGAGCGGAGCGGCAGCATGCCGTTCGACCCGGACGAATGCCACGGTCCCCACGAGCGCGACGGCGGCCAGCACCGGCGCGGCCACCGGATCACGGGCGAGCGCCTCGCTGCTGCCGAGGACGACGATGCTGCCGCCGACCAGCGCGACCAGCACCGCGCCGGCCACATCGAACCCACGCCGATCAGCCTGGTCGCGCTGACCGGGCACCGACCGGATTCCCAGCACCAGAGCCAGCACGCTGACCGGAAGGTTGACCAGAAAGATCGACGGCCACCCCGTGCTAGCCGCCAGCAGCCCGCCCAGCGGAGCCCCGCCGATCGAGGACACCGCGAACACCGCCGTCAGCCAGCCCTGTCGGCGCACCATTTCCGCCCGGTCGAACAGCTCGGCCATGGCGGCCACCGCGGCCACGATCAACCCGCTGCCGCCAAGGCCCTGCACCGCTCGCAACCCGATCAGCGCGGGCAGGCTGGGTGCCAGTGCGCAGCCGAGCGACGCGACCGCGAAGACCGCCACCGAGCCGACGAACATCCGCCGCCGCCCCCAGCGGTCGCCAAGACTCCCGTGCACCGGCGTGGCCACGGCGACCGCCAGCAGATACGCCGAGGTCACCCCGCCCGCCGCACCCGGATTGCCCAGGTCCGCCCCGATCGAGGGCAACGCCGCGACGACCACGTTGGTGTCCAGGGCCGCCATCAGCATGCCCAGCAACAGCGCGGCGAACGCGGCGTTCCGCGAGAACGTATGCATATCGCACACGTTATGCGTGCGTATCGCATACAGTCAAGGTAGGCTTCCGCTGTGCCCGCATCGAACGACAACTCGGACAGTGCCTCGCTCGCCGAGGCAGGCCCCGCCCTGTTCCGGCTGGTCCGCTACTGGTCGCGGCGCTGGATTCTGCGCACCGCCACCGAACTCACCGGCGAAATGCGGCACGTGCAGCACATCCTCGCCGTCGAGGCGGTCGACACCGCCGGAGCGCGCACGGACGAGGTCACCGTCGCGACCGTCGCGCACCACCTCGGCCTCGACCACTCCGGAGCCAGCCGCATGGTCCGCGACGCCACCGCGGCCGGATACCTCGTCCGCGCCACCTCCGGGCAGGACCGCCGCCGCGCTTCGCTCCAGCTCACCGACGCTGGCCGCGAACTGCTCGCCGGATCCCACCAATGGCAGCGCCACACGTTCGACGAACTCACCGCCGACTGGTCGCCCGCCGATCGGCAGCGCTTCGCCGGCTATCTGCTCCGCCTCGAAAACCAGCTCGAACGCTGAAAAGGGCCGCCCGCGAACCCTCGCGGACGGCCCTTTTCGTTGCTGGGCTTAGGAAAGCCGCTCCAGCACCATGGCCATGCCCTGTCCGCCGCCGACGCACATCGTCTCAAGGCCGAACTGCTTGTCGTGGTGCTGCAGGGAGTTGATCAGCGTCGAGGTGATCCGCGCGCCGGTCATGCCGAACGGGTGGCCGACCGCGATCGCGCCGCCGTTGACGTTCAGCCGGTCGAGGTCGATGCCGAGGTCGCGGTAGGACGGGATGACCTGCGCGGCGAACGCCTCGTTGATCTCGACCAGGTCGATGTCCGAAATGGACAGTCCGGCGCGGGACAGCGCCTGCTTCGACGCCTCGACCGGGCCGTAGCCCATGATCTCCGGCGACAGCCCGGTGACGCCGGTGGACACGACGCGCGCCAGCGGCGTCAGGCCCAGCTCGCGCGCCTTCGTGTCGGACATGATCACGACCGCCGCCGCGCCGTCGTTGAGCGGGCAGCAGTTGCCCGCGGTGATCCGGCCGTCGGGGCGGAAGACCGGCTTCAGCCCGGACACGCCCTCGATCGTCACGCCCGCGCGGGGCCCGTCGTCCTTCGACACGACCGTGCCGTCCGGCAGCGTGACCGGCGTGATGTCCTTGGCCCAGAAGCCGTCCGCTACGGCCTTCTCGGCGAGGTTCTGCGACCGCACGCCGAACTCGTCCATCTCCTCGCGGGTGACGCCCTTGAGCCGCGCCAGGTTCTCCGCGGTCTGGCCCATCGCGATGTAGACGTCCGGGAGCTGCCCGTTCTCGCGCGGGTCCTGCCAGCTGTCCGAACCGGACTCGGCGGTCGCCTTGGTGCGCGCCTCGGCGTCGGCGAACAGCGGGTTGTGCGTGTCCGGCCAGGAGTCGGAGCTGCCGTTCGCGAACCGCGACACGGCCTCGACGCCCGCCGAGATGAAGACGTCGCCCTCGCCGGCCTTGATCGCGTGCAGCGCCATCCGGGTGGTCTGCAAGCTGGACGAGCAGTACCGGGTGATCGTGCAGCCGGGCAGGTGGTCGTAGCCGAGTTCGACCGCCACCGCGCGGCCCATGTTGAAGCCGGACTCGCCGCCGGGCAGGCCGCAGCCGAGCATCAGGTCGTCGATGTCGGCCGGATCCAGCTGGGGCACCTTGTCCAGCGCCGCGCGCACCATCTGCGCGGCGAGGTCGTCGGGGCGCATCCCGACCAGCGAGCCCTTCCCGGCGCGGCCGATCGGGGAGCGGGCGGTGGAGACGATGACGGCTTCGGGCATGACAGACACATCCTCGGGTCGGCGGCACTAAGCGGTTGCTCATCATCTTGCCGCTTCCGGCGTCCGTCCGAAAGCCGAAGGCGACCTGCACCACCTTGCGCCCGTGGGAGGATTCTTGCCGTGACAGAGCGCAACCGGGTGTTGTCCACGCGCACGATCGCATGGTGGGGGACCGGCATCGTGCTGCTCGCGGCGGTCGCGGCGGCACTGCTGTTGTGGCTGCTCGGCGGCGGTACCCCGGCCGATTCCTCGCGGCTCGACGCGTTGCGCACGGCGTCGAGCATCGTGGTCGGCACCGGCGGCGCGGCCGCGCTCCTGCTCGCCGCGCGAAAGCAGCGCTCCGCCGAACTGGATCTGGAACAGAAGGACCACGACGCGACCGAGCGCCGGATCACCGACATGTACGGCAAGGCCGCCGACCAGCTCGGCAGCGACAAGGCCCCGGTCCGGCTGGCCGGGCTGTACGCGCTCGAACGGCTTGCCCAGAGCCACGCGGACCAGCGGCAGACGATCGTCAACGTCCTCTGTGCGTACCTGCGGATGCCTTTCGACCCCGATGCGGAAGGCTCCTCGGAGGAACTGCAGGTACGGAAGGCCGCGCAGCGGATCCTCATGCTGCACCTGCGTCCGGGCGGCGACGCGGAGCCGCTGGGGTCGTACTGGCCGGACATCGATCTCGACTTCTCCGGCGCCCGGCTCGTCGCGCTGACCCTCACGCACTGCCGGATCCGTTCCATTGTCTGTTATCAAACCGAGTTCGAGGAATTCGCGACCTTTCGCGATACGGAATTCGGTACTAAAGCCGATTTTCACGAAGCTGACTTCCGCGAACGCGCGGACTTCCGAAGCGCGGTCTTCGGCGGTAATGGCGACGTATTCCGTGGCGCGAAGTTCCATCAGCATGCGGAATTCGGAGTGAACTCGGAGGTCGGGCTGGCCGGTGCCCTCGCGAAGCCCGGATACAAACGGTCCTGGCCGCCCGGCTGGACGGAAGAACCCGGCAACGACGGATGGCTCCGGCTCGTCCCTTCGAGTGTTTCCGAATAACGGCGGAACCACTAGGCTCGGTGAAGAGTCAACAAGAAGAGAAGAACCCGAAACGGGAGGTGAACCGGCGATGGGCGTCAAGGTGCTGTGGTTTATGGCATTGCGGGCCGGGACGGACCTCCGGGACGGGAAGACGGATCGGCGTGCGGCGGCCCTCGGGCCGAACCCGGTGTCGACGCGCGGCTTGGTGGCTGCCTGAGGTCCGCGCCGGGGAGGCTCGACCTCGCCCAGCGCCGCCCGTGGCCCCGACGCGCACCCGGAGACCGCCTGCCGGTCCCGCGGTAGCCCGTCCTGCCTTCGGCTGTTTAGGCTGGTCGCGTGGAGTACGCAGAACACATCGTGGACCTTGTGGGCAACACCCCGCTGGTCAAGCTGAATTCGCTCACGCGGGGGCTCAAGCCGCTCGTGCTCGCGAAGGTCGAGTACGTCAACCCGGGCGGCAGCGTGAAGGACCGGATCGCGCTGCGGATGATCGAGGCCGCCGAGGCCTCCGGCGAACTGCGCCCTGGCGGCACGATCGTCGAGCCGACCTCGGGCAACACCGGCGTCGGGCTCGCCATGGTCGCGCAGCGCAAGGGCTACCAGTGCGTGTTCGTGTGCCCGGACAAGGTGAGCGAGGACAAGCGCAACGTGCTGCGCGCGTACGGCGCCCGCGTCGTCGTGTGCCCGACCGCGGTCGCGCCCGAGCACCCCGACTCCTACTACAACGTGTCCGACCGGCTCGTGCGCGAGATCGAGGGCGCCTGGAAGCCCAACCAGTACGCCAACCCGGAGAACCCGGCCAGCCACTACCACTCCACCGGCCCGGAGATCTGGCGGCAGACCGACGGCAAGGTCACCCACTTCGTCGCGGGCGTCGGCACCGGCGGCACCATCTCCGGCACCGGCCAGTACCTGAAGGAGGTCAGCGACGGCCGCGTCCAGGTCGTCGGGGCTGATCCCGAGGGCTCGGTGTACTCCGGCGGCACCGGACGGCCGTACCTGGTCGAGGGCGTCGGCGAGGACTTCTGGCCGGAGACCTACGACCGGAACGTCGCCGACCAGATCATCCCGATCAGCGACGCGCACTCGTTCGAGACCACGCGCCGCCTCGCCACCGAGGAAGGCCTGCTGGTCGGCGGTTCGTGCGGGATGGCCGTGGCCGCGGCGCTGAAGCTGGCCGAGGGCCTCACCGAGGACGACGTCGTGGTCGTGCTGCTGCCCGACGGCGGCCGCGGCTACCTGACCAAGGTGTTCAACGACGCCTGGATGTCGTCCTACGGCTTCCTCCCGCCGGATTCGTCCGGCGCGACGGTCGGCGACGTGCTCACCCGCAAGTCCGGCGCGCTGCCCAGCCTCGTGCACTCGCATCCGAACGAGACGGTCGCCGAGGCGGTCGCCATCCTGTCGGAGTTCGGCGTGAGCCAGATGCCCGTGGTCAGCGCCGAACCGCCGGTGATGGCCGCCGAGGTGGTCGGCGCGGTCAACGAGCGCGACCTGCTCGACGCGCTGTTCACCGGCAAGGCCCAGCTCGCCGACCGGCTGGAGACGCACATGTCGCCTCCGCTGCCCACGATCGGCGCGGGCGAGCAGGTGAGCGCCGCGATGAAGGCGCTCGAAGGGGCCGACGGCGCGCTGGTGCTGATCGACGGCAAGCCGGCCGGCGTCGTCACCAGGCACGATCTGCTCGCCTTCCTCGCGGGCAGATAGGCCGAACCTCACGGCTGCCGGCCGGGGCGTCTGCGCGCGGCCCGGCCGGGCATCCGATAGCGTTACCGCCGAATAGAACTTTTTCGCGTCCTCGTCAAGGGGGTTCAAGACCCACATGAGTGCTCCGCAGCCACCGAACCAGCCCTGGGACGGCGGACAGCAGCCGCCGCAGGGCCCGTCGAGTGGTCCTACACCGCAGCAGGACAGTCCCTTCGGCGCGTCGGAGCCGACCCAGGTGGTCCAGCCGGGCCAGCCGCAGCAGCCCGCACAGGGCGGCGGCGCGTTCGGCGACACCCCGGAGCCGACGCAGGTCGTGCAGCCGGGCCAGCCGGCCGACGCGAACGCCACCCAGGTGGTCAACCCCGTGAGCGCCGAGGGCAACGCCGAGTCGACTCAGCTCGTCCCGCCGAGCCAGCAGCCGCAGAACATCCCGTACGCCCCGCCGCCGAGCGCGGCGGACAACCCGGCCGCGGTGGCGGGCTTCGGAGCCCCGCAGGGCTTCGGCCAGCCCGGGCAGCCGGGCCAGCCGGGACAGCCGCCGCAGGGCTTCGGCCAGCCGGGCGGCTTCGACCAGGGCGGCTTCGGCGCCCCGCCGCAGGGCGCGTTCGGCCAGCCGGGCCAGCCCGGGCAGCCGGGTCAGCCGGGCTTCGGCCAGCCCGCCCCGTTCGGCGCGCCCGCCGCGCCCTCGGGCGGCGGCAACGCGCTGTACGGCTACATCGCCGGCGGCGTCGCCGCGGTGCTCGGCCTGATCGCGCTGATCGTCTCGTTCAGCTACATGAGCGACACCAGCGATTACTCGAAGCTGTACGACAGCTCGAGCCGCTACCAGAAGCTGTTCGACGAGGCCGGTCTGGCTTCGCCGGGCGCGCTCTGGTTCTACGTGATCATGATCCTGGTCGGCGCGGTGATCTCGCTGGCGGGCGGCGTCGCGCTGGCGATGGCCGGCCGCGCGGCCGTGCTGCGCAAGCTCGCCCCGATCGGCCTGCTGGCCGGCGGCGTGCTGTTGCTGCTGTTCTCGATCCTCGCGAAGTCGGGGACCTCGGTCAACAGCGACTTCGTCGCCAAGTACGGCGGTGCCGGCTCCAGCGCGACCAGCGGCGGCGGCATGCTGACGCTGATCCTCGGCATCATCGTCCTGATCATCGGCGTGGTCGCGATCATCCCGGCCACCGCGCAGTACGTCGGCCTCGGCGGCCCGTCCTCCGGCGGCCCCGGCGGCCCGCAGCAGCCGGGCGGCTTCGGCGGCGGACAGCCGGGCTTCGGCCAGCCGCAGCAGCCGGGCGGCTTCCCGCCTCCGGGCGGTCCGAACCCGAACAGCGGGGGCTTCCCGCAGCCGGGCGGGCAGAACCCGGGCAGCGGCGCCAACCCGCAGCCGGGCTTCGGGCAGCAGCCGCCTCCCGGTTACGGCCAGCCGGGCCAGCAGCCGGGCTACGGCCAGCCGCCGCAGCAGCCGGGCGGCTTCGGCCAGCCGGGCCAGTACCCGCCGCCGGGCGGGCAGCAGCCGCCTCCCGGCTACGGCCAGCCGGGTCAGCAGCAGCCGCCGCAGCAGTGGTGAGCAGCTGAATCTCCGCGAAGGGCGCCCCGTCTTCGGACGGCGGCGCCCTTCGTCGTTTCCGGTCCGTTTTTCGCGGGATTCACGGCAAGGCAGTGGCCTTTTCCCGGCCGTTCCGGCAGCCGGGGGAATTGCGGCTCCCATGCGCTCGCGCCGGTCCCCAACCGTGCGTTTCCGGGCTAGGGTGAGCGCCGTCCGAAGCGCCTTCCCAGTCCGAGGGGGACCTACCGTGAGCGGCCTGCACGGACTTCCGGCACGGCAGCGGGAACGGGAATCCTCCCCGGCGGGATACCGGCCGAACGGCCTCACGGCGATCGCGGCCGGACTGTTCGGGCTCGTCGCCGCGGCCACGTCCGGCTATCTTCCGGCAAGGCTGTTCCTCGACATTCCCTCCGGATTCAGCCTCGGCGACCTCTCGCCGTTGACGCTCGCCGATCTCGCCGCGTACCTGGCCGCTTCGCTGATCTTGCTGCTCGGCGCGATCTCCACCTTTTTCCGCGCGACCGCGGGTGCGGTGCTGCTCATCGCGGGCGCGCTGATGGCGCTCGGCGCGCTCCTGCTGGAGCCGGCGGTGGGCGGTTCCCCGGCGTACGCCGAGTACGTCCGGACCCTGCTGCGGTTCGAGAGTTTCGCCGCGATCGACCGCGTCACGCTGGCCGCCGCGGTGCTGCTGGTGCTCGTGCTGGCCGGGCTGCCGCGGACCTTCGGCTACCTGCGTTACCGGGTACCGGTGGTGCCTGCTTCGTCACCCTCGCGACAGTGGTGAATTTCGCCCCGAAAACGGACCGGACCTGGCACGATACAGGCATTCCCCCGCCTTCGGCGGAACCACGATGCACCGAGGACTCCCCGTGACTTACCCCCAGAACCCGCAGGGCCAGCCGCAGCAGCCGCAGAGCGGCCCGTTCCCCGGGCAGCAGCCCTACCCGGCGAGCCAGCCGGTGCCGGCGCAGCCGTACCCGGGCGCGCCGCAGCCGCCGTTCGCTCCGCCCGCCGCGGGTCAGCCGTACCCGGCGTACCCGGGCGGGCCTGGCGTGTTCCAGCCGAAGCCGAACGGCGCGACCGCGATCATCGCCGGGATCCTCGCGCTCATCGGCGGCATTTTCGCGATCATCTCGGTCATCGGCGCAGTCGTCGCGCTGTCGGCCATCCACATCACGATCTGGGAGCTCTACGTGGCGCTCGTCGTGAACGTGCTGCTGATCGGCCTGCTGTTCTTCGGCGGCATCGGCCTGTTCCTGCACAAGCCCGCCGCCCGGCTGTGCACGATCATCGGCTGCGGGCTGGTGATCGCGCACGCCGTCCTGAGCATTGTCGACTCCGGAGTCATGGCCGCGGGCTACGCGCGCAGCGCGCAGGTGCTGGGCGCGGGCATCGGCGCTGCCCTGATCGGCCTGATCCCGCCGATCGCGACCCTGGTGCTGGCGCTGGTCAAGCCCACCGCGGAGTGGGTCAACTACCGTCCGGGCGCGCCCGGGCAGCCGGGTGCGTACCCCGCGCCGCAGGGCTGGTGACCAGCGGGGCTGCCGGCGCGGTTTGTGCCGGCAGCCCTCCCGCATGGTGAGTTGCCTCCCAGCTGATGGGATTGTCAGTGGTGCCCCGTACTCTGGGAAACATGGCCGACGACTACTCCGTCCTGGGTTTTGAAACACGCGCGATCCACGCCGGGCAGCAGCCCGATCCCCGCACGGGTGCGGTCATCGTGCCGATTTATCAGACGTCCACGTACGCGCAGGACGGCGTCGGCGGCACCCGCGAGGGCGGCTACGAGTACTCGCGCACCGCGAACCCCACGCGGACCGCGCTGGAGGAAGCCCTCGCCTCGCTCGAAGGCGCGCGGCACACGCTGGCGTTCGCGTCCGGCATGGCCGCGTCCGACGCGGTGCTGCGCACGGTTCTGCGCCCCGGCGACCACCTGGTGCTGGGCAACGACGCGTACGGCGGCACGTTCCGCCTGATCGACAAGGTGCTGAGCCTGTGGGGCGTCGAGCACACGGTCGCCGACCTGAGCCGCATCGACGACGTGCGGGCCGCGATGCGCCCCGAAACGAAGCTGATCTGGTGCGAGTCGCCCACCAACCCGCTGCTGGGCATCGCCGACATCTCGGCGCTGGCAGGCGCGGCCCACGACGCGGGCGCCCGGCTGGTCGTGGACAACACCTTCGCCACCCCGTATCTGCAGACGCCGCTGGCCCTGGGCGCGGACATCGTGGTGCACTCCACCACCAAGTACCTGGGCGGCCACTCGGACGTCGTAGGCGGCGCGGTCGTCACGAACGAGGACGAACTGCGCGAGCAGCTCTTCTACCTGCGCAACGCGGCCGGTGCCGTCCCCGGTCCGTTCGACGCCTGGCTCACCCTGCGCGGTCTCAAGACGCTGGCCCTGCGCATGGACCGGCACAGCGACAACGCCGAACTGGTGGCCCGCACCTTGGCCAAGCACCCGAAGGTCACCAAGGTCTACTACCCCGGCCTGCCGGAACACCCCGGCCACGAGGTGGCGGCGAAGCAGATGCGCCGCTTCGGCGGAATGGTGTCGTTCCGCGTGGCGGGCGGCGAGGAGGCGGCGCTGGAGGTCGCGTCCCGCACGAAGCTGTTCGTGCTGGCGGAGTCCCTTGGCGGTATCGAGAGCCTGATCGAGCACCCCGGCAAGATGACGCACGCCTCCACGGCGGGCTCGACGCTGGAGGTCCCGGAGGACCTGGTCCGGCTGTCGGTCGGCATTGAGGACGGACGCGACCTGGTAGCCGACCTTACGCAGGCGCTGGGCTGACTTTCCGGCTTCGCTGACGGGGCGCTGGGGCTGGTTCCTGGTGCCCCGTCGCGCGTGGAGTCTTCCTGGGGCGGAGTGCCGCTCGCCACGGTGGGACGCGGCTGGTTCACTGCCCTAGTGGAAGCTCTCCGTCGTGCAGGCGACCTGGCCTGCTCTCGCGGAAGCCACCTGACGCACCGCAACCGCGTCGGCGTCCCGGCGGAAGCCGCCTAAACCCGCCGCACCTGCGCGCGATCAACCGTGGCCAATTCGCCCTGCTTCAGCGGAACTCACCGCCGATTCCAGCAGAATCCGCTGCCCCAGCGAACCTTTCCCTCGCTCTGCCCAGCGAATCCGGAGAAATCCCCAGCTGCCGTCAGGGTTTGCTGTTCTCCGGCAACGCATTGGCCTGCCGGGTGCCGGACGTCGCGGGGAGTTCGGTGCCGTTCACGCAGCCGCCGACCAGCTCGATGTGGTTGTCGTGCCGGATGTACTGGGCGGAGCCGGTGCAGGCGGCCGCTTCGACCGTCGCGAAGGCCGCGCCGGTGAGGGCCACGGCGGACAGAATGCCCGCGGCGAGCGGCAGCAGACCGGTGCGGGACTGGGCTCGTGACTTGGCCCGGGAGGTGGTCCCGTGCTGCGCGCGTGCCATGGTCGCACTCCCTGATCATGTGTGGCTGCCGTTATCAGCGTACCGGTCCGCCGGGCAGCGCACCCCGGCCGTCCGTCGGTGGCATCATCGGCGCCATGGAACTGGTCAGCGTCGAGCGCATTCAGGAAGCCAGGAAGCTGCTCGAAGGCATCACCCGCGTCACGCCGATGGAGCACGCCCGCGACCTGCGCCGGCTGCACGGCGGGCCGGTGTACCTCAAGTGCGAGAACCTGCAGCGCACCGGTTCTTTCAAGATCCGCGGCGCGTACACCCGCATTCACGGCCTGACCGCCGAGGAACGCGCCCGCGGCGTCGTCGCGGCCAGCGCCGGGAACCACGCGCAGGGAGTCGCGCTGGCGTCGTCGCTGCTGGGCATTTCCTCGACTGTCTTCATGCCGCTACGCGCTCCGCTGCCGAAACTCGCCGCGACCCGCAGTTACGGCGCGGAGGTGCACCTGCACGGCGCGGTCGTCGACGAAACCCTCGCCGAGGCCATCGCGTTCTCGGAACGCACCGGCGCGGTCTTCATCCACCCGTTCGACCACGCCGACGTCATCGCCGGCCAGGGCACCGTCGGCCTGGAGATTCTCGAACAGGTGCCGGGCGTGAAAACGATCCTCGTCCCGACGGGCGGCGGGGGGCTGGTCGGCGGTGTAGCGGCGGCGGTCAAGGCACTGCACCCGGACGTCCGGGTGATCGGCGTGCAGGCCGAGGATGCCGCCGCGTACCCGCCTTCGCTGGCGGGAGGCGGACCGGTCCGGCTGCGCGAGGTCCACACGATGGCCGACGGGATCGCGGTCGGCGAGCCGGGCAAGACCAGCTACGCGCACGTCCAGTCGCTGGTGGACGACGTCGTGACGGTCACCGAGGAATCCTTGTCCCGCGCGGTATTGCTGTGCCTCGAACGCCGGAAACTGGTCGTGGAACCGGCCGGTGCCGCCTCGGTGGCCGCGCTTTTGCAGCATCCCGGCGCTTTCGAGGCACCAGTGGTCGCGATCCTCTCCGGCGGCAATGTGGATCCCGTGCTGCTGCAACAGATCATCCAGCACGGCATGACCGCGGGCGGCCGTTATCTGAAGCTGCACCTGCGCGTGCCGGACCGCCCGGGCTCGCTGGTTTCGGTGCTGTCGTGCGTGAAGGAGCTGGGCGCGAACGTCCTTGACGTCGAGCACTCCCGCATCTCCGGCAGCCTGGCGCTAGGCGAGGTCGACGTCGCCCTCGCCCTGGAAACCCGCGGCCCGGAACACTGCGAGGACGTCGAGGCCGCCCTCGCCGACGCCGGGTTCACCATCGTCTGACTGTCTACTGTGGACTATCCGGCAGTCGGGCACTGAACCACAGCGGAAGGTAGTCCTCGTCGCGCGGATAGCGTTCCTGGTCGAGCGCGTAGTCCTCCGGCCGGGGCGGCGTGTGGAAGGCCGGTTCGTCGTCCTCGTTGAAGCTGGCCTGGTAGGTCAACGGCGGGTCGATGGTCAGGGAGAGCGTGTACCAGGTGCCCCGCCCTTGGACGTACTTGCCGCGACGCAGCTGAGCCAACGGCTTCGACAACTCCCGCGCGACGGACACCTGCTGCGTGCTGCCGTCGGCCATCCGTGCGCCGCACGCGAGGTTCGCGTGCCTGCCCAACGTCATGAAGTCGAACACGATCCGCTGCCACCCCTCCGGAGCCGCAGCGGCGAGCGCGGTGGCGATCTCATTCAGCAGCTGGTCCTGCTCCTCCGGCGATTCCGCCTCGGGGACCTTCGCGGGAGGGCTCTCCTCGGCAGGCAGATTGACCATCGCCGCCAGCATCCGCTCCTGCGCCGCCTCGCTCACCTCCGGCACCGCGTACCCGGCCGCCCGGATGTGCGCGACAAGTTCGGGATCCGGCGAAATCCCGTGCTCGCGCAGGTAATAGCCGACCGCGCCAGGCCACACCCAGCTGCCGTCGGTCCGGAAATTCAGCGGAACGGCGTCCGTGCGGGACGGATCGAAGGCGTCGGTGTCGTTGCTGCGAGACGCCAGGATAATTGGTGCGCCGTCGAGATAAGCGAGAACCCGCTCCCGCTCCTCCGGTGACAACGCCTCCCGCTCGACGACCGGATTCCCCGCCTCGTCGAAGCCGTCGTAAACGCGCGGAGTACGCAGCTCAGCCGGGTCCGCCTCCGGAGCGGCCGGTTGTGCTTCCTCGGTTCCTGCCCCGCTCGCTCCCGCTTCCTCGGCCGCGATCCCGGCCGCCGCAACCTCGCTTGGCTCGGACTGCGCCTCATCCGCTCGCGAGGCCAGGGCAGCCCGCCCCTCGTCGAACGGCGGCGGGGTAGCAGCCGCTGTTTCGGGGAGGGGTTGGGAGACGGGCAGCTCCGCGTCCAGCGCTGGCGGTGCGGTGGTTTCGGCGGAGGTTGGCGGAACGGGCTCCGCTTCGGTGCCGGGCGGAGTGATGGACTCAGCCGAGGTGGGTTGCCCACTGCCGGGCAGCGGCGGAACCGGCTGCTCCGCTTCGGCGCTAGGCACCGGAGGTGCGGTGGGCTCAGCCGAGGTGGGTTGCTCGTGCTCGCCGCCGGGCATCGGAGGCGTGGTGGGCTCAGCCGAGAGGTGCGGTGGGGCCGGTTGCTCCGCGTTGGCGGCCTGTTCGCCGCTGGACAGCGGCGGCGTGGCGATCCCAGCCGAGGCGGGTTGCTCACTGCCGGGCGGCGGCGTGGCGGACTCACCCGAGGGGAGCGGCCGGGCTGGCTGTTCCACGTTGGCTGCCTGCCCGGTCCCGGGCAATGGCGGAGGCGCGGCTGCTTCAGCTGGCGATTGCGGCTGGGCTGGCTGCTCCGCGTTGGCGGCCTGCTCGCCGCCGGGCAGCGGCGGCGGTGTGGCTGGCTCAGCCGACGGGTGCGGTGCTGCTGGCTGCTCCGTGCTGGCAGCCTGCCCAGTGCCAGGCAGCGGCGGAGGTATCGCAGCCCCAGGCGGCGGACCCTGATTCTCCGCACCAGGCAACGGCGGAGGCACGGCCGGACCGGGCCCAGGCACGGGCGGCGGAACCTGCTGCCCAGGCACCGACGGTCCCGCGTCCTGCTGCGGCGCACCCACTCCAGGCACCGCACCGGCCCGTTGGCGCAGCCACGGTGGCACGAAGCGGTCCTCGCGCGGGAAAAAGCGCAGTTCGTCCTGGAAGCCGATCGGTGGCGGGACCTGTCGCCAGCGCGGTTCGATGTCCGGTTGGTAGTCCGCGAACGGCGGTCGCTGCGGCGAGAACACCAGCGTCGCGCTCAGCCACGTGCCTCGGCCTGGCTGGTACATCCCGTTGCGCAGCACGCCGAACAGCCGCGGCAGCTCCGGATGCGGCTGGACCGGGTAGGTCCGGCCGTCCGGGGCGAGCACGGCGACGTCGACTTCCACGTGCCGTCCCGCCGCGCGGCAGGCGACCTGCAGCTGCTGCCAGCCCGCGGGCAGCGCGGCGGCGGCCGCCTGCCCGATCTGCTGGACGAGATCCTGCTGCTGGGCAGGCGTGAGCGGCACCGGTGGCCGGGTCATGATTTCTGCGGCTCCTCACCGGGCGAACGCTTCATTTCCGATCAGCCGTTCTGCGGCGGGACGATGCCCGCGAGCAGGTTGGCCGGCGTGTAACCGGACTGCACGTCGAAGGTCATCCCGACCGAGCGGGCGAGCACCGCCACCGCCAGCGGGGCCAGCGCGAGGAATCCGTCCGGGTCGGTGGCGCGGTCCTCGGCGGTCCAGTACTCGCGGTGCCGCTCCAGCGCGGAAACGAACGCCTCGGCGAACTTCTCCGAGTCCCGGCGCAGCACGTAGTAGAACATCCGGATCGGCGGGTACACGAGCTGCAGCATCGCCGCGGGCGGCGTGAACTGCGCGGTGTCCGGGTCGGTGCCGTCCATCGCGGGCAGGAACATCTCCGGGGTGACCTCGCGGTGGGCGAGGAACGTCTGCAGCGTTTCGACCCACGGGTACATGTAGGCGTCGTGCTCGATGCCCGACGCGCGCAGCACGTCGAGCGGCACCGCGGCCAGCTGCTGGATCAGCACGTCGTCGCGCTGGATCACGGCGAGCCAGGCCGCGGTGAGCCACGCGGCCGGGTCGGTGCGCGGCGTGGGGCCGGTGGCGGCGAAGCGGCGCGGGCGGCCGATCACCGCGTCGACCTCCTGGCCCTCCGGCGCGCTCGCCGCGGTGAAGGCGGCGGCCGCGGCTTGCGCGGCGAGGGCGAGGTCGCCCCACGTGTCCGGGTCCTCAGCGTCCGGATCGACGACGCTGCGGTACTGCGCGAGCATCAGTTCCCGGCGCAGGACGTTCGCCAATGCGCTGGTGTCCTGCGTGATGTAGTCGAAGTAGAAGGCCACCTGCGGCGACAACTTCTCGATCTGCTTCCACGCGACGTCGATGCTGACGGAGTGCCTGGGAACGGCGGTCATCTATCTCATTCCTCACCGGACGCTGGGGTCAGCGGCGACTTGTAGTCGTAACCGTTGAAGGGCTTGTAGGCGTAGCCGAGGTTCTTGTGCGTGTGCTCGGTCTGGTCGACCAGCGCCCGCACCTCCACATAATCGAGCCTCTTCTGGAGCTTCGCACGCTCGAGCGCGTCCGCGAGGTCGGGGTCGGTGTGGGCCATCTTCTTCACGATGTCGTCGAAGTACTTCGGGTGGCCCTGCCGGTAGGTCCGCATGTCCTCGGGCACGTAGCGGGTGCTGGGCTGGCCGCCCGGCCCCTTCGCCTCGTGCACGATGTAGTGCGGTTCGCCGCCGTTGTGGTAGTCGACCTCCCAGATGTGGTCGAAGTTCCCGGCCCCCGGCTTCTCGCCGTCGATCGGGTGGCGGGGCGTGATGTCCGCGCGCACGTTCCCGTCGCCGTCGACGATCTGGTAGCGGTGGCTGCCCTCCGGTGCGTCCGGGTGCTCCCGGACGTCGAAGTTCTGGTCCGGGTGCGCCTCGGTGAACTCGCGGTGCAGCCGGTCGCGCACCGCGTGCCCGGACGCCTCCTCGCCCAGCTTCTCGGACGCGTCGTTCTTCGCGTTGTGCGCGTCCTTCCACTCGGGAGAGTCGTTCGGGGTGTCGTTGAGTTCGTGGTACTTGGTTTCGCGATCGCGCACCTTCTCGTCGATCGCGTCGTAGTCCTTCTCCCGCCAGTTCGACGTGTCGGAATGCGTTCCGGGCACGTGCTGCTCGCCGGCGTTCTGGTCGTGCTGGCTGTTCCCGGAGTCGTGCTCCCCGGCATGCTGGCCGGAACCGTCGCCCTGGTGCTGGCCGCCGCCCGCGTCGTGCTCCGGAGCGCGCTGCGGTGCGTGGGTGGCCGACCGTGCGTCGTCGTAGCCCATGAACTCCGCGGCGGGCCGGTCGTGCTTGAACACCGGCTTGCCGTCGACGAGGTCCACCGGATGCGGCGGGTTCTGCGGATCGACCGCGGAATGCCTGATCCGCAGCTCCGTGCGCCCGGTTTTCTGGTCGGTCCACTCGTAGTAGTGCTTCTTGATGTACTCCGGGTCCGCGAGGTTTTCCTCGGCGTGCGGCCGTCGGGGCCGGGCCGGTCGCGCCAGTCGACGTCGTCGTCCCCGTCCTCGCCGCGGTGGCGGGAGCTGTCGGCGTCGACGTCGTGCGGGTCGTGGTGTTTGCCGTCCGGGGCGAAACCGTCGTCGCCGACGTGGTGCGACGTGCCGTCGGGACGGTGCACCGACCATTCGCCGTCCGGCGGGATCCGCGGCCGCATCCGTCCGTCGGGGCCGATTTCGTAGTCGGAGGAAAAGACGCGGCCGTTCGAGTCGGTCCACGCCGGCTTGTTCGGAGCCATCACCTCGGTGTCGAGATCGCGCGACAGCCGGTGCGCGAAGTCGTTCGACGCCGCGTCGCAGCCGATCAGCCGGATCGGCCCGCCGTCGTAGTTTCCGTTGCGCCGCAGGATGTCGGCGAACTCTTCCGGCGTGTACAGCCGGTCGCCGATGCGGGCGTGGCCGTCCGCGGTGACGTGCACGTCCACCGTGTAGCGCCCGTCCGGATCCGGCTGGACGCGGTGTGGCAGGTCGCCGAGTTCCGGGTCGTCGCGGTGGTACGAGCTGCCCGCCGGAGTGTCCTCGGCGTGCCGGTGGTTGACCTCGTCCGGCGACAGCGGCTCGTCGTGGTGCGGCGGGGTGCCGTCGTGGGCGGGGTCGTCGTGGTGGTTCGGCCCGTCCGAGTCGTGCTGATTCGGGTCGCGGTGCTCCGGATTGTGGTCGGACTTGTCGTTGCCCGGCTTGCGCTCCGCGTCGTCGTGCTGGCTCGGCTTCTTGTCCGGCTCGGTGTTCTCGTGCCTGCCCGGCTTGTCGCCGTCCTTCGGCTTCCCGGACTCGTCGACGTTCGGTTTGCCGTTCTGCGCCGGGGTTTCCTTGCCAGTCCGTTGTGGAGCGTCGCCAGGCTTGGCCGGGGGCGCGTCAGTACGAGCGCCGCCGCGCGCGACGGGCTCGGGCGAGCCGTCGGGACGACGCGCGCCACCGCCCGCGTCCGGGCCGCCGCGCTGGGCACCTCCCGGACCGGTCGCGACGGCCGCCGCGGCCGGGGGCGCGGAGCCGTCGCCGGAGCCGCGGTTCGCCGGGGCGTGCGATCCGCCGGACGCCGGTGCTGGCTCCGAACGGCCGAGACCCGGGTCCACACCGGGGCGTTTGGGCTGTCCAACGTCGCCGCCATCACCAGGACGCTGCGGACCGCCGCTCGACGAATCCGCCGGACGCTGCGGGGAAGACCCGCCGCCACCGTCAGGACGCTGCGAAGCAGACCCACCGTCCGCGGGCCGTTGCGGAGCGGACCCGCCATCGGACGGGCGTTGCGGGGTCGAGCCACCATCGGAGGGCCGTTGCGGGGTGGACCCGCCATCGGCAGGCCGATGCGGCGTAGAGCCACCGTCCGAAGGACGCTGCGGCGTCGCACCACCGTCGCTGGGCCGCTGCGGAGCGGGCCCGGAACGATCCGGAGTACGGCTGGGACCGCCGCTGTCCGCCGGGCTGGGACCGCCGCTCGGTCGCCGACCCGAAGGACCGCCGTCCGGAACCCGGCTTGCCGGCACCTCAGGAGCCCTGGACCCCGGCGTCCCGGTCCAGCCACCGCCGCTGGGCCGAGGCGACGGACTGCCGCCGCCGGCCGGGGCGTTGGTCGGGGTGCCGCCACCGCCGCCGTGCTGCGGAATTCCGCCGCCCGCCGGGCTCTGGTTCGGCGAACCGCCTCCGTCGTTCGAACGGATGTGTTGCGGGGGAGCGGCCTGCGGCGAAGGAGCGTCCGCGCGGGGCGGGGCATACCCGCTCGCCGACGTCGAGTCGTTGCTGCTGCTCGAACGGTGCGGGCTCGGCTCGCCGCCACCGGAATGCGACCCGCCGCCCGACGGCGCCGACCCGCCGGAGTGCGGGGCGCTGACCGAGGACGGGGCATCGCTGTGCGGAGAGCTTTGCGGCGCGTAAGAACTGTCCGACGGACTGCCTCCGCCACGGGACGTCGGGCTCGCGTCACCGGCGAACGACGACGGGCTGGAGTCCGGGTGGCTCCCGCCGGGGCTGTCGGTCACGCGCCGCGACGAGGACGTCGCAGTGTCTATTGTGGACGGACCGGTGCCGTCCGGCGAGGAGTGCGAGCCGCCCGTCGAGGTCGGGCTGTCGCTGCTGGGACTGTCGGACCCGTTGCGGCTGCTGGAATCTCCCGAACGGTCGCCGGGCGCGTCGGAACCGTCCGAGTCGTTGTGGCTGCTGTTCGGACCGTCGGAGGAATCGGGATCGCCCGACCCGTCGGAGCGGCGCGAACCGGACGGGGAGCCGGGATCCGCGTCGCCTTCGCCGGATCCGCTGTGGTGACCGCCGCCGGAGCCGCCCGTTCCACCGCCGGAACCGCCGCGGTGGAAGAAGCCGCCCGCCTTGATGTTCTTCGTGCTGATGACGTCGAGGCCGGTGACCTTGCCGGCCAGCTTGCCCAGCACCTTGATGATCTTCGTGAAGACCTCGGCGAGCTTGCCGAGCAGCGGCGAGACCCGGCGCATCGTCTCGCACAGCTTGGTCAGCAGTTCGCTGATCTTCTCGCCCCACTTGGAGATCGCCGTGACGGCCTGCGCGACCACCAGCGGCGTCCCGAACCCGAGCGAGAACACCTCCTCCATGACCCAGGAGATCAGCTTGCCCACCAGATCCGCGATGAGCTGCCGCACCAGACCGCGCACGAAGGCGACGACCTGGCCCATGATCATCGTGACCGTGCCGATCGCGCTCGCGACCGTCGCCGCGCCGCCGATCGCCTCGGCCGCCTCCGCCGCGGACTTGCGATAGGCGTCCGCGCCGTCGCCCTTCCACTCGGCGGTGCCGGTCTTGACTGCGTTCTCGAGGTCTTTCTGCCGTTCCTGCAACGACTTCGCGACGTTGCCCCAGGTGTCGGCGTAGGACTGGATCACCGGCGGGTTGCCCGCGACCGAGTCCAGCATGTCCTTCAGCGGCTGCACGTGCTCCATCAGGAACGACGCCACCGACGACATCAGGTAGCCGAACGGGTCGATCGCCGCGCCCGCGATCTCGCCGGCGAGGCTCGCGACGCCGAGGCCGCCGGAAACCCAGTCGCCGTCCGCGATTCCCTTGAACGCGTCCGTCGCCGATTCGGCGATGTTGATGCCGGTGGCGTAGCCGTAGTCGCCGTTGCCCTCGGTGAAGGGCCCCGGACCGTCGCCGTCCTTTTTGGACTGTGCGACCAGAGGATTGCCTTCGGGCATCAGTCGCTCGCCTTCATCGAACCGGCAGCTTCGCCTTCATAGCTTTCGTACGCCTTCGCCGCGTCGCGGACCTTCTGCGCCTGCGCGTCCATCGCGGTGACCGTGTTCTGCAATGCCTCGATCCCGTAGTTCTCCACCGGGTCCAGCATCATCCGGAACGGCTGGCAGAGGATGCCGTACGCGTCGGTGGGCATGCTGACCTGGTTCGCGGCGTCGACAGCCTGCTTCAGCCCGTCGGCGAGCGCGTCGAGCTGCCGGGCGTGCGCCTCGAGATCGCCGCCGATCTCGTAACCCCTGGGTGCCATGGTTTTCTTCCCCCTGGAACGGCTTCCGGTCAGTGCAGGATCGATCCGCCGAAGTCGTCGTCATCGTCCGACGAGCTTCGGCGGCGGCGTTGCTGCTGAGGCGGTGGTGGCGGCGGGGCCGCCGGGCGCGCCGGTGGTGGCGGCGTGGCGGCACCTGCTTCTTCAGCGTCCTCGGGCAGGAACCGGCGCACCCGGTCGGACGCGGACTCGGCCGGCTCCTCGGGCGGCGGCGCGGGGAACGTCCGCTGCGCGTCGGCCACCAGTGTCTCCGTGGTCTGGTCGCCGCCGACGGTCTCGGCCGCGGCCTGCTGCAGCAGTTCGGGGATCCGGGCCTGCGCGCGCTGCACGAGCCGCATCACCTCGGCGGAGACCTCGGCCATCTTCTTGCCCGCCGCGGAGTCCGCGAGCACCAGGTTCTTCAACAGCCCCTTGGCATCCACGGTGACCTCGACCGAACCGTCCTTCGACCGTTCGGTGACAGTCTGGCCCTGCATACGCTCGGCCATCGCCTGGTAGCGGGCAGCGGTCTGCTGGAGCTGCTTCGTCCAGCCCTCGACCATCTGCTCGCTGGCATCGATGCTGTCCGGCATCGGGCCCCTTTCTCCACGGTGACTTCTCCAGAATGACGGACGCGCGACCCCGTCGGTTCCGCGCGGTTCCGAATTGTCCGCGCGGCGCGGTTCTCTATGTACTGCTGACTACTGTACGCGAACTTCTGGTAGCGCGCCGTAATAAAAACGGCCCGCCCGCGAGGTACGCGGACGGGCCGGGGGAAGGGAGGGAGCGGGTCAGAGGTTGCCGCGGCGCTCCTGCTCCCGTTCGATCGCCTCGAACAGAGCCTTGAAGTTGCCCTTGCCGAAGCCGAGCGAACCGTGCCGCTCGATCAGCTCGTAGAACACGGTGGGCCGGTCGCCGATCGGCTTGGTGAAGACCTGCAGCAGGTAGCCGTCCTCGTCGCGGTCGACCAGGATCCGGTGCTCCTTCAGGGTTTCGATCGGCACGCGCACCTTGCCGATCCGGGCGCGCAGCTCGGGGTCATCGTAGTACGAGTCCGGGGTGTCGAGGAACTCGACGCCCGCCTCGCGCATCGCGGTGATGGTGGCGATGATGTCGTTGGTGGCCAACGCGATGTGCTGGCAGCCGGCGCCCTCGTAGAACTCGAGGTACTCGTCGATCTGCGACTTCTTCTTCGCGATCGCCGGCTCGTTGAGCGGGAACTTGACCCGGTGGTTGCCGTTCGACACCACCTTGCTCATCAGCGCCGAGTAGTCGGTGGCGATGTCGTCGCCGACGAACTCCGCCATGTTCACGAAGCCCATGACGCGGTGGTACCAGTCGACCCAGTAGTCCATCTTGCCGAGTTCGACGTTGCCGACGCAGTGGTCGACCGCCTGGAACAGCCGCTTCGGCGCGCCCTCGGGCCGCTTGACGGTGCCCTCGCGCGGCTCGTAGCCGGGCAGGTAGACGCCGTTGTAGCGGGACCGGTCGATGAGCGTGTGCCGGGTCTCGCCGTAGGTGGCGATGGCGGCGCGGCGGATCGTGCCGTGCTCGTCGCTGACGTCGTGCGGCTCCTCGAGGATCGTCGCGCCCTCCTTGCGGGCGTGCTCGATGCACTTGTCGACGTCGGTGGTCTCGAGCGCGAGGTCGATCACGCCGTCGCCGTGGCGGCGGTGGTGGTCGAGCAGCGGTGAGTCCGGCTTCACGCCGCCGGTGATCACGAAGCGTCCGGAACCGGACTTGAGCACGAAGGCCTTGTGGTCGAGCTGTCCCGTTTCGGGACCGGAGTACGCGACCAGCTGCATGCCGAACGCGACCTGGTAGAACCACGCGGTCTGGGTGGCGTTGCCCGCGATGAACACCACCGCGTCCAGTGCCTTGACCGGGAACGGGTCGGTCGAAGCGTCGTGGTCCACCAGTCCGACGAGCTGGCGGAGCTGGTCATAGCTGACGTCGTCGAGTGCGCCGTGCGGATCCATCGTGGAGGTCATGCACTGAGCATGAGTTGCGCCCGGCAAGCTGCGCAACGGTTTCCGTTTCAGCTGGACAATGTGTTCAGCTTATCCTGGATCGGCTCGGTCATCTTGGACAACCTGCGCAGGGAGAAACCGGTGCTTGACTCGCTCGACGCACGGCTGCTGCTGTTGCTCACCGACTCGCCCCGGCTGGGCGTGCTCGAATGCGCGCGCCGGCTCGGTGTCGCACGCGGCACCGTGCAGGCGCGGCTGGACCGCCTCACCGAACGCGGCATCCTCGGCGGCTTCCCGCCTGAACTCGATCTGGCCGCGATGGGATACAGCCTCACCGCGTTCGCCGTACTGGAAATCGCGCAGGGCAAACGCGCCGGTGTCGCGGAGGCACTGGCTGCGATCGACGAAGTGTGCGAAGTGCACGCCACGACCGGACAAGGCGACCTCTTCGTACGCCTTGTCGCGCGTGACAACGACGATCTGCAACGCGTCATCGACGAAGTGGTTGGCGTGCCGGATGTTCTGCGTACGTCGACTTCGATCGCGTTGTCGACACCAGTGCCGCCGCGAGTGCGGCCGTTGCTCGAACGGACGGCTAGGACGCGTACGTGAGATAGCGCTTCGCGGAGCGCTGTACGACGTTATGGCCGTCTGTACGCACAATGGCGTCCCACCACGCGCCGTAGATGGCTTCGAAGGCGTACGGCTCCAACAGCTCCGCGGCGTGCCGTACGACGCTCGGCCGCTCCGGGATGAGGTTCGGGTAGCTGTACATGAAACCGACGTGCGTACGGTCTGGGATGACCTGCACGATGTCGCCGGTCAGCAGCGCACCGCGGCCTTCCTCGCCGTCCGGCCAGTGCATCACGGTGCCGCCGGAGAAGTGCACGCCGAGGTTGATCAGCTGGAGATCCGGCGAGACGTCAAGCGTCGTGCCGGTCCACAGCTGGATCGACGAGTCCGGCCGGCCGATCCACTGCTGGTCGTTTTCGTGCAGGTAGACCGGGACATCGAAGGCGTGCGCCCACTCGACCATCGTCGTGTAGTAGTGCGGATGGCTGATCGCGATGCCGGTGATGCCGCCGAGTTCGGTGATCTTGCCGATCAGCTCGTCGTCCAGGTAGGCGGCGCAGTCCCACAGGAAATTGCCGCTCGCCGCGCGCACCAGCAGCGCGCGCTGGCCGATCGCGACTCCCGGATCCGAGCCGACGCCGATGATGCCCGGCCCCTGCTCCTCTACCCGCGGCTTGTGCGCACCGCGCGAGCGGAGCGTCGCCAGGTCGGTCCATTGCTGTCCGCCCGGCGGCACGTACTGGCGTTCGTCGGTGCAGATCGGGCAGTCCGCGCGCGGGGCGGCGTACTGCATTCCGCACGCGAGGCATAGCGGAAGAGTGCTCATCGGTGTCCTCCCAGTGGTTTCGCTGGAAGACACTAGACCGCCGAACGCGCGCCGGGCCACGGGAAACCGGGCGGGCGCGCGTTCGGCAGCGACGAGTCAGGACTCGCTGTAGGGCACCGCCTTGACCAGGGTGACCTTCATGGTCTTGCCGTTGGGCAGCTCGTACTCGCGGGACTCGCCCTCCTTGGCGCCGAGCAGGGCCTTGCCCAGCGGCGACTCGGGGAGTACACGTCGAGCGCGCCCTCCGCGCCTTCCTCACGGGTGGCGAGCAGGAACTTCTCCTCCTCGTCGTCCCCGTCGTACTTGACGGTGAGCACCTTGCCCGGTCCGGCGGTGCCGTCGTCGTCCGGCGCCTCGCCGACCTTCGCGTTGCGCAGCAGCTCCTGCAGATGCCGGATGCGGGCCTCGGCCTGGCCCTGCTCCTCGCGAGCTGCGTGGTAGCCGCCGTTCTCCTTGAGGTCGCCCTCTTCGCGGCTGTCGTTGATGCGGGCGGCGATGACCGGACGATTCTCGATCATTTCGTCGAGCTCGTGCTTGAGCCTGTCGTAGGCATCCTGGGTCAGCCAGGTCACCTTGGTGTCGCTCACGGTCACCATCTCCTCGTAGGGCCTGCCAGGCTTGGGTGTACAAGCCGGCCACCGCGTACGCACGCGGCTGAGATAAAGGAAAAACACGGCCCGTCGGGGGCCGTGCTGGTGTACGAGCGTATCACGGCAGGACAGGTCGACGCCGGTCCATTTCACGCCGCGCGGACGCTCGCCGCGCATTTCACTCCGTTGGCCGCTACGGGGTTGACAGATAGCGTGGTATGGAATACGAGCAGCCGAACACGTCGGCGGTCACCGGGGCTCCGATGCTCTTCACCACTGTGTTCACCCTGCTGTGGCCGGCCCCGGCGGGGACCAGCACCTCCCGGCGGCCGCTTTCCGCGCCGGATTTGTCGCGCACCCGGACGACGCACACGCCGGGCTTGCTGTCGTCGTCCCTCGTGACGTTGAGGGTGACTTCCATCGCGTCGTTCGGCAGCTCCTTGAAGCCGACGCGCTCCGCCTCGATCGGGGTCTGGCCGAGGTTGAGGTAGTAGATCCAGCCGATCGCGGCGCTGACCACCAGCGCGACGGCCACGAAAAGCCACCTGCGCCAGCGCTTCGACGGCTTGCCCTTGCCCGCGGTGCCGTACCGGTCCGCGGGTCGCGCCGGCACGGCGCCACCCTCCGCGGTCACGGTCTCCCCGCTCGGCAAATCCGGGCCTCCGGTCAAACTTGTCGTACCCCTGAGGACAATGGGTGGCGCGGCCGGTCCGGGGCACCACCCTGGTCGAGTATCCGCGACCCGTTCCGGCGGCGCGGAGCCGGGGCGGTTTACCGCGGCGCAACCAGGTGTCACGGAATAACAGGACAGGAAAGGGCCGTTCGGACCATGGTGGGAGCCGACGAGCTGACAACAGAAGACCGCAAGCAGCGACTGCGCCTGATGGCGGTGCACGCCCATCCCGACGACGAGTCGAGCAAGGGCGCCGCCACGATGGCCAAATACGTCGCCGAAGGGCACGAGGTCATGGTCGTGACCTGCACCGGAGGCGAGGCGGGCAGCATTCTCAACCCGGCCATGGACCGGCCGGACG
Organism: Amycolatopsis sp. WGS_07; assembly: GCF_045278895.1. Taxonomy (NCBI): domain Bacteria; kingdom Bacillati; phylum Actinomycetota; class Actinomycetes; order Pseudonocardiales; family Pseudonocardiaceae; genus Amycolatopsis; species Amycolatopsis sp. WGS_07. The sequence continues at coordinate 1,329,596 of NZ_CP136053.1, read as the reverse complement.
TGCTCGCGAACATGACCGAGATCCGCCGCGAGGAGATGGCGCGCGCGGCGAAGATCCTCGGCGTGAGCCACCGCTGGCTGGGTTTCATCGACTCCGGGCTGCCCGAGGGCGACCCGCTTCCGCCGGTGCCGGAGGGCTCGTTCGCGGTGGTCCCGCTAGAGGAGTCCACCGAGGCGCTGGTGCGCGTGATCCGCGAGTTCCGCCCGCACGTCGTCACCACGTACGACGAGAACGGCGGCTACCCGCACCCGGACCACATCCGCACCCACGAGGTGTCGATGGCGGCCTTCGACGCCGCGGGCGACCCGGAGCGGTTCCCGGAGGCAGGCGAGCCGTGGCAGCCGCTGAAGCTGTACTACATGCACGGGTTCTCCAAGGCCAGGATGGTGGCGTTCGACACCGCGCTCAAGGAGGCCGGGCTGGAGTCGCCGTACGAGGAGTGGCTCAAGTCCTGGGACCCGGACCGCGCCGACATCATGGAGCGGGTGACGACCCGGATCGAGTGCGGGGAATACTTCGAGGTGCGCGACGAGGCGCTGAAGGCGCACGCCACGCAGATCGACCCGACCAGCCGCTGGTTCGCCGTTCCGCTGGAGATCCAGCGCGAGGTGTGGCCCACTGAGGAGTACGAGCTGAACCGCTCCCTGGTGGACAGCACGCTGCCGGAGGACGATCTGTTCGCAGGCATCAAGGAGAAGGTGAGCCCATGAGTTTCGGTGTGCCGGCCGTCGCGGTCGTCCCGCTGACCGCGTCGGCAATGGTGCTGGCCCAGCAACCGGACAGCGGGGACAACGGCGGCCAGGGCGAGGACTTCGGCAAGTCCTCGCCGGTCGGGCTGCTGGTGCTGATCCTGTTCCTGATCGCGGTCGTCTTCCTCGTTCGGTCGATGAGCAAGCACCTCAAGAAGGTGCCGGAGACGTTCGACAAGGAAGAGGCCGCTTCGGAGCCCGGTTCTTCGGAGCCCGCTGCCGAGGCTGAACCCGAGGCAGCCCCGGCTGCCGAGAAGAAGCCGGACGCGGCGGCGGCCAAGAAGAGCGACTGACCTCCCGGCGACGGGCCTGGACTAGCCGGTCAGCCCGTCGCGGAGGGCGGCGAGCTTGTCCGTGAGCAGGCTGTCCTCGCCGGGCAGCACGGTGATGTACCGGTTTCCCTCGGGCCCGGACACCTCGAACGCGACGCGACCGTCGGTGAGGTCGAGGTAGCTGAGCGGCCCGGCTTCCGCACGCCCTGGCCGAGCCGGCGCACGCACGGCGACGGTCATCTCGCCGACGCCGAACCAGGTCTGCTGGAACAGATCGTCGACCACGCGGGCGACCGGACTGCGGCCGTCGGTGTGGTCCGCCTGGAAGTCCTCCTGGGGCAGCGAGAACGCGGCCAGCGGCGCCGGCCGGTACCGCGGCAGGCTCGCGACCAGCGCCCCGGCCGGTGAGCGGATCCCGTCCAGCACCTTCAGCCGCACCCGATCGCCAGCGCACAACGCCTTCACCCCAGTCCGACCCCGGACGGCGACGAGCACGCTGTACCGGGTGTCCTGGTTCTCGACATGGGCGACGTACTCGGTGTCGGCCCGGGCCAGCGCGTAGAGCACGTCCTCGAACTCGTCGACGAACCGTCCGCGGTCGAGCAGGCCCAGCCAGGCCAGCTCCTCCCGGACCGCCTCGTCAACCCGCTCGGAAGCGAACCGAAGCCGACCCGAGAACACCGGATGCGGCTCGTCGAACCCAGCTTCCCGGAGCGCGCCGAGGAGGGCGTCGAGGGACAGCTCGGTCGTGCGCACCGCTGATTCCTCCCCGACGGCCTAGCGGGCCGGCCGGTCCCCGATCACCGGAGGAGTCGACTTGAGATCGCGCGTGCCGAACACGTCCGGGTCGGTCTCCTGGAGGTAGGGCGGGGCTGGTTTCTCTTTGTCTCCTTCACGGTTCTTGGCGGGTAGCCCGCCGCCGAGGAGGCTGCCGGTTTTCCCTGTGGTGCTTGGAGTTCCGGCGGTGCCACGGGTTGGTGCTGGGTTACTGCGGGTGCCGATATCGCCCGTGCCGCCGCGTGACTCGCCGGTGCCCGGCAACGGAACGACGGGCTGATCGAATCCGCTTGAGCCCGCGGGGTTGCTTGGCTGGCCGACCGGACCGAACTGGTAACCGGGCGGCAGCGGAGGCGCGCTGGTGCGGTACGAACTGGCGTGAGTCGAGTCCGGGTGTTTGGTCGCTTCGGGCGGTGCCGCCGGAGCGCTGCCTCCCACCGGATCAGGTTCGCGGCTGCCCGCGTGACTCGCCGGGCGGTAGCTGCCTGCCTCGGAGATCGGCTCACGTGGTTTCGGAACTGGCGGTGCCTCTGCGTGAGGACCTGGCCGGGTCACTCCGGGCTGGTGGCTGTCGGGCGGTTCACTGCTCGGGTTATGAGGGCCTTTGACCGGGTGCTTTCGTCGTTCGCCGGTGCTTGCGAGGCTCACGGACGCACCGGTGTCGCTCAGCTCCGCGTAACGTGCCGGAATCCGGTCGGAGTTCGTGCCCGTCGTCGAGTGGTAGCTGGTGTAAGCGTCGATATTGTGCTGGGCATCGGCCTGCCATTGGCCGAGCCGGCCGGAGTAGCTGTCCTTCCCGTTGAGCACGTCGTACACGTCCTGCGCGGTGATTTCCGGCCGTTCGCCAACCGGCTTCACGGTGTTTTTGACGGTCTGGAAAGCAGACAACTGCCCGTCCGCAGCGGCCTGGGCGAACACCAGGTTCGCGCTGTGGTCCAGGGAGGCGGCGAGCAGGGGAGAAGCCGAATTCGCGGCTTCCTCAGCGGAGACTCCATGCCAGCCGGCGCGCACTTTCTCCGCGAGCTGGGCGATTTCGTCGGCGCGATTCAGCAGCCGCTCGCTGAGATCCTTCGCGGCTTGATGAGTCTCCCCGAGGGATTCGGGGCCCTGCCCTTCGGTGATTTTGTGGTAGATCTCCTCGGGGGTCAATGATTGACCGGCCATCAGCGTCCTCCTCGCAGATTGCCGAGTACTTTTTCCGCGACGTCCCGGGCGGATTCGCACGGATCCTTCTCGCCTTTGTGCGCCGCCGATTGAGTGATCGACACGACTGCGGTTTCGCGGTCGCTGGTTCCCAGTGCGACGTCGCATTCGCCGTCGCTGGCCCGGTGATCGCGGCCGCCGTAAGCGACGATCGGGTAGCCGTCGACGGGGGCGAGGGGAAGGAAGAACGGGTAGGCGTCGCCTTTGGCGCCGTAGACCGAGGTCAGTCCGAGCTTGTCGATGTTCGGGAATACGACCACGATCTGCGCCTGGGAGAACCATCCGCAAGCCGGCCCGACGGGGCCGTGCGGATCCGGCTTGACCCGGGCGCCGTCACCGAGAAGGTTGGAGATCTGTGCCGAAGTCAAGGCGTCGCACGGGTTTTGCTTGAACCGGGTGATGTCGAGGGGGTTCGGTACCTTCGGCACGCCGGGGCCGGGAACCTGGCCAGCCGCGGTGCTGCTCGGTGCCGGCGGCGTGGTGCGTTCGGCCGGGATGGCCCCGCCGGGGATCGTGCTCGCGCAACCGGCCAGGCTGCACAGGGCGACTGCGGTGAGCGCGTGGGCGCGTCTCACAGGCCTCCCCCAGTCTTGCCGATTTCAGTCGAGTGCGCATCCTCGGCGGCTGCGTATTTTGTGAGCGCCGCGCGGTATTTCGCAGCCTGTTCCCGGCAGTATCTTTCGCACTGCCGAAGCGAGCCGTCCAAAGCTTCCCCGGAGTCACGGAACAGTGCCGCGTTGCCCGCGCTGGAAAAATCCTGTCCGGGCGGCTTTGTCTTCTTGAAGATTGCGGCGTAGGTCTGGTCCAGGCGGTATTTATCGGCGAGATCGTCATATAATCTGGCGAGTTCCTGAAGCGTTCCCTTGTCGTACGAGTAGCCGTCGCCCAACAACGGCGCGACCGCCAACGTCTCGAACGAGGCTCCCCCGTACCTCCGGGCCGGAGGCAGGTGGGGTTGCTGATTGTCGGTCACGATGTACGCCTCCCCTTGCGTAGATCGTCCCGGGTCCGCTGGGCCCAGACACTTGGTCACCCTCTGACACCGGATGGTTACTGTAGTCGCCCCGATTAAGCCTGTCTGCATTTGCGAACTGCAAATGGCAGGGGAGTTCGCGGTTTATGGACCTGAGCAGGGCAGCTGTCCCACGGCCAACAGCAAGCATCACCCGAATGTCCTACGCCGCAGACGGCCAAGACCGTCTGATCAGCGTCGTTCGGCCAGTTGCTCGTCGTAAAGGCTCTCCGGTGCCTGATGCTTGCCCGGCGACCCGATCTCGCCGTTTCGATGGCCCGACGGCGGTTTGCTCTGCGTACCGGTGCATCCGAGCGCCCAGTTGTGTGCGGTCGGCGGGTTTTCCACGAGGTACGAGCCGACGTCGCAGTTCCACAGCACCGAATTCGCCCCGGCCCAGCCCTGGCCGCTGCCCATCCACTGGCGGTCGGACAGTTGAAGGTGGCCGGACGGCGGGCTCATCTTGATGTCGTCATACAGGGTTCCGCTCGCCCAGCGCTGGTGCGGTCCGGCGTCGAGGATGCGGGAGCCGGTGTTGGTCGCGGTGCAGTGGCTGATCACGTTCGGGCCGGGCACTCGGGCTTGCGTGATCCAGGCGTGCAGGTTGCTGCCGGTGACAACGCATTGCCGCACCAGGGTTTCCTGTCCGCTGATCGTGTAGGCGGCTGGCTGGTCGTGGATGTCCTGCGGGACGGATTCGTCGAGGGACGAGGTGTGCAGCAGGCTGGTCCGGATCGCGTTTTGCCCAATCCCGAAGGCGGAGCCGAAATGGTCGGCGACTACGTCGTTGACCCACACGTCCTGCGCGGCGTCGACGGACACCAGCTGGGATTTGAAGAAGCCGTCGTTGTGCCAGGCGGGATCCTGTTCGAACTCGGCGCCGTCCGCGGACAGGTGGGCGAGACCGGAGCCGCTGATCCGGCCGGGATACGAATAGCGCGTGACGGTCGCGTGCGTGTATTGGCTTTCCAGCGCGTTGGTCAGCGGTACGTCGAATTGGACGGTTTTCCCGTTGATAGCGGTGATTGTCCGGTCGAACTGGAGGCCGGTGTTCGGGGTCCACTGTTTGCTCGGGGTGCCGTTCGGCCGCGGCGGGATTTTGTCCATGCCGATCGCGTGAATCCACGATTGTTCCTGTGGACGCTGCACGAGGACGTGGTCGCCGACGTGCAGGGAGGATGCGTCGTTGACGTCGAGCCGGTCCGCGCCGACTGGGACGTAACCGCTGGTGACCGGGATCGCTGAGCCGAGGGACCGCGAACCGGTGCCGGCGATGGTGACCAAGGTGTGCAGTTTGCCTGCCGCGACCAGTTTGGTTCCGCTGCCCGCGCCGCGCAGTTCGACGTTGCTGGCGCTGATCCGCAGGGTTCCTTCGAGCCGGAAGTCGCCGGCTGCCAGTTGGACGGCACCCGGTTTGCCGCTGTTCGCGACCTGGTTGATGGCCTGCTGAATACGCGCGGTGTCATCGCCGGACGGCTGCGGCTCGACGGTCGCGGCCACCGGCAGTTCGGGCGGAGTGTCCCCGTTGCGGTAGCCGACGCGGGAGAAATCGGGGATCTGGTTGCCTTGGCCGTCCGTGCCGTAGGAGAGGCGGCCGTTCGCGAAGGTGACCCAGTTCGGTGCCGCGGATGCCGCAGGGGTGCTGCAACCGGACAAACCAAGACATCCGATGAATACGACAGCAAAAAGGGACTTCAACCCCAGCAATCGCTTCATAGATGGGGACTGTAGCCATCTTCGTGCTGGACGACCAAGGCCAATGGTCGGATTTCTCAGCGTCTGTTCAGCGGACGCCCGCGAGCCAGTCCCGGACCTGCTGCGCGTACTGCGGTGCCCATTTCGGAGTCCAGCGCCGGAAGTAGACATGCATGTTCAGCGCGTGCAATGCGTGCGCGAGTTCCACCCGCTGACGCCAGTCGTCCGGTAGCGGACAAGCGGCAGCATAGGACGCGAGGAAGACGTCACGGCCTTCCGGGTACGCGTCGAAGATGTGCTCGTCCAGCTTGCCGAAGTCGCGGAACCGGTCTGCGTACGCGGCGTGTTCGAGGTCGAGGACGCACGTGATCCGGCCGTCGCGCACCAGGATGTTCGGGAGCCACAGGTCACCGTGGGTGAGGGCGGGGACGCTCGCGGACTCGTCCAGCCGGGTCACCGCGGACACGAGCGCTGACCGCAGGGAGCCGGTCGGGCCGATCAGGGCGGGGTCGGCCAGCGGCAGCAGCGCGTCGGCCTCGGCCTCTACCGACTCCTGAAGCGACGTCGTCTTCCCGCCGCCCAGCACGTCCCCGAAATGCGGGCCCTGGATGGCGTGCAATCGCCCGGCGACGTCGCCGAGGTCTTGGAGCAGGGCCGCGCGCTGGTCCTTGTCCAGCGACTCCCACACGTCGCCCGCCGCATCGCCCTCCTGGTACTCCTGGATGAGCAACGGGCCATCGAGGGCGGGCTCGTGCGGTATCAGCAGCCGGTAACGGACGACCGGGACGCCGTGCTCGGCCGCCACCTGAGCGCTTGAGACCAGCCGCCGCAGATGCTCGGGATTCCGTTCGCGCTGCGGCACTTTCACCAGCAGCCGACCCTCGGCGGTGTCGGCTACCCACTGTTCGCTGGTGTACCCCTTGTCGAGGGAACGAACCGACTCGACCCGATTCCCGGGGTATTCCCTCTCCAGAACATTCCTGACCGCGTCCTCTGTTGACATGAAGATCACACTATCCGCCCCGGCAAACGCATTGTCCGGCGTTGACCTCTAGTTAGCTATAGGTCTTACGTTCGGCATATGTCCAGCTCTTCTGCTCAGAACGCCGAAACCCCAGTAGCCAAGGGAAGTTGGCGTGACTTGCTCAGCGGCCGGCACCGTCGCGTAGCCGCCGTACTCGCCGGAGGCGTGGGGCTGTACGCGACGAATGTGTTCCTTACGACGAGCCTGCTGCCCGCCGCCGTGCAGGACATCGGAGGCGCTCGGTATTACGCGTGGGTGACCACCGTTTTCCTAGTGGCTTCAGTCATTTCGTCGGCATTGGTGAGCACGGCACTGCCACGGCTCGGCGCGCGCAATACCTACTTCGTGGCGCTTGGCGCGTTCGCGCTCGGCACGGTGATCTGCGCGGTCGCCCCGGTCATGGAGGTGCTGCTGACCGGCCGGTTCGTCCAGGGGCTTGGCGGCGGTCTGTTGTGCGGACTGGGCTACGCGCTGATCCGATCTCTCTTGCCGGAGCACCTGTGGTCCCTTGGCGCCGCACTGGTTTCCGGGATGTGGGGCGTCGGCACCTTCGTCGGCCCGGCGGTCGGCGGAGTCTTTGCGCAGTACGGCATGTGGCGCGGCGCGATGGTCACCCTTCTGGTCGTGACGGCGTTGGTGGCGATCCTCGTTCCGCTTACCGTGCCCTCGACGCGCGCGGGCGATCTGCCGCCCGTGCCGTCCCCGCTCACGGTGGGGCTTTTGGTCGTTTCCGCGCTGCTGGTCAGCATTGCCAACATCGTGGACTCCACGGTCCTGCTTGGTGTCCTGCTCGTGGTGGCTCTGCTCAGCCTTGGCCTGGCGTTCGCGTACGACAAGCGCCGCGGCGGGCGGATCCTGCCGCGGTCGGCTTTCTCCTGGTCGTCTCCGCTTCCCTGGTGCTACGGCGCGGTCGCGCTGCTGGCCCTCGCGTCGCAGATCGAGGCGTTCATTCCGTTGTTCGGACAACGTCTGGCGGGACTCGCTCCGCTGCTGGCTGGATTCGTGGGTGCCGCGATCGCGCTGGGCTGGACTCTGGGCGAGGTGCCCAGCGCGGGTATCGCAGGGCTGGGGGCCAAGAGCCGGGTGGCTTCGGCGGGGCCGCTGTTGATCACCGTCGGCTTCGTGACCGCCGGACTGCTGGTCGGCGCGGCTATGGGAACCGGCGTGACCGTGGCCTGGACGGTGGCTCTCCTGGTGGGCGGGGCCGGGATTGGCATCGCTTGGCCGCACGTCGCCGCACGCATCATGGGCGGGGTCGCTTCCGACGACGAGGGCGACACCGCTGCCGCGGCGATCAACACCGTGCAACTCGTCTCGAATGCCATCGGATCCGCTGTCGCGGGGGTTTTGGTCCACCTCGGCGGGCCCGCCCCGGAAGGACAGGCCCGAGCTGCGCTCTGCGGCATCGGACTGGCCGGAGTCGCGGGCGCGTGGTGCGTCTGGCGGGGCACCGCTGCCTGGCGGCGGAAAGCTGCTGTCCAGCAGGCTTAACCGGCGATCTGGCGCAAGGCCCGGACGTGCGCGTCCCAGGCCTTGCGCCCGCTCGGCGTCAGCGACAGGTACGTGCGGGGGCGTTTGCCGACGAAGACCTTGCGCACCGCGACGTATCCCGCCGCTTCCAGCGTCGAGACCTGTTTGGACAGTACGGAATCGGAGATTTCCACCGCGTCCCGGACAGATTTGAAATCGGCTTCGTCGACCGCCGCGAGAGCCGCGGTGATGGAGAACCGGATCGGCGAGTGGATCACCGAATCCAGCGCGAGCCGGGGATGATTCATCGGCGGCCGCGCGTTTCCAGCCAGGCGGCCACCAGGAACGGCACCGCGCTGAGCACCGCGGCGGGCACCCACCAGGCCGGATTCGCGGTGAAACGCACCTGTCCGAGCGGGGCGGCGATCGCGATGACCAAGCTGACGCTCGCGCCGAGGATCGGATAGAGCACGCGCTGGTGCCGGCCGACCACGGGACGGGTCGCGGTGTAGACGATGAAGACGAAAAGCGGGACCAGGCTGCCCGGCATGAGCAGCAGTCCAACGTTGCCGAGGCCGCCGGCCAGCAGGATGGCGGCCTCGAGGACGCCAAGCGCCAGCAATGCCTTCGGGTACCACCGACCCTGCGCGAGCACCTTCGACGACGCTGACTCGGCGGTGCGCAACGCCTGTTCGGCCGCTGTTTTGTCCATGTCGCCAGACCCCTTTGGCTGATGGCACTCTGTCCAGTACGTGTCAAAGTAGCAGGTACTTTCCAAGTTGGAAAGTATCGATGCCGCGGGGACGGGTCTCGAACGGGATGAGGCACACTCGGCACCATGACGAACCGCCTCGCCGATGCGACGTCCCCCTACCTCCTGCAACACGCCGGCAACCCGGTCGATTGGTGGGAATGGGGTCCGGACGCACTGGCCGAGGCGCGCCGGCGCGGGGTGCCGATTCTGTTGTCCGTCGGGTACGCCGCCTGCCATTGGTGTCACGTCATGGCGCACGAATCCTTCGAGCACGAGGGCACCGCGGCGCTGATGAACGCGCATTTCGTGAACATCAAGGTCGACCGCGAGGAGCGGCCGGACATCGACGCCGTCTACATGGCCGCCACGCAGGCCATGACCGGTCAGGGCGGCTGGCCCATGACCTGCTTCCTCACGCCCGAGGGCGAGCCATTCCATTGCGGCACTTACTATCCGCCCGCGCCGCGACCTGGGATCCCGTCGTTCTCGCAGCTGCTGGTGGCGGTCGCGGAGGCGTGGGAGGAGCGGCCGGACGACCTGCGCGAGGGCGCGAAACAGATCGTCGGGCACCTCGCCGAACAGAGCGGTCCGCTGAAGGAAGCCGCCGTTGACGCCGCCGCTCTGGCTGAGGCGGTGGCGAAACTCGCGCAGGAGGCAGACTCCGTCCACGGCGGTTTCGGTGGCGCGCCGAAGTTTCCGCCGTCGATGGTGCTGGAGTTCCTGGTGCGCCACTACGAGCGCACCGGATCGACGGGAGCACACGCACTTGCCCAGTCGGCAGCGGACGCGATGGCTCGCGGCGGCATTCACGACCAGCTGGCCGGCGGGTTCGCGCGCTACTCAGTGGACGCCGAGTGGATCGTCCCGCACTTCGAGAAGATGTTGTATGACAATGCTTTGTTGCTTCGAGTATACGCGCATCTCGCCCGTCGTGGGTCGACGTCGGCGTTGCGCGTGGCAGAAGGGATCGTCCGGTTCCTCGAGCACGATCTCCTTACGCCGCAAGGAGGTTTCGCGGCATCGCTCGACGCGGACACCGAAGGCGTCGAAGGCCTGACATACGTGTGGACTCCCGCCCAGCTCAACGAGGTGCTCGGCGACGACGGTCCCTGGGCGGCTGAGCTGTTCCGGGTCACCGAGGAGGGCACCTTCGAAGAAGGCGCGTCGACTCTGCAAATGCGGGCGGATCCCGACGACTTCGACCGGTTCGAACGCGTCCGGCAGGCGTTGCTGGAAGCGCGAGCGGCGCGTCCACAGCCGGGGCGGGACGACAAGGTGGTCGCGGCGTGGAACGGTCTCGCGATTTCCGCGCTGGCGGAAGCGGGCCTCGCCCTGAACCGTCCACAGTGGATCGAACTGGCTCGTGGCGCGGCTTCGCTGCTGCTCGACCTGCATGTCGTGGACGGACGGCTCCGCCGCAGCTCGCGGGACGGCGTGGTCGGGGCGCCGGTCGGAGTGCTGGAGGACTACGCCTGTCTCGCCGACGGTCTTCTCGCCCTCCATCAGGCGACTGGCGAACCGCGCTGGCTCACCGAAGCGACCCGGCTGCTGGACGTCGCACTGGAACACTTCGCCTCGGACTCCGCTCCCGGCGCGTATCACGACACCGCCGACGACGCGGAAGTCCTCGTGCAGCGCCCGTCCGATCCGACCGACAACGCGAGCCCGTCCGGTGCCTCCGCGCTGGCTGGCGCGCTGCTCACCGCCTCCGCGCTGGCGGGGCACGACCAAGCGGCGCGATACCGTGACGCCGCTGAACTCGCGCTGCGTCGCGTGGGCTTGCTCGCCGCGCGGGTGCCGCGTTTCGCTGGGCACTGGCTGTCCGTCGCGGAGGCCGCGCAGTCCGGGCCGGTGCAGGTCGCGGTTGTCGGCGCTGAGCGGGCGGAGCTGGTCACCGCTGCCGCGCGGCACATCCACGGCGGCGGCATCGTGGTCGGCGGCGAGCCAGACGCGTCCGGCGTTCCGCTGCTGGCCGACCGCCCGCTGGTCGATGGCGAGGCGGCGGCGTACGTGTGCCGCGGCTACGTCTGCGAGCGCCCGGTGACCGCGGTGGACCAGCTCGTCGCCCAGCTCTGAGCGAATTCCGCCCCTGGTGAACGCGCTACCCGCACTGGTGGAATTAGCGTAGCTTCAGTAGTGACGTAATCATGTAATCAAAGGCGGTGGACGTCATGGGGCGAGGCTGGAAAGGCCGGGGCGGCTGGCAGCAGGTCGAGGTGCCGTCGGCGGACGACGCGGCGGCGTGGTTCGGTGGACGGCTCCCGGACGGCTGGTTCACCGGCGACCCGGAAATCACCGTGGACCGCGAAGAGATCCTGATCGTCGGCGAACTGCCCGCGCTGACCGGCGAGTACGCCGACGACGCGGCCCGCGCGGCCGCCGAGGACGGGCGGATCAGCCGGTTCCGCGAAGAAACCCGCGACGAGCGCATCGAAATCGCCCGCCAGGCCGAGCACCGCTACCAGCGCAAGGTGGCGTGGGGCGCGAAACTGGGCGGTACGACGGTGCACTTCACGACGCTGTCGGTGCCGGTGATGACCCGGCTGCGGCAGCCCGAACGGCTGGTCCTCGACACGCTCGTGGACGCCGGCGTCGCGCGGTCGCGGTCCGAGGCGCTGGCCTGGGCGGTGCGACTGGTCGGCGAGCACGCGGACACCTGGCTGGCCGAACTGCGCGAGGCGATGACGAAGGTCGACGACCTCCGCGCGAAGGGCCCTGACCTGGGCTGAGCTGCGGGACTTCCTCCGCTGCGGCAGGCTGGCCAGTGACCAGCCGTAGTCGCATCGGAGGAACCGTGGACGTCCCTGCTGTGCCCGCGAAAGTGGATCCGGACGCGTTGACCGCAGTCCTCGACGGCCGCTGGTCCGCCTTGAAGCGCGACGTGCGCGCGCAGATGAGCGCGGAGCAGTTCCGGAGCACGATCGGCCTCGACGTCGAGACGCATCGCGTTCAGGTGTTGGACCAGCTGCGGAAACTCGCCGAAACCGACCGTCCCGCACTCGGGTTCGACGCTGCGTACGGCGGCCTGAGCGACGTCGGCGGCTCGGTGATGTCGTTCGAAATGCTCGGCTACGGCGACCTGTCGCTGATGGTCAAAGCCGGGGTGCAATGGGGCCTGTTCGGCGGCGCGGTCCAGCTGCTCGGCACTGCGGCGCATCACGAGAAGTACTTGCGCCGCATCATGAACCTCGACCTGCTCGGCTGCTTCGCGATGACCGAGCACGGCCACGGTTCCGATGTGCAACATCTGCACACCACAGCGACTTATGACCCGGTCGCGCGCGAGTTCGTCGTGCACAGCCCAGACCCGGGTGCCACCAAGGAATACATCGGCAACGCTGCCCGCGACGGACAGCTAGCCGTGGTGTTCGCACAGTTGCTCACTGGCGGCGAATCCCGTGGCGTACACGCATTCCTGGTCCCGATCCGCGACGAATCCGGCGCTCCCGCACCCGGCGTCACGATCGCGGACTGTGGCGTAAAGGCAGGCCTCAACGGTGTCGACAACGGACGGTTGACCTTCGATCAGGTACGCGTACCAAGGGAAGCGCTGCTGAACCGCTTCGGCGACGTCGCCTCGGATGGCACCTACACAAGCCCCATCGAGAGCGACGGCCGCCGATTCTTCACGATGCTGGGCACGCTCATCCGCGGCCGCGTGAGCGTCGGCGGCAGCGCCGGATGCGCGACGCAGAGGGCCCTGACCCTGGCAATCCGCTACGGCGACCAGCGGCGACAGTTCCAGCGTCCGGACGGGGACGAGGTAGTGATCCTCGATTACCTGGGACACCAACGGAAACTCCTGCCAGCCTTGGCGAAGACCTACGCGCTGCACTTCGCACAGGAGGAACTGGTCGCCGCCCTGCACGACATCGCCCCGGACGCGCCGGAAGAAGAGCAGCGCGAACTGGAATCCCGCGCCGCCGGTCTGAAGGCCCTGAACACCTGGCACGCGACCGCGACGATCCAAACGGCCCGCGAAGCCTGCGGCGGCAGTGGATACCTATCGGAGAATCTGCTGGCCGGTCTGAAAGCCGACACCGACGTCTTCACCACCTTCGAAGGCGACAACACCGTGCTGTTGCAGCTGGTCGCGAAAGGCTTGCTGACGCAGTACAAGGAACACTTCGAAGACCTCAGCCCCCTCGCGACGGCCCGCTTCGTCGCCGAGCAACTCGTCGACACCGTCAAGGAGCGTTCAGTCGCACTACGGTTTGTAGAGCGCCTGACGGAGTCCGACGACGCTTCAGTGCTCTTCGATCGCGAGTGGCAACAGCGTCTCTTCGAGGACCGCGAAGAGCACGTGCTGAGCGGCGTAGCCAACCGTCTCCGCGGTGCCGCTTCGGACCCTTTCGGCGTCTTCAACTCCGTACAGGACCACGTGCTGCTCGCTGGCCGCGTACACGTAGACCGCCTAATCCTCGACGCCTTCGCCCGCGCTGTCGCCGCATGCCCCGACCCAGACGCGGCTGCGCTTCTCTCGCGTGTCTGCGACCTGTACGCACTGTCGACCATCGAAGCAGACCGCGCGTGGTTCCTCGAACACGGCCGCATCTCCGCAAGCCGCTCCAAGGCGGTGACTGCCGCGGTTAACGCACTGTGCGGGGCTTTGCGGCCGCACGCACGGACGTTGGTGGATGGGTTCGCTGTCCCAGAACAGTTCCTGGCAGCCCCGATGCTGGACGGCTGAAAAATCGGTACGCTCGACGCGGTGTCGAAAGTCTTCGGAGATCACGCTGAGCGATACACGAACTTTGCCGAAAACAGCGGCCCGAACGCGCACTACGACCGTCCCGCGATCCTGCGCCTAGCCGGTGACCTGGCCGGAAAGCGAGTCCTGGAACTTGGCTCCGCCGGCGGCGGCCTGACCGAACACCTCGCCGCCGCCGGTGCCGATGTCCTGGGATTGGACCACGACCCCCGCCTGGTCGAGATCGCAAGCAACCGCCTGGGCTCTCGGGCCAGATTCGAAACCGCAGACCTGAACGAGCCGCTGACCATGGTGCCGAACACCGCGGCAGACCTGGTAGTGGCGTCGCTGGTCCTGCACTACGTCGCGGACTGGGCACCGCTTCTCGCCGAGCTGCGCCGCTGCCTGAAACCGGGCGGCGCGCTGGTGTTCTCCATCCACCACCCCATCACCGGCTGGCTCCGCTCCGACGGCACGGACTACCACCGCGTCGAGCTGATCAGCGAAGACTGGGACTGGAACGGTGTGACAGTGACCGGGCACATGTACCGCCGCCCGGTATCGGCGGTGTTCACGGCATTGCTGGAGGCCGGTTTCAAGATCGACGCGGTGGAGGAGCCGCAACCGACGCCGGGGGTGGAGGACCCGAAGCTGGCAGAGATCCTGCGGGGACAGCCGGTGTTCTTGTTCGTGCGGGCGGTTCGTTAGGAGTACATCGTTCTTGATCGACTGCTGGGTGACGCTGAGCCGATCGAGGTGTTTCCGCGCGAGAAGGAGCGACTTTCGACTTGGCTGTTTTAGATCGTCAACTTCGGCTGAGAACAGACGGTGGCAGTAGGCGTTCGAGGTTGAGAGGCCAGTCAAGGTCCAAGTGCTCGTTGAGTAGGAGTACAAGCTGTGGGCCATCGAGAAGTTCGAGCCGGCTATTGCGGCTTTCTTCGTGCCGCGCTGCGGGGCTGAACCGGGAGGTGGTGACAAGTACGCCTTTTGTGGCATTGTGCTCGCTGGTTACGTAGCCGAGTTCGCGTACCTTTTGGATGCCGACGGTGTTGTGCGATCGTGTACACTGGATGCAAAGTTTTTCGCGTCGGCCGTGCTCGCTACCGATTGCCAGTACGTCGACACCTCCGTCTTTGACGGCTCTTGTGAGAGTGACATCGTAGCCAATGCGATGGTAGAGGTAAGCTACGAGTTGTTCGAGTTCGCGTGGTGTTCGGTCGGCGATGAGAGCGACCCGGGTGTGTGCTTTTTCGGGAAGGCCAATGTAATAGGCTCGAATGAGAGTAGCTGCGTCCCATAAACTGTTTAGTCGACCGTCTGGCAATACGTTGAGGTGGCCCTCGATGTACGCGCTGATGACTCGCAGCGCCTCGCGGGGCGAGGTGTTGAGCAGGTCGAGAATCCAGGTTATGCCTTCCCATGGGTGGGATATCGTCCACGGTACGTCGGTGCCCGTTTTCCGGATATGCTCTACGCGGTAGGTGTTCATCAAGTCGTAGTCGAGCAGACGGCGCCAGTACTCTCCCGATTGGCCAGTCTGGAGTTTATCCGCATCGAGCCGGGAGATCTGATGCTCAAGCCTGACTGCGTCGATGCCGAGGGTTGTCGCGTTCATTAGAAGTGCGCGCAGCAAGTCGCGGACTTCGTCGTCATCCCACGTAGTGATCTCGGCGAGAATTTCATCAAGCTCGGCCTGGTAGAGCCAGCCTCGGTTAATGATCTCGTCGGTGTCGAAGAGGCATGCGGGGCTGTGATTTGCTGGGGTCGCCACGCGGCGACCTTACGGCAAGGCCAGTCTCCCTGAAATGCAGCGATGTCGAGGGGGCTGCGGATGTAGGTTTCTTCGCCGCCGGATTGTCGTGTGGAGCGCTTGGGCCATGAACTACGGTGCTCGAAGCGACTACTGGTTCAAGGTCGGTGGCAGTGGACATTTGGCACTGGTGGAGCGTTCTCGCAGCTCGGCGGACAAGTTCTCTCACATCATCCCAACTAGTAGACGTCCTCGATGCTCACCGAGACAGTCGGACGGCCCAGCCGCGGTCTAACATGATCCACAAGGGCAAAACCCCAGCTAGGAGTACATCGCCAACCAGATCGCGATGTAATGCGACACCGCCGCCAGCACCGTGCACGCGTGGAAGAACTCGTGGTACCCGAACGTGTCCGGCCAGTGGTTCGGCCACTTCACCGCGTAAAAAACCGCCCCAACCGTATAAAACAGCCCACCCACGCAAAGCAGCACCAAAGCCGCAACCCCGGCATGGCTCAGCAGTTCCGGCAGGACGAACACCGCGACCCACCCGAGCGCGATGTAGATCGGGACGCCCAGCCAGCGCGGGGCGTGCGGCCACAGCATCTTCATCGCCACGCCGAGGATCGCGCCGCCCCACACGATGCCCAGGACGATGTATCCCGTCGGCTTCGACATGGCCAGCAGGGTGAACGGCGTGTACGTGCCGGCGATGAAGAGGAAGATCATCGAGTGGTCGGCGCGCTTCATCCACTTGTACGCGCGCGGGCTCCACAGCCTGCGGTGATACAGCGCGCTCACGCCGAACACGCCCAGCACGGTGAGGCCGTACACGGACGTCGCCAGCGCGGCTACCGGGGAAACGGTCGACGCGGCGAGGCTGATCAGGGTGGCGGCCGCGGCGACCGAGCCGAAGAACGACCAGAAGTGGATGTGGCCGCGCAGCCTGGGTCGAGTGTCCTCGGGGGCAGGTGGGGGCTCGATCGTCACGCTCACCGGGTCCAGGTTACGGGACCGTAGGTTTTTCGCTAGCCCCCGTGGCGCGTCACACCCTTACTCCAGGGGTGCGTACGCTCGGGCGACGTGAGCCTCCGGTCCTTCATGTCCGACGTTGTCTACAGCATCTACAGCCGCCGTCTGATCCAGCAGTCGGCAGGCCGTCATCCGCGGCATATCGCGATCATGCTCGACGGCAATCGCCGCTGGGCTCGCGAAGCCGGGTTCACCGACGTGGCCGACGGGCATCGCGCCGGGGCCAAGAAGATCGCCGACTTCCTCAGCTGGTGCCAGGAGGCCGAGGTCGAGGTCGTGACGATGTGGCTGCTCTCCACCGACAACCTCAACCGCGATCCGGACGAACTCACCCCGCTGCTGAAAATCATCACCGACGTCACCGACGAACTCGCCGGGGCCGAGGCGCCGTGGCGGCTGCGCATCGTCGGCGCGCTCGACCTGCTGCCGCTCGAGGTGGCGCAGAAGCTCACCGCCGCCGCGGCGCGCACCGAGAACCACTCGGGCATGGAGGTGAACATCGCGGTCGGCTACGGCGGACGGCAGGAGATCGCCGACGCCGTCCGCAAACTTCTCCTGCAGCACGCCGACGAGGGCACTTCGATTCGGGAACTCGCGAAAATCCTGGACGTCGACCACATCTCGGAACATCTGTACACATCCGGCCAGCCGGATCCCGATCTGATTATCCGAACGTCCGGTGAACAGCGCCTTTCCGGATTTCTGCTGTGGCAGTCCGCGCATTCGGAATTCTGGTTCACCGAGGCTTACTGGCCGGCATTCCGGCGGGTCGACTTTCTCCGCGCGCTGCGCGACTACGCCTGGCGGCACCGCCGGTTCGGGGCCTGAACGCGGCGAACCGGCCCGGCGGACCCACCCAGCCGGGCCGGTCAACCCGGGCCGCAGACGCCGCGAAGGCCCCGGAGCCGGGCTCCGGGGCCTTCTGCGCGAGACGGCTCAGCCGTGGTGGTGCTCCATCGAGTGGGCCACCAGCGCCGGGGTCAGCGCAACGCCGGTGTAGGCGCCGGCGACCAGCGAAGCGGCGCCGTAGCCCAGCGCGCCGCCGCCCTCGATGAAGGTGGCGTAGGCGTCGCCGAACGTCGGGTCCGGAGCGCCCTGGGTCGCGGCCGGGGAGGCGAACGCCGTCCCGCCGATCATCATCAGGCCCGCGGCCGCACCGGCGACAATTCCAGCCTTCTTCAGCACTTCGCACACTCCTAGGTAGAGATACTGGGATTCGGGGCACCGGAGTGTTCCGGTGGTGTGTCCCGCAGTAAGGAAATTACCCCCGAATGGCCTCTAGCGAATGGTGCGTACGCCCATTGTGTGAGGGCCTGAAGGCCCAGTTCACTCGGTCCGGTTCAGTGTCCAGGACGCGAAATGCATTCCGGTCTGGACCATGGTACAAGGCCCTTTACCTGGGAATTGCCTGCACTCGGTAACAAATTTTCCTTGATCATTCGTCCGCGTGACCCCCCGATCGCCGGACCCAGTCACGCTGAGTGATAACCGTGGACACTCTGTTGCGGGCGACCGACGGTGGGATGACGAATCGGCGAATCACCTGTGTGGCTGCCTGCACGACGCGGCGGACGTAGGTACCTTCCGGGATAGAGGGCTCGCGTTCCGTGCGGGTTCTCGCGGGAGGCCCTGGTCGTGGCGTTGATCGAGGGGCGGCTCAGCCGCCCACGAGATGCACGAGGGGGCCGGCACCCGGCCCTCGTGGCCGTGCCGCCTGACGCAGCCAGCGTCAGGGAGTGCGGACCCAGCCAGGGAGGTGCCCGGCCCAGCGAGTGCGGGCGTGGGGTGCACACGCCCTCGAGGGAGATGCCGTCGTGACTGCGCAGCGTTCACCCCGCAAGGCCTCAGGCCGTTCTTCGACCGGTGCCCCGGCACCGGAGAAAGCCTCGATCTCGCCCGAATCCCCACGCATCACTTATGTGCTCGACACGTCGGTGCTGCTCTCCGACCCGTGGGCGGTCACCCGGTTCGCCGAACACGCGGTGGTGCTCCCGCTGGTCGTCATCAGTGAACTGGAGGCCAAGCGCCACCACTCCGAACTGGGCTGGTTCGCCCGCGAATCCCTCCGGCTGCTGGACGATCTCCGGCTCAAGCACGGCAGGCTCGACGCCCCGATCCCGATCGGCGAGGCGGGCGGCACCCTGCAGGTGGAGCTGAATCACACCGATCCGTCCGTCCTCCCGGTGGGCTTCCGCACCGACTCGAACGACCACCGCATCCTCGCGTGCGCGCTCAACCTCGCGACGGAGCAGCCGCAGGTCGTCCTGGTGACGAAGGACATCCCGCTGCGGGTCAAAGCGGGCGCGGTCGGGCTCACCGCGGACGAGTACCGGGCGCAGGAGGTCACCCCGTCGGGCTGGACCGGCATGGCGGACGTGGACGCGCCGCAGGAACTGATCGACGCGCTCTTCTCGGGCGGTTCGGCGGATCCGGCGGAGTTCGGGCTCAGCGAGGTGGGCGAACTGCCGTGCCACACCGGGCTGCGGCTGCTCGCGGGCAGCTCCAGCGCGCTCGGCCGGGTCACGGCGGACAAGCGGGTGCGGCTGGTGCGCGGCGACCGCGAGGCGTTCGGCCTGCACGGCCGCTCGGCTGAGCAGCGCGTGGCGCTCGACCTGCTGCTGGACTCCGACGTCGGCATCGTCTCGCTCGGCGGGCGAGCGGGCACCGGCAAGTCGGCGCTGGCGCTGTGCGCGGGCCTGGAGGCGGTGATGGAACGCCAGCAGCACCGCAAGGTCGTGGTGTTCCGCCCGGTCTACGCGGTCGGCGGCCAGGATCTCGGCTATCTGCCCGGGTCCGAGAGCGAGAAGATGCAGCCGTGGGCGCAGGCCGTGTTCGACACGCTCGGCGCGCTGGTCAGCCAGGACGTGCTGGACGAGGTGTTCGACCGCGGCATGCTCGAAGTGCTGCCGCTGACGCACATCCGGGGCCGCTCGCTGCACGACACCTTCGTGATCGTGGACGAGGCGCAGTCGCTGGAACGCAATGTGCTGCTGACCGTGCTGTCACGGCTCGGCTCGGCCTCGCGGGTGGTGCTCACGCACGACGTCGCCCAGCGCGACAACCTGCGGGTCGGGCGGCATGACGGCGTCTCGGCGGTGATCGAGAAGCTGAAGGGGCACCCGCTGTTCGCGCACGTGACCCTGACCCGGTCGGAGCGCTCGCCGATCGCGGCGCTGGTGACCGAAATGCTGGAGGACCACGGCTGACCTGGTCGTGAGTGGCAATCACGGTTCTAACCGTGATTGCCACTCACGAGGCCTCCTACCAGCCAGACGGCAACGGACGCCCCTCGGCGAACCCAGCCGCGGACTGCACGCCCAGCACCGCACGCTCGTGGAACTCCTCGATCGTGCGCGCGCCCGCGTACGTGCAGGACGAACGGACACCCGAGCAGATCGAGTCGATCAAGTCCTCGACGCCCGGCCGGGCCGGATCCAGCGCCATCCGCGACGTGGAGATGCCCTCCTCGAACAGTGCCTTGCGCGCGCGGTCGAACACGTTGTCCGTGCGCGTGCGGGCCCCGACGGCGCGCTTCGACGCCATCCCGAACGACTCCTTGTAGGGCCGGCCCTGCTCGTCGTACCGCAGGTCGCCGGGGGATTCGTGGGTGCCGGCGAACCACGAGCCGACCATCGCCGCCGACGCGCCCGCGGCCAGCGCCAGCGCGACGTCGCGCGGGTGCCGCACACCGCCGTCGGCCCACACGTGTTTGCCCAGCTCACGGGCGGCAGCCGCGCATTCGGCGACCGCGGAGAACTGCGGGCGGCCGACGCCGGTCATCATCCGCGTGGTGCACATCGCGCCGGGGCCGACGCCGACCTTGATGACGTCCGCACCAGCGTGAATGAGGTCGCGGGTGCCCTCGGCGGTCACGACGTTCCCCGCCACGACCGGCACCTTCGGCGACACCGAACGGACCGCCTTGAGCGCGGCGATCATCTTTTCCTGGTGCCCGTGCGCGGTGTCGACGACCAGCGTGTCGACGCCCGCGGCCAGCACCGCTTCGGCCTTCGCCGCGACATCGCCGTTCACACCGATCGCGGCGGCGACGCGCAGTTTCCCGTTGGCGTCCGCGGCCGGGGTGTAGATCTCCGAGCGCAGCGCGCCCACCGCGGTGAGGACGCCGGCGAGGCGACCGTCGGCGTCGAGGCCGAGGGCGAGCCGTCCGCCGTGACTATGCAGCAGTTCGAAAACCTCGCGCGGCGGCGTGTCGATCGGGACGGCGACGAGGGCGGGCTCGGCGACATCGGCCAGCCGGGCGAAGCGGTCGACGCCGGCGCAGGCGGCCTCGTCCACGACGCCGACCGGCTTGCCGTCACCGTCGACGATGACGACCGCGCCGTGTGCTCGTTTGTGCACGAGGTTGAGGGCATCGGCCACCGCGTCGCCGCCGGTGAGGACCAGCGGCGTGTCCCAGACGGCGTGGCGGGACTTCACCCAGGAGACGATTTCGGTCACCGCGGCCGTGTCGACGTCCTGCGGAAGCACGACGAGCCCGCCGCGGCGAGCGACCGTCTCGGCCATCCGCCGCCCGGCGACGGCCGTCATGTTGGCCACCACCAAGGGGATCGTCGCGCCGGTGCCGTCCACAGTGGACAAGTCGACGCCGAAGCGGGACTCCACGTCCGAACGGTTCGGCAGCAGGAACACGTCGTCGTAGGTCAGGTCGTGAGCGGGCACGTGCCCATCCAGAAAGCGCACGAGTCCCCAGGCTACGTGGCTTGCGCGCGCGACGCTAACCCGGCGTGGGACGTGGAACAATGGCCGGGTGGACAGCCGTGACCGCGACGACCAGGGCCGAGCGCGCAACGCCCGCCCGCGCGACGGCCTCGGCCGCCCGCTGCCCTACGGGGCCGACGGGGTGCCGCGCCAGCCCGAAGGCGTGCAGCGGACCCCGGCGGAGACCCTGGCGGAGGCGCAGGACCTGCTGGACGCCGGCCGCCCGTTCCACGCGCACGAGGTCTTCGAGGACGCGTGGAAGGCGACGGACGGCCCGGAACGAGAGCTGTGGCGCGGCCTGGCCCAGCTGGCGGTCGGGCTGACGCACGCGCTGCGGGGGAACGGGAACGGCGCGGTCGCGCTGCTCGAGAGGGGCGCGGAGAACATCGCTCCGTTCCGGGAGGAGCCGCCGCACGGGGTGGACGTCGCCGGGCTGCAGAGGTGGGCGCAAACGCTTGCGGCGGAGGCCCGGGAGCGGGTTCGGGTGGAGCCGGAGGTTCCTCGGCTGGCTCGGTAGGCCCGGGTTCCGGTGGGGTTGGTTGATCGGCTCGGCAGGCGCTTTGCGGTTGCGTGGTCGGAGGCGGTCGGTTTGGGTGGCCGCCGAGCAGGAGTTCGGGCGGGTTTCGCGTTTTGCCTCGTCGGAGTGTCCGTTTTTGGGTGCTTGGGTGGGTCGCTGAGCAGGGATTCGGGACCGGCGTAGCCGGTGGGTTTCGTGCTCGCATGGCCGGAGGCGCTCAGGTTGGGTGGCCGCTGAGCGGGAGTCGAGCCGGTTTGGCCGGAGGAATTCTTGCTCGCGTGGTCGAGAACTCTTGGCTGGGGTGACGAGCTTGGTGCGGGCGGTGGCACCGGGTTGGGGCTTGGTGATGCCGTCGGCGCTCGTGTAGGCCTTTGCCGCGTGATTAGGGCGCTCGGTTCGAGGCGAGCTTGGTGCGTGTGGCTTGATTGGCGGGGTTCGTCCTCGCCGGGCTGTTTTCGCCTGGTCGACAACGCTCGGGCCTAGCGGTGGCGGGTTGTTGGCCGGGGCAGGCGGGGCCGCGGGCTGGGATGCGTCGAGCGGTGACCGGGCGTGGGGCGGGCTGATTCAGCGGTGCACCTCGGTGAATCGCCTATGCGCAAGCGTTTGCGGCGCAGCCGTCGTCGCCAAAATTGCCGGAACCGCCGGGCGCGCTGAGGAACCTGCCCGGCGGGACTCCGGGAGGGTCAGGCCTCGGGCCAAGTGGCGGAGGCGGCTTTTTCCTTGCCGATGGTGGTCGCCTCGCCGTGGCCGGTGCGGACGATCGTGGTGTCGGGGAGGGGGAAGAGGCGGTCGCGGATGGATTTCACGATGGTCGGGTAGTCCGAGTACGACCGGCCGGTCGCGCCGGGGCCGCCGTTGAACAGGGTGTCGCCGGTGAAGAGGACGTCCAGGTCGGCGCTGTGCAGGCAGATCGCGCCGGGGGCGTGGCCGGGGGTGTGCAGCACGGTGAGGTCGGTGCCGGCGACGGTGATGACCTGTCCGTCGGCCAGGTCGCCGTCGGGGGCGCGGTCCGGGTGGGTCAGGTCCCACACGACGCGGTCGGCCGGGTGCAGCAGGATCGGCGCGCCGGTGCGTTCGGCCAGTTCGGGGGCGGCGTTGACGTGGTCGTTGTGCGCGTGGGTGCAGACGATCGCGCGGACGGTGCGTTCTCCGACGACGTCCGCGATGGCCTCCGCGTCGTGTGCCGCGTCGATCACGATCACCTCGGCGCCGTCGCCGACGATCCAGACGTTGTTGTCCACGTCCCAGCTGCCGCCGTCGAGTTCGAATGTGCCCGACGTGACCAGGTTTTGCACTATCGCCGTCATGTCCGCAGACCCTAGTAGCCAGCGAGGCATACCGCCGGTACTTACTTTCGAGTATTCTTACTCGCGGTAAGTTAGCCGCGACGACGGGACTGCTCATGACCGACCCCCGGGATCTGCTCGCCGAACCGCTCAAGCTGCAGTGCGGAGCGGTGCTGCCGCACCGCGTCGCGAAGTCCGCGCTCAGCGAGCAGCTTGGCGACCGTCGCAACGCGCCTTCCGCCGAACTCGCCGAGCTGTACCGGACCTGGGCGCGCGGGGGAGCCGGGTTGCTGGTGACCGGCAATGTGATGGTCGATCCCACCGCGCTCGGCGAACCGCGCAACGTCGCGGTGCCTGCCGCGCCCGATCCGGCGGCGTATCGGCCGTGGGCGCGGTCGGTGAGCGGGACCGACGCGCAGTTGTGGGTGCAGCTCAACCATCCCGGTCGGCAGAGCCCTCGGTATCTCTCACGGCAGCCGGTCGCTCCGTCGGCCGTGCCGTTCGGCGATCGAGGGGTGCGGACGGCGTTCGCGGCACCGCGGGCGTTGACCGGCGACGAGATCGAGGCAGTGGTGGAGAGGTTCGCGTTGTCGGCGCTGACGTTCGTCGACGCCGGGTTCTCCGGGATCCAGATCCACGGCGCGCACGGGTACCTGATTTCGCAGTTCCTGTCGCCCTTGGTGAACCGCCGCGACGACGAGTGGGGCCGCGATCGCAGCCGGTTCTTGCTCGAGGTGGTGCGGGCGGTCCGGGCCGCGGTGGGGGATCGCGTGCCGGTGTCGGTGAAGCTCAACAGCGCTGATTTCCAGCGCGGCGGCTTCGACGAGGACGAGTCCCTGCAGGTGGTTCGTGCGCTGGGCGAGGCGGGGATCGACCTGTTGGAGATTTCCGGCGGCACGTACGAGCGCGCCGTGATGATGGGGTCCGGCCGGGCGAGCACGCAGCGGCGGGAAGCATATTTCCTGGACTACGCGGCGAAAGCGCGGCAGATCAGCGACGTCGCGCTGATGGTCACCGGCGGGTTCACCACAGCGGCCGGGATGGCCGACGCGCTGGAATCCGGTGCGCTGGACGTGATCGGGATCGGCCGTCCGTTCACTGTGGACCCAGCGCTGCCGGGACGGCTGCTGGCGGGCGAGGACGTGCGTGCCGAACGGAAGTGCCCGCACACCGGAATCCGGCTCGCCGACAGCCTGCTCGAGATTCAGTGGCACACCCAGCAAATGCACCGTGTCGCGGCGGGCAAACCGGTGGACCTGAAGCGCGGCGCGTGGCGGGCGCTGGCCCAGGCCGGGCTCAGCGATCCGCTGAACGCGTTTCGGCGGGTACGCGCGTGAGCCGCCGGTCGACGACCCGCGCTCCGCTGGCGAGCACGATGAAGAAGGCACCGATGAGCACGCAGTTCAACGCGACCTGCCCGTAGCCGAGGTCGTCGGCGTTGACGAACGGGTACGGGTAGTAGCTGTCGATCGCGCCGCGGATGAGCGTGAAAACCAGCCACGCCAACGGATAGACGAGCGACCACCAGACGGTGCGCCATTCCAGCACGCGCGGCGCGAAGATCAGCCAGCCGAGCACGCACAGCACCGGGGTAACGCGGTGCAGCAGGATGTCCGCGGCGAGGCTGAGCCCGTGCAGCTCATACAGCCCGGCGAGCGCGACCTGGTAGACGACGCCGGTGACCACGATCCCGACCAGCGCGTCGAGCCACAGCACGCGCATCAGCGGCGAGGTACCGCGTCCGCGGGCGAAGGCCGCGCCGGTGACGAGGACGAGCAGGTTCGAGATGATCGTGAAGTAGGTGAACAGGTTCGCCACCCGCCCGCCGAAGCTGGCGTACCGTCCTTGCGCCGGCACCAGCGCGACGATCTGGATCACGAGCGCGGCCAGCACGACGACCGCGGTCACCCCGAACCACAGCCGGGCCAACGCTTTCGAGGACATGCCGCTGACAGTACGTCTTCGGCGCGATCCGGCCCGCCCGACACGACCGTGCTCGATCGCGCCGGGCCGGGTGAACTGTCCGAGCCGGAGTGAGCACTGCCCTCTGGAGGCAGTGTGCTTACCGCATCACCGCACCGCCTTCACCAGAGCCGGTACGAAGACCGACGCGTCGATCGTGCCCCAGCCGCTCGCGATGTCGAAGCCCGGACCGGCCTTGAAACCCTCGACGTCGTACTGGCTGTTGTCGCCCTTGGTGACGTCGACGACCCCGGCCGCGGTGCCCTTCGGCCCCAGCTTCGTGTACAGCGCCGGGTTGATCTGCCCCAGCCGGCCGTGGTTGGCCTGCACCGCCAGCGCCAGCACCCCGGCGAACAGCGGAGCCGACTGCGACGTTCCCTGCACGCCTTCCATGCTGATGTCCGGGTACGCCCGCATCGTGCTGCCGGTGATCTTCTTGACGTTGTTCTGCCAGGACGGCCGCGCGTACGCCTTCGACAGGCCCGCCCCTTCGCTGAACCCGTTGTCCGCCGCGTTGACCAGATCGTCGGGCTGGGTGCGGGCACCGTTCGCATCCAGGTGCAGCTGAGTGCCGCCGAGCGCGGTGACGTTCGGGTCGCTGGCCGGCCAGCTCGCTACGCGGTACGGGTACTTGCCGGGGCCCTGCAGGTACGACCCGGTCGGCCCGTCGTCGCCGGACGACGCGACCAGCGTGACGCCCGCCCGGCTCGCCCGCTCCAGCGCCGGGTCGAGGGTCTTGATCGACTCGAACGACGGGAAGTTCTCCTCGGTGGTGCCGAAGCTCATCGAGACGACGTCGGCGACGCGGTGCTCGGTCATGTAGTCGACGGCATGCATCATCTCCGGAAGCCCGGCGAAGCCCTGCGTTTCGGCGACCGGAGTGGCCGCGACGACGATCTTCGCGGCCGGGGCCATCGCGTGCATCATCGTGACGTCGAGGTCGGTTTCCCCGCCCCACGACTGGCAGGTGGCGGTGTCCACTCCGGGATCGGTGCACGCGGGGACGGCACCGGACGGCTGCAGCACCTCGACGTTCGCCGGCGGCAGGCCGTGTTCCCGCGAGTAGGTGTCCAGCACCTCCTTGACCTTGTCGTCGCCGAACGACACCAGCGTGGCCACGGTGGACCCGGCCCCGGTGATGCCCTGATTCCACAGCTTCGTGGCGTTGTACGCGCCGCTTTCCTGCGGCAGCTTGGCCATCGCCGCGTTGAGCCGCTCCACTCGCTCGCGCACGGTGGTCGCGCCGACGAACGACTGCGCGGCAGCCGAGAAGTGGTGTCGCGACGGCTGCTGCGGCGGCGCTGGCGCAGCACTGGCCGGAGCCGCCACCACGGAGGCGGCGAGCGCCACGCCCGCCAGCAGGGTCATCGGCCGCCCGAACCGCCGGACGGCTGATTTCACCCGGAACGTCATGCTTTTCTCCCATCGACGCAGGCCAGTGCCCCCACTCTCGGGCACGCGGCCACCGGTGCGACATCGACTTTCGTCGGGCGTTTTCCCGAGTACAGCGGGGAAAACTGCCCAATGTCCGGAATGTGCCCGCTCATCCGGCGGGCGGTCGCGGCCGCCGTCATCCGGACTCCTCGGCCACGCCGGGCTTCTCCGCCGCGCCGGGCTCGTCGGTCGCGTCGGGCTTCTTGGTCGCGCCAGACTCCTCCGCCGCGTCGGGTTCCTTGGTCGCGTCGGGCTTCTCCGCCGCGCCGGGCTCGTCGGTCGCGCCGGGCTTCTTGGCCACGCCAGACTCCTTCGCCACGCCGGGCTCCTCCACCGGACGGCCGCCGCGCAGCAAGCCCCGGACGGTGTCGATGGTGTCCGCCTCGCCGGGGTCCTTGTCCGGCCGGTACCGCACCACGCGCGCGAACCGGAGCGCCAGCCCGCCCGGATAGCGCGTGCTGACCTGCGCCCCGTCCAGCTCGATCTCGACCACCGTCTCCGGTCGCACGTGGACGGTCCACTGGTCGCGGTGCGTCTCGATCTCCTGGAACCGCTCGGTCTGCCAGGCCAGTAGCTCGTCGGTGAGGCCCTTGAACGTCTTGCCCACCATGATCGGCGGCCCGCCATCCGGATCCCGGGCGCCGAGGTGCAGATTCGACAGCTTCCCGGTGCGCCGCCCGTGGCCCCATTCCGCCGCCAGCACCACCAGATCGATGGTGTGCACCGGTTTCACCTTCAGCCACGCGCGCCCGCGCCGCCCGGCCGCGTAGACCGAATCGAGGTCCTTCACCATCACGCCCTCGTGCCCGGCGGCCATCGCCGCGTCGAGCACCGCGGCAGGCGACTCCGGCCGGACCGAACCAGGGATCACGTGCTCGCCCGCGACCCGGCGGAGCGCTTCGTTGCGTTCGGACAGCGGCACGTCGAGCAGATCGACGCCGTCCAGATGCAGACAGTCGAAGAAGTACGGCCGCAGCAGCAATGCCCGCACCTGTTCGTCCCGCGTGCTGCCGAACCGGCTCATCGTTTCCTGGAACGGCCGCGGCCGCCCGTCGTCGGTGAGCGCGAGGGTTTCGCCGTCGAGCACCACCGATTCGCACGGCAGCGACCGCACCAGTTCGACCAATTCGCCTACGCTGCCGGTGATTTCCCGGAGCGTGCGCGTGTACACGTGCACCTCCGAGCCTTGCCGGTGCACCTGGATCCGCGCACCGTCCATTTTGTACTCGACGATCGCATTCTCGTGTTCCGCCGCGGCTTCCTCCAGCGATTCCGCCGGCGACGCGAGCATCGGCCGCACCGGACGGCCCAGCTCCAGCCCGAATTCCGCGAGCGCCGCCGCGCCCCGGTCAACGCCGCCTGCCCGGTGACCGGCAGCCGCCCGGACAGCATGAACGCGCGCCGAACCTGGTCGACCGCCACCTCGGCCGCCGCCGCGACGGCGTCGACCATCACGCCCTCCAGCGCGCCCTGCCGCAGCTCCCCGGTGACGAGCCGGAATACGAACTCCTGCTCGGCCCTGGTCAGCCGGGCGAACAGCGCGGTGAGCACCTCCGCTCGTCGTTTCACCGAGCCCGCGCCGCCCGCGGCCGCGACTTCCGTGAGCGCGGCGTCGACCTCGGCCACGGACACGGCGGCCGAAACCGCGGGTTCGACGGCGAGGTCGGCGAGCGTGCGCCAGCCCGCGCCGAGCCGGTCCTGCGCGGTCTGCCCGGTGAGATACGCGATCACCGCGGGCAGTTCGCCAGGCTCGGCCGCGCGCAGCACGCTGGCCAGCACGGCGATTTTCGTTTTCCGTGACCGCGTGGCCGCCAGTTCGGCGGAGGCGGTGACGAGGTCGGTGAACAACACCCGGCCATCATCGCCCCGGACACCGACAAAAACTCCCGCCCTGCCCTCGGTCGGGTGAAAAAGAGCTGGTCAGGCATCCGGACGAGTGCAGTACTGGTCCAGCAGCCCCTGTTTCGTCACACACGGCGTGTACCCTGCGTCCTGCAATTCCGCCCGTGCGGTGCTGCTGCGCAAGTAGTCGATGAACTGCTTCAGCAGCGAGTCGTTCTCCGGCACGCCCTTGGTGTAGAGGTACTCCACGGTCCAAAAGCGATAGCCGGCGTCGATGCTGGTCACGTCCGGGAAGCGGTCGTCGAGTTTCGCCATGGCGACCTTGCCGTTCGCCGCCGCGATCTTGGCCGCGGGCACGTCCGCGTAGCCGATCGCGCCAGGGGTGTCGCCGACGGCGTGCAGCAGGTCGTCGGTCGTGCCGCGTTCGCAGCGCACCACCGCGGCGCGCGGGTCGCGGTTCGGCGTCCGGCAGTCGTCCGACGAGAGTCCTGACTCGGCCGCGCCCAGCACCTTTGCCTCGAAGGTCTTGCGCGTACCCGATTCCTGCCCGCGCCCGACCACCCGGATCGGGACCGCAGGACCCTCGCGCAGCTGCGCCCAGTTGGTGTACTTCCCGCTGAAGATGCCGCGCACCTGCTCACTGCTCAGATGGTCGACGCCGACGGATTTGTTCACCACCAGGCTGTACACGAGCACCGCGACCGGTTGCGTGACCAGATCCGGTCCGGCGTCGGAAGCTTTGCCGTCCGACAACACTGCCAGGCTGTCTTTTTGGTCTGCTGGCAACGGTCCCAGCTCGCGCACGGCGGACACGCTCCCGACCGCCTGCGTCGTGATTGTCGCGCCGGGGCACTGCGCGTCGTACTCCGTCGCGATGCCCTTCATGATCCGCGCGAACGCGCTGGATCCGTGCACCGCAAGGGTTCCGCTGCCGCAGCCGGGCGCGGGACCGCGCGACGCGGCGACGATCAGCATGCTCAGCAACGCCCCGGTCAGCAGCACTCCGATCGCCACCGTAACAACCGGCCACGACAGCCAGCGCTGTTTGCGTTCGTCCTTGATCCGGCCGCCGCTGAGCCGTCCGGTGACGTCCAGTTCCTTCGACAGGGGCCCGCCCCGCCAGTCGTCCGGCTCGCGCAGCACGACGACGAGCTTGAACTTTTCCCGTCGCTTCAACGAAAGCTGTTCAAGCCGGACGCCGTGCCACTGCGGTGCCTGCGCGACGGGGGCGGGAGTGTCGGGCTGGCGCAGGAAACCGGATAACCGCTGCGACAACAAGGCCCGGACGCCGGACAGTCGCGCGGTGCCGGATTCCGGCGTAGGCTGATCATGAGTAAAGAATTCGAGGCCGTTTCGGACCACCTCACGCAGACCGTCCTTGGCATCGGACACCCGCGCGTCCCAGACCACCCGCCTGCCGAAGGTGAACTGCAGCGGGTGTTCCCAGTCGTCCGGGCCGATGTCGAAGCTGCCGGTGTTGCGGATGCGGATCACGACCACGCTGAGCGGTTCCAGCAGCTGCACGGTGCGCACGAGTTCCGGATCCGCTTGCACCGCGCCGTTTTCCTGGTCGCTGAGCGTGACCGGGTTGAGGCCGATCTTGGAGTTGTACAGCTCCCGGTAAATGACGCGCCTTCGCCGGATCACGTAGCGGTCGACGATCGGGGCGAGAATCGTCGCGCCCGCGACGACCGCGATCGGCACGATGCCGCGATCGGACGTGAGCACTTCGGCGAGCGCTCTCATGACATCTCCGAAGCTCACGGTCGCCTCCCCTAGCCGCTCCCGAGAATGTCCACAGTAAGCGTCAACCGAGGGACCCCTCCCCAGTGCACCAGGTGTTCACCGGCGGTTCAGCAAGCCGATGCGATCCGCTCCACGGCGGCGCGGAGCCGGTCCGGCGGGAGCGCGGCGTACCCGAGCACGAGGCCCGGATATCCCGTCGCGGTATGGGAATAAGTCGACAAGGCCGGGGCGTGCACGCTGGCCGCGGCGAGTTTTTCCTGCACCCGTACGTCATCGGTGCCGTCCGGGAGCCGGACGACCAGGTGCAGCCCGGCGGCGATCCCGACCGGCCGCCACTGCGGAAGACGCTGGCCGAGAGCCTCGATGAGCGCGTCGCGGCGGGCTCGGTACAGCCTTCGGGTGCGGCGCAGATGCCGGTCGTAACCGCCCGTGGCGATCAGGTGCGCGAGCGCGGCTTGGGGAGCGGCGGGCAGCCGAGGTCGTGCATTTCCTTGACCCGGGCCACGGCGTCGCGCAGCCGGCGCGGTGGAATGAGCCAGCCGATCCGCAGCGCCGGTGCGAGTACCTTGCTCACGCTGCCGATGTACGCGACGTGATCCGGCGCGAGCGCGCGCATCGCGCCCAGCGCGGGGCGGTCGTAACGGTGTTCGGCGTCGTAGTCGTCTTCCAGGATGAGCCCGCCGGTTTCCGCCGCCCAGGCCAGCAGTTGGCGACGGCGTTCGGGATGCAACGCCACCCCGAGCGGAAACTGGTGCGCGGCAGTCACCAGTACGACGGAACAGGCCGAAGTGGACAGTGCGGAAACGTCGATTCCCTTGTCGTCCACCGGAATCCCAGTGGGCTCCAGTCCGTGGTCGCGCAGGAGGCTTGCTTGGCCGTGGTGACTCGGGTCCTCGACCGCGATGCGCTGGTCCGGCAACGCGTCCGCCAGCAGCGACAACGCTTCCGCGGCTCCGCCGGTGATCACGATGTCGTCCGGATTCGTTGGCAGCGCGCGCACGCGCCCCAGGTAGGCGGCCAGCTCCGCGCGCAACGCGGGATGTCCGGTCGGATCGGGATAGCCGAGGCCGAGATCCGGCGTCGCGTTGAGGGCTTCCCGTTCGGCGGCAAGCCATTCGGCGCGGGGGAACGCCGACAACGCCGGAAGCCCAGGACGCAGGTCGAACTCCCAGGTCGGCGATTTCGCCACGCTGGTATGGGGATTCGGCGCGGGATCGTCGATCGGCGCGACGCGAGTGCCCGAACCGCGCTTGCTCAGCAGGTAACCCTCGGCGGTGAGCTGCTCGTACAGCGCCGTGACAGTGCCGCGCGCGACCCCGAGCTGGCGCGCGAGATCCCGGCTCGACGGCAGCCGGGTGCCGACAGCCAGCCGTCCGGTGCGGATCGCGTCGCGCAACGCGGCCTCGACGGCGCGGCCCCGGCGTCCTCCGGTGGCGGCGGGCAGCAACAGCTCCCGGATGGTTTCCACGAGGCGACAGTACGGCAAAGTGGTCCAGTTCGGCCAGGGTCGAGTGGTCCTTCTGAATAGACCACTCGCGGTTGAAGACTGGGCGGCGTGAGACGGTCGATGGTGCTTTCAGGGGTGGCCGGCGCGGTGCTGGTCGGCGGATCGGTGCCGGTCACCGGCATGCTGGACGGGTATCCGGTGATCACCGGACAGGCGTTGCGGTACGCGCTGGGCGGCGTTCTGCTGCTGGGCTGGGCGAAGGTCACGCGCAGTCCGCTGCCTCGGCCGAAACTCGGCGACCTGCCGACTCTGCTCGGCCTCGCCGCGACCGGGATGATCGGGTTCCAGGCCTGTCTGCTGCTGGCGCAGCGCTACGCGGAACCCAGTGCGGTCGCGGCGTTTCTCGGGGCCAGCCCGCTCGTGCTCGCGCTGATCGCGCCGATGCTCGACGGCCGCCGTCCGTCCGCCGCTCCGGTCGTCGGCTCGGTGCTCGCCGGGCTCGGCATCGTGGTCCTCTCCGGCGGCGGATCCGCCTCCGCGCCAGGGTTGCTGCTGGCCGCGCTGGCGATGTTGTGCGAAGCGTCGTTCACCCTGCTCGCGGTGGGATTGCTGCGTCGGCTTGGTCCGTTGGCCACCTCGACGTGGGGCTGTTTCACCGCTGCGGCAAGCGGTGCTGTGGTCGGAACGGTGGTCGATCCGGCCGGAGCTTGGCGGTGGCCGAACTCGCGTGAACTCGTCGCGTTGCTGTTGCTGGCGGTCGTGGTGACCGCGGTGGCTTTCGTGCTCTGGTACAGCTGCGTGGTGGAGCTGGGCGCGGATCGGGCGGGCGTGTTGATCGGCCTGATGCCGGTGTCCGGACTGGCCGTGTCGGTGTTGATCGGCGCGCAACGGTTCGAGCTGGCAGACCTGGCAGGCGTCACGCTCGTCGCCGCAGGTGTCGCATGTGGACTGTGGAAACGCGAAGCGGCTCGCCCGGAATTGCCCGAACGAGCCGCTACGACCTGCTGAGCGCTACTTGCCGCCGCGGGCCATCCGGAGCACGTCGAGCGCCTCGTCCAGCTGCGCTTCGGTGAGCTTGCCGTCGCGGACGTGCCCGCGCTCCAGCACGACCTCGCGGATCGTCTTGAGTTCCTTGAGCGCCTGCTTCGCCACCGCGGCCGCTTCCTCGTAGCCGATGTACTTGTTGAGCGGCGTGACGATCGAGGGCGACCCCTCGGCGTACTGCCGGGCGCGCTCGACGTTCGCGGTGACCCCGGCGAACACCTTGTCCGCCAGCAGCCGCGAGACGGCCGCGAGCAGCCGCGCCGATTCGAGCACGTTGCGGGCGATGACCGGCAGGTTCACGTTGAGCTGGAAGTTGCCCGCCGCGCCGGCGAACGCGACCGCCGCGTCGTTGCCGACGACCTGCGCGACGACCTGCAGCGTCGCCTCCGGGATGACCGGGTTGACCTTGCCCGGCATGATCGACGAACCCGGCTGCAGGTCCGGCAATGCCAGCTCGGCCAGCCCGGTGCGCGGGCCGGAACCCAGCCAGCGCAGGTCGTTCGCGATCTTGTTCAGCGACACCGCGATCGTGCGCAGATGGCCGGAGGTCTCGACCACGCTGTCCTGCGTCGCCTGCGCCTCGAAGTGGTTGCGTGCCTCGGTGAGCGGCAACCCGGTGATCTGCGCGAGTTCGGCCGAGACCGCCGCGCCGAAGCCATCGGGCGCGTTCAAACCGGAGCCGACCGCGGTGCCGCCGATTGGCAGCTCACCCAGCCTCGGCAGGCCGGACTGCAGCCGCTCGATGCCGAACCGGATCTGCGCGGCCCACGCTCCGGCCTCCTGGCCGAGCGTGATCGGCACGGCGTCCATCAGGTGCGTGCGGCCGGACTTGACGACGTCCTGCCACTCCTCGGCGCGCGTCTCGATCGCGCCGGCGAGGTGCTCCAACGCCGGGATGACGTCGGTGAGGACGGCCTCGGTGGCGGCGACGTGGATCGTGGTCGGGAAGGTGTCGTTCGACGACTGCGACGCGTTGACGTGGTCGTTCGGGTGCACATCGCGGCCGAGCGCACGGGTGGCCAGCGTCGCGATGACCTCGTTCGCGTTCATGTTGGACGACGTGCCCGAGCCGGTCTGGAAGACGTCGATCGGGAAGTGCGCGTCGTGTTTGCCCTCGGCGACCTCGTCGGCGGCCTTCGCGATCGCGTCGGCGACGTCGGCGTCCAGGACGCCAAGACGCGCGTTCACGCGGGCGGCGGCGGCCTTCAACAGGCCCAGCGCGCGGATCTGGGCGCGCTCGAGACCGCGGCCGGAGATGGGGAAGTTCTCCACGGCACGCTGCGTCTGCGCGCGGTAAAGCGCGTCGACCGGGACGCGGACCTCACCCATCGTGTCGTGTTCGATCCGGTATTCCTGTTCAGCCATACTCTCGATTCTGGCCCCGATCCGGACGATCGGCCGGGTGTTGTCGCCCACCTCGGTAAGCTCGGTTGTGTTCTCGATCACCGCCACCCACCACTGGCATGGAGCGAGCCTCATGGATTACGACCTCGTCGTCATCGGAGCCGGTCCCACCGGCCTCTTCGCCGCCTACTACGCGGGATTCCGCGGCCTGTCGATGGCCGTCGTCGATTCGCTGCCCGAACCGGGCGGCCAGGTCACCGCGATGTACCCGGAGAAGATGATCTACGACGTCGGCGGGTTCCCCGCGATCCGCGGCCGGGATCTCGTGCAGGGCCTGGTGGACCAGGCCGCGCCGTGGAAGCCGGACTACCTGCTCGGCCGTAAAGCGGAGAAGCTGGAGAGCGTCGGCGAGGGCCTGGAGCTGACCCTCGACGGCGGCGACGTGCTGCGCGCGGGCGCGGTCCTGATCACCGCGGGCATCGGCGAGTTCACGCCGCGCCCCCTGCCCGCCGGCGACGGCTGGCTCGGCCGGGGGATGGTCCATTTCGTGCCGTCGCTCGCGGCTCACGCGGGCCAGCACGTCGTCGTGGTCGGCGGCGGGGACTCGGCATTCGACTGGTGCCTGGCGCTGCATCCGGTCGCGGAGAGCGTGACGCTGGTGCACCGCCGCGCGAAGTTCCGGGCGGCGGAATCGATCGTGCGGCAGGTGCGCGAGCTGGGCGTGCGGCTGGTCACGGACGCTGAAGTGTCCCGCTTCGTCGAAGCCCCGGACGGTTCGCTGACGGCGGTCGACGTGACGGTGAAGGGCGGCGGCGATGAGCAACTGCGTGCGGACGCTGTTGTCGCCGCGTTGGGGTTCACCGCGGATTTGGGGCCGATCGAAAGCTGGGGTCTGGAAATCGATCACCGCGCGATTTCGGTGGACTCGACTATGGCGACGGCGCGGCCACGCGTTTACGCGGCGGGGGATGTGGCGGCGTATCCGGGGAAGGTGAAGCTGATCGCGACGGGATTCGGCGAGGCGGCGACGGCGGTGAACAACATCGCGGTGGCGTTGAATCCCGAGGCGCATTTGTTCCCTGGGCATTCGAGCAACGTGGAGTGAGGTCGCGGAGGGGCTGAGGTAGCTGGCGTGCCGATGACGTTGCTGTGAAACAAAGGCGAGACGTCGCTCTCGAGCGGCTTCGTGCGATACCTGAGAAAGGAGCGGCGGCCGTACCGTCTGAGGTCGACGTGCCTCTAGCCGACCCGCAACGTGGAGTGAATCAGCCGGTTTTCTCCGCGATCCACGGCTGATACGCCACCGCCGAGGTCGCGATCGACGGGGCCGATCCGCAGGTCGACGACCGGTTTCCCGGGCGGCTGACCATCCCGGCCAGCGTCCACCGGTCGCCGTCGCGGAGCAGTTCCGGGCCGCCGGAATCGCCGTAGCACGAACCGGATCCGCCGGGGCTTTCCGTGCACAGTTCGGACGTTCCGTCGAACGTCGACGTGCATTTCGCGCCCGGCACCAGCTTGGTGTCGAGCTGGCGCAACGACTTCGAGACCGGGCCGCAGTTCGGGGTCGCGCACGTCTGGCCCCAGCCGATCACCCGGACCTCGGTGCCCGGCGCGGCCGAACCGCCGATCGCGATCGGCGGCGTCTTCACCGGTGCGGTCAGCCGGATCAGGCCGATGTCGCCGGTCTGCGTTTCGGCGTTGAAATGCGGATGCAGTACGAATTCCGCGGCTTTCGGCGTTTCCCCGCCCTCGTCCGCGTCGTTGCTGCCGACGCGCAAGCCGAGCGTCGCCGGGTCCTTCGCGGACAGGCAGTGCGCCGCGGTGACCACCCAGGTCGGCGTGATCAGGGAGCCGCCGCAGAACAGCGCGCCGCCCGAGGTGTGCAGGGACACCGCGAACGGGTACGGCTGGTCCGCGTCGGTTCCGCCGACGATCAACGGCCCGGCCAACGCGCTGCCCGCGCTGAGCACGACTCCGGTGAGTGCAGTCAGCACCAGCGCGAACAGCCGTTTCGACACCGGGAACTCCTTGGCAGGTCAGGGAAGCGGAGGCACCGCGCGCTCGTCCTCGTCGAGGTCGAGGTTGCCGTCGAAGTTGACGGACGAGTACGCCCGCAGCTTCTCGAGCCGGTGGTAGCCGTCGATCATTCTGACCGTCCCGGACTTGGACCGCATGACGATCGACTGCGTCGTCGCGCCGCCCGCCCGATAGTGGACGCCGCGCAGCAGGTCGCCGTCGGTGACGCCGGTCGCGCAGAAGAACACGTTGTCGCCGGTGACCAGGTCGTCGTTGAGCAGGATCCGGTCAAGGTCGTGGCCGGCGGCGAGCGCCTTCTCGCGTTCCGCGTCGTCCTTCGGCCACAGCCGGCCCTGCAGTTCGCCGCCGAGGCACTTCATCGCGCACGCGGCGATGATGCCCTCGGGCGTGCCGCCGATGCCGAGCAGCATGTCCACACCGGTGGTCGGCCGGGCCGCGGCGATCGCGCCCGCGACGTCGCCGTCCGAGATGAACCGGATCCGGGCTCCCGCCTCGCGGACCTCCTTGACCAGCTGGTCGTGCCGCGGCCGGTCGAGGATGCAAACGGTCACGTCGCTGACGCTGGAGTTCTTCGCCTTCGCCACGCGCCGGATGTTCTCCGCGACCGGGGCGGAGATGTCCACCTTGCCCGCCGCGTCCGGGCCGACGGCCAGCTTCTCCATGTAGAACACCGCGGATGGGTCGAACATCGCTCCCCGCTCGGCGACGGCGAGCACGGCCAGCGCGTTCGGCATGCCCTTCGCCATCAGCGTGGTGCCGTCGACCGGGTCGACCGCGACGTCGCAGTCTGGGCCGTCGCCGTTGCCGACCTCTTCGCCGTTGAACAGCATCGGCGCTTCGTCCTTCTCGCCCTCGCCGATGACGACGACGCCGCGCATCGAGACGGTGGAGACGAGCTGGCGCATCGCGTCGACGGCAGCCCCGTCGCCGCCGATCTTGTCGCCTCGGCCGACCCAGCGGCCGGCCGCCATCGCGGCTGCCTCGGTCACCCGCACCAGTTCCATGGCGAGGTTGCGATCAGGCGCTTCGCGTCGGCTGCGGTCACTGGCGGTGGTCATGGTGGCCTCCCGGAACACGGTTCGTCAGCGGGTGCCTAGTCTGTCAGATCACCGGCGGACATAACCGATTCAGCCACGCATGGTGCACGTCACTCTGTGTCGTCGTCGGTCTCCACCGAGGCCAGCGCGGCCTCGATCCGCTCGCGCGCGCCTTCCAGATGCCGTTCGCACACCTTGGCGAGCCGCTCGCCCTTTTCCCAGAGTTCGAGCGACTGCTCCAGGGAAAGCCCGCCGGCTTCCAGCTCCTTCACGACGTCGACGAGCTGATCGCGGGCCTGCTCGTAACCGAGTCCGGCGGTGTCTGCTTCGCTCACGTTCTCCGACCTTGTGGTGCACGGGGCTGTTCGCGCAGACTACCGCGTCCGGCGGACGTTCCGGGGAGGCTCAGTCAGTCTCCTAGACTCAGCTGCCAGCCATCGCGCTTGGCCTCGTCCGCGTTCTTCCATATCGTGCCGCGGTTGTTGTTGCCGAAGTGCACGCCGTACCGGTCGGCGCTGGGCACGTCGGTGAACTCGAAGGTGAAGGTTCGTACCCAGACGCCGTCGACGATGTCGGTCGCGCCGCCGCTGCGGTGCAAGGCGGTGGTCACGACGACCCGGCCGGTTTCGTCTACGAGGGTCACTTGTGCGCCATTCGCTGATGTCGCGGTATCCGTCGTACCCGTCGGCGTCGGCGGGTCTGGAATGGGTTGCGGGGTAGACGCCCGGGCTGGCTGCCATCGGTCCGTCCCCGCTGCCGTCAACGAGGCTGATGAGCCCGTTGCGGGCAAGCGACCACCGCACTCGCCATCGCGTGGTCGTACCCGACGAATGCCAGCGCGAACTCCTGCCCGTCACCGTCCGCGATGGCGTCCTCGAGGTTCTCCTGTGCGCTGGCCACTCGCCGCCGGTGCCCGGTTCCCTCGGCGAACCACCACCGGACGCCGACGTGCTCGGACGTCGCCTCGGACAGCCGCCTGAGCTGCGGAGCCAGCCCGCGCCGGGCCGCGGTGCCGCAGCCGGCGAGCAGGGCGGTCCAACATTCGCCCGCCGCGTGGTCGGTGACCAGGGCCTGCCGCAGCAGCGGGACGGCGTTGAGCCGGGCGGCGGCGTCCACCGTGAGCGGGAGGAACGCCGGGGCCCGGTGCGTCACGGCCGGTCTCCTTCGGGTGCGGGTGTCGTCGGCTCGACGGATTCGGCCACCGCGTGGACCGCCCCGTCGGCGACCCGCACGCGCAGCTGCGCTCCGTCCTCGATCTGGGAGACGGAGCGGAGCACGTGGAGGTTGCCCTCGGAATCAGTGAACTGGACGACGGCGTAGCCGCGCGCCATCGTGGCCGCCGGGCCGAGCGCGGCGAGCTTGCCCCGTGCGTTCGCGACCTCGGCCTGGTCCTTGGCGAGCAAACCGAGCATCGCGCGACGGCCGCGTTCGCGATGCATCTCGACGTCGCTGAGGCGGCGTTCGATCGGGCCCAGCGGATCGGCCAGCGACGGACGGCTGCGCAGCTGGGTCAGCAGCCGCGTCTCCCGGTCGACCCAGCCGTGCAGCGCGCGACGGCCGCGGTCGCGCATCTGCCGCACCCGCGCGGTTTCCTCGCGGACGTCCGGCACGATGCGCTTGCTCGCGTCGGTCGGGGTGGAGCAGCGCAGGTCGGCGACGTGGTCGAGCAGCGGGGTGTCCGGCTCGTGCCCGATGGCGCTGACGATCGGCGTGCCCGCGGCCGCGACCGCCCGGCACAGCGCTTCGTCGGAGAACGGCAGCAGGTCCTCGACGCTGCCGCCGCCCCTGGCGATGACGATCACGTCGACGTCCGGATCTTTGTCCAAGATGGACAGTGCGCGGAGGATCTGCGGCACCGCCTGCGAACCCTGCACGGCGGTGTTCAGCACCTTGAACAACACGTGCGGCCAGCGGGCCTGTGCGTTCGCCAGCACGTCTCGCTCAGCTGCCGACGCGCGTCCGGTGATCAGCCCGATTCCCTTGGGCAGAAAGGGAATCGGGCGCTTCCGTTCGCGTGCGAACAAGCCTTCGGCGGCCAGCAGCTTGCGCAGCCGTTCGATCCGCGCGAGCAGTTCGCCGATGCCGACCGCGCGGATCTGGTCCGCGCGCAGGCTCAACGTGCCGCGGCCGAAAAAGAACGACGGCTTGGCGTGGATGACCACGCGGTCGCCTTCGCGCAGCGGTGTCGGGAGTTCGCGCACCAGCCACATCGGACAGGTGACGGACATCGAGACGTCCGCGGACGGGTCGCGCAGGGTCAGGAACGCGGTCTGCGTGCCGGGCCGCGCGTTCATCTGCGTGACCTGGCCTTCGACCCAGACGTCGCCGAGCCGGTGGACCCAGTCGCCGATCTTGCGCGCGACGGTGCGGACCGGCCAGGGGTTCTCCGCGCTGGTGGCGGGGTCGTTGCTCACTGGCCTTCCGCGGGGTCGCCCGGCTGTTCCTCGGCCTTGCGCGCGTTGCCGATCCGCCGGGCGAGCATGCCGACGAACGACGCGCGGTCGGCGTTGGCCTTCTCGTACTCCAGCAGTTCTTCCAGCTGCGGCACGGTCAACCGGCGCAGCCGGGCACGCAGCTGCGGCAGGGTCAGCTCGTCGTAATTTCCCAGGCCAGCGGGGCCGGAGCTGTCGTTCTCGCCCTCGGGGTGCTCCTCGGCGAGCGCGCGGGTCTCTTCGATCCACGGGTCGTCGAGGGTTTCCTCGGAAAGGTCCGGCAGCTGCGCGCGGTGGCCGTTGGTGCGCGGCTCGGGCAGGTCGCCGACCGGCACGAGAGTCGGCCGGGACGGCGTGAACTCGGGCTCGGCGTCCTCGTCGAAGGTGGCCCAGCTGGGCGTGTCCTCGACCGGGCGCAGCATCGACAGCGCGTCGTCGCCCTTGATGGCCAGCTCGGTGACCTGCTGCTGGACGCGCATGGACAGCTGCAGCACCTGGCTCACGACGGTGACCGGCAGGCCGGTGAGCTGCTTCGGGAGTTCACGAACCCGCTCGGCGGTGGTGACGGCGAGGCCCGCGGCGACCCGGAGGGGAGCGGGAGTGGCTTCATGGGTCCAGCGTGCCGTATCAGGGCCGTCCTGCCCAACCGAACGGGTGGCCAGGGGCGCCGGACGTGACGCCCGGCACAGCCTGAATGGCCGCCGCCATCATCCGAACGAGGACTTCAACCCCGGATCGGCACTGCCCGTACCCTGGAGGCATGACTTCTGCGAGTCCCGGAACCGAACCCGCCGGTACCCCGACGATCACCCGGTCCGGCGCCGCCAAACGCGTGCTGCTCGCGAAGCCGCGCGGTTACTGCGCCGGCGTTGACCGCGCGGTCGTCGCCGTCGAGAAGGCGCTCGAGCTGTACGGGCCGCCGGTGTACGTGCGCAAGGAAATCGTGCACAACCGGCACGTCGTCGAGACCCTGCGCGAACGAGGCGTGATTTTCGTCGACGAGACGTCCGAGGTGCCCGAGGGCGCGCTCGTCGTGTTCTCCGCGCACGGCGTCTCGCCCGCGGTGCACGCCGAGGCCGCGGACCGGAACCTGCGCACCATCGACGCGACCTGCCCGCTGGTCACCAAGGTGCACAAAGAGGTCAACCGGTTCGCCAAGGACGACTACGACATCCTCCTGATCGGTCACGAGGGCCACGAGGAGGTCGAGGGCACGGCCGGCGAGGCCCCGGACAAGGTGCAGCTGGTCGACAAGCCCGAGGACGTCGACAAGGTCGACGTGCGCGATCCGTCGAAGGTGATCTGGCTGTCGCAGACCACCCTGTCGGTGGACGAGACGATGGAACGCGTCGACCAGCTGCGCGACCGCTTCCCGACTTTGGCCGACCCGCCCAGCGACGACATCTGTTACGCCACCACCAACCGCCAGGTCGCGGTCAAGGCGATGGCCCCGGAGTGCGACCTGGTGCTGGTCGTCGGCTCGAAGAACTCGTCGAACTCGAAGCGGCTGGTCGAGGTCGCGTTGAAGGCCGGTGCCTCGGCCTCGCACCTGATCGACTTCGCGTCGGAGGTCGACGAGTCGTGGCTGGAGGGCGTGTCGACGGTCGGAGTCACGTCGGGGGCCTCGGTGCCGGACGTGCTGGTGATGGACCTGCTGAAGTGGCTGGCCGAGCGCGGCTACGGACAGGTCGACGAGGTGACCACGGCGAACGAGAAGATCGCGTTCGCGTTGCCGAAGGAATTGCGGAAGGCCGTTAAGCCGGAGTCCGCCGAGTCCTGAGGTTGCTCGGGGCGGGCGAAATTCCCTCTGACACAACGAAAAGGCCGCCGATCCCGGTGCCGGGATCGGCGGCCTTTTCGTTTGTGCTTATCGCTGGTTTGTTCAGCCCTCGTCGTCCCAAGGACGTTGCCGACGCGGCGGTTCCCGGCGAGGCGGACGCGGACGCCCTGGCGGCGGCTCGTCCCCACGCGGCCGACGACGCGGCGGCGGTGCGTCACCCCGCGGATCGCGACGACGCGGATCAGCTTCCGGCGGCCTCGGCCGACGCCCCTCCGGCGGCGGCTTCCGGCCACCGCGCGGCGCGTTCGGGTCCATCGGCTCACGACGAGGACGCGCACCCGGGTCGCCCGGCGGACGCGGACGTCGCGCTGGAGGCGGTGCGTCGAGGTCCCGGTCCCGCGGCGGACGGCGACGGTTGCCCGGAGGCGGCGTCTGCCCGGTGCGGCCAGCCGGCGGCCGCGAGCGCGGACGGTTCGCGGCTTTGTCGTCGTCGCCGTCCCGGTCGCGCGGCAGTTTGCCGTCCTTGATCTTGACCGGCGCGTCCGGGTCGCGTTCGCGGTAGATCCGGAAGAAACCGAACAGCAGCGTGACACCGGTGGTGACCGCCATCGTCGGGAAGCCCTTGATCAGCGGCGTACCGATGTTGAGCAGCTTCGACACGGTGTCGCTGGCCTCGGGACCCCCGCCGGTCAGCAGCACCACGCCCGGCACGGTGACGGCGAGCACCAGCGGCGGCTGCACCATCGGGCCGAACAGCCCGCGTCTTTGCACCGCGCCGACCGCGATCACGGCCCCGAGGAAGTAGCCCGCCTTGAAAACAAAACCGAGGCTGCCGGTGGACTTCTCGTCGATGATGGCGCCGAGCACTGCCAAGCCGAAGCCCACGAGGACAGCCGCCCACCAGGGCAGGCCGCGCCTCGTGCCGACGACGAGACGCTCGTCCCACGGCACGGGGGCGTCATCGGCATCAGGATCGCTCTGGCGATCGCGTATCGCGGTCACGAGGCACACCGTAGCCCGTACTTGTCACGATCTTGTTGGCACTGCCGAGGACAGCACGAAGCAGCCACTCGACCGCATGATCTTTCGCTCGGCCGAGCGGTACTCACGGTGCGGCCCGCCAGGCCCGCTCCGCCAGACGGGGAACCAGTGGACCAGACCTCTGACCAGCGGTGATACCGACGGTATGGTCCGGCCGCCCGATTCCCGGCACCGCACTGACCCCAGGCTATGCCACGAGCCGGCCCCGGCCACGGCGGCGTCACCGGTCCTGTTCCGGAACATTCGCCGTCCTGGAACTTGACCGGGAATTGACGTCCCCGTAAATCGCCTGAGCGCCCCGATCCTGCCCGCGCGACGTCGGAACCCTGCCCTTTCACTCGCCTCGGCAGCGGTGTCCAACCTGGACTTCACCGGTCGTTCCGGGCAATCCGGACGGCCAATCTGGACTGCCGATCCGGACCGTCAGCTCGGCCCGTCAGCCCGGACCGCACGGCCGGGTCCGTCCGCCTTCGCCGGATGGCCAGCGCTCGCCGGGGCCGCTCCGGCTAAGAGCCGGTTCGAACGACGTCGTGCTCGCCTGCGGGCGGTTTGAACACGGCCGCTCCCGCCACGGGCGATTTGAACGCCGCCGCCCCGCCAAGGGGCCATTCGAACACCGCCGCCCCGCTAAGGAGCCGCTCGAACACCGCCGCCCCGCTAAGGAGTCGCTCGAACACCGCCGCTGCGGTTCCGCTCGCCGCCGCACCCTTGTGCACGGAGCGCGCCCACGTTCGCCAAGCCGCGCAGCCGCCGTTCCGCAGGCCGTCGCTCCACCCGAAGGAACTGCCGGGCTAAAGCGCCAACCCGCCTCCCGCCGACCGCAGGCAGTCATCCCGACGTCGAGCCTCCGGCGTCAAGCCAGGCCGCCAGACCTGTCCCGCGAGTGCGTGCCCTCGACCGTCCGATCACGACTTGTCGAGCCCGCCGCCACCTCAACCAGCTGCCACCTCGTCTCCCTTCCGCAGTTGCGGCACCGGCGCCGGACTGCCGGACGCGTCGGTGAGCGGCGCGACCGTCGCACGGAACGACTCCAGCGCTTCGAGTTCGCGCCTCCGGGCAGAGACGAAACGCTGAAGGTGTGTGGTGGACAGATTCAGCGCTTCGACCGCATTGCCCGCGGCCCGATGTGCGGCGGCGGCGCCCGCGCGCACTTGCTCGACGTCCTCGACGAGCGCCCGGTCGCTGGCGGCGAACAGCGCCGCCGACGCGAGCACCCCGAATCCCGTGGGGCCGCACAGGAATACGCGGCGGTCGATGAGCCAGCGCAGCAGTTCGGGATCGGTGTCGAGGGCGGCGACGACGGCCGCGTCGGACGGGACGAACATGACGGTGCCGTAGATCGCGTCCGCCCAGCGCTGATAGCCCTTGCCCGCCAGCTCCGCCGCGCGGGAGCGCAACTGCCGGACGTGGACGCGCAGCGCGTCGAGCCGTTCTTCCGGGTCGTCGGTCTCGACCGCCTCCGCCCAGATGGCCATGCTCGCCTTCGCGTCGACCGGAACCGCCCGGCCGCCGCCGACATTCAGCACCAGGTCGGGTTTCGCGCTTCCGCCGCCGCCCAAATCGGTCTGCAGGGTGAAGTGCAGTCCCTCCCGCAGTCCGAGTGCGCGCGCGGTCTCCACGAGCACCTGTTCGCCGAGTTCGCCGCGGCCGTGGATCGACGCAAATGCCACCTCGTACCGGCGTAGCGCGAGTTGCTGCTGGTCGCCCTTCGCGCGCTCCGCCGCCACGAGCCGCGCGGCCGCGTCGGCCCGACGCATTCCGTCGTTGTACAGCCGCCACAGCACGACGACCGCGACGCACAGGAGCAGCGCGAGCACGACGGCCGCGGTGGTGATCACCGTCTCCACCCGGTCCTCCTCTCGGTCGGGTCCGTCGGGTGTCCGGACGCGAGACATCATGGCGGACGGCACCGACAAAAACCGGCACTCGCGGTCGCGCTGCGTAGCTGACCTGCGACTTTCCAGATTCGAGCTGGGCGTGTCCGAAGTGGCCCTGATCGGCTTCGTACACACGTTCGAGTGGGGCAACGGCGTGCCTCCGGGATTTCGTCGGTGTCTGCTCCTAACGTGGTCGCCGTGAGAA
The DNA here is from genome assembly GCF_045278895.1 of Amycolatopsis sp. WGS_07. NCBI lineage: Bacteria > Bacillati > Actinomycetota > Actinomycetes > Pseudonocardiales > Pseudonocardiaceae > Amycolatopsis > Amycolatopsis sp. WGS_07. Next base: position 1,285,418 of record NZ_CP136053.1, on the reverse strand, counting down.
TCCTCCATACCTCTGATTGGCACATCGGCCGCACGTTCCACGGCGCCGATCTGCTTACCGAACAGGAGGCCGCTCTCACGCACATCGCCGAACTCGTCGACCGCGAGTCGGTCGACGTCGTGGTGGTGGCCGGTGACATCTACGACCGAGCGGTGCCCTCCGCCGAGGCTGTCCGCGTCGCGACGGCCGCGATGACCCGCATCCGCCGGGCCGGCGCGGAACTCGTGATCACGCCGGGCAACCACGATTCGGCTGCGCGCCTCGGCGCGTTCGCCGAATTCGCGGCGGCGGGCGGGCTGCACGTCCGCGCGACCGTCGAAGGCATCGCGGAACCCGTTGTGCTGAACGACGAACACGGCGCGGTCGCGTTCTACGGCATCCCGTATCTCGAACCCGAGCCGTCGCGGCACGCATTGGGCGTGCCGGAGGCGCGCGGCCACACCGGCGTGCTCGGCGAGGCGATGCGACGGGTACGCGACGATCTGGCCGGTCGTCCAGGCACGCGTTCAGTAGTGCTGGCACACGCTTTCGTCACCGGCGGCGAGGCCAGCGAATCGGAACGCACCATCGCGGTCGGCGGAGTGGAACAGGTCCCCGGCTCGGTGTTCGACGGAGTGGACTATGTCGCGCTCGGACATTTGCACGGCCCGCAGACGCTCGCGGAGCACCTACGGTATTCCGGAAGCCCGCTGGCGTACTCGTTTTCCGAAGCGCGGCAACGGAAATCGGTGTGGTTCGTGGATCTCGACGCCACCGGTCTCGCCGAGGTCCGGCGGCACGAACTGCCGGTGCCGCGTCCGCTCGCGACCCTCTCCGGAGAACTCGCCGCCCTGCTCTCTGACCCGGATCATGAGCAGTGGCGCGAACATTTCCTGTCGATCACTGTCACGGACCGAGTCCGTCCGATCGATGCGATGCGGTCGCTGCAGGAACGTTTTCCCTATGCGGTGCACATGGATTGGCGGCCCGACGGCGGGGTCGCCGGCACCGAGCTGAAGTACGCGGAGGCGGTCCGCGGACGCAGCGACATCGAGATCGCACGCAGTTTCCTCGACGACTGCCGCGGTGCGCCGCCGACCGAGCGCGAGGAGCGGCTCGTGCACCTGGCGCTCGAAGCGGCGAACCGGGCGGCGGTGGAGAAGCTGTGAGACTGCATCTGCTGGAGGTGGAAGCCTTCGGCCCGTACGCGGGCCGGGAGGTGGTGGACTTCGACGCCCTCGGCGCCGACGGTCTGTTCCTTCTCCATGGCGACACCGGCGCGGGCAAGACCACGCTGCTCGACGCGATCGCGTTCGCGTTGTTCGGCGTGGTGCCGGGCGCGCGCGGCGACGTCAAGCGGTTGCGGTGCGATCTCGCCGAACCCGATCGGCCGACCGAGGTCGTGCTGGAGCTGACCGTGCAGGGTCAGCGGCTGCGGATCGTGCGCAGCCCGGAGTACCAGCGGCCGAAGAAACGCGGCGACGGATTCACCACGCAGCAGGCTCGGGTTTCGCTGACCTGGGTCGGCGAACCGCCCGCCGGGCTGCCACCGGACGGGAGCATCCGCATCGACGAGGTGGCCCGCACCGTCGAGCGGCTGCTGGGCATGACGAATGAGCAGTTCTTCCAGGTGGTGCTGCTGCCGCAGGGAGAATTCGCGAAGTTTCTCCGCAGCGACACCACAGAGCGGGAAAAGCTGCTGGAGCGGCTGTTCGGCACCGAGCGGTTCTCCGACGTCGAACGCTGGTTCGCCGACCTTCGCGCGGAACGCGGCCGTGCGCTGGAAAAGCGGCAGCAGGAGGTCCGTGAACTGCTCGCCCGCTACGCGCAGGAAGCACAGGAGGAACCTCCGGAGGACGGACAGCCGGAGTGGGTCGACGCTGTGTTGACCAACGTCGCCGCCGCGGCCGAGGCGGCGGAAACCGAGGCAGCGCAAGCACGTTCTGCGGCGAAGTCCGCGGAGGTCGCGCTGCGCGAGGCGGAAGAGGACGCGGACAAGGTCCGCCGGGTCCGCACCGCGCACACCCGGCTGGCGCAGATCGCCGAGCAGGCGGCCGAACGTGCTGAGTGGACGGAAGAAATCGCGGCGGCCCGGCGCGCCGCCGCGGTGGTTCCCGAGGCTGAGCTGATGGACCGGCGCACGGCCGAGCTTGGCGATGCGCAGGTGCTGGTGGCGGACCGGATCCGGGATCTCGCCGACCTCGGTTTCGATGCGGTCGGGCTCGCTGTCACCGACCTTCGTGAAGGCGCTGGTTCCGTTCGCGAGGAAGCGGGCGCGCTAGCCGAGTTGGCCGCGGAAGCCGCTCAGCAGAAGAGCGATGCGCAGCGCCGCGCGGAGCGGCAGAAAGTCGCGGAGGAGGCCACAAAGCAGGTGGCCGGCCTCTCGGAGCGGCTGGCCGAGCTGCCCGGCCTGATCGCTGCCGCGCGTACCGAAGCGACGGTGGCGGGAGAAGCGGCCGCGAAGCTGGATGGGGCCAAATCTCGGGTCGAGGAGCTGACGGCGCTCACTCGTGCGGCCGAGGAATTGCCGCCAGCTGAAGCCAGGGTCGCGCGTGGCGAAGCGAAACTGCGCGAAGTGGTCGACGAGCACCAGGCGGCCCGGCAGCGACGGCTCGATCTCCGCGAGCGGCGTCTGGACGGTATGGCAGCCGAGTTGGCCGCTGGCTTGGCCGATGGTGCGGCGTGTCCGGTGTGCGGGTCAGCGGAGCATCCGGCACCGGCGAACCATGATGCGCCGTTGGTCGACGCCGCTGAAGAACGCGCTGCCGAAGAAGCCGAGCAGAAGGCGTCGGCGCTGCGTCAGCGAGTGGTGTCCGCGTTGGAGGAGGCGAAGGCCCGAGTCGTCTCGCTCTGCGAACGGTTGGATGGACGCACTGCGGAGGAAATCGCGACCGCGCTGACCGAGGCGCGGACGGTCGTCGCGGAACTCTCCCGGCAGGCACAGCGCAAAGACCAGCTGCACGGAAAAGTCGCCGAGCTGGAGCGCGGTGCCGAGCAGCTGGCCGAACAACGTCGCCTCGCCGAGCTGACGGTCACCGAGGCGACCAGTGAAGTACGCGCGCTGGACGGTCGGATGGCCGAACGCGAACAGCGGCTGATCGCGGGCCGGGGAGAATTCCCGGACGTGCCGTCCCGGCGGCAGCACCTGCTCACGTTCGCCGGCGCGCTCGATTTGGCAGCCGAGGCGCACACCGCGGTGTCCGGAGCGGAGAAGCGGCTCGCGGAGCAACGGGATCTGGTCGAAATCTCGTTGCACGCCAAGGGGTTCTCCACCCTTGAGGAAATGCGCGCGGCCGTCCGCAGCGACGAGCAGATCACGAAGCTCGAACAGGGCCTTGCCGAGGCCGAAGCGATGACCGCCGGTGCGCGGGAGATGCTCGCGCAACCGGAGCTGTTCGGGATCGGACCGGACGATACGGTGGAGGTCGCGCCGCTGGCAGAACGCGCGAAGGAGACCCGTGCTCGGGCAGACGCCGCTTTTGCCGCGCAGCAAGCGGTTTCCGCGCAACACCGTGAACTAGTGAAGCTGGCTGGACGGCTGAGCAAGGCGCTCTCGGAGCTACAGCCGTTGGAGGAGGAGCAGGCCGAGCTTCGGGCGTTGTCGGACGTCGTCAACGGGCGCGGGCAGAACGCGCGGAAGATGTCGTTGCGCTCGTATGTCCTGGCTGCTCGCTTGGAAGAGGTCGCGCTCGCGGCGACCGCGCGTTTGCGAACCATGAGCCAGGGCCGTTACTCCTTCGTGCACTCAGACGCGGCAGGCGCCCGCGGCACAAGGGGCGGCTTGGGCCTCGACGTACTGGACGATTACTCCGGCACGGTCCGCCCGGCGAAGACCCTGTCTGGCGGCGAATCGTTCCTCGCGTCGTTGTCGCTGGCGCTAGGCCTTGCCGACGTGGTGGCGGGCGAAACCGGCGGTGCGCTGCTCGACACCCTGTTCGTGGACGAGGGTTTCGGCACCTTGGACGCCGAAACCCTGGACGTGGTGATGAACATCCTCGACGAACTCCGCGCCGGCGGGCGCGTGGTGGGCCTGGTGTCGCACGTCGAGGAACTCCGCCAGCGCATCCCCACGCGGTTGCGGGTGCGGAAGTCTCGCACCGGGTCGAAAGTGGAGCTGCAGATGGCTTGATGAGACTCGATCCCGGGCCGGGATCTTCGCGCTGAGCGGTCGGACACCTTGGGGTGGCGTGACTGCGGTGGTGAGGGTGGCTGGTCGCGGAAGGTGGGCCGTGCGGGTCGGCACGGGTCTGGGTGCGTTGTGCTCGCGGTTGGTTGAGGCGGGTGTGGCGGGCGGGCCCGAGTGTGGCGGGGTTGGCTGCCGAGGTGCGGGTCGTGCGTCGGTGGCGGAGTCGGGCGGCCTTAGTGCAGGCAGCCCTGCTCAACCGACCCGAACCAGCGCGGTCCAGCCCAGCGGCGGCCAGGTCCGCCCAACCGGGCCGGCCGACCTGTCCTGGCATGACTCGGTCGGCCGCCTCAGTGCGGTCGAGCCGGCCTGACTGGGCTGGCCAACCCGGTACGGCCTATCCGGCCGGGCCCAATCCGACCCAGTCCAGTCCGGCTGACCGCGCCCGGCCGCGACCGTGCCCGGGCGACTTGACCAGGCCGACCCAACCAGCACACCCGACCCGACCCGACTCGGGGGCGAGCTGACCAGACCGACCCGGCCCGGGACGGCCGCCCCGAGCCGAGTCGGCCTGACCCGGGCCGACCTGACCCGGGCCGACCTGACCTGACCCGACCTGACCAGATCCGAGCCGACCCGCCCCGGGACGAGCCGACCAGACCGACCCGGGGCGGGCCGATCCGAGCCAGCCAGCCAACCGAACGCGGCCACCCCACCAGCCCGAGCCGTCAAGCGGACTCTTCGTGGTGCAGGAGCCACCGCTTAGCGTCCGTCCCCCAGCGGAAGTTGCCGATCGCGCCGCCGGTACGCACCACCCGGTGGCAAGGCACGAACAACGCCGCCGCGTTGCGGGCGCAAGCCGTCGCTGCCGCGCGGACTGCGGAGGGGTTGCCGGAGAGCGTGGCGTACTCCGCGTAGCTCACCGGGCTGCCTGCCGGGACCTTGCGCAGCATCTCCCAGGCGTGCTCGCGGAACGGGCCCGACCGCTGCCGGACCTCGATGTCGGCGACGGCGTCGAGGTCGCCGCCGTGGTAGCGGCGGATCGCGGCCGTCACGGGGCCCAGGTCTCGGCGTTCAGTCAGTACCGTCGGGGCCAGGGACGGCGAGATGAGCGGCGTCAGTTCGGCGACGTCGCCGGTCCAGCCGGAGGCCAGTACTGCGCCGTCGCCTGCCACCACTGCGGTGAACGGGCCGATTTTAGTGTCCAAAGTGGACCAAAACGCGGTGTGCACGGGGAAAGTCTCCTCAAGCGGTTCGGGAACTGAGATACCTGCTGGCGTACGAACTCCACGGCTGCCAGTCGCGCGCCGACGTCGCCAGGTCGATGCCTAGCTCGGCCGCGCTGCGGCGGACGGCTGGGTCGGCGCTCAACAGGACGTCGGGAGCGCCGAGCAGGCGCATTACGACGTAGTCGGCGGTGCCCGGATCGACACCGGCCGCGAGCATTTCGGTGCGCAGCTCGTCGGCGTCCCGGCCCACGTGGAGGTCCAGGTCACCGGCGACGATCGCTGCGGCGACCTTCTTGACCAGCGGCTTCACGTCAGCCTCGGCGATGGCCGCTGGAGTGGGGAAGAGGGTCGTCAGGGTGTCCATGGGCGGGTCGGCGCGCGGGACTGGCTCGCCGAGCCGGACGACGTCGGCCACGGCCGAGCCCAGTAGAGCGCGGAGCAGGACTTCTGGACCGTCGACGGCGCCCGGCACGCGGATGCCCGGTACGGCGGCGACCAGCGGGGCCAGCACCTCGTCGGCGGAGAGGACGCGCGAGACGGCTTCCGGGTCGGCGTCCAGGTCCAACAGCCGTCGTACCCGGCTGACGGCGCTGCTCAGATCGCGCAGGTCCGAAAGCGCCAGGTCGCACTGCACGTAGCCGGCGCGCGGGCTGACCCACATCGAGGCCGGGCCGTGCGGCAGACGCAAGGTGCGGCCATAGCCGTCCTCCGAGACGGCTTCGATGCCGGGCAGAGCGCGCGACGCGTGGTAGTTCAGCACGCCCTCCGCGTCGAACGGTGCGCGGAATGGCAGACGAAGGCTGAGCCGCGTCGCGCCGCTTGGTTCGTTGCGGTTTCCGCGGCGCAGGCTGGCTGCGCGCAGCTGAGACGGCGTCGTCGCGAACACTTCGCGGATCGTTTCGTTGAACTGCCGGATGCTGGAGAACCCGGCTGCGAACGCGACGTCCGTGAGCGGCAGCTGCGACATCTCGATCAACAGCCGCGCCGAGTGGGCGCGGTGTGCTCGGGCGAGGCGGATCGGGCCGGCTCCCAGCTCAGCGGCCAGTACGCGGCCGAGCTGGCGTTCCGAATAGCCGAGCTGACGCGCCAGACCGGGCACGCCCTCGCGCTCGACCAGGCCGTCCGAGATCAACCGCATCGCGCGGGCGGCCAGGTCAGCGCGTACGTTCCAATCCGGCGAACCCGGGACCGCGTCCGGCAGGCAGCGGCGGCACGCACGGAAGCCACCGGCCTGCGCGGCGGCCGAGGTGGGGTAGAAGCGGACGTTCTGCGCCTTCGGCGTGAGCGCCGGGCAGGACGGGCGGCAGTAGATGCCGGTGGTGCGCACAGCCATGATGAACTGGCCATCGAACCGCTGGTCGCGGGCGGTCACCGCGCGGTAGCAGCGCTCGGTGTCGCGCCAGATCGGGATGGTCGAGGTAGCCATGCCGTCGATGATGCCAGCAGGTGAGAGGCTCGACTGGCGGAAAACCGACACGACGTTACCGGGTCGGCGGGGGCGTCCGCGCGGCACGTAGACTCAACCGCCGTGAGCCTGACCCTCGGTATCGTCGGCCTGCCCAACGTCGGCAAGTCCACCCTGTTCAACGCGCTGACCCGCAACGACGTGCTCGCCGCGAACTACCCGTTCGCCACGATCGAGCCCAACGTCGGCGTGGTGCCGCTGCCGGACCCGCGGCTGGACCAGCTGGCCGAGGTCTTCTCGTCGGAGAAGACCGTGCCCGCCGTGGTGTCCTTTGTGGACATCGCGGGCATCGTGAAGGGCGCGTCCGAGGGCGCGGGGCTCGGCAACAAGTTCCTCGCCAACATCCGCGAGGCCAACGCGATCTGCCAGGTCATCCGCGTGTTCGACGACCCGGACGTGGTGCACGTCGACGGCCGGATCGACCCGATGTCCGACATCGAGACGATCAACACCGAGCTGATCCTCGCCGACCTGCAGACGCTCGAAAAGGCGCTGCCGCGGCTGGAGAAAGAGGCCCGCACCAAGAAGGAAGCGCGGCCGGCGCTCGAAAACGCCCAGAAGGCCAAGGAGATCCTCGACTCCGGGCGCACGCTGTTCCAAGCGCAGAAGGACATCGACGGCGAGGCGCTGCGCGAGCTGAGCCTGCTCACCACGAAGCCGTTCCTGTACGTCTTCAACGCCGACGAGGCCGTGCTCACCGACGACGCGCGCCGCGAGGAGCTGGCGAAGCTCGTCGCCCCCGCGGACGCGGTGTTCCTCGACGCGAAGGTCGAAGCCGAGCTGCTGGAGCTGGACGACGAGGAGTCCGTGCGCGAACTGCTGGAGTCCGTCGGCCAGCTGGAACCGGGCCTGCACGCACTGGCCCGCGCGGGTTTCCACACGCTCGGCCTGCAGACGTACCTCACGGCGGGCCCGAAGGAATCGCGCGCCTGGACGATCCCGCAGGGCGCGACCGCCCCGCAGGCCGCGGGCGTCATCCACACGGACTTCGAGCGCGGCTTCATCAAGGCGGAGGTCGTGTCGTTCGCGGACCTCATCGAGGCCGGGTCCATGGCGGCCGCGCGGTCGGCGGGCAAGGTCCGGATGGAAGGCAAGGACTACGTGATGGCGGACGGGGACGTGGTGGAGTTCCGCTTCAACGTCTGAGGCACGCCGCCCTGCAAAGCCCTGGTGGAGAAATCTCCGGCCTCGAACCCGTCTCCGTAGGATCCCGGCATGCCCGTGCTCTTCACGCCGTCCCTGCCGGATTCTCCGGACGGAGGACGCCTCGGTGGCGCGCCGCCGGTGGTCATTGAGACGCACTCGCTCCTCTCGACCCACCGCTACCTGCTCACCGTCCCCGCGGCTTCGTGGACTCCCGGCTGCGAGGTCTCGGTGCTGTTGCGCGCGGGATTCGACATCGGCGACAGCGATCTCGAATATCCGGACATGGCCATGCGCGCGCTGGTGCATCCACCGTCGCCGCGTGGTGAGTGCACCACGCTGGGCTGGCCTGGACTTCGTTCGGCGGCGCTCGTCCAGATGCCCGGCACGGAAGACGAGGTCGCGCTTGTCCGGATCGCCGATGAACCCGAGCTGATTCAGGACGAACCGAGCTACTCCGACGCGGTGCGGGCCGACGGGCATCAGTTTCTGTTTCAGGTCAACGAAGAGGGCTGGCCGGTCGAGGGTGAGCTTGCGGACGTGATCGACGAGTACCTCTGGGGATACGGGTCGGTCTACTTCTACGGCACCCCGGGGCCGGACGGCATCGTGCGCGAGGTCGTCGCCGGGTTCATCGACTTCTGACGAACTTGCCTCGGCGGAAAGGTCATCCCGCCGAGGCCAGGGCTCAGTTCAGCTCATCGACACTGGACACAACCACTCCATACAGATCACCGATAGTCGCCAACGCACTGTCATGCAACTGGCCAGCGCTGACTTCCCCAGCGAGCGTCGGCAACGGACGGGTCGCGCAGGCATCGGCGACGACAGTCGGGTGGTTGCCGCGTAAGAACGCGCCTTCGGTGGTGAACGTGACGCACATATTGGTCATGAACCCGGCGATAACCACGTTCTGATGCCCAGCCGCGTCCACCCGGGCGCCAAGATCCGTGTCCACAAAGGAATTCGGTGCGCCCTTGACCACGACGGGCTCGCCCTCGATTGGTGCGACGTCTGGGTGGATGCTGCCGATCTCGGCGCGGATGTCGTACGGCGTACCCTCGCCGCCGTCGTTGATGACGTGGATCACCGTCGACCCGGCGGCGCGGGCCTTGGTGAGCAGGGCTTTCGCCGCAGTCAGAGCTGGCTGCCAGCCCTCTAGTTCCATCACGCCGCGGGTGTAGGTGTTCTGGTAGTCGACCAGGATCAGTGTCGAGTCGGCCAGGGTTGCCGGGGTCTGGTCTAGGCCGTTCAGTTCCCGCAGCGTCGTCCGTGGCATGGTCGGTTTCCTCTCGTTCGGTTCGCATGATCGACGCTAGGCTCGGCGGTGGATGTCGGCAATGACATGCAAAGCGCAGAAACCGACATGGGAGCGCGAATGAAGAGGCTGATGGTCGTCGTCCTGTTCGATCGGATCGATCTGCTGGACGTGACCGGGCCCGCGGAGGTGTTTTCCTTGCTGCAGCGGGAAATGGACCGGCCGACGGGCTATGAGGTGGTGCTCGCGGCCGAGACGCTGGACCCGGTGACCACGTCCGCGGGAGTGCGGGTGCTGCCGGACGTGACCTTCGCGGAGCTGGCCGGGAAGGCGATCGACACCCTGGTCGTGCCGGGTGCGGTCGAAACCGCGGAGAACGGGGAGATTGTCGCCCGGTGTGATCCTGCGGTGGTCGAGCAGGTTCGCCGCCTGGCTGGGCTGACGCGGCGGGTGGCGTCGGTGTGCGTTGGTGCGCACGTTCTCGCCGCGGCAGGGCTGCTTGACGGCAAACGCGCCACTACGCACTGGTCGACCGCTCGGCAGTTGGCGGCGGAGCATCCAGGAGTGACCGTCGACGCGGATCCGATCTTCATCCGCGACGGTTCGGTGTGGACGGGAGCTGGGCTGAGCGCCTGCCTCGACCTCGCGTTGGCGCTGGTGGCCGACGATTACGGCCCGGAGCTGGCCTCGCGGGTGGCTCGCCAGCTCGTCATGTTCCTGCGGCGGCCGGGCGGGCAGAGCCAGTTCAGCGTGTCGTTGGAGCCCGCGTCCGCGACTCGGAGGGTGGATGAGCTACGGCAGTACATCGCCGCGCATCTGGCGGAGCCGTTGACGGTCGCGGACCTCGCCGCGCACGCCCATGTGACGGATCGGCAGATCACCCGGGTGTTCAAGGCTGAGCTGGGGATGACGCCCGCCGCCTACGTCGAGCATGCGAGGGTCGAGGCGGCGCGGCATCGGTTGGAGACGACTGACGAAACGTTGTCGCGGATCGCCGGCGCTTGCGGGTTCGGGACCGTTTCCACGCTGAACCGAGCTTTCCGGCGGACGCTGAACACCACGCCCGCCGAGTATCGGGAGCGGTTCCGGATCCGGTGACGGGCTCAGCCGAGCAGGCCGAGCACGATCATCGACAAGAGGACGAACGCGGTCGCGAACACCGAGACCCAGGTGCGCTGTGCGGCCGTGAGCTGGGCGGACGTGCTGTTCATGGCTGGTCCTAGCGGGGCGAGTGCCGATGATTACCGCTGGGATAGCGCCTTGATCTAGCTCACTGTTACCGCTTGTGATCGAGATCACGTCGGTTGCGCGCGGTGTGCCACAGCACCCCGCCCGCGGCGGCCACCATCAGGCCGAACGAACCCATCCCCACCACGAGTGCCTGCACCATCCTGGCCTCCTTCCGAAGCGTCTGTCCGGAAGACGCGCGAAGGGGCCGTTCATGTTGCCAGGGTTGCCGACATCACACCTGGTCAGCGGGCCGCGAGGACCTCGTCGATCTGCTTGGCCAATGCGAAGTCGCGCTCGGTCAGGCCGCCTAGGTAGTGGGTGCTCAGGCGGAAGGTCAGGGTGCGCCAGCGGATGTCGATGTCGGGATGGTGGTCGGCTTCCTCCGCCAGCTCGGCCACCCGGTCGACCACCTCGATCGCCGCCGGGAAGGACGGGAGTTCGGTCGTGCGCACGATGGTGTCGTCCTCGCGCCGCCACTCCGGGACGGTGCCGAGGGCCTGGTCCACTGCCGAGTCGTTCAATAGCTGAGTCATCACTCCATGGTGTCGGCTACGCTGCGGCATTGCCACGGGAGTCCGGTACGCCGGGCTGAGAGGCGGGCCGTCAACCCGCGACCGTTCGCACCTGGATCCGGATCATGCCGGCGTAGGGAGGCCGTATCGCTCTCCCTCATCCGGCGCAGTGCAGGAGGGGAAGAATGATGTCGCGGACCGTCCGCACGGTGGCAGTCCTTGCCGGGGTCTCGGTGCTCGCCAGCGCCTGCTCGCTGTCCAGCAGCGACTCCAGCGGGTCGTCCGCGAGCCCGGACCAGCAGACACCGACTGTCACGCTGGTCACGCACGATTCGTTCGCCGCGCCGCAGGACGTGCTCGACGCCTTCCAGCGCCAGTCCGGGATCAAGCTCAAGATCCTCAAGTCCGGCGACGCGGGCGCGCTCACCAACAAGCTCGTGCTCACCAAGGGCAACCCGATCGGCGACGTCGCGTACGGCGTCGACAACACCTTCGCCTCGCGCGCGCTCAGTGAGGGAGTCTTCCAGCCGTACACAAGCCCGGAGGCCGACCGCGGTCCGCAGCGTTACTCGGTCGACCCGCAGCACCGGCTGGCGGCGGTCGACGTCGGCGACGTCTGCGTGAACATCGACCCCGCGTACTTCGCGAGCAAGGGCCTGCCCGAGCCGAAGACCTACGACGACCTCGCCGACCCCAAGTACAAGGACCTGACCGTCGCGGAGAGCCCGGCCACGGCGTCGCCGGGGCTGGCCTTCCTGCTCGGCACGGTCGTGAAGTACGGCGAGAGCGGCTGGCAGGGCTACTGGAAGAAGCTGAAGGACAACGGCCTCAAGACCGTCAGCGGCTGGGAGGAGGCCTACTCCAAGGACTTCTCCGGTGCGGCGGGCAAGGGCCCGCGGCCGATCGTCGTGTCTTACGCCTCGTCGCCGGCCGCGGAGGTCGGCGAGGACGGCAAGCCGCGCACCAAGGCGCTGCTCGACACCTGCTTCCGCCAGGTCGAGTACGCGGGTGTGCTCACCAACGGCAAGCAGACCCCGCAGGCGCAGAAGGTCGTCGACTTCCTGTTGTCGCAGCAGTTCCAGACGACGGTCGCGGCGAACATGTACGTCTACCCGGCGCGCCAGGGCGTTGAACTGCCCGCTGGCTGGGCCACCGCGGCGCCGCAGCCGCAGACGCCGGCCACCATGCCCGCGGACAAGGTGCAGGCAGGCCGGGAGAAGTGGATCGGGGAATGGCGCTCGCTCATGGGCGCGTGATCCCCGCGCGCACCATCGGGCTCACGCTGCTCGGCCTCCTGCCGGTCGCGTTCCTGGTGGTGTTCTTCGCCTGGCCGGTCGTCGCGATCGTGGGCCGGGGGTTTTCCGCGGGCGGCGTCGACACCGTGCTCGGCGACCCGCAGACGTGGCGGCTCGCCGGGTTCACGCTGGCCAGCGCGGCCGCGTCGACCGTCGTCGCGGTGCTCGCCGGGCTGCCGGTGGCGTATCTGCTCGCGCGGGTCCGGCTGCCCGGGGTCGGACTGGCGCGCACGATCGTGCTGGTGCCGTTCGTGCTGCCGACGGTCGTCGTCGGCCTGGCTTTTAGGGCGATCTGGCCGGACGGTGGCGTGCTGCCGCTCGTGCTGGCCAACGCGTTCTTCAACGTCGCAGTGGTCGCGCGCACCGTCGCCGGGCTGTGGGCGCACCTCGATCCGCGAGCGACCGAAGCGGCGCGGGCTCTCGGGGCCTCGCCGTGGCGGGCGTTTCGGTCGGTCACGCTGCCTGCGCTCGGCCCGGCCGTCGCGTCCGCGGCCGCTGTGGTGTTTCTCTTCTGCGCCACCAGTTTTGGAGTGGTGCTGATCCTCGGCGGCGGGAGCTACCGGACGCTGGAGACCGAGATCTACCTCCGCACCGTCGACCTGCTGGACCTCTCCGGCGCGGCCGCGCTGTCGCTGATCCAGTTCGCGGCGGTGGTGGCCGCGCTGGTGCTCGGCGCCTTGGCGCGCCGGAAGCGGGAGAACGCCGTCAAGCTGCGGTCCGCGCAGGTCACCGCGCGTCGGCCGCGAGGCGGGGAGTGGTGGACGGTCGGTGCCGCGGTGGTGGTGCTCGGTCTGCTGCTGACGCCGATCGTGTCGCTGCTCCTGGAGTCTGTGTCCACTTCGGACGGATGGAGCCTCGCCGGGTATCGCGCGCTGAACACCGTGGGCCAGAACGACGCACTGCAGGTGTCCGGCTGGATCGCGGCGCAGAACTCGCTCGCCGCGGCCACGGACGCGACGCTGCTGGCGATGGCGGTCGGCTTGGTGGCCAGCGTCGTGCTGGTGGCGCTCCGCCGTTCACCAGGTCGCCTCGCCCGCGGGATGGGCGAGACCATGGACGTCGCGTTGATGCTGCCGCTGGGCGTGTCCGCGGTGACCGTCGGTTTCGGCTATCTCGTGACGCTCGACGCGCTGCCCGGCGACCTGCGCACGTCGCCGCTGCTCGTCCCGTTCGCGCAAGCGTTGGTGATCATGCCGCTGGTGGTCCGGATGATCCTGCCGGTGCTGCGCGCGGTCGACGTCCGGTTGCGCCAGGCCGCCGCGACGCTCGGCGCGAGCCCGGCGCGGGTGTGGCGGGAGATCGACTTTCCGCTGGTCGCGCGGTCGGTGGTGGCCGCGGCGGGCTTCGGATACGTCGTCGCGCTCGGCGAGTTCGGCGCGACCAGCTTCCTCGCCCGGCCGGACGCGCCGACGCTGCCGGTGGCGGTCGCGACGCTGATCAGCCGGCCGGGGGAGCTGAACAACCAGATGGCGTACGCCGCGTGCGCCCTGCTCATGGTGGTGACTGTGGTGGCGGTGGCGCTGATCGACCGGTTCGGCTCGGTCCGCGGCCGCAGCACGGTCGGGGAGTTCTGATGGCGCTTACGGTACGGGATCTGACTGTCCACTATGGATCGTTCGCCGCGGTCCGCGACGCGCGGCTGGACATCGCCGACGGGGAGGTGCTCGCGCTGCTGGGCCCCTCCGGTTCGGGCAAGTCGACGCTGCTGCGCGCGATCACCGGACTGGAGCCGATGTCGTCCGGTTCGGTGGCCTGGGACGGCACCGATCTCGCCGACGTACCGGTGCACAAGCGCGAATTCGGCCTGGTGTTCCAGGACGGACAGCTGTTTCCGCACCGCGACGTCGCCGCGAACATCGCCTTCGGCCTGCGGATGCACGGCGTGCCCCGCGAACGGCACGCAGCGCGCGTCAAGGAACTGCTGAAGCTGGTCGGGCTCGAAGGGTACGAACGGCGGCGAGTGACCGAGCTGTCCGGCGGGCAGGCGCAGCGGGTCGCGCTGGCCCGCGCGCTGGCCCCGGAACCGCGGTTGCTGCTGCTGGACGAACCACTGTCCGGATTGGACGCTGGACTGCGCGAGCAGCTGGCGATCGACCTGGCGGAGCTGTTGCGGCGCAGCAAGATCACCGCGCTGCTGGTGACGCACGATCAGGAGGAAGCGTTCACGCTCGCCGATCGCGTGGCGGTGCTCGACGCCGGGGAGATCCGGCAGGAGGGCGCGGTCCGGTCGGTGTGGAACAACCCGGTGGACGAGGACGTCGCGCGTTTCCTCGGCGTCACGACGTTCCTGGACGGCGAGGCGGCCGACGGAGTGGTGCGGACCGAGCTGGGCGCAGTCGAAATCATGGGCGTGGACGACGGTCCGGTAAGGCTCGGACTGCGCCCGCACGGTTTGAAAGTCGCCAAAGAAGGTGTGCCCGGCGAGGTGACCGCCGCGGTGCACCGGCGGGAGCATTTGCGGCTGGTCGTCCGCCGCGGAGAGTCCACTGTGGACGCGATCGCGCCCGCCGGGGCGGACTTCCGGGCCGGCGATCCCGTCCGGCTACAGCCGGATCCGGACGGGATCGCCGTGGTGGGCTGAACCCCCAGGTCAGCCGTCCCGGGTGACGAGGCGTCCGTAGGCGAGCGACAGCCCGACCACGATGTAGCAGGCCGCGCGGACCGCGCCCTCGCCGAACCTCGTCAGCATCATCGGATCCTGCAGGACGGCGGCCGGGGCCAGCGTCCAGTCCTTCGTGAGCAGGAACGGGTGCAGCCACTTCAGCGAGGTCAGGAAGCCGAGGATGGTGAACACGATGTTCATGGCCAGCACCGAGGCGACCACGAGCATCGGGTGCTCGGTCCAGCTCGACACCGCCAGCGCGACCGCGCCGATCGCCCACAGCTGCAGCACGATCCATCCGCCGACGAGCAGGATCCGCAGCAGCGCCTCGCCGAGCGACAACGTGGAGCCCGACAGCGTGAACAGCGAATCCGTGCCGTTGATGATCAACCCGGTGACCACGCCGGTCACGCACATCGCGAGCACCGCGACCACGGACACCGTCGCCACGCCGAACGCCTTGACCGCCAGCAGCCGTCCCCGGCTCACCGGCGCGATGAGCCAGCCGCGCAGCGTGCCGTGCGCGGCCTCGCCGGCGATCGCGTCCGCGCCCGCCATCGCCGACGCGAGCGGCAGCAGCAGCGTGAGCGTCATGACCATCGCGGCGATCGGCAGCACGAACGCGTTGTTCACCGCCGACGCCAGCAGCGCGCCGCCGCTGTCGTCCGGCGCGTCGCTCCCGGAGGCGCTCTGGCCGACCAGCGTGAGGCCGATCCCGACCACGATCGGCACCAGCGCCAGCAAGCCCAGCACGGCGAGCGTGCGCGGCCTGCGGTAGATCCAGCGCAGTTCCGCGGCGATCAACCGGGTCAGCGGCACCGTGTCGTGCCCGGTCCGGCTCACCGGCACCGCGACAGCAGCGGTCATGACTGATCCCCCTCAGCTTCGTCGCCAGCCGCCGATTCCCCTTCGGTCAGCCGCGCGAACAGGTCCTCCAGCCCGGTCCGCGCCCGGGTCGCCTCGTGCACCTCGACGCCCGCCTGGACGAGCACCTGAAGTACGCGAGGCGCGGGCGTGGCGGTGAGGTCGGCGCGGATGCCGTCCGGGGTCAACCTGGCCCCGATCCGGTTCTCCCGCAACGTTTCCACCGCCCGTTCGGCGTCCGGCGTGCGCACCAGCAGCGCGGCGTTCCCCGATTCCAGCAGGTCCGACAGCTCGCCCTGGGCGACCACCGTGCCGGACTGCAGGACGGCCACGTGCGTGCAGGTCGCTTCGACCTCGGCCAGCAGATGCGAGGACACCACCACGGTCACGCCGTCGGAGTGCAGATCGGCGATGATACGGCGGATCTCCCTGGTACCCGCCGGATCCAGACCGTTGGTGGGTTCGTCGAGCACGACCATCCGGCGCGGCACCAGCAGCGCGCTCGCCAATCCGAGCCGCTGCTTCATGCCGAGCGAATAGCCCTTGTACCGGCGGCGCGCGGCGCCTGAGAGCCCGACCCGGTCCAGCGCGGCGTCGACCGCGCCGGGGATCGCGGACGACGCCAGCCGCGGTTCGGCGGCGGCGAACCGCAGCAGGTTGTCGCGTCCGGAAAGGAACGGGTGGAAGCCCGGCCCCTCGACCAGCGCGCCGACGTCCGGCAGCGCGTGCGCGGACTCCTCCGGCATCTTCCGGCCGAGCAGTTCGACCTCGCCCGCGGTCGGGCGGATCAGCCCGAGCAGCATCCGGATCGTGGTCGTCTTGCCCGAACCGTTCGGCCCGAGCATGCCGAGCACGGCGCCCTCGGGCACGTCCAGGTCCACGTGGTCCACCGCGACCGTGCCGCGGTAGACCTTGCGCACCCCTCGGGTGCGCGCGGCCAGCGGGACCGCCGGGGCGGGCACCTCGTCCGAGATGCCCGCCCCGGTTTCGACCGCGATGCTGGTCACTTGGCGCCCAGCGCTTCGTACAGCACCTGCTCCGGGACCGCGCCGGCGGCGAACCGGCCGTCGTCGGTCAGGACCGCGCCGCCCACCTTCGTGGTGAAGAGGTAGCCGCTGCCCCACGGGCCGTTGACCCGCTTGGCGAACCGGCTCAGCATCTTCTGCACGTCAGCGCCCTTTTCCTCGCCCTGCGCCTGCTTCTGCTTCATCAGGTCCGCGGGCACCTTGCCGGTGACGACGGTGTCCCAGCCGTCGCCGAGGAGCTTGGTGGCCTGCGCCGCTTCGTTCGCGAGCGCCTTGCTGCGGTCGTCGATCTTGGCCTGCTTCTCGGTCACCTTCGCGCCCTTGGGCGGGGTGAAGGCGAACAGGTCGGCCGACTGGTCGACGAACTCGATCTTGCTGAACGCCAGCTCCAGCGCCGGGGCGGTGGTTCCGTTGCTCAGCACCGAAAGCCGCAGCGGCATCCGGGTCTGCGAGTCGACCGCGACGCGGATCTCGCGCAGCAGCGTGCGTTCGGTCGGCTTCGGCGTGAGGACCAGCTCGTACGCGGGCCGGTCGGCGACCGTCGCCGTGCCGTCGACCGCGACGTTGCTGCTCTCGCGCACCTTGGCGAGCAGTTCCTTGGCCGCGGTGGACGGGTCGGCGGCCTTGCCCTCGACCGGACCGTGCTTGGTCGCGACGTCCGCCGGGATCGTGGTCTTGGTCGCGCTGTTGGTCTTGGAGTCGTAGTCCCACACGGTGTTTCCGTTGTGGATGATCGTCTCCTGCGCCTGCCCCTTGGTGAGCGACACCTTCGTCTTGCCGGTGCCGTCGCTGAACACCTGCGCCGAGTCGATGCCCAGCGCGCTCGCCCCCGGTACCGCGCCGGTCGCCATCTTCGGCAGGCCGAGGTCGTTGCTCACCGTCACCGTGCCGTCGAACGGCGCCGGCTTCGCGGTGACCACCGACTGGACCAGGTCCTCCGCGCTGACCTGCGGCAGCTTCGGCGCGTCCCCCGCCGAGGCAGGCATCGCCACGACGACCAGCCCGCCCACGCCGAGCGCGGTGCCGACGACGGCCGCGGTGATGGCCTTCTTCTTCGGATCCATCTCGTCTCTCCCTGTGTTCCCGGGCTTTGGCGGGCCCGGCTCCCGGTGCAGACGTTCCCCCGCCGAGGCTGAGATACCCCTGAATGTTCGGCCCGTTCAGCTGAGATGGCACTGAGAGTACGCGCGTCAGCTGCGCGGACCGGCCATGATGAGGATCGTGAAACCTCGGGTGCTGGTGGTCGACGACGAACCTGGTGTGCGCAAGGCGCTGCAGCGCGGCCTGCGCGCGGAGGACATGGACGTGGTCACCGCCGCGGACGGGCCGACCGGGCTGCAGCTCGCGCGCACCGGTTCGTTCGACGTCGTGCTGCTGGACATCATGCTGCCCGGATTGTCCGGCTATCGCGTGCTGGAACGGCTGCGCGCGGAGAACGTGACGACGCCGGTGCTGCTGGTGTCCGCCAAGGACGGCGAGATCGACCAGGCCGACGGTCTCGACCTCGGCGCGGACGGTTACCTCGTGAAGCCGTTCTCCTTCGTCGTGCTGGTCGCGCAGCTGCGCGCGGTGCTGCGCCGGGCGGGGCCGGACGCTTCGCGCGGCGCGCTGAAACTCGGTGCGCTGGAGGTCGACCGGGCGTTGCGGCAGGTGCGCTGGGACGGTCAGGAAGTGCCGCTGAGCCCGCGTGAGTTCGGGTTGCTGGAGGTGCTTGTCGGCCGGGCCGGCACGGTCGTGACGAAGGACGAGCTGCTGCGTGCGGTGTGGGGCGAGGAGCAGGCCGTCACGCGGAATCTCGTTGAGGTGTATGTGGGTTACGTCCGGCGCAAGCTCGACGCGGTCGGCGCTGGCTCGATCCTGCGGACGGTGCGCGGACACGGTTATCTCGCCTCGGACGACCAGCTCGACGAGGTCATGTGACCGGCTCGCCGTCGTTGTGGTGGAGCCGCCGTTCGCTGCAGGTCCGGATCACCGTGCTGGCCGCGGCGATCACCCTCGGCTGCCTGCTCGGCCTCGCCGCCTTGGCCGCGAACAAGCTCGATCCGCTGCTCACTGATTCGGTCGACAAGGAACTGACCGCCGCCCTCGGCCCGGCGACCGGCGCGGTCTCCGCCGGGAAACCGCTCGCCTCGGCGGATCCGGTCACGGTGCGGGTGCTGGACATTTCCGGGGATCCGACGGACGGCCAGGCCCGGCCGAAGCTCACCGACCAGGAGATCTCGCAGCTCAAGGCCGGATTGCCGGTGCAGTCGGACGGATCGCGCTGGCGCGGCCAGGTGGTCAGCACGCCGAACGGCAGCCAGCGGCTGGTCGTCGCCGGCGCCGGGCTGGTCGGCTTCGCCGCCGCGGTGCATTACGGCGGGCTGTGGCTGGTCGTGGTCGCGCTGGTCGGTGCGCTGGTGGCGGGCTTGGCGACCTGGCTGGTCGTGCGCCTCGCGTTGCGTCCGGTGGCGCGGATGCGCGGCCTGGTGCGCACGCTGCCGCCGGGCGCGCGGCTGCCGCTGCCGACGTCGCACGACGAAATGCGCGCGCTGGCCGAGGAATTCAACGCACTGCTCGAACGCCAGGAAGAGGTGAGCCAGCGGCTGCGCCGATTCACCGGCGACGCGGCGCACGAGCTGCGTTCGCCGGTCGCGTCGATCCGGGTGCAGGCCGAGGTGGCCGTGACGAATCCGGATCCCGAGCTGTCGCAAGAGACGCTCTCGGACATCCTCGAGGAGTCTGAACGGCTGTCCGGCCTGCTCGACGGCTTGCTCGCACTGGCCCGCTCCGACGCCGGCGAGGTGCCGCCCGCGGAACCGGTCGAGGTCGTGTCGGAAGTCCGCGCGGCGGTGCGCCGGTTGCCGCCCGGAGCACCGGACACACGGGTGAGCAACGCGGTGGCGCAGGCGTGGGCATCGGCGGCGCACCAAGAGGTGGAACTGGTGCTGGACAACCTGCTGCGCAACGCGTGCCGGTACGCGTCCGGGCAGATCGTGGTGTCCGTGCTGGCTTCGCGGTCGAAGGTGCGGGTTGTGGTGGACGACGACGGCCCGGGCATCGCGCCCGAGCACCGGAGCAAGGTGTTCGACCGGTTCTACCGGGTGTCCGACGACCGGGCGCGCTCGTCCGGCGGAACGGGCCTCGGCCTGGCGATGGTCGCCGAAACCGTGCGCCGGCGCGGAGGCCAGGTACGAGTCGGCGAATCGCCCGACGGCGGCGCCCGGTTCGAGGTCACCTGGCGGGCGGGAGCGGACCGCTGAATCCGGTGGGGGAGACTGAGCGCATGGACGCGGTCATCGTCGGGGCGGCACTGGTGCGCGACGGCAAGCTTCTTGCCCAGCAACGGGCGTGGCCGCCGCACCACGCGGGACAGTGGGAACTGCCGGGCGGGCGCGTCGAGGAAGGCGAGACCGAGGCCTTCGCGCTGGCCAGGGAATGCCACGAGGAACTGGACGTAGTCGTCACCGTCGGCGACCGGGTCGGCCCGGAAATCCCGCTGCCGGGCGGAAAAGTGCTGCGCGTGTACTCCGCTGCGCTGCTGTCGCCCGGAGACGAACCGCGCGCGGTCGAGCACTCCGCCCTGCGCTGGGTCGGCGACGACGAACTGGACGATTTGGACTGGCTCCCGGCGGACCGGGACCTGCTGCCCGCGCTGCATGAACTCGTGAGTGCTGATCACGGTTAGGACCAGCACTCACGAGTCCCTTCAAGCCGCCCCGACCATCCGCAACGCCGCCGACACCCGGTGCGAGCTGCGATCGATCGCCCGCTCCGCCCCCGCCTTGCGAACCCGCTCCAGCTCAGCAACGTCGTCCAGCAACGCGCGCGTGCCTTCCCGCACCGGCCGCAGCTCCTCGATCACCGCATCGGCGACAGCGTCCTTGAGCACGCCATAGGACGGGTACTTCTCGGCCAGCTCCGCAGGCTCGCCGCCCACGCAAGCAGCCAGAATCTCCAGCAAATTCGAGACCCCCGGCCGATTTTCCGGGTCGTACGCGGGTACTGAATCCCCGTCCGTCCGCGCTTTCCGGATCTTGCGCCGAATCTGATCCGGCTCGTCAAGCACGAACACCACGCCCGCGGAGTCCTGCGCGGACTTCGACATCTTCCGCGTCGGCTCAGCCAAATCCTTCACCCGCGCCCCCGCCGGCGGCAGCGTCGCCTCCGGCACGACGAACACCTCGCCGTAAGTGGAGTTGAACCTCCGGGCAAGCGTGCGCGCCAGCTCGACGTGCTGCCGCTGATCCTCGCCGACCGGCACCTCGTCCGCGCCTTGCAACAGAATGTCGGCCGCCATCAGCACCGGATACGTGAGCAAACTGAGCCGAACCCCGGCCTGTCCCTTGGATTTCTCCTTAAACTGGATCATCCGCGCGGCCTCGCCGTACGAGCACGTGCACTCCAGCACCCAGGTCAACGCCCCCAGCTCGCGCGCAAGATCAGACTGCACGAACACCCGCTCCGGCGCGATCCCCACAGCCACCAGCACGGCAAGCTGTTCGGTCGCCAACGCCCGCAACTTCGCCGGATTGTGCGCGGTAGTCATCGCATGCAGGTCAGACACGAAATACAGATCGTCCGGCCCGCCGTCGGCAGCCCAGCGCCGCAACGCGCCGAGATGATTGCCGAGCTGGACGTGACCGGACGGGGTGATACCGGACAGCTGGACCATGGGTTTTCCTCTCCCTGGATGATCGAAACCCCGGGAGCGGACCCAAAAAAGCCGCCCACCGGGGCGGCCTTCGCTGGTTTTCAGCGCAGAGCTAGAGGGCCGCCACGGGCGGCCACCACTGAGTGCTCTGGAAACGCATGCGACCACCCTAGCACCGGACTACCGTTCGACCCATGTTCGTCGTCGTGCTCACGTACACCGTTCCGCTAGAGGAAATCGACCGCGCCCTCCCGGCCCACCAAGAGTGGCTCACGAAGCAGTACGAAGACGGCCACTTCCTGGCATCCGGAGCCCAAAAACCCCGCACCGGCGGAGTGCTCATCACCCGCCCGATGGACCGCGCCCAACTGGACGCGATCCTGGCCACGGACCCCTTCGCGATCGCCCAGCTGGCCACCTACGAAGTCATCCAGTTCCAGCCCACCCGCACCGCCCCGGAACTCACCCTGGTGAACGAACTCCTGGACAACAACTGACGTCCGTGAGGGGACCCCTCACGACCCTCGGCGACCCCGACGGCCCGTGAAGGACTCCTTCACGTACTTAGATTCCCTCAAGGAGTCCTTCACGGACAGCCCGCAAAGAACCGCCGCCAACGCACCCACCCAGCCGTGCACCCACACCACCCCCGCACCCCGATACGAAGCCAAAATGCGGTCTGAGGGTGCTTGTCAAGGCATCTTTCCCGCCTTGACAAGCACCCTCAGACCGTCATCACAATCGGGCTTCGGGGTGCCCCCAACCAGACCGGGCGCAATGTCGCCCGCCAGGGCGACGAGCAGGCCCTCAAGCAGCCTCAGCCACCCGCTTCTTAGCCTTCTTCAACGCCAACACCGGGCACTTCTTGCACCGATCCTTAGACCGGCAGCACTTCTTCTTGACCTTCCCGGCCTTCATCAGCTTCCGCACCACAGCCCGAGGATCATCCGCGTGCTTCTTACCCACTGCGCACTCCTCAAACCCGGACGGAAAGACGCCACAAGATTAGGTGAGCCTAACCGATCATAGGGCGTGGCGCTCCTCACACCAACCCAACAGGTATCCTGATGGGAGTCCGCGTGTGGCCAAAGCCGGTCAGCGAGAGCCGGTCGCATTTCCCGGTGCCCGTGATCTTCGTTCGCCGCGCGGCGCCACCCGCCTTCTTCAGAGTTCAGGAGTCTTCGCGTGCCCGCAGCAAGCGCCACCGCGGTCGAAACCGGCCGCGCGTCCGGCAAGACCCGGCCCGACCTGCGCAACGTCGCGATCGTCGCCCACGTCGACCACGGCAAGACCACGCTGGTCGACGCCATGCTCCGCCAGTCCGGCGCCTTCGCCGAACGCGCCGAGCTGGTCGACCGCGTGATGGACTCCGGCGAGCTGGAGCGCGAAAAGGGCATCACCATTCTCGCGAAGAACACCTCCATCCACCGCCAGACCCCCGAGGGCACGGTCACCATCAACGTGATCGACACCCCGGGCCACGCCGACTTCGGCGGCGAGGTCGAGCGCGGCCTCTCCATGGTCGACGGCGTCGTGCTGCTGGTCGACGCGAGCGAGGGCCCGCTGCCGCAGACCCGCTTCGTGCTGCGCAAGACGCTCGAGGCGAAGCTGCCGGTCATCCTGCTGGTCAACAAGGTCGACCGGCCGGACGCGCGGATCTCCGAGGTCGTCGAGGAGACCCACGACCTGCTGCTCGACCTGGCCGGCGACATCGAGGACGCCGACCTCGACGCGATCCTCGACCTGCCCGTCGTCTACGCCTCCGCGCGCGCCGGCAAGGCGTCGCTGGAGCAGCCCGAGGACGGCGGCCTTCCCGACAGCGAGAACCTCGACCCGCTGTTCGAGACCCTGCTCCAGCACGTTCCGGCCCCGGCCGCGGACCTGGACGCCCCGCTGCAGGCGCTCGTCACCAACCTCGACGCGTCGAACTTCCTCGGCCGCATCGCGCTGATCCGCATCCACGCGGGCAAGCTGCGCAAGGGCCAGACCGTGGCCTGGATGCGCGAGGACGGCACCGTCCAGAATGTCCGGATCTCGGAGCTGCTCGTCACCGAGGCGCTCACCCGCGTCCCGGCGTCCGAGGCCAGCGCGGGCGAGCTGGTCGCCATCGCGGGCATCCCGGACATCACCATCGGCGACACCCTCGCCGACCCGGAGAACCCGGTGGCGCTGCCCCGGATCACCGTGGACGAGCCCGCCATCTCGATGACCATCGGCGTCAACACCTCGCCGCTGGCCGGGCGCAACGGCGGCGACAAGGTCACCGCGCGGCTGGTCAAGGCCCGCCTCGACCAGGAACTGATCGGCAACGTGTCGATCCGCGTCCTGCCGACCGAGCGCCCGGACACCTGGGAGGTGCAGGGCCGCGGCGAGCTGGCGCTGGCCATCCTGGTCGAGCAGATGCGCCGCGAGGGCTTCGAGCTGACCGTCGGCAAGCCGCAGGTGGTGCTGCGCACGATCGACGGCAAGCTGCACGAGCCGTTCGAGCGCCTGTACATCGACTCGCCCGAGGAGCACCTCGGCGCGATCACGCAGCTGCTCGCGTCCCGCAAGGGCCGCATGGAGGACATGAGCGGCAACGGCACCGGCCGGATCAAGCTGGTCTACGTGCTGCCCTCGCGCGGCCTCATCGGCTTCCGCACCGACTTCCTCACCGAAACCCGCGGCACCGGCATCGCGAACCACGTGTTCGAGGGCTACTTCCCGTGGGCGGGCGAGATCCGCACCCGGCACAGCGGCTCCTTGGTCGCCGACCGGTCCGGCCCGATCACCGCGTACGCGATGATCCAGCTCGCCGACCGCGGCACCTTCTTCGTGGAGCCCGGCGCGGAGGTGTACGAGGGCATGGTCGTGGGCGAGAACCCGCGGTTCGAGGACCTCGACATCAACATCACCAAGGAAAAGAAGCTCACCAACATGCGGCAGTCCTCCGCCGACGTGATGGAGACGCTGGCCCGCCCGCGCAAGCTCAGCCTGGAAGAGGCGCTGGAGTTCTGCGCGAGCGACGAATGCGTCGAGGTCGCGCCGGAGGTCGTGCGGGTCCGCAAGGTCACGCTCGACATCAACACCCGGGCCAAGGAGCGCTCGCGGGCCAAGAGCCGCGACAACAACAGCTGAACCTCGCGCAGGTGAAAAGGGCGCCTCCCGTTCCCGGGAGGCGCCCTTCGCGTGAACTCCGGCGGCGGTTCGCGCGTCCACTCTTATGGCGGTATCCACTCCGATGTCACGGAGCGGCGGCCGATGTGGGAATCTCGATGCCGGCCCCCGCCCTGTCATGGCAGCATGTCCGCTCGGACCACGGAGCGCGGCGGGAACTTTCAGGAGGACGAGCGTGCGATTCGGACGCCGGCTGGGGCCGGTGCTGGCGCTGGCGGGAGTACTGCTCGCCGCGTGTTCGAACACCCCGCCGCCCCCGGTCGTCACGTCGGCCCCGCCGTCGAGCACGGCCAGCGCGGCGTCGCTGTCGCAGATCGTGGTCGGCGTCGATGACGTGGTCGGCGGCTACAACCCGCACAGCATCGCGGACGCGTCCACGATCACCACGGCGCTGTCGCAGCTGCTGCTGCCCTCGGTGTTCCGGCAGTCCGACGACGGCACGCGCACGCTCGACAAGACGCTGATGGTCTCGGCCGAGGTCGTCTCGCAGGTGCCGTTCACGGTGAAGTACGTGATCCGCCCGGACGCCTCGTGGTCCGACGGGGCTCCGATCGCCACCGAGGACTTCATCTACCTCGCCAACGCGATGAAGACGAACCCCGGCGTGATCGAACCGGCAGGCTACCGGCTGATCTCGGACATCGAATCGCGCGACGGCGGCAAGGGCGTCGAGGTCACCTTCAGCAAGCCGTACCCGGCCTGGCAGACGCTGTTCGACAATCTCCTGCCGCAGCATCTGCTCAAGGACTCGCCCGGCGGCTGGGCGAACGCCCTCGCCACGAGCTTCCCCGCCGTGGCCGGTCCGTTCGCGATCAAAACCATCGACACCGCCCGCGGCGAAGCCACCTTGCAGCGCAACGACCGGTACTGGGAGAAACCAGCCGCGGTCGACACGCTGATCCTGCGCCGCTCCGACGCGTCCGGCATCGCGACCGCGCTGCGCAGCGGCAACGACCAGTTCTCCCTGACCCGCACCGATTCCACCGGCCTGCAGCTGCTGAACGACCTGGGCTCGGCCGTCCAGCTGCACACGCTGCCGCGTCCGCTGACCGCGTCGGTGCTGCTGCGCCCGGTGAGCGCGACGTTGTCCGACCCGCAGGTCCGCGCCGGCATCGCCGCGCTGCTGGATCGCGGAAAACTCATCTCCGCCGGGGCGAAGGGCGGTCCGTCCGCCACGCTGAAGGCGGACGCGCAGGTCCTGCCGCCGTCGGCGAAGGGGTACGCGGCCACCATTCCGGCTGGTCCGCCGGCCGCCCCGGACGCGACCAAGGCCGAGCAGTACTTCACCGCCGCTGGCTACAAAAGGAAGCCGGCGTGTGGCGCAAGGGAAACAAGACGCTGTCGATCGTGCTCGCGTCGCCCGGCGAGCAGGAGCCGTACGCGTCGATCGCGAAGGAACTGTCCTCGGAACTCGTCGCGAACGGCATCGAGGTCAACCAGATCAAACCGCAGCCGCGTGACCTGTATTCGTCCTTGCTGGCAATGCCGGTGGTGAACGGAAAACAGCAGGCGAGCCCGGATTCGAACAGCACCGTCGGCGTCGACATCGCGGTGGTAGGCCAGCCCGTTGGCGGCGACCCGGCGACGGTACTGGCGTCGAGCTACGGCTGCGCCCCCGAACCCGCGCCCGCCGACAAAGCGAAACCGGTGATCCCGGCCAATCCCGCCGGAATGTGCGACCAGGGCCTGCAGGCGACGATCGACTCGGCCCTCACCGGCTCGGCGACGGTCACCGACTCGCTGAAAACCCTGGAACCGCAGCTGTGGTCCCAGAACGTCGCGATCCCGCTGTTCCAGCAAGCCGAGACGTTGGCGGTAGGCAAGGGAATCTCCGGTCTGACCCCCGGCCCGCCGATGCAGGGCCCGTTCGGCTCCGCGGTGAACTGGACCCGCGGCGCCACCTGATCCCGCATACGAAAAGGGGCCTCGCGCTGATGAAGTGCGAGGCCCCTTTCTCCAAGTGCGTCAGATCAGCTGCAGGCTTTCCGCGAAGTGGCACGCCACCGGGTGCGCGTGCCCGCGGTCCACCAAGGCGGGTTCCTCCGTCTTGCACTTCTCGCGTCCGGCGTCGTCCAGCTGATTGGCGAACTTCGGGCACCGGGTGCGGAACCGGCAGCCCGACGGCGGGTTGGCCGGGCTGGGCACGTCACCGGTGATCACGATGCGCTGGCGCGTCCGCTCCTTGCGCGGGTCCGGCACCGGAATCGCCGAGATCAACGCCTGCGTGTACGGATGCGCCGGAGTCTCGAACAGCTCCTCCGACGGCGCGGTCTCCACGATCTTGCCGAGGTACATCACCGCGATCCGGTCCGCCACGTGCCGCACCACCGAAAGGTCGTGCGACACGAACAGATACGACAGCCCCAGCTCCGCCTGCAGGTCCTTCAGCAGGTTGAGCACGCCGGCCTGGATCGACACGTCCAGCGCGGACACCGGCTCGTCCAGCACCAGCACCTTCGGCTTCAGCGCGAGCGCCCGCGCGATGCCGATGCGCTGCCGCTGCCCGCCGGAGAACTCGTGCGGGAACCGGTTGCCGTGCTCCGGCCGCAGGCCGACGGTCTTCATCAGGTCGCGGACCTGCTGTTTGCCGCCGTTCTCGTACAGCCCGTGGATGCGCAGCGGTTCGGCGATGATCTCGTTGACCGGCAGCCGAGGGTCGACCGAGGCGTACGGGTCCTGGAACACGATCTGCATGCTGCGCCGCAGCCGCTGCAGTTCGCGCTTGCTCATCTTCGCGAGGTCTTTGCCCTCGTAGGTCACCTTGCCGCCGGTGAGCGGCTGCAGCGCGAGCGCCACCCGGGCGGTGGTCGACTTGCCGCAGCCGGATTCGCCGACCAGCGCGAGCGTTTCGTGCGGGTAGATGTCGAACGACACGTCCGACACCGCCTGCACCGCGCCCGAGACGCGGCGGATCACCCCGCCGCCGCGGATGGGGAAGTGCTTAACCAGGTTCTGCGCGGAGAGGACGGGTGTCTTTCCCGCCGTGGCCTCGCTCATCGGTTCGTCTCCGTGTCGGTCGCGGCGGCCTCCACGGCGACCGGGACGGCTGCCGCGTCGGCCGAGGTGGCGCTGAACAGCTCGGCCGGGTTCTTCCCGACGACCTGGTCGGTGAAGTGGCAGGCCGCGTGCTGGCCGTTGGGACCCGCGACCAGCTCGGGCTCTTCCTCGTCGCAGATCGGCTGCGACAGCGGGCAGCGCGGACTGAACGGGCAGCCCGGCGGCATGTTCTGCGTGGCGGGCGGCGAACCGGTGATCGGCGTGAGCCGCTCGGTCTTCACGTCCAGCCGCGGCAGGCTGCCGAGCAGGCCCAGCGTGTAGGGCATCCGCGGGTTGTAGAAGATGTCGTCGACCGTGCCGGACTCGACCACCTTGCCCGCGTACATCACGTGCACCCGGTCGGCCTGTCCGGCGATCACGCCGAGGTCGTGGGTGATCAGCACCATCGCCGCGCCGGTTTCCTTCTGCGCGGCCTGCAGCGCCTCGAGGATCTGCGCCTGCACCGTCACGTCGAGCGCGGTGGTCGGCTCGTCCGCGATGATCACGTCCGGGTTGTTGGCCATCGCGATCGCGATCACCACGCGCTGGCGCATGCCGCCGGACAGCTGGTGCGGGTACTCGTCCGCGCGCTGCTTCGGGTTGGGGATGCGGACCAGGTCGAGCAGTTCGATCGCCTGCTTCTTCGCGACGTCCTTGCGCACGTCGTGGTGTGCGGTGATCGCCTCGGCGATCTGGTCGCCCACGGTGTACACCGGGTTCAGCGAGGTCATCGGGTCCTGGAAGACCATCGCGATGCCCTTGCCGCGGACCTTGTTCAGTTCCTTCTCGTTCGAATTCAGCAGGTCCTGCCCGCCGAACCGGATCGAGCCGGACACCTTCGCGGTCTTCGGCAGCAGGCCCATCACCGCGAGCGAGGTCACCGATTTGCCGGACCCGGATTCGCCGACGATGCCGAGCACCTCGCCGCGTTGCAGCTGGTAGTTCACCCCGCGCACGGCGCTGACCACGCCCTCGCTGGTCGGGAACTGCACGGTCAGGTCCTCAACGACGAGGACGGGATCGCCGCCTTGTCCTTGCGAGCCGTTCTGGGTCATGCGCGCACCTTCGTCTGCTGGGGGTCGAACGCGTCCCGCAGGCCGTCCCCGATGAAGTTGATCGTCAGTGCGATCAGGATGATGAAAATGCCCGGGAAGTAGAACAGCCACGGCCGCGTGTCGATCGCGGTCTGCGCGCTGCTCACGAGCAGGCCGAGCGAGGTGTCCGGCGGCTGCACGCCGAAGCCGAGGAACGACAGCGCCGTCTCGAGCAGGATGGCGATCGACACGAGGATCGTCAGGTTGACGATGATCGCGCCGAGCGCGTTGGGCACCAGGTGCCGGAAGATGATCCGGCTGTCGCTCGCGCCGAGCGCCTTCGACGCCTCCACGAACTCCTTCTCGCGCAAGGAAAGCACGACACCGCGCGCCACCCGGGACACGTATGCCCAGTAGAGCCCGCCGATGACGACCGCGATCAGCCACCACGTGCCGCCGGACTGGTGGCCGAGCACCGCGGCCACCGCGAGCAGCGGCAGCGTGAGCACGAGGTCGGCGATGCGCATCAGGACCGTGTCGAGCCAGCCGCGGTAATAACCGGCGACCGAGCCCCACACGGTGCCCACGACGGTCGCGAAGATCGCGACGAGGATCGAGATCTGCAGCGAGATCTGCGTTCCGCGCATCACCTGCGCGAGGGTGTCGTGGCCGACCGCGTCGGTGCCGAACGGGTGGTCGCCCGAGGGCGGGGCCGAGTTCTGGTCGGTGATGTCGGCCGCGTTGTACTTCCAGAGCGCCGCGCCGAGATAAGCGAAGAGGATGATCAGCACGAACACGACGAGGCTGATCATCGCGAGCCGGTGCTGCAGGAACCGCCGGAACACCAGCTGAGCCTGGCTGCGCTCCTTGACTGTGAACTCGCGTTCCGGAGCGCCCTGCGGGGTCTGCGGGTCGTCCGGAGCGAACCGACCGCCGCCCAGCGTGGTGGGCGGGCCGGGGATTGCGTCGTTAGGCATAGCGGATCCTCGGGTCGAGCAGGCCGTAGAGCAGGTCGGCGATCAGGTTGAGCAGGATGATGAAGGTCGCCGCGATGAGCAGCCACGCCTCCACCGCGTACACGTCGCTGCGCTTGATCGCCTCCAGCAGGAAAGCGCCCGCACCCTGCCATTGGAACACGGTTTCGGTGACGACGGCGCCGCCGAGGATCGAGCCGATGTCGAGGGCGGTCACCGTGGTCAGCGGGATCAGCGCGTTGCGCAGCGCGTGCTTGCGCGTCACCGTCCAGCGCGGCAGGCCCTTGGCCCGGGCGAGGCGGACGTAATCGCTGTTGAGCACCTCGAGCATCGAAGCGCGCTGGTACCGGCTCCAGGCCGCGTAACTGGTCAGCGCGAGCGAGATCGTCGGCAGGATCAGGTGGCCGAGCACGTCGCCGAACTGGGCCCAGAACCCGCCCGCGGCGACCACCGACGAGGAACCGATGGTGTAGAAGACCTGGTCGCCGACCGTCGTGTTGATCGAGATGCCGATCTGCTTCAGCACCAGTGCGAACCAGAACGACGGCATCGACAGGAAGAGGAAGCCGAAGAAGGTCGCGGTGTAGTCGAACTTCGAGTACTGCCGCGACGCGCTGATCACGCCGATCAGCACGGCGAGGATCAGCGCCACCACCATGGCGAGCACGATCAGCCGCAGCGTCACGCCGAACCGGCCGAACACCTCGCTGCCGATGTTCATGGTGGACTGGACCGACGGCCCGAAATCACCCTGCAGCACGCCGGTGATCCAGTGCCAATATCGCTCGAGAATCGGCTGGTCGAGATGCAGCCGGATGCGTTCGAGTTCGATGGTGCGAGGGGGCGGCGGCGGGTTTCTCGCGATCAGCGGGGTCAGCGGGTTGGCCGAAAGCGACACCATCACGAAGACGACGAACGTCGACACGATGAGGATCGGCACCGAGACGAAAAGCCGGCGCAGTGCGAAGGCAAGCATGGAGGTCTTCCTGCTCTGGACGGTGTTCTGCCATCGCCCGCCGCTTGTGGTGGCTGGGCCTCGGCGACGAAACGGGGCAATCGTGGTGTTCGGGAACTAACTGGGCATGGGTTCGCGGATACGGTGAAGGGCCGGCTTGCACGGCCGGCCCTTCACCGGTTGTCCCGCGGGAATCTACCGGTCGTTGATCACTTCCGGATGCCCCACTCCGACATGTTGTACACCGGAGCGTCGAGCGTCGAGTTGTTGCGGATGTTGGCGATCTTGTCCGACGAGGCGATGAAGGTCGGCTTCTGGTACAGCGGAAGCACGTACGCGTCGTTGGTCATGATCTGGTCGGCCTGGTTGAGCAGGTCCGCCGCCTTGGTCTGGTCGTTCTCGGCGTTGGCCTCGGCCATCAGGTCGTCGACCTGCTTGCTGGTGTACTTGCCGTAGTTGCTGCCCTGACCGGTGCCCCACAGCTGCTTCGCGCCGCCGAACGGGAACGGCGAGGAGACCCAGGCGAACACGATGATGTCGTAGTCGCCGCTGGTGGTGGTCTGGCCGAGGTCGTCGGTGGACTGGACCTTCACCTTGACGCCCAGCTGGGCCGCGGTCTGCGCGAACAGCTCGCACTCGTTCTGCCGGATCTGGTTGCCGACGGTGTAGCGGATGCGCAGTTCGGGGATCGGCTTGCCGCTCGGGTCGGACAGCTGGTTGTTGTTCAGCTTGTAGCCCGCGTCGGTCAGCATCTTCTTGGCCTTCTCGACGTCACCGGAGCCCTGGCCGGTCGAGGTGACCACGTCCTTGTAGCCCTGCTGCTGCGGCATGAAGTTGTGGTTGTTCAGCGGCTCGACCTTGTTGGTGAACTGGCCGACCGTCTTGGCGATCATGTCCTTGCGGTTGATCGCGGTGTAGAGGGCCTGGCGCAGCGTCTTGTCGCCGAGCGCCGGGCTCTTCAGGTTGAAGTCGAAGTGCTCCCAGGTCAGGCCGAGACCGATGTAGGAGGAGATGTTCGGCATGTTCTTGACCTGGTTGATCAGGTCGACCTGCGGCTGCGGGTAGATGACCTGCACCTCGTTGTTCTGCAGCGCGGTCGGCTCCTGCGTCGCGTCGGTGATGACGCGGAAGATGACGCTGTTCAGCTTCGGCTTCGCGCCCCAGTACTTCTCGTTCGGGACCTCGGTGATCGACTGGTTGTTGACGAACTTCGAGATCTTCCAGGGGCCGCCGGTCCAGGTCGGGACGGTCGTGCCGAACCACTTGTACGACGACGCGAGGCCAGCCGGGGTGTTGGTGTCCCCGTGCTGCTTGGCCAGGTGCGCCGGGTACATCGCGCCGGAGGAGCCCCAGAGCTTCTTCCAGTCGGTGAACGGCTTGGAAAGGGTCGCGGTCACGGTCTTGCCGCCGTCCGAACCGACCACCGAGGAGAGCTGGTCGTAGCCGGAGGTGTCGGCCGGGGTGCAGTCCGGGCAGTCCTTGCCGTTCTGCACCTTCCAGTTGTAGATGAAGTCGTCAGCCGACAGCGGAGTGCCGTCCGACCACGAGGCCTTCGGGTTGATCTTGTAGACGATCGTGGTCGGGCCGGTCAGTTCGGCCGACTCGACGAAGTCCTTGTTCAGGACCGGCTTCAGGTCCGGCGTCGCGTAGAAGGTGTAGGGCAGGATGCCCTTGGTGACCATGCCCGTTTCGAAGACGTTGCCCTCGGCCGAGGTCACGTTCCAGTTCGGCACGTTCTTCTCGATCGCGAAGGTGACGTCGCCGCCCTGCTGGAGCTGATCGGCCTGCGCGGCGTTGCAGCTGTTCGGGTTCTTGTCGCAGTCGGCGAATGCCTGCCCGGTCTGCACCGCGCTGTTGCCGCCCCCGCCACCACCGCATGCGGAGAGCAGAAGGGCCGCGCCCGCGACGAACGCGCCGAGTTTCGCGGCGCGCGACCTAGTCGTCACTAACATTCATTCTCCTTGCTCGACGCCGTCGCGGGTTTGCGAGGCGGCTCTTTCTGACGCGCAAGCACCGATGGGTATCGCGTTGCTCACCGTAGCCGTGAAACTTAGGCATTGGACAGACGGCAAACCTATCGATCCGGACACTCTCAGTGAGATCGTTGCGGAACAGATATCTGTTGCCCCCTGGTTGCCGCGTGGTTTCCGCACTTGATTGGCTACCGTCAGTAGTTGATCACCGGGCCGGCCGACCAGTTCGGGTGGCGCTTCGGTCCGGTGGGTCAATCGGCCCGGCGGACAATAACCGCCCCGTTCCGTATGCGGTACCCCAGCTAATGGAGTAGTCGCACGGCCGCGACGAACCCGAAGTGACAAGAAATTGGTCCGATCTCGTGAAGCGAAAGGCCGCACCCGCCGCCGGGAACGGGCAGCGCGGCCCGCATGGCGAAGGGTGCTCGGTGGGTGTTCCGAGCATCTTGCGTCCTCGCCCCGGTATTCCGAACCGCGGAACGTTCCGCGGAAGGGAACGCCCACGGTCCGGGACGCTGGTCCGACGCACTGGGATGCGAGTGCATTTTCCCATGCACGCGGCGGTTTTCCGGCCCCGGAACGCCGCGCCGGGGGTCAGCGTCCCGGGACCGGCCGCGGCGGTCACTAACCTGAGGGCGTGAAGCGGAAGCTGTTGCTGGTCCACGCGCATCCGGACGACGAGAGCATCGCCACCGGCGGAGTCATCGCGCGGTACGCGGCCGAGGGTGCCGAGGTGTGCGTCGTGACCTGCACGCTCGGCGAAGAGGGCGAAATCGTCCCGCCGCGGCTGGCGCATCTCGTCGCCGCGGAGGCCGACCAGCTCGGCGGATACCGGTCGGGGGAGATGGCCAACGCGGCCGCCGCGCTCGGCCTCGCCCGCCACGAATATCTCGGCGGCATCGGCCGGTGGCGCGATTCGGGCATGGCGGGCACGCCGGCCGCCGAGCATCCGCGCGCGTTCACCGGGGGCTCGCCGGTGGAGCAGACCACTCAGCTGCGCGAGCTGATCGACGACTTCGCCCCGCAGGTGGTCGTCACCTATGACTCCTTCGGCGGCTACGGCCACCCCGACCACATCCGCGCGCACGAGATCACCATGGCGGCGGCCCCGGACGCGCCGTCGGTCCAGCGGGTCTTCCACGTGGTCCAGTCCGAGGCCGCGCTCACCGTCGGGCTGGCCGAACTGCGCGCCGACGGGACATCACCGTTCCGGGTGGCCGCCGACGGCGAGCTTCCGTCCACTCCGGACGGCAAGATCACCACCGTGGTCGACATCTCCGCGCACCGGCAGGCGAAGCTGGCGGCACTGCGCGCGCACGAAACCCAGCTGACCGTCGTCGACGGCCCGGTGGCCCACTTCGCGCTCACCAACAGCATCGCCCAGCCGATCCCGTCCGCCGAGTACTTCGTGCTCGCCCACGGCGACGCGCACGGCGCCGAGACCGATCTTTTCGGCGGGTGGTGACCGTGTCCGCCCCGCTCACTCGCGACCAGCAGCTGATGCTGGTGCTGCTCGCGCTCGACGCGGTCGTGCTGGCGCTGCTCGAACTCTTCTTTCTCCCGTTGCGCCTCGGCCCGCTCGGCGAGGTGCCGTTGCCGGTCACCGCGCTCGTCGGAGCGGTCACCACGCCGTGGCTCGTGCTGACCGCGGCGAAGCTCGTGCGGCCGGGGCTGTCGTTCGTGCCGCTGCTGGTGTGGGTGGTCGTCGTGTTCGGCGTCGGCCTGTTCGGCCCCGGCGGCGACGTGGTGCTCGTCCAGGACTGGCGCGCGCTGCTGCTGCTCGGCTTGAGCGCGCTGCCCGCCGCGCTCGTCCTCGGCGGCGGGCTCGGCCGGGCCGCGGCGAAGAGCGGTGCCCGTGTCTGAGGCCATTTCGGACCGTCAGGTCGTAGCGATCCTGCGCCCGTTCGTCCGCGCTTGCGCTCCGATGATCGACGCGCTGCGCGAGTCCGACCCGTTCGGCCTGCAGGCGCGCGCCCGCCGCGGCGAGGACGAATTCGCCGACGCCGGTCTCAAGAAGAAAATGCTCCACGCGCTGACGACGGTGAAGGTGCCGGGCACCGCGGCGTGGGCGGAGATGGACATCGACCAGCGCGCCGGCTGGTGGGTCAACCGCGTCGGCAGGCTCACTTCGCTGCTGACGTCGATCCCCGGTCTCGGCGGCGCGCTCGCCGACCGGCTGCCGGTGCAGGACACCCTCGGCGCCGCGTCGCAGGGGCTGGTGCTGTGCGCGATCGCGGGGGAGTACGGCGTGACCGACGTCGGCAGCCGCGTCCAGCTGATCGCCGCGGTGCTGTTCGAACGCGACATCGACGCCGACCTCGCGGCGGGTGCGCGCCGCGACAAGTCCGCGGAGTCCGCAGAGGACAGTGAGACCGAGCGGCTCACCGGGGAACTCGACGAATCCCGCCGCAAGCACGGCAAGGTCACCGCGAAAGCCGTTGCCAGCACGCTCTGGCACCTAGGCAAGTCGCTGTGGGGCATCACCGGCGAACTCGAGAAGCGCCCGCGCGGCCGATGGTTCCACCGGGCACTCGGGATGCTGCCGGTGGTCGGCGCGGCGGGCGACTACCTCGGCGAGCGCTCCGGGCTCAAGAAGGTCTGGAAGCGCGCGCACGCGTGGCTCATGGCCCACCGGCAGTGGGCCTGAGCCCTTACCGCCAGAACAGGAACGCGGTCTGCCCGATGTACGACGCGCCCGCGTTGCCGCCGAGCGGTTCGTAGATGTGCCCGGCAACCGTCCAGAGCAGATCCGACAACGGCCGGAAAAGAAAGAACAGCGCGAACAGCACCAGCGGCGCCCACGGACGCACCCGCGCGCCGAACGCCCGCGCCTGCGGCGAGAGGTACGGCTCCAGCGCGCCCCAGCCGTCCAGCCCCGGCACCGGCAGGATGTTGATCAGGAACGTCATCACCTGCAGCAGCGCGAGGTAGGACATCGCGTAATAGAGGCCGGCCGCCATCGGGATCAGCATCGTCGCGAGGCACAGCGCGGCCCCGACGGCGAGGTTGCTGAGCGGGCCCGCCAGCGAGGTCCACGACGCCGTCGCGCGGTTGCGCAGCGCGCCCCGGTTGATCCACACCGCGCCGCCGGGCAGCGGGATGCCGCCGATCAGCAAGAAGATCAGCGGCAGCACGAAGGACAGGACGGGGTCGGCGTAGCGCCGGACGTCCAGCGAGAGGTACCCCTTGTGAGCGATCTCGTGATCACCGCCGCGGAAGGCGACGAAGGCGTGCCCGAACTCGTGGAGCGTCAGCGAGGCCATCCAGCCGCCGAGGACGAGCAACACCACCCCGGCGATGAACATCGGGTCGCGGGAACCGAGAAGAGTCGTGGAATCACCGTATGCAGCCAGGAAACCACCGGCGACGGCGACGGCGAGGATGCCGAGGAAGATCGGGCTCGGACGCACTGCTGATCTCTGCACCCCACCAGTCTTCCGTATGCCCGGTGTTAAGTCTTCGGCGTGTCCCCTTGCGCACCCGGGTCCGGAGATCCCCCGAACTCGCTACTCGGCTTGACCTGGCCGCACTACACAGGTGTAATCACAGTGATGTCATTCGCTGTCGGAGGGGGCAGCGGGTGTCGTTTCACCACCGCCAGCCTGGGGAGTGCGTAGAAGCGAGGAGGCGGACGTGCGGTTGGAAGCGGACAACAGGGAATGGGGGCACGTCGTGGGTTGGGGAGAGAACCCGGAGCAGCAGCTCGGGGATCTGACCGACCTTTTCGACGTCCCCGAGGAGCAGGACTGGCAGGAGCGCGCCCTGTGCGCGCAGACCGACCCGGAGGCGTTCTTCCCCGAGAAGGGCGGCTCGACCCGCGAGGCCAAGCGGATTTGCCTTGGCTGCGAGGTCAAGGACGACTGTCTCGAGTACGCCCTTGCGCACGACGAGCGCTTCGGCATCTGGGGCGGACTGTCCGAACGGGAACGTCGCAAGCTGAAGAAACGGGCTATTTAAAGGGTTTCCGGGTCCCCCGGTCCGCATGGGCCGGGGTGTGCCCCGCTGCCGCGCTCGTCGCTGAGCGGGCGGCGCGGCCGGTGCGTCCTGGCGGGATGGGAGTCCTCGCCGGGGTGGCGCCCGGCACAGCCGCGCGGTCCGGTCCGGCGGTCCCGCGAGGGCAGAAGTGCCGTCACGGGGGCCGGAAAACCGGTGCTGTGCCGTGGTTCTCGATGTGATCTTCGTCTTCCGCCGCGGAAACCTCGGTGTGCCGCGGATCGCATGCCGCGCGGCCGGCTCCGCCGGAGGCGAGCGAGCCGGTCCGGCGCGAGCGGAATCCTCTTGCCTCGGCCCGATCGGGCGGCGACTGGTCCACGCGGTGGGATCCGCCGGGCGTGCGGCGTGGGCCGATGTCTCCGCGCCAGCGCAGGCCGTAGGGTGACCGCACCCATCGTCCCGTCCGAGCAGGAGCCGTTCTTGCCTCGCACCGTCGTTCCGCCCGCTGTGCGGACGTTGCCCGTTCTGGCCATTGTGGTCTGTCACGACGGCGAAGAATGGCTGCCGCTGGCGCTTTCCGCGTTGCGGCGCAGCACAGTCCGTCCGCGGCACGTGCTCGCCGTGGACACCGGATCTACCGACCGTACCCCGAAACTGCTCGCCGACGCAGCGCAGCCGGGGGCCGCCGCCGAGGAACCCGTGCTGTCCGGAGTTGTCACTCTGCCGAGTGAAACCGGGTTCGCCGCGGCGGTCGCGGCGGCCGTCGCGCACGCGGTGGAACGGTGGGGCGATCCGGGAACGTGGCTGTGGGTCCTGCACGACGACTGCGCTCCCGAACCGGACTGCCTCGATCAGCTCGTGCGGGCCGCGGAGGAAAACCCGTCCGCGAAAGTGCTCGGGCCGCTCGGCACCGACTGGACGGATCCGCGGCTGATCGTCGAGGCCGGGCTGTCCACCGACGCCTCGGGGCACCGCCAGCAGATGGCCGCGCCGGACGGCGAACCCAGCGAGGTGCTCGCCGTCCCGAGCGCCGGATCGTTGGTGCGGCGGGAACTCTGGGACGCCCTCGGCGGCTACGACGAGGACTTCCCGTTGCTGCGCGAGGATCTCGACTTCGGCTGGCGCGCCAACGCGGCCGGCTCGCTCGTGCTCTCGGTGCCCGCCGCGCGCGTCCGGCACGCCCGCGCCCTGTCCACCGGACAGCGCACCCCGGACGCCGCCGGCCGCCCGCTCGCCGCACTCAACCGTGCGCACGGCGTACGCGTCTTTCTCGTGAACTGTTCGACCCCGTCGTTCTGGTTCGGGCTCGTCCGGCTGCCGGTGATGCTGGTGCTGCGCGCGTTCGTGTTCTTCGTGCTGCGGCGCACCACCGAGGCTGGCGCGGAGCTGGCCGCGCTCGGATACCTGTGCGGGGGCAAGGGAAATCTCCGTGCCGCCCGGGCGTGGCGACGCGATCAGCCGCGGCCGGGCACCGTTCGCGGGCTTTTCACGAGCCGGATCACGAGGCTGCGTAACGCGATCGGGGCCGGGGTGGTCGGACTCGTCCGGCGGGGGTGCAGAGCGACGTCGCGCTCGGGACGGTGCCGGAAAGCGTCGAGCAGGAGTCCGCGTGGATCCCGCCGGAGGCGCTCGCCGCGTCCGGCGCGCGCCCGGTCGGGCCGGACGCCTTGCCCGCCGGCGCGCTGCGCGGCCTGAGCACTCGCGGCCGAGGGCTGCGGCGGCCGGGCACGGTCGTCGCGGTAACGCTGCCCGAAGCGCCGGTGTCCGAAGAGGACACTGAACCGGTCGAGGAGACCGCGGCTCATCCGTCGCCCGCGCCCCGTCCGGAACCGGCCGCGGCGGAACCGGACCTGGTGTTCGTGGAGGTCAACCGGCGACGCGTGCTCGCCGCGACCGTCTTCGCGCCGCCGGTGGTGCTGGTCGTTTTGCTCACCGCGCTGGCGCTGGTCCTCAACCGCGGCCGGCTCGGTCTCGACCTGTGGGGCGGACAGCTGCTGCCGGTCGGCGGGCTCGGCGAGATCTGGTCGACGTACCTGTCGCCGTGGCATTCGGTCGCTGGCGGCACCGGTGCGCCCGCCCCCGCGACGCTGCCGGTGCTCGGCACGATCGGCGCGATCTTCGCCCCGATCGGGGGCCCGGCCGCGCTGGTGGCGATCTTGCTCATCGGCGACATCCCGCTCGCCGCGCTCAGCGCCTACGTCGCCACCCGCAAGCTCGCCGTGCGCCGCTGGGTCCGCGCCGCTGTCGCCGCGACGTACGCCTTGCTGCCCGCTGCCACCGCATCGGTCGCGCAGGGCCGGCTCGATGTCGTTGTGGTGCACCTCGTGCTGCCGCTCGTGGTCGCGGGCATCGTCCGGCTGCTGACCCGGCCGGGCACGCGGTGGCTGCACGTTTCGGCGCTGTCCGCGTTCGGTGTCGCGCTCCTTGGTGCGTTCTCGCCGCTCGCGCACGGGCTCGCGCTCGTCGGCCTGCTGGTCGGGTTCGTGGTGCTGCCCGCGCCGTCCGGGTTGGCTCGGCGGGTCGCGTCGGTCGGGATCGTGGTGCTGTTGCCGCTGGTCCTGCTGCTGCCATGGCCGACTGTGTTGCTGCGGCATCCGGAACTGCTGCTGCAGGGTCTCGGCGGTCCGGCTGCGCCTGCTTCGGCCACCGACCTCGCTGGTCTTACGCCGGGCGGACCGGGGGCGTGGCCGATCGGGGTCGTGGTGCTGGCGGCGACGCTTGTCGCGCTGGTGGTTCGGCCGCGGAAGCAGGTCGTCGGTGGGCTCGCGCTTGCGGTGCTGGGTCTGGTTGGTGTGGTCCTGGTGCGGCAGGTGCAGTTGACGCCGATGCAGGGCGGTGCGCCTGCCTCGGGGTACGCCGGGGTGCCGTTGCTGGTGGTCGGGGCTGGGTTGTTGTGGGCGGTGCTGGCTACCTGGCAGCGCGGTGGGGCGGCGATGCCTGCGGCTTGGTTGCCGAAGGTGTTGGCGGTGGCTGGTGTTGTGGTGGTCGCGGCGTTGGCGGCTGGGGCGGTCGCGACTGGGGCGGAGGGGCCGTTGACTGCGCGGGCTCGTCCGCAGCTTGCGCCTGAGGTGGCGGCGGATGTCGCGGCTACTGGGCGGTCGGTGCTGGACGTCAGTGCTGGTCAGGTGCGGCAGACCGGGGGGCGGCTCGCGCTCTTTGGTGATGATGAGCTTGCGCCGGTTAAGGGGACGCCGGAGCGGTTGGCTGAGTGGCGGCGGAGTCTGGGGCAGGGGGATGTGGCGGCGCTGAAGCGGGTCTTCGCGGCTGCTGCGGCTTCTGGGGTGCAGTACGTGGTGTTGCCGGTGGGGACGGATGCTCGGGCGTTTGCTGCTGCGGCTGGGGATCTTGCTGCGGTGGCTGCTCCCGCTTCGGATGGGCGGCCTGCGTTGCGGTTGTTGCCTAAGGCCGGGGAGGTGGCGTTGATCTCGCCGGAGTTGGCTAAGCAGGCGGTTACCGGGGGTGGGGCGCCTGGGGTTAATCCGGGGGTTTCGCCGGTTGCTGCTCGGTTGCCGGATGTTCGGGTTCGGGCTTCGGAGGGGCCGACTGGGCGGTTGCTGGTGCTGGCGGCTGAGCAGGAGGCTGGGTGGAGTGCCAGTGTGAATGGGAAGGCGGTGCCGATTGTGCCTGCTTGGGGGCATCAGGTGGCGGTGTCTGTGCCTGCGGAGTCTTCAGAGGTGTCGGTGACGTTTCCTGGGACTGAGCGGAGTTTGCTGCTGTTGGTGCAGCTGGCGGCGGTGTTGTTTACGGCGTTGACGGCGATTCCGTCTCGGAGGCGGGTGGCGGGGTGAGGGGGCTCGTCGCCTGGCGGCGACATTGCGCCCTGGCTGGTTTGGGGGCACCCCGAAGCCGATTGTGATGACGGTTTGAGGGTGCTTGTCAAGGCGGGAAAGATGCCTTGACAAGCACCCTCAAACCGCATTGGGGCTTCGTATCGGGGTGCAGGGTGGGGGCTGGCTGCTTGGCTAGTCGCCTTCGATTACGTCTGGTTCCACTCCGAGGTAACCGGCGACCTGCTCTACGAGCACGTCGTGGACTAGGTCTGCCAGCTCTGACGGGTCCTTCGCGCGTGCTTCCAGCGGTCGCCTGTACAGCACGATTCGCGCTCGGGTGGGCAGTCCGGTCCGGTCGACCCCAGCGGGGACCAGTCGCGATAACGGGACCGCGCCGTCGTGTAGTACGCCGTCTGCGGGGGCTCGGCCGTCCATGCGGACTTCGGGGACGTCGTCCACCGCTACGTCCAGCTTGGTCAGCTCGTGTCGCCAGCGTGCTTCGATCGGCTCCAGGGCGTCCAGGACCAGCGCGTCGAAGCGCTCCGCCCGGCTCGCTGCCGCGGGCAGGGACGCTGGGTAGAGCGTCCCGCGCAGGCCCCGGCCGTGCCGGTCCCGTCGCATTCGCTGCCGTTGTCGGTAGTCACGAGCCGTCGCCACCGCCCAAGTCTATGCGGTCGCCAGGGGGACGCGCGTGTCGCCGGTACTTCGCTTGCGGCGACGCGCTATCGTTTCGGATCGTGCGGAGCGTACGGAAATGTTCGCGAACGGGTTGCCTCGAACCCGCTGTCGCCACGCTCACGTATGCCTACCAGGATTCGACCGCGGTCGTCGGGCCGCTGGCCACCGCTTCCGAACCGCACTCCTACGACCTGTGCGAGGCCCACGCGCTGCGGCTGACCGTCCCGAAGGGCTGGGAAGTCGTGCGGCACGAGGGGGCCTTCGCCGCCCCGGAGCAGTCCGCCGACGAGCTGACCGCGCTGGCCGAGGCGGTCCGCGAGGCCGGTCGCTCCGACGTGCCCGCCGTGCAAGCCGAGCCGGAAGGCCCCTCCGGCAGGCGCGGCCATCTGCGAGTCCTCCCGGGGCACGCCTGAGCCGTCCTCCCGCCCGGTAGGCTTTCGCCCGCGGCGCGAACGGGCGCCGTCACGAAAACTAGCGGCGGGGAGAAGGCGTGCCAGACCTTTCGGGCATCGTGAAGGCCTACGACATTCGCGGCGTGGTCGGCGAGCAGCTCGACGTCGCCCTCGTCCGGGACTTCGGGGCCGCGTTCGCGCTGCTCATCAAACCCGAGGCACCGGCCGTGGTGATCGGCCACGACATGCGCGATTCGTCGCCGGAGCTGTCCGCGGCGTTCGCCGACGGGGTGACCTCCCAGGGCCTCGACGTGGTGTCGATCGGCCTGGCCAGCACCGACCAGCTCTACTTCGCCTCCGGCTCGCTGAACCTGCCGGGCGCGATGTTCACCGCGAGCCACAACCCCGCGAAGTACAACGGCATCAAGATGTGCCGCGCCGGTGCCTCCCCGGTCGGGCAGGACACCGGCCTCGCTGAGATC
The DNA here is from genome assembly GCF_045278895.1 of Amycolatopsis sp. WGS_07. Classification (NCBI taxonomy): domain Bacteria; kingdom Bacillati; phylum Actinomycetota; class Actinomycetes; order Pseudonocardiales; family Pseudonocardiaceae; genus Amycolatopsis; species Amycolatopsis sp. WGS_07. Next base: position 1,243,677 of record NZ_CP136053.1, on the reverse strand, counting down.
CGCGACACCGTCGAGCAGGGCGTCCCCGCCTTCGACGGCCAGCGCGGCTCCGTCTCCGAGCGCGACGTCCTCCGCGATTACGCCGCCTACCTGCGCAACCTCGTCGACCTGTCCGGTTCGCGGCCGCTCAAGGTCGTCGTCGACGCGGGCAACGGCATGGGCGGGCACACCGTCCCGACCGTGTTCGAGGGACTGCCCATCGACATCGTGCCGATGTACTTCGAGCTGGACGGCACCTTCCCGAACCACGAGGCCAACCCGCTCGACCCGGCCAACATCGTCGACCTGCAGGCCAAGGTGCGCGAGGTCGGCGCGGACGCCGGGCTGGCGTTCGACGGCGACGCGGACCGCTGCTTCGTCGTGGACGAGCGCGGCGAGCCGGTGTCGCCGAGCGCGATCACCGCTCTGGTCGCGGTGCGCGAGCTGGCGAAGGAGCCGGGCGGCACGGTCATCCACAACCTGATCACGTCGAAGGGCGTGCCCGAGATCGTCGCCGAGCACGGCGGCAAGCCGGTGCGCACGCGGGTCGGGCACTCCTTCATCAAGGCCGAGATGGCCCGTACCGGTGCGATTTTCGGCGGCGAGCACTCCGCGCACTACTACTTCCGCGACTTCTGGCGGGCCGACACCGGCATGCTCGCCGCGCTGCACGTCCTCGCCGCGCTCGGCGAGCAGAACGGGCCGCTGTCCGCGCTCACCCAGGACTTCTCGCGCTACGCGGCGTCCGGCGAGATCAACTCGACGGTCAGCGACCAGGTCGCGCGGATGCTCGCGGTGAAGGACGCGTACGCGGGCAAGTCCGGCGTCGAGATCGACGAGCTGGACGGGCTCACCGTGCAGCTGCCCGGCGGCGCGTGGTTCAACCTGCGCCCCTCCAACACCGAACCGCTGCTGCGGCTCAACGTGGAGGCCGCCGACCGGGCCGCCGTCGAAGCGCTCACCGCCGAGGTGCTGGCCCTTGTCCGAGCCTGACCGGCTGGCGCCGGATTGTGTCCGGAAGGCGCCCTCAACTCCCCAACGACGCGTGGTATGGAGGAACTATGGCCATCACGCTTGACGCACAGCTGCTGGAGATCCTCGCGTGCCCGTCGCCGGATCACGCGCCGCTGCGCCCCGGCACCCCGGACGACGCCGAGGCCGACGCGCTGACCTGCACCGACTGCGGCCGGGTGTACCCGGTCCGCGACGGGATCCCGGTGCTGCTGCTCGACGAGGCGACGCTGCCCGGCTCGGCCGGGCCGGACGCTGATCACGGCGACAGTGCTTGACCATGCTTGACGATTCCCTGCTCGACGACTCCGCGCGGCTGGCCGACGCCGACCGCGGGGGTTGCTGCGCGCCGCCGCGATGGCGGGCGCGCAGGTGCGGGCCACCGCCGAGGCGGCGGCCGAACTGGAGCTGAGCGAGCGGCTGGACGTCGGCCGTCCGCGTTCGCTGGTGCTCATCGACCGGCCAGGGGTGAGCCGCACGCTCACCCGGCTGCTGGCCGCGCTGCTCACGCCGTCGTGCCCGGTACCGGTCGTGGTGGCCGAATCGGTCCCGGCCTGGATCGGCGCGCTGGACGTGGTGTTCGCGCACACCGACGACGCGGGCGACCGCGAGCTGGCCGCTTCGCTGGAGCGCGCCGCCCGGTTCGGCGCGTCGGTGGTGCTGTCCGCGCCGGCGGAGGGGCCGGTCGCGGCGTCGGTGGCGGGCAAGGGCGTGCTGCTCGCGCCGCGCGTTCCGGTGCCGCCGGAGCTGGCGTTCCCGCGCGGGCTGGCCGCCGGGCTGCTCACCGCGAACGCGCTCGGCCTGCTGGTCGCGGACGTGCAGGCACTGGCCGATCAGCTCGACCTGGAAGCGGAGAAGGATTACCTGGCACGCGAGTCGTTCGCCAATCCGGCGAAAGCGCTCGCGCTGCGGGTCGCGGACCGGGTGCCGCTGCTGTGGGGGCTCGACCCGGTCGCGGTGGCGGTCGGCGAGCACGCGGCGCACGCGTTCGCCGCGCACGCCGCGCTGGTGTGCGATGTTGAGGACTACCGGCAGGCGCTGGCCCGCCCGGCGTTGCGCCGGGTCGCACAATCGGGCGGCGTGGAGCGAGACATTTTCGCTGATCCGGACGACTCTCCTGGTGGAGTCGCCACCCGGGTGCTGCTGCTGTCGGTGCGGACCGGTCCGGCCACCGAGGCCGCCCGGTACCAAGCCGAGGAGTTCCTGCCGGGTGCGGACCTGATCGCGCCCGCCGAGGAGATCGAGGCCGACGAGATCGTCCGCGCCGCGGTGCTGGCGCTGCGGTTCGAGCTGGCCGCGGTGTACCTGGGCCTGGCGGCGGGCAGCATCGGCGGGGCCGGGAGATACGAACCGGCCTCCGCCTGAGGGAGCAGGGGGAACGCGGGCAGGCGGTGTTCCGCCGCCGCGTGCGTCGGCTCAGTGCCGACGGGAAGGATTGGGAGTTGACAGTGGAGCTGTTGCGCAACGCCGTACGGCCCTACGCCTGGGGATCGCGAACGGCCATCCCGCAGCTGCAGGGCCGTCCGGTGCCGGCGCCGCACCCCGAAGCCGAGCTGTGGATGGGAGCGCACCCGGGGGACCCGTCGCACGTGCTCGGCCCGGACGGCACCGAACTGAGCCTGCTCGAACTCGTCGACGCCGATCCGGTCGGCCAGCTCGGCGAGGACTGCGCGCGGCGCTGGGGCAACCGGCTGCCGTTCCTGCTGAAGATCCTGGCGGCGGAGGAGCCGCTGTCGATGCAGGCGCACCCGTCGGCGGCACAGGCCGCGGAGGGCCACGCGCGCGAAGAGAAGCTGGGCATCCCGCGTGACGCCGCCAACCGCAACTACCCGGACCCGACGGCGAAGCCGGAGCTGGTCTGCGCGCTGACGGAGTTCCACGCACTGGCCGGTTTCCGCGACCCGCACCGCACGGTCAAGCTGCTGAAGGCGATCGAGACCCCCGGGCTGGGCAAATACACCGGGCTGCTGGAAGCACAGCCGGACCCGGCCGGTCTGCGCGCGCTGTTCACCACGTGGATCACGCTGCCGCAGTCCGCGCTGGACGAGCTGCTGCCGGAGGTGCTCGACGCGTGCGTCCGGCACGTCCAGGACCACGGCGAGTTCGCGACGGAATGCCGCACGATCCTGGAACTGGGCGAGACCCACCCGCGCGACGCCGGGGTGCTCGCCGCGTTGCTGCTCAACCGCCTGACCCTGCGCGCGGGCGAGGCGATCTACCTGCCCGCCGGGAACCTGCACCTGTACCTGCACGGCACCGCGGTGGAGATCCTGGCGAACTCGGACAACATCCTGCGCTGCGGCCTCACCCCGAAGCACGTGGACGTCCCCGAACTGCTGCGCGTGGTCGACTTCGCGTGCGGCGAAATGCCGGTGCAGCACGGAGAATGCGCCGGCCAGCGGATGGCGGTCTATCACACGGACGCCCCGGAATTCGAACTGTCGCGGGTCGAATGGGCGGCAGGCGACGACGCCGAACTGGAGGTCGATTCGGCCGGGCCGCAGATCCTGCTGTGCACGGAGGGCGACCTGCTGGTGCTCGCTTCCGACGGCGAGCGGGTGGAACTGCGGCGAGGCCAGTCGGTGTGGCTGCCCGCCGCGGACCCGGCGGTGCGGATCCGCCCGATGGGCGGGGTGCGGACGCAGCTGTTCCGGGCTACCGCCGGGTCGTGCGAGTTGTGATCTGGCCTGCCGGTTGTCAGGTCCGGTGCTTCCCGCCGCCAAGGCTCCTCTAGGCTCCCACCGGGCAATTCGGGCGCGAGCAGGGAGCGGGTAAGTGTCAACTGGCGGGGGAACCAAGGCGATCATCGCGGCGCTCGCCGCCAATGCCGGGATCGCGGTGGCCAAGTTCGTCGGCTTCGTGGTCACCGGATCGTCGTCGATGCTGGCCGAGGCGGTGCACTCGCTGGCCGACACGTCGAACCAGGGGCTGCTGCTGCTCGGGCAGAAGACGTCCAAGCGGCGCGCCACCCGCGAGCATCCGTTCGGCTACGGCCGGGAGCGGTACTTCTACTCGTTCATCGTCGCGCTCATGCTCTTCACCCTCGGCGCGGCGTTCGCGCTGTACGAGGGCATTCACAAGATCCTCGAACCGCAGCCGCTGGAGACGCCGGTCGTCGCGGTGATCATTCTGGTCGTCGCGATCTGCCTCGAGGGCTACAGCTTCTATACCGCGATGGGCGAGTCGCGCAAGATCAAGGGCAACGCGAGCTGGTGGCGGTTCATCCGCCAGGCCAAGGAGCCTGAGCTGCCGGTCGTGCTGCTGGAGGACTCCGGTGCGCTGCTCGGCCTCGTGTTCGCGCTGCTCGGCGTCGGCTTGTCGGTGCTGACCGGCGATCCGGTGTTCGACGGCATCGGCACGGTCATGATCGGCGTGCTGCTCGGCGTCATCGCGATCATCCTGATCGTGGAGATGAAGAGCCTGCTGATCGGCGAGGGCGCGACCGAAACCGATCTCGAGACCATTGTGGACGAACTGGCCGCGGGCAAGGTCGAGCGCGTCATCCACATCCGCACCCAGTATCTCGGCCCGGACGAGCTGCTGGTCGCCGCGAAGCTCGCGCTCGTGCCCGGCCTCGACACCGCCGCGATCGCCACCGCGATCGACGACGCCGAGGCCCGCGTGCGCGCGAAGGTCCCGGTCGCGACGTTGATTTACCTGGAACCCGACCTCGACCGCGAGGCGCGCTGACTGTCCGGGCAGCTGGCGCCCAACTGACACGCTAGGGTGGCGCCCGGTCCCCACGAAGGTCACCGCAGGAGGTCAACGTTGCCCGGCACTGGGTTGTGGCGCACCAAGTCAATCGAGCAGTCCATTTCGGACACCGATGAGCCGGAGACGAAACTCCGCAGAAACCTGAGCGCCTGGGACCTCACGGTCTTCGGCGTCGCGGTGGTCATCGGAGCCGGCATCTTCACGCTCACCGCGCGCACGGCGGGCGACTTCGCCGGGCCGTCGGTGTCCGTGGCGTTCGTGATCGCGGCGATCGCCTGTGCGCTCGCGGCGTTGTGTTACGCCGAATTCGCTTCCACCGTCCCGGTCGCGGGCTCCGCGTACACGTTCTCCTACGCCACCTTCGGCGAGTTCATGGCGTGGATCATCGGCTGGGACCTGATCCTGGAGCTGGCCGTCGGCGCCGCCGCGGTCGCCAAGGGCTGGTCGTCTTATCTGCAGACGGTGCTGGAGTACATCTTCGGCAAGGGAACCAAGACGTCGATCGATCTCGGCGGCGGTTTCGGCATCGACTGGGGCGCGTTCATCGTGGTGGCGGCGCTGGTGACACTGCTGGTGCTCGGCACGAAGCTGTCCTCGCGGTTCTCGATGGTGATCACCGGCATCAAGGTCGCCGTCGTGCTGTTCGTGGTCATTCTCGGCTTCTTCTACATCAAATCCAGCAACTACACGCCGTTCGTCCCCGAGGGCAAGCCGGCCGGTTCCGGGTCCAGCGGCGTCGACCAGTCGCTGTTCTCGCTCATCGCGGGCGGCGGCAGCAGTTCGTTCGGCATCTTCGGGCTGCTGGCCGGCGCGTCGATCGTGTTCTTCGCGTTCATCGGGTTCGACATCGTCGCGACCACCGCGGAGGAGACCCGCAACCCGCAGAAAGCCGTGCCGCGCGGCATTTTCGGCTCGCTGGCGATCGTGACCGTGCTGTACGTCGCCGTGTCGCTCGTGGTCGTCGGCATGGTGCCCTACACCGACCTCTCGACCGCCGCGGGCGACGGCAGCCACAAGACGCTCGCCACCGCGTTCTCCGCGAACGGCGTCGACTGGGCCGCGAACGTCATCTCGGTCGGCGCGCTGGCCGGTCTGACCACCGTCGTCATGGTCCTGATGCTCGGTCAGGTGCGGATCATCTTCGCGATGTCCCGTGACGGCCTCATGCCGCGTTCGCTGGCCAAGACGAGCGACCGCGGGACGCCGAAGCGCGCGACGCTCGTGGTCGGCGCGCTGGTCGCGGCGGGCGCGACGTTCTTCCCGGCCGACAAGCTCGAGGAAATGGTCAACGTCGGCACGCTGTTCGCGTTCATCCTCGTGTCCGCGGGCGTGCTGGTGCTGCGCAAGACCCGGCCGGACCTGACGCGCGCGTTCCGCGTGCCGGGCGTGTGGATCATCGCGCCGCTGGCGATCCTGGCCTGCCTGTGGCTGATGCTGAACCTGACCGTGCTGACCTGGCTGCGGTTCGTCGTGTGGATGGCAGTTGGCGTGGTCATCTACTTCGTCTACAGCCGCCGGCATTCGCTGCTCGGGAAGCGGCAGTCGGGCGTGGCGCAGGGCGGGGTGGTTTCCGAACCCGCGCCGCCGGTTTCCGACTGACCTGTTTTCGCTGCTCAGCGGCCCGTCGCCCAGTGTGGGCGGCGGGCCGTTTCGCGTGGTCGCATCACGGATGCGCAACTCGCGGATCTCGGTTCAGGCGGTGGTCCGGGGCCACCAGGGAAGGGCTCGGGATGGTGCGATACCCTCCGCGTCGTCTTCCCTCTGACGGGTTAATCACTCTCGGGTAATTCGCACGAACAGTGGTCGGGGTTCCTACGGAGGGTCGCAGTTCTCCGCGTGTCTTATCCCCCGTTCGGATTTTTCCCTGAGGAGTAACTCCATGCCCATCAGCACCAGACTTCGCGCCGGTTTCACGGTCGCCGCGGTGGCCGGACTGGCCCTGCTCGGCACCGCGACCTCGGCGCTCGCCTGCACCACGGACGACGACCGGGCGAAGCCAGTCGAGGGCAAGGCGAGCACGTGCGTCGACGCGAAGGTGCCCGGCGACCTGCTCGCCGCGGGCGACCTCACCGTCACCGGCGGCACGGAGAAGGACCAGTACCTGAACATCACGGCCGTGCGCGAGGGCGTCACGGTCACCGCGATCGTGGTCAAGGGCGGCCCCGGGTTCAACGTGTACGTGCCGGGCAAGAAGGGCCTGTCGGCCACGCCGCCGTGGGAGAAGCTGCGCTCGCCGTTCAACCGCGGCGACCAGCTGCCGACGATCAGCCACTGGTTCGCCTGCGGCACCAAGACCGCGCCGACCAAGCCGCCGGTTTCGGAGACGCCGACTACGACTCCGGGGCAGCCGACTTCGGAAGCTCCGACCACGACGCCGGGGGCTCCGACGACCTCGCCTGCACCGAGTGGGGCGACTTCTGCGCCTGCTACGACTAGTGCTCCGGCTGTGGTTCCTGCCGGGAATCAGAATGGGACTGGTGGGGGGTTGGCGAACACTGGGTTCGACAACGCTTGGCTGTTCTGGGTTGCTGGGGTGTTGATTGTTGCCGGTGGCGGGTTGTTGGTGCTGCTGAAGCTGCGGCGTCGGGGTACTAACTGACGGTTGCGGTGGGGCACCCCGAAGCCCAAGTGTGCTGACGGTTCGGGGGTGCTTGTCAAGGCGGGAAAGATGCCTTGACAAGCACCCCCGAACCGCAGAGAGGCTTCGTATCGGGGTGCGGGGGAGGGGCTGGGTGCACCGATTGTTGGGTGCATCGGCTGCGGTTCGTGGTGGGCGGGACTAGCGGGGGCGGGGTAGGTCGCCGAAGAGGGAGCCTTGTTCGCCTAGGGGGCGGGGGCCGCCGTTGGGGCGGCCTAGGCCTGCGGCCATGGCTACCGCGTTGTCCCACTCTGGATCGGCCAGGTACTCGGTGTGTTTGAGGACTCCGGGGGCCCAGCGGTTGCGGCCGTCGGGGGCTCGCAGGGGGTCGGGGAGCCAGTGGTCGCCGCCGAGGATCAGGACGCCTGCGTCGTCTGGGGTGGTTTCCAGGGCGCCCCATTTTCCTTCCGGCAGGTAGCCCTCGCCTAGCAGGTGACCGCCGCTCGTTTGGTGTCGCCAGGTGGTGACGCCGCCGCCGAAGATGTCGGTGCCTCGGCATAGGGCGCGCCAGCGGCCGTCCAGCGAGGAGAAGAGATCAGCCAGCGAATCCTGCGGCAGGACGGCCGGGAAAGCGCGCTGGTAACCCCACTGCAACGGTGATCCAGCGGTGAGGAGGCCGACTCGGTCGCGTTCGTCTGGGGGAGTTCGGCGCACAGTTGGGCGGCCGTAAGCACCGTGAGGATGCTGCCGAGATTCAACCCGGACAGCACGACTCGGGTGCCGGGTTCGGCTAGGTGTTCCTTCACGCGGTCCGCCAGTTCGGGCACGACTTTGAGCGCGTAGCACGGCGGTATTCCAGGGTGTGCTGCGCGCGGCCAGAACGACACGAGGTCGGCGAGGGCGCCTAGGTGCCGGCTTCGCTGCGGGGAACGCGCCGCGGAGTAGACCACTCGCAGCAGGCCAGCGGCGAGAGCGCCCAGCGCGAACACGCCGATCGCCGAGACTGGGGTGAACCAGCCTGGTTGCAGGTTGAAGCCGAATCGCACGACCAGCAGGGTGATCGCGCCGACGCACAGGCCCAGCGCGACGATCAGGGCCAGGTGGTGCAGGTGGCGGCGTTCCCAGGCCGAGCGTGCCCAAGCCCGTGCGGCGTCTTGTTCCTGCTGCTCGTCGTGCTCCATCAGTTCGACGATCGGCGGGATGCCGCGGCGGCGCCGGCGCAGCGGGATGGCGATCGCGTAGCCCGCGACGGCCAGCAACGCCATCAGGCCGAGCCCGCCGCCCCACAGGACAGTGACCAGGTCGTACGTCTCGGGCAAGAGCAGCTTGTCGGTGCGCAGCAGTTTTCGGACTGCGATCGCCAGCCCGGCGCCGAAACCGCCGCCGAGCAGGCCGGCCAGTGCGAGGACCGGGGCCGCGGCCCAGCCGCCGAGCCAGGGGCGGAGCCGGCGTGGGCGGTCTCGCCAGGCTGCGCGGGCCAGCAGCGCCGACGGGATGAGCGCGAGCGCGAACAGCAGGGTGACGACGATCAGCGAGCCGCCGAGACCTTCGACGGTGTTGTCGACGCCGGGCAGTCGGTTGTTCACCGGCGTGGCCAGCACGGCGGCGAAGATGACCAGGAGCGTCGCGAAGGTGACCAGGCTCCGGCGGGCGATGGGTCCGGTGTCGCTGCCGATCGCGCCGCCGACCAGGACGGCGAGCACCAGCGCGAGGGTGCAAATCCAGGCGACCAATCGGGGGATTTCCGTGGGCACGCGGAAAGGCCCGCCCAGCAATAACAATGCGATGCAGGCGAGCGCGGCCACCGCGTGCGTCGCGGACATTCCGGGCGCTTCCGGGTCGGCGCGCAGCCGCATCGGCATGCCTTTGCGGCCGGGATGGTCGGGCGGACGCACCCGCCAGTTCGTGGACGAGATCCGGTGCAGCGCGTACACCAGCGCCAGGAGCACCGCCACGCCGACGCCGATCCGCAGCGGTCCCGTGCGCAGTTCCGGGGGCACCCAGGTGAGGCAGGCGCGTCCGGGCGCGAGGCATTGCGTCGCGACGAGATCCAGGACCGCCGCCGCGACCTGGCTGACCAGCAACATGGTGAGCAGCACCGCGGCGATCCGCAGCAGGCCGCGGCACAGCCCGCCGAGCCAGCGGCCCCGGTGGGCAGGCGGCAGCATCCAGAACGCGACGTTCGCCAGCGAGAACGGGAACAGCAGCGCCCACACGGCCTTCGCGAGGCCGCCGGACGTCATGCCGCTCCACAGGTAGCCTTCGACGGTGCGCGGGATCGACCGGCCGAGCGCGGGCACCACCGGACCCGGTGCCGGGCGGCGCAGCCGGTCGGCCGGGCGCACCACGCGGCCGAGTCCGTCGCCGGCGACGTCGACGGTCTGGACCGTGTCGAGGAGCGTCTCACCGCTCGTGCCCACGAGTCCGGACACCCTCATTTCGACGATGCGGGTGTCAGGGCCGGGGAGCGGGGCGGGCACGGTGGTTCTCTCCTCATCCGTTCGAGTCAGGGTCGAGCCGACAACGGTACTGTTCAGGTGCCATCAAACCTTGGAGGAACCGCACTATGACCCCCGAAAGCGTTGTCAAGCGGCACGACACCCGGGGCGGCCTCGAATTCGCCGTCGCCGATCTCGAGGCCGCTGAGTTCGGCCGGAAGGAAATCCGGCTCGCCGAGCACGAGATGCCCGGCCTGATGGCGCTGCGTCGCGAATACTCCGAGGTGTACCCGCTGCGTGGCGCGCGAATCGCCGGTTCGCTGCACATGACCGTGCAGACCGCGGTGCTGATCGAAACGCTGGTGGCGCTGGGCGCGGAGGTGCGCTGGGCTTCGTGCAACATTTTCTCCACGCAGGACCACGCCGCGGCCGCGGTCGTCGTCGGGCCGCACGGCACGCCCGAGGAGCCCAAGGGCGTCCCGGTGTTCGCGTGGAAGGGCGAAACGCTCGAGGAATACTGGTGGTGCACCGAGCGGATGCTCACGTGGGAGGGCGAAGGCCCGAACATGATCCTCGACGACGGCGGCGACGCCACCATGCTGGTGCACAAGGGTGCCGAGTACGAGAAGGCGGGCGTGGTCCCGGCCGCCGACGACGAGGACCCGGAGGAGTGGAAGGTCTTCCTCGAACTGCTGCGCGCGTCGGTCGCGGCGGACAAGGGCAAGTGGACCGCCATCGGGCAGAGCGTGAAGGGCGTCACCGAGGAAACCACCACCGGCGTGTTGCGGCTGTACCAGCTGGCGGCCGCGGGTGAACTGCTGTTCCCGGCGATCAACGTGAACGACTCGGTGACCAAGTCGAAGTTCGACAACCGCTACGGCATCCGGCACTCGCTGATCGACGGCATCAACCGCGGCACCGACGTGCTGATCGGCGGCAAGGTCGCGGTGGTCTGCGGTTACGGCGACGTCGGCAAGGGCGCGGCGGAATCGCTGCGCGGCCAGGGCGCGCGGGTGATCATCACCGAGATCGACCCGATCTGCGCGCTGCAGGCGATGATGGACGGCTACGAGGTCAAGCGCCTGGAGACGGTGCTGGACGAGGGCGACATCTACGTGACCACCACCGGCAACAAGAACGTCGTGATGGTCGAGCACATGGCGCGGATGAAGCACCAGGCGATCGTCGGCAACATCGGCCACTTCGACAACGAACTGGACATGGCCGGCCTCGCCCGCTACCCCGGCGTGCGGCGCGTGAACATCAAGCCGCAGGTCGACGAGTGGGTGTTCCCGGACGGCAAGAGCATCCTGGTGCTGTCCGAGGGACGGCTGCTGAACCTGGGCAACGCGACCGGGCACCCGAGCTTCGTGATGTCGAACAGCTTCGCGAACCAGGTCATCGCGCAGGTCGAACTCTTCACCAAGACCGAGGAGTACGACAAGGAGGTCTACCGCCTCCCGAAGAAGCTGGACGAGAAGGTGGCCCGGATCCACCTGGAAGCCCTGGGCGGCGAGCTGACGAAGCTGTCGAAGGAGCAGGCGGAATACATCGACGTGGATGTCGAAGGCCCGTTCAAGTCTGAGCACTACCGTTACTGATCGCTGACACTGAAGCCGCCCCGGAATGCGTTTCGGGGCGGCTTCAGTGTTTCTAACGCGGATACCGCATCGTCAGCACCGCGGTAGCCGGTCCGTCGATTCCGCGATAAATATGGTCCGTTTCCGCGATAAACGTATGCGTCCCCGCCGCCGAAATCGTCACCGGTGCTGAAACCGGTCCCACCTCCGCCGTTCCGGTCAGCACGGTCAGCACCTCCCGCACTCCAGGGCTGTGCGGATGCGACAGCTGGACCCGTTCGTGGATCGTCAGGCGGTACACCTCGGTCACGCCCTCCGGGTCCTCCCATCGGCCGAGCAGGGTCGCGGCCACGCTGTCGCCGTGGGCTTCGGCTACGCCGTCGTCGCCGAAGAGCAAGTCGCTCAACGGGATCGACAACGCGGTGGCGATGGCGAACAGCGTGTCCAGCGTCGGGTTGCGGCGGCCGTTTTCCAGTTCCGACAGGGTTCCCTTGCCGAGACCGCTGTCCGCGGCGAGCGTGGTCAGGCCGACGCCAGTGCGGGTGCGCAGGGTGCGGATGCGGGTGCCGACCGCTGCGGCGAGCGCGCGGCCGTCGGGGGCGGGTGACGTCGACACCCGGCCTAGTCTAGTGTTCTGTTTACAGAACAGCTGGAGGTGTGTGGATGTCGGCGATGCGAAATGTGCAGGACGCGCTCGACGAGGCAGGGGTCGCGGGCCAGGCGAGGAGTCTCCCGCAGTCCACGCGGACGGCGGCCGAGGCGGCGGACGCGCTGGGCTGCCCGGTCGGCGCGATCGCGAACAGCCTGGTCTTCATGGCTGACGACGCGCCGCTCTTGGTCCTGACCAGCGGCGCGCACCGGGTGGACGTCGAGGCGCTCGCCGCCCGGCTCGGGCGCGGCCGGATCCGCCGGGCCAAGCCGGACGAGGTGCGGGCGGCCACCGGGCAGGTGATCGGCGGGGTGTCGCCGGTCGGGCATCCGGCGCCGCTGGAGACGGTGGTGGACGAGGCGTTGCGGGAGTACGCCGAGGTGTGGGCCGCGGCGGGCACGCCGAACGCCGTGTTCCCGACGACGTTCGACGAGCTGGTCCGGATCACCAAGGGCACTCCGCAGCGGGTGGACGGGTAAAGCGGCCGCGGGTCGGATCGGGGCGGCGGACGCGTCACGGCCGATGGAGGAAGCTGATGCGCATCAGCCGGCTGTCCGCCCAGTCTTCGAGCCGGGTCGGCCGGATGGTGCCGGGGTCGTGGGGCTGATTGAGATCCGCGACGATCTCCGCCAGTACGGCCTGACGTTCGGCCGGGCTGGTGACCGGCGTGGCCCGGGCGGGCAGATCCGCGCGGATCCTGTTCTTGAGGTGGAAGACGAAGTCGGGATGGGCGAGAAGGTTCGCATGCCAGTCGGTCGCGGCACCGCCGGCGCCGCTGCACAGGTAGGTGGCGCCCGCGGCCCGGTAGAAGAAAATCTCGATGCGGCGGGCCCGGCCAGTGCGGCGTCCCAACGTCGTGATGTCGATGATCCGTTCCCCGGTGCCCGCGGCGGGGGTGATCTCGATGGCTCGCCGGACGTGGTCGGGCAGATGGGACAAAGTCGGGTCTGGAGTGCTCATGCGGCCTGAAGTGCGGGGCCGAGGAGGAGCCCGCCGTCGATGACGTACTCCGACCCCGTGATGAACGACGCGTCTGAGGACGTGAGGAACAGGAGAAGCCGGGTGACGTCCGTCGGCTCCCCGAGGCGGGGGATGGCGAACGGCTCGGGTGAGTAGAAGTCGGCGATCGCCGCGGTGGCACCGGCTGCTGGTTCGTGGATGAAGGGGGTCGCGATCACGCCGGGGTGGATGGTGTTTACGCGGATGTGGTCGCGGCCGAGTTCGAGTGCGGCTGTCTGGGTGAGGCCGCGCACGGCCCACTTGCTGGCGACGTACGGCGCGTAATGCGCGGTGCCGCCCAGGCCCATGATCGAGGCGATGTTGACGATGGATCCCCCTGCCGCGCGGCGCAAAGCGGGGGCGGCGGCCTTGATGCCGAGGAAAGTCCCGGTGAGATTCACGTCGAGAATGCGCGACCACGTGGCCTGGTCTGTGTGCTCGATTGTTGCTGGCGGGTTCTGAATGCCCGCGTTGTTGACGAGCACGTTCAAGGCACCGAAGGTGCTTTCGGCGGCTAGTACGGCGGCGGACCACGAGCTTTCGTCGGTGACGTCGAGGTGGGTGAAGCGAGCGCGGGGCCCGAGTTCGTCGGCGAGAGCGGTGCCGCGTTGCGCGTCGATTCCGCCGATCACCACGTTCGCTCCCTCCGCGTGAAAGGCGCGCACGTGGCTTGAGCCCTGGCCACCGGCTCCGCCGGTCACGAGCACGGTCTGGTTGTCGAAGCGGGGCATCGAATGGTCCTTCGGTACGTGGGTGGTGAGCCAGGTGACTCACCACCCACGACGCTAGATCGGCATGAGTGGCGAGTCAAGCCACTCACCTCGTATGCTCGGCCCTATGAGCAAGGTCGTGCCGACGTATCACCAGCGCGTCGCCCAGGAGAAGCGCGCGTTGATCGTGAAGGCCGCGACGGCGCTGTTTCTCGAGCTGGGCTACGACCGGACGTCGCTGGCGCGGATCGCGGAGTGCTCGGGCGTTTCGCGGGCCACCTTGTTCAAGCAGTTTCCGACCAAAGCCGCCCTGTTCGACGCCATCGTGACCGAGTCATGGTCGACCGAGGACGAGGAGGCTCCTCCGCCGGCGGGCAACGTCGTGGACGGGCTCACCAGCATCGGTCGCCGTTACGCCGAACTGCTGGGCCGGGCCCAGATGACCGACCTGTTCCGGATCGTCATCGCCGAGCTGCCGCGGTTCCCAGAGCTGGCCGATGCCCAGTTCTCGCGCGGAAAGATGCCGTACTTCGAGTCCGTGCGCAGCTATCTCCTTGCCGAGCACGCGGCGGGAACGGTGCGGGTCGAGGACGCGGACCTCGCGGCCACCCAGTTCCTGGGCATGATCTCCAACTACGTCTTCTGGCCGACGCTCCTGGTGCCGGGCTGGGAGGTGAGCGCCGAACGCGTCGCCGAGGTGGTCGACGAGGCCGTCCGCACCACCGTCGCCCGGTACTCCGTGACGTCTTCCCGCGATTGAGTCAGTTCCATTCCACCGCGATGCCGGCCAGCCCTGGTCCGGTGTCGCGGAAATATCCGCTCGTCACGCCGCCGGTGTCGCACGGCAATTCCTCCGCCTCGACCGGCAGCGCGTCGTCGCGGGCGCGGACTTCCCGGGTGATTCGCGCGGGCATCGCGGTCGGCGCGAACTGCAGTTGCAGCAAATAGCTCGCGCACTGGTCGCGGAGCATCCGGTAGTACCCGGGGAAGGTGACCGCGGAATTGTCGTGGATTTCAAAGCAGAAGACATGGATTTCGCCCTCGGCGAGCTTCCGGTCGAAAAGGAGCTCGGTGGCCATCGTCTCGCGCGCGGGATGCCTGCGGATCCGGCCGACGCGGCAGCCTTCCGCGGTGATCAGCTCGACGTCGTCGATCCGGCAGCCGGGATCGCCGTTGTAGACCGCCACGTACCGGTCCGGGCCGTGCCTGCGCGCGCGGGTGACCAGCCGGGTGCGGAATTTAACCTGATGTTTTTGCTCGTCGATGGTGATCTGGTCGTGCACCGACAGCATTTCCAGGTCGGAGTTGGACTGCCGGGACGCCGGAGCCGCGCCGAGGTCGCTCATCAGCTGCTCGACGATCGCGCCCATCTCGCCCGAGCGCAGGTCGTGGAACGACGCCGCCGCCTGGTGCCCGCGCGCGCGGGCGGTGCGCGGGCCGATCAGCACCACCAGCGAGTCCGCCGGCAACTGCAGCACCGACTCCAGCGCGCGGACCGCGGGCAGCGCCTTCGGCACCTCCGGCTGGCGGAGGCCGCGCTGCCAGTAGCTCAGCGTCGACTGTCCGATGTGGACGCCGCGGAGCGCGAGGTGCGCGCGCAGCCGGGCGAGCGACAGCCCGCGATGCGCGATCGCGAGCCGCAGCGCATGGTGGAACTCTCCGGAGCGCAAAGCTTCGCCAAGCTCGGGCGGCAGTTCACCCGCGCCGCGCCGGCCAGGTTCCATGATCAGTGGGCCATCCCCGTCTCGTGCCACCGCTGTCCCTTCAACGCCGCCCGTGCGCTGGGCGTGAATGCCGCGGAACGTTCACGTTAGCAGCGCGCGGTAACGGGTCCCGCCCCCGTTTGGTGTGCTTGGCCACGGAAGGGTAACCGTTCCGTGTTCCACGGCCGACCCGGAACACCCTCGTCACCGGACGAGCATCTTGCTCCGAGTGATCGACCAGTTCACCGTTGTGACCACCACTGGCCACGTCTAGGCGGGAGGTGCGTCGTGGTGCTGGGGAAACCGAATCACGTGGGGAGCACTGCCGGGCGGGTCCGGCGGTCCTCGACCACTTGCCGAAGGCACGTTGGACGCTTGCTGCTCCTCGTGGCGTTCACGGGCCTGGCGTTGCCGGTGTCGGCTCCGGGCGCGGGCGCGGCGCAGCCCGCCGGCACCGGCAACGCCCACCTTACGTCCGTGCCGCGCGGCGAGGTGGTGCCGAGGGACGGCCAAAGCACACCGGCGCAGCCGCACGGTGACGACTGGATTCCGCTGCTCTGCCTCGCTGGGCTGGCGGTCGCGGTGCCGGTCGGCTACTTCGGCTACGTCCGCGCGCGCCGCGAGACGGCCTGAGGACCGCACCAAGTATCTTCGACGGCGTGGGGCGACTGGTCGTAATCGAAGGTCTGGACGGCGCGGGCAAGCGCACGCTGTCCGAGGGGCTCACTGCTGCGCTGGAAGAGGCGGGCGCGAGCGTCGGCAGTCTCGCCTTCCCTCGCTACGGCCGCAGCGTGCACGCCGATCTGGTGCGCGAAGCGCTGCATCGCGGGCACGGCGACCTCGCCGATTCGGTGTACGGAATGGCGTTGCTCTACGCCCTCGACCGCAGCGGTGCGGCCGACGAGATCCGCGCGTTGCTCGCCGCGAACGACGTCGTCCTGTTGGACCGCTACGTCGCCTCGAACGCCGCGTACGCGGCCGCGCGCCTGCGCGAGCACGCCGATGGTGCTGTGGTGCAGTGGGTTTGGGACCTTGAGGTGACGCGGTTCGGCCTGCCGCGGCCGGACGCGCACCTGCTGTTGCGGGTGAGCCCGGAGGTCGCCGCCGAACGAGCAGTGCGCCGGGCAGCGTCGGATGCGGACCGAGCGCGCGACGCGTTTGAGTCGGACGATTCGCTGCAACAGCGTTGTGCCGCGGTGTACGACGAGTTGGCCGCGGCGTCGTGGCTCGCGCCGTGGCATGTGCTGGACGGTGTGGCTGGCGTGGATCTGCCGACGCTGGCGAAGTCGCTGCTCGCTTAGCCGAGCGCGGCGGTCGCGGCGCGCAGTTCGTCCAGCGCTTCCGCCGCCAGCGCGCCGAACTCTCGCCGGTTCCCTGCCTCGACCCATCGGTGGAAAGCGGTTCCGAACGCGAGGCAGCCCAATTCCGCCGCGACGGTCGCGGTCGGCTCGCCGATCGAACGCGCGGCGAGCGCGTCGTGCATGGCCGCGACCAGCTTGGCGCGCTTGAGCAATTCGCGTTCGAGCAGATCGTTGTTCGCCGCCACGATCGGCTGCCGTTGCCGAGCCCGAGCCAGCCGCTCGCCGGTGAAATCCGCCGCCACGGCATCCAATGCCCCGGCGACCGCTTCGAACGGCGTCGCGTCCGCTGGCGCCCCGGCGATGCCCTCGGAGAACAGCTGGGTCAGTTCTTCCTGTCCGCCGAACAGCACTTCGCGTTTGTCGGCGAAATGGCGGAAGAACGTCCGCTTCGTGAGCCCGGCTCGTTCGGCGATTTCGGCGACCGTCGTTTCGTCGTAGCCGCGTTCGGTGAACAGGTCGAGCGCGGCTTCCGCCAGACGGTGGCGTGCGTTCGGTTCCCAGCGGCCCATGCCGTCCAGTCTAGGTGATGACACCGGATGACATCAGGCGTACAGTGATGGCACCAGGTGTCATCAACTACGGAAGGACCAGTCATGCGGATCTTCGTCACCGGGGCCAGCGGCCACGTCGGCTCGGCGCTCGTTCCCGAACTCCTTTCCGCCGGGCACGAGGTCGTCGGCCTCGCCCGGTCGGACGCCTCCGCCGCGGCGCTCGCCGAACGCGGCGCGCGGGTGCGGCGCGGCGACCTCGACGATCTCGACGGCCTGCGCGCGGCGGCCGCCGAGGCGGACGGGGTCGTGCACTTGGCGTTCAAGCACGACCTGATGGCCAGCGGCGATTTCGGCGGCGCGGTCGAAGCGGATCTCGCCGCACTGAAAGCGCTCGGCGAAGCCGTCGCCGGCACCGGCAAACCACTAGTTTCGACCTCGGGAACGATGATGTTCGCCGGGCTCGGCCGCGTCCTCACCGAGGACGACCGGCTCCCCGGCGGCGGGCGGGTCGACGCGGAGAACTACGTGTTCGGGCTCGCTGACCGCGGTGTCCGGTCGTCAGTCGTGCGGCTGCCGCCGTCGGTGCACAGTTCGCTCGACAAGCACGGCTTCGTTCCGCTGATGATCCAGTTCGCCCGCGCGGCCGGGGTTTCGCCGTACGTCGGGGACGGGGCCAACCGCTGGTCCGCCGGCCACACGCTGGACGCGGCCCGGCTCTACCGGCTGGCGCTGGAGAAGGCTCCGGCTGGCGCCGCGCTGCACGCGGTCGGCGACGAGGGCATCTCGCTCCGGCAAATCGCCGAGACGATCGGCGCGCGGCTCGGTGTCCCGGCGAAGTCCATCGCGCCGGAGGAAGCCGCGGCGCACTTCGGGTTCCTCGCGCCGATGGTGCAGACCGGCGCTCCGACGTCCGCCGCGCGCACTCGCGAACTGGTCGACTGGAAGCCGGAACACCCTGGCCTGCTTGAAGACCTGGCGCAGGAGCACTACTTCGCTACCGCGTGAACCTCGCCGGATCGAACAGCGAGATCGGATGCCGCGTGGTGCCGTCGACGATCAGGTCGGCGAGGATTTCCCCGACCACCGGCACGAATTTGAAGCCGTGCCCGGAAAACCCGCACGCCACCACCGCGCGGGGGTGCTTCGGGTGCGGGGCGATCACGAAGTGCTCGTCCGGGGTGTTGGTGTAGAGGCAGGCCACCGCGCGGCGGAAGGTCGCCGGGAGCGTCGGCAGCCGGGAACCGACGACGGTCGCGACCGCGCTGACCTCGGAATCGTGCACGCGCCGGTCGATCGTGTCGGCGGTGCACGGCAAGCCGCCGATGTGCGAAGCGACTTTGACGCCTTGCGCGGTATGCGCGGGGAAACCGTAGAACTGGCCGCCGTCAGCGGTTTCCCAGAGGTACACGGGATGATCGGTGAACGCCCGGACGTCCGCCGGTTCGAACCAGTACTGAACCTGACGCTGCACCTCGAAGTCCACGCCTAGATCCGCGAGCAGCACCGGAGCCCACGCGCCGGGACACAGCACGAGCCGCTCGGCGGTGTAGTAGCTCGAAGCGGTGCCGACGCGCACCCCGGTTTCCGTGCTGGTCCAGGTGAAAACCTGCTCCTCGTGGTGCAGTTCGGCACCGTGGCGCGCGGCGAGTTGCAGATGCGCGGCGACACTGCCTTCGGGCGATACGAAGCCGGCACCCGGTTCCCACAGCGCCACCTCGTCCTCGGCCGGGGCGATGGTGGGGAACCGGTGCCGGATCTCGGCCGCGTCCAGTAATTCGTGCGGGATATCGAACTTCTCCGCGGAAAGCGTGCTGCCGGTGATGGTGCGCGATTCCGGCGGGCCGCCCATCACCGCGCCGCACCGGGTGAACAGCGACCGTCCGGTGTCGCGTTCCAGTTCGTCCCACATCTCGTGCGCGCGAAGCAACAGCGGTACGTAATCCGGACCTTCGAGGTAGGCCTGCCGCGTGATCCGCGATCCGCCGTGGCTCGAACCGAGGTTGTGCACCGGCGCGAACTGGTCGATCCCGAGCACCTTCTGGCCCCGTCGCGCCAGCCGGTAGGCAGCCGCGCTGCCCATTCCGCCGAGACCGATCACGATCACGTCGTAATGCGTCATTCACCGCTCCTCAACGGCTCCGCGGCCACCCTCGCCGCGAACCGCTTCCCGAAGTGCTCGATTTCCACCGGGGTGCGCGGCCGGGCGTCCTCGACGGGAAGCCAGGCGTGGGCCAGGTTTTTGTCGATGGTGTAGCCGTACGCGCCGCTCGTGACGTACCCCGCCGGACGGCCGTCGACGTACACCGGTTCCCGGCCCCGCATTACGGAATGCGGGTCGTCGATGGCCAAGCACACCAGTTTCCGGCGCACTGTCGCGGGAGAACGGTGGAGAAGCGTGTCCCGGCCGAGGAAGTAGCCCTTGTCCATCCGCACCGCGAACCCGAGACCGGCCTCGTACGGATCGTGCTCAGTGGTCACGTCGATGCCGCATCTTCGGTGCCCTTCCTCCATTCGCAGGCTCCGCAGTGCCTCCTCGCCGGCCGCGACGATCCCGTGCGGCTGCCCGGCCGCCCAGAGCGCATCCCACAGCGACCGGCCGAGATCCGCGCTGGTGTGCAGCTCCCAGCCGGGTTCGCCCACCTCCGACACGCGCAGCACCGTCACCGGTACGTCGCCGACGTACGTCCGCCAGGCCCTGGAGTCCGATGTGGACAGTTCGGGCAGCACCCGCGCGGCGAGCGGCCCCCACAGGCCGAGGCAGCAGGTGCCGCCGGTGGTCTCGCGCAGCTGGACCGACCCGTCGCCGGGCAGATGACGGCGCAGCCAGGCGACGTCCCGATGGTGCCGCGCGGCGACGTGAAACTGCTCCACGCCGAGCCGGGCCACAGTGAGATCGCTGCGGACCCCGCCGTCTTCGCCCAGCAGCAACGTGCCGGTGACCGATCCGGGCGGCTGGTCGAGCTGGTTCGTGGTCATCGTCTGCAGGAACGGCAGCGCGCCGCGGCCGGTGATCTCCAGCCGTCGCCGCGGGGTCAGGTCGAACAACGCCACCCGGCTGCGCGTCGCGACGGCCTCCGCGCGGCTGTCGGCGTACCGCTGGGGCCGAGCCCAGCCGTCTTCATCGCGAAACTCCGCGCCCAGCGCGACTTCGCGTTCGTAGCAGGGCGTGGTCCGCAGCAGTTCCGTCGTCGGCCGCGGATGGCCCGCCGCCGTCAGGCTTCGTTCCTGCACGCGTCCGGGCGCGAGCTGCAGCCGATCGAACCGCGCGAGATCGACAGACTGCAGGTCGAGGTGCGCTTGCCCCTCGATCAGCCAGCGCGCCAGCTCCCTCGCGACCCCGGCGGACCGCGCGCAGTCCACCGCTTCGGCGACCCAGAACCCGTCGAGGTCCGGGTGCTCGCCGAGCAGCGGCAACCCGTCCGGCGTACCCGGGACGAGCTGCCGGACGCCCTCCTCGACCTTCGCGTCCGCCAGCGCTGGCACCAATCCGAGCGCGGCTGTCCACGACTCCTCGAAGCCAGCCGGAGCGAACGCGGCGTCGGCTTCGACCGGACCCAGCGCGCTGATGCCCAGCCGGTCGACGTGCTCGCGCAGCGACAGCCCAGCACCGCGCAGGATCGGTTTGTCCGCTTCGGTGAAGTGGTCGTTGTCCCCGGAGAGCTGCGCCAGCGGTGTCGTGCGAGCGTGGTCGACGGCGATCGGCACCACCGGCACGGCGAGATCGACCATCCGGCCGAACTGCGGGCCGCGTACTCCGGCGCACGAGATGACCACGTCGGCACGGAACCGATCGGTCGCCGTCGCCACCGCGGTCACCCGGCCCGCGGTGCGCACGATCTCGACAATCTCTTGTCCGGTAAGGAATTTCGCGCCTCGATCCTTGGCGCGACGAGCCTGCGCGAGCGCCGCGCGGACCGGTTTGACCAGTCCGTCGCCAGGAATGTGCAGGCCGCCGACCACCTTCGCGGAATCGAGCAGCGGATGCAGCTGGGCGCATTCGCCCGGCTCGCGCAGATAACCGCGCACCCCGGACGACGTCGCCCAGCCAAGCCGTTGCCGCAGCTGGCGAAGCTGCCCCGGCGTAGTCGCGAGTTCCAAGCTCCCGACCGGCTGGAAACACCAGCCGCCGTCGACCGTCAGCCCGCTGTACTTCTCCGCGGTGTACTTCGCGAACTCGGACGCCGTGCGGTCCTCGTGCGCGCGGAACAGCAGCCCCGGCCCGGCCGAGGCGATCGCCGGTTCCGGTTCGAGCACGGTGACGTCCGTCCACCCGCGCTCGGTCAGTTCGTCGGCGACCGCGCAGCCGAGGAGCCCGGCTCCGATCACGACCACCCGCGGTCGCACTGCCATCGCGAGGTACCTCCTGCCTGCCGGCCGTCGCGCGGACGGCCCGGCTCGGGACGAGACAGGCATGCCGAACGGCCCGCCGGGGACGGGCGCGTTGCGGATGGAGATCGATGTTCCGTCTGCTGCAACTCACAAATTGCGGGATCGCGGGCGCGCTGTCAAGAGAGCCGCCGCGGCCGGGGAGTTCACGCGGAAAAGTAGCCCAGCTGGGCGGAAAGCTCCCGCGCCGCGTCGGCCATCGGCGCGACGATCTGCCGGATGCGCTGCTTGGACAGCCGGTAGGACGGGCCGGACGCGCTCATCGCCGCCACGACGTCGCCGCCGGGCCCGCGCACCGGCACCGCGACCGCGTGCATGCCCAGCTCCAGCTCCTCGAAACAGGCCGCGTAACCGTCCTCGGCGACGCGGTCCAGCTCCGCCGCCAGCTCGTCCCGGTCGACCGTGGTGCGCGGCGTGTACTGCTCGAGTTCGTGCGCGAGCGCCCGTTTGCGCCCGGCCTCGTCCATCGCGGCGAGCAGCACCTTGCCGCTGGAGGTGGCGTGCAGCGGCGTGCGCTGTCCGGTCCAGTTCTGCGTGGTGATCGCCGCCGACCCGCGCGCCTGGCTGATGTTGATCGCCACGCCGTCGTCGGCGATCGCGATGTTGACCGTCTCGCCCAGCTCCTCGGCGAGCGTCTGGCAGGTCTGCCTGCCGAGCTTCGCCAGGTCCATCCGGCCGGTCGCGGCACCGGCCAGCCGGACCACCCCGAACCCGATCGCGTACTTGCCGCGTTCGCCGAGCTGCTCGACCATTCCGTGTGCTTCCAGGACACTGAGCAGCCGGGACGCGGTGGACTTGTGCACGCCAAGCTCGCCGGCGATCTCGGTGATGCCGGTTTCGCCGTTGCGGGCCAGCAGCTCCAGGACGGTGATCGCCCGGTCGACGGACTGCACCGCGCTTCCCGTTGCGTTTCCCGAGTCCTGGTTCCGCATAGCGCAACAGTAACCGCTTGGCTGCGATCTGTTCGGCTGAGCGGGCGAATCGGCCCTCGCCCGGACGCGCGACGCCGCCGGATGGCCCAACCGGGTCGGTGATCTTGATCTTTCCGGTGGTCAAACGCGCGGGTCGTGCGCGCGGGTGCGGGCGGTAGTGCGAACATGTGGTCATGAAGGCACGTGTCTTGGTGGTCGACGACGACCCGGCGCTGGCGGAGATGCTCACCATCGTCCTCCGCGGCGAAGGGTTCGACACCGCGGTGGTCGCGGACGGTTCGCGGGCGCTGCCCGCGCTGCGGGAGCTGAAACCGGACCTGGTCCTGCTCGACCTCATGCTGCCCGGCATGAACGGCATCGACGTGTGCAAGGCGATCCGCGCCGAGTCCGGCGTGCCGATCGTCATGCTCACCGCCAAGAGCGACACCGTCGACATCGTGCTCGGCCTCGAGTCCGGCGCCGACGACTACGTCGTCAAGCCGTTCAAGCCGAAGGAACTGGTCGCCCGCGTGCGCGCCCGGATGCGCCGCACCGAGGCCGAGCCCGCCGAATCGCTCACCATCGGCGACCTCGCGATCGACGTTCCCGGACACGAGGTCACCCGGGAGGGCAAGGCGATCCCGCTGACCCCGCTCGAATTCGACCTGCTCGTGGCGCTGGCCCGCAAACCGCGCCAGGTGTTCACCCGCGAGGTGCTGCTCGAACAGGTCTGGGGCTACCGGCACGCGGCCGACACCCGGCTGGTGAACGTGCACGTCCAGCGCCTGCGCTCGAAGGTGGAGAAGGACCCGGAGCACCCCGAGGTGGTGCTGACGGTGCGCGGAGTCGGGTACAAGGCCGGCCCGCCGTGATCCGCCAATGACCGGTTTCGCGGGGCGGCTTCGCGCCGCCGTCCGCGCCGCGGCCCGGCTTTCCGGCCGGGTCGTGGTTTTCGCCCGCCGCCGCGCGGTGGCGTTCAACGAGCTGTGGAAGCACTCGCTGCAGTTCCGCGTCACGATCTCGACGCTCGCGCTGTCCTCGGCCGTGGTGTTCGTGCTGGGCATGGTCCTGCAGAACCAGATCACCGAACGGCTGCTGGACACCAAGCGCCGCGCGGCGATCGAGCAGACCCAGGCGCTGGCCGACACCGCCGCGCGTGAGCTGGTCGGCGTCGGGGGCGAGTCCACGGAGGCGCTGCACACGCGGTTGCAGAACGCGCTCAAGAAGATCTCGACCACGTCCTCGTCGCGCGCGGGTTCCACCGCGGGCACCTTCGATCCCGTGCTGGCCAGCGTCGGACGCGGCCAGTCCAACACCGATCCGGTGTATGTCGGGCCGTTCGGCTCGGTGCCGGAGCGGCTGCGCCAGTTCGTCGAAGCCGATCATCTCGCCCGGCTCGAGCACACCGTCGACGAGAACGGCGCGCGGACCACGTACCTGATCGTCGGCACGCCCCTGCTGTCCGGGACCAGCCCGCTGCAGCTGTACCTGCTGTTTCCGCTGACCAGCGAGCAGACCACCGTGTCGACGGTGCAGAACACCTTGTTCGTCGCGGGCATCGTGCTGCTGCTGTTGCTCGCCGGCATCACGAACCTGGTGGTCCGGCAGGTGGTGCGGCCGGTCCGGCAGGCCGTCGCGGCGGCCGAGCAGTTCGCGGGCGGCGACCTCGACCAGCGGCTCGCCGTCGTGGGCGAGGACGACCTCGCCAAGCTCGCGGTTTCCTACAACAGCATGGCGGCCAGCATCCAGAACCAGATCCGCCAGCTCGAGGAGTTCGGCGGCCTGCAGCGCCGGTTCACCTCCGACGTTTCGCACGAGCTGCGCACCCCGCTCACCACCGTGCGGATGGCCGCCGACGTGCTGCACGCGTCGCGCGAGCAGTTCCCGCCCGGCCTCGCCCGCTCCACCGAGCTGCTGGTCGACGAACTGGACCGGTTCGAGGCGCTGCTCGGCGACCTGCTGGAGATCAGCAGGCTCGACGCGGGCGTCGAGGAACTGTCGGCCGAGTACATCGACGTGCGGCCGATCGCGACCCGCGCGGTCGAGCAGGTGCGGGTGCTCGCCGGAACCGCGGGCAGCGCGGTCGAGCTGGTGCTGCCGGACGAGGACACGTCGGCCGAGGTGGACGCCCGCCGGATCGAGCGGATCCTGCGCAATCTGCTGGCCAACGCCGTCGACCACAGCGAGGGCAAACCGGTGGTGCTGACGGTCGCGGTGAACGAGTCCGCGGTCGCGATCACCGTCCGGGACTACGGCGTCGGCCTGCGGGCGGGGGAGGCCGAGCTGGTGTTCAACCGGTTCTGGCGCGCGGACCCGTCGCGCAACCGGCGCACCGGCGGCACCGGGCTGGGCCTCGCGATCAGCCAGGAGGACGCGCGGCTGCACGGCGGCATCCTCGACGCGTGGGGCGAACCGGGCCACGGCGCGTGCTTCCGGCTCGTGGTGCCGCGCAGGCAGGGCGTGCCGATCGCGGACAGCCCGCTGGTGCTGCCGCCGCCGGACGCGGTTTCGGAGATCACGCTGTCGCCGTCGTCGGTCGCCGAACTGCAGCCCGCGCCGGAAGCGATCCTGGCCGATCCGGCCTCGGACCGGGAGGAGGTCGGTCAGTGAGGCGAGTGCTTCTCCTTCTCGCCTGCGCCTTGGTGCTCGTGAGCTGCGCGAACGTTCCGCAGGAATCGCTGCCGGTCGTCGTGTCCGCGGAAAAGGCTCCGCAGCAGGCCAACAACGCGCCGGAACCGCCTGCCAACGCCGAACCGCTCGACATCGTGCGGCTGTTCATCAAGGCCAACGCCGATCCGCGGACCTACAACGCGGCCTCGAAGGCGTTCCTCGACGACAAACAGCGGGCGGCTTGGCGGCCGAACCGCTCGTTCACGATCATCGACAAGACGTTCAGCACGGTCTACGACACCGCCGCCACCTCCGGTCCCACCGCGACGCCCGCGCCGTCCTCGACCGCGCCGGATCCGAACGTCCGCACGGTCACGGTGCGCGGTTCGGTGCTCGGCACGCTGAGCGCGGACTCCGCGTTCATCCCCGGCAGCGGCCCGGCCGAACAGACCTTCCAGGTGCGCAAACAGGCCGACGGGCAATGGCGGATCTCCAGCCCGCCCCCGCCGGTGCTGCTGGTGACCGACGACGAGTTCGAGGGCAACTACAACCCGGTCGCGGTGAGCTTCTACTCGGCCGACTCCGGGGTCTTCGTCCCGGACCTGCGCTACGTGCCGGCGAAACCGCAGTCGGGCATGCCGGGCCGCGTCATGGACCTGATCATGCAGGGCCCGTCCGCCGGGCTGACCGGCGCGGTGAAGAACCTGTTCGGCGACGGCGTGCAGCTCGAGAACAACGTGAAGAACAACGACGACGGCTCGCTCACCGTGCAGCTGAGCGGGCTCACCGGGGCGGGCGCGGAGACCAAGACGCTGATCGCCGCGCAGATCGTGCTGTCGATGCAGACCGTCACGTCCACCCGGATCCGGCTGCTCGCCGACGGCGCGCCGCTCGTGCCCGGCCACGAGTACTGGCGCAGCAGCGACCTGCCTGCCTACAACACCGCTTCGTCGCCGAGTTCGGACCTGCAGGGCCTGATGACGATCGGCGGTCGCGTCCGCTCGCTCGGCGACGGCGCGCCGGTCGCGGGCGCGGCGGGCAACGGCGCGTACCAGGTGGTGAGCGCGGCCCAGTCGATCGACGGCAAACGCCTCGCGGTGGTCGAACAGGACGGCGAGCGGGTCCGGCTGCGCATCGGCGACCTCGGCCGGGACCTGCCGACAGTCGAACTCGGCGGCGGTTCGCTGAGCCGCCCGACCTGGCGTCCGGCGCAGACCGGAGCCGGGCCGTCGAACGAGGTGTGGACGGTCGTCGACCACTCGATCATCGCGCGGATGGTCCTCGACCCGAACGGCCATTGGCTGCGCCAGAGCGTCAACGCGAACGATCTGCTGGCGCTGGGCCCGATCGGCGTCCTGCGGCTTTCCCGGGACGGCGCCCGCGTGGCCGCGACGGTGAACGGCCAGCTGGTCGTGGCGTCGGTGGTGCGCAGCGGGGACACGGTCACCTTGCGCGAGCCGCGGGTGCTGCAGCCGGGGGTCCTGTCGGACGTCTCGGACGTGGACTGGGGTTCGACGCCGGACACCCTCGTGGCCGCGACCGGCTCGCCGTCGCAGCCGGTCCAGCGCCTGTCGATCGACGGGCGGCGGATGGACGCTTACAACAGCTCGAACCTCACCGCTCCGGTGCGCGCGGTCGCGGCGGCCCCGAGCCGGCCGATCGTGGTCTCGGACGCCGGCGGGTTGTGGACGGCGACGGAGCTGGGCGAGGTGTGGCGGCCGCATTCGCACTCGATGCAGAACGCGGAACCGTTCTATCCGGGGTGATTTCCGGGCCGCCGGTCCGCGGCCGCCCGAAACTGTCGGTGGTCGGGTGCACACTCGGAGTCATGTCGCTGAACCTGATCCTGCCGACCGCTTGTGCCGGCTGTGAAACCCGCGGCGCGCCGGTGTGCGCCGGCTGCGCCACGTCGTGGGGGTCCCCCACTGAGGTATTTCGCCCGCCGCTGGCGGCGCTTGCCCCGGCCTACGCACTGGCTCGCTACGCGGGCGTCGCCAAGCGGATCCTGATCGCCTACAAGGAACGCCGCCGTCGCGATCTGGCTCCGTTTCTTGGCTGGGTGCTCGCCGTCGGTTTGCTGGCGTTGCCGCTGGGCGGTCCGTGGTGCCTGGTCCCGGCTCCGAGCAGGCGGATCGCCTCGCGGGTGCGCGGCGGACCGCACGTCCAGCGGATCGCCGCGGAAACCGCTCGGTTGACGGGTGCTTGCGTCGCGCCTGCCCTGGTGCTGAAGGGCGGGCGGGACGCGGTCGGGTTGAACCGGGCGGAACGGGCGGCCAACCTGGCGGGCCGTCTTCGCTTCGCCGCGGCCGGGCGTCCGCCGCCGGGGACGCGGGTCGTGGTGGTGGACGACGTCATCACCACAGGCGCCACGTCCGCCGCATGCGTCACGGCGTTGAAAAACGCGGGCGTCCCGGTGGTGGCGGTACTCGCCCTGCTGGCGACAGTCTGAGAGGCAGCCTGTGTCCGAAACCCGAACGTGCTGTCCGCCGATCGCGAATCCGCCGACGTCCGAAACCGAAATCCGGTTGCGCGCATCCCGATCCTTCGCGCTGGCCGAGTCCAATCCGGAACGATTCCAAAAACCGTCCGCATAAAAACTTTCGCCTACTTCCTTGTCCGGGAGGCAACTCACGCGCTGAGCACCACTACCGCCAGGTGTCACCTACACGAGTGATGTCAAGAGGGAACCTCCCGTTGCCGTCGCCCGTTGATCGGATATGAGGGCCAAGGCCGGAATCACTCCCGCGACGGGGCAGTCCACCGAGGTGGCGGCTGTGCCGGGCGGGCCGGTCACCCTCGGCGTCCGAGGTGCCGCCGGGTTGCGCCGTCCGCGTGAAACCAGGGCACGCGCGCTCGGCCTTCCGGGCGGCGATTTCGGGCTGCGCACGCATGATTCACTGCGCCCCGTGACGGGTTCCCGGATCGTGACATCCCCGGCTCGGGGGCTGTTGCGGACGGCGTGATGAAGCTAACGTGCTCCGCTATCAGCAAAACCCGCAGGCAGGGAGGTGTGCAGCCCATGTCCCTGGTGCCGGTGGCCCGCTGAGTCCGCGTTCGCGCTGCCGCCACGAGACGTCGTGATCCGGTCGCCGAATTCTTTTCAGCCCGCCAAACCCGCGCAGCGACCGCTGCGATACCGGTGCCGTGAGAACACAACAGCTCGCAGTTTCCTCAGCGAGGGAGGTCGTGTATGGACATCGTCGTTAAGGGCCGCAACGTGGAGGTGCCCGAGCATTACCGGGCGCTCGTCAGCGAAAAGCTGGCCCGCCTTGAGCGCTACGACAAGAAGGTCATCCGCTACGAAGTGGAACTCTTCCACGAACCCAACCGCAGGCAGGCCAAGAGCTGCCAGCGCGTCGAGATCACCGGGAAGGGCCGCGGTCCGGCTGTCCGCTCCGAAGCGAGCGCGGCCGACTTCTACGCAGCGCTCGACTCCGCCGTCACCAAGCTGGAAAACCGGCTTCGGCGGACACACGACCGCAGGCGCGTGCATTACGGACGCAGCCGTCCGGAGTCGGTCGCCGAGGCGACGTCGATGGCCGGCGGATCCGATGCCGTCGCCGGGCCCGCGATGGGCACGGCGGTCCTGGACGCACCCGACGCGACCGAATCCATGGTGAACGGTTTCGCGGCGACGAGTGCGGGCGACATTCCCCGGCAGGGGCGCTGGGAAGACGAGGACCTGGGCCATCAGCCCGGCCGCGTCGTCCGCGAGAAGCAGCATGCCGCGGACCCCATGACGGTGGACCAGGCTCTCTACGAGATGGAGCTGGTCGGCCACGACTTCTACCTGTTCAACGACTCCGAGGCCGGCCGGCCGAGTGTCGTCTACCGGCGAAAGGGCTTCGACTACGGCGTGATCCGGCTGGGCTGACCCCGGCCTGAGAACTACCTCGCAGGACGGCCCGCACGCGAACGCGTGCGGGCCGTTCGCGTGCCCGCGGCGCGACCCGGGACACGACCTTCGTCGGGACCTGTGCGAACCTGTCGTGACCTTCTGCGACGACGTGCGTGCGCGGACCAGTCCGCGTTCCCTACGATGGGGGAGACGGTGGCGGCGCACACGGGCGCCAGCCACGGCGATTACTGCCCGGGACCGGCCTGGGCGCGATCATGATCAGCTAGTGAGGTCGACCGGATGGTGCTGAACCGCCTGCTCCGCGCGGGCGAGGGCAAGATGGTGAAGCGGCTGCGCAACATCGCCGATCACATCAACACCCTCGAAGACGACGTGAAGGACCTGTCGGACGCCGAACTGCGGGCCAAGACCGACGAGTTCCGCGAGCGGTACGGCAAGGGCGAATCACTGGACGAACTGCTGCCGGAGGCGTTCGCCGTCGCCAGGGAAGCGGCGCACCGCGTGCTCGGCCAGCGGCCGTACGACGTCCAGCTCATGGGCGGGGCGGCGCTGCACCTCGGCCAGGTCGCCGAGATGAAGACCGGTGAGGGCAAGACGCTCACCTGTGTCCTCGCGGCCTACCTGAACGCGATCCCCGGGGACGGCGTGCACGTCGTCACCACCAACGACTACCTCGCCAAGCGCGACGCGGAGTGGATGGGCCGCATCCACCGCTTCCTCGGCCTCGAGGTCGGCGTCATCATCGCCGAGCAGGACCCGCAGGAACGCCGCAAGCAGTACAACGCCGACGTCACCTACGGCACGAACAACGAGTTCGGCTTCGACTACCTGCGCGACAACATGACGTGGTCGCTCGACGAATGCGTGCAGCGCGGGCACAACTACGCGATCGTGGACGAGGTCGACTCGATCCTCATCGACGAGGCGCGCACCCCGCTGATCATCTCCGGCCCGGCGGACCAGTCGTCGCGGTGGTACGTCGAGTTCGCCCGGCTCGCGCCGCTGATGCAGGGCATCGACACCACCACCATGGGCACGCGCGAGCGGGTCGAGAAGGCCAACCTGATCAACTCGAAGTACCACTACGAGGTCGACGTCCGCAAGCGCACCGTCGCGGTCACCGAGAAGGGCGTGCGGTACGTCGAGGACCAGCTCGGCATCGAGAACCTCTACGAGGCGGCGAACACCCCGCTGGTCGGCTACTTGAACAACGCGCTCAAGGTCAAGGAGCTGTACCACAAGGACAAGGACTACATCGTCCGCGACGGCGAGGTCATGATCGTCGACGAGTTCACCGGGCGCATCCTGGTCGGCCGCCGCTACAACGAGGGCATGCACCAGGCGATCGAGGCCAAGGAAGGCGTCGAGATCAAGGCGGAGAACCAGACGCTCGCCACGATCACGCTGCAGAACTACTTCCGGCTGTACTCGAAGCTGGCCGGCATGACCGGTACCGCCGAGACCGAGGCCGCCGAGTTCCACCAGACCTACAAGCTCGGCGTGGTGCCGATCCCCACGAACCGGCCGATGGTCCGCGCCGACCGCGCCGACCTGATCTACAAGAACGAGCAGGCCAAGTTCGAGGCCGTCGCCGAGGACATCGCCGAGCGGCACGAAAAGGGCCAGCCGGTGCTGGTCGGCACCACGAGCGTGGAGAAGTCCGAGCACCTGTCGAAGCTGCTGCTCAAGCTGGGTGTGCCGCACGAGGTGCTGAACGCGAAGTACCACAACAAGGAAGCGCTGATCGTCGCGCGGGCGGGCCGGAAGGGCGCGGTCACCGTCGCCACGAACATGGCGGGCCGCGGTACCGACATCGTGCTCGGCGGCAACCCGGACATCATGGCCGACGAGGTGCTGCGCGAGCGCGGCCTCGACCCGGTCGAGCACTCCGAGGAGTACGAGGCCGCGTGGCCGAAGGTGCTCGAGGAGATCAAGGAAGAGGCGAGGATCGAGGCCGACGCGGTCCGCGAGGCGGGCGGGCTGTACGTGCTCGGCACCGAACGGCACGAATCGCGGCGCATCGACAACCAGCTGCGCGGTCGTTCCGGACGGCAGGGCGACCCCGGCGAATCGCGGTTCTACCTGTCGCTGGGCGACGACCTGATGCGCCGCTTCAACGCGGTGCTGGTCGAACGCATCATGACCACCATGCGGCTGCCGGACGACGTGCCGATCGAGCACAAGATGGTCTCCAAGGCGATCAAGAGCGCGCAGACCCAGGTCGAGCAGCTCAACATGGAGACCCGCAAGAACGTCCTCAAGTACGACGAGGTCATGAACGAGCAGCGCAAGGTGATCTACGCCGAGCGCCTGCGCGTGCTCGGCGGCGAGGACCTGCGCGAGCAGATCGAGCACATGATCGTCGACGTGGTGAAGGCGTACGTCTCGGGCGCGACCTCCCAGGGCTACGCCGAGGACTGGGACCACGAGCAGCTGTGGACCGCGCTGAAGACGCTGTACCCGGTGAGCCTCGACTGGGACGACCTGATCGAGGACGGCGACCTCGACGCGGAATCGCTCAGCCAGGCGCTGGTCGACGACGCGCTCGCGGCGTACGCCAAGCGCGAGGCCGAGATCGACGAGCTGGTCGGCGAGGAAGGCTCGATGCGCCGCCTCGAGCGGCA
Organism: Amycolatopsis sp. WGS_07; assembly: GCF_045278895.1. Classification (NCBI taxonomy): domain Bacteria; kingdom Bacillati; phylum Actinomycetota; class Actinomycetes; order Pseudonocardiales; family Pseudonocardiaceae; genus Amycolatopsis; species Amycolatopsis sp. WGS_07. The sequence goes on along the minus strand of NZ_CP136053.1, from coordinate 1,212,074 downwards.
GGTCATGCTCACCGTGCTGGACCGCAAGTGGCGCGAGCACCTCTACGAGATGGACTATCTCAAGGAGGGCATCGGGATGCGGGCGCTCGCGCAGCGCGACCCGCTGATCGAGTACCAGCGCGAGGGCTTCGACATGTTCCGCGCGATGCTCGACTCGCTGAAGGAGGAGGCCGTCGGCTTCCTGTTCAACCTGCAGGTCGAGCGCGCCGAGCCGGAAGCGGCGCAGCCCGAACCGTCGGCGCTCCCCGGCGGCGTCACGTCCGCGACCGCCGCGGCGGCCGGCGCCTTCGGAGCCAAGGCAGAGGACGAGGGCAAGCACGCCCGCCCGGCCCCGCCGCAGCCACCGGCCACCGACTCCGATTCGGTCCCGTCCGCCTTGCGCGGCAAGGGACTTGGCGGCGGTGTCCAATCCGGACTGACCATGTCCGGCCCGTCCGAAGGCGGCGGCGTCGAGTCCCATTCGGACAGCGCGAACGAGTCCGAAGCGGGCGGCGCGACCGGCGGCACCCGGCGGGAACGGCGGGCCGCTGAGCGGGCGCAGTCCAAGAAGGGCAAGAAGGGGCCGCGTCGCTGACGCGATCCTGGCTGTCCATTGTGGATGGCTGAGCACGACTGAGAACGGCGGCACGGGCAATGCTCGTGCCGCCGTTCTGTCGTTTCCGGGCCGCTGCGGTCCACAGTGGACTCGCGTTCGGTCGGGCATGCGGGCTGGGTGGTAGGTGGCCCGCTTGCCTGGCCGGGTTGATTGTCTGGCACTGCGTGGACCGCGGCTTGCCCGTTTGCCCGGCCCGCGCGGGTTCATCGTCCGGCCCGCAGCCGTCGGCGGCTCGCGGCCTCGGTTCCGTCGCTGCAGGACCGTTGTCCCAGTTATCAGGACAGCTGTCCCACTCAGCTAAGCAACCGAAGGCCGATCAGGCCGTGCGGGCTCGGTTCGTGGTGCGAGCACGTGAAATCGCGTGCATACCCACCCCGTCCGGGTGCGTTCGAATCGGGCCGCCAGTGCGAGCACCCGGGGTCCGGAGTGGATGATCGCGCTGGTTTCCAGCACGGTCTCGGCTGGGCGGCAGACGTGCAGATCCCCGGCGACGTGGTGGCGGATGCCCGGCATCAGGCTCTGGCTGCTGAGCCGCGAGAACAACGCTTCGTCCACGAGCGGACGGATCTGGCTCGCCGCGCGGCGGCCCGCGAGGACCTCGAGGATCGCGTTGAGGCGCTGGGCGAGCCGTCGTTCGGCGGGCGGGTCGGCGAGTCGCAGCAGGCGGTGCCCGGCGGGCGGCAGATCGTACGGTGACGGCCACGCGCCTCGGCGGTGCGTTCGCCGGCCCCTGACCTCCGCGACAGCAGCCAGCGGCCGGAGGCTGTGGTTCGTCAAGTGAGTTCCCTCCCCGAAACATGGACGTCCACCCGCGGTTTGGTGGGCGGCCTTTCCTGGCGACGGGACGGCGAGCGCCTGATCCGGCGAAAAGGGCGGAACCGCGCAGACCGGGTCTGTCTGATGCGCTAGTGCACCTGCGCGCAGCGGATACGCTGGCGGAGTGCTGAAGGGCTTGCTAGTCGACTACGCCGGAGTGCTCACCGACCCGGACGCCGCGCTTCTCTACGACTACCTCCGCGATGCGCGTGCGAACGGCACCCGCACCGCGCTGGTGTCGAATGCTCCGGGAGCCGCGCCGGGGGTGAAAACCGAGCTGTCGCAGTACTTCGACGCGCTCGTGTTCTCCGGCGAAGTCGGGGTGGCCAAGCCGGATCGGGAGATCTATCTCGTCGCGGCCGAGCGGATCGGGCTGGCCGCGCCTCGGTGTGTGTTCGTGGACGACGCCGAGCGGAACGTGCGCGGGGCGGTCGCGGCGGGGATGGTCGGGGTGCACCATCGCACGGTCGCCGGCACCCTCGACGAACTGGCGGCGTTGTTCAGCTGACCCCGCGCCGTACCAGTTCGAACGACAACACAGCGGCCGCGGCGGAGACGTTCAGCGATTCGACGTCGCCGGGCATCGGGATGGACACCCATTCCGTCACCAGTTCAGCGACCGCCTCGCCGACGCCTTCGGTTTCGCCGCCCAGCACGAACGCGGACCGCTGTGGCAGCTCCACATCGAAGATCGACGTTGACGCCGAGGCACCGAGTGCGTACAGGCTGTACCCGGCTTCCACGAGCATTTCCGCCGCCTCGCGGGCGGATCCGCAGCGCAGCATCGGTGCCCGGAAGGCAACGCCCGCCGAGGATTTCACCACCATCGGGTCCAGTGCGGCGACTCCCCGGCGCGGCACGATCACGCCGGACAGCCCGGCGGCTGTCGCGGTGCGCAGGATCATGCCGACGTTGGCGGGAGTGGTGATGCCGTCGAGAAGCAGCAGCCGCGCGGGCGGTCGGCGGTCGTCCAGGGCCGCGGCGAGGGGGCGCATGCGGGGCGCGACGACGTCGGCCAGTACGCCCTGGTCCTGTTTTCCGTTACCGGCCAGTACTTTCACCCGGTGCGCGCTCGCCCGCTGCACCGGCACCCCGGCGGCTTTCGCGGCGCGCTGGATCTCCGCGGCGGCGGGGCCGCGCGCGGTGTCGGCGAGGATCACCTTGTCCACGCGCAGGTCCGGATCGCCCAGCGCCTCCAGCACGGGCTTGCGCCCGTATACGGTCAGGAAGCGGTCTTTCGGCGAACCCGCCAGCTCATCACCCACACCGGCCAGTCTCGCATTGTGTAAGGATCGGCTCATGCCCGACCGCCTGTCCGCGCTGGACGCCTCGTTCCTGTACGTCGAGGACCAGACGACGCCGATGCACGTCGGGGGCGTGGCGATCTTCGAACGGCCGTCGTCCGGATTCACCTACGAGCAGGTGCTCGACCTCGTCGGCGCGCGGCTGGCGTTCCTGCCCCGCTACCGCCAGCGCGTGCTCGCGGTGCCGGGGCACCTCGCGCGCCCGGTGTGGGTCGACGACGTCGACTTCGACCTGAACTACCACGTCCGCCGCTCCGCGCTGCCCCAGCCGGGCAGCGACGACCAGCTGTTCGACCTGGTCGCGCGGCTGATGTCGCGGCGGCTCGCGCCGGAACGGCCGCTGTGGGAGGCGTATTTCGTCGAGGGGCTGGCCGGCGACCGGGTCGCGATGGTGACGAAAACCCACCAGTCCGTTGTGGACGGTGTCGGCACGATCGACCTCGGCCAGCTGATCCTCGACGAGACCCCGGAACCGCCCGAGCCGTTCGAGGACATGTGGGCGCCGCGGCGCGAACCGAGCCGTACGCAACTGGTCCTCGACGCGATGAGCGAGACCGTGCAGCGGCCCGGTGAGCTGATCGAAAACGTGCGCTCGATCGCCGGCGACGCGGTGACCACGGTGAGCAAGGCCGTCGAGACGCTCGGTGGCGTCGCGGCGACGGTGGCCCGGCCCGCGCCGTCCGGGCCGTTGAACGTGCGGGTGTCCGGCGGCCGGGTGTTCTCGGTCGTGCGCACGCGGCTGGAGGATTTCCGCAAGATCCGCGCGGACCACGGCGGCACGGTCAACGACGTCATCCTGGCCGCGATCACCGGCGCGCTGCGGGAATGGCTGCTGTCGCGCGGGGAGAACCTCACGCCGACCGAAACCGTGCGCGCGCTCGTGCCGATGGCGGTCACCGACGCCGAAACCGCCGAGTTCGCCACGCCCGCGCTGGTCGGCAACCAGGTCGCGGCGTATCTGATCGACCTGCCGGTCGGCGAGCCGAGCGCGGGGCTGCGGCTGCAGCACATCGGCCACGCGATGGCCGAGCACCTGACCTCGGGAAGATCGGTGGCCGCGCGCGGGTTGCTGAAGGTGAGCGGGTTCGCGCCGGCGACGCTGCATTCGCTCGGCGCGCGGGCTGGCGGATCGCTGTCCGGGCGGATTTTCAACCTGATGATCACGAATTCGCCGGGGCCGCAGGTGCCGATGTACGCCGGAGAGGCGAGACTGGTGGAGATGTTCCCCGTGATGCCGCTGATGCGCACGCAGGCGCTGGCCATCGGGGTCACCTCCTACCACGGCGGTGTCTACTTCGGACTCAACGGCGACCGCAAGGCCGCGTTCGACGTCGGGCTGCTCGGCGGGATGATCGAAGAAGCACTGGAAGAGCTGAAGGGTGCGCACTGGTGAGGGTTTATCTGCCTGCGACGATCGCGATGCTGCGCGACCTGGAGGCCAACGGCGAGTTCCGCGCTCGCAGCGGCACCGGTTTCGCGCTGACGCCCGCCCTGCGCGAGGCGTACGCGAGCGGTTCCGACGAGGAACTGGAATACGCGGCTTTGCTGGACGCGGCCCGCGCTTCGCTGCGCCTGATCGCGGCTGAGGAAAAGGGCGAACCGCGGCGTGCGGTGGTGTCGGTGGACGTCGACGACGCGACGCTGCGCCCGGATCTGGACGCGGCCGTCGTACGGCTGGCCGGCCCGGTGCCGAAGTCCCAGATCGCGGCGATCCACGTGGACTCGGCCGAGGCGGAGGACGCGGTGACGGCCGCGGCGGCGGTCATCGACGCGGCCGATCTTGGCGACGAGGACGCCGAATTCGCCCTTGGCGACGCTGAGGACCACGAATTGGCCTGGTACGCCCTGCAGGAGCTGCCTTTCCTGCTCGAACTGCTCTAGCGGTCCGTGAAGGACTCCTTAGGAGAATCAGATTCCCTCAAGGAGTCCTTCACGGAACGTCAGCCGACGACGGCGGTGACGCGGATCTCGACGCGCATGCCTGGCGCGCCGAGGGCCGGGACGCCGGTTTCGGTCCAGATGGGCGCGCGGTCGCCCATGCGCGCGCGGAACTGCTCCACCATGGTCCGGTTGTGGACTTCTCCGATGAAACCCGCGGATTCGGGGAGGTGGTAGGAGTTCACGGCGATGACGTCCCGCCAGGTGGCTCCGGCCGTGGCGAGGGTGCGCTCGACGTTGTCGAAGGCCTGGACGATCTCGTCTTCCAGCGCGTCCGGGAAGTTCCAGTCGTCGTCCCATCCGCCCTGGCCGGAGGTCTCGACGCGGTCGCCGACGCGCACCGCCTGGCTGTAGTGCATGCCGGCCAGCTGCGTCTCGCCGTACCCCGGGGTGGCGAAGAACTCCGGTTCGGTCATGTGCGTCCCCTCGGATTGACTTCACGCTTGAAGTCAAACTAGCACAGTTTTACTTCATGCTTGAAGTCATTGCGGCTGGGTAGGGTGCGCGCATGGCCACCGCGACCCCCGATCCCAGCGCCCGTACCCCGGACGAGGTGCAGTGGCTCACCGCCGCCGAGAAGGAGGCCTGGACCGGGCTGGTCTCGCTGGTCCTGCTGCTGCCGGGGCGGCTGGAATCCCCGCTGCAGCACGAAGCCGGCCTGACTCTTTTCGAATACCTGGCCCTCAGCCACGTCTCGGAGGCACCGGAGCGCCGCCTGCGGATGAGCGAACTCGCCTACCTGGCCAGCGGTTCCCTTTCCCGCCTGTCCAACGTCGTCAAGCGGTTCGAGCAGCGCGGCTGGGTGGAGCGCTCGCCCGACCCCGAGGACGGCCGCTACACGATCGTCGCCCTCACCGAATCCGGTTACGCCGTGGTAGCCGCGGCCGCACCCGTCCACCTGCGCACCGTCCGGCAGTCCGTGCTCGATCCGCTGAGCGCCGCCGACCAGCAGGCACTCGCCCGGATCGCGGCCAAGCTGCGGGTGCGGCCCGCTGACCTGGCCTAACCGCCGGTCATGGTGCCGATGTCGGCCGGGGCGGGGGCGTCGATCGTCACGGGGGAGTTCCAGTCCGTGTAGCGCGCTTTGACCGTGGCGGCGCCGGTCTGGCCGGTGGCCCGCATGACCGGCGACAGGTCGAGGACCAGCTGCATCGGCCGGTGCTGCGCGTCCAGCCAGAGGTCGAACGGGACCGTCTTGCCCTGGTCGCCGAGGCGGGTCAGCGCTTCGGCGGGCAGGCCGCCGGGCAGCTCGGAGCCGAGTTTCGCCAGGTCGACGGTGAGGTGGTAGTGCTCGGCGGGGGCTCCGTCGAGGGTGGTCGCGTCGCTGGCGGCCACCGTTCCCGCCGTGCGGACCTGGGCCAGGGTGCGCGCCGGGTCGTTCTGCTCGGCCAGCTGCGCCAGGCTGCCGCCCAGCACCTGCGAAAGCGGGTCGGTGCCGTCCGGCGACACCTTCACCCACGCTTTGTGGTCGCTGACCTGGTCCCGGGCGCTTTCCGGGACCTTCGCGTACAGCGTCTTGGCGACCAGGCGCAGTTCGAGCGGCTCGCCGACGTAGTCCGTCGTCATCGACAGCGACGTCCCGGTGCTGTCGAATTTCGCCTGGCCCTGTCCGTGGGACACGAGGGTGCCGGTGGTGACGTCCGCGGTGAACTTCGCGGTGTGGCCGGCCAGGGTCGCGGCCGACGCGGCGTCCGCGAGCGTGCGGGCGTCGGTGAAGCGTTGTGGTTCCGGGGTGCTGGAACAGCCTGCCGAAGCGATCGCGAGCAGCGCGGCGACCCCCGCCGCGGCCGTCCTGCGCATCCGAAAACCCTCTCTGACCGGCCGTAAGTCCCTCCAGCCAAGCACAGCGGGCGGGTCGGACCCGTTCGGGGGAACGCGTGCTACTGGCAGTAGCGCACGAAAAACGGGCCCCGAGCCGGAGTGGCTCGGGGCCCGCGAAAAGCGGCTGGGATCAGCGCCCCATCTTCTTCATCATCTCGCCGAAGTCGGTGACCTGGTCGGCGGGCGGCGCGGTCACGTCGACCGGCTTGCCCCAGTCGGTGTACTTGACCGTGATCTTGCCGCCGGCCGCCGCGGCGCCGGCGTTCTGGCCCGCCGCTCCGCCGAGCTGCTTCATCATCTCGGACTGGTCCATCGTGACCTGCACCGGAAGCTGGTCCTTGTCGATCCAGATCTCGGCCGGGATCTTGATGTTCTTGCCCTCGAGCATCTTCTTCATCTGGCTCTGGACCTCGGCGGGCATGCCCTTGGCGTAGGTCTCGATGGACTTGCTGACGTCCAGCTCCACCTTGTAGTGGTTGACCTTCTCGCCGTTCAGGTCGACCTGGTCGGCCCCGACGATCTGGCCGGTCTTCGAGACCTGGTCGAGGATCTGCGTCGGGTCGCTCTGCTGGGTCGACTGCGCCATCGCCTTGCTGAACGACTGCGACAGCGGGTCGGAGGCGTCCGGCGAGATCTTCAGCCACGGCTTGTCGGAGCCGAACTGCTTGGCCTGCGCGGCCGGGACCTTCATGTAGAGGGTCTTGTCGATGTAGCGCATCTCGGTGGAGCCCTGCGGGGTGTCCATCGTCATCGTCATGGCCGAGTTCTCGCCGTCGAAGCGCATCGAGCCTTCGGCCTTGCCCTGGCCCGCCATGTCCATCGACATCTTCGCCGACTTGGCCTTCTCAGTGCCCTGCTTGCTCGCGTCGGCCAGCTTCAGCGCGTCGCTGAACGGCGACGCGAGGCCACCCGACCCGCCGTCCTTGGCCTCCTGGCCTGCCGGGGCCGCGGTGCCGGTCTCGGTGCTCGAGCCGCAGCCCGTCAGCACCAGGGCCAGCGCCGCACCGGCGGCGACGGCGAACGTCGTGGTCTTGCGCATGCTTCTCCCCTAGGAAGGAATCGGTCTTTCACCCGCGTCGTCGCCGGTCGACCGTCGTGGTCGGCTCCTTGCGGTCCGGCGAGCGGGCCACTGGCGGGGTGACTCCGCGAGGTTGCTTCTGTGACGCCGCCCGGAGGAAAAAGGTTCCCTCGGCCGGACAGAATTTCCTCCGGTTCGTCCCCTGCCGTCTTGCGTATCGCGGACGGCGGCGCGAGGTTACCGCGTTCAGGTCACGATTCGGCGCGAATTTCCCCGCCGCCGGCCCGCGACACCAGGAGCCTGCGCAGCGAGGCCAGCCGGTCCGCCCCCGCGTTTCCGTCGGCGACCACGGCGTCGAGCGCGCAGTCCGGGTCCTCGGGCGCGCCGAGGTGGCCGCAGTTGGGCGGGCATTCCTCGGCGGCCTCGGCGAACTCCTCGAAGGCGTTGACGATGTCGTCCGCGGTCACGTGCGCGAGCCCGAACGAGCGGACGCCGGGGGTGTCGACGACCCAGCCGCCGCCGGCCAGCGGCAGCGCCACCGCGGCCACCGAGGTGTGCCGCCCCTTGCCGACCGAGCTGACGTCGCCGGTCGCCAGTTCCGCGGCGGGCACCAGGCGGTTGACCAATGTCGATTTGCCGACTCCGGAGTGTCCGACGAGCGCGGTCACCCGGCCGCCGAGGCGTTCGCGCAGGCCCTCGGGCTCCTCGTCATGCCGGGTGACGATGGCCGGGACGTCCAAGCCCGCGTAACCGGCGAGCAGCGAATCCGGGCTGGCGAGGTCGGATTTAGTGAGGCACAGCACGGGTTCCAGGCCGCCCGCGTAGCACGCGACGAGGCAGCGGTCGATGAATCCGGGCCGGGGAAGGGGATCGGCCAGCGAGGTGACGATCAGCAGCTGCGCGGCGTTCGCGACCACCACCCGCTCGTACGGGTCGGTGTCGTCCGCGGTGCGGCGCAGCACGCTGGTCCGCTCGTCCACGCGGACGATCCTCGCCAGCGTGTCCGGCCGTCCGGACACGTCGCCGACCAGCGCGACCATGTCGCCGACGACCACCGAGACCCGGCCCATCTCGCGCGCTCGCATGGCCATCACGACGCGGTCCGGATCGGCGTCGACCGCACACGTCCAGCGGCCGCGGTCCTTGCCGATCACCATCGCGGTGACCGCGTCGGCGTGCTCGGGCCTGCGCTTGCTGCGTGGCCTGGTGCCTTTGCCGGGACGCACCCGCACGTCGGATTCGTCCAGCCGCCTCCAGTCGCCTCGCGCCAAGCCGCCCACGTCCTCCCGGTCGCCCGTTTGCCTGGTCGAATGATCCCATGCCAGTCGCGCCGGGCCCGGTTTGCGTGCGACGATGACCGCTGAGGCACCCCGAGGAGGTTGGCATGTGCGGCCGTTACGCCGCGACGAAAGACCCGGCGAAGCTGGTCGAGGAATTCGCCGCGGTCGACCTGACCGAGGGCCGGGCGCGAACCGACCACAACGTCGCGCCGACCAAGAACGTCGTCACCGTCGTGCAGCGGCATCCCCGCGACGCCGACGGGCTCGTCCTCGAGGACGAACCGGCGGAGCGCTCGCTTCGGATCATGCGGTGGGGCCTGGTTCCCTTCTGGGCCAAGGATCCTTCGGCGGGTTCGCGGATGATCAACACCCGCGCGGAAACCGCGAAGGAAAAGCCCTCGTTCAAACGCGCGCTCGCGGCGCGCCGGTGCCTGGTCCCCGCCGACGGCTGGTTCGAGTGGCGGCGCACGGGCAAGGAGAAGGAGCCGTTCTACATGACGGATCCCTCCGGGGATTCGCTCGCGTTCGGCGGAATCTGGGAAACCTGGCGGCCCAAGGACGACAAGGACGCCGAACCGCTGATCACCTTCTCGATCCTGACCACGGACGCCGCGGGCCAGCTCACCGACGTCCACCACCGGATGCCGCTGATCGTGCCGCGCGACAACTGGGCGGGCTGGCTCGACCCGGACCGGTCCGAAGTGGACGAACTGATGGTGCCGACGCCGCCCGCGGTCGTCGAATCGCTGGAGCTGCGGCCGGTTTCGAGCCTGGTCAACAACGTCCGCAACAACGGCCCGGAACTGCTGCGGCGCGCGGAAACCGAGCAGCCCGTCGACTCGCTGTTCGATCAGCCATGACCACGCTGGAAATCGACACCGAACACGGCCCCGCGCGGGTCGAACTGCACTGCGCACCCGACGGGGACGCGGTGCTGCTCCTCGGTCACGGGGCAGGCGGCGGCATCGGGGCGAAGGATCTCGTAGCGGTCGCCCAGGCGGCGAAGGCAGCCGGAATGCATGTGGCGCTGGTGGAACAGCCTTACCGGGTCGCTGGCCGCCGCGCTCCGGCACCGGCCAAACAACTGGATACGGCGTGGCTGACGGTCGCGGATGAGATTTCCGCGCGGTTCGACGATTTGCCGTTGGTGTTCGGCGGTCGTTCCTCCGGGGCACGGGTGGCATGTCGGACGGCTTCGGCCGGCCAGGCCGTCGCGGTGCTGTGCCTGGCGTTCCCGGAACATCCGCCGGGGCGTCCGGAGAAGTCCCGGCAGGCGGAACTGGACGCGGTCGAGGTGCCCGCGCTGGTGATCCAGGGGGAGCGAGATCCGTTCGGACGCCCTTCGGCGGCTCCGCATCACGAGGTCGTGATGGTGGCGGGGGACCACACGCTGTCCGCCGACCTGGACGCGGTGGCGCGGGCTGCGGCGGAGTGGCTGGGACGGGTTGTTCGGCCGCATCTGTGAGCGGCTGTCTGTGGATAGTTCCAGCTAGAGTTTTCGCAGGTCAGAGTCTCTTACCTTGAGTTATCCACAGCTTGGCAAGCCTGTGGGCAACTGGTCGCGATCCCGTCTTCGCGCCGGTGGTGGCGGATAGACTGGGCAAGGGCAGCCCTCCGGTGGAGGGCGGGGGTGCGCTTGTCCTGTGCCGTTCTCGGCGGCGACGAGCCAAGGGCCGCCCGTGCCAGGGTGGATTTCATGACTGCCAACGCTTCCGACGAAGTCCTCGCCAACGATTACGACTCCTTCGGCGAGGCCTACGCGATCGAAACCGAGCACAGTCTCATCAACGCCTACTACACCCGACCCGCGATTCTGGATCTTGCTGGCGACGTAACCGGCCGGAAAATCCTCGACGCGGGCTGTGGCGCGGGACCGTTGTTCGCGTCGCTGCGGGACCGCGGCGCGCAGGTGGCTGGTTTCGATTTCAGCGCCACCATGGTCCGGCTCGCTCGGCAGAGACTCGGCGAAGACGCGGATCTCCGGGTCGCCGACATCAGCCAGCCGCTGCCGTACGCCAACAGTGCGTTCGACGACGTCATCGCGGCCTTGGTGCTCCACTACCTGGAGGATTGGACCGCCCCGCTCGCCGAGTTGCGGCGGATAATCCGGCCCGGCGGGCGGCTAATCCTGGCGGTCAACCATCCGTACGTCTACAAAGCACTGCACCCGGAGGGGAATTACTTCGCCACCGAACAGTGGGTCGAGGAGTACACCTTCAACGGCCAGAAAGGCGTGCTCGCGTATTGGCACCGTCCGCTGCACGCGATGACCGACGCGTTCACCAAGGCCGGGTTCCGCACCTCGGTGATCAGCGAGCCGTATCCGGCTGAGGGGGCGCGGGAGAAGTTTCCCGAGGAATTCGGGGAGAAGGAAGCCTTCCTCTGCTTCCTGTTCTTCGTGCTGGAAGCGGCTTAGCCCGCCGCGATCTCGGCCACCACGGCGCCGGTCAGCCGGACCAGTTCGGCCGGGTCCAGTTCGACTTCCAGTCCGCGTCGGCCGCCGGAGCAGTACATCGTCGGGTAGCCGAGCGCCGAGCCGTCCAGGACCACGGGCAGGCGGCTGCGGTGGCCGAGCGGCGAGATTCCGCCGAGGACGTAGCCGGTGGCGCGCTGGGCCGCGGTCGGGTCGGCCATTTTCGCCTTTTTGCCGCCGGCCGCCGCGGCCAGTGCCTTCAGGTCCAGCTGGCCGGTGACCGGCACCACGCCGACGACGAGCTTTCCGTCCACGTCCGCGACCAGGGTCTTGAACACCCGCCCTGGCTCCAGGCCGAGTGCTTCGACCGCTTCCAGGCCGAAGGACTCGGCCCGGGGATCGTGGTCGTAGGTGTGCACGGTGTGCGCCACCTTCTGCTTCTGCAGCAGCGCCGTCGCCGGAGTGCCCTTGCCCGCCATGCGAGCGAGTCTACGAAACAGGTCGGGAATGCCCGGTCGGCACGCTCTGTTGAAGACAGCGTGACCACCACGCTCGCCACTCCCCGCCCCGGCAGGAGCCGTCCCGGGACCGGCTTCCCGAACCCCCGCGTAAACTCGGTGCTGCCGTATGCGCAGACGCGCATCGACGCCGAACGGGAAGGGAACGGTTTGCCGAGCACCCCCAACTCCGCGCCGGAGACGGCGGCCGACGAACTGGAGCTAGCGGAGCGCTTCGAGCGCGACGCGATGCCCCTGCTCGACCAGCTATACGCGGCCGCGATGCGGATGACCCGCAACCCGTCCGACGCCGAGGACCTGGTCCAGGAGACCTACCTGAAGGCGTACGCGGCGTTCGCGTCCTTCAAGGCAGGCACGAACCTCAAGGCGTGGATGTACCGCATCCTCACCAACACCTACATCAACGGCTACCGCAAACGTCAGCGGCAGCCGGTGCAGCAGCCCACGGACGAGATCAGCGACTGGCAGATCGCCAGGGCGGAGAGCCACACCTCGAGCGGCCTCCGCTCGGCCGAGGTCGAGGCGATGGACAATCTCCCCGACACCGACGTCAAGGCGGCCCTGCAGAAGCTGCCCGAGGAGTTCCGGCTCGCGGTCTACCTCGCCGACGTCGAGGGCTTCGCCTACAAGGAGATCGCCGAGATCATGGACACTCCGATCGGCACCGTGATGTCCAGGCTGCACCGCGGCCGCGCCCAGCTGCGCGACCTGCTGGCCGACGTCGCGCGCGAGCGCGGCTTCATCCGGGGGAACCGCGAGGAGGTGGCGAAACGATGAGTTCGGAAGACGTGCCCGCGGAGAAGATGCCCTGCGAGGACGCGCTCGCGGAGATCTACCTGCTGCTGGACCGCGAATGCAGTCCGGAGCGGGACGCGGAACTGCGCAGGCACATCGAGGACTGCCCGCCGTGCCTCGAGGAGTACGGCATCGACGAGCAGCTCAAGCACCTGCTCGCCCGCAAATGCGGCGGCGACCTCGCCCCGGCGGAGCTGAAGAGCAGGCTGCGCGCCTCCATCCGGCAGACCGTCGCCACCCAGGGCGGCGTCACCGTGGAGCGCACCGAAATCACCGTGGAACAGCGCACCACCAGCGATTGAGCGTTCTTAACGACAACGGCCCCCGTACCGGATTCGGTGCGGGGGCCGTGTCAGGTCCGGGCGCGGACTCAGGCGTTGGGCTTCTTGCCGTGGTTGGCGCCGTTCTTCTTGCGGTCGCGACGCTTGCGGGCGCGCTTCGACATGTTCTCTCCTCGGGTGTCCGCTGAGTGTCCCGGGGCGGGGTTCGACACACCGGCCGGGAACGGGTCAACCGTTCCAGTGTGTCATGCGGCCAGGCGACTCCTCGGTGGCACCCGCCGTACGCTCTGGTTGGATGAACTCAGGGAGGTGCGCAGGCATGAACGAACTCACCGCACTCGAGGGCGGCCGGTAGCCGTGTCGACCCTCTCCGACCTGCTCGCCGAGAACACCGGCCTGCCCGGCGAAGCCGCTGACCACCTGCAGACCGTCGTCGCGGAGTGGCAGCTGCTGGCCGACCTTTCGTTCGCCGACTTCCTGCTCTGGGTTCCGGTTTCCGCGGAGCACCAGCCCGACGGCGGCGATTTCGTGTGCGTCGCGCACGCGCGGCCGACCACCGCGCCCACCGCGCATCCCGAGGACGTCGTCGGCACCCGGTTCACCGTGGACGAGCATCCGCAGCTGGCCAAGGCCATGCGCGAGGTGAAGATCTGCCGTGAGGAAGACCCGCATTGGTACCGCGACCTGCCGATGCGCCGCGAAGCGGTGCCGGTGAGCTTCGGCGGCGAGGTGATCGCCGTGCTGAGCCGCGAGACCAACCTCGCCGCGCCGCGCGTGCCGAGCCCGCTGGAGATCGCCTACCTCGGCAGCGCGGGCGACCTGTGCCAGATGATCGTGGACGGCACCTTCCCGCCGGCCGGTGGCAACCAGACCGACACGCACACCAGCCCGCGCGTCGGCGACGGTCTCGTCCGGCTCGACCAGGCGGGCACCGTCGTGTTCGCCAGCCCCAACGGCCTGTCCGCGTACCACCGGATGGGCCACGAATCCGACCTCGTCGGGCAGCGGCTCGCCCCGCTCACCCGGTCGCTGATCCGCGACCCGTTCGACGCGACCGAGGTGTCGCACCGGATCATCGAGGCCCTCGACGGCAAGCCCTCCACCCGCACCGAGGCCGACTCCAAGCGCGGCGCGGTGGTGCTCTTCCGTGCGCTGCCGCTGCGTCCGGCCGGGCAGCCGGCGGGCGCGTTGGTGCTGGTCCGCGACGTCACCGAGGTCAAGCGCCGCGACCGCGCGCTGATGTCGAAGGACGCCACGATCCGCGAGATCCACCATCGGGTGAAGAACAACCTGCAGACCGTCGCCGCGCTGCTGCGGCTGCAGTCGCGGCGCACCACGAGCGACGAGGCCCGGCTGGCGCTGGGCGAATCGGTGCGGCGGGTGTCGTCGATCGCGATGGTGCACGAGGCGCTGTCGATCTCCGTCGACGAGCGCGTGGACCTGGACAAGCTGCTCGACAACGTGCTGCCGATGGTCGGCGAGGTCGCCACCGCGGAATCGCAGGTCGGGCTCACCCGCAAGGGCTCGTTCGGCGTGGTCGTGGCCGAGATCGCGACGCCGCTGGTGATGGTGCTGGCCGAGCTGGTGCAGAACGCGATCGAGCACGCGTTCCCGCAGGGCCGGCCGGGCAAGGTCGAACTGATCGTGGAGCGGTCCGCGCGCTGGCTGGACATCCTGATCCGCGACAACGGCCGCGGCCTGCCGTCCGGTTTCTCGCTGGAGCGCAGCGACGGGCTGGGGCTGCAGATCGTCCGGACGCTGGTGGAATCGGAACTGCGCGGGTCGCTTTCGCTGCGCCAGGTTCGGACCGACGCGGCAGGCAACCGGGTGCCGGGCACCGAGGCGGCGCTGCGGATCCCGTTGTCCCGGCGGCTCTAGAAAACCCGGAGACAGCCCGGATCGCGCCGGATTACTGTCCGGCGCATGTCTGAAGTCACGTGGCGGCCGCTCACGAAGGCGGACGCCCAGTCGTCGGCCGATCTGCTCAACGCCATCGAGGTGGTCGACCAGATCGGCGAGAACTACACCGCCGACGACACCCTTCAAGAGCTGAACGACCCGTTCTCCGATCTCGAACGCGCGAGTCTCGCCGCGTTCGACGGCGACCGGATGATCGGCTACATGAAGACCCGGCACAAGCAGTACCCGGAGAAGGTCCATCGGGTTTTCCTCGACGGCGGGGTTCATCCGGACTATCGCCGCCGCGGAATCGGCACTAGGCTGGTGAAAGCGGGAATCGCGGGGGCGAAGACGGTGCATGAACTGCACCATCCGACGCTGAAGCTCGCCGTCGACATCCACAAGGCCGAGCACATCGCCGGGACGGCAGAACTCTTTGGCGCGCAGGGTTTTTCGCCCGCCCGTTATTTCCAGCGCCTGGAACGTCCACTCGGGACCGTCGGCGACGCGGCCCTCCCGGCCGGATTTCAAGCCGAACCGTGGTCGGCCGAGATCGACGAGGAGTTCCGGCTCGTCCGCAACGAGTCCTATCAGGACCACTGGGGCGCGACCCCGGTCGCCACGGACGCGTGGCAGAACAAATTCGCCAACCACACGATGCAGCCCGAGATCAGTTTTCTCCTGCGGGACAAGGCAACCGGCACTCCGGTGAGCCTCGTGCTGACCATGTCCTGGGCGGCCGACACCGCGACGACCGGCATTCGCGACGCGCATTTCATGCTGATCGGCACGATTCCCGGCTACCGGAAACAGGGTCTCGGCAGCGCTGTCCTCGCGCACGCGCTGCGGGCCGCCGCGGACCACGGTTACGACCAGGCCAGCCTGTCCGTCGATTCGGGCGGCCCGGCGGATTCGGCCGGGATGTTCACCCGCGCCGGATTCACGCCGAAGATGCGCTACGTCCGCTGGGTGTTCGAAGCCTGAAGTGTCCACATCGGACGCCAGACGCGTTGAAGGGCCGGTACCCGTAAAGCGGTACCGGCCCGTTCAACGTTCCGCGGGAGGACTTGGATAGTCCTGGGTGAGGCGGCACCCGGGTGCGGGGGAGCCAGCCTCTGTTGTTACGCTCGAACCGGGTATGTGTCGCCATGTGCGGCACGGGCACGCGAATGCCCGCCGGGCGAAAGTCCGGTCCGAGGTGGTGCTGGTGAATCTGGGTGCTGAAGCTGAGTCGTAACGACTCAGGCGGTGGTACGCGTGCCGATGTGCGTACGGCGGCGCTTGAGCGCGCGTCGCTCGTCTTCGCTCATTCCGCCCCAGACGCCGGCGTCCTGGCCGCTGGCCAGAGCCCAGGCCAGGCAGTCGGAAGCCGCGGGGCAGCGGTGGCACACGGCCTTCGCCTCGGAGACCTGCAGCAGAGCCGGACCGCTGGTTCCCACCGGGAAGAACAGCTCGGGGTCCTCGTCTCGGCAGGCCGCGTCGTGGCGCCAGTCCATGTTCGTGAGCTCCTTCACAGTGACGCGGGAGGGCCGCGCCACAGTAGTGGCGGTCGTGTTTTTGGGTGCTTGTGAATGCTTTCACGAAGCACCGCGTTCGACAAGGGTTTCGACAAGATCGGTGAGTCAGCTCACCCGGCCGAGCTATGCCTCTGACCTGCGGTTTCGTTCTGAAAAGCTCCGCTCGGCGGAAGGCCGGTGCGGTGAACGGAGGGTTTGCGTCGCCGAGCGGCAGAGTGCACTTTGCCGCGGGCGATCAGTGGTCACTCGGTTACGCGACTACGGTGAGTGCATCCGGAACGCTCTGAAACTCGACCCGGGTGCGTTGGCCGACGAGGTCCCCGTCGACCTGGAAGTTGACCGGTTCAGCAGCGTCGATGCGGATCAGAGGCACATCGTCGCGGCGGAGCAGACGGCGGCCGTGCTGATCGCTCTCCGTGAGGAGAGCTTGCCGTACATGCGTGAACACGGTGGGCAATCGCAGACCGTTCAACGCGAACAGGCCCAATCCGGTCTCGAACGAGCATCCGGGGTTGAGGTGGACCGGACGTTCCCCGAGGTAAGTCCACGGATCGGTGTTCGACACGAACGCCGTCACCGCCTCGGCCGGTTCCTCGCCCGGGATCCGGACGGTCAGGGTGGGCCGCCCGAGCGGCGGGCGGAAGTAGGAGCGCACCGCGGCCCGGAGATAGAGGCTCGCGCTGGTTTGCTTGCCGCGCCGTTTCGCGACGCGGCCGACGACGTCGGCGTCCCAGCCGAGCCCCGCGTTGAAGGTGAACCAGTGCCCGTCGGCCAGCCCGAGGCCGATCCGCCGGGTGCGTTCGGTTTCCAGCGCGGTGAGCAGTTGGTGGGTCGCCTCGACCGGATCGGCGGGAAGGCCGACCGCGCGTGCGAACACGTTGGCCGAGCCGCCCGGCACGACACCGAGCATCGGGACGGACCCGGAGCGTCCGGGAGCGCCCGCGGAATCGGCGAGGAGACCGTTGACAACCTCGTTGACCGTGCCGTCGCCGCCGTGCGCCACCACTAGGTCGTAGCCGTCGCGGGCCGCCGAACGGGCCACCGCGAGCGCGTGCCCGCGGTAGTCGGTTTCGACGACGTCGAGCTTCACCTGGCTGGCCAGCGCGTGCGCCAGCACGTCCCGGCCACCCGCGGTGGTCGAGGTGGCCTGGGGGTTCACGACGAGGATGGCGCGCACTACCGCAGAGTAAGTGCTTTTCGCCCGGCGGGCGTACCTCCAGCGCCACATGGTGACGCGAAGCTCAGCCGCTTGCGCACGCCGTCCCTGGCTCGGTGACCTGTGGCAACCCTGTGGCGGGCGGTCCTCCTCTGCAGACGGCGAAAGCTCCGCGCGTCGTGACAAGTGCACCCGGGCCGACCGCCCGCTCATCGACGACTGCCCCAATTTTCTCGGGGCCGCCGCCCCGGGAAAACGGCCGACCGGGTGGCATACGATCGGTAGTGCTCACACACGGTTACTCGCGCTGGTCGGGTGGCTGTGTTCGCCGAAAGAGCTGAAAGGGACGCGCCCGTGTCGCACCCCGAGAACCCGCCGCCCACCCCGTTCGAGGTCCGGCTCGCCGGCGTCCTGACCGGACTGCCCGGGGTAGGGCTGCTGGTCTTCGGCGTGGTGCTGCTGGTGCACGGGCTGCAGAACCCGCCGATTCCCGGCAACAACGTTTGGGCCGAGTTCGGCACCTACGCGGTGCTGGCGCTGATCTTCCTGGCCGCGTCGGTGGGGCTGCTGCTCGGCCAGACCTGGGCGCGTTCGCCCGGCGTCGTCGTGGCGCTGCTGCTGATCGGGGTCGGCTGGTACCTGCTCGGGCCGTCCGGGCAGCCGGTGTGGGGCGTGCCGATCGGGTTGTGCGGGCTGGCGGCGCTGGTGCTGCTGTTCCGCCGTCCGTCGCGGGCGTGGGCGCTCGGGATGCACGACGACGAGACCGAGGAAGAGGCCGCCGAGCGCGGCGGTCTCGCGGGGCGGCGTGCCGAGCGGGAGCGCAACGAACAGGACTAGCACGCAACGGCTGTCCGGCGACAGTGACGCCGTGTCATAGCGGGCAGGTGACGCGGCGGCACTGGTCGCGGTGCCCCTCTCTCGATGGAATCGGGACTGCACAACCGAATTCCGAAGAGGGGGAATCCCATGAGGAGACTGCGTCTCGTCGTGACCGGCTCCGCGGTTCTGTGCGGGGTGCTCGCCGGGGCGGTGCCCGCGGTGGCGAGTCCCGATGCCGCCAAGGTCCCGGCCCGCTACGCCGGGCAGGCGCTGGACTGGCACGCCTGCGCCCCGGACGAGCTGGCCGACCTGCCGCCGGGGACGGACATCTCGGGGCTCGAATGCTCCGCCTATCGCACGCCCCGCGACTGGGACCGTCCGGACGACGGGCAGTACCTGACCATCGCGATCAGCAGGCTCAAATCCACCGGGCCGACGACGGCCTCGGTGCTCACCAACCCGGGCGGGCCCGGCGGTCCCGGCCGCTGGTTCCCGGTCATGCTGCGCGGTCAGGAAAAGCTGCGCCAGCACCAGGAAATCATCGGCATCGACACCCGCGGCACCGGTCGCAGCACCAACGTCACCTGCGGCGGGGCGGTCGGCACCGGTGCCGATCTCGACCCGCGAAACCGGGATCCGCGCAATCTGAACCAGATCGTCGACGCGACCCGCTACACCGCGACCGCCTGCCATCAGGCCGCGGGCGAGCTGGGGGAGCTGATCAGCACCTTCCAGAACGTTCGCGACCTCGACCTGCTGCGGACCCTGCTCGGCCGGGACCGGATCAACTGGATCGGGTACTCGGCGGGGACCTGGCTCGGCGCGCACTACGCGCAGCAGTTCCCGCAGCACACTGGCCGGTTCGTGCTGGATTCCTCGACCGAGTTCACCGGCAGTTGGCAAGAGTCGTTCGACTTCCAGCCGGCGGGCTACGAACGCCGCTGGCGGCAGGACTTCATGCCGTGGCTGGCGCGCTACGACGCCAAGTACCACTTCGGCACCAGCGGCGAGGCGGCCCGGCAAACCTACGAGAGCGTCCGGTACGCGCTGACCCGCGAGCCGGTCGAGGTGAACGGCACGAAGATCAGCGCGGTCGCGCTGGACTCCTTCATCGTCGGCGCGCTTAAGGCCAAGAGCCAGTTCCCGACGATCGCTTCGACGCTGGTCAAGGTCAAGACGTTGACCGACGCGCGGGCTTCGGCGGAAGCGAAGGGCGACGCGCGGGCGGCGCTCGGCAAGACGTTGTCGGAGGCGAAGAACGCCGATCCGCTGCGGACGGCTGGCGCCGACGACGCGATGGTGTCGACGTTGATCACGACCCTGTGCAATGACGGGCCGTGGACGGGCAACCGCCAGTCGTTGATCCGCCGGTCGCAGGAATACCTGGACCAGGGCGTGACCCTGCACAGTTCGCTGTGGATGGGACTGCAGGTCTGCGCCTTCTGGCCGGGCCAGCCGCGGCCGATGCCGGTGCTGGACGGCAAGGGCGTGCCGCCGGTAGTGATCGTCCAGTCCGAGCACGACCCGGCCACGCCGATCGAGGGGGCTCGGAAGGCGCACGCCGCGTTCCAGAACTCGCGGCTGCTGACCGTGACCGGGGAAGGTGACCACGGGATTTACGGGATCGGCGGCAATAAGGCGGTGGACGGGGTGGTTGACCGGTATCTGGTCGACGGGGTGGTGCCGGAGGATCAGAGCCTGCCGGGGCTGCCGTTGCCGTAAGAAGCTCGTGAGCGCTGATCACGGTTCTAACCGTGATCAGCACTCACGACTCACGCCTCTTTGGCCAGCACCTTCAACGGCTCGTCCGTCAGCCGGTACACCGACCACTCGTCCTGCGGCAGCGCACCCAGCGCCCGATAGAACCCGACCGCCGGGTTCCAGTTGAGCACCGACCACTCCAGCCGGTGGTAGCCCTTGTCCACGCACTCCGCGGCCAGCGTCGCCAGGAGCACCTTGCCGAGGCCCGAACCGCGCTGTTCCTCGCGGACGTACAGGTCCTCCAGGTAGATCCCGTGCGTGCCGCGCCAGGTGGAGAAGTTCAAGAACCACAAGGTGAATCCGGCGATCTCGCCGTCCACTTCGGCCACGTGGCCGAACAGCGCCGGGGCCTCGCCGAACAGCGCGCCGTGCAGCTGCTCAGAGGTGAGATGGCATTCCTGCGGGGCGCGTTCGTACTCGGCCAGCGCGTAGACGAGTTCCACGACGGCGTCGACGTCTTCCGGCCGGATCCGCCGTACGCGGGGGTCGGTCACTTCATCCCTCCAGTGCGGGCAGCAGGTTCAGGTGCTCGATCTGCGGTTCGCCGCGCTCGTCGCCGAGCACCGCGAGACCGGCCGGGTCCAGTCCGAAGTGGACACCCGCGGTGCCGGGCAGGCCGAGCCAGCGCGCGACGAGCACGCGGCTGAAGTGCCCGTGCCCGACGAGGACGACGTCGCCGTTCTCGATTTCGCGCCGGGCCCGGTCGAGCACCTTGTCCGCGCGCGCCTGCACGTCCTGCGCGCTTTCGCCGCCGGGGATCGGGCGCGTCCAGACGGTCCAATCCGGAACCGTTTCGCGGATCGTCGGCGTGGTGACGCCTTCGTAGTCGCCGTAGTCCCATTCGGCAAGGTCCTCGGTGACCTCGTCCACGCGCAGGCCGGCGAGTTCCGCCGTGCGCAGCGCGCGGCCGCGCGGGCTGGACAGGACCAGCCCCGGCCCGCCGAGCAGGGTTCGCAGGGTGCCGCCCGCCGCGCGCGCCTGTTCCTCGCCCGCCGGGGTCAGCGGGATGTCGGTGCGTCCGGTGTGCTTGCCGTTCGACGACCATTCGGTCTGGCCGTGCCGGAGAAGAAAGAGCCGATGTGCCACGCGGCCGAATATAGCCGGGGCGGGTTTGCCCGGCAGGCTCGTCGTGTGCTTCGCTACTCATGAGTAACTTCACCTGGGAGGTGCTGATGGGTTCGCCGTCGACGTACGGGCTGTGGCGCAAGCTGGTCGCCAAACCGGGCGGCAAGCAGCTGTTTTCCGCCGCGATGTGCCTGCGGGTGCCCTACTTCGGCACCGTGCTGCCGACCATCCGGGAGATCCGCCCCGGCCACTGTTCGGTGACCGCGCCGAAGTGGTGGGGTGTGCACAACCACATCCGCACCTTCCACGCGATCGCCGCCTGCAATCTGGCCGAGATCGCGATGGGCATGCTGGCCGAGGCCACTGTCCCGGCCACGCACCGGTGGCTGCCCAAGGGCATGGAAGTGAGCTACGTCGCGAAAGCCGAAACCGGGCTGCGGGCGATCGCCGAATTGCCGGAGATTCCGGAGTTCGGCGACCAGGGTTTCGATCTTCCGGTTCCGGTGCGGATCGTGGACTCGCGGGGGACCGAGGTGGTCACCGCGACGATCACGGTGTGGGTCACGCCCCGGAAAGCCGCCTGACCGGGGAAACCTGTACTTCGCGTTCCCCCGGCCGAGTGAAACTTAACACCGTTTACTGGGCAAATGCGAATAGCGTTCGTTTTGGCCTTGCCAGGGTGCTCGGGGGCAGGTCAGCATGCCGGACATGGCCTCCCTCAACCGTCGCCGATTTCTCGGCCTCGCCGCGCTGAACTCCGCCGCGGCCCTCGGACTGACCAGCATTTCGGCGACGACCGCGCGTGCCGCGACCGTTGCGCCGCTGCCGGACTACTCGCCCGCGGTGGTGATCGGCACCGGGTACGGCGCGGCGGTCACCGCGCTGCGGCTCGGCGAGGCGGGCGTGCCCACGGTGATGCTCGAAATGGGCCAGCTGTGGAACGAACCGGGCCCGGACGGCAAGGTCTTCTGCGACATGCTGAAGCCGGACCGGCGGTCGATGTGGTTCAAGAAGCGCACTGAAGCGCCGCTCGCGTCGTTCCTGTGGCTGGACATCGCGAACCACGACATCGATCCGTACGCCGGGGTGCTGGACCGGGTGAACTACGGCGGGATGTCGGTGTACGTCGGGCGCGGCGTCGGCGGCGGCTCGCTGGTGAACGGCGCGATGGCGGTGCAGCCGAAGCGGTCGTACTTCGAGGAAATCCTGCCGCGCGTGGACGCCGACGAGATGTACGGCAAGTACTACCCGCGCGCCAACGCGGGCCTCGGCGTGAACCACATCGACCCGGACTGGTTCGAGACCTGCAAGTCCTACCAGTTCGCGCGCGTTTCCCGGAAAGCCGCGCAGAAAACCGGGCTGAAAACGACGTTCGTGCCGAGCGTCTACGACTTCGAGTACATGAAGAAGGAAGAGGCGGGCACGGTCGAACGCTCGGCGCTGGCGTCCGAGGTCATCTACGGCAACAACGCCGGCAAGCGCTCGCTGGACAAGACGTATCTGGCCGCCGCGCTCGGCACCGGGCACGTGACGATCCAGACGCTGCACGAGGTCCGCGAGATCATCCAGCAGCAGGACGGCACGTACACGCTCGTCGTGCGCGAGTCGGACGCGCTCGGCAACGTGCTCGCCACCAAGCATCTGTCCACTAAGTACCTCTTCCTCGGCGCGGGCAGCCTCGGCTCGACCGAGCTGCTGGTGCGCGCCCGCGAGACCGGACGGCTGCCGCGGCTGTCCGAGGCGGTCGGGCAGGGCTGGGGCACCAACGGCAACGTGATGCTCGGTCGCGCCAACCACGTGTGGGACACGACCGGCAGCCTGGAGGCCGGGATGCCCGCGCTCGGCATCGACGACTGGGACAACCCGGAGAATCCGGTGTTCGCCGAGATCGCGCCGGTGCCCGCCGGGCTCGAAACGTGGGCGAGCCTCTACCTCGCGATCACCAAGAACCCCGAACGCGGCCACTTCACCTACGACGCGGCCAGCGATTCGGCGAAACTGCAGTGGTCGCCGGACCAGGGGCAGCGCTCGATCGACGCGGCGAAGTCGTTGTTCGACCGGATCAACAAGGCGAACTCGACGATCTACCGCTACGACCTCTTCGGCGACACGCGGGCGTTCGAGAACCGCTTCACCTACCACCCGCTTGGCGGATTGGTGCTCGGCGAGGCGACCGACGACTACGGGCGCGTGAAGGGGTACCGGAACCTGTACGTGATGGACGGTTCGCTGATTCCGGGCAGCACCGGCGTGAACCCGTTCGTGACGATCACCGCGCTGGCCGAGCGCAATATCGAACGGGTCATCGCCGAGGACGGCGTGCGCGCCTAGCGGTGCGCTGACCGCAGCTTTTCGTAGTACGCCACACAATCGGAGTATGACGGCAGCAGGCCCTGGTCGAGCGCTTCGGCCAGGGTCGGCGCATTTTTGTCCTTTTCGGACACGATGGGTGCCAGTTCGGCTGGCCAAGGCAGGTCCAATGCCGGGTCGAGCGGGTTGACGCCGTGCTCGCCGGCCGGGTTGTACGGCTCCGAGCAGAGGTAGGCCATCACGGTGTTGTCTTCCAGCGCGATGAAGGCGTGCCCGATTCCTTCGGCTACGTAGACCGCGTGGAATTCGGCCGAATCGAGCCGTACCGAGTCCCATTCGCCGAACGTCGGCGAGCCGACGCGCAGGTCGACCACCACGTCCAGCAGCGAACCGCTCGGGCAGTAGACGTACTTCGCCTGTCCGGGCGGGGTGTCGGCGAAGTGCACGCCGCGGATCGAGCCCGCGCGGGAAACGCTGTGGTTCGTCTGCGCGACCCGCAGCGGGTGCCCGGCCGCGCGGACGATCGCCTCCTCCTGGAACGGCGCGACGAACAGCCCGCGTTCGTCGGGGAACACGCGCGGGACGAACTCGAAAGCGTCGGGGACCTTGAGCGGGCGGAAGTCCATGGCCGTCACCATATCGAGTGCGATTTCCCGGTCCGGAACGGAACTGCATCCAAAACCGGACGGACGTCTTGGGAATCGGGAATCTGTGACTTGAACCGCACCGAGGGGTCGGGTGCGACCGGGGGCCTGTCATGATTGGCGGACCGCAGCGTCCGCGGCCATCGCCACACCCCACGGATCGGATGGCCGTCGAGACGCCTCGCCGACAGGCCGGCGCTACCGCGCTGGGCTGCCGTCCGGAGGACGAGTCCCACTCTCGACGGGTGCGTCTTCGCCCGTTCGACCAGGTGGTCCCCCGCTCGCAGTCCCAGGAGTACGTTCGATGACCCAGACCCATCCGCCCGCTTCCGTCATCCGCACGACAGGAACCCCGATGACCGACCAGGCCAGCACCGTCGCGGCCGTGACCGACGCCGAGATCTTCACCGGGCACGAGGGCGGCAAGCTCTCCGTGGCGGCGACCCGGCCGATCTCCGACCCGCGCGACCTTTCGATCGCCTACACGCCCGGCGTGGCGAAGGTGAGCCGCGCGATCGCCGAGGACGCGGCCAAGGCGAAGCGCTACACCTGGGCGGACCGGCTCGTGGCAGTGGTCAGCGACGGCACCGCGGTGCTCGGCCTCGGCGACATCGGCGCGAGCGCCTCGCTGCCGGTCATGGAGGGCAAGTCGGTCCTGTTCAAGACCTTCGGCGGGCTGGACTCGATCCCGCTGGTGCTCGACACCACCGACGTCGACGAGATCGTCGAGACCCTGGTGCGGCTGCGCCCGTCGTTCGGCGCGGTCAACCTCGAAGACATCTCCGCGCCGCGCTGCTTCGAGCTGGAGGACAAGCTCAAGGAGGCGCTGGACTGCCCGGTCATGCACGACGACCAGCACGGCACCGCGATCGTCACGCTCGCCGCGCTGCGCGGGGCGAACCTGGTGCTCGGCCGCGACATCGCCGGCGAGCGGGTCGTGGTGTCCGGTGCGGGCGCGGCCGGGGTGGCCTGCGCGAAGATCCTGCTCGCGGCCGGCGTCGCGGACGTGACGGTGCTCGACTCGCGCGGCATCGTGCACGCGGGGCGCGAGGACCTGAACCCGATCAAGCGGCAGCTGGTGGAGACCACGAACAAGGCCGGGCTCACCGGCGGCCTGGCCGAGGCGCTGCGCGGGGCGGACGTGTTCCTCGGCCTGTCCGGGGCGACGATCGACCCCTCGCTGCTGTCGACGATGGCGGACGACTCGATCGTGTTCGCGCTGTCCAATCCGGACCCGGAGGTGCACCCGGAGATCGCGGCGCAGCACGCGGCGATCGTCGCGACCGGGCGGAGCGACTTCCCGAACCAGATCAACAACGTGCTCGCGTTCCCCGGGGTGTTCCGCGGGGCGCTGGACGCGGGGGCGCGGGCGATCACGGAGAACATGAAGCTGGCCGCCGCCGAGGCGATCGTGGCGGTGGCTTCGGATGACCTCGGACGCGATCGGATCGTGCCGAGTCCGCTGGATCCGCGGGTGGCACCAGAGGTGGCCGCGGCTGTCGCGAAGGCGGCTGAGCAGGATGGCGTGACTGGCTGAGCGTTTTCTTTGGGATGGGCTCCCCGGCTGTGCTGCCGGGGAGCCCTTCTTTGGACTTGCTGGTCCATTTTTTGCGCGCCACGGTGGTCTGATGAAGATCGGATTGCGTGGGTACGGCGTTTGGCAGGCCGGGGTGTTCACTACCCCGGCGATGGCGGCTTCTCTCGAGGAGCTGGGGTACTCCGGGCTGTGGCTTGGCGGGCCCGGGGTTGACCTGGCCGGGATTGACGAGCTGCTGGCGGCTACCGAGTCGTTGGTGGTGGGGTCGAGCATCGTCAACGTGTGGTCGGGGGATCCGTCGGTGCTGGCGGCCTCGTATCAGCGGGTGATCTCGCGGTTCCCTGGACGGTTTGTGCTCGGGATCGGGGCTGGGCATCGGGAGCATTCGGCGGGGTATGAGCGGCCGATGGACGCGGTCCGGCGGTTCCTTGACGGGCTGGACGCGGGTGGAGTGCCGGTTTCGGGGCGGGTGCTGGCTGCGCTGGGGCCGAAGATGCTGGAGTTGGCGGCGGAGCGGGCTGGTGGGGTGGTGCCTTATTTGGTGCCGCCCGCGCATACGCGTCTTGCTCGGGTGGCTTTGGGGGCTGGGGGGTTTGTGGCTCCGGAGCAGAAGGTGGTGCTGAATGCGGATCCGGTGCGGGCTCGGGAGGTGGCTCGGCCTCGGGTGGAGCATCCGTATTTGGGGTTGGTGAATTACACGAGCAATTTGCGGCGGTTGGGGTATTCGGATGTGGATTTGGCTGGGGCTGGGTCTGATCGGTTGATTGATGAGCTGGTGGCGATGGGGGATGTTGCTGCGGTTGTCCGGAGGTTGGGGGAGCATCGGGTGGCTGGGGCGGATCATGTTGTGGTGCAGGTGGTTACGGGGAAGTGGCAGACGCATCCGGGGTTGCCGGGGGTGCGGTTGCAGGTTTATGACGAGGAGGTGATGGGGGTTTATCGGGAGTTGGCTGGGGGGTTGTTTTAGGGGCTGCTCGTCGCCTGGCGGCGACATTGCCTTTGGGGGTTCGTGGGGGCACCCCGAAGCTTGATTGTGATGACGGTCTGAGGGTGCTTGTCAAGGCGGGAAAGATGCCTTGACAAGCACCCTCAGACCGCATTGTGGCTTCGTATCGGGGTGCGGGGGTGGTGTGGGTGCGCTGGTGGGTTGGGCGCTTTGGTGGGGAGTGGGGCTGGCGCGCCGATGTGGCATTGGGTGCGTTGGATGCGCTTGGTGCCGCCTTGGGGCGCTTCCGCGGCGGGGAGGGTCGTGAAGGGCTCCTTGAGGGAATCTGATTCCTTCAAGGAGCCCATCAAGGACCTGTGGACTCGGTCATTTGGGTGTAAATCGGGCATTTCGCCTGGCTTGGCGTCCTGTATGGACGGTCGGCGGGCTGAAGCCACCTGCCTTAAGTTCCCGGGGATGGGAATCCAGGTCTGTGAGGGTTTCCCTCACGGACGCTGGTTGGCAGCAGAAGCCGCGCGCGAGCAGCCAGGAGCGAATGTTCTGGTCGGGGGCGGAGACTGCAATCTGGCCGCCACGTTGTCTTCAATCTGGCCGCTAGGGTGACTGCAATCTGGCCGCTCTACTGCCTTCAATCTAGCCGCACAGCGTGCTTCAATCTGGCCGCTCAGCCGGGGAGCAGTTCGGCCAGGCGGTGTCGGGGTACGTCCACCAGGCGCAGGTTCGCCAAGTCCTCCGGGACGTTCAGTGCGGCGTTCGCCAGTCTCGCGTGGGCGCGGGTCAGCAGGTCGGATGGGTGGTCTACCAGGTCGGCGGCGACGATGGCGTGGCGGTTGTCGGGGGTGCTGCGGAGGAGGCGCAGGCGGTATTTGTCCGCCACCAGCGACGTCAGGGACTCCTGTGCGGCCGCGTCCGCCAGGTCGGGGTGGTTGTTCGGCAGGAGCAGCGCTAGGCGGCGGGCGTTGGTGCCCAGCAGGGTGCGCAGGAGCCAGGGGCCGGGGTCTGCGGAGAGGTCCATCGCGACCGCGTCGCCTTCGGGGGCGGAGGTGGCCCAGCCGACGGGGCGGGTTTCCAGGGATAGGCCGCCTTCGGAGGCGATTTCTCGGGCGGCGGCTAGCAGGCCTGGTTTGGTGCCGGCGGATTCTACTGACTGCGGGCCGTGCGTGTAGATCGCGGAGCTTCCCTTGCGGGAGAAGGATTTCTTCGCCTTCGCGGTGGGCTGGCAGACGTACAGATCCGCTGCGCTGCCGATTGCTTGTGCGCCGGTGTAGCGGTTGAAGTCGGGGAGGATCGCTTCGAAGGTCAGGCCCAGGGTGGCGAGGGAGCGCTGCACCTGTGCGCCTAGAGCGGGGTGGCGGGGGCTGTAGCCGTAGGCCAGGAGGATTCGGCCTTCGGTTGGCTCGCGGAGGGCTTGCACCGCGCGAGCGGCGAAGAGGCCCATGCCTTCGGGGGTGTAGGGCGGGTCGCTGAACACCAGGTCTGCTTTGCCGGTCAGAGCGGGTGGCAGGCCGACGCGCAGGTCGGCGTGTGCGGTGAAGATGGTGCGTTCGCCGGTGGTGTCCAGGTAGGACAGAACGCGTTCGTCCAGGTCCACTACGGACAGTTCGGCTTCTGGGCACACGGCGCGCACAGCGAGGGACGTCAGGTCGTGGTCGCCTAGGAAGAGGACTTTGCTGCGGCGGAGGTCGTAGCGAGAGTTCAGCCACAACGCGCGGCGCAGCACTGTCTCGGGAGTCGCTTGCACGTGGTCCAGGGCGGCCAGCGGCGGCGGGACGGCGGCGATTCGTTCGGCGAGCATGGTGAGCAGGGCGGGTTGTGCGGCGACGGCGGCGTCTAGGGGGTCGGGCAGGGGCGGCAGGGAGTACGACGCGTAGGCGGCGCGCGATTCCGGGGCGATTCGGACGCCGGCGGCGGAGCGTTCGAGGTCTGGTTCCAGCGCCGCCAGGAGGTCTTCGACGCTTCGGCGCGGGGCAGCGGTGAGCCGCACTAGGTCGGCCAATTCGTACGAGCCGCTGCGCAGCAGGCCGAGCACTTCGTAGAGCGGGCGGACGGCGGCACCGTGTGCGGCGAGGACGTCGTCTAGGGCGGTCACGGGGTCCGAGAGTAGTAGGCCACCCTGCGGGACGGGCTGCCAAGGCTGCGCGAGTGGGCTACCGTCGGACTCTGCACCGGACGTGGGGAGAAGTCTGTGACCATCGAATTTCGAGACGTCGTCAAACGCTATCCGGACGGCACGGTCGCGGTCGACGGCCTCTCGCTTACCGTGGAAGACGGCACGATCACGGTGTTCGTCGGTCCGTCCGGCTGCGGCAAGACGACCTCGCTGCGGATGATCAACCGGATGGTCGAGCCCACCTCGGGTGCGGTGCTGCTGGACGGCAAGGACGTCAGCGAAGGCGACCCGGCGGTGCTGCGCCGCGGCATCGGTTATGTCATTCAGCACGCCGGTCTCTTTCCGCACCGGACAGTGCTCGACAACATCGCCACCGTGCCGCTGCTGTCCGGATGGGACAAACGCAAAGCGCGCGCCCGCGCGGGTGAGTTGCTCGAAACGGTCGGCCTGCCGACGGAGCTGGGGAAGCGGTATCCGGCGCAGCTGTCGGGTGGGCAGCAGCAGCGCGTCGGGGTGGCGCGTGCGCTCGCGGCCGACTCGCCGGTGTTGCTGATGGACGAGCCGTTTTCCGCGGTCGACCCGGTGGTCCGGGAGGGGCTGCAGGACGAGCTGCTGCGGCTGCAATCCCAGCTGGGCAAGACAATCGTGTTCGTCACACACGACATCGACGAGGCGGTGCGGCTCGGCGACAAGGTCGCGGTGCTGCGCGTCGGCGGGAAGCTCGCGCAGTACGGCACGCCCGCCGACGTGTTGCGGCATCCGGTGGACGATTTCGTCGCGTCGTTCGTCGGCCGGGATCGCGGGTATCGCGGGCTTTCCTTCCTGCCGGCCAGCGGAGTCGAGGTGTCGCCCGCGCACACCGTCGACCTCGGCAGCAAGATCGACGGTCCGTCGAAGGGCTGGCTGCTCGCGGTGAACGACGAGAAGCAACCCCGTGGCTGGCTGCCGCCGGGCTCTACTGTGGACGGTCCGTTGGCCGAAACCGACCTCGTGGCAGGCGGATCGCTGTATGTGCAGGGCACGCCGATCCGCGGCGCGCTCGACGCGGCGCTGTCGTCGCCGGCCAGCCTCGGTGTCGTGGTCGATGACGAGAACCGCGTGCTCGGGACGGTGGTCGCGCACCAGGTCTTGGATGTAATCGAGGCCTCCCCGCAGGCGTCCTGATGGGCGACTTCTTCGGCGAACTCGGCCGCTATCTGTCGAGCGCGAACAACCGCGGCGAAATCCTGGCCAATCTTCTCGACAACATTTATCTCGCGCTGGTGTCGTTGGTCGCGGGCATTGTGCTGGCGATTCTGTTCGGCTGGCTCGGGCATCGCTGGCGGCCCGCGCGCAGTGTGCTGCTGGTGGTCGGAAATCTGCTGTACACGATTCCGTCGCTGGCGCTTTTCGTGGTGATTCCCGGCATTATCGGCACGAAGATTCTCGACAGCGTCAACGTGATCGTCGCGCTGACCATCTACACCACCGCGCTGCTGGTGCGACCGGTGCTGGACGCGCTGGAAGCGGTGCCACCGCACATTGTCGCTGCTGCCACGGCGATTGGCTACCGTGCGCCGCGCCGGTTCTTCAGTGTCGAGCTGCCGCTCGCGGTGCCGGTGCTGGCCGCTGGCGTGCGGGTGGCGTCCGTGAGCAATATCAGCCTGGTCAGTGTCGGTGCGTTGATCGGGACCGGCGCGCTGGGCGTGATGTTCACCGACGGATTCCAGCGGGAGTATTTCTCGCCGATTGTGGTCGGAATTGTGCTGACGATGCTGCTCGCGCTGATTGTCGATCTGCTGCTGGTGTTTCTGCGCAATCTGCTGACGCCTTGGGAGAGAGCGGGCCGCGCGCCCGTCACGGAGGTGGCGGGATGATCGGCGACGTTTTCACCTGGTTCACCACCGCCGCGAACTGGCAGGGTTCGGGCGGCATTCTCGCGCGGCTGGCGCAGCACGTCGGTTACGTCGCGCTGGCGCTGGTGATCGCGCTGGTGATCGCGATCCCGATTGGACTGTTCGTGGGCCACACCGGGCGCGGCGGCGTTGTGCTGGTGGGCGCTGGCAACGCGATCCGCGCGCTGCCGACGCTCGGGCTCGTCACGTTCCTGTTCCTGCTCTTTACCGAAAGCACGACGGCGACGATCATCGGCCTGGTGGTGCTGGCGATCCCGCCGGTGCTGGCAGGCACTTACGCCGGTCTGCAGGCAGCCGAGCACGATGTCGTCGACGCGGCCCAGGGCATTGGGATGACCGGCTGGCAGCGACTGTGGAAAGTGGAGGTGCCGATCGCGCTTCCCTTGGTGCTGGGCGGAATTCGCAACGCGGTGCTGCAGCTGATCGCGACCGCCGCAGTGGCCGCGTACGTCGGTCTCGGCGGCCTCGGCCGGTTCCTGCTCGACGGACTGGCCATTTTGGACTACACCGAGGTCGTCGCGGGCGCGATTCTCACCGCGTTGCTGGCCATCGTGGTCGATCTGCTGCTAGCGGCGGCGCAACGGGCGTTGGTGCCCAAGGGAGTGCGGTTGGCGGCGCAGGCAGCGTCCGGCCGGGCAGTGGCTGCGGGAGGAACGGCGTGAAGCGGTGGGGGATCCTGGTGGCCGGTTTGGCGCTGCTGGCTTCGGCGTGCGGAAACCCGCTGGCCGGTGGCGGCGAGGGCGGCAATACCGGCGACATCATCATCGGCGCGTCCGACGTCGGGGAAAGTTCTTTGCTGGCCCAGATTTATGCCGGGGCTTTGCGGAATGTCGGCGCGCACAACGTGACGGTGCGGCCGCCGGTCGGCAGCCGCGAGGTCGTGGTGAAAGCTTTGCAGGACAAGTCTCTGTCGGTGGTGCCGGATTATTCGGGGAACCTGCTGCGGTATTTCGACAAGAACACCGCGGCGACCACTTCGGAAGACGTTTACGCTCAGCTCAAGCAGAAGATCCCGGCGGGGTTTACCGTTCTCGACCAATCGCCCGCGCAGGACAAGGATTTGCTCGTGGTGGGCAAGGAACTCGCGGCCACCGGGGTGAAGACCTTCTCGGATCTCGGGCCGCGGTGCAAGGGCCTGGTCATGGGCGGGCCGGGCCAGTGGAGCAGCCGCTGGAAGGACCGGATCAAGCAGCTGTACGGGTGTGAGTTCAAGGAAATCCGCACTACGGACGCCGGTGGGCCGGTGACGGTGGCGGCGTTGAAGTCGGGCGACGTGCAGGTGGCGGATTTGTTCAGCACGTCGGCGACTATCGCGTCCAATGGGTTTGTGCCGTTGGATGACGACAAGCACATGTTCCCGGCGCAGAATATTGTGCCGTTGGTGGCCAAGGGGACTTTGAATGACGCTGAGACGGCGGCGCTGAATCGGGTTTCGGCGGCGTTGACTACGGAGCAGCTGACTGAGTTGAACGTGCAGTATACGGATGAGAAGCGGAACGCTAAGGACGTCGCTGAGGAGTTTTTGCGGCGGAATGGGTTGGCGTCCTCGTGAGTGGCAATGCCGGTTCTAACCGGGTTTGCCACTCACGAGGGTCTCGATAGCTTCGAAAATGTCGGCGTCGGTCTCCTGCTGCCACTGCGGGAGCTGGTCCCAATCGGCGACGTATGCCGGTTTCGGGTCCGGGATGTGCTGGTAGATCTGCGCGATCCAGCACAACGCCACGAAGCGGCTCTTCTGCGCCCGGCTCAGCTTGGCCGTGTTGCCACCGGAAACCTCGACGAACTGTCGGACCTGTGCGTAAACCGCGGTCGCGCTGGCTCGCTCCCAGTCCGGCGTTTCCTCCCACGGCGTGATGTAGCCGGGCTTGGGCTCGCCGGGGAAATGCCGCTTGACACCGGCGATCCAGGCGTCGCGGAAGATCCGGCCGGGTTCCTCGGGCACGATGGCGCTCCTTGGGAGTCAGACGGCTGAGACGGTCTTGAGCTGGACGATTTGCTGGTCGAGATGCCGGACGTGACTGTCTGCCAGGAACGGCTTCAACTGCGGGCGGAGGTTGTGCAGCATCCGGCCTACGTAGCCGGCCGAACCGGTCTGCCTGGACGCGTCCAAGGCCGCGTTGCCGTACATGACGAGTTGGTCGGTGTCCCGGCGCTGTACGCCGACCATCGCGAGGTCGGCCAGCAGGCTTCCTCGCCTGCGGGCGGAGATGTTCTGGTCGAGTGCGTCGGTGAGGGCGACCTCCGCCAGCTCCGGGCGGCGCAGTTCGACGTAGCAGCGGCCGCGTTCTTCGGCCAGCCGGGAGCCTTCGAAACGCAGCCAGCCGCTTGTGCGTACCGGACCGGTGAGTCGCGTGACCTGCTCCGCGGTGTCGAGCGCACGCTCGCACGCCGACAGGTCGCCGAGCCCGGCATAAGTCTGTGCCTGCACCGCGGCGACCCAATGCCGGGTGGCAAGGCTGGAGTCGCCTCGCTCGGCGAGAGCGGCGGCACCGCCGAGGAGCGGAGCCGCGTCAGTGAATCTGCGTTCGTAGACACTCAGAAAGGCGTGCCTGGTCATCGCACAAGCCCAGAGGTCGAAGGCTCCCGCTTCCTTGCTCGCGGTCGCGGCCAGTGAATAGCACTGTGCCGCATCCGTGTACTGGTCGCTGTCGAAGAAGATCTCCCCGCACAGCTGGAACAGATCCCCCGCGAGCAGGCACAGCCGACGGCGGGTGGTCGGGGATTGCGGTTCGTGCAAGGCCTGGTTCAGAACGGACAGCTGGTTGTGCACGACTGGGAAGGCCAGGCGTTTGGACTTGGACTGCGCGAAGGTGCGCCAGAGTTGCGCGTTGACCTTGCCGTACTCGTCGAGAGTTCCCCGGTCGAGCCCGCCGGGGCGGGATCCGGCGGCTGCCAGCCGGTCGAGATCAAGCTGCTCCGCGGCGGGTAGGGCGAGCAGACTGCCCGCGAGGCTCAGGAGGCGCAGCACTTCTCGACGGTTCACGTCGTCCCGCCCTTCGCTGGCGATAGGCTCCGCGGTCGTGCTGGCGGCTGGCACTTTGAACCACAGCAACTCGCCTGGGATCCGAAGAACTCCCGCCCACAGGATGAGTGTGGCGAGGTCTTGCGGGGCGGGTCCGTTCTCGATCCTGCTGAGTTGCGATTGAGTGAGACCGAACCAAGCCGCGACCACACTCTGTGACAGCGGGCGACCGTGCCACGGGTGGTAGCGGTAGGTCTGGATGATCCGGCCCATGTGCCAGGCATCGACCGCCTCCCGCATCTGGTCGGTGTGCCAGAATTCCGCCGGGACGTTCGGGGCGCTGACCAGCGTGTTCCGTCGCTGGTTCCGGCAGGACGCGCACAAGCTGCCGCGGTGGTCCCCGGCCAGCCGCGCTCCGCAGCGACAGTGCCGCGCGTTCGGGCGCATCCCCATCTCGTACCCGGTCCTTACTCCACGTGGAAGTCCCGTGGCTCCGTGTGTCACCAGCCTAGACAGTCTCTATGCGCGGTGCGTATGCGCCGGGCGCATTTTTTCCACTGCGAGATCGCGATAGCCGCTGGCGGTCGACGCCGCGAACCTTGGTCCAGGACACCGGCGAGCATCGACGGAGGTTGGGATGGACGCAGTGATTTACCTGGATCTCGCACATATTCACCCGGTGGTCGAACGCGTCTGGCACCGGACCGACGTGACCGAGGTTCCCGACCCGGGCCAGCCGGTGACGATGCTGTGCGGTCTGATCGCCTCCGCCGCGTTCGAACGCTACGACCAGCGAAGCGTGCACGGGCCGCTCACGCAGTGCCAGTACTGCGATCTGATCTACCGGCAGTCGCTCGGCTGGGTCGTTCCGTTCGGGCACCGGGCGGCTCGACAGCATTGAGAGGACGAGGCACGAGTGCGCTGACGCCGCGCGCTAGAGCCCTTGGCGTCGCGCTGCGTCGGGCGCGAGTTGATGCGCGGTTCGGATTGCGGGAGCTGGCGCGGCGGGTCGGGGTCAATGCCGCGCTGTTGTCGAGTTGGGAGGTGGCTCTTCGAGTGCCGAGCGCGGAGGAAGTTGCCGGTGTTCTCGGCGCTCTTGGCATTACTGGTCAGCGCAAGGAAGAATTGCTCGTGTTGGCGCGCGGTGTGCTGAGGGCGGACTGGGTTGCCGGAAGCGGTCAAACGACCGCCGACATCGTCTCGTCGCTAGAGCAGACGGCGACAACCGTGATCACCTGGCATCCGCTCCTCATTCCGCGCATGCTGCAGACCGCGGAGTACGGCCGCATAGCCTCATCCGCCGCGAGCTGTGATTGTTCGGTGCCCGTTGAAGCTTATGTCGGCGAGAATGCTCTATCCACTGTGGTGGGTGATGCGGGCACGATGGGACGGCAGCTTTGTTTCTTGGCCGAAGCGGCAGCAGGTCCGCTGGTTCGGATGGTTCCGGCAGGCGTCGGCTGGCATCCCGGGCTTTCGGGGCCTTTCACGTTGTACCGAACGGCTAATGCTGCCGTGGTGCACTTGCAGCACCATGGCACTGCCACATTTCTCTTTGAGGACAAGGCCAACGGCAGGCACCAACCTGTCGTCGCGTCGCTGCGCAGGTTGGCGCTGAGCGAGGAGGAGACTGTGGAGTTCCTATGCGGAAGGCTCAGAGCCGGTCAAAGGCTGCTGCATAACGGAATGCGCCTCGGTTAACCGGGTCGTACGCGGCTAGCCGGAGTGCCTGGAAGTGTGGGGTCCACTCCGGTACCGGCGGAGTGATGTCGAGCGTCTCGGCCAGTACGAAGCCGAAGCGGGAGTAGTAGCCGGGGTCGCCTAGGAGGACGATCAGGCCGTAGCCCAGTGCGTTGGCGGCGCCGATCGTCGCGTGGACCAGGGCGGAGCCTGAGCCGCTGCGTTGGTGGTCGGGGTGTACGCCTAGCGGGCCGAAGCCGATGGCGGCGTTGGGGTCGTCGCCTAGGCGGCCGGGGCTGGAGCAGGCGTGGCCGATGATCTCGCCGTCTTGGACTGCGACGAAGGAGAGGGCGGGGAGCAGATCGCCGTCGGCGGTGAGTTCGGTGACTAGTTTCGCTTCCGGGATTTCGCCGGTGACGTTGGGGTTGTGCGGGCGGAAAGCGGCGGTGTGCACGGCGTGGATCGCGGGGGCGTCGTCGGCGGTGGACTGGCGGATCTGCATGGTGCTCAGTCTCCCCTAGTGGCGGGTTGTGCGGAAATTGATTTCGGCGGGCGCGAAGGGCGGTCGTCGCGCATGAAGAGGAGGACTGCCGCGCCCAGGATGGGGCCTGCGGCCAGGGTGAGGAACGCTGAGTAGAACGAGCCGGTCGCGTGGAAGACCGGGCCGACTACGGCGGGCACGATGACGCTGCCCAGTTGCCAGAACGCGTTCACCGCGCCCGCGGCGGAACCGGCTAGGCCCGCGCCGGTCAGGGCGGGGATCATGGCGGCGGTGAGCGGGCTGTAGGCGTAGGCGCCGATGCCCAGGATCGGGGCTACCACTAGGAAAGCGCTGTAGCTGCTTAGGGAACCGAAGGTCAGCAGGGCGGCACCGAAGAGGACGAGGACGGCGATGATGGGGATTCGCCTGCCTAGGCCGATTTTGTCGGTGAGCCAGCCGATCAGGGGTTTGATGGCTACCGCTGTGCCGGAGAAGATCACCAGTACTACGCCCGCCCGCACCGGGTCGATGTGTTCGCCGCGGATCATCAGGGTGTTGGACCACGTGACGAAGCCGTAGGTGCCCCACAGGCCGCCGAAACCGGCTAAGCCCAGCAGCAGTAGGTCGCGGTTGCGGAAGAGGGGGCGGGGGTCAGGCAGGGCGGAGCTGGTTGCGGTGCTGCCGTTGCGGATGAAGGCCAGGCACAGCAGGCCGAGGGCGATGGTGACGCCGCCGAAGAGGTGGTACGAGACTGGCCAGCCGCTGGTTTTCACCAGGGTGGGGACGACGGCGTTCGCTACTACGGTGCCCAGTGAGGTTGCGGTCATGAAGATGCCGCTTGCTAGCCCGTGCTCCTCTGGACGGAACCACGAGGTGATCAGTTTCAGGCCAGCGGAGAAGTCGACGCCCGCGAACAGGCCCAGCAGGGCTTGCAGGGTCAGGCCCCAGGCGATCGACGTGGTGGAGCCGAAGAGAACCATCAGGACGCCTGCGACCAGTGAGCTGACGCCGAGGACGGCGCGGCTGCCGATCCAATCCGAGAGGAAGCCGCCCGCGGTGTTGGAGATGACGTAGCCGATGTAGTAGCAGGTGGCGAAGATCCCGAGCGCGGCGAGCGGGACGCCTAGGGAATCGCTGACCGCTGACGACGCTGGGCCCCAGGTCGACCGGTCGACCGAGGTCATCGTGAACACCGCCCAGCAGAGCAGCAGGACGACCCAGCGATAGCGGCTCGGCATGGGGGCTCCTTCCGGGGAATGGTTCCGGAAGGTTCCCGTTACCGGGTGTGTCGGGTCAAGCCGGGAGGGTGGCGGATCAGGCCAGCGCGTCTTGGCGGTGCAGTTCGGCGCGGATCGCGCGGACGTCGTGGGCTCGGCCGTCGACGTACTGCGCGGCGGCGATTCCGGCGGCGTGGCCGGTCGCGAAGGCGGTGCCCATGACGCGGACCGAGGCGTAGGCGTCGTCGTCTGAGCTGGTCAGGCGGCCGGCGGCCCAGAGGTTCGCGGTGTCGGCGGAGCAGATCGCGCCGTAGGGCAGGTCGTACCAGCCTCGGTTGGCGATCGGTTCGTAGCGGGTGATGCCCGGGCCCGCGTGGTCTTCGATCGGCCAGCCGCAGCGGCCGATGGACGCGTCCGGGCGTTTGCGGGCGGTCCGGACGTCGCGGCCGGTGAGTTGTTCGCGGCCGACCAGGTGGCGTCCTTCGCGGATGCCTAGCTGCGGGCCGGTTTCCTCCAGGCGTGCGGACGACCAGCCGCGGAGGTGTTTGCGGAGTGCGTCGAGGTATCGCCAGGCTTGCTGGCGCGCGTTGGCTTCGTCGCGGCTTAACGCGGCGGCGTCCAGTACGTCGGTTTGCTCGTCCACCAGGAGCGCGATTACGTTGCGGGTCAAGGGTAAATGCACGGCGATGCCGTAGTCGCGGGCCAGCTGGACGCCGGTTTCCTGCCGGTACGCGGCGACGGCGGCGCGCAGGCCCTCTCGCGAAAGATCGGCGTCGTCGGGGACGCCGGAGAACCGGCAGACGAGGGTGCTGGTCTGCCGGTCGCGCAGCGGGTTGATGCGGACGGCGGCGCCAGCGGCGGCGAGGAGCGCGCCGTCGCCGCTGGCGTCGATGAACGCGCCCGCGGTGACGCGCTCCAGGCCGCCGCGGTGGTGCAGGTCGGCCTCGGTGACCACGCCGTGCGTCCGCTTCGCGCCGATGAGCTTGGTGTGCAACAGGACGTCCACGCCGGCGTCGGCGACGAGTTCGTCGTAGACCACCTTGGTGGTTTCCAGGTCGAGCAGGACGATCTTGTTGCCGGTCCAGCCCATCGTCTTTTCTTCGTAGGCACCACGGTGCCGCAGCCGCCGCAGGACGTCCTCGCCGACGCCCGCGACGACCTGTTCCCCGGTTTGGTCGAAGAAGCCGCACAGCGTCAGCACGGAGCTGATCGTCGCCGCGCCGCCCAGGTACGGGTACTGCTCCACCAGCAGCACCCGTGCCCCGGTCCGCGCCGCCCCGGCCGCGGAGGCGATACCCCCAGCACCGCCTCCGACCACGACGACGTCGTAGTGCACTTCTGCCCTCCTCAGGGTTTGTCAACCAGTGAACGCGGTCCGCTCAGTGCGCCGCCACTGCTTTCCCGGTACCCCGGGCATAACCAGAAGGTATGTCTACGAGTTCGAGAAAGTATGGAACTCGTATGAATTGGGCGTACGCTCGGGGCCATGGACACCAAGGCGGCCGGATACCGGCGCAAAGTCAACACGATCAACCGGGTCATCACCGCCCTGCAGCGCGCGGGGCTCGCGTTCGGGCCGATGGAACTGCTCACCGTCCCCGGGCGGCGCAGCGGCGAGCCTCGGACGTTTCCGTTGGCGGTATTGAAGGTTCGGGGCGAGCAGTACCTGATCCAGGCGTTCCCGAAAGCGGCGTGGGTCGCGAACGTACGGGCGGCTGGCGAGGGGACGTTGTCTCGCGGGCGGCGGCCGCGGCGGGTGCGGTTCGTGGAGTTGCCGGTGGAGGAGCGGGGGCCGGTGCTGCGGGAGGTGGTGGCGGCTGGACCGGCGAGTGTGGGGAAGCGTTATGTCACGACTGGGCTGGCGGAGTCGCCGACGCCGGACGGGGTCGCGGCGGCTGCGGCGCGGATCGCGGTGTTTCGGGTGGAAGCGGCGTGAGAATGGCGAAGGCCGCCGCGGGAACGGGTCCCGCGGCGGCCTTCAGCTAGCCGTGGCTCAGTCGAATGCCTTGGCGATCAGCGCCTTCTGCTCGACCTCGTGCACCTTGGACGAACCGGCCGACGGGGCGGCCATCGGGCGGCGCGCCGCGACGTCGAGTCCGGTGAAGAACTCCGGGAACTTCCGGGGCAGGTTGAGGCCGAAGAACGGCCACGCGCCCTGGTTTTCCGGCTCCTCCTGGACCCAGGTGATCTTCTGCGCGTTCGAGTAGCGCTCCACCGCGGCCAGCAGCTTCTTCTTCGGCAGCGGGTAGTACTGCTCGATCCGCACGATCGCGACGTCGTCCGCGCCGCGCTTCTCGCGCTCGGCCACCAGCTCCCAGTAGAGCTTGCCCGAGGTGAGCAGCACCTTGCGGATCTTCGCCGGGTCCTGCGTGGCGTCGTCGATGACCGACAGGAACCGGCTCTGGCCGGTGAAGTCCTCGACGTCCGAGGTCGCCGCCTTGTTGCGCAGCATCGACTTCGGGGTGAAGACGATCAGCGGACGCTGGATGCCGTCGAGGGCGTGCCGGCGCAGCAGGTGGAAGTAGTTCGCCGGGGTGGAGGGCACCGCGACGGTCATCGACGCTTCCGCGCACAGCGACAGGAACCGCTCGATCCGGCCGGACGTGTGGTCCGGGCCCTGGCCCTCGTGGCCGTGCGGCAGCAGCAGCACGACGTCCGAGCGCTGGCCCCACTTGGCCTCGCCGGAGGAGATGTACTCGTCGATCACGGTCTGCGCGCCGTTGACGAAGTCGCCGAACTGCGCTTCCCACATCACCAGCGCGTCGGAGTTCGCCACCGAGTAGCCGTACTCGAAGCCGACGGCCGCGTACTCCGACAGCGCCGAGTCGTAGATCATCACGCGGCCCTGGCCGTCGGCCAGGTGCTGCAGCGGCGAGTACTCCTGGCCGTTCTTGCGGTCGATGAACACCGAGTGCCGCTGGGTGAAGGTGCCGCGCCGGGAGTCCTGGCCGGACAGCCGCACGAGACGGCCTTCCAGCGCCAGCGACCCGAACGCGAGCAGTTCGCCGAACGCCCAGTCGATGTGGCCCTCGCGGGACATCTTGTGGCGGCGCTCCATGACCGGCTTGACCCGCGGGTGCGGGGTGAAGCCCTCGGGCAGGTTGACGAACGCGTCGCCGATCTTCTCGACGACCTCGCGCGACACGGCGGTGGTGACCTTCGCCGGGATCTGCTGCTCGCCCTCGACCGACGGGCTCGCCTTGGCCGGGTGCTTCTCCAGTTCGCGCACCTCGTTGAAGACGTGCTCGAGCTGGCTGGAGAAGTCGCGCAGCGCGGCCTCGGCCTCCTCGACGGAGATGTCGCCGCGGCCGATCAGCGATTCGGTGTAGATCTTCCGGACCGAGCGCTTCGTGTCGATGATGTCGTACATCGCCGGCTGGGTCATCGAGGGGTCGTCGCCCTCGTTGTGGCCGCGGCGGCGGTAGCAGATCAGGTCGATCACGACGTCCTTGTGGAACGCCTGGCGGTAGTCGACCGCCAGCTTCGCGACCCAGTGCGCGGCCTCGGGGTCGTCGCCGTTCACGTGGAAGACCGGCGCGCCGATCATCTTCGCGACGTCGGTGGCGTACTGCGAGGACCGCGAGTGCTCCGGCGCGGTGGTGAAGCCGACCTGGTTGTTGACCACGATGTGCACGGTGCCGCCGGTGCGGTAGCCGCGCAGCAGCGCCAGGTTCAGCGTCTCGGCCACGACGCCCTGACCCGCGAAGGCCGCGTCGCCGTGCATCAGGACCGGCAGCACGGTGTAGCCCTCGCCGCCCTTGTCGAGGACGTCCTGCTTGGCGCGGACGATGCCCTCGAGCACCGGGTCGACGGTCTCCAGGTGCGACGGGTTGGACGCCAGCGACACCCGGGTCTCGCCGTCGCCGAACATCCGGAAGTACTTGCCCTCGGCCCCGAGGTGGTACTTCACGTCGCCGGAGCCGTGCGCCTGTCCCGGGTCGAGGTTGCCCTCGAACTCCTGGAAGATCTGGCTGATCGGCTTGCCGACGATGTTCGCCAGCACGTTCAGCCTGCCGCGGTGCGGCATGCCGATGACGACCTCGTCCAGTTCGGCCTCGGCGGCCTTGTCGAGCACCGTGTCCAGCAGCGGGACCAGGGTCTCGCCGCCTTCCAGGGAGAACCGCCGCTGGCCGACGTACTTGGTCTGCAGGAAGGTCTCGAACGCCTCGGCGGCGTTGAGCTTCGACAGGATGTACTTCTGCGCGGACGGTTCCGGCTTGCTGTGCCGGACCTCGACGCGCTCCTGGATCCAGCGCCGCTCCTCGGGGTCGAGGATGTGCGTGTACTCCACGCCGACCGTGCGGCAGTAGGAGTCGCGCAGCACGCCGAGGATGTCGCGCAGCTTCATCCGCTCGCGGCTGGAGAAGTCGCCGACCGCGAACTCGCGGTCGAGGTCCCACAGGGTCAGGCCGTGGCTGAGCACGTCGAGGTCGTGGTGGCTGCGCTGGCGGTAGTTCAGCGGGTCGGTGTCGGCCATCAGGTGGCCGCGCATCCGGAACGCCTCGATCAGCTCCATGACGCGCGCGGTCTTGTCGACCGGGCCGTCCGGGATGTCGGCGACCCAGCGGATCGGCTCGTACGGCAGCCGCAGGCTGGTGAAGACGTCGTCGTAGAAGCCGTCCTCGCCGAGCAGCAGCTCGTGGATCCGCTTCAGGAACTCGCCGGACTCCGCGCCCTGGATGATGCGGTGGTCATAGGTCGAGGTCAGCGTCATGATCTTGCTGACCGCGAGGTCGACCAGGGTCTTCTCGCTGGTGCCCTCGAACGACGCCGGGTACTGCATCGCGCCGACGCCGATGATCGCGCCCTGGCCGGCCTGCAGCCGCGGCACCGAGTGGTTCGTGCCGATGCCGCCCGGGTTGGTGAGCGAGATGGTGGTGCCCGCGAAGTCGTCCGCGGTGAGCTTGTTCGTGCGGGCCTTCTTGACGATCTCCTCGTAGGCCTGCCAGAACTGCATGAAGGTCATGTTCTCGGTGGCCTTGATGGAGGCCACGACGAGAGTGCGGGAGTCGTCCTTGCCCTTCATGTCGATGGCAAGACCGAAGTTCACGTGCTCCGGCGTGACCGCGAACGGCTTCCCGTCGATCAGCTGGTAGTGCCGGTTCATGTTCGGGAAGTCCTTCAGCGCCCGCACCATGGCGTAGCCGATGAGGTGCGTGAAGGAGATCTTGCCGCCGCGGGTGCGCTTGAGGTGGTTGTTGATGACGATGCGGTTGTCCGCCATCAGCTTCGCCGGGACCGCGCGCACGCTGGTCGCGGTGGGCACGGACAGCGAGGCGTCCATGTTCTTGGCGATCGCCGCCGCGGCGCCGCGCAGCTGCTTGGACTCCGGCTCGGCGTCCTTCGCGGCCGGGGCGGACTTGGCGGGCGCGGGCTTCGCGGCCGGGGCGGGCTTGGCTGCCGGGGCCTTGGCCGCCGGGGCCGGAGCGGCCGGGGTCTTGGCGGCGGGCGCGGGGGCGGGCTTCGCGGCGGGAGCCGGCGCGGCGGCCTTGGCTTCCCCGTTCCCTTCCGCCAGCGCGGAGTTGCCGCCCGGAGTGGGCTTGTAGTCGGCGAAGAAATCGTGCCAGGCGGCGTCTACCGACTGGGGGTCCGCGAGAAACCGCTCGTACATTTCTTCGACGAGCCACTCATTGGCACCGAACTGCGATGCGGGACTGCTGCTGGCCACGGCTGGCTCTCGCCTCTATCCATTCTCGATCCGATATCACAAGCATCTGCTGACCGCCAGGCTAGTCCCCTGCCGGTGGCCCGAAACACGCCACCTGGACGCTCGTGAGACAGGTCATTGTCTGGATCGGTTGAGAGGCCAGGCCGGACAGACAGCAGGGCCCACCGTACGCGTCGCAAGGGCCGTTTGCCGTCACCTCGGCGGGTTTGGGGTGATCCCGGCCACAGCGCCTGCCCCTGTGACGCGCACCAGGTCAGCTCGCCGCGGCGGGCAGGGAGCGCACCGGCGCTGGTCCGAACCACGCGCGCAGGGCTTCGCGCAGGTCGGCGGGGTCGGTGTCGGGGCTTTCGGCGAGCCAGGCGACGTGTCCGTCCGGGCGGAGCAGGAACGCGGCGGGGAGGTCGCTGGTGCACGGGGAGCCGGAAACGAGGTCGAGCCGGTCGAGCCACGGGGCGGCGGTGCGGGCCACCGCTGGGCCGTCGGTGAGGTCGACCAGCACGCCGCGGCCGGAGTGCAGCAGCTTCATGGTGGTCGTCGACTGGCCGTCCACGACGATCGACCACTCCGGCACCCGGGTCCCGGCCAGCGGGTGGTCCGAGGCGGGCTGGGTCGGGTAGCGCACGTCGAGCGCGGTGATCATCTCCGCGAGGTAGCGGTTGACCTCGTCGAATTCCATCAGCGTCCCGAACAGCTCGCGCAGCGGGCCGATTTCCGGGCGCGGGTCCATCAGAGCCAGCTGGGCCTGGGTGTTGAAGCAGACGCGCGCGCCGACCGGATGGCGTTCGGAGTGGTAGGTGTCGAGCAGGTCGTCCGGGCCGCCGTTGACGACCGCGGCGAGCTTCCAGCCGAGGTTGACCACGTCCTGGATGCCGGTGTTGAGGCCCTGCCCGCCCGCCGGGAAGTGCACGTGCGCCGCGTCGCCGGCGAGCATGACCCGGCCCTTGCGGTACTGCGCGGCCTGGCGGGTCGCGTCGCCGAAGCGCGACAGCCACACCGGGTCGCGCATCTGGAGTTCCTGGTCGGTGACCCGTTTGACCGAGGCGGCGAGTTCTTCCAGCTCGAC
This sequence comes from Amycolatopsis sp. WGS_07, assembly GCF_045278895.1. NCBI lineage: Bacteria > Bacillati > Actinomycetota > Actinomycetes > Pseudonocardiales > Pseudonocardiaceae > Amycolatopsis > Amycolatopsis sp. WGS_07. Next base: position 1,168,568 of record NZ_CP136053.1, on the reverse strand, counting down.
CGGGTCGTCGCGGTGCGCGGTCGGCGGGCGGAACTCGACCGACACGACGCGGTAGAGGTCGCCGCCGAGCGGCACGGTGCCGAACACGCCGCCCTTGCAGCGGGCCAGGTGCGGTCCGTCGGGCACCTGGTCGAGGTGGACGTCGGCGAGCATCGCGTCGATGTTGGAGGCGGTGCCGGGGAAGTCGATGCCGGCCAGTTTGCGGACCAGGCTGCTGCCGCCGTCGCAGCCGACGAGGTAGCGGGACCGGATCCGGTACTCGTCGCCGTCCGGACCGGTGACGGTGGCGACCACCGCGTCCGCGCCGTTCTCCAGCTCGGTGAGCCGGTGCCCGCGGCGGATCTCGACGTTGAGTTCCCGCGCGCGCTCTTCGAGGATCGCCTCGGTGCGCGACTGCGGGACCATCAGCGCGTAGGTGTGCCGTCCGTTGAGCTTGCTGAGATCGAGCAGGCGCATGCCGGCGAAGTGGCCCTTCGGCCACACCGGCGCGCCTTCGCTGAAGCGCGGCAGCAGACCGCGCTGGTCGAGCACCTCGACGGTGCGCGAGTGCAGCCCGAGCGCACGGGACTGCCCGCTCGGTTCGGCGAGCCGTTCCAGCACCAGCACGCGGCCCGGTTGCAGCCCCAGCTCGCTCGCGAGCATCAGCCCGACCGGGCCGCCGCCCACGATCACCACGTCGAAGTCGACATCCATCCCGGTGCTCCCCATGTGTCCATCCCTGTTGTCGGTCCGTCAAGCCTGGAGCACCTCTCCGGTTCGCGGCCATACGCGTTGTGCTGGGGATTCAGCGCTCGCCGAGCGGTTTTGGACGGTGCGCGGGCGGGCTCGGGGCGGGCGTCGGCGGAGGTCGAGAGCGCATCGAGGGGCCTTCGAGACCCGGGCGGAAGCATCGCGGAAAACGAGGGTTTCCGCGGCGGTCCCGCGCGCGGACCACCGAAACGGAAGGCAGGTACGACCCGGGATGACTGCCCACACCACCGTGGACGCACAGGCGATCGCCCGCCTCAACATGCTGTTCACCCAGTCGAAGATCCTGCACAGCGGGGTCGAGTTGGGCGTGTTCGAACTGCTCGCCGCCGCGCCGCGGACGGCCGACGAGATCCGCGCGGAACTCGGTCTGCACGAACGGTTCACCGGCGACTTCCTCAACGCGCTGGCCGCGCTCGGCCTGCTGGAGCGCGACGGCGAGAAGTTCAGCAACGCGCCGGCGACCGCGGAGGTGCTGGTGCCGGGCGCGCCCGGCGGCGGCTACCTCGGCGCGCGGGTCCGCACGACCGCGCAGCGGCACTACGCGATGTGGGGCAGGCTGTCCGAGGCGTTGCGCGACGGGGAGCCGAAGGCGGACATCGGCGGGCACGGCGCGTTCGCCAAGCTGTACGAGGATCCGGTGCGCGCCAAGGCTTTTCTGGTGCACATGGACGCGAACAACGCGTTGGTCGCGCCGCAGCTGGCCGAGCACGTCGACTGGTCCTCGTACAAGAGCTTCGTTGACGTCGGCGGCGCGCGCGGCAATGTCGCGGCGCAGCTGTGCCTCGCGCACCCGCATCTGCACGGCGGCGTGTTCGAGCTGCCGCCGATCGAACCGCACTTTGACGAGCTGATGGCGGAGCTGGGCGTCGCGGACCGGGTCACGTTCCACGCTGGCGACTTCTTCGAGACGCCGTTGCCGGAGACCGACGTGGTCGTGTTTGGCCACGTGCTGCACGACTGGGACCCGCAGCGGCGAGTGGAACTGTTGCAGCGGGCCAAAAACGCGATTCCGAGCGGGGGCGCGGTCGTCGTGTACGACCAGATCCTCGACGCCGAGAACCCGGACTTGCGCAGCCTGATCGGCAGCATCAACGTCGGCCTGATCACCGACGGCGGCTCCGAATACACCGTGCCGCAGCTGCGGAAGTGGCTGGACGAAGCCGGGCTGGAGTTCCGGGCCGCCACGACCCTGCCGCGAGGCAACGACACCGTTGTGGTCGCGGTGAAACCGTGAGTGCGCAAGCCCTGGTGGTCGGCGCCGGGCCGGTCGGGCTGACCGCGGCGCACGAACTGGCTCGGCGCGGGGTGCGGGTGCGGATCGTGGACCGGGCGGCCGGGCCGGCGGTGACCAGCCGGGCGCTGGCCACGCATCCGCGTTCGCTGGAGATCTACGACCAGATGGGCGTGCTCGACGACCTGCTGCCGCGCGGGCAGCAGGTGCGCGCGTTCACGATTCACATGCGCGGCAAGCGAATGGTCGGCCTGCGGGCGGACTACTCGCGGCTGCCGACGCGGCTGCCGTTCACGTTGATGGTCGACCAGGTCATCACCGAGGAGGTGCTGCGGACCGCGCTGGCGAAGCAGGGCGTCGAGGTCGAATGGGGCGTCGCGCTGGCTGGCTTCACCGACACTGGCGACGGGGTCCAGGTCCGGCTCGAACGCGACGGCCAGGTCGAGGAGACCTCGGCGGACTGGCTGGTCGGCTGCGACGGCGGGCACAGCGCGGTGCGCAAGAAGCTGGGGCTGAAGCTCGAAGGCGATTCGTCGGAGACCTGGCTGATCGCCGACGCGCAGGCGGACACCGCGTTGCCGCGCGACAGCATCCATCTCATCCGGACCCCGGGCGGGTCGGTGATGATGGTGCCGTTCCCGGACGAGGGCAAGTGGCGGCTGCTCGACACCCGAGACGTCGCGTACTCCGGCTCCGGCGACGATGCGCTGGTAGCGCGGCGGTTCTCGGAGAAGGTGTCCGCGGCGACCGGCGTGCCGACCGTGGTTTCGCCGCCGACGTGGGTTTCGGTGTTCTCCATCCAGCAACGGATGGTGCCGGCGATGCGGTCCGGCCGCTGTCTGGTCGCTGGCGACGCGGCGCACGTGCACAGCCCGGCGTCCGGGCAGGGCATGAATACTGGCGTGCAGGACGCGTACAACCTCGCGTGGAAGCTGGCGATGGTCATCGACGGCCACGCCGACGAGCAGTTGCTCGACAGCTACTCGCGCGAGCGGGTGCCGGTGGGCGCGGAGCTGCTGCGTACCACGAAGAAGGCGACTTTCCTGGTACAGCTGAAAAATCCGTACGTCGCCGCGGTGTTGCCGGTGGCGTTCGGCGTGATGCGCAACGTTTCGGCGCTGCGCGGCAAGCTGGAACGCAAGATCATGGGCGGGATGTCCGCGCTGGGACTGTCCTATAGCGACGGTTCCGCGGCTGACGGGCCTGGGCCGCGGGTGGGCGAACGGCTGTCGGTCGTCGCCGGTGCCGACGCGGAAACCCCGGCGTGGCAAGCGTTGCTGGCGCAGTTGCGCGAACCGGGCTGGACGCTGGTGCTCGGCCCGGAGGCGCCGCGGGACGATCTGTCGGCCGTGGGCGGATGGCTGGTGCCGCAGGTGGCAGGCCCGGGCGGCGATCTGCCGGACGCCGACGGCGCGTTGCGGCGGGCGCTCGGCCTTTCGACGACGGGCTGGATCCTGGCCCGCCCGGACGGCTACGTGGCCGACCGCGGCGACCAGATGTCCGCCGCCGTCGTGCGCGCGGTGCTGCGGCACGCGCACATTTCTGTCTGAGGGGCACGCGAGGTCCGTGAAAGACTCCTTGCAGGAATCAGATTCCCTCAAGGAGTCCTTCACGGACCTCCGCATCACACTGCGAGTAAGGAGCGAAGGTGGATCTGGGGCTGACCGGCAAGGTCGTGCTCGTGACCGGCGGCAGCGGCGGGATCGGGGCCGAACTCGCGCGCACGTTCGCCGCGGAAGGGGCCAAGGTCGCGGTGACCTACCGGGCCAACCGCGAGGCGGCCGAGGAGGTCGCGCGCGCCTGCGGTCCGGACCGGGGCCTGGCCGTGCACTACGACCTGGCCGATCTGGCCAGTGTGGACGCGGCGGTCGAGCGGGTGGCGAAGCACTGGGGCCCGGTGGACGTGCTGGTCGCGAATGCGATCAGTCCCGGCGCGCTGCGCAAACCGGGAAAACTGTTCGAAGAACTACCTACGGAGGATTGCGTTTCGTTCATCAATGTGAATATCGCTCCGGTACTGCATACCGTGGCGAAGGTGTTACCCGGTATGCGCGAGAAGAAATGGGGACGGATCGCATTTATCTCGTCGCGCGCGGCAACGGCGGGCAAGCCGGGGCGTGAGGCATATGGTGCGGTTAAGTCCGCATTGCACGGTTTCGCCACGAGTCTCGCCTGGGACGTCGGCCGCGACGGAGTGCTGGTCAACACCGTTCTCCCTGGCCTGACCGTTACTCCGCGTGTTGCGGAACAGGTTCCGGAGGCGGTGCTGGAGAGCGAGCGAGCTATCACGCCCAGTGGCCGATTGAGCTGTCCGGGTGATGTCGCGCAACTCGTAGTGTTCCTCTGTTCGGCCGCCAACGGCAATACGAACGGGCAGTTCGCAGAAGTATCAGGTGGACGTTAAGTTTTTCCGGTCCAGGATCAGGAAGCCGTTTCTCTGCTAGCGTCGCTGGCGTCTCACTGGGGGAAAGCGAAGCACGCCGGGCCGCTGCCTGGCGTGCTCTTTCGGCAGGTATCTGGGGGTCGGATGCAGATCGCAATACTGGGACCGCTGTCCGTGCGCGCGGACGGAGTGAGCAAGACGCCGTCCGCGCCCAAACTCCGCACGGTGCTGGCGATGCTGGCGCTCAACGCCAACCGGGCGGTGCACTTCGAGCAGTTCGTCGAGGAGCTGTGGGAGAACAACCCGCCGGCGAGCGCGGCGACGACCTTGCAGACCTACGTCTACCAACTGCGCAAGTCGTTGCGGCTGGCCGGTTCGGCCGAGGAGGGCGCGACGGTCCTGCTCACCCGCCCGCACGGCTACGAACTGCAGGTGCCGCGGGCGGACGTGGTCGACGCGGTGCGCTATTCGGCACTGCTCGACCAGGCCCGCGACCGGCACGACGCGGGCGATCTCGAAGCCTGCGCCGAACTGGCCAGACAGGCGCTCGCGCTGTGGCGCGGGGCCGCGCTTTCCGATCTTCCGCTCGGCCCGACGCTGTCCGCGCGGGCGACGCAGCTGGAAGAGAGCCGCAAAGCCGCATTGGACCTGCGGTTCGAGGCCGAGCTGGCGCTGGGAAGGCACCGCCGGGTCGTCGACGAACTGGCCGGCGTGGTCAAGGCGAATCCAACGCACGAGGCGTACTCGGCGAAGCTGATGGTCGCGCTCTACCGCTGCGGCCGCCGGGTCGAGGCGCTCGACGTCTACCACCGGGTGCGCAGCGACTTCATCGCGCAGTTGGGCATCGAGCCGTCCGCGACGCTGCGTTCGGTGCATCAGCAGGTCCTGGTGGACGACCCCGCGCTCACCCTTCCGGCCCCGCGCGGCGGGAGTGTGAGTGAAGCCACAAGTGGTCTAGACAACGGGCAAATCCACCACAACGGGCAAAACGCGCGCGCTACGGAAGCAGTCGTCCGGAGTATCGACGACCACGGCACCGTGACTGAGAGCAGTGCGATCGAAGTGGTTTCCGTCGTGAGCGCGGATGCGGAGGGTGACCTGGTTCCGCTGCGGCCCGCCGCGGCGGAGGTGCTCGGGCCGAACCACCTCCCGTCCGACGTGACCGACTTCGTCGGCCGGGACGAGGAGATCCGCGAGCTGGTGCGGCGGTGCTGCGCGGCGCGGACCAAGCTGACCGGCGGCAGTGCCGTCGTGGAGATCACCGGCGGGCCGGGTGCGGGCAAGACCTCGCTGCTCGTGCACGTCGCGCACCGGGTCCGCGCGTCGTTCCCGGACGGGCAGATCTTCGTGCCGCTGGCTCCGGTGCAGCGCGGCGAGGAGACGATGGCCGACGTGCTCGCCGGCTGCCTGCGCGCGTGCGGCGTCCCGCTGTCGCCCGCGCCGTCGATGTCCGAGCTGGTGAACGTCTACCGGGACTACACCGCGACCCGGCGGCTGCTGGTGGTGGTGGACGATGCGGCGCGGGCGGCCGAGGTGGATCTGTTGCGCCCCAGCGGTTCCGGCAGTCTGCTGCTGGTCGCGAGCAGGCGACGGCTGTATCTGCGCGGCGTGGTCGCCCCGGTGAGCCTGGCTCCGCTGACGGTCAACGAATCGCTGGAGCTGCTCGGCCAGTTCATCGGACGGCGGCGGATGCTGGAGGACCTCGACTGCGCCAGCGCGCTGGTCCGGATGTGCGGCAGGCTGCCGCTGGCGGTCGCGGCCGTGGGCGGGTACCTCGCGTACCGGCCGAACTGGTCGCTGCGCCGGATGCACGACCGGCTGTCGCGTGACCCGGGAGCAGTGCTGCGTTTGCCGTGCGGGGAAGGCACGGTGGACGCGAGTGTCCGGGCGAGTTACGGGACGCTGTGCGGGCCGGCGCAGGAGGCGTTCCGCAGGCTGGCGAGCGTCGACGAGTTCACCGTGCCGGACGCGGTCAAGCTTCTCGGCAGGCCGGGCGAGCTGGTGCGCGAGGTGCTCGAGGACCTCGAATCCGCTGGGCTGGCCGAGGAAATTGGCGAACGCGGCGGCTCGGGCCCGCACCGGTACCGGGATGCGGAGTCCAATGTAGACGTTCTGCGGCCGTCCACCTCGGACGCGGTCTACTGCGTACCCCGGCTTCCGTCGTTCGCGGGCCGTTTGCTGGCAAGGGAAGCCGAGCCCGCGACGCGCGAGGCCGTGGTCGCCACCGGCTGAGAACGGGGCGGGGCCGAGCCGCTGTGGCACCGGTCGAATCCGGCTGGAGCGCGTTCGACCCCGCTTCGATCCGTCTTGGACACCCCGGGCCCAGACTCGAAACCAGCGACGTCGGGCGCTCGGAGCGCGAAGGGCAGGTGCAGACGGAGTGAGTACGAGTGCAGGGCACCCCGGGGCAGCGGGAGGGCCGCGCCGGGCGGTGATCACCGGGATAGGTGTTGTCGCGCCGGGGAAACCGGGGCGCGAACCGTTCTGGGAGATGGTGTCGGGCGGGCGGACCGCCACCCGGCCGGTGTCGTTTTTCGACGCCTCCCAGTTCCGCTCGAGGATCGCCGCCGAATGCGACTTCGACCCGGAGGCGGCCGGGCTCGGCCCGCAGCAGGTGCGGCGGATGGACCGGGTCGCGCAGTTCGCGGTGGCGTGCACGCGGGAGGCGCTGGCCGACGCGGGGCTGACCCCGTCCGATGTGGACCCGTATCGGACCGGCGTGTCGATCGGCAGCGCGGTCGGGGCCACGATGAGCCTCGAACGAGAGTACGTCGTGGTGAGCGACGGCGGGCGGAAGTGGGAGGTGGACGCGGAGTACGCGGTACCGCATCTGTTCGACCAGTTCGTGCCGAGTTCGATGGCCAAGGAAGTGGCCTGGGAAGCGGGCGCGGAAGGTTCGGTGCAGGTCATCTCCACCGGCTGCACGTCCGGATTGGACTCGGTCGGGCACGCCAGGGACCTGATCGCCGAAGGCAGCGCGGACGTCGTCCTCGCGGGCGGTTCGGACGCGCCGATCTCGCCGATCACCGTGGCGTGCTTCGACGCGATCAAGGCCACCTCGCCGCGCAATGACGAGGCGGAGACGGCTTCGCGGCCGTTCGACAACACGCGCAACGGGTTCGTGCTCGGCGAAGGCGCGGCGGTGTTCGTGGTGGAGGAACTGGGCCGGGCGCCTCGCTCGCGGGGCGCGGATTTACGGCGAGATCGCCGGTTTCGCCACGCGGTGCAACGCCTACCACATGACCGGCCTGCGCGCGGACGGCGTGGAAATGACCGAGGCGATCCGGCAGGCGATGGGCCAGGCGCGGGTGACGCCAGAGGCGATCGGCTACGTCAACGCGCACGGCTCGGGCACGAAGCAGAACGACCGGCACGAGACGCAGGCGTTCAAGAACTCGCTGGGAGAACACGCCTATCGCGTGCCGGTGAGTTCGATCAAGTCGATGGTCGGGCATTCGCTCGGCGCGATCGGCTCGATCGAGATCGCCGCCAGCCTGCTCGCGATGCGCGACGGGCTGCTGCCGCCGACGGCCAATCTCACCGAACCGGACCCGGAGCTGGACTTGGACTACATTCCTTTGGTGGCAAGAGAAGCCGCGACGGACACGGTGCTCACCGTGGGCAGCGGATTCGGCGGGTTCCAGAGCGCCATGGTGCTCACCAGCAACCTCGGCGGCGCGGCATGAACGCGGTGATCACCGGACTCGGCGTGCTCGCGCCGACCGGAAGCGGGGTCAAGCAGTTCTGGGAAGCGACGCTCGAAGGGGCCAGCGGAATCGGCCCGGTGACCCGGTTCGACGCCTCGGGCTACCCGAGCACGCTCGCCGGCGAGGTCGCCGGGTTCAGCGCGAAGGGCATCCTGCCCAGCCGGTTGCTGCCGCAGACCGACCACTCCACCCGGATGTCGCTCGTGGGCGCGGAATGGGCGCTGGCCGACGCGGGCGTCGACCCGGAGGCGCACGACGGCTTCGACCTCGCGGTGATCACCGCCAGTTCGGCGGGCGGCTACGAGTTCGGGCAGCGCGAACTGCAGAACATGTGGAGCAAGGGCGGCAAGTACGTCAGCGCGTACCAGTCCTTCGCGTGGTTCTACGCGGTCAACACCGGGCAGATCTCCATCCGGCACGGCATGCGCGGGCCGGGCGCGGTGGTGGTGTCCGAACAGGCCGGTGGGCTGGACGCGATCGGAAAGGCCCGGCGCGCGGTGCGTTCCGGGACCGCGGTCACGCTCACCGGCGGCATCGACAGCGCGCTGTGCCCGTGGGGCTGGGCGGCGATGCTGACGTCCGGCCGGATGAGCCGGGGCAGCGAACCGGAGTCCGCGTATCTGCCGTTCGACCGGTCCGCCGCCGGGTACGTGCCCGGCGAGGGCGGGGCGGTGCTCGTGCTGGAACCGGCGGAGTCGTCGCGGGACCGGCAGCCGCCGTATGCCGAGATCGCCGGGTACGCGTCCACTTTCGACCCGAAACCGGGCAGCGGCCGTCCGCCGGGATTGCGCCGCGCGATCGAACTCGCCCTGACGGATGCGGGCATTTCGGCCGCCAACGTTGACGTCGTTTTTGCCGACGCGGCCGGGGATCCGCGGCTCGATCGCGAGGAAGCCGAAGCGATCAGCGCGGTGTTCGGCGAACGCGGTGTCCCGGTCACCGCGCCCAAGGCTGGGGTCGGCCGGCTGTCCGCGGGCGGTGCCGCGCTGGACGTCGCGTGCGCGGCGCTGGCGATCCGGCACGGCGTGGTGCCGCCGACGCCGAACGTCTCGGACCCGGTGCCGGAGCACGGGATCGACCTGGTCACCGGTGCCGCGCGGGAAACGCCGGTGCGGGTGGCGGTCGTCCTCGCCCGCGGCATCGGCGGGCACAACGCCGCGCTGGTGCTGCGCGGGGCGTGAAGATCACCCGAACGGCCGAGTCACAAAGCCTTGTCCAGCAAGAAGAACCCACCGATGGCCGCTTCAGCGCGGCAGGAGGAGCGATCATGCGCGAGCTGACCTACGAAGACCTGATGGAGATCATCCGCCGCTGTGCGGGCGAGAGCGACGAAATGGCACAAACCACCGACGCGCGCGACATTCCGTTCGCCGAATTGGGCTATGACTCGCTCGCGCTGATGGAGACCGCGAGTATGCTCCAGCGCGACTACGGGGTCGAGCTGCCGGACGAAACGGTGGTCGACATCGACACGCCGCGCGCTCTGGTCGAGCTGGTGAACAGCAGGCTCGGTTCCGCGGTGTAAGGGGAAATCCGCCAAAGCCTTCCGAAGGAGGACAGGTGTCCGAGCCTGCCCTGAACCCACGCCGCTGGGCGATCCTCGCGGTGCTGTTGACGTCCTTTTTGCTCACCGTGCTGGACGCGACGATCGTGACAGTCGCCTTCCGCGCGCTCGCCGACCCGGTCGACGGGCTCGGCGCGTCCGCGGACGAACTGCAGTGGGTGGTCAACGGGTTCACGCTCGTGTACGCCGGTTTGCTGCTGGCGTGGGGCGTGCTGGGGGACCGGCTCGGACACCGGAAGGTGCTCCTGATCGGGCTCGTGGTGTTCGGCGTTTCCAGCGTGCTGGCGGCATTCGCGCATTCGCCAGGAGAACTGGTGCTGTGGCGCGTCGTGATGGGCGCGGGCGGCGCGGCGATCCCGCCGACCACGCTCGCCACCATCTCGCACGTGTTCGGTGACAAGGAGCGTCCGCGCGCGATCGGGTACTGGGTGTCCGCCGCCGGGATCGCGGCGGTCATCGCCCCGGTTCTCGGCGGCGTGCTCATCCAGTTCGCTTGGTGGGGCTCGATTTTCCTGGTGAACGGCCCGATCGTGCTCGCCGCGATCGTGCTGACCGTGCTGATGGTGCCGGAGTCCACCTCGACCGCGCGCAAGCTCGACGTGCCTGGCGTGGTGCTGTCGGTCGCGTGGAGCACCGCGCTGGTGTACGGGATCATCCAGGCGGGCAACCTCGCCACGGTCGCCGATCCCCGGGTCTATATCCCGCTGGTGCTCGGGGTGGTGCTGCTGGTGGTGTTCATCCTGGTGGAGCTGCGCTCCGCGGCTCCCGCGCTGGATCTGCGGCTGGTGTCGGATCGCCGGGTCGCGGGCGCGACCAGCGCGGTGACGCTGGCGTTCTTCGTGAACTTCGGCGTGCCGTTCTTCCTGATTTTCTACCTGCAGAGCGTGCTCGGCGTCAGCCCGCTGATGACCGGGGTGGCGATCCTCCCGCTGGCGCTGGCCCTGGCGGTGTTCTCGCCGCGCTCGGCGACGCTGTCGGCGAAGTTCGGGGCCAAGAACGTGCTCGTCGGCGGCTTGCTGCTGCTGGCGGTCGGCGTGGCGGTCTTCGCGCTGCTGGACCAGAACAGTCCGTTGTGGCCGGTGTTCGTCGCGGACTTCCTCGTCGGTCTCGCGATGGCCAACGTGATGCCGCCCGCGACCACCACGATCATGTCGGCGGTGCCGCGCGAGCGCGCGGGCGTCGGGTCGGCGCTCACGAACATGGGCCGCAGCATCGGCGGCGCGATCGGCATCGCGGTGCTGGGTTCGCTGCTGACTGTGGTGTACCGCAACGGGGTTGAGCCCGCGCTGTCGGTGCTGCCCGCTTCGTCACGTGTTGCGGCGGGCGATTCGATCGAAGCCACGAAGGCCGCTGCGTCGACCCTCGGCGGTAGCCAGGGAACCGACTTGTTCGCCGCGGGCGCGGACGCGTTCTCCGTCGCGATGCGGACGACTGCCCTGACCGCGGCCGGTGCCGCGGTGCTGGCGGCGATCGTGGTGCTCGTGGTGGTGCCGGCCCGGGAACGGCGGACGGCTGAGGTTTCCTGACCCGTTCCCGGACCGTGCGCGGTTAGCTTCGGCGGGTGGCGGAGATCAGCGAGAACTCCTGCGGCAGCGGAGTAATCGAGTCCAGCGCGAACCCGGCTTCCTCAAGCAGCCGGGTCACTTCCGCGCTGGAGCGGATCCCGCCCCCGCCGAAGAGCACGTACATCAAGGTGTCGTGGGACAGCAGGAGCGCGTTGTCCACGCCAGGCCCGGAAACCCGCTCCACCAGCAGCAACCGTGAGCCGGGAGCGGCCGCCGCAGCGCAGTTCGCCAGGATACGGGCGCAGTCCTCGTCCGGCCAGTTCACCAGCACCCTGGCGAGCAGGTAGACGTCGCCGCCCTCGGGAACGGACTCCAGGAAGTCCCCGGACACCACCTCACACCGCTCGGCGACCCCAGCGTCCGCGATGGCCTTTTTCGCTGCCTCGGCGGACTGTTCAGCGTCGTAAACCACGCCGTGCAGCTCTTGGTGCGCGGCCAGCAGCCGGACCGCCAGCTCGCCGCTTCCGCCCCCGACGTCGACAAATCGCTGGTGCGCGCCGAAGCCGTACGCGTCCGGGATCGCGTCGAACAACGCCGTGTTGCCCGCCATCGCTTTGTCGAACAATTTTCCGCGCTCGGGGTTTGCGGAGAGGTACTCGAAGAAGCTAGACTGGAATGCGCCTTCGAAAGCATTTTGTCCGGTTCGCACGGCGGAGGCGATCCCGGTCCAGGCGCGATGGAATTCGGAGCCCGCGATGAGCGTGTACGGCCGCAGCGAGTCTTCCCGGTCGCTGCGCAACAGCTCGCCGAGCCCGGTCAGTGCGAAGGCGCCGTCCTCCTCGCGAAACACTCCGAGGGCGGCGAGGTACTGCAGGAACCGTTGGGTGGCAACGGGATCGGTGCCAGAGTCGGCGGCCACCTGAGCCGCTGTACGTGGCCCGTCGGCGAGCCGGTCGGGCCAGCCAAGCTCGGCGGCCGCGTACACGGCGCGGGCTTTCCAGTCGCCGATGATGAGGTTCATCAGTTCCAGCTGCGGCGTTTTAGCGCGCGCGAGATCTTCGGACATGCGGGTGTGTCTCCTCAGCCGAGTTGGGTAGTTTCCCGATGCTCGCTGCCGTTGTTCAAAATGTTCTCGAAGATCTCTGAAGGCGGTGTCGCGACAACGGTTTCAGCCGATACATTGGCGGAAACGGCTGTCCGGGGAAGCCGGCGGCCCGAGACCGAGGAGCAACGGGTGGAAGATCAGGTACGCCGCGTCGCGGTGGTGACCGGTGCGGCACGCGGAATCGGCCGCGCGATCGCGGAACGGCTGGCCGCACGAGGCGACCGGGTGGTGATCAACTACCTGACGTCGAAGGAAGCAGCGGACGAGGCAGTCACGGCCATCACCGCGGCCGGCGGCGAGGCAATCGCAGTCAGCGCGGACATCCGCAACGAAGAGGGCGCGACGGCCTTGGTGGCCGCGACCGTCGAGGCGTACGGCCGAGTGGATGCGTTGGTCTGCAACGCGAACGTCGGCCTCGCACAGGGCTCGGTGGCGGAGATCCCCTGGGAAACGTTCGCCGCAAAGGTAAACGACGAACTGGCGGCGGCCTTCCACCCGACCCGAGCGGTGTGGCAGCACATGACGGACCAGGGCTACGGCCGGATCGTGTACCTGGGCGCAGAAGCAAGCAAGGGCCCAGTCGGCGCGGACGTAGTCGCACACGCGGCAGCGAAGAGCGCACTGATCTCGTACGCGAAGTTCACCGCCCGCGAAGGCGCGCCGCAGGGCGTAGTGGCGAACGTAGTGTCGCCCGGCCTAACCCGAACGGACGCACTGGGCGAAGCCCCGCCGGACTGGTTCTCCGCCTTCGAAAAGCGCATCCCCGCAGGCCGAGCCGCGGAACCGACGGATGTGGCAGCCATGGTGGCCTTCTTCACCAGCGAGGAAGCAGGCTACATCGCAGGCACAGTGGTCTCAGTAAACGGCGGCTCAGACATGACCCGCTAACACGTTCAGCGAGGGTCCTTGAGGGAATCTAATTCCCTCAAGGACCCACCCGCCCGCCACCCAACGCACCCAACCATCGGTGCACCCACACCACCCCCGCACCCCGATACGAAGCCAAAACACGGTCTGGGGCTGCTTGTCAAGGCATCTTTCCCGCCTTGACAAGCAGCCCCAGACCGTAGTCACAATTGGGCTTCGGGGTGCCCCACCGCAACCTTCTTCCCGGCCGAAGGCCGGACACCTCAGCGAATATCGTCCCGAGAAACAGTCCGATACTTAACCTGCCAACTATCCCCAACCCGCACCAAAAGATCCTCACACAACGTACTGCAGTGAATCCGAGGCTCCCCACCCTTACGAGTAGCAATAATCAACGCATAACACCGAGTCCGCAACTCACCCTCAACATCACCGGGCTCAACAGTCAACATCCCCAACCAATGCCGCCGCAGCTCATGCACCTCAGCCAACTGCCGATGAGTAGCCGCAGAAGCAGCAGCAATAGCCGCTCGCCCCTTCACCGGCGCAGGCGCGGCATTAGCCTCAAAAACCCCATCCTCAGTAAACGTCTCCGCCCACTCATCAGTACGAGCCTGATCAAGCAACTGCATCTGCCACGCGTAATACTGCTGAATCTCCTGATACAGCTCAGCCGACACAGTCATCCGCGCTCCTCCACATCAACATCCTGAATATCGTCATGAGTCACCACACGCCGGGAGACCTGCCACCCATCCGCCCCACGCACCAACGTGTCCCGGCAAAACGTAGACCGCCACAGCCGCGCCTCGCCGCCAGCGGGAATCTCCGCGACCATCGCGTACAACTGAGTCCGCACCCGATCGGCACTTTCCGAGTGCACCACGAGCATCCCAGTCCAATGCCGATGCTGAACCCCGCGCGATTCGACATCAGCAGCCAACTTCCGAGCCACCTTCAAAATCAACTCTCGCCCAGAAGCCGGTGCCGGATTGGCGTTGTTCGCGATAGTGGCGTCTGAAGTGAAAGTCCGCGCCCAGGGTTCCACTTCGCCGTCATCCATCAGCTGCATCTGCTTGGCGTAGAACGCCTGCACCTCTTGGTACAGCTGCATTCCCACGGTTGTCGCCACCGTGTCCTCCTCGTCGGCCGCGTGTTGTCCGACCGTCGCGTGCCCGGCTCAAAGTCCCCTCGTGGACCACTCGCGCGAGACGGCCGACTGTGCGTTGAGCCGTTTTGGACCGGCCCGCTAGAGGCTGTGGCGAGGCGGTGCGACGGCGGGAGGGATCGAGTGCGCGAGATCGAAGCGGACGTGTGCGTGTCCGGAGGCGGGCCGGCGGGTCTGGTGCTGGCGCTGCTGCTCGCGCGGTCCGGGGTCGACGTCGTCGTCGCGGAGCGCAGCGCGTCGCTGGAACGCGAGTACCGCGGCGAGATCATCCAGCCCGGTGCGCTGCGCACGCTTGACCAGCTCGGCGTCCTCGACGGGATCGGCGGCTACCCGATGCGCCACTTCCAGCTGGTGCAGGGCGACCGAACGCTGCTGGACATCGATTACGAGACGCTTCCCGCGCCGTATGACCATTTGCTCAGCCTGCCGCAGCGGCTCCTGCTGGAACGCCTGCTTGACGAATGCAAGGCCACCCCAGGGTTCCGGCTGCTGAGCGGCTGCTCGACCCGGGCGCTGCTGACGGAAAACGGCGCGGTGACTGGTATCCGCTGCGGTTCCGGCGACGGCGAGACCGAAGTGCGCGCCCGCTGGGTAGTCGCCGCGGACGGTCGTTACTCGAAAACCCGCTCGCTCGCCGGGATCGGTTACGACAAGTTCGAGAAGTTCGAGCACGACGTCGTGTGGTTCAAGTTGATCGCTCCCGACCGGCGTACGGGCGCGGTCCGCATCCACCGGACCGCCACCGACCCCGTGCTGGTGCACGATTCCTACCCCGACCGGGTCCAGATCGGCTGGACCCTGGCGAAGGGCAGCTACAAGACGGTGGCCGCCAACGGGATCGAGCACGTCCGGGAGCAGCTGGCCGCGGCCGTCCCGCAGCACGCGGACCTGATCCGCGACCAGGTGACCGCGCTGTCCGAGCTGTCGCCGCTGGACGTCTTCTCTGGCCGCGCCCAAGAATGGGTCCGGCCGGGCCTGGTGCTCATCGGCGACGCCGCGCACACGCACAGCCCGATCGGCGCGCAGGGCATCAACCTGGCCATCGCCGACGCTGTCGCGCTGCACCCCGAACTCGTCGCCGCCGTGACCGCGGGCGACAACCGGACCACGGCGCTCGCCGGTTTCGAGGCCGAGCGGCGCGCGGCGGTGGACACCGTGTTCACGCTCCAGTCGAGGCAGAACAAGGGAATGCTGTCGTCCGGCCGGATCGTGGACGCCGTGCGGCCGGTGGTCGCGAAGCTGCTGCCGCACACCCCGATCTTCCGCAAGATCCTCAATCTCGTCGCGTTCGGCGCTCGTCCGCGCGACGTGCGCGTGGACCTGTTCCGTGCGCCGAGCAACCCAGGAGGGACAACACGATGACCGAACAGAGCCGGGGCGTAGCGCTGGTCACCGGCGGCACCAGCGGGATCGGGCTCGCGGTGACCCGGACGCTGGCCGAGCAGGGCTATCAGGTGTATTTCTGCGCCCGTACCAAGGAATCCGTCGACGAGACGGTGCGGGACCTGCGTGCCGAGGGACTGGACGTGGACGGCACCACCTGCGACGTCCGGGAGAAGGGCGACATCCAGGCGCTGGTCGCGGCCGCGGTGGACCGGTACGGCCCGCTCGACGTCCTGGTCAACAACGCCGGCCGCAGCGGCGGCGGGCCGACCGCGGAGATCGCCGACGAGCTGTGGTTCGACGTGATCAACACGAACCTCAACAGCGTCTTCCTGATGACCCGCGAGGCGCTCACCAAGGGCGGCATGCTGGCCAAGGACAAGGGCCGGGTCATCAACATCGCCTCCACCGCGGGCAAACAGGGCGTGGTGCTCGGCGCGCCGTACTCGGCGTCGAAGCACGGCGTCGTCGGCTTCACCAAGGCGCTCGGGTTCGAGCTGGGCAAGACCGGCGTCACGGTCAACGCGGTGTGCCCCGGTTACGTGGAAACCCCGATGGCGCAGGCCATCCGCGGCCGTTACGCGGAGGCCTGGAACACCACCGAGGAAGCCATCCTGGAGAAGTTCACCGCGAAGATCCCGCTCGGCCGGTACTCCACTCCGGAGGAGGTGGCGGGCCTCGTCGGCTACCTCGTCACCGACACCGCGGCGTCCATGACCGGGCAGGCGATCAACGTCTGCGGCGGGCTTGGCAACTACTGAGAGGACCGAGCACGTGGCTGCACCACTGCGGATCTACGAGACCGAACACAAGATCGACGTCGCCGCGCCCGCCTCGGCCGTGTACGCGCTGCTCGCCGACGTCACGCGCTGGCCGGTCTACTTCGGACCGACGATCCACGCGCGCCAGCTCGAACGCGACGGCACCACCGAACGCATCCGGTTGTGGGCCACCGCGAACGACGAGCCCAAGACCTGGACCTCGCGCCGCGACCTCGACGAGGACGGCCTGCGCATCGACTTCCGCCAGGAGGTTTCGCAGCATCCGGTCGCGTCGATGACCGGGGCGTGGAACATCCAGGCCGGCGGCCCGGACTCGTGCACCGTCGTCCTGGAACACGCGTTCAGCGCGGTGGGCGACCTGCCGGAGAACGTCGAATGGGTGAGCAAGGCCGTCGACCGCAACAGCGAGCACGAACTGGAGAACCTGCGCGGCATCGCGGAAGGCCTTGCGGAGACTGAAGAACTCACCACGGTGTTCGCCGACAGCGTTGACATCAACGCGGACGCGGCGTCGGTGTATGAGTTCCTCTACCGGTCGGACCTCTGGCCGGAACGGCTGCCGCACGTCCAGCGCCTCGACCTGACCGAGGACACGCCTGGCCTGCAGGTCATGGAGATGGACACCAAGACCGCGACCGGGGCCGTGCACACCACCAAGTCGGTGCGCGTGTGCTTCGACGACGAGCACGCCATCGCGTACAAGCAGCAGGTGCTGCCCGCGCTGATGACCGTCCACAACGGACTGTGGACGATCGTCCCGCTACCGGATGGCGGTGTGCGCGCAACTTCGGAGCACACCGTGGTGATCAAGCGCGACGCGGTGGAGCAGATCCTCGGCGAAGGCAAGACCGTCGAAGACGCCAAGGCGTTCGTCCGGAATGCGTTGGGCACCAACAGCTCCGCGACGCTGAACCTCGCCAAGGCTTGGGCGGAGGACCGCGTCAATGGCTGACGGTGTCCTCCCGGTCGCTTCGCTGAACGACACCCCGCTGCTGCCGGACGCGCTGCGCATCCTCGCGGAGAACAGCCCGAACCAGGTCGCGGTCCGGCTCGGCGAGACGGCACTGACGTTCGCCGAACTCGACCGGGCCGCGTCCGGTTTCGCTGCCGCACTGGCGGAGCGGATCGGTACCGCGGGTTCGGTGGTTGCGATGTCCTCGGTGCTGCACCCGGAATTCGCGGTCGCCTACTACGGCACCTTGCGCAGCGGAAACGTCGTGCTGCCGTTGAGCCCGTTGCTGCGGGAAGGCGACCTCGGCCGGGTGCTGACCGAGTCGTCCGCCGCTGCCGCGGTGCTGAACGACTCGATGACCGTCGCAGTCGCCCGTGCCTCCGCGACGCCGGAACACCTGCTGTGCTTCGGAAATCCGGACCGCGCGAATTCGGTCGCCACGCTGGCGGCGGGCCCGATCGGAGAGCCGGTGGCGTTGGACCCGGACGCGGTCGCGTGCATCCACTTCACCAGCGGCACCACCGGACGGTCGAAGGGCGTGCGGCTCACCCACCGCAACATCGCGGTGAACGCGGTCCAGGTCGCCGAGGCACACGGGGTCACCGGAAAGTCGGTGACGTTCAACCACCTGCCGAGCTACCACCCGATGCACCTGAACTCCGCGCTGATCGCCGGGGCCACCCAGGTGCTGTGCCTGGTGCCCGACCCGGTCGCCACGATCGCCATCGCGGCCGGGGTGACGCATTACTACTCGATGCCGTTCCGCTTGGCCCGGCTCGCTACCGACCCCCGGCTCGCGGACCTGAAGCTGCCCGGCTGCGAGATCATCCTGTCCGGCGGTTCGGCGCTGTCCCCGGTGCACGCGGAAACGCTGCGCAAGCAGTTCGGCATCCCGGTCGTGCAGGGTTACGGCCTCGCCGAAACCGCGCCGCTGGTGCTGTCCGACGGCCCGGCCGCGCCGCGTCCCGGTTCGGTCGGCCAGGTCGTGCGCGACACCGAGGTGCGCGTTGTCGATTTGACGACCCGGCAGCCGCTCCCGGCGGGCGAACGCGGCGAGGTCGAGGTGCGCGGTCCGCAGGTGATGCGCGGCTACCTCGGCCGCCCGGACGGGGACGGCATCGGCGCGGACGGCTGGCTGCCGACCGGCGACGTCGGCTGTCTCGACGAGGACGGGTACCTGTTCCTGGTCGACCGCATCAAGGACGTCTTCAAACGCGACAACTGGCTGATCTCGCCCACCGAAATCGAGGCCGAGCTGCTGCGTCACCCCGGCGTGGCGGACTGCGCGGTGGTCGACCAGCCGGACGAGTTCGCCGGCGCGGTGGCGGCCGCGCTGATCGTCCCGGCCGGCGACGAGTGGGTGCCGCGCGCGGGCGAGATCGCCGCGGAGGTCAACGCCGCCCAGCCGTACTACAAGCACATCGAGCACGTCGAGCTGACCAGGGCGATCCCGCGGTCGCCCAACGGCAAGCTCGTCCGCCGCGAGCTGCGCGAGGCGCTGTCCTCCGTGCGCGGCAGCCAGAATCCCGGAACCGCACTGCTAGGAGCCGATACCGTGGTCACGTTCATCAGCAAGTTCACCGTCAAGGGCGAGCCGGAAGAGTTCGAGAAGGTCTTCACCGAGCACGCGCAGTACATGGCCGAGCAGCCCGGATTCGTCGCCTACCAGATGGTGCGGTCGCTGCGCGATCCCAAGGTGTATCTGAACATCGGCCAGTGGGTCGACGCGAACGCGCACAAGGCCGTCGTGACCAGCCCGGAGTTCCAGGCGCACGTGAAGAAGTTCGTCGAGCTGGTGGACGTCGAGGCGGATCTGTACTCGACAGTGTCCGAGGCGTCGGCATGAGCGATCTCGGTCTGGCCGGCCGCAGCGTCCTGGTGGTCGGTGCTACCAAGGGGCTGGGGCTGGCCATCGCGAACAAGTTCTGTGCGAGCGGCGCGCACGTGCTGCTCAACTACGCGCACGACGACGAAGCCGCCAAAGCCGCGCTCGCGAGCCTCGAGGACCTGCCCGGCTCGGCTTCCCTGGTCCGGGCCGACCCGTCCACCGAAGACGGCGCGGCTCAGCTGATCGCCGAGGTCGCGGCGGCCGGTCACGGGCTGGACGTCCTGGTGCACAACGCCGCGTCGTGGCATCCGATGCCCGCGGCCGGGGCTTCCGTCGCCGACCTGCACACCGACGTGTCCGCCGCACTGGATCCGTTGCTGCGCTTGGTACCCGGGCTGCTCGAACACCTCAAGCCGGGGAGCCGAGTGCTCGCGGTGTCCAGCTCGGGCGCGCAGCGGGTCATCCCGCGTTACGTCGCGCTGGGCGTCGCCAAAGCCGCGCTCGAATCCTTGGTGCGCTATCTCGCGGTCGAACTGGCTCCGCGCGGGATCACGGTCAACGCCGTCACGACCGCGAAGCTAGACAAGGGCGACGAGACCACACAGCCGGAAATGGTGCAGGTGCTGGCGGCTCGCACCCCGGCTGGCCGGCTGAGCACGCCCGCCGACGTCGCCGATGTCGTCGCGCTGCTGAGCGCGCCGGAAGCGGGCTGGATCCACGGCCAGGTGATCACCGCCGACGGCGGGCTCAGCCTGCGGTCTTGAGAATAAGGAGAACTTCGTGCAGCTGATTGACCTGTCGTCCCCGATCGACCCGCAAGGGTGGGAGCCCGAGCCGCTGTCGCTGGTCACCATGTCCGCCCAGGACGGCGCCAAGCACCTGGTCTCGGAGATGCGCGAGCACTTCGGCATGGAACTGGACCCGGAAGTGCTGCGGGACGCCGAATTCCTCACCAACGACACGGTGTCGCTGACGACACACACCGGCACGCACATCGACGCACCCGCGCACTACGGCGACGCCACGTCGTACGGCTCGGCCCCGCGCACGATCGACCAGATGCCGGTCGACTGGTTCCACCGCCCCGCCGTGGTACTGGACTTCACCGGCCGTGAGCCAGGTGTCATCACGGCGGACGACGTGCGCGCTGAACTGTCCCGAGTGGACTATCAGCCGAAGGAGCTGGACATCGTCCTGCTCCACATCGGTGCCGACCAGCACGCCGGTACGCCGAAGTACTTCACCGAGTTCGTCGGCCTCGACCAGTCGGGCCTTGACCTGCTGCTGGACTTCGGAGTCCGCGTGATCGGCACGGACGCGTTCAGCCTCGACGCGCCGTTCACGCACATCATCGAGACCTACCAGCGCACCGGGGACAAGTCCGTGCTGTGGCCGGCGCACATGCGTGGCCGCGACCGCGAGTACTGCCAGATCGAACGGCTGGCGAACCTCGCGCAACTGCCGCGGGCGCACGGCTTCACGCTGTCGTGCTTCCCGGTGAAGCTTGCCGGTGCCGGAGCCGGTTGGGCGCGCGCCGTCGCTATCGTCGAATAGCTCCCATATTGAGAAGGGCCCCGCGATGCACGCGGGGCCCTTCTTGCTGTTCAGTCAGCCCATTCGGGCTTCTCGAGCAGTTCGATCACCGCGCTGCTCCACGTGAACCCGGCCCCGACGCCCATCAGCAGACAGGTCTGCCCCGGCCGCAGTCCGCCGGTCCGCACGAGGTGTTCCAGGCTGACGATGTGGTCGCCCGCGCCGAGGTGCCCGATCCGGCTGTCGAAGTCCCAGGTCGTCCGCTCCAGCGGAACGTCCATGTGCCGCAGATAGTTCGACACCAGCCGCCGCCTCCCGAAGTGGGGCAGCACCAAACGGTCCACATCGGACAGTTCCAGCTCGGCGTCGCTCAGCGCGCGTTTCAACGCCTCGCGCTGCCCGTCGAGAATGGCCGCAAGCGTTTGCGACATCCCCGCCTCGGCGACGTAGGACCGTTTGTGCGCGTCGAGATCGACCAACTGCCGGTCGCGCATCTCGACCTCGCCGAACGCGGCCCCCGCCCGGTGCATGCCCTCCAGCTCCGGCCCGCCGACCACCGCCAGGCTGCGCAACCGCGCGAACCCGCCGGTGCTGGACAGCACCATCGCCGTCCCGCCGTCGGCATAGGCTGTCCCCGGATCGCTGTGCCAGCGGTCGAAATCCGGCCCGTCGAAGCGGTCCGCCGCCGTGATCAACGCCGCCTGCCGCGCCGGATCCGCCAGGAGGAAACTGGCCGCGAGGTCCAGGGCCGCCATCCCGCCGTTGGACACCTGCCGCACCTCGATCGCCGGACAGGTCCCGCCGACCGCCGCCCGCTGGACGTACGCGGCAGGCGACCACAAGTCGTATCCCTGATGGAACAACGTCGCGTGCAGCAGCACCGCGATGTCGCCACGCGCCACCCCGGACCGCTCCAGCGCGACCCGCGCGGCCCGAGCCGCCATCTCCGGCGGTGCGATCCCGTCCGGCGCGACGAGGACCGATTCCATCTCGCTTTTCCGCGCCGTCTCGGCCGAGCATTGCCCGCTCCGCACCGCTTCGGCGGTCGTCGTCGCCGGGGGCAGCCAGCTCCCGAGCCCGGCGAGGTACAGCCCGTCGAATCTCATGGCCGCCAGCCTTCCGGCGGACTCTCGACGGTGTGTGGGAACGGGCTCGACCTGGCAGTCCAGCCGGGGTCGAGCAGCCGTCGACCGCGCTGTCCGACGATCCGGCTGCCGCAGACGAGGGGAGTTCGCCGATGACCGAGGTCGCACTGCTGTTCCCGGGCCAGGGCTCGCAGCACGTCCGGATGGCCGCCGGGCTCTACGGCCAAGACGAGGTCTTCACCGACGCGGTGGACGAGGTCTTCGCCGCCCTAGGCCCCGACGGCCCCGCCATCCGCGCCGATTGGCTGACTGACTCGCCCGCAGTCCCCTTGGACCACGTGACCCGCTCCCAAATCCTGCTGTTCACCGTCGGCCATGCCTTAGGCCGGATGATCCTCTCGTGGGGCGTGCAGCCGGCTGCGCTGCTGGGACACAGCGTCGGCGAGGTAGCCGCTGCGACCTTGGCCGGAGTTTTCGAAGTGCGGGCCGCGACCGAGCTGATGTGGCGACGGGTGCAGGAACTAGCAGCCGCTCCTGCCGGGGGAATGCTCGCCGTGGCCGCGACGGTCGAGGATGTCGCCGGGGTTCTCACTGACGAGGTTGTGATCGGGGCGATCAATGCGCCCCGGCAGTTGATCCTTTCCGGGCCGGAACAGCCGCTTGCCGAGGCGTCCGCGAAGTTACGCGCTGCCGGGCGGACCTGTCTGCGGGTTCCCGCTACTTCGGCCTTCCACAGCCCTGCTTTGGCGGATGCTGCCGCCCGGTGCCTGCCGTCCGTGGCCGCCGCGCAGCCTTCGCCGCCGAAGATCCCGATGATTTCGGGGTACACCGGCTTTCGCCTCACCGATACGGAGGCGACCGACCCGGCGTACTGGGCTTCCCACCCGGTCGAACCGGTGCGGTTTTGGCCTGCGGTAGGGACTTTGCTGGGTCCGGACTCGCCGCTGGCGGCTGGTGGGGTGCTGGTGGAGACGGGGCCTTCGCAGTTGCTGGCCAAGGCCGCGCGAATGCATCCGGCGGTACGGGCGGGGGAGGCGAGGGTGGTGGGGATGCTGCCTGCGCGGGCTGGTGGCCCGGAGGCGGATCTCGCCGCGGTGGCGGCTTGCCGGGAGACGTTGGCGGCTGGGTGAATGGTGCGCCTGGCGGGTGGTGATTGCCGGGCCGGGCGTGGCTCCAGTCGTGACGGCCGGTCTGGTGGGGATGCTCGTCGAGAGGTGTTGGGTGCAGGCCGGTCTGGTCGGGCGATGCTTGTCGGGCGGTGGCCGCCCGAGAGGTGTCGGGCGCGGCTGAGTGCAGGCTGGTCTGGTGGGGCGATGCTGATCGTGTGGCGGCGTGTTGGGTCTGGTGCGGTGAGGGTGCCGGGCCGCTGAGTCCGGCGGCGGTGATTGCCAGGCGGGTGGTGTTGCGGAGCCAGGTTCCGCACCGCTGAGCGGTGTCTTGGCTGATGGCTCACGCGATTTGGCGGGGCACGGGCGATCTGTCGGACCTCGCGGACCGGTGTCGCGGCTTGCTGCGAGGCGTTGGTCGGCTGGTGAGGTCTGTGGCCTAGCCCGTGATGCGGGTTCGCGTTGACGGGCCGAGCCGAGAAGCGTTGAGTGCGGCCAAAGCGATCGCCCGTGCCCGCCAGACGGCGCTTGGCGTCCCCGGCCAGTCACCCACCCGGGTAGTGCGGACCGGGGTCGTCCGCGCCTGTTCTGGTTGAGTTGAGGTTTGCGTAGCGGGTCGTTCACTGTGCGGTGTTGTGCTGGCGAAAGGCTGCGGCCTCACTCGGGCGCGGCGGGTTTCGAGGCGCGAGGCGGTGGTGAAGCGATGTGGCTGGTCGAATGTCCGTCGTTCTGGGACCAGGGGCTGATTCGCCCGCTCGTCACCGAGCACGGCAAGGTCGTGCTGATGTGCGATTCCTGCACCGCGGTGTGGCGGACCCCGGCCAGTATCGAGGAGTTCGAGCACGTCGAGCCGGAAGCGCCTGAATGGTCGATCGGCTCGGACACGCACGTCCGGCCCGGGACGACTCGCTGGGCCGAGCTGGCCGACGTCGCCTCGGCTGGGTGGGGCGATCTTCGGTGGCGCGAGCTGCCCTGAACCTCTGCTGACCGCGGCGGGGTAGTCGCGGAGTGAACTCTGGCCGTCGTCCGAGCGGGGCGGCGGCTCGTATTGTGCTGCGCCTCAACGAGACCCCTCCCTGCCCTTGCTAGTCAGTGTTACTATGTACCGGTACTCAGCAATACTGACTAGCTGAAGGGCGTTCGATGGGCAAGCAGGCGACGGAGATGCTCAAGGGGACCTTGGAGGGCCTCGTCCTCGCGATTCTTGCCGGGCGGGCCGCCTACGGGTACGAGATCACCTCTTGGTTGCGTGAACGGGGGTTCACCGATCTCGCAGAGGGCACCGTGTACGCGTTGCTCGTGCGGATCGAGCAGCGCGGGCTCGTCGACGTCGAAAAAGTGCCGTCCGAGAAAGGGCCGCCGCGCAAGGTTTATTCGCTGAATGCTCCGGGGCGGGCGAGCCTTGAGGAATTCTGGCGGAATTGGCGGTTTCTCTCGGATCGGCTCGAGCAGCTGCGCAAGGAGGGAATCACTCATGGGGAATGACGGGAAAAGCCGGTACCTGCATTACTTAGAGGTGGTGACGGGGCCGCTGGAGGACAAGAAGCGGTATCGGCGGTACAAGGCGCGGGTCGAGGAGCTGCCGCCGGACTACCGTGGGGCAGCCAAGGCTCTGCACCGCTACCTGCAGTATTTCGGGCCGGGGACGGCGGAGAGTCATCTGCGGATGCTGGACGATCTCATCGACCTGTTCGAGCAGAGTCTCGCCAACGGGACGACTGTGCGGGAGATCGTCGGTGCCGATCCGGTGGAGTTCGCGGAGGAGTTTCTTCGGAGCTATCCCGAGGGGAACTGGATTACCCGCGAGCGGACGCGGTTGACTGAAGCCATCGATCGTGCCATCGGTGGTGCGGAATGACGGCGCCGGCGATTCGCGTACGGGGGCTGCAGAAGTCGTACGGGAAATTGGAAGTGTTGCGCGGGGTCGATTTCGATGTGGCGCGCGGCAGTATCTTCGCGTTGCTCGGGTCGAACGGGGCGGGCAAGACGACGGTGGTGCGGATCTTGTCCACGCTGCTCAAGGCGGACGCGGGCGAGGCGGAGGTCAACGGGTTCGCGGTCGCGAGCCAGGGGGCGGACGTGCGCGAGTCGATCAGCCTCACCGGGCAGTTCGCGGCGGTCGACGAAATCCTTACCGGGCGCGAGAATCTGGTGCTGGTCGCCAAGCTGCGCCACCTCAAGAAGCCGGGCGCGATCGCGGACGAGCTGCTGGAGCGGTTCGCGTTGACCGACGCCGGGGCGCGGAAGGTCTCGACGTATTCCGGGGGCATGCGCCGTCGCCTGGACATCGCGATGAGCCTGATCGGGGACCCGAAGGTCATTTTCCTCGACGAGCCGACGACCGGGCTCGATCCGCAGGCGCGCAACGACGTCTGGCGGGCGGTCGAGGAACTCGCCGAACAGGGGGCCACGGTGCTGCTGACCACGCAGTACCTGGACGAGGCCGAACACCTCGCCGACCGGATCGCGATCCTGCACGAGGGGCGGGTGCTCGTGAACGGGACGCTCGCCGAACTCAAGCAGCTGCTCCCGCCGGCGAAGGTCGAATACGTCGAGAAGCAGCCGACGCTGGAAGACGTCTTCTTCTCCCTGGTCGGCACCGGAAGCAAGGGGAAGGACGATGAGCAACCACTTCGCCGGCGACAGCGCTGTCCTGTTAGGACGGTCGCTGCGGCACATCATCCGCAGCGTGGACACGATCATCACGACCACGATCACGCCGATCGCGATGCTGCTGCTGTTCACCTACGTCTTCGGCGGCGCGATCAACTCCGGCTCCGAATCGTACGTGACTTACCTGCTGCCGGGCATCCTCCTGATCACCATCGCCTCCGGCATCGCCTACACCGCCTTCCGGCTCTTCCTGGACATGAAGGGCGGCATCTTCGAGCGCTTCCAGTCCATGCCGATCGCGCGGTCGGCGGTGCTGTGGGCGCACGTGCTCACGTCGGTGATCGCGAACCTGATCTCGGTCGCGGTCGTCGTGCTGGTCGCGTTCGCGATGGGCTTCCGCACCAGCGCGGGACCGCTGGCGTGGCTCGCGGTGCTCGGCATCCTGGTGCTGTTCACCCTGGCGCTCACCTGGATCGCGGTGATCCCCGGCCTCACCGCCAAATCCGCGGACGGCGCGAGCGCGTTCTCCTACCCGCTCATCTTCCTGCCGTTCGTCAGCTCGGCCTTCGTGCCGACCGGCACCATGCCCGGACCGGTGCGCGCGTTCGCGGAGCACCAGCCGGTGACGTCGATCGTCAACACGATCCGCGATCTGTTCGCCGAGCGGCCGGTCGGGAGTGGGATCTGGACCGCGCTGGCGTGGTGTGTGGGGATTCTGGTGGTGGCGTACTTCTTCGCGAATGTGATTTATCGGCGCAAGATCTCCTGATTCGTCCGGGCGGTCGCGGTCGCGTGTGGGTGCTTGTCGGTGGTGGCGTGCCTTTTCGCCGACGTCGTCTACCGGCGCAAGATCTCCTGACTTGTCCGGGCACTCACAGCTGTGCGTGGTGCTTGTCAGTGGCGTGCTTTTTCGCCAACGTCATCTACCGGCGCAACTCACCCCAGCGCCCACAGCCGTGCGTAGTGGCCGTTTGCCGCGACTAGTTCGGTGTGCGTGCCCTGTTCGACGATGCGGCCATGGTCGAGCACCACGATCCGGTCGGCCTTCGCGGCGGTTGCCAGGCGGTGTGCGACGACGAAGGTGGTGCGGCGGCGGGCGAGGTGTTCGGTGGCGCGCAGGACGGTCGCTTCGGTGGCCGGGTCCAGGGCGGCGGTGGCTTCGTCCAGCAAGAGTACGTCCGGGTCGACCAGTTCGGCCCTGGCCAGCGCGACGAGCTGCCGCTGCCCGGCGGACAGCGAACGGCCGCGTTCGCCTACCGGTTGCCGGAAACCGGCGGGCAGCGCGGCTACTCCGTCCAGTGCGCCGACCGCGCGCACGGCGGCCTCGACCTCCGCGTCGGTGGCTTCGGGGCGGCCATAGCGCACGTTGTCCGCGACGGTGCCGGAGAACAGGTGCGCCTCCTGCGGCACCACGCCCATCCGGGCGCGCAACGCGGGCAGGTCGTACTCGCGGACGTCGACCCCGTCGATCAGCACCGCGCCGCCGGTGGCGTCGTAGTAGCGCGCGACGAGCTTCACCGCGGTGGACTTGCCCGCCCCGGTCGCGCCGACCAGTGCGACGGTTTCGCCGGCCGCGACATCGAGCGTGAGGTTTTCCAACGCGGGCTTTTCCGCGCCGGTGTAAGAGAAATCGACGTCCTTGAACCGCACCTCGCCGGACAGGCGCGCGGGCAGTTCGACGGGCTGCTCGGCGGCGGGGACCGACGTCGGCGTGCGCAGCAGATCGCCGATGCGGCTCAGGCCGACGCGGGCCTGCTGGTAGCCGTCGAACACCGACGACAGCTGCTGGATCGGCGAGAAGAACTGCTGCAGGTACAACAGGAATCCCAGCAGCACACCGGCTTCGAGCGTGCCGCCCGCGACGCGGTGCGCGCCGATGACCAGCACCGTGGTGGTCGCCAGGTCCGACAGCAGCGAGACCAGCGGGAAGTACGTCGCGATGTACCGTTGCGCGCGCAGCCGCGACCGGCGGTAGTCGTCGCTGCGCGACGCGAACACCTCCGCCGAACGCTCCTCGCGCGTGTATGCCTGAGCGACGCGCAGACCGCTGACGTTCTCCTGCATGTCCGCGTTGACGACGCTCACCTTCTCGCGCGCCTCGCTGTACGCCCGCGAAGCGACCCGCCGGAACACCAGCGTGGCCACGAGCAGGATCGGCAGCATGGCCAGCGCGTACACGGCCAGCGCGGCATCGGTGACCAGCAGCGCAACCGTAATGCCCACCAAGGTGAGCGCGCTGACCACCGCGGTGGCGAGCCCGGTCTGCAGGAACGTGGACAAGGCGTCGACGTCCGTGGTCATCCGGGTCATGATCTTCCCGGACAGCTCGCGCTCGTAATAGTCCAGCCCGAGCCGTTGCAGGTGTGCGTAGCTGCGCACCCGCAGCGAGTACAGCACCGTTTCGCCGACGCGCGCGGTGAGCCGCGTCTGCCAGCGCACCACGAACCAGTCGGCCGCGACCACCAGCGCGCCGATCCCGGCCAGCAGCCACACCACGCTCACCACGCCCGGCAGCACACCGTGATCGACCCCGCGCTGGTACAGCGAGGGCAGCGCGAGCGAGGCCAGCGCGTCCGCCGCGACCAGTGCGACCACCCCGGCGAGCGGCCATCGCACCGGCCGCAGGATCCGGGACAGCCGGAAGCCGGGGTCCGGGGCCGTGACGTCCACATCGGACAGTCGGGGCCGGTCCGTCGCCGGCGGCAACCGGCGGACGCCTTCCAGCAGCTCCGGAGTCGGCGGCACGTCCGCGCCGCCACTGCCCGCGAACCCGCTCCCACCGCCCGGCGTCCCGCCGCGGGACTGCGCGGCTTCGGCGAGCGCGTCGACCTCGTCGCGTTCGTCGTGCGGCCACAGCACCGCCGTGGTGCCGTCCGCACCGGGCTCAAGGTTCTCGCAACGGTGCGGTTTTTCAACGTCGTCGCCCGGCCCGGCGACCAGTTCGCGGAACAACGGGCACCGCGCCAGCAGCTCTTCCTCGGTGCCGACATCGACCACGCGGCCCTGGTCCAGCACCGCGATCCGGTCGGCCAGCTGCAGCGTGGACCGCCGGTGCGCGATGAGCAACGTGGTGCGCTCGGCGGTGACCGCGCGCAGCGTGTCGTGGATCGCGGCTTCGGTGACAGTGTCGATCGCCGACGTCGCGTCGTCCAGGATCAGCACGCGCGGGTCGGTGAGCAGCGCGCGAGCGAGCCCGAGCCGTTGCCGCTGCCCGCCGGACAGCGTGAGCCCGCGCTCGCCGACCTCGGTGGCGTACCCGTCTGGCAGCGCGCGGATGAACTCGTCCGCCTCCGCCGCGCGGGCGGCCGCGAACACCTCCTCGTCACTCGCGTCCGGGCGGCCGTACGCGATGTTGTCCCGCACTGACGTGGAAAACAGGAACGCTTCCTCGAAGACCACGCCGATCGCCTGCCGCAGATCCTTCAGCGGGACGTCGCGCACATCCAGCCCGCCGACCCGCACCGAACCCGAATGCACGTCGTAAAACCGGGGCAGCAGCAGGGAAATCGTGGACTTCCCGGACCCTGCCGTGCCCACCAGCGCGAGCGTTTCGCCGGGCCGCGCTTCCAGGGTGAGCCCGTCGAGCACCGGATCGCTGCGGGTGTAGCCGAACTTCACGTCGGCCAGCTCCACGCCCAGCGTGCCGGGTGGCAGCGGCCGCGCGTCCGGACTGTCGGTGACCTCCGGCTGCGCGTCGATCAGCTCGTACACCCGCTCCGCGCCGGCGCGCGTGAGCTGCGCCTGCACCACCAGACCGGACAGGAACCGCGCCGGACCGATCAACGCGGCGAGATACGTGGCGAACGCGAGGAACGTGCCGAGACTGATCTGCCCGTTCAAGGCCAGCACACCGCCGATCGCCAGCACCGCGACCTGACCCGCGGCAGGCAGTGCCGACGTGGTCGCTGTCGGCAACGCGGACAGCTTCGCCGCGCGCAACCGCTCCGCGAACAGCTTCCGCGCCGTGCGCTCCAGCCGGGCGACCTCGCGCGCCTCCTGCCCGAAACCCTTCACCACCCGCACGCCGGTGACGGTTTCCTCGACGTGCTGTGCCACATCCGCCGCGCGCTGCTGCGCCGACCAGGTGGCTGGGAACAACCTCCGCCTGCTCATCGCCACGACAATCCCGACTGCGGGCGCGACCACCAGCGCGATGAGCGTGAGAAGCGGCGACATCCACAGCATCGCGCCCAGCGCCAGCACCGCGAAAATCACCGAACCCGCCGACAACGGGACCTGCATCAGCAACCCGGTGACCAGCTGCAGATCCGAAATCGCGCGCGAGACCACCTGCCCGGTGCGCAACGCGTCCTGCTTCCCGCCGTCCAGCCGCGACACCGCGCCGAACACCCGGTTCCGCAGATCGTGCTGCACGTCCAGCGCCAGCCGCCCGCCGACATACCGCCGCAGGAACGCCGACCCGAACGCCACCACCTGCAACGCCACCAGCCCCACCGCGAGCCCGGTCAGCTGCGACGTGTGCCCCGCCACCGCGTCGTCCACCGCCGCCCGCACGAGCAACGGGCTCGCCGCCTGCACGCCCACGCTCAGCACCGCCGCCGTCATCGCGAGCACGACGACGCCGCGGTGCTCCCAGCAGGCAGCGGACAACCGGCGCACCCAGCCGACCGGTTGGGGCGCCGTCTCAGCAATCGGACGGTCTTGACGCGCAGGCGTCTCAGTGGTGGTCACATCACAAGGTTAGGGAGCGGCACCGACAATTTATTCCCGCGAGCGCCGCCCGCCCGGACCAAACGGGCACAACCGGCGCTGCCGGACGCCGCCGGACGCCGAGGTGACGAACGGCACGCCAGCGGGTTGCGAGGGGCCCTGGAAGCGGCGTGGAGCAGGGAAACCCTGTCCCCGTCAGCAAAGGTGAAAGGTTGAACGTTCACCTGGTTACCGGGACGAACCCCGGCCAATTCCACCCCCGGGCGAGCGCTCCCGCCCAATGTTCTTTAAGCTAGTACTCGGCGACCCGCTCCCAGTGACCCCCAGGCTGGTTGAGCGGGTCGCCCTTCTTCCCTTCCTGTGCTCGCGCCTGGCGGCGCTTCGCCTCGGAAGGGGCGTCGTATTACCCGGGGGGCCGAGCCCCCGGACCCCCACGGTGCGGTTGGCGGCGGTTGGGTGGGTGGTTCCTTTGCGGCGGGGCGCGGTGGCGGTTTTTCGTTGTGGGGTATGGCGAATGTGGGGGCGTCCGGTCTTTTGGGGCGCTGGGGGTTGGGTCAGTGGGGGCTGGTTAGGGCGCGCAGGTTTGTTACTAGGGCGTCTGCGAAAGCTTCGTTTAGGGTGCCTTCGGGGAGCAGTAGGCGGGCGTAGCAGGCGCCCCATAGTTGATCGACTAGGGCTTCGACGTCTACTGATGGTGGTAGTTGGCCGCGTTCTTGGGCTGCGCGCAGTAGTTCTGTCGCGCCTTCGCGGCGGGGGCGGGTGTAGGTGTCGGAAATCTCGGTTGCTAGCGCTGGGTCGTGCTGGGCGGAGCCGAGGAGGCCGGCGACCATCGTGCCGATGCCGGGCTCGGACAGGTTGGCCACGAACTCCCGCAGGTGGGTGCGCAGGTCGGTCCACAGGTCGCCGCTCGACTCGGGGCGCAGCGAATCCGCGTAGGTGTCTTCGAACGCGGCGAGCGCCAGCGAAGCGGGCGATCGGAACCACTTGTACAGCGTCATCCGGCTCACCTCGGCGCGGCGCGCCACCTTGTCGAAGGTGACCTCGGAGACGCCGTTCTCGCGCAGCACCGCCGCCGCGGTTTCGAGGATGCGGCGGCGCACCTCGGCCGACGGCGGGCGGCCCCGTCCGCGTTTGGCCGGTTCGGAGTCGTTGCGCGCCATGGGACAGGAGCCTAACATCGAATTAGTGGACAACTTGTCCATTAATTCATCTAGGAGACCCGATGCGGATCATCACGCTGGAAGAGCACTTCTCCGAGCCCGCCCTCACCGCCGCGAGCGCCCCGGTGCTGCGCGAACTCGGGCCCGGCTTCGTGCGTGCTTATTCGGCCGCCGAGGGCAACGCCACCTCCGCCACCGCGGCGCCGGCGGAACAACTCGAAGAAATCGGCGAAGCCCGGATCGCGGACATGGACCGGCACGGCATCACCACCCAGGTCCTTTCCGGGCTGTGGGGGCAGCAGGTGCCTGCCGACGTCGCACCCGAATTGGCCCGCCGCGCCAACGACACCGCGGCCGCGGCAGTCGCCGCGCACCCCGGCCGGTTCGCGGCTTTCGCCACGCTGGGCACCGCCGCGCCCGAAGCCGCGGCGACGGAACTGGACCGGTGCGTGTCCGAACTGGGGTTCGTCGGCACCCTGATCACCGGGCGGACCGAAGGCGAATTCCTCGACGCCCCGCGGTTCGCCCCGGTGCTGGCCGCCGCGGCCCGGCTGCGAGTGCCGATCTATCTCCACCCCGGCCTGCCGCCGCGAGCGGTCACCGATGCCTCCTACGCCGGCCTCGATCCGGTGGTCACCGCGCGGTTCCAGGCCGCTGCCTGGGGCTGGCACGTGGAAACCGCGACGCATTTCGTGCACCTGGTGCTGTCCGGGGTGTTCGACCGGCATCCGGAGCTGCAGGTGATCCTCGGGCACTGGGGCGAGATGAT
Organism: Amycolatopsis sp. WGS_07; assembly: GCF_045278895.1. Classification (NCBI taxonomy): domain Bacteria; kingdom Bacillati; phylum Actinomycetota; class Actinomycetes; order Pseudonocardiales; family Pseudonocardiaceae; genus Amycolatopsis; species Amycolatopsis sp. WGS_07. The sequence goes on along the minus strand of NZ_CP136053.1, from coordinate 1,136,406 downwards.
CCCGTTCTACCTGGACCGGCTCGACGACCAGCTGCCCGCGCGGATCACCGGCCTCGACCGCTCTTTTGCGGAGTACTTCCGGGAGAACGCGTACATCACGCCGTCCGGCATGTTCAGCCTGCCGCAGCTGCGGTTCTGCCTCGAGACGATCGGCGCGGACCGGATCCTTCATTCGGTCGACTACCCGTTCGTCGGCAACGACGGGGCGGCCGCGTTCCTCACCGATTCCGGACTGTCCACGGAGGACCAGCACCGGATCGCGCACGGCAACGCGGAAAAACTGCTCGGCGTGTGACCTTCCGGTCCAGGAAATGCTTGGGGCATAAGAAAAGCGGCGAGGGACCTGGTGGTCCTCGCCGCTTCTCCGCTGAGCTTGGTCAGGCCAGCGCGGTTTCCACGGCGGTGTGGGGGAGGCCGTGGGCGGTGGCGACCGGGGCGTTGGTCAGGGCGCCCGCGTGGGTGTTCAGGCCGAGCGCGAGCGCGGGGTCGGCGTTGAGGGCGGCCTTCCAGCCCTTGTCCGCCAGCTGCACCGCGTACGGGAGCGTCACGTTGGTGAGGCCGTAGGTGCTCGTGCGCGGGACCGCGCCGGGCATGTTGGCCACGCAGTAGAAGACGGAGTTGTGGACCGTGTAGGTCGGGTCGTCGTGGGTGGTGGGGCGGGAGTCGGCGAAGCAGCCGCCCTGGTCGATGGCGATGTCCACCAGGACGCTGCCGGGCTTCATGCGGGAGACCAGGTCGTTGGACACGAGCTTCGGGGCCTTCGCGCCGGGGACCAGGACCGCGCCGATGACCATGTCCGCTTCCAGGACCGATTCCTCCACCGAGAGGCGGTTGGAGGTCACGGTGCGGATGCGGCCGCCGAAGTCGTTGTCGATCTGGCGGAGGCGGTCGACGTTGGTGTCCAGGATTTCCACGTCGGAGCCGAGGCCCAGCGCGACGCGGGCGGCGTTGAGGCCGGCGACGCCGCCGCCGATGACGACCACGCGGGCGGGGTGCACGCCGGGGATGCCGCCGGGCAGGACGCCGCGGCCGCCGCTCGGCTTCATCAGGGCGTAGGCGCCGACCTGCGGGGCGAGCCGGCCGGCGACCTCGGACATCGGGGCCAGCAGCGGCAGCGCGCCGTTCGGCTTCTGCACCGTTTCGTAGGCGATCGCGGTGGTGCCCGCGGCCAGCAGCGCGTCGGTCAGCGGGCGGTCCGCGGCGATGTGCAGGTAGGTGAACAGCACCAGGTCCTTGCGCAGGCGCGGGTACTCCTCGGCGATCGGCTCCTTCACCTTCAGCACGAGTTCGCCTTCGGACCACGTCTCCTCCGCCGTGGCGAGCACCTTCGCGCCCGCGGCGACGTACTCCTCGTCCGTGATGGACGACCCGATCCCGGCACCCGTCTCGACGAAGACGTCGTGCCCGCGACCGACCAGCTCGTGCACGCCGGCCGGGGTCAACGCGACCCGGTACTCGTGCTTCTTGATCTCACGGGGAACGGCGATGCGCACTGCTTGCCTCCTGGCGGCGGTTCTGTCGAAGGTGTTGCCACTCACGGTGATCTACCCGGACGGCGGTGTCATCATCCCGACGGCACAGTCTTGCGCCGGGTTGGTAGTGCTGCGGGGACAACGCACTTGACCTCGACCGCACTAGAGGTAGTTGGCTGGCCACCGGCGGAGACTTGAGGAAGGGCATACATGCGAGCGGTGTGGCTGCGGGAGTTCGGCGGGCCGGCGGTGCTGCAGGCGGGGGACGCCCCCGATCCGGCGCCCGGACCGGGGCAAGTGCTGATCGAGGTGGCGTTCGCGAACGTCACGTTCGTGGAGACGCAGTTCCGCGCGACCGGGACGGGGCCGTTCGCGGGCGCGCTGCCGATGGTGCCCGGCAACGGCGTCGGGGGCGTGATCAGCCGCGCCGGGGAGGGCGTGGACCCGGCGCTGGTCGGGAAACGCGTGGTGACGTCGACCGGCGGCAGCGGCGGTTACGCCCAGCGCGTGGTCGTGGACGCGGAGTTGGTGTTCCCGGTGCCGCACGCGCTGAGCCTCGACGCGGCCGTCGCGCTGCTGGCCGACGGCCGCACCGCGACCGGCTTGGTGCACGCGACCGAGGTGGCACCGGGGGAACGGGTGCTCGTCGAGGCTGCCGCGGGAGGGGTCGGCAGCCTCTTGGTGCAGCTGGCGAAAGCCGCCGGCGCGGAGGTCGTCGCGGCCGCGGGCGGGCCGGAAAAGCTTGCCCGCGCCCGGGAATTGGGCGCGGACCTGGCGGTCGACTACAACGACCCAGAGTGGACCGCTGAAGCGGGCAAGGTCGACGTGGTCTTCGACGGCGTGGGCGGCGCGGTCGGCACCGCGGCGTTCACGCTGGTGCGGCCCGGCGGCCGGATGGCGATTTACGGTCTGGCAAGCGGTTCGTGGACGGAAGTGTCCGAAGAGGACGCTGCCGCGCGCGGGGTCAAGCTCGTCCGGTCGATCGGCGACGCGGCGGCGATGCGCGGCTACACCGAATCGGCGCTGGCGTCCGCCGCGGCCGGACAGCTCACCCCGGTGATCGGGCAGCGGTTCCCGCTGGAGCGCGCGGCCGACGCGCACGCGGCGATCGAATCGCGCGGCACGATCGGGAAGACGTTGCTGGTCGCGTGACCGTTTTCGACGTCGACAGCTACCTCGCACAGCCGCTGACCGCACGGGTCGCCACTGCGGGTCCGACCGTCCGGCCCACCTGGTACCTCTGGGAGGACGGGGCGTTCTGGATCCTCAGCGGCCCGTGGTCGCGGCTGCCGGAGCGGGTGCGCGCGGAGCCGCGGATCGCGCTGACGGTGGACGTGTGCGATCTCGCGACCGGCTTGGTGCGTCAGGTGATCGCGCGCGGGCCGGCCGAAATCGAGCCATTCGACGTGCCGAGAGGGCGGCGGAAGCTGGTGCGGTATCTGGGCCGGGACGAGCAAGCGTGGGATCCGCGGTTTCGGGCGTATCTGCTGGACGATCCGATCGAACGCGGCACGGTGTGGGTCCGGATGAAGCCGGAATCGTTGCAGGCCAAGGACCTTAGCTACGAAGTCAGCTCCAGCGCAGTGCGATCAGCTGGGTGAGCAGCGCGAGCCGGACGTCGGGGTCGTCGAGGTTCAGCGGGACGAGTTCCAGCAGCCGTTTCATCCGGTACCGCAACGTGTTCGGGTGAATCCGCAGCCGTTCCGCGGCGGCGCGGGGGTCGCCGGGGTTGCGGAGCCATTCGTAGAGAGTGTCGACGTACCCGGCGTTGCTCGCCTCGTCGTGCGCGCGCAGCACGCCGAGCGGGCCGAGTTCCGACACCTGCGCCGCCGCTGCTCCGGCGGCGGCGCGGTGCAGGACCAACGCGGTCCACGCTTCGTCGTAAGCCACGACGCGTCCCTCGACCAGCCCAGCCCGCAGCAGTCCGAGCGCCTCGTCCGCCTGGGCGCGTGACGCGGCCAGTGCGGTTGGATCGCCGGGCGCGCCCGCGGCCGCGCGCGGCAATCCGCCTCGCCGGGACGCGGGCTGGGAGAGCAGCGCGTCCCGCAGTTCCGGCCAGCCGCCTTCGCCAGGCCGGTCCGGCACCACGACGTACAACAACCCGCCCAGTTCAGCCGCGACCGGGCGGCGGCCGAAACCCTGCGAAATCCGTTCCAGCAACGCCAGCAACAGCCCCTCGGCGTCCCGGCTGTCGCCGCCGCTGACGTCCACGACGACGACTCGATGCGGTTCGTCGGACAGGTCCAGTTCGGCGACCACCCGGCGCGGCGGGACCTGTCCTTCCAAGACCGCGCGCAACAGTTCGGCGGAAGCCCGGCGCTGCGCGTCCGTGTGCGCGCGCCGCCGCAGCAGGTGCAGCGCGACCACCGGGGCCGCGTCCGCGAAAGCCGCCGCGCGTTCCTCCGAAACCGGGCCCGGGACGACCGCCCACATCGAACCCAGCAACTCGCCGCCCATCCGGATCGGCACGATCAGCCGCGGCAGGGTGCCGTCGCGCTGGGCCGGGACGAAGATCGTTTGCCTGCCACGGGAAAGCTCGCGGAACACGCCGCGCGAGCGGAACCGGGCCAGTACGTCGTCCGGGATGCGGCGGCCCATGATCGTCGCGACGCGCGCCGGGTCGGTGAGGTCCTGGCGCGCGGAGTAGGCGAGGACGCGCGAGTTGGTGTCCTCGATCGTCACCGACGCGTCGACGACCGCAGCCACGGCGTCGGCGAGCCGGAAGAGGTCGCCGGAACCGGGGTCGCCGCCCTCTTCGAGCGCTTCGGATTCGTCGGCGAGCGCGTCCAAAACCGTCCGCAACAGCCAGACCAGCTGTGCCCACGACGTCGCCGCGTGCACCTGGATTAGCGCGATCCCAGCCGTCTTCGCCGCCCGCCGCACCGACTGTTTCGCGGCCAACGGAGGCTTCAACAGCACCGCGGCCGCACCCCGTCCCGCACTCACCCGGACGAGTTCCGCGGCGTCTGCCGACTCGATGGTGGCGACGCCGAGCACCAGGTCGCCCGCGGCGATGGTGGACTCCGCGCCCGGCTCGGCGATCACCACGTCGCCGACTGCGGGACAGCCCTCCGGCACGAGAAGCGCGTGGAGCAGCGTGGGACCGACCCGGTCCACGACGCTGCGTACCGAGACCACAGCTACCTCCAGCGCTTCTGACGTACTAGCTGGAACGGTAGAAGACTGCCCGGGTTTCGCCACCCGCGGCACTAGTTTGCGCGACCGATCTTCGGCCACGGCTTGAAGTAGGACACCAGCGTCGCCAGCAGCAGGAGCGTCAGCCCGACGCTCATCGCGCCGGTGCCCGACACCGCGCTCGCGTCGACGATCTCCCCGCGCGCCGCCTGCTCGCCGTGCGCGACGAAACCCGGAACCACCAGCAGGTTCCCGCCGGTGAACAGGGCGAGCGTGGCCAGCAGTTTCCACAGCACCCAGTGGTAGCGGACCAGCTTCCACTTCGTGCCGAGCCCGAGTACGACCCCGGTCGCCAGCGCGAGCAGGCTGGCCGGGAAATAGAGCGTGCCGGCGAGCAGCCCGGCGATGATGTTCGCGCTGCGCGTGGTCACCGGATCGAAGCCGGCCACCGCGAGCACGCTGCACAGCAGCACCGCGAGTTCGGCTCCGATCCAGCCGACCGACGTGACGACGTGGCCGAACAGGAACCACTTTCGGGTCGCCGGCCGCATTCTCCAATCCATGGGCCTGAGCGTGCGCCGCGGAGGCGGGTCGCGTCGTCCGTCAGCGCACGGCACTTGTTCCTACGTTCGGGTGCGTAGGCCTCTCATCTCGTGAGAGTGGTTGGGCGGTTCGTCCGGTGTGATTACCGTCTGCGCACAGCCGACCCGTTTTCGACCGCTAGGAGCGCGCACATGCCGGAAGACACCTCGAGCTGGTCCTTCGAGACCAAGCAGATCCACGCGGGGGCGGCGCCCGACCCGACCACCGGCGCCCGCGCCACGCCGATCTACCAGACCACCTCGTACGTCTTCCGCGACACTCAGCACGGGGCCGATCTGTTCAGCCTCGCCGAGCCGGGCCACATCTACACGCGGATCAACAACCCGACTCAGGACGTGCTGGAGCAGCGCGTCGCCACCCTCGAAGGCGGGGTTGCCGCCCTCGCGTTCGCTTCCGGTTCGGCCGCGGTCACGGCGGCGATCCTGAACCTGGCCAACTCCGGCGACCACTTCGTCACCAGCCCGTCGCTGTACGGCGGCACCTACAACCTCTTCCACTACACGCTGCCGAAGCTCGGCATCGAGGTCACGTTCATCGACGACCAGGACGACGCGGAGCAGTGGCGGGCCGCGGTCCGGCCGAACACCAAGCTGTTCTTCGCCGAGACGCTCGCCAACCCGAGCAGCGCCGTGCTCGACATCCGCAAGGTCGCCGACTTGGCGCACGAAGCAGGTGTTCCGCTGGTCGTGGACAACACGGTGCCGACGCCGTACCTGGTCCGCCCGATCGAGCACGGCGCGGACATCGTCGTGCACTCCGCGACGAAGTACCTCGGCGGCCACGGCACGGCGGTTGCCGGCGTGCTGGTCGACGGCGGCACGTTCGACTTCGGCAAGGACCCGTCCCGCTTCCCGGGCTTCAACGAGCCCGACCCGAGCTACCACGGTCTCAAGTACTGGGAGGCGCTCGGCCCGGGCGCGTTCGCGGCCAAGGCGCGCGTGCAGATCCTTCGTGACACCGGCGCGGCGATCGCTCCGCTGAACAGCTTCCTCATCCTGCAGGGCATCGAGACGCTGTCGCTGCGCGTGGAGCGGCACTCGAACAACGCGCAGGCGCTGGCGGAATGGCTGGAAGAGCGCGACGAAGTCGAGAAGGTTTACTACGCGGGACTGCCGTCGAGCCCGTACCACGCGGCCGCGCAGAAGTACCTGCCGCGAGGCGTCGGCGCGGTGCTGTCGTTCGAGCTGCGCGGCGGTGTCGAGGCGGGCCGGAAGTTCGTCGACGGCACTGAATTGCACAGCCAGCTGGTGAACCTCGGCGACGTGCGCAGCCTGATCGTGCACCCGGCGTCGACCACGCACAGCCAGCTCGGCCCCGAGGAGCAGGTCGCCGCCGGCGTCACGCCGGGCCTGGTGCGGCTCGCCGTCGGACTGGAAGGAATCGAGGACCTGAAGGCCGACCTCGAGGCGGGCTTCCGAGCCGCCAAGGCGGCGCTGTGACCGATCCCGGCGCGAGTCTTCCGCCCGTCACCGGCGCGTGGCGGGCGGGAGACCCACCCGGCGACCGGCTCTGGTTCACCGCCTCCCGCGCACTCGCGCTGGAGGCGGGTGCGATCCTGCCCGGCTACACCCTCGCGTACGAAACGTGGGGAACGCTCAACTCCGACGCCTCCAACGCCGTCCTCATCGAGCACGCCCTCACCGGCGACAGCCACGCCGCCGGCCCCGCCGGACCCGGCCATCCGAGTCCCGGATGGTGGGACGGACTGATCGGCCCCGGCAAGGCCTTCGACACCGACGAGCTGTTCGTCGTGGCCCCCAACGTCCTCGGCGGATGCCAGGGATCGACCGGCCCGTCCTCACTCGCTCCCGACGGCGAGGCCTGGGGCAGCCGGTTCCCGATCCTGACCGTGCGAGACCAGGTCAAGGCCGAATCCGCGCTGGCCGACGCACTCGGCATCGAACGCTGGGCCGCGGTCGCGGGCGGTTCCATGGGCGGAATGCGCGCCCTCGAATGGGCGGCAACTCACCCCGAACGTGTTGCCTCGGCTCTGGTGCTGGCCTCGACCGCCCGCGCCTCAGCCGACCAAATCGCCTGGGCCGCCCCGCAACTGCACGCGATCCGAGGCGACCTGTCCTGGCGCGGCGGCGACTACTACACCGCGGCCGAAGGCCCCTACCGAGGACTGGGCGTGGCCCGCCGGATCGCCCACGTCACCTACCGCGGCGAACCCGAACTGGAAACGCGTTTCGCGAACCGCCCGCAGCGAAACGAGAACCCACTGGCCGGCGGCCGGTTCGCGATCGAGTCCTATCTGGACCACCACGCGGACAAACTCGTCCACCGCTTCGACGCGGGTTCCTACGTGGTGCTCACCGAATCCATGAACACCCACGACGTAGGCCGCGACCGAGGCGGAGTCGCCGCCGCCCTGGCCCGGGTCACCGCGCGGACCGTGGTCGCCGCCGTGGACAGCGACCGCCTCTACCCGCCCTACCAATCACACGAGATCGCGTCAGCGATCGGCGGCGAGGCAACAGTGCTGACTTCTCCGTACGGCCACGACTCATTCCTCATCGAAACCGACCAGATCGCCGCCTTGGTCAAAACCCTGCTGGGCTGACCACCCGCACCGACGCACCCAACCAAGCCAGGCAGCCACACCCCCCGCACCCCGATACGAAGCCAAAACACGGGCGGAGGGTGCTTGTCAAGGCATCTTTCCCGCCTTGACAAGCACCCTCCGCCCGTAGTCACACTTGTGCTTCGGGGTGCCCTGACTCAGCCGATCGCCGAAGACAACGGCGAGTAATACCCACCCCGCTGCCCAGCAGCAGTCGGGTGATACGACTCGTCCACCGGCCAAGTCAGGCTATGCAGATAGTCGCTGGCCGAAGAACAAATGTTGTGCCCGTCGAACGCGGACCGGACGTCCACGAACTTCCCCCCAGCCGCCGAAACCCGCGAAGACAGCACCGACGCCAACGTGTCCGCCCCGGAGTTGATCGCCGATCGCTTCGTGTCGCTCAGCCCGACATTGCACGACCCGGGCACGGTGTAGAACCGCGGATAAGACAGCACGACCAGCGAAGCCCCCGGAGCCTTGCTCTTGGCCGCCGAGTACACCTTGTCCAGCAGCCCGGGCAGAGTGTTCTTGACGTACGTCTTAGCGGTGTTGACCCGATCCACGCAGGTCTGGTCGCTTCCCAGCGTGCAGGTCTTGATCACGTCGGTGAAGCCGGCGTCGTTGCCGCCGACGGTGAGCGTGATCAGGGTGGCGTTGGACGGCATCGAGCTGATCTGGTTCAGCACGTCGCCGGTCTTCGCGCCCGAGCAGGCGAGGAAGGTGAAATTGGTGCCGGAGTGGGCGTTGGCCCACAGCTGGCCGTACGCGTTGGCACTGCGCTTGCAGTTGCCGGAATCGCCGTAGCTCCCGGCACCCACTCCGGAGGAGTAGGAGTCGCCGAGCGCGACGTAGTTTTGCGACGCAGCACTCGCAGTGGACGCGAGCCCGAGCGAGGTAGCGAGAGCGACCCCCAGGGCCGCGCACATCCGAAGGATGCGTCGTGATGGACGGGTGTTTGCAGCCATAGGTCACTCCTGTCGTGACAGCTTGACGCGGTAAAGCTTTACCAGGTGCAATCCCCACAAGACACCCCTCAAATCCGGGTGCCGCCAGTTGGCTCAAGCAGGAAGTAGGACCGGAAGTTAGCGTTCGCTAACCGCGGGACCTACTATGTGCGGATGTCGGCGAATTCCCTCCCACTGGTGAACGGCGCGAAGCCGAACAGGCGGGAACAGATCCTCTCCGCCGCCGCCGAGCTGTTCGCCCACCACGGTTTCCACGGCGTCGGGATCGACGACATCGGCGCGGCCGTCGGCATCTCCGGTCCCGCGCTGTACCGGCATTTCCGCAGCAAGGACGCCATTCTCGGGGAAATGCTGAACTCGATCAGCCACTACCTGCTCGAGGGCGGCACCGCGCGCGCCGCCGCGGGCGGGACGCCGGACGAGCTGCTGGCCGCGCTCGTGCGGTTCCATGTCGACTTCGCGCTCGACCATCCGGCGCTCATCACCGTGCAGGAGCGCAACCTCGCGAATCTCACCGATGGTGACCGCAAGCAGGTGCGCGCGCTGCAGCGGCAGTACGTCGAGGTGTGGGTGCGCGCGATTCGCGATGCGCTGCCCGGCCTCGGCGAACGCCAGGCGCGGTCGGCGGCACACGCCGTGTTCGGCTTGATCAACTCAACGCCCTACAACCGCCATCTTGGTGACGGCGCCCTTGCCGATCTGCTGTGCCGGCTAGCGCTGGGTGCGCTTTCGGCGGCGAGCTGAGCCCCAGATCCGGGGTATCCCGCCGACCGCCGGTCTGGTGTTTGATAGGCACGTGACCGCGGACCGGAGCGAGGACGAGCAGCGGCTCGTCGAGAAGGCACAGCGCGCGCTCGTCGCCATCAGCCTTGGCGAGGACACGGAGGCGCTGGAAGAGGTCACGCCCTCGTCCGAGGAGCCAGGCGAACGCGACGAGGAGACCAAAGAGCTGATGCTGCTGCTCTTCGGCGAGTGCAGCGCGATGGTGTCCACGCTCGGTGACGGCGGCACCGCCCCGGTCAAGGTGCAGGTTTTCGACGAAGCGGGCGAAGAGGTTTCGATCGACCAGGCCGACCCGCCGGTGCGCACCGCGGTCCGCACGCTGCTCGCCGAGGTGCACGGCAATACCGCCGCCGCTCGCGAACAGGTCGAGATCGCGTTGGCCAGTGCCGCCCCGAACGAGGTGGACAGCCTCCTGCTGCAGGCGCTGCGCTGGACGATCCGGCTGTCGGTCGAATGCCTCGAACGGGATCTGCCGGTGGCCGGCTGGATCTCCGACGCCGTCGCGGGCTGAGTGTTTCCTATTTCACCCGGTCGCGTGGCCGGGGGCTTCGTGCTGGGCTGGACACGGCGGTTAACGAGCACTAACATCTCCGGCGGAGTTAACGACCGCTAACGTCTCGACGGAGAGTCATGGACACGCCGGTACTGCGCAGTTCCGCGGATCGCGGCAGCGACACCTTCACCCGTAGCGTCACTTCGCACGGCGAATTGGTCGAGGATCTGCACAAGCGGCTCGCGTCCGCCCGTCTCGGCGGGCCGGAGAAATCGCGCGCCCGCCATGTGGAACGCGGCAAACTGCTGCCTCGCGACCGGGTGGACACGCTGCTGGACCCGGGTTCGCCGTTTCTGGAGCTTTCGCCGCTCGCGGCGACCGGGCTGTACGACGACGAGGCCCCGTCCGCGGGCATCATCACCGGGATCGGGCGGGTGTCCGGCCGCGAATGCGTGATCGTGGCCAACGACGCCACGGTCAAGGGCGGCACCTACTACCCGATGACGGTGAAGAAGCACCTGCGGGCGCAGGAAGTCGCGCTGCACAACAACCTGCCGTGCATTTACCTGGTCGATTCGGGCGGTGCGTTCCTGCCGCGCCAGGACGAGGTTTTCCCGGACCGCGAGCACTTCGGCCGGATCTTCTACAACCAGGCCACCATGTCCGCACGCGGGATCCCGCAGATCGCCGCCGTGCTCGGCTCCTGCACCGCCGGCGGCGCGTATGTCCCGGCGATGAGCGACGAAGCGGTCATCGTGCGCAATCAGGGCACCATTTTCCTCGGCGGCCCGCCGCTGGTGAAGGCCGCGACCGGCGAGGTCGTGACCGCTGAAGAACTGGGCGGCGGCGACGTGCACGCCCGCCAGTCCGGGGTCACCGACCACCTCGCGGACGACGACGCGCACGCGCTGCGCATCGTCCGCGACATCGTCTCCACGCTCGGCCCGCGCACGCCGCGGCCGTGGGACGTCAAGGCGATCGAGCCGCCCGCGGTGGACGAGAGCGAGCTGTACGGCGTGGTGCCGACGGATTCGCGCACCCCGTACGACGTGCGCGAGGTGATCGCCCGCGTCGTCGACGGCAGCCGGTTCGCGGAGTTCAAAAAGGAATACGGCTCGACGCTGGTCACCGGCTTCGCGCACATCCACGGCCATCCGGTCGGCATCATCGCGAACAACGGCGTGCTGTTCGCCGAGTCCGCGATGAAGGGCGCGCACTTCATCGAACTGTGCGACCGGCGTTCGATTCCGTTGGTGTTCCTGCAGAACATCACCGGCTTCATGGTCGGCCGCGCGTACGAGGCGGGCGGTATCGCCAAGCACGGCGCGAAAATGGTCACCGCGGTCGCTTGCGCGCGGGTGCCGAAGTTCACCGTGATCATCGGCGGGTCCTTCGGCGCGGGCAACTACTCCATGTGCGGCCGGGCGTATTCGCCGCGGTTCCTGTGGATGTGGCCGAACGCGCGGATTTCCGTGATGGGCGGCGAGCAGGCGGCGTCGGTGCTGTCGACGGTGCGCCGCGACGCGATCGAGGGCCGCGGCGGCGAATGGTCCACTGAGGACGAAGAGACCTTCAAGGACCCGATCCGCGAGCAGTACGAGGAACAGGGCAGCCCGTACTACTCCACCGCGCGGCTGTGGGACGACGGCGTGATCGACCCGGCGGACACCCGCACGGTGCTCGGGCTCGCGCTGTCGGCGGCGGCCAACGCACCCTTGCCCGAGGTCAACTACGGCGTCTTCCGGATGTGATGAGCGTGTTCGAGACTGTTCTGGTCGCCAACCGCGGTGAGATCGCGGTTCGCGTAATCCGGTCCCTGCGTGCGCTCGGGATCCGTTCGGTCGCGGTGTACAGCGACGCGGACGCCGATGCCCGGCACGTGCGCGAGGCGGACACCGCGGTGCGCCTCGGCCCGGCCGAGGCGGCGAAGAGCTACCTGTCGATTCCGGCGATCATCGCGGCAGCCAAGGAAACTGGCGCGCAGGCGGTGCATCCCGGGTACGGCTTCCTTGCCGAGAACACCGCGTTCGCGCGTGCCTGTGCGGAGGCCGGGCTGGTGTTCATCGGGCCGCCGCCGGAAGCGATCGACAAGATGGGCGACAAGATCCGGGCGAAGGCCACGGTGTCCGCGGCCGGCGTGCCGGTGGTACCGGGTGCGTCCGATGTGGACATTCCGGAGGGCGGGTTCGCCGAAGCCGCGGCGAAGGTCGGCTATCCGCTGCTGCTGAAGCCGTCCGCGGGCGGCGGCGGCAAGGGCATGCGCCTGGTGCACGAAGAGTCCGAATTGGCCGCTGCGGTCGAATCCGCGCGCCGGGAAGCGAAGAGTTCCTTCGGCGACGACACGCTGCTGATGGAGCGATTCGTCACCACACCAAGGCACATCGAGATCCAGGTGCTCGCCGACACCCACGGCACCGTGCTGCACCTCGGCGAACGTGAGTGCAGCCTGCAGCGGCGGCACCAGAAGATCATCGAAGAAGCGCCGTCGGTGCTGCTGGACGAGGCCACCCGGGCGAAGATGGGCGCGGCGGCCGCGGAAGCCGCGCGGTCGGTCGGGTACGTCGGTGCGGGCACGGTCGAGTTCATCATGTCCGCGCACAATCCGGACGAGTTCTTCTTCATGGAGATGAACACCCGGCTGCAGGTGGAGCACCCGGTCACGGAGATGGTGACCGGCCTCGACCTGGTGTCCTGGCAGGTGCGGGTGGCGGCAGGGGAGCCACTCGGCCTGACGCAGGACGACGTGCGCCTCGACGGGCACGCGGTCGAGGCCCGGGTCTACGCCGAGGATCCGGCGCGCGGCTTCATCCCGACCGGCGGCACGGTGCTGGCCGTGCACGAGCCCTCCGGCGACGGCGTGCGGGTGGACTCATGGATGTCGGTCGGCGCGGTGGTCGGGTCGAACTACGATCCGATGCTGGCGAAGATCATCGCGCACGGCCCGGACCGCGCGTCGGCGCTGCAGAAGCTGGACCGGGCGCTGGCCGACACCGCGTTGCTCGGCCTCGGCACGAACATCGCGTTCCTGCGCGGGTTGCTCGCCGACGAGGACGTCCGCGCCGGACGGCTGGACACCGAACTGGTGGACCGGCGACTGTCCGAATTGGTCTCCTCCGACGTCCCGGCGGAGTTTTTCGTCGCCGCGGCCATGGATCGGCTGATCTCGCTGCAGCCGACGGGCGCGATCGTGGACCCGTGGGACATCCCGAGCGGCTGGCGGCTCAGCGGACCCGGTGGGGTCACTTTCCGGTTGCGTACCGGGGAAAACCAAGCTGTGGTACGCGTCGAGGGCACGCCGTCGGACGCGACGGTGCGAGTGGACGACGCCGAGCCGGTGCGCGTTTCCGCCCGCCGAGAAGGCGACCTGCTCGAAGTGCGCCGGGCGAACGGCGTCGAGCGGTATCGCTGCGCTGATGGTCCACAACGGACAGTGTGGCTGGCTCGTGAAGGCCAGTCGTTCGCGTTCGCCGACCAGGAGTTCACGTTGTCCTCGCGGGGCGAGGCGGCGGGCGCTGGTCCGGTGAAGAGCCCAATGCCGGGAACGGTGCTGGTGGTGAAGGCCGCCGAAGGCGACGTGGTGAGCGCGGGGACGCCGCTGCTCGTCGTCGAGGCGATGAAGATGGAACACACCGTGACCGCGCCGATCGACGGTGTGGTGACCGAGCTTTCCGTGCGGGTCGGCCAGCAGGTCGCGCTCGACGAGACGCTGGCCGTGGTGAGCGCAGCAGAGGAGAAGCAGTGATCGACTTCCGGCTGGACGAGGAATACGAATCGCTTCGCAAGACGGTCGAGGACTTCGCGCAGGCGGAGGTCGCGCCGGTGATCGGCCCGCTGTACGAGAAGGAGGAATTCCCGTACCAGCTGGTCGCGAAGATGGGCGAGATGGGCCTGTTCGGCCTGCCGTTCCCCGAAGAATTCGGCGGCATGGGCGGGGATTACTTCGCGCTGTGCCTCGCGCTGGAGGAGCTGGCGCGGGTCGATTCCTCGGTCGCGATCACGCTGGAGGCGGGGGTTTCGCTCGGCGCGATGCCGATCTACCGCTTCGGCACCCAGGAGCAGAAGGAAACCTGGCTGCCGATGCTGACCACCGCCGAGGCGCTCGGCGGATTCGGCCTCACCGAACCCGGCGGCGGCTCGGACGCGGGGGCCACCCGCACGCGCGCCCGGCTCGACGGCGACGAGTGGGTCATCAACGGCAGCAAGGCGTTCATCACCAACTCTGGCACCGACATCACCCGGCTGGTCACGGTCACCGCGGTCACCGACGTGATGGAGAACGGCCGCAAGGAGATCTCGGCGATCATCGTCCCGTCCGGCACGCCGGGCTTCGCGGTGGCCCCGAAGTACTCGAAGGTCGGCTGGAACTGCTCGGACACCCACGAACTGTCCTTTTCGGACGTCCGGGTGCCCGCCGAGAACCTGGTCGGCAAGCGCGGTCGCGGCTATGCCCAGTTCCTGTCCATTTTGGACGAGGGACGGGTGGCGATCGCCGCGCTGAGCGTCGGTCTCGCGCAGGGCTGCGTGGACGAATGCCTGAAGTACGCGAAGGACCGCGTCGCGTTCGGTCACCGGATCGGCGAGTACCAGGCGATTCAGTTCAAAATCGCGGACATGGAAGTGCGCGCGCACACCGCCCGACTGGCGTATTACCAGGCGGCTTCGAAGATGCTGCGCGGCGAACCGTTCAAGAAGGAAGCGTCGATCGCGAAACTGGTCGCGTCGAACGCGGCGATGGACAACGCCCGCGACGCGACGCAGATCTTCGGCGGATACGGCTTCATGAACGAATTCCCGGTCAGCCGGTTCTACCGCGACGCGAAGATCCTGGAAATCGGCGAGGGCACCAGCGAGGTCCAGCGGATGCTCATCGCGCGCCACCTCGGGGTCGGCGCCTGAGACCCAGCGCCGCCGGGGCGTCCGGGCGGAGTCCCGGCGGCGCTGCTTCGAAGATCCCTATTGTGGGGTCATGGAGTTCACCATCCGGCCTGGGGTCGCCGGAGACGCAGACGTTCTACTGGGGTTTTTCGACGAGGCCGTCGAGTGGCTGGTCGCGCGCGGCAGCGCGGGCCAGTGGGGCACCGAGCCGTGGAGCACCAACCCGAAACGGGTCGAGCGGGTGCGCGAGTACGCGGCCGATCCGGAGTTACGGATAGCCGAGATCGACGGAAAACCCGCGGGCGCGCTGATCCTCGGACAGGCGATGCCGTACGCCCCGAAGGTCGACGAGCCCGAGCTGTACGTGCGGCTGCTCATCACGTCCCGCCGGTTCACCGGGCACCGGGTCGGCTCGCGGCTGCTGGAGCACGCGATGGACGAGGCGAAACGGCGCGGGGTCGACCTCGTGCGCGTCGACTGCTGGGCGGGCGGCGACGGCGACCTGCCGCGCTACTACCAGCGCCAGGGCTTCACGCCGACCGAGCAGTTCACCGTCGACGGCTGGCTCGGCCAGGTCCTGGAGCAACGGGTTGGGGGATAGCGGCCCGGCCTGCCCCGGAGGACGATATTGGCTTGATGTCAATAGAGGAGGAGTCCGCCATGGCCAGGCAGTCGCTCTCCGGGAAGGTCGTCGTCGTCACGGGCGGCGCGCAGGGCATCGGGGCGGCCACCGCCGCCGCGCTGCACCGGCGCGGAGCCCTGCTCGTGCTCGGCGACCTCGACCGGGTCCGCGCCGAGAAAACCGCTGGTGAACTGGGGCCGGACGTGGTCGCGGCACCGCTGGACGTCACCGACACGGCCGCCTTCACCGCGTTCCTGGACGACGTCGAACGCACCGCCGGGCCGATCGACGTGCTGATCAACAACGCCGGCATCATGCCGCTCTCGCCGCTGGACGAGGAGGACGACGCGGCCACGCGGCGGCTGCTGGAGATCAACGTGCACGCGGTCGTGCACGGCACCCGCGAGGCCGTCAAGCGGATGAAGCCGCGCGGCCGCGGGCACATCGTGAACGTGGCGTCGATGGCCGGAAAGTCCGGATTCGCCGGGGCGGCGACGTACTGCGCTACGAAACACGCTGTGGTCGGGCTGTCCGAGGCGGTGCGGCTGGAGCTGCGCGGCACCGGCGTCGAGGTGTCGTGCGTGATGCCCGCGGTGGTGCGCACGGAACTCGCCTCCGGGCTGGGCGAAGCGCGGTTCATCAAGTCCGTCGGGCCGGAAGACGTCGCGGCGGCGATCGTCGACGCGCTGGAGCGGCCGAAGTTCGACGTTTTCGTGCCGAAATCGCTCGATCTGACCGGCCGGATCACCCGGCTGTTCCCGCGCGCGTTCGGCGAATGGCTGGTCCGCGCGCTCGGCGGCGACCAACTGCTGGCGTCCGCCGCGCATTCGCCCGAGCGCGCCGAGTACGAGGACCGGGCCGCCCGGAGCGCGCCGTCGGCCGTCCCGCCTGGTGGGAGCGTCTGATGTGGACGTGCGCTTGCCGGGTGCTTGCGGGAGTGGCGTGTTGATGCCGCGCCCGCGCGCACGGCAAGATGCCCGCAGACGACGAGTTCCAGGAGGCGCTGAATGGTTTCCCCACCGGCCCGGTTGGCTGCCGCGGCGGCCAACGTCGTGGGCAAGGTGTTCCAAGGTGGGGTCGCCGATCTGCGGCCGATGCCGAGGGTGCTGATCGACCAGGGCCCCAACCGCTCGGTCTACCGGATGACGCACGGCGCGGCCAAGACCTCCGGCCCGCCGGTGCTGCTGGTGCCGCCGCTGGCCGCGCCCGCGCTGTGCTTCGACCTGCGCCGCGGCTGCAGCCTCATCGAGCACCTGGTGGAGGCCGGCCGGCCCACCTACCTCGTGGACTACGGCATGGTCGCGTTCTCCGACCGCCGGCTCGGCATCGAGCACTGGATCGACGAGGTGCTGCCGAGGGCGATCCGCAAGGTCAGCCAGGACGCCGGCGGACAGGGCGTGCACCTGGTGTCGTGGTCGCTCGGCGGGATCTTCTCGATGCTGGTGAGCGCGGACCAGCCGGACCTGCCGATCGAATCGATCACCGCGGTCGGCTCGCCGGTCGATTTCACCGCGATCCCGATCGTCGCGCCGTTCCGGCCGCTCGTGGACCTCACCGGCGGGCATCTGCTCACGCCGGTGTACCGGGTGTTCGGCGGCGCACCGTCCTATTTGGTCACCCGGGTGTTCAGGGCCACCGGGATCTCCAAGGAAATCACGAAACCGCTGGCGATCCTGAAAAACCTCGACGACCGCGACTATCTCGCGCAGATCGAGGCGGTGGACCACTTCATGGGCAATATGTACGCCTACCCCGGGCGCACGTTCGGCCAGCTGTACCACCGGCTGTTCCGCACGAACGACCTCGCCGAGGGCACCGTCGACCTGAACGGGCGCAAGATCAGTCTGTCCGACGTGAAGACGCCGATGCTGGTGGTGGCAGGCGAAAACGACACCATCGCGCCGCGCGCGTCGGTGGAACGCGTGGTGCAGCTGCTGGAGAACGCGCCGGAGGTCCGGTTCCGCACCGCGCCCGGCGGGCACCTCGGCGTGCTCACCGGCCGCCGCGCCCGGGGCACGACCTGGCGTTACCTCGACGAGTTCCTGGACGAGCGGATCAGCTGACCGAAGGCTGCGGCGGGAAGAACCAGGTCCGGACGTCGCGGGTGAGCAGCGCGCGCAGCGCCAGCCCAGCGAAAATCAGCGGCAGAATGCCGGGCAGGCCCTTGCTGAGCAGCGTGATCAGGCTGTTGAGCACCAGCAGTCCTTCGATGGCCGCGGCGGTCACGTAGGCCCATTGCTGGCGTTTCGGCAATACGACCGCGCACACCGCGAGCGCGATCGCCGTCGCGTAGGTGATCGCGATGTAGAGCTGGGCGAGGCTGATCAGCTCGGCCAGCGAAACGCCGGTCGCCCCGGCCAGCAGCAGGGGTCCGATCGCGCTCAACGCAACCTGGATCCACATGAAGATGCGGGCCTGTTTGAGGTCGGCCGGCGCCACCGGAGCGGTCATGCCGGGCAGATTAGGGTATTTCCGCGCGTTTTCCTCCGGCGGAGATCAATCCGATATCCGCGCGAAGCCGGTGAAAAACCGGCGGTACGGTTAGTTGGTGATCGCTGCATACGTGACGTCCCTCGGCGGCAGTTCCGAGATCAAGGTCGGCCCGCTGCCTGATCCCTCTCCCGGCCCGCGCGAGGTGCTGGTGAAAGTCTCCGCGGTGGCGGTGAACCACGTCGACACCTTCGTCCGGTCCGGCGCGTACCACACCGATATCCCGTTCCCGTTCGTCATCGGCCGGGACCTGGTGGGCACGGTCGTCTCGTCGCCAGTCGACCGCTTCGCGCCAGGCGATCGCGTGTGGTGCAACAGCCTCGGCCACGACGGACGGCAGGGCTCCTTCTCCGAGTACTGCGCGGTACCGGTCGACCGGCTGTATCCCTTGCCGGACGGGGTTTCCGACGACGCGGTCGCCGTCCTGCACACCGCCGCGACCGCGTATCTGGGCCTCTTCGAGCACGCCGACGCCGGCTACGGCGAGACGATCGTGGTGCTCGGCGCGGGCGGCGGCGTCGGCAGCGCGGTCGTCCAACTTGCTTCCACCGCCGGAATGCGCGTGATCGCGACCGCCCGCGCCGCCGACGCGGAATGGTGCCGGGAATGCGGCGCGGACGAGGTTTTCGACTACGCCGACCCGGATCTCTACGAAAAGCTCCCGGCCGCGGATGTGTTGTGGGACAACGCGGGCCGCCACGACCTGATCTCGGCGGTCCCGCTTTTGGCCCGCGGCGGCCGCATCGTGGCGATGGCCGGAATGCAGTCGATGCCGACCCTGCCCATCGGCGAGTTGTACACGCGCGACGCCAGCATCCGCGGTTTCGCCATCAGCAACGCCGGTGTCGCCGCACTGGGCGCCGCCGCTCGCGTCGTGAATCGCGGACTGTCCACCGGAATCCTGCGTCCCCGGATCGGTGCCCGCCTTCCTCTCGAGGCGGCCGCCGAAGCGCACCGGGCACAGGAGGAAGGCGAGGCACGAGGCCGGATCGTGCTGGAGATCTAAGCCGCGCAGAAAACGTCCGCCGCGGGCCGCTTCCCGATAGTGAGAAACTCGTTCACCGCGTTGTTCCGCTTCGGCCGGTTCGAGTCGCCGCGAAGCGCGAGGCGAACACGTTTTCGCTCGGCACCGGGCCTCGCCGCCCGGGTTGAGCAGCAGCACCCCGCGTCGTTTGGCAATAGCCGCGATCAGTAAAACATTCCGCATCGTCACTTTCACTGCGATTTCCATGGTGAATTACTGCTCACGTTGCACTTTTAGTAATCGGTACCGCCGCTGTCGTTGTCACGATTCGGGTTCAGGACGGCGACGGCTGATAACGGTGCGCAACAGTCGCTCGTCTGGGAGCGACCCGCAGTGAGCAAGCGGCTGCGCAACTCGACCAAACGGAAATACCATGAGCGTTCCCGAAGAGAGCAGCGTTGTTGAGTTCGAAGAACCCGACCACCGGCACGGCCGGCTGAGACGGCGGATGGAGCTGGAGTTCATCGACAACGGACTCGACATCTCCGCGCTGCAGACGCAGTCCGTCGACGAACTCCGCTCGTCGCTGGTCCGGCTCGACGCGGTCATCGTCCGCCAGCGGAAGAAACTCGCGCTGCACAAGGAAGCGCTGGCGGCGGAGAACGGGACGAAAGCGTGCGCGGACACTCTCCGCAAGGTGAACGCCCATCGCAGTGCTCTGAAGCTCTCGCTGGAGCGGCGTGAGCAGATCCTCGAACTGATCAACGGATTGACCGTCGGACAGGAGATCGGCAAACTCAGAAACGCGGTGTCCGGGGTCGATGATGCCGGAACGAAGGAGGAATTCCACCGGCTGCTCGGCGAGTTCGAGAGCAAAACCGGCGAGATCGACGGTGAACTGAAGGAGACCAGCCGGAAGATCGCCGAGGTCGAGGCCGCCGCGATGGCGTCGGAAATCGACAAATACGAGCGAAAAGCCAAGGTGTGGCAGAACTTCCTGGCCAAGGAATCCGTCGCGACCTATGTCGGGGCGGCGATTCTGCTGATCATGTGCCTGGCCGTGGTGGCCGCGATGTTCGCCGCGGTGGAGATCAACCAGGTGCTGTCCAGCGCGTTCCTGCTGGTGCTCGGGTACTTCTTCGGGCAATCCACGGGGAAGAAACAGCTGGAATAGCCTGCTCGGCCCGCTTTCGGGAAGCGGGCCGAGCAGGCAAGCTACTTCAGCTGCGCCGAGGTCTTCCCCAGCACCCGTCGAGCCACGATCAGCTGCTGGATCTGCTGCGTACCCTCGAAGATGTCCAGGATCTTGGCATCCCGGGACCACTTCTCCAGCAGCGATTCCTCCGTGTACCCATACGCCCCGGCGAGTTCGACGCACTTCAGCGTCACGTCGACCACCGTCCGGCCGGCCTTTGCCTTCGCCATGGAAGCCTGCAGCGAGTTCGGCTGACGGTTGTCGGCCATCCACGCCGACTCCAGCGTCAGCAGGTATGCCGCCTCGTAGTCCGCCTCCAGTTGGAGGAACGTCGCGGCCGCGGCGTGCTGCGTCAAGGACGGGCGGTCGTAGTCGATGACGACGCCGGCCTCGGTCAGGATGCGCCGGGTTTCGTCCAGTGCCGCGCGGGCGACGCCGATCGCCATGGCGGCTACCAGCGGGCGGGTGTTGTCGAAGGTCTGCATGACCCCGGCGAAACCCTTGGCCGTGTCGATTTCCGGCGTGCCCAACAGGTTTTCGGCTGGGACGCGGCAGTTTTCGAAGCGCAGCACGGCGGTGTCGGACGCGCGGATGCCCAGTTTGTGTTCCACGCGCACGACCTCGAAACCGGGCGTGCCCTTCTCCACCACGAACGATTTGATCGCGGCGCGGCCCTTGGTGCGGTCCAGCGTCGCCCAGACCACGACGGCGTCGGCGCGCTGGCCGGACGTCACGAAGATCTTCTCGCCGTTCAGGATGTAGTCGTCGCCGTCCTTGGTGGCCGTCGTGGTGATCGCGGCCGAGTCCGAACCGCAGCCGGGTTCGGTGATCGCCATCGCGGCCCACAGGCCCTTGAAGCGCTCGAGCTGCTCGTCGGTCGCCACGGAGCCGATCGCCGCGTTGCCGAGGCCCTGGCGCGGCATCGACAGCAGCAGGCCGACGTCGCCCCAGCACATTTCGATCGTGCCGAGCACCACGTTCAGGTTGGCGCCGTTGCGGTTTCCCTTGTCGCCTTCGTCCTTTCCGGACCGGCGCACGCCCGCCGCGCCCGCGCCGCCTTCGCCGGAGGAGTTCAGGCCGTCCAGCAGTGCGGCGAACATGTCCAATTCGGACGGATAGGTGTGCTCGGCGCGGTCGTACTTGCGCGAGATCGGCCGGAACACCTCGGCCGCGGCCTGATACGCCTGGTTGATCAGCGCGCCGGCCTTCTTCGGAGCTTCCAGGTTGATCATGAGTTGCCTTTCGGAGCAAGGAAAAGGATCAGAGGAGGACGACGCCTTCCATCACGCCGATCGCCCGCAGGTCGCGGTACCAGCGCTCCACCGGGTGCTCCTTCACGAACCCGTGCCCGCCCAGCAGCTGCACGCCGGCGTTGCCGATCTGCATGCCCTTGTCCGTCGCGAGCTTCCGGGCGAGAGCCGCTTCCCGCGCGTATTCCTTGCCCTGCTCGGCCCGCGAAGCCGCGCGCAACGTGACCAGGCGCAGGCCCTCCAGCTCGATCGCGATGTCCGCCACCGAGAACGCGACCGCCTGCCGGTGGCTGATCGGCTCGCCGAACGCGGTGCGCTCGTTCACGTAAGGCACGACGTAGTCCAGCACCGCCTTGCCGACACCGGCGGCCAGCGCCGCCCAGCCGAGCCGCGAAAGCCGTACCACCTCAGTGAAAACGTCCGCCTTGCCACCGCCGAGCAGTGCGCCCGCGGGCAGCGAAACCTTCTCCAGGTGCAGCTTTCCGGTGGCCGCGCCGCGCAGGCCCATCGCGGGTTCGGACTCGATCGTCACACCCGCGTTGGACGATTCGACGAGGAACAGCGCCGGCCCGCGGCCTTCCAGATCGGCCGAGACAAGGAACAGCTCGGCCTCCGCCGCGCGCGGGACGAGCGACTTCACGCCGTCGAGCTGGTAGCCCTTCGGAGTGCGCTTCGCCTTGGTGGCGGGCTTGAACGGGTCGAACAGCGGCGTCCGCTCCAGCAGCGCGAGCGCGGCGGCAGGCACCTGCTCGCCGGTGAACGCGGGCACGTAATCGGCCTGCTGCTGCTCGTCGCCCCACGCGACCAGCGCGGTGCTCACCGCCGACGGGGCCAGCACGGCCACCGCCAGCCCGAGGTCGCCGTGCGCGAGCGCCTCCGCGACCAGCGCGTTCGTGACGACCGAACGTTCGGTGCCCGCGCCGCCCAGCTCCTCCGGAATCCCGACGAGGCTGATGCCCAGTTCGGCCGCGCGGCTCAGCAGTCCTTCGGGCGCGGCGAGCTTCTCGTCGGCGTCCGCGGCGGCCGGGCGCAGCTGCTCGGCGGCGAATTCGCCGACCGTCTCGACGATGAGCTGCTGGTCCTCGTCCGGCGTCAGGTCGAACAGCCCGCGGTCGTCCGGCTTGGCCAGCCGGGCCGGTTTGCCCAGCCGCTGGACCGAGGTGAACGACCTGGTCGCGGCTCCCGCCGCGCGGAAACCGCTCCGGGTCCCCGTCTTGACCAGGTTCTGCACCGGTCCGCGCAGCCCGACCCGGTCGATCGCTTTGCTCCCGGCCAACCGGGTGAGCGCGGCCAGGCCGAGGCCCATCGCGTCTCGTTTCCTTGGCGCAGCCATGCAGCATCTCCCTCGCGTTACCTACTCACGAGTAGGTTAACGCGGCTACGCGGAATCCGCCAGTGCGGCCCGGGTCACCCGCCTGGCCAGCGCCGTGCGTTCGAACGCGATGAGCAGCAGGACCGAGGCCATGACGATCAACGGCAGCAAGGCCGCGGGCACGTGTTCGAGCAGCGGGGTAAGGGCGAGCAGCACCACCGCGAGCACGAGCCGCTGCCGGTTCCAGCTGCCGAGGTTGCGCCGCCGTAGCGAGCTGAGCGCGACGAGATACAGCGCGAGCCCGCCGGTCAGTGCCCACAGCGCGACGCCGTGCAGCGCGTCCGCCGGACTGTGGTGCACGCCGTCGGACAGGGTGAGGAACGTCTTCTTCAACCCGAGCGCCACGAGCACGATGCCGGCGATGAGCGGCAGGTGCAAATAGGTGTAAGAGTCGGTGGCGACCTTGGTGCGGGCGAGGCCTTCGGCGCGGGCGAGCTTGCGCTCGGCGACGTGCGAGACCACGTCGAAGTAGGTCCACCACATCCCGGCGGCGAGCGCGATCCCGCAGATCGCCGACCCGGCGACGAGCCACGTGATCGGCACGTGCCCGATCCCGATGCCGATCGCGACGATCGATTCGCCCAGCGCGATGATCACGATCAGCCCGAACCGCTCGGCGAAGTGCGCGGGCGAGTGCAGCCGCCAGCCCGCCGGACCGGACAGGTAGACGTTGAGGTAGTCGACCGCCAGCGCGGCCACCCACAGCACCACCTGCCAGGGCCCGCCCACGACGTCGGCGATGGCCAGCAAGGCCAGACTGGGAAGCAGCCCGCGCAACATCCGCAGCAGCACCCCGCGCAGCTCGGTGTCGTGCCGCGCGGCCCCGAGGTAGGCGACGATGTGCAGCAACCGCACGACGCCGTAACAGGCGACGAACAGCAACGGCCCGTCGAGCCCGCCTGGCTCGTTGGTCAGCGCCTGTGGCACGGCGAGCGCGACGAGGAACATCACCGCCATCGCCCCGAACATCGCCAGCCGCGCGATGCCGTGGTCGACGTGGATGGTCGTGCCGAGCCACGCGTAGCTGCACCAGCACCACCACAGCACCATCAGCACCAGCAGTCCCTCGCCGACGCCGAGCAGGCTCAGGTGGCCGGCCATCAGCTCGGTGGTCTGCGTGATGGCGTAGACGAAGACCAGGTCGAAGAAAAGCTCAATGGTCGTGACGCGGTGGCCTTCGTCCGCGCGTACCAGATGCAACCGTCTCGTGGGCACGGCAGATGCTTACACGGATGGGGGAATGATCGGGGGCGGTTTCGCCTAGAGCGTTCAGCTAAGCCCGAGCACCGCGTGCAGCACCGCCGTCAGTTCCGTCTGCAGCTGCGGCCTGCTCTTGATCCGCCCGGTCCGGCTCAGATCGTTCGCGATGGTCAGCGCGGCATGCACCCGGATCCTCGCCTCCCGTGTCGGAAGCTCCGGAAACACCGCGCACAGCAAGGAAACCCACTGATCCACATAGTCCCGCTGCACCCGCCGCAGATCGGCTTTGTCGCGCTCCGGCATGGTCACGCGGTCCGCCGTGAACGACACCAGAAGCTCCGGCGTGCGCAGCAGAATGTGCACATACGACGCAGCGAGCCGGCCCAGCGCGGCCCGTTCGTCCGGAGCCTGCAGCGCCTGCTCTGCGGCCAGCGCGAGCCGGTCGGCGGCGCGGTGCCCGATCGCGACCATCAGCGCGGCCTTGCTGGGGAAGTGCCGGTACACGCTGGGCCCGGCGATGCCCGCCGCCGCGCCGATGTCCTCCATGCTCACCGTGTGGAAGCCGCGTTCGGCGAACAGGCTGGTCGCGGCCGTTAGCACCTGCTCGCGGCGGGACGGCGTGCCGAGGCTGCTGGCGACCGGTGCCGTGGGCTCGGCCGGAACTGGCAGCGAGACTTCGAGCACCGTCTGAGCCAGCTCGACCAGCAGCGGCACGAAGCGTTTCCGTGCCACCGACGTGTGGTGCACCGCGACGCTTCCGAACACCGACAGCGCGGCCCAGCACAACAGCTCAGCCTCGTCCGCCGACAGCTCCGGACGCAGCGTGAGCAGGGCTTTCGTCCACGCGTCGAGCACCGCGCCGGACCGGCGGCGGATCTCCCGGCGCTGCTCGCGCGGCAGATGCGGACCCTCCCAGCGCCACAGCGCGGCGATCTCCCGGCGCTCGACCGCCTGCGTCGCGAGGCCGGTGAGCAGGGAGTTCAGCTGGGAAAGCGGCGGCGCGGAATCGGAGAGCGCGGCCGCGGTGGCCGACTCCATGTCGTCGATCCCGGCCAGCACGACGTAGGCGAGGATCGCCTGTTTGTCGGCGAAATGCCGGTACAGCGCGGGTCCGGTCACGCCAGCCGCCGCGGCGATGTCGTTGATGCCGACCCCGTGGAACCCCCGCGCGCGAAACAGCTCGGCCGCGACGGCGGCGAGCTGGGCCTTGCGGTCGCGAGGCCGCGTGCCGCGTGCGGGAGTGGTACTCATGGTGAACTGACCATAGCGCGTATCGAAACTACGGCAACCCATTGACACCATGGGGTTCATCGGGCTTATGTTAATGGCCATTAGCACCTACTGGCCGGTATAGTCGACGGCGAGATACACCGCAGTGTCCAACCATGCCGCTTCGCGGAGGAGTGTTCAGTGAGTAGCGAGGCCTACATCTACGAGGCGTTGCGCACGCCCCGGGGCAAGAACAAGGGCGGTGCCCTGCACGGCACCAAGCCGGTCGACCTGGTGGTCGGCCTCATCGAAGAGCTGAAGGTCCGCCACCCGAACCTCGATCCGCGGGAGATCGACGACATCGTGCTCGGCGTGGTGTCCCCGGTGGGCGAGCAGGGCGCGGACATCGCGCGCACCGCGGCGCTCGTCGCGGGCCTGCCGCAGACGGTCGCGGGCGTGCAGCTCAACCGGTTCTGCGCGTCCGGCCTCGAGGCCACGAACGTCGCGGCGCAGAAGGTCCGCTCCGGCTGGGACCAGCTGGTCATCGCGGGCGGCGTGGAGTCGATGTCGCGGGTGCCGATGGGCTCCGACGGCGGCGCGCTGTTCATGGACCCGGCCACCGCGTACGACCACTACATCGCCCCGCAGGGCATCGGCGCGGACCTGATCGCGACGATGGAGGGCTTCACCCGCGAGGACGTCGACGCCTTCGCGGTCCGCTCGCAGGAGAAGGCCGAGGCGGCCTGGTCCGGCGGCTACTTCGCGAAGTCCGTGGTGCCGGTGAAGGACATGAACGGCGTCACCATCCTCGACCACGACGAGCACCGCCGTCCGGGGTCCACTGTGGAGGGTCTGGCTAAGCTCAAGCCGGCCTTCACGACGATCGGCGAGATGGGCGGCTTCGACGCCGTCGCGCTCCAGAAGTACCACCAGGTCGAGAAGATCGACCACGTGCACACCGGCGGCAACTCGTCCGGCATCGTCGACGGGTCGGCCATCGTCCTGGTCGGCAGCGAGGAAGCGGGCAAGCGGGCCGGTCTCACGCCGCGGGCGCGCATCGTCGCCACCGCCTCGATCGGCTCCGAGCCCACGATCATGCTGACCGGCCCGACGCCGGCCACCGAGAAGGTCCTGAAGACCGCGGGCCTGACCGCGGACGACATCGACCTGTGGGAGCTGAACGAGGCGTTCGCGTCCGTCGTGCTCAAGTGGCAGAAGGACCTGAACCTCCCGGACGAGAAGATCAACGTCAACGGCGGCGCGATCGCCATGGGCCACCCGCTCGGCGCCACCGGCGCGATGCTGGTCGGCACGGTGGTCGACGAGCTGGAACGCCGTCAGGCGCGCCGGGCGCTGGTGACCCTGTGCATCGGCGGCGGCATGGGTGTGGCGACCATCATCGAGCGGGTGTGAGGACCGAGATGACCGAGAGCAAAACCATCCGTTGGGACAAGGATTCCGACGGCATCGTCACGCTGACCCTGGACGACCCGGACCAGTCGGCCAACACGATGAACCAGGCCTTCCGCGAGTCGCTCGCCGCGACCGTGGACCGGCTTGAGGCGGAGAAGGACGACATCGCCGGTGTCGTGCTCACCTCGGCGAAGAAGACCTTCTTCGCCGGCGGCGACCTGCGCGACCTCATCCAGGCGAAGCCGGAGCACGCGGCCGAGATCACCGCGTCCAGCACCGCGATGAAGGGCCAGATGCGCCGGCTCGAGCAGCTCGGCAAGCCGGTCGTCGCGGCCATCAACGGCGCGGCGCTCGGCGGCGGCCTCGAACTCGCGCTGGCGACGCACCACCGCATCGCGGCCGACGTCAAGGGCAGCCAGATCGGCCTGCCCGAGGTCACCCTCGGCCTGCTGCCCGGCGGCGGCGGCGTGGTCCGCACCGTGCGGCTGCTCGGCATCCAGAGCGCGCTGCTGAACGTGCTGCTGCAGGGCCAGCGGCTCAAGCCGCGCAAGGCGCTGGAGCTGGGCCTGGTGCACGAGGTCGTGGACACCGTCGACGAGCTGGTGCCCGCCGCGAAGGCGTGGATCAAGGCCAACCCCGAGGGCGGCGTGCAGCCGTGGGACGTCAAGGGCTACAAGATCCCGGGCGGCACCCCGTCGAACCCGAGCTTCGCGGCGAACCTGCCCGCGTTCCCGGCGAACCTGCGCAAGCAGCTCAAGGGCGCGCCGATGCCCGCGCCGCGCGCGATCCTCGCCGCCGCGATCGAGGGTTCGCAGGTCGACTTCGACACCGCGATCCAGGTCGAGACGCGGTACTTCGTCAGCCTGGCCATCGGGCAGGTCTCGAAGAACATGACCAAGGCGTTCTTCTTCGACCTGCAGACGATCAACTCCGGCGGTTCGCGTCCGGACGGGTTCGAGAAGTACACCGCCAAGAAGGTCGGCGTGCTCGGCGCCGGGATGATGGGCGCCGCGATCGCGTACGTGTCCGCCAAGGCGGGCATCGACGTCGTGCTCAAGGACGTCTCGCAGGAGGCGGCCGAGAAGGGCAAGGGCTACGCGGTCAAGCTTGAGGAGAAGGCGCTCTCGCGCGGCAAGACCACGCAGGAGAAGTCGGACGCGCTGCTGGCGCGGATCAAGCCGACCGCCGACCCGGCCGACTTCGCGGGCGTCGACTTCGTGATCGAGGCCGTGTTCGAGAGCGTCGAGCTGAAGCACAAGGTGTTCGGCGAGATCGAGAGCATCGTCAACGCGGACGCGGTGCTGGGCTCCAACACCTCGACCCTGCCGATCACCGCGCTCGCCGAGGGCGTGCAGCGGACCGAGGACTTCATCGGGATCCACTTCTTCTCGCCGGTGGACAAGATGCCGCTGGTCGAGATCATCTGCGGGGAGAAGACGTCGCCGGCCACGCTGGCCAAGGTCTTCGACTACACGCTGCAGATCCGCAAGACCCCGATCGTCGTCAACGACAGCCGCGGCTTCTTCACCTCACGGGTCATCGGCACCTTCATCAACGAGGCGGTCGCCGCACTGGGCGAGGGCGTCGAACCGGCGTCGATCGAGCAGGCGGGTTCGCAGGCCGGGTACCCGGCTCCGCCGCTGCAGCTGATGGACGAGCTGACCCTCACGCTGCCGCGCAAGATCCGCGCGGAAACCCGCGCCGCGATCGAGGCCGCCGGCGGCACCTGGACGCCGCACGCGTCCGAGGCGGTCATCGACACGATGCTCGACAAGTACGACCGCAAGGGCCGGTCCACCGGAGCGGGCTTCTACGAGTACGACGAGAACGGCAAGCGCACCGGTCTGTGGCCGGGCCTGCGCGAGGCGTTCAACTCGGGTTCGGCGGACGTGCCGTTCGAGGACCTCAAGGAGCGCATGCTCTTCGCCGAGGCGCTGGAAACGGTGAAGTGCTTCGACGAGGGCGTCCTGACCTCGGTCGCGGACGCCAACATCGGGTCCATCTTCGGCATCGGCTACCCGGCCTGGACCGGCGGCGTGATCCAGTACATCAACCAGTACGAGGGCGGCCTGCAGGGCTTCGTGGACCGGGCTCGCGAGCTGGCTGCGCGGTACGGCAGCCACTTCGAGCCGCCGCAGTCGCTCGTGGAGAAGGCCGCCAAGGGCGAGATCTACGAATAACGGCTGGCTTTCCGGCGGGGCCGCTCCGGGTTTTCCCGGGGCGGCCCCGTTTTGCTGCGCTGGAGAAGGATCAATCGAGGAAGCGGCTCATGAACAGCGCCGTTTCCCCTTCGGATTCGGTGCCGTGGTAGAGGGAAGTGTCCATGCCGCAAAGGGCGAAGCCCATCCGCTGGTAGGCGCGGACGGCCGGAGCGTTGATGTTCGTCACTTCCAGCCAGACGTGCCCGGCACCGCGTTTCCGGGCCCAATCGACGGCGTGGTTCATCAGCGCCCGCCCGATTCCCCGGCCTCGGTACGGGCTGGCCACCTCGATGTCGGCGATGGTCAGCCGACGGTTCCACGGCTCGTAGTCCGTGTCGACATAGCCGCACACGAGTTCGCCGTCCAGTGCGACGAACCGCCGCTTGCCCTCCGCTGTCTCCGCGTCCTCGCCAGGCTCGTCAACGGGGAAAACCTTGTGCACCGGCGGGTCCAGCTTGCTGGGGCGAAGGGTGAAGCCGCTTTCGGAGCCGGCCACTTCGAAGACCGTGTCCGAGATGAACTCGCCCTTGATCACGGCGGACTTTTCTCGCTCGTTCTCGGCCACGCGGTAGGTGATGTCGTCCGCCGCGCCAGGTTCGGCTGGTCGGCGGTCAGATGCAGTCACTTTTTCACCGTACCGGGCAGGGTTCCTCGGTCTCCTCCGGCGCGTCCGCTCTCCGCGAGGACGGCACCTGCCGCTGCTGGCGGAGAAGGCTGAGATCTGCCCATAAATCTGAATATTCTCTTCGCGGCGGGGCCGCTCCGGAGTTTTTCCGGGGCGGCCCCGTTTTTCGTATTCGATTCCGTCGTTTGCGGCTATTTTCGTAATTCGATCACCCGTCTTCTCGGTGCGGTAGCTCAGCGCAACCACGCCTCCGACGAACGGCTGAACCACCACCACCCAAACGGCCGCACGAGAGGCCGGAAACCCTTGCCGTGACGGCACAAATCCCGAAGCACCGCGCATCCGGCGCATGGGATAATTCGGCATGGACCAGACGGTGGCCGTCGCGGGGGAGCAGCTCGCGTTCGCTGGTGCGGATCGGCTTGTCAAGCTCATCGGGGCGCTTTATCAGCGGCCGCGCGCAGGGGATCGCCCACGGGAATTGCAGGACGACGGAGAATGGCGGCCCGGTTATCACCGGGAGCGGGCCGGGCGGCGCGGGCTGCCCATGGTGTGCCTAGTCGGCGACGCGCGCGAGGGCGTGCTCGAAGAGCTGGGCTCCCGGTTGCAGAACGCGAAACCGGCGGGCACGGTGCGTTCGGTCTACCTCTCGCTCGCGGACCGGCCGGACACCGACGCTCCTGGCGAGGCGACCGGGGCGAGCGTCGAGGCGGTGCGCGACATTCTGTGGCGCGTCCGGAACACTCTCGTCCGCAGTGCCCGCACGCGCGAAAGCCGGCTGCGGTTCCGGCTGTTCACGCTGGTCGACCAGCTCATGGCGAAGAAGTTTCCGGACGACGAAACCGAGCCCGAGCACATCCTGCTGCGCGAGCTGCAGGAGAACGGCCTGCTGGTGCGCTTCCGCTCGGCCATCGACAGCGTCAGCCGCGAGCTGGTGCCGCAGCATCCGGCGTGGCGGTTTCCGTTGCTGCTCCTGCGGTTGCTGACGCTCGGCACCTTCCGGCTCGCCGTCACCGGGCGCGTGCCGGGGCTGTCCGGACGGTACCGGTGGTTCCTGCGCCAGCCGCATCTCGCGCCGGAGATGTCCGGCAGCTTCGTCCGCTTCGCGCTGCGGCTCACCGACGGCGAATGGCAGAAGGAGTCGCCGGAGTTCGTCGCGCGGTTGCTGGTCAACGCGTTCCTGGAGGACCTGCGCCGCGAGTACCGGCTGCGGCCGTGGCAGTTCTGGCGGCGGCGCCGGACGACCTATCCGGTGCTGCTGCTCGACGAGGTCGGTCCCGCCAACGGCGGCTACCGGCTGCTGGAGCTGATCAACGACGTCCGCAACCAGGTCGGTCTCTTCGACCCGCTGCTCGTGGTGAGCGCGAGCCAGGCGCCGCCGCCGGACGCCGCGCCGAGCGAGGACCGGCCGAAGTACCACGCCGCCGACGCCGCCGGTGCGTACCGGGTGTGGCAGAACCGGCTCAGCGCGGACCGCCGCGCCCGGCGCCCGACCGCGTGGTACCTGCCGATCGGGCTCGACGCGCCGCAGACCGAGGTCGAGAAAACCGAGGTGCGCAAGCGAATGCTGGCCCTCGGCGAGCATTACGACCTGTCCGGCGGACGCGGGCGTTCGGCGTGGTGGACGACGCGCTGGATCCGGGCCGGGGTGCCCGCGGTGGTGCTCGCGCTGGTCGCCGGGTTCGCGGTCGTGCGCTATCAGTCCTTTCTGGACAGTCACTGCGGCACGTCGAGCGAATGGCTGACCCGGGTGGACGACCAGTGCGTCGGGGTGTCCGACGGCACCTTCACGCTGTTCTCCCCGGTCGACAAGGAGGGGACGATCCAGCAGGTCGAGGCGGTGATCGCGGACCAGAACCGGCGGGCGGCGGAGCTGCACCAGCAGCATCCGGAACGGCCGTACATCACGCTGGTCGACCTGGAGGCGCTGACGTCGTCGAACGGCACCGCCGAAGGGCTCACCGCGGAACGGGAATCGCTGGAGGGCTTCGCCGTCGCCCAGTCGCGCCAGCTCGACGCGACCGCCGAGGCCGAGCCGATCGTCCGCATGCTGATCGCCAACGGCGGCAAGGGGATGCATCAGGGCGCGCGGGTCGCGCAGACGCTGCTGGAGATGGCGAAACAGGACCCCAGCATCGTCGGCGTGGTCGGCCTCGACATGAGCAGCGAACCGACGTCCGACACGATCCGCGCCCTCGGCGACGCGGGCATCCCGGTGGTCGCCGCGACCCTCACCGCCGACCGCCTCGCCGACCAGAACCCGATCTACTTCCAGGTCGCACCCCAAAACCGCCGGGAGGCCGCGGTAGCCGCCGCGTTCGCCGCCCAGCGGCCCGGACCTCGCGCGCTCCGCGTTTACTACTCCGACGACGACACCGATTTCTACAGCACAAACCTCCGCGACGACGTCCTGAAGTCCTTCAAGGACAAGGGCTTCACGGTGGAAGCGCGCGCGTTCGACCCGGACGGAGGTCCGGTAGGACGGCCCGCGCATGGGCGCTACGGCGACCGAACCGTCGGCAACGCCGGTGCCGCTGGGCGGGACAGCTGCTCCTACAACGGCTTCGCGTTCTTCGCCGGCCGAGGCGTCCCGGACTTCGGCGCTTTCCTGGCCGGAGCCGCCCAATGCGGCAGCACCGCGACGATCATCGGGGACGACGACGTCTCGCGTTACGTCGCGGATTCCGTTGCGCGAGAACGCAACCGCGCGCTGCCGTACTACTACCTCGCACTCGCGAGCGCCCCGGCGACGACGGCGAAGGGCCTCGCCCGCGACTTCTACGCCACGCTCAACGCCAAGTTCGCCTTCGAGCACACCGACAAGGGCCGGTCGTTCGACGGCCACGCCGCGCTGTCCTACGACGCCGCGCTGGTGATCATCACCGCGACCGCATACCTGCGGGAAACGTCGTCCAAGGTCCCGGTGACCCCCGGAGCGGTGTGGCGCGAGATCACCGCGATCCACACCTCGCGGCCGGACGCGAACCAGACCAACAAGTACATCGAGGGAGTCAGCGGAACCATCGACTACGGCGGCGACATCGGCAGGCATGTCCCCCAGGACAAGCCGCTCGCGGTGCTGCAGGTCCAGAACGGCGAGGTCGACCCGGAACTGCAGGGCTTCTGTGGAAAGGCAGTGGTCCGGGCCCCCGACCCGTGGTGCCCGGCGGACGGCTGAGCCGCAGCGTGAGACGATCCGCGCGGACGACGTCTGCTCGCGGAGGTGGCGATGACAACCGAACCGGACTTGCCCGTGTTGGACGAGCATCGCGTCCTCGTGCACGCCGACGCCGAGACAGCCTGGCGTGCGGTAAACCGCGTCGCCGAAGGCTTTTCCAGCAGGCTCGCCACCGCTTACGCCTGGGCGGTCGGCTCCACGGACTGGAAAGCGACCGGGCCCCGCCCGCTCGCCGAGGGCTCCACCGTCCCCGGCTTCCGGGTCGTCGCCGCGGAACAGCCGGAGCTGCTCGCGCTTGCCGGCCGCCATCGGTTTTCCGACTATCGCCTCACGTTCCGGCTCGAATCCGCCTCCTCCGGGCTGACGATGATCCGCGCCGAGAGCCGGGCCAGCTTTCCCGGGGCACTGGGCGCGGGCTACCGGTTGCTCGTGGTCGGAAGCGGCGGGCACGCCTTCGGCGTGCGGAGGTTGCTGGGAACGATCGCACGGCTCGCGAACGGCTGAGCGGCGGCGTTCGGCCCGAATTCTCCCGGATGTCACCGATCGCGGCTAAGGTCGCGCCATGCGCCGTCGTGTCACGGTGGTTCTCGCCACCGTTCTGCTGACCTCCGCCCTTGTGCCGACAACGTTGTCATCGGCCAGTCCGCTCGACCCGGCCGCCGTCGTCGATCCGCTGATCGGCTCAAAGGGCGACGGCAACACCTATCCGGGCGCGACCGCGCCGTTCGGGATGCTGGCGTGGAGCCCGACGAGCACCCGCGGCGACCAGACCAGCACCGGCGCGGCCAACGGCTACCAGTACGACACCACGCGGCTGCGCGGGTTCAGCCTCACGCATGTCAACGGCGCGGGCTGCAATCCGGGCGCGGCGGGCGACGTGCCGATCCTGCCGTACACCGGGGATGTCACGTCGTCGCCGACCGCGGACACCAAGGACGCGGTGTACGCCAGCGACTTCAGCCACGCCGACGAGAAGGCGACGCCCGGACGGTACCGGCTCGGTCTCGCGAACGGCGCGACCACGGACTTCGCCGCGACCGAGCGCTCCGCCGCCGGACGCGTGGAGTTCCCGGCGGGCAAACCGGCGAACCTGTTGTTCCGCACGTCGAACTCGCTCAACGGCAGCGAGGACGCGGAAACGCACATCGACCCGGCCCGCCGCGAGGTCACCGGCTCGGTGCTCACCGGCGCGTTCTGCGGCCGTCGCGCCAACGGCGGGGTGAACAACCGCAAGACCTACTACCGGCTGCACTTCACCGCGCGGTTCGACCAGCCGTTCACCAGTACTGGCACCTGGCGCGACAGCACGCTGCAGCCGGGCGGGCTCGACCAGACCGGCGGCGAGGGCTACGCGACCGGCAAGGACCGCGCCGGCCGCGGTTCCGGCGGCTGGGTCGGTTTCGCGCCGGGCAGCAAGGTCACGATGCGGATTGCGATCTCGTACGTCTCCCTCGCCGGAGCCGAGCGGAATCTGCGCGCGGAGCAACCGCCGTGGTCCACTGTGGACTCCATTGCCGCGGCGACCCGCCGGGAGTGGAACGCCAAGCTGAACCGGGTCCAGATCGACGGCGGAACTCCGGCGCAGCGCACGGTTTTCTACACCGCGCTGTATCACTCGCTGCAGCAGCCGAACCTGGTCAGCGACATCGACGGCCAGTACCTCGGGATGGACCGCGCACCGCATCGCCTCGAACGCGGCCAGGACGCGCAATACAGCAACTTCTCCGGCTGGGACCAGTATCGCGCGCAGGTTCAGCTGCTGGCTTTGCTGGAGCCGCGGGTCGCCGGGAACTTCGCGCAGTCGTTGTTCAACTATGCCAAGCAAAACGACGGTGTCTGGGACCGCTGGGTGCACGTGAATGGCGCAACACACGTGATGACTGGCGATCCGACCGCCGCGACGCTCGCGACCTTCTACGCCATGGGCGTGCGCAACTTCGACTACCGCGGTGCCTTCGATTCGCTGTACGCACAGGCGACCGTGCCGCGGCCGGAAGGCTTGCAGGACGCGGGTTGCCCGGGGCAATGCGTCGGCCAGCGACCGAATCTCGCGCAATATCTCCAATCCCATTACGCGCCCAACGACGTCTGCCACTGCTGGGGCGGCGGCGCGGAGACGTTGGAAGACTCGATCGCGGACTTCGCCCTCGGGCAGTGGGCCGCGCAGCTCGGGCGGAAGAAAGAGGCTGCGGAGCTGTCGGCGCGCGGCGGATACTGGCGCAACGTTTTCAACCCCGCGACCGGCTATATGCAGGCGCGCAATGCGGACGGTTCCTGGGTAACGCCATTCGATCCGGCCAGCGACCGCGGTTTCGCGCAGGGCAGCGCCGCCGCGTACACGTGGCTGGTGCCGCAGGACGTCACCGGCCTCGCGAATGTCATGGGCGGCAAGGAAACCGCCGCGAAACGGCTGGACGGCTTCTTCCACGACGCGGCCGGAAACTGGCAGCTGCGCGGAGGCGGCCCGCTGAAGTACGACCCGACGAACGAGCCAGACATCCACGCGCCGTGGCTGTACAACGAACTCGGCCGGCCGTGGCAGACGCAGGAAACCGTGCGACAGATCGTGGACACGGTCTACACCACCGGCCCGTCCGGGCTGCCGGGCAACGACGACCTCGGCACGATGTCCGCCTGGTACGTCTTCGGCGCGCTCGGCATCTACCCGCGCACGCCGGGCTCGGGCGAGATGCTGTTGTCGAGCCCGCTCTTCCCGCGCGCGGTGGTGCGCTCCGGCAGCGGTGCCGTGCTGACGATCACCGGGCACGGCTCGGGGAAGTACGTGCGGTCGGCCTGGCGGAACGGCCTGCCGCAACGCGACTGGAAGGCACCCGCTTCGCTGACCCAGCACGGCGGGCGGCTCGACTTCGTGCTCTCTCCGTCACCGACCGAGTGGGCTGCGCACTCGCTGTAACAGTTTTCCGCGGGCTTTCGACCTCCTCGTTTGTCTGGATCGCGAGGGAGGCTCGGTATGTGGCGAAAACTGGGGATGGCGTTGGCCGCGGGCGTTTTGGTCGCCGGGTGCGGAGCGGCGACCGCACCGGCCGGGGATCCGGCTCCGCCCGTGCAGAGCAGCGTCACGAGCGAGTACTCGCCGACGACCAGCTACAGCGCGCCGACAACGTCGTCTCCCGCGACGTCGGTCGCCCCGCCGGTTACCACGCAGCAGCACGTCGCGGCGCCGACCACGGCCGCCAAGCCCAAGCCAGCACCGAAAACGCAGGCCGCGCCGCGAGTCACCGCTCCGCCTGCCCCGGATCCCGCACCCGCCGAATGCGGCTCCGACTACTACCGCAACTCCTCCGGAAACTGCGTCCACCGCCCGGACTCCAACCCGTCCGGCGCGACCGCGCGGTGCAACGACGGCACCTACAGCTACAGCCAGCACCGTTCCGGCACCTGCTCGCACCACGGCGGCGTCAAGCAATGGCTCTGAACCAACCAAGCGCTGGGCCAAACGGCCTAGTCCGGTAAGTCGGATCGATCACGAACCACCCGTTCCGCCCGCCCCGCCCGGTAGCGTGCGAATCCGGTACGGCATACGGAACGGGGGACGTGGTGGCACGGGCAGGCGCGCGGCCGATCATCGTGGTGCTCGCCTCGTGCGGGCTGGTGGCTTCGTTCATGCAGACGCTGGTCATCCCGTTGATCCCGGCGTTCCCGAGACTCCTGCACACCACGCCGACGGACGCGTCGTGGGTCGTCACCGTCACGCTGCTCGCGGCGGCGGTCTGCACCCCGGTCGCCGGGCGGCTCGGCGATCTTTACGGTAAGCGCCGCGTGCTGCTGGTGAGCCTGGCCGTGCTGATCGCCGGGTCCGTGGTCTCGGCGCTCACCAGCTCGCTCGCGCTGATGATCGTCGGCCGCGGGCTGCAGGGCTGTGCGATGGGCGTCATCCCGCTCGGCATCAGCATCATGCGCGACGAACTGCCCGCCGAACGCGTCAGCGGCGCGATTTCGCTGATGAGCGCGACGCTCGGCGTCGGCGGCGCGATCGGCCTGCCGGTGGCGGCGATCGTGGCCGAGCACGCGGACTGGCACGTCCTGTTCTGGGGCGCGGCCGGGCTCGGGCTGGGTTGTGCGCTGCTGATTCTGCGCTTCGTCCCGGAATCGCCGGTCCGTGCGCCCGCGCCGTTCGATTTCCTCGGCACGCTCGGGTTGATCGTCGGCCTCACAAGTCTGTTGCTGCCGATCGTCAAGGGCGGCGAGTGGGGCTGGGGCAGCCCGGCGACGCTCGGGTTCGCCGCGACGGCGGTGGTCGTTCTCGCCGGCTGGGGCTGGTATCAGCTGCGCCGCCGTGACCCGCTCGTCGACCTGCGCGTTTCGGCGCGACGGCCGGTGCTGTTCACGAACCTCGCGTCAATCCTGGTCGGCTTCGCGATGTACGCGATGTCCCTGTCGTTCCCGCAGCTGCTGCAGGCACCTTCGGCGACCGGCTACGGACTTGGCCTCACCATGGTGCAAGCCGGTCTGTGCCTCGCGCCGAACGGCCTGGTGATGATGGCGCTGTCCCCGGTATCCGCACGCCTCACCAATCGCTACGGTGCCCGCGTCACGCTCATGACCGGCGCGATCGTGATCGCGGTCGGCTATCTCTTCGCGATTTTCCTGATGGCCAACGCGGTCGAGCTGATCATCGCGTCGGTGATCATCGGCGCGGGCGTCGGAATCGCTTACGCCGCAATGCCCGCGCTGATCATGAGCGCGGTCCCGGTCACCGAAACAGCCTCGGCGAACGGGCTCAACTCGCTCATGCGTTCCGTCGGCACCTCGACGTCGAGCGCCGTCATGGCGACGATGCTGGCCCACCTGACGATCACCGTCGGCACGTTCACGGTGCCGTCGCTCGCCGGTTTCCGCGCCACGTTCGCGGTGGCCGCCGTCGCGGCGCTGGCCGGGCTGGCGTTGACCGCGGTGGTCCCGCGGGTCCGTGCCGCCAGCCCGGAACTCGCCCGCGTCTAGAGCAGCGGCGGGACGGCCGCGTCGATCAGGTGCGGCCCCGGCTCGGCGACCGCGCGCCGGAACTGTTCAGCCAGCTCCTCCGCGGTCGTCGCCCGAGTCGCCGGAACGCCCATGCCTTCGGCGATCTTCACGAAGTCCAGGTCCGGACGCCCGATGTCCAGCAGTTCCTTCGCACGCGGTCCGTCGCCGGACGCGCCGACGCGCTGCAGCTCCATCCGCAGGATCGCGTACGCGTTGTTGTTGAGCACCACCGTGGTCACGTCGAGGTTCTCGCGCGCTTGCGTCCACAGCGCGGAGATCGTGTACATCGCGCTGCCGTCGGATTCGAGGTTGATCACCGGCCGCTTCGGAGCCGCGATCGCCGCACCGACAGCCACCGGCATGCCGTAGCCGATCGCGCCGCCGGTCAGGGTCAGCACGTCGTGCCGGGGCGCGCCCGCCGTCGCGGCGGGGAGCATGAGACCGGACGTGTTCGCCTCGTCCACGATGATCGCGTTCTCCGGCAGCAGCGCACCGATCACGTCGACCCAGTTCTGCACGGTGAGCGGACCGCTTGGCAGCTCCGGTCGTCCCGCTTCCTGCAGGACCGGCTCGGTGTCGGCGGCGACCAAAGCGGCGACCGCTTCGAGCGCGGCGGAGACGTCCTGGCCGACCGACGCGAGCACGTGCACCTCCGCGCCTTCCGGAGTCAGCTCGCTCGGCATGCCGGGGTAGGCGAAGAACGACACCGGAGCCTTCGTGCCCGCGACGATCAGGTGCTTGATCCCGTCCAGCTGGTACTTGGCCTGTTCGGCGAGATACCCCAGCCGTTCGATGTTCGGCAGCCCGGCACCGCGCTCCAGCCGCGCCGGGAACGTCTCGGCGAACGTCTTCGCGCCGGTCGCCGTGGCGATCCGGCTGGTCGCGCGCAAACCGGCTTCGTGGCAAGCAGCTCCGCCGATCAGCAACGCCACCGGCTCGCCGCTGCGCAGCACGTCCGCGATCTTCCGCACGGTCGTCGCGTCGACCGTCTGCGGCACGCGCGGTGGAATCGGCGCGCAGGTTTCGCCGCCCTCGCCCCACGACGCGTCGGCGGGAAGGATCAGCGTCGCGACCCGGCCGGGTGCGTCCTGCGCTGCCGCGACCGCCGCCGCCGCGTCCGCGCCGACGTCCTTCGTGTGTCCCGACCGGCGCACCCAGCCTTCGAGCGCGCCCGCGATGGCGTCGATGTCCGACTCCAACGGAGCGTCGTACTGCTTGTGATAGGTGGCGTGGTCGCCGATCACGTTGACCACCGGCGTGTGCGCGCGTCGCGCGTTGTGCAGGTTCGCCAAGCCGTTGCCCAGCCCGGGGCCGAGGTGCAGCAGCGTCGCCGCGGGCTTGCCGGCGACGCGCGCGTACCCGTCCGCGGCACCGGTCACGACGCCCTCGAACAGCGCGAGGACGCCGCGCATCTCCGGCACCGAATCGAGCGCGGCGACGAAGTGCATCTCCGACGTGCCGGGGTTGGAGAAGCACACGTCGACCCCGCTGTCGACGAGCGTGCGGATGAGGGACTGGGCGCCGTTGAGCGTGCTCACTGTGCTCACTTTCCGGTTTGCGCGAACAGAACGCCGGGGTTGAGGATCCCGGCCGGGTCGAAGCTGTCCTTGACCCGGCGCAGCAGATCGAGCTTCGCCGGGTCTTCGAGTTTGGCGTAGTACTTCGTCTTGGTACGACCGAGGCCGTGCTCGCCGGAGATCGCGCCGCCCAGCTCGTACGCGTAACCGAAGATGTCGGTCAGCAGCTGCGAGCGGGTGTCCGGGTCCTTGCAGAAGATCGCCAGGTGGACGTTGCCGTCGCCAGCGTGCCCGCAGCCGATCGCGCCGCCGCCGGTCGCCATCGCCAGCTCGCGGGCTTTCGCCAGGAACTGCGGCATCGCGGTCCGCGGCACCACCACGTCGATCACGTCGTCCGCACCCGCGGCTTTGGCGTTCCAGAAGGCTTTTTCGCGGGCTTCGATGAGCTTGCGCGCGGCTCCGCCTTCGAGCACATACGCGTCGGCCGCGCCGAGTTCGACGAGCAGCTCGCCAAGCGCCTCGACGTCCTCGCCGAGCCGGTCGGCCACGCGGTTTTCCAGCGCCACCGCCAGATACGCCTGGGTCCGGTCGCGGATTTCCGCCGGGACGCCCAGTTCGAGCTTGTCGTTGTAGACCATCGCGGCCATCGTCATGTTGTCGATGTACTCGAGGATCTGCGGGGCCAAACCGCTTGCGGCGATCTTCGGCACCGCCGCCATGACCTGCTCGAAGTCGTCGAACGGGGCGAGCACGGTCGCGCCGTGCGGCAGCCGCGGCTGCAGCTTCACGATCACCTCGGTCACCAGCGCGAGGGTGCCCTCCGAGCCGATGATCAGCTGGGTGAGGTCGTAGCCGCTGGAAATCTTCGACATCCGGCCGCCGGTGCGGATGATCTCGCCGGTCGCGAGCACCGCCTGCAGACCCGAGACGTTGCCGCGGGTGATGCCGTAGCGGATCGCGCGCATGCCGCCGGCGTTGGTGCCGACAGTGCCGCCGACGCTCGCGCTCAACTCACCGGGGTAGACAGGATAGGTGAGGCCGTGCTCGGCGGTCTTCGCGTCGAGTTCGGCCAGCGTGACGCCCGGCTGGACCACGGCGACGTGGTTGCCGGTGTCGATCTCGAGCACCGAGTTCATCCGCTCGAACGAGACGACCAGCCCGCCTTCGACCGGACGCGCCGCGGCCGACAATCCGCTGCCGGACCCGCGCGCGGTCACCGGGATGCCCTCGGCGGCGGCGATCTTCAGCAGCGCGGAGACCTCTTCGGTGGTCGCGGGCTTCGCGACGTACGCGGGTTTCTGGCCCGGCGTGCTGAGCGCCTCGTCGTGCGCGTAATCGTCGGAAATCGCGTCACCGGTCAGCAGGTTCCCAGCTCCGACGGCACCTGCCAGCTGTGCTGCGATCTCGCTCATGCCACTCCTTCGTGCGCGCGCGTACGTCGTGGCCGAGCCTAGCCGTTCTGTCGCCGGACTGGCCATGAATAGTTTTCACGTTAGCCGACGCGGGCACGAAAAGGCCACGCCGCGCGCGTGGCCAAGAAGGGGAACCACAGCAGGGACCGGCCCGCGCCAACAGGCCGGCCCCTGGGTTAATCCTCGGTGCCGGTCAGACGAGCCAGCCGAGCACGTGCGCCAGGTGCGCGAGCAGACCCGAGATCAGGTCGTGGCCGTGGTGCACGTGCTGGGTGAACATCTGCATTGAGGGGCTCCTTGTTCGGATTGTTCTTCTGTGGTGCTCTCGCGAGGAGCCAACGCAGATTTCC
This sequence comes from Amycolatopsis sp. WGS_07, assembly GCF_045278895.1. NCBI lineage: Bacteria > Bacillati > Actinomycetota > Actinomycetes > Pseudonocardiales > Pseudonocardiaceae > Amycolatopsis > Amycolatopsis sp. WGS_07. The sequence goes on along the minus strand of NZ_CP136053.1, from coordinate 1,095,533 downwards.
ACCGGTGCTGTCGCAGTGTCAAAACGCGGTTTTCCCAGTGCTGGCAACGGATTGGCCGCCGGAGAATCTTCCCATGTTAAACATGTAAGGCTTTCGGGTTTGCTGCCGGGGGTGCATTGTGGACTCTTCGCCACGGTTCGTAGCGAAGGCCGCGTCCGATCACCCTGGGTAGCAGACGCGCACTGCGGCAACCGGGCGGCGTGTCCCCTCGAACCGGTGAATGCGAAGCCACGATTGGTGAGTTGCCGAGGTTCACACCGCCGGGTGATCATCGGGGCCGGATCCCTTGTCCGGCAGCGAATCCCGGCCCGGGTTCATGATCGCGGAGGGTTAACCCGGCCTCACTCCGGAGGGACAATCTGGCTCGATCGGGACAACAAAGGGCCGGTCCCTCCGTAGCGGAGAGACCGGCCCTGGCTGGGTGACCCGTCAGTCAGCGCGGGCGAACGACAGCGTCTCGCCTTCCACGCCGCGCAGCCACAGGTCCTGCGCGGCCGCGGCCATCTCGGACAGGCCTTCCTCGATCGTCGCGAAGACGTTGCCGGGCACCCAGCCGGCGTCGCCGTTGATCAGGAGGTTGTTGCGGCCGTAGAAAATCGCGAGATCCGTGGCACCCTGGTCGCTGTGCGCCTCGCTGCCCTCGTCGTAGCCGTACGCCGGGTTGCCGATTTCCCATGCCTCGAAGCCGAAGTAGACGACGTCGCCCGGAATCGGGGTAATGGTCGGGTTCTCGCGGCCCGGCTTGGGCTCCGCGAAGGGCGGCACGAGCGTGTAGACCTCGTTGCGCGCGTACTTCGCGTGGTACGCCGAACCGCTCTGCGGGAGCGCGTCCCACACCGCCTTGCAGGTGCGCGGTGCTTCGTCGTCGAGCAGCCGTGCGCGACAGGTGACGCCGCGCTTGTCGAGGCTGATGGTGATGTAGCGCGCCATGCCTCAGCTCCCCGTGACCGAAGTGACGACCTCGCCCCAGATGCGCAAAGCGTCGTCGACCTGTTCCGCATTGACGACCAGGGGCGGCACCATGCGCACGACGTTCGAGTACGCACCACAGGTGAGCAACAGCAGTCCGCTCTTGGCGGCCGCCTGCTGCGCGGCCTGCGCGGTGGCTGTGTCCGGTTCGCCGTCCGCAGTAGTGAACTCAGTGCCCACGAGGAGCCCGAGACCGCGTACGTCGCCGATAGCCGGCGTCTTGTCCGCGATGACGCGCGCGCCCTCGAGAAGCTGACGGCCGCGCTCCGCGGCGTTCTCGACCAAGCCTTCGTCCTGAATGACGTCGAGCGTCGCGATCGCTGCTGCACACGACACCGCGTTGCCGCCGTACGTGCCGCCTTGCGAACCTGGGTACGCCTTTGCCATCAGCTCTTCCGAAGCAGCGATGCCCGACAGCGGGAAGCCGCTGGCGAGGCCCTTCGCGATCAGCACGACGTCCGGGCGGACGTCGAAGTGGTCGTGGCCCCAGAACTTGCCGGTACGGCCGAAGCCGGCCTGCACCTCGTCGAGCACCAGCAGGATGCCGTGCCGGTCGGCGCGCTCGCGCAGCCCGGCCATGAACGCGGTGTTCGCCGGAACGTAGCCACCCTCGCCGAGCACCGGCTCGATGAAGAACGCGGCCGTCTCGTTCGGCGCGGAGACGGTCTGGAAGAGATAGTCCAGCTCGCGCAAGGCGAACTTCGTCGCCGTCTCCTCGTCCCAGCCGTAGTGGTAGGCGTACGGGAACGGCGCGACGTGTACGCCGGACATCAGCGGCGAGATGCCCGCGCTGAACCGCGTGCCGGAGGTGGTCATGGTGGCGGCGGCGACCGTGCGGCCGTGGAAGCCGCCCTGGAACACGATGACGTTCGGCCGCTTCGTCGCCTGCCGGGCCAGCCGCAGCGCGGCCTCGACGGCTTCGCTGCCGGAGTTCGCGTAGAAGAGCGAATCGAGCCCGGACGGCAGCACGTCGCCGAGCTTGCGGGTCAGTTCGAGCAGCGGCTGGTGCATCACCGTCGTGTACTGGCCGTGCACGAGCTTGCCGATCTGCTCGCGCGCGGCTTCGACCACGCGCGGGTGACAGTGCCCGGTGCTGGTCACCCCGATGCCCGCGGTGAAGTCGAGATGACGTTTCCCGTCCACGTCGTAGAGGTAAACCCCTTCACCGTGGTCGACGACGACGGGCGTTGCCTGCTTGAGCAGCGGGGAAAGCTGGGCCATGCGGCGCCCTCCTGGGATGCGGGTGGAGACGGTTGTCGATTGTTGACAATATCCATAGCATGAGTTCGGGACAACAGGAACAGGAGCAACCTGGATGAGCGGGATCACCGAGAACGGCGTCGTGGGCGCGGTCGGCAAGGAACTCTTCATCGGCGGCAAGTGGGTCGCCGCGCGCAGCGGGAAGACCTTCGACGTGCAGGACCCCTCCACCGGCGAGGTGCTGTGCCAGGTCGCGGACGCCGGGCCGGAAGACGGCCTCGCGGCGCTCGACGCGGCGGTCGCGGCACAGGCCAGCTGGGCGGCGGTCGCGCCTCGGGAGCGCGGCGAAATCCTGCGCCGCGCGTACGACAAGCTCATCGAGCGCCGCGACGAACTGGCGCTGCTGATGACCCTGGAGATGGGCAAGCCGCTGGCCGAGGCGGCCGGGGAAATCACTTACGCCGCCGAGTTCTTCCGCTGGTTCGCCGAGGAGGCGGTGCGGATCGACGGCGGATACGCGGTGGCCCCGAACGGCAACGGCCGGTTCCTGATCACCCGCCAGCCGGTGGGCCCGACGCTGCTGATCACGCCGTGGAACTTCCCGATGGCGATGGGCACGCGCAAGATCGGCCCGGCGGTCGCCGCGGGCTGCACGATGGTGATCAAACCGGCCGCGCAGACGCCGCTGTCGATGCTCGCGCTCACCCAGATCCTCGCCGACGCCGGGTTGCCCGAGGGCGTGCTGAACGTCGTCACCACCAAGGACGCGGGCGGCGTGATGGAGCCGCTGATCCGCGACGGACGCGCGCGCAAGCTGTCGTTCACCGGCTCGACCGGGGTCGGGCGCAAGCTGCTGGAGCAGTGCGCGGAGAAGGTGCTGCGCACGTCGATGGAGCTGGGCGGCAACGCGCCGTTCGTCGTGTTCGACGACGCGGACCTGGACGCCGCGGTCGAGGGCGCGATGCAGGCCAAGATGCGCAACATCGGCGAGGCGTGCACCGCGGCCAACCGGTTCTACGTGCAGCGTGGCGTCGCGGAGGAGTTCTCCCGCCGGCTCACCGAGCGGATGCAGGCGCTGCCGATGGGGCGCGGCACCGACGAGGGCGTCGTGGTCGGCCCGCTCATCGACGAGGCCGCGGTGAACAAGGTGACCGAGCTGGTCAAGGACGCCACCGACAAGGGCGCGCGGGTGCTCACCGGCGGTTCGCGGGTCGAGGGTCCCGGCCACTTCTACCCGGCGACGGTGCTCACCGACGTCCCGGTCGACGCCCGGCTGGCCAGCGAGGAAATCTTCGGCCCGGTCGCGCCGATCACGCCGTTCGACACCGAGGACGAGGCGGTCGAGAAGGCCAACGACACCGAATTCGGCCTGGTGTCCTACCTGTTCACCAGCGATCTGAAGCGCGCGCTGCGGGTGTCGGAACGCTTGGAGGCCGGGATGATCGGCCTCAACCAGGGCATCGTGTCCAACCCGGCGGCCCCGTTCGGCGGGGTCAAGCAGTCCGGTCTCGGCCGCGAGGGCGGCACGGTCGGCATCGACGAGTTCCTGGAGACCAAGTACATCGCGGTGAGCCTGTGACACACCGGATTGCGAGCATCCCGGGCGACGGGATCGGCGTCGACGTCACGATCGAAGCGCGGCGCGTCCTCGACGCGGCCGCGGCGAAGTACGGCTTCTCGTTGGAGTGGACCGAATTCGACTGGAGCTGCGAGCGGTACGCGAAGACCGGCGCGATGATGCCGGAGGACGGCGTCGCGCAGCTGTCCGGCTTCGACGGGATCCTGCTCGGCGCGGTCGGCTTCCCCGGCGTCGCCGACCACGTTTCCTTGTGGGGCCTGCTGATCCCGCTGCGGCGGGCGTTCCAGCAGTACGTCAACCTGCGGCCGGTCCGGCTCCTTCCGGGCACCACCTCGGTGCTGGCCGGGCGGAAGGCGGACGAGCTGGAGATGGTGATCGTCCGGGAGAACTCCGAGGGCGAGTACTCGGCGATCGGCGGACGGCACAACGCCGGGCGGCCGGACGAGTTCGTGCTGCAGGAATCGGTGTTCACGCGGGTCGGGGTGGAACGGATCATCCGGTACGCCTTCGAACTCGCGCGCACGCGTTCTCAGCACGTCACCTCGGCGACGAAGTCCAACGGGCTGATCCACTCGATGCCCTACTGGGACGAGATTTTCGCCGAGGTCGCGGCGCGGTACCCGGACGTCCGCGCGGAACAGTGCCATGTGGACGCGCTCGCCGCGCGGATGGTGCAGGCCCCGGACCGGCTCGACGTGGTGGTGGCGTCGAACCTGTTCGGCGACATCCTGAGCGATCTCGCGGCCGCGATCACCGGCGGACTGGGCATGGCTCCGTCGGGAAACATCAACCCATCAGGTGAGTTTCCGTCGATGTTCGAGGCGGTCCACGGGAGCGCTCCGGACATCGCCGGGCAGGGCATCGCGAACCCGGTCGCACAGATCCTCGCCGGTGCGATGCTGCTCGACCACCTCGGTGAAACCGTTGCCGCACAAGCGATCCGCGCCTCGGTCGACGAGGTCCTGACGGCGGGCGAAACGCTCACCCCCGACCTCGGCGGAACCGCTACCACAACCGCGCTCGGCACCGCGGTGGCCGCTTCGCTCCGCTGATTTTTCGTCGGTGCCGCGCGCTTCACTCTTCTCGTGACCCGCCGACGGGTCCCCGAGGGGAGGAGGCACCGATGTGCCAGATGTGCGAGGAACCGGAAAGATCCGAGGAGCAGTACCTGATCGAGGTGCTGGACCGGATCCGGGAGTACGGCTGGTGCGTCCAGGGCGTGCTGGGACAAGGTTCCCGGCCGTCCTGGGCGTACACCGCGGGCCTGACCGCGCAAGGTTTGCCCGAGTTGGTCGTCACCGGATTGTCGCCGCACCACGCGGCATATCTGCTCAACACGGCGGCCGAACACGCGCTGCACACCGGCCCGCCGATACCGGGGGAGCAGTGGCTGCTGCCCCGGCTGCCGCGCGTGGAGGTCGTGCGGATCGGCACCCCCGCTGTGCACCTGCACGTCGCGGTTTCCTGCTATGGCACGGGAATCGAGGCGGTGCAGCTGGTCTACGCGGACCCGGCGGGGTGGTTCCCGTGGTCGCCGCACTACAACCTCGGCTTCGGCGGACAGCCCGTGCTGGGGGTGCGCAATGCCTGAATTCTCTTTGCCGCGAAAGGGTTTTCGACGCTTTCGGCCGGTAGAATCGGAGTATGCCCCAACTTCTGGCACCCACGGTCCTCCTGCACCGCGCCTGGCTGGAAGCGCACAACGAATGGGGTCCCGGCCTCCACGAGGACGGCTTCGGCCTGTCCGCCTCGGACACGGTCGGTTCTCCAGCGGGATTCGCCTCCTGGGTAAGCGCATTGACGCGGAGCCCGGCCGTCCACCGCTGGCTAGTCGATGGCGACCAGGTGCTCGGCGGGATCGCCTTGCGTTCTGGGCCAGCCGAGTACGTGCGGTGGGCCGGGCACATCGGCTTCGGCATCCGTCCCTCGGCGCGTGGCCGTGGGCTCGGTTCCTGGGCGCTGCGCCAGATGCTGGCCGAAGCGCGGAGCCAGGGCCTGTCTCGCGTGCTCTTGGTGTGCGCGGCGGAGAACCTGGCCTCCGCCAAGACGATCGAACGCGCTGGCGGGGTGCTGGAAGAACTTCGCCAGACCGAGCACGGACCGGTGCGGCGCTACTGGATCCCGCTGTCGGACTGACCTGTTCAGGTAGCGCGTTCCGTCGCCGCGATGGCCTCGCGGAGCGTCCGTCGTGCCTGCTCGATGCCCTCCGCCCGGCGGTCGAGTTCGGTGAGCTGAGTGCGCAGCGCGCCCAGCACCCCCGGGCACGGGCGCAGCGAGCCGTCCGTCTCGGCGCACGGCAGCATCCGCTTGATCAAGCTCGTCGGCAGCCCAGCCGCCAGCAACGCGCGAATCTGGCGCACGGTCTGCTCGGCGGCGGGGGCGTAGTCGCGGTACCCGTTGGGCCGCCGGTCCGCGGTCAGCAGCCCGACGCGTTCGTAGTACCGCAGGAGCCGTTCGCTGGTACCGGTGCGCTCGGCCAGCTGCCCGATCCGCATCGTCCCTCCGCTGAGCTTGACCTTGGCATGGTGTCAACGTTCAACACTGACCCCGGCGACCGCATTCCGCGCGCCGAACCCGACCGGGAGTCTTTGGTGATCATCGACGCACACAGCCACGTTCACGACCCAGCGCACCAGCACGTTGCCCTGCTGGACGAAGCCGGAGCTGACCGCGCTGTGCTCTTCGCGACCAGGCCGCACCCCGAACGAGCCGTCGACCTGGCTTCGTTCCGCCGGGAAATGCGCGTGCTGGACGTCGCGCTCAGCGGCGAGCCCGGCGACGGCTACCAGTCCGCCTGGCAAGAACTGGACGCCGCTCTCGCCGCATACCCCGACCGTTTCCTGGGCTTCCGCTCAGTCCGCCTGGACCTGCCCGAGGACCAGGTCGCCGCGGAGGTCGAGCAGGCCGCGCGGGGCTTCTATGGAATCGGCGAACTGACCCCGCCCCCGGACGCCGCCGCCCGGATCGAACCAGTCCTGCGCGCGGCGACCGACCACAATGGACTCCCCGTGGTCGTGCACGGCTCCGCCCCGACCACCGAACGAGACCTGTCGACCCTGGCCGAGCTGGCCCGCCGCTACCCAGCCGTGCCGCTGGTCCTCAGCCAGTTAGGCGGCGCACACTGGCTCACCGCGATCGACCTGGCCCGCGAAACGCCCAACGTCTACCTGGAACTGTCGACGGCAAGCATCATCTTCGCGGTCCGCCTGGCTATCACCGAGGTCCCAGACCGCACGATGTTCGGCTCAGACGCGCCCTACGGCGACCCAGTCCTGGCCCGCGCGACGATCGAACGCGTGACCCCGCCGGGAGAACTACGAGCCCGAGTCCTGGGCGGCACAATGGCGGAGGTGCTGGGGCTGTGAACTTCGCACCGTTCAGAAGGGCACCCGCTGCCGGACGCCGCGCTTTCTCCCGCGTGGCTGCCGCCGCCTGGAACCTGCTGGCAGCACTCACCTTCCGGGACAGGAGGGCAGGCTGCCTTCGCCGCGGCGGGCGGGTGCCGCGGGCTCGTGAGTGTTCGCGCCGGTTAGAACCGGCGTGGCCGCTCACGAGGGCTGGGCTGCGGGGCGTAGGCGTAGCGCCGCTCGCGAACCCCTCCGCCTCACTCGGCCGCCGCGATCCCGTCCTTCAGGCTCCGCCCCGGCAGCAACCGGCTGATCGCGTCCTCCATGTGCGCGTCCAGCAACTGCAGCGCGGTCTCCTCGTCGCCCGAGCGCAGGGCTTCGATGATCCGCGTGTGTTCCTCCAGCCGATCCTCCACGCCCTGATACGTGCTCTGCAGCAACGTCAGGCACATCCGCGTCTCGATCAGCAGCGTCCGGGCCATGCGCACCAGCCGTTTGCTGCCGGAGGCGTTGATCAGCGCCTCGTGGAACCGGAGGTCCGCCTCGGACAGCGCGGCCGGATCGTCCGCGGCCGCCGCCATGTCGGCCACGTTCTGTTCCAGCGTCGCGGCCACTGCCTCGCGGTCGCCGCGGAAGGCGCACAGCAGGGCGGCTCTTTCCACGGCCGAGCGGGCGAGGTAGATGTCGAACACGTCCGCCGGTTCGAGGTCGATCACGAACAGGCCGCGGTGGCGTTCGCTGCGCAGCAGGCCCTCGGACACCAGGTGCTGCATCGCCTCGCGCAGCGGGCCGCGCGATACCTGGAAGCGGGCGGCCAGGTCGGTCTCGCCGAGCTGAGTGCCCGGCGGCAGCGCGCCGGTCATGATCGCGTCGCGCAGCTGGCGGGCGATCACGGCGGCGGTCGATTCCCGGCTCACCGGTTCTATGTCAGGCAGTGCGACCACGGGTCAGCCCTTCGTCCGGAACAACGCGCCCAGCGAACGCACCAGCCTGCTCGTGCCGGTCAGCCGGAGGCCTTCCCACACGGTCACCTGGTTGGCGGTCAGCACCGGCTTGCCGAGTTTCTCCTCGATGGCGGTGATCTCGCCGAGCGTGCGCATCGCGGTGTCGGGCACGAGCACCGCGTCGGCGTCCGGGTGGTCGTGGCTCACCGCGAGGTCCACCACGGCCTCGGGCGCGAGCTGGCCCACCTCGGCGGCGGTGTCGATGTCCGCGCTCGACATCGAGAGCACCTCGACGCCGCCGGCGGCGAGGAAGTCCACGAACAGCCGGGCCACGTCGTCCGGGTAGCTAGCGGCCACCGCGACTCGTTGTACGCCAAGGGCTTTCGCCGCGTGCACGAAGGCGAACGAGGTGCTCGAAGCGGGCACTCCGGCGGCCGCGGCGAGCTGGTCGGCCTGGTTCCGCGCGCCGTCCCAGCCGTACACGAAGCTGCCGGACGTGCAAGCCCACACGACGGCTTCCGGCTGGTGCTTCGCGAGCAGCCGGGCGCCTTCGGCGAGCCGGGTTTCGCTGCCGAGGTCGAGCAGTTCCGGCACGGCGTGCAGGTCGGTGCCGTAAATGTGCGCGACCGGCAGGCTGATGTCGCCGAGAAGCTGTTCCGCGAGCGGGTAGTCGTCCTCGGCCGCGTGGTCGGGGTAGATGAAGCCGATCGTGGTCACGAAACCTCCGGGATGCGCAAATTGTCGACAATATTACCGGGACGGGTCAAGACACCTCCCGCAGCCACTGGCCCGGGCCCACGATCGGCAGCCGCATCCGTCGCAGGCACGCCCACATGGTCAGCTGGTTGGCGGTCAGCACGGGTTTGCCGAGCGCCTTCTCCAGCGGTTCGATCAGGTCGAACGTGGGGAGGTTGGTGCAGCTGACGAAAATCGCCTCGGCCTCGCGGTGGTCCGCGGCCAGGATCCGCTCGGCGATGGTGCGGTAGCTGACCTTCCAGATGCCGCCGCCCAGCCCGAGGTGGTCGCTGGACACGGTGTCCACGCCGACCTCGGCGAGGAAGTCGTGGAGTTTGCCGGTGAGGTCGGCGTCGTACGGCGTGAGCACCGAGACGCGGTGCAGGTCGAGCTGGTGCAGCACCTCGACGAGGGCGCCGGAGGTGGTGACCGCGTCCGGCGCGCCCGCGTCGCAGATCGCCTTGGTGAGGGAGCGTTCGTAGTCGATGCCGTTCACGAAGCTGCCGGAGGTGCACAGGTACGCGACCACCTCGGGCTCGACGTGCAGCACGTCGCGGGTGGCCGTGGCGAGGTGCCTGCTGTCGCTCACCAGCTGCGCCATCTCCATGCTCACCGGGACGGGTTCGTACGGGGTGCGGGCGAGATGCAGCGACACCTCCATCGGCACCCAGCGCCACAGTTCGCGCTCGAGCGCGAGGTCGAACGGCGCGATCACGCCGATGCCGCGCTGGGCGAGCGGGCCCTCGAACGCGAGGAAGTCCAGATCCAAGGTTCAGCCTCCGGAATACGCCTGTGCCGATGCCCGTCCGGTGCTCCGGGGGTGGTCCTCGGATTGTTGACAATCATACGAGCCACTTTTACCGTGTCAATCGTGAACGCCCCGGAAACCCCCGTTCTGGCAGTGCTCTGCGGGGCAGCCCAACCACCGGACATGGCCGCTATCGAAGACGCGGCGGTGGTTCGTTACACCGACGAGCGCGGGCTCGCCGGCGCTCTCGCCGGGGCCGACGCGCTTTTCGTCTACGACTTCCTGTCCGGAGCCGTCCCCGGGGCCTGGCACGCGGCGGACCGGTTGCAGTGGCTGCACATCGCGAGCGCGGGCGTCGATCCGGTGCTGTTTCCCGGGCTGCGCGAGAGCGACGTTGTGCTCACGAACTCGCGCGGGGTGTTCGACGACGCCATCGCGGAGTACGTGCTCGGCGTCGTGTTGTCGTTCGCCAAGGATTTCGCGCGGTCGCTCGACCTGCAGCGCGCCGGCAAATGGCAGCACCGCGAGACCGAGCGGATCGCCGGACGGGAGGTGCTCGTGGTGGGCACCGGGCCGATCGGCCGGGCCATCGCGCGGATGCTGCGCGCGGCCGGGATGCGCGTGTCCGGGGCCGGGCGGCGGGGGCGCGTCGGGGATCCGGATTTCGGCGTCGTGCACGTATCCGCCGAGCTGACGCGGTATTTGCCCGAGTTCGACTACGTCGTCGCGGTCGCCCCGCTCACCGATCAGACCAAGGGCATGTTCGACGCGGCCGCGTTCGCCGCGATGAAGCCGTCCGCGCGGTTCGTGAACGTCGGCCGCGGCGAACTGGTGGTCACGTCCGATCTGATCGCGGCGCTGGAGGCCGGGGAGATCGCCGGCGCCGCGCTCGACGTGTTCGAAACCGAGCCGCTGCCCGCCGAAAGTACACTGTGGACCATGCCGGACGTGCTGCTGTCCCCGCACATGTCGGGCGATTTCCTCGGCTGGCGGCGGACCCTGGTCGAGGTGTTCGCGGGGAACTTCCGGCGCTGGCTCGCCGGGGAGCCGCTGTGGAACGTCGTGGACAAACGGCTCGGCTATGTGCCGTCCGAATCGCAGGGAGGCGCCGGATGGGCGACCGGGAACTGACCGCCAGCGAACTCGTCGCCGCCTACGCTACGGGCGAGCTTTCGCCGGTCGAGGCGACGAAGAGCGCCCTGCAGAACATCGAGGACCGCGACGGCGAGGTCAACGCGTACTGCCTGGTCGACGCCGACCGCGCGCTCGAACAGGCGAAGGCGGCCGAAGTCCGGTGGCGCGACGGGAATCCGATCGGCTGGCTCGACGGCGTCCCCGCGTCGATCAAGGACATCTTCCTCACCCAGGGCTGGCCGACGCTGCGCGGTTCCACGAGCATCCCGGCCGACCAGCCGTGGGAGGTCGACAGCCCGGTGATGGCGCGGATGCGCGAGGCGGGCCTGGTCGTGCTCGGCAAGACGACCACGCCGGAGATCGCGTGGAAGGGCGTCACCGACAGCGCGCTCGCGGGCGTCACGCGCAATCCGGTGAACCCGCGGATGACCGCGGGCGGGTCCAGCGGCGGCAGCGCGGCCGCGGTCGCGGCGGCGATGGGCGAGCTGTCCGTCGGCACCGACGGCGGCGGTTCGGTGCGGATTCCCGCGTCGTTCTGCGGGATCGTCGGGATGAAGCCGACTCACGGCCGGATCCCGCTGTACCCGGCGAGCCCGTTCGGCCCGCTCGCGCACGCCGGTCCGATGGCGCGCAGCGTGGACGACACCGCGCTGCTGCTGGACGTCCTCGCCATGCCGGACCACCGCGACCCGACCGGCCTCGCGCCGCCGATCAGCGCGTACCGCGAGGCAGTGCGGCGCGACGTGCGCGGGCTGATCGCGGCGTTCTCGCCGACGCTCGGTTTTGTCGACGTGGACCCGGAAGTCGCGGCGATCGTCGCGTCGGCGGTGCAGTCGCTCGCGGACGCCGGGTTGCAGGTGGAGCAGGCCGACCCCGGGTTCAGCGACCCGAAGGACGCCTTCGACGTGCTGTGGTCCGCCGGTGCGGCGAAGTCGCTCGACGCGTTCCCGCCCGGCAGCGAGGCGCGGGTCGACCCGGGCCTGCTTCGCGTCTGGGAGCGGGGCCGCACCTACTCGGCGGGCGATTACCTCGACGCCACCGCGGAACGCGCCGCGCTCGGCATCCGGATGGGCGAGTTCCACACCCGCTACGACGTGCTGCTCACGCCGACCGTCCCGATCCCGCCGTTCGAGGCGGGGCACGACGTGCCGCCGGGCAGCGGGATGACCGAATGGCCGGAGTGGACGCCGTTCACCTACCCGTTCAACATGACGCAGCAGCCGGCGATCAGCGTCCCGGCCGGGCGCACCGAATCCGGCCTCCCGGTGGGGCTGCAGATCGTGGGCCCGCGGCATTCGGACGACCTGGTGCTGGCGGTGGCGAAGCTGCTGGAGGAGGTCCGGCCCTGGGCCGCCCCGTGACGCCCCGCCGGGAGATTCTCGGCACGTTTTCCCCGCGAGCAGCTGTGGCAGGCTGTCGCCCATGACCGAGTTCACCGCGCCCATCGACGACCGCTGGTTCGAGGACTACCGCGAGGGATCGGTGTACGAGTTCGGCGACACGACCGTCACCGAAGCGGAGATCATCGAGTTCGCCGAGAAGTACGACCCGCAGAGCTTCCACGTGGACCCGGTGGCGGCGAAGGAGGGCCCGTTCGGCGGGCTGATCGCGAGCGGATGGCACACGTCCAGCCTGATGATGCGGATGTTCGCCGACCACTACCTGTCGTCGGTCGCGAGCCTCGGCAGCCCCGGCATCGACGAGCTGCGCTGGCCGCGTCCAGTGCGGCCGGGGGACCGGCTGCGGATGCGGGCGACCGTCACCGAGGCGCGGCGGTCGAAGTCGAAGCCGGACCGCGGCCTGATCCGCACCCGGATGGAAGTGTTCAACGGCGACGACGAGCTGGTGTTCAGCGCGAGCGCGGTCAACTTCCTGTCGGTGCGACCGGAGCCGCCGGCCGGTTCGTGAGCTGCCGGATCTGGCGGCTGCACAGCGCGAGCCCGGTCGAGACGAGGACCAGCATCCCGCACGCGACGAGCACCGGCTCGCGGCCGAAGTGCTGCACGAGGGGACCCGCCGCGATCTGCCCGAGCGGCATCGCGGCGATCGACCCCAGCATGTCGTAGGAGTACACGCGGGCGAGCCGGTCGGGCGGGATGTGTTCCTGCAGCGAGACGTCCCAGGCGACGGCGAACTGTTCCATCGTCAGCCCGGCGATCAGCATCGCGATCAGCAGCGGGACGAGGGACGGCCACCAGCCGAGCGTCAAGACCGGCAGCGCGTCCATGAACACCAGGGCCACCCCGGCGAACAACGCGCGCCGCGGCTGCCAATGCGCGGCGACGATCCCGCCGAGCAGCGCGCCCGCCGTCTGCATCGCCAGCGCCAAGCCCCATCCGGACCGCCCGAAGGTCTCGTCCGCCACGACCGGCCCGATGACCACGAGCGCGCCCATCCCGGCCGCGTTGACGACGCCGAACTGCGCCACCACCGCCCACACCCAGGTGCGGGACCGGAACTCGTGCCATCCGGCGATCAGGTCGGCGATCGGCCGAGCGCCTGGAACTCGCTCGGCCCGCGGCAGCCGGACGGCGTGATAGGCGAGCGCGGCGGCGAAGAACACCAGCGCGTTCACCGCCAGCGCCCAGCCGGATCCGGCCGCCGCCACCGCGACCCCGGCGACTCCGGCCCCGGCGATGCGGCCGCCGTTGACGAGCAGCCGCAGCAGCGCGTTCGACGGGGCCAGCAGGTCTCGCGGCACGGTCTGCGGAGTGATCGCCGCCGCGGCGGGCAGCGACATCGCCGAGACCGCCCCGTTGACCACGCTCAGCGAGACCAGGAACGGGATCGAGCCGAATCCACAAAGGACACTCGCGGCGATCAGCGCCTGGCTGAGCCCGGCCGCGATCTCGGTGCCCTGCAGGATCATCGCTCGCGGCAGCCGGTCCGCGAGCACCCCGCCGAAAAGCAGCAGCAGCACGTTCGCCAGCGACCGGGCCCCGACCACCAGCCCGAGATCGACCGCCGACCCGGTGCGGTCGAGCACCGCGAACGCGAGCGCGACCGGAGCGACCGAGTTGCCGAAGACGCCGAGCGTCCGTCCGGCGGCGAGGGCGCGAAAACTGCGGTGCCGCAACGGCTCCAGGAGGCTCACCTCGCGAGCATCCTCGGGCTGTCAACCGAATAATCAGCAGCTGGGACAGCTCGGCAAGGCCGGGCAATAATGCTGTGCTCGACTCATGCGGACGACGATTCTTGGCCGCAGCGGCCTCGAAGTGTCCCGGATCGCCTTCGGTACCGGCGGATTCGGCGGGCAGTGGGGAAGCTTCGACGAGGACACCGCGATCGCGGCGATCCGGCGCGCGCACGAACTCGGCATCACCCTCTTCGACACCGCGCGGGCTTACGGCACCGCCGAAGCGCTGCTGGGCAAAGCGTTGCGCAGCGAACTCGACCATCGCCGCGACAGTGTCGTCATCGCGACGAAGGGCGGGACGAATCCCGGCTCCGAACGCATCCGCGATTCCCGCCGCGAATGGCTCGCCAAGGGGGTAGACGACAGCCTGCGCGCGCTGGGCGTCGACCACCTCGACCTGTACCAGATCCATTGGCCCGACCCGCGTACGCCAGCCGCCGAGGTCGCCCGAACGCTGCAGGAGTTCGTGGACGCGGGCAAGGTCCGCCACGTCGGAGTCTCGAACTACGACTCCGCCCAGCTCAGTGCCTTGAACGAGACGGTAGAAACCGTGCAGGTGCCGTATCACCTCTTCCGGCGCGGCGCGGAAACCGACCCGCTCCCATACGCCCGCGCGCATGACCTCGGCGTGCTCGCCTACAGCGCGCTCGGCAGCGGTCTGCTCACCGGTTCACTGACCGCCGAGACAGTCTTCGACCCGTCGGACTGGCGGTCGCGTTCGTCCGCTTTCCGCGGAGAGTCATTGCGGCACAACCTGAAGATCGTCGACCAGCTCGCCGCGTTCGCCAAGGAGCGAGGCGCGACAGTGAGCCAGCTGGCCATCGCGTGGACGCTGGCGAAGGTGGACGTGGCCATCGTCGGCGCCCGCCGCCCGGCCAGCATCGAGAAGAGCGCGACCGACTTCCAGCTAACCCCGGCCGACCTCGCCGAGATCGACCGGATCATCGCCGACGCCGTGCCGGTCGGCGGGGCCAGCCCGGAAGGCATCGACTGACCGGCTGACTGACCGGCTACCGGGTCGCGAATTCCAGTTCGGCGAGCGCCGTGTCCAGGTGCGTCAGGATCCGCTGCAGGTGCGGGACGCTGCGCCGGCATCCGGTGATGCCGAAGTCGAGGTTGTCCCCGTTGCTGGTCAGCGTGATGTTCAGGGCCTGCCCGTCGAGCAGCACCGACGCCGGGTAGATGCCGTCGAGCGCCGCGCCGTTCCAGTACATCTGCTTGCGCGGGCCGGGGACGTTCGAGATCACCAGGTTGAACGGCGGCCGCGTGTTGCCGACGACCCCGGGGATCGGCGACGCGCCGAGCTGGGCCACGTTGATCCCGGACAGCAGCAGCGTCTGCAGCGGCGACAGCTGCGAGAACAGCTTCTTGCCGTTCGACATCGACTCGGAGATCGCGGCCAGCCGCCGCGCCGGGTCGGTCTCGTCGGTGGCCAGGTTGCAGAGCAGCGCGCCGATGTTGTTGCCGGTCGCGTCGCCGGAGTCGCGGCGGCGCAGCGACACCGGGACCATCGCGACCAGCGGCGCGTCCGGCAGCGCGCTCTGTTCGATGAGGTAGTCGCGCAGCGCGCCGGAGCACATCGCGAGCACGACGTCGTTGCGGGACACACCGGCGGCGGTCGCGACCTCGCGCACCCGCTCGAGCGGCCAGGACTGCGCGGCGAACCGGCGCGCGCCGCCGATCGGCACGTTCAGCATCGTCTTCGGCGCTTGCATCGGCAGCGTGAGCCGGTGCTCGCGGAACGCCTCGCGCGCCACCTTCGCCGCGGCCGGCGCGATGCCCGCGACCTGCTCGAACGTCTTGCCCACCAGCGCGAACGGGGAGGTGGACGAACGCCCGTTCCGGTGCTCGGCGGGCTTCTCCCGTGACCCCCACGGCGGCGGGCAGTCCAGGTCGGCGGGGTCGTCCGACAGCGTGCCCTGCAGGTGCCTCAGCGCTGAAACGCCGTCCATCAGCGCGTGGTGAATTTTCGAGTACACCGCGAACCGGCCGTCGCGCAGTCCCTCGATGAGGTGCGTCTCCCACAGCGGCCGGTGCCGGTCGAGCAGCGTGCTGTGCCAGCGCGAGGTGAGTTCGAGCAGTTCGCGGATCCGGCCCGGCTGCGGCAGCGCGGAATGCCGGAAGTGGTAGTCGAGTTCCAGGTCGGTGTCGCGCGACCAGCGCACGTGCCCGACCGTGTTCACCGGACGGCTCGGCCGCATCCGGAACACGCCGCGCATGTTGTCCGATTCCAGCAGGCTCCGGCGGAGATCGCGCAGATAGTCCTCGCCCGCGCCGTCGGGTTTGCGGAACAGCTGGAGCCCGCCGACGTGCATCGGGTGCTCGCGGGTCTCGACCATCAGGAACATCGAGTCGGTCACCGGCATCAACGGCATTCGGCCACCCCTTTCCGCGGTGCCGGGAACCTCGGCGTGCCCGGCCCCCGGAGTGTACGCACGAAAAAGGCGGCGGTTCGCGTCTCGCACGGCCAGGTGGGGGACAACCGATGACAAACCCTGTCCGGTGCCGTGTCTGCAGCTGCTTACTGGGGGCGGATACCATCGCTGGCGTGGCAGGACGGACTGGAGCTCAGCAGCTGGGGGACGCGCTCACGGCTCTCGGGACCGAAGTGGTGTTCGGCCTGCCGGGGGTCCACAACCTGCCGCTGTGGGAGGCGTTGGCGGACACCGGGATCCGGCTCGTCAACGTCCGGCACGAACAGACCGCGGGCTACGCGGCCGACGGTTATGCCCGCAGGACGGGAAAACTCGGCGTCGCCCTCGTGACCACCGGCCCTGGCGCGGCGAACACGCTCGGCGCGGTCGGCGAAGCGATGGCGTCGGCGGCTCCGGTGCTCGTGATCGCCACGGATATCCCGTCGACGCTGCGCCGCCCGGGCGTGGTGCGCGGGGTGCTGCACGAAACTTCGGACCAGCAGGCGATGTTCGCGCCGGTGACCAAGGCCGGGTTCACCGTGCACCGCGCGGACCAGATCGGCACGACGCTGCACCGCGCGGCCCGGCTCGCGCTGATGCCGCAAAGCGGTCCGGTGTATTTGGGCATTCCGACCGATTTCCTCCGCGAACCCACCCCGCCGCGCGAACCGCCCGCGCCGCCCGCCGAGCGCGTGCTCGACCTGCCGGACCTGCCGCGCGCGGCGGATCTGCTGGCGGCCGCGCGCCGTCCGCTGATCTGGGCCGGCGGCGGTGCGTTGCGCGCCGAAGCGGGCGAAGCGATCGGGCATCTCGCCGAGCGACTGGCCGCGCCGGTGCTCACCACGTTCGGCGCGCGCGGCCTGCTTCCGCTCGATCATCCTTGCCTGGCCCCGAATCCGGTGCACGCGCCGGAGGTCGGGCAGCTGTGGGACGAGGCCGACGTGGTGCTCGCGATCGGCACCGACTTCGACGGCCTGATGACGCAGAACTGGCAGATGCCCGCGCCGCCGAAGCTGATCGCGATCAACGTCGACGCCGGCGACGCGGCGAAGAACTACCGGCCGGATGTCACCCTCGTCGGCGACGCTCGCCGCGTCGTCGAATCCCTGCACCCGGAACCGCGGCCGGGGCTGGACGAGCTGACCGCGCGGCTGGCCGGCATCGGCCGCCGGGTGCGCAGGCGCATCCGCGACGAGGAACCGCAGGCCGCCGACTTTCTGTCCACTTTGGAGGAAGTGCTCCCCGAGGACGGCACGATCGTCACGGACATGTGCGTCGCCGGGTACTGGATCGGCGGCTTCCACCGGGTCCGCGCGCCGCGTCGGCTGGCCTACCCGATGGGCTGGGGCACGCTCGGCTACGGTTTCCCGGCGTCGCTCGGCGCGGGCGCGGCAGCCGAGGCGGCCGGCGGCGGACGCGTCCTGTGCGTCACCGGCGACGGCGGTTTCCTTTACGCGGTAGGAGATCTGGCGACGCTCGCGGAGGAGCAGCTGCCGGTCACCGTCGTGGTGGTGGACGACGGCGGCTACGGGATGCTGCGGTTCGATCAGGATCAGGAAGGCCTGCCGCACCGAGGCGTCGACTGGGACAGCCCGGACTTCGTCGGACTGGCCCGCTCGTTCGGCGTGCACGCGGACCGCGTGTCCGGCTTCGGCCGCGCGTTTCGCCGCTTGCTGAGCGAATTCGTGGAATCGGACGAGCCGAACGTCCTGGTGGTGCGCGCGAAGCTGAAGCCGCCGCTGAACACTTCGCCGCGGTGGTACCGGAAGCCGCGCAGCTGAGCTACGCGGGGTCCTCGCGCAGGGAGTTGATCATGCTCCGCAGGCTCCGGAACGCGGCTGCCTGTTCGGCCTCGGTCATCCCGGACAGCATCCTGACCTCGACGGACCGGACCGCCGCGGTCGCCTTCTCCAGACTCCGCCGTCCGCGAGGAGTGAGCCGCGCGGGAAGGGCCTTCCCGACCGGTGCCTCCGCGGGCCTGGTCACGTAACCGTCCCGCTCCAGGGCCTGGAGCAGCACGTTCATCGTCTGCCGGGTCACGAACGCGCCCCGCGCGAGTTCGGAGTTCGACAGCCCCGGGCGCTGGGCCAGCAGCTCGAGGCAGGCGTAGTGCGTCACGTTCATCCCGAGCGGACGCAGCACCTCCTCCATCGCCGCGCGCAGGACGCTCGACGCCTCCTTCAGCAGATAGCCCAGTGACGTGTTCAGGTCGACCCCGCCTTGACTCATGTCAGGATTCTGACATACATTGAGCTATGTCAGAAGACTGACACGAAGAAAGGAACAGCTTCATGCCCGCCACCGGCCCCGACTTCCTCTCGCTGCAAGCGCGTGACCTGAGCGCCTCGCAGGCGTTTTACGAGCAGTACCTCGGCCTCGTCCGCTCGCCGGCCGGGCCGCCGCACGCCGTCGTCTTCGAAACGAAGCCGATCGTGTTCGCGCTCCGCGAGATCGTTCCCGGCACGGACCTCGCGTCCGTCGCCCAGCCCGGCCTCGGCGTCGCGATCTGGCTCCACGCCACCGACGTCCAGTCCATTCACGACGCTCTCGCCGCCGACGGCCACCGCATCGTCTCCGCGCCGATCGACGGCCCCTTCGGCCGAACGTTCACCTTCGCCGACCCCGACGGCTACCACGTCACCCTCCACGACCGTGGCTGAGGCGAACACCCTGGTCTTCGGGGCGACTGGAGCGCTCGGCCGCCACGTTCTGGACGCGCTGGCGGCTCGGGGAATCAGCCCCGAAACGATCACCGCGGCTGGCCGGAATCACACGCGCCTCGGGGAGCTGGCTTCCGCCGGGTTCTCCACTGCGGCCATCGATCTGTCGGATTCCGCTGCCGTCGCGGAACTCGTGGCCAGGCACCGCGACGTCGTGTTGATCTCGGGCCGGGATCCGGACCGGCTGGCGCAGCACGAGTCGGTCATCGAGGCCGCGAAGAACGCGAACGCCCGGCACGTCTACTACACCAGCGGCGTCCGAGCCGACGACGTCCGGTTCGAGATCAATGCGGACCACCGGGCGACCGAGGAAGCCCTCATCGCTTCCGGAGTGCCGTACACGATCCTGCGGAACACCTGGTACATCGAAAACTATGCGCAGTCGCTGGCCGGTCCTCGCTTCACCGGCGTTCTCGCCGCCGCGACCGGTGACGCGGTCGTCGCGGCAGCCAGCCGGAAGGACCTGGCGGAGGCATTGGCCGTCGTGGTCACCACAACCGGGCACGACAACGTCACTTACAGCCTTTCCGGGGACACGGACTTCGCCTACGCCGACATCGCCAAAGCGATGTCGGTAGTGCTGGAGCGAGAAGTCACGTATCAGCCGGTCGCTCCCGAAGAATTGCGGGAAATTCTCCTCAATTCCGGAATGGACGGCGAGCTGGCCAGCTTCTTGGTCAGCCTCGACGAAACCATCGCCGCCGGGGTTTTCGCTCGGGTCGGCAACGATCTCTCCCGGCTGCTCGGCAGGCCGACAACGAGCCTCGTCGAGGGGCTGACGGCACAGTGAACAGCCCCGATCAGCGGTTCTGGATCAACACCGTCACCCTGGACCACGTCGAAGCGGCCATCGAGGGCAGCTTCACGCAAGCGGATCACGGGGCTGGCAAACGTCTTCGCCAGCCCCGTCCCGGCGACGAGATGATCTTTTACTCGCCGCGCACCAGCCTGCAGAACGGAAAGCCAGTCCGGCAGTTCACCGCGTGGGCCACTATTACCGGTGAAAAGCCTTATCAGGCCTATGTCAGCGAGGACTTCCAGCCGTGGCGGCTCGCAGTCGACTTTCACGCGTGCGAACGGGTGGACGCGAAACCGCTGGTCGGCCAGTTGTCCTTTATCGCCGACCCCACGCATTGGGGTTTGCCGTTTCGCCGAGGATTGTTTCAGATTCCGCAGCGGGATTTTTCGACGATCATCGCGCGCATGGCCGGGTGAAGGCGCCTCAGCTGGGGTGCGCGTCCGCTTCCCAGCTGAGGAACGCGTCCAGCGTCGCCGACCGGTGCGCCCGTGCGCAGTGCTCGATCCATTCGGGACCGGAGCGGGCGCGGATCAGGTCGAGCAGCTGGTCGTGTTCCGCGACCGAGGCGAGCGCACGGGCGGGCACGAAGGAGAACGTCGAATCGCGGATCGTGGCGAGCTGCGCCCAGCCCTTCTTGACCAGGTCGACCAGGCTCGGATTCGGGCAGCGCGAGTAGAGCAGCTCGTGGAACTCGTGGTTGAGCCGGGTGAACTCGACCGGCTCGAGCTGGTCGAGACCGGCGCGCATCCGGTTGTTGAGTTCGCTGGCCTCGGCGAGGTCGTCGTCGGTCAGATGCGGTGCGGCGAGCGCGGTGGCCGCGCTTTCGACGATCGCGAGCATCTGCATCGTGTGCTCGTAGCCGACCGGGTCGATCGCCGCGACGGTCGCGCCGACGTTGCGTTCGAAGTGGACTAATCCCTCGGCCTGCAGCAGCCGCACCGCTTCCCGCACCGGGACCGTGCTCACGTCGAATTCCTTGGCCAGCGAACCGAGGACCAGCCGGTGTCCCGCCGGGTACGCGCCCGCGGTGATCCGGGATTTCAGCACTTGATACGTGTGCTGGCTCTTGCTGAGCCCGCCGTTCTGCTCCTGCGTTGTGGACATCCCTGTCGCCTCCCCTTCGCAGCCCCGCCGGGGCGGGGTTGTCCAGGCCACGGTAACCGGTCCGTTCGCCGTGCTAAATAATATACAGTCGACAGACGTGCTGCGCCGCGCGAAAGAGGCCCGCACGCTGCGTCTGGGGAGTGATTGAGGGCAAAGGGCCTGTTCAGTTACCGCATTGAGCCTTGTCGGAGCGGCGACTGATTATATACGATCTGCCACGGCCTGGGAGCATAGTCAGCAGCAGGGGAGGCGCAATGCCGCGCACGACCGGGATCAGCCGGGAGCACCGCCGGGTCGTATTGGCGGCCATGGTCGGCACGACCATCGAGTGGTTCGACTTCTTCATCTACGCGATCTGTGCCGGTCTGGTCTTCGCGACGCAGTACTTCGCGGTGCTCGGCAAGGACGCGCTGATCCTGTCGTTCGCGACGGTCGGCATCAGCTTCTTCTTCCGCCCGATCGGCGCGGTGATCGCCGGGCATCTCGGCGACCGGCTCGGCAGGCGCGCGATGCTGATCCTCACCCTGCTGCTGATGGGGATCTCGACGGTGCTGATCGGCCTGGTGCCGAACACCGCGTCGATCGGCGTGTGGGCGCCGATCCTCCTGGTGCTGCTGCGCATCGTGCAGGGGCTGTCGGCGGGCGGCGAATGGGGTGGCGCGGCACTGCTCGCGGTCGAGCACGCGCCCGCTGACCGGCGTGGACTGTACGGCGCGTTTCCGCAGATCGGCGTGCCGATCGGGCTGCTGCTGGCCAACGGCGTTCTCGCGCTGGTCACCGCGCTGACGACGCCGGAGCAGTTCCTCGCGTGGGGCTGGCGGATCCCGTTCCTGCTGAGCGTCGTGCTGATCGTCGCCGGCCTGCTGATCCGGTCGCGCGTCGCGGAGAGCCCGGTGTTCGAGGAGGTCCGCGAGAAGAAGGCGCGCTCGAGCATGCCGCTGGTGCAGTTGTTCCGGCACCACTGGAAGCTGGTGATCGCGGGCGCGCTGCTGTTCGCGGCCAACAACGCCGTCGGGTACATGACCACCGGCGGATACGTGCAGTCGTACGCGACCAAATCGCTGCACCTGAACCGTTCGATCGTGCTGATCGCGGTGATGATCTCCGCGGTCGCCTGGCTGGTGAGCACGCTCGTCGGCGGCTGGCTGGCCGACCGGATCGGCCGCGTGCGCACCTACCAGATCGGCTTCGTGCTGCAGCTGGTCTGGATGTTCCCGTTCTTCGCGCTGGTCAACACGGGAAGCGTCGGCCTGCTGGTGCTCGCGCTGGTGTTGTTCTCGGTCGGGCTCGGGTTCACCTACGGCCCACAGGCGGCGCTGTACTCGGAGATGTACCCGACGACGGTCCGCTACAGCGGCGCGGCGATCTCGTACGCGATCGGTGCGGTGCTCGGCGGGGCGTTCGCGCCGACCATCGCCGAGGCCTTGCAGACCCGCACCGGAACGGTCTACGCAGTCGGCGGCTACCTCGCCGCGATGACCGTGATCGGCCTGGTCACGAGCTTCTTCGTCAAGGACCGGCGGGGCGCGCCGCTCAGTACGGCTCCCGCCGGCACCCAGGTAGCCACCACCGAAACCGTCTGAGCGGGGGCGCGCGATGCGGACCCAGACCCGGAACGACTACTGCGCGTGGCTCGACGCGGCTGCCCGGGACGCGCACGACGCCATCAACCGGATCCACGTCGAGGCCTACGCCGATCTGGTCCGCGCCGCCGAGCTGTACAAGGGCGAGCTGGCGTGCTTCCGTCCGGCGCGGCGGCCCGCACCCAGTCTGCCCGGCCGGGGACAGCGCCATCGGAGCCATCGGGACCCCGGGCTGCGGAGTTCCGCGATGGCGCGCGTCGAGGGGTCGCGGTTCGCCGATCCCCGGCCGGGCGGGTAGAAAGGGCGGCGGCGGCCGGTCGCCGCTCCCCGCGGCGCCGGCCGGTTGAGCCGACCCCGAGGAGGAGCAATGCCGGACCAGCAGCCGAACCCGCTGTGGCACCCGTTCGCGGACATGGGCGCGGTCGACGGGAACCGGTTCGTGGTGACCCGCGGCGAGGGGTCCTACGTGTGGGACGACGCGGGCCGCCGCTACTTCGACGCCTCCGCGTCGCTGTGGTACTCGAACCTCGGCCACGGCCGTCCCGAGATCACCCGCGCGGTCACCGAGCAGATGGAGAAGCTCGACGCGTACAACCTGTTCGGCGGCGTCGCGAACGAGCCCGCGCTGAAGCTGGCGTCGCGGCTGTCCGAATTGGCCCCGGTGCCGGGGTCGAAGGTGTTCCTCGGCTCGGGCGGCGGGGACATGGTGGACACCGCGGTGAAGATCGCGCGGTCCTACTTCGTCCACACGGGGCGTCCGGACAAGACCCACGTCATCAGCCGGACCCAGGGCTACCACGGTACGCACGGTTTCGGCACCGCCGCGGCCGGTATCCCGGTGAACGCGGAGGGCTGGGGCCCGCCCGCCGCCGACTTCTCGCAGGTGCCGTACGACAACGCGGCGGCGCTGGAGGAGGAAATCCTCCGCGTGGGGCCGGAGCGGGTGGCGGCGTTCTTCTGTGAACCGGTGATCGGCGCGGGCGGCGTGCTGCTTCCGCCGGACGGCTATATCGAGGAAGTCGCGGCGATCTGCCGCCGCCACGAGGTGCTGTTCGTCGCGGACTGCGTGATCTGCGCGTGGGGCCGCCTCGGCACCTGGTACGGCATCGACCGCTGGCCGGTCCAGCCGGACCTGGTGACCACGGCGAAGGGCGTGACGAGCGGGACGATCCCGCTGGGCGTGCTGCTGGTCGCGCCGCACGTGGCGGAGCCGTTCTTCACCGGCAGCCCGGGCGCGCCGATCCTGCGCCACGGCGCGACGTACGCCGGGCACCCGGTCGCGTGCGCCGCGGCGAACGCGACGCTGGACATCTACGAGCGCGACGACATCATCCCGCGCGGCAAGGCACTGGAAAAGCCGCTCGCGGACGCCCTTTCCGGCGCGGTCGGGCACCCGGCGGTCGCGGAGGTCCGGGCCGGGCTGGGATTCCTGGCCGCGGTGGAACTGGCTCCGGACCTGCTGGCCGCGGACCCGGGCGCACCCGGCCGGCTGCACAAGTTCCTGCTGGAGGAGGGCGTGATCGTGCGCTCGCTCGGCAAGGGCATGGCGGTGTCGCCGCCGCTGGTGGCGGACGAGACGGAACTGGACCTGCTGGCGTCGGCCGTGCCGAAGGCGCTGGACCGGCTGCTGAAGAACTGACGCTTACGACACTGCGGCGGCACCGAGGTTTGTCGGTGCCGCCGCAGTCTGTCTACAAAGGACTACTTACAGGCGAGCGTTCCGGTGCGCAGCGCGTGGTTGTCGTCGTTGTCGTCGTCGGACCACACGACCTGCTTGCTCCCGTTCGCGCAGTTCGGCGAGATCGCGAAGCCCTCGTTGTTGTAGTTCGACATCCCGGACGGACGGTCGTACTGCGCGGTGACCGCGAACGCACCGTCGGCGTTGATGTCGAGCGTGCTGGTGCGGCCCTTGCACGTGTTGTCGCATTCGGCCCACAGGTGACCGGTCGCCGGTTCGTACTCGAGATCCATCACCGCCGGAAACCCACTGTCGAACGCGGCGACGCGGGTGTACTTGCCGCTGGACTGGTCGAGCGCGTACGCGTAGACCTTCCCGTTGTCCTCGAGCCCCACGAAGTACAGGCCGGTCCCGTGGTTCGGGTAGTTCGCCGGGTTGTAGGCGGCTTTCGTGTGCTGGTCCCGAAATTTGTGCGCGGTGAGCGCCGAATCGGGCACCCAGGAGATCGCCTCGAGCCCCTTGTTCGGCTCCACGGACGGCAGATCCGAGGTGACGTCCCACTCCCCGGTCGCCTTCAGCGACCCGCCCGAACCGGAGGCGTCGTACCGGAGGATGGCGGGTTTGCTGGTGTCGCCGTCGTCGTTGTCGCGCTCGGTGGCGGTGAAGACGCCGTCCGGGGTGAAGACGACCCCTTCGGCGTCCGGATCGCCGCTGCCGTCGGGGTAGTGCATGGCCTTGCCCTCGCCCCAGCCGCTGGCGGGCTTCCACTTGTTCCCGTCCGGCACGAGCCGGTACAGGGTGCTCGGGCCGTTCTTCACCGCCCACAGCACGGTAGGCGATTCGTACGAGACGCCACTGAGGTTGGTACCGAAAACCCCGGCGTCGTCGGCGATGGCCACCTTCGACCCCCCAGGCCACGCGGTGGCTTTCGTCGCCGCGTGGGCCGCACCGGCCCCAACCGCGAGCGAGAGCACCGACAACGCGACGGTGACCCGGATTTTTCCACGCCGATGTGTTCCACGCTGGTGCGCAAGCAAGGAGCCGCTCCTTCTGTCCGTCCGGCACGGTGCAAAGCCGTGCCCAGGTGGTCGCTGCTGACAAGCGGCGGCCCCGCCCTCGCGCGGGACTTACAGCAGTGGGTGATCGACAGTGGAGCACAAGGCGCGGCCGGTAAGCAACAAACAGCAGGTGACGTTGTTCCGATGATCGACACCGGGTGCACGCTGACCGGAACTTCGGCGGAGGTTGTCGTTCGTGGTTGCTGAACGGCGGTTCGCACGGTGACCAGTGCTCACCGGATGGCGGCGGTCGGCGGCTCTGACGGTGACCTTCGCTCATGGTCGCCGGGCGGTGGCTCGCGCTGGCGGCGGTTCTGATGGTGACCATCGCTCTCGGCCGCCGGGCGACGGCTCGCGCTGGCGGCTATCGGGCGGTGGCCCGCGCGGCTGTTGGGCGCGATGCTCCGCGGGCGGCTATCGGATGCCGCGCTCCGCAAGGGCGGCTAACGGATGCGGCACCGCGCTGGTGGTCGCTGGCAGGCGGGTCGCATTGGCCACGGTCGAATGGTGGCCAGCGCTCGCGGCTATCCAGCGACGGCCCGCAGGCGACGGCCCGCACCGACCGTCGCCCCGCGGCCGCCCTCGCTGGTGCCCGCCCGCAGTTCGCTCCGGCCGCTACCGAGCGGCAGTCCGCCACACCGGCACATTGACCACCGCCGCAGGCATCCCGGGAGCCCCGCTGTCCCCGGGCACGATCGTGAACCGCCACTTGTCCACCCCGCCGCCCATGATTTCGGCATAGCGGCGGGCGCCGTCCGCGTTCGCGAAGCGGACCTGCTGACCACTGGCGAGGTGGGTGATCTTGACCGCCACACTGCCTCCTGGAGATCGATCGACGACTGGGTGCCGGCCCGCGGAGCTTCCCCTCCGGGGCCGGCTCAACCAGTAGAACACGTGTTCGATTCGCGGAGCAATTCAGGTCCCCCTCCCGAGCGACCCACGTTCGGCGGTCCGCTCCGCTACGTTGGCCACGCGCATCCTCAACCCGGAAGGACCAGGCCCCGATGGACGATCGCGAGTTCTGGGCGCTCATCTCCCTGGTGCGCCGGGACCCTCCGGCGCGGGATCAGGCCGATTTCGTTCCCCTGGAAGAAGAACTCCGCAAACGCGGCGAAGCGGAGATCAAGCAGTTCGAAGACATCCTCGCCCGGCATCTCTACGACCTGGACCGGTCCGAACTAGCCGCGACACCGTCCGCCGCCACCGGCTTGCCCCTGTCGAACGACGCCTTCCTCTGCTACCGGGCAGCGGTGGTGCTAGCGGGGGAAGAGAAGTACCGGTCCGTTCTCGAAGACCCGGCGAAATTCCGTTCGTACACCGGGACCGGCGGACCCGAGGCGGAATTCCTGCTCTACGTCGCACAACACGCCTACGAGAGTTCGACGGGAAAGGACTGGGAACACGTCAGTCCCGTCGACTACGAGACCGGGTCGAACCCCGACGGCTGGAGCTGAAACCGCAAGGACTCAAGAAGGCCGCACCATCGCCACCCGAGGCCACCGGTCCAACCCTCGCGCGATCTCCGCCCGCCGGATCTCCCGCAGTTTCGGGCCCTGCTTCTCCTCGGCCAGCACGCGGAATCCGAGCCGCTCGTAGTAGGGCGCGTTCCACGGCACCTCGGCGAACGTCGTCAGCGTCAGCCCGGACAGTCCCCGCTCCGCCGCCCACTCGCCGACTGTCTCGATCAGCGCCCGCCCCAATCCGCGACGCGCGTGGCTCGGCAGCAGCGAAACCTGTTCCACATGCCCGAAACCGTCGACTTCCTCGGCGAGCACGTACGCCGCGATCGTCCCGTCGTCGTCCCAGACCCAGCAGCGGCCCGCGGACTGGTACACGGTGAGTTCCTCGACCGTGGGCGGTGCGTCGTCGGCGATCTCGGGCATGCCGAAGGCGCGGAACGGTTCGCCGGCGGCGCGTTCGAGGTCGGACAGCGCGGGAAGGTCGGCCGGGGTCGCGAGACGGATCACTGGCCCGATTTTACGGCTACACGGAGTACTCGGAAATCGCTTTTCCGATCTGCGCGGCGTACTCGCGCAACGCCGTGATGGCCCGTTCGCGTTCCACGTCGCCGACGCGCGTGGCCGGTCCGACGAGGCTCAGCACGCTCGGCCGGAGCCGGTCCGCGTCGACCGGTACCGAGCACGCCCACACGCCGTCCTCGATCTCGCCCCAGCTTTGCGCGTACCGGTTGGCCAGCGCGTGCTTGAGGTCGTCGCGCACCTCGGAACCGCGTTCGCTGGCGATCCGCGCGACCTGGCGTTCGCGTTCGCCGTCGGGCAGCAGGGCGAGCAGCATCTTCCCGGTCGCGCCGACGCCGAGCGGGATGGAATGCCCCGGCTGGAACGTGAACCGCATCGCGCGGTCGCATTCCACCCGGTCGCTGCACACCGCGAACTCGCCGAAGTGCTGGAACAGCAGGATCGTCTCGCCGAGTTCGCGCGCGGCCTCCT
This sequence comes from Amycolatopsis sp. WGS_07, assembly GCF_045278895.1. Taxonomy (NCBI): domain Bacteria; kingdom Bacillati; phylum Actinomycetota; class Actinomycetes; order Pseudonocardiales; family Pseudonocardiaceae; genus Amycolatopsis; species Amycolatopsis sp. WGS_07. The sequence continues at coordinate 1,067,935 of NZ_CP136053.1, read as the reverse complement.
CCATCGTCGGGCGCGCGATCCGGGCGAGGTCGTTCGCCAGCCGGGCGGCGCGTGCGAGCGGCATGACGCGGCTGGTGACGTGGTAGCGCCCGGACCGCGATTCCTCGAGCAGCTGCAGTTCTTTCAGCAACTGCACGTAGCGGTAGGTGGTGGCGACCGGGCTGCCGATCACCCCGGCGAGTTCCGCCACGCTGGCCTCCCAGCGCTGTTCGGTGAACGACAGCAGCAACTGGAGCACTTTCCGGGAACTGTTGGCCCCGGCCGTGCGACGGAGCCCGGGTTCCGACATCCTGAAACCTCTTCGCGAGAGCACCGAATTCAGTCACGAACGCGTCGGTAAATTACCACAACTCACGCTTTGTCCGGCACAGTAAGAAACGGGGTCAGCAATCCGGGCACGGCCGTGTCGGCGAGCGCGAGCCCGGCGCCTTCCTCGACGTCCAGCACGCGGTAATGGCCGCTTCCAGCGGCGACGGGCGCGATGACGGTCACCAGCCCGGCCCGCCGCTGGAAGAACGACTGGCGCACGACGATCCCGGTGAGCCGGTCGCGCTGGACCGCGACCGTCGCCCTGGCCAGTGACCCGGAACGGGTCACGAGGTACCGGCCGGTGATCGCGTGGCCGAGCGTGCGGTACCGGTCGAAGGCGACCAGGACCGCGAACGGCAGCAGCACCAGCGCGGCCTGCCACGGCCATTCCGGCAGCACGTCCAGCCGGGCCAGCGCGAACAACGCGGCCGACAGCGCCAGCACGGAGAAGACGGCGCGGGTGATCCGGCGGGTCAGCGCGCGCCCGGAATGCCGCACGAGGGGGACATTCGCGACATCCTCGCCGAGCACCTCGCTCGCGATCTCCCGGGCTTTCGCGGCCGGAGCGGGTGGCAGCAGCAGGCCGCCGCCGCGGTCCGCGCCCTTGCCCTCGCGCAATCCGGCCGCCACCGCGACGCATTTCGCGCCGCCGACCATCCGCAGCGGCAACGGTTCCTTGATCTCGACGCCGCGCAACCGGTCTTCCTCGATCGACACCGACCGCGTCGTGATCAGCCCGCGCCGGATGTGCAGCGTGCCACCTGGTTCGCGAGTGAGCCGGAAGTTCCAGAACGACAGCACGTATCCGCCGATCGACAGCACCGACACCAGCACGAGCAGCCCGGCCGCCGCTACCAAGACGGTGAGCCACACCGGTTGTTCGAGCGCGCGAGCGGTCAGGTCGCGCACTGGCCCGAAGCTGGTCGGATCGAAGTGCAACTCGTGTGCGAAGTGGTAAACCGTGCCGAGGATCGCGGCGACCACGGCGATTCCGGACAGCGTGAACGGCGCGTACCGCACCCACCGCTTGTCGACCTCGGCGACGAGCGACTCCGGCGGCGCTTCCGTTTCCACCGGTTTCCGGTGCAGCAACAGGGTCCGCAGCCGCTGGGCTTCGGCGCGGGTGACCGCGTCGAGCACGAGCTGGTCCTTGCCGGGGCCTTTTCCGTGATCGTGCCGTCCGGTACCGATTCGTACCGCGGACAACGAGAAAAGCCGATGTTTCGGTTCCGAAAGCACGTCTACGGTACGGATTCGGTCGCGCGGGATGGCGCGTTGTTTACGCAGCAGCAACCCGGTGTGCCATTCGATCTGGGTCGCGGTGACGCGGTAGCGCGAGGTGAGGCAGTGCGAAATGCCGACCCCGATGGTCACCGCGGTGGCGGCGAGACCGATCCATTGCCAGTAATTGCCGTGGCCGAGCACCAGTGCGCCGACCAGCACCGGCAGCGACTTCACGAGGTCGAGGACCGGGCGGATCAGCAGCATCCGGCGGTCGAGCCGGTGCCAGGGAGCGTCGCCGGTGCCTTCGGCAGCGACCGGTTGGGAGGGCGCGGTGGCGTTCACGTCGCGTCCCCGCGCACGGCCTGGGTGGTACGGGTCAGCTCGTCGGCCAGCGCGACCGCGACCTCCCGGTCGAGACCGGAGATGCGCAGCGGCCCGGCGGCGGACGCGGTGGTGACGGTGAGCCGCGCCAGCCCGAACAGCTGCTCCAGCGGACCGCGTTCGACGTCCACCGTCTGGATCCGCGAGATCGGTGCGATCCGCCACTCCTGCTTCAGCCAGCCGGACTGGGTGTAGACGGCCTCGCCGGTGACTTCCCAGCGGTGCACGCGGTAGCGCCACTGCGGCATGACAAGCAGATGCAGCGGGGCCAGCACGCAGGAGAGCAGCAGCGTCACCGTGAGCCACGACGGCGGGTCGTCCGCGGTCGCGACCACCACCGCCTGCACCGCGAGCACGAGCAGCCAGCCGGCCCCCGCCGACGCCGCCCAGTGGCCGATCGCCCGCCGGCTCACCCGGTGTTCGGGCGGGCGCAACCGCAGTTCAAGAGTGGTGGATCCTTCGGTGTTCACCCGCTCAGAGTGCCCGACCGGCCGCGGAGATGCCCACGACAAGTGTCACGATGCCCCGATCCGGGGTGGCGGATGGATGCGGGGCGTTACTATTTCCGCCGCGCGCGGGATGGATTCGCAGCCGGGCCGCGTTGTACCGCGTACGTCCGTGCAAGCGAGCAGCAGGAGGATCCGGTGGGACTCGATCCCGAGGAACTGTACGAGGTGGACTCGGACGTCCCCGACCTGGACGGAGCAGTGCTGCTGCACTTCTTCGAAGGTTTCATGGACGCGGGTTCGGCCGGTCAGCTGGTCACCGACCACCTCACCGGGGAGGTCGAGAACCGCGTCATCGCGCGGTTCGACGTCGACCGGCTCATCGACTACCGGTCGCGCCGCCCGGCGATGATCTACGCGGTCGACCACTGGGAGGAATACGAGGCCCCCGAGCTGGTCGTCCGCCTGCTGCACGACGACGACGGCATCCCGTTCCTGCTGCTGTCCGGCCCCGAACCGGACCGCGAATGGGAGCTGTTCGCCGCCGCCGTGCGCCAGCTCGTGGAACGCTGGGGAGTCCGGCTCACCGTGGGCTACCACGGGATTCCGATGGGGGCCCCGCACACGCGCCCGCTCGGCGTCACCGCGCACGCGACCCGCGAGCACCTGATCGGCGAGCACCAGCCGCTGCCCAACCGGATGCAGGTGCCGGGCAGCGCCGCCGCGATGCTGGAGTACCGGTTCGGCGAATGGGGCCACGACGCGATGGGCTTCGCCGCGCACGTGCCGCACTACCTCGCGCAGTCGACGTACCCGGCCGCCGCGCTGACGATCCTCGACTCGATCGGGAAGGTCACCGGCCTGCGCCTGCCGGACGGCGAACTGCGGACCGCGGCCGAGGTGGCCAAGGCCGAAATCGACCGCCAGATCGCCGAGTCCGACGAATCCGCCGACGTGGTGCGCGCGCTGGAACGTCAGTACGACACGTTCACCGAGGCGTCCGGGCACAGCCTGCTCGCCGAATCGCAGGAGCACATGCCGACGGCCGACGAACTGGGCTCGCAGTTCGAGCGGTTCCTCGCGGAACAGGGCGGGGACGGCTCGGACCGCTGAGCCGAGAGGTAGGCAACACCCGCGGATCGGATCGTCTGCCAGGCCCACCAGAGCCGGGCTGTCATGATCGCCACGCCGGACATGGTGCGGGCCGCACGTTGCCGGGAGGCGGCGGGGGCGGGTGTGGTGGGTGACATCTCGGTTCAGGCTAGCCGGTCCGGTTCCGGCGGCACCCGGGAGAGCCGCGGTTCTGGGGTCCCCTCAGCCCGGCCAGCCCGCCAGATACCGCAGTGCCTCGCTGGTCGGGCCGAACGCGTCCCCGAGCAGCGCGTGCAGTTCGCCGTTGAAGGATTCGATCACCGGCCGCAGCCGGGCGAGCGTCGCGGTTCCTTCGGGGGTCAGGTCCAGCACCAGCGCCCGGTGCTGTTCCGGATGCTGCTGCCGCACGATCAGCCCGGCCTCGACGAGCCGCGCCGTCATCGCGGTGATCGCGGATTCGCGCTGGCCCAGCTCCGCGGCCAGTTCCCGCTGGGTGAGCCCCGGCTGATCGTGCACCGCGAGCAGCGCGCCGAGCTGCGCGGTCGTCACGCCGCCCGCGGCGAGGCAGCGTCGGTCGCCCTCGACGCGCAGCCGGTGTGCCGCGCTTTGCAGCAGGAAGAAAAGACGTTCGTCGGCGGCCATGCGGGGATCTTGACAGTGTTCTCCTCGCACCGCCATCCTCACTTCACTACTGAAGCACTTCACTACTGAAGTGAGGACGAAAAGTGCACTTGGACTTCGCCCGCGCCGGGCTCGCCGCGCAACCGTTCAGTGTCCTGCTCGGCGCGCGGGTCGAGGAGTTCGGCGACGGCCGCGCGGTGCTGGAGCTGGACGTCCGCGACGACCTCCGCCAGCAGAACGGCTACCTCCACGGCGGCGTCCTCGCCTACGCCGCGGACAACGCGCTCACCTTCGCCGCCGGAACCGTGCTCGGCCCGCAGCTGCTCACGAGCGGCTTCTCCATCGACTACCTCGTACCCGCCGACGGGGTGCTGCTGCGCGCGGAAGCGACGGTCGTGCAAGCGAGTCGTTCGCGGGCCACCTGCCGCTGCGATCTGTACACAGTGGACGGAGACGGAAACTCGACGTTATGCGCGGCCGCACAGGGATCCGCGGTGGTCAAGCGGTCGGCTACTCCCGGGTAAGCCGGGCAGTTCGGAGCGGTGTCCGGTTGTCGGCTATCGTCCCGGGATGAACCAGGAAAGCCAAGATCGGCTGACGACAAGGACTTTGGGCCCTGCGCTGCGCCGGAAGGCCGGCCTGGTGCTGCGCCGGGCCGCGGCCCGGTTGCGCGATCCGCAGACCGCGCAGCTCGACGCATTGCGCGCCGAACTGGAGCGGACGCGGGAGGACCTGCGGGCGGAGATCGTCCGGCAGGGGGATCGGCTGCTGGACCGGGTGGTCGAGTTCGAGATCCGCAGCCGCCGCGACATCGTGTACGCCGGAGATCAGGACGCGGCGCTGGAGAGCAACGTCTTCGCGCGCGAAAACCTGGTCGGGGCGCGGCATTTCGGCAGCCCGAAGGAAACGCTGAAGTACGCGCTTTCCCTCGCGCCCACCGGCGGGATGGCGCTGGAGTTCGGCGTCGCGTCGGGCAACACGCTGCGCACCATCACCGCCGCGCGCGAGGCGACCGAGGTGTACGGCTTCGATTCGTTCGACGGCCTGCCCGAGGCGTGGCTCAACGGCATGCCCGCCGGCGCCTTCGCCCGCGACGATCTGCCCGACGTGCCGGGAGCCGAACTGGTCGTCGGCCTGTTCTCCGACAGCCTGCCCGGGTTCCTGGAGAAGCACCCCGGACCGGTCGATTTCCTGCACGTGGACGGCGATCTTTACAGCTCCGCGAAGACGGTGCTGGACAACGTCGGCCCGCGGCTGCGGGTCGGCAGCATCGTGCACTTCGACGAGTTTTTCAACTTCCCCGGCTGGAAGCGGCACGAGTACCGGGCGTGGACCGAGCACGTCGAGAAGACCGGCGTCGAGTTCACCTACGAGGCCTACACCTACAACGACAACCAGGTCACCGTGCGGATCACCGGCGGACCGGGGCTCATGGAGTGAAACAGCCGTGCTCGTTGAGCGGTCCGATCGAGGGGAAGATCAGGCCGCACAGATAACCGTCGATCCAACGGCCGTTTCCGGTGAGATTCGCGGCGAGACGGACGAGCGGGGCCAGTTTCTGGATTCCCTCGCCGAGGGACGCGCGGTTTCGTTCGAGCAACGCGGTCAGCCGGTCGAGCTGGACGAGCACCGGCCCGAGTTCGCGATCGTTGTCGGCGACGAGCCCGGAGACTTCCTTGCCCAGCTGACGGGCTCCAGCGAGCAGCGATTGGATGGCGGACTCGCGTTTTTGCACCTCGGCCAGCAGCTGGTTGCCGTCGGTGAGCAGCCGGGTCAGCTGCGCGTCGCGGTCGGCGAGCGTGGCGGAAACCGTTCTGGTGCCCGCTAAAAGGTGAGCCAGTTTCGCGTCGCGGGCGGAGAGTGAATCGGACAGCCGCGACAGCCCGGTCAGCGTGGCGCGGACGGCGGCCGGGGTGTGCGCGAAGGTGTCGGAGATGGCGCGGAAGCTGTGCGCCAGCTGGGTGGTGTCGATGGCGTCGACGGTCGTGGCCAGCTGGCGGAACGCGGGCAGCACGTCGTAGGGAACGGTGGTCCGGCTGCGCGGGATCGGCGTGTCCGGATCGAGCGAGCCGGCCCCGACCGGGTCGAGCGCGAGATACTTCTGGCCGAGCACCGTTTTGATCCGGATCGCGGCCGACGTCCGGTCCCCGAGCCACGCCCCCGACACCCGGAACGACACCCGGACGGACGCGCCGTCGAGCGAAACCCCGGACACCCGCCCGATTTTCACCCCGGCGACCCGGACGTCATTGCCGGTCTCCAGCCCCGCGGCCTCGCTGAATTCGGCGGCATACGCGGTGCCGTCGCCGATGATCGGCAGATTGGGCGCCTGCAACGCGGTGAGGAAGCCGAGGGCGAGCACAGTCATCCCGACGAGAGCGGTGCGCACAGGGCGCCGGTCGGAATGCACAGCGTGGATGGTGACTCGCCCAGCCGGGTGAGTCCACTCACTCCACCCGAATGGGCGCTTTTCGCGGTCAGTCCACTTAGGACGCTTTACGTTCGTGCCCTGCACCGGCCCCGTTTCCCGGCGGCTCTTTCGCGGCTGCCGTCCGCGCATGGCCTGCCGACGTGATCGGAGTCATCGGAACATCCGGCACGGCTCGGCCGTTGAAGGGGTGTGCAGCGAGCGCGGGAAGGGTCCGCGCTCACGCCGATCGGGGAGGAGCCATCATGCGAGACCTGACCACCGGATTGCACCCGGCGCCAGACCTCGTGGACGACACGGACGCGGCCCGGCAGGAGGAACGCCGCCGCAAGGCAGCGCTGGCCGTCGCGTCGCAGGCCAAGGACGCCGAGGAATGCGCCCTGCTGCTGGACATGCTGGGCCTGCACGCGCCCGGCGGCAGCCGGACCGAGGTCGCTTGAGGTACTCCGGTTTCAGCCGGGGGAGTTCCGGCTGAGGAAGATGCCGCGGCCGGTATGCGGATCGGCGCGGACGGGGGTTGCCAGGCTGTGCGCCAGTCCGGCCCTGGGGAGGGCTGGGCTGGCTGCGGCCTAGTGGCGGTGGATGCGCGGCCTGGCTGTGGGGACGGCTGGGCTGCGGCCGAGCGGTAGTGGATGTGTGCGGTCCGGCTGTGGGGGCGGTTGGGCTGGCCGCTGCTGAGTGGTAGCGGATGCGCGGTCCGGCTGTGTGGGCACGGCTGGGCGGCAGTGGATGTGCGGTCTAGCTGTGGGGACAGCTGGGCTGGCTGCGGCCAAATTGCAGTGGATGTGCGGCCTAGCTGCGGGGACGGCTGGGCCGTTTGTCCTGGGGTTGGGCGGTTTCGGCTCCGGCGGACAGGGAATCCTGACGGGACGGTCGCGTGCTTCAGTGCGTCGAACCGGGGTCGCGGTTGGGCAGGAAACCCAGCCGGGAGGGACATTCGCGTGGTGCGCGGAGGGCGCTCGGCTGCGAGACAGCCAGTCCGCCAATCGGCGAGCTGTCCCGAGCTGTTCGCATCCTGGCTGACCGCAGCCTCGCCAGTCACCCCAGAGCAGCGTGCCAGCCTCGATTCATCACGCCCGATTGGGCCGAACGGGTGAAATCGCACTCAGAAATCACGCCGGGAAACCGCGCGGATAGCGGAAATCGAAGCCCCGGCCGCCCGGAGGCCTGCTCCGCTTCGGCTGGACAAGTCCTTGGTATGAAAGCGATTCGCGATCACGCTCCCGGCGTCCGCGACGTGTCCACAGAGGTCAGTCGACTCAGGGATGCGGATTCCGCAGCCTCTCACCGCATCCGCGTCGGCAACGCCACTCAAGCGGCAAAACTGATGCGGAAACCGACTCGCGTCCCGAACTCCCGCGAACCCTGCTGAGACCCCGATTCCTTCGGCACGGCAAGAATTCCCGTGCTTGCGCGGTCGGGTACTGTCGATGCCCCTGGGTGATATTTTGCTCCGAACGGCTGAGTGTCGCCGATGTATCTGTCACCCTGGTGGAGCATCCTGTACCGGGAAGCGGCCTGGGTCGGGACCGGGCGCAGGGGAGGAAACGCTGTGCAGTACCTGCGGGAAGACGAATATCTCACTCGCCAACAGCGCGCGCTGGCGGAAATGGTGCGCCGGGGACGGCGGAAGCGCAGTTTTCAGCTGGCGGAACATCTGGCGGCGGAGGGTGGGGTGCACCGGTCGGATGTCCTCGCCGTGACCGCGCTTTTCCTTGCCTGCCAGGCGGTTCGGCGCGGGGATACGGTGGCCGTGCAAAGATTTGCGAGCGCGTTTCGCAGTTGTGACCGAAGCAGCGTGGATCTTGCCCGGCAGCTGATGCGATTGGAAGCGGGCCGGGAACAAGGGTGGCTTCCGCGGGCGCATTATGACGAGCTTTTTTCCTACGCTTGGCGAGAAAACCGGCCCGACATTCTGGTCAAAGCCTCGTTGATTCAGCCGCGCGATGTTCCAGCGACTGGATGGTGGGCTGAGATGGAGCGGAATCTGAGCCTGTTATCCGTCTGAAGGCGGCCAGTCGATCCGGGTGAACTGAGCGCGCAATTTCGCGCCGCGCGCCGCGTTCGTCGCGCTGATCCACGCGATCCGGCCCAGCAGGTGCGCGCGGAAATCCGGATGCCCCTCGCGGTTCTGGAGCGCGGGGCCGGTGCGGACGCAGTTGTGCAGCACGGCCCGCAGTTCGTCGTACTCGGCGCGGGCGACGGCTGGTGCGGCGTTCACGACCAAACCCGCGACGCGCTGCTGCCGGTACGCCGGTTTCACGGACGTCTTGTCGTCGCGCAGGCGGAAGCCCTCGTCGGTCACGATCCGTCGGACGCCCGGCAGCAGCCGGTGCAGCGGAAGGCTCGCGTCGCCGGAGAAGGCGAGGTCGTCGGCGTAACGGGTGTAGTTCGCGCCCAGTACGGCGGCGAGGCCGGAGAGCCGGCGGTCCAGGTGGTGGGTGACCGCGTTCGCCACCGAGGGCGACGACGGTGCGCCTTGCGGGAGGTGCGTCCCGGCGAGGTGGTTCAGCATGGCCGACCGGGCGGGGGCGGCGCGCAGGACGTCGACCGGGGTGCGGGTGGTGAGGATTCCGGCGATCGCGGCCGCGACTGCCTGCGGATAGCCGGCCAGGTCGAGCAGCGATCGGATGCGGGTCGCGGAGACTGTCGGGAAGAAGCCGGCCAGATCCAGCCGCACCACCAGGTCTTGTCCGGCGTGCGGGAGAGCGCAGGTGTGGATCGAGCGGCCGCGGCGGAACCCGTGCGCGGCCTCGTGGACTGGCAGCGCGTCGAGCACGTGCCTGCGGACGCGGCGCTGCACCTCGGCCAGGCGCGGTTTCGGCTGTTCGATCAGCCGGACGCCGCCGGTGGACGTGGGGATCCAGCGGTAGCGGTAGTGCCGGAGCACCGGACGGGACCGGCGGTGCCAGCCGCGTTCGTCGGCGAACCAGGCCAGCTCGCCGGGGGTGAGGTCGAGGGCGGCGGCGCATTCGTCGAACGTCGTCCAGCGCGCGACCGGCCAGCGCCACACCGGCATCGGGCCGGGCAGCGACGCGGAGGCGACTCGTTCTCCGTTCATCCGCGCTGTCTTGTACGCGGAGCGTGCCGCCGCTGCGCGGGGCGCTGAGGGTACGTGTCGTGCTGCTCCCCGGGGTTGCCCCGGAGTGGGTGGTCCTCCACCGGCTCACCTCCGCGTCGCTGAACCCCACCCTAGTGAAGATCACCGACAAAATCCGGTGGCCGGGAGAAAGTGCCCGCCCTGGACGCGGATTATTGCTGAGGACAACTTTTGCGCTAGACAACGTTCGCTGAGCGCTTGAGCCGCTGTTTGTCCACTTTGCCGACCGGGGTGAGCGGCAGCGCGGCACGGAACTCCACGGTGGACGGTACGAAGTGTTCGCCGCCAAGTTCTTCTCGAACCTGGCGGCGCAGCTCTTCCGCAGTAGTTTCCTCGGCGACCACCACCGCGTGCAGAAGCGTTCCGTCCGGCCCGGCTGCGGGTACCACTGCGGCGGCTTTTACCTTGGGGTGGCTGAGAAGCGCGTGCTCCACTGTGGTCGAGGAGACCTTCGTGCCGTGTTCTCCGGTGACGATGACGTCGTCGATCCGGTCCTCTAGGTAGAGGTAACCGTCTTCGTCGAAGCGGCCGAGGTCGCCGGTGCGCAGCCAGCCGTCGCCGATCGGCGGCTGTCCGTGGTAGCCGTCCATCATGGACAGTCCGCGGACGAGTACCTCGCCGTTCTCGATCCGGGCCTCCATTCCGGGCACGATGCGACCGACGGAGCCAAGAAGTTCCGGCCGGGCAAGCACTTCGTCTGCAGAGATACTGGCGATCATCGGTGCTTCGGTGAGCCCGTAACCCTGGCCGACGACCGGGCCGAACACCTTGAGCGCCTCGGCCAACCGGCGAGGCGGCAATGGTGCGGCACCGAGGGAGAGCTGTTGCACGCTGGACACGTCTGTAGTGGACAGTGCGGGATGGTCGAGAACCGCGGCGAGCCTGGGCGGGGTAAGGGAAAGCGTCGTGATGCGATGCTGTTCCAGATCGGTGAGAAGCTTTTCGGCGGCGAATTCCCGGTGCAGCACTACGGTATTGCCGCAGCAAAGCGCGCCAAGGACGGCGGCGTTGCCAGTCATGTGCGTGAGCGGTGCGGTGACGAGGGCGGTTTTGGTGCCGTCCGGCTGGAAAATGTGCGCCACGCCGTTGTAGATGCCGCTGTGCCGGATCAGTTTCGGAGCACCAGTGGTGCCGCCGCTGGGGAAGATCGCCGTGACGCTGTCCGGCAACGAGTCCGGAATGGACGGACGTGCGGTGGCGAGCTTGTCGAGGTCGGCGTCGGTGAGCAAGGTCGCGCCGGTGGCCGCCAAGGTCGCCGCCCGCGCCGGACGGCTCGCGGACGTGGCGATCAGCACGACTTCCAGCCCCCGCAGCTGCGCGGCAAGCTGCGTGAGCACCACTTCCGGCCGGTTGGCGGCGTCGATCGCGATCATGCCGCGTGCGTCGGCAAGCCCGCCGCACAGCCGCGACAGCAGCTCTGACGCCGCCCGGTACGTCATCGTGGTGTCGTCGTGATGGAACAGCACGGTGTCGCCGCCGTCGCGGAGCGCCGAAAGGACGCGGGACAGGAAGAAGCTCACCCGGCACACCGTAGTCGTGTGTTGGCCGGGAACGGCGATCGCGGCTAGATTCGCTGTTATGACCGCTCCGCCCGCGATCGACGCGGCATCGAGAAGTTGGCGCCGCGCTCTCGCAGATCTGCAGGCTGGGTTGCGCGCCCGGGAACTGTGGGCGTTGCTCGCGTGGCAGGACATCAAGCAGCGCTACCGCCGTTCTTCGCTGGGCCCGTTGTGGATCACCGTCGGAATGGCGGTCACCGCGCTCGCGCTCGGCGTGGTGAACTCCGCGTTGTTCGGCACGTCCATCGCGACTTTGCTGCCGAGCATCACCACCGGGCTCATCCTGTGGAACTTCATGAACGGCTGCATCGTTGAGGGTTCCGAGACGTTCATCGCGAACGAAGGAATGATCAAGCAGCTGCCGGCGCCGGTGTCGGTGTACGCGCTGCGCACGGTGTGGCGGCAGGCGTTGTATCTGGCGCACAACCTCGTCGTGTACCTGGTGGTATTGGCGGTCTTCTTCGGGAAGCTTTCGCAGCCGTACCGTTTGGTGGACAAGGAAGGCGCGTTACTGCACCCCGGGCTCGGCTGGGGGATGCTGCTCGCCGTGCCCGCGCTGATGCTGGTGCTGCTGAACGGGGCGTGGGTGGTGCTGCTGTTCGGGGTGGTGTCCACCCGGTTCCGCGACATTCCGCCGGTGATCCAGAGCTTTATCACGATGCTCTTCTACGCGACGCCGATCATGTGGTCGATGGACCAGGTGCGGGCGATGAACCGGGGTTCGAGCGAAGGTTTCGGCTCTGTCGCGGTGAATTTGCTGCAGCTCAATCCGGTGTACCACTTCGTGGAGATCGTGCGCGCGCCGCTCGTGGGACAGCAGCAGAGCTGGACGCATTGGCTCGTGGCGGGCGTGGTGACGGTGGTCGGCTGGTCGCTGGCGCTGCTGGTCTTGCGCAACTACCGGGCTCGGGTGGCGTACTGGGTCTGATGTCCATTTAGGACGGTTTGCTCCAGTCAAGCGCGCACGGCCGCAGGGGGCTAGCGTTGTCGTGAGGACCCGCGCGAGAACGGAGGCCACATGAAGCGTCGGAAGGCATTGCAGGCGCTCGGAGTCGCGGTGCTCGCGATGAGCACGGTCGCCGCGACCCCGGCGGGGCTCACGCCGCGACAGCTCGCCGGACAGCGGGTGATCTACTCCTATCCCGGCCTGACCCCGCCCGCCGCCTTGCTGCAGCGAATCCGCGCCGGCGAAGCGGCTGGCGTGATCTTCTTCGGGGAGAACGTTTCCAGCTCGCAGCAGATCGCCGGCGTCGTACGGCAATTGCGGGACGCGAACGCGCAAAGCCCGGTGCACCGTCCGCTGCTGCTGATGACGGATCAGGAGGGCGGCAAGGTCCGTCGGTTGCCTGGTGAGCCCGCCCTGTCGGCGAAGCAGGTCGCGGAGTCCGCGGACCCCGCGGCGGCGGCCAAAGCCACTGGTACTGGGGCCGGGCAGAACCTCGCCGGGGTCGGGATGAACGTGAATCTCGCGCCGGTTCTGGATGTCTACCGCCAATCGGGGAATTTCATCGACAAGTACGGCCGTTCCTACAGCCGCGATCCGCAGGTAGCCGGCGCACTCGGCCGGGATTTCGTGACGGCCCAGCAGGCGACGGGCGTCGCGGCGACGGCGAAGCATTTCCCTGGCCTGGGTGCCGTCCCGGCGGGAAGCAACACGGATGTCGGCCCGGTAACCCTGGACATCCCGCTGCCTGAGCTGCGTGCGAAGGATGAAGCGCCGTACCACCCGGTGGTGGACGCGGGGGTGAAACTGGTGATGCTCTCGTGGGCGGTGTATCCCGCGTTGGACGCCGCCCGTCCGGCTGGGCTTTCTCCCGCGGTGGTGCAGGAACTCCGAACCGGCACGAAGTTCTCCGGGGTGACCGTGACGGATGCTTTGGAGGCTGGCGCGCTGAAATCCTATGGCGGGCCGGGAAACCGTGCGGCGCTGGCGGCTAAGGCAGGGATGGATTTGATCCTGGCCTCGGCTCGGGATGTGGGCCAGGGTGACGATGCGGCGTCCGCGCTGGCGGCGGGGTTGTCGGATGGATCGCTGCCGAGCGGTGAGTTTACTGCGGCGGTGGACCGGGTTTCGGCCCTGCGGGATGGGTTGAAGTGAGGCTTTCGGCGGTGGGGTTGGCTGCGGGTTGCTGAGATGCTGTCTTCGACGCTTTTGGTTGTGCGGTGAGGTTGACGTCGGTGTGTCTTGCCGTGCGAGTGGGGTCGGTGCCGGTGGGCCTGGTTGTGCGGTGAGGTTGCTGCTGGCGGTTCGTCGTGTGGTGCGGTTGACGCTGGTGGGTCGTGTCGTGCGGTTGAGGTCGGTGTCGGTGTGCCTGGTCGGGCAGTGAGGTTGCTGTCGATGCGCTACGTCGTGCGATGAGGTTGGCGCTAGTGGGCCGTGTCGTGCGAGTGAGGCCGGTGCTGGTGCGCCTGGTTGTGCGGTGAGGCTGTTGCTGGTGCGTTTCGCCATGCGATGAGGTTCGCGCTGGTAGGCCGTGCCGGTTGACGAGTCACCGTCGGTGTGCCTCGTCGGGCGGTGTGGTTCGTGTCGGTGCGCCGCACGATGAGGTTGGCACTGGTGTGCCTTGCCGCGCGGTGAGGGGCATCGCCGGTGCGCCTTGTCGAGCGGGTGAGGCGGGTGCTGGTGTGTCTGGTCGCGTGGTGAAGCGTCGCGCTGTTCCGGAGCCTCGCTGGTTCCCGGCCGGGGTCGTTGCCACCGGACCCGCACGGCGCGCTCCTGCCGTGATTATCCAGCAAACTACCCCGTTCCGGTGACACCCGGCGGTGTGGACATCGCGCTGCCGACGGGCTGAACGGGCACCCTTGCGTGCGACCCACCCAGACGGGAGGACGAATGCAAGCTTGGTGGCTCCTGGTGGCCGTCGCCGCGGTGTTCGTGGTGCTGGCCGTGGTGTTCCTGCGCCGCGCCGCCCGGCGTCGCCCTGTTGCTCCGCCGCCTCCCGCCGTCCCGTCGGACGATTCGGCGCGCCGGTGGGTCTCCCCGTCGGACGACGTGCCGCGCCGTGCCCGTCACCGGCTCGACGAGGCGCATCCGCTGGCCCGTTACCCGGTCGCCCGGCAACGTCCGATGCCGCATCCGCGACCGTCCGGCAAGCAGGATGCCGCGCGGGAACGTCGGGATTCGTAACCGAGGTCTTTCGGCCGAGCCGCGTTTTTTGTCGGTGGTGGCTGAGATGCTTCTGGCATGGTTCCCGTGCTGCTTCTCATCGACGTCCAGAACAACATGCTTCTCCCGCCCACCCCCGTACCCGACGCCGACCGGGTTGCCGCCGCGATCTCGCGCGTCCTCGAACGGGCGCGGGCCGCGGGTGCTCAGGTCGTGCACATCCGGAACAACGGCACCGGTGACGATCCCGACGTTCCCGGCACCTCCGGCTGGGAACTGGTGCATGAGGTCCGCCCGGGCGAGCACATAGTCGACAAACAGACACCCGATTCGTTCGCCGATACCCCGCTGGGTTCCTTGCTGCCGGATTCGGTGCCGTTGGTGCTGGCCGGGATGCAGAGCGACTTCTGTGTTCGTGCTACCGCCTTGGCCGCCCTTGAGCGGGGGCACGAGGTCACCCTGGTACAAGACGCTCACGCCACCTATGACGACGAACTCTCCGCCGCGGAGGAGAGCGCACGGGTTGACGCGGAACTGTCGGCGGCGGGCGTGAAGCTGGTCGGGAGTGAGGAGGTGGTCTTCGGCTGATCCTCGGTGCCGTCGAGTCGACGGCGGCTGCTTTGGTCGACGGGCTTTCGGGTTGGCGATCGATTTCATCGCTGAATCGCAGCGAAAACAGGCGTTGGACTGGATGGCGAGCGCGGGCCAATACTCAGCCCATGACGTCTGCGGCTGGTGATTCCGGCGAGAGTTCCGGCTGGAGGGATGACGATCGAGGCGTCGATCGGTGTCTCGACGGTTGCCACGACCGTGGCGGGGTGTCGGCGGACCGGTCCGGCGACGCTGGGGCGACGTCCGGAGCTGATGGCGGGGGTGCTGCTACGGGTCATGTGGTCGGCGGTGTGGCCGCGGGTACCGATGGTTCTGCTGCGGGTGATGCGGCTGGCGGCGGTGCGAGCGAGGACGGTGCGGCGTCCAGTCGTGCGGCCTCGGGTGCTGACCCGTGCGGTGCCGCTGGCGCCGAGGCGAGTGCGGACGGTCTGGTGCCGCACGGTGAGGTGGCGTCGGGTGCTGATCCGCGCCGTGCCGTTGGCTCCGAGTCGTGTGCGGATGGTCTGGTGCCGGACTGTGCTGGCGGTGAGGAAGAGACTTCCGGCCGGACCGGCTCGGCTGACTTTGCCGCCTGGGCTGCGGAACTCAGGCTTGGTGGAGCGGCTTCGGGCTGGACTGGCGAGCGTTGTCCTGAGGAAGGGGCGAGCGCTCGCGGGACCGTTCCAGGCGACAGTGGCGCCGGTGGCACCGGGCCAGGCGAAGGTGCTGCCGGCGGGACTGTGGCTGGAGGCGGTGCCGCCGGTGGGACTGTGGCTGGAGGCGGTGCCGCCGGTGGGACTGTGGCTGAAGACGGTGCCGTCAGTGGGGCCGCGGAGGAAGGTGCCTTCGGTGGCATCCCGCCGGACCACGGTCTCTTCGGCGCGGTCGCGCCGAACGACGTCTCCTTCAGCGCCGCCGCCAACGCTGAAGCTGTCTGGGCTGCCGAAGCCGCCGAAGCTGCTGGGGCTGCCGAAACCGCCTGGGCTGCCGGAGCCGCTGAAGTCGCCGAAGCTGCTGGGCTCAGCAAAGCCGCTGAAGCCCCCTGGGCTACAGAAATCGCCGAAGCCGCCGGGACCGCCGAAGCCGCTGAAGCCGCCGGGGCTGCGGACGCCGCTGAAGCCGCTGGGCTCAGCGAAGCCGCTGTGGAGCAGGAGCAGTCGACTCGGGATGTGGTCCAGTTGCTGCGGCGGTTTGGCTGGCGGGCGTTCGCGTTGGCCTTCGTCGCTGGGCTTACCGGGTTGACGACCGTCGCGCTGGTGCTTGGGTTGGTCGGGTTCGCCTTGATCCTCGCGCCGGTGCGTGGGGTCAGGCGAGGAGGTGCGCCAGCAGTGCCCGAGCGGCCGGGTTGGTGAGGTTTGCCGAGCGGCCGGTCAGGTAGATCGTGCGGGCCAGGGGTGGCTGGGTCAGGTGGGCGAAAGGCAGTCCGGATCGGGCGGCGACTTGTTCGGGGACCACGGTGACGCCTAGGCCTGCGGCGACCAGGTCGACTAGCAGTGCAACGTTGGTTGCCTCGCAGACCTGATCACGGCGGGCACCGGCTTCGGTGAAGGCGTGGTCTACCAATACTTGCAGGCCGCTGCCGGTGAAGTCGACGAATGGTTCGCCGTCCAGCTCCGCTAGGCGTACTCGGCGGCGGGAGGACAGGCGGTGTCCTGGGTGGGTGAGCAGGACCAGGTTTTGCTGCCAGCTGGCGAATTCTGCCAGGTCCTCTGGCAGCGGACCGCCTACATAGGACAGATCTAGTTCGCCGTCCGAGACCGCGGCGGTCAGGCCGGGGATCGTGCCTTCTCGTACGCGTAGGCGGATTCCTGGGTAGCGGGCGCGGAATTCGCCTAGTTTCGCGGGGAGGTCGATGACGGTCAGGGTTTGGATGGTGCCGATCGACACTCGGCCGCAGGCCAGGCCGGTCACTGCGGCTACTTCGCCTCGGGCGGCGTCTACTTCTGTCGCTATCCGGTGGGCCAGCGGGAGCAGGGCCTCGCCGGCGGGGGTGAGGGTTACTCGGCGGGTGGTGCGGTCGAACAGTTCCGCGCCCAGGTCGGCTTCCAGTTTCCGGATGGAAGCGCTGAGCGCGGACTGCACGACGTGCACGTCCTGGGCGGCGCGGGTGAAATTGCGGTGCCGCACTACGGCGAGGAAGTGTTCGACCTGCCTCAGCTCCATCGGGCCTCGCCTTCGTCTCGCCCCAGAACGGTACCGGGTAGTGGCGCTACTGCGCCGTGAAACCGCCGTCTGCCAGGATTTCTACTCCGGTCACGTACGAGGATTCCGCGGAAGCCAGGAACAGGATCACATCGGCGACCTCCTGGACCTCGCCGGCGCGGCCCAGCGGGATGCCTTCGATCTGCTTCGCGCGCCAGACCGGGTCGGTGGAGCCGCGGGAGGTGCGCATCGGCGGCAGCACGCCGGGGGCGACCGCGTTGACGCGGATGCCGTCCCTCGCGTAGTGCACCGATGCGGTGGTGGTCATCGACTTAATCGCGGCTTTGGAAGCGCCGTATCCTAAGTGGACTCCGGGCTGGCCGATCGAGGCGGAGATCGACGTCAGGTTCACGATCGAGCCGCCGCGGCCGGACATCGCCGCGGCGCCGTGTTTGATGCCCAGGAACACTCCGCGGGCGTTGACCTGCATCAAGCGGTCATAGAACGCAGTGCTGGTGAGGTCTGGGTCGTAGGTGCCGCTGATGCCGGCGTTGTTGACCAGTACGTCGAGCTTTCCGTACCGGTCCAGGACGTCGGCGATCGCGGCGGTCCAGGAGTCTTCGTCGGTGACGTCCAGGCGGCGGTATTCGGCTTGGCCGCCGGTGGTGCGGATTTCCTCGGCTACGGCGGTGCCGTCGGCGTCTTCGATGTCGGTGACGACGACTGTCGCGCCTTCGCGGGCGAACGTGCGGGCCGCCGCCCGGCCCATTCCGCTTGAAGCGCCGGTGATCAGGGTGATCTTGTCGGCCAAACGCATGTGGGGTGCCCTTTCGCTGGTGGGGAACCCAGTCTGCGCGATCGGGCGAGCGGCGCCGCGCGCGGCACCCGGTGGAAGCGGGTGCCGCGCGCGGAACAGGTCACCAGTATTTGCCCGCGGCTTCTAGCGCGGCGATCATCTCGTGGATCACCTGGTCGCCGGGAAGGCCGAAGGAGTTGAGCACGTTCGCCCAGTCCAGGGTGTCTCCGGACTTGCTGAGACCGTCGATCACGCCCTGGTAGACGGGGTTGGAGTTCAGCACATCACGCGGCATGGGGGCGGGGAAGGCGGGGCCGCCCCAGGTGATCGGGGCCGACGGGGCCAGCATGAGGTCGCCGGAGTTCTCGAAGGCGGCCGGGTTGTGCCACGGGCTGCGGTTGGGGTCCGGGTCGCCGTACGCGGTGTGTGCGGTGTTGAAGCGCTGCATTTCGCCGATGAAGCCCTGCGCGTTCGAGACCGGGTTGACCGCGTTGCAGATGATGTCGTCGTGCCGGCAGATGTTCGCGACCTTGATGTCGCCGAAGTTCCGCGGGCCGGTGGTGTGCATGCCGGGACCGTCCGGGGCGACCGACATGATGCCGCCGGCCGGGCCCTCGACGCCGCTGGTGTGCACGGCGTGCCGCGGGTCGGCGATCAGCACGGCGTTGAGCAGGTTGTGCGGTACGGCGTTCTTGCTCGCGAGGCTCGCGACGACGTTGCCGGAGATCAGCGCGCCGAACGAGTAGCCGACGAGCGTGATCGGCGTGCCGGGGCAGGACTGGTGGAAGTCCGTGACCTTCTTCTCCAGCGCGGGGCCCGCGTACTTCTGCGTGGTGTCGAGGTCGTGCGGTTCGACGACCGGGATGATGCCGTCGTCGTAAAGGAATTTCTCCAGATGCGCCCCGGGCGGCGCGACGGTGTGGTTCACGTCCCAGGTGGCGCCGGTGGTGCCGTTGAGGTGCCCGTCGGCGAGGAAGTACACGTGGCTGCAGTCGGCGGCCGACGCCGGGGCGCCCGCTCCGAGAACGGTCACGCCCGCCGCGGTCACCGCCCCGGCGAGGAGCAGGCAGGCTTTCTTCAGAAGTCGCAAGATCTGGTCCCTCCAGTGGTCCCGGGCGCGGCTGCCCGGGGCGTGCCAGCAGTTTCCGGGCGCGGTGATCACCTGGTCAAGAGGGACTGAAGGGGGAAAATCACTGGCGGCGGGCGATTTCATCCAGATTCCATCCCGGGCGTGCCGACGATGGCATAGGTGCGCACGACCGGCCGCGGTCCGAGGGTGTCGTGAGTGTTGGTGCCGGTTAGAACCGGCATTAGCACTCACGAGCAGCGGGACAGACCGGCCAGCGCGCGGGTGCGGGCCACTGGGTTCGGGGCTCGGTCGGTCAGCGTGAGCACGGTCGTGAACTGGGTGGCGGCATCGGCCGCGCGGCGGGCGGCGAGGTAGGCCTCGCCCAGGTGGGTGCGGAGCATGATCATCGTCTCGAGAGCGTCCGCGTCGACCATGTCCAGTGCGGCCAGCTGGTGGCGGATCGCGGTGTCCGGGTCGCCTTGCCGCAACGAGACCGCGCCCAGTTCGGTGAGCGCTTGGGCGTGCACCCGGACGTTTCCGGTGCGCTGCGCCAGCTCGACGGTGTCGGTGAGGACCTGCGCGGCTTCCGCCAAGTCTCCGGAATCGCGCAGCAGTTCGCCGAGGTGACCCAGCATGGCGCAGTGCCGGCGGCTGTCGCCGAGTTCGGCGGCCAGTTCCACGGCGGTGCGCGCGTGCTCTAGGGCCAGGTCGTAGCGGCCGTTCTGCTCGTGGACCATCGCGAGGTTCGGCAGCACGGTGAACATCGGCGTCGAGTATTCGAGCCGGTTGGCTTCGGCGAGTGCGCGTTCCAGGTATCCGGCGGCTTCGCGGTATCGGCCCAGCGCGCGGGCTGCGGCGCCGAGACCGGCCAGCGCGCGCGTTACGCCCTTTTCGTCGCCGCTGCGGGAGAAGCCTTTCTCCGCACGGATGAAACAGTCCCACGCTTGCTGGTACGCACCGCGCATGCCGTGGACGTGCGCCAGATTCATCCACAATGGAGCGTCGTCGTCCGGACCGGCGGCGAGGACGCATTCATGGATCCGGCGGGCGTCGCTGAACCAGGCGTGCATGGTGAACAGTTCGGCGACCACTGTGGCGATCCGGGCGGCGGCGTCGAGCCGGTCGTTCGCGACGGCGTACTCGACCAGTTCCACCAGCGCGACCCGGTTGGCGGTCAGCCACGCGTTCGCACTGGGGAGGTCTCCGTCGCCGGTCAGCTGCGCGTGCGCGTCCCGGGCGGCGGCTTCGTAGTAGGCCAGGACCCGGTCCAGCGCTTGCGGATCCGGGGTTTCGGCGGCGAGCCTGCGGGCGTAGTCGGTGGCCAGGTCGTGCAGGCGGTATCGGTCGAGCGCGACGAGGTCGAGCAGGCTCGCGTCGACGATGTTCTCCAGCAGCTCCTCGGCCTCGGTCGCGGGGATGGCGGCTAGCGCGGCCACGCAATGCCTGTCCAGTGCCACGCCGGGGATTTCGCCCAGCAGACGGAACACGCGTTGCTCGGCTGGCGATAAGCGTTGAAAGGAAAGGGAAAACGCGGCCTCGATGCTGCGCGGGCCGTCGGCGAGTTCGTGCAGGCGGCGTTCGGATAAGCGGGCCGCTAGATGCGCGAAGGTCCACTGTGGACGGCTGCGCATCCGTGCGGCGACGATCCGCAGTGCGAGCGGGAGGCCGCCGCACAGCCGGGCGACGGCGGAGACCTCGGCGGGTTCGGCAAAGGCGCGGGTGTCGTTGATCAGCGCGGTGAGCAGTTCGACGGCCACGGCCTCTGGCAGGGCGTCGAGGGTGAACTGACTGTCCGGGTCGAGTCCGGCGAGGCGGCCCCGGCTGCTCACGAGGACCGCGTTGCCGCTGCCGCCGGGCAGGAGCAGCCGGACTTGTTCGGCGGACGCCGCGTTGTCGAGGACGAGCAGGAGCCGCGCGTCGGCGGTCCGGGCACGCCACACTGCGGCACGTTCGTCCAGGTCATCGGGCACTTCGCGGTCTGCCACGCCGACGGTGCGCAGGAGTCGGCCGAGGGCGTCGGACGGGCTGAGCGGGGTGCGTCCGGCGGTATAGCCGTGGAGGTCGAGGAAGAGCGCGCCGTCCGGGTACGCGGGGTGCAGCCGGTGCGCGAGGTGGACGACAACTGCGGATTTGCCGACTCCGGCGATCCCGTCGACCGCGGCGAGCCGGGGTGCGTCGCCGGGGCGTGGTGCCAGCGAAGCGGCGATCGCGTCGACAACCGCGTCTCGTCCGGCGAAGTTCGAGATGTCTGGTGGTAGCTCGTTTCTGCGTGGGGTTTCGACCGCTGAAGCGTCGTCTCGGAGGATCGCTTCGTGCAGCATGCGCAGGGTATGGCTTGGCTCGACGCCCAGGTCGGTGATCAGGCGACGGCGCAGGTCGCGGTAGTCGCGCAGGGCGTCGGACGTCCAGCCACCGCGGTAGCGGGCGCGCATGAGGAGCGCGACCAGCGGTTCGTCGTGCGGATGGGCGGCGACCAGTTTGGTCAGCGCGTCGATGGCGGGGGTCAGCCGGTTCTCGCGGATCCACAGTTCGGTCAGCTGCCGCCAGGCGGTGAGGCCGCGGTTGGCGAGGCGTTCGCGTTCTGCTGCCGCGTGGTCGCCGGGCAGTCCGGCCAGTGGTTCGCC
This sequence comes from Amycolatopsis sp. WGS_07, assembly GCF_045278895.1. Classification (NCBI taxonomy): domain Bacteria; kingdom Bacillati; phylum Actinomycetota; class Actinomycetes; order Pseudonocardiales; family Pseudonocardiaceae; genus Amycolatopsis; species Amycolatopsis sp. WGS_07. The sequence goes on along the minus strand of NZ_CP136053.1, from coordinate 1,046,447 downwards.
GCCGAGCAATGCGGTGGCCTGGGTGAGGGCGGCTTCCGCGTCGTCAGCGCAGCTCGCCTCGAGCAGTTCGTCCAGGTGGGCGGCGTCGAGGTAGGCGTCAGCGACGAACCGGTACCCGGCCGGTCCGCTGCTGATTACCTCGCCTGGCACCCCGGCCGCGCGGAAGGCGGCGCGGAGCCGGTAGAGGTAGACCGAGACCAGGTTGGTCTTGCTCGACGGCGGGGCACCGCCCCAGATCGTGCGCAGCAGGTCGTCCGCGGTGCGGGCGCGGTCGCGGTCGAGCAGGAGGACCGCCAGCACGGCCTGCTGGCGGACCGGGCCGAGCGCCACCGGCTGGTCGCCGTACCAGGCGCGGACCGGTCCGAGCACGGCGAACCGCAACGCCGGACCCGACTCGTCGCCGCCGATGACTGCCCCCGCGTGCCGGATCACCCGCGAGGGTGACGCTGCTGGTACGGATGATCATTCTAAGTCACCGCCGCAAGGGGTCAGGCCAGCTCCGCGGAGACGACCGACGGCAGGTCGCGCAGGGCGTCCAGCAGCGGGTCGAGCGCGTCGGGGCTGACCAGGACGGTGCTGACCATGCTGCTTTCCCGGACGCCTTCGCGGACGTCGACGGACAGCTCGTGGATCAGCTTCCCGTGCTGGCTCAGCGTGGCGACGAGGCCGGGGATCTGGTCGATGCCGCCGACGAAGTAGGTCGCGATCCGGCGGCGGACCAGCATGGCCGGGGCGGAGGTGTACGGGGCGGACGAAAAGGTGCTCAGCGACATGGCGTTTCTCCGGGAAGAGAGGTCTGGCGGGAAAAGGGGCCAGGTCCCGAAGAAGACGGCGTACGCCGGCATCGCGCGCCGGCAGCCTGGTTCAGCCGGCGCGCTGGGTTACGAGTCGCTCAGACGTAAGGAAGCGCAGCACGGCGTCAGGCTAACACGGCGGCGCGCGAAGGCAAACCAATCCACAATGGACGAACGGGTCAGCCGGGTTCGTTCCACGGCAGCCGCTTGCGCAGCAAGGTGGCCGCGCGCAGGGCGACCTCCACTTCCAGCCGGTGCTCCGAAAGCGGCCGTCCGCACAGTTCCTCGGCCTTGCGGACTCGGTAGTGGACGGTGTTCTTGTGCAGGTGCAGGCGGGCGGCGGCGTGCGTGTAGCTGCCGTCGGTGTCGAGGAAGACCCGCAGCGTCTCGCGCAGTTGTTCGGTGCCGGGATCGTCGGCGACGAGGTCTCCGAGGACCCGCGCGATCCAGCGGTACACGTCGTCGGACTGTTCGGTGAGCAGCGCGGCGATCGCGACGTCGTCGAACAGCACGACGCTCTGATCTTGGTCCTCGTCGGTCTCCGCGACGGCTCGCGCCCGGACCGCCTCGCGCAGCGATCCGCGGAATCCGGCCAGCCCGTAGCCCGGCGCGCCCAAGGCCAGCCGCAGGCCGCCGCCGATGTCCGCCACGCCGGAGCGGAGCCGGTCGACCTCGACATCGTCGCGTTCCATGCTGACCGTCCAGCTCCACAGCGTGCGGTCGTCGGCGAGCATGGTGAGCGCCGGCCCGCGTCCGCACACCTCCTGCAGCAGCCGGGCCGCGGCCTGTAGTTCGCCCGCGCCCTCGGCGGGCAGCCAGGCGACCGCCGCGCGATGCCACTGCTGCATCGGGAAAGCGAGGAGTTGCTGCGCGGAATCCTCGGTCAGTGTGTCCGATTCGAGCACCAGCCGGATCTGCGCCGCCCTGGCCGCGCCGGTGCGGCTGCTCCAGCGTCGGCGTTCGGTCTCGAAGATGTCGATGAGGCCCTCGATGACCTGGTCGATGTAGCGGTTGGTGCGCCGCGACAGTTCGGCGAGCACGCCGAGCGCGACCTGGGTGCTGATGTTCGGCTGCCGCCCCAGCGCCTCGATCGCCCACTGCTCGAACCGGTGCTCGCCGAGCCGGTACGCGCGCAGCAGCGCCTCCAGGGACAGCTCGTGCTGGGCGAACCGGCGCGCGTACTCGGCCGCGGCGGGCGGGACGGTGATCCGGTCGAGCGGGATGGAATGCGACAGCATGTCGAGGATCGCGACCAGATTCGCCGACGTGCTGGCGATCATGAGCTTGCGCACCGTCTCGTCGTGCCGGAACTCCGGGATCACCTCGATGAACCAGTCGGTGAGTTCGGTGGTGCGCGCGGGGAGATCGGCGTCGATGGCGTGCGCGATCTCGGCCACGACGGCGTCGACGGCGTCGGACATGGCGGTCAGGGTAACCACCGGAGCGCCCCGGCGACAGGCGAGCGGCACCGTTCACCCCCTCGGTGCAGGCGGTTGTGACCCCGGCACAACGACCCGCGCCACCTTCGGTTCTGCGGCCTATGGCCCAGGTCACGCCCCGTCCTTACCGTCATTTCCCACTAAGCCGCCCTGGGAAAGGACTTCGACGATGCACCTCGCGGCGCTGCCTGAAGAACGGGCTCGGCGGAGCCCGAACCTGCCTTGTCTCAGCGACGAACACGGCGAACTCGGCAACGCTGGTTTCGCGGTGCGGGTGCGCAGCGCGGCGGCCGCGTTGCGGGCAAGGGAGTCGGCGCGGGCGACGTCGTCGCGGTGTTGCTGCCGAACCGGATCGAGTTCGCGGTGGTGTTGTTCGCGGCCTGGCGGCTCGGTGCCGCGGTCACGCCGGTGAACCCGGAGCTGACCGACGGCGAAGCCTCGTTCCAGATCGCCGACGCGGGCGCGAAAGTCGTGGTGGGGCAAGGCGATTCGGACCTGGTGACGCTGCGGATCGAGGAGTTGGAGACGGCCTCCCCGGACGAGGGGTCGGTGGCCGACGACGATCATGCGGTCGCGTTGCTCATCTACACCAGCGGCACCACGGGACGGCCGAAAGGCGTGGTCCTCGATCACGCGAATGTGCGGGCGATGACGGAAATGATCGTCGACGCGCTCGAACTCGGCCCTGCGGATCACAGCTTGCTGATCCTGCCGCTGTTTCACGTCAACGGGATCGTGGTCAGCGTGCTCGCGCCGCTGCTCGCCGGCGGCCGCTCGACGATCACCGCGAGATTCCGCGCCGACGACTTCTTCGACACGGTCGAACGCGTCCGTCCGACGTATTTCTCCGCTGTGCCAGCGATTTACGCGCGGCTGGCCGAGCTTCCGGAGACGGTGCGGCCGGACACCTCGTCGCTGCGGCTGGTGGTGTGCGGGGCCGCGCCGATGCCCGCCGAGCTGATCGAGCGGGTCGAGGAACGGTTCGGTGTGGTGGTGGTCGAAGGGTATGGGCTGTCCGAAGGAAGCTGTGCTTCGACGCTGAATCCGCTGGCCGGGCCGCGTAAACCGGGCACTGTCGGGCGTCCGCTGCCCGGCCAGGAGGTCGCGCTGATGGATCCACAAGGCCGGCTGACCGACGGTCCGGGCGAGGTGGTGGTGCGCGGGCCGAACGTGATGCGCGGCTACCTGAACCGGCCCGAGGACACGGCCGCGACGATCGTGGACGGCTGGCTGCACACCGGCGACGTCGGGCGGTTCGACGAGGACGGCTACCTCGTCCTGGTCGACCGCATCAAGGACATGATCATCCGGGGCGGGGAGAACCTCTACCCCAAGGAGATCGAGAACGCACTGCACGCACACCCGGCGGTGCTGGAAGCCGCGGTGGTCGGCGCGCCGCATCCGGTGCTCGGCGAACTGCCGGTCGCGACCGTGACGCTGTACCCCTCGGCGGTGGTGAGCGAGGACGAGTTGCTGGACCACTGCCGGGCCCGGCTGACGCGGGTGAAGGTGCCGGTGCGGATCGACATCGTGCCCGCGCTGCCGCGGAACCCGGTCGGCAAGATCGACAAACCCGCGCTGCGCCGCGAACTCGCCGCGGCCGGCTGATTCCTCGCTGCTGAAAGAAAAATCCGTGCCCGCATTCGCGGGTCCGGTCGATGCTGCCCGGAGAAAGGCGGAGAACAATGGGGTTCAAGACAGGGGACTTTCCCCCGGTCGATCCGGAAACCTTCCTGCGGAAGCCACTTTTTGAACGGACCAAGGCGCTCGCGCTGCACTGGGTCCAGTTCGGCTTCGGCTCGCCCAAGATGATTCCGGCGACGTATGTGGTGAAGCTGATCTTCCTGTACGTGCTGGCCGGAGTGGCGATTGCCACCGCGACGTCCGGCGTCGGCCCGTTCTGGGACGTCGCCGCGTGGTGGCACGAGCCGGTGGTTTACCAAAAGCTCGTGCTGTGGACGGTATTGCTGGAAGCGGTCGGTGTCGCCGGTTCCTGGGGACCGATCGCGGGCAAGTTCAAGCCGATGACCGGCGGGATCCTGTTCTGGGCGCGGCCCGGCACGATCCGGTTGCGGCCGTGGAGGCGCGTCCCGTTCACCGCGGGCGACCGGCGAAGCGGCTTCGATGTGCTGCTGTACCTGGCTTTCCTCGCCTCGCTGCTGACCGCGATCGTCCTGCCGGGAGCCCCGGACGCGGCGTTGTCGGCCGCGCTGCCCGGCAACACCTCAGGCCTGGTTCGCCCGGCGTTGCTGATCGCGCCGATCGTGCTGTACGTCCTGAATGGACTGCGGGACAAGACGATCTTCCTCGCCGCTCGCGGTGAACAGTATCTGCCCGCGTTGGTGTTCTTCGCCTTCCTGCCGTTCGTGAACATGATCATCGCGGCGAAGCTGCTGATCTGCATTGTGTGGATCGGCGCGGGCGTCTCGAAATTCGGCAAGCACTTCACGAATGTGGTGCCGCCGATGGTGTCCAACAGCCCGTGCGTTCCGTTCAAATGGCTGAAGCGGGCGCATTACCGGGACTTCCCGAACGATATCCGGCCGTCGAAGCTCGCGTCGTTCATGGCGCACGTCGGCGGGACGACGGTGGAGATCATCACGCCGCTGGTGCTGCTGTTCTCCACCAATCACTGGGTCACGCTCGCCGGGGTCGCGCTGATGGTGGTGTTCCACCTGTTCATCACGTCCACGTTCCCGCTGGCCGTGCCGCTGGAGTGGAACATTCTCTTCGGCTACCTCGCGATCTTCCTGTTCCTCGGCTTCCCGGCGAGCGCCGGATACGGCGTCGGCGACCTGACGCCGGGCTGGCTCGGCGTCGTGATCGCGGCCGCGCTGCTGTTCTTCCCGGTGCTCGGCAACCTGCGGCCGGATCTGGTGTCGTTCCTGCCGTCGATGCGGCAGTACGCGGGCAACTGGGCGTCGGCGCTGTGGGCGTTCGCGCCGGGTGCCGAGGCGAAGCTGAACACGTTGCCGCACCGGCCGACGAAGAACCAGGTCGACCAGCTGCAGGCGATGGGCTACCCGGCCGAGGTCGCGGAAATCACCATGCAGCAGACGATCGCGTGGCGGTCGATGCACAGCCAGGGCCGCGGGCTGTTCTCAGTGCTCGCGAAGAACCTGCCGGACCTCGAGACGCGCACCGTGCGGGAGGCCGAATTCGGCTGCAACTCCATCCTCGGGTTCAACTTCGGCGACGGGCACCTGCACGGCCTCGACTTCGTCAACGCGGTGCAGAAGCGGGTCGGCTTCGCGCCCGGAGAGTGGATCGTGGTGTGGGTCGAGTCGCAGGCCATCCACTCGAAGGTGCAGCATTACCAGGTGATTGACGCGGCGCTGGGCGTGGTCGAGCGGGGCCACTGGACGGTGGCCGACGCGGTAAACGAGCAGCCGTGGCTGCCGAACGGCCCGATCCCGCTCACCGTCACCTGGACCGCGAACCAGGCCAAGACCAGCAGCGTGCCGGCATGACTACGGCGGTGGTGGTCGGCAGCGGACCCAACGGGCTCGCCGCGGCGGCCGTGCTGGCGCGCGCCGGGGTCGACGTGACGGTGCTGGAGGCCGCCGACGAAATCGGCGGCGGCACCCGCACCTACGAGGCGATCGTCCCCGGCCTGCGCCACGACCACTGCTCCGCGACGCATCCGATGGCGGTCGGCTCGCCGGTGTTGACCGACCTCGGGCTCGATCGGTACGGCCTGCGCTGGCGACTGCCGGAGATCGACTGCGTGCACCCGCTCGACGACGGCACCGCTGGCGTCCTGCGGACCTCGGTCGCCGACACCGCCGCCGGGCTCGGCCCGGACGAGCGTCGCTGGTCCGCGCTGTTCTCCGCACCGGCGCAGAACTACGACGCGTTGAGCGAGGACATCCTCGGTCCGCTGCTACGAGTGCCGAAACATCCGTTGCTGCTGGGAAGGTTCGGTCTGCCGACGCTCGCGCCGGCAACCGTGCTGGCCCGGTACTTCCGTACCGAGCAGGCCCGCGCGCTGTGGCTCGGGGTGGCGGCGCACGCGTTCCGTCCGCTGGATCGGCCGCTGTCGTCGGCGATCGGGCTCGGCATTCTCACCGCTGGGCACCGGCACGGCTGGGCGGTCGCCGAGGGCGGTTCGCGGGCGATCAGCGACGCGTTGGCCGCGTTGGTGGCCGACTTCGGCGGCAAGATCGAGACCGGGGTGCGGGTGCGGTCGGTTTCGCAGCTGCCGCGCGCGGACGTCGTGGTGTGGGATGTCGGGCCACGCACACTGGCGTCGGTGCTCGGCGACCGGTTGCCACCGCGGATCCGACGTGCGTACGAGCGGTTCCGTTACGGTCCTGGTGCGTTCAAAGTGGACTTCGCGGTGCAGGGCGGAATTCCGTGGCGTTCGCCGGAGGCGCGGGCGGCTGGGACGGTCCACTTGGGAGGATCGGCGGCGGAAGTCGCTTCGGGAGAGCGAGAAGTCCACAACGGACGGATGCCGGAACGGCCGTTTGTGTTGCTGGGACAGCAGTACCTGGCCGATCCGTCCCGTTCGGTCGGTGATGTGCATCCGGTGTGGGCGTACGCGCATGTGCCGCATGGTTACACCGGCGACGCGACCGAGGCGATCACCGCGCAGATCGAACGGTTCGCGCCCGGGTTCCGGGAGCGGGTGCTCGGTTCGGTGACCACGTCGTCGGCGGAATTCGCTGTGGGGAACCCGAATTTCGTCGGCGGGAACATCCTCACCGGAGCGAAGGACGTGCGGCAGCTGGTGTTTGGTCCGCGCGCGACCTGGCAGCCGTACGACGTTGGCGTTCCGGGCCACTTCGTGTGTTCCGCGGCCACGCCGCCGGGGCCGGGCGCGCACGGGATGTGCGGCAGTCACGCGGCGGCGCGGGCGTTGCGGTACCTGCGGCGATGACGGGTTACCGGATCAGGACGCCCGGGTTCAGCACGCCTGCCGGGTCGAGCGCGTTCTTCGCGGCGGACAGGGCGGCGGCGAACGGGTCCGGGCGCTGCCGGTCGTACCACGGGCGGTGGTCGCGGCCGACCGAGTGATGATGGGTGATCGTGCCGCCGTTGGCCAGAAGTGCTTCGGACACCGCGGTTTTCAGCTCGTCCCACTGCGCGACGGTGCTGCCCCATCGGCCAGTCGCGTAGATGCCGTAGTACGGCGCGGGGCCGTCGGGGTAGACGTGGGTGAACCGGCAGGTCACCACGCCCGCGCCGCAGATTTCGGCGATCGCCGCGTTGGCGGCCGTCGTGACTGCCTCGTGGAGCGACTCGAACGCGTCCCAGGTGCAGGCGGTCTCGAAGGTCTCCACCACCATCGACCGGCGGGCGAGCGCGTCGCGCTGGTACGGCATGCGCAGGAACGCCGATCGCCAGGTCGAACCGGATTCGCCGCGGCGGGCGGTGACCGTGCCGCCGTGGTCTGCGGTCAGTTCGAGCGCGCGGTCCAGCCAAGCGTCCACCGGATGGTCGGCGGACTCGAAGGCGAGCAGCAGCAACCCGTCCGTCTGGACGCCGGTGTTGAGGAACGCCTCGGCGGTGTCGAGGAGGCGACAGTTCGCCGGGTACAGGCCGGACTGGGCGACTGCCCGGGTCGCCTGCACTGCGTCGGCGTACCGCGCGAAACTCACTGACGCTTTCGCCTGCCAGCGCGGACGTTCCTGCAGGCGCATCCAGGCTTCGGTGATCACGCCCAGTGTGCCTTCGGAGCCAAGGAACAACCGATCCGGCGACGGTCCGGCCCCCGAACCGGGCAGCCGGCGCGATTCGCTGACGCCCGCCGGAGTCACGACGCGCAGGGATTCGGTGAGGTCGTCGATGTGCGTCGCCAGCGTGGCGAAGTGGCCGCCGGCGCGGGTCGCGAGCCAGCCGCCCAGCGTGGAGTGCGTGAACGACTGGGGATAGTGCCGCAGTGTCAGCCCGTACGGACGCAGCTGGTCCTCCAGCGCGGGGCCGTACACCCCCGCCTGGATCCGCGCGGTGCGGCTCGTTCGCTCGATCTCCACGACCTGGTCGAGGCGTTCGAGATCCATCGACACCGCGGGCGCGGGGAACCGGGGCTCGATGCCGCCGACGACGGAACTGCCGCCGCCGTAAGGGATTACCGGCGTGCCGCTGACCGAGCACCAGTCCAGCAGGTCGAGCACGTCCTGCTCGGTCTCCGGTCGCGCGACGACGTCCGGCACCGTTTCGACCCGTCCTTCGAGGTTCCGCACGACGTCGCGGAACGCCTTGCCGCGCGCGTGCGACAGCCGGTCGACCGGGTCGGCCGAGCACAGCCGGGCCAGCGCGGCGGGCGGGCGGAGGCGAGAACGCGGCACCGGAAGGTCGTCCGGTGAGGGCGGGGCGTGGTCGGTGAAGTCGTGCGCGGGAAGGAACGCGGCCGTGCGCGCGACCAGCGCTTCCGACTCCGCGGCGGTCAGCGCTTCCTCGGTGTCGCCCCAACCCCACCAGGACCGTGTCATCCGACTGCTCCCTTCCGAAGTGACCCTAGGGTAACTTACTCTAGGGTAATAGGCCCTGAGGAGGAAAGATGAGCCTGCTGACCGCCGCCGCGCCGTTCGTGGTGAACCGGGTGCTGCCCCGCTTCGACCAGCGGATCGAGGAATCCGCGAAACCGTTCGACCGGCCTGAGCTGCTGCGGCCGCAGCCGGGCTCGCGGACCTGGGCGTGGACGCATTACGGCGTCTTCGTGCCGGAGTTGCCCCGGCCGTTTCGCTACCTCAACACCATGACGCTGATCGGCAGCACCGGCACGGTCTGCTTCGACAACGACTACCTCGCGACCTCGGACGTCCGGCGCACCACGACCGTGCTCTCGTCGACCGCCGCGCCGGGGCACCACCACTACCGAGCCTACGATTCCCGCACCGACTGTCGCTTCGCCGAGGACGGTTCGCGGCTGGAATGGGATTCCGACCTCGCCATCGAAGCGGCGCACCCGTCGTACCGGGTGCACGCGCGTTACGACGGCTTCTCGGCGGACCTGGAGATCACCGCGACCCGGCAGGTGTCGTGGTTCATGCGCAACCTGGCGTACGACCACCTGAGCCTGCTCGCCACCTTCACCGGCATGATCACCGACGACACCGGCGAGACCGAGATCGGCGGCCTCTGCACCGTGGAATACGCGCGATCGCTGTCCCCGCAAGCACTTCGCCGTACGCCGCTGCCGCCGCGGCTCAAGCTGCCGATCGACTTCTTCACCTATCAGATCATCAACCTGGACGACCGGACCCAGCTGCTGCTCACCGACGTCCGCGCGGCTGGGGCGACGGCGTGCCGGTTCGCGCACCTGCGCACGCTCGATGGCGACTCGGCGGCGTTCCGCGAGGTTCAGGTCGAGGTTGAGCACCGTGTCGAGCCGGAGGTCGATCCGCGCGGGCGGGAGATGCGGGTGCCGGAGCGGTTCCGCTGGACGGTCCGGGACGGCGCGGACGAGGTCGTGACGCTGGAGGCTGTTGTGGACAGTCCACTCCGGTACGGGCACGGGCGCGGTTATGTCGGCGCTTACACATATTCCGGCACTTTCCGGCAGCGGCCAGTGTCGGGAACGGGATACTTCGAGTGGGTCGACTGCGAGGTCAGCCGCGCAGCGAGGTGAGGATCCGGGCGCAGCGCTGGGTGGTGACTTCGGCGGGCTCCTCCGGATGTTCCAGCCACCAGTTGACGGTGGCGGCGACCGCGCCGTACCAGATGCGGGCGAACAGCGACGCGTCGGCGGGATCGGCGAAACCGGCTGAGGACAAGGCTTCTTTCGTGCCTTCCGCGCCGAGCGACGACAGTTTCCGTCGGTAGGAACGGGCCGCTTCGTCGACCGCGGAGCCTGGCGGCAGGGTCGGATCCCACAGGACCGCCCAGTCCAGACGGCGCGGTTCGAGGGTGCGGAAGATGGCTTCCAGCGTGCCCAGCGCGCGGGACAGGCCGGTGCCCGCCTGCGCTTCGGTGACGGCGTCGACCAGCGGGGCGGCACCGCGGTGCAGGCAGGCCAGGTAGAGGCCGTCCTTGGACTCGAAATAGCCGTATACCAACGGTTTGGAAATTTCCGCCCGCCGGGCGATGGCGGCGACCGAGGCGTGCGCGTAGCCCTGTGTGCCGAACTCCTGGACGGCGGCGTCGAGGATCAGCCGCTCCCGCTCGGGTCGCGGCATTCCCTTGCTGCCTGCCGGATTAGTCACCTGGCCAGCATAGCTGAACGACTTCCGCGATGCTGCGGTCCACAATGGACCCTTCGGACGCGGTGGTCGGGTAGGCTGCTCGTTCTCGTGAGAACAGGGGAGAGTCGCTATGCCTGAGTTTCACCTTCAAACTGACGGCGCGGATATCGTCTACGACGTGCGGAACCAGCCGGTCACCGACGGGATCCGGCCGCTCGTGATGATCGGGCAGCCGATGGACGCCAGTGGGTTCAGCGCGCTGGCTGAACGGTTTCCGGAGCGGACGGTGGTCACCTATGACCCGCGCGGGCTCGGCCGTAGTACGCGGTCTGACGGCAGCGTTGAGAATCGGCCTGAGGTGCAGGCTGGGGACGTGCACGCGGTGATCGAGGCGCTTGGTGCGGGGCCGGTTGATTTGTTCGCCAGTAGTGGCGGGGCGGTTACTGCACTGGCGTTGGTCGCGGCTTATCCCGAGGATGTCGTGACGTTGGTGGCGCATGAGCCGCCTGCTATTTCTGCGTTGCCGGACGCTGTGGTCTGCTGCGCGGGCTTGTGATGCGATGACGGAGGTGTATCTGTCCCGGGGGTGGGGGTATGGGATGGCTGCGTTTATCGCGATGACTAGCTGGGTTGGGGAGTTTACCGAGGAGTACTTCGCGTTGCCGGTTGCTGAGCCTGGGCAGTTCGGGTTGCCTGCCGAGGATGACGGGCGGCGGGATGATCCGTTGTTGTCTGAGCGGTCTCGGCCGGTAATTGATTATGTGCCGGATGTTGCGGGGTTGAAGGCTGCGGGGACGCGGGTTGTGGTGGGGGTGGGGGAGGAGACTGGGGATACGTTTACTTCTCGGACTGCTCGGGCTATTGCTGGTCAGTTGGGGTTGGAGGTGGTGATGTTTCCTTCGCATCATGGGGGGTTCTTGGGGGAGGAGAGTGGGTATGCGGGGCGGCCGGGGGAGTTTGCTCGTCGCCTGGCGGCGACATTGCGGGCCGGTGATGGCGTGGGGCACCCCGAAGGTTGAGTGTGACTACGGCGCGGGGGTGCTTGTCAAGGCGGGAAAGATGCCTTGACAAGCACCCCCGCGCCGTGTTTTTGGCTCCGTATCGGGGTTGGGGGTGGGGTGGGTGCCTCGATGGGTGGGTGCATCGGTGACGGGACTGTGCGGGGGTGTCAGAGGGTCGTGAGGGGAACCCTGAGGGAATCTGGGGCTGTGAGGGTTCCCCTCACGGGAGGTGGGGGTGCGCGCATTGCCAAGACCTCTGCCTGCGGGGACAAGGGGGAAGGGGCTCTCGGCTAGCACACTGGGACGCTCGCGGGGCACGAGTCGCCCTGGAGTTGATCGCGGGAGGGCTGGGAATGCCACAGCAAGCGTCGCCGGAGGCTGCTGAAGGGCGGCTTCGCGCTAATGCGCTCGGTACTGGCGGGATCGCGTTCCTGGTGCTCGCCGCCGTCGCGCCGTTGACGGGGATGGTCGTCATCGCGGGGCTCGGGATCGCGCTCGGCAATGGTGGCGGGATGCCTGCGTCGTTCTTGATCGCCGGGATCGTGTTGCTGCTGTTCGGCGTGGGGTACGCGCGGATGAGCCGGTACGTCTCCAACGCGGGCGGGTTCTACGCCTACTTGACTGCTGCGCTGGGGCGGCCGGCTGGGTTGTCGGGGGCGTTTGTCGCGTTGGCGGGATACAACTGTTTCGTCGCGGGCGCGGTGGGGACATCCGGGGCGCTGACGGGCGGCGTGGTCAACCGGGTCTTCCATCTTGACTTGCCTTGGGAGGTGTGGGCGGGGCTCTCCGTGGCGGCGGTGTTTTTGCTGAGCCGGCGCGGGGTTGACGTTTCCGCGAAGGTGCTGGCTGTTTCGCTGATTCTCGAGGTCAGCATTCTGGTCGTGTTCGACGTCGCGGTGCTGGTGCAATCTGGGTATTCGTTCAGTGCGTTGTCGCCTGCGGTGGTGACGTCCGGGTCGATCGGGCTCGGGTTGTTGTTTGCTGCGACGTGTTTTATCGGGTTTGAGGCGACCGCGTTGTTCAGTGAGGAAGCGCGGGATCCGAATAGGTCGGTGCCGCGGGCCACTTATATCGCGGTGATTGCGATTGGGGTGTTCGCGGCGGTTACGTCGCTTGCGCTGGTGAGTGCGATTGGCGTGGAGAACGCGAAATCCGTGGCGCAGGACCATCTTGCGGCTGGCGATCTGCTGCTGTCCACGTCACAGGACGTCCTCGGCACCGTGTTGACCGACGCGATGCAGCTGCTGCTCGTGGTCAGTCTCTTCGCTGCGTTGCTGGCGTTGCACAACTCCGCGAGCCGCTACATTTACGCGCTCGCTCGGGATGGTGTGCTGCCGAAGGCGTTGGGGCGCACGGTTTCCGGTACGCCGCGTAACGCCAGCGCCGCACAGATCGGGTTCGCTACCGTGGTCGCGGCGATTTTCGCGGTGCTGGGGCTGGACCCGGTCGCGTTCCTGACGTCGTCGATGACCGGGTTCGGCACGTTGGCGATTCTGGTGCTGCAGGCGATGGCGTCGATCGCGGTGGTGGTGTTCTTCCGGCAGCGGCGTGATCCGCATTGGTGGAGCACGTTCGTCGCGCCGGGGCTCGGCGGGGCCGGGCTGATCGGGGTGATCGTGCTGGCGGTGCTGAACTTCCCGACGATGGCCGGGTCCGACGCGGCGTGGATCGGGTTGCTGCCGTGGCTGTTGCCGATCCTGATTGTCGCGGGGCTGGCGATGGCCGGTTACCTGCGCAGGCGGCGGCCCGAGACGTATGCGGCGCTCGGGCCGGACGTCCACTGAGCCCGTAAAGGACTCAGCCTTTCGCCTTCGCCCGGTCGTGCGCCCAGCCGGCGAGCAGCATGCCGGCCAGGGTCAGGATCAGCAGCGCGACCAGTTGCCCGCCCCATCCGCCGGGGACCCAGTCGAAGGCTCCCCACAGCTGGCGTGCGTCGTGGTCGAAGAAACTGCGGATCGCGGCCTGTGCGCAGACGACGGTGATCACCATGCCGGCGATCTGCACTGCCGAGTAACCGCCCTTGCTCATCTGCTCTCCTTGAGTTCGTGGTGCCCTCAGTGTGACGGCCGCGCCCGCCGCGGGCATCGGACCTGCGGAGTGAACCGGGGCCGACCAAAAGCCGAGGGTTACGACTTTGGTCTAGGGCACGGGCTGTGCCGCGGGCGGCTGCACGGCGGGGGCGGATCGGCGAAGATGGGCTGGTGATCGTCGCGCAGGCCAAGCTCAAGCCGTGGCAGCAGGGGTGGCGGCTGGTCGTGGCCGCGCTGCTCGGCGTGTTCGCCTGGCTGGCGGTGGCCGCCCAGCTGCCGGAGGGGTCCGACGACCCGCGGATCGGATGGCTGATCTTCGGCGATCCGATTATCGGCCTCGGCTGCCTCGTCGTGTCCCTGTGGCGGCGGAAGTACCCGCTCTCGATCGCGACGGGAGTGGTAATCGTCTCGGCGGTGTCGACGTCCGCCGGGGGTGCCGCGTTGCTCGTGCTCGGGTCGCTCGCGACCCGGCGCCGTCCGCTCGAGACCATGTTCATCGGGTTCGCCTGCGTCGCGACCGCGGCGGTCACCGAAGGGCTCTACCCGCGGGGCAGCGACCCGGACCCGTGGTGGTTGTCCATGTCATTCATCGTGCTGATCACCGGCATCGTCGTCGCGGTCGGGGCGGCGATCGGGGCGCGGCGCGAGGAGTTGCAGTCGCTGCGGGACCGGGCGGAGAGCGCCGAACGCGAGCAGGTCGCGCGGGCGGCGGAGGCGCGGATTCTCGAGCGGCACCGGATCGCGCGCGAGATGCACGACGTCCTCGCGCATCGGGTTTCGCTGGTCGCGATGCAGGCCGGCGTGCTGGGGCATCGCACCGATTTGCCGGCCGCGCAGGTGTCGATGCTGGCCAAGGGGATCGCCGACGGCGCACATCAGGCGCTGGAGGAGTTGCGGGAGGTGCTCGGGGTGCTGCGGGCCAGCCCGGGCGGGCTCGAACCGCCGCAGCCGTCGCTGGCGAATCTGCCCGCGCTGGTCGCCGACGCGCGTGCGCTCGGGGTCAACGTCGAATACACCCCGGATTCCGTTGGCACCCCGCCGGATCTGCTCGCGCGCACGGTTTACCGGATTGTCCAAGAAGGACTGACCAATGCCGGGAAACACGCACCCGGTGCCGAGGTGCGCGTTACCGTCACTGGCGGGGAGGGCGAAGGACTGCGGGTGACCGTGCGGGATTCCGGCGCGGTCCGGGGCGAGGCTCCGCCGCCGTCGGCCGGATTCGGCTTGCTCGGCCTCTCCGAACGGGTGGAGCTGGCAGGTGGTGAACTTGACCATCACGCGGATCCGGACGGCGGGTTCGTGCTGACCGCGTGGCTGCCGTGGCCTGCCCGCGGCGAAGGGAGCGAGTGAGTGGACCGGGTGCGGGTCGTGATCGTCGACGACGATCAGCTGGTGCGGATGTCGTTGCGGCTCATGCTCGACGGCGAGGCCGACCTGGAGGTCGTCGGCGAGGCGGCGGACGGCGACGCCGCGATCACCGAGGTCCGCCGGCTGCGGCCGGACGTCGTGCTGATGGACGTGCGGATGCCCGGACGCGACGGCCTCAGCGCGACCGAGGCGATCCTCAGCTGGCCGGATCCGCCGCGCGTCCTGGTGCTGACCACCTTCGACTCCGACGAGATGGTGCTCGGCGCGCTGCGGGCAGGCGCGCTCGGGTTCGTGCTCAAGGACACCCCGCCGCCGGACATCGTGGCCGCGGTGCGCTCGGTCGCCGACGGGAATCCCGCGCTCTCCCCGGCGGCCACGACCCGGTTGATCACCGCGGCGATGGGGCCGCAGTCGTCGGAGACCCGGCGCGCGGCGCGGGAGACGGCGCGGGCCCGGCTGGCCGCGTTGACCGAACGCGAGCTGGACACCGCGCGGGCGATCGCGGACGGACTGTCGAACGCCGAGGTCGGGGCGCGGCTGCACATCAGCGTGGCGACAGTGAAGGCGCACACGAGCAGCCTGTTCGCGAAGCTGGGTGTGGTGAACCGGGTGCAGATCGCGCTGGTGGTGCGCGACAGCGAGGACTGACCAGAAATCCTCAGTGTCAGACGCTTTTGGCTTAGGTATTCGGAAATAGCCACGCGGTATTCAACGAAATGCGAACGGCGCAAGCTAATTGGCGCGTCGAGAATAACGCTGCTCCAATTTTAGCCTGTTTGTCGCAGTGGACCGCTCTCGCGCTCCGGTACGATCTTGACGCCTCTCCGGACGAACCCCTTCGGGTGCTTTTCTGGAATCAATCCGGAATTCTCTTGTGCGACCCGTGGACGGCCTGCCACACTGCCGCTAGGAGTCCTAACTAGTTGCCAGTGTGGGAGGGGAGCCCGTCGTGCAGGCTGCGGACCCGGTCGCCGCGCTCCGCGGGGTTTCGCTGCGGGTCACCAAACAGCGGATCGCGGTGCTGGAGGTGCTGGGAAGCCGGCCGCACGCCGGGTTCGAGCACATCCGCGACGAGGTCCGCGGCAAGCTCGGTTCCGTTTCCGCGCAAGCGGTGTACGACGTGCTGGCCGCGCTGCTCGCGGCCGGGCTCGTGCGGCGGCTCGAACTGCCCGGCTCGCGCGCCCGGTTCGAACTGCGCACCGACGACCACGACCACGTCGCGTGCCGGGTGTGCGGTGCGGTGGCGGACGTCGAGCGCGTCGACCTGCCGCCCGCCGAGGAAAACGGCTACCGCATCGACGCGGCCGAGGTGACGTATTGGGGCACCTGCCCGTCCTGTCTGTCCGCACCGCCGAGAAAAGAGGAGCAATGACGTTCGCTGACAACACCGACCCGCTGACCACCGCGGCGGGAGCCCCGGTCGCCGACAACCAGAACAGCCTTACCGCGGGTGCGCGCGGCCCGCTCCTGCTCCAGGACCTCTGGCTGGTGGAGAAGCTCGCGCACTTCGACCGCGAGGTCATCCCGGAACGGCGCATGCACGCCAAGGGGTCCGGTGCTTTCGGCAAGTTCACCGTCACCCACGACATCAGCCGCTACACGAAGGCCGCGCTGTTCAGCAAGGTCGGCAACGAGGTCGAGACGTTCGCGCGGTTCTCCACCGTCGCCGGGGAACGCGGCGCGGCGGACGCCGAACGCGACATCCGCGGGTTCGCCGTCCGCTTCTACACCTCGCAGGGCAACTGGGACGTGGTCGGCAACAACACGCCGGTCTTCTTCCACCGGGACCCGCTGAAGTTCCCCGACCTGAACCACGCGGTGAAGCGCGACCCGCGGACGAACCTGCGCAGCCCGGAGAACAACTGGGGCTTCTGGACGAACCTGCCCGAGGCGCTGCACCAGGTCACCATCGTCATGAGCGACCGCGGCATCCCGAAGAGCTACCGGCACATGCACGGCTTCGGCTCGCACACGTTCAGCTTCATCAACGCCGAGGGCGAGCGGCACTGGGTCAAGTTCCACTTCCGCACGAAGCAGGGCATCGAAAACCTCACCGACGCGGAGGCGACCGAACTCATCGGCCAGGACCGCGAATCGCACCAGCGCGACCTGTACGAGGCGATCGAACAGGGTGACTATCCTAAGTGGACGCTGTACGTGCAGGTGATGCCAGAGGCGGACGCGGCGACCTACCGGTTCCACCCGTTCGACCTCACGAAGGTGTGGAGCAAGAAGGACTATCCGCTCATCGAGGTCGGCGAGCTGGAGCTGAACCGCAACCCGGAGAACTACTTCGCCGACGTCGAGCAGGCCGCGTTCACCCCGGCCAACCTGGTGCCGGGCATCTCGGTCAGCCCGGACAAGATGTTGCAGGGCAGGCTGTTCTCCTACGGCGACGCGACCCGCTACCGGCTCGGCGTGAACCACCACCAGATCCCGGTCAACTGCCCGCGCGCGGCCGCGCTGGTGAACAGCTACCACCGCGACGGCGCGATGCGCGTGGACGGCAACCAGGGCGGGGTGCCGGGCGTGCAGCCGAACACCTACGGCCGGTGGGCGGAGCAGCCGCAGTACGCCGAGCCCGCGGAGGCGGCGGGCGCGGTCGCGGACCGGTTCGACTTCCGCGAGGACGACGACAACTACTTCGAGCAGCCGGGCAACCTGTTCCGGCTGATGACCGAGGACGAGCGGCAGCGGCTCTTCGAGAACACGGCGCGGGCGATCAAGGGCGCGCGCAAGGAGACGGTCGAGCTGCACATCGAGAACTGCGGCAAGGCAGACCCGGCTTACGGCGCTGGGGTGCGGAAGGCGTGCGAGGAGATCGGCGCGTTGTGACGCTGGCTTAAGGCCCGTGAAGGACCCCTTGAAGGAATCAGATTCCCTCAAGGGGTCCTTCACGGACGTCAGGCGGTCGCTTGCTCGTGTTCGGGGCAGTCGGTGCGCAAGTCGGTCAGCGGCAACGGTTGCCGCAGGAGATGGCAGTGGTGGGGCGCACGCGGATCTGGGTGTGCGTCCGGGCTGAAGAACCGGCACGTCGTGCACACCCTGGCCACGCTGATCGCCCCGGTGGCCTGCAGGTCCGCGATCACCCGCAGCAGCGTGTGCAGCGTCGTGGCCCGGTCCGCCTCCGGACGGGCGGCCAGCGAGCGCACCAGCTGCTCGTCCCAGCCGGACAGTTCGGCGGCGACCTCGTGGCCGCGGTCAGTGAGGGTGAGCAGGCGGCGGCGTCCGTCCGAGCCCGGTGAGCGGGTGAGGAGCCCCTTGCGCTCCAGCGCGCTGACCGCGTCGGACATCGTCGGGGTGGTCACGTCGAAGGCGGCGGCCAGCGCGTTCACCTCGCGCCGGGCCGCGGGCTGGTGGGCCAGCGACAGCACCGCTTGCTGCTGCAGCGGCGAAAGGCCCTGCGTGCGGGCGCTGTGCTGGGCCAGTGAGCGGAGGCCGTTCCCGAGCCGCTCGATGGCGTCGGCCAGCCGTCGGTCGAGGCTGGGTTCGTGCTCGGGCATGCGCACCGCCTCGCGGCTAGGACTCCTTCCGATCCATGGTAGTCGACGGCACGGAAGAAGGCCGGGACGCAGCTGGTCCCGGCCCCCTCCCTCGCCAGGTGGCTCAGACGAGTTTCTGCGCCTCGAGCAGCGCGTCCCGCAGGATCTGCTCCATTTCGTCGAACTCCGCCTGCCCCGCGATCAGCGGCGGCGCGAACTGGACGACCACGTCGCCCCGGTCGTCCGGGCGGCAGTAGAGGCCGCGGTCGAACAGCGCGCCGGGCAGGAAGCCGCGGACGAGGCGTTCCCGTTCCTCGGCGTTGAACGTCTCCCTGGTCGCCTTGTCCTTGACCAGTTCCACCGCCCAGAAGTAGCCGTCGCCGCGGACGTCGCCGACGATCGGCAGGTCCAGCAGCTTGCCCAGGGTCGCCTCGAAAGCGTCCTGGTTGTCGAGTACGCGCTGGTTGAGGCCCTCCCGCTCCATCAGGTCGAGGTTCGCGAGCGCGACCGCGGCCGACACCGGGTGCCCGCCGAAGGTGTAGCCGTGCGGGAAGCCGACTCCTCGGGCGAGGAACGGCTCCATCACCCGGTCCGACGCGATCAGCGCGGCGATCGGGCTGTAGCCGGAGCTGAGGCCCTTGGCGCAGGTCAGCAGGTCCGGCTGGAGGCCGAACTTCTCGCTGGCGAACGTCGTGCCGTGCCTGCCGAACGCGCAGATTACCTCGTCGGCGACCAGGAGCACGTCGTGCCGGTCGCAGATTTCCCGCACCCGCTCGAAGTACCCGGGCGGCGGGGTGAGGCAGCCGCCGGAGTTCTGCACCGGTTCGAGCACGACGGCGGCGACCGTGTCCGCGCCCTCGAACAGGATCGCCTCCTCGATCCGGTCCGCTGCCCAGCGGCCGAACGCTTCGAGGTCGCCGGCGAACTCCGGATGCCGGTACAGGTTGGTGTTCGGCACGCGGAAGCCGCCCGGCGCGAGCGGTTCGAAGTCCTTCTTCATCGCGGGCAGGCCGGTGATCGCGAGCGCGCCGTGCGGGGTGCCGTGGTAGGCCACCGCGCGGCTGATCACCTTGTGCTTGCCGGGTTTTCCGGTCAGCTTGAAGTACTGCTTCGCGACCTTCCACGCGGACTCGACGGCCTCGCCGCCGCCGGTGGTGAAGAAGACCCGGTTGAGGTCGCCGGGCGCGAGGTGGGCGAGCCGTTCGGCCAGTTCCGCGGCGGGTTTCGTGGCATAGCCCCAAATCGGGAAGTACGCCAGCTCGTTCGCCTGCCGTGCGGCGACCTCCACGAGTTCCCGGCGGCCGTGCCCGGCCTGCACGACGAAGAGCCCGGCCAGCCCGTCGAGGATCCGGCGGCCGCGGTCGTCCCACACGTGCACGCCCTCGCCGCGGGTGATCACCGGGACCGGCGAGTCCTGGTAGTTCCCCATGCGGGAGAAGTGCATCCAGAGATGCCGGGCCGCTGCTGACTGAGTGTCCATCGCTGATCCCCTCTCAGACGTTCTGCGGGAAGCCGAGGTCGAGTCCGCCCTGCTCAGGGCCCGGCCAGCGGGTGGTGACGACCTTGGCGCGGGTGAAGAAGTGCACGCCCTCGCCGCCGTGCGCGTGCGTGTCGCCGAACAGCGAGTTCTTCCGGCCGCCGAACGAGTGGTAGGCCACCGGGACCGGCACCGGGACGTTCACGCCGACCATGCCCGCCTCGACGTCGGCGGAGAACCGGCGGGCGGCGCCGCCGTCGTTGGTGAAGATCGCCGCGCCGTTGCCGTACGGTCCGGCGTTGATCAGCTCGATCGCGTCGGCGAAGGTCTCCACGCGCACCACGGAAAGCACCGGGCCGAAGATCTCGTCGGTGTAGATCGGCATGTCCGGGCGGACGTGGTCGAACACCGTCGGGCCGACGAAGAAGCCCTCGCCGTCCGCGTCGAACTCGCCTTCGCGGCCGTCCAGCACGAGGGTCGCGCCTGCCTCGGCACCGGCGGCGATGTAGCCGGACACCCGGTCCTTCGCGGCGGCGGTCACCAGCGGGCCCATGTCGCACGAGCGGGTGCCGTCGCCGGTGACCAGCGTCTTCGCGCGGTCAGCGATTCGCGGGACCAGCGCGTCGGCGACGTCGCCCACCGCGACCACCACGGACACCGCCATGCAGCGTTCGCCCGCGGACCCGAAACCCGCGCTGACGGCTTGGTCGGCGACCAGGTCGAGGTCGGCGTCAGGCAGCACCACCATGTGGTTCTTCGCGCCGCCGAGCGCTTGGACGCGCTTGCCGTTCGCGGTGCCGGTTTCGTAGACGTACTGCGCGATCGGCGTCGAGCCGACGAACGAGACCGCCTCGATGTCCGGGCTGTGCAGCAGCGCGTCGACCGCGGTTTTGTTGCCGTGCAACACGTTGAACACGCCCTCGGGCAGACCCGCTTCACGCCACAGTTCGGCCAGCCAGTTCGCGGCGGTCGGCACCTTCTCCGACGGCTTCAGCACCACGGTGTTCCCGGCCGCGATCGCGATCGGGAAGAACCACATCGGGACCATGGCGGGGAAGTTGAACGGCGAGATGATCGCGACCGGGCCAAGCGGCTCGCGCAGCGAGGTGACGTCGATGTCGGTCGACGCGTTGGCCGTCGCCGCGCCCTTGAGCAGCTGCGGGATCCCGCAGGCGAATTCGACGACCTCCAGACCGCGCGCGACCTCGCCCGCCGCGTCGGACAGCACCTTGCCGTGTTCGGCGGTGATGATCTTCGCGAGTTCGGGCGCCCGTGCGTCGAGCAGTTCGCGGAACCGGAACAGCACCCGGCTGCGCTTCGCCAGGGAAGTCTTGCGCCAGGCGGGAAACGCGGCCTTCGCGGCGGCGATCGCGGCCTCGGCGTCCGCGGCCGAGCCGAGCGGCACGCGTGCGGTGACCTTTCCGGTCGCCGGGTTCGTGACGTCCCCGTAGCCGTCCGGCGTGCCTGCTGTTTCACCGCCGGCGATCCACTGGGACAGCGTCGGCACGGAATCGCTCATCGAGCCACCTTTCTCCTGGTATTCGCCCTCTGAGGGTCCCTGCCGGACGGGTCGCGGGTAACCGACGAAGCGTCGGTTTGCGGGGTCCTCGCTTTACAGATCGTCGGGTTATCCTGACGTCGTGCACCTGAGCTTGCGAGACGTCCTCGAGCTGCCCGTGATGGCCGCCGGGGCTCCGGTCGTGCGCTCGGCGGCGGACGCGGTCGACGTGCCGGTGCGGTCGGTGCACGTGAGCGAGCTGAGCGACGTCGCCGGGACGCTGACCAGCGACGTTCTGGTGCTCTCGATCGGCAGGGCATTCACCGAGCCGGGTTTCGACGCGGTGGCCTACGTGCGGTCGTTGCGCGACGCCGGTGCGATCGGGCTGGTCGTGGAGCCGGGCCAGCATCTGAAAGCGTTGCCGGACGCGTTGGTGCAGGCCGCGCGCGCCGCCCGGTTTCCGCTGGTGGAGCTGCGCAGCACGGTCCGCTTCATCGAGGTGACCGAGATCGTGCACGCGCGGATCGTCAACGCGCACTACGAGCGGTTGCGGCTGGCCGAGCGCGCGCACGAGGCGTTCAGCACGGTCGGTTCGGCGTCGCAGTCGCAGGATGCGGTCCTCGCGCACGCGGCGGACTTGATCGGGCTGCCGGTGGTGCTGGAGGACCGGACGCATCGGGCGCTCGCGTTCGCCGGGGTCGGTTCGGCGGAGGCGCTGCTGCGTGATTGGCCGGCCCGGTCGCGCCGGGTGCCGTTCTCCGCCGCGACCGAGGTGGGCGGTCCGGAGAGCTGGATGTGCACGCCGGTCGGGCCGCCGCGCGAACGCTGGGGCCGGCTGGTCGTGCCCGCGCGGTCGGCGGAGCAACCGGCGGCGTGGATGGTGCTCGAACGCGCGGCGGAGGCGCTGACCGTCGGGAAGCTGCTGGAACGCTCACCGCTGTCGGTGGAGATCGAGGCGCAGGGCGATTTGCTGCGGGACCTGCTGCACGGCGCGGACGAGGGTTCGGTCCGCGCGCGAGCCCGGGCGCTGGGGTTGGCTTCGGCGGCGTACTACGCGGTGCTGGTGTGCCGTCCGGCGCGGGCCGGGCAGGAGCGGGCGTTGCTGGACGCGGTGCTGACCAGCGACGGGATCGGCGGCGTGCTGGCGGAAGGCCGGGTCGCGGCGGTGTTCCCGTGTTCCTCGGTGGCGGCGGAGAAGACGCTGCTGGAGCGGGTGGTCGCCGGTGTCCCGACAGGCTTGGCGGCGGCTTTCGGCGCGGCCGGTCCGGTTCGGCGGCTCGGGGAACTACCGGCGGCGCTGCAGGAGGCGGTGCACGTCGCGGACGTCGAATCGCCTGGCGCGCCTGGACTTCGGCGGGCTGGCGACTTGGGCGTGCGCGGGTTGTTGTGGTGGCTGCGGGAACATCCGCGGCTGCACGAGTTCACCGAGGCGCAGCTGCGGCCGTTGCTGACGCTGCCGGAACCGCGCGCCAGCCGGGCGTTCGCGACGTTGCGGGCGTTTGTCGAGTCGGGTTATTCGATGACGGAGTTCGCGAAGGCGTTGAACCTCAGCCGTCCGGCGGTGTATTCGCGGCTGGCGACGATCGAGCGGGTGCTCGGGGTTGATCTGTCCAATCCGGACACTCGGCTTTCGTTGCATCTGGCGGTTTTGGCGCATGGGCACCGTGATTCAGCTGCCGGCTCCCCAGCGCAGTGAGAGCCGGTCGGCGGCGCGTTCGGTGCTGATGTGCATCATGCTGCCGAGGATGGTCGCGCGGTCGATGACGACGAGGGTGCCGTCTGGGGTGCTGGTGGTGCGTTCGCTGACCAGAACCGGGGTGCCGACGGGTTCGTCGAGGAGGCGGGCGAGTTTGTCGTCGAGAGTGTCCGGGCGGATGGTTTCCGCGGCCCGATCCACCGTTACGTCCAGTTCGGACAGTGCGGTGTAGAGCGAGACTGTGGTGAAATCGGTGTCCCGCAAGCGTTCCCCGTGCGGGGGAGCGACCCAGGACACCTGATGGATCACCCGGCGGCCGCCGAACTCGCGTACCCGTTCCAGGCGCAGGCCGGAATCGGTGGCCCGCGCCTGCAGCCGGGCCGCGACGCGAGCGGGCAGCCGTCGTACTGCCTGGCTGACGACCTCGGTGCGCACGACGTAACCCTGATCGCGCAGGTCCTCGGTGAAGCTGCGCAGCGAGCCCAGCTGGTACGAGGCCGGCGTTGGCGCCACGAAGGTGCCGCGGCCGGGTTGTTGCACGATCAGGGCTTCGTCGCTGAGTTCGCGCAGCGCCTGGCGGAGCGTCATGAGCGTGACGCCGTAGGACGCGCTGAGTTCCCGTTGCGGTGGCAAGGCCTCGCCGGGCGCGTACTCCCCGGCGCGGATCTTCGCGGCGAGATCCGCGGCGATCGCTCGGTATCGGGCCATGCGCGTCCGTTCTGGTCCGGTTCGGGTAGACCAGCGGATTCTAGTCCAGTGCGGCTCGCAGCGTTGCGACGTACTCGCCGACCTCCGCCGGACCGGCACCGTCGAGCACGCGCCGCATGATGGCCGCGCCCACGATCACGCCGTCGGCCACCCGGGCGGCCTCGGCGGCGTGTGCCGGTTGGGAGATGCCGAAGCCGATCAGGATGGGCAGGTCGGTGGTGCCCTTCAGCCGGGTGGCCAGTTCGATCGCGGAGGCCGGGAGGTGGTCGCGTTCGCCGGTGGTGCTCATGGACGAGACGGCGTAAACGAAACCTTGGCTCTGCGCGGCGATCTCGCGTGCGCGGTCGGCAGGCGTCGCGGGGGAGACCAGCAGCGCCAACTCGATCCCCGACTGCTCGATCGCGGGGACTTCCTCCAGCGGAAGATCCGGCACGATCAAGCCGTCGACTCCGGTGTCCTTCAGCTGGGCGCAGAAACCCTTGCGGACCGCCAAGTTGGCATACGTGCTCACGATGATCGGAACGTCCACTGTGGTCTCTTTTAGTGCATTAAGGACACTCAGTGGCGTTGTTCCGCGGGCGAGCGCGACGTTGGACGCTTCCTGGATGGTGACGCCGTCCAAGGTCGGGTCGGAGAACGGGATACCGACTTCGATCGCGTCCGCGCCCGCAGCGACCAGCGCCGGGAGGTAATCAGTCCAATTCGGACTGATTCCGCCCGTGAGGTACGGCATCAGGATCTTGCGGCCGGTTTTCATGCGGTGGCCTCCTCGGAACGGGCGATGAGCGTGGCGATGTCCTTGTCGCCACGGCCGGAAAGGGTGAGCAGGACCGTCGAACCGGCTGGAAGATCCGCCGTACCAGCGGCTTCGGCTACCCAAGCGAGTGCGTGCGCGGATTCGAGCGCCGGAATGATTCCTTCCGTGCGAGCCAATTGCGCGGCCGCGGCGACCGCTGCTTCGTCATTGACCGCGACATACCGAGCCCGGCCCAGATCCCGCAGATAGGCGTGTTCCGGTCCGACGCCGGGGTAGTCCAGCCCAGCCGCGATCGAATGCGCTTCCCGGATCTGCCCGTGCTCGTCCTGCAGGAACAACGACTGCGAACCGTGCAACACGCCAGCCTGGCCGAACGTCGCGCCGGATCCGCCGATCGCCTCCACGCCGACCAGCCGCGCGCCGGTGTCGGCGAATCCCGCGAAAGTGCCCGCCGCATTGGACCCGCCGCCGACGCACGCGACGACGAAATCGGGCACCGCCGCGTACTGTTCGCGGGCTTCCTCGCCGATCACGCGCTGGAATTCCCGCACCATCCACGGATACGGATGCGGCCCGACGACCGAGCCGAGGCAATAGTGCGCCTCCTCGGTCGCGCTGACCCAGTGCCGCATCGCCTCGCTGGTCGCGTCCTTGAGCGTCCGGCTGCCGCTGCGGACCGGGACGACCTCCGCGCCGAGGTAGCGCATGCGAAACACGTTGTGCGACTGGCGTTCGACGTCCTGTTCGCCCATGAACACGGTGACCGGCAGGTCGAGCAACGCGCCCGCGGTGGCCGTCGCGACGCCGTGCATCCCGGCCCCGGTCTCGGCGATCAGCCGCTGTTTGCCCATCCGCCGCGCGAGCAGCGCCTGGCCGACCGCGTTGTTGATCTTGTGTGATCCGGTGTGCGTGAGGTCTTCCCGCTTCAGCGCGACGGTCACGCCGAGTTCGGCGGACAGCCTCTCGGCGGGGGTCAACGGCGTGGGCCTGCCGACGTGCCGGGCGAGCATCGTCCGGAGCTGCTCGCGGAAACCGGGGTCGGCCCAGGCGTCCTCGAACGCGTCCGCGACTTCGAGGCAGGCGGGCACCAGCGATTCCGGCACCCAGCGCCCGCCGTACTCCCCGAAGCGTCCTTCCTGGGTCGGGGTGCGCATGAGCATCTCCTTAGAGTTCTATAACTGTCCCCACTGTTATAGAACTCCTGGCGGCGGAGCGCAAGCTCGTCAGCGCTGCCGCAGGATCTCGACGCCGTCGCCGGTCAGGTCGTCGAGGGCCCGGTCATCGCCATGATCAGCGCGAGCGTCGGACCGGACACGAGGGGTCCCGAGCCGCCGGAAAAGTCACTGTCGGTCGCGGCGAGCGCGAGGCCGCGGACGCGCCCTTTGGCGAGGACGACGAGGTCGGAGCCGAGGTAGTACCGGGCCACCGCGGTGAGCGTTTCGATCGGATAGTCGTGGCGGATTCCGAGCGGACGGCGGATGTCCTCGCCGTGCACGACCGTCTCGCCGAGCATCGCGACGACCGGCAGCGGCGGCTTGATCGTGCTCCCGATGACCCGACGGAAGCGGGCCAACGTGTCGGCGGAGTCGTCGCCAAGGTGCTCGGCCAGCCGCATCGCGACCTGCCGGTCGAAGTCGAACCGGCAGCGGAGCACGCCCGCCATCCAGCGCAACGGGGTGAGCGATGCCGCTGCGGTGAGATGCGCCAGCACTTCCCGGACGGAGAGCCCGTCGCAGAGCGAAGGCGTGCTCCATAGCGCGTCGGAGAGGGTGGCGAGGTCTTCTGCCAGCGCGGCGCGTTCGGTGTGGATCTGTGGCCAGGTCATTCCGGTTCTCCTCGGTATTCGTTCTCAGGTGAGACCGGCTGGGTGCGGCAGAATCGTCGGTCATGGGGGAACTTTCTTCAGAAGCCGAGTTCACCCGTGCGGTGGCACCCTTGCGTGCGGAACTGCGTGCGCACTGTTACCGCATGCTCGGCTCGATCCACGACGCCGACGACGCAGTGCAGGAGGCACTGCTGCGGGCATGGCGCGGGCTGTCCGGGTTCGAGGGCCGCAGCGCACTGCGCACCTGGCTGTACACGGTCGCCACGCGCACCTGTCTCGACCTCATCGACCAGCGCGGCCGTCGGGCGCTGCCGATCGACTTGGGTCCGTCGAGCGAGCAGGTAGTGCTCGACTCGGCTCCGCGCACCGACGTGGCCTGGCTAGGCCCGTATCCCGATCAACCGGCGGGCAGCTACGAACAGCGCGAGGCGGTCGAACTCGCTTTCGTCGCCGCGTGCCGTCACCTGCCCGGCAATCAGCGGGCGGCGCTGCTGCTGTTCGACGTCCTCGGATTCTCCGCCGCCGAGATCGCCACGATGATGGAAACGTCGGTGACCTCGGTGAACTCCGCCCTGGCCCGCGCCCGCCGGACCGTCTCGGCGCACGTCCCGGCCCGCACGCAACAGCAGACCCTCCGGGCCCTCGACGACGCCCGGCTCCACGAACTGGTCACCGGTTTCGCCACCGCCCTCGCCGAAGGCGACGTCGACAGCCTGGTGAACCTGCTGACCGAGGACGTCACCTGGTCGATGCCGCCGCTGCCGCAGTGGTACCGCGGCCGGGAGGCCGTGACCGAGTTCGCCTTCGAGGTCCCGATGACGCGTTGCCCGAGTTGGCGCTACCGGCTGACGAGCGCGAACGCTCAGCCGGCGGTGGCGTTCTATCTCGGCGGTTCGGCGACCCTCCCGCACGAGGCATGGTCCATCACCGTGCTGACCCTGCGCGACGACCGGATCAGCGACCTCACGTCGTTCCTCGGCGCGGAACACTTCCCGCCCTTCGGACTCCCCGCCTCGGTCACGCCTTAGGCGCGGCCCGCACGTGCGCGCGCTGTCCCTGCCGTCCGATCAAGCACAGATACTCGACCGGTTCCGCCGTCGCCGCGTCGAACCAGTGCGGTACCCGGGTGTCGAATTCCGCTGCCTCGCCGGGGGAAAGCGTCATGTCGTGCTCGCCGAGCACCAGCCTTAACCGTCCATTGAGGACATAGGTCCACTCGTAGCCCTCGTGCGTTTTGGGATCGGGTTCCTGCTTTTCGCGTTGTCCCGGCAGGATGAACTTGTACGCCTGAATCCCGCCCGGGCGGCGCGTCAACGGCAGGATCGTCACGCCGTCGCCGCAGCTGATCGGGCGGAGGTGGATGCGCGGATCGCCGGTTTGTGGGGCATCGACCAGTTCGTCGAGGGTCACGCCGTGCGCGCGGGCCAGCGGCAGGAGCTGTTCGAGGGTGGGCCGCCGGTTGCCGGACTCGAGCCGGGACAGCGTGCTGGTCGCGATGCCGGTTCGCGCGGACAGTTCGGCCAGCGTCATTTCCCGCTTCCGGCGCAGCTCACGCAGCCGGGGGCCGACTGCGTCCAGGGCGCGTTCGTCGTTCATCCCTCGAGTTTGACACATTGGCAACATTCCTTGCCAGGCTCGCCGGACGGTTCGCAAGGTGGAGGGAGGAACCAGGAAAGGAACCGCTGTGCAGCACGCATTCGATCAGTCCTATTGGGACGAGCACTGGGCCGCGGCCGCCGGGCATGCGCGGCTCGGGCCGCATCCGCAGTTGGTCATGGAGGCGGGGAAACTCACGCCAGGGCGGGCGCTGGACGCTGGCTGCGGGGAGGGTACGGAGGCGGTCTGGCTGGCCGAAAACGGCTGGCGGGTGACGGCGGTCGACCTGTCGGAGGAGGTGCTGCGGCACGCGCGCGAGCGGTCGAGCGCGGTGGAGTGGGTGTGCGCTGACCTGCTGGAATGGACTCCGTCGGGGCAGTTCGATCTGGTCGCCACTCACTACGTGCACGCGGCGGGCCCGTTGTTCGAGCGGCTCGCGGAGTGGGTCGCGCCGGGTGGCACGTTGCTGGTGGTCGGGCATTCGCACGGTGAGCTGCATCCGCCCGAATCGACGATCACTGTCGAGGATGTTGGGCTGGACGCGGGGCAGTGGGAGATCACTCTCGCCGAAAGCCGCACGCGCGAGGTGCCCGGCGGGGAATTGCACGACACGATTCTCAGCGCTCGCAAGGTTTCTTCGCCCAGCGCGTAATCGGTGGCGGCGCAGGCCGGTTCGGCGGTGCAATGGTGGAGTGGCCGCCTACGACGAGATCGCGGATTGGTACGAGGAGGAGTTTCTTCGCGCCCAGCCGGTGAATCCTGGCACCGGCGCGTTGCGTGAGCTGCTTGGCACCGGCAGCGGCGTGTGCCTGGAAATCGGATGCGGCACCGGCGTGCACGCGGACGCGGTGCGCGAGCTGGGCTGGACTCCGCTCGGCGTCGACCTGTCCAGCGGGATGTTGCGGCACGCTCGCGGCCGGCTGCCGATCGCGCAGGCGGACGCCGAGCGGTTGCCGGTGCGGGACAACAGCGTCGAAGCGGTCGTCTCGGTGCTGGTGCACACCGATATGCCCGCGTATTTCCCCGTGCTGCGCGAGGCGTCCAGGGTGCTGCGGCCGGGCGGGGTGTTCGTGCACGTCGGGGTCCATCCGTGTTTCTGCGGCGGGTTCGCCGATCGCAGCGATCCGGCCGCGGTGGTCGTCCGGCCTGGGTATCTCGACGGGCACTGGACCAAGGAATCGTGGACGGACCAGGGGATTCGCGACAAGCTCGGGGCCACGCACTGGCCGTTGCCGCAGCTGCTGAACGCGTTCCTCGACGCTGGTCTCGTTCCGGACCGGTTCGCCGAATCCGGGACTCCGCTGCCGATCGTGCTGGCCGTTCGGGCCCGCGCGTGATCTGCGGTAAATTCGGATGCGCGGCGTCGACCGGGTCTCTACCCTGATGATCGTGATACAGCACCAGTTCTACCTCTGAGGGTTTCCGCCTCCACCGGTACCGCGCGCGTTCGCGGCACCGGCCCTCGTCCTTGCTGTTCATCACGTTTCTTCGGAGGCATTTCCCTCATGTCATCTCCGCTTTCGCCTGCGCTCGTTCGCACGGCGCACGTCCGCCTGTCCGACGTCCACGTCAGTTTCGGCGGCCGCCCGGTGCTCGCCGGGGTCGATCTGGTCGCGGCGGCCGGGGACCGGGTCGCCATCGTCGGCGAGAACGGGCGCGGCAAAACCACCCTGCTTCGCGTCCTCGCCGGTGCTCAGCCGGTCGATCGGGGCGAGGTCGTCCGCGCGGGCACGATCGGCGTCGCCGACCAGCAGATTCCCTTGGGCGACAAGGAAACCGTCGGCGACCTGATTGATCTCGAGCTGGCCGCCGTACGCACCGCGCTGGCCAGTTTGGAAGCCGCGACCACCGCACTCGCCGAAGGTCAGCCCGGTGCGGACGACGCGTTCGCCGCCGCGCTAGCGGACGCCGAAGCGCTCGACGCGTGGGACGCGGACCGGCGCGTCGAGGTATCGCTGGCCGCGCTCAACGCCGTCGACGATCGAAGCCGGCCGCTCGGCACGCTGTCGGTCGGACAACGGCATCGGGTCCGGTTGGCGTGCCTGCTTGGCGCGGGACATTCCGTGCTGCTGCTGGACGAACCGACCAACCACCTCGACGCGTCCGGCCTCGCGCACCTCACCGAGCGGCTGCGCGCGTACCCGGGCGTGGTCGTCCTGGTGAGCCACGATCGCGCGTTGCTCGCCGACGTCGCCACGACCGTGGTCGACCTCGACCCGTCGAGCGACGGCCGCCCGCGCGGTTACGGCGACGGCTATGCGGCGTACGTCGAGGCGCGGCAAGCCGAACGGGCCCGCTGGGAGGCGCTGCACGCCGAGCAACTCGCCGAACGGCAGCGGCTGGCGGACGACCTTTCCGCCGCACAGAACCGATTGCGCGACAACTGGCGTCCGGACAAGGGCCACGGCAAGCACACGCGTGCGACGCGTGCGCCCGGTTTGGTCCGAGCCGTCCACCGTCGGCAGGAGGATTTGCGCGCGCATGTGGTGGCCGTCCCGCCGCCGCCCGCGCGGTTCGTCATGCCGGAATTGCCGCAGCACCAGGGAACCGTCGCGCTGCGGGCGGCCGGGGTGACCGTCGCCGGACGGCTGGACCACCCGGTCGACCTGACCCTCGGCGGCGCGGACCGGCTCGTCGTCACCGGCCCGAACGGAGCGGGAAAGTCGACGCTTCTGACGGTGCTGGCCGGGACGCTGGCACCGACTGCGGGCACGGTCACGCGGGCCCGTTCGGTGCGGATCGGCTGGCTGGGCCAGGAATCCGACCTCCCCGCCCGGCGCACCGCCGCCGAGCTGCTGGAGCAACGATTCCCCGGCTCGTCCGACCCCGGCCTGCTCAGCGGCTATGACCGGCACCGCCCGATCGCCGAGCTGTCGACCGGAGCCCGGCGACGGCTGGATCTCGCGCTGGTCCTGGCCGCGCGCCCGCAGGTCCTGCTGCTGGACGAGCCGACGAACCACCTGTCCGCAACGCTGGTCGACGAGCTGACCGCTGCCCTCCACTCGACGCCCGCCGCAGTGGTGGTAGCCACGCACGACCGACAGTTGTTGCGCGACACGGCTTCCTGGCCAAGGTTGGCGCTCTGACCCGGGCCGCACCCGATGTGACGCACCGGACGTCGCATCGGGTGCGGCGGCAACAACCGCGAAACATCCGGACGGCAGCCTGGACCCATGCAGATCGACCGAGCCGACTTCGCGGACCCGCAACTCCAGCGCTTCCTCCAAGCGCACCTGGACGACCTCGCCCCGACCGCCCCGGCGGAGAGTCAGCATGCCCTCGATCTGACCGCGCTCCAGCGTCCCGACGTCCGGCTCTGGACCGTCCATGACGACGGGCACATCGTCGGCACCGCGGCCCTGGCGGCACTGGAACCCCGGCACGAGGAACTGAAAAGCATGCGCACCGACCCCGCCCGGCGCGGGCAAGGCATCGCCCGTTCCCTGCTGGACTACCTGCTCCAGGACGCCAAAGACCGCGGCATCGAACGCATCTCCCTGGAGACGGGCAGTATGGAGTTCTTCGCTCCGGCCCGCGCTTTGTACGCCCGGGCGGGCTTTACGCCGTGCGCTCCGTTCGGCAGCTACCGGGACGATCCGAACAGCACTTACCTGTCTCGCCGCATCTGACCGTCACAGATTTCGCGCGGCCGGTGTCCATCCGCTGACACACCCAAAAGCGGAGGAGGACAGCATGACGACAATGGTGCTCGGCGCGGGATACGCCGGGGTCATGGCCGCGAATCGGCTCGCCGGGCGGGGTGAAGAGGTGGTGCTGGTCACCCCGGAGCCGTGGTTCGTCGAACGCATCCGGCTGCACCGTGTGGCACCCGGCCTCCGCGAAAACGCCCGGCTCGATCTCAAGACCGTGCTGAACCCCGCCGTCGAGGTCATCGAAGGCACCGCAACGCGGATCGGCGATGCCAAGGTCCAGCTCGCCTCCGGCGAGAATCTGCCTTACGACACCCTGCTCTACGCGGTCGGATCCGGGGCCAGCGCGCACAACGGCAGCTACCGGATCGTCTCCGAGCGCGAGACCGAACGGCTCCGAGACGCGCTCGCCGAAGCACCACAAGCGCCCGTCACGATCGTCGGCGCGGGCCTGACCGGCGTCGAACTCGCCGGTGCGCTCCGCGAGGCGGGCCGCGAGGTCAAGCTCATCACCACCACCCCGGGCCGTCGCGCGATCCAGGCGCATCTGCGGTTCCTCGCCAAACAGGGGGTCGAGGTCGAGATCGCCCGCGTCGATCCGGCCGAGATCGAGGGGATCGTGGTGGACACCACCGGGTTCACCGTGCCGAGCCTCGCCGCCGATTCGGAGCTGCCGGTCGACGAGTCCGGCCGCTTGCTGGTCGACGAGCGGCTCACCGTGCCGGGGCATCCGAACATCCTCGGCGCGGGCGACGCGGTGCACAGCTCGTACCGCGCCGCGTGCGCGACCGCGTTGCCGATGGGGGCGCACGCCGCCGACGTCATCACCGAACGTCGCCAAGGCCGGGCCGGGAAACCGTTCCGGATGGGATACGTGCTCCAGTGCACCGACCTCGGCGGCGGACGCGGGCGGGTCCAGTTCCTGCATCCGGACGACACCGAACGCGCGCTCGCGATCGACGGGCGGGCAGGCGGGCTGATCAAGGAGACGATCTGCCGGATGACCGTGCGATGGCTGACCCAGGAGCGGGACCGAGCGGGCCGCTACTCGTGGCCGGCCGGCGCCTAGAGTTGGTCACCATGGATCACGGCGACGTCTTCACCGCGCATCGTTCGACGATGCTCGCCGCCGCCTTCCACATCACCGGATCGCGGTACGACGCGGAGGATGTCGTGCAGGACGCGTGGGAAACCTGGTCCCGCGTGGATCTTGACACCGTCCGCACCCCGCACGCGTTTCTGTCGGTGATGGTGTCGCGGCTGGCGCTCAACGCGGTCCGCGCGCAGCGGCGCCGGCGGGAGAACTACCCCGGTCCCTGGCTGCCGGAGCCGGTGGTCGAGGGGGATTCGCCGGAGTGGGAGGTGCTGCATCGCGACGGCCTCGGCCAGGCGCTGGACTTCGTGCTGAGCACGTTGACCCCGGAACAGGCAGCCGCGTACGTGCTGCGAAAGGTGCTCGACGTCGACTACGCGTCCGTCGCCGAGGTACTGGAGACCACGCCCGCGGCGGCCCGCCAGCTCGTCTCGCGCGCGCAACGGGCGGTGACCTCGGCGATCGGCGATTCCTTGCCAGATCAGGGAAATCGCGACGCCGAGGCACTGGCGACGCTCGCCGAAGCGGTGCTGTCCGGCGAGATCGGCAAGGTGGCCGCGCTGATCGCGCCGGACGCGGTCCTGTACTCCGACGGCGGCGGCAAGGTGCTGGCCGCCCGTAAACCGGTGTTCGGCCCCGAGCGGATCGCGCAGTTCCTCATCGGAATCTCCACGATGGAGGAGGTGACGATCGTGCCGGCGATCATCAACGGCGGGGCCGGCGCGGTCTTCCTGCAGGACGGCAAGGCAACGACCACCGTCACCCTGCGCGCTGGCGCGGCGGGCGTGTCGACGCTGTGCTTCGTGCGCAACCCCGACAAGCTGGCCGGAGTCACGCTCCCTTAGCCGCCGAGATCCCGTCGTACATCATCCGCCGCACCGCCTCGCTCAGCCGGCGCTGCTCGTCGGGATCCGGATTGCGCAGCGAGGCGATCGCCGACGCCAGGATCATCCCGTTGATCGCCCGCGCGCTGTTCTCGATGTCGAGATCCGCGCGCAGGTACCCGAGTTCGACGCCATGCGACAGATACGCCGCGGTCAGTTCCGTGGCCAGCTCGAAGAAGTCCAGCACCCGCGCCGCCATCGCTTTGTCGATTCCGGCCGCCTCGAACAGCAGCAGCCGCGGCACGCGCGGGTCCTCGCCGAAGATCTGCGCCAGCGCGTCGCCGATGCGGGCGGTCTGCTCGCGGTAGGCGTCCAAAGTGGACACCGCGTCCGGCGCGTTCTCCGCGGTGAGCGCGGTGACGATGCGGGCGACCAAGTCGTCGATGACGTGGTCGACGATGTCGCGCTTGTTCTCGAAGTAGCGGTAGAACGTGCCGTGCCCGATGCCGAGCTTCGTGGCGATGTCGGAGATGCCGGTGGCGTGGTAGCCGAGGTCGGCGAAGCAATCGAACGCCGCGTCGATGATCTCGCGGCGTAGTTCCTGCTTCTTACGCTCGGCGCGGGTGATGCGGGGGCTCTCCTGGGCTGTCACGCACTGCAGTGTATTGCCAACCTCCGAGAAGTGACATACCGTTCCGTTACTGACAGGTAATTCCGGATGAGAGGTCGGACATGGACGCGCAGTACGACGCAGTCATCGTCGGCGCGGGCTTCGGCGGCATGGGGGCGGCGATCCAGCTCCGCCGCCTCGGCTACCGCGACCTGCTGATTCTCGATCGCGAGGACGACCTCGGCGGGACCTGGCACGTGAACCGCTACCCGGGCCTGGCCGTCGACATCCCGTCGTCCACCTACTCGTACTCGTTCGAGCCCAATCCGTACTGGTCACGGCTGTTCGCGCCGGGCGCGGAGCTGAAGAAATACGCCGAGCACGTCGCGGACAAGTACGGCCTGCGCGCCTCGATGCGCTTCGGCACGGTGGTGACCGGGGCGACCTGGGACGGCTCGCACTGGCGGGTCAGCATCGAAGGCGGCGAGACCGTCACCGCGAAGTACCTGCTCACCGCCACCGGCTTCCTCTCGCAGCCGAAGATGCCGGACATCGAGGGCATCGACCGGTTCGCGGGCAAAGTCATCCACACCACCGCGTGGGACGACAGCTACGACCTCGCCGGCAAACGCGCGGCGGTGATCGGCACCGGCGCGACGGCCGTCCAGCTCATCCCGGAGATCGCCAAGGTCGCCGCGGAACTGACCGTCTACCAGCGCACGCCGATCTGGGTCAGTCCGAAGCCGGACTACGCCGTGCCGAAGCCGCTGCAGCAGGCGTTCGCGAAGCTGCCGCTGGTGCAGCGCGCCGTGCGGCTGGCGGGCAGTTCGATCCTGGAGCTGATGATGATCTCCGGCGTCGTGCAGTACCGGCAGTTCCGCGGCGCGAACCGGATCGCCGAACGCTGGTGCCGTGCGCACCTGTACCGCCAGGTCCGCGACCCGCAGCTGCGCCGCAAGCTCACCCCGGACTACTCGTTCGGCTGCAAGCGGCCGACGTTCTCCAACGACTACTTCCCGGCCTTCACCCGTCCGCACGTGCACCTCGAAACGACCAGCATCGAGCGGATCGACGAGACCGGGATCGTGACCGCCGACGGCAAGCGCACCGAGATCGACACGCTCGTGCTGGCCACCGGCTTCAACCTGTGGGACACCAACTTCCCGGCGATCGAGATCATCGGCCGGGACGGCAAGAACCTCGGGAAGTGGTGGCGGGACAACCGGTTCCAGGCGTACGAGGGCGTCACCGTTCCCGGGTTCCCGAACCTGATTTCGCTCAACAGCCCGTATTCCTACAGCGGACTGTCGTACTTCACCACCATCGAATGCCAGATGAAGCATATCGACCGGCTGTTCAAGGGGATGCGCGCCCGCGGTTCGGACGTGTTCGAGGTGACCCAGCGGGCGAACGACGAGTTCCTCGACCGGATGAAACACAAGGTCGGGCACTCGGTGTTCGCGCTCGGCCAGTGCGCGACCGCCAACAGTTACTACTTCAACCAGCACGGCGAGGCGACCCTGCTGCGGCCGACGTCGACGATCAGCGCCCACCGGGAAGCGGCGCGGTTCCCGCTCGAGGACTACCGCTTCGCCCGAGCCGTTTAGAGCAGTTCGAGCCCGCCGTCGACGGTGAGGATCTGGCCGGTGAGCCAGGTGGCGGCGGGGTCGGCGAGATGTAACAGCCAGGCGGCCAGTTCGCCGGGTTCGCCTCGGCGTCCCAAGGGAATCCGGCTGGCTTCGTCCTGCTTGATCTGGTCCGCCGTCTCCGACGGCAGGCCGGACGCGGTCAGCGCCTCGCTTTCGGTCGGCCCCGGGGCCAGCGCGTTGACCCTGATGCGGTCCGGCGCGAGTTCCAGCGCCCAGCTTCGGGTGAGGTGTTCCAGGGCGCTCTTGGTGGCGGCGTAGTGCGACGCGTTGGGCAGTGGTCGATGGCCGTAGGTGCTGGAGACGTTCACGATCGCTCCGCGAGTTCGGCGCAGGTGGGGTAGCGCGGCGCGGGCGAGCAGGCTGGGTGCGGTGACGTTGAGCCGGAACAGGTCGTCGATGCGGGAACCGGTCGCCTCGGCGAGCGGCATGATCGCGGTGGCACCGGCGTTGTTCACCAGCACGTCGACGCCGCCCCATCGATCGACTGCCTCCTGCACGACGGCCTCTGGCGCGCCGTCGGCGCAGATGTCCGCGGCGAACACGGCGATGCCTGGGTGCTGGCGGGCGGTTTCGGCCAACGCTTCCTGACGGCGGCCGACGCCGAGAACGTGTGCTCCGGCCTGGGCGAAGGCGAGCGCGGCGGCGCGCCCGATGCCCGAGCCCGCCCCGGTGACAACCACGACCCGATCCGTGAACGTGGCCATCTCTCTCCTATGTTCGATGTTTGTAGAACATCGAACAAGGTAGCATGACCAGCATGAAGCAGGCGCGGCATCCGGAGGCCGGCGAGATGGAGCTGGTTTCGGTCATGGCGGCGCTGAGCGATCCGATCCGGGTCGGGGTGGTCCGGGTGCTCGCCGACGGCCGCGAGCGGGGCTGGGGGGCGCTGCGGGTGCCGGTGGCGAAGTCGACCCTCAGCCATCACCTGCGGGTGCTGCGGGACGCCGGCATCACCCGCACCCGGCAGGAAGGCACCCGGTGCTACGTCACCCTGCGCCGAGACGATCTCCAAGAACGCTTCCCCGGTCTGCTGGACGCGGTGCTGGACGCGGCCGGCGCGGACAACGTCGGGCAGCACGTGGAGCTTGTCGCCGACGCGTGATGTGCGCCGGTCAGGGGAACCTGGCGCCCTCGGCCGGCGTCGGGGATGGCGTGAACTCTGAGCATGACGTCATGGCCCGTCTCCGCGCGCAGGCGGAACCCGTCCTCGGCAAGGACGTGGCGGCGCGGATCCGTGCGTTCGGCAATGGCGGCCTGTACGTCGAGGCGCGCACCGGCTCCACGATCTGGGCCTGGCTGGTCGACTTCCTCCTGGTGACCGGCCTCTCCGTGGCCGCGGCGGTGGCGTACTACGTCAAGGCGGACACCATTGACGCGGCGGTCGGCGCGAGCGTGATCGGGATAGCCGGGCTGATCGTGGTGCCGCTGCTGTACGGCTGGTTCTACGGCAACGGACGCGGCCTCGGCGCGCTGTGCACCGGAATCCGCCTCGTCCGCCTCCGCGACGGCGGCCGGATCGGGCTCTGGAAGGCGGGCTGGGCGATGCTGATCCGCACGCTCGGGTTCGTGATCATCGCGCTCGGTGCGCTGAGCGGCGACGTCACCGTGACGAACGGGGTCCGGACGAGCATCGACGTGCGCGGAACCGAACAGCTCCGTGCGGCCGGGTTCGTCCGGAAGCCGTGAGCGGGTACGAGGTTCGCGCGGTCGCGGACACTCCCGAGCAACGGCTGCGCGACTACACCGCGCGGCTGCAGGCGATCGTCACCGCGCGGCGGGTGTACCGGGTGATGACGGCCAGTCTCGCCGGGCTCTTCGGTGTCGCCGGGATCGGGCTGGGACTGCATTCGGCTGGGGCAGGCCTCGGGCTGGCAGGCGGCGGGGTTTTCTTCGCTGTGCTGTGGCTCAGCGGAACGTTGATCTGGCGCTCCCGGCCCGCGACCGAACGTGCGCTGAACCCGGGTTCACGCCCGTCTGCTGGCCGAACGCCGGGGAATGTGCGCGGCGCTTT
Source organism: Amycolatopsis sp. WGS_07 (assembly GCF_045278895.1). Taxonomy (NCBI): domain Bacteria; kingdom Bacillati; phylum Actinomycetota; class Actinomycetes; order Pseudonocardiales; family Pseudonocardiaceae; genus Amycolatopsis; species Amycolatopsis sp. WGS_07. Next base: position 1,008,810 of record NZ_CP136053.1, on the reverse strand, counting down.
CTTTGCCGCAGCGGGAATGGGCGGCTTAGCAGCAGTCGTTAGTGGACTGTCCTTTATGGCCCATCCGCCACCGGACGCGGTGCTGAAGCTGGTGATCATCGGGCTTGGCGCGTTCGCCGTCTTCGCCGTTTTGTTCGTCCCGCCGGGATATGTCCACGCCCAGTCTGATCAGTACTTCGCGAAATGGCTCAACCGCAACCACGCGGCGTATGAGGCTGCGATACGCCGCCTCTAAGGCGTACGACGTCGCAGGGTCGCCGCCCCGAGGCCCAGTGCCAGCACCGCACAGCCCAGGACGATGAGGATGTTGCGGGTCAACGTCGTTGTCCAGTCCGCGCTGCGCGTCACCTGGGTGAGCGCTTCGACGGCGTAGGACAGCGGCATCACGTCCGACAGCCAGTGCAGCACCCAGCCCATCTCGTCGCGCGGCTGGAAAAGCCCGCACAGCAACGCTTGCGGCAGCACGAACAGCGGCATGAACTGCACCGCCTGGAACTCGCTCGTCGCGAACGCGCTCACGAACAGGCCCAGGGCCATGCCCAGCACCGCGTCGAGCGCGGTGATCAGCAGCAGCGACCACACCGAACCGGCCACCGACAGGCCGAGCCACCACAGGCTGACCGCCGTCGCCACCGCTACCTGCAGCACCGCGACCAGGCCGAACGCCAGCGCGTACCCGGCGAGCAGGTCGAATTTCCCGAGCGGCAGCGTCATCAGCCGTTCCAGGGTGCCCGCGGTGCGTTCGCGCAGGGTGGTGATCGAGGCGATCAGGAACATGATCACGAACGGGAACACGCCGAGCAGCGCGGGCGCGGTCCGGCTGAACATCGCGGCCGAGTTGAAGACGAAGCGCAGCAACACCATCAGCAGCGTCGGCACGAGAACGAGCATCACGACGGTGCGCGGATCGTGCCGCAGCTGGGCGAGAATCCGGCGGGTGGTGGCGAGGGTGATCGAGACAGTCATCGCTGGGCCTTCACCAGGTGCAGGAACGCGCGTTCGAGGTCTTGTTCGCCGGTGGCCGCGCGCAGGGCGTCCGGTGAATCGTCGGCGAGCAGCGCGCCGTCGCGCATCAGCACCAACCGGGTGCAGCGCGCGGCCTCGTCCATGACGTGACTGGACACGAGAAGCGTGGTGCCCTCTGCGGCGAGGCGGTGGAAAACGTTCCACAAATGCTCGCGCAGCAACGGATCCAGCCCGACGGTCGGTTCATCGAGCACGAGCAGCTCAGGACGGCCGAGCAACGCGACGGCGAGACTGGCCCGGCTGCGCTGACCGCCGGAGAGCCGTCCGACCAGTGCGTCCGCGTGCGAGCCGAGGCCGACCTGCTCGATCGCGGCGGCCACCGACCGGGACGGCGCGCCGAGCACGGAAGCGAAGTAACGCAGGGATTCGGTGACGGTGAGGTCGGCGTAGACCGCCGGCGCCTGCGTGGCGTACCCAATCCGCTTCCGCAGCTGACGACTTCCGGCCGGTTCACCGAGCACGGTAACCGCGCCGCCGTGCGTCACCTGCACCCCGACGACGGCGCGCATCAGCGTGGTCTTCCCGCAACCACTCGGCCCGAGCAACCCGGTGACCGAACCGGGCTCGACGCGGAAACTCACGTCGCGAAGCACTTCACGGCCACCGCGCACGACCCGGAGGTCGTCGATGACCACCGCGGAATTCGTCATGCGTTTAATTCTGCGCGCGCGGAATTTCCCTGTCAAGCACGAGCGGTTCGCCGTCGCCCGCGGCTGCCGGACCGCCTTCCGCTTGTGGCCCCTTCGGCCCGGGCCGACCAAGGCCACGTTGGGGTTGTTTCGGTGGTCGGGGCGAGACGGGCCGCGCGGCTCCGTCCCGCAGAGATCCGTGAAGGGTTCCTTGCGGGAATGAGATCCCTTGCCGGGGACTTAAGCTGTGAGACCCCACATCTGCTGAACCGTCCACAAAGGACGCCGGAGTCGCCGAATTGCCCGATTGATTCCCATGTGTCCATATCCAAAGGTCTGTGAGGGGAGCCCTGAGGGAATCTGAGTCCGTGAAGGTGCCCCTCACGGACAACCCAACCCCGCCGGGTCCGCGCCAAGAGCTGCACCGGCCCTGGTCAGCCTTCTGACCTGGGCGGACGAGTCTCCACGCCCCATAGCACCGCCTTGAGTCCCTGACATGGGAATCTCATTCCTTCAAGGAGTCCTTCACGGACATCGAGCCCGGGGCGGGAGGGTCAGCCGCGGTCGACGTACTGCTGTACCGCGGGCGCGATCAACGCGACGACGTCCTCGTGCGCCGCCCCGGCCAGGGGTTCGACCTGCACGACATACCGAACCATCGCGAGCCCGACCAGCTGCGCGGCGATCCCGGTGACCCGCAAGGGCGGGATGTCAAGCGCACCCGCGATCTTGTCCAGCAGCGCACCCTGGATGAAGCCGCGCAGCATGTCCGCGGCCTGTTCGGTGGTGGAGACCGAGCGCAGCACGCCGAAAAACGCGTCGCGCGAGGCCGGGGTTTCCCAAAGCGTCAGGAAGAGCCGCACGAGCCGTTCGCCTACGCCGGATCTCGGGCCGTCGAGGATTGCGTTCACTACGACGCCGGGGTCGGCCGGGAGGTGCAGCGCGGTCGCGAAAACCTGGTCCTTGCTGCCGAAGAAATGGTGCACCAGAGCGGGATTCACGCCCGCTTCGGCGGCGATCGCGCGGATTGTCGCGCCCTCGTACCCGTTCCGGCCGAACAGGTCCCGCGCGGCGGCCAGAATGGCCTCCCGCGTTTCGGTCTGCCCGGGGCGGCGTCCCGTCCGTGCCATCGGCGTCCTTTCGTCCGCTCCAGTATCGCGGGACCATGGGCGGTACAGCTGGCTGTACCTGATCTTTACCCCGCGCGGGATCGCCAGCGGTCCCGCCGCGGCCGTAAGTTTCGGCACAACCGGGGAGGACGGGCGGCAGGGGGAGTGGGATGAACGGATCGGTTCGGGTGCTGATTCAAGCACCGGATCCGCTGACGGACACCGGGATCCGGAGCTGGCTGCAGGCGAGACCGGAGTTTTCCGTGGTATCCGAGGAGGTTGACGTGATCGTCGCCGCGGCCGAGCTGGTGTCGGTCGAGGTGGCGTCCACGTTGCGCGGGTTGAAGGCCACTGTGGACGCTCCGGTCGTCCTGCTCGTCGACGAGGAGGCCGCGGGCCCGGCGGTGCTGACCGCGGTGGAGTGCAACGTGGTCGCCCTGCTGAACCGCGAGCGCACGTCGAGCGAGCAGCTGGCCGCCGCGGTGCTGACCGCTTCCCGTGGCGGCGGGATCCTGCCGCCCGCGGCGCTGGGGACGCTGCTCAGCCACTTCCGCCGTCCGGTGGAACCCCGTCCGAAGCACAGTTCCGGGCTGACGCAACGGGAAATCGACGTGCTGCGCCTGCTGGCCGACGGTCTCGACACCGCGGAGACGGCGGAGAAAATCAACTTCTCCGAGCGTGCGGTGAAGAAGGTCATCCACGATCTGTCACAGCGGCTGGAACTGCGCAACCGCACGCACGCGGTGGCCTACGCCCTTCGGAAGGGCGCGATCTGAGCCGGGCTCAGATGATGCCGGTGCGCAACGCGTACGCGACCGCGTGCGAGCGGTTCCGCAGATCGAACCGCACCAGGAGCGTGCTGATGATGTTCTTGATCGTCCGCTCCGAATACGCCATCCGGTCGGCGATTTCGACCGTGCCGAAGCCGTCCGCGAGCAGGCCGAGGATCTCCACCTCGCGGCTCTGCAGCCGGTGCCGGTCGAGGAAACCGCGCGGATAACGGGCTTCCGCCTCGCTGGCGTGGAACTCGTTCGCGAGCCGCGTCGCGCGCGCCTCCTCGGGCTCGGCCGCGGGCACCCGGGCGGACAGCGCGCCCAGGATGCGCTCGCGTGTCGCGGAGCCGCGGTACAGCACCGCGGCCAGGCCGAATCCGCCGAGCCTGCTCAGCTCGCCCTGCTCGATCCGGTCGGCGACCAGCACGACGCGCACGTCCGGCACGAGCGCCGTCCGGCGGATCCGGGCGAGGTCGAGCAGGGTCTTCTCGCGGACCTCCGGGACGATCACGAGCAGGACGTCCGCACGCGGGACCTCGCCGGGAGCCATCACGGCGTAGCGCGGGGCGGCGCGCAGGTACGCGGCGGCTCCCTCGCCGCTGATCGGGTCGTTGGCGATGATCGCCACTCGTTCGGGCAATGCGCTCATGTCAGCTCACAGACCAGTCGTTCCCGCCGGCGATCCCTCGGCCGAGGATCCCCGGTCCGGCGCGCGGGTTCGATCCCCCGCGCTGCCGAGACAGCGGTAGCGCCTGCGGTACCTCGGCAGCTCAAGAGTTTGTTAAGTACTCAATTGAACGTTAGTACTTGTAACCGTAGTTGAACCATAGCACTAGACGCGGGTCCAGTGTTAAGTGTTGCCCGCACGAACGGGTGGCGTTCGGGCGGCCCGGCCGTACGGGCCGCCCGAGGGCTCAGGCCAGCGCCTGCGCGGGCGGGAGTCGCGCGGCCCGCATCGCCGGATACGCCCCGGCGATCGCCCCCACTGCGGCCGAAATCGCCACCCCGCCCACCAGTGCGACCGGCGGCAGGACCGCGGGCCAGCCCTGGCTGAGCGCGTAGCCCGCGGTCGCGCCGACGCCGAGCACCACCCCGACCAGCCCGCCCAATCCAGACAGCAGCACCGATTCGGCGAGGAACTGCCCGCGAATCTGGCCTCGCGTCGCGCCGAGCGCGCGGCGCAGCCCGATCTCACGCCGGCGTTCCAGCACCGAGATCACCATCGTGTTCGCCACGCCGACGCCGCCGACCAGCAGTGCCACCCCGCCGAGACCGAGGAACAGCGCGCCGTAGGTGTTCTTCGTCAGCTGCTGCGCGGCGAGCGCGTCGGAGGGCCGGTCGACGGCCACCTCGTTCGGCGCGGCCGGGTTGATCGTCGCGGCGAGCACCGAACGCACCGCGTCGACCTGCGATTCCCGCGCCCGCAGGTACACCGTGCTCGGATGGCCGTCGAAGCCGAAGACCTGCTTGGCGACGTCCCAGCCGATCAGTACCGACCGTTCGACCTCCGGGGCGAGCGGCATCGGGGCGAGGATCCCGACGACGCTGAACCACGACGAGCCGATCAGGATCTGTGGCGGCCGCGCCGGATCGAGGTGGTCGATCCCGAGCCGCGACGCCGCTTCCGAGCCGAGGACGACAGACGGGAACCGCTGGTTCGCTGCGGTGAGGAACGTCCCGGCCCGCACCGTTCCGCCGAGCACCGGCAACAGGTCCGGCCGCGCGGCGAAGACCGAAACGCCCGCGGAGTCGCCCTTGTCCATCCGGTCGTTGCGGTACACCTTGGCGCTGACCTTGCCGACCTCCACCGCACCCTCGACCGGCGCGATCCGCCGCACCATCGGGACCGCCGAGTCCGGCAGCTTGGCCGAACCGCCCAGCAACGTCTGACCGGCCTCCGCGCGCAGCAGGTTGGTGCCCATCGCGGCGAGCTTGTCCTGTAACGCCTGGTCCGCGGACGCCGGGATGGCCAGCACCGCGACCATCGCCGCGACGCCGATCGCGATGCCGAGCGCGGACAGCATCGCCCGCATCGGCCGGGTCCGCATGCCATGCGCGCCAAGGGAAACCAGATCGACGGGGCCCAGCCGGTTCGGATCCGGCGGGGCCACCGGGGCGGGCGCGGTCACCGGAGCGCTCCCGCCGCGCCGGTGTCGACGCGCAGCGCCCCGTCCAGGATTTCGATCCGGCGCGGCATCCCGGCGGCGATTTCCCGGTCGTGCGTGATGACCACGACGGTCGTGCGGTCCGCGTTCAGCTCGGAGAGCAGGGCGAGCACCGCCGCGCCGTTGCCGGTGTCGAGGTTCCCGGTTGGCTCGTCGGCGAGCAGGATCGGCGGCGTGTTCACGACCGCACGGGCGATCGCGACCCGCTGCCGCTCGCCGCCGGACATTTCGCCCGGCAGATGCCCGGCGCGGTGCCCGAGCCCGACGCGGTCCAGCGCGATCAGCGCCTTCGCCCGCCGCTTCCGTTTCGGGACCCCGCTGTAGAGCAGCCCGGTGCACACGTTGTCCACTGCGGACAGTCCGTCGTCGAGGAAGAACTGCTGGAACACGAATCCGATCCACCGTGAGCGCAGTGCGGCGAGCTTCCGGTCAGACAGCTGGGCGACGTCGTGCCCGCGGATTTCGATCCGGCCTGCGGTCGGCCGGTCCAGCGTGCCCATCAGTTGCAGCAGGGTGGATTTACCCGAGCCGGACGGCCCGACGATCGCGACCATTTCACCGTCCGAAAGGGACAGTGACACCTTGCGCAGCGCGGGCACGTTCCCGCCGTAGGTGCGCGAAACCTCATACGCAGCAAGCACCGGGATCATGACGTGGTCACCACCTTCTGGCCCGCGTGCAGACCGGCGGCCTTGACCTCGACCTGACCGCCGGAGAACAGCCCGGTCTCGACACCGACCAACCGCCGCTTGCCCTGCTCGTCGACCTCGACCGCATACCCGCCTTCGGCGAGCGCGACCAGGGCGCCAACCGGGACCACCAGCACGTCCTTGTGCACCTCTTTGGTGAACTGAACGGAGACCGGAACGTCGATGACGTCGCCGGTGGCGGCCGGGTCGTCCATCCGGATCTGGACGGTGACCTTGGCCTTGCCGTCCTCCTGTCCCTTGTCTTCCTTGTCCTTCGCGGCGGTATTGCCGACCTCGGTGACAGTGCCGGTCAGCGTGCGGCCGTTCAACGCGACGGAAACCTTGGCGTCCTTGACCGCTACGCTCTGCTTGGTCGCGTCCAATTCGGCTTCCACGACGCGGGCCGTGCCGGTGTACTTGAAGACCTCGCCCGCGCCGGGGCCGCCGAGCTGCCCGGTCACCGACGAAACCCGGATCTCACCGGGGGCCAGCAGGACGTCCGCCGGATCGAAGGATCCGGTCTGCTCCAGGCCGAGCGATTTCTGCCACCGCTTGAGCGCGGACGCGGTCGCCGAGGTGAACTTCTCGTCCGGCGTGCCGAAACCGCTGTATCCCAGCGCTTTCAGATTCTCCTCAAGCTCCTTGACGTCCGGTCCTTTGTCGACACCGTCGTTCAGCGCGCGATAGAACGGCAGAGTTCCGTAGAACAACGGCACCGGTTTGGCGTCCACTGTGTACGCTGTCTTGCCACGGCCGAGCACGTCGCCCTGTGCGGGAAGCCAGGTCACCGTGCCGTTCTTCTTGCCGCTTAACGTGGCTTCCTTGCCGTAGCCCAGCTTTCCGGTCGCGCTCTCCTCTTCCTTCAAGTCCGATTTGGTCACTTCGGCGGTCGACACCGGTTTCGCCGCCGGGGCCGATTCGCCGCCGGACGCGACGTGCGTCAGCACTACCGCGGACGTTGTGCCGATCACGACGACCGTCGCTCCGGCGGCGATGAACCAGCGTGCTCGTTTTCTGGTCACTTGCGAGCCATCCCCATGCCGCACGCCTTCATCGCTTCCTCCATTTTGGTCCCGTCGCCCTCCATCGGCATCGCCCGCGCGCCGCCGTCGGCACTGGGGTCGGGCATGTCGATGCCGTGGTCTCGCATGCACTTGGCGTCCTTGCGTGCCTTGTCCAGCTCCTCCGGGGTCAGCTTCTTCGGGACTCCGCCGCCCGGCAGGAGCTTTTTGCAGGCGTCGAGCGCGGCCTGGTTTTTGGGATCGTTGCTGAAGTTGATGGTCGGGGCTTCGTTCTCGCCGGGATCCGGTGTATCGATACCCATGCATTTCGCGAACTTGCGCATCGCGTCCCGGTCCGCCGCGGAATCGCTGTTCCCGACCGCGGCCCCCGGTCCCGCATTCGCTTTCGGGCTCGCGTTCGGGCTGGAGATCGACGGCACCTGCGGCGCGTTGTCCCCGGACGAGCACCCGGTGAGCAGCGCCAGCGTCATTCCGGCGGCCGCCAGAAGCGCTTTCCGCATCGGCATTCTCCTTCGCTCGGGCGGGTGGCTCCCGCCGGTGGCCCCAGTAGTACCGACGCGGCTATACAGGCCCGTTAAGCGATCTTGTTTATCCTCTCCTTATGCCGGTAGCGGACACACTGTCGGCAGCCGCGAACCGGGAGGATCCCTTGGCCGAAAACAGCGCCGACAAGCGCCGGGGACTGCTCCGGCTGTCCGTGCGGACCCGGCTCACCGCCCTGTACGGCGGGTTCTTCCTGCTGGCCGGAATCGTGCTGGTGGTGGTGACTTATGTCGTCGTCAGCAACGAGCTGCCCGGGCCGGCGCAGTACCTCGGCGACGGCGCCTCGGTGCGGCTCGGCCAGGCGATACCCGCCAATGGCCAGTGGGCCCCGGCGGAAGCCGCGACGACGATTCCGATGCGCACCTCGCCTTCCCCGGTGGAACAGGTGGCCTCGGCCGTGGTCACCGACTATCGCGGTTCGACCATGTCCACTTTGCTCGTCGCGTCCGCGATCGCGCTGGTGATCACCGCGGCATTGGCGGTGTTGTTCGGCTGGTTCATGGCCGGCCGCGCGCTGCGTCCGTTGCACACGATCACCTCGACCGCCCGACGGCTCGAAGCCGGGAAGCTCGACCAGCGAATCAACCTCGACGGCCCGAGTGACGAACTGAAAGAACTGGCCGACACTTTCGACAGCATGCTGGACCGTCTCGCCGGTTCGTTCGACAGCCAGAAACGCTTTGTAGCCAACGCTTCCCACGAGTTACGCACGCCGCTCGCCGTGCAACGTACGCTGATCGAAGTCGCGCTGGAGAACCCTGAAGCCGGGCCGGTGCTGACCAAACTGGGCACGCATCTGCTGCAGACCAACGAACGCAGCGAACGGCTCATCGAGGGTCTGCTCATCCTCGCGCGCAGCGACCGCGGCCTCAGCGCACGCACGCCGGTACGACTGGACAAAGTGGTCCGTTCGGTCGTGAAACTCACTGCCGCGCAAGCTAAAGAAGCCGGAGTGACCGTCGAAACCCGCCTGCGCGCGCGGACTGTCGTCGGCGATGCCGTGCTTCTCGAACGGCTCGTGCTGAACCTGGTGAGCAACGCGATCAGCTACAACGTCCCGGACGGCTGGGTGTCGATCGTGATCGGCGCGACGCCCGCGCTCAGCGTGCGCAATTCCGGGCGCAATGTGGACGATGACGCGGTGGCGGGTCTGTTCGAACCGTTCCGGCGGGGAAAACCGGATCGCACCGGTGCCGCGGATCACTCCGGACTCGGACTGTCGATTGTGCGTTCCGTTGCCCGCGCGCACGGCGGGGAAGTGTCCGGAAGGGCAAATCCGAACGGCGGGTTGACCGTCGAGGTGCGATTGCCCGCTTGATCCTTATCTCGCTTTTATCCTGGTCCAGGGCATGATGATCGAATGCGGGTATTGATTGTCGAGGACGAACCGCTCCTGGCGGATTCGATCGCCGAGGGGCTGCGCCGCCATTCGATCGCGGTGGACGTCTGCTACGACGGCGGCGAAGCCCTCGAACGCGTCGCCGTGCACTCCTACGACGTCGTCGTCCTCGACCGCGACCTGCCGACCGTGCACGGCGACGAGGTGTGCGCCGCGATCGTCGAGGCGGGCGGCGAGACCCGCGTCCTGATGCTCACCTCGGCCGCCGACGTCACCGACCGCATCGAAGGCCTGAACCTCGGCGCCGACGACTACCTCACCAAACCGTTCGTGTTCGCCGAACTGGTCGCGAGGGTGCACGCGCTGGCCCGCCGCGCCCGCCCGGCGCTGCCGCCGGTACTGGAAGCGGCCGGCCTGGTCCTGGACTTACCGCGGCATCAGGCGTCGCGGGATGGCCGGTTCCTGCCATTGTCGCCGAAGGAATTCGCGGTGCTGGAGGTGCTGATGCGCGCCGACGGCACGGTGGTGAGCGCGGAACAACTGCTGGAAAAAGCGTGGGACGAGCACGCTGATCCGTTCACCAACACGGTCCGGGTCACGGTGATGACGCTGCGCCGAAAGCTGGGATCGCCACCGGTAATCGAGACGGTCGCCGGTGCCGGATATCGGCTGGGTGCTTCGTCCGGTTGAGCGTTCGGGGACCGGTCCCGCCCGCATTGCGCTATCTTGGCCGCCTTCTGGTGACGGAGGAGGCACTGGTGGCGGAACAGACAGTCGAACGGACCAGGCGGATCCCAGTGGGAACGGTGCTCTCGATCGGGTTCGCGCTGCTGGCGGCCGTACGGGAGACCGTGTTCCTGATCTGGCCCTCCGGCACCGTGCACTCGATCCGCCCCGGCAACGACTGGGACGCCCTCGACGCACTGTCGCTCATCACCATGTACCTGCCAGCGGACGACGGCACCATGTCGGCCAGCATGCTCGGCGGCCTGGTCAGCCAGGTCTTCTGCGGCGTGTGCTGCCTGGCCGGCGCGATGCTGCTGGCGCTGCGCAACTCGCTCGGCCGGACCCTTGTTCTCCTGGGCGCGGGCAGCAGGCTGCTGGTCGTCGTGGTCGCCTTCGTCTTCGCGTTCGTCCCGATCGACGGCACCCGGGTGCTCGACACGACTGCCGTCGACAGTTCGTCGCTGGTCGGGTTCTTCCTGGTCTCAGTGGACTGGGTGCTCCCGTTGCTGGTGTGCGCCTTCGCGACCGGCCGCCGCGCGAAGTCTTGGCTGCGCCTCGCCTAGACGGTCTTGAAGGTAGCCATCATCCCCATGTCCTCGTGCTCGGCGTTGTGGCAGTGGAACATGTACCGTCCGCGATACCCGTCGAACCGGGCGATCACCTCGACCGCCTCGCCGGGCTGAAGGTCCACAGTGTCCTTGCGGCCCACGTCGTGCGGGGCGGGAGCCTTGCCGCCACGGGAAAGCACCTGGAAGTGCACCAGATGCAGGTGGATCGGATGGTGCAGATCCGCGACGAATCGCCAGATCTCCACGTCGCCGAGCTTCGGCTGGGCGGCGATCTTGGTCGGGGTGAAGGCTTCGCCGCCGATGGTCCAGCCGTGCCGTCCGTTGAACTGTCCACTTCGGAACGCGAACTCGCGCGTCACTGTCGCTTGTGCACGGTCGAGCCGCTCCACTTCGGACAGTTTGGCCGGGATGCGGCTGTCGTCCTTCGCTCGGCGCGCGACGCGAAAGCGCATCACCTGCGCGGTAGTCCCGGTGCCGAGGCGATTGACCAGCGTCACCTCGGTGCCAACCGGATAGGCACCGAAATCGACCACAACGTCGTACCTTTCGGCCGGCGCGATCGGCAGGTGCTCGTGGCCGCGCGGGGCGTCGAGCAATCCTTGGTCTGAGCCGATTTGCGTGAACGCGGGTCCGCTCGGCGGCGGGGGATCGAGCGCGAGGTCGTAACGGCGGGCGTTGGAACCGTTGAGGAATCGTAGCCGGTAGCGGGTCGCCGACACGTCCGCGACCGGCCACGGCGCGCCGTTCACCAGAAGCACGTCGCCGAGAACTCCTGCGGCGTAAGCGTCTTCGACGCCGGGCACTGTCCGCAATGAAGGGTCGAGCGACGGATACCGCATCGAACCGTCCTCGGCGAACGCGCGGTCGGTGATCATCAACGGCAGTTCCCGCTCGCCACGCGGCAGCGGCAGGGAGTCTTCCTCGTCGTCGCGAACGATGTGCAGTCCGGCGAGTCCTCTGTAGACTGCCGGACCGGTGAAGTCCATCCGGTGGTCGTGGTACCAGAGCATCGCGGCCTTCTGCTGCAATGGATACGTGTACTCACGGCTGCCCGTGGTGACGACGGCGTCCGGATCGGCCATTCCCGAATGCCCGTGCCCGGCGCTGGCCAGATACCGGCCGTCCGCGGGCAGTACGAGGTCGGTGGCGTAACCGTCGGACTCCGCAGGCGTGCGTCCGCCGTGCAGGTGCACGACCGTCGGCACCGGAAGTTCGTTGCGGTGCCGGACAATCGTGGTGCGGCCGCTGCGGGACTCGATCGTCGGACCGGGGAACGTGCCTTGATAGCCCCAGATCGGCGTGCGCAGTCCCGGCAGGATTTCCGCGGTGCTCGCGCGTTGCACGATCTCGTACCGGTCGACGCCGCCTTCGCGGGTCACCGGTTTCAGCACCGGCGGCATCGGCAGCGGGACCTGAAACGGCGGTGGCAGCGGCACTTCGCTGGTCAACAGCTCCCCGGTGGCGGCAGCGGGCCGCAACAACCGCGGGGTGACGAACCCGGCGGTGAGCACCACTCCGGCACCGCCGGCCAACCCGAGAAACCGCCGCCGGGACATCCCGCTCATCGCCGCGCTCCGGTCCGCCAGATGCCGAACAATGCCCCGAGCGCGATCGCGACCAGCGCGACGCCGAGCGGGATGTGCAGGTCAAGCGCACCGGCCTGACCGGCGAAGTACTGCGCGGTCTCGCCGCCGGCCAGCAGCAGGCTGGCCCAGAACGGCCACTGGACGCCGCCGCGCCACCAGTACAGCGCGGCTGGCACGAGTTGCGCCAGCGCGACGGTCGACACGATGTTCGCGCCGAGTTCGTGCATCGCGAGCATGTCGTAATCGCCGATCAGATACCGCCCGGCGAACACCGGCTGGCCCAGGATCGCGACGGCGTGCACCGTCACGAACGCCCGCATCACCACCAGCAAGGTCCGCCCTCGTCCGTGCTCGGCTCGGGCCGCTTCGGCCACCGTTCCCCCTTGTGCGCGTAAGTCTTCCCCCGAACAGACGCTAAGCTGAACTTCTCATGCCGTCCAAGACCAAAATTGGCATATACTCATGACCTGGGGGCTATGAGATGGACCTGCTGCAACTGCGCTACTTCCAGGCGGTCGCCTACCGCGGCCACCTCAGCCAGGCGGCGGCCGAACTGCACATCGCGCAGCCGTCGCTGAGCCGGGCGATCGCGCGGCTGGAAGCCGACCTCGGCGTGCCGCTGTTCGAACGCGCGGGGCGCGGGCTGCGGCTCAACCACTTCGGCACCACGTTCCTGCGCCGCGTCGACCGAGCCTTGCGCGAACTCGACGACGCCCGTCAGGAACTCGTCGATCTGGCCGGTCTGGACCACGGCCGGGTAGCGGTCGCGTCGGAAACCCTGCTCACGCTCACCGGCCTGATGAGCGCCTTCCGCGCGGAGCACCCCGGCGTCGACCTCCGGCTGTACCAGTCGTCGGCGGAAACCATGGCGCAGCAATTGTGCGCGGGCGAGGTCGACCTGTGCTTCGCGTCGCAGCCGCTGCTGCTGCCCGGTTTGCAGGCCCGCGAACTGCTTCGCGAGGAGGTGCTGCTGGCCGTGCCCGGCACGCATCGGCTGGCGAAGCGCAAACGGGTGCGGATGGCGGATCTCGCGAACGAGCCCATCGTGACGACCCGGCCCGGCTACTGGCCGCGCTCCCTCGCCGACCGGCTCTTCGCCGAGGCCGGCCTGGAGCCGAACTACGCCTGCGAGAGCGACGAACCCGGCGCGACCGGCCAGTTGATCTCGGCCGGGCTGGGAATCGGCTTCGTGCCGGAGGTTGCCCGTCGCGCCGCCGCGAAGGACGAAACGGCGGTCACGCTGGTGCTCGACGCCCCGGGCTGCCATCGAAGCCTGACGGTGGTCCAGCGCTCGGATTCGTACCTTTCCGCGGCGGCACAACGCCTCACGGAGTTCGCGACGGCCTACTTCGCGGAGCCCGAGTTCGCGGTGTGAATCATCTCAAGCCGCCGGGAGGAACCGGACCGCGGATTCGAGCGCGATCTGGATTCTCCCGTGCACCCGCGGATTCAACAGCACAGTACCGTCGAAATCCCCGGCCGAGGCGAAAACCGCGACCGGCAACGTCAGTGCTTGGAAGAACCCGAACAACGGCCGCAGCGCGTGCTCCAGCACCAGTGCGTGGTGGTCGCCGCCGCCGGTAGCGGCCAGCAGCACGGGCTTGTCGACGAGGGCGTATTGGTCGACAAGATCGAAGAACTGCTTGAACATTCCGGGATAAGAACCGCGGAACACCGGTGTCGCCGCGATCAGCAGGTCGGCTTCCTCGGCGGTCCGCAACGCCGTCTCGACGTCCGGCGGTGCCTCCGAGCGCTCGATCGTCCCGCCGAGCCCCAGCCGGTATACGTCGATCCGGGACACCGTGATGGGAGTCAGCCCGCCGAGGGTTTCCAGGATGACGTCCACCAGCCCCATCGTCTTGGACGGCTGGTTCGGGCTCCCGTTGACGACGGCCACCCGCAGCCCGCTCACGCCGCGACCTCGCGCCGCACGACCGGGGCGACCTCGGTGCCGAGCCGTTCGATCGCTTCGAGGTGTTCCTTCTGCGGCATTCCGCCGAAACCCAGCTGGATCAGCGCCCGATTCAGACCGTAAACCTCGTGGTAGGCAAGCAGTTTCTCGATCAGCTCCGCCGAACTGCCCACCAACAGCCCCGACCCAGGCGAGGCCTGCGCTTCAAAGGCCGACCGGGAGATCATCATCCCCTCGCCGCGCTGATGGTTGTTCTCCCGCATGCCCTGCGCGAAGTAGGGATACATCGTCTCGCGCGCTTCCTGGCTGGTCCGCCCGACATAACCGTGCACGTTGACGCTGATCGGCCCCGGTTCGTGTCCGGCTTCCCGCGCCGCCTCCCGGTAAAGCGCGGCGGTCTGCTCATGCTGGGTCAACGGTCCCAGCAGCAACGCCATCGCCATCGGCAGCCCGCGTCGTCCGGTGCTGACCGCTGAAGCCGGGGACCCGCCGACCCCGACCCAGACCGGCAGGGCGTCCGCCCGCGGCGCGATGTCGGCGTCGATCAGCGGCGCGCGGAACTTTCCCTTCCAGGTCAACGGGTTCTCCTCGCGGATCGCCAGCAGGAGGTCGAGCTTCTCGCGGAAGAGATCGGCGTAGTCGGCGAGGTCGTAGCCGAAGAGCGGGAAGGATTCGGTGTACGACCCGCGGCCGGCGATGATCTCGGCCCGGCCGCCGGAGAGCAGGTCGATGGTCGCGAACTGCTCCCACACCCGCACCGGATCCTCGGAACTCAGCACGGTCACCGAGCTGGTCAGCCGGATCCGTTCGGTGCGCTCGGCCGCCGCGGCGAGCAGGATCGCGGGCGCGGACCCGACGAAATCGCTGCGGTGGTGTTCCCCGACGCCGAAGACGTCCAGCCCGACCTGATCGGCGAGCTGCGCCTGCTCGATCGTCTCGCGCACCCGCTGCCGCGACGAGGGGAGCGCCCCGGAAACCGGGTCCCTGGTGAGTTCGCCGAACGTCAGGATGCCGAGTTCGAACGGCCGCTTGGCCTGTGATTCAGCCATGGTCCGTGCTCCTTTCCAGCACCTGGCCGCGGTCTGCGGCCGGGCCTGCCCGAATTAACCTGTCTGCGCAGGCAACTATTCCGGAGCTGGTCGCGGACACCCGTTTGCCGGGTCCCGGCTACCGTGTTGGCCATGGCGAGCGACGGGCTGCGGGACCTGGAACAGGAGGCGTGGAGCGGATTCCTCTTCACGCACGAGCGGCTGTGGCGCGCGCTCGCGGAGGGGCTCGCGCCGCTGAACGTGAGCATGGCGGAGTACAGCGTGCTGGCCCTGTTGGCCGAAGTCGGCGACGCCGGGATGCGGATGACTGACCTCGCTCAGCGTCGCCTGATGTCCACTGGCGGCTTCACCCGGCTGGCCGATCGGCTCGTCAGCCGCGGGTTGATCGAACGCCGCCAATCGGAGGTAGACGCCCGCAGCTTCGACGCGGTGTTGACCGCGCAGGGCCGCGCGCTGATGCGCAAAGCCCGCCGCCGGCACCACGAGGACCTGCGGACGCTGTTCTTCGACCGGCTGGACGACGAGCAGCTGCGCTGTCTGGCAGGCATCTGGCGAGACCTCGGCGACGGCTGAGACTCCGCAAACCGGGTGAAATGTCCGATTCTCGACCATGGACGGTTGTTGCCCGGTCACGAACTGCTCATGCTGAACAGTTATTCCGCACGAGCAGGGGAAGCCAGATGCAGCAACAGAGCTTGGCGGTCCGGTGGTCGTCGCGAACTGTCCGGTCCGGGCCGTTTCACCGCGCGTTGTCCGAGGCCGTCGAGCGGCGCGGGCTGTCCCTTTCCCGGTTGCGCGCGCACCTCGCCGCGCACGGGGTTTCGGTCGCCGAGTCCACGCTGAGTTACTGGCAGCGCGGCTTGCGCAGTCCGTCCGCCCCCCGATCGCTCGATGTCGTGCGCGCTCTGGAGTCGGTGCTGAACCTGCCGCCGGACAGCCTGGTGGTGCTGATCGGGCCGCACCGGACCGCCGACGCCGACCGCCGCCCGTCGCTGCCGGAACTCCAGCAGAGCTGGGCCGAGACGTTCGCGCTGCGTGACGAGCTTGGCGGGATGCCCGGCGGCGAGGAGAACGCGGACCTCGACGTCGCGACGGTGGTCGACGTGCTGACGCTCGGCGCGCAAGGCCGCACCGCGGAGATCTCGTCGACCATGGTGGTGCGGGCCCGAAGATCCGGGCAGGACAGTTTCCTGGTGACGCACCAGGACGAGGACGGCAGCGACGTCACCGCGACCGAGATCGCCGCGGTCGACGGCTGCCGGGTCGGGCGGGTACGGCGCAACGTGCGGTCGGCGGGGATGGTGTTCGAGGTGCTCTTCGACCGCGGCCTCGCCGAGGGGGAGACGCACACGTTCGGGTTCACGCTGCGTCCCGCCGCCTCGGTCCGGCCGGCGAGCTTCCACCGGATCGTGCGCTCCCGCATGTCGGCGTACCTGCTGCGGCTGCGCTTCGACCCGGCCGCGCTGCCCGCGCGGTGCCTGCGGACGATCCGGCCCCGGGAGGACCTGGAACTGCTGGTCCGCGAACCGCTGTTCTGCGGGCCGGGGAACACGGTCAGCGCTTACTTCGAGGAACTCGGCGTCGGCATCGCGGGGGTCGATCTCATTTGGGATTGATCCGCCGTTTCGTCCAGCGCCACGCCAGGAACCCGGCGCCGAGCACCACGGCGGAGCCGAACACGATCAGCCCGACGGTCAGCGAACCGGCCGGTCCGGTGTCCCGCTGCTGGACGGCCTGTTTGAAGCCGATCCCGCCGCCGCGCTGGTACTCCGAACCGGGCAGCTTGTCGGCGTAGCGTTCGTGCACCTGGTGCTGGTAACCGTCGAGCGGCGTGAACTCGCCGACCGGCGACTGGGGAAGGCTGGCCTGCAGGAGCACGACGCCGTCCTTGCCGAGGTCGTACCACCCGTTGATCTGCGGTTCGTTCAGCAGCACCGAACCAGGGCGCAGCCGGGCGCTGAGCCGCTCCTCGTCGTTGCCGGACAACACGTTCCCGACCGACCAGCCGCCCGGCGCGGCGTGGTCCGGGGCGGCGCGGAGGGTGGCTTTCGCCCCCGTCGCGGAGGTGGCGGTCACCGCGATCGCCCGCAGGATCCCGGCCGGGGCCCCCGGCTTCGCCGTGACGAAGTCGGGATTGAGCGTGTAGACCGGGATTCCCTTGTGCTCCAGCGTGATCCGCCCCGGATCGCCGTGGCCGACCTGCCGGAAGTTCGACTTGGCGAAACTGATCGCGCGCGCCGTGGCCGCGGCGTTGACCGCGGCCGCGACGTCCTGCTCCGACGGCGGCGCGACCCACGAGGCCCCGGCGGCCTCGGCGGGACCGGCGGACAGGAGCGCCGCGACCGCGATCGCCGCGCCGGCGGCGAACTTCCGGCAGATCTCACCCATGGCGGCTCGTCAGCCCTTCTTGATGTTGACGATGGTGTCGTTCCAGGTGAACTGGCCGTTGCTGCGGTACTGGTTGTAATCCCAGGTCTGGTACCGCTCGTAGCTCGGCCACGGGTCGCCGACCATCAGCGACTGGTTCGAGCTGTCGTATCCGTAGATCACCTCGGCGTGGCCGCCGCCGGAGGTCCAGTAAATGCCGGTCAGGTTCAGGATTCCGGAGTTGACCTGGTTCTGGATCGACGAATAGCTGATCGGCCCGTTCGCGTCCTGCGCGGAGAACCCGGTGCCCTGGAAGCCCTGCACGATCTCGTAGATCTGGGCGCCCTCGTTCGGGCAGTACCCGCCCGGCGCGCCCTTGCCCGCCGCGCAGAAATCGGCCTGCGAGGCGGAGCCGCCCTGCGATTGCTCGATGCTGGCGCCGTCGGCGGCCCAGCACCACTGGTCGTTTTCCTGCACCTGCTGGCTGTAGTCGAGCTGCTTCGACACGGGCAGCGCGTGCGAGGTACGCGCGCCGAGCGGCTGGATCTCGCGCACCTGGGTGTGCGTGGCGGTCTTGATGAGGCCGTTCGGCTGGCTCGCGTCGCCGGTCGACTGGGCCAGCGCGGCACCCGGCAGCAGCGCCGTGGCAAGCGCGGCCGCCCCGGTCGCCACCGTAATCCGGACGGTCCGCCGGGTGGGTCGGTATTTCATCGAATCTCCTTGTGCCAGACGGGGAAGGGGAGCTTGCCGGGGTCGGCCCGGCCGAGCATCACTGTGTGCTCGCCCGTTCCCGCAGAGCAACGGCCCCGGCACGCGGTGTGAGCGTTCACAGCGGGGTTCGCGGGGAAACGACTAGCACCGCCGCGGTTTCGCGCTTCGCGGCGGCGGGTAATTCGCAATATTCACAACGCGTTCACAGGCGATGAATCGCGCTAGTCCACAAGGGACCCGGGTTACGGAAGGCTGTTCCGCAGCGCGCTCCGGAGCAGTTCGGGCGTCGTCGATTCCGGGTGCAGCACCGCCTGCATGGTCAGCCCGTCGAGCAACGCGGACAGCCGGACCGACTCGACGGTCAGGTCCAGTTCCCCGGAAAGCCGGCCGAGCGCGACGGCCTCGCGCAGGATCCGGGTGATCAGGTCGCGCAGGAACTGGTGCTGCGCGTCGGCGCTTTCGCGAAACGCCGGACGCGTGCGGGCGGCGACGGTGAACGCCAGCCAGGCCACGGCTTCGTCCCGGCGTTCGGCGTCGAGCGGGAGGAACTCGGCGAGCAGGTCTTCGACAAGGGTCCGGCGATCGGTCTCGGCGGCGAGCAGCCGTTCCGCGCGAACCGCGACGCGCTCGCCGATCCGGCGGCCGAGCTGGTCCATGGTGAAGATCATCATCGCCTCGTGGTCGGCGAAGTAGTGCCGGATCGAGCCGATCGCAAGGCCTGCTTCCTTGGCCACGTTGCCCAGCGTCGCGCCCTCGATGCCGGAGCGCCGGACCACCCGCACCACGGCCTCGCTGACGGCCTTCCGCCGGTCTTCCGGCACCACGATCTTCGGCATGGTTGCGTTTATAGCACGATGGTGCCACGATGGATTTGGCACGAGAGTGCTAAATAGGGGTGGTGAGTGCTGGTGCCGGGTGGAACCGGTGCCAGCACTCACGAGTGGCGGGGCGGGAGGGCCGGGCGGCGAGGTTCGGTCAGGCGCTGGCCAGGCCCGGCGTCGCTGTGGAGGGGTCGGGCGGTGAGTGGGGTGGGGGCCGTGAGTGCTGGTGCCAGTGAGAACTGGCATTGCCACTCACGAGGCGGTGGTCGGGTCCGGCGTCACCGTGGATGAGTCGGCTGAGGGGGCCGTGAGTGGTGGCACCAGTTAGAACCCACCACTCACGAGGCCCTGGGAAAGGGGGAATGGTGAGCGGGTGGGTGCTTGCGGGTTTGGTCGTCGGCGTCGTGGTGATGCTGGTGTTCCGGATGCTCGGAGAGCCGTTGAACTGGCGCGACACGGTCGCGCCGCCGGTGGTGCTGATCGCCATCGGTGTGGCGGGGGTGGTCGGCTTCCCGGGGCTGACCAGCACTGACGTGTGGTGGATCGCCGGCAGCTGCCTGATCGGTCTCGCCTTCGGCGCGGCCCGCGGCGCGACCGTCCGGCTGTACGAGAAGAAAGGCGAACTGTGGCAGCGCTACCGCAAGTCGAGTCTGGCGCTGTTCGTGCTCGGGGTGGGCGTGTCGATCGGATTCACCGTGCTGGCAGTGAAATCCGGCATGCACGAACAGGCGCGGCCGTATCAGCTCGCGATCGGCGTCAGCTTCGCCGGTGAAGCGCTGGTGCTCATCCCGCGCGGGCTGCTCTCCGACGTGCCGTTCGCGAAGGACAAAGAACGACCGTGGGACAAGTGGCTCCAGTCCCGGTGAATTCGCTCAGGACAGTTCGGCCTGTCGCCGTCGCAGTTCGTCGATGACCTGGTCGAAGACCGCACGGTGTGCTTCGAGCCGGTCGAGGGTCAGGGCGATCGACTCCTGTACCTGATCGACGTCCTCGGCGGCGATCTCGAGGTGGTCCGGTCGTTCGGCGGTGGCCGTCCCGACTCGCAGCGGGCGGTCGACGCGCGGGATGAGCCGCCCCTGCGGTTCCCGGTCGAGCCAGGACGCCATATCCCGCATCTCGTCCTCAAGGCGCACCGTCCACGACTGCCGCCGTCGGGCCTCCCGGCCCGGGTCTCGGCGTTCCCATCCCGCGACGACCATTCCTTCGATGGCCTCGGCCGCCTTGCGGCACGCGACTTCCAGCCGGGGCAAGGGATCCAGCCCGATCGCCGAGATTTCTTCGAGTGGCGCGTCGACTGCGGGCCACACGCCGTCGACGGTGTGTGTCTCGGCGACATCGTGTGCGGTGGCGAGCAGGGCCCGGATCGCCTCGCGCACGTTCGCCACGTCCGCCGGGTCAAGATCCTGGTCGGAGAGCCGGTGCGGGGATTCGGCGCGCGGCGGGCGTTCCCCCGCTGGCCAGGAACGTTTGCCGCCGCGCCGCCGATAGTGCTGCTGCATGGCCTGTTTGGACCGGTTTCCGTACTCCGCGCCCAGCTGCTCCCAGGTCCAGCCGTGGTCGAGGACCGATTCGATCAGCGTGACCTCGGCCCGGTCCAGATCCCGGCGGACGTCCGGGACCAGGTGCAGAGCGTCCGCCGCGTCTTCCGCGTCCAGGTCGTCGCTGTGCCCGTTTCTGGCCGCGCGCAGCAGTTCGTCGAGAAACGGGTTCCGGCGTTGCCGGAAGTAGCGGCTGGTCATCTCCTGCACGGGGTCGTCGGCCATGAACGTCAACGTACCCGTTGACGCAGCCACTTGTCAACGGGTACGTTGACGGCTACCAGGTGACCGGCAGCTCGTGGACGCCGTAGATGTTCATGCCGGTCCGCAGCGGCACCTCGTCGGCCGGAATCGCGAGCGCGAGCGTCGGGAACCGGCGCAGCAGCCCGGCGAATCCGGCGCGCATTTCGATCCGGGCGAGCTGCTGCCCGAGACACTGGTGCACCCCGTGGCCGAACGACAAATGCGTGCGCGCCTTCCGTTCGACATCGAGGGTTTCGCTGTCCGGAAAATGCGCAGGATCGCGGTTCGCGGCCGCCATCGAAACGAGAACAGTCGATCCCTTGGGAATCTTCTCGCCGCCGAGTTCGAGATCCTCGGACGCGTAACGGAAGACGATGTCGACCACCGCGAGGTAGCGCATCAACTCCTCGACGGCCCCGGGAATCAGGTCCGGGTCGTCGCGCAGCGCGGCCAGCTGCTCGGGGTTCTCCAGCAGCGCGAAAGTGCCGAGCGCCAGCATGTTCGCCGTCGTTTCGTGCCCGGCGAGCAGCAGCAGGAACCCGATGCCGACCAGTTCCTCGATGCTGAGGTCGTCGTCGCGGGCAAGATCGGACAGGATGTCCGAACCGGGTTCCGCGCGTTTGCTCGCCGCCAGTTCGCCGAGATACGTCGTGATCGCCGTCCAGGCGGCCATTTTGTCCTCGATCGACTGGTCCCGCTGCATGAATTGCGCGGAATTCTTCTGGAACATGTCCCGGTCCGCGTACGGGACGCCGAGCATTTCGCAGATCACCAGCGACGGCACCGGAAGCGCGAATTCCGTCACCAGATCGACCGGCTTCGGGCACTCCGCCAGATGATCGAGCTGCCGTTCGGCGACCTCGGCGATGTGCTCCTCGAGCCGCTTCATCCGGTTGACGGTGAACGTGCCGGTGAGCTTCTTGCGCAGCCGCGTCTGGTCCGGCGGGTCCATCGTGATGAACAGGCCGGGCACCTGCGGCGAGGCTTCGAGGTTCTCCTGCGCCTCGGGCATGCTCGGCGTTTCGTAGGGCACGTGCACCGGGCCGAGGTCCTGGCGCGAGCTGAACCGAGGGTCGGCCAGCGCCTGGCGGACCG
Organism: Amycolatopsis sp. WGS_07; assembly: GCF_045278895.1. Classification (NCBI taxonomy): domain Bacteria; kingdom Bacillati; phylum Actinomycetota; class Actinomycetes; order Pseudonocardiales; family Pseudonocardiaceae; genus Amycolatopsis; species Amycolatopsis sp. WGS_07. The sequence continues at coordinate 986,898 of NZ_CP136053.1, read as the reverse complement.
CGTCGTAGCCGGTGACCAGCCAGCCGTCGTGCCCGTCCGGGAACTTCAGCGGGCTGACCGGCCGGTCCTCCCGCAACCGGGTGATGGCGGACGGCGGCGCGAACGGGCCCGCGTCGCGGTCGAGCGGCAGGCCGGGTGGGCGGGTCATCTTCGGATCCCCTCTCCGTGGTGGTGCGACCAGCGTCACCGCGGCGGCTGATATCCCGCTGACACGGGCAGGCCTGCCTCGTCAGGAACACGGTTTCGATTACGATCCGGGCATGCCGGATACGCAGTACGAAGACCTGCTTCAGCACGTGCTCGACACCGGAGCCAAGAAGGGGGACCGCACCGGTACGGGCACCCGGTCGATTTTCGGGCACCAGCTGCGCTACCGGCTGGCGGACGGATTCCCGCTGATCACCACGAAAAAGGTGCACTTCCGGTCCATCGCCTACGAACTGCTGTGGTTCCTGCGCGGCGACTCGAACGTGAACTGGCTGCGTGACCACGGCGTCACGATCTGGGACGAATGGGCCGCTCCGGACGGCGACCTCGGCCCGGTGTACGGCGTGCAGTGGCGGTCGTGGCCGACCCCGGACGGCGGGCACGTCGACCAGATCAGCGAGGTGCTGCGGACCCTGCGGGAGAACCCGGATTCGCGGCGGATCATCGTGTCGGCGTGGAACGTCGGGGAGATCCCGCAGATGGCGCTGCCGCCGTGCCACGCGTTCTTCCAGTTCTACGTAGCCGAAGGCAAATTGTCCTGCCAGCTCTACCAGCGCAGCGCGGATCTGTTCCTCGGCGTTCCGTTCAACATCGCGAGCTACGCCCTGCTGACGCACATGATCGCCGACCAGGTCGGCCTCGGCGTCGGCGATTTCATCTGGACCGGCGGCGACTGCCACATCTACGACAACCACGTCGACCAGGTGCGCAAGCAGCTGTCCCGGGATGCGCGGCCGTTCCCGGTGCTGAGCCTGAAGCCGGCGGACAGCCTCTTCGAGTACCGCTACGAGGACATCGCGATCGAGGGCTACGACCCGCACCCCGGCATCAAGGCTCCGGTGGCCGTCTGATGATCGGACTCATTTGGGCGCAGTCGGCGAACCGTGTCATCGGCCGCGACAACGCCCTGCCGTGGCACATCCCGGAGGACATGAAGCACTTCCGCACGGTGACCGCGGGTGCGACGGTGCTGATGGGACGGCGTACGTGGGAGTCGCTGCCGGACCGGGCCCGGCCGCTGCCCGGACGCCGCAACCTGGTGGTCTCACGCACGCCGCAAGAGGGTGCCGAGACCTTCCCCTCCCTGGAGCAAGCGTTTGCGGCCGCCGACGGCGACGTGTGGGTGATGGGCGGCGCGCGGATCTACGAGGAGTCGCTGCCGTTCGCCGACCGGATCGAGGTCACCGAACTCCGCGAGTCCTTCGAGGGCGATGTCTACGCGCCGGAGATCGGCCGGGAACCGGACACCGTCGGGGAGTGGCAGGAGTCAAAGAACGGCCTGCATTACCGGCACCTGAGCTGGCGTTCCTAGCTGACCGCGGGTCCGGCGACGAGCGTGCCCGCGTCCGCGTCCAGCTCCGCGACCGGCCCGAGCGGTACTGACAGCGGCGAGTCGCCGTGCCCCACATCAATGCCGCCGACCACCGGAACGCCCAGCGCCCCCAGCCGATCGCGCAACACGTCCAGCACAGTCCAGCCCCGGTCGGCGTAGTCCTCGAACCCGGGAAACCGGCCGAGCGCGACCCCGCGCAGACCGCGCAGCGAACCGGACCGCATGAGGTGCGTCAGCTGCCGGTCGACCTGCCCGAGGCCGATCGCGCGCGGGGCTTCGAGGAACAGGATCGCGCCGTCGAGGCTGGGCAGTCCGGCACCGATGAACCCGATGATTGTGCCGAGATGCCCGCCGACCAGGTTCCCGGTGGCCTTCCCCGGGAACTTCACCGCGGCCGTGAGTGCCTCCGGATCGCGGTACAGCGTCGTGGGTTCGGTCTCGAACAACAGCCGCCGGGTCGATTCGGCGGAGCGCGCGCCGGCCAGGAAACCGTGGATCCCGGCGATTCGGCAGTGCCGCCACAGCGCGAGGTGCAGGTTGGTGATGTCGCTGAACCCCATGAGCGGCTTGGGATCCGCGCGCACGGCCGCGAAATCGATGCCGTCGGCGATCCGGTACGCCCCGGCCCCGCCGCGAGTCGCGATGACCGCGCGCACGCCGGGGTCGCGGTAGGCGTCGTTGAGATCGGCGAGCCGGTCGTCGTCGAGCCCGGCCAGAAACCCGTGCCGGTCGAGCGCGTGCTTGCCGACCTCGACGGTCAGCCCCCAGTCTTCCAGCGTCCGCACGGAATCCTGGAGCATCTCGGCGGTCGGCCAGCTGGCCGGGGACACGAGCCGGACCCGGTCCCCAGGCTGGATTCGCGGCGGCAGCACGACGTCGGTCACGGGTCCACTCTCGCAGACCGGGGAAGTAGCGGACACTGCTTGACCGGTTCCTCTGCCACCGTGCCGTGAGCACGAAAGGAACCGGCGGGGAATCCGAGGCAATACTGGGCGCGGCGTTGCGAACCGACCATATCGACCGCTCTCAGCTCCACCGCCCCGATCCGGACACCGATCTGGAGGTGCGCGCCATCGGGTCGTCAAACTTCCCGTCGTCCGAGATCGTCGAGGCCCAGTGGGCGTCGCAGCGCGCGGGGACTGAGCAGCCGACGTATTCGCTGCTCAACCGGGGGATCGAGAGCGAAATCCTGCCGGTTTGCCGTCGCTACGGCCTGGGCGTTCTGGTGTGGAGCCCGCTCGCGATGGGCCTGCTGACCGGTCGCTACCGGCCCGGCGGCGAACAGCTTCGGGAAGCACAGCTGCGCTTCGTGCCGCAGCACATGAGCGACGAACGCAAGCACGCCGCGGTCGAACAGTTCGCGCGGGTCGCTGAGGAAGCGGGGCTTTCGCTGGCTCACCTCGCGCTGGCGTTCGCGGTCCACCACCCGGCGGTGACGTCGGCGATCATCGGGCCCCGGACGTTGCCGCAGCTCGAAGACCTGCTGTCCGGAGCCGACCTCCGGCTGGACGACGAGCTGCTGGACTGGATCGACGAGATCGTCGCGCCGGGCACCGACGTGGGCCCGATCGACGTGGCCTACGTTCCGCCGTCGCTCACCGACCCGACGCTCCGCCGGCAGCCTGCCTGCTGACCCGGCCGCGGACGATCGGCGGCACGTACCCCGTCGCGACCACCTCGCCGTCGAACCATGCGGTCAGCTTCTCCGCTTCCGCTTCCAGCGCCGCCGCGGCAGCAGGGGACAGCGGTTCGATCGGCACGACCTCCACCGTCGCGTCCGGCCGCTGGGTCCAGGTCCCGACCACCCGGCCGTTCCACCACGCGGTCGGACCGGCGTTGCCCGCGCCGTCGAAGAGCAGCGGTGCGTGGCCGCCGAGGTAGAAGTCGCGGCGGCGCCAGCCCATCGTCGTCGGGTCGAGGGTCGGCAGGAGCGCGGCCCAGTCCCCGTCGAGGCGGACCGGCTCCTCGTCCAGCGGATGCAGCCACGCCGGGGTTCCGTCCTCCAGTTCGGCGGGCGCGGCGCCGACGTCGTCCAGCGCCCGCCGGACCGCGGTTTTCGTCGCGCCGAGCCACCACACCAGGTCGTCCTCGGTCCCCGGCCCGAACGACCACAACCACCGCCGCACCAGCTCCCGGTAGCCCTCGCGTTCGTCCAGGACGCCCGGATCCTCGCCGAGCCACTGCTCCACCGCTGTCCACATTGGACGCGACGTTTGCCATTTGCCCGCGTTGTCCCCGCGCACCACCGAACCGCTCGCCGCGAGCACGGTGAGCACCCGCGATCCGACCGGGGCGAGAACGGTCGGCCGTCCTTCCGCCGCGATCCGCGTGCTCAACTCGGGTACGCGGGCGCGTAGCTGCACGGTGGTTCCAGGCTCCTCGCGGATCGCCGCAAGCGCTTCGGCGCACCTCTCCTCGACCCACGCCGCGCCGTCGCTGATCCCGGCGAGTTCGGCGTCCTTGACCAGCCGTGCGGTCAGCTGCCGTGCGACCCTGGCCGCCGCGCTTCCCCGTGCGGCGGCGAACAAATCGGCCGGAAAGGCGAAGACGGTCCGGCGCATCGCCAGCTGCCGCACGACGGTCCGACGGCCGAACAACGCGTCCGAAATGGACTCTCGATCGGCGCGGGACCGGGCGTACGCGGACAGGTAAATGCTGCTGGCCTCGGTGGCGTGCAGGCAGGTGACCGCGCGGACGGCTTCCTCCACTCCAGACGCGGCGGTCGCCAATGCGTGCCGCAGCCCGATCCGGTCCCGTCGCTCGTCGTCGGTCACTTTTCGCATGAGTTCGATCATGCCGGAGGTAGCGGTCACTCGTTGTCCGCTACTGCTGCGAGTCTCGGTTCCAGTGCCGGAACGAGTCCGGCGCGGAAACCGAGGAGTCGAAATCATGGCAGTGCACGCCGTCGCCCACTTGAACTTCCGGGGCGAGGCAAGGGAGGCGCTCGAGTTCTACCGGGCGGTGTTCGGCGGGGAGATCCGGATCGCGACGTACGGCGACTTCGGCATGCCGAAGGACGTGCCGGGCGCGGACCGGGTCGTGTTCGGCCAGGTCACCGGGGACAACGGGTTCCAGGTGATGGCCTACGACGTCCCCGGGACCACCGCGCCCGCGCCGTCCGGCGAGACCACCCGCGAGAACGGCACGACGATCACCACGGAGAAGTTCTTCCTGTCCGTCAGCGGCGATTCCGTCGACGAGGCCGGCGAGTTCTGGAAGAAGCTGTCCGAGGACGCGAAGATCATCGAACCGTTCGGCCCGTCGCGGTGGGCCCCGGCGTTCGGCATGCTCCAGGACCGCTTCGGCGTGACTTGGATTCTGCAGGTCGCCGCCTAGCCCACCGGTCTGCGGCCGGAGTCCTGCGCCGGCCGCAGACCGGCTTTCACACCGGGCGCGGCGAGAGACCCTGCTCGAACGCGAGCACCCCACTCGGGTCGTACTTCGCCGCTACCGCCCGGAGCGTCCGAAGATTCACCCCGTAGTACGCGGTGGGCCAGTCCTTCTGGTCGTCGTTGAGGTAGTTGACGTACGCGCCGCCGGTGGCGAACTCAGCCAGCCGCGCCTGGACGTCGTTCACTACGCGCTTCGCGGTTTCCCGGTCGACGCCCGGGTCGGCGGTGAGGTAGACCTGCACGTCGCCGAACACGCCGCGGTGGGCGAACGCCGTGTCCGTGGGGCGGACGTCGGAGACCGCCGCGTCGAGCGGGTTCACTTCCAGCGCCACCTTGGTGTCGCCGGTGACCAGTGCGCTCAGCGCGGCCGGATCCGCTTTCGTTGCCAACACCCGGGAAGCGGCCATGAATCGGCGCCGCCCGAGGTCTCCGGACCAGAAATCCATCGCGCCCAGATAGTCCGTCTCCTGGAAGCCGGAGACCGTGCCCTTGACCCCGGCGCGGCGTTCCAGATCGGCGATGAGATCGCGCGCCTGCTGTGCGCCGCCGAGGAGACAGCCAGGGACCCCAGCGGCTGGCCGGGGGCCGCCGAGCACCGAGATGTTCGACCAGAACTCGCGCGGCGCGGCGGTGACCCAGTCCTGCCAGGCACCGCAGACGTCGGCGCCCGACCCCTCGGGGAAGTGCACCACGAAGACGGTGACCCGCGGCGGCGCGGGCACGGTGCGGAAGGTGAATTCCGTGGTGACGCCGAAGTTCCCGCCGCCTCCGCCGGTGAGCGCCCAGCCGAGGTCCGAACCCGGGTCGACCGAACGCAGCCGCAGATCCCGCGGCGTCACCACTTTCGCGCTGTCCAGGTGGTCGCACGTCAGCCCGTATTTCCGCATCAGCACGCCGATTCCGCCGCCGAGCGCGAGCCCGGCGATGCCGACCGAACCGCAGGTGCCGCCGGGCAGCGCGCGGCCTTGCGCGGCCAGCGCGTGATAGACGTCGATCAGCCGCGTGCCCGCGCCGATCACCGCCGTGCCGTTCCGGCGGACCTCGACGCGGTTCATCAGCTTGAGGTCCGCGACCAATCCGTCGCCGGGCGTGGAATACGCGACGTAACTGTGGCCTCCGCTGCGAGCGGCGAACTTGATTTTCTTTTCGGCCGCGAATTCCACGCACTTCCGGACGTCGTCGGCGTCGGCGCAGCGGGCGATCGCCGGTGGGTAGCGATCGTCGTAGAGCAGGTTGAACGGCGGGCGGATTTCCTCGTAGCCAGCGTCGTTTCGCCGCAGCAGCGCGCCGTGCAGCTTTCGGCGCAACGCGGCCCAGTCCGGTTCCTCAGCGGCGTCCGCGGTTCCGGCGCCGATCGCGGCCGCGCCCGCCGCGACCGCGGACAACTGCAAGAGACGACGACGGCTCAACGGCATGGATCGACCCCTCCACGGCTCGGCGGCCCGGTTGCGCCCGCCCGAGATTCCCCTTGTCCGACAGCGCCAGCATAGACTAATCTTTCCGAAATAGAAGACGTATCTACGGTATTTCGGAAATACGGGGATTCGGGGGGCACTCGGATCAGGAGGTGCGGGCGTCATGCACTCAGACGGCTCGGACTCGCCCGGCTCGACCTCTGCGCGCCGGTCCGCGGTGCTGGCTTCCAGTATCGGCACGCTGCTCGAGTACTACGACTATTACCTGTTCGGCCTAGCCGCCGCCGTCGTGTTCCCGGCGGTGTTCTTCCCGGCCGCGGATCCGCTCACCGGCCAGCTGTCGTCGTTCGCCACCTTCGCCGTCGGATTCGTGCTGCGTCCCATCGGCGGCATCGTGATCGGCCACATCGCGGACCGGTTCGGCCGCAAGAAAGCCTTGATCCTCACCATCGTGCTGATGGGGATCGCGACGATTCTGATCGGCGCGCTGCCCGGTTACCGCCAGATCGGCGTCGCCGCCCCGATTCTGCTGGTGCTCCTGCGGTTGCTGCAGGGCTTTTCGACCGGCGGGGAAATGGGCGGCGCGATCTCGCTGGCCGTCGAGCACGCCCCGCCGCGCAAACGCGGTCTCTACGGTGCTCTGCTGCTGTCCGGCGCCGGGGTCGCGTTGCTGATCTCCTCCGGGCTGATGGCGTTGTTCGCGACCCTTCCCGACCGGGATTTCCTGGCCTGGGGCTGGCGGATCCCGTTCCTGCTGAGTTTCGTGCTGCTGGTCGCCGGTTTGATCATCCGGATGCGCGTTGGCGAAACGCCGGAGTTTGAACGCGCCCGGAAGAAGGATGCCGGCGCGCGTATTCCGTTGCTCGCCGTACTGCGTCGTCCGCGCAATTTGATCTACGGCGTCCTGTTCGGTTTCGCCAACAGCATCGGCGGCTACGTCATCACCACTTACGGCGCGTCGTACGTCAAGAAAGATCTCGGCATGCCTGCGTCGGTCGCGCTCACCGCGACAATGGTCGCCGCGGGAGCGCAGATCATTCTCGCGCCGACCTGGGGTGCGCTGTCCGACCGGATCGGCCGGAAACCGGTGTTCCTCGGCGGCTGCGTCGGGCTCGCCGTAGTGATCTTCCCGGTGTTCTGGCTGTTCGAAACCAAGAACCCGGTGCTGGTGGCGGTCGCGATGGTGCTGGGCTTCTCGATCTTCGTGATGGCGATGTCCGCGCTGTCCCAGACAATTCTGTCCGAATTGTTCGATACTCGCTCGCGCGTCACCGGCGTCAACCTGGGCTATCAGCTCACTGCGGTACTTGGCGGCGGATTCGCCCCGTACCTCAGCGCGCTGCTGGTCGGCGCGACCGGCGCGGTGTGGGGCGTCGGTATCTACGTGATCGCCGGCTGCGTGCTCAGCGCGATCGCGATGCTGCTCTTGCCCGAACGTGCCGGACAACCGCTGCCGGAATCGGCTGGCGAACCGAAAGCCGCGACCGTATGACCTTGCTGGGATATGTCAGCGACGAACGTTATCTCGCCCTGCCCGAGGTGACCGTCGAGATCAGCGCCCGCGATGCGTACTGGACCGCTCGCTCCACCGCGACCGGAGCGATCCACGCCGATCTCCCGCCTGGCGATTACCGCGTCACCCTCGCCAAAGACGGCTACGGTGCCAAACACGTCGACGTCTCGCTCGGATCCGGTGCACCGCATCAATTCCGGCTGCTGTCCGATCAGCTTTTCGGTTATATCTGGCCGAAATGGGCCCGTAGCGGCGACGAGGGGGAGTTCCGGATCCACAGCCCCGAGCCGTACCGCCTGAGCCTGTGGCGGCACGGTGCGACGGCCGAGGAAACGGCGTTGATCGGCTGGTTCGACGAACACGCACCACGCGCGACCGTGCAGGTTACGCCCGACGGCGACTACACCCAAACCGGCGTGCGTTTCAACGAAAAGGGCTACGCCGATCCATCACACCGCCAGTACGTCACCGCACCAGACCGCAGCGGCCTGTACTACTTCCACGCCGAAGGCGAGTCCGGTGCCCGATTCTCCTTTCCGTGGATAGTCGCACCGCGTGAACCGACTGCCCCCATCGCCGTAGTCGCGTCCACGAACACCTGGAACGCCTACAACAATTTCGGCGGCCGCAGCAACTACATCAACGCCTCTGGCTTACCGGCGGTGCCGGTTTTGGTGCCCCGCCTGGAAATGCCCCGCTACCTCGAATCAAGCTTCAGCGAACACGCACTGCCAGACGACGTTTATCCGCCGCTGTCCTTCGAACGCCCCGAACCGCTGAATCAGCTCAGCCCCGACACTCAGCCGGACGACCCGATCCGCGGCAGGCAACCGTGTCACCTGGCCGCCGCGGAATGGCGCTTGCTCAGCTGGCTGGAACGCAACGGCTACGAATACGACCTCTACTCGGACGCACACCTCCACGACGGCACCCTGCCCCTAGACGGCTACCGCGTGCTGGTCCTGAGCACGCACCCGGAGTACTGGTCCCGAGAGATGTACTCCGCGGTCTATTCCTGGGTGCACGATCGCGGCGGAAAGCTCGCCAACTTCGGTGGCAACGTCGCCGATTGCGAGGTCGAATTCCCGTCACCGGATCTCTTGCGTTTCCGTACCCAGGTCGCCGGACCGCACGAGAGCCGCATGCACCGCACATTCCGACCCACGTCGGAACTGTTCGGCGTCGTATTCACCAGCGCGGGCGCGATGACCGGCGCGCCGTACGAGGTGATCGACCCCGGCCACTGGGCCTTCCGCGGCACCGAACTGGCCAAGGGAGACCTGTTCGGCGTGCGGAGCCTGCACGAACGATGCCCAGGCGGCGCTTCCGGCCACGAAACCGACAAGACCGGACCACACAGTCCACAGGGGACACACGTCCTCGCCCGCGGCCGGAATCCCGGCGACGGCGGCGGCGAAATCGCGCACCACTCGACGGCCAGCGGCGGCGAGGTATTCTCCGTCGGGTCGATCGCTTGGACGTCCGCCGTGCTCGTGGACGACGGCGTATCCGCAGTGACCGCGAACGTGCTCGACCGGTTCAGCGGACGCTCGTGAACCCAGCGGCGATGTCGTCCGCCACTTCGACGCCGAGCCCAGGTGCGTCGCCGAGCCGGACCGTCTGTCCGTCGCTGTCCAGTGGTGTCTTGAGGATGTCCCGCTCGTAATAGTGCGCACCGATAATGTCGGACGGAATGGTTAGCGACAGCCCCGGCGCGGCACAAGCGGCATGCAGCTGTGCCGCCGCGCCAATGCCCAGCTCCCCATTGGACCCGAGCACGACGTCCAGCCCGAACGCATTCGCCAGATGCGCCATCGACACCACCCGGCCCGGCCCGCCCGCCTTGCCGATGTACAAGCTGACCGCGTCCGCCGCCTCCGCCCTGATCACGGACACCAGATCATCGGTACCGAACACACTTTCATCAGCCACAATGGACAGACCACGTCCACGCAGCGCGGACATCGCGGTGAGATCCTTGGCAGCCACCGGCTGTTCGAGAAACGCCGGATCCTGGTCCCGCATCAACTCGATCGCCCTCGCCGCGTCCGCAGGCCGGTAGCCGCCATTCGCGTCCAGACCGAGGAACGTATCCGGCCCCACGAGCGCACGGGCCTCAGCAAGCCGTCGCGCGTCATCGACCGGATCGAAGCCAACCTTCAACTTAAAGCTCCGGAAGCCAGCTCGGTGGGCAGCCTGGTAGACGTCGCGAAGCCGCTCACTGCTACCGCTGAGCGAGCACTTCACTGGCACCTCAGTCCTTAATGGACCACCCAACGCGACCGCCAATGGCACTCCGAGCGTGCGCGCATACGCGTCCCACAACGCGGTTGAGATCCCCGCCTTGGTGAACGGAGCACCAGCCGCCGCCTGATCCATCCTCCGCTCGAGATCGGCGACCGGGACGAGCGGCTGCCCGAGGATCGCCGGCGCGAGCGCCCGCCGGATCAGATACTCCGCCGTGCCAGCGTCCTCACCGCTCCATTGAAGGGTCGCACTGACCTCGCCCACCCCGGTCGCTCCGTCCGAAGTGGTCACTCGGACCAGCAGAAAGTCAGACCGGTCATGGGTCCCGCGAGCCCCCGCCACCACCAGCTCCGGCCGGACGACCGGACTGATCGCGGTGACCTCGATGTCCTCGACGGTGTTCACAGCAGATCGCGAAACTCGTCGAGAAACCGGTCGATCATCCGGATGTCTTCGGCGTCCAGCTGGTACGCCGGTGCCCGGCAGTACGGGCTGGAGAACAGCCCACGCCGCACCGAAATCAGCTTCTCCGTGGCGATGATCCGCTCAGTGTCCAGCATCCAGTAGGAAATGTACGGCAGCAGCCTGCGGTGCAACTCGTCCCCGCCCGCGTCGTCGCCCTCCTCGAACCGCCGCCAGATTTCCACGTAGATCTCGGTGAACGAACACCCCGGCTGCGTCCCGACCGCCCCACGCCGGATCGCGTCCGGCAACTGCACACCCGCATACCCCTCGACCGCCGGAATCGGCGGATCCCCAGCGGCCAGCTCGGCAATCAGCGGCCCAGGCGGACTGGATTCGACCTTCACCAGCCGCAAATTGGCATGCTTGGCCGCGATCGCCCGCAGCACATCCGCGTCCAGACTGGTCCCAGTCTCGCTAGGCGCATATTGCAAGACCACCGGCGTCGGTGCCACCGCATCCAGCACCTCGCGAATATGCTCAACCAGCGCCTGACGAGACGGCTGCAGATAATGCGGCGGCAGCAGATTGATCAAATCCGCCCCCGCCGCGACCACCTCAGTCGCCCGCTTCACCGCAAGCTTCGTCGCGTGATCCTGAACCGCGACAATGGCCTGCACATCCGCCCGCGGAACAGTCTCCGCCAGCAACACCTCAGTGAGGCATTCCCGTTCGCCGTCGGTGAGCTTGTAGAACTCCGACGCGAACCCTGGGAACATCACACTGCCGACCCCGGTCCCGAGCACATGCCGGACCACCCGGCGAAAGCCAGAAACATCGATCTCGCCGTCCACAGTAAAGGGCACTTCGAGCACGGGCGACACCCCGCGAATTGGCGTCATCGCTTCCCCCTCTGCAGACCCAGCGCGGCAACGGCATCCGCGTGAATGACTCCCTCGATCAGCTCGGAGGAGATCTTCGGCAACGCAGTACCCGCGACGATGTCGTTGACCCGCCGAATCCCCGCGATGGCTTCCGCGGTGGTGGCGATCGGAAAGTCCGACCCCAGCAACAGCTTCTGCGGCACGCCCCACTCCTGCGCGGACAGCAGTGATTCGTAACAGACCCAAGGCCGGAGGTAGATCGACGAGACGTCGGCGTAAACGTGCGGATGCTTGCGGATCGTCACCACCGTCTCGCGCCCCCACGGATGTCCCATGTGCGCCATGACGATCCGCAACTCCGGAAACTGCAGCGCGACCTCGTCGGTCACTAGCGGATACGTATAGCGCAACGGTGCCTGCCGAATCGGCGACGCACCCTGATGGAACAAGATCGGCAACCCGTGCCGCTCGCAGTACGCGTAGAAGTCCAGCGCGGGTTGGCCCAGCGGATCGAAGTTCTGGTAATTCGGCCCCAGCTTCACCCCGACCAACCCCAGCTCACGACACCGATCCGCCTCTTCGAACACCCCAGGCGCGGTCGGATTCACTGACATAAACCCGATCCGCCGCTCTGGATCGGCAGTAGCGAACGCCGCGGTGGCAGTATTGGTGTCCTCCGGCCGATACGGCAGCCCCGTGGCCTCCTCCGGCTTGTCGACCGCGATGTTGAACACAATGGACAGATCCGCGGCCGCAGTCGCCTGGTCGTAGTCAGCCCAAGAATTCGTCGTGACCACAGCCCGGTCCGTACGCCACCCGTCATAGACGCGCCGTTCACCCTCCGGCACCGCCGCTTGGTGGGTCGGAGTATGCGTGTGCACGTCCACGATCATGGCTTCACAACACCTTCGCCAGCCTGACAAACCGCTCCGCAAGCCCGCCGACGATCGCCTCGAGCCACTCACGCCCTTGCGCTTCGGTCGCTAACTCAGGCCGACCGGTATACCCGTCGATACTCCGCCAGACGTGTCCGGAATGGACGTCCACATCAGACACCCGCTCGACCCGCGGTGCCTCACGCGGAGTCGCTTCACGGACCAGTTCCTTGTGGACCGCCAACATCATCGACGTCTCGAACTCACCAGCATGCCCAGGCACGAGGTCGTCCGGTTCGAGCACCCGCCAGTAGTCGGTATGCGCCACCGCAAGCCCATGCTTAGTCGAAGCGGCCCCAGCGAACGCGTGGCAGACCCCCACATTGCCGCCGTGCCCATTGACCACCACGACCCGCCGCCCACCCTGCACCGCGATCGACCTCGCGAGATCGTCAAGTACTTGCAATAAGGTCTGCGCCGAAAGCGAAAGCGTGCCATTGAAGGGAAGGTGATGATCCGAAGCCCCGTAGGGAATCGGCGGCGCAAGCAACAACGGCCGATCGGCCTCCGGTGCCGCCACCTCGGCCGCCCGCTCGCAGACGGCAGCCGCGAGAAACGCATCCGTCCCAGTCGGCAAATGCGGCCCATGCTGTTCGGTAGCGCCGATCGGCACCAGAACCAGCGCCTCGGCAAGCACCCCACGCACCGCGGCGCGGTCGGCCTCCGCCCAGCGCAACAGTGCGCCCACGACGTCTCCCCGATACTCCGGTTGGCCTATCTTCCGGTATTTCGTAGAAGTCTTCCTGATTCAGGAAGATAGTCGATCGAAGGGGGAGACGCAATGGCGCGGGGGAGGGCAAGAAGAGGCCCGGCCGCAGGTAGGAACGCGGCCGGGCCGATCGTGACGCAGGATTACCGGTCAGCCGGATCCCTCAGGACCCGCAACGTGGGCTCCGGCCCGTTGGCGGGTCGGGTGATAGCGAAAAGCCGCTCGCTGTCCGCGGTCCACGCCAGGCCGCGGGGCGCGAGGACGCCGTCGTTCGTCGCGTCCAGGGCGGCCAGCGGAGCAGAGCCGCCGACCTTGTACACGTAGACGTCGTCACGCGGATTGCGGACGCCGCCCGCGAGATACTTGCCGTCCGGCGACGCGGCGACGGCATTCGGGTACTGCCCAGTGTGGTATGCGCCGGCGCGAGTGAGATCTTTGCTGTTGAAGGCTTCCACTGCGTCTCGGGAACCCGAAGCGGTGTAAATGGTCTTGCCGTCGGGCGACAGAGCGAGGTCGGCCAGATCGCTGCCGACGATCGCACCGGACGCGCGCGACTCGAGCTTCCCGGCGGCGACGGCGTAGACGTACACCGACGACTGGCTGAGTTCCGCTTGCCCGGCCACGAGCGGCCCGGCGTCCCCGGTTTGGGACGCGACCAGCGGCGCATGATGGAACCGGACGTTCGCGCCCTGCTGGTCGAGCGTAACCGCGGGCGGGACAGCGGCGGTGTCGAGTTTGCCGATGCCGCCGTTCCACGATTCCTCGCACCCGTAGCCAAACCACACGACGCTGCCGGTGCGGGCGAGATGGGCCGGGCAGGTCTGGGCCCCGGTGGGATAGCGGGCGGTTTCAGCGAGGGTAGTGGTGTCGATCGCGGAGATCGCGTCGCCGGACGCGAGCGCGACGTACAGCGTGCGGCCGTCCGCCGAGAGAACGAGCCCGGACGCACCGAATTGGCTGTCGATGGTCTTGCGCACCCAGCCGCCGAAGTCGGTGACGACGACCCCGTTGCTCGTCTTGCCTCCGCTGACGAACACGTGATGGTTCGCCTCGTCGACGGCCAGGTCGGAGTAAGCGGGCAGACCAAGCGAACCCACGGCCGGGCTCGCTTCCGCGCCCGGCGCGACGATCAGCGCGGCCGCGGCCGCCGCGGCGGCCAGGAACATTGTTTTCGCGCGCGGAATAGTACTCATTCCGGCCTCCCCATCGGTGGATCATGCGATTGCATGAGTGAGTAACTCGAATGTAGCGAATACTGTCTGATCGGTCCATCCCGCCGCGATTGTCCAAGCTGGACCATCCGGCCTATTGAGGCCGTGATCACCCGGTTGTACCGTCGATTGCGGTGTTCGCCGCCCAGAGGGGATGGCTGGCGTTGTCGCCGGTCGGCCGCATATCCAGCGGACTCGGGCGCGATTGTGCAGGGGGAAGCTGAGATGTCGGCCAGACGCGCTTTTTCGTGCTGCGTTCTTACGATTATCGTAGCTGTTGGCACCGTTTTCGGCGCTGGCCCGGTGGCGGCGGCGCAGCCGCCGCGGGCGGCCGCCGGCCCGCCAGTCCACTCGCACCGCAGCGTTCCCCCGTCCCCGCCGGGACCGGGGGATGCGGTTCCCCGACACGAATCGGCACCAGTAGGGCAGGTAGCGCCCGAGCCGAAGCGGCTGGCGGAAAAGGTCGCGCAGCGCACGCTCACGACCAAGGCGTTTCCGTTGTCGGACGGCCGGACGCAACTGCAGGTTTCCCAGACGCCACTGCACTATCGCGACTCCGCCGGGAATTGGCAGGACATCGACACCCGGATCGCGAAAACGGCAGCGCGCCCGGGTTTCGCGTACGGAAACGAGCGCAACACTTTCCAGAGTTATTTCGGGACTAAAACCGAGAATCTCGTCGGGTTCAAGCAGGGAGAACGGGAAATCCGGCTCGGCATCGCCGGTGCGCCGCGTCCGCTCGAGCCGCGCGCCGAGGGCAGCGCGGTCACCTATCCGGGCGCATTCCCCGGCACCGATGTGGTCTACCAGGTGACTCCGAACGCGTTGAAGGAAAAGCTCGTGCTGGCCAAGCCGCCCGCGGAGGCGCCCAGCTACAGCTTCACGATGGACCTGGCGGGCGTCGAGGCCCAGCAGCAGCCAGACGGTTCGATCGCCTTCTTCCGTGCGGGCGGCGACCACGACGGCGGACCGCTCTACGTCATGGCGAAGCCGTTCATGCTGGACGGTCGTGACGACCCGGCCTCCCCGTACGGAAAATCATGGAGCGGCAAGGTCGCCCAGACTGTCCGCGCCGAGGGAGGCCGGTTCACCGTCACGGTGACCGCGGACCAGGAATGGTTGCGCGCCAAGGAACGCGTGTACCCGGTGGTGATCGACCCGACCATCAAGATCCAGCCCACCGCCACGCAGGCGCAGGACACGATGGTGACCTCCGACGAACCGGACGCCAACCACGACGGCAGCTGGCGGTTGTCGGTCGGCGCGACGAACACCGGCGCCGCTCGGAGCCTGCTGAAATTCGACCTCGCGAACATCCCGGCCGGCACGCGGCTGGATTCGGCGCAGCTGCAGGTCTACTACGACCAGGACCACACGACCGGCTCCAACGACGTCACGGTGGAAGCGCACCGGGCGACCCAGCCGTGGACGGCGAACACCGCCACGTGGAACACCTCCGCGGGTGCGTTCGCCGAGGTCGGCCAGAACCAGGACAACGTAGACGACGGCGAACCCGGCCGTACCGCGGCGAACGGCGAATGGCGTCCGATCGATACCGGCGACGCCGAGCAGGCGGTGGGCCACAGCTACCGGGTCGCTGCCCGGGGAGGCGACTACACCTGGGTTCCCCGTCTCACCGAGGACGGCGACTACCAGGTCGAGGTGCACTACGTGCCCGGGGCGGGGCGGGCGTCCAACGCTCCGTACACCGTGTTCTACAACGGCGGCCAGCAGACCGTGCCGGTGGACCAGACCGCCGCTGCTCCCGGCGGGTGGAAGTCGTTGGGCACCTGGTCGTTCAAGGCGGGTACCGGGCAGAAGGTCGTGCTCGGCGGGGTGCCGGGCAAGGAGGTCGTGGCTGACGCGGTGCGCCTGACCAAGCCCGGTACGCAGGTCAAGAAGGCCGACAAAGCCAACGTGTGGCACAGCTTCAGCGTGCGTTCCACTGTCCAAAGCTGGCTGGACGGTGCGCAGCCCAACCACGGGTTCCTGCTCAAGGCCGCTGACGAGACCCAGGGCAAGGGCGGTCCGCGGTACGAGGCCGCCGAGTACGCCTACAACGGGGCTACCGAGCAGACCCCGCGGCTGCTGCTGACCTACGGCAAGCCCGGCCCCGTCCTCGACGTTCCGACGACGATCCGGGCCACCGGCGCGAACCTGACCTGGTCGGCCTATCCCGGGGACGATTTAGTGGAATACCAGGTCCACCGCTCCGTCTTCCAGCAGTTCACCCCGACCGCCGCGACGCTGGTCGCGCCGGTGCGCCCCGGTACCGCCAGCTACGCCGACACCACCGCGCAACCGACCAAAGCGGACGATCCGCAGCCATTCGGCAACGCCTTCTACTACATCGTCGCGGCCAAAACGCGCGACGGACAGCTGATCCCGTCGGCGACCCAACTGGTGCGGCTGCCCAAAGCGGGCCAGGTCGTCAAGGTCATCCAGGGCAACGCCGCCGACACCACTCTGGCGAGCAAGCAGCCCGATCAGCCGCACGACAAGCTGACCGGCGAGCCGTGGTTGTCGGTCGGCAACAACTCCGGCACCTTCGGCGCGACCCGCGGCCTGGTGAAGTTCCCGAACCTGGCCGGGATTCCGTCCGGCGCGCGAGTGCAGAACGCGGAGATCAGTCTCTGGGGTTTCACCTACGTCGGCGGCACCCCGGTCGGCACCGGCACCTACGAGGCACACGGGCTCACCAAGGATTTCGACCAGGGCAGCGCGACCTGGAACAAGGCCAGCTCCGGCCGGTCCTGGTCGGCTCCCGGCGGCGACTTCGAGCCGGCGGTCGCCGGAAGCACCACCGGTGTCACCAATGATCCGGCCCTGCGCGTCCTCCGGGTGACCGGATTGGCGCAGCGATGGGTCAACGATCCGGCGAGCAACCACGGCGCGCTGGTCAAGCTCGCCGACGAGGCCAACCCGCCGGAACGCACCATCTTCCTCAGCAGCGAGGCCGCCGAGCCGCGCCTGCGGCCGAAACTGACCGTGGTCTACACCGAACAGACCGCGGAGAGCACCTACTACGCACCGACTACCCCGGACCGGATGATCCCCGGCGACGAGTACACCGTCCCGGTCACCCTCACCAACACCACCGGCGCGGCCTGGTCCGCGGCTGACTACGTGCTGTCCTACCACTGGGAACTGCCCGACGGCACGGACGTCACCGGCCCCGGCAACCGGGTCGAGACGCCGCTGCCCAAGGACGTCGCACCGGACGGTGTGATCGCGGTCGACGCGAAGGTGAAGACAGCGACTCCGTTCGACCTCGGCAACAAGCGCGAAGCCTTCGTGCTGAAGTGGGATCTGCGGAACCGGACGGCAGGGAAGTGGCTGTCGGAGACCACGAAGATCCCGTCGCTGGCGCAGAACATCACGATCGACGACCCGAAATCGGATCAGCTGGGCCTGGAGAAGTTCTACTCTTATTCCGGCGGCAACACCGGCGCCGGTTCGACGCTGATGGTCAACCAGTCCGCGGGCAACGCGGTGTGGTCCTACAACGCGCTGAGCAATCCGAGCCGCGGTCTCGCGACGTTCCTGCGGATGACCTACAACGCCCAGGACACGTCCAACTCCTACATCGGCTCCGGCTGGTCCCTCTCGGCCTCCAGCCTGGCGCGGCTGGGGACCCCGCTGGAGTTCTACGGCTGGGGCGGGCCGGGATACCCGGCGAAGATCGTGCTGACCGACGGGGACGGCACCAGCCATCAGTTCGCGTTGAACAAGCACGACAGCCCCGACCCACGGCTGTGGGACTACGACAAACCCGCCGGCGTCCACCTCTACCTGCAGCGCACCGGGAGCGGAGACCCGAACCGCACCTGGGTCATGACCCGGCCGGACCGCACCCAGCTCGTGTTCGACAGCGACGGCTACCCAAGCGCGACTGTCGACAAGAACGGCAACGAACTCCAGTTCACCTACGAACGCTCGTATGTCAACAACCACAACACCGGCGTACTGAAGTACCTCACCGACGCGACCGGCCGCCGCACCCTGAACCTCGAATACTTCCAGAACGGCGATCCGGACTACGACTACTTCACCGGCGACCAGAAGCACCACGGCGTCAACCTCGCCAACGGAAAGATCGCCAACCAGCTCAAGGCGATCACCGACATCTCCGGCCGCCGGATCGAGTTCGTCTACAGCGACCGCGGCCTGCTGCAGGAGATCACCGACGGCGCGGGCACCGCTCAGCACAAGACGTTCACCTTCTTCTACAACAACGCGCTGCTGAACAAGAACGCCAAACTGATCTCGGTCACCGACCCGCGCGGCAACTCGACCGGACTGTCCTATTACGACGATCCGGCTCGCAAGTGGAAGACCCGCGCGCTGACCAACCGCGCGGGCAAGGACACCGGTTTCGACTACCGCTACCCGGATCCGGACCACAGCTCCGCGGTCGACTCGATCGTGACTGACGCCAACGGCCACGCGTCCGACACGCTCATCGACGGCTACGGCCGCCCGACCAAGCTGACCAACGCGAAAAACCAGACCACCGAACTGACCTGGGACGCCGACAACAACGTCCGCCGCCTGGCCGAGGACGGCGGCAAAGCTGTCACCACCTGGGAATACGACCCGATCACCGGATTCCCCAAGAGCATCGCCGACGCCGAGGCCAACGCGAACAAAACCCCGCCGACCGTCCTGAACTACCGGACCGGACTCGGCGGTCACGTCGCCGACCTGACCGAGAAAATCACCCCGGAAGGCCGCAAGTGGCTGTTCACCTACGACGACCGCGGAAACCTGGTCGCGGTCACCGATCCGAAGGGCAGCGGAGACCCCACGGCCGGTCACTACACCACGCTCAGCAGCTACGACAGCTTCGGCCAGCTGCTGACCGTCACTGACGCCAACAACAACACCACGACCTTCGGGGACTACGACCCCATCGGTTCACCGCGCCGGATCACCGACGCCTACGGCCACGACACGCTGACCAAATTCGACGCGACCGGAAACGTGTTGTCCACAATGGACGCGCGAAAGAAGGTCAGCGAGTACACCTACGACCTCTTCGGCAGACCGTTGTCGTCCAAGGTGCCTAAGGACGCCGACAAGGGCGACTACATCTTCACCCCCGGCGCGCAATACGACTCGAACGACAACGTCATCAAGACGACAGCGGCCAATGGCGCGATCACGACGGCCGCCTATCGCCCCACCGACGAGATCGTCGCGGTCAGCACTCCCAAGGACGACGCCGGCGATCCCGACCGGACCACCACCTACGACTACGACAACGTCGGGAACCTGCTCCGGCAAACCGACCCGAAGGGCACCCTGACCCCCGATCCCGCCGACTTCACCACCACCCGCGAATACGACCAGCTCAACCGGGTCATCGCCACTGTGGATGCTGGGGGCAACCGGTCGACGTACGAGTACGACAACGTCGGCAACCTCACCGTGGTAGTCGACCCGCGCAAGACCGCGACCCACGATCCCAAGGCGTATACGGCAAAGTACGCCTACGACCTGAACCATCGCGTGAAGACGGTCACCGACGCCGCGGGTTTCACCACCGGCCGGAAGTACGACCGGGACAGCAACATCGTCGAGTCCACCGACGCCGAGCAGAACACCACAGTGCTCAAGCTCGATGCCCGCGCCATGGTCGAGGAACAGTGGGTGCCGCGCGCCAAAGACGCGTCAGGAAATCCCGTCTATCGCAAGACCCGCTTCGAATACGACGAGGTCGGCAACAAGACCAAGGTCATTTCCCCGCGCGGCACGGAAATCCCCGGCAACACGGAGAACTTCGCCGCGGTCACCGTCTACGACAAGCTGAACCGCCCCGTCGAACAGCAGACCCCGTTCGACCGCAACGACGAACGTGTCAAGGCGCCCGACAAGACGACCTACACCTACGACGAGGTCGGCCGGCTCACTGAAGTGAGCGCGCCGCCGTCCAACGGGCAGAACGTCCGCAACGTGACCCGCACCAGCTACTTCGACACCGGCTGGCTGCGCTCCAGCGTCGACCCGTGGAACATCACCACCACCTACGACTACGACCAGCTCGGCAAGCAGACCGCCCGCACGCTCACCGCGGCCGGCGGGTCCATGAGCCGCAGCATGACGTGGTCGTTCTACCCGGACGGAAAGCTGAAGTCGCGCTCCGACGACGGCGTCCCGCTGGGCCGGGACGTGCGCGTGATCGACAACACCGACCCCGCCGCCATCGTCACCGGAACGTGGGGCACCGGCGGTGCCGACCCGAATCCTGACTACGAGGGTTTCGACTACCGGCGGCACAACCCAGGCACCGGTACCGACACCGTCGCCTGGAACCTCGACGCCCCGCGCACCGGGACGTACGAGATCTTCGTCCGCTATCCGAAGGCCGCCACCGCCACGAACGCCACCTACACCATCGACCACGACGGCGGCAGCACGACGAAGACTGTCGACCAGACGCAGCAGCCCGGCCAGTGGGTCAGCCTCGGTTCGTATGGCCTTACCGAAGGACAAGCACGCAAGGTAACGCTGTCCGACAAGGCCAACGGCGTGGTAGCCGCGGACGCGGTGAAGATCGTCCGCGACGGAAGCGGCGAAACCGGCCCCGCTCAGCAGAAAACGTTCGGCTACCGCTACGACCCGAACAACAACCTGGTCGACATCACCGACTCCAGCCCGAACACGAAGATCGACAACTACGCGATCTCCTACACCGGGCTGAACCAGATCCAGCAGGTCCAGGAAAAGCTCAAGGGCGCCGTAGCCAAAACCACCACCTACAGCTACGACCCGAACGGTAACCCGAAGACCCGCGACCACGACGACCAGCACTCGGCGTACGAGTACGACGTCCGCGACCTGCTGGCGAAGGTCACCAACACTGACACCGGCGGCGCACCCCAGAACACGACCTACACCTACACGCCGCGAGCCCAGAAGCTGCTCGAAGCTAAGGCCAACGGCAACCAGGTCCAGTCCGAGTACTTCCCCGACGGCGCGCTCCGGCACGAGATCGAACGCAAGCCGGACGGCACGATCGTCAGCGAACACACCCGCGACTACGACGCCAACGGCAACCCCGCGCACGACACGCAACACACGATGAACGCCGACGACCACGGCGCTTATCTGGACAACACCCGCACGTTCGTCTACGACCCCCGCGACCGCCTCCGCGGCGTCACCAAGACCGGCACGTCGTCCGGCGAAGAAAAGTACACGCACGACGCGAACAACAACGTCATCGAGCAGACCCTCGAAGGGAAGACGACCAAATACACCTACGACCGCAACCGGCTGGTCACGTCGTCGGTCGACAAGAACACCAGCACGCACACGTACGACCCGTTCGGCCGGTTGGACAACGTGACAGTCGATGGGACGTTGCTGGAGAAGTACCGGTACGACGGGTTCGACCGGATCGCGGAGTACCAGAAGCTGAAGGAAGGCAGCACGACCGAGCGGGTCACGACGACGTACGCGTACGACCCGTTGGACCGGACGCTCTCCAAGACCGAGGGCGGCAAGACTACCGATTTCGCCTATCTCGGCCTGTCGAGCAGCGTCCTGAACGAGAAGCTCGCTGGGAAGCTGGACAAGTCCTACCAGTACAGCCCCAACGGGCAGCGGCTGTCACAGACCAAGCAAAACGGGGACGGCAGCAAGGAGACGACTCAGTACGGGTATAACCCGCATACGGATGTCGAGACTCTTACTACGGATAAGGGCGATACCAAGGCGACCTACGGGTACACGGCTTACGGGAGTGATGACAAGCAGTCGTTCACCGGGATCGACAAGCCGAAGCCGCAGGATCCGTCGGCACAGGCTTACAACCTGTATCGCTTCAATGGCAAGCGCTACGACCCGGCAACGCGCAACTACGACATGGGGTTCCGGCACTACAGCCCTGGTCGCAACACCTTCCTGACCCGTGACTCGTACAACGGGGCTGTCGACGACCTAGGGCTGTCGACTGATCCCTGGACTGGCAACCGCTATGCGTTCACTGGTGGGAATCCTATTAGTCGCATCGAGATCGACGGGCACAAACCTTGTGGAAGCACTGAGGACTGTCAGCTGTATGACCAGTACCTGCAACAAACCAACCAGTACTACGACCCTTCCGGCGTTGAAAAACCGCAGACGCCGGAGATGCGGAAAAATCAAGAAGAATATCGGGCGGAGAATAAAAAAGGTCGGCACATAGTTTTTCCTGGTGGAACTGAATACTACAGGACTGCCGGCCAGGCGTTTATCAATGGTGTGGAAATGCCGATCACTGATGTTTCTCCGGATTTTGAGGTTCTTGCAGGGCAGTTGGACGACTGGGTTCGCAATAACAGCTTGTGGAAGAAGACGGCGCAAAAACAGGCTGACCGTGGGATGCCCAGAGTTGGAAGCTTGACCGGTGAAGCTACGCTGAGTGCGTTGCGGTCCATCTGCTCTGAGTCTTGTGACCGTTCGTATCTTCTGGAAATTTCCGCTGATCAACTATACGATACTCTTGCTGGCGAAGGTGCAGGGGCGGTTGCCGGAGCTGTCGGTGCCGCAGAAGGCGCTGTCGAGAGTTCCGTGGATCACCGGTAAACTGCCTGCCGCAGAAGAGAAGGCTTTGGCTGAAACATTGGGTCATATCGACATGAAGACGATCCCTCAGGGTGCGACAGCCCACAAGTGGGGAACACCTTTCAAAAACTGGGGGCAAGACCTGCCCGGTGGTACGGGTGCGAGTTCGCCGTATCTTGAGTACAGGGTGGCTGCGCCGCCCGGGGTAAAAGGCGCTGGGCCCCTGCGTGTCGTGCAAAACGCCCAGTCTGGTGAGACGTACTATACGTGGACGCACTATGGCGACAGTGGTCCTCCAGCATTCGTTCGGATTCGGTGACGGGAATGGAATATCGTATAGGTGTTACAAAGGTAGAGGCAGATAAAATTAGTCCATTGATTCTGCGTCTAAAGAGTGCGCGGCAGCAGGTTTTCACTATTTTGACAGGGGAAGGTTTAGGTCGGAAGGCTTTCTTTGATGCTGTGCGCTCTGTGCTTCCCCTGGATCCGCCGGTAATGGGATCGCGAAGCTGGGATGCCTTGTCGGACTCCCTCTGGGAAGGTATTCTGAATCTTCATGGTAAGCGAACTGTAATCTGGTGGCCGGACGCCGAGGAATTTAAAGAGCGATCTCGTTCTGATTATAATATCGCCTTAGAGGTTCTGCAAGATGTAGCATTATCGTTGGCTGACCCGATTAAGACCAATGGGAAGCCGAAGCGAGTATCCATCTTTGTGGCCAGCTCGAAAAGCGAGTAGTCTCTTGCTGATGCTAATTTTTGAGGTTGTGCGCTGATTCTGCTCTTTCTCCGGCTGCATGGTCGGTCGTGTAGGAAGATTGCTTCTGAAAACAATTCGACGGAGGGTGGTGCAATGCGCGACTCGCGGGCTGGACGATAAAGTTCGCGAGAGTGTCTGCCCGGTATGTGGTTAAATGGTTGTTCGAGGGGCTATCGGTAGTTCGGGTTCTGAAGTTCCGGCCGTTGGCTTCACTCCGGCAAACCCCAACCGCCGCGAGACCTCCTGTCCCACCTGAACCACCCCTCGCGCCGCGGCCTTCCGCTTCTCCCCAACCAACTGCCGAGCGAACCCCGTCACCCCCACCGCTCCGGCAACCGACCCCTCGGCGTCAAAGAACGGTGCCGCAAGGCAAGCGATCTCCGCCTGCTCCTCCTCGCTCTCGATCGCATACCCATCCGCCCGTACCTTCGCCAGCAAGGCCAGGAACCGCCCTGCGTCAGGAGCAACAGCGTTGGGGCCAACACCCCGCGAAAGGCGGGACAGCAACGGCTTAAGCTCAGCCTCCGGCAAATGCGCGGCAATCGCCCGCCCCAAAGCGGTCAGATCAAACGGCGCGACCTTCCCCCGGTAAGTATCGAACTGCACAAACCCGGGCGTAGAAGCCTTCGCGACATAGACGACCGAAGCGTCCTCCAGGATCCCGACATGCGCGGGCATCCCCAGGCTCTCCGCAAGACGGCGCAGGTCCGCCTGTACAAGGGACGGCAGATCGACCTTCCGGACCAGTTCGATAGCCAGCCCGTAGAGCCGCAGAGTGGGACGCCAGAAGTGGCTCCGACCCACGACCCGGCGCACGGCATACCCCCGCTGCTCCAGCGTGTACGCGATAGACGCGCAGGTGGCGAGCGGTACCCCGGCGGTCTTCGCGAGCGCGGTGAGCGTCAACGGCTCCTCCGCCCGCACGAGAGCCTCCAGAACGGTCAGCGTCCGGTCCGCGGCCGGCGACGCTGCTTTGCCCGACGCGTCGCTCATCCGGCATCAACCTTTCGGATACCTGTAGTCATCTTCGGAACACGGTAGCGTCCGGTCAACGACCTGGCTCAATACGTTCGATCGTCTGCTCCGCCCACGACCGGATGGCCGTGGTCTGCGAGGGGGTCAGCGAATCCAGGAAGTGGCGGCGGATGTTGTCGCCGTGCACCACCAGCGCATCCTGGACGATGGATCGGCCCTGAGAGGTGAGGCTGATCCCGGTGCGCCGTCCGCTGGGGCTCCGGGCGGGGGCGATGAGGTCGCGCGCCTCCATCCGGGTCAGCTGGTGCGAGACGCGGCTCTTCTCCCAGCCGAGCGCCTCGACCAGGTCGCCGACGCGCAGCTCGTGCCCGGGCGTCCGCCACAGCGTCACGAGAACGCTGAATTCGGTCTTCGTGATGCCGCATTCCCGCTGCAACCCGCGGTCGAGTTCACGCGTGAGCAGGCGTTGTGCGTGGACCCAGGCGTTCCACAGCTCCCAATCTTCGGGGGTCATGGACGGCAA
Organism: Amycolatopsis sp. WGS_07; assembly: GCF_045278895.1. Classification (NCBI taxonomy): domain Bacteria; kingdom Bacillati; phylum Actinomycetota; class Actinomycetes; order Pseudonocardiales; family Pseudonocardiaceae; genus Amycolatopsis; species Amycolatopsis sp. WGS_07. The sequence continues at coordinate 961,843 of NZ_CP136053.1, read as the reverse complement.
GCGTACTGGCACAGTTGACTCGTCAACTCGTGCGGCCCTAGAGTTGACGCATCAACTCTAGAAGGGGGCGCGATGCGGACTTTGCTGTGCGGCGGGACGGTGGTCAGCCTCGACCCAGCGGTGGGGGACTTTCCGTGCGGGGACGTGCTGATCGAGGACGGTCGGATCGCGGCGGTCGGGGCCGCCCTGGACGTCGACGCGGAGGTCGTGGACGTCAAGGGCAAGATCGTTCTGCCGGGCTTCGTGGACACCCATCGGCACACCTGGCAGACGGCGTTTCGCGGGATCGGCGCGGACTGGACGTTCGCCGAATACCGCGCTGCCATGCACGGCAAGCTCCGGCCGCACTATCAGCCGGAGGACGTGTATCTCGGCAATCTCCTGGGTCGCCTCGAAGCGCTCGACTCGGGCGTGACGACGATGCTTGACTGGTTCCACTGCTCAGACCGACCGGAGAACGCCGACGCGGCGATCGACGCGCTCGACGAAGCTCCCGGACGATCGATCTTCTGTTACTGCGCAATGGAACCCGAAGACGTGACCCGCATAAGGAAACGGTTGCCGGGCGACGAGATGGCGTTCGGATTGCGCGGGCCGATTCTGACCACAATGGACACAACCGTCGCGGACGTCGCGTTGGCGCGGGAACTCGGCCTTCGGGTGAGCGTGCATGTCCACGGCGAGGTGTGCGACTCGATTCCCGAGATGCACGAACGAAACCTGCTTGACGACCGTACGACAATCGTTCACGGCAACGGTCTCACCGACGAGCAGTTGGCGATCCTCGCGGATACCGGCTGTTCGGTGACGATCAGCCCGGACGTCGAGGTGAAGATGGGGTTCGGGTGGCCGGAAACCGGACGGCTGCTGGCTGCTGGGATCAGGCCTTCGTTGTCGATTGACGACTGTCCGTCAGCTGGGGGTGACATGTTTTCGGCCATGCGTACGGCATTTGCGACGCAGCGCGGTCTCGACGGCGGTCTTGTCGCACGCGATCTGCTTGAGTTCGCGACGGTGGAGGGCGCGCGGGCCTGTGGGCGAGCAGACCGGACAGGCAGCATCAGCGTCGGCAAGGACGCGGACCTGATTCTCCTTGACGCCGAAGACCTGTCGGTCTTTCCGGTCAGCGATCCAGTGTCCACAGTGGTCACTTCCGGACATCCGGGATTGGTGGACAGCGTGTACGTCGGCGGACGCGCGGTCAAGCGGGACGGCAAGCTCCTGGGGGTCGATCTGCCCAGGCTCAGGGACCGGCTGCTGGAATCGCGGGACCGGATCGCCGCGGCTGCCGGAATGGCGGCCCGGTGAAATTCCTGGAGACGGATCGCTTGCTGCTGCGGCAATTCACCGAGGCCGACATGGAGAATCTGGTCCAGCTCGACAGCGACCCGCGAGTGATGCGCTTCCTCGCCGGCGAGCCGACGCCGCGCGCGGAGATCGAGCACAAGGTTCTGCCTGCCATTCTCCAGGATTACGAGAAAGGACCGGCCGGACGCTGGGCGGCGATCGAGAGGGCGAGTAGCGAGTTCATCGGCTGGATTTCCCTGGATCCGCCGGAAGACGGCAGCACGACCGAGCTGGAACTCGGCTATCGGCTGATGGCGAAGGCCTGGGGCAAGGGATACGCGACGGAAGGTGCGCGGGCCGCGATCCACAAAGGATTCACCGAGCTAGGCACGCGACGCGTGTGGGCGCAGACGATGGCGGTGAACACCCCGTCCCGCAGGGTGATGGAACGGGCCGGATTGCGCTATGTCCGTACGTTCCACGTCGAGTTCGACGATCCGCTGCCAGGCACCGAACACGGCGAGGTCGAGTACGCCTTGACCCGGGACGAATGGGCAGCCGAGGAGTAGTGATCGGGCAACCCGCGGTGAGCGAATACGGCATCCTTTTCGTCCGGAATACACTCGCCGGGTGATCAACCTCCGGCGGGTCTCGAAGCACACGGTGTTCCCGTTGATCGGGTTGCTGCTCTTCGTCGGATCGCTGCTGCCGTCGCTGCAGACGTTCGGGACCCAGTTCGGCGGGCTGCCCTCGCGGCCGTACGACGCGCTGGCCGTCGTGGCGGTCGCGCTGCAGTCGTTGTCGCTCGCGGGGTGCCGCCGGTGGCCGATCGCCATGTTGACGCTGGTGGCGGCCGGGTTCGCGCTCGATCAGCTGAGCGGTTACCACTCGTTCGCCGGTTCGGCGTTGCCGGTCGCGGTGCTGAACGCCGGCTGGCGGGCGGGCCGGGGCCGGCGCACCGCGGCGATCGGCTTCACCGTGGCGTATCTGCTGTTCGTGGCGGCGTTTCCGCTGCGTGGCGGCGGCGAGCCGGCGGCGGGGGTGGTCGCGTTCTACCTGTCGCTGGTCGTCGTGTGGGGGATCGGCGCGTGGCTGCGCTCCACCCGCGTCGCGGAGGCGGAACGGCGCCGCCGGATCGCTGAGGAAACGCGCGCCGCCGAACGGGCGAGGCTCGCCCGCGAGCTGCACGACGTCGTGACCCATCACGTGACGGCCATGGTCGTGCAGACCGAATCGGCGCGTTACCTGAGCGGCGACCGGCTCGACCAGACCCTCGCCACGGTCACCGGTACCGGCCGCCAGGCCATCGCTGAGCTGCGGAATCTGCTCGACGTGCTCAACCCCGGCCCCCAGCCTGACCTCGGCCTCGACACCCTGGTCGAGCAGACGCGGCGAGCCGGGCAGCCGGTGGAGTTCACCGAGGTGGGCCCGCCGGTGGAATCGGGGCTGGCGTACCGGGTCGTGCGGGAAGCGCTGACCAACGCCCTCAAACACGCGCACGGCAGCCCCACTTCGGTCCAGGTCCGCCGCGGCGACGAGGACATCACCGTGGAAATCCGCACCGACAGCGAGGCGGACGCGGCCGTCGGCGGAAGCGGGCGCGGGCTGGCCGGACTGCGCGAGCGGGTGGACGACGTCGGCGGCGAGTTCAGCGCGGGACGCGGCGAGGGCGGCGGGTTTTACGTCCGGGCCCGGATTCCGGCATGACCGCGCCGCTGCGGGTCCTCGTGGCCGACGATCAGGTGCTGGTCCGCACCGGGCTGGTGACGATCATCGACGCGCAGCCGGACCTCGAGGTCGCCGGCGAATGCGGCGACGGCCAGTCCGCGGTAGACCTGGCCCGCGAGCTGCGTCCGGACGTCGTGGTGATGGACGTGCGGATGCCGGTCCTCGACGGTATCGCCGCGACCCGGCTGCTGGCCGGAGCCGACGTGCCGCGGCCGGCGAAAGTGCTGGTGGTGACCAATTTCAACCTCGACGAGAACGTCTACCAGGCCTTGCGCGCCGGTGCCGCCGGATTCCTGCTCAAGGACGCTCCGCCGGAGCAGCTGCTGCACGGAATCCGGACCGTCGCGTCCGGCGCGGCGCTGCTGGACCCCGAGGTGACGCGCCAGCTCGTCGGCCGGTACGCCACCCGGATCCGCCCCGCTGCCGCGGATCCGGGTGGCCTCCCGCTGGCCCCGCGCGAGCTGGAAGTCCTCCGGCTGGTCGCGGACGGCCTGTCCAACAGCGAAATCGCCGCGACGCTCGTGCTCAGCCAGGAGACGGTGAAGACTTACGTTTCGCGCATGCTCGCCAAACTCGGCGTCCGCGACCGGGTGCAGGCGGTCGTTTACGCATACCGGCACGGGCTGGCGGATTAACCAGCTGCCCGCGCGGCGACGTCTTCGATTTCCTGCACGGCGAGATCGGGCTGGTCGACGTAAATGTAATGCCCGCTGGTTTTCGCGACCGTCAGCTTGGCCCGGCTGGAAATCTCGAGCCATTTCTGCTGCCCTTCGGTCCACGCCCGTTCCAGTCCCGGACCGTACTGCGGCAGTTGTGCGAGGTATTCCTGGCCGTGCTTGATCACCTCGACCGGAATAGCCCCGGCGGATTTCACGGCGGCATCGGCGACGACCAGCTTTTCCGGGCTTTCGCCCTTGAACACCGCCATGGTCTGCGCGCGGAGATCGGCCGCGTCCCCGGTGGCATTGGCCGGGATTTCCTTGGCCAGGTCGGCGTTCTGTGTCGGCGAGGTGGCGTCCATCAGCACCAGGCCTTTCACCTTGTCCGGGTGCTCGGGCGCGTAACGGGCGGCGATCAGCCCGCCGAGCGAATGCCCGGCCAGCACGACCGGGGAGTCCGCGGCGAGCTGGCCGATGACGCCGGTCAGCACCTTTCCGGTGGTCTCGAAGGTCTGCGGGCCGTCCGGCTGGGCACTGCCGCCCGCGCCGAGCCGGTCGTAGGAGCACACCCGGTTCTTCTTCCCGAGCTTTTCCTGCAGGCTGGCGAATTTGTCCAGTGCGTCCCCGCCGCCGTGCAGCAGAATGACGACCGGTTTGCCTTTTTCGAGCGTTCCGGCGCAGGATACATTCACCGATTTGCCGTCGACGGTGAGCTTCTTCACTCCGGTGAACGCGGCCTGGCTGACCGGAGCGCTGACCGGTGCGCTGCTCGGCACCGAATCCGGATCCGTTTCCTCGTCGCACCCCGTCAGCACCAGACAAGCCGCGATCGCCGCGATTCCCCCGACCTTGCGCATCGAATACCCCTCCATCAACGGAAACCCGGATGGCGGAAACGCTACTGATCCGCGACCGCGAAATCGTCCCCGCACAGTGGACACCCGCGAGTAGCTCTCCCGGGGGACACCGGCGAGAGCTGCTTTAAACTCCCGGTATGTCTTCGGGGGCCGCGGGAACCGGCCGGGACGGTGCGGAGCGCGAGCCCGGGTCCCGGCTGGAGTTCGCGGTGCTCGGACCCGTCCGCGGCTGGTACGGCGGGCAGCCGCTCGAACTCGGGCCGGTGCTGCGCACGACGATGCTGGTCGCGCTGCTCCTGCGGCCGGACGTGACGGTCAGCCGGGCCGAGCTGGTCGACCGGGTGTGGGGCGAGCATCCGCCGGAGAGCGACGGCGTGCCCGGCTACATCTACCAGCTGCGGAAATCCCTGGCAGCGGCCGGCGCGGACGCGAAAGCGGTGCTGCGGACCGACCCCGGCGGGTACCGGTTCGCCAGCGCGGGCGTCGGCGTGGACGCGGTGCGCGTCGAGGAGATCGCCGCGCGGGCCAAGAAAGCGGCCGCGGCCGGTGCGGTCGCCGCCGCGGCCGACGGTTACGGCCAGGCGCTGGCCTTCTACGAGGGCGTTCCGCTGGCCGGACTGCCCGGTCCGTTCGCCGAACGGGAACGGCGCCGGTTCGCCGAACGCCGGATCGGGCTGGTCGAGGGCCGGACGGACGCGCTGATCCGGCTGGGCGACTACGAGTCGGCGATCGGGGAGGTGTCGGCGCTGCTTGCCGAGCACCCGGACCGCGAACCGCTCACCGGGCTGCTCATGCGTGCCCTCTACGGCGCCGGACGGCAGACCGACGCGCTCGACACCTGGCGCGAGTTCCGCGTCCGGATGCTCGATGAGCTGGGGCTCGAACCCAGCGAAGACCTGCGCCGCGTGCACGAAGCGGTGCTGCGCGGTGACGACGGAACACTCGGCCTCGCGGCGCGGCCAGCGCAGCCGCGGATCCGGGACGAGCTGCCCGCCGACGTCGGAGAGCTGGCTGGTCGCGACGACGAACTGGCCCGGCTCGCCGCGCCCGGGAGCGCGGTGTCGGCGGTCGACGGGGTGCCCGGGGCCGGAAAGACGGCGCTGGCAGTGCGCGCGGCCCAGCTGTTGCGCGACGAACATCCCGACGGCTGCCTGTTCGTCGGCCTGCACGGGCACAGCACCAGCCGGGCCCCGCTCGCTCCGGTGCGCGTGGTGCGCCGGCTGCTGCGTTCGGCTGGCGTCAACGACCAGAACATTCCGGACGACCTGGACGAACTGTCCGCGAACTGGCGCGCGGCTACCGCGCCGCTGCGCTTGGTGCTGGTGCTGGACGACGCCGTCAGCGCCGAGCAGGTCCGCCCGCTGCTGCCCGGCGGCACCGGAAACCGCGTGCTGATCACGAGCCGTCGCCGCCTGCCCGGCCTGGACGTCGAACGCCGGATTTCCTTGGGGCCCTTGACTTCCGACGCCGCGGCCGGCCTGCTGAGCCGGATCGTCGGCCCGGCACGCGCGGGGCAGGAACGCGAGGCTGTGCACGAGCTGGCCAGTCTGTGCGGACGGCTTCCGCTCGCGCTGCGCATCGCGGGAGCCCGGCTCCAGAACCGTCCGATGTGGACCTTCCGCGACCTGGCGGACCGGCTCTCCGACGACACGAGCCGCCTCGGCGAATTGACTGCGGAGGAACGCAGCGTCGAGGCCGCGTTCCGGCTTTCCTACGACCAGCTTCCGGCTAGTACGCAACGCGCCTTCCGCACGCTGGGCCGCGCACCCGCGCCGGAATTCGACGAACTGGTGCTCGCCGCGATGCTCGGCTGTTCCCGGCGCGAGGCGGAAAGCGTGCTCGAGGATCTGGTCGACGCCAACCTCGTGCAGGCACCCGCCGCGGGCCGGTACCGGATGCACGACCTGGTCGCCGTTTACGCGCGCCGCCTCGCCGGGGACGAACCCGACGTCACCAGCGGGCTGGGGGTGTACCTGCACGCCTGCCGGGCGGCGAGCGAATGGGGCGAACCGGGTTTCCCCAGCGGTCCGACCCCCGCCGAGTCGCCCTTCGCCGGTCTGGTGGACGCCTCGGCCTGGCTGGACCAGGCAGGCGACCTGGTGGAAGTGGTCTCGTCCGCGGTCGCCGCGGGCCATTCGGACTACGCGTGCTGGATCGCCGAAAGCGCGGTCGACTACCTCGTGCGGCGCATCCGGTACCGGGAATGCGTTGCCCTGCTGGAAGTCGCACTGTCCGAAGCGGACACTCTCGCGGACCGGCGAATGGCGACCGCGCTGCGTTTCGGGCTCGGCTGGGCGCATCTCGCGCTGGGCGATTCCGCGGAAGCCAGGCAATGGTGCGAGGAAGGACTGCGGATCAGCCGGGAAACCGGCGACCGGCGGGAAACCGCGCGGGGCCTGTGCGGGCTGGGAATGGTCACGATGCTCGCCGGTCCGCTCGACGAAGCGGAAGAGGTGCTGGCCGAGGGGAAGACGCTCGCCGAGGAAGTGGCGGACAGCTGGCTGGTGGAACGGGCGGTGTCCGGGCTCGGCTACGTGCATTTCAAACAGGGCAATTACGAACGCTCCCTCGCCGCGTTCGCCGAATCGCGGGAAGTCGCGGTCAAGACGGGTAATCCGGCGATGCTGGGCCGGGTGTTGAGCCACATCGGCAGCGTCCGATTGCACCTCGGCCGGTCCGTCGAAGCCGCGGAACCCTTGCGCGAGGCGGCTTCCTTGGCCGAGCAGGTGGGCGACCGGCTGCTCCTGGTGAGTTCGCTGTCGAGGCTCGGCAGTGCGGAACAGGAATTGGGCAGCCTGGACGTCGCGCTCGCACACCATCTGCGTGCGTTGAGCGCTTTGACAGATCAAATGTCGCCGTGGGCGGAAATCGAGGTCCGGAATCGGCTGGGCGCGTGCCGTCAAGCACGAGGTGAGGACGAGGCGGCGCAGGAACAATTCGCTCTCGCCGCCGCGGTGATGGCCGACGTCGAGGCGCGCTGACCGATTGGCGCGGCCGGGAACCCGGCCGCGCCGCTCAGTCAGGAGCGGATCGCCTCGACCTCAAGAACGAGTTCGATCTCCTTGGAGACGAGCAGACCGCCCGTTTCCATCACCATATTCCAGACCAGTCCCCAGTCCTCGCGGTTGATCTTGCCGCGTGCGGAGAACACCGCCCGGTCGGATCCCCACGGATCGCGCGCGTGGCCGAGGTACTCCACGGCGAGGGCGACCGGATGCGAGACACCCTTGATCGTCAGGTTTCCGACCATGACGGCTTCGCTGCCGGTCGCCGTGACCGAGGTCGATTCGAACGTGGCGCGCGGATGCTTTTCCACGTCGAAGAAATCACCGGAACGGAGATGGTCGTCCCGGGTCTGGTCCCCACTGTCCACAGTGGCCATGTCAATGACCGCGGTGACTTTGGTGTCCTCGATCTGCTCGCCGATGTCCAGCGTCGCGTCCACGCCGGTGAAACGGCCGCGGACCTTGGTGAGCATGAAGTGTCTGCCGACGAAACCGACCTCGGCGTGTCCAGGGTCGACCTTCCACGTGCCCGCCGAGGGAAGTTCCACCCCGGCGACGATCCGGGTGGCCGCTGTCGTGTCTGCCATGGTGGGTACCAGTCCTTTCTTATTCGCCGGATTCGGTCGGCAGTCCGGCCGCGATCCAGTCGGCTTTGCCCTCGTCGTAGTCGAAGACCTGGGTGTAGCCGAGTTCTTGCAGGTGCTTTGCCACGTTGCCGGAGTTCTGGCAGGGAGAATCGGCGCAGTAGACGATGACCGCGGAATCCTTGTGCGGCAACAGGGTGGGGGCGAGTTCCTCGACGTCGTCGACCGGCAGGTTGAGCGCGCCGGGCAGATGCGCCTTCGCGTAGTACTCGGCGGGCAGTGCCTCGACGACGATCGCCGTACCGGCGTCGATCCGCCGCTTGACCTCGTCCCGCGTGATGGGCTTGACCATCCAGTCCTCCTCGGACCATTTAGGTGCGTACGCACGCACTCTACATATTAGGTGCGTACGCACGCAATGGCCTAGACTGGGGCGGTGAGCGATCCGAAGATCGGCCTGGAGGCGTGGCGGGCGATGCTGCTCGCGCACAGCGCGGCGGTGCGCGCCATCGAAACCGACGTGCGGCGCGGCGGCACCGTGCCCCTGGCCTGGTACGACGTCCTGCTGGAACTGAACGCGGTGGGTGCGAAGGGCCTGCGGATGCGGGAGGTTGCCGACCGGGTGGTGCTCAGCCGTACGCGGGTGAGCCGACTGGTGGACGAGCTAGTGCGCGCCGGCCTGGTGACGAAGCGCCCGGAGCCGGACGACCGCCGGGTCAGCTGGGCGGTGATCACCGACGAGGGCGTCCGTGCGCTGCGCGAGACCGCGCCGGTCTACCTGCGGAGCATCGAGCGGCACTTTTCGGCGCACGTCAGCAACGAGGAGGCGGCGGTGATCGGGAAGGCGTTGCTGCGGGTCGCGGAAAGCGCCGCCGATTAACGCACCCGCCACAGGTGGTCCGCGGTCCCGTTGTCGGCGAACTGGACCACCTGTGCGCTGTCCGCGGTGGACATCCGGTCTACGCCGAGCACCTTGCCGGAGTTGCGGTTCACGATCCGGAACCAGCCGCTGCCGTTGTCGAGCAACCGCCAGTCGTGGTCGGCTGTCCCGTTGTCGCTGAACTGCACTACCTCCGCACTGTCCGCAGTAGACATCCGGTCGACCCCGAGCACCTTGCCCGAGTTGACGTTCCGGATCCGAAGCCAGCCACCAGTCGCCTCGAAGGTCCACAAGTGATCCGCCGTGCCGGTGTCGCCGAACTGCACCACGCGAGCACTGTCGGCTGTGGACATCTGGTCGACGCCCAGTACCTTCCCCGAATTCCGGTTCTCGATCCGCAGCTGACCATCCGGTACCAGCTGCCACAGGTGGTCCGCAGTCCCGTTGTCAGCGAACTGAACCACCTGCGCACTGTCCGCCGTGGACATCCGGTCTACCCCGAGTACCTTGCCGGAGTTGCGATTGACGACCCGGAACCAGCCGTCACCGTTGTCGATGAGTTGCCAGAGGTGATCGGCGGTGCCGTTGTCGGTGTACTGGACGACCTGTGCGCTGTCCGTTGTGGACATCTGGTCGACGCCGAGCACCTTGCCTGAGTTGTGATTGCGGATCCGGTACCAGCCGTCGCCGTTCGCGATGAGCTGCCAGAGATGGTCGGCGGTGCCGTTGTCGGTGTACTGCACGACTTGCGCGCTGTCCGCAGTGGACATCCGATCGACCCCGAGTACCTTGCCGGAATTGAGGTTCACGATCCGGAACCCCGCCCCGCCGCCGCCCGGCAGCCACTGGGTGCCCTCGGGCGAGGCGATCGGGAACGACGTGATTCGCAACCGGGCCGCGCCCATCGGAATCAGCGTGACCGTCTCGACCTCCTCCGTACTACGCGCTGGTGACGCCTGCAACGGCGTGACGACATTCTGGTCGTCCGCCGTCCATTCAGTGATTTTCCGGGCAGGCGCGGTGATCCGCACTGGCGCGGTGTCCGGGGTAAAGGGATTGTCCGACAGCTCGCTAGAGGCCGCGAACGTCATCGCCGAGGCGGCATCGACGGTCAGCCCGTAGTTCCAGGGTGTGGTCGCATGCACCGCATACTCCGGGAACTGTGCAGAACCGCCGAGCCGCTCGTACTGTTCCCCGATCTGCAGCGAGTACGTCAACGGGCCGTGATCGACCGACAGGGAGTCATGGTTCGCCCGCCATGTTCGCACGGAGGTTCGTTGCGGGAGCACTAGGGTAACGACATCGCCGTTTCGCCACGCCCGCCGCACTTTCGCGAACGCAGGCCCGGCAGGCACCGCAACCGGCGCGCCCGCCACGGTGAGCCGCGGAGCCGTACACCAGGCCGGAATCCGGAAATACAACGGAAAACTCAGCTGCTTCGGCGTCCGGATAGTAAAGGTGATCTGCTCCGAGAACGGATACGTCGTTTCCTCGTCGATGGTCACCGAGGTCCCGTCGGCGACCTTCGCTGTCACGCTGCTCGCCGAATACATCGACGCCGCGAGCCCCTTGTCCGGTGTGGCCAGCCAGAGTTCCTCGGTGAAATACGGCCAGCCCATGCCGTAGTTGTGCGGGCAACAGCGATACTGGTCCACGGCGGGCAGATAGGCCTGCATCGCGAACCCGTTCTGGAACTGGCCTTCACTCTTGGGCACGTTGTCGAGATCAATACTGTTCGCGCTGGTGATGTAGTGCACCGCACGCCCAGCCGGATCGAGTGCGGCAGGCAAGGAATTGAAGGCGAGATCCTCGCACCGGTCAGCCCACACCGGATCGCCGGTCAGCCGGGTGAGCAACTGATGGCTCGCCATGAATTCGACGATCCCGCACGTCTCGAAGCCCTGCCGCGGATCGCCGAAACCGGGCCGCGCGTTCTCGTCCCCGGCGAACCCGCCGCCGGCGAATTGGCCGTACGCCGCCATGATCTGGTCATAGTCCTGATAGGACGCTTGGATCAGCTTTGTATCGCCCGAACGCAGCGCGTATTGCGCTGGTTCACGGAATCCTTGTGCCACATTGACGTTGTGCAGGCTGGGCAGATTGCCGACCCAGTTGGCACCGTAACGATGGATCTTGTCGGCGAGGTCCAGGAGGAAGGTGTCGCCAGTGCGGTTGAACAGCCAGAAGATGCTGTCCAGACCGTCGCCCCAGCGCACGTTCAGCCAGTCCGCGTCGAAGATGTCGTTGCGCTGAGCGTTCATGTACCGGAAAAACCGAGTCAGCAACGGGACGATTCGCGCGTCGCCGGTGTACTCCTGCCACGATCGCAGCGCCTGGATCATCGGCAGATACGGCCAAAAGTGCGGCCCGCCCCGGAATTTCGTGCGCAACTCGTTCGGCCCGAAGAACCCGTCGGCCTGCTGAGTAGCGAGAACCGCGTCGATCCAGCGGCGAGCCGAGTCCAGGGCGGTGCCGTCCCCGGTCACGATGGCGAGGTCGACGTACCCGCGCAGCCAGTACGGCACCTCCTCCCAGCCGCCGCGCTCGGGATGTACCCAGCCGGTGGTGTCGAAGTCGAGGAAATGCGAGATCTCGGGGTAATGGCCGCAGAGGCCGTCGAGCTGGAGCCGCAGCTGCCCGGCGAGCCAGCCGCGAGCCCTGACCGCCCCCGGCGGCAGCTTGAGAAACGCGGTGGGGGCGAGCGGGGCCGCGTTCGGCGTGTAGAACCCGCCTCGCGCAGGCTTCCGGAGACTCGCGGCGCTCGGGGCAGCCGCCCCGGCGAGCAGTGCGGCGACGGTCCCCGCGACGAAGTGCCTGCGGTTCAGCGGCATGGAGACCAGCCTCCACTCGTCTTTACAACGTTGTAAAAATAGAAGTACCCGCTGATGGGGCGATGGACAACCGCCGTTCGTCGTAGCTGGAGCCGATCAGCGGCCACCGCCAGACACCGTGAGTTCCCCGTAACCCGACAGCACACCTGCCAGATCGCCAGCTCCATGGCGCAGAACGGAATCCAGGAACGCAAGCGTGGCACCAGCAACGACGCGCGGACTCTCGTCCCGTCCCAGCGAACCGACGATCGACGGCACCGGCGGCAGATACAGCGGACCGTCCGTGAAGGACAGGTGCGCGGCACCAGGGACAGTGACCCGGTAGTTGGTCGCCGCACCACGGCTGAGCACCTCGGTGAGCTGCGGCAAGTACCGCGGATCGGTAGCCGGCGTGATGGCCTGCGTGAGCGCGAGTGTCGGCTGGTCGAGCGTCGGCGAGAGGGGCCCGCGAGGGTAGCCGTCCAGATCGATGACGGCGTCGAACCGCCGATCCCGCCTGGCCGCTTGCAGTGCGGCAGCCCCGCCCATGGAATGACCGGTCGCGGCGACCCGGCTGGTGTCCAGGTGCCCGGTCAGCGGGTCGCCTTGGTCGAGGCGTTCCAGCCGGGTCAGCGCGAAGCTGAGGTCGGCGGCCCGGATCGCTGTCCAGTTGTCGCCCAGCCGGTCGTCCTCGTCCCGGTCGCCGGTGGAGACGGTCGCGGTGGTGATCGTCCGGCCGTCGGCGAGCACGACGGCGGCGGAGTCGTACGGGTGGTCGAGCGCGGCGACCACGTAACCGTGGCTGGCGAGTTCTTCGGCCCACGCGGTGTTCTGCGTGCGTACTCCACTGGACCCCGGCGAGAACAGCACGAGCGGGAACCGTCCTCCCTCGACGGGCGCGTCGGGAATCGCGTGGGTACGGGCGTGCGGAAGTCCGTCGAGCAGGAAGCCCGGCAAACCGACTCCGTTGGCGAGTGCTTCGGCGACGGTGCGCGCTTCGTCCTCCGTGCGGCCGAGGTACCGGGCGACGTCAGCCGGGCTCTTCCGCGCGGGGTACCAGAGCTGGGCCACTACTGTGCGCCGGTCCTGAGGATCGGCGGTGAAGGTCTCAGGACGGTCCGGATCGGTCCACTGCAGCACCCGCGTGCCGACCGCGAAGCCGCCGGACGGCGTTGGGAAGACCGGGACGGGAAACGCCCACGCCGTAACGGAACCAGCGAGGATCAGGCAGACGCAGACCACCGATCCCGGCAATGCCAGCCACCACCGGACCCGCCGCGCACGGCTCCGTATCAGCGGGGAGAAAGCGAACGGTGCCGCGACAAGAGCACCCGCGAGCACTGGCAGCAGCTGCCAGCGGATCCCGGTCACGCAGAGCGCGATCGCGGACAGCAGAAACACCGCCCCCGCCGCGATGGTGACGCGCGGGCGGGCAACGGCGGGCAACCACCGCGCCACCACCAACGCGAGGGCGCTGAGCGACGTCAGGAGTTCCAACAGGTTCAGTCCGGTGATGATCTCGGTCACCTGGCCATATTCGGCTGCGGACCCGAGTGTCCGCATCGCTCTCCGGACGCGATTTCCGTGCCGTCTCCAGTGGCAATCGAACACCGGAACCAGCGTCCGGACTCCGACCGCAGGAGGTATCGGGAGTCCTGCTGCGGTCGCAATCCGGCGCGTCGCAGTCAGACTGCGGGTTCATGTGCGCGCCGCGCCGTCGGCCTACGATTGCGATGTGATGCGCTGGGCGTCCCGGCTACCGCCGATGGTGTGGGACTCGCTGCTGCCCGCGCTTCTCCTGCTCAACGTCCTGACGATGTGGGCACCCGCGGAGTTGCCGGTGGCCGTCCCGCTCACCGCCGCCCTCGCGGTGCCGTTGGTGTGGCGGCGCCGGGCCCCGCGCACGGTGTTCGCTGTGGTGGCGGCCGCGGCCTTCGTCCAGTGGCTGGTGGGCGTCCAGTTGCCTGCCGACATCGCGCTGCTGGTGGCTCTGTACACAGTGGCCGCGAACTCAGGCAAGCGCGTCACCCTCGCCGCGGTCGTCGTGGTGGAGATCGGGGCCGTCCTCGCCTGCCTGCGCTGGGCGACGGACGGTGCGTTCCTGACGCCGTTCGCCGCGCTCACCGCGATGGTCGTCGCCGCGGCCGTGCTCGGGGTGAACGACCGGACCACCCGGGCTTACCTGGAAGCCAAGCGGGAACGGGCCGTCACCGAGGAAAGGGCCCGGATCACCCGGGAGATGCACGACATCGTCACCCATAATCTGTCCGTCATGGTCGCGCTCACCGACGCCGCCGTCCGCGCGCAGCATCGGTCGCCGGACAAGGCCACCGCCGCGATGCTCCAGGTCTCCGAAACCGGCAGGCAAGCCCTCACCGACATGCGCCGTGCCCTCGGCGTCCTGCGCCCCGACGAACCGGACGCGGCCCGCCACCCGCTGCCCGGCATCGCCCAACTGGAGACCCTCGCCGGCCAGACGAACGCCGCCGGGCTCCCGACCGACCTCCATATCGACGGCGACCACACGCACATCCCCGCGACCGCGCAGCTGACCGTCTATCGCCTGGTGCAGGAAGCCTTGACCAACACTCTCAAGCACACCCCCGCCGGCACCCGCGCGAAGGTCCGGATCGAATGCGCCGCCGAGACCGTCACCGTGGACGTCACGGATACCGGCCCACCGACCTCCCCGGTGAACCGCCCCGGCAACGGCATCACCGGCATGCGCGAGCGTTCGGCGGTCTACGGGGGAACGGTGGAAGCCGGACCGCTTCCCAGCGGCGGCTGGCGAGTCCACACCCGCCTGATCTTCGGCCCCACGGAGTCCGCATGACGATCCGCATCCTGATCGCCGACGACGAAGCGTTGCTGCGCATGGCTTTCAGCATGGTTCTGGAGGCCGAACCGGACCTGGAACCGGTCGGCGAAGCCGAAAACGGCACCGACGCCATCCGCCTAGCCGCCGATCTGCGCCCCGACGTCGTCCTGATGGACGTCCGCATGCCGAAGACCGACGGAATCGAGGCGACCCGGCAGATCATCCGGAACTGTCCGCAGACCAAGGTGCTGATCCTCACCACCTTCGACCTGGACGAGTACGCCTTCGCCGGGCTCAAAGCCGGAGCCTCGGGCTTCCTGCTCAAGAACACCCGGCCGGAGGAACTGCTCTCCGCGATCCGCACCGTGGCCGCCGGAAACGCGGTCGTCTCCCCGCGTGTGACTCACCGCCTGCTGGAGAAATTCCGCTCGCATCTCCCCGACGCCGCCGCCACCGCGCGCGACGAACGGCTCAGCAGGCTCAGCGCCCGCGAACGCGAGGTGCTCGTCCAGGTGGGTTCCGGGCGGTCCAACGCCGAGATCGCCGCCGCCCTGCATCTCGCGGAGGCGACCGTGAAGTCCCACCTTGGCCGGATCCTGCACAAACTCGAACTCCGCGACCGGATCCAGGCCGTGATCTTCGCCTACGAAAGCCGCCTCATCCACCCGGCGTAAACCGTTGCGCGGCCGGAAAGAACGGTTCGTCAGGAATCCGCAAGTTCCGGGTCCCGGTTCTTGCCCTCGCGGCGGCCGGAGGGATTTCATCGTCGGCATGGGCAGAGGGCACGCCCCGGGGTGCGCCACGACGATCGGCCGCCTGATCCGGAGCCGGCCGGCGATGCGGTCGTGCGCGACGATTCCCCGGCCGGTCGCTGACCTGCCCGCCCGGCGCGGTACTCGCGCCGCAGAATCCATTGTGGACTAATCATGCCCGAAAACTCTGTTGTTCTCGTGACCGGTGCCGCTGAGGGCCTCGGCTACCACACCGTCCGGCAGTTGGCTGTCGGAAGCACGATCGTCATCGCGCATGCCCGCAGCGGTGATGAAGCCGCGCAGACCCGCGAGCGACTGCTCGGCTCCGGCGTCGACGAGCGCCGGTTGCATCTGGCCGTCGCGGATTTCACCGAACTGCGCCAGGTCGCCGACATGGCGAACGCGATCGCGGCGGCCTGTCCGCGGATCGACGTCCTGGTCAACAATGCCGGAACCGCCGGTGCGGGAGGCCGGACGGTGACCGCGGACGGGCACGAACAGGTCTTCCAGGTCAACTACCTCGCGCCCTACCTGCTCACCCGGCTGCTGGAGGACGCGCTCGCCGCGTCGCCGGTGAGCCGGGTCGTGAACGTGTCCTCGTCGCTGCACCGCGGCGGGCGGATCAACTGGAACGACCTGAACTTCAAACGCCGCTATCACCGAGGCGCGGCCTACGCGCAATCGAAACTCGCGCTCACCATGTTCACCACGGCGCTGACCGAGCGCTGCCCGAAGGTGCGCGAGGCGGTCAGCGTGCACCCGGGAATTCTCGCGACCGGCATGCTGGCGCACTACAGTTTCCGCGGCCGCCCCGTGACCGACGGAGCCGAGGTCGTGGCCCGGCTAGCAGACCCGGGAACCCGGGTGTTCAACGGCGGCTACTACGACGGCAGGCTGCCGGCGAAGGCGTCCTCGACGGCGGTGGACCCGGACGCGGTGGAAAGGCTTTGGCGGATCAGCGAAAAACTGACCTTTCCGGAGAAACGGCGTGCCCGGGTCGAAAACGAGCTTCGCACCGGGGTGTGACCCGCCGAGATCCGGTCCCGTGCGCGCCGCTTGACCGCGTAGGCTGACGCGTGGTGAGCCGGGAAGTCTGGTCGGCATCCGAACCGGATGTGGAGGACCAGGCGGATGCGCGGCGTCGAAACGGTGTTGTTCCTTGTCGTCATCGCGACCGTGGTGGCGACGTTCGCCAACCGGCTGCGCCTTCCCGCGCCGTCTCTGCTGGTGCTCGTCGGCGTGGTGGTGGGGTTGCTGCCCGGCGTTCCCGCGGTCGAGGTGACCCCGGACGTCATCAGTCTCGTGGTGCTGCCGCCGCTGCTGTTCGCCGCGGGAGAGGAGCTTCCGTGGCGTGATCTGCGCGCGGTGGCGCGGCCGGTCGCGGTGCTGTCGGTCGGGCTGGTTCTGGTGTCCGCCGCGGCGGTGGCCGGAATCGCGGTCGCGGTCACCGGGATGCCCGTCGGCGTCGCGTTTGTGCTGGGCGCGGTGCTCGCGAGCACCGACCCGGTGGCCGTGACCGCACTCGCGCGGCGGCTGGCGCTCCCGCCCCGGGTGCAGGCCCTGATCCAAGCCGAAAGCCTGTTCAACGACGCGACCAGCCTGTTGCTGTTCCGGGTCGCGTTGTTCGCGGCGGTGGCGGGCGGCGCCGCGTGGTCCCGGATGCTGGGGGAGTTCGCGTTGCTGGCCGGCGGCGGCCTGGTCGTCGGTGCGCTCACGGCGGCGGGTGCGTTCGTGATCCGCCGCCGCACCGAGGATCCGGTACTGGAGACCGTGGTCGCGTTGGTCACGCCGTACGCGGGATACGTGATCGCGGAATCGGTCGGCGCGTCGGGCGTGACCGCCGTGGTCGTGGCGAGCGTGATCCTCGGGACGCAGGCGGAACGGCTGTCCACCGCGCGGATCCGCCTGCAGGTCGGCGCGGTGTACCAGACCGTGGTGTTCCTGCTGGAAAGCGTCATTTTCGGCCTCATCGGCCTGCAGTTGCCCGCCCTCGTCCGGCGGCTCGCCAGCAGCGGCCCGTGGTGGCTGCTGCAGGCCGCGGGGATCGCGGCGACGCTGGTCGTGGTCCGGCTGCTGCTGGTGTTCGCGCTCACCGCGATCCGGCAGCGTCGCGGACGCGGACGGCTGTCGTGGCAGGCGCCCGCGGTCATTTCCTGGGCAGGCGCACGAGGCGTCGTGCCGCTGGCTGCCGCGCTTTCGCTGCCGGCGACCGGGCTGGCTGACCGCGATCTCGTGCTGCTGCTGACCACGGCGGTGATCGTGCTGACCTTGGTGGTGCAGGGATTCACGCTGGCACCGCTGGTGCGCCGGACCGGGATCGCGCTCGACCCGCTCGCCGTCCGCCACGAGTACCGTGCGGCCCGGCTGAGACTCGCCGAAGCCGGTCTGGACCACCTGGAACAGGTCGCCGAAACCGAATCCGCGCCTCTGCACGCGGTCGAACAGCTCCGCGTGGGCTGGAAATCGCGCGCCGACCGGATCCGAGCCGCCGCCGAGGACCCGGCGGACACCTCCCACGACGCCGCCTACCGCGCGCTGCGGCGGGAACTGCTCGACGTCGAAGCCGCGGAACTGACCCGGCTCTTCGCGAACGGCGAGATCACCGACAGCACGCGACGCCGGGTGCAGCACCTGCTCGACCTCGAACACGCCGGCCTCGAAGACTGACGCTCAGCGCCGCTGCTCCCGGCGGTCCAGATACTGCCCCGCCGCCCTCAGCAGGATTGCCACGACCAGGAAGAGCCCGATCAGGGACCCGGTCCATGCCAAGTTGCTCATGGCGGCCAGCGTGGCACGGCCGGTGCCGCTCCAGCGGGGCTCGCTATGGAATTTTGACGACGTCGGCCGGGTGTCTTGCCGCGAAGCCCATGCTAAAGCAACAAAAAGTTGCTATAGTCGTCTCTGGGGGAACGTGAATCCAGGGAGAGGAGACCGGGATGCGAATCCTGGTGAGCGGAGCGGGGGTGGCCGGCCTCAGCGCGGGCATCGATCTGGCGCGGGCCGGGCACGCGGTCGAGATCGTCGAGCGGGCCGGGCAGCTGCGGACGAACGGTTCGCCCATCGACGTGCGAGGGGACTCCGTCGGGGTGATCGAGCGGATGGGTCTTCTGGACGAAGTGCTCGAGCATGCGATCACGATGACCGAGGGGGCGAAATTCGTCGACGAGAACGGCGCTGTCGTCGCTCCTCAGCCGATGTCGGAGACCAATGATTCCGACGCGGACATCGAGATTCCTCGGGAAGACCTGATGCGAATTCTGTGGGAGGCTTTGCCGGAGGGTGCCCAGCTGCGTTTCGAGGATTCCGTGCGGACATTGTCCGACGACGGTGGCTGGGTCGACGTCGGGTTCGATTCAGGGCGGGAAGGCCGGTACGACCTCGTGGTCGGTGCGGACGGCGCACACTCGAACGTACGGCGACTGGTGTTCGGCCCGGAACGGGAGTTCTCCCGGCATCTCGGCCTGTACGTCGCGATCGGTGCCGCGCCCGCGGAGGTGGTCTCGGCAGGCGCTCCGCATTCGGTGCACATTCTCAATCTGCCGGGGCGAATGGCGTGCTTAGGCCGGTATCGAGACAAAGCGCTCGCCATCTTCACCTTCCGCTCGAAGGAAATCGAATACGACCACCACGATCTGGCCGCACAGAAACGCATTCTCGCCGATTTCTACGGCGAGGACCGGCAATGGAAGATTCCGCAACTGCTGGCCGCCGCCCAGGCAGACCCAGAGCTGTACTTCGACGCTATCGCCCAGATCCATCTGCCGACGTGGCACCAGGGGCGCGTCGTCCTCCTCGGCGACGCCGCGCACTGCGCGACTCCGATGGCCGGACGCGGCACCTCCCTGGCGCTGACCGGCGCCTGGCTCCTGACCGAAGAACTCACCCGTCACGAAGGCGACCTCGCGACGGCGTTCACCGAGTACGAGCGGCGTCAGCGGCCGTACTCGGACAAGGCACAGGAGTCCGCGAACAGCGGGGCTGACCTCATGGTCCCCGCGACGTGGGAAGACATCGAGCGGCGCAACGCGCGGCTGCTGCTCGCACAGTAGGGCAGTGCGGCATCATGCACCGGGGGCCGGACCGGCGGCGCCGTCCCCTGGTGCCTGGTCGATCAGCCGCTGCGCAGCGAGTCTTCAGGAGTGAGTGACGGTGGCCGACCACAGCGGGGCGAGCAAAGACGCCGGGAGCGCGACGCCGGCCCGCCGGCCGGGCGGACGGAACGCCCGCGTGCGTGAGCGCGTGCTAGCCGCGGCCACCGAACTGGTGGCGCGGGACGGCATCGAAAGGTTCCGCTACGAGGAAGTAGCCGAACTTGCCGAGGTGAACAAGACCACCGTTTACCGGAACTGGCCGGACCACGTCGAGTTGGTGATCGAAGCGCTGTCCTCGTTCGACGCGGACAGTGTGGTGGTGAAGGACTCCGGCGACCTCCGCGTGGACCTGACCGAATTCCTCGTCGCCTTCGCCGATTCCCTGTCCACTCCGCGAGGCCGCGCACTGTCGAACGTCGCCGCGTCGGCACCGACGAACGAAGAAGTAGCCGCGATCGTGGACGCCGCGCACAAACGGCGGATGGAAACCATGCGCCAGCGACTGGACAAAGCGTTCGAACGCGGCGAGCTGCCACCAGTGGACGTCTATTTCCTCACCGAAATGTTGTCCGGCCCAGTGCATCTGCTCCTCCGCCGGGGTCCGCGATCTTTCACCCGCGAAGACGCGAAACAGATCGTCGACATCATTCTGGCGGGAATTCACGCGGTGCACGCGAGGACGTCAGGATGAAGTCGCGAAGCAGCGCGGCCACCTCGTGCTTGGCCTCCAGCGTGATCCCGTGCCGCATCCCGGGAATCACCTCGAGGCGGGCGCCGGGGATCGCCTCGGCAATCTGCTGTCCGTACTCGACTTTGCCGAGCGGATCGTCGCCGCCGTAGATCAGCAGGGTGGGTGCGGTGATCTCGCCCAGCCGGCCGAGAACGTCGAACTCACGGATCGCGTCCATCCGGCGCTTGTCCGCCTCAGCGGGTCGATGGAGGAGAATTCGCCGGGCCTCGGCGAGCAGTTCGGGTGACTGCTGCCCTTTCCCGGACAGGACGGCGTCGAGCATCTTGGCCGCACGATCTTCCGACGCGCGAGTGAGGTCCTGCGCGGAAGCAGGCGCGGCGGAGAACCGCGGGATCGCGGTCCCGACGGTCAGCGTCCGCACGACCTCCGGCCGGCTGATCCCGACCTGCAAGGCGATGGCACCGCCGTAGGAGGCACCGAAGACGTGCGCGCGTTCGTAGCCGAGCCCTCGGATCAGAGCCGCGCAGTCGTCGGCGAGATCCGCCATCCGGTACGGCTCAGCGGGATTCGCGGAGTCGCCGGTATCGCGCTGGTCGTAGGCAATGGCCCGGATCCCGTCGCCGAGCACCGGCCGGAACGTGTCGTACTGGATGTGGCTGCTCTCCCCGCCGTGCAGCAGGATGAGCGGTTCGCCGGAGCCGGATTCCTCGTAGGCGATCGTGATGTCCCCGTGGGAAATCTGCTGAACCATGGCCAGTCCCGTCGTCGAAGCGGCGAACCTCTCATGATCTTCCTACTCCGGGGCGCAGCTTCGCGCAACTATTAGTTGCTTTAACCGGTAAGGTCGGCGCGACCTCGGCGGGCTGTTCCTGCGCGAAAGTGTCTCTGACCTGGAGGTTCAGTAAAGGCACGTGCTGCTCCGGCCGGAGTGCTTGGGAAGGCATCGGGAAATCGCCCCGGTGAGCGCCTCAGCTAGCCCCGGGGGTCGGGGCGAGAGCAGCCAGCCGCGACGAGCTGTGATCGATCGGTGTGTCGTGCCACTGCAGTGCGCCGTCCGGTCTTCTGCCGACAGAACCGCTTGCGCGTCCGCGGACTAGGTCGCGGGGAGGCGGAAATCCGCGCTCGCATCGAGAAAATCCTCGGCCGCCGCCTTGGGGCGGGGCCCGGGACTTGATCCTTTGGGAAGAGATGCCCGTACAAGGCTGGAGACAGCCGGAGAGTAAGGGGAATCAACGAATCCAGCAAAATAGCTGGCCAGAGACAGGTTCCCCTGCTCTGTGCGGCTGCTTGGATTGTGCCCTCGGCAGGGCTACCAAAGGATGGGAACGGGGCTGACCAGGGACCTTTCAGCGGCACGCTTGTGATAGAAGCGAGCTTCGAGCTGCCGAGTTCGGGTGGGAGCCCGTCATGAGTGCCAATTCGCAGGTGGTTGCTCGGTTTGTCTCGGTCGTGATGGGGTTGGTCATCGGGCTCACGTTTCTCTTCGGGTTCGGGAACGTGTTGAGCTTGGCGTTGAAGCTGCAGGTACCCGTGTTCGTGGCACCGCTGATAGCGCCTGCTGTCGACCTGACGGTGCTGGGGTTGCTCGTGGGCACGCGCCACCTGGCTTTGTCCGGGGCCAGTGATGACGTGCTGCGAGCAGGTCGACGTCTGTTGACGGCGGCTAGCGTCGGGACGCTGTTGTTGAATGTGGCCGACCCTGTGTGCGTTGGGGAGTGGGGTAAGGCGGCATTCGACTCGGTCGGTCCGTTTCTGCTGATCGGGTGGGCTGAGGTCGGCCCCGGACTGCTGCGGGCGCTGAGCATTTCGAACGATGGCGGCCCGGGGCTGGAGCAGTTGCCTGCTCGTGTGGCAGCGGGCCGGGCGGGTGCGGGCCTCGACGGTGCGGTAGCTGAGCCTGTGGTCGTTGAGCGCCACAGGCGCGTCGAGGTGGCTCCGGATGGCAGTGCTGGTCTCGATCACGACCTTGTTGAGCGTGCTCGCCGTGCGGACACGGAACACTGGCGACGCTATCGGCGCCCGATCTCGGCCGAGACGTTGCGGAAGCAGCTTCGGGTCGGTGCGACGACTTCGCGGGCTCTGGTTGCAGCGGTTCGTGTCGAGAACATGCCGACCAGTGTGATGAGTCCGGATCAGGGGTGACGTAGCGACGGGAACGATCTTCGCCTCGATGAAGGACCGCTCCGGCAGGAGCGGTGAGGGGTGAATATTACCGTGTTTGACCTGTGTGGATGTGGTGTGTTGCGAACCTGCTGCGGTCGGGCGGCAGCAAAGACCAGATTTGCGTGTCGTACATGCTTCCAGGTGTCGTGACCTGCGGATATATGCAGCGAAGGGCGCGCGGGTTTTCGGGGTGCGACAGGGTTCGCGGTGCCAGAGGATGAGTAGCCCTTGGCCGGTGAGTTGCCGGGGTGCCCCGGCGAACTCGATCCGGTCCGCACCCGTCAAGGGCCCCAGGTCGCAGACCAGCAAGGAATCGGCGCACAGCTTGCGCCGGTAGATCCCCTGGACGTCATCGTTCGGGCCCGAACGATGACGTCGTCCTGTCACGGATCCGGACGGAGGTCGTGGTCAGGCAAACGGACGGCTGGCTTGGGCGTAGGAGGCGGCGGAGCGGTAGAGGTTGGTGGCCATGAGGCCCGGCTCGCTGTCGGCGCGCAGTGTGTAGAGCCGGGCGACTTCGGCGGCGACGCGGGGGTCGCCCGGGGTGGCTTCCAGTGCGTAGTCGGCTAGGTGGCAGGCCAGCCGGAGGTCGGTGTCGGCGAGGGATCCGGCGCGCTGCAGGAGTGCGTGGGTGCCTCCGGCGAGGTCGGCGATCTGAGCTGCGACGTCCTGGCGGGGCGCTGGTTTGAGTTCGCTGGGGCGGCCGCTCCACCAGCCGCCGTAGTGGCGGATGACGTTGCGGACGATGAATTCCGCCTCGTCGTAGACCGGTTGGAGCCAGGGGAATCCGATTGTGGAAGCTCGACCCGGCGGACCACGTCGACGTGTGGCGGCGACCCGGCTTCCAGTACCGCCAGTGTGCGGTCCACGATCTGTTCGAGCAGATCGGCGGTCTCGTGCAGGACGCGGCGCACCAGTGCGGCGTCGTCGACGATCGGGCCGCCGTGTCCGGGGCACAGCGTGCGGGCGCCGGTGGCGGCCATGACGCGCAGTCCCTGTGCCCAGTCCCACGGGAAGCGCTGAGCCTTTTGCGGGTTTCCGGCGTTGGGGACGCCCCAGATGATCAGGTCGCCCGGGCAGAGCACGCCGCGTTCGGGGCAATAAACCCAGGTGTGGTCGTCGGTTTCGCCGCGGCAGGCGTGCAGTTCGAAGCGCACGCCGCCGACCGACAGCTCCAAATCGTTCTGGTAGTAGAGGTTCGGCGGATGTTCGGGGGCGCCGAATCGCAAGTCCTGTTCGCGGAAGGCCGGGTCGTCGGGGCGGCCGCCGAATTGGCGGCTGTTAATGGTCGCGTTGTGCTGGGGGGTGCGCTCGTATCGGGTGAAGCGGTCGGCCATGGCGGCCTGTCCGATGATGCGCGGAAGGGGCTGGCCTTCGTGCAGGAAGGCGCTCAGGCCGAAGGCGTGGTCGACGTGGCCGTGGGTGTAGACGGCCGTGTGCACGGGAAGATCTGTGCGACCGCGGATCAGCCGGGCCATTTCGGGGGCGAAAAGCCTGGTACCGGAGTCGATGAGGACCAGGCCCTCGCCGGTGGCGAACGCGGTGACCCCGGACCCGAGGGAGGCGAACCAGCTTTCGGGCGCGACCTGGACCGGTCCGCCTGTCCAGAAGAACTTGGCCTCGTCCGGGCTGCGGTCTCCCGGCTCCATCCACTGCCCGGACGGGTTCTCGTGCGTGTCGGTGTCGGTCAACGGTGCGTCTCCTTCTTCTTTACCGGGGTGGCGGGTGCGATTGAGCGGACGTCTCCGGTCATCGGCTCGGGGTGTGAGACCGCAACCGGCGAAGGTAGCGCGCGAGCCCGTGCGGCGGGACCGGGCGCGGCCAGGCGTCGGTGCGGAGGTAGGCGTCGGATCCGCCGTCCACGAAAACGACGCTGCCCACCAGGAAGTCCGCGGCGTCGGAGAGCATGAACACCACCCAGTCGCCGAGTTGCGAGGCGTCGCCGTAGCCGCCGATCGGTATCGGGAACGATCGGACCGCCTTCACCTGGGGCTGATTGGCCAACTGGTGTTCGAGCAGCGGGGTCAGGATCGCGCCGGGGGCGATGGCGTTGAGCCGGATTCCGGCACCGGCCCATTCCGCCCGGACCGCGTGCCGGCGCACCCAGTGGCTGACCGCGATCTTGGAGGCGGCGTAGACCATCAATGGTGCGGCGCGGCCGAACAGGCGCACGCCCCGCACCGCCTTCTGCGCGTCCCCGGCCAGCAGCGCTCGGACGACGCGTCGCGGTACCAGCGGAATCGTGGTCGTGGAGTTGCTGGAGAACACGACGACTTTGGCATTGCCCGTCGCCGCGAGTGCGGGCTGCCATGCCTTCAGCAGTTCGACGACGCCGAGATAGTTGACCTGGGCGATCACGCGTTCCTGTCCCGGCATCGGCCCCAGACCGGCCGCCAGGACAGCGCCGTCGAGATGACCGCTGGCGGCGTCCAGCACTTCGCTGGCGGCTTCGCGCCGGCCTTGCGGGGTCGACAGGTCAGCGACGACGTCGCCCTCCGCGAGGTCCACGCCGATGACGGTGTGCCCGGCGGCGCGGAGCTTGTCCGCGGTCGTCCGCCCCATCCCGGACGCGGATCCAGTAACGGCATACGTGCCCATCCTCGGCTCCTCCACACTTGGTTCGGCTACGGCGCGACGGCGTCGCTGACGTCCGGCACCTTCCGGTTGACCGGACCTCTGTTGCATGCCCGACGTTCCACGACGGTGGAAGGGCAACGCGATGTCGGCTGGTTTGCGGTGTCCTTTGCTGTCCTGGGTTTCGTTTATTCCGTGGTGCGGTGCCCGGCGGCACTCCCGGCCGAGTGGGGCGGTGCGGCATTCCGCCGCTGTTTTCGATGCCATCTCGGTCCGCAGGCGGCGACGATGACCGTGAGGGCCGCTGCGGTGATGAAGGGGGCCGCGGGGGTCACCTGGTCCAGCAGCAACTCGAGCCCGATGGCTCCGATGACGAGAAGCACCTTGGCGATTACCAGGTGCCGCAACGGCGGGTGCGTGTGCGTCAACCGTCCCAGCCGTGTCCGGGCGAGGTGCACGACGGGCGGGACGACCAGGATGATCACGAGAAGACGCAGGGCGTGCTCCCAGACCGGAACGTCCCAGCCGAATGCCCAGGCACCGCCGATCACCAGCCCGGCAACGGCATAACCGAGGCGCATCGTCGTCCCGGCCGGCCTGGCGCGTTCGTCGGCAGTCATGGGGAAGTCTTCTCCTGAAGGTCGGGTGCGGCGTCCTCGGCCGAATTCAGCTGTGCGAAGCGGACACTTCGGCCGTCAGCAGACCGGTGACCGCGTCGATCAGCGCGACGACGAACGTTTCGGCGTCCGGCTCGTCGCTTGTGGTTTCCGCGGACGCGTGAGACTGCTCCAGTTCGGCGAGCGCCGAGATGATCAACTGCCCTGCCCACCGAATTCGGGGACGGGCCCCGGGCTCGGCGAGGAAGGGAGCCGGTCGGCGACCAAGCGGCCCACGGCCACCGCCTCGTCAAGCCCCGCGATGTCCGGCAGCGCGGTCACATCGCGCCCGGCGTACTCGAAAACCTGGTTGAGAAACCGGACGTAGTGGCTGCCGGGTTCGATCGCCTGCTCGGCGAGCGGCCGGACCAGCACCTCGACCAGATGCCACGGCTCGCCGAGCAGACCCGCGTCCTCGGCCGATTTCAGCAGTTCCGCGCGCCGGGCGTCGATAGTGGCGAGCCGGTGGTCGAAGATCGCCTTGATGAGGGTCGGCTTGTTCTGAAAATGGTACTTCGTCGCCGCCGTGTTCCGCTGTTGCGCGTCCGCGCTGATCTGGCGAAGCGAGGTCGCGTCGATTCCCTGCGTCGCGAACAGCTGTTCAGCGGTGCGCAGGATGTGCCAGCGAGTTGAACTTTCCACGGTGATCCAGCTTCTCTTCGGCAGCGTTATCCCACCGCGATTAAATCATGTGGTTTAATCGGCGTCAACGTGCCGTCGAACATCGCAGTAAGGAGATCCTCGTGACTGATTCGTCCGGTGGAACGGCCGGGGCGCGCGACGACCGCGCCTCGGTGGACTCGCGGCTGGGCTCGGGTGCGCACGCGCTGATGCGGCAGAACTTCGGCAATATCGGCAACTCGCAGTTCCTGCATGTCGCGGCGCGCGAGATCGCCGCCCCGAACCCGCCGCAGGTCGTCGAGGTCGCCTCGCGCACCTTCATGATCCGGCCCGGGATGGCGAACGTCGCGCTGTTCGAGACCGACGACGGCCTGCTCATGGTCGACTCCGGTTGCGCCGGCGACGGTCCCGCGCTCCTGCGCGCGGTACGCGAGCTGAGCACGCAGCCGCTGCACACGGTCGTGTTCACGCACGGGCACGTCGACCACGCCTTCGGGCTGTGGGCATTCCTGGAGGCGGGTGAACGGCCCCGCGTGGTCGCGCACGAGAACCTGCTCGGCCACTTCTCCCGCTACGCCAAGACTGCCGGGCTGAACGCCGCGATCAACGGGCAGCGTCCCGGCGCGAACGGCCGCAGCTGGCCCAGCGCCCCGGAAGACTTCGTCGTCCCCGACCTCACCTTCCGCGACACGCTGGAACTGCGGGTCGGCGGCGAGCGGTTCGTGGTGCGCCACGCCAAGGGAGAGACCGACGATGCCGCGTGGGTCTGGGCGCCGCAGCGGCGAGTGATCGCTGCCGGAGACCTGGTGGTCGGCTACCTGCCCAACGCGGGCAACCCCCGCAAGGTCCAGCGCTACGCGGAAGAGTGGGCCGACGCGGCAGAGCAGATGGCCGCTCTCGACGCCGTCTGCGTGATCACCGGCCACGGCGACTGCGTGCACGGAGCCGACGCGATCCGCGACGAACTGCTGACCATGGCCGAGTACCTCCGGCACATCGTGCGCCACGCGCTCGACGGTCTCAACGCGGGCCTGCGGCCGGACGAAATCGTGGAATCCCTGGTGATTCCGCCGGACCTGGCCGCGCACCCGCGCCTGCAGCCGCACTACGACCGGCCCGAATTCGTCTGCCGCAACGTGATCCGCCGGTACGGCGGTTGGTGGGACGGCTACCCGGCGAACCTGCTGCCCGCACCGGCGGCTGCCCGGGCACACGAGATCGCGCGCCTGGCCGGAGGTGCCGACGCGCTGGTCGCGCGAGCGCGCGAACTGGCCGGCACTGATCTGCGCTTGGCCTGTCACCTGGCCGAATGGGCGTTCCAGGCCGACCCGTGTTCGGCCGCGGCGCAGAACTGCTACCTCGAGGTGTTCGAGCGCCGCCGCGATGCCGAAGGCTCGCTGATGGGCAAGCTCGCGTTCTCCGAACCGGTCCAGCGCGTGCTGGCGGAGCGCGCGGAGACGATCGGCTGAGCAGCGCCGCCGGGCAGGGGCGATTCGTGCCGACGTCGACATCGCATGCGGCACCCTGCCGTCCGGCTCCCGGCGTGACCGGCTCGCTCATTCGAGTCCCACCGTTGCCGCGCGTCCGGGGAGCCGGGACGACCGCTGTCGCCTGCTGTGCGGTCGCGCCGAGGGGCACATCCCGTTCGTTCAGATCTGGGTCGGCCGGACGTGGTCCCGGGCTGCGGCGGCTCGCCGACGCCGTGTCCGCTGGGGGTCGCGGCGTCGGCGCGGGTCGGGCCTGCCGGTCCGGTCGCCACGCCGAGCCCGAAGTCCAACCCGCTTCCGTGCCTCGCCTGGCAGCCGGGCGAAGGCCGGGCCCGGTCAACCGTCTCCGGCAAGAGCCGCCGCCGCGGAGGAGATTCCACGACAACATCGCGACGAAGCTCGTTCCCGGTCGAGACGGACTACCGCTTCGGCGTTCGCGGTACGGGGAGAATGGGTGGCGCCGTGCAGTTCCGCGTCGAGATGTGCTGCGCGGGTCGTTGCGGTCAGGCCGCGTTCATCCGTCCAATCCGGCCGGTGCGGGGTCGGGCGGATCGCCTTCGAAGCCGTTGGCCCAATAGCGGCCGCGCAGCGAAAGGTTCTGCAGCATTCCGGTGGCTTCTTCGGCGGACATCGGCGCCGGGTCCGTTTCGAGCCACCAGCGCAGGACGGCGAGCTGTTCCCCGACCCACGCCCTCGCCAGCACGCCGAGATCGATGCGCGGGCGGACGTCGTGGTGGTCGGCGCGGGACTTGAACACCGAGCACACCGCGTCGATGCGCGCGTCGGTGAACTGCCGCAGCGCCCGGCCGTCGCCCTCGCCGCGCAGGATGAGCAGGTAGAGGTCGCGGTTCTCGCGGGCGTGCCGGAACAGTTCGAGCGCCGGTTTGCCGGTGAAGCCCACCTCGGACGCCGGGACCAGCGGGCGCAGCCGTTCGTCCAGCTCCTCCTGGAGTTCGGTGACGACGTGCCGCAGCAGCGCGTCCTTGTCCGGGTAGTGGCTGTAGAAGGTCGCGCGGCCGAGATCGGCCCGTTCGGTGATGTCCTCCACCGTCACGTTGGCGTATCCGCGTTCGAGCACCAGCGACACCAGCGCGTCGCGGAGCAGGCCGCGGGTGCGGCGGGTCCGTCGGTCAGTGGTCGGCATGGGCCCCCTTCGGTCGTTGCCGGCCCGAGTCTAGCGAACTGTTGACACCGCGACCGTTAATAGACACAGTGTTCAGCATTGGTCAATCTGGCGATAAACAGGGAGTCCGCGTGAACCTGGGCAGCTATGTCACCCGTGCCAGCACGTTCTGGCCCGATCAGCAGGCGCTGGTGTGCGGCGAGCGGCGGTGGTCCTACCGGGAACTGGAGGAGCGGACGAACCGGCTGGCGTCCGCGCTGCTCGCGTCCGGCGTCGAGCCGGGACAGGCGGTGGCCACCTTCTCCGGCAACAGCGCGGAGCTGGTGGAGACCGAGATCGCTTGCTACAAGGGCGGTTTCCTGCGGGTGCCGATCAGCGCGCGGCTGTCGGCGGGCGAGGTCGAGCACATCCTGGCCGACGCGGACGTGCGGGTGCTGCTGATCGACGCCGAGCACGCCGACGCGGCCCGCAAGGCGGCCGCCGCGACATCGTGTTCGCTGATCGACTACGACGGCCGCACGCCGGATGCCCAGTCCTATGCCGACGTGCTGGCCGCGGGTTCGCCGGAGCCGGTCGCGATCGAGGTGGGCGCGGACGATCCGTCGGTCCTGCACTTCACCTCCGGGTCCACCGGGAAGCTCAAAGCGGCGACGCAGACGACCGGGAACCGGCTGGCGAACATGCGCAAGCGGCTGATGAGCCCGGAAGGTTCACCGTCCACATCGGAGCGTTACCTCGCGGCGGGACCGATCACGCACGCCACCGGAATGGGCTTGCTGGCGGCGTTTTCCCGGGGTGCCACGGCGGTGGTGCTGCGGCGGTTCAGCGCGGAGGAGTTCCTGCGGGCGGTCGAGACGGAGCGGATCACGTCGACGTTCCTGGTGCCGGTGATGCTGAACATGGTGCTGTCCCATCCCGGGCTCGGCGACTTCGACCTGTCGTCGCTGACCTGCCTGCGGGTGGGCGGCGCACCGGTGTCGCCGCAGCGGCTGCGCGACGCGGTGGCGGCGTTCGGGCCGGTCGTGATGCAGGGCTATGGGCAGGGTGAGACCACCAGCGGCGTCACGGTGCTGACCTGCGACGACGTGGTGCGCGGGATCGAGGAGGACCCGGAACTGCTGTCCTCGGCCGGGCGGCCGCTGTTCGACTCCGAGGTGCGGGTGGTCGACGACGGAGGAAAGCCGGTGCCCGCCGGGGAACTCGGCGAGGTTGTGGTGCGCGGCCCGGACTGCGTGACGGAGTACTGGCACGAACCGGATCTGTCCGCGGAGACGTTCCGGGACGGCTGGGTGTACACCGGCGACATCGGCTACCTGCGGGCCGACGGCTATCTGTTCATTGTGGACCGCAAGAAGGACATGATCATCTCCGGCGGCTACAACATCTACTGCACCGAAGTGGAATCCGTGCTCTACGAGCATCCCGCCGTCTCCGAGGCGTGCGTGGTGGGCGTGCCCGACGAGCAGTGGGGCGAGGCGGTGAAGGCGGTCGTCGTCCGCCGATCCGACGTCACTGCCGAGGAGCTGATCGAGTTCTGCGCGCAGCGGCTGGCGCGCATCAAGAAACCCCGGTCGGTGGACTTCGCCGACGAGCTTCCGGTGAACCGCAACGGCAAGATCGACCGGCGCGCGGTGCGGGACCGGTACTGGGCGGGCGAAGCCCGGAAAGTCCACTGAGGAGGCCCGGCATGTCCTTCACCCTGACCCCGGCTTACGACGACAACCCGCGGCTCGCGGACCTGGTCGGCCGGCTGCGCGAATACCTGACCGGCGAACTCGCCGAGTACGAGGCCGCTCTCGGGC
The DNA here is from genome assembly GCF_045278895.1 of Amycolatopsis sp. WGS_07. Classification (NCBI taxonomy): domain Bacteria; kingdom Bacillati; phylum Actinomycetota; class Actinomycetes; order Pseudonocardiales; family Pseudonocardiaceae; genus Amycolatopsis; species Amycolatopsis sp. WGS_07. Next base: position 931,255 of record NZ_CP136053.1, on the reverse strand, counting down.
TGACCCCGGAGACACCGCTCACCCGGGCGATGATCGAGCCGGTGTGGAAACGCTGCCGGGAGCTGGGTTTCTACGGCGTCCACTTGCCCAGTGAATACGGCGGCCTCGACCTGACCTACACCGAACTGGCCGCGCTCAAGGAAGAAGTCGGCGCGTCCGGCCGGATCCTCTACCACTGCGTGCTCGGCGACCTGGGCGGCCCGTTGCGCGCGGGCGCGATCTTCACGACAGCCACCGAGGACCAGCGCGAGCGGTATCTGCTGCCGGTGGTCCGCGGGGAACGCGCGTGCTGTTTCTCGCTCACCGAAACCAATGCCGGGTCGGACGTCCGCGCCATGGGCACCACGGCGACTCCGGACGGCGACGGCTGGCGGATCAGCGGGCACAAGGTGTTTTCCTCGGCGGGCCCGATCGCGGACTTCTCCGTGCTGGTCGCCCGGATGGCCGGGGCGGAGGAGAGCTACTCGGCGTTCCTGGTCGACCTGGACTCGCCGGGCTGCACCGTCGCCGACGGCGAGGTTCCGATGTCCGGCCAGCACATCGAGTCCGACATCATCCTCGACGACTGCTACGTCGGCCCGCAGCAACTGCTCGGCCGGGTCGGCGACGGGCTGCGCATCGGTCTGGGCCGGGTCACCACGAATCGCCTGCTGCACTGCCCGACCGTGCTCGGCCACGCCCGCCGCGCGCTGGAACTCACCATCGACTTCGCCCGCACCCGCCAGGTGTTCGGCGGCCCGCTCGCGGCGCTGCAGTCCATCCAGCACAAGATCGCCGACATGGCCACCGCCTACTACGCGGCCCGCGCCATGACCTACGACGCACTGTCCGAATTGGACTCCGGGAGCAAGCCGAGCACGGAGGCGTTCATGTGCAAGCTGTTCGTCGCGGAGAACGCCTTCCGCATCGCCGACGAGGCCGTGCAGATCCACGGCAAAGCCGGGCTGGTGCGCGGGGCCGAGGTGGAGTGGCTGTTCCGCCGGCTGCGGATGTTCCGCGTGCTCACCGGGTCGTCGGAGATCCAGAAGAACGGCATCGCCAAAGCCCTGCTCCTGCCGTCCGGGACGCAGCGGTGAAGCCCGCCGGCACCCGGCAGCGGTCGGTCGCGGCGACGGACGGCGTCGCGGGGAGCAGCTGGCTGCGCCGCTGGTCGGTGGTGGTCATGCTGCTGCTGTTCATGCTGATCAACTACGGCGACAAGACCGTCCTCGGCCTGGCCGCGCGCCCGATCATGCACGAGTTCGGGCTGAGCCCGTCGCAGTACGGCCTGCTGTCCAGCTCGTTCTTCTTCCTGTTCAGCGTGTGCGCGCTGGGCGTCGGCCTGGCGTCGAGCCGGATCTCCACCCGGTGGATCCTGCTGGTGCTCGCGCTGGTGTGGGCGGTGACGCAGGTGTCGGTGGTCGCGGCGGGCGGGATCGGGCTGCTGCTGGCAAGCCGGATCGTGCTCGGCGCCGCCGAAGGGCCCGCACAGCCGATGGCGCTGCACGCCGCGCACAGCTGGTTTCCCAACACCAAGCGCAACATCCCCAGCGCGCTGATCGTCGGCGGCGGCGCGCTGGGCGGGGCGATCGCGACCCCGCTGCTCACCGTGGTGATCGTGCACTTCGGCTGGCGCGCCGCGTTCCTGACGATGTTCCTGGTCGGCTGCGTGTGGTGCCTGCTGTGGCTGGTGATCGGCCGCGACGGCCCGGCCGACCAGGCTCCGGCCGCCGCAGTGCCGGCCGGAACCGGCCGGGTTCCGTACCGGCGGATCCTGCTGTCGGGAACCTGGCTCGGCGGGTTCGTGGGCGCGTTCGGCGCCTACTGGACCTCCACCCTGATGGTCGCCTGGCTCCCGCCGTATCTGGAGACCGCGCTCGGCTACAGTACCGCGGAAGCCGCCGCGATCACGACGATTCCCTGGGTGGCCGGGCTGATCCTGACCTTCGCGCACGGCGCGATCACCCAATGGCTGCTGCACCTCGGGGTGCCGAGCCGGATCGCGCGCGGCGTCCTCGGCGGGGGTGTGCTGCTGCTGGCGGGCGTGGCGATGTTGCTGCTGCCGCTCGTGACGCAGCCCGCGCTGCGGATCGTGCTGATCGCACTGGCGTTCAGCTTCCACGGCGTCACCTTCGCCAACGGCCAGACCGTCAACAGCGAGATCAGCCCGCCCGCGCAGCGCGGCGCGGTGCTGTCGGTCAGCGTCGCCCTGGTCACGGTCGCGGGCCTGCTGGCCCCCTACCTCACCGGCCGGTTCGTCGAGGCTGCCGATCGCCCCGCCGCCGGCTTCGCCACCGCCTTCGCCATCCCCGGAATCCTCATGGCCGCCGGCGGGCTCGCCGCAATGATCTTCGTCCGCCCCGAACGCGATGCCCGTCGCATCGCCGCACTCGCCCTGCCGTTGCCCGAAAACAGGGAGACCGCACGATGACCTCACCGTACACAGTGGACAACGCCTACTGGAGCCGCGGCTACGTCGACCCGGCGTTCGTCCGCCTCGGCATGACCCGGGCCAGGGAAACCGGCCCGACCCGGCGGGTGTGGCGCGGCTCCGGCCCGCGCTGGGACCTGCCCGAGGACCCCCACGACCTCGACCACCTGCTCGTCACCCCGCGCATCGGGGGACCAGCCGTCAAGCTGACCGAATTCCTCGCCAGCGCCGAAACCGACGCGATCCTGGTGGCGCACCAGGGAAAGATCGTGTACGAACGGTACTTCCACGGCATGCGGCCGCACGACGTCCACCTGTCCGCGTCGGTCGCCAAGTCCTGGACCGGACTGCTCGCGGCGACCCTCATCGACGAAGGCACGCTCGAGTCCGACCGGCCGCTGTCCCATTACGCTCCCGAACTTGCCGGCACCGCGTTCGGCGACGCCTCGATCCACCACCTGCTGCACATGGGCACCGTCATGGACTACGCCGGGCGGCCGTTCTGCAAACCCCTTGAAGCGCAACGGTATTTCGCCGCCGTCGGGATCGTGCCCCGCCCCGCCGGATACACCGGCCCCACCAGCGTCAAAGAACACCTCGCCACCGCACAGGCCGTCGCGCCGCCGGGATCCGAATTCCGCTACGACAACGGCAACACCGAGGCAGCCGCCGAAGCCCTCCGCCGCGTCACCGGCCTCAGCCTCGCCGACCTGTGGAGCGAACGGATCTGGTCCCAGCTCGGCGCGGACGAAGACGGTGCCTACTGCCTCGACCCCACCGGCACCGAAATCGCCTGCGGCCGCTACAGCGCGACCCTGCGCGACCTTGCCCGGGTAGGGGAGATGCTCCGCCGCGGCGGAGCGATCGGCGACCGGCAGATCGTTCCCGAACGCGTCGTCGCCGACCTGACCGAGGTGCCGCCCGGCCCCGCTCAGCGCGCCCTGCCCACCGGTGCCGACCGGCCGATCGGCTACCACAATTTCTGGTGGGTACCCGGCGACGCCCACGGCACGTTCGGCGCGCGGGGCATCCACGGCCAGCGCCTGCAGGTCAGCCCTGGCCGGGACCTCGTGATCGCGCACTACGGATCGCATCTGATGTCGCCGTCGATTCCGGTGCCCCCGCTGGAACACGTCTTCGCCCAGATCAGCGACCACCTTGCCGGGTAACCCATCAAGAGCCACACGACGCCCCGGCATCGACCTGGGCGCGCCGCGGCCTCCGGGCCGGTCGTTGAGACGAATCCATGCCTCGCAGTGACCTGAACTTGCGTGATCGAACTCCGCATCGGGTCACCGGTTCCTGGAGGATCGCGGAGTCAGCAGGGGCGAGATTTCGATTGCGTTCTGGCCGCCGTGCGGGCGGATCTTCACCTTGTTCTTCTTCAGGAGCCGATAAACGGTGCCGTAGGAGGTGTGGTGATTGTCGGCAACCGTCTGAATGGAGGCACCGCTCTCGTAGTCGCGAATGATCTGTTCGACATCGAGGTCGGTGCGTTTGACACCCCGGCGGGTCGGCGGCAGCGCAGCGCCTTCGAGCCGCAGCAGTCGCCCCGTCCAGCTCAGTGACAGCCGGTGTTCCTGGGCGATCTCGGTGATGGACATACCGGACCGCCACTGGGTCAGCATCAGCGCGTTGCGGGACTGTCTGCCCTCGCGTTCCTCGGCGGCGCGCCACTGGGCGGCGCGGATCTTCTTAGCCCGGGGGTCAACGGCCGCCATCGCGGCCGCCTCTCTGGTTGGTGCCCAGCCGCCACGAATGAGATCGGGGTCTCGCCGCGGCGGCCGGACTGTCGTTGAGCAGCGCAATCAGTTTTGCGTACGCCGCGGCGGTTTCTCGACCGCGAACCTCGTCGGAGATGTCGGTGCGCCCTGCTATGCCGACGAGAAGGATCAGTTGCGCGCGAGCCGACGGGTTGCACAGACCGTTCGCGGCCGCCACAGCAAGCTCGCATCGCTCACGTGCCTCGGCGTCCCGGGCTTCGCGATCCGCGTAGACGCCCGCGCCTGCGGTTTCCTGGTGTGGCAGACGGTGACGTCCGGCCGATCGCTGGGGCCGGAGGACCCTGCCGCCACCCGACGTGACGGCAGGGTGCTGAGCGCCTCCACTTGAGCGCTCGTCTGCGTTCGCATCCGGCGATGCAGCCGGGACGGTACGGCTGCGATGCGGGTTCGCCGGGTCGGGTGCGTCGCGCAGAATGCGGGTGGGGTCGATGCCGCGCCCGGTCACATCACACCCCACCAGTGGCTTCGGTGCCGCCAGCACGGCCAGCAGCAGTCCAGTGGAGATAGATCGGAGCCTCGCAGCGCGGACACTGCGTCTTGCTCGACTCGGTTTCCATCCGGCATTGCGGGCAGTTGACCTGCGACGGAAAGTCCTGGATGAACTGCTCCGGGATCCGACCCTTCGGATAGTGACGATCCACGTAACGGGCAGCCGCCTCCAGCGCTGCCGCAGGGACGGGCTCCCCTCGCTTACGTCGGGTGCGCATCACTGCAAGGTCGACTTCGTCCTCGTCGAGAGCCGCGGCTTCGTTCATCGCAGCCACTCCTCGTCTGATCTTCTTGGTGTTGCGAACAGTTCGTGTTTCCCGTACCCGTACATCCGTACGTTCTCCGGGCGAAACCGCAGCATTTCCGCCCGCGACGGCGCGACAATCGGTTGAAGACCACGCGTGGCCTCTATCTGTGTCCGAGGCTCCGCCGTCGAACCGTGCAGATCTTGCCTTCCGCCTGCGCCGGCCTCACGCACCCCAGGACCCGGATTCTGATGCCAAGGTCATGGTGTCCACGCCCACCATGGAGTGTCGACCGATAGGCTGCCGTCGGCGATCACCGCAGCGATTGCAGCTGGACGCAGCAACGCGACATCGGATTCGTCTGCCCACCGGTGCGGATGAGGCTGGCGCTCGGCGATGTGGTCGGTTTCGGCGAGGGTCACGTCGAACAGGAACGCCAGTGCGGACGAGGAACCGTGTGGGCCTCGGTCGGCTTGGTGCTCGATCACGGAGCAGAAGTCCAGGCCGGTGATCGTTGCCGCGAGCTGATCGCGCACTGTGCGGCGGAGTGCGTACTCGACGGGTTCGCCGTCGCGGACCGGGCCGCCAGGGAGGACGAGGGCACCGGTGTCGTCGGTGATGAACAGGATTTGTTCGTCGCGGCCGATGAGGGCATGGACCGTTACTCGCGGCCCTGGCGCGCGACTGGCGTCGTTGCTCATAGCGGGCGTCCTGTCACGTTTCGAGGTGTTCCGCCGCGAGATTTAGCTGGGCTTACCGTGTGGACTTGACCGCCTCGGCTACGCATGCAGACTCCGGACTCCTTGAGCACCTGTCGCACGAAGCCGTACGAGCGACTGTATTCCTTGGCCAGTGCGCGAATACTGGCACCTTTCTTGTATTTCTTCTTTAATGCCTTGGCCATTGCGGTTCGGGCAGGCCCAGTGACCTGATGCCCTTTGAGGTTGACTGCTGGCGGCGTCAAGGGCTTCTGTCCTTTCTTGCTGCCTTGATCGAATGGGTTCACGTGTTCACGACACTGAACGACTGCACAGTCGTCCATTGTGGACTGTGATAGACGTGGGTCTGGATGCCAAATCTTCCGTTGTCTTCGGTGTCGGTCTGGGGTGACTGCTGCGTTCCGGCACGTGCAACCTTCCAGGCCCGGCCGAGCTGCGCTGTCGCGCGATGTTGGTGTGGACTCGGGGCCGCACCAGGCAGCCCCGAGTCCATCACGGGTCAGGAGTTCTCGGCGATGGTGTCCCAGATCCAGTCGATGTAGTGGGCGGTGCTGGTGAATGCGGTGTTCGAGGCTCCCGGTACTGGGCTGCCGCCGTGCGAATCGATCCCAACGATCCAGGGGCGGCCCTTGTCGTCGTGAACGATCGCCGGTCCGCCGGCGTCGCCGTAGCCGGGGCCGATGTTGCGGCCAGTATCGTCCTTGTGGCCGGTGCAGAATTCGCCGCGGGAGATTCCCGCATCGGCGCACTCGGCGTCAGGGATCACGTTCAGGTGCAGTTCCTGCAGCCGGGTGGGCAGGTTGTGCCGGTCGGGGTGCGGAGTAGCGTCCTTCGAGCCCCAGCCGTAGGTCACCAGCCGGGTGCCCGCGCGCGGGGCCGTCCACGCGAGCGGAACAGGCCGCACGCGGAGCGGCCGGTTGACGTGCAGCAATGCGAGGTCGGCGGTCTCTGCCGGCGGGTTGATCTTGCCGGTCCAGTGCGGGTTGACGTAAATGCCGCTCACGTCGGCGGTGGTGCCGCCTTTGGTGCGGTCGAGTCCCGCGCGGACGTGGAATCGCTTGTCCTTGGCGGGGATTTCGTCGGGCAGTCCCAGATCCGTGACACACTGGGCCGCAGTGAGGAGCCAATCGGGTAGCACTGCGACGGATCCGCACGTCGTCGCGTCGCGCTCGCCATGGGCCGGGGCGTCGAACATGACTGCGGCGATGTAGGTGACCGACGCGGGCGCTGGATGGCCGCCGACGAGCTGCGGAGAGGCCCCGGGACTGCTGCCGGAGGCGGCAGCAGCGGCAGGTGTGAACAACGAGGTTGCCACGAGGGCAGCAGCGCTGGTTGCGGTGAGCTTTCTGGAACGCACGTAGTTGCCTTTCTTGTCATGCACACAGACCGCGTCCGGCCCGGAGCGGCCGGAGCGGGGATCAAGGTCGCGAAGGGCTGATCGTGTCGACTGGACTCGTACTCCCGCCTGTCCTGCGCAAATACCGAGCCCGTCGGTTGAGAGCGCGAGAGCGGCGCGGTACACCGATGCGTGTCATCCAGCGGAGCACTGTTCGCCCGGATACACCGATCTTCGCGCCGCACTCCTTCGCGGTGAGCCCCTGCGCATACCATTCGATCGCCTGCCACACCGTGAACCAGTGCGGACGCTGCGGGTGAACCAAGCCGGGTTTGCGCGGCAAGGGCATCGTCATAGTCCAGTCGGGATCTACGACCTGTCCGAGCGCCAGTTGGTGCTCGGCGATCACGCTTCCGATCGTTGGCATCTGCCGAGCCATGTTCGCAGTCATCATGTAGCCCCACCGGGAGTCGAACCCGGACCGGCGGGATCGTGTCCCGTCGTGCTTCCGGTTACACCATAAGGCCTCGCTCGGGAGCCTCTACCTTTCTCCCGAGCTTTCGCCATGCGACTATGTTTCTCGCTCGGCTGATTTTTATCAGCCGGCAGGCGAGGCATTGGCCCGGCGAACAGTAAGGCCGTTTCTGTTGTCGCACAGCTACAAATCTGCATCACGGTGCGAAGAGCCGCTACCGCGATCGTCGATACGCGCCGCTTCTAGCACCCGCGTGGTCGCACCGCGGTGTCGAGCGCGAACGAATCGGCGTCAGTTGTCTCGCTAACGGTTTACGGGGACCAGATCGCGGTCTTCGACTGGCCAGGCGATCTCCGTCGCAGTCCAGTCGTCCAACGGCCTGCGGCGGGTGACAGAGGGGCGACCCAGTTCGACCTCGCGATCGACCGGGGATGCCCCGCGTGCCGCGGGAGTTCGGGTCGACTCCTGCACAGCGTGAGGGCAGTCGATCACGGCTATTGACTCCTGTCGCTCGCGAGACGGGCAAGGTCCCCGCCGGAAAGCACTTGATGCACCACATCGGAACGAGATCTTCGGGAGGATCCCAGTCGACAAGGCACATGACTCCGCATTCGCTCATCCCCAACCACACGCGCCCTCGGTGCAGGACACGAAGGAGCCTCTGCGAAACCTTGTGCATGACTACCTCGTGGAGAAGAAAGAATGACGGAAAGGCGAGGCACACCTTGAAAGGGCTCCACTCGGGCATTTCAGGCCGCCTTCGGTGCGTCGAACGGCTGGGCCTTGTCCCACTCGTATATCTCGGTGAGCCTGTCCGGCACGGACTGGGTAACGAGCAGACGGCCCATCGAGCCCAGGGAAAGCTCCCGCGTCCGGATCTCCGCACGCCGTGCGAGCGGATGCCCAGACAGGGCCACCCGGGCCAGGTCCACGACGACCAATCCTTCGCTGTTTGTCTCGTTGTAGACACGATCGGACAAGAGAGCGAGCGGCAGCCCCAGTGCGTTGCAGCACACCGCGAACCGGGCGACTGTCATCGCACGCGTTCCGAACACGCGTGAGCTAAGGGTCCCCTTCTCCTGGCCTGTACCGTCAGGGTTTGCGAGTGCGCTCTCGGGCGGCCTCCGCCCGTCACCGTTGGTCATGAAACCCTCCTCGCGCGGTGGGTTCGTCCGCGAGAACGGCCTCGGCGACACGATCGAGGTCGGCAATGCCGTCCGGCCTGCCCGCCCTGGACAAGCACAAGAACTGCTCGCTGCTTCTCACGCTGCCGTTGACGGAACAGCCGAATGATGCGAGCGCACTCCACACATTTGGCTCCAGGAGGCGAGATTGCGAGCGAGCATTCCAACTGACGACAACAGACAGAGACGAGGGGCGTGCCGTATTCACGAGCTTCGCAGAAGGCCTCATCGGTCACCTCATGCTCCAGGCCGTCGCGCCCGCAGGTGTAGGGCGTGGTCCACAGGCGTTGGGCTGGCACGACCATTCCAGACACCTCTCATTCGGGTTGGGACGCGGTGGAGGCGACTGGTCGGGGCAGTCACCTCCACCGCGGCTAAGGGCGGCGGACGGGCGAGGGTGCCTGGGCATGCCGTGATTGGGGTGGGCACGCCACCGGGCTCAACCTCGCCCGCCGCCGATATCCCCAGAGACGTCTCGCACTGCCGGTCCAGACGTCACGGGGTGGCCGCGATGCCTCAGTAGAGGCTGTCAGGCGTTGACTTCTCGGGGCTTTCGCCACGTCGCGAGAATGCTTCTGACCTCGTCAGTGACAGGTAGTTCACCGGCAAGCGACATCCAGCGGTAGTCATCGTGCTCGGTCAGCGTGACGTGCGTGGTGTCGACGACGGCGACAAGGAAGGTGAACTGCCGGCTTCGTCTCCCGCTGCCGCTGACGTAGTCGAAGCTGCCGATGTAGTCGACGATCTCAACAAGCGTAAGACCCGTTTCCTCGGCGAGTTCGCGCGCAGTCGCGGCCTCCAGGGTTTCGTCGCGCTCTACCTTGCCACTGGGCAGTTCGTAGATGCCGCCCATGAAATCGCCGGCACGTCGTTTCAGGAGCAACACCGTGTCGCTGGCCTCAACAACGGCACCGACGACGAGTTGTTGGATGTCGTCTTCAGCGGCTTGGTGGGAGAGCCGCTCGAGCACGGAAGCGTCGATCATGATGTCCTACCCGAGGAGTTGGGTGTGGTTGTCGATGACTTTGCGGAATCCGGCGACGTATGCCTCGGCCAATGGGAGGTCCTCATAGCGGTGCCAGACAGGAAGCTTGAGCGTGTGGTGCCAGATCTGTTCCGCGACGGGGAACTCGCCCGTCCGATAGGCCACGCGTTCAAGGTGCGGGTAGTACGGCAGCATCGGGGTCGGGTCGCGAAACAGAGGCAGCAGGTTGAGCGGGCGAGTAGAGCTGGGACGGTCCACCTCCTGCAGTCCTTCGGCACGCAGAGCCTCGTGAAACCGTTCGACGGGCAGGCCGTTGAGTTCGTCCGGCACGTAGGTCAGCGGAAGCCCATACCACGCCGGATACGTGTCGCCTGGTGGCTTGGGCACTGCGATGCCAGGCAGGGATTCGAGCTGCTCGCACAGGTAGTGGGCGAACCGTGCTCGTCCCTCAAGATAGGAGTCGAGGTTGCCAAGTTGCTCCAACGCAATCGCCGCGGCCAAGGGATGGATACGAAACTTCAGCCCCATACCTGTAACCCCATACAGATGGGCCGGGTCGTCAGCGGGGATCTCGTTGCGGCAGCGCTTGTTGTAATGCCCGTGCAGGAGAACTCGTTTGTAGACTTCGTCATCATCGGTAAGCACGAACCCGCCCTCACCCGCGGACAGTGGTTTCGGTCCGTTCATCGAGAAAGCTGCCGCCCGGCCAAATCTGCCAATCTTCCAGCCCCCGATGTCTGCGCCGTGAGCATGTGAGCCATCCTCCAGCAGCGCCAGGCCATGCTGATCCGCCAGCGCACGCAAAGCTGGTACGTCAGCAGGAATTCCCCACAGGTGAGTGACCATGATCGCCTTGGTCTTGTCCGTAATGCGGGCCTCGACGTCGGCGACCGAGATATTGCCAGTCTCGTCGCTGTCGGCCAGTACCGGTATCGCGCCGATATGCAGCAGAGGAGTGGCGGTAGCCAGAAACGTGTAAGCAGGAACGATGACTTCGTCGCCGGGGCCGATGTGCGTCGCTACGTACGCGGAGTGAACCGCGGCGGTCCCCGAGCTGGTCAACACAGCGCGGCGGACACCGAAGTACTCGCGCAACCGGTCTTCCAGCTCAGCGATCACACCGGACCGGTCATAGATTGAAATGGCTGTGTTCATCTGCCGCCGGACGGCGTCGGTCGTCGTCCGGCTGATCGGAGGCCAGCTGAAGTGCGGAGGTGGAGTGGTGACGATCGGCGTGCCGCCGCTGATTGCCAGGCTTGTCATGCCAGCTCCTTCGGCTTCACCGCGGCATGCGTGCGGGCTGACTCGTAGCAGGCGTGAATGAACCGCAGGTGTGCCACATTGTCGATCGGACCGCTGAGGTTCGGCCTCTCACCCTTGATGACATGGGTAAAGTGGTTGATCTGACTGACGCTCGCCGAGGGCCACGCTTGCTCACGAGCAAGGGATTCGACGACTTCCCCGTCGTTGGTGAGCCGGGCAATTCGCCCCCGTTCCAAGCAGACGACTCCCTTGCTTCCAGCAAGGCGAATCCGTTCGCACTTAGGGCCGATCGCCCTTGACAGCAGCAGTGATCCGTACAGGCCGCTGTCGTAGGCGATGTGCACCAAGGCGGTGTCTTCAGCGTCGTAGTCGCGGTCCGGTCGTGCACCGACAGAGATGTCAGCGATCACTCGGTCGGGCAGGCCGAAGTACCACAGCAGCATGTCGACCATGTGGTAGCCCATGTCGATCAGGCATCCGCCCCCAGCACGACCTGCTTGTCCGCGCCATCCTTCGGAGGGGTCGTCAATGTGCATCGTGTACGCGGCGTCGATCACGAACGGCGCGCCAATCTGATCTGCGAGTTGGAGAAAGCTGGTGTAGATCGGGTTGAACCGTCGTTGCAAGGTCACCATGAGATGGATCCCGGCCTTTTGCACTTGATCCGCGAGGTACTGGGCTTGCCCGAGGGAGGTAGCGAACGGCTTCTCCTTCAACACATGCACGCCGTGTTTAGCGGACAGCTCGATCAGCTGAGCACCGGCGTCGTGAGGTACGCAGATCACCACGAAATCCAGCTGATGCTCGGCGAACAGCATTCCAGCATCGGTGTACGTGGGTATCCCAAGCTCGCCTTGCTGCTCGGCAGCGATTTGTGGGTTCTCGTCGCACACAGCAGCCAACTCGACGGCATCAGCGGCACGCAGCCCTGGAATGTGATCCTCCAGTGCCTGCCGCCCCAGGCCGATTACCCCCGCGCGCAACGTTCTTCCCTCTCGGCAGGCCGCTTCTGGTCTGGTCATCGCAAACTCCCTGTCGCCGTTGCCGTATCCAGTGCTGTGCGCTGAACCCGTTCCGCGTTCATCAGGACTGAGCATCAGCCCGGCGGCGAAGGACGTCGCTGTACGACGTCTGCTCGCCGGGGAAAGCTGTACTGCGAAGAGACCGACGGAATCGAGAACGAGACGAAGGTGATCCGTCGCCATAGGCAGCGTGGCTATCACTGGAAAGCACCCTCTCCGTTCGTCGGTGTTGGTGGCACCTGGCCGGACTAGCTGCTGCCGTCGGGCCAGCAAGTGTCGGTCGCGGTGGACTCGCGACCTGCTGGCCTGCCAAGTCGACCTCCGAAGCGCCGCTACTAACGAAACCGCATTTCAGGCGCACAAACCACCCAACGAAACAGGGATCTTGTGGGACAGAATCTCCCTGTTCAACGGGGAGAAGTTGCTCCATACTGGAAGCGGCGTATGGTCCGCGCTGACTCACCCGAAGGGGGACCGCCCATGCCTTCAACCGCGCCGCGCAGTGTGCGAAGCAAGCAACGCGCATTGGCGGATCAGCTTCGAGCGCAGTCTAAGACGTGGGTAGAAATCGCGTTTGTCTTCGCTGAGCGATACGACGTCAACATGCGTACCGCCTTCCGATTGGCCCGCGGGTGGAGCCAGCGAGAGGCCGCCGAGCGTTGGAACCAACGTTGGCCGGCCGAGCCGAAGAATGACAAGTTGTTTTCATACTGGGAGGTGTGGCCCGCCCCGACGGGGCACGCTCCGCCTCTCGAGGTTCTCTGCCGGCTGGCGGAACTCTATGAATGCCGGGTCGCCGACCTTCTTGCTGACGTGGCTGATCACCGGCCTGCCGACTCGGTCCATCACGAGCGACAGCAACTGGCGGTGATTGAGAACCCGGGTACGTCCATGCAGGACATCGTGTCGCGATTGGGCGCAGCCGACGTTCACGAACTGGCAAAGATGGCAACGACATGGGCACAGGCCGACGGATCCGAAGTTAGCCGTCGGTCTCTACTGCTCAAGATCAGCGCTGCACTGTCGCTGGCTTCGCTGACCCCGGTGCTCACGGAGGAGCCCGCCGTTGCCGAAACATCTGGCATGAGCGAAGGGAGCGGTGGCTTCTCCGGAATCTGGCGCAGCCGCTACGTCTACCCAAGTTCGGGCCGGGGCAAGAGTTTCACTGGTGAGCACTATGTTGTTTTGCGCCAGCAGGATCATCGGCTAACTGGCCAGAGCCTGCCGCACTCCATTGGCTCCCGCCTGCGATTGGAGCTAGCTCTGGACAAAGCCGTAGCTACTGGCACATGGTGCGAGCAAACGTCACCGACCGGCTACTACCAGGGCGCTACCTACCACGGGACCCTTCAGATGGTCATTGACCCGGCCGGTCGTCGGATGACGGGCATGTGGCTCGGGTTCGGCCGTGATTTCAAGATCAACTCTGGCGAGTGGCAGTTGACTTGGTGTGAGTCCGCAACTTCGAAGCAAGCGCAGCGCGCGTACTACGAGAAGGCCTAGCTAACACAGAACCGCTACCACAGTGCTTCCGGGCGCGAACTGTCCGGAGGAAGCTCGGGCGAAGATGCCGTACATCATCTTTGCCTCGTACACCCAGTCGAGGAGGACGCCGTGGCGATCTTCGAAGTCGGAAATGAAGGCGTCCAGCTCGGGATTTCGCTTGGCGTAGCCACCGAAGTGGAAGTCCGTGTCCAGCGTCCAGTTGTTCGTCCCGGCTTCGAACGCCTCTCGTTGGAAGCGCCGGATCTCATCACTGAGGAAGTCGCCGCCCTTTAGCACGCTGAAGCCGATCGCTCGCTGGCCTTGCTGGAGGCGCGCCGCGATGCCCGCCAAGGTGCAGCCGGTGCCGCAGGCTGAGCAGATGATGTCGAAATCTTCGGCTATCTCGTCGACCAACTCGGTACATCCACGCGCCGCTAACGCATTGCTCCCGCCCTCGGGAAGTATGTAGCACGGGCCAAACTGACTCGTCAGGTGACTAAGCACGTCCGGATCAGCCTTGCGTCGGTATGTCGTACGGTCCATGTAGGTCAGCCGCATTCCGGCGCTCGCGGCGTACTCCAGTGACTCGTTCAACGGCAAATGTTCCTCGCCTCGAACCACGCCGACCGTGTCGAAAGCGAAGTAGCGGCCAGCCGCTGCCGTCGCGCGCAAGTGGTTGGAATACGCACCGCCGAAGGTCAGGAGACAGTGGAAGCCCTGTGTCCGTGCCTCCTCCAGGTTGAACTTCAGCTTGCGCCACTTGTTGCCCGGAACGTCCGGATGGATCAAGTCGTCCCGTTTGAGCAGGAGCCGGACACCGTGCCGACGAAGACGGTCATCTTGCAGCTCGACAACCGGCGATGGCAGGCGGAGCGAGATGCCGTCAGGCTCGGAGGGACGTTGCGTTGCCACAAGCGTGAGCATACGCAGCGTTGGAAATCGCTGATGTTGACGCCGATCCCACGGAATTCGGCCAGAGTCACCTCGCCCGGCATCACTTTGCGTCAGCTCTCACACGTCGGACGATTCGCCCGGAAGGGAGCGAGGCTTCTGGTTCACGACGGTTGATGCTGTGGGCCGGGTCGGGCTCGAACCGACGGCCAAGAGATTATGAGTCTCCTGCTCTAACCAACTGAGCTACCGGCCCCAACCGGTTGGCGCATCATCTCGGTTTGCTCAAGCTATCACGATGATCCGAAGCGCCGATCCCGCTTTCTGAACAGTGCACTAACGATGAACCTCGTCTCCGCCGGTCTCCTCGCCTGCCAACGCCGCGCACCTGGAGCTGATACGGCCTCATCCCTGAGCAGCTCGAAACCGTCCAGGCTCTACTGGTTGCCGCAGCCCGCCGCGCGACCGGATCGCCCCGGACGAGACCGCTGACGCTACCGGACGACGCTGATCAGGTCGTGTCCCCTGCCTGGATGCGACGGTACGCGCTAACTGTCACTTGGCACGCCAAGCGTCGTCGTAGTCCCGGCTCACTTGTGCGGGACAACTGTCATCTGATGTGCGAGGTCTCTGTCACCGCATCGTTCGGTTCGCCGACGCGGTACCCCTTGGAGTGGCGCAGGGCGAGGCTGGCGCGGGTCTCGGTGAAGATCGCGGTTTGCAGGAGAACCACACTTGCCCCAGGGGGCAGGAAGTAACCGGGACGGAAGGCACTTCGGCTCGGGTTGCCGAACGGGCTTGGCGCAGCAGGGATCACCTGCTTGGTCACTCGACCGCGGCGTCCGTTTCCAGGGCGGCGGTGCGCAGCGCGGCGGCGACGCGTGCGGCGGGTTCCGTCAGCGGTCGCGGGAGGTGGGCGAGCAGGACCCGGCGCTGTTCTCCGGGTCCGCCGCGGACGGCGAGTACGCGGACTCCGTCCGGGACGGCGGCGCCGAGCGCGCCGGGCACGGTCGTGATCCCGCAGCCGGCGGCGACGAGGTGCAGTTTGGCCAACCAGTCGCGGGCGGTGTGGGCGATCTCGGGGCGTTCGTCGAGGCCGGGCCACACGCCCATGACCCGGTCGTCGCCCGAGCCCGCGATCCAGCGCTGGCCGCGCAGGTCGACGACGTCGATGTACTCCTGGCGGGCGAGGGGATGGGCGGCGGGCACCGCGACGCGGAGGCTGCGTTCGGTGAGGGTGTGCAGGGCCAGCGCCGGTGTTTCGGTGTCGGGCGGGCGGAACGGCGGCGCGGAGGCCAGCAGCGCGAGGTCCAGGGTGCCCGCGCGCAACGCGCGGACCAGTGCCGGGGTGCGGCCTTCGCGGCTGAGGACGGTGATGGCGGGGTGGGTGCGCCGCAGGGCGGCCAGTGCCCGGGGCAGCAGGCTCGCCCCGGCGGTCGGGAACCAGCCGAGCCGCACCGTGCCCTGCTCGCCGGGCAGCCCGGCGAGTTCGCGGGCGGTGGCGTCGAGCCGGTCGATGACGTCGGCGGCGCGGCGCACGACGATCTGCCCGGCCGGGGTGAGCCGCACCCCGTCGTGGCGCCGCTCCAGCAGCGGTGTTCCCGCGGCGCGTTCCAGCGACGCGATCTGCCGGGAGACCGCGGACTGCGTGTAGCCGAGCGCGGCGGCCGCGGCGGTGAGCGTTCCCCGCTCGGCCACCTCGCGGAACACGCGCAGCGCGGTGAGGGACGCATCGGCGAACGTCATGATTTAAACGCATACCAGATCTGCGGTTCTTTCGCTATCCGCATGCACTCGCGGCCTTTAGCGTGGAATTCATGGACCTGATCAAGACTCCCTTCGGATTCACCAGCACCGCGGCCGAGGTCGCCGCGGGCGTCGACCTGGCCGGGCGCCGGGCCAGGTCACCGGCGGCTCCTCCGGACTCGGCGTCGAGACCGCTCGCGCGCTGGCCTCGACCGGCGCCGAGGTCACCCTGGCCGTTCGCGACGTCGGCGCGGGCGAACGAGCGGCCAAGGACATCAGCGCGAGCACCGGAAACACCGCGGTGCGCGTCCGGCCGCTGGACCTGAGCGACCCGGCATCGGTCGCCGCGTTCGCCGCGGCCTGGGACGGCCCGCTGCACGTCCTGGTGAACAACGCGGGCGTGATGGCCGCTCCCGAGCAGTACACGCCGCAGGGCTGGGAGCTGCAGTTCGCCACCAACCACCTGGGGCACTTCGCCCTCGCCGCCGGCTTGCACCCGGCGCTGGCCGCCGACGGCTCCGCCCGGATCGTGGTGGTCAGCTCGTCCGGGCACCAGCAGTCGCCGGTGGTCTTCGACGACGTCAACTTCGCCTTCCGGCCGTACGACCCGTGGCTGGCGTACGGCCAGTCCAAGACCGCCAACGCGCTCTTCGCCGTCGAGGCGACGCGCCGCTGGGCAGCCGACGGGATCACGGCGAACGCCCTGATGCCGGGCGCGATCTACACGAATCTGCAGCGCCACACCGGGGGCCGCGGCAGCGGCAAGGTCCCGCCCGAGCTGATCAAGACGCCCGAGCAGGGCGCCGCCACCTCGGTTCTGCTGGCGACCTCGCCGCTGCTGGACGGGATCGGCGGCCGCTATTTCGCCGACTGCAACGAGACGGAGACCATCGACCGCCGGGGCGACGCGCCGCCCCTGCACGGCGTGGCCCGCTACGCCCTCGATCCCGAAGGCGCCGAGCGCCTCTGGACCCTCTCCGAAACCCTGCTCGCCGGAGGAGCCGCATGACCGGCAAAGTCGCTCTCGTCACCGGCGCCACCCAGGGCCTGGGGCTGGCGCTGGTCGAAGGGCTCGCCTCGCGCCTGTCCTCTGAAGACACCGTCTACCTGACCGGCCGCGATCTCGACCGGGTCACTCAGGCCGTCGAGACCGTTCCCAGCGGCGGGGCCAGTGTCCGCGGCGCGATCCTCGACGTCGCCGAACCCGAGGGCGCCGCCCGGCTCGCCGCGCAGGTGGCGGACCGGCACGGCGGCGTCGACGTCGTGTTCGGCAACGCGGTGATGCGCGTCGGCCCCGACGACGACCCGCGCGCGATCGTCCGGGACTACGCGGAGGTCAACAACTTCGGCACCACCCGGTTGCTGCGCGCCTTCGCGCCGCTGCTCCGCGACGACGGCCGGTTCCTCGTCGTGGCCAGTTCGCTGGGCGCGCTGAACCACCTGGCACCCGCGCTGCACGACCGGTTCGCTGAACTGTCCACTTTGGACGAGGTGGACGAGCAGGTCGCCGCCTGGCGGGACGCGGTCGCCGACGGCAGCGCCCGCGGCGGAGACTGGCCGGGGTTCGTCAACATCCCGTCCAAGATCGGCCAGGTCGCGGCGGTGCGCGCGCTCGCCGGCCGGCGGCGCGAGGACGACCTGGCCCGCGGAATCCTGCTCGCCGCCGTCTGTCCCGGCATGATGAACACCCCGACGTCCGCGATGTGGTGGGACGTGCGCGACGCGCCGAGTCCCGCCCAAGCGGCTGACGCGCTGCTGGACCTCGTGTTCGGCCCGGTCAGGCCGGAGCACTACGGCCAGCTCGTCCGCGACGGGCAAGTTCTTCCCTGGACTCCTGGGGAATAGCGCCGAGCCCGCGGCCTCATGCGCCGGGGCGGGTGTCGGCGGCCCAGTCGTGCAGGGCGTTGAGCGCCGGGGTCAGTGCTGTTCCGGTCGGAGTGAGTTCGTACTCCACGTGCGGCGGCACCTCGGGGAAAACGATGCGGCGGACCACTCCGTCGGCCTCGAGCGCCCGCAGTTGCTGGATGAGCATCTTCTGCGTCACGCGCGGGATCGCGCGCTCCAGCTCGGAGAAGCGACGGGGCTGACGCACCAGGAGATGGTGGATGATCAGCAGCTTCCAGCGGCCTTCCAGGATGCCCAGCGCGCGTTCGACCTGGCTGATCGAACACCCCGGCCGCTCCCGGGCCGCTCCGTCGTCAGTACTTACTTTTTTGTCGGTACTTCCCACAACGGGAGTGTAGATCTAGCGTCTGACCGGCACAAGAAACCCGATTTCCCTTGCGAGGACTGGATGTCGTTCACCACCCGGTTCGTGTCCCTCAGCCGGTACCTGCCTGTCGGCCGGGTCGAACCCGAGCACTTCACCGTCGCCGCCAAGCACCTGCCCGAGCTTCAGGATGGACAGGTCTTGTTGCGTCCCTTGGCATTCTCCGTCGACGCCACCCTGCGCGGCCAGGTGACCGGCGACGAAAGCTACTTCCTGCCGCAGATCCCGCTGGGCGAGGCGGTGACCGGGATCGGCGTGTCCGAAGTGGTCGCTTCCCGTCTCCCCGGCCGCGCCCCGGGGGACCGGGTGGTCAGCCAGGTCGAGTGGGCTGACCTGTCGGTCTGGCCGACCCGGGACCACTGGCTGGAGATGACCCCGCTGGATCCCCGCATCCGCAAGCCCGCTCATGCGCTCGGGGTGTTCGGCCTGCTCGGCGGTCTGACGGCGTACACCGGCATCGTCGAAGCGGGCCGGGCGCAGGCGGGAGAGACCGTGGTGGTCTCGGCGGCCGCGGGCAACGTCGGATCGCTGGCCGGGCAGATCGCCCGGATCCGCGGCGCCCGGGTGATCGGACTGGCCGGCTCCGAGCAGAAGCGCCGGATTCTGACTCAGAAGCTCGGGTTCGACGCCGCCCTCGACTACCGGGCCGCCGACCTCGCCGAGCAGCTCCAGGCGCTGACCCCGGGCGGGCCGGATCTGTATTTCGACGCCGTCGGCGGCGCGGTCAGCCAGACCGTCATGAACGTGATGCGCCGTCCGGCACGCGTGGTCGTGTGCGGCCTGATCTCCACCTACGACGACGACACCGCCTGGACGGTCAATATCAAACCCTTGTACAGCAACGGATTGACCTTGCAGGGATACACCCCGCTGCAATTCCCGCAAGCCCTGCCCGCCGCCCTCGACCACCTCGTGGACTGGGTCGAGACCGGGCAGCTGATCCCCCTGGAGACCGAACGCCACGGCCTGGACGCGCTCCCCGCGGCGTTCGCCGGCCTGTTCCGCGGCGAGAACATCGGCAAGATGGTCGTCACCACGACACAAGCGGAACAATGACGCCCGAACGGAAAAACGCGCTGATCACCGGCGCGAACAAGGGACTCGGCCTGGCGGTCGCGCGCCGGCTCGCCGAATTGGGCATGACCGTGCTGCTGGGCAGCCGCGATCCCGGGCGCGGACAGAACGCGGCAGCGGCGCTGGCCGAGGACGGCCTGCAGGCGACCCCGGTGCACCTCGACGTCACCGACCAGGACACCGTGCGAGCCGCGGCCGAGCGGGTCGAGCACGACTACGGACGCCTCGACGTCCTGGTCAACAACGCCGGCACGCTGATCGCGGTCCCCGCCCCGGACATCACCGCCGACCACTTCCGCGACACCTACGAAACCAACGTGTTCGGGGTGGTCACGGTCACCCGGCTGTTCTTGCCGCTGCTGCGGCGATCCCTGGCGCCGCGAGTGGTGAACGTGGCGAGCACGACCGCGTCGCACGCCTTGACCGCCGAGCCCGGGTCGTTGTTCGCCGCAGCGACGGACGGACTGGCCTACGCGTCCTCGAAAGCGGCGCTGACCATGCTGACCCTGAAGTACGCCCAGGCATTCCTGGCCGATCCCGCGCTCGCGCACGTCAAGATCAACGCGGTGACTCCCGGATACATCGCCACAGACCTCAACGGGCACGCCGGTCCGCGCACCGCCGCGCAGGGCGCGGACATCGTGGCCGCGATGGCGACGCTCGCCGACGACGGGCCGACCGGCGGTTTCTTCAACGACGACGGTGCCGTGCCCTGGTAGCCCATCCCGTGCGGGCTGGGCCGATGCGGACTGTCGCGTGCGGAAGCGACCGCCCGACCGAACTGGGGCGGACCGCCCGCGACGGGTCGGTCGACGGGCGGTGGCAGTTCAGGAGGCTGCGCGACGCGAGTCAAGAATCCGGTATGCCGCAGGGCATCGTTGCGCAGAAGTCGCGCTGCGGGCCGGGCTCATCGGCTGCCGGGGCATTGCAGTGGGATGCCGGCAACATGCCTCGGCTGACGCAACTGCCGGGCGGACAGTTCAGCCGAGCACGTGTCCCGCCGGGGACAGACGACGGCGCACGCAACGGGCTTCCGCGCGAAAGCGAGCCCGCGCCGATCCGGAGATCTCCTGTTCTCACCGCGTTCCGCTCCCGGCCCGCGCTGCTGAACCCCGCGGCGGGCGGGTCCGTCCGTCCCGCCCGCTACGGCGAACTCGTCCGCTATGACGAGGTCGCGCCCTGGTCGCCAGCCGGGCAGGCAGCGGGCTGGATCAGTTCGATCAGGTTGCCTTCAGGGTCCTTGACGTAGGCGAACCGGGCGCCGGGCTGGACCGCGTCGGCCGGCGGCCACACCGGCTGCGCGCCCGCACCGGTCAGGCGGGCGTACGCGGCGTCGAGGTCGTCGACCTCGACCGCCCAGTGGCCGTAACCCTGGGCGCGCAGAGCGTCCATCGGGTCGTCGAACGTCGCCGGACGCGTGGATCCCGCTCGTTCGATCAACTCGAGCCGGACTCCTCCGGCTGTCTGCACGACGGCGGTCCGCACGCCGGCTTCGGGCACCTCGAACGTCTCCACCACCTCGGTGAAGCCGAGAGCCTCGGCGTACCAGCGCTGCTGGGCTCCGAGGTCGGCGACGGACACGCTGACGTGGTGGAAGCGGACGGGGAAGGGCATGACGTGCTCCTCGGATAGCGGATCCCGTCAATGTAGACACTGCCTATAATGTGGTCAATGACAATATTATAGGCAGTGCCTACACTGCGGTCATGGATGACGAGACCGCGCCGTACCACCACGGCAACCTGCGTTCCGGGCTGCTCGGCCTGGCCGAGCGCGCCCTGGAGGAGGGCGGGGTCGCGGGGCTGTCGCTGCGGGGGCTCGCCCGGGAGCTGGGCGTCAGCCACAGCGCGCCGCGCCAGCACTTCGCCGACAAGCAGGCCCTGCTCGACGCGCTCGTGCTGCGCGGGCTGCGGCGGCTCGGGGACGAACTCGACGAGGGGCTGCGCCGGGCGACCGGTGGCTTCGAGGAGCGGCTGGTCGCGTTCGCGCGAGCCTACGTCGGGTTCGCCGCCCGGTCTCCGGCGCTGCTGGCGCTGATGTTCGCCCGCAAGGACGACCCGGCGCGCCCGGATCTGCGGCAGGCGAGCGAGCGGGCGTTCGCCGCGCCGGTCGCCCTCATCGAGAACGCGATGGCGCGCGGGGAGATCGTCGGCGAGGAGCCCGACCGGACCGCGATGGCGGTGCTCGCCATGCTGCAGGGTCTCGCATCGATCATCACCGCCGGCATGATCGCGGACCGCTCCCCGGACGCCGTGCTGGCCGGGACCGTGCACAGTCTCGTGGCAGGCCTGCTGCCACGCTGACCGCCGGTCCGAGCCGAGCAAGGAAAGACGGCTGTTCAGTCCTTTGTGGACGGACTGGTGCCAGTGAGCAGGAGCAGTTTTCCTGTCGTCCGGCGGGATTCGAGGTCGCGGTGCGCGCGGGCGGCGTCGGCGAGGGGGTAGCGGCCGCCCACCGCCACGTCCAGCTTTCCCGACGCGATCATCGCGAACAGGTCGGCCGAGTGCGCCAGCAGTTCCTCCCGGGTGGCGATGTGATCGCGGAAGGCCGGATAGCAGATCTTGATGCTCCGCGGCAGCTCCCGCATGCCGATCGTCGGGACGTCGCCGATGAAGGCGCCGTAGTAGAGCAAGGTGCCGTTGCGGCGCAGCACCCGCATGGACGCGCGGAAAGTGGGCCCGCCGTTGCCGTCGAACACGGCTCGCACGCCCTCGCCGTCGGTCAGGCGCAGGACGTCGGCCACGAACGCCTCTCCGGTCGAGACGATCACGTGGTCGGCTCCGGCTTCCTTCGCCGCGGCCGTTTTCTCCTCCCGGGAGACCACGCCGATCACCTCGGCGCCGCGCAGCTTCGCGATCTGGGCGAGCAACCGGCCCAGCCCGCCGGCGGCGGCGTGGACGAGAACGACGTCACCGGCCTCGACCGGGTAAGCCTCGGTGGTGAAGTGATGCGCGGTGATGCCCTGCATCATCACGCTCGCCGCGACCTCGTCGGAGATGCCTTCCGGCAGCGGCACCAGCGAAGCCGCCGGCACGACGATCTTCTCCGCGTAGCTGCCGTAGGCGTAGACCCAGGCGACCCGGTCGCCGACGGCGAGCCCCGTGACGCCGGAGCCGAGCCTGCGGACTACGCCCGCCCCTTCGACGCCGGGAACGAACGGCACCGTTCCGCCCGCCGGACCGTGCTGCCGCGCCCCGGTGTCCATGAAGTTGACTCCCGCGACGGTGATGTCGACGAGGACTTCGCCGGGGCCCGGTTCCGGATCCGGAACCTCCCGAATAGCGAGCGCTTCCGGCCCGCCGAGCTGCTCGATGACTATGGCCTGCAAGGGTTTTCTCCGTCCAAGCTGGGGGTGATCGGCGTTGACCCGGCCAGTGTCGTCCGGATAAAATGTACCCGCAAGTACAATCCTGGAGGCCCGCGTTGCTGACCAAGAAGGGCGCCGCGACCCGCCAGCGGATCGTCGACGCCGCCGCGGCCGAGATCCGCGAACGCGGCGTCAACGGCACCACTTTGGACGATGTGTGCCGGCGCAGCGGAACGGGCAAGAGCCAGCTCTTCCACTATTTCCCGGACGGCAAGGAACAGCTCCTGCTGGCGGTCGCCCAGCGGGAGGCCGACCGCGTGCTCGAAGACCAGCAGCCCCACCTCGGGAGCCTGACCACCTGGACGGCGTGGGAGAAGTGGCGAGACGCCGTCGTCGAGCGGTACCGCCGGCAGGGCGTGCACTGCCCGCTCGGCGTCCTGATCACCGAACTGGGGCGGCACACGCCGGCGGCGCAGGAGGTCACCGGGCGCCTGATCGAGCAGTGGGAGGCTCAGGTCCGCGCCGGGATCGAGGCGATGCGCGAGAGCGGCGACGTCGGCGCGGACGTCGATCCGGAGCGCACGGCGATGGCGATCGTCGCTGCGATCCAGGGCGGCGTCACGATCCTGATGTCGACCGGTTCCGCCCGCTACCTGCGCAGCGCGCTGGACCTCTGTCTCGATCACCTGCGCGCGTCCAGCCGGGCTGGACGCGTCGGCTAGGGGTTCGCGAAGGACGCGACCATGGCGGTGACGACGCGCGCGGCCGCCTCGTCGGCCGTGCTGCCCCAGTCCCAGTGGGGTTTGTGCAGGCGCAGCGATACCAGGCCGTGGTAGGCCGACCACAGCAGCAGCGCCGAGCTGAACGGGGTTTCCGGGTCGGCCGCCGCGACGAGTCCGACGATCCGGTCCTGCAGCCGCGGGCCGGTCGGTGCCCGGGTTTCCGGCACCGGGTCCCCGCTTTCGAACAGCAGCTGGTAGGCGCCGGGATGGGCCAGGCCCCAGCGCACGTAGGCCTGGCCCGCCGCCACCAGGCGGTCCACCGGCTCCGCCCGCTCCGGGGTCGCCGCGATCGCCTGTTCGACGTGCTCGACGAGGTCGGTGTAGACGGCGTCCAGGATCGCCGAGCGCAGATCTGCCTCCGAAGGGAAATGCCAATACACGGCGGAGGGCGCGACCCGGCAGTCGCGGGCGATGGACCGCAGGGAGGGCACGGCGACGGCCTGCGGTTCGGCCAGCTTGGCCACGGCCGCGGCGATCAGTTCCGCGCGGAGGTTCCGGGTGCTCACCACCTCATTGAACAGGTGTTCAGGTACAGTCCGCTACTGAACACCTGTTCAGGAGGTAGCGGTGAAGACGATTTTCGTGACGGGCGCGTCGCGCGGCCTGGGGCGCGCCATCGGGGAGGCGGCCCTCGAGGCCGGGCACCGGGTGGTGCTGACCGCCCGCGACCCGGCCGCCGTGGCGGATCTGGCCGGCAGGTTCCCCGAGACGGCCGAAGCGCTGGCGCTCGACGTCACCGATCCCGGCGCCGCTGAGCACGCGCTGGCGGCCGGGCGGTTCGGCGTGCCGGACGTGGTGGTCACCAACGCCGGATACTCCGACATCGTCAGCATCGAGGACGCCGACCTGGCGTCGCTGCGCGCGGTGGTGGAGACGAACCTCTGGGGCGTCGTCCACGTGGTCAAGGCGGCGCTGCCGATGCTGCGCGAGGCCGGCCGCGGGCACTTCGTGCAGATCTCGTCAGTGAGCGGCCGAGTGGCACCGGCACCCGGCCTCGGCCCGTACGTGACGGCGAAGTTCGCCGCCGAAGGCTTCCTCGAAGCGCTCGCGAAGGAGGTCGCGGGCTTCGGGATCCGCGTGACCATCGTCGAACCCGGCCGGATGGCCACCTCGATCGCGTCGTCGATGACGATCCCCGAGCCGAGCGCGCCCTACGCGGCTTTGATCGCGCCGCTCGCCGACGCCTACGCCGGCGGCGCTTCCGCGGGGACCGACCCGGCGGCGGCCGCCCAGTTCGTGCTCGACGTCATCGGGCTCGACGCACCGCCGCTGCACCTCCCGCTCGGCGGATCGGCATTCCAGCACATCCTCGCAGCCGAACAGAACCGGCTCGCGGAACTGGCCGAATGGGAGTCCTTCAGCCGCACCGCGGACTGACCCCGGACTATCCGCGCACCGCGTCCTCCAGATGTTTGCCGACCGCCTAGTCGTGAAGGGCGTTCAGCGTCGGCGACAGCTACCTCTGCCAGTTCGCGATCGATCTCGACGCCGCGAAACCGACCGGCTCCGCTCCACCCTGGCGACAACTAGCTCGCACAAGGGACGGATAGAGCGCACAGTCACGCTGGACTGCCGACCTGCACTCTTGGCTTGATTTGACTTCTTAGTCGAACTTATGTTCGACTCAAAAGGGGTCGTCGAGAACCATGAGCGACTCCTGTCCGTGGATGCAAGCAGGTGACCTGAGGTGGACGAGTGGCCGTCAACTGTGCGGAGAGTCAGTCCGCCGACTCCAGTCTGGGTGAGCGTGCGCAAGTTGCTCGTGCTCGGCACTGAGATCCGCGCCCCGCGCAATCCCGCTGGCCTGCGGATCGAGACTGAGATCCCCGGCCTTCTGTTCGAATGGGCCCGCCGAGAGGATGGCGGTTTGCTCGGATGGGTCACCTACCAACTCGTCACCGCGGACGACCAGTGGTCGCGACCGGTCAGCCACTACGTGCCAGCACACTTGCTTCGAAGGCGAGGCCCCGCCCGCCGTCACCAGTTCGGTGACTACCGCCCTCGGACTCACGGGTGATACCTGACGCCGGCGGCGAGCCGAGCGCCTGCTGCACAGACCTCTCGAACACGCCGCATCCCAGTCCGCGTCCGGACATCTTCCTCAATCTCGCCGATAGGCCGGACGGGTGAACGGTGCCGAGGTGAGCCGAAACTCAGTGCCAGGTCACGTTGACCTCACGCGGCACCCTCCTGCTACCCCGGAGATGCCTTCACGACCCGTGGCGCTGGTCGCGAAGACAGATCGGCGGCGGAGCGCAAACAGGGAACGACGACTGCTTCGCCTGCAAGCGGAGTCGCCAGGAATTGAATCGTCCCTGATTGCCTGACGGGAACCCGTCGCCGCTCGTTTCGAATGATCTCATTCTCGCTGAGGGGGAATAATGTCTAGAATTACCGCCTGGCGGCGCACGGTCGTGGCAAGCGTATCCGCGCTTGCACTCTGGGTCGGCACCGCTTCGGCTGTGTCGGCGACGCCAGCCGCGCCGGCCCGAGTCCTCGACCCTTGCGGCTACATCGACCCGGGGATGTATCGGCACTGCGACGGCGGGAGCGGCTCTACGGTCATGCTGGATGTACAGGACATCTTGCGGAGCATCTATCACTACTGCGTCGGTGCTGGCACAACGAATCTTCAGCCCGTCATCAGGCTGAGAGTGATCGACGCGTGGTGGAACGGTGGCGTCGGGTGTCAACCCGGCTACTACGGTCCCGCCTGAGATTCTTCTTGCGCTGCGGCCGTTTCGAGGCCGCAGCGCAAACATATCCGCACGGTTTCGCCTTCGGCTCGCGCGCTGTATGGCTCCGGTTGACGAATGCAGAGCGGAAATGGCAGTCAGTCCAATTTGTTGGGCTTGGCCATCTGCCTCCATTGCTACCCAGTGTGACTACCGTAGTTCAAATGGGTGAACTGTCGCTGTTTGTGTCCATATGTGCACGCTGCGGGCATACTTTGGAATATCCAAGGTGGCTTGGCGAAGTAAACAGCCGGTCGGGTTGGAAAGCTGCTCCGGGGAGGGGGCGAACCGATGGCTTTGCGTGCGCGTGGCAATTTTGCCGCGGCATTGAGCTGCGGCGAGTTCCGTGCGATGTGGGCGGCCGAGACGCTGTCGGTCGCAGGCGACCAGCTGGCCAGAGTCGCCCTGGCGCTGATGGTCTACGGCCGTACGAACTCTGCGTCGTTGACGGCGTTGACCTACGCACTGACTTTCGCGCCCGCCGTGCTTGGCGGGTTTCTCTTGTCGGGCCTCGCCGATCGGTATCCGCGCCGCGCGGTGATCGTCGTGACCGACGTGGTCCGCGGTTGCCTCGCGCTCGCGATGGTGATTCCGGGCTTGTCGTTGCCTGTGCTGTGGTGCTTGGTCGGCGTGCTGACGCTGGCCGGCGCGCCGTTCAAAGCGGCGCAGCTATCGCTTCTCCCTGATGTCCTGCCCGCAGAGCTTTACCAGGCTGGTCTCGGCTTGCGTCAGGTCACGACGCAAACCGCGCAGGTGGCCGGCTTCGGCTTGGGCGGTGTTCTGGTGCCGGCGTTCGGCGCTGGTGCGGCGCTGGCGGTCAACGGCGGCACGTTCCTGTTGAGTGCCGTGGTGGTTCTGCTCGGTGTTCGGGCGCGGCCCGCGGCGAGCCGTAACCCGGATACCGCTGAGGCCTCGCCAGCAACGGCTTCGCGTCGGGTCGGTTCGCAGTTGGTTGCTCCCGTGATTTTGATATCGATGGTCGGCCTCTTGGTGGTGCCGGAAGGCATTGCGGCACCGTTCGCCGGGGCGATCGGCACGGCGTCGTTCGCAGTCGGCTTGCTCATGGCGGCGGACCCGGTCGGCAGTGTTATCGGAGGGTGGTGGGCTGGCAGAAGCAGCTCGGTGGCCTCGCCTCCGGCCGTGATCCTGCCGGCGGTTGCTGCTGGGCTGCCCTTGGTCGCGTCGGCCGCGGTGCCCTCGTTGCCGGTGGCGGCAGTGCTGTGGGCGGTTTCAGGTGCGTTGTCCACGATTTACTTGGTTCGCCTGCAATCCATCGTCGTGGCGATCGTCCCCGATTCGCGACGCGGGACAGTGATGGGCAGGCTGAGCACCTGCATCTACACCTCGCAGGGCGTGGCGATCGTGGCCGCGGGGCTCGCGGCTGATCGAGTCGGCCCGGTTGTCACCGTGGCGGCCTCCGGCGCTGCCGCGTCCGTGCTGGCCATAGGGGCCGCGGTCGTGTGGAAGCGAACTCGCCCGCGGCAAGCGAAAACTGCCGAGGACGAGCCCGCACCGATAGTTCGACTGCCTTCACCAATCCTTGTTGCGCATGCGACCCCTCCAGGGACATCCGGCGGTGGGGAAGGACCGCAGCCAGGAACGGATTAAGGACCGTGGCCTTCCCCGTGGGAACGGAAGCGAGATCAGTATGCAGCGCGTTACCGATTCCGGGCAGCCCAGCTGGGCAACCCGGGTGAGAAGTTGGGCGATCTGGTCCCTGCCTGCACGTGTCCGCGTGTTTGTGCTGCTCATCGAGCTGTTCGCGGTCGGAGTTGTCGCGGTCGAGGCAGTGTCGACGCGGCTGACCGCGCACGATCTCCTCACCTGCGTGGTGGTGATCGGTCTCGGGGTTGTAGCCGCCGAGATGGCTCGTCAGGTCGAGCGGCGGCGCCGTCGTTTCGCGGACAAACCGCACGTCAACTTTTCGTCGGTCTGGACGTTGGCCGCTGCGTTGACGCTCCCTGGTGCCTTGGCCGTCGTTGTGGTGGCTGCGCTCTACCTGCACCTGTGGTTGCGGAGCTGGCGGGGCATTGTCGGTGTCTACGCGCATCGGACGGTGTTCAGCGCGTGCAATGTGATCTTGTCCTGCCAAGTGGCAGCCTGGTGCGCCCGCTCGATGAACGTGCTGCCTCTCGGGCACGACCGGAGCGCATGGACCGCCCTAGTTGCGGTCGTGGTGGTCCTTGCCTATTTCGTGGTGAACTCGGCCGTGGTCGGGGCCGTGATCGCACTTTCGACGTCGATACGGTCGCCGAAGCGCCTGATCGGACGGCTGAACGAGAACCTCCTGGAACTGGCGACGCTGTGCATGGGCACGTTGGCTGCGTTGCTGATCGCGCAGCTGCCCTGGCTGTTGGTTCTTGTCTTCGTTCCGCTCTACGCGCTGCACTTCAGTGCGCTCGTCAGGCAGTTTGAGCAGGCCGCGATCAGGGACCCGAAGACCGGGCTGTTGAACATGGCCAGCTGGCGTGCGCTGGCGGAGAGCGAGTTCGCACGTGTCCGGCAGCTTGGATCTAGCCTCGGTATCGCGCTCATCAACATCGACCATTTCGGAAAGCTGAAGGCTATTCACGGCCCGCTGGTCGCCGACGCTGTTCTTCGTGCGGCGGGCAACGCGCTGAGTTCTGTCGTACGCAGTGACGACCTGTGCGGATGCCTCGGCGGTGACGAGTTCGTCGTGCTGCTGCCGGGTGGCGATGCGGAAAACGTTGTGGTTGTGGCCCAACGGATCCGAGAACGTATTGCCGAGATCGAGGTCGACGGGGCGGACAAGAGCCCGGTAGAGATCACCGCGTCGATCGGTGCAGCAGTCTTCCCCGCGGCCGGGCACGACCTCAACGACGTCATGATCGCCGCGGACAACGCACTCTTCGCGGCCAAGGACTCCGGCCGGAATCAGGTCAAGGAAGCGTTGTAGTTCAACTGGATTCGGACGTCCGACGGTTGGCAGCCCAGCTGGCCAACGGTCGCAACATGCTGAGCAACTCTCTGCCGTCCGGGCTGAGCTTGTAGTAGACCCTCGAAGCGCCGACCTTCGCGTCGTCCTCCTCCCGGCGCTCGACCAACTGGTTCTTCTCCAGCCGTTTCAGGGTGTCGGTCAGGACGCGCGGACTGATCGGGTTCCGCTGACCGTTGAGCGCTCTGTTTACGTCGTTCTTCACTTCCCCGAAGGGCAATTCGCCGACCGCCAACGTGGCGATGACAGCGATCGTCCACTGGCCGGTCAACAGCGATGACAGGTCGTGAAGGGCCTGGCGGTATGACGAGCCTTCGTCCTTGTCCACCCTCTGGTGAATACATGATCAATTGACCGCTCGCCACCGCTTCCTCCGGATCGGCCGCGGCGTGGACTGAACGGGTGAACATGCGCGCGGTGAGTCCAAACTCAGCAGGCCGTTACGTTGCGCTCACCCGAGGTCAGCGCGCTAGACCGGGTTGGTGCCCGGGGAGAACGGCCCTGGGAACGGAAGCAGCGAGGCGCCCCGCCCGCAAGCCACCGGGCGGGCGTCTCGCCCGAACCTTCGGCCGACGAGAGCCGCCAGCGAGGGCCAGTTCGCCGGAAACAGCGCGCAGGAGGCGACACGATGTCGACCCGGGTATTCGAGATTGCAAGCCGGCGGAGCGGGACGCCGTCGGCTGGTTCGGGAACGGCGATCAGCGGCGTCCGGCCGTTCGTTCCGATTCGCAAGGATGCCCCCGTGCTGCTGCGGTTGCGGGCACGCACGCCCTGGTTGTTCCGTTGTGCGCTGCGGCCGTCACGGAAACGCCAGGCTCAAGCTGACCGACACAGAACCAGCACAAGATCGGGACAGAACGAGCACTGATTTGTCCTCTGCCGACGCTGGTCGCGCTCGACAGCTCGGGGTCATGGTTGGAGACGCAGGCACGGTTGCAATGGCCGAGACGGCCACCGAATGGTTCAGGAGGCAGCAAGATGACGTGTTGCTCCTCGTTAGGAGGCCCGCATGGCGGCGTATCTTCCGTGGGTCACGTGCGGTACAGGGCTGCTGCTCGGGTCGTTGTCGGTCCTGGTCGCCGAGCGAGCAGCCGGAGATTTGCCGTTGCGGTCAGCGGGGACTCGCGCCGCGGTGTTGCTGGCGACCTCGGTCGCCGTCGGCGGGTTGTACTTGGCCGGCTGGCTGCGATTCGGCGTGACCTCGATGCTGGCGACCTGGTGCTGGGCGTGCTCGCTCGGGATCAGCTTGGCACTCGCGGACCTGTATTTTCGCAGGCTTCCCTTCGCGCTCGTCGCGGCGTTCGGAGCAGGTGGGGCAGCAACGTTTCTCGCTGCCGCGGTCGCCGACGGACGGTGGGGACGACTCGCTTTTGCGTGTGGGGCGGCTGCTGCCGTGTTCGCCGCAGCCGTTGCAGTGCAGATGGCGCTGCCAGATCACACGGGTGGCGGAGACACGGCGCTGTATGGAGTCCTTGCCTTGTACCTGGGGTGGTTCGGGTGGGCAGGCCTCTTCCGGGGGTTGTTGATAGCCAGCGGACTCACCGCGGTGGTAGGGCTCGTAGTTGCGGCGTGTTCAGGACGCGCGCGAACACGCTTCCCAGCGGGTCCGTCGCTCCTAGCTGGCGCGTTCGCGAGCGTCCTGCTCGCGTGAATCCGGCGGAGACAGCCGCGTTCTCGAGGTCAGGCTGGACACAGAGTGGGGAGGAAGCCGGGATGTTGACCCGAGCAGGACGACTGCGTCATGTTATTGCGCTTACGGGTGCCGCTGCGGTAACCGTCGGTCTGGCGGGCTGCAGCGGAGGTGCCTCGCAGCCACGTCCTTCTTCTCCGAATCTGTCAGCGCCGTCGCCGGGGCCGACTGCGCCCAGTTCGGCGCCGACGGACAGCAAGGAAGCGGTCGCGGCGGCATACACACAGTTCTGGCCGCGATCGTTGGACGCTGGCAACGGGCCTGAGGATTCCTGGCGCGGAGCCCTGGCAGCAATCGCGGTCGATCCGCAGCTCTCGACCACGTTGGCCGCAATGGAACGGCAGAAAGCCGCGGGCATCACGACGTACGGTCAGGTCGCTGTGCGGATCTTGTCAGTCGAGGTATCAGGTTCCACGGCGAAGGTAGTCGACTGTCAGGACGCTTCGCATGCGGGACAAGCAGATGCGCGCACGGGAGCAAAGAAGACGGTTGGCGTAGCGAGGATGCTGGTGCACGCGATGCTTGTTCGCGACACGGCCAACGGAACGTGGAAGGTTTCGAAAACCGAATTTCCTGGCGGTGCGTGCTGATGCGACACCACATCCGCCTTACCGCTGTGACCGCGTGCGCCATGGTCGCCAGCGGCTTCTCAGTCGTGAATTCCGCTATCGCCGCTGCGAGTTCTGACGATGACGGCCAGGTGATCGTCACTCCTTCCGATCCGCTTGGCCGTTACTCCCAGCCGGGCGTCGACATGCGGGTGCTGGAGTCTCAGGGCGAGGCCCCGGTCAGCCACGGTCCGGGACCACCGGCCAACGGACCGGACCGCCAATCGGGCACGAAGGGCCGGCCGGGCCCGTCAAGCGCGCTGCCACCAGGCTGCTTCATCGGAGGGTTCGGCGCAGGCGGCGGATTGCATGGACCAGCCGGGAGCGCCTTCGGTATGCGGTGCATGCCACCACTGCCTGCCAACCCAGCGCCTGCTGCGCCCGCGCCCGCCGCACCTGCTTTGCCGTCACCGGCAGAACTGGCCGCGCAGGCGTTCGAACAGTTGCGGCTGCCGTTACCGCTCCCTCGTCATTCCCCTGACGTGCAGTTACCGGACGGACGTGCAGCGACGATCGTCGGCGAGAACACTTGGATCTGGACAGATCGCGGTGCGTGGACATCAGCAGTGAAGAGAGTTCAGGTCGGGCCGGTATGGGCGCAGGTGACCGCGGTCCCGACACGCCTGACGTTCGATTCCGGCACAGGCGGCTCGACTTCATGCGACGGGCCGGGGACCCCATTCAACGGTTCCTTCGGGCTTCACTCGGCCAGTCCGGACTGCGGCTTCGTCTACACGAGGTCGTCCTACGGGCTCTCGGGCGACCAAGTGCGGGCGGAATGGTCGATCACGTGGTCGGTTAGCTGGACCGGCTCGGACGGTACTGCCGGTGTCGGAGGCGAGTTCCCGCAGATGTTGTCGCGCGCGACGGCGACGTACGCGGTAGCGGAGATCCAGCGCTGCGCGCGCGAAGCTAGGAATCGATTCGCATAATCGCCATCGCGCTACGAGATTTCTCTTACAAACAAAGTGAATTGACTCGTTATTGATTGGGGAAGGAGTTGCCCCGTGGGTACTGCTGTGTCTTCTTCACGACCGGCGCATATCGACCGAGATGCTGCCGGGAGCCAGCGCGACATGGGCGAGGTCCCCAGGATTCCGCGGCGGCGGCGCTGGTGGTTGCTGGGCATCGCGGCCTTGCTGGCCGCGCTGGCCGGGTACGGCAACTACGTCCTGATCACGACCCAGGACGAACGAGTCGACGTGTTGGTCCTGATCCACGACGTCGGCTGGGGCCATCCGATCAATGACGCCGATCTCGGCGTGGCCAAAGCGGTACCGGCCCAGCCGCTGGCTTCCATTCCCGTCAGCGACCGGGACCGGGTCATCGGTCAGTTCGCGCGTTCGACGTTGTCTTCGGGCACAGTGCTCACGCCAGGGCAGCTCACCGAGCAGCCGGTCCCCGGACCTGGCGAACGGCTGGTCGGGCTGCCGGTGAAACCGGGCCATCTTCCTTCTCGTGGCCTGACAGCGGGAGACCTGGTGCAGGTAGTACCCGTCGTGGGCAGCGCCGGAAACGACGCGCAACAGACACCGGCTAGTCCTGTCGTGCCCTTCCGCGCACGCGTGCTGGGTATCGGACCGCCGGATTCGGCAGGCGCGGTCACGGTCGATGTCGTTGTGGGCGGCGATGCCGCCGCAGCGGCAACCAGCGCTGCGGCCGGGCAGGTCGTCGTAGTCCAACTCGGGCCAGGTGCGTAGACGCGAAGTTGTCAGAGGAAAGAGCGAGAACGATGGCACTGATCACGATCATCTCCGGAAAAGGCGCACCGGGCGCTACGACGACCTTGGCCGCGCTCGCGGCTACGTGGCCAGCCCAGGTGTTGCTGGCCGACTGCGACCCGGATGGCGGCGACCTTGCTCCGGGCTGGCTCGGGCAATGGATGCTCGCGGGCCGCATCCGCGCCGACGTGGGCGTACTGTCGCACGCCACCGCGACGCGGCACGCAATCGCTGGCGATCCCGCTTCGCTCATCGATCACGTCCAGGCGGTACCGCCGGCTCGCCATGTCGGCCTGCTGGCCGGATTGAGCGCACCGGGACAGCATGCTGCTCTCGGACTTGAGGGATGGATGCGGCTGACGACTGCTCTGGCGGCTTTCAAGACTCAGGCGGGGCAGCCGGTCGACGCGCTCGTTGATGCGGGCCGTTTTGGCGTCGTGACGCCGTGGCCGCTGTTGCGAGCAGCGGATGCGGTATTGCTCGCGGTGCGTCCGACACAGCGCCACTTGCTCGCGGCTCGGCCGGTGTTGACCGAACTTGCCCGGCGCGTTGCACCGGAAAGGCTGGCGCTGGCGGTGTGCGTCACCACTCCGGCCGGGACCAGGGCGGTTCGGGCTGCACTCGGCCGGGACGTCGCCGTTGAGGTTCCCATTGATGCGAAGACCGCGGCTGTGCTGTCCGAGAGCCGCGACGCGGGAGCCCTGCCACCCCGTTCCGCATTGCTGCGCGCTACCCATGACGCCGGACTTCGTCTTCACCGCACCTATCACCGTTACACGCCAGCCGAGGTGCGCACTGCAGCCGCACACCGTGTTGCACGGTCGCTTGCCGGAGGCACACGATGACGTTGTCGAGTAACGGATACCCCGCTGCCGGACGTATTGCTGACTACACGCTCCCCACCGGGGCGGCGATTCCTCTTCACACGGTCGATCCCGCTCTCGCTGTCTCACCGCAGACGGTTGGGCATCCGCAGCACGCTCTCGAGCACTTCTCGCCGCAGGACGTGCGCGAAATACGCGAATCCGTTGCCACGAGGCTGGAGCGCGCCGCCGCGGGCGAGTCTCAGCTTGAAACCCCGTTGTCGCAAGAAGAACGACAGGCGCGAATGCGCGCTTTCGTCGCTGATGCTGTCGGTGAGTGGGTGCGGGGCCGCGCTCACGCCGGGAATCCTCCTTTGCCGATGGAGGAAGAACGCCGGTTGACCCGCGCGGTGGTAGCCGCGTTGTCCGGGCTGGGTGCGTTGGAAGAGCTGCTGCGTCGCGAGGATGTTGAGAACATCCATGTGCACGGATGCGACCGCGTCATCCTGGAGTTGGCCGACGGCACCATGGAGCGGTGGCCGCACCCCGTCGCGGACACCGATGCCGAACTGGTCGAGATGCTTGCCGCGATGTTCGCGCGGCAAGGCCAGACGTCCCGGGAGTTCAACGCCGGGCAACCACTGGGGAATCTCCGCATCGGAGCCGGCGGACCGCTCGGTGCTCGGGTAGCGGCGGTGATGGAGGTGTCCGACCGGCCGCGGGTCGCGATCCGTCGGCACCGCCTGGTCGACGTCGGCCTGGACGAGCTGGTCGCCAACGGGACGCTCGATCCGGCGCTCGGGCTGTTTCTGCGGGCCGCGGTGAGGGCGGGCTGCAACATGATCATCTCCGGTGGTCCGGCCGCGGGCAAAACCACGTTGCTCCGGGCACTGTGCGCCGAGATTCCGGACGCCGAGCACGTCGTCACTGTGGAGGAAGAGTACGAACTCGGTCTGCACCTGGGACCGCGCCTTTTGGTCACCCCGCTGGAGGCACGGCCGGCGAACGCGGAAGGGGTCGGGGAAGTCTCCCTGGACGATCTGCTCAAACAAACTCTCCGGCACTCGCCGAGTCGCGTGATCGTCGGGGAAGTTCGCGCCGGCGAGGTGACCGCGACGCTGCGCGCGCTCGGCAATGGTGCAGCGGGCGGAATGTGCACCATTCACGCAACCAGCGCGCTTGCCGTGTTCGACCGGATCTGCGCGTTGGGTCAGTTGGCGAATCCGCCATTGGCGATCGACGCCGCACACCAGTGGACCGCGTCAGCCATCGATCTTGTGGTGCACGTCGCGCGAACCGACCGCCGCCAGCCTTCTGGGCCTGCGGCGAACTCGGTGTGTGTCAGAAGTGGTCGAAGTCGGCCCGGTCGGCGACGCGGGTCGGCCGGACACCACTCGGCTGTTCGAGCCGGACCCAGGTACTGGGCGAGCGGTTCCGGCATACGCCCCGAGCCGAGCCTTGTTGGAGCGGCTGGAACGTCACGGGTTTGACCGCCGTCAGCTTGACACCGCCGACATGCGGATCGCGGCCGGTGTTCTCCGGGACGGTGCGCGATGACGGGCATGTGGGCAGTCGTGTTCGGTGTCGCCGTCTTCCTTGCGATCGGCTGCGCCGGTATCGCGTTTCTGCCGGTATTGCGGCCTAGCCGCGTCGAGCGTTCTCGTGCCTTTCCAGTGGTGCTCTGGCAACGGCTCAGTGCCATGGTCTCGCTCCGGAAGGCGGTTGTGGCCGTGGCTGCTGGCGTGATCGTGTGGTGGACCACTGGATGGCCGGTGGCAGCGATCCTGTCAGTGGCGGCGGTCGCCGCGGTGCCCGTCCTGGTTGGCGGGCACGACGAGCAGCGGCTGATCGCACGGTTGGACGCTTTGGCCGCCTGGGTACGGCGGCTGGCTGACCTGCTCGCATCCGGCGCGGGTGGTCTCGAGCAGGCGATCATCAGCTCGGCCCGCACCGCGCCAGCCCCGTTGGCTGTCGAAATCGAGACCCTGGTGGCCAGGCTCCGCACCCGAAGCCTGGAGGCCGCGCTCCGCGGGTTCGCCGACCACGTGGGCGACGAAGCAGCGGACGAAGTGGTCCTGACGTTGATCCTGCGGGTCCGTGCGGGAGGACGCGGGCTCGTCGACATCCTCGATGCCACCGCGACCGCCATGGAACGAGAAGCAGTGGCTCGGCGCGATGTAGAAGCCGACCGCGCAAAGCCTCGCACCGACGTGCGCGCGATCCTCGGCATCACTGTGGTCCTGCTGGCCGGGTTGTTCGTCTTCGCCAGCGACTTCCTCACACCGTTCGACGACGTGCTCGGCCAGTTGGTGATGGCAGGCATCGGCGTCTTGTTCGGCGCGGCCGGCTGGTGGATGCACATGCTGACCCGGACTCATCGCCCCTCGCGTCTGCTCGGCGCGGACTCCCGTACACCGGCCGCACCCCAGCGAACGTCAGTCGCCGCAGCCCGCTGGCAGGCGGCATGATGAGCGCGGAAGCCGCTGCCACCGTACTCGGCGTTGTCGCCGGGCTCGCGGTCACGCTCGTCGTCCTCGCGTTGCTGCGTCCGGCACCAGTCGACGTCGCCGCCGCGATTGCTGACTTGGACGACCGCGTGCGCCGGCGTGGCGACGGAACAGGGTCGCCCAGCCGCTCCGCGCGCCGGATACGACGGCTCGCGGGCTACTCGGCGCGATCATCGAGTCTCTGGTGGGGAATCCCAGCTCGTGATCTCGACGTGCTCGACTTGACCGCCGAGCGCTTTCTCCTACGGCGACTGGTTTGGGCGGGTGGAGCTGCCGCCCTTGGCACAACTGTCTGCGCACTTGCGTGGTTGGCGGGCATGGGGCTGCCTGTCGAAGCGGCAGTCCTGGCGCTCTTGGCCATGGCAACAGCTGGATCGGTCGTACCAGCTCTCGCCGTGCGTGAAGACGCTCGCCGGGCACGTGAGGAGTTCCGTCGTGCCACAGCCGCATACCTCGACCTCGTTGCACAGGAACGTGCCACGGGACGTGCGCCCAGTCAGGCTCTGGACGAAGCCGCAGCCATCGGTGACTCGTGGGCATTCGCCCGGATACGTCGAGCACTCGGCCACGCGGCGCACGCCGGCTCGACGCCGTGGGAATCGTTGGCCATGCTCGGAAGGCGGATGGCTGTAGCGGAACTCGAAGATCTCGCCGACATCGTCGCCACTGCCGCGGACGGCGCTGCCATCTACCGGACGCTGCTCGCGAAGTCAGCGGCGCTCCGCGCGGCCGCGCTGGCTGCGGACAAGGCGGATGCGAACTCGCGGTCCCAACGCCTCGCGCTCCCCGTCGCGCTGCTGCTGATCGCCTTCCTGCTCTTGGTGCTGTATCCGGCTGTAAACCGTCTTCTCCTCGGCGGAACCTAGCCTTTGAAACTCCCGAAAGATCAACGCATCAAACGGTTCAGCACCAACCGAAGGAGCAGAAATGATGTCCTGCAACAGTTTCCATGCCGCGGTGCGGCGAGGGCAAGCTCAACTGGCGTTGATCTCAGCCAAGGCGTCGCTCGCCCTAATCGTTGCCCTGCAAGCTCGCTGGGCACGGACTCGCGCGTCCGGAGACCGAGGTTCGGAATCCGTGGAGAAGGCGGTTCTTGTTGCCATCGGCTTGGCCGTGGCCATCGGACTTGCCATCGCCATTCGCGCCGCAGTGGAGAAGTACCAGGCTCAGATCAAGTAATCCAGCCAGTCGACGGAGAGGGGAGCACCGTGACTTACCCGGAAGATTTCGACGACCCGACCGCGCAGCGTGCGGTCGAGTCCGGCGGCATTATGTGGGACCCGAACTCGCTCAGGCCCCGACAATGGCCAGGGATGGCCCGCGCCTTTGTGTCGAGGACAGCTCTCGGCACGGTGGCCGGCGGGGTGTGCCTGGTCATCATCGGTGTCGCGGCAGGAGGGGAAGCTTTGTGGTTCACCGCTTTCGGTGCCCTCGTCGCCTGGTGCGGTGTCATGAGTGGTCGGCGGAACGTCGCGTGTTTCGTCACCGGCGTGTGCGACCATGCGGACCGGGGTTGCCTCGTAGAGAAACGTCCGGGTGAGTTTTGCTACCGTACTCGCGACTTCGAGGCTATGGGCGCGGTGGCACAGGGAATCGCAGCCCGCGCGATCGACGTTGCCGAGTACTTCGCGCTGAATCCAGAGCACCCTGGGCTGGATCCGGAGCTTCCTGACGCTGTGCGACGGCGGGCGTGGGACATCCTGTGCTGCCTGGACAAGACTCGTACGGCCAGCACGATTGCCGGGCAGCTCCTAGGGCATCCGGAACACTCGGAGACTGCCGACTCATTCGGGCGCACCGTCGTCGATGTCTACCAACAGCTGGACAGTTCCGTTCGGCACCTAGAAGGTTGCGTTGTCCTTGCCAAGGAGTGGAGCCGGAAGCTCCACGGAATCAAGGCCGCGCAGGGTGCAGAGCGCGAAGTGGTTTCGCTGCAAGGGATACCCGCATCTGACGTAGAAGCGGCAGCAGAATCGCTTCTGCAGAAGACTTTCTTTCATGCTACCGCTGCCCGCGATCTCAATCGAGCGGGGCGATTCCCTTGGGAACAATCCCTAGCGACGGGAGCGAACCCGTCAGCGGTGACGAGGTGTGAACGATGACTGCCACGGAAGAACAAATTACCCAGCGAGTCAAGGAAAACGACATTCCCCGCACTGACCACCGTACGAAGGTCGCGACGCAAGTCGGGGAACTAGCCCAACGCCGATCAGAGGTTGCTGAACAACTGGCCAGGGTGGAACAGGAACTGGGCGACGTACTGGCTGAGTCCCGCAGCATCATCAGTCTCGATGAGCTGGCCAGGTTTACCGACGTGCCCGTCGAAGACCTCGGCAGGTGGAGGGGAGACGAGAAACCCCACCGAGCCAAACGAAAGAAGCCAACCGCAGGTTCATCTCGGTCGAGAAGCCTCGGCCAGCCGAACCCGATGGCGAACGCCAGCGCGAATGGCGCACCTCCCGAATCTGCGGAGGCAGCGCTGTCGGAGCCAGGAACCCCTGTGCAGAACGGTGCGGAGGCTCACTCATGAGTTCCAACGATCCATGGCGACCCGAACACGCTTTCTGTACAGCGAAAACCCGTGATGGCGGCGCAGAGTCGGTCGGTCTGGCCGTGCTGTTTCCCTTTGTGTTGCTGCTGATCCTCACTTCGGTCCAAGGCGGTCTCTGGTGGCACGCGCACTCGGTGGCCGCCCAAGCCGCCCAAACAGGGGCCGACGCTGGTCGCCCAGTCGGCGCGACAACGACGACCGCTGCCGCCGCGGCGCGCTTGTTCGCTGATCGAGCGGGACGAGGCGTGCTCACCGAAGCGGAAGTCCATGCGTCCATGACTGCTGGCACGGTCCAGGTGGACGTATCGGGCACCGCTATCCGGCTCGTACCGATCCCGAATCTGAGCATGCGGGTCACCGCCAGCGCCAAGGTGGTGAAGGAACGCTTCACTGTCCCGATCGGAGGGAACGGCTCGTGAACCGCGGATCCCGCGCCTTCCTGGCCGGTGAGCGCCCGCGAGACGAGGGTTCGGTCAGCATCGAAACCGCCGCACTGATGATTGCAGTCATCGCGGTCGGACTGCTGATCGTCGTCGGTGCTCGGGTCAGTTCAGCCCAACAGATCGTTGACGATGCAGCTACCGCCGCTGCCAGGGCGGCGTCCCTCTCCCGAGGAACCGTGGCTGCGACGCGCGCAGGTGGTGACGCTGCTCGCGCGCGTCTGACCCAATCGGGCCTCGTTTGCAACGACGTCAGCGTGTCGGTGGATGCGAGCGAGATCGCGTTAGGTCGCGCCGGGCTCGTGCGAGCACGGGTCACTTGTCGCGTACGACTCAGTGACCTCGCCCTTCCCTCACCCGTCGGCGACCGCACGATCACCAGCACCTTCACGAGTCCAGTCGATCCTTACCGAGGCGTCCGATGATCAGCCAGGCATCGTCGCCCCACGACACTGGTTCTGCAAGCGTGCTGGTGGCTGTCCTGGTGCCCGCGTTGCTGCTCGTTCTGGCGTTGGTGGTCGACGGCTCTGCCCGGTTGCGCGTGATCGCACGCGCGGATGCGATTGCTGCGGAAGCTGCCCGTGCCGCGAACACAGCAGTGAACACTCGCGGCCCCCTCGTAGCGGTCGACACCGCGACCGCGGCCAACACCGCAACCGCCTACCTCGCCCGCAGCGGGCGCTCCGGCAACGTCTCAGTCGTCGGTCCGCGAGCGGTGCGCGTGACCGTGACCGTCACGGAACCCACCACGGTCGGCCTGCTTGGCCGCACCGCAACTGCCACTGGTACTGCCCTCGTTGTACTCGGCGTCGGTACGCGCGACGGCGGCCTGCCATGAGCCTGTCCATGCAGCGGATTCGAGGCACGATTGCCGCGATCACGCTGCTGGCTGTCCTCGCCGGCACGCCGTGCTGCCTGGTCTTACTCGGGGCCAGCCCAGCTCGATTGGTGCCCAAAGGGTGGCCAGGACCAGTTCCGCTCATCCAGATACCGAAACGAGTATGGAGCGCTGTGCGCTGGGCCTGGCTGACCGGTGATCTCATGACCTGGCTGATCGTGGCCGTCGCTTGGGCCGGCTGGCTGGTGCTGGTCACGTCCGTCGTGGCCGAAACGATCCGCCAGTTTCGGCAGGGCATCCGCAGCGCCCATGATCATGTGCATCGCATTCCGCCTTACCGGTGGATCTCCGGGCTCGTCGCCGCCGCCATCTTGGCCACCTCCGCAGGAACTGCCGCGGCCACACCGGCATCACCCGCGACCGCGACCGCGCCGCCCAGACCGCATCCCCAACCCGATGCCGTGCCCCGCCAAACCAACGGCACCCCGGGATCCAGCGCAGCTGCTGCAGTGGCGGCGACTTCGGAATCCGGGCAGTCGGTCGACGGGGTTTCCTACACGGTCGTCCGCGGCGACACCCTGTGGGGCTTGGCCGAGCGTTACCTGGGCGACGGCCTCCGGTATCACGAGATCGTGCGGCTCAACCCCGCGTTGCTGGAGAGGAACCCCGACGAACTCGAGCCCGAATGGACTCTGTGGCTGCCGGCCGATGCCGCGCACCTCCTGGAACCTCAGGGAACGGTCCTCAACGGCCACACCGTCGAAGTACAGCCCGGCGACACACTCTCCTCGATCGCGGAACGCGAACTCGGCGACCCGAACGCCTGGCCAGACATCGCCATCCTCAACAACGGTCGCAAACAATCGGACGGGCGAACTTTCCGCCATCCCGACGAGGTGGCACCTGGCTGGACGCTTCTCCTGCCCGAACGCCACGCCCGGCCAGGCCCGCCAGGTCAACCCGCCCCGCCGCGGCGCACCCCGCCACCAACGACCGCGCCGCGTCCCAACGCTCCGACGGTCCCGCCGCCACCGCGCCCGGGCGACCACCAGGGTGACCCCGACCATCGGGCAGCCCCGCACGGAGTATCGCTGCCGACTGGGGGTTTTGTCGGGCTGGGCTTCGCGGTCTTGATCACGCTTGCCGCGACAGTCGCGCGCCTGCGTCGGCGGCGCTTGTACCGACCAGGCAAACCTGAGCAGCCTGATCCAACAAACCTACCGGTAGTGCGTGCTTTGCAGAGCGCCTACGACTCGGCGACACGAGTGCCGGACGAGGGCTCTCATCTCGACAGCGCGCCGGTCGCGTCAAATCGCGGGAAGCCGGCCGACGTCGAGACTCGAACCCGTGCACTTGCCGCAGCACAGGACGCGGGTCGCGACGACGGAAGTACTGTGGTCGCCGTTCGCAACCGACAGGAGATCGCGCTCGACCTCGCTCGGACTGGAGGACTCGGGCTCACCGGTCCCGGTGCCATGGCCGCAGCGCGGGCATTGACAGTGTCGCTGCTCGCGCAGGCGGCGAGTGAGGACGTCCCGCTTCAAATCGTGAGTCCAATCGCCGAGGCTCGACATTTGTTCGAGCACGACATGACTGATCGTCTCCCGCACCAACTGCGTATCGTCGACTCCTTGCCGGCTGCACTCGATCACATGGAAGCCGAACTGCTCACGCGCTCGCGCCAGCTGGTGACGGAAGGCCCGGAGCAGCGGGACACCCGCTTCGGGCTGTGTCTTCTTGTCGCTGCAGCGAACGAGGATGTTGATCGCCGCGCTCGCGCAGTCCTGGACAACGGCGCGCGGCTCCACTTGGCGGCGCTGTTCCTCGGACCACGACAGGACGGGATCACCGTTCACGTGAGCGACGACGGCACTGTGGAGAGGTCCAGTCCCGGCGCGCACGACCTAGTCGGCGTGCGGCTCTTCACGCTGCCCGCTACGGACGCCCGCCAGCTGCTGGCGCTGCTCCAAGCAGCACAGCCCGAACGAGACGAGCAAGGCGCGGAATCCTCCACTGTCGCGGACTTCCACGACGGACCTCGTGAATCGGATGAAGCTGTCCGCCCCAGACAGCCCGTCCGCGAGTACGAATTCGCATCGCCGCGACCCGACCGACCAGCCATGGTTGCCGAGGAAACGGCCCACGACGGCCCGCAGGAACAACAGTCTGACAGCACAGATGTCGTGACGACCAACGAAACGATCTCTGCGGCTAACGAGCAAGCCGAACACGCCACTACTCCAACAGCCGGTTCCGCGTCGACGTCATGCAGACAGCAACCCCTGCATCTCAACGTGCTCGGACAACTCCACCTGACCCGCTCCGCTCATGAACATCGCGACATCATCGACGTCTTTACCCCACGGCAACAGGAGCTTCTCGTCTGCCTGGCGCTATACCCTGGTGGGTGCCGGCGCGACACCGTGAACGCTGCGCTTTGGCCGGACGCTCCAACTGCTCGCCCTTACAACAGTTTCCATACTTCCTTGTCGCAGCTGCGGCGCACCCTGCGCGACGCGACGGGCGGCGACGTCAACGACATTACTGTCCGGCGCGGCCACTACTACGGACTCGACCCGACGACAGTGACCGTGGACCTTTGGCAGTTGCACG
Source organism: Amycolatopsis sp. WGS_07 (assembly GCF_045278895.1). Lineage (NCBI taxonomy): Bacteria > Bacillati > Actinomycetota > Actinomycetes > Pseudonocardiales > Pseudonocardiaceae > Amycolatopsis > Amycolatopsis sp. WGS_07. The sequence continues at coordinate 888,327 of NZ_CP136053.1, read as the reverse complement.
ACCAGCTCACGGTCAGCCGTCGATGTACCCGGCAGACCGAGGCGAACGAAGCCTTGAGGCGGGTCACGGACCTGTACCGCGGCGATCTTGCCGAGGATAATCCCGCCGAATGGATTGTCGGCCCACGTGAGGCGCTGCGCCGTGAGGTGCTTGACGCGTTCAGTTCGCTCATCCGTACGACCAGACGCGAGGACGCCGAAGAAGCGCTCGCCCTGCTGGAACGAGCACGCCGGCTTGACCCGTACAACGAAGCGATCTATCGGGACCTCATGCGCCTGCAAGCGCGACTCGGCCAGTACGACAGTATTCTCCGGACACTGCAACTGCTCAAGACGTCCCTTTCCGAGATTGACCAAGAGGCAGCTGGCACTACAATCAAACTCGCGAACGAGCTGGTAAGCGGCGGCGGACGGCTGCCTGGCCAACGAGCGAGCTAACTGCCGCGCTGGCGTGGCTAATTCTCGGTGCCGTCGCTGATCCGCGAAGCCGGCACCAAGGACGTGTTCAGCGCCGGAAAGGCCGCTGACCGCAGGCAATGTGCCGCGTTTGCGAGTAACTCTCCATGCTTCCCAACGGTGTTCTCGCCTGCGGTCCGTTCTTGTTGCCTTCTAGACTGGAACCCCCTCCGCAGCATTAAGCGCGAGGTCAGCAGCTTGTGGAGCCTGCCGCTGCGCCGCCCGACTCGACAGCCGGCTGGCATCTGAACAGTCATTTTGAGCGGTGGGCACCTTCCTGTTTTCCGAACGGCGTCGCCGTCGTGGGATGGCGACGGTAGGCTGCCGCCCCGTCGTCATCCCACGGTTCCCTCTGTGCGGGCGGCGTACGTTCTCGCGTTCTCCGCTGCCGGAGCCCGCACCCTGCAAGGGTGTCCTATCGCCGGTCCACAACAGTCCGTTGTGGACATATGGCGACCCATCGGCGTCCGGACTGCAGGGGAATTCATTCGGGCCGCGTCACCCTGTTGGCCTATTGTATTGTCGTTGTAACGTCGTATGGTTGATGTAACAAGGCAGGGACGGAAGGTTGGGCCCGGCCGAGTTTTCCAGCCAGCGGCCCCCGGATAACGGGACGACGCAAGGGAATCCCCTGTGCTGGTCGGAAGTCAATTACAGAGCGGATGCCTCACGTGCCGACATGGCTAGGCGGGGAAGGCGGAGACTGCTAGCGCGGTCCCATCCACGGGACCGAATGCCGCGCTTACGCGCCCGTCGCCAGTGTCAGCGAGTCGGTACGTTCTCAATCCAGCCACCGAGCGCGCAGAGCGCTCACCCCGTGAGGGGGACTGTGTGAGTCATCCGCACCCGTGCGTACGGGTGGATACCGACGCACTTCATAGCCACGCACCCGCGACGATATCCGCGCGCCCTATGTCCTCAGTGGACGCACGGACAACCCTGGCGAGTCTGCCGGACACAGTGCCGTGCCACTCACCAGCGGGACGCTAGCGACTGCTCCCCGGACAAGGGAGGGCTAGCAGGGAACGCAACGGGGGCGCACGGTGCCGGTTCTGTGAGAGGGAACCACCTAACTGACAGGGTTGCACACGCACGAACGCACGCCTGGCGGAAACGCGGCATAGCGCCCGCCGCCGCCAACGCGCAGCTGAAGCGCGTGTGCCTCCCTGTCCGCTAGGGAAAGGAAAACGAGCATGCCTCTCGTTTGCATGTTCGACGCCCGCAAAGCAAAGGGACATCACCGGTTCCTGGGGCTCTTCCGACGCGTGCCGCAAGCGTTCGCGCAGTGGCTGATTGCTCGGCCTAGCTGCCGCTGGGCGCATCTCGACTACGCCCCGCACGAGTGGGGCTTGTGCGACGGCAAGCACGTCTGCAGGAGCTGTGCGAAGTGCGGGATCACCTGATGGCACGGCTTCGCCGCGCAGAGAAAGTGCAGCTAGTTCACAGGAAGCAGATCAGCGGAAGCAGGAGACTATGGAATCGATCAAGGTCAACGTGTTCGCGTTCGGATTGCCGCGCGACTGGGAAGAAACGATCACGTTCGCGAACGGCAACGCGTACTTGTGGGGATTCGAGGACGGATGCCGCCGCACCGGCGGCCGGTTGCCTATGCCGGTCCCCGACGGGTTCGCGTTCGCGTGGCTGGAATACAACCGGCGAAACACTGGCTCACGCATGGCAATCCAGGATGCATTCGCCGTGTGGTGTCACACCGAGACGCTGCCCGGCCTCTGCGCGCCAAAGGAGGGAAGGAACGTTCGATGAAGATCACTATTGAAGTGCACAGCGCGTGGTACGCGCCGTGGCGTGAGGGCGAGGACGAACGCGAACGCATCGACGAATACACGGAGGTGCACACGTTCGACAACGCGCGGGAATGCGCCGATTGGCTGGAGCGCGAGGGCTTCGGCGAACCTTCCGAGTCAGGGCCCTATCGGCGGCACACCTGGCTGTCCGAACTGGACCCGTACGAAGATCCGGAAGGCGTGCTGACCGAACGCAGCGCACACGTGGAAGGCGAGTCGCCAGAGTTCAACCCGCGCCTCTGGGCCGCAATCGTCGCAGTGGTGTCGCGCGGGTGGACGCGCTACGTGGGTCCGTACGACGTGGAACACCTGAACGCGTTCAACGTCAGGGCGTGACGCGGTGCCCCTTGCACCGAGTCGGTCTGGTCACGGCCGTCCGGAAGGACGCGGCCATGCCAACTAGGGCGAGCAAGGGAGAACAAAATGTCCAAGGAAACTCTTACCTGGCTTAACAACAACACCCTGGTCGGGTTCACCGACAAGCGCGGCAAAGCGTGGCACTACCGCGCGTCCGAACAGGGCGCGGAGCCCAACCACTACGCGGGTGCGATCCCGGTCGAGGACGTGAACCGGCGGCTGTTCTACTGGGACGCTGTCAAGGGCGTTGCGATGGTCACGTTCGACCGGCCGTGCACCGAACACGCCTCGGCGGGCCTGTTCTATTGGACTGGCCGCGACAGGGCTGCAGCCGTGACCTTCGACGACGGCGATGGCATGACGCTGGCTTCCGATGACAAGCGCTTCCCCGTCGGCCGCCCCGACACCGGCGCGATTTTCGGCTACTTCGCCGACGGCTACGAAATTCACCAGTACCGCGACTGGCTGGTGTCCAATGTCGCCACGATCCTTGACGACGACTTGCAAATCGGTTCCGCAGGGCTGCTCAAAAACGGTGCTCAGGCGTGGGTTTCTGTTGAGGTGCCGGAGAACATCACGACGCCCGAGGGCGTCGAGTTCCGGCCGAACCTGCTGGCATGTACGTCGCTGGACGGATCGCTTGCCACCACGTACAAGCGCACGGTGACCGTGGTCGTGTGCGACAACACGCTCGCCGCGGGCCTGCATGAACAGGGCCAACAAATCAAGATCAAGCACAGCAAGTACAGCCAGAAGCGCATGACAGAGGTTCGCGACGCACTGGCGATCGTGCACACCGTTGCTGACGACTTCGCAGCGGAGGTCAAGGCATTGTGCGAAACCGATGTCAGCGAGAAGGCATGGCATGCGTTCCTGGACGCGCACGCGCCGATCGAGGGTAAAAGCAAGCGCAGCGCGACGTTGGCATCGGCGGAGCGCGCTGAACTGTCGCGTTTGTGGAACTTCGACGACCGTGTCGCGCCGTGGAAGAACACCGCGTATGGCGTCGTCCAGGCGGTCAACACCTACACCCATCACGCCCAGCCGATTCGAGGTGCGTCGCGCCCCGAAAGGAACATGGTCCGCGCGGTCACCGGCGGTGTGGACAAGCTGGACGCGCAGACCGTCGCCACGCTGGACATGGTGCTCGCGTCGCTGGCCTGATCCCCGTGCGATCACGGTGCCGGACGAGCACAACTCGCCCGGACGCCGTGGCCGACACGAGATGTCGGCCTGTCCCAACAACAATCGGGAGAGGCGATGACTGAGACCATCGAGAAGTCGACAGCGGCAGGGATCACCACCAACGGTGCCGAGCTTGTCGGCATGCTAGCCGACCTGGCCCGGACCGCGAGCAACGACAAGACCACGCCGATGCTCGGCATGGTCCGCCTGCACACTGTGGGCGGCTACCTGCACGGCTGGTCCACAGACAGGTTCCGTGCCGCTCACGCACAGGTCCGGATTGACGGCGAGTTCCCCCGAGCGGTGTTCATTGAGGCAGCTGCTGTCAAGACGCTGGAATCGATGCTCCGACGCGCAGGGCGAACGCGACTCACTGTCGAGCACGACACCATGACGGTGACCGACTTCGCTGTGACGCAAACAATCCAGCTCGTCGACGACTACACATACCCAAGCCTGCCCAACGCCTGCAAGGGGGCCTCCCTGCGAGCACCGCGCCGGGAGTGATCAATGGCGCGCATTTCGCCGACTTCGCCGCGATTGCCAAGCGACGGGGTGGCCGCGGACACCCGGAATACATCGAGATCCGGCAGGAAAACGAGAACCGGCCGACTCGCGTGCGCATCGGCAAGGACTACCGGGCATGGGTGATGCCGGTGCGGAACCAGGTCGACGACGACGCGTGGTTGCCGCAGGCGTGGTGACTCGTGCTTGAACACCAGGAGGAAGAAATGGACCCAGATAGGACGCTTGCCGAGATCCGCGAGCTGCTTGCCCACATTGCCGACCTCGAGACCAGGTCTCGGGAATTGGACACGGGCCAGGAAGCAGCCGACCTGTTCGAGGCCGCCGACGATCAGCGTGTCGCCGTGGCAGAGAAATTCGCAGCCCTGGACAAGTGGCTGAGCAACGGCGGATCTCTCCCGGCCGCGTGGGCACCGCGCGGAGCAGGCGACTCCCGGCGCGGCAACTACCCGCGGTCCGACCGCGGCCGACAAGGGAGCCAGTGATGGAGCGAGGAACCCAAGCCCTCGATGTCAGGCAACTGGCGACTGAGATCGCGGAAGGGCTCGGCGACGGCTGGTCGAGCCTTCCCGGCCACCACGCGGACAACTGCGGCGCGTTCCTCGTCGGCCCAGCCGGCGAACTGATCCAGATCCGGTACGGCGGGTGGCAAGCCCGCTATCAAGGCCGACTCGTCTTGTACGGCACCTTCGCTGCCGAGTTGCGGCGGTTCGAGCCGAACCCGGGTGCCCGCTACGTGATCACCGTGTCTCCGACCAGTTCGGCTGCACGGATCGCGAAGGAGATCACCCGGCGGTTGCTGCCCGAGTACCAGGAGGCGATTCACGGAGCGTGCGACCGCCGCGCTGCGGCAGAGGACCTGCGACACCGTCGGGACCAGTTGATGAGACAGCTTATGCATGCTCTCGACGGCGAGATCGTGGAGCGACGCGGCGAGCCGGTCGTCGTCTTCGGTCCATGCGCGTCAGGGACGGTTCAAGTCCACGACGACGAGACCGTCGAACTGCGTGTCCGCTTTCTTGACGCCGACGCGGTGACCCTCGCACGACGGGTTGGCATGAACAGGGGAGGCTCCGATGTCTGAACCCGACGCGGTGGTGGTGTGCACCGTCTGCCGGAACGTCCTGGACGTCGAGTGGAGCGACGACGGCGCGCGCTACATCCATACGCGCATCGACGCCATCCAGGATCTCGACCACGACCCGGTGCCCATCGACGCACCGCCCGGCTTCCGCGGCGGTCGGTGCGACTTCTGCTCCGACGGCCTCCCGGCGTTCATCCTGCCGGCCCGGGACTTCGTATACCCCGACGACCGCAGCCAGAGCAGCCGAGGAGACTGGGCCGTCTGCCCGGACTGCGCGACGCTGATCTCGCGTAACCAATGGTCGCAGTTGATAGAACGGGTGGCCGGGGCCCATCGTCAGCGCGTGGGCAGCTCTTTGCCACCCGAAGCGCGGGCACAGATACGCATCCGCTACCGCGCGCTCCGGAAGCACATCGCCGGCCCGCTACGCGAGATCCCGCCACTTCGGTGAGGGCGAAGGAGGAAGTAGCGTCCACCCGGACGGCGGCAGCTGCCACGCATCTGGTGAACAGGCACCTCGTCGGCGCGGAAGCTGCAAGGTCGGGGGCCTGATGAGGCAAGCGCGGCCGCCTACTTGCGCACTTTCTTGTAACAGGCATACAACCTGGTAACGTGCAGCTACGGATGGTTGCAGTGGAAAGCGCCTGGGGTCTACGGAACAGCGCTGGTAGCGACAGCGCGGGAAGGTGGCGGCGGATGGCTGATTCGACGGACGACGCCCGGACGGACTCGGCCCTCCTGAGCGAACTGAAGGGTGTCGCCGACGAGCTGGCAAGTGCTGAGGAGGCAGTCCGTATAGCAATCCGTGCCAAGGAAGCCGCCGACCTGGCGCACAGCGACGCACTCAGCAAGGCCAACGAGTTGCGGGAGCAGCGGCGAAAGTTGGTTCGTGACGTCAAGGCAGCAAATCCCGAACTCACCACCCGCAAGATCGGTGCGGTCGCTCAGCTCAGCGCAGCCTCGGTCAGCAGAATCCTTCTCGCGGACAAGGACGGTTGATTTCGGCCCGAGCGACAAGTCGCCTTCCGTGCCGTCGTTGCAGTTGTACCGCTCCGGTGGCTCCGTAGCGTGCCCGACCGGCGGTCTGGGTGAGCCGCCGTGGAGCAACACCGGCCGCAGCCTTGGTCGCGGTGGCTCTACGGTCAGGACTGGCCCGGACCATTAGAAGCGGAGGGGCATGGTGTTCGACACGGACGTCCTTGCAGCACTTGGCCGCGTTGTCGTTGATGCTGCGGGCCTCGAAACGGCGTTGGCGGTGTTCGCGGGGGAACGACTTGCTTTGGATGCTCGGGATACCATGGGAAGACCGGGCATGGCGCTTAAAGCGGCGAGGCGTGCGCTCCATGACGTCGAGGCTGAATTTAAACCTGCTTATGAAGCCGCTTTTTGTGAAGCTGAGTCACTGTTGCTGCGTCGACACGAGTTCATCCACGCGATCTGGTCGGACGCGTCTGAGGATAACTTGTCAGGAATTACGGTTATCCATATGAGGACGTTCCGGAAGGTAGACGTCTCGGTTCAAATTTTGGATACTTTTAGCCAATCTCTTCGGGATTGCAGAAGTAAGGTTATCCGGTTGCTGGCAGCGGAGATTAATCACCGTCCAGTTACCGATGTTATCCTCTAGTTGAATATAAAGAGTGCCTGATTTTGCCTTGCATATAAGGAACCTCAATTGGCGGGACGCGACGCCGCGAAATAGTCGTCGTTCTTCCAGCGGTACTCGCTGACCTGCACGGGTCGTCCGAAATCGGGTGCGTGCACCATCTTGCCGGACCCGATGTACAGACCGACGTGATGGACATGCCCTGGCGTGCCGTAGAAGACAAGGTCGCCGGGCAGGAGTAGTTGACCAGGAGGCACAAGCGGTCCGGCGTTGTATTGGGTTTGTGCTGTTCGCGGCAGATCGAATCCCGCGGCGTTGTAGGCCGCGGTGGTCAACCCCGAGCAGTCGAACCCATTGTCGCCGTGGGCGGGTCCGTTGCCTCCCCAGAGATAGGGAAGACCGCGTTGATTGCAGGCAAAGGTGATGGCGGCGGTGGCGGCAGGGTTCGGTCCGCGACTGGCCTCGCAACCGCTGGCCCGGTACTTTTTCGCCTGTGCCAGAACCTTGTTTACGTACCAGTCTGCATGGTTGTATGCGAAGATCGCCCTGCGCATGTCCTTGGGCGCTCCAGAGTCGCAGAGGTAGTACGCAGCGGCGTAGACCGCGTCATGCGGGTTGTACCGCGACGGTGGCGTGGATCCGCCTGACGGCAAGGGGTGCCGGGCTACGACAGCGTCGAATGTTGCCTGCAGAAACTGCATGGGCCCGCCGGCGCCTGCGAGATTCTGACCGTTGGACACACCTGACAGTTCGGATCGGCCGTGATCGGTTTCGACTTTGCCGATGGCTGCGAGGACCGACCAGTCCAAACCGGGGCACGCGCTGACTGCTTGCTGGTAGAGACCGAGGTAGTCGCTGGGAATATCGGACAGCGCCGCTGGGCTGGGCTGGCTGTCGCTGTTGTCGTTGCCGAGGAGCGCTTTCGCGACTGCTTGCCCGATTCCGCCGATGAGCACGATGGCCGCGACGATGGTCGCGGCGGCACTCATGACGAGCTTCATCGTTCACCTCCGGAACTGGCTCGCCGGCGCGGATGGCGGGAACGGCTCCGGTGCCGCGATTGCGGCGGATGTTTGCTGCTGAACTGCTGCCGAGGGGGTGACGGTGCCGGACGCGTCGGTCTGTGGCCAAAGTTCAGCCAGCCGCAGCCGGCCCGGCCGACGCGTCGGCGACGGGGACAGCGGCAGCCAGCGGGCAGAAGCAGGGCTGTTTCCCCCGCCGACTGTTGCCGTGACGTCCGATGCGCTAGTGGCTACTGGTACCAGTGCGGGCCGGTCCAACTGGGACAGCGCGTCGGCTAGGGATTTGCGGGCGTTTGCCTCACGGCGGCTGGTGGGAAACCACACCAGGACCGGAGTCGCGATCCCTGTTGCGGCAGCGAGCTTTTCGTAGCCGTAGAGCTTGCGGGCGAGTTTTCGGAGATCTTCGGTGCCGAAGTCGAATTCGAGGAAGAACTCGACCTGGCAACGGTCTTCGCGCCAGCGGCCGTAGCCGTCGGGGCGGACCATGTCGCCGAAGAGCCGTCCGCAACGCCGTTCTGACCACCATGCAGTCAGCTGTCCGCGGGCGCTGGATTGCTGACCGAGCGCGACGAGGGACGTGAAGAGTCCGTTGATCCCCACTGTGTGGGCAAGTCGAAGCGAGTGGGCGATGCCGATCGCGTCTTCGTGGCGGTAGCCCACCTGTTTGGGGTCGAGGCCGTCTTCGTACGCGAGCGCGAACGCGCCAGCGATATCGAGGACATAGTGCATAGGGGAAGTGCCGGACGTGACGAAGGGCTGGAACCTGTCCACCACGCGCCACTTGTAGAGATCAAGCAGACGGTGGTTGGCCGCCCGAACACTGGGGTAGCAGAGTTCGGCGATCTGGCCGGTGGTGAACACCCTGTGTTCGTGCAGCATTCGCGCCAGCCAGCGGTCCCGGAGGGTGAGTCGCCCGGCAAGCTGCGCGTGGTGCTCCCCGGTGGTGGCAGCGCGTGGAGTGAGACGTCGGGGCATGTGTCCGCGCAAAGCTCGTTGGGGCGTGGGATTCGAAATCACTGGTATGCACCTCGCTGAGATTGGTTGGGTACGGCTGTCTGAGCGGAGCTGTCTCTGTCTGGTTTTCTGCGACGCAGCGCGACGAGCAGAGTCATCGTGTTTACTGGCTGGAATGTACCGCTCTCTCTATGGCAAGCTGTCGCTATGACAATGCGACCACAGTCGTGGACACGTAACGAGGTAATACTTGCCTGTTCATTCCTCTTTAAGAACGAAAGGAGGGTTCCGCGTGTTCCAGACGGTCAGGTGGAGAAATTGTCCACGCTGCTTCGTAAGTTGCCTATCTTTCCATTGGAGGAAAGGGGTCCCCGATTTCGGTCCGCAAACAGCGTTCTTCGCAAGTTATCCGATTTGATGACTAGTCTGCCGGAATATGAAGGGAGGGCGACTAAAGGTGGCCGCATCGATCAACTTGTATTGCGGGACTTCTTAGAAAATGAGTATAAGATGCACTTTGAGGCGGAGCGGATCGCGGCCTCGGCGATCCGAGCGATCGCGCCGAGTGTGGCAGAGGTGATGCGAACGGCCGCACGGCTGCTTGTTCGGGCGATTGCGGCTTGTCCCGAAGAGCTCTTCGCACTCGAGTGGCGAGACCTTGAGCGAGTCCTGTACGAAACTCTCGACGGACTCGGGTATGAAGTCATCCTGACACGTCCTGGCAAGGATGGCGGATATGATCTGCAGGTGGTTCATCGTCGTCAGGACGGCGGCATCGAGACCTATCTCATTGAGGTGAAGCACTGGGCGTTGCCGGCGAAGGTCGGAACGGGAGAATTCGAATACCTCATTGAGGTTGTGCTCAGGGAGGGGGCTTCCGGGGGACTGCTTCTTTCGACTTCCGGTTTTAGGCCATCTTTGCTTAGGAGTAGAACCAGAATCCGCCGCAAAGAGGTTCGGCTCGGGAGTGCGCCGAAGATAATCCAATTATGTCGGTCGTACGAGCAAGTCGATGGTGGGCCATGGATTGCCCGCTCGGTCGGCCCGGACATGCTGTTCCAGGATACCTTCTGAGCTGACTGCTGATGTGATTTCGACAGGCGCGATATTTGTGGCAAGAACCTCGCGGACCGGATCGTGCTGGAAGGCATCGAATCCGTCCAGTAACTCAGCTGCAACGGCTGGGGCCATGGCCGTTCCAGTGGTATGCATAGACGTCAAAGGTGGGGCGCTGTCTCGCGGGCTGAGGGGCAGCCTTTATCTTCGGAATCTGCCGCTGAAACGTAGCTGGCAAGGCCTGCATGCATCTGAACAATACGGAATAATGCACATTATGAAGAACGCCGGCATCAGGTGCGGCCGCAAAGTTGGCAATTCCGTGCCACTTCGTGCCTGGAACCAGTCAGCCTGGAGACGGCAGTTTTCGCGACTGTCTTCGGCGCGAGAGGTGAAAGTCGGAAATTTTAAGATAAACGGCGCGGGTCAGCGGTTGCAGGTCCAGTCCGGCTGCGCGGACCGGTTGCGTCGTTGTTCGGCGGACGGGTGTTGATCCTTGCCGCTTTGCGGATTTCCCTGGCACGTCCGCGAATGGCCGGTCGGAGTTTCTCGGTCAGCACCGTGAAAGCCGGGGCTTCCTCGCCGCGTAGCACGAGACGGGCGGCTGCGTGGTAGACGCCGAGGTTGGACAGGTCATGCTCGGTCAGGCGGGGCATGGTGTGCCGCGCGAGCTGTCTGGCGTCTTCGGGTGAGAGGTTGAAGAAGAACTTCGACCTGGCGTTGGTGCTGATTCCTTCCGACAGTTCCTTTGTGAGTTTCGCGAGGTACTGGTGGGCCAGGATCACGGCGAGCCGGTAGGCGCGGGCTTCTGCCAGCATGTCCTCGATTGGATAGGGGAGGTTGAGGAAGTTCTGGCATTCGTCCATGTAGAGGCTGGAATCCGGGCGCAGGTGTTGCGGAATGGCCGAACGACGGGTCGTGGCCTGCCAGGTTCTGGCGACGACGATCGACCCGAGGAGCTGCGAGGTCTCCATGCCGAGCGCGTCGCGGGAGATCCGTACCAGGCAGATGCCTCCGCCGTTGAGGACGTCGTCCATACTTACGGTGGACGGGCCTCCGGCGATGGCTGCGCGGACGAAGGGCCGCAACAGAAATCCCCGGACCTTGTTCATAAGCGGAGCGGTGACCTGAGTACGTCCGGCTTCCGACATGCGCTCGTACGCCGTCCAGAAGCCTTTCAGCACGTCGTCGTCGATCTGGTCGCAGGCGCGCTGCCGGAACGCCGGGACGGTCAGCAGCTTCGGCAGGTCGACCAGAGTCGGAGTACCGGGCATTTCGCAGAGCGTCAGCAAACCGGCGCGCATGATGTCGTCGGTGCGAGGGCCCCAGGAAGAGGCGTAGATCCGGGAGAAGATGCTGACGAGGTTGTCGACCGCGAGAGCCTTGTCCGTTCCTTCCAGAGGGTTGAGCACCGGCGGACGCGTGCGGCTGTCGGCGTCGAAGAGCACGACGTTCTCGCCGAGGCGTCTGGGCAGCCGCATCAGGATGTCCTGGACGAGGTCGCCCTTGGGATCGATCACGACGCTGCCGCGGCCGGCATCGGCGTCGTCGAGGGCCATCCGCGCCATCAGTTCGGATTTGCCGGAACCGGTGGCACCGATGAGGTGCACGTGCTGGCGGGCGTCTGCGACGTACAGCCCGACGGGGCGCGGGTGACCGGAGTCTGACAGCCCGAGGGGTTTGACCCGGTCGCCGGTCGTAGGGATGCCGGGTGGGGGCGGTACGGCCTTCGCACCGGCTCGCTGTAGCCCGGGGGCGGCGTCGTCGGTGGGCAGGTGGGCGATTGCGGCCAGCTCGGGGATGGAGAGGAGGTCGCCTTTGCCGAGTTGGCGTCCGGCCAAAGCCTCAGCCGGCCGACGGAGCCGGGCCCGGCGGTAGTAGTTGTGCTCGGAATACGCAGCGAATGCGGATGCGATCGCGTGTGCGCGGCCGCTGAGCACTTCCCGTACGGGCTGGATTTCGGCGGGAGGGGTGCCCGCGGGGACTGTGGTGGCGACCGCGTAGCGGATGAGCGTCTCGAACTGGTTGGCGCGCAGCTTGTCCACGACGGCGCGGTCTTGGGCGGCGTGCTCGAGGCTGGTCTGGCGATCCAGCTGGGGTTTCGATGTACTTGGCGATGCGCTGGGAGCTTTTCCGGGTGAGATGAAGGCGGTGACGAGATCGAGTGCGCGCCCGACCGGGTTGACTGAGCTTCCTTCGTTCACCCGACGCGCCGCGCGACGGACCTTGGCCACGCGGTGACCTGCGACCGGGCGGGCCAGTACTTGGACGCACGCACGCTCGCGCGGGCCGAGTCCGACTGGCGCGCCGAGCAGCGCGCGGATCGGATCGACTGGGTGATCGGTGCGGATCGGCAACGCTTCCGTGCGTCCTAGCCGCATCTCCCCGCCGACGGCTTCGACCCGGTGTCCGGGCGCGGCGGTGAGCGGGATCGGCGGTTTGGCCGGACTGGTGCGGGTGTGGGCACCGGGCCAGGCCGCTTCGAGGGCACGTTCAACCATGCCGGGAGGTACGAGGCCAGGCACCCAGAGCCGGATCCGCACGGCGTCCGCGGTGAAGTTCAGCTCGAACCCGATGTGCGGCTGGCTGCCGAACCTGCGGAGCCAGCCTGGTCGCAGCAGCCCGACCAGATTTGACCAGGCGGTGATCGCGCCGGTCGGATCGACTGTTGGTGGTGCTAGCACGGTCACCAGCCGAGCGTCATCGACAAGCTTCCGGTGGTAGCGACGCCGCCACCGAGCCCGCACGGTGGCCGCCGCGGCAATGGCGACTGCCAGGATCGGACCGGCGACTGGTCCCCATACCAGAACGAGGTCGCACATGGCGGAGAGCAGGCTCTGGAACGTGCCGAGGGGATCGCGCAAGTAGTCGCCGAACGGCGACGCGAGAACTCCGGCCTCCACACCGGCGCGCGAGCCGGAGGCGGAAGCCAAAGGTAGGAGAGTGAACGACGAGGGCATCGGGGACCTCCTTAAGGAAGCCAGCGACGGAAGGGGCACGAACCGAGCTGCGGCTCAGGCTGCTCGGCGATGATCGAGCTGCTTCGCCGAGGCCCGATCGGGCGAGTTGGTTTCGTCGACGGAGTTGCCGTCGTCGGCGACCAGCCGCAGATGCCGGCGGTTGTGGCGGGCAGCGCGCTTGCTGTCGCTCTCGGCTTGCCATTCGGAGAACCGACGCCCGGCCATGCGCTTGAGATAGTGGGGAATCCGGTTGGCTGGAACGCCGACGAGGTGCGGGCCGATCACTGCGAGCAGATCGTTTTCTTCCTGTGACGCCCATCCAGCGGCGGCGATGGCGGCTTCGTCGGGAAATACATCGGCAACGCGATCCGCTTCTGGGCTCAGATCCGCGTCCTGGGTTCCGCCGTAGGAGTAGACCCACAAGAAGTTCGGGGGCGGTTCTGGTTCGACGAGCAAGCGGAACTTGGCAACTTCCTTTGTGTAGCAATAGAAATTCACGTTGGGGCGGGCGCGACAGATACGCAGCCACGCCAGCAAATAGGAGTCGCTGAAGAAGTCTCCTGCGTCGTGAATCCTGATCCAAGCTCCGCGGAACTTGGCTGCTTCCAGCTCGGCGAGCATTGCGGCTTCCCAGCCGGGCAAGTCGTCAAGGACGAACATCAGGTTTGCCCGGTGCTTAGCGCGCACGACTGGCCACGTGTAGGTGCCGTGCCGTGCGTAGCACGCCTGCGCGCAGATGCCGGCGCTCGGGCAGGTGTTGAAGGTGCGACCGTCGGGCAGGCGGCCGGCCCACGCGGGCAGGGACCAGTTCCATGCGCCGATCTGGCGCATTTCGCTGTTCTGGGTGAGCAACGGCGAAGGGCGGCGAACGTTGCCGGATGCGGGCATGGGTATCCCCCTGGCTGTGGAACGGCGTTGTCGTGTGGACGCTTGTTCTGCGAGGCGTTCAGGCAGCGTCGAGTTCGATCTGCGACGTCTCACCGTCGCCGAGCGGGTCGGCGCTGATTTCGACGTAGGAGTCCTCGGTTCCCGTTGCTGCGTCGGCGAATTCGGCGATCTCCGCTGGGTTGGAGGTGACCAGCTGGTGCTCGAACGGCGAGGCGATGGACTGGAACGCGACCCGTTGCACGCCGGTGCTCAGGAGGCCCTGTCCGCGGTCGGCGGAGAGCAGGTATTGCCGTTCGCCCATGGACAGGTCAAAGGCGCGGGTGATCTCGTCGATCGCTTGCGGCGCTTGCCGGAGCAAGATTTGCGTGGCTGCGTTCGCGATGATGGCTTTCCCCTCGTCCGAGGCGAGCAGGTCAGCGGTGTCCTGTGTGGAGATGCCCAGCCCTGCCCATTGTTTCCGCGATGCCTTGGCCATGCGGAGAAGGAATTCGGCGCCGGCGAGTATCTTCATGAGGATCCAGGCTTCGTCGACTTCGACGAGTCGGGGTTTTCGGATGGCGGGGTTGGAGACCTGTCGCCAGATCGTGTCCAGGGTCAGCAGGGTGCCGATCGGTTTGAGTTCGTCGGCGAGGTCGCGCAGGGAGTGCACGACCAGGTGTCCCTCGGGCCGTGTTGTCGTGGGGCCGGAAAACAGGCCGGAGAACGCGCCGGCGACGTAAGGGTGCAGCCGCGCTGCCAGTTCGGTCCCGGCGGGATCGCCGTTGGTGGAGAGGACGTCGGCGAGGTCGGACAGCAGCGGTGCCGGACGGGTCCAGGTCCGGGGATCAGAGGTGATCCCGGCGCGCTGGTAGGTGGCGGTGATTGCTTGGTCGAGCACCGCTCGTTCGTTTCCCGCTAGTTCCGCGCCGAGCAATACCGCGACAACGGTGTGCAGGAACAGGGAGCGACGGATCAGCGCGTCGCGGGGCGCGGTGCGGCGTCCGTCCGGGCGGGTGTGGATGGGCAGGTCGAGCGGGTTGATGCGGACTTGTTCCGCGCCAAGCCGGACGTAGGTGCCGCCGACGGCGGCGGCCAGGCGGGCGTATTCGTCTTCGGGATCAATGACGTGAATCTCGACCCCGCGGTACAACGAACGCAGGATTTGGAGTTTGGCGAGATAGCTCTTGCCTGCACCGGAGCGGCCGAGCGTCACGCTGTTGTGGTTGTCGAGGGCAAACCGGTCGTGGTGCACGAGGCCTTGGCTGCCGACGTTGAACCCGTAGAGGACTCCGCTCGGCGCGCCGACCGAGGTCGGGTCTGGCGGTGGCAGGTCCGGGCTGGTGAACGGGAACGCGGCGCTGAGCGCGGAGGTGTCGAAGGTGCGGCGCATGCCGACCAGATCCATGCCCATGGGCAGGCTGGTGATCCAGCCTTGCAGACTGCGGTAGGTGGTCGGTTTGCAGTCCAGCAGCAGTGACGCGGCAAGCGACCGGATCGCGGCGGCCTCGTCGGCGAGGGCGGCTTCGGTGGCGGCGTGCACGGTCAGGTACAGGCCGAGCCGGTAGAGCTTGCCTTCGCCGCGGGCCACTCGCGAGGACAGGTCGTAGGCGTCTTCGGTGGCGGCTTCGACAGCAGGATCGATCAGCCGCCCCTTCTCACTGGTGTGCTGTCTCCCGGATTCGAGTTTCGAGAGCTGTTTCTTCAGGCGGGTGGCAGCGGTGACTGGGTCGATCGGCTCGATGTGCAGCGAGACGTCGACTCGTCCGGGGTAGGTCAGCAGCGGTTGCAGCCATCCGTTGTGGACTTCACGCGGGTAGCCCGCGACCGCGAATGAGGAGACCCATTCGCCGCCGACTTCCAGCGCCCGCGGACGGACTGAGATGGCATCCGGGGTGAACGCGCCAGCCCGTCCGAGCGGAGTGTCCGCGACCGGGTCCTGTCGGCGTTTGCGGTTGGATTTCATGATTGGTGCCTCCCCTCGAAGTTGCCGTAGTCGTCGGGCTCGTCGACGTCGTCGTCCCAGGCGTCGTCGAAATCGGCGGCAGCGGCCACCGGCTGACCGAAGGCTGCGTCGTCCCAGCCTTCGGCCGGAGCGGTGGTGATGACTTCGTCCGAGCCGGCCAGCCCGGAGCCGGGCGGGATCAGCGAGTCCGGGTTGCAGGCCGCGGACAGCACCGCGGTGGCCTGCCCGGCGTCCAGCGGAACGACGGTGATCCCTGCCGGGGAAAGCAACTCTGCGGCTTCGCCGAGCCGGCGCGCCAGCCGGGTCTCGGCAGCGTTGCGGGCGGCGTCGTCGACAGCGTCGGCGTGTTTGGCGGCTTTGCGTTTCGCGGACAGCATGGCCAGCGGCGAGGCGATGCCGAAGCTGTCGGGGGTTCCCGGGAGCAGCGGTTCCCGCAACACCAGCAGGATCTGGCGGCGCAGCAGGTCGGTTGTCCGGCTGAGTTGTTCGAGGTACTCGGCGTGCTCGCGTGCGGCGCGTTCGAGCGCGGGGTGCGGCAGTCCGCCAGCGTGGTCGCGCAGTTCCGCAATCTGGCCGGACAGGTCCAGCCGTTCCGCGCGGACGAGCACCTGCACGGGCGCGGTGAGCGAATGGAGGTATCTCCCGAAGCAGGCGACCAGCGACTCCTGTTCTGCCGGGGTGCGCAGGCTGAAGTTGACGGTGGAGGCGACCGCGACGACCGCTAGGCCGTCCTTGCCCAGGTCGATGACACCGGTCTCGGTAACCGCATCGGCGGGCAGTCGTAGCGGTGCTGGCGAGACCGCGGTGCCAGCGTTGGCAGTTCGGTGCGCGGGTCCGTGCCCGTCCGCGTTGACTCGGCTGGCGAGCCATTCCGGTGCTGGGCGGATGCCTTCCGGGGCAGTGACCCGGTGCTGCGGGCTCATCCGCTGGCGCAGCGCGGCCAACGCCAGCCGGTCGAGGGAGATGCCGTCGCGCTGCCCCAGCGCGAGCACCGCGGCCGTCACTCCGACCGGGATGGCGAAGATCAGGAACACCGGCAACGGCACGAAGACGCGCGTGATCGTGTAGACCCCGTACAGCACGAGCCCGGTGACGGCGAGAATCGCCAGTTGCCGCGCGGTCAGGGGGCCGATGATGCGGTCTTCGCGGTCGACGTCGGCGGGGATGCGGATCGGTTGGCTCATGGCCGATCACCTCCAGGAGCGGGTTTCGGCGCGCGGAACACCGCGGGCGGGATCGAGGGGTTCGGCGGTAGGCGTCGCCGATCCGGGGTTCCGGTTGTGCTGGCCGGAAAGTCGGCGCGGCAGGGGCGGCGGTCGGTTTCTTCGGCATCTGTGGTCGCGGCGGAGTCGGCGCGGCTGACTGGAATTTCAGCTTCGGCGGTACAGCAGCCGTGCGGATCGGCCGTGCCGGAGCCGGGGAATCGGGGCGACCGCGGCCCGCAGCAGCAGAGCGAAACTGCGGCGCGCGGGGTTGTTGCGTCGGACTGGGCACCGGCGCGGCGGGCTCAGGCGCGGAGCTGAACTCTGGCGTCGCTGGCCCCTTTTTCGCCGGAGTGACCGCCGGATCGTGAGTGGTTCGCTGTGGCGAGGGTTGGAGGAACTGCGGTGCTTGAGACGGCAGTCTCGGTCGACGCGATGCACGTTGACGTTCGGCATCGTGTGCGGCCTTGAGCCGTTCGCCGACCGTTCCGGGACGTGGCGCGGGTTGTGGCGCGACGTCCGGTCGTCCGCCGCGACCGACGGTGCCCGTGCCTGTGTTGGCAGCGGCCTTGCGAGGTGTGCGCGTTTTGCCCATGACCATGCCGAAGGTCTTGGCCATGACGTAGGCACGGACGAGGCTGCCGAGGAACGAGCGCCCGGAGCCCATCTTGGTCGCGGACAGCATCCAGAACGGGATCTTGAAC
Organism: Amycolatopsis sp. WGS_07; assembly: GCF_045278895.1. NCBI lineage: Bacteria > Bacillati > Actinomycetota > Actinomycetes > Pseudonocardiales > Pseudonocardiaceae > Amycolatopsis > Amycolatopsis sp. WGS_07. The sequence continues at coordinate 870,582 of NZ_CP136053.1, read as the reverse complement.
AGCACGAAGAACAACGCGATGCCTACCAGCAGCATCCCGAGCGCCGACAGCGTCGACCCGAACAGATGGACACCGCCGGAAAGGATCGTCCGGACTGCGGTGACCAGCACCACCGCCTGGGCGACTTGGATACCGAGCGCGGCAGCGATCGCCCTCCACCACCAGCGGGCGAGCGGGTCGGTGTGCGGCAGGGCATGGCAGATGAGGAGCAGCGGCCCGCAGACGATCAGGCCCAGAGTGATGACGACTCGGATGGCGTACACGATCAGCAGCGCGACGCCGACCACGACGAGCACCAAGCCGACGAGGATCGTGAACAACCCGCCAGCCGCAGCGCTGTTGAGCGCCTCGGTCATCGTGTCGCCCACCAAGGTAGGGCTGACCCCGCCGCCCAGCACGCCTTGGGTCAGGCCGTTGGCCAGCCGGATGATTTTGTCAACGAGGAACAGCGACAGCGCAGAGGCGATGAACGCGAGCGGGATCCGCGGCGCGATCTCTTTGAGCGAGTAGCGGGTCTGGAAGCTCTCGTGGCTCATCACGAGAATGGCACCGGCGAGGATGAACAAGCCGTACGCGGCGACGACGATCTCCCACGAACCGTTCCACAGTTCGCCGATACCTGGCAGGTCGCTGATGGTGGGCGTCGACAGTGCGCTATGCCCGATCAGGTCCAGGATCGGCGACAGGGCGGAGTCGACGATGCTGCGGAACGCAGAGTTGATCGCCTCGGTGATACATGCGCCGATGTCGGTGATGCCGCACTTCGAGTCGCTGTCGCTGCTGCCTTTGCCCGGAGGGTGCGTACCGGTCGCGGGCGGGGTTGTCGTCGGCTGAGGGATGCAGTCCTCGCCTGCGCACGGTGCAGTTGTCGTCGGACCCAGTGAGGCGCAGCTGAGTTGTCCGGGAAAGCTGCATGTCGTCGGTGGAGGAACCTCGGTCGGGACGGGCAGCGGTGTGTTCGGTGGCGGCTTCGGTGTCGTCGTGGTCGGCGTTGGCAGGTGGCATGCCGGCAACGGGGAACCCGGTGTGCACGGTTCGTTGGTTGGGAGCGGTGCCGGCGGGGGCGGTTGCTGCGGGGCAGCAGGCACGGCTCCGGCGTTCGCCGCGAGCACTGCGGCGAGAAGCGCGACGACGCTCAGCAACAACAGCACGGCCGCACGCCAGCGCCGTCGTCGATCAGGCGGCGGCCGATGCAGGCGGGCTGAAGAGTCAGACGTTCCGCAGTCGGCCGCGTCGTCGGTCCTGTTAGTGCGGCGACGCGAGCGAACTGTCGGAGGGGCACTGGCGGTCATGACGCGCCCACGAACCCTTTGAGGATCTCGAGGACGAGTGGCACAAGCAGAGCCAGGCAGTAGCCGAACCCGGCCGCTTTGACCGCGGCCTTGGCTTTCGCGATCTCCTGAGGTTCGTTGTTCCCCCACATGTAGCGGGAGGCACCGACGGTCATGAACAACGTGGCTAGGCCCGCCAGGATCCCCATGATCCACGTCTGGACGTTGCTCAGAATCTCGGTGACGGAGCCAGCCAAGGCGACCACCACGGTGTCGGCATGTGCTGCCGACGCCGACGCGAGGAGCGCTGCCCCTGACAGTTGCGCGACGAACGCAGCGCGGGATCGGTGCCAACGCGACGACAGTCGTCCGCGCTTATTGGTCCGATCTTTCGATGGTCGGCCGGGCAGCCGTTCGAGGTTTCGTTGCCTGGCGTTCTGTGACGGCGGCAAGCGGTTGTCTTCGGCGCGAGCGCAGCGCGGCTCGACCGTCGTGGCAGAAGAGTGGTCGATCAGGCGCATGGCGGCACCTCCGAGGGGCGGGCTGAGCGCGGGTGTGTCCCGCAGCCCTGAACTCCGGATTTCGCATCCGTTTTGGACACGTGGCCCGGGCTCTTCCGCCCGGAGCCGGCGTGCTCGGCGGACACGGAAGGTGACGGCGTTGCTCTGCCTGGAGCCGTGTCGGCGGGGCGGGCGAGTGCCACCGCAGTAGCCACCTGAACGGCGAGCAGGTCAGTTGGATCGGCCTCGGCGATACGGTCGCGCAGATAGTCGGCCAGCCTCAGCTCGGCGCGTTTGCGCGCCTTGTAGACCGCCCACTCGCCGGTCTGATGCCGCGCCGCCCAGTCCGCCACCGGCATGTGCTCCAGCCGAGTCGCGCCGATGAGCGCTGCTTCGGTCTGGGTCAGGACTCCGTCCGCCACCGCGCGGGCGAGAACAAGATCGGGGTGTCCCCACGGAGCGTGCGGCGGAGTGGAGCGGAACCCCGGTGCGACCGGAGTCGGAACCGCCAACGCCTCGGCGAGCGCCGCGTAGCCGGACCGGTAAGCAGCCCACCGCAGGCGCAGCATGATCCGCGGACGACGCAGGTCGATACTCGGCAAGGCGGCGAGAAAACCTCGCAACACCTCGGCGTAGATGTCGGCCGGATCGCCGACGAACCGACCGGACAAAGTAGCCGCCACCGACGTCAGCGCGGGCAGCGCGACACCTACCGCGGCGACTGTCCAGGTTGCTCCTTCAGTACGCGAGCGCAGCACCAGATGCGCCCACACCGCGTCCCGGGTCGCCTGCGGGCACCGGCGTGCCAATAGGCGATCGCGGACCTCGTCCAGTGCGACGCGCCTGTCTGGCAGGCCTTGGAAGATCCGGCCGTCCAGCGACACCGGATGCGGCCCGGTAACCAGCCAGGTAAACGCGTCCCGTGCGATATCCAGTGAATTGGTGGCCGCCGCGGAACCGCGGCGGCGAAATGTTGATTGCGTTGCCATGTCGTGACTCCTGCGGCGTCGATGCGAACAACAACGACGCCAGGAACTCACAACGTATACTGCGGAAATATCATAGTATTACTATCTGCTGGCCAGAAATCCAAGAGCGGTCTACTAGCGACTTGCTATTCGTGTCCTTGCTGCGCGAAATAAGGGATCAGATCATGGTCTCCCGGCGGGGTCTGACATCCGAGCTTTAGTAGGGCTTGAGCTTTGGCTATTCGTTCTGCATGACTGTCGCGTCAGCAGCTGCGCGGACGACTGTGGGCGACGCGCTTCCAAGGCTGCCCCGGTCGTGATCGAAAAGCTCGGCAATCGAATCGGCGCGGAACGGCGTAGCGATTTTCGGAACCTTGTGAGCGGCTGCACTGAGGGGCTACCTCCAATTCTATGCAGCGTGGCTTCCAGCGGTTCTTCGAAGAGGTCTCGCCGCAGCCTTCGGCGCAGACGGAGAAACTTCGCGAAGGTGCGTCCAAAACGAGGCTGCAATCCGGAGTTAAGGGCGTAAGAGCATGCGATACCCATCCGATGGAGGAGACCCGCGATGACCCCGGCACACGGCAACGACTCCCCAACGGGTGCACACGAGCATGACCGGACTGACCCGCCGACCGCCCCGATCCCGCTTCCGCGGCGACGGCGCTCGCCGCGGATGCGCGCTCGCCGTCGGCTATCGCGCCATCCCCGTCCTGCGCGACCGAGCACTGTCTGGCCGTGTGGGCAAGGCGATCTCCGCGACTGCACTGGACTGATCGCCGACTGGCTGCTGACAGCAGTCGTCAAGATCGTCACCACCTACACCCGGCCCGGGCAGCGAGTGCTCCTGCTTGACCGCGCGCCTTACCTCGCGAAGCCCTCGTCGTGGTCGTTAATCGGCGGTCGCAGCCAGCCCTGGCCCGGTCCGTACGCTGGCTTGCACGAAGCCGGCTGGACCGTGGTCCGACTCGGCCGCTGCGTCCAGACGCTGACAGATGTCTCTCGCCTCGGCGCAGCCCGCGGACGCTCCGGCGGCGCGAGCGTCGAGTCCGAGTCCGGACTCCGACTGGACCCGAACAGTCTGACCGAAGACAAAGCCGCCGGGCCGTTTGCGGACCGTCGCTCCGGAGCGGACTCTGCGGCGACCGGCACCAGTCCGGACCGCTATGACCTTGTCGTAGCCGCGGCCGAATCATGCACCGCCGATTGGTTCCGGCCGGTTGATTGGCCGAGTCTGCTTACCCCTTCCGGCACTCTCGCCGTAGTCACGCAAGGTGACCGATCATCGGGTCGACTCATCGACCCCGCCAGCTCAATAGTGCGCGCTGCGCGCCAGGCCGGACTGCGCTACCTCGATCGCATCGCTCTGCTGCGCGTACCGGTTCGCGACGGTGCGCTCGCTGAGGCTCCGGCCGCGCGCCCTCGCCCACAGGTATCGCCGCGCGCGCTCGCACAGCACGTTCAGGTGCACGACGACTTGTTCGTGTTCACCCGTCAACCGGCTCCGAATACCGCCGCAGGAGAAGTGGAAACCTCCGATGAGTGACCGCCCCACACCGCCACTGCCGCATCCTCTTCCTGCGGGGAAGGAATCGCCGACACCGCTGCCGTCGGTCTGGCCGACCGGGCAGCGAGGCCCGCTTGCGCAGCTGCGCGACGCCGGCTGTGTGCCTGGCACCGAGACCGACACCGAGCGGATTCCACCTGCCGTTGCCGCGCACGCGATCACCGCCTACAGCCACCCTGGTGATCTCGTCGTGGATCCCTCCTGCGGAGCGGGCACGGTACTGACCGAAGCGTTGCGCGCAGGGCGGCACGCGCTCGGCCTGACCCCCGCCACCCCGTGGTGGGCCCTTGCTCGCGGCAACATCACTGCCGCGAAGACCGCAGGTGCCTGGTGCGACGGATCAGTTTTCGACGCCCGGCCAAGGGTGCTAGGGACCGTCCGGGCCGCCGGGTTGATCGGGCGAGCGGGACTCGTCCTGACCGCCCTGCGCACGGAGACGGATCATCGGAAGGATGCGGAACGCGAGTCATTCGAGTCTGTTCTCTCCCGCTTCGCCACGACACTCCACTACTGCGAGCCGCTGCTACACACCGGTGGGCGTCTTGTCGTCGTCACGCGACCGCGGCGGAACCCGGATGGTGCACTGGTCGACCTCACCACTCCGATCGCCGCCGCTGCAACCGCGGCCGGACTCGCACTGGTCGAGCGATGCCTTGCGCTGACCGCTGAACTGCGTGGAAGTCGGCTGGTTCCGCGGTCCTCGATTGCTGACCGCCGCGCCGCCTCCCGAGCGGCTGCCGCCGGCGAGCCGACGACACTCACGGTGCACCACGAAGTGCTCGTGTTCGGCCTCGACTCCGAGGTCGAACTCGCCGCTGTGGCGTCAGGCAATGACTCCCTGCCAACTGAAGATGCAGTTGGCGTGCCCGCTGCGGGAGACCTCGCCTGGAGGAACGGGAAGTGCGCGGCATGACTGCCCGCTTGTACTGTCGTGAGTGCGGCTGGCAGCTCGCGTTCTGGCGGAAGCGCGCCGCGCTGCGGGCTGCTGCCCGCCACCGCTGCACCGGAATACCGGTAGCCGAGTCCTGCCCGCCATGGTGGACAAGGCTGTGGATAACCCTGTGCACAGGTTCCGTGCGTAAAGCCGCAGCTGTCACCGAGGCTGGAGCGAAAGCCCCCGCCGTTGACGGCGATCTGGTTGATACCCGCGGCGACCGCGTTCAGTGGGCCGTGCTCGCTGTACACCACGCCGAGACCACCCGTCGCGCCCGTGCGGCGATGGCCGACATCGTCCGCGCCGGCTACCAGATCGGTCCGCCGCCCTACGGCTACCGAGTCGTGCGCGTCCGGGTTACCGGTCCGACTGGAAACAGCCGGCTGCGGGCGGTGCTCGTCCAGGACTGGCAGGCCGCCGCTGTCGTTAAGCAGATCTTCGGCTGGCGCGCAGACGACGGTCTCACGTTCGCGGCCATCGCCGCGCGACTGAACAGCGACCTGCGCCAGTATCCGGCCCCGGTGCCCAACGGGCGGTGGACTGCAAAGTCGGTCCGACGCATCGTCTTGAACGTCAAGTACACCGGGCGGCAGGTCTGGGCCCGTACCGTCGACGGCCGGCCGGTGCCTACGAGGCAGTGGGTAATCTCGGCGCGGAACGCCCATGAACGGCTGATCGACGACGGCACGTTCCAACGTGCCCAGCCGGTCGCACCGGGTTCAGCGGCACCACTTGACGTACTGCCGAGCGCGGCATGAACGGTCACAGCTGAACCTTCGCCGTGGTCTTGCTCTTCTGAAACGCGGCAACGAACGCAGGCGCGAACTGAGCGTCCGATCTCTTTCCAACGGGGCTAGCCGGAAGCCGTCTCGACTGGGTCCAGCAACGCCAGGCTGTGTCTTGTCGGTGCCCGGCCGCCCCGGATGACAGCTAGTACCGCAGCTTCACGACTACACGTCGTCCGGTTCGCCAAGCGAAACCCGATGTGGCGCGTCGAACCCGAACAGTTCGTTGGGCGTGCACTCCAGTGCTGTGCAAAGCGCCTGCAGAGTCGCCATCTTCACCTGGGCCGGCTCCTTCTTGAGCAGCACGTTAACTGACTGAAGGGACAGTTCGAATCCTGCTCGGCGGCTAAGGAGTGCGCGCATTTGGGTTGCGTCCCAGACGCCGCGGGAGGCCGCGACCTGTCGCAGTTGCCACTCGATCTTCACCTGCTGCCGTCCCGCCGTCGTCATGCCACGGCGCTTCACCTCGCCGCCAACCGACGCTCAGTGTTCCCGATGACAGCGGTCAGCGTGTCTCTGCATGTCCGGCGTGTTCAGCAAGCGCAACCGGGAGGACAGGTGCGACTTGCATTACTCAGGTGTTGGCTTATTTGCTAAGGTGTTAGCTTAGTTTCCGATCGGCTTCACCTCCGTTGGGTCGAGTGGACGTTCCTCCCAGCGAGCGTCGGCACGGGGTCCAGTCGAAGTCGTACGACAGCGAGAGGAGCGACATGAAGCGACCCGACGCGGGGCGGTTCAGCCTGGACGAAGCTCCGGAGCTGATCTTTGACATCCGGTCTGCCGACGGCGCCGAGGCGGTGCGGCTTCGCCTGGAGCAAGCAGAGGCGTTGTGGGAGGTGACCCAATGGCAGGCCCGGAACAGGTCCGCAGATGGGTTGGGCAACGCGGCGTAGGGCGCGTGCGAAGCCCTTACGGCCAGACGGCGGACTGCGAACGGGTGGGCATTGCCGCACAACCAACGGTTCTACGCTTCGCGTGGCTGGGGCGTGTGTCCACACGGGACATGCAGGACCCGACCCTGTCCTTGCCTCGTCAGCTGGGATCGTCGCAACGCTCGCTCCCCGAAGGCGGCCTCATCGTCGCGCACTTCTACGACGTCGAGTCCGGTCGCATGGATCTCGACATTCGCGGAGGCGGGCACGCGCACGAACAATTCGACCTCACGATCCCGCGTGACGGCGGCATCCAAGACCTGCTCGCCGAGGCCGAGCGGCCTGACCGGCGATTCGACTACGTCATCTGCGAGTCGATCGAGCGCACCGCCCGGCACATGTACTACGGCACGACCATCGAACATCGCTTGGAGAGCGCCGGAGTTCGCCTCCTAGCCGCCGATGAACCCTTTCAGCTGACCACAGTGGACGGTCGAAAGCCCAAGACCGCCACGCAACTCTTGACTCGTCGGGTCAAGCAGAGCATCTCCGAGTTCTACGTCGTAGACATGCTGGAGAAGTCCTGGGACGGCTACGCCACTCATACCGAAGCGGGATACAACATAGGCAAAGCCTGCTACGGCTACCGTGCGCGCCACGTGCCGCACCCGGTCCCCGCCAAGCGGGCTAAGGGTGTCAAGAAAACGTTCCTTGAAGTCGACCCTGCCCAGGCACCCGCGGTGCGCAAGGCGTACCACTGGCGAATCACCAAACGGCTTGGCTACCAAGCAATCGCAGACCGCCTCAACCTCGACTCCGCCGTCTACCCTCCGCCTGTCCCTGTCGACCCGAGTCGTGCCGTCGGCCGCTGGACCTACTCGAACGTCCGCGACATCCTCACCAATCCCAAGTACACCGGGCACATGGTGTGGAACCGCAAGGGGCGCAAATCTCGCGGGAACCGCGCCAACCCGATAACGGAATGGATCTGGAGTGCACAGCCCGTCCACGAACCTCTCGTCACCTTGGACGATTGGCTGCAAGCTCAGGACGTCAGCGGCCACCGCTTCGGTTCTCGCAGCACCGGCAACACGAACGTCAATCATCCCCAGACCAAGCGCAGTTACCTGCTGCGCACCTACCTGTTCTGCGGGGCCTGCGGGCGACGCATGAACGGCAAGACCCGCCGTGGTCACGTCTACTACGTCTGCGCTCCGAAAAAGGGATACGTCCCCGACGGGCACCCTGGCGCGGGGAGCTTCTGGATTCGCGAAGATGCCATCGTCGACAAGCTCAACGAGTTCCTGTCCGCACACATCTTCGGCACCTACCGCCGGAGCCTGCTCGGAGATGCTGCTCGCGAACTCGGGGCTGTCGCTCAGAGGGAGCGAGAGCAACGCATCGACGCCCTCCGCCGCGAGATCAACGACACCGCTCGCATGATCAAGAACGTGGTCCGCAGTTTCGCGCTCTTCGACAAACCGACCAAGGAACTTGTCGGAGAGATCAATGACGAGCGCAACGAGCTTCACGAACGCAAATCCCAGCTCGAAGCTCAGCTCGCCCAGGTCGAAGAGGAGCAGCAACAGGCGACCAATCCGGACCTGCTCGACGCTCTGCCCATGGGCGAGGTTCGGGTCGAGGAGTTGCCCGAAGACGTCGCGCGGCAGCTCTTCGAAGCCCTCCGGCTTGAGCTGCATTACCAGAAGGAAACCAATCAAATCAAGTGCACAGCCACGTTGATCGGACCTGCGGTCTCAGCGGCGCAGCATGCTGCCCGTGATGCAGTCGTAGTACCGCTTGACCGAAGCAAGCGGATTGACCAGCGCAAACACGAGAAAGGGGAGGATGTCATGTCTGACATCTCTCCCGTTCCCATCCTTGTGGTGCCCTCGGCAGGATTCGAACCTGCGACACCTGCCTCCGGAGGGCAGTGCTCTATCCCCTGAGCTACGAGGGCTCGCTTTCGCGACTGAGCAAAGCCTAGCGCATACCCCTTTCCGCCCACGCACAGAGGGTGCTTAGCGCGGTAGCGTCGAGGTATCGAGACGGAGGGAGGCGGCGGTGCGCGCCGAGCCGTTCCAGGTCAGGGTGGCTGTTGCGGACATCGACGACGTGCGGGCGCGGTTGCGGCGTACCCGGTGGCCGGAGGCGGAGACCGTCGGCGACTGGTCGCAGGGGCTGCCGTTGGCTTACGCGCAGGAGCTGTGCCGCAGCTGGGCCGAGGACTACGACTTCGGCTTCGCCGACCGGCTTAACGTCTTCCCGCAGTTTCGCCAGACCATCGACGGTCTCGGGATTCACTTCGTGCACCTCCGTTCGCCGGAGCCGGACGCGTTTCCGCTGGTGATCACGCACGGCTGGCCTGGGTCGGTGCTCGAGTTCCTGGACATCCTCGGCCCGCTGACCGACCCGCGGGCGCACGGTGGTGACCCGGCGGACGCGTTTCACGTCGTCGCGCCCTCGCTGCCGGGGTACGGCTGGAGCGGCAAGCCCAGCAAGGCCGGTTGGGGTGTGCAGAAGATCGCGACGGCTTGGGATCAGCTGATGGTCTCCCTCGGCTACGACCGTTACGGCGCGCAAGGCGGCGACTGGGGGTCGGCGGTGTCGGGGGCGCTCGGCGAGGTCGCGCGCGAGCGGGTCGCGGGGGTGCACGTCAACATGGCGGCCGCGCCGCAGAAACAATTCGAGGACGAGACGGCCGAGGAACGTGAAGGCGCGCAAGCGGTTGCGGAGTTCCGGCGCACCGGTCAGGGGTACTCGGGCCAGCAGGGCACGCGTCCGCAGACCCTCGGCTACGGCCTCACCGACTCGCCAGCGGGGCAGGCGGCCTGGATCGCCGAGAAGTTCTGGGCCTGGACCGACAACAACGGCCATCCCGAGGACGCGGTCACCCGGCAGCAGCTTCTCGACGCGATCTCGGCGTACTGGTTCACCGCGTCGGCGACGTCGTCCGCCCGGCTGTACTGGGAGAGTTACCGCAGCTTCGGCGATCTCGTCACCGCGCCGTCCGGCATCTCGGTTTACCCGCGTGACATCGTCCGGCCCTCGCGGCGGCAGGCGGCGCTGAAGTACACCGATCTGCGCTGGTTCGAGCGACTGCCGCGCGGCGGGCACTTCGCGGCGATGGAGCAACCGGAGTCGCTTGTCGAGCAGATTCGCGGGTTCTTCCGGCTCGTGCGCTGATCTTTCCCAGCTCGCGGAACAGGGCTGGGAGAACGCTCCACCAGGCATTAGAGTGAAGTTAGGCTAACCTGTATTGCACATATGCGCATGTCACTATATATTCCCTCTCGACACCAAGACTTGGGAGGCGAGCGATGGGACACGGGCACGGCCACGGGCACACCGCCGCTCCGGCGAGCGCGTCCGGCCGCTACGTCCGCGCACTGCTGATCGCTCTCGCGGTCGGTGCGGGCTTCATGGTGCTGGAGTTCGCGGTCGGCTTCGCCACCGGTTCGCTCGCGCTGATCTCCGACGCCGCGCACATGTTCACCGACGTCCTCGGCGTCGGCATGGCGCTCGCCGCGATCGTGCTCGCGCGCCGCAGCGGGCCGACGCCCAGCCGCACGTTCGGCATGTACCGGGCGGAAGTCCTTGCCGCGCTTGCCAACGCGGTGCTGCTGTTCGGTGTCGCGGGGTATGTGGCGGTCGAGGCGATCGGCCGGATCACCGACCCGCCCGAGGTGCCCGGCCTGCCGGTGCTGCTCGCCGCGGCGGCGGGGCTCGTCGCCAACGTCGTCTCGTTCCTGGTGCTGCGCTCGGGGGCGAAGGAGAGCCTGAACGTCCGCGGCGCGTACCTCGAGGTGCTGGCCGACCTCGTCGGCTCGGTCGGCGTGCTGCTCAGCGGCGCGATCACGCTCACCACCGGCTGGCGCTACGCCGACCCGATCATCGGTGTCGCGATCGGACTGTTCGTGCTGCCGCGCACCTGGACGCTCGCCCGCCGCGCGCTGCGGATCCTCTTCCAGCACGCGCCCGCCGGCGTGGACGTCGGCGAGATCAGCACCGAACTCGCCGCGCTGCCGGGCGTCGCGGACGTGCACGACCTGCACGTCTGGACCCTCACCTCGGGCATGGAGGTCGCTTCGGCGCACCTGACGATGAAGGCCGACGCCGAACAGTCCACAGTGCTCACCAAGGCGCAGGACCTGCTGTCGGTCCGCTACGAGATCAAACACGCGACGCTGCAAGTCGAGGGACCGCAATGCGCGCGCCGGTGCTCGGAGCTGTCCTGGTAGACCGGGGACTATGCGCAAGGACTTCGACCCCGCACAGCTGGCCCCGAACGCGTTCTACCGCCTCCTGACCGCCACCGTCGTGCCGCGGCCCATCGCCTGGGTGTCGAGCACGTCGCGGGACGGGGTGGACAACCTCGCGCCGCATTCGTTCTTCACCGTCGCCTCGGCCGCGCCCGCCGTGCTGCAGTTCACGTCGGTCGGGCGGAAGGACACCCTGCGCAACGTCGAGGCGACCCGGCAGTTCGTGGTCAACCTCGCCCCCGAGCCGCTGTTCGAGCAGATCAACGCCACCGGCGCGGATTTCCCGCCAGAGCTGAGCGAATTCGACGAAGCGGGGCTGACCCGCGAGCCGAGTCTGAAGGTTCGCCCGCCGCGGGTGGCGGAATCGCCGGTGGCGTTCGAGTGCGAACTGCACAGCACGGTCGGTTTCGGGCGTTCGACGGTGGTGTTCGGCCGGGTCGTGCACCTCGCGGTGAGCGAGGAGGTGCTGGACGGGGACCATCCGCTGATTGACCGGCTGCGGCCGTTGTCCCGGCTGGGGCGGGACGAATGGGGCACGGTGGGGGGCGTGCGGGAGCTGGCGAGGCCGCAGTACAAAAGCTCGTGAGTGTGAAACCCGGTTCGAACCGGGTTTCACACTCACGAGGGTTGGTCAGGGGGCGGGCAGCGGTTGCGCGCTCCGCGCCTTCAGCATCGCCTTCATCTGGTCCATCTCGGCCCCTTGCGACACCAACATGCTGCGGCACAACGCTTTCACCGCGTCGTTGGCCGTGTGGTCCTGCGTGTACTCGGCCATCGCGACGCCGCCCTGGTGGTGGCGCAGCATCAGCTGCAGGAAGTCGACGTCCAGGGCGGGGCCGGACAGTGTGCGCAGCTTCGCGAGTTCCGCGTCGGTGGCCATGCCGGGCATCGGCGCGCCGCCCGCGGGGGAGCTGGTCGGCATCTGCATGCCCGCGTGCCCCATCGGCTCGGTCATCCACGTCATGTACGCGCCGGTCGCCTGCTCCGGCTGGTCCCACAGCATGAGCCAGCCCTTCATCCGCCCGACCTGCTCGGTCTGCGTGCGCTCGATGTCGAACGCGAGCTGGCGGATCTCCGGGTCGGCCGAATGGTCGCGGGCCCAGCCCGCCATCGTGACCGCCTGCAGGTGGTGCACCGACATGTCCTGGGCGAACCCGACCTCGACCGAACCCGCGCCGGGCGTCGCCGGCACCGCGTCGCTGCCGTCAGTGAGCCGCGTCGCGAAGACGCCGATCGCGGCCCCGACCAGCAGCACGGCGAGCAGCGTCCCGCCGATCACGACCCAGCGTGACCAGCCGGTCCGCTCCGCCGGAGCCGGCTCCTCGACGGCCTCCGGCGCCGTGCTCGCGACGCCGGAGGTCTCAGCCGGGTCTTCGGAGCGCCCCACGGTCACTGCCCGGCCGGCGGGGTCCCCGGCATGCCGCCCTGTTCGCCCTGCGCACCCGGGGTGCCCTTGTAGTCCATCGGCTTCGCGTCCTTGCCCGGCTTGCTCGGGTCGAACTTCGGCGGGTTGGCCGGGTCGAACAGGCCCTTGCCGAGCGCGTCGCACGAGGCGCCGATCTCCGGGTACACGCCGTTCGGGTTGCTCCGCAGCGCGGCGATGAACTGGTCGATGCGCGGGTCGTCGGCGCTGTCCAGCTTCAGCTGGTGGCCCCACGACTGCAGCGAGATCGGCTTGTCCAGGCCGGGGTAGGGCGACATCATCGTGAACGGCTTGCCCTTGACCCGCGCCTCGAGCAGGGCGACCTGGTCGTCCTTGATCTTGTCCGGGTTGTAGGCGATCCACACCGTGCCGTGCTCGAGCGAGTGCACCATGTTCTCGTTGCGCACCGCTTCCGGGTACACGACGCCGGTGCAGGTGGCCCAGCTCTGGTCGTGCGGGCCGCCGAACGGCGGGCTCTGGTCGTAGGCCACCCGCTCGGTGGGCAGGATGTGCAGCTGACCGGTGTACTGCTTGATGACGATGCCGGGGATCTTCTTCGACGGGTCCGGGTTGCTCGCGGTCGGCGCGAAGGCGGCGGCGGCCTCGTCGCGGGACGCCTGGTCGCGCTTCGGAGCGGACTTCACCAGGTAGTAGGTGACGACTCCGGCCAGCAGGGCGACCACCACGACGACGCCGATGATGGTGCCCCAGGGCGTCCGCTTGCCCGCGACGACCGAGCGGTTTTTCGCCGCCTTGACCGCGGACGAGCCCTTTTTCTTGGTGGTCCCGTTGGCCATGATTGCCGAGATCTCCTCGTGAGAGCGGGGAAGGGAGCCGGGCGGACCCCTGCCGGTAGCCCAGTGTAGAGACCGGGCGTGCGATCACCGTGAACACCCGCGAGGCGCCCCGGCGAGCGGAACATCCGCCTCCGGTGTGCCCGCCGTCTCGCCAGCGCGTACCGGCGGAAGCACGCGGCCGAAGCGCACCTAGAATCCGGAGAGTGACTCCCGCCGCTCTCGCCGATCTGGTCCGCAGCTCCGCCGAGCAGGTCCTCGCCGCACGCGGCGTCGACTCCGCCGTGCTGCCGGAGACCGTGACCATCGAACGCCCGCGCAACCCGGACCACGGAGACTACGCGACCAACCTCGCGCTGCAGGTGGCGAAGAAGGCGGGGATGCAGTCGCGCGAGTTTGCCGAGGCGCTCGCCGAGGTCGTCGCGGGCGCGGACGGCGTGGCCGCGGCCGAGGTCGCAGGGCCGGGCTTCCTCAACTTCCGGCTCGCCGCCGACGCGCAGGGCGAGGTCGTGCGCCAGGTGCTGGCCGCCGGCACGGAGTACGGCCGCGGCGACGCGCTGGCCGGGACCCGGATCAACCTGGAGTTCGTGTCCGCGAACCCGACCGGCCCGATCCACCTCGGCGGCACGCGCTGGGCCGCGGTCGGCGACGCGCTGGGCCGCGTGCTGGCCGCGCAGGGCGCGGACGTCACCCGCGAGTACTACTTCAACGACGCCGGCGCGCAGATCGACCGCTTCGTGCGCTCGCTGATCGCCGCCGCGAAGGGCGAGCCCGCGCCGGAGGACGGCTACGCGGGCGGGTACATCAGCGACATCGCGGCCGAGGTGATCAAGGCCGAGCCGAGCGCGCTGAGCCTGCCCGAGGACGAGCGGCACGAGACGTTCCGGCGCATCGGCATCGAGCTGATGTTCAGCCAGATCAAGCAGAGCCTGCACGAGTTCGGCACCGATTTCGACGTCTACTTCCACGAGAACTCGCTGCACGAGTCCGGCGCGGTCGACGCGGCGGTGCAGCAGCTCAAGGACTCCGGCAACCTCTACTTCGCCGAGGGCGCCTGGTGGCTGCGCTCGAGCGAGTACGGCGACGACAAGGACCGGGTCGTCATCAAGAAGGACGGCAACCCGGCCTACATCGCCGGCGACCTGGCCTACTTCAAGGACAAGCGCAACCGCGGCTTCGACCTGTGCTTCTACATGCTCGGCGCGGACCACCACGGCTACATCGCCCGGCTCAAGGCCGCCGCGGCCGCGTTCGGCGACGACCCGGCCACCGTCGAGGTGCTGATCGGCCAGATGGTGAACCTGGTCAGCGACGGCAAGCCGGTGCGGATGTCCAAGCGCGCGGGCACCGTGATCACGCTCGAGGACCTCGTGGAGGCGGTCGGCGTCGACCCGGCCCGCTACGAGCTGATCCGGTACTCCGTCGATTCCTCTTTGGACATCGATTTGGACTTGCTGCGCAAGCATTCCAACGACAACCCGGTCTACTACGTGCAGTACGCGCACGCCCGGCTGTCGTCGCTGCAGCGCGGCGCGGCGGACCTCGGCATCACGGTCTCGGACGTCGATTTCGGACTGCTCACCCTGCCCGCCGAGGGCGATCTGATCCGCACCATCGGCGAATTCCCCGCCGTGGTGCGCCGGGCCGCGGAGATGCGCGAACCGCACCGCGTGGCCCGCTACCTCGAGGAACTGGCCGGGGCGTACCACAAGTTCTACACCGTGGGCCGGGTTCTTCCGCAGGGCGACGAGGAGGCCACCCCCTCACCCACGCCCGTCTCGCTTTGTGCGAAGCCGCGCGCCAGGTGCTGGCGAACGGCCTGTCGCTGCTCGGTGTCTCCGCTCCGGAACGGATGTAAACCATGGCGCACCCCGCGGGCCCCCGCCACGCCGACGTCTACCCCCATGCCGACGCCTCCGGGTTCCCGCCCGCGAGTGCCGGCGAACTCGACCAGCTGCCCGCGAAAGTGTGGCCGCGCAACGTTTATCGCGCCGCGGACGGCGTCGTGCGGATCGCCGGGGTCGACGTGCGCGACCTCGCGCAGACGTACGGCACGCCGCTGTTCGTGGTCGACGAAGCGGACTTCAAGTCCCGCTGCGCCGACTACGCCGAGGCGTTCGACGACCCGGCGCTCGTGCACTACGCGTCGAAGGCGTTTCTGTCCGTCGAGGTCGCCCGCTGGGTGGCCGAGCAGGGGCTGAGCCTCGACGTCTGCAGCGGCGGCGAGCTGGCCGTCGCGCAGCGCGCGAACTTCCCGGTGGAGCGGATCACGTTCCACGGCAACAACAAATCGGTGTCCGAGCTGGACGCCGCCGTCGAGGCGGGCGTCGGCACCGTGGTGGTCGACTCGTACTACGAGATCGCCCGGCTCGCCGAAATCGCCGCCGCGCACGAGGTCGAGCAGAAGGTTCTCGTCCGGGTGACGGTCGGCGTCGAGGCGCACACCCACGAGTTCATCGCGACCGCGCACGAGGACCAGAAATTCGGCTTCTCGCTGGCTTCCGGCGACGCTGCCGAGGCCGTGCGCCGGGTGCTGAATGCGCCGTCGCTCAAGCTGGTCGGCCTGCACAGCCACATCGGCTCGCAGATCTTCGACGCCGACGGGTTTGAGGTCGCCGCGCGCCGCGTCGTCGGGCTGCTCGCCGAACTGGCCAAGGAACACGGCCGGGATCTGCTGGAGCAGATGAACGTCGTCGACCTCGGCGGTGGTTTCGGTATCGCCTACACCGAAAAGGACAACCCGCCGCCGCCCTCGCAGATGATCACGCAGATCCGCGAGATCGTCCGCAAGGAATGCGCGTACGCGGAGCTTCCGGTGCCGCGCATCGCGGGCGAACCCGGCCGCGCGATCGCCGGCCCGGGCACGTTCACGCTGTACGAGGTGGGCACGATCAAGGACGTCGCGCTCGGCGACGAGACCGCCCGCCGCTACGTCAGCGTCGACGGCGGCATGAGCGACAACATCCGTACCGCGCTCTACGACGCGGTGTACGACTGCCGGGTGGTTTCCCGGTCCGCGGCCGACGGAGACGAACCGGTGACCCCGGCTTTGTCTCGCGTGGTGGGAAAACACTGTGAGTCCGGCGACATCGTCGTCCGAGACTGCTGGTTGCCAGACACCCTGGCTCCCGGCGACCTGCTGGCCGTCGCGGCGACCGGTGCCTATTGCTACGCGATGGCCAGCGGTTACAACCGGCTGCCTCGGCCCGCGGTGGTCGCCGTGCGCAACGGCGCCGCCCGGCTGCTGCTGCGCAGGGAGACGACGGACGACATGCTGCGCCTGGAGGTTTGAGAAGTGTCCACTGTGTCTCCGAAGAGCCTGTCTCCAACTGATCGTCCCGCCATCCGGGTCGCCATGCTCGGCTGCGGCACGGTCGGCAGCGAGGTCGCCCGGCTGCTCACCGAACAGGCGGCCGAGCTGGCCGCCCGCGCGGGCGCGCCGGTGGAGCTGGCCGGCATCGCGGTGCGGCGGCCGGACAAGCACCCGGAGCTGCCCGCCGAACTGCTGACCGACGACGCCGCGGCGCTCGTGGCCCGCGAAGACGTCGACGTGGTGGTCGAGCTGGTCGGCGGGATCGACCCGGTGCGCAGCTGGCTGCTCGCCGCGCTGAACGCGGGCAAATCCGTGGTCACCGCCAACAAAGCGCTGCTCGCCGAGCATTCGGCCGAACTGTTCGAGGCGGCCGACGCCAGCGGCGCGGACCTGTACTTCGAGGCGGCCGTCGCCGGGGCCATCCCGCTGCTGCGCCCGCTGCGCGAATCGCTGGCGGGCGACCGGATCACCCGCGTGATGGGGATCGTCAACGGCACCACCAACTACATCCTCTCCGCGATGGACGCCACCGGCGCGGGCTACGCCGAAACGCTCGACGAGGCCAGCCGGCTCGGGTACGCCGAGGCGGACCCGACGGCGGACGTCGACGGCTACGACGCCGCGTCGAAGGCCGCGATCCTTGCCTCGCTGGCGTTCCACTCCCGGGTCACCGCGAAAGACGTGCACCGCGAAGGCATCGCGGACGTCACGGCGTCCGATCTGGCCGCGGCGCGCACGCTCGGCCGCACGGTGAAGCTGCTGGCGATCTGCGAACGCGTGACTGCGGACGACGGTGCGGAATCGGTGTCCGCCCGCGTGCATCCGGTGATGATTCCGCGCAGCCACCAGCTGGCTGGCGTCGGCGGCGCGTTCAACGCGGTCTACGTCGAAGCGGACGCCGCTGGCGAGCTGATGTTCTACGGCCAGGGTGCCGGCGGCGCGCCGACCGCCAGCGCGGTGCTCGGCGATCTCGTCGCGGTCGCGCGCAACCAGGTCCTCGGCGGCCGAGGCCCGCGCGAATCCGCGCACGCCGCGCTGCCGGTGCGGCCGATGGGCCAGACACCGACGCGCTACCACGTGAGCCTCGATGTCGCGGACCGCGCGGGCGTGCTCGCCCAGGTGGCACAAGCGTTCGCCGCGCACGGCGTGAGCATCGCCGCGGTGCGCCAGCGCGATGCGAACGACACCGCGAGCCTCGTCGTGGTGACTCATCTTGCGCCCGACGCGGCTTTGCAGTCCACTGTGGACGAAATCGCGAAACTCGATGTGGTGCACGAGGTTGTCAGCGTGATGCGGGTGGAAGGCGAAGACGCATGAGTGCGTGGCCGGGAATTATCGAGGCGTACCGCGACCGGGTTCCGGTCCCCGACGGGGCGCGCGTGGTCACGCTCGGCGAGGGCAACACCCCGCTGCTGCCCGCCGCGCACCTGTCCGAGCTGACCGGCGCCGAGGTGTACCTGAAGGTCGAGGGCGCGAACCCGACCGGCTCGTTCAAGGACCGCGGGATGACCGTGGCGATCACGCACGCGCTGGCCAGCGGCCTCAAAGCGGTGATCTGCGCGTCCACCGGCAACACCTCGGCCTCGGCCGCCGCGTACGCCGCGCGGGCCGGGCTCACCTGCGCGGTGCTGGTGCCCCAAGGCAAGATCGCGATGGGCAAACTCGCCCAGGCCGTCCTGCACGGCGCGCGGATCCTGCAGGTCGACGGCAACTTCGACGACTGCCTCGAACTCGCCCGCAAGACCGCCGCGGACTACCCGGTCACGCTGGTCAACTCGGTCAACCCGGTGCGCATCGCCGGGCAGAAGACCGCCGCGTTCGAGATCTGCGACGTGCTCGGCGAGGCCCCGGACGTGCACTGCCTCCCGGTCGGCAACGCGGGCAACATCACCGCGTACTGGAAGGGCTATTCGGAGTACGCGGCCGACGGTGTGGTCAAGAACACCCCGCGGATGTTCGGTTTCCAGGCCGCCGGCGCCGCGCCGCTGGTGCACGGCGAGCCGGTTTCCGACCCGGACACCATCGCGACCGCGATCCGCATCGGCAGCCCGGCGTCCTGGGCGGGCGCGGTGGCCGCGCGCGACGAGTCGGACGGGCTGTTCGAGGCGATCACCGACGAGAAGATCCTTGAGGCGTACCGGCTGCTGGCCCGCCGCGAGGGCGTGTTCGTGGAGCCCGCGTCCGCGACGAGCGTGGCCGGCCTGCTGGCCACCGCGGCCGACGGACGGCTGCCGAAGGGCGCGAAGGTGGTCTGCACGGTCACCGGGCACGGCCTGAAGGACCCGGCCACGGCGCTGGAAGGCAACGTCGAGGTGGAACCGCTCGCGGTCGACCCGACGGCCGTGGCGGCGGCGCTGGACCTGCGATGACGGCGCTGCCCGCGTTCCGCGCGACCGTCCCGGCGTCCACGGCGAACCTCGGCCCGGGATTCGACGCGCTCGGCCTCGCGCTGGCCCGCTACGACGTGGTCGAACTGCAGGTCACCGAGGGCGGGCTGAAGATCGAGGTGCTCGACGCGGGGGCCGGCGGCGTCGAGGACGTCCCGACCGACGAATCCCACCTGGTGGTCCGCGCGATCCGGCGGGCGTGCGAGCACCTGGACGTCCAGGTGCCGGGCCTGCATCTTCGTTGCCATAACAGCATTCCGCACGCGCGCGGCCTCGGTTCGTCGGCCGCCGCGGTGGTGACCGGCGTGGCGCTGGGCTACGCGCTGGCCGAGCGTCCGCTCGACGACGACGCGCTCCAGCTCGCGGCCGAGTTCGAGGGACACGCCGACAACGCTGCGGCGAGCCTGTTCGGCGGGCTCGCGGTGGCCTGGGCCGAGGACGGCCGGTTCCGCGCCGAGCGCGTGGAGCCGAACCCGGCGATCCGGCCGGTGGTCGCGGTGCCAGCGGAGAAGTCGTCCACCAACACCACGCGCGGCCTGCTGCCAGCGCAGGTCCCGCACGTGGACGCGGCGCACAGCGCGGGACGGGCGGCGCTCGCCGTGCTGGCCGTCACCGAGCGGCCCGAACTGCTGATGGCGGCCACTGAGGACCGGTTGCACCAGGATTACCGCGCCGAGGCGTACCCGGCGAGCACGGCGCTCGTGCGCACGCTGCGTGCCCAGGGCGTGCCCGCCACGATCTCCGGGGCCGGGCCGACTGTGCTCGCTCTCACGCTGACCGGAATACTTCCGACAGGTGTAGACGTTACCGGTTTCGACCTCGCCGAATTGCCGGTGGACCGCGATGGCGTGCAGGTTGTGGCCAGGTGACGACCTGGTCACAGGCTGGGCGGCAGCGTGCGCCACGCGGGGGGTGGTTGTTGCACCCGGACAGGGCGCGGTCTACCCTCGGGGGCGTTCGATCACCGTGCGTTTCCGCACCCGATGCCGGGCCTGTTCGCCCCTAGCGGCGGCTCCGGTCCGCATCCTTCGTCGATCCGCCGATTCCGCACCGCCTGGCACGCGGGAGGCGGAGGGACGCAGGCGGGTTTCCGGTTCCGGCGGTGCCGAATTCCGCTTTCTCCGTCCGGAGGGGGCAAACACCCTGTGCTGGCGGCGCTTCGCTGTGTCTCGCACGGCTGGGCGCGAGCCGTCCGCATCGGAGGCAGAAGCCGTCTCGCTACCGGCGGCAGTCCGCTGATCCACCTGGAACGTGGATCGGTCAGGAAGGACATGTGTGAGCAACACCGATCTGTTGAGCGGCGACGTGGAGACCCCCGCCGCGGCCGCTGAGACCAATGGGGCCGCGGCCGCTCCGAAGCGCCGCACCGGGGGCCTGTCCGGAATGGTCATCGCCGAACTCCGCCAGCTGGCGGGCGAACTGGGCGTGGGCGAGACCACCGGCATGCGCAAGGGGGACCTGATCGCCGCGATCCGCGAGCGCCAGGGCAAGAGCAAGAAGCGCACCGCCGCGACGGCCGAGACGCTGCCGCTCGACGGTGTCGGCGAGCCGGTCAAGGCGGAGAAGCCCGCCCGCCGGGCCAAGTCCGACGCGCCCAAGTCCGAGGCCGCCAAGGCTCCCAGCGCGGAGCCGAAGGCCGAGCCGGTCCAGGCGGAGACGCCCAAGGCCGAGGCCCCGAAGGCGGAGACCGCGCAGGCTCCCGCCGAGAAGCCCGCCGCGCAGGAGCGCCCGGAGCGGCACGACCGTTCCGAGGGCCAGTCCGAGGGACAGTCCGAGGAGGGCGGCCGCAACCGCCGCCGCCGCGGCGGCGCGAACCGGGGCGACGGCCAGCGCGACCAGCGCGGCGACCGCCAGGGCGGCAACCGCGACAACCGCGACAACAACCGGGACAACCGCGACGGAAACCGCGACAACCGGGACGGAAACCGCGACAACCGCGGCGGGCAGGACAACCGGCAGCGGAACAACCAGCAGGACAACCGGAACAACGGCCCGCAGGACGACGACGAGGAAGGCGGCCGCCGCGGGCGCCGCTTCCGCGACCGCCGCCGCCGGGGCAGCGGGGGCGGCCAGCGCGAGGGCGGCGCGCCGGACACCGAGATCCGCGAGGACGACGTCCTGCTGCCGGTCGCCGGCATCCTGGACGTGCTCGACAACTACGCGTTCGTGCGCACCTCGGGCTACCTGGCCGGGCCGAACGACGTGTACGTGTCGCTGTCGCTGGTCCGCAAGTTCGGCCTGCGCCGCGGCGACGCGATCACCGGTGTCGTGCGCCAGCCGCGCGAGGGCGAGCAGCAGCGGCAGAAGTTCAACCCGCTGGTGCGCGTCGACTCGATCAACGGGCTGGAGCCGGACGAGGCCAAGCGCCGTCCCGACTTCACCAAGCTGACCCCGCTGTACCCGAACGAGCGGCTGCGCCTCGAAACCGAGCCGCACAAGCTCACCACCCGCGTGATCGACCTGATCATGCCGGTCGGCAAGGGCC
Source organism: Amycolatopsis sp. WGS_07 (assembly GCF_045278895.1). NCBI lineage: Bacteria > Bacillati > Actinomycetota > Actinomycetes > Pseudonocardiales > Pseudonocardiaceae > Amycolatopsis > Amycolatopsis sp. WGS_07. Next base: position 849,024 of record NZ_CP136053.1, on the reverse strand, counting down.
AGCGAGCGCTGATCGTGTCCCCGCCGAAGGCCGGTAAGACCACGATCATGCAGGACATCGCGAACGCGATCACGACCAACAACCCCGAGGCCCACCTCATGGTCGTGCTGGTCGACGAGCGTCCGGAAGAGGTCACCGACATGCAGCGGTCGGTGAAGGGCGAGGTCATCGCCTCCACCTTCGACCGCCCGCCGTCCGACCACACCTCGGTCGCCGAGCTGTCCATCGAACGGGCCAAGCGCCTGGTCGAAATGGGCCACGACGTGGTCGTGCTGCTCGACTCGATCACCCGTCTCGGCCGGGCCTACAACCTGGCCGCGCCGGCGTCCGGCCGGATCCTGTCCGGTGGTGTCGACTCGACCGCGCTGTACCCGCCGAAGCGTTTCCTCGGCGCCGCGCGCAACATCGAGAACGGCGGCTCGCTCACCATCTTCGCGACCGCGATGGTGGAGACCGGGTCCACGATGGACACGGTGATCTTCGAGGAGTTCAAGGGCACCGGCAACGCGGAACTCAAGCTGGACCGCAAGATCTCCGAGCGCCGCGTGTTCCCGGCGGTCGACGTCAACCCGTCCGGCACCCGCAAGGAGGAGCTGCTGCTCTCGCCGGACGAGCTGGCCGTCACGCACAAGCTGCACCGCGTGCTGCACGCGCTGGACTCCCAGCAGGCCATCGACCTGCTGATCTCGCGGCTGCGCAAGACGAAGACCAACATCGAATTCCTGATGCAGGTCTCGAAGACCGCCCTCGGCGGCGGAGACGACGACTGAGTCTCGCCTCGACGCGAAGCGGCCCGCCCCGGGTTTCCGGGGCGGGCCGCTTTCGTTTCACGCCGCCGTGGCGCGGCTCCCGGTCAACCGGCAGCCCGGCCGGTCCAGATCGATCCGGTTCCCCGGAGCGAGGCATCCGTTGATGGCCGACACCTGCTGTCCGTAGCTGCGGCCCTTGACCGCGGTGACCGTCCCGTCCGCCGCCACCTCGCACGGGTTGCCCTCGGTGCACGACTCGCCGTCGCGGTTGTGGGTGTTGTTGATTCCCACCACGGTGTTCCCGTCCGGCGACAGCAGCGCCGTCCCGGAGTAGCCGGGCAGGCTGACGCATTCGTCGCTGTCGGCGTAGCGCACCGACTGATCCTGCTGCCAGCCGCCTTCCCGCAGATGCGGCACCACGGCCGCCACCGTGCACTTCGGCCGGTGACTCTCGTAGGCCATCTGCATCCGGTCCCCGGTCCGCATCGGGGAGGACGACAGCCGGAACACCTTGGCACCAGCGGCCGCGAGCTGGGCGTAGGTCCGGTCCAGCCGGTACAGCGCGAGGTCGGTGCCGGTCATCGTCGCGTACGCCAGCCGGGTCGCCTTGGCGGTCGTCTTCGGATATCCCTGCCGATCGGCGATGGGAATTGCCTTGTCCAGCCCGGCAGGCTGATTCACCAGCGCTTTCCCCGGTTCCGGCCGGTTGCCCGGCACGCAATGCCCGTTGGTCAGCGCCAGCGCCGGATCCGAATCCCGAGCGGTGCGCGGCCGGATCACCGAACCCATGCATTCGCCGATCTTCGCGGTGCCTTCCACGTTGGGGATGACCGTGTCCGGCGGAACCGCGGTGCCGGACACGATTCCGTTGATCCATCCGGCATTCCGCGTCACGTCGACGTACAGGTCCGGCAGGTCGGCGCCGCGGATGCCCGAGCCGACCACCGTTCCGGCCAACGCCCATCCGGCGCCGTCCCGGACCAGCGCCGGTCCGCCGGAGTCGGTCACGCCCGGCCCGACGCCGTCTTTCAGGCTCCCGATGCACAGCGGCGGCGAGATTCCGTTGTCGTCCCAGCATTGCGCGAGCGGCTGCACCACGGTGTCGGCTTCGTGCAGCTTCCGGGGAAAGCAGACCGGATCGGCGAAGTCCGTGCAGGACAGGGAAGTAGCGCCCCAGCCGAGAATCCGGACCGCGGTGCCGACGGCCGGGGTGCTGGTCGTCAGCCGGACCGGCTGCGCCCGGACCGGCCGAGCCAGATGCAGCACAGTCAGGTCTTCGCCCGGCGGGTTGTAGCTGGCGTGGCGGCGATAGAACTTGTCGACCGCGACCAGTTCGCCGCCGGACTTCGTGTCCAGCGAGCCGACCCGGACGTTCCAGCCGCGAGGGACCGCCGTGATCGCCCCAGTGGGCGTGTTGGCGCAATGTCCGGCGGTCAACGCCCATTGCGAGCCGATGAGCACGCCGGTGCAGCGATGCCCGTCGGGCCGGGGCGCGTCGTACTGGAGGGAAACGAGGAACGAGTAAGGCTGCGAAGACTCGGTGCCGCCGACGATCGCGGAGGCTGGGCTGGCCTGGATCACGGTGGCGGCCAGCACGGTACCGAGCAGCAGCGCGGAAGATCGAATGCGCATGTCTCGCACGATGTCGGCCGCATGTCCGCGGACGGCTACCGCTGCGTGACAGTTTCACGGTAGCTGTGCTGCGAGCCGGCGGAGCGCTCCCGGCGCAGGGGAGCGCTCCGCCGGCTCAGCCGCTCATGCGGGGGATGGCAGGCATGAGCGGCATCCACCGCTCAGTGGCGGGGGACGGCGGCGGGGGTCCAGCCGCGGTAGTTGTTGAAGTAGCTCGTGGAGCTGCCGTGGCCGATCTTGCCGCCGACGCTCGTGGCGTAGAAACCGCCGTTGCCGTCCGCGATGCCGACGTGGCCGTAGGCGCTGATGTTCCAGTACACGAACGAACCGGCGGGCGGCTTCCCGCTGGTGTGCTTCGGGCTGGCCCCGTTCCAGTGCGCGTTGGCCGACGCCCAGACCCCGGTGGTGCCGTAGGAGTTCTCCGCGGCCTTCTCGCAATAGTGCTCCCACCCGGTGCTTCCGGCGTGCGCCTTGTACCAGGCGACGGCTCCGGCCGGAGTGCCGTCGCCCGCCCCGGCGAGGTTCGCCTCGGACAGCTCCGAGAACGTCCCGGCGGCAGGGTTGACGTCCGCCGCGGTGATTCCGCCGGAAGCATTCGCGGCAGGCGCGAAGACCGCGGCGGAAGCGGCCAGTGCGAGCACCGCGGCCGGCTTCGCGAGCCGGGTGAGCAGGTCGGTCGTGCGCATGTCCGGACCTCCAGTAAGTGAGCGATTCACGAACTCGGCCAGCTTCACGCCACGGGGTACAAAATCCGTACAATGCGAATGTCCTTCACTACCCACGGTGGCGTCCGGCGCTGGAATACCTGGTCACCGGGGTGTGTTGAAGCCCTTGCCAGCGCGTCTGGCAGAATGACCCGCTGAAGTCCGGCACCGGTTCACCCCTGACTGGGGACCCGGGGCCAACGAGAGAGGACACCATGAAGAGCGGTATTCACCCCGAATACGTGACCACGACCGTCACGTGCAACTGCGGGAACAGCTTCGTCACCCGCAGCACGAAGGAGTCGGGTCAGATCCACGTCGAGATCTGCTCGAACTGCCACCCCTTCTACACCGGCAAGCAGAAGATCATGGACACCGGTGGCCGGGTTGCCCGGTTCGAGAAGCGCTACGGCAAGCGTCAGCAGAAGACCGACGCCAAGTAGCTTGTCCAACGGCGCCCACCCGCACGCCCGGGTGGGCGCCGTTGTTCTGTCCGGGCCCGTTCGGGAAAGGGAGACGGCGAAGTGGATTCGAGTTCGCTCAAGGGGCTGCTCGACGAGCACGCCCAGCTGGAACAGCAGCTCGCCGACCCGGCGGTGCACGCCGACCAGGCCCGGGCTCGCAAACTGGGCCGCCGCTACGCCGAGCTGAGCCCGGTCGTGCGCGCGGTGCGCGAGCTGGACCAGGCCCGCGACGATCTTTCCGCGGCCAAGGAACTGGCTGCCGAGGACGCCGCGTTCGCCGCCGAGGCCGACGAGCTGACGGCGAAAATCCCGCAGCTGGAAGCGAAACTCACCGAGCTGCTGCTGCCGCGCGACCCGTACGACGGCTCCGACGTCGTGATGGAGATCAAGTCCGGCGAGGGCGGCGAGGAGTCCGCGCTGTTCGCCGGCGACCTGCTGCGGATGTACCTGCGCTACGCCGAGCGGCACAACTGGAAGGCCGAGGTGCTCGACTCGACCGAGTCGGATCTCGGCGGCTACAAGGACGTCACGCTGTCGCTCAAGAGCAAGACCGCGGACGTCGAAGGCGTGTGGGCGCGGCTGAAGTTCGAAGGCGGAGTGCACCGCGTGCAGCGGGTGCCGGCCACCGAATCGCAGGGCCGCATCCACACCTCCGCGTCCGGCGTGCTGATCTACCCGGAGCCGGAAGAGGTCGAGGTCGAAATCGACCCGAACGACCTGCGCATCGACGTGTTCCGCTCGTCCGGGCCCGGCGGGCAGAGCGTCAACACCACCGACTCGGCGGTGCGGATCACGCACCTGCCGACCGGGATCGTCGTGTCGTGCCAGAACGAGAAGTCGCAGATCCAGAACCGCGCGCGGGCGCTGCAGGTGCTGCAGGCCCGGCTGCAGGCGATCGCCGAGGAAGAGGCGGCGGCGAAGGCGTCGGACGCCCGCCGTTCGCAGGTTCGGACGGTCGACCGGTCGGAGCGCGTGCGGACGTACAACTTCCCGGAGAACCGGATTTCGGACCACCGGGTGAACTACAAGGCGTACAACCTGGACCAGGTTCTCGACGGCGAACTGGACGGCGTGCTGGACGCGCTGGCGGCGGCCGACCGGGAGGAGCGGCTCGCCGCGCAGGCGGGGCTGATTCCTAGACGGCGGCGGGGATTTCCTCGGCGCTCGGGTCCTCAGTGTGCTCCGGCGCGGCTGCCGCGCGGGGGAGCAGGCTGAGGACCGCGAACACCACGGCCAGCACGGTCGGGAACAGCGTCAGCAGCTGGTGTTTCACGCCTTCGATGCCTTCGCCCAAGGCGGACAGGCCGAGCTGTCCGGCGGCGAAGAACACCAGCAGGAACGCGACAATCCCGTACTCGCGCCGGTTCCGGCGGAACGCGCGTACCCCGGCCCAGCCGACGAGCACCCAAATCGGCACCAGCACGAACAATCCGAGCGGCGCGACCAGCGCGGCGAGACCGGAGAACACCGGCACCCGGTACTCCTTTGCGAGCCGCGGCTGTCCGGACTGTTCGCCGAAGCTGCCGAGGTTCGCCGGCCGGGCGGTGAGCGCGTCGACCCCGCCCTGCTGCAGGATTTCCGCCGTCCGCGCGGGATGCGTCGCGTAGTAGTTCAGCACGTTGCGGCGGCTGATTTTGTCCTTGTACTGCGGGTAAAGCGGGTCGTGCCAGGCCGCGTGCTCGCCCCACCAGCCGGTGCCGACGTACTGCGCGAACGACTCCGGCAGCCCGAGCGCGGCGAGGTCGGCCTTCGTGTCGTGCTTTCCGTCCACAATGGAGTCGAAGACCGCGTGGTACATGTTGGCCTCGCGGTATTCCGCGTTGGCCGGGTCGCCCTGGGACTGGATCGCCAAGGTGCCCGCGCCGGTGATCGCGAGCACCGTCAGCGGCAGCACCCAGCGGTGGCGTCCGCGCGTGCCGGACGGCCGGGTCAGCAGCAGCGCGAGCGCGAAAAGCGGGATGAGCAACAGGGTCTGCGATTTGGCGTTGATCCCGATGAGTCCACCGAGGACAGTCACCGCGGCACCGGCATAGCGCAGCTTTCCGGTGCGGTGCAACAGGAACAGTCCGCCGCAGATCAGCAGGATGCCGAGGAAGGCCGCGCCCTCGCTGAGCACCGACGCGAAGTAGCCGAAGAACGCCGAGTCGCCCATGACGAGCAGCAGCAACACCGTGGAGATCAGCCGGTTTCGCCGGTTCAGGTCGAGGCCGAGCACAGTGACGGTGATGGCCCCCGCGACCAGTACGCAGGTGAGCACGCCGAGCACCAGCAGGTTCAGCACGCCGGACGCGCCGAACAGCGCGCCGATCTTGCCCGCCGCCCAGTCGAGCCAGGTCTGGCTGGAGACGTACGCGGAATCACACGGCGGCGCGGACCCGTAACTGAACCGGACGAAGCCTTCCAGCGGCCGGTCCGGCTGCCTCCCGCCGAGCTGGCACAGCAACCGCCAGCCGTCGCCGTTGTCGGCCATCCCGACCGGACGCGGCACGAGGAACCGCAGCAGCAACAACCCGAGCGAGGCGACGAATACCCCGAGGCCGAAGCGCAGGTCCCTGGATCTCACCGGGCGGAGTCTAGGGGGCGGCCTCGGGGCTCAGCTCATGCGGTTGCCGCGGCGAACGCGGTCATCCGCTCCTCGTACCCCTCGTCACTCCCGAAGTGCACCGCCACCGCGTCCGCCCCCGCCTCCCGATACGCGCGGTAGGTCTCGACGGCCGTCCCTTCCTCGAACTGCTGCCGGGCAATCCGCCGCACTCGCCGTTCGGGGTCGAGCCGGGCCAGCGTCGCGACCCGTTCCGCGAAGACCTCCGGCGAAAGACCCGCACTCACCCACTGATCCCCGGCTCGGACCGCCCGGCGCAGCGCGACCGTCGAGTTCCCGCCGACGAGGATCGGAATCCGTCCCGCCGGCTGGGGCGCGAAGTACCCGCCGGCCCGGCCGCGTCCGGTGGTGAACAGCTGGTCCAGCAGCGAAAGCGTGTCGTCCAAGGTCGCTCCGCGGCGGGAGAAGTCCGCGCCGATCTCGGCGAACTCCGGCTCGTTCCATCCCACGCCGACGCCGAGGATCAGCCGGTGCCCGGACAGCCGGTCGATCGTCGCGGCCTGTTTGGCCAGCAGATACGGCTCGCGCAGCGGCGCGATCAGCACGGATGTGCCGAGCTGCACGCGCTCGGTCGCGGCGGCCAGGTAGGCGAGCGTGGCCAGCGGCTCGTACACCCCGCCGAAGACCTCGCCGAACGGTTCCGGCGGCAGCACGTGGTCCGGCAGCCAGACGGACTCGTAACCCAGCTCCTCGGCCAGCCGGGCCAGCGAGGCGAGGCGCTGCGGGGTCAGGTCGGGCGATTCGTTCGGCAGAACGACCTGGCGGCTCATCGCAGCCCCTTCCGGATCGCGGTCAGCCAGGCGTCCGGCGCTTCGTCGGTGATGCCGTGCCCGGTCGCGATCTCGACCAGCTCCGCACCGGGAATGCCGTCGGCCAGCTCCCGCGAATGCCGCGGCGGTACGAGGGCGTCCAGGGTCGTGGCGATCACCAATGTCGGGACCGCGATCGACGCCAGTTCCGCCCGGGTGTCGATGCTCCGGGCCAGCTCGACCTGCTTCGCCGTGCCCTCAGGCACCGACGAGGCCAGCCCGGCTACCGCCTCGGCGAGCTGGTCGGGCGAGAGCGAGGCGAGGAAGGGCTCGCTGACGGCGGTCAGCATCAGGAACTTGGCGAGCAGGGTGCGGTCGCCCTCCAGCAGGTGCGCCCACACGTCGAGGGCCAGCTGCAGGCGCGCGTCCGGCCGGGTGAACCCGGCGGTCAGGATGAGCCCGGTCACGCGGTCGGGGTGCCGGGTGGCCGCGCGCACCGCGACGGCGGTGCCGAGCGAGTAGCCGAGCACGGTGAACTTCTCGACGCCGGCGTCGACGGCGGTCTTGACCAGGCCGTCGGCGAGTTCGTCGAGGGTGCCGCCCGCGGCGGGGTAATCGGCCCCGACCACGGTGTGTGGCGGGAGAGGTCGTCCAGGAGCGGGCCGAAGTTGGCGGTCACGCCGCCGCCCGCGCCGTGCGCGAGCAGCAGGCCGGGGCCTCGGCCGCGAACGAAATGTTCTGTCATGTCCGCGACGTTAAGGATTGACACCAGTGTGAAGGCCAGATTCAGGGGAAAATCGGATGCTGATCGGCGAACTCTCGCAGCGCACCGGCGTGGCATCGCGGCTGCTGCGGTACTACGGCGAGCAGGGGCTGCTCGACTCGGCCCGCAACTCGAGCGGCTACCGCGTGTACGGGGAAGAGGCCGTCATCCGCGTGCGGCAGATCCGGAAACTGCTGGCCGCGGGCCTGACCACGGAGATGATCGCCGAGATGCTCGAGTGCGCGATCGGACCCGCCGCGCACCTCGACCTGTGCCCGGACCTGGTGCGCAGGCTGCGCGGGGAACTGGCCGAAGTGGACCGCCGGATGGGAGATCTCGCTCAACGGCGCGAAGTCCTGTCCGGGTATCTCGGCAAGGCGTGAGGCCCGCGCGGCCGGGGATCGATACGCTGGGCAGCACCCCCGGCAGGGGGAGTTTCGACGAGTGAAGGACGACCAGTGAATCGGCAGCCGCTGCGCCTGGCCATCATGGAGGCCACCCGGATCCTCACCGAGGCGGGCGTGGAATCGCCGCGGTCGGACGCGGATCTCATCGCCGCGCACGTGCTCGGCGTCGAACGGGGCAGGCTGCCGATGGTGCCGCTGGTCGACCCGCCGGTGATCGACGCGATCGGCCAGCTGGTCGCGCAGCGCGCCAAACGGATCCCGCTGCAGTACCTGACCGGATGGGCCGCGCTCGGCAACATCACGGTCAACGTCGGCGCGGGCGTGTTCGTCCCCCGCCCGGAGACCGAACTGCTGCTCGAATGGGGCGTGAAGTTCCTGCAGGGCCGCGAATACCCGGTGGTGGTCGACCTGTGCACCGGCTCCGGCGCGCTGGCGCTGGCGCTGGCCCACGAACGCCCGGACGCGGTGGTCTACGCGGTCGACGTCGACCCGCAGGCGCTCGCCTGGGCCCGGCACAACGCCGACGTGCACAGCGCGGCCGGCAACACCCCGATCCGGCTCTACTCCGGCGACATCGCGGACCCGACGATGTTCGCCGAGCTGGACGGTCTCGTGGATCTGGTGCTCTGCAACCCGCCGTATGTGCCGGAGGGAACGCCGGTCCCGCCCGAGGTCGGCGAGCACGACCCGGCACGCGCGGTCTTCGCCGAGGAAAGCGGCCTGGCGGTGATCCGGCACGCGATCGCGGCCGGTGCCCGGCTGCTGCGCCCCGGCGGCGGCCTGGCGATCGAACACGACGACACGCACGGCTCGGCAGTCCCGGCCCTGGTGCGGGCCCGCCGGGTGCTGACCGGGGTCGAGGACCACCCGGACTACACCGGCCGCGCCCGGTTCGTCACCGCCCGCCGCCTGGGCTGACGCTCCCGCTCCCGGCCTGTCCGTGAAGGACTCCTTGAGGGAATCTACGTCTGTGAAGGGGCCCTTCACGGCCCGCTGACGTCCGTGAAGGTGGCCCTCACGTACCGCGGAGGTCCGTGAGGGGGTCCTTCACGGCCCGTTGGCGTCCGTGAGGGGAACCCCGGGGGACTCAGAGTCCGTGAAGGTGGCCCTCACGACCAGCGGCGGTCCGTGAAGGGACCCCTCACAGCCGACCACCGCACCGGTTGGCAGCACTGGGCCATTCGCACCTTTGCCGATGCCTTGCCCGACTTTCGTCGTGCGGCAGCGGGGTGGATCTCGTTCGCTCGCCTAACGATCACCGTTAGCGTCGGGCGTCGGGACCGCCGGGCGTACCGGCGGACTGTGAGGAGCGAGGATGAGATCCCCCTTACCCCGCCGGAACCGCACCCGAAACCGCCTCTGGAACCGCACCCGGAACCGTGCCGCCGTCGTCGTGGCGATCGCGGCGCTGGCCCCCGCGCTGCTCGCCGGGACCGCCGCGGCCGATCCGCTCACCCAGGGCTGGCCCGCGCCGCTCGACTCCGCGCACTGGGTCGACCAGGCCAGCATGACCTGGCAGGACTACCGCCAGGTGCCCGGCACCGACTGGGCCGACCCGTCCCTGAAACCGACCGTGCGCAAGTTCAAGGGTGCCGTCGTGCTCGCCGACTACCCGGACGCGGATTTCGTCGTCACCAAGGCGCCGCATTCGACCGTCTTCGGCAATCCGTCGCCGTCGGCGAGCAATCTGCCGCGCGGGAAAGTCGCGCAGTACTACCAGGATTTCCTCAACAAACCCGAAACCCTCAACCACGGCCACACCATCAACGAGTACTGGATGGAGGACTCCGGCGGCCGCTTCGGCGTCGACCTCACCGCGTTCGGCCCCTACCGGATGCCCGGCAAATCCTTCGAGTACGGCATGGAAATGCAACCGCAGGACTGCCCGCCCACCGCCGACTGCACCCGTGACCTGCGCAAGGACGCGGGCGACGCCTGGCGCGCCGACGTCGGTCCGATCGCCGATCAGTTCGACTTCATCTTCTTCCTCTCCGCGGGCCAGGACGAAAGCTCCACGTGGCAGGAGTTCGGCGAGATGAAGTTCGGCGCGAAGGAGAACGTGCCCGCCGAATTCGGTCCGCCGGGCAGCAAACCGGGCGATCCGAACTGGGCGCACACGCGCTACGTGCCGTGGACGTCGTGGGCCTCGGCGGCGAGCATCTGGCCCAACGCGGTCGAAGGATCGTCAACGCAGGGGGAAAGCTCCGGCCAGGCCGTGTACGCGCACGAGTTCAGCCACATCCTCGGCATCGGCGACAACTACAACAACCCGTTCGGCAACCCGCCCCGGCGTGCGTACACCGGGCCATGGGAAATGCTGTCGCGCGGTAGTTTCAACGGTCCCGGCGGTCCGCACACGCGCTGGCAGATCCCGGCGACCGAAGGCGGTTCGATGGGCGCGCACCACATGCTGCGCAACAAGATCAAGCTCGGCATCGTCGATCCGAACGCGGTCCTGCAGCTCGACCGGAACAAGCTCGCCACGACCGGTCCGGTCACCGCTCGGGTGACCGCGCGCGAGGCGGTGCCCGAACAGGGTGCGTACGCGGGCATCATGATCGCGCTCACCGGCGGCGACCGTTCGCCCAAGTGCGATCCGAAGACGGACCCGAAGTGCGACGGCGGCGGATACAACCACTACAGCGTCGAGGTCGTCGACCGGATGGGTTCGGACTCGTTCGCCCCGGACTCCGGCGTCCTGCTGGCCAAGACCAAAACCCGCGACGCGGCGCCGTTCGAATGGATCGTGGACGCGAACCCGCAGGACATCGGGCTGACCGACTACGTACGCCAGGACGGCACGCCGGTCAAGATCACCGTCGGTGACTACCGGCAGCTCAACGACGCCACGTTCAAGGCGGGCACCGGCGCGGCTGGCGGTTACGAGTACATCGACGAGGCCAACCGGCTGCGTTTCCTCGTCACCGACCTCGACCGGGACAGCCGCGGTGTCCTGTCGTACACGATCACCGTCGCGTCCCTCGACGGTGCCGGACCGCAGGCGCGCGGCGCGTGGTTGTGGCCCGCACTGCCCGCGTTCGCCCACGGGGGACTGGCTACCTGCGACTTCCGCCTGTCGAACCAGGGTTCGGCGCGCGGTGCGGCAGCCCCGTACGACCAGGACACCTACCGGCTGAGCGCGTCCACCGACACCCGCGGCTGGGAGGTCCGCCTGCCGAACGCGCTGGCCACCGCCAAGTTCGGCGACTCGACGCGAATCCAGGCGTACGCGAAACGCTCGGCGGGCGCCCCGCACGCCGCGCGGGTGAAGCTGACCGCGACGTCGATCGCCGACCCGTCGAAGACCACGACCACCGCCTGCACCGCGATCGGATTCTGAACCAGCTGACGGTGCCATCCGCCTTCCCGGTGGATGGCACCGTTTTCGACTGGGCGACAACCACTTGCCCGTCCACCAGGCGACCCCCTACCTTGGGGCGGCCTGTCGACCAGACTCTGGGGGAGTCTCATGTCCTTACGTCATCGAATCGGTGCCGGATGCGGCGCCGTGCTCATCGCCGCCAGCGCGCTCACCGCGAGCGCGACCGGCGCCTCCGCCGCGGCCGGGCCCACCACCCTTCCCGCCGGCGAATACACCCTGACCTCGGATTACCACAAGTACGACGCGGCCTACTCCGGTCTCGCGGCCAAGCTGCCCGTCCGGGCGGTGCACACCGTGATGGACAACGCGAACCACGACCGCAAACCGCTGCCGTCCACCTTCAACCCAGCCGGGCTGACCGGCGGTTTCCGGTTCGACGACGGCGACAACGACGACTGCACCAACTACCCGCAGGGCATCACCACCAGCCGCGACGCGGTCGGCGGGGACAACGGCGGCAACTACGACGGGCACCAGCTCGTCGCGGTCAGCTGGTACACGCGCGACGCGTGCGGCGGCAAACAGGTCCGCAGCCGCATCACGCTCGCCGACTGGGACGCGACGTACCCGAACAAGTACCGCAAGATCCTGCTCGTCGAGCCGACCGGCACCACCGCCTCGCCGAACTACAAGGACATCCCGATCCACGCCGGCGGCGTCTCCTGGTACGGCGACTACCTGTACGTCGCCGACACCGGCGGCGGCATGCGGGTCTTCGACATGCGCAAGATCCTCGAGGTCAACTCGGGCGGCACGGCCGACCAGATCGGCCTTTCCGGCGGCCAGTACTACGCGCACAACTACCGCTACGTCCTGCCGCAGGTCGGCACGGTCGCCGCGCACACCACGTCCGGCACGAACCTGTCCTGGTCGAGCATCTCGCTGGACCGGGTGAGCAAGTCGATCGTGATGACCGAGTACACCTGCAAGGCCGACTGCACGCAGTACCCGAACCGCGCCCCGCGCGCGGTGCGCTTCCCGTTCGCCGCGGGCGCGACGACCTTCGCCGCCTCCACGACGGCGAGCCAGGCCCTGCAACTGCCCTGGTACAACCTCAACGGCGTCGCCTCGCACAACGGCCGCTGGTGGTTCAACTCCTCCACCCAGAAACAGCTCTACTACTGGGCCCCGAACGCGGGCCCGGCCACGCACTCGTGGGTGAGCTACGGCGAGAGCATCTCGTACTGGGAGGACCCGACGGACGCGGACCTGCTGTGGTCGCTGCAGGAGGGCAAGGGGAACCGCAACGTCTTCGCGGTCAAACAGGCCACTTACGGCACCTGACCCCACCCTGCTCCAAATGTCCGTGAGGGGAACCCTGGGGGACTCTGATTCCCTCGGGGTTCCCCTCACGAACTTCCGCGGCCTGCCCTGCGTCGGGGCGCTCCGGAGGGCCGCAAGGCGGGGGCTAGGCTGCCGTTCATGAGTGCGGTCTACGACTGCGGCAAGCGCGATTCCCGAGCCGAAGGCCTGTCCGCGGCGGCTGCCGCGGTGCGGTCGAGCAGGCTGGTCGTCCTGCCGACGGACACGGTGTACGGCATCGGTGCCGACGCGTTCGACTCCGGCGCCGTCCAGGCGTTGCTGCGGGCGAAGAACCGCGGCCCGGACATGCCGGTCGGCGTTCTCGTCGGGTCTTGGTCCACTGTGGACGGTCTGGTGCTCGGCGTGCCGCCGCAGGCGCGGGCGCTCATCGAGGCGTTCTGGCCCGGCGATCTGTCGATCGTGCTGCCGCACGCGCCGAGTCTGCAGTGGAATCTCGGCAACTCGCGCGGCACGGTGATGCTGCGGATGCCGTTGCACCCGGTCGCGCTGGAGCTGCTGCGCGACGTCGGCCCGATGGCGGTGTCGAGCGCGAACGTCTCCGGGCGTCCGCCGGCCTCGACCGCCGAGGAAGCCCAGGAGCAGCTCGGCGATTCGGTGTCGGTGTATCTCGACGGCGGGTCGAGCGGCGAGCCGGTGGCGTCGTCCATCGTGGACCTGACCGGCGACAAGCCGGTGGTGCTGCGCGAGGGCGCGGTCACGAAGGCCGCCATCGCCGAGGTGATCGGCGTCGCCGAAGAGACCCTGGACTGAGCCGGGGAAGTGACTGCCGTTCACCGGGGCAGCACGCGGGCGCGGTAGCGTGGCGCCGTGACTCCGACCTCCCGGCGGGCGTGACACATGCCTGTAGTCCAAGGACTTCTCCCGATCCGGGAGTACCTGCTCGTAGCGCTGACCGCGACCGCGGTGACCTATCTGCTGACCGGCGTCGTGCGGCGGGTGGCCATCCGGATCGGCGCGATCGCCAACCCCCGCGCGCGCGACGTGCACGTGAAGCCGATCCCTCGGATGGGCGGCGTCGGCATCTACCTCGGGATCGCCGCGGCGATGGGGCTCGCGCACCAGCTGCCCGCGCTGAGCCACGGCTTCGACGTCTCCTACGACGCGGTCGGCGTGCTGCTCGCGGCGGGCGTCATCTCGCTCATCGGCATCCTGGACGACCGGTTCGAACTCGACGCGTGGACGAAGCTCGCCGGACAGGTCATGTGCGCCGGGATCCTCGTCATCTTCGGCGTGCAGTGGGTGTCGTTCTGGGTGCCGTGGGGCGGCAACGCCGATTCCATCGGCTCGGTGCTGGTGCTGGACAAGAACCAGGGCGCGCTGCTGACCGTGGTCATGGTCGTGGTGATGGTCAACGCGATGAACTTCGTCGACGGCCTCGACGGGCTGGCCGGCGGGCTCGGCTTCATCGCCGCGACCGCCACCTGCGCGTTCTCGATCGGCCTGCTCGACAACGCGGGCGGCGACTTCGGCGCGTACCCGCCCGCGCTCATCGCCGCCGCGCTCGCCGGGGCCTGTCTCGGTTTCCTTCCGTACAACTTCCAGCCGGCCAAAATTTTCATGGGCGACTCCGGATCGATGATGATCGGGCTGATGCTCGCCGGGGCCACCACCTCGGCGAGCGGCCGGGTCAACTACACCCGGTTCTCCGCCTCGGACGCGCTGGCCCTGCTGTCCCCGCTGGTCGTCGTGGTGGCGGTGCTGTTCGTGCCGGTGCTCGACCTCGTGATGGCCGTCGTCCGGCGCACCCGGCGCGGGCAGAGCCCGTTCGCCGCCGACAAAATGCATCTGCACCACCGGCTGCTGGAAATCGGCCATTCGCAACGGCGCGCGGTGCTGCTGATCTATTTGTGGGCCGGAATTCTGTCTTTCGGCGCGGTCTCCATCACAATTTTCGACAGTCCGGTCGTGTTCTGGGCGATTGGCGCCGCACTGATGGTCGCGGTACTGGTTTCCCTGGTGCCGAGGCTGCGTTCGCGGCACCGGCACGGCGTCTGACTTCCCCGGCGGTCTATACTGGCGGGTCGAACCGAACGAGGAGCGAATGCAGTGAGCGACACCGAGACGCCGGACACCGCGGCCGAGACGTCCCAGGCACCGGCTCAGGCCACGGCTCCGGAGAACCCGCACGCCGCTCCGGTGCGCCAGCTGGCGCGCTCGATGACGCGGGCCTCGCTGCTGTTCACCCCGCCGTTCATCCTGGTCTGCATTGTGCTTTTCACCGTCCTCAACGGACTGCACGGCTTCCTCGGCGCGCTGGTCGGCGGCGTGCTGGCGATGGTCGCGTCGCTGTCCACGCTGGGCATGATGAAGGTATCCGCCGGGCAGGACCCGTCGCTCGTGATGCTCATCGCGCTCGGCGGTTACGCGGCGAAGGTCATCCTGCTGTTCCTCGCGCTCACTCTGCTCAAGGGCGTCACCGTGCTGCACCCGCTTTCCCTCGGGATCACGATGATCGTCGCCATTCTCGTGGCCGCCGCCGTCGAGTTCGCGGCATTCCGCAAAGCGCGTATCCCCACCATCATTCCCGCTGCGAATTGACGGGTTCGGGACAAGGGTCCCAGCCGGATTCGGGACCTAGGTCCTGGACCATTCGGCTGGTTAGGAGTACGCCTGTACGGCACTGATTGACCTGCTGGTATGGTCCGCGTCATGGGTGGCGGCCTCGGCCGCGCACTCCCGACGACGAACCGCGATCAGCAGTGTGGCGACCGGATGGTTCCGCCTCTCTCAACGGCTGGTCCGAAGTAGACCGCAGGGCAGTGTTCACGCGAGACCTCCCCGCGTGCGGACCGGCTGACTGGTTCCGCGCACGGTGGGTACCCGCCGCCTCCGGCGTCCCGATGCGTATCGGGTACGTTAAGTCCAGATCGTGACGATTCCCCCGGCGGAGTGAACGCCGGCCGGGAGAACCGGGAGGAGCCCAGTGGCCGCGCTGGTACTGACCGAGGGTGCGACCTTCGCGCCCCCTGGCGCCGAAAGCTTTGAGCTGCCGCCGTTGTTCGGCTTCGTCACGAAGCCGATGCTTCTGGTGGTGCTCTCGGTGATCATCATCGCGGGGTACTTCCTGCTGGCGACGCGCAAGCTGAAGGTCGTTCCGAGCAAAGGCCAGTTCGTGGCCGAGGGCATCTACGACTTCGCGCGCAACAACATCGCCCGCGAGCAGATCGGTTCGAAGGACTTCAAGCGCTTCGTGCCGGTCATCTTCGCGTTGTTCACCTTCATCCTGCTGAACAACCTCTACGGGGTCATCCCGTTCCTGCAGTTCCCCACCATGGCGCGGTTCGGGTTCCCGGTCGCGTTGTCGGTGCTCGTGGTCTACCCGGTTTACCACTACGTCGGGATCAAGAAGCACGGCCTCGGCGGGTACTTCAAGAAGGAACTCGCCCCGGCCGGCGTCCCCGGCCCGGTGCTTCCGCTGTACGCGCTGATCGAGTTCGCGGAGAAGTTCTTCCTCAACCCGCTCACGCTCGCCATCCGTGTTTTCGCCGCCATGTTCGCGGGACACCTGATCCTGGCGGTCTTCACCCTCGGCGGCACCTTCCTGCTGACCGAGACCTCGAGCATCGCGCTGAAGCCGGTGTCGCTGGTGGCGTGGATCTTCGCCATCGGCCTGACGTTCCTGGAGGCGTTCATCCAGTGCCTCCAGGCGTACATCTTCGCCCTGCTGTCCGCGGGGTACATCGGCGCCGCGCTGGCGTCGGAGCACTGAGAACACCTAAAGACCCCGATCCGCGTGAGTGCGCGGACCGAAGTGAAGGGAAACGCACGTGAGCAACATCGTTCTGGCCCAGGCCGCCGCCGAGACCATCAACCTCAACAAGGGCCTCGCCGCGATCGGCTACGGCCTGGGCGCGATCGGCCCCGGCATCGGTGTGGGCCTGATCTTCGCCGCGGTGATCAACGGCACCGCGCGTCAGCCGGAGGCCCAGAGCAAGCTGCAGGGCATCGGTTACGCCACCTTCGTGCTCACCGAGGTGCTGGCACTGATCGGTATCGTCATCTACTTCATCGCCTCCGCCTGAGTCGTCCGCTCTCGCGTAAGGAGACGTTGTGCTGAAGACCCAAGCTGTGCTCGCAGCAGAAGCACACAACCCGATCGTTCCGGACCCCTCGGAACTGATCCTCGGCATCGTCGCCTTCCTGATCCTGCTGTTCATCCTCAAGAAGTACGTCGTCCCTCGTTTCGAGAAGGCGTACGAGGAGCGGGCGCAGAAGATCGAAGGCGGGATCGAGAAGGCCGAGAAGGCTCAGGCAGAGGCCGAGAAGGCGCTGTCGGAGTACAAGGCGCAGCTGGCGGACGCCCGTTCCGAAGCCGCGAAGATCCGCGACGACGCCCGGCTCGAAGCCGAGCAGATCAAGGCGGAGCTGCGGGAGCAGGCCGAGGCCGAATCCCAGCGGATCGTGGCG
The DNA here is from genome assembly GCF_045278895.1 of Amycolatopsis sp. WGS_07. Taxonomy (NCBI): domain Bacteria; kingdom Bacillati; phylum Actinomycetota; class Actinomycetes; order Pseudonocardiales; family Pseudonocardiaceae; genus Amycolatopsis; species Amycolatopsis sp. WGS_07. The sequence continues at coordinate 831,842 of NZ_CP136053.1, read as the reverse complement.
CAGGGCCACGCCCAGCTGCAGGCGCAGAAGGCGCAGATCGTCGCCGAGCTGCGGGCCGAAATGGGCCGCAACGCGGTCGAGCTGGCCGGCCGCATCGTCGGCGAGTCGCTCGAGGACGAGGCGCGCCGTCGCGGCACCGTCGACCGGTTCCTGGCGGAGCTGGACACGGCCGGGGCCACCAACGGAGCGGGGAAGTAGACCGTCATGACGCTGCATGCTGCGAGCCGTGAAGCGCTCGACCTCGCCGAGCGGTCGCTCGGCGAGGTGCTGGCCGGAGCGGGCGCCGAACCCGCGAAGGTCGGGGACGAGCTGCTCTCGGTCGTCGACCTCCTTGACCGCGAAATCGGCCTGCGCCGCGCGGTCGGCGATTCTTCGGTCGCTCCGGAGAGCCGCCAGGGCCTGGTCCGCCGCCTGTTCGACGGAAAGCTGAGCGAGCAGGCCCTGAAGGTGCTCGACACCGTGGCGGGCAGCCGCTGGTCCAGTCCCCGCGAGCTGGTGGACGGGCTCGAGTCGATCGGCCGTTCGGCGCTGCTCACCGCCGCCGAAAAGGCCGGGAACATCGAAACCGTCGAGTCTCAGCTGTTCCAGGTCGCGCGGATCGTCGCGGGCGCCCCGGAACTCGAGGCGGCGCTGTCCGACCTGACCGCTCCCGCGGAAGCGAAGCGGACCCTGGTCCGCGGGCTGTTCGCGGACAAGGTCGACGCGGTCGTCGAGACCCTGGTCGAGCAGGCCGTGCAACGCGCCAAGGGGCGCGGCATCGGCAACGCGCTCGACAAGCTGGTCGCGCTGGCCGCCGAGCGGCGCGAGCGCTCGGTCGCGTACGTGACCTCGGCGAACGCGCTCACCGACGAGCAGCGGGCCCTTCTCGGGACCAAGCTCGACGGCATCTACGGGCGGCCGATCGCGCTGCACGTCGAGATCGACCCGGCACTCGGCGGCGGACTGGTCGTCCGCGTCGGGGACGAGGTCATCGACGGCAGCACCTCCGGGCAGCTGGCGGCGGTGCGCCGCACGCTGAGCCGGGCCTGAGCGGCACTACAGACTTTGCACACTGGACAGAACAGAAGCGAGAGCGGGAACGAAATGGCGGAGCTGACGATCTCCTCGGACGAGATCGCCCACGCGATCGAGAATTACGTCTCGAGTTACGCCCCTTCGGTGGAGCGGGAAGAGGTCGGCGTCGTCGCCGACGCCGGTGACGGCATCGCCCACGTCGAAGGGCTGCCCTCGGCCATGGCCAACGAGCTGCTCGAGTTCCCGGGCGGCGTCCTTGGCGTGGCGCTGAACCTGGACGCGCGCTCCATCGGCGCGGCGATCCTCGGCGACTTCGAGAGCATCGAAGAAGGCCAGCAGGTCAAGCGGACCGGTCAGGTCCTCTCGGTGCCGGTCGGCGACGGCTACCTCGGCCGGGTCGTCAACCCGCTCGGCCAGGCCATCGACGGCCTCGGCGAGATCGAGACCACCGGCCGCCGCGCGCTGGAGCTGAAGGCCGCCTCGGTGGTCGAGCGCCAGCCGGTGTCCGAGCCGCTGCAGACGGGCATCACCGCGATCGACGCGATGACCCCGATCGGGCGCGGCCAGCGCCAGCTGATCATCGGCGACCGCAAGACCGGCAAGACCGCGGTCGCGGTGGACACGATCATCAACCAGAAGGCCAACTGGGAGACCGGCGACCCGAAGAAGCAGGTTCGCTGCATCTACGTCGCGGTCGGCCAGAAGGGCTCCACGATCGCCTCGGTGAAGTCGGCGCTCGAGGACGCGGGCGCGATGGAGTACACCACCATCGTCGCGGCCCCGGCTTCCGACTCGGCCGGCTTCAAGTGGATCGCCCCCTACACCGGCTCGGCCATCGGCCAGCACTGGATGTACGAGGGCAAGCACGTCCTGATCGTGTTCGACGACCTGACCAAGCAGGCCGACGCCTACCGCGCGATCTCGCTGCTGCTGCGCCGCCCGCCGGGCCGCGAGGCGTTCCCCGGCGACGTCTTCTACTTGCACTCCCGTCTCCTCGAGCGCTGCGCGAAGCTCTCGGACGAGCTGGGCGCGGGCTCGCTGACCGGCCTGCCGATCATCGAGACCAAGGCGAACGACGTGTCGGCCTACATCCCGACGAACGTCATTTCGATCACCGACGGCCAGTGCTTCTTCCAGTCGGACCTCTTCAACGCCGGTCAGCGCCCGGCCATCGACGTGGGTATCTCGGTTTCCCGCGTGGGTGGCGCCGCGCAGGTCAAGGCGATGAAGAACGTCGCGGGCTCGCTGCGGATCGACCTGTCCCAGTACCGCGAGCTGGAGGCGTTCGCCGCCTTCGCCTCGGACCTGGACGACGCGTCGAAGGCGCAGCTGGAGCGCGGCGCCCGGCTGTACGAGGTGCTCAAGCAGCCGCAGTACTCCCCGGTTCCGGTCGAGGAGCAGGTCGCCACGGTGTACCTGGGCACGAACGGCTACTTCGACTCGGTCCCGACCGAGGACGTGCGCCGCTTCAACCTCGAGTTCCTCGACTCGGCGCGGCGCAAGCACGCCGAGGTGCTGGGCGCGATCCGCGACACCGGCAAGTTCGAGGACGACACCCGCGACGCGCTGATCGCGGCGGTGAACGAGTTCAAGAAGGAGTTCACCACCTCCGAGGGCAAGCCGCTCGAGTCGAACGCCGACGCGATGGCCGCCGAGAAGGTCGGGCAGGAGACCGTCAAGGTCAACAAGCCCGCCCCGAAGAAGTGAGCTGGTAGCCCATGGCCGCACAACTCCGGGAGCTTCGCTCGCGCATCAAGGCGACGAAGTCGATCGGCAAGATCACCAAGGCGATGGAACTCATCGCCACCGCGCGCATCACCAAGGCGCGCGCGAAGGTCGCCGCTTCCCGGCCGTACGCGGACGAGATCACCAAGGTGCTCTCGGCGCTGGCCGGCGCGGCGGCCAACCTCGACCACCCGCTCCTGGTCGAGCGCCCGAACCCGAAGCGCGCCGCCGTCCTGGTCGTCACCAGTGACAAGGGCCAGTGCGGCGGTTACAACTCCAACGTGCTGAAGGCGACCGAAGAACTGCTTGCCCTCCTCAAGTCCGAGGGCAAGCAGGTCGACGTCTACACCACCGGCAGCAAGGGCCTGAACTACTACCGGTTCCGCAACCGCGCGGTCGCCGGCAGCTGGACCGGTTTCTCCGACCAGCCGGGTTACCCGGACGCGGTCGCGGCGGCCGAGACGCTGGTGCAGTCCTTCAACGCGGGTGTCGACGACGCCTCCGGCAACGCGGACGGCATCACGGGCGTGGACGAGATTCACGTCGTCTACACCGAGTTCGTGTCGATGCTGACGCAGCGCCCGGTCGCCAAGCGCGTCGCGCCGCTCGAGGTCGAGTACTCCGAGGGCGAGGACGAGAAGCCGGCCGGTCTGCTGCCGAGCTACGAGTTCGAGCCGAGTGCCGACAAGCTGCTCTCCGCGCTGCTGCCGAAGTACATCAACACCCGGCTGTACGCGGCGCTGCTCGAGTCCGCGGCGTCCGAACTGGCTGCCCGCCGCACGGCGATGAAGGCCGCTTCGGACAACGCGAACGAACTGGTGAACACGCTGACGCGGGAGGCGAACCAGGCCCGGCAGGCGCAGATCACCCAGGAGATCTCCGAAATCGTCGGTGGCGCGAACGCGCTCACCGCAGCAGGAAGTGATGACTGATGACCAGTACTGAAGCCCCGCGCGCCAAGGGGCGCATCGTCTCGGTGACCGGGCCGGTCGTCGACGTCGAGTTCCCGCGCGGTTCCGTTCCCGACCAGTTCAACGCGCTCAAGGTCGACATCGACTTCGAGCAGCTGCGCAAGACGGTGACCCTCGAGGTGGCGGCTCACCTCGGCGACAACCTCGTGCGCACGATTTCGCTGCAGCCGCAGGACGGCCTCGTCCGCGGCGCGGAGGTCACCGACACCGGCGGCCCGATCACCGTGCCGGTGGGCGACAAGGTCAAGGGCCACGTCTACAACGCGCTCGGCGAGTGCCTCGACGAGCCCGGCTACGGCGAGGACCTCGAGCGCTGGGGCATCCACCGCAACCCGCCCGCCTTCGACCAGCTCGAGGGCAAGACGGAGATGCTGGAGACCGGCCTGAAGGTCGTCGACCTGCTGACCCCGTACGTGCAGGGCGGCAAGATCGGCCTGTTCGGCGGCGCGGGCGTGGGCAAGACGGTGCTGATCAAGGAAATGATCACCCGTGTCGCCCGGAACTTCGGCGGTACGTCGGTGTTCGCCGGCGTCGGCGAGCGCACCCGTGAGGGCAACGACCTCTTCCTGGAGATGTCCGAGGACGGCGTCATCAACGACACCGCCCTCGTGTTCGGCCAGATGGACGAGCCGCCGGGCACGCGTATGCGCGTCGCGCTGTCCGCGTTGACCATGGCGGAGTACTTCCGCGACGTCCAGAACCAGGACGTGCTGCTGTTCATCGACAACATCTTCCGGTTCACCCAGGCCGGTTCCGAGGTGTCGACCCTGCTCGGCCGCATGCCTTCGGCCGTGGGTTACCAGCCGACGCTGGCTGACGAGATGGGCCAGCTGCAGGAGCGGATCACCTCGACCCGAGGCCGTTCGATCACCTCGATGCAGGCGATCTACGTGCCCGCGGACGACTACACCGACCCGGCCCCGGCGACGACGTTCGCCCACCTGGACGCCACCACCGAGCTTTCCCGGTCGGTGTTCCAGAAGGGCATCTTCCCGGCGGTGGACCCGCTGGCGTCGACGTCGACGATTCTCGACCCGGCGATCGTCGGCGAGGACCACTACCGCGTCGCCTCCGAGGTCATCCGGATCCTGCAGAAGTACAAGGAGCTGCAGGACATCATCGCGATCCTCGGCATGGACGAGCTTTCCGAAGAGGACAAGCTGACCGTGCAGCGGGCGCGCCGGATCGAGCGGTTCCTGTCGCAGAACATGCTGGTGGCCGAGGCCTTCACGCAGATCCCGGGCTCCACGGTGCCGCTGGCCGAGACCATCGAGTCGTTCGACCGCATCACCAAGGGCGACTTCGACCACTACCCGGAGCAGGCGTTCCTGGGCATTGGCGGGCTCGAGGACCTCGAGAAGAAGTACCACGAGATCACCGGCAAGTGAGTGCGTGAGACCGGCGGGGGCACTGTCCACAATGGACATCGGCCCCCGCCGTTCTCGTAACCGAAGCAAGACCTATTACACTCGGTGGTGACACCCCGAGCGAAGGAGTGCTACGTGGCTGAGATGTCCGTGGAGCTGGTTGCCGTCGAGCGCCGGCTCTGGTCGGGTACCGCCACCTTCGTGGTGGCGCAGACCACCGAGGGCGAGATCGGCATCATGCCCGGACACGAGCCGGTGCTGGGCCAGCTCGTCGAGGGTGGCGTGGTGAAGGTGAACACGACGGACGGCGACGTGCTGACCGCCGCGGTGCACGGCGGATTCCTGTCCGTCACCGCGACCGGGGTGAGCGTGCTCGCGGAGAGCGCCGAACTGTCCGACGAAATCGACGTGGCCGCGGCGAAGGCGGCCCTCAGCACCGGCGACGAGGCGGAGCGGACGAGGGCCACGGCCCAGCTCCGCGCGGCCGGGCAGTCGGTCTGACCGGATAGCGACGGGCAGGAGCCGGGCCGTGCAGATCGCTGTGGTGGTGCTAGTGCTCCTGATCGTGCTCGTCGTCGTGGTCGGCTGGTACGGCCAGCGGTGGATCCGGATGCGCCGCGGCGGCGGCGTCAGCGTCGCGCTGCGGTGGCGTCCGGACAGTCCCCGTTCGAGCTGGCATCTGGGCCTCGGCCGGTACGAGGGCGAGAAGTTCGTCTGGTACCGCGTCTGGAGCCTGCGCACCGGCCCGGACCGCGTTTTTCAACGGGAAAGCATGCAGATCGCGGACCGGCGGGACCCGTCCGGTTCCGAGGCGTACGCGGTGCCCGAGGGGTCGACGGTGCTGCGTTGCGAGTCCTCGGACCAGGAAGCGATCGAGATCGCGATGGGCCCGGGCGCGTTGACCGGGTTCCTGTCGTGGCTGGAGTCGGCTCCACCGGGGCGAAGGCTTCCGCGAGCTTCGTGAGTTTTTCAGCAAAAGCCCGTCACTGCGGTGGCGGGCTTTTTGCTTCTCTTGCTGCTCGTTCGGGCGCTACCCTGGAGGGATGGACGCCCGAGAACGGGAAGACCGGGCCCGCCGCTGGCAGACCCTGCCGAAGCCGGTGCGGCTCGAGGAGCTGACGGCTGCCCAGGCTGTTGAGCCAGGCAGCGATTCGACGTGGAACGTCGACTACGAGCGCTACTGGGCAGCTCAGGAAGCTAACTGGTCCGGGCGGTAACCGAGCGGACGCTCTCGACGAACCGGGCCGGTTTCTCGCCGTGCACGTTGTGTCCGCTGTCCACGCGCACCACCTCGACGTCGGCGATCCGCCGCGCGTCGTCGCCATCTTTTCAGTTTGGGTAAAGCAAGATCGTCGGCGCTTCGATCTTGCGCGGCGGGGCCTCGTGGTCGACCCCGTCGTCTCCGACGCCGGTGTAGAGCGTGTCCCCGAAGGGGGTGTCGTGCTCGACCGCCGTTGCAGGTCATTCCGGCTCTGCGGCATGAAGAACACCGCAATCGTCCAGCCTGGCTGCATCTTCCGGTGCTTGAGCCCGGATCGGACTGCGGGTACGCATGGCAGGCGGTGGCGAGATCGACCCAGTGCCAGGTCTTCTCCGCGCGCGGCAGCAGGGTGGTGAACAGCGGCGGGTCCTCCAGCACGACCGCCCGGACCAGATTCGGCCGATTCCCGGCGAGCCAGGCCGCCAGCTACCGCCCGACGGGTATGACCCGCTCTCCGATCACTTCTTCGACGAAGCGGGCCAGATCGGCGCCAATCGCCGCTGCGGTGTACTTCTCCGGTGCCCGGGTGGATTGACCGTGTCCATGGACGTCGACCGCGTACACCGTGAAGCTCCGGCAGCACGCGTGCGTAGCTCTGCCAGTCGACGGCCTACCCGCGGATCAGCAGCAACGCTGGCTTGCACCAGCGGCGTAATGGAGCTTCGAGCCGTTGACCACCACGTCGTGTTCGGGTGAATCCAGCCCGCCGGGCCCAGTCGTACGTCTTGAGATTGCGCGCGGCCCAGCCGCCGGCGAGGCCCGCCGCGGCGAGCGCTGCGGCCGCGATCAGCCGCCCGGCTGCCACAGCACGTCGCCTTCCGGATTGGCCAGCCGGGCGAGGATGAACAGCAGGTCCGAGAGCCGGTTCAGGTACTTGGCCGCGATCGGGTTCGAGGTCTCCGGCTCGGCCTCCATCAGCGCCCACGCCGACCGCTCCGCGCGGCGGGCGACAGTGCGCGCCTGATGCAGGAATGCCGCGCCCGGGGTGCCGCCCGGAAGGATGAAAGACGTGAGCTTCGGCAGGCGCTCGTTGAAGTCGTCGCACCAGCCCTCGAGCCGCTCCAGGTACGCCTCGGTGATGCGCAGCGGCTCGTAGGGCGGGTCCTCCTGGATCGGCAGGCACAGGTCCGCGCCGACGTCGAACAGGTCGTTCTGGATCCGGCGCAGCACGCCGGCGATCTCGTCGGTGAGCCCGCCGAGCGCGATCGCCAGGCCGAGCACGGAATTCGCCTCGTCGGTGTCGGCGTAGGCGGCCAGCCGGGCGGAAGTCTTGGGCACCCGGGAACCGTCGCCGAGCGCGGTCGTGCCGCTGTCGCCGACCTTCGTGTAAACCCGGTTGATACGAACCACCATGCGCCTGACTCTACCGGCCCGGGTTCGGGCAAAACTGGGCGAGAGGGCATGATTGGCGGCCATGAGCGAGCACTTCGACGTGCATGGCGGAGCGCGGCTGGTCGGCGAGGTCGACGTGGTCGGCGCCAAGAACAGCGTGCTGAAACTGATGGCCGCGGCACTGCTGGCCGAGGGCACCACGACCATCACGAACTGCCCGCAGATCCTGGACGTCCCGCTGATGGGCGACGTCCTGCGCAGCGTCGGCTGCGAGGTGGAGATCGAGGGCGACACGGCGCGCATCACCACGCCCGCGGAGCTGTCGCACCGCGCCGATTCGGCGGCGATGGGCAAGCTGCGCGCCTCGGTGTGCGTGCTGGGCCCGCTGGTCGGGCGGCTGAAGCAGGCGGTCGTGGCCCTGCCCGGCGGCGACGCGATCGGCCAGCGTCCGCTGGACATGCACCAGAACGGCCTCCGCAAGCTCGGCGCGACGAGCACGATCGAGCACGGCTGCGTCGTCGCGAAGGCCGAAACGCTGGTGGGCACCCAGATCTGGCTGGACTTCCCGAGCGTCGGCGCGACCGAGAACATCCTGATGGCGGCCGTGCTGGCCGAGGGCACGACGGTGATCGACAACGCCGCCCGCGAGCCGGAAATCGCCGACATCTGCACGATGCTGACCGAGATGGGCGCGAAAATCGAGGGCGCGGGCACCTCGACGCTCACCGTCCACGGCGTCGAGGCGCTGCACCCGACCGAACACCGCGTGATCGGCGACCGGATCGTAGGCGCGACCTGGGCTTTCGCCGCCTCGATGACCCGCGGTGACCTGACCGTGCGCGGCGTGAACCCGCACCACCTCGACCTGGTCCTGGACAAACTCCGCCTGGCCGGCGCGGAGGTCACCACCTACGACGACAAGGGTTTCCGAGTCGTCCAGCCAGAACGCCCGAAGGCGGTGGACTGGGTGACCCTGCCGTACCCCGGTTTCGCCACCGACCTGCAGCCGTTCGCGGTCGCACTGTCGGCGGTGTCCGAGGGCACGTCGATGATCACGGAGAACGTCTACGAGGCGCGTTTCCGCTTCATCGAGGAAATGATCCGGCTCTCCGGCGATGCCCGTACCGACGGGCACCACGCGGTGGTGCGGGGCGTGGAGAAGCTGTCGAGCGCGCCGGTGTGGGCGTCAGACATCCGGGCCGGTGCCGGACTGGTGCTGGCCGGGTTGTGCGCGGACGGGGTGACCGAGGTGTGGGACGTGTTCCACATCGACCGGGGGTACCCGCATTTCGTGGAGAACCTGAACCGGCTGGGCGCGCGGATCGAACGGGTGGCGGGGGAGCCGGAGCGGGCTTGAACACGCCAGCCGGAATTCAAGGTCGACTTCCGGCTGCGCGACCCGCCCTGTCGTCGAGGTGATGTCGCCAGGCTTGCGCACTGTTGATCACATCGACAAGCCCGCTGAGCACCCTGCTGTGACCAGCCAGGACTACCGCGTCAACGCACGCACCACCAGGTCCGTCACCTGGTCCAAATAACCCTCCTCCGTCGGAACCCCGCGCACGATCACTCGCCAGTAAATAATCCCCGCCCCCATATCCAGCGCCAGTTCGATATCGGTATCCGCCGGGAGTTCCCCGCGTTCGATCGCCCTGGTGAATACCGCCCGGTTGATCGCCCGTCGCGGTCCGCCGATTGTTGCGCGGGCGAATTCGGCCATTGCCGGGTCTCGGCGGGCCTCCGCGATCAGTCCGGGGAAAATCCGCGAAAACCGCGGATGCGTGATCCATTCGTAGAGCGCTTGCAGGGTGGCCCGGATATCGCCGCGCAGGCTGCCGGTATCCGGATCCACCGCGCGTGCCACGCTGAAATCCGCGATCACCGCGCCGATCATTTCGTCCCTCGACGGCCAGCGCCGGTATAGCGCGCTCTTTCCGACCCCCGCGCGTTTCGCGACCGCTTCCATCGACAGCCTGCCGAAACCGTGGTCGGCCAGTTCGTCGATCACGGCCTCGGTGATGGCGTAAGTGATGTCGGGCTGCAGAACGGCAGCCCCGGTCGGCGTCCGGCGGGTCGTCATGCCGCTCAGCATAGCGGGTGGACGGGACGGTCCCGTCCCGTGTACGTTGGCGTCGAGACGGTACCGTCTCGTCCATTCGTGAGGAGGGGTTCGATGACACTCATCGATCACGCGCTCGACCTGCTGATCCAGCACGACATGGCCGGCTTCCTGGAGTTGTTCGCCGAGGACGCCGTGGCCGAGTTCCCGTTCGCCGCGCCTGGGCGGCCTGAGCGCGTCGAAGGCCGAGCGGCCCTTGCCGAGTACCTGAGCGACTATCCGAACCTGCTCGACCACCGCGAGGTCGTCGCGAAGACCGTGCACCAGACGACCGATCCGGAGGTCACGATCGCGGAGTTCGAGCTGGCCGGGATCGCGGTCGCCACCCAGAAGCCCTACCGCCTGCGCTACATCGTGGTGCTGACCGTCCGCGACGGGCTGATCCGCCGCTACCGCGACTACTGGAGCCCGCTCGCCGTCATCGACGTTCTCGGGGTGCCGGGTGTCTGACGTTCTCGTGCTCGGCTCGACCGGCACCACCGGCAGCCGCGTCGTGCGTGGGCTGCACGACGCCGGGGTGCGTGCTCGGGAGGCGACCCGCAATCCCGTTAAACCAGGCCAGATCCGGTTCGACTGGGACGATCCCGCGACGTATGGCCCGGCGCTGGACGGGGTCTCGGCGGTCTACTTGATCGCTCCGGTCGCGGCCGATCCGCAGCCGCTCGTCGAGGAGTTTCTCCGGCACGCGCCGGGCGCGCGCGTGGTGTTGCTCAGTTCGTCCTCGGTGGACGAGCACACTCCGGTGATCGGCGGGCTGCCCGGCCTGGTCCGCCGCGAGCCCGGCTGGACGGTGCTGCGGCCGTCGTGGTTCATGCAGAACTTCACCGCCGGGAACCTGGTCGGCGACAGTGCTCGCGCGGGCCGGATCGTCACCGCGACCGGCGACGCCCGGGTGGCGTTCGTGGACGCGGGCGACATCGCCGCGGTCGCCGTCCGCGCGCTGCTCGACCCGGAACCGCACAACACCGATCACCTCCTCACCGGCCCGCGCGCGCTCAGTTACGCCGAGGCCGCCGAGATCGTCGGGAAACAGCTCGGCCGTCCGGTCGTGCACGAGCCGGTTTCCACCCTTGACTACCAGCGATTCCTGGTCCGCGACGGCCTCCCTGAGGACTACGCCGAAATGCTCGCCTTGCTGGACGAGGCGATCCGCGGCGGGGCCGAGGACCGCGTCACCGACACCGTCGAGCGGGTCGCCGGACGGCCTGCCCGCGATTTCCGCACCTTCGCCAAAGAGGAGATCCGATGAAGCCGCTGCTGTTCGAAGACGACCCGCAATTCTGGTTCGAGACGCTGATCGCGCTGGGCCAGATCGCGTACGGGGGTGCGGATTTCGGCGAGGTCGTCGCGATCGCGTCGAACATCAAGTCCGGCGACTACGACAGCTGGCACGACGCCTGGCTCGCCGCAGCCGAGCGGCTCTACGCCGAGGCCGCCACGATGCACCCGGTCAGCGCGCGCGACGCGTACCTGCGCGCCTCCACGTACTACCGCCGCGCCGAGTTTTTCTTGCACGGCAACCCCGAGGACCCGCGGATCAACTACGCCTACGAGCGCAACGTCGAGTGTTTCCAGCGCGCGGTGGAGTCGATGGACAACGTCGAACGCATCGAAATCCCGTACGACGGCCACGTCCTGCGCGGCTACTTCTACACCGCCCCCGGCGACGGCCCGAAGCCGCTTCTGGTGGTGCACAACGGTTTTGACGGCAGCGCTGAGGACCTGCACTTCATGGGCGCGACCGCGGGCCAGGAACGCGGCTACCACGTGCTGACCTTCGACGGCCCCGGCCAGCCGAGCGCCGTGCACCGCGACGGGATGCTGTTCCGCCCGGATTGGGAGCACGTCGTCAGCCAGGTGCTCGACTACGCCCTCGCCGACCCGCGTGTAATCCCGGAGAAGGTCGCCCTGATCGGCTGGAGCCTCGGCGGGATGCTCGCGCCGCGCGCCGCCGCGTTCGAGCCGCGGCTGTCCGCCGTCGTCGCGGTGGACGGGCTCTTCGACGCGGGCGCGGCTTTCGTGCACCAGCTCCCGTGGGACCGCGCCGAGATCGTCCGCCGGGCGAACGCGCCGGAGGACCCTGAACTGGACGCCTTGCTAGCCGCCGCGAAGGAGCAGAGCCCGACCGTCCGCTGGGCCTTGGGCCACGGCCGTTACGTGATGGGCGGCGCGACCGATCGCGAGTTCCTGGCGAAGTACCTCGAGTACAACCTCTACGACGGCGTGGCCGAGCGCATCACCTGCCCGGCGCTGATCTGCGACGCCCCGGAGGACCTGTTCTTCACCGGCGAGCCGCAGCAGCTGTACGACCGGGTGAGTGGCCCGAAGAAGCTGCTGAACTTCACCTCGGAGGAGGGCGCGGACGCGCACTGCCACGTCGGCGCGATGCGGCTCGCGAACGGCCGGATCTACGACTGGCTGGACGACGTGCTCTGAGCCGGGGTCAGGACTCCAGGGCCAGCGCCGCGCTGAACCCGACCAGCGCGGTGCCGGTCACGCCGTCCAGCGCGCGCCGGACCCGGCGGCGGCTGAGCCACGCGCGCACGCGGTGCACGAAGAACAGGAGGATCAGCAACCAGATCGTGCCCAGTACGGCGACCGTGTAGGCGAGCAGCAGCGCGTCCAGGGTCGTCGTGCGCACCGGGTCGAGGAACTGCGGCAGCACGGACAGGTAGAGCACCAGCACCTTGGGGTTCGTGATGTTCGACAGGAACCCCTCGCGCCACCGCCGGAACCCGCTGGCGCGCTTGCGCTGGGGGTCGGCGACGGTGTCGTAGTTGCCGCGCCACGCGCCGCGCAGCGCCTGGAAGCCGAGGAACAGCAGGTACGCCGCGCCGAGCCACTTGAGCGTGAGGAACACCGGCTGCGAACGGGCGATGACCACGCCGAGCCCGAGCGCGGCGGCGGTGCCCTGCACGGCGTTGCCGGCGAGGATGCCCGCCGTGGCCAGCAGCCCGCCCCGCGCCCCGCCGGACAGCGCGTTCTTCAGCATCACCATCGTGTCCGGCCCCGGCGCGAGCACGATGAGGACCACGATCACCAGATAACTGCCGTACCCGCTCCACGTCACGTCTGACCACGGTAGATCCCGGACCGGCCCGGCGTCTCGCGGATTTCCGTCACAGTGGCTGGGCAACCCCGGCGAACCGGCCAGTTCGCTCTCTTCGACATCGAGGAGGGCACTGGTCGAGGGTGAACAGCTGCTCTGGTCCGGGGCGGCCTCAGCGGTGCCCCCGCCGGTACGCGAACTACCACGGCTACGTCGTGGTGGGGTTCGCGGCGATAGCCGCGCTCGGCGTCGTCGCCGAGTAACTCCGGCTGGCCGGGCAACCAGGGCGAACCGGCCAGCGTGCTCTCTTCGACTGCGAGGAGGGCGTCATGTACCCACTGGCCGAGGGCGAACAACTGCTCTGGTCCGGGCGGCCGCAGCGGTACGTGCGGCGCTACCGCGATCGGCACTACTACGTCACGGTCGGGATCCTGCTCCTCGCCGCCGCCGGGGTGACCGCGGCCCTCGACCTGAACAACTGGGCGATGATCGGCTGGATCGTCGTGCTCAGCCTGGTTCTCACCAGCGGGCTCGAGCGCAACCGCGAGCGCCGCGGCTTCATCGCCGTGACGACTTACCTGGTCACCGACCGCAGGCTGATCTTCGTGTCGGATTCGCCGCCTGGCATCGAGTTCCGCTGGGTCCAGCTCACCGATCTCCGCCCGCCGCGAGTCCGCGACCACGGCGACGGCACCGGGACGATCGACTTCCACCCCACGGTCACCGAATGGCTGCGCGACCAGGGGTTCCGCTCCCGGCCCGCCTGGTACCCGATCCTGCCGGAGCTGATGGCCGTCCCGGACGCCGCGCAGGTCGCTGAGCTGATTGCCCGGAACGCTTCGCGCGCGCCAGTCGTTGGGTGAAACATGCTGCTGACCTTGCTGGGTCTCTCGCTGCCGGTCGCCACCATCGTGCTGCTGATCGTCGGCGGATGGGAGCTGCGCCGCCGGAACAAGCCGTCGCGGCTCAAGGCGCGGTTGTCCTCCACGTACCTCGACGAGGTCACCGCGTTCCTCTACGGCACCAAGCGCAACGAGCTGGAGCACCGGGATTCGGTGGAGATGACTCTCGAGGAAGACGCGCAGGGAGCGCCGCCGCTGGGTACCGTCGACCTCGACCGCGGGGTAGTGGTCGTCCGGCCCGGTGCGTCACCCGGGCGTGGCCGAATCCACTCCGCCGATTAAGTTACCGGCGGGTACACTCGGGCGGTCGTCTCGGCGAAGAGAGGTGCACCGTGCCGTACCCCACCGACCACGAGCGCGACCGGCCCTGGGTGATGCGCACCTATGCGGGTCATTCGTCCGCCGCCGCGTCCAACGAGCTGTACCGCCGGAACCTCGCGAAGGGGCAGACCGGGCTCTCGGTCGCCTTCGACCTGCCGACGCAGACCGGCTACGACCCGGACCACGTGCTCGCGCGCGGCGAGGTCGGCAAGGTCGGCGTGCCGGTGTCGCACATCGGCGACATGCGGCGGCTGTTCGATGGCATCCCGCTGGCCGAGGCGAACACCTCGATGACGATCAACGCGCCGGCGATGTGGCTGCTCGCGCTGTACGTCTCGGTGGCTCGCGAACAGGCCGAAGCCGAGGGCCGCGACGTCGACGAGGTGCTGGCCAAGCTCACCGGCACCACGCAGAACGACATCATCAAGGAGTACCTCTCCCGCGGCACCTACATCTTCCCGCCGGGACCGAGCCTCCGGCTGATCACCGACATGATCGCGTGGACCGTGCACCACGTGCCGAAGTGGAACCCGATCAACATCTGCAGCTACCACCTGCAGGAGGCGGGGGCGACGCCGACGCAGGAGGTCGCGTACGCGCTGTGCACCGCGATCGCCGTGCTGGACGCGGTGCGCGACTCCGGACAGGTCGACCAGGCCGACATGGAGAAGGTCGTCGCGCGGATCTCGTTCTTCGTCAACGCGGGCGTCCGGTTCGTCGAAGAGATGTGCAAGATGCGCGCGTTCACGCAGCTGTGGGACGAGCTGACGCGTGAGCGTTACGGCGTGGAGAACCCGAAGGCGCGGCGGCTGCGGTACGGCGTGCAGGTGAACTCGCTGGGGCTGACCGAGGCGCAGCCGGAGAACAACGTCCAGCGGATCGTGCTGGAGATGCTGGCGGTTTCGCTGTCGCGCGGTTCGCGGGCGCGGGCGATCCAGCTGCCGGCGTGGAACGAGGCGCTCGGCCTGCCCCGGCCGTGGGACCAGCAGTGGGCGTTGCGGATGCAGCAGGTGCTCGCGTTCGAGACGGATCTGCTGGAGTACGAGGACATTTTCGACGGGTCGCACGTCGTGCAGGCCAAGGTGGACGAGATCGTTTCCGGTGCCCGCGAGGAGATCGCGCGGGTGCAGGATCTCGGCGGCGCGGTGGCCGCGGTCGAGAGCGGATACATGAAGTCGCAGCTGGTTTCGTCGCTCGCGGAGTACCGGCGGGGGATGGAGAACGGCGAGCGGATTCTGGTGGGGGTCAACAAGTTCGAGACCACCGAGCCGTCACCGTTGCAGGCTGAAGGTGCCAAGGCGATCGAGACCATCGACCCGGCGGTGGAGAAGGCCGCGATCGCTTCGGTGGAGAAGTGGCGCGAGGAGCGGGACAACGCCGCGGTGGCTGAGGCGCTCGCCGCGCTGAAGGCCAAAGCGTCCACTTCGGACAATCTGTTCGAGGCCACTGTGGACTGTGCGCGGGCGGGCGTGACGACCGGCGAATGGTCGGGCGCGCTGCGCGAGGTGTTCGGCGAATACCGGGCGCCCACTGGGGTTTCCGCCGCGGCGGCTGCCGGGCAGGGCGATCCGGAGCTGGAGCGGGTTCGCGAGCTGGTCCGCCGCACCGAGTCCGAAATGGGGGAACGGCTGCGGATTCTCGTGGGGAAGCCGGGGCTGGACGGGCATTCCAATGGTGCCGAGCAGGTCGCGGTGCGGGCCCGGGACGTCGGGTTCGAGGTGATCTACCAAGGGATCCGGCTGACCCCGGACCAGATCGTCGCGGCCGCCGTGCAAGAGGGCGTGCACGTGGTCGGGTTGTCGGTGCTGTCCGGATCGCATCTGGAGGTCGTGCCGCTGGTGGTCGACGGCCTGCGCGCGGCGGGGGCGGGCGACATTCCGGTGATCGTCGGCGGCATCATCCCGCCGGACGACGCCGCTCTGCTGACCGAACGCGGCATCGCGCGCGTGTTCACGCCCAAGGACTACGAGCTGACCGACATCATGGCCGGGATCGTGGAATTGATCCGCGAGCGGCACGGGCTGGCCAGCGCGTAGTCGATCGGTTATGCAGCGTGAGGCTGGCCCGGCGGCGAGAACGGAAACCGCAGGGCCAGCGTACATTTTCCGGTGATCATTTTTTGCTCGCGCCGGGAAAATGCGCCGAGCAAAGCGTTTCTAATCGGTAACAGAAACGACCGGACGCAAGGGAATCTTTGACCACGCCGCGACCGGCACCTACGTTCGATCCTTGTCGGCGTCACTGCCGCCAGCTTCGCGGGTGGGGTCCCTGGCAGGCCGTGACCGGAAATCGAGGTCGCGGGCACGCGGCCCGATCAGGGCGAAGGGGCCGCAGACATGGTTCACGACGACTGGAAGCGCCGGGACTTCTTCCGGCTGGCCGCGTCCGGAGCGGTGGTGCTGGGCGGAACCGCGTTCGCGGCCGCGTGCACCGAGGCACCCCAAGGGCAAAGCGGCGGCGGTGCGCTGGAACGGGCTAAGAAAGCGGGCATGATCAAAGTCGGCATCGCCGGCGAGATTCCCTACGGCTACACCGAAGGCGGCAATGTGACCGGCGAATCGCCGGAGGTCGCCAAGGCGGTGTTCAAGAACATCGGCATCGCGAAGGTCGACGCGACGCAGGTCGAGTTCAAACAGTTGATCCCCGCCCTCGCCGCCGGACAATACGACATGGTCGCGGCGGGAATGGCGATCTTGCCGGACCGGTGCAAACAAGCGGCGTTCTCCGCGGTCGACTACGTGACGCCGACAGCTTTCCTTCTGCCAAAGGGAAATCCGAAGCAGGTGCTGACCTTCGAGGACGTCAAGGCGAAGGGCGTGAACCTCGCGGTGCTGTCCGGCACCATCGAGCAGCAGGTGGCCAAGGCAGCCGGGATCCCGGACAGTCAGCTCCAGACCTACGACGGCCAACCGCAGATGCTGCAGGCATTGCAGGCGAACCGCGCGTACGCCGGCGCGCTCACCGACATCTCGCTGAAGGCGCTGCTCAAGCAGAATCCGGGCGCGGCGCTGGAAGTCACGAACGGTTTCGTACCGGAAGTGCAAGGCAAGAAACAAATCCAGGCCGGCGGGTTCGTGTTCCGCAAGAGCGACAGCGATCTCGTGACCGCGTTCAACACCGAGCTGGCGAAGCTGCACCAGAACGGCCAATGGCTGGAGATCGTCAAGCCGTTCGGCTTCACCAAGGACAACCTGCCACCCGCCGACGTCACGACCGAACAGCTCTGCTCGGCTTCCTGACGGCGGTGGACGGCTGATGTTCGACCACTTCGGACTGTTCGTCTCCACCGTCGCCAATGGACTGCTGCTCACGATCGAGGCGACCGTCGGCGGAATCCTGCTCGCCACGGTGCTTTCGTTCCTGGCCGGGCTGGCCATGCTGTCTCGGTTCGCCGCGCTGCGCGCGATCACCCGGGTCTACGTCGAGGTGTGGCGTGGAACCTCGGAGGTGGTCCAGCTGTTCTGGATCTACTTCGCGTTGCCAGTGCTCACCGGATTCCAGATCCTGCCGCTGTGGTCCGGCATTGTGGTGCTGGGACTGAACTTCGGCGCGTACGGCGCGGAGATCGTGCGCGGCGCGGTACAGGCGGTTCCGCGCGAACAGCGGGAAGGCTGTGTCGCGCTCAACTTCACGCCGGCGCAGCGGATGCGGCGGGTCATCCTGCCGCAGGCGTTCGTCGACATGGTGCCGCCGTTCACGAATCTGTTCATCCAGTTGCTCAAGGGCACCGCGTTGCTGACCTTCATCACCGTGCCCGAGATGACCTACCAAGCGAGCCAGGTGCTGGTGACGCGCTACACCGGGCAGGCCGCGCTGATCTGGACCATCGTGCTGGTGTTCTACCTGGTCCTCTCGATCCTGATCACCAGCGGGATGAAGGTGCTGGAACGGCGGGCGGCCGCGCGAGTGGGCCGCGCGCCGCGGCGGGCAGTGCTCAGCGGGGCGGGCACATGAGCTGGGACTGGGATTATCTGTGGCAGGTGCTCCCCTCGGTGCTGGAGGGGCTCCTGGTGACCTTCGAGGCGACCGTCCTCGGCGCGCTCCTCGCGTACGTGCTCGGGCTGGTGTTCGCGGTCCTGCGCCGCTCTCGGATCCGGGCGGTCAGCTGGGTGATCTGGCTGATCGTGGAATTCGTGCGCAGCACTCCGTTGCTGGTACAGCTGTTCTTCCTGTTCTTTGTGCTGCCGCAGTTCGGGGTCACGCTTTCGCCGCTGGTCGCCGGGGTGCTCGGCCTCGGCTTGCATTACGCGACCTACACGTCGGAGGTGTACCGCGCCGGAATCGAAGCTGTCCCGAAAGGACAGTGGGAGGCGGCGGTGGCGCTCAGCCTTCCCCGGGCGCGCACCTGGCTGCGGGTGATCCTGCCGCAGGCGATCCCCCGGGTGCTGCCCGCGCTCGGCAACTACACGATCTCGATGTTCAAGGAAACCCCGCTGCTGCTGGCGATCGGCGTGCTCGACCTCGCCGGGGCCGCGTTCGAGGTCGGTTCCCTGAACTTCCGGTACGTCGAACCGCTCACCTTGGCCGGCGTGCTGTTCCTCGTGCTGAGCTATCCGGCTTCCCTGCTCGTGCGATTCCTGGAGCGTCGTTTTGGCCTCAGCAGATGAACCAATGATCCGGTTCGACCGGGTCGTGAAGAAGTTCGGCGGCACCACCGTCCTGCGCGAACTGGATTTTACCGTCGCGCCAGGGGAATTCGTCTCGCTGATCGGGCCGAGCGGTTCCGGCAAGACGACCATCCTGCGTCTGCTCATGACGCTGGAGAAGGTCGACGGCGGCACGATCGAGGTCGGCGGCCAGCCGTTGAGCCACATGCCGCGGCGGGGCAAACTCGTTCCGGCGGACGAAAAGTACCTGCGCGGGATGCGCCGCCGGATCGGGATGGTGTTCCAGCAGTTCAATCTCTTCCCGAACATGCGGGTGCGGCAGAACATCACCGAGGCGCCGGTCCGCGTGCTCGGACTGTCCACTGCGGACGCCGAGGCGCGCGCGACCGAACTGCTCGAACTGGTCGGCCTCGCGGACAAGGCGGACGCGCATCCGGCGGAACTGTCCGGCGGCCAGCAGCAGCGCGTCGCGATCGCTCGCGCGCTGGCGATGCGGCCGGAAGTGCTGCTGCTGGACGAGATCACGTCGGCGCTGGACCCGGAACTGGTCGCCGAGGTGCTGCGGGTGCTCCGGGAGATCGCGTCCACCACGGACATCACGATCCTGTGCGTGACGCACGAGATGCAGTTCGCGCGCGAGGTGTCGGATCGGGTGATGATGTTCGACCGCGGTCAGGTGCTGGAAGACGCGCCGCCGGACCGGCTGTTCACCGCGCCGGAGCACGAGCGCACGAAGGAATTCCTGCGCGCGGTCATCGATCGAGAGTGAGGATTTCCTTGGTGGACTTGACCGTCGCGAAGCCGCCGCCGTGCAGGTTCGTCGCGGTCGCGCGGCTCAGTTCGTCGGCGGTCAGGGTGGTGCCGTCGGGGCCTTCCAGGTCGAAGGTGAAGGTCGCGTCCAGGGCGAACGTGACGTCGTAGCCCAGGTTTCCGCCCATGCGCGCGGTGGTTTCGCAGCAGAAGTTGGTCTGGATTCCGGCCAGGACGAAGCTGGTGATGCCGCGGGTCTTGAACCACGCGTCCAGGTCGATGTCGCCGAGGAAGGCCGAGTTCACCTTCTTGCCGAACACCAGGTCGGGGCGGGCGCCGTCGAGTTCGGGCTTGAAGTCGTTGCCGGGCTGCCCGGGACGCAGCGGCGAACCGGGCTTGACCGAATCGTGGTGCACGAGCACGACCGGGTCGCGGCGGTCCTGCCACGCTTGCAGCAGCGCCTTCATGTTCGCCTCCGCGCCGGGGTTGTTGCGCGGGCCCCAGAACGCGGCGTCGTCGAAGCCTTGCTGGACGTCGATCAGCAGCAGTGCGGTAGTCATGCTTCGAGTGTGGCCGGGAAACGGGGCCGAGGGGAGTGGCACAAGACGCGCGATGCGGTACTTTTCTGCCATGCGCACGATCGGGGTGCTGCTCCTGCCGGGCAGCCGGATGTTCGACCTGGCGGTGATCGCGGAGGTGTGGGCGCAGGACCGCACCGACAGCGGCATCGGCCCGTTCACCGTGCGGGTCTGTGCGCCCGGACGAGGGCGTACGCAGGTGTCGCCGTTCGGCGAAGTCGTTGCGACGCATGGCCTTTCTGGCTTGGACGACTGTGACCTGGTCCTCGCCCCTGGCCGCGACAACCCGCTCGCCGAGGTCCCCGCGGCGGCGCAGGCGGCACTCCGCCGTGCGCACCGCTCGGGTGCGGTGGTTGCCGGACTGTGCTCCGGGGCCTTCACCCTCGCTGCTGCCGGACTGCTCGACGGCCGCCCAGCCACCACGCACTGGCGCGACCTGGACGCACTCGCGACAGCCGCGCCAGCCGCCGACCTCCGCCGCGACGTGCTCTACACCGAACAAGACGGCGTACTCACGTCGGCAGGCGTCGTCGGTGGTCTCGATCTTTGCCTGCACCTGGTCCGCCGCGATCACGGAGCAGAGGTCGCCGCTCGCCTCGCGCGCCGGCTCGTCATGCCCCCGGTTCGCGAAGGCGGCCAACGCCAGTACGCCGAATCCCCGTTGCCCGGCAACCCTTCCCGCCCCGGTATAGCGTCCACTATGGACTGGGCGATGACCCGGCTGTCCGGCGAGATCGGCGTACCGGATCTGGTCGAGCACGCGGGAATGAGCCCGCGGACGTTCCACCGCGAGTTCGTCGCCGCGACCGGCAGCACGCCCGGCCGATGGCTGCTCGTCCAGCGAGTGCGGCACGCGCGGCGGCTGCTGGAAACGACGGATCTGCCGGTCGCCCGGGTGGCCGAACGCGCGGGACTCGGCAGCGCCGCGAACCTGCGCCGCCGGCTGCGGGCGGAGGTGGGCGTCGGACCGGATTCCTATCGGCGCACTTTCCGCATCCCGTCCGGCGGGGTTACGGTCGGAGCATGGGCGAGTACGAGCACCTCCTCGTGAAGCGCGACGGGGACACGGTCACCATCACGATGAACCGCGCGGCACGGCGCAATTCGCTGTCCGCCGACCATCTCGGCGAGCTGCTGGCCGCGTTCCGCGAGGCAGGAGAGTCCGACGCGACCGGCATCGTGCTGGCCGGCGCGGGCCCGGTGTTCTCCGCCGGACACGATTTCGGCGACGTCGCCGCCCGCGACCTGATGGGCGTGCGCGAACTGCTCACCCTGTGCACGACGCTCATGCGGACGATGGAATCGGTGCCGCAGGTGGTCATCGCGCGAGTGCACGGCCTGGCGACCGCCGCGGGCTGCCAGCTGGTGGCGTCGTGCGATCTGGCGGTCGCGGCGGAGTCGTCGGGCTTCGCCCTGCCCGGCGGCAAGGGCGGCTGGTTCTGCCACACGCCCGCGGTCCCGGTCGCCCGCGCGATCGGCCGGAAACGCCTGATGGAACTGGCCCTGACCGGCGACGTCATCGACGCGGCGACCGCGCTCGACTGGGGTTTGGTCAACCGGGTCGTCCCGGACGATTCCCTGGACGAAGCGGTCGCCGAACTCCTCGGCCGCGCGACCCGAGGCAGCCGCGCGAGCAAGGCGATGGGGAAGCAGACGCTGTACGCGCAGCTGGACCGCCCGGAGGCGGACGCGTACGCGATCGCCGTCGAGGTGATGGCGTCAGCCTCGCAACTGCCGGGGGCGCGGGAGGGGATGGCGGCGTTCCTGGAGAAGCGCAAACCCGAGTGGACGGACTAACCCCGCACCCCGCTCTGCCCATGTGGCTTTCCCCGTAGCGGGTGCGCTGTCCGTGAAGGACTCCTTGAGGGAATCAGATTCCCTCAAGGACCCCTTCACGGACCTCTGCAGCCGGAGTTGCGCGGCCGTCTCGCTCCGAGCACTACTGAAGCGACGCCAGCGCGGGTGATCAGCGCCGTTCGTGCAGTAACAGCAACGTATACGCGGCCACCGACTGCGCGTCCGAGATCTCCCCGGTGGAGATCATCTTCTCCACCTCGCCCCGGCTGAACCATGCCGTCCGCATGTCCTGTTCCTCCAGCTCCCGCTCCGGCTCGCCCTGCGAAAGGCCCGTCGCGAGATACACGTGCCCGCGCTGGCTGGTCAGTCCGGGCGCGACGTCGAGCATCCCCAGCTCGGTGAACGCCGAAGCCCGCAAGCCGGTCTCCTCCCGCAGTTCCCGCTGGGCCAGTTCGGCGGGCGGGGTCTCGGCGAGGTCGGGCGCGGTGCCCTGCGGGAATTCCCACCGCCGCATCCCGAGCGGGTACCGGAACTGCTCGACCAGGTGCAGCCGGTCGCCGTCGAGGGGGATGACCAGCGCGTAGGTCGGTTTGTCGACGACGCCGTAGATGCCGTCGCTGCCGTCGGCGCGGCGGATGGCGTCCTCGCGCACGGTCATCCAGTTGTTCCGATACACCTCGCGGGTCGCGACACGCTGAATGGGGTCCACCTCGCCAGTATCGCCGAGCCTGTCCTACCCTCGGCGGGTGCGTCTCGTGCTCCCCTCTCAGCAAGCCAGCCCGCTCGGTGCGGGGCGGGTCCGATGAGGCTCGTCGTCGCCCGGTGCCAGGTCGACTACGTCGGCAGGCTGACCGCGCATCTGCCGATGGCCAACCGCGTCCTCATGGTGAAGGCCGACGGTTCGGTGCTCGTGCACTCCGACGGCGGCTCGTACAAGCCGCTGAACTGGATGTCGCCGCCGTGCTGGCTGATCGAGGACCCGGACGTCTGGACGGTCCAGAACAAGGCGGGCGAGAAGCTCGTCATCACGATCGACGAGGTCATGCACGACCTGAAGCACGACCTCGGCGTCGACCCCGGCCTGCAGAAGGACGGCGTGGAAGCGCATCTGCAGGAACTGCTCGCCGAGCACATCAAGACCCTCGGCGACGGCTACACCCTCGTCCGCCGCGAGTACCCGACCGCGATCGGCCCGGTGGACATCATGGCCCGCGACGCCGACGGCGGTTCGGTGGCGGTGGAGATCAAACGCCGCGGCGAGATCGACGGTGTCGAGCAGTTGACCCGGTACCTCGAACTCCTCAACCGGGACCCGCTGCTGGCCCCGGTGCAAGGAGTGTTCGCGGCACAGGTGATCAAACCGCAGGCGCGCGTTCTCGCCGAGGACCGGGGGATTCGCTGCGTGGTCCTGGACTACGACGCCCTGCGCGGCACCGACTCGGACGAGTTCCGGCTGTTCTGAGCGCGTTCACCGAGGACTGGGCGCTGCAACCGTGCCCCGGCGCTCCAGTGCCTTGTCCGCGAACCAGCCGTTCGCTTTCTCGCTGAACAGCGCCGACATCGCCAGTCCGAACAGCACCAGCCCGACCAGCATCGCGACGTTCCCCGAGAACAACGCGATCAGGGCGACAATCGCGGACAGCGCCTCGAATGCCATCACCAGCCATCGTCCCCAGTTGTGCCCGAACGCGACCGCGAATCCGCCGAGCAGCAGTGCCCCCGCGAAGACATACGACAAAGCCACGGCGAAGTGCATTTCCGACAGCACGTCCTGGTAGTGGCGTTCCCGTTCGCTGATGTCGATCTGCGTCAGCACCGCGAACGCGCCATTGCCCAGCGCCTGCAGGAAGACGAACACGAGTACGGCGATCAGCCGCTTGGGCATGCGCGGATGGATCGTGGGATAGGTCATCACGACGAGTCCTTTCCAGCCTTACCGACAGTGGCGCGACGGTAGGCCCAGAGTGGCGGGACCCGTCCCCGGTTCGGCGTCAGATCGTCGAGCCCGCTCGGCGGTGAGCGGTCTTCACCGCGAACCACGCCTTAACCGGTTCCCGGAACAGCGTCGTCACCACTAACCCGGCCAGCACCAAACCCACCGCTGCCGCCAGGCTGCCGCCCGCCAGGTTCACCAGGCCGCCGATCGCGGACAGCACTTCGAACGCCAGCAGCGACCATCGGCCCCAGCCGCAGCCGAACAGGACCGCGATCCCGGACACCAGCAGCCCCGCGGCGAAGACGTACGACAACCACGTGATCGCGTACAGGATCGAAAACGGCTCCTCGGCGCCGCTTCGCTGCTTGGCGATCTGCAACTGGGCGGACGCGCCGAACACGCCGTTCATGAGCACCTGCAGGACCACGACCGCGAGCGCGGCGCGGAGCCGTCCGGGCATGGGGATCGCGGGGCCGGTCATCGCGGCGAGGTCCTTTCCGAGGGCACCGACGGTGCCGGGAGCTTAGGGCAGCCCCTCCCGGATCGGGTGAATTCGTCCCCGTCGTGAGGGGTTGGCCGGCGAAGCGACAGGACTCAACACGGGTGCTTCCGGGCACGCGGAATGCACAGGTCAGCGGCAGGTTGGTGAAAAACCGCGGTGTCGGGGTGCCTGTTCGGAATCCATGCAGTACTGTGCCGGTCTGACAGGAACGATGGTGTTTTCTGTGTGAGAATGTTTGATTCGGAGGTGGCAGGGGTGCCGTTCCTCGCCGACGCGAACTTGCGGCTCGACGCGAGTCCGATCGACTACATCGAGTTGGCGTTCTATTTCGTCCTGGTGCTGGGCATCGGCTATCTCGCCCGAAGGCAGGTGTCGAGCAGCCTCGACTTCCTGCTTTCCGGCCGGTCGCTGCCCGCGTGGGTCACCGGTCTGGCGTTCATCTCCGCGAACCTCGGCGCGGTCGAGGTCATGGGCATGTCCGCCAACGGCGTCCTCTACGGCCTGCCGACCGTCCATTACTTCTGGATCGGCGCCATCCCGGCGATGCTGTTCCTCGGCCTCGTGATGATGCCGTTCTACTACGGCTCCAAGGTCCGCAGCGTCCCCGAGTTCATGCGCCGCCGGTTCGGGCCCGCCGCGCACCTCGTGAACGGCATCAGCTTCGCCGCCGCGCAGATCCTCATCGCGGGCGCGAACCTGTTCCTGCTGGCCAGCGTCGTGAACCTGCTGCTGGGCTGGCCGCTGTGGCTGTCGATCGTCATCGCCGCCGCGATCGTGCTCGGGTACACCGCGCTGGGCGGGCTTTCCGCCGCGATCTACAACGAGGTGCTGCAGTTCTTCGTGATCGTCGTGGCGCTGCTGCCGCTCACCATCGTCGGCCTGGTCAAGGTCGGCGGCTGGCAGGGCCTGGTCGACAAGATCACGCACAGCCCGGGCGGCACTGAACAGCTGCACTCCTGGCCGGGCGACAACCTGACCGGCTTCGGCAACAACTTCCTGTCCGTCCTCGGCATCGTGTTCGGTCTCGGCTTCGTGCTGTCCTTCGGGTACTGGACGACGAACTTCGTCGAGGTCCAGCGCGCGATGGCGTCGAAGAGCATGTCGGCCGCGCGGCGGACGCCGATCATCGGCGCGTTCCCGAAGATGCTGGTGCCGTTCATCGTCATCATCCCCGGCATGATCGCCGGCGTCGTGGTGCCGGAGTACCTGCAGGACAAGGGACTTCTGCTGGCGGACAAACCGGCGCAGAGCGGGGTCACCGCGAACAACGCGCTCCTGCTGCTGATGCGCGACCTGCTGCCCAACGGCATCCTCGGCATCGCGATCGCCGGTCTGCTCGCGTCGTTCATGGCGGGCATGGCGGCGAACCTCAGCTCCTTCAACACCGTGTTCACGTACGACATCTGGCAGACGTACGTGAAGAAGGACAAACCGGACGGCTACTACCTGAACCTCGGCCGCAAGACCACGGTCGTCGCGACCGTGCTGGCCATCGGCACCGCGTTCGTGGCGTCGCAGTCCGCGAACATCCTGACCTACCTGCAGGACCTGTTCTCGTTCTTCAACGCGCCGCTGTTCGCCACGTTCATCCTCGGCATGTTCTGGAAGCGGATGACCGCGGCGGCCGGGTGGATCGGCCTGGTGGCCGGTACCGCGTCGGCCATCACGATCTGGGCGCTGTCGCAGGCGGACGTGCTTTCGCTCGCCGGGCAGGGCACCAGCTTCGTCGCGGCGGGCACCGCGTTCGTGGTCGACATCGTGGTGAGCGTCGGGGTTTCGCTGTCCACCCAGCCGAAGCCGGAGGCGCAGCTGGTCGGCCTGGTCTACTCGCTCACGCCGCGCGACGCGCTCAAGCACGACAACACCGGCGAGAACGCGGGCTGGTACCGCAAGCCGGGCCTGCTGGCCGGCATCGTCCTCGTGCTCACCATCGCCCTCAACATCATCTTCTGAGGAGGCCCGCATGACCGAGAAAACCTCGCGGCCGCACAAGGCGGGCGCCTTCGACATCCGGCTGATCATCGCGCTGCTGCTCGGCGTCTACGGCGTGATCCTCACCATCATGGGCGCCGGGTTCACCAGCGACGAGGACCTGAAGAAAGCCGCCGACGTGAACATCAACCTCTGGTCGGGCATCGGCCTGCTGGTGGTGACCGCGTTGTTCGTGCTGTGGTCGGTGCTGCGCCCGCTGGTCGTGCCGCCGTCGACGGAAGAGTCACCCACTGAATAACCGGGTTGTTCCCACGTCCGGCGACCTGGCCCGCTAGGTTGCCGGACGTGGTGCACGATCTCCGGTTCGGCCGGTTCCCGAAGCTGTTCGCCCTGGTCGCTGTGGGCGCGGTCGCGTTGTCCGCGTGCGGCGGCCCGAATCTGGGCAAGGAGAACTTCGCGCGCACGACCGTCCCCGCCGCCGGGGACAGTGCCGCGACGTCCGGCCCGATCACCGACCCCGCGGTCGCGCCCGCCGTCCTGCGCGACCTGATGCCGTGCCAGTTCGTGGACAAGACGGCGATGAGCCCGCTCGGCACGATGCAGGAAGAGCCGAGGGCGTCGAGCACGCAGTTCGACACCTGCGTCGCCAAGGCGAATGACCCGGGCGGCAAGGAAATCCGGGCGAGCGTCGAGGTCGGCGGCATCGTGACGTTCGCCTCGGACAAGACGACCGGCGTGGTCGGCGGGCTCCCGCAGGTCGAGGTCCCCGACCTCGGCGGCGGATCCGGCTGCGTGGTCAGCGCGCTCACCGCGCGGAACCCGACCTTCGGCGTGTCCTTCCGGATCGACTACACCGGCGGTGACGCCTGCGCCGCCGGGCGCAAGCTCGTCGCGTCGGCCGTCGAGAAGCTGCACAACAACCCGCAGAAGTACACGCCGGGTCCGGGCACGCTGCTCGCCGTCGACCCGTGCACCGTCCTCGACACAGCTGCCGTCGACGGCGTCGTGAAGGGCGGGAAGCCGCGAGCGTCCGGGCTGCACTCGTGCGAATGGGGCCTGATCCCGAGTGTCCGGGTGACGATGTCCCCCGGTGCCGCGCCGTCCGAGGGCGACGGCTGGCTGAAAGCCGACGTCGGAACGCCGAGCCAGGCGTACGCGAAGCAGGGCACCTCCGGGTCCAGCTGCAAGGTCGAATGGCAGCACCGGCAGTGGAAGGAAGACCGCGTCGAGGTGGTCCAGCTGGAGTACACGAACTCCGACGCGCAGGCGGACAAGGACGATCCGTGCGGCAAGAGCGTCGGGCTCGCCAAGCAGCTGGCCGGGAAACTGCCCAAGGCGTGACGAGGGGGCGCTTTGCGGCGCGCCCGGCGACCTCATAGGTTGGGGCAGTCCACGACGCCGAGGTGCCGGAGGCCCGCCATGAAGAAGATCATCAACGATCCGGCTGCCGTCGTCGCCGAGTCGCTGAGAGGGCTTGCGGTCGCGCACGCCGACCTGCTGCGCGTACGCGACGATCCAGCGCTGGTCGTGCGCGCGGACGCACCGGTGGCGGGCAAGGTCGCGGTGGTTTCCGGCGGCGGGTCCGGGCACGAACCGCTGCACGGCGGGTTCGTCGGCCCCGGCATGCTCGACGCCGCGGTGCCGGGACCGGTGTTCACCTCGCCCACCCCGGACGCGGTGCAGGCGGCCCTCGCCGCGACCACCGGACCGGCCGGGGCGCTGCTGATCGTGAAGAACTACACCGGCGACGTGCTGAACTTCGAAACCGCCGCCGAACTGGCCGCGGCTGAGGACCTGGACGTGCGCAGCGTCGTCATCGACGACGACGTGGCGGTCAAGGACTCCACGTTCACCGCCGGACGGCGCGGCGTCGGCGGCACCGTGCTGCTGGAGAAGATCACCGGTGCGGCGGCCGAGCGAGGCGATTCGCTGGACGCGGTGGAAGCGTTGGCGCGCAAGGTGATCGGGCAGGTCCGATCGATCGGGGTGGCGCTGTCCGCGCCGACCGTGCCGCACGTCGGCGAGCCGAGTTTCGACCTCGGCGACGACGAGATCGAGTTCGGCATCGGCATCCACGGCGAACCCGGCCGCGAGCGGATCCCGGCGGAATCCGCCGACGCGCTGGTCGCCCGGATGGTCGAGGCGGTGGTGTCCGACCTGCCGTTCGAATCCGGCGACAAGGTGCTGCTGTTCACCAACTCGATGGGCGGCACGCCGCAGCTGGAGCTGTACCTCGCGCACGGCATCGCCGAGCGGCTGCTGGCCGAGCGCGGGATCCTGGTCGAGCGCAGGCTGGTCGGCCCGTACATCACGAGCCTGGAAATGCAGGGCATCAGCCTGACGCTGCTGAAATTGGACGACGAGCTTACGCAGCTGTGGGACGCGCCGGTGCGCACGCCCGCGCTGCGGTGGGGGATCTGATGGGCTGCACTGCCGAAGGGGTCGCGGCCGCGTTGCGCGCCGCCGCCGAGGTGATCGCCGAACACCGCACCGAACTGGTGGAACTCGACCGGGCGATCGGCGACGCCGACCACGGCGAGAACATGAGCCGGGGCTTCGCCGCGATCGTCTCCGCGTTGGAGACCGCGGTGCCGGAAACGCCGGCCGGAGTCGCGAAACTCGCTGCCACCACACTGATTTCCAAGGTCGGCGGCGCGGCTGGCCCGCTTTACGGCACGGCTTTCCTGCGCGCGTCGGCGAAGCTCGGCACCGCGGCGGAGGTCGACGTGCCGCTGCTGCTGGACGCGTTGCGCGCGGCCCTGGAGGGCGTGCAGGCCCGCGGCAAGGCGGTGGGCGGCGACGCGACGATGGTCGACGCGCTGCTCCCGGCCATTTCCGCGGCCGAGGGCGCTGCGGACGGCACGATCGCGGACGTGCTCACCGCGGCCGCCGACGGAGCTGACCGCGGCGCGGAGTCCACTGTGGACCTGGTGCCGCGCAAGGGCCGCGCGTCCTACCTGGGAGAACGCGCGGTCGGACACATGGATCCGGGTGCCCGTTCGACAGCGCTGCTGCTGCGCGCGTTCGCGGAGGCGGCCCGGTGACCGTCGGAATCGTTCTTGTGTCGCACAGCGCGAAACTGGCCGAAGGACTGGCTGAACTGGCCGCGCAGATGGCCCCGGACGTCCGGATCGTCCCGGCCGGCGGGCTGCCCGACGACGGCGGCATCGGCACCGACTACGACGAGGTCGTGGCCGCCACCCAGCGCGCCGACTCCGGCGACGGCGTGGTGCTGCTCTACGACCTCGGCAGCGCGCAGATGACCGCTGAGCTGGCGGTGGAATCGCTGGCCGATCCGTCGGCCGCGGTCGTGGTCGACGCACCGCTGGTGGAAGGCGCGGTGGCGGCGGCCGTCGCGGCGCAAGGCGGCGCGAACGCCAAGGCGGTGGGCGAGGCGGCGGCGAGCGCCGGGGTCGCGCCCGACCTGGCCGCGGTGGAGCCGTCCGCGGCAGGCGAGGAAGGCGTGGTGGAGAAGGAATTCACGCTGACCAACGACGTCGGCCTGCACGCGCGCCCGGCCGCGGTCGTGGTGCGCAGCCTGGCGGAATTCGAGGCCGAGGTGTCGATCCGGCTGGGCGAGCAGGAGGCGGACGCGCACAGCGTGCTGGCGCTGATGTCGCTCGGCGCGCGCCAGGGCGACCGGATCGTGGTGCGGGCTCGCGGGCTGCAGGCGGCGGAGGCGGTCGCGAAGGTGGCCGAGCTGGTGGAGGCGAACTTCGGGGAGTGACCCGGGTCTTTCCGACCGGGTGACTTCGCCGGGACTGACTCGATTCCGATGTGCTTTCAGGGGTCTCGCATGGCACAGTGAGCGGCAATTACCAGCGGGTAACCTCTGGAGGCCCTGTGGCACGGGAAATCTCGACGGTCGGTGTGGTCGGTCTTGGCACGATGGGCGCGGGCATCGCCGAGGTGCTCGCCCGCAGCGGGCTCGACGTGGTCGCGGTGGAACTGGACGAGGCCGGGGTCGAACGCGGCCTCGGCCACCTGCGGCATTCGACCGAACGGGCGCTCGCGGGCGGGAAACTGGACGAGGCGGGCCGGGAGGCGCTGCTGGGCCGGGTCCGCTGCACCACCTCGCTCGCGGATCTGTCCGAAGTGGACCTGGTGATCGAGGCGATCCCGGAGAACCTCGCGGCGAAGGCCGAGGTGTTCACCCAGCTGGACCAGGTGACGCGGCCGGACGTGGTGTTCGCGTCCAACACGTCGTCGCTGTCCATCACCGAGATCGGCGTGCACACCGCGCGGCCGGGCAAGGTCGTCGGGATGCATTTCTTCAACCCGGCGCCGGTGCTGAAGCTGGTCGAGGTCGTGCGGACGGTGGTGACCGAGCCGGACGTGGTGTCCGACGTCGTGGAATTCGCGCAGCGACTGGGGAAATCGCCGGTGGTGATCGGCGACCGGGCCGGATTCATCGCGAACGCGCTGCTCTTCGGTTACCTCAACCACGCGGTGCGGATGTACGAGCAGCGCTACGCCACCCGGGAAGATCTCGACGCGGCAATGCGATTCGGCTGTGGCTACCCGATGGGCCCGCTCGCGCTGCTCGACTTGATCGGGCTGGACACCGCGTACGAAATCCTCGACACGATGTACCACCAATCCCGGAACCGGCTGCACGCGCCCGCGCCGCTGCTGAAGCAGATGATCACCGCCGGGCAGCTGGGACGCAAGAGCGGGCACGGTTTTTACGCCTATGACGCACCGGATTCGCCCGTGGTGGTGGATTCCGTCGCGTCGTCCACTGTGGATTCTTCGCTCGCCCGCGCGGTGCAGTCCGTCGGGGTGATCGGCACCGGAACGATGGCCACCGGAATCGCGGAAGTGTTCGCCAAACGCGGGTTCGACGTCGTGTTGCGGGCGCGCAGTATGGAGAAGGCCGAAGCGTCGGTGGCGAAGGTGAAGAAGTCGCTCGACAAGGCTGTGGTGAAGGGCAAACTGTCCGAAGAGGACGCCGCGGCCGCGCTCGGCCGGATCCGGCCGGTGACCGAGTTCGAGGAATTGGCCGAGGTCGACCTGGTGGTCGAGGCGGTGGCGGAGGAGCTTTCCGTTAAGCAGGCGGTGTTTTCGGCGCTGGACGAGGTCGTCCGGCCGGGCGCGGTGCTCGCGACCACGACTTCCTCGCTGCCGGTCATCGAATGCGCGGCGGCGACTTCGCGTCCCGGTGATGTGATCGGCCTGCACTTCTTCAACCCGGCACCGGTGATGAAACTGGTGGAAGTCGTGTCGACGATCGCGACCGCCCCGGATGTCACTGCGACCGCGACGGCGGTGTGCGCGGCCGTCGGCAAACACCCGGTGCATTGCGGCGATCGGGCCGGATTCATCGTGAACGCGTTGCTGTTCCCCTATCTCAACGACGCGGTGAAAATGCTGGAGGCGCATTACGCGTCGGCGGACGACATCGACACCGCGATGAAGGTCGGCTGCGGCCTCCCGATGGGACCGTTCGAATTGCTGGACGTGGTCGGTCTGGACGTGTCGCTCGCGATCGAGCGGACGCTGTTCAACGAATTCCGCGAGGAAGGCTTCGCGCCAGCACCGCTGCTGGAACACCTGGTGACGGCTGGACGGTTGGGGCGCAAGACGGGGAAGGGCTTCAAAGACTACTGACGCTTGTACGTGTAGAGAATGAAGCCGTCGTGGTATTTGCCTACTCGGTCGTAGAGCGCGCGGGCTGAGGCGTCTTCGAGGGTGTTCCAGTAAAGCGACGGAAAGCCTTGTTCGTCAGCGTCGCGGGCCACCCATTCGATCAACGCCGTCGCGACACCCTTTCGCCGGACATTCTCCGCGACGAACAGGTCAGCGAGGTAGCACTTCCCGGAGTACCAAATGCTGGCATGGAACAGGTAATGCGCGATGCCGACCATCGTGCCGTCCAGCCGGGCGGCGATCCCGCGGATCCGGTCGTCGTCAAGCAGGCGGCGCCAGGTCCGGTCGTAGCTGTCGTCGGCGCGCTCGACGGCGAAGTACGCGTCTTTGCCGCGGGCGAGGGTTTCCCAGTCCGCGCGGTCGGATTCGGTCAGGTAGCTGATCTCCACCGGTCCATCTTGCGCCGATCACCGCCCGCGCCGCCGGATGCGCGCGCCCTGGGCGGGTTCGCCGTCCGGCGGCAGCAGCGGACCGCCTTGCCACTGTTGGAACACGAGGTTGGTGTGCACGCGGGCGACCTCGTCGCGGGAGGTGAGTTCGTCGAGCACGAGCCGCTGCAGTTCGGCGGCGGACGTGGTCGCGACGTGCGCGAGGAAGTCGTCCGGCCCGGTCAGGTGGTACACCGCGCGGATTTCCGGCAGCGCCAGCAGATGCTCCACGAACTGCTCGACCAGCGGCCGCCGATGCGGCCGGACCTGCACGAACAGGAACGCCTCGAGCGGACGGCCCACCTTCGCCGCGTCGACCTTGGCGTGCTGCCCGGTGATCACCCCGGTCTCGCGCAGCCGGGCCACCCGGTCCAAACAGGTCGACGGCGCGAGCCCAACCGCCGCCGCCAGCTCCTTGTTCGACGTCCGGGCGTCGTTCTGCAACACCCGCAGAATCTCAAGATCAACCGGACTCAGTTCGACTTCCTGCGTCATCCACGAATTTTAACCGATCTGGTTGTGTTCAACCCGTCCTTTGTCCGACCGTGGCTGCCATGACTTCCGCCCTGCGCACCCGAGCCGTCCACGCCGGCCGCGACGATCTCGCCGACCTCGGCCTGCACGCCGCCCCGCTCGACTTCTCCACGACCTACCCCGCGCGGGACAGCGCGGAAGAGGCCCGCCGGATCGACGAGTTCGCCGCGGGCGGCAACGTCACCGGCATCTACGGCCGGATCGGCAACCCGACCGTCGAACGGTTCGAACAGGCGCTGGCGGAGCTGGAAGGCTTCGACCACGCGGTCGCCTTCGCCAGCGGCATGGCGGCGGTTTCCGCCTGTCTGCTTTCCGCGGTGTCGCAAGGAAAACGGCACATCGTCGGCGTCCGCCCGCTCTACGGTTGCACCGATCATTTGCTGACCACCGGCCTGCTGGGCACCGAAGTCACCTGGACCGCGCCGGAGGATGTCGCCGACGCCCTGCGCCCCCACACCGGCCTGGTTTTCGTAGAGACCCCCGCGAACCCGACCCTGAGCGAGCTGGACATCGCCGCGTTGACCGCCGCGTGCGGCGACGTCCCAGTGCTGGTCGACAACACCTTCGCGACCCCCGTCCTGCAACGCCCCGGCCGCCTCGGCGCACGGATGGTGCTGCACAGCGCGACGAAGTTCCTGGGCGGCCACGGCGACGTCATGGGCGGCGTCGTGGCTTGTGACGCGGAAGAAGCCGCGCGCCTCCGCTCCCTGCGCTTCGCGACCGGCGGCGTGCTGCATCCCCTTGCCGGATACCTGCTGCTGCGCGGCCTTTCGACGCTTCCCCTGCGAGTCAAAGCCGCCTCGGAAACAGCGGCCGTCTTGGCCTCGCGGCTAGCTTCGCACCCGTCGGTCAGCGCCGTGCACTACCCGAAACTGGGCGGCCCGCTGGTGGCCTTCGAGGTAACCGGCGACCCGCACGCGGTCATCGGCGCCGTCCGGCTGATCACGCCCGCGGTGAGCCTGGGCAGCGTGGACACGCTGATCCAGCACCCAGCGTCCCTGACCCACCGCATCGTCGCCGAAGACGACCGCACCGGCTCGGGAATCACCCACGGCCTGCTGCGGCTCTCGGCTGGCTTGGAGGACGTCGAGGACCTGTGGCTTGACCTGGACCAGGCGCTGAAGGCCTGCTGATTCGCTGCCTCCGCACCGGCAGGTTGGCTGGTGCGGAGGCAGCGGCCCGCGCTGGCTTCTTGCCCGATCAGGGTGTTGCTGAGGCGGAAACGCTGGGTTGCGTCCGCCTCTGCCAGTTGGCGTCGGGCATCCGCTGTGCCCCGCCTCCGCGCAGGCATGTCAGCTGCAGCAACCGCCTCCGCAACACCCGCCGCCAGCCGGGGCGGGAGCGGACGCCGAGCCCGTGAGCGCGACGGTGGTGAGCAGCTTGACCGTGTCCGTGTGCCCCTCGGGGCAGGGAGCGGGCGCGCTGGACTCGGCCATCGGGCGCTGAAGCTCGAACGTCTCGGTGCAGTCGCGGCAGCGGTAGGCGTAGGTGGGCATGGCTTGATTATCGCTGGCGGGCCGCGTTGGTGGGAAGCTGTCCGGGTGGATGTGCCCCAGTACGCGGATGTTCCGCACTTAGGCCAGGTCGTTCCCGCCCTGCTCGGCGCGCTGGGCGTGCCCGGCGAGGACGGCGGCCTGGCATTGCCCGAAGCCCGCAGCGCGTGCGTGCTCCTCATCGACGGCCTCGGCTGGGAACTGCTCGCCCAGCACGCGGCCGACGCTCCCGTCCTCACCGAACTGGCCAGCCGCCCCCTGCGAGTCGGCTTCCCGTCGACCACCGCGGCCGGCGTCGCAGCGATCGGCACCGGTCTGGCGTCAGGCGAGCACGGCATGGTCGGCTATACCTTCGAGGTGCCAGGCGCGGGCGTGATGAACGCCCTGCGCTGGTGCTCCCACGAAGACGGCGGAGACCTACGTGGTGCCCTGCCCCCACGCGACGTCCAACCCCTCCCGACAACCTTCGAACGCGCCGCCGCCGCAGGGATCGAAGCGGTCGTAGTGTCTTCGGCGCGTTTCGCCAACACTGCCTTGACTCAGGCGACACAAAGCGGTGCCCGATACGCCGGTGTACACGCGCTAGGCGACCTAGCCGCGCGAACCCTGGACACCCTGTCTTCGCGCGCGTTTTGCTATGCCTACCACAGTGAATTAGACCTGCTAGGCCACCTCTACGGCCCCGGCTCGACGGCTTGGCGCATGCAACTCCGCCACGTCGACCGCCTAGTTGAGTCCATTGTGGACGGCCTACCCTCCGGTGCCGTCCTGGCGGTGGTGGCAGACCACGGAATGGTCACCGTCGAGGAAAAACTGAACCTAGAGGACACCCCCGAACTACTAGCAGGCGTCCGCGCCTTCGGCGGCGAGGTCCGAGCGCGGCACGTCTACACAGAACCCGGCGCGACAGCCGACGTGGTAGCCGCGTGGCGCGAAGTGCTGGGCCCACGGGCCTGGGTACTGCCCCGAGAGGAGGCAATCGCAGCGGGTTGGTTCGGTGCCGCGGTGAGCGACCGAGTACGCCCACGAATCGGCGACGTCGTCGCAGCGGCGACGGGAACGTTCGGGATGGTGCGCGAACTGGCCGAGGCAGTGGAAACCACCCTGATAGGCCAACACGGCTCACTGACGGCGGCGGAGCAGCTGGTTCCGCTGGCGATCGCGCGGGGCTGACTCTGAGGGCATCGACCCCGACACCTCCGCGGCGTAGGTCGGTCACGGGCCGGTATAGGCGGCGGTCACCTCGCGATACCCGGCTTGCCGTGCCCGAACCTGGTGGCGACCCCGCTTGACCTGGCGGCAACGCTGAACATCGCGCTACTGACCTCGACCTGGCGGCAATGCGCGACGTCGCGCTACTGACGCTGGCGAACAGCAGCTCCTCCGAATCCAGCCAGGCCTGCGTCGCTTGCTGCACCCAATGTGGCGTTGGGCGCATCCGACGCCCACATTGGGCGCGGTCGCCGCGCCGAACGTCACGGGCGCGTGAGCTGGCCCGAACGCGGGTTGTTGTGGGCAGCCGCGAAACGCGGTTCCCCGTCAGTCAAGCTGAGCCGTCGGGTTCCGGGTGCGCCGCGGAATTCCAGGTGCGCCGCAGGGTTCCAGGTGTGGCTGAGCCGCCCCGCCCAGGCCCAGTTACCGTGATCGCGTGCCCAGACGCAATCGACCCGGCCGAGGCCGTCCCGGTTCCGGCGAGCGACCGGATGCCGGTGCGGTCAGCGGATGGGCTCGCAGCGAATCCGGGCCCGACGGGGACTGGCTCGTGCGCACCGTGCCCGGCGCACAGGCCGCCAAGACCTACCGCTGCCCCGGCTGCGACCACGAGATCCGGCCCGGTGTCCCGCACCTGGTCGTCTGGCCCGCTGACGAAACCGGCGGCATCGCGGACCGACGGCATTGGCATCGCCCGTGCTGGGAGGCACGCGCCCGTCGACGGCCCAATCGGCGCTGGTGACGAGAAACCGTTACTGGGAAAGGGCTTCCTTCCGCACCGCCGCTACCTCCATC
The DNA here is from genome assembly GCF_045278895.1 of Amycolatopsis sp. WGS_07. Classification (NCBI taxonomy): domain Bacteria; kingdom Bacillati; phylum Actinomycetota; class Actinomycetes; order Pseudonocardiales; family Pseudonocardiaceae; genus Amycolatopsis; species Amycolatopsis sp. WGS_07. Next base: position 795,568 of record NZ_CP136053.1, on the reverse strand, counting down.
GCTGTCGCCCGTCGCGGCTACCTCGTTCGCTGCCCTCCTCCGCCGCCACTGTTGCCACCGCTGTCGTCGCCGCTCGCACCTCTCCGCCTGAAACGCCGTCACCGCAGAGAAACGCCCTCACCGCCGGTAATGCCGCGAAACCGCCCCGTCGTACTCCTCCTCCACGTACCCGGTGAACCCCAGCTTCTCCACCACCCGCAGCGACGGCGTGTTCGTCACCGCGACACTGATGAGCACCGGAATCGCCGGGATCTCCCGTTCCGCCCACTCCACCGCCGCCCGCGCCGCCTCGAACGCGTAGCCCTTTCCCCACGCCGACGGGCGGAACCGGTAGGCCAGGTTCAGCACCTTCTCGCCCCGGAACTCCCGGTTCCGGACGCCGGTCATGCCGATCACGTCCGATCCGTCGGCGGACTCCGGCCTGCCTCGCTCGCGGACCGCCAGGTACCCGTAGCCGAACTCCGCCCAGTGGTCGAGCCAGCTGTCGAACATCACCAGCGTGGTCGCGGTGTCCGGCGGACGCGGGTTGAACCGGTTCGTCTCCGGGTCGCTCTGGATCTCCACCACCGCCTGCCGATCAGCCTCTACGAAGTGCCGTAGCACCAGCCTTTCCGTCACGATCTCTGTCACGCCCCGACCATAACGACGGGGTCCGACAAAAATCGCGCCAAAAAACCGCGACAATCTCCGCCATGACCGAACTGCCGTTGGTGCTCCTGCACGCCTTCCCGCTCGACGCCCGCATGTGGGACCCGGTCCGCGCGCCGCTCGCGGAACGTTTCCGGGTCATCACGCCTGACCAGCGCGGCCTCGGCCGGAGCCCGCTGCCGGAGACCCCGGAGACCCCAGAGACCCCGGAGACCGAAACCGAACCGGACCTGGCCGACGCCGCCCGAGACGTCATCGCTCTTCTCGACAAGCTCGAACTCGATCAGGTGGTTCTCGGCGGCTGTTCGATGGGCGGCTACCTCGCGATGGCTGTCCTGCGGCAGGCGCCCGAACGCGTCGGCGGGCTCATCCTCATCGACACCAAAGCCACCGCGGACACCCCCGAAGCCGCGCAGACCCGGCTCGACGTCGCGAATCGCGCCGAAGCCGAAGGCGTCAAAGGGTGGCTGGCCGACGGAAACCTGCCGAAGCTGCTGGCCGACACCGCCTCCGCGGACGTTCGCGCGCGCGTGCGCGAATTGATTGACGAGCAGCCGCCGTCCGGGGTCGCCTGGGCGGCGCGGGCGATGCGCAACCGGCCCGATTCTGTCGACCTGCTGCGCGAAACTGAGGTCCCGGCGCTGGTCATCGTGGGGGAGCGCGACGCGCTCACGCCGCTCGACGCCGCCAACACCATGGTCGAAGCGCTACCCGACGCGACCCTCGCCGTCCTTCCCGAAGTCGGGCACCTGACGCCACTGGAGGACCCGGCAGGCGTGGTCGAAGCGATCCTCAGCTGGCTCAGCTGAAGTACTCGACCGCTGCGGCGCGCGCCTCGTCTAGCCGGTGTGGGAAACGCTGTGCGATCAGGAACCGCCACACCACCACGAAGAGCGAGCGAAGCTGCGTACACGTCGCGAGGACAGCTTCGTCCGCTTCGTGCGGGTACGCGGCGAGGAACTCCGGCCCGCCTTGTCGCGCGAGGATCGCCAGGTCCCATTCGAGCGGTCCGCGCCAGGTGTCCTCGAAGTCGAGCCAGCACGGGCCGTCGGCGGTCTGGATGAGGTTGCCGGGGTGTGCGTCGCCGTGCAGGGCCTGGCCGGGGCCCGACGGCAGCAGCGCCGCGAGCCGTTCGGTTTCCGCGCGGATCCGGTCGGCGAAGCCGTCCAGCACCTCGCCGTCGCGGGCGACGGTGTCCAGGAGTTCGCCGACCGGTCCGCGGGACGGCAGGTCGCCCGGGTAATCGCGCAGCGCGGCGTGGACCCGGGCCAGCGACGCGGCGGTCTCGTCCGGCGTGTGCCGATGGTCCGGATCGTGCGGGGTCCACTGCCAGAGCGTGACCGGCAAACCCTCGGCGAAATGCGGTCCGGCCGGGGGATCTGACGTCGGTGAGACGACGCGCACACCACGTTCGGTGAGGTAGGCCGAAAGGGCGACATCCCGTTCGAGCCACGCCGTGGCGTCCGGCCGCAGCAGCCGCGTGGTCGCCGGGACCCGCGCCACGACCGGACCCATTCTCACCAGCACGTTCGAGCGTTCATGGAGGACCTCGGCGGCGGCGGCCGGAAGGCCGAACCGGCGGCCGACCGAGAGCGCGGCCGAGACCGCCGCGGCGCGGTACGGGTCGGTCATGCGGTGATCTAACCAGCCGGTGCGAGCGACTGTCGGTACCGAGGGCTACGATCCCCTTAACCGCCCGGATCAGGCTCGCCTGAGCCCGAGCGCCCCGAAGTTGACCACCACAAGGTTGCAGTGTTGGAGGCAGGAGTGACGGCCGTAGCCCCCAAGCCGATCGCAACGCGCCCGTATCCCGCGCGCGAGACGGCAAAGGGTTCGTACCTGCTGCGGTTGTTCCGCACGACGGACCACAAGCAGATCGGGATCATGTATCTGGTCTCGTCGTTCGCCTTCTTCATGATCGGCGGCGCGATGGCCATGCTCATCCGGACGGAGCTGGCCCAGCCAGGGCAGCAGTTCCTGTCCCAGGAGCAGTACAACCAGCTGTTCACCATGCACGGCACGGTGATGCTGCTGCTGTACGCGACGCCGAGCCTGTTCGGGTTCGCGAACTTCATCCTGCCGCTGCAGATCGGTTCGCCGGACGTGGCGTTCCCGCGGCTGAACGCGTTCTCCTACTGGCTGTTCCTGTTCGGCAGCCTGATCGTGCTGTCCGGCTTCCTGACGCCCGGCGGCGCCGCCGACTTCGGCTGGTTCGCGTACACGCCGCTCTCGGACGCCATCCACTCGCCCGGCGTCGGAGCCGACCTGTGGATCGCCGGCCTGGCGGTGTCCGGTCTGGGCACCATCCTCGGTGCGGTCAACATGATCACCACGGTGGTCTGCCTGCGCGCGCCCGGCATGACGATGTACCGGATGCCGATCTTCACCTGGAACATCCTGATCACGAGCATCCTGATCCTGCTCGCGTTCCCGATCCTCACCGCGGCCCTGTTCGGCCTGATGGCGGACCGGCACCTCGGTGCCCACGTGTTCGACCCGGCCAACGGCGGGGTGATCCTGTGGCAGCACCTGTTCTGGTTCTTCGGCCATCCCGAGGTCTACATCGTCGCGCTGCCGTTCTTCGGGATCGTGTCGGAGATCTTCCCGGTCTTCAGCCGCAAGCCGGTGTTCGGCTACAAGGGCCTGGTCTTCGCGACGCTGTCGATCGCGGCGCTGTCGGTGGCGGTGTGGGCGCACCACATGTACGCGACCGGCGCGGTCCTGCTGCCGTTCTTCTCCTTCATGACGTTCCTCATCGCGGTCCCGACCGGCGTGAAGTTCTTCAACTGGATCGGCACGATGTGGAAGGGCCAGCTGTCCTTCGAGACGCCGATGATCTTCTCGATGGGCTTCATCGTCACGTTCCTCTTCGGCGGTCTGACCGGCATCATGCTGGCCGCGCCCGCCATCGACTTCCACGTGTCGGACAGCTACTTCGTGGTGGCGCACTTCCACTACGTCCTCTACGGCACGATCGTGTTCGCGACCTTCGCCGGCATCTACTTCTGGTTCCCGAAGATCACCGGCCGGATGATGGACGAGAAGCTCGGGAAGTGGCACTTCTGGACCACGTTCATCGGCTTCCACACCACGTTCCTGGTGCAGCACTGGCTCGGTGCCGAGGGCATGCCGCGGCGGTACGCGGACTACCTGGCCAGCGACGGGTTCACCACGCTGAACACGATCTCCACGATCGGCGCGTACATCCTCGGGGCGTCCACGCTGCCGTTCATCTGGAACGTGTTCAAGAGCTACCGGTACGGCGAGATCGTCACGGTCGACGACCCGTGGGGCTACGGCAACTCGCTCGAGTGGGCCACGTCCTGCCCGCCGCCGCGGCACAACTTCACCGAGCTGCCCCGGATCCGTTCCGAGCGGCCCGCGTTCGAGCTGCACTACCCGCACATGGTGGAGCGCCTCCACGCGGAAGGCGAGATCGGCTTCTTCGGCAAGCAGAAGCACGTCGCGGCTCCGTCGCAGAAGCTCGTGGACGCCACCATGCCGGGCGACCACAGCAAGGACAACGCGAGCGAGCAGTAACCGGCGCTCGAAAAGCTGCACGGCGCGTGCCCGGTCGGGGTTTCCCGGCCGGGCACGCGCCGTTTTCGTACCGGGGGAGTGCTTCGGCGGGGTGTTAGGGCGGTGGGGGTGGGGTGTGCGGGTGGGTGGTCGTGAGTGGCAATCCCGGTTAGAACCGGCATCGCCGCTCACGAGACCTGACCAGCTGCCTCACCGCAGGCCGCTCACGTTGCTGCTCGCCCGCCGTCCGCCGCGTGCCGTCCTGCCGCCCGCACCCGGGCCCGAGCCGGCCCGCCTTCATCCCAGGGCGCTGCCCAGCCGCCGCAGCGCGCTGCCCACTACCCCGCCCATACCGCCCCCGCATCGCCCGTTCGTGGCACCGGCGGTGTGAAGCACGGCACGGGGACGTTCTGCCCGCCGCCGCGGGAGGCCAGACTGGGCGTGCCGACTCGCCGTGGCCTAAGCGTCGGTGCCGAGACGAACGAGGGATACCGAACCAGTGAGCCAGACTCCCGTCCTCATCACCACGACCGGTCCCGACAAGCCCGGGGTCTCGTCCGTGTTGTTCGCCGTGCTGACGCGGCACGACGTGGACGTGCTCGACATCGAGCAGGTGGTCATCCGCGGGCAGCTCGTGCTCGGCGTGCTCGCCGGCGTCTACCGCGATCCGGAGGGGCTCCAGGAGTCCGTCGAACAGGCGATGGCGACCGTCGGCATGGAGGTCGAGGTCCGGATCGGCGACGCGATCGGGGCGGATCCGTTCGCGCTCGGGCGGCGCGATTCGTCGCACGTGCTCGTGCTGCTGGGGCGGCCGGTGACCGCGCGGGCGTTTTCCGAGATCGCGCGGCGGCTGGCGGCCGTCGGGGCGAACATCGACTCGATTCGCAGCGTCGCCGACTATCCGGTGACCGGGCTGGAGCTGTACGTCTCGGTGCGCGAAGACACCGAAGAGGCCGACGCCGAACTCCGGTCCATGCTGGCCGACGCGGCGTCCGAGGCCAACGTTGACGTCGCCGTCGAGCGCGCGGGCATCACGCGGCGGGCGAAGCGGCTGGTGGTTTTCGACGTCGATTCCACGCTCGTGCAGGGCGAGGTCATCGAGATGCTCGGCGCGTATGCCGGGGTCGAGGAGCAGGTCCGCGAGATCACCGAGGCCGCGATGCGGGGCGAGCTGAACTTCGCGGAGTCGCTGGAGCGGCGGGTCTCGCTGCTGGCCGGGCTGCCCGCCAGCGTGATGGACGACGTCGCGGCGAAGCTGGAGCTGACCCCGGGGGCGCGCACGACCGTCCGCACGCTGAAGCGCATGGGTTTCCGCTGCGGCGTCGTGTCCGGCGGGTTTACCCAGGTCATCGACCATCTCGTGGAAGACCTCGGCCTCGACTTCGCGGCGGCGAACGAGCTGGAAGTCGTGGACGGGAAGCTCACTGGACGCGTCGTCGGCGACATCGTGGACCGGGCGGGCAAGGCGACCGCCTTGCGCCGGTTCGCTGGTGAGTACGGGATTCCGCTGGGCGCGTGTGTCGCGGTCGGCGATGGGGCCAACGACATCGACATGCTGGCCGCGGCCGGTATGGGCGTCGCGTTCAACGCGAAGCCCGCGCTGCGGGAGGTCGCCGACACCGCGCTCTCGCACCCGTACCTCGACGCGGTGCTGTTCGTCCTCGGCGTTACGCGCGCCGAGGTCGAAGCGGCGGACGCGGCCGACGGGCTCGAGCTGGTCCGCCCGTGAACCCGTTGCTCGAACCGCTGCGCAGCCGGTACGCCTCCTGGCTCGGCCTCCCTGCCGAGGACACGTCGGACACCTCCGACGAGAACCCGGACGAGGTCCGCGCGATGCCGATCATCCTGCGGATCGAACGGGCCGAACCGCCCGGCCGGACCGCGCTGCTCGAAGCGGCGGCCGCGGCGGCGCTGGCGGTGTGCCTGGACGAACGCGCCGAGCCCGGCGGCGAATGGGCTGAGCCGGTGCACGCGTGGCTCGACAACCGCATCCGCAAGGTCGCGCGGCGGGCTCGTGGCGCGCATTGGCAGGCGGTGCTCGACCAGCCGGGGATCACCATCGAGGTCGACGGCGCGCAGGCGCGGGCGCTCGTGCCCGGGCTGGTCAAGGAGGCCCCGAAAGAGGTCTCGCGGCTGCAGATCTCCGGCAGCGAACTGCCCGCCGACACTCCCGGCCCGGCCCCGGCCGACGTTCCGCTGCTGATGCTGAACCCGGACGTCCCGATGACCGTCGGCAAGGCGTCCGCGCAGGTCGGACACGCCACGATGATCCTCGCGTCGCTGCTGCCGGACGCCGAACTGGCGGCGTGGGCGGCGAAGGACTACCGGGTCGCGGTGCGCACGCCCAGTCCGGGCCGGTGGAAGGAGCTGTGCCCGGTCGACGACCCGGAGGCGGGCTGGCGCGACAACCGCGTGATCGCCGTGCGCGACGCGGGCTTCACCGAGGTCGACCCCGGCACGATCACCGTGCTGGCACAGCACCCCTGAGGAACATCGGCGAGGGCCGCGCGGTTGGTGCCAATGTCAGGCGAGGAAAGGTGCCCGGATGACTCTGGAAGTACAGCGCGAAGGCAAGCACAGCTTCGTCGGCCGCAACGAACGCGGCGCTGAGGTGCGGCTGGGGCGAGCCGGCGCGGAGGGCGCGTTCTCCCCGGCTGAGCTGCTGCAGATCGCGACCGCGGGCTGCTCGGCGGTCACCGCGGAGGAGCTGATCACCCGGCGCGTCGGCGAGGACTCGAAGTTCCGCGTCGAGGTGTCGGCCGACCGGCGCGAGGGAGCGTCGGAGCTGGACGCGGTGCACGTGGATTTCGACGTCGACGTGTCCGGGCTGGACGAGAAGCAGCGCGAGGCGCTGGCCGGAGCGGTGGACCGCGCGATCGAGCGGTTGTGCACCGTGCGCCGGACGTTGACGAAGGGCATTCCGGTGACGGAGACCTTCCCGGCCGCTTGAGCCGGGGCGGCGGGCGATCTTCGCGGTGGCTGAGTCACGGCGAAGATCGCTGACCTGCCACCGGTAACCCCTCGGCAAGCCCCGTCGGCAGCACCCTGGGAGCGGCGCTCAGCTCTGCCACACCACGTACGCCTGGTCGGCGTCCGTGGTCATCGCCTCGATGAATTTCTCGTTGTCGAAGCCGGGCAAGGTCTGCAGGCGTTCGATGAGAGCGTCCGCGGCCGGGTCGCCGCTCGGGACGGCGGTGCCTTTGCCGTCGTTGCCGACGAGCATGAAGAAGACGTCCTCGTTCCAGGGCCCGTCCGGGATCACTCTCACCATGACGGATTGCAGGTCCGACCACGTCACAGCTTCTTCGCTGCCATCGGCGAGCCGGCGCCGTACCCCGGTGTCGTCAACACTGACGGTCCGGGATTGTGCGCTGGACGAATCCTGGGTCAACGGTGCTCCCTGTCGTGTTCGTTCCACTCACCGTACCCGCCTGGCCCGTGCCGTCGGTCAGGCGGGCGCGGCCGCGTCGAGTCGCTTCAACGCGTCACGGGCGACTTGCGGGTCTGTGGTGGGCCAAAACGGCGGCAGCGACGCGCGCAGGAAACCGCCGTAACGTGCGGTGGCCAGGCGGGAATCCAGCACTGCCACCACGCCGCGGTCGGTGACCGAGCGGTGCAGCCGTCCGGTGCCCTGTGCCAGCAAAAGCGCCGCGTGGGTCGCTGCGACGGTGAGGAATCCGTTGCCGCCCCGTGCTTCCACCGCGCGCTGCCGAGCGGACGACACCGGATCGTCCGGACGGGGGAACGGAATCCGGTCCACCACCACGAGTTGCAGCGAGGGGCCCGGCACGTCCACGCCCTGCCACAGCGTGAGCGTGCCGAACAGGCAGGTGCGCGGGTCCTCGGCGAACTGCCGCACCAGCAACGGTGTCGCGTCGTCGCCCTGGCAGAGGATCGGGTGGTCGAGCCGCTCCCGCATCGCTTCCGCGGCCTGTTTCGCCGCGCGCATCGAGGAGAACAGGCCGAGCGTACGGCCGCCCGCCGCCTCCACCAGCCCGGCCAGTTCGTCCATTGTGGACTCGGCGAGCCCGTCCCGCCCCGGCGGCGGCAGGTGCTTGGCGAGGTAGAGGATGCCGTTGCGGCGGTGGTCGAACGGCGATCCGACGTCCAGCCCGGTCCACTTCGGGCCGTTGTCCTCGTCCGACGGGGCTTCCTTGTCGGTGGCCGTGCCCGGCGACTTCGTGACGCGCGCGCCGCTCGGCGGGAGGCCCCATTGCCGTGCCATCGTGTCGAATTCGCCGCCGAGGGTGAGCGTCGCCGAGGTCAGCACGGTGGTGTGCTGGTTGAACACGCGCTCCCGCAACAGCCCGGCGACGCCGAGCGGCGCGACCTTCAACGCCGGCGGACGCGGGTTCGCCGAGTACTTGTCGCCGGTCAGCCAGACGACGTCGCGCTGGTGCGCCAAATCCTCGTCGTACGCGTCGAGCAGCCGCACCGCGGTGTCGTGCACTTCTTCGAGCAGCGACCGCGCGAGCTTGCGCGCGGTGGCCTCGCCGACGTCTTCCTTGCGATCCGAGCCCAGCGCGGTGAGGCATTCCTTCGCCGCGTCGCGCACCGCCGGGATCGCGCCCTGCAACGGCCGGGGCAGCGCGTCGAGCCTTCCGGCCGGGATGTCGTCGAGGATCAGCGCGAGCCCGTCGGACGATTCCAGCAGCCGGTCCGCGATGCCCGCGTCCATCAGCTTTCCGCAGCGCCGCGCGGCGGCCGACACCATCGCGCTGGTGAGTTCGCCGGTGGCGACCGAGGTGACCCGGTCGACCAGGTCGTGCGCCTCGTCGATGATCACCAGGTCGTGGTCGGGCAGCACCTGATAGCCCTGCAACGCGTCGATGGCCAGCAACGCGTGGTTGGTGACCACGACGTCGGCGCGGCCCGCTTCGGCTCGCGCGCGTTCGGCGAAGCAATCGGTGCCGACCGGGCACTTCGCGGCGCCGAGACATTCCCTTGCGGTGACTGAAACCTGCCGCCACGCCTGGTCGGACACGCCGGGCACCAGCTCGTCGCGGTCGCCGGTTTCGGTGTCCGACGTCCACTCGTGCAGCCGCGTGACTTCCTTGCCGAGCCGGGACACCGCGAACGGGTCGAACAGCTGCGCGTCCTCGGGCTCGTCGGCCGGGCCGGTGTCGAGCCGGTGCAGGCACAGATAGTTGCGGCGGCCCTTGAGGATCGCGAAGGTCGGTTCGCGCCCGAGGGGCTTCTTGAGCGCCTTCGCCAGACGCGGGAGATCACGGTCGACCAGCTGGCGCTGCAACGCGATGGTGGCGGTGGAAACCACGACGGTGGTGTCTTTCTCCACCGCGTGCCGGATCGCGGGCACCAGGTACGCCAGCGATTTGCCGGTGCCCGTTCCCGCTTGCACGGCGAGGTGTTCGCCGGTGCGGATGGCATGGCCGACGGCATCGGCCATCTTCACCTGGCCGGGGCGTTCAGCGCCGCCGACAGACTCCACCGCGTGGGTGAGGAGTTCGAGGACGCCGGGGAAATCGGTTCGGGCGGGCACAGCGAGACACGATAGCCGCCACCCCCGACAGGATCTTCGATCCGGCGCGAACGGACCCCTCGCGCCGGATCGAAGCTCCCGGGATTACGGGTCAGTCTTCCTTGCGGAACCGCGAAACCGCGGCCCACGCGAGCGGCAGCACGCCGGCCGCGACGACGGTCTTCAGCACGTCACCCACGAGAAACGGCGTGACGCCCTTGTCGAAAGCGGTGGCGAGATCGAATCCGGTGGCGGCCATCAGCCACGGCACGCCGAACGCGTAGATCACGACATTGCCGAGCACCATGGTCCCCGCCATGCGCAGCGGAGTGCGGTCACCGCCGCGACCGGCCAGCGCGCCCACGAGCGCACCGGCGAACACGAACCCCACGATGTAACCGGCCGAGGCACCGGACAGCCCGGAGGTCCCGCCCTGGAACCACGGCACGCCGGCCGCGCCGACGAGCAAGTACAGCAGCATCGAGGCAGCGCCGCGGCGCATGCCGAGCGTCGCGCCGACGAGCAGCGCGGCAAAGGTCTGGCCGGTCATCGGCACCGGCGTGCCCGGAAGCGGGATGATCAGCTGCGCGGCCGCGCCGGTGAGCACGGCTCCGCCGGCGACCAGCGCCAGGTCGCGCACCAGGGTGCCGGGCACAAGGTCAGCCAGCACCTGACGGCGGCCGGCGAGGGACAGTGACGACACGGGACCTCCAACCACGGAAAACGGACGTCAGGGCAGGTTATCGTCGAGTGAGGCGACGGAACGAGACAAGTTGCGTTCCTCACCACCCCTGTCTTGCGCCACACGTACGGGTGAGCTGTCACGAGCGACGTTTGGGACCCCCTCCGCGCTGCCGATGTCGAAGCACGGGCGAAGGGAGACAGGTCGAATGCGCGGACGGATCCTGCTGGTCACCGGGGTTCTGCTGGCGGCGGCTCCGGCGGTGGCGCACGCCGATCCGCCGGTCACGTCCACCGGCTGGGGTTCCGCCGGAAGCCTCGACGTGCTGGTGGACCACGAGCACGTCGTCACCGGCGAGCTGGCGCGCTGCGACGCCGACGGGCCCGCGTCGCAGCGCTCCACCGGCGGCGCGGCGGGCGAGGTCGCGGTGTTCGGATTCGGCGGCACCACCTGCGAGCGGAAGGGCCCGGTCGCGAAGGTGCAGGCCGGCGGGCAGCGGTTCGAGTCCGACCTGCTCACGCGGTACGGCGGGCCGGAGCTGAAGGTGCGCACGTACTCGGTCGGCTGCGCCACCACGACGGATTCGGGCAGCACCGGTTCGATGTCGATCGGCGAGGTGTCCGGCTTCAAGGTGCCGTCGTCGATCCCGGCGAACTACCGCGTCACGATCCCCGGCGGCGCGGCGGGCACGGCGCTGGCCACGATCACGCTCAACGAAACCGTGACGCCGCAGCCCGCCGACGGCAGCCTGGTCACGCACGCGGTGCACGTGAAGCTGTTCCCGCAAGGCGGTCCGGCGAGCGGGGACATCTACCTCGGCACCGCGGCGTGCAATCCGTTCGGCAAGGGCGGCGCGCCCCAGCAGTGACGGGTCAGGCGGGCGGCAGGGCGGGCGTGCCGGTGTAGCGCACGCCTGCCTCGTCGAAGTCCTTCAGCGTCGCGTCCACCGTCGGCTGCGAACCGCCGACGGTCAGGTCCAGCAGCACGTGGACGTTGAACCCGGCCTGAGCGGCGTCGAGGGCGGTGGCGCGCACGCAGAAGTCCGTCGCGATGCCGACGACGTCGACGTCGGTGACCTCATGCGCCTTAAGCCAGTCCTCGAGCGTCTTGCCGTCGCCGGACTTGCCCTCGAAGCCGGAGTACGCGGCGGTGTACTCGCCCTTCGAGAACACCGCCTCGACCGGCACCACGTCCAGCTCCGAATGGAACGACGCGCCCGACGTGCCCGCGACGCAGTGCGGCGGCCAGCTGGTGTTGAAGTCGGGCGTGTCGCTGAAGTGGTCGCCCGGGTCGATGTGGTGGTCGCGGGTGGCCACGATGTGCGTGTAGCCGCCCTCGGCCATCCGCTGCGAGATGGCGGCCGCGGCGGCCGCCCCGCCCGGCAGGCCGAGCGAGCCTCCCTCGCAGAAGTCGTTCTGCACATCCACCACGATCAGCGCGGTTCCCATGGTCGGCTCCCTACAGAAAAGTCGTCGGTATCGCGGGCTCGCCGTGCGAGAGCTTGAGGCCCTCCCACGGCAGGCTCACCTGCGCGCGCCGCAGGCGGGCACGCGCGTCGTCCAGCGTGGGCAGATCATCCACCGGCGCGCCGTCTCGCACCAGGGGGATCTGCAGGTCCAGATCGTTCTCGCCGGGCTCCGGACGGCCGCTGGCCGCGGTCCAGACCACTTCCTCGACCGCCGTGCCGGTGCTGCGGTGCCGGCGCAGCGCGTGCTTGCGCCCGCCCCGGGATTCCTTGTGCGCACTGCGTTTCGCGACCGGGCGGCCGTCGACCTCGACCAGCTTGTACACCATTCCGGCGGTCGGCGCGCCGGATCCGGTGACCACCGAGGTGCCGACGCCGTACGCGTCCACCGGTTCCGCGCGCAGCGCCGCGATCGCGTGCTCGTCGAGGTCGCCGGACACCACGATCCGGGTGTCCCGTGCGCCGAGCGAATCGAGCTGGTCGCGGGCCTTGCGGGCGAGCGGGCCGACGTCGCCGGAGTCGATCCGGATCGCGCCCAGCTCCGGGCCGGCGACGCGCACGGCCGCCTCGATTCCCGCGGTGATGTCGTAGGTGTCCACCAGCAGTGTGGTGTCCGCGCCCATCTTGCTGACCTGAGCGCGGAACGCGGCTTCCTCGCTGTCGTGCAGCAGCATGAACGCGTGCGCGACGGTGCCGCGAGTGGGGATTCCGTAGCGGCGGCCCGCTTCGAGGTTCGACGTCGTGGCGAATCCGGCCAGGTAGGAGGCGCGCGCGGCGGCGACCGCGGCGTACTCGTGCGTGCGCCGTCCGCCCATCTCGATGATCGGCCTGCCGTGCGCCGCGCCGGACATCCGCGCGGCCGCCGACGCGATCGCGCTGTCGTGGTTGAGGATCGACAGCACCAGCGTCTCCAGCACCACCGCCTCGGCGAAACTGCCGGTCACGGTGAGGATCGGCGAACCGGGGAAGTACAGGTCGCCTTCGCGGTAGCCGTCGATGTCGCCGCGGAACTCGTAGTCGGCGAGCCACGCCAGCGTTTCCGGGTCGACGACCGCGGTCTGCTCCAGCATGGTCAGCTCGGCGTCGGTGAACCGGAAGTCGGCGATCGCGTCGAGCACCCGCGCGGTGCCCGCGACGACGCCGTAGCGGCGGCCGTCGGGAAGCCTTCGCGCGAAGACCTCGAACACGCACGGCCGGTCGGCCGTCCCGTCCGCGAGCGCGCTCGCCAGCATGGTCAGCTCGTAGTGGTCGGTGAGCAGCGCCGTGCTGGCGCTGGTGACCGGCTCGGGGGAACCCATGGGAGCAGCCTATTCACTCACATGGACGGACCTGGCGCGGCGTACCGGGATGGCCCCGTGACACCATGGTGTGCATGTCCACGCCTGTCGCATCCGAACAGACGCAGGTCGATCCACTCGGGGCCGAGCTGGCCGAATCCGACCAGCCCTGGCGGACGATCGTCTGGAACGATCCGGTCAACCTGATGTCGTACGTGACGTACGTCTTCCAGAAGCTGTTCGGCTACAGCCGGGACCACGCCACGAAGCTGATGCTCGACGTGCACAACAAGGGCAGGGCGATCGTGTCGTCCGGTTCGAAGGAGAAGGTGGAGACCGACGTGGCGAAGCTGCACGCGGCCGGCCTGTGGGCGACCATGGAACAGCCCTCGTGAAGGCCTGGCGGCGCAAGGGAGACACCATCCTCGCCGGGTTCGAACAGCAGGAAGCCGCCGTGCTGCGCGGGCTGGTCGGCCAGCTGGAGGACATGCTCACCGCCAGGGCGGAGGAGGCCCCGCAGGACGAACTGGCCGAGCTGACCGGGATCCGCACCGGCCCCGCCGAATCGCCGGACGACCCGGTGCTGTCGCGGCTGCTGCCGGACTTCCACCGGCTCGACCCGGACAACCCGAGCCGCGAGGACCTCGATTCGGCGGCGGCGATGCGCTCGCTGCACGAGCCGGAGCTGCTGGAGAAGAAGGTCGGCGTCGCGAAGATCGTGCTCGACACGCTCCCGCGCGACGGCGGTTCGGTGAAGCTGTCCTTCGAGCAGGCCGACGCCTGGCTCGGCGCGCTGAACGACGTCCGGCTGGCGCTGGGCACCGCGCTCGACGTCACCGAGGACATGCCCGACGAGCTGCCGGAAGACGACCCCCGGGCACCCCATCTCGGCGTCTACCATTGGCTCACATGGGTGCAGGAGACGCTGATCCAGGCGCTGACCGGCTGACCGGCGGGAAAATCACCGACGTCCCTGGCGTGCTCGTAGGCCATCACCAGCGGCTTGGCGAAGGCTGGGCCACCGGAACCACTGTCGTGCTCGTGCCGGACGGCGCGACCGGCGCGGTCGATCAGCGCGGCGGCGCGCCCGGCACGCGCGAAACCAACCTGCTGGAGCCGGAAAACCTGGTACAGCGGGTGAATGCGGTCTGTCTCTCCGGCGGGAGCGCGTACGGGCTCGCGGCGGCGGACGGCGTGATGCGGTGGCTGTCCGAACGCAATCTGGGGTTTCCGGTTGGCGCGAAGCCGCATGAGGTGGTGCCGATCGTGCCCGGGGCGGTGCTGTTCGACCTGCCGCGCAGCGAGTGGGGCAACCGGCCGAGCGCCGATTTCGGTTACGCCGCATGCGAAGCGGCCGGGGAGCCGGTCGCGATGGGTACCGTCGGCGCTGGTTCCGGCGCGGTGGTCGGCTCGCTCAAGGGGGGCATCGGGACGGCGAGCGAGGTCGTCGGCGAGGTGACGGTCGGCGTGATCGCCGCGGTGAACGCGGCGGGCGAGGCGGTGGATTTCGCGACCGGGCGGGCGTTCGCCGGCGATCACGAGGTGGACGGCGAGTTCGGCGTCCGCTGGCCGGATCGGCCGGGCGAGGTGCCGGGGCAGCGGACGGACCTGAACACCACGATCGGCGTGGTGGCTTGCGACGCGACGCTAACGAAAGCCGAGGCGCGCCGGTTGGCGGTCGCCGCGCAGGACGGGCTGGCGCGCGCGGTGCGTCCGGCGCACTCGATGTTCGACGGGGACACGGTGTTCGCGCTGGCGACGGGCGCGCGGGAGCTGCCGGGGGAGCCCGGGTCGTTCGCGGTGGCGGCGCGAGCGGGCGCGTTGGACGCGTTGTGCGCGGCGGCGGCGCGGGTGTTCGCGCGGGCGATGGTGCACGGCCTGCTGTCGGCGACTTCCGCGGCTGGTGTTCCGGCTTACCGGGACGTGTGGCCGGAGGCGCTGAGCGTCAGAACGGGTCCTTAGGGAGGGCGTCCTCACTCCGTTCGAGGTCGGCGGCGCGCACGACGGCCACGTACTCCTCGTCGATCTCCAGCACCAGGTCGCCGAACGAAACGGTCGGCCCGAGCGACGGATGCGTGTCCACCGGGCCCAGTTCGGTCGACCTCGGCAGCTGCTGCCACACCGAAACCGGCTTCCACCGGCGGAAAGTGCTGCAGGCGAGCACCGTGACGTGCCGGTCGGTGACCACGACGAGGAAGTTCCGGTGCGCGGCCATCATCGTCACCATCAGCGATGTGGCGGGGAACACGTACTGGACGACGTCGCCCTCGGCCAGCAGCGGACGGCAGCGTTCGCGGATCTTCGAGGACACCGGCATCCCGTTATTGTGCCCTGACCTGCGGATGAGCGGTAGCTCTCACAGTGTGGACTCGTTCGGTCCACGAACTAAGATGTCCGTGTGCTCCGGATCCGCCGTGAACTCGTCGACGAGATCGTCGCCCACGCCCGCCGTGACCACCCCGACGAAGCGTGCGGGGTGGTGGCCGGTCCTGCCGGCTCGGACCGTCCCGAGCGGTTCATCCCGATGCTGAACGCGGCGCGCTCGCCGACGTTCTACCAGTTCGACTCGGGCGAGCAGCTCAAGCTCTACCGCGAGATGGACGCGAACGACGAGGTCCCGGTGGTCATCTACCACTCGCACACCGCGACCGAGGCCTACCCGTCGCGCACCGACGCGAACATCGCCGCCGAACCCGACGCGCACTACGTGCTCGTCTCGACCCGTGAGCCCGATTCGCACGAGTTCCGCTCGTACCGGATCGTGGACGCCGAGATCACCGAGGAGCCGGTCGA
This sequence comes from Amycolatopsis sp. WGS_07, assembly GCF_045278895.1. Lineage (NCBI taxonomy): Bacteria > Bacillati > Actinomycetota > Actinomycetes > Pseudonocardiales > Pseudonocardiaceae > Amycolatopsis > Amycolatopsis sp. WGS_07. The sequence goes on along the minus strand of NZ_CP136053.1, from coordinate 779,705 downwards.
GATCATCGACTGACTGCCGGAATAAAGCGCGGCGTCCGATACGTCAGCGTGTAGGAACCCACCCGGAGGTAAGAACCATGGCCGTCACCGTGTCCATCCCGACCATCCTGCGCACCCACACCGGCGGCGAGAAGTCCGTCGAGGCGGCGGGCAAGACCGTCCTCGAGATCATCGACGACGTCGAGTCGCGGCACGCCGGGCTGAAGGCGCGCCTGGTCAAGGAGGAGAAGCTGCACCGCTTCATCAACGTCTACGTCAACGACGAGGACGTGCGCTTCTCCGGCGGGCTCGACGCCGAGGTCAAGGACGGCGACACCCTCACCATCCTGCCCGCCGTCGCGGGCGGCGCGCGCTGATCCGGTGACTCGCTACGAGTCCCTCCTCGACGCGCTCGGCGGCACGCCGCTGGTCGGGCTGCCGCGGCTGTCCCCGACCGACGAGGTGCGGCTGTGGGCGAAGCTCGAGGACCGCAACCCGACCGGCTCGATCAAGGACCGGCCCGCGCTGGCCATGATCGAGGCCGCCGAACGGGACGGCATCCTGCGGCGCGGGTCCACGATCCTCGAGCCGACCTCGGGCAACACCGGGATTTCGCTGGCCATGGCCGCGAAGCTCAAGGGCTACGGCATGGTGTGCGTGATGCCGGAGAACACCTCGGCCGAACGCAAGCAGCTGCTGCAGGCGTACGGCGCGCGGATCGTGTTCTCGCCGGCCGCGGGCGGGTCGAACGAGGCCGTGCGGCGGGCCAAGGAGCTGGCGAAGCAGAACCCGGACTGGGTGATGCTCTACCAGTACGGCAACCCGGCCAACGCGGACGCGCACTACCGCGGGACCGGTCCGGAGCTGCTGAAGGACCTGCCGACGCTGACGCATTTCGTCGGCGGGCTGGGCACGACCGGGACGCTGGTGGGCGTGGGCCGGTACCTCCACGAGGTCAAGCCGGACGTCCAGGTCATCGCGGCCGAACCGCGGTACGGCGAGCTGGTGTACGGCCTGCGGAACCTCGACGAGGGGTTCGTGCCGGAGCTGTACGACGAGAGCGTGCTCAACGGGCGCTACTCGGTGGGGGCCTACGACGCCCTTCGGCGCACGCGGGAGCTGCTGGAGCACGAAGGCATTTTCGCCGGGATCTCCACCGGTGCCGTGCTGCACGCGGCGCTGGGCGTCGCGGAGAAGGCCGCCGCTCGGGGCGAGAAGGCGGACGTGGCGTTCGTCGTCGCGGACGCCGGGTGGAAGTATCTGTCGACCGGCGCGTACTCCGGGTCGCTGGACGAAGCGGCAGAACGGCTTGACGGTCAGCTCTGGGCCTGACCTGGTGACTTCCGTGAGGGGAACCCGGCCCGGGTTCCCCTCACGGCAGTAGTCCCCTGACGAGTGCGCGTACGCCTCGTTCGTAACTGTCTTGTGCGGTAAGGGTTTCCCAGCGCGGCCCGATCTGGGCGAGCGTGGGGAATTCCGTCGCGTCCAGATTCGCGAACACCTGCTCGCGGTACGTGTCGCCGCCCTGATCCCGTCGCCGCGCGGACGCCGCGCGTGAGCTGATCTCGCCCAGCGTGTAGTGCCACACCGCTCGGTAGACCTCCACCGCCGCCTCCGTCGGCAGACCGGCTTTCACCGCCGCCGCAACGATTTTCTCCGGGTACCACAGCCCGCCGACGGACAGCAGGTCGTCGGAGCGCAGGACGTCCACGATCCACGGGCAGCTCGCCAGCCCGTTCCGCATCGCCGTCGCGACCGCCACGATCCGCTCCGCCGGTTCGTCGGGGAGGTTCTCCGGCCGAGGCATCTCGCGCCGCGCGTAGTCGTCGAGCAGCAGCAGGAGCAGACCCTCCTTGTCGCGCACGTGGTGGTACAGCGCCATCGCCGTGCTGCCGACCTCGCGAGCCAGCCGGCGCATGGTCAGCCCGGCTACGCCGTCCTCCTCGATGACCCGGTGAGCGGCGGCCACGATGTCGTCCTTCGAGATCTTCGGCGGTCGGCCGGTGCGCGCTGGCATGTCGCCATGCTACTTTTTATACATGTACAAAAACTACTGGGGGACGGTCGCCGCGCTGGCGTTCGCGGTGGCGGTCGGCACGTTGCAGATGACCGTGGTGGTGCCGTTGCTGCCGCAGTTGCAGGTGACGCTGGGAGTTCCGCTCAGCTCGGTGTCCTGGGCGCTGACCGCTGGGCTGCTGTCCGGCGCGGTCGCGATTCCGCTGGTCGCGCAGCTGGGCGACCTGTACGGCAGGCGCACGATGTCGCTGGTCGTGCTCGGGTTGCTCGTTGTGGGTTCGGTGCTGGCGGCGGTGGCTGGGTCATTGCCGTTGCTGGTTGTCGGCCGGATCCTGCAGGGGACGGCCGCGCCGCTGCTTCCGCTGGCGATTGGGCAGGTCCGGACTGTGTTGCCGGCCCGGTCGCTGCCCACCGCGATCGGCATTCTGAGCGCGACGATCGGCGCGGGCAGCGGTGGCGGGATGATCCTGGCCGGGCTCGCTGGCGGCGATCACCAGCTGGTGTTCTGGGTGCTGGCGGCGCTGGGCGTGCTGGCGTTCGTGCTGGTCGCCGCGGTGCGGGCGGACCAGACGGCCGCCGTCCGGAGCGGTTCGCCGGATCTGCTGGGCGCGGTGCTGGTGTCGGGGTGGCTGATCTGCCTGCTGCTGGCGATCAGCAAGGGCGCGGAATGGGGCTGGGCGACCATCGGGCTGCTGGTCGCGGCCGTGGTGCTGGCGGCGGTGTGGGTGGTGACGGCACGGCGGACGAAGACGCCTCTGATCGAGATTCCGATGCTGCTGCACCGAAAAACGGTGGGCGCGACGGTGGCGTCGTTCCTGCTTGGCTTCGCGTTGTTCGCCACGATCATGACGCTTTCCGCGTACGCACAAGGCGTGCTCGGGGCGTCGGTGCTGCAGGTGGGGCTCTATCTCTTGCCGACGACGATCTTGATGCTGGTGGTTTCCGTGCTGGCTGGTGCGTTGATGCGCCGGTTCAGCTCGCCCGCGCTCGTCGCTGGCGGCTCGGTGGTGGTGCTGGTGGCCGCGTTGTGGCTGACGTCGTTGCCCGCGGACGGGCTCGGGCTGTATGCCGTCGCAGCGGTGCTGGGGCTGGGGATCGGGCTCGGTTACGCGGCGTTGGGGACGATGGCGGTCGAGCACGTCGAGCCCGCGAAGACGGCCGCGGCGGGCGGGATCAACGCGCTCGTCCGGGTGGTGGGCAGCAGCCTCGCCGGCGCGGTTGGCGCGGTGGTGCTGTCGGCAGGCGGTCCAGGATGGAGCTTCGGGGTGGCGGCGGTGGCCGCGCTGCTTTCCGCGGTGTTCGCTGCCGCTTATGGAAACCTGCTGCGCAAGCCCGCGATGGCTTGAGCCGCGGTCCGGGAAGGAGAACCCGCGAGGAGTCCTTCCCGGACCACCGGTGACCAGCACCCGGAGCCGAAGTTCAGGGATTTCTCCCGAGGCCGTCCGCCCGCCGCCGACGTAGCCTGAGGTCGTGAGCACACTGCCTCCCCTCCCGCCGACGTCACCACCGCCCGCAGCAGGCGGCGGCAAGCCGGTCGACGTCGCGAAGCGCATCCTGCCGCCCAATCCCAAGGCCGCGGCGTTCGTCGCGCTGGGGTTCGTGGCGGTGCTGTACCTCGTGGAACTGCTCGACGTGATCCTGCCGGGCAAGTTCACCGACGGCGGGATCCTGGCGCGGCACGCGTCCAGCCTCGACGGCATCCTCTGGGCGCCGCTGCTGCACGCGAACTGGTCGCACCTGTTCTCCAACACGGTGCCGGTGCTGGTCTTCTCGTTCCTCGCGATGGCCGGCGGCATCGGCCGGTTCGCCGTGGTCACGGCGATCATCTGGGCGGTCTCCGGGATCGGGGTGTGGCTGGTCGGGCCGTCGGACGCCTACACCGTCGGCGCGTCCGGGCTCGCCTTCGGCTGGCTCGCGTACCTGCTGGTGCGCGGCCTGTTCCACCGGTCGCTCGCGCAGATCGCGGTCGCGGTCGTGCTGCTCGGGATCTGGAGCGGGATGCTCTGGGGCCTGCTGCCCGGCAACCCCGGGATCTCCTGGCAGGGGCATCTCTTCGGCGCGCTGGCCGGCATCCTCGCCGCGTGGCTGACCTCACGCGGCGAGCGCGTCAAATCCTCGAAGGCCACGCCAACGACCCCGGGTAATCTCGGGGTGTGAGTTCTCCCGGCGCGCCCATCGGTGTATTCGACTCCGGCGTCGGCGGGCTCACCGTCGCGCGGTCGATTCTCGAACTGCTGCCCGCGGAACAGCTGCGCTACGTCGGCGACACCGCGCGCAACCCGTACGGCCCGCTGCCTATCGCCACCGCGCGCGAGTACGCGCTGAACGCTCTCGACGACATGGTCGAGAGCGGGGTGAAGGCGTTGGTGATCGCGTGCAACACCGCGTCTGCAGCTTGCCTTCGCGACGCGCGCGAACGCTACGACGTACCCGTGATCGAGGTTGTGCTTCCGGCCGCGCGCCGGGCCGCTGTCGCCACACACAGCGGGCGCGTCGGTCTGATCGGCACCGAGGGCACAGTGCGTTCGAGGGCGTACGACGACGCCTTCGCCGCAGCGCCGGACGTACGCCTCACCAGTGTCGCCTGCCCGCGCTTCGTGGACTTCGTGGAGCGCGGCATCACGACGGGGCGACAGATCCTTGGCCTGGCACAGGGTTATCTGCAGCCGTTGCTCGAAGCCGAAGTCGATACGCTCATCCTCGGCTGCACGCACTATCCGCTGCTGTCCGGCGTACTGCAGATCGTGATGGGGCAGGACGTCACGCTCGTCTTAAGCGCCGACGAAACCGCCAAAGACCTCTACCGCGTGCTGACCGAACTCGACCTGCTCGCCGAACGCGACGAGCCGCCGCGGCACGAGTTCCTCGCGACCGGTTCGCCGGAGCCGTTCGCCCGCTTGGCGCAGCGGTTCATGGGCTTCGCGCCCGGTGCGCTGGACCCGGTCAGCGCGTGACGCTGCGGTGGCGCTGTGCGGAGTTAGGGTGACGGGGTGCGATTGACGATCCTCGGGTGTTCGGGCAGCATTCCCGGACCGAACGCCGCCGCGTCCGGGTACCTCCTGGAGGCGGAGGGCTACCGGCTCGGTCTTGAGCTGGGCACCGGCACGTTCGCCCAATTGCAGACCGTGCTGGATCCGTTCGACCTCGACGCGCTCGTCCTTTCGCACCTGCACGCCGACCACTGCGCCGACGTCAACTCGCTGACAGTGCTTCGCCGTTATCACCCCGCACCGCCGTACCCCGCGCGGCCGCGCCAGTTACCGCTGTACGCGCCGGCAGAAGCGCCTTCGCGTCTCGCGCACGCGTACGCAGCCGACGCGGCCGAGCGTGCTGCCGCGGATCTGTCGGACGTGTACGAGTTCCATGAGTTGCGCGAAGAGGCCATCGAGATCGGGCCCTTCGATGTCACCGCTGTCGCCGTGTATCACCCGACTCCAGCGTTCGGACTACGCATTGCGTACGGCGGCACCATCCTCGCGTACACCGGCGACACGGGAAGCTGTCGCGGCCTGGGCGAGCTAGCCGACGGTGCCGATGTCCTGCTGTCCGAAGCGTCCTGGACCGATGCCGCCGACCGTCCGCAAGGTGTGCACCTGTCCGGCAAGGAAGCCGGCGAGCTGGCCAAAGAGGCTGGGGTCGGCCGTCTTCTGCTCACCCACATCGCGCCGTGGACCGACCAGAACGCCGTTCTCGCCGAGGCCAGGGCCGTGTTCCCGGACGCCGAACTGGTGACGCAAGGCGCGGTCTACGACCTCTGATCAGAAACTGTCGGGGGTACGTCCTAGAGTGCTCCTCGTGGCTAGAAAAGATGGCAGGAACGACGACCAGCTCCGCGAAGTGAAGCTCACCCGCGGGTTCCAGAAGTGGCCTGCCGGGTCAGTGCTCGTCGAGTTCGGCAACACCAGGGTGCTGTGCGCGGCGAGCGTGACCGAGGGCGTGCCGCGCTGGCGGGCAGGCTCCGGTCTCGGCTGGGTCACCGCGGAGTACGCGATGCTTCCGTCCGCGACCAACACCCGCGGCGACCGGGAAGCGGTCAAGGGCCGCATCGGCGGCCGGACGCACGAGATCTCCCGGCTGATCGGCCGCTCCCTGCGCGCCTGCATCGACCTGGCCGCGCTCGGCGAGAACACCATCGTCATCGACTGCGACGTGATCCAGGCCGACGGCGGCACCCGCACCGCGGCGGTCACCGGCGGCTACGTCGCCTTGGCGGACGCGATCACCTGGCTGGGCGCGGCGAACCGGCTGAACGACCCGCAGCCGCTGTCGTCCTCGGTGGCGGCCGTGAGCGTCGGCGTGGTGGACGGCCGAGTGCGCCTCGACCTGCCGTACGAGGAGGACTCGCGCGCCGAGGTCGACATGAACGTGGTCGCCACCGACGCCGGAACCCTCATCGAGGTGCAGGGCACGGGCGAGGGAGCCACCTTCGCGCGGTCCACTTTGGACACCATGCTGGACATGGCGCTGGCCGGCTGCGCGGAGCTGACCCGCCTGCAGAACGAGGCGCTGGCGCTGCCGTATCCGGGGGAGCTGCCGGAACCGCGTCCGGACAAGAAGAAGGGCCAGAAGTGACCAAGCTGCTGCTGGCCACCCGGAACGCGAAGAAGCTGGGCGAACTGCGCCGGATCTTGGAGGCGGAAGGCATCCAGGGCATCGAGGTAGTGGGCCTGAACGACGTCGAGGAGTTCCCGGAGGCCCCGGAAACCGCCCCCGACTTCTGAAGGCAACGCGGAGGCCAAGGCGCGTGACGCGGTGGCCGCCACCGGCCTGCCCGCGGTCGCGGACGACTCGGGCCTGACCGTCGACGCGCTGAACGGCATGCCGGGAGTCCTCTCCGCCCGCTGGTCCGGCAAACACGGCGACGACGAGGCAAACCTCAACCTGGTGCTGGCACAGCTGACGGACACTCCCGACGAGCGCCGGGGCGCGGCCTTCGTCTGCGCCGCCGTGCTGGCCCTCCCGAACGGGGAGACCACCACGGTCCGTGGCGAATGGCGGGGCACGCTCACGCGGGAAAAGCACGGCACCAACGGTTTCGGCTACGACCCGATTTTTGTCCCGGAAAACGAAACCAGGACCAGCGCGGAACTGGACCCGGCGGAAAAGGACGCTGCCTCCCACCGAGGAAAAGCCCTGCGCGCTCTTGTGCCCGCCCTGCGCAAACTAGCCGCCTCGTAACCCGCAAGGCGGCTTGAGTGATATGTGCGCCAACATAGTTCTAGCCGAAGACGATCCGAAACAAGCGGAACTGGTCCGCCGCTATTTAGAGCACGAACAGCACACCGTCACCATCGCGCCCACCGGCGAAGCCGCGCTGGCGGAAGTCCGTGCGGCGGAACCGGATCTGCTCATCCTGGACGTGATGCTCCCCGGCATGAACGGCCTCACCGTCTGCCGCACCATCCGGGCGAGTTCCAATCTGCCCATCCTGATGCTCACCGCGAGGTCGACCGAGGACGACCTCCTGCAGGGCCTTGACCTGGGCGCGGACGATTACGTGACCAAGCCGTACAGTCCGCGGGAACTCATGGCGCGGGTGCGCACCCTGCTCCGCCGGACCAGCGCCGCCGACGGTCCCATCCGGGTCGGCAGCCTGACCGTGGACAAAGACAAACACGAAGTGACCGTCAACGGCACTCCGGTGGAAACCACCCCCGGGGAATTCCGCATCCTGGAGGTCATGGCCGCCCGCCCGGACCAGGTTTTCACGAGGGCGCAGCTCCTGGAACACCTCCACGGATTCGATCGCTACATCACGCAGCGGGCCATTGACGTCCACGTCATGAACCTCAGAAAGAAAATCGAACCCAACCCCAGAAAACCGGCGAAACTCCTGACGGTCTACGGCGTCGGCTACAAACTGACCGCCAAGTCCGATGCCTCGTAGCCTGCTTTCCGCCTTTTCGCGGTCACCGCGGCCATCGCGGTGTGCTCCATCGCGGCCACCGCCTGGCTGGCGTCCAGAACGACCTCCGGCGCCATCGAACGGGAACAAGGCCAGCTTTTCGCCGACGACGGCACCATCTACCAGGCCCTGCTCTCCTACGCGGCGACCCACCCGACCTGGTCGGATGCCACCAAAACGATCAACGACTACGCGGACAAAACCGGTCGCAAAATCGTCCTGACCACCCCGCAGGGCAAGCTCATCGCCAGCTCGGAGCAGAACCCGGGCAAACTCCCGCCCCAGCCGTCCGCGGTCATCGACCCACTGGCGGTCGACACCCGCCTGGGCGTCAAATCCACCCCCGATCGGATCGACCCAGACGCGGTAGGCCCGTACAATCTCCCCGCCGCGGAACGCGAAGAGCTTCAGGAAATCGCCGAAAAAGTCCTGTCCTGCACCCAGCGCAGAACTGGCCTTGGCAGCCTGGAGGTCTCGCCGAGCGGACACCCGAGAGTCATCGCCCCCGCAGGCACCGCGCAGTGCGGAACCGGCCTGCTGGAGCGCCCGACGGAGACCGAACGAGCCGCCCTGGCCAAGCTCTCCGGCCTGATCGACGCCTGCCTGGGCCGCAACGACAGCACCGTCCCGGTAGCCAAACTAGCCCTGTCCTGGACCTTCGACGGTCCGGTAGTCCAAGCCACCGACCAAACCATCACCAACTGCGTCACCTCGGCCCGCAAAGAGCAACTGACCCCGTACGTAGCCCCCGCGGCCTGGCTCTACATCACCGAAAAGGGCTCCGATCAGCCCCCAACCGGTTTCACCCTCTCCGCGGAAAACCGCACGAAGCTGGTCGCCGTCACCGCCGCGATCCTCCTGCTGACAGTCATCGTCACCGCACTGGCGTCGATCCGCCTGATCCGCCCCCTCCGCGCACTGACCGGCGCGGCCCAACGCCTGAAAGCCGGCGAAGCGGGTGCCCGGGTCCGCGTCAAGGGCAAGGACGAAATCGCCCGCCTGGCCACCGCGTTCAACGACATGGCGCGCGCGAGGGAAGAGCTGGAGAACGCCCGGAAGGCCATGGTCAGCGACGTAGCCCACGAACTGCGCACCCCACTGGCCACGATCCGCGGCTGGCTGGAAGCAACCCAAGACGGCATCAGCCAACTGGACGACGACCTGGTCGCCTCGCTCCTGGAAGAAGCGGTCCACCTGCAACACATCGTGGACGACCTGCAAGACCTAGCCCTAGCCGACGCCGGTGCCCTGCGCGTTCACCCGGAACCCATCGACGCCAACACCCTGCTGACCCAGTTGGCCGCCGCCCACACCCCACGCGCCGAAACCGCCGGTGTCCGCCTCTCTGTGTCCGCCATGGCGAACCCCGCCATCACCGCGGACCCAGTACGCCTGCGTCAAGCACTGGACAACCTGGTCTCCAACGCCATCCGCCACACCCCACCAGGCGGCTCAGTAACGGTAACCGCGAGCCAAATGGAAAACGACGCGATCTTCGAAGTATCGGACACCGGAACCGGCATCGCCCCAGAAGATTTACCCAAGGTCTTCGACCGCTTCTGGCGCGCAGACCCGTCCAGAAGCAGAATCTCCGGCGGCAGCGGCTTAGGATTAGCAATCGTCCGCAACCTAGCCGAAGCCCACGGCGGCAAAGTAACCGCCACCAGCACCCCAGGAAAAGGAACGACCTTCACCCTGCGCTTCCCAGCACAATTATCGTGAGGGAACCGCCCCCGATGCACCCAACTCATCGAGGCACCCACACCACCCCCGCACCCCGATACGAAGCCAAAACACGGTCTGGGGCTGCTTGTCAAGGCATCTTTCCCGCCTTGACAAGCAGCCCCAGACCGTAGTCACACTCAAGATTCGGGGTGCCCCACGCAACACCGAGGCTCAGGAAGCAATCCCCAAATCCCGAATCAACTTAGCCACATGCCCAGTAGCCCGAACGTTATACCCAGCCCGAGCAATCCGCCCCTCCGCATCCACGACAAACGTAGACCGAATCACCCCCTGCACAACCCTCCCGTAATTCTTCTTCTCCCCAAACGCCCCCCACTCCTTCAGCACAACCTTCTCCGGATCAGACAACAACGGAAACGTCAACTTCTCCGCTTCCACAAACTTGGCCAACTTCTCCGGCTTATCCGGAGAAATCCCCAACACCTGATACCCCGCGTCATTCAACTCCGCGAGATTGTCCCGGAAATCGCAAGCCTGCTTAGTGCACCCAGGCGTACCGGCAGCCGGATAGAAGTACACCACCACCGCCTGCCCGCGAAAATCGCTGAGCGAGACGTTCTTGCCAGTGGAGTCCGGCAGGGTGAATTCGGGCGCTTCGTCGCCCGGGGCGAGTCGCTGGTCGGTCATGGAGACGAGGGTAATTCAGGCGTCTCCGCAGTACGTGACGACGGCGGGCTCACCAGTGCTAGGCCGCACCTGCACCGCCATCCGAGCACTGTCCGCCGGCACCGCGAAGGCCAGCGTGAGCTGCGTGGACCGACCCGGCATCAGGTCCTTGCCGGCGTCGGTGACCCCGCCGAGCCCCTGCGTGGCATCCACGACCTGCTTGGCTGGCTTCCCCGAGACCGTCGCGGTGACCGAAAGCGACGACACCCGGTACGGATCCGTGCCGTTGTTCGTGACCTGGATGTAGAACGCCGCCGCACGCGCGCTGCGCGGGTACGCGGCCGGGCTCGGCTGGAAGGACTGCGGGGCCGACAGCGAGACCGTGATCCCGCTGTCGAAGCGGTGGTTGGCACCGAACTGCAGGTCACCGGAGGCCTGCGCGGCCGCGGGTGGGGCCGCCGGATTGCCGACGCCCAGCGCGGCGGAGCCTTCCCGGGCGTTGACGCCGCCGCAGGCCGCCACTGAGAACAGCAGGCAGGCGGTCAACAACAGCTTCGGGGTGCGCGCGGGCGCCATCGCGGGGGTACTCCAGTCGGGGTGGGGCGGTGTGCCGTTCGGCGTAGTTGCCGACCGGACCCGCTCCACTCTGGCGGCACTAATGCCGTCACGGTGCGGAAGACGCGGACCTGGTGTACACCCGTGGCCGATCCGTGATCGAAAGAGCACTCCGGGTGACAGTCGTCACCTTGATGTCAATTCGCCGCCGAAGCGTCGAACGCGACTCAGACCGCGAACGCGAACAACAGGATGAACACGGCGACCCCGGCGCCCCAGGCGACCATGAGCCAGCCGAAGTCGCGCACCGGGTCGACCGCGCGGCTTTCCTCGCCGGGGATGTACACGCCGCGGTTTTCGAACCAATCCGCGCATTTGCGCAGGATCCGTAGCGGATTGCGTTCCGGCACGGCCCACACCTCCCCGATGTCCGGGCCCAGCCTACGGGTTCGCCGGAGTTTCGCGACGGCTGGCGATGCGCACGGCGAGTTCGACGAACGAGCGGACCAGCGGCGGCTCCGAGTCCGTGCGCCAGGCGACCACGAGCCGGCTCGGCGGGTAGCCGGCCAGCGGAACCGTCGTGACGCCCTCGGGAAACGAGTGCGCGAGCGGCGCGAGCCCGACGGTTCCGTTCCACAGCACGGCTTGCAGGCATTCGTGCACCGTCCGGACGACCGGGCCGCCCGCGGCGCCGCCGCTCCAGAACTCCTGCCACCGCGCGTCGGTGCCGTCCGGGAAGCGGAACCACGTCCGGTCGGCCAGTTCTTCCCGGCGCACTTGCGCGCGTCCGGCCAGCGGATCGTCCGCGCGCAGCACGACGCCCATCGGGTCGGCGCGCAGCACCTGCGTGCGGATTCCGGTGGTGTCGAACGGAATCCGGGTGAGCGCGACGTCCACCAGCCCGGCGCGCAGGCCGGTGGTCGGGTCGGTGAGATCGGCCTCGCGGACGCTGATCCGCACGCCCGGATGCCGTTCGCGGAACTCGCCGGCGAGCCGGATGCCGACCGGTTCCGAGCTGTCGGCGAGGGTGCCGAGCGTGAGCGTCCCCGGCCCGGCCGCTGCGGCGACCCGGGCGCGGGCCTGGTCCGCGCCCGCGAGCAGCGTGCGGGCCTCGTCGTAGAGCGCGGTTCCGGCGGCGGTGAGCGTGACCCCGGCGGGCGAACGGTCCAGCAGGGACGCGCCGAGGTCGGTTTCGAGCTGTTTGATCGCGCGGCTCAGCGGCGGCTGGGTCATGTGCAGCCGCGCCGCCGCCCGGCCGAAGTGGCGTTCCTCGGCGACCGCGACGAAGTACCGAAGCGAACGGAGATCCACAACCAGCGACAATACCCGCGCGGTATCGGGAAAAGCGGATCGGTCTTGGACACCGCGCGGGCGCGGCGCTGGACTGGAACGGTCACTGATTCCTGGCTTTGAGGAGCATCCGGCGATGGCCGACTACCCGTATCCCGATCCCGTCGTGCAGACCTCGGACGTGCGCGAACTAGCCAGTGATCTCGTGGTGCTCCCGAACCAGGGCGTGCAGCTGGTGCCGAACGTCGGCGTGATCGGCGGGACGCATTCGGTGCTCGTCGTCGAGACCGGCATGGGCCCGCGCAACGCCGAAACCGTGCTGAAGTTCGCGACCGAGTACGCGCGCGGCCGCCGGATTTACCTGACCACCACGCATTTCCACCCCGAGCACGCGTTCGGCGCGCAGACCTTCGCCGGGGCCGCGACGTACCTGGTCAACCGCGCGCAGGCGACCGACCTCACCACGAAAGGCCCCGGCTACCTGCAGATGTTCACCGGCCTGGGGGAGCCAGTCGCCCGGCAGCTCGAAGGCGTCGAACTGCCGACCCCGGACGTCGTCTACGACTCTTCACACGACCTCGATCTCGGCGGACGCGTGGTGCAGCTGCGCGCCACCGGCCGCGCGCACAGCAAGGGCGACCAGGTCGTGACGGTGCCGGACGCGGGCGTCCTGTTCACCGGCGACCTCGCCGAGACCGGCCAGTTCGCGATTTTCCCGTGGTTCCCGCCGCACGACACCGATGTGTCCGGGATCCGCTGGATCGAGGTCATGCGGAAGCTGGCGGAGCAGCGGCCGGAGATCGTGGTTCCCGGCCACGGCGACATCAGCGGCCGGGAGCTGCTTGACGACCTGCGCGCGTACCTCGAACTGCTGCGCGACGAGACCTGGCGCCGCCGCGATTTGGCGATGGACGAGGCGACCGTGATCGCGGAGGTGCGCGAGGAGCTGATCAAGCGCCATCCGGAATGGGAAGGCCGCGAGTGGATCGACACCGCGGTGGCGTGCCTGTGCGCCGAGCACGTCAGTCACGCTTGAGCAGCGGTGCCAGCGTCGTCGCGATGGCCTGCCGGGTCGCTTCATTGCGCTGTTCGGCGGTGAGATCGCCGGTCCGGTCGAGCATCGCCTGCGAAGCGCCTCGCACCGCGCCGGCGAAGGCACCGGTCAACGCCCGCGCGCTGAGGTCGTCCACCTGGTCCGGGAAAGCTTCGACGAGAAGATCGGCGATCCGGCGTTCGGTGTCGAACTGGATCTGCAGCGCGCGGCCCCGGATCGCGGGCACGGTCTGGACCAGCCGCATCCGCAACGGGGTCAGCTTGCCGACGATGTCCTCGCTGACCTCGCCGCCGTCGGAGAGGACGCGGACGAGCAGGTCGATCGGCCGGTCGTCCGGGGCGCGGTTCGCGATCGCCTCGATCATCGCCTGTACCCGGCTGTCGGCGTCCGGGAACAGCAGTTCTTCCTTGCTGGCGAAGTAGCTGAAGAACGTGCGCGTGCCGATCTCGGCGGCCGCGGCGATCTCGGCGACGGTCGTCTCGTCGTAGCCGTTGCGCTCGAAGAGGTCCGCGGCCGCGTCGATCAGAGCCTGACGGGTGCGGGCGCGCTTGCGTTCACGGAGCGACATGGCCCGATCTTACGGCATCGAGTGCATATCCGCACTCATTGCAAATCTGCACTGAGTGCGGTTATCTTCGAGGGCATGACTCGAGACGTGCTGGTGTGCGGTGCCGGAATCGCTGGCTCCACCCTGGCGTTCTGGTTGGCGCGCAACGGTTTCCGGCCGACTGTGGTCGAGCGGGCGGCAGGTCAGCGCAGCAGTGGCAACCCGGTCGACGTACGCATTGGCGCGATGGAAGTGGCCGACGCGATGGGCGTTGTGCCGCGGCTGCGCGAAGTCGCGACGCACGCGCGTCGCCTGCGCGTGCTCAACGCGCGCGGGCGTTCGGTGACGACGGTGCGGATGGCGGTCCGCAAGGAGATCGAAGTCCCGCGTGCGGATCTTGCCTCGGTGCTGTACGAATCGGCGCGCGACGACGCGGAGTTCCTCTTCGGCGACACTGTCACTGCGTTGCAGCAGGACGCCGACGGGGTCGACGTCACCTTCGAGCACGCTGCTCCGCGCCGGTTCGACCTGGTGCTCGGCGCGGACGGCGTGCACTCGGCGGTGCGGCGGCTCGTGTTCGGCGCGGAGGAGAAGTTCGTCCGGCACGCCGGGCTGTACGTCGGGACGGTGTCGCTCGGCGTGCCGTCCGACTATCCGGAGGATGTGGTCCTGCTGAACACGCCGGGCCGGCTCGTGGCGATCCATCCGGTGCGGGGAAATTCCGGGGTCGCGTTCATCTTCCGGGCGTCGAATCCCGGTCAGGGCAAGGAAATCGTGTCCACTGCCTACCGCGGTCTCGGCTGGCGAGTCCCCGAACTGCTGGCTCGCTTCGAAGCGGCGGACGACGTGTTCTTCGACGCGGTCGCCGTGGTTGATCCGCCGAAGTGGCACCAAGGCCGGGTCGCGCTGGTCGGCGATGCCGCTTCGTGCGTCTCCCTGCTCGGTGACGGTTCGAGCCTCGCCATCGTCGGGGCGCACACCCTGGCTACTGCCCTCGCCGACGGCACGCACGCCGAGGCGTTCGCGCGCTACGAGGCGACCCATCGAGCACGCGTGAAGCCCAAGCAACGCGGGGTCCCGGCGGCGGCTGCGGTGCTGGTCCCGCGCACAAAGCGGGGCCTGGCGGTCCGCAACCTCGCCGCCCGCCTGCTGCCCGGCTGAAAAGAATTCCTTGACACGAATATTCGATCTGGTGAATACTTCGGTGCATGGACGGGATCGCCGCAGCACTCGCAGACACCACCCGGTGGCAGCTGGTCGGGCTGCTCGCTGAACGGCCGCGGTCGGTCGGCGAACTGGTCGAGCTGACCGGGTTGCGGCAGCCGCAAACGACCAAGCACCTGCAGACCCTCGCCCGCGCCGGCCTGGTCACCATGGCCCCGCTCGGGCAGCGGCGGGTCTACGCGGCCGAAGCGGCTCCGCTGCGGGAGTTCGCGGGCCAGCTCCAGCAGCTGGCCACGACGATCGAGGCGCACGCGGGGGAGCGCGACGTGCTCGACCGCTACCGCGCGGCGATCGAAGCCGACACCGCCGCCGCGGACCGGGATCGCTGGGCCGACGGTCGCGCGTTCTCCTTCGAACGCGTGCTGCCGGTGCCGCCGGAAACGGTCTGGCGGTACTGGACGGACGCCGGGCTGCTGGCGTCGTGGTGGGTCCCGCCGTCCCTGACTGTCACCGAGTGTGTCCTCGAACCGAAGGCGGGCGGGCGAGTCGTTCTCGCCTACCGCGACGCCGAAGGCACCTACCGCTCGGAAGGGCAGGTCCGGACCGCTCGCGAAACCGAGCGGCTCGCGTTCGACCTGTCGGTGCTGGACGCGGCGGGAGCCGTCGCGTTCAGCGGCCACTACGACCTCGCCCTCGCCCCGGCGAACGGCGGCACCCGGCTGCGGCTGGGTCTGGAGATCACCGAAACGACCGTCGAGGCCGTGTCCGCCATCGCCGGCATCGAAACCGGCTGGGGACAGGTGCTCGACCACCTCACCGAAGTCATCACCCGAAAGGAAGTCCAGTCATGACCGAGCGTCGTGTCACCGCCAACCTCGCCCTGACCCTCGACGGCCGCTACCACGGCCCGGAAGGCCCCGGCGACATGAGCGCGATCATCCCGTACGTCACCACCGAAACCGCGCGCAATCAGCTCGGCCGCATCTGGGAGCACGCGACGACCGCGCTGCTCGGCCGTCGCAACGCGGAAGGCTTCCTCGGCTTCTGGCCGACCGTCGCCGCCGACGAAAACGCCGACCCGCGCGACCGCGGCTACGCGAAGTGGTTGGTGGACACGGAAAAGGTGGTCCTGTCGAGCACGCTCACCGAAGCGCCGTGGGAGCGCACGCGCATCGTGAACGCGCCGGCCGCGGAGGTCGTCGCGTCGCTCAAGGCCGACGGCGAGGGCGACATCCTGGTCAACAGCAGCGTCAGCGTGATCAAGGCGCTGCTGGCGGAGGACCTGATCGACCGCCTGTACCTGACCATCTGCCCGCAGATCGCCGGCGGCGGCCCCCGGCTGTTCGACGACGGCCTGCCGGGTACCAAGTGGACAGTCGCGCACCAGGAGACCGGCGATCTCGGGGAACTGGCACTGGTTTACGACCGCGTGCGCTGAGCGGCTTGACCTTGACGCATACGGCAATGTTTAGCGTCGATCGCATGAGTGATGGACAGTTTCAGGACAAGGCCGTAATCGTCACCGGCGGCGGCACGGGCATCGGACAGGTCACCGCACGCGAGTTCGCCCGCCAGGGCGCGAACGTGCTGGTGGTCGGCCGGACCGCGGAACGGCTCGCCGAAACCGCGGACGGTTTCCCCGCGATCCGCCCGTTCGCCGCCGACCTCACCGAGGACGGCGCCGCGGAGGCGATTGTCTCCGCGGCACTGGCGGAATTCGGCCGGATCGACGTTCTGGTGAACAACGCGGGCATCGTCGAACCGGCCGCGCTGGGAGAGATCAAACCCGGCGCGTTCGACCGAGTCGTGGCAACGAACCTGGTGGCACCGGTGTACCTCCTCCAGGCCGCGTTGCCGCACCTGAGCGAGAGCGAGGGCGCGGTGGTGAACGTGACCACCGCGATCGGACAGCGCGGATGGCCCATGGCCGGCCGCGAGTTCTACGCGGCGACGAAAGCCGCGCTGGAATCGCTGACCCGAAGCTGGGCGGTGCAACTCGCCCCGCGCGGCATCCGCGTCTCCGCGGTCGCACCCGGCCCGATCGCCACCGAGATCTACGCGCGCGAGGGCCTGACCGCCGAGGAGGCCCGCGCACAGCACGAAAGCCTCATGGAGATGGTTCCGTTGCGGCGACTGGGCAAGCCGGAAGAGATCGCGCACTGGATCCTCCAGCTAGCCAGCCCCGGCGCGGCCTACGTGACCGGCGCGGTAATGCCCGTCGACGGCGGCGCAGTGATCGCTTAGCGGCGTATGCTCGGTTCAGTGCGGATCGGGGAACTGGCGAAGGCCACCGGCGTCACCACCAGGGCGCTGCGGTTCTACGAGGAGCAGGGCCTGTTGAGGGCCGCGCGCTCCCACAACGGGTACCGGCACTACGACGAGTCCGCCATCGAGCGGGTGCGGAACATCCGCTACCTGCTCGACTCGGGGCTCACCATGGAGGACATCCGCCCACTGGGCTCGTGCCTCCAAGGCGACCTCCCCGCCCGGCGGTTGTCCTCGAGCGCCGTTGCGTTGGTGGACCGCCGGCTGGCCGCACTGGACGAGCGCATCGCGGCACTGACCCGGGCGCGGGAACGGTTGTCGTCCCGGGCGGCTGCGGCGAGTGGGTCCGTTGCTTGCGATTGACGCGGTGCCGACTGCGGGATGAGCGAACCGCTGCGGAAGATCCGATCTAAGTATGACTCGATCTAAGTAAGATCCGATCTTACTTAGATGAGGTCGAGGCACGCGAAATCTCCGACGCGGTCTGCGCCTCCGTTCTCGCGAACATCTGCTCGCGCCCAATCAGCGCTGGGCCCGTGTCCGAGCGTGACTCAGCTTTCCGGCTTGTCCCATGGACGCTCGGCTCGTATGTGCGCTTCCAGTTCGTCGCAGCGCGCCCCGGTCAACGCTCGCTGACCGGGGCTCCGCTGGTCTGCTGCGGTAAACCTGCTGTACGCGGTCGATGCGGATCATCAACCCGTCTTGCTGCGCTGCTGGTCAGAACGTGAGGGTGGGGCCGGAGAGACTCGAACTCTCACTGGCACGGACCTAAACCGTGTGCCTCTGCCAATTGGGCTACGGCCCCCGGGAACCGGATGTGATCGTAGCGTGCGCCACGTTCGGGTCGGCTCGGCGTGGCCAGTGGTCTTCGCTCGGGGGTTGTCCTCTACCGTGGACCGCCTACAGTCCGACTGCGGCGAGGAGGGCACGTGGCTCGCGACCCCGAGACCATCGAGCGTGAGATCGAGCAGGCGAGGACCGCCCTGGCGGCGACCCTCGACCAGCTGGGCACGAAGGCCAACCCGCAGAAGCTCGCCGAACAGGCGAAGGACGGCGTGCGCGCGAAGCTCGACAACCCGAAGGTCAAGTACCCGCTGATCGGTGCGGGCGTGCTGGTGGCGGTCCTGCTGGTGCGGAAGCTGTTCCGCTGAACCCGAAGGTCAAGTACCTGCTGATCGGTGCGGAAGCTGATCCGCTGAGGGGTCGTCGTCGGCGCTGACGTGGGGCTGAGTCCGGGCGTCCTAGCGGTTCCTCCGCAGGCATCCGGGAACGAGGCGCCGCCTCTGGCCGGGAGATGCCTGCACAGGTACCTGCTTCCAGCGCGTGGCTCAAGGCCGTTGCGGTTACTCCGAGTAGCATCTCAGGTCAGAATGCTCGACGGCACGTGATCTGCCGAGTACTGGCTGTTTTAGACCCGTGTGGCGGATCGACAGGCTTGATCGTCACGGCGGGTTAACTTCGTGAGAAGTGCCACTGAACTCGGGGTCACCCTTTTGGCGGTCGCTCACCTGGGTCGCTTTGGGGGAGGACGTTCGCCGTATCGGGCTACCCCGGCGGGGTGACGTGGTGACTTTATCCGCGCTGTACGGGGCGCAGGCGATTGTTCGCGGGCTCGGTCAGGGGATTGGGTCGACGCCGTCTCCGGGCGTCCGTGCGGCTGGATCTACGCCGGAAGTCGCCAGTAGGGCGGTCCAGGCTCCAGCGGCGAAGCGGGTACGGGTGCGACGGACTGGCCCGCGAGCAGGGGGCAGGGGCCGACTCCAAATGCCCAGTCAGGGCGAACAGCCCACGAAAAGCGTGCCCAGTCAGGGCGAACGGCCTGCGAAGCCGCGAGCTAGGCGAACGGCCTGCGAAAGCATGAGCTAGACGAACAGCCTGCGAAAAGCGCGAGCTGGGCAAACGGCCTGCGAAAAGCGCGAGCTGCGTGGAAAGGAACGAGCGCGGACTCAGGCGCGCGCGACCGGCGGCGTGGCCGACGCACCGGCGGTCACTCCGGGGCGGCTGGCTTCCTCGGGCTTGCGGTCTTCGACCTCTTTCGGGAGCTGCTTGCTCGGCGGCAGCGCCGGCTTGGCGGGCTGCTCGGGAGCCTTCTCCGCGGTGGCCTTCGCGGCGGTGGCCGAGGCCGGAGCCTTGGCAGCAGCGTCCGAAGCGTCCGCGGCGTCGGAAGTCGAGGCGGAGTCTGAGCTGGACGAAGCGTCCTTGGCCGCCTTGGCTCCGCCCGACGGCGGGATTTCCAGCGGTTCGATCTCCGGCAGCGTCAGGCGGGCGGCCATGTACGCGCTGGTGAACTCCAGTGCGTTGCCGTTCAGCAGGTGCACGACCGTGGGACGCTCGTTCGGGGCGAGCTTCTCCACGAGCTGGTCGGCCCGGTCGCGGGCGGCGATGATGCCCGGCGCCTTGCCGGTCAGCTCCTTGCCGCGACCGCTGACGGTGATCGTCCAGTCGTCGTTGTCGTGCTTGTAAGTCGCCGTGATCGTTTCCACCACTGCCTCACCCCTCTCGTCATCAGCATGCGTCACCGTTCGAGACCCGGCCACCGCAAACTCATGACGCGATTCCTGCTTGCCGGCCGCTGGCGCGACACTCAGTGTGTCTTTCTACCGTGTCATCGATACCGCAAGAAAACTCTGTGTCACAAGTAACGGGAAGAGATGTGCGCTGAGTGACGACCGAATGGCCTAATGCACGGTCATCTTCACGTGCACACTAGATCGCACGCTGTGACAACCCGGCCCACAGGAGATCCATGGCGTATTCGGTGGCTTTCTCGGGGGTTACTTCGGGGAAGCGCTCGCACCAGATCGCCAGCCGCTCGCAGGCTCCGACGACGAACTCGGCCGAGGCTTCGGCGCGCAGGGTGTCCTCGCTGTCGAAGTAGCCGCTCATCAGTGCGGTGATCAGGTCGGTCTGCTGGCGGCGGGTTTCCTCGATCTCGTCCGCGGCGGGGGTGCCGATCAGGGCCATCTCGTGCCGGAGCAGGGACCAGGCCTGGCGGCGCTCGCGGATGAAGACGAAAAACGCCAGGAGGCCGCGGCGCAGCGCGTCCTGTGCGGACTCGGCGCCGACGATCGACTGCTCGGTGGCCTCCTGCAGAGCCGATCGCGACTGCCGGATGCACGCCAGCAGCAGGCCTTCCTTCGAGTTGAAGTACTCGTACAGCATCGGCTTGGACACGCCGACCAGTTCGGCGATCTCGTCCATGGACGCCATCGCGTAGCCGCGCTCGCCGAAGACCTGCTCGGCGACCTCGATCATCTGCCGTTCCCGCTCGGCTCGGGGCATGCGCTTGCGCTTGGCGGTGGTCATGCCGCACACTCTACCGCCAGTAACCTACTCCGAGTAAGCTGGACTTCGGGTAACAGTTAACGGGAGGACGCATGGGCAACCGCACCGAGACCGGCGTGATCGTGGTCGGCACCGGGTTCTCCGGGCTCGGCATGGCGATTCAGCTGCGCAAGGACGGCCGCGAGGACTTCGTCGTGCTCGAAAAGGCCGAGGACGTCGGCGGCACCTGGCGCGACAACAGCTACCCCGGTTGCGCGTGCGACATCCCGTCGCACATGTACTCCTTCTCCTTCGAGCAGAATCCCGGCTGGTCGCGCGCGTACTCGCCGCAGCCGGAGATCTACGAGTACATGCGCGGCGTCGCGGACAAGTACGACCTGCGCCGCTTCATCCGCTTCGGCCAGGAGATGACCGGCGCGCGCTGGGACGCCGAGGAGAACCGCTGGCACGTCAGCACCCGCGGCGGCGACGAGTTCGTGGCTCCGGCGCTGGTCGCGGGCGTCGGCGCGCTGCACCGGCCGATGATCCCGGACCTGCCGGGGATCGAGCGGTTCCAGGGCCGCGCGTTCCACTCCGCCGAGTGGGACCACGACTTCGACTTCGCCGGCAAGCGCGTCGCGGTGGTCGGCACCGGGGCCAGCGCGGTCCAGTTCGTGCCGAAGATCGCGCCGGAGGTGGCTGAGCTGACGCTGTTCCAGCGCACGCCGCCGTGGGTGATGCCGAAGGCCGACCGCGACATGCCGGGCCGGCTGCGCGGGCTGTTCCGCGCGGTGCCGCCGGCGCAGCGGCTGTACCGGAATTTCCTTTACTGGACGCTGGAAGCGCGCGCGATCGGGTTCAACGGCCAGCCGTGGATCATGAAGATCGGGCAGCGGCTCGCGAAGAGCAACATCGACCGCGCGGTGTCGGATCCGGAACTGCGCGCCAAGCTGACCCCGGACTACACCATGGGCTGCAAACGCGTGCTCATCTCGAACGACTACTACCCGGCGCTCGCCCGCGACAACGTCGACGTGGTCACCGACGGCGTGGCCGAGGTCCGCGAGCACAGCGTCGTCGACCAGGCCGGCGTCGAGCACGAGGTGGACGCGATCGTCTACGGCACCGGATTCCACGTGACCGACGCCTTCGACAGTCTGGAGATCGTCGGCCGCGACGGGCGGAACCTCGCGAAGGAGTGGGCGAGCGAGGGGATGCGGACGCATCTCGGGATCACCGTGAACGGCTTCCCGAACCTGTTCTTCCTGCTCGGGCCGAACACCGGGCTGGGGCACAACTCGGTGGTGTTCATGATCGAGGCGCAGATTTCCTATATCTCGCAGGCGTTGCGTCTCGCCGGAGACCGGGCGCTGGACCCGCGCGAGGACGTGCAGGAGCGGTTCAACCGGTCGGTGCAACGGAAACTCGAAAAGGGCATCTGGACGCAGGGCGGCTGCAAGAGCTGGTATCTGGACGCGAAGGGCGTGAACCGGACGCTGTGGCCGGGGTTCACCTGGCGGTACTGGCTCGACACCAGGACGGTGCGGCGCGAGGACTACGAACTGCTCGGGTGACCCCGGGGGTGCGGCACGAGGGGGACGTTCGCGGCGGGGGTGGAGTCGCGAAGGTCCCCCTCGTGGTCTGCGGGGTCCACAATGGAGTTCAGGGTTCAGTACGAGAGGACCTTCGCGGCAGGGGAGGAGTCGCGAAAGTCCCCTCGTAGTTCAGGGGGATCGGCGGGCAGCATTCAGCGCGGACGATCCACAATGGACCTGGGAGGGCGAGGAGTACGAGGGGGACGTTCGCGGCAGGGGAGGAGTCGCGAACGTCCCCCTCGTGGTGTGTGGGTGCGGATCAGGCGGGCGCGAGTTTGCGCAGGTGCGAAACCAGCTCAGCCGTCGGAAGACCGCACAGTTCGGCCATCCGCTCCAGCGCGGCGAAGTCGAGCGACACCTCGTCGGTGTCCGGAGCGGAAGGAGTTTGGCTTGGCGTGCTTGCGGATCCGGGTACAGCGGGCACCGGGCCAGGTGCGGAAGCCCGTGCGGGGGCGGCGGAACCCGGGCGCGCGGCGGATCCCGGCAGCGTGACTCCGTTCTGCCGCAACCGTCCTTCGGCCCAGCGCCGCAACGGAGTCAGTTCCGGACCGGCTTCCGCGACGACCCGGCGCAGGTCGACGCGGACCCGTCCCGGTTCCTCGGTGAAGACCCGGCTGTGCACCTTCGCCAGCAAATCCTGGGGAAGTTCGTCCATCGCCACGCACAGTTCGACCAGGCGCACCACGGAACACTGCCGCGTGCCCAGTTCGTACGTCGCCAGTGTCTGCAGCGAGATTTCGCTCTGCAGATGCGCGTTCAGCTCTTTGCGCGTCCATCCCCGGCCACGCCTGAGCTTGCGCAGCTCGTCTCCCAGCACTCGCTGGTAGTGCTCAGCGTCGATCACGGCCCCTGCCCCTCAACCAACTTCGCGGACGCGGGCTTGCGTCCCGGTGGTGAAAGTGCCGAAGCGGCCGCTCATTACGCGGGTTTCGCGAAGAGTTCTCGACTTACCCCGAATGGAGCAATGCGTCAGTTGACGCAGGGCACGCCATCAGCGGTGATCGGCTGGTCGTCGCTGCCCGGACCCGAGGGCACGGACGGGGGTGCGGCCTGCTGCTGCGCCGGCGGGGCTTGTGCCGCACCGGTTCCGCTCGAGGCACCGGCCGAGGGCTGGTAGTCCGAACCGAGGAAGACCTTCACGTGGCCCTTCGGCACGCTCTTGTCTTCCTGCACCGTCGCCTTGGTGCCGAGCGCGTCGGCGACCGCCTGCCCGGCTGCCTCTCCGCCGCTGGGGACCCAGATCACAGTCGTCTTCCGCGAGGACGCGTTGTCCGTGTCGCCCGCGGTGAAGCCCTTGTCCACCAGTTGCTTCGACACGGTCGCCGCGAGACCGGTGCGGTCCGAGGCGTTGCGCACGTCGACCGTGGTGTCCTTATGGGACTCGTCCGGCTTCTGTTGCTGCTGCGCCGGGGCGCCGTCGGCACCGGTCTGCGGACCGGCGAGGCCCTGCACGAAGGACTTCACCTTCTCCGGGTCGACCTTCACCGCGACGCCGTCGTTCGGCGTGCGGTACTCGACGTTCTCGACCGGGATGGTGCGGAACTCCATCTGCCCGCCGGTGAGGCCCTTCATCTGCTGGGCGAAGCTGAAGATGTCCCAGTTCTGGTTCAGCACCACGGACTTCTTGATCGCGTCGATCAGCGAGTTGAGCTTGCCCGAGTCGGTCAGCGTTCCCGCGGACAGGACCTTGCGCGCCATGCCGGCCATGAACACCTGCTGGCGCACCACGCGGTCGAGGTCGCCGCGCGGCAGCCCGTGCCGCTGCCGGACGAATTCCAGCGCCTCCACCCCGGCGATGGTGTGCTGGCCCTTGGTGAAGTTCGCGCCGGAGTAGTCGTCGTCGACGTTGTTCTTCAGGCAGACGTCCACGCCGCCGATGGCCTTCGTGATGTCGCTGAAGCCGAGCAGGTTGATCGCCGCGTAGTTGTCGATCGTGGACCCGGTCAGCTCCTGGATCGTCGCGATCAGCAGCTTCGCCCCGGCCTGGTTGGCCTTGACGTCGATTTCCTTCGGATCGGTGACGCCTTGGGCCTGCAGGTCCTTGCGCGCCTGCAGCATCGCCCTCGCGTACGCCGAGTTGATCTTGTGCTTGCCGTAGCCGGGGATGTTCACGTACGAGTCGCGCGGCAGTGACATCGCGACGGCTTTGCTGCCGTCGTTCGGGATGTGCACCATGATCAGCGTGTCGGTGTTCAGCTCGCCGTCCGATTCGCCCGCGCGCAGCTGGGCGAGCAGTTCCGGGGAGAGCGGGTTGCCCTGCATGTCGGTGCGGCTGTCGAGGCCGACCAGGAGGATGTCGCGGGCGCCGTCGGCGGGCTTCTCTCCGCCCGCGCCGTCGCCGATCACGTCGGAGTAGCTCAGCCCGTTGACCAGGCCCTGCAGCGATGCCCACGCGTACCCGGTTAGCCCCATGACCAGCAGCGATACGACGGTCAGGGCGATTTTCGCGCCGCGCAGCCCGCCGCCGCGGCTGGACCGGCGCTCCGGACGACGCGGCGGCGGCCCTGGGCGGCGCCCCTCCGGCGGCTCGCGCCGGGTGCGGGGCGGCGGCCCGGGACGCCGTGCCGGAGCCCGGCCGGGCTGGTCCTGCCACGAGCGGGCGGGGCGGCGATCGCCTTGCCCGTTCCGAGGCGGGTAGTCCACGCGGTCGGCTCCTTCTCTCGTTCTGGTCGTCCGCTTCTGAAGACGCATGGTGCCGGGCGGGGGTTGCGGCGGATTCGCACCTCCCCCAGGCGGTGTGGTGTGCACCACCCATGGTCCGTTATCCGAAGCGGTTTCGCCCGGTTGGCGGTACGCGTGTCGCGGGTCAGGGCGCGGCGCTGGCCGGCTGTCTCGCCGGAACCAGGCACGAAACCGCCGCGACCAGGAAGAACACCGCGGTGGCGAGGTGCAGGACAACGATCGCCGAACCGTGCGTTTCGCCGCCGGAAGCGGCCACGAGCGACGGCACGCAGGTGAGCGCGGCGGCGAACCAGGTCGCGGCCGAGGTCGCCGCCCCGCCGGTGCGGACGGCGTGCAGCAGCAGCACGCCGAGGAGAAGGTGCACGAGGCTCTGGACCGGGTCCAGCCGGAGGCCGAGCACGTCGGCGTCCGCGGCCTCGGCGCCGAACCGGGCCAGCGCGAGGCCGAACACGCCGAGCGTCGCGTACCCGATGCCCAGCGTGGCGGCCGCGCGAGTGAGCAGCACCGGAAGGCGGCCGGTCGGCGGACGCGGAAGCGGCACGGCCGGGACTTCGGCGCCGGGTTTGCCCGGGTGCCGTTCGAACCACCAGAAGACCAGCGCCGCCGGGACGAGCAGCAGCGCGACGGCGGCGAGCATGCGCGGGCTCAGCAGCCAGCTCAGTCCGTTGGCGATCGGTCCTGGCAGGTAGACCACGGCGACGAGCAGCAGCATCGCCGCGAGGAACGCCAGGTACAGGCTCATCGGCGCGCGCAGCACGAGGGCGGCCGTGCGGGTGACGCGGCTCCGGGAGGCCCAGCGACGCAGCGGTGCGGCCAACAGCCCGACGACACCGAGCTGCGACACGCTCAGCAGCAGCACTGACCACGGCCTCGCGGACAACGCGGCCGGAGCACCCGGGTTGCCGAGCAGTACCGGCGAAGCGTCGAAGACGAACACTGCGACCGCGAGGGCGGCGACACCGCTTACAGCCGCGACGCCGAGCACTGGGCGGCGAAGGCGGACGCCGTCCGCGTACGCGAACGCCACCTGCTGCGCGAGGAGCGCGAGAGCCAGCGTGGCGGCGTAGCGCGGCCAGGACTCGTTCGTCCCGCTCGCGGCGAGTTCTCCGGCCACGACGACGGCTGTCAGCGCGGCGACCGACCACAGCCGCGTCCGGCGGTACAGCGCGAGCAGCATCGGCGCGCCGACGACGGTCAGCAGGTACACGCCCAGCAGCCACAGCGGGTGCAGCGCGATCCGCATGACGGTGGCGTTGGTCCCGGCCGGGATGCCCAGCAGCTCCAGCGCCAGCGGCACGATCAGGGCGACCACGGCGAAGATCAACGCCGGGCGCAGCAGCGGGCTGGACCGTTCGGCGAGGTAATGCCGGTAGCCGCGGTCGCGTTCGGCCCGCCAGCCCGCCGCGTTGGCGAGCCCGCCCGCGAAGAAGAGGAGCGGGGTGAGCTGGGCGAGCCAGGTCAGCGGCCACCAGGTGGCCTGCGGCGCGCCCGCCCAATCGGCCAGCGCGGTCGCCGATTCGCCGACCACCAGCAGCACCGCCCCGGCGATGCCGAGCACCGCCCACGGGCGCGGCGTGCCGCGCGGCCGGTGCGGACGCGGGCTCGTGCGCCGGGCGGTGTGCCAGCCGCGCAGCCGCATCACGAGCAGGCAGCCGATCACCAGCACGCCGGCGACCATCGGGCCGATCGGGTCGCCGACCGGCGGGCCCCAGCGCTGATGCCACGAGTTGACCACCAGCCCGCCGGTGAACACCGACGCGACGAGCTGGCAGGTGCGCTCGGAGTTCATCGGGTTCAGCTCGCAGGTGCGGTGCATGTCCTGTTCGAGCCGGTCGTCGAGCGACGCCCGGGCGGACTGGCCGAGCGGGTGGCCCTTGTCGTTGGCGTAGCGGAGCAGGTCGTAGCCGAGGTCGTGCGCCTTGCACGGGACGGAGAAGTCCCACTTCGTGTTGTCGTCGCCCCACGGAGCCGAGCAGCCGCCGTCGAGGTGCGCCGCGCGGACGGTGCCGTCGCGGGCGGGCAGCGCGCCGGGCTTCACGCCGGTGACCGCGGTGAAGTCCTTCGGCAGGAGCGCGAGCGCGGTGGCCTCGCCGTCGGGGTGGGCGAGGGCGTTGACCGCGTTCTGCGCCGCGAGCACGCCGCCGGTCGGCGGGCCCTGATCGGGCGGGGACGCGGGCCGGGAGGCGATCAGGCCGAAGCCGAACACCACGAGCAGGACGAGGAACAGCCAGCCGGACGTCGACCAGGGTCGGCGAACGCGAACGGCGGCCGGGGCACGGTCGTCGGTGGCTGGCATGCGCTCCAGGGTGCCAGTCCGGTTCCCGATGCGGGAGGCGGCTGTCCCCCTCACCCGGGCGGGGGGTAACCCCCAGGGGGTGCGGCGGGCGGCGGTCCGTGAAGGACTCCTTGAGGGAATCAGAGTCCCGCGAGGAGTCCTTCACGGACGGAGCGGCGGTCGAGTCCGGAGGGTGCGGCGGCGGATTCCGGTCCTCGGCCGACCGGGTCCGGCAATCCCGGCGGCTTTCGTTCCTTCCCGAAAACCGGCTGTCGCGGTTAGCGGAGCCGAGGACAATTAACCCCGCGGACTAACCCGGCGGCAGAACGGGGAGCGGACAGTCGCGCACAGTTGCTGAATCGGTTTCGCGATTAATCGCGAACAGTGCCGGTGATCGGAATTGCGGATCACTCCGAAGGCGGATTCGCATCCGCGAAGCGCACCTGGTTCCGGCCGCCTTCCTTCGCGGTGTAGACGGCCGCGTCGGCGGCGTGGAGCAACTGTTCCAGTGTTGTTCCGTTCACCCCGAGCAATGCGACGCCGATCGAGCAGGTGCGTTCGGTGATCAATGCGGAACCGCCGCGTTTGTCGGTCGTCACGATGCGCTGATCGGCGATCGCGGTACGGATTCGTTCCGCGGTCACCTTCGCCGCCGTACTGTCCACATCGGGCAGCAGGATCAGGAACTCCTCGCCGCCGAAGCGGCCGATGGTGTCCTTGGGGCGGGTGATCTCGTCGAGAGTTTGCGCCACCGTGCGGAGGACGTCGTCGCCCGCCGGATGGCCGTACGTGTCGTTGATCCACTTGAAGTGGTCGAGGTCGATCATCAGCAGCGCCAGGGTTTCCCCGCCGCGCGCGGCACGGGCCAGCGCGCGTTCCGCGGACTCCGACCACCCGCGCACGTTGAAGATCCCGGTTTTCGGATCGGTGCGCGCTTCGGACTGCAGTTGGTTGATTTCCGCCAGCCGGTTGCCCAGCACCGTGATGAGCACGAGGATCACGATCGCCGGCGGGATGTTCACCAGCAGGATCGTCGCGATGGTGCCGAGACTGATCGTCGACAGCTCCAGCAGGTTGTCGTCCTTGGTGCCCAATACGTTGCGCAGCGTGGGCGCGGACGTGCCGCCGAGCGCGAGCAGGCCGCCGATCACGATCGCCTGCAGCGCCGCGTAACTGAAGCCGACGAGCATCAGGATCCCGAAGACCTGCAACGAGTTCGCCGGCGAGAGCCGGGCCAGTTCGGCGGACGCGAAAGTCTGGTACAGGTAGTGCGCCAGCAGTGCCGACACCGCATGCGTGAACGAGGTGAACACGAACTTGTGCGGCGGCCGCCGGGAGTTGAACCAGCGCTGGACGCGCAGGAGCCCGATCAGCAGCAGGGTCAGCGGGATCGGCAGCAGCAGCGCGGCCGGGAACACCCAGATCCCGGTCAGGTCGATGTGGACGGCGGTGACCCGGTTGCGCCGCCGTTCCTCCTGCCGCCGGGTGAGCTGGATGTGCACCGTCGCGCAGCCGGCGAGGATCGCGAACCGGCCCCAGTCCACGAGATCCGGGCTCGGCGACGCGATGACGCCGAACGTCAGCAACGCGATCGCGATGGCGTCCCAGGCGAGCAGGAACGCCACCATCCGGCGCGGTTTCGTCCAGAGATCCCACGAGGAAACGGGGTTCGCGGCGATCAGCGCGCGCAGCCGCCTCGCGATGCCCTTGGCCGCGGGCGGTTCCTCCCCGGGAACGCGGCGGTCACCGCGCGCCGGTTCGGTTCCGGGCATCGGGCCGTGCCTCCTCCGGTGTCGGATGCGGTTCCCGGACGCTTCCCGGTTCTGCGCGGTTATCAGTTGCCGGTATCATCTCACTCACCGACTCCGAACGCTGTATTCGGTAGTCTCCGAACCCGGAGACGCCTTCCGCGACAACTGCTGCATCCATGAAGTAAATTGCGGAGGAGCGTCCCCGCCGTCCCCCCGAGTGAGGTGTTTTCCCGTGCGCGACCGCGAAGCGTGAATCGAGCTGTTGTCATTTTCCGGTGAATTGTCAGCGAGCGGAGGTGAGCAGCTGTGCGTGACCGTGAAGCGTGAGTTCCGTGACCGATCCACCGCGGATTCGTGACAATGCGAGCGGAGGTGTGTTCCGTGCGTGACCGTGAGGCGTGA
Organism: Amycolatopsis sp. WGS_07; assembly: GCF_045278895.1. NCBI lineage: Bacteria > Bacillati > Actinomycetota > Actinomycetes > Pseudonocardiales > Pseudonocardiaceae > Amycolatopsis > Amycolatopsis sp. WGS_07. Next base: position 750,609 of record NZ_CP136053.1, on the reverse strand, counting down.
AACGAGTTCCCGTCCGGCGTATCCGGACTCATCCGGCCGGTGCCTCGACCCCGGCCACAGCATCTTCGGCAAACCCACGATCAGGCCCCGGCCGCGACCGCGTGCCGCACCCTGGTCCACGAGAACGCGGTGGGGATCGCCAGAGCCACGCCGGCCAGCCCGGCCAGCGCGATGGCGGTGATGGCGGATCCGGTCGCCTGTGCGACCACCCCGCCGAGAGCCACCCCGATGCCCTGCGCCACGCGCAGTCCGGTGCGGTAGAGCCCGCCGGCTCCGCCGCGCAGTTCGTTCGGCACCCAGGTGGAGAACGTCGCGGTCACGGTGATGATGTAAGCGCCCATCGCACCGGCGAGCGCGAGCAGCACCAGCGCGACCACCAGATTCGGCCGCAGCAGGAACAGCGCGAGCAGTGCCAGCGACGTCGTCGCCAGCACGCCGAGCAGCCGCTGCCGGACCTCGGCGGACGCGAATTTCGACAGCAGATAGGCCCCGGCGACGAAGCCGAGCGGGTCGGCGGCGAGCAGCCAGCCGACCGCCGCGGACGGCGCGTTCAGCTGATGGGCCAGCGGCGCGGCCAGCCCTTCGGGCACCACGGCCAGCCCCACGAGCCACGACAACGCGATCAGCACGCGCAGTTTGCGCTGCCCGAACACCCAGCGCGTCGCGGAGAACCAGGTGCTGTGGTCGCCGCCGGCGGCGGGCCGGTCGTGCACCCACACCCGCACGATCGCCGCGGCCACCGCGAAACTCGCCGCGTCGATCGCCAGCGCCCACGACGTGCCCACGGCGGTCACCAGCACGCCGCCGCCGGCCAGGCCGAGCAACTGCACGGTGTTGGTGGTGATCCCGCGCAGGTCCTGGCTGCGCAGGTACAGATGGTCGTCGGTGAACACCTCGCGGGTGATCGCGTTCTGCGCCGCGTTCGCGGGCGACGCGGCCAGCTGCACCGCGACCAGCAGCAAGCACAGCGCGGCCAGCGGCATGCCGGGCAGGCTCATCAAGCCGACCAGCACCGCCTGCGCCGCGGCGCTCACGCTCAGCACGGCGCGGCGCGGGTAGCGGTCGGCCAAGAAGGAAAGGCCGAGGCCGCCGGCGAGCGCGGGCAGGAAAGTCAGCGCGTACACGACCGCGGCCCAGAGCGCGGAACCGGTGCGGTGGTAGACGAGGATGGACAACGCCACCTTCGCCAGCTGGTCGCCCGCGCTCGAGATGGCCTCCGCCGCCCAGAGCACGCGATACTCGACGTTTCGCAGCGGTGCCGTCAGCCGAGAGGTCGCTTCGGTCGTCACGAGATGACCACTGCCCCCTCCCCGATCGTGTGATTGCCAGTAGTGCCCGCATTGTGCCTTCGCCCGCGCCGCTCCTGGCCAGGAGTGTCACTACTCCGGCCAGGGGGTGCACCCTCAGTATGCCGCCGATCACACCAGGGTGAACAGTCGGGAAGAATCCGGTGGCCGGAACGCGCGGCCGTGAGGACTGATCTGCCGCGGGGTACCCGTAGCACTGATCAGCTTTCCTCGTTCGGCGCAGCGCGACCACCGTTCGTCGCGATCGCCCGGTGCGGCTGGGCCGAACGGTCCAACACTGGGAGAGACCCGGCGGAGCGGACGTTCTCGCGCCGGGCGCACCAGCGGGGAGTGAGCGTGGACAGACTGTTGCAGGACAAGGCCGTTGTCGTCACGGGGGCCGGACGCGGTCTCGGGGAGGCCTTCGCCGTGCACGTGGCGCGGGCGGGCGGGGCGGTGGTGGTCAACGACGTGGACGGCGACCTGGCCGAGCGCACCGCCGCGACGATCCGCGGCCACGGCGGGCGCGCGGTGGCGAACGGGCACAGCGTGGCCGATCCGGCGCAGGCGCAGGCGATCGTCGACCAGTGCGTCGCCGAGTTCGGCCGGATCGACGGACTGGTCAACAACGCCGGGCTCAACTACGAGGCGCTGCCCTGGGAAGACGACGTCGAGCAGGCCCGGCAGCTGGTCGAGGTGAACGTGCTCGGCGTGATGTACACCGGGCTGGCCGCGATCCGCGCGATGGTCGGGGCGGGCGGCGGCGGGTCGATCGTGAACATCTCCTCCGGTGCGTCGCTCGGGCAGCGCAAGCTCGGGGTGTACTCGGCGAGCAAGGGCGCGGTCGCGTCGCTGACCTATTCGTGGGCGCTGGACCTCGACGATTCCGGGATCCGGGTGAACGCGGTGTGCCCGGTGGCGCACACCCGGATGGTCTGGAAATCGGAACGGGCGCTGCGCGCGTGCCCGCCGGAGCGCACGCCGGCGAAGATCGCGCCGCTCGTGCTGTTCCTGCTCGGCGAGGGCTCGCACGGGATCACCGGGCAGATGATCCGGTGCAACGGCCCGCAATTGCACGTGATGGGGCAGCCGTACCTGAAGCAGCCGATCCTGGAGCGGCCGGACTGGGACACCGAGACCGTCCAGCAGGCGTTCGACGAGGTGTTCTCCGCCCATCTGGAGAACTACGGGCTGGAGAAGCGGGTACCGCCTCGGCTGCGGAAGTGGTCTCGGCAGGCCTCGTGAGTGGCGATCACGGTGTAGCTCACGAGGCCTGATACGCGGTGTGCCCGAAGTCCGCGGCGGTCGCGGTTGTCCGGTGGGTGTCGTGAGTGGCGTTGCCGGTTCTAACCGGGATCGCCACTCACGAGACCCGAGGCCGCGCTCGGCGGGCAGGCACTCACTGCGCGGCGCGGCGGGGAGGCAGGCCCGCGGCGGTCGCGTCGCCCGGCCAGACCTCGTGAGTGGCTACGCCGGTTAGAACCGGCATCAGCACTCACGAGACCTGCGGCTGCGCATGCACTCGCTACGCGGGCGCGGCGGAAACGCGGAGGAAAGCAGGCATGCAGTCATGACGTGGCGCGGCAGGAGGCAGGCGTGAAGCCCGCGGCGGTCGCGTCGCCCGGGTGGGTGTCGTGAGTGGCGAGCACGGTTCTAGCCGCGATTAGCACTCACGAGGAGTAGAGCGCGGCGATGTCGGTGCCGTAGCGGTCGTTGATTACCCGGCGCTTGAGTTTGAGCGTCGGGGTCAGCTCGCCGGTTTCGGGCGTCCATGCCGTGGTGATCACGTGGTAGCGCTTGATCTGCTCGGCCCGCGCGAGCCTGCTGTTGGCTGACTCGACCGCCCGCGCGATCTCCGCTTGGACTGCTTCGTGCGCGGCGAGGGCTTCGATCTCGGCCGCTTCGACGCCGTTGGCCGCTGCCCAGCCGGGGGCGATCTCGTCGTCGAGCACGATCAGTGCGGTCACGTACGGGCGCGCGTCGCCGATCGCGACTGCCTGGCCGATCAGCGGGTGTTCCTTCAGCAAGCCCTCGATGCGGGTCGGCGCGATGTTCTTGCCGCTCGAGGTGATGATCAGTTCCTTCTTGCGGTCGGTGATCGTCACGTACCCGTCGTCGTCGATCGTGCCGATGTCGCCGGTGGCGAACCAGCCTTCGTCGTCGGTGGCTCGTTCGATCGTGCCGTCCGGCTGCAGGTAGCCGAGGAAGACGATCGGGCCGCGGACGAACAGTTCGCCGTCCTCGCCGGTTTTCACCTCGACGCCGTCGATCGGCCTGCCGACGGTGCCCGCGCGGAACGCCTCGGCGCTGTTCGCGGTCGCCGCGCCGGTGGTCTCCGACAGGCCCCACACCTCGCGGATCTCGACGCCCAGCCCGGCGAGGAAGTACAGCACCTCCACTGGCAACGCGGCTGCGCCGCTGGACGCGATGTGCAGCTGGTCGAGTCCAAGGAGCCCGCGCACCGGAGCGAGCACGGTCTCGTCGGTCTTCGCGATGCGTTCGGCGAGATCGGCTGGCACCTCTTGGCCGGCGCTGCGGAGTTTGTAGCCCTCTTGCAGGAGTTCGTTGGCCGAGATGAGCGCCTCTCGGCGGTCTTCGGGGACGCTGGCGAGCATGTTCTTCAGGCCCGCCACCATCTTCTCCCACACTCGCGGCACGCCGAAGAAGCTCTGCGGATGCACCTGGCCGAGCGCCGCGACCACCCCCGACGGATCGCCGACGGTGTGCACGTGACCGGCCGCGACGATGGGGAGATAGATCGACAATTCGCGTTCGGCGATGTGCGCCAGCGGCAGGTACGCGATGTTCGTCGGGTGCATCGGAGCCTTGTGCAGCGTGTGCACGGCGAGGCCCTCGTGGATCGCGTTGCGGTGGGACAGCACGACGCCCTTGGGGTCGCCGGTGGTGCCGGAGGTGTAGATCATCGCGAGCGGGTCGTCCGGGTGGATCGCCTGCCACGCTTGGTCGAACGCGTCCGGGTCGGCGGCTAGTGCTTCGCGGCCGGCTTCGCGCACCGCGGAGTAGCCGACGAATCGGTCGTCGCCGTCCGGGAGCGCGGACTCGTCGAGCAGTACTACGCGGCGGAGCGCGGGGAGATCGTCGAGCACCGGCAGCCAGCGGGACAGTTCGTCGGCGCCGGCGAGGACGACGACCGGGGCGGCGCTGTGCCGGGCGACGTAGCGGATCTGCTCCGGGCTCAGCGTCGCGTAGGCCGTGCACGGGATGGCCGCGAGGTGCACCGCGGCGAGGTCGGCGACCAGGTGGTCCGGCGAACTCGGGGCCATGATCAGCATCCGGTCGCCCGCGGCGAGGCCGAGCCCGGCGAGCCCGCGGGACACCTCGGCGATCGCGGTCCGGAACTCGCTCCAGGTGAGGGTCGGACGGCCTTCGAGGTCGAGCGAGGTGAGCGCGGGCCGGTCGCCGTGTTCCACGGCGTTGCGCCGCAGCAGCAGCGGGATCGTCTGGCCCTCGGTCTGTTCGGCGATCGACTGGGTCAACGCTGACCTCCTCCGGTGGTGCCTGGTCAGGCCACTGTAGGTCGTCGCGGCGGCCGCCGATAGAGAATCCCGGCCAGCATCGGCGCTCGATAAGACCGCCCTCGTCCTGTTATGAATGGCGGACCTGGGACCCGAGGAGCATTCATGACCGAATCTGCCGTGCGCAGCGAGAGCCTTGCCGACGAGGCGGCCGCGCTCGACGCCGCCGACCCGCTCGCCGCGAAACGCGCGGAGTTCGACCTTGACCCGGAAGTCGCCTACTTCGACGGGAATTCCCTTGGCGCGCCGCCGAAACACGTCGCGGAGCGGGTGAGCCAGGTCGTCCGCGAGCAGTGGGGGCGGCGGCTGATCCGGTCGTGGACCGAGGGCTGGTGGGAGGCACCACAGCGGGTCGGCGAGCGGATCGCTCCGTTGGTCGGGGCCGCGGCCGGACAGGTCGTGGTGGCGGACTCGACGAGTGTGGACCTGTTCAAGGCGCTCGTCGCGGCGGTGCGGGCGAATCCCGGTCGCGACGAGATCCTCCTCGACGCGGGAACGTTTCCGACCGACGGCTACGTGACCGAACAGGCCGCGCGGCTCACCGGGCACACCGTGCGGCGCGTGCCGGTGGCGGAGCTGCCCAGCGCGGTGAGCGAGCGGACCGCCGCGGTGCTCGTGAATCACGTCGACTACGTGAGCGGTCGGCTGCACGACATGCGGTCGGTCACCGAAGCCGTGCACGCGGCCGGTGCGCTCGCGGTGTGGGATCTCTGCCACAGCGTCGGCGCGATTCCGGTTCAGCTCGACGCGTGCGCGGTCGATTTCGCGGTGGGCTGTACGTACAAATTCCTCAACGGCGGGCCGGGCTCGCCCGCGTTCATCTATGTGGCGCAGCGGCATCAGGCGGAATTCGATCAGCCCCTCGCCGGATGGGCCGGGCACGCGGATCCGTTCGGAATGGAGCCGGGATACCGCGGCAGCGCGGGAATCGCGCGCGCCCGCGCCGGCACCCCGGACATCCTGTCGATGCTGGCGCTCGACGCCGCACTGGACGTCTGGGACGACGTCGACCTTTCCGTGCTGCGCGCGAAAGGCTTGGCACTGGGCGATTTCTTCTTCCGGTGTGCGGACGAACTGCTTCCGGGAGCCGTCATCCCGACGCCGCGGGACCACGCGCGGGGGCACCAGGTTTCGGTGCTCGACCCGGGTGGCCAGCGGACAATGGACGCACTGCACGCACGCGGGGTGCTCGGAGATTTCCGGCCGCCGGACGCGCTGCGGTTCGGGCTGGCCCCGCTGTACACGACTTACGCCGAGGTGCTGCGGGCGGTGACCGTGCTGCGCGAGGTGCGGTGAAAAGAATTCGCGCACTGTCCGCGCGAAATCGCGGGTCCAGGGTGAACAATCGGTGTCGTGCTCGCCCCATTGGGTGATCGACGGGCGCGCCGCGCGCTGATCGCCGGGTATGCTCGGTGCCTGTTTTTTCGCGGGCGGAAGCCGATCGGGGCGTGGCCGCACCTGCGCGAATCCGGGGCGGAAAGGGGCCGAAATGATCGAGACCCGCGGTCGGGAAGTGCCGCTCTCGTATGTCGTGACCCTCCTCGTCGGCGTGGTGCTCGGCTTCCTGCTCGCCCGGTTCGGCGGGCTGGTCGCGCGCTATCCGGTCGAATCGACGCTGGTGGCGGTGCTGGTCGCGTCCGTCGCCGTGCTGGCGTGGGCGTGCCGGGAGATGCTGCACGACCTCGTCCGCCGCGAGCGCCCGGCCGCCGCGGAGGAATCGGATCCGCTGCCCGGCCCGCGGCTTTCCGCGCACCGTCCGCCGAATGGTGTCCGGCGCTGAATTCCGGGAATTGATCTCGATGTGCCGCGCTTTTTCGTGGCCGATGCGGAAATGCGCATAAGATTCCGGTAATGCGGGCGCGCGCCGCGTCGTGACGGACCTCACGCGCGGGCGCCCGGCGGGCGGCGGCCGGGCCGGTGCGACCAAGGTCACGTCCGGTGGTGATCAGTTTTCCAAGCACCACAGTGGGTTACTAGCAGGTAACAAGAGAGTGACGGCGAGGCGGGTCCGGACTTGACTCGCCCGTCCGGGTTGCTTAACGTCGTCGCGGGCAACGCAGACCACGGTGAGTTGTGATCCGGCTGGTCGGACCGGTGCAGAAAACGCCGCGGACCCGAATACCTAGGTAAGTGCCGGAAGGAAAACGGATCACGGTGAAGCAGAATTCCGGGCGGAACGGCCGCGGTTCGTCGATTCGCTCTCGCGTGCTCGCGATCGCGTTGATTCCGAGTGTGGCGTTGCTCGTGGTCGGTATCGCGCTCGCCGGATACCTGATTTTCGACGCGACCCAGGCGCGCAGTTACGCGCAGAAGATTCGCGGTTCGGAAGGTCCGGGCATTCCGTTCCTGCTCGCCGCCGAACAGGAACGGCAGCTGTCGATGAGCGTGCTCGCCGGGCAGGACGCCGCGCGCGCCGCGCTGCTGGCCACCCGGCCGAAGACGGACGCGTCCGCCGCGCAGATCACCTCGGTGCTGCAGGGCAACTTCGCGAGCGACTCGAACGTGCCCGCGAGCGTCAAGCAGAACATCGCCACCTTCGCCGCACTGGAAGCGAAACTGCCGCAGCTGCGGCAGCAGGTCGACTCCGGCCAGGTGCCGCGGCTCGAGGTGTTTTCCTTCTACAACCAGATCATCGACCAGTTCACCCAGGGCGTCGCCGGGCTCGCGCAGGCCGCGCGCGGCGCGGACAACGCGTACGCCCGGCTGTCCGCGATCCCGATTTTCAACGCTGCCGAGGAAATGCAGCGCAGCGACGCGCTGGCGTCGGCCGGGCTCGCCTCTGGCGGGCTGTCCGGCGACGAGCAGCGCGCGTACCTCGGCCAGATCGGCGCGTACCACGCACAGCTCGAACAGTCGGTGCCGCAGATGGTGCCCGAGGTGCGGGCGAACTACGACAAGCTCATCGCGAGTCCCGCGTGGACGACGGTGACCCAGGTCGAGAACGCCTTGCTGTCCGGCGCGAAACAGCTGCCGGTGCCGCTGGAACAGTGGCGGGCGGATGCCAAACAGGTCGCCACCACGCTGATGACGATGTTCGCCGCGCAGAGCGCGCACGCGACGAACGCGGCGATCACCGACGCGGACGACACGCTGCGGAACTCGATCATCGCGGGTGCGGCGGCGGTCCTCTTCGCGCTCGCAGTGGTGCTGATCGCGCTGCGGCTGTCGAACCGGTTCATCTCCCGCCTCGCCCGGCTGCGCGAGGACACTCTCGACGCGGCCGAGGTGCGGCTGCCGGAACTCATGGACCGCCTGCGCGACGGCGAACCGGTCGACCTCGACGCGGGCGGGCATCTGCTCGACCACGGCACGGACGAGATCGGCGAGGTCGCCGAGGCGTTCAACCTCGCGCAGCAGTCCGCGATCGCCGCCGCGGTCGAGGAGGCCAAGACGCGCCAGGGCACGAAGGCGGTGTTCCTCAACATCGCGCACCGCAGCCAGGTGATCGTGCACCGGCAGCTGAAGGTGCTGGACGCGGCCGAGCGCAAGCAGGAGGACCCGGACCAGCTCGACACGCTGTTCCGGCTCGACCACCTCTCCACCCGCGCGCGGCGCAACGCGGAGAACCTGATCATCCTCGGCGGCGGCCAGCCGGGACGGCAGTGGCGCAATCCGGTGTCGCTGGTGGAACTCGTGCGCGGCGCGGCGGCCGAAACCGAGCACTTCGCGCGGGTGAAGACGGCGAAGCTGCCGGAGGTCGCGGTGCGCGGGCCCGCCGTCGGCGACCTCGTGCACCTGCTCGCCGAGCTGATCGACAACGCGACGTCGTTCTCGCCGCCGGAATCGCGCGTCGAACTGCGCGGCAACGTGGTCGGCAAGGGCGTCGTGATCGAGGTCGAGGACCAGGGCCTCGGCATCGAGCAGGAGCAGGCCGACGAGTTCAACGCGATGCTCGCCGACCCGCCGGACTTCGGGATCATGGCACTGTCCGACGAACCGCGGCTGGGGCTGTTCGTGGTCGCGCGGCTGGCGTCTCGGCACGGGATATCGGTGCACCTGCGCGAGTCCGCGTACGGCGGGACCCGGGCGATCGTGTTGGTGCGCAAGGATTTGCTGGCACCGATCGGGGAGACGGAGTCTTCGGCAGACGGCGCTGGCGAGGCTGGCGAGGTTTCGGACGAGGTGCCGGAGCTTTCCCGGCTCGCGGTGGAGCCGTCGCGGCCGGAGCTGCCGCAACGGAAGGTGCGCCCGGTTCCTGAGCCACAGCAGGCGGAACTGCCGCAGCCCTCGCGTCCCGCGCCGGAGCCGCGGGTCGCGCCCGAGCAGCGTCGCGCGCCGGAGCAGGAGCGGCCGGAGTTGCCGACCCGGCGGGCTGTGCGGCCATCCGCCGAGGCGCCGGCGGTCCGTCCGCCGCAGAACCAGCGTCCGCCCGCGGACAACGGCCGCGCGCCGCGTCCGGCGGTGGAGAACGGACGGGCCGCGCCGCCGCGTCCGCCGGGCCGTCCGCCGCTGCCGCAGCGCAGGCGGCAGCAGAACCTGGTTCCGCAGTTGCGCAGTGACCGGCCGGCGCCGGAATCCGCCGAGGTCCGCGAGGACTCGCCGGAGCAGGCCCGTTCCCGGCTCAGCGCGTTCCAGCAGGGCACCCGGCGGGCCCGCGAGACCGATCCGGGGCACGACAACAGGTACGGAGACCGCGACTGATGGCGAACAACGGCGTCAACGAGCTTGACTGGCTGCTCGACGACCTCGTGCAGCGGGTCGCCGGCGCGGACCGCGCGGTGGTGCTGTCCGCGGACGGGCTGCTGATCGGCCGGTCGGGCAATCTGTCCGAGGCGGACGCGGAGCATCTGTCCGCGGTCGCGTCGGCGTTCCAGAGCCTCGCCCGCGGCACCGGACGGCATTTCGGCGGCGGCAACGTGCGGCAGACGATGGTCGAGATGGACCACGCGTTCCTGTTCGTCACCGCGGCCGGGCGGGGCGCCTGCCTCGCGCTGCTGGCCGGGGTCGACGCGGACATGGGGCTCGTCGCGTACGAGATGAACCTGATGGTCAAGCGGGTCGGCGCGGTGCTCACCGCGGCGCCGCGGGCCGGAGCGGTCCAGCGGACCTCGCCATGACCGGGCGGGCCCGCGAGTCCTGGTACGAGGACGAGGCCGGTCCGCTGGTGCGGTCCTACGCCGTCACCGGCGGGCGGACCCGCTCTGACACCCGCGGGCTCGACCTCATCACCCTCGTCGTCGCGCTGCGCGCCGCGAACGAGACGCCCGGCCTCGAACCGGAGTACGCGCGCATTCTTTCCCTGTGCCAGCGCCCGGTTTCGGTGGCCGAGGTGGCCGCGCGGGTCGATCTGCCGCTGCCGGTGGTCAAGGTCATGCTCAGCGATCTGATAGAACGCAACCTCGTGTTGTTCCGCACCGCGACGCCGGTGACCGACGCCCCCAGCCCCCACGTACTCCAGGCGGTTCTCGATGGCATCCGGAAACTCTGAGCCCCGCCGGTCCCTCACCGCGCAGGCGGTGAAGGTGCTCGTCGCGGGCGGCTTCGGGGTCGGCAAGACGACACTGGTCGGTTCGGTCAGCGAGGTGCCGCCGCTGCGCACCGAAGAGGTGATCACCGCCGCGTCCGAGGGCGTGGACGACCTGTCCGGCGTCGAGGGCAAAACCACCACGACCGTCGCGCTCGACTTCGGCCGGATCACCATCAACCCCGAGCTGATCCTGTACCTGTTCGGCACGCCGGGGCAGGACCGGTTCTGGTTCATGTGGGACGAACTGGCCGACGGCGCGCTCGGCGCGGTGGTGCTCGCGGATACGCGGCGGCTGGAATCTTGTTTCCCCGCGGTGGATTTCTTCGAACAGCGGGGGCTGCCGTTCGTCGTGGGGGTCAACTGCTTCGACGACGCTTACCGGTATGGGACCGAGGAGGTCCGCGGTGCGTTGGATCTGGATCCGGGGGTGCCGTTGCTGTTGTGCGACGCGCGGGAGCGGGATTCCACGAAGCAGGTGTTGACAGTGTTGATGGAGCATGTGCTGGGGCGGGCGATGCTCGTGAGTGGCAATCCCGGCTGAGATCGCCACTCACGGCATCTTCAGCGGCGGCGCAGCCCGTCCAGTGAGGCCGCACCCGGGCCCACCACCGCGATGGCCAGGAACACCCACGCGTACAACGCCGCGGGCTCGCCCATGTTGTGCAAAGGGAGCAGTCCTTCCGGGGCGTGCACGGTGAAGTAGGCGTAGGCCATCACGCCGGACAGCACGAGCGCGGAGATCCGGGTGAAGAGCCCGGCGAACACCAGTACCGCGCCGACGACCTCGATCAGGCTGGCCCAGTAGCCGGGCCATTGGCCGAAGGGGACCGCGCCGCCCGCGTTGTCGATGCCGCCGAAGAGGCCGAAGCCCATCAGGCCGTGGCAGAGGAAGAGGAACGACACCACGGCCCGGAAAAGGGCCAGGATGGTGGGGCGGACCCGGTCGGTGAGGGTCTTCGCGCTGGCGGTTTCCGGGGTGGTGTTGCTGGTGGTGATCGTGGTGGTCATCGCTGGGGTTCCTTCCGGGCTTGGCGGTGTCTTCACCTACGCGTCGAACGGGCTCGACGCGGATCGACACTTCGCCGGGAAGTTTTTCGTGCCGCTGTTCGGGCTGGTCAGCGGGCCGGGCAGACTGGGGCGATGGTGGTTCGGCGTAGTGCTGGGGTGTTGGTGTTTCGGCGGGGCGCAGGCGGGATCGAGGTGTTGCTCGCGCACATGGGCGGGCCGTTTTGGGCGAAGAAGGACCTGGCGGCCTGGTCGTTGCCCAAGGGGGAGATCGAGGAGGGGGAAGAGGCGGAGGCGGCTGCTCGGCGGGAGTTCGCGGAGGAGCTGGGGATGCCGGTGCCGGAGGGGGAGTGGACGGAGCTGGGGGAGGTGCGGCAGTCCGGGAAGGTGGTGATCGCCTGGGCGGTGGAGGGGGATCTTGATCCGGCCGGGGTGGTGCCGGGGGTGTTTGAGATGGAGTGGCCGCCTCGGTCCGGGCGGATGCAGGAGTTTCCTGAGGTGGATCGGGTGGAGTGGTTCGATCTGGCTACTGCTCGGGAGAAGTTGGTCAAGGGGCAGCGGGGGTTTTTGGATCGGATCGGCGAGTGGGGGTAGGGCTCGTCGCCTGGCGGCGACATTGCTGCGGTCCTTGTGGTGGGGCACCCCGAAGCCAATTGTGATGACGGTCGAGGGGTGCTTGTCAAGGCGGGAAAGATGCCTTGACAAGCACCCCTCGACCGCATTTGGGCTTCGTATCGGGGTGCGGGGGGTGGTGTGGGTGCCTTGGTGGGGTTATGCGCTTAGCTGGCGTAGCAGTGTGGTGAGCGGGGTGGTGGTGAAGGAGGGGAGGAGCTGGTCTGCTTTGGCAGAAGTCCAGTTGGGCGGTGATGGGGTTTGGTACTGCGACGGTGGTGATTCCTGCTGCTTTTGCCGCGCTGACTCCGTGGGGGGAGTCTTCGAAGGCGATCGCTTCTTCTGCTGGGACGCCTAGGGTGCGCAGCGCTGCCAGGTAGGTGTCCGGGGCTGGTTTGGGGGCGTGGCGGTCGCCGGTTTCTATCGCGGTGAAGCGGGTGGTCAGACCTAGCCGGTCTAGCTGGCCGCGTACCCAGGCTTCCGAGGAACTCGAGGCGACGCCTAGTTTCAGGCCTTGGCTGGCGGCTTCGTCCAGGTAGTCGAGGACGCCTTCTCGTGGACCGTCGGCGGCGAGGAGTTCGTGGACTCGGGCGCGCATCGCGGGGCGCAGGGTTTCTGGGTCCAGGTCGGCTACGTGTTCGGCTAGCAGCTTGAACATCGTCTTCGCGGTGTGCTGGGTGCCGATGACGGTGTGCCAGACGTCCAGCGGCAGTTCTACTCCGTGGTCGGCGAACATTTCTTGCCAGGACCGCAGTACGGCGGCTTCGGTGTCGGCGAGGGTGCCGTCGAAATCGAAAATCAATGCTCGCGTAGCCACGTTTCGCAGCTTGCCGCACCGGGCTCGGCGGCGGGGTCAGTTCGTGGCGAAAAACTCCGCCAGCACCGGGGCCAGTGCGGCGGTTTTCACCAGGTGGGTCTGGCCGGGCAGGGTGCGGTACTCGGCGGCGGGCAGCTGGTTCGCCGCCGCTGCGACGCCGTTGCGCATCCACGCTGGGCTCTTGCCGCCGTCGAGGACCAGGGTGGGGGCGGTGATGCCGGACCAGCGAGCCTCGGGGAGCGGGCGTCCTGCCTGGTTGTCGTCCATTACCTGCGCGTCGTAGGCGAGGGTGTGGGCGACGCGTTTCATGCGCGGCCACGCCGGCATCAGCCGCATCATCGTGACCATCAGGGCGGGCAGTCCGACGCCTTCGACCATGAACGTCTTGATCGCGTCGCCTGGTTTGCCCGCGGCGATGGCGGCTTCGAGTTTTGCCTGGTAGTCGGCGGGGACGCGCTTGCGGGTGCTGTCCACGACGAACGGCGGCTCGTACACCGCGACCTTCTTCACCGGCACGCCGCGGTGGGCGGCTTCCAGCACCAGAGCCGCGCCGGAGGAGATGCCGTAGAGGCCGATCTCGCCGCCGGCTTCCTTGGCGAGCGCGGCGATGTCTTCGACCTCGCGTTCCACGTCGTACGGCTTCGTGTCGCCGCTTTCGCCTCTGCCGCGGCGGTCGTAGGTGTAGACGGTGAAGCGGTCGGCCAGTGCTTTGGCGAGGTCGTCGTTGGGGGTCGAGGTGCGGTAGCAGAGCGCGCCGTCGACGAGGACCAGCGCGGGGCCGGAGCCGATGCGGGAGTAGGCGATCTGGGTGCCGTCGGCGGACGTGACGGTGGGCATGGGGTTCCTCCTGGACGTGGTGTCGTGGGAAGAACCTTCGCATCCGACTGCTTGAGTTGTCAAGACAAAAAAATTGTTCGGTGGGATCTGTGGCGGCTCGGGCGGGCGGAGGGGCTGGTCAGGCGCTGCGGAGGGTCAGCAGGGCGATCTCGTTGGGGGCGAAGACCCGGAACGGCGGGCCCCAGAAACCGGAGCCGCGGCTGTTGTACAGCTGGGTCGGCCCGTGCCGGGTGAGGCCGGACAGGGTGGGCTGGTCGAGGCGGACCAGGAGGTGGAACGGCCAGATCTGGCCGCCGTGGGTGTGCCCGGAGATCTGCAGGTCGACGTTTTCCTCGCGGGCCTGTGCGACCTGTTTCGGCTGGTGGGCGAGCAGGACGACGGGGACGTCCGGGTCGGAGCCGTCGAGGGCGGCGGCCAGGTCCGGGCCGTGGCCGGGCAGTCCGGAGGCGGCTCCGGTGGGGTCGTCGATGCCGGCGAAGAGCAGGCGGGCCCCGTCGCGTTCGAGCAGCGTCGAGCGGTTGTGCAGGGTGTCCCAGCCGAGGCTTGCCATGTGGTCCAGCCAGGCTTGGGCCTCGCCGAAGTACTCGTGGTTGCCGGTGATGTAGAACCGCCCGAGCGGGGCCTGCACGCCGCCGAGCGGGTCGACCTGTTTGCGCCGCTTCGCGACCGATCCGTCGGCGAGGTCGCCCGCGTGGCAGACGACGTCGGGCCGCAGCCGGTTCAGCTCGGCGACCAGTCGCTCGGACCAGCGGGTGCGGTCAAGCGGGCCGTAGTGGGTGTCGGTGACGACCGCGACGCGCAGCCCGTCGAGCCCGGCGCCCAGCTTCGGCAGGACGACGTCGACCTCCTTGACCGGCGGCACCCGCATGGCGATCCGGTTCCCGGCGACGAGCAGCACCGCCGCGACGGCGAGCGTGACCGCGGCTACGATCCGTGGCCGCGCGGGATCGTCCACTCCGGACACCAGCAGGATCAGCCGCAGCACGTGCGTGAGGACGCTCCAGGTGAACAACACCCAGATCACGCCGAGGGTGACGTCCCCGATCCGGGCGGCGGCGTCGCTCTGCTTCGGACCGTGCCCGAGCGCCATGAGCACCGGAAATCCCAGCGCGGCGACGGCGAAAACGACCGTGCCGGCGACGGTGCCCGCGACCGGCCAGTCCGGCAGCAGCACGAGCACCGACCAGGGCTCGCCGAACAGCACCAGCAGCGCGGCGACCACGAAGGCAGCCCGACGAACTCCCACGGTTGTTGTCCCTTCGGCCAGGTGCTACCCAGCGTAGCCGCAGTTGGGCGGTGGGCGGCGGGGTGCGGAGGGAGGTGGGGGTTGGTGGGGTCGGCGGCGGGCGTGGTTGGGCGGAGGTGCGCGGTCGCCGTGGGTGGGGTGGATGGGGTTGTTGCTGTGGTGGTGTGGTGCGTGGGTTTGGCGGCGGGCCTGGTTGGGTGAAGTTGCGCAGGGCCGTGCCTGCGCGCCGGGTGGTCGCCGCGCGGTGAAGTGCGCGGTCTCCGTGGATGGGGTTGCTGCTGTGGCGGTGTGGTGCGCGGGTTTGACGGCGGGCCTGGTCGGGCGAAGTTGCGCAGGGCCGTGCCTGCGCGCCGGGTGGCCGCCGCGCGGTGAAGTGCGCGGGAGTTCGGCAGCGAGCCCGGTCGGGTGAAGGTGCGCGGGTCGCTGGTGCGGGGTCGCGGGCGCGTGGAAGCACCGCTCCGCCCCGGATTCACCCGGCGTGGCTCAGGATTCTCCCCGGCCCGCGCGCCAGCTGGCGACGGTTTCGTCCACGTCCAGCGGCCGGGCTCGTAGGACCGGGCCGTCCTGGGGCAGTGCGTGGGCCTTGCGGATGCGGTCGTTCAGGTCCTCGACGATTTCCCGCACCTTGCGTTCCGAGTGGACTTTCGCCAGTTTTCCCGGCAGGTCCTGGATTTCCCTCGGCAGGGCGAGCGACGGCGGCAGGAACGCGGCCACGTCGAGGTCGCCTTCGCGGGCTCGCCGGACTGCCCAGTCGGTCGCGGCGTCGCGGCCGGTCGGGGGCGGCAGGGGTTTTCCGGCGCCGGGCAGGTCCTCGAAGTCGCCGCGGGATTCGGCGGCGGCGATTTGCCGGTCGACCCACGTGCCGAACGACACGCCCGGTGGTTTGCGTTCCGTCACTGGAACCACCTCCCTCGCCACCCCAGCGTAGCGGCCGGCGGAGCGGTGCGGAGGGGACGAAGGTCCTGAAACGGCAGGTAGGATCCCACGTTGACCGCACGAGGCCGGAGGGGGACGCGATGATCGTCGAGCACGAGGGCGACGGTCCCGAGGCTGCCCGTGAGGAGGTCGCGCGCACGCTTGACCTGCTGTGGCGCGATCGCGCGGGCGCGCCGGAACCTCCGCCGCGCGGCAGGCGGCCGACGCTCACCGTCGAGCGGATCATCGTGGCCGCTATCGCGGTCGCGGACGCCGAAGGGCTTGTCGCGACGTCCATGCACCGCGTCGCGAAGGAACTCGGGGCGGGCACGATGACGCTCTATACCTACGTTCCCGGCAAAACCGAGTTGATCGATCTTATGGTGGATACCGTTCTGCTGGAAAGGAATCTGCCTGGACCCGGCGAACCTCGGCCGGAGGATTGGCGGGCGCAGGTGCGCGTTTACGCGGACCGGACCCGCGATATTTACCGGCGGCATCCGTGGCTGCGGGAGAGGTCTCGGGTCCGGCCTGCGCTGGGGCCTGGGCAGCTGGCTGGGCAGGAGTATTTGCTGTCTATTATGGACAGTCTGGGGCTGCCTGCGCGAGAAGTTGCTGCGGCGGCTAGTGCGGTCGCGGGGTATGTCGACGCGAACGCGGCGGTCGAGGCGGAGAGTGTCCACTTGGAACAGACCACCGGGCAGTCCAATGACGCGTGGTGGGGACAGCGTTCTTCGTTCTGGTACACGCATTTCGACGTCGAATCCCATCCGGCGATGAACCGGACCTGGCTGGCCGGAGGCTTCGACAGCCCGACTGCGAAGCAGGCTTCGGAGGCGTCGGAGTTCGGATTGGACCGGCTTCTCGACGGGATCGCCCATCGGATCGATCAGGTCGCGAAGTAGGGTCAAACCCTGGCGATGGCGTCGATTTCGCCGATCAGCTCCGGCCACAGTGGACGCGGCAGGTCGTGTCCCATGCCGGGATAGGTCACGAATTTCGCGCCGGGAATGGCGTCGGCGGTCGCGCGGCCGGCGCTGACTGGCTGCACCGGGTCGGCTTCGCCGGTGATGACCAGGGTCGGCACGCGCACGCTGGCGAGTTCCGCACGACGGTCTCCCAGCGCGTACATTGCCTTGCCCTGTCGGCGAAACGCGGCGAAATCGGTACGGGTATGGAAAGTCCGGCGGCCGACGTCGCGGATCCATTCCTCGTCGTGCGGATGGCCGGGCGAGCCGACGACGCGGTAAATGCGCACTAGCTGCTCGCCGGCGGATTCCGGGTCGGTGGGCCGTTTCCGGTGTATCGCGGCGAATTTGACGAGCGTGCGGACTTTGCGCAGGTTCCACCGCTGGAGGTGGTCCGGCGCGGAGGACAGCGACGTCAGGCTCAGTACGCGATCCGCCTGGCGAGTGGCCATGACCTGGGCGATCATGCCGCCGAGGGAGACGCCGACGACGTGTGCGCCGGGCCAGCCGAGTGCGTCCAGCACGGCGATTCCGTCGGCGGCGGAGTCGGCGAGGGTGTAGTCGGCGGTGGCGCGGGAGGACTGGCCGGCGTCGCGGTTGTCGTAGCGGGCGACGTGGAAACCCTTCTGTACCAAGGATTCGCAGAACTTGTCCGGCCAGCCCTGCATCGGGGCGAGTCCGCCTTGGATCAGCAGCAGCGGACGTCCTTCGGTGCCAAAGGTTTCGTACGCGATAGCTATCTCGCCGTTGCGGGCGAACGAAACGGTCATGGATTCCTCCGTGGATCGGGGAACACCGCGGCGAGGGTTCCGGCGAGCACGCCCGCTACGTCGGTGTCTGGATCGATGCCGCGACGCAGGGCGAGCCCGCCGCTCAACGCGCCGAGCAGCACGACCACCTGCGGCAACGGGACGGCTGGCGTGATCCCCAGTCGTTGGCAGTGTTCGTCAAGTACGGCAACGATTTCTTCTTCGTGCTGCCGTTGTGCGGAGACGGCGGCCGCAGCGGTTTCGGGAAGTCTCGTGACAGCGGCGGCGAACTCGGCAGTCGTCCGGCTCCAGCGGGCAGCTTCCTCGTCGTCGGCGATGGCGCTGGGGGTGAGCGCGGCGATCAGGTCGTCTCGGCTGGACGCTTGGCCGAGTGCGGTTTTGATCAGGTCGAGGTGTGCTTCGGCGCGGGCGTCGATGATCGCCAGCCACACGCCTTCCTTGCCGCCGAAGTGCTTGTACACCGCGCCGCGCGTGTACCCGGCTTCCGCGGCGATCTCCTCAACGGTCGCGGCGAGGAACCCACGCCGGACGAGCACCGCTCGCCCCGCCTCGATCAGTTTCTCGTGCGTGAGCTGCTGTTGTTCGGCCCGCGTCAGTCTGGTCAAGGCCCACCCATTCGGTAACACGGTGTTTCTAGAAACACGACGTTACCAAGATGCGGGCGAGTCAGGAACCCTCAAGCGCGAACCGGACTCCGGTTGCCTCCTCGGAAAGCGCCCACAGCCGACGGCCGCGCGCGAGGTTCCGGGAGGCGGCCATCGCCTTGCCCGACCGGGGCCGGCCGACGCCGCCGAAGGCCGGACCGTAGTAGGAACCCGCGGCCGGCTCGACCGCGGCCCGGACCGCCGGCCACGCGCCGTGGTCCTTGCCGTGGGTATAGGGCGCGAGCAGGCGCATCACCGGCATGGGCTTGGTGATCCCGGGGCGAGCGGGGCTGGTGCGTTCGAGGCTGAAGCCGGGGTGCGCGAGGATCGCCCGCACCGGCGAATCCGCAGCGCGCAGCCGCCGGTCGAGTTCCGTCGCGAACGATTGCACGGCGTGCTTCGACAGCGCGTAGGCGCGGAAGTCCGAGTACTTGTGCTCGCTCTGCAGGTCATCGATGTCGTACGGATACATCCGGGTGATCAGGCTGCCCGCCAGCACCACCCGCGCGGCCGACGCGGTCAGCACCGGCATCGCCAGCGCGGTGAGCGCGAAGTGGCCGAAGTGGTTGGTGCCGACCGCCAGCTCCAGACCCTGTTTCGTGGTCCGGCGCACCGGCCCGGGCGCGGTGATGCCCGCGTTTTCGATCAACGCGTCCACCCGGTCCAGCCGACCGAGTGCCTCGACGGCGGCCGGGACGGAGTCCAGGTCCGCGAGGTCAAGCGGGATCGTGCTCAGCGAGGCGGACCCGACACGCGTGCGCACCATCTCGACGGCGGCGTGCAGCCGTGCCGGATCCCGGCCCAGCAGCGCGACGTGCGCTCCGGCGGCAGCCAGTTGTTCGGCGATGAAGTAGCCGATCCCGGCGTTGCCCCCGGTCACCGCGTAGGTCTTGCCAGACAGGTCCGGCAGCCGCCGGGGATTCCACGCCACGATCGCTCCCCCATAGTCCGGTTTCGGTCCGGACTATACGAACGCCGCCGTCAGTGCGTCGGCGCGGCCTCCGTGGTGGTGCTGGAGGTCGTCGTGGTGGTGGACGTCGTCGGGTTCGCCGGGGCGGAGCTGGACGACGTCGTGCTCGTCGGCGTCGTGGGGGTGGTGCTGGTGGGCGTGGCCGGGGTGCTCGGCGGCGTACTGGTCGGCTTCGACGGGGAGCTGCTGCTCGGCGCGGTGCTGCTGCCCGGGAGCTGCGTCGGCGTGCCGGGCTGGCTCGGCGTGTTCGGCTGCGCCGGGGTCACCGGCGGCGGGGCGGGCGGCGCGACGTCGCCCGCCGGGCTGCCCGCCGCGGCCTCGACCGCGCCGGGTCCTGGCGGGGCCCCGATCGGGACGTGGCTGTCCGGCAGCTTCGAAACGCCGTTGCGGTAGCCGTACGCGTACGCCATCACGGTGTCCACATAGGACTGCGAGTTGTTGTACCGGCGCACCGCGAGGCGCTGGTTGGCGTCGCTGGAGAGGTCCAGACCTCCCGAGCACAGGTAGCGCGCGGTGGCGAGGGTCTCGTCGTAGATGTTGTTCGGGTCGGAGACGCCGTCGCCGTTGCCGTCGGAGGCGTAGGACGCCCAGGTCGACGGGATGAACTGGGTCGGGCCGACCGCGCGGTCCCACACCTGGTCGCCGTCGTAGCGGCCGCGGTCGGTGTCGCGGATCGCGGCGAACCCGCCCGCGCCGTCGAGGACCGGGCCGAGAATGCGTTCGAGGGTGTTGCCGCGGGCGTCGACGTAGCCGCCGCGCGCGTGGTTCGACTCGACGCGCCCGATCGCCGCGATCAGCGCCCAGTCGACGTGGCAGCCGGGCTGCTCGCGGGCCATGATGTCGGCCGCGTTGCGGTAGGCGCGGAGCATGCTGTCCGGGATGCCCAGCGGGCCGGCGGTGGTGGCCGAGCCGGGGCCGTTCGGGTAGCCCGGCACGCCGAGGGCCTGCGGGACCGGCGGCTGCGGGAGGCTGCCGTCGACGCCGATCGGCGGGAGCGTGATGCCCGGCGGCAGGCCGAGGGAGTTCGGCGCGGATTGCGCGACCGACGGCGGGTCCGCGGCGCGCAACGCCACCGGGATGCCGGACGACGTGACCGTCGGCAGCACCACGAGCGCGCCTCCGGCGAGGGCGGCGAAAGCCCGGCTACGGGCGTTCCGTCCCTCCAGGCGGCGTCTGGCCATGCGCTTCTCCCCGTTTCCGTTCTGCCGGTCCGCGGCCCAAGCTAGCGGATCAATGCGCGCTCCGGTGAGGGGTCGGCGGAATTCTGTCCGTTCCGGCCAACTTTCGTTCGTCTGGCATAAAACCTTCGGCGGGTTCCCGTCATCGGGGCTTAACCGGGACTTCGCTGAATAGGCCGAATGGAGCAATCCGTTCGTCGGGTCCACTGTGGACCCGTCGATGCATTAGGCCGCCGGGCCGAATCGCTTCCGGTATTCGGACGGTGACAGCCCGGTGTGCCTGCGCAGCTGCATCCGGAGATTCGCGCCGGTGCCTAGTCCGGAGCGGGCCGCGATGCGGTCCAGACCATGTTCGCCGCGTTCGATGAGGCGGCGGGCCAGTGTCACGCGTTCGGCGGTGAGCCAGGCGAGCGGGGTCGTGCCGAGTTCGGCGCGGAACCGGCGGTGCAGGGTGGCGGCGCTGGTCGACGCGCGGGCGGCGAGGTCGGTGACGGTGAGCGGTTGGCCGAGGTGCTGGCGGGCCCATTCCAGGACTGGCGCGAGGGAAGCGTCCGGAATCTCGGGCAGCGGGCGTTCCACGAACTGTTGTTGCCCGCCTTCGCGGTGTCCGGTGAAAACGAGACGGCGGCTCACTTTGTTGGCGATTTCCGCGCCGTGATCTCGCTGGATTACATACAGCGACAGATCGAGCGCGGCCGCGCTTCCGGCGGCGGTGAAAACTGTGCCGTCTTCGACGAAGAGAACGTCCGGTTCCAGCTGAACCTGGGGATAGCGCGCGGTGAACTCGTCGGCCCATTGCCAATGCGTGGTGGCGCGGCGATGATCCAATACCCCGGCCTGGGCCAGGGTGAACGCGCCGGTGCAGAAGCTCATCAGCCGCACGCCGCGGGCGTCCGCGCGCTGGATGGCGTCGATGATCTCCGGGTCGGCCGGGGTGTGCGGGTCCGGCCGGTTCGGGACGATCACCGTGTCCGCGGCGTCGACCGCTTCGAGGCCGGCGACGTCGGCGAGGGTGAAGAAGCCGAGGTGCATCCGGGCTTGCCCGCCGGGCGCCGCGAGCGCGAAGTCGTACCACGGGCGCTGCAGTTCCGGCCGGCGCAAGCCGAACAGCTCCGTCGCGACGCCCATTTCGAACGGGTTCGACCCGTCGCCGACGATCATCACGACGCGGTGCGAGGATCCTTTCGACATATGCGATTCCTAGCACTCCCGGACGCCGGAGGCCAGGCTCAAGATCGAGACATGACAACTCAGCCCCTTGACCTGCAGGCCGTCCTCGCCGGTTTCGACGTTCCGTGGAGCCCCCGGATCGTCGCCAACGTCAACGACTACGACATCCGCCTCGCCCGGTTCGCCGGCGAACACGTGTGGCACAAGCACGACGACACCGACGAGTTCTTCCTCGTTCTCGACGGCAGCATCGAGCTTGGCCTGCGCGAAGCGGACGGCGAACGGACGGTGACGCTGACGCGTGAGCAGCTGTTCGTGGTCCCGCGCGGCACGTTCCACAAGCCGTCGTCGAAGGAGGGCGCGGTGGTGCTGCTCGTGGAGCCGACCGGGACGCTTTCGGTCGGCGACGAGCACGACGAGGTGCCGGACACGGTCGACGTGACCGTCGGACATCGCGTCTGACCTGCTGGGTTGCACCGTGGGACGGGTAGGATCGGCGCCATGAAACGCACTTCCTTCGCGCAGTGGCCGTGCTCGATCGCCCGGACCATGGACCTGCTCGGGGACTGGTGGACGCCGCTGGTGCTGCGCGACGCCTTCTACGGCGTCCGCCGCTTCGACGAGTTCCAGCAGGCGCTCGGCATCGCGCGCAACACCCTCGCCGACCGGCTGCGCAGGCTGGTTGACGAGGGTCTGCTGGAGAAGCGCGCCTACCAGGACGAACCGGTGCGCTACGACTACGTGCTCACCGAGAAGGGGCGCGATTTCTGGAGTGTGCTGGCCGCGATGACGGCCTGGGGCGACCGGTGGCTGGCCACCGAAGCGGGTCCGCCGATCGTGCTGCACCACGACGCTTGCGGCCACGACACCACCGCGGCCGTGGTGTGCGCGGAGTGCGGCGAGCCGTTGTCGGCTGACGACACGCGGATGCGGCGCGGCCCGGGCTTCCCCGAGCGCCTTTCACAGCGGCCCGACGTGCAGGCGAGGTTCGCTCCGCAGGAGTAGCAGTCCGTTGACACGGTCAGTCTAGTTGCGCAACTATGCTGGTCGAGACGCCAATGGAGGAGGACTCGCGATGGAGTGGACCGGCGCGCGGTACGCGGACGCCCCGACCGTGCAGGTGGACGCGTGGATCGACGGCTCGCCCGAGCAGGTCTGGCGGTTCGCCTCGGACGTCGTGCTCATGCCGGAGCTGAGCGGCGAACTGCAGTCGGTCCGGTGGTGCGACGAAGGTTCGGAGCCGGCGCTCGGACGGTCCTTCGTCGGGCACAACCGGCACAAGATGCGCGGCGAGTGGGAGACGACGTCCTACATCATCGAGTGCGAGGAACCGCGCGTTTTCGCTTGGGCGGTCAGCGATCCGGCCAATCCGACCGCGGTCTGGCGGTTCACCCTCGCCCCGGAGAACGGCGGCACGCGGCTGACCCAGTGGGCGCAGATGGGGCCGGGGCCGTCCGGGGTGACCGAGGTGATCGCGCGGATGCCGGAGAAGGAACAGAAGATCGTGCACGTCCGGCTGAGCGAGTTCGAGGCCTCGATGACCGCGACGCTCGGCGCGATCAAGGAGCGCGTGGAGACCGCCGGATGATGCGGACGGCCACCACGGTCGAGGCGTCCTCCGGCTGGCCGGACACCCGGGATTTCGTGCTGGAGGCGGAAAAACTGGGTCTCGGCGAGTGCTGGGTGGCCGAGGCGTGGGGTTCGGACGCACCGTCCGTGCTCGGCTACCTCGCCGCGCGCACGGACCGGATCCGGCTCGGCTCGGGGATCATGCAGCTCGGCGTGCGCACGCCGGTCGCGCTCGCACAGGCCGCGCTCACCTTGGCCGAGATGTCCGATGGCCGGTTCGCGCTGGGGCTCGGGCCGTCCGGTCCGCAGGTGATCGAAGGGCTGCACGGGGTGCCGTTCGCGCGGCCGTTGACCCGGATGCGCGAGACGGTGCGGATCATCCGCAGCGCGTTCGCCGGGGAGAAGATCTCCTTCGCTGGCAAGGCTTTCCAGATCCCGCTGCCCGGCGAGTCCCGTCCGATGCGGCTGTCGACGACGCCGAACGAGGACATCCCGATCTACCTGGCCACGCTGTCGCCGCGAATGCTGGAACTCACCGGCGAACTCGCCGACGGCTGGCTGGGCACGAGCTTCGTCCCCGAAGGAGCCGACGCGTACTTCCGTCACCTCGACGCCGGGCTCGTGAAGGCGGGCCGGAGCCGCGGCGATCTCACGGTGTGCCAAGGCGCGGAGGTCGCGTTCGCGTCCGATGAGGACGAACTGCGCGCGATGGTGGCCGGACGCAAGAAGGAACTGGCCTTTTCGTTGGGCGGCATGGGTTCGGCGAGCACGAACTTCTACCACGACGCTTACGCCAGGCAGGGCTGGGCCGAGGTCGCCGCTGAGGTGCGGGAACGCTGGCAGTCCGGCGATCGCGACGGCGCGGCCGGGCTGGTGACCGACGAGATGGTGCTCGCGACGACGCTGATCGGCACCGAGGACATGGTCCGCGCGCGGCTGAAGGTGTGGCGCGCCGCCGGAGTCGACACCGTCCGGCTGTATCCGGCGGGCGAAACCCTGGAAAACCGGCTCGCGACGCTCGGCAGGGCACTCGAGTTGGTAACGGAAGTGCCCTGACAGACCAAGCATTGGGTCAACTGGCTGCGTCGGCGGGTCCGGCTGCGCCATAGTGTCGGCGATCCCGAACACCAAGGAGTCGCTCGATGCGCAAGATCGTGTCCACATTGTTCGTCTCGCTCGACGGCGTGGTGGAAGCGCCGGACCAGTGGTCGCTCTCGTACTGGAACGACGAACTGGAGCACGCGGTGGGCGACGGCATGGCGGACGCCGACGCGATGTTGCTGGGCCGGGTGACGTACGAGGGTTTCGCCGAGGCGTGGCCCGGCCGCACGGACGACCCGGGCGCGGAATTCATGAACAGCGTGCCGAAGTACGTCGCGTCCACCACCCTGACCGCGACGGACTGGCACAACACGACCCTGCTGCGCGGCGACCTCGGCGAGGCGATCGCGGACCTGAAAGCCAGCGCGGGCGGCGACATCATGACCAGCGGAAGCACGACACTGGTGCGATGGCTCCTGTCGCACGGGCTGGTGGACGAGCTGACCCTGCTGCAGTACCCGGTGGTGGTCGGCAAGGGACGGCGGTTGTTCCCGGCGGAGGGGCCGCAGCTGGACTTTCGGCTCGCGGAGAGCGCGGCGTTCCGCAACGGGGTGCTGCGGCTGGTTTATCGGCCTTCCGATGATTGAGGGTTCCGTTCTCTGTCCCATTCAGCGGGTACCGGGCCGGCGAAATAGCACCGGCCCGGTCGGGAAATGCGGAGATCCGAGCGGTGCCGCCTTACGCCGATGCGTCCAATTGCAGTAGCGTCGTGGCGGCTCCGGGCGGCGTGGTGCCGATGCCGACTTGGGTCGTTCCGCTGGGATTGACGTCGACGGTGCTGTGCTGCCCGGCGTCAGTGGTCAATTCGGCCCGGAGTTTGTGTCCTTGGCCCGCTGCCGCGCCGTCTCCTCGAATCGAAAAGACCTCGGGAATCTTCAGCGTCAGGTGGCCGCTCGTGCCGAGGACCCGGAAGCAGACCGATCCGTCGCCCTGCTGGCCGACGGTCTGGCTGGACTGGACCACGATGACCCCGGTGACCGGGCTGGGGCACGGGGTGATCAGCAGATGGCCGTCCCCGCTGATCAGCTGCACGTGGTAGTCGGCGAGGATCTGGGCCGCGCCGGGATAAGAGTAGTCCTCCACGATGCTCGGCTGTTCGTCGGTCGCGCCGGACTGGGCGCCGCTGGCGGCGGTGACCGCGGCCGTGGCGGCGAGCGCGGTCGCGGTGGTCGCAGCTGCGATGACAATTGCTGTCCGGTGAATTGGGCGCATCTCTCCCCCAAATAGACCATTGGTGAGCAGTGAATTCAACAGGGCGGAAGTCGAGAGGCTCCGCGGTCACCCCCGCGTGACATCGAGAGATTAGACGCCGCTTTCCGTGAATGGTCGCCGACCGAAGCGAGATGTGACACATGTCACGATAATTGATAAAAGCAATATACAAGCCTTGGTAAAGTGAAGAAAAGTTTCGCTCGCGGTGTAACGCCTGAGGGAAAAGGGCGATGAATCCGGCGGTGCCATGGGGGAATCCCGTTTCGGATATCCGCCATTTGGCCCTGCCGCGGGATTGCGTTTCTTCAGCGAGGGGGATGTGCATGCGTGCGTCAGGAACTCGGTTTCGAACTGCGCTGAGCGCGGTGCTGACGGTCGCGGTGACCGCGGGAACGCTCGCCGCGCCGCAGGCGGTCGCAGCTCCGGAGCGCGCCCCGCGCGCGGTTCCGGCAGCCGCTTCGACGGGCGGACGGCCGCTTTCCGACCGCGAGAAGACAGTGACGCTGTGGCGGTTCGGCGGCCCGGCGACCAAACGCGACGCGGCGATCGCCCTGGCCGGCTCGGATGCGGCCATCACGACCTTCTTGACGACGCAGCGAGACCCGGACGCGCGGATCGATCGCGACATCCACGTCAACCAGGTCATGTCCGCGGGCGGGCCGGCGACGAAAACCGCCGCGCAGCAGGCCCTGGACGCGAACACAGACGACGCGCTGAAAGCCTTCCTGGACAATGGATGGCAGGGGCCCCACAAGAACGACCTGACCCTGCGGGTCAACCAAGTCATGTCCGCGGGCGGCACGCAGGTCAAGGCGGCCGCGCAGAAGGCGCTGGACGAGAACACCGTCGACGCGCTGCAGGAATTCCTCGACAGCGGGTGGCGTGCCGCGTTCCAGATAGACCAGAGTCTCCGGGTCAACCAGGCCATGTCGGCCGGCGGGCCCGAGGTGAAGAAGGTCGCACAGCAAGCCCTCGACGCCAACAACGTCGACGCCTACACCCAGTTTCTCGCGATCGATTTGCCGATGGCGCAGGCACGGGACGCCGAGACCGCGACGATCACCGACCTGGTCGCGACCGCGCAGGCCGCTTCCGACCAAGCAGCGGCGGAGACGCAAACCGCGAAGCAGGAATCGGACCGTGCGGTAGCGGAAGCCGCTGCGGCGCAACGGGCGGCGGAAGCCGCGAAGGCCGCGGCCGCGGCAGCGCAGGGGCATTCGGGAGAAGCCACCGACGCGGCGAACCGTGCCGCCTACGCCGCTGATCAGGCCGCCGCTACCGCGCGGCAGGCGATCGGTGCGGCGAACGCGGCCTCCAGCGCCGCGCACACTGCAGCCGCTGCCGCCTCTCGCGCGGCTGCCGCGGCGGCGCGGGCAGGCCAGGCCGCGTCGAACGCTTACCACGCCGCTGAAGCCGCCATCACGGACAAGGACAAGTCCGAAGGCGCGAAGCTAGCCGCGCAGACAGCTAGGGACGCGGCATTGGGCGCGGCGAAGGCGGCGGACGCGGCGCGGTCCGCGAAGGCGGCCTCGACTGCGGCGGAATCCGCCGGCTCGCTGGCGAAGGACGCTGCCGCTCAGTCCCGGGCTGCCGCGGACGCGGCGACCGACGCCGCGAACAATTCAGCTGCCGCGGGCGCGGATGCCCGGCAGGCCCAGGCAGCCGCCGCAACGGCACGGGCACAGGCCGCGCGGGCGGTCGCGGCTGCCAACGCCAGCCAGTCTTGGGCGCACGAGGCGAGCGCGGCCGCCGGGCAGGCGGCGGACGCGGCGAGTGCCGCGGCGGCGGACGCGACCGCGGCCGCGCAGGCTGCCGACGACGCAGCCGCTCATGCCGGAGAAGCGGCAGATGCCGCGAGGAAAGCCACGGTGGCGGCGAATGCGGCGACGGCTTCGGCGAACGCGGCGACCGCCGCCGCCACTCAGGCCGCTCAGATCGCCCGTTCCGCGCGCCAGGCGGATGACGACCGGATCGCGCAGGCCGCCCAGGTTGCCGACGACGCCGCGAAGGCTGCCGCCGCGTCGGCCGCGGCTCAGCCGAACCCGCCCCGGCCGGGCCTTGACCAGGCCAGCACGTGGGACGCGGAGACCAACCGGCTGATCGGCGAGGCAACCGCCGCCGGGGCCCCGCGGGCCACGGTGGTCGCCGATGCCCGCAAGATCGCCATGAACCTCTCCCAGTCCGGCGGTCCCTGGACGAAATCCGCGGCGATCACCGCGTTGGGCGGCACCGACGACGAGGCGGCCGACTTCGTGACCGCCGGTCTGTCCGCCGCCGCGGGGCAAGACGACCGGGTCACCCTCGGCAGCCTGCGCGATTCCGGCACGGACGGCTTCCAGAAGGCCGCGGCCGCCGCGCTCGCCGGATCGGACCTCGACGTCCGGAACTTCCTGCGCGACCCCAGCTACCCCGAGCGGCGGACGGAAGACTCGCTCAAGACCAACCAGATCATGTCCGCGGCCCGTGCCGCCGGCCGGACAGTCGTGGTGGACGAGGCGCAGAAAGCGCTCGACGCGAACACCGATCAAGCCTTGCGGGATTTCGTCCAAACCAAGCAGTACAGCTCGCTGAAGATCGACGACGCGCTCAAGGTCAACCAGGTCATGTCGGCCGCCAAAGCCTCGGGCGAGCGCGAAGTCGCCGCCGGTGCACAGGCCGCGCTCGACGGTCCGCCGTCCCTGCTGCACGAGTTCCTCGCAGTCGGTCAGTACACCGCCGCGCGCCGCGACCAGAACACCGCTGCGCACAACGCCGCGATCGACAGCCTGCTCGCGAAAGCCTCTAACGCTGCTGCGACGGCAACCCACGACGCCAACGACGCCCAGGCTGCTGCCGCGCGTGCCCGCAACGCTGCCGACGAGGCCGCGGGCTATGCGCGCCAAGCCGAGGACGCCGCAACCCTGGCAACCAAATACGCCAACGACGCCAGCGCCGCGGCCGACCGGGCGGCTGCTTCCGCGAAACAGGCGCAAGACTCAGCCAACGCGGCTTCTCGAGCCGCAGTGTCGGCCACCGCTTCCGCAGACCAGGCCGGTCGTTCGGCCGCTTGGGCACAGCGCTCCGCGGACAACGCGGCCGGCTTCGCTCAGCAGGCCAGCATCTCGGCGCACAACGCACATTAAGCCGCAGTCGACGCGGGCAAGAACGCCCAAGACGCCGCCCTTGCCGCGCAAACTGCTTGGCAAAGCGTCGCCGCCAAGGCCGCCGTCGAGAAGCAAGAAGCGATCAAAGCGCGGACCTATCAATGCCAGCCCGGGATTCGCGCTGCCTGGAACGAGGGGATCTACTCCACCGAGGACTGCATCGCGCTGTTCAGCGGCAGCAAGGCGGACCAGGAACGCGTCCTCAACCATCTACAGGAGCTTTGCCGCCACCTCAATCCTTACGGCAGCTACGACATCACTCGCTGTCTCGACCCGCACAATCTGCTCAGCCCCGACTTCTCGCCCCGGCCGGTCGGGGACGACACTCCGGCTTGGCTGAGCACAGTGAGCCTGATCGTCCTGACCGGACTGGTCACCCTCGCCTGTCCGGAATGCGACCTGATCGGAGTCCTGGGCGGGGGCGCGGTCGAACTCGGCGAAGGCGGGATCGGGGCGGCCGAACTGCTGGGAGCGGCGGAGGCGGCGACCGCGGGTGCCGGAACCCTCGACGCGGCCGGCGCGCAGATCGCCGCCCAGGTCGGCCGGGCCGCGGGCCTGGCGGAGGAAGAGGCGGCCGGGGCCGCTCAGCTGGCCAGGGAAGCCGAGCGGCTCGTCGACCTGCCCAATCCCGGGTTTCTCGACATCACCGCGACCCGAGCCTCGGCTTCCGAGATCAGGGCGGCTGAGGAAATGGCGTCTGACGGTGCTCGCGTCGAGTTGAGAGACCCCATCGGAACCCGTGCCGAAGGACAAACGAGCGACCTGGTCGTCGACGGCGTCCTGTGGGATGTGATTACGCCGAAAACAAATATTGTCAAAAATGTGGTGAGCCGGATAGCCGGGAAGTACTCGCAGGTGCACGGCGGGGGAGTGATCGTCGACCTCGGTCCCAGCGGTCTTACCGAAGCTGATTTCGGCGGCGCGGCCAAGGCGCTGGACTGGGCGAACAGTATGATCTCCAGTTGGGGCAAGGGCCCCCTGCTGAGCGGGGTCAAGTTCTTCGGAGGGCGATGATGGCGAAGATCCGGTGCGTGTGCGGAAACATCGTCAGAGACGACGACCCGCACGACAGCATGTACTTCTTGACCAATGATGAATTCGACGTCGAAGCTTCCGGTGTCGAACTGTTCGGCAAAGCTACCCTGGTCGTGCGCTGCCCGGAATGCGAGCGGTTGTGGTTCTGGGGAGAAAACGGCGTATTTCGCGAATACACGAAAGCCTGGGAGCGGGACTCTTGAGCGCCCGCAGTGCTCCTTCTGACATGGGATGAAGGAGCACTGCGGCAAGCTCAGTTCACCTGCCGGTCCTGCCCCTCCCAAAACGGCTGCCGCAGCTTGAACTTCTGGATCTTCCCGGTAGCCGTCCGCGGCAGTTCCGCGAGGAATTCCACGCGCTTTGGGCACTTGTACCCCGCCAGATGCTGGCGGCAATGCGTGATCAGCTCGTCCGCCGTCGCCTCGGTTCCGTCCGTCACCACCAAAGCCGTGACCAGTTCCCCCCACTTCTCGTCGGGGATGCCGATCACCGCGACCTCCCGGACGGCCGGGTGCGAGTTGAGCGCGTCCTCCACCTCGATCGACGACACGTTCTCGCCTCCGGTGATGATGACGTCCTTCTTGCGGTCGGCGATCGTGAGGTAGCCGTCGGTGAAGCTGCCGCCGTCGCCGGTGTGGAACCAGTTGCCTTCCTGGACTCGCGCGGTTTCTTCCGGGTTTTCCCAGTAGCCGTCGAGGTTGTGGTTGCTTTGGGTGAGGACCTCGCCGTCGGTGTCGATCGTGACGCGGACGCCTAGGGCGGGTGCGCCCGCGCGGCCGAGGAGCTTCGCCTGCTCGTGCGGGTCCAGGTCGGCCCATTCGCTGCGGAAGCGGTTCACCGTGACCAGCGGCGAGGTCTCGGTCAGGCCGTAGATCTGGATGAACTCCCAGCCGAGTTCGGCGCGCACGCGTTCGATGGTGCGGGTGGGCGGCGGCGCGCCGGCTACGACGATGCGGACGCGGTCGCGGCCGGGGATTTCGCCGTCCCAGGTAGCCGCGCCGTCGAGCGCGGCGGTGACCACGGCGGGGGCGGCGCACATGATGGTGACGCCGTGTTCCTGCACGCGGCGCAGGATTTCGGTGCCGTCTACCTTGCGCAGCACGATGTGCCGTCCGCCGAGACCGGTGACCGCGTACGGCATTCCCCAGCCGTTCGCGTGGAACATCGGCAGCGTGTGCAGCAGGACGTCGTTGTCGCTGAGCGTGGTGTGCAGGCCGAAAGTGGTTGCGTTGAGCCACAAATTACGGTGCGTGAGCTGGACGCCCTTCGGCCGCGCGGTGGTACCCGAGGTGTAGTTGATCGTGGCCGTCGCGGATTCGTCGGCGGTCCACGGGCGCGGTTCGCCTTCGCCGCCCCAGATTTTGTCGTCGTCCTCGCCTAGAATGAACACGTGCTTCGCGGTCACGCTGTCCAGCAACGGTTTTAGCTCGGGATCGATCATCAAAACTTCCGCGCCCGAGTGTTCGACGATGTAGCGCACTTCGGCGGGCGCGAGGCGGAAGTTCACCGGCACCAGGATGCGGCCCCATCCGGAGACGCCGAAGAACGACGTCAGCAGCCGCGCGGAGTTGTGCGAGACGATGGCGACCCGGCCGCCGGCGGGCACGCCCAGCGCGTCGAGGTTCGCCGCCTGCGCGCGGGCGCGGCGGGCGAGTTCGCGGTAGGACACCGAACCCCAGGACTGCGCGGGCTGGGCGGGTTCGTCCACCACCGCGATCCGGTCCGGGTACACCGTTTCGGCGCGGTCGAGGAAGTCGCAGACACTGAGGTCATAGAACACGTGGCGATCCCTTCGCGTCAGCGGGCCGCACTGCCCGCGCGGGTGATTTTCACTCGCTGGACCGGATCTAGCCACCCCACATGGAGGGTGCCGGGCCGTCAGAAGTACTGGACAATGCAGAACTCGTGTCCCTCCGGATCGGCCATCACCAGCACGACGCCCTCGCCGGGGTAGTCGTGGCGCTCCCCGGTCCAACGTCCGCCCAACTCCTCGATCTGCGTCCGTGCCTCGTCGACGTCGTCCACCTCGATGTCCAGATGCAGTCTCGCCTTGCCGCGTTTTGGCTCGGGAACGCGCTGGAACGTCAGCCGGGGAACGGCGTCGAACCGGGAGCCGACCGTTGCCCAGCCGGGGCCGTCGTGCTCGCCGGAAACTGGCCGGTCGAGAAGGGCGCTCCAAAAGCCGGCCAGGACAGCCGGTTCGGCGCAATCGATCGTCACTCCGCTCAGTCGCCTCATCGCGCGGCCTAGCGCAGCAGCCCGGCGGCGCGAGCCCGGTTCACCGCCTGCACCCGGTTGGACACCGCCAGTTTCCGCATCGCGTGCTTGAGATACGACTTGACGGTGTTGGGCAGCAGGCCGAGCCGGTCGGAGATCTCGTCGTTCGTACAGCCCTCGCTGACCAGCCGCAGCACGTCGACCTCGCGCGGGGTCAGCGCGACGCCGGGCAGGTCCAGCTCCGGGCGCAGCCGCTCGCACACCGCCAGCAGCCGTTCCCGGGCGCTCTCGTCCTGGATCGAACTGGCGATCGCGGTGAGTTCCGCGTGCAGGTCGCCGCGTTCGGCGGCGGGGACGGCTGCCGGCGTGGCCAGCCGACGCTGCACTTCCTCTTCCACCTCGATGTCGCGTCCCAGCCGCGTCGCCACCGCGGTCGCCGCGTGCAACAGGCGGTCGCCGAACGTGATCGAATCCCGGGACGCCGCGTACAGCACCGCGCGCGTGGTCTCGCCGACGCGCACCGGCAGCGCGACCATCGCACGCAGCCGTTCGGGTGCTACCGCGTGGTCGTATTTGTGCGTGATGCCCTGTGCGTTGAGATAGTCGACGACCGTTGACGGCCGCGCCAGTGCCACCGCTTTGCCGCCGAGCCCGGCTCCGGTGTCCACCTGTACGTGCTGCAGCGACCGGGTGGTGGTGCCGCGCAGCTGGTCGATCACGTGCGAGCGGGAAGCCGCCGACACCGGTCCGCCCATCGCGACCGGCAGCTCGGTAGCGATTTGCAGTGCTTTGAGCGCGCCGGCGACCAGGGGGCTGGCCGTGAGCGCGAGCCGGCCCGGAGGCGTCATGGGCACCGTCCCGCTTCACTCGACCTTGATGGGTGGACGTCCACGTTACGCGTTGCGTCGCGTTCGGACTACTCGTGTGGTTCGGTGGCACACGTGGCAACCTCGGATTTCGATACCGTCGCCGACCGGCTCTACGCAGGTGAACCGGCCGACTTCGTCGCGGAGCGCACCGCGGCCGCCCGCGCCGCGAAGGAAGCGGGCGACGTCGAGCTGGCGCGCCGGATCCGCGCGCTGCGCAAGCCGACCGCGGCCGCGGCGTACATCAACCGCCTGGCCCGCGACGGGTCCGCGCCGCTGTCCGAGCTGGCGTCGCTCGGCGAGCAGCTGCGCGACGCGCACGAACAGCTCGACGGCTCCCGGCTGCGCGAGCTGGCGCATCAGCGGGCGGAGCTGGTGCAGCGGATCATCCGGGACGCGTCCGACTTGAGCGATTCCGTCGAACGCGAGGTGGAGGAGACGCTGGAGGCGATCGTCGCGGACGCCGACGTTGCCCGGCTGGCGCTGGCCGGACGGCTGACGTCCAAAGCTCGCCAGGACGCCGACCGCTGGCTGTCGCTGCCGACGAATCCCGCCCCGGCCAAGAAGACCCGACAGTCCGAAAAGGACCGGAAGGCCGAGGAGGAGGCCCGGATCCGGGCGCTGGAACGGCGGCAGGCGGTGCGTGCGCGGGCAGAGGCGGAGCGGAATCTGCTGCGTGCGGAGCGGGCGGCCGAGCAGGCCGACGATCGGGTGGCCGAGTTGCGGGAGCGGCTTGCCGAGGCTGAGCAGCGCGCGGCTCGGGCGGCTGAGGAGTTGACCAAGGCGCAGACGACGTTCGAGGAAGCCGACGATGCCGTCCAGCGATCTTGAGGAGCTGACCGACGGCGTGCTCGCCTTGACGCCGTTGCGTCCGGCCGACGCGGAGGCGCACTTCGCGGGCGAGGACGCGGAGCTGATCCGGTGGCTCAACGGCGGGCCGGGGACGCTGGCCGGCACCCGGGAGTACTTCCAGCACTGCCAGGAGGAATGGGCTTCCGGCGGGTCGCTGCGGGCGTTCGGCATCCGGGTGAACGGCGTTTTGGCCGGGACGGTCGACCTGCGGTTCTCCGGCGAGCATCTCGCGCCGGGGGAGACGAACGTGGCCTACGGCCTGTACCCGCAGTGGAGGGGCCACGGGTTCGCGACGCGGGCGGTGCTGCTGGCGGTCCAGTACGCGGCTAGCGAAGGAACGCGGCGCGCGGTGATCAAGGCAGAGCCGGAAAACGTGAGTTCGGGCGCGGTGGCGCGGCGGGCCGGGTTCGGGCTGAGCGGCCGGGTGGTCGAGGACGGCGCGGTGCTGGACCGGTACGTCCTCGACCTCGGCTAGCGGGGGATTTCCGTTCCGGCGCACCACACCGTGCGGATAGCCCGGGTCGCCGACAGGTCCGTCACCGGGTCGCCTTCGACGAGGACCAGGTCGGCGCGCAGCCCGGGCCGGATCTCGCCTCGGTCGGTCAGCCCGAACGCCCGCGCCGGGGCGATCGTCGCGGCACGAAGGATCTCCACCGACGTCAACCCGGCCTCGGCCAGCAGTTCGAACTCGTGGTGCAGGCTCGATCCGTGCGGGAGAACGACCGGGGCTCCGGATTCGGCGCTGGCGTCGGTCCCGGCGAGGATTTCGACCCCGGCAGCGTGCAAAGCGGCCACGTTGGCCACGTAATCACCCGCGGCGCCAGCGAAGTAGGGGAGCGCCCCTTCCATCATGGTGAGCGTCGGGACGGCCGTCTGCCCGGCGGTTTTCATCGCGGCGACGTCCTCGGCGGCGATCCGGCCGATCACCGGCACGTGCGTCACGAACCGCGCGCCGGTCGCCACGGCCAAGTGGTACGCGCCCGGGGTCGCCGCGTGCAGAACGGTGTCCAAGCCCCGCTCCCGCGCGGCGTCGACCAACGCTTGCAAGGCCTCGGCGGGCGGTCCGCCGTCACCGGGAGCCTCCGCGACGCCTTTGACGTAGTCGACGCCCTCCGCCACCCGCGCCTCGACGAACCGGACGGCGGCTTCCGCGGTCGTCACGATCGAGGACGCGGGCATCCCGGGGATCCGGGTGTGCATGCCGCCGGGGCCGATCGCGGGCGGACCGGCGCTGCGGAAGTCCGCCGGACCCACCGATCGCAGCTCGGCTACCCGAGAGGCGGGCCAGCACGCCATGTCCAGCCCCGTCGTGACACCCCACGCGGCGAGGTCGGCCAGCTGTTCCGGCTCGGTCAGGTGGACGTGCGCGTCGATGAATCCGGGCAGCAGCGTCGCCCCGGCGGCATCGATTTCCGTTGCCCCAGCAGGGTCTATGCCGAGCACCGGCCCGTCGATGACGACGGTGCGCGGTTCGGTGAGCCCTCGTCCGTCGAAGACTCGCGCGTTGCGCAGAGCGGTCTTGGCCACGATCCCTCCCCAGGGTCAGTGGACGCGATACCGCAACAGTACTGAATTGTCGTCCACCAGGGCGGAAAGCAGTTCGAGCTGCCGCGGGTCGATCGCCGCGCCCATCGCGACGCGCGGGGCGTCTCCGGCGATCAGCATCGGCGCGACCGTCAGGCGCAGTTCGTCCACCACGCCCGCGGCCAGCAGCGACGCGAACAGGTGCGGTCCGCCCTCGCAGTCGATGCGGCGGAGGCCTCGCCGGGCCAGTTCGTCCACCGCCGCCGCGAGGTCGACGTCGCCGTGGCGGGGGCGCGGGCGCTGATCGTCCGCGGCGGCGTGCAGAGCCGGGTCGCCGGTCGCCTCGTGCAGGGTTGGGTCGCCTGTCCCGGCGACCAGGACGTCCGCCCCGGCCGCCGCCCACGCCGCGCGCAGGTCCGGGTCCGTCGCCGCGCTCGTGACGACGATCGTCGGCACCAGTGCCTTGGTGATCACCGGCGCGTCCGGCGGCAGCGAACGGCCGGTGCTGACCACGGCGATCGGCGCGATCGGGGCCAGCCCGTGCCTGCGCCGGCGCTCGGCGGTCTGCTCGTCCGGGCGCAGCCCCTCGAAGCCCTCGGCCAGTGCGGTGCCCGCGCCGACCAGCACGACGTCGGCGAGGTCGTTGCCCAGCCGGTAGACGATCCGGTCCGCGGGCGTCGACAGCCCGCCCGAGCGGCCTTCGACGGTGATCCCGCCGTCGGCGCTGGACACGAAGTTCACCGCGAGCCACTTCGGCCCGTCGGGATAGACGTAGAGCTGCTCGACCTCGGCCTCGGTGCGGTCCTGGCTGCCGGGAAAGACTTCGCGCATCAGACCGACCGTACAACGTTCGCCGGCGGCCGGGTGCCGACGATGCTCGCCACCATCTCCGCGACCTGCCGCGTCTCGCGGACCTGGTGCGCGCGGAACATCGCCGCGCCGTGCAGCGCGGACACCGCGGTGGCGGCGAGCGTCCCGATCACCCGTTCGCCGACCGGGAGGTCCAGCGTTTCGCCGATGACGTCCTTGTTCGACAGCGCCATCAGCACCGGCCAGCCGGTCGCGACCAGCGCGTCGACGTGCCGCAGCAGTTCGAGCGACTGGTAGGAGTTCTTCCCGAAGTCGATGCAGGGGTCGATCATGATGCCCTCGCGCGGCACGCCCGCGGCGAGCGCGCGCTCGGCCAGTTCGGTGGTGCCCTCGACGACCGCGGCCACCACGTCGTCGTAAACCGGACGGACGGCTTCGGTGCGCGGGACGAGACCGTTGGTGTGCGAGCAGATGTAGCCCGCGCCGTGTTCGGCGGCGACGTCGAGGATCTCCGGTTCGATCGCCGCCCAGTTGTCGTTGACCAGGTCCGCGCCCGCGCGGCAGACGGCGTCGGCGACCTCGGCGCGGTAGGTGTCCACGCTGATGACCAGCTCGGGGAAGTGCTCGCGGGCCCATTCGACGGTCGGCACGACCCGGCGGATCTCCTCGGCCGCGGTGACCTCGGGGCCTTTGCCCGCCGGAACGCCGCCGATGTCGATCAGGTCTGCGCCCTCGGCGTGCGCGCGGCGGATCGCCGCTTGCGCGGGGGCTTCTTCGAAGGTCGCACCGTTGTCGTAGAAGGAGTCTGGGGTGCGGTTGACGATGGCCATCACCAGGGCGCGGTCACTGGTGAGGCGACGGCCTCGGAACACGAGGTCGGGCGTATGCATGCGGTCTCCCGGGCCGGAACGAAAGATCTCGCGTGATCATAGGCGAGTTCGCGGCGGGAGTACGTCCGGCAGGTGGCGGGCGGAACCATCCGGAGGCCACCTGCTTCCGGGCGTTCGGCGATCTGCGGGTACGGCGGATCAGGAGGCGAGCGCCTCGTTGACGGTGAGGAATTCGTTGGCGGTGCGGGTCGCGGAGAATTCGATCACGCGGTAATGCGCGAGCCGTTGCAGCACGAGCGGGTCGGTGGCGAGCACGGCGTCGAGCTTGCCGCGCGCACACGGGCGGGAGATGATGACCTGGTCCGCGTCCTCGTTTCCTTTTCCGGAAACGAGGAACAATCCGTGCGCGAAGTGGCTTCGCAGCCAGTCCGCGTGTTCGGCCAGTGCGTAGTCGACTTCGTTTCGAGGCGCTGTGTAGGACAGCAATGCGATGTACATGCCCCTCAGCGTAGGACGCTCGGTCGGATGGTGCATCCTCCTCCCGAGTGCCGCGCCGGGTCATCGAATGGTCAAGTATTCCCAATAATTCTTTACGGATAACCGTACTGCGGAGATTTCCTTTACGGGGTAAGGAAAATCACCGGCCGCGGCGTTTGCCCAGGACATTTCGGACGGATGGTCAGGACCAGCCCCAGTTCTGCGTGAAGCAACCGGCCAGATAAAGATCGACCCGGTCGGCGAACCGGCTCGGATCGCGTCCGGTGAGTTCGCCGATCCGGGTGATGCGGTATCGCAGAGTGTTCACGTGCAAGTGCAGCGTGGCCGAAGTCTGTGTCCAAGATCCCGAATGTTCCAGGAACGCCTTGAGCGTTGTTATCAATTCGGAACCGTGTGCGGCGTCGTACGCGAGTACCGGTCCCAGTACCTTTTCGCCGAACGTCCGGCGCAGGTCTTCCGGAACGGCGGCGAGCAGCAGCAAATGCGACGCCACCTCGTCGCCGGACAACACCGTCGCCCGGCCGGGCGTCAACGCTGCCAGTGTGCGCGCGTGCCGGGCTTCCTGCACGCCGGAGCGCAGGCCGGCGGCGTCCGCGGCGCGGCTGAGGCCGAGCGTCAGCCGCGCGGACCCGAGCGCGGGCTCGATGGTGTGCACCGCTTCCCGCAGCGCCTCGGTGTCGCGCGAGGAGAAGAGGCCGAACGTCTCGCCGTCGACCGTGGCCACCAGCACCGGGCCGCCGGTGGTCGAAAGCAGCTCCTCCACCAGCACCTGCGCGAGCCCCGGCCCGCCGCCGCGGACCTCGGCCGACAGCGTCGCCACCGGTTCCTGCGGCGCGAACCCGGCGGCGGCCAGCCGCGACGTCAGCTCGCCCGGCGCGGCGTCGTCGGAGAGCACCAGCCGCAGCAGCGGTTCGGCCGCCCGGTTCTCGATCCGCCTGGCCTCGTCCACCCGGGACCGTTCGAGCCCGACCAGCGCGGCCAGCTCCTGCGCCAGCTCGCGGCGCGCGGCCGGCCACTGCGCCGGATCGCCGTCCACCACCAGGAACCAGCTCGCGATCCGGTGCCCGGAGCGGCCCGCCGCGCCCAGCAGCGCGACTGGGCCGTCCTGGCACGGCAGCCGCTCGGCGCGCAGGAACTTCCGCGCCAGCGCGGTGCGGCGTTCGGCGGGCAGTTCGGGTCCGCCCGCCAGCTGCCGTCCGGTCGCGCTCAGCACGCGGCAGCCGGTGCCCAGCTCCTCCGCACCGGCGTTGACCAGCGCGGACAGCCCGTGCCCCGACGTCACGGCGGCCACCAGCCGCCGGTGCGAATCGCGGGCGGGTGCGGAGCGTTCCGCCGCGAGGCCCAGGATCACCTGTTCGGCCACGGTCGCGAACGAAACCGACACCGGCACCTCGAACAACGGCAGGCCGACGCGTTCGCAGGCGGTCACGAGGTAGTCCGGCACCGGCCCGCCGACCTCGGCGGTGCCCGCTCCGAGCGCCGTGACGCCCGCGGCGGCGAGCTTGCCGACGAACTCGTCCGCGTCGGCGCGCCCGGGCAGCCAGCGCAGGCCGCACAGCACGATCTCGCCGCCGTCGAGGTACCGCGTCGGATCCCGCAGGGTCGCCTGGAAAACGCGGCCGAACTCGCGGTCGCGCGCGTTCTCGCCCGCCAGCAGCCGCAACCCCAGCTCCGGGGTGTCGAGCAGTGCACCCAGCCGCATGCGTGCCTCCTTCCGCCCATCAGTACCGCACACCAGAGGGGTTTGGCGGAAACTACGAAAAACCGGCCGTTCGCCCGCCGCGCTTTCGGCGGATCTGCCGTGGCCCGTGCCACGTCGCGCCAGGTGTACTCACTCGGCGAGCGAACGAGAAGGGATGACCAATGGCGATCGTTCTTGGCGACAACCGCTACGGGAAGGCCGAAAACCGGCTGGTCCGCGTCGACCGGGACGGAGACGAGCACCGGATCACCGACCTCACCGTGAGCGTGTCGCTGTCGGGCGACATGAGCGACACCCACCTGACCGGGGCCAACGACAAGGTCCTGGCCACGGACACGCAGAAGAACACCGTGTTCGCGTTCGCCCGCGACGGGATCGGCGAGATCGAGGACTTCGCGCTGCGGCTGGCCCGGCACTTCGTGTCCGCGCAGGAGAGCATCCACGCCGCGCGCGTCTCGATCGCGGCCCATCCGTGGGAGCGGCTGCAGGTCGGCGGACGGCCGGCGCATCACTCGTTCGCGCGTTCCGGGGCCGGCACGCGCACCACGCGCGTCACCTACGACGGCGAGCGGGCCTGGGTGCTCGGCGGGGTCGAGGACCTGACCGTGCTCAACTCCACCGGGTCCGAATTCTGGGGTTTCCCGCGCGACGAGTACACGACGCTGGCCGAGGTGAAGGACCGGATCCTCGCCACCGCGGTGTCCGCGACCTGGCGGTTCTCCGTCGAGGAGACCGACTGGGCGCACGCGCACGAAACCGCGCTCGCCACCCTGCTCGACGCGTTCGGCGGCACGCACAGCCAGTCCCTGCAGCAGACGCTGTACGCGATGGGGCAGGCGGTGCTTGAGGCCGTCCCGGAGATCGCCGAGATCCGGTTCGCGCTGCCGAACAAGCACCACTTCCTCGTCGACCTCGAGCCGTTCGGCCTCGACAACCCCGGCGAGGTGTTCTACGCCGCCGACCGGCCGTACGGCCTGATCGAGGGCACCGTCCTGCGCGACGACGCCCCGCCGGCCGGGCCGGCGTGGTCCTGAGCAATCCGACCTGTTGGGAGAAGTACCGTTATGACCGTGTCCATCGACGTCGAACGCGCCTGGCTCGCCGAATGCGTGCGGATCGCGGAGCAGAACGTCGCCGACGGCGGCGGCCCGTTCGGCGCGCTGGTGGTGAAGGACGGCGAGACCGTCGCGACCGGCGTCAACCGCGTCACCCCGTCGCTTGATCCGACCGCGCACGCCGAGGTGGTCGCGATCCGCGCGGCCTGCCAGGCGCTCGGCACGTTCAGCCTCGCTGGCTGTGTGCTGGTGTCCTCGTGCGAGCCGTGTCCAATGTGTCTCGCGTCGTCGCTGTGGGCGCGCGTGGACCGCGTGCTGTACGCGGCTGATCGCGACGACGCCGCCCGGGCCGGATTCGACGACCGGGCGTTCTACGAGCTTTTCGAGCACCCGCGCGAAACGTGGCAGACCCCCGTGTCCCGAGTGTCTACAGAGGATTCATTCGCGCCGTTCTCCGCTTGGCTCAGCCGGTCCGACCGGATCGAGTACTGAGCCCTTACCCCACCGGGCCACCATCCCGGTGCTGACCGGAGCACCAGAAAAACGCAAACGTCCCGCCGTGCCCGCCCCTTGCCCGTGCCAGGGGCGCGGTCCGGCACACCCACCGGCAAGGGGAGGACATGACCCAGGTACGCCTCGACGAAGCGGCGACCTCGGCTCCCGGACCTCAGCGCAAGTCCATTGTGGAGCGACTGTTTGAACTGCGCGCCCGCGACACCACGGTAGGCCGCGAAGTACGCGGCGGCGTGACCACTTTCGTCGCGGTGGCCTACATCGTGTTGCTCAACCCGCTCATCCTCGGCGCCTCCGCCGACATCACCGGCGCGAAACTCAGCGCCGCGCAAGTGACTACCGCGACCGCGCTCGCCGCGGCGGTAATGACTGTCCTCATGGGACTCGTCGGCAACGCACCGCTCGCGCTCGCCGCCGGGCTCGGCATCAACGGCATCGTCGCGTTCCAGATGGCCCCGACGATGACATGGGCACAGGCTTTCGGGCTCGTGGTGCTGGAAGGCGTCTGCATTGTGCTGATGGCGGTCAGCGGCGTCCGGGAACGCATTATGAACGCGATTCCGGGACCGCTGAAAACTGCGATCACCGTCGGCATCGGGCTGTATATCGCGCTGGTCGGCCTGGTGAGCGCGGGGTTCGTCACGCGGACCCCGGACGCGGCGCATTCGACCGTCCCGGTGCGGCTCGGGACCGACGGGCATCTCGACGGCTGGCCGATCGCGGTGTTCTGCTTCGGCCTGCTGCTGATGACCGTGCTGATGTCGCGGAAGGTGCCGGGCGCGGTGCTGATCAGCATCGCCGCCGCCACCGTGCTCGCGGTGGTGCTGCACGACGGATTCGGGGTCGGCGAATGGGGGCTGACGACGCCGACGCTGCCGGATTCGGTGGTGGCGTCCCCCGATTTCGGACTGCTCGGACAGGTCGATCTGTTCGGCGGATTCGCCAGGGCGGGCGCGCTCACCGCGACGATTTTCCTGTTCACCCTGGTGCTGTCCGGATTCTTCGACGCGATGGGCACGATCACCAGCGTGTCGGCCGAGGCCGGGCTGTCGAAGAACGGCCGGGTGCCGAGGATGGGCCGGATCCTGTTCGTGGACGGGGCGGGCGCGATCGCGGGCGGGCTGACCGGCTCGTCGCCGAACACGGTGTTCCTGGAGTCCGCGGCCGGCGTCGGGGAGGGCGCGCGGACCGGGCTGGCGAGTGTCGTGACTGGACTGTTGTTCGGCGCGACCCTGCTGTTCACGCCGATCGCGGGCATTGTCCCGGCGCAGGCCGCCGCGCCCGCGCTCGTGGTGATCGGCGGGATGATGGTGGCGCAGTGCCGCAATATCCCGTGGAACGACCCGGATTACACGATCCCGGTGTTCCTGACGGTCGCGCTCATTCCGTTCACCTACTCCATCACCAACGGCGTCGGCGCGGGCCTCATCGCGTTCGTGCTGATCAAGACCTTCCGCGGGAAGTGGCGTGAAGCGGGGTGGATTCTCACCGTGCTCGCGCTCGTGTTCACCGTCTATTTCGGAATCGACGTGGTGAAGGCGATCCTCTAGAGAAAGGGACCGACATGCCTCTGATGTTCCTCAACGGCGGCGCGATGCGCGGCGAACCTCTGCACCATCTGCTCGACGGCGCTCCGCTGGTGGCCGAAACGACCACGGCCGCGAAGTACCGGTTCTACTCGGTGGGCGGGCAATGCCCGGCGCTGGTCCCGGTAGCGCACGGCGGCGCGGCGATCTCCGGCGAGGTCTACGACCTCACCCTGGACCAGCTGCGCGACCGGGTGCTCCCGTCCGAACCGCCGGAATTGGAGCTGGGCGTGATCGAACTGGCCGACGGCAGCTCGGCGTTCGCGATGCTGCTGCGGCGGCCGCAGACCTCGCACGTGCAGTTGCGGGACATCACCGAAATCGGCGACTGGCGAGCGTTCAAGGCCGCGGCGTGACAGTGCTGGTGGCTCCGGACAAGTTCAAGGGCTCGCTCACCGCGGCGGAGGTCGCGGAGGTGGTGGCCGCGGCGTTCGCCGAGGTCGCGCCGGGCGAACCGGTGCGGCAGCTGCCGGTGGCGGACGGCGGCGACGGGACAGTCGCCGCCGCTGTCGCCGCCGGGTTCCGGCGGGTGCCGGTGCGGGTGTCCGGGCCGACCGGTCGCCGGATCACCGCGTACTACGCGCTTCGCGGGACGGTCGCCGTGGTCGAGCTGGCGGAGGCGTCCGGCTTGCATCGGCTGCCCGGCGGCCGGCTGGAACCGCTGACCGCGTCGAGCTACGGCACGGGCGAGCTGATCGCGGCCGCCCGTGCCGCCGGCGCGACGCAGATCGTGCTGGGCGTCGGCGGCAGCGCGTGCACCGATGGCGGGGCCGGATTGCTGACCGCGTTGGGCGCGCGGTTGCTCGACGCTTCCGGTTCTCCGCTCGCCCCCGGCGGTGCGGCGCTGACCGAGTTGTCCACAGTGGATCTGTCCGGACTGCCCGAAGTGGACATTGTCCTGGCGTCCGATGTGGACAACCCGCTGCTGGGTGTGGACGGCGCGGCCGCGGTTTACGGTCCGCAGAAGGGCGCTGGCCCTGATGAGATCGCGATGCTAGAACGCGGTCTGGCTCGATGGGCCGAAGTAGCAGGCTCCGCGCACGCCGCCACCCCGGGCGCTGGCGCGGCAGGCGGCGTCGGGTTCGGTGTGCTCACCGGACTCGGCGCCCGTATCCGGCCGGGCATCGAGGTGCTGCTGGAGCTGCTGGGCTTCCCGGCCGCTGCCCGCGACGCCCGGCTCGTCATCACCGGCGAAGGATCGCTGGATACGCAATCACTGCACGGAAAAGCGCCGGTCGGCGTGGTCCGGGCGGCGGGCGGTACGCCGGTGGTCGCCTTGGCCGGCCGATGCCTGCTGTCCGCGCCGGAATGGCGGGCAGCGGGCTTCGCCGGGGTGTACGCGCTGACCGACGTGGAGCCGGACGAGTACCGGTGCGTCGCCGAGGCCCGGTCGCTGCTGCGGGACCGGGCCGCGCAGCTGGCTCGGGATTTCAGCCGAGCAGTACCTGCCTGACGTGGTCGGACAGGGGGAGTCCGGCCGCGTCGGCGGGGGTCAGCCAGCGATGGTCGTCGTGTTCGGCCGGGTTGAGCTGAAGGTCGCCGAGGAAGTCCGGGTGCGCGTCGTAATAGGCGGCGTGCACGGTGAACGGTTTGCCGGTGCGGTCCGGCCAGGATTGGCGGGCCCGCTGCCCGGCGAGCCGTACGCGCAGCCCGGTTTCCTCGGCGACTTCCCTTACCGCGGTGGTTTCCGGCGCTTCACCGGGTTCGACGGTGCCGCCGGGGAATTCCCAATGGCCGCCGAGGAAAGTTCCTGGCGCGCGGCGGATCAGCAGGACGGTTTCGCCGCGCGGGAGCAGGACGTAGGCGAGGTGTTTGTCGTTCATGCCGCGCCTCCGTTGGCGACGAGGATTTGGCCGTTCACCCAGCCGCCTTCAGGTCCACAAAGGAATGCGACGAGACCGGCGCAGTCGCGAGGCGTGCCGACTCGGCCCAGCGGCGTGTGCTGGGTGATGGCCTCGCGCAGAGGCTCGGTGATCCAGCCAGTGTCGGTCGGGCCGGGGTTCACCGCGTTCGCCGTGATGCCGAGGTGGCCGAGTTCCCCGGCGGCGGCCAGGGTGATCCGGTCTAGCGCTCCTTTGCTTGCGCCGTAAGGGAGGTTGTGCACCACGTGGTCGCTAGTCAGCGTCACTATTCGGCCCGCGCCGTGTGGTCCGCGGTAGCGTTTTGCGAACTCTCGGATCAATAGCCAGCTGGCGCGGGCGTTCACGGCGAAGTGGCGGTCGAAACTGTCCACAGTGGTGTCGAGCAGGCTGGAGTCGACGGACTCGCAGTGGGCGAGCACGAGTGCCTGGACGTCGCCGTCGATCTGGTCGAACAGTCTTGCCGGGGTTTCCGGGTCGGCGAGGTCGGCTTCGAGGCCCTGGACGGTTTCGTCGGCGCCCCATGGCATCCGGCGGTCATATTCGGACCAGTGGGTGGTGACTACGGCCCAGCCGTCTTCCTTCAGCCGGGCCGCGATCGCCGCGCCGATTCCGGCTTGCCTGCCGACGCCGGTGACCAGGGCAGCTTTCTCATTCTTCAATGGCGCTGTCTTTCGCGCGGAGGTGCTGGCGGAATGTGTAGGACGGGTCTTTCTCCCGCAGGGCCAGGAATTCGCTGAATCGGACCTGCGCGCGGAGCGTGACCCCGTTGCGGATCTTCTCCGCCTGCTGGCGTTCGGTGTCGCGAATGGATTCCGCTAGCCGGAGTACTTCGCTGGCTTGGGCGGCTGGGACGAAGAGCACGCCGTCGTCGTCGCCGAAGACCAGGTCGTCGGTCGTCACGGTCCACTCGCCGATGGTGGCGGCTTCTAGTGCGTCCGCGGCGCGGTCGTTGAGGTGCAGGGGGCCGGTGGAGAGGGAGCCCAGGCTGTAGACCGGGAGGCCGATCTCGCGGAGTTCGG
The DNA here is from genome assembly GCF_045278895.1 of Amycolatopsis sp. WGS_07. Classification (NCBI taxonomy): domain Bacteria; kingdom Bacillati; phylum Actinomycetota; class Actinomycetes; order Pseudonocardiales; family Pseudonocardiaceae; genus Amycolatopsis; species Amycolatopsis sp. WGS_07. Next base: position 705,794 of record NZ_CP136053.1, on the reverse strand, counting down.
CGGTGTCGCGGTGGAGGCCCCAGATGACGATGCCGCTGAGCCCGGCTGTCGCGACTTCGGCGGTGATGAGATCGCCGACACAGCTTTCGTCCAGGCGGCCGCGGTTGTCGACTACCAGGATGTCGCCTGGTTGGGCGGAGGTTAGTGCTTCCAGGAAGACGTCGACGCTGCCGGAGTGTCTGGCTGGGAGGACTCTTCCGGATAGCTTCTGGCCTGGGATTACTGGGGTGGTTCCGGCGGGCGCGCAGCGGACGGTTAGGCGGGCGCGGAGGCAGGCGTCTGCTAGGTGGGCGGTGGTTAGTGCCTTGAAGCGGGTGGTTAGTTCTTGGTGGTTCATGGGGGCTGCCTCTTTCTTGGGGGTGGTTCACGTTAGCGGGGGGTGCTGCGGGTGGTCGTGGGGTTTTGGGCGTGGCGTGGGGCACCCCGAAGCCCGATTGTGCTGACGGTCGGTGGGTGCTTGTCAAGGCGGGAAAGATGCCTTGACAAGCACCCACCGACCGCAGGGAGGCTTCGTATCGGGGTGCGGGGGTGGGGCTGGGTGCCTCGATGGGTGGGTGCATCGGTGGCGGGTGGGGCTCGCGCCCCTCATGTGGTGTTGGGGAGCGGGGGTTCGTGGGGGTCCCTCACGGACCTGGAAATACGGTCATAGGGTGATCAATCGGGCATTGTGGCGGCGTTTATGTCCTTTGTGGACGGGCATCTCCGCCGCTCCGAACGGAACGCGCCAAACGCGGCGAAACCGGGCAGGTATTTACCATGCCGTTTGGCGGCTATATCCGGTTTCTTCCGTTCGCTGGTTGAAGTCCTGGTGAATTCCCGGTTCGGGGGTGGTCTCGACCAGGGTTTCTTCACTTTCCGCACGCATAATTCCCTCCCGGTAGTCCGAACGTGTGCCAGGAGGAAAGAGTGCCGGGGTCTGTGCGCGGCCGCTGGATTGGCGGTGGGGTCGCGGTTGCGGTCGTGGCGGCGGGCGTTGCTTTCGCGGTCTGGCCGGACGGGGCTTCGGCGCAGGATCCGGAGATCCAGATCTCGCGGTCGGCTTGCGGGCAGGGCTGGGCGGATCCTCGGCCGGGGGTGCAGACTTTTCACCTGCGCAACACCGGATCCGTGACTGCCGAGGTGGATCTCATCGATCCGGCGACCGGCGTTGTCTACGGCGAGGTCGAAGGGCTTGGCAGTGGGACTGTCCGGCCGTTGCAGGTGACGCTTGGCAACGGGACCTACGCATTCCGTTGTCTCCCTGAGGATTCGTCGGCGATTGTCGGACCGGCTGTCACGGTGAGTGGTGGTGCGGAACGCGGTCCAGGGGTTGCGCCGGTGACGCAGAATGATCTGCTCGGGCCGCTGAAGTCCTATCAAGCGCATGTGACGCAAGGGCTCGGGCAGTTGGCTGCCGACGTCGGAAAGGTAAAAGAAGCCATTCGCGGCAATGATCGCGGTGCGAGTCAGGCCGCGTGGCTTGTCGCGCATCTCGACTACGAGCGCCTCGGTGCGGCTTACAACGCGTTCGGGGATTCCGACAAGGCTATCAACGGGAACGCTGCTGGGCTTCCGGACGGAGTGAAGAGCCCGGACTTTACTGGGTTTCACCGGATTGAATTCGGGCTGTGGCACAACGAAGACCTCGCCACGCTCGCCCCGGTGGTTGATCAGTTGGACAGCGACGTGCAGAAGCTCCGCAAGTCCTTTGCGGACAGTCAGGTCGACCCGAACGACCTTGGCCTGCGCGCGCACGAGATCGTGGAGAACACCCTGCAATTCGAACTGACCGCTCGCACCGATTACGGTAGCGGTACTAATCTTGCCACTGCTCGCGCGAATCTGGACGGTACGCAAGCGGTCCTCGACGTCTTGCGTCCGGTTCTCGCTCCGCGTTATCCAGCGCTGGCCAAAGTGGACAGTTGGATGAAGCGGACTAAAGCCACGCTTGACAGTGCTAAGAAGCCGGACAACTCGTGGACGCCGGTGAGCCAGTTGTCCGCGTCGCAGCGGCAGAAGCTTAATGCGGACGTCAGTGAGTTGACCGAGTTGCTCGCTCCGATCGCCGCGATCGCGGAGCCGAGGAGGATCTCGTGACGACGGAGTCCTCTCGTCGGTCCTTCCTGCGCCGTACTGTCGTGGGTGCGGGGATCACGGCGGCTGCCGGGATCGGGGTCACTGCTAGTGCGAGTGAAAGCCCGGCTACGGTGCCGTTTCACGGGGCGAAGCAGGCTGCGATTCTTCGGCAGCCGCCGGCGCAGAGTGTCATCGCGTCATTTGACGTCGTTGCGGAGAACCGGGCCGAGTTGACCCAGCTGTTTCAGGAAATCACTGACCGCGCGCGGTTTCTGACGAACGGCGGTGCACCGGCCGCGCTGGGGATTACCGCGCCGCCTGCTGACTCTGGGGTGCTCGGGCCGGTCGTGCCGCACAGTGATCTCGGTGTGATCGTCGGCGTCGGATCGTCCCTTTTCGACGGACGGTACGGGTTGGCCGATCGCAAGCCCAAGAAGCTCAAGCCGATGACGATGTTCCCCAACGACGCGCTCGACGCGCCGCAATGCCACGGCGACCTGTCGCTCATCCTGTCCGCGGGCGACACCGACACCGTGCTGCACGCGTTGCGCGACCTGGCTCGCGCGACCCGGGGCGGAATGCAGCTGCGGTGGAAGATCAACGGGTTCAGCTCGCCGTCCCGTCCGTCCGGCACGCCGCGCAATCTGATGGGGTTCAAGGACGGTATCGCGAATCCGGCGGAGTCCGAAATGGACCGGCTGGTGTGGGTGTCCGGAGCGGGCGAGCCCGCGTGGACGGCGGGCGGCAGTTATCAGGTGATCCGGCTGATCCGGATGCTGGTGGAATTCTGGGACCGGGTCTCGCTCACCGAGCAGGAGAACATGTTCGGCCGCCGCCGGGACACCGGTGCGCCGCTCGACGGTGCGTCCGAACAGGACGAACCGCGCTACGCCGACGATCCGATCGGCACCGTCATCCCGCTCACCAGTCACATCCGCAAGGCGAATCCGCGCACCCCGCAGACCGACGACAGCCGGATCCTGCGTCGCGCGGTCAACTACGACCGCGGCGTCGACGCCAACGGCAACCTCGACATGGGCCTCGTCTTCACCTGCTACCAGCAGGATCTCGAGCGCCAGTTCGAGGCGGTGCAGAAACGGCTGATCGACGAACCGCTCGTCGACTACATCTCCCCGTTCGGCGGCGGCTATTTCTTCGCGCTGCCCGGCGTCACCGGTCCCAGCGACCACTTCGGCCGGGCGCTCCTCGCCTGAGGCGCGCCGATCCCCATCCCCGGAACCAGGAGGAATCCTCAGTGGACACAGCATTCGGCAGACGGCGCCGTCGCCTGCTCGGTGCGGGCGCGCTCGTCTCGGCGGCGGTGCTCGCGATCGGCACCGGCTCCGCGGCGTCGTCCGCGCAGGCCCAGCCGCTGCACCCGCTGCCAGCGGCGTGGCTGCCCACGCTCACCCCGATCAAGCACGTCGTGGTGATCTTCGGCGAGAACATCTCGTTCGACCACTACTTCGGCACCTACCCGAACGCCACCAACGAAAATGGGACTCCGTTCCAGGCGGCGAAGCACACGCCGAAGGTCAACGGCCTCGACCAGAAGCTGCTCACCGACAACCCGAACGCGTACAACCCGAAGCGGCTCGGGCCGGACCAGGCGCTCACCTGCGACCAGAACCACAGCTACGGCGCCGAGCAGGCCGCGTTCAACGGCGGCAAGATGGACAAGTTCGTCGAGAAGACCGAGACCGACAAGTGCACCGGCCAGCCGGTCCTGTTCGGCGAGCCGGGTCTGGTCATGGACTACTACGACGGCAACACCGTCACCGGCATGTGGAATTACGCGCAGCACTACTCGCTGAGCGACAACTCCTTCAACACCGTGTTCGGCCCCTCGACCCCGGGTGCGATCAACCTGATCTCCGGCCAGACGCACGGGATCCAGGCGCTCGACCCGGTCACGCACGAGCCGAAGAGCGATTCCTACGTCGTCGCCTCGCCGGACGAGGACGGCGTCGGCACCGTGATCAACGATCCGGACCCGGCGTGGGACGACTGTTCCGACAAGAACCACACCGCGAAGGACAACCTCGGCGCGATGCGGGGCCGCAACGTCGGCGACCTGCTCAACGACCGGCACGTCACGTGGGGCTGGTTCCAGGGCGGCTTCAAGCCGACCGGCACCCAGAACGGCTACGCGGTCTGCGGCCAGAAGCACGCGAACGTCGGCAATCAGTCCTCCGTGGACTACAGCCCGCACCACCAGCCGTTCCAGTACTACAAGTCCACTTCGAACCCGCACCACCTGCCGCCGTCCTCGGTGCAGGCGATCGGGCAGACCGACCAGGCCAACCACCAGTACGACCTGAGCGACTTCAACGATTCGCTCAAGGCCGGTTCGATGCCCGCGGTCAGCTTCCTGAAGGCGCCGGAGTACCAGGACGGGCACGCCGGCTATTCCGACCCGCTGGACGAACAGCATTTCGTCGTGGACGAGATCAACAAGATCCAGCAGTCGCCGGAGTGGCGCTCGACGGCGATCGTGCTCGCCTATGACGACTCCGACGGCTGGTACGACCACGAGAACTCGAAGATCGTCAACGGTTCGCAGGACGCGGCGCAGGACCAGGCCGTCTGCACCGGCAAGCCGACCGGGCTCGGCGGGCACGCGGACCGCTGCGGGTACGGCCCGCGGCTGCCGCTGCTGGTCATCTCGCCCTACAGCAAGGTGAACTACGTCGACCACACCCGGACCGACCAGACCTCGGTGCTGAAATTCATCGAGGACAACTGGTTCTCCGGCCGCGTCGGCGACGGCTCGTTCGACACTCGCGCGGGCGGACTGTGGAACATGTTCAACTTCTGGTGGCCGCAGGCGGGCAAGCTCCCGCTCGACCCGAAGACGGGGGCGCCGGTCGGGCGCAGCTAGCTCGCGTTTTCCCTCGCCACACCGAAGGCCATCGGGTTTCGACCCGGTGGCCTTCGGCCGTTTCCGGGTACTGGCCCGGGTCCGCTCAGCGGGAAACCGCGTGCGAATACCGCAGGCTGGACTGGAAATTTCCAGTCCAGGTGAAAGACGCTCGCATTCGCCGGGCACCGGAGCGCCCGGACCCGCGCGACCGGAAGGAACGGTGCGCGCTGTCGCGGATTGGACACCGAAGGTGTTCGGGAACCGGAGGGGAAAGCGCGGGCCCCCGGACAAGAATGGAGTCACGCTGCGCGGTCCGTCACTCGACACGATAGGGTAATCGCAGGCACATCCTGTAGAAGGTGAAGGAACGCGAATCATGGCGCAAAAAGTCCATGTCGAGATGGTGGACGACATCGACGGCAGCATCGCCGAACAGACCGTCCCGTTCAGTCTCGACGGCGTGAGCTACGAGATCGATCTGTCCGAAGACAACGCTGCCGCATTGCGGGAAGAACTGGCCCGTTACGTCGCCGCTTCGCGCCGGGTGGGCGGCCGCAAGGTCCGCATGGCCGCCGGGCAGTCCCCGCGGCCGGCTTCGACCGCGGCGGACCGCGAGCGCAACAAGGCGATGCGCGAGTGGGCCGAGAACAACGGTTTCACCGTGTCCGACCGCGGTCGGCTCCCGGCGGAGATCGTGAAGGCGTACGAAGAGCGCGACACCGAGGCTCCGGCCAAGCCGGCTCGCAAGCGCGCGACGCGCAAGAAGGCCAGCGCCTGAGCGTTCTTTTCGGCAGCTGTGCCGCGGGGGCCGCGGCGGTTGATCAGCGGTAAGGGCGTCGCCGGGATTCCCGGCGGCGCCCTTCTGGCTGTCCCGGGGAAATAGCGATTCCCGCGCCCGTCCGCCGCGAATAGGCCGGTTCGCGCGCGGGCGGGGAATCGATTTCCCGGGTTAGGACTTGCCGAGGCCGAGCAGCGCGTCCAGGTCGATCTTGCCGCCGGCGGCGTCGCGGATCGCGCGCATCGCGTCGGCGGACGCGAGCCGTTCCCCGTGCTGGTCGGCGTGCGCGCGCAGCAGGTTCCCGATGTGCCGTTCCGGAACCGTCCAGGTGGGCCAGCGGCGGCGGGCGATCGTGGCGAGTTCGGCGAAGTCCGGCGTGCCCGCGCCCGCGGTCGCGTCGAGCAGCCAGTGCAGATACGTGCGCAGCACCGCGACCGGGAAGCTGCCCGGATGGCTGAGCCCGCCGTGTCCCGGCACAAACGTCCGGACGTCCGGGAACATTTTGTCGAGCCAGTCCAATGCGGTCAGCCAGCCCGGGATCGAGCCGTGCACGGCGAAGGGCGTCGACCCGACCGACAGCAGGTCGCCGGTGAACAGCGTCCCGGTCCGCGGTTCGAACAGCACGAGGTCGCCGTCGGTGTGCGCGGTCCCGGGAAACGGGACGACCTCCACGACCACGCCGCCGAGGTCGACCTCGACCGGTTCGATCACCGCGTGCACCGCCTCGGGACGCGGCGCCTCGAGCTTGCCCCAGTTCGCGCAGGCGAAGATCTCCTCGTTGCACTGCGGTCCGGACCGGATGATGGGCACCGCGGTCGGCGCGGCCAGGATCCGGCCGCCGTTGCGCAGCGCGACCCCGGCCCCGTTGTGGTGGGTGCCGTGCGCGTGGGTCAGCACGAGCGTGAGCGGCATTTCGACGGTCGAGTACTTGCGGACGTCGCTGACCAGGTCGAGCGTGTCGCGTTCGGTGCCGCAGGTGTCGACGAGCAGCACGCCTTCCCGGCCGCGGATCCATCCGCAGTTGGACACCATCCAGTCGCTGGGGCTGCGCACGTAAGCGACGACGCTCGGGTCGGAATACCGGAGCGGGACGATATTGCGCCTGATGACGGGCATGGGATCCCCTCGTTGGCCACCGGACGGGAATTGATCACCGGAATGGTATAGACCAAGTCACCTGCTGTCAGCGGGGTGGAGACCACGCTCACGCACGTGGTCCGCCGCGGTTCTCGCCTGTCCCGTTCCGCCCAGCTTCGCGCGCATCGTTGCCCCCGGCTCCGTCGGTGCCCGCCAGCGTATACCCCGAGGCCACGGTTTTCTCGATGGTCCACAGAGGACTCGTTTAGGGGTTGTTCACTTCCGGTAGCCAATGAATACCGGCAGTGAGACCGGCCGCGCCGAGGGCCACCGCTTTCTCCCCGTTCCGGGAGAGCCGGACGGACACCGGTTTCCCGGACAAAAGCGGCCGTTCCTCCAGCGCCTCGCGCACCGGTTTCTCCAGCAGCGCCCAGGACTTGACCACCGATCCGCCGAGCACGCAGGTCGCGAGGCCGAGCAGTCCGGCCGCGTGCGCGACTGCCTGGCCGATGAACCGGCCCGCGTCGGTGAACACCGTCTGAGCTGCATGATCACCAGCGAGCGCGGCGGCGGCGACGGCTTCCGCGGCGAGGGTCCGGCCGGTCGCCTCGGCGTAGCGGCGGGCCAGCGCCCGGCCGGACGCGTATGCCTCGAGGTGCCCGATCTGCCCGCAAGTGCAGCGTTCCTCCCCGTAGCGGCCGACGTGCCCGATCTCGCCGGCCCCGGTCGAACCGCCGTACAGCAGCCGCCCGTCCACGAACAGCGCGCCGCCGACTCCGGTGCCGACCGCGATGCCGAGCACGTTCCGTTCCCCCGGCAGCAACTCTCCGAGCAGGAATCCGTCCACGTCGTTGACGGTGCGCACCGGTACCCCGCCGAGCCGCGCGGACAGCTCCGCGTTGACCGGCGTCCCCGCCCATCCGGTGAACGAATCGCCGGTGACCAGCACTGTTCCGGTCACCGGGTCAACCACGCCCGCCGCGCCGACGCCGACCCCGGCGAGCACCGCGTCCTCCGGCACCAGCGAGCCGACCAGCTCCGCCACGCGGTCGAGGATCGCCGCGCCGCCCCGGTGCGCCTGCGACGGCGCGGACGTCGAGCCCAGCTCCCTTCCGTCCTCGTCGCACACCACTACCAGGGTTTTCGTCCCGCCGATGTCGACTCCGGCCCGCACCCCGGTCACGCCGCGGGGTCCGCGCCGGCCAGCGCCTCGCGCCGGCTGCGCTGCAGCTGCGGATCCGGCACCGGCGAGGACAGCAGCAACGCTTGCGTGTACGGGTGTTCCGGAGTGCGCAACACCGTTTCCGCCGGGCCTTCCTCCACCAGTTCGCCCGCGCGCAGCACGGCTACCCGGTCGCACAGGCTGTCGACCACCGCGAGGTCGTGGCTCACGAACAGGCAGCCGAAACCGAACTCGCGGTGCAGCCGCCGGAACACCTCCAGCACCGCTGCCTGCACGGATACGTCCAGCGCGCTCGTCGGTTCGTCCGCGATCAGCAGCTTCGGGCCCAGCACCAGTGCCCGCGCGAGGCTCACCCGCTGCCGTTGGCCGCCGGACAGCTCGTGGCCGTACCGGTCCAGCACGCTTTCCGGCAGCTCCACCGCGTCGAGGAGTTCCCGGACCCGGCGACGGCGCTCGCCGCGGCCGGCCGAGGTGTGGACCGCCAGCGGTTCGGCGACGGTCTGCGCGACCGTCATCCGCGGGTCGAGCGACGAAGCCGGGTCCTGGAACACCGCGCCGATCTGTCGCCGCACCGCCCGCGCCGAGCGGCCGGTGCCCTTCGGCAGCGGCCCGCCGAGCACCTCGACGGTGCCGGATTTCGGCGTGACCAGGCCGAGCGCGCAGTTGCCGAGCGTGGTTTTCCCGGAACCGGATTCGCCGACCAGTCCGACAATCTCGCCAGGCGAGACGGAGAGGGAAACGTCGTTTACCACCCGCCGTCCGCTGTACTCGACCACCACATTCGACAGCGCGAGCACCGGTTTCCGGACTTCTTCGGCCGCCGCTTCGTGCGAGAACGAACCCAGCTGCGGAACCGCGGCCAGCAGTTCCCGGGTGTAATCCGCCTTCGGCGCCGCGAACAGTTCCGCCGCCGGAGCCTCTTCGACCAGCTTGCCGTTCCGCAGCACCGCGACCCGATCCGCGACATCGGCGACCACGCCCATGTTGTGCGTGATCAACAGCGTCGCGGTGCCTTCGTGTTCCCGGATATCGCGCAGCAGGTCGAGAATCTGCTGCTGCACCGTGACGTCGAGCGCGGTGGTCGGTTCATCCGCGATGATCAGCTTCGGGCCGGCCGCCAGCGCGATCGCGATCATCACGCGTTGCCGCAGACCGCCGGACAGCTCGTGCGGGTATTGCTTCAGTCGCGCGGCCGGTTCCGGGACGCCGACGCGGTCCAGCAGTTCGGCGCACCGGTCGTAGTAGCGGCGGTGCCGCAGCTTCTCCGGGTCGTGGTTGCGGATCGCCTCCGCCAGCTGGAACCCGATGGTCCGCAACGGGTTCAGCGCGGTCATCGGTTCCTGGAACACCATCCCGGCCGCCGGTCCGCGCAGTTTCCGCAGGTCCTCGCCGCGCAGGTCAAGCACGTTCTGCCCGGCCAGCTCGATCGACCCGGTGACCCGCGCGGAATCCGGCAGCAGCCCGAGCACCGCGAGCGCGGCCGTGCTCTTGCCGGAGCCGGACTCGCCGACGACCGCCACGATCTCGCCGGGAGCGACCGACAGGCTCAGCCCGTCGACCGCCGCCGCACCGTCCGCATAGGACACCCGCAGGTCACGGATGTCCAGTACCGCCTCGCTCATCGTCGCCCCTTCACCGCGAACGCGTCGCGCAGCCCGTCGCCGAGGAAGTTGATCGCGCACACCACCAGCACAATTGCGATGCCCGGCGGCAGGATCAGCCACCACGCGCCGTCGAAGGTGTAGGTAATTCCTTTAGACAGCATGGCTCCCCAGTCGGTATCGGGGGCGGGCACGCCGAGGCCGAGGAAGCTGACGTACGCCACGAGCAGGATCGCGTCGGCGATCTGGAACGTCGCGTTCACCACCACGGTGCCGATCGCGTTGGGGATGATGTGCCGGAACACCACGCGCGTGCGGCTCGCGCCGAGCACGGTGATCGCGCGGATGTAGTCGCGTTCGCGCAGGCTCACCGTTTCCGCGCGCATCAGCCGCGCGGGCACGAGCCACGACACCGCGCCGATCAGCAGCGCCAGCACGCCGACGCTCGGCGTCACCAGGGTCGCGGCCACCAGCAGCAGGAACAGCGCCGGGATCGCGACGCCGGTGTCGACGATCCGCATCAGCACGGTGTCCAGCCAGCCGCCGGTGTACCCGGCGACCGCGCCCCACACCGCGCCGATCGCGGTCGCGATCAGCCCGGCGAGCACGCCGATGACCAGCGACGTCCGGCCGGCGGCCATCAGCCGGCCGAGCACGTCGTAGCCGAGGTCGTCGGTGCCGAGAGGATGTCCTGCGCCGGGGCCGAGCCGAGCCGAGGCGAGGTCGGTGTGGGACTGGTCGGTGCCGTAGACCAGCGGCCCGAGGAAGCAGAACGCCACCACGAGCAGCAGCAGGACCGCGCCCACGACGGCGGTCTTGCGGCGCAGCAGGCGGGAAAGGACAGTCACGACCGCGCTCCCTTCACCCGCACGCGCGGGTCGATCGCCAGCTGGACCAGGTCCGCGAGCAGGGAGCCGAGCACGGTCGCCACGGCGATCACGAGCACGACGCCCAGCAGCACCGGGAAGTCGGCGGTGCGGGTCGCGGTCCAGAACAGCAGGCCGATGCCGGGGTAGTTGAACATCGATTCGACGACCAGCGAACCGCCGAACACCACCGGCACGTAGTAGCCGAGCATGGAGACCACCGAGGTCAGCGAGTTCGGCCAGACGTGCCGCCAGATGATCGTGCGCTCCGGCGTTCCCTTGGCCCGCGCGGTGCGCACGAAGTCCTCGGACAGGCTGTCCAGAGTGGACGCCCGCATGTACCGGCTGAACGCGGCGAGCGCGGCCCCGGTCCCGGCGAGCACCGGCAGGACCAGCGCACCCGGCTGGGACAGCAGTTCGCCGATCGTTTCGCCCTGCGCGGCCTGCGCCGGGAACCACGGCAGTACCTGCGCGAACAGGATGATCAGCACCAGGGAGAGGAAGAACACCGGCGTCGCGTAGAGGATGAACGTGATGGCCGTGGTGAGCAGATCCGCGGCACGGCCGCGACGGACCGCCTGCCACACGCCGAGCGGGAGCGCGACGAGGATCGCGAGCGCGGTGGAGAGCACGGTGAGCAGCAAGGTTTTCGGCATGCGTTCAGCCAGCAGCGTGCTCACCGGCGAGTTCTGCGTGTACGACTCGCCGAGGTCGCCTTGCAGCAAGCGCAGCAGGTAGTCCCAGTACTGCACCGGAAGCGGCTGGTCGAAGCCTTGCGCGTGGTTGAACGCGGCGATCTGTGCCTCGGTGGCCTTGACCCCGAGGACGCCGCGGGCCGGACCGCCGGGCAGCAAATGCAGCAGCACGAACGTCACCACGGTGACCAGCAGCACGACCACCACGGCCAGCACGAGCCGGCGGAGGATGTAGCGCGTCATGTCCTCACCTCGTCCAGAACCAGCGTTGCGGAAGCAGCCCGGCCATCGGATCCTGGGTCACGCCGTGCAGCGCGGTGTCGATCGCCGACACCTGGTACGGCGGATTCGGCAGCCACAGCACCGGAAGCTGTTCGGCGAGGTAGGCGCTGTAGTCGAGCATCGCCCGGTTGTCCGACGACAGGTTGGTGGCCGCGATCAGCTTGTCCGCCTTGGGATCGGTGTAGCCGCCGAAGTTCGTGCCCGCTCCGGTCGCGAACAGCTCCTCGCCGCTCGGGTTGGCCGAGAAGTACCAGCTGCCTTGGGTGCCGAAGTAGGACAGCTGCCAGCCGCACGACGGGTCTGCCGGTTTGCACGTGGTTCCGTTGGCCAGCACGGTGTTGAGCGGCTGCGCGTTGATCTTCATCTCGATGCCGACCTTCGACAGCTCCGAGCGCAGTTCCTGCATGGTGCCGTCGGTCTCGTCGGAACCGGATTCGGTCAGCATGGTCAGCGACAGCCGGGTGCCTTCCGCGATGCCCTCGCCGCACTGTTTGGCGTCCGCGCAGAAGAGGACGCCGTCGGAGCCGGGCTTCCAGCCGTGGTCGGCGAGCAGCTGCCGCGACTTGTTCAGGTCGAACGGGTACGGATTGGTCTTTTGCTTGGGTGACAGGTATTTCGTGTCGTTGTCCTGCGGGACCGGGCCGTAACCGACGCGCGCGGCACCGCGCCAGATCACCGAGGTGATGGCGTCCTGGTCGACCGCGTGCTGGATCGCCTGGCGCACGTACAGCTGGGAGAACACCTTGCCCAGCTTCGGATTGTTGAAGTTGTACGGCGAGTACGTGATGGACCAGCCGCTCCACGGTTCGACGCGGTAGCCCTGTTCCTCCAGTTTCGGGCGCTGGCCGAGGTTTGACGTCGGCAGGTAGCCGTAGTCGACGCCGCCGGCGCGCAGCACGTTGTACTCCGCGGACGAGCTGGTGAAGGTCAGGAACCGGACGGTGTCGAGTTTCGCCGGGTCCGGTCCGGTGTACTTCGGGTTCTTCCGCAGTGTCACCTCGCCGGACGTGGTGAAACCGGCCAAAGTGAACGGTCCATTCACGACCTTCCACAGTGGATTCGTCCCGTAGGTGCCGAGTTGTTTCGCTTGGCTGACCAGGAAGTCGAAGACCTGCTTCGCGCCGTCGGGGGTGCGGTCGTGGTCGCCGATTTCCCCGTTCGCGCTGGTGCGGTCCCAGGCATGCGGCATCGGGACGATCAGGCTGAGCTGGTTGGCGGTGAACCAGTCGGGGTTGTACGCCTTGTCCAGGGTGAAGGTGAACGTGCGGTCGTCCACCGCGTGGAAGCCGGTGATGCTGTCCGGGATGAGGCCCTTCGAGTACTTGCCCCAGTTGTCCTTGCCCGCCCGGGCGAGGTTGAGCCAGAACTCGACGTCCCTGCTGGTCAACGGCTCGCCGGTGGCCCAGGTCAGCGGTTTGAGCGTGATGGTCACGGTCTTGCCGTCGGGGGAGTAGCGCGGCGGATTGGCGGCGCTGGCGGCGTCGTCGAGCGTGACCGTGCCGGAACTGCCGTCGTAGCTGTACAGCGGCACGAACATGGTCGACCGGATCATGCCGTTGTACGACCCGCCGTAGCCGGGGATCGAGAACGGCATGATCCAGTTCGGCGTCGCCGACGGGGGCATCGCGAACCGCACGGTGCCCCCGGTTTTCGGGGTGCCGGAACCGCCGCCGTGCGGTTCCCGGCTCGCCGCGCAGCCGGACAGCGCCAGCGCGGCGGCGAGCGTGACCCCGAGCGCGGTGCGCCACGGGCGTCGAGCCATTCGCATCACTTCCAACAACTCTGATGAAAGACCGTTGCCAGGTGCTATGCCGCGTCCTGGCTGTCGGGTAATCTCGCACGAGAGGCGGGAAATGCCAAGAGTCCTGTCGAACAGTTTAGTTACATCAGTCTTGATGAAAGAGGTGACGCGGTGGATCCGGCCGGACCGCTGCGGCTGTTGTGGCTGGTCGCGCACGGCCACGCGACGTCGCGCATGGACCTGGCGCGAGCGCTCGGGCTGCCGCAATCGACGGTGTCGGTGCGGACCCAGGCGCTGATGTCCGCCGGGGTGCTGAGCGAGTCCGGCGAGGGCCGGTCCGCGGGCGGACGGCGGCCGAAGCTGCTGTCGGTCAACACGGAGTTCGGCCATGTCTGGGGCGCCGACGTCGGCTCGCGACACGTGCGGATCGGCGCGCTGGACATCGCGGGCAACCTGCTGGAAGTGCACGAGCGTCCGCTGGACATCAGCCAGGAGCCGCGCGAACTCGTCGCCGGGCTGGCGGCCGCGGTGCACGATGTGATGGCGGGCGCGGACTGCCCGGGCCGCGCGCTCGGTCTCGGCGTCGCGTTCCCGGGTCCGGTGGACGTCGACGCGGGCACCATCACGCTGCCGTCGCGGATGCCTGGCTGGCGCGGTTTCGCGGTCCGGGACGCGCTGGCCGAGCACTTCGAGCTGCCGGTGTTCGTGGACAACGACGCGAACCTGCTGGCGCTGGGCGAATCCGTGGCCGGTGCGCCCGGCCGGACGTTGCTGGTGGTGAAGGCCGGCACCGGCATCGGGTCCGGAATAGTGCTGGGCGGCGAGCTTTACCGCGGCCGGGCCGGAGTCGCGGGCGACATCAGCCATGTCCGCGTGCCCGCCGCCGAGGACCGGCCGTGCACCTGCGGGAACCGCGGCTGCCTGGAAGTGGTGGCCAGCGGCGCCGCGCTCGTCGGGGAGTTGCGGGCGCAGGGATTGCAGCTGGAGACCACCGCACAGGTGATGGCCACCGCCGAGGACGGACATCCCGAAGCGACCACGGCCGTGCGGCGCGCCGGGCTGCGGCTCGGCGAGGTGCTCGCCACGGTGGTCAACTTCAGCAACCCGGACGAGGTGCTGCTCGGCGGCGCGCTGTCCGGTTCGGAAGCGTTCGTCGCGGCCGTGCGCGGTGCGCTGTACGAACGGTGCCTTCCCTTGGCTACCAGGGAACTGCGGATCGACCGGGTGCGATTCGGTGCGGACGCGGGACTTTGCGGCGCGGGTGCGCTCGCGCTGGACGCGGTGTTCGAGCAAGCGATCAAACGGAGTGGACGATGAAGAAGCTGCGGGTCGGGATTACCGGAATCGCCATCGAATCGAGTACCTTCTCGCCGCATCGGTCCACTGTGGACGACTTCCGGGTGCTGCGCGGTTCCGATTTGCGCGCCCGCTACGACTTTCTCGACGCGGGCTGGGCGCGCGATGTCGAGTGGGTGCCGCTGGTCGACGCCCGTTCGCTGCCCGGAGGCGCGGTCACCGAGGAGGCTTATGCCGAGCTGTCCGGGGAAATACTGGACCGGCTCCGTTCGGCGGGTGAACTGGACGGGCTGTTCTTCGACATCCACGGTGCGATGAGCGTGGTCGGACGGTCCGATGTGGAGGCTTCGCTCGCGCAGGAGATCCGTTCGGTCGTCGGCCCGGACGTTCTGGTGTCGGCGTCGATGGACCTGCACGGCAACGTTTCGCGGGAACTGGTCACCGCGTTGGACCTGATCACCTGCTATCGGATGGCTCCGCACGAGGACGCGTGGGAGACCCGCGAGCGGGCCGCGCGCAATCTGGTGTCGCGGCTGCGGTCCGGCGGCCGCCCCAAGAAGGCGTGGGTGCAGGTTCCGGTGCTGCTGCCCGGGGAGAAGACCAGCACGCGGCTTGAACCGGCGAAAAGCATTTACGCGGCAGTGGATTCTGTTGAGGCGCTGGACGGAGTTCTGGACGCGGCGATCTGGGTCGGCTACGCGTGGGCCGACGAACCGCGTTGCCAGGCCGCGGTGGTGGTGATGGGCGACGACGTTTCGGTGATCACCAAGGAAGCGCAACGTCTCGCGCAGTCCTATTGGGACGCTCGGCACGATTTCGCTTTCGTTGCCCCGACCGGAACCTTGCCGGAATGCCTCGCGCAAGCGGTCACCTCGGACGCGCGTCCGTTCTTCATCAGCGATTCGGGCGACAACCCGACCGCCGGTGGCGCCGGGGACACTTCGTGGAGCCTGGACGTACTGCTGCGCACACCGGCCATTGTGGACTCATCGCTGACCACTTTGTACGCGGCCATTGTGGATCCGGAAGCCGTCGCTTCCGCGGTGGCGGCTGGCGTCGGCGCGACGATCTCGGTGGAGCTGGGCGGAAAAGTCGACTCCGGCCCGCACGGTCCGGTCGCGCTCACCGCACAGGTAGCCGCGATCGACGCCGACGATCCGGTCGCCGGAACCGCGGTGGCGCTGGCCGTCGGCGGCCTGCGGGTGATCGTGACCGCGCGCCGCAAGCCGTATCACCTCGAATCGGACTTCCACGCGCTCGGCCTGCACCCGCGTGAGGCGGACGTGGTGATCGTGAAGATCGGCTACCTCGAACCGGAGCTGTACGACATGGCCGCGGACTGGCTGCTGGCCCTCACGCCCGGCGGCGTCGACCAGGATCTGCTCCGGCTCGGCCACTCCGGCATCGTCCGGCCGATGTTCCCGTTCGACGCCGACATGGCGGCCCCTTCGCTCGAACCCGAGGTCTTCTGACCACTTTGCGTGATCAGCGCCGGGGCAGTCGGTGACCTGCCTCGGCGCTGACCTGTATTTTCCCCGTGCGACTTGACAGGCAGGTATTTGCCTGCCTTACTGTAAGTGTGCAACCCGACCTGGACAAAGTGTTCAAGGCGCTGGCCGATCCGACCCGCCGGTACCTGCTCGACCAGCTGCGCGAGGACAACGGGCAGACGCTGGGCGAGCTGTGCCGCCGGCTGGAGATGACGAGGCAGTCGGCGACCCAGCATCTGGCCGTGCTGGAGGCGGCCAATCTGGTGAGCAGCGTGCGCCGCGGCCGGGAAAAGCTGCACTACCTGAATCCGGTGCCGCTGCACGAGATGCAGGAGCGGTGGGTGAACCGGTTCGAGCAGCCGCGGCTGCGGGTGCTCAGCGCCGTCAAACGTCGAGCAGAGGAAGCCATGAAACCGAGCTTTGTGTACGTGACCTACATCGAAAGCACCCCGGAGAAGGTGTGGCACGCGCTCACCGACCGGGAGCTGACCGGGCAGTATTGGGGTCACTACAACGAATCCGACTGGCAGCAGGGTTCGCGGTGGGCGCACGTGCGGACCGACGGATCCGGAATCGCCGACGTCGAGGGCGAGGTCGTCGAGGCGGTCCCGCCGAAACGCCTGGTCACCACCTGGCTCGACCCGAACGGCCCGAAGGACCAGGAGCCCTCGCGCGCGACGTTCGAGATCGAGCAGCACGAGGGCATCGTCCGGCTGACGGTGACCCACGAGGACCTGCCCGACGAGAAGGCGCACCAGGACGTGTCCGGCGGCTGGGCGGCGGTGCTGTCGAATCTGAAGTCGCTGCTGGAGACCGGGCACGTGCTGCCGCAGGCGCCGTGGGAGATGCCGTGACCTCTGGGGAATAGACCAGCGACGTTGGTTGTTGGGGCCTTGTGAGTGCCGGTTTTCACCGGGTGACCACTCGCGAGGCCCCTTTCAGTTGTGCGGCCGGATCGGATGCGCTACTCTCACCGCATACCCCAGGAAGTCGGCCCCGCCGCCCCGGGGTTTCCGCCCCCTCCGCCAGCGTGAGTTCACGCGACGAGGATCGGGCGTCTTTCCCGAAGCCCGTCGCCTGACCCGCTTCGCCGCATCCGGCGGTCCGCGTTCCCGCGTCGACCGCCACGGCCGCTCAAGGAGCCACAAACCATGACACAGCAAGGAATTCTCGACATTCACGGCAAGACCGCCGCACTGGGCTACGGCCCCGGCGGCCCGTCCGTCCCGCTATCGCTGATCCGCACGCACGGCCTGCGCCGCGGCGACGAACTCGTCCTCGACGACGGCGAACTCGTCTCCGTCAACGGCCGCGCTCCCGGAGAAAAGCGCCCCGATTTCGACAAACTCACCCCCATTCACCCGGACCAGCGGCTGGTCCTGGAAACCAGCAGGCACCAGCTCACCACGCGCGTCCTGGATCTGGTCGCCCCGCTGGGAAAAGGCCAGCGCGCGCTCATCGTAGCGCCGCCGCGCACCGGTAAAACCACTGTGCTGCAAGCGATCGCGCAGGCGGTGGCGGTCAACCACCCGGAGGCGCACCTGATGGTGCTGCTCGCCGACGAGCGCCCCGAAGAGGTCACCGACATGAGCCGCTCGGTGCGCGGCGAGGTCGTCGCGTCCACTTTCGACCGCAAGCCCGCCGAACACACCGCCGTCGCCGAACTGGCGGTAGAACGCGCGAAACGCCTGGTAGAAACCGGCCGCGACGTCGTGCTGCTGCTGGATTCCCTGACCCGCCTGGGCCGCGCGTACAACCTGGCCGCCCGCACGTCGGGCCGAATCCTGTCCGGCGGCGTCGACGCCAGCGCACTGCACCCGATGAAGAAAATCCTAGGCGCGGCAAGGAACATCGAGGGCGCCGGCTCGCTCACCATCATCGCCACCGCGCTGGTAGGCACGGGTTCGCTGGCGGACACGGTATTCTTCGAGGAACTCAAAAGCACCGGAAACTCGGAACTCCGCCTGGACCGCACCCTCGCCGACCACCGAGTATTCCCCGCCGTAGACTTCTTCGGCTCCGGCACCCGCCGCGACGAACTGATCGTCCCGCCGCAGGAACTGGCCGTGATGAACGAGGTCCGCCGCGCACTGTCCACCCAGGACCCGAAGCGAGCCGCGGAACAGTTCCTGGAGCAGGTCCGCACGACGAAGTCGAATGCGGAATTCATTGCGCGGGTCAACGCTTCGCTGGCGGTTCCGTCCACTGTGGCCGCTTGAGTGGAGACCGAACGCCTCCGCCTTTCGCCGATCGGCCCGCACCTGGCCGACGAGTTGTATCGCCTGCACCTCGATCCCGGCATCGCCCGCTGGTACGGCGAATGGACCCGCGCTGACGCGGAGATTCGCGCCGCGGAGATCGGCCGCGGCTGGCAGCGCGACGGCGTTGGCAAATGGCTGGCCCACCACCGGGAATCCGGAGAACTCCTCGGCCGCGGCGGACTGTCCTATCAGGACGTCGCTGGCGCACGACGGCTGGAGATCGGCTGGGCGGTGCGCGAGGTGTACTGGGGAAGCGGCTACGCCACCGAGATCGGCCTCGCTGGCCTAGCCCTCGCGCGAGAGATCAGCGCGACGGAAGTCGTCTCGTTCACCGAGGTGCACAACGCGCGTTCCCGCACCGTAATGGAACGTCTCGGCTTCACCTACCGCCACGACTTCCTCCATCGCGGCGAACCGTTCGCCCTCTACGCACTCTCCCTCGGCGCCTAAGCCTCCGTAGCCAAAACGGAATCCCGCGCCTCTTTCGAAAAATTTGTTTTTGTGCTATAATCACGAATTATCCGGTTAGAGTCCGATCTCATGGCACAACCCAGTCGCACCGCTCTTCTCTCCGCCGCAGCGCGAGCCGCGCATCTTCTCGTGGACGAGCGTCCGCCGATCTTCGCCGACACTCTCGCGAAACGCTTCCTGGGCGAGCGCGCCGAAGAACTCCTCGGTTACCACCAGTCCTACGGCAGCCATCCAGCACTGTCCGGCGCGCGCACCACAGCTGTCACCCGCAGTCGCTACACCGAGGATCGGCTGGCGGAAATGGCTGCCGACCAATACGTCATTCTCGGCGCGGGCCTCGATTCCTTCGCCTACCGAACGCAGCTCGCCGTGCGTGTGTTCGAAGTGGACAAACCCGCCACCCAGCGTTGGAAACAGCAACTGCTAGCCGACGCCGGAATCACCGCACCTAAGACGGTCTCCTTCGTTGCCGTCGACTTCGAGCAGGAACCAGCACTGACCAGTCACCTCGTCCAAGCCGGATTCGACCTGAACCGGCCCGCTCTGGTCAGCTGGCTCGGCGTCACGATGTACCTCACAGCGGAAGCAATCAGCGAAACCCTCGACGCGATCAGCGGTTTCGCACCAGGAACGGAACTCATCGTCGAGCACCTCCTCCCCGCCGCACTCCGCGACGAAGCGGGTCAGACGTACGCCGAGCTAGTCATGGCCGCAGCGGCTGAACACGGCGAACCCTGGCGAACCTTCCTCGACCCCGACCAGATGGCCGCACTCCTGCGAGACCACGGGCTCGAACCGATCGACCACGTCCGGCAACGCGAGACGCTCAGCCCAGCGGAGTGGAAACGCGAAGACGCACTCCGCCCGGCCGAGCTATCCGTCCTCACGCGGGCACGTGTCACGGCACCGTCACCAGCCACCGATCCGACCGCCGCCGCAGATACCCCCACCAATACCCAGCCGAAACCACCAGCACCCCGGCCGTAATCGCCAGATCCAGCAGGCTCTGCGAAACCAGCACGTACCCCAGCGCCAGCACCACCACGACCGGCACCACCGGCCAGCCCGGCATCCGCCACACTCGCGGCCGCCGGTGGGCCGGTCGGCGGGCCCACAGCACGCTCACTGAAATCGCCAAATACAACGCCACCACGGCCACCCCGGTCACGCCGCTCAGCGTCTCCACCGGCACGAAGCACAGCACCGCTTCCGAAACGCCGACCACGAGCGTCGCCACCCAAGGTGCGCCGAACCGGGGGCTCACCACGCTCAGCGCGCGATTCACCGGGGCCGGCCAAGCGTGATCCCGTCCCGACGCGTACAGCACGCGCGAATTCTGGATCACCATGACGATCACCGCGTTCACGATCGCCGCCGCGATGCACAGGCTTACGATCGTGCCGAACGTCGAACTGCTCCAGCTCACCACGAGCGCGGTCAGGTCCAGGCTCCCGAGCGTCGCGAGATCCGGCACGCCCAGCGTGATCGCCACGACCGGCACCAGGATCACCACCGCGCTGATGCCGAGCGTCCACAACACTGTCCGCGACACCGTCTTGTGCGGCTCGCGCATTTCCTCCGCCAGGTACACCGCGGTCGAGAACCCCTGCACCACGAACAACGCGACCGCCAGTCCGGCGATCACCGAGATCAGCGCGATCGGGTGCACGCCGTCGAAGCTGGGCCGTACCAGTACTGCCGCCGGGCGGTCGGCGTGCGCGAACCCGAGCACGGACACCACGATGATCGCCACGACCTCGATGACCAGGAAGATCCCGGTCAGCCACGCGTTCGAGCGCAGGTTGACCAGGCCCATCCCGGTGGACGCCAGCATCACCAGCGCGCCCGCCACCGACGGGTCGACGTGCACCGCCACCGCCAGATAGTCGGCCACGCCGATCGCGATGATCGGCGGCACCACCAGGATCACGATGAAGGACAGCATGAACGTGATCCATCCGGCGAACCGGCTGACCACCGTCGTCACCATGGCGTACTCGCCACCCGAACTCGGGACCAAGGTGCCGAGTTCGGAGTAACAGAACGCGATCCCGACACACAGCAGCACGGCGAGCCCGATGGCCAGCGCGGTGCCGGTGCCGAGCGAGCCGAACAGCGGCGGGACGAGAACGAACAGCGACGACGCCGGCGTTACGCAGCTCAGCGTCAGCAGGGTGCCGCCGCCGACGCCGATCGATCTGGTCAGCGAGCGGGGCGCGGGCGAACCGGCGGCGGTGCCGGTCTGGACGGGGACCGGATGAGGCGGCATGGGGATCCCTCCGTCGGCGGCGCTGGAATTCGACGGATGGAACAGGACGGGTTTGCCGTTGTCAACGCCGGAAAGACGACGAAATCCGTTGTCCGTGCCCCGGGTGGACGGTGCTTCCGGGCACTGTGGACCCCTGTTCGCCACGGTCCCGGTTGCCTGCGCGGGGGTGGACCCGAGATGATCCCGGGATGCAGAGCCAGGACCCGAACCGGCCCGCGCCGCCGGTGGTCGACGACATCTCGAAGCAGATCATCGCCCAGTTGCAAGAGGACGGACGGCGGCCGTACGCCACGATCGGCAAAGCGGTCGGACTGTCCGAGGCGGCGGTCCGGCAGCGGGTGCAGCGACTGTCCGATTCGGGCGTCATCCAGATCGTGGCGGTGTCGGATCCCTTGCAGATCGGGCTTTTCCGCCAGGCGATGGTCGCGATCACGGTCGACGGCCCGCTCGAACCGGTCGCCGACGCACTGGCCGAAATGGACGAAATCGAGTACGTCGTGCTCTGCGCCGGCCGCTTCGACGTGCTGTGCGAGGTGCTCTGCGCCGACGACGAAGCGCTGCTCGACGTGATCTCCAACCGCATCCGGACGCTGCCCGGAGTGCGCACCGCGGAGACGCTCGTGTACCTCAAGCTGCGGAAGCAGTCGTACCAGTGGGGCTCGCACCGCCGGTGACAACGAAATCCGAAGGTATGTCCCGATAGGACTGCTGAAATTAGTCGTTGTGGGTGGTGCCAACGACTGATCCGCTTGCCAACTGGCGTCGGCTCGTGCGATAACCGAGAAGTCCGGCCGGTGCGCCACGGTGCGTGCCGGCAGCTTCGAGGCCCGTTTCGAGGAGCCATGACCACGACCGCCGAACCCGCCGGGATCACCACCGGCTCGGGCACTGCCGCACGCGACAACCTCTGGCTGCACTTCACCCGCCACAGCCGCGCCGACACCGCCGACATCCCGGTGATCGTGCGTGGCGAAGGCGCCTACATCTGGGACGACACCGGCAAGCGTTACCTCGACGGTCTCGCCGGGCTGTTCGCCGTTCAGGTCGGGCACGGCCGGGAGGAGCTGGCCGAAGCTGCTGCGAAGCAAACGAAACAGCTCGCGTATTTCCCGCTTTGGGGTCACGCGCACCCGCCCGCGATCGAATTGGCCGAACGCCTGGCGGCCGCGTCCCCGGGCGACCTCAACCGCGTGTTCTTCACCGTCAGCGGCGGCGAATCCGTGGAAACCGCGTGGAAGCTCGCCAAGCAGTACTTCAAGCTGACTGGGAAACCCACTAAGCACAAGGTGATCAGCCGCGCGCTGGCGTATCACGGCACGTCGCAGGGTGCGCTGTCCATCACCGGAATTCCCGGCGCGAAGGCAGATTTCGAGCCGCTCGTGCCCAGCACTTTGCGTGTGCCGAACACGAACTTCTACCGCGCGCCCGAACACGCTGACGATTACGAGGCGTACGGCCGCTGGGCTGCCGATCAAATCGAGCAGGCCATTGAATTCGAGGGTGCGGACACTGTAGCCGCGGTATTCCTCGAACCGGTGCAGAACACCGGCGGCTGTTTCGTCCCGCCGCCGGGCTATTTCGAGCGCGTTCGCGAGATTTGCGACAAACACGACGTACTGCTCGTGTCCGACGAGGTGATTTGCGCGTTCGGCCGGCTCGGCTACGACTTCGGGGCCAAGCGCTACGGTTACCAGCCGGACATCATCACCACCGCCAAGGGCCTGACCTCGGGATACGCGCCGCTCGGAGCGGCGCTCGCGAGCGAGAAGCTGATGGAACCGTTCGCCGGCGGCGAGGCGACCTTCATGCACGGCTCAACCTACGGCGGGCACCCGGTTTCCTGCGCGGTGGCGCTGGCCAACCTCGACCTCGTCGAACGCGAGAACCTGTACGGCCACGTGCTGGAAAAGGAAACCGCCTTCCGGGCGACCCTCGACCGGCTGACCGATCTGCCGATCGTCGGCGACGTGCGCGGCACCGGTTTCTTCTACGGCATCGAACTCGTGAAGGACAAAGCGACCAAGGAGACCTTCACCGCCGAGGAATCGGAACGGATTCTGCGCGGTTATCTCTCGAACGCGCTGTTCGAGGGCGGTCTTTACTGCCGCGCCGACGACCGCGCGGAGCCAGTGGTGCAGCTGTCGCCGCCGCTGATCTGCGATCAGCCGCAGTTCGACGAAATGGAGCAGATTCTGCGCGAGGCGCTCACCGGAGCGTGGAAATTGCTCTGACCGAAATTCGGGCGGGGAACCCTCGCGGACTCTGGAGCCGCGGTGGTTCCGTCGCCGCATGTCGCTGGCTGGCGAGGGCTGCTCACAGCGCGATGAGGCCCGCGTCTGTCGGTTTGAATCCGCAGGCGTCGAAGTAGAACGTCCGCAGGTCGTCATCGAAGTCGACGTGCAGCCATTCGCAATGCGCTTCCCTGGCGCCTCGGACTGCCGCGGCGACAAGTCCGGCGCCGATGCCACACCGGCGAAGGTTCGTCCGGACCAGAGTGTCCAGGATGAAGGCGTGGACCCCGCCGTCCCACGCGACGTTGACGAAACCGACCAGTTCGCCGGCACGCCGAGCGCAGACCCAGCCGAGACTGTGCCGGTGGACCTGCGCGAGCCAGTCGATGTCCAGGACCGGGTGGTCGAAGCCTTCGGCGTGCAGCGCGTTGAGGGTGGTGTTGTCGAATCCGCCGCGCCATTCGTAAATGATCTTCATGTCGCGAGGATAGGCCGTCCGGGCGTCCGGGACTCGGAGACCGTGCGGGTTCCCTTCCCGGGCGGCCGGGTCCCGCTACGCTGATCTTCGTTGCCTACCAACGGGAGGAAGCGCGTGGCGCAGTGGAATGACCTGGTCGCCTACATCAGGCAGACCTACCGGGTGATCCGGGACGACCCGGGCGAAATCCGGATCCGGGTCCTGTTCGGCGACGACGCGGAGACGACGGGACGAGCGCAGGTCGTGGTGATCGCCCGCGAGATTTTCGACCAGCGCGAGGACTGGGTGCAGATCGCGACCCCGTTCGCCCGGGTGGACGAGGTGGATCTGCACGCCGTGCTCACCGAGGTAGGCCAGTCGCTGGTGGTCGGCGGGCTCGTGGTGATGGGCGAGCACGTCGTGCTGCGGCATTCGCTGCCGCTGCTGAACCTCGACCTCAACGAGTTCACCGATCCGCTCGAACTCGTCGCCGGTTCGGCCGAGCTGCTGGAGCAGCAGTTCACCGGGCGTGACGACTACTGAGCCGCGCGGACCACGAAAAAGCGGGGCCCTGATCCGATCAGGGCCCCGCTTTTCGTCATCTCAGTACAGCTGCGTAACGGGAGCCTTCGGACCGTCCACCCTGGACTGAACACTCGGCTCGACCGCGGGGCAATGCTTGCCGCGACCGGGGTTCGTCCCGTCGAGGAGGAAGGCGTCGGCGGCGTCGATGACGCACTGGCTCTTCTTGAAGTACGCCCCGTGGCCCCAGCCCTCGTAGGTGACCAGCGGTGCGCCGGACTGCCGCGAGGCTTGCACCGCCCAGCTGTACGGCGTGGCCGGGTCGTAGCGGCTGTTCAGCATCAGCATCGGCACGCCCGGCCGGACCGACAGCGGATGCTGCGGGTTGCGCACCGGACCCGGCCAGCTCGCGCACCCGGCCGCCGCGCTCCAGCCCAGCGGTGAGAAGTGCAGGTCAGGCGACACCTTCGCGAGCGCGCGGCGGTAGCTGTCGAGCTGCGGATAGCTGGTGACCGGCAGCCGCCAGTCCGAGCAGAAGATGCTGTTGAACGGGTTCGGAATCGGGATGTCGTCCTTGGCGAAGGACGCCTCGGCCGGCTTCCCGTCGCGAAGGTCGACCAGGCTCTTCGCGAGCTTGCCCCAGGTGGGGCCGTAGAAATTCTGCGAGACGAGCCCGACGAGCGCCATCGGGTCGAGCTTGTCGTCCGGCGTGCCGAGGTCGCCGCGTTCGGCGCGGGCGTACAGGTCCGCCATCACCGCGCTGACGTCCTGGCCGTGCAGCGCGCACGACGTCGTCCGGTCGCACCAGTCGGAGAACTGCTCGAACAACTCTTGCGTGGCCTGGGTTTCCGTCTTCAGGAACTCCCAGGTGCTGCGGATCGAGTGGTCCATATTGCTGTCGAGCACGAGTGCGCGCACCCGGTCCGGGTACGTCTCGGCGTACTGCTGGCCCATCAGCGTGCCGTAGGAAACGCCGTAGTAGGTCAGCTTCTGGTCGCCGAGCGCGGCGCGGATCGCGTCCATGTCGCGCACCACGCTGCGGGTGTCGGAGTGGGTGGCGAGCGGTCCGGTGATCCGCTCGCAGCTGCGCCCGAGCGCGCGGTTGTACGCGAGCAGCTGCTGGAATTCAGCGGAATTCTTGGGCAGTACGGGATTTTTCGCGGTGATCTCGTCGAGCCCGCACTTGATCGCGGTGCTTTCCCCGACGCCGCGCGGATCGAACCCGACCGTGTCGAACCGCGCGGCGATCTTCGGCGACAGCGTCCAGCCGCCCTGCACCTCGCCCGCGCCCGCGCCGCCCGGCCCGCCGGGGTCCATGAGCACCGAACCGATCCGGTGCGCGGGATCGGTGGCCTTGCGCCGCGCGAGCGCGATCTGGATCGTCCCGTCGCCGGGCCGGTCCCAGTCGAGCGGCACGGTGAGCTTCCCGCATTCGACGCCCTGCCCGGTCGGGCACGGCTTCCAGTCGATCGGCGCGGCCGCGGCGCTCGCCGGTGCCGCGGTGAACAACGCCGTCGCCGCGCTGACCGCGGTGGCGGCGACGGCCAGTTTCCTGCCCAGACCCAATGCCTTGCCCCTTCGGCGTGAACTGGAGACGTCAGAGTCCTCGATCTTGCCAGAAGGTGAGCGGTGCCACTAGTGCGGGTTTAGTGTCCTTTGTGGACGGTGTGGGTGCTGGCCAGATGTACCTGGAAGACAAGCGGAATCAGCCCATCGGGGGTAGCCAGGGCGGGAGCTTCGGCGAAAAATGCGGCTTTCAGCTTCCGGGAGGCGGATTCGCCGAGCGGGAAGAGGTTGTAGGTCACCGAAACGAAGTCCCAGGCCTGCTCGAGCGACCCGCTGAAGTCGATCGCCTCGGTGCGCCACCGCACCGGGGCGAATCCGGCCGGGCCGAGGATTTCGTCCACTCCGGCCTGACTCCTGGTGCGCTTGTCGCCGAGCCGGGGGAGCTGCTGCTCAGCCGGGACTTCGGCGAGGATTTCCCTGAGCAGCTTGCCGAACAGTGCATACGCCTCGTTGCCCGCAGGCCCGCCGCCAAGGACAAGTGCGAGCTGCCCGCCTGGCCGCAGGACGCGTGCCAGCTCGGCGGCGACCTGGTCGATTTCGGACATCAGCATGAACGCCATGTGCGACACGCAGGCACCGAACGCGTTGTCCGCGAACGGCAGCTGCTGTGCCCGCGCTTCCACCACCGTCGCCGGACGTTGCCTGGCAAGGGCAAGATCCGTGCTCGACACGTCGATCCCGGTCGCCTGATATCCGCGTTCGGCAAGCAGGTCGAGCAGGAATCCGTCGCCGCAAGCCAGATCGAGCACGGGTCCGGCATCGGCGATCTCGTCCCGCAGCAGCTCGTAACTCGACCGTCCGTCCGCGCTTCGCCCGTCGCCGAAACTGCGCGAGGTAACCGCCGGATGGCTTGTGTGGAAGGCACGAAAGAAGGTTTCTCGCTCGGACCTGGTCACTCTCCCAACTTACGCACCGGCGCGAAAACCCGCCCGCTCTTTGTAGAATCGCCGGATGGCTGACGTGGTTCCCGATCGGCGCGAGGCCGAGGTCTGGTGTTCCTACCAGCGCGTGCAGCGGGTGCTCGGGAGCGCGCTCGACCGGCAGCTGGAACGCGACGCCGGCATCTCCGGGGCCGATTACGCCCTCCTCGTCCCGCTCGCGAACGAGCCCGGCGGCGTGCTGCGGATGCGGGAACTCGGCGCGCTCGTCGAATGGGACCGCAGCCGGCTGTCGCATCACGTGAGCCGGATGTGCAAGCGCGGGCTGGTCACGCGGGAGAACTGCACCGAGGACGCGCGCGGGGCGAACGTTCGGCTCACCGACGCCGGGCGCGCGGCGGTCGAGTCGGCCAAGGAGCAGCACGGCGAACTCGTGCGCCGGTACTTCTTCGACCAGGTCAGCGGTCCCGAACTGGAGCTGCTCGGCCGCGTCTTCTCCCGGATGCTCACCCGGCTGGCCGAGGACTGACCGAGGCCGTCAGCGCTCCGTGCGGGCGCGGTAAGCGGTGCGCCGCAGTGTTGCGGCATCGCCTACCGACCCAGGGGAGCAGAGATGACCAGCAAGACCGTTCTCGTGTCCGGCGCCAGCGTCGCGGGCCCGTCCGCCGCCTACTGGCTGCACCGTTACGGCTATTCGGTGACCGTCGTCGAGGCCGCGCCGCGGCTGCGGCCGGGCGGGCAGGCAGTCGACTTCCGCGGCGAGCAGATGAAGCTCGTCAAAGCGATGGGCCTGCTCGACGACCTGCGGGAACACGAGACCGCGCTGCGCGAGCAGGTGCAGCTCGACCCGGCCGGACAGCCCGCCTTCACCCTGCCGAGCGGGTTCACCAACGGCGAGCTGGAAGTCCTGCGCGGCGACCTCGCCCGCATCCTCTACGACCGCACCAAGGACTACACCGAGTACGTCTTCGGCGACCGCGTCACCTCACTCGCCGAGACCGCGGACGGCGTCGACGTCACCTTCCGCCACGGTGCCCCGCGCAGGTTCGACCTGGTCGTCGGCGCGGACGGCATCCACTCCGGTGTGCGGACGGCCGCGTTCGGTCCGGAGGCGAAATTCCGCACCGACCTCGGCTACCACGTCGCCGGCTTCACCGCGCCCAACCACCTCCGCCTCGACCACGCAGGTCTGCTCTACAACGAACCCGGCCTCGGCGCGATCGTCGCCAGCCACCTGGACCCGGAGACGGTCACGGTCGGCCTCACCTTCCGCGGCGACCCGGACGGGTACGGCCGCCCCGATCTGGCCCGGCAGAAGGACATCGTCAAGACGGTCTTTGCCGGTGCCGGATGGGAACTCCCGCAGCTGCTCACCGCCGTCGACGACGCGCCTGACCTGTACTTCGACACCGTCGGCCAGATCAAGCTCGACAGCTGGTCGCGCGGCCGGGTCGTGCTGCTCGGCGACGCTGCCTGGTGCGCCGGGCCGGGCGGATCCGGCACCGGGCTCGCGATGATGGGCGCGCAGGTGCTGGCTGGAGAACTCGCCGCGGCCGGCGGCGACCACGCGACCGCGTTCGCCCGCTACGAGCAGCGGCTGCGCAAACCCGCCCGCGTCGGACAGCGCAACGGTGCCGGTTCGGGCGACTTCCTGGTGCCGGCCACCGAGGAGAAGCTGCGCAAGCGCAATCAGATGTACCGTCGGCTGTCCGGTCCGATCGGCCGCCGCGTCTTCGAGTACATGGGCAACCGCGCGGCGAACGCGGTCAAGTTCCGCGAGTACCCGCAACCTCGCGCGCACGCCTTGCCTTGACGCTGAGGAGAAGGTTTAGCGTCGAAGACATGCGGATCGGCGAACTAGCCCAACGAGCTGGGACCACCACGCGGGCCCTGCGGTTTTACGAGGCGCAGGGCCTGCTCCCCGCGGCGCGTGCGGCGAACGGCTATCGCGAGTACGACGAGGACGACCTGCGGCTGGTCACCGAAATCCAGACGTTGCGCACGGTCGGGTTCAGCCTCGACGACACCCGCCCGTTCGTCGACTGCCTCCGCACCGGCCACGACGCGGGCGACGAATGTCCCGCCTCGGTCGAGGTGTACCGGCGGAAGCTGGACGAGGTCGAGGCCTGTATGCGCGACCTCGCCGCGGTCCGCGCCGCTCTGCTCGACAAGCTCGCCGCCGCCACCGCTCGCGCGGCCGACCCATGCACTGCTGAATCCGAGGAGTCCCGATGACCACCGACGCCACCTTCGCCGCCGAGGTACTGGAGCACGACCAGCCCGTTCTGGTCGATTTCACCGCCGACTGGTGCCCGCCGTGCCGGATGATCGCGCCGGTGCTCGCCGAGATCTCCGCGGAACGGCCCGGGCTCACCGTGCGCGAGCTGAACACCGACGAGAATCCCGAAACCATGCGCGCCTACCAGGTGATGGCGCTGCCGACGCTGATGGTGTTCCGCGACGGCGCGCCGGTCGCGAAGTTCGTCGGCGCGCGGCCGAAGGCGAAACTTCTCGCGGAATTGGACGATCTTCTGGGCTGAACCGGTGGATTTCCTCGTTTGCCCGGTGGTCCGGTGACGGAACAGGTACAAAGAGTGCACGACTTCGGGGAGCCGTGCCATGACTGCTTTCGTGCGCTCTTACCTGTTCCTTCGCCGCGCCATCGGGGTGCTGGGGATCCTGCTGCCGATCGTCGTGATCGCCGGCAAGCAACTGCTGGAGGGCGGCGGCTTGCTCGGCTCGCTCAGCGGCTACTACTACAGCGATCTCCGTAACGTCTTCGTCGGCACGTTGTGCGCGATCGGCGTGTTCCTGATCGCCTACCGCGGTTACGGCCGCGTAGACGACATCGCGGCCAACATCGCCGCGGTCGCCGGGATCGGCGTCGCGCTGTTCCCGACCCAGCCGGTCTCGCCGACGCCCACCCAGCACGCGATCGGTGTCGCGCACCTCGCGTTCGCCGCGATCTTCTTCCTCACCCTCGCGTTCTTCTGCCTCTTCCTGTTCACCAAGGACGACGGTGCGCCGACCAAGCGCAAACGTTCGCGCAACGCCGTCTACCGGACCTGCGGCATCGTGATGCTCGCGTGCCTGGTGCTGATCGTCGTCAACGGGCTGTTCTTCAGCGCCGCCACCGCGGACCTGCATCCGACGCTCTGGCTGGAGTCGCTGGCGGTGTTCGCGTTCGGTTTCGCGTGGCTGACGAAGGGCCAGACGCTGCTGGGCGACGTGCCCCAGCCGCAGTCGCAGCCTCAGGCGAGCTTGCCGTAGGCCTCCGAAACCTGGGTGAGCCAAGCGACTTCGGCGGCGAACGTCTTCGCGTCGTGGTCGTCGAACGCGCCGTTGTCCTGGCTTTCCGCCGGGGTCACGCCGGAGGTTTTCGCCTCGAGCGCCTGCCGGATCTTGCGGGCCTCGGCCATCGCCTGGTCGCCGTCCGGGGAGTCGGCGCGGTCCATGTACGGCCGCAGCGCGCGCCAGCCGTCGCGGATTTCGATCACCCGGCGGTGCAGCCGGTAGTGCAGATCTGACCAGCGCCGATCGGTGTCGCCCGCGGTCGGCGGTTCGAGCGCGATGTCCGGCGAGGATTCGTACAGCGAATGCCACAGCGGGTAGAGCGCGCGGTAAGAACGGTAGTTGCGCTGCCACCGCGCGAGCGACGACACGTGCTCGCCCCACGACGGCATGGTCAGCCCGAACGACACGATCGCGATGCCCACCGCGCTGAACACCGACGGCAGGATTGCCCACGCGCCGAGATGCCAGCCAAGGATCGGGCTCACGATGTTCAGCGCGCGCGTCGCGCAGTAGAGGAACAGCACGACCGCGCCGACCGCCAGCGTCCGCAACGTCCGGCGCAGCCACACCCGCGACGTGCTCCGCGCGTACGGGAGGCACTGCAGGTAGATCGTCACGCACGGCACTGCCTGCGAAATGATGAACAGCAGCAGATACGTGAGGATCACCGGGTCGCTGCTGCCGACGGCGAACGCGGTCCCTGGCGTGCCGGGCTTGTTGCCGATGAAGAACAGCGCGATCAGCACCACGAACAGGGCCGCGCCGGAGAAGATCCACGCCCGGATCCGCGTGCGTATCTCCGACGGCGGATTCGCCCACAGCATCAGCAGCAGCTGCGCGCTGATGCAGTACGCGACCGCGGCCAGGTGCAAGATCAAGATAGCGAGATTGGGGATCCCGAACAGCGAGCCGATGCTGAGCGAGATCGCGCCGAGGGTGAAGGTGACGCACTGCAGGATCAGCGTCGTCATCAGCACGATGTAGGCCGGGTCGCGCCACGACCGGCGCATCGAGAAAAGCTTGTACAGCAAGGCCGCGTACGAGGAGACCGCCGACAACGAGAACAGGATGATCTTCAGGGTGTTCACTCGCGCCCCCGGAATGCGGTCAGTGCCCGGCGGGCGGAACGGTGTGCGGGGCAGCGTTGGCGGAAATGTCCACGATCGGCGACCATACACCACCGCGAGTGGCGGAACTAGGGCCGGAAAACTGGTCCTGGCCTGGGGTAATTCCGAGTGGACAGCCGGTGTCGGCGTCCTGCTCGAGATCCGCTGGGGCGGACTCGCCGGTGAACGGCGGGCGGCCGGGTCGTGAACGGCCGCAACGGGATGCGCCGCTGGTTAGGGTGTCGGCCATGGCTCTTCAGGTGGTGATCGGATTCGGACCGGCGGGAGCGGCCACGGCTGCGCTGCTCGCCGGCCGAGGAGAACAAGTCCGGGTGATCAGCCGTTCGCCGAAGGAGGACGAACCGGGGCTGGAGCACGTCGCGCTCGACGCCGCGGACCAGGACGCACTCGTCGAGGCGACCGAGGGCGCGGCCGCGATCTACAGCTGCGCGAGCCCGCCTTATCCTCGGTGGGCGACCGATTGGCCGCCGCTGCAGGCCTCGATCTGCGCCGCGGCCGAAGCGAATGACGCGCTGCTCGTGTCGCTGGGGAATTTGTACGGGTACGGACCAGTCGACGGCCCGCTCACCGAGAATCTGCCGCTCGCGGCCACCGGAACCAAGGGCAGGGTCCGGGCTTTGCTGTCCGAACAGCTGCACGCAATGCACGACGAGGGCCGGTTCCGCATGGTCGAGGTGCGTGCCTCCGATTTCTTCGGTCCCGGAGTGACCGACGGCGGCCATCTCGCGGCGCGCGTCGTGCCTAACGTGCTGCGCGAACAGAAGGTGCAGGTGTTCGGCGATCCGGACGCCCCGCACAGTTGGAGCTACATTCCCGATGTCGCGCGGACTCTGGTCGCGGCCGGGCGGGAAGAAAAGGCTTGGGGCAGGACGTGGCATGTGCCGACTGGTCCGCCGAGGTCCGCCCGGGTGATGGTCGCGATGCTGTGCGAGGCGGCCGGAGTCGCTCCGGTGGCTGTGCAACGCCTTTCTCCGACGTTACTGAGAGCGGGCGCGCTTGTTTCATCCATGTTACGCGAGTTGCGGGAGGTCCGGTACCAGTTCGACCGGCCGTACGTGCTCGATTCCCGTGCCGCGCAGGAGTTTTTCGATATCGCGCCGACTAAGGAGAAAGATCAATTCGCGGCGACCGTGGCCTGGTGGCGTGATCGCTTGGCTACCGTGAGTTGAGTTTTCTGTGCATTCCTCGCGCATATTGCCCAATGCCCTTGAAAAACCGGGTAAAGACGGGCAATCTCGGTGTCGACTGGGTGGGAATCGGCACGAGGAAGTCATGCCATGGGGTCTGCAGGATCTGGGTGGGAAGAATCCGAAAATAACCAGGCCATCGCCGTTGTCGGAATGGGCTGTCGTTTTCCGGGGGCGCGCAACGTCAACGAGTACTGGGATCTGCTGAGCGAGCCCAAACCGCAGTTTCGGCGAGTGCCGGATTCGCGGTGGCGGCGCGAAGCGTTCTACAACGACGATTTCCGGGACAGCGCGGCGGTCTACTCCGACCGCATGGCGCTGCTCGACGGCGTCGGGGACTTCGACGCCGGGCACTACAAAATCCCGCCGCGGCGGGCCAAATCGCTCGACCCGCAGCACCGGCTGCTGGTCGACCTGACCCGCGAGGCGCTGCAGGACGCGGGCTGGGAGGCCGAGGGGTTCGACCGCGACGACACCTCGGTGATCATGTCGCTCAGCGACAGCGGCTACCGCGACATGAGCACGCTGCACCTGCGGCTGAAGCAGCTGATCGGCGGCGAGTTCGGCCGTCCCGGCGATCCGGCGATGGCCGAGGCGGCGTCCGCGGTCAGCGGGCTGCACGCCACCGCGATGGCCGGGCTGCTGCTGAACATGGGGCCGAGTTCGATCAGCAACGTCTTCGACCTGCACGGCGAGAGCTACGCGCTCGATTCGGCCTGTTCCGGCGGGCTCACGGCGGTGGCGAACGCGGTGTTCGCGCTGCGTGCGGGCCGGTGCCGGATCGCGGTCGCCGGCGGTGCGCAGCTGATCCTGGCCCCGGACCTGTTCGTGGGCCTGTGCCGGATCGGCGCGATCTCGCGCACCGGCGAATGCCGTCCGTTCGACCGACGGGCTGACGGCTTCGTGCTCGGCGAGGGGGCCGGGGTGCTGGTGCTGCGTCCGCTCGCCGACGCGCGGGCGGCGGGCGACCGGGTGTACGCGGTGATCCGCGGCGTCGGGCTGTCCAACGACGGCGCGGTGAAGGGCGGCATGATGCCGCAGGAATCCGGGCAGCTGCTGGCGCTGCGGCGGGCCTACAAAGACGCGGGCGTCGACCCGGCGTCAGTGGGCTTCCTGGAAGCACACGGCACCGCGACCGCGGTCGGTGACGACGTGGAGATCAGCGCGCTGACCGAGCTGCGCCGCGGTGCGGAAAATTCCGCGTATCTCGGTGCGGCGAAGTCGGTGGTCGGCCATTCCCTTGGCACCGCTGGCATCGCCGGTCTGATCAAGTCCATTTTGGCCGTCCACAAGGGACAGATCCTGCCGCAGCCGGAGTTCGAGCCGGCTGAGCATCTGTCGCTGCGGGACGCCGGGCTCCAGGTGGCTGGGCGGGTCACTCCGTGGGAGAGCGACGGCCCGCGCCGGGCAGGAGTGAGCGCGTTCGGCTTCGGCGGCTCGAACGTGCACGTGGTCGTCGAGGAAACGGCGCAGGAAGCTCCGGGCGAGGAGACGCCGCGGCTGCTGCTGCTCACCGCGCGGGACCGGGCCGGGCTGGCGCGGCACGCCCGCGAGATGGCCGAGACGCTCGGCCGCGAGAATCCGCCGCTGGCCGCGGTCGCGGGCACCCTCGCCCGCCGGACGCTCTTCCCGGAACGGCTGGCGGTCGCGGCGGACGACATCGCGGACGCGGTCGCCAAGCTGGTCGACGCGTCGGTCGCGCTCGAATCCGGGCAGTCCGGCGAGCTGGTGCCAGGCGTGTTCGCTGGCGTCGTGTCACCGGGGGAGGAACAGGTCGAGGACGGCGCACCGGCAGAGCTGGCCCCGCGCGCCGTGACTGGGACAGGGCTCCGGCCGGTCGCGGAGGGCCTGCCGCGCTGCACGCTGCCGCCAAGCCCGCTCAGCCCGCGCCGGCACTGGGTCGTCGACGACGCGAAGCTCGCCAAAGCGCAGACGCTGGAGCCGCTCGGCGCCACCGCCGCGCCGGTCGAGGAGGCAGAGGAGACGACGTCCGCGCGGGACGTGCTGGCTGTCGTACTCGAAGAAGTCGCGCGGACAACGGCGTTCCCGGTCAGCGAGCTGTACGCCGGGCAGTTGCTCGTGGACGACCTCGGCTTCGACTCGCTGATGCTCACCGAGCTGGAAGGACGGCTGCGCAAGCGGTTCCCGGACCTGCCGTTGGAGGTCGAGCAGTCGGGTGCGCTGACAGTGGGCGCGGTAGCCGGAATGCTCGCTCCCGCAACGGCTTTGGTGCCCGCTGCGGCTCCGCCGGCCGCTCCGGCTCCGGCGTGGGACCCGGCGAGCGCGGCGATCGAGGAGTTCCCGGAGGCGGCGGCGATCGAGGCGAGGTTGAAGGAGTTCGACGACCTCGGCGTGCCGAATCCGTACTTCCGCAAGCATCAGGGGCGGATGGACGCCACGACGTCGGTTGCCGGGCGGGAGTATTTGTCCTTCTCCAGCTACAACTACCTTGGGCTGGCTGGGCATCCGGCGGTGACCGCGGCCGTGCATGAGGCTGTCGATCGGTACGGGACTTCGGTTTCCGGCAGTCGGTTGCTTGCTGGTGATCGTGATTTGTCGCGTGATCTGGAGACCGAGCTGGCCGCGTTCCTCGGCGTCGAGGACAGTCTGGTGATGGTGAGCGGGCACGCGACTAACGTTGGGGCGATTGGGCATTTGGTCGGGCCGGGCGATCTGATCCTGCATGATTCGCTGGCGCACGACAGTATTCTGCAGGGCTGTGCGCTGTCGGGGGCTACGCGGCAGCCGTTCCCGCACAATGACACTGCGCGGCTGGAGGATGTGCTGCGGCGGTCGCGCTCGCGGTTCCGGCGGGTGTTGATTGTGGTCGAAGGCGTTTACAGCATGGATGGGGATGTCGCTGATCTGCCTCGTCTTATCGAGTTGAAGCGGCGCTATGGGGCGTTGCTGATGGTTGATGAGGCGCACAGTATCGGCACGATGGGGCCGCGTGGGGCTGGGGTGGGGGACCACTTCGCGGTTGACCGGTCTGGTGTTGATCTGTGGATGGGGACGTTGTCGAAGTCGCTGGCCGGGTGTGGCGGGTATCTGGCTGGGTCGGCTCGGACGGTGCGGTGGTTGCGGTATTCGTTGCCTGGGTTTGTTTACAGTGTGGGGATTACGCCGGGGAATGCGGCTGCTTCCCTTGCCGCGCTTCGGGTTTTGCAGGAGGAACCGGAGCGGTTGGTGCGGTTGCGGGATAATTCCCGGTTGTTTCTTCGGTTGGCGACGGAGGTTGGGTTGCCGACGGGGTCGGCTGGGGATACGCCGATTGTGCCTTGTGTGGTGGGGGATTCGGATACCACGTTGAAGCTGGCTACCGCGTTGTATGAGCGGGGGGTTGTGGTGGATCCGATTTTGTATCCGGCTGTGGAGGAGGAGTTGGCTCGGTTGCGGTTCTTTGTGACCAGCGAGCATCGGGAGGATCAGGTGCGGTACGCGGTGGGGACTGTGGCTACGGAGTTGGCTCGGTTGCGGGGGCGGTGACGGCTCGTCGCCCTGGGGGGCGACATTGCGCCGGGGTGGTTGTGGGGCACCCCGAAGCTTGATTGTGATGACGGTCTGAGGGTGCTTGTCAAGGCGGGAAAGATGCCTTGACAAGCACCCTCAGACCGCATTTTGGCTTCGTATCGGGGTGCGGGGGTGGTATGGGTGCACGGCTGGGTGGGTGCGTCGGTGGCGGTTTCGGGCGGGTCGTGGAGGACTCCTTGAGGGAATCTAAGTCCGTGAAGGCGGCCCTCACGGACGGTTCCGACCCGCTAGAGGAGGGAGCGTTCGATCCGGTCCATCGGCTTTTCCCCTGCTTTGGGGGTTTCGGCGATGGGTTTCGCGGGGGTGCCCATGCGTTCGGACAGCAGGAAGGCGATGATCTCGGCTTCCTGTTCCTGTGCGTCGTCGTAGGTGGCGCGCATCAGCATGTCCCGGACGATGTCCGGGTCCAGGTTGGGGAACAGCGAGCGGGCGCTCTCGTCGTCAAGGAGACCCGAGCCGCGATGGCAGCAGATGATGTGACCCAGCTCGTGCAAGATGATGTGCTCCTGGTGCGCCCCGGTGGTGTTGGCGTCGAAGAAGATCAGGTCCTCGCCCCGTGCGGCTACCCACATGCCGCACGGGTGTGACGCGGGCATCGGCAACGGCACTAGGGTGATCGGCCGTTCGCGGATCTCGCCAAGGCGCGCGCAGAGCGTGGCCAGGTCGTATTTCGGCGGCAGGTCGAGTTCGGCTATCCGCCGGGCGCCTTCGTCGCGCATCCGGCGCAGCTGCTCGCGCCGCTGCGGGGCTTCGGACGGGGTGCCGGTCACCGCGCCGCTTCGTCCGTGACCGGGGGCAGCCCCTGCATCTTGCGATATTGGTCCATGATCGTGGTGATCGCCTGGAGGTTTTCCTCGCGCATGCCCGCCGCGCGCATCGCGACCGCGCGGACGCCTGCCTGGCGCATCGCCTCCACCGCGGCCAGTTCGGACAGCACGGAGCCGGCGACCTCGTCGTCGAAGAAGTACGCGACGGACACGCCGAAGAATTTCGCCAGCGCGGCAAGCAGTTCCTGGGAGGGGTTGGTGCGTTTGCCGGTGCGTAGCTGAGACAAGTACACCGCGCCGACCTTCAGCTCCGGCGAGACCCGCTTCAGTTCGGCCGCCACCTCGGCGTTCGTCCAGTGCTTGCCTTGCGGGCGGACGGTGCGGAAGAGGTCGTCGAGTCTGGAGGCCAGGGTGGGCCGGGCATCCTCCGGCCGGGTGTCTTCGGACATGCTGCTACGCCCCTCCAGTTGCAGCTGATTGCTCTCAGCTAAGGCGACTATCTCAGATTAGCTCACAGTTGACAATCGCCGGAGGGCTCCACAAGACTGTGCCCCGACGAGATAGCTGGTGGCTAACTCGCCACATCCGGGCAGGGCGGCAGGCGTAGTACCGGCCCGGGGCGACGCTGGGGGTGTCGCCCCGCTCGGTCCGCCGGGGCCGGGCCCGGAGGCAGCGCACGTGAGCGCGGGCTGCCTCCGGGCCGGCGCACTACGCCCGTGCTTCAGGTCGGAAAGCCGCTGGCCGCACCGTGATCGCGCATGGTTCGCGGAGGTGTCGGTGGATTGCGGAGTTGATCAATACGGCGGTCACGCACGGTTCGCGGAGCTGATCAGTAAAGCGATCGCGGACAGCTTGCGGAGATGCGACGGGACTGGGCCGACGGCACCGGTGGGCTAGCCATCACCCACCGGCACCGCGACCGCGCCAAGCATGCGGAGGTGTCAGCGAACCGCTTCCGGACCGGCGAGCTGCGCCCATTCGGCCGCCCACCGCGCCGCGCGCCGGTGGTCGAGCACTCGCCGCGCCACCCAGAACGCGCCGGCCAGCACGGCGACCACGCACAGCCAGCAGAAGGCCGCGACGAGCACGCCGTTGGTGACCGCGTCCGCGTGCGTCAGCGGGGCGGTGGTCTGCTTGCCGGAGTTGTCGAGCCAGATCTCGGTGGTCGAGCCTTCGGTCGCGGCGGCGCTGGGCACCGTGATGACGCCGGTCCGCTGCGCGCCGTTCGGCGGCTTCCAGACCGCGTTCACGCGCGCGGTGTTGGCGATCGGCGCGCTGTCGCCGACGGAAGCGGCTGGCTGCGTCGCCGTCGTGAGCACTGTCGCGGTCACCTGGTGCCGGGACTGCAGCTGCGCTTCCGACGCGGCGGTCTCCGCGTCGATGTCCGCGCTGCCGATCATCATGGCGAACGGAATCGCGACGAGCGCGATCAGCGTGACGATCCCGGCGAGTACGCCTTCGATCCGATCCGACCGGCGAACGAGCGGGTTGCGCACGGCGCCGAGCCGTCGGAGCAATCGTTTACCAGGGTGTGGTGGTCTGCCTGCCCGAGTCCTGTTCCGCATGGCTCCCATGGTCCTCTTTCGCGCGCGCGAGCGCTGTGTCCCGCACAACGTTTTTCACGTTTTTCCTGGGGATCCGGTGTGTTCCTGCTTACCTCCGGGACAGGGGTTTACCCATGTGGGTGACGACGAGCGGCGGTTGTCGCTCGTGAGTGGTCCAGGCCAATGTCTCGCGGGCGGGGTGCGTTGCCGGGGACGGGTGTTTCGCCGGGCAGGCGCGCGGACGGGCGCGCGTCGGGCGGATGTCTGATTCGCGTGGTTTTGGCTTGGCGGGTAAGCGATCTTGCGGTCCTGGGCGGCCCGGAACGCGGGCGGCTCGGACAGGCGTGCCTGTCCGAGCCGTCGCGAAATCGCAAAGCCTGGAACAATCCCGATATCCGAGAGGCATTCAGTCGACGAGCCGAATCGTCGCGGTAGAGCTGTGCGTCCGCCGCCGGGTGATTCCGTGCTCGGCGACTATTCCGAGTTGGATGCTGCGATCGGCGGGGGCCCAGTAGCCCGTGCGCACGAAATAACCGTCCATTGTGCAGAGCCGGTTCGCGCTCTTGCGGGAACTGATCGGTTCCCAGCCCCATTGCCGTCCGCTCTCCTCGACGCCGTTGCGCCGCACGTGCAGCCGCGGGTTCCCGATCTCCCGGCAGTACGCGCTGCCGTCGGCGATGTACAGCACGCCGTCGATCTTGTAGAACCGCTTGCCGTCCAAAAGGCTCACCTGGCCGGACAGGGTGAAGTGCACCCGGCCGCCATTGGCGCCGTCCATCGTCCAGTCGAGACAGAATTCCTTCGTCGGAACCTCGAGCGACTGGGTCATGGCCGTATCTCCTTTGCTCGCATGCCGGAGCGTCCAGGAAAATATAAGGAGAAAACGGCTTCCCGGCAGGTATCGGGAACCATTTTCACCCAAAGAGGCCC
Organism: Amycolatopsis sp. WGS_07; assembly: GCF_045278895.1. Lineage (NCBI taxonomy): Bacteria > Bacillati > Actinomycetota > Actinomycetes > Pseudonocardiales > Pseudonocardiaceae > Amycolatopsis > Amycolatopsis sp. WGS_07. Next base: position 666,832 of record NZ_CP136053.1, on the reverse strand, counting down.
GGCGACCACGCATCGTGTTCGGCACCCGATTAATCGGTGGAATTACCGCCGATGGGGTATCGCGGGCACGATAAGTTAATTCGCCTTACCCGAAACCGGTGGCCGTCCGCGGGCGCCGGGGCCGCCGGATCGCGCGGGCCGTGTCGGCAGCGTGACATCTCCCATGACGCTTGTCATAGTCACGGCCGTGTGCCACTCTCGGTTTATGACGACTGTCATGACCGCCGTGCGACCGGCTACCGCCGGTTCCGTGGCCGACCTCGTCCGGGCCTGCTCGCCGGAATCGCTGAGCCGCCGCTTCACCCTCGGCGGCGCGATCGAGCCGGAGGCAGTCCTTGCCCGGTACCAGCGGTTCCTCCTCGCCGGCACCGCGCTCGTCGCCGAGGCCTCGGGCGCGCCCGCCGGACTGCTGAACGCGGTTCCGGAGGACGACCGCCGCGTCGAGCTGGGGCTGCTCGTCGCCGACGGCTGGCAGCGGCGGGGCATCGGCCGCGGCCTGGTCGGGCTGGCCGCCGAGCGGTGGCGCGGTTGGACGTTGCACGCCACGGTGCAGGAGGGCAACGTCGCCGCGGAAGGATTGCTGCGGGCGTGCGGGTTCCGCTTCGTCCCGGGGTACGGCGGAGAGAACGAGTACGAGCTGACAGTCACGGAGGAGACGCTCGATGACGGAACGGCCGGCGCGCGACCGGATGGTCTTCAGCGCTGCGCAGTTGCTGCGTACGCAAGGTCTGAGCGGCACTGGGATGCGCGAAGTGGTGGCGCATGCCGAAGCGCCGCGGGGGTCGCTGCAGCACTACTTCCCGGGCGGTAAGGAACAGCTGTTCGGCGAGGCCATCGACTGGGCGGGCCGTTACGCCGCGCGCCGCGTAACGCGCGCGATGGACTCTCTCGACGACCCGACGCCGTCCGCGCTCTTCGCCGCCGTTGTCGAGCAGTGGCGCCGAGAGTTCATCGAGATCGGGTACGGCGGCGGTTGTCCGCTGGTGGCCACAGTCACCGACACAGCGGCATCGAGCGAACCGTTGCGCGAGCGCGCTAACGACGCGTTCGTTGAGTGGCGGAAGCCCATCGTGTCCGCGTTGGAGCAGATGGGCGTACCGGCGGCGCGCGCTGCTTCGTTGGCGGTGCTGATGATCAGCGCGCTCGAAGGTGCCGTGGTGCTGGCGCGAGTGGAGCGTTCCGTCTCGGCGCTCGACACCGTTGTCGAGGAACTCGGTCCGGTTCTCGACGCCGCTGTGGACAAGCGCCGTCGTCGCTAACGCCTGTCGAGCTTCGCGCGCAACGTCTGGACAGTGTCCGGGTCGTGCAGCAGTTCGGCGAAGTGCTTACTCTCCGACTCCATTCGCTCTTCGACACTCGTGTCGGTGCGGTCGTGCAACAGCGCGCGCGTGGTCGTCAACGCGCGCACTGACCGTTCCGCGAGTGTCGTCACGCGTTCCGAGACCCGCTTACTCAGCGCTGTCGCGTCCGGGAGCACTTCGTTGACCAACCCGAGTTGCGCCGCTTCGGCCGCCGGGAGCCGTTCTCCGAACAGCAGTAGCTCCGTCGCCCGCTGTGGACCGACGCGGCGCGGTAGGGCGTAACTGCTGCCGAACTCCGGCACCAATCCCAACGGGACGAACGGGAACTGCAGGTAGCTGCGTTCGGTGGCGTAGACGAGGTCGCAGTGCAGCAGGAGGGTCGCGCCGATGCCGACAGCCGGACCGTCCACCGACGCGACCACTACAGCCTGCGTTGCGAGCAATGCCTCTTGGAAGACTCGCGCAGGAGTCTTCGTACTGTCACCGGCTTCGTGCGCGAGGAAGTCGCCGAGGTCGTTGCCTGCGGTGAACGCGCCGCCAGCTCCGCTCAGTACGACGATTGGGGTGCGGACAGCGTCGAAGGCGTCGGCGAGGGCGATGTACATCGCCTTCGTGAGCGCGTTCCGCTTCTCCGGACGGTTGATGGTGACGGTGGTGACCTGTCCGTCGACGGTCGTCTCGATGCTCATTCACAGCTCCGCAACGGCAGCGAGCAGCAGATCGACCTCCGCTGCAGTCGTGTACGGCGCGATGCCCGCGCGTACGGCACCAGTGTCGCCAAGGCCGAGGTGCCGTGCGCACTCGATGGCGTAGAACGTCGAAGCAGGCGCGTTGATCCCTTGCGCACCGAGGCGTTCGTACACCGCCTGCGGGGTGAGACCGGTGACCGAGAACAGCACTGTCGGCGTACGGTGCCGCGTCGGCGAGCCGTAACGCACGACGCGCGGCAGAGCAGCGAGGCCGTCCTCCAACCGCTGCAGCAGTGCTTCTTCATGCGCTTCGAGCGCCGTCAACGACGTACGCAAACGTTCGCGGCGGCTGCCTTCGCTCGGCACTAGTCCGGCGAGGAAGTCGATAGCTGCGGTCGTGCCCGCGAGCAGTTCGTACGGCAACGTACCCAGCTCGAAGCGCTCAGGAACGGTGTTGCTCGACGGCAGCAGCTTGTCCGGCTGCAGTGTCTCCAGGAGGTCCGGCGCGGCTGCGAGGAGACCAAGGTGCGGGCCGAGGAACTTGTACGGCGAGCAGGCGTAGAAGTCCGAGCCCAAAGCCGCGATGTCGACCGGCGCGTGCGGCGTCAGATGCACGCCGTCCACGTAGCTGAGCGCGCCCGCTTCGCGCACCGCGTCGGTAATCGCCGGGATGTCGGGCCGGGTGCCCAGCAGGTTCGACGCCGCAGTGACCGCGACCAGCCGCGTCCGGTCAGTGAGCAGCGAGGTGACCGCTGACGTCGGCAACTCGCCCGTCGTGGGATCGAAGTCCGCCCATCGGACAGTCGCGCCGCGCGCCTCGGCAGCCTGTACCCACGGCCGGACGTTGGCGTCGTGGTCCAGGCGGGTGACCACGACCTCGTCTCCTGGTCCCCAGTTCTTCGCGAGTGTGCGGGAGAAGTCGTACGTCACCTGGGTCATGCTGCGGCCGAATACGACGCCTTCAGGGCGTGCACCGAGCAAGTCAGCGACGGCTTGGCGGGCTTCGCGCACGACGCCGTCCGCGCGGCGCTCCGCCGCTGTCACGGTGCCGCGGTTCGCGATAGCGGCGCAGAGAGTCGAGGACACTGCTTCGCCGACTACGTCCGGTACCTGGGAGCCGCCAGGTCCGTCGAAGTGGGCGGCGCCGCCCTCGAGCGCGGGGAAATGCTTGCGGATCGCGTTCACGTCGTAGGCCACGGCTGCCAGCTTGCCTGATCCCCGGGCGAGTGTCGTGCTCCGCGCGGGTGCGATCATGCCGCTGTCCCGTTGCCCTTGGAGAGGGGTCCGCCGGTGCTCGCCGAACAGGTCGAAAAGCTGCTCGCCCAGCCGTTGCCGTGGCCGATCGTGCAGGCAGGCGACCCAGTGCTGCGCGCCGCCGCGCGTCCGTACGAGGGCGAGCTGAGCGAGGAAATGCTGTCCGCGCTGATCGAAGGCATGAAGGAAACCATGCGCGCGGCACCCGGCGTCGGCCTCGCCGCGCCGCAGATCGGCCTGTCGGTCCGGATCGCCGTCGTTGAGGACGGTGCCCGCGAACGCCCCGGCGTCGCCGAATCCACTCTCGCCACCCGCGGAATCGTCCCGCTGCCGTTCCGCGTGCTGGTGAACCCCACGTACACCCGAGTGGGCGACGAAACCGCCGCGTTCTTCGAGGGCTGCCTGAGCGTGCACGGCTGGCAGGCTGTGGTCGCGCGAGCCCTGCGAATCCGGCTTCGCGGCAGCGACGAAACTGGCGCGGCACTGGACGAGGAACTGTCCGGCTGGCCAGCGCGAATCGTCCAGCACGAGACCGACCATCTGCACGGCATCCTGTACCTGGACCGAGCCGAGTTGCGCTCGCTGTCCACGCACGAGGCCGTCGCTCGCCGCTGGACCCAGCCGACCCCCGCCGATGCCGCCCGTGAACTGGGCTTCGACCTCCCCTGACCTGCTTGGCTCCGGTTTTTGTCGGTGCCCGCTGATACGTTCCGTCCCAGTCGCCCCGCCCGGGGCCCGCCACTGGGGAGAACCTCATGAACTCGTTGCAGGACAAGGCAAAACTCTTCCGCGAACTCCACGCCGCCGACGTTCTGGTGCTGCCCAACGCCTGGGACGCAGGCAGCGCGGTCGCCATCGAACGCGCCGGCGCCCCCGCGATCGCCACCACCAGCGGAGGCGTCTCCTGGGCCCTGGCCAAAGGCGACGGCCAACACCTCACCCGCGCGGAAATGCTCGCGGTGATCGCCCAGATCGCGGCAGCCGTAGAACTCCCGGTGACGGCGGACGTGGAAGGTGGCTACGGCCTAGCCCCTCGGCTGTCGCCGAAACCGTGACCGGAGTCGTCGAAGCCGGTGCGGTTGGCGTGAACCTGGAAGACTCCCGCGCCGGAACCGCCACCCTCTTCACCCCAGACGAACAGGCAGAACGCTTCACCGCAGCCCGCGCCGCCGCCGCGTCGGCCGGCCTGGCGGACCTGTGGCTCAACGCCCGGACCGACGTATACCTCTTCGGCATCGGCGAACCCGCCGGCCGCTTCGCCGACGTGCTGACCCGAGCCCGCGTCTACGCCGAGGCTGGAGCGGACAGCATTTTCGTGCCGGGTCTGGTGGACGTCGAGGTGCTGGCGGACCTGGCGAAGTCCTCGCCGATCCCGGTGAGCGCCATGGCCGGACCGGGCGCGCCCCCAGTCTCGGACCTGGCAGCGGCCGGGGTGCGCCGGGTGAGCGTAGGCACGTCGATCGCCCAGGCGGCATACTCCCTGGCCCACCACGCGGCGGCCGAGGTGCTGAAGCAGGGGACGTATGGGGAGGTGACTGGCGCACTGGACTTCTGGAACGGTGAACGGCTGGTTCAACTAGCGACTGCTAAGCCTGGGACGAGGCGGCTGTCGGGCGCGGGATGAGGCTGCGGAGCACGAGAGGGAGGCAGCGGAGCGCGGGATGAGGCTGCGGAGCCGGGGCCGACCACGTCCACTCCGACCGCAGCCCAGTCGGCCAGCTCGACGACGTCCAATCCAGCCGCAGCTCAGCCGACCGGCCCAAACCGGGCTCACCCCGCGACCAGCCACTCAGCCCGAGCTGCCCCATCCAGCCCGAGCCGACCCATTCCGGTTGCGGCGCGGCCGACCGTGCCCCCGTGACTACCGCCGAGTCCCAAACCAGCCCGCCCACCGCAATCGCCGCTCGGCTGACCGGTCCGAACCCGGCTCGCGCCGCGATCAACCGCCCGGTCCGAGCCAGCTCCTCCACCCCAACCGCCGTTCAACCGGCCAGGGCCGAACTCGGCTCGTCCCGCGATCAACCACCCAGCCCGAGCCAGCCCACCGACCCCAACCGTCGCGCAACCGACCAGGCCCGATCCCGGCTCGCGCCACGGCCAACCGCCCAGTCCGAGCCAGCTCCTCCACCCCAGCCGCCGTTCAACCGGCCAGGCCCAAACAGGGCTCGCCCCACGGCCAACCGCCCAGTCCGAGCCAGCTCATTCAGCCCAACCGCCGTTCAACCGGCCAGGCCCAAACAGGGCTCGCCCCGCGACCAACCGCCCAGTCCGAGCCAGCTCCTCCACCCCAGCCGCCGTTCAACCGGCCAGGGCCGAACCCGGCTCGTCCCGCAACCAACCGCCCGCCCCGTTCCAACTCCAGCAACCGTCGTTTGCAGTCGATCCCCGCCGCGTAGCCGGTCAGTGAGCCGTCGCTGCCCAGTACTCGGTGGCACGGCACCACGATGCCGATCGGGTTGCGGCCGTTCGCCAGGCCGACCGCGCGGGACGCCGTCGGGCGGCCGATCGACTCCGCCAGCTCTCGGTAGGTCGTCGTCTCGCCGTACGGGATCTGCAGGAGCGCCCGCCACACCGTCTCTTGGAAAGGAGTGCCGCTGAAAGCTAATGGAAGATCGAACTCGACTCGCTTACCGGCGAAGTACTCGTTCAGCTGACGGGTCGCCGCGCCGAACGGGCGGTTGTCTCGGTCGCCGAAGGCGGCGCGGGGCGGGCGGTATTGCTCGTCGCCGATGTACAGGCCGGCCAGGCCGCCGTCGCGGGCCATGAGGGTCAGTGGGCCTTCTGGGCTGTCGATGACGGTGTGCACCACGGTCATGCCGATTCCTCCACCTCAGGAATCCGGTTGATCGGGTGGTCGCCGGTCGCCCAGAGGTGCTGGACCGCGTACGCGCGCCACGGCTGCCACCGGCTGGCGTGGGCGATCAGTGCGGCTGGACTCGTTGGCAGGCCTAGGGTTTCGGCGGCGATCTTCACGCCTAGGTCGGTCGCGACGAAGGCGTCTGGGTCGCCGAGGGCGCGCATGGCGATGCTTTCCACCGTCCACGGGCCGAAGCCGGGGAGCGCGGCCAGTTGCGCGCGGGCGTGGACCCAGTCGCCGCCTGCGGTGAGGTCGACGTCGCCGGAGGTCAGCGCGGACACCAGGGCAAGGAGGGTGGTGCGGCGGGTCTTGGGCATGGCCAGGGTTTCCGGGTCTAGGTCCGCTAACGCCTCGGGCGACGGGAAGAGGTGCGTCAGGCCGCCTTCCCGGTCCTCGATCGGGGTGCCGTGCGCCAGGACCAGCCGTGCGGCGTGGGTGCGGGCGGCCGCGGTCGAGACCTGCTGGCCGAGGACGGCTCGGACGGCGAACTCGGCTGAGTCGGTCGTGCGCGGGACGCGCCTGCCCGGGGCGGTGGCGACCAGGGGAGCGAGGGTCGGGTCCGCGGCGAGCTGCTCGTCGACCGCTACTGGGTCGGCGTCCAGGTCCAGCAGCCAGCGGCAACGGCTGATCGCGGCGGCGAGGTCGCGCAGGTCGGTGAGGCTCAGGCGGCACGCGACGTGGTCCGGCTCCGGGCGGAGCGACACCACGCCGTGGCCGTTCGGCAGTCGCAGGGTGCGGCGGTAGGCACCGTCGCGCCATTCCTCGACGCCCGGCACCGCGGTGGCGATCAGGTGGCCGAACAGGTTGTCCGGACACAGCGGTCGACGGAACGGCAGCCGCAGCGAAAGGACGCCCGGTGACTTGCTCCGCTTCCCGCCGCGTACGCGGGAGCGCAGCTCGCTCGGGGTCAGCGCGAAGACTGCCCGCACGGTTTCGTTGAACGTCCGGATGCTGGAGAAGCCCGCTGCGTGCGCGATATCGCTCATCGGCATCGTGGTGGTTTCGATCAGCAACCGGGCGGTCTCGGCGCGCTGCGCCCTGGCGAGCGCGAGCGGTCCCGCGCCCAGTTCGGCCTGCACCTGGCGTTCCACCTGCCGCACGCTGTAGCCCAGTCGCGCGGCGAGGCCTTGCACGCCTTCGCGGTCGACGACCCCGTCGCCGATCAGGCGCATGGCGCGCGCGACGACGTCGGCTCGTTCGTTCCACAGCGGCGAACCGGGCGATGCATCGGGGCGGCAGCGTTTACAGGCGCGGAATCCGGCGGCCTGTGCGGCGGCGGCGCTCGGGTAGAAGCGCATGTTCTCGACCTTGGGCGGCACCACCGGGCAACTCGGCCGGCAGTAGATCCCCGTGGTCAGCACCGCGGTGAAGAACCAGCCGTCGAACCGGTCGTCCTTGGACTGCACCGCGCGGACGCAGCGTTCGGTGTCCTCATACACGCCGACCAGTCTGCCCCGGAGGTCCGGCTAAACCTCGCGAAAAAACGACATCACCCTGGCGGGGCAACTGGCTCGCGAACCGCCGCCCGGGTGTCGACGACGGACAACCGGCACACGAGCCCGGTCAGGCCGCGATGTCCCCGGGTGAAGATCATGAACACCAGATGCGCCAGCAGCCACAGCGACGTCCACCCGGAATCCAGCCCGACCAGGATGAAGTAGCCGCCCGAGCCGACGAGGAACCGGACGATCGACTGCAGCACCGAAGGCGGGCGCCCGTCCGCGCGCACGACCGTCAGCAGAACTGCCCGCTGACCAGGCGTCGCGCCGTTGCCCGCCAGTGGTACGAGCAGAAGGAGGACCGCGGTGGGCACCCAGCGGCCGAGGATCTCGTCGAGCAGCGTGTTGTTCTGCAGCGTGCCCTTCGTGACGTACTGGACCGCGAGCGCGATCATGCTCAGCACGACGCCCAGCAGCGTGACCGCGATCAGGTCGAGCACCATGCCCAGCAGTCGCCGCCGGGCGACGACGGGACGCGGTTCGTCGGCTGGACGCAACCGGCCGGAGCGACGCAGCACGGGGGCGAGGAGCGCGCCGACCGCCGCGCCGGCGGTGTTGGCCATCAGGTCGCCGGTGTCGAACAGCCGGTACGGGCATTCCATCAGGAACCACACGCCGGTCAGTTGGGTCGTCTCGATGGCGAGCGACACGAAGAACCCGCTGACGATGGCGAATCCGATGCTTCGCTCGAACATTCGCCGCAGGAACACGCCCCACGGCACGAAGAACGCGACGTTGAACAACACCTGGCGCAGCGCCGGATTATCCAGCAGGCCAGTGTTGAACTGCTTCATGTCGTCAAGGAACTGGAGCGGGTTCCAGACCGGATGCCGCAGCGATTCGTGTGCCGCGCAGTACGCCGCGTCGATGTCGGGCAGCGGCAGCAACGTGTAGGTGACGAGCGCGAAGCAGTACACGAGGAACGCCGGTGCGGCGATGGCGCGGAGCAAGCCGAGTTCGCCGCGTTTGCGATAGCTGATCGCCACGTACGGCATTACCAACACGAATGCCAGCCCGAATCCGGCGAACACGGCGATCAGCGTGGGACCGCTCCACTGAGTCATCGTTCCTCCACCCGGTGTGAGCGCACAGGCTAGCGGGCGGCAGTAACCTGAGCACGCGGGAAGGAGGCGCAGTGGACGACGACATCGAAGACAACGCCGACACCGGAGTGCTGGATCCCGAGGACACGCTGGAGGACACCGACCCCTACGACGAGGGTTACTCGCCGCCGGAACGTCCACTCGCGACTCGAGACTGGGGCACCACGGCCGCCGAAGAGGCCGCCGGGGAAAGCTGGTCGGGCCGGCTGGCCCGGGAACTCCCGGACATCCGCGCGACCGACGGCGACGGCCTCGGCGACACGGACGACACCGACGGCGAACTGGTCGACGACGAGGTCGGCGACCGCCGCGCGGGCCGACTGGTGGCCACCAACGCGGGCTTCGGACCGGACACCGAGGACGAGTTGTACGCCTCGGACATCGGCATCGACGGCGGCGCGGCGTCGGCTGAGGAAGCCGCTGTGCACGTGGTCAATCCGCGGGACTGGTGACCACGCTCAGTCCGCTGGCTCCCCGATCCAGACCGACGCCGGAAGCACGTACGGCCGCAGCAGTTTGACAAGGTCCGCGTCCCCGCCGCCGTGCAGGGTTTCCTCGGTCAGCCGCCGGGCGACTCCGGCCAGGAAATCGGCTGCCTGGACCCGCGGTTCGGACTTCGAGTCGACGAATCGCCACCGCGGCACCGGGTCGAGCAGTTGCGCGAGCCGGGCCGGGGTGAGGGACGGCTGCTCGTCGTGGATGACGTTTTCCGCACGCCAGAACGCGATCGTGTCGGCGAGGGCGGGCATCAGCGGGTCGAGCGGTGGGACGAGACCGGGGTCGGCGAGGAGTTCGTCGCGCAGCGCGGTGACCTGTGGGCGGGCCGCGACCAGATCGCCGAGGACGTCCGTTTGAGCGAAGAACTCGTCGGGAGTCGTCGCGGGAAGGCGGCGGTTCGAGGTACGCAGCAGTCCGGTGAACGAGCGCAGGAACTCATTCCAGCGGCGGGAGCCGTGGACGCGCGGGCCGTCCCGATGCAGGGCGCGAGCGCGGGCGTCCGGACGGCGGCGCAGACATTCCGGATAGGGGGTCTGGTCGACCAGCAGATCGATGATTTTGCCCGCGAGGAACAGGGCCTTGTCGACGAGCAGCACGCTGGCGGCGTCCGCGAGAGCCTCGGTGAGCAGCCACTCTAGTGCGCCGCGGTTCTTGGCGCGCAGGAGATGGTTGGCTTTGTACTCGAGCGCGGGGGAACCGATGAGTTCCCGAAGCCGCGCAACACATTCGGCGGCGGCCGCGGGTTCCAGCCGGACGGCGGCATGCGCGAATACCGCGGTGTTCGCGCCGATCAGGTTCACGCCCTCCGCCCCGGACTCGTCGCACGCGATCGTCGGCGGCCGCACACTGTCCGATCCTGCCAGACCCGCGAGACGGTGGCGACCCCGTTTCTCCAGGGGACCCCTGAGGTGGATTCCCGGATGTGCCGGAGGCCCTCGAAGTTTCACCATGAAGGGGACGGAGGGAGCCGGTCATGGTGCTCGTCGAGGAGGACGTACACGCACTGGACGACGTGCGGCGCGGGATGGTGGTGGTCCACAACGGATTCGTCGGGGCCGCGGAGTGCTACCTGTGGTCGGTCGGCGGACGGGTCCCGCAGTGGGAAACGGTGGCGATGGACCGCCTGCGCCGCCGGGGCTTGGTGAAGATCGCCCGCCGCCGGGGCGCACCGGCGAGTCCGGTGGTGCTGACCGACCTGGGGGCCGCCGCGGCTTGAGTCCTTTGTGGACGCTGCGCGGTGGTGCCGGGCTGGGGTCCAGGCCGACTGCTGGGGTTGCGGACGCGGCGGTCTGGCAGGCGATCGGCGGGGCCGGAGCAGGCGGGTACCGGCCCTCGTGGTGGTGATCGGCCGAGTCGCCACTCGAGCAAGGCGGGCGCGGGCGGGTTTCCTGCCGGAGGTTTTGGCGAGCGGCAGTCGCTTGCTTCGCGGAGTTCCGGGCGAGGTTCGAGAGCGATTGCCGCCACAGGCTCAGCGCAAGCCGTCCGGGCATCGCCGCCGCCCCAGTTGCTGGTCGATGCACCGGCCGCGCAGGGAGTCGGGTGAAGGTGCAGCGAAGGTCCGGCGGCGGGGAGGGCCGGGTGAAGGTGCAGCGGACGGAATCGGCTGAAGGCCTGGCCGCGGAGGGAACCAGTCGGGCCTAGCGGAGGCGAGCGGCGAGAAGCGGACGGAACCGGTTGAAGGCCTAGCTGCCGAGGGATCGGCGCGGGGCGGCGGAGGCGCGCGGCCGGAAACAGTCCCTGGGCACCGGGGCCGGTCCGGGGAGGCGGAAGCGAGTGGTGGGAAACAGCCCGTGGCTGCCGAGGGACCGGCCGGGGGCGGGAAGCGATCGGCAGGAAACAGCCCCTGGGTGCCCCGGAGCCGCCGGGAGGGCGGTGTGCGCAGCGCTCCCGGCGGCTCCAGGGCGGTCGGGCGGCCGGGGCGGTGATCCCAGTGCACGGCACCGGCGTGCGCCGACCTGGTGAGCAAGCCTTCCGGCTGGATCAATTTCGAACTTAGCCCAGGTCCCGGGCCTGCGGAGGGTCCGTTCCCCGATCGTGTCGGCGGAACCACGCTGCTGGGCGGGTATCGATCGGGGCACGGGTTCCGCACCCCGCGAGGGACAATCGGGTCCTGGCGGGAGGATGATCGGGGCATGGCCGGGTTCAGGGCCCGTCATCGGCGGGCGGTTGCGGACGAGGCGCTCGTTCGCGCGCTTTTCGAGGAGCATGGGCGGGCGATGCTCGCCTACGCCACCCGGCTGCTCGGCGATCGCGCGGCGGCGGAGGACGTGGTGCAGGAGGCGCTCGTCCGGGCGTGGCGGAGTCCGGACAGCCTGGTCAACGGGCGGGGGTCGGTGCGCGGGTGGTTGCTCACCGTGGTGCGGAATCTGGTGATCGACCGGGTCCGGGCGAAGGAGGCTCGGCCGCAGGAGGTCGCTGAGGCGGCGTCGGGCGGGCCGGTTGAGCGGGATCATGCCGATCAGGTGGTCGACTCGATGGTGGTGCTCGCCGCGCTGGACGGGCTTTCTCCGGAGCATCGCGAGGTGCTCGAGCAGATGTATTTGCGGGGACGCAGCGTCGCCGAGGCGGCTGAGCGGCTCGGGATTCCGCCGGGCACGGTCAAGTCCCGCTCGTATTACGGGTTGCGGGCGTTGCGGGAAGAGTTCCGGCGAGCGGAAGGAGTGGCCGGATGAACACTGCCGACGAACACGTCGACCTGGCGGGATACCTGTCCGGTCAGCTCTCCTCGGGCGAGCGGCGCGACGTCGAGGCGCATCTGGACGGGTGCGAGCGTTGCCGGGCGGAGGCTGCCTCGCTGCGGGAGGTGCAGAGTTTCCTCGGCGAACTGCCGCCGGAGGCGTTGCTGGACGGGCCGCCGGTGGGGGCGGACCTGGTGATGCGGCGGACGGTGGACCGGGTTCGCGCGGAGTCGCGGGCGCGGGCTGGGCGCGGGCGGTGGATGGCGGTCGCCGCGGCGGTAGTGGTGGCCGCGGCCGCGGTGGGGGTCGGGGTGTTGGTGGGGCGCAGTTCGTCCGGGCCGGCGGTGGCCGTGCCGACCGCGCCGCCGTCGGCGAGTGCGGTTCCTGGCACCAAGGTGGTTTCCGGGGCCAGCGGGCAGGCCCGGCTTACCGCGAACATCGTTCCGCAAGCGGGGTGGGTGCGCGTGGACGGTTCGGTGACCGGCATCCCGGCCGGGGAGAAATGCCTGCTCGTGGTGCTGGGCAAGGACGGCCAGCGTCAGGTCGCGGGCGGCTGGATGGTGTCCGAGCGGGCGGCGCGCGACGGCGCGAATCTCTACGGCACGGCGGTCGTCGACCCTGCGCAGGTGACGGCGGTGGTCATCGAGAACACCGCCGGGCACCGGTTTGTCGAGGCGGACGTCAGCTGAATCGCCGGTCGAGCCAGTCGCGGGCGGGTTGCCACGGTTCGTCGGACGGGTCGATCAGGCGGAAGTGGTCGACGCCGGGGAGTTCGACGTACTCCACGTCGTCCCCGGCCGCCTTCGCTGCGGCGACGTAGTCACGGCTGTGCGCGACGGGGACCCGGACGTCGGCGTCGCCTTGTACGACCAGTTGCGGGCTGCCGATCGGCAGTTGCCGGATCGGGGACGCGGCGGGGTCGTCGCCGGTCAGGAACAGTCCGGCGGCGCCTTCGCCCAGCTCTTCGGCCCTGGCGCGCGGGACGTCGGTGATCGGGGCCAGCGCGATGACGCCGGAGAGTTCCCGTCCGGCAAGCAGCGCCAGGTGCCCGCCCGCGGAGTGTCCGATCGCGACGGTCGGCAGCGCGGCCGGGCGGTCGACGGCGGCGATCGCGGCCAGGACGTCCTCCAGGGTCTGCGGCCAGCCGCCGGTGTCGCCGTCGACGCGCCGGTACTCCAGGTTCGCCACGTACCAGCCCGCTGCGACGAGGTCGGCCGCCATCGGGTCGAGCTGGTGCAGGTCGTGCCGGGCGCGCCACCATCCGCCGTGCAGCAGGATCGCGGTGCCCCGCCCGCCCGGGGCGCCGTGGAGTTCGACGAACTGGCTGGGCTCGCTGCCGTAGCGGAGGGTTTCCATGCTGGCCATTAGATCACCATCGCGCTAGCCGTTCGTGCACTCTTGCGAGCCCTTCGTGGGCCGCGCGATACGCCTCGTACAGGCTGGTCAAGTCGGTCTCGGGGGCGAAGGTCCGCTCTACGGCGACCGTCGAGGCTGCTGCGGTTTCGACGGCTGGATACCGTCCCGCGCCGACTGCGCCGAGAAGAGCGGCTCCGAGCGCGGCGCTGTCGTGGACGCGGAGGCGTTCGACGGGACGGGACAGAACGTCGGCGTGCAGTTGCGTCCAGAGGTCGCTGCGCGCGCCGCCGCCGGAGAACGTCACGGACGGAAGGCGTTCGCCGCAGGCTTCTTCGACGGTTTCGAGCACGTGCCGGGCGGAAAACGCGACCCCGGTCAGCACGGCTCGCGACAGGTCGGCGGTGCTTGTGGACGAGGTCAGGCCGAGGAAGCTGCCGCGCAGGTCCGGATCCCACAGCGGCGCGCGTTCGCCTTGCAGATGCGGCAGGAACACCACGCCGGGCTTGCCTTCCGCGGCGGACGCGAACACGTCCGGCACGGATAGCCCGGACACTCGGCTCCACCAGCGGACCGCGTCGCCGGCCGCTTGCGTCGGTCCGGCGTGCACGACGACGTCGCCGCGTGGCGGGAAAGTGACCAGGCCGCGTACTGATTCGTTCCGGCGGGAGGCGGCCGCGACTACCAACGACGTTCCGCAGGTGACCATCGCGCGGCCCGGTTCCGTTGTGCGGGTGCCGAAAACCGCGCCGAACGCGTCCATTGTCCCGACGACGACCGGAGCGTCGCCCAAGACGGCAGCGTGGCCGAGGGGTTCCTCCGGAGCGAGCAGTTCCGGCAGGCGGTCGCCTAGCCCGTCCACGAGGGCGACCGCTTCGGGCAGGTAACCGGAAGCGCCTGCGATGCGCACGCCGGACAGAAGGTCGGTCGCGACCCGTCCGGTGAGCCGCGCGCCGATGAAGTCCTTGGGGCTCAGCATCCATCGTGCGCGGGACCATAATTCCGGGTGCTCGCGAGCGAACCACGCGGCCCGTGCGCCAGCGAACGACGCATCGAGCACGATAGGCCCGCCCCAGATGCGTTTTTTGTCGTCGTCGGTGAAGCGCGCGTCGAGTTCCGCGGCGATCTCCGCGCAGCGCTGGTCCTGCCAGATCACCGCCGGGGTGAGCGGTCGCAGTTCGCGGTCGGCGAGGAGATGAGTGTTGACCTGGCTGACGATCCCGGCCGCGCGCACGGAACCGGCGGGAAGTCCGGAAAGGACGGTGCGGAGCGCGAAGTCCGTTGCGCGCCACCACTCCTCGGGATCCTGTTCGGCCCAGCCGGGCCGCGGCCGGCGGATCGGGTACGGCGCGGAGTGCGCCGCGAGTTCCCGGCCGTCCGGCGCGAACGCCGCGACTTTCACCGCGGTCGTGCCGACGTCGATGCCGAGCAGAGCTTCTTCGTCCATGCCACAGGGGTACCAGGAATTCGCTACCTTCGAAGCATGACCTCTGCCGCGGAGAACTACCTGCGCGAGTACCACGATCGCAAACCGGACGCGATGTCCGTGCTGATCGAGTCCGGCCGGGTGGCCGGCGACGGCCGGACGAGCTACGAGGTGCTCGCCGATCGGGTCGCGCCCGCCCGCCGGGTGCTCGATCTCGGGTGCGGAGACGGTGCGCTGCTGGCCGTTTGCGCGCGGCGCGGCGCGGAAAAGCTTGCTGGCGTCGACCTGTCCTCGGGGCAGCTCGCGCTTGCCCGGCAGCGTCCTGAGCTGGCTGACGCGGAGCTTCATCACGGACGAGCGCAGGATTTGCCGTTCGCCGACGGGGCTTTCGACGCGGTCGTGTCGCACATGGCGTTCATGCTCATGGAGGACGCGGAAGCCGTCGCCGCCGAGGTGGCTCGGGTGCTGGCCTCGCGCGGGGCGTTCGCGGTGGTCGTCGGCGGTCCCGAATCGACCGGCGCGACGCCGGTGTTCCTGGAGCTGGCGCGGCCGCTGTTCCGGGAGGTGCCGGAGGAGCGGCGGGCCACCTACACCGACGAACGGCGCACGTCGAACCGCGAGGGGATCGACGAGGTGCTGGCACCGGCCGGGTTCGCGCCGGTTTCCTGGGAGCCGTACGAGATCGACCTGACCGCCGCGCCGGACGAGGTGTGGACGTTGTGCTGTGAATCGTATTACTCGACCGACACGTTGGACGACGTCCAGCTGGCCCGGCTGCGCTCGGCGTTCCTCGCCGAAACCGAGCATTTGCGCACCGCGGACGGCCGGCTTCCGGCGGGGCTTTGCGTCAACCTGGCCAAAACTGAGCTGCTGAAGTGACCGTTCGCGCTACCGTCACGGGCATGATGACGCCCGCCGAAGAGTTCCTGCGCGATTTTCACGACCGGAACCCGGCGGCAGCGTCCGAACTGGCCGAGCGGGGCCGGGTCGACGGGCGCTCGGTGTACGAGGCGTTCGCCGGCCACGTGGGCCAGCCGCGCAGCGTGCTCGACCTCGGCTGCGGGGACGGCGCGCTGCTGGCCGTGCTCGCCGGTCGTGGCGCCGAAAAGCTCGCGGGCATCGACCTTTCCGCCAAACAGCTGGAAGTCGCGCGCGGCCGGGCCGGGCTCGCTGACGCGGAGCTGCGGCCAGGTCGCGCGCAAGAGCTGCCGTTCGCGGACGACAGCTACGACGCGGTCGTGTCGCTCATGGCGTTGATGCTCATGTCCGACGTCGAAAAGGTGATCGCCGAGACCGCCCGCGTGCTGCGGCCCGGCGGCACCTTCGTGATCGGCGTGGGCGGCGGTGGAACCGATGCCCTCGAGGTGTTCCTGAAGGTCGCCCGGCCGCTTTTCGCGGTGGTGGCCGAAGACCGTCAGGTGCCGACCTCCGGCGATCCGCGCAGCCGCACCCGCGAAGGCCTCGACGCGCTGCTCGGCCCGGCCGGATTCGCGCCGGTCGAATGGCACGAGCTGCTGGTGGACCTGTCCGGCCCGCCGGATTCGGTGTGGCAGACCTGCCACGACACCTACTACCAGATCGACGCGCTGGACGAGACGCAGCTGATGGGGCTGCGGACCGCGTTCAGGGTGGCGACCCGGCCGCTGGTGACCCCGGACGGCACCTTGCCGGCCGGGGCGCGGATCAACGTGGCGACGACACGGCTGACCTGACCGGCGCGCCGAACCACTGCGTGAGCGCGGCGCGGAGCGACTCGACGTCGGGCTGGGCGTCGGTGGAGGACCAGGCGACGTAACCGTCCGGGCGGATGAGCAGGGCGGTCGGTGCCTCTCCCGTTGCCGTGGTGGACACCGTGGTGACGCGGTCGTGCCATGGCGCGGCTGCGTCGGCGAGCGCGGCGTCCGGGGTCAGGTCCAGCAGCACCGGGCGCGCGGCCCGATACGCGGCGGTGAGCGGGCCCGGATCGGCGAGTGGCAGGTCGGGAGCCCAGCGGCCGCTGCTCGGGTCGGTGCCGTAGTGGATGTCCGCACCCGACATCAGGTCGGCGACGTGCTGTCGCGCATCCGGATAGGACAGCAGTTCGGTGAAGAATTCGCGCAGCGCGGTGACTTCCGGGCCGGGCGCGACGAGCGCGCTCTGCGCCTGGGTATGCATCACGACGCGCTCGCTCACCGGGCGGCGTTCGCCTTCGTAGCTGTCGAGCAACCCCGGCGGAGCCCAGCCCTGCACCTCCGCGGCGAGCTTCCAGGCGAGGTTCGCCGCGTCCTGCAGGCCAAGGTTCAGCCCCGGCCCGCCGATCGCGGAATGCACGTGGGCCGCGTCGCCGACCAGCAGCACCCGGCCTCGCCGGTAGGTCTCGGCGATCCTGGTGTTGCCGCCGGTCAGCCTGCGCAGCAGGAACGGACCGGGACCGGACGGCGGTTCGAGCGGCAGGTCGGCCCCGAGCACCCGCTGTACGCTCGCGCGCAGTTCGGCCATGGTGAGCGGCTCGTCCTCGGCGAAATCGGCGGCTCCGCCGTGTTCGCTGGTCGACAGCACCGGATTCGCCGGGTCGAACGGCGCGAACACGGCCACCCCGGTTTCCGTCCGGTGGTGCTGGAACGGCGGGAGGACCCCGGTCTCCAGCTTGAGCCCGCCGGTCGCGGGATCGACGAACGACTCCGGGATCCGGACGTTCGCACTGCGGGACACCGACTCGTCCCACGTGACGCCGGGGAAGTCGATCCCGGCGAGCTTGCGCACGGTGCTGCGTCCGCCGTCCGCGCCGACCAGGTATCCGGCGGCGATTTCGTAGGGCCCGTCCGGCCCCTGCACCTGTACGGTCACCGAGTTCTCGTCCTGGGTCAAGCCGGTGATTTCGTGGCCCCGGCGGAGTTCGGCGCCGAGCGCGCGGACGTGCTCGATCAGGGTCTGCTCAAGTTCGTGCTGCGGCTTCGGCAGGAGGTACATCGGGTTTCGGGGCAGATCGGCGAATTCGATCGGGAACGCACCGAAGACGAACCGGGGAGCCGGAGCGGGTTCGGGGGCACCGGTGAGCTTCTCGAACAGGCCGCGTCGGTGCAGCAGCGGCACGACCTGGCCGACGAGACCGTTGGCGCGGCGCACGCCGTCGGGTTCGGCGAGCCGTTCCAGGACGATCGGGCGGACTCCGGCGAGGCAGAGTTCGGCGGCGAGCATCAGGCCGTTCGGCCCGGCGCCCGCGATGACGATTTCGGACACGGGGATCTCCTTGCGGGATCAGGGAAGCACCTCGGCGAGAGTGTCGAACGCCTGGTGCACGATGTCGGCCAAGTCCTTCGGCGGAGAGACGCGCAGCCATTCCTGGATGACCGCGCGCAGCACGCCGCCGGCGGTGGTGGCGATGAGCTGGACGCGGAGGTCGCTGGCCTCCGTGCCGAGGCGTTCCGCGATCGCTTCGGCCAGTGCTTCTTCGGCGGCCGCGTTGGCCTTGAGGAATTCGCCCGCCAGCGCGGGTTCCGCGATCATGACCCGGACTCCGGCGGTCCATTGTGGATCCGGCGCGCCCTCGGGAGCGTCCCCGCGGTCGACGTCGAGCTGCCTGAGCGTGGCCTCCCGCAGCGCGGTCCACAGCGGTTCCGACGCCGGGCGCGCGCGGAGGTGATCAGCGATCCCGCGGGCCCGGTCCTGGTGCCGCGCGACGATCGCCTCGGCTTTGCTGGAGAAGTAGTTGTTGACGGTGCGCGGCGAAACTCCCGCCTCGCGGGCGATCTCCTCGATGGTCACGTTCGACAGACCGCGTTCGACCGTGAGGCGGACCGCTGCCCAGGAGATGTCGACTCGGGTCTCTTGGCGGCGGCGGTCTCGGAGGTTGGGTCGTTCGGTCATGAGATCAGCGTAGCGCGCTACTTGCGTAATGCGCAAAGTTTGCGTGTTGTGCAAGTTTGAAGGGCGAGAAGA
The DNA here is from genome assembly GCF_045278895.1 of Amycolatopsis sp. WGS_07. Taxonomy (NCBI): domain Bacteria; kingdom Bacillati; phylum Actinomycetota; class Actinomycetes; order Pseudonocardiales; family Pseudonocardiaceae; genus Amycolatopsis; species Amycolatopsis sp. WGS_07. Next base: position 648,256 of record NZ_CP136053.1, on the reverse strand, counting down.
AGCCCGGGGCACGGATGCCCCGGGCTTCGCGGCGACGCGCGAGTCAGTCCTTGGTGCTCTTGAACGCGTCCTTGACCTTTTCGGCAGCCTGCTTGAGGTGGCTCGTGCCCTGCTCGGCCTTGCCTTCGGCCTGCCACTGCTCGTTGTCCGTGGCGTTGCCCACGGCTTCCTTCGCGCGGCCCTTGAGTTCGTCGGCCTTGTTCTCGAGCTTGTCGTTCACGATGCGTCCTCCCTTCTCCTTCTGCGGCTACCCGCTCCAGCGGGTGGCAAACGCGAGGGAACGGCTAAGGCAGCACCCGGCACAACGCGGCCAGCGCGCCCGACCACGCGCTCGCCGACGGAGTGCTGTAGCCGATCACCAGCGCGTCGCGGTCCGCGGGCGCGTCGGGATGCCGGAACGCGCCGAGTCCGTGCATCGACAGTCCTTGCCACGCGGACCCTTGCACCACAGCGCTTTCCTCGCCGCGCGGAACGTCCACCAGTACCTGCAGTCCGGCGGACAGCCCGGTCACCCGGGTGTTCGGCGCGTGTTCGGCCAGCGCCGCGACGAGCTGGTCGCGCCGGCGGCGGTAGTGCAGCCGCATCGCGCGGATGTGGCGGTCGTAGCTGCCGGAGGTGATGAACTCGGCCATGGTGAGCTGGTCGACCACGCCGGAGTACGGGTCGCGTTCGCCCTTCGCCTCGGCGGCGGCCCTGGCGATCCGCGGCGGCAGGACCATCCAGCCGAGGCGCAGGCCCGGGGCGAGCGCTTTGCTTGTGGTGCCAAGGTAAATCACGTGTTCCGGGTCGAGTCCCTGCATCGCGCCGACCGGGCTGCGGTCGTAGCGGAACTCGCCGTCGTAGTCGTCTTCCAGCACTAGGCCGCCGGTCCGGCGAGCCCAGTCCACCACCGCGGCCCGGCGGTCCGGGTGCAGCGCGACGCCGGTGGGGAACTGGTGCGACGGGGTCAGCAGTACCGCGCCGACGTCGGGCAGGTCGTCGAGGTGCTCGACCACCGCGCCGTCGGCGTCGACCGGCAGCAGCGGGGTGCCGAGGCCGATCTTGGCGAGATGCGCGTGGTGGACCTGGAGGCCGTACGACTCGACCGCGACCGCCGGTGTCGCACGCTGCTTCAGTACTTCGGCGAGCACAACGAGACTGTGTGACGTGCCGGTGCTGATCATGATCTGGTCCGGGTGCGCGCGTACGCCGCGAGTGCGGGCGAGGTATGCGGCTATGGCTTCGCGCAGCTCGGGGCGGCCGAACGGATCGCCGAGGCCGAACGCGTCGTCGGGCGCGCCGGTCAGCGCGCGGCGCGCGGCTTTCAGCCAGTCCGCGCGAGGGAACGCGGACAGATCTGGCTGGCCGGGGCGTAGATCGTGCACGATCCGGTGGCGCGGCGCGGGCTTCGGCATCGTCGGTGCGGGCGCGGTTTCCGCGCGCGGGGCGACGCGGGTCGCGGCACCTTGTCTCGCGGTGAGCCAGCCTTCGGCGACGAGTTCCGCATACGCTTGCGCCACGGTGTTCCGGGCGATTCCGAGATCCGCGCCGAGGGTGCGGCTGGACGGCAGTTTCGCCCCTGGGGTCAGGCGACCGGTGCGGATCGCGTCCCGCAGCGCCTCCATCAGGCCGTCGCGCAGGCGGGGCCCGCGCAGGTCGAGGTGGAGGTCTTCACTCAGCGAACTGGCCCACTCCGCGCGCACGGAAATGGACCATAACAGAGTGCCAATCGCTCGTAGGGTCGATGTCATGACCACGACAGAACGACTTCCGGTACAACCGCTCCGGCTCAAGATGGCGGAGCTGGCACCCGAGGCGTACAAGGCGATGATCCGCTTCGACGCCGCGACCCGGCACGGCCTCGACCCGGTCCTGCGGCAGCTGGTCTGGATCCGGGCTTCGCAGATCAACCACTGCGCCTTCTGCATCGACATGCATTCGAAGGACGCGCTGGCCGCCGGCGAAACGACCGAACGCGTCATCCAGCTCTCCGCGTGGCGGGAGTCGAAGCACTTCTACACGGCGAAGGAGGTCGCCGCGCTGGAGCTGACCGAAGCGGTCACTGTGCTCACCGACGGCTTCGTGCCCGACGACGTCTTCGCGCGCGCCGCGGAGCACTTCGAGGAGACCGAGCTGGCTCAGCTGATCGCGACGATCACGGTGATCAACGCGTGGAACCGGTTCGCGGTCACGACGCGGATGGTGCCCGGCGAATACGTGCCGGGAGAGCATTGAGCCTGGTGGTCTGGACCACTATGTGAGCAGGATCGCGGGCGGCCATACCGGCAGTTTGACCGGGGAAGCGGAAAAGGGCATCCGAGATTTCGGGTGCCCTTTTCCGGGTCTCGTGACTTAACCGATCCAGTCTGATTACTGACCGTGCTTGCATTGTCTGGTGTATCGAGGGTCGGCGGTGTAAGCAGATGCTTAAAAGCTTGGTGGGCGGCGGTTTGGTGTCTTATTGACGGCTTGTGACGGCGACTACTGACGGTGAGTTTGACCCGCGAGGGTGAGGTTGATTCCGGAGGCCGTAGTTAGCGTGGTCGGAGCGATCCAGCCGCGGTTTCCGGATCGCAGTCCGCTCTCGTGGAAATGGAGTTCCGTGATGACCCGGGGTGACGCACCGGTGGTCTGGCTGATTGCCGGTACCCGGCCGGAGGCGATCAAAATGGCGCCGGTCGTGCAGGAGATGCGCCGGTCCGGACGGCTCGAGCCGGTGCTCGTCGCGACCGGGCAGCATCCGGAGCTGGTCGACCAGGTGCTCGCGGCGTTCTCGCTGGCCCCGGACCTGCGGCTCACGCTGGACCGGGTCGACGGCGGGCAGCCGGAGCTGGTGTCGCAGCTCGTCACCGGGCTCGACGCGTTCGCCGCGCGCCGTCCGCCCGCGGCGGTGCTGGTGCAGGGCGATACGACGTCCACTGTGGCCGGTGCGCTGGTCGCGTTCTGGCGTCGGATTCCCGTGGTGCACTTGGAAGCCGGGCTGCGTTCGTTCGATCTGCAGTCGCCGTTTCCGGAGGAGCTGAACCGGCGGCTGGTTACGCAGACGGCGAGCTTGCATCTGGCCCCGACGCCGGCGGCCGCGCAGAACCTGCGGGCGGAGAACATCGACGACAGTGTCCTGCTGGTGACCGGAAACACTGTGGTGGACGCGATTTCCCGGGTGACTGACCGGCCAGTGTCCTTTGCCGACAGTGCGGTCGCCGAGGTGGTCGAGTCGGCGACGCGGGGCGAGTGCCGGTTGGTTCTGGTGACCGCGCACCGCCGGGAGTCCTGGGGCACGCCGCTGCTGAGGATTCTGTCCGCTGTGGACATTCTGCTGGCGCGTCATCCGGACGTTCGCGTGCTGCTGCCGATGCACCCGAATCCGGCTGTGCAGGAGGCGGTCACCGCGGCACTCGCCGGCAACCCGCGGGTGGTGCTCACTCCGGCGCTGCCTTATGAGCAGACCGCGGCGGCGATCGCGGCGAGTTCGCTCGTGCTGTCCGATTCCGGTGGTATTCAAGAGGAAGCTCCGACGTTCAAGGTTCCGGTGCTGGTGCTGCGGGACACGACGGAACGGATGGAGGCGGTCAACGCCGGGTGCGCGATGCTGGTCGGTACGGACGCGGACTTAATTGTGGACACTGCGTCGAAGCTGCTGACCGATCCGGCGCAGCGGGCGGCGATGAACGCGCGCACCAATCCGTTCGGTGACGGTCGAGCGGCGGAGCGCACTGAGCAGGCGGTGGCTTGGATGCTTGGCCTGGCCGCGGAAGCTCCGGAGCCGTTCACGCCAGAGCTGGCCGAGGTCGGGCAGTGAACCAGCGGTTCCCGGCGTGGTTGCGGCTTGGGATCATCGTCGTCGCGGTGGTCAGCTTGGTGGGCGGGATCGTCGTGGTCGTCTCGGACGACGGCTCAGGTTCGGCGGCGGCTGATCCGGTCGAACCGGTTCTGCGGCAACCGAAAATCGGGATGGCCGGGCCGGGCGGTCGCGACGATCGGCGCACGTTGGTGCTGTTCGACGACGGCCGGCGGCTGCGGCCGAGCCCGCCCGCGACGCAGGTCGCGGAGGAGGCGCAGGCCAACGCGATTCAGACGGCGAATCTGGTTTCCCGTTCCACCGCTTGGCGGATGCTGCCTGCCGCCGACTACCGGCGCGGCGAGCTGAACGAGTACCAGGCAGTCGTCTACGTCGGAACGGTCTACGACGCGCAACTTCCGTCGGCTTTGCTGGACGACGTGAGCCGGACTCGGCTGCCGGTGATGTGGATCGGCAGCAATATCTGGCAGCTGTTCGATCGCGCGCCGGAGCTGGCTGGGAAGTGGGGCTGGACCTGGGCTCCTTTTCGGGAGGACAAGGTCACGACGGTGTCCTATCGGGACACTGAGCTGCGGCGTGACCCGAACGCGGGGATCGACGTTGTGGGAGTGCGGGTGACCTCGCCGAAGGCGAAGGTGCTGGCGCAGGCAAAGTCCGCCGAGGGAGTGACCTCTCCGTGGGCGGTCCACAGTGGATCTTTCACGTATCTCGCTGAAGTGCCGTATTCCTATGTCGGCGCGGGCGATCGTTATCTGGCAGCTGCGGACATTCTTCTCGGCGTGCTTGCCCCCGATGCCCCGGAACGTCGGCGCGCGTTGGTGCGGGTTGAGGACATCGGCCCGCGTACGCCGCCTGCGGAAGTGCGGGCGATCACGGACTATCTCAGCGGCCACGGCGTGCCGTTCTCTCTCGCGGTGTACCCGTACTACGCGGATCCGCGCGGGTCGGCGAATGGTGGGAAGCCCACGTTCGCGCGGCTGGTGGACAGTCCGGAACTCGTTGTGGCCCTGCGCGATGCGGTCGCGCGCGGCGGGACCTTGGTGATGCACGGGTACAGCCATCAGTACGGCGAGACGGGTAATCCGTACTCGGCGACCAGCGCTGCTGACTACGAGTTCTACCGCGCGACCGTGGACCATCAGGACAATGTGAGGCTCAGTGGTCCGGTTCCGGAGGATTCGCCGGAGTGGTTCCGCGGCCGGATCGCGACCGGTCTCGCCGAGTTCGACCGGGTCGGCCTGCCTCGGCCGGATTCGTTCGAGTTCCCGCACTACGGTGGGTCCGCAGTGGACTATCAGGAAGCTGGCCGGATCTTCCCGGCGCGGTACGACCGTGGGAGCTACTACGCCGGACAGTGCGACGGCGGCCAATGTGGACGGACTGACGTGTCCTATCGCGAGGTATACGGCCAGTTCTTCCCGTATCCTGTCCGCGACGTCTACGGGACGGTCGTGGTGCCGGAGAACGTCGGAAACGTGGCTCCAGCCAAGTTCAACCAGCACGCCGCGCGCACTGCCGACGACATCCTGGCCGACGCGAAAACGCATCGCGTGGTCACCGACAGCGTCGTCAGCTTCTTCTATCACCCGTTTCTTGGCATCGGCGACCTTCGGAAGGTGGTCGAAGGCATCGAGGGGCTCGGCTACCGCTTCGTGTCCCCGGCCGCCGTTGCTGCTTGAGTTTCTTCTGGAAGGAAAAGAATGTCTGTCACCCGGGTCGCTCCCGCGGTCGTGTCCGCCGCCGCGATCGGTGTCGCGCCGTTCCACGGGGTGTTGTGGTTTGTCTTGTCCGTCGTCGGATTCGTGGCGATGGCGTTGACGGTCCGTTCGGTTCGGTTGCGCACCAGCGGATCCCGGGGCCGGCACGCGGCATGACGCAGCCGTGGTGGTTCGTGCTGCTGCTGTGCTGGTGGCCGGTGCACAACCTGGTGCTGGCGGCGTTCGCGTGGCGCGCGCCCCGGCCCGCTTCGGAGCGCGCGCCGAGCCTTCTGCGGTTCTGGATTGTCATTCCGGCGCTGAACGAAGAGCGCGTCATCGCCAACACAGTGCGGAACGCGCTACGGCTGGGCAGTTCGGAAACGCCGGTGCGAGTGCTGGTTATCGACGACGGCTCCGACGATGCGACGCCGGAGATTGTCGCCGGTATTGCTGACGATCGGTTGCACGTCTTGCGTCGTGACTTGCCGAATGCGCGACAGGGTAAAGGCGAGGCGCTGAACGCGGGTTATCGGTACATCGACGCCATTGCGGCGCGAGAGGGCACTGTCGCGCAGACGGTCGTCGGCATCATCGACGGTGACGGGCGTGGCAGTGCGGGACTGCTCACTGAGGTCGCGGCGATGTTGCGCAGCCGTGGGGTCGGGGCGGTGCAGTGCCGGGTGCGGATCCACAATAGACACCGGCTGCTGGCGTTGTTGCAGGACTTGGAGTTCGGGGCGATCGCGGATGCGTCGCAGTCGTTGCGCGATGTCCTCGGCAGCGTCGGAATGGGCGGGAACGGGCAGTTCACGCGGCTGTCGGTGCTGCGGAAGTTCGGCCCGTCGCCGTGGAGCGACTGCCTGGTCGAGGATCTTGAATTGGGGCTGCGGCTGCATCTCGCCGGGGTGCGGATCCGGTACACGCAGCGAGCTTGGGTGACGCAGCAGGGGTTGGAAGACGCGCGCCGGCTGCTGCGTCAGCGGACTCGCTGGGCGCAGGGCAATCTCCAGTGCTCACGGCATTTGCGGAGTCTCGCGACGTCACGATTCATTGCCGGGACTGGGTTGTTCGACTTCCTCGTCTACCTCGTCGTGCCGTGGCTGACCGTTCCGTTGTCGTTGATCGCCGCGGCTTTGCTGGTGATCGTGCCGGTGGCGGTGTTGACCGGGAACTCGTTCGGCGGCTTGGTGGCGGAGACCGGGAATCTGATGCAGGCGGTGGTGTGGTGGTTGGCTGCGTTGCTGCTGCCCGGAATCATGTGGGCGATCGTCTACTTTGTCCGGTTGCGTGATGAACCCTTGCGGCGGGCGTTGCTGGCCGGACTGTGTTATCCGGCCTTCCTGTTGCTCGGGGTGCTGGCGACCTGGCGGGCCGTGTTCCGGATCGTCTTGAAGCGGAACGTCTGGGCGAAAACGGAAAGGCTGGCAGAGTTGCCAGCCTGACCGTCCTCACAGCGTACGCAGCAGCCGCACCGGGTTTTCCATGCAGTCGGCGACGAAGCGGAGGAATCCGCCTGCTGTACCGCCGTCGCAGACACGATGGTCGAACGCCAGTGTCAGCTCAGTGATCTTGCGGGCGGTGACTTGACCGTCCACAATCCACGGTCGGTCGATGATCCGGCCGACGCCGAGGATCGCCACCTCCGGGTAGTTGATGATGGCGGCCGAACCGTCCACTCCGAACACGCCGTAGTTGTTCACGGTGAATGTGCCGCCGGTGAGGTCGGCCGGGGTGAGCTGTCCGGCTCGGGCTTGGCCGGTGCGGTCGGCGAGTGCGGCGGAGAGGTCTTCCAGGGTTTGCTGATGCGCGTTCTGGACCACGGGGACGACCAGGCCGCGGTCGGTCTGTGCGGCGAAGCCGAGATGGACGGCGGACGGGATGACGATCTCGTCGCCGTCCAAATGCGCGTTCAGCTCGGGGAAGCGGTGCAGGCCCGCGACGGCGAACCGGGCGATGAGCGCGAGCAGGCTGATCTTCGGGGCGTGTGGATCGCTGTTGAGCGCGGTGCGCAGTTGCAGCAATTCGGTCGCGTCGACGTCCACCCAGACGGTCGCCTCGGGGATCTCTCGGCGGGAGCGGGTGAGTTTGTCGGCGACGGTTTTGCGCAGGCCGCGCAGCGGGATTCGTTGCTCGTCCGGGGTCGGTGCGGGGGCGGCTGGGGTGGCTAGGGTGGCGATCGCGCGTTCTACGTCGGCGCGGCTCACGATGCCGTCCGTGCCGGTTCCGGTGAGCTGGTGGAGGTCCACTCCGGACTCTCGGGCGAGGCGGCGGACGAGCGGGGAGACCACGCGGATGCGGTCCGAAGTGGACTTCGGCACTGGGGCAGGAGTTGGTGCGGGTGCCTTGCTGCCGCGTGGCCGCCTCGCGCGCCGCGTGCCGGTATGGCTGGTGCCATATCCAATGAGGACGTTCCCGCTGCCTTCCGGCGTCACGACGCCGGGTTCGGTGAAGTCCGCGGCACTGTCCACAGTGATCAATGGGCTGCCGACGGTCAGCACGTCGCCAGCCGCGCCGTGCAGGGTCGCGACCCGGCCCGCGAACGGCACCGGAACCTCGACGCTCGCCTTCGCGGTCTCGACCTCGACGACTGTCTGGTCGACCGTCACGGTGTCGCCGACCGCGACGTGCCACGCGACGATCTCCGCCTCGGTCAGGCCTTCGCCGAGGTCAGGCAGTTTGAAGACAGCCATCACTTCTCCCCGTCGAGCGGTGCCGCGTCGTCCCACTGGAGCCGTTCGATCGCGTCCAGGATCCGGTCGACGCCCGGCAGGTGGTGCTGTTCCAGATTCGGTGCCGGATAGGGAATGTCGAATCCGGCGACGCGCAGGACCGGCGCTTCCAGGTAATGGAAACAGGTCTCGGACAACTGCGCGGCGACCTCGGCGCCGTAACCGCAGAACCGGCTTGCCTCGTGCACCACAACCGCGCGCCCGGTGCGTCGGACGGACGCAGCGACCGTTTCCAGATCGAATGGCGCGAGGCTGCGCAGATCGATCACTTCGGCGCTATAGCCCTCTTCAGCGGCGGCTTCGGCTGCTTCTAGCGTCGTGCCGAGCGCGCCGCCGTAGGAAATCAGGGTGACGTCGCTGCCTTCGCGGCGAATCACTGCTTTGTCGAGTCCGGGCGAACGGCGTTGCGGGTCAACGGTTCCCTTTTCCCAATACCGGCGTTTGGGCTCCAGGAAAATGACCGGGTCCGGGCTGTCGATCGCTTCGCGCAGCAGCGTGTAGGCGTCGTCCGGCGTGGCCGGGGTGACGACGCGCAGGCCAGCCGTGTGCGTGTAGTAGACCTCGGACGAATCGCAGTGGTGCTCGACGCCGCCGATGCCGCCGCCGTAGGGCACCCGGATCACCACGGGCAGTTCGACCTGGCCCTTGGTGCGGTTGCGCAGTTTGGCGAGATGGCTGGTGATCTGCTCGAACGCGGGGTAGGCGAAGGCGTCGAACTGCATTTCGATCACCGGGCGGAGGCCGTTCATCGCCATCCCGATCGCGGTGCCGACGATGCCCGATTCGGCCAGCGGCGAGTCGAAGACGCGAGCGTCGCCAAAGCGGGCGGCCAGCCCGTCGGTGACGCGGAAGACGCCGCCGAGCGTGCCGACGTCTTCGCCGAAGACGAGCACACGTTCGTCCTCGGCGAGCGCGTCGGCGAGGGCGCGGTTGAGCGCGCCGGCGAGGGACAGCGTCGTGTCCAGGGTGGCGGTCATGCCTGGTCCTCTGTGTTCTCGTTCGCCAGTTCGGCGGCCTGCTGGCGCAAGGCGGCGGTCGGTTCGGCGTAGACGTGCCGGAAGAGGTCCGCCGGGTCGAGCTGCGTGTCGACGTTCATTCGCTCGCGCAGTGCGGCTGCTTCCTCTTCGGCGCGCGCGTCGATCTCCTGCTGCGCCTTGTCATCGAGGAGGCCACGGTCGGTGAGGTACTGCTTGAGGCGGCTGATCGGGTCGCGCGTGAGCCACTGCTCGACTTCGGCCTTGTCGCGATAGCGCGTCGCGTCGTCGGCGTTGGTGTGCGACTCCATGCGGTAGGTGACAGCTTCGATCAGCGTCGGCCCTTCGCCCGCTGCGGCGCGTGCGACGGCCTGCTCGACGACAGCGTGTACGGCAGCGGCGTCGTTACCGTCCACGAGTACGGACGGCATGCCGTAGCCGACACCCTTGTACGCGAGCGAAGGCGCAGCAGTCTGCTTCTCGAGCGGGACGCTGATGGCGTAGCCGTTGTTCTGTACGAGGAAGACCACCGGTGCCTTCCAGACGGCGGCGAAGTTCAACGCTTCGTGCGTGTCGCCTTCGCTGGTGGCACCGTCACCGACGAGAACGAGCGAGACCGTGTCTTCGCCCTTCACGCGCGCAGCGTGCGCGAAGCCGACCGCGTGCAGTGTGTTGGTGGCAAGCGGCGTGCACTGCGGCGCAACGTTGGCGCGGTACGGGTCGTAGCCGCAGTGCCAGTCGCCGCGGAGCAGGGTAAGCACTTCGACCGGGTCGACGCCGCGCGCGACGACGGCCATCGAGTCGCGGTAGGTCGGGAAAAGCCAGTCCTGCGGGCGAAGCGCGAGGATCGAGCCGATCTCGGCGGCCTCCTGCCCGCGCGCCGACGGGTACACCGCGAGCCGGCCCTGCTTGGTGAGCGCGGTGGCCTGGGTGTCGAAGCGGCGTCCGGAAACCATGCCGCGGTAGAGGCGGAGGAGGACGTCCTCCGCGGGCATCGCGAGCGCCGGGTCCGGCGTCGGCGTGCCGTCGGCGCTCACGAGGCCGAGCGGCTCGTCGCTGGGCAAAAAGCAGGACGCGGCAGTGCGTTCCGTGGTGGTCACCGACAGCTCCCATCGACGAAGACGAGTAGGCCCTGATACTCGCTGTCTGGCGATCAGTGATCCAGACTTGTGCGGGAACTGTGGAATGATGGCCGGGTTGTGGAGTCTGGGTTGGACGATTGGCTTGCGAGGTGGCGCAGATGTCCCAGCCGGGTGGACAAATGGCAGCGGCGCTGGACGAGGTCGACCTGAAACTGATCGCTGAGCTGAAGAAAGACGGCCGCGCTTCGATGCGTGCCCTCGCCGAACGCGCGCACATTTCGCGGGCTGGTTGCTACACGCGCGTGGAGCGGCTGCACCGCGAGGGCGTGATCACGGGTTACGCGGCGGTCACCGATCCGCGCCGGATGGGGCAGGGCCTGGCGGCGTACGTGTACCTGAAGGTCACGCAGAACTCGTGGCGCACGGTGAGCGCGGAACTGAAGCACATCCCGGAAATCGAGCACGGCGGCCTGGTGTCCGGGGACAACGACCTGATCCTGTTCGTGCGGACCCGCGACGCGGACAGCCTGCGGGACTTGGTGTTCGAACGGCTGCAGTCCATGCCGGACGTGCTCTCGACGCACACCGTGCTGGTCTTCGACGAGCTGTGACTTCTCGTCAGGCCGGTTTGACCAGGTAGACCGCGAGGCGGAGCACCCCGGTCGCTTCGAACGGCATCGGCGTGCGGCGGTAACCGGCCCGTTCGTAGAGGGCGATGTTGCGCTCGCTGGCCGCGCCGGTGAGGAGAACGTACTGCTTCGTTTCCGGGGGTGCGTGGCGCTCGGCGTGCTCAAGGAGGAACCGGCCGAGGCCGCGCCCGGCCAGATCGGGCGCGACCATCAGCCGGCCGATTTCCCAGCTGTCGCTGTCGACGGTGCGGGCCCGGACCGCGCCGACCAGCCGGTGCCCTTGCCGGACGACCCAGCCGTGCCAGTTCTCGATCGACTTGCGGACCTCGGCGAGGTCTTCGGTGAGCGCCGGGTGCTCCAGGGTGTTGTTGAGCAGCGCTTCCTGCACCCAGCAACACCGCTGGAGCACCATCAGCTCGGCGGCGTCGTCCGGGGTCGCGGGGTGCAGGGTCGCGCCGGGGAGGGTTTCGAGGTCCACCTGTCCTGTCTAGCCAGGAACCCGGGTCAGGGCAATGGTTCAGGAGCCCAGGACGAACTCCGCGCCGAACGGGTCGCGGATGGTCACCATGCGCCCGTACGGGCTGTCTTGCGCTTCGACGATCTCGCCGCCGTGTTCGACCGCCCGGGCACCAGCCGCGTCCGCGTCGGTGGACAGGAAGAGGGTTCCCCAAGCCGGAGCCGGGGCGGACTGGTCGCCCATGATGCCGCCGATTTCGTGACCGTCCGGACGGCGGAGGAAGGTGAAGTCGACGCCGGGCAGGTCGTCGTTGCCGTCCAGGGTGAAGGAGAAGACCGTGCAGTAGAAGTCGCGCGCCGGCTGGGGAACGGGCGTGACGAGGTCGTTGCGCATCAGGGCGCTGGGTTCGTTGACGAGCCGGGTGCCGGGGAGCTTGCGGCCCTGCCAGATCCCGAACCGCGCACCAGTCGGGTCTTCCGCGACGGCGACGCGGGCGTGGTCGCTGTCGTCGCGGGGTTGGTCGAGGACCTTGCCACCTGCGGCGATGACGGCTTTGGCGGTGGCGTCGCAGTCGTCGGCGGCGAAGTAGACCGTCCACGCTGGCCGGGGGTCGGCCGCTTGGCGCAGGCCGGCGACGGGGAGGTCGCGCAGCAGGCAGTGGTCGCCGTCGAAGGTCCAGCCGAGGACGGCGCCGTAGAAGCGTTGCGCGCGGTCCAGGTCCGGCACGGTGAGGTCGATCCAGGTCGGGGTGCCGAGCGGCTGGTTGCGGTCGACGGTGCTCATTGCGGTCCCTTCGTCGGTGATGTCGGCGACGTTAGGGGCTATTGCGGACAGCTGCGGTCCTCGGCAGATCGCTCAGAATGTGGGAGAAGGTGGCCGCGCGCGGTTCGGCGCACGCATTCTTGATCAGGTACCCCGGATCGGAATGGCAGGCGAGAATGAGCACGTCCCCGCTCGAAAACCCCGCCTGGGCCGCGCTGAGCGGCCCGGACGCGTCCTTCGCGGAGCAGAAGGGGCAGGTCCTGCGGTATCAGGCGGACGTTTCGCCGTTCCTGGCCGTGCCGGACCAGCCGGACGAACGGGTGTGGCACGACATCGCCGACCTCGTCGGCCCCGGGGTGTCGGCACTCGTGGTCGGCGGCGTCCGGCTTCCGCCGCCCGAGGGCTGGACGGTGGAGGCCGAAATGGCCGGTGTCCAGATGGACGGTTCGGCCGCCCCGGCGGCCGCCGACCCGGAAGCGGTGCGGCTGACCGAGGCGGACGTGCCGGAGATGCTCGACCTGGTGGCCCGGACGAAACCCGGCCCCTTTCTGCCCCGGACGATCGCCCTGGGCACCTACCTGGGCATCCGCCGCGACGGCGCGCTGGTGGCGATGGCCGGTGAACGGATGCATCCGCCGGGCTGGACGGAGATCAGCGCGGTGTGCACCGACCCGGCGTTTCAGGGGCAAGGGCTGGCCGCCCGGCTGGTCCTCGCGGTGGCCGCAGTGATCCGGGAACGCGGGGAACGACCGTTGCTGCACGCCGCCGCGACGAACACCGGCGCGATCCGGTTGTACGAGAAGCTGGGGTTCCGGCTCTCGCGGGAGATGGTGTTCGGCGTTTATCGGACTCCTGAGTGGTGATCCGCCGTTCCGGCGAGGAGGTCGGCTAGTCGGGCCGGGTCCAGCAGCGGGTCGATGTGGCCGACCGGCAAGGTGTGGACGTCGAAGGGGTTTTCGGGGGTCAGCGCATCGGCCTCCTCGATGAAGTGGTCTTGCAAGGCGAGGGGCAGGCTGGCGTCCGCGGTCAGCCGGACGTAGGTGTGCGGAAGCCGTCCCCAGGCGGCTGGATCTACGAGGTCGGTGCCCGCGTCTCGGGATTCGTCGGGGTCGAGGGCGGCGAGGAAGGCGACGACGTCTGCCTCGGTGCCATGGACGGTCCAGGCGCGTTTCAGCGCGGCTGGGTCTGCGGTGCGCCAGTTCATCCGCACTGCGGCTAGGCGTTGTGGATCGCCGACGGGGGTGAGGCCGGGCTCAGTCTGCGGCCGGAAGGCCGGGGTGGCTAGGTAGTCGGCCGCGGTGCCGGTGACGCAGCACCAGGCGGAGACGTAGACGGTTCGCGCCAGCAGATCCGGGACGGCGTTCGCGACGCTCGTGACGGTGAAACCGCCGCGACTGTGGCCGACCAGGACGACAGGCCCGTGTTCGCGCACGCGGCGGACGAGGCCGACGACGTGTGCGACGTTGTCGGCATGCGTGACACCAGCCATCGGTGATGGCTCTTCGGCGAACGTGGCCAGGTCTTGGGCCTGGTAGGCGGTCGAGAACCCGGCGGTGCCGTGGCCGGGGAGGTCGACGGCCAGCGAGCGCTGGCCGCGCAGGGCCAGCTCGCGCTGGAGCGCGCTGAAGCAGCGGCCGCTGGCGTGCGAGCCGGGCACGAGGACGAACGTGGGCTGCATACGGGGATTCTTCCTGGTTCGGGCGATGCCTGGTGTCCATTGTGGATCTAGGGGGAGTTAGGGGTCGTTGCGCTTGGTGGGCGCGGTTACCGTGGATCGGCGAAGAAGGATCCGTGGCCGGGTCGTCCCGGCGCAGACGTCGGAAAGGCGGTGGGACGACATGACGGGTAGTGCGAACTCCGACGAGGACAGCTGGTTTCGCCGCTTCCACACGTCGCCCGAAGCGAAGGCAAGGCTGGTGTGCCTGCCGCACGCCGGAGGTTCGGCCCCGTTCTACTTCCCGGTTTCGCGGGCGCTGACCCCGGACATCGAGGTGCTGGCGGTGCAGTACCCGGGCCGCCAGGACCGGCGGCACGAACCGTTCCTCACCACCATCGACGCGCTGGCCGACCGGATCGCCGACCTGCTGCGCGGCCGCGACGACCTGCCGCTCGCGCTGTTCGGGCACAGCATGGGCGGGATGATCGCCTTCGAGGTGACCCGGCGGCTGGAGGCCGCCGGCACCGCGGTGGACACGCTCTTCGTGTCCGGCCGCCGCGCGCCGTCGCGGCATCGGAACGAGAACGTGCACACCCGCACCGACGACGGCGTGATCGACGAACTGCGCCGGTTGAGCGGCACCGAAATGGACCTGCTCGGCGACGACGACGTCGTGCGGATGATCCTTCCCGTGGTGCGCAACGACTATCGCGCCGTGGAGACCTACCGGTACCAGCCGGGCGAGCCGCTGGCGACCCCGGTGGTCGCGTTCACCGGCACCGACGATCCGGTCGCCTCGGTCGACGAGGTCCGGTCGTGGGGCGAGCACACCTCGGCGGGCTTCGAGCTGGTCCCGCTCGCCGGCGGGCATTTCTTCCTGACCCGCCACCAGGACGTGATCCTCCGGTATCTGACCGATCGGCTTGTCGACAAGGGGCGTGCGCATGTCTGAGGCATTGGCGGTCGGATTCGACAGCAAACTCGAGGAGCTGCGGGAGATCAAGGACGCCGCGCGGCGCGGCCCGGACGACGCCGCGACCGCCCGGCAGCACGACCGCGGCAAGCTGACCGCGCACGAGCGCATCGAGTTGCTGCTTGACCCGGGCTCGTTCACCGAGATCGAGTCCCTGCGCCGGCACCGGGCGACCGCTTTCGGCCTCGAACACCGGAAGCCGTATTCGGACGGCGTGGTGTGCGGCTGGGGGACAGTGTACGGGCGCACGGTTTTCGTGTATGCGCACGACTTCCGCATCTTCGGCGGAGCGCTTGGCGAGGCGCACGCGCAGAAGATCCACAAGGTGATGGATCTTGCCGCGTCGGCCGGCGCGCCGTTGGTGTCGCTGAACGACGGAGCTGGCGCGCGGATTCAGGAGGGCGTGACAGCGCTCGCCGGGTATGGCGGCATTTTCCAGCGCAACACCCGGTCTTCGGGGGTTATCCCGCAGATCTCGGTGATGCTTGGCCCGTGTGCGGGCGGTGCCGCGTATTCGCCCGCGTTGACGGACTTCGTGTTCATGGTGCGCGAGACCTCGCAGATGTTCATCACCGGCCCTGATGTGGTGCACGCGGTGACCGGCGAGGAGATCACCCAGAATGGCCTCGGCGGCGCGGACGTGCACGCCTCGACGTCGGGTGTCGCCGCGTTCGTCTACGACGACGAGCCCAGCTGTCTTGAGGACGTGCGGTATCTGATTTCGTTGCTGCCGTCCAACAACAACGAGGTGCCGCCGGTGGAGCCGACGGCCGATCCGGCGGACCGCCGCACGGACAAACTGCTCGAGGTGGTGCCGACGGACGCGGCTCGCGCGTACGACATGTGCGCCGTGATCGAGGAAATCGTCGACGACGGCGAGTTCCTCCAGGTGCACGCCGGCTGGGCGACGAACGTGGTGTGCGCACTGGCCCGGCTGGACGGGCACGTGGTCGGGATCGTGGCGAACCAGCCGGCGACGCTGGCCGGGGTGCTCGACATCGAGGCGAGCGAGAAGGCCGCGCGGTTCGTGCAGACGTGCGACGCGTTCAATATTCCGTTGGTGACCTTGGTTGACGTGCCGGGCTTCCTGCCCGGGGTGGACCAGGAACACGGCGGCATCATCCGGCACGGCGCGAAGCTGCTGTATTCCTACTGCAACGCGACGGTGCCGCGGGTGCAGGTGATCCTGCGGAAGGCCTACGGCGGCGCGTACATCGTGATGGACTCGCGGTCGATCGGCGCGGACGTTTCGCTGGCGTGGCCGACGAACGAGATCGCGGTGATGGGCGCCGAGGGCGCGGCGAACGTGATCTTCCGCCGCGAGATCAACGCCGCCGATGACCCGGAGGCGGTGCGGCGGCTGAAGATCAAGGAGTACAAGACCGAGCTGATGCACCCGTACTACGCGGCCGAACGCGGCCTGGTCGACGACGTGATCGAGCCCGGCCGGACGCGGGAGATGCTGATCCGGTCGCTGGCGATGTTGCGGGCCAAGCACGCCGACGTTCCGGCGCGCAAGCACGGGAACCCGCCGATGTGATCACGACGGTCTGGGTCTCGGGTCGGGGAACGGATGCGGCGATGGGGGCTGGGGTGCTGACGGGGCTGGGGTCGGGCGGTGGTGACGGGCTTGCCGGGGGCGAGGGGTCGGGTGGGTCGGCTGGTGCTGGGCCGGGGATTGCTTCGGGTGAGGCTGCTGGGTTGGGGCTTGCCGGGGCGGTCGGCGGAGGGCGTGTTGGGGTAGCGGGCGGAGATTCGGCCAGTGCTGGGTTGCTTGCTCGGGGAGGAGCGGCTGGGGTGGGTCTTCCTGCGGAGCGGGGTGGGTCGGCTGGCGTGCCGGGTGCGGCCAGTGCGGGATTGCTTGCAGGGCAGGGAGAAGCGGCTGGAGCGCGTCTTCCCGCGGAGCGGGGTGGGTCGGCTGGCGTGCCGGATGTGACCAGTGCGGAACTGCTTGCCGGGCAGGGGGAAGCGACTGGGGTGCTGGGCGGTTCGGGCGTGGCTGAAGTGGGTCTTCCTGCGGGGCAGGGCGGGGACGATGGTGCACCGGTTGGTTCGGGTGCGGCCAGTACGGGATTGCTTGCGCAGGGCAGAGCGGTCGAGGTGCCGGGCGGCCTGGATGCGGCTGGAAAGCGTCCTTGTCCAAGGCAGGGAGAAGCGGCTGAGGTGCTGTGTGGTTCAGGTGCGGTTGGGACGCTGCTTCTGGCAGAGCACAGCGAAGCGGGTGCCGTGACGCGTGGGCCGAGTGCGGCTGGGGTGGGTCTTGTGGCAGCGCGGGGTGGGTCGGCTGGGTTGGCATCTGCTGAGGAGTGCGGTGAGCGGCGTGATGTATCGGTAGCGCCCGCAGTGCGTGTGGTGCGTGGGAATCCCGACGACGTTGAGGTGGCTGCGTTGCTGGTGGCGTTGGCCGCAGTTGGTCAGGGCAGCGGTAATGGGCGCGGAGAAACCGTGGTGCCGTCACCACGGCAACCGTCGACAAGGTTTGTTCCGGCGACGAGCTGGCGGGCTCGGTAGCTTGGTCCGCGGAGGACGCGGAGGACACCGCGAACACGGAGGACGCGGAGGGGTGGGGCCCGCATCGGCGCAGGGCGGTGCGGGCTTTCCGTAGCAGGGTCTTTCCTGTGCGTACGGCAGCGTGGAATGTCGGTCTTCGGCTCGGGTGCGGTGCCGGTTTCGGCCTCGGTGCGGGGTACAGGGACTGGCAGTGGGCGGAGAAGCCATTGCGCCACAACAGAACAACTACATCGTCCACAACGGACGAAACGGGGACGGGTCCAAGATCCATACCTCAAACCTACCGCCGTCGATCGAACATCTGCACGGTATCGATCCGGTGAATCAGGCGTGCACGGCGGTGCTGTCCAAATAGGTCAGCACCGCGCGGATGCGGCGGTTCTGGTCGCGGCTGGCGTCCAGGCCGAGTTTCGCGAAGATGTTGCTGATGTGGTTTTCCACGGCTCCCTGTGTCACCACCAGGGCCTTGGCGATGGCCGTGTTGGACAGGCCCTGTGCCATTTGGGCCAGTACCTCGGTTTCCCGGGCGGTCAATGCTTCCAACGGGTCTCGGCTGCGCGAGAGCATCTGCGCGACTACGTCTGGGTCGATCGCTGAGCCTCCGCCGGCGACGCGGCGGACTGCTTCCAGGAAGTCGGCGACGTCGGCGACTCGTTCCTTCAGCAGGTAGCCGACGCCGGACGTGCCTTCCGCGATCAGGTCTACCGCGTAGCTTCCTTCGACGTACTGCGACACCACCAGCACTGGCAGGCCGGGGATTTCCTTGCGGGCGGCCAAAGCCGCGCGCAGGCCCTCGTCGGTGAAGGTCGGGGGCATCCGTACGTCGGCGATCACCAGGTCGGGGCGGTGGGCCCGGATGGCGACCAGCAGGTCGTCGCCGTTGTCGACCGCGGCGGCGGTTTCGATGCCGACGTCCGCGAGCAGGCTTTGCACCCCGGCGCGCAACAGCACCGAGTCTTCAGCGATCACGACGCGCATTTCTCTTGCCTCCACAACAGGTTCACCAGCGGACGGGCAGATCGGCCCGTACGACGGTCGGGCCGCCGACGGGGCTGACGACGGTGAGCACACCGTCGATCGTGGCGGCTCGGTCGGCCAGTCCGGCCAGGCCGCCGCCGGGGCGCATCGAGGCGCCGCCGTGGCCGGTGTCGGTGATTTCGACGACGACGGTGTCGTCGTCGCGGGTCACTCGCACGGACGCGCGGTCGGCTCCGGAATGTTTGGTCACGTTCGTCAGCGTTTCGCTCACGATGAAGTAGGTCGTCGTCTCGACAGGTGCGGGCGGACGGGGTTCTACGGTAACCTCGACTTCAACAGGGATAGGCATTCTTGCGGTGAGAGAAGACAACGCGGCGTCCAGGCCACGGTCCTGGAGCACCGGCGGGTAGATGCCGCGAGCCAGGTCGCGCAGCTCCGAAACGGCGAGTTTGGCGTCGGCGTGCGCGGCTCCGATGAGTTCGCGGACGGCGGTCGGGTCGTCGAGGTCGAGTTTGAGCTGGGCGCGGCCAAGGCTCATCGCGACGGACACCAGCCGCTGCTGGGCTCCGTCGTGCAGGTCGCGTTCGATCCGGCGCCGTTCGGCTTCCACCGCGTCGACTCCGCGTGCTCGCGAGTTCCGCAGCTGCTGCGTGCGCGCTTCCAGTTGCGCGGTGCGGTTCGGGCCGAGGAACGACGTCGCCAGTTCGCCGTGCATCGCCCCGATGCGCGGTGCCACGAAAATACCGAAAGGAGGTACCGCGGTGGACACGACGCCCGCCACGAATTCCACGATGCCCAGCGGAAAAGCGATGAGCACGAAGGCCAGCTCGCTCCAGGTGGCGGCGTCGAGCAGCCGTGCCTGCCACACCGCGAGCATGCCGGGGCCGGCCGGACGGCGGCGGACCGGTTCGGTGATGGTCACGCCGAGCATCTGGCGTGCCCAGCGTCGTTCGAAGGCGCAGTACGAGCGCATCAAGGAGGTCGCGACCAGCAGAACGGGAATGCCGATCCACAGCATCGTCGTGGCGACGCCGACCAGCATTGTCACCAGGATCAGCACGAACGCGACGAGCCGGATCGGGAGGCTCAGCACGAGAAACCCGATCGTCCGCATGGTCGGTGGCCGCGTCACGGGCATAGCGCGATCCTTTCCAGTTCCGGGACGAGGTCGTCGAGCGTCGGCGTCGCCAGCATCTCGTCGCGCACCTTGAGCGCACACTCCTGAAAGGACGGTTCTTCCAGTAGCCGGCACACCCCGTCGCGGACGCTTGACGGCGTCGCGTCCTCGGGGTCCACCAGCAATCCGTTGCCGCGCTTCACCTGAGCCACTGCCGAGCAGCGTTCGCTCCACGTGGTGCCCGGGATGACCAGCTGCGGGACGCCGTTCACCGCCGCGGTGCTGATCGTCGCGCCGCCGCCCCGGTGCACGATCGCCGAGCACGAGGCGAGGAGTTCGTTCACCGGCACGGAATCGACCGCGCGGACGTTGTCTGGGATCGTGTGCGCGGACCCGGGCTGGCTCGCGGTGAGTGTGGCGATCACTTCGAGGTCGAGGTCGGCGAGCCCGTCCAGGAGGTCTCCGACGGAGATTTCCCCGCCGCCGAGGGTGAGCAACACCCGCGGCCGCTCCGGACGCTCCAGCACCCAGGAGGGGACCGCCATCGGCTTGTCCTGCGGCACGAACCGGGTCGGGAGGTAGTCGACGTCCACGCCGTCGTAGCGCAGATAGGACGGATGGCAGTCGATGGTCCGCACGCCGTAGCGGAGGGTTTCGTCGTAGTCCGCGCCGAATCGGCCGACCGCGGCGGACATCCACGCCACGAACGGGTCTGGCGGGGTATCTTCGGCGCGGCTGGCTCTCAGGTCGCGGTACTGCGCGCCGATGCGGGCGGTCTGGTCGGCGGCGTACATCATCCGCAGGTGCGGCACCCCGACGGCGTGCGCGACGATCGGCGCGGCGTAGACCAGCGGGTCCCACACCACGAGGTCCGGCTGCCACTGGCGGGCGAAGCGGACGAGTTCGTCGAGCAGCGAGTCCGGAGTGGTCCAGCGGAACACGTCGACCCAGTGCTCGTAGACGTTGCGCACGTATTCGTCGGTGTAGCGCTCGGGACGGCTTTCGCAGAGCCGGAAGTCGCCCTGCCTCGCGGTGTTGCCGTCGACCTGAAGCTGGCGGTGCCGGGCGATGTCGAGTTCTTCGCCGAACCACATGGTGTCCAGCCCGGTTTCGGCGAACGACGCGACCGCGCGCGGATTGCGCTGCCCGACGAAGCGGACCTCGTGCCCGGCCGCGGCCAGCGCCCAGCCCACCGGCGCCATGCTGTGAACGCGCTTCCTCGTCGGGAAGGCCATCAGCATCACGCGCATCGCGGCGGCTCCGAGGTCGTAGGCGCAGGAGGACAAGGGAAACGGTAGGGCCGCGTTAGCGCCCCGCCCACCCGGTAGGGGACCCCTGAATCCGGCGCGGCGAACGGGATTTGGCTCGGCTTTAGATGCCCCTTAGGGGCTAGTGGCGCGCGGGCCGCGGCGGATAGACAGGTAACCGGATCCGGCCGCGCCGCGGCGGACCGGACGAGGGAAACGAACGAGGTGATGAGCATGGCCGTGGCGCCAACCGCGAAAGGCTGGGTCCCGTTCGGCGAGCACCGCACCTGGTACCGGGTCACCGGCGAGCTTGCCGGAGCGGCTCCCGCCGTGGTCGTGGTGCACGGCGGGCCGGGCAGCACGCACGACTATCTGCTGAGCCTGACCGAACTCGCCGGTGATGGATTCCCGGTCGTGCACTACGACCAGCTCGGCAGCGGAGGGTCCACCCGGCTGCCGGACGCCGGGCCCGGGTTCTGGAATCCGGAGCTGTTCGGCGACGAGCTGGACAATCTGGTGCACCGGCTCGGCATCGAGGACAACTACGTCCTCTATGGACAGTCGTGGGGCGGCCTCGTCGTCGCCCGGCACGCCGCCGAACGCCCGGACGGGCTGCGCGGGCTGGTGATCGCCAACTCGCCGGCGTCGTACGAGCTGTGGCGCAGCGAGATGGACCGGCTGCGCGCACTGCTGCCGCCCGGCGTTGACGAGGGACTGCGGGCGCACGAGGCCGCCGGCACCACGGACACGCAGGAGTACTTCGACCTCATGCGCGTCTTCTACGACCGGCACGTCTGCCGCGTGCTGCCGTGGCCTGCCGACTATCTCGCCTCGTTCATGGAGATGGCCGACAACAACACCGTCTACTCGGTGATGAACGGCCCGAGCGAGTTCACCGTCACCGGCACGCTCGCGGACTACTCGGTGATCGACCGCCTCGACGACATCGAGGTGCCGACCCTGCTCATCTCCGGCGCGCACGACGAGGCCACCCCGGCCACCGTGCAGCCGTACTACGACCGGATCCACGACGTGCGCTGGGAGATCCTCCCGGAGTCGAGCCACGTCCCCCATCTCGAGGAGCCGGAACGGTTCCGCGAAGTCCTGCTGGGATTCCTGCAGGAAGTCCATGCTCCCGCCGAAAGAGAGGTCGCCAGTCATGGATGAGACCAGCCAGGCCGGATCGGCGGTCGTGTTCCCGGGAATGAGCCCGTGCCGGTTCGTCGACTTCGGCAAGTTCCTGCTCATCAACCCGTTCGCCCGCAGGCTCATCAAGGACGCCGACGACCGGCTGGGCTACTCGCTGGTCGACCGGTTCCGCGAGGCCGAGGGCGACTACTCCGAGTACGCCCAGGTCGGGTTCATGCTCACCTGCGTCGCGCTCGCCGAATGGGCCGAGCAGGAGTATGGGATGAGCCCGGACTACTGCACTGGCCCGAGTTTCGGCGAGAAACCGGCCAGTGTGTACGCCGGTTCGCTGACCTTCCCGGACGCGGTGTGGATGACCGCGAAGCTCGCGCAATGCCTCGACGAGTTCTTCGCGACCGAGCACACCGACGTCGTCACGCACTCGTTCGTCCGCACCCCGGAAGAGAAACTGCACGACGCGCTGACCGAACTCGAGGGGCGCGGCGAATGGTCGGACATCTCCTGCTACATCGACCACGACTTCTACATGGTCTCGGTGCGGGAGCGGAACCTCGACTGGCTCAAGCAGACCGTGCGGAGCATGGGTGGGCTGTCGCTGTACACGATGCGTCCTCCGCTGCACTCGCGCGCGTTCGGCGCGTTGCGGCGCAAGGCCGAGGACGAGGTGCTCGGCGGCCTCGACTTCCATGATCCCCTCCTTCCGATCGTCGCTGACCAGGACGGTTCGGTGCTGCGGTCCGGCGAGCAGGTCCGGAAGATGCTGCTGGACAGCATCGTCGAACCGCTGCGCTGGCCGGACGTCGTCTCGTCGCTCGAACAGCTCGGCGTGCGCAAGCTGTGGGTGGCCGGGCCGGACACGCTGTTCGGCCGCGTCCGGGCCACCACCAGCCGGTTCGAGGTGACCACGGTGAACCCGCGGCTCGCGCTGCAGCCGCGGCGGCGCGGCGCGGGTCCCTCGCGGGTCAGCTAGCCGGCTGCAGCTTCGACAGCGTGGCCCAGAGACGTCCGGGGTTCTCGAACGTCTCCAGGTTCAGCGCGTCGTCGGAGAACCGGACGTTGTACTGCTCCTCCAGCACCGCCAGCAGTTCCACGGTGGCGAGCGAGTCGAGGCCGTACTCCTTGAGCGGGGTCTCGGCGGTCAGCGCTTCGTCAGCGGGAAGAAACGGCAGGTACGGGCGGAGGGCTTCGTCGAAAGAGCTGTCCCACATGGCTACTCCGGTGGCTGGGTCGGGCACTTCACCAGGCAGGGAAACCGACCGCCCGGTTCGGTTTTGAACCTTACCCCGCGCCGCCGCTCCCGGGCGACGCGTCGGCACCCCTATTACCGATCCGACCACAAGAAGGCCGACCCCCGACCCGGCACCCAACCGTTGCTACGAGGCCACGGGGCCGTAACTGTGGTCGGGTCAGCAGGAATCGGCACAGTTACGCGGAGGACCACGATGGACACGACGACCACCTCGGGACTGCACGCGCGGTTTCTGCGCGGGCTGGCCCGTTCCGAGTCCCGTCCGGCGGTGAGCGTCGGCGGGGAGACCTTCACCTACGGCGAGCTGCACGAGCGGGCGTTGCGGTGGGGCGGTGCGCTGGCCGAGTCCGGCGCCCGCACGGTAGGGGTGCTGGCCGGGAAGGGAGTCACCGCCTACGCCGGGATTCTGGCCGGGCTGTACGCGGGGGCCACGGTGGTCCCGTTGCGGCCGGACTTCCCGGCGGCCCGGACCGCGCAGATGGTCGAGGCCGCGGAGGTGGACGCGATCCTCTCGGACGAACGCGGCCTGACCGTCGCTCCGCCGGTGAAGACGCTGCTGGCCCCGGAGGCCGGCAAGTGGCAACCGGCAACAGCGCTCAGCGAGCCCAGGTCCGTGCGGCCGGAGGACTCCGCGTACGTGCTCTTCACTTCGGGGTCCACTGGGCGGCCGAAGGGAGTCCGGATCGGGCACGGTTCCACTGAGCACTACTTCGGCCTGCTGGACGCGCGGTACGACTTCACGCCGGACGACGTCTTCTCTCAGACGTTCGATCTGAACTTCGACTGCGCGATGTTCGACCTCTTCTGTGCGTGGGGCGCGGGCGCGGAAGCCGTGGTCCTGCCAGGCGCGGCGTACCGGAACGTGCCGGCGTTCGTGGAAGAACGCGGCCTCACGGTGTGGTTCTCCACGCCGAGCGCGATCGACCTAGTGCGCCGCACCGGTCGGCTCACTCCGGATGCGATGCCCGGTCTGCGGTGGAGCTTCTTCGCAGGGGAAGCGCTGACCGTCCGCGACACCGCGGATTGGCGGGCGGCGGCGGGCAACGCCGTGACCGAGAACCTCTACGGGCCCACCGAGCTGACCATCACGGTCGCTGGGTATCGGTGGGACGACGAGGAAACTCCGCGCGTCGCGGTGAACGGCGTGGTGCCGATCGGCGCGGTGCACGAGGGACACGAGTACCTGCTGCTCGACGAGAACGAGGCGGGGGAGGGCGAACTCGCCATCGCCGGACCGCAGCTGACGCCGGGGTACCTCGACCCGGCCGACGAGAAGGGCCGGTTCCTCGACCGCGACGGGCAGCGGTTCTACCGGACCGGTGACCGCGTGCGCCGCCTCGGTGGGGACGACCTGGCGTACCTGGGTAGGCTCGATTCGCAGGTGCAGGTGCTCGGCTGGCGGGTGGAGCTGACCGAGGTGGAGCACGCGCTGCGGGACTGTGGCGTCGACGCGGTGGCGCTGGGCGTGCAAGGCGACAGCGGGACCGAGTTGTTCGTCTTCTACACCGGGCCGCGGCGGCCGGTGATCGAGATGGTGCGCGCGTTGCGGGCGGTGCTGCCTGAGGGAGTGATCCCGCGGCGGTACGAACACGTCGAGGAGTTCCCGCTGAATTCCAACCGCAAGATCGACCGGAAAACCCTTGCCGCGCGGGCCGCGGAGATCCTCAGCCCGGTGCCGGCCTGACCGGCAGACTGCCAGCTAGGGGCCGTTAGGGGTGTGGATCACCGCCTGCGCGCGGATAACTTTTCGGACGTCGGGGAGCTATCCCGCGCAGGCACGGTGATTCTACGAATCCTTTCGGGAGTGGCAGTCGTGAACGAATCCGGTTCTCTCGTCCATGCCCTGCTCGACGCGGCGGTGGCCGGTGCGCCGGACGCCGCCGCGGTGCGCGACCGGGCGGGGGTGTGGACGTATGCCGAGCTGGCCGCTTGGAGTCACGCGGTGGAGGCAGTCCTCGCGCGGCGCGGCGTGGGGCGCGGCGATCGCGTGGTGGTGCAGTTGCCGACGGACCGGGCGCTGGTCGCGCTCTTCCACGGCACTTCGCGCCGCGGCGCGGTGTTCGTGCCGATCAACCCGGCGATGAAGCAGTTCCACTTCGACTCGGTCGTCGCGAACGCCGAACCGGTGCTGATTCTCCAGCCGGAGGAGTTCGCTCCACTGTGGACGGAAGTGGAGGAAGCCTTCCGCGAGGGAACGCGCGTCGAACCGACCGAGGTCGATCTGGATGACGTCGCGGTGCTCGTTTACACCTCCGGCAGCACGGCCGCGCCCAAGGGTGTCATCGGGCCGCACCGGCAGGTCACCTTCGCGGCCGGTGCGATCCAGGCGGTGCTCGGCTATCGCCAGGACGACGTCGTTTTCTGCCGGTTCCCGATGTCCTGGGACTACGGCCTCTACAAAGTCCTTCTCTCGACGCTCGGCCGCAGCGAGATCGTGCTCGCCGACGCCGAGTCCGATCTTCGTCTGCTGCAACGGATGCGCGAGGTCGGCGCGACCGTCGTTCCGATCGTGCCTTCGCTCGCGACGATGATCGCCACCCTGGCCGAGCGCGACCGTGGCGAAGCGGCTCCGGTGCGGCTGTTCACCAACACCGGTGCGGCGCTGCCGGATTCGACTATTGCCAAGCTTCGCGCGGCTTTCCCGGGCGTGCGGGTGGTCCGCCAGTTCGGTCAGACCGAGTGCAAGCGGATCACCGTCATGCCGCCTGAGGAAGACACCGAACGTCCTGGCTCGTCCGGTCTTCCGCTGCCCGGTACGACCGTGCACATCCTCGCCGCCGACGGAACTCCGTTGCCTGCCGGTGAAATCGGCGAGATCGTGGCCGCCGGGCCGCACGTGATGCCTGGCTACTGGCGGGCACCGGAGCTGTCCGCGCGCGCGTTCCGCCGCGACGAGGCCACTGGCGAGCTGCGACTGCACACCGGCGACTACGGCCGGCTCGACGAGGACGGTTACCTCTACTTCGAGGGCCGCCGCGACGACATGTTCAAGCGCAAGGGAATCCGGATGTCCACTTTGGAGATCGAAGCGGCCGCGATGGACATCCCCGGCGTGCGCGCGGCGGGCGCGATCCCGCCGAGCGAGACGCGCGACCTGGCGATCTGCGTGGAGAGCGACCTGCCGCCGACCACGGTGCTCAAGGAACTGGCGCAGCGGCTCGAACCGCAGAAGGTGCCCGCGCTGTGCCACGTCGTGGACGAGTTCCCGCTCACCGCGCACGGCAAGAACGCGACGAAGGAACTGGCCAAGCTGGTGGAAGGTGCCCGCAAATGAGCAAGTACGACGAGCTGGCCGCACGGTTCGGCACGCCGGCTTACGTGTACGACCTGGACGTGACCGCGCAGTCGCGCGATCAGCTGTTCGGCCTGCTGCCCGAGGGGTTCGCGGTCTACTACGCGCTGAAGGCCAACCCGCATCCGGAGATCGCCCGCGAACTCCGCGAGGGCGGTTGCCGCGCGGAGATCAGCTCGACCGGCGAGCTGGCCAACGCGCTGACCGCCGGGTTCGCGCCGGAAGACATCCTCTACACCGGCCCTGGCAAGACGGACGGTGAGCTGGACGCGGCGATCACCGCGGGCGTCCGGCTGTTCTCCGTGGAATCGCTCACTGACCTGCAGCATGTCGGTGCCGCCGCGGAACGGCAGGACACTGTCGCGCGTTGCCTGCTGCGGGTGAACACCACGCAGGGCAGCGCGTCCACCGGGATCCGGATGATGGGCCGCCCGTCGCAGTTCGGTGTCGACGCCGAGACGCTGCCCGAGCTGATGCCGCTGTTCAAGGCGGTCAGCGGGGCGAAGATCGTTGGCGCGCACTTCTTCACGATGAGCAACGCGCAGGACGAGGACGCGCTGCTCGGCGAGTACGAGTTCGTGTTGCAGTCGGCCGCGCAGCTGCGGCAGGAAACCGGGCTGCCGCTGGAACTGCTCGACATCGGCGGTGGGTTCTCGTCGCCGTACGCGGTGCCCGGCGAGCGCACCGACTATCCGAAGCTGCGCAACGGTTTGGAGCAGCTCCTCGACCTCTACCTGCCGGAATGGCGCAGCGGCGAGGTGGAGCTGGCTTGCGAATCCGGCCGCTACCTCTCCGGCACTTGCGGGACGCTGCTGGCCGGCGTCGTGAACGTGAAGGAGAGCCGGGGCCACCGGTTCGTCATTCTCGACGCGGGGATCAACGTGGTCGGCGGGCTTTCCGGGATCGGCCGCCTGCTGCCCGCCGCGGTTGGCGTCGAGCAGGTCGGGGACCAACCCGGTCAGCTGGTCGGTCCACTGTGTACTCCCGGGGACTCGCTCTCGAAGGCCGCGAAGCTGCCCGACCTGTCCGCTGGCGACCTGCTGACCGTGCCGAACGTGGGCGCGTACGGCGTCACCGCCAGTCTGATCAGCTTCCTCGGCCGTCCCGCGCCGACCGAAGTCGTGGTTCGCGGCGACGAGGTCGTCTCAGTGTCGCGATTGGACTATCAGCGAGCTTATGAGGTGTCGCCATGAGCGAAGAAGTCCACGCCTACGGCAGCAGCGTCATCGAAGAACCCAGCGCGCGCACGGTGATCGTGAGCAGCATGGCGTCGGACTCGCACACCTGGAACCTGGTCTACCTCGAGCTGCTGGTGGGGGAACTCGGGTTCGACGTCGTGAACCTCGGCGCGTGCGTGCCGGACGAGCTGCTGGAGTCCGAATGCGTCAGCCGGCGTCCGGCGATGCTGGTGCTGAGCAGCGTCAATGGGCACGGCTACCAGGACGGGCTGCGGGTCGTGCAGCGGCTGCGGGCGCTGCCGGAGCTGCGACGGCTGCCGATCGTGATCGGCGGGAAGCTCGGCACCGGCGGTCCGCTTTCCGACGAGCAGACCGCGGAGCTGCTGTTCGCCGGGTTCGACGGGGTCTTCGACGAGCAGAACGCCGCCGCGTTCCGGCACTTCGCGGCCACGCTTCCGGGCGGGGTCTCCCAGTTGGAGGGAGCGTGAGCTTCGAGCGGTTCGTAGCGCAGCGGCACGCGGCCGGGGAGCTGGTCGTGCAGCCGCGCATGGGCTTCGACCAGCCGGCCGCGATGCGCGCCGGGCTGGTCGCGACCAAGCACGCGAACGCGGCCACCGTCGGCACGCTCACGCTCGACAGCTACACCCGCGTCCGCGACACCGACTCCGCGGAACACGCGCTGCGCAACGGCATTCCGCTCAACGGGTACCCGATCGTCAACCATCCGCCCGAGGTGACCAGGGCGATGCTCGACGGTCTCGAAGGCCCGGATTTCCCGGTGCAGGTCCGGCACGGTTCGGCGCGACCGGCGGACATCTTCCGCGCGATGATCGCCGCCGGTCTGCACGCGACCGAAGGCGGTCCGATTTCGTACTGCCTGCCCTACAGCCGCACTCCGCTCGACGAGGCCGTGCGGAACTGGGCTTATTGCTGCGACCTGCTGGTGGACGCGGAGCATCCGGGTGGCCGTCCGCATCTGGAGACGTTCGGCGGCTGCATGCTCGGACAGCTGTGTCCGCCGAGCGAGCTGGTCGCGATCAGCGTCCTGGAGGCGTTGTTCTTCTACCGCAAAGGTTTGCGCAGCATTTCGGTGAGCTACGCGCAGCAGACGAACCTTCAGCAGGACCGGGAAGCCGTGTCCGCGCTGCGCCGGTTGTGCGCGGAGTTCTTGCCGGAAGCGACCTGGCACGTGGTGATCTACGCCTACATGGGGCTCTTCCCGCGGACGCCCGACGGCGCGATGTTGTTGCTGGGCAAGGCGGCCGAGCTGGCGATGAGCACGGGTTCGGAACGGCTGATCGTGAAGACCGCCGCCGAAGCGCACCGCATCCCGACCGTCGCGGAGAACGTGACCGCGCTCGAACACGCGGCAGCGTCGGCGAAGGGCATCAAGGCCATCGTGGACGAAGACAACCAGGTATACCGCGAGGCCTACGCACTGGTCGACGCGGTCCTCAACAGCCACGCCGATCTCGACCGCGCGCTCGTGGTCGCCTTCAAACGCGGTCTGCTCGACGTGCCGTACTGCCTGCACCCGGACAACGCCGGACAGGCGCGCAGCACGCTCGACGCGGACGGCCGGCTCGGCTGGTCCGAGCTGGGTTCGCTGCCGTTGCGCGGGATCGCCGAGCGCGCGCCGAGCGGCCAGATCACCTCGTCGACGCTGATGTCGGCGCTTTCCTACGTCCAGCACACCCATGACACCCAGGCATTGGAGCAGCCGATGACCGCGATCGGAGGGGAACCGCGATGAGCACTCGCCGGACTGTCCGGGCGTATCCGTTCGACATGCACGAGACGTCGGTTTCCGAGACCTACCACCAGTTGCAGCGCGACGAGCCGTTGAGCCGGGTGCAGTTGCCCTTCGGCGAGCAGGCCTGGCTGGCGACGAAGTACGCCGACGTCAAGCTGGTGACCGCCGACCCGCGGTTCAGCCGCGAGCTGGCACAGGGGCTCGACCAGCCGCGGATGCGCCGCCAGCAGATGGGCGACGGCATCATGGGCATGGACCCGCCGGATCATACCCGCCTGCGCCGCCTGGTGATGAAGGCGTTCACCGCGCGGCGGCTGGAAGCGATGCGCGAAAGCGTCCACGACCTGACGCACGAGCTGATCGACGCGATGATCGAGAAGGGCGAGACCGGCGACATCGTCGAGGATCTCGCGCGGCCGCTGCCGGTCACGGTGATCTGCAATCTGCTCGGCGTCCCTAAGGAAGACCACAAGATCTTCAGCGAGTGGACCCAGGCGCTGGTCGGCGACGCCACGGCGAAGAGCGACGTGCTCGACGTCTACGGCGATCAGCTGGACAACTACGTGGCCCAGCTGGTCGCGCAGCGCCGCGAGGAGCCGACCGACGACCTCCTCGGCGCGCTCGTCTACGCCCGGGACGCCGGGGACAAGCTGACCGAGAACGAGCTGATCGCGATCGCCGGTGCCGGCCTGCTGACCGGTGGCGTGGAGACGGTTTCCTCGGCGCTGCCGAGCTTCGTCTTCACCCTGCTGACGCAGCCGGAGTTGCTCGCGCAGCTGCGGGCGCAACCGGAGATCCTGCCGACCGCGGTGGAGGAACTGCTGCGGTGGGTGCCGATCAACACCGCGGCGATGTTCGCCCGGTATCCCCGCGAGGACGTCCGGATCGGCGACGTCGTGGTGCGGGCGGGCGATCCGGTGCTGCCCGCGCTGCACGCGGCGAACCGGGATCCGGAGGTGTTCGCGAATCCGGACGTCATCGACCTGACCCGCAGCCCGAACCCGCACGTCGCGTTCGGCCACGGACCGCACCACTGCATCGGGGCGCAGCTGGCGCGGCTGGAATTGCAGGAGGCGCTGAAGGCGATTCTGGAGCGTTTTCCGGAATTGCGGCTCGCGGACGGCCGCGAGGGCGTGAAATGGGAGTACGGCGTGATCGTGCGCGGCCCTTCGCTGCTGCGCATCGCCTGGTGACTTCCCGCCCCTAACGACGTTTTCTGGGGATCCGGCGCGGCCCGAGCCCGCCATACGATCCGACCGACGACCCATGAATGCTGCCTGGCTACCGCGGTGTGGAGTGCGCAATGCGTGAGAGTGAGAAGAATCGGGAATCCGGCTTCGCGGAGCGGCTGACGCTTCTGCCGCCGGCGGACCGCGCGGGGTTCCTCGCCGGCGTGGTCCACGACGCGACGCGGGCGGCGCTGCAGGCCGCGCTGCCCGAGGTGCCTGCCGTGCTCGACCCGGAGAAAGCGTTCTCCGACCACGGGTTCGACTCGCTGGCGGCGGTGGAGCTGCACGCGCAGCTGACCGACGCGACCGGGCTGGAGCTGCCGGTGACGCTGGCTTTCGACTATCCGACCCCGGCCGCGGTCGCCCGTTTCCTGCACGCCGAGGTGTTCGGCGCGGAGGAATCCGTCGCGGCGCTGGCCGGCGGTACGGCGAACGACGAGCCGGTGGCGATCGTCGGCATCGGCTGCCGGTATCCGGGCGGCGCGGTGTCGCCGGAAGCGTTGTGGCAGCTGGTCGCCGACGAGGTGCACACGATCTCCGGCTTCCCGGAGGACCGCGGTTGGGACCTCGACAGCCTGTATGACCCGGACCCGGACAAGCCGGGCAGCAGCTACGTCACCGCGGGCGGATTCCTGCCTGGTGCGGGGGAGTTCGACGCTGGGTTCTTCGGCATCGCCCCGCGTGAAGCGTCCGCAATGGACCCGCAGCAGCGGCTTGTGCTGGAGACGGCGTGGGAAGCGTTGGAGCGGGCCAAGATCGATCCGTCCACTTTGCGCGGAACCCCGGCGGGTGTGTACATCGGTGCCGAGGCGCAGGAGTACGGTCCGCGGCTGCACGAAGCACCCGACGGCCTCGACGGTTACATGCTCACCGGCAACGCGCCCAGCGTCGTCTCCGGTCGGGTCGCCTATGCGCTCGGTCTAGAAGGGCCGACGCTGACCGTTGACACCGCTTGCTCCGGCTCGCTGGTCGCGCTCCACCTGGCGGTGCAGGCGTTGCGGCGTGGGGAAACCCAGCTCGCGCTCGCCGGTGGTGTCGCGGTGATGGGCGCGCCGGGCACGTTTACTGCCTTTAGCCGTCAGCGTGGTCTCGCGGAAGACGGTCGTTGCAAGGCTTTCGCGGCCGCCGCGGATGGCACCGGGTTCGCCGAGGGCGTCGGTGTCCTGGTGCTGGAACGGCTTTCGGACGCAGTCGCGAATGGACACACGGTGCTCGCCGTGGTCCGCGGCTCGGCGATCAACTCCGACGGCGCGTCGAACGGCCTTACCGCGCCGAACGGTCCGTCGCAGCAGCGTGTGATCAAGCGCGCGCTGGCGGACGCTGGCTTGGAAGCGTCCGATGTGGACGCGGTCGAGGCGCACGGCACCGGTACCCGGCTCGGCGACCCGATCGAGGCGCAGGCGCTGCTGTCCACCTACGGGCAGGACCGCGAGACGCCGCTGCTGCTCGGGTCGATCAAGTCGAACATCGGCCACACTCAGGCCGCGGCTGGCGTCGCTGGCGTGATCAAGATGGTCGAGGCGATGCGACACGGCGTGCTGCCGAAGACGCTGCACGTGGACGAGCCGACGCCGCACGTCGACTGGACCACCGGTGCGGTCGAGCTGCTGACTGAGCAGCGGGAATGGCCGCTGATCGAGCGTCCGCGCCGCGCTGGCGTTTCGTCGTTCGGCGTGAGCGGCACCAACGCGCACGTGATCATCGAGCAGGCTCCGGCCGTCGAGACCGCGGAAACCACGAGCGACGAGCTGCCGGTCGTGCCGCTGGTCGTGTCGGCGCGCAGTGAGGAAGCGCTGAAGGCGCAGGCCGCCGCGCTGGTGTCCACTGTGGAGTCACAGAACCTGACCGACCTCGGCTTCTCGCTCGCCACCACACGTGCCGCGCACGATCAGCGGGCCGTGGTGGTTGCGGAGGACATCGCCGATGCCGTGCGCGGGCTGCAGGCGCTGGCGGCGGGCGAGCAGGACCCGAACGTCGTGCTCGGCGAGCGCACGCCGGGCAAGCTCGCGATGCTGTTCACCGGCCAGGGTTCGCAGCGGCTCGCGATGGGACGTGAGCTGTACCTGGCGTACCCGAAGTTCGCCGAGGTCTTCGACGAGGCTGTCGACCACCTCGACGTGCAGATGGACACCCCGCTGCGCGACGTCCTCTTCGGCGACGACGCCACGGAGCTGAACGAAACGCAGTACACCCAGTGCGCGCTGTTCGCGGTCGAGGTCGCGTTGGCGCGGCTGCTCGAATCGTGGGGCGTGCGGCCGGACATCCTGCTCGGCCACTCGATCGGCGAGCTGGCCGCCGCGCACATCGCGGGGGTGTGGTCGCTCGCCGACGCGTGCCTGGTCGTCGCCGCTCGCGGACGGCTCATGCAGGCTCTTCCGGAAGGCGGCTCGATGGTCGCCATCGCGGCGACCGAGGACGAGGTCCAGCCGCTGCTGGGCGACCAGGTCAGCCTGGCCGCGGTGAACGGCCCGACGTCGGTCGTCGTCTCCGGCGAGCGCGAAGCGGTGGAAGCCGTCGTGTCGGTGTTCCGCATGCAGGGCCGCAAGATCAGCGAGCTGCGCGTGTCGCACGCGTTCCACTCGCCGCTGATGGAGCCGATGCTGGCCGAGTTCCGCGAGATCCTCGAGGTGGTCGAGTACGCGAACCCGACGATCCCGGTGGTCTCGAACGTGACCGGCCGGATCGCGACCGCCGAGGAACTGTGCTCGCCGGGGTACTGGCTGTGGCACGTCCGCCGCGCGGTGCGGTTCGCCGACGGGGTCCAGGCGCTGGTCGACGCCGGCGTGACGACCGCGATCGAGGTCGGCCCGGACGCCGTGCTGTCGGCGATGGCCGCCGGCACCAGCGAGGCCATCGCGTTCACTCCCGCGCAGCGCCGTGACCGGTCCGAGGTCACCACGCTCGCGGCCGCGCTCGGCCGGCTGCACACTCGCGGCGTCGCGGTCGACTGGACGGCGTTCTTCGGCACCGCGCAGGTGGTCGACTTGCCGACGTATGCCTTCCAGCACAAGCACTACTGGCTCACCGCGCCGGCCGGGCACGGCGACGCGGCGGACTTCGGCCAGCTGGCCTCGGGACACCCGCTGCTGGCTGCCGAGATCGGCCTGGCCGGCGACGACGGCCTGGTCCTCACCGGTCGCGTCGCGCTGCGGACGCATCCGTGGCTGGCCGACCACTCGATCGCGGGCACGCCGGTGCTGCCGGGGACCGCGTTCGTCGAGATGGCTCTGCACGCCGCCGCCCAGGTCGGCTACGGCGTGGTCGACGAGCTGACGCTGCAGGCTCCGCTGGCGCTCCCGGCGTCCGGCGGGGTCGCGCTGCAGACGCTGGTCGGCCCGGACGTCGACGGTCGCCGCACCATCGAGTTCCACTCCCGTCCCGACCACGACGCCGACGCGGCTTGGACCCGGCACGCCATCGGTGTTCTGGCCGCTGGGCCGGTCGTCGAGCCCGCGCCGCGCGGCGAATGGCCGCCCGCTGGCGCCGAAGTGGTCGCGACGAACGAGCTGTACACCGAACTGGCCGAGCAGGGTTACGGCTATGGCCCGCTGTTCCAGGGCCTGCGTACCGCGTGGAAGCGCGATGACGTGGTGTTCGCCGAGGTCGCGCTGCCCGCGGCCGGGCGCGACGCGGCGTTCGGCGTCCACCCGGCGTTGCTGGACGCGGTCCTGCACGCCACCGACTTCGCCCCGGGCGAAGCGCGGGAGCCGGACGAGATCCGGCTGCCGTTCGCGTGGACCGGCGTGCGGCTGCACGCTTCGGGCGCGACCGAGGTCCGGGTGCGGATCACCTCCCCGGCCACCGGTGGCGTCTCGATCGACGTGACGGATGTGGCCGGTACGCCGGTGCTGTCCGTCGAGTCGTTCCGCTCGCGGCCGGTCCGCGAGGCCGACCTCGGCACCCAGGCGCGCGACCTGCTGTACACCGTCGAGTGGACGCCGGTCACCGGTGCGGCAGAGCTGCCGACGCTGGCTTCGTTGGGCTCGATCAACGGTTTCGATGTGCCGGTGGTCGACTCGCTGGTGTCGCTGGTCGACGTGCCCGAGGTGGTGCTGCTGCCGGTTTCGGTGCCGGGCAAGAACATCGCCGCCGCTGCCAAGCAGACCGCGCACCGCGTGCGGACTGTGCTGCAGCAGTGGTTGGAAGGCGACCGTTACGCCGGTGCGCGCTTGGTCGTGCTGACGCGCGGCTCGCTGGCCGACTCCGCGGTCCGTGGGCTGGTGCGTTCGGCGCAGGCTGAGCACCCCGGTCGCGTCGTTCTGGTGGAGGGCGTTGCTACACCGGCGACGCTGGCCACCGCGCTCGGCTCGGGCGAGCCGGAGCTGCGGATCGACGGAGACACGGTGTCGGCCGGGCGGTTGGTCCGGCTGGTGGCCGAAGGTGGGGAGCCGACCTGGCGGGCTGACGGAACCGTGCTGATCACCGGCGGTACCGGCGGTCTTGGCGCGCAGGTCGCGAAGCACCTCGTCGCCAAGCACGGCGTGCGCAGCCTGCTGTTGCTCAGCCGTAGCGGTCTTAACGCACCGGGCGCGGCTGAGCTGGTCGAAGAGCTGGCGGAGCTGGGCGCGACCGCGCAGGTGGTCGCCTCGGACGTCAGCAAGAAGCGTTCGCTGTCGGCCGCGATCAAGAAGGCCGAGCACCCGCTGTCCGCCGTCGTGCACACCGCTGGCGTGCTCGACAACGCGATGATCGGCTCGCTCACCGCCGAGCAGCTCGACGCAGTGCTGGCCCCGAAGCTCGACGCGGCGTGGGCGTTGCACGAGCTGACTTCTGGAGCTGGACCTGTCGGCGTTCGTCCTGTTCTCCTCCTCGGCGGGTCTGGCCGACGGTGCCGGACAGGCGAACTACGCCGCGGGCAACACGTTCCTCGACGCACTGGCCGAGCACCGGCACGCCGCTGGCCTGCCCGCGACGTCGCTGGCCTGGGGTCTGTGGGCCCCCGACGCCGGCCAGGCGATCGGCATGGGCGCGACACTGTCCGAAGTGGACCGAAACCGCATCGCGCGGCTGGGTCTCGCGCCGCTGACCGTGTCGGAAAGCCTTGCCGCCCTTGACGCCGCGCTCGGCACCGGGGTTCCGACCGTCGTGCCGACCCGGGTCGACCGGGCCGCGCTGCGCTCGCGCGGCGAAGACGTTCCGGCCGTGCTGCGCGGGCTCGTGCCCGCCGGCCGCCGCCGGATCGCCGTTGCCAGCGGGGAAGTGACGCCGGAGCGGCAGTTCGCCGAGCGGTTCGCGCACCTCGCCGAGGCGGACCGGGACCGTGCGCTGCTCGACCTGGTGCGCACGCACGTCGCGGCCGTTCTCGGGCACGACAGCGCGGACGCGATCAGCCCGGCCCGCCCGTTCGGCGAGATCGGGTTCGACTCGCTGGCCGCGGTCGAGCTGCGCAACATCCTCGATTCAGTCACCGGCATGCGGCTGCCCGCGACGCTGGTGTTCGACTACCCGACGCCGCGCGCGCTCGCCGAGTACCTGGCGTCGCGCCTGGCCGGCCTCACCCCGGTGCAGACCGTTACGCCGGTGACCACTGTGGACCCGGAGGAGCCGATCGCCATCGTCGGCATCGCCTGCCGCTACCCGGGCGGCGTCGAGACGCCGGAAGACCTGTGGCGGCTCGTGTCGGAGGGCGAGGAAGCGCTGTCCGGCTTCCCGGTCGACCGCGGCTGGAACGTCGACTCCCTGTACGACCCGGAGCCCGGCAAGCCCGGCCACTCCTACGTCAAGCACGGTGCCTTCCTGCACGACGCGGCCGAGTTCGACGCGGACTTCTTCGAGATCAGCCCGCGCGAGGCGGCGGCGATGGACCCGCAGCAGCGGCTGTTGCTGGAGGTCTCGTGGGAGGCGTTCGAGCGGGCCGGGATCGACCCGGTCGGCTTGCGCGGCAGCGCGACCGGTGTGTTCGCCGGCGTGATGTACCACGACTGGGGCACCCGCCTCGGCACCGTCTCGGACGACATCGCGGGCTACCTCGGCAACGGCAGCCTCGCCAGCGTCGTGTCCGGCCGCGTGTCCTACGCGCTGGGTCTGGAAGGCCCGACGGTCACTGTGGACACTGCGTGCTCGTCCTCGCTGGTCGCGTTGCACTGGGCGGTGCAGGCGCTGCGTCGCGGCGAGTGCACGCTGGCGCTGGCCGGTGGTGTCACCGTGATGTCCACTCCGGACACTTTCATCGACTTCAGCCGTCAGCGCGGGCTTTCCGCCGACGGCCGGTGCAAGGCGTTCGCCGAAGCGGCGGACGGCACCGGCTGGGGCGAGGGCGCGGGCATGCTGCTCGTCGAGCGGCTGTCTGACGCACGTCGCAACGGCCACCCGGTGCTCGCGGTCCTGCGCGGCTCCGCGGTGAACCACGACGGCGCGTCGAACGGCCTTACCGCGCCGAATGGTCCTTCGCAGCAGCGGGTGATCGCCAAGGCGCTGGCCGACGCCGGTCTGCAGCCGTCCGAAGTGGACGCTGTCGAGGGCCACGGCACCGGTACCACGCTGGGCGACCCGATCGAGGCGCAGGCGCTGCTGGCCACCTACGGGCAGGACCGTTCCGAGGACCAGCCGCTGTGGCTCGGGTCGATCAAGTCGAACATCGGCCACACGCAGGCCGCGGCGGGCGTCGCGGGCATCATCAAGATGGTCATGGCGATGCAGCACGGCCAGCTGCCGCAGACATTGCACGTCGATCGTCCGTCCACTGTGGTCGATTGGGAGACCGGCGCGGTCCGGCTGCTGACCGAAGCGCGCGAGTGGGAGGTCGACCGGCCGCGTCGTGCCGCGGTGTCGTCGTTCGGCATCAGCGGCACGAACGCGCACGTCATCCTGGAACAGGCACCGGTGATCCCGGTCGAACGGCCTTCCGAGACGCAGACGATCGTTCCGGTCGCGTTGTCCGGCCGGTCCGCCGCCGCGGTGCGCGGACAGGCGGCGCGGCTGCGTTCTTGGCTCGCTGAGGGCGTTTCCGTCGCGGAGATCGCGCGTTCGCTGGCTGCGACGCGGGCCTCGCTGGAACACCGGGCGGTGGTGGTCGCCGAAACGGCGGCCGAACTCGCCGACGGTCTCGACGCGTTGGCGGGCGGAGACGCCCCGACTGGCCAGGTGGTGGACGGGAAGCTCGCCTTCCTGTTCTCCGGCCAGGGCGCGCAGCGGGTTGGCATGGGACGCGAGCTGTACGACGCGTACCCGGCCTTCGCGACGGCGTTCGACGCGGTGTGCGCGGCGATCGATCCGCTGATCGACGTGCCGCTGCGGGACGTCGTGTTCGGCACTACCGAACTCGCCGACCGTGGTCTGCTGGACCAGACGCAGTACACGCAGACTGGGCTGTTCGCAGTCGAGGTCGCGTTGTTCCGGCTCGCCGAGTCGTGGGGCTTCCGGCCCGACGCGCTCGCCGGGCACTCGATCGGCGAGCTGGCCGCGGCCCACGTCGCGGGCGTGCTTTCCCTGGAGGACGCGGCAAAACTGGTCGCCGCACGCGGCCGGTTGATGGGCGCGCTGAACGACCGGCGCGGCGCGATGGTCTCGCTCGCCGCGACTGAGGACGCGGTTCGCGAGCTGCTGCAGGGCCACGAGGACGCGGTCAGCATCGCCGCGGTGAACGGCCCGGCCGCCGTGGTCGTCTCCGGTGACGCGGATGTGGTCGCCGAGATCGAGCGGGCCGCTGGAGATGTCCAAACGCGACGGTTGCGGGTGAGCCACGCGTTCCACTCGCCGCTGATGACACCGATGCTGGACGAGTTCCGCGAGATCGCCACGGGGCTGACCTATTCCGCGCCGAAGATCCCGATTGTCTCGACGGTCACCGGGAAACTCGCCACCGACGACGAGCTGCGTTCGCCGGAGTACTGGGTCACCCACGTCCGCGAGACCGTCCGCTTCGGTGCCGCGGTCACGACGCTGGCGGAGAGCGGCGTTCAGACGTTCCTGGAGATCGGCCCGGACAGCGTGCTGTCCGCGCTCGGCCCGCAGAGCGCCGACGCGGAGTTCGTCCCGTTTGGACGGCGCGATCAGGACGAGGTGCGCACCGCGCTCACAGCGGCCGGTCGCCTGCACATCCGCGGCGCGGCGAAGCTCGGCCCGCTGCTCGGCGACGGCCCGGTCCGGCTCGACCTGCCGACGTATGCCTTCCAGCACAAGCGTTACTGGCTCGACGCGACGCCGTCCGGCGACGTCACTTCGGTCGGCCAGCAGCCGCTGGCGCACCCTATGCTGGGCGCGGTCGTGGCACTGTCCGGTTCGGACACCACTGTCCTCACTGGACGGTTGTCCGCTTCGTCGGTGCCGTGGGTCGCGGACCACGTGGTGAAGGGCGCGATCCTGGTGCCCGGCACCGGGTTCGTCGAGCTGGCGGTCGCGGCGGGCGACCAGGTGGGCCACCCGGTGGTGGAGGAGCTGACGCTGCAGGCGCCGCTCGTCCTGGCCCCGGACGGCGCGGTCGCGCTGCAGGTCGTGGTCGGCCCCGCGAACGGCGACCGCCGCCCGGTCACCGTGTTCTCCCGCCCGGTCGAATCCGACGGCGACTGGACCCAGCACGCGCTGGGCACCCTGTCCGCCACCGCGCGGCCGGAGCCCGCTGGCCTCACCGAATGGCCGCCGGCTGGCGCGACGGTGATCCCGGTCGAGGGCGCGTACGAGCTGCTCAACGAACGCGGTTACGGCTACGGCCCGGCGTTCCAGGGTCTGAAGGCCGCGTGGCGACGGGG
This sequence comes from Amycolatopsis sp. WGS_07, assembly GCF_045278895.1. Taxonomy (NCBI): domain Bacteria; kingdom Bacillati; phylum Actinomycetota; class Actinomycetes; order Pseudonocardiales; family Pseudonocardiaceae; genus Amycolatopsis; species Amycolatopsis sp. WGS_07. The sequence continues at coordinate 609,128 of NZ_CP136053.1, read as the reverse complement.
CAACGAGGTGTTCGCCGAGGTCGAGCTGCCGGAGCCGGCCGCGTCCACGGCGGGTTCCTACGGCCTGCACCCGGCGCTGCTCGACACCGCGATGCACGCCGACCTGCTCGGCGACCCGAGCGGTTCGACGCTGCTTCCGTTCGTGTGGAACGGCGTCGCGCTGCACGCGGTCGGCGCTTCGGTGCTGCGGGTGCGGATCGTGCGGCTGGACGGCGACGAACTGTCCTCGATCGAGGTCGCGGACGGCGAAGGCAACCCGGTCGCGTCGGTCGAGTCGCTGGTCTCGCGGCCGGTGCGGACCGAACTGGTCGCGCAGGCCGACACCACGGACGGTTCGCTGCTGAAGATCGGTTGGCAGTCCGTGCCGGTCCCGGCCGCCGAGCCAGGCGACGTCGTCGCGATCGGCCAAGGCCGAGTCGGCGTGGCCGCGACCTACAGTGGCTTCGCGGACCTGCTCGGTGCCGTGGATCGCGGTGAGCCGGTGCCCGGTCTCGTGACGTTGTCGGTGCCCGCTGCGGATGGCGCGGTGCCGGAAGCGGCGCGGGCCAACGCGACCTGGCTGCTTGCCGAGATCCAGGCCTGGCTGGCCGAATCACGCCTGACCGACACGAAGCTCGCGATCGTCACGCAGTCCGCGGTCCCAGCTGGCGAGTCCACTGTGGACGTCACGCAGGGTCTGCTGTGGGGCCTCGCCCGGGCAGCGCAGGCCGAACACCCCGGACGGGTGTTCCTGATCGACGCGGACGCGGACACCAAGGTCGAGACGATCGCCGCGGTGGTCGCCTCAGGCGAGCCGGAGTCGGCGATCCGCGCCGGCGCGGTCCTCGCCCCGCGCTACACCCGCACCGAATCGACCGGAACCACCGCGTGGGACGGCACCGTCCTGATCACCGGCGGCACCGGCGGGCTCGGCAGCCTGCTGGCGCGTTACCTGGTGGCCGAGCACGGCGTGCAGAGCCTCGTGCTCACCAGCCGTCGCGGTCTCGACGCCCCGGGTGCCGCGCAGCTGGTCGAAGAGCTGACGGACCTGGGTGCGACAGTCCAGGTGGCGGCGTGCGATGTCGCGGACCGGGCAGCGGTGGAGCAGCTGGTCAACGGTCTGCCGGACCTCGGCGCAGTGGTGCACGCCGCCGGTACCGCCGACAGCGGCGTCTTCGATTCCCTCACCGCGGAGCAGCTTGACGCGGTGCTGCGGCCGAAGGTCGACGCGGCCTGGCACCTGCACGAGCTGACCGCCGACCGGCAGCTGTCCGCGTTCGTGATGTTCTCCTCCGCCGGCGGCCAGGTGCTGCCCGCCGGACAGGCGAACTACGCCGCGGCCAACGCGTTCCTCGACGGGCTCGCCGAACACCGGCGCGCGGCCGGGCTTCCGGCCACCGCGCTGGCGTGGGGTCTGTGGGCGGAGAACACCGGTCTCGGCGGCGATCTCGCCGAAGCCGACCTCGCCCGAATGGCCCGCCTGGGCCTGCCCGCAGTGACCGCCGAACAGGGCCTGGCCTTGTTCGACGCCGCCGTGGCCACCGAAGACGCGGTCATCGCGCCGCTTCGCGTGGACGTCCCGGCGCTGCGAGCGCGTACCGACGAACTGCCCGCGCTGCTGCGTGGTTTCGTGCCGCCGAAGGCACGCCGCGTGGCGAAGGCGGCCAAGGCGGCGGACAACGCGCTCGCCGACGAGCTGGCCGCATTGGTGGAAAGCGAACGGGACCGGGTGCTGCTCGACCTCGTTCGCACGCAGGTGGCCACGGTGCTCGGCTACGCGGACAAGTCCGAAGTGGACGGAACGAGGGCGTTCAAGGAGCTGGGCTTCGACTCGCTCGCCGCGGTCGAACTCCGCAACCTCCTCGGCACCGCGACCGGCCTCTCGCTGCCCGCGACGCTGATCTTCGACCACCCGACCGCCAAGGCCGTCGCGGACTTCGTGAAGGGCAAGCTGCTCGGCGCGGTCGCGAAGACCCCGGCGACGACTGCCCGCACGAACGCGTCGATGCAGGAACCGATCGCGATCGTCGGCATGGCCTGCCGCTACCCCGGCGGCGTCCGGTCGCCGGAGGACCTGTGGCAGCTGCTGGTCGACGAGGTCGACGCGGTCACCGGCTTCCCGACCAACCGCGGCTGGGACGTCGAGGGCATCTACGACCCGGAACGCGGCAAGCGCGGCAAGACCTACGCGAACGAGGGCGGCTTCCTGCACGACGCGGCGGAGTTCGACCCGGCGTTCTTCGGCATCGGCCCGCGCGAGGCGATGGCGATGGACCCGCAGCAGCGGCTCCTGCTGGAAACCGCGTGGGAGGCCATCGAGCGCGCCGGGATCGACCCGACCGTGCTGCGCGGCAGCCTGACCGGCGTCTTCACCGGCGCGATGTACGACGACTACGGCAGCCGCGCCCTCGGCGCCCCGGCCGACGTCGCCGCCTACATCCCGAACGGCAGCTCCGGCGCGGTCGTCTCCGGCCGGATCTCCTACCTGCTCGGCCTCGAGGGCCCGAGCATGACGGTGGACACCGCGTGCTCGTCCTCGCTGGTCACGCTGCACCTCGCGGTGCAGGCGCTGCGGGCGGGGGAGTGCGGGCTGGCGCTGGCCGGCGGCGTGACCGTGCTGTCGCAGTCGGACCTGTTCGTCGACTCCAGCCGCCAGGGCGTGCTTTCGCCCAACGGCCGGTCGAAGTCGTTCTCCGCGGCTTCCGACGGGGTCGGCTGGGCTGAGGGCGCGGGTCTGCTTCTGCTGGAGCGGCTGTCCGACGCACAGCGCAACGGGCACGAGGTGCTCGCGGTGGTCCGGTCGAGCGCGGTGAACCAGGACGGTGCGTCCAACGGCCTCACCGCCCCGAACGGCCCGTCGCAGGAGCGCGTGATCCACGCGGCTCTCGCGGCCGGTGGGCTGAAGCCGTCCGATGTGGACGCTGTGGAGGCACACGGTTCGGGCACCAAGCTGGGCGACCCGATCGAGGCGCAGGCGCTGCTGGCCACCTACGGCCAGGACCGCGACCGGCCGCTGTACCTGGGTTCGGTGAAGTCGAACATCGGGCACGCGCAGGCGTCCGGTGGCGCGGCAGGCGTGATGAAGGTCGTGCAAGCGTTGCGGCACAACATGTTGCCGAAGACGATGCACGTCGACGCGCCGTCGCCGGTCGTCGACTGGACCACGGGCAACATCGAGCTGCTCACCGAACCGCGGCCGTGGCTGCCAAACGGACACCCGCGTCGTGCCGGTGTCTCGTCCTTCGGCATCAGCGGCACCAACGCGCACATCATCATCGAGGAGGCACCACCCGCTCCGGCCACCGAAAACCGGCGCACCGCACCGGAACTCCCGGCGATTCCGTTGCCGCTGGCCGGTTCGGTCGCACAGGCGCTCGCCGACCAGGCCGCCCGGCTGGCCGCGCACCTGCGGGCCAACCCGGACGTCAGCCTGACCGACATCGGCTACTCGCTGGCCACCGGCCGCGCCGCGCTCGACCACCGCGCGGTGGTACTGGCGGCCGACCGCGAAGCGGCGCTGAAGGCGCTCGACGGACTGGCCGACGGCCGGACCCCGGCAGGCACCGTGGCCGGCACGGTCAGCGCGGCCGACCTGACGGCGTTCCTGTTCACCGGACAGGGTGCACAGCAGCCGGGCATGGGACGCGGGCTGTACGAGGCGTTCCCGGCCTTCGCCGGAGCGTTCGACGAGATCTGCGGACTCTTCGACGCCGAGCTGGACACCCCGCTCAAGCAGGTGATCTGGGAAGACTCGCCGCTGCTCAACCAGACCGCGTACACGCAATGCGCGCTGTTCGCGATCGAGGTCGCGCTGTACCGGCTGGTCGAATCGTGGGGCGTCACCCCGGATTACGTCGCCGGGCACTCGATCGGCGAACTGGCCGCGGCACACGTCTCCGGAGTGTTCTCACTGGCTGACGCCTGCTCGCTGGTTGCCGCTCGCGGCCGGCTCATGCAGGCGTTGCCCGCCGGCGGCACGATGGCGGCGATCGCGGCCACCGAGGACGAGGTGCGCGCCTCGCTGCCTGCCGAAGTGGACATCGCGGCGGTGAACGGTCCGCGGTCGGTGGTCATCTCCGGTCCGGAAGAGGCGGTGAAGGCCGCGATGGCGACCTTCTCCGACGCAGGCCGCCGGACGAAGCAGCTGGTCGTGTCGCACGCGTTCCACTCGTCGCTGATGGAGCCGATGCTGGCCGAGTTCACCGTGGTGGCGGAGAAACTGACCTATTCCGCGCCGTCGATCCCGGTGGTGTCGAACGTGACCGGCAAGATCGCGACCGCCGCCGAACTGTGCTCGCCGCAGTACTGGGTGGGCCACGTGCGGGAGGCCGTGCGGTTCGCCGACGGGGTCGAGTCGCTGCTCGCCGCCGGGGTGACCCGGTTCGTCGAGCTGGGGCCGGACGCGGTGCTCACCGGGATGGCGCGCGAATGCGACACCGCGGTCGCCGACCGGCCGGACCGGGTCGTCCAGGTGCCCGCGATGCGCCGCGGCCGGGCCGAGGTGCCGACCGTGTTCACCGCGCTGGCCACGCTGTTCTCCCGGGGCACGAAGATCGACTGGAAGGCGCTGTTCGCCGGCCAGGGTGCGTCCACTGTGGACTTGCCGACGTACGCGTTCCAGAACAAGGAGTACTGGCTCGACGCGACGAAGCCGACCGGCGACGTGAGCACGTTGGGCGCGCAGTCCGCCGGACACCCGCTGCTGGGTGCGCTGGTGGAGCTGCCGGACGGCGGCGCGGTGCTGACCGGACGGCTGTCGGTCGCGACGCAGCCGTGGCTGGCCGACCACGTGGTGATGGGGCGGACGATGCTGCCCGGCACCGCGTACGTCGAGCTGGCGGTGCACGCCGGTGACCAGCTCGGGTGCAACCTGCTGGAGGAACTGACTCAGCAGGCACCGCTGCTGCTGCCCGAGGACGGGGTCGACCTGCGCGTGGTCATCAGCGCGCCGGACGCCAGCGGACGCCGGGAGCTGTCGGTGCACTCGCGGACCGAGGCTGGCTGGGTCCAGCACGCTGCGGGCACGCTCGCCAGTGGTGCGGCCTCGGACTTCTCGCTGAGCGAGTGGCCGCCTGCTGACGCGGAATCGGTTGACCTGACCGGGTTGTACGACGACCTGGCGGGGCTCGGCTTCGGCTACGGGCCGACGTTCCGCAACCTGCGGGCGATCTGGCTGCGCGAAGGCGAGGTGTACGCCGAGGTCGCGCTGCCGGAAGGCACTGCGGCGAACGAGTTCGGCCTGCACCCGGGCCTGCTCGACTCGGCACTCGGCGCGACGGACTTCCTGATCCCGGGCGGTCCGAAGGCACTGACCGAGACGACCATCCCGTTCGCGTGGAACTCGGTGTCGCTGCAGGCCAGCGGTGCGACCGCGCTGCGGGTGCGGGTCCGGAAGACCGAGAGCGGTTCGTCGCTCGACCTGGCCGACGCCGCTGGTGCTCCGGTGGCCCGGATCGCTTCGCTGGTCACGCGGCCGGTGTCGGAGAGCCAGCTCGGCGCGAAGGTGCCGGACTCGCTGTACCGGATCGAGTGGCAGCCCGCTTCGGGCGTGCGGCTGGTGCCTTCGCTGGACGGCTGGACCGTGCTCGGGACCGACGATCTCGGTCTCGGGGTGCCGCTCTGCACTGAGCCGGTGCCTGCGGAGGTCTTGGTGCTGCCGGTCGGGTCTGGTTCCGGTTCGGTTCCGGAGCAGGTGCACGAGGTCGTGCAGGAAACCTTGCGGCACTTGCAGAACTGGCTTTCGGCCGGCGACGGCAAGCTGGTCGTGGTCACCCGCGACGAGCTGGCGCAGGCTCCGGTCTGGGGGCTGGTGCGGGCCGCGCAGGCGGAGAACCCGGGCCGGATCCAGGTCGTGGACCTCGACGCCGCGGCGGAGTCGGCCCGGGCGCTGCCCGCGGTCGTCGCGTCCGGCGAACCGGAAGCCCGGGTGCGGAACGGCGAGGTGCGCGTGCCGCGGCTGACCCGGGTCACGGAGGTCGGCGAGACGGTTGAGTGGGACCCGGACGGCACGGTGCTGATCACCGGCGGCGCTGGCCTGCTCGGCGGGCTGCTGGCCCGGCACCTGGTCGCTCGCGGGGCCCGGGACCTGGTCCTGACCAGCCGTCGCGGTCTTGACGCGGCGGGGGCGCGGGAACTGGTCGACGAACTGGCCGGCGAGGGCGCGAAGGTGACGGTGGCCGCGTGCGACGTCACCGACCGGGACGCGCTGGCGAAGCTGCTCGACACGTTGCCGCGGCTGACCGCTGTGGTGCACGCGGCCGGGCAGATGGACAGCGCGGTGCTGAGCGCCTTGACGCCGGAGCAGGTCGAGAACGTGTTGCGGCCCAAGGTCGACGCGGCCTGGCACCTGCACGAGCTGACGGCTAATCGGGACCTGGCGGCGTTCGTCCTCTACTCCTCAGCGGGCGGTCTGCTGCTCGCGGCGGGACAGGCGAACTACGCGGCGGGGAACGTGTTCCTGGACGCGCTGGCCGAACACCGCGCTTCCCTTGGCCTCCCCGCGACGTCGCTCGCGTGGGGTCCGTGGGAAGGCACCGACGGCGAGGTGGACCTGGCACACATCGCCCGGTCCGGGGTCGCGGAGCTGTCCGCGGCTGAAGGGCTGGAGCTGTTCGATGCCGCTCTGGCTGCTTCGTCGGCGACGCTGGTGCCGGTCAAGCTCGACCTCAAGGACGCCGACCGCGCTTCGACACTGCTGAAGGGCCTCGTCACCGCTGCGCCGCGACGGGCAGCTGTCGCCTCGACGGCACAGCCGGAAGCCGGGTTCGCCGACAAGCTCGCCACGCTCGCGGCGGACGAGCGGGACTCGGCGGCACTGCACCTGGTGTGCGAGCACACGGCGGCAGTCCTCGGGTACGACGACGCTTCGGCGGTCGGTGTGGAGAAGGGCTTCACCGACCTGGGCATCGACTCGCTCGCCGCGCTGGAGCTGCGCAACCGGCTCGGTGCCGCGACCGGGCTGCGGCTGCCCGCGACGCTGATCTTCGACTACCCGAGCCCGCTGCCGCTGGCCCGGCACCTGCTGGCCGAGCTGGCTCCGGAGCCGGTCGAGGACGCGGCCGAGGAACTGAACGGCACCGACGACGCGGCGGCCGCGGTCGCCTCGATGGACCTGGCCGACCTGGTGCGCTCCGCGATGGGAGGCGCCGACGAACCGGGAGAATCCCAGTGACTGACGAGTCCGCCCGTTCGACCGAGCAGATCGTCGCCACGCAGTGCCGGAACCCCGGCGGGTCCGCCCCGCCGGGGTTCCCCGGCTCGCTGTTCCGCGTCGACTGGATCCCGTGGCAGGGCGACGAGGTCACCGCGGTCACCACCGCGGTCCTCGGCAGCGATCCGTTCAGCCTCGCCGGAGAGTCCTATGTGGACCTTCCGGCGCTGCTGGCGGCAATCCACTACGGAGCCCTCGTCCCGGACGTCGTGTACGCGCCGTTCGCCGCCCCGGAAAACGCTACTCCGGAAGGTGCTCGCGCGGCCGTCCACGAACTCCTCGCGCTGGCCCAAGCCTGGGTCGCCGAGGACGTCCTGGCGGCTTCGCGGCTGGTCGTCGTCGCGTCCGGCGCGATCGCCACCCGCCCGGACGAGGGCGCGGACGACCTCACCCACGCGGCACTGTGGGGCGTGATCCGCACCGCGCAACTCGAGTACCCCGACCGTTTCATGGTGGTGGACCTCGACAACGGCCCGCTCCCGATCGGCTCGGTGCTCGGCGCGATGTACGCCGGCGAACCCGGCGTCGCCGTCCGCGACGGCGCGGTTCTGGTGCACCGCCTGGCAAAGCACGTCCCGTCCGGCGAGGCCGCCTTCGATCCGGACGGCACCGTCCTGGTCACCGGCGGCACTGGCGTGCTCGGCCAGCTGATCGCCCGGCACCTGGTCACCGAACACGGCGTCCGCCACCTGCTCATCACGAGCCGCCGCGGTCCCGCCGCTCCGAGAGCCGACGAGTTCGTCGCCGCCCTGACCGACCTCGGTGCCTCGGTCTCGTTGGTGGCCTGCGACCTGGCCTCCCGAGACGCCGTCGCCGGCTTGCTCGCCGACGTTCCGGCCCCGCTGACCGCGGTCATCCACACCGCCGGTGTCGTCGACGACGGCGTGCTGCTGTCGCTGACCCCGGAACGAATGGACGCGGTACTCCGCCCGAAGATCGACGCCGCTTGGCATCTGCACGAGCTGACCGCGTCGATGGACCTGTCCGCCTTCGTGCTGTACTCGTCCGCCAGCGGCACCCTCGGCGCCGCCGGCCAGGCGAACTACGCGGCAGCGAACGTCTTCCTGGACGCACTGGCCCATCACCGCACGGCGCAAGGCTTGCCAGCCGTGTCGCTCGCGTGGGGCCGGTGGTCCGAAGGCGGCATGTCCGGCGATCTGATCCGAATGGCCAGGTCCGGCGTCTGCGGCCTGTCCTTCGCCGAGGGCCTGGAACTGTTCGACGCGACAGTCGCCGCCGGTCAGCCCTCGCTGGTGCCGGCGCGACTGGACCTGTCCGGTCTACGCACCCACGGCGTTCCCGCGATGCTGCGCGGCCTGATCCCTGACGGTCTCCGGTTCGAGGTCGTCGATGATTCGTGGAGCCAGGTGCTGCGCCTTTCCGGCACCGAGCGGGTGCGTGCTGCCGTTGGCCTGGTCCGCGGCACCGCCGCCGTCGTCCTGGGCCGCCGCCGGGACGCAGTGGACCCGCGAAAGGGCTTCATCGAACTGGGCTTCGACTCCCTGACCGCCCTTGAACTGCGCAACCGCCTCGACGTCCTCACCGGCCTGCGCCTGCCCGCGACGCTGATCTTCGACTACCCGTCCGTGCAGGCCGTGGGACAACATCTCGCCGCGTCGGCCGTCGACGCACTGGAAGATGTTGTGCGGAGCCTGGAACCGGACGAGGTCGCCGGAGTCGTGACGCGATTGAAGTCCTTGCTGGCGTAGCTGTGCTCAGCCGCCGAACAGACAGTCCTCGACCCGGTCCGCAAGGCTGTCCCAGGGCCGACTGCTGAGCCACGGCTGCCGGAACCGCTCGGCTTCCGCGCGCAGCCACTGTCCATACCGGCGGTTCATCCGCACCACGCCCTGCTGTTCCGACGGTGTCAGCGCGCGGAACCGATGACCGCTCGGCCGGGTGGCGAGCGTCGTCCGGAGAACGTCTTCGTCGGGCTCCACCAAGTAAACCGGCCTGCAGTCGCGGTACCGATGCAGGAGATCCGGCTCCAACCCCTCACCCTCGATGAGCACACGAGCCCGCCGCGCGCTGAGCCGGTCAAGTTCGGCGATCAGCCTGGGCCGGAGCTGGGCTGTCGAGGCCAGCAAAGCTTCCAGCAGTTCGTCTTCCGGACGAAGCCAACTGTGCCCGCTGCGCGCGGTGAAATCGTGAGTGCGCAGATCGTCGACGTGAATCACTTCATCGAAGTCGTGCCGCGCCAGGAGATGCGCTACGACAGTCGTCTTGCCGACGCTGGAACCCCCGCCGATCGCATAGCCCTTAACCGCGCTCGGCCCACCTGGGCAGATCACCAGCAACCTCCTCGGGCGACGGCATGCGGGCGATCTCCTCGGCAATCACCCGGGCCGCGTCGCGATGCCCCCGTTGCATGCCAGCAGTTTTCGCGCACCCTCCGCGACACTGTCCACGCTCAACGCCTCAGGAAGAATCCTCAACGCGGCCCCCGCGGCACTGAGCGCTTCCGCATTAGCGAACTGGTCCGCTCCCTGCGGCAGAACCAATTGCGGCACCCCTGCCGCGAGCGCACCGAGTGTCGTCCCGCTGCCACCGTGATGCACCACCAGGTCGACCTGCGGCAACAGTTCCGCTTGCGGCACCCAACTCCGGACCGTGACGTTCTTCGGCACCGCGCTGAGCTGGACGTTCCCAGCAGCGACCACCACGTCGGCCCCGAGCACCGACAAGCCTTGGACGGCCGTGGCGAACACTTCCGCCGTGCCGAACGCAGTGCCGAGCGTCAGATAAATCAGTGGCCGCGAAGCCGGTTCAACGCGCCACTCCGGCAGCGCCGGTTCGGAATAAGCGACCGGGCGGAGTTCGATCCGCTCCGCCGTCGCGAGAAAGTCCTTGTCCTGCAAGGATGGCGGGCAAATATCGAAATGCGGCCGATCCAACGCGGGCCGCTCCAGCCCGATCCTGGCCGGGAACATCCGGCCGAACCCGTGCCAGAGACTGGGAATCCCGGCCCGCCGCGCCGCGACGGCCGGACCCGGCTGCCCCCACTCGTGCACGACGAGATCGGGCCGCAGCCGGGCCAGGTCGGGTTCGAGATCCTCGGCGTAGATCTCGTAAAAGGAATCCGCCGGCCGAAAGGGCCGCAAGCCGTTGCGGCGCAAGGACGCGTGGACGTTCTCCCCGGCCGCGAAATGCACCTCGTGCCCAGCTTTCTTGGCCGCGACCGCGAGGGGATGAGCGGGTAGGTGTGCCCGACCGAAGCGAGGCTGGTGAAAAGCACGCGCATCGGCTTCCCCGGTCCTTCCTTTGAATGCTTACATCAGATGTCCAGAACATCTGAGTTCAAGTTAGCCTGCTCGCCGCCCGTGCGGCAACCTGTCGGCAGATATCCGCGCAGGCGGCGGATTTACCGGAGCTTCAACGCGGTCGGCACCGGTGGGACCTATGCCCTGCTTGACCCCACGGTCGCGGCGGAGTTTCCGGTGGTGGACGCCAGGTCCAGCCATTCCCCGACGGGCAGAACGCACGCGCGCTGCCCGGCATGCGTGCGGAACTCGGCCTCCGGGTCGGCAACCTCGAGATAGCCGGCGACCTTGTCCGGCTGCTCCGCCTCGTAGTGCATCGGCACCGCGTACCGAGCGTCGAGAATTTCCGCGGCCGCGGCAGCCTGCTTCGGATCCATCGCGGCGGGCAGCGGACTCGGCGGCTGGAGATGCGGCGCGTCGACCACCGCGCCGTTCGCGGGCAGGAACGCCGCGTCGATCGGGCTGAACCGGCGCGCGATGAGCCACCAGAAACCGTGGAACATCGTGTCGCCGCCGTGGAAAACGCGCTGCCCCTCGGCCTCGACGACCCAGCTCAACTGCGGATCGCCCAGTCCGTCAACGGCAGGGACCGCAGTGACGCGGAACGGCCCGATTTCGCGAGTGGCCCAGGGCTCCACGACCTCGGCCGCCAGTCGTTGCAGGACCAGCTCCTGTTCGGCGGGCAGGGTGATCACGTGGTCCACGTCGTCGCCGTGGCCGGGTGCTGGCCGGAGTACTGGCGCTCCGGGCTCCAGCACGTCCGCGAGTGCGGCTGCGTCGGTGTGGTCCCGGTGCAGGTGAGTGACCAGTGCGGCGGTGACTTTCCCGCTCGGTGCCAGCAGCCCGTCGCCGGACTTCCATCCGGTGAACAGCGGGGACAGGTCCCGCGCGTAGTCGATGACCAGCCGCTCGCCGCCCGCCTCGATCTCTAGTCCCGCCCAGCCCAGTCGCCGCGTCCGCATCTCGTGCTCCTCTGTCTCGGTGATCGCTGCCGAAATTTAGCGTACGTCCGTTCGCTAATCAATAGCGAACGTTCGTACGCTATCCTTCGGGCATGTCACCGCGACGTTCAGCGGCCGAAGCACAGGCCACCCGGGGCCGGATCCTCGACCGTGCGGCCGAGATCGCCTCCGAGGAAGGGTTGGACGGCATCACCATCGGCCGGCTCGCCGAGGAGTTGGAGATGAGCAAATCCGGAGTGCACAAGCACTTCGGCACCAAGGAAACGTTGCAGATCTCCACGCTGGACAAGGCATTCGTGGACTTCTGGCACCGGGTGGTCGAACCCGCGCTGCCGGAACCGCCGGGGCTGCGGCGGTTGCGCGCGGTGTGCGCCAACTCCGTGGGCTATCTGGAAGAACCACTGTTGCCCGGCGGCTGCCTGATGACGGCGGCGCTCACCGAGTACGACGGCCGCCCTGGACGGGTCCGCGACGCGGTGGCCGAGGTGTGGTCGCGCTGGCGGGAGCAGCTGCGAGCCGATCTGGCGGCGGCAGTGGACAACCGTGAGCTGCCTGCTGGGTTTGACGTCGAGCAGGCGCTGTTCGAGATCATCGCGGCCGGGCTGGCGTTGAACGCGGCCATGCAGCTTCAGCACGACCGGGCAGCTGCGGGGCGGGCGCGTCGCGCGATCGAGCGGGCGTTGGAGCCCGGGTAGGGCTCAGGCGGTTCTGGTCACGACTCGGTGGCCATGCCCAGGGAGCACAACGAACCGGCGAGGGCGATCAGGTCGTAGCGGGTGTCCTCCTCGTTCGTTTCCCACAGGGTGGAGAGGGTGCTTGCTGCCCGGTCGACGTCGCCGTTGTGCTGTTTCAGGGCGATCCACATCGCGGCGGCAACCGGCTCGCACTCGATGTGCCGGTTGGTCGTGCGGCAGGTCAGCTCCAGGTGGCCGTTGGCGAGCATGCGCTGGGTGACGCCGGGGGCGGCGGTGATTGCCATCATGATGGCCTCCTGGTCGAGGTGGGTGCTTCCTTGATGTATCTAGTTTCCAGGAATGGGCCCGTCAGGGCCATGGGGTGTGCTCCTGAAGCTTCCCTGGGGTTTCCCCGCCCCTATCCCCGGTAGATTCCCGGTTGCGCCGGGCGGCCCCTACCCGCCCGGGTTTGGGCAGGGCGGGGCGGTGCGCAGGGTCCGGGATCGGGAGCGCAGCGGGGCGGGCGGCGGGTTGTGGGCGGTGTTGCGGAGCGGTTTCCGCTCCGGATCGAGGATGGACGGCGGGATCCAGTACACGACGCCGTCGCGGATGCTGATTTGCCAGCCGCTGTGGTGAAGGAGGCGGTGGTGGCGTTCGCAGCAGGAGGCGAGGTTGTCCAGGTCGGTGGCACCGCCGTCGGACCAGTGGACGACGTGGTGCGGGGTTGTCCACTTTGGACTTCGATCGCAGCCCGGGAAGGTGCAGCCGCGGTCTCGGATGGCCAGGGCCCGGCGTTGGGCGTTAGTGGCGGTGCGGGCGGCGCGGCCAAGGTCGAGGACTTGGCCCTCGGTGCCCAGGACGGCCGGGTAGACCTTGGCGTCGCACAGGATTCTGCGCAGATGCGAGGCGGGCAGTACGGATTCGTCGTCGGTGAAGACCGTTTTCGCCGCGTTCTGCAGGGTTTCCAGGCTGACGGTGACGGTCGCGACGGCTCGTTCGCCTGCTTTGGCCGGGAGGTCCGGGGTGCGCGCGGCTAGGTCGACGATGGCCGCGACGGCGTCGCCGTGGCGTTCCGCCGGAGTGCGGGGGTCGGGGGTGCCGGGGGCGCTCGCGGGGTCTGGCGCGGCCAAGGGGACCAGCAGTTGTTCGATCAGGGTGCCGGTTTCTTGGTCTACGTTGCCGGTGAAGCGGAAGCGGCCGGAGCGGGTCCAGTGCCAGCGGAATTCCCGCCAAGGGCGGGCGGACGCGGGTTCGGGGTCCGCGTCGGGGCCGGGCTCGTCTTCGGCGGGGTCGTTGTCCCAGTAGATCTTCAGCCGGGTGGCGGCTCGGCGGACGGTGCCCGGGTTGGCCTGCTGCGCGAGGGTGACCAGGGTGTCTTCGGCGACGGTGTAGTCCTCGGGGGTCAGCCATCTCGGGGCGGTCGCCAGGAATTCGGCGATCACCGCGGCGTGCTGGGCGGTGATTTCGCCCGCGGTCAAGGCTTTCGAGGTCAGCGGCAGGCTGCCGGTGGCTTGGGCGAGCCGGCTGCGGGCCTCGCGTGGAGTGAGGTGCAGGATCGTCGCCAGGTAGGCCGCGGTCGAGGAATAGCCCTCCGGCACGGTGCCGCGCGAGTCCAGTTCCCGGATTGTCTCCAGCTGTTCGGCGTAGGCGATGTTCTGTTGTCGTTGAGTGGCAAGGAGTCTGGTGGTCAGGTCCCGGTCGGGCAGCTGCCAGGCGGGGAGCGTCGTCGTAGCGGACACCTCTTCATTCAATCGAACGCGCGTTCGACTACGCTATAGCTCGACCTGGTCAACCCGGACTGCGGAGCAGCGGCCACCAAGATCACTGTCTGGAGCTGAACCCCGGGTTGTCCGGCGGGAAACCGCCATTCGCAGCAAAGGGGGATCGAGGGGAAATCCAGCGCCATCCGCGACGCCGGGTAATCGTGATCACCTGATTGAGTGACTTTAGATCGCGGTTGGCTGTGCTTAGGGGGTGGCTGCGACTGTGGCACACGCAGGAAGAATGACCGTTGGGTCGAGGAGCTTGCGATGGGCGTGAACTGGGGCAGAACCGCCGCACCGAGCCGAACGAAGCAGTGTCCCTTCTCGAGGGCCTGCTGATCGAATGCGATGCGGGGGCAGGAGACACGGTATTGGTCGGCGGAGGACCGGCCAGCGGGAAAACACAGGTGCAGAACCAAGTGGTGGCGCGAGCCCGTGAGCTGGGCGTTCTGACGCTCACCGCGGCGGGCGCGGCCGACGAGCGCGACCTTGACGGGGGTGTGCTCGACCAGTTGCTGGCCAGCCCGGCCTTGCCGCGCGAAGTGCTGGCCGCGGCGGACGGCGAGGATCGGATCGCCGCGTTGTGCAGTGCGTTGCACCGGCTGGCGCGGGAGCGCTCGCTGCTGATCGCGGTTGACGATTTGCAGCACGTGGACGAGACGTCGGCGCGGTTGCTGCTGCGGTTGCAGCGGCGGGCGCGGTCGGCGGCCATGTTGCTGGTCCTGACACAGCCGGACAGCTGGTATTCCGGCGAGGGCATGGAATTCGCCGCGCAGCCGCACCGGTACGTGCATCTCACGCCGTTCACCGTCGAGGCGATCGCGCAGCTGGTCGCGGACCAGGGCGAGGCCGAGCGGATTTACGGGCTGAGCGCGGGGAATCCGTTGCTGGTCAGCGCTTTGGTCGACGCAGGTCGTAGCTCGGTGGACGACGGACCGGCGTATTCCGATGCGGTGCAACGGCTTCTGCATCGCTATGGTTCGCCGCTGCGGGAGGTCGCGACGGCGATCGCGGTCCTGGACACCGACGTCACGACGGACGCGGTGGCGACGGTCGCGGGCGTGGACCCGGTCGAGGCGGAGGCTTCCGCCGGCGTGCTCGTGGAGACCGGATTGGTCGACGGAGTGCGGTTCCGGCAGCGACCGGCGGCGGCTGCGGTGGTCGGCGGGTTGCGCGGGTCCGAGAAGGTGCAGCTGCACATCCGGGCCGCTGAGGTGAAGCACGCACGCGGGTTGGCGGCGCCGGAGGTCGCTCGGCATCTCGTGGCGGCTGGCGAGGCGCAGGCGGAGTGGGCGCTGCCGGTGCTGGTCGCGGCGGCGGAGCAGGTGATGCTCGGCGACGACGTCGACTTCGCCACCCGTTGCCTGCAGCTGGCGGCGTCGACGACCACCGCGTCGTGGGAGCAGCAGATGATTTCGCAGCTGCTGGCCAAGATCACCTGGCGGGTCAACCCGGCGGCGGCCGATCCGCATCTCGCGGCGTTGCGAGAGGCCGATTCGCTCGACCAGTCCGACCGGATCGCGTTGGTGCGCCAGTCGTTGTGGTTCGGCGACCGGGAAACGTTCGAGTGCGCGCTGGTCCGGCTGGGCGACGACCTCGAGCCGCTGCATCCGCGAACGGCCGCCGAGCTGACGCTCGCCGCGCACTGGCACTACGGCACGGCACCGGAGCTGTCGGTCGACGCGTCGGATCCGTGGATGCGCACGGCGACCACGCTCGCGTCGGTGTGGAAGGTCGGCGGCAGCGAAGAGACTTCGGTGTGCGCGGAGCGGATTCTGCAGAACTGCCGGCTCTCCGACACTTCGCTGGAAGCACTGGCCACAGCTATCCTCGCGCTCGCGTACGCGGGAAAGGCGGACCGCGCGGAAGGCTGGTGCACTTCGCTGGCCGAGGAAGCTGAGTATCGCGGCGCGGTGACGTGGAAGGCCATGCTCGACGCTCTCGGCGCGAGTCTGCTGCTGCGTCGCGGCGAGCCCGCTCAAGCGGCGGAGGCGGCGAACCGTGCGCTTGCGCTGCTTGACGAACCGAACTGGGGCGTGGCGATCACGTACCCGCTGGCCACGATGCTCACCGCGCACACTGCGGCGGGAGCGTTCAAAGCCGCAGCAGCGGTGTTGCGACACGCTCTGCCCGAAACCGTGTACACGACACTCGGCGGCGTACGGTTCCTACGCGCGCGCGGGCAGTTCCACCTGGCCACGAACCGAGGACTCTCCGCGGTGAGTGATTTCCAGCAGTGCCAGCGGATTCTCCGTGACCGTAATCTCGATCTGCCCGCGGTGGCCCCGTGGCGGACCGATCTCGCCGAAGCGAACCTGCGGCTGCGCAACCCGACTCTGGCGGTCGAGCTGGCGAAACAGCAGCTGGCGGACACGAAGGACCCGTTCTCGCAGGCAGTGGCGTTGCGGGTGCTGGCGTTCGCGGGGGACACCGGCGCGCGGTCCGGTTTGCTGAACCGGGCGGCGGAGGCGTTCAAGGAATCCGGTGACCGGCTTGAGCTGGCTCGCACGGTCCGCGCGATCAACCAGCTGGGGCAGCGCGCGGAACGTTCGGCGGGCCTGGTGAAACCGGTGCAGGTGCCGAGGCAGCCGATGCGTCCGCTCGCACCTCGTCCGGTCGCGTCGAGACCCGAGCCACCTCGCGCGGACCCCGACGGTGCGGCGGCGACCGCGCTCAGCGAGGCGGAACTGCGGGTCGCGGAACTCGCGGCGCACGGCCGGACCAACCGTCAGATCGCCGAAACGCTGTACATCACGGTGTCCACTGTGGAGCAGCATCTGACCAGGGTGTACCGGAAACTCGGCGTGGCCGGGCGAAGCGCGCTGGCGGGCGAACTGGCCGGTGCCGGGCAGTGACGGAAAGGCTGACCGAAAAGCCGACGGAATGTGGAGTGCGGGTGCTGACCGACGTAGAGCTGAGAGTCGCGGAGCTAGCCGCGCAGGGTACGCCGGTGGCGATGATCGCGGAGGTACTGGGAGTGTCCGCGAACACCGCCGCCGGCCACCTGACGGCCGTCTACCTCAAGCTCCGAAACGCGTGAAGGGCCTCTCGGGCGCATTCCGCGAGAGGCCCTTCACCGGAAACAGGTCAGGAGCGGCGGTCGGCGACCACTGCGGCGATGATGTCGTCCAGGGTGTGCTTCGGCGCGAAGCCGATCTGGTCGTACGCGCGGGTGCAGTTGGGAATGCGGCGCTGCATGTCCTCGTACCCGTCGCCGTACGCCTCCTCGTACGGCACCTTCGTGATGGTGCTCGCCGAACCGGTCGCGCCGATCACGCGCTCGGCCAGCTGCGAGATGGTGGTCTGCTCGTTGCTGCCGAGGTTGAACACCTTGCCGTACGCGGATTCGTCGGCGAGCAGCTTCGCCAGCGCGGGCACGACGTCGTGCACGTGGCAGAAGCAGCGGGTCTGCTGTCCGTCGCCGAAGACCGTGATCGGCTCGCCGGCCAGCGCCTGGGTGACGAAGCGGGGGATGACCATGCCGTAGCGCCCGGTCTGGCGCGGGCCGACGGTGTTGAACGGCCGCACGATCACCGTGCGCAGGCCGTGCTCCACCGCGTACAGGTGGGCGAACGTCTCGTCCAGCGCCTTCGCCTCGGCGTAGGACCAGCGGTTCTTCAGCGGCGACCCGATGATCCGGTCGTCGTCCTCGCGCAGGCCGTCGGCGGTGTTCTTGCCGTAGATCTCGCTCGTGGACGCGACGAGGATCGGCACGTCGTGGCGCAGCGCGGCGTCGAGCATGTTCTCGGTGCCGTGCAGGTTGGTGCGCAGGCTGTCCATCGTCTTGTCGAGGATGGTGAACACGCCCACCGCCGCGGCGAGGTGGAAGATCGCGTCGATGCCCGCCATGCACGATTCGATCGCGTTCGGGTCGGTGATCGAACCGCGCACGAACCGGAAGCCGGGGTGCCCGGCGACGCCCGCGAGGTTGTCCAGGGTGCCGGTGCTGAGGTTGTCCAGTGCGACGACCTCGTCGCCGCGGGCCAGCAGATGCTCGGTGAGGTGGGAGCCGATGAACCCGGCGCCTCCGGTGATCAGGTAACGCACTGTGTTGTCCTCTCAGTTAGCGAAGAGCGCGCGGTCAAAGCGATAAGTGGCGTCGATGACGGTCGGGCAGTCGGCGAGCCATTCGTAGTCGTGGCCCGGCTGGACGGTGTGGATGAGCGCGACGTCCCAGTCCCGGCCGTTCGGCTCAGGGACGGTGTCGAGCGAACCGCCGGTCACTCGGATGTTAGGCACCAACGGGTCGTAGTAGCCGACCTTCGCGCCCTTCGCGGCGAGAAGGTCAAGGATGTCCAGTGCGGACGACGAACGCACATCCTGCACGCCGGGCTTGTACGTCACGCCGACCACCAGGACGCGCGTACCCGCCATGCCCTTGCCTTCGCGGGACAGTGTGTTCAGTACGCGGTCGACAACCTGCTTCGGCCGCTCCGCGATGGCGTGCATCGCCTGGGTGACCAGCGGTGCGTTGCTCTGCGTCGCGCGAAGCTGCCACAGCAGGTAGTGCGGGTCGCAGGGGATGCAGTGGCCGCCGACGCCGGGGCCGGGGTGGAAGGCCATGAAGCCGTACGGTTTGCTGGCCGCCGCGTCGATGACCTCGATCGGGTCGATCGAGAAGCCGTCGCTGATCTCGGCGAACTCGTTGGCCAGCGCGATGTTCACCGCGCGGAAGGTGTTCTCGTACAGCTTGGTCATCTCCGCCGCTTCCGGCGAGCTGACGCAGTGCACGCTCGGGGTGAGCACGTTGATCACCCGCTGCGCCATCGCGGTGCACACCGGAGTCACGCCGCCCAGCACGCGCGGCGTCTCGGCCTGGGTGTGCGTGACGTTGCCCGGGTCGATCCGCTCCGGGCTGGACGCCACGAACAGGTCGCGGCCGATCGTGAATCCCTTGGCCACCAGCGGTTTCACCAGCAGTCGGTTCGAGGTGCCGACGTAGCTGGTGGAGGTGAGGATGAAGGTCTGGCCGCGGCGGGCGTTCGCGACGAGCGCCGCGCACGCCGCCTCCAGCGGGCCGAGGTCGGGCATCAGGTACTCGTCGAGCCCGGTCGGCACGCACACCAGCACGGCGTCCGCCTCGGCCATCCGCGCCGAGTCCGTGGTGAGCTGGAAGTCCTCCTGGTGCACGGCTTTCTCGAGCCTGCGGTGGTCGGCCTCGATGAGGTCGACGTCGCCGGAGCGGATCGAGTCGATCCGGTTCTGCGACAGGTCGATGCCGATCACGCCGACGCCGCCGGCGTGCAGGCCGAGCGCGGTCGGCAGGCCGACGTAGCCCATCCCGATCACCGCGACCGAGGTCAGCTCGTTCAGTTCGGCGATGGTCTCGAATTCAGCGACAGTACTGGTCATTCCTGGTCACCCGTTTCTGGATGGGCAGTGGAAAAGCGGCGGGAAAAGCGAGCGGAAGCAGTGGAAGAAACAGTGGCGGAAACGCCGGTCATCGGACCGAGCGGACGATTTCGAAGGCCTCGGCGAGGCCGGCGCTGACCTGGGAGCCGCGGTATTCGGCCAAGGCGCGGACGCCGCGTTCGCTGCGCGGGTTCGGCCACGGTTCGAGTTCTTTCCCGTAGGCGCGCAGCGCTTCGATCTTGCGTTCGACGTGGCTTTCGTCGAGGATCTGCCAGCAGTTCGGCCGGAAGGTGACCGGCAGCCCGGAGGCCTCTCCGACGTCGGTGGCGGAGCGGATCTCGAACGTGCGGACCTCGCGCACCGGGCCCTTGCCCGGCCGTCCCGCGACCCGCGCGGCGCGGCTGACCAGCGCGTGGTCGGTGCTCAGGTCGCACATGCTGGTCGCGAAAATGGTGTCCGGCTCGAATTCCCGGACCTCCCGCTCGACGACCTGGTTCAGTTCGAGGTGGCTGACCGTGTCGAGCCGGTTGTCGCCGAATTCGTGGACTCGCACCCGCTCGATGCCGAGCGTTTTCGCGGCCAGTTCGATCGCGTCGGTGCGATTGGTGACCTCGGCGCCCGCGGCCGAACGCGAACCGTCGTCGTTGGTGAGAATGCAAAGCGAAACAGTGACGCCCTCGTCGGCGAGCCGGGCGATCGTCCCGCCCGCGCCGAGCGTTTCGTCGTCGCCGTGGGCTCCCACCACCAGCAGCCTGCGTGTCAACGTGTGCATACGATTCCCCAGTCCTTGTCCGGGCGGTGAAACCCCCAGTGGAAACGAGCCGTGCGAAATGGCTTGGAACGCAAGAAAAATCTGACATCCGCCGGTGCCAGCGACAACCCCTAAAGACCGTCTAAAGCGGACCTTGGCCGGGCGGGCCGACTGGCCCCGGTGGCGGTTAGGGGTGAGAAGAACGCGGGCACGGCGAAACGCGGCGCCGTGATCATCGGCGCCGCGGGCACGACGAGACTGCCGGGCGTGAACGCGACGCCCCAGCGGGGGAAGGCTGACGGCACCAGGCCGCCGGGGTCACTGCCCTCGGGCGATCCGCTCCAGCTCCGGCACGAGGTCGTTGAGCGTCGGCGTGGCCAGCATCTCGTCCCTGACCTCGAGCGAACAGTCGCGGAAGGACGGTTCCTCCAGCAACCGCTGGAGTCCATTTCGGACAGTGTGCGGAGTGACGTCCTCGAGGTCCACCATCAGGCCGTTGCCGCGCTTCACCTGGGCGAGCGCGGAGATCCGCTCGCTCCACGTGGTACCGGGGATCACCAGCTGGGGGACGCCGTTGACCACCGCGTTGCCGATCGTCGCGCCGCCGCCCTGGTGCACGATCGCGGAGCACGAGGCGAGGAGTTCGTACATCGGCACGAAGTCCACCGCGCGCACGTTGTCCGGGACCTTGTCCACCGACGCGAGCTGCTCCGCGTTGAGCGTCGCGATCACTTCGACGTCGAGGTCGGAAAGGCCGTCGAGCAGCGCGGAAACCGAGGTTTCCTCTTCGCCGAGCGTCTGCCGGTTGGAGATGCCGAGGGTCAGCAGCACGCGCGGGCGCGATGGGGTCTCGACCACCCAGCGCGGCAGCGCCATCGGCTTGTTCAACGGCACGAAGCGCGCCGGGAGGTAGTCGACGTCGACGCCGTCGTACCGGAGGTAGGACGGATGGGAGTCGATGGTCTTGACGCCGTAGCGCAGGTTTTCGTCGTAGTCAGCGCCGTAGCGGTTCACCTCGGCCGACATCCACTCCACGAACGGGTCCGGGCTGGTGTCCTCGGGCTTGCTCGCGCGCAGGTCGCGGTACTGCGCGCCGATCCGCGCCGTCTGGTCGGCCGCGTACATCATCCGCAGGTGCGGGACGCCGACCGCCTGCGCGACGATCGGCGCGGCGTAGACCAGCGGGTCCCACACGACGAGGTCCGGCTGCCACTGCCGGGCGAACCGGACGAGTTCGTTGAGCAGCGGGGTCGGCGTGTTCCAGCGGAAGACGTCGACCCAGCCGTCGTAGACGGTGCGCACGTACTCTTCGGTGTAGCGCTCCGGACGGCTTTCGGAAAGCTGATGCTTGCCGTGCAGGGTGTCGTCGCCGCCGGCGCTGAGCCGCCGGTGCTCCGCGATGTCGAGGTCCTCGCCGAACCACATCGCGTCGAGGCCGGTCTCGGCGAACGGCAAGACCTCGCGGGGATTGCGCTGGCCGACGAACCGCACCTCGTGCCCGGCGGCGGCCAGCGCCCAGCCGACCGGGGCCATGCTGTAGACGTGCGTCCTCGTCGGGAAAACCATCAACATGACGCGCACAACGCACTCTCCGATGCCGGGGTCCGGGAAACACTGCTGCTGGGAAACGGTAATCGCGAGAGGCCTTGAGGCAGACCCGGCAATCCGGCTTAGGGGTCGCGGACCCCTGCGGCTTTTCAGGGGATCCGGCCGTACCGCGCGCCGACCTACGATCCGGACACCACGACCATGAGTGCTGGCTTGCCACAGGCGGTGGAGTGCGGAATGCGTGAGTGTGAAACCGACGGACGAGGGGACTCCCAGTGACCGGCCACGAGCAGAACACGGCACCGTCCACTGAGCAGATCGTCGCCGCGCTGCGTCAGTCCATGGTGGACAACGAGCGGCTCAAGGCGGACAACCAGAAGCTCTCCGCGGCGATGAACGAGCCGATCGCCATCATCGGGATGGGATGCCGGTACCCCGGCGGGGTCGCCACGCCCGCGCAGCTCTGGGACCTCGTCGACAGTGGTACCGACGCCGTCGGCGAGTTCCCCGAGGACCGCGGCTGGGACACCGAGTCGATCTTCGACCCCGCGGGCGGCCCCGGCATGACGTACTCGAAGGAGGGCGGCTTCCTCTACGACGCCGCCGATTTCGAGCCGGAGTTCTTCGGCATCTCCCCGCGAGAGGCTCGCACACTCGACCCGCAGCAGCGGGTGGTGCTGGAGACCGCGTGGGAGGCCGTGGAACGCGCCGGGATCGTGCCCTCGACGTTGCGGGGCAGCAAGACCGGCGTCTTCGCCGGCGTGATGTACCACGACTACGGTGCCGGCAGCAGCGACGGCAGCCTCATCTCCGGCCGCATCTCCTACACCCTCGGGTTGGAAGGCCCGTCGGTGTCGGTCGACACGGCGTGCTCGTCTTCGCTGGTCGCCCTGCACTGGGCGGCACAGGCGCTGCGCCGCGGCGAGTGCTCGCTGGCGCTGGCCGGCGGGGTCACCGTGATGGTGACGCCGGACATGTTCGTCTACTTCAGCGAGCAGCAGGGCCTCTCCCCGGATGGCCGCTGCAAGGCGTTCGGCAGCGGCGCCGACGGCGTCGGCTGCTCCGAAGGTGCCGGAATGCTCCTGCTGGAACGGCTTTCCGACGCGCGCCGCAACGGCCACCACGTCCTCGCGGTGCTGCGCGGCAGCGCGGTCAACTCCGACGGCGCGTCCAGCGGCATCACCGTCCCGAACGGGCCCGCGCAGCAGCGCGTGATCCGCGCGGCACTGGCCGACGCCGGGCTGAAGCTGTCCGATGTGGACGCTGTCGAAGCGCACGGCACCGGCACGAAGCTGGGCGACCCGATCGAGGCGCAGGCGCTGATCTCCACCTACGGCAAGGCGGCCACGGCCGACCGGCCGCTGCACGTCGGGTCGTTCAAGTCGAACGTCGGCCACACGCAGGCTGCGGCAGGCGTTGGCGGCGTGATCAAGATGGTGGAAGCGCTGCGGCGCGGCGTACTCCCGCGCACGTTGCACGCCGACGAGCCGTCGCCGCACGTCGAGTGGACCGACACCGTCTCGCTGCTGAGCGAGCCGAAGCCGTGGCCGGAGACCGGGCGGCCGCGTCGCGCGGGCGTGTCGTCGTTCGGCATCAGCGGGACCAACGCGCACGTGATCGTCGAGCAGGGCGACCCGGTGGCGGCACCTGCTTCCGACGACGGGTCCGTGACCTGGCTTCTGTCAGCCAACACTCCAGAGGCCCTGCGGGCGCAGGCAGGCAAGCTCGCGTCTTCCGCCCCAGAAGCGTCCACTGTGGACATCGGATTCTCGCTGGCGACCACCCGGACCCAGGCCGAGTACCGTGCTGGGATCGTCGCGGCCGACCGGGCCGGCGCGATCCGTGCGCTGACCGAGTACGCGGCGGGCCGCACGCCGGCGGGTGTCGTCGAAGGCGTGGCCAGCACTGGACGCACGGCGTTCCTGTTCACCGGCCAAGGCGCCCAGCGCGCCGGGATGGGCCTGGAGCTGGCCGAGGCCTACCCGGCGTTCGCCGAGGCCTTCGACGCGGTGGCCGCCGAACTGGACAAGCACCTCGACGTGCCGTTGCGGACCGTGCTGGGCTCCGACGAGACCGGGTACACGCAGCCCGCGTTGTTCGCCGTCGAGGTCGCGGTATTCCGGTTGCTCGAATCGTGGGGCGTCACCCCGGACTACCTGCTGGGGCATTCGATCGGCGAGCTGGCCGCGGCGCACGTTGCGGGGGTGCTCTCGCTCGAAGACGCGTGCACGCTCGTGACGGCGCGGGCGCGGCTGATGCAGGCCCTTCCTACCGGCGGGGCGATGGTCGCCGTTGCGGCGGCCGAGGCCGATGTCGTGCCGCTGCTGACCGAGGGCGTGTCGATCGCCGCCATCAACGGACCGGCGTCGGTGGTGCTGTCCGGCGATGAGGACGCGGTCCTCGCGGTGGCGTCGAAGTTCGAGAAGACTTCGCGGCTGAAGGTGTCGCACGCGTTCCACTCGGCGCTGATGGAGCCGATGCTGGCCGATTTCGCTGTCATCGCAAGGAAGCTGACCTACTCCGCGCCCGCGATTCCGATCGTCTCGACGGTCTCTCCGGACGCTGATCTGACGTCGCCGGAGTACTGGGTGAACCAGGTGCGCGACGCGGTCCGGTTCGCCGACGGCGTCCGCACGCTGCTCGACGCCGGTGTCACGACGTTTGTCGAGGTCGGCCCGTCGGCCGTGCTCACCGCGATGGGCCAGCTGTGCCTTGGCTCCGACGACCGGGCGACGTTCGTCCCGGTGCTGCGCAAGGACCGGCCCGAAGGCGAGTCGGCGGCCGCCGCGGTGGCCACGCTGTTCACCACCGGGTCCACTGTGGACTTTTCGGCGTTCTACGCCGGCGGGGTACCGGTCGAGCTGCCCACGTACGCCTTCCAGCGCAAGCGTTACTGGATGGAGAACCCGACCGGCGCTCGCGTCCGCGGGGTCACCGAGGTCGGGCAGCTCGACGCCGGGCACCCGCTGCTGGGCGCCGTCGTGGAGGCGGCCGACACCGGCGGCGTCGTGCTCACCGGGGAGCTTTCGCTGCGCCGGCAGCCGTGGCTCGGCGATCACGTCGTGCAGGGGGTTCCGCTGTTCCCCGGCACGGCTTTCGTCGAGCTGGCCGTGCGGGCGGGGGACGAGGTGAACTGCGCGCGGCTCGATGAGCTGACGCTCGCGGTCCCGTTGATCCTGCCCGAAAACGGAGCCGTCCCGGTCCAGGTGACGGTGGGCGCGGAGGACGAGTCGGGCACCCGCGCGGTGGGCATCTACTCGCGGGCCGCGGACACCGGGGAGTGGACGCACCACGCCAGCGGGAGGGTGTCGCCGACGGCGGACGCGCCCGTGGCCGCCGCGGAGTGGCCACCGGCCGGTGCGGTCGAGATCGACGTGACCGGCCGCTACGACGAACTCGCCGCACAGGGCTTCGACTACGGGCCGGTCTTCGCCGGGCTGCAGCGGGTCTGGCGAGACGGGAACACCCTCGCCGCCGAAGTCGCGTTGCCGGAGCACAGCGACGGTTCGGCGTTCGCGTTGCACCCCGCCCTGCTGGACGCCGCGCTGCACACCATCGGCCTGGCCGGGCTGACGGAGGACAAGCCGGCGTTGCCGTTCGCGTGGAACGGGGTTTCGCTGCACGCCAGCGGGGCGTCGAGCTTGCGCGTGCTGCTCTCCTCTGACGTCGAGAACACCGTGTCGCTCACCGCCACCGATCCCTCCGGGGCTCCGATCGTGACCGTGGGGTCGCTGGCGCTGCGGCCGATCGCCGACGACGCGTTCGCCGCGGTCACCCGTCCGGCGGCAGGCGACTCGCTGTTCCGGGTGGAATGGCAGCCGTACACCGGCGATGCCGCTTCCGGCGTTTCGCACGCGGTGCTCGGTGCGGATCCGTTCGGCCTCGGTGGAGAGTCCTATGTGGACCTAGCTGCACTGATCAATGCGGGGAAGCCTGTCCCAGACGTGGTGACCGTGTCGTTCGCGGCCCCCGAGACGGCGTCGCCCGACCTGGCGCGCGAGGCCACCCACCAGCTGCTGGAGCTGGTACAAGCCTGGATCGCCGAACCGGCGCTGGCTGCCTCGCGGCTCGTCGTGGTCGCCTCCCACGCCATCGCGACGCGTCCCGACGAGGGCGTCGCTGACCTCGCGCACGCCGCGTTGTGGGGCGTTGTCCGGTCGGCCGAGCTGGAGTACCCCGGCCGGTTCGCAGCGGTCGACGTCGACGGCGGTGAGCTGTCGCTGGACACGGTGTTCGGGGCGATCCACGCCGGTGAGCCCGGCGTCGCGGTCCGGGACGGGGCGGTGCTGGTGCACCGGATGGCGAAGTTCGCGCCCGAGACTCCGGCGCCGTCGCTGAACCCGGACGGAACCGTGCTGGTCACCGGCGGCACCGGTGCGCTGGGCGCGTTGATCGCGCGGCACCTGGTGACCGCGCACGACGTGCGCCACCTGCTGCTCACCAGCCGTCGTGGCGAGGCGGCTCCGGGCGCGGCGGAACTCAAGGCGGAGCTGGAGGAGCTTGGCGCCTCGGTTTCGCTGGTGGCATGCGATCTCGCGGACCGGACCGCGGCGGCCGCGCTGGTGGCCGACGTACCGGCCGGGCACCCGCTGACCGCGGTCGTGCACACGGCAGGCGTGCTGGACGACGGCGTGCTGCTCGCGCTGACCCCGGAGCGGATGGACGCGGTGCTGCGGCCGAAGCTGGACGCGGCCTGGCACCTGCACGAGCTGACCGCGGAACTCGACCTGGCCGCGTTCGTGCTGTTCTCCTCCGTCGCCGGCCCGCTCGGCTCGGCCGGGCAGGCGAACTACTCGGCCGGGAACGTGTTCCTCGACGCACTGGCCCACCACCGTGCGGCGCTCGGGTTGCCCGCGGTGTCGCTGTCGTGGGGCCTGTGGTCCGGCGGCATGGCGGGCGCGCTCGGCGAGACCGACCTGGTCCGGATGGCGCGCTCCGGCGTGGCCGGACTGTCGTTCGACGAGGGACTCGAACTGTTCGACGCGACCTTCGGCACCTCGCAGCCGGCCCTGATGCCGGTCCGACTCGACCTGGCCGGGCTGCGGTCCGGCCCCGTGCCGCCGATGCTGCAGGGCCTGGTGCGCGGAGGTACACGGCGACGAGCCGCAGTCGCCGACGACTCGTGGGCCCGGATCACGGCCCTGCCCGCCGGGGAACGGGAGCGGGCGCTGCTCGACCTCGTGTGCGGCACGGCCGCGGTGGTGCTCGGACACGACCGCCCGGACGCGATCGACCCGCGCAAGGGGTTCATCGAGCTTGGCTTCGATTCCCTGACCGCGATCGAGCTGCGCAACCGGCTGGACGAGGTGTCCGGACGGCGCCTGCCGTCGACGCTGATCTTCGACTACCCGTCCGCGAGCGCGGTGGCGGGCTTCCTCGGCGAGGGACTGGCGGACCAGCCGTCCATTGTGGACTCGCAGTTGGCCGCTCTGGAGGCTGCCTTGCGGGACAACGCCTTGGCCGAGGCAGATCGCGAGAAGCTGGTCAGCCGTTTGACCGCGTTGTTGGCGTCGTACTCGGCTCCCGAGGAGCCGGCGGACATCGAGAACGCCAGTGCCGAGGACATCTTCGCGCTCCTGGACGAGGAACTGGACACCAAACCGGTTTGAGCCCGAGAGTCCCCCGCCTGCGCCGGTCAATCCGACGGCGCGGCGGGGGATCTCGGTGCTCACACCTCGGTGAGAAGCCCGAGAGAGCAGAGAGACCCGGACAGGGCGATCATGTCGTAGCGGACGTCCTCGACGTCCGTGCCCCACAGCGCGGCGAGGACCGCACTGGCCCCGTCGAGGTCGCCGTTGTGCCGTTTGAGGGCGATCCACATGGCCGCGGCCACCGGTTCGCATTCCACCTGACGGCTGGTGCTGCTGGTCAGCTCAAGATACCCGTGGGGGAGCATCCGCTGGGTGACGCCGGGCGCGGTGCGCAGGGCCATCATGGCTACCTCCGAGGGCAGTGGTCCGGTCTGTTTCCTTGCTGCACCTAGTCTCGCGGACTTAGGCCAGCCGGACCATGGGGGAGGCTCCTGAAGGCGGCCTGGGGTTTACTCCCCCACTACCCGCCCGGGATCAGGGGTTGCGGCGGCGAGCGCGTCGGCGCGCCAGTCACGCAAGCACGCGTCGACGGTCGTCAGCACGGCTTCGAGCTGGGCGTTCAGGTAGAAGTGCCCGCCTGGCAACACCTTCACCGCGCAGTGGCCGCTCGTGTGCTCGTGCCACGCGTCGGTCTCGGCGAGGTCGACAACGGGGTCGCCCGCGCCGATCAGCACCTGGATCGGGCAGTCCAGCGTGAGCCCGGGCTCGGCGCGGTAGGTCTCGACGGCCGTGTAGTCCCCGCGGATGGCGGGCAGCACCATGCGCAGCAGCTCGTCGTCACCGAAAACGGCGCTGCCGGTGCCGCTGATTTCCTTGAGCGCGGCGATCAACCCGTCGTCGCCGAGTTCGTGAACGTACTCGGACCGCGGCACGGACGGTGCCGGGCACGCGGACGCGAACAGGCCAAGCGGCCGGGTGCCCCGCGCCTCGAGCCGGCGTGCGACCTCGTACCCGAGTGTCGCGCCCATGCTGTGGCCGAACAGCGCCACCGGACGGTCGATCCACGGACCGAGGTCGTCGGCGATGACGTCGGCCATCGCGGCGAGGTCGTCGAAGCACGGCTCGTCCCGCCGGTCCTGACGGCCCGGGTACTGCACGGCGATGACGTCGGCGTCCAGTCCGCCTTCGGCGGCTGCCCGCGAGAACGGGAAGTACGCGGTCGCCGAACCACCCGCGTGCGGCAGGCACACCAGTCGCACCGCGGCGTCGTCGGACGCGTGGAATCGCCGGAGCCATCGGCTCGATTTCTCGTTCAGAGCAGTCACAATTCAGGAAGTCTCCGGTCCCTTCGCGGGACCAGCAACCCCTAGCCCGCGGGCCCCGCCGGGCGGCTGGAGAACCCGCGCCCGCTCAGGGGGCCGGGCGGGCGGTTAGGGGTGGGTCGGCCGTGCTCGCCGCTCGTAACGTACGGCGTCAGGTGGGTGCATTGGGCGATCACGGAAACCTCTCCGCCGACACCGCGCCGACGACCACGCGACTCAGGAGAAGGTCTGAATGAACAAGTCCGACGACAAGCTGGTTCAAGCCCTCCGTGCGTCCCTGAAGGAGACCGAGCGTCTTCGCGCGCAGAACAAGAAGCTCAGCGGGGCCGGCCACGAGCCGATCGCGATCGTCGGCATGGCCTGCCGGTTTCCCGGCGGGGTGCGCACGCCGGAGGACCTGTGGCGGCTGCTGGCCGACGGCTCCGACGTCGTCGGCGAGTTCCCCACCGATCGCGGCTGGGACACCGACCGGCTCTACGACCCGACCGGCGAACGGCCAGGAGCCAGCCGCACCCGGCACGGCGGATTCCTGTACGACGCGCCTGAGTTCGACGCCGGGTTCTTCGGCTTCGGCGAACGAGAAGCGCTCACGATGGACCCGCAGCAGCGGCTGCTGCTGGAGACCACCTGGGAGTCGTTCGAGCGCGCCGGAATCCCGCCCGCCTCGGTGAAGGGCAGCCCGGTCGGGGTGTTCACCGGCGTGATGTACCACAACTACCCGGGCCACTACGGTTCCTCCGCGGTGGTGTCCGGACGGCTCGCCTACGCGTTCGGCCTCGAAGGGCCGACGGTGACCGTGGACACCGCGTGCTCGTCCTCGCTGGTGACCCTGCACATGGCGGTGCAGGCCCTGCGACAGGGCGAGTGCTCGCTCGCGTTGTCCGGCGGGGTCACGGTGATGGCCTCCCCGCAGACCTTCGCCGAGTTCAGCGTCGACGACACGCTCTCGGTCGACGGCCGGTGCCGGTCGTTCTCCGAGTCCGCGGACGGCATCGGCTGGTCCGAGGGGGCCGGAATGCTGCTGCTGGAACGGCTTTCGGACGCGCGCCGCAACGGCCACCCGGTGCTCGCGGTCGTCCGCGGCAGCGCGGTCAACCAGAACGGCGCCTCGAACGGGATGATGTCGCCGCGCGGCCCGGCCCAGCAGCGGGTGATCCGCCAGGCGCTGGCCAACGCCCAGGTGCCGAGCGACCAGGTCGACCTCGTGGAGGCGCACGGCACGGCGACGCCGCTCGGCGATTCGGTGGAGGCGCAGGCCTTGCTGGCCACCTACGGCCGGGAACGGCCGGACGGACGGCCGCTGCGGCTCGGCTCGATCAAGTCGAACCTTGGGCACACCCAGGCGGCGGCCGGGGTCGCTTCGCTGCTCAAGGTCGTGCTCGCGCTGCGCAATGACCTCCTGCCCAAGACGCTGCACGTGGACGAGCCGAACCACCGGGTGGACTGGGCCTCCGGCGGCGTCGAACTGCTCACCGAACCGGTGGCCTGGCCGCGCGACGAACGGCCCCGCCTCGCCGCGGTGTCGGGGTTCGGCATGAGCGGCACCAACGCGCACGTGATCCTGGAGGAGGCCCCGGAAGACACTGCGGTCGCGGAGCGGGATACCCCCGCCGGCGCGATTCCGTGGGTGCTGTCCGGCCGGAACCCCGAATCGCTGCGGGCGCAGGCCGCGAGGCTGCTGGAGCACGTTCGCGGCAACTCGGGGCTCGACCCGCTCGACATCGGCTACTCGCTGGCCACCGGCCGGTCGGCGTTCCCGCACCGGGCCGTGATCACCGGGACCGGCCGCGAGGAACTGCTGCGCGGCTTGGCCGCTGTCGCTGAGGGCGAGACCTCCGCCGAGGTTGTGCAAGGGGTGGCCCGCGGCGAGACGTCGACCGCGTTTCTGTTCTCCGGCAAGAGCCTCGGCCAGGAGCTGAGCGCCGCGTTCCCCGCGTTCGCGACGGCGTACGAAGAAGCCCGCGCGAAGGTGGCCGAGCACGGTGAGAACGGCACCGCGTTCGCCGTCGAGGTGGCGTTGTTCCGGCTGCTGGAGTCGTGGGGGATCACCCCGGACTTCGTTACCGGGCAAGGGATCGGCGAGCTGAGCGCCGCACACGTTTCCGGCGTGCTGTCGCTGGCGGACGCGGCCGCGCTGGTGGCGGCCGCCGACACCGACGCGCTCCGGAAGACCGCCGAATCGGTGAGCTACGCGGAGCCGGACATCCCGGTGCTGCCGGGCGGCGGCACGGAGCTGGCGAGCGAGGAAGAGCTGCGCTCGCCGGAGTACTGGGTCCGGCGGCTCGGCGCGAAGACACGCTTCGCGGATGGGATCCGGCACCTGGAAGCCCAAGGCGTGAACCGGTTCGTCGAGTTCGGTCCGGCAGGCGCGCGGGAAAGCCTGACCGGGAACGCCCTCGTCGTGTCCGCTCTGAGCGGGGACGCGGAAGCCCTGACCGCCATGGTCGGAGCGCTGCACACGCACGGGGTCTCCCCGGACTGGCAAGCCTTCTTCGCCGGCCGTGGCGCGCGCCCCGCCGAACTGCCCACGTACGCCTTCCAGCGGCAGCGGTACTGGCTGCAGTCGGCCAAAATCTACGGCGACCCGGTTTCCCTCGGCCTGGAACCGGTGGACCATCCGCTGCTGGGTGCGGCCACCGTGCTCGCGGACTCCGAGGGCGTCGTGCTGTCCGGGCGCGTCTCCGTCGGCACCCACCCCTGGCTGGCCGACCACGCCGTCGGCGGCTCGGTTCTCTTCCCTGGCACGGGTTTCGTGGAACTCGCGATCCGGGCGGGGGACCGGGTGGACTGCTCCCGGCTGCGGGAGCTGACTCTCCAGGAACCGCTGGCTCTGCCCGCCGAGGGCGGCGTCCGGATCCAGGTGAGCGTCGACGCCCCGGACGCGTCCGGCGCGCGCTCGTTCACAATCAGCTCGCGCACCGACGACCTGACCGGCGAAGGAACGTGGACCCGGCACGCCAGTGGTGTCCTGATTGCCGCGAACGGCGCGGCCTCCTTCACGCTGGCTTCCTGGCCGCCCGAGGCCGAGCAGCTGGAACTCGCGGACCTGTATGGGGAAATGGCCGAGCGCGGCCTGGACTACGGACCGGTGTTCCGCGGCTTGCGGGCCGCGTGGCGCGGTGCGGACGAGATCTTCGCCGAGGTGAGCCTGCCCGAACGGGCCCGCCGGGACGCGGCCGGTTTCGGGCTGCACCCCGCCGTGCTCGACGCGGCGCTACACGCGATCGGCTTCGCGGGCGACGGAGAAGGCATCTCGTTCCCGTACGCCTGGTCCGGGGTGGAGCTGTTCGCCTCGGGCGCTGCGGCGGCGCGGGTGCGGTTGCGGCGCACCGACGCGGACACCGTGGTGCTCGAACTCGCTGACGTGGCAGGGAATCCGGTCGCTTCGGTCGAATCACTGACCCTGCGGCAGATCTCCGAGGAGCAGCTGGCCGCCGTCCGCAGTGCCGCCGCACCGCGCCGCGAGCCCAGCCGTGCGCCGGAACCGGTCGCGCGGCGCGCCGCCAGCGCACCGGAGACCGCCGCGCAGGCCAGCGCGGAGGCCGACCCGGATTCCTTGCGGGGCAAGCTGCTCGCGCTTCCCGCCACCGAACGGCTCAAGGCCGTGCGCGGGGTCGTCCTCGCCAACATCGCCACGGTGCTCGACCAGGACTCTGCGGACCTCATCGACGTCGACCGCGCGTTCAACGACCTCGGCTTCACCTCGCTGCTGGCCGTCGAACTGCGCAACCAGCTCGGCGCGGCCACCGGCCTGTCCCTGCCGCCGACCCTGGTGTTCGACTTCCCGACCGCGGCGGAGCTGGCCGAGCACCTGTACCAGTCGCTGCTCGGCGAACTGGACGGCAAACCGGAGACGGTCACGCTGACCACCGTGGCCGGCGACGAGCCGATCGCGATCATCGGGATGGCCTGCCGGTACCCCGGGGAGGTCGGCACCCCGGAAGAGCTGTGGCAGCTCGCGTCCTCCGGCGGGGACGGTGTTTCTCCCTTCCCCACCAACCGGTCCTGGGACCTGGACTACTGGCTCGGCCAGGTCGAGGCGAGCGGGCGGGTGCCCCAAGGCGGGTTCGTGCACGACCTCACCGACTTCGACGCGGCCTTCTTCGGGATCGGCCCCAATGAGGCGCCGATGATCGAACCGCAGCAGCGGATGCTGATGGAGACCTGCTGGGAGGCGCTGGAGCGGGCCGGGATCGACCCGGTATCGCTCAAGGGCAGCGACACCGGCGTCTTCGCCGGGGTCATGAAGTCGGACTACGACCCGGGCCCGGGCGGCGATATGGAGACCAACGGCCTGTTCCGCAGCACCGGGGTGCTCGGCAGCGTGGTCTCCGGCCGGGTGTCCTACGCGCTCGGCCTGGAGGGGCCGTCGGTCTCGATCGACACGGCCTGTTCGTCGTCGCTGGTGGCCCTGCACTCCGCGAGCCAGGCGCTGAACCAGGGCGACTGCTCGCTCGCGCTGATCGGCGGCGTTTCGGCGCTCACCTCGCCGAGCCCGTTCGCCCACTTCGACGCTGGCGGCACCGCGGCCGACGGCCGGTCCAAGTCGTTCTCCGCGGACGCGGACGGCATCGGCTGGTCCGAGGGCGTCGGCGTGCTCGTGGTCGCGCGGCTTTCCGACGCCGTGCGCGACGGCCGCGAGATCCTCGCGGTGATCCGGTCGAGCGCGGTGGGCCAGGACGGCGCGTCCAACGGGCTGACCGCACCGAGCGGGTCCTCGCAGGAACGCGTGATCCGCAAGGCCCTCGCGCTCGGCGGGCTGAAACCGTCCGATGTGGACGTTGTCGAGGCGTCCGCGACCGGCTCCACCCTCGGCGACCCGATCGAGGCGCGCGCACTGCTGTCGGTCTATGGACAGGACCGGGACGGCGAGAGCCCGCTGTGGCTGGGCTCGGTCAAGTCGAACATCGGCCACAGCCAAGCCGCCTCCGGGGTCGCTGGCGTCATCAAGATGGTGATGGCGCTGCGGCACGAGCAGCTGCCGATGACCCGGTTCGCGGACAACCCGACCACGCAGGTCGACTGGTCGGCCGGACGGGTCCAGCTGCTGACGGAGACCATCCCGTGGCCGGACGCCGGACGTCCGCGCCGCGCCGGTGTCTCCTCGTTCGGGTACAGCGGAACCAACGCGCACGTGATCATCGAGCAGGCCCCTGCCCGGGAGAAGGACGAGACCGCGGCATCCGAGCAGCACGGGCCGTTGCCGCTGCTGCTTTCCGCGCGCAGCAAGGAAGCCGTGCCGCTGCAGGCACAGCGCTTGCTGTCCCGGCTGACCGCCGGGGACGAACCCGGCCTGCCGGACCTCGCGTACTCGCTGGCCACCTTCCGCGCCCCGGCCCCGCACCGTGCGGTCGTGGTCGGTGCGGACCGGCAGGAACTGGTCGCCGGGCTCGCCGCGCTGGCGAACGACGAGCCCGCCGCCACGGTGTTGCGCGGCAGCGTCCGGGCGGGTGCGAAGACGGCGTTCCTGTTCGCCGGCGACGCCGCCATCCGGCCCGGCAGCGGCAAGGACCTCTGTGCGGCTTTCCCGGTGTTCGCCCGGGAGTTCACCGATGTGAGCGAGAAGTTCGGGACGTATCTGGACCGGCCGCTACTGGACGTGCTGTTCGCCGAGGAAGGCTCGGTGGACGCGCAGTTGCTCGCGCGGAGGTCATTCACCCAAGCGGCGCTGTTCACCGTGCAAGTCGCCCTGTTCCGGCTGCTCGAATTCTGGGGACAGCGGCCCGATTACGTGCTGGGCCACTCCGGCGGCGAGGTGGCCGCAGCGCACGTCGCGGGCGTGCTTTCGCTGCCCGACGCGGTGAAACTGGTCGCCACCCGCGCCCAGCTGCTGGAAGAGATGACCGATGGCGCGATGGACGAGATCCTGGAAGAGCTGGCCGAGATCGCCGGGGAGCTGTCGTACGGCACCCCGCGCGTCCCGGTGGTCTCCACGGTCACCGGCGCACTGGCCGGGGACGAACTGACCGAGCCCGCGCACTGGGTCGCCACCCTGCAGCAGCCGGTCCGCTTCCTCGATGCGGTCCGCAGCCTGGAGACCGCGGGTGTGAACCGGTTCGTGGACCTCAGCCCCGGCGGCGGGCTCGCGCACGACATGCGGCCGTGCCTGACCGGACCGGCCGAGGACGTCACCGAACTGTCCGTGCTGCCCGCCGATCTCGCCGAGACCACCGCGGTGCTGCGCGGGGCCGGACAGTTGCATGTGGACGGTCTCTCCCTCGACGGCACGCGGCTGTTCGCCGGACAGGACGTGCGGCGGATTCCCGTGCCGCCCTACGCGTTCCACCGCAAGCGGTACTGGCCGGACGTCGACATGGAGGCGATCAGGGCGAGCGGCGACCTCGGTGCCACCGGGCTCGAATCGACCGGGCATCCGCTCGTCGGCGCGGCGATGTGGCTGGCGGACTCGGACGGCATCGTGCTCAGCGGCCGGCTCTCCGCCGGCACCCACCCCTGGCTGGCCGAACACACCGTGGGCGGCGAGATCGTGCTGCCCGGTGCGGCGTTCGTCGAGATCGCCATCCGCGCGGGC
The DNA here is from genome assembly GCF_045278895.1 of Amycolatopsis sp. WGS_07. Taxonomy (NCBI): domain Bacteria; kingdom Bacillati; phylum Actinomycetota; class Actinomycetes; order Pseudonocardiales; family Pseudonocardiaceae; genus Amycolatopsis; species Amycolatopsis sp. WGS_07. Next base: position 574,244 of record NZ_CP136053.1, on the reverse strand, counting down.
GACGAAGCGGGCTGCTCGCGGGTCGAGGAGCTGAACGTGCACACGCCGCTCGTGCTGCCGGAGCGCGGGAAAATCCAGGTACAGGCCGTGGTCGGCGAACGGGACCAGGCCGGCGCGAGGTCGCTGACGGTGTATTCGCGCCCGGACGACCCGATCGCCGCGTGGACCCGGCACGCGACCGGTTCGCTGACCGGCGGACAGGCCAAGCCGGAGGGGCTCGAGGAGTGGCCGCCCGCCGAAGCCGAGCCGGTGCCGGTGCATGGCCGACACGACGGGATCGGTCGTGGCCCCGCGTTCCAGGGCCTGCGCGCCGGCTGGCTCCAGGGTGACGAAGTGTTCGCCGAGGTGAGCCTCGGTCAGGAGACGAGTGCGCAGGCCAGCCGGTTCGGGCTGCACCCGGCCGCGCTGGACGCCGCGATCCAGGCGTTCGGCCTGCGTCCCGGCGGCGAGGCGGGACTCGCGGTCGCCTGGGCGGGCGTCGAACTGCACGCGACCGCGGCGGCGAAGCTGCGCGTGCGGATGACCCCGGTTGGCGAGGACACGGTCGCGGTGACGCTGGCTGACCAGGCAGGCAAGCCGGTGGCCTCGATCGAGGCCGTGACGGTGCGACCTGTCGGCGAGGTGCAAGAAACCGTTGCCACGCCAGTGGAAACCACGAAGGCCAGGCCGGTCGTGGTGCGCCGCACGGCGAGCACCGCCGTCGCGGCCGACTCGGACGGGCTGCGCAAGCGGCTGGCCGGGAAACCCCAGGCGCAGCGCGAGAAGATCCTCCTCCAGGTGGTGCTCGAACACACCGCGGCCGTGCTCGGTTACACGGACGCCGACGCGATCGACCCGAGCCGGCACTTCCTCGAATCGGGCTTCGACTCGGTGACCGCGGTGGGCCTGCGCAACGGCCTCAGCGAGGCCACCGGGCTGACCGTGCCCCCGACGGTCATCTTCGACCACCAGAACCCGGTGGCGCTGACCGCGCATCTGCTGTCCGAAATGGACGGTGCCGCCAGTGCCTCGCCGGAGGACCAGGCTTCCGACGGGCTGAAGCAGATGTTCTCCGAGGCCGTCCGTTCGGGAAAGACGGAGGACGGGCTCGGCCTGCTGGGCGCGGCGGCCCGGTTGCGGGCCGCGTTCCGGTCGTCGGCCGACATCGACCAGCTCCCGGCTCCGGTCCGGATGGCCGAGGGACCGGGGCAGCCGCACCTGCTGTGCCTGTCCACCCCGGCGGCGATGGGCGGCGCGTACCAGTACGCGCGGTTCGCCACGCACTTCCGCGGCGTGCGCACGCTGTCGGCGTTGCCGATGCCGGGCTTCCTGGCGGGCGAGCTGCTGCCCGAATCGGCCGAGGCCATCCTGGACGTGCTCACCGAGAGCATCCGCAAGGCCGTGGGCGACGAGCCGTTCGCGTTGCTGGGGTACTCGTCGGCGGGGATCTTCGCGCACGCCGTCGCGGGCCGGCTGGAGGAGTCCGGCACTGGCCCGGCCGCGGTCGTCCTGCTGGACACGTACGCCGCCAGCGGCGAGGACATCCAGCGCAGTGACCAGGAGGAGCGGGACAAGGCCACGCTCGGCCTGGTCTCGGGGCTGCTCGCGAACGAGGACCGGTACGGGCCGTATGACCGGACCAAGCTGACCGCGCTCGCCCGGTACCTGGAGGTGCTGCCCGAGGTCACCCTGCCCGAGATCAAGGCCCCGAGCCTGCTGGTGCGCCCGGAGGACCGCTTCGACGCGGGCGAGGCCGAGAGCGGCGACTCGGAGGCGTGGCGGACGGCGTGGAGCCTGGCCGACGAGACCGCGGTGGTCCCGGGCGACCACTTCAGCCTGGTCGAGGGCAGTTCGGCGACGACGGCGCAGGCGGTCGAGGAGTGGCTCGGCTAGCCGCGGAACTCAGGCGGCGGAGGCACCCTGGTGCCAGGGGTCTCCGCCGTCAATGCCTGTCGAGGTAAGCGGCGATGCCGTCGAGGACGCGGTCCAGGCCGAAGTCGACGTCCACGGCCGCCGGGTACTGCCGCTGGGCCGCGAGGGCGGCCACGCCGGGGTAGCCGCGGTCGGCGAGCAACGGCTGCAGGAACGTGCGGACGCCGTCGGCGTGGTCGGGGAAACTGGCCGAGTCCGGGTCGGCGACCGCGCGGAGGCGTTCGGCCGTGCCGCGCGCGAAGTCCGCCACCAGCCTCGCGCAGCCGAGAGCGTCCACATCGGACAGACCGGCGGCGGACAGCGCCGCCAGCAGCAGCTCCGTCCAGCCCAGCAGGTGCGGGGTGACGGCATCGCCGCGGACCGGCACGTCGAGCAGCCACGGGCGGACCCGGTAGCGCTCCAGCGCGGCGTGGGTCCAGGCCTTGGCGGTGGCCCGCCACCCGAGGTCGTCCGGCAGCTCCGGCGGCGGCCCGAAACCGGCGTCCGCGAGGAGCACCAGCAGTTCGTCCTTCGAGCCGAGGTAGCGGTACAGCGCGTTGGTGGTCAGCTCGAGCGAAGCGGCGATGTTGGGCAGCGACGCGGCCGAGAGCCCTTCGGCGTCAGCGAGTTCGACGGCGGCCGCGACGATCTGCGCCACACTGTGCGAGGGCTTGGGGCCGCGGCGGGCGCGCGGCGCGGCACCCCAGGCGGGGGCCAGCCCAGGGGGCAGCTGCCGGAGGTCGGCACGATCGGGCTCGGTGGTCATCTTTCGCTCCGCGGTGTCCTTCGAGTAAACTGTGCAAGCCCTACACTAATCAAGCTGAGAGGCTACGGGAAATGGTCGCGACGGCATCCAAGCCTGCCCTGGAACGCGTCCAGGCCGAAGGTCCGCTGTCGTGAACCCGGCCCACCGGTTCGCGGGCCGGGTCAGCGAGCTGGACCGCAAGCTGGCGGCCACCGAGATCGAGCACGCCCGTTCGGAAGGCGAGTACGACGTCGCCGAGGCCGCCCGGCGGCTGGCGCTGGTCCAAACCGCGACCACGCAGGCCGCGCTGCGCGTCGCGGTCGACGGCCGGACCGGCGAGGTCATCCCGCCGGCGCTTGAAGCGGCACCGCGGGTCGCGGGCGCGCTGTGGCTGCTCGTCAGCGTCGTCCACATCGTCATCTGGCTGATGGACGGCGCGCTCGGCGGGGACTGGGACCCGTCGTGGCTGCTCTGGGTGCTGTTCGGCGGCGGGGTGCTGGCGGGCGGCGTGTGGGCCGCGCGCGAGTGGGACCGCCGCCTGCGCGCGGTGTCCGGCGCGAGCGGATAGCCGACATCGGGGACTCCATAGCGGAGAGTATCGACGAGGTCCGGTCCTCGCGCGGGACCCGGCCCGGACAGCGGGCAATAGGGGTACTGAGGCACCTCCGGCGCGGTTAATCTCGAATCACCCATTCGCGCCGGGTATTCCCCGGTTTCCCTTTTCTGGAGTGGACTCCATGCGTGTGCTCATGGCCGCCCCGTCTTCGCCCGCCCGGCTGCACAATCTCGCGCCATTCGCGTGGGCATTGCGGACGGCGGGCCATGAGGTGAAAATCGCCGGACGCCCTTCGTTCGCCGAGGAAATCCTCCGCACCAGTGCGGTAGCGGTCGAGCTGGAAGACGGTGACGAAACGGCGCTCGCCGAGTCCGCGGCCTTGACCGAATTCGCCGAGCTGTGGCGTCCCCAGGTCGTGGTCTCCGATGCCCTCGCCCCGGCGGGAACGGCCGCCGCGCGAGCGGTCGGGGCCGTCGCGGTCCGCGTCCTCGGCGCGCTGGACGAGCCGGACGCTGCAGACCCCGCGGACGTCACCTTGGACACCGTGCCGCCGTCGCTGCGGACCGGGAGCGGTGCCGTCCGCGCGATGCGGCACGTGCCCTACTTCGGTCCCGTCGTGGTGCCGAACTGGTTGCGCCGCAAGGCAAGGCGCAGCCGCGTGCTGCTGCACCTCACCGACGAAACGCTGTTCGGCCCGCTGTTCGACGTGGTCGCGGGGGAGGACTTCGAACTCGTGTGCGCGGCCCGCATCCCGTCGGGCGTCACGCTGCCGGCCAACGTCCGGCTCGTCGACTCCGCGCCACCGGCCGCCCTGCTGTCGACGTGCGTCGCGGTCATCCACGACGGCGACGCGGCACTCGCCCTCGCGGCGGCGGCGCACGGCCTGCCCCAGCTTTCCCTTGCCGCATCAGCGATTGCCGAGCGCATCGCGGCGGCAGGCGCCGGAAAGACCGGCTCCGGCGAAGAGGCCCGCGCGCTGACGGCCGACGCGGAGCTGGACCGCGCCGCGAAGGCATTGCGGGAAGAGATCGCCGCGTTGCCCGCCCCTCGGACCATTGTGGACGAACTGATCCGCTGACCGCGCCGGGAACCCCTAATCCGGCTCGCCCCGGCCACTGTTGTCCGGCCCGGCCGGAGTGTGGCCCACTGGAAAGACCCGAACGAGGAGAGGTAACCCCATGGTCACCGGCTACGCAATCGAAGCACGGGGGCTGCGCAAGTCCTACGGCGACGTGGAAGTGCTGGAAAGCGTCGACCTGAGCGTGCGGCGCGGCACGATGTTCGCGTTGCTCGGCCCCAACGGCGCCGGGAAGACCACGACGGTGCGGATCCTCAGCACCCTCCTGGACGCAGACGGCGGCACCGTGACCATCAACGGCCACGACCTCGCCGGGTCCAAGCGGACCGTGCGCGAGCAGATCGGCCTGACCGGACAGGACACCGCGGTCGACGAACTGCTCACCGGCCGCGAAAACCTGGAGATGATGGCCCGGCTGTTCCACCTGCCGACCGCGCGGGCGAAGGAGCGGGCCACCGAACTGCTCGCGCAGTTCGACCTGGTCGAGGCCGCCGGCCGCCAGGTCAAGACCTACTCCGGCGGCATGCGCCGCAGGCTCGACCTGGCGATCAGCCTGATCACCTCGCCGCCGGTGCTGTTCCTCGACGAGCCGACCACCGGCCTCGACCCGCGCAGCCGCTCGGCGATGTGGGACGCGATCCGCGAGCTGCTCAACGGCGGCACCACGATCCTGCTCACCACGCAGTACCTCGAGGAGGCCGACCAGCTCGCCGACCGGATCGCGGTCATCGACAAGGGCCGCGTCGTCGCCGAAGGCACGGCGGCCGAACTCAAGCGCAACGTGGGCACCGAGCGGCTGAAGCTCACCTTCGCCACCGAAGCCGAAGCGGCGCGCGCACACGAGGTCGCCGGCGGGGTGCTGACCGGCGACACCGTCAGCGTCGCGATCGACCAGCCCGCTCAGGTCCGGCTGGTGCTCAACCAGATCGACGACGCGGGCCTCGAGACCACCGGGCTGGAGCTTTCCGAGCCGACCCTGGACGACGTTTTCCACACCCTCACCGGAACCGCGGGAGCGAACTGATGACCCAGACCCTGTCCAGGGAGCAAGCGGGGACGCAGATCCCCAGTGCCCCGAGCCGTTCGCCGTTCGCGCTGGCCCTGTCCGATTGCCGGGTGCTGGTCGCGCGCAACGTCAAGCACATCGTCCGCAATCCGGAGATGCTGATCCAGGCGGTTTCGCTGCCGATCGTGCTGCTCCTGCTGTTCCGCTTCATGTTCGGCGGCGCGATCAACCTGCCCGGCATGGCCTACGTCGACTACCTGGTGCCCGGCCTGGTGGTCGTCAGCATCGGCTTCAACTCGACGACGACCGTGGTCGGCGTGGCCGCGGACCTGACCCAAGGCCTGGTCGAGCGGTTCCGCTCGATGCCGATGGCCGGTTCGGCCGTCCTCGTCGGCCACGTCGCCTCCGGCGTGCTGCGCAGCCTGCTTTCGCTCGTCGTGATGGTCGCGGTGGGCCTGGCCATCGGATTCCGCCCGGCGGGCGGCGTGCTCGGCTGGCTCGTCGCGACCGGCCTGCTGGTGCTGTTCGCCGCCGGCGTGTTCTGGCTCGCCACGCTGGTGGGGTCGATCGCCAAAACCGTCGAGGGCGCGGGCGGCCTCGGCATGATCTTCGTGTTCGTCCCCTACGCCACCAGCGCGCTCGTTCCCACCGGATCGATGCCGTCGGTGCTGCGGGCCGTCGTCGACAACCAGCCAGTGACGGTGGTCATCGACGCCGTCCGCGGCCTGATGAACGGCACGGCGGTGGCCTCGACCGTGTGGCTGGCGTTCGCCTGGTCGCTCGTCCTCACCATCGTCGGCGCGTACCTCGCGATCCGGAAGTTCCACCAGCGCGCCCGCGGCTGACCTCCTCCGCGGTGGCGAAGGCGGCCCGTGCCCCCGAGCACGGGCCGTCTTTTGTGCGCACATCGCGCAACGCACTAAACCGACTTCCCGGTTTTCAGCAGAACCGGGAAGCCGGTCGGTTTGTTCTGTGCTGGTGCTGGGCGCGGTCAGACCGCGGCCGCCGCCTGCTGCGTCCCCTGCGGAGCGAATCGGTGCAACCGCCGCGGCGGGACCACCGAGTTCAGGATCGTGGTCCACATGAACGTCGTGCGCTCGGTCAGGTCGCCCCGGCCGGTCAGCACCTGGGAACTCAGCTGGATCCCGGTGAACGAGGCCTGCACGAACACCGCGAGGTCGTGCGCGTTGATCTCCTTGCGCACGTCGCCCGCCGCCTTCGCCGCGACCAGGCAGCCGTGGATCGTGTCGATCCACCGCCGGTACGCGTTGCCCGCCGGCGCGATGAACGAACCCTGCTCGATGACCAGCCGGATGCTCGCCCGGACGCGCACGTCGGACTGCAGGCTGGCCGCCATCCCCTGGGTCAGGTCGATGACCGTCTGCAGTCCGGGGCTCTCGATCGCCGAGAGCGGGTCCCAGACCGTGAACTGCTCCTCGATCAGCGCGTCGGCAAGGTCTTCCTTCGACTTGAAGTGGAAGTACAAGGCGCCCTTCGTGACGCCGGCCTCGGCCAATATCTCCGACAGGCTCGCGCCGAGGAAGCCGACGGCGTCGAACCGCGAGGCGGCCGCCTCGAGGATCGCGTTCCGTGTCTGCTCCGCGCGCTCTTGACGAGCCACGTCCGCCCCCTCACTTTGGCAGACCGGTCCACAGTAGACCGGTCGCAGTGCCCCCCGCGTAGGGAGAGTCTACGTCCCGGCGGCCGGGAAAGCCACTAAAAAACCGCTCGGTTGGTATCGTTTTAAGGGGCCGACTCCGCTAGAGTCGATGCGGGGGTGCCCGGGAAGAGCGACCCGATCCCGCGGAGCCGACCGTGCTGCGCGAGCCGGGTGAGTCCACTGTGGACAATTCAGGCTTCGGTGAAGACGCGGCAATCATCTCGTCGCACGGGCTCGGGCGGCATCTTTCGTCCTGATCCGTCCTTCGGTAAACTGTGCAAGCCTTACACTGATCCGCTGTCCCGCGGGCCGCGTTCGACGGCGGCCGAGACCTCCCGAAACCCCTGCGATCAGGGCTGGGGTTCCCCGATCATCCGGCGTCCGCTAAACTGTGCAAGCCTTACACAATTAATCCCGACTCCGCCGAAGCCGTATTGGGGGGCCTCTCATGTCGGAGAGCACCGCGAAGACCCGCTCGGGGAGCGGACGCGCTCGCCTGATCATCACGGTCGCCTGGGCCGCTGTCCTTGGCGTCCAGTTCGTCATCTGGCTGCTGATGTGCCTCATCAGCCTGTCCTTCAAATGGCCCTTCTGGCTGTGGACGCTCGGCGGAGGCGTCCTCGTGCTCGGGGTCTGGTGGTCGCTCGACCGTCGCGGCGCCGGGAACGGATCGGAGTGAACAACGTGCCCACCACCACTACTTCCGTGGCAACGCCGGTCCAGCTGGACGCGGTGCACAAGACCTACGGCCGCGGCGAGAGCGCGGTCGAAGCGCTCGCCGGCGTGTCCGTTTCCTTCCCAGCGGGCACTTTCACCGCGGTGATGGGCCCGTCCGGGTCCGGCAAGAGCACGCTGCTGCACTGCGCGGCCGGGCTGGACACGCCGACCTCGGGCACGGTCTCCCTCGTCGGGACCGACCTCAAGGGCAAGAACGAAACGCAGCTCACCGAACTGCGCCGCGAGCACGTCGCGTTCATTTTCCAGTCGTTCAACCTGATGCCCGCGCTGAACGTGGAGCAGAACGTCACGCTGCCTACGCTGCTGGCCGGCCGCACGCCGGACAAGGCGTGGGTGGACCAGGTGATCGCGCGCGTCGGGCTGTCCCGGCGCGTGAAGCACCGGCCCGGCGAGCTGTCCGGCGGGCAGCAGCAGCGCGTCGCGATCGCCCGCGCGCTCGCCGCCCGCCCGGCCGTGGTGTTCGCCGACGAGCCCACCGGCGCGCTCGACTCCACCACCGCGCTCGAGGTGCTCGGCCTGATGCGCGAGCTGGTCAGCGCGGGCCAGACCATCGTGATGGTCACCCACGACCCGGTCGCGGCGTCCCACGCGGACAACGTGCTGTTCCTGGTCGACGGCCGGATCGTCACGCAGATGGCGGCGCCGAGCGTCGATGCGGTCGCCAGCACGCTGGCCCACCTCGGCGAGCAGGCGAGGAGGCAGCGGTGAGTTCGCGGCGAGTGACGCTCGCGCTCGCGCTGTCGAGCCTCCGGTACCGCGCGGCGGCGTCGCTCGCGTCGTTCGTCGCGATCTTCGTCGGCTGCGGTCTGCTGATCGCGTGCGCCGGGCTGTTCGAGACGGCGATCGTGCTGAAGGCCGAGCCGCAGCGGCTGTCCGCGGCTCCGCTCGTGGTCGGCGGATCCGCCGGTTTCAAGCTGCCGGACGAGGAATCCCAGGTCGTCCCGTACGCCGAACGGGCCGTGCTGCCCGAGGACCAGGTCGCGAAGATCTCCGCGGTGCAGGGCGTCGGCCAGGCGGTGCCGGACGTGTCGTTCGCGACGGTGCTGCTGCGCGACGGCGCGCCCGCCGACGCGGACGCGGCGGTCCTTTCCGGACACGGCTGGGATTCCGCTTCGCTCGGCGGATACAAGCTCACCGAGGGCGCGGCCCCGAACACTCCGGGCCAGGTCGTGCTCGACGCGGCCACCGCGTCCGCGGCTGGCGTGCATCCGGGTCAGGCCGTCGATCTGGCGGTGAACGGGCAGCGGCAGTCGTTCCAGGTTTCCGGTGTCGCAGCGCCTTCTGCAGACGGTCAAGGCACCCGCGTTCTTCTTCTCCGTCGCGGACGCGCAGCGGTTCAACCCGCATCCGGGCACCGTCGGGCTGGTCGGCGTGTTCCCGGCCAACGGTGTCGACGCGGCGGACCTGGCGGGCAAGATCTCCGAGCAGGTCCCGTCGCTCACCGTGCTGACCGGCGACGATCGCGGTGCGGCCGAATTCGTCGGCGTGAACGCAAGCCAGCTCCCGCTGATCCTGCTCGCGGCCGTGTTCGGCGGCATGGTGCTGGTCGTGATGGCGCTGGTCGTCTCCGCGACGATCAGCCTCACCGTCCGGCAGCGGCAGCAGGAACTCGCGCTGCTGCGGGCGACCGGGGCGACACCGAAACAGGTGCACCGCATGGTCGTCATGGAGACGATGGCGGTCGGCGCGCTCGCCGCGGTGTGCGGGGCGTTCCTGGGCAGCCTGCTCGGGAACTGGATCTTCAGCACCAGCGGCTCGCTCGGCATCGTGCCGGACGAACTCGCCTTCACCCAGGACGTCTTCGCGTTCGCGGCCGGTCTCGTCGTCACGCTCGCGATCACCTTCGGGGCCGCGTGGTTCGCCGCGCTGGCCGCCGCGCGGGCCCGGCCCATCCAGGCGCTGGCCGAGGCGGCGATCCCGGGCGTCAAGGTGAACCCGCTGCGCCGCATGGGCGCGCTGATCTGCGGCGCGGCCACCGTGCTGCTCGCCGCGACCACGGTCTTCATGCCCGCCGACAGCGCGGCGGCGATCGGCGGCCCGGCACTGCTCACCGGCGCGATCGCGGTCGCGCTGCTCGGTCCGGAGATCCTCGCCTGGGTGGTGGACCGGTTCGGTCCGTTCGTGCGCCGGATCGCCGGCCGCGACGCCACGCTCGCGGTCATCAACACCCGGGCGCGGGCGGTCGCGTTCGCCGCGGTGCTCACGCCGATCACGCTGGCCAGCGCCGTCGCGCTCGGCAACGTGTATTCCGAGACCACCGCGCAAAACGCGCAGGTCGCCGCGTATGCCGGGCAGCTGCAGGCAGACGCGGTGGTCAGCTCGGCCGCGGGCGGGTTCTCGGCGGACCAGCTCGCGCAGATCCGCAGCACGCCAGGGGTTTCGACGTCGTCGCCGCTCGTCACCAGCTCCGGCTGGGTCGAGGAACCCTACGACGGCAACGGAAGCGACCCGCTGCGGCTGATGGGCATCGCCGCGCAGGACCAGGGCGGCACGGTGCTCACCACCGAGGTCACCGAAGGCTCGCTCACCGGGCTGCGCGGAAACTCCGTGGCGCTGCCGGTGTCGGTCGCCGAGAATCTGGAAGTCAAGGTCGGGTCCAAGATCAAGATGCGGCTCGGCGACGGGGCGCAGGTCCCGGTCACCGTGGTCGCGCTGCTGGACAGCCCGTCCAGCTACGCGAGCATGGTGCTGCCGGCCGATCTGCTGGCCGCGCACACCACCAGCGGCCTGGCGTCGCAGGTGCTCGTGCGGGGCGGGGACGCCAGTGCGCTCGCGTCGGCGTTGTCCGACCGGGCGAAGGCCTGGCCAGGGGTCACGGTCGGCGACGACAGCGCGCTCGCCGCGAGTTTCCAGGCGAGTGCCGACGTCGAGGCGCTGATCAACTACCTGCTGGCCGTGCTCGCCATCGCCTACGCCGCGATCGCCGCGGTGAACACGCTCGCGGTGGCCGTGCTGGGCCGCCGCCGGGAGTTCGGCGCGCAACGGCTCGCCGGCGCGGACCGGGGCCAGGTGCGGCGGATGCTGTTCGTGGAAGGCGGGATCGTGGCGGTGACCGGGCTGGTGCTCGGCATCGTGATCTCGCTCTTCACCGTGCTCCCGATGGCGCTGACCACCGGCGAGATCATCCCGTCCGGGCCGGTCTGGGTGCTCCTCGCCGTGGTGGTCGCGATCTTCCTGATCGTGTGGCCGGCGACCGCGCTCTCAGCCCGGCTGGCGATGCGCCGCAACGCCATCGAAGCGGTGAAACTGCCTGGCCAGTAACGGTTTCTAGGGGTACGCCGGGCCGGTCCGGGGTGGTTAGTCTCGTGAGGACTGTCCATTCCCGGGCCGGCCCGGTGTTTCGTCTCTGGAGTGATCCCATGCGTGTACTCCTGGCCGCGCCGTCGGCGACGGCCCGCCTGCACACTCTGGTGCCGCTCGCCTGGGCGCTGCGCTGTGCCGGGCACGACGTGAAAATCGCCGGCCGGCCGGAGTTCGTCGAGGAGATCCTCCGGACCGGCTGTGTCGCGGTCGAACTCGAGAGCGGCGACGCGGCGCTGACCGAATCCGCCAAGCTGGTGGAGTTCGCGCGATTGTGGCGTCCGGACGCGGTGATCTCGAATGCCCCCGCAGGAATCGCCGCCGCCCGCGCGGTCGACGCGAAAGCGGTGCGCGTACTGGGGCCGACCGATGAACCGGACACCACGGTGGACCACACGCTCGATGTCGTTCCCCCTTCCTTAAGGGACTCTCCTGGACAACCGTTGCGGCATGTGCCGTACTTCGGTCCAACCGAGGTGCCGGCTTGGTTGCGCCGCAAGGCACGCCGGGCCCGTATCCTCCTGTCGCTGAACGATCCGTCGTGGTATGCGCCATTCTTCAGCGCGGTGTCCAATGTGGATGCTGAAGTGGTGTGCGCGGCAGGAGTACCGGACGGACTCGAATTGCCACGAAATGTCAAGCTGGTCGACGCCGCACCGCCGGCCGCTGTGTTGCCAACGTGTGCGGCAGTGGTGCACGACGGTGACGAGGCCTTAGCGCTCGCCGCGGTCGCGTATGGACTTCCTCAGTTGTCGCTGGCCGACTCCGCGTTCGGCACTCGCGTTGCCGCTGCGGGTGCGGGCCTTTCCGGTGCGGCGGAAGGGGTTTCCCGCTTGACGGAGGAAACGCTTCGCTCCGGCGCGAACGCGTTGCGTGCGGAGGTCGCCGCGTCGCCAGCTCCGCGCGCGATCGTCGCCGCGCTGGCCAGGTGAATGTGGGGCCGCTAGGGGTGGGGGCACGCCAGGCCCGTCGGTAGCGTTCCCGACGTGGCACTTTCCACCCTTTTCGCGGTTAGGCGGGGCGATTGGCGTGAGTAGCGACTTCCAGTCCAGCGGCGAGAACGAGCGCAAACTGCTCGCCTATCTCAAAAGCGCGACGACCGATCTTCGCGAAGCGAAGCGGGCGTTGCGGGAAACGCGCGAGCGCGCCAGCGAGCCGATCGCGATCGTCGGCATGGCCTGCCGGTACCCGGGCGGCGTCGCGTCGCCCGAGGACCTGTGGAACCTCGTCGCCACCGGAACCGACGCGATCGGCGGCTTCCCGGAGGACCGCGGCTGGCCGCTGGACACGCTGTACGACCCCACGGGCGAGCGGCCGGGCACCACGTACACCCGCGAGGCCGGTTTCCTGTACGACGCGGCGGAATTCGACCCGGAGTTCTTCGGCATTTCGCCGCGCGAGGCGCTCGCCATGGACGCGCAGCAGCGGATCCTGCTGGAAACCTCGTGGACCGCGCTGGAGCGGGCCGGGATCGTGCCGGAGACGTTGCGCGGCAGCGAAACCGGCGTGTTCGCCGGAGTCATGTACCACGACTATGCCGGGCATGAGGCTGCCGGCAGCGTCATCTCGGGCCGGGTCGCGTACGCGCTCGGCCTCGAAGGCCCGGCGGTGAGCGTGGACACCGCGTGCTCGTCGTCGCTCGTCGCACTGCATTGGGCCGCGCAGGCACTGCGTCGCGGCGACTGTTCGCTGGCGTTGGTCGGCGGGGTTACCGTGATGGCCACGCCCGGGACGTTCGTGGACTTCGCCGAACAGCGCGGGCTTTCCGACGACGGCCGCTGCAAGGCGTTCGCCGCCGCGGCCGACGGAACCGGCTGGGGCGAGGGCGCGGGCGTTCTCGTGGTCGAGCGGCTTTCCGAAGCCCGCCGCCACGGTCACCCAGTGCTCGCCGTCATCCGGGGTTCCGCAGTGAACTCCGACGGCGCGTCGAGCGGACTGACTGTCCCCAATGGACCCGCGCAGCAGCGGGTGATTCGCCAAGCGCTGGAATCGGCCGGCCTGACCACGGCGGACGTCGACCTCGTCGAGGGACACGGCACCGGCACGAAGCTCGGCGACCCGATCGAAGCGCAGGCGCTGCTCGCGACGTACGGCCAGGACCGCAGCGAGCCGCTGTGGCTGGGCTCGCTCAAGTCGAACATCGGGCACACCCAGGCCGCGGCCGGGGTCGGCGGCGTGATCAAGGTCGTGGAAGCGATGCGGCACGGCGTGCTCCCGAAGACCCTGCACGTCGACGCGCCCTCGCCGCACGTCGACTGGTCGGCCGGCGACGTCGAGCTGCTCACCGAGGCCCGCCCGTGGCCGGAGACCGGACGCGCCCGCCGCGCCGCGGTGTCGTCGTTCGGGATCAGCGGCACCAACGCGCACGTGATCGTGGAGCAGGCCGAGCCGGTCGAGGAAGCCGACGCACCGGTCGAGGTGCCGGTGCTCGCCTGGCCAGTGTCCGCGGACCGCGCGGACACGCTCGATGCGCAGGTAAGCCAGCTCTCGACAGTCGAAGGCTCGCCGACGGACATCGGCTTCTCCTTGGCCACCACTCGGTCCACTTTGGACCACCGTGCGGTGCTCGTCGGTGCCACGCGAGAAGAGCTGAGCGAAGTCCGGGGCCGCCGCACCAACGGCCGTACGGCGTTCCTCTTCACCGGCCAGGGTGCCCAACGCGCCGGAATGGGCGCCGAACTCGCCGCGAAGTACCCGGTATACGCCGAAGTCTTTGACGCCGTGTGCGCCGAACTCGACCCGCACCTGGACCGTCCACTGAAGACAGTCCTCGACGACGCCGACGAACTGGAGCGCACCGGCTTCACACAGCCCGCGTTGTTTGCGGTCGAGGTGGCGCTGTTCCGGCTGCTGGAGTCGTGGGGGATCAAGCCGGACTTCCTGCTGGGCCACTCGATTGGCGAGCTGGCTGCCGCGCACGTCGCCGGAATTCTCTCGCTCGCGGACGCGGCAGCGTTGGTCGGCGCTCGGGCTCGGTTGATGCAGGCGCTGCCCCTTGGCGGTTCGATGGTGGCGTTGCAGGCGACCGAGGACGAGGTCACGCCGCATCTGACCGACGAGGTCAGCATTGCCGCGATCAACGGCCCGGACTCGGTGGTGCTGTCGGGTACCGAAGACGCTGTCGCAGCGGTGGCGGCGGAGTTCTCGGGGCGGAAGTCCTCGAAGCTCAAGGTGTCGCACGCGTTCCACTCGCCGCTGATGGAGCCGATGCTCGCCGAGTTCGCCGTCGTGGCCGAGAAGCTCACCTACGCGAAGCCGCAGATCCCGATCGTCTCCACCGTCGGCCCGGATGTCGACCTGTCCACTCCGGACTACTGGGTGCGCCAGGTGCGTGCCGCGGTCCGGTTCCACGCCGGAGTTCAGTCCCTGGTGGACGAAGGCGTCCGGACGTTTGTCGAAATTGGACCGTCCGCAGTGCTCACCGCCGCCGCCCAGAACGGGTTCGACGACGACACGCTCGCGTTCGTCCCGGCCCAGCGCAAGGACCGCGGCGAAGCAGTCACCGCCGTCACCGCGCTCGCGACGCTGCACGCGCGCGGTGTCGAGGTCGACTGGGCCGCGTTCTACCCGGGCGCGCGCCGCGTCGACCTGCCGACCTACGCCTTCCGCAAGACCCGCTACTGGCTCCCCGCCGCCACGACCAGCGGAGACGCGACCGAACACGGCCAGCAGCCCGCCGAGCACCCGATGCTGAGTTCCGTCGTCCACCTGCCGGAAACCGACGCCGTGGTGATCACCGGCCGCCTGTCGACCAACACCGTCGGCTGGGTCGCCGACCACGTCGTGCTCGGCACGATTCTGGTGCCCGGCACGGCGTTCCTCGAGCTGGTGCACCGCGCCGCCGAGGAAGCCGGATGCGCGCACGTCGAAGAACTCACCCTCGAGGCCCCGCTCACCCTCACCGAAAGCGCGGCGATCCAGGTCGCCGTCGAGGCTGCGGACGAAAACGGCCGACGCGCGGTCACTGTCCACTCGCGACACGACAGCGCCGAAGCCTGGACTCGGCACGCAAGCGGTTTCGTTGCCCCGAACGTGGAACTGCCGTCGTTCGACTTCACCGAATGGCCGCCCACCGGTGCCACCAAGGTCGAACTGGACGACCCATACGAAACCCTCGCCGCACTGGGCTACGACTACGGCCCGGCTTTCCAAGGCCTGCAAGCGATGTGGCGGGAGGACGACGTCGTCTACGCGGAGGTCACGCTGCCTGACGGTGCCGAGGCCCGCAAGTACGGCGTCCACCCCGCCCTGCTCGACGCCGCCATGCACGCGCAACTCATCGGCCCGGCCCCAGAAGGCGGTGCCGAACCGTTGCTGCCGTTCTCGTTCAGCAACACCACAGTGCACTCGCCGGGCGCATCGACGTTGCGAGTCCGAGTCGCCCCGGCCGGCACCGACGCGATCACCCTGCAGATCGCCGACGCCACCGGCAGCCCGGTCCTGACCGTCGAGGAACTCGCCGCGCGGGCGCTCAAGCTCGCTCCGGCGAAGGACTCTCTGTATCGCACCAACTGGGAACCGGTCTCGGACCTCGGTGAACAGCACGACTTCCGCATTCTCGAAGTGTCCACTTCGGAGCGTCGGGTGCCGGAGGCCGCCCGCGCAGTCGCCGCGCAGGTGCTCGCTGCGATTCAGGAAACGCTCGACGGCGACGGTCGCCTCGCGGTGGTCACGCGCGGAGCAGTGTCCGTGCACGGCGAGGACGTCGATCCGGCGCTGGCCCCGGCGTGGGGTCTGGTCCGCGCGGCCGCGGCCGAGAACCCTGGCCGGTTTGCGCTGGTCGACGGTGACCCCGAGCAGGCGTTGGCCACCGGAGAACCGGAAACCGCGGTCCGCGACGGCAAGGTCTTCGCCCCGCGCTTCTCCGCCGCCACCGCGGAACCGGCCGGGCTGAACTGGGACAAGGTGCTGGTCACCGGCGGTACCGGCGGACTCGGCGCGGTCGTCGCCCGGCACCTGGTGACCAAGCACGGAGTGCGGAACCTGGTGCTGACCAGCCGTCGGGGAGCGAACGCCCCCGGCGCGGCCGAACTGCGTGCCGAGTTGAGCGAACTCGGCGCGACGGTCGCGGTCGAAAGCTGCGATGTCACCGATGAGGAGTCCGTGCGGAGCCTGCTCGCCACCGTCGGCCCGCTCTCCGCGGTCATCCACGCGGCCGGCGTGCCCTCGGGCGGACGTATCGAGACGCTCACCGAGGACGAGACTGCCCGCGTCTTCGCGCCGAAGGTCGATGGTGCCTGGCACCTGCACGAGCTGACGAGCGACCTCGACGCGTTCATCCTGTTCTCGTCCGCCGCCAGCACGGTCCTCGCGGCCGGGCAGGCGGGATACGCCGCCGCCAACGCGTTCCTCGACGAACTGGCCGAACACCGTCGCGCCCAAGGACTTCCGGCGACCTCGCTGTGCTGGGGTGCGTGGTCCGAAGAGGGCGGCATGGCGAGCGAACTGTCCGAAGCGGACTTCCGCCGCCTCCGCCGCCTGGGCACCCCGCCGATGGCGACCGACGAAGCACTCGCCCTGCTGGATGCCTGCCTCGCCTCGACCGAACCCGTGCTGGCCCCGATCCGCCTGGACCAGGCGGCCCTGCGCGCCCGGGCCGATGACCTGCCGCCGGTGCTCAAGGGGATGGTGCGCCGTCCGGTCAAGAAGGCCCCGGCCGCCGCTCCCGGGCTGGCGACCGTGCCCGAGGCCGAACGCGAGGAGTACCTGCTGGGCCTGGTGACCGAGCAGGTCGCGGCGATCCTCGGCTTCGCGAACGCGGCGGCGGTCGAGCCGGAGCGCGCGTTCCAGGAGATGGGCTTCGACTCGCTCACCTCCGTCGAACTGCGCAATCAGCTCGGCGCCCGCACCGGGCTCAAGCTCACGGCGACCATCGTGTTCGACCATCCGACCCCGGCCGCGCTGGCCCGCAGGCTGCACGCGCTGCTCGGCGCCGGACGCGGCCCGGAAGAACCGCTGCTGAGCGAGATCGACCGGCTGGAGGCGCTGCTCGGCGGCGCGGCCGGAACGCTGAACGGGTCGGCCGCGAAGGTCACCGCGCGGCTGGACGCCTTGGTGCGCAAGTGGACCGGCGCGCACGCCGGAGCAGAAACCGAAGCCGATCTGGACGAGGCCACCGACGACGAGCTGTTTGCCGTCCTGGACGACGAATTGGGCATCTCATGAACGGGCAGACCATGAGCAACGAGGACAAGCTCCGCGACTACCTGAAGCGTGCGACGGCCGATCTGAAACAGGCCCGCCGCCGGCTGCACGAGCTGGAGACGCGCGACACCGAGCCGATCGCGATCATCGGCATGAGCTGCCGCTACCCCGGGGGCGTCCGGACGCCGGACGACCTGTGGGACCTCGTCGACGAGGGCCGCGACGCGATCGGGGAGTTCCCGGCCGACCGCGGCTGGGACGTCGAGGGCGTCTACGACCCGACGCCCGAGCGACCCGGCAAGACCTACACCCGGCACGGCGGTTTCCTTTACAACGCAGCGGATTTCGACGCCGAGTTCTTCGGCATCAGCCCGCGTGACGCCCGCCGCGCCGACCCTCAGCAGCGGATCCTGCTCGAAGCGTCCTGGGAGGCCTTCGAGCGCGCCGGGCTCGACCCGCACGGGCTCAAGGGCAGCCCGACCGGCGTTTACGCCGGCGTGATGTACCACGACTACAGCGGCGGCAGCCCGGGCGGCAGCCTGGTGTCCGGTCAGGTGTCCTACACGCTCGGCCTTGAGGGACCGTCGGTGTCGGTGGACACCGCGTGCTCGTCTTCGCTGGTCGCGCTGCACATGGCCGCGCAGGGGCTGCGTCGCGGCGACTGCACGCTCGCGCTGGCGAGCGGTGTCGCGGTGATGGGCACGCCGGAGATGTTCATCGACTTCAGCAGCCGTCGCGGTCTCGCGGCGGATGGCCGGAGCAAGTCGTTCTCCGACGACGCCGACGGGACTTCCTGGGCTGAAGGCGTCGGCGTGCTGGTCCTGGAGCGGCTTTCCGACGCCCAGCGCAACGGGCACCGGGTGCTCGCGCTGCTGCGCGGCTCGGCGGTCAACCAGGACGGGGCCAGCAACGGCTTCTCCGCACCCAACGGTCCTTCGCAGGTCCGCGTGATCGAGGCCGCACTTGCCGACGGCGGACTGTCGCTGTCCGATGTGGACGCTGTCGAGGCACACGGCACCGGGACCGCGTTGGGCGACCCGATCGAAGCCCAGTCGCTGCTGGAGACCTACGGGCAGCGCAGCAGCGGAGCGCCGTTGCTGCTGGGTTCGATCAAGTCGAACATGGGCCACCCGCAGGCCGCCGCCGGGGTGGCGGGCGTGATCAAGATGGTGCAGGCACTGCGGCACGCCCGGCTGCCGAAGACGTTGCATGTCGGGACGCCGTCGAAGCATGTCGACTGGACCTCTGGCGCGGTCGAGTTGCTCACCGAACCGCGCGAGTGGCCTGAGGTGAACCGGCCGCGGCGGGCGGCGGTGTCGTCGTTCGGCGTGAGCGGGACGAACGCGCACGTGATCCTGGAGCAGGCCCCGGCCACGGAGGAAACCGCTAAACCTCCGGCCGCCGTTTATCCGCTGGCACTGTCGGCGAAGACGCCCGCCGCGCTCGCCGAGTCGGCGGGACAACTGGCGCAAGTGGACAGTGACCTCGCCGACGTCGTGCACACGCTCGCCACCGGACGCGCACCGCTGGACCACCGGGCGGTTGTCGTCGCTCAGGACCGCAAGCAGGCCGAGGAAGCCTTGCGTGCGTTGGCTTCCGGCGCTTCGCGGCCGGACGTGATCACCGGTGCCGCGGATGTCCGTGGCCGGACCGTCTTCGTCTTCCCCGGCCAAGGTTCACAGTGGACTGGCATGGCGCTTGACCTCATCGAGCAGTCCCCGGTCTTCGCCGCCCGAATGTCCGAATGCGACACCGCGCTGCGGAAGTTCACCGACTGGTCGGTCATCGAGGTCCTGCGCGGCGAGCCAGGAACCCCGCCGGCCGACCGGGTCGACGTGGTGCAGCCGATGCTGTGGGCGGTCATGGTGTCGCTGGCCGCGCTGTGGCGCGCGCACGGCGTCGAGCCGGACATGGTGATCGGGCACTCGCAGGGCGAGATCGCCGCGGCGACCGTCTCAGGTGCACTGTCGCTTGAGGACGGTGCGCTGGTGGTCGCGTTGCGGAGCAAGGCGATCGGTGACGTCCTCGGCGGACGCGGCGGCGGCATGCTCGCGGCGGGCCTCCCGGCCACCGAACTGGAAGAGCGGCTCGGCGCGTGGGACGGCCGCATCTCGATCGCCGCGGACAACGGCGCGACGTCGGCCGTGCTGTCCGGCGACACCGAAGCCCTCGTAGAGCTGCGTGACCAACTGGTGGCCGAAGGCTTCCGCGCGAAGCTGGTCCCGGTGGACTATGCGTCGCACTCGGCGCACGTCGAGCATCTTTCGGACCGCCTGCTCGCCGACCTCGGCCCGATCACGCCGCGCTGCGGTGACGTCGCGATGACCTCCACCGTCACCCTCGACGCGGTCGAAGAGTCCACTGTGGATGCCGCGTACTGGTTCGCGAACCTGCGCCGCACGGTCCGGTTCGCCCCGGTCGTCGCGCAGCTCGCCGAGGCAGGCTACACGCGGTTCATCGAGATCAGTCCGCATCCGGTGCTGGCCATGAGCATCCAGGAAACCCTGGACGAAACCGGGCACACCGGCTCGGTCACCGGCACCCTGCGCCGCGACGAGGGCGACCTGACCCGGTTCGCCACCTCGATGGCGGAGTACTCGGTCCGCGGCGGCTCGGTCGACTGGCTCTCTCTGGTCCCCGGCGGCCGGATCGCCGACCTGCCGACCTATCCGTTCCAGCACAAGCGTTTCTGGCACGAGGAAGAAGCCGCCACCGCTCCCGGGACGGCGACCCCGGTGGCCGACCAGGAGTTCTGGCAGGACGTGACCGGCGGCGACGTCGACGCGCTCGCCGCCCGGCTCGGTGTCGGAACCGGCCCGCTCGCCGAGGTCGTCCCGGCTCTGGCCGCCTGGCACGGCCGCCGCACCGAACTGTCCACGGTGGACTCCTGGCGGTACCGCGTGTCGTGGGCCCCGCTGTCCGGCGTGACCAGCGGACTGACCGGCAGCTGGCTGGTCGTCGTCCCCGCCGGGGTGGCACCCGCGACCGAACTGGCGGACGCACTGGCCGAGCAAGGCGATGTCGTCCGTCTGGTCGCGGTTGACGGCAACCGCGCGGCCCTGGCCGAGTTGCTCGGCGAGGCCACCGCAGTCCGTCCGTTCGACGGCGTGCTGTCGCTGCTCGCCCTCGACGACAACCCGACGCTCGCCACGATCGCGCTGCTGCAAGCGTTGCGGGACAACGAGATCGACGCTCCCGCCTGGGTCGTCACCCGAGGCGCGGTGGCGGTCGACGCCTTCTCCGACGCGGACCCCGAAGCCGCCTCGGTCTGGGGCCTCGGCACTGTGGTGTCGCTGGACCAGCCCGGCAGCTGGGGCGGCCTGGTGGACATCACCGATGCGTCCGATGCGGCCAAGCTCGCCGCGGTGGTCTCCGGCGTCAACGACGAGGACCAGGTCGCGATCCGGCCGTCCGGAGTGTTCGCCAAGCGGATGGTGCACGCGCCGCTCGGCCCGGACACGGCCGAACCGTGGCAGCCGCGCGGCACCGTGCTCATCACCGGCGGCACCGGCGCGGTCGGCGGGCACGTCGCGCGCTGGCTCGCCGCTCGCGGGGCGGAACATCTGGTGCTGACCAGCCGTCGCGGCCTTGAAGCGGAAGGCGCGCGGGAGCTGGTGGAAGAGCTGTCCGGCACCCGCGTCACCGTCGTGGCCTGCGACGTTGCCGACGAGACGGCACTGGCCAAGCTGCT
The DNA here is from genome assembly GCF_045278895.1 of Amycolatopsis sp. WGS_07. NCBI lineage: Bacteria > Bacillati > Actinomycetota > Actinomycetes > Pseudonocardiales > Pseudonocardiaceae > Amycolatopsis > Amycolatopsis sp. WGS_07. The sequence goes on along the minus strand of NZ_CP136053.1, from coordinate 553,436 downwards.
CGCAGAGCACCCGCCGTCCGCCGTGGTGCACGCCGCCGGGGTGCTGACCCGGGAACCCGCACTGGCCGACGTCACGCCAGAGGAATTCAACGCGGCGATCCGCGCGAAGGTCACCGGTGCCGCACTGCTTGACCGGCTGCTCGGCGACACCGAACTCGACGCGTTTGTCCTGATGTCCTCCGGGGCTGCGGTGTGGGGCACCTCGGGCCAGCCCGCCTACGCGGCGGGCAACGCCTACCTCGACGCACTGGCCCGCCGCCGCCGTGCGGCCGGGCGCACCGCGACCGCGGTGGCCTGGGGTTCCTGGGGCGGGGGCGGCATGGTCGACGCGGAAGCGAGCGATCTGCTGCGCCGCATGGGGTTGGCCGAGATGGACCCGCGGCTGGCCGCCGAAGCCCTCGGCCAGGCGCTCGACCACGACGAGTCCCAGCTGGTCGTCGCGGACATCGACTGGTCCGCGTTCGCGCCGGTCTACCAGCTCGCCCGGCCCCGCCCGCTGTTGCGCGGCATCCCCGAGGCGGCCGCCGACCAGACCGACGCCGAACCGGTGGGCGCGGGCGACCTCGCCACCCGGCTGGCCGCGCTGACGCCCGCCGAACAGCGCCGGACCGTGCTGGACCTGGTGCGCGGCGAGGTCGCCGCGGTCGCCGGCTACGACGACGGCGGTGCGGTGGACCCCGCGCGGGCCTTCAAGGAACTCGGCTTCGACTCGGTGACCGCGGTCGACCTGCGCAACCGGCTCGGCTCGAACACCGGGCTGAAGCTGCCCGCGACGGTCGCGTTCGACCACGTCAACCCGCAGGCGCTGGCCGAGCACCTGTGGAGCCAGCTGTGCGCGGGCGAGACGGAGGTCCCGCTCGAGGCCGGGCTCGACCGGCTCGAAGCGGCGGCCGCCGCGCTCGACGCCGCGGAGATCGACCGGTCCCGCATCCTGCCCCGGCTCCAGGCGGTGGTCGCCGCGCTGCACCAGACGCTCTCGGGCGGCCAGTCCGGCTCCGAAGCGCTCGACGCGGCCACCACCGACGAACTGTTCGCCCTCATCGACGACGAACTCGGCGCCTGACCACCCGCCCTTGATTCTGCGACAAGAGGTTCTCCAGATGTCTGACGAAGCCAGGACCGACGAAACCAAGCTGGTCGACTACCTGAAGCGGGTGACCGCCAACCTGCAGGAAACGCGGGCGCGGCTGCGCGCGGTCGAGGCCGCCGAGTCCGAGCCGATCGCGATCGTCGCGATGGGCTGCCGCTATCCCGGCGGCGTCCGGTCCGCCGACGACCTGTGGGACCTGGTCGCACAGGGCCGGGACGCGATCGGGGAGTTCCCCTCCGACCGAGGCTGGAACCTGGACACCCTGTTCGACGCCGACCCGGACAGCCCAGGCACGAGCTATGTCTCCGAAGGCGGCTTCGTCCACGACGCGGGCGAGTTCGACGCGCCGTTCTTCGGCATCTCCCCGCGCGAGGCGCTCGCCATGGACCCGCAGCAGCGGCTCGTGCTGGAGCTGGCGTGGGAGACCTTCGAGCGCGCCGGCATCGCGCCGCACTCGCTGGCGAAACAGCAGGTCGGCGTGTTCGTCGGCAGCGGCGACCAGGACTACTACGACGAGCTGCCGCCGTCCGTGCTCGCGGGCGAGGTCGAGGACTACCTGAGCACCGGCAACGCCGCCTCGGTCATCTCCGGCCGGATCGCCTATGCGCTCGGCCTGGAAGGCCCGGCCATCACGATCGACACGGCGTGCTCGTCTTCGCTGGTCGCGCTGCATCTCGCTGTGCAGGCACTGCGCCAGCGCGACTGCGCGCTCGCCCTCGCGGGCGGTGTCATGGTGATGTCGCGGCCCGGTCCGTTCCTGGCGTTCAGCCGCCAACGCGGCCTCGCCGCGGACGGTCGCTGCAAGGCGTTCTCCGACAGCGCCGACGGCACCGGCTGGGCCGAAGGCGCGGGAACCCTGCTGCTGGAACGCCTTTCCGACGCACAGCGCAACGGACACCCGGTGCTCGCGGTGGTGCGCGGCTCCGCGGTGAACTCCGACGGTGCCTCCAACGGCCTCACCGCCCCGAACGGCCCCTCGCAGCAGCGGGTCATCCGGCAGGCGCTGGCCAACGCGCGGCTGTCGGCGTCCGATGTGGACGCTGTCGAGGGCCACGGCACCGGCACGACGCTGGGCGATCCCATTGAAGCGCAAGCACTTCTGGCCACCTACGGCCAGGACCGCACCGAGCCGCTGTGGCTGGGGTCGATCAAGTCGAACATCGGCCACGCGCAAGCGGCGGCGGGTGTCAGCGGCGTGATCAAGATGGTGCAGGCGATGCGGCACGGTCTGCTGCCGCGCACACTGCACGTCACCGAACCGTCCACTGAGGTCGATTGGACCTCCGGCGCGGTCGAGGTGCTGCGCACAGAACGTCCGTGGGCGGCTGGGGAACGCCCACGTCGCGCGGGCGTCTCGTCGTTCGGCGTCAGCGGCACCAACGCGCACATCATCCTGGAGGAAGCACCTCCGGCGGAGGCCGCTGAGCCGGTTACGCCGAGCTGGCCGGAAGGTGTCGCGATTCCGCTGCCGCTGGCTGGCCACGGCAGCGCCGCGTTGCGAGCACAGGCCGCGCAGCTGGTGTCGTTTGCCGCGACCCCGCTTGACCTGGGCTTTTCGCTCGCCACCTCGCGCTCGCCGCTGTCGCATCGCGCGGTCGTGCTGGCCGAGGACCCGAAGCAGGCCATCGCCGCGCTGGCGGACGGCGTCGCCACTCCGGACGTCGTCACCGGCACGCAGGTGGAAGGGCTGACCGCGTTCCTGTTCTCCGGACAGGGCGCGCAGCGGGCCGGGATGGGGGCCGAGCTGGCCGCCGCGTTCCCGGTCTTCCGTACCGCATTGGACGAGGTCTGCGCCGAACTGGACCAGCACCTCGACCGTCCACTCAAGACGGTCCTGTTCGAGAAACCGCGCCTGATCAACCAGACCGGCTACACCCAGCCCGCGCTCTTCGCGGTCGAGGTGGCGCTGTTCCGGCTGCTGGCGTCGTGGGGGCTCAAGCCAGACTTCCTGCTCGGCCATTCGATCGGCGAACTCTCCGCCGCGCACGTCGCCGGGGTTCTCTCGCTGGCCGACGCCGCCAACCTGGTGGCCGCGCGGGCTCGGTTGATGCAGGCCCTGCCGTCCGGCGGTTCGATGGTGGCGTTGCAGGCGACCGAGGATGAGGTCACCCCGCACCTGACCGACGAGGTCAGTATCGCCGCGATCAACGGCCCGGACTCCGTGGTCCTTTCTGGCACCGAAGACGCCGTCGCAGCCGTGGTGGCGGAGTTCGCGGACCGGAAGTCCTCGAAGCTCAAGGTCTCGCACGCGTTCCACTCGCCGCTGATGGAGCCGATGCTGGCCGAGTTCGCGGCCGCGGCCCGCGGCCTGACCTACCACCAGCCGGAAATCCCGCTGGTCTCCACGGTCGGCCCGGATGTCGACATGTCCACTCCGGACTACTGGGTGCGCCAGGTGCGGGCCGCGGTCCGGTTCCACGACGGCGTCGAAACCCTTGCCGCCCAAGGTGTCGGACGGTTCGTCGAGGTCGGCCCGGACGGTGTGCTGTCCGCGCTGGTCCGCCAGACGTCCGACGCGCTCGTCGTTCCGGTGCTCCGCAAGGACCGCGAGGAACCGGCCGCCGCGCTCACCGCGCTGGCCGAACTCTTCGTCAGCGGCCTGACCCCGGACTGGGCCGCGGTCTTCGCCGACCGTGGCGCCCAGCGCGTCGACCTGCCGCCGTATGCCTTCCAGCGCAAGCGGTATTGGATCGATGCCCGCGCCAACCGCGACGAGGTCACCGCCGCTGGCCTGACGTCTGCCGGGCACCCGTTGCTCGGCGCAGCCGTCTCGCTCGCCGACACCGACGGCGTCGTGCTCACCGGCCGGTTGTCGGTCGAAACGCACCCGTGGCTGGCCGAACACCAGCTCGGCGACGCGGTGACCGTGCCCGGCACGGCGTTCCTGGAGCTGGTCGTCCGCGCCGGCGACCAGGTCGGCTCCGGCCGGATCGAGGAACTGACCCTGGGCAGCCCGCTCGTCCTGCCCGCCCGCGGCGGCATCCAGGTTCAGGTGACTGTCGGCGCGGCGGGGGAGCGCGACGTCCGCCCGGTGACTGTCCATTCGCGACCCGAGGACGACGACGCGGACTGGACCCTGCACGCCAGCGGCAGCGTCACGCCGCAGTCGACTCGCGGCGGCACCGAGCTGACCGAGTGGCCGCCCGCCGGCGCAGAGCCGGTCTCGATCGACGGCGTGTACGACGACTTCGCCGACACCGGTCTGACCTACGGCCCGCTTTTCCGTTCTCTGCAAGCAGTCTGGAAGCGCGACGGCGAGATCTTCGCCGAGGTCGCGCTGCCCGAGGACAGTGACGCCGAGCGCTTCGGCCTCCACCCGGCCGCGCTCGACGCGTGCACCCACGCCCTGCGCGTCGCCGGTGGCGGCGACGGCGGCGTCGGCCTGGTTCCGTTCTGCTGGACCGGTGTCGAGCTGCACGCCACCGGTGCGTCCGCGCTGCGCGTGCGGTTCAAACCGACCACAGAGGACAGTTTCGAGATCGCGCTCGCCGACCCGACCGGCGCGCCGGTCGCGACGGTTGCCGAGACGGTGTTCCGCGCGTTCACCGCACCGGTCGCCGAACAGGCCGCTCCGCTGTACCGGATCGAGTGGCAGCGCTCGGCGGACAGTGAAGCCACTGTGGACACTGCCGATGTCGAGATCCTGGAGTGCATCGGCGAATCCGGCACCGCTGCGGAGACCCACGAACTGACCCACCGCGTGCTGTCCGCGCTGCAAGCCTGGCTCGCCGAGGAACACCCCTCGCAGGCCCGGCTCGTAGTGGTCACGCGCGGCGCGGTCCCCGCCGCCGGAGACGTCACCGACCTCGCCGCCTCGGCGGTCTGGGGCCTGGTCCGCTCCGCGCAGGAGGAGAACCCGGACGCCTTCGTCCTGCTCGACCTCGACGCCGAAACCACGCCGGAAGCGGTGTTGCCGCAGGTCCTGGCCTCGGGCGAGGCACAGGCGGCGGTCCGGCTCGGCACGGTCCTCGTGCCCCGGCTGGTCCGCACGACGCCGGAACTGGACAGCCCGTACTTCTGCCCGCACGGCACGGTGCTGGTCACCGGCGCGTCCGGCGCGCTGGGCGGCAAGCTCGCCCGGCACCTGGTCGCCGAGCACGGCGTCCGCCGGTTGCTGCTGCTCAGCCGCCGGATCACGCCCGCCCTCGACCAGTTGGCCGCTGAGCTGCGGGAAAGCGAGGTCGACGTCCGACTGGAGCGCTGCGACGTCGCCGACCGCGAGGCGCTGGCCGGCGTCCTGGCGTCGCTGCCGGAGGAGAACCCGCTCACCGCGGTCGTGCACGCCGCCGGTGTGCTCGACGACGGCGTGGTCACCGCTTTGACGCCGGAGCGAGTTGACGCAGTGCTCGCCCCGAAGGTCGACGGCGCGCTGAACCTGCACGAACTCACCCGCGAAACCGCGCTGTCCGCGTTCGTGCTGTTCTCGTCGGTCTCCGGCGTGCTCGGCGCGCCGGGCCAGGGCAGCTACGCCGCGGCCAACGCGTACCTGGACGCCCTCGCCTCGCACCGCGTCGCGCACGGCCTCCCGGGTCTGTCCCTGGACTGGGGCCTGTGGGGCGAGGTCGGCGGCATGGGCGGCACGCTCACCGAAGAGGAGGTGCAGCGGCTCGCGGCCAGCGGCGTCGTGCCACTGTCCACAGCGGAGGGTCTGGCGCTGTTCGACCGCGCGCTCGCCGTCCGCCAGCCGACCGCCGTCCCGGCGAAGCTGGACCTGCCGCTGCTGCGCAAGCTCGACCGGCTCCCGCGCACGCTGGAGCTGCTCGTCGGCCGCACCACCCGTCGGGTTGCTGCCGCCGCTGCGGAGTCCTCTGTGGACTCGTTCGCCGGACGCCTGCTGGGGCTGCCGGAAGAAGACCGTCGGGACGCGGTGCTGGAACTGGTCCGCAGTCACGCCGCCACCGTGCTGGGTTACCGCGCGGCGCACGAGATCGAGCCGACGGCGCAGTTCCAGTCGCTCGGCTTCGACTCGCTGACCGCGATCGAATTGCGCAACGGCCTCACCGCGGCCACCGGTCAGCGGCTGCCCGCCACGCTGATCTTCGACCACCCGACGCCGTCGGCGCTGGCCGCGCACCTGCTGGCCGAGTTGGCCGGCACGGCCGTGGAAATCAGCACGGTGTCCACTAAGGACAACTCGGACGAGCCAATCGCGATCGTCGGCATGGCCTGCCGCCTGCCTGGCGGAGTCACGTCGCCGGAACAGCTGTGGGAACTGGTCGCCGAGGGCCGCGAGGCGATCGGCGACTTCCCGGCCGACCGCGGCTGGGACATCGACGGCCTGCTCGACCCGACCGGCCGCCGCCCCGGCACCACCTACGTCGCACGCGGTGGCTTCGTCTACGACGCGGGCGATTTCGACCCGACGTTCTTCGGCGTTTCGCCGAAGGAAGCGCCGATGATCGACCCGCAGCAGCGCCTGCTGCTCGAAGCGTCGTGGGAGGCGTTGGAGCGCTCCGGGATCGACCCGGTGTCGCTCAAGGGCAGCCCGACCGGCGTGTACGCGGGCGTCCAGTACCACGACTACGTGGGCGCGAACAGCGCCGGCTCGATCGTCACCGGCCGGATTTCCTACACCCTTGGCCTCGAAGGCCCTGCGGTGTCGGTCGACACCGCGTGCTCGTCGTCGCTGGTCGCGATGCACATGGCGGCGCAGGCGCTGCGCGGCGGTGACTGCTCGCTCGCCTTGGCGGGCGGCGTCACGGTGATGGCCACGCCGGAGACCTTTGTGGAATTCAGCCGTCAGCAGGGTCTTGCCCCCGACGGCCGGTGCAAGGTGTTCTCCGACGACGCCGACGGCACCACCTGGTCCGAAGGCGTCGGCGTCCTGGTGCTGGAGCGCCTTTCCGACGCCCGCGCCAACGGACACCAGGTGCTCGCGGTCCTCAAGGGCAGCGCAGTGAACCAGGACGGCACCTCGAACGGCCTGACCGCGCCGAACGGTCCCGCGCAGCAGCGGGTGATCCGCGCGGCACTGGCCGACGCCGGACTGGAACCGTCCGATGTGGACGCCGTCGAAGCACACGGCACCGGCACGAAGCTCGGCGACCCGATCGAAGTCCAGGCGCTGCTGGCCACTTACGGCTCGCAGACCTCGGCGGACCGTCCTCTGTGGATTGGTTCGGTGAAGTCGAACATCGGGCACACCCAGGCCGCGGCAGGTGCGGCCGGGGTGATCAAGATGATCGAGGCGATGCGCCACGGCGAACTCCCCGCGACGCTGAACGTGGGCAAGCCGTCGAGCGAGATCGACTGGTCCTCGGGTGCGGTCCGGGTGCTGGCCGAGCCGGTGAAGTGGCTGCCGAACGGCCACACCCGCCGCGTCGGCGTCTCGTCCTTCGGTGTGAGCGGCACCAACGCGCACGTCATCCTGGAGGAAGGCGACCGTCGCGAGGTCACTGCCTCGACCAGCCCGGAGTACGACGGCCCGGTCGCCTGGCCGGTCTCGGGGCGCGGCGCGGCCGCATTGCGGGCACAGGCCGAGCAGCTGATGTCCTATGTGGACGAAGAGCCGGAAGGCAGCCTCGCCGACATCGGTCTCTCGCTGGCGACCGCGCGCAGTGCGTTCGACCGCCGGGCAGTGCTGATCGGCAGCCGGTCGCCGCAGTTCGTCCGCGGCCTCGCGGCACTGGTCGACGAAGAGGACGCACGCGGCGTCGTCAGTGGCGTCGCCACTGGCAGCGGCCGCACCGCGTTCCTGTTCGCGGGCCAGGGCTCGCAGCGGGCGCAGATGGGCACGCAGCTGGCCGCGCGATACCCGGCCTTCGCCGAGGCTTACGACGAGGTGTGCACTGAACTCGACAAGCACCTCGACCGTCCGCTGCGCGAAGTGATCGAAAGCGGCGACGGCCTCGACGAGACCCGTTGGACGCAACCGGCGCTGTTCGCGCTGGAAGTCGCGCTGTTCCGCACGGTCCGTTCCTGGGGCGTGAAGCCGGACGTGCTGGCCGGACACTCGATCGGCGAACTCGCCGCCGCGCACTGCGCTGGCGTGTTCTCGCTGGCCGACGCCGCGAAGCTGGTGGTCGCCCGCGGTGCGCTGATGCAGGCGCTGCCGACCGGGGGCGCGATGGTCGCGATCGACGGGACTCCTGAGGCGGTCCGCGAGGCCGTTGGGGACACTGTGGACATTGCTGCGGTGAACGGCCCGACCGCGGTCGTGATCTCCGGAGAAGCGGAAGCGGTCGCCGAGGTGGCTGCGAAGTTCGAGCGCACCAAGCAACTCCGCGTCTCGCACGCATTCCACTCGCGACTGATGGACCCGATGCTCGCCGAGTTCCGTAATGTCGCGGAAGGACTGTCCTATGCGGACCCGAGGATCCCGATCATCTCCACCGTCACCGGCGAGCCCGCCGACAACCTGACCTCACCGGAGTACTGGGTGAACCAGGTCCGCGAAGGCGTGCAGTTCCGCGATGCGGTGACTCGGGCCGCAGCGGACGGCGTGACCCGGTTCCTCGAACTGGGCCCGGACACAACGCTCACCGCGATGACCGACGCCTGCCTCGACGAGCGTCCGGAAGGTCTCGTGCTCGCTTCGCTGCTGCACAAGGAGCAGGACGAGGCGGTCGCCGCACTGACCGGGGTCGCGCAGCTGCACGTCAGCGGCGTCGACGTCGACTGGTCCGCGATCTACGAGCCGACCGGCGCACACCTGGTCCCGGTGCCGACGTATCCGTTCCAGCGCCAGCGTTACTGGCTGGAAAGCACCGCTGCCGCGCCGGGCCAGGAAGACCACCCGCTGCTCGGCGCCGCGACGGAGCTGGCCGGCGCGGAGGGGCTCCTGTTCACCGGACGGCTGTCCGTCGGCACGCACCCGTGGCTGGCCGACCACGTCGTCGGCGGCTCGATCCTGTTCCCCGGCACCGGTTTCGTCGAGATGGCGATCCGCGCCGGCGACGAGGCCGGCTGCCCGCGGCTGGAGGAGCTGACCCTGGAGTACCCGCTGGTGGTGCCGGAGCGGACCGGCGTGCGCGTCCAGTTCGCGCTCGACGCGGCCGAAAACGGCAGCCGCGCGTTCACCGTCCACTCGCGACCGGAAGGCGCGGCGGACGGTGTCCCGTGGACCCGGCACGCCATCGGACGTCTGGCCAAGGCAGGCAAGACGGAGAAGTTCGACCTCTCCGCCTGGCCGCCCGCCGCCGACCAGGTGCAACTCGATGGCACCTATGAGGAACTGGCCGCCGACGGTCTCGCCTACGGCCCGGCATTCCGCGGTCTGGTCGCGGCTTGGAAGGGCGACGGGGAAGCGTTCGCGGAGATCCAGCTTCCGGCGAATGTGTCCGATGTGGACCGTTACGGCATCCACCCTGCCGTCCTCGACGCCGCTCTGCACACCATCGGCGTCTCCGGCGCGGTCGGCGACGAACCGGCGCTGCCGTTCGTGTGGGAAGGCGTCCGGCTGCACGCGGTCGGCGCGACCACGCTGCGGGTGCACGTGAAGCAGATCGGCTCGGGCGCGGCCGCGCTCAAGATCGCGGACGGTGCCGGTGCGCCGGTCGCCTCGGTGGATTCGCTGATGCTGCGCCCGATGTCCGCCCAGCCGCAGGCCGCCGAAACTGGGGGTACGGAGTCACTGTTCCGCCTCGCGTGGGAGCAGACCGACCTCGACGCGGTCGCCGAAGTCACCGACTGGACCGTGGTCGGCGACGACCCGTTCGGCCTCACCGAGGCCCTCGGTGCCACCGCCGCGGCCAGCATCGGCGACGCGTCCGGCCTGGTCGTGCTGCCCGCCGGCGGCGACGACGTGCACGCGGAGCTGCACCGGGTCCTCGGCGAACTGCAGACGTTCCTCGGCCGTCCGGAGGGCTCGCTGCTGGTGGTCACCCGAGGCGCGGTCGCGACCGACGCCGAGGAGAGCCCCGACCCGGTCGGAGCCGCGGTGGCCGGACTGGTCCGTTCGGCGCAAGCCGAGCACCCGGACCGGATCACCCTGGTCGACCTCGGCACCGGAACCCCCAGCGGCCGCACCCTCGCCGCGGCGTCGGTCTCGGACGAACCGCAGGTCGCGCTCCGGGCAGGCGCGGTGCTGGTGCCACGCCTGCAACGGGCTGCCGACGCGGCTGCCGCCCCGGTCTGGGACCCGGACGGCACCGTGCTGGTCACCGGCGCGACCGGCGCACTCGGCGGTTCCGTCGCCCGGCACCTGGTGACCGAACACGGCGTGCGGAACCTGCTGCTGGTCAGCCGTCGCGGTGCGGACGCACCGGGCGCGACCGAGCTGCGAGACGAACTGTCCGGTCTCGGCGCCGAGGTCACCCTCGCCGCCTGCGACGTGGCAGACCGCGCCGCGGTTTCCGCCCTGCTGGACGGAGTCGACCTGCGCGGAGTCGTGCACGCCGCCGGTGTCCTGGACGACGGGGTGCTGACGTCGCTGACGCCAGACCGCGTCGACAACGTCCTGCGCCCGAAGGTCGACGCCGCGGCCACGCTCGACGAGCTGACCCGCGACCGCAACCTGACCGCGTTCGTCCTGTTCTCCTCGGCAGCCGGCGTGCTCGGCGCACCGGGGCAGGGCAGCTACGCCGCGGCCAACGCCTACCTCGACGCGCTGGCGGTCCGCCGCCGTCGCGAAGGACTCGCGGGCTCCTCGCTCGCCTGGGGCCTGTGGGACGGCGGCATGGGCGCGGTGCTGGAGGACGCGGACACCCACCGCATCGGCGAAACCGGCATCACCGCGCTGTCCACAGAGGATGGTCTGCGGCTGCTGGACGCGGCAGCCGGTTCCCCCGAACCGCTGCTCGTGCCGATCGCGCTGGACACCCGCCTCCTGGCGTCCTCCGGCGACGACGACCTCCCGGCTGTCCTGCGCGAACTCGCCGGCACCCGCGGCCGTCGTGCGGCGCAGGCGGCGGTGGAGGACACCGAATCGCTGGCGCAGAAGCTCGGCGCGCTCGCGCCGGGCAAGCGGGTGCCGACCGTGCTCACGCTGGTGCGCACACACGCGGCGACGCTGCTCGGGCACGCCGGCCCGGAGGCGGTGGAAGCGGACCGCTCGTTCAACGAGGTCGGCTTCGATTCCCTGTCCGCCACCGGCTTCCGCAACAAGCTCAGCCTCGTCACCGGGCTGAAGCTGCCGGTCAGCCTGATCTTCGACTACCCGACGCCGCGGATCCTCGCCGAGCATCTGGTCAGCGAGCTGGCCCCGGCCGAGGCCGAGCCGGAACCGTTGTCGGACCAGGGAATCCGGGACGCGCTGGCGGCGATCCCGCTCGAGAAGCTGCGTTCGGCGGGCCTGCTGGACGGGCTGCTCGACCTGGCGGGCATCCAGGTTCCGGAACAGGCCGAGGCCGAACCGGAGGTGCCCGCGGTCGGCGAGGACTCGATCGACGAACTGGACACGGACGCCCTGATCAGCATGGCGATCGGGGGAGGGGACGAGGACTAAACCCGGCTCCTGGGGAAGGGCGGCCCGCAACGGTGCGGGCCGCCTTCCGTCGCGCCTAGGGGACCCCGATTCCGCTAGGTCGGCTTTAGATCGCTCCGGCACTCTCTGTGGAGTAGAGAGGACCACTGCGTGAAGTGAGGTGGCGGCAATGCCGACCCGGGTGATGGAAAAGCCGGCCGATCCCGTGGCCGAATGGCTGGCCCCGCTCGCGGACGACCCCGCGGGCGCGGTCGCGTTCCTCTCCGAAGTAACCGACCGCGTGTCCCACCCCGGCTCCGGCCGGATCCTGGTCCCCGGCGGCGGCCCGGTCGCGGACGCACTGGCCGGAGAAGGCTACGAGGTCCACCTGGAACCCGGCCCGCGCTTCGACACCGGCTACCTGGGCGCGGACGTCCTGTCCCGCCTGCCGGACCAGCGAGACCAGCTGCGCGCCATCGGCCGCTACAGCCGCCTCCTGCGCCCCGGCGGCGCACTGGTGGTGCAGGGCAGGCACCCAGACCCGACCTGCTGGGCCGCGGACGCCCGCGTACGCACAGTCGACGACGTACGGCAAATCGTGCAACTGGCCGATGCTTCGCTGCCGTTGCGTTACGTGTGGCCCGCGGAACTGGACCTGATGGCCGAACTGGCCGGCCTGGCCTTGGACAGCCGCTGGGGCGGTTGGTACGGAGAACCGGTCACGTGCGGCGGTTTCGTGGTTTCGGTCTACCGAAGCTGAGGGGTGTCGTGAAGGACTCCTTGCGGGAATACCGCAAGGAGTCCTTCACGGCTTTTGCCCGCCCGGCATAAAAACGGCCCGGCCCCCCGCTTGTGGCGGAAGACCGGGCCGGAAGGGACGCGGGTCAGGATCAGACCGCGTCCGACATCTCCCCGACGAGAATGCTGTGATGCAGTTTCCGCAGCGAACTCCCCGGCTCGATCCCCAGCTGCTGCACCAGGTTCTGCCGCGCCGAAGCGAACGTCTCCAGCGCCTCGGCCCGCCGGTTGGAGCGGGCGAGGGCGGTCATCAGGTACTCGGTGAAGGTCTCGCGAAGCGTGTGCTCCTTCGCCAGCGCGGACAGCTGCCCCACGACCTCGCGGTGCCGCCCGATGAGCAGCTCCGTTTCCATCAGCAGCTCAAGGCACCCGAGCCGGCTCTCCTCGAGCAGCGTGGCGTACGCCTGCACGTCGGGCGAGTCGGTGAAGCCGCCGAAAGCCGGGCCGCGCCACAGGTTCGTGGCCTCGCGCAGCACCTTCGCGGCCTGGCCGTAGCTGCGGTCCCAGTGCAGCGTGCGGCCCTGTTCGTAGAGCCGGGTGAAGCGGTCGGCGTCGAGTTCCTCGATGCCGACGTGCAGCGAATACCCGCGCGGACTGGTGACAACCGGGCTGTCTTCCGCGGTTTCACCGTTGCCGCGCAACAGTTTCCGTAGCTGCGACACGTACACGTACAGCGCCGCGCTCGCCCGGGCCGGCGGATGCTCGCCCCAGATCTCGCTGATCAGGTGCTCGGCGGTCACGACCTGGTTGTTCTTCGCCAGCAGCACGGACAGCAGGGTCTCGATCTTGCGGGCCCGCGGGGCACAGACGCCGGGCCGGCCGCTCACTCTGATCTGTCCGAGAATTTCGTAGTTCAGCATGACTGCCCTCCGGTGTCTCTCGCGCCGGACCCGCCCGGCGGCGCCCCAGCGCCGATGCCTGCCGGTCCGAGCCGGGTCCGCTGTTGAACCATAGCAAACCGGGAGGTCGGTTTTCAAGGAGAAACCGGGAGGTTGGTCTGTTTCGATCTTGAGCAGCCGAATGTGGGCAGGTAATCGGGCCTGAACGCTGGTAAACCGGGCGGTCGGTATGTCATGATGAGCGGGCCGGAACGCACGCCGTGCCGCACCCGGCGCGAGACGATGGGAAAGACGGTGACGAAACAGGCCCGCGCGGAGCTGACCCGGCATCTGCTGCTGGACGCCGCGGCGGCACTGCTGCACCGGGACGGCTACGCGGCCACGAGCATGGTGGACATCGCACGCGAGGCGGGGGTCACCAAGGGCGGGCTGTACTTCCACTTCTCGTCGAAGGACGAGATCTGCGACGAGGTGCAGTCGGCCGCGGTCGCGGTCCTGCACCGGCACGTCGCGCGAGCGCGCGGGCGTCGTCCGCACCTGCGCAGGCTGGCCGACCTGAGCCGGGCACTGATGGGCTGGCTCGCCGAGGACACCAAGGTGGGCGCGAGCTTCCGGCTGGCAAGGGAGATGGGCTCGAACGACCCGCGCTTCGTCGCGTTCGTCCGCGCGTGGCTGGGCCAGGTGCGCGCCCACATCGCCGCGGCGCACGGAGCGGGGAGCTGAGCCCGCACGTCCGCCCGGACATGGCGGCCCTGCTGGTCGTGGTGACCTGTGTGGGACTGGAATCAGCGGCGGCCAGCGGCACGATCCCGCCCGGAACGGACCTGGTCAGCACGCTCTCGGAGCTGTGGCGGGTGATCGAGGTGTCCCAGCCGTCGGATTCGGCCGCGGAGGCGACCGGCGCCTGAAGCCGGCGGGAATTCCCGTTGCCGCGTCAGGCGGACCGGAGCGGACCGGTCGCCCGGTTCCGCCCGCGGCGCATCGCGACAACCTCACTCCGGCAGACTCACGGGCTGAAAACCGACCGCCCGGTTTCAACCCTCACTCGGCGTCGGCGAGCGGAATCCCGGCCGGATCGAACTTGTGCAGCCGCCGCGGCGGGACCACGGCGTTCAGGATGGTCTGCCACATGAACGTGACCCGCTCGTGCAGGTCGGTCCGCCCGGTGAGCACCTGCGAGCTGAGCTGGCTCCCGGTGAACGACGCGACCACGTACTGCGCGAGATCGTGCGCGTTGACGTCTTTCCGCACGTCACCGGCCGCTTTCGCGGCGAGCAGGCAGCCGTGGATGGTGTCGGTCCACTGTTTGTACGCGCCCGCGGCGGGCGTGACGAACGAGCCCTGCTCGATGACCAGCCGGATGCTGGCCCGCACGCGCACGTCTTTGCGCAGGCTGTGCCCCATGTTCTGGGTGAGGTCGATGACCGTCTGCAGCCCGGGGTTTTCGATGTCGGCCAGCGAGTCCCAGACGGTGAACTGCTCGTTGATCAGCGCGTCGGCGAGTTCGTCCTTGGACTTGAAGTGGAAGTACAGCGCGCCCTTGGTGACCCCGGCCTCGGCGAGGATGTCCGACAGGCTCGCGCCGAGGAAGCCGACCGCGTCGAACCTGGACGCGGCGGCGTCGAGGATGGCATTGCGGGTCTGCTCCGCGCGTTCCTGGCGAGCCACTGTGACTCCTTTCGAGGTGCTGCGGGCCCACTCCGGGCCACGCTGACACGCCAGTCTACCTCTTTGCCGACCCCCGGAGCCAGAGAAAAAAACCGGTAGGTAGGTATGGTTTTGTTCGCCCGTTTCCGCTAAACATGTAGTGGGGGTACTGGGGAAGTTCTTTTTCTGGGAGGACCGACATGGTCGGTACGTTGTTAGAGGAGTCTGTCGGAAGAAACTTCATCATCGATGGCGAGAGTTCGGCGGGCGGTTGCCCGGTCGACTTCCAGCAGACGATCCCGCGCAATCTCGTGCACCGCGCGGCCGTCTCGGAAGTTTTCGTCACTGATCTGAACATCGTGGGCGAGGACCGGTTCGAAGTCGGCGCGCAATGGCCGCGCCGGCACGGGTTCTTCGGACCGCGTACTCCGGGATCGCACGATCCCATGCTGTATCTGGAAACGTTCCGCCAGGCGATCATGCTGGTCGCGCACCGCGCGTACGGCGTCTCGCTCGGCACCGCGTTCGTCTCCGGCCACAAGACCAGCGCTATCACCCCCGAAGGGCTGGTCACCGAGGGCAGGCCGATCGACGTGGTGCTCCGCGCGAGGGCGCTGGACGTGATCCGCCGGGGCAACAACGTCGGCGGCATGCGGTTCGAGTTCGGCTGTTTCCGCGACGGCGAGCTGATCGGCACCGCTTCGGAGACCGTTCGCTGTGTGTCCCCGGCGGTCTACCGCCGGCTGCGCGGCGATCACTTCGCGGCGACGCCGTTCCAGGCGATCGCGCTGCCCACCGTGGATCCGGCGCTCGTCGGCCGGGAACGCAAGGAAGACGTGCTGGTCGCGGAGACCGCGACGCCCGGCACGTGGTCCTTGCAGTTCGATCCGGACCACCCGGTCCTGTTCGACCACTCGGTGGACCACGTTCCGGGGATGGTGCTGCTGGAGGGTGCCAGGCAGGCGGCGTTGCTGACGCTCGGCGATCCGTACGCGCTGCCCTTGCGTTCGGACTTCGAGTTCTCCGTCTACGTCGAGTTCGACTCGGAATGCCTGCTCACGGCGGAAGAAATCGGCACCGACACGGACGGGTCCCGGCTGGTCCGCGTGGTGGCGGAGCAGAAGGGCAGCCCCGTGGCGAGCGGCACCCTGGCGATGCGCAGGTCATGACTGCCGGCCTGGGGGCGGACAGTACGACCGGGGAAATCCTCGTCACCGGCGCGACCGGGTTCATCGGCTCGGCGGTGCTGCGGGCGTTGCTCGCCCGCGGCGCCGCGGTCCGGGTGCTGGCGCGCGGCGAGGTCCCGGAGTGGATCACGCGATCCGGCGCGCGGGTCCACTGCGGCGACCTCGCCGACGCCGCCAGTCTGGCCGGGGCGTGCACGGGCGTCGCGACGCTCGTGCACGCCGCGTCCCGGATCGGCGGCACGGAAGAGGAATGCGCCGAGGTCAACGATCTCGGCACGGCCCGGCTCCTCGCGGAGGCGCACCGCGCGGGCACGCGCCGGATCGTGTCGCTGAGCACCTGCGCGGTCTACCGCGACGGCGAACACCGAGGCGCGCCCGAGGACACGCTCGACCTCGGGCCCGCCTCGGCCACGAGCCGCACCAGGCTGGCCGGAGAACAGCAGGTCCGCGCGGCAGGCGGGATCGTTCTGCGGCCCCACCTGGTGTACGGCGCCGGCGACCGGCACGTGGTCCCGGCGCTGGTGCGGTGGCTGCGGGCGGTCCCGGCGTGGGCCGCGGGCGGCAGATCCCGGACCTCCGTTGTCTCGTCGGAGGATCTCGCCGCCGTGCTCACCGCGTTCGCGCTGGACCCGGCGCTGGGCAGACCGGGCGAGGTGTTCCACGTGGCCGACCCGGAGCCGGTGCGGATGCGCGACCTGCTGGAAGCCGTCTGCCGCCTGCTCGACCTGCCGGTCCCCGAGCACGACCTGCCGCCGCACGAACACCGGGCGCGCACGCCGTGGCTCAGCGAGCACCAATGGTCGCTGCTCACCCGGGACCATTGGTACGACAGCAGCCGCGTCTGGGCGGTCACCGGCGTGCCCCGGGGACCGGGACTCGGCGTCCGTTTGGCCCAGGCGGAAAACTGGTATCGGGAAACGCTGGCAATTCGCGGAAAGTGACCGAACGAATTCGCGCGGCAATTAGGCGAGCGGCCGTCCGGAGAATTTCATCCCGGACGGCCGCCGCTGTTTCCGCGGCGTTCATTTCGGTGGCGCCGGGCCCGGTCGCGGCGCGAAGATGATCGTCATGTCCCGACGCGAGTTCGTCGTGCTGGGCTCGGCGAGCCAGACCCCGACCCGGCACCGCAACCACAACGGCTACCTGCTGCGCTTCGACGCCGACGGCATCCTGTTCGATCCGGGCGAAGGCACCCAGCGGCAGATGATGTACGCCGGCGCGACGGCGTCCGAACTCACGCACCTGTGCGTCACCCACTTCCACGGCGACCACAGCCTCGGCCTGGCCGGCATCATCCAGCGCCTGTCCCTGGACGGAGTCGCGCACCCCGTGCGCTGCCACTACCCAGCGTCCGGCCAGGAGTACTTCGACCGGCTGCGGCACTCGACGTCGTTCCACGAACGCGCCGAACTGGTCCCGCTGCCGATCTCCGCCCCCGGCCCACTGGGCGGCGCGCTGTCGGCGTACCCGCTGGAACACCGCATCGACTGCTTCGGCTACCGCTACGCCGAACCAGACGGAATCCGGATGCTCCCGGACGCCCTCGCCGCAGCAGGCGTCCAAGGCCCCGCGGTCCGAAAACTCCAGGCCGAGGGCCATTTGGAGACGGCTCGTGGCGTGGTCCGCCTGGAAGATGTGAGCGTGCCCCGCCGGGGCCAGGTCGTCGCGTTCGTGATGGACACCCGCCTGTGCGCGGGCGCTTTCGCCTGCGCACGCGAAGCGGACCTGCTGATCGCCGAATCGACCTTCCGCGCCGACGACGCCGACCTCGCCTACCGCTACGGCCACCTGACCAGCACCGACGCCGGCCGCTTGGCGGCGGAGTCGGGCGCCCGGGAGCTGCTGCTGACGCACTTCTCGCAGCGCTACCCCTACGCCGAGGCGGACCGGTTCCGCGACGAGGCCGCCAAGGTGTTCGACGGAGAGATCCACGTGGCCCGGGATCTGGACGTGGTGCCGTTGCCGCCTCGTCGGTGAGGCGGGTCTGGATGTGGTGCGCGGTAGCTGTCTCGACGGTGCCGTCTGCCGCGTTCGGCGGGGCTGGGCGTGTCGCCGCCTAGACGGCGAAAGCGCAGCGACCCGGCGACCACGCGGCCTGAACGCGGTTCAGCCGCCCCGACGGCACCGCACGCCGGTCCGGCAGAATCGCCGCATGCCGCACCCAGTCCCCGCTGACCTGCTGGAAATCGCCGAAACGCTCGTCCCCGGCGCTCCTCTCCGCTCCGCAAGCCTTGCCGCACAAGGGAATATGCACCACGTCGTGCTGCTGCCCGGCGTCGCCGCGGTGCGGATCACCAAACGCCCCAGCGCCGCCGCCGAGCTGCCGCGCCGGGTCGAAATCCTCCGCGCGGTCGCCGCCGCCGGCCTGCCCTTCGCCGTGCCGGAGCCGCTGACCCCGGTGACCACCTTCGGCGAACAAGCGGCCGTCGCGATCTCGTGGATCGACGGCGAAGGGTTGCCAGAAGGCGTCGGCGACCCAGCGGCGTTCGGCCCACTCCTGGCAGCGCTGCGCGAGACGGAGATCTCGCCAGAACTCGAAGCCGTCCTCCACCGGCCGCGCAAGCACGCCGACGGCCTGGGCTGGGCGGACATCCTGAGCGACGAGGTCATCCCGCGCCTGTCGCCGAAATGGCAGGACGGCGTCCGGCGCCACCTCGACACCCTGCTGGCGCTCGACGAGGTTCCGGCCAGGCTTGTCCACGGCGACCTCGGCGGCAACAACGTCCACTTCGACGCGGACGGCAAACTGACCGGCGTCGTCGACTGGGACCTGGCAACCCTGGCCGACCCGGCGATCGACGCCGCCCTCGTCGCGACCTGGCACGGCTGGGACCTCCTCCGCGCGGCCACCGACGACGAAACCTGCCGACGCGCCCGCGCCTGGAACGACCCGGTCGGGGTCGAGCACCTCCACGCGGTCTTCACGGGCAAACCCCTGCTGAGCGTCGACGGTTTCGTCCAGGCCATCGACGCCTGGCTGACCGCACGCGGCTAGCCCCGGAGATTCTTCCGAGAAACTTCGGGACGCGGTGTCGGATCGGGAGGGCGGTCTTCGTAGCAGGGGTGAGGCCGCCCGCGAGGGGCGGCGCCGAGTCAAGGGGACCGCGATCATGAAGCTGACGACCATGACCCAGGTGACCGTCGACGGAGTCGTGCAGGGCAACGGCGGCGCGTCGGACGAGGACCGCCGGAACGGATTCGAGCGCGGCGGATGGGCGCTGGGCAAGGGCGACCACGAAACCGTGGCGTTGATCAACGAGACCTACCAGCGCGCCGACGCTTTCCTGTTCGGCCGGCGGACCTACGAGCTTTTCGCCAGCTCGTGGGGATCCTTGACGGTCCAGGACGTTCCCGGCCGGGAGCCCATCCTGCGGGCGCTGAACGCGCGGCCGAAGTACGTCGCCTCGGCGACGCTCACCGATCCGGGATGGCCGGGTGCCAGCGTCCTGTCCGGCGACCTGGCGGCCGCCATCGCGGATCTGAAGGCCAAACCGGGCGGCGAACTGCAGGTGCACGGCAGCGGCACCCTCGTCCGGTGGCTGCTGGAGCACGGCCTGGTCGACGAGATGACGCTGCTCGTGATCCCGGTGATCGTCGGACAGGGCAAGCGGCTGTTCCCGGAGAACGGCCCGGATCTGGCGCTCGACCTGGTCGAGTCGCGAGTGGACACCAAGGGCGTGACGACCCAGGTCTGGTGCCCCGCCGGACGTCCGCAGTACGCGGGCCGCTGACCGTATCCCTTTTCGACCGCACAGGAGATGATCCTCGGATGCAGTACCTGATTTCCGTCGTCCACGACGAGGCCAGCCTCGCCACCCCGGAGGAACACGCCGCGATCGACGTGTTCAACGACCGGCTCCAGACCGAGGGCCACTGGGTCTTCGCGGGCGGCCTCGCCGCGCCGGACACCGCCACCGTCCTCGACAACCGGGACGGGGCGAGCCTGGTCACCGACGGTCCATTCCTGGAGTCCAAGGAGTACCTCGCCGGTTTCTGGGTCGTCGAGGCTCCGGATCTTGACGTGGCGCTCAAGCTCGCCGCCGAGGGGTCGAAGGCGTGCAACCGCAAGGTCGAGGTGCGGCCGTTCCTGGCCGGATGAGCGTGCGCGACGTCCAGGAGGCGATCACCCGGGCTCACCGCGAGGAATGGGCCCGGGTGGTCGCCGGCTTGACCAAACGCTTCGGCGACCTCGACATCGCCGAAGAAGCCGCCGCCGAAGCCTTCGCGACCGCGGTGGAGCGATGGCCGTCCGACGGCGTGCCGCCCAACCCCGGCGCCTGGCTCACCACGACCGCCGCCCGCAAAGCCATCGACCGGCTCCGCCGCGAGACCAAACGCGACGACAAGCACAAGGAGGCCCACGCGGTGCACGACGACACCCCGCCCGAGCCTCCGAGCGCCATCGACGACGACCGGCTCCGGCTGATCTTCACCTGCTGTCACCCGGCTCTGGCCCCGGAAGCCCGCGTGGCGCTGACCCTGCGCATGGTCGGCGGCCTGACCGTGCCCGAGATCGCCCGCGCCTTCCTGGTGGCCGAAACCACCATGGGGCAACGGATCACCCGCGCGAAAGCCAAGATCAAGGCGGCCCGCATCCCGTACCAGGTGCCGTCGACCGACGACCTCCCGACCCGCGTCGCCGGCGTACTGACCGCGCTTTTCCTGGTATTCAACGAGGGCTACCTGGCCACCGGCCCCGGCACCGACCCGATCCGGCACGACCTGACCACCGAGGCGATCCGGTTGACCCGCCTGATCCGCGCACTCCTGCCCGGCGACGGCGAGGCCACCGGACTGCTGGCCCTCATGCTCCTCACCGAAGCCCGCCGCCCCGCCCGCGTCTCACCCGCCGGCGAACTGGTCGCCCTGGACGAGCAGGACCGCACAGCCTGGGACCGGGCCCTGATCGCCGAAGGCCACCGCCTGGTGCGCGAACGCCTAGCCGCTGCCGCCGACGACGTGGCTCCGGGCCGCTACCAGATCCTGGCCGCGATCAACGCCGTGCACACGTCCGCCCGCGACATGCGCGAGACCGACTGGTCGCAGATCCTCGCCCTCTATGACCAGCTCGTCCGCGTGGACCCGTCCCCGATCGTCGCACTGAACCGCGCCGTCGCAGTCGCCGAACTCGACGGCCCGGACGCGGCACTGACCGCGGTCGACACCCTCGCGGACCGGCTCGCCGGCTACCACCCGTACCACGCCACCCGCGCCGACCTCCTGCGCCGCTTGGGCCGCGTCGAGGAGTCACGCACGGCGTACGACAAGGCGATCGAGCTGGCGGGGAACACTGCCGAGCGTGCCTCGCTCGCCCGCCGCCGCGCCGAGTTGCCGTAGCCGTCCACCGGGTCCAGGTTGGTCGCACACCGACTTGCTGCCGTGCCGAGTTGCCGTAGCGTCCACCGGTTCCGGGCCAGACGCACACCGACTTGCTGCCGTGCCGAGTTGCCGTAGCGTCTAGCGGTTCCGGGTCGGTCGCATACCGACTTGCTGCCGCGCCGGTTGGGCCACCTCGGGGAGCCGTGTGCGGCCTATGCCGAAGCGATCGAGCTGGCAGGGACACGTCGCTGAACGTGCCTCGCTGGCTCACCGCCGCGCTAGGTCGCCGTCGCGCCCGGGGCTCAGGCCGGTTGCACGCCGGCTGGCCATGTCGACAGACCATGCCCAGGACACCCTGCCGTTGCCCACCGCAATCTGCCGCCACACCACAGCAGGATCTCGCCCACTCGAGCCAGGGTCGCGCCCTCGAGCCAGGACCTCGCCCACCCGAGCCGCCCGACTGACCGGTCGCCCGTGATCAACCTCCGCCCAGACCGATCACGAAGCCGCCCAGCCACCCAGCCACGAAGCCGAACGCACGTCACCACACGACTACCCACCGCCCATTCGCACCGTCATCCGCATCTCCTCCAAACACTCACCTCCATCGTCACCAGCTCCTTTCCTCCCTGTTCCCGCGCACTCCAAGAGCATCCCACCCACCACCGACAATTCCGGGCGGCGTGTCGGCGCCCGCCTTGCCGGGACCCGCCGCCCGCCGTGACAGACTGCCGGGCGATGTACACGCCGTCTGATCTCGCTGACCTGCTCGAATGCGAGCACCGGAGCATCCTCAAGCAGGCGCTGGCGGCGGGGATACCCGGCGCGCCGCGGCCCAGTTCGGCACCCGATCGGCTGGCGGTGAAGCACGGTCGCGCGCACGAGGCGGCCACGCTCAGCCGGTTGCGCGGCGAGCGGACGCAGGTCGTCGAGATCGAGGAGCACGATCCGGTCGTCGCGGCGAAAGCCACTGAGGAAGCGTTGCGAGCGGGCGCGCCGGTGGTCTACCAGGCGGTGTTCCACGACGGCGAGTTCTCCGGACGCGCCGATTTCCTCTTGCGCGACGATCAGGGCCGTTACGAGGTCTACGACACGAAACTCGCCCGGCACGCTAAGCCGTCCGCGGTCGTGCAGCTCACCGCGTATGCGGACGCGCTCCGGCGCGGCGGCTGGCCCACCGGCCCGGAAATGCATCTGCTGCTGGGCGACGGCAGCACGCGCAGCCTCCGCGTCGACGACTTCCTCCCGCTCGTGGACCGGCTCCGCGACCGGTTGCAGGACCGTTCGCCGCAGCTGCCCGACCGGATCTGGGCCGACGAGCGCCCGGCATGCACCGGATGCGCGTTCGCCGACCACTGCGCGTCCGCACGCGAGGCGGACCGGGATCTGTCGCTGGTCGCCGGCATGCGCAGCGAGCAGCGGCGCAAGCTGGCCACCGCCGGGCTCGGCACCATCGACGCGCTCGCCAGTGCCGAGCCCGCCGACCGTCCGCGCGACATGTCCGAGGGCACGTTCGCCTCGTTGCGCGCGCAGGCCGCGATCCAGGTCCGGCAGGACGAAACCGGTGAACTGGCCTACGAAATCATCGCCCCGGACGCGCTCGCCGAACTGCCCGAAGCCAGCCCCGGCGACGTCTTCTTCGACATGGAAGGCGACCCGTACGCGCTGGCTGGCACCGGCCTCGAGTACCTCTTCGGCGCGGTGACCCCGGACGAGCGCTTCACACCCTTCTGGGCGCACTCGCGCGCGCAGGAGAAACGAGCGTTCGAGGAGTTCATCGACTTCGCCACCGCACGGCTCGCCGAGCACCCCGACGCGCACGTCTACCACTACGCGCCGTACGAGGTCACGGCGATCAAGCGGCTCGCTGCCGTCCACGGCACGCGCGAGGAAGCCGTGGACGAGCTGGTGCGCAGCGGCGCGATGATCGACCTGTATGCCGTGGTACGCAAGGCTTTGCGGGTAGGACAGCGGTCGTATTCGATCAAGTATCTAGAACCACTGTACATGCCGGAAGCCCGTGACGGCGACGTAAAAACGGCGGCGTCGAGCATCGAGGCGTATGAGGACTACCTGACGCTCTCCTCCGCCGGAGACGCCGAAAAAGCCGACGAAATCCTGCGCGGCATCGCGGACTACAACGAGTACGACTGCGTCTCCACCTTGCGCCTGCACGAATTCCTCCACCGCGTGCGCACCGAAGCCGGAATCGCCCTGGCGGAGCCGGACCCGGAGTCCGAAGTGGACGCTCTGCTCCGCCGCACCGAAGAAGAGGAAGCGGCCCAGCGCCGAGCCGAACGCGCCGCCGCGATGGCGGCGCTGGTCGACCCGCTCCTGGACGGCCTCCCCGAGGACCCCGCGGACTTCACTCCCGACGACCACGCCCGCGCCCTGCTCGCCGCCTCCGTTGGCTACCACCGCCGCGAGACGAACCCCGCGTGGTGGGAGTTCTTCCGGCAGCTGGCCGCCCCGCTCAGCGACCTCGAAGTGGACACGACCTGTGCGGTCCCGGTGTCGGTGACCGCGGGCGAGTGGGTGCCGCCGTCCGGCAGGCTGCGCACCGCGAAACGCACGCTGGTGGTGAAGTGCGACCCGGACCGTCCGCACCCGTTCGCGCCCGGCGACGACGTGCGATTGCGTTACGGCGCCGACGCTCGCGACGCGAAAGTCGTGTCCGCGACGGCCGTCGAAGTGACCCTGGAAGAGAGCAGCGCGCCGGACCGGACGTCCGACGACCGTCCCGCCGCCGTCCTGCCGGGCAGTCCAGTCCGCCCGTCGCCGAAGGACGAGGCGGTCGCCGATCTCGCCCGGCTGGTCGGGGAAACTCTGCCCGCGCTTCCGTCACACCCCGGCGTCGATCTGCTCCGCCGCATCCCCCGGCTGCGCGGCGGTTTGCCCGAACCGGGGGAAGATCTGGTCGCCACGGTGATCACTGCGGTCGACAAACTGGACGGTTCGGTGCTCGCCGTCCAAGGCCCGCCCGGGGCCGGAAAGACTTACCTGGCCGGAAAACTGATCGCGCATCTCGTGCGTTCGGGCCGGACCGTCGGCGTCACGTCGAACAGCCATAAAGCGGTCGAGAACGTGCTTTCGGCGGCGATGGAGAACGCACCGGAGATGGCCTGCGCCAAGCGCGCGAAGCGGACGCCGGATCCGGAATTGCCTTGGGAACAGCCGAAAAACAACAACGCGCTGGTACGCTGGCGTGAAGAACACGACATGGGTCACCTGGTCGGCGGCACGGCATGGACGTTCGCCAACGCCGCCGTGCGCGAAGAACCGTTCGACGTCCTGGTGATCGACGAGGCCGGTCAGTTCGCCCTCGCGGACGCGCTCGCGGTTTCGATGTGCGCGAAAAACGTTGTGCTGCTGGGAGATCCGCAGCAGCTGCCGCAGGTGGTACAGGGCACGCATCCGGCTGGCGCGGAGGCTTCGGCACTGGGCCACTTGATCGGCGACGCCGACATCATCCCGCCGGAACTCGGGTACTTCCTCGACCTGACGCGCCGCATGCACCCCGCCGTATGTGCGCCGGTCTCGAACCTGTCGTACGCCGGTTTGCTGCACTCGCACCCCACCGCGGAGCGCTCGATAGACGGCTTCCCCTCAGGTCTCTATCTTGCCTCGGTCGAGCATCGCGGGAACACCACGCGTTCGGTGGAAGAAGCCGAGCAGGTGGTGTCGGTGATCAAGTCGCTGCACGGCCGATCCTGGGAAGGCCGCCCGCTCACCGACGCCGATTTCCTAGTCGTAGCCCCGTACAACCTGCAGGCGCGGGTGGTGACGCGCGCCCTGTCCGACGCCGGCTTCGGCGACGTCCGAGTCGGCACGGTGGACCGGTTCCAGGGGCAAGAAGCACCCGTTGTGGTGACCACCATGACGTCCTCGTCGGCGGTAGACTTGCCACGAGGCCTTGATTTTCTGTTGTCCCGTAATCGTTTGAACGTCGCCCTGTCACGTGCGCAGTCCGTTGCGGTCCTGGTGTGCTCCCCGAAGCTGCTCGAGGCGGACATCCGCACGGTCGACCAGATGCGGCTGGTCTCCGGAATGCTGGGGTTGCTGCGCGACGCTCGCGAGTGGATCGACTGAGCTTCTTCCGCGAGTGGCTCGGTGGAGTCACGGCGAGTGGAGTGGCTGGGCCCTGCGCCTGGGTTGGGTGGGCCGCCGTGAGGGGGCGACTGAGCTTCCGCGAGTAGTTCGGTTGAGCCACGGCGAAGTGGAGCGGCTGGACCCAGCACCTGGGTCGGGTGGGCCTGCGCTTTGGGCCGGGTGAGCTGCCGTGAGCGGCTCGGCCGAACTGTGCGAGCGGATCGGCCGAGTGCTGCGAGTGGATCGGCTGAGTCGCTGGGAACGGATCGGGCTGGATCCTGCGAGCGGGTCGGCCGAGCCATGTGAGCGGTTCGGCCGAACCTCGTGATTGGTTCAGCTGAGCCGTCGTGGGTGGTTCGGGTGGGCCGTGCGCGTGGTTCAGTTGAGCCGTCGTGAGTGGCTCGGGTGGGCTGTGCGCGTGGTTCGGTCGAGTTACCGGAAACGGATCGGCTGAGTCCTGCGGTTGGTTCGCTTGAACCGACGCGAGCGGAGCGGTTGGGCCGCTGTGAGCGGATCGGCTGAACCAACGCGTATGCATCGGCTGAGCGGGGGTGCGCCGCCCGGCCGGTCCGGTCGGGATCCGGCGGCCGGGCGGGCACATGTCCCCGCTCGCGCGACCGTGGGGGAGAGGTGGCGCGGCGAGCGAGGTGGTCTGGTGTCCTGCGGAGAGCGAAGTCGTGCGCGGGGCACAGCGGTGGGCGAAGTGCTCTGGATGCCCGTGGCGAGCGAAACGATCCGGGCGCACCTCGCGACAGCCGTGGTGAAGGGGTGCCCCGCGGTCGGCGAGGCAGGCTGGGCGCCCCACGCGTCCGGCCGATGCGGGTGCCGGAGCGGGGGCGCGGGGTCCCCGTCCGCGCGGGGCACTGGGGGAGACGCCGCGGCGGACGGGGTGGCTGAGTGTTCCTTGAGGACAGCGTCGCTATTCAGTAGAACTCGTTGCGGGCCAAGAACATTCCCGCATACGAGGGGTGTGCTCCCGCTCTCCGTCCGGACCGGCTGGGGGTTACCGGCCGGCGGGAGCAGGAGCACCGGATCCCGTTCCGCGTCTGGGGGGAGCAGTGGCGCGGACCGGGTGGTTGTGCGCCGGTACGGGGGCCGCCTCGCGGCGAGTGGCACGACCAGGCTCCGGCCGAACCGGTATTCCTGGAAGGCAGAAGGTGAGGCCCGGGGGCACCTCCGTACCGACACCCTGTACAACGCGCCAAGCCCGCGAATGTTCCGGCCCCATAAGGTGATCTGGGTCGCCACCAATCGAGTGACCGTTTGGTCGGATCCAACGCTGGGCGATCAGGTTGGCGAATCGTGGCGGCGAGCGGGCGGCCGCCGTCAGCGTGACTCGACAGTTCAGCACGCCCCGTTCGGCCGGACTCGGACCCCGCGGCTCTACCCAGAGTTGACCACCGTCACTCTATAGCGAACTTGTTCGTAACGAACATGTTCGTTAAGCTAGCCGTCAACACAGCACCGCGAAAGAAACGGAGCACTCCCATGACCATCACCATCGTCGGCGCCGGCCTCGGCGGTCTCAGCCTCGCCCGCGTCCTGCACGTCCACGGCATCGAAGCCACCGTCCTCGACCTCGACGCGTCCCCGTCCGCCCGCGCGCAGGGCGGCATGCTCGACATCCACGAGGACTCCGGCCAGGTTGCCCTCCACGCCGCCGGCCTGCATGCCGAATTCAGCACCCTGATCCACTCCGGCGGCCAGGAAGCCCGCATCTACGACCGCACCGCCGCCTTACTCTTCTCCGAGGTGGACGACGGTGGCGGCGACCGGCCGGAAGTCGACCGCGGTGCGCTGCGCGACCTCCTGCTCAACTCGTTGCCGGCGGGCACCGTCCGCTGGGGTACGAAGGTCACCGCCGCCGAATCGCTGTCCGGCGGGCGGCATCGGCTCACCCTCGCGGACGGCACGTCCCTCACGACGGACCTGCTCGTCGGAGCCGACGGTGCCTGGTCGCGGATCCGTCCCCTGGTCTCGCCGGACAAACCGGCCTACTCCGGGATCTCCTTCGTCGAGATCGACCTCCTCGAAGCCGACTCCCGGCACCCGGACGCGGCGGACCTCCTCGGCGGCGGCATGAGCTTCTCCCTCGGCGAGGGCAAAGGCTTTCTCGCGCACCGCGAACCGGACGGCAGCCTGCACGTCTACGTCGCTCTGCGCGTCCCGGAAACCTGGACCGCGTCCATCGACTTCACCGACCGCGACGCCGCCAAGGCCGCCATCCTGAGCCACTTCGAAGGCTGGTCCGACCGGCTCCGTGCCCTGGTCGCGGACGCGGACGGCGACCTGGTTCCGCGGTTGATCCACGCGCTTCCCGTCGGACATTCGTGGGCGCGGGTGCCCGGCGTCACGCTGCTCGGCGACGCCGCGCACCTGATGTCGCCGTTCGCGGGGGAGGGCGCGAACCTCGCCATGCTCGACGGTGCCGAGTTGGGGCTCGCGCTCGCGCGGCACTCGGGTGACGTCGAACGCGCGCTTGCCGAGTACGAGGCCGCGTTGTTCCCGCGCAGCGCGAAATCGGCCGAGGAGTCGGCGCAAAGCCTGGAGATCTGTTTCCGCGACGACGCGCCGGCGGGGCTGCTCGAGTTCTTCGGAGCCTGACGTCCACTGTGGACTACGACTTAAGCTGTACCCGGATCGAGCCGTCAAGCCGATCCGGGCGCGGCAGCTCCGCTCGCACAATGGGTTTCAGCCCGCTGTGAGAGAGGAATCCGATGACCGCCGTCCTGGCCGACACCGTCCACCAAGGCCTGCAATTCGCCGCCGTTGCCGGGATCGCGGTGCTGGTGGCGTTTCCGGTACTGCTGTTCCTTGGCGCGCTGGTGAGCGTGCTCGGCAGTCCGCTTGGCTTCGGAATGAAGGCGGTGTGGGTGATCTTCGCGTTCTGCGCGCCGTTCCTCGGGCCGATGCTGTGGTTCCTGGTCGGCAAGCGGAGCGCCGAAACCGCGCGCTGACACAAGATGTCAGTGAGCTTCCGGGCATGAAACATGAGATCGACGAATTCCTGCGCAGCTTAGCTGGCCGGAACCGCATCATCCCGCAGTGCTGCTCGGGACGAGCACCCAAACGGTCAAACTGACCGGCAAACGTTTCGCGACGAGCTTCGCGGTCCGCCTGACCGTCGGCGGAGGGTTGATTACGCGGTACCACGTCTACGAAGACAGCCTCGCCGTCGCCGAGGCGTTCGCCGGATAGCGCCGGGCAGCCGGAGCGGAGATTTCCGCCCGGCTGCCCGGGGCCTTCGCGCGGTCAGGAAACGTTCAAGTCGATACAGGCGTAGAAGGCGTTGTCGGTGTCGGCGATGTTCCACACCGCGAGCACCTTCTGCTGTCCGCTGTAGCCGCTCAGATCGACCTGGTGCGACACGGTTTCCGGCGGGATCGAGTCGTTGCCGCTGAAGTTCGCGACCTCGGTGCCGCCGATGAAGTACTGGTAGTCGAGGGTGCGGTGGCGCGCGGTGAACACCCAGTTGAAGGTGACCTGCGAGCCGACCTGGGTGACCTTCCAGCCCTTGCTGTCGTCGTCGAGGTCGGCGAACCGGTCGACGCCGCCGCTGCAGCTGTGCAGGCCTTTCGGTCCTTCGACGCTCTGCGGTTCCCACTGGATGTCGCCGCAGGACACCGTTCCGTCCGCGCATTGGGCCTGCCTGCTCGGCGGGGAGTTGACGTAGCCGTGCGCGCTGGCGATGCCAGGTCCGATCAGCATCAGCACCGGAGCGAGCGCCGCGCCGCCGAGTGCGGCGAGGATCGTGCGTTTGCGGGGCATGGTGGCTCCTTCGAAGCCGGGCCCGCTCCGCGCCGGAGGGCGATCGGCCGGGCCAGGGCACGACCGACGAGCCCGCGGTGGGGTGGTGCGCGGGCGAAGGGGTGGGGAGATTTGTGGTCTAGACCATACTCGGCCGCCCGCGCTCGGTCAAGAACCGGCTACCCTGTGTCATCTATACACAGGATACTGTATGCAATATGATGTCGAGGAGGATACCGACCGCAGGGAGACCGCGATGTACACGGTGACCAACCCGGCCACAGGTCAGCTGATCGAGGAAATCGACAACGCGACCGACGAGGAGGTCCGCGCGGCGATCGAGCGCGTCGGCAGCGGATACCGCAGCTGGCGCGACCGCCCGGTGGCGGAACGGGCGGCGATCGTCGCGCGTGCCGCGGATCTTTTCGAGGAACGTGCCGACGAACTGGCCGCCGTCATGACGCTGGAGATGGGCAAGCGGATCAACGAGGGCCGCGGCGAGGTCGGCATCGTCGTGGACATCTTCCGCTACTACGCCGACCGCGGCCCGGACCTGATCGCCGACCAGCCGCTGGCCATCCGCGGCGGGTCCGCGGTGATCCGCAAGGAACCGATCGGCGCGCTGCTCGGCGTGATGCCGTGGAATTTCCCGTGCTATCAGGTGGCCCGGTTCGTCGCGCCGAACCTGGTGCTGGGCAACACGATCCTGCTCAAACACGCGTCGATCTGCCCGCGTTCGGCGCTGGCGATCGAGAAAATCCTGCACGAAGCAGGCGTACCGGACGATGCGTACGTGAACATTTTCGCCTCGAGCCGCCAGGTCCCGTCGATTCTCGCTGACCCGCGCATCCAAGGCGTTTCCCTGACCGGCAGCGAGCAAGCCGGCATCTCCGTCGCGGCCGAGGCGGGCCGGAACCTGAAACGGTGCGTGCTGGAACTCGGCGGCGCGGATCCGTTGCTGGTCCTCGACACCGCGGATTTGGACGAAACGGTCCATGCGGTCGCGACTGCGCGGATGCGAAACTGCGGGCAGTCTTGCAATGCTCCCAAGCGGATTATCGTCCAATCTGACCTTTATGCCGAGTTCGTGGACCGCTTCACCAAGCGGGTCGCGGACTATTACGTGCCGGGCGATCCGTCGGATCCGGCAGTGAAGTTGCCGCCACTGGCTTCTGTCGCTGCTGCTGACGAAGTCGCTGCTCAGGTAGCCCGCGCGGTGGAGCAGGGCGCGACGCTGCGCACCGGCGGTCGCCGAGGCGAGGGGGCATATCTGGAGGCGACCGTCCTGACTGACGTCACGCCTGAGATGGACGCTTACCGGGAGGAGATTTTCGGCCCGGTGGCGATCTTGTTCCGGGCGGAATCAGATGATCATGCGATTGAGATCGCCAACGATTCGCCGTTCGGTTTAGGGGCGGCGGTATTCGGCACGGACCCGGTCCGGTTGCGCCGCGCCGCGGACCGGCTGGAGGCGGGAATGGTGTATTTCAACAAATCCGGCGGGTCGCAGGCGGATTTGCCGTTCGGCGGGATCAAACGGTCGGGGATGGGGCGGGAGCTGGGGCCGTCGGGGATTGAGGAGTTCATGAACCAGAAGTCGATCCGGCTCTGAACCGCTCGATCGCCTAAGCGGTCCGCAACAACCCGCCCAGCCACCCAGCGAACACCTGCTGCACATCCCCCCGCACCCGGTCCGGCTCATCCGCGTTCGCGATCATCCGCGCCGCTTCCATCACCGTCGCCAGTACCAGCTGCGCCAGCGCATCCACCGGCGTATCCACGATCAACCCGGCATCCCGCGCCGCCGTCAGGTGGTCGGCTACCAGGCCCAAGCCGTACTCCGCTTCGAGTTCTCGCCAGGCGTCCCAGCCCAGTACGGCCGGGGCGTCGGTCAGCGAGATCCGGCGGACGTCCGGGCGCAGGCACGCGTCCAGGAACACCCCCAGTGCTCCCGAAAGGCCGGAGAGCGGGTCCGGTGCGTTGTCGAGGACTTCGGAGACCTCGGCGGTCAGTTCCCGCTCAACCACTTCGACCACCGCCCGGAACAGGCCGAGTTTGTCGCCGAAGTGGTGGTACAGCGCGCCCCTCGTGACGCCTGCCGTGCGCGTGATTTCTTCGGCGGGCACGTCGTGGTAACCGCGCACGCCGAAGAGGTCGCGGGCGGCCTTGATCAGTGCGGCTCGCGTCGCGTCGGAGCGTTCTTGCTGGGTACGTCGCACGCACCTAATCTGCCATGGCGGTGGCGAAGCGCGTGATGTGCCCGGCCAGAGCGTCCGGCTGGTCCTCGGACACGAAGGTGTAGGAGTCCGGCACCTCGACGATCTCCGCGTCCGGCAGGATCTCCGCGAGCCGGTGCGCGAGGCTGATCGGGAACAGTTTTTCCTCGGGCGGCCACACCAGCAGTACCGGGTGCTTGAACTGGCGCAGTTTTTCGGCCGCGGCGAGGGTGTGGCTGGAGTCGACGGTGCGCAGGAACTTGCGCAAATCCCTTCGCAGGCCAGGGGATTTCCGCAGTTTGCCCAGGTACTCCTCCGCGACGTCGGGCGGCAGCGGACGCTTCGTGACCCAGCCGAACAGCACCGGCAGCCGGTACAGCGGCTTGATCCGCAGCAGCTGGCCGAGCACCGTCATCGAGCCCGGGACGCGCGCGATCGCCGGCAGTGGCTGGAAGATCGGCGGGAAGAAGTACTCGAAGCTGTCCGACGGCGTCAGCACGACCCGTCCGACTCGCTCCGGATATCGCGCGAGCAGCAGTTGCGTGATGGCGCCGCCGGTGTCGTTGGCGACCAGGATGACGTCCTCCAGGTCGAGCGCGGTGAGGAAGTCGCCCAGCAGGGTGGCGAGGCCGGCGGCGCTGAGGTCGGCGTCCGAGCGCATCGGGACCGGATGCGCGCCCAGCGGCAGATCCGGGGCCAGGCAACGGAATCCGGCGTCCGCGACGGTGGGGACGACCTTGCGCCACAGCAGTGCGTTCGTGAGCACGCCGTGCACGAAGACGACCGGGCGGCCGCGTCCGCGTTCGAAGTACCGGATCTCGCCTTGCGGGAGGTTGACGTGCCGGGCAGTGCCGAGTTCCTCGTAAGTAGTCATGCGGCGAAGATACATACATGCAGTCTGTATGTAAATTACCTCTGAGGTAATGCCGGACCGGTTCGAGGTCGGCTACCGGGAGCCCAGCCGCTGGGTGATGCGGTCGAAGAGGTCGTCGAGGGGTTCGCGGACTTCCTGGCCGAACTCGGTCAAGCCGTAGGTGACCTGGGGCGGGGTGGTCGGCTCGACGCGACGCCAGACGAGGCCGTCCTCGACCAGGGCGCGCAGGGACTGGGCGAGCATCTTTTCGCTGATCCCCTGGATGCTTTCGCGCAGTTCGAAGAACCGGAGTTCCTTGTCCCGCAACGAGATGAGGATCCAGACGCCCCACCGGCTGGTCACGTGGCCGAGCACGGCGCGGGCGGGGCAGTCGGTGTGAAACACCTCATACCGCGGCTCGGGGACGGCCGGGGTGAACTGCGCGCTTCCTGTCACGTATCGAGCTTACCGAAAGGTATGTCCTTACGAAGAGTAAGCGAACCGGCCTAGCTTCGGACGCACATCGAAGAAGGAGCTGCAGATGATCGTGGTAACCGGGGCTACCGGAAACATCGGACGGCCGTTGGTGCGGGCGCTCGCCGAGGCGGGCGAGCAGGTGACGGCGGTGTCGCGAAACGCCGCGGAGGTGCCGGACGGCGTACGGCACGTGGTGGCCGATCTGGCTGACCCGGCCAGTCTCGAACCCGCGCTGACCGGGGCGAAGGCGTTGTTCCTCTTGCTGTCCGGCGATTTGCACGCGGTCGGCGCCAACCCGGCCGACCTCATCGCGAAGGCGGCGGACGCCGGGGTCCGCCGGGTCGTCCTGCTCTCCACTCTGGGCGTGGCGACCAGGCCGTTCGGCACGACGCGGATCGCCATGCGCGCGCTGGAGGACACGCTGCGGGAGTCCGGTCTGGACTGGGCGATCCTGCGGCCGGGCGGGTTCGACTCCAACGCGCTGTGGTGGGCGGAATCCGTCCGCACGCAGGGGATGGTTGCCGCGCCGTTCGGGGACACCGGGGTGCCGATCATCGATCCGGCGGACATCGCCGAGGTCGCGGCGGCGTGCCTGGTGGACGACCGGCACGTCGGCGGCGTGTACGAGCTGACCGGGCCGGAGGTGATCACGCCGCGCCAGCAGACGGCGGCGCTGGCCGCCGCGCTCGGCCAGCCGGTGCGGTTCCACGAGCTGACCCGCGCCGAGGCCAAGGCGGGCATGACCCAAAGCATGCCGGGCGAACTCGCCGACGACACCCTGGACATCCTCAGCTCGCCGACCCCGGCCGAACTGCGCGTGAGCCCGGACGTCGAGCGGGTTCTCGGCCGCCCGCCGCGTTCCTTCGCCGACTGGGCGGCGCGCAATATCGCCGCGTTCCGCTGAGGGCTACTCGGCCGGGGCGCAGCGCGAGCACAGGCCGGACACCGTCTCCTCGGCCGATTCCGCCGGCGCGCCGGCGATTGCCTCCAGCCGGCCGCATTGGCCGCACAGCAGGTGCCGGTGGTCGAAGCCGGAAAGTTCGTAGCGTTGCGCGACGCCGACGTGGTCGAAGCGGTGGACGAGGCCGGCGGTGACGCCGGTGGCCAGCACGTCGTGGACCGCCCTGGTGGACGCCATCGGCAGCCGTTCGCGCACCGGCGGCAGCAGCTCCGCGACGGTCACGTGCGGGTTTTCGGCCAGCACTTCCAGCACGACCTGCCGGGCGGTGGTCACGCGCAGGCCGGCGCGCCGGAGCCGGACACCGGCGTCGGCGCTGGACGGGGTAGGTGCGGAGGTCGTGAGCACGCTTCCTTTGTAGTCCGCACAGTTGATCCAGTCAAATGTAAGATCGGGTCAACTCTGGAAGTGTGAGCCACTGCACGCTAAAATTGACTGGGTCAAGTGTGCGGGTACCATCCGGGGCATGGACGAGTTCGGGGCGCGCCTGCGCGACAAGGGTCTGCGCAACACGCCGCAGCGGCGTGCGGTGCTGGCCGCGGTCGCGCGGACCCCGCACGTCACGGCCGCGGAGATCGCGACGGTGCTCGACGCCGACGGGGCCGTCGGCGCGTTGTCCAGGCAGGGCCTTTACAACGTGCTCGACGACCTCGTCGGCGCCCGGCTGCTGCGTCCGCTGGAACCGGCGGGCTCGCCCGCGCGGTTCGAACTCGAAACCCACGACAACCACCACCACCTGGTCTGCCGCGGCTGCGGCCGGATCCAGGACGTGCCGTGCGCGGTCGGCGCCGCGCCGTGCCTCGAACCCGCGCCGGTGCCGGGGTTCCGGGTGGATCAGGCAGAGGTGACCTGGTGGGGGATGTGCGCTGACTGCGAGGCCAAGGCTTAGCGCAGCGCGTCCTGCAACGCCGAGAGCCCGACCGGGCCGACGGCGAGTGCGTCGCGATGCCATTGGCGCAGCGTGAACCCGGGCTTGGCGGCGGCTTCGGCACGCGCCTGAAGCCACGCGCGTTCGCCGATCTTGTACGAGATCGCCTGGCCCGGCCAGCCGAGGTAGCGCACGATTTCGGCGTGCACGCGGTGCTGCGCGGCCAGTCCGCGCTCGTGCAGGAACCGGCACGCGGTGTC
Source organism: Amycolatopsis sp. WGS_07 (assembly GCF_045278895.1). NCBI lineage: Bacteria > Bacillati > Actinomycetota > Actinomycetes > Pseudonocardiales > Pseudonocardiaceae > Amycolatopsis > Amycolatopsis sp. WGS_07. The sequence goes on along the minus strand of NZ_CP136053.1, from coordinate 518,746 downwards.
GAAGTCCCAGCGGGAGCCGTCCGGCAGCGGCAGGTCGAGGTGCGAACCGAGGTCGATCACGACGCGCGCGGCCCGCAGCGCGGAGCCGGCGAGCATGCCGAGGCGGGTGCCGCGCTCGGAAAACCAGCCCAGTTCGTCCGCGAGGCGTTCGGCGTACAGCGCCCAGCCTTCCGCGTGACCGCTCGACGAGTGCACGCGCGCGTACCGGCTCACCGAGTCCCCGGCCAGGCTGGCGACGCCGATCTGCAGATGATGTCCGGGAACGCCTTCGTGGAACACCGTCGTCAGCTCGGACCAGGTCGCGAAGCGCTCTCGTCCGCCAAGCGGCCACCACGTGCGGCCGGGACGGGTGCCGTCCTCGGCGGGGCCGGTGTAGTACGGCGAACCGGACGCGGAGCCGTAAGCGAGCGTGACGTCCAAGGCGCGCAACGGTTCCGGGATGTCGAAGTGCTCGCTGGCGGCGTCCAGCGCCCGGTCGTGCGCCGCGCGTAGCCAGTCCAAATAGGACTCTTCGCCGAGCACCGCGCACTCGTCGTCCAGCCGCGCGAGGACTTCCGCCACACTCGCGCCGGGCTGGATTTTCGCGACCTCTGCGGCGATCTCCGTTTCGATGCGCTGCAGTTCCGCCCAGCCCCATTCGTACGCCTCGGCAAGGTCGATGTCCGCACCAAGGGAAAGCCGTGCGGCGACGGCGTAGCGTTCCGCGCCGACGCCGTCGGTTTCGGTGGCGTATGGGGCGTAATCCTCGCGCAGGAACCGGGCGAGGGACGCGTAGCCGCGGTGGGCGCTCTCGGCGGCGGCGCGCAGTTCGTCGGCTTGTGGCCCGTCGCCGTACTCCTCGACGAGTGCATTGTGGACACCGGCGTACCGGTCGGCCTGCGCCGCCGTCTCCAGCGCCTGCCGACGCGCCGCGCTCAGGCCGCGGTCAAGACCGGCTTGGAGCGTCTTCTGCCAGCCGTCGAGCATCGTTTCGACGCCGGCCATCCGGACCGCGAGGACGTGCCAGTCGTCAGCGTCGCCGCGCGGCAGCAGCCGGATCGAATCGGCGAGGATGTTCAGCGTGCCGAAATGGGCCTGGACCTGGCGGAACGGCTCGTCCAGCTCGTGCCAGGCCAGTTCGGCCTCGAGACTGTCCCGCAGATGCGCGGCCGCGATCCGGTCCGCGCGCGATTCGGCGGTCAGCGTCGAGAGCGCGGCCAGCGTGCGCCGGGCCAGGTCGGCGCGGGCGGCGAACCCGTCCGGGGTGAAGTCGGTGAGCGCGGTCGCGTCGGTGGTCACGCCGTCCAGGGTCGCGGCGATCGGGTCGAGCGCGGCCTCGGCGGTGACGTGGTCGGCGGACAGCTGGAAAATCGGGGTCACGCCGCCACGTTAGCCGGGAGCCTCGGCCCGAATATAGAGACGTTAGCGGGGTGCGAACGCTGGTATATAGAGGATGCCCGCGCCGGTGGTCCGACGCGGGCATCCGTGGGAAAAAGCTCAGTCGGTGCCGGATTCCATCGCGGCGCGGTCGAGCAGTTCGACGTCGTCGGCCCGGCCGCGCGACGCGATCGTCTCGGCCCCGCCCTCGGGCATCGCGCCGATCAGGCCGGTCGCGGCCGCCTGCGCGGCGCCGATCAGCTTCGGGTGGGAGGTGCCGCCGACCATGCCGAGGCTCGCGTACTGCTCCAGCTTGGCGCGCGAGTCGGCGATGTCGAGGTTCCGCATGGTCAGCTGGCCGATCCGGTCGACCGGGCCGAACGCGGAGTCCTCGGTGCGCTCCATCGACAGCTTGTCCGGGTGGTAGCTGAACGCCGGACCGGACGTGTCGAGGATCGAGTAGTCCTCGCCGCGCCGCAGCCGCAGCGTGACCTCGCCGGTGATCGCGGTGCCGACCCAGCGCTGCAGCGATTCGCGCAGCATCATCGCCTGCGGGTCGAGCCAGCGGCCCTCGTACATCAGCCTGCCGAGGCGGCGGCCTTCGTTGTGGTAGCTGGCGATGGTGTCCTCGTTGTGCACCGCGTTGACCAGCCGCTCGTACGCCGCGTGCAGCAGCGCCATGCCCGGGGCCTCGTAGATGCCGCGGCTCTTGGCCTCGATGATCCGGTTCTCGATCTGGTCGGACATGCCGAGGCCGTGCCGCCCGCCGATCGCGTTGGCCTCCAGCACCAGCTCGACCGCGGTGCCGAACTCCTTGCCGTTGATGCTCACCGGACGGCCCTGCTCGAAGCCGATCGTGACGTCCTCGGGCGCGATCTCGACCGCCGGGTCCCAGAACCGCACGCCCATGATCGGCTCGACGATCTCGATGCCGGTGTCGAGGTGCTCCAGCGACTTCGCCTCGTGCGTGGCGCCCCAGATGTTGGCGTCGGTGGAGTAGGCCTTCTCGGTGCTGTCGCGGTAGGGCAGGTCGTGCGCCTGCAGCCACTCGGACATCTCCTTGCGGCCGCCGAGTTCGCCGACGAACGCCGCGTCGAGCCACGGCTTGTAGATCCGCAGCCCGGGGTTGGCCAGCAGGCCGTAGCGGTAGAACCGCTCGATGTCGTTGCCCTTGTAGGTGGAGCCGTCGCCCCAGATCTGGACGTCGTCCTCCAGCATCGCGCGCACCAGCAGGGTGCCGGTGACCGCGCGGCCGAGCGGGGTGGTGTTGAAGTAGGCCCGGCCGCCGGTGCGGATGTGGAACGCACCGCAGGTCAGCGCGGCGAGCCCCTCCTCGACGAGGGCTTCCTTGCAGTCGACCAGCCGCGCGAGTTCCGCCCCGTAGGCGTGCGCGCGGCCGGGGACGGACGCGATGTCGGGTTCGTCGTACTGGCCGATGTCGGCGGTGTAGGTGCACGGAACCGCACCCTTGTCGCGCATCCACGCCACCGCCACGGACGTGTCGAGGCCGCCGGAGAACGCGATGCCGACCCGCTCGCCGACGGGAAGGGAAGTGAGCACCTTGGACATAGGAATGATTATGCACGATGATGTATGAACGTGCATCCCCGGGTGGTGTGAACTCGCTCTCCCGGGTTCTGCGCGCGGCTCGGCGGCGTCGGCGGGAGCGCTCCGGCAGTTGCGACTTCTGGGCTCTTAGGTTCTCTGATGGTCGCGATGCGCCCGTGGCGTCGTCGGCGCAGATGAACTCCCGGGTCAGTACGTGCGCCCCTTCCATCCAGTCCGGCGGCGGGCCGAGTCGATCGTCATCAGCGTGTACAGCCCCGCGGTGAACGGCAGCAACAGCCCCGCGACCAGGGGCTGCCGGTAATACCGCGCGACCGGCACGAACGTCGCCGCCATCACGGCCCACGCCGCGGCGGCCTGCCAGGAGCCGGTCAGGGCGAGCACCGGCGGGGCGAGGAACACGACCATCATGCCGACCACGGTCCCGGCCAGCAGCAGCGGCGAGTGCCGCAGCTGGGTGTACGCGCTGCGGGCCACCATCTGCCATAGGTCCGCGAGCCGCGGGTATGGCCGGACGCTCCAGACCTTCGACGCGTAACCCAGCCAAATCCGGCCACCTGCGGACGCAGCGGCACGGGCGAGTGCGACGTCGTCGATGAGCGCGCCGCGGATCGCCGCGATCCCGCCAGCGCGTTCGAGCGCTGAGCGGCGGACGAGGACGCAACCGCCGGCTGCGGCGGCCGTGCGCCAGCGGGCGGAGTTCACGCGGCGGAAGGGGTAGAGCATCGCGAAGAAGTAGACGAAAGCGGGCACGATCAGCCGTTCCCAGAACGTTTCGGTGCGCAGAACGGCCATTTGGGACACCAAGTCCCGGCTGCCGGACGCGGCGACGAGGGTTTCCAGCGAATCGGGGCCGTGTGCGATGTCGGCGTCGGTGAGGAGCAGGAGGTCGACGTCGCCTGCCTCGCGGACGCCGTGTGCGACGGCCCAGAGCTTGCCGGTCCAGCCGTCCGGTGGTTCGCCGGGGCTGGTGACGGTGAGCGGGAGTCCATTGGGGACAGTCAGCGAGCGCGCGACCTCGGTGGTGCCGTCGGTGCTGCCGTCGTCGACGAGGATGACTCGCGCGTCGCCCGGGTAGCTCTGCCGGAGCAGGGTGGACAGGGTGTTCGGCAGCAGGTCGGCCTCGTCGCGGGCGGGGACCACGATGGCGACCGACGGCCAGCTGTCCGGCCGGCCCAGCTCGGGCAAGCGCTGGTCGGTGCGCCAGAACCAGCTGTGGCACAACGCGAGTCCGGCCCACACCGCCAGCGTCGCCCACGCGAGGACCGTGCTCATGCGCGGAGTGTAGTGACTGGCAGCAAACTGACAGGTCGCTCCCAGCGGGTTCATAGAAACGCGGCTGAGACTGGGTGTTCCCACCACCGGAGAGGACCCCGGCATGGACCCGGACATCAGGAGACGGCAAGAGGAACGGGCGCGCGGCCGGCACCGGACCGCGCTCGTCACGGCGGTCGCGGCAGTGCTCGGAGTCGCGGCGGCCGGCGGTATCGGCTACGGGCTGACGACGTCCTCCTCTGAATCAAGCACCACCAGCCAGGACCAGCTGCGGGCGCCGGCGGAGGATCCCGGCTCCGGTTCCGGCCACGCGCACACCGGATCGGGTGCGTCGTGACTGGGCCGTACTCGGCGGCGTTTCCCGCGCTGGGCACGACGGCGCAGGTACTCGTCACCGCAGAGGCGGCGCTCGGCCCGGCGACCGCGTTGCTGCGGACGCGACTGTCCGAACTGGATCGGGCATGCAGCCGTTTCCGGGCGGATTCGGAGATTTCGGCCCTGCACCGGGCTGCGGGCCGGGAGGTGGAGGTGAGCCCGCTGCTGGCCGACGTGCTGTCGGCGGCATTGCGGGCCGCGTGGCTGAGCGGCGGCCTGGTCGACCCGACGGTCGGCGCGTCGATGGCGGCGCTCGGCTACGACCGGGACTTCGCCGAGATCACCGACGGACCGGCCGCGGCACCGGTCCCCGCGCCAGGCTCGCATTGGGTGCTGTTCGAACCGGCGCGGCGTATCGTCGTGCTGCCGCGCGGCGTGAAGCTCGACCTGGGCGCGACCGCGAAAGCCTTTGCCGCAGACCAAACTGCCGCCGAAATCGCCCGGCACACCGGCTGCGGAGTCTTGGTGAACCTCGGCGGCGACTTGGCGGTCGCAGGGCCACCTCCGGCAGGCGGCTGGCAAGTAGCGATCAGCGACGACCACACCGACGCGGTAGCCCACGCCGACACCACGATCACCCTGACCAGCGGCGGCCTGGCGACCTCCGGCGTCTCCCGACGGACTTGGCGACGCGGCGGCCGCGTGCTGCACCACATCGTCGACCCGCGGACGGGCGAATCGGCGGACCCGTGCTGGCGGACGGTTTCCGTAGCGGGACAGTCCTGTGTGGACGCCAACACGGCGAGCACCGCGTCGATCGTGCTGGGCGTGGCGGCGCTGGAATGGCTCAGAGCAAGGGGATTGCCCGCACGGCTGGTGAGTTCCCGCGGCGCGGTCCGGACGACGGCGGGCTGGCCGGGAGATCGCCGGGAGCGTGCTTCGTGAGTTCCGCGCTCTGGTATTCCAGTCGTGCCACCGGAATCGTCGCGCTGCTGTTCTCGACAGCGGTGGTGGTACTCGGATTCCTCAACTCCGCCCGGTTCTCGACCCGGCGGTGGCCGCGTTTCGCTCTCGCTGACCTCCACCGGAATCTCGCCCTGGCCAGTCTCGCCTTTTTGTCCGCACACATCGTCTTCGCGGTCGTGGACGGCTATGTAGATCTCAGCTGGCTAGCCGTCGTCATTCCGTTCGTGTCAGGATATGAGCCGTTCTGGATTGGCGTCGGTGCGGTCGCGGTGGATTTGCTGCTCGCCATCACCGTGACAAGTCTGCTGAGGACCCGAATCCCGCCGCGATTGTGGCGCGCGGTGCACTGGCTCGCCTACCTGTGCTGGCCCGTCGCGCTCGCACACAGCGTCGGCCTCGTCGCGTCCGACAACGCGCGCCCGCTGCTCATCGCGCTCGACATCGCGTGTCTCCTCGCCGTCCTGGCCGCCGCAAGTGTTCGGTTCGGCAGCACTAGCCCCGACGCCGCACTGAGGAGGTGACACGTGCTTCCCCTTTACCGGCAAGACCTTGCCACCCACCTGTCTATCCACGGCGGACTCCCCGCGACGCACCGTGCCGCGCTGATCCACGAGATCGACGCCGCCGGTATCCGTGGCCGAGGCGGAGCTGGCTTCCCGTCCGCGGTGAAACTGCGCTCTGTCGCACCGGGGCGGTCCATTGTGGTCGCGAACGGTTGTGAGAGCGATCCGTTCAGCAGCAAGGATCGCGCACTGCTGGAGCTAGCCCCGCACTTGGTCCTGGACGGAATTCAAGTCGCCGCTCAAGCTGTCGGCGCGACCGAAGCTTTTCTCTGTCTCCACGAAGGAAACCGAAGTGTTCAGGCTGCCTTAGCTGAACGACGAGACCCCATACCGGTCAAACTGATCACGGTTCCGTCCCGATACGTCGCCAGCGAAGAAACCGCCCTGGTGCGTTTCCTGGCCACCGGCGACGCCCGCCCGACCGGCAAATTCCCGCGCCCCACCGAACGCGGCCTGCGTGGCCGTCCGACGCTAGTGCAGAATGTCGAAACCTTGGCCCGATTCGCGCTCGTCGCCCGAATCGGCGCGGACCGCTATCGCGCTACTGATCTAGTCACCGTCACCGGTGCCGCGACCCGCCCCGGCGTCCTGGAAGTCCCCTCCGACACCCCGATCGCCACGATCCTCGCCCGCGCCGGTGGATCCGTTACCGCACAAGCAGTCCTGATCGGCGGCTACGGCGGCACCTGGATGCCGCGCTCGCTGGCCGACCCCTTGCCGCTCGGACGAGAACCAGGCCTGTCGTCGCTGTACCTGCTCCCGGACCTGAGCTGCGGCATCGAACTGACCGCGACCATTCTTTCCGGACTGGCAGCCGAATCGGCCCGCCAATGTGGACCGTGCATGTTCGGACTCCCCGCCATCGCCGCCGATTTCGCCGACCTGCTGGCCGGCCGAGACTCAACCGGCCGCCTGGCCCGCCGCCTCCCACTCCTCACCGGCCGCGGCGCCTGCGCCCACCCGGACGGCGCGGCCCGCCTGGCCGTGAGCGCCCTGCGAGTCTTCGCGCCCGACGTCCGGTCCCACCTGACTTCGGGCTCGTGCCGGGTTAGCGCAGGTGCGGCATGACCCGCCTGACGGTCGACCCGATCGCTTGCCGGGCACACGGTTTGTGCGCGGAGATCCTGCCGGAACTGATCACTGTGGACGAATGGGGTTACCCGGTAGTACGGGGAGAAACGGTGCCGGCACCGCTGCTGGCGGAAGCCCGCCGAGCTGCTGCGGCTTGTCCGGCGCTGGCGTTGCGGTTACGGAAATCGTAGTAATTGCAACGCCAGCGCCGGATTCAGCGGTAAATCAGCACCGCCACCACGCCGAAAGTGCTCCTGCGGCTACGGTGAACCACGGGGCATACTCGGCGAACGCCGCAACTGGATGGAACAACGAAATCTCCTCATGGGGAACGTCGGTCAGACGCCTACGCGAAACGTGGACGTCGCGGGGCACAAGCTATCGCGGTATCCGTGCGGCCGGTGAATCGGACCTACTTAGAGTACGTGTCTGCAAATGGTGATAGCTCGCCCGGGGATACTCTCGCACCGCGGTCGGTTCTTCTAGTGGCTATGAGTGATTCACCCGTTCGTGATGGTGGACCGACGCGGCGCGGGCATGGCTACCGTGCGCTCGCCGTCCCTCGCTTGTGGAATCGCGTGTGGATCCTGGGCCACCGCCAGCCGTTCCTCGACCCGATCGGCCTTGGCGTCCTTGCCACGGCCCCGGTAAAAGGCCGCGGCGCGACTCCACGCGTCGACAGCGTCTTCGCGATTCCCTCGCGAGTACAGGATCTCGGCGAACGCCTCCAACGCCCGAGCTTGGCCGGTCGCATTGTGGGCTCGTGCGGCCAGTTCGACGGCTTCCTGCGACAACCGCAGCGCGGCCCGATCGTCGCGCTCGGCCGCCGCGAGCCGCGCCTGCACGGTGCGCAGTCGCATCGTGGCGGTCAGGTCTCCGGCGATCTGGGCTTGTGCCAGCTGGCAATGGCGGTGCGCGACGGCGAATTGTTCCTCTCGAAGATGGAGTTCGGCGAGCGTCGTGTAGGTCGTGGCTTGGCCGGCGGTGTCGCCCGTCAGCGCGCGCAGGTGGAGTGCGCGGTGGTAGTGCGGCAGCGCCTGTTCGTACTGGTCGAGTTCGGCCAGTGTTTCGCCGAGATACTGCTCTGCCTTCGCCTCGCGGACGGGGTCGCCGTTGCGCTGTGCGTGAGTGATGCAGCGCCGGAAGAGCGCGATCGCTTCCGCGAAGCGCCCGGTTTGCCGGTACAGCCGAGCGAAGTTGATGTTGACTGTCAACACCCCGATGGGCGATCCGTCGTTCGTGGCGAGTTCCAGCGCTTGGTGCAGCGCGTTCTCGGCTGCTTGGTAGTTGCTGAGGATGAGGTTGAGTTCGCCGAGGTCATTCAGGGTCGATGCTTCCGCGTGAGAATCCTTGTTCTCCCGAGCAGCCCGAGCTGCGACGGCTAAACCGCTGCTCATTTCGTCATAGAACCCATATTTCGCCAGGGTATCCGCAATGAGGTGCGGCATCATGCACGCGATTTCGAAATGACGGTGCCGCTCCGCGAGGTCTGCGAGGGCGGCCAGGTTCGTTCGCTCGCGGAGGAACCATTGCGTTGCCGCGTTTGAGGTCGTGAACCGCGTCGGGTGGATGCCGGGTTCCGGGTCGAGCCGCGGCGGGCGGTCGCGGTGCGGGTGCGCCATCCGGTGGGCGTGGTCCGCAGTGCAGTAGTAATGCGACAGCAGACGCCGCAATGGTCGTGGGTCGTAGTCCTGATTGCTCAGCGTCTGGGCGTAGCGGTGGAAAATCGAGACGATCCGGTAGCGATCGGTGTCGCCGGGCTGGTCGACCAGGTGCAGGCCGACCAAGGTCTCCAGCGCTCGCCGGGTCGCCGCGGCGGGCAGCCCGGCCGCGGACATCAGGGTGTCGAGGTGGATTTCCGCTCCGGGATGGAGGCCGAAGAGCCGGAAGACGGCTTGGCTCGGCGGTTCGAGCAGCTGGTACGACGACGAGAACGCGGCGCGCAGGCTTCGGTCGTCGCCGTCGTCGCCGATGCTGAGCAGCCTTTCCGGATCGCGCAGCTGGTCGAGCATCGTGGCGAGGCTCAGGCCCGGGCGGCGTGCGGCGTTCTCGGCGACGAGAGTGAGCGCGAGCGGCAGGCCGTCGCAGAGATGTGCGATCCGGCGTGCCGCATCGGGTTCCCGTTCCCCGCGGCCTCGCAAGCGCCGGACGAGCAGCTCCAGGGACTCGCGGTCGTCGAGGCGGTCGAGGCTCAGCGCGGCGAGTTCGTGCCGCCGGACCAATGCGCTGAGCCGGCGGCGCGAGGTGACGATCACCGCGCATTCGGACAGCACGTTCAGCAACTGATCGACGTGGTCGGAGTTCTCGGCGTCGTCGAGGATCACCAGAACGGAGCGGCCCGTCAGCTGCTGCCGCAACGCCGCGGCCCTCGCCGCCGCGCCCAGCACGTGGTCGACCGGGTAATCGAGGTCTTGGAGCAGGCGGTCGACCACGTCCGACGGTTCGAGCCGCGGGGCGGGGCCGAAACCATGCAGGTCGAGGTAGATCGTTCCGTCCGGGAACCAGTTCGCGGCGCGGTAGGCCCAGTGGACCGCGAGGCTGGTCTTCCCGATGCCGGGCGGACCGCTGAGCACGACGGCGGGCGATCGGGTCGGCGAACCGGGCCGGAGCCACTGGTCCAGCGTTTCCAGCGCGCTGTCGCGGCTGATGAATCCCCGGAGGTCGCGGGGGAGCGGATGGGGCGGCGGCGTGGCGCGCGTCGGAACGGGGGCAGGCGGGGCGGGCGGGTTCTCGTAGCTCTCCCGGATTTCCGTGTGGAACGAGTGCAGCAGGGTCTTGGCGGTGTCGTCGGCGGCTTCGCGGAACTGGCGGCTGGCGTCGAGGTAGTAGCTCTGGCCCTGCTGGGGCTGTCCGAGCGCGTAGTAGATCTGGATCTGCAGCTGGACGAACGCCAGGCGGCTGGCGTGTTCCGGGGCCAGTTCCTGCATCCAGCCCGCGGCCTCGTCGGGGCGGCCGAGTGCCAGCAATTGGCGCACGAGCAGTTCGCGCGCGGGGAGCAACATGGACTTTACTTTGTCCTCGCGCCAATTGTCCGCGCGTTCGGTGCGGAGGCTAGCCAGTGGCTCGTCGCGCCACAGGGAAAGCGCGGAGGCGGCTGATTCATACGCTGTTTCATGATCGAACGAATCGGCTGCTTCGTGTGCCTTTCGCATTCGTTTCCGAAAAACCGCGACATCCACCATGCTCTCGTCGAGATCGACGAGGTAGCCGTCTCCGGAGCGGGTGATCGACGCGGGCAAGTCCGCTTCGGAGAGGCTTTCGCGCAGGCGGTGCACTGCTTTGTACAGGGCGTCTTGCGGGTTGCCTGGCAGATCGTCGTCCCAGGCCCAGGCGAGGAGAGCGTCCCGGGAAAAGCGCTGGCCCGGCCGAGTGAGCAGGATTCCGAGAATATTCCGGGTTTGCGGCGTTCCCGACTGCTCATTCATCTTCCCGTGCATCCGCACCGCAGTCTGCCCGAGAATTCCGTAGGCGAAGTCCATTCGACGTCCTCCCTCGTCGATTGCCCAGTTTCGCATTGATCCGGGGCATCGGCGACCGCTTCGGGATAACGATCATCCGGGGAATTGTCTTGTCCGGTTCCGGTCCGCTTTGTGTCCAGTCGCGGGAAGTCTCCGGTCAGGACCGGCTCGCAGGCTCGGCTCGTCGGCTTCTGGAGAAGAGGGGATGAAGAATGGCGCACGACGTGTGGGTACGCGGTCCGATCGGCCTCGACGCTGCTTCGCGGGTGACGCGGCCGGGCTGCCGTACGGTGCTGGCGGTCGTTCCGACCGTGACGATCGGGACCCGGCTGGTCGAGCTGATCTCGCTGCTCGAGCGGGACCTTCGGGTGCAGGTCATGTTCACCGTGCCGCACAGTGTCGACCGGTGGGCCGGGGCGGAAGAGTACGTGCGGGGCAAGCACGGTCTGCTGCTCCCGTGGGAACAGGCGGTCGCGCACCGGTTCGATCTGGTGCTCGCCGCCTCCGACCAGCAGATCGACCAGGTGCGGGGGCCGCTGCTCCTGATCGGGCACGGGGTCGGGCGGATACCGGGCCGGCGCTTCAGCAGGCAGGCGGGCGGGGCGACCGTCGAGACGACCGCGATCGAGCGGCAGTCGCTCACGTTTCGCGGAAGGGTGCTGCCCTCGGTGCTGGGTCTCGGCACCGACGCCGAGGTCGAGGTGCTGCGGGAGCGGTGCCCGGAGGCACTGCCCGCGGCGGTCGTGGCCGGCGACATCTGCCTGGACGGGATGCGGGCGGCGTTCGGGCTGCGCGAGCGGTATCGGCGGGCGCTGGGCGTCGGCTCGCGGCGGCTGGTGGTTTTGAGTTCGACCTGGTTCACTGATTCGGCGTTCGGCCGGGTGCCGACGATGTACGAGGCGATCATGGCCGCGCTCCCGCGAGAACGCTACGCGGTGGCAGCCGTGTTGCACCCGAACATTTGGGCGGTGCACGGGCGGCGTCAGGTCACGGCGTGGCTCGGCGGATGCCAGGAAGCGGGTCTGCGGGTGATCCCGCCCGAACAGGGGTGGCAGGCGACGATGATCGCGGCGGACTGGGTGATCGGCGACCATGGGTCGACCACGGGCTACGCGGCGGCGGTGGGGCGGCCGGTGACGCTCGCGTCGCTGCCGGACGGGCGGCCGCAAGCCGGCAGTGTCGCGGACGTCGTGCGGGCGCACGCGAAGCCGCTGGAGCTGAACCGGCCGCTCGAACCCCAGGAGAGGGCCGCGATCGCCGCGGCCCCGAGGCTCGCCGCCGAGGTGCTGCCGGTCGTCAGCGGAAGGATCGACTGCTCGGCGGGGATCTTGCGGTCGGCGATGTACCGGCTGCTGGAGTTGTCCGAACCGAGCGCGCCGGCGTATCCGCCGTTGCCCGCGGTGCCCCGGCCGCTGCCCGGGCGGGACGCGTGACCGCCGGACTCGCGCGCGTCCGGCTGGTGCTGCCCGGGCGGCGCGTGCCGGTGCTGGTCGCGGACGTTGGACTGGCCGGGCCCCGCTGGGCGGCCAGCGCGGACGTCGTGGTCCGGTCCAGCGGCAGGGCGGCGACCGCGGGCGAGGCCGACGACCTGATCGCGGCGTGGCCGGGGGCGATCGCCGCGGCGGTGCGCTGGTCGGGCGGGGCAGTGTGGTCAGTGCGGCGGCTCGGCGGAGTCCCCGCTGAGGAGGCGGGCTTGCTCGAGACGGCGCTCGGCGCTTGCCTCGTCGCCGTGGCCCCGTTCGAGCGCGGCGAGTGCGGTGAGAACTTCCGCCTGGAAGTGTGGTGACTGAAGCCGTTCCACGCCCTCGAGCACGCTCATCAGCTCGGCGTGCGCGCGGTCGTAGTCGCCGCGCCGGGCGTGGATCGCGGCGAGCGAGATGACCGTGCGCGCGAGCTGGCTGGCGTCGCCCGCTTCTTCCATGATGGCGGCGGCTTCGGTCAGCTCGCGCACCGCGTCGTCCTCGCGGCCCAAGGCAGCCAGCAGGTCGCCGCGACGACGCCGGGCCATGCCGACTCCGCGCGGCCGGCCGATTTCGCCGTGTTTCTCGGCGCTGCGCTCGTACAACTCCAGCGCGGCTTCGAGGTCGCCGCGGGCGCGGGCATCCCTGGCCATCCGGGAAAGCGCGGTGGCCTGGGTCGGCCCGTGCTGCTCCCGCTCGCCGATTTCGAGTGCGGCGGCGTGGTGGGCGGCAGCCTCCTCGAAGCGCCGCATCCGCTCGTGCACGTAACCGATCTGACTGTGCATCCGGGCTTCCACCAACGGCAGCTGACATCGCCGGGCGGCTGCGAGACCGGCCGTGCACAGGTTGAGAAACGGTTCGTAATCCCGGTGGTGCAGGAAAAATCCCCACGACGCTTCGGCGAGCTGCCACAGTTCCTCGTCCCAGCCGTGGGCCGAGGCGGCGTTCGCGACGGCGTTGATGACCGACCGGTCCCGGCGCCACCAGCGGACTGCTTGGTCGCGGTCGGCGAAGGATCCGGTCTCCGCGACGGTCTCGGCGGCGAAGTTCGGCCGGAAAGGGTGGATGAGCGTGCTCGCGGTGACGGTTTGGTCGCGGTACCAACGAGTGTAGCGGTGCACGAGGTAGTCGCGGTCCGTTTCGGCGTCCTGCCGTTCCGCGCGGACGCGGGCGTCGTGGCGGACGACGTCGTGCTGTGCCACGGTTTCGTCCTCCAGCTCGTGGAGGAGGTTGGCTTCGACCAGTTCGTCGACGGCGTCGTCCAGGCGGGCGGGCGAACTCTGGAGCGTGTCGGCGAGTGCGTCGACGGCGTGGTGCGGTCCGGGGAGAATGCCGCAGGTTCGGTAAAGCCGGGCGGCCGAATCGTCGAGCGCGGCGTAGGAGGCGTCGAAAACCGTTGTGAGGTCGGTGAAATCGCCGAATCGCCGGATGCGGCCGCGGCGGGCTTCCTGGTTCGGGTTGCGTCTTGGCCGCACGCGCAGTCTCGCGCCGGTGATGGCGAGCGCCAGCGGAAGGCCGGCGCACGCGGTCAGCAGGGTTTCCGTGTCCTCCTTGCTGATCTGGCGCTGTCCGGAGCGGCGGGCGAGGACCTCGCGGGCCGGTTTGTCCGGAAGCGGTTCCAGCGGAAGGATTTCCGCGCCGTCGAGGGTGAGGCTGGTCAGCTGGGACCGGCTCGTGACCACCACGAACGCGTTCGCGCTCGACGGCAGCACGGCGCGGGCGTCGCCGCTGTGCCCGACGTCGTCGAGCAGGACGGCGAACCGCCGATCCGCGGTCACGGCGCGGAATTCGGCGGCGCGCTGGGCGGGCGCGGCGGGGATGTCGTCAGCCGGAACTCCCAGTGCGGAAAGGAAACCGTGCAGCACGCCGCTCGCGGTCTCCGCGGTTTCGGTGCCCTCGGCGGAAAATCTCGCGCAGAGGATGCCGTCGGGGAATCGGTGGCGATGGGTGTGCAGCCAGTGCAGGGCCAGCGCGGTTTTGCCGATTCCGCCGACCCCGGTGAGCACGACGACGGACGGCGCGGGATCGGATCGGATCCGGATTTCGTCCAGCCGGGCCAGTTCCTCGGTGCGGCCGAGCAGCACCGGCGGCGCCGGCGGAAGCTGGACCGGCGCCCGCACTGGTCTGCTGGACGTCGCCGCTGCCCCTGGCCGTGCTTCAGACATTCCCCACCCCCGATTATTCCTCCTTACCTGGTCAAGGCGGCGAAAGAAACGGAAAGAGTCCCGTCTCACCCACCTAAATGGGTCAGTGACGCTGGGTGTCGCCGGTCTTGCGCCGATTGAGAGCGTTCTGGCCGCCATGTGGGCGAATGGCGACTTTTTCCCGGAGCAGCAAGCGACGGATGGTTCCGTACGACGCCTTGTGCGCGTTCGCGATCCGCTGAATAGTTTCGCCGGATTCGTACTCCCGGACTATTCGCGGAACGTCGAGTTCCCGGCGCACGCCCTGCCGGATTTCCGGCAGCACGGCGCCTTCCTGCCGCAGCAGCCGCCCGGTCCAGCTCAGCGACAGCCCGTGTTCCCTGGCGATCTCGGTGATCGACGCACCGGCCCGCCACGATTCGAGCATCCGGCGATTCCGCTCCGCCCGATTCGTGCGTGCCTCGTCCGGCGTGTCCATGCAAGCGCTCCCGCAGCTGGCCTTGGTCGTGCCCGACCTTTCATTATGGGGCGCGCGGACGCGAGAACCGAACCGTCGAACGGCTGGATTATTCAGCATGCGCGGATGGTGCGTGTACGCGATTGCAGACACCAAACGCCGGATTCAGCTCGTCTTGCCGGTCAATGCGGAACCCACAGCGTTACCCGGGTTCCGTGTCCCGGCGTTGATTCCACTCTTCCGGTACCGCCCACCTCGGCCAGCCGGGCTTCGATCGACTGCTGGATGCCGAAGCCGGGGCCGCGTTCGCGGACGTCGAAGCCGCGGCCCTGGTCCCTGGCAACTACCGCGGTGCCGCCGTCGCGTTCCTCTACGCGGAGCACGACCCGGCTTGTCCCGGCGTGTTTCACCGTGTTGCGCAGCGCTTCTCGTACCGCTTCGCACATTGCGGTGCGGCGATCGGCGGAAAGTCGGTCGTCGTCGGCGAAATCAGCGGCCACTAGCTGGGTGCGGAGGCCTTCGCGGGCCATGTCGGCGGCGACGTCGGCCAGTTCGACCACGAAGCCGCGGCGGGTGCTCGGGTCGATCGGTTCGGTGATGCTGCGGCGCAGTTCGGCGGCTTCGGCGTGCGCGACCGAGCGCAGCTGGGCTAGCCGTTCGGCGGCGTGGTCGGCGTCGTCGGAGGGGAGATCGCGAGCGCTTCCAGGGTCTGCAGCACGCTGTCGTGCAGCAGCCGCTGGGTGCGCCTGCGTTCGGCTTCCTGACCGCGGCGCAGGCCGATGTCGAGCGCGAACCGGGTGCCGACGCCGAGCAGCACCAGGATCCCGCACGCCACCACGATCGCCACGGCCAGCGCGACCAGGCAGCCGATCGAGCGACTGATCGCGAGCGGATTGTCCAGCCGCAGCCCGCCGGCCGCGGTCAGCACGACGCGCACCGGGACCGCGGCGGCGAGCAGCAGCAACGCGGCGGGCAGCCCGGACGTCCCGGCCCACATCGCCACCGAACCGACCAGCCACGTCCAGGTGACGTCGATCGCGAACGGCTGCACCGGATCCGGCGCGAGCACCGCGACCGCCAGGTTCAGCAGGAGCCCGAAGGCGAGGTCCGCCGTGAGCACCCGCCGCGTGCGCCGGGCGGGCAGGCCGCCGGAGTGCAGCAGCCACCACAGGAACGCGGCGTTCGCGGTGACGCCCAGCGCGGCCGCGGGCAGCACCGGAACCAGTCCGATGCTGCCGTTGGCCGCGGCGAATCCGATGAACACCTTCACGAACGCGGCGATCCGGTAGGCGATCGGCACGACGACCCAGTACCGCGCGGCGCGGGCCAGCGTCGCGTCGCCGACCGCGGCGAGGTCCTCCCCGGCGTCCGGGCGTTCCGGCGGGCTGCCGCGATGCAGCAGCGTCCGCACGAATTCCCGGCGTGGTACGGCAAAACCCGGTCCGGGCATCGTCCCTCCCCGTGTCTCCGGCGAGGATATTCGATTGGTGTAGTCCAGTGTGGAAACGCCGGGTCACGCTCTGGACATGGTTAACCGCCAGAGTGCCGTCCGCTCCCGGGAACGCTGTGCGTGCAACGGATCGGCACTGTCCGTGGCCCGCCGGTGCCGTGGCGTGGTCTCGCGACGTCCGGCGACCCGCAGGCCCGCCGCCGCGATCCGGGCGAGCAGTTCGTCCCGGGTCCGCAGGCCAAGGTGTTCGGCCAGGTCCGACAGGATCAGCCAGCCTTCGCCGTGCGGCGTCAGATGGCTGGGCAGGCCGTCGAGGAAGCGGTGCAGCATGGCGGACGACGCGTCGTAGATCCCGAGTTCCAGTGCCGAGGCCGGGTTTCCGGGCAGCCAGGGCGGATTGCAGACGACCAGATCAGCCCGCTGTCCGACGGGCCAGAGGTCGGTTTCGAGGACCTGAACCCGATCGGACAGGCCGAGCCGACGCAGGTTGTCCCTGGCACAGCGCACGGCGCGCGGGTTGACGTCGGTCGCCAGCACTTTGGCGGCCCCGCGCCGGGCGAGAATGGCGGCGAGTACTCCGGTGCCGGTGCCGATGTCGAAGACGACCGGGGAACCCTTGCCGGGCAACGGTTCCTGCGCGACCAGATCCAGGTATTCGGCGCGGGTCGGCGTGAACACGCTGTACGCCGGATACAGCCGCGCGTCCAATGCCTTGATCTGGATGCCTTTCTGATGCCATTGATAAGCGCTGAGGGCGCCGAGAAGTTCACGCAACGAGATCAGCGTGCCGGGTAAACCGCCGAACGCGTGCTGGCAGGCGGCTCGGATTTCGGGGGCTCGGCGGAGACGCAGCGAATGGTCGTGCTCCACGGAGACCAGGACTTTTCCTAGCAATGTCGCGCGTTCCGAACGTGCCGCGCGTATCGCGGCGAAGGATCCCGAAGGCTGCGGGAGCCGTCGGTCCATAGCGCGCAGGAGTTGCCGCGCATTCGGAAAGTCGCCGCGCCACAGCATTCCCGTGCCGGCGCGGGCGAAACGCAATGCGGCGGCAGCGGTCAGCCGGTCATCGACGACGGCGATGCGGCCCGGCGGCGGCGTTCCGTTTTCGGAATGCCAGCGGGCGGTGTGATGTATTCCGTTTTCGGTCCACTGGACGGTGGACATGAGTGCTCCCAGGAAGAGTCGAAGGGCTGGTCAGCCGTCGACGCTTCGCGGAGAGCAGGCGAGGGTGCCCGCCGATCAAGACAGCGGCGAACCCGCGTGCTCCCGCGAAACGCGGGAGCGGCGGTCGCCGAGAACCATGCCCATGAGCACGGCACATCACATCCTTTAAGGAAACTCAGTGGTGGGTAACGGAATGGTGGGTGGTGCCGGTGGTGTGGCCCTTGGTCGCGATGAAGTAGACGATCGCCGCGATCACGATCAGCGCGATCACCACCGCGATGGCGATCTTGACCTTGCTCCACGGACGCTGGCCGTGGATTTCGCCGGTGCGGCCGTTGACGAGAATCTGCCAGTTCTTCCCGGCGTACACATAGGTGGCGACCCACACCGGCAGCAGCATCAGCTTGAAGGTGACGTTGTTGTGCTGCGTGTCGACCGAATTGAGCCGCTGGGTGTCGCCGCCGATGTCGTGTTTGCAGTCGTCGGCGATGACCGGGGCCATCCGGTTTTTCGCCTCCTCGAAACCGTTTTCCGGCTCGATGTCGTAGCGCAGCGCGAAATGCCCGGAGAGGAATTGCGGCTGGTACGGCGCGGAGTCGAGCAGCGGCCACGGCGCGAGTTTGTCCAGCTCCGGCAACGGGAGCTGGGTGCTCGCCGGCACCAGCACGTCGTCGAAGTTCCGCGCGACCTGCCCGCGCGCCGGATACCAGCGGGTGTGGCGCACCTGCCGTGTCTTGCGCTCGCCGTTCTCGTAGTAGCTCTCGGTGACGTAGTAGTACTCGCCGCGCGCGCCGGTGTACACCGACACCGTCTGCGAGTCGTACGTCCAGTGCGGGATGTACGTGCTCTTCGTGGATTCGGCCGTGGTGACCTTCTTCAGCGCGGTCGGCGCGAACCAGCGCGAGGACGTCCACTTCTTCAGGTGCGTGCTCACCGCGGGCCGGTCGAACGCGAACGGCAGCACGCCCTCGGGCACCAGCTGCCCGGACGCACCTGGGTCGATGACCAGCGGCGCGCCGCAGAACTGGCACATGCTGGCGGTTTCGTTGGTCTCCGTCCTGGCCGAGCATCGCTGGCACACGAAGACGTACTTGCCGATCGACCCCACCGGCTTGCGGGCCAGGTTCGCCAGCTCGGCGAACGGGATCTCGCGGATTTCCCGGTCGCCCGCGGCGATTTCCTGCCGGAATCCGCAGTACGGGCACTGCATGGCCGTGGTGCCCGGCGCGAACTCCAGCCGCGCGCCGCAGCCGCCGCACGGATAGGTCGTATTGGCCACTCCGCTCTGCTGGGAGCGTGGGTCAGTCATGGGTCCCCCAGAAGGTTGACGCGGCTCAGGACGGCGGCAGCGGCGGCGGGGTCGCCCCGAACAGGGCGGACACCTCCGGCACCTGCGCGGCCGGGGTCCACTGGGCCATGCCCGCCTTCCACACCAGGGTGTCCTGAGCGAGCGTGCCCGCCGAGATCTGCTGGCCGAGGCCCGCGCGGTCGAACGGGCCGAGCTGCTGGCCGTTCGCGCCGACGAACCACTGCTCGCCCTGCGGCAGCGGCGGCGGCATCTGCGGCGGGGCCTGCTGCTGGTACTGCGGCTGCGGCGGCGCCTGCTGGTACTGCGGCTGCTGGTACTGCTGGGGAGCCTGCTGCTGGTACTGCTGCGGGGCGGGCTGCTGCTGCGGTCCGGCCGCGCGCTGGCCGAGCGCCATGCCGAGGCCGATGCCGAGCCCCTCGCCCGCGCCGCCCTGGTTGTTCGCCGCCGCCTCGATCGCGTTCGCGGACTGGAACTTCGTGTACTGGTCGAGGTCGCCGACCACGCCCATCTGGGTCCGCTTGTCCATCGCGGCCTCGACCTCGGGCGGCACCGAGATGTTCTCGATCAGGAACTTCGAGATCTCGATGCCGACCTCGCGCAGTTCGAGGTTCAGCGCGTTCGCGATCTTGCCCGCGATCTGGTCCTGCTGGGTGACCAGGTCGAGCATCGGCACCTGCGCGGCCGCGATCGCGGGCCCGAGCTTGCTGATGACCATGCTGCGCAGGTAGTCCGACACCTCTTCGGTGCGGAACTGCGGGTCGGTGCCAGCCAGCTCCTTCAGCAGCGCGACCGGCTCGACCACGCGGACCGCGTAGCCGCCGAACGCGCGCAGCCGGACCATGCCGAACTCGGCGTCGCGCAGGATGATCGGGTTCTGCGTGCCCCATTTGAGGTCGGTGAACTGCCGCGTGTTGACGAAGTACACCTCGGCCTTGAACGGCGAGTCGAAGCCGTACTTCCAGCCCTTGAGGGTGGACATGATCGGCATGTTCTGCGTCTGCAGCGTGTACATGCCCGGCGGGTACGCGTCGGCGACCTGGCCCTCGTTCACGAACACCGCGGCCTGCGATTCGCGGACGGTGAGCTTGGCGCCCATCTTGATCTCGTTCTCGTAGCGCGGGAAGCGCCACACGATGGTGTCCCGGCTGTCGTCGGTCCACTCGATGATGTCGATGAACTCGCCGCGGATCTTGTCGAAGATGCCCACGTCTGACCCCTCGTCGCGTTGCCTCGTGCCCGCGGGCCACAGTACAGTGCGCGGCCCGCGGCGGATCACTCCGGCGCGGCCGCCTCGCGCCAAAAGTCCTGCATCTGCGGGATGCCGCCGGGTCCGTCCACCGCCCGCTGGGTGAGCAAGATCGCGACCGAACCGGTGGCGGGCACCAGGTAGGCGCTGGTTCCGGTGCCGCCGACCCAGCCGTAGCGGCCGGGGACCTGCCACGGCTGGTCCGGCGCGACGTCGACTGCCCCGCCGAACCCCCAGCCCTGGCCGTCGAGGAAGACCGGATTGGCCGCGATCTGCTCCGCGGTGAGGTGGTTGGCGGTCATCTGCCGGACGGATTCCTTCGACAGCAGGCCTTCTCCGTCAGAAAGGAGCATTCGGGCAAAGCGGTGCCAATCGTCCGCGGTACCGGCCAGCCCGCCGGATCCGGCCGGGAACGGCGGCACCTCGCGCCACTGGCCGTCCGGGGCGTCGGCCAGCTCCAGGCCGTTCTCGCCGGCGCGGTAGTAGCTGGCGAAGCGGTGCCGTTTGGCCGCGGGGACCTCGAACGCGGTGTCGACCATGCCGAGCGGCTCGAAGACTCGCTCGGCCAGGAAGTCCGGCAGCGACTGGCCGGACGCGCGGGCGACCAGGATGCCCTGCAGGTCCGCGCAGGTGTCGTACAGCCAGGCCTCGCCGGGCTGGTGCAGCAGCGGGATGCGGGCCAGCCGGGCGAGCCACTCGTCCGGCTCTGGGCGCAGCCGCACCTCGCGGCCGTCGGTCTGCACCGTGAACAGCTCCTGGACCTGCGGCAACGAGAAGTCCGACGGGAAGCCGTAGCCGGCCCGGAAGGTCAGCAGATCGCGGACGGTGATTGGCCGTTCAGCGGGTACGACGTCGTCGACCGGGCTCTGCGGCGTCCGCACGACCGTCGGGGCGGCCAGCTCGGGCAGCCATTCGGCGACAGGGTCGTCCAGACCGAACCGGCCGTCCTCGATCAGCACCAGCACGGCGGCCGCGGTGATCGGCTTGGTGATGGAGGCCAGCCGGAAGATGGAGTCGCGGGCCATCGGCGCGGTGCCCTCGACGTCGAGGGAGCCCACCGCGGTCACCTGGACGTCGTCGCCGCGCGCGACGAGGGCTACCGCGCCCGGGACGAACCCGGAGTCGACGTGGCGGCTCAGGACTTCGTGCATCATCGGTCGTTCCCTTCGCGGGCGGATGTTCACGCGGGGTGGTCGCTGCCGGAGCTTCTCGCTGGACATCCGTCCGGCGCGGCTCACTCTAACGGCGCAGCGCGGTGGTCGGGTCCGATGTGGAGCACTTGCCCGGTCCAGTGTTCGCGCAGCCGCCGGTCGTGCGTGGCGGCCACGATCGCGCCCGGGCTGGTGCCGAGAGCGTCCTCCAGTTCGTCGCACAGCGTGGGGGAGAGGTGGTTGGTCGGTTCGTCGAGCAGCAGCAGGTGCGGCGGGTCGGCGATGAGGAGCGCGAGCGCCAGGCGACGGCGTTGCCCGACGGACAGCTCGCCGACCGGTCGGGACGCTTCGCGATTTGTCAGCAGCCCCAACGAGTTCAGCGGGACGGCGGCGACGCGTTCTGGACCTAGCTTTGCCAGGTACGTGGCGCGTGCGGTGCGTTGCGGCCGGGCAAAAGTGGTGTCCTGGCTGAGAAAACCGGTGGTGATGCCGGGATGGCGAGTGATGCCTGGGGTACTGAGTTCTCCGGAGAGAAGGAGAAGCAGCGTTGACTTTCCCGCGCCGTTCGGGCCGGTGACCAGCAACCGGGTGTCCGTGCGGATCTCCAGGCGGTCCAGGGAAAGCCTCTCCGGAAGACGCACATTATCCAGCGTGGCAAGGGTTTCTTGCGGGGTTTCGACCGCCAGTGCGTTCGGATGGAACCGGAGCGGGGGCGGTGGTGCGGGGAGCTGGGCGCGTTCCCGCTCGTCGAGGCGTCGCGTGGCGGCCCGGACTCGCTTCGAGACCTGGTTCTGCACACGCCCGGACCTGCGGCCGAGGCCCATTTTCTCGTTGTCCGGCGCCAGCCGTCCCGGCGCGACCCGATGCGTGGTGACGCCGAGCGCGTCGCGCAGTTCCTCCAGCTCTTCCTGCTCTTCGGCGTATTGCCGTTCCCAGCGTTCGCGTTCGGCGCGTTTCCAGCCGAGGTACTCGGTGTAAGTGCCGCCGTAGCGCACCGGGCCGTCCGGGGCCGGGTCGAGGTCGAGGATGTCGGTGCACACCGCGTCGAGGAACGCCCGGTCGTGGCTGGCGAACACCACGGAGCCGGGCAGTTCGCGCAGCTGGGCTTCGAGGAACGCGGCGGCCTCGGCGTCGAGGTGGTTGGTCGGTTCGTCGAGCAGCACCGCGGACGGACGGCGGACCAGCAACCCGGCCAGCGCGAGTCGCCCGCGCTGGCCGCCGGAAAGCGAACCGAGCGTGCGCTCGCGTTCGATCGCGGCGAGCCCCAGCCCGGTGAGCACGATCTCCGCCCGCCGGTCCGCGTCCCACGCCTCATGCCGCTGTGCCTGGTCGAGCAGTTCGGCGTACTCGGTCAGCAACGCGGCGTCCTCGGGTGTTTCGGCGAGCAGCGCGGCGACCCGGTCGAGTTCGGCCACCACCTCGCGGGCCGCCGCGAGGGCTTCGTCGAGGACGTCGGCGACCGTCGCGGCCGGGTCGAACGGCATTTCCTGGTGCAGGAAGCCAAGATCCGGCGGACGCTCGACCTCGCCGCGCTCCGGCGCGTCCACGCCCGCGAGCACGCGCAATAGGGCCGACTTCCCGGTCCCGTTCTCGCCGATCACCCCGATCCGGCGGCCGGGGGCGGCGGTGACCGACACGCCGTCGAGCACCCGCCGTCCCCCGAGCACCCGCACGATCTCGTGCGCGCGCAGGGCGGTCATTCCGTGATCCCGGCCGTTTCCCGCAGCTGCCCGTTTTCCAGCCGCAGCCAGCGGCCGACGCCGACCTCGGCCAGGAACCGCTCGTCGTGGCTGACCACCACGAACGCGCCCTGGTAGGCGTTCAGCGCGCTTTCCAGCTGGCCGGCGCTGACCAGGTCGAGGTTGTTCGTCGGCTCGTCGAGCAGCAGCAGCTGCGGGGCGGGCTCGGCGAACAGGACGCACGCGAGCGTCGCGCGCAGCCGTTCCCCGCCGGACAGCACCCCGACCGGCAGATGCGCCCGCGCGCCCCGGAACAGGAAGCGCGCCAGCAGATTCATCCGGTCCGCGGGCAGCATTTCCGGTGCCGCGTCGGCGAGGTTCTCCGCGACCGTGCGTCCGGAATCCAGCAGATCGAGCCGCTGCGACAGATACGCGATGCGCCCGTCCGCACGGCTGATCTCGCCCGCGTCCGGGGTGAGGGTGCCGTGCATCAACCGCAGCAACGTCGACTTGCCGACGCCGTTCGGCCCGGTGAGCGCGATCCGTTCCGGACCTCGGATCGACAGGTCCGCGCCCTCGCCCGCGAACAGCCCGCGCACCCGAAGATGCTTGCCAGCGAACAACGTGCGCCCCGCCGGAACCGCCGTTTTCGGCAGCTCCAGACTGATCTTCTGGTCCTCCCGCAACGACCGCTCAGCCTGGTCGAGCTTCGCTTTCGCCGCACTGACCCGCGCCGCGTGCGTGCCGTCCGCCTTCGCCGCGGACTCCTGCGCGTTGCGCTTCATGGTGCCCGCGAAGATCTTCGGCAGCCCCGCGTTGGACAGATTGCGCTTCGCGTTGCTCGCCCGCCGCTCGGCGCGTTCGCGGGCCTGCTGCATCTCGCGCTTCTCGCGTTTGACCTCTTGTTCGGCGTTGCGGATATTCTTCTCCGCGACCTCCCGCTCGGCCTGCACGGCCTGCTCGTATTCGGTGAAATTGCCGCCGTAGAACCGGATTTCGTCCGCACCGAGTTCGGCGATCCGGTCCATCCGGTCGAGCAGCGCACGGTCGTGGCTGACCACGAGCAGACAGCCGGACCAGTCGGAAAGCACGCCGTAGAGCTGCTGGCGGGCGGTGTGGTCGAGGTTGTTGGTGGGCTCGTCGAGCAGCAGGACGTCCGGGCCGCGCAGCAACTGCGCGGCGAGCCCGAGCGAGACGACCTGGCCGCCGCTGAGGGTGCCGAGCAGCCGGTCGAGCGCGAGATCGCCAAGCCCGAGCCGGTCGAGCTGCGCGCGGGTGCGGTCCTCGATGTCCCAGTCGGCGCCGATGGTGGTGAAGTGCTCCTCGGCCGCGTCCCCCTCCTCGACGGCGGTGATGGCCTTCAGGATCGCGTCGATGCCGAGCACCTCGGCGACCGTGAGTTCGGCGGTGAGCGGCAGATCCTGCGGGAGATACCCGAGGACGCCGTCGACCGTGACACTGCCCGCGGACGGTTTGAGCTGCCCGGCGATGAGCTTCAGCAGAGTGGACTTCCCGGCCCCGTTGGGCGCGACAAGCCCGGTGCGGCCCGCGGGGAAGGTGGCGGAGAGCTGGTCGAAGACGACGGTGTCGTCCGGCCAGGAGAAGGAAATCCCGGACAGGACGATACGGAGATCGGACATGGAGCGGCCTCGCGGTGGATCGGCAGGGGGATGCCCTGCTGGGTGTGGTTGTGGACGACATGGGTGGGACCATCCGCGACCTGCGCCCGGCTGATGCCTGGGCTTTCATCCGACCGGCGCGCTCGTGCGCTTGCCGTTGTCGGGTGCCTCGCCGCCCGTGGGTCTCGTGACCTGCACGGGGAACCTCCGCGCGCGGTCTCGCGCCGCGCGGGATCAGCGAGGGGCCGGTGCCGTGCTGGCCCGTGCCCCGGGCTCACCCGGAGATGTCGTCTTCACCTGCCACGATGCGAATCCTCTTGGATCGAGTCTGCTTGTCCGGTGATCAGGATACCAGGAACCGCGGCGGGCGCATCCGAGTCAGCGGCGCTCCAGCTTGATGCCGGGGCCGAGCTGGTCGACTCCGATCAGCTCGTCGTCCTCGTCCACTCGCAGTGTCAGCTCGCAGTCCTTCAACGGGGTCAGGTCGACTGGTCCTTCGCCGGTAAGGATCGTCAATTCCTTCAGCGTCGGGTGCGTCGCCATTGCCTGAAGTCCTCTGGTGGCGCGCAGCTCGAGTTCCCGCAGCGGCAAGGCGCGCAAGGGGTCCAGGTCGGCCGGGCACTCTCCGAGCAAGGTCAGGTCGGTGAGCCCGGGAAACGCGTCAGCCAACGTGCTGAGGTCGGAGACTGGTTCCCCGCCGTACTCCAATGCTCGCACCGAGGCGAGAGGCGGTGCGGCCGTGATCGCCCGTACTCGGCAGTCGTGGAGGGTCAGCTTGGCGAGGTTCTCCATGCCCGCCAAGGCCTCGAGGCTGTCGATGGTGGACAAGCGGTCGAGCCCCAGGCCGGTGAGTTGGGAAAGCTCGCCGAATACCCGGATGCTCCGCCACGCGGTGGAGCGGAACAGTGTGAGATGCCGCAGGCGGGAAAGCCGTTTCAGGACCTTCAGGTCGGTGTAGCCGCGGGCGTCGTAGAGCCGCACGGTCTCCAGTTGGTCATGCTCGGCCAACGACAGCAGGCTGACTGTGCGCTGCTCGGCGAAGCGCAGGGACAAGGTGTGCAATGCCGGTGGCTTCGGGACTTCGGCCAGATCGACGTCGAACAAGCTGATCGACAGTTTTGTAAGGTTCTTCAGCCGCGACGTGTGCGGAATCAACCGGCGGTTGCTCAACCAGATGCGCCCGTAGACGAGTGGTGAATCGGCGAGGACTTCGTCGGCGTAGCGGACCGGATCGAAGTACTCCCAGGCATCTGCGAGCCTGAGTTGCACCTTGATCCGCTTGTCCTGCGCGTAATTTCGCAGCAGCGGCAGCGCTTCGTCCCCGGCGCACATCGTCGCCGCGGCAGTCGTCGCGTGGGCGACCGCATCGCTCAACCCGTCGAGGGTCTGCGGCAGGTAATGCAATAACTGGCTCCCGACCGAAGCCAGCGACTCGGCTTCCACGATGCTCCGCGGCGGAACCAGATGCTCCCGGATAGCCCGCCGGACCCGTTCGATCACGTCCGGATCCACGTCCCCGACCGTCTCCAAGCACGCCGCCGCCAGAAGCCGCAGTCGACGGGCGCGTCGAGGCTCGGCGTCTGCCCGGTCCATGATCTCGCGGAGCAGCTTCGTCGCTTGATGGTGCTTCGCGTGCCCGCACGCCATCACGACCGTCTCGCGCCAGGTGTCGCGATGCGCATTGGCGATCAGCGTGTCGATATACCCAGCCTCGGTGGCTTCGCTCGCAGCCAGATACTCCTGGAAAGTCCGGTGCACGAAGTCGATCCGGCCGACCACCGGAGCCCGCAGTACGCCGCTCCGTTCCACCAGGTGCTTCACCACGTCGTCGGCGCTGTGGTCGACATGAGGCAGCGACTTCAGCCGGTACTCCAGGTGTTCCTCGACCTCGGACACCGGCAGCTCGACCTTGTTCCCCGAAGTCAGCCGCCACGCCAGATGTCCCAGCAGGACGTGCTTCTGCTGTTCGGTAAGCAGCACCGGGATGTCGCGCTCGGCGTCGCGCATGTGCACCAGCATGGACAAAGCGTTGCGGTACAACGTCATCCGGTCACGTGGCAGCTCCGAGCGGTGCGCGAGATTCAAGGCGCACAACATCGCGCACAGCAACGGATTAGCCGCGAGTGCACGCAGATGCGGACGGTTGTCGAGTTGGCTTAGCAGCCGGCGTTGGGCAGCGGCAAGGTCCGCGTCGGGACGGACGTGGGCGGCGGCTTGGTGCCAGCGTTCCACTAGTGCGTGGATGTCGGTGGCGGTCATCGGTTCGAGCACGACCGAGTCGAAACGCTCCGAAGTGAGCCAGTGCTGGTCGGCGGCCGCGGTGCGGGAGGTGACCACGATCCGCGCCGAAGGGTAGCTGGAGCCGAGTTCGCGCAGCCAGGTTTTGACCTTGCGGCGCCGTCCGGGTTCCACCTCGTCCACGCCGTCGACCAGGACGATCGCCTTGCCGGTGCGCAGGACCTCGTCGGCCCAGCCGTCCGGGACCCGGTTGCGCAGGGTCGGCACGGCCAGCGCGACGAAGGCGTCCGACGTCGGCAGCGGGCCGTCCGGCAGGCTGCGCAGGCGGATGGGGAACGGGACGAAACCGTTCCACTCGGCCAGCCGTCCGGTGAACGCGCCGCGGGCGGCGGTGACGGCCAGCCAGTCCAGCAGGGTCGTCTTTCCGGAACCGGCCTCGCCGCGGACCAGGGTGCGGCCGGAGCGGTGGATCGCGTTCTCCGCGCGGACGGTGCCGCCGGGCTGCTGGTCGAACCAGTCCGGTGTCCGGGTCTCGCGCCAGTGCTGGGTTTCGCCGGACACGCTCAGGCTCAGGTACGCGACCGTCAACGGCAGCGTCGGCTGGTTTTCCATCGTCAGCCCGAGCAGTTCCAGATGGTCCAGCGTGTCCGCCAGCACCCGCAGGTACTCGTTGCGGAACTGGGCGTGGTCGGTGCCCGCCTCGGTCAGGCTGGTTTTCGGGAGCCGGGCGAGCAGTTCCTCCAGTTGGTTGGACTGCTGGTTCAGCCGTTTCAGCACCTCGACCAACGCGGTCGGCTGGAAGGACGGCAGGTGCCGCACGATCAGCACCAGGTGGCGGCACGACTGGTCCAGCGCCACGTCGTACAGCGCTGACCCGGCTGCGGACAGGAACTCGTTGGCTGGGCATTGGGCGCGGACGCGGCGGGCCAGTTGTTCCTCGTCGGCGTCGTCGGCGAGGAGAGCTTCGTCGGAGAGGTCGACCTGGCCCAGTGCGTCCTCGACGGCGGCGAACACGGCGGCGGCTTCGTGCTCCGGCAAGGCGGCGTATTCGTTCCGCAGCACCGGTTCCAGCTCGGTCGCGACCTGGATGCCGATGGTCTGCAGCAGGCGGTCCAGGTTTGCCTGGCCGAGCGGGCCGGCGCTGGCGGCGAGGTCGACCAGGCTTTGGCCGCGAGCTTTTCGGTCTTTCCACCGCTGCAGCCACGATTTGGCCGCGTGTGCCGCGATTTTCCCGCCGATCTTGACGGCGCCCGCCTCCAGCCCGCTCATGACGCACCACCGTAGCGAGTCAGGAGCGGGCCGTGGCGCGGTTCTTACAGCCCGGCGAGGTACTCCGTGACGGCCGACAGGTCGCCGGCGTCGGAGATCAGGCCGATGTAGCCGTCGGGGCGGAGCAGGACGAGCGTGCGGTCGGTCGGGGAGTACGCGCGGGTGAGGTGCTTGCCGGAGTCGGCGATCTCGTCGTCGGCGGCGGGATGCGCGACGACGTGGAAGGCGCGGAGCGGCGTTTCGACCCGGGGGCCGAAGTTCAGCAGGGTGAAGTGGCCGCCGCGGGTGAGGTCGAAGAGGCGGCGTTCGCCGGTCGTGGTGGTGAGCGCGGGGGCGTCGGGGGCGCGGTCGCCCGCGCGCAGTTCGGCGGACTCGGCACGGTCGTCGCGGGCCAGGACGGAATCGCGGTAGTTGACGCTGAGCTGGGTCGTGTCCCGGTCGCTGCGGATCGGGATGCGCTTCTCCTCGACGGCTTCGGCCATCCGCGCGGCCGACAGCCGCAGCACACCGGCGGCGACAGGGAGGCGTTCCGCTTCGTAGGTGTCCAGCAGCGCGGGCGAGGCGGCGGCGAGTTTCCAGCCGAGGTTGTGCGCGTCCTGGATGCCGGTGTTCATGCCCTGGCCGCCGGCGGGGAATGCACGTGCGCGGCGTCTCCTGCCAGGAACACGCGGCCGTTGCGGTAGCGGTCGACCAGGCGGGTGTTGGAGCGCCACAACGACGTCCATTCCGGGCTGTGCAGGCGGAGGTCGGTGCGGCCGCTGCGCCGGTCTAGGATCGCCTGGAGGGTGGCGAGGTCGAGATCGGTGTCGCCGCCGATGGGGGCCTGGTACTGGAAGAGGTCGGTGGAGGGCAGCGGGCAGAGGCTGACGAAACCCTCCTTGCACCGCCACATGTGCCAGGCGTCGCGGTCGAGACCGTCGACCTTCAGGTCGGCGACGATCATCCGCGCGCGCTCGTTCGTCTCGCCGTCGAAGGCGATTCCGGCCTGCTTGCGGACGACGCTGCGGCCGCCGTCGCAGCCGACCAGCCAGCGCGCGCGGACGGTTTCGGTCCGGTCGCCGGTGCGGAGCACCGCGGTGACGGCCTCGGCGGACTGGGTGAAACTCTCGAGTGCGGTGCCGAATTCGACCGCGCCGCCGAGGTCGGCCAGCCGGAGCCCGAGCGTTTCCTCGACCCGCCACTGCGGGGTGAGGACCGAGGCGGGGTACGGAACATCGGGACGTTCCTCGAAGGTCGGGCCGCCGCTCGTCGTCCCGTCGGGGTCGGTGACCAGGATGGGCATCGCCGACCGGCCGTTGGCGAGCACGCGCTCGATGACGCCGAGATCGTCGAACACCTCGAGGCTGCGCGGCTGCAGCCCCTTGGCGCGCGAGCCCGGGCGCAGGCCGGGGGACGCTTCGACCAGCCGGAACGGGACGTCGCGGCGGGCGAGTTCGCACGCCAGCGTGAGCCCGGTCGGTCCCGCTCCGGCGATCAGGACCGGCAATTCCGGCATATTTGTTTCCGACACTGTTTCCCCCTCGCTCCGAAGAACTCCTGTCCGCCAGCGTAGGGAAACTTGCTAAGAAAGGCAAACCTTTCTATCGTGGCCAGGGTGGCCCCTGAAACCGTCCGCCGCCGCCGTGGCGCGCACCTGGAGCACGCGTTGCTGGCCGCCGGGTGGGAGGAGCTGGTCGAGGCCGGATACGCCCGGCTGACCATGGAATCGGTCGCCGTGCGCGCCCGCACGAGCGAGGCCGTGCTGTACCGGCGGTGGGCCAACAAGGATCAGCTCGTGCTGGCCGCGATGGAATGGCACCGGAGCGCCAACCCGATCGCCGTTCCCGACACCGGCACGTTGCGCGGCGATCTGCTCGGGTACCTGACCGCGTCGAGCGAAGCGCTGGCCGAGTTCTTCGCGATCGCGATCGCCGGCGCTTTCTCGGGGCTGTCGGCCGGTACCCGGATGACCCCGGGAGAGATGCGGGACAAGATCATCGGCGACCGGCTGCTCCCGCAGGGGCGGATCTACCGGCGCGCCCACGACCGCGGCGAGATCGACCTGTCCCGCGTTCCCCGTGCCGTGCTCGAAATGCCGTTCCAGCTGGTGCGCCACGATCTGCTGATGGATCCCGCCCCGCTGCCGGCCACGCGGATCCGGTCGATCGTCGACGATCTTTTCCTGCCGCTCGTCCGGCCAGCGGATGGAGTTAAGGACTTAACTTGGGTGAGTGGACCGCGGCCGAAACCGGTACGTGGCGACCTTTTCCGGTCGATTCGCTGGGCGCAGCGCAAGCGGATCGAGGAATGGAGCCGCACCCGGGATCTCACCTTCGAGCAGGCCATGGTGCTCGGGTACCTGGAGCGGGAGCCCGGTGTCATCCAGCGTGCCGTCGCGGAGATGAGTCACACGACTCCCGCGAACGTATCGCTGCTGCTCAAGGGGCTCGAGCGGCGGGGGCTGGTCGAGCGGCGCACGGAGGGCGGGCGCAAGCGCGTCTACGCGACTCCGGCCGGGGCTGAGCTGGTGGCCGGGCTTGACGGGGTGCTGGCCGAGGCCGAGGAGATGGTCTTCGCGCCGCTCGACCGGGACGAGCGGACGGGGCTGGAAGCGTTGGTGGACAAGATCAACGCGCACTTGCCAGGGGGCTCGTGAGCGGCGATGCCGGTTCTAACCCGGGACCAACACTCACGACCGCCTCAACCGCCGCAGCCTCCGCTTTCCCAGCACCGCCAGCACTGGCTTCAGCATCAGCAGCTCCCCGATCCGGTAGTCCTTCGCGGGCACCAGACGCTCCGCCAGATCCGGCCGGTGCCGCCGCAGGTAATACCGCGCCTTCTCCGCGTGCAAGGAATTCGAGACGATCTTGATCCGGTCCGCGTCCTCGATCAGCGGCGCCGCGCCGAGCACGTTCTCCCACGTCGACCGGCTCTCCGTCTCCAGCACCAGCCGGCCGCGGTAGCCGCGCGAGCGGGCGTACCGGGCCATCAGCGCGGCCTCCGGCTCCGGGCCGCCCACGGGCCCGCCGCACAGCACCAGGCGAGACGGGCCTGGCGCCTGAGAACGTACTGCCGCCCGTACTCGCCAGCGGTTCACGAAATTGGCCCGCGACCCGCCGTTGCGGTACCCGAGCACGACGATCGCCTCGCCGGTGCCCGTCGTTCCGGGCCGGGCGCCCATCCCGCGGCGCGAGGAGCGCCAATGTTCCCATTCGGCCCAGCCGAGCAGCAGTACGAAAAACATCAGCAGACGTCGCGGCACTCGCCCGATCCTACCAGTGTCCACAAAGGACACGAGCGGACCGCGTGCGACGCACGTCTGGAACTTGTCGATCCGCGAAGGTACTGTCACACGAACCGCTACGTCGCCGTCGGTAGTCGGGAGGAGCAGTGTCGCTCGGAGGGATACCGTCGCAGGGCGCCGCCGTCCTGCGGCCGCCGATCGCCGATTCGTGGCGCCGGTCGCGGCTGTTCGGCGTGGAACCGGAGCTGGACCGGGCCGCGATTTCGATCGGCGAGGTCGATCCGCGCAGCAGGCTGATGACCGCCGCCCGCCCGGTGCTGGAGCAGCTCGTCGAGCAGCTGACCGGCACCCGGTTCTCCATCCTGCTCGCCGACCGGGACTGCCGCCTGGTCTTCCGCTGGTTCGGCGACCGCGGCCTGCAACGCCAGCTGGAGGAGATCGGCGTACTGGACGGTTCGCAGCTCAGCGAGGGCCGCGTCGGCACCAACGCGCTCGGCACGCCGCACGAATCCCGCCAGGCGGTGGAAATCCACGGCCAGGAGCACTACGCCGACGCGTTGAAGCGGTTCAGCTGCTACGGCCATCCGATCCGGCATCCGCTCACCGGGCGGATCGAAGGCGTCCTCGACATCACCGGCGAAAGCGACAGCGGCAACCCGCTTTTCGGGCCGCTGGTGAAACGCGTCGTCGGCGACATCGAGCAGCTCGTGCTGGAGAGCGCCCGCGCCTGCGAACGGCGGCTGTTTCTGGCGTTCCAGCAGGCCACGCACCATCGCAGCGTGCCGGTCGCGGTGCTCGGCGGCGATCTGGTGTTCGCCAATGAGACCTGCATCGAACAGCTCCGCCCCGCCGATCCGACCCTCCTGCGCACGCTGCTGCCACAGGTGCCGGAACGCGGAGTGTTCGACACTCGCCTAGATGTGGGTGACGGAATCAGTCTTTCGGTCGTAGCCGAGCGGGTCGAGGGTTCGACGGACGGTGCCGTCTTCCGCATCGCGAAGAGCCCGAGCAGCAGCCGAAAACCGGCCCCCGCGGCGACAAAACCCGCGCGCTCGGTTCTCGTGACGGGCGAACCGGGCACCGGCCGAACCACGGCAGCCCGCGCGCGAGCCGGAGCAGACGATCCGGTCGTCCTGCACGCCGCCGCCGCGTTGCGCGAGGAACCGCGCGCGTGGGCGGCACGATTCGCCGACCTCATCGGGCAGCCGCGCACCACGGTCGTCCTCGACGACGTCCACCTGCTGCCGGAAAGCCTGCTGCCGCTGGTCGGCGAGGCGTTGGACAGTGGGAAAACGGCCCGCTTGCTGCTCACTTCCGTCCCGTCGAACGCGATGTCACCGGCCGTCGCGGCGGTCGCGACCCGATGCGCGGAAACCGTCGCCCTCGCCCCGCTGCGCGAGCGCCTCGACGACCTCCCCGCGATCGCCGGCGCGATGCTCCGCGACGAATATCCTGACCGGAAACCGCACTTCACCGGCACCGCGCTGGCCGCGCTGCGCACCCATCCGTGGCCGGGCAACCTGCACGAACTGCGCGCGGTGATGCGGGAGGTGTCCCGCCTTCCCTACACCGGGGTGATCGACCTCGCCCAGCTGCCGCCCGCGTATCGCGGCAGCTCGCGCACGCGTCAGCTCGGCGGGCGTGAACTCGCCGAACGGAACGCGATCGTCACGGCGTTGCGCGCCAGCGAAGGCAACAAGCTGCGCGCGGCCCGCGAACTCGGCATCAGCCGCACCACGCTGTACCGGCGCATGCAGGCGCTGGGCGTGACCGACGACTGTCCACTTCTGTAACACTTCGCCCCCGGTTCGCCGGGTGACGATGACCTCCGTCACAACGAAGTGAGGAGGCGCCAGGTGACCGCAACGGTGGAATTCCCCCTGCACACCGAGGTCCGCGAGTTCGTGTCCGGCCCGCTGGAGCTGCTGATCGGCGGGCGGTGGGTACCGGCGGCGTCGGGCCGCACCTTCCCGACCTACGACCCGGCCACCGGGGAGAAGATCGCCGAGGTCGCGCACGGCGAGGCCGAGGACGTCAACCGCGCCGTCGCCGCCGCGCGCAAGGCGTTCGACGCGGGACCGTGGGCCGCGATGAAGCCGAACGAGCGCGAACGGCTGATCTGGCGCATCGGCGATCTGCTGTCCGAGCGGGCGGAGATCTTCGGCCAGCTGGAAGCGCTCGACAACGGCAAGTCCGCCGGCATCGCGACGGCCGTGGACACCGGCTGGGCCGCCGACGTCTTCCGTTACTACGCGGGCTGGGCGACCAAGATCGAAGGCAGCACGGTGAACGTGTCGATGCCGTTCGCGCCGGACGCGCAGTTCCACGCCTACACGCTGCGCGAGCCGGTCGGCGTGTGCGGTCAGATCATCCCGTGGAACTTCCCGCTGCTGATGGCCGCGTGGAAGATCGCGCCTGCGCTCGCCGCGGGCAACACCGTGGTGCTCAAGCCCGCCGAGCAGACCCCGCTGACCGCGCTGCTGCTGGGCAAGCTGTTCGAGGAAGCCGGATTCCCGCCCGGCGTGGTCAACATCGTCACCGGATTCGGCGACGCCGGCGCCGCGCTGGCCGCCCACGAAGGGGTCGACAAGGTCGCCTTCACCGGCTCGACCGAGGTGGGCAAGAAGATCGTCCAGGCGGCGAGCGGAAACCTGAAAAAGGTTTCCCTGGAGCTAGGCGGCAAGAGCCCGAACGTGGTGTTCGCCGACGCCGATCTCGACCTCGCGGTGCCGGGTTCGGTCAACGCGTGGATGTTCAACCACGGCCAGTGCTGCGTCGCCGGAACCCGGTTGTACGTGGAGGACACGATCTTCGAGGAGTTCACCCAGGCGGTCGCGCAGGCGGCGAGCCAGGTGAAGATCGGGCCGGGGCTCGACCCGGAAACCCAGCTGGGGCCGATGGTTTCCCAGGAGCAGTTCGACCGCGTTTCGCGCTATCTCGGCGAAGGGCTCGCCGACGGCGCCCGCGCGCTCACCGGCGGAAAACGCTGGGGCGACACCGGATACTTCATCGAGCCGACCGTTTTCGTTGACGTGAAACCGGAATTCAGCATCGTCCGGGAAGAAATCTTCGGTCCGGTCGTGGCGGCGATGCCGTTCAACGCCGAACAGGGCGTCGCCGCCGCGGCCAACAACAGTGAATACGGCCTGGCCGCCGGGGTCTGGACACGCGACGTCGCGAAGGCGCACCGTACTGCGAAGGAACTGAAGGCAGGCTCGGTGTGGGTCAACCAGTACAACG
Source organism: Amycolatopsis sp. WGS_07 (assembly GCF_045278895.1). NCBI lineage: Bacteria > Bacillati > Actinomycetota > Actinomycetes > Pseudonocardiales > Pseudonocardiaceae > Amycolatopsis > Amycolatopsis sp. WGS_07. The sequence continues at coordinate 484,527 of NZ_CP136053.1, read as the reverse complement.
GCTTCGACACGGCGATGCCGTTCGGCGGCTACAAGCAGTCCGGCTGGGGCCGGGAGCTTGGCGCGGCCGCGCTCGACCTCTACACCCAGACCAAATCCGTGAACATCGCGCTGTGATCCGCCCGCTCGAACAAAGGAGTTCCCGATGAAGACGAAAGCAGCGGTCGTCTACGAGGTGGGCAAGCCGATCGAGGTGGTCGAACTCGACCTCGAAGGCCCCGGCGAGGGCGAGGTGCTGATCCGGTACACGCACGCCGGCCTGTGCCACTCGGACGTGCACATCGCGCACGGCGACCTGGAGGCCCGGCTGCCGATGGTGCTCGGCCACGAGGGCGCGGGCATCATCGAGGACGTCGGCCCCGGCGTCACCCGGGTCAAGCCGGGCGACCACGTGGTGTGCTCGTTCATCCCGAACTGCGGCGTGTGCCGCTGGTGTTCCACCGGGCAGCAGGCGATCTGCGACATGGGCGCCACGATCCTCGAGGGCTACCTGCCGGGCGAGCGGTTCCCGTTCAGCGGCCCCGGCCCGGTCAAGGAATACGGCGCGATGTGCATGCTCGGCACGTTCAGCCAGTACTCGACCATCCACCAGAACTCGGTGGTGAAGGTCGACGACGACCTGCCGCTGGACAAGGCCGTCCTCGTCGGCTGCGGCGTCCCGACCGGATGGGGCTCGGCGGTCAACGCGGCCAACGTCCGCCCCGGCGAGACGGTGATCGTGTCCGGCGTCGGTGGCATCGGCATCAACGCGGTGCAGGGCGCGCGCTACGCCGGCGCGAAGAACGTGATCGCGCTGGACCCGCTGGAGAACAAGCGGGAGAAGGCGATGGAACTCGGCGCGACGCACGCGGTCGCGACGCCGGAGGAAGCGGCCGAACTGGCGCAGTCGTTCACCAACGGCAACGGCGCGGACAAGACGATCGTCACCGCGGGCATCGTCACCGAGGAGATCGTGACCGGCGCGTTCAACGCCACCGGCAAGGGCGGCACGATCGTGCTGACCGGGCTGAACAAACTGTCGGTCAACAACGTCAACCTCCCCGGCTCGATCCTCACGCTGTTCAAGAAGACGGTGAAGGGCAGCCTGTTCGGCGACTGCAACCCGACCACGGACATCCCGAAGATCCTCGGGCTGTACCAGAGCGGGGACCTGAAGCTGGACGAGATCATCACCCGCACGTACACCCTGGAAGAGGTCAACCAGGGGTACGACGATCTGCTGGAGGGCCGGAACGTGCGCGGCGTGCTGGTCCACGACGCGCCGTGACGGCTGTGTCGACGGGCTGCGGGCCGGTTTCCGGTCCGCAGCCCGCGGTTTCCCTCCTGGCCGCGGACGTCGTCGGCCGCCGTCGCGAGATCGAGCTGCTGCTGGCCGGTCTCGACTGCGGTGCGCACGTCGTGCTCGAAGGCCCGCCTGGCACCGGCAAAACCACGCTGCTGCGCGCGGTCGCGGAGGCGGGCGGCTCACCGTTCGTGTTCGTGGAAGGCAACGCCGAACTGACGCCCGCACGGCTGGTCGGACAGTTCGACCCGTCCCGGGTGCTGGCCGAGGGCTACGTGCCGGAGACCTTTGTGGACGGTCCGCTGATCGAGGCGCTGCGCACCGGTGGCCTGCTGTACGTCGAGGAGGTCAACCGGATCCCGGAGGAGACGCTCAACGTCCTGATCACCGTGATGTCCGAGGCGGAGCTGCATGTGCCGCGTCTGGGCCGAGTACGCGCCGCGGACGGATTCCGCTTGGTAGCCGCGATGAATCCGTTCGACGCGGTCGGCACGGCACGGATTTCGTCGGCCATCTACGACCGGGTCTGCCGGATCGTGATGGGATACCAGAGCCAGGACGAGGAAAGCGACATCGTCGCCCGCCGCGGTCCGATGGTGCCCCCGGACTGGCGGGACCAAGTGGTGGACCTGGTCCGGCGCACCCGCGAACACCCAGACGTCCGAGTCGGTTCGTCGGTCCGCGGCGCGATCGACGTGGTGCGGCTGGCGGTTTCCCTGGCCCGGATCCGCGACGCCTCGGCGATGGACTGGCGCATCGGACACGACGCCGCCCTGGCCGCGCTTTCCGGCCGGATCGCACTGCACGAATCGAGCGGCCGTACCCCGGAATCGGTGATCGACGAGCTGTACGCGGCGGTCTTCGGCGCGGAATCCACCCCAGAGGACTCGGAAGCCGGTGACCCGCCGGGGGAAGCCTGAGCCCGCCGCCGGCGGGCCCACCCCAGCAACGACCGCCCCGTCCAGGCTCGGCGCGCAGCAGCACCACACCACGGTCCGAACTGTCGAAGAACGGCCGGTTCGCCGAAATCTCCCCCGAGGTCGGCGTGCTGGACGAGGAAGCGTTCAGCACGGTCTTCCGCGAGAACGCCGACGAGGCAATGGCCTTGCTAGTCGAAATGAGCAAGGCGACCGACGAATCCCTCCGCGCCGCCGCCCGGGATCTGGCCCGCCGCTTGATCATCGACGTCGCCCGCCGCGGCGTCGCACGGGCCCGAGGCGTGGGAAAACTACGCCGAGACCGCGCCGACCGAGGCGGCGAACTCGACCTGGACCGCTCAATGCCCGCCCTGGTCGACGCGGCCGCCGTCGGGAGCGTCCCAGCGCTGGACGATCTGGTCGCCCGTCGTTGGGCGCGCCCAGAATTGGCGCTGTGCTTGGTAATCGACACCAGCGGCTCGATGACCGGCGCGAGATTGGCCGCTGCCGCCCTCACCACAGCGGCATGTTCGTGGCGAGCCCCGGTGGAACATGCAGTGGTGTCCTTCGCCCGCACGGCGGAGGTCATCCGCCCCCTACGGTCCTCGCGATCCAAAGCCGCGGTGGTGGAGTCAGTTTTGGAACTGCGCGGCCACGGCGTAACGGCATTAGCGGCGGCCCTGCGCAAAGCAAATGAACAACTCGCCACCTCGCGCGCAGCCCGAAAAACAATCCTGCTTTTGTCAGACTGCCGAGCCACCGATGATCAAGACCCACTACCCGCCGCCCGCGCATGCGAGGAGCTACTAATCCTGGCCCCCGCAGAAGACTGCGAGGAAGCAGAACGCTTCGCCCGAGATTCCGGCGCCCGCTGGCACCCCTAAGCGGCGCAGCAGCCGCCCCCGCCGCCCTAACCACCCTGCTAGACCGTCCGTGAAGGACTCCTTGAGGGAATCTAATTCCCTCAAGGAGTCCTTCACGGACCACCCAGCACCGATGCACCCAAAGAAAGGTGCACCCAGTCCCTCCCCCGCACCCCGATACGAAGCCTCCCTGCGGTTCGGGGGTGCTTGTCAAGGCATCTTTCCCGCCTTGACAAGCACCCCCGAACCGTCAGCACAATCAAGCTTCGGGGTGCCCCCCAGCAACGGGTTCCCCCACCAACACGTCATCGGAAAACCCAGCCCCCAAAGCCCGCAACCCAGCATCCAAATACACCGTCAAATCAGCATCCGCCCGAGCCGACCACCGCTCATAAGCCGCCCGGCAAGTAGCCAGCACCGCCCGCCCCACCGCGAGCGGATACAGCGAATCCTCCGGCTGCCCAGTCCGCCGCGCGACGAAACTGATCACCGCCCGCTCCCAAGCGTCGTAATGCCGAGTAGCACTAGCCGCCAATTCCGCCACCGTGCTGAGCAGATTCATCCGCATCCGCAACTCAGGCACGTCCTCAGCCCGGTAGTGATTAGCCGCCAGCACCGCCCGCCGGACCGCCTCCAGCACCGGAAGATCCTCCGGCATCTCGGCGAGCAGCTCCCGGATCGTGTCGACCTCGGAGTCGAACTCGTTCCACAGCACGTCCGACTTGGCTTCGTAGTACCGGAAGAACGTCCGCCGGCTGACCCCGGCCGCGTTGGCGATCTGGTCCACCGTCGTCTCGTGGAACCCCTGTTCGGTGAACAGCCGCAGCGCGATCTCCTCCAGCTGCCGCGCGCTGGTGCCGCGCGGACGGCCGCGGCGAGGCCGGGCCTCGCTGGCCGGATCAGCGGACATGCCGTTCCCTCCCCGTGCGCGCTTCGGTCACCGGGCGACCCTACTCGGTCGCGGGGGTCACTCCGGGCGATCCTCGCCGCGCACCCACGAGTCCAGCACGATCAGCGTCCGCGTGCTGGTGATCCGGTGGCTGCGCCGCAGTTCGTCGATCGTGCTCTGCAGGTGCGCCATGTCGCGGCTGCGCAGCCACACCACCGCGTCCGGATCGCCCGCGATGGTGAACACCGCCTGCGCCTCCGGGATCCGCGTGGTGGTCTCCACGATCTCGGCGACGTTCGTGCTGCCGAAGAACCTCAGCTGCGCGAACGCCTCGATGCCCCAGCCGAGTTTCGCGTGGTCGACCTGCACGGTGAAGCCGGTGATCACGCCCTTCTCCCGGAGCCGGTCGACGCGCCGCTTCACCGCCGCCGTGGAGAGCGACACTCGCGCGGCGATGTCCGAGAACGTGCGCCGGGCGTCCTCGCGGAGCAACGCGATGATCTCGTGGTCGGTCGCGTCCAGCAGTTCTTCGGCCATGAGCGGCATCGTACGCAACAGATCTGCCCGAACGGGCCTCTCGCGCGTCATCCTTTGCGTCCTTGCCACTACAGTGGCCGGGCACGTTGCGCCGGGGTCCGAGCGTGAGGTGAGGTGGCTCACGTCCCAACGGCGGGTGCCCGTGGGCTGATGGCGTGCGGAAGGGAAGTGCGGATGAACGCCTTCACGTTGGAAGACCGGTACGTGCGCGAAGCGGGCGTTGTCTACCTGACCGGGGTGCAGGCGCTGGTGCGGGTTCTGCTCGACCGGATCCGGCTGGACCGGGACAACGGCGCGGACTCGGCGGCCTTCGTGTCGGGGTACCAGGGTTCGCCGCTCGGCGGGTTCGACCTGGAGCTGGCGCGGCGGTCGGCGCTGCTGGCCGAGCACAACATCGTGCACAAGCCGGGCGTCAACGAGGAACTCGGCGCGACCGCGGTCATGGGCAGCCAGCTCGCCGCGCGGGCGGGCACGATGCGGCCGGACGGCGTGGTCGGCATGTGGTACGGCAAGGCTCCCGGCCTGGACCGGGCCACCGACGCGCTGCGGCACGCGAACCTCGCCGGCACCGATCCGCGCGGCGGCGCGGTCGCGCTGGTCGGCGACGACCCCAACGCGAAGTCCTCGACCATCCCGTGCGCGTCCGAGCACGCGCTCGCCGACCTCGCGATGCCGGTGTTCTTCCCGGCCGATTCGCAGGACGTGCTGGAGCACGGCAGGCACGCGGTCGAACTTTCCCGCGCGAGCGGGCTGTGGTCGTCGATGAAGATCGTCGCGAACGTCGCGGACTCCGGCGGCACCGCGCTGGTCGACTCGCAGTGGACCGCCCCGGAGATGCCCGAGGGCGCGTACAAGCACCAGCCGAACAGCCGCCTGCTCGGCCCGGAACTGATCACGCTCGAGCACAGCCTGCACCGCGTCCGGCTGCCGCTCGCGATGGAATACGTGCGCGCCAGTGGAATCAACCGGATCGTCCGGTCCGGACCGGACGACCGGGTCGGCATCGTCACCGCCGGAAAGTCCTATTTGGACCTGCGGCAGGCGTTGCGGATGCTCGGCCTCGACGAAGCCGAGCTGTCCCGCTACGGCATCCGGCTGCTGAAGCTCGGCGTCGTGTACCCGGTGGAACCGGAGATCATCAAGGAATTCGCCGAGGGGCTCGACGAAATCCTGGTGGTCGAGGAAAAGCGCGCGCTGGTCGAACCGGCGATCAAGGAAATCCTCTACGGCCGCACCGGCGCGCCGCGCGTGTACGGCAAGTCCGACGAGCGCGGCCAGGTGCTCTTCACCGAACTGGGCGAGCTGGACCCGGACCGCATCGCGAGCGGACTGGCCAAGCGCCTGCCGGACGCGGAACCCGTCGCGGCCTGGAAACAACGGCGCCGCCGCGAGCGGATTTCGGTGCCGCTGCTGGCCCGCACGCCGTACTTCTGCTCCGGTTGCCCGCACAACTCGTCCACCAAGGTCCCGGACGGAACGCTCGTCGGTGCCGGAATCGGCTGTCACACCATGGCTTTGTTCATGGAGCCGGAGCAGGTCGGCGAGGTCGTCGGGCTGACCCAGATGGGCGGCGAGGGCGCGCAGTGGATCGGCATGGCCCCGTTCGTCGAGACGCCGCACCTGATGCAGAACATCGGCGACGGCACGTTCATGCACTCCGGCAGCCTCGCGGTGCGCGCGGCGGTCGCGGCGGGCGTCGACATCACCTACAAGCTGCTCTACAACTCCGCGGTCGCGATGACCGGCGGCCAGGACGCGGTCGGCGGGCTGTCCGTGGAGAAGGTGGCGGCGCTGCTGCTGACCGAGGGCGCGGCGAAGGTCGTCATCACCTCGGACGCGCCGCGCCGGCTGCGTAAGCGGAAGCTGCCGCGTGGGGTCGAGGTCCGGGACCGGTCGGAACTTCTTCGCACGCAAGAGGAACTGGCTGCGCATCGCGGCGTGACGGTGTTGATTCACGAGCAGGAATGCGCGGCGGAGAAGCGTCGCAAGCGCCGTCGCGGGAAGCAGGAAACGCCCGCGCGCAAGGTGTTCGTGAACGAGCGTGTCTGCGAAGGCTGCGGCGACTGTGGCGTGAAGTCGAATTGCCTTTCGGTGCAACCGGTCGAGACGGAGTTCGGCCGCAAGACCCAGATCCACCAGGCGTCGTGCAACGTCGACTACTCGTGCCTCGACGGCGACTGCCCGTCGTTCCTGACCGTGGTCCCGACCGGCGAGGTCAAGCGCCGCCACCTGACCCCGATCAGCGCGGACGTCCTGCCGGAACCGGCGGAAACCCGGTCGGACGTCGCCGTGCGGATCACCGGCATCGGCGGCACCGGCGTGGTCACCGTCGCGCAGATCCTCGGCGTCGCCGGGGTTCTCGACGGCAAGCAGGTGCGCACCCTCGACCAGACCGGCCTCGCGCAGAAGGGCGGCGCGGTCGTCTCGGACGTGAAGATCTCCACCGGCGCCGTCGAGCAGGCTCCGAAACTCGCCAACGGGGAGTGCGACCTCTACCTCGCGTGCGACGCGCTGGTCGCCGCCGACCCCGCGTACCTCGGCGTGGCCGACGCCGAGCGCACTGTCGCCGTCGTGTCCACTTCGGAGGTTCCGACCGGGCGAATGGTGGTGGACAAGGAGGTTTCCTACCCCGACCAGTCGAGCATCCGGGCGGCGCTCGGCGACGCGACCGCCGCCGGGCACTACCTCGACGCGCGCGGCCTCGCCGAGCAGATCTTCGGCGACGACCAGTTCGCCAACATCCTCCAGCTCGGCGCGGCCTACCAGACCGGCGTGCTTGCGGTGACCGCGGAAAGCCTGGAACAGGCCATCAAGATCAACGGCACCGCGGTGGAGACGAACCTGCAGGCGTTCCGGCGCGGCAGGCAGCTGGTCGCCGACCCGGACGCGCTCACCGCGGAACTCTCCCCGTCCTCGGCGGCCTCGGCACCCGCCGCGGTGGACCCGGAAGCGGTCCGCCGGGTGCGGGCGCTGGTGGCGGCGGACGGCGAACTCGGCCGACTGCTCGACATCCGGATCCCGGACCTCATCGCCTACCAGGACGAGCGGTACGCGCGGGAGTACGCGGAATTCGTCGAGCGGGTCCGCACCCGGGCGACCGCTTCGGTGACCGAGGAGGTCGCGCGCAACCTCTACAAGCTCATGGCCTACAAGGACGAGTACGAGGTCGCCCGCCTGTCGCTGGACCCGCAGCTGACCGCGGAAATCGAAGCCCAGTTCGGCGTCGGCACGCGGTTCGCGCACCGGCTGCACCCGCCGGTGCTGCGCGCGCTGGGCATGAACCGCAAGATCAGCCTCGGCGGCCGCGGCTTCCGTCCGGCGTTCGTGGCGCTGCGGGCCATGCGCAAACTCCGCGGCACCCGGCTGGACCCGTTCGGCCGCGCGGAGGTCCGCCGGGTCGAGCGGGCGCTGATCGGGGAGTACCGGCAGGCGCTGACGCGTGCGCTGGAGGTGGCCGACCGCGGCGACGCCCGGCTGGTCGAGCTGGCCGCGCTGCCGGACGCGGTGCGCGGGTACGAGGAGATCAAGCTGGCCAACGTGGCGTCGTACCGGCGGCGGCAGGAGGAGCTGCTGAAGGAACTGGCGATGCCGGACTCCGTCCGGGTGGCCACCGCCTGAACGACTTGCCGCGGCTGGTCCCGCCGCTGTCCGTGAAGGACTCCTTGAGGGAATCAGATTCCCTCAAGGAGTCCTTCACGGACCTCCGCCTCGGCCTGCCGGGCCCGGCGGCCGGGGAGCGCGCGGCGACAACGGATTTCGCGAGAGCGGCCGAAAAGCGGAGCGAGATCAACTTCGTTCCGCAATATCCGGTACGAATTCCGTGTCGGCCTTCCGCTCGGCAGCCGAAAACGGCGGGGAGTTCGGGTTCGCCCGGTTCCCCGCCGTTTCGGCTCCCGGCACCGGTCGGCGCCGCGGCGAAAAGCCTTGTAGGTGTCACACCAACGGGTGGTCCTGGCGAACCTTTCCGGGCGACCCGCGTCTGTCCCCCGATCGGTGGGGTGGGCGGCGCTCGGCGGAGTAGTCCGCGCGCAACCCTGTGACCAGTGCGGACGCGCCGAATCCCCTAATGCCCCTAATCGGGGGATCGGCGAAGTCCCTAGTGGGTGCCCCGGCGGACCCGGGTGACCCCCCGATGGCGGGCCATCGGCGGAGTCCTATCTTCGGAAAAGGAGCCGGCTCGCAGCCGGCTCGTCCGTTTTCTCGGACACCCCACCCCGATCCGTTGTCATCACAGGAGAATACGAACTATGGGCCCGGTGCAGACGCTGCACGAATTCGCGCTGAACCTGCTGAACGACCCGCAGTCGCTGGCGGACTACAAAGCCGACCCGCAGGGGGTGCTGAACGGCGCCGGCCTCGGCGAGCTGAGCCCGGCCGACGTGCAGGACATCATGCCGCTGGTCATGGACAGCGCCCCGCTGCCGGCCGCCCCCGCCGTTCCCGCGGTGCCGGGCGTCCCGGCCGCCCCGAGCATCCCGGCCGTGCCAGGCGTGCCCGCCGCGCCGAGCGTGCCGTCGGCCGACCTGGCCGGCGCCTTCGACCAGGCCAACGCCGCCGCCGAGCCGGTGGCGCACCAGGCGGGCGACGGCCTCGGCGGTCTCGCCGGCGCGCTGCCGAACCTGAGCCCGGTCTTCGAGGGCGTCAGCAACGTCGCCGACGCGACCGGCCTGAACACCGTCACCCACGGTGCGCTGGGCGCGGTCTCCGGCGTGCTGGACCACGTCGCCGAGGCGACCCACTCGGTGCCGGTCGTCGGCCCGATCGTCGACGCCGCCGCGATCGACACCCAGAACACCGTGAACGCGGTGGGCGAGCACGTCTTCGACGGCAAGCTCGTCGGCTCCGCGGTCGACGCGACCACCAACCACCTCGGCGACGCGCTGACCTGGAAGGCCGTCGTGTCCGAGACCGGCAAGCTGCCGGTCGTCGGCGGCCCGGTCAGCGGTGTCGTCGAGGACGTCCGCCAGGGCGGCTCGCACCTGCTGGGCACCGTCAACGAGGCGATCGGCTCGACCCCGGTCGGCGAGCACGACGTCCGCGCCGACCTGACGCAGGCCACCGGCGACCTGACCTCGGCGGGCGACCTGTCCGGCACGCTGGACCACGCCGCCGCCGCGGTTCCGGCCCTGCCCGCCGTCCCGGCCGGTGTCCCGGGCGTTCCCGCGGCTCCGGCCGTTCCGGCGGTCCCGGCGGTGCCGGGTGTCGGTTCGCTGCCGCAGGCCCCGTCGGTCCCGGGCGTCGGCGAGCTGCCGCACGCTCCGGAGCTGCCGGCCGCCCCGAACGCGGGTTCGCTGACCCACGCCATCGAGGGTGCGACCGCGCACGCGCCGGCCGTCAACGCCGCCGCGCAGCACGTCACGAACGCTGTTCAGGACACGGTCGAGACCGGCACGCAGCACGCGACCTCCGGCGAGCTGCCGGACGCCGCGCACGCCGCCGCGCCGCTCAACGAGGTGCAGACCCACCTGCAGGACGCGGCCCACGGCCTCGAAGCGCACGCGGGCAACCTGCACCTGGACAACCTGCACCTGGGTCACTGATCCTGGCGCACTGAAGGGTTTTCCCGCCGCGGGCCCGGACCGGACAGGTCCGGGCCCGCGGTGTTTTCGTTGCCGGGCAGCAGGCACAAAACCGGCTGGCCGTCGAGGAAGTAGCCGCCGGTCGGGCCGCCGGAAGGCAGCGTCGCCGCCCAAACCACGCCACGGGCGCTTTCGAGGGCGGGGCGGGCGGTCTCTTCGTCGCCGCGTTCGGGGTGGGTGGCGGTTTCTCCCGGATCGACGGCGTTGACGAGGATCGGCGTGTTTCGCAGCGCTGAGGCGAGAACTCCGGTGAGGGTGTTCAACGCGTGCTTGGCGAAGGAATGCGCCGGGGCGCGCAGGCTCGCGCCGAGATCGAGCCCGGTCGAGATCTGCAGTGCGGAAACGCTGGAAACATTGACGATCCGGGCTGCCGGGGCGGCTTTCAGCAGTGGCAGCAGCAGCTGGGTCAGCTGCCACGGGCCGAGTACGTCAATGTCCAAAGCGGACTGGACGGCGGCCGGATCGGCGTCGAGGGCGGACAGTGCGGCGAAATCGACGGTGCCGCTGGCGTTGTTGACCAATACGTCGAGATGGCCGAAGGCATCGGCCAGGTAATCGGCGGCGGCGGTCATGGTGGCCGGATCGGTGAGGTCGAGCCGCAGTGCGGTGGCGTTCGGGAGTCTCGTGGCGAGGGACTCGGCTCGGGTGGGCTCGCGGGCGGTGAGGAGGACGTGATAGTCCTGTTCGGACAGGAGCTGGGCGACGGCGAAACCGAGTCCGGCGGCGCGACTGGTTCCGGTGATCAGGGCGGTTTTCGGCATTGCGATTTCTCCGGTTATAGAGCGGAATGTTTCGGCAGGAAGCGGACTAGGGCCAGTGCCACGAGGTACAGCCCGGCGCAGAGGCCGAAAACCAGTTCGGCGGCGGGAATCCAGGACGGCCCGCCGCGGGCGAAGAACACCGTGCCGAGCGCGGCGACGCCGATGGCTCCGGCGAATTGCTGGGCGGCGTTGAGCATTCCGGAACCGCTGCCGACTTCTTCGGGGGTCGCGTCGCCGAGGATGAAATCGAAAAGCGGGATGAACAGCAAACCGGAACCGGCTCCGGTGAGGAAGAGTGCGGGCGCGAGCTGCCAGCTGGTGATCGCAGCGCCCCAGTGCGCGATCGACCACCACAGGGCGAGCAAACCGGCGACCGCGATCGAAAGTCCTAAGTGGAGGGACGCGCGACCGAGTTTCGCGGCGAGCACCGCGCCGGACAGCAGGGTCGCGATGGCGGTGCCGGCGGCCCAGGGGAGCAGGGCGAAACCGGACTGCAGCGGCGTCCAGCCGAGGCCGGACTGGAGCAGCAGGTTCACCACGAGCACGAAACCGCTGAGCGAGGCGTAGAACCCGCCGGTGATCAGCAGTCCGAACACGAAGCCGCGCTTGGAAAACAGCGACGGTGCGATGACCGGATGGCTGCTGCGGCGTTCGGACCTGGCGAACAAGCCGAAGGCGACCACGCCGGCGGCCATCAGCACGTACGTCCACACGGGCCAGCCGAGGTCGCGGCCCTGGATGAGCGGCACGATCAGCAGCGCGGACGCGGCGGTGAGCAGGCCGACGCCGCGCAGGTCGAGCCGGGCGCCACGGTCTTCGCCGCTGTGTCGCGGCAGCACGCGCAGGCCGAGCAGTCCGGCGAGGATGCCGAACGGGACGTTGATCAGGAAGATCGAGCGCCATTCGCTGCCGAAGAGGTTCAGGTGCAGCAGCCAGCCGGCGAGGATCGGCCCGGCGACGGTGGCCAGTCCCATGATCGGGCCGAACGGCATCAGCGCCTTGCGCAGCTGCTCGGGCGGGAAGACGACCTTCACCAGCGCGATGCCCTGCGGGATCATCGCCGCGCCGAACAGGCCCTGGAACACGCGGGCCTCGATCAGCGACCCGGCGCTGGGCGCGAGCCCGCAGGCCAGCGACGCGAGGGTGAAGCCGGTCATGCCGATCAGGAACAGCCGGCGCCTGCCGAGCAGGTCGCCGAGGCGGCCGGACGTCACGAGCCCGAGCGCGAACGCCGCGGTGTAGGCCGACAGCACCCACTGCAGGGTCATCGGCCCGCCGCCGAGGTCGGCGCGGATCGAGGGGCCGGCGAGCGCGGCGACGCTGGTGTCGATCAGGTCCATCAGGTCGGCGATCACCACGACCGCCAGCACCAGCCACGCCTGGACCAGCGGAAGCGGCTCGGCGCGCGGAGACGAACTAAGTTCAGTAGTCACGAACTAAGTTCTAGAAGACGAACTAAGTTCGTGTCAAGCTATAGTGACCGGCATGCCCGCTGCCCCCCGAGAGCGCCGCGCCGCCCGGCACGCGCCGGCCAGTGCCGAGGCCGCGCCGAAACCGCGGAAAGAACCCATCACCGTCGACCGGATCACCGACGCCGCGCTGCAGGTCGTCGCCACCGAGGGGTACGACGCGCTGACCGTCCGCCGGGTCACCGCCGTGCTCGGCACCGGACCGTCGTCGCTGTACGCGCACATCGTCAACAAAGAGGATCTCGACGATCTGCTCATCGGCAGGCTCTGCTCACAGATCGAACTGCCCGAACCGGATCCGGAGACGTGGCGACAGCAGGTCTTGGACGTTTACGGCCAGATCCGCGACCTGTACCTGAAGTACCCCGGCGTGTCCCGCGCCGCGCTCGCGATGGTCCCGACGCATCTGGAAACACTGCGGGTCAGCGAGGGGATACTGGCGATTCTGCTGGCCGGCGGGGTCGAACCGCAGACCGCGGCGTGGGCGCTGGATTCGCTCACGCTTTACGTCACCGCGTATGCCTGGGAGCGGTCACTCGTTCAGCAGCGGCAACAGCAGCACGACAGCGAGTGGGTGCTCAGCCGGGAGGAGCTGATCGACCGGTTTTCCGGGCTGCCGGAGGAGAAGTTCCCGAAGACCCGGGAGTACGCGGCGGAGCTGACGTCCGGCACCGGGCACGAGCGGTTCGCCTTCATGGTCAACCTGATCACCGGGAATCTGGTCAGCGCGGCTTCGGGATCGCCGGATCGCAGCAGCCCGCCATCCGGGGCAGTTCGCGGTTGACCTCGGCCAGTTCGGCGGCGACCGCGTGGCACGGCTCGCATTCGGCGAGGTGCCCGGCGAGGACCCCGGCCCGGCGGGCGGGCAGCGTGCCGCGCAGCCACGCGCCCATCCGGCGGCGGACTTCTTGGCACTGCGGCAATTCCGCGTCCGGCACCTGGACTTGCAGGTACGCCTGGCGCAGCCCTTCGCGGGCGCGGCGGGCGAGCACCGCGACGCCGTTCGGCGAAACGCCCAGCACGGGCGCGAGTTCCGCCGGGGTGTTGCCTTCGGCGGACATGCGCCACAGCACGGTCCGCCAGCGTCCGGGCAGGGTGCGGTAGGCCGACCACACCAAGCGGTCTTCCGAGCGCATGACTGCGAGTTCGTCAGCGCCGCCGTCGAGAGTTACGGGTTCCGGAACCGTTGCGTACAGATCGATACGATTTTCGTGGCGGCTCCAGCGCGCGAAGAGATTTCGCATGGTGGCCACGAGATACGCGGGCGCGTTCGATTCCGGGCCGCCGCCCGCCGCGACCGTGCTGAGCACGCGCGCGAAGGCCTCCGCGACGAGGTCGTCGCGTTCTGCCTGCTGGCGCACCAAACCGGCGGCGACGCGGCGCATCAGCGTGACGTGCCGCCGGAATAATTCGCCCCCTGCCTGGCAATCTCCGGCGCGGACGGCGGCGAGAAGTTCGGCGTCAGTGCGCTCGTCGCCGCGGGCGTCCGCCACCGGGGTGCTGCCCAGTGTCGTGTCCACCGTGCACCTCCCACCGGACCGGCCCACACCTCGTCACGCGGGACTACTGAAAGTAACTGGTACAGCAGTGTACTCCATATGCCGGTGGGGATTCGGTGAGTCGGCCACGTGATTCGCGGACAGGTGGGGAAGTCGGGGCTGCTCAAGGACATTTCGTTCGGGCACCGACTGTCCGAAGTGGACTATTGACGGGCGGTCAGGAGACCTTTCCGGCCAAATCGGCGAAATAGGGCGTCATCGCCGGGTGGTAGTCCGCGAAGTCCGGCAGCGGAGCGCCCTCGAAGGCGGCGGTGAGCATGTCGAGGTAGTACTCCCAGCCGGGGCCGGCGTCCTGGATCTTGGCCGCGGAGTCCAGGTGGTGCACCAGCTGCAGTTCCGTCGTCGCGCCTTGGAGTTCGAGCCGCAGTTCCATGCGCCAGGCGCCGGATTCGTCGGTGGCCGAAACAGCCAGCCGCCGCGGCGGTTCGCAGGCGTCGATGCGGAGGTCCATCCACGGTTTCTCTTCTTCGAACACCATCTGGACCCGGATGATCCGGCCGGGAGCGCCGTCGCCTTCCCAGGGCCCGAACCAGCGCGCGGTGCGTTCGGGTTCGGTGACCGCGGCCCACACGTCGTCGATCGGCGCGCGGAAAGTCCGAGGCAGGATCAGGTCGACGCTGTCGGCGAGGCGGTGTGCTCGGGCGGTGGGCACGGGCTTCATGCGGTGTGTTCCTCTCCGGAAGAGGCGTCCCGGCGGCGTTCGCGGCGGGTGCGGTGGACTTCGGTCTCGAGTGCGTCGAGCCGCTGCTGCCAGGCGGTCGGGGCGACGAGCTGGGTGAGCCAGGTGGTCAGTTCGGCGAATCCCTGCGGATCGAGGGTGTAAAACCGTTGCCTGCCTACGAGTTCGTCCCGCACCAGACCGCTTTCCCGCAGTACGCGAAGGTGCCGCGACACCGCTGGCCTGCTGATGGCGAAACGCGCGGCGATTTCCCCGGCCGGGAGCCGCTGGCGTTGCAGCAACGCCAGGATGTCGCGCCGCACCGGGTCGGCGATCGCGCTGGCGACCAGATCCACGGCGGAAGCGTAACCCATCGGTTACGCGTTCGGCAAGCGCGTCACGGCCACGTCGACGCGCCGCCGCGGCGTTTGCGGACCGCTTTCCCGGTGCCCGGCGGGAAACCGTGTTTGGTGAGCCGGACCTCGGCGAGTTCGTCGGCGCTGGTGACGGTGAGGAACAGGCTCAGCAGCAGGCTGATCAGGAGCGCGGCGACGATCATGCCGGCGGGCATCGGCGTGACCAGGCGGAGCACGACGAAGCCCGCGATCAGCCAGGGCAGCGCCTCGGCGAAGATCCGGAACGCGAAGCGCAGCACCCAGGTTTTCGCGGTCGCGTCGTGCAGCACCCACTCGCGGTACTCCTCGGGGAGTACCCCGCCGTAGACGTAGTGCAGCCAGCGCACCGGGCCGGGACGCTTCATCCCCGGCGGGTACCCCGTGTTCAGGCGGTATACGCGGCCAGCTTCGCCGGGTTCATCAGCCAGAACAGGCGGTCGATGCCCTCGGCCGAGGCGGACGCGGTGAGCACCGCGAACACCTCGCCGCTGTGGCTCACCACCGCCGCGGGCTGGCCGTTGACCTCGCTCCAGCGCACCTCGGTGCCGAGCCAGAACCGGTCGGCGAACGCGCGGACGTACTTCGCCACCGTGACCGCGCCGACCACCGGAATCCGCGACGCGCGGACCGCGCCGCCGCCGTCGGAGTAGCTCACGACGTCCTCGGCGAGCAGTTTTTCCAGCGTGGCCAGGTCTCCGGTGCGCGCGGCGTCGACGAACGCGGTGAGCAGCCGCCGCTGTTCCGCCGGTTCGACCGGCGCCCGGCGCTCCGCGGCGAGGTGTTTGCGCGCCCGGCTGACCAGCTGGCGCGCGCTCACCTCGGTGGTCTGCACGATGTCGGCGATCTGCTGGTACGGATAGTCGAACGCCTCGCGCAGCACGTACGCCGCCCGTTCCGTCGGCGGCAGTTTCTCCAGCAGGAACAGCACGGCCACCTCGAGCGCGGCCGCGCGCTCGGCGCCGACCTGCGGGTCCGCGGTGGTGTCGATGGGCTCGGGCAGCCACGGGCCGACGTAGGTTTCGTGCCGGACGCGCGCGGTCTGGCTCGCGGTGATGGCCAGCCGGGTCGTGGTGGTGGCGAGGAACGCGCCCGGGTTGCGGACCGCCGAGCGGTCGCAGGTCTGCCAGCGCAGCCAGACGTCCTGCAGCAGGTCCTCGGCGTCGGCGACGCTGCCGAGCATCCGGTAGGCGATCCCGAACAGCCGCGGCCGGACCTGCGCGAACACCGAGGCGGCCTCGGCGAGTTCCTCCATCGGCGGCGGGTTCCTTTCCTGGTCCGGCGGGCGAGTGCGAGCTTAGCGGGCAGGGGTGTCACAAATCGGGGCGCTGTCCGGTCCTGACTGGTGACGAGCGCGGCGACCGCCGCGGCGGAGACGGAGGGAACGGGCATGAAGATCGTCGTCATCGGCGGGACCGGGCGGATCGGCTCGCAGGTCGTGCGGCTGCTGGAGGGGCACGAGGTGGTGGCCGCCGCGCCGAGCACCGGCGTGAACACCTTGACCGGCGAAGGGCTGCCCGAGGTGCTGCGGGGCGCCGACGTGCTGGTGGACGTGTCGAATTCGCCGTCGTTCGCGGACGACGACGTGCTGGAGTTCTTCCAGCGCTCGACCGGGAATCTGGTGCGGGCCGCGCGCGAGGCCGGGGTCGGTCATTTCGTCGCGCTGTCCGTCGTGGGCGCTGATGAGCTGCCGGATTCCGGTTACCTGCGGGCGAAGGTCGCGCAGGAGAAGCTGATCGAGGAAAGCGGCCTGGCTTACACGATCGTGCGCGCCACGCAGTTCCTGGAGTTCGCGCTCGCGATCGCGGACACCGCGACGGTGGACGGCGTGGTGCGGCTTCCTTCCGGCGGCACGCAGCCGATCGCGGCGGAGGATGTCGCGGTGGCGGTCGCGCGGACGGCGGCGGATTCGCCCGCTGGCGGCATTGTCGAGATCGGCGGGCCGGAGGTGCTGCCGATGGACGAGTGGATCCGGCGCGTGCTGACCGCGCGGAAGGACCCGCGCGAGGTGGTGACCGACCCGGCCGCGAAGTACTTCGGGACGCTGCTGGACAAGGACAGCCTGGTGCCCGCCGAGGGGGCGTGGCGGGGGAAGGTCGGGCTGGAGCAGTGGCTGGCCTCGTGAGCGGTGGCGCCGGTTCTCCCCGGCGCCGCCGCGCACTGGCTACGAAAGCTGGCCGTCGTAATCCGGCAGCTTGAAGCCCTTTTCGTAGTCGCCGCCTTCGAGGTCGGTGGACCGGTTGCCGATGTTCGCGGTGATCGTGTAGCCCTGCTCGGTCAACTCGGCGCGACAGCGCTGCTTGCCTTCCGCGGTGCCCTCGCCGGACTCGCGGGTGCAGATCGCGTCGATCGGGTAGCCCGCGGCGCTCAGCTGCGTGCGGGCCGAGGAGGAGCTGGTCCGGGCGGTCACGAAGAGCACGGAAACCTGGTGCTGGCCCGCCCACTGGGCGACCGCGAGCACCGGCCGGTTCGGTTCGCCGGGGTGGTATTCGGTCTCGAGCGAGGTGTTGTCGATGTCCAGCACGATCGAGAGCTTCGACCCGCCCTTGGCGACCCGGTCGGCGAGCCACGGAATGGCGGGATCGACGGCGGCGCGCACGTCGGCCTGCCATTGGTCGTAGCTGGGCAGCTCGGCCACCGCGGCCGACGCGGTGGCCGGGGCGGCGATCAGCGCGGAAACGGCGAAAATCGCGGCGCAGGCGCGGTTGACGTTCATCGGCCCGTTTTCTCCTTAGCGTGGCGGGAATTGCCAGCGGTCACGCTAATCGGGTCGCGCTCTTCGCTGCACCGTCGTTCGTTGGTTAAGGGAACGGGGTGCGGGGAGTTTTCTGGTTGTTCATCGGAAACCATTGTGGTGTTTTCCGCTTCGGGGTGATGACTGTGCGATTCGACAGTCATCACCCCGATTTGTCCTCACTCGGCGATCGTGTCCAATTCGGCCAGTGCGTCCGCGGGCAGTTCCAGATCCGCCGCGGCCACGTTTTCGCGCAGGTGCGCGACCGACGACGTGCCGGGGATCAGCAGGATGTTCGGCGACTGGTGCAGCAGCCACGCCAGTGCGACGGACTTCGGGCTGGTGCCGAGGCGGGCCGCGACGGTGTCCAGCGTCGAGGACTGCAGTGGGTTGAATCCGCCGAGCGGCCAGAACGGGACGTAGGAAATACCTTGCCCGGCAAGGGATTCGATCAGCTTCTCGTCCCCGCGGTGTGCCACGTTGTACCAGTTCTGCACGGTGACCACCGGTGCGATCGACTGCGCCTCGGCCACCTGCTCGGCGTCGACCACGCTCACGCCGAGTTCCTTGATCTTGCCTTCCTGGCGCATCTCGGCGAGCGCGCCGAACGGCTCGGCCAGCGACCCCGGCACCGGGGAGTGGCCGTCCGGGCCGCCGCCGACGCGCAGGTTCACTACATCGAGCGCCTCGACGCCGAGGTTGCGCAGGTTCGACTCCACCTGTTCGCGCAGCTGCTCGGGCGAACGTTCGTGGATCCAGCCGCCGGTGTCGTCGCGGACCGCGCCGACCTTGGTGACGATCTGCAGCCCGTCGTACGGCGCGAGTGCTTCGCGGAGCAGTTCGTTCGTCACGTACGGCCCGTAGAAGTCAGCGGTGTCGATGTGGTTCACGCCCAGTTCGACAGCCGTGCGCAGTACCGCGAGCGCCTCGTCGCGGTCGGCCGGCGGTCCGAAGACGCCGGGGCCGGCCAGCTGCATCGCGCCGTATCCCAGGCGGGCGACGGTGCGTCCGGCCAGCGTGAATGTCCCGCCGGGGAGGTTGTCGGTCAATGTTCCGCCCTTCTTTCCCGCCGCGCCGGTCTGGTGCCGCCGCGGCCGCTGTCCATGGTGCTTCCGGTGGCGCGGCGCGGCCAGTACCCCGCACTCCTGGGAGTGTCAGGGCCAGGCTCGCGGGACAGCGACCCCGGAGTTTGGTATACCATTATTATGGCTTCTCTCACTGTGACCGGCGTGCGCCCGTGGGGCGGCGACCTGGCCGACATCGTCCTCGACGGCGACCGCATCTCCGCTGTCCGGCCCGCGGGCTCGGCCCCGGTGGAGGGTGAGCGGATCGACGGCGCGGGGCTGCTCGCACTGCCCGGTTTCGTCAACTCGCACGCGCACGTCGACAAGAGCTGGTGGGGCAAGCCGTGGGTCTCCTACGGCGGCGTCGCGACCACCGAAGGCCGCATCGCGCACGAGCGCGCCGAGCGGGACGCGCTGGGGATCCCGAGCGTCGAGATCGCCGAGACAGTGCTGCGGGAGTTTCTGCGGCACGGCACCACGGCGGCACGCAGCCACGTGGACGTCGACCTCGGGCTTGGTTTGCGCGGCATCGAGATCGTGCGGGAGGCCGCGGAACGGCTGGGCGGCGCGGTGGAGGTCGAGATCGTGGCCTTCCCGCAGGACGGCGTGCTGCGCCGGCCCGGGGTGTTGAAGCTCCTTGATGAGGCCGCGGCGGCGGGCGCGGGCCGGATCGGCGGCCTCGACCCGGCGGGCATCGACCGCGACCCGGTCGGCCAGCTCGACGGGCTGTTCGAGATCGCCGAGCGGCGCGGCGTCGGCCTCGACATCCACCTGCACGACGGGGGCGAGCTGGGCGCGTTCCAGTACGAGCTGATCGCCGACCGGACTGTGCGCGCCGGGCTGCAGGGCAAGGTCACGGTGTCGCACGGGTTCGCGCTCGGCGAGGTTCCCCCGGCGCGGCAGGCGGCGCTGCTCGACCGGATCGCCGAGGCGGGCATCTCGCTGGCGACGGTCGCTCCGGTACGGGTGGCCCCGTTGCCGTGGACCGAACTGTCCGCGCGCGAGATCCCAGTCGGCCTCGGCACGGACGGGATCCGCGACCTTTGGTCCCCGTACGGCGACGGTGACATTCTGCAGATCGCGCTCGGCTTCGCTCGGTTGCACGGGCTGCGCACGGACGAGGACCTGACCGCGGCGGTGGAACTGGCGACGCGGCGGGCGGCTCCGTTCGTGGACCGGGAGCGGCATGACCTGGCGCCGGGCTGCCGGGCGGACGTGGTCCTGGTGGCGGCGGAGAACGTGCCGGACGCGTTGATGCGGGTGCCGGCGCGGGCGCTCGTGCTTGCCGGCGGCCGGGTAGTCGCGCGGGATGGCGAAGTGCTGGTCTGAGGTTCGTCGGGCTCTCCAGGTCGCGGCCGCTTTTTCCGTGTGCCGCGACGAAGTTTCCGGCCCGGCGGAGCGCTACCTTCCCGGAATGGACAAGCTCGACGCTCTCCGCAGGCGGCTGGAGCAGGAACTTCCCGCGCTGCTGGAACACCACCGGGTCCCCGCCGCCGTGCTCGCGGTGGCGGTCGGCGACGAGACGGCCACCGCGGCCGCCGGGGTGCTGAATCTCGGCACCGGCGTCCCGGCCACCGTCGATTCGGTATTCCAAATCGGCTCCATCACCAAGGTCTGGACGGCGACCCTCGTCCTGCAGCTCGCGGACGAGGGCCTGGTCGATCTCGACGCCCCGATCCGGCGGTACCTTCCCGAACTCAAGCTGGGCGAGGCGGCCATCACGGTGCGCCAGCTGCTCAGCCACACCGCCGGGTTCGAGGGCGACCTCTTCACCGACACTGGTCCCGGCGACGACGCGGTGGAGAAGTTCGTCGCGACCCTCGACGGGGTCGCCCAGCTCTTTCCGCCCGGCGAGCTGTTCTCCTACAACAACGCCGGGTACGTCGTGCTCGGCAGGCTCGTCGAGGTGCTGCGCGGCAAGCACTACGAGGACTGCCTTCGCGAGCACCTCGCCGGTCCGCTCCAGCTCCGGCAGTTTTCGCCGAACGCCAACGACGCGATCCGGTTCCGCGCCGCGATCGGGCACCTCGAACCCGAACCGGGCGCCGACCTGGTGCCCGCGCCGTTCTGGTCGATGCTGCGGTCCAACGGCCCGGCCGGGTCGTCGCTCGCGATGTCCGCTGCGGATCTGCTCGCCTTCGGCCGCATGCATCTCGCGGGCGGTGCCGGAGTGCTGAGCGCGAAGAGCGCCGCGGCCATGCTGGAACGCCAGGTCAGCCTTCCGCCGCTCGGCATTATGGGCGACGCCTGGGGTCTCGGTTGGGAACTGTTCGACACTCCGGGCGGAGTGGTGTTCGGTCACGACGGCAACACGATCGGGCAGTCGGCGTTCCTCCGGCTGGTGCCCGGAAGCGATCTCGTGGTGGCGTTGCTGACCAACGGCGGCGACGCGATGAACCTGTACGCCGACGTCGTTCCCGCCCTGCTCAAGGAATTCGCGGGCGTCGAGGTGTCGCTGCCGCCTCGTCCGCCCGCCGAACCGGAGCCGTTTGCCGCGGACCGGTATCTCGGCACCTACGCCAGCACAGTCGCCGATCTCGTGGTCTCCCAGGACGAGGACGGACGGGTCTGGCTGGAGCAACGTCCAAAAGGGACAGCCGCGGAACTGAGCGCCGCCGTGAAGTCCGAACTGGTCCGCCTCGACGGCGACACGTTGATCCTGCGCGAGGCACAGGGCGGCATCCACCTGCCGATGGTGTTCCTCGGCGACGACGGCGACGGCCGTGCGCGCTACGTCCATTCGGGGAGGGCCACCCGGCGCGCGGAGTGACCGGACGGCTTTGCCTGAACGGAACGATCCGGGAGGTCGCGGCGGGTAAAGTTGAACTTCGTGGCCGTCGATCTGGGGTGGAATACGGGGCAGACGCGGATCCATGCTGCCGGCGGCCGTTTCCTCGGCGCCGGGGTGCTGATCGGCGGCCGGTACGTCCTGACCAGCTCGCGGGTGGTCGGTGGCGAAACCGCCTTCGATATCGACTCGGCCGGTCCCGCGTCGCTGGCCGGGCTGGTGCCGCCGCTCGCGGACAACCGCGGTGACCTGGCGCTGCTCGAGCTGGACACTCCTGCCGGGCCCGGTGCGACGCTGCGGCGGCTGACCGGATCCGCGCGGGAAGTCGTGCTCCACTGGCTTTTGCCGGGCGGCACCGGTGTTGGGGCGGAGGCCACGACCGGGGAGCCGGACGGCGAGCGGGTGCCGCTGACCCTGCGGGACGACCCGGCGGGCGCGGAGTTTTCCGGGTGCCCCGCGTTCGCTCGCGGCACCGGGCGGCTGCTCGGGATCGTGGTGACCGGGAACGGGCGGTGGCTGGTCCCGGCGGAGACCGTGCTGGCGTACTTCCCGCAGGTGCGCAAGTGGGTGACCGCCGATTCGGCGATGGAGGACCGGCTCGACGAGCTGGTCGCCCTCGGTCTGCCCGCGCCGGACGCCGGTGAGCTGCGGGTCGCGCTGCCGAAGACGGCCCCGCCGGAGCCGCTGGACGCCGTCCTGACCGACGCGGCGCTGCCGGAACGGCATCGGTTTTGCGCGAGGTGCGGGGAAGAGGTGGGGCGCGGCACCACGGATCGGTCCGGCCGGGTGCGCGGCTACTGCATCCACTGCGGCACGCCGTTCGCGTTCCTGCCTCGGCTGGAGCCGGGCACGCTCGTCGCCGGTCGCTACTCGGTGGCGGGCTGCCTCGCGCACGGCGGGTACAGCTGGATCTACCTCGCCCGCGACGAGGCGGACGACGGCCGGTTCGTGGTGCTCAAGGGCTTGATCGCGGAGCGGGACCGCGGCGGGGCGCTGGCCGCCGCGCAGGCCGCCGTCCTCCCGCGGCTGCTGGAACTGGACCATCCGAACGTGGTCCGCACCCTCGCACATGTCGAGCATCCGGATCCGGACACCGGCCGGCTCACCGGGTATCTGGTGATGGAGTACGTGCGCGGGATTTCGCTGCGGACGGTGCTCCGGCGGGCGAAACGGCTGCGTCCGGAGCAGGTCGCGGCGTACGGGCTGCAGCTGCTGGAGGCGGTCGGATACCTGCACGAGCGGGGGCTGCTGTACGTCGATCTGAAACCGGACAACGTGCTGCAGGACGGCGACCGGATCACCCTGGTGGACCTCGGTTCGGTCCGCCGGGAGGGCGATCGGGACAGCGTCATCGTCGGCACCCCGGGCTACCAGCCGGACGCTGAGCTGCACGAGCGGGGCCTCAGCGTCCGTTCGGATCTCTATTCGGTCGGCCGCACCATGGCCGAGTTGCTGCGTGCTTGCTCCGGGCCGCGGGGCAGCGTCGGATGGGAGATGCTGCAGGCGCTGATCGACCGGGCGACCGACGATTTCGCCGTGCGGTTCCGCACCGCGGACGAGATGGCCGATCAGGTGCGCGGGGTGCTGCGGCAGTTGATCAGCCAGCGCACCCGCGTGCCGCGCCCGGCCGCGTCGCGAGTGTTCGGCGATCCTCGCGGACTTGCCCCGGGCGGGCTCGGCGTGCCGGAGTGGAGTGCTTGGGACCTGGAACCGCCGCTGCGGGCCGACGAGCCGCCGCGGCACGATGACCTGGCAAGGGTCTTGCCGTCCGTGCTTCCCGCCGCGCACGAAGAAGTCGCGTGGCAGTGGGGCAATGCCGTATCGGCGCTGGAGCGCGGGACGATCGACGCCGCGGACAGCGCGTTCCGGGAGTGCGCGCGGCTGGTTCCGGGAGAGCTGACGCCGTTGCTGGCGTTGGGTTTCTGCGCGGAACTGCTCGGCATGCTCGCGCCCGCGGCGAGGTATTACGAAGCGGTGTGGGTGCGCGACCGGAACGTGGTTTCGGCGGCGTTCGGGCTCGCGCGGACCCGGCTTGGGCCGAGCGATCGGGTGGGTGCGGCCGCGGTGCTGGACGACGTGCCCGACACCGCCGCCGCTCGGGCAGGCGCGGTGCGAGCGCTCGCCGCGATCCGGCCGGGTGACGCGGGGCTGCCGAGCTTGGCGGAAGCCACCGTCGCGTGGTCCCGGCTCGGCGCGCTGGACCTGGACGAGGACGAGCAGGACCGGCTCACCGCGGTGGTTGGAGAGACCATCGTGCGGCTGGCCTTCGAACCGTCCGTCGCCGCCCGGCTGCCTGATCTGCGTGAAGTCCGGAACCAGCTCATCCAGATCTATGGCGAGCACTCGGAACGGGGATGGCCGGTGCTGCGGGGGCACGCCAGCCGGGTGCGCGGTGCCGAGGCGCTGCAACAGGACTCGCGGCCGAGAGTCGTGGTGCACCACCCTGGGTACCTGCCGCCGCGCACTTACCGCACGACCGTGACGGTCGCGATCACGGCCGGTTCCGAGGGCGGCGAGACGCGGCTGTTCCTGCGCGAAGCACCGGGTTGCGTGGTGTACGGCGTCCGCCAGCTGGCTCCGGTGGAAGTCGAGATGCCGCTGCCAGCGCGGCAAATCGGCGATTCGGTGCTCGGCCTCGGGAGCTGGGCTCCAGGGGAGACCCGGAGGTATGCGCTGCACTTGCTGGTGCCGTCGGGAATGGCACGGGAGGAAGAGAATCAGCTCATCGCGATGTGGGTGAAGCTGGGGTCCGTGCATTCGGAGGCGGAGACCGTTTCCGTGCGGCTGACCGACGACGCGACCGGGTCGTCTGGGCTCGCGGACGCGATCGACGCCGCGTATTTCGCTTACCGCGAAGGGGATGCGCGTGCCGTGACGGACGCGCTGGGTTCGGCGGTGGCGTTGGCTGCCGCACAAGGGAACGAGGCGGTGCTGGCCCGGTTGCGGCTGCTGGTGGACATCGTCGACGCGGAGCACGGGCTGGTGAGTCTTCGCGGCCCGCTGGCGGGCAAAGACCTTCTCCCAGAACGGATTTCGGCGCGGCCGGAGGAACGCGAGAAGGTTCCGTCCGAGGTGCTGGTGCCAGCCGAGGAGGACGTGGAGGTGCTGGACT
The DNA here is from genome assembly GCF_045278895.1 of Amycolatopsis sp. WGS_07. NCBI lineage: Bacteria > Bacillati > Actinomycetota > Actinomycetes > Pseudonocardiales > Pseudonocardiaceae > Amycolatopsis > Amycolatopsis sp. WGS_07. The sequence goes on along the minus strand of NZ_CP136053.1, from coordinate 459,924 downwards.
CGGCGCGGTACGAGTCGGCGATGCGCAGCAGCACGATCCGGGTTTCGGTCGTACGGCGCGGGGCCGATTCGCGGATCGTGGATTCTCGCCACGTCGACTCGCGCACCGTGGATTCCCGCCGGGCCGATTCCCGCCGGGCCGATTCCCGCCGGGCCGATTCCCGCCGGGCCGATTCCCGCCGGGCCGATTCCCGGCGGGCCGATTCGCGGCGGGCGGATTCCCTGCGCGCGGATTCGCGGCCCACTGTCCGGCGCACCGGCCGGGTCGGCTATCCGGTGCCCCCTGATCAGCTGGATCCGGAGCTGGAACCGTTGTACTCCCGGAAGGTGCTCTGGCCCCGGGCGCGCGGCGCGCGACCGCCGGACGAGGTCCCGCGTCCGGCTCCGGGGTTGCTGGAGGCGACCGTCGAATGCGACGCCGACGGTCCGGCGGTCGTCGGGCAGCCGGTGCGGGTCGCGGTTTCGGTGCGGCGCAAGGAACCCTCGGCCGCGCAGTCGGGGGTGGTGCGCGTGCGGGTCCTGCTCGACGCCGCGCCCGGGGTGGCCGAACCGATGTCGCGGATCGGCTGGATCACCGGGGACCGGCTGCGCGATCCGGCGGAGTTCGCCGTCGTCCCTCGTGCACCGGGGCCGCTGCGGCTGGCGTTTCGGATCTACCGCGAGCACGACGCTCAGCTGCTCCTGGAAATCGCGGCCGCGCTGCCGGTGGAGGTGCCGTCATGACCCGTCAGCTGAGTACCGAGGTGACCGTCGACAACACTGCCGGGCTGAGCCGGGTCGCGGTGCCGCCGTACAACCGGGCGCGGACGGTCAACCTGCGCTTTCTCGAACTCCACCACGAGCGCGGGCTTCTCGTGCAGGCTTGGGGGAGCGCGTTCCCGGAGGACGGCGGCGGCGGGTACCAGGGCCGGATCGCGCACAGTCTCGACGAGCTGAACTCCCGCATCGACATCCTCCGCGAAACGTGGCAGCGCCACGTCGTCGACCTCGCCGAACGGACCGAACGCGGGCCGCGGCGGCATCCGTTCGCCGACGGCTGGGACCTGTCCGGGCGGCCGGAACTGCTGGAGCGGGCCGGTTCCGCGCTCGCCGAAGCCGGGCATCTGATGTACCGGCTGCTCTTCGTGGGCCCGGACCGCGGGCTGCAGCGGATCCGTACGCTGCTGGAACTGGCGCTCGCCGAGGGCGAGAACGTGATCAGCGTCGAATCGGACAGCCTGATCGTGCCGTGGGGCATGCTCTACACGTCGCCGGTGCAGCCGGACGAGTATCCGGACGACGAGCACTGGTCGATCGCCGGGTTCTGGGGATACCGGCACGTCGTGGAGCACACTTTCTCCCGGGTCGACGACTTCGACGCGCGGATCACCGTGGACGGCGGGAAACCGGTCGTCGGGCTCAACGTGGACCACGGCGTGGACCGGCAGTTCCCGGACACGCCCTACATCGCGCCGGTGGTCGAGTTCTTCCACGGCCGGGCGGAGGTGGTGCTGCGGCCGGACAAGAAGACGCTGGCCGCGCACTTCCGCAGCCGCGATTTCGCCGACCACGTCACGTATTTCGGCTGCCACGGCAAGGTGAGCGCGTCCGACGGCCGGGTCGAGCAGCCGTACCTGAAGCTCGGCGACGGCGAACGGATCTACGGCACCGACGTGACCGCGTGGCTGACCGAGGCTCCGCTGCCGACGCGGCCGTTCGTGTACGTCGGGGCGTGCCAGGGCGGGCAGGTGACGTCGGCGTTCTACTCGGCGTTCGGCAAAGCGCTGCTCGGCAACGGCGGACGCTGCCTGATCGGCCCGCAGATCGACCTGCCGCCCGCGTTCGCGTGCGAGTACTCGCAGCGGCTGTTCACCGAATTCATCGATTCGGGCGGGAAACTGGGCGACATCGTGCGGTCGCTGGCGCGTTCGTTCGCCGACGACCACCACAATCCGCTCGGGCTGATGTTTTCGCTGTATCGCGGGATCGACGTGCATCTGTGGCAGGAAGGGCGGCCGTGACCGAACCGGTGATCCTCGACCTCGACGAGCACGGCGATTTCGTGGACCCGGAAACCGGCCGTCCGGTGCCTGCCGAGGCGACGCCGCGGTTTCTGGCGCGGTGGCTGGAAGTTCCGGCGACGGCGACCGACATCGTCGTGTTCGTGCACGGCTGGCAGAACAACCGGGAGACCGCGGACCGCCGCGCCCGGCAGTTCTTCAGGCTGCTCGAAGAGCGTCACGCGGCCGGGTCTTACGAAGGGCTTGGTGCGTGGCAAGGGTTTTACGTGATGGTGCGCTGGCCGTCGATGAGCAACCCGTTCCTCACCGGCTACCGGCGGATCCGCGATCGCGCGCACAAGATGACCACCGACGGACGCGCCGCCGAGGCGCTCGGCCAGCTGCTCGGGTATCTGAACGCGGAACGGCAATTGCCCGGCAGCGCACCGAGTCTGCGGACGGTCACCGGGCAGTACCTGCACTGCGTTGGGCATTCTTTCGGCGGTCGCTTTGTGGTGGAGGCGGTGCAGGCGGCCGCGGGCGACGGTCCGCCGGTGCTTGGCTGGGACCGCGCCGACCCGCGTTATCCGTACACTGTGGACACTCTGCTGGTGTTCCAGATGGCCGCCCGGCCGGACATCTTCACCGGCCGGTTCGCTCCGGTGCTGCGCGACGCTCCGATCAACGGGCCGATCGTGCTGACCCGCTCCCGCTTCGACCGGGCGACCGGCCTGTGGCACCGGCTGGCGGAACGGGTGCCGGGGATCGGGAACGTCGGCGTGAAAGCCCCCGCCGGGGACGTCGCGAACACGGTGCTGCACAAGGTGGAAGCGGAGTACTCACGGTCCGAAATGGACTGCCGGATCGTCAATGTCGAGTCAGGCTGGCGGTTCCGGCGCGGGCGGTGGTGGAATCCAGCCGGGGCGCATTCGGACATCTGGTACCCGGAGTCGGCGCATTTGCTGCTGTCGCTGGCCGAACTGGCCCGCTGACCGGGGCCCGGCAGACCGGCTGCCGAGCCCCGGCGGCGTTCAGTAGCCGTAGTGCAGCCAGACCGCCTTGGTCTCGGTGTAGGCGTCCAGCGCCCACGGGCCCATCTCGCGGCCCCAGCCCGAAGCCTTGTACCCGCCCCACGGAGCGGCCATGTCCGGGATCGGCGGCATGTTCACGAACACCGCCCCGGCCCGGATCCCGTCCGCATAGCGTTGCGCGGTACGGATGTCGCGGGTCCAGACGGTCGCGGCGAGGCCGTACTGGGTGTCGTTCGCGCGGGCGACCAGTTCGTCCGGGTCGTCGTACGGGGTCACCGCCAGCACCGGGCCGAAGATCTCCTCGCGCATGATCGTCATGGTGTCGGTGACGCCCGCGAACAGGGTCGGCTGGTAGAAGTAGCCGTCGCGGTCGACCTCCGAGCCGCCGGTGATCAGGTCCGCGCCTTCGGAACGGCCGGTGGCCACGAGGTTCGCCACGTGCCTGCGGTGCTTGTCCGACACCAGCGGGCCGACCTGCGTCGTCTCCTCCAAGCCCGGGCCGACCTGCAGCCCGGCCAGCCCGGCGGCCATCTTCTCGACGAACTCCTGCTCGCGCTTGCGGTCCACGTAGAACCGCGTGTACGCCGCGCAGACCTGACCGGTGTTCAGCGTCGCGCCGGCCAGGTTGCCCGCGACGGCGGCGTCCAGGTCGGCGTCGGCGGCGATGATGCTCGGGGCCTTGCCGCCCAGTTCGAGGGTCAGCCGCTTGAGGTTGGACTCGGCGCTCGCCGCGGTGATCAGCTTCCCGACCGCGGTCGAACCGGTGTAGGACACGTGGTCGACGTCGTGGTGCGCGCTCAGCATCGCGCCGACCGGGCCGTCGCCGGTCACCAGGTTGACCACGCCCGCCGGGATCCCGGCCTGCTCGGCCAGCTGCACCAGCCGGATGCTGGTCAGCGGAGTGACCTCGCTCGGCTTGATCACCACGGTGTTGCCGGTGGCGAGCGCGGGCGCGAGCTTCCACACCAGGATCATCAGCGGGAAGTTCCACGGCGTGATCAGCGCGTTCACGCCGACCGGCTCGCGGCGCGTGTAGTGCAGGGTGTCCGGGAACGAAACCGGGTTCGTGGTGCCCTGGATCTTCGTGACCCAGCCGGCGAAGTAGCGCAGGTGCTCGGCCGCGCCGGTCACGCTCACCTGCCGCGAAATGCCGATCGGCTGGCCCTGGTCGCGGGTTTCGAGCGCGGCGAGTTCCTCGTGGTGCTCGTCGACGAGGTCGGCGAGCCGGAACAGCAGTTTGGCCCGCTGCACCGGCGCGAGCCCGGCCCACTCCGGCGAGGTCAGCGCGCGGCGCGCGGCGGCGACCGCGGCGTCGACGTCGGCCTGGGTCGCCGTCCCGACGTCTTCGAGAACCGTGCCGGTGGCCGGATCGCGGGTCGGGATGGGCTCCCCGCCGGCCTCCGTCCACTGACCGTCGATGAACAGGCGTGTCGGCATCGGTGCTCCCTAGTCCCAAATCTTCTGGTCGCTTCCGAGTATCGGCGCGCGGAGGGCGAGGGGTCTTGTCCGCGAGGGCACGCCCGTTGTCGGCCAGTGAAGACAATCGCGGGCGCGGCCGGGGGACCGGTCAGGATCGGGGGATGGACGTGATCGTGGTGGGTGCGGGCTCGGCGGGCTCGGTGGTGTGCCGGCGGCTGGTCGACGCGGGCGCGAAGGTGACCTTGCTGGAAGCGGGCGGACCGGACACGAACGCGGCGATCCACGACCCGTCGCGCGCGGCGGAGCTGTGGCACGCCGCCGAGGACTGGGACTACTACACGGTGCCGCAGCCGCACGCGGGCAACCGGCGGCTGCATCTGCCGCGCGGCAAGGTGCTCGGCGGATCGCATTCGCTGAACGCGATGATCTGGGTCCGCGGCGCGGCGGCGGACTACGACGGCTGGGAGCTGCCCGGCTGGACCTGGGACGACGTGCGTCCGGTCTACGAACGGATCGAGCGCGACCTGCTCGACCTGGAACGGCACGATCCGCTGCAGCCGATCCAGCAGTCCATTCTGGACGCCGCGCAAGAGATCGGTTTGCCGTACAACGACAATTACAACGACGGCGTCCTCGACGGAATCTCCGTGCAGCAGGTCACGATGACCGGCGGACGGCGACGCAACACCTGGCTCTGCTACGGCGAACCGGTCGCCGAGCAGATGACCGTGCGGACCGGCGCGCTGGTGCATCGCGTGCTGTTCGAGGGCGATCGGTGCATCGGTGTCCTGGCGGAGATCGACGGCGAACTGGAGCCGCTGTTCGCCGATCAGGTCGTGCTCGCCGCCGGCGCGCTGGCGTCCCCGGCGATCCTGCTACGCAGCGGAATCGGCCCGGCCGACGACGTCGCCGCGCTGGGCCTGGACGTCGTCGCCGATCTGCCGGGAGTCGGCGAGAACCTGCACGACCACCTGCTGTCGCCGGTCCTCTTCGCCACCGACCGGCGCGAGGTCGAGCCGCCGCGGAGCGGTCGTTCGGTGACCCAGACGCACCTGTTCTGGCGCAGCCGCCCGGGCCTCACGGTGCCGGACACGCAGCCGATCCACTTCAGCGTGCCGATGTACGAACCGTGGATGACCGGTCCGCCGACCGGGTTTTCGCTGATGGCGGGCATGATCACGCCGCAGAGCCGGGGCACGCTGCGGCTGCGCAGCACCGATCCGAACGAGATGCCGCTGATCGACCTCGCCGCGCTCGCGCACCCGGCGGACTTCGAGAGCCTGGTCGCGTCGGTGGAGCAGTGCCGGTTGATCGGCCGTGCCCCGGCGCTGGCGGAGGAGTGGGGCGCGCGGGAGCTGTACCCGGGCCCGGCGGACGTGCGGGAGTACGTGCGGCGCACCGCGATCACCTACCACCACCAGGTGGGCACCTGCCGGATGGGGACCGACGAGCTGGCGGTGACGGACCCGAAGCTCGCGGTGCGCGGGGTGTCCGGGCTGCGGGTCGCGGACGCGTCCGTGCTGCCGCGGGTGATCAGCGGGAACACCAACGCGCCCGCGGTGCTGATGGGGGAGCGAGTGGCGGAGTTCCTGCTGGCGTAAACCGGGTGAACGCGTCAGTAGGCTCAGGCGCATGGAAGACCTGCTCGCCGCCGACTATCCCGCGCTCGACGCCTTGGCCGCCAACCCGCCTACGGGCCTGGCCGCGCGAGCGGGCGAGCTGTACCCGGACGCGAACGAGGAGGAGCGACGGCGGCTCGGGTACCTGCTGGACCTGCTCCAGGCGGATGGCATCCTGCTCGACCTGCTGGCTCAGCTCCGCACGGCCGAACTGCTGACGTCGGCGGTGCGGAGGGGGCTGACGGTGCCCGCGCCGGTGCTGGATCAGCTGGTCAAGGAACTGGGCTACCCGGTGCCGGTCATCGACGCGTTGGGGCTGTCCGGGGATCGCCGGCGGGCGAAAGCGCTGGGGGCGCTGCTGAAGGACGACGAGCTGTGCGGCCGGGCGGCGCTCGCGCTGGCGAGGCTCGGTGCGCGCGAATGGACCGTGCCGATCGCCCGGCGGCTGTCCGCGTTCGCCGGGCTCAAGCACGTCGCGCTCACCGTCGCGCTGGAGGAAATGGGCGACCCAGCCGCGGTGCCGATGCTGCTTGACTGGCTGGCGAACGGCCCGGACCTGCCTGCCGGGGACGTCCATCGGGCGCTGGTGCGGCTCACCGGGCGTTCTCCGCTGCTCTCCGGCGACATCCGCCAGGCCTGGGCGGGGCTCGATCTCGGTGCCGCGCCGGTTACGGAGGTGCGGTGCGTCGTCGATTCGCCTTACGCGGTCCGGTTTTCCGTCGATGAGGGCCGGGCGCGGGTACGCGTCGAGTATGACCCGTCGTTGCCGGGGTCGATGTGGCCGCGCTGGGATCAGACGCTGTACGTCGGCGAACGGGCGCGCTACGGCGTCGGGTCCGGGTGCGAAACCTGCGAGACGGTGTTGAGCTTGCTGGGCTTTGGTCCGGCTGAAGCGTTGGCCGGTGCTGCCCAGGTGCGAGAAGTCCTTGCTGCACCACGGGAACTCACCGTCGAGACCGTGCAGGCGCTCGAGCCTCTGCTCGGGGAGTTGGAGACCGGGCATTATCGGATGCTGCTGGCCGATCTTCCGCTCGAACGCGTGCGGACGGCGGAGGAGTCGTGGTGGCTGCGGCGCGTCGAGACGCGCGGTGAGTGGGGCGAGGATTCTTTCTGGCCGGGAATCGAGCATTTCCAAGCCCCGCAGGTGATTCCCGGGGAGATGCCGACGTATGGCAGCGTGGTTCCGGCGCAACCGCTGGACGCACTCGACCCGGCGACCGTCTCCCGGTACGCGGGGGCCATCGCGCGTGGCGAGCGCCCGGCGGCGTTGCTGCTGGCGTGAGCGGAGGACCGGTACGTCAGCGCCCAGTGGCACGAACGGTTCCTGCTGGGTGTGGTTCTGGACGGGCACCACCGCCTGGCTGCCTATGCTGCGGTGGGGGTGCCTGCCCGGGTGGTGCTGCTGGTGCCGGAGGAGAGAGGAGGTCGTGAGTGGCAATCGCAGTTAGAACCGTGATCGCCACTCACGACGCCTCAAACACCCGCTTGCCGCCAAACCACGTCTCCCGCACCTTGATCCCGGCCAACTCGTCCGCAGGCGTCTTGAACGGATCCCGGTCCAGCACGATGAAATCCGCCGACTTCCCCGCCTTCAACGACCCAGTCACGTCATCCAGCCCGCACGCCTGTGCCGAGTTCAGCGTGAACACCTGGATCGCCTCGGCCAGCGTGATCGCCTGCTCCGGCCACAGGCTCCCGGGGTGTTTGCCGTACGGGTCCTGGCGGGTGATCAGGCCCTCGATGCCCTCCCAGGCGTTCGGGGATTCGCTCACCGGCCAGTCCGAACCGCCGGCGACCAGTGCGCCGGTGTCCAGCAGGGTGCGGTTCGGCTGCATCCGCGCCGCGCGTTCGGCGGGGATGACCTGGGCGATGGCTTCCGGGATCACGCCGGGCACCCACAGGAACGGCGAGATGTCCGCCGACACGTTGAGGGTCGCGAACCGTTCCAGGTCGTCCGGGTGCACGAACTGGCCGTGTGCCACTTGGATTCTCGTCGTGTAGTCGCCGCGGGCACGCAGGGCTCCGGCAGCGTCCAAAGTGGCCCGGACGGCCGCGTCGCCCGCGCAGTGGATCTTCGCGGACAACCCGGCCGCGACGGCGACGTCCAGCCAGTCCGCGAGTTCCTCCGGTGGCATCGTGGTGTCGCCGCAGAAGCACTCGTGGTGCAGGTACGGCTCAAGGAACGCCGCGGTGTGCGCGGGCGGGGTGCCGTCGAGGAAGATCTTCACGAAGTCCGGCCGGTGGTGCTCGCTGCGGTACTCCGCGGCGCGGTCGAGCAGCGGTTTGCCGATCGGGTCCGCGCCGAAGATCGGGTCGTTCACCAGCATCGACGACACGACCCACGCGGCCAGTTCGCCCGCGTCGTCCAGGGTTTTCAGCGCGGCGAGGATGTCGAGGGTGGCCCCGGCGTCCTGGAACGCGGTGATCCCGTACGAGTGCAGGATTTCGATCGCTCGCCGTGACGCTTCGGCGTGCTGTTCGGCGGTGAGCGTGCGCGTGTCCCGCATCGCGCGCTCCACCGCCAAACCCGCGGTCTCGATCAGCAGCCCGGTCGGCGTGCCGGTGTCCGGGTCGCGGTGGATCGTGCCGCCGGTCGGGTCCGAAGTGGACTCGGTGATCCCGGCCAGTTCCAGCGCCCGGCTGCTCGCCCACCGGTTGTGCCTGCTGTCCTCGATGAGCACGACCGGACGGCCGCCCGCCGCCTCGTCCAGCGCCCGCCGCACGGACTCGCGGCCAAGCTCCGGGGCCAAAGTGGACGGCCAGGCACCGCCGACGATCCACTCGTCCGGACCGAGTCCCGCCGCCCAATCCCGTACCGCGGCGAGGATTTCGTCCAGGCCTGAACCGCTTTTCAAGCGCAGCTCGAACAATTCGCGCCCGGCGAGGGCGTGGTGGCTGTGCACGTCCACGAAACCCGGCAGCACGAACGCGCCGCCGAGATCGCGGACCTCGGTGTCCGGACCGGCCGGGGCGGTCGTGACCCGGCCGTTCTCCACCGCGAGCGAGGTCGCCCACGGCCGGTCTTCGTCCACTGTGTACACAGTGGCGTTGGTGAGGAGAAGTTCAGGCGCCACGGGTCACTGTCCAGCGGGGTCGTAGTCCGGCGAATAGACGGTGTTGCTGAGCAGCCTGCCGTACGCGCCGAAGGTGAAGTGCGTCGGCGTCTTGCCGTCCTCGCCGAGCCCGAACAGCGAGCCGTGCGAACGCAGCTCCCGTACGTTCCGGTGGTCGGCCACGGTCACCGACGCGCACGGGATGACCTTCTCCCGCCAGGTGAACACGTAGATCCCGGGCCGGATCTGGTACACGGAGTTCTCGTCGGTGTCGGCGAGCCCGCGCTCCGGTCCGGACAGGCACTGCCAGGTGTACCAGTGCGGGGTGAGATAAACGTGCTCGTACGCGTGCTCTTCGCTGTAAACCCACTGCACGCGGCGGCCGATCAGCGCCGTGCTGGGCGCGATTTCCTCGCCGTGCGCCTCGCGGCCCTGGATGGTCGCGGGCCGGAACCGTTGTGTCACACGGGGAAGTCCGTCGCCGATCGTGCTCGTGATGACCAGGGCGCGGCCCTGGCGCACGTCCAGCAGCAGGCTGTACGACGTTTCCGCGCCGGGGTGGAACTGCACGTAGAACAGTCCGGCGTCCACCAGGAACGTTTCGGAAGCGGTCTCGCCGGCGGTGCCGTCCTCGTTCCACGACGCGCGGCCGCTGTCGAAGCTGATCGAGAACGTGCCGCCGTCGGCACAGTCCAAAGTGAACGATTGGTTGTCGAGATCGTCCACAGTGGCCGCTTTGTTGGCGTCGAAGCCGGGGGCCAGGCCGTCGAGCGGCAGCCAGGTGGAGGTGTCGGACAGATTGGTCGCGGGCATGAAGTGGGGCCTTCCTCAGTGGTCGTCACAGTGGCCGTGGGCGGCCGAGGGCAGGTCGAGTGCCGGGTTCCGGTCGCAGAACCCGTAGGGGCGCACCATGAATCCGGAGTAGTCGACCGGCATGACCGGCCAGTCCTCCGGACGCGGGATGTGCGTCGGGCCGAAGACGTGCCACAGCACGACGTCGGTGTCGCTGATCGAACGGTCGGCCGCGGTCCACGCGGGCAGACCGGCCCCGCCCGGATGCGCGTTGGGGCGGTCGCCCGCCGGGAAGCGCTCGCCGGGCGCGTACGGCGTGACCCACAGGTGGTTCGTGGCGAACGTCGCGCGTTGGTACACGGTCGATTCCGGCTGCGCCATCAGGGTTGCCGACGGACGCGGGACGAGCTGGTACGCGGTCGGCGCGCCGAGCCGGTTGGTGTGCTCGGTGCTGCGGACTTCCCACACCCGCGCGGTCGCCGGGTTCGCGTGCCGCTTCGCTTCCTGTTCGGTGCGCAGCTGCCTGGCGTTCCAGGTGAAAGCGTTGCCGTACGGGTTCTTCTCGCCGATGGGAATGCCGACAGTGTCCACTTCGTACACCGAGTTGCGCTGGCCGTCGACCGCGAAGTCCAGCCGCGCGCAGAACAGGTGTTGGTGCACAGGCGCGAAGAGGCCGGGCGCGATCTCGGACGCGTGCGGCTGCGCGACCCCGGGCTCGCCCGCCCCGGAGAAGACGATGCCGGTAGCCTTGGCCTCGCATTCGATGGTGCCGTCGAGGTAGAGGTACCAGAAGAAGCCGTAGTCGTAGTTGCCGATGGTGGAGATCGACGAGATCACCAGCCGGCGCGACCGGCGGACCTCGGCGTTGCCGTCGAGATCGGTGTGCTTCCAGAGGATCCCGTAGTCCTCCTCGTGCATGCAGATCGCGTTCGGCACGCGCACCGGCTGGCCGTGGTCGTCGGCGAGGAAGGCGTCGAAGTAGCGGATCTCGCCGAGGCAGTCGCAACCGAGCCGCAGGCTGTTGCCGTTCTTGCCGAGCAGGTACTCGCCGGCGTCGAAGTAGCTGATCCAGAACCGGCCGATCGAGGTGTCGCCGTAGGGGACCACCATCTCCGGCACCGACGCGCGATACAGCACCGAACGGTCCTGGAAGCTCAGCTGGTGCAGGGTCAGGCCCTCGCGCGCGTTGAACCCGACGCGCAGCTGCCACCCCTCCCAGGTGACCAGCGAGCCGTCGACCTGGAAACTCGGGCCCTCCGGCTGGGTGATCTCGATCGGCTTGAGCGTCGTGCGCGCGGGGTGGTGGCCGTAGCGGCCGGAATCCGCCGGGACCGGGGTGTCGCCCTCGTCCTCGACCCGGAGGACGCGCTGTTCGGTGAGGTTGAGGTGCGCGACCAGTCCTTCGACCGGACGCGACCAGGGGTTGTCGGTTTCGTCCTCGCGCAGGAAGGTGAGCGAGCGGATGACCCGGCCGGTCTCGTCCTCGCGGCCGAAGTAGCCCGGGGCGAGCGGGGCGCAGAACGCGTGCTCGATGCGGTCGCCGAGGCCGCGGCGGTGCATCGCGGCCTGCCATTCCGGCGAGGCCTTGGTGATGGCCTCGGCCAGGTCGTACTCCTCGAAGAGATACGGCGGCTGGCCCTCGGCGCATTTCTCGTGGCTGACCAGCTCGGAACTGGTCACCGACACGACCGCGTCGGCCGATTCGCCGGTCGCGGTGTCGAGCAGGGTGAACTGGATCCGGCGGTCGGCCGGTGCGCCGGCCAGTACCGCGGCCTTGTCCGGCTCGACCGGGATGACCTGCGGAAACCGGGTGGTCTCGGTGACCAGCCCCTGCGCCTCCAGCACTGCCCGGCCGGCGGCGAGTTCGTCGGCGGTCAGCGGGTCGAGGGGTGGCGGTGTGCGTTGCTCATGGTGTCCCTTCGCGCTCCTCGCCGCAGTGTTCGCGGTGGCCCGGGGGTAGCGGTAGCCGGGCTCGGGGGTCGTGCGGCCGCTGACAACAAGGATGCACTCGTTGCCAATCCCCGGGCGCGCGGTTGCTGGAGGATTGCCGGATGCGACTCGATCTTTCCGGCAAGGCCGTGCTGATCACCGGGGCCGCGTCCGGGATCGGACTGGCGTGCGCGCGGGCGTTCCTCGAGGAGGGCGCACGAGTCGGGGTGGTGGACCGGGTCCGGCCGCCGTCGTTGCCCGGCGAAGTCGTCGCGGCGCGGGCCGACGTCACCGACGAGGGACAGGTCGCGGCGGCGGTTCAGCTGGTGGCGGAGTCCTTCGGCGGAATCGACGTGGTGGTCGGCTGCGCCGGGATCTCCGGGCCGGTCGGACGGCCGCTCGCGGAGACCAGCGCCGCGGACTTCACCGCGGTGCTGTCGGTGAACGTGCTGGGACAGTTCCTGGTGGCGAAGCACGCCCGGCCGTGGCTGGGGGACGGGAGTTCGATCGTCTTCCTGGCCAGCGATTCGGCGTTCGTGTGCGCGCCGGGGATGGTGCCCTACTGCGCGTCGAAGGGCGCGGTGGTTTCGCTGACCAGGGCGTTGTCGGTCGAGTTCGCCGGGGTGCGGGTCAACTGCGTGTGCCCGTCGGTGGTGGACACGCCGATGGCGCGGGGGGATTTGGGGGACCTGCTGGACGAGCCGGGCTTTCCGGTGCAGGCGGCCGAGGAGGTCGCCCAGCAGGTGGTGTATCTGGCTTCCGCGCGGGCGCGGACGGTGAACGGACAGGCCCTGCTCGCCGATTTCGGCGTTTCCGCTCGGTCTGGGTTTCCGGCTTGAAAGGGAAGGAATGACGATGGCAGACACGCGAGTCGTGGCGATTACCGGCGGCGGCACGGGAATCGGGGCCGCGGTGGCCCGGCGGTATGCCGGGGAAGGCGCACAGGTCGTGGTGATGGGGCGGCGGCGGGAGCCGTTGGAGAAGGTCGCCGCGGAGACCGGTGCGCACGTGATCGCTTGTGACGCCAGTGTCCGGGAGGACGCCGAGGCTGCTGTCGCGGAGATCGTCTCCCGGTACGGGCGGCTTGATGTGATCGTGGCGAACGCTGGCGGGCACGGGTTGTCCTCGGTGGTGGACACCGGGGACGAGGAATGGGAGATCGCGCTCCGGTCCAATTTGTCCAGTGCGTTTGTATTTTGCCGGGCCGCGTTGCCTTCGCTGGTGGAGAGCGGGGGTCAGGTGGTGATTGTTTCTTCGCTGGCCGGGTTGTTCGCTGGGCCTAATGTCGCTGGTTACACCGTGGCCAAGCACGCGTTGATCGGGTTGACGCGGTCTATCGCCCGGGATTACGGGCCCCGCGGGGTTCGGGCCAACGCGGTGTGTCCTGGCTGGGTCCGGACGCCGATGGCGGACGGGGAGATGGATCAGTTCGCCGAGGCGGCCGGGTTCGACGGCGGACACGACGAGGGCTACCGGCGAGTGACCGCCGAGGTGCCGTTGCGGCGTCCCGCGGAACCGGAGGAAATTGCTTCTATTGTGCGGTTCCTGGGGTCTTCGGAGTCTTCTTACATCACCGGGGCCGTTCTGGTGGCCGACGGCGGGGCACATGCTGTCGATTTGCCCACTCTGGCCTTCTGAACGGGCCGGGATGTAGCCCGATAATGACCGGATGACGTTCGAGGGCGATTGGGCCGCGAAGACCGCGAAGGCCAACCAGCGGTTCGTGGACAAGGCCGTGACGATCGCCCGGGAAGTCGAAGTCCTGCTTGGCCGCGAGGCCATGACCTATCCGCGGCACCCGGTGGCGCGCGCCCGAGACGCGCTCGCCGACCGGGTGTTCGCGCTCCTGGCCGCGGCGCGCGACGCCAGCCAGACCTTCTACAACGTCGACCAGGTGCCGGTGGCGATCGTGTCCGACGCCTACGGCGACGACTGGATCGACCGGACGGCCGACGCCGCCGGCGCGCTTGCCGCCGCGATGGCACGGGCGGCGACCGTGCTGACTGGCGTGGTGGACAGCCAGTTCAAGGATGCCGACACGGAACAGTGGGTCACCGGCGTTCTTGACGAGGTGCGAAACGCTGCCGCCGCCGTCCTTCGAGAGGCGAATCGCCCCGCCGACCCAGCGAGCTGACGTCTGCGGGAGCGTCAGCTTGATTCGGCGAGGGTCCGGAGCCACTTAGTCAGCAGCTGCGTTTCCGCCGCCCCCAGGATTTCCGGGTTCGCGGCAGCGTGTTCCAGCACGCGATGGATCTCCGAATGCCGGTCTCCGGCAGCCGAAGTGCCGGTGATCGCCGCGATCGCGCCCTCCCGCACCGCCACCGACAATGCGCGGTCCTCCTCGGCGAGGATGATCTGGCGCAGCGTGACCCCGATGTTGGCCACGAGGATGTGCGCGGCCGCCTGGTCCGGCGGGACGGTCAGCCGTCCCTGGTCGGCGGCGGCGCGGGTCAGCGCGCGGAGCATCGCGCTGGGGCGTTCCTGCGCCTCGGGCGCGTGGCCGGGGTGGACCTGGCCGTACATGAGCGTGTAGAAGCCGGGGTTCGCGATCCCGAAGGCGACGTGGGCGTCCCAGCCGTCGCGCAGGTCCTGGATCGGGTCGCCGGACGGTTCGTGCGCGCCTTTTTCCGCGAGGTACAGGTCGAAACCACGCTCGACGACCGCGTCCAGCAGGCCCTGTTTGCTGCCGAAGAAGTGGTACAGCGTCGGCATTTTCACCCCGGCCTGCGCACAGATCGCCCGCAGCGAGATGTCCTCGCCCGGCGTCGCGGCGACCTGCTCGGCGGCGGCGTCCAGGAGCCGGGTCCGTGTATCCGCGTTCGCAATCTGTGTCACACCGCTATGGTAGCCGCTGTGGCAGTGATACAGTGATGCATATCAGCGATAAAGAGAGGTACGCATGACCGACCACACGCTCAAAGGCAAGAACGTCCTCGTCGCCGCCGGGGCGAAGAACCTCGGCGGGCTCGTCAGCAGGCAGGCCGCCGAGGCCGGCGCGAACGTGGCGATCCACTACAACTCCGAGTCGACCCGTCCGCAGGCCGACGAGACGCTCGCCGCGGTCGAGGCGGCGGGCGGCAAGGGCGTCGTGCTCACCGGGGACCTGACCGTCCCGGCGAACGTGGAGAAGCTGTTCGCGGACGCGGAGGCCGCGCTCGGGCCGATCGACGTCGCGGTGAACACGGTGGGCAAGGTGCTGCGCAAGCCGATCACCGAGACCACCGAAGACGAGTACGACTCGATGTTCGACATCAACTCGAAGGCGGCCTACTTCTTCATCAAGGAAGCGGGCAAGCACGTCGCCGACGGCGGCAAGATCATCACCATCGTGACCAGCCTGCTCGCCGCGTTCACCGACGGGTACTCGACGTATGCGGGCGGCAAGAGCCCGGTCGAGCACTTCACCCGCGCCGCGGCCAAGGAATTCGCGCCGCGCGGGATCTCGGTCACCGCGGTCGGGCCCGGTCCGATGGACACGCCGTTCTTCTACGGCCAGGAAACCCCGGAACGGGTGGAATTCCACAAGTCGCAGGCGATGGGCGGGCAGCTGACGAAGATCGAGGACATCGCGCCGATCGTGACGTTCCTGGCGACGTCGGGCTGGTGGATCACCGGGCAGACGATTTTCGCCAACGGCGGATACACTACGCGCTGATTTTTCGCTACGACAGCAAGGAATTGTCTATGTCCGAGGTGGAAATTCCCGAACCGGTGTCGTCGTTCGTCAAGGCGGTCAACCAGCACGACGAGGCCGCGTTCCTGGACGCGTTCACCGAATCCGGCGCGGTGGACGACTGGGGCCGGTTATTCACCGGGCGCGCCGAGATCAAGGGATGGAGCGACGTCGAGTTCATCGGCGCGCGCGGCGTCCTGACCCCGGAGGAAAGCTCGGTCTCCGGCGACGCCGTCACCGTCGTCGGGGACTGGCGGAGCAACCACGCCAACGGCCGGTCGAAGTTCGTCTTCGACGTCGAGGGCGACCGGATCGCCAAGATGACCATCCGGAAAGGCTGAATCCCCAGGGTGCGGGCGTCCCACCGCGGACGCCCGCACCCCGGTTCAGCCGGTGCCCAGATAGGCCTGGTGCAGGGTGTCCGGGTGGTCCAGCAACGGCTGCGATTCCCCGGAGTAGGTGACCTTGCCCGACGAAACGACCAAGGCTTCCTGCGCGACCTTCAAGGCCAGGTGGGTGAACTGTTCCACTAAAAGGATCGCCGCGCCAGCGTTGGCGAATTCGGTGACCGCGGGCAGGAGCCTGGTGAAGACGGCGGGAGCCAGCCCCAGGGACATCTCGTCGATGAGCAGGAACCGCGGTTTCGCGGCGAAAGCCCGGCCGAGCACCACCATTTGCTGCTCGCCGCCGGACAGCAGTGCGGCGGGCGAGTTCTTGCGTTTCTCCAGTTCGGGGAAGAGCGCGAGGACTTCGTCTACGCCCGCCGGGGTTTTGGCGGTCAGGCGGAGGTTTTCCAGCACGGTCAAGCCCGCGAAGACCGCGCGTCCTTGCTCCACATGGGCCAGTCCCAGTCTCGCTCGAGCTACTCTCGAGTGTTTGGTGACGTCGGTGTGTCCAACGTGGATAGTGCCCTGTGCGGCCGGGATGACGCCGGACAAGGCTTCCAGCAGGCTGGTTTTGCCCGCGCCGTTGGGGCCCACCAACGCGGTGATCTTGCCCGGCTCCAGCGTCAGGCCGACGTCGGCGATGACTGGACCGGCTCCGCGCGTCACCGTGAGGTTTTCGATTCGCAGCGTGCTCACAGCATCTCCGTTTCGCCAAGGTAGGCCTTCAGCACCGCCGGATCGGCCAGCACCTCGGCTTGCGGGCCGCTCGCCAGCACCTCGCCGAAGTCGAGCACGGTCAGGGTGTCGCAGACGGACCGGACCAGGTCCAGGTCGTGCTCGATGATCAGCACCGAGACGCCGAATCTCGCCGGCACCTGCCGCAGGCGTTCGCCGAAGGCCACGTGCTCCTCGTGCGGAAGACCGGCCGCCGGTTCGTCCAGGAGCAGTACCTGGGGCTTCGCCATGAGGTGGCCGACGACCTCGACCAGGCGGCGCGCGCCCACGTCCACCCGGTCCAGCGGGGTTGCCGCCGGCGGACAGCCGAAGAACTCCAGCGCGGCGGCGACTTCGGCGGCGGGTGGGCGCCGGCGGGCGACGAAGCGGACGTACGCCTCGATGGTCAGCCCCGACGGGACCCGGTCCTGCTGGAACGTTCGGCGCAAGCCCGAGCGGGCGCGTTGCGTCGGACTGCCGGTGAGGGGCCGGTCGGCCAGCTCTACGGTTCCCTCGGCTTGGGGCAGGAAGCCGCTGATCGCATCGACCAAAGTGGACTTTCCGGCCCCGTTCGGGCCGATGACGCCTAGCACGCCGCCCTTTGGCACGGCTAAGTCCACTCCGGACAGTGCTTTGACCTGACCGAACGTCACGCTCAGGCCGCGGACGACCAGCACCGGCTCGCCCGGTGGCAAGCGCGGCGGTTCTTCGTCCAGCGCGGTGATCTGGACTCCGGCGCTGGCCCTTGACCGGCGACGCCACAGTTCGCGGATCGCCGTGCCCAGGTTGCCGCGTCCGGCCAGCGCCTGGATGCCGAGCAGACCGAAGATCACGTAACCCCAGTCCTGCGGTACTCCCCAGCGTTTCAGCAGTTCCGGCACCGCGACCCACAGAACCGCGCCGAAGACGGCCATGTCGATCAGGTGTGCGCCGGACATGATCGCCAGGACGTACAGGGCCAGCGACTGCAGCGGGGCGAAGCTGGTCGGGAAGGCGAAACCGACCTGCGCGGTCAGCAGTCCGCCGCTGATGCCGCCCAGCGTGGCGCTGACGGCGAAGGCGGAGAGTTTCGCGGTGCGGACGCTGGCCCCGGCGGCGGCGGTACCGCGTTCGGAGAAGGCCACCGCGGCCCAGCTGCTGCCCCACGGGCCACGCCGCAGGTAGTGCACGGCCAGCGCGCAGATGATCAGAACGATTACACAGAGCAGGAAGTAGGCGTTGTCATCGGCCACAAAGGACGGACGGTCCACCGATACGCCGTCCGTGGTGCCGGGGAACTGGATTTCCACGAGGGTGACGTCGGCGGCCGCGGCCAGGCCGAGGGTGACGACCGCCAGGTTGATGCCGCGCAGGCGCAGTGCGGGAAGTCCAATGAGGACGCCGACCACGCCGGCCGCGATACCGCCTAGCAGCAGCCAGAAAAAGAAGCCGCCGGGAGCACCTGCCTTGTTCAGTGCGGAGACGACCCACGCGCCGATCGCGCCGAAGGTCAACTGGCACAACGAGATCATGCCAGCGCTGCCGGTGACGACGCCCAGCCCGAGCAGGGCGATGGCGGCGACTACGACGCTTACGCCGAGGTAAGCGAAGTAGCCGTTGAGCCCGACGGTCAGGCCGATTCCGACCAGA
Source organism: Amycolatopsis sp. WGS_07 (assembly GCF_045278895.1). Lineage (NCBI taxonomy): Bacteria > Bacillati > Actinomycetota > Actinomycetes > Pseudonocardiales > Pseudonocardiaceae > Amycolatopsis > Amycolatopsis sp. WGS_07. The sequence goes on along the minus strand of NZ_CP136053.1, from coordinate 441,701 downwards.
ACCGCGACCACCGCGACGACCAGTGGGGTTCCGAAGCGGGACACTGCGCCCCGGTCAGCGAGCTGCATCCCACACCTCCTTGCGCTGAGACCACACGAGCAGGCCGACGATGGCCAGGAACGGGACGAAATTCCGCACTACCGAAAGCTGGTCGACCTGCGCGAGCGCGCCCTGCAGCATGCCGAGGACCAGTCCGCCGACGACGGCCAGGTCCAACCGGCGGAACCCGCCGAGCAGGGCCGCCGCCGCGGCGGGCACCACCAGCATGGACAGCGAGGTGGCGTCGTTCGACTGGGACGGGGCGACGATCACGATGATGATGGTGCTGATCAGGCCGGTGGCGCCCCAGACCGCGGCGCTGAGCCGTTTCGCCGGGATGCCCAGCAGCTCAGCCGTGGTCGGGCGTTCGGACAACGCGCGCAGCGAGATGCCGATCGGCGTCTTGGTCAGGATCAGCCGTGCGGCGAGGGCGATCGCCACCGCCAGCGCGACGGTCACGACCGTCACCTGGCTGATCACCACGCCGCCGACGCTGAAGGCCGGCCCGGCCAGCAACGCCTGGAACGGCTGCGGTTTGTTGCCGAACAGGATGAACGACAGCGAAATCAACAGCAGCAGCACCGCGACGGTGACCGCCGAGCGGGTGCCGGTGCCCGCCTCGGCCAGCCAGGTCGAGACGACCCAGCCGATCGCGACGCTCAGCAACCCGCCCAGCAGCACCCCGATGACGACGGCCAGCCAGGTCGGCAGTCCACTGTAGACCGAAAGGGCCACAGCCACGTAACTGCCGAACATGCCGGTGGCCGCCTGGGCGAAGTTGACGACCCGGACCAGCCTCGACATCAAGGTGAGGCACACCGCCAGCACCGCGTACAGCCCGCCGGCGGCCAGCCCGGCCAGCGCTCCCTGCAACATTGCAGTCTCCTCTGTCCAGAGTGGATCGGGCTAGCGCCGCGGGATCCGCAGCCAGTCGGTACCGGCGATCTGCCACCGGTTCGTGCCCGTCGCGAGCTTCACCGGCCAGCCCGCGGTGTTGTCGTGGTGCGTCTGCCCGGGGCCGAACACGTACGGCGTGCCGACCATCGGGTCGGAGATCGGCTTCATCTCGCGCAGTGCCTTGGTCACCGATTCCCGCGTGATTTCGCCCGGCATGTCTTCCAGCACCTTAAGGAAGTACTTCGCCGCGAGATAGCCGCCCTGGCTGAACGAGGTGAGCGGGATCTTGTTGCGGGTCATGAGATCCCGCCATTCCTTGGTGCGCGGGCTCGACGGATCGGTGAACGGGTAGAACTCGGCGGGGACGTAAACGCCGTTGCCCGCTTCGGAGACCGCCTTCGCGTACTGTTCACTGTAGACACTCGTGAGCAGCAGCCAGGTTACGTCTTTCCAGCCCTGCGCCTGCGCGGCTTTCAGCTGGCCGATGGAGTCGGGCTCGACCGGGTTGACCGTTACGGCTTTGCAGCCGGCGGCGCGGGCTTTGACGATGTAGGGCGTGTAGTCGGAACCGTTGTACGGCACGGTCGCGTCGACGTACTTCAGTTTCTTGCCGGTGATTTTCGACCATTCGTCGATGGCTGCGCGGTAGTAAGGCAACGTGTTCCCGGCGATTTCCAGCAGTGCGCACATGTCTTGCAGGTGCAGCACTTCGGATCCGTACAGCAGGGTCAGCGTCATGTCGTGGAACGGCCCGACGTTGGCTGGCCCGATGTTCGGGCTGGTGAAGCACGACGGGTCGACGCCGATGCCGGAGATGGACAGGACTTTTTCCTGCTGGTAGTACTTGGAGTTGATCTGGCATTCGATGAGGCTGGACGAGCCGACCAGCGCGACCGCCTGGTCGCCGCCCACGATTTCGCGGGCCGCGGCCGCCGCGGCGGCGGGATCGCCCTTGTCGTCGATGGCGTGGTATTCGATCTTGCGCCCGTGCACGCCGCCCGCAGCGTTCGCCGCGTCGAAGACGGCCTTGGCGGCCTGTGAGGACTCGGGGAACGTGGCGGGACCGCTCAGCGCGTTGACCGAGCCGACCACGATCGGTCCGTTCGGATCGGCGGTGCCCGCGCAGCCCGCCGCGACCAGCGTGACGAGCACGGCCGAGGCGAGCGCGGGCAGGAACTTTCTCATCATGGCTCGGCTTTCCGGTCCACAGTGACCAGAGGGGAGGGGAGGGAGTCGTGCGGTTTTCAGTCGGTCGCCGCGGCGACCGGAGCGGAATCCACTATCTGCTCGAAACTCGCGACCTTGTCGCCGTCGAACTTCCACACGTGCGCGACCCGCGCGGTAAACGCCTTGCCAGACTTGCGATTCGTGCCGCTGTAGGTGCCGAGCCCGACAATCGAGTCGCCAGCGTCCAGCAGCGCGGACAGCGTGAACTGGTAGCCGTCCCAGTCTCGGGCGATCGCCTCGAACACGTTGCGCCGCACCTCGTCCGGGCCGGTGTAGGTGCCCGCGTACGGGAATCCGGCGGCCTCGGTCCAGGTGGTCTCGGGGCCGATCGGGGCGAGCATGCCGTCGAGGTCGCCGCGGTCGCTCGCCTCGTAGTGTGCGGTGATCACGTCCATATTGGACACGGGAGAACTCCTTAAACGGGCTGGACGTCGGGGTAGCTGATGGAGCCGAGCGGGTAGATGTGCCCGCCCGCGCGGGAATGTTCGGACCGGCCGTCGCCGGTGATGCCGAGGAAGACGCCGGTGGTGCGCAGGTCGTAGCCGAGGTCGTGCAGCCAGACGCTGGCCACCGCGATCCGGAACTCGCGGAAGCAGAACAGGTACAGGCCGTCTGCGAACTTCCAGACCGTCGACATGTCCACGTCGCCGTGCCCGCGCTGCACGCCCTCGACGCACTGCCAGCAGTAGCGTTCGGAGGAGAGATAGACGTGTTCGTACAGGTGATTCGGGCTGTAGCGGTAAACGTTTCGCTTGCCGATGAGGTCGCGCGACGGGCCGGGCACGTCGCCGGTCGGCTCGCCGCCGTCGGTGGTGCCGGAGTGGAAGGTCTGCGAAACCCGCGGCGTGCCTTCGACATCCTCGTCGCCGATCACCGACCGCACGGTGAGCGCGCGGTGCGTGGTGGTCGAGTAGACGACGGTGAGGGCCTCGCCCTCGACGCTCGTCAGCGGCAGATTCACGAAGAAGACGTCGGGACGCACGGCGACCGCGTCGTACGGATCCTCGACGCCGTTGCAGGTAAGCCGTTCGCCGTCGAGGAACCGCAGTTCGAGCTTCGCTCCGTCGTCGAGGGTGACGGTGAGTTCCTGCCCGGAAAGATCCGCGTTGGGCAGCCGGTAGGTGTCGATCCCGGCGGCGAACTCGTCGTAGGTGCGCCATTCGTCAGGGGAAGGGTCGGACATGCCCATCATGCTCGCCGCGCGCCGCCCGGTGAGCGAACGTTCATGCGCTGGCGGGCAACTGCCGGACGCTCGCGGTCAATACCAGCGGCTTCGCCCCGAAACGACAACGGCGCCCCCGGTGACTGGGAGCGCCGAATTCGTCTGGGGAGAGGGTCAGCCGCGGGCGCGCAGCTCGCTGGGCGACTGGCCGAACGCGGCCCGGAACACCCGCGAGAAGTGCGCCGCGTCGACAAATCCCCATCGCGCCGCGATTGCCGCTACCGGGCGGGCCGCCAGCAGCGGATCCCGCAGGTCCCGGCGGCAATGTTCCAGCCGCCGCTGCCGGATCCAGCCCGCGACCGTCGTTCCCTGCTCCTGGAACAGCCCGTGCAGATGCCGCGTCGAGATGTAGTGCTCCGCGGCGATCTGCGCCGGACCGAGATCCGAGCGCGACAGATTCGCGTCGATGTAGCTGCGGATCCGCCGCATCAGGTCGTGGTGCGGGTCGGCGGCCGTGCGGTCGAGGTCGAGTTCGGTGGCCAGCATCGTGGTGAGCAGGTCGACCGCGTTGTGCGCCAGCCGTACGCCGACCGGACTCGTCAGCACGTCCAGATTCCCGCCCAGTTGAGCGAGGAACGGCACCACCACGTTTCCGACGCCGGAGCGTCCGGACATCCGCACCGCGGTCAGCTGGCCGACCAGATCGCGGGGCAGATCGACCTGCTGCTGCGGGAACATCAGCACCAGCGTCCGGAAATTCTCTTCGAACACGAGTGAGTACGGCCGGTAGGTGTCGTACAGCGCGACGTCGCCGGGCCGCAGCACGGCTTCGCGGCCGTCCTGGGTGAGGATGCCGGTGCCGGCCAGCATGACGCTCAGCTTGTAGCACGGCCGGTCGGCGCGGGCGATGAGTTCCGGCGTGCGCTCCACCGCGTGCGGCGACGCGGTGATCTCGGTGAGCGCGATCTCGCCCGCCTCGTGCGTGCGGAGCCTGCCGTGGAAGCGGTCGCGGTGCTCGGTGCTCACCTGCAGCGGCACGAACGACCGCAGGACAGCGGACCGGAACTCCGTGAAGTCCTGCGCGACCGTGGTCGGCGTCTGCAAGATTGCCGTCATCATGTCACCTCTCCGTCGAAGTGCCGGTACCGCTGTGTGTCCGGGGAAGGAACCGCAGGCCCCTTCCCCGGACGGGACGCACCTTAGACCTGTTCGCCCAGTTTGAAACCCTGTTCGGCGCCCTCGGCGCGGGTGTAGGAGAACCCGTCCGCGCCGATGGTCACGTCCATTTCCTTCGTTTCCGTGCGCTCGACGACCTCCTGGAGCTTGCCGTCGAGGTCGAGCACCCGCGAGGCCTCGGTGTACCAGCTCGGCACCACCGGATTGCCCCACCAGTCGCGGCGCTGGTTGTCGTGCACGTCCCAGCTGATCACCGGGTTGTCCGGGTCGCCGGTGTAATAGTCGTGCGTGTAGATCTCGATCCGGTGCCCGTCCGGGTCACGCACGTACAAATAGAACGCGTTCGACACGCCGTGCCGGCCGGGACCGCGCTCGATCTGGTCCGATTTCCGCACCGCGCCGAGGTGGTCGCAGATGTGCAGGATCTGGTGCCGCTCGTGGGTCGCGAACGCGATGTGGTGCAGGCGCGGGCCCGCGCCGCCGGTGAGCGCGACGTCGTGCACGGTCGGTTTGCGGAACATCCACGCCGCGTACACGGTGCCCTCGTCGTCCACGATGTCCTCCGACACCCGGAAACCGAGGCCCTCGTAGTACTTCCGCGCGGCCGGGACGTCCGGCGTGTTCACGTTGAAGTGGTCCATCCGCGACAGCGCGCCCGGGCCGTGCACGTCGTAGCGCTGGGTGAAGCGCTCGACGTGTTCGGCCTCGTAGAAGAACTCGATCGGGAAGCCGAGCGGGTCCAGCACGCGCACCGCTTCGCCGATGCCGCGCGTGGTGCCCTTCGGGACGCGGCGCACCTCGACGCCGAGTTCCCGGTAGTACGCCTCGGCGACGTCGAGTTCGGCCTCGCTGCGCACGCGGTACGCGAGCACGGCCAGCGCCGGCTCCGCGCCCTTGCGGAGGATCAGCGAGTGGTGCAGGTATTCCTCGAACGCGCGCAGGTAGATCGCTTCGTCGTCCTCGTGGGTCACCACGAGGCCGAGAACGTCCACATAGAACTCTCGTGACGCTTTCAGGTCACTGACGATGAGTTCCGCGTAGGCACAGCGGATCACATCCGGCGGGGTGGTGGTCATGCCTTGTCCTTCCCGGCCCCGAAGCGCGCCGTGTGCACGTCGCCGAGCGTGATGTGCACGGCCTGCTGTTCGGTGTAGAAGTCGATCGAGCGGTAGCCGCCTTCGTGGCCGAGGCCGGACGCCTTGACCCCGCCGAACGGCGTGCGCAGGTCGCGCACGTTGTGCGAGTTCAGCCAGACCATGCCGGCGTCGATGCTCTGCGCGAAGTTGTGCGCGCGGGTGAGGTCGGCGGTCCAGACGTAGGCGGCCAGGCCGTACTTGACGTTGTTGGCCAGCTCGAGCGCTTCCTCGTCGGTGTCGAACGGCGTGATCGCCACGACCGGGCCGAAAATCTCCTCCTGGAAGATCCGCGCGTCCGGCTTCACGTCGGCGAACACCGTCGGGGCCACGTAGTTCCCGGTGTCCAGCCCCTCCGGACGGCCGCCGCCGGCGAGCAGTTTCCCTTCCGTCTTGCCGATTTCGACGTAGCTCATCACCTTGTCGAAGTGCTCCGGGTGCACCAGCGCGCCGACCTCGGTGGCCGGGTCGTGCGGGTCGCCGACCACGATGTTGCGGGCGCGTTCGGCGTAGCGGGCGCAGAACTCCTCGTAAATCGGGCGCTCCACGAGGATCCGGCTGCCCGCCGTGCAGCGTTCGCCGTTGAGCGAGAAGACGCCGAACAGCGTGGAGTCCAGCGCCGCCTCGAAGTCCGCGTCGGCGAACACGACGGCCGGGGACTTGCCGCCCAGCTCCATCGACATGCCCTTGAGCCCGGGCGCGCAGTTGCGGAAGATCGTTTCGCCGGTGGTGGTTTCGCCGGTGAACGAGATCAGCCGGACGTCCGGGTGCTTGACCAGCGCGTCGCCCGCTTCCTCGCCGAGGCCGTTGACGAGGTTGAACACCCCGTCCGGCACGCCGGCCTCGCGGAAGATGTCCGCCCACAGGCTCGCCGACAGCGGCGTGAACTCGGCCGGCTTCAGCACCACGGTGCAACCGGACGCCAGCGCCGGGGCGAGCTTCCAGCTCTCCAGCATGAACGGCGTGTTCCACGGCGTGATCAGCCCGGCGACGCCGACCGGCTTGCGGTTGACGTAGTTGACCTGGCGGCCCGGCACCTTGTAGGTGTCGTCGGCCTGCGCGACGATCAGGTCGGCGAAGAACCGGAAGTTCTCCGCCGCGCGCTGCGCCTGGCCGAGCGCCTGCTTGATCGGCAGGCCGGTGTCGAAGGTTTCCAGCTCGGCCAGCTGCTTGTCGCGGCTCTCCACGAGATCGGCGATCTTGTTGAGGATCCGGGCGCGCTGGCGCGGCAGCATCTTCGGCCACGGGCCGTGGTCGAACGCCTCCTTCGCGGCGGCGACGGCGAGGTCGATGTCCTCGGCCTTGCCCGCCGAAGCCGTCATGTACGGCTTGTTCGTGACCGGGTCGAGCACCTCGAAGGTCTCGCCCGAGACGCTGTCGGCCGGCGCGCCGCCGATGTAGTGGCGGATGTGCTCCGGCAGGTTCTCCGGAACGTAGTGCGCGGTCATGGTCACTTTCCTTCCACGGTGAAGCCGTCGACGGGCGAGAGGTACTGCTCGCCCTGGCGCATCAGTTCGGTGATCCGGGCGATGCCCGGTTCGGTCGGGGTGATCAGCGGCGGGCGCACGTGCCCGGAGCGGATGAGCCCGCGCTGCTCCAGCACCCACTTGCCGGGAGCCGGGTTGGTCTCGACGAACAGCAGGTCGACCAGCGGGTGCAGGCCGTAGTGGATCTCGCGGGCGCGGTCGAAGTCGCCCTCGGTCCACGCGCGGTACATCTCGGCGCTGGCGGCCGGGGCGATGTTGGCGGTGGCGCTCACGAACCCGGCGCCGCCGAGGGAAAGCAGCGGCAGGCACAGCAGTTCGATGCCCGACCAGACCAGAAGTTCCTTGCCGCACAGGTGCAGCACGCGGGAGAAGTGCTCGAAGTCCTTGGTGGTCTCCTTGATCCCGACGAAGTTGTCGAAATCGCGGAACAGCCGCGCGACCGTCTCCGGGGCGAGGTCGACCGACGTCCGGCTCGGCACGTTGTAGGCGACGATCGGCAGGTCCGGGAATTCCTTCGCGACCGTGGCGTACCACTGGTAGAGCGCTTCCTGGGTGGGCCGCGCGTAGTACGGGGTGATGATCAGCGCCGCGTCGATGCCCGCGTCGCGCGCCTCGGCGGTCAGCTCCAGCGTTTCGTCGAGCTTCGCCGAACCGGTGCCGGGCATGAACGGCACCTTGTCGCCCACCGCCTTGGCGACGGTGCGGATGGTCTCCGCGCGCTCGGCCACCGTCATCGCGCCGGGCTCGCCGGTGGAGCCGCCGATCGAGACGCCGTGCGAACCGGACGCGAGCTGCCAGTTCACCAGGTTGGTCAGGCTCTCGTGGTCGACCGCGCCGTCCGCGGTGAACGGGGTCATCAGCGGCGCGATCGAGCCGGTGATGGCGTTCGGGGTACTGCGGAACCTCATGGGGTGGGGTCCTTCCTAGGAGCTTCGCGCCGGTCGAGGTAGGCGTCGAGGGTGGCGGTGCGGTGCCGTCGCGCGGCGAGTTCGAGTTCGAGGGAATCGGCGTTCCGCTCGATCAGCACCAGCAGTTCTTCGTGTTCCTTCACGGATTCGTGCGCGCGGCCGGGGACGAAGCTGAACGTCGAATCGCGCAGCGACGCCAGCCGGTGCCAGCCGCGGTGCACGAGGTCGAGCACGTGCGGGTTCGGGCAGGGTTCGAAGAGGACTGAATGGAACTCCTGGTTCAGCTCGGTGAAGCGGTGCGGTTCGAAGTTTTCCAGCGACAGGCGCATCTGCTCGTTCACCGCGCGGGCCCGTGCGATGTCCTCAGTGGACAGTTTGGGCGCGGACAGCGAGGTGGCGAAACCTTCCACCAGGGCAAGGGTTTGCATGGTGTGCTCGTAAGCGGTTTCGTCGACCATCACGACCTGCGCGCCGACGTTGCGCTCGAACGTGACGAGCCCTTCGGCCTCGAGCAGCCGGATCGCCTCGCGCACCGGGACGACGCTGACGTCCAGCTCCTTGGCGATCTGCCCGAGCACCAGCCGGTAGCCGGGACCGAACGTCCGGTCGGCGATCCGGTCCTTGATCCAGCGGTACGCACGCTGGGATTTGCTCTCGCCTGCTACGGGCGCCACTGGGCGTACCTGGCCTTCCAGTGCTCGTTCATCGGATAGAGGCCGTCGACGCTTTCGCCGTTCGCGACCTGCTCCGCGATGAACGTCTCCTGGCGTTCCTGTTCGATCGCCGCGTCCGCGATTTTTTCCACCAGATGCGGCGGAATGACCAGCACCCCGTCGGAATCGCCGACGATCACGTCGCCCGGCTGGACGGTCGCGCCGCCGCAGGCGATGGTGACGTCGGTGTCCCAGGGAACGTGGCGGCGACCGAGCACGGCCGGATGCGGGCCGGAGTGGTAGGTCGGGATGTCCAGCGCCGCCACCGCGGCGAGGTCGCGGACGCCGCCGTCGGTGACGATCCCCGCCGCGCCGCGGACCTGGGCACGCAGGGCGAGGATGTCGCCGATGGTGCCGGTTCCCTTTTCGCCGCGGGCTTCCATCACCAGGACGTCGCCGGGGTTGAGGCTGTCGATGGCGCGTTTCTGGGCGTTGAAGCCGCCTCCGTGGGATTTGAAGAGATCCTCGCGGAAGGGGACGTAGCGGAGAGTCCTTGCGCGGCCGATGAGTTTCGTGTCCGGGCGGGTGGAGCCGAGGCCGTCGATGGAGACGTGGTTGTAGCCGTTCTTGCGCAGCTGGGCGGAAAGGGTCGCGGTGCCCACGCTGGTGAGTTTGGTCTTGAGTTCCTCGGTGAGCACGAATTCCGCCGGGAGCCCCGCGGATTCCCGGTCGCCGTAAGCCTGTTCGCGCTGGTTGTCGTCGATTTTGGGCTGGGCGCTGAACTCCGGGAGCGGCGCGGTGCCCTCGACGACCGGCGTGACCAGCCGCCCGGTGGTCAGGTCGCCATGGGTCACCTCGACCTCGACGGTGTCACCCGGCTGGACGACGGAGGACCCGGCCGGGGTTCCGGTGAGGATGACGTCGCCGGGTTCGAGGGTGCTCAGCTGCGAGAGGTCGGCGACGAGGGTGCCGAAGTCGAAGATGAGGTCTTCGGTGGTGTCGTCCTGGACGAGTTCGCCGTTGACCCAGGTGCGGACCCGGAGGTTCTTGGGATCGACGTCCGCGGCCGGGATGGTGGCCGGGCCGAGCGGGGTGAAGCCGTCGCCGCCCTTGGAACGGAGGTTGGAACCGCCGTCGGCGTGGCGCAGATCGTATACGCCAAAGTCGTTGGCGGCGGTGATGCTCTCGACGTGCTCCCAGCCTTGGTCGGGGCTCACGCGCCGTGCTCGCTTGCCGATGATCAGGGCGATCTCGCCTTCGAAGGCGAGGAGTTCGGTGCCCGCCGGGCGCTCGATGGGAGTGCCGGAGGGGCTGATCGAGGTGGCCGGTTTGACGAAGTAGGAGGGCTTCGCCGGGGTCCGTCCGCGTTGTTTCGCGCGGGACGGGTAGTTCAAGTGGAGCGCGATGACCTTGCCCGGCCGCTCCGGCGGGGTGCTGCTCGATGCGGAACTCATGGGGGTTGACCTGCCCGGATGTCGTCGGGTGAGGAAGATATCTCAAAAGATATACGATCCTGGCCGGGTGGGGCAAGGGTGGCGGCGCGGGGGATTGTCGGCGCGCGGCAACACCTCAACGCGTGTCGCGTCGCGTATCCACTGGTCGAACCAGCTCCGGTGGGCGGTGGCTGTTGCGGGCTGCTGACAGATCTCCGCCTCGCCACTACAGTGACTGGTCGATCACGCACTGTTGTGTGGGGCAGGGGGTGGGGATGGCGGAGCAGTCCGACGTCGTCCACGCGCTGGTGCGTCTCGACGATGTGCCGGAGCGGTTGCCGGATCTGGTGTTTGTGCTGGTCACTTCCGAGGACGACGGTCGGCCGGGCGGTCTTGAGGTTCGCCGTACCGTGCGCAGCGAGTTCGCGGTGGCGGTCTATTCGTCGGTGGATCGGCTGGCCGATGCGTGCGGGAGCGGGCAGCCGTGGGCTCCGGTCGCCCGGGATCGGCTGGTCGAGGTGTGTCGTGAGCTGAGCATCGGCATCGTGGTGTTCGACGCCGTGCTCGACCGCCTGCCGCGGTATCCGGAGGTCGACAGCCGGGATCAGCCTCCGCTGGAGCCGCTCGAGCCGTTGGCCGAGCCGGTCGGCCGGGTTTATGTGCCGTCGCGGCCGGTGCGGGCCGGTCAGCGGGTGGTGGAGCTGGAATTGCAGCCGGTCCGGGATGGCCGACCGGTGCTGCTGGCCTATACCTCGCCGGAACTGTTGGCGGCGGGCTGCGGGCCGCATCAGCCCTGGGTCGCCGTGAACGGTGACGATCTCGAGGCCGTCGCGAACGAGGCGGGAGCGCACGGGGTGCTGCTCAATCCCGTGCTCGCCGAGGAATCCCGGCACGCCGCGCCCGTGCAGGACTGGGCGTCCCGGTCGGCTATCGGAGGGGAGTGAGCATGTCCGCGCCTTATGGGGACACGACCGGCTACAGCTTCACCGAAGGTGCGCTCGTCGGCATCGTCGGCCAGCTCCGCGAAGCGGAGAAGCGCTCGACGGTGTCACGTCGAGCGTCGTGCGGGGTGTCGATGCGGGTGCGTCGTCCGCGGTTGTCGGGACCGTGCTGGACGACCTGGTGAAGCTGGGCGTCGGTGCGGCTGGCGCGGCCGGTGGTGCGGCGGAGAAGGTGCACGCGGCCAACGGGGCTTACGACGACATCGAGAACACTCACGCCGGGCAGCTCAAGCTCGACGGGAAACATGCCGACGACCCTGATGAACAGCGGGAAACTCACGTCCACGGCTGACGGGAGGCGAGCATGGGACAGGCGCTCAACACCACGGTGAACGGTTCGTCCGGCACCTGTGTCGCTGCCGCGGACTGGCTGCGCGCCGTCGCCGAGGCAGGGCATCGTGCGGCCGGGAACGTTCGCGCCGCACGCGGCGGGGCCGAGGCTGGCTGGCACGGGCCGTCGAGTCAGGCTTTCCAGGAGTCCATCGCAGGCGTGGACGTCGCGGCGGACGACATGGCCGGCTGGGCGACGGCTGCCGAGCGCGGTCTTCGGGAGTTCGCGTCGTCGCTGGACGCGGTGACTGCCCGGATGAACGAGGCCTTGGCCCAAGCCCGCGCGGGCGGGCTGCGGGTCGACGGGCCGTTCATCGTCGAGCCCGACCCGATTCCGGCGAACAAGCCCGGAACTCCGGTGAACGTGTGCACCGCCGGCGGTGCGACCAAAGCGGTCGGCGTCTATCAGGGCGACATCAAGCAGTACAACACTCTTGTCTTCCAGTACAACGGCAAGATCGCTGTTTACAACGAGTGCAAAGCGATCGTCGACGCGGCGCGCACTGCCGAGGGCAACGCGCACCAAGCGCTTCGCCGCGCTCTCCAGCCGCCCTCCGGACGGCTCGACGTCGATGCTTATGCGGTCGGCACGACCACGATCGCGCGAGTCAACGGCTACATCAGCTCGTTCGAGAACCCCCGCAAGGAAGCACTTCTCAACGCCCAGCGTTCCGCGGCCAGCGCACAGTTCTTCGACGACTGGGCCCACGGGACCCGGGTCAGCCTGACCGCGCTCAACAAAGAAGACCTCGCCTGGGCGGCGGGCAAAGCGCGTGACAACAAAGCCGCCTATGAAGCCCGGGCGCGGCAGTTCCAGCAGTACGTGGACAAAGTCCCGGAGCCGGTCCGCAGGTCCATCGCGGCCTACCCCGGAAAGGGCAAGTACCACGTCCTGCCCGAGGATGCTGGAGCGGGCTTGAAAGCCGGGCAAAAGCTGCTCAAAGGAATGCCGTACGTCGGCAGCGCTTTGGTCGCGGTCAACGAGGCCGCCGGGGCGATGAGCGGTGAACAGTCCTGGGGCAAAGCTGTCGCGGATACCGGCGGCCTGATCGTCGGAGGTGCCGCGGGTGCGGCACTGGCAAGCGCGGGCGCGGGCGCGGCGGCGGGCACCGTCTTCGGTACGACCTTGGGGCCGGTCGGTTCTTTTGTGGTAGGCACAGCCGGTGGAATCGCAGGCGCCATCGGAGGACAAGCCGTCACCGACTGGCTCGTGCCGAAGTAATCAAGGAGCCGGATTCAATGGCAGATACCGCAGGGGGCGACGACAGCATGATCGACGGGCTTCCGCCGAGACCGGACCGAGAGACCGGCGAGCCGTTTCCCCCGCACGGTCTCAGCTACTTTCGCGGCGAGGAGACAGCTGCCGAGCACGATGTCCACCGGGAGAGCCGGCTGTCGTATCGGCCGGATCCGCCGCCGGGTTCGGGTCCCGTGCTTGCCTGGCACCGGGAGAGCCGCCGCGGGAAGATGGCCGTGGCGCTGACCAGTGCGATCATTCTCATCGCCGGAACACTGGTCATCTCCTTGTTTCACCAGGCAGGCTTCGGGATCTTGGCGGCGTGGCCGATTTGGCTGATCATCGCCGTGGCGGTTTTCTTGATTTCCAGTCCGTTCAGTTACCTCACTTACGCGGCGGGCGCGGACTGGTTGATGGTCGAGCGCACTCGATGGGGCGTAAAGAGCCGGGCCTGGATCGACCTCTACGAGCTGACGAAGATCGATGCGGCGTACGGCGGGACGACCTTTCATCTGTGGTTGTACGACAAGGACATGGGACTCACCCGCAGCAGCGAGGAATTGCAACGCGACCGGCGGATCTGGGACCTGGTCTACAACGGAATCCTGCACTCGGTGGCCGGCGGCGCGCAAGTCAGCGCCCAAGCGATCGGCATTCTGCAGCTCGCCAAGACCCCAGCACTCAAGATCCGGGACTCCGGCGACCTCGACCGGTGACATCCTGGGCGGCTTGGGCCTCGTGAGTGCCTATCCCGGTTAGAACCGCGACAGGCACTCACGAGGCTTTTTTCGGCGGGGGCGGGTCCCGGGGAAGCTCCGGCTCGCCCGGACGCGGCGCGCACTCAGCCATGCGCCCGGGCGAGCCCGCCGCGCCTGCTCAGGCCCCCTGTTGCCACCGGGTCAACGGCAGTGAAGGCACCCGATGCCCCCGATGCCCGGTCATCTCCTCGTTAGCCACCAGCGCGTTCAACACCGCCTCCTCCACCGTCTGCACCACCGCCTCGAAGAACGGGTCGATCGCGCCCCACGGGATAAACCGCATGCTCTCGTAGGGTTCATCGTCCGGCCGGGGGAAATGGCTGGTCAGAGCCCCCGCATTGGCCGTGCTGAAGGCCAGGAACAGGTCCCCCGAGAAGTGCGAACCGGTGGTCCCGGTCCGGGCCAATCCCAAAGGCACTCGGCGGGCCAGTGCGGTGCATTGGCCGGGCAACAAGGGCGCATCGGTTCCGATTACGACGATCACCGACCCCGCGCCAGCCGGAGCGAGCCAGCTCGTGTCGGCCATGGGGTTGTCGTCGGCCAACGCGACGCCCAGGTGAGATCCGGCCACCGTCAGTTCGGAGCGGCTGCCGAAGTTCGCTTGCACCAGGGCACCGACGGTGTAGCTGTCCGAGCCGTGTGAAACAACCCGGGAAGAAGTGCCAGTTCCGCCCTTGAAGCCGTAGCAGGTCATGCCGGTGCCGCCGCCTACCGAGCCCTCCGCGATGGGCCCGGAAGTGGCCGCGTCGATGGCGGTGACGGCGTGTTCGGTCTGGATGGTCGGGGCGTTGACGTCGTTGAGGTAGCCGTCCCACGTCTCGGCTACTACTGGCAGCAGCCATTCCGCCGCGGCGTCCGGGCGTTCGCGGACTACCCAGTCGATGGTGCCTCGGTGGCACTGCCCGACGGAGTGGGTGCTGGTGATCAGAACCGGCAGAGTAAGCGAACCGGTCTCGGACAGCCAGGCGCGGCCGGTCATTTCGCCGTTGCCGTTCAACGAAAAGGTGCCCGCGGAGCACGGCACGTCGAACCGGGAACGGCCGCGCGGCAGGATCGCGGTGACCCCGGTCCGCACCGACGTGCCTTCGATCAGCGTGGTGTAGCCGACCTCGACGCCGGGGATGTCGGTGATCGCGTTGTGCGGGCCGGGCTTGCCGGTCAGCGGCAGGCCTAGGTCGCGGGCGCGGGTCATGCGGGGTCCTCCAGGGAGCATCGGGTCGAAACGCGGGCGTAGGACAGGACCGCCGCCTCGGCGGCGGATCGGTCGAGCGGCGGGACGGCTTGCGTCAGGTGCAGTCCGTAGCCGTCTTCGAGGGTGACGAGGTTGCGGGCGATGGTGACCGGGTCGTCGACCAGGTCGAAAATCCCCGTCGCCGCACCGGCTTCCAGGATGCCGACGTAGCCGCGGACCTGGCGTTCGTACAGCGCGATGTGCCGCGCGGCGTAAGCCGGTTCGCGCCGGGCGATGGTGCCCAGTTCGTACAGCAGCACGCACAGTTCGTCGTTCTTGCCGTTCGGCAGGCCGCTGCCGATCATCGCGCGCATCCGGGCTCGCGGGTCGGACTCGGCGGCCACCGCGGCTTCGCGGGCGACGCAGAAGCGTTCGACGGCCTCCTGCTGCACGTCTTCGAGCAGGTCGCTCAGGGAGGGGTAGTAGTACAACAGGGAACCCGGCGACATGCCGGCGTGGTCCGCGACGTCGCGCAGCTTCAGGTTCAGCACGCCGCGTTCGACGACCGTGTGCCGCGCCGCGGCCACCAGTTCCGCCCGCCGCTCGGGGGCCTTGCTCGGTCTTGCCATGCCTTGATTCTTTGAATAAATCTCGAAAAACGCAACCCCTGATCGGATCGAGACCGCCAAACCCTTGACGTGACGCACGTGAGGGCCTTAGCTGAACGCCCGGCTGGTTATTTGAGTTCCATTCAAACAACGTACCTGAGCAACGACTTGATGGAGGCCAGCGTTGTCCACCCCCGTCTTGCGCCGCGGGTTGCGCACCCTCGGCATGCTGCTGATCACGCTTTCCGCGATCAGCCCGGCGTCCTCGGTGTTCGTCATCGCGCCGGGCGTCCTCACCGGTGCCGGATCGGGCGCTTTCTACGCCTTCCTGGCCGCCGCTGTCGTCGGCATCTTCATGGCGTTCGTGTACGCCGAACTGGGCTCGGCCTTCCCGACCGCGGGCGGCGAGTACACGATCGCCGCCCGCACGCTGGGCAAACTTCCCGGATTCATGGTGCTGGGCATCATGATCGTGACGCAGGTGCTGATCGTCGCGGTGATCGCGCTCGGCGTCGGCACCTACCTGAGCGTCGTGCTGCCCGGGGTGTCCCCGGCGGTCGTGGCGGCGGTGACCTGCGTGCTCGCCGCGATCTGCGCGGTGTTCGATATCAAGCTGAACGCGTGGGTCACCGGCATTTTCCTCGCGGTGGAACTGCTCGCGCTGGCCGTCGTCGCGATCCTCGGGCTGGCCAGCCCGGCCCGGCCGTTCACCGACCTGATCGCGCATCCGGTCGCCCCCGGCGGCGGCCCGGCGACGATCAGCGCGGTGATGATCGCGACAGCCATCGCGATCTTCGCCTACAACGGCTACGGTTCGGCAGTCTACTTTGGAGAAGAGACGAAGGACGCCGGGCGCGGGGTGGCGCGGGCTGTCCTCATGGGACTCGGGGTCACCGTGCTGGCCGAACTGATCCCGGTCACCGCGGTGCTGATGGGCGCGCCGGATCTCGGCACTTTGTTCAGCTCTCCCAACATGTTGTCGTACTTCGTGCAGGCCCGCGGCGGCGGCACGCTCGACACCGTGCTGAGCCTCGCGGTCGCGCTCGCCATTATCAACGCCGTGCTGGCGATCGTGCTGATCAGCTCGCGGCTGGTGTTCAGCAGCGGCCGGGACCGCGCGTGGCCGAAGGCGCTGAACCGGGCGTTGTCCGCGGTGCACCCGAAGTTCGGCACCCCGTGGGTCGCGACGCTGGCGACCGGCTTCATCGCGGCCGCACTGTGCTTTGTGGACCCGCAGATTCTGACCGTCGTGACCAGCACGTCGATTGTCGTGGTGTACGCGGCATTGTGTCTCGGGGCCATCTTCGGCCGCCGCTCCGGGGCGACGGCGGGCGCGAAGTACCGGATGCCCGGTTTCCCGATCGCGCCGGTGCTGGCGTTGCTCGCGCTGGCGTTCGTGCTGTACGTGAACGCGACCGACCCGGTGATCGGCCGCCCGAGTCTCATTGTGACAGCGGGAATCGCGTTGCTGGCCTTGGTTTATTACCTCGTGGTGCTTCGCCGCCGGGGCGGCTGGCAGCTGAGCGAGCTGGCCTCGGACGAGGAGACCGCGCCCGCGCCGGTGCGGGAAACGTCGTAAGCGCCCGGACCGTCCACTTGCGACCCATCGAGTGGACGGTCCGCGCCGGGTTGGGGATGATGGCCGGGTGCGGGTTTCAGTGCTGGACACATCGCCGATCGTCGCGGGGTCGACCGCGCGGGAGGCGTTGCGGCGCACCGTCGATCTCGCCGAACTGGCCGACGAGCTGGGCTATCACCGCTACTGGCTGCCTGAGCACCACAGCATGCGCGGGGTCGCGAGCGCCGCGCCAGCCGTAGTGGTCGCCCGGATCGCGGACGCCACGAACCGCATCCGCGTCGGCGCGGGCGGCGTCCTGCTGCTCAACCATCCGCCGCTGGTCGTCGCCGAGCAGTTCGGCACGCTCGCCGCGTTTCACCCGGGCCGGATCGACCTCGGGCTCGGCCGCGCGCTTGGCGGTCCGCAACGCGTGGCGGCCGCGCTGAACCCCGGCCCGCCGGACAGCTTTCCCGCCCGGCTAGAAGAGTTGCTGACCTACTTCGCCGACTCGGACCAGCCGCTGCGGGCGACCCCCGCTATCGGAAACGAGCCGGACGTCTGGCTGCTCGGCTCAAGCACGGCAAGCGCGTACCTCGCCGCCGAACTCGGCCTGCCGTACGCCTTCGCCTACCACCTCCGTCCCGCCGAAGCCGCCGCCGCGACCGGATCTACCGCGAGCGCTTCCGCCCCGGCCGGATCGCCGAACCGTCCATTGTGGTCAGCGTCGCGGTGGTCGCCGCCGCGACCGAGGAGCGGGCCGAATGGCTCGCCAGGTCCATTCGGGCCAAGGCGTTGAGCCGTTCGCGCGGTGAGCGGATCTTGTTGCCCCGCCCGGAAGACGCGGTCGTGGACCCGGCGGTCGGCCCCGGTCCGGTGCTCGCCGGAGCCCCGGCGGCACTGCGGAATTCGTTGCGCACAGTCATCGCCGAAACCGGCGCGGACGAGCTGATGGTCACCACCCCGGTCCACGACCACGAGGAACGGAAGCGGTCCTACGTGCTGGTCCGGGAGATCTCGGCGACACTCTCCGCGCGGGATTGATTCCGGTTTGTCCGGTTGCCCCTTCGCCGAACCCGTCCTGGCGCACGGGGTTTCCCCAACGTTCAACCTGGCGCGGGTTCGCGCGTCACTTGTCGTGCCTAAGTTCCTCACGGCTTCGGAAAGTGGGGATTCATGAACACGAGCGACGCGGTGCGAGCCCGCGCGATCACCAAGAGTTTCGGCGACGTGATCGCACTCGACGGCGTCGATCTCGACGTCGCGTACGGTGAGATCCACGGGCTCGTCGGCCCGAACGGCGCGGGCAAGACCACGCTGCTCGGCCTGCTCCTCGGGCTCGCGGTCGCGGACGAGGGCGAACTCGAGATCCTCGGCCGCCCGGTCGGCCGGGCGCTCGCCACCCCGGACGGCATTTCCGGGTTCGTGGACGGGCCGGGGCTGTACCCCTCGCTCACCGCGCGGCAGAACCTCGCCGCGCTGGCGTCGCTGCGCGGGGAAACCGCGGACCTCGACGACCTCCTCGCGCAGGTCGGGCTCACCGACGTCGCCGACGACCGGGCGCGCGGGTTCTCCCTCGGCATGCGCCAGCGCCTCGGCCTGGCCGCCGCGCTGCTGGCCAAACCGCGGCTGCTGATCCTCGACGAGCCCGCCAACGGCCTCGACCCGGCGGGCAAGAAACACGTGCACGGCGTGCTCGCGCGGCTCGCCGACGAGGGGACCGCGGTGGTGCTGTCCAGCCACCGGATGGACGACCTCGAAGCGCTGTGCTCGGAGGTCACCATCCTGTCCGCCGGCAGCGTCGTGTTCACCGGCCCGCTGGCGAAACTGTCCGCCGAGGACCGCGAGCTGGCCTATCGACTGGTGACTTCGGACCAGCAGGCCGCGCGCGAGATCGCCGAGGACGTGCCCGGACTGCGGATCGACGACGCCCAGACCCCGCGCGGCCAGGCCGGCGTCCTCGTGGTGACCGGCCTGGTGCCCGCGCTGGACGACCTGGTCGCGCGCGTCGTCGGCAAGGGCATCGGCGTACGGGAACTGGCTCCGGTCGTTTCGCCGCTGGAGGCGGCGTTCCTGGAGCTGACGGAGCAGGGGGAGAAGCGATGACCGTCACCGAGGAACGGGTCGCCGTCCGGCCGGTCGGACTGGGCCGCGGATACCGGTTCGAGCTGGTGAAACTGCTGTCGCAGTGGCGGATCCGGGTGCTGCTGCTCGCGTGCTGGCTCGCGCCCGCGGTGTTCGTCGCGGCGGTCAGCCAGCAGAGCGACCTGCCGGTGGACACGCTGTTCGGCCGACTGATGAACGCCACCGGCTGGGCCGGTCCGCTCGTGCTGCTCGGGTTCGCCGGTAGCTACGCGCTTCCGCTGCTGACCTCGCTGGTCGCCGGGGACGTCTTCGCCGCCGAGGACCGGCTCGGCACGTGGCGGCACCTGCTGGTGGCGATGCGTTCGTACCAGCGGATCTTCGTCTCCAAGACCCTCGCCAGCCTCACCGTGATCCTGTTGCTGGTGCTCGGTTTGGCTGTGTCCAGCACGGTCGGCGGGCTCGTCGCGGTGGGCGGGCAGCCGCTGGTCGGGCTCGACGGGCATCTGCTGTCGTCCGGCGACGCGGGGGTGAAAGTCGTTCTCGCCTGGCTCTGCGTACTCGCCCCAACCCTTGCCCTGGCTGGGATCGGCCTGCTCGGCTCTGTCGCGTTAGGACGGTCGCCGATGGGCCTGCTGCTGCCCGCGGTGGTCGCGCTGGTGATGGCGGTGGCACAGCTGCTGCCGCTGCCGGTCGTCGTGCGGCTCGCGCTGCCGACGTACGCGTTCATCTCCTGGAACGGCCTCTTCACCGACCCGGTCCAGCTCGGCCCGCTGCTGATCGGTGTCGCGGTGAGCCTGGTGTGGGCAGTGGTCGCGACCGCGCTGGCCTACGTCCTGTTCCTGCGCCGCGATTTCACCGATCTGACCTACGACGGTGCTGGCCGCCGGGTCGTCACTGCGGGCTTGTTGCCGCTGGCCGGGCTGATCGGCGTCACCGTGGCGGTCGTCGCGGTCGCAACTCCGGCGTCGGGTTCGGGCATTGACCAGGCGAAGCTGCAGCACTCGCTGTCCATCGAGTTCGCGCATCTGTACCGGATCCAGGCCGCGCAGCTGCACCGTCCGGACGTCACGGAGGAGCAGCTCGCGGCGAGCACGGAGTGCACCAAGGGCGGCGGTCTCGTCGAGGCCGAAGGCCCCGGCAACGACTGGCGGTGCGTCGTCTCCTGGCATCTTCCCGGCATCACGGCCACCGGGCAGGCGATCTACCAGCTCGATGTCACCTCGGACGGGCGGTATGTCGCCGACGGCGACGGACCGAAGGAAGTGAACGGCTACTTCCAGGTGCGGACCCCGGAAGGGGACCAGCCCAACCCGCTGTGGCAGTTCGACGGCAACGTCGAGCTGCTCTCCTCCACGAAGGGATGAGGACATGCAAGTAACGCGCCGTCGCAGGCGTGGCGGGAAGAGCGTCCAGCGTGGATCCCGCAGGCTGCGCTTCGTCACGGCGGGCGCGACCGCGGTCGCCCTTGTCGCGGCGGGCTCGGGCATCGGCCTCGCCTCCACCAAGCAGTTCGGCACCGACCAGGTCGGCCAGGAAACCGAAAACGGCCTGACCATCTCCAGCGACCAGTACCTCAAGCCGATCGGCGAACGGCTGGTCGTCCCGAACGGCAAGATCATGTCCTCGGCGGTCAGCCCGGACGGCAGCCACCTCGCCGCGCTGACCGCCGACGGCGGCATCGCACTGACCATTGTGGACCTGAAGAGCTGGAAGGTGCAGCAGCTCGTCGGCAAGGACAAGAAAGCCGACCTGCAACTGCCCGGCAACGACGTCGGGCAGGAAGGTCCGTCGTACTCGCCGGACGGCAAAACGCTGTGGCTGGGCCAGATCGACGGCTACCGCAAGTTCGACGTGAAGCCGGACGGCACCGTCGCGAACCCCACCTGGGTCGCGATCCCGGCTGACGGGGCGAAGCATTCCCTTGCCGCGGGCGCGATCTTCTCGCCCGACGGGTCCACTGTGTACTCCGCGGTGAACGGCCAGAACCGCGTCGTCGCGATCGACGCGGCCAGCGGCCAGATCAAGCAGAGCTGGACCGTCGGCAACGCGCCGCGCGCGCTGGTCCAGATCGGCAACCGGATCTACGTCAGCAACGAGGGCGGCCGCGCGGCCAAACCGGGTGACACCACGATCAACTCGTACGGCACCGACATCGTCGCCGACCCGAAGACCGCGGCCGCCACCACCGGCACGGTCAGCGTGATCGACCTGGCGAACCCGGCCGCTCCGGTGCAGAGCATCGACGTCGGCCTGCACCCGACCGCGTTGCGCGCCAAGAACAACACCCTGTTCGTGGCGAACACCGGCGGCGACAGCGTTTCGGTGATCGACACCAAGCGGAACGTCGTGGTGCAAACCATCGCGACACAGCCGTGGCCGGAAGCGACCGTCGGCTACGAGCCGACCGACATCGCGCTCACCGACGACGGCCACCTCCTGGTGACCCTCGGCCGGGCGAACGCCGTCGCGGTCTACCGCTACTGGTTCCCGCAGGCCCCGGCCGCGTTCATCGGGCTGCTGCCGACGGACTACTTCCCGTCCGGAATTTCCGCCTCCGGCAACAACATCCTGGTCGCCAACACCCGCGGCATCGACGCCCGCCGCCCGACCACCGCGGCCGGCCACGCCACGCACGACACCACGTCGAGCCTGCAGCGCTTCACCCTGCCGACCGACTGGCAGACGTGGACGCAGACCCGTCAGGTGTTCAAGCAGAACGGCTGGACGCCGGGCTCGGTGCAGAAGGCCAATCGCCCCGTCAAGCCGGTTCCGGTGCCGCAGCGGCTCGGCGATCCGTCCACGATCAAGCACGTTTTCTTGCTGGTCAAGGAAAACCGGACGTACGATCAGCTCTTCGGCGACATGAAGAAGGGCAACGGCAACCCGGCGCTCGCGCAGTTCGGCCAGGCCGTCACGCCGAATCAGCACGCGCTGGCCGACCAGTTCGGGCTGTACGACAACACCTACGACATCGGCACGAACTCGGCCGAGGGCCACAACTGGCTGATGCAGGCGGACAACCCGGAGTACACCGAGTCGTCGGCAGGCGAGTACAAGCGCAGCTACGACACCGAGGACGACGCGCTGGGCCACCAGCGCAGCGGCTTCCTGTGGACCGGGGCGCAGGCGGCGGGAAAGACCGTCCGCGACTTCGGCGAGTTCCACCAGTTCCTCACCAAGCCCGCGGGCGCGAGCTGGCAGAACCTGTACTGCGACTCGAAGAACATGGCCGCGACCGGCCAGCCGACCGCGTACCCGCTGGTCTCGTCGTCGCCGATCCCGTCGCTGAACAGCGTTTCGGTGCCGGGCTTCCCGAAGTTCGACACCGACGTGCCGGACCAGTACCGGTACGAGATCTGGAAGAACGACTTCGAGAAGAACGGCCCGGCGGACCTGAACATGTTCTGGCTGTCGAGCGACCACACCGGCGGCCCGCCGAGCCCGGCCGCGCAGGTCGCCGACAACGACCTGGCCGTCGGCAAGATCGTCGACAAGATCTCGCACAGCCCGTACTGGAAGGACTCGGCGATCTTCGTGGTCGAGGACGATTCCCAGGCCGGACTGGACCACGTCGACGGGCACCGGGCCCCGGTGCAGATCATCAGCCCGTACGCCCAGCGCGGCGTCACCGACAGCCGGTACTACTCGCAGATCACCATGATCCGCACCATCGAGCAGATCCTCGGGATCCACCCGATGAACCAGAAGGACAGCGCGGCCACCCCGATGGCGACCGCGTTCACGCCGAAGCCGGACACCACGCCGTTCACCGCGGTGCCGAACCAGACGTCGCTGACCGCGGGCCTCAAGACCCCGCCGTCGTGCGGCACGGACGACGTCCCGACCCCGTCCACCGCGGCGGCTTCGGCGGCGGTGCCCGCGGACAAGCAGCAGCTGGCGCAGCAGTGGCGGCAATGGCAGTCGCAGCAACGGCTGACCGGCCCGAACGCCACCGCGGACTACGCCAACCCCGCGCAGATGGACCACTTCACGTGGTACCAGGTGCACGGGTGGACCCAGCCGTATCCGGGCGAGGACCGGATCTTCGCTCCCGATCAGGTGCCGGGCGCGTTCATCCCGTCGGCCGATTCGGACGGCTGATTCGTTAGCTGGTAGGTGAAATGCCCCTGTCTGCCGTTGTGGCGGGCAGGGGCATTTCGCGCGGGCAAGGATTTCTGCGGGCGGGGTGCTCCGTGCGGGAGTCCTTCACGGACTCTGAGCCCCAATGCCAGGGCTTAGGCGGCTATGGGGTGCAGTTGAGGTGTGTCGGCCTGGGCCGGGGCGGGTTTGCGGTCTGTGAGGGGTCCCTTGAGGGAATCAGATTCCCTCAAGGAGTCCTTCACGGACCGCGCACCCGGCCCGTCGCCTGTCCCGGCCCCGCCCGCACCCACCCACCTCGGTGAAGTCACCTCTTTCGGCCTGGGCGAACACGCACCGCTTAAGTCCCTGACATTGGACTCCGAGTCCCGCGGTGTTCCTTCACGGTTCTCCCCGGCCCGTGCCGAGGCGAACCGCTAGCGGAGGCTCGGCAGCGGAGCGCTGGCGGCAGCGGGAGAAAGACCGTCCAGCAACAACGCGAGATAGCGAGGCCAAGTCGTCCCCGCGACCGCGGTGACCATGGTGATCAGACAGGGGAGATCCTCGAGGGTCAGGTCCGCGCGCACCGCACCGGATTCCTGCGCACGGGACAGCACCTCGACGAACGCTCCCAACTGCCGCCCGGCGATCTCGGCGGCCAGGGCGTTGCCGTTGACCAGCGCGAGGATTCCCGGATGTTCGCGGAACGCGGTGACCCCGCTCGCCAGCACGAGTTCCAGCGCCCGGCGCGGATCGGGCTCGGCGGCCGCGCGCTCGCGGAGCGGCTCCGCTTGTTCGGCGAAGTAGTCCTCGAGCACCGCGGTCAGCAGGTCGTCCTTGGTCGGGAAATGCCGGTAGAGCGTGCGCGCGCTGACCCCCGCGGCCTGCGCGATCTTGTCGAGCCAGACCTCGCCGCTGTCCTGGACGGCCGTCCGCGCGGCCGCGAGGATGGCGCGCCGGTTGTGCTGGGCGTCGGCTCGTCCGGTCCTGGGCTCCACCTCGTCACGCTAGCATTTTCGAGCTAAATGTCAGTCGACTGACATTTAGGCTACGGTGGTGCGCATGGACCACGGAATCGTCACCTTCCTCACCGACTACGGCATCGCCCCCGTGCGGCTCGGACAGGCGGTGGAGGAGCGCGGCTTCGGCTCGCTGTTCCTCACCGAACACACGCACATCCCGGCCAGCCGGCTCACTCCGTACCCGGTGGGCGCGGCCGAACCGCAGCCGCTGCCCCGGCACTACTCGCACACCTTCGACCCGTTCAGCGCGCTCGCCGCGATCGCCGCCACCACCCAGCGGATCGGCCTCGGCACTGCGGTTTCCCTGGTCAGCCAGCACCATCCGATCACCCTGGCGAAGCAGGCGGCGAGCGTCGACCTGCTGTCCGGCGGCCGGTTCGAACTCGGGGCCGGCCCCGGCTGGAACGTCGAGGAGATGGCCAACCACGGCGTCGACCCGGCTCGTCCGATCGCGCGCATGCTCGAACACGTCGCCGCCGTCCGGACGATCTGGACCGAGGACGAACCCGAGTTCCACGGCGAATTCGTCGACTTCGACCCGATCTGGTCCTGGCCCAAACCGGCGCGGCGGCTGCCCGTCCTGATCGCCGGGGTGGGGGTGAAGGTGCTGGACCGGGTGCTCAGCCACGGCGACGGCTGGCTCCCGCTGCCGCTGTACCCGATCGACTTCCTGCGCACCCGGATCACGGAACTGCGCGAGCGGGCGGGCCGCCATGTCCCGGTGACGTTGTACGGGGCTGATCCGGAGAAGCTCGACGACTACGCGGAGGCAGGGGTCGATCGGGTGCTGTTCGAGCTTGCGGACGACGAGGATCCCGGCGACGTGCTGCGCCAGCTCGACCGGCTCGCGGGTTTCGTTCGCTGACCTCCTTAATGGGCGAGGTCGACGATCACCCGGCGGAGCTGGTCGGCAGGCGCTTCCTGGCTGCTCACCCGGAACGGCACCCGCTCCCGGACGCCGATCGCGAAGGTGCTCTGGCCCTCGAAGGAACCCGCGAACCGGACCGCGCGCAAGGACGGCCAGCCCGTTGGCTGCGCGAGGTAGTCGCCGGTTTGGGCGAGTACGCGGCCAGGTTGGTGACCGCTGTCGTCGTAACCCTGCGCGGGCGCGCGGATCACCGCCTGCAGGACCGCGTTTCCGGCTACTGGCAACGGTTTCCCGGACGGGTCAGCGGTCACGAGGGGCACGTACCGCACGGTGAATCCGGCGGCGGCTGCCCCGTTGATGGTGAACACGACTTCGTCATAGCAACCGTGTCGGCTGACGGTGACCAGGTACAGCGCGTTGGTGGTCGAGCCGGGGCTTTCTTTGGTGCCGGTGCCCCAATTCCGGGTTGAGCCGCAGGGCGGGGCCGGGCGGTCCGAAGAGGACGGAGCGACGGTGGCGTTCTTGGCGGCCGTGGTCGCTGACGGAGCCGTGGTGGCTGACGGAGCGGCTGACGGTGCGCTCGTGCCCGGAGCCGGGACGACGGCCGGACCGCTGCATGCGGCCAGCAGCAGGATTCCGGCCGCCACCGCGATCCGGCGGAAGTGAGAAGTGTTCATGACGCGCCTGCCTGGGGAATCCGCCACGAGGCCGTGGCGGTCGAGGTCCCGGGGCAGGCCGGGCGGATGCGGTCAGTGTGCGGGCGGACCGGGCGGTTCGGCGACGACGGTGACGCAGTCGCAGGCTTTTCGTCGCCGAACCGTTGCCCGGTCACGAGCCGGTGTGCTGCTCCGGTTCCAGCGAGTTCCCCGGCGGGATCTGCCCGCAGCTGGACGGCGCGGCCTTGCCCGCGAACCGGTCGCCGAGCCAGGCGATCGCGGCCGGAGCCCAGACCGGGACCGCGGTGGCGTGGCTGAGCGCGTCGTACTGCGTGTACTTGACCGAGGTGTTTCCGGTGTCGCAGTACTGATTCGCGAGCGCGCGGACGTCGCCGGCCACCATAACGCCGTCTCCGCCGCCGATGCCCGGCAGGTTGCTCACGGTGCCTTCCAGCGCACCGTTGCTGGCCTGCGCGATGAACGCGGGAATCGAGGGCGTCGCCGCCGAGCCGATGTTCACCTTGTTGACCGCGTCGACGAACGGCGGCACCGAATTCGGGTTCGCGTACTCCGGCTTGACCAGTTTCTGCCAGGTCAGCCCGGGATAGCGGCCGAGCGCGTTGGCGATCGACGCGTGGTCGAGTTCGGCGAGCACCTTGAGGCCGTATTCGCTGGCGTACGGCTTGAGGTCGATGCCGAAGCCGCGCGCGACGCCGATCAGTGCCATCGGGATGACGCCGGACCAGACCGGGCTGCCGCCGACGTACTTGAGGTTGTGCGCGGGATCGACGAGCACCCCGCCCTCGGCGAAGCCGACGAGGTTCTTCTCCACGTCCGGCGCGTAACTTCCCGCGATGGCCGACGCCCAGCCGGTCGCGATCGCGCCGCCGGAATAGCCGAGGAGGCCGAGCTTGGTGGCCTCGGTCATTCCGGTGCCGGACGCGTGCGTCGCGGCGCGGATGGAGTCCAAAGTGGTCTGCCCGTACTCCGGACCGGCGGCGAAATCGGCGGTCGGGCCCTCGGTGTCCGGGATGACGACGCTGTAGCCGAGCGCGAGGGCGGGCGCGATGAGCAGCGACTCGGCGTTCGGCAGCATCCCGCCGAGCCGGACGTCGCCCGCGATCGCGCGCGACGGCGCGTCCTCGGGGTCGAGCGAATCGTAGGCGGACTGGTACGAGATGGCTTTCCCGTTGCCGCCCAAGGGATTGCGGACGACGGAGGTGACATTCGCGGTCGGCTGGCCCTGTGCGCCGGTGGTCCGGTAGAGCAACTGGGTGGCCTGGACCGGCGTCGGGAAGCCGAAGACGTGATAGGTCAGCGTCCGGGTCTTGAGGACGGTGCCCGGCGCGTACGACGAGAGCGGCGTGCTGCCGTCGTAGCTGTAGAAGGAATCGGCCGAGGCCGCGGCGGGCAGCGCGACGGCGGACGTGATCGCGAGAGCGGCGGCGGCGATCAGCGCACGGACGGGTTTCCGGATCATGACTCCCCTTTGAACCATGAAGTGGATCACGACTGGCGGGTAACTTACCAGCGAGTAGGTATTCGCACAACTACGGAAGGTGGGGGACGAGGGTTCAGGCGGGCCCCTCGTAGGCGGTCGCGAGCGCAGCGGCACGCTCATGCAGCGCGGTGCGCAATGCTTGCGGGGCAAGGACTTCCGCGCCTCCGGCGAGCTGCCACAGCGCCCATTCGGCGTGCCGCGAATCCTGGAAGGTCGCCTCCAGCCGAAGCCACCCGTCCGGCGCGGGTTCCTCGGCGTGGATGGCGAGCGCCGTGCGGGCCAGTTCTTCCCGTCGCGTAGGGCGAACCCGCATCAGCACGGCGATCTGATCGCCGCCGGTCCGGAAGCGCGTGCTGCGTTCCTGCCAAGCCCGGCCCAAGTCCACTCGATCGGGCCGCTGCGCGGGTTCGTCGAGTTCTTCGGCGGCCGACACCCGGGACAACCGGTAAGTCCGGTCTTCACCGTCGCGAGTGGCCAGCAAATACCCCTGCTCCCGCACCGTGACCAGCCCGATGGGATGCACCGTGCGCCATTTCGGCGTCTGGTTCACCGCCTGGTACCGGATGCGCACCTGATGTCCGGCGAACACCGCGCGCCGGATCTCGGCCACCACGGCGTTCGGCACTTCCTCGGCGACCGCGCGGCGGGAAAGAAGGTCGATCTCCGGATCGATGAGCAGCCGCTCGGCCACGCCCGCGGCGGTGGTCCGATGGCTTTCCGGCAGCGCGTCGACCACTTTGAGCATCGCCGACGCGAGCGCCGAACCGAGGCCGAACGCCTGCGCGCCGCGTCGCGATCCGGCGACCAGCAGCGCGAGCGCCTCGTCGTGGTTCAACCCGGTGAGTTCGGTCTGAAACCCCGGCAGGAGCGCGAAACCGCCGTTCCGCCCACGCTCGGCGTAGACCGGGACGCCCGCCGCGGACAGCGCGTCGATGTCGCGCAGCACGGTGCGAGTGGACACCTCCAGCTCGCGGGCGAGGGTGGCCGCCGACAGCCGGCCGCGCTGGCGCAGCAACAGGACCAGCGAAACCAACCGGTCGGCGCGCATGCCGGAAACTCTACCGAATACACGACACAGGATGTCGTGTATTGCTTGCCAAGCTGCTTCGCGTACTGCTGAAAACGCGAACGGAGCAAGTGGTGGAGAGAACGACTGTCAACCCGTGGGCGTGGTCGACGGCGATGGGTTACAACCAGGGCGAACTGGTGTCCGGACCGGTCCGGACCCTGTACTGCTCCGGGCAGACCGCGATGAGCGGGGAGGGCGAACCCCAGCACGCCGGGGACATGGCCAAGCAGCTGGCGCTGAGCCTCGACAACCTGGAAGCGGTGCTCGCCGAAGCCGGGATGTCGCTGGAGAACCTGGTCCGGCTCAACGTCTACACCACCGACGTGGACCTGCTTTTCCAGCACTACGGCGTGCTGGCGGCCCGCTTGGGCGCGGCAGACGTCGCCCCGTCGACCACCATGCTCGGCGTGACTCGGCTGGCCATCCCCACCCTGCTGGTCGAGCTGGAAGGGACCGCCGTCGCCTCTTGATTCGGCCGCCAGCATATATCGTGATGTGATATATGTGGAGGGGTGACCGAACGAGGCATGTCGGAGCAGGTCTTCCTGATCCTCACCGCGTTGGCCGACGAGCCCAAGCACGGCTACGGCATCGTCCAAGCCGTCGAAACCCTGTCCGAGAACCGGGTCCGGCTGCGAGTCGGCACGCTGTACGGCGTACTGGACCGGCTGGTGGCCGACGGCTGGGCGGAACGGGACAAGGAGGAGGTCCACCAGGGCAGGCTCCGCCGCTACTACCGGCTGACTGACCTGGGCGTCCGTACCCTGGCCGAACAGTCCCGCCGACTGGCGGCAAACGCCGCGGCCGCGGACTCGGTGCTGCGAGCACGAGGCTGGACGCTGCGCGCGGAGGGCGGGGCATGACCGTGGGCGTGGGGTTGCGGTCTCGTGGGTGCCGGTTCTCCGGCCCGGTTGCCGGGCGGTCTCGACAGGTGCGGGGCGGTGGTTTCAGGGCCGTGCCGTCCTCGGCCCGTGGGGCTTCCGCCCTGCCATCGCCGCGGCCGTGCACTCGCTGCGAGAGCGGAGGGTGGGGCTCAGGGTTTCGGTTGTGCTGTTGTCGGTCTGCGGGTCTTGGTGGCCGTGTGCTCGCCGCGAGGGCGGAGGGCGGGGCGTCCCGCTCTCACCAGTTCTCCGGGCCGGGCGGCGCGGTTGCCGGGCGGTTTCGGCGGGTGCCGGGCGTGGCCGCGGTTTCAGAGTCACAGCATCGGCGGCCCGCGGAATTTCCGTCCCGTCGTCGCCACTTCGCCGGTCCTGGTGGCCGTGCGGTCGCCGCGAGAGTGGAGGGCGGGGCGTCGCGGTCTCACCGGTACCGGTTCGCCGGGCCGGGCAGCGTGGTCGTCGGGCGGTCTCGGCAGATGCGTTGCGGGGCGGTGGTTTCGAGGCTATGGCGGCGTCGGCCCGCGGAACCCCCACCCCGCCATCTCCGCCCCGCCCTCCGCCCGCTCGTCCAGAGAACGGGGGCCAGCGCATGACCGCGCCCGAACTCCACTACCGACGGATGGTGCGGTTGCTCCCTCGCTGGTACCGCGCCGACCGCGAGGACGAGATGGTCGGCGCGTTGCTCGACGCGCGGGACGGCGGCCGCCTCGAAGAAGGCCGCGAACTGCTCGCGATGCTGGGGCTGGGTCTGCGCGCCCGGCTTGCCGCGGGCTCGGCCCCGGCTCGTGTGGTCGCGTTCGGCGACACGGTGCGGCTCGTCGCGTTGCTCGGCCTGCTCTGGGGCGTGATGAAGGGCGTCCTCGCCGCCGGGTACGAGTTGTCCGCCGCGATCAGCTATCCGGAGTTGCTCGGCAGCCATGCCGAGCCCGCGATGGCGCAGGCGGCGCACTACCTCTGGCGAGACCTCGCGCTGGTCGCCGCGGTGCTGGTGCCTCTCGCGTTCCTCCTCGCCGGACGGCGCCGGGCCGCGCGGGTGATTGCCGGGGTGGTGCTGGTCGCGGGGTTCGCCGCGTTCCTGCGCCGGTATTCTTTCAGTTTCAGCCCGGATCTCCTGGGCTATTTCATCCCGCAATGGCTGCCGTTGCTGCTGATGGTCGTCGGATTCCACGTCGGCGCGCCCCTGCCGGTCGCGAGGAAATGGTGGCTCGCGCTCGCCGCTGTCGTGGCTTCGGCGTTCTATTTCGGTTTCTCCGGTGAAGTCGAACTGCGGGGGCTGTCCTGGTACGCGTGGGCGGCCGTGCTGATCATCCCGGTTTATTTCGCGTTCCGGCGCCGCACGCCCGCGTGGTCGTTCTCGCTCGCGGCGTGCTGCGCGCTGGTGCTGATTCAGCCGCTCGTGCTCAGGGCCACCATGGCCGCACCCGGCTTCATGCTGGTGGACCTGTTGCAGATCTCCCTCCTCGGCTCCGGCATCGTGGCACTGGTTGTCGCCGGAATCGCCGATTACCGCCGAATCTCTTAACAAGGGATTTTCATGGACACTATGCCCAGGGCGCTTCCGCGCGCCGTAAAACATCCCTTTTCCTTCTCCGGAAATCGAAGAAGAAACCGGTGGATAACCATCGGTTCCGTAGCGCTGATCGCCATTCTCGGCTACCTCACCCGCTGGATTTGCGACGACGCGCTGATTTTCACCAGAATCGTCGAGCAGATTCTCGCCGGGAACGGCCCGGTCTACAACCTCGGCGAACGGGCCGAAGCCTCGACCAGCACGCTGTGGCAGTGGCTGCTCGCGTTCGCCGGGTTCGTGTTCGGCCAGTCGGACACCTCGACGCTGTCCTGGATGCTCGGCCTCCTGCTCACCGCAGCCGGGTTCGGGTTCGCGGTGAGCGCGACGAGCCGGCTGCACGGCGGGCACGTCGCGGCGATGGTGCCGTGCGGCGTTCTCGTGCTGCTGGGCGTCCGGCCGGTGTGGCAGTACGCGACGTCCGGGCTGGAAACCGGGCTCAACACATTCTGGATGGCGCTGTGCTGGTGGCTGCTCGTGCGGTCGCGCGAGAGCCGGTCACCCAAATCAGTGGTCGCCGCGGCGTTCGCGATGGGGTTGGGGCCGCTGGTCCGTCCGGAACAAGCTCTGGTCGCCGCGGTGTTCCTGGCCGCGTTGTGGTTGGTGGCAAAGCCAAACTGGCGAGTCACCACAGTCGCGGTCGTCGCCGCCGGCGCGTTGCCGGTCGGCTACGAGATCTTCCGCATGGGCTTCTACGGAATCCTCGTGCCGATGCCCGCGCTCACCAAAAACGCGAGCGAATCCTTCTGGGCAAGGGGATTCGAGTACGTCGGCGACTTCGGAACCCCGTATCTGCTGTGGCTGCCGCTGGCGCTCTGCACGGTCCTGCTGGCCGGAGTACTGCGGCGGCGCACCGACCTGGTCCTCACCCTCACCCCGGTCGTCGCCGGTGTGCTGTCGCTGGGCTACCTGCTGAAGGTCGGCGGCGACTACATGCACGCGCGCATGGCCCTGCCGATCTTCTTCCTGCTGATGCTGCCGGTACTCGTGCTCCCGGCGTCGAGAAAAACCCGCGCGGCCGCCGTTGTCCTGCTGGCGTGGGCGATTGCCTGCGGCAGCGTCGGTCAGTTCATCCCGCAGGACAGCAAACTCATCGACGATGAGCGCGGCTATTACCACGCGTGGACCGGCCAGACGTGGCCCACTGAATCCGCGGACTTCACCTGGCGGATGCAGTACCTCAAAGACGCCGCCAGACCGGGCATGCTGACTTACGAAGGCCCGCAATCGCAGATCGTCACGACGCGGCTGCGCCCGGACGTCCCGTCCAACTCGATGATCGTCGGGATTTACCTGGGGACGACCGGGGTCATGTCACCGGTGGACGACGGCGTGGTCGATTTCTGGGGCCTGGCCAACCCGATCGGCGCGCGATTCGAGTTCCCGACGGTGAAACCGGGGCACTCGAAACCGTTGAGCAACGCCTGGCTGCTCGCGGATTACGCGGACCCCGCGGCACCGATCCCCAGCCCCGGCAACTTCGCGGTGCGCGCCGACGTGACCGCGGACCAGGTCGCCGCCGCCCGGCACGCGCTGAGTTGCGGTGACCTGGCGGAAATCCAGCACTCGGTCCGGGAACCGATGTCGCCGGGCCGGTTCTGGGCCAATCTGACCGGTGCCGTGCACCGCACCGGAGTGACCGTCCCGCCGGACCCGTTCGCCGCGGAAAGGACCTTCTGCGGACACCCGTGATCCGCCTGGCGGAACTGCCCTTGCCCAGGTCAGACCGGGAAGCGCATCCTGGAGTACGCGGGGCGGAGGTGACCGGGATGACGGCCGAGCCAACCTTGATCGGGTCCGTGCGACGCGCACTGCACCTGCTCGACGCGGTCGGCGCGAGCGAACGTCCGGTGCCGGCCAAGGTGCTCGCACGGAGCGTCGGGCTGCCGCTGCCCACGACGTATCACCTGCTGCGCACCCTGGTCCACGAGGGCTATCTCCGCAAACTCGACGACGGGTACGCACTGGGCGACCAGGTCAGCGAACTGTGCCAGCGCACGACGCTGCACGCGTTCCTGCCCCGAACCCGCCCGGCGCTGCGCGCATTGCGCGACGAAATGCGCGGCGCGGCCTACCTTTCGCTGTACTCCGACGGCGACATCAAACTCATCGACATCGCCGACAGCCCCGCCGCCCCGTCGGTCGACCTGTGGGTCGGCGTGCACGAGTCAGCCCACGCGACAGCGTTCGGCAAGTGCATCCTGTCCGGCCTCGACAGCGACGGCCGCCGGGATTACCTGTCGCGGCACCGGCTAGCGGATCTCACGCCGCACACCATTACCGACCGACAGGTTCTGGAACAGATGTTGGTGCGGTGCGGCGACGTCTTCCGCGACCGCGAGGAATACCTGCTCGGCACGGCCTGCGTGGCGACGCCAGTCCGCGCTCCGGGAGTCCTGGGCGCGGTCGCGGTCTCGCTGCCCGCGCGACGGCTGGGGTCGGCGCCGCTGCAGTCCTTGCACCGCACCGCTCGGCGGGTATCCCGTGCGCTGGCAGTCTGAGCCGTTATCACTATCTGAAAACCAGCCCGTTGCCCACCCGCCAACTCCAGGCGAAAGTGGACTCAGCCCACCAAAACGCACGGGTCACCCCGTGTCGGGGAACGCACGGGTCGCCGCCGAGTCCCACCGTTGCTCGGCGGCGTCCCGTGTTTCTCCTCAGCTGGCGTTGGCGAACTGGCCCGGCTGGTACAGCCCGGCCGGGGTGCGCACGATGACGTTCATCCGGTTGGCCGCGTTGATCAAGCCGATCAGGCAGACCAGAGCGGCGAGCTGGTCGTCGTCGTAGTGTTCGCGCGCCTGCGCCCACGCCTCGTCCGAAACCACGCCGCGGTCCGCGATGCGGGTGGCCTCCTCGGTCAGCGCGAGTGCGGCTCGTTCGGCGGGGGTGAACACGGTCGCTTCGCGCCACGCGGCCACCAGGTGGAGCCGTTCCGTGGTCTCGCCGGCCGCGGTGGCGTCCTTGGTGTGCATGTCGGTGCAGAAACCGCAGCCGTTGATCTGGCTGGCCCGCAGCGAAACCAGTTCCTGCGTCGACTTCGGCAGCGGCGTGTTGTGCAGCAGCATGCTCAGCCCGGCGAACCGCTTGCCGAGCGACTTGCCGAGGTCGTTGTTCATCATGTCGAACCGTGCACTCATCAGATCCTCCAGTGTGGTGAAGCGGATGCCCATGAGATGCCGGCCGCCCGCCGGATGTGACAACCCGGAATGTGGCCTGCGTCGCACTCGGAAAACCGGTGGCCGGCGCGCGGGGCCGGGACACAGAATGCCGACGTGGCCGACCATGGCACTACCGCGCGGGCGACCGGACTGAGCCTGCTCTCCTGGACGCTGTTCGCGAGTTCCGGACCGCTCGCCAAGGCGGTGCTCGACGCGGGCTGGAGTCCGGCCGCGGTCACCGCGGTCCGGATCGGGCTGGCTGCGGTCCTGCTGGCACCGGGCGTCGCGCTGCTGCGGCCGCGGGCGCTGCGGTTCCGGCGTGACGAGCTGTGGCTGCCGCTCGGGTACGGGCTGCTCGGGGTCGCGGGTGTGCAACTGTTCTTCTTCGTCGCGGTGTCCCGGGTTCCGGTCGCGGTGGCGATGGTGCTGGTGAATCTGTCGCCGGTGCTGGTCGCGCTGTGGGTGCGCGTCGTCCGGCGAACGCGGCTGGCCGCGCGGGTGTGGCTGGGAATCGCGCTGGCGATCGCCGGGCTGGTGCTGATCGCCGGGCTCGGGCCAGGGGTGAAGCTGGACGTCCTCGGCATCGCGGCCGGATTGGCGTCGGCGGTCTGTTCCGCCGGGTACTTCCTGCTCGGCGAACGCGGTGCGCGGCGGCACGATCCACTGGGGATGACCGCCGCCGGACTGACGATCGGCGCGGTGGCGACGATCGCTGTTAGTCCATTGTGGACCCTGGAAGCGGCTTCTGGTCCGGTAACGCTAGGCACCGCAACGGTTCCGGTCTGGTTGGCGCTGGGGGTTCTGGCCGTGTTCGGCACGGTGTTGCCGTACTTGGCGGGGCTGCACGCGCTTGGCGGGTTGCCGGTGGCGCTCGCCGGGGTGCTGGCGCTGGCCGAACCGCTCGTAGCCGCGGTGCTCGCGTGGGTGTTGCTGGGCCAGGAGCTGGGGGCGGGGCAGTTGATCGGAGTGGGGATGTTGCTGGTGGGTGGGGTGGTCGTGAGTGTTGATCCCGGTTCTAACCGGGACCAACACTCACGACGTCTTACATCTTCGCCGCCCCCGCCTTGATCGCCTCGCGGATCCGGGAGTACGTCCCGCAACGGCAGACGTTGCGGATCTCGTCCAGGTCGGCGTCGTTGATCTCGCGGCCCTTCGCCTTGGCCTCCTTGACCTTCGCGACCGCCGCCATGATCTGGCCGGGCTGGCAGTAGCCGCACTGCGCGACGTCGTTCTCCAGCCAGGCCTCCTGCATCGGGTGCAGGTCGGCCTTCACCGTGTCCGGCAGGCCCTCGATCGTGGTGATCTCGTCGGTGGCCTTGATGTCGGCGACCCGCACCGAACACGGGTTGAACGCCTTGCCGTTGAAGTGCGACGTGCAGGCCTTGCACACGTTGATGCCGCAGCCGTACTTCGGCCCGCGGACCCCGAGCACGTCGCGCAGGACCCACAGCAGCCGCACATTGTCGTCGACGTCGACGGACACCGGCTTCCCGTTGAGGATGAAGGTGTGCTTGCTCATCGGTGGCGTGCTCCTCAGAAGGTCCAGTCGAGGCCGTCGGTCGGCGACTCGGGAACGGGCGGAACGAACGACTTGACCTCGAAACCGATCGGGTCGTCGTGGTTGATCGGGAACCGCTTCGGGACCTTCCCGGTCGCGCGGGCGTACGCGCACGCGACGGCCGCGACGGAACAGGCCACGCCCGCCTCGCCGCCGCCACCGGGCTGCTCGCCGTTGGACGGCATCGCGATCGCGGTGAAGTCGTGCGGGATGTTCCACTGCCGGGTGTAGAAGTAGTTGTCCCAGCTGGCTTCCAGGAAGTGCCCGTCCTTCAGGTGGACGCTGCTGGTGAGCGCCAGCGCCAGCCCATCGGAGAAGCAGCCCATCATCTGCGCTTCGAGGCCGCGCGGGTTGATCACCAGCCCGGCGTCGATGGCGATGACCGCCTTGGTCACGCGCGGGCCGCCGACGCCGTCGCGGATCTTGCGGTTCACCGTCTCCGGGCGGCAGTCGATTTCCACCAGGCAGGCGCTCGCGCCCTTGTACTCCTTGTGGATCGCGATGCCCTGCGCGGTGCCCGGGGCCATCTTCTTGCCCCAGCCGCCGACCTCGGCGACCTTCCGCAGCACGCCCTTCACCTTGTCGTTCTTGAGGTATTCCAGCCGGAAGTCCAGCGGGTCCTTGCCCATCGCCTTGGCGAGGATGTCCACCATCAGCTCGTTCGCGCAGCCGACGTCGGGCGAGTAGACGTTGCGCATCGAGCCGGTGTTGAACCGCTGGTCGGTTTCGGTGAGCGTCTGGTCGACGACGCCGAAGTTGTACGGCATTTCCTGGCTCAGCACGAAAACCGCCTCGGCGACACCGAGGTTGCCCAGTCCGGTCGGCAGTTTCGTGGCGACCGAGGTGAGCATTTCGCCGAGCCCGTGCCGGAACGACGTCTCGACCGAGGTGTGCCGCTGCTCGAACGTGAGCACCTGACCGGCGAGCACGGTGGCCCGCATCCGCGACGTCGCCATCGGGTGCAGCCGGCCCTGGCGCGGTTCGTCGGCGCGGTGCCACATGAGCCGCACCGGCTTGCCGAACGCCTTCGACGCCTGTGCCGCCTCGACGGCGTGGTTGCCGAACAGCTTGTGCCCGAAGGAACCGCCGCCGGTGACGACGTGCACCTTCACCTTGCCCTGAGGCAGCCCGACCGCCTGCGCGACCTCGCCCTGCGCGACGATCGGCGACTTCAGCCCGGCCCAGATCTCGGCGCTGCCGTCGCGGACGTCGGCGACCGCGCAGTACGGCTCCAGCGCGGCGCTCGAGCGGAACATGAACTCGAAATCCGCCTCGACCGTCTTGGCCAGCACCGGAACCTTCGGCACGGCCAGCGGAAGCTCGGCCCGGCGCAGGTTGGCGAGCACGGATTCGTCGTTCTCGCCCTCGACGCTGCCGGGGCCCCAGTCGACCTGCAGCGCGCGCACGCCGTCGATGCACTGGCCGAACGTTTCCGCGCGGACCGCGACCCCGGTCGGGATGATCGCGACGTCGGTGACCCCGGGCAGCTTCAGCACGTCGGCCTTGTTGCGCACGGCTTTCGGCTTGCCGTTGAGCGTCGGCGGGCGGCAGATCATCGTCGGCAGCGCGCCGGGGATGTCCAGGTCCATCGCGAACTGCTTCTTGCCGGTCACGACGTCGAGCGCGTCGAGCCGGGTCTGCGGCTTGCCGAGCACCTTGAACTCGCTGGAGCCCTTGAGCTTGCTCGGATCCAGCTGCACCTGCTTGGTGGTGCTGGACGCGGCCTTCGTCGCGAGTTCGCCGTAGGTCGCGGACTTGCCGTCCGGCGCGGTGACGACGCCGCCCTTGACGATGAACCGCTCCGCCGTCCCGCCGAGCAGGATGGCCGCCGCTTCGAGCAGCTGCTGCTTGGCGATCGCGGCGGCGACGCGGATCGGCGTGTAGGTCGAAACCGTGGTGTTCGACCCGCCGGTGAGCTGGTTGAACAGCAGTTCCGGACGCGCCGGGGCGAGCGAGACGTGCACCTTCTCGACCGGCAGGTCCAGCTCCTCGGCGATGATCATCGCGGTCGAGGTGGTGATGCCCTGCCCGACCTCGGCGCGCGGGATTTCGAACGAGGCGCTGCCGTCCTTGTTGATGGTGACGGTGATCAGCTGCGACGTCGGGAGCCCGGCGTCGGTGAGCGCGTCGTTGAGGTCGTACAGCTCGGGAGGCTGCGGAGCGGACGGCACGGAGGCCGCGGCCGGGCTGGCGAGGCCGACGTCCGCGGCGACGACGAGGGTTCCGGCCGCGACGACGTACCCGAGGAACCCGCGCCGGGAAACGCCCGCGCGCTCCTTCCCGGTGTCCGGCTCGGAGTGACTGAGAGTCACGCTGATTCCCCTTTCGAGGTAAGGACCGCGTGCCGGAAGGCCACACGTGCACGCGGGTGGTGGTGGGGGACCACCTTGCCGGGTGAAAGCGGGGCTGAGTGTTCAAGTTCTGTACAGCGGCAGCGGAGAGCGATGGTTATCCTGCTGCGCGTCACCAACGGAGGTGGAGATCCGCGTGAGTTCGATGACGTCCTCGCGAAGCGTGGAGCTGCGGGAACCGATCGCCCAGTCCTGGCGGCGGGCCTCGCTCGCCGGGGTGCGCCCCGAAACCGCGCTCCTCGACCTGCGGTTCGACGAGTTCGACCCGGCCAGCAAGCTGATGTCGGCGGCCACCCCGGTGCTGGAAGACCTCGACGAACGCCTCGCCGGCACCGCGATGTCCACTGTGCTCGTCGACCACGACGGCAGGCTCGTGCACCGGTGGAGCGCCGACCGGGCCGCCGAAGACTGTTTCGAGCAGCTGGGCATCGGGGTCGGTGCCTGCCTGCTGGAGGACGAGGTCGGCACCACCGGACCGGGCACCGCGCTGGAAACCCGGTCGAGCATCGTCGTGCACGGGGAAGAGCACTACGCCGAGGCGCTGCGCGGGTTCAGCTGTTACGGGCACCCGATCTTCCATCCGGTCACCCGCAGGCTGGAGGGCGCGCTCGACATCACGCTGCTGGCCGCCGAGGCCAATCCGCTGCTCGCGCCGCTGGTCGCGAAGGCCGTCGAGGAGATCGAACGGCAGCTGCTGGAGGGCAGCCGGGTGTCCGAACGGTCGCTGCTGGCCGCGTTCCAGTCGACGTCGCGGCCGACCCGGCCGGTGGTCGCGATCGGCCCGGACCTGTTGCTGTGCAACCAGGCCGCCGCGGACCTGCTGGAAGGCGCGGACGTCGCGCTGCTGTGGAATCTGGCGGGCGAGGCGGCCGGACCGTCCGAAATGGAGACTGAACTGCGTTCCGGCCAGCGCGCGCGGGTCCGGGCCGAACCGGTGCCCGGCGCGCGCGGCGGAGTACTGGTCGAAATCCGCCCGCTGAGTGCGGACGAGGCCCGGCGGACGCGTCGTCGCGGTGCCGTTGTGCCTGGTCCGATGGCCGGACACGTGCACATCTCGGGCCCGCCCGGAACCGGCCGCACCACCGAGGCGCGGCTGCGAGTGCCCGAAGAACCGTGCGTCACGTTGACCGGCGCGGAAGCGGTGCTCGGCGGATCAGCGGCCTGGGCCGAGCGGTTCACCGCCGCCGTCGAGACCGGGACGGGCAGCATCTGCGTGGACGGCGTCGATCTGCTGCCTGCCGAACTGGTCGACCTGGTCGCCACGCACGCCGCGCGCGGAGTCGGCCCGCATCTCGTGCTGACCACCGGCCCGCGCGAGGGGCTGACCGGGCCGGAACGGGCGCTGATCGCGTCGTGCGGGGAGAACGTCGAACTGCTGCCGCTGGCGCACCGATCGGACTTTCCCGAGGTCGCGAGGCGAATGCTGGCCGAACTCGGGGCCGCGCGGACGCACAACATCACGCCGGGCGCGCTGCGGATCCTCGGCTCGTACGACTGGCCGGGGAACCTGCCGGAGCTGCGCGGCGTGCTGAGCCAGGCGATCCGCAAACGGTCCGCCGGCGCGATCGGCCCGGCGGATCTGCCGCCCGCGCTGGTGGCGGACGCGTCTGGGCACGAGCTGGCTCCGATCGAGCGCGCCGAGCGGAACGCGATCGTCGCGGCGCTGCGGTCGGCCGGCGGGAACAAGGTGCGGGCGGCGAGCACACTGGGGATTTCGCGGACGACGTTGTATGCGCGGATGCGAGCGTTGAAGGTGCCGGGCTAGGCGAGAGGACGGTCCGTGAAGGACTCCTTGGGGGAATCAGATTCCTTCAAGGAGTCCTTCACGCCCCGGTAGTCGCTGGGGGAGCGGCCGGTCCACCGGCGGAACGCGCGGCGAAACGCGCTGGCTTCGGAAAACCCAGGCACTGCGCCAGTTTCTCGATGGATTCGTCGCCGCGGCTGAGGCTGGCGATGGCGGTGTCGCGGCGCACGGCGTCGCGGATCCGGCCGATCGACGTGTGCTCGGCGCGCAGCAGCCGGCGCAGGTGCTGGGTGCTGATCCCGAGCCGGTCGGCGATGTCGTCCGGGGTGGCGGTGCCTTGTTCGACGACGGTGCGGAACTCGGTCGGCATGGGTGGAGCCGTAGTCGCGGGTGGCGAGTCAGACGTCCGGCTGGTCGGCCAGGAAGCCGGCCAGTTCGGATCACCGGGCGGGCAGGAATTTGCGATCGAAGGCCAGAGTCAGGGTGTCGGCGTCGAATCGCGGATGGCGGCCGAAGAACTGTTCGTAGTGTGGGGCGTGGTCCGGTTTCGGCCAGGGCAGGCGGAGTTCGCGCAGGTCGATGCGTTGTCCGAGGAGCCAGCCGAGCAGCCGGTGGACGACGATCGCGACCAGTTCGGCGGCGACGTGCTCGGGATCGTCGAGCTGACTGACGTCGAGGTCGACCTCGACCAGCGGACCTGCCGGGCGGACCACGACCCGGGGCATGCCGGGCAGGACTTCGGCGGCCTCCGCCAGGCGGTGCAGGGCGGTTTCGAGATCGGGCTCGGGGGCGACCGAGCGGACCACCAGCCGGAACAGCCCGCGCGGGGCCCGTGGGCCGAGGGCGAAGAGTTCGTCGTCGGTCCGCAGCCACAGTTCGCGGGTGAGTTCGGCGACCTGCTCGCAGGTGACGCGATCCGGCCCAGCGGTACGGGAAGGTCGAGGTTCTGGCGTTCGCCGATCCGGGCCAGCCGCTGGGCCAAGGAGTCCAGAACCGCCGGGTCGTCCACGGCTCAAGGCTAGCTGGAGGTTAACCGGCGGCCCCGTGAGGTTTTCTACCCGATCGGGTGACGCGGCTCGGTCGGGATGCGGCCGCCGAGCAGCCGTTCGGTCTCCGTCCACAGCCACGCGCCCAGCTCCGGATCCCGGCTGGTCGTCACCGGCTGTTGCACTTCCGCGACGGCGGTCCGATGCGGACCGAGGTACTCGTCGCCGCGCAAATCCGGCGAGGCGACCGCGGCCACGACCGGTCGCGCCGGGCCGGAGCGCGTCGATCGCTCCGCCGGGATGTACGACGATCGACGGACTTCGGCAAGCCGCCGATGCAGTTCGAAGCCGAAGATCTCCGTGGCGTGCTTGGACATCGCGTACGCGACCCGTGCCCGACAGTGCTGGTCGGAGAGCTAATTCTCGCGGTCGAACGGGATTTTTCGGGTGAGCATTCTCCTCCACGCCGAACGCGCCGATCCGGTGTGCCGAGCCGGATCGACGTCCGGTCGGCTAGATCCAGCTGGACGAACTCGTGCCGGTCCGGGTCCGGGAGTGCGGAAACCGCGGCGCGGCCACGGGATTCCGACCGGCCGAGCACCATGACTCGAGCAGCGGTCCGTGAAGGACTCCTTGAGGGAATCAGATTCCCTCAAGGAGTCCTTCACGGACGTTTGGCCAGTGCGGCCAGCCGGTCGGCGATGAGGTCGATGTCGGCCTCGGTGGTGCGGTAGTTCGCGACGCACGCGCGGATCGCGGTCTGGCCGCGCAGCCGTGCTGGGCCGAGCAGCGCGGTGCCTTCGTCGGCGAGTTGGGCGAGCAGTTCCGGGTATTCCTCGTCGCGGCGGTCGTCGAGGCGCACGCACACCGCGGTCAGGGCAACGGGGTTCAGCAGCGTCAGTCCGGGTTCGGCGGCGACGCGGGCGGCGAGGCGGTTGGCGAGGTCAAGGCAGCGTTCGGCGGCGGCGCGGAAGGTGTCGACGCCGAAGGTCCGCAGCGCGGCCCACACCTTCAACGCCTTGAAGCTGCGCGAAAGTTGCGGGCCGTAGTCCATGAAGTCGAGCATCAGGTCGTCCTCGGCGACGGTCAGATACGACGACGAGAACGCGAAGGCAGCCCGCAGCTTTGCGGCGTCTTTCACCACCAGTGCACCGGCTTCGAGTGGCGTGAACAGCATTTTGTGCGGATCCAGCGCGATGGAGTCCGCACGCGACAGCGGGGCGAACGTCTCCCGCGCGGAATCGGCGAGGACGAAGAGCGCGCCATAAGCACCGTCGACGTGCAGCCAAAGGTCTTCTCGCGCGCACAGATCGGCGATGGAATCGATCGGGTCGATTGAGCCGCTGGTGACGGTGCCGGCGGTGGCGACGACGCAGAACGGTTCGAGCCCGGCGGCGCGGTCGGCGGTGATGGCGTCGGCGAGGAGGTCCACGCGCAGGCGGAACGCGTCATCGGTGGGGATGTGCCGGACGTGGTCCAGACCGAGCCCGAGGGTCGCGGCTGCCTTGTCGACGCACCGGTGGGCCTCTTCGGACGTGTACAGCACGAGCGGTGGGGCACCGGATTGCAGGCCGCGCTCACGGAAATCTGGGCGGCGGTCGGCGAGGGCCGTGGTGATCGCGTCCTTGGTCGCGCCGGAACCGCCGTTGGTCAGGATGCCGCCCGAGTCGGGGCCGAGGTTGAACAGGCTGGCGAGCCATTGGACGACAGAGCGTTCGACGACGCTCGCGGCGGGGGAGAGCTGCCAGAAGTTGCAATTTTGGTTGAGCACGGCGGTAATCGCGTCGGCGTAGGGCGCGATGCCGTTCGGCGGGCCTTGTACGTACGCGAGGAAGCGCGGGTGCGCGATGGTGGTCGAGTTGGGCACGATGCGGTCCCGCAAGTCGGCGAAGAACCCTTCTACGCCAAGGCCTTTCGACGGAAACGGCTCGGCGAGCAGCTTGGCCAGCGTGTCCCGGTCGACGTCCGGGAGGATCGGGCGGGTCGACAGGGATTCCTCATAGCTGTCAACGAAACTGGCCAGCGCGGCGGCGGCTTGAGTGCGTTCCGCCGGGGAGAGGACGAGGGTGTTCACGGGATGCCTTCCGGGAGATCGAGTGCCGGAATCGACGGTAGTGCGAAAGGCGAGGCAGCCGATGCTGAAGATTGCGCTTCTGGTGCGTCCGATTAGCATCGGATGCCATGGATAAGACGGATCACGCAATCGTCCGCCACCTCATGGCCGACGGGCGGCTACCGAACAACGAGCTGGCCGACCGGGTCGGGCTGTCGCCGTCGCCGTGTCTGCGCCGGGTCCGCGCGCTCGAGGCGGCCGGGGTCATCACGGGTTACCACGCGTCGGTCGACCAGGCGGCGCTCGGCCGTGGCCTCGGAGTGCTGTTGCACGTGGAGATGGCCGACCAGCGCAGCGAGGTCATCGAGGCGTTCGAGGACACGGCGATGGGCCTGGAGGACGTGGTGTCGTGCCGGCGGATGTTCGGCACGCCGGACTATCTGATGCAGATCGCGGTGGCGGACATGGCGGCGTATGAGCAGCTGTACATGACCGCGCTGACCCGGATGCCCGG
Source organism: Amycolatopsis sp. WGS_07 (assembly GCF_045278895.1). Classification (NCBI taxonomy): domain Bacteria; kingdom Bacillati; phylum Actinomycetota; class Actinomycetes; order Pseudonocardiales; family Pseudonocardiaceae; genus Amycolatopsis; species Amycolatopsis sp. WGS_07. The sequence continues at coordinate 398,839 of NZ_CP136053.1, read as the reverse complement.
GGTGGCGCGGACGAATTCGCAGTTCGCGATGAAGACGGTGAAAACGACGCCGGGGCATCAATGGTGATCGGCGTACGATCGAACCAGTGACGACAGGACGGGTCGATTTCACTGGTGTGCAGTCGACAATGCTCGTGACGTTGTTCCTCCGCGCGCGGGACACCCGCGACCCGCGGCCCATTCTGGGCGACCGGTTCGCGGCCGAGGCGGTCGAGGCGATCGACTACGACTGGGCGAAGCTCGCCAAACCGTCCATCGTGCGCAGCCGCACCGGGGTCGCGCTGCGGGCGCGGCAGTTCGACACGTGGGCCGCGGAGTTCCTGCGTGAGCACCCGGACGCGACCGTGCTGCACCTCGCCTGCGGGATGGACAGCCGGGCCTTCCGGCTCGACCGCCCGTCCGGCGTCCGGTGGTTCGACGTGGACCTGCCGGACGTCGTGGCGCTGCGCCGGAAGCTGTACGCCGACGGCGACGGCTACCGGATGCTCGCCGCGTCGGTGACCGATTCCGGGTGGCTGGCGGAGATTCCGGCGGATCGCCCGGCGCTGATCCTCGCCGAGGGGCTGCTGATGTACCTGGCGGAGGACGACGTGCGTCAGCTGCTGCGGCGGCTCACCGGGCATTTTCCCTCCGGCACGGTGATCTTCGACGGCGTTTCCCCGCTGACCGCGCGGACGACACAGGTGTTGAAGAAAGTGTTGCCGCCACGCTGGTATCCCTACCCGGTTTACTTGACCGCGATCCGGGACGAGGCGGATCTCCGGCGCTGGAATCCGGCCTTAAGCCCGCGCGGGACGGTCTCGGTGCTGGGGTCTGGCGATCGGCTGGCGAGCCGGTTTCGCTGGGTGGCGGACTTCCTGCGGGTGTTTCGTGCGGAATTCTGACGGGCTCGTGCCCGACGACTCGCCGTGGTCGGAGGCGCTTTACCGAGCCTGCCGCTCCGCGCTGCACGAACAGTCCTTCGCCGCCGGGCTCTCGATGGCGGTCACCGGCCGCGACGGGATCCTCGTGTCCGGCGCGTTCGGGCACGCCGATCTGGCCGCAGCCCGGCCGGCGACCGAGGACACGCTGTTCCAGATCGGATCGATCTCCAAAGGCATGACGGCCGCCCTGCTGCTGCGGGCGCGCGACGCCGGGCTGGTCGATCTGGACCGCCCAGTGACCGAGTATCTGCCGTGGTTCTCCGTCCGGTCCGCGCACGCGCCGATCACCCTGCGCCACCTGATGTCGCACACCGCCGGGATCATCGAGGGCACGGACTTCTCCGGCGACTCCGCCTTCGAGGTCTGGGCGCTGCGCGACACCGAAGCCACGACCCCGCCGGGGACCTGGTTCCACTATTCGAACGTCGGCTACAAGGCGCTCGGGCTAGTGCTGGAAGCCGTTCACCGGCGGCCGTACCAGGAACTCCTCGGCGATTTCCTCGCTGAACTGGGGATGTCGGCCAGCGCGCCAGCGATCACGCACGAAGTCCGCGCCCGAAGCGCGGTGGGCTACGAACCGCGCTACGACGACCGCGTCCCGGTCCTCGAAGACGGTCTGGTCCCGGCGACCTGGATCGAGACCGCCACCGCGGACGGCAGCGTCGTCTCGACCGCGCGCGACATGACGGCCTGGCTGCGGTTCCTGATGAGCGGCGGATCGCTGGCGAGAGACCTCTGTACCCCGGAGATCCAGGTCGAAGGGGAAGACTGCTCGTACGGGCTCGGCGTCCTGATGAGCGAGTTCGACGGCCGTCCGCACGTCTGGCACACCGGCGGCATGATCGGCTACTACGCGGCCATCGCGTGCGACGTCGACGCCGGGATCGGGGCGGTCGTGCTGGCCAATGGCACCGGACCCTGGCAGGAGACGGCCGTCCATCTCGTCGCCGCGACGCGCGGCGGCGAGCCCGAATTCGTGGTGGCAGAACGAAAACGTCCGGCACCACCGGCTCCAGACGATCCTCCCGCGCGCTGGGCCGAGGTCGTCGGACACTACCGATGCCACAACCCGTGGCTGTCCAATGTGCACGTTTACGCTCACGACGACCGGCTGTGGGTATCGGTCGCCGGAGGTCCGCCTGACGAACTCGTGCCGCAGCCGGACGGCACTTTCCGTGTCGGCACGGACGAACGGCTGCCGGAGCGGCTGAGGTTCGACACTGTCCTTAATGGAGTCGCGGTCCGCGCTGACTACTCCGGTTGCTCTCTCTACCGCACCTTCACGCCCTAGGCGGCCCTTGACGCTCAGCACGATCGCGAAACTCCCGCGTCTCAAGCATTAGCGAGGCGAAGTCGTTCCGCTGCCTGCTCCCGAAGTGCCGCACCGCAGATCGGCGGATCTCCGTGCAGCGCCTCCCAGCGGGCATTGTGCGCGGCAGGCCACAGGCTCGCCGCCCACGCGACTTCCTGTTCTGCCAGGCTGAATCGGCGGCCGCGGAAGTCCTGATAGGACTCCAGGAAAGCCGCGGAACTCTCGATCGGGGCCAGCGTCGGCGGGATGGTGCTCGGGAACATTCCGCTCGCCGCGCCCGCCAGCGCTGCTTCCGGTTGCCAGGCCAGGCTGTCCCAGTCGTGCACCGTCCAGCCTCCGGCGGGCTGCCATCGGAGGTTCTGCGCTTCGAAATCGCCGTGCCCGAGGACGTTCGGCAGCGTGGCCGCGAGCAATCGGCGGCGGGCCCGGTCGGCGGTCTTGGTGACGTGCTCCGGGACGACGCGCTGGTCCCGTTCGTCCAGGAACTCGATCGCTGGCCACAGACCAGAGTCAGCGTGGTCCCATCGCAGCCAGCGCGGGTTCGGCAGTGGTGGCTCGACGGAGATCCCGCCGAGAGCGGCCAGCAAGCGGGCGAATACCTCGGCGTACCGCGTGGCGATCGCCGGAGTGTCTCCGGGAACCACTTCGCCGCCGGGGCGGTACTCCTCGGCGTGCACGGCCAGCGAACCCACCGCGATGACCGGCGTCAGTGGCCGGGCGCAGGGGAAACCCCGCTCCGCCAGTTGGGTCTGCGCGTTGACGCATGCTTCGGCACGGCCGTCGTCGGGGCGGGCTTTCACCACGATCTTTCGGCCGTCTTCGAGCCGGAGGCCGTGCACCGACGAGATCTGTCGTACCTCGAACAGCACGTCAGCCGGTACGGAACCCAGGTGGGCGAGACACCAGGCAGACAGCCATTCCGCCAACTATTCGACCCCCGGTGCCGTCGCGCGTCGTTCGGTGGACCGGCGTTCGATGGCTTCCGCGACCCCGTCGATCGCCCGCCGGATCATCGCACCGTACTCGTCGTCGGCGAGCGCGTCCTGCCGTTTTCGCGCTGCGGCGATCTGCTCCGCCGCCGCGGAGAACGATCCGAGGCGGCGGAAGTTGTCGGCGAGGTTCAGGTGCAGCGACGGGTAGAAGCCCGCGATCCGAAGCCCGGCGTCGTGGGCCCGCACCTGCTCGTCGGTCACCGTCGCAGCAGCGTCCAGGGCTCGGACATCCCATACCAGCGCCTCGGCCGGATCGGCGAACAGATCGGCCTGGTAGTGCGCGAGAACGCAGCGGTGGAACGGATCGCCGGCCGGTCCGATCTCGTCCCACAGCTCCTGCAGACGCGTCCGTGCGGCGTCCACCGAGCCAGCGCGGCCTTGCGTCACCGCGGCGGTGATCTCGGCCATCGTGTCGGTCATTCGGCAGTTCCTTTCACTGGCATGGCAAGGGTGGTCAGGTCGCCGTTGTCGGCGGAGCGCACGACGACCGGCAGGTCTGGTGCGGCGACGTCGAGCATCACGTCCGGGCCGACGGCGGTGCTGATCGCCGGGTGCAGCGTGCTCACGGCGAAGGAGAGCGAGATCGGCGGGCCGGTGACGACGGCGGGGATCGATTCGGTGCCCACCACGATGGCCCCGGCAGAGAGGTCTAGCCGGATTTGCGGGGAGTAGTGGCGTTCCAGGCCAGCGACCAGGGCGTTGCGCGAGATCACCGCCCGGGTACGGACTTCGGGCAGCGAAGCCAGCATCAGGCGGTAATCGGGGAACTCGTCGGCGAGCGTGCGGCAGGTGCGCGTCGTGTCGGCCCGGAACTCGATGCCGTCGGGGCGGACGCTCAGCCGCAGTTCGTGCTGACGGCGCGTCCACGGCATGGCGAGCCGCAGTTCGTCGGCGTCGACGGTTGCCGTCCACGGTGCCGAACTCGGCTCGGCCGGGACCAGTGTGCGGGTCGCCAGCCGGTACCGGTCGGTGGCGGTGAGCACGATCGCCTCGGCGGAGACTTCGAGGTGGACGCCGTTGAGCACCGGCAGCTCCGGCGTCGTCGCGGTCAGCACCTGCTCGACGGCCGCGGTGAACACCGGCCCGGTGACCAGCACCGATGGCGACGACACCGTCGAGCCCAGCGCGGCCTTCACCGTCGCGGCGGTGTCCCGTGCCTGCTGCGCTTGAGCGGCCAACCCGGCGACGTGGTCGTCGATGATCCGCGCCGCTTCGCCGGGCTCTGCGTCGAGAACGGCGCTGACCCGCTCCAGCGGCAGGCCGATCTCCCGCAGCCGCCGGATGAGCAGGGCGTCCGCGACCTGGCCGGGGGAGTAGTAGCGGTAGCCGGACTCCTCGTCGACGCGGATCGGCCGGACGAGGCCCGAGTCCGCGTAGAAGCGCAGCGCGCTGGAGGTCAGGCCGCTGCGGCGGGCGAACGCCCCGATGGTCAGCAGGTCGGTGGTGGGCACCGGTCCATCATCGGGCTTCAAGCAGCTTGAAGGTCAACCAGCGCTCACCCGCGGCCGAGAATCTCCCGCAGCCGCACGAGGTCCTCGGTCCGGGTGCGCCAGCTGATCACGCACACCCGCAACGCCGGCCGTCCCGCGACGCGGACCGGGCTGACCCACGCGGAGCCGGTGGCGTTGACCCGGTCCGCGAGATCGCTGTGCCACTGCCAGGATGCCTCCGGATCGGCCGGCGCGTCGGCGCGCGTCGCGCACACGATCGGCAGCGGCGTGTCGTTGACGACGAGCCAGCCCGCGCCGCTGAGCTGGTCTCGCAGTTCCTGCCCGAGCGCCGCGTCGCGCTCGATCTGGTCGCGGTACCCGGAAACCCCGTACGCGAGCAGGCTCAGCCACAGTTTGAGCCCGATGAACCGGCGCGACCACTGAGCGCTGGTCGTGTACGGATCGGCGGTGTCCTCCACCTGCCCCGGCATGTACGAGGTCGACACGGTGAACGACGAACTCAGCTCAGCCCGGTCGCGCGTGAAGAACATCCCCGCGCCCATCGGCACGGACAGCCATTTGTGCGCGTCCACCGTGATCGTGTCCGCGCGTTCGATCCCGTTCAGGATCCCGCGCAGCCGGTCGGACAGGCACGCTGCCCCGCCCCACGCGGCGTCCACATGGAACCGCAGCCCGGCCTCGCGGGCGAGATCGGCGATGCGCGGCAACGGGTCGATCATTCCGGCGCCGGTGGTCCCGGCCGTGGCCACGACGAGAAACGGGGCTTTGCCGTCCCGCCGGTCCTCCGCGAGCATCGCTTCGAGCGTGGCGACGTCCAGGCGGCCGCTCGGGTCGGACGGCACCAGCCGGCAGGCGTCTCGGCCGAGCCCGGCCGAATGGGCGATCTTCAGCCAGGCCAGATGGGAATCCGCGCCCGCGTAGAACACCGGCGCGGCGTCGAGGGACCGCAGACCGCCGGTGCTGTATCCGGGAAACGCGTGGGTGAGCGCGGTCAGCACCGCGGTCGCGTTGGCCTCCGCGCCGCCGCTGGTGAAATGGCCGCCCGCGGTGTCCGGCAGCCCGAGCCGCTCGGCGAAGAGGTCGATGCAGCGCTGCTCCGCCTCGACCGCGAAGGGCGCGTGACTCCACGCGGCGAGCTGCGGGTTGACCGCCGCGGTGATGAGGTCTCCGGCCACCCCGGCCCAGGTGGCGGACGGGTTGAACAGCCCGAAATACCCCGGATGGTCGGTGTGCACAGTCCATCGGTCCAGCGCGGCGAGCACGTCCGGGACGGCCTGTTCGAGGTCCTCCGGCTTCTCCAGCGGATACTTCCCGAGCCAGGCGCGGATCTCCGCCGCGTCCGCGGTCACCGGGCTCACCGGGCGTTCCGGCCGCGTGCGCCACCCCTCGACCAGCTGGTCCACCACGCCGTGCAGCAGCCTCGCCGCCGGCTCCGCGTCCGTCGCGACCCCGGCTCGATCCTCGTTCGCCAACCCGGTGCTCCCCAGTTCGTGCCAGCCCACAACCATGGTGTGCCAGCGGGTATTCGAGGCTAAGCGCGTCCGAACCCGGCCGCAAGCGGCGATTTCCGGCCAGTTTTGGCTCAATTCCAGCGTTTTCCGCTTAGGCGAGTGCGAGCGCGCCGTCGATCGTGGCGTCCAGGAAGGCGAGCGTGTCACGCCGCCGGGCCAGCGGATTCCGGTAGCTGCGACGGCCTTCCGCGCCTTCGGTGCGCAGGCTCAGACTTTCGGCGACGATGCGCTGCCAGCGCGGGTCGAATTCCCTTGCCGCGTAACGCCCCGCGCCGCATTTGGACGTCATCTCGCCGGTGGCCAGCAGATGGTGCAGCCGGCTCACCCCGAGCACCGCCCACACCGGGAACCACGGGCTCACCCCGATCGCGAGCGACAGCGCGCTGGCCTTCCGGTTCTTCTCCCACCACGGCCGCCAGTAGCGGCTCAGGTTGTCGACAGTGAACGCGCGCAACGCGTCCCGGTCCGCCCAGATGTCCACATCGGACGGTTCGGGCCCGCGCAGCGCGATTCCCCGGCTGGCCAGCTCGCAGAACAGCACCGGGTTGATCCCGTCCCGGCCCGATGCGCGGAACCGGTTCTCCTGCGCGCACGGAACATCCGGGCACCCGTCCGGCCCGACGGCGAGATCGGCCCAAGTCAGCACGGCTCCGTCGAAATGCGGCCGCGGGAACCGAGCGATCGTGGCGGCGTGCGCCCGTGCCAGCGCGGAGACCTCGGCAGGCCCCGCACGCCGTTCGGTGACCGCGACGAAGTCGATGTCGCTGGCTGTGCTGAGCCGCCCGCGTCCGGGCCCGCGAGCATGGAAATCGCCGAAGCAGACCGAACCAACCAGGTAGAAGCCGGTCACGAGTCCGGGTACGGCTTGGTCCGCTTCGGCGAGGAACAGCGCGGTGCTTCGGCGGACTTCCTCCGGGATCTCACGGGGCACGCCAGCCACGGTACCGAGTCACGCGAGTTCGGCGGCGGCCTTCGCCAGGTCGTCGACGCTGCCGGACATGACCGTGCGGACGTGCTTGGTGAGGTGCTCCAGCGGCCAGTCCCACCACGCGATCGCCAGCAGCCGGTCGACGTCCTCGTCGCGGTACCGCCGCCGGATCAGCTTGGCCGGGTTGCCGCCGACGATGCCGTAGTCCGGCACGTCGTCCACCACCACCGCGCCGGACGCGACGATCGCGCCGTGCCCGATCCGGACCCCGGGCATGACCATCGCCCGGTAGCCGAGCCAGACGTCGTTGCCCAGCACCGTGTCGCCGCGGCCGGGCAGGCCGGTGATGACGTCGAAGTGCCCGGCCCAGTCGCCGCCCATGATCGGGAACGGGAACGTCGACGGCCCGTCCATCCGGTGGTTCGCCCCGTTCATGATGAACCGCACGCCCTCGCCGAGCGCGCAGTACTTGCCGATCACGAGCTTCTCCGGCCCGTAGTGGTACAGCACGTTGCGGGTCTCGAAGGCGGTCGGATCGTCCGGATCGTCGTAGTAGGAGAACTCGCCGACGTCGATCAGCGGCGAGGTGACCAGCGGCTTGAGCAGCACCACGCGCGGCTGTTCGGGCATCGGGTGCAGGACGTTCGGATCAGGGAAAATGGAACTCCTCCTCAGTGTGTTTCGGGTGTCTCAACTGCGGGCGGCGTGGTTCGGGTGTTCAACGGCGGGCGGCGGCAGGGTGGTTCGGGTGTCTCAACGGCGGGCGGTGTGGTTCGGGTGTTCAACGGCGGGCGGCGGCAGTGTGTTTCGGATGTCTCAACTGCGGGCGGCGGCGGACCCGAAACCCAGCCAGGTGTGCCGGTTGCCCCACCAGCACCAGCCGACCTTCGGGGCGTTGCGCCGTTCGCTGCCGTCGCGGCCGGTGCCGTTGCTGATCCACAGCGCCGGCGTGCGTGCGTCGAACTTGCCGTTCTCCTTGCGCAGCCGGGAGCCGATGGTCATGAAGCAATGATTGCGCTCCAGTGCTGACGGCTGCTGCAGCACCCAGTGAATTCCCTCGGTGAGCAGCAACGGGCTCCTTCCGGCTTTCGTGATCGCGGGCAGCGCTTCCTCGGGGCTCCAGTTCCCCATCTCGTCGCCCCGGTCGAGCCCGGTGACCAGGTACAACGGCGCGTCGGGCAGGTCGATGCCCTGCGGCGCGAACTGGTCGACGTCGGGCATGTCGGTGACGACGAACCCGGTCTTCCCTTCCCGGCTGATCAGCGGCGACAGCGCCGACGCGGGCGCCCGGTCCGGGTGCACCGCCAGCAGCGCGCCGTCCACGTCGCCGTGCGCGGCGGCGAAGGAACGGAGGTCGTCGGCGGAAAGCCGCGCGATCTCGGGCACTCCCAGTGCGATCAGGTGGTCCGCCTGGGCTGCGGGCGACGGGAGAGCGGCGATCGACAAGTGGTTCTCCTTCGGGCTATTGTTACGTCGGTAGTAAAAGTATGCCGGGGCACCGAAGGGGTGTCAAGGTAAAATTACGTCGGAGGTAAGTTTTCGATGGAGCTGGGTCTGCGGGAAGCCAAGAAACAGGAGACCCGCCAGCTGATCTCCGACCACGCGACGCGGCTGTTCCTGGAGCAGGGCTTCGAGGAAACGACGATCGCGCAGGTCGCGACGGCCGCGCGGGTCGCGAAGAAGACGGTGACCAACTACTTCGCCCGCAAGGAAGACCTGGTCCTCGACCACCAGGACGAGTTCGTCGCCACCCTGGCGGACGCGGTGAAGTCCCGCGAACCTGGCGAGTCCGCGCTCGCGGCGCTGCGCCGGGCGTTCGAGGCCGCGGTCGCCGCGAAGGACCCGGTGATCGGGTTCGCGGGGCTGGAGTTCAGCCGGATGATCGCGGAGAGCCCGACGTTGTCGGCGTGCCTGCGGGGCCTGCACCAGCGGCGGGAGCGAGCCTTGGCGGAGGCGCTGGCGGACGCGGTGGGCAGCCCCCGGACGGACATCACCGTCCGGACCGCGGCCGCGGTGCTGGGGGCGGTGCACCACAGCCTGTTCCAGCGGATCGAGGAACTGACGCTGGCCGGACGGCCCGTTGACGAGGTCGCGGAGACGGTCGCGGCGGAGGCGGCGCGGGCGTTCGACCTGCTGGAACCGTCGCTCGGGAGCTACGCGGTGGCCTGATCCGCCGCCCGGCCAGCCCCTTCCACCTGGGCAGACACGCCTCGAACGCACCCACTGTGCGCCCGTGAAGGCCACCCTCGGACTTGAAGATCACGCAGCTCGCCAAGCCGCCCGAAAAAGTTCTCCCCCGGGATGTCGATCCGCCCGCACCCCGATCGTCGCTTCAGTGAGACGACCGATCGACAGGGGAGAGACACATGAGTGCCGGACGACGCGAGTGGCTGGGCCTGGCGGTGCTTGCCCTGCCGACCGTGCTGTTGTCGCTGGACATGAGCGTGCTGCACCTCGCGGTTCCGCACCTCGCCGCGGATCTGCGGCCGTCAGCTACGCAGCTGCTGTGGATCATCGACATCTACGGCTTCATGATCGCCGGGTTCCTGGTCACGATGGGCACCCTCGGCGACCGGATCGGCAGGCGGAAGCTGCTGATGATCGGCGGCGGCGCGTTCGGGCTCGCGTCGGTCGCGGCGGCGTTTTCGACCAGTCCGGAGATGCTGATCGCCGCGCGGGCGGTGCTCGGGATCGCCGGGGCGACGCTCATGCCGTCCACGCTCGCGTTGATCAGCAACATGTTCACCGACGCCAAACAGCGCGGCACGGCGATCGCGGTGTGGATGAGCTGTTTCATGGGCGGCATGGTGGTCGGCCCGGTCGCCGGCGGCTTCCTGCTGGAGCATTTCCGCTGGGGATCGGTGTTCCTGATGGGCGTGCCGGTGATGGTCCTGCTGCTCGCGACCGCGCCGAAGCTGCTTCCCGAGTACCGTGACGCTTCAGCCGGACGCCTCGACCTCGTCAGCGTCGGTCTGTCGCTCGCCGCGATCCTGCCGGTCACCTACGCGCTCAAGGAAATCGCGAAGAACGGCTTGTCCCTGACCGAAATCGTCCTGCTGATCGCGGGGCTAGCGGTCGGCGCGGTGTTCGTCCGGCGGCAGCGGCGGCTCGAACACCCGCTGCTGGACCTGCGGCTGTTCCGGGTGCGCGCGTTCAGCGCGGCGGTGGCGATCATGCTGGTCGGCGCGGTCACCATGGGCGGGGTTTTCCTTCTGGTGAGCCAATATCTGCAGATGGTCGCCGGCCTGAGCACGGTGGACGCGGGACTGCTGCTGGTTCCGCAGGCGCTCGCGGTGGTCGCCGGGTCGATGATCGCGCCGCGGCTGGCGCGCCGGTTCCGGCCGGAGTTCGTGCTGGGCTTCGGAATGCTGGTGGCGGCGGGCGGAATCCTGTTGTTCACCCTGGTCAGCGGGTCCGGCGGGGTGGTGTTCGTGGTGCTGGGCATGTCGATCGGCAGCTTCGGGATGGGGCCGCAGGGCGTGCTGTGCACTGAGATGGTCGTCGGCTCGGTTCCGCCGCAGCGGGCGGGCGCGGCCTCGGCGATGTCGGAAACCAGCGCGGAATTCGGGATCGCCATGGGGATCGCGGTGTTCGGCAGCATCGGGACGGCGGTGTACCGCGGGCAGATCGAGGTCCCGGCGCACGTGCCCGCCGCGACGGCGGCTCAGGCGACCGACAGCATGGCCGGGGCGCTGGGGGCGTCGGCGACACTGCCCGGCTCGACCGCGGACCAGCTGCTGGCCACCGCGCGGGACGCGTTCGCCTCGGGGCTGCACACGGTCGCCGGGATCGGGGCGGCGATCGTGGTGGTGTTCGCGGTGGTCGGGATGGTCGCGCTGCGGCGTTCCTCGGCACCCGCCGAGGAACCGGAGCCGGTCGCGGCATGACAAAGGGGCCGGTGCTTGGCAGAAGCACCGGCCCCTTCGCGGGAAAGATCAGGGTTTCTTGGCGACGCCGACCGCCACGATCCGTTGCGCGACGGTGGGTTCGCCCAGCAGCGGGCCGTCCGGCCACCATTCGACCACCGGCACGATCTCCGCGGGCTTGTTCGGCCCGCTCGGGATCAGCTCCATGTCGTGGAACAGTTCCTTGATCTCGGCGCGGGTGCGGGACGAGACGTCCTTCATCGAGCCATTGTGGATCGAATCGATGATGCCCTGCACCGTTTCGTCGTCCTCGGAACCGTCGTGCGGGTCGAGCAGATGCGAGATCGCCACGTACGAACCGGACGGAAGCCGGTCGATGAACTCCTTCGTCACCTTCCCCGGCACCTCGCGGTCGCCCGTCTGGTGGTGCAGCGCCAGCAGGAACAGCACCGCGATCGGCTCGTCCCAGTCGAGATGCCGCTGCACCGTCGGGTGCTCGAGGATGCTCGGCGGGTCGAAGAAATCGGCCTGGATGTACTCGGTGAACTCGTTTTCGTCGAGCAGGGCCCGTCCGTGGCTCGCCACCACCGGGTCGTAGTCGACGTAGACGACCTTCGCCGTCGGGTCTCCGCGCTGCACGATCTGGTGCACGTTCTCCGAGGTCGGCATGCCGGACCCGCAGTCGATGTACTGGCGGATGCCCGCGTGGTAGGCGAGGAACCGGCAGATCCGGGTCAGCAGGTGCCGGTTGACCCGCGCGGTTTCCGCGACGTCCGGCATCACCCTGGCGATTTCGCGGGCGACCTGCCGGTCGATCTCGTAATTGTCCTTGCCGCCGAGGAGGTAGTCGTAAACGCGCGCGGCGCTCGACTGGTTCTGGTTGACCCCCGGCGGTGCGCTGACTGCGTCGGCCACGACGCGTACCTCCCGCGTGCTGCCACGGTGATAGTTGCCATACTGAGAGTAGCGGACTTCGGGGACTCGGTGAAACCGGTGCCGCCATCCGTGTTTTAGCCGCTCAGGCGGTCGCTCCGGCCCATGCGGCGCAGGAGACGACCTCGAATCCCCGGCCGGGGAAGACCTTGTCCATCAGGAAATCGTGGACCCCCTGGTCGCCGTCGGCGCAGCCGTCGCGCAGCACGGTCACCGCATAACCGCGGTCCGCCGCGTCGTAGCAGGTCGCGGTGACCATCGCGCTCGTCGCGACCCCGGCGACCGCGACGCGGCGGACACCCCGGGCGCGGAGCACGAGGTCGAGATCCGTTCCGGCGAACGCGCTGGCCCGGCGCTTCAAGACGACGACGTCCTCTTCGGCGACCGGCAGCGTCAGCTCGGTGCCCGGCGAACCCTCGTGGAAAGCGTCCCCGGCGTCGAAGAACGAGCGGTACAGCGGGCCGGCGGGCAGGTCGGTTCCGTTGTCCCGCATGGCAAAGCGGACGAATACGACGAGCGCGCCGGTTTCGCGCGCCCGCGGCAGCAGTTCGGTGAGCGGCGGCACGACCTGGCGGGCGAACGGATAGCTGTCGGTGATGCCCCGCTGGACGTCGCCGACGATCAGTGCGGTGGTCACGAGAGTCCCCCTTTGTGCGATTGCTGCCATTTAACCCCGTGGTCAGGCGTCGAAGGCGAGCAGCGCGCCGAGCAGTTCCTCCGGGGTTTCGACCTGCGGCAGGTGCCCGGTTCGCGGCAGCACGGCGAACGTCGCGCCGGGGATCGCGGCGGCGTAGGCCTTGCCGTACTCGGGGCCGGCGATGCGATCGCTTGCGCCCCACAGGACGTGGACGGGAATGTCTGCTTTGCCCAATCGTTCGGCCAGCGTCGGATCGGTCATCGCCGGACCGGTGTAGCCGATCAGCGCCAGCACGTCCGGGCTCGGGCCCGTGCCGCCAGTCGGCGGGGCCGGCGCCTTTGCCGGGTCGTGGAACGAGAACTGCTGGATTTCGGCGACGGTCTTGCCCCGGACGTCGGCCAGCGGATGCCCGTCGACCTCGATGCCGATGCCGTCGACCAGCACCGCGCGGCTGACCCGCGGGCTGCGCAGCAGGGCGATTTCCGCGGCCAGCCAGCCGCCGAAGGAGTTGCCGACAACGGTCACGTCCGCGACGTCGAGGTGGTCGAGCATCGCGACGTACGCCCTGGCCAGCGCGGTGACGTCGGTGAGCCCGGCGGCTTTCGGCGTGCCGTTGAAGCCGGGGTGGGTGGGCAGCAGGGCTCGCGAGCGCGTGCGTTCGGCGAGCAGATCGGCGAAACCGGCCATCGTCGCGACGCCGCCTCCGCCGTGCAGCAGCAGGAACGTCCGGGTGCGGTCCCGGTCCTGGACGGCGACCTCGACCGGGCCGGCGGATTCGAACTGGAGGAGCTGGGAGGAAGTCATATCAGGAACCTTAGTTAAGGAAGCTGATATAAGCAACCTGTTTCAGAACGGGTAGGCTGCCGGGTCATGAGGTACCGCCACGCCGACGTCGCACTGGCCGTCAAACGCCTGCAGCACCGCCATCACCGCGCGCTGAGCCGGGCACTGCAGCCGCTGGGACTGTCGCTGGTGCAGTGGGACACGTTGCGGCACTTGGCCAATCACCCCGACGCGTCGCTGCACGACCTCGCTGTGCTGACCTTCCAGACCGACCAGTCCTTCGGCACGCTGGCCGCCCGGATGGTGGACCGCGGCCTGATCGAGCGGGTGCCGGGCCCGGGCCGCGCGGTGCGGCACCGGCTGACGGAGAAGGGCGCGGAGTTGCGCGCGGCGGGGCAGGAACTCGCCGACGTGGTGGTGAAGTCGTCGTTCAGCCGGCTGTCGGCTGCTCAGCTCGACGAGCTGGGGGCGTTGCTGGACGTGGCGCTGGAGTCCGATCCGGCGTAACCGGTGAGCCGGTCGGCCAGTGCGCGCATCTGGTCGCGCAGCGCGTCCGGCCGCTCGATGACGAACGGCCGGTCGAGTGCGGCGAGCCGCGGCGGGATCCAGTCGAGCCGTTCGGCCCGGATCCGCGCCCGCGTCCACGGGCCGTCCGTTTCCAGGACGGCGATGGACGGCGGGAACATCGTCCGGATCTCCTCCGCCGTCGCGTCGATCCGCACCGATACCTCGTGCCGGTGCGGCGCTTCGGCGATGCCGGTGAGCACCTGGTGGGTGGGGTCGAAATCCGTTGGTGCGCGGAAGGTTCCGTCCCGCGGTTCGGCGCGGGTGATCCGGTCGACGCGGAACGTGCGCACCTGCCCGGCACTGGAGTCGAAGCCGGTCAGATACCAGCGACCGGAATGCGCCACGACGCCGTACGGCTCGACGACGCGTTCGCTGCTCCGGCCGTGCGCGGCGGTGTAGGCGAGTTCGACCGGCCGCTGATCGCGCGCGGCCTCCGCGACCGCGAGCAGGATCTCGGCTTCGGCGGTGAGCGACGCACGGGCGGGCGTGGTGAAGTCGGCGACCTCCAGCAACGCGTCGAGCCGACGGCCGAGCGCCTCGGGCAACACTCGCCGGACCTTCGCGACGGCGCTTTCCGCGGCCGCGACCGACGTGGTGACCAGGCCCGCGCGCCGGCCCGCGACCAGTCCGAGCAGGACCGCGAGCGCCTCCTCGTCGGTGAGCATCAGCGGCGGCATCCGGTAGCCGGGGGCGAGCCGGTAGCCGCCGTAGCGGCCGCGCACCGAGCGGACCGGGATGTCCAGGTCGAGCAGGTGCTCGACGTAGCGGCGGACGGTGCGCTCGTCCACGTCGAGCCGCCCGGCGAGTTCGGCGACGGTCCGGGTGCCGCCGCCCTGGAGGATCTCCAGCAGCGCCAGCACGCGGGCGATCGGCCGGGTCATGCGGAGAATTCTCGCAATACCGGGCGGATCCTGTCCACTATTGCTTCTAGCGTGGTCCGCAGGCAATCCAGAGAGAGGAATGTGGGCCGTGCAGTTGACTTCCGTCCGGATCATCACCGGTGACATCGACCGTCTGACGTCCTTCTACGAGCAGGTGACCGGCCTCGTGGCGAGCCGGCCCGCGAAGCAGTTCGCCGAGTTCGTCGGCGAGACGGCGACCTTGGCGATCGGCAGCGCCGAGACGATGGCGCTGTTCAGCGCGGGCGCGGCGGTGCCGGAGTCGAACCGGACCGTGATCCTGGAGTTCCGGGTCGAGGACGTGGACCAGGAGTACGCGCGGCTCCGGCCGCTGCTGGCGGAGGTGGTGCAGGAGCCGACGACGATGCCGTGGGGCAACCGCTCGCTGCTGTTCCGCGATCCGGATGGGAACCTGGTGAACCTGTTCGCGCCGCAGACTGAGGAGGCGCGGGCTCGGCTGGCGCGGTGAAATCGGTTCGCTTGGTGACCCGGTGACCGGCCAGGATCGCGGCATGACACGTGCGCTTCTGCTGGACCGGTTCCAATGGGTCGACGGACATGCCGATCTCTGGCCGGTCTTCCGGGACGGGGCGGCGTTCGCCGGGGTGGTCAAAGCCCTTGCGGAGCCGTTCCGGGATGAAGGCGTGACCGCGGTGTGCGGGATCGAGTCGCGGGGCTTCCTGCTCGGTGGGGCCGTCGCGTTGGAACTGGGCGTCGGGTTCACCGCGATCCGCAAGGCCGCTGGGCTTTTCCCTGGAGAGAAGCTGACTCGGGAAACGGCCCCGGATTACCGGGGGCTCCGGCATGTCTTGCGGATGCAGCGCTCGGCGTTGTCCTCCGGCGATCGGGTGGTGCTGGTGGACGACTGGATCGAGACGGGCAGCCAGGCGTCGGCGGTGCGTGAGCTGGTGGTCGAGGCAGGCGCGGAGCTGGTCGGCTGTGCGGTACTGGTCGATCAGCTCGACCCGGCCCTGCGGTCGCGCTTCGGGCGGCTGCATTCGTTGCTGGCCAAGGAAGAACTGCCGGAGGAATGACTACCGGCGGGCCACCAGTTGCCGTGACCCGTTGCTGGTTTCCTTGCCCCCGCGAAGAATCTGCGCCCGCCCGGCGCCCGGCCAGCTGTTGACCCAGCTGGACCCGCGGATTCCCTTGGCCTGCTTCTTCAGCGGCGCTAGCAAGCGCGCGCTTTCGCGGTAGGAACCCGTCGCGGCGCCGGTCTGGACGAGGCTTGCGAGGGAGAGCGTGATCGGCACCCCGTCGGCGGACCAGTTGTGGCCGAGGACCGCGTCGGCGAGGGAGGTGATGTCCTCGATGCCGCAGACGACCAGGAAATCGTCGCCGCCGACGTGGCCGACCGTCACGTCTCCGAGCCGCCGGGCGTGGTCGGTCAGTGCCCGGCCGATGGCGCGGATGAGGTCGTCGCCCGCGGCGAAGCCGGCGGTGTCGTTGAGGTGCTTGAACTGGTCGATGTCCAGCCAGGCCACGACGAACGGCCGTCCGGCGTTCGCGCGGCGTTCGACGTCCTGGGCGATCGCGTCGCTGCCCGGCAGGCGGGTGAGCGGGTTGAGCGCGACCGCCGCCTCGACCTTCACCGCGGCCATCCGGCGCATGACCTCGTTCGGCCGCACCACGCCCTGGTACCGGCCGGACGCGTCGGTCACGACGAGGTCGTCGCCGCTGTGCTCGGCTCCGCCGTCGGCGATGATCTCCAGCAGTTCGCGGGTGCCGGTGTCGATGGGGACCAGCCGCGGCGGCCCGGCCAGTTTCGCGGCGGGTTTGCCCGAGTAGAGCGCGTGCCCGTACCGGCCGGTGACCGCGAGCAGGAAGCGCATCCGGTCGATCGTCCACTGTGGACGTGCTTGCTGGTCGAGCCCGACGATGGCCTTCGGCGCGTGCTCGGCGGACAGGATCGCGTGGACGTCGTCGCACGTCGCGTCGTCCGGCAGGGTTTTGGCCTGGCGGAGGAACTCGGGGATCCGCAGCCCGGCGGCGGGCGAGACCACCATGGTGCCCGGCTGGTCGCCGCGTTCGGCGGTGGGCAGCACGCGCTCGGGCGCGGCGGTGGCGAACAGATTCCCTTGCACGAGGCGGATTCCGGCGCGCCGCGCGACGTCGAGTTCCGCGTCGTTTTCGATCCCCGTCGCGACCAGCCGCAGGTCGGTTTGCGCGGCGAACTGCACCAGCGCCTCGACCAGCGCGACGGTCGCCGCGTTCGCCGGGAGCCGGCGCAGCGTCGCGCGGTCCAGCTTGATCATCTCGATCGGCGCGTCGGCGAGGAGGTTCATCGGCAGGCCTGCCGCGCCGAGCCGGTCGAAGGCCAGCCGGAAGCCGAGGTCGCGCAGCCGGTGCAGGCCCTGGACCAGCGATCCGGGATTCGGGACGGCGAGCGGAGCGGTCACCTCCAGCACGACGTCGGCGGGACGGCGTCCGGTGCGTTCGAGGGTCTGCAGCAGCGGGATGAACCGCTCGGCGGGCGCGCCCGCGGTGCTGGCGCTCAGGTTGAGGTGCAGCGAAACCCCGGCGGAGGCGTGCGGGACCGCCGCGGCCGCGCGCGCCGCGAGGTCGAGGTCGGCGTCGATCAGCTGGGCCTGGTCGCCCGCCGCGCCGAGGAGATCCTGGACCCAGCCGCCCCCGGGATGCGCGACCGCCTCGACTGCGACGGCCGAGCCGCTGTAGAGGCTGTACAGCGGCTCGAAGGCGAAGCGAACCTGGTCGGCTGGGGCGAGCACACGCAGATCCTCGCCCGGAACGCACGGATCTCCATGAAACCGTTATCTTCCGTTGACCTGCGGAGTCGTCCCGCCGAACCGGAAAAGTCTTCGGGATTGATTGCTGTGCTTGGGATTCGCGAGAGCGCCGCGCATACCCGTGGTACGGCTCGTGACCACCATCACAAACCGGCTACGAAGCGGCGTGACCAGGCGTGATGGCCTGACCACTGGCGATGCGTGCTAGCCCAGCACGCCGCTGATGTACCGAAGGTCGCCCATCCGCAGATCGTCGTCCTGCAGCGGCGGCAGCCCGTGGGCGGCGAGCAGTTCCCGGACGCTGCTGCCGTCCACCGCCCAGCCGAGCCCGGTCAGGTAGGGCTCCGCTTCGTTGCGCTCGCCGAAGTAGCGCAACCGGGTCATGTCGGTGTCGAAACCCTCGCCACGCCATTGGGCGGAGATGCGGTCGAGGCGTTCCTTCGTCTTGTCCTCGTCGCCGGGACGCGGGTTGGGCCGGTTCTCGGTGGCGACCCGGCTGCCCGGCGCGCTGAGTTCGGTGATGGTGTCCAGCAACCGGTCCTGCGCTTCTGGCGGCAGGTAGCCCAGCAGGCCTTCGGCGCTCCACGCGGTCGGCCGCGCCGGGTCGAAACCGGCGGCGCGCAGGGCGGCGGGCCAGTCGTCGCGGAGGTCGATCGCCACCGGTCGCCGGTCGGCGGTGGGCTCCGCGCCCAGTTCGGCCAGCGCGGCGGCCTTGAACTCGACCACCGGCGGCTGGTCCACCTCGTACACCACGGTCCCGGCGGGCCACGGCAGCCGGTAGGCGCGGGAGTCCAGCCCGGACGCCAGGATCACCGCCTGAGTGACGCCCGCGTTCGCCGCGGCGAGGAAGAACTCGTCGTAGAACTTGCCGCGGATCTTGGCCGCGTCGATCCAGATCTGCCCGACCAGCCCGCCCGAGGAGGTCTCGCCGGTCGCCAGTTTGGCGAGGAGATCGACGCCGACCGCCTGGACGAGCGGCTCGGCGAAGCGGTCGGAGAACAGCGAACTGTCCTCGCGGGTCGCGATCGCCCTGGCCGCCGCGGCCATCGTGGCGGTCGCGCCGACGCTGGACGCCAGGTCCCAGGTGTCTCCGTCGTGCCGGGCAGAAGTCATTGAGCTGCCTTGCCTTTCGCTGGGGGCCAAGATCGCAACCTACTCCGATCCCGACACCGTGTCGCACTGTTCGCCCACTTTCTTCCGGCGCCGCGTCGGAGCGCCCGGCCCGGCGCGCTGCGTAACGTGCGGCGCTGAGGAGGCGAGATGACGGCTGCCGCGCGACTGCTGGAAACCTTGGCGCAGTGGGGAGTCGAGCGCGTTTTCTGCTGTCCCGGCACGAGCGAGACCCCGGTGCTCGACGCTCTCGCCGCGAGCCGAGGCAGGCCCGAGTTCGTGCTGACTACGCACGAGGCGATCTCGGTGTCCATGGCCGACGGTTACGCGCGTGCCTCCGGCCGGATCGGCGTGGCCTACCTGCACACGAACGTCGGCGTCGCGAATGGCTTGGCGCATCTGTACGCGGCACAGGTGGCACGAAGCAGCGTCGCGATTCTCGCTGGTGTGAAGGGGACGGCGACCCTCCCGCACCGCGCGTTGACGACTTCGCCGCGTCTGCTCGAAACCGCCGCGCCGTATGTGGGTCATGCCTGGCAGAACCTCCGCGCCGAGGACCTGCTGGACGATGTCGCGCGGACGCTGTGGCGGACCACAGTGGTTCCTGAGCAACCGGCGATTCTCACTATCCCGCAAGACCATCTGACCGCTGAACCCGGTGTCGCACCTCTGGTCCGCTGGGGTGCGCGGCAGGGCCCGGCGGCGGAGGCGGTGCGACACGCGAGCGCGTTGCTGGATGCGGCGCGTCGGCCGGTGGTGGTCGCCGGATCGGATGTCGCCCGCCGTCGCGCTGAGGAGGACTTGGCGCGGTTGGCCGAGCGGCTCGGCGCGCCGGTGTTCGTGGAGTCCCGGCGCGATCTCGAGCGGTGGGCCTTTCGCACGGATCATCCGCACTATGCCGGATTGTTCGAACCTCGCGCGCCGTTGCTGGCGGAGTCCGACCTGCTGGTGCTGGCGGGCATGCCGACGCCGCTGGAGTTCTCGTCCGAGGTCGCGGCGCTGCCGTCGGGCGTCCCGATCCTGCATCTCTCCGAAGACGCTGCCGAGCCGGGCCGCCGGTATGTGCCCGCCGGGGCGGTCGTCGGCGATACCGCAGCCGTGTTGCGAGGACTGGCCGAAGGGGTCCGTGCGCCTTCGCGGAGTGACTGGCTGGCCAGGGTGCGCAAGGACAGCGAGGACCGTCGTGCCTGCTGGGAAGCCGAGGTTCCGTGGGACGGGGAATTCAGCGCTGCGCTGGCGATGCGGACCGTCGCCGACGCGATTGGCGGCGAACGCCTACTGGTCCTCGATGCGGTCACCTCGACGCTGCCGTTGCTGCGGTTTCTGCGGCGTACGCGGGCTGATTCGCTGTTTGCCACCGCGAGCGGTTCGCTTGGCTGGGGAATGGGCGCTGCGGCGGGCGTTGCGATGGCCCGGCGGGAGCGGGTGCTCGCGGTGGTCGGCGACGGGGTGGTCCAGTTCGGCGTGCCCGCGTTCTGGACCGCGGCGCGCTACCACCTGCCGGTGACCTATCTCGTGGTGAACAACGGGAAGTACCAGGCGGTGATCGCCGGTCTCGCGAAAAGCGGCGGTGCGGCGGCCGAGCGAGGGGAGTACCCGCTCACCGACATCAGCGGCGTGGACATTTCCGCGCTGGCGAGGTCCTTCGGCATCAACGCCACGACGGTCGGCGACGCGGCCGGGCTGCGGACGGCGCTCGCTGAGGAACCGGACGACGGGCCTCGGCTGATCGAGGTCCGCGTGACCGACCGGCTGTGGCAGTGATTCCGACACGGTGTCCAGTCGCCGGTGCGGGATTTGCGTCGCTGAGGCGATGAAGCGAGGTCCAGCGCCGACTTAGCATCGCGGCGATCTCCGCACCCCGCACCAGGATTGGCAGGCGACGACGATGCCCGGTTGGGATCTGAACGAGGCTGACGGGCGGATCTACTCCGGCGGCTGGCGGGCCGGCGGAGGAGGCACGCAACCGGTGGTTTCGCCGGGAGACGGCGGGAAAGTCGGCCTCGCTGGCATCGCCGACCAGCACGACGTCGAACGGGCCGGAGCACGCGCCGCGCAGGCGCAAGCCGAGTGGAGCCGAGCGTCCTACCGCGTGCGGGCCGACGTGCTCACCCGGGCCGCGGACGCGCTGCGCGACATCCGCGCCGACGTCGAGGACGTGCTCGTGCGCGAAAGCGGTTCGCTGCCCGCGAAGGCGAAGCATGAAGTCGACAAAGCGATCGACGAGCTGATCGCCGCGTCCGGGCTGGTCACGCAGTCGCAGGGCGATCTCCTCCCGGTGGAAGACCCGGCGACGCTGGGGTTGGCCCGGCGGATCCCCGTCGGCGTGGTGGGAGTGATCGCGCCGTGGAACGCGCCGTTGATGCTCGCCATGCGTTCAGTCGCGCCGGCGCTCGCGCTGGGCAACGCGGTGCTGGTGAAGCCGGACGTGAAGACCGCGTTCTCCGGCGGCGCGGTTATCGCGCACATCTTCGAGCAGGCCGGTTTGCCCGACGGCGTGCTGCACGTGCTGCCCGGCGGTGCCGCGACCGGCGAAGCGGTGGTGCGTTCGCCGCACACGAACGCGATCTCGTTCACCGGATCGTCCGCCGCGGGCCGCCGGGTCGGCGAGATCGCGGGCGGCCTGCTCAAGCGGGTGGTGCTCGAACTCGGCGGGAACAACGCGTTCATCGTGCTCGCGGACGCCGACCTCGACCGCGCGGCGGCTGGTGGCGTCGGCGGAACCTTCCGGCACCAAGGGCAGATCTGCATGGCCACCGGACGGCATCTGGTGCACGAAAGCATTGCCGACGAATACGTCGAACGGCTCAAAGCGGCCGCCGGGAAACTGCGGCTCGGCGATCCGAAGGCGCCGGGGACGACGCTTGGCCCGCTGATCACGACCGCGCAGGCCGAGCGGGTGCACGGCATTGTCGAAGCCGCAGTCGCCGACGGCGCACGGGTCGTGCACGGTGGCGGGCACGACGGCGCGTTCTACCAGCCGACCGTCCTTGATGGTGTCACCGCGGACAATGCGGCGTTCCGGAGCGAGATCTTCGGCCCGGTCGCTCCGGTGACTCGCTTCTCGACCGAAGAGGAAGCGCTCGAACTGGCCAACGCGACCGAATACGGCCTGTCGGCGGCGATCCACAGCAGGGATGTCGCGCGCGCCCTCGGTTTCGCCGCACGGTTGCGCGCCGGGATGGTCGCCCTCAACGGCCAGACCATCTACGACGCCGCGCACATCCCGATGGGCGGCCTCGGCGCGTCCGGCAACGGCGGACGGCACGGCGGGCACTGGAACCTGGACGAGTTCACCTACTGGCAATGGGTGACGGTTCCGACGATCCAGCCTTGAGGGTTTCCGACACCGCGTCGGACTTTCCTACACCGTGTCGGACGAGCGTGACGGAGATTCCCGCACCGGACCGATTCCGCGGCGGCGCGATTTCCGTAGTTTCACATCGGGTCGCGAAGACAAAGGAGTCGGAGTACATGGACATTTCCGGTGCCACCGGGGCGCTGACCGGCGAGCAGTACAAAGCGAGCCTCAACGACGGCCGCGAGGTCTGGCTGGACGGCAAGCGGATCGAGAACGTCGCGGAACACCCGGCGTTGAAGCCGACCGTCGACGAGTTCGCCCGGCTGCTTGACCTGCGGTTCGCCACCCCCGAAGGGCGGGCGGCGACGCTGTTCAAATCCGAGGAGACCGGCAACGAGGTCAGCTACGCCTTTTCGCTGCCGAAGACTCCGGAGGAATTGCGCGCCAAATTTGCCGCGTCGGAATGGTGGATGCGGGAAAGCCTTGGCCAGCTCGGCCGTTCGCCCGACTTCATGTCCAACGTGGCGGCCGGTCTCGCCGATTACGCGGACGAACTCGAACAGAATCGCGAAGGGTTCGGCGAGAACGCCCGGAATTACCGCCGGTTCGCGATGGAGCACGACCTCGTCCTGACCCACGCGCTCGGCGATCCGCAGATCGACCGCAGCGCCAGCCCGCTCGACGACCCGGACCTCGCCCTGCGCGTGATCGAGGAGCGCGAGGACGGCGTGATCCTGCGCGGGGCCAAGCAACTCGCCACGCTCGCGCCGTTCTCCCACGAGGTGCTGGTGTACCTCAACGGCGTCACCGCCGCGCGCGGCGCGGAAGACTTCGTCATCTGGTTCGCGCTGCCGATGAACACCCCTGGCCTGAAGATTCTGCTGCGCGAACCGCTCGGCGCGCCGGAGAGCGGCCATTCGCACGCGCTCGGCAACCGGTACGACGAGCAGGACGCGATGCTGTTCTTCGACGACGTTTTCCTTCCGCGCGAACGCATCTTCCTGCTCGGCGACTCGCTGCGCGCGCTCAAGGGACTCGGCCGGATCAACGTCTGGAGCCTGCAAAGCACGCACATCCGCTTCCTCGCCCGGATGAAGTTCTTCACGTCGGTCGCGAAGAAGCTCGCGCATTCCATCGGCGTGGACACCTTCCGCGGCATCCAGGAACAGCTGGGCGAACTCATCTCCTACGTCCAGACGCTCGAACTGGCGATCAAGGGCGCCGAGGCCGACGCGGTCGTGACGCCGGGCGGGCACCTCGCCCCGAACAACACCAACGGCGTCGGCTTCTGGTCGGCCGACATTTCGGCGCGGATGGTGCAGATCCTGCGCCAGGTCGCCGCGTCCGGCCTCATCATGCAGCCGACCGAGGCCGACCTCGCGAACCCGGAACTGCGCCCGTTCCTGGACCGGTACATGCGCGGCCACGACATCGGCGCGGCGGAGAAGGCACGGCTGTTCCGGCTCGGCTGGGAACTTGCCGGGTCCAGTTTCGGGATGCGTCAGGAACTGTACGAGTACCTGCACCGCGGCGACCCCGGCGCGGGTCGCACCCGGCTGTTGCGCTTCTACGACACGTCGGCGACGGACGCGCGCGTCGACGAACTCATCAGCAAGCCGCTCGTCTGAGACCGCAAGGAGCATTCCGTGATCATCGACGTCCACGGCCACATGTCCGCGCCGGACGCGTACTACGCCTGGAAAGCCTCGCTGCTGTCGCACCGCGGCGCGCACGGCGGCAAACCGCCGGCCATCAGCGACGACGCGCTTGTTAGCGCTTATCACCACCCGCATCCGAGCTTTGGGAATATTTCACACCTGGCGCATCTCGACGGCGCGGGGATCGATCTGCAGATGATCTCGCCCCGCCCGTTCCAGATGATGCACAGCGAACGGCCCGCCAAGCTCGTGCAGTGGTTCACCGAGGAGACGAACAACCTCATCCACCGCGCGACCGAACTGTTCCCCGGCCGGTTCAAGGGCGTCGCCGGGCTCCCGCAGAGCCCCGACCTGACGCCCCGGGAGTGGACCGCCGAACTGCGCCGCACGGTCACCGAACTCGGCTTCGTCGGCGCGATGCTCAACACCGATCCGCACGAGGGCACGGAAACCCCGCTCGCTCTCGGCGACCGGTACTGGTATCCGGTGTACGAGGCGCTGTGCGAACTCGACGTGCCGGTGCTGCTGCACGCGGCCGGGTGCAAGCCGCCCGCCCGGGAGCCCTACAGCCTGCACTTCATCCAGGAGGAAACCGTCGCGGTGTGGAGCCTCGTGAACTCCACTGTGCTGAAGGACTTCCCGGATCTCAAGGTGATCGTCTCGCACGGCGGCGGCGCGATTCCGTACCAGGTAGGCCGTTTCCTGCCGTCGGTGGTGCGCACCGGAGTGTCCTATCTGGACAAACTGCGCCGGCTGCACTTCGACTCCTGTCTCTACACCCAGGACAGCCTTGAGCTGCTGATGAAGGTCGTCGGCACCGACCGGGTGCTGTTCGGCTCGGAGAAACCGGGCACCGGCTCGCAGATCGACCCGGACACCGGCCGCTGGTTCGACGACATCCACCTGCTCATCGACGACATCGCCTGGCTCGGCGAGAAGGAACGCGCCGACGTCCTCGAGAACAACGCCCGCGCGCTCTTCCAGCTCTGAGGGGGAGGATCATGACGGAGATCGTCGCCGGATTCGGCACCTCGCACGGACCGCAGCTCAAAGCGCCGCCGCCGGCCGCCTGGGACACCCGGGGCAAGGCCGACCGCGCCAGCAAGGGGCTCAAGTTCCGCGGCGAGACCTACAGCTACGCGGAACTGCGCGAGCTGCGTGAGGATTTCTCAGCCGAGATCACCCCCGAGGTGATGGCGCGCCGCTGGGAGAGCTGCCAGCGGTCGATGGACCGGCTCGCGAGATTCATTCACAGCCAGGACGTGGACGTCCTCGTCATCGTGTCCAGCGATCACAAGGAAACCTACGGCGACGAATGGCTCGCCCCGTTCTCGGTGTTCTGGGGCGACGAGGTCGCGCACGTGCCGTTCACCCAGGCGCAGCTCGACGCGATGGCCCCCGGTCTGGCCGAGGCCGCGACCGGCGACGTCCCGGACCGCACGATCCTGCGGCCCACCCACCGCGAGCTGGGCAAGCACATCATCCAGTCCACCCAAGCCGAGGACTTCGACACCGGCGCCACCGAGGTCATCCCGGCCGGCCGGTACGAGAACCACACCATCCCGCACGGGTTCGGGTTCATCTACCAGCGGTTTCTCGGACAAGACTCGACGCTGCCGATGGTCCCGATCTTCATCAACACCTTCTGGGAGCCCAATCCGCCGGGAGCCAAACGCTGCTACGACTTCGGGCGCGCGGTCGCCAGGGCGATCCGGTCGTTCCCCGGTGACCTGCGAGTCGGCGTCGTCGCGTCCGGCGGCCTCAGCCACTTCGTGATCGATGAGAAACTTGATCAGGAGTTCCTCCAGGCACTGCGAGACCACGACGCTGAATATCTTTCGAACGTCCCGGCCACCGAGATGCGATCCGGTGCCTCCGAACTGCGCAACTGGATCGCGGTCGCCGGGATCGCCGACGAAGCCGGTCTCGCCGTGACGAGTGCCGCCTACGAGCCGTGCTACCGCACGGAAGCGGGCACCGGCAACGCGATGGGCTTCCTCACCTGGGAACGGAAGTGACCATGTCTCCCGAAGAGATCATCACCGCACTGCGCGGGCTCGACAGCTGCGCGGTTTCCGACGCACTGGACACCCTCGGCCTGCCCGGCGCGGTCACCGCCCTGAAGCCGATGTGGCCCGTGGGCACGGTCGTGGCTGGCCGGGTCCGCACAGTCACCGCCGCACCGAAAGCATCGGCTGGACCGGCGACGCACATCGCCACACCGCTGGTCGCGATCACCGAGCCGGACGACGTCGTCGTGATCGACAATCACGGCCGCACGGACGTCTCGTGCTGGGGTGGCCTGCTCGCCGAAGCCGCGGTCCTGCGCGGTGTGGCTGGCGTCATCGTGGACGGCGCCTGCCGCGACGTCCAGGAGAGCGAAGCCCTGAAGCTCCCCGTCTTCGCGCGCACCGCCGTCCCGGTGAGCGCGCGGGGCCGCATCGTGCAGGCCGCGATGGACGAGCGCGTCCAGGTCGCTGGGATCTCAGTGGCGTCCCAGGACTTCGTGCTCGCGGACGTCAACGGCGTCGTCTTCGTCGCCGCCGGAGACGCCGAACGCGTTATCGGCCTCGCGCAGCGGATTGCCGAGCGCGAAGCCCGGATGGCGGAGGCTGTTCGAGCAGGTCGTGACGTGCAAGAGGTCATGCACGATTCCCAATTCCCCACAGTCACCGCGGAGCAGCGCTGATGTCTCTTCTGGACAGGTTCGCCGTGCTCGGCACCGCGACGGTTTCCGACGCCCTCGACAAACTCAAGCGCCCGGGCAGCCTGCTCGGCCTCGCCCCGCTGGCGGACGGGCAGCGCATGATCGGCCGCGCGTTCACCGTGCGCTATGTCAGCGCGCAGGTGCCGGCCGGCACGGTCGGCGACTTCATCGACCAGGTCGAACCGGGCCAGGTGATCGTGCTCGACAACGACGGCCGCGTCGACTGCACGGTCTGGGGCGACATCCTGACCGCCGTCGCGCACCAACGCGGGATCTCCGGCACGGTCATTGAAGGGGTTTGCCGCGACACGCATCGCGCCTTGTCCATCGGCTACCCGATCTACAGCCGCGGCCGCTTCATGCGCACCGGCAAGGACCGGGTCGAGGTAGCCGAGGAGCGCGGGCCCGTGACCATCGGCGGGGTAACCGTCCGCCACGGCGACATTTTGCTCGGCGATTCGGACGGTGTCGTGGCTATTCCCGCCGACTGCGAGGACGATGTGCTGGAGGTCGCCGAAATGATCCAGGCGCGCGAAGAAGCGATCCTCGCCGCGGCCCTCGGCGGCGCGACGATCGCCGAAGCCCGCGCGAAATACGGCTACCACGATCTGCAGCGGGCGGAAGCATGACCACTTTGGACGAAGACGCCAAGGAACTCCTCACACTCGGCACGGCCACGCTGTACGAGGCTTCCGGTCTCGACTGCTTCCTGGACGCCGCGTTCCGGCCCGCCTGGGACGGCGCGCAGATCGTCGGCCGCGCGGTGCCGGTGTCCGCGCAGATCGGCGACAATCTGGCTTTGCACCACGGGATCGAGGCCGCGGGCGCTGGCGATGTACTCGTCGTCGACGCCGGTGGCGCACCGTTCGGGTACTGGGGCGAGGTGATGGCGGTCGCGGCGCAGGCACGCGGCATTCACGGCCTGGTCATCGACGGCGGTGTCCGCGACACCCAGCAGCTCGCGTCGCTCGGGTTCCCGGCGTTCAGCACGTCGATTTCGATCCGCGGCACGGTTAAGCACTGGCCGGGAACCGTCGGCCGCCCGATCACCTTGCGCGGCCGGGTGGTGCGCCGCGGCGACATCGTTGTAGCCGATCGGGACGGGATCGTCGTGCTCCCGGCGGACGAGTACGACCGAGTCCTGGCCGCGTCTCGGGTCCGGGCGGAGAAGGAAGAATCCTTTATGGACCGGCTCCGGTCCGGTGAGACCACTTTGGACGTCTACGACTTCCGTCATCTCGGCGTCCCGGACGAAGCGAGGTGAACGCCATGACCTCCGACCAGCAACGGATCGACAGTTTCCGCCAGGCCGCCGGACGATTCGCCTCCGGCGTCACAGTGGTGACCACCGCGCTCGACGGGCACCTTTACGGAATCACCGCGACCTCGTTCGTTTCCCTTTCGCTGAACCCGCTCTTGGTGACGGTCTCGATCAATGCGCACAGTCCGATTCTCGACGAGATCCGCGAAAGCGGGGTCTTCGCGATCAACGTGCTCGGGCGTCACCAGCAGGACGTGTCCGCCTGCTTCGCCCGCCGTGGACGCGGCCGGAGCAAGGAACGGTTCGACGAGGTCGAGACGCACACCGAGGCGACTGGAGCCCCGGTCGTCACCGGCGCACTGAGCTGGTTCGACTGCACCGTGCACACGATGCTGGGCGGCGGCGACCACATCATCCTCGTCGGCGAGGTGGTTGCGGCAGGCGGCGGGACCGGGCAGCCGCTGCTGTACTGGTCCGGCGA
Source organism: Amycolatopsis sp. WGS_07 (assembly GCF_045278895.1). Classification (NCBI taxonomy): domain Bacteria; kingdom Bacillati; phylum Actinomycetota; class Actinomycetes; order Pseudonocardiales; family Pseudonocardiaceae; genus Amycolatopsis; species Amycolatopsis sp. WGS_07. The sequence continues at coordinate 370,772 of NZ_CP136053.1, read as the reverse complement.
ATACCGCGAACTCAGCACGGCGGAAGAAGCCGAGGCGGACATCGGCCGGATCGCGGATTCGCTTTCCATTCAGCTGCATTTGCACGGCATGCGAACCGAACAGCTGCTGGAAGCGCAGCACGCGGTCGAACCCGCGGCGGCCGCGCTCGCCGCCCGCGCGGCCGCCGACGACCAGATAGCGCAATTGCGCGCGCTGGTTGAAGAATCGGAGAAACACGTCCACGACGCCAGCCGGTACAACCCGCTGTCGCTGGAATTCCACGCCCGCCTCGGTTTGCTCAGCGGAAACCCGGCGATCGCCGCGTCGGTCGGCGCGCTCAACCGGCCGCGGGAAAGCGTGTATGCCGTGCACACCAACGCTGAGCGGGCGACCCGGGCCGTCGACGCGCACCGCCGCATCCTCCAGGCCATTGAGGACCGAGACGCGGACGCGGCCCGCCGGTTGATGACCGAGCACCTTGGCGTGGTGGCGCAAGGAATGCCGTGCTGAACGGAGAAACCATGGACGCGGACGTCCTCATCATCGGCGCTGGCCCGGTCGGCCTCGTCGCCGCGCTCGACCTGAGCAGCCGGGGCGTGTCGGTGATTGTCGTCGAGGAACGGGAATTTCTCGAACCGCCGAACGTCAAATGCAATCACGTCGCCTCGCGCACCATGGAAAGCTTCCGCCGGCTGGGGATCGCGGCCGAGGTACGCGCCGCCGGCCTGCCGCGCGACTACCCGCAGGACGTCGCGTTCCGGACTTCCCTGACCGGACGTGAACTGTCGCGCATTCCGATCCCGGCGAGCGGCGAGCGGTACACCTCACGCGTCGGTCCCGACACGAGCTGGGCCACGCCGGAGCCGCCGCACCGGATCAACCAGACGTTCCTGGAACCGATCCTCGCCCGCAACGCCGCCGCCGCGCCCGGCGTGACCCTGCTCAACCGCACCCGCTTCCACTCGGTGCGCCAGGACGAGTCATCTGTCTCGGCGGTCGTGTCCGACGGTTCGGGTGAACGTACGCTGCGCGCCCGCTACTTCATCGGTGCGGACGGCGGCCGTTCCGCGGTGCGCAAACAGATCGGCGCGAAGCTCAGCGGCGATCCGGTACTCCAGCACGTACAGTCCACCTGCATCCGCGCGCCGAAGCTGTACTCGCTGATGTCGGCGGACGAACCGCGAGCGTGGGGTTACTACACGTTCAACGCCCGCCGCGTCGGCCACGTGTACGCGATCGACGGCCACGAAACCTTCCTCGTACACACCTACCTTGCCTCGCCGGAAGAAGCCGTCGACCGGGACGAGGCGATCCGGGCTATCCTCGGCGTGGACGAGTCCTTTGAGTACGAAGTCGTGTCCAAAGAGGACTGGATCGCGCGCCGCCTGCTCGCCGACCGGTTCCGCGACCGTCGGGTGTTCCTCGCCGGGGACGCCTCCCACCTGTGGGTGCCGTTCGCGGGATTCGGGATGAACGCGGGCATCGCCGACGTGCTCAACCTGACCTGGCTGCTCGGCGCGCATCTCGGCGGCTGGGCTGAAGAAGGGATCCTCGACGCCTACGAGGCCGAGCGGCGGCCGATCACCGAACAGGTGTCGCGTTTCGCGATGGACCACCAGCGGAAACTCGCCCGGCCAGGCCTGCCCGCTGCGCTCGAAGACGACACCCCGGCTGGCGAAGCCGCCCGCGAATCCTTCGGCGCTGCGGTGCGTGCGCTGAATGAGCCGCAATTCGCTGCCGCTGGCCTGAATTATGGCTACGCGTACCACGATTCGCCAATCATCGCGTACGACGGTGAAGAAGCGCCCGGCTACACGATGGGCAGCTACACACCGTCCACTGTGCCCGGTTGTCGTGCCCCGCATTTCCTGCTTGCGGACGGATCCTCGCTGTACGACCATTTCTCGCCCGGCTACACGGCAATCACCACGGGCGGCGTTGACGTCTCGGTGCTGGCGAATGAGGCGGCAAACCGAGGGATCCCGTTCGCGGTCGTCGAAGCGGAGACGCTGCCGGACGAATATCTGTGCCCGATCACGCTGGTGCGTCAGGACCAGACAGTGGTTTGGCGAGGTGCCCCGCCCGATCGGGCGGACGCGGCCGAGTTGTGGGAAAAGCTTCGCGGCGCTTGACCCCCGGCCCCCAGTGAAGGCCTCCTCGAGGAAATCCCTCAAGGAGGCCTTCACTGGTTTCAGCGGCGGATGATTTTGCTGGCCGCCATAGCTTTAAGCCCTTCCACGCCGAATTCCAGACCGTACCCGGACGACTTCGTGCCGCCGAACGGAATCGCCGGATCGACGCCGCCGTGCTGGTTGATCCACACGGTGCCTGCCTCCAGCCGCTGCGCCACCGAGTCGGTCTCGTCGTCGTCGGCACCCCACACCGAAGCGCCCAACCCCTGGTCAGTGCCGTTGGCCCGGCGCACCGCATCGTCCACTTCGGAGTATCGGATCACTGGCAGTACCGGCCCGAACTGCTCCTCGTCGACGACCGCGGCCCCGTCCTCGACGTCCGCGATGATGGTCGGCCGGTAGAACAGCGGACCCAGTTCCGTCGCCGGCACACCGCCGGTGACGATGCGGGCACCGCGCGCACGAGCGTCCTCGACCAGCCGGGAAACGATCTCGAACTGCGCCGGATTCTGCACCGGACCGAGCCGGTTCGCCTTGTCCTGCCCCGGTCCCATCGGCGCTTTCTCGGCACGTTCGGCCAAGGCCGAGACGACATCGGCGTAGATCGATTCGTGCACGTAAAGCCGTTTGAGCGCGGCGCACACCTGGCCGGTGTTCATGAAGGCCGCCCAGAACAGCTTGTCCGCGACCGCGTCCACGTCGGTGCCGGGCAGCACGATCGCGGCGTCGTTCCCGCCCAGTTCCAGGGTGAGCCGCGCGAGGTTGCCCGCCGAGCTTTCGACGATCCGGCGGCCGGTCGCGGTCGAGCCGGTGAAGACGATCTTGGCGATCCGCGGATGCGCGGCCAGCGCGGCCCCGACCTCGCGATCGCCGGAGATCGCGGTCAGCACGTCGGCGGGGAGGTGGCGGCGGAAAATCTCCACGAGCGCGAGCACGCTCAGCGGCGTGTTCTCGGAAGGCTTGAGCACCACGGTATTTCCCATCCGCAATGCGGGCGCGACGTGCCAGACGGCGATCATCACCGGGAAGTTCCACGGCCCGATCGACGCGACCACGCCGAGCGGAACGTAATGCTGCTCTGCCCCGTCCGGCAGCGGCTGCGGTTCCAGCACGGTGTCCGCCGCGGCTCGGAGCCAGTGCGCCGCACCGTGCGCTTCACCGGCACCGCCCGCCTTGCCCTGCTCGGCGGTGATGATCTCGCCGAGTTCTTCGGCCTGCGCGTCGATGTCGTCCGCGATGAGGTGCAGGAGCCGTGAGCGCTCGGCGTGTCCCAGCGCGGCCCATGCAGGCTGCGCCGTTGCGGCAGCGGCGATCGCGGCGTTCAGGTCGTCGACCGTCTGCACCGGTGCGTGGCCGACGACCTCCCGCGTCGCGGCGTCCTGGATCGGCCGCCCGCGGTCGTCGGCGACCGAGACGGTGGTCAGCAGTGCGTTCATGCGGGACCCTTCCGTAAAAGTTTACATTGAATATAGTCAATTAGCGACGCTGGGGCTAGCGGAGACCGGCGAGCGTCGCGATCCGCAGTCCGGTGTGGAGTTCGCGGCGCACCTTCCCGTCGGTGAGATCGACGTCGGCGACCGCGCGCACGCGATCCAGCCGGTAGTAGAGGGTGCTGCGGTGGACGTGCAGGGCCAGCGCGGTGCGTTGCGCGTCGCAGCCGCAGTCGAGGTAGGTCTCCAGGGTCTGCGCGAGGTCCGGTCCGGATTGCGCGTCGAGCAATCGGCGGACGGCGTCGGGGAGATCGGCGACCGCGAGGTCTTCGAGGGGGAGTTGCAGCAGCAGCCGGTCCAAGCCCAGCTCCGACCAGCGGACCACGTGGCCGCTATCGCTGCCGCGCAAGGCGATCCGGGCTTCCCGTAGCGACCGGTGCACGCCGGACAGCGGCGCGTGCGCTCCGCCGACGCCGGCGTGTAGCCCGGAAAACGCCGGCTGCGCAAGGAGGTCCGACAGTCGTTCGGTGTCGATCTCGTACGGCACCAGCAGGATGGCTTCGCTGCCGAGCACCGCGCCAACCGCTTTCAAGGTGGGAAAGACCGGGATGCTCGACAACGCCCGGTCCAGCACGAGCCGGAGCGTCGCCGAACTGGGCTCGGCCCGCGGCGGGGTCGCGATCGAAATCACTGTGTAGTGCGGGACCGGGGAGAGGAGACCACTCGCCAGCAGCTCGTCGGCGGCCCGGACGCGCTGGTCGTCGTTGCCTTCAAGGAGTGCGTCGAGCAGGCGTCGCGCACGGTCCTCGTCCTCCCGGTTGCCGAGCGCCATGGCGGCCAGCAGCAAGCCGATCTGTGCCCGGCGGTCACGCAGCTCGTCGTCGTCCTCGTAAGCGGACTCGTCGTCCTCGGGGATGGTCGAAGACAGGTAGCCGACGAGCCGCCCCTCGTGCCGGACCGGCGCGACCAGCCGGGACTGCCCGCCGTCGAGCGGCGGAATCCGCACCGGCTCCCGTGCCTGGCCGACCCGATAGTCCCGAATGGACTCCCGGGCGCGCGAAGATCCTTTGTGGGACAGGATGATCGCCAGCCGGGCGTGGTCGACGTCCTGGTCGTGCACGCTGAACGCGATGACGGTGAAGTCGACGTCGAACACGATGATCGGCCGCCCGAGCCGGTCGGCGTAGGCCTGCACCTGTCCTTCGAGAGTCATGCTCGCCGCCTCCATTGCCAGCTGCCGGAGATTTGATCTATATTCATTATAGACATTTGACGAGAGGGATCCGCATGGCACAGATGACAGGCGGTGACGCGCTCGCCAGGGCGCTCATCAGCGAGGGCGTCGACACGGTCTTCGGCATTCCCGGGGTCCAGCTGGACGGGCTCACCGACGGCATGTACCGCAAGCAGGACGAGCTGGAACTCGTCGTCCCCCGGCACGAGCAGGCGACCAGCTACATGGCGGACGGCTACTACCGCGCGTCCGGCCGGCCGGGCGTGGCGATGGTCGTTCCCGGGCCCGGCGTGCTGAATGCCGGCGCCGGGATGGCGACGGCGTACGCGTGCTCGTCGCAGGTGATGCTGCTGGCCGGGACGATCCCGTCGCCGCTCGTCGGTGGCGGACTTGGTGCGCTGCATGAGATTCCGCGGCAGACGGACACCGTGCAGGGGCTGACCAAATGGTCCGCGCGGCCTAAGCGGGTCGAGGAGATTCCGGATCTCGTGCACGAGGGGTTCCGGCAGATGCGGACTGGGCGGCCGCGGCCGGTTGCGTTGGAATTGGGGCCGGATCTGTTGCATGCGGTCGCGGATCTGAAGCCGGGCGAGCCGTTTGGGGTGCGGGAGCCGGAAGCGCCGGAGCGGGATGTTGTCGAGCTTGCACGGTTGTTGTCGGCTAGTGAGCGGCCGGTGATCCATGTTGGTGGCGGGATGCGGGATCCTCGTGCGTTCAAGCTGTTGGCTCGGTTGGCTGAGTTGCTGGACGCGCCGGTGGTGATGAGCGAGAACGGGCGCGGGGCGATTGATGCTCGGGATCCGCATGCGTTGCCTGCGTTCGCCTTGTGGGAGTTGCGTTCTACGGCGGATCTTGTGGTTTCGTTTGGCAGCCGGTTCTTGACGCCGTTTGGGCAGCAGTTGAATGTGGGGGAGGCTCGGCTTGCGTTGGTGAATATTGACGCGGCTGATCTTCGGGAGCCTCGGCGGCCGGATCTGGCGGTTAATGCTGATGCGGTGGCTGTGTTGACTGCCTTGGTTGAGCGGCTCTCACCGCGTGTCACGTGGGGTTCGGAGTTGGCTCGGCTGCGGGAGGACTGTGAGGCTCGGATTCGGAAGCAGGCTGGGCCGCAGATGGAGTTCGTCGATGCGATCCGGGCGGCGTTGCCCGAGGATGGGGTTTATGTCAATGAGTTGACGCAGATCGGGTATGTGTCGACGTATGGGTTTCCGGTGCGGGCGCCGCGGTCGTACGTGTGGCCCGGCTACCAGGGGACGCTTGGGTATGCGATGCCGACTGCGCTTGGTGCTGCGGTGGGGTCGGGCGGGCGTCCGGTTGTTGCGGTGACTGGCGATGGGGGGATTGGCTGGTCGATGCAGGAGTTCGCTACGGCGAAGAAGTATGGGATTCCGTTGGTGACCGTGTTGTTTGAGGATTCGCGGTTTGGGAATGTGTGGCGGATTCAGCGGGATACCTACGGTGGGCGGTTCATCGGGTCTGATTTGACTAATCCTGATTTTGGGTTGCTTGCGCGGGCGTTTGGGTTGGATTTTGCGCTCGCTGAGGATGCTGCGGCGGTGGAGAAGCAGGTGGCTGCGGCGATTGCTGCGCGTCGTCCGGCGATTGTTAAGGTGCCGGTGGATGTTTTTCCGTCGCCTTGGCCGTTGATTCACGAGAAGCATTGAGTGGCGTGGGGCACCCCGAAGCCCAATTGTGCTGACGGTCGGTGGGTGCTTGTCAAGGCGGGAAAGATGCCTTGACAAGCACCCACCGACCGCAGGGCGGCTTCGTATCGGGGTGCGGGGGAGGGGCTGGGTGCCTCGATGAGTTGGGTGGTTAGCTCACGTGGCTTAAGGCTAGGGCGGCTAGGGCTGCGGACTGGTCGCTTAGGACGTTGTCGTCGAAGATTGCGCGTGGGGAGTGGTTCATCTCCGCTGTGTCTGGGTCTGTCCCGTTTGGGGTGGTGCCTAGGAAGATGAAGGCGCCGGGGACTTTGTTCAGTACTGCGGAGAAGCTCTCCGAAGCCATCACCGGGTGCTCTAGTTGCACTGCCCGTTCCGTGCCGAACAGGTCGCCTAGCAGGGTCAGCGCATGGGTCGCCGCCTTCGGGTCGTTCTTGGTGACTGGGTAGACCGTCCGGAATTCCGCTTCTGCGCGGCAGCCGAACGCCGACGCGATCCCATCCGCCAGCGAGGGCAGTTCTTGGGCCAGAATCTCCACGCTCTCCGCCGAAAGCGCGCGAATCGTCGCAGCGAGCGTCGCCTCGTCGGGGATGGCGTTGATGATCTCGCTCGCCTGCATTTTGGTCACCGACAGCACCACCGGATCGAACACCGGGAACCGCCGCGTGACATACGTGTGCAGGGCCGAAATGATCTGTGCCGCAGCCGGAACCGGGTCCACTGCCTGGTGCGGCCGTGAACCGTGTCCGCTCCGGCCTAGTACGCGCACGGTCAGGCTGCTGGCCCCGGCCATGATCGAGCCGGGGCGGGTCGTGAAGACGCCAGCTCGGCCGGGCAGGACGTGAATGCCATACGCGGCCTCGACGTCCGTAAGCACTCCCTCGTCGATCAGTCGTTGTGCGCCGCCGCCTGCTTCTTCGCCTGGCTCGAACATGAATATCACCGAGCCGGCGATCTCGTCGCGGCGTGCGTTAAGCAGTTTCGCTGCGCCGACGAGAGCGGCGGTGTGCAGGTCGTGTCCGCAGGCGTGCATCAGGCCGGGGGTCTGGGACGCGAATGGCAGACCGGTCTCTTCCGTCACACGCAGGGCGTCCATGTCCGCGCGCAGCAAGACCGATGGCCCGGGTCGCGTGCCGCGGAGTACTGCGACGATTGACGTGAAATCGTGCGGGCCGGGGGTGACTTCCAGGTCCAGGTCGGCCATCGCGGCCAGCACGGTTCGCTGGGTCTGGGGAAGGGCGAACCCGGCTTCCGGCCGCGCGTGCAAGGTTCGGCGGAGGGCGGCCAGGTCGGGCTGGAGGGCGGCGGAGTCGGCGAGAATCGAGGCGGTGACCGGCATGGGGGCTCCTTGGACACGGTGCGTGCCGCGCTGGTGACGCAAGCGTCTAATGTCTACAATCAATATAGACGATGCCGGGTTTTCGGGGTTCCGGTGCGCCTCTAATCTGTCACTACGCGTGACCCGCGACGTCACCGGACCGAGTACCTCGGAGGACTCCTTGCCGCAGATCACGAACACCGCCGCCGCCGTTCAGGTCGCTCGCGCGCTCGAGGACGAGATCGTCTCGGAGGGCTGGAGCGCCGGGCACTTCGTCGGGCGCCGCCAGGAGTTGATGGCGCGCTTCGGGGTCGCGCCGGCCACGCTCAGCGAGGCGATCCAGCTGTTGCGCGCCCGCGGCATCGTCGACGCGAAGCCGGGCCCGGGCGGCGGGATCTTCGTCGCGACGCGCTCGCCGTTCACGCACCTGAGCGACCAGCTCCTCCAGTTGCGCGAAGGAAAGGCGACGGTGGAGAACTGCCTGCGCGTGCTCGACGCGCTCGACGGTTCAGTGCTGCACGACGCGGTCGAGAACGCCAGCGACGAGGACATCGCCGACATCGCAGCATGCGCCGAGACGCTGAAGGCGGCCTGGGATTCCGCAGAGGCACCCACCGCGATCTGGGCGCTGCACGCGCGGATCGCCCAGGTGTCGCCGAATGAGCTTTTGCGCAGCCTGTACACGAATCTCGTCGACTACATCATCGCCGCGCGGCTCGAAGGCGTCACGGCACCGACCACCCAAGAGCGCCTGCGGACGCATCTCGACTTCGCCGAGGCCGTCGTCCAGCGCGATCACCAGCTGGCGGAGTCGGCGATCGCGCGGCATCGCCGTCCCGCGGTGGCGTCCCGGCCCTCCTGAACTCTCAAGCCGGAGAACTGATGGATGTACACGCGCTCATAATTATGTATATTCATTACAGTTAATCATCCGGCTTGAGGAGGATGCATGCTGCTCCGCAGTGTGGTCGACCGCGTGCTCGCCGCTCCCGATCGCTCGTCCCGCGGTGCGCAGCCGCCGATCCGCTTGTCGCAGAACGAAATGCCGTGGGCGCCCGCCGACGTCATCGTCGCCGCGATGACCGAAGCGGCCCGGAACGCCCACCGCTACCCCGATTACCACCGTTCCGCAGCCCGCGCCGCCGTCGCCGAGGCGATGGGACTGGACGCGGGGCGCATCGCGATCGACAACGGTTCCGGCACTCTGCTGCACGCGCTCGCCCGGCTGGTCTGCGAACCCGGCGTGCACGGCGTGCGCCCGGCACCGTCCTTCGAGGCGTATGCGGCCGCGCTTTCGCTGGCCGGCGCGGAGTCCACAGAGGTCGGTCTCGACGCGAACGGCGCGATGGATCTCGGCGCGATGCTCGCCGCGGTCGGCCCGGAAACCCGCATTGTCTACCTCTGCAATCCCAACAACCCGACCGGCGGGATGCGCGGGCTCGAGGATATCCGGGACTTCCTGAAAAGCGTCCCGTCGAGCGTGCTGGTTGTTGTCGACGAGGCGTACCGCGAGTTCGTGTCCGCTGAACCAGTGGACGCGACTGTCAGCTTGCTCGACGAGTTCGAAAATCTCGTGCTGCTGCGGACACTGTCCAAAGCGCACGGTTTGGCGGGAATCCGCGTCGGATATGCCGCTGCCGCACCGCGTATCGCCGAGGCGCTGCGACGCACCTCCGTCGGATTCGCGCTCAACAGCGTGGCCGAAGCGGCGGTCATCGCGGCGCTGGGGCCCGAAGGATTGGCTGTGGCGAAGGAAAGAACCGCTGTCATCGTCTCGGAGCGCGTCCGCGTCGAGGCCGCATTGACCGCGGCGAACGTCGCGTTCATCCCGAGTCAGGCGAATTTCCTTTTCCTGCCTGGGGACGCGGCGGAGCTGCTGTCCCGTTTGGAGGGTCGCGGCGTGCTCGCCCGGCCGTTCCCGAAGGCGGGCGGCGCGCGGGTGACGATCGGGCTGCCCGAGGAAAACGACGCGGTGCTCGCCGCCCTGATCTGATCAGCGGTTTCCTCCGACACCGTGTCGGAGGAAACCGGAAGGACTTCGGAGAGCCGCTCGAAGAGCCGCCGCACCCGAGTTCTTACGCTAGCCGGCAGGACGGACGGAGCGGTTCGTCCGCGCGGCGGGTAACCGATCGCTCGCAGGAAGGAACGGTGCAGTGACCGAGCGCCTATTCGAGCACGACCGGCGGGCATCGATGCGCCGCTCGGTGACCGGCGGTGTGCTCAAAGCGACCCTGCTCGCCGGGCTCACCCTGATTTTCGTCTATCCGGTCGCGATGATCGTGCTCGGCGCCTTCCGCGACGGGCTGCCCTCGGACAACATGCCGTTCACGATGAGCGGCCTGCTCGAGGCGTTCGGGTCCGGGGAAACCTGGCACACGCTGTGGAACTCGATCCTGCTGGTCGTCGTGTGCGGCACGATCTCGGTTGCCGGCGGCGGGCTGTTCGCCTGGATCGCGGCCAACACGAACGTCCCCGGCCGCAAGCTGCTCACGCCGATCATGGTGATCAACCTCTTCGTCCCGCCGCTGTTTCACACCCTCGGCTGGATCATGCTCGGCAACGCGCAGAACGGCCTGCTCAACCAGCTCGGCCGCGAACTCGGCACGCACGGCCCGCTGATCAACATCCAGGGCTGGGGCGGGCTGATCCTGCTGACCTCGCTGGGCTACATGCCGTTCGCGTACCTGCTGCTGCTCGGCGCGTTCAAGAACCGCGACCAGTCGCTCGACGAGGCCGCCGCGATCAGCGGTGCGGGCACGGTGCGGACGTTCTTCACGATCACCATCCCCTCGGTCGGCCCGGCGATCACCGGCGCGGCCCTGCTGATCGCGGTGCTGGTGTTCCAGTCGTTCGACGGACCGCAGCTGATCGGGCGGCAGGCGGGCATCTACGTCTTCTCGACGCAGATCTACCACTACGTCCGGGACGAGGCTCCCGCCGAGTACACCAAGGCGTTCGCCCTGTCCCTCGTGCTGATCCTGTTGGTGCTGCTGCTTTTCCTCGCCCAGCGCTGGATGCTGCGCGGCCGCAGCTTCACCACGCTCACCGGGAAGACGTCGCGGCGCGATCCGCAGGAGCTGGGCCCGATCCGGTGGGTGCTGTCCGCGCTGATCGTCGTGGTGGTGCTGCTGAACTTCCTGCTGCCGCTGTTCGCGATGGTGCTCGGCAGCCTCCAGCCGATCTTCGGGGTGATGAGCACCGGGCTGACCCTGGACAACTACGTCACGATGCTCACCGACCCGCAGTTCAGCGCGAGCCTGGCGCTCACCGCGTGGCTGGCGGTCATCGGCGGCTTCGGCTCGATCTCGATCGCGCTGCTCACCACGTACGTCACCGCGCGGCGCAGGGGATTCCTCCGGAGCTACACCTCGTTCGCCGTCTGGATTCCGTGGGCGCTGCCCGGCGTCGTGCTCGGCCTCGCGTACATGTTCGCGGTGCTCTACCTCCCTGCCTTCCGCGGGCTGTACGGCTCGGCGTTCCTGATGACGCTCGTGCTCGTCGTCGCCACGATCCCGGTGTCCAGCCGGATCGCCGAGGGCGCGCTGGCCCAGCTGTCGCCCGAACTGGAGGAGGCGGGCCGGATGTCCGGCGCGAGCGCGGGCCGGGTGCTGGTGACCATCGTGCTGCGCCTGGTGATCCCGAGCTTCCTGGCCGGCTGGTTCCTGTCCGCGCTGTTCATCTCGGGCAACCTCGCGGTGCCGATGCTGCTCGCCCCGCCCGGGCTGGAACCGGTTTCGCTGACCGCCTTCCAGCAGTTCCTCACCGGCGAGATGTCCCGCGGCGCGGCGCTGTTCATGATCATCCTGATCGCCGCGTTCGTCGTGCTGGCGCTCGCCGCGGTGTCCGTCAAACTCGGCGGCCGGATTCTCGGCCGCGACCGTTCCGCAGGTCCGCTCTCCCGCCTCACCCCTGACCAGAGAGGAAGAACAATGAGGTTCTCCCGTACGAAACTGCGCGCGCCCGCGCTGGCGCTCACCGCCGGCCTGCTCGCCGCGCTCACCGCCTGCGCGTCGGCGGGCGCGACCAAATCGAGCACGCCGATCGAGGTCCCCGGCGCGTCCGCGGCGGCCAACAAGTACATGAACGAGCTGTACGACAAGGCGTTCGCGGCCAACCACACCCAGCTCGTGCTGTACGGGCCGGGCGTGACCGCGAACCAGGCGCTGAACGACGTGTTCGCCAAGCGCTTCCCCGGGATCCGGCTGCTCCCGCAGGACCAGGCGGACGCGCAGATCCTCACCAAACTCGACACCGAGGCACAGAGCGGCAACCGGATCGCGGACGTCTACGTCGGCGGCGAATCGCCCCAGGCCGCCGCGAAGCCGAACATCTGCGCGCCCGCGGACGTGCGCACCGCCGACCCCGGGTTCAAGGTGCCGACCGACAACGACGGCAGGCTCACCTACTTCGCCTTGCGCTACTTCGGGTTCGTCTACAACACCGACCAGGTGCAGAAGCAGGACGCGCCGAAGAACTGGCACGATCTGCTCGACCCGAAGTGGAAGGGCAAGATCGCGGTCGGCGACATGACCGTCCCCGGCGGCATCCGCTACATCCTGGAATCGCTGATGCTGCCGGAGAACGAGCAGAAGTGGGGCCGCTCCTACCTGGAGAAGCTGGCCGCGCAGGACCTGCAGATCTCGCAGTCCGAGCCGATGGTGCCCACCGACGTCGCCAGCGGCCGGTTCCCGGTCGGCATCGCCGTCTACCAAGGCTACTACGAGGCGCAGAAGCAGAAGGGCGCGCCGATCGACATGGTGTTCCCGCTGGCCGACGGCGGGAACTACATGGCGCGGTCGGCGCTGTGCCTGATCAAGGACGCGCCGCACGCCGAGGCCGCGCAGCTGTACGTCAACTGGCTGTACTCGCCGGAGGGCCAGAAAGCGCTGGCGGAGAAGGACAATTCCTACGGCCGCACCCCGACCGCGCCCGGACCGCCCGGACTGCCGTCGCTGGACAAGCTGCCGCGGCTGCCGTTCTCGAACCCGGACCCCGCGTTCAACAAGCCCTACTTCGACTTCATCACCAAGGCGTTCAAGAAGTAACGCCGCCCGTCCCCCGGCCGGAGAGAAAGCGCAGGTCACCATGACCGAAGTCCAGGTATCCGGACTCACCAAGAAGTACGGCGCGAAGGCGGCGCTGCACGAACTGGACCTCACGATCGAGTCCGGGCAGTTCGTGACGCTGCTCGGCCCGTCGGGCTGCGGCAAGACGACCACGTTGCGCTGCCTGGCCGGGCTGGAGCGGCCGACCTCGGGCCGGATCGTCATGGGCGACCGGGTCGTGGTCGACACCGCGCGGCGCACGTTCGTGCCCGCCGACAAACGCCAGGTCGGCATGGTGTTCCAGAGCTACGCGCTCTGGCCGCACCTGAGCGTCACGGACAACGTCGCGTACCCGCTGAAGGTCGCCCGGATGCCCGGCCGGGAGCGTGCGCAGCGGGTGCAGGAGATGCTGGACGCGGTCGGTCTTTCCGATCTCGGGAAGCGTTCGGTCACCGCCTTGTCGGGCGGCCAGCAGCAGCGCGTGGCGCTTGCTCGCGCGCTGGCCGCCCGGCCGGGGATCATCTTCTACGACGAGCCGCTGTCCAATTTGGACAGCAAACTGCGGTACCAGATGGGCCAGCAGGTGCGGTCGCTGCACAACCGGTTCGAGACGACGTCGGTCTACGTGACGCACGACCAGGAGGAAGCGATCACGCTGTCCGACCGGATCATCGTGATGAGCGAGGGCGTCATCGTCCAGTCCGGTACGCCGAGCGACCTGTACGACCGCCCGAATTCGGCGTATGTCGCGGATTTCATGGGCTTTCAGAACATCCTGCCCGGCACTGTCACCGGCGTGCACGGCAAGACCGCCGAGGTGCGCGTCGATGACACCTCGCTGGTCTTCTCCGGCATCACGACCGGCGAGGTTTCTCTGGGCGACCGCGCCGACATCGCGTTCCGCGCGGCACACGCCCGGCTGTGTCCGGACGGCTCCGGTGTTGGGAAGTTCCGCGGCATTGTCGAGCGCACCACGTATCTCGGCAGCGCCGTCAACCTCCTCGTCCGCGCGGACGGTCTCCCGATGCGCGTGCGCACCGAAACGGCCGAGCTGTCCGCGGAATCCGTACCCGCGGCCGGTGAGGAACACACCTTCGCGGTGAGCCCGGACCGCGCCGTCGTCATCCCGCACGAGAACGCGGCCCCGGCCGACGACGACTACCTGACCACGATGACCGATGCCGCCGTCGCGCCCCGCTGACGCCGGACGAAGGGAAGAATCCGTGCCCGACCTAGCCACCCCTCGCTCCGACGGGCCGAGGATCCGGGAACTCGCCGAGATCGGCGGGCGCACCGACACCCGCGACGTCCTCGCCCACGCCACCAAACAGGCCGAGCGGGAGTACGACGACTACTTCATCGTCGACATCGACGCGCACGTCTCGGAGGACCATTTCTGGGGCGAGGTGCTGGAACTCATCGACAACGATGTGTGGCGGCAGATCGGGATGGACCAGTTCGGGAAATTCGCCGGAAACAACGCGCTGCTGAACATCCAGCCGGGGATGTCGCACCAAAGCGTCGGCGGGCGGATCGGGCATCAGGGGCGGAAGGAACCGCTGGACGGGGTGTCCGGACATCCGTTCGTCGCCGCCGCCCGGCGCGGGATGGACGCGATGGGACTGGACTACCAGGTCGTGTTCCCGAGCGCGATGTTGCTGCTGGGCATGCATCCGCAGGACGAGATCGAGGTGGTGCTCGGGCGGGCGTTCAACCGGTGGCTGACCGAGGTGGTGCTGCCGCAGGACGATCGGCTCAAGGGGATGTTGTACCTGCCGTACAACACTCCGGAGGTGTGCGAGGAGCTGGTCGAGAAGTATGCCGATAACGACGGGATTATCGGGTACACGGTGTGCTCTACGCGGAACAACCCGGTGCATTCGGATGTTTATACGCGGTTGTATCAGCTGATTGAAGACAGCGGTAAGCCGCTCGCCTTCCACTCCGGGTATCACTGGGGCGATCCGTCCTTTGCTCAGCTGAACCGGTTCCTGTCGATGCATGCGCTGTCGTTCACGCATTACAACCAGATCCACGTGACGAACTGGATCATCAACGCGATGCCGGAGCGGTTTCCCCGGTTGAAGATGGTCTGGGTGGAGAGCGGTCTCGCCTGGATTCCGTTCCTCATGCAGCGGCTTGACCACGAGGTGCTGATGCGGCCCAGTGAGGCTCCTGGGCTGACTCGGTTGCCCAGTGAGTACATGAAGGACATGTGGTACACCAGCCAGCCGATGGAGCGGACCAGCATGGAACTGCTGGAAGCCGGGATGAAGGCGTTCAACGCGGAGACGCAGTTGCTGTATTCTTCGGACTGGCCGCATTGGGATTGGGACGCGCCGTCTACTATTACGCGGCTGCCGTTTCTTTCTGAGCAGGCTAAGCGGAATATTCTGGGTCTTAATGCTGCTCGGGTTTTCAATCTTCCTACTGACCGCCGGAAGCCCGCCGCGGCGAGTGTGCTTCGTGACCGGCCTGGGGTGTCGTGATGACTGCTGAATTGTCTTCGCTGGTGTCTCGGTTGGGTGAGGTGACTTCCGAGATCACTGCACAGGACGGTGCTGCTGCGGTTGCTGATGAAGAGATCGCTGAGTTGCTGTATGCGGCGGCGCGGTTGTTCTCGGCTAAGACTGATCGGGTGGGGAAGATCGCTTGGCCGGTTCGGGAGGATGCGCTTACTGCTACTGAGACTGTTGTCCTGGTGACGGCGTTGCTGGATGCGGCTGATGTGAATCTCTTTGATATGGCGATTTGGTATCGGAGGGCGGAATGAGCGCCGTGCGGCGGGATGTTGTGGTGGCTCGTCTTTCCGATCTTCAGGCGCGGGAGCGGATTGTGGTTGAGGTGGACGGGGTGGAGGTGGGGCTTTACTTCCATGCCGGGGAGGTGCGGGCTTGGCATAACGTGTGCCCGCATCAGGGCGGCCCAGTGTGCCAAGGGAAGATCATGCCCCGCACGATCCAGCCGGTGCGCGAGGACCGGAAAAGCAGCGGGCCCGCGTTTCATGCGGCGGATCGGAATATCGTTTGTCCTTGGCATGGGTTCGAGTTCGATGTCCTGACCGGACGGCATCCCGCGCAGGCCCGGGTGGGCCTGCGCGGAATCCCCGTGCGAGTGGAAGGCGACGACGTGCTCGTGACCCTCTGACCGGCGGATCGTTCCCGGTCAGCGCACGGTCGGCCGATGGCTGACCGGGAAGGCGACCGAGTTGGCGATGAAGCACTTCTGGTGCGCGGTATCGTGCAGTTCCACGGCCTTGTCGATCATGTCCGGTTCCGCGACCGTCACCTCCGGCTGGAGCACGACCTCGACGAACCGGCCGCCGTTGCCCGGTTCCTCGCGCATGATGCCGCAGGCGGCGTCGGAATAGGCGGTGACCACGACCCCGGCGCGGGTGCACTCGGCGAGATAGGTCAGCAGGTGGCATTCCGAGAGCGAAGCGACGAGCAGTTCCTCCGGATTCCACCGGTCGGCGGTGCCGCGGAACGCCGGGTCGGCGGTGGCCTTCACCGGCGGCTTCCCCTCGGCGAGGATGTCGTGGTCGCGACCGTAGCCGCGGTAGGTCGCGGTTCCGGTCCCGGTGTTGCCCGTCCAGCGCACCGTCACCTGGTAGCCGTGTTCCTTGTTGTTCATGCTTCTCCTTGGGTTGTTTTCAGCGGGTGCGAGCCGGAAGCGCGGGAGCGCAGAATCCGGCGGCGGATCAGGAAGACGGCGAAGGTCACCGCCCAGGCGGCAAGGCCGAGGACGAGCTGTGACCGGGTTTCCGCGCCGAGCCCGATCAGCACCAGGATCAGTGCGATCGCGACCACGGTCAGGATCGAAAGCCAGGGGAAGAACCACATTTTCAGGGTCAGGTCCTTCTCCGGAGTGCGACGCCGCAGGACGATCTGCGACAAGCACATCAACAGGTAGACGAAAAGAATCAGCGCGCCGGACGAGTTCAGCAGAAAGAGGAAAACGGTGTCCGGCGAGATCGCGGCGGCGACGACCGACAGGAACCCGACGAACGTGGAGACCAGGATCGCCCGCACCGGAACCCGGCGCTTGTTCAGGGCGACCAGCCAGGACGGCGCTTCGTTCCGGCGGGCGAGCACGAACAGCATCCTGGACGAGGTGAAGATCGCGGAGTTCATGCACGAGAGCACGGAGACGAGGATGAGGCCGTTCATGATGTTCGCCGCGTAGGGAATCCCGAGCACGTTCATCGCGGCGACGAACGGCGATTCCCCTGGCTTGACCGAGTTCCACGGCACGATGACCGCGAGCAGGAAGACGGCCCCGACGTAGAACACGATGAGCCGGTAGATCACGGATTTGGTCGCCTTGCTCACCGAGAAGACCGGATCCGCGGACTCGGCGGCCGCGATGGTCGCGATCTCCGGCCCCATCATGCCGAACATCACCACGACGATGGTGCTGAACAGGGACGGCACGCCGCCCGGCAGGAAGCCGCCGTGGCTGGTGAGATTGCTGAAGTCCAGCGAATGCCCCGGCCACAGCCCCACCGCGAACGTCCCGGCGAGCACGATGAACACGGCGATCGCCGCGACCTTGATGCCGGCGAACCAGAACTCGAATTCCCCGAACGACGTGACGGACACCAGATTCGAAATCGTCAGCGCGCTCATCAGGACGAGGCTGAGCACCCAAAGCGGGAGGTCGATCCAATACCGCACGATCGCCGCGCCCGCGACGGCCTCGAATCCGACGACGATCACCCGGACATACCAGTACAGCCACCCGGAACAGAACCCCGCCCATTCGCCGAGAGCCTCGCGCGAATAGTCGACGAACGAACCGGTCGACGGATTCGCGACCGCCATTTCGCCCAGCATGCGCATCGCCAGCACGACGACGAGGCCCGCCAGCAGATACGAAACGAAGGCGGCGGGCCCCGCCGAGGCGAGCACCGATCCCGAGCCGACGAACAGACCGGCTCCGATGATGCCGCCCAGAGCGATCATGGTGACGTGCCGGTTGCGCAGGCCCGGCTTGAGCCCGTGATCCGTACTGGTCATGTCTCTGCCCTTTCCGCTCGCGGCGACCCCAGCGCCGATGCTGCGGCGGCCCCGTGGCGGGGAACAGGACAGCACGTGAAGGTATCCCAGTCAATATCCCAAGCGAGATGCAAAGAAAGATCCTCGTGGGTGTTCTGCTGGAATCGCAGGTCAGAAGGCTGCTGCTGACCTTGCGCACGGAGTGTGGCCGGGTCTCCTGCCGGGGCGGGCGCGGGGTACGACCGGATCGATGGTGCGGTGAGGGGAGGGCTGCAGGCCGCTGCTCTCGCGTCGGGCGTGGGGTTCGGCCGGGTGGGTAGCACCGCGAGGGCCGGGCTGCGGACCATGGCTCCCGGGCCGGGGCGAGGCTGGACGTGGGTCATCGGCGGCGCACCCGGCCCGACGGTGCCGCGAGGAACCGGGTGAGCAGGCGGTAGACCACGGCGCCGTCGGGCCATTGGGTCACGATCCGTCCGGTGCTGGCCGATTTGAAGTAATTGTCTCCCGCCGCCCATGAGCTTTTCGCCAGCCGATTCTGCAGCCATTCGTTGAAGGCGGCGAAAAACGACTCCCGGCATTCGATCGAGGTCCCGCCTTCGGCGACCATTTTCCGCAGCGAGCGGACCGCGAACTTCGCCTGGGACTCGAATCCGTGCACGAGCGCGTAGAAGTTCGTGTTCGGCCCGTACAGCATGAAGAAGTTCGGGAAATTCGGCACCGTGCAGCCGAGAAAAGCCCGGGGTTCGCCGTCCCAGAAATCGCGCAGGGCGATCCGGTTCCGGCCGATGACGTCGAGGCGGGCCAGGTAATTGCTCGGCTGGAACCCGGTTGCCATGATGACGACGTCGGCTTCGTGCTCGTCATCGGCTTCGTCGATGACGGCGGCATGCGTCATTCCCTGTGCGGCACAGGGGACAAGAGTGACATTGTCGCGCGCCAGCGCCTCGAGGAAACCGGTGGCGTGCACTGGACGGCGTCCCTGGTAGGGAATGTCCGGCGTCATCGCGGCGATGAGTTCCGGCCTGCCCTCGAGTGCCGTACGGATATAGTCGCGGCTGATCCGCACGGAACGGTTGTCCGCCTTGGTGCCGGGGCGGATGAGCCGTCCGCCGAACCATAGTTTCTCGCCCTGGTAGAAACGCCGAAGCCGTTCGAGGAAATGCACCGGCGGCAGGGAGAGCGCTGCGCGCCGCCGCCGCGAGTACGGTTCATTCGCCTTCGGATCGACCCAGGACGGCTGCCGCTGGAAAACCGTCAGGCTCTTGGCGACCTCGGCGACCGCGGGCACGAGCTGGGCCGCGGTGGATCCGGTGCCGATGATGGCGACGTTCTTCCCGGTCAGGTCGACGGCCGGATCCCACCGCGAGGAATGGAAAATCTCGCCGGCGAAAGTCTCCATCCCGGTCAGCCGCGGGATTCGCGGTTCGTTGAGCATGCCGACGCAGCTGATCACCGCGGTGAAATGGCGCACCCCTCCGTCGCTGGTCTCGACTCGGTACTGCTGCCGGTCCTCGTCCCACGACGTTCGCTCGACGGTGACTCCCAGCCGCAGATGCCGTTCGAGATCGTGCTCGGCGATCGTCTCGTGCAGGTAGGAACGCAATTCCGCGTGCCCGGCGTAGGGCCGGGACCAGTCGTAGGTCTTGAACGAGTACGAGTACAGGTGCGAGGGGGTGTCGACCTCGCCGCCGGGATAGCGGGTGTCCCACCACGTTCCTCCTGGCCCCTCGGAGCTTTCGTAGATCACGAAGTCGCGACAGCCCGCCGCGCGCAAGTGCACCCCCGCGGCGATGCCGGAGAAGCCTGCGCCGACGACGGCGACCGAAACGTTTCGCAAAGAGATTTTCCTGCTCGAACCACGCATATCGTCCTCGAATCGGGTATGTGCGGCACTGTCGCCGGAGCTGTCGGCAGCATGGGATCTTAAATGGGATACTATGCCGCCGACAGTGGTGCCCCGGTCGAGTGCCTGCTGGGGAGGGGGTCGGCTACTGGGCGATCCATCCGCCGTCGACGCTTAGGCAGTGCCCGGTGATGAAGCTGGCTTCCGCCGACGCGAGCCAGTGCACGGCGTGCGCGATGTCCTCAAGGGAAGCGAAGCGGCCGGTCGGGGAGCTGGCGTAGTACCAGTCCCGGACAGCGGCTCCGCGCCGCTCGAACGACGCCTCGAGCATGTCCGACTGGACCGGTCCGGGACTGACCGCGTTCACTCGGATGCCTTGCGGCGCGTATTCGATCGCGGCAGTTTTGGTCAGGCCGACGACGCCGTGCTTGGCCGCGGCGTACGCGGCCGCGTTCCGGTAGCCGATGTGCCCGGCGATCGAGGCGGTGTTGACGATCGCGCCGGAGCCCTGCTCCAGCATCACCGGGAGCTGATGTTTCATGCACAGCCAGACACCGGTGAGATCGACATCGAGAGTGCGCTGCCAGGCGGACAGCTCCAGTTCGTGGGTGTTCGGCCCCGAACTGGTGATGCCTGCGTTGTTGTGTGCCGCGTCGAGCCTGCCGAATGCCTCGACGGTGGCCGAAATCGCTGCCCGCACACTCTGTTCGTCCGTGACGTCGGCGACCGCTTCGATGGTGCGCTCGCCGGCAGGGTCGGCCTTCTCTCGTGCCGCGCGCAGCCGATCGGCGTCGAGGTCGACCATCGCGACGCGGTAGCCGCCGGCGAGAAACCGCGCCACGACGGCTTCGCCGATGCCGTTGGCTGCTCCGGTGACGAAGGCGGCGGGGGTGCTGGAGGAAGAAACCATGGTGCTTGTGCTCCGATCGTTGGTGGTCTTGCCCCTCGAGGGCGGCGCGGATCTGGCCCGGCGTGCCGGGAACGCCACGTAGTACACCAAGTGATATCCTATGAGCGCCCGAGAAGCCACCCGAGGAGTCTTCATGCCGTCGAATCCCGTCCTGGCGGGCCGCGCCTACCAGGCGCTGCGCGATGCGATCGTGCGCGGCGAATTCCGTCCGAACCAGCGGCTGGTCGAGTCGGAGGTATGCGAACTCATCGGGATCGGCCGCACGCCGGTGCGCGGCGCGCTGCAGATGCTCGAGGACCAGGGAATGCTGATCAAACAGCGGCAGAGCTGGACGGTGCGGGAATTCGGCGCGGCGGACATCCGGGACGTGTACGAAACGAGGATGGCGCTCGAAGGCTACGCGGCGAGGCTGGCGGCCGTCCGGGCGAGCGATGCCGAACTCGCGGCGATCGCGGCGATTCTGGACGAGCACGAGCACCTGGAACTGCTTCCCCCGGAGGAGCAGGTGACCCTGAACCTCACTTTCCACGAAGCGGTGTCGCGGGCGTCGGGCAACGACCATCTGGTGCGGCTGATCAGTCGCAACCGGCAGTTTTCCTTCGACTTCAACGCGGCCAAGAAGTGGTCGGTCGAGGACTATCGCGCAGGCCATCAGGGACATCGCGACATCGCCGACGCACTGCGGCGCCGTGACGCCGACGGCGTCGAAGATCTCGTTCGGGAGCACTACCGGGTCGCGATGGAAGCCTTTGTGTCGCAGCTGAGCAGCCCCTGAGCCGCTGCTCGGTCCGTTCTCGAACGCGCCCGCGTTAGCGGGTTTCGGGATCCACCTCGACCGCCGCGAAAAGCGTTCGTGCGCAAAGGTCCCGTAGTTCCTCGGTGCTGATCTTCGGTTCGTCCAGCCAGTCCAGGATTAGCGTTGCTACGAACGAAAGCCATCCCCGGACCGCCAGGCGAGTCGTGGGGGTGACTGGGCGCAGCAGGCTCACGGCTGCCAGGATCCGCTCCGCGTTCGCGGCCATGCCTGCTTCGCAGATTTCCCGGATTTCTCGGTCTGCGTCGCCTGCGCTGCGGTGCACGATGCGGTAGCCGTCGGGGTGGGTGCGGGCGAATTCCAGGTACACCTCTAGCCCGGCGCGCAGTTGCTGGGCCACCGGGAGTGCGGGGTCGGGTTCGCTCATCGCCAGCAGCTGGTCGCGCTGGACGCGGACGATCGCGGCGAAGAAGTCTTTCTTCGTGGGGAAGTAGTGGTAGAGCAAACCGCGCGAGACGCCGGCTATTTCGGCTACCTCTTCGATCCACACCTCGTCGTAGGGGCGGCCCGCGAACAGGCCGGCGCCGATGGTCAGCAGCTGTTCGCGCCGCTGTTCGGTGGTCAGGCGCGTCCGCATCTCCCCAGCTTACTTGACACCGGTTCAGTAGCGGGGGATCGTGACCCTATTGGATGTGGGTTCAGTAGGGGAGCAGACTGTGGACACCACCGCGATTCCGCACCGGCCCGGACGCTTGCCGGTGGTCGGCGATCTCATCGGGGCCAGCTTGCGGACGCCGTTGCAGGGCACGATGCGCGTCGGTGCTCGGCTGGGGCCGATTTTCACCCGGAAGTTCTTCGGGATCGAGATCGTGTTCGTCAGCGGGATCGACCTAGTCACCGAGCTGAACGACGAGACGCGGTTTGGCAAGCACGTCGGTCTCGGGGTCGAGCGGTTGCGCGCGGTCGCCGGCGACGGGCTCTTCACCGCGCACACCCGCGAGCCGAATTGGCGACTGGCCCACGACATCCTGCAGCCCGCGTTCTCCGCCGAGGCCATGCGCCGCTACCACTCGACGATGCTCGAGGTGACCCGCGAGCTGACTGCGGCTTGGGATCGCGCGAACGGTCCGGTCGACGTCGCCGCCGACATGACCCGGTTGACTCTCGAGACGATCGGGCTCGCGGGATTCGGGTACCGGTTCGGGTCGTTCGAGCGGGCTGAACCGCATCCGTTCGTCACCGCGATGATCCGGGCGTTGCGGTTCGCCCAGTTGGAGAACGTCAAGCTCCCGTTCGTGCGGCGCGCGCTGGCGGGGTCGGCCGCGCAGAACCAGGCGGACATCGCGACTATGACGAATCTGGTCGACGAGGTCATCGAAAGCCGACGCCGGGAAGGCGGCGAAGCGCGCGACCTGCTCGGGTTGATGCTCACCGAGGGGCACCCGGAGACGGGCGAGCAGCTCGACCCGGTGAACATTCGCAACCAGGCCATCACGTTCGTGGTCGCGGGGCACGAGACGACGTCCGGTGCGCTGTCGTTCGCGTTGTACTACCTGACGCGTCATCCGGAGCTGCTGGCGAAGGCGCGCGCCGAAGTCGATGCGGTGTGGGGCGATCGCGAACCGGCCTTCGGCGACGTGGCGAAGCTGCGGTACGTCCGCCGCGTTCTCGACGAGGCGATGCGGTTGTGGCCGACCGCGCCGGGTTACGCCCGGGAAGCTCGCGAAGACCTGGTGCTGGGCGGAAAATACCCGATGCGCAAGGGTGATTCGATCATCGTCCCGCTGCCGATGCTCCACCGCGACCCGACCGTCTGGGGTCCGGACCCGGAGAAGTTCGACCCGGATCGCTTCGAGCCGGCGGCGGTGCGGAAGCGGCCGGCACAGGCGTACAAACCGTTCGGCACCGGGGAACGCGCGTGCATCGGGCGGCAGTTCGCGTTGCACGAAGCGGTGCTCGCGCTGGGGACCATGGTGCAGCGCTACGACTTCGAGGCAGATCCGGCGTACGAGCTGAAGATCGCGGAGTCGTTGACGCTGAAGCCGAGCGGGTTCACCCTCCGGCCGCGGCTCCGGGACCGCACGGCGGTGCTGGCCGGCTAGGTCAGCGCGAGTCTTCTCGCGCCTCCTTCAGGTGAGTTGTCGATCACCGGTCTTACCTCCTTGCCCTGGGCTGCGCTACGATCAGGGCAGTCGTACAGGACGATCGCCCTGAACGACTGACCAGGAGGGAGCGGGGATGGATTCTCCGGCGGCGGCGCGCGGCCGTGAAGTGCGGCAACGGCTGCTGACGGCGGCGACGGAGCTGGTGCCGGAACGAGGCTGGGCGGCCGTGAGCACCCGGGTGCTGGCGGACCGGGCCGGGGTGACGCCGAGCGTGGTGCACTACCACTTCCCGTCCCTGCAGGCGTTGCTGCGCGAGGCGGTCCTCGACGCGATGCGCGAGGTGCTGGAAAGCGTCGGCCCGGCGCTGGCCAAGACGCACAACCCGGCGGACCTGGTGACCGCGCTGGTCGGTTCGGTCGAGCCGTACACCGGGGTGGACCCGTTGTCGGTGCTGTTCGTCGAGGCGTACCTGGCCGCGCGGCGCGACGAGGAGCTGCGGGATCAGATCGGCGGACTGCTCCTGGCGTTTCGCGCCCAGGTCAGCCGCTGGCTCGCCGAGCGCGGCGTCCCCGAACCGGACGCGACCACGGAGGTGCTGGTCGCGACCATCGACGGCCTGCTGCTGCACCGCGGCCTCGCTCCAGGTGGCGACCCGGCGGCGGTCACCGGCGTCCTGCGCGGGCTGGTCACGCGGCCGTAGGGAGGAGGAACGCGATGAGGATCCTGGCTTGCGGGGCGGACATCGCCGGTCTGGGCAACGAGGTGATCCTCGCCGAGCGAGTTCCGGGCCCGCGCAGCAGCTGGCTCGCGACGGTTCCTACCGGCCAGCAAGCCGCAGCGCCGGGTCATGCTGAAACTGGCCCGGTCGCCGGGAATTGACCGGTTCGTGGCCGGGAGTTCGACCGGGAAGCCCGCCGCGCTCATCACGAACCCGCACCATTCGGCTAGGGAAGGAGCCCGATCGTGAAACCGATCGTGCGCACGCTTTTCAAAGCGCCGGCGAAGCTGTACGACCGCGACCTCGGCTGGTTGCTGGGCAAGCGTTTCCTGTGCCTGACCCACGTCGGCCGCAAGTCCGGCCGGCGGTACCGGACGGTGCTGGAGGTGATCGGCCTCCGCCCCGAAACGGACGAGGTCCTGGCGATCGCCGGACTGGGCCCGTCCTCGGACTGGTACCGCAACATCCAGGCCGCTCCCGCGGTGGAGGTCGCGCTCGGCCGCCGGAGGTTCGTTCCCGAGCACCGAATCCTCGACGAAACCGAAGCCGCGTCCGCGCTCGCCGACTACGAACGGCGAAACCGGCTGTTGCGGCCCGTCCTGCATCCCGTGCTGAGCAAGCTGCTGGGCTGGCGCTACGACGGCTCCGCCGCGGCCCGGCGCCGGATGGCCCAGCAACTCCCGATCGTCGCCTTCCGTCCGCGAGGCGCAACCGAATCCGACCAAGAAAGCCACTGATGAACTACATCGCCGAACTGCGCGAACTCGTCGGCACCCGCCCGCTGATCCTGCCCGGCACGTCAGTCCTGATCGCCGACGAACGCGGCAGGCTGCTGCTGATCTTCCGCGCGGAAAGCCAGGACTGGGGCCTGCCCGGCGGCTTCCTCGACCCCGGAGAGTCCTATGAGGACGCGGGCCGCCGCGAGGTGCGGGAAGAAATCGGCCTGGAGGTCCGCGATCTAGAACTGCTCGGCGTCTACTCCGGACCGGAATACTTCTACCGGTACCCGCACGGCGACGAGGTCCACAACGTCACCGCCGCGTTCACCGCGACCGTCGAGAACACCGACGTCACCGTGGACGGCGCGGAGATCTCCGGCTACGAGTTCTTCGCACTGGACCAGCTCCCGGACGACATCATCGCCCCGGAGCGGCCGATCATCGAGGACTACGTGAAGCGGTTCAGCCGCTGAGCCTTTTGGCGCGCAGCACACAAGTCGCCATCGGTGAGGTGAACCTGCCGGACATCGCGGGCCTGCTCTCGAGGACAGCCCGGACCCGCCCGAGCGCCGCCGCTCGCTCCGGTCCCGGCAGATACGCAGTCGCCGTACGCCAGCCCCGCCACCCCTTCGGCGACCACAACGCGGGATCGCCGACTAAAGGCGATCCCGCCGCGGCGGCGATGCCGACGCCATCAAACACGGAGGCAGAACGGATGCCCGGCGGGACTAGCGTAGACGTGGCCGGAAAGCTGACGTGCACCCGATTCCGCAGCTAGTTTCTCCGCCGCAACGAGGTCTTCCGCGATCAGATCGAGGTGCAGCTGCTGCGACACCCCGTCCGGCCATTCCGGTGGGGCCTGTCCGGCGGCGTGCTGGATCACCAGCACTGGAAACCCCTCCGCGCGCAGGAAGTGATGCGTCTCCGTGGTCGTGAGAGAACCGCCCAGCAGCCGATGCCAGAACGCGCTCTCCGTCTCCAGCGACGCCGCGTCGATGATCACCGCACCAAGTTTCACGTTCATCTCCTCAGACCGCCGGGATGATTCCGCCGTCGACCCGGAATTCCGCCCCCGTCAACCACTTCGCCCGGCTGGACGCGAGAAACGCGATCATCTCCGCCACGTCCGACGGGTCGCCCGGCCGCCCCATCGGCAGGTCCAGGTGGTCCACGATCCGCTGCTGAATCTCGTCCACTCCAACGCCTTCCTGCGCCGCCATCTGCGAAAGGTGTTTGGCCGCGCCCTCCGTCACCACGAAGCCTGGCAACACGCACACGACCCGGACTCCGTGCGAGCCGACCTCGGTTGCCAATGAACGGCTGTACACGTTGAGCGCTGCTTTCGCCGCCGCGTAGGAAGCGTCGCCGCGCTGCGGCAGGTGACTCGCGATCGACGAGACGTGCACGACCACGCCGGAACCGCGCTCGACCATTCCCGGTACCAGTGCGCGGTCGAGGCGAACCGCGCTCAGCAGGTTCATCTCCAGGTCGGCGAGCCAGGCTTCGTCGGCCCTCTTGAGCGTCGGCGTCGTGCCGGTTGCCGCGCCTGCGTTGTTGACCAGGACATCGACCCCGCCGATGCTGTCGACGACCCGGCGGCCGAGGTCCGCCGCACCGGCTTCGGTCGAGAGGTCCGCGGGGAGGAACGTCGCGGGCAGATCGTCCGGCGGTGCGCTGCGCGAGGCCGCCACCACGGTCGCGCCGGCGGCGGCGAAGCGGCGGACTGTCGCCGCCCCCAAACCCCGGCTACCCCCGGTGACCAGCACCCGAAGACCGGCGAGACCCTCGTCCGGAACTGTCATGACACTGCTCCCAGCACTAAGGTGAGTCTGACTCCGGAAACTGTACACCTAAGCTGAACCGGACTCACTTTATGGAGGTAGCTCGTGCCACGTCCGTTGCGTGCCGACGCGCGGCGCAACCGGGATGCGCTCCTGGCCGCCGCGCGGGAAGCGTTTCTCGCCGGGGAGGCCGACGCGCACGTCGACGAAATCGCCAAGCGGGCCGGGGTCGCGGTCGGCACGCTCTACCGGCATTTCGAGACGCGCGAAGCTCTCGTTGAGGAGGTCTACCGGCAGGAAGTCGACCAGCTGTGCGCCGCGCCTGAGCAGCTCCTCCAGCAGCACGCGCCCGACGAGGCGTTGCGGCGTTTTCTGTTGCTGCTGGTGGAACATTCGGCCGTCGGCAAGGGAATGGCGATCGCGCTGGAGAGCATCATGGCGACGGATTCGCCGGTCTTCGAGGACGCCCGCGCGCAGATGGCCGGTGCCCTCGACCAGTTGCTCGAAGCCGGTGCTGCCGCTGGGAAACTCCGGGCTGACGTCAGCGGGCGAACGGTGCTGCGCGCGCTCGGCGGGATCTGCGGGATGCGGGTCACGGAGGGTTGGGAGGAGGAAGCGGTCCGGATCACCGAGATCCTGCTGGACGGGCTGCGGTTCGGCGCTGGGAGGGACGGCCGGGCTCGGCTTGCCGGTCCGTGAAGGACTCCATGGGGGAATCTGATTCCCTCAAGGAGTCCTTCACGGAGGGGCTACTTGGCGAGCGCGTCCACTCCGGCCTGGGCGAAGCTCTCGTCCTGGGCTCCGGACGGGGCTCCGGCCACGCCGACCGCCGCGATCGGGGCGTTGTTCGCGTCCACCGGGACCGCGCCGGCGAGGAACAGCGTGCCCTTGATGTCCTTCAAGGTCGGCGTCTGCTGGAGGCGTCCGGCCAGCTCGGAGGTCTTGGCGTTCCACGAAACCGCGGTGAACGCCTTCTCCTCGGCCGACGAGTACGACTGCGGGCCCGCACCGTCGCCGCGCAGGGTCAGGATCGTGTTGCCGTTCCGGTCGACCACTGCGACCGACACGTGCTGGCCTGCCTTCTCGGCGGCGCTCAGCGCGGCCTGCGCGGCCTTCTGTGCGGCGGCGATCGACAGGTGCGTGGTCTGGACCAAGCCCTTCGGCGCGGCCTGAGTCGGGGCAGCGGGGGCAGCGGTCGGCGTGGCGGCATTGGCGACCAGGGCGCCGGTGGTGGCGGCGCCGATCACGGCGAGTCCGCCGACGACGGTGGCGATGCGGGTCTTGGCGGTGAAGGTCTTCATCGGGGGCTCCTTGGCTTGTCCGGCTTGATGAATTCATCGTGCGTCCGGGACCCCCTTCACCGGATCGGAGTCTCGGCTCGCTTCGCGGAGAGGAACGGCCGACACTCATGTCATCCGATCGGTTGATGTCGAGCGGGTGCGCACCGGTCAGGCTCCACAACGGAACGAAAACAGGAGGGCGGCGATGACCGATCGGGACGCGCGGTGGCTGGCCGCGACCATGCACACGGCGTTCTTCCTGCTGCTGGTCGCGTCGATCGTGCGCTTCCTCGACCACCACCACGGCGAACCGGCCGCGCCCTGGGTGATCGCCCTGACCGGTTGCCTCGCCGCGGTCTACGCGGTCGGCCTGCTGCTGCGCATCACCGGGCCGGAGCAGGTGACGGTGCCGTATCTGGCCTGGCTGACCGTCGTGACCGTGCTGTGGGTGGTGCTGGTGCTGCTCGCGCCGAGCTTCGCCTGGTGCGCGGTCCCGCTGTTCGTCACCGGCCTCCGCACGCTGCCGACCGGACCCGCATTGGTGCTGGTGACGCTCGTGACCGCGCTGGTAGTGCTCTCGCAGAACCGGCTCTCGACCGGCTTCGACCCGAATCTGACGATCGTGCCGGTGGCCGTCGCCGCCGTGACCGCCGCGGTGATCACGTACCTGCGACGCCAGGCGGTGCGGCTGCGGGAAACCGAGCGGCGCGCGGGCATGCTGGACGAACGGCAACGGCTCTCGCGGGAGATCCACGACGCGTTGGCGCAAGGCCTGTCCAGCCAGGCAATGCTGCTGCAAGCGGCCGACCGCGCGTGGGACGATCCGGATCTGGCACGCGAGCATTTGCATGCGGCGCAACAGATCGGGGCCCGGAACCTGGCCGAGGCTCGCGGTCTCGTGCAGGACCTGGCCCCAGCTGATCTCGACGGGCACTCGGTCGAGGAAGCCTTGCGTAACGTCGCCGAACGCGAACCGCGGCCGGTGCGCGTGCAGGTCGATGGGCCCGCGCGGCCGTTGCCGGGGCGGGTGCAGTCCACTTTGGTGCGGATCGCGCAAGGTGCGCTGGCGAATGCGCGGGAACACGCGGATGCGTCGGGAGTGGCGCTTACTCTCACCTACCTAGACGATGAGGTCGTGCTGGATATTACCGACGACGGCCGTGGTTTCGACCCGGCTGCCCCGAGCGTTGAAGGCCGCGGCCACGGGTTGCCCGCGATGCGTGCGCGGGCGGCGCAGTTGGGTGGGCGGTTGACTGTGGAATCCGCGCCTGGGGAGGGCACGGTTATCTCTGCCGCGATTCCGTTGGGGGTTCGTCGTGACTGAAGAGCGGGTTATTCGGGTTGTTCTTTGTGACGATCATGCGATGGTTCGGGCTGGGTTGCGGGCGTTGCTGGGCGGGGCTGGTGGGATCGAGGTCGTCGGTGAGGCTGCTACTGGGCAGGAGGCTGTTGATCTCGCTGCCGCGTTGGCGCCGGATGTGGTGTTGATGGATTTGCAGTTGGGCGATGGGATGGATGGGGTTGCCGCTATTCGGCGGGTTTTGGCTCTTGAATCGCCGCCTCGGGTTTTGGTGTTGACAACCTATGATACTGATGCGGATATTACGCGGTCTATTGAGGCTGGGGCTACGGGGTATTTGCTGAAGGCTGAGTCTGCGGATGAGTTGTATGCGGCTATTCGGGCGGCTGCGGCGGGGAGGACGGCGTTGTCGGCGCCGGTGGCGGATCGGATGATGGCGCAGTTGCGGGCTCCTCGGCCTTCGTTGACTGCTCGGGAGAGGGATATTCTCGAGCAGTTGGCGGAGGGGGTGGGGAATCGGGAGATTGCTCGAAGGTTGTTTATTAGTGAGGCTACGGTTAAGACGCATTTGGGGCGGATTTATGAGAAGTTGGGGGTGGATACCCGGGCTGGGGCGGTTGCGGTGGCTAAGGAGCGGCGGTTGTTGTCTTGAGGGGGCTCGTCGCCTGGCGGCGACTTTGCGGGTCGGTGTTGGCGTGGGGCACCCCGAAGCTTGATTGTGCTGACGGGCGGTGGGTGCTTGTCAAGGCGGGAAAGATGCCTTGACAAGCACCCACCGCCCGCAGGGAGGCTTCGTATCGGGGTGCGGGGGTGGGGCTGGGTGCCTCGATAGTGGGTGCGCTGGTGCGGCAGTGGTGGGGGTGGGGCTGGGTGCCTCGATAGTGGGTGCATCGGTGGCGGTTGTGGTGGTGGGTGTGACGTGGGGTGACGTGCATTGCGGGCGCTGCTAGCGTGAGTGGCGCGTATCAGAACTAGGGGTGGGGCTTGATCGACGCGGTTGAGGTGTTTTCCACTGAGGCGGCAAAAGTGCTGGCCACCGCCTTGGTCGGGCGGGTCGACAAGGGGCTGGGGCGGCTGGCGAGCCTTGCGAGGGCCAAGTTCGGTTCCGGTGGGGCCTCGGTGGCTGATCTTCGCGAGCAGGTGCTGACCGCTTGTCAGGAGGATCCGGCGTTTCGGGCTGAGCTGATGGAAGCGGTCGCGGTGCTGAACGCGGCTGGGCAGCGGGCGCCGGCGATTGAGGGTGTTGAGCCGTTTTTCAATCATGCTGAGCATCTTCGTGCGCCGCGCGAGTCTGGGATTTGTCTTATTTACGGGCCGGTCGGGTCGGGGAAGACTGAGCTTGCCCGGCAGATCGCCGGGCTGGTGCGGGATCGGTTTCCGGGTGGCTGGATCGAGATCGACGTCGCCGAGTTGCGTACGGGGGCGGTCGTCGATCTGGCACTCGTCAAGCGGCAGGCGTTGCTGAAGCTGGGGATTCCCAGCCAGGAAATCGCCACTGACGATGCTGGTCTGGACCAGCAGTTCGGGTCGGTCCTGGCGACTCGGTTGTTCACCGTCATTCTCGACAACGTCGCGTCGGCGCGGGAGGTCGAGATTTTCCGGCCGTTCCGGATGAATCTCGTGCTGGCTACCGGTTCCGTTCGTACCCGGGATCTCGATGCGCTCGATCCGGCTCCGATTCTGCTGGGCGGTCTCGAAAATCAGGGTGCGCGGGAAATGCTGGCGTACTATTGCCCAAAGGTTCGGCTCGACGCGGAGCCTGAAGCGGCGGACGCGTTGCTGGAGATGTCCGGGCGGATGCCGTCCGCGATTCGGGAAGTCGGCTTGAGTCTTGCGCGACACAGCGGGGAACCGTATCCGGTTCGCGGCATGGTCGCGTATTACCAGGAGAATGGCATCGTGGATGTCGAGGGCGTCATCAAGGACGCGCTCGAGCAGACTTTTTCTTCGCTGGCACCGGAAACTCGGGAAGCGGTCGCGTTGCTGGCCGGATTTCCCGGGCACTGGTTCACTGAGGAGACTGCGGTCGCTTACTTGGGGCCGGAAGGTAAGAAGGTTTTCGACACCGTCGTCAGCTCGATGCTGACCGAGAAGGTGGGGCGCTGGTATCGGCTCACCGCGTTGGTATCGCAGTACGCGGCGAAGCTTCCCGCTGATCGCGACACGGCGTTTCTCCGGCTGTTGAGCCATGTTCGGGACCTCGTCGTGTCGGCTGACCTCGCGGAAGACCCCACCCGGTTGCGGGAGTACGTGGTGCCGTCCATCGCGCCGTGGACGCTTGCCGAGAATCGGTTCGAGTGGCTGCACCAGCATTTGGGTCTCATTACCGAGGTGGTGCGCGCAGCGGCTCGGCGGGGAAGGCACATGGAGGTGTGCCAGCTCGCCGGTGCGTTGGAAGTCCTGATCACTAAGCGCTGGTTGTGGCGCGAGTACGCCGAAATCAGCGATCTGGCGGTACACGCGGCCGCGGCGCTCGCTGATGGCGAGCCGCAGGCGCTTTACGCGCGGACGTTGTTGATGCGGGCCAAAGTCTGGTTCCTGGCCCGGTCGTTCGAGCAGGCGGACGCGGACCTCCGGCAGGCGTGGGCGCTGGCCCAGGTCGTCGACATCCGTCCGGCGCGGCGGGATCGGCTGCAATCGTCGGCGGCGGAGTTTCGTGCGCGGTTCTTTGAGGAGCGAGCGGACACCGACCCGGCAGAGCGGGCCAGTTTGCTCACTCATGCGGAGGCGTGGCTGCGGAAATCCATCGCGCTCGACGAGCAGCACGACCACGGTTATGCGCTCGGTATTCACCATCGGATGCTTGCGTCGGTGTTGATCAAGGCAGGTCGTCCGGCGGAGGCGATGGCTGAGATCGAGCAGGGGCGGCGACACGCTACTGGCCGGAACCTGAGCAGGCTGGACATGGTGGCCGCGCGGGCTTTCCTCGCGTTCGGCGATCCGGAGCGGGCTCGGGAATGCTGGAGTCGCGCCCGAGCTGAGTTGAAAGATACTGGTGCGGACCAATACCGGTGGGAGATCCGCGAAATCGAGGCGCGGATCTTCGCGGCGGAAGGCCAGCCGGAATCCGCGCGCGCCGCGTGGGGGAGCCTGATCTGGGACGCGTGGCGGCTCGGTCATCCCCGGACGAACGAGTACCTTACCGAACTCGAATCGTTACGCTGACTCGGTTCCGCCCGAATTCCAAGTAGGTCCGTCCTAAGTGGAGCATTGACACCGCGGCCAGCGGATCGACCTGACGGGAGGCGGGGATCAGCTCGTAGTGCCGTCCGCTTCGATCTGCGGCGAGGCAACGATCCGCTAGGCGGAGCGCGGCGAATTGCGCGTCTGGCCATTGTTTCAGGACAGCCGGGGCCCAGTCGGCGAAGTCGATGTCGGTGTCGTAGGTGAATACGATGGCCGCCGCTGACAGTTCGCGCAGCGAGGCGCGGGTGTGGTGCGCGACTACGTGGAGATGGTGCAGTTGCTGCGGCACTTCGGTCGCTGGCAGCCGCACGAGTACGTCCGTGTTGCCCTGTTCGCGGATGCCAGCGAGGAACGCGACCGGTTGCGTGCGGACAGCGGGGTTGACCGGATAGCTGGTGAATTCGGCTGGTGTGCTCGGTTCCGGCAGCTTCATCAACCGGTAGCACGCGGCGCGTAGCAGCTCAGCTGACTGTCCGGGGACCGCGACTGCTTGCTTGGCAACGGGTTCGTAGCTTCCCGGCACGTGGTGGTCGATCGCGTCGTCGATCTGTGCGGCCAAGGGACGGTCGGCGGCGAGCGAGCCGGCTCGTGCGGCCAGCATCGCGGCTGGGGAACCGGGAACCGTTGCGGGAGAAGGACTTCCCGCCATCAGCAGCGGCAGGTCCAAAGCCGCGGCGTAGAGCGAGACCGAGCTTTCGTCTCCGATCACGCAGGAGGACGCGGTGACCGCGGTCTGCCAGCCGGTTTCGGGCGGAATCACCAGCAGCCCAGCCTGTTTTGCTTCGGTGAGCCACGCGTCGAGCTGCCACGTGCTGTGCGCCGCGGCGATCCCCGGATGCAGGATCGCGCACACCGTGGTGGTGTCGACCGGGAGTTCGGCGACGAGCCGGAGCGGAAGGTCAGGATGCTGCCCGAGCACGGACGACTGACCCCAGGTGGACGCGATCGTCACGAGCCGTTTGCCCCGTCCGGCCAGCGCGGTGCGGTACTCGGCCGCCCGGTGCGCGCCGGCGACGAGCCGGTCCAGGCACGGATCGCCGACTACCTCCGCCCGCTCGGCCGCCTCCGGGCTCGCCTCCCGCAGCTGGTCGCGCTGTTCGGCGTGCGCGACCGCGATCAGCGCTGGGACGACCTGGCCGTCGTGCATCAGGCGCTGCGGGTTGAGCCCGGCGACGACCGAGCTCTCGGGGTAGTACTTCTGGTGCCCGATCCCGTGCGGCAGCAGGACCACCGGGGCGCGCAGCAGGTGGAGATCGTCGTTCTCGCTGGCCGCGAGCGCGAGGTCGAACTCGGCCTCGACCGCCTGCTGCCACGGGATCACCGCGGCGCCCAGCCGTTCGAGCAGTGCGGGAACGCCCGCTCCGAGGATGGCCGGGTGCTCCCGGTCGAAGGTGAACACCGTCTGGACGCGGTGGTCGCCGCTGAAGAGCGTGAGCACGTCCAGCAACCGGTTGAGCGTCGTCACGGTCCGCACCACGACCAGGACCCGGCGCTCGAAACCAATGGTCAGCCAACGGTCAAACCCAGGATCCACGGGTACTCTCCGTGACGAAAGTCCGGGGGGGTAGGTATTTGCCATCAAACTGGGCACATCACCTGGCGAAACACTGGTGAAGCCTACCTGCCGTACCCGGCTTCCGCGGGCACTACCCGCGACCACGGCCAGTGGTCATGAGGTCTTCGGCGTGGCCTGCATCCCGATGTAGACGCACGGGCTCCCGTCGGCCAGCGCCGAGAACACCACTGGGGCCGGGGTCGCGCCGAAGGACTCCCCGCAGGCGGCGAACACCTTGTCCGTCACCGGCACCAGCTCGGCCTCCAGCGGCGGCGACAGGTCCTTCATCCCGTCCACGAACTCGTACCTGATCCGCGCCGACCCGTCATCCGCGCGGCTGATCGTGGTGATCACGCCCTCCCGCGTGTAGGTGCCGAGCAGCGGCGTGACGTCCACCTCGGGCGGGTTGGCCGGCGGACCGAACGGCGCGGGCAGTTGGACGTCGGCCAGTTCGGCGAGGAGTTCGCTGAACAAGTCGTGGTAGAGCCGGTTGTAGTCGCCGCCGTTGGTGAGCAGCACGATCGCGACTCCGGCGTGCGGCACGATGCGCAGGAACGAGTGCTGGGCGACGGAGCTGCCGTCATGTCCGAAACCGGAGACGCCGTTCCAGTCGTAGAGCGTCCAGCCGAGGCTCCAGCCGTCGGCGGAAACCGTCCACTTGTCCGGGCTGTCGATCACTCGGCGCTGCATCAGCTCGACCGCCTCGCTGGACAGCACCCGGGTGCCATCCGCTGCGACTCCGCCATCCAGGTGCATCTGAGCGAAGCGCGCGACGTCGCCGGCGGAGATGATGACGCGGCCGTACGGGCCGGCCGAACGCGGCATCAGATCCCAGGCCGGGGCCAGTTCCTCGCCGAGGTGGCTCATCGCGACTCGGAAGCGCAGCGCCTCCTCGGGCAGCGTCATCGAGTGCGTCAGCCCGAGCGGCGTGAACAGCAGGTCTTTCACCGCTTGGTCCCAGGTCTTGCCGGTCACGACCTCGATGATCCGGCCCAGCACGGCGTACCCGACGCTGCTGTAGGACAGCGCCGTGCCCGGCGGGCAGTCCAGCGCTACCCCGGCGGCGGCCTCGACGTAGCGGGCGAGGCAGTCGTCGCCGCGACCGGAGTCGTAGGTGAAGTCGCAGGTCAGGCCGCTGGTGTGGCTCAACAGCTGGCGGACGGTGATCGCCTCGGTGGCGGCCGGGTCCGGCGTCGCGAATTCCGGCAGCAGCTGGACGACCGGGGTGTCGAGGTCGAGGGAACCCGCGTCGACCAGGCTCAGCACGACGGTGGCGGTGTAGGCCTTCGCGAGCGAGCCGGACAGGAACACCGAATCGGTGGTGACCTCGACGCCGGTTCCGCAGTGCAGGACGCCGCTCGCGAGTTCGTGCACCTGGCCGTCGGCCAGCACCGCCAGCGAGGCGCCGGGAACGCCGTGGGCGGCGCGCAGAGTGTCGAGCCGCTGCTGCCAGTGGGCATGGTTGAAGGACATCAGTTCTCCCCAGTGAAATCCTGCGCGCAGGAGGAAATCGCCGGACGGGCTCGCCCGGCGGGTGGTGAAGCCCGGATTTACTTGCGGTGCAAGGCTTCTCGCCGAGCCCGCCATTCGACGGCGAGTTCGGGCATCCGCTCGGCGAGGAATTTCGTGAACTCGGCCAGCTCCTCCAGCCGCGCCCGCCGTTCAGCGGGCTGGCCGGCCATCAGGTCAAGGCCGCGGCGCGCCAGTGCGCCGAGCGAGGCGTACTCGGCCTGGTTGTCGAGCACGCGCAGCCACACCTCCGGAGCGAGCCGCACGCGGTCGACGCGTTCCCCGGCGGTGCGGGTGCGCTGGATCCAGGACCATTCTTCGAGTTCGCTGATCGCGCTGGTGACCGCGCTGCGGCTGGCCCGCAGCGCGCCCGCGAGTTCGGCGATCGTCTGCTGCTGCGGTTCGCACAGCAGCAGCCAGCCGATCACCCGCCCGGTCATCGGCGCCATGCCGTACTGCCGCGCGAAATGGCGCCCGGCGTCGTCGGCGAACTCGAGTTCCTCGTCCATGCGGCTCAAGTTACAGTAATAACTGAGATGACGCAAATCTCCGTCATCTCAGACGTCCTTGCGGGCCACCCCGGCGAGCAGGAGCGACTCGTTGGGAGCGTCGGCGCGGATGGTGGTGTCGTCCGCGCTCGCTTCCTCGGGGTGCCACAGCGGGGTCCAGGTGACGCCGGGTTCGAGCAGGGTGAAGCCGCCGAACAGCGCGGTGATTTCCGCGCGGTCGCGGTAGATGAGGTCGTTGCCCGCGGCCGCGTACCGCTCCTTGGCGTCGGCGAGCATCCGCGCGAACTCCGGCGGAACGCCCTGGTCGGTGGCGTGGGACAGCGCCAGGTACGACCCGGGCGCGAGGAGATCGCGGTAGGCGGCGACCAGGCTGGGCCCGAGGTCTTCGGTGCTGCCGCTGCCGGGGGCGGGCGGTTGCTGGAAGTGCAGGACCGAGATGAGCAGCACCGCGACCGGCTGGTCAAGGTCGATCACGGCGGTGCCAGCGATCCGGGACCACAGCCGCTGGGGGTCGCGCAGGTCGGCGTGAATGGCGACGTGCCGGGCGAGATCGCCGTTTTCCCGCAGGAGGCTGGTGGAATGCGCGACGGCGACCGGCTCGCAGTCCACATAAGCCACTTTCACCTCGCCGGGCGCGATCTGCTCGGCGATTTCGTGCGCGTGGCCCATCGTGGGAACGCCGGAACCGAGATCGACGATTTGCCGGATTCCCGTGCGCACCAGATATCGGACGACGCGGTGCAGGAACCGGCGATTGGCCAGCGCGATCGGGCGCACCATCGGATAATCGCGCATCATGCGTTCGGCGAACTGCCGGTCGATTTCCCAGTTGGCGGTGCCGCCGAGGTAATAATCGTAGACGCGGGCCACGCTGGGACGGCTGAGATCGAGCCCCGGCGGCGGAAACGACTCCTGGTCAAGGCCAGTCACCAGATGCTCCTTGCGGTCGACGGCGCGGAGTCAGCGTAGCGGTTCGCCGGTCCTTCCGGCAGCGGAAGCGGCGATGCTGATCAGGTCCGCTTCGGCTTCTTCCAGAAGAATTGCCGATTCCTCCGCCGAAAGGGCGACACTCGAAAGGGATTCCCACGATTGCAGGTCGGTTTCGTAGGTTTCGGTGTCGGCCTTGAAAACCTGGACGCCGTTGGACGTTTCGGCGAACGAGCGGTCGAGCGCGTTGTTGGCGAACTGCAGGATGGTGAAATCGGGGCCGACGTGCAAAGGCCCCTTCTCGAACGGCACGAACCGGATCGTCGCGCCGGGGTGGTTGCGCGCGAGGTCGAGCAGATGCCGGACCTGGCCGAGCGCGACGTACGGATTGTCGGTGCGCGCCTTGGTCAGCCGGCACACCGCGCTTTCGCTGAGAATGAACTTGTAGGTGCGGTCCGGGAAGTCCTCGAGAAGTTTGGCCCGCAGCTTTCGTTCGTGCACGGCGTTGGTCACGTCCGTGCGGCCGTAGGCCTGGAACTGTTCCATCATGTAATCCTCGGTCTGGAGGATTCCGCTGATGCGTTCCCCGGTCCATTTCAGGATGATGGCGGCTTCCTGCTCGGCCTCGAACACCGGATGGAACCAGGCCGGGCTGGCGGCGAGGCGGCGGGCGTTCCAGACGCGGTCGGCACGCGAGGCCTGGTTGTAGTGCCGCAGCGTCTCCGCCGCGGCGGATTCGATCGCGAGGACGTCGATCCATTTGTCGAGCAGATGCGGGTGGATGCGGGTCTTGCCGCGCTCCATCTTGCTGATGTTCGGCTGCGTGTAGCCGAGGACGTCGCCGAGTTCGCCCTGGGTCAGCCCGCGTTCGACGCGCGCCGCGACGAGGATCCGGCCCAGTTCGACCAGCTGGGCCTCGACGGAAAGCCTGCTCACGAGGGACAGGCCGTCCGATCAGGGGACGAGGCGACACCGGTGCCGGACACGAAATCATAGTAGTCCTCGCATTACGCCCGGCCAAGGCGGACGGGTTGGTCCGGGCGGGTTCCGGATGGGGGACCGGGGATGACGATCAGTGCGCGGTCACCGGTCGAACTGCCCCTCGCGCAGCGCGCCGGCGAACGCGGCCCATTCCCGGTTGTCGAAGACGAGCGCGGGGGAGCGGGTGATCTTGGAATCGCGCACCGCGACGACGTCGGGATCGCTGAGATTGACTTCGACGCAATCGCCGCCGTTGCCGCCGCAC
This sequence comes from Amycolatopsis sp. WGS_07, assembly GCF_045278895.1. Classification (NCBI taxonomy): domain Bacteria; kingdom Bacillati; phylum Actinomycetota; class Actinomycetes; order Pseudonocardiales; family Pseudonocardiaceae; genus Amycolatopsis; species Amycolatopsis sp. WGS_07. The sequence continues at coordinate 332,633 of NZ_CP136053.1, read as the reverse complement.
GCCTCCGGCCGCTGCCAAGCGGCGTCGTCGAGAGAAGAACTGACGGTGTCAGGGTTGTAAGATTGCATGGTTTAGTCCTTGTCAAGCCGATTGTGTGCGCTGGAATATTCAACCTCAGGATCGAGGATCGAATATGCCAATGGCAAGGCGCGGACTTGCATGATCCCGAGATGGACCGATAGCTTCACCTGTTTGGCTTTGGGGCGGTTGTCTCGCGGTGATCGGCGGCGAACGCGGTGTCCTATTCATGACTGGGATCTGTCCAGTTTCTTCGTGACTGGCCGACGGATTCCGAGGCCGCGAGGTATCGGGAACAGCGGCGGCCGGGTATGCCAGAATATTCTGCACCGACTGGACAGCCATGCATATTCCAGTCGGCAGATGCCGCCGCGTGCGCGATGAGCGGGGAACTCCGCGCCGGGATTGGCCGAATGTCAATCTTGCCCCTTGAAGTGATCGCGGTCAGAAAATCGCTGGTCAGAACTCCGGGTGGGGTGGGACGACGCTGTCGCGGCAGTTCTTCGTGATCTTTTTCAAGCCCTCGTATGCTACCACTCTTGTGAGTGATGAAAAGCTGTCCGCGATGCGCTAGAAACCGCCAGCTCAGGGCTGTCGTGCAGGGAACCTCGCCCAGCGTTACTTCTCCGCGCATTCGGCTTTTCGCGCAGGTGAGAGCGCCGCGGAAGGCGGTTGGACGCGTGCGAAGCGGAGTTGGGCCCGAGGGTTCGGTTTCGCCGAAGTGCGGCGACGGTCCGACTGAACCGGCGGACTGATATCGCGCACGGTAATTCGGCATGTCACTTAGCCGTTAATCGACGGGGGCAGACCGCTCGGCGAGACGACCGTAAGTGGGTATCGAGGTCTGCGGGCGCTCCTGGCCAAGATAAGAACTGTCGAACTGGGTCGCGCGCCCGGGGAGAGAGAGGGCGTGGCCCCCTGCTGGAACAGGGGGCCACGCAGATGTCTGAAACCCGCTTCGAGGCTAAGGAACAGACGAAATGACTCTACCGCTGGAGAACACGGACCCGCTAGACGACGACCGCGCCGGAAGGGTGGGGCGCGTCGATTTCGGGGCCGCGGTCGCCCCGGCCCGCGGCGGACGGCGCATCGCCACCCGCGAGGAGATGCTGGCCGCCGCGACGAAGGTCTTCGCCCGCCGAGGCCCGGGCCGGCACCGCAAACCGGTCGAACGCGGCCGCTGGGTGTGCGCGGCGTCGGGGCTGTTGTCGTGGCTGACGCCGGTGTTGTGGACCTGTCTGCAGTACGTCTTCGCCGCGAGCGTGATCAGCACGGTGGTGCTGCTGGTCGGCCCGGTGGTCGGGGTCGCGGTGACCGGACTGGTGCTGATTTGCAGCGCGGTGCTGTTCGGTTCGGCTCGGCCCAGTCATCGCCGGTAGCTACCTGATCCACAGGCGTAGCAATGCGGTGAGGACGGCGAGCACGATTCCCGTGGTCAGCGCGCCGCCGACGAGCGTGCGGAGCCGACGCAGCGCAGCCTCCCGAGGCGACCGGGTGCGGAAGCGGGCGGCGGGGGCGAACTGCGCGCTGGGGATCGGCGCACCGCTGGCGGCCGCGGCTGTCAGTTCGGCGAGGTACCCGACGAGCACGGGCCGGCGCCGCCGGTCAGCGGGAGTCTCGGCGAACCAGAGCAGCAGTTCGCCGACGGTCATCCCGTCGGTCGCCGGGTTTCCGGTCAGCCGGGCGCTGTCCCGGGTGAGCGCCCAGGCCACGCCCGCGACGCGGCGTCGCCGGAACACCGGGTTCGCGAAGTGCGGGCCGAACTCGAGCGACAACGGCTGCTGCGCGGCGCGCGGGTCCAGGAGGAGAATCAGGCGAGCACACCGCGCCGCCGACACCAGCAGCCGGGTGCGCGGGGACAGACTGGCCATGGCCAGAACCGCGCTGCCCGCGGCGGCGAGCAGCGCGAACGGGAGAACGAGCCGAACGACCGGCACGGGAACCTTTGCCAGGTATTGGAATTGGAACGCCAGCAGGGTGCCGATCAGCGCGAGCGCGCCGAGCGTTACCGCGCCTGCCTGGCGGAACGCGGCCAAGGAGATGCGCTTCAGCTGTGCGCGGGACACTCCGTTGCCCGCGAGCAACTGCCTTTCCTCCGGGGTCGGCGGCAGGGTCATCAGGGTCAGCGCGGTCAAGGACGAGCCTAAGATCCCGCGCGAGTGCCAACCGAGCATCCGGTACAGGCTGAGGTGGAACTGCCGCGTCCAGTCGGATTTGTCTTGCCGGGCAAAAGGCTTGTCCGCGGCGGTGTCGGGCATGGGTCTTCCCCCTCGGTCGAGGCAAGGGTAACCGGTTCGATCCGGCGGATTCGTTCCGTCCAGGCAGCGAATTCCGCTACAGTGGCCTCGTGCCGGAGTTCAAGCTGCCGCTCTACGGAGCCGACCTCGATCGTGGCGACCTCGCTCCCTGAGCCGTCCCGTTTTCGTTGCTCCGTCACCTCTTTACTCTTCAGGGAGTCCTCTCATGCCTGGCGAAAGCCTGCGTGCCTTCATTCATGCCCTGCCCAAGGTCGAACTGCACGTCCATCTGATCGGTTCGGCGAGCGTCGACACAGTCCTCGCCCTCGCGCGCCGTCATCCGGAGGCCGGGGTGCCCGCTGATCGCGCGGAGCTGGAACAGTTCTTCGTGTTCCGCGACTTCGACCATTTCCTCAAGGTCTACTGGGCGGTGCAGTCGATGCTGAAAGACCGCCACGACATCCGCACGCTCGTGGTCGGCCTCGCCGCCGAACTCGCGCGGCAGAACGTTCGCTACGCCGAAGTGACGGTCACGCCGTACAACCACCTCCTCGACGGCATGCCGGGCGACGAACTGCTCTCCGGGCTCACCGAGGGCCGCAGCGCCGCGAAGGCCGAGCACGGGGTCGAATTGGCTTGGTGCTTCGACATTCCCGGCGAGAAGGGCGTGCGGGCCGGGCGGGAGACCGTGGTGTTCGCGTTGCGGGAACGTCCGGACGGGCTGGTCAGTTTCGGGCTCGGCGGCCCCGAAGTCGGCGTCGGCCGGGCGCAGTTCGCGCCGTTCTTCACCGCCGCGCGCGAGGCTGGCCTGCACAGTGTGCCGCATGCCGGGGAGACCAGCGGGCCGGCGACGATCTGGTCGGCCGTGCACGACCTCGGCGCGGAACGGATCGGGCACGGCACCAGTTGCGCGGCGGATCCGGCGTTGCTGGCGTATCTCGCCGAACACCGGATCCCGCTCGAGGTGTGCCCGACGTCCAATGTGCGGACGCGTCAGGTGGACTCGATCGCCGCGCATCCGGTCCGGCGCATGCTTGACCACGGGGTCGTCGTCACCCTCAACACCGACGATCCGCCGATGTTCGGCGCGACGCTGGAAGGCGAGTACCTCACGGTGGCCACGACGCTCGGTCTGCGCGAGGCGGAAGTGGCGGCGTTGGCCAGGAACGCGGTGTGTGCTTCGTTCCTGGACGCGACGGCCAAATCCGCGATGCTCGCTGAGATCGACGCCGTATCACCGGGTCAGGGGTAGCGTCCGGAGGCGGTAGACGATGCCGGACTCAGCTGGGTGGCTGGTGCGTACCAGGGCTAAAAAGTTCACCCGGTAAGGTGGATCTCGTTGTCCACAGCCAGGGAGCAGGGTATGGCGGCTGTCCACGCCGACATCGATTCGACAATGCCGGAAGCGGACCGCCGGAAGTGGCCGCTCCCGGTGGTGCTCGCGTCGCTCGGACTGCTCGTCGTGTTCCTGGTCGGCGCGTGGGCGGCCTGGTTCTTCACCGTCGACGACGCCTTCATCAGCTACCGCTACTCCGCGAACCTCGCGGCCGGGCACGGTCCGGTGTGGAATCTGCAGGGCCCGCCGGTCGAGGGGTTCACGAACTTCGCCTGGGTCGTGTGGGGCGCGCTGGGCTCGGCGCTCGGCCTGGCGCTGCCGCTGTTCACCAAGGTGACGTCGCTGGTGCTCGGGCTCGCCACGCTGGCGATGCTGATCCGGGAGGGGCACCGCCGGGCCGGGATGCTGGGCCTGCTGGTCGGGGCCGGCGCGTACGTCGTGTTCCTCCCGACCTACTTCCACATCACCGGCGGCCTCGAAACCGCCGCGTTCGCCGCCGTGCTGCTGCGGCTGGTCGTGCTCGGGCTCCGGGTGCTCGACGGGACGCGGGTGCGCGCGTGGGAACCGCCGGCCCTGCTGATCCTGCTCGGCATGATCCGTCCGGAAGGCGCGCTGGCCGCGTTGCCGGTCGTCGTGTGGTGGCTGGTGCGGCAGCGCGGCCGGGCGCAATGGCTGTGGACGGCGGCCGCGGTCGTCGTCGGCGCTGGTTATTTCGGCTGGCGCTGGCAGTACTACGGCCAACTGCTGCCCAACACCTTCTACGTGAAGTTCGGCAACCTCTCGCTCGGCTGGATCTGGACGAAGCACACGACGCTGGTCCTGCTGCCGTTGCTGCTGCTGACGCTCTCGCTGGTGTTCCGCCGGGCGACGCGCGCGGCTGGCGTGCTGCTTGTCGTGACTGTCGGCGTCACGTACGTGACGTACGCGGTTTCCGGGCCGACTATGGACTACCTGGACCGCTTCGCTGACCACGCGGTACCGGTGTTGTGCTTGGGCGCCGCGCTGGCCGTTGGGGCGTTGGCCAACCGCGCGGTCGGCTCGGTGCTGGGCGCGGTCGCCGTCGGGTGGTCGGCGTGGGCGGGTGCGACTGCGCCGGACTTGGGGCTGATGAGCAACTACGGTCCTGACCTGCAGCGCACGCACGTCGCGATCGGGAAAGGCCTTGCGCGGGCTGCGGTTCCTGCCGCGGACCGCAGCGTGGCGATGACTGACGCTGGTGCCATTCCGTACTTCAGCGGGTGGGAATCGATCGACTACATCGGCTTGAACGACCGCGAGATCGCTCACGGAGCCGCGCCGACCGACGTCGTCGTGAAGGCCCGGCCGACGGTGGTTGTGGTGACTGCGTATGTCGAATCGCCTAGTGAGGGGCGGTACGGCTTCGACTTGGCGCGCGGCACGGCGGGGTATGTGAAGGCCAATTCCGTGCAGATGCGGGACGGGTATTGGCAGTTGGTTTATGTACTGCCGCAGTACGCGGGGACGGTGGGGGAGCAGGTTCAGGAGGCTGTCGCGCAGGCCGCGCCGGCGAATGATCCTGGGCAGATGGAGGACACGGTGGAGCGGTGGCTGAACCGGCTGTGGCGGCAGCTGCCGTTGTGATCGAAGACGCTCTCGCGGCCGCGGTGCCGTGGAATCGGCTGCGGATGGACGTCGGCACGGCGGAATGCGTTCCGGCGGCGATCCGGGACTTGTTGAACGCTGGGTCGGCGGAGGACGCTGACCGGGCGTACTGGCGGCTGGACAACGGAGTGGTCGTCCAGGGCCGGCTGTTCGAGTCCGCGCCGTGGCACTCTTCTACGCGCTGATCGACGATCCGGTGCCGATGGTCCGGCTCGGTGCGCTGGATCTGCTGTCCGCGGTCGAAGACAACCGGGAGCGGATGGCGATTGCCGTGGCGCGCTTGGCGAACGACTCCGACGCGAGGGTGAGCCGCCGAGCGGCTGAGCTTCGAACCCCGCCTACCGAGGCACCCGAACCGGAGCGTCCGTAGCTGACTCCCGCTCGCTGACCTGCCGAAGCAGCGTCAGTGCCTCCTCCGAAGCCGATCCCGCCGGGGTAGTGCACACGATCAGCGTCTGCTCCGGGGACCGCGCGACTGACAGCGTCTGCTGCGTCACCGTCACCTTGCCGACCACCGGATGCCGCAGTTCGTAGGAATCGGCGTCGCACGGTCCGACCCGATGGTCGCGCCACAGCGAGACGAACTCCGGGCTCTTCATCGTCAGCTCGCCGATCAGCTCGGCCAGCAGCGGGTCGTCCGGATGCTTTCCGACGGTGATCCGCAGGTTGCCGACTACCGCGCGGGCCTTGCGTTTCCAGTCCGCGTACAGCTCGCGGCAGTGCGGGTCCAGGAACAGCATCCGGCTCAGGTTGGGGCGTTGCGTGAGGTCGAGGTGGCCGGCGAGCAGCGCGTGTCCGAGGGTGTTCCAGGCCAGTACGTCCGTGCGGCGGCCGAGCACGAGCGCCGGGACGTTGTCGACCGCGCGGAGGAGGTCGCGGGTTTCGTCGGCGAGCTTCTCCGGGCGTGGGCGGCGCGGCTGGGGTGTGCGCCGGGCCGCGTCGGCTAGGCGGTCCAGGTGGGCGCGTTCGTGGGTGTCCAGGCGTAAGGCGCGGGCGATCGCGTCGAGGACTTCGGCGGAGGCGCCGCGGGAAAGGCCCTGCTCCAGCCGCGTGTAGTAGGACACGCTGACGCCGGCCAGTTGCGCCAGCTCCTCGCGGCGCAGTCCGGCGACCCGGCGGCGCGGGCCGAGGTCTGGCAGGCCGACGTCCGACGGGCGCAGCCGGGCTCGTCGGGCGTGCAGGAAGTCTCCTAGCGGGCCAGCGGTCATGGCGTCCACTATCCGCCGCGCGTCCGCGCGCTGCCACACCCCGCGCGGGGTAGGAAAACCGGGGAGTGGTCCAGCCGCGCAGGTCAGCGCAGGGTCGAGCGCATGGACGAGATCAAGTTGGGCGACGTCACGGTCACCCGCGTCAAGGAGTTCTACGGTTCGGTCGAGATGAGTCCCGGCCAGTTCTTCCCGGACAGCCCGGCGGGCGCCTGGGACGAGCACCGCGGCTGGCTGGCTCCCGATTTCTGGGATCCGGAGACCGGCGAGTGCCAGTCGGCGATCCAGTCCTGGCTGGTGCGCAGCGAGGGGCGCACGATCCTCGTCGACACCGGCGTCGGCAACCACAAGGACCGGCCGTACGCGCCGGTGTGGAGCCGCCTCGACACCAGCTACCTCGACCATCTCGCGGCCGCCGGGGTGCGGCCGGAGGACGTCGACCTCGTCATCAACACCCATCTGCACATCGACCACGTCGGCTGGAACACCCGCCTCGACGGCCGCGCGTGGGTGCCGACGTTCCCGAACGCGACGTACCTGATGCCGTTGCGGGACTTCGAGTTCTGGGACCCGGCCAACGAAAACGAGACGGTGCTCGGCCGCGGGAACCAGAACGTCTTCGAGGACAGCGTCGTCCCGGTTCAGCGGGCGGGGCAGGTCGAACTGTGGGACGGGACGCATCGGATCGACCGGAATCTGCGCCTCGACCTCGCACCGGGGCACACTCCCGGCTCGTCGGTGCTGACGCTGGAGTCCGGCGGCGACCGGGCGTTGTTCGTCGGCGATCTGGTGCACACCCCGCTGCAGATCGCGGAACCGGCGACCAACTCGTGTTTCTGCGAGGACCCGGCCGAGGCCAGGGCCACCCGGCACAAGCTGCTCGGCCAGGCCGCCGAGGACAACGCGCTCGTGTTCCCGGCGCACTTTCCCGGCTCCGGCGCGGCGGAGGTCGAACGGGACGGGACGAAGTTCGCGATCAAGAAATGGGCCGGGTTCTCCCGGATCTCCTGAAAGGTTTCCCATGCATCAGCAGGAAAATCCCGTCGTCGAGACCGCGGCGGGAGCTGTCCGCGGCCGCCGGGACGAAGCGGGCGAACTGTACCGGGCCATTCCCTACGCGGCGGCTCCGATCGGTCCTGGCCGGTTCGCTCCGCCGGTACCGCATCCGGGCTGGTCCGGGGTTCGTGACGGGACACAGCCGTCGCCGACCGCGCCGCAGCCCGCCCGTGACTTCGGGCGGCTCGACCTGACCCCGTACTTCGGGCCGGGATGGGTACCTGGCGAGGAGTATCTGACGGTCGACGTCCGCACCCCGGCCGCGGACGCCGGTAATCGCCCGGTGATGGTGTTCGTGCACGGCGGCGGGTTCGTCACCGGGTCGACTCGCGCCGCGCTCTACGACGGCAGCGCCTTCGCCCGCGACGGCGTTGTCCTTGTGACGGTGAACTACCGCCTCGGAATCCCCGGTTTCCTTGCGCTGCAAGGTGTTCCGGACAATCGTGGGCTGCTCGACGTCCTCGCCGCACTCCGCTGGGTACGCGATTCGATCGCCGCGTTCGGGGGCGATCCGGCGAATGTCACGGTTTTCGGGCAGTCCGCGGGCGGCACGCTCACCGGCGCGCTGCTCGCGACGCCGGAGGCCAAGGGACTGTTCCGCCGCGCGATTGTCCAAAGTGGAAGCGGCACGGGCGCGTTCACGCCGGAGCAGGCGCACCGCGTTACCTCGGCAGCTGCGGCGGCGTTGGGAGTCGAACCGACTGCGGCGGCGTTCGGGGAGATCCCAGACGCGCGGTTCCTGGCGGTTTTGCCCGCGCTAGCCGGGCTTGACCTGCGGACCAGCACCGCGCCGGACCCGCTGGCGGGACTCAGTCCGTTCAGCCTGGTGCTGCCCGTGCAGCCGGCCGACAGCCTGGTCTGCGACGTCGACCTGCTGATCGGCACGAACACCGAGGAGGGGCGGCTTTACCTGGTGCCGCAAGGAAAACCGGACGACACCGCGGACGAGCTGGGCGAGAGGCTGTTCGGCGCGGGCACCGCCCGGATGGCACAGGCGCACGCGGGTCGCACCTACCGCTATTCGTTCGGCTACCGCTCGACGGCCCTCGACGGTCGGCTCGGCGCCGCGCACACCGTCGAGCTGCCATTCGTCTTCGACCTCGCCGACGAGCCATGGCTGCACGGCGACACCGGTCTGCTCGGCCCGGATCCCGCTCCGGCTGGTCTAGCGACGGAGGTCCATGCGGCTTGGGTCGCGTTCGCCCGGACCGGAAACCCGGGCTGGGCCGCGTCCGAGCCGCACCGGTTCGTCGGCTGAACCTTTCAACTGCCGCAGATAGCTCCCCGGGGTCTGTCCGAGGATCGCGGCGAAGGTTTCGATGAAGCTGGTCGGATTGGCCCATCCGCATCGCAGCGCGGTGTCGGTGACGGAGAGGCCTTGGCCGAGGTACACCAACGCGTGCTGGATGCGCAGCTGAGAGCGCCATTGGGAGAAGCTCATCCCCAGCTCGGCGCGGAACAGCCGGCTGAGCGTCCGCTCGCTGGCACCCACGGCCCGGCCGAGTTCGCCGAGGGTGGCGGACTCGGCCGGGTTCTCGCGCAGGAGATCGGTGATCGCACGGAGCCGGTCGTCAGCGGGTGCGGGCAGGTAGATCGGCTGCTCCGGGAGTTCGGTCAGCTCGTCGACGAGCACCCGGAGCAGCCGGTCGCCGACTTCCGACGGGAGAGTGGCGCCGCCGGTCAGCTTCAGGACCGCGGCCCGCAGCAGCGCGGACACGGTGAACACGGTTGGCGTGGAAGGAAGTCCGGCGCACAGGTCGACGGGCACTTCGAGGATGCTGATCTCGGTCTCGCCGTAGGCGCGGTGCCCGTGCGCGAAGCGGGGCGGGGTCCACGAGATGCGGTCGGCGGGCGCGACCCAGGTGCCCCGTTCGGTGGTGGTGGCCAGCAGGCCGCTCGCCGCGTACAGCAGCTGTCCTTGCGCGTGCTGATGCGCGGCGACCCCCTCGCCGTGGACCAGCGACCACCGGCCCTGGACGGGATCGTCGCCGGACCAGCAGATGTGGCGGCGTTTCGGCATCGGGTCCCAGGATACCGCCGATCGGTCGCGGGGTGATCTTGGCGGGATACCGGTATCCGCTGTCCGACGGGCGGTAGCGGGTCGTTCCCCCGCCGGTGATCCTGGTTAGGCAAGCCTAACTAAGGGGGTTGGATGTCGATCACGGCGAGGGAAACAAGGCCGCCGGACGGCGGCGTCAAGGTGGGCCTGGTGCTGGCGCCGTTGATGCTGGGCGCGCTGACCTATGGCGTGCTGGGGTCCGTCGTCGTGCCGGCATTGCCGTTGCTGCAACGGGATTTGCACACGAACGAGACCGGCGCGACCTGGCTGCTGACCGCCTACTTCCTCGCCGCCGCGGCGGCGACCGCGGTGGTCGGGCGGCTGGGGGACCTGTTCGGGAAACGACGGATGCTGCTGATCGTCCTGTGCGTGATGGCGGTGGGCCAGCTCGTCTGCGCGGTGTCGGATTCGCTCGCGCCGGAGATCGCCGGACGCGCGCTGCAAGGCGTGGCGGGCGGGCTGTTCCCGCTCGCGATCGGGATCATCCGGGACGAATTCCCGCGCGCACGCGTCGCGGCGGGCATCGGGGCGGTGACCGCGACCATCGGGATCGGCGCGGTCGGGATCATCCTGCCCGGGCTGCTGCCGCGGTTGAGCTGGCATTGGCTGTTCTGGCTCCCGCTGGTGATCACCCTGATCACACTCGCCGGAACCTGGCTGCTGGTGCGCGAATCGCCGGTGCGCCCGGGCGGCCGGATCAACTGGTTCACCACGATATTGCTGGTCGCCGGGGTCACCGCGGTGGTGCTCGGCATCAGCGAGGGCGGGACGTGGGGCTGGTCTTCCGGCGGCACGCTCGGGCTGCTCGCCGGCGGGGCGGTGGTGTGCGGGATCTGGGGGTTTGCCGAGGCGGCCAGCGACAACCCGTTGATCAACGTACGGCTGATGCGGCTGCGCGGAGTGTGGACGACCAATGCCGTCGCGTTTCTTTTCGGCGCGGGCATGTATGCCGCTTTCGCGGTGTATCCGATCTTCGCGCAGTCTCCCGGATTCGGCTACCACGCGACGATTCTGGCCTGCGGCCTGTATTGCCTGCCCATGTCGATCCCCTCGATTGTCGTCAGCCCCTTCGCCGGACGGCTTGCCGACCGGATCGGCCCGACGGTCACGCTCGTCCTCGGCACCCTGATCACCGCGGCCGGATTCGGTTATATGGCCGCCTGGCACGCGTATCCCTACGACATGATGATCAGCCTCGGGCTCATGGGGCTCGGCTTCAGCATTGCCTTCCCGACGTTGATGACCGTGTGCGTGCATTCCGTTCCGGCCGAGAACGTCGCGGAAACCACCGGGATGAACACCGTGGTCCGGATGATCGGCGGCGCGATCGGCACCCAGGTCGCCGCGGCGGTGATCTCCGGAATTCCCGGGGAAGACGGATTCACTGTCGCTTTCCTCATCCTGGCGGCCTTCGCGGTGGTCGCCGCGGTCGCTGCCTCGTTCGTGTCCACTCGAGACTAGGAGATTCCCTGTTATGAAAGAAATCGCCGAGTTGATGGCCGGCTGGATTCATCGTGATCGCGAGGACTGGGACGCGCTGGCGAACCTGTTCCACGACGACGCGACCCTGACCATCCTGTGGTTCTCCGGCGCAGCCAAGGACTTTGTCGACGGCTCGCGCCGGATGAGCGGCGGTCCGTTGCGCAGCAAGCACTTCATCGGCTCGCCGGTGATGGACGTCGTCGGGGATCGTGCCTTCGTGGAAACCAACGCGATGCTCGTCGCCGACCACCTCGAATTGGAGATCGGCGTGACTGTCCACAACAGATTCCTCGACCGGGTCGAGCGTCGTGACAGCGGTTGGCGGATCGTGCGCCGGGATTCCGTCTATGACATGGGCGGCTTCACCTATCCCTTCGGAGTTCGACGCACCGACGACCTCGATCCACTTCGGCACCCGCGCGAGTATGCGGCCTTGGCGTATCTGTTGGAGCACAGTGGACACCAGGTGCCCGATACCTGTCCTACCCGCTTCAGCAAACGGGAACAAGAGATCATCGAGGAAGGCCACGCCTGGTTGACGGGAGCTTCCGCATGACTCCGCTTCGCGACCCAGCCGTCAACGCCGTTATCGACAAGCTCGTTGCCGCACAACAATATCCAGCGGACGACCCACGTTCCGGCCTCGAACGCGACCCGCACGAATACAGCGAGTACGGCTTCTCCATCTCTCGAGAACAGGGCGACCTGATCTATCTGCTGTGCCGGGGCCTCCGCGCCACCCGGACGGTCGAGTTCGCGACGTCGGTGGGCATGTCGACGCTGTACGCCGCTGCCGCCGTGCGGGACAACGGCGGAGGCACGGTGATCGGCGCGGAACTTGTCCCTGCCAAGATCGCCGCCGCCCGGCGCAACCTCGCCGACGCCGGGCTGGCCGGCTACGCCGAAATCCGTGAAGGCGATGCGCGGGTCACCCTGCGCGACCTCGGCGGGGAGGTCGACTTCGCGCTGATCGACGGGTGGCTGGGCACCGAACCGTCGCTCGCCCGGGAGGTCATCGAGTTCGTCGCGCCGCAGATCCGGATCGGCGGCTATGTGCTGAACGACAACGCCGAACCTGATTTCCTGGCCTATGTCCGCGATCCGGCTAACGGATTCGTGTCGGTCGCGCTTCCGTTGCACGGCGGCACCGAACTGTGCGTCAAGGTAGCGGAGCGCTGAGGTGGGGGACCTGCGCGGCAAGGTCGCTTTGGTCACCCGTGCCAGCCGGGGCATCGGCCGAGCCATCGCCGAACGTCTGGCGCGGGACGGTGCCCTGGTCGCCGTGCACTACGGCAGCAACGAGGCAGCGGCGCGGGAGACGGTCGCGGCGATTGCCGCAGCCGGCGGCCGAGCCTTCCCAGTCGGTGCTGAGCTGGGCGTCCCCGGTGACGTGGATACCCTCGTCGCCGCCCTGGACACCCCCATCGACATCCTGGTGCACAACGCCGGTCGCTACTTCCTGCGGCGGCCGATCGAGGTCCTCACGCCCGAGGAATTCGACAAGATGTTCGCGGTCAACGTCAAAGCCCCGTTCTTCCTGACCCAGCGCCTCCTGCCGCGCCTGCGCGACGGCGGGCGGATTATCGCGATCTCGTCGGTCGCCACCCGGGTCACCGCGCCGAACGGGATCGCCTACCCGATGACCAAGGGCGCGCTCGACGTGTTCAGCCAGACCCTGGCGAAGCACCTCGCTCCCCGCGGTATCACGGTGAATTCCGTCGGGGTGGGCTACACCCGCACCGACATGACTGCCGAACTGCTCGAGGTACCGGAGAACGTGGCGGCCAACGTCAGCCGGACCGCGCTGGGCCGGATCGGCGAGGTAGACGACATCGCGGACGCGGTCGCCTTCCTGGTGTCCGACGACGCACGCTGGATCACCGGCACGAAAGTCGACGTGTCCGGTGGCGTCGGGTTGTAGCCGGTCACGACGGGGGACTGATCTCCAGCGGCGCGGCGGCCCCGCCGCCGAGCTGCTGCCGCTGGGTGACGGTGTGGTCGAGCTGCCTCGCCAGATGCGGGACGTTCGCCGAGGTCAGGTACGTCTCCGCGCCGGCGTCGAGCAGCCGCCGGACCGGCCCGTGGTAGCTGACCCCCAGCTCCGCGTCCTCGACCTCGGCGAGGACGACCCTGGCCTTCGGGAACTTCGCCCGGAGGCCCCCGATCAGCTGCGGGCTGACCGGCGGCACGAGCAGCACGTCCGCGGTGGCCGGGGCCGAATGCAGGTCCAGCACGACGTAGTCCGGACCGAGTTCGGCCGACAGCGACATCCGCGCCGAAGCGGACAGCTTCATCGCGGTGGCGACCACGGTCACGTCGTCGTAGTCCGCACGCGGCGGTCCGGGGTCGGGCCGGACGCTGGACACCGTCGCGACCGGGGCGCCGTCCCGGGTGAGGACCAGGTTTTCGCCGGCGTCGAGGAGCGCGACGACGTCCTCGGGAAGGCGGCTGACGTCGATCTCCCGCACGGGTCGCGTGGTCATGGAACTCGATCATCCCACAACTTCGGGTCGGTGTCCTTTGCCTTGCTCAGCCCAGTGGCGGGGTTGGCCGTCTGTGAGGGGAACCCTCACAGACGCTGATTCCCCCACGGTGCCCCTCACGGACCTTTCGGCGGGCGTAGGTCACGCAGCTTAGAGCCCCAGCACGGGTGATGGCGTTTTCTCGCCAGCGCAACCGGTCCCGCGCTTCCTACGCTCGCCTCGTGCATACAGATTATTCGCGGCTACGCGCCCCGATCGTCGGGTTCATCTCGCTCGCGGCCGCACTCGGTACCGCGGTCGTTTACCCGTTGCAGCCCGCGATCGCTGAGGTCGGCGGTGCGCTCGGCGCGTCGCTCGGCTCGGTCGGGGTCGCGCTCGCTTGCGGGCCGGTCGGTTACTTGTGCGGGCTCGCCCTGCTGGTGCCGCTCGTTGACCAGTTTCCGCCGCGCTACGTTCTCTCCGCGCAGTTCGGCGCGCTCGCCGCCGCGTTGGGGCTCAACGCGGTCGTCGGGCAGGTGTGGTTGCTGGGCCTGGTGCTCGGGGTGATCGGGGCGTGCTCGTCGGTCGGGGCCGGGCTGAGTTCGGTGACCGCCCGGCTGGCGAGCCCGGATCGGCGGGCCACCGCGCTGGGGGTGGTGACCGCTGGGATTTCGGCGGGGATTCTGGCTGGCCGGATCGTCGGCGGCTGGCTGGCTGACCTGATCGGCTGGCGGGCGATGCTGGGCGTCTTCGCGGCCGGATGCGCGGTCGTCGCGGTGGCGGTGCTGGTGATGCTTCCCTCGGTGGCAGGGGCGAACAATCGTGGCTACCTCGCGACTTTGCGCTCGATTCCCGGGCTATATCGGCAATGCCCGGTGCTGCGGCTTGCGGCGGTTCGGGGCACGTTGTGGTTCTTCGCGTTCTGCGCGGTGTGGTCCGGGCTCGCGGTGGCTTTGTCCAAGCCGCCCTTCGAGTATTCCGCCGAACGCATCGGGTTGTACGCTTTCGCTGGCATATTGGGGATTTTCGCTACGCGAATCGCCGGAGCGTGGACCGACCGGGTGGGCGCTCGCCGGGTCATTCTCTGCGGGCTGAGCTTGGCTGGTCTGGCGAGCGTGGTGCTTGCTGTCGCATTGCCGAGCACGGTTTCGACACTGGCGTGCCTGGCGCTGTTCGACGCGGGCCTCTTCGCCGCACAGGTCGCGAACCAGAGCACGGTTCTCGCGATCGAGCCGAATGCCCCGGCGCGGTTCAATAGTGCTTATATGGTGGTGTATTTCGCCGGAGGAAGCCTGGGCACCGCTTTCGGCGCGGCGGCGGCCGAACGGGCTGGATGGCCGTTGACCGCACTCGTTACGGCGGCGGTGATCGGGGTGGCGGCAGTGGTTACGCTGCTTGCTCGGTCGCGCGCCGGCGTGCCGGTCACGACGCGGTGAGGAGCAGGGTGGTCCGGACCGCTTCCTCGGTGTGCGTGCTCAGCGTCCGGCCGCTCTGTATCGCGTCCTCCGCGAGTTTTTCCAAGCCTCCCACCAAGACCAGCGCGCGCACCCGGGTCAGCGGGGCGCCGCCGGATGCCAGGAATTCGCTGCCGGCCGAGATGGCGCGGACGACGGTGAGGTAGGCGTCGTGGTTCAGGCTCTCGGCGGACGGGGTGTCCACGAGCGGCAGGTCGCGGATGCGGCTGAGCGTGACGGCGGGCCGGGCGTCGACGACGGCGATCCACGCCGTGACGAGCTGGCGGATTTGCGTCTGCCAGGGCGCGGTGCGGTCGATCGCGGCCGACATCTGCGCCGCTCCGGTCTCGGCCGCCTCCTCGAGCAGGGCGAGCAGACAGGCCTCTTTGGAGTCGAAATGCTCGTAGAAGCCGCGCCGGGACGTGTGGGCCCGGCCGACGAGGTCGCCGATCGTGATCTTCTGGAACCGCTTCTCCGCCAGCAGCGACTCCAGGGCGCGAGTGAAGCGGCTTCGGTAGGCGCCGGACGGCTCGGCGAGCGTTTCCGGCTCAGCAGCGCGTGGCACCGCGCGTCCTTCCTGTCCGCGGTTATCCGGCGATTCTACCAGTCCGCGAGCCGCGATAATCCCGAAACGACCGGGGATATCGGCGGAATTCCGGACGGAATGCGCGCGGCTGCATTCGGCGGTGCCGCTTGCTCCGCGTGCCGGGCGATCCGGCGGGTATTACGCCATCTCGGTGACATCGCACTGGGACGTTTGGCCCAGTGCGGGTACGTTCGGTAGTGTTTTCCCAGCGTCAGATGGGGAGTCGAAGCGCTAGGGGGATCCAGGTGTTTTCACCGCTTGTCTTCGAGCCGCGCACGAGAACGCGTGCTCGCCGCACTCCGTGACGGAGTAGCTTCCATCGCAGGTCAACGGGCTCGCGACGCCTGTGCGCGCTGACGTTCGCGCTGGTCAGGGCCCGTCCGCCGGAATGGTCCGGCGCATGCGTCCCGTCGGCATCCGTGGCCGGGGGGCAGGACACGGCTGTTCGCGTCCGGCATTTGCCGTGCCGGGCGAACCCGAATGTTTTTCGTTGGGGTACCGGGCAGTCCGTGCAGGGGAAAATAGGGAAAAAGAATGGGGAAATCATGACAATGGGGTCTGTGTCTCTGAAGATCGCCAGGGCGGCTTCGGTCGCTTCGCTCGCGGCCGTGATGTCCGCGGGGATTGTTTCGGCAGCGAATGCCGCACCGGCGCACGCGGCGGTTCCGGCGGGCTGCGGCAGCGCCGGCGGCGGAACGTGGTGCCACGGTTCCGGAGCCGACGGGATCTGGAAGGGCTGCTACTCGAATTACAACCACCCGCGGAACTACCACAGCTCGACGGCGGCCATCGGAGGCGCGAACGACAAGCGGTACGCCAACGCCGGTTCCTGGTCCAACGCTCGGGCCAAGGCCGGGTGGGCACACACCTGCTACACCTACTACAACCCGAACGCGTGATAGCGGCCTGAAAACCTGGCCGTGAACGCGACGATGCGGTGCCGGGCCGACGAAGTCCCGGCACCGCATCTCCACCGCATTTCCACGACAGCGCACCAGCGCGCACGCATCAGCGACGAGAGCGAGCCATCGTGCGATTGATCCTCTCTCTGCTTTTCGCGGGAATCCTGCTCTCCATTCCGGCAGTGGTTCTCGTGGATGCCGTCCTGGAGCAGGAAACGCGAAGCGAGACGGCCGCTGAGCGTGTCGGGACACCGTTTGCCTGGCCGGACCGTCCGCAGGCAGCCGATCCTGAGCTGACGCTGCGCATTCTAGCTGAGGCCGCTGAGGCGACTGGTGCCACCGTTATGCGTACCACGGTGAACGCCCAACGCATTACGCACTACGTCTTAATAGGCGGCGACCGGACGGCGCTGTTCGACGAATTCAGTCTCGCGCGGGGCCGCTGGCTCAGCCCGGCGGAGTCGCGCGGCAGCTCGGCGACGGTGTCGACAGCTCACTCCGGGATAGGCGTACCAGAGGTTTTCGCTGACCGGTACGAACTCACCTTCGCGCCGTTGCGCCGGGCTTTCGATGCCTTGCCCACTTCCGGCCGTTATGTGGTCGAAGGGCCAGCCACCGAACGCTTTCTCACGCTCGTCTGCCAGCGGCTGGTCGAAGCGGGCGTCACCGGGTTGACCGTCGACGACCTGACGGCGGACCACGGTGCCACCAAGCCGGAATCCGGGCCGGGGCTGCGCATTCTGGCCTATCTGCTGGCCGCCGCGGCCACGGTGGTCATCGTGTTTCGCTTGCTGCGCGAGGGAAAACGGATCGGCGTGCTGCGTCTGATCGGGCACCCGGCACCGCGGATCTGGTACGAGGTGGTGGGGAGAACGCAGATCATCACCGTTCTCGCCGGGCTGGGCGCGTGCGCCGCGGTCGTCCTCGCCGTGCCCGGCGCGGATTCGTCTTTCCTGAACACCCTGGTCGCCGCTGTGGTACCGGTGACGGTCGCCGGATTCGCGGCGACGGCGGGCATCGGGCTGTTCGTCGTCAACCGGGTGCGCATTTCCGACCTCGTCAAAGGAAGTTTGCAGTGAATCACCGGACGCGACACAGTTCCCCTTTCGGCCTGGCGATCGCGGCGCCCGCCGTCGTGAAAGCTGTGTGCGGGGCGATCCTCGCGGTGCTGGCCGTGGTGGTCTGGCAGCAGTTTTCCGAACTGGCCAAGCAGCAGGAGCTGCTGGCGCCGTGGGAGAAAGTGCGGGGCTACGCGGTCTTTTACCCGCGCCTGACCGGAAACGACCAGCAGGAAATGGAAACCGGCGGCAACGCCTCGTCGGTCGCCGAGGCCCGGGACCTCTATCCGGTGCTCGACCAGGCCGGCGCGCTCTTCGTCGACGCCGCCAACTACGAGCCGGACACGCCGCCGGACCCGACCGGGCGATGGCCGGTGCCGCCGATCCGGGTGAACACGCATTACCTTGAGCAGTACCCGATTCTCGACGCCTCCCGGAAGCCGATCACGGTCGCCGCCAGCGATCCGGCGTGGGTTGTCGCGGTGCCGGAGCAGTTCAAGCCGAGGGAAGCGCAGATCCGGGAACTTCTCCAGGAAACGCGCACCGGCGGCCCGGGAATTACCGGCGCGGTGCAGGCGGAGCAGCGCATCACCGGGCATCAGCCGCGGTTCGCGACCCAGCCGGTCCGGATCGTCTGGACGGCTTCCGGGCAAGGCGTGTTCAGCTACAACCCGCAGATCAATCCCGGGCACGGCAACCTGATCACCGATCCGATCATCGAGATCATGACCCCGGCGAACAGCCTGACCGTCGACCGGCTCAACGCGATCACCGGCGGCCTGGACACCGGCTTGAAGGTCCGCGTCGGCGACGATCCGGCGGCGACGCTGGCCGCGCTCGGCCCGAAACTGAAGGAACTCAAGCTCGACGACAACCTGCGGCATCTGGTCACCGTGCACCAGGCGATGGCCACGCAGATCGACGAGGTACGCGGCGGCATCGCCCAGGTCACCGCGTTCGCCGGCGCGGCGCTGTTCGTCCTGGTCGCCTTGACCGCGGCGATCGTGGTCGTCGGCTCCGACCGGCTGCGCCGCAGGCTCACCGTGCGGCGACTGCACGGCATCGGCTTCACCCGCTCGTACCGGGAACTGCTGTTCGCCCTCGGCGGGACGTGGCTGGGCCAGACGGTGCTGGCCGGGATCGCCTTGGCCGTACTGGCGATGAACACCTTGTCCCCGCCGGGTGCCGAGGCGAGCCCGTGGGACCGAATACCGGAACTTGCCGCTGTGTCAGTGCTGTCGCTGGCGATCGAGGTGCTGTTCGTGGTCGTGACCGCGCGCCTCGTCGAACGCCGGAACACGGTCAAGCGCTTGAAGGAGCTGTGACCCATGGAATTCTCGTGCGAACTCCGGGGAGTCCGGAAACAGTACGGCGGCCACGAGGTGCTGGACGGCTTCGACCTCCGCATCGAGGCAGGCGAGTTCACCGCGCTGACCGGCGCGAGCGGAGCGGGGAAGTCGACAGTGCTGAACCTGCTTGGCCTGCTGGAGGCACCGGACGCCGGTGAGGTCCGCCTCTTCGGCGAGCAAGCACCCGGGCCACGCACGCGGGCCGCGAACCTGCTGCGCCGCAACCGGTTGGGGTATCTGTTCCAGAACTTCGCGCTCATCGACAGCGAGACGGTCGAGGCGAATCTGGAGGTCGCGCTCACCTACGCGAAGCGCGGGACACCGAAGCAGGATCGCATCAAGGAGGCGCTCGCTCAGGTCGGGCTGCGCCGCGCGGAGCATCGGAAGATCCACTCGCTCTCCGGCGGGGAACAACAACGCGTCGCCGTGGCGCGGCTTCTGCTGAAACCGTGCGACCTGATCCTGGCGGATGAACCGACGGGCTCGCTTGACGCGCGGAACCGTGATCGTGTCCTGGACCTGCTGCAGAAGCTGAACGAGGTGGGCAAGACGGTCGTGGTGGCGACGCACGACGTGGCGGTGGTGGAGCGGTGTTCGCGGGTGGTGGATCTTTCCGGACGTGGGGTGGCGCCGGTCAGTCACTGAAGCCGGAGCATGCGGTGGTTGACCGGTGCGCGGCCGGGCTCGTCGATTGGCGGCAGGATCTCCGATGGGTCCGCGCACACGCCGCGGATCACGTCGGCGACCCGCAGCAGCAGGCCGAGCCGGGGGTGGTGCGGTGGCCAGGCGATGCCGATCTCCCGGGGCGAGACGATCTCGCTGAGGGAGAACCGCGTGACGCCGGGATAGCGCTGGCCCAGGGCCAATTGCGGCACGATCGAGTAGCCGACGTCGGCCGCGACCAGGGGTTCGACGACATGGATCTTGTCGGTGCCGAAGACCCAGTTCGGTTCGATGCCCTGGCGGCGGAGTTCGGCGGCGACCTCGATCTCTTCGCTGGTCAGGCACACCATCGGGAGGCCGCGCAGGTCCGCCGGGCGGATCCGGGGGACCGAGGCCAGCGGGGACTGCGCCGGCGCGAGCAGGATGAACGGGTCGCTGAACAGTTCCAGGCCGTGTGCCTCGCCGGTCTGCAGGGGGAAGATCACGAACGCGATGTCGATTTCGCCGAACCGCAGCAGCTCCTGCAGACGGACGTCGTCGTCGACCTCGATGGGTTTGATGCGGCACGGGATCTGCTGGGTGCGCATCGCGGCCAGCACCAGCGGCATCACCCGCACGGCGACGCTGGAGAACACGCCGATCCGGACGGTCGGTTCGCGGCCGTCCCGCATGTCCTGGATGTGCCTCGTCGCGGTGCGCAGGATGACCTGCACCTGTTCGGCGGCGTTGACCAGCGCGGCTCCGGCCTCGGTGAGCCGCACCTGCCGCTGCCCGGACATCCGGCGGACCAGCACCACGCCGAGCCGCCGTTCGATCGAGGCGATGCGCTGGCTCACCGCGGGCTGGCTGCAGCCGAGCGCCACCGCGGCGGCCGCGAACGAACCCTCGTTGGCGACCGCGTAGAGCGCTCTCAGCTGCAGCAGGGTGAGACGGCCGCCGTCGGACCAGATGGCGTCCAGGGAAACCCGGCCGAGCCGGTTCCGTCGTTCCGCGCCGATCACGGACTGACCTCCTTGCTGGGTATGCGGAAACGCGTTCAGGTCGTGCCTCCGGCGAGGCAGAACGCGGTGGCCAGGTCGATCGTGCTGGCCAGGTCGGCGAGATCGGCCACCTCGCCGGAGCTGTGCATGTGCCGGAGGGGGATGTTGAGGACGCCGCACCGGATTCCGGCCGCGACGGCGGCCATCGCGTCGGCGTCGGAGCCGCTTTCGTCGCCGTACGCTTCGATCGTGTAAGGGATTCCGTGTTTTTTGGCCAGTGTGCGCAAGCTGCGCGCCATGCGTTCGTCGGTGACGGCGCCGCGGCCGATCGCCGGGCCCGAGCCGAGCCGGTGGTCGCCGGTCCGGCGCTCGATGCCGTCCTCGGGGATGTCGCTGGCGAACGTGGTGTCCACCGCGAGCGCGAAGTCCGGTTTCGTCGCGTACACCGCGCCCATCGCGCCGTGGTAGCTCGTTTCCTCGCGCACGCTCGCCACCACAGAGATCTCCGCGGTGACCGGGGCCGCGGCGGCTGCGCGAGCCGCTTCGAGCACGGCCAGCGCGCCGAGGCGGTTGTCGAGTGCGGGCGCGGCGATCCGGCCGTTGCGCAGCCGGACCGGCGGCGCGCCGAACACCACCGGGTCGCCGACCGTGATCGCCGATTCCGCGTCGGCCCGGCTGGTGGCGCCGATGTCGATCCACAGGTCGGCCATTTTCGGCGACGAATCCTGCGTGTTGAGATGTGGCGGCGCGGTTCCGATCACGCCGGGCACCCGGCCGTTCTCGGTGAGGACCACGACGTGCTGGCCGTAGAGGATGGCCGCGTCCCAGCAGCCGATGCTGACCGCCCACAGCCGTCCGGCGTCGTCGATGTGGCTGACGCTCAGCCCGATCTCGTCGATGTGCCCGATCAGCGTGATCCGCGGCGTGCCGCCCGGGTTCACCACCGCGTGCCCGCTGCCGAGCGGATCGACGCGCACGTCCGCGAATTCCCCGGCCAGGTCGGTCCAGGCGCGCACCGGTTCGTCCTCGTAGCCGGAGGGCCCGCGCGCGGCGAGCAGCAGGAGGAGACGCCTGCGCAGCACGTCGGCGTCCGGTGCGTAGCGCGAAGAACCGTCGGGGTTGGGCATGCCACTCCTTTGCGGGACAAGGGTTTCCGGGGAGGGTCAGCGCAGCCAGGCGACCCCGGGCAGGAACCCGAACTGGGCGCTGAACCGGTAATTGCCGAGCCGCGCCGAGGTGAAGTCGATCCATTTCGGCACGTACATGGACACCCACGGGGCCTGGTCGGTGACCGCGCGGTCCACCTCGGCCCACACCGCGTTCGCCGCCTCCGGATCGGTGGTGGCCAGCCGCGCGGCCTCGGCCATCCGGGCGTCGACGGCCGGATCGCAGAAGCCGCCGACGTTCGGGCTCGCGTCCGAATTCGGCACGAACGCGGTGCACGAGGTGAGCACTTTCAGGAAATCGCTCGGCGCCGGGTAATCCTGGGACCAGTCGGTCAGGGCGGCTTCGACGCGGTTTCCGGAATTCTGGACGAACGGATACTGCAATCCTTCGTCCATCGGTTTCAACGTCGCATGGTAGCCGAGATCGGTCAGCAACGTCTGCAGGTATTCGCCCATCGCGATGTGCATCCGGTTGTTTCCGGGCACCACCGAAACCGCGGCGCCAGCGGTGCCGGATTCCGCGACGAGCCGTTTCGCTTTCGCGAGATCAGGCCCGCGCCACGGGCCGAACCCGTTCGGACCCGGGTTGACCGTCCACGGGCAATACTGCCGGTAGCCGGGGATGTTCGGCACCAGCACCTGGCACGTCGTGGTCGCGAGTCCCGGTCCGCCCGCCTGCAGCACCGCCGAATTCCGGTCGAACGCGTAATTCACCGCCTGTCTCGCCTTGAGATTGTCGAACGGCGGAATCCGGGTGTTCAGCGCCCAGTACCAGACGTGCCCGAGCTGGTCGAGATGCAATTGGTTCGGATGGTCGACGCTGATCTCGGGCAACCGGTCCGGCGGTGGCTGGTCGACCGCGAGATCGGCCTGCCCGTTGATCACCGCGGTGATCTGGTCGGTCGGTTCGAGGCCGAATTTCTGCACGATCCGGTCCGGATATCCCTCCGGCGCGGCAAGCGGCGACCACGAGCGGAAATAGGGATTGCGTTTCAGGACGACGCGGTCGGTCGGATCGTAGCTCGCCCAGTAGTACGGGCCGGTCGAGCGGAGTTTCGACACGTCCGAACCGACGTCGGCGGGCGGCGTGTCCGCGGGCAGGATGGACGCCAGCGGCTGGCCGAGCTGCTGGGGCAGTTCGGGGTCCGGTTCGGTGAGGGTGAAGGTGATCTTGTTGGTCGCCTCGTCGATCGCGATGCCCTTCGACAGATCGCAGGTTTCCGGCGTGTCCAGGCATTCCTTCGCGCCGGCGAGGACGTCGAACTGCGAGGAGGTCGTCGGGCCGTGCACCTTGAACATCCGCTCGAAGGACGCCTTGACGTCTTTCGGCCGGAGTTCGCGGCCGTCGCTGAACCGGATGCCGGAGCGCAGCGTGAATGTCCACTTGAGACCGTCGTCGGCCGGCTTCGGGATTTCGGTGACGAGATCCGGGGCGACGTGCTGCCCGGTGTTCGGCCCGGATTTGGTGAAGGCGGTCAGGCCGTCGTAGGTCGCGGTGAAAAGCGTCCAGGACGACGTCGAGAAGTTGACCATCGGATCCGCCGTGCCGACGTTGCCCGACGACAGCAAAACCTCGATCCCGCCCTGGTGCCCGGTGTCGCCGGGGGCGACCGACGTCAGGTCCAGCGTGTCGTCCACCGCGCAGCCGGTCGCGGCCAGCAGCACCAAGGACGCGAGCACGGCTTTGCGGTTCACCGGCGGGTCCCCTCGCCGTCGACCGGCGGCAGGATCTCCGCCGGCCGCGCGCACACCCGCTGGATGACTTCGATGACGCCGCGAATGAACGCCAGCCTCGGGTGATAGCGCCGCCAGGCGATGCCGACGGTCCGCGCCGGGACGATGCCGGCGAGGGAAACCCTTCGTACGCCAGGGATCCGGCCGCCGAGGGTGAGCCGGGGCACGGTGCCGTAGCCGAGGCCGGCGGCGACCATCGCCTCGACGGCGTGGTTGGTTTCCATCTCCAGCACCCAGTTCAGCTCGGCGCCCGCGGACGCGGCCCAGGCTTCCATCGGACCCCGCTGGCCGCGCAGGCCGATCAACGGCAGCGCGGCGATCCGGCCGGGGAGACCGGCTCGGCGTCCGGCGGCAGGAGCAGCACGAACGGGTCGGTGAGGAGTTCGGCGGTGTGCAGGGCCGGGTCGGTGATCGGCAGCTTCACGAAGGCGAGGTCGATGTCCCCGTTGCGCACCAGCCGGGACACCTCGGTCTGCTGGTCCAGTTCCATCAGTTCGATCCGGTAGTCGACCGGCTGCCGCCGCAGCAGCGCCATCATCGGCGGGATGACCCGTTCGCTCGCGCTGGTGAACAGTCCGATCCGGACGGTCGCGTTGAGGCCCTTGCGAATCGTCTCGACCTGGCTGACCGCGGCCGAGAGGATTCCGCCGACCTGTTCCGCGGCGGCGACCAGGGTGTCGCCGGCCTCGGTGAGCGAAACCCGGCGCTGCTGGCGGGATCGGTGCACCAGCAGGACGCCGAGCCCGCGTTCGAGGCTCGCGACGCGCTGGCTCACCGCGGACTGGGTGCAGCCGAGCGCGGTGGCCGCCCCGGCGAACGAACCGGTCGCGGAGATCGCGATCAGCGCGGCGAGCTGCGGCAGCGTCGGGCGGGCGGACTGGTCGGTGTCGGCGCTAGTCATCGCGAGCGGCCTTCGGTTCGGCAAGGGACTGGGCGGTGGCCAGCGGGACCGCCGGCTCGAGCGGGTGGTGGCAGGCGACGTCGTGGCCCGCGTGTTCACGGTCCAGCACTGGTTCGGTCGTGCGGCAGACGCTGGTGGCACGCGGGCAGCGCGGGTGGAACCGGCAGCCGCTCGGCGGGTCGAGCGGGCTCGGCACGTCGCCGGCCAGCGTGGTGTCCCGCCAGTCCGCGCCCGCCGCCGGATCCGGGATCGGCACCGACGCCAGCAGCGCCGCGGTGTAGGGATGGCGCGGCGCGGCGAAGATCTCCCGGGTCGGCGCCTGTTCGACGATCCGGCCGAGATACATCACCGCGACCCGGTCGGACGTGTGCCGGACGACGCCGAGGTCGTGCGCGATGAACACGTAGGTGAGACCGAGGCGTTCCTTGAGATCGTCGAACAGGTTCAGGATCTGCGCTTGCACCGAAACGTCCAGCGCGGACACCGGTTCGTCGGCGACGACGACGCGCGGCCGCAACGCGAGCGCCCGCGCGATCACCGCGCGCTGCCGCTGCCCGCCGGACAGCTCGTGCGGGAACCGGTCGGCGAGTTCGGCGGAAAGACCGGTCAGGACAAGGAGTTCGGCGATGTCCGCGCGGGTCGCGGGCCGCCGGTGCACGCGCAGCGGCTCGGCGACCGAATCGCCGATCCGGCGGCGCGGGTTCAGGCTCGCGTACGGGTCCTGGAAGATCATCTGTACCGAGCGGCGGACCGGGCGCAATCCGCGGCGGCCGGTGCGGGTGATGTCGGTGCCGTCGAAGGTGATTGACCCGCTGTCCGGCTGGTACAGGCGGACGAGGCAGCGGCCGAGGGTCGATTTGCCGCAGCCGGATTCGCCGACGAGGCCGAGGGTTTCGCCGTGGCGCACGGACAGCGAGACCCCGTCGACCGCGCGCAGCCGGCCACGGCGGACGGGGAACCATTTGACCAGGTCGGTGGTGCTGAGCAGGTCAGGCATCAGGCCGTCCTCTTTCCGTCCGGCAGCTGCGCGTGCCGCACCAGACAGGCGTCGAAGTGGTCCGCGGCCGACGGCAAGAGAACCGGCCGTTCCTGGACGCACATCGCCTCGGCGGAAGGGCAGCGCGGCGCGAACGCACAGCCCGGCCCGACGTCGGCGGCCAGCGGCGGCAGTCCTTCGATCGAGGGCAGCCGGGCGGGCCGGGGCGCGTCCAGCCGGGGGATCGAGCCGAGCAGCCCGGCGGTGTAGGGATGCTGCGGCCGGTCGAACAACCGCGCGGCCGGCGCCTGCTCGACGATCCGCCCGGCGTACATCACCTGTATCCGCGACGCGATTCCGGCCAGCACGCCGAGATCGTGCGTGATCAGGAGGACGCTGGTGCCGGTCCGGGCGCTCAGGTCGCGGATGATGCGCAGGATCTGCGCCTGCACCGAGACGTCCAGCGCGGTCGTCGGCTCGTCGGCGATCAGGATGTCGGGATCGCAGGACAGCGCCATCGCGATCATCACCCGCTGCCGCATACCGCCGGAGAACTGGTGCGGATAGTCCCGCGCGCGGGACTCCGGGCTCGGAATGCCGACCAGGTCCAGCAATTCGACCGCGCGGCGGCGGGCGGCCCGCGCGGTCGTCCGGCGGTGCTGCCGGATCTGCTCGGCGATCTGCCAGCCCACCCGGTACACCGGGTTCAGCGAGGTCATCGGATCCTGGAAGATCATCGCGAGCCGGTCGCCCCGGTACGCGCGCATCCGCTTCGGCGGCAACGCGAGGAGGTCCTGGCCGTCGAACCACACGCGGCCGCGGACGACCGCGTTGCCGTCGCGGATCAGCCCGAGCAAGGCGAGCATGGTGACCGACTTGCCGGAGCCGGATTCGCCGACCACGCCGAGGGTTTCGCCCGCCGACAGCTCGAACGACACGTCGTCCACCACCCGCACCAGGCCGTTCGGCGTGCGGAACTCGACGGTGAGGCCGTCCGCGGTCAGGGTGGTCATCGCACTCGGATCCTCGGGTCGAGCGCCGCGTACCCGAGGTCGACCAGGAGGTTCACGAGCACGACGGCGAACGCGCCGTAGAGCGTGACCGCCATCAGCACCGGCAGGTCGAAGCGGCTGAGCGAATGGAAGGTCAGGTTGCCGACCCCGGGCAGGCCGAACACCTGCTCGGTGAGCACGGCGGCCCCGCCGAGCATGGCCCCGAGGTCGAGGCCGAACAGGCTGACGAACGGGATCAGCGAATTCCGCAGCACGTGCCGCAGCAGCACCCGGGATTCGGAAAGCCCCTTCGCCCGCGCGGTGAGCACGAAATCGGACCGGTCGACGTCGATCAGATCGGACCGCAGCACGCGCGCGTAGAGCCCGGCGGTGCCGATCGCCAGCGTGATCCACGGGAACAGCAGCTGCCCGAACCACTTCAGCGGGTTGACGTTGATCGGCGTGTAGCCGAGTTCCGGCAGCCAGCTGAACACGCTGTGGTGCAGGGTGCCCTGGGTGAGCAGGTTGATTACGCCGCCGAGCCAGTACACCGGCAGCGACATGCCGAGCAGGCCGAGGCCCATCAGCAGCGGGTCCAGCGCCCGGCCGCGGAAGACCGCGGCGAGCGTGCCCGCCCCGAGCGCGAGCAGCAGCCAGATCACCGCGGCCCCGCCGACCAGCGACAGGGTCACCGGGATCGTCTTGGCCACCCGGGAAAGCACCGGGCCGCGATCGGTGTAGGAAACCAGGTCCCGGTCGATGACCAGGCGTTTCATCATCTCGAAGTACTGCGCGGGCAGCGGTTTGTCCAAGCCGAAGTCGGCCCGGATCTGCGCGATCACCTGCGGGGTCGCCTGTTTGCCCGCGATCTGCCGCGCCGGGTCGACGCCCGGGGTCTTGAAGAAGATCAGGAACACCAGGACGCTCACCGCGATCAGCACCCCGGCCGCGGAGAACAGCCGGCGCACCACGTAGCCGATCACCGGGCACGCATCCGCAGCTCGGCCTTCGGGTCGAAGGCGTCCCGGATCGCGTCGCCGAGAATGTTCAGCACGCACACGGTGATCGCGAGCAGCGCGCCGGGCACGATCGCCATCAGCGGCCGGTTGCGCAGCAGCTGTGTGCCGTCCTCGATGATCGTGCCCCAGCTCGCGGCGGGCGGATGCACGCCGATGCCGAGGAAGGACAGCCCGGACTCCAGCAGCATCGCGGTCGCCGTCATCAGCGGGAACAGCACGAGCACGCGAGACAGCACGTTCGGCAGGATTTCCCGGCGGATGATCCGGCCGTGCCCGGCACCGTAGGACGTCGCCGCGCCGACGTAGTCCGCGGCGCGCACGGAGAGCACCGCGCCGCGCACCGGCCGGGCGACATAAGGCACGTACACCACGCCGATAATCAGGACGGGCAGCGCGAGGCTGCCGGAACTGACCCGGACGAAACCGAGGCTGATCCCGGACGCGAAACTGATCGCGGAAATCGAGATCGCCAGCATCAGCACCGGAAACGCCCACACGACGTCGAGAATCCGGGACAGCACGCCGTCGACGACGCCTCCCGCGTACCCCGCGATCAGCCCGACCACGAGGCCGCCAGCGCAGGCGACGAGTCCGGCGAGCACCCCGATCACGAGAGTGTTCCGGCCGCCGTACAGGATCCGCGCGGCGACGTCCCGGCCGTCGCCGTCCGCGCCGAGCAGGAAATGCGCCTGGCCGGTCGGCCCGATCGGCAGCACGCCCACGCCTTGCGCCGCGGGTTGCAGCAGCGGGACCACGCTGCCGTCGTCGAGCACGGTGGTGCCGACGGGGTCGGCTACGAACGGATCGGTGCCGGAGACGTGACTGGCGTACAGCGGCGCGAGCAGGCACAGCACGACGATCAGGGCGAGGATCACCGCCGACGCCACGACCCGGGGACTGCCGCACAGCGCACGGAGGCCGCTGCGCCACGGTCCGCCGCCCTCCGGTTCTGATCGGGCGCCGGCGATGGCCGGTGGCGCGGAATGGGACTCGGACACCTGGCCACCCCCCTCGGATTAGCCGTCCTGTCGGCAAAAACTAGAGAAGGTTCAGGTTTTCCGGCAAGAAGACCGGCATCGCATTCGATAAGATGGGCTAATGGGCCGGGTCCGGCCGGGCGGGCCGGAACACTTTCCGGTAAGCGCCGGGCGTGACGCCGACGACCTGCCCGAATTGCGCGCGGAAGTTGCTCGTCGTGGGAAATCCGGTCTGCGCGGCGATCCGGTCGACGGTGTGGTCGGTGGTTTCGAGCAGTTCCTGCGCCTGCCGGATGCGCACCCCGGCCACCCACTGCATGGGGCTTTGCCCGGTTTCGTCCTTGAACCGCCTGGTCAGCGTACGCACGCTCAGCCCGGCCGCGGCGGCGATGTCCGCGAGCGAGAGGTCCCGGTACGCGTTTTCCTCGATCCACGGCAGCACCTGGTGCAGCGTGGTCGGCCGGCTGGGCGGACGATTCCGGACGATGTACTGCGCCTGCCCGCCGGGCCGGTGCAATGGCGCGACGGCGAGGCGGGCGGCATCGGCCGCGACCGCGGTTCCGTAATCATTTCGGACGATGTGCAAGCACAGATCAATTCCGGCCACCGCGCCCGCGGAAGTGAGGATTTTCCCGTTGTCGGTGTAAAGCACGTCTGGATTCACGCGAACGGCGGGGTACCTCCGTGCGAATTCGTCGGCGGCGAGCCAATGCGTCGTCGCGTCCCGGCCGTCGAGCAATCCCGCTTCGGCGAGCGTGAATGCCCCGACACAGATCGACGCGATTCGAGTCCCGCGTTCCGCGGCGGCCCGCAACGCTTCGAGGACATCCGGCGGTGTTGGCTCCAGCGGATTGTTCCTCCCGGGCACCACGACGAGGTCGGCCCGCTGGAGCGCGTCGAGTCCCTCGTCGATGGCCAACCGCAGCGGCCCGGCTTGGACGGAACGCTCCGGACCGGCGACGAGCGTCCGGTACCCCGGGCGGCCGTCCGGGAGCCGCACGCGTCCGAAGGTCTCGATGGGCGTGGCCAGATCGAAGGCGATCGCATCCGGGAGCGCCAGCACCGCTGCGGTGTACATCGTTTTAGGGTACGACATCTCGCCGTGGCCAGATACAGGCTCAAGGTGGCTATATCGCCATTGTGCTGACGATCGCGGATGGCTTTCGATGGACGAAAGCGTCCAGCGAAAGGAACCACCCATGCTGCGGGCCCAGTTCGTACTCTTCGACGGGTTCGACCCGCTCGACGTCGTCGCGCCGTTCGAGGTGCTGACGGCCGGAAGCGGCTTCCTCGGCGGTTCGCTCGCCGTGGAACTCGTGAGTGCCGACGGCCCCGGCGTCGTGCGATCCGGCAACCCCGGCCTCACCCTGACCGCGACCGCCGCACTCGACCCGGACGCCCCCGGCTACGTCCTCGTCCCGGGCGCGGCGGGTCCGGTCGAGGGCGACCCGGACTCCGGCGACGAGACCATCCCGGTCCTTTTGTCGCGCTTCGCCTCGGGCTCCGCGATGCCGTTGATGCGTCGCGCGTTCGACAACGCCGACACCACGGTCGTCACCATCTGCGGGGGCTCGCTAGCCCTGGCGATGGCGGGCCTGATCGAGGGCCGGACCGCGACCACGCACGTGCTCGGCATCGACCTGCTCGGCGCGACCGGCGTGAACGCCGTCCGAGCCCGCGTCGTGGACGACGGCGACCTCATCAGCGGCGGTGGCGTTACCTCGGGCCTCGACGTAGCCCTCTACGTGCTGGAGCGGGACTTCGGTTCGCAAACCGCGCATGCCGTGGAGGAGCTTTTCGAATACGAGCGGCGCGGTATCACCTGGAAAGCCCTGGCTGCTCACGCCTGAAAGGAAATACCTTGCACACCATTGTCGGCACCTGGCTGCTGCGGATGAAAACTCCCATCGGCACCATGGAAGCCACTTATACCTTCTCGGAAACCGACGGCACCCTCACTGGCAGCGCGGTGGGCGGCGGCGAAACGACACCCCTCGCCGATATTTCCGCCTCCGGCGATCAGTACACCTGGCGGCAACGCATCACCCGGCCGATGCGCTTGAATCTGGATTACGCGGTCACGGTCGACGGAGACACCCTTTC
This sequence comes from Amycolatopsis sp. WGS_07, assembly GCF_045278895.1. NCBI lineage: Bacteria > Bacillati > Actinomycetota > Actinomycetes > Pseudonocardiales > Pseudonocardiaceae > Amycolatopsis > Amycolatopsis sp. WGS_07. Next base: position 302,295 of record NZ_CP136053.1, on the reverse strand, counting down.
CGGCGAATCCCGAGCCGGACGGCTGCCGCGTACCAGCGTGACCGGGGAGCGAGTCAGCGCGTGAATGCTTTCCTGCTGTCGATCCACGTTCTGGCGGCCATCCTGGCGATCGGCCCGGTCGCCGTCGCCGCGAGCATGTTCCCGAGCGCTGCCCGGGCCGAGAAGGTCGCCGCGCTGCGGATCCTCCACCGCACCACCCGGGTCTACGCCGCGATCGGCGTGCTGGTCCCGGTCTTCGGCCTGGCGACCGGCGCAAGCATCGGCGTGCTGGGCGACCCGTGGCTGATCGTCTCGCTGATCCTGACGGTGGTGGCCGCGGCAATTCTGATTACTTTAATCCTACCCGGTCAGAAACGAATTGTCGACGCGCGCGGAGCCGACCGTCAGCTAGCTGCTCGACTGGCAATGCAGACCGGAATCTTCAACCTGCTCTGGGCGGCAGTGGTCGTTTTGATGATCTACCGCCCTGGCTCGACGACGGGGGTTGGATTGTGAGTCCGCGGCGTGTTTTGGAAATCGTTGGTACGGTAGAGTTGGTGACGCTGGTGTTGATGCTGGGGAATGTGTTCACCGTGCATCAACCCGAGATTTCGCGGGTACTCGGGCCGGTGCATGGGCTGGCTTATACGGCGACGGTGATCGCCGCAGTTCTCGTGATGGGCGGCCGTCGGCGGGTGTGGCTGCTGGCGCTGATCCCGGGAATCGGTGGCCTTTTGGCGTCGCGGGCTGCGTCTGCGGAACAGTTGGAACGTCGAACTGAGGGAGACGGTTGGTAGCTCAGGGGAGTCCGTCCTCAGTGGACCGAGAACCTACCCCGCCTCGAGAAGATCAGGCATCCCCCGCAACTGCCGCCGAGAAGTAATCCCCAGCTTCCGGAAGATGTTCCGCAAATGCGCGTCCACCGTCCGCGGGCTGAGGAACAGCCGCGTGGCCACCTCCTTCGACGTGGCCCCCGCCGCGACCTCCCGGGCGATGTGCATTTCCTGCATCGTCAACCGGTCGTACGTGTGCTCCGACCGGCTGCGCGCCACCTCACCGGTTGCGCGCAGCTCGTCGGCGGCTCGGCGGGTGAACGCCTCCATGCCGATCTTCGACAACAGCTCATGCGCGGCCCGCAGCTGCTCGCGCGCGTCCCGGCGACGGCCCGAGCGGCGCAGCCACTCCCCGTACCGCAGATGGGCCCGCGCGATCTGCACGGAAAGCGGGCTGTCCGTCAAGTGAGAGAGCGCGGCGACGTAGTCCTCCTCGGTACCGTTGACCATCGCCCGCGCGCCCGCCGCGACCCCGAGTGCGAAGTCGGTGCCAGCCGCTTCAGTGCGTTCGAGCAGGGACGTCAGAGCCGACCGGGCGACTGTGTCCTCCCCGCATCGGACGGCGGCTTCGATCTGTTCCGGCAAGGCGATGCCGGTGAGGAAGAGGTCGCCGCTCTCCACTGCGTGCGTGGCGGCGGTCAAGGCGGCTGGATAGTCGCCGAGTCCGTTGTACAGCACGGAAGTCGCCCAGTAAGCGTTCGCGGTCAGCTGGCCGGTCTGGCGGCTTGTCGCCTCGGCGAACAGGTCGAGGACCTCCTGCCGACGCCCGCGCATCGCTGCCAGGTGCACTCTCGGGTAGAGCTGTGGCGGGTCGCCGAGGGCGTCGGCGATCGCTTCTTCCTCGGCGATCGCGGCCATCGCCTGGCCGAAGTTCCCGGTGAACACCGCGTACAGCGCTTCCTGCGACCGGCCGAGCCGCAGGGTCATCGGCGATCCGGTCGACTGTCCGGTCTTCGCCAGCCAGTCGACGATCGTCCGGTGCAGGTCGAGGTCCCACAGTTCGCCCGCGAGCACGGTGGCCAGCGCGGGCGTACGCGTCCAGCCTGCGTCGTCGCTGGTCAGGACCTCGCGGATGGCGGGCACCCCGGCGCGATGCCCCTCGGTGGTGAGGCGCACCAAGGCGGAGAGGAGATCCGGCGGTCCGGCTGGGGGAGCGGCGGCGAGCACCCGGTCCAGCACGCCCGCGGCCCGTCCGACGACGAGTCCCATCTCGAGCGCGGCCACCAAGAACTCCCGGGACCGTTCCGGATCGTTGGCGGCTAGACGCTGCGCGGCCTGCAGGATGAGTTCCGGACCGGCTTTGCCCGCGCCCTGCACGAAGGCGATCTGCCCGCGCAGCAGGTCGACCGAGGCGTGCTTAGCGACTTCCAACGTCGAGGTGTCGATGCTGGTCACCAGGTCAGCCGCGGTTTCGGTCCGGCCGGCCGCGAGCGTCGCCCGCGCGGCGGCGAGGGTGCGTTCGACCTGCTTGCCGGGGTCCAGTGACAGCGCGGCGGCCCGTTCGAGGAAGGCGGCAGCGGCCGCGACACCGCCACGGGCTTCCGCGCGGGACGCCGACAGTTCCAGCTCCGCCGCGACCTCCTCGTCCGGCCCGGCGGTGGCCTGCGCGCGGTGCCAAGCGCGCCGGTCGCCAGCGGTGGCTGGGTCGGTGGCGTCGGCCAGCGCCCGATGCGCCGTCTGTCGCTGGTGCGGCTCGGCGGCACGGTAAGCGGCGGAACGCGCGAGCGGATGACAGAAGCGCGCCCGGGTGTCGAAGACGATCAGCCCGGACGCTTCGGCGGCCGCGCTCGCGGCGGGTACGTCGAGGCCAAGCTGCCGCGCGGCCGTCCACAGCAGGGCAGGGTCGCCGGTCGGTTCGGCGCTCGCGAGGATCAGCAGCTGCCGCGCGTCCGGGGGCAGTTCCGCCATCCTCGCGCGGAAACTCCGCTCGATCCGGCTCGCGACCGGCGACGGGGCCGGCAGCGCGAAACCGCCCGCTTTCGGCAGCTCGATCAGCGCCAGCGGGTTGCCGCGCGCCTCGGCGAGCAGGCGATCGCGCACCCGCTCGTCCAGCGTCACGGTCTTCTCCTCGGCCAGCAACACGCGGGCCTCCGCGTCGCTCAGGCCGCCGACGGTCAGCCCGGGCAGCTCGTCCAGCCCGCGCACCGGCTCCTGGTCGCGGGCGGCGAACACCATCGCGATCGGCTCGGCCGAGATGCGCCTGGCCAGGAACGTCAACGCACGTGCCGAGGCAGCGTCCAGCCAGTGCGCGTCGTCGATCACGCACAGCAGCGGACGTTCCGCCGCGGCGGTCGTCAGCAGGTCCAGCGCGGCGAGACTGACGCGGAACGGGTCCGGTGCGCCGTCGGCCAGGCCGAACGCGACGAGGAGGGCGTCGCGATAGAGCGTGTCGAGGTGCGCCAGTACCGGGACACACAGCTGGTGCAACGCCGCGAACGGCAGCTCGCCCTCGAACTCCGACCCGGACGCCCGGATCCGCTGGAACCCCTCCGCCGCCTGTTCGACGTGGTCCAGCAGCGCGCTCTTGCCGATGCCCGGCTCGCCACGCAGGACGAGCGCGCCGCCCTCGCCGCGCTCCGCCGCCCGGATCAGGGCGAGCAGGCGATCGACCTCGGCGTGCCTGCCGACGAGGGAGCGGGAGGACGTCGCGGACATGGTTTGAACCTTAGAGGCGTAGGCGAAGTAGGTGAAAGTCACCGACGCGAGCGGCGGCGGGCCGAGGCGATCGTGGTGGCATGCAGACCGACGACACGACGCTTGCCAGGCAGCTGCCGCGCAGTGTGGCGCTCCTGGGCCTGGCGACTGCCATGTTCCTGGTCATTCTCGACGCCGCGATGGTCAACCTCGCCGGGTCCGTGATCCGCCGCGGCCTGGGGCTCAGCGCCGCGGAACTCGCGGTCGTCGTCGATGCCTACCTGGTGACGTTCGCCGGGCTGCTGCTCCTCGGCGGACGGCTCGCCGACGTGCTCGGCGCCCGGAAGGTGTTCCTGGCCGGGATGACGGTCTACCTCGCGGCGTCGGCGTTCTGCGCGCTGGCGGCCAGCGGCGGAATGCTGATCGCCGGACGGATCGGACAGGGGATCGGGGCCGCGCTTCTGATGCCGGCCGCGCTCTCGCTCGTGCTCGCGCTCTACTCGTCGCCCGCGGAACGCACCCGCGCGATGGGCATCTGGGGCGCGGTCGCGGGGGCGGGCAGCCTCATCGGCGTCTTTCTCGGCGGCACGCTGACCGAGGTGTTCGGCTGGCAGGCGGTGTTCGTCACGCCGGTGCCGTTCGGGGTGCTCGGGGTGCTCGTCGTGTGGCGCTCGGTGCCGCCGGTTCCGGGCAGGCCCGGCCGCTTCGACGGGGCGGGCGCGGTCACGATCACCGTCGGGATTTCCGGCCTCGCGCTGGGCATGGTCACCGCCGCCGACGCCGGATGGACCGCACCCGGCACGATCCTCGGTCTCGTCGTCGGCGTCGTCGCGCTGGCGGTGTTCGTGTCCGTCGAACGGCGTTCCGCCCGCCCGCTGGTCCCGCTGGGCGTGTTCCGCCGGAAGCCGGTGGTCACGGCGAACCTGGTGATGGTGCTGATCGGCGGTACCTTGACCAGCCTGTTCTTCTTCCTGCCGCAGTATCAGCAGGAGGTGCTCGGGATGAGCCCGCTCGCGGCGGGCCTGGCTCAGCTCCCGCTCGCGCTCATGATCATCGTGGGCAGCGCGGCCGCACCGTTGCTGGCCAAGCGCGCGGGGCCGTCGCGGGCGCTGCCGATCGCCCTCGTCGTGCTGCTCGCCGGCTTCCTGTGGCTGGCACTGGACGCGACGGCCAGCGGCTTCTCGATCAGCCTGCTCGGCGCGTTCCTGCTGATCGGCACCGGGCTCGGACTCGGCGCGGTCAACGCCACCGCGATGGCGGTCCGGGACAGCGCGGACGGCGAATCCGGCCTGCTCAGCGGACTCGTCAACGCCGCACAGCAGCTCGGCGGCGCGGTCGGGCTCGCCGCCCTCGCCGGAATCGCCCTCACCGGCACCCACATCTCGTTTACCACCGCGTTCCTCGGCGAGGCCGGGTTCGTCCTCGCCGCCTTGATCCTGTCGCTGGCCGCCAAGGCCGGCGGCACCCGCTGAATCCCGAAAGGACACTCCACAATGGACACAGTGCTCGTCACCGGCGCGACCGGAACCGTCGGCTCCGCCCTGATTCCCGCCCTGCAAGCTCGCGGTGCCGCGGTCCGCGCGATGACCCGGGGCCGTTCCGTCGACGGCGTCGAGACCGTTGTCGCCGACCTGCAGGACGCGGCCTCGGTCGCTGCCGCGCTCAAGGGGGTCGACGCGGTCTTCCTCAACAGCCCTTCGGCACCGGACGCCGCCGAACTGCAGATCCAGTTCGCCAACCTGGCCCGCGACGCGGGAGTCAGCCGGTTCGTGCTGCTCTCCCAATACGCGGCGCGCGCCGACTCGCCGGTGCGATTCCTGCGCTGGCACGCCGAAGTCGAAGCGCACGTCGAGAAAATCGGGCTCGACTACACCGTGCTCCGCCCGAACCTCTACCTGCAGGCGTTGCGCAGCTTCTCCGCGACTATCGCGCAGGGATTCTTCGCCGCGCCCATCGGTGACGCCGCCGTCAGCGCCATCGACACCCGAGACATCTCCGACGCCGCCGCTGCCGTGCTGACCAGCGGCGGACACACCGGCCGCACGTACACCCTGACCGGCCCGCGCGCCGTGACTCACGCCCAGATCGCCGAAGCGCTCTCCGCGGCCACGGGGCGGGACATCGCCTTCCACGACGCGCCCGCCGACCAGTTCGCCGCTGCCCTGACCGGATTGCTTCCGCCCTGGCAGATCGACGGTCTCATCGAGGACTACGCCCACTACGCCCGCGGTGAGGCTGCCGAAGTGCACACCGCAGTCGCCGACCTCACCGGGCATCCCGCCCGCGACGTCACCGACTTCGCCCGCGACTACGCCGCCGATTTCGCCGTCTGAAAGGGAAATCCCATGATCTACCACTGCACGAGGTTCAGCCTTAAGCCCGAGGTCACGCCGGAGGACAAGGCAGCCGCGCTCGCGAAAATGGGCGAGCACGGGACCGCGATCCCCGCCATCGTGACGCGCGTCGTCGGCCCGGATTTCGGCGGGGACTACGAGTACGGCGCGGTCACCGTGGTCGCGGACATCGAGGGCTACGCCGAGTACATGAACCATCCGCTGCACCTGGAAATGGACCGGATCGGGCTGCCGCTGGTGGACAGGTTCATGTCCTTCGACATCACCGACGATCCGGATCCGGAGATCGGCGCGAAGATCGCCGACGTCCACCGGCGCAGGTTCGAGAACGTGCCGGACATCGCGGAGCTGGTCGCCGGGCTCCGCGAGTACACCGGCAGTGCCGCGCCCGCGGCAGGTTAAATCACTCGCGCGTGGCCCGGCCGTTCTCGTATACTGATGTCAGCTGCCGCCGTTCAGTAAATGAGGGACATTGATCTTCTGAGGCTCTTCAGACACCGCGACTCCGTCGCGCGTCTGGCCTCGGAGGGCAGCAGCCTATCCCGGTTGTTCTGCCGCACCCTGTGCCGCGGTGTCTTCACGTTCTCGTCCACCGCGAACAAGGGAGCTTTTATGTCTTCGTCCATTGTGTGCAGTGACCTCAGCTTCGCCTGGCCGGACGGCGAGGTCGTCTTCGACCGGTTCACCCTCGCGATCAGCGAGGGCCGCACCGGGCTCATCGGGCTCAACGGGTCTGGAAAATCCACCCTGCTGCGGCTCATCTCCGGCGAGCTGGCGCCGGACGCGGGCTCGGTCAGCGTGTCCGGCGAACTCGGCTACCTGCCGCAAAACCTGATCCTCGCGTCGGAACGCCGGGTGGACGAGGTGCTCGGCCTGGTCGAGATCCGGGCCGCGCTGGCCGCGATCGAACGCGGGGACGCCGACGAACGGCACTTCGCGACCGTCGGCGATCAGTGGGACGTCGAGGAACGCACCCGCGCCACGCTCGATCAACTCGGCCTTGAGCACGTCGCACTCGACGCGCGGGCGGGCGAGCTGTCCGGCGGCGAGCTGATCCTGCTCGGGCTCGCCGCGCAGTTCCTGAAGCAGCCGGACGTGCTGGTGCTCGACGAGCCGACCAACAACCTGGACCGGCGGGCCCGGCGGCTGGTCGGCGAGGCGGTGCGGGCGTGGAAAGGCGTGCTGGTCCTGGTTTCGCACGATCGCGAGCTGCTGCGCCACGTCGACCGGATCGGCGACCTCCGCTCCGGCGCGGTGACCTTCTACGGCGGAAATCTGGAGGATTACGAGGCAGCGGTCGCGGTCGAGCAGGAGGCGGCCGAGCGGATGGTGCGGGCGGCCGAGTCGGATCTCAAGCGGCAGAAACGCGAGCTGGTCGAGGCGCGGACGAAGCTGGACCGGCGCGCCCGTTACGGCCGGAAACAGTGGGAGAACAAGCGGGAGCCGAAGGTCCGGATGCGGAAACGGCAGGAGGACGCGGAAATCGCCGCCGGAAAGCATCGCACGATGCACCTCGGCAAGGTCGCGGAGGCGCAAGACCGGCTGAGGGAGGCCGCGGAGATCGTCCGCGCCGACGACGAGATCCGGATCGACCTGCCGGAAACCTCGGTACCGTCCGGAAAAGAGGTACTCACCCTGTCCGATGTGGAGCTTCGGAATGGGCTCGCGGTGAACCTGGAGCTGCGCGGTCCGGAACGGATCGCGCTCGTCGGGCCGAACGGATCGGGGAAAACCACGCTGCTGCAAACGATCACCGGAGCGATCCAGCCGCGGTCCGGGACGGTCAGGGTGCCGGTCCCGGTGCGCTGGCTGCCGCAACGGCTCGACCTGCTGGACGACACGCTGTCGGCCGCGCAGAACGTAGCGCGCGCGGCTCCTTCCGCCTCGAACAACGAGATCCGCGCTCAACTCGCGCGCTTCCTGTTGCGCGGCAGCCGAGCCGACCTTCCCGCTGGAAGCCTCTCCGGCGGCGAACGTTTCCGCGCGACGCTGGCGACCCTGCTCCTGGCGGAACCGGCACCGCAGCTCCTGCTGCTGGACGAGCCGACGAACAATCTGGACCTGGCCAGCGTCCGGCAGCTGTCGCAGGCGCTGGAGTCCTACGCCGGCGCGCTGATCGTGGTCAGCCACGACCTACCGTTCCTGCACTCGATCGGCGCGACGCGGTGGGTGCGGCTCGAGTCCACAGTGGAGGAGGTCAGCGAATCGCTGTGAGCAGGGTGACCGCGCCTGCCGTGAGTAGGGCGGCGGCGAAGCCTGTTCCGCCGCCGAGGTTGGCGATCGTGCTGAACACGGCGACTCCGCCGCCTGCGCCGATGGCGAAGCCGACTTCCTGGGTCGCGCCTGCTGCTCCGGCGTGTTTGGCGGTGGCGGCTTCGAACAGTGCGGTGGTCGCCAGGGTGCCGATCGCGCCGTATCCGACCAGCGCGTCCGGAAGAGAGGAGGTCAGCGAATCGCCGTGAGCAGCGTGACCGCGCCCGCCGCGACCAATGCGGCGGCGAAGCCTGTTCCGCCGCCGAGGTTGGCGATTGTGCTGAACACGGCGACTCCGCCGCCCGCGCCGATGGCGAAGCCGACCTCCTGCGTCGCGCCTGCCGCTCCGGCGTGCTCGGCGGTCGCGGCTTCGAACAGCGCGGTGGTCGCCAAGGTGCCGATCGCGCCGTATCCGAACCCGACCAGCGCGACCGGAAGAACGGTGTGGCTCAACGGAATCGCGATCAGCCCGGCCGCTTGGATCACCAGCGCGACGGACGTCGACGTCCGGCTGCGCAGCCAGTTCACACTGAACGGGGCGACCAGCCCGCCGACCGCGGTGGCCACGGCCTGTGGAGCCAGCGCGAACCCCGCCTCGATCGGCGTACGTCCTTGCGCGTGCTGGAGTTCGAGGCTGACGAGGTAGAGACAGGCCGCCGCCGTCGCGGCGGAAACCACGATCCGTGCGAACGCCGACGCGAACCCCGGCCGCAGAAACAACCGGACCTGCAGCAACGGTTCGTGCAGCCGAAGCTGCCGCCGCACGAACACCGTCCCCGCGCCCAAACCCGCCGCCGCGCACGGTATTCCGCGCACCGGCGCGACGGTGGCTTCCTGCAGGCCATACACAATCCCGCCGATCGCCGCTGCCGACCACAGCAGGCTCGGGATCTCCCATCCGCCAGCGGCCTGGCCGACCGATTCGGGGAGCAACCACAGCGCCAGCCCGATCGTCAGCACCGCGAGCGGCACCAGCGCGAGGAAAACCCAGCGCCAGCCCGGCCCTTCGGTCAGTAGCCCGCCCGCGACCGGGCCGAGCGCGTTCCCGGCGCCCAGCGTGGTGACCCACATCCCGTTGGCGAACGCGAGACCGCGGCCGGAGAAAAGCGAACCGATCGTGCCGACGACCCCGGCCAGAATCAGCGCGCCGGCCACCCCGAGCAGCCCACGGCACACAATCAGCAACGTCGCGCTCGTCGCGGCAGCAGCTACCGCGTTGAGCACCGCCATAGTGCTCACCCCGATCAGCAGCACGCGTCGCCGCCCATACCGGTCGCCCGCTCGGGCCGCCCCGACCATCGAGACCGCGAGCGCGAGCGGGTAGACGTCGACGATCCAGGCTCGCGCCGTCGCGGGCACCCGCAGTTCGTCGGCGATCTGCGGTAACGCGGTATTGACCATGCTCAGCGCGAGGCTCCCGCCGAGCACCCCGGCCAGAAGCGGAATCAACACCAGCCCGCGTCGCGGTTCCACCCGGGTCAGCGCCATGCGACGATCTTGTCCAGACACCTGCACACGGGACAAGTACGGACTTCAATGTTCGGTACTAACCGAACGGATAGTGAGGAGGCCAGATGCGCCCTCCGGTCGAGAAAGCCGTCCGCACCTGGCGAAAAACCTGCGCCGCCGAGATCACGACGATGGTGCTGGGCGGTGCGTGGAAGCCGAGCATCCTGCACGAACTGGCCGATCACGGCGTGCTCCGCTTCGGCGAACTCTCGCGCCTGCTGCCGGGTCTCACGGACCGCGTCCTGACCCGCCAGCTCCGCGAACTGGAAGCCGACGGGCTGCTGCACCGCGAGGTGTACCCGCAAGTGCCGCCGAAGGTGGAGTACAGCCTGACGGAACTGGGCGAAAACGCGCAGGAGGTCCTGAACGCGATGGCAGCGTGGGGCCGTTCCTACGCGGCGGATCACGACCCCGATCGGTAAATCCCGGCGGCTCGCTGATGATCAGTACGCTCGACGCCATGAGCGAGGACGAGCTGCCGAGCAACTGGGGCCGGTGGGGCGCTGACGACGAACTCGGCACGCTGAACCTGATCACCGACGAGGTCCGCGAACGAGCCAGCCGGGAAGTGCGCACCGGCCGCTCAGTCTCGCTGGCAGTGCCGATCCAGCCGTCGCCCGTGCTCAGCGGCCCGTTCCCGCCGCGGACGGCCGAAGAGTCGCCGGTCCAGCAGCTCATGCTGTACACCGGCAACCCCGCGCTCGCGTACGCGGACGCCATGACGGTCACCAACCACCATGTCCTCTCCACGCACCTGGACGCGCTGGCGCACATCCCGCAGGACGGCCAGGTGTACCCGGGCCGCCCGGCGAGCGAGAGCGTCACGATGGGCGGCGTCGTGCACGGATCGACCACGGCCTTCGCTGACGGCATCGTGACCAGGGGAGTCCTGCTCGATTTCGGCGCCAACGGCCCGGTCCCCGCCGACCACACGATCACCGCGCGGGACCTGACCGCCGCGGAGGAACGCTTCGGTGTCCACGTCGAATCCGGCGACGCACTCGTCGCGCGCTTCGGCTGGGTGCGGGCCCGCTACCGCGGCAACCCGATGCCCGGCATGACCGTCGACGCGGCGCGGTGGATGCACGATCGCGGGGTTTCGTTGTATGCCGGAGATCTCTCGGATGCTTACCCGCCAGCGCAACCAGGCATCCCGCCAGCGATGCACGGGGTCGCGTTGCCGAGGCTGGGCATGCCGTTGATCGACGCGGTGGACGCCGACGAACTGGCCGCGGTTTGTGCTGAGCTGGGGCGGTATAGCTTCTTGCTTGTGGCTGCTCCGCCTCGGATCCACGGGTTGACGGGTGTGCCGGTCAATCCGGTGGCGATCTTCTGACGGGTGCTTCCTCTGCGGACCTTTCTGGGTGGCGATAAGGGCATTCTTTTGCCCGGAACGATCTGCGGGATCACGGACAGGGCCGCGTCTGCTCCACTCCGGCGGGGAGGCGGGTCTTCTCCGCGGGAGTGAAGTCCCGGTTGTTGATCCCGCACAGGTGTCGCATCCAGGCCGCGCCGTCGAGCGGAATCGACGGCCTGGGCCCCGGCCTGGTGTCGAGGATCAGCTTCCCGTTCTCGACGGCCCGGTTGAGCGTTTGGTCGCCGAGCTTGGTGTTGGTCACCAGCTTGTGGTCGGGCCAGTGCCACACCTGGAAGTTCAGCGTGCTTTCCCCGAAGAGGTAGTCGCCGTCGATGCCGTGCAGGGTGTTCAGCTCGGCGGGCATCGTCGGCAGCATCCGGTTCGCGTTCAGGTCGAGGAAGACCACCCCGCTGACCACTCCGTTGACCATGGCCGCGAAGGAGCCGGTGGGGTCGATGGCCGGGGTGCCGGGGTAGAAGTCCGAGTGGAAAGTCTCGATCGCTTTCCGGCTCGGAAGATCCCACAGGGCGGCTGTTTTCCCGCCGTAGACGAAGAGTTGCCCGGGGTGTCCCGGCCTTGGCTCTGCTTTCTCGGCGAAGTCGTCTTGAGTCGGCAGCGGCAGCGGTGGCTCGGTCTGCTGCCCGGTGGCCGGGTCCCAGAACGTGGCTGTCTTCGCGTACACGACGACCACGGGCTGGCCGGGGACGGCGACGATCGTGCCGCTGTCGTTGGGATCCGGAACACCAGGCAATGGGGTTTCGTGTTCGAGGGAGAGATCGTCCGCCCGGTAGGTCCGCAGTACCCCGTTACTGACGGACAGGATGTGCTTTCCGCTGGAGTCGAAGGAAAGGGCGCTCGGCGAGGGCACGGCGGCTTGTTTGAGCACTTGCTCGCGCGCGTCGACGAGTGCGAGTTCTCCGTGCGTTGTGCGGGCGGCCCAGCGCTGTCCGTCCGGGGACTGCGCGTTCGGGCGCCAGTTCGTCGTGCCGGCCGGCTTGGTTTCGGCCGTCGCCACGTTGCTGAGCTGCATGGACCCGTTCCGGATGGTCAGCGCGGTCAGCCGGCCGCCGGGATCGGCAACCAGGAGCGGGGCTATCGAGGTGTTGGCCGCCCAGTTCACCGTCGTCCTGGGATCGGCGAAGAAGTACCACTTCCGGTCTGGCCAGTGCAGCGCTCCCAGCGCACTGTCCTGCGGCCGGTTCACGAGCAAGAACTGCCCGGTGGCGTCTGCCTTCAAGCCGGAACAGTCGACGCCGGGATCCGTCGGCCCCAGCCGGGAGCCGGAGTTGTCGAGGAGCGTGATCGTTCCGCCGTCGCACGCGGCGATCTTCCGGCCGTGGTCGAGCACTACGCCGTGGCCGAGCGACCGGATCCGCTCGCCGGTTCCGGCATCGCGCACGACCGCCTCGTTCTTGCCGTTGGGGTCGGCCGACGGAGCGACCATGATCACCTGGCGTCCGTCATCGGACGGGTAAGCCGTGGGCTCGGTCAAGATGCCGGGGCCCACGGTCAGCGGAGTGGGGACCGGGCGGCGGGTCCGCAGGTCCCAGATCCGCACGTGCCGGGACGGGTCAGTGCTCTCGTAGGGCACTCCCAGCACATACTGGCCGTTCGCGCTGAACGAGACGAACTGGAAGGTCGTCGTCTCGTCGGCACGCAGGACGACTGGCGGGGCAGCGCTGTCCAGTTCCCAGATCTTGATGCCGGGCTCGTACCCGGACTCGGCGAGCAGTTTGCCGTCCGGGCTCAGTTCCAGGAAAGCTGTGGGCTTGGCACCGAGCGGCCGCGACTGGGGTGCGGGCCCGGCGAGGCCCTGCCACAGGGTTGCCGGTGCCGTGGGGTCAGTCGACCGGAGAACGACCCGCTGACCGTCCGAACTGGACAGAATGGGGATGTTCGAGTCGATGTGCTGCGGAGGAAGGATCCGGTCAATCCCCCGCCAATACAGCTCCTGCTGCAGCAACGCCCCATAAGCCTCACTGCCACGCGGATTCTCCCGCCAAGCCGCCTGCGCCATCTGCAAAGCCGAGGTGTCCTGGCCGTTCGCGTCCCGCAAGGATTCCTGGGCAAGCAAAATAGCATTGGCCGTATGCAGGTTGTCGTTGATCGTCGCCTGGTTGCGCAGTACCACGACGGTAAGCACGCTCGCCGCGAGCGCCAGGGTTAGTGCGACGGCCGTGACGATGCGCCACCGGCGGATGCCGCGTCGCTCAGCAGCATGGCTGCGTTCGACGTATTCCCGTTGTGGCGCAGTGATATCCGAGCCGCGCTGAGTGAGCCATTGCCGGGCGGTGGCGAGGGCGGCTCCGCGCAGCAGGCTGCCGTGGTCTCGGCCGGACTGTTCCCACTGGTCGATGTCCTGGCGCAGGTCTGCTTGCCAGAGCAGGAAATCCCGGTCCTCGGCGAGCCAGTCCCGCAGCTGGGGCCAGTAGTCGATCAGTGCCTGGTGGACGAGGTCCGCGCGCTGGTCGTCGTCGAGTACCACGAGGCGGCGGGTGGCGAGTTCGTGGGCGATTTCCTGCAGTTCCGGGCTGAGTTCGCTGAGCCGGACCGAGCGGCGGGCGAATCCCGCGTCGCCGTCTGGGCGGGCGAGCTGGACCAGCAGTCTGCGTGCTCGGTCCTTTTCGGACGGACGCAGGGCCTCGAGTGCTTCTTCGGCCGCTTTGCCCAGTGCGCCGGGTACCCGGCCGAGTTTTTCGTAGGCCGCGTGGGTGAGCCAGCCGCCGTGTCGTTGTTGCCAAAGGCGTTCCAGCACCAGGGAAACCAACGGGAGCGTGCCGGGCTGGTCCATCGCGTCGTCGAGGATGCGTGGCACCAGGCCGGATTCGAAGGCGAGCCCGCCGACCTTGGCGGCCGGTCCGGTGATCGCCGCGGAAAGCTCTTCGCGTGACATTGGCTGCAGGAAGCGGACGGCCTTGTTCAGCCGGTCCGCCGTCTCCCGCGTGACGAGCGTGTCGAGGGACCGCGCGCGCAACGTGAGCATGACCCGCAGCGGTGCCGGTTTGCCTGATTCCCGCCGTTGCGAAGCGATCATCCGGGTGAGCAGTTCGAGCAGCCGGCGCGCGCCGTCGCGGTCCGCGACCACGATTTCCTCGAACTGGTCGACGAAGAGCACCGTGTTGCCGTCTTTGACCAGTGCGTTCGCGGCGGCCTGCGGATCTTCGACCGATTGGCCGACGGCTGCGGCGAACATGGCGACCGGTTCGGTTCCGGTGTCCGGGCGCAGGTCGAACACCCGCGCGCCCTCGCCGCGCAGCCGGGGCAGCAGGCCGGCGCGGACCAGCGACGATTTGCCCGAGCCGGAGGGACCGGCCACCACGACGAGGTCTTCGCGGGCGACCTGCTCGGCGAGTCCGGCCAGTTCGGCGTCGCGGCCGTGGAAGAGCCGGGCGTCTCCTTCCTCGAGTGGTTTCAGTCCGCGGTAAGGGTTTTCCGCCGTCGCGGTCCAGACGTCGCCGAGGGCGGTGGTGGGGACGAGATGCGCGGTGGTGTCGTTGCGGGTGGTCCGGGTGACCACCATGCCGACCACGCCGTTCGCGTCGTCGTCCCATACCGGCGCGCCGCTGAAGCCGGGTTCGATGCGCCACTGTCCCGCGGTGGTCTCGATCTGGATCCGGCCGGTGCCCTGCGCGCCGATCAGCTTGCCCTCGATCCAGATTCCGGCTTCCTGGTCGAACGGGAAACCGAGCGTGCGAAACGAATGCCCGCGGACGTCGGAGGTGATCCGCGACGGCGCGGGCAGCGCTCCCGGCGGGGACGGCGCTTCCAGCTGGAGCACCGCCACGTCGCCGGTTCCCTCGCTGTCCTCGGGCTGCCAGTCGAGCACCCGTGCCGGGATCCGGGAATTCGGGGCCAGCAATGGAAAGTCGATCTGGACGAGGTCCTCCGGCCCGGGTTCGCCGTCGGTGCCGAGCGCCATCGCCACCACGTGCGCGCACGTGGCGACCCGGCCGGGCGCCACCAGGAAACCGGCCCCGGCCACACCGGCCGCCCCGCTGATCCGGACGACGGCCGCGGCGAGCGGGTCCGCGCTCATGACGACGGCGCGGTCCACTCCATGCTGACCGTGAAATTCGCCTCCCCCGCGGTTTTGGCGATCGCCAGGTTCGCCTCGCCGGTGACCTTGATGCCGAACTGCAGGCTGATCTTGGACGGTTGCTGTTCCATCGCCCGGAATTCGGCGAGCACGGCCTCGGCCGCCGGCCGGATGCGCTGGAGCGCTTCCTGGACCGACTCGGACGCCTGCTCGATCGACGGACCGCGGCCGACCGGCTGGTTCCCGCCGGCGCCGCGGCGTGCGCCGTCCGGCGGATCGGTCTCGAAAAGAATGGCTTCGCCGCCGCTGACCGGCATGCTCACCCAGTGCGTCATGGCCTCGGTACCCCCTCGGACCCGCGATCGCTTCGTGACAGTCAGTGAACCACAGCGGCCCGGTCGCGCGGGGCGGAATCGACGGATCCGGCACCGCACTGGTTGTCCGCCTTGAGGTTTGCGGTGTTTGTCCGATAGGGCAACGATCACCCGATCACCCGATCGGACGGTCGGGCCGAGGGTGAAGTTCTCGGCGGCCCGGACGTTAGAGGGGTGAGGAGCTAATTGCCTCCCCGCCCGTCACCCGGGCGGGTGGGCCAGTTCCGCGAGTGAGGAGTTCGCCGGTGATGAGTAATGCCGGTGGTGAGCCCGGAGAATTCCCGTGCCACGGGTCTCCGGGCGGCTGGTCGTGCGTGCCGGCCGCCCCCTGCGGCGGCAGCGGCGACCGGATGAAGGTTCGCGAAGCATTCGATGCGTTCGCTGACGAGGCCTACGACGCGGCGCTGCGCGCGGCGAAGAGGTTCACGGAAGGGGACACGGCACTCGCGCAGGACCTGGTCCAGGACGCTTTCGTCAAAATGTGGACGATTGTCCTGGCCGGGAATGCGGAAGGACCGTGGAGCATCGGATACGTGGTGACCGTGGTCCGGAATCTGTTTCTCGATCACCGGCGGCGCCAGGCCCGGGAGCGCAAGCTCATCGTCCGGGCCGCGCAGCCAGAGGTCGCGATTCTGGATCCGGGACAGCGGAATGGCGACCGTGCCGTGGTGCTGGAGTTCTTGCGGCGCCTTCCCGACCGGCACCGGGAGATCTTTTTCCTGAGCGAGGTCGGCGGCTTCAAGGCAGCGGAGATCGCCGCGCTGCTGAAGCTGGCTCCGGGCACGGTCAGCAATTATTTGTCGAGCGCCAGGAAGCAGTTGCGGAGGCTGGCATCCACCCTGGCATGAGAAGAGAAAGGGCGGTGCGGTGGACGTAGGCCTCAGTCACGACAACGTCGACGCCCTGACTCGGCACGATCAGCTGTCCAGGAACGCGCACCTGCGCGGCATTCGCGTCGCACTCGATGCGGCGGACGCGGATGCCGCGCGGGTGCGCGGTGCCGGCGGGGGCTGTCCCGCCGGAGCTTGCCCGGCTGATCACGATGGATGGCCCCACACCGAACTGGCTCGCTGCGTGCAGGAGGCGGAGAAGGGGAGGGGCGATGCGGCTCGCCGAGTCGCGGAGTTGCTGGAACTGCTAGACCGACCGAAGGACGCGGCCGTGTGGTGGCACCGCGCGGCGGTGTCCGGAGACCGGGACGCGAAGTGGTATGTCGCGGCCCTCGAGCTTCCTGACTCGCTGACCGGGTCCGCGTAGCGGACAGTGCAAGGCTCCTCGTATCGAGGGAACCAGGGTCGGCTGATCCGGGTGCAGGAAGCCCTTGATGAGGGGGTAAAGGAGATGAGCGAGTGCGGCCCCCGGGAGTTGGGGAACTCCCGGGGGCCGTGCTGTTCCATGAGATCCGTGCTTCTCCGAGCGTTCAGTAGCTGACACCGCACTGACCCGGAGGGACCGCGACGATGCCCCGTGCCGACACGAAGAAGAACGGCGAACCGGCCCAGGACTGGGCGAGCGCGGTCGACGGCTGGGTCCGCGATCCGGCCATCCGGCGGCACGCCTTGCTCGCGCTCGCGATGCTGCTGGCGACCGGACTGATCGCGGTCGGCATCATGACCGGCCTGAGCCATCAGCCCCTGTTCTGGCTGGGCGGCGCCGGACTCGGCGGTGCCGGGCTGTGGATCCGCCGTGGCAGGCACCGGTCGAACCGGTGAAGCGCAACGGCAATCCCCACCGCGACGACCACCGGTGTGGCGTAAATGAAGGCGGAGTAAGCACCCACGGGTACCCGGGCGGCAATCGGTACTGCGATGAGCGGTACGAGAAGGATCATCGCCGCGCGACGGCCGCTTCGCGTACTAAGCCGGCAGGCCGCGCCGACGCCCACCACGAGCACCGCCAGCTGGATCAGCTCGGCGAGCGGAAGATGCCTGCCTCGCGCGGTCGTGGTGAGAGCGACTAATACGGCCACCGTGCCGCCGAGGTAGACCAGGCGCAATCGGCCCAGCTGAGCCAAACCTCGTCGTGGACCGGGCGACGCGGTCATCGCGACCGCCGCGAAAATGCTCAGCATTACCCAGCCCGCGACGAGTTCCACCGGCCAATGCCGCGCCGGATCGACAATCGCGACCGCGATCAAGCCCGCGGTGGCCAGCCACGCGAGCGTCACCGAGGCTCGCCGCCGGCCGGATATCCCCAGTACCAAGGCAATCAGCCACGCGGACCACACGGGAACGTCGGCGAGCGCGCCGGACCACACCCTCGGCGCCCAGGCCTCCAGTCCGGCCGCGACCCGGATTTCCCGTACTGTCGCAGCGGATCCGGCCAGCAGGAGCACCGGTGCCAGCAGGCTCACTATCGCCAGGGTGTCCCGGCGGTCCGGTCCGCTGAGCGCGTGCCGCCAGTGCACCTGGACCGCGCCCCGCAGCAGGTCCAGGGTTTCCGCCAGCCCTGGCTTGGCATCGTCGAGCAGCACTCCCAGCATTTCTTCGCCGTGCACGGCTCGGTGCGCGCGCGGATACAACGCGAGCAGCCGCCGGTAATGCCGCTCTCTCGCCGGACGGTCTTTCACGCCAATCCTCCCTCGCTGCGCAGCTGAAGCCGTTGCTCGGCGGCGGTGGTGTGCCGTTGCCGTCGCTGGATTTCAGCGGTCAGCCGCGCGGCTCCTGGTTCGGTGAGCCGGTAATAGCGGCGGAGCCTGCTGTCCACCACTTCCTCGCGGTCCACTTCCACCCAGCCCTCCGCGCACAGCCGGTCCAGCGCGGCGTACAACGTGCCCGCCCGCAGCGTGACCTGGCCGCCGGAGATCGCTTCGACGTCGCGGAGTACGCCGTAGCCGTGCTGAGGCTGGGCGGCTAGCGCGGTGAGGACCAGGAAGGTCGGCTCCCGCATAGCGCCATCTGTCATGAGGGAAGCATATACCGATGAACTGTATATGTGCGACCAGGCGAGTGATTGACGTTGCTAGTTGTTTCAGTGCAGACTGAAATAACTAGCAACGAGAAGGGAGAACGGCCATGAGCCCTGAACACGTGCACTTCCTCAGCCTCGGCACCCGGTGCGCGGGCGATCTGTACCTGCCGGAGGCCGAAGGGCCGGTTCCCGGCCTGGTGCTGGGGCACAGCGGGGTGATGGTCAAGGAAGCCCTCGCGGTTTTCGCGCCGTACTTCGTGCGCGCCGGGTTCGCCGTGCTGGCGATCGACTACCGCACGGTCGGCGGCAGCGAGGGCGAGCCGCGCGGGCAGGACTATCCCGAACGGCAGGTCGAGGATTTCCGCAGCGCGATCTCGTATTTGCGGAGCAGGCCGGAGATCGACGCGGAACGGATCGGGCTGTGGGGAGTCAGCGTCGGCGGATCGGTCGCGGTGCAGGCGGCCGTGCTCGATCGGCGGGCGAAGTGCGTCGTGGTGCAGAGCCCCAGCGTGTGGGACGGGTGGCGGTTCCTGGAACGGCTGGCCGGCTGGGCCGGGGTGCGCGCGGTGCGGGATCAGCTGGACGAGGACTGGCAGCGCCGGTACGAGGGCGAGCCCAGCGCGCGGGTCCCGCATCTGAGCCTGGGGGACCGCGTGCGGGACGCGCCGGACGTGGCCGCGGAGATGTTTCCCGCCTACCGCAACGAAAAAACGCTCGATTCGACCGAGCATCTGCTGACGTTCGCGCCGGAGCACCTGATCCACCGGCTGGCGCCGACGCCGCTGCTGATGATCGCCAACGGCGGCTGGGATCCGTACCACGTGCTGGAGGAGGCGCAGAGCGCGTTCGCCAAGGCAGGCGAGCCGAAGCGGCTTGAGGTGCTGCCCTACGACGTGCTCGGTCTCTACACCGGACCTGGCCTGGAAGAGGCGATGGCGCTCGCCGTCGACTGGTTCGACCAGCACCTGCGCCGGGCCCCGCTGCCCGCCGCCACGCCGGTGCCTGGCCGGGAGGCCGTCATGACAGAGTGACGGAATCCGACGAGCCGGCCGAGGAGGACGCGAATGTCCGAGCAGGACAACCAGGACGAGGTGCTGCGGTGGGTCGAGCGGGTGGCGACGTTCTGTGTCGAGGAATGGGCGCTCCCGCCGATCACCGGGCGCATCCTCGGCCTGTTGATGATCTGCGATCCGCCTGAGCAGTCCGCGGGGCAGATCGCCGACACGATCCAGGCCAGCCGCGCCTCGCTGACGTCGAACATGCGCTTCCTGACCACCATCGGGCTCATTCGCAAGGTCCGCGTCCCCGGCGACCGCACCACGTATTACCGCATCGAGGACGACGCCTGGCACAAGGTCATCCAGCGCAAGCTCGACAGCCTTGGCGCCTTCGGAGACATCGCCGACGAGGGCATGAAACTCGCCGGCGGCGGACCGAACACCGAACGCATCCGCGCCGCGCGGCAGTCGCTGACCTGGCTGCGCGATCTCGCCGCGCGCCATCCCCTGAAAACGTAAAGGACCTCTCGTGCGCTTGGACCCGCTCCGGGAAACCCTGCTGCTCACCCTCCACGCCAAGGCGCTGGATTCCCAGTCCCCGCACCCGATCCTCGGCGACGTCCATTCCGCCAGGATCGCCGCGGAAATCGACTACGACTTCGCGCGGCTCAAGGTGAAACCCAGCCTCGT
This sequence comes from Amycolatopsis sp. WGS_07, assembly GCF_045278895.1. Classification (NCBI taxonomy): domain Bacteria; kingdom Bacillati; phylum Actinomycetota; class Actinomycetes; order Pseudonocardiales; family Pseudonocardiaceae; genus Amycolatopsis; species Amycolatopsis sp. WGS_07. The sequence continues at coordinate 282,368 of NZ_CP136053.1, read as the reverse complement.
CTGCGGAACCGCCTTGCGAGCCAAGAAACTCGACGATGCGGTTCGGGCTTTCGTTTCCGCTCACCCCGATGCTGTCGTGGTCGACCTCGGCTGCGGGCTTGATCCTCGGGCGCTCCGTTGCGACCCGCCCGATGGCGTTGATTGGTATGACGTCGATTTTCCTGACGTTGTTGCCTTGCGGTCGCAGTTTCTTCCATCTCAGTGCATTGGCGCGGATTTGACCTCGTCTGGCTGGGTCGCTTCCTTGCCGCGCGATCGACCGGCGATGATCGTGGCGGAGGGGGTGCTGCCGTTTCTGCCGGGGGACACGTTTCAGCGGATGGTGCAGGGGTTGACGGCGCATTTCGGTGCTGGGGAACTTGCGCTTAACGGTTATACCCGCTTTGCCGCTTGGTCGATGAAGTATCACCCGACGATCAAGGCCATCGGGATCACGGCGGCGCAGGGGTTTGATGATGCGCACGAGCCGGAGAAGTGGCGGGCCGGGTTGACGCTGGCGGAGGAGCAGTTGCTCACGCGGGCTCCGGAGGTGGCTTGTTTCCCGCAGCCGCTGCGTGGAGTGACTCGGGTGATGGGGTGGAGTGCGGCGTTGTCCCGGCAGGGGACTCGGGTGCTGCGGTACCGGTTCTAGGGTCCAGCTCGCCGCTTCGCGCGCATTTTCCGATGGTTCTCCGAACACAGTGGACCGATTGCCTGGTGGGCGGAACTATTGTCTCCGGAATTGCTCGCCGAGACGCATTTCGAGCCAGTTCGGATACGCCGGCGCGAGTTTTTCGCGAAAGCTGCCAGGCTTCTTGAAAGGATCAAGGGCGGCCGCAAGGCTGATGGCATGCAACGGCACCTTGACCTGATCGCCTTCGTGGCTGTGCTCGCGACCGGCGTGCTCCTGACCGCTCTCGGTGTCACGCCTGAGTCCATCGCCTTGATCGCCATCGCGCTGACCGGGCTCTACGTGGCCTGGCGCACCGGTCGCCCCGGGCAGAACCCGCCCGGGCAGGGTGAGTGACGAACAGCGTTCGGCAAACGAACACTCCGCGATAAGGTACCCAGGTGGATCCCAAAGAACGACGCGCCGCACGACATCAGTCGCCGACCTCCGGAGCCAGCTCCAAATCCCGGCGGCGGACGGTGCCGATCACGGTCGAGCAGGTTGTCGATGCCGCGCTGGAGATCGTCGCCGCTGAGGGGTACGAGGCGTTGTCCATGCGCCGCGTGGCCGACGCGCTGAACACCGGGCCCGCCTCGCTCTATGCGCACGTGGTCAACAAGACCGATCTCGACGAGCTGCTCATCGCGCGGCTGTGCTCGAGGATCGTCCTGCCCGAGCCGGATCCGGCGGGCTGGCGTGATCAGATTCGCGACGTTTGTGTCCAGCTCCGCGATCTCTACCTGGCTTATCCCGGCATCTCCGGAGCCGCGTTCGCGGTGGCGCCCACTGACCTCGACACCGCGCGGCTCAACGAGGGGATGCTGGCGATCCTGCGCACCGGGGGTGTCCCGGCGCAGGCTGCGGCGTGGGGGGTCGACACGCTTCTGCTCTACATGGCCGCGTACTGCCTCGAGGCGTCGATCGTGCGGCGGAGGGTGGCGGAGAAGGACGCGGTGTGGATCGTGGGTCGGGACGAGATGCGGCGGCGGCTCGAGTCGTTGCCCGCGGCGGAATTTCCTTATACCGCAAGCCATGCTGCCCAGCTTACGGCCGGTGAGGGGCACGATCGGTTCGACTTCTCGCTCGCGCTGATGATCGACGGTCTCGCTCGCCGGTAGGCGGTAAAGAAACCCCCGGAGGCGTCTCCGGGGGTTTCTTGCGCGTTGACAGGAACACTGTTCGTTGATAGAACGGTGTTCGTGGACGAACTGACCGACCTGCGCCCGGTGGTGGCGACCTCGCACGGCCGGGTGCGCGGAACCGTCGAGGGTGCCCGCGTGGTGTTCCGCGGCATTCCCTTCGCCGCGCCGCCCGTGGGCGACCTGCGCTTCGCCGCGCCGCGGCCGCCGCGCGAGTGGGCGGACGTGCTCGACGCCTCGGCGTTCGGTCCGATTCCGGCGCAGGCGGAGGTGCCGTCTTCTGCGGTGGCACCGCCGCCGAGTCCGCCTGACGACGGGCGCGGCTGTCTCACGGCGAACGTCTGGACCAGCGACTTGTCCGGCCGTCGCCCGGTGATGGTGTGGGTTTACGGCGGTGGTTACCTGGCTGGCAGCTCGGCCGATCCGGGCTACGACGGGGCGGTGCTCGCCGAAGAGGTCGTCGTGGTGACCTTCAACTACCGCGTCGGGGCCGAGGGGTTCGGGCAGATCGACGGGGCGCCCGCGAACCGCGGGTTGCTGGATCAGGTCGCGGCGCTGGAGTGGGTCCGGGACAACGCGGCCGCGTTCGGGGGCGACCCGGAGCGGGTCACGATCTTCGGTCAGTCCGCCGGGGCGGGCGCGGTCGCCGCGTTGCTTGCGATGCCGCGCGCGGCCAGGCTGTTCCATCGGGCGATCGCGCAGAGCGTGCTGGGCACCTTTGTCTCGCCCGAGTTGGCAGCGGACGTCATGGCCGAGATCGCGGCGGCAGTCGGCAAGCTTGATCTGCGCGAATACGTCGATCGCTGGGGCAGCTTCGCCTATGGAGTGTCGCCGTACGCACCGGTTGTCGACGGGGACGTTCTCCCTGCCACGCCTTGGGAAGCTCTCCGCGACGGTGCTTCCCGCGACGTCGAACTGATCGTCGGGCACACCCGCGACGAGTTCCGGAAGATGCTGGCGGCGCGGGGCCGGGTGACCGCGGAGATGGCGGCGGACGCGCTCGCCGCCTTGGCTCCGGACGCCGAGGCGTATCGCGCGGCCTTCCCGGAAGCCTCGCCGGAGAAGCTGTACGAACTGGTCCATTCCGACTGGCTGTTCCGGATGCCCTCCGCGAACCTCGCCCGGAACCACGCCGGTCGCACCTTCTGCTACGAATTCGTCCTCGAAGCGCCCGGCAACGGCGGTGCGCTGGGCGCGTGTCACGGCGCGGACGTCGCGCTGACCTTCGGGAACCTGACCGGTCCGTTGGTCGAGAAAATGCTGGGGCCGCAACCCAATGCCGAACTGGTCGCGGTCTCGGCGGCGATCCGGGCGGCCTGGACCGCCTTCGCGCGCGGCGACGGCCCCGGATGGGGCGAATTCGACGACACCGGCACGACCTGGGTGATCGACGCCGACCCGATCGTGCGGTCTTATCCCGAACAGGCGTCCGCGAACCTCTGGGCGGGGCACGATTTCCCGTGCCTGCCTCTCCGGGAAGGGAGCCTCTCGTGAAATCGGTCCGGTTCAGCAGCTTCGGCGGCCCGGAAGTCCTCGAGATCGTGGATCTGCCGGATCCGCACCCCGGCCCCGGCGAGGTGCGCATCGCGGTGCGCGCCGCCGGGATCAACGCCAGCGACTGGAAGAAGCGCCAGGGCCTGATGGACCAGGAACTTCCGCAGACCATGGGGCACGAAGCGGCGGGTATCGTGGACGAACTCGGCGAGGGCGTCACGGACGTCGCCGTCGGCGATCGCGTCTTCGGTTTCGCGGTTTCCGGTGGCGCACAAGCGGAATTGACCGTGCTGTTCCGCTACGAGCCCATCCCGCCGTCGCTCAGTTTCGCCGAAGCGGCCGCCTTGCCGGCCGCCGCCGAGACCGCCGCGCGGGCGCTTGATCAGCTCGGCGTGGATGGCGGGGTGACAGTGCTCGTCAGCGGTGCTTCGGGCAGCGTCGGCAGCGCGGCGGTGCAGCTCGCCGTCGCCAGGGGAGCGCGTGTGATCGGCACCGGAAGCCCTGCCACACATGACTTTCTACGCTCGCTCGGTGCCGAACCTGTCGCTTATGGACCGGGGATGCCGGACCGGGTCCGCGCACTCGCGCCCGACGGCGTCGACCTGGCCCTGGACGTCGCCGGGAGCGGTGTCCTGCCGGAGCTGATCCAGCTCGCGGGCGCCCCGGAAAACGTCATCACCCTCGCCGATTTCGCCGGTTCCCAGCAGTACGGCGTGCGGTTCAGCCGCGGCGACGGGGGACACGCGCTTTACGTGCTCTCCCAGCTCAGCGAACTGGTCGAAGCCGGCCGGTTCACCCTCCCCGTTGGACAGACGTTCCCGTTGGCCGACGTCGCGGAAGCGCACCGCGTCGGCGAATCGGGGCGCGTGCGCGGAAAGCTCGTGCTGCTGCCCGGCTGACGAGCCCCTCACTCACTCGAGAGAACTTCATGAATCCTGACCTCTCGCCGACCGGGACCGCCCCGTCGGCTCCTCCCAGCGCGCCCGGAAACGCCGTGCGCCACAAGCATCGCTGGCTGGCCCTCGTCGTGCTGAGCCTCGCCCAGCTGATGGACATCCTCGATTCCACCATCGTCAGCATCGCGCTTCCGTCCGCGCAGCACGACCTCGGCTTCCCGGCCGACTACCGGCAATGGGTGCTGACCGGCTACGCGCTCGCGTTCGGCAGTCTCCTGCTCCTCGGCGGCCGGCTGGCCGACTACTTTGGACGGAAGCGGCTGTTCCTCGTCGGCATCGGCGGGTTCGCGCTCGCCTCCGCGGTGGGTGGCGCCGCCGAGAACTTCGCGACGCTGCTGGCCGCGCGAATCGGGCAGGGCGCGTTCGCCGCGATGCTCGCGCCGGCCGCATTGTCGTTGCTGTCCATCACTTTCGCCGACGACGCGAAGGAACGCGGCCGCGCGTTCGGGATCTTCGGCGCGATCTCCGGTGCTGGCGGAGCGGTGGGCTTGGTGCTGGGCGGTGTGCTCACACAAGGCCTGTCGTGGCGGTGGTGCCTCTACGTCAACCTCATCATCGCCGCGGTCGCGTTCGTCGGCGGGCTGGTGCTTCTCCACGACGGCGACCGGCCGCAGCGGGTCCGGCTTGACGTCGCGGGAACGGTCGTCGTCGTACTCGGCCTGATCGGCATCGTCTTCGGCCTCGGAACCGCGGAAACCCATGGCTGGCAAGACATCCGCACGTTCGGTCCGGTGCTGGCGGGCATCGTGCTCGTCGCCGCCTTCGTGGTCGTCGAACGTCGTGTCGCGCATCCGCTGCTGCCGCTGCGGGTGGTCCTGGACCGGGTCCGGGGCGCGGCGTATCTGACCTTGGGCATCTGCGGGACCGGGATGTTCGCGGTCTTCCTGTTCCTCACCTTCTACCTCGCGAACACGCTGGGGTTCAGCCCGGTGCGGACCGGCGTCGCGTTCCTTCCGATGATCGGCATGGTCATGGCGGGAGCGGTGTTCTCCGGCGCGGTGCTCCTGCCGCGCACCGGACCCCGGCCGCTCGTTCCGCTCGGCTGCCTCCTCGCCGCCGTCGGCATGGTGCTGCTCACCGGAATCGGCGCCGATTCGAGCTACGCCGCCGACATCCTGCCCGCCCTGCTCGTCACCGGAGCCGGCTTCGGGCTGATCTTCGGCCCGGTGCAGAACGCCGCGACCAGCGGTGTCCGGCCCCACGACGCCGGGGTGGCGTCCGCGCTGGTGACGACGGCCCAGCAGATCGGCGGGTCCATCGGAACCGCGGTGTTCAGCTCGCTCGCCACGTCCGCGATCGCCGGATACCTGGCGGCGCACCCGGGGTCCACCGCCGAAGCGACCTTCGCCGGGTACCACCTGGTGTTCTGGATCGCGGCGGCGGTCTTCCTCGGCAGCGCGGTGCTGGCCGCGCTGCTGTTCCGGAGCGGCCCGCTGCCGTTGCCCGCTGACCCGGCTGACTGAGTCGCGGACGCTAGCTGCCCGGCGACCGCGCGGTCTTTAGCGGCCGGACCACCTTGCGCAGCAACGAAAACCAGCGGCCGTGCCTTGTGCTGCCGAGGATTCCGGTCGGCTGAGCACACTTCGCGGACCGGTGCCCTGGCATTGGACACACCTCCACAAGCGGTTCTATCGTAGGAGGTTCGAACTCTGGGGAGGGCTCATGATCCGTCGAACAATTGCCGTGCTCGGCATACTGGCGCTGGCCGGGACCGTGGCGGTGGCACCCGCCTCGGCCGCGTCGCTGAGGACTTCGCAGCTCACTCTCGACCCGAATTCGGGCGCGCCCGGCGATCCGGTCACGGTGAGCTGGCTGTGCAGCAGGGACGACGGTCCGCTGCGCCAGCTGTGGTCGAACGTGCTGACCGGGTACCAGCCGTACCCGCACACGTATGAAGGCAGCGTCCGGACGACCGTGCTGCCGGACGTGACCCCGGCCGGGAACGGGAATTACTGGGTGGCGCTGGACTGCCAGCATTCCTATTCGATCCTGCCGTTCACCGTTCGTTGAGCCGAGCGGCTTAGACTCGGCGGCATGACGTCCGAGTTGCTTGCTTTCCTTCACGAGCTGCGGGAAACCACCGCGTGGACGGTGGTCTCCCGCAGCCCGTCGAGGTGGGAGCTGGCCGGGCAGACCTGGCAGGCGACCGTGACCGTCGATCCGCGGCGGTGGCTCGGGCTGGAGTTCGCGGCGCGGGACCCGGTGACCGGCAAACGTGCCACCTACGCCATCGACACCGACCTGTACGACCTGTCCCAGGAGAAATACCGGGAATTCGCGACGGAAATCGAACGAGACATCATCGAATTCCTCGGAAACCTGAGAACGGGCGCGATGGTGCGCGGAAACGACGGAGCGAAGTTCGTGCTCGTCTTTCCGCTCGACGGGTCCTGGGTGCGCGTCGTCCAGGGGCGATTCATGACCAGCGCGTCCACCCACTCCGATCGTCCCGCCGGAGGCGACTGGGTTCCGGTGGAATGATCCGGGCGCGTCAGGCGGGCTTCTCGCCGAGTACGACGCGGACCGCGGTCAGGTCGTGGTCGCCGAGTCCGGTGTCGGTGGCGCGGGTGTAGAGCTGCGCGAGCGGGTCCAGCAGCATATCGGGCACTCCGGCCGACGCCGCGGCGGAGCGGATGTGGCCGAGGTCCTTGAGCGCGGCGCGGACCGGGACCAGCACCTCGTCGGAGTCGCCGGTCAGATGCACCGCGCGGTAGTGCAGGTACGCACTGTCGGCGTTCGAGTCGGCGACGGCGCGGAGGAAGAGCCGGGCGTCCAAGCCGAACGATTCGGTCAGCGCGGCGGCCTGCGCGGCCATCGCGTTCAGTCCCAAGAGCCAGGTATTACAGGCCAGCTTCAGCCGGCTCGCGCTGCCGGGGTGGTCCGTGACGTCGATGACGGTGTACGCGAGCGCCGTGAAGACCGGATTCGCCAGCTGTTTGGCTTCGGGAGCCCCCGCGACCATGAACGTGAGGGCGGTGCCGGGGTTGCCGAGGAACGGCGCGTCGAGCAAAGTCACGCCGAGGTGGTCCGCGGAGTCGGCGATCTCGTCGATGTCCGCGCCGACGGTCGCGCTCTGCGCCACCACCGTCCCGGCGCCGAGGGCCGGCGCGATCTGGCTCAGCACCGCCAGCACCGCCGCCGCGTCAAACACCGTCACGAGCACGACTTCGGCTGACCGCACCGCCTCTGCCGCCGTCGGGAAGACCTCGACGCCGTCCGCTGCCAACGGCCGGGCGCGCGACTCGGTCCGGTTCCACGCGCGGACGGCGAAGCCGTGCTCGCGGAGCCGCCGCGCCATCGCGGCACCCGCGCCGCCGGTTCCGAGAACCGCCACTGTCTGCATAACGTCCTCCTGATGTGTCAACTTGACGTATCAAGTCATAGCATCGACACTGCCTGAGGAGCCGGAGTCCAGTGAGGGAGATCATGAGCCGCGAGCCGCTTTCCGCGCGGGAGAAGCAGGTGTGGCGATCGTTCGTCCAGTTCAGCGGCACGGTGGTCGCCGCGGTCGAACGGGATCTGTTTGCCGCGACCGGCCTGTCCGGCGCGGACTTCCAGATCCTGGCGCGCCTGCACGAGGCCGAGGACGGGCAGCTGAGCCAGAAACTGCTCGGCGAGCGGACGGGCTGGACCGCGACCCGGCTTTCGCATCAGCTCGCTCGCATGCACCGGCGCGGTCTCGTCGGCCGGGAGACCGCCGGGCGCGGCCGGCTCATGCGGATTTCCCTGACCGAAGCGGGTTCGCGCGCGTACGAGGACGCGCTGCCGGCCCACGCCCGCGCGGTCCGCGAGCATTTCCTGGGCGAGGCCGAACTGTCGGCGCTGGACAAGGGGTTGCGGCTGCTCGGTGCGGGGGACCCGGACAGCCAGAGTTGACTGGTTTTCCCGTGCCGCGATTCCCGCTATTATTTCCGGGATAACGTCGACCTGTCGGGGGTTTGACCCAGAAGGAGGTCGTATTCCCCGCCTGTGGTCAATCCGGCTTCACGGTGTCGCAATTCAGTGCGGCCGAAAGAATGAACAGCGATGCTCCGAACGGCCACGGCGGGCCGATCCGTTGAGTGGGTGAAGTCAAAGTACGGAGTGGGTGAGCAGCTGGCATGAGAAAACTTATTGTCGCGGCGATGTGCGCTCTCGGACTGGTGGCGATGAGCACTTCCGCCACCGCCGAAACGACCGCGGAACCGCCCCCGTCCAGTTCGGTGACCGTCGCGCCCGGCACGGTCGCGCCAGGAGCGACGGTGACCTTCTCGGTGACCCTGTCGAACGCGGAGGCCGATCCGCTGAAAGGCGGAAAGCTGGGCCTCGGCGTGGCGAACGGTGCGATAAATCAGCTTCTGGACGTCAGTACCTGCGCGGACTGCTACCAGGCCGGCAACACCATTCGCTACGACATCGGCGATGTCCCGCTCAACGGAACCAAAACCTTCACCTTCTCCATCGGGGTGTTCGCCAACGCGCAACTCGGACAGTACGGCATCGAGCACCAGTTCGTGGGAGACAATTATTCGTACGAAACGCTGAGCGGCCCGACGATCACCGTCACGCGGTAGAGATCGGGGAACCCTGACGAAATCAGGGTTCCCCGCCCGGCCGCTGTTACGCGGCGGTGCCCTCGACGTGTGCCTTGATCAGTTCCAGGCCGGGCTGGATGCGGGCCGGGTCCTCGACCGGGTGCGGGCCGGGCGGTTCGGTGGGCGGGATCAGGCGCTCGAACAGGCGGCAGAAGAGCGTGGTTCCGTCGCCGAGGTCGAAGGTGGTGAAGGTGGCGATCGCGTGCATCGCCGGTGCCGGCGTGCCGTCGTCGAGGACGTCGCGGCCGACGACGGTCCACAGCTTGCCGGGCACCCGCGCGACGACGGTGTAGAGCTTCGGCTTCTCGTTCAGTTCCGGCTGGATGGTTTCGAGCAGTACGTCGCCGAGTTCGGCGGGGACGCCTTCGGTGCCGCGCTTCACCTCGGTGCCCGTCGCCATCGGCAGCCACTTCGGCAGGTTCGACCAGGTGGTCACCCAGTCGTACACCTCCTGCGCCGGGCGCTTGATCACGATGCGGTTCTCGACGAACCGGATGTTCAGGTCGTCCGGGATCTGCCGGACATACAACTCTTCGGACATGTTTTTCTCCTTTTTCAGTGCGGGGAATGCTGACCGGTCATGAGCGCGCCGAGGTCGTCCGGTTCCAGGAACGACGGCGGCGGGGGCGGGCCCCAGCTGAACAAGCCTTGTGCGCCTTCGAAAACCTCCGGCGTCCAGATCTCGTCCTCGGGGATGCAGTCCATGTCGGAGTAGTACTCGCTGAAATTCCCCGCCGGGTCTTTGAGGTACCAGAAGAAATTGGAGCCGGCGTGGTGGCGGCCGAGTCCCCAGACGTGCCGGTCGGGATGGCCGCTGAGCATCGCCGCCGCGCCGCGGCCGACGTCGTCGATGTCGTCGACCTGCCAGGACGTGTGGTGCAGGAAGTTCACCGGGGCCGCGAGCGCGAGCACGTTGTGGTGATCGGCGGAGCAGCGCATGAACGCGCCCTTGTCGCCGATGTAGTCGCTGACCTTGAAGCCGAGTGCCTCGGTGAAAAACCGCATGGTGGCGTCGAGATCGGTGGTGCCCACCACGCAGTGGCCGAGTTTCTTCGGCCGGATCGGGCCGGTGCGGAGCACGCCGGGGGCGCGGCCGAACCGTTCGATGCGGCCGGGTCCGTTGTACGGCGTGGCCAGGACGGGTTCCTGCGTGATCCGCGGCGCGATCTCGACGCGGACTGCGAATCCGGAGACGGGCCCGATCGCGGTGACCGCCGTGGGGGTTTCGGTGCCGACCACGCCGAGGCTGTTCAGCCGTGCGGCGGTTCGCGCGATGTCGTCGGCGTCGTCGACTCCTACTCCGAGTTCGAGCAGTTGCCGGTAAGGGGCGTGCCGGACGCGTAACTGTTCGCCGCCTTCGAGGGTGGTGAAGTTGCCCTCGCCGACGTGGCCGAGGCCGAAATCCGCGTAGTAGGCAATGGTTTCCGCGACGTTCGGGACGCCCATGGTGACCCGGGTCAGCCGGTGCATGCCCATGTCAGGCTTCCTTCGCCGCGACGAAGGTCTGCCGCATGTCGCCGAGCCCTTCGATCCAGCTGACCAGCTCTTCCCCGGCGCGCAGGAATCGTTGCGGGGAGCGGCCGACGCCCACTCCGGACGGGGTTCCGGTCAGGACGAGGTCGCCCGGGTACAGGGTGATCGTCCGCGACAGCTCGGAAATCAGCTTGGCCACCGGGAAGATCAGCTCGCGGGTGCGGCCGTCCTGCACGGTCTCGCCGTCGACCGCGCAGCCCAGCGCGAGGTCGTCCCGGTCCGCCAGTTCGTCCGGCGTGACCAGCCACGGCCCGACCGGGGCGAAGCCCGGGAAGGACTTGCCGAGGCTGAACTGCGGGGCCGGACCGGCCAGCTGCGAGATCCGCTCGGAAAGATCCTGGCCGATCGTCACCCCGGCGACGTGGTCCCACGCCTCGGATTCCTCGACGCGGGAGGCCGTCCGGCCGATGATCGCGACGAGTTCCACCTCCCAGTCCACATTGCCGCCGGGCGGCAGCACGACCTCGGTGTCGGGGCCGGTCAGCGCGGACACGAACTTGGTGAACACCGGCGGAAGCCCGTCCGGTGCGGCGAAACCGGACTCGGCGGCGTGGGCGTCGTAGTTCAGTCCGATCGCGACGATCTGCCGCGGCGCGGGCGAAGGCGGACCCAGCTGGGCACGGGTGAAGACGACGTCGGGCTTGGCGGTGAGTTTCTTCGCCCAGGTCTGGAATTCGTCCCAGTTCCGGTAGAGGGAACCGAGGCTGAAGAGGCCGCCGGACGCCTTGGCGACGTCGATGCCCTCGTCCTCGGCGGTCAGCAGGACCGCCCGACCGTCCACATTGGCTAGTTTCACGGTTTCTCCTGTCAGAAGCAGAGCGTCAGGTTTGTTCGCACCGGCAGCGGAAGCGTGACGAGAAGGTCGTTGCCCTCGCGCCAGGTCTGCAGACTGGGGGATTCCGTTCCGGCGGAATCGGCAGCGAGCACCTCGTCGCGGAACAGCGTCCAGTGCTGCCCGGGGGCGACGTTGCCGATCCGCAGCGTCACGTCGGCCGGTTTCCCGGCCACTGGCCGCAAAGTCAGTGCCAGCAACGACTTTTCCCGGTCGTACCAGGCGCGGAGGAACTCGGCGTTGCCGTCGATTCCGGTCACGGCCGGTTCGCGGAAATGCTCCGCGGTCCAGGGGTGGTGGTACATCTTCCACAGCCCGTCGGTGACATTCAGCCGGGCGTAGCCGAGCATCGCGTTTCCGGTCAGCCGGTCCATGAAGATCATGTTGCCGTTCTCGTCGAACGAACGGTCTTCTCTCGGGTAGAACAGGCCGCCCTTCTCCCAGGTCGGGTTCAGGTAGTTGTCGGCGTAGCCGAGCATGCCGCGCAGGTTTTCGTGGTCGCCGACCTCGGCCATGCAGGCCGCGACGTAGCCGAAAGCCGGGGCGCGCCAGGTGAAGTCCAGGTCGCGGGTGAACTCCGGTTCCCGGCCGGCCAGGCGGGCTTTCCGGGCTTCCAGCGCGACCGTCGGCTCGGCGAGGGTGACGAGGCCGTCCGGGGTGCGCCGGATCTCGTCGCGGATCTGGTTCGGGTACAGCCGGTGCACCAGGTCGCGGCTCCACGCGTTCAGGTTCAGCGCGGTCCAGGCGTTGCCGCCGCCCTCCAGCGGCATCTCCGGGCGGTTCTGCTCGACCAGCCAGAGCCGCCAGTACTCGCCGTATTCGTTGAGGATGCCCCGCTGGTCCCACGCCGCCTGGTAGGCCTGGGTGACCTCCTCGGCGACCGAGGTGCCCTTGCGCAGGTCGAGGAAGCGGAAGCCGAGAATGGGGAACTGGTTGCAGACGAGGAACAGGCAGTTGGGCTCGCAGACGATGCCGTACCAGCCCTGTTCGGCCATCTGCCAGTACAGGTTGTCGGCGAGCGAGCTGAGCGAGTACTCGTAGATCTCCGTGCCGAGCCCCTGGAACAGCGGGTCCCAGCGGAACGAAAGCGCGCCGTCGCGGTCGTATTGGTCGCTGTCGAACAGCATGCTGTGCATGCCGAGCATCGCGAAAAACCGGCCGCTGTACATGATGTTTTCCTTCATTACCGGATCGCGCCAGCCCTCGCGCAATTCGGTGATGTCCGGATTGTTGCGGCGGCTGCCCCGGCTGGTCTCCCGCCAGTACGCCCACACTTCCGGAAGCTGCATTTTCCGGATGATCTCCTCGAACGCGGGCCGGAACGCTCCCGGTGCCGCGGGCAGATGATGGAAATGCGCGAAGCCGAGGGTGTAGGCCATCTGCGTGAATTGGTAGCGGTAGGCGTCGGTCCATTCCTGGCCCCACAGCATGCTGCCCATGTTCGCCCACTCATTGTCCTGCTGGGCGACCAGATTGCGCACGTGCTGGACGTGTCCCGCCTGTTTGTCGTCCAGCGCCGGATATCCCGAGATGTCGGGAGCCGCGGACCTCATCGGGCGGCCAGGAAAACGGTGAGCGCGGCAGTGATGTCCTTGCTGTCCACCAGATCGGTGAAGTGCGTGAGGTATTCGCCGTCGGGGCCCATGAGGTAGGTGAACGCGCTGTGCGGCATGCGGTAGCCGTCCGGCGTGTCGACCCGGCTGGCGTGCACGTGATACGCCTTCTTCATCGCCTCGATTTCACTGGCGGGCCCGGTGAGCCCGGTGATTCGCGGGTGCCGGGCGGACAGAAACGCGTGCAGGACTTCCGGAGTATCCCGTTCGGGATCGACAGTCACGTAAAGTGCTCGCACCTGATCCGCGTGGTCGCAGAGTTCGTCGAGTACGCGGTCGAGCCGGGCCAAAGCGGGCGGGCACACGGTCTGGCAATTCGTGAACCCGAAAAAGACCAGGAGGTGGTTGCCGAAATAGGAACGCTCGGTGACCGCATTGCCGGAATCGTCGACGAGCTGAAAACCACCGCCGACCGTCGGCCTCGGACGATGCACCACGGCGGCCGAACCGGAACCGGGAGGGGTGCAGCAGGAGGAATTCATTTCCATGGGTCAAACGCTAGAAGCGTCGCCCATACCCGTCCAATGCCGCGTTGGCGCGTGGCTATGTCGGTTGGGTATAGCTGCTGACAGTCGCCCTGATCTCGGCCGCCACCTCGTCCAGCTTTCGCATCATCAGCAGCATCGTGGGGGTGAGCTGCCTGCCCGCGGGCAGCGTGACGCCGACCGACTCCACGATGCCGAGGTCGACCGGGAGCGCGGCGAGGTCCGGTTCGGTTTCGGCGACCAGCTGCGGCATCACGACGAGCGTGTCGGTCTCCAGCGCGATCGCTCGCACGGCGAGGAACGAACCGCACTCGATGCGGTTGGCCGGGGTCGAGAGGCCGCGCCGGAGGAGGTGCTCCTCCAGTTGCCGCCGCTGCGGGTTGTCGACGGGCGGCAGCGACCAGAGTTCGTCGATCAGGTCGGCGATCGTGAGGCCGGGCTTGCGGTGCGCGGGATGCTGGCTGCGCGCCACCACCCTGGCGGGCTCGTAGTAGAGGTGGTGCTGGCGCAGCCGGTTGTTGTTCGCCGGTTCGAGGGTGCCGACGACGAGGTCGACGTCGTTCGTGAGCAACGCCTCGTACAGCGCTTCCGGGCTGCCGTGCCGGATGATGACGGTCAGGTCCGGCGCGACGGCTTTCACCCGCGCGACCGCGCGGGGCAGCAGCACGCTCGCCCCGGCGAGGAAGATGCCGATCGTCACGGTGCCGGCGTGCCCGTCGACCAGTTCTTCGAGATGCCGCCCCGCCTGGCGAAGCTCGGCGAGCACCGCTTTGGCGTGGTCGACGAACACCTCGCCGAACAGCGTCGGCGTCATCCCCCGCGGGCCGCGCTCGAACAGTTCGACCCCGAGGATCGACTCGAGTTCGCGCAGCCCGCGGGTGAGCACCGGCTGGGTGACGTGCATCCGCTCGCCGGCAGCGACCAGCGAGCCCTGCTCGGCGATGGCCACCGCGTAACGCAGATGCCGGAGCTTGAGTCTGCCGTCGACGAGATCGGCGCGGTCGGTCATGCGCCCGATTCTGCCGGTCCGCTCAGTGGTGGTGATTGCCCGGCGGCACGACGAAGCTCACGGTCTTGCTGTCCAGGACCTTGTGCGTCGGATCGGCCAGCCCGATCCACACCTTGTGCGGTCCGGGCGGCAGCGCCTGGATGATCAGCGGTTCGCCGCTGCCGTCGGCCCAGTGCCACGGCGCGTCGTCGACCGTCACGTGGATGTGGCCGATGCGCGGGGAAACGTCGAGTGCGGCCGGGCCGTAAACCGGGACGATCCGGAGGTTTTCCGCCCGGTAGCGCAGCACGACGAGTCCCATCGCGAGCTGTTCCGGCAGCGGCGCGTCGACGACGAGCGACGGCGGCGGCTGGCTCGGCAGCGGGACGACGGGCGCGGGCGACCACCCCGAAGCGGCGGCGGGAGGCGGCGGCGCGGGCGATGGCGTGGCAGGAGCGGCTGCGGCGGAGCAGGCGGTGGCCAGCAAAGCGACCGAGCCGAGGACTGCGGTGCGGAAGAAATGAGTCATAGCGAGAAAACTAGGTCGCGGTTGATCATCTTCGCGTCGGTCGGATGACCGCATTGCTGTACGTCGCCGGGAAGTGCCGTGCGTGCCGCTGGGGTCGGCACGCACGGCACAGGTTCAGCGGCAGCGGTAGCTGGACGCGACGGCCGGATCGCCGTAGCCCTGGTACCGCGAGACGCGCGGGTACGCGCACAGGTCGCGGGTCTGCTTGCCGTCCGCGGTCGCGGCCGCCAGCGTGGCCGGGGCCTTGCCGTGCTCGACCCAGTCGACCAGCGCGCCGAGCGGGTTCGTGGGCGCCGCGCCGGTTCCGCCGCCGCAGTGTTCGACGCCGGGGGCCAGGAAGAGCCGGTAGAAGTCGTTCACCCGGTGAGAGCCGCCCATCGCCCGTTCGACCTCGGCGCGGTAGTGCAGCGTGCCGCCGGGCGGGATGAGCTGGTCGTCCGAGCCGACGAAGGTCACGAGCTTGCCGCCGGCCCGGCGGAAGGCCGACAGGTCCGGGTCCGCGGTGCCGATGACGTCGTCGTACTCCCGCACCGACTGCCGGAAGACCTGGGCGAATTGGGCGTAGGTGAGCTTCGAGACGTCGAAGTCGGCCTGTTTGGCCAGGAACGACTGCACCCACTTGACCGCGACCGGGAAGCCGGTGGCGTACGGGCTGTCGCCGGTTCCGGCGAGCCAGGTGAAGTCGGCGCCCTTGGGGAGCCCGTCCCACAGTTTCCGGCCGCGTTCGTCGGTCGGCCCGGCCCAGATCTTGCGCATGACCTCGGCGTCCTTGGCCGTGACAGTGAACTCCTTGCCGTCGCAGACGACCTTCTTGCCGATCAGGCCGCGCGGGTCGTAGCTGCATTCGTCCGGCCGGTCGACGATGCCGTTGCGGACGCCGTCGTTCGCGTCGCACGCCTGGATCGCGGCCTGCCGGAACGCGGTGAAGACACAGGCGCTCGGGAAGTCGTGGTCCTGGTTCATCACGATCTGCGGCCAGAGCGTGGCCACCGCGAACTGGGTCCAGTGGACCGCGGGCGCGTTCGCCAGGATGCCGTCGAAATCGGCGGGGTAGTTCTGCGCCTCGGAGTAGCCCTGGCGGCCGCCGGTCGAGCAGCCGTTCCAGTACGAATAGGTCACCGGCCGGTGGTAGAACCGCTGCGTGACGTCCTTGCCGATGACTGCGGCCTCGTGCACCGAACGGGTGGCGAAGTTCGTCAGCAGCGGCTGGTTGACCTTGCCGGGCGCGGTCAGCGCCCACGAGGTGTCGAGCCCGGTCAAGACGCCCGCATCGGTCGTCACTCCGGCGTAGCCGTCCTTGGCGGCCTGGGCCAGCGGTGCGCCGAAATCGCCGGCGGCGTACGCGCTCCCGCCGACCGCCTGCAGCCGGCCGGTCCAGCCGGTGTCCGGCAGCGCTACCCCGACCTTGACGTGGTCATTCGCCCCGGGGTGGGTGAGCGTGACGGTGATCTGGCAGTAGCCGGTCTTCGCTTCGGCCTGCACCGATTCGATCTTCGCGCCAGCGGGCGCGGTGACCGGGACCGCGGTGCAGGCGGTGGTTTCGGCGGCCGCGGCGCTGGGCGCGAACTGGGTGACGGTGGTCACCAGCAGCGCCGCGAGCGGCAGTGCCGACAAGAGTTTTCGGGTGCGTCTCATCGCTTTCCTTTGTGGAGGGTCGCTGTCGCCTGAAGGTAAGGCGGTCGTGACGCCCTTCGCGCCCGTCGGACGACGTCGTCGGCGTACGTCGTCTGCCGGTATCGTCGGGGATCATGACGCTGCACGGGCGGGACGCTGAACTCAAGGAGCTGACCGAGCTGGTGGGCGGCCCGGAAGGCCGCGTCGGCGTCGTCATCCGGGGCGAGGCGGGCGTCGGGAAGTCCGCGCTCGTCGCCGAGGCAGCCGCCGCCGCTTCGGTCGCGGGGATGCGGGTCTTGCGGACTGCGGGCGCCGAGGCGGAGCAGGATCTCGCTTACGCCGGGCTGCACCAGCTGCTGCACCCGATCCGCGCGGGGGTGGCCGGATTGCCCGCGCCGCAACGGGCCGCGCTGGAGACCGCGCTCGGGCTCGCGGAGGGGCCGGAACCCAGCGCCTACCTGGTCGGGCTCGCCGCGTTGACGCTGCTGGCCGACACCGCCGCCGCGAAGCCGGTGCTGGTCGTCGCCGAGGACGTCCACTGGCTCGACCGCGCCAGCGCCGACGTCCTGGCCTTCGTTGCCCGGCGGATCGAGACCGAGCCGATCGCCCTGATCGCGACGCTTCGAGACGGTTCGGAGCCGCTGCTCGGTCTTCCCCTGATGCCGCTCGGCCGCCTTTCCGACGACGCGGCCGCGGAACTCCTGGACTCGGTCGCGCCGCGGCTCGACCCGATGGTCCGGGCGCGGGTGCTCGCCGAGTCCGCGGGCCATCCGCTCGCGCTGACCGAGCTTCCTTCCGCGGTGGCCGACCTCGACGTGCTCGACCCGGTCCTGCCGCTGACCGAACGGCTGGAGCGCACGTTCGCCTCCCGGGTCGCGACGCTGCCGGAAGCCACCCGGGCCGCGCTGCTCGTCGCGGCGCTCAACGAAACCGGCTCGATCGCCGAAACCCTTGCCGCGACCGGGATTGTGCTCGGTACGTCGGTCGATGCCGAGGTGCTGAGCCCCGCTGCCGACGCCCGGCTGGTCGAGTTCGCGGTCGGCTGCGTGACGTTCCGGCATCCGCTGATGCGCTCGGCCATTCCGGCCGCCGCGACGCTCGGCGACCGGCGGCGGGCGCAGCTCGCGCTGGCCGAGACAGTGCGCGACCAGCCGGATCGGCGAGCCTGGCACCAAGCCCGCGCGGCCTCGGGTCCGGACGAAACCGTGGCCGCGGCCCTGGAATCGGCTGCCGACCGGGCTCGCCGGAGGGGCGGGGCGGCCGCTGCGATCGCCGCGCTCGAGCAGGCGGCGCAGCTCAGCGAAGACCCGGACGCGCGGGCGGACCGGTTGCTGCGGGCCGCCGGGCTGGCCGTCGAATCCGGCCGCCGCGAGACCGCCGAACGGCTGGTCCGCGATGCTCGGAACGGCCCGCTTTCCCCTCGCCGGAAGGCCACCGCGAGCCAGCTGCTCAGCGGTTTCGAGGACGGCGTCCGCGAGGATCCCGCCCGGATCGGGGAACTGGCCGCGCTCGCGCGATCGGTCGCTGCCGACGGCCAGGACGACGCGGCGATGCGGATCCTGTGGGGTGCCGCGATGCGCTGTTTCTGGGCTGAACCGGGCGACCCGGCCCGCCGGACGCTGCTCGACGTCGCGGCCCGGTTTCCCGCCGACGATCCGCGCCTCATCGCGGTCGCCGCGTACGTTGCTCCCTTTGAACGCGGCACCGCGGTCCTGGAGCGGCTCCAGGTTCTGGTCGGCGCGGCTGGGGCGGACCCGGAAACCGACCGGTACCTGGGCAGCGCGTCCTTGCAGGTGGGCGCGTTCGACCTGGCCGCCCGCTTCTCGACAGCCGCGGTCCCGGGCCTGCGGGCGCAAGGCCAGCTCGGGTTGCTGCCGCGAGCGCTGGCGGTGCAGGCGTGGAGCCGGGTCCGGCTAGGCGACCTGGCCGGTGCCGCCCCGTCGGCGGCGGAGGCGGTCCGGCTCGCGCACGAGACCGGACAGCCGTTCATGGGCGGGCTGGCGCTGGCGGTCCAGGCCGAGATCGCCGCCCTGCGCGGCGAGCACAAACAGGCGAACGCACTCGCCGACGAGGCCGAACGCGCCGGGCTCGCGGCGGGTGCCCGTCCGGTGCTGGCCACCGTCCAGCTCGCGCGCGGACTGGTGGCGTTGAGCGAAGGCCGGTACGAGGACGCGTTCGCCGACCTGCGCCGGCTGCTCGACCCCGCCGATCCGGCGTACCAGCTGGCGCTGCGCGCGTACTGCGTCGCGGAGCTGACCGAGGCCGCCGTCCGGGCCGGACAGACGGAGGCGATGCGGGACATCCTCGCCGAACTGGAGCTTCTGGCCGCGACGACGTCGGCCCCGGCGCTGCACATCGGCTTGCGGTACGCGCGGGCCGTGCTTGCGCCGAAGGAAACCGCGGAAGACCTGTTCACGGCGGCGCTGGGGGCGGACTTGAGCGGCTGGCCCGCCGAACGCGGGCGGGTCCACCTGGCATTCGGGGAGTGGCTGCGACGGCAGCGGCGGGTGGTCGAGTCGCGGGCGCACCTGCGGACGGCGCGGGAGACGTTCGATGCACTCGGCCTGGCGGCGTGGGCTGAGCGGGCGCGGCGTGAGCTGCGGAGCGCGGGGGAGTCGAGCCCGAATCGGAGCCCGGATGCGCGGGACCGGTTGACGCCGCACGAGTTGAGCATCGCGCAGCTGGCGGCTGAGGGGTTGACGAACCGGGAGATCGGGCAGCGGCTTTATCTTTCGCATCGGACGGTGGGGACGCATCTGCATCGGATCTTTCCGAAGCTCGGGGTGAGTTCACGGAGCGAGCTGGCTGACGCGGTGAAGACTCTCGAAGGGGGCTGACTTGCCCGGCCCTCACAGACCGAAGGAAACAGTCAAACGGATGTAAGTCGGGCATTCCGGCGGCGATGGGGTCCTTTATGGACGGTTGGCAAGCTTCAGCCCTCGCCGTGGGCAGCGACCGCAAGTGACTTACCCCGGCTGCGTCATCCGACGGGCGCGAGCGTGCGACCGGATTCCCTAGCGTCGAGACCGTCCCACGGTCTTGCGCACAGGAGTTCAGATGATCAGCAGGAGACGATTCACCCAGGCGTTCGCGGCCGGTCTGGCGGCGACCTCCCTCGCTGCCTGCTCCGCGCCTGCCTCCTCGCAGCCTGGCATGAAGCAGCCCGGCGCGGACCTGCGCGCGGGCTCGGGCGAGCACACCTCGCTGGGCACGATCAAGCACGCCGACGCCGGTGCCGTGAGCATGGCGTACGCCGAATTCGGCCCGGCCAACGGGAAACCGGTGCTGCTGTTGCACGGCTGGCCCTACGATCCGTACAGCTACGCCGACGTCGCGCCGCTGCTTGCCGCGCAGGGATTCCGGGTGATCGTGCCGTTCCTGCGCGGGTTCGGGCCGACGGTGTTCAAGTCCGCCGGCACCGTTCGCAACGGGCAGCAGACGGCGATCGCGCTCGATGTTGTCGCGTTGATGGACACGTTGAAGATCGGCAAAGCCATCCTCGGCGGGTACGACTGGGGTTCGCGCACCGCGGCCGTCATCGCGGCGCTGTGGCCGGAGCGGTGCCAGGCGGTTGTCCCGGTCAGCGGGTACATCGTCGCGAACCTCAAGGCCAACCTGCAGCCGCTGCCCCCGGCCGCTGAGCTGGGCTGGTGGTATCAGTACTACTTCGCGACCGAGCGCGGCCGCGCGGGCTACGCGGCCAACCGGCACGACTTCAACAAGCTGATCTGGAAGACCGCGTCCCCGACCTGGAACTTCGACGACGCGACGTACGACCGCAGCGCGGCCGCGTTCGACAATCCGGACCACGTCGCGATCGTCATCCACAACTACCGCTGGCGGCTCAGCCTCGCGCCGGGCGAACCGCAATACGACGCGTACGAGCAGAAACTCGCCGCGGGGGCGACGATCGGCGTCCCGGCGATCACGCTGTCCAGCGACTTCGACGGCGCCGCCAAGGACGGGAAGGCCTACCGCGCCAAGTTCACCGGGAAGTACGAGCACCGGATCCTCGACGGGATCGGCCACAACGTGCCGCAGGAGGCTCCTCGGCCGTTCGCGCAGGCGATCGTGGACGCGGCGAAGCTCTGACACTTCATCGAAGTTTGATCGGCGGCGGATACGTTGCGCTCTCCTTTCGCCGGAATCGGCACGCCGGCGACCGTCGATCTGAGGAGTGCGATGAGACGCAGAGCTTTCGGAACCGTCGCGGTGGCCGTGGCCGCCTTGGTCAGTGTGGCCAGTCCGGCTTCGGCGGAGACCCCGGCCGAGATCCTGCAGGCTGGCGCCCAGGCCGGGGTCAGCGTGGGCTACCCCGGGGTGATCGGCCTGGTCCGGAACGGGGAAACCGCACAGTACATCCATGCCGGGTACGGGAACCTCACCACCAAGACCCCGGCGGACCCGAAAGCGAAGTTCCGGATCGGCAGCGACACCAAGGCGTTCACCTCGACGGTCCTGCTGCAGCTGGAGGGCGAGGGCAAGCTCTCCCTCGACGACCCGGTCGCCCGCTGGCTGCCCGGCGCGGTGAACGCGAACGGCAACGACGGCACCAAGATCAGCGTCCGGCAGCTGCTGCACCAGACCTCCGGGCTGCCGGATTACGTCGGTGACTCGCGGTTCCTCAACTCCTACGTCGGGAACACCAACCCCCGCCAGGCGTGGCCGCCGCAGACGCTGGTGAACATCGCGACGTCGCATCCGTCGCTGGGCGCGCCGGGCGCGGCGTTCCACTACTCGAACACCAACTACGTCCTCGCGGGCATGGTGATCAAGGCGGTGACCGGGAACGAACCGGCGACCGAGGTCCAGCGCCGCATCATCGAGCCGCTTGGCTTGAGCAACACGTCGTTCCCGACTGAGGATCCGACGTTGTCCGGCAACTACTTGAACGGCTACTACATCTCGTTCGGCACGTTCTACAACGACTTCACGGTCTCCAATGTCCAGGCGTTCGGGGCCGCGGGCGCCATTGTGTCCACTGAGGACGATGTGGCGACGTTTGAACGCGCGCTGCTGAGCGGAAAACTCCTGCCGCCGCAGCAGCAGACCGAACTGAAGACGACCGTGCCGATCGACGACGCGGGCAACCGGTACGGACTCGGCATCGGCCTGTCCCCGACGTCCTGCGGAATGGCCTGGAACCACAGCGGCGGAGTGCTCGGCTACTTCAACGTGTGGATGACCAGCGACGACGGCAGCAAGCAGGTGCTCGTCGCTGCCAACGAGAACCATCTCCCGGGGCCCGCGACCCGCGGCCAGACCACGCTCGGCAACGCGGCGATCAAGGCGTACTGCGCGTTCTGACACCGCAGTGGCGTGTCCGGCCGGGAGAAAGCAGTCACGGGGTAGCCAATCGGGCATTTCGGCAGTGATTGCGTCCAGTGTGGACGGTCCGGGCCGGGCGTGGTTCCGGTCAGCGGGAGCCTTTCCGGATTTCTCCTGATGACCTCGTGACAACGTCCGGTCACGGATGGTTCACTATGTTAGGAAATTTTCCTAACATAGTGCTGGAGGTCGCCCGATCATGTCATCCTCCCGTAGGCGCTTCGCCGTGGTCGGCGCGGCTCTGGCGCTCGCCGTGCCGCTCGCGGTCAGCTCCGCGCATGCCGCCACGACCGAAACCGCCGCCAAGTCCTACACCCCCGAGCAGGTGCTGGCCGGCGTCAAGAAGAACAGCACGGACGCGAACAAGGTCAACTCGAAACCGCACATCAACACGATGACGCGGGCCAAGAACGTCAACGTCTACCAGGTCGCCAAGGGCGTCTACGCCTACGGTTCCGGGCTGGCCGTCGACACCGACGGCAGCGACCCCGACCCCGATCCCGACCATCAGGGTTCGACGACTTTCAAGGACAGCAACGGAAAGTCGCTCGGCGCGCACCACGTCCCGTTCTACGTGCTCGGCGACGACTGTTACGACAAGAAGAGCCCCTGCCCGCACTTCTTCTACAAGGAACACGGCATCAAGGGCCGCCAGTTCGCGCTGATGTTCTACAAGAGCAAGGTCATCGGCGCGATCTTCGGCGACACGCAGACCGCGAACGACCAGGACACTTCGGACAACGACTCCCGCGAGTTGGGCGAGGCGTCGGTGAAGGCGGCTTCGCTGCTCGGCATCAACAGCAGCGGCACTGACGGCGGCGTCGACAACGGCGTGACCGTGGTGATGTTCTCCGGTTCGGACTGGGTCGTGAACGGCACCAACGCCAACCTGAACGCCACTGCTCAGGGCATGGTCACCAAGGCGCTCG
Source organism: Amycolatopsis sp. WGS_07 (assembly GCF_045278895.1). Lineage (NCBI taxonomy): Bacteria > Bacillati > Actinomycetota > Actinomycetes > Pseudonocardiales > Pseudonocardiaceae > Amycolatopsis > Amycolatopsis sp. WGS_07. The sequence continues at coordinate 259,705 of NZ_CP136053.1, read as the reverse complement.
ACACCCTTGGCGCGAGCATGGGTATCTGATTCCCGTACTGAAACTGCGGCCACCGTCCGGCGGTGGCCGCGGTTTCAGTCTGTCCGAACGTGTTTCGCGAGTTTGTCCAGGTAGTGCAGGGTTTCCGTTTCCGGCACCGGCGGCAGCGTGAAGGTCACCCGGTCCACTCCGGACTCGGCGTAGGCCGCGAGCGGGGAGTCCTGGGCAGCGCCGCACAAGGTGATGCGGACGTCGGATCGGTCCTTTTCGGACAGCCAGGACGCCACACGGCGCAGTTCCTCCACCGGAGTTTTCGCGCGGGGCAGCCATTCGTCGCCATAGCGGACGAGCCGGTCGAGGGCGGCTGGGCTTTCGCCGCCGATGGCGATCGGCGGATGCGGGCGCTGTATGGGTTTCGGCCAAGAGAAAACCGGATCGAAGTCGACGTGCTCGCCGTGGAATTCGGCCTTGTCGTGGGTCCAGATCTCCTTCAGCGCGGCGATTTTCTCGTTCAGCACCTGTCCGCGGCGACTCGGCTCGACGCCGTGATTGCGCATTTCCTCGCGGTTCCAGCCGACTCCGACGCCGAACAGGACCCGTCCGCCGGACAGGACATCGAGGGTCGCGACTTCCTTGGCGGTTAGGAAAACATCGCGCTGGGCCATGAGCGCGACACCCGTGCCGAGGGTCAGCGTGGTCGTCGCGGCGGCAGCGAGGGCGAGGGCGACGAACGGGTCGTAAGTGCGGTAGTACTCGCGGGGCAGTTCGTCGCCGCCCGACCACGGCGTTTCCCGGTTGACCGGGATGTGCGAGTGCTCGGTGACGAGCAGGGTCTCGAAACCGCGTTCTTCCAGGGCGCGGCCGAGGGCGTCCGGGCGGATGCTCTCGTCGGTCACGAAAGTGTTGACGCCGAACTTCATGCGTTCTCCTGCGGATAGGCAAGCGGGGGCCGTACTTGCTCGATCAACGCGCCCACGGCGAGAACCAGCGAGTCCGCGTGCCGGGGCCCGACGATCTGGAGGCCGACTGGCAAACCGCGCGCCGTCAGTCCAATCGGGACACTGAGCGCGGGTTGCCGGGACATGTTGAACGGGTAGGTGAAGGGTGTCCACTGTGGCCAGTCGGTCATGCCGCTGCCCTGCGGGACGTCGTGGCCCGCGGCGAACGGTTCGATCGGCACGGTGGGGGTGAGCAGGAGGTCGAACCGGGTGTGGAATTCGCCCATGGCGACGCCGAGCGCGGCGAGTTCGCTTTGCGCGTCAAGGTAGTCTGCGGCCGAGTGCCGGGCACCCCGTTCGATCAGGGTTTGCAGGCCGGGATCGAGCGCTTCCTCGCCTCCATAGCGGCGGACGATCTGTGCGACGCCGACGGACCACAGTACGTCGAAAGCGCTTGCTGGGTCAGGGAAGTCCGGGTCCGCCGAGCAGATGTCCAAGCCGGTGCCAGCCAACGCGGTGACGGTTTCCGAGACGATCGAGGCGATCTCCGGATCCACGGTTACGCGGCCCAGCGTCGGCGAGAACGCGATCAGACCGGGCTTTGCCGTCCAGTCCATTGTGGGCGTCCAAGAAGGATCGCGGGGGTCTGGAGCGGTGAGGAGGTCGGTCAGCGCGGCGACGTCGGCGACCGAGCGGGCCATCGGTCCGGCGTGCGCCAGCGTGCCCAGGACGCTGGGCGGGTACATCGGAATGCGTCCGTGCGTCGGTTTGAAGCCCACGACTCCGCAGAAGGCGGCCGGGATGCGCACCGAACCGGCGGCGTCGGTCGCCACCGACACCGCGCCCATGCCCGCCCGGACCGCCACCCCGCTGCCGCCGCTCGATCCGCCTGCGGTGAGCGTCGGATCCCAGGGGTTGCGGGTGACGCCGTCGATCAGGTTGTCGGTGACGCCTTTCCAGCCGAGTTCGGACGTCGTCGTCTTGCCGAGCAGGACGAGGCCGTTCGAGCGAAGCGCTGCGGCGACTGGGCTGTCGATGTCCCACGGCTGCGCTGGGTCGGTACGTCGGGAACCGCGCAGCGTTGGCAGACCTCGGGTGAGGAAGAGGTCCTTGATCGACGCGGGAACGCCGTCGAACGGTCCCAGCGCGCGTCCGTTGAGCCAACGCTGTTCGGACGCGGCAGCTTGGTTGAGCGCGCCTTCGCGGTCGACGTGTGCAGAAGGCGCGCAAGCCTTCGTGAGTATCGACAGCCTGCAGCGCCGCCTTCGTCGCTTCCACCGGCGAGAGATCACCGGACGCGTAAGCGGCACCGAGTTGTTCAGCCGTCCATTGGCAGAGGTCAGAGGTCATTTCTGCTCCGGGCTAGGGCGGGAGAGCGGCTCGGTGACGCGGCCGTACAGCTCGGGTCGGCGGTCGCGGAAGATGGTGAGATACCGGCGCTGCGCCTTGAGATCCGCGCCGCGCAGCACGGCTCGGACGGCGTCCTCCCGGTCGTCGTCCGAGCAGGCCAGTACGTCGCCGCTTGGGCCCGCGACGGCGCTCCGGCCATAGAAGCGCTGGTCGCCGTCGGTGCCGGTTCGGTTGCAGCCCAAGAAGAACACGGCGTTCTCCATCGCCCTCGTCGCACACCGCGAGACGATGCTGTCGGACGGGACTTTGCCCGGCTGCACGGCCGACGCCCACAGCGAGACGACGATCTCGGCGCCCGCGAGGGTCTGCACCCGGGCCATTTCGGGGAACCGGACGTCGTAGCACACGTTGAGCGCGAGCGTGCCGAGCGCGGTTCGGAAGACGGAGATCTCGTCGCCGGGGACGTAGTACTCCTTCTCGTCGCGGCACGGGTGCACCTTGTGCTGCACGCCGGCCACTTCGCCCGACGGGCCTATCAGCACCGCACTGTTGTAGAGCACCTCGGGCACGTGTGGATGCCGTTGCGACAGCCCGACCACGACGTGGGTGCCGCCCCGGCGGGCCGCTTCGCTCAGCGCCTCCGTGGTCGGGCCTGGCACCAGCTCCGACGCGGCGTAGAGGCTCTCGGCATAAGCGTCGTCGCGCGCGGAACGGACGTACCCGGTGTTGCTCAGCTCCGGGAAAACCACCAGCTCGACACCGTGTTCCTGCGCCTCGCGCTCGACGAACTCGGCCATCCGTTTGGCGTTGCCCGGGCAGTCCAGCGGGGCCGAACTGAACTGCACCAGCGAAACGCGCACCTCGTCCTTCATCGGTGGTTCTCCGGATGCACGTCGCGCGCGAACTGCGGATTGCCCGCCAGCAGGCCCCCGTCGACCGGAAGCAGGCTGCCGGTGATGAACGACGCCTCGTCCGACGCCAGGAACAGCGCCGCGGACGCGATGTCGTCGGGCAGGCCGACCTGGCCGAGCGGGTACCAGGTCGCGAGGCGGTCGAGGAGGTCCGGGTCGATCTTCTGCCGTTCCTTCCAGACGTCGGTGCGGAAGGTGCCGGGCACGAGCGCGTTCGCCCGGATCCCGAAGGGCGCGAACTCGACCGCCAGGTTGCGGGTCAGTGCCTCCACGCCCGCTTTCGCCGCGCTGTAGGCGGCCGCGCCGACGTGGGTGTGCGCGTTCACCGACGAGACGCTGATGATCACGCCGCGCCGCTGGTCGATCATCGTGGGAAGGACCTGCTGGGAGCAGCGGAACGCGCCGGTCAGCACGACGTCGAGGTCACGGTTCCAATCCTCGATGCGCGTGTCGAGGATCGAAGCCGGATTGGACGTGAAGGCGTTGTTGACGAGGACGTCGATGCGGCCGTAGGCGAACCGGACGGCTTCGGCCATTGCCCGGACGTCGTCGTCGCTGCGGACGTCGGTCGTTACGGCCAACGCTCGCCCGCCCTGTTCTTCCACCTCGGCGGCGGCCTGGTCGGCAGCCGCTCCGTCGCGGTCGGCCACCACGACGGCGGCCCCCTCGGCGGCGAAGCGGCGGACCAGCGTCCGGCCCAACCCGGAACCGCCGCCGCCGGTCACGATCACCACTCGGTCTGCGAAACGCATTTCACCAACCCATCAAGGTCATTCCAGCAGGGACATCCGGTCGGGGGAGTACCGCTCGCCGGCGATCTGGTCGGCGGGCACCGCGCGTTCGATCGCGGCCACGTCCGCGGCGGACAGCTCGATGGCAACTGCGCCAACGTTTTCCTCCAGCCTGCTCCGCTTCTTCGTACCCGGAATCGGCACGACGTCGTCGCCATGGCTGTGTACCCAGGCGAGCGCGAGCTGACCCGCCGTGACACCTCGTGCGCGGGCGAGTTCTTCGAGCGCACGCACGAACTCCAGGTTGCGTTCCAGGTTTCCCTCGGCGAAGCGTGGCTGGGAGGTCCGCCGGAAGTCGTCTTCCTCGAAGTCATTGGTCGATCGATAGCGGCCGGTGAGAATTCCCCGGCCCAACGGCGAATACGGCACGATTCCGATGCCCAGTTCGCGGCAGGTCGGCACGACTTCGGCCTCAATCGTGCGCGACCACAGCGACCATTCGGTCTGCACCGACGTGATCGGATGCACGGCGTGCGCGCGGCGAATCGTTTCCGGCGAAGCTTCCGACAGCCCGATATGGCGCACCTTCCCCGCCTTGACCAGTTCCGCCAGCGCTCCGACCGTCTCCTCGATGGCGACCGCGGGGTCGACCCGGTGCTGCTGGTAAAGGTCGATGTGGTCGACGCCGAGGCGGCGCAAAGACGCGTCGCACGCCTGCCGGACGTATTCCGCGTCCCCGCGCACCGAACGCGCCATCGAGTCTTCCTCGGCGCGGACAATGCCGAATTTCGTGGCCAGCACGACGTTTTCACGGCGGCCGGCGATCGCCCGCCCGACGAGTTCCTCGTTGGCGCCGTAGCCGTACATGTCGGAGGTGTCCAGGAGCGTCACGCCGAGGTCGAGCGCGCGGTGCACGGTCGCGATCGATTCGGTTTCGTCGCCGCTGCCGTAGAAATCGCTCATTCCCATGCAGCCGAGGCCCTGGGCGCCGACGTCGAGCTTGCCGAGATGCCGGGTGGGCATCGCCATGCGGATTCTCCTTTTCTAGTGGGCCGGATCGTTCGCGGCAGCGGGTTCGGCCGTCGCCGCGGGTTCGTTGATGTCTTTCAGATGGGTCTCCGGCATGAGCAATACCGCGCCGAAAGTGATCGCGCAGACGACCGCCATGTAAAGAGCCACCGAAATCGACGACCCAGTCGCCGCGTAAAGCGAGGTCGCGATCAACGGGGCGAACGCACCGCCGATCACCGCGCCCAGCTGTACGCCCAGCGAGACGCCGGAATACCGGAGCCCGGTGGTGAACGCCTCGGCGAAGAACGCGCCTTGCGGTCCGTACATCGTGGTGTGCATGAGCCCGAGGCCGACAATGAACGCCACCATGATCAGGAAGGTCGATTTCGTGTTCAGCAATGGCCAGAACGCGAACGAGAACGCGCACAGCATTCCCGAACCCGCCAGCAGCATCGCGCGCCGGCCGATCCGGTCCGAGATCGCGCCGGCGACCGGGAGCAGCACCAGCTGCACGCCCGCCGCGACGAGCACGGCGAGCAGGACGGTGTCCTTGGACAAGCCCAGAATCGCCGAGTTCGTGCTGTAGGAAACCGCGAAGGTCATGAACAGGTAGTAGGTGACGTTGATGCCGATGTAAGCGGCCGCGACCAGCGCGATCTGCTTGTAGTGCACGCGAAACGCGCGCAGCACGGGGGAGCGTCCGGCGTCCGGCTTCTTCACCTGCTTGAGCCGCCGGAACGCGTCGGTGTCCTCGAGACGCAGCTGCAGATGGATGGCCAACCAGACCAGCACGGCGCTGGCCAGGAAGGGAACCCGCCAGCCCCACGCCTCGAAGGCCGCGGGCGAGGTGAACCGGATGGCCGCGATGAAGGCGAGGTTGCCGATGATGATGCCGCCCGGGCCGCCCGCCTGCGCGAAGCTGGAGAAGAACCCGCGCTTGCGGGGCGGCGCGCTCTCCATCGCGAGCAGCACGACGCCGCCGAGCTGTCCGCCGACCGCGATGCCCTGCAGGAAACGCAGCAGTACCAGCAGAATCGGTGCGGCGGTCCCGATCACCGAGTACGTCGGCATCAGCCCGATGAGGGTCGAGGCGAGCCCCATCCCGGCCAGCGCGCCGATCAGCGCGGTCTTGCGGCCGCGCACGTCGCCGATGTGTCCGAAGAGGACGCCGCCGAGCGGACGGGCGATGAAGCCGACGGCGAAGGTCGCGAAGCTGAGCAGCGCGCTGGTCAGCGCGGTCTGCTCCGGGAAGAACAGTTGGGGGAAGACCAGCGCCGCGGCGGTGCCGTAGATGAAGAAGTCGTAGTTCTCGATGCTCGAGGCCGAGAGCGCGGTCAACGCGACCTTGGCCGGTCTCGTCTCGGGTCGTGCCTGTGTCGGTTCCTGTGCCGGCGCCATTGCCCGCTCCTTCCGCCACCTTCGACGGCCGTGGGGACGAAACCTCAAACGTTTCGTCCAGTGAAACGTGCGAACCACTACGTGATATGGCTTGTCTACTCGCCCTGGTCACGCAGGTCAAGAGGGGTCTTGCCGGGCTTCCCAGGGCAGGACCGAGACTTCCCGCTCGGGTCAGCGGGAGGTAGCTCGCGAAAGGCGTCAGCGCCCGGCGGTCGCCTTCTCGAAGGCCGTCACGATCTCGGTCATCGACGCACCGGGCCCGAAATGCCGGTGGACGCCCGCCGCCATCATGCGGTCGATCTCGGCGGGTTCGTCGATCCCGCCGGCGAGAACCGGGACGTCGGAGCCCTCGCGCCGCAAGCCCTCGACGGTCAGCGAGGCGAAGTGCCCGAGCCCGCCGCTGAGACAGCTGAGCCCGACCGCGTCGGCGTCCTCCTGGACCGCGACCTGCACGATCGTCGCGGTGGCGACGCGTTTGCCCAGGTAGACGACCTCGAACCCGGCGTCGGCGAGATGCTTGCCGATGAGCCGGACGCCGACGTCGTGCCCGTCGAGCCCGAGTTTCGCCAGCACGACGCGTTTCATCTCTCGAACCCTTCCCTGGTGGCCCCGACGATCTCGGCGGACGTCGCGCCCGCCCGCAGCGCCTCGATGCTGGGCTGGACGAGGTTCTCAGTGCTCGCAGCGGCGGCCTCGACCGCTTTGAGCGCCCGCTCGACCAGCGCGGTGTCCCGACGGCGTTTGTGCTCGGTGATCCGCTCGACGGCGTCCTGCTCGACCTTCGCGAAATCGATCTCGCCGGAACTCTTGCCCGCGAACCACTCGGCGCGCGCCTTCGCGTCGAACACGCCGTGGCCGACCATAACCCGCTCTCCAGTGCGTAGCTGCTCCTGGCGGGCACCGCGGTTTTCGTCGATCCGACCGGCGATGTAGCCGTTTTCGATGGCTTCCAGCGGTCCGCCGGCCTCGGTGAGCCGGTCGAGTTCGAGCCGGATTTTGTGCATCACCTGCTCGTCCACGTCGCGCAGTTTGGCGCTCCCGGCGAGCGGGTCGATCGTCGTCAACGTGCCGTGCTCGTACGCGACGACCTGCATCGTGCGCACGGCGAGCGCGGCGGCGTCGGCGGACGGGATGCGCAACGCCTCGTCGTAGCCGGTGGCACAGAGGTAGTCGACGCCGCCGAGCATCGAGCCGAGCACGCTGAGCGTCACGCGCGGGATGTTGACCAGCGGTTCCTCGGCGGATTCCAGGCCGTGCGCGTAGCCCATGAGCTTCGCGACCGGTTGGTCGGCGACCGGGATGCCGTACCGGTCGCGCAGGATCTCGCTCCACAGGATCCGTGCAGTGCGGAAAACCGAAGCCTCCACGAACAAATCGCTGCGCTCGTTGAGGAAGAACATCAGCTTCCCGGCGACATCCGCGGGTTCGTAGCCGCGGCCGACCAGCTCGTCCACGTACGCGATGGCGTTGCCGAGCGCGAACGCCACCGCCAGCAACGGCCCTGCGCCCGCGACGTCGTAATGGTTGGAGCAGACGGTGAGCGCCGCGCCGGGCATGTTCTCGTCGATCGCGAACGCGACACAGTCGGCGGCGATCCGCAGCGCTTGCGCGGGAGAGTGGATTTCGGTGCCACGCGCGGTGAATTCCTTGAGCGGATCGTTCTGCATCACCAGCTTGACGTGCCGAGCGGCGCGATCGGACAGGACGCTGTGCACCATTCCCAGCGCGACGTGCCCGAGTGAGTTCTGCAGCATCCCGACGCTGTCGGCGGCCGCGAGGTCGAGCCGGGAGCAGATCGTGGCGAAGTCGTCCAGCGTCGCGCACGACACCCCGGCCCGGCCGACCTGGGCGTGCGCCAGTTCGTGGTCGGGGTCGAAGCCGAGCTGCGAGGGCAGGTCGGCGGCCAGCAGGAACGACTCCGCGCCCACCTCCTGCAGCACGGCGAGCCGCTCCGCGGTCATCGCGGGCGGGCCGAGTCCGGAGTAGACCATGAACCGCGGCCGGAACGGCCCCGGCTCGGCGATTCTGGCGTCGCTCCACGCCTTCAGCGCGGGCTCGGCGGTGGTCGGCTCGTAGCGCGCGCGGACCGGGACCCGGCCGTCGTTCGCCCTGCTGATGTCGCTTTCGGGCCGCACTGGACCTCCTCGTTCAGTCCACTTCGGACGCTCCGGACACCGTCGCCGAAATCCGGGCCGCGACCTCCCGTACCTGTCGTTCGACCTCGGCGATCTTCTCCTCGCCGAGGCGGCCTTCCGGTCCGATGACGCTCAACGCGGCCAGCGCGAAGCCGTTCGCGTCGGTGATCGGCGCGGTCACGCCGACCGCGCCCACCGCCCGTTCGCCGTGGCTGTACGCGACGCCCGCTTCGGCGATGCGCGTCAGCTCGGCGCGCAGGGTGTCGAGATCGGTGATCGTGTTCGGGGTCGTGGGGGCGAGAGGGAGGTCCTTGAGCAGGCGTTCGCGCTCCGTCTCGGGCATGAACGCGAGCAGCGTCTTGCCCGCTGAACCGGTGTGGATGCCCTCCGAGACGCCGACGCCCGCGATGTAGCGGATGAGGTGCGGGCTCGGGAGTTCCTTGACGCAGATCCGGGACCGGCCGGCCCGTACGTGCACCGCGACCGTCTCCGCGGTGACGTCGCGCAGTTCCTCCAGCGCGTCGGTTGCTTCGAAGATGAAGCCCGCGTTGCCGTTGGAGATCGAGGACATCAGGTGGAAGCAGCCGGGGCCGAGCCCGTAGTGCCCGCTCGCCTGGTCCTGGACGACCATTCCCTTGGCGCGCAACGTGCTCAGCAGCCGGTAGGTCGTCGGCTTCGAGAGCGAGACGACCTCGGCCACGTCGCCGAGCGTCAGCGGGCTGTGCCCGAGGGCGAACAGGATGTCGATCGCCCGGCTGACCGCGCGGACTGTGGAGCCATCAGCGGATTCTGTCACTGGCCACCTCTGCTTTTCCTCAGGTGAGGTCACCGTATCAACCAGCGAAACGCTCAGGCTCGAACCAATAGCGCGGCGTCTCGTCCGCCCCGCCGATCCGCACGCGCACGGTCATCCCCGCTACGGGCTCGGTTCCATCGGTCCGGACCTGGCCGAACACCATCGGCCCGTCGTCCAGCGCGACCTGGCCGAGGGTGTACGGCGCGGGCAGCCCGGGGCGGGGTACGTGCACGGTCGTGTAGGTGAGCAGCACGCCGGTCGCCGCGAAAGTGTGTTCGGCGGGCGCGGCTGTTCCGCAGCGATGGCAGACGGCGCGGGCCGGGAACGAGGCCGCGCCGCACTCGCCGCAGCGGCTTCCGACGAGCGCTTGCCCGTCGTCGCGCGGCCGTTCGGCGGTTCCCGGCACTTTCAACGCGGCGTTCAGCCCCATGGGTCGGTCCTCTCCAGCAGATGGACGCAGGACACGGCGGACTCGCCCTCCAGCCAGCCGCCGTTGTTGTGGGCGAGGCCGATGCGCGGCCGCCGCGTCTGCCGTCCAGTGGCTTCGCCGCGCAACTGCCAGGTCAGCTCTGCGATCTGCGCCAGCCCCGTCGCTCCCACCGCGTGCCCGCGCGACGACAGCCCGCCGCTCGGATTGACCGGACGGGAGCCGTCGATCTGGGTGGTGCCGCTGTCGAGCAACGCGCCCGCGTCGCCAGGACTGCAGAAGCCGAGCTGTTCGTACGCGATGAGTTCGGCCGGAGCCATCGCGTCGTGCACCTCGGCGACGTCGACGTCCTCGGGCCCGAAACCCGCCTCCGCATACGCGGCCGCCGCGCACAATTCCGTCAACGACGGCTCGTTCCCTGTGGTCGTGTACCCGGTCGCTGCCTGCGAGGCCCGGATGCGGATGGTCGGCTTCTCCGTTGCGACAGCCCCACGACGAGCCAGCACGACCGCAGCCGCACCGTCACAGATCGAGCTGCACATCAACAGCGTCAACGGGTCAGCGATCGGCCGCGAGCCGAGCACTTCCTCCGGGCTGACGACTTTCCGGTGCTGCGCATACGGATTGCGCTCGCCGTTGGCGTGGCTCTTGACGGAAACGGCGACCAGATCGTCCACGGTCAGCCTGCCCGCCGCGATGAGCTTGCGCAGCCGCATCCCGTACACCGCGGTGAACTGCAGCCCGATCCCGGAAACCACGTCGAGGTCGCCCGCTGACTCCAACGCTGCGAGCGTCTTTGCCCGGTCCTCCACGAACATCTTCTCCACGCCCGCGACCAGAACGACGTCCGCCGAACCAGCGCGGATCGCGAGCACCGCCTGGCGCAACGCGGTCGACCCGCTTGCGCACGCGTTCTCGACGTTCGTGACCGGGACGCGTTCGATGCCGATCTCCCGCATTACTGACTGGCCGCGGATCATCTCCTGGCCCTGCAGCAATCCGGCCATCGCGTTGGCGGCGTAGACCGCGTCGATGTCGCGCACCCCCAGCCCCGCGTCGACCAGCGCCGAAACACACGCGACGCGGTTGAGGTCCTTCAACGAAGCGTTGGTGTAGCGGCCGAAGGGATGCATGCCGACGCCGATGATCTCGATGTCGTCGGTCATTCGAGGCCTCCGATCAGCTTGTCGCGCAGTTGGGCCCGGTCGACCTTCCCGTACGGCGTGCGCGGGATGGCGTCCCAGATCTCCAGCCTTCGCGGCGTCCGGATGCCCAAGCGGGGCCGGACGAACTCGATCAGCTCCTGACTCGACAACGCCTGCGGATCCCGCAACCGCACGACCGCCGTGACCGCGTCGCCCCACCGCGGATCCGGCAGCCCCAGCACGACCGCCTCACTCACCGCGGCGTGCGCCGACAGTTCGTTCTCCACCTCGCGCGGCGCGATGTTGTACCCGCCCGAGTTGATCATCTCGTCGTTGCGCCCTTGGAGATGGACGAACCCGCGCTCGTCGGTCCGGGCAAGATCCTTGGTACGCAACCATCCGTCTACCAGCACTTTCGCGGTAGCCTCCGGCTTTCGGTGATAACCGGTCATCAAATGCGAGCCGCGCACGAAGACCTCCCCGATCTCACCGGCCCGCGCGACCCTTCCGTCCTCTCTACGGACCTCGACCGCCACCGACCGCCAAGGCCGCCCCGCAGACTGGCGGGCCTGTGCGTCCAGGTGATCTTTCTTGCTGAGACAGGTGATCGTCATCGGCGCTTCGGACTGCCCATAGTCCTGCACAAGCGTCGGCCCGAACCTCTCCAGCGCGCGCTCCAGCACTGGTAACGCGACGCTGGAGGCTCCGTAAACGATCGTCTCGAAACCCCACTCGCCGCGCGCCGCGTCCAGCAACGGTTCGAGCATCGCCGGAACTGCCTTGAGCGTACGGAAATGCTGCTCGCGGGACCGGTGCCACACCTCGTCGGGATCGAACTTCGGCATGACATGCACGCCGGCGCCACTGATCAGATACGGCAACACGAAGTACCCCGACGCGTGCGAAACGGCCTGGGTAAGCAAAATCCGCTCACCCTCGCGCACTGGCGCAAGCTCCAGCAGCAGATTCAACGCGACTTCCCGCAACGCCCGATGCGACAGCACGACTCCCTTGGGCCGCCCGGTCGTCCCGGAGGTGTAGGAAATCCATGCCGCGCCTTCGGGATCACTGTCGCGCAACACCGGCTCCGCTCGTGCTCCCGCGACCAGTGCTTCGTACGAATGCTTGAAGCTTGGGTCCTTCTCGAACGGAATCGCGATGAGCCCGAACTCCTCGGCCAGCGAGTGCGCGGCAGCGGTGAACCGGGGCTCGAAGAAGAGCACCCGAAGCTCCGCATCCTCGGCTACGTAACGGAAATCCTCGAGATGCAGCCGCGCGTTGAGCGCCACCCGGACCCGCCGGCCGAGCGCGATCGCACAGTCGACCTCGACGAACTCGGTGCGGTTGTCGGACAGAATCCCGACGCTGGCCCCTTCTGGCACGCCGAGCGCGTCCAAGGCGTTGGCCAGCCGCTCGGCACGGTCCAGGAGTTCGCCGAACGTCCGCGCGGTACTCCCGTCGTCGACCGCCGTGACGCCCCGATGCGCGGCCGCCGCCCGGCGGAGCAGGTAGGCGGTGTCGAGAACCATCCGAGCGGCCTCCCTTGACGCGGGGTGTTTCATCTGGTGACAAGAACGTATTGTCAGATGAAACGGTATGTCAAGGGGGTGCTTTTTCCGGGATGCTGGTTCGGCACCAGCTCGCCCGCGCTACCGCGCGCTGGTCAAACGAGGAACGGCTGACTGCCGCGCTTGCGCCACCGAGACCGAGGGATACGGCAATCGGATCGACCGAACTCAGCAGCCGCTCTACCCGCCAGGAACCGGATGTCCCCCAGCAGGAAGGATCTGCTGATACCCCACCGCCCGCCCAGCCTGGTCCAGCAGGCGACCCATCCGCTTCGGCATCGTGAGCGTGACCGCGCGATCAAGCACCCGCACCCCCGCAGCAGTGCGCAGCAATCGGGCTTCGTACCCGGTGGTGTCGGCGGGGTTGCGCAGCCACGTCGACACCACCAGGTTCCCGCGGCCGACCACCGCAGCGGAAAGGCGCGTTTCCGGCAACGCCGCGACGGCGGCGGCCACGCGGTCCAATACGTCGGCGGGGACGTCCAGCCGGTAGCCAGCGATCACCGGCCAGCCTGCGGCCACGTGTGCCAGGTCGCAGCGAAACGCCAGGTCGCCGTTGCGCAGCAGTCGGGCAAGCACGCGCCGCACCACGGATTCGCCGACCCCGCAGCGGCGGGCCAGTTCGGCGCTGCTGAGCCTGCCGTCGGTGCCGAGTGCGTCGACGATCGTGCGTACGCTGCCGTCCTGCCAGAACTGGGGTAGCGGGAGGCTGGCCCGTGAAGGTTCCGAGTGCTGATCGGGCCCGACCGTCCAGCCGCCGCCCTCGCGGTGGATGCGCGTGGCCACCGCCATCCGCACCGAGCGGACTCCGGGGATGACGCCGAGCCGTTTGGTCACCAGGGTGTCCATCGAGTGGTAGCAGCGGGCCGCGATGCCGAGAAAGAGCTGATGGTCGCTCGTGGTCCGTTCGACGCTGAACACCGGCGGCCACCGGCACACCTCCTCGCCGACGGCCAGCAGCCGGTCGGGAGTGCAGGCGAGATCGACGTAGCCGACGGTCCAGGTCGGCGGCGTCACGTAGGCGGTGAGCCAGGCGAGCCCGGCTTTGTGCAGCCGGTCCCAGCGACGGGCCGCGGTCGTCGCGTCGGTGCCGACTACGGCTCCGACGCGCGTCCAGGTTGCGCGCGGTTCCCGTTGCAGCGCGCGCACCAGCGTGAGATCGGCGGTCGTCAGCGTCGATTCTGTGCTCAAGTGAGTTGTCCCGGTCCACGGCAGGGACGCGGCGCCGCGCCCCTGCCGGAGTGGTCACTTGTCGTGTTTGAGCCGGCGGCGCAGGAACAGCACCCCGCCGCCGACGACCACGGCCGCGCCGCCGAGGGCGAGCGCGAGCACGGGGAGGCTGTCGGGGCTGGTGTTGGGTGCGGGCGCGGCGTAGCCACCGCCCGAGCCGGTCTTGTCGTAGGTCGAGCCGGGAAGCTTGTCGCCGTAGCGTTTCTGCAGTTCAGCCTGGTACGCGGCCAGGGTGACGCGGGTGCCTGCGGGAACGCCGGAGACTGCGCCGTCGAGAACGGTGACCGTGTTGCCGGACACCGAGTACCAGGCATTGACCTGTGGTTCGTGCAGCAGATACCCGCCGTGCGCGGCTGCGGCGTGGACCTGTTCGTCGTTGCCCGACGCGACGTTGATGACCTGCCAGCCCGACGCGCTGGGCTGTGTCCAGACCGTCGCCGCCCGTCCGTCGGCCAGATGCGCTGGGGACGCGACATAGGCCAGGGCAGCAGGGACATCGGAGTTGCCGCTGATGAATGCGGCTGTTGGTTCGTAGACCGGGATTTGTGTGTTGGCGTCCGCGGCCGCGCGGGTAGCGTGCGCGGGTCCGGCACCGGGAAATTTCGTGTGTGCGAGCCGGGCGGCGGTGCCGGGGCTGGCGAGCAGTCCGGAGATCGCGGCGGTGTCCGACGGCGACGGGCCGTTCGGCGTGGCGGCGGAGGCGGGCGAGGCGGCGAACACCGCGGCGGCGATCGCTCCGGCGAGGACGAGAGTTCGCTTCATGGGTCAGCCCACCATTCCGTAGACCGTGTGGGTCCAGGTGAATTGGTTGTTGGAGAGGTAGGAGTCGTAGTTCATCGAGTTGTAGCGGTTGTTCGACGGCCAGGGATCGCCGTATTCGACGGTGCCGCTGGCGTCGTCGTAGCCGTAGAGGACGTGCATGTGCCCGCCGCCGGAGGTCCAGCCGATCCGGGTGCCGATGGGCTGCCCGGCGTCGATCTGGTTCTTGATGCCGGAGAAGGCGAGCCGGTAGCCGTTGGAATTGTAGGTTCCCACACTGCGGAACCCGAGGTAGCGGAAAACGGTTTGCTCGTCGCTGAGATAGCCCTGGTTGTTGGCGCAGTCGTCGCCGGACTCGTTGTGCGCGATCTGGCAGAACCGGGTCTGGGTCAGGGAATGGCCCCAGAACGCGGCGATGGTGTTGCCGCTGGCGTCCCAGCACCAGTTGTCCTTCTCCTGTGCCTGCATCGAGATGTTCGTCTCGCCGGCGACCGCCGCGGCCGGGACGGCGAGCGCGGCGCACGCGGCGGCGGCGAGCACCGCGACTGCGCGCCGAACCTGAACGGGAACTTTCACGGAGTCCTCCAGCGGGGCGGCCGGCCCGGGACAAGGGACCCGGGGCCAGCGGGGAAAGGTGGGCAGACCGGAATGATCCGCGCGCCGAGTTCGCGCCGACTACCGACGAACGGAGGGATCGGCGCCGCGCACCGGATACCGGCACGCCCCTGGCGGCGGATTCCGGCTCCGCGCCCCGGCCGGGCGGCGAAATACTGCGCGCGGAAATCCGGAAGTGCCCTTTAGCGTCCGCGATGTGAGACGGTCGAATGGTCGAGACCAATTTATGCCGGCCGAATTCGAGGCGCGACGGCATATCGCGGGTATTGTCAAGCCGACCTCAGTATGGTCTTTTTCCGTTGATCGGATCCCGTCGTCCGCCGGGTGCCGCCGCGGCGGCTCATGCCGTATTTTCCCGTGGTCCGTCCTAACCGGACCGGCCGTCGTGCCGCACTTGTTCCCCGGAAGGTGTTCATGAGACGGGTTTCCCTCGCGCTGGCCGCCCTCGTCGTCGCCGGAGGTGTGGTCGCCGGAGCCGCTCCCGCCACCGCTGTCCCGCCCGCGCGCGACGGCGTCTACGTCGTCATGCTCAAGGACCAGCCAGCCGCCGCGGTGCCGCACAGCACCCGGCTCGACCGGACCGCGCCGTCCGTCCGCGACTACGTCGGACAGCTCAGCGCGCGCAAGGCAGCGCTGCTGGCGAAGGTCCCCGGTGCCCAGCGGATCGCGGACTACAGCTACGCGGGTGCCGGGTTCGCGGCGAAGATGACGCAGACGCAGGCTTCGACGCTCGCCGCGCGGCCGGACGTCCTCTTCGTCGCCCCGGACACCGAACGCCAAGGTGCTGACTACGAAACCCCGTCGTACCTCGGCCTCACCGGCCGCGACGGTGTGTGGAACCGGCTCGGCGGCACCGCCCGTGCCGGCGACGGCGTGATCATCGGCGACATCGACAGCGGCATCACCCCGGAGAACCCGGCGTTCGCCGCGCTGCCGCCGTCGCCGAGCGACCGCGCGGTCGCCCGCCGCTGGCACGGTTCGTGCGACCCCGGCAAGACCGGACCGGCGATCGTCTGCAACAACAAGCTCATCGGCGCGAAGGTTTTCGGCCCCGGCACGGTCGACGCGGTGCCGGACGAGTACTTCGGCTCGCCGCGCGACTACGACGGCCACGGCACGCACACCGCCAGCACCGCCGCGGGCGACTACGGCGTGCGGATGACCGTGGACGGCAAGGACTTCGGCAAGTTCAGCGGAATGGCCCCGGCCGCCCGGGTCGCGATGTACAAGGCGTTGTGGCACAAGGCCGACAACACGACGTCCGGCAACACCAGCGACCTCGTCAAGGCCATCGACGAAGCCGTCGCCGACGGCGTGGACGTCATCAATTACTCCATCACTACCTCGACCGGCGCTGTCGACGACCCGGTCGCGTACGCCTTCTACAACGCGGCCAAAGCGGGCGTCTTCGTCTCGGCCGCTGCCTCCAACAACGGGGCCGGCCCGAGCACCGTCCAGAGCAACTACCCCTGGGTGACCACCGTCGCCGCGGGCACGGACAACGTCGCTCACCACACCACGCTGACCCTCGGCAACGGCGCGACCTACGTCGGCGTCGGCCTCGGCTCGGCGGTCCCGTCGTCTCCGGTCGCGCTGCCCGCGCAGGTCGGCCTGTCCGGCGCGGACCCGGTCAAACTCGCGCAGTGCTACTCGAAGGAATGGGACCCGTCGCTGCCTGGCGGCGTGCTGGACCCGGCGAAGGTCAAGGGCAAGATCGTGGTCTGCGACCGCGGAGCCAACGACCGCGTCGACAAGAGCCGCGCGGTCGCCGAAGCGGGAGGGGTCGGCATGGTGCTGGTGAACCCAGGGCCGAACACGCTCAACGCCGATCTGCACGCCATCCCGACCGTGCACCTCGATCCGGCCGCCGGCACCCCGGTGAAGGCTTACGTCTCCGCCACCGCGAACCCGACCGCGGCCCTGTCAGCCAGCCGCGACGACCAGGTCACCGCGCCCCTCGTGGCGTCGTTCTCCAGCCGCGGCCCGGCCCAGGCCACCGGCGGGGACCTGCTCAAACCCGACCTGCTCGCCCCCGGCGTGGACCTGCTCGCCGCGGTCGCGCCGGTGAACCACAAGGGCCGGCAGTTCGACTTCGAATCCGGCACGTCGATGGCCACCCCGCACGTCGCCGGTCTGGCCGCGCTGCTGGCCGGCGCGCATCCGGACTGGTCGCCGATGGCGATCAAGTCCGCCCTGATGACCACCGCGAACCCCCAGGGCACGGACGGCAAGCCGATCCGCACGGACTCCGGAGCCGAGGCGACGCCGTTCGACCGGGGAGCCGGTCAGGTCACGCCGGGCGCGGCGCTGGCGTCCGGGCTGGTGTACGACAGCACCGCCGAGGACTGGGACGCGTTCCTGTGCGGCCAGGGTTCGGTGCCGCCCTCGGGAAAGTGCGCCGCGTCGATGCCCGCCACGGACCTGAACGTGCCGTCGTTCGGCGTCGGCTCGCTCGCCGGAAGCCAGACCGTGACGCGCACGCTGACGAACCTGGGCCGCCAGGCGTGGGCCGGGCGCGTGTCCGTGCAGGAGCCGCCGGGCGTGACCGTGCGAGTGCAGCCGTCGATCCTGGTGGTGCCGCCGGGTGCCAAGCAGAAATTCACCGTGACGTTCACGCGGACCACCGCCTCCTACGGCAAGTTCGTGTTCGGCAGCCTCGCCTGGCGACCGTGGACGCCGGGGCCGGACGTGCGGAGCCCGATCGCGGTTCGTCCAGCGCAAGTCTCGGCACCCGCCGAGGTACGGGGCACCGGAACCGCAAGCACCGCAACGGTTTCCGTGCGTCCCGGCTACTCCGGCACCCTCACCACGACCGTCGACGGCCCGGCTCCCGCGACGGAGAACAGCGCTCCGCTGAAGCACGCCACCGGCGCGACTTTCCCGCTGACCGCACCCGCGGCCAACGAGCACGTCGCAAAGTTCACCGTCACCACGCCGCCGGGCACGCGGTACGCGCGCTTCGCGACCTTCGCCGCCGACGTGCTGCCCGAAACCGACGTCGACCTGTACGTCTACCGTGCTGGAACGGACGATCTGGTCGCGCAAAGCTCCCTGGCTGGCTCGAACGAGTGGGTCGGGCAGGACGCGCCTTCCGGGGCTTATGACGTGTACGTCGACCTGTCCGCTGGGGGTGATCAGACCGTTCGGGTGGAGACCTGGATGCTCGGCGCGTCTACCGGAACCCTGAGTGTCGACCCGGCGAAAGTTTCGGTGACCAATGGGAAACCGGTCGATCTGACCGCCCGCTGGACCGGTCTCGACCCTGGTCACCGCTACCTGGCGCGTCTGTCCTATTCAGACGGTTCGACGGTCGCCCCGGCCAGCACGCTCCTGCCGATCACCACCTGACCCGCGAGGGCCCGCCGCTCCTCCCCGAGAGCGGCGGGCCTGCGTGGTTGGGCTCAGGCGAGCCGCAGCCCGTAGGACGACATTTCGCGGGACAGCGGGTAGAAGTAGCTGGTCTGCGTGTTGCCGCCGGACAGCGTGCCGAGCCCAGCCGACCCGTCGTACGCGGGGCCGCCGGAGTCGCCGTGGTCGGTGTGCGCGGTGGTGCCGAATTCGTGGTTCAGCACGCCGACGTCGAAGTTCACCGACTCGTCGACCGAGGTGACCTCGCCGCTGCCGCCGCCGGTCGTCTGGCCCATTTTCCGGATCTGCTCGCCGACGGTCGGGGTGCCGACGCTGGTGATCCGCTGCCCGGTGTTGATCGCGCCGGGGCCGGTGCCGTTCGGGCGGGTCAGCAGGCCGGAATCCGCGCCGGGGCAGTCGCTTTCGACGATCTGCGCGCCGGTGACGTTGCCGCCGCGCCAGGTGCCGCCGAGGTTGGTGCAGTGTCCGGCGGTGAGCATGAACGGCTGGCCGCCGCGGGTCACGTTGAAGCCGAGCGAGCAGGTGTACTGGCCGTTGGTGATGGAGTCGCCGTCGGCGATGTGGGTAGAAAGCTTGCCCGATTGCCGTTCCACCCGAACGGAATCGCCGTACTTCGCTGCGGCGGCGCGCACCTTGGCCGCAGTAGCCGGCGAGGCGGCGTCGTAGACCTTCACGACGACCTGGTTGCTTCTGGTGTCGATGCCCCACGAGGTCTGCGGAACGTTCTTGACGGAGTCGAGGCCCTCCTTGACGCTCGTCAACTCCGCGAAGCTGTGCTTGACGAGCTTCGTGGCGAATCCAGCGGCCTTGGCCTTTTCTTGCGCGGCGACGTCGGTCACCGTGACCACGGCTTTGCCGCGAGCCAGATAAACGCCGCCATTGCCAGCGCCGAGACTGTCGGCGACGCTGCCCGCCCGCGAAATCGACTGGGCCTGCATCTGGGAGAAGGCGAGCGGACTGGCCGAGGCGGCGTTCACGCATGCGCCAGCGGCCAGCGCCGCCGCCGAAAACGCGGTGAAACCGGCGAGGAGAGTTTTCATCGAATAGTCCTCCGGATCAACGGAAACGGGACGCCGGATACCTTCGGTCGGCGAAACGGCGGGCACTACCTACGAAGGTCGGAGCACGGTCGCTGGAACGGCGAGAATCACCCCGAAGGAGGCAGGGAGAGAACGAAAACCTGGTCAGCTGCCCGGAAAGCGACGGAATCCGGCGAGGGTGAGGCGAGCAGAAAGCGGTTCCCCGCACCAGCGGGATTCGTTGCCTTCCGGACAACCGGCGCGGCCGCGACTTTCGTGGGTCAGGTCAAACTGCCGGTGCCAGCAAGGGAGTTCTTCAGCGCTCCGGTGGCGTCGGTGAGCGCCTTGGTCGCGGCGGGCAGGCCGACGCTGTCGTCCCAGGTGCTCATCACCGCGACCGCGAACGTCCGGGACCCGGCCCGGACCAGCCCGGTCGTGTTGAGCACCCGCCGCCCGTCCGAAGTACCCCAGCCCTGTTTGATCGCCCATTCCGTGCCGGGAAACGCGCGCGGGATCCCGAAATGCTGGTCGAACCCGTCAGCGGCATTGCGCGGCGCGCTTTCCAGTGCCTCGGTAATGAATTCGCGTTCGTCGTCGGGCAGTTCCGCGGCGATGTGCCGATAGATGGCGGTGACGTCTTCCGCCGACATCGCGGTGGAACCCCATTGACCGGGCTTGTCCGGCGGAGTGGTGTGCTTCAGCCCGAGTTTCCCGGCCTGCCGCTGGACTATCGCCGGTCCGCCGAGCTGCTGCCACAGCCGGCTGGCGACGCGGTCGTCGCTGGCCGAAAGCATGGTCTGGACGGCGCTGGCTTCGCTGTCGTCGGGGACTCCGGAACGGTCGATCAGATCGAGTGCGATGAGCAGTTTCACCACGGACGCGGAGGGCTGCGGCTGATCGGCCTTCCAGCTCACCTCCACCGCGCACGCGTCGAGATCCACGACCTCGATTTCCAGCCGCGGATCGTTTCCGTTGCTCAGCAAGGCTTTCCTGGCCTCGGCGACCGCGTTCGGGTGTTTGTCCGCAGTCTGCGCTGGTTTCGTTTCGCACGAGGCGTGCCAGTCGGTGCCGCCGGAGTCGCTGGCCAGGACGATCGCGGCGACCAGCCCTCCGGCGGCGACAAGTGCGGCGATCCCCACGAGCAGCTTCATTGGCGCGAACTCCTTCGGCGACGACCCGCTTCCTCGGCGAAGCGGGAGCGAGCCGAAGGTATTGCGGCGAAAGGGAATGCCGGATCATCCGAAAAGTCGGTCCATTCAGGCCGGTCGGCGGGCAACCCCGGCGGTACATCGGCCATCTGGCCGACCCGCGGTGCCCGTTGATGCCGGATCGGCGGTAAAGCGGGGTAAAAACCTTCCTGAAGAGGTTAATCCGCGCGCACGGACGCGACTATGGCCGGTCCCCGATGCATGATCGAAAGATGCCCGCGAAAGCGGCGGTCGGGGAGGGGGACGCAGGTGAGCAATCCGCTGGTCGCGCCGGTCAAGGAGACGTCGGCGATGGCCGGGGTCCCGTTGCTGGAAGACGCGACGGGGCTGAAAGAGGCGATCGAGAGCAAGAACTGGGCCGCAGTCGCGATCGGTGCGGTGGGGACCGCGCTGGACGTGCTCACCGCGGTCATGGACCCGTTCGGCGCGATCTTCGCGGCCGGGGTCGGCTGGCTGATGGAGCACGTCGGCCCGCTCAAGGAGGCGCTCGACGCGCTGACCGGCAACGCGGACGAGGTCAAGTCCCAGGCCGCGACCTGGACGAACGTCGCCAAGGAACTCGAGAGCGTCGCGGCGGAGCTGACCGAACTGGTCAAAAAGGACCTGCAGGACTGGCAGGGCGAAGCGGCCGACACTTACCGCAAGAAAGCCGAGGACACCTCCGCCCTGATCGCCAGCGCCCAGAAGGGCAGCGAGGGCGCGGCCAGCGGGGTGAAAACCGCCGGGGAGATCGTCGCGGCGGTCCGGTCCCTGGTCCGGGACACCATCGCCGACCTGGTCGGGCACCTGATCTCCTGGGCGCTGCAGGTGGTGTTCACGCTCGGGATCGGGATGACCTGGGTCGTGCCGCAGGTGATCTCCGCGGTCGCCAAGACCGCGTCGAAGATCACCCAGGTCACGACGAAGCTGGTCAAAGCGCTCAAGGCGTTGATGCCGCTGCTGAAGAAGGCCGGGACGCTGTTCGAGGACGCCGCGAAGTCGTTGAAGGGGCTCAAGGGCGGCAAGCCCAAGCCGAGTCCCAAGCCGAACGACATCGAGACGCCGAAGGGGTCGCCGGGCAAGGGTGGCGGCAAGGACGAGAGCACGACGACCTCCAGCGCGGACTCGCCGGGGAACTCCGGCGGCGGCTCAGGCGGCGGCTCGGGCGGACGGGGACCGGAGCCGGAGGGCACGCGCGGAGGCGGCCACGACGGTCCGGGCTCGGTGAACTCCCCAGGCGGCGGGCAGTCCGGGGGCGGATCGCGCGGCGGGAACAACTCGCCGGGCGGTTCCGGGTCGCGGGACATCCGGGGCAACAACCGCGGCCCGCAGCAGGAGCGGGTGCCGGACAAGGACAAGAACACCTGCGGCGATCCGATCGACGTGGCCAGCGGCGACGTGGTGCTGCCGCAGGTCGACGTCGAGCTGGCCGGCGCACTGCCGCTGGTGCTGCGCAGGGTGCACCTGTCGTCGTACCGGGTGGGGCGGTCCTTCGGCCCGAACTGGGCGTCCACTGTGGACCAACGGCTGGAGGTCGACGGCGAAGGGGTCGCGTTCGCGGGCGACGACGGCACGCTGCTGTTCTATCCGCACCCGGCGCCGGAGTCCTTGCCGCAGGCCGGGCCGCGGCGGCCGCTCGCGCTCACCGGCGAGGGCTACACGGTCACCGTGCCGGAGGACGGCCGGACGCTGCATTTCGGCCGCGGTTCCGGGGTGCTGCCGCTGCGGGCGATCACCGACCGCAACGGGCACCGCATCGAGTTCGCCCGGGACGACGCCGGGGAGCTGACGGAGATCCGGCACCACGGCGGCTACCGCGTCCGGGTCGAGTCCGCGGGCGGGTTGATCAGCGCGCTGTACCTGCGCGGGGCCGACGGCGGCGCTGATCTGCCGCTGATGCGGTACGGCTACCAGAACGGACGGCTCGCCGAGGTCGCCGACTCCTCCGGGGCTCCGCTGCGGTTCGCCTACGACGGCGCGGGCCGGATGACCAGCTGGACCGACCGCAACGGAGCCTGGTACCGCTACGCCTACGACCCGGAAGGCCGGGTGGTGCGCGCGGAAGGCTCCGGCGGATTCCTCAGCGGCACCATGTCCTACGAGGACGGGGTGACGCGGTGGACGAACTCGCTCGGGCAGCAGACCGCCTACTACCTCAACGACCGCGGCCAGACGGTGCGCGAGGTCAATCCGGCCGGGCACGAGATCCGCTCGGAGTGGGACGAGTTCGATCGGCTGCTGACGCGCACCGATCCGCTGGGCCGGGTGGTGCGGTACGAGTACGACGACGCGGGGAACGTCCTGGCGGTGACCCGGCCGGACGGTCATCAGGCCCGGTTCGAGTACAACGATCTCGGCCTGCTGGTCGCGGCGGTCGCGCCGGACGGGACGGTTGAGCGGCAGGAGTACGACGAGCGCGGCAACCTCACGCGCATGATCGGCACGACGGGGCAGGTGACCAGCTACGGCTACGACGAGCACGGGCACCTGACGACGATCACGGACGCGCTCGGCTCGGTGCGCACCATCGAGAACAATGCCGCGGGCCTGCCGGTGTCGGTCACCGATCCGGCCGGGGCGAGCACGCGGTACGAGCGGGACGGCTTCGGCCGCATTTCGGCACTGACGGACGCGGCCGGGCGCGTCACGCGGTATGGGTGGACCGTGAGCGGCTCGCCGGCCTGGCAGACCTTGGCGGACGGGACCACTCAGCGGTGGGTCTACGACGGCGAGGGAAACCAGCGCACGCACGTCGACGCGCTCGGCCAGACCAGCCTCACCGAGATCACCCACTTCGACCTGCCCTCGGCCGAAACCCGCCCCGACGGCACCCGGTTCGAATACGGGTACGACACCGAACTGCGGCTGACCAGCGTCACCAACGAGCAGGGCCTGGTGTGGCGCTACGAGTACGACGCCGCGGGCAACCTGGTGCGGGAAACCGACTTCAACGGCCGCGTGCTGACCTACCGGCACGACGCGGCGGGCCAGCTCGTCGAACGCACCAACGGCGCGGGCGAAACCGCGCGGTTCAGCTACGACGTCCTCGGCAAGGTCGTGGAACGCCGCCACGGCGAGATCGTCACGACGTTCGCCTACGACCTGATGGGCCGCATGGTCGAAGCGACGAACCCGGACGCACAGGTGACGTTCCGTCGGGACTTGGACGGGCGGGTGCTCGCCGAGACCATCAACGGCCGTACCGTCGCCTCCTCTTACGACCCGCTCGGCAGGCTGGTCCGCCGTCGCACGCCTTCGGGCGCGGAAAGCCGGTGGGACTACGACGCGAACAGCAGGCCCGTCGCGCTCCACACCGCCGGGCGCACGCTGCGGTTCGACTACGACAGCGCGGGCAACGAGATCCGGCGGCACCTCGGTCAGCACGCGGTGCTGGCCCAGTCCTGGGACGCCAATAACCGGCTGCTGTCGCAGTCGCTCACCGGTGCCGCCGGGCTCGAGGTGCAGCACCGTTCGTACCGGTATCGCGCGGACGGTTTCCTGGCCGCGCTCGACGATCGGCTTGCCGGTCCGCGCTCGTTCGACCTCGACCGCGCCGGCCGGGTCGTCGCGGTCACCGGAGCAGGCTGGACCGAACGCTACGCCTACGACGCCGCGGGAAACCTCGCCAGCGCGTCCTGGCCCACCCCACCCGGGGCGGACGCCGAGGAACTCGGCGACCGGGAATACCGCGGCACGCTGATCCGCCGGGCGGGCAAGGTCCGCTACGAGCACGACGCACAGGGACGTCTCGTGCTGCGGCAACGGAAACGGTTGTCCCAGCGCCCCGACACCTGGCGCTACTCGTGGAACGCCGAAGACTGCCTCACCGAGGTCGTCACCCCGGACGGCACCTGCTGGCGATACCGCTACGACGCGCTCGGCCGCCGGATCTCGAAACAGCGGCTCGCCCCGGATCGCTCGCGGGCAGTGGAACAGATCGACTTCGCCTGGGACGGTCTCGTACTGGCGGAACAGGCGCACACCGACGGAATCCCGAACGGCCCCGGCCTCGGCGACGCCCGGGTCACGGTCTGGAACCACGAACCGGCGACCGGCAGGCCGCTGACCCAAACCGAACGGTCGCCGCTGAACCGCGCGCCCCAGCGGTGGATCGACGAGCAGTTCTACGCGATCGTCACGGACCTGGTCGGCACCCCGACGGAACTGGTCGACGAACGGGGGGACGTGGCCTGGTTCCACCGGACGACCCTCTGGGGAGCCACGACGACCGGCCAGGGCAGGGCCAGCACCCCGCTGCGGTTCCCCGGGCAGTACCACGACCCGGAGACCGGCTTCCACTACAACTTCCTCCGGCACTACGACCCGGTGTCCGCCCGGTACGGCAGCTCCGACCCGATCGGCATGCGCGGCGGGACGAATCCGCACCAGTACGTCCCCAACCCGCACACCTGGCGCGACCCGCTCGGGCTGACGCCGTGCCAGGAACAGATGGCGAACGAACTCAGCGACCGGGCGGAGCTGTACCACAACCTGATCGACCCCGGCGGCCGCGGATACCGGACGACGTCGGTCATCGCGGCGCGCGACGCACAGGGAAACACCCACAGCGTCGTGGCGAGCAGCGGCGACCGCGGCCTGACCCCGCAGCAGATCAGCGAGGCGAACCGGATCGGCGACATCCCGGTGCCAGCGGGGGCTCCGGGGAGCCACGCGGAAATGAACGCGCTGGACTACATCAGAGCACAGCACTGGCAGCCGGTGGCGGGCGGCGCGAGCAGGCCCGTGTGCACTCCGTGCGGCACCAGGCTGTGGAACGACGGCCAGGCCACGCTGGTGGGCCCGGAACGCAGGGGAGCCACCGGAGGCACTGGACAGACGGCGTTCATATGGTGACCTTCGACCGGCAGGCAACCCGAGACCGGCTGGCCGGCCTGGACCCCGCGCGGCTGGTCGCCTTCGCGGCCTCGTGCGTCCAGCGCCGTGAGTCCGCTGTGGACACTCTTGCCCGGCACGGTCGCGCCGAGGATCAGGCGGTGTTCCAAGCGGCTTTGGCGGAAACCTGGGCGGCTGCCCTGTCCGGCGCGCCCTCCGAGGGTGACCAGCTGGACGGTTTCGCGGAATTGAACGCCGAAGAGGAGCCTTCGGGAGCACTCGCTTTCACGGCCGACGCGATCCAGGCGTTGTGGTACGCGCTGAAATTCCGGGCGACGGGCGATCGAGAGTGGGTCTTCCATTGCGCGAGCCGTTGTTATGACTCTGCTGGGTTTGCTGATGTCGTTTCCGGGGGTGGGTTCGGGTTTGGTGCGGCGGAGGTGCGGTTGCAGCTTGAGGATCTTTCCGAGCTGGAGACGTCTCGGCTCGGTCCGGAGCTGATCGCTCGGCTGGTTGCTCGGTCGAGTCGGGAGAGTGAGCGAATCCGGCCGCATGTCACGGAAAGCGGGTCAGGCTAATCCGGTCTGATAGGCGATGACCACGAGCGGCCGTCTCGCGTTCGCTTGCGCAAGCTCAGCACCACACCCATGCGGCGAGAACCGTTTTGTTCGGATCCAGCAGCCGCGAGGACCACGCGGCGGTCTCGTCCCAGGTGTCGTCCCAATAGATGACCCGGACCGCATTGCCGTGCGCGATCGCGGCGTCGTAGTAGTCGCGGATGCGATGCCCGCCGCAGCCGTCCAGGTTCCACCATTCCGGCTGCGACGGACCATGATGCGCCAGCCTGATGCAAGCCCGCCCGGCGTGGCACACGTAATCCCAGAACCCGCCGCCTTCAACCGTCGAGGCGGCTTGGGCGGGGACGGCGAGCGTCCCGATCACCGCTGTGCCCATCGCGGCGCTCGCCAGGACTTTCCGAAAACGATTGATCACGTCTGTCACTTCCCATATTTCCCCCGAACGCAGACGCGGAAAGTCTATCGATAGTGGGCGATTACCGTCAGTACGGCAACGTGGTGAAGGAATTTCGGCGAGCGTACTTAAGGTCACTGTTACTGGGCTGTCCGAGTGACCCACCGACTGCCGGAACCCCGTCGTGCGACGCCTGGTAACGACGATCGGCCGGGGACACGTTGACGGATCAATGAAGCCGTGCCATCAAGGGAAACCCTGCTCTCAGCGCATGCGGGAGGCCGCCGTGCTTACCAGCGCGGTCGGGCTCGCGACGGCCGGCATGAACCACCGGCGGCAAACCAGGTCCGCGACTCGGGAACTTCGTTGGCAGCACGTCAAACAGCTTCGTCAGCAACGACGCGACCCCAACCTCACGGCGGCCGTAGCGGACGCGACCAGCGAATGGCGCGAGGCGCACAACGCCGTTTTCTTGCTGGCTGGCCCGATGGTCATCGAGCTGCACGTCATGCACCGCAGATCCATCGACCGGCGATGGAAGGACGTGTGGCGGGGCGAGTACGTCGACGACCCGCCCCTGCACATCGCGCTCACCGACGCGATGCGGGCCGAGATCACCGACCCGCCCGCGTCGTGACCGCGCTCGGGGTTCAGCGCGGCTTCGATCCGAGGTCGAACGCTGGCTCGTCCGGTTATGGTTCGGCGAAAACCGCAGCCGGCAATCAGCCCCAAGCGACCGGCAATTCATGCACCCCGTAAATGTTCATATTGGTCCGCAACGGCACCTCCCCAGCCGGCACCGCCAGCCGCAGATTCGGGAACCGGCGCAGCAGCCCCTCAAACCCGGCCCGCATCTCGATCCGGGCCAGCTGCTGGCCAAGGCACTGGTGGATCCCATGCCCGAACGCCACCTGCCCGCGCACCTTCCGACGCACGTCCAGCACGTCCGGATTCTCGAACCGCCCCGGATCGCGGTTGGCTGCCAGCAGCGAAACCACGACCGTCGAACCGGCCGGAATCGTTTCGCCGCCGAGTTCGATGTCCTCCGTCGCGTAGCGGTAGAAGATGTCGGCCACCGACAGGTAGCGCATCAGCTCTTCCACCGCGTTGGGGAACAGCGTCGGGTCGGCGCGCAGTTCGGCCAGCTGCGCGGGGTTCTCCAGCAGCGCGAAAGCGCCGAGCGACAACATGTTCGCAGTGGTCTCGTGGCCGGCCAGCAACAGCAGGAACGCCATGCCGGTCAGTTCTTCGATGCTGAGGTCCTCGTCGCGGGCCAGGTCGGAGAGGATGTCGTCGCCGGGCTCGGCGCGCTTGTCCGTGCACAGCTGGCCGAGGTAGCCCATCATCGCGCCGAACGCGGCCATTTTGTCCTCGAGGTTCACGTCCCGTTCCATGAACTTCGACGAGTTCGCCTGGAAGGTCTCGCGGTCGGCGTACGGAACGCCGAGCAGCTCGCAGATCACCAGCGACGGCACCGGAAGCGCGAACTCCCGCACCAGGTCCACCGGCTGCGCGAGCTGCGCGACCGCGTCCAGCTGCTGTTCGGTGATCGCGATGATGCCGTCCTCGAGCTGCTTCATCCGCTTGACGGTGAACGCGCCGGTCAGCTTGCGCCGCAGCCGGGTGTGGTCGGGCGCGTCCATGCTGATGAACAGGCCGGGGATCTGCGGCGAGGGCTCGGTGGCGACCGGCATTCCCGGCGTCTCGTACGGCACGTGGATGACCCCGAGGTCCTGGCGGCTGCTGAACCGGGCGTCGGACATCACCTGACGGACCGCGTCGTACCCGGTGACCAGCCAGCCCTCGTGGCCGTCCGGGAAGAGCATCGGGCTGACCGGGCGGGTCTCGCGCAGCGCGGTGATCGCGGCGGGCGGGTCGAACGGGCCGGCGTCGCGGTCCATCGGCAGGCCGTGGACCGGGGAAACCTGCTGGCTCATCGGAAATCCTCTCGTGGTGGCTTGTTGTCACCACGATCGCCGGGAGGCCAGACACCGGACTGTCACGGCCCTGACACGGGCCGGAAGCCGTGTCAGAGAGCGAGCGTCACCAGCTCGTTCCATTCGCCCGCCGCGCCCTCCCGCGCGGCCTGCTCGAACGCTTCGTCGCCGAGGTGGTCGCGCGCCTGCTGCTCGATCCGCGGCACGTCCGGGTTCGCCAGGTCTTTCCGGCCGAGCACCCGCGCGCTCGCCGCCAGCAGCCGCGCGGCGTGGTCGTACTGCTCCCGTCGTAACGCCAGGTCAGCGACCCCGACCAGCGCCTGCGCGATCTCCGGCGCGCGTCCGGTTTCCGCCGCCGCACGGCAAGCGGCGGCACGGTGTTCGCGCGCCTCGCCGAGATCGGCGGCGAACCAGGCGTGCAGGTCGTGGGTCGCGGCCCGCAGATGCGGTTGCTGTGCTTCGTCGCCCAGCAGGCTCATCGCGTGGCCGAACTGGTCGAAGGCTTCCTGCGCGTTGCCGTTCCACCGGGCCAGCTCCGCCCGGACCAGAGCGAGCGAGGCCAGCGTCCCGGGCCAGGTGACGCCTTCCGCGAGGCTTTCCGCCTCGGCCACCGCGGCGGCGCTGGCGTCCTTGTCGCCCGCGAGCCAGTGCAGCCGGGCCTGCCGCATGCGCATCTGGACGACGTCGTCCAGCGCGCCCAGTTCGGCGACGACGGCGATCGCCTGGTCGAAGTGCTCGCTGGCCTCGGCGAACTCGCCGCGCATGGCCACGCAGCCGGCCAGTTCGGTCTGCGCGAACGAGATGCCGAACCGTTCGCCGAGCACCCGGAACTCGACCAGCGATTCGTCGAACCAGGATTCGCAGTCCTGGCCGAGCATCATCCGCATCTTGCCGATGTGCAGCCGGGACAGCGCGCGCACCCACGGGTCCTCGTCGTCCAGCAGCGACTCCCAGGCGGGCATCAGCGCGGTCGTGTCGCCCAGCATCATCTCCAGCGGCACCACCAGCCGCAGCGCCGCGTGGCAGTGCCGGACGTGCTTGCCGAACTCGTACGCCTGGTGGATCCACTCCGCGGCTTCCGGCACGTCGCCGGGTCCGGACGTGACGAACATCGAGGTCAGGGCGTACACCACGGCCTTGGTTCCGTCCGGGACCTCGCCGGGAATCGCGATCGCGGCGCTGATCAGCTCCATGCCCTCGGCCTTGCGGCCCACGAGCCACCAGTACCAGCCGCAGGCGGCCGCGAGCCGCATCGCGGAGTGCGCGTCGCCTGCCGCGAGCGCGCCGCGCATCGCCGAGACGAGATTGTCGTTCTCCGCCTTGAGCACGGCGAGCCACTCCAGCTGCTCGCCGCGACGCAGGTGGGGCTCCGCGGTCTCGGCCAGCTCGGTGAAGTACGCGAGATGCGCCTGCCGGGCGAGGTCCGTTTCCCCTGCCTCGGCGAGCCGTGCGGCGCTGTACTCCTTGATCGTGCCGAGCATCCGGTACCGCGGCGCGCCTTCGCCGAACGCGACGAGCAGCGACTTGTCGCTCAGCGCGGTGAGCAGGTCCAGCACCTCGTACTCGTCGACCAGATCGCCCGCGCAGACCCGTTCCGCCGCTTCCAGGCTCGCGCCGCCGGCGAACACCGACAGCCTGCTCAGCACGAGCCGTTCGCCGTCGCTGAGCAGTTCCCAGCTCCAGTCGACCATCGCGCGCAACGTCCGGTGCCGGGGCAGCGCGGTGCGGCTGCCGCCGGTCAGCAGCCGGAACCGGTCGTCAAGCCGGTCCGCGAGCTGCTCGGCGGACATCGTGCGCAGCCGGACCGCGGCCAGCTCGATCGCGAGCGGCATCCCGTCCAGCGCGGCGCAGATGCGGCCCAGCGTCCGGTCGTCGGCGAGGTCCTGGCGCCGCGTCGTCGCCCGATCCCGCAGCAGCTGGACGGCCTCAGCCCGCGCGAGCGGCTCGACCGGCCACAACGCCTCCCCGGTGATCCCCAGCGGTTCCCGGCTCGTCGCGAGAATCCGCAACCCGCGGCACTCGCCGAGCAGCCGATGCGCGAGCGCGGCCGCGGACTCGATGACGTGCTCGCAGTTGTCCAGCACCAGCACCATTTCGCGGTCGCGGATCGCGGAGACCAGCCGGTCGACCGGATCCGCGGCGGAAGCCTCGCCGAGCAGCGCGTCGCGCAGGCCGAGCCCGGAAAGCGTGGCCTGCGCGACGTCGTCGCCGGTCCCGATGGCGGCCAGCTCCACCAGCCACGCGCCGTGCTGCAGACCGGCGACCAACGTACGGGCGGTTTCCGTTGCCAGCCTGGTCTTTCCCGAGCCACCGGGCCCGATCAGGGTGGTGAGCCGCTGTTCCGACACCAGATCACGAACCGCGGCGACATCCGCCTCTTTGCCGACATAGCTGGTGAACTCGGCGCGCAGATTGGTCTTACGACTCTCCTCGCGCCGCCCCACCTCGCCCCGCAACAACGCGACGTGCAACGCGGACAGCTCAGGCGACGGATCGGCTCCCAGCTCGTCGGCCAGCGTTTCCCGGATGCGCTGAAACGCTTGCAACGCCTCGGTAGTGCGCCCCGCAGCGGCCAGCGCCCGCATCAGCGCGCCGACCAGCCGCTCCCGGACCGGATGCGCGGCCACCAGGTCGGTCAGCTCCGCGACGAGATCCGCCCCGTGCCCGAGATCGATCTCCGCCTCGAACCGGTCCTCCATCGCCGCGAGGCGCAGTGCCTCCAACCGGGTGGCCGCCGCGTCGAACGCCTCGCTTTCCTGCAAACCGACGTCCTGCATCGCCGGCCCGCGCCACAACTCCAGCGCCTCGCGCAGCCGCCCAGGCCCGCGCTCCTCCCGGGCCTGGGCAACGAGCCGCTCGAAGCGCACCGCGTCGACCGCCTCCGCGTCGATCGCCAGCCGGTACCCGTCCGTCAGCCCCTCGACGACGGCTCCCGGCAGTGCCTTGCGCAGCCGGGAAACCAGGCGTTGCAGCGCATTCGCCGCCTCGGCCGGCGGATGCTCGCCCCAGATCCAGTCGATCAGCGTCGCCTTCGGCACCACCTGCCCCGGCCGGAGCGCGAGCGCGACGAGCAGCCCGCGCAACCGCGCACCCGGCACGTCGGCCAGGTCGCCGTCGCGGACCTCGAAGGGACCCAGGATCTTGATCTGCACCTGCTAGATCCTGCCATCCACCCGGCCGGTCAGGCAGCGGAATAGAGGACGATGTCGTCGAGCCGCGTGCGCGCGTGGACCTTGAGCGTGGCCCCCGAGCCGTCCGACGCGCCGAGCGTGCTCCGCACAGCTCCCTTCGTACTCTTCGCGTCCACGTCGGCGTCCGTTCCCGCACTGACGCCGACCTCGATCCCGCCAGCCGCGTTCGACAGCTCCACCTGCCCCCGCGTAACCCGCCCAATCCGGATCGGGCAGTTAGCAGCCTTGGCGACGACGCTCGCGTCCGCCGTCCCGATGTCGAACCTGCCATTCGACCCGCCGAGATCCACGTCGGAGCGGGCGTGCCCGATCCAGACCTCGCCGCTAGTACCCTGGTAGCGGATCTCGCCGTCGACCTCGCCGATCCGCAACCCCGCCGCGCTGCCCTCGATGACCGCGTCCCCAGCGACGTGCCCGACCGCGAGCCCACCCGCCCCGAGGTTGCCGCGCAGCGCGCCGACCTGGTCAAGCCGGACCTGCCCCGAGCCGATGTTGACCTCGCAGTCGCCGAGGACACCGTCCGCCCGCACCTCAGTCCAGGCCGTGTTCAAGACGAGCTTGGACCCGGCGGGCAGCTCGATGGAGATGTCAACGGAACCGGTCTGACGGCCGGACTTGGTGGTCTTGACGGAGAGCACGCCGCCTGCGAGGTCGACCTTGGTCTTCTCGGCGACCTTCACATCGGTGGAGTTCGCCGCGTCAACCGGCCGCACCTGCACGACGGTCTCGGCACTCTGACCTGCGGTGATCCGGACGTTCGCCCCAGCGGTGGTGATGGCGGCGGTGATGGGGTTGGGGGTGGTGAAGGTGGACATTTTCGGTTCTCCCTGGCTGGGTTTGTGGTTTGTTGTGACCACATTCGCCAGCCGGGCGGACACGGGGCTGTCACGGCGCGGACGCGGGGAGGGGCGGTGTCAGTACCGGTGTCAGCGGAGGACATTTCGTGGCCGGCCATGCTCTGGCTCGGCGGTGCGCAGGGAGCTGGCAAGTCAACGATCGCGTGGCTGTTGAGCCGTCATCTCGACCTGCCGCTGCATCCAGTGGACATGTGGACCTACGACCACCAAGAGCGGCTCCCCGCAGCGAGCACGACACTTGACGAAGAACTCGCGCAGGGCCCTGAGCAGGCAGCTTCCGCCTTCGTCGCCACCGCGCACGCGCGCCTACCACCCGTCATCGCCGACGTTCGCGCCCGAGCCACGGAACCGGTGCCCGTCCTGGTCGAGGGGCCGCAGCTGATGCCGTCGATGGCCGCCCCGCTGCCGATCGGAAGCGCTGTGTTTCTCCTCCCCACACCGGAGCGGACCCGTGCAGGGCGCGCGTCTCGGCCGGATACTCGCCCGGATCGGCTCGAACGCCTCGTCGCTCGCGACACCGTGCTCGCCGACCTGGTCCGCAGCGAGGCCGCCGCCACGGGCCGCCCGGTGATCGAGGTGCCAGAGAACCCGGACTGGCCGGCGACGTACGATGCCGTGTACTCCGCTCTCGAACCCGGCATCACCGCCAAGCTCGCTGCGGGACGCGAACTGGCCGCGCAGCGAGCATTCGAGAACGACGTCGCCGCCCGCCAGGGACACCTCTGGGCGGCGGCCACCGGACGCGACGTGACCACGGTGCCGTACCGGTGGGCCTGCGAATGCGGAGCCAGCGGCTGCACCGACCGCAGCCCGCTCGGCACGCCACCGCCGCGTCCGGCGCGATGAAAGCCACTCCTCGTTGCCAGGCAACAAAAGCCTCGGTCAGTCGGCTTCCGTATCGCCACCGGGAAGCAGATCGAGGAGCCGCTGCCGTTCCGGCTCGACGATGCGTTCCGGCAGGACCAGCCACGCCTGGCGAATCTCGACGCCGGGTGGCCGGAACGGTTTCTCCAGCATGGCGGCGGAGACGACTGCGGCCTAGTCGGTCCCGGCGTCCAGCGGCACGGCGTCCGAGACCACCGGCAGGCCAGGTTCGGATGACCGGCGCAATACCAGGTGAGATCTTCCGGGAACGGGCTCTCCGGCTCGCCGCCGACCCAGTAGGTGCGATCGCCAATGCGGTGGCCGGTGAGTGTTCTCGCAGTTCCGCGGTGATCCGCTGCTATGCGGTGTTACCGGTCGGCTAGCGGAGACCGGTCTGTCGGCTAGCGGAGACCGGTCTACTGTCTTCGCCAGGCATCTGGTTGATAGAGACGGGTGCGCCTGCAGCTCTGAGGAGAGCCTGGGACCAAGGTCGAGGCGGGTGGACGCAGGGTGCCGCTGGCGGCCGGATCCAGCAGAAGCGGTCCCAGGACCGTAGAGAACTCCGCAGCCCTCAGTTGGCCGTGCTGCTGGTTGGGCGGCAATCGCGGTGGCGGGCAGGATGCTGAGCCATCTGACTTTCGAGACCGTCCCAGTGTGGATTGTTCTGCTGCTGTCGGCGTGTACTTGCCAGCGTGATCGCAAGCTTGACCGGCATCGGAAACTGTCCACAACATGGCCCGTTGTCTTGTCTGGGTCTCCCGCTCGGTCGGCCCAGGGAAACCCTCAGTCAGCCGACATCAATGCGAACATCAGCTGTCGTGAACTTGGCAGGTGTTAGATTACTGCGGCTCGGCGCTGTCCTTGGGTTACGTTGACTATAAGTGCGATTATGCAACGATCTGTTTGAGGGCTTCGTAGAGCCCATTTCCTGCGGCGCCGATGACCAACTGACCTGCAATGGCCAGGATAGTTTTGATTGCGCGCCGGGTTCCTTCGTTGCATGGCGTTCGATGGTTGACGGCGTCGGACAGGGTCTGGACGTGCTCGTCGAGGACCGGCAGTGCATCCTCGTGGATCTCTTTTCGAACGGCCGGTCGTGCCAGAACTGTCAGAAGTTCGCGCAGGATATCAATGTCGCGATCGATCGGGGTCGTTGAACTGGACGCCTGGGCCGCACTGCCGTCGCCAGAGCTTCGTGCATAGTGTGCATTATTGTTGTTGCCGAATTGCATGAGCCCGCTATTGACAATGTTCACCGGTTCCTTCTCCTTTGCTCGATGAAAGACCTCGACGCCGTGGCGGCGGGATTGTTCGTAATGCCACACCTCCCCTGCGGCGGTCAGTCCAATTTTCCCATGAGTTCTCCGGCTGGTGATGCCTAGCCTTCGGGTAGCGTCGATGGCATCTAGGATGATCTTGCGGTCGTGACCATGCGTGGATAAGTCAGAGCAGATGTCGGATATCGTCGAGTTTCTGTTGGCGTGAAGAAATCTCGTCGTCGCTGCGACTGGCGACCTGAGGACCTTGAATCTCGCCTGTATGTTCGGACGCGGTCGACGGATGATTGAGAAAGGATCGCGAAGTTTGAAAACTTGTACTTTTTCATCGCGTCTTAATTGCAGCTGCCGGCCATTATGTAGGCCGACCATAATGGGATGTGCTCGGCCGTGATGTTCGAATATGCAGAGGATCTGCGTTACTCGGGTAAGTCCCTTCTTTTCGGTATTGACAGAAACCCACATTCCCGGCTGCAATGTGTCGGCGGACCGGAATGACCAACGGTAAGTCGGTAGTCGGACGGCGGCGGTCAGGTAGAGGACGACTAGGATCCCGATAAGCCCCAGTGCGGAAACCAACCCTTCTGTGTTTTGGCTCTGCAGTGAGCCGAAACAGACGATCAGAGCCAGGGCGAGCAGGTAGCAGCCGGGTGCAAGCAGCAGGCGCGTGGTCACGACTGGTCGAGTGGGGCGTAGGGGGCGACGGCCAGGTTGGGGCAAATAGTGGTCAAGCTCGGGCGTCAGGTCAAGCGCGGCTGGCAGCAGCCATCCGACGGTAGCTTTCAGCGGACTCACAGCGATCCCTCCCCGGTTCGCTCCTGTGCCCGGGCAAGTCTACTATCGCGAGTTCGGGTATGGGGTCGGACGCCCTGGCCGGGATGAGTGTCTGCTTTGGCGCGATTTCGACGTCGAGCTTCGAAGCTCCATTGTGTACATCGTCCGTCGCCAGTTTGCAGCGGAGATCGCCAGTACCCGCTGCGTCGACGGCAGAGCGGTGGAGACGATCGCGGAGTCGAACGAGCGAGACACAGTTGATGAGCCGGGAAGACCGACTCATGGAGTCCCATGTCGATGGGCTATCGCTCTTCCTGCGTGCCTGCGGTTTGCGCAGCGGGTGTGGCGAGCGTTGCCGCTCGATCGGCTCAAGGCTGGGAGTCGCTGCACGGTGGTGCGGGGGAGATGCCTCCAGCGGGGGCAACCCGAACGCAGAGCTGAAGGTCTGCGGTGGACTGGAGTTCTGGGGCTCGCGAGGGTGCGCGAGGAGCTGCTGGGCGACCTCGATCCGTGGTTCCTGCGTCCGGGGCTGGTCTGGCTGTCACACATTCCCAGGTCCGAAAGCCTCTCGAATCTGGAGTGCGCAGGTGCGTCATGGAGAACTCGAAGCCCGAACTCGTTAGCTAACAGTTCGCAGCCTGGCGCACTGGTATCGGATGGCGTCGCGGCCTGCCTAGGGCTCGCACCCGCTGGGACGGGTTGCCTGGTCCGGCGTCGGAGCTGCGATGAGATCGATCCCGATAAGCAGTCCCGAAGCGGGAAAGCCGACGGGCGCGAACCACGGTCGGAAGCCCGGCGACTTGACTCAGCTCAGGATGCCGGGTTCTGGTGCCGGCGGATCGCCTCCAGGACTTGCGCGGCGTTGAACCGGGTTGTCTCGTCTGGGTCGCCGTTGTGCACGGCTTCTACCAGTGGTACGACTTCGGGCCAGGATAGGTATACGCATGCATAAAGCGCGGCTTGGCGTACCTCTGGCTGGCTGGCGTGCAGCGCATCCTCCAGCACGGCAAGGAATGCGTCGGCGGCCTGAGGGGGAGCTACCGCGGCCAGATAGCCAAGGGCCTGGACGCGCTGCCCTGGGTCATCCACGACCGCGTATACCCACACCAGCACTTCGGCTTGTGTCAGCGTGGAGAGGTTCTGAGCCACGAACTCCGCCAGTTCGGCCGCGCGGTCGCCCATGGTAACGACCGAGGCCACTCCCAGAAGGTAATCTTCGACGTAGTGCGCCGAACTGGTGCCGTAGTCGGCGGTCCAAATTTCCTCGTACGGCCTGCTCTCGTCCGGCTGGACAACGGTGTGCAACTGCCAGCCAGAAAGAAGGGCCAGGTCCTGGAATTCTTCGCGACCGACGACTGGCGACAGAACCGTTCGTTGCTCACTGGTCATGGTTTGTTCCCGCCCGACGGGTGGTGGGAGAAGAGCACCGTCCGCAGATGATCTTGCAGCTCCTTCTTCACATACCTGCGCAACGCCGCGTCGTTGTCGAAGAGGTGTCCCTGCGTGGCTACATGCCGTTCCACGAACTTACGCACCAGGTCCAATTCCATTCGCAGGAAGTTGTTCACATCGGCCGCCGTGGCACGTCCGATCCCTTCGCCAAGTCCGGGCGTCGGCGGCAACCCAAGGTCTCGAGTCGTACGGCGGCCAACCGCGCCTGAGCGACCGGCCACCATCGGCTGCTCCCGGCTACCGTAGCGGCTCTGCCAGCTCAGGGCTCCCTCGCCTGCCAGATGTGTGCCGAGGCGCTCGGTGACCAGTCCGCTCGTGCTGCGTGCAGACTCGACCTGACTCAGCCGCGCCAGCTCGGTCACCCTGGCCAGCTGCTCGACTGACAAGCCCGGTGGCGGTGCCTGGCCGGCTTGGACCGCGAACAGGGCTCGCATGAACTTTTGCGGATCGCCGGGCGGGTCTTGGGCGACCTTGCGGTAGCTGCCCTGTCCCGGTTGGCCAACGGGAGCCGCGACGACGACGTGGCCGGGGTGGAGACTGCCCGCGGCGAGCTCCCGCACGAGCGGGCCTTCGGGAGCCAAGCGCAGGTGTTCCTCCTGCGGGAAGGACCGGCCACGGCCGACCGCCATGGCGGTGAACATTCCTCCAGGCCCGACGCGGCGCGTGCCTGGGGCTCCGGGACCGGTGATGGCCTGCTCCCGGAGGTCGCGTGCTCCGACCGCACCCCCGAACCCGCCTGGCACGTTGATCGGGTCAGCGGCGGTGCCTGCGCCGCTTTGCCGCTGCTGCATTATCTGTGCCGCGAGAGCTTGGACTCGAGGATCGTTCATCACCTCGTTCGACAGGTCTCGGAGCATCCGGTTGAGGTTTCTTCCCTGGGCGTCGATGATCTGGTCGACCAGGGTCTTCTCCGGGCTGTTCGCGGCGATGACCCGTGCTGCGCCGCTGCCGAACTCCACAGCCAGTTTGCGCAGTCGGTAGGACAGCTTCCAGCGCAGCAACGCGACTCGTAGCCGGAGCTTCCCGATGCCTTTGGCAAGCATGGCCCGGATCCTGGGTGGCAGATCCCGTGCCGCCCGTTCGAGATCACGGTTGCGGCTGTCTTGTTCGCTTTTCCGCTTGTCCGGGCGTTTGGTCTTGTCCGGACGACCCTTGGGCTTGGGCGGTCGTGTCTTTGCCCGCGGCCTCCGTAGCCTCGCGGGTCTACTGTCCTTGCAGGGCTTTCTGCGAGGCCGCTTCGGCTTCGGCTTGATCTTGGCCCACAGCTTCTTGACCAACCCGACGATCTTGTCGATCACCCAGTCGATGGCCCGGTTCACCGGCCGCGCGATTTTCTGGAAGATCTCCTTGACCTTGCTGGCAATCCCGCCAATACCCAGCAACGCCGCCAACGCCCCGATAAGAACCGGAATCGCGCGAGCCAGCGCCCGTTCCACCAACGCGGGCACGCCGCCCGTGCCGCCTCGGGCGATGGCCAGTACCGCGTCCAGGACCGCGTTGACGAAGTCGATGATCTGGCGCGCGTTGGTGACGATGAAGCGGATGATGTCGATGATCATCTTGCAGGCGCGGATGAACGCCGACGCCGGATTGAACAGGGACACGATCCACGTGATGCCCGCGATGATGATCGTGGGCAGCAGATACGAGACCAGATTGCTGATCAGGTTCTTCTTCAGATCGCCGACCCTGGTCTTGAGGTCGTCCCACATCCCGGCCACGCCCCGGGTTTTGACCTGCGCGACCAACGGGACCGCGGTTTCCGCCGCGGCCAGGGCCTGGTGGGGGACCTTGCGGGCCAGCCGGGCGCGGATGTTCGGCCAGGACAGGCCCAGGATCATGGCGATCATCGTCAGGATGCCGAGGACGTCGAACGTCTTGGGCAGCTGAAGGCCGATCGTCCCGCCGGTGCCCAGCAGCCAGGCCAGCACGCCGGCTTCCAGGTGGCGGCCCGCGTTCTTCATGAACAGTTTCAGTCCGCCGCCGACGCCGGTGACCAGGTTGCCCAGGAAGCCGACCGGGTCCTTGAGGATCGCGCCGATGGCCGCGACGGCTTTGCTGAGGATGCCCAGCAGCATGCGGCCCAGTTCGATGATGGCCTTGATGGCGCCGCCGATCGCGTCGGCCGCCTTGGCCACCAGGCCCTTGTTCTTCTCCTTCTCGGCGGCTATTTCGTCGTCGACCGACTTGACCGCGTCGGCGTATTTGGTGGCCAGGGTGTCGACGAGTTCCGTGCCCTTGTCGTTGACCGTGTCTTTGAGTTCGTCGAACTTGCCTTCGAATTCCGTCGCGGCCTCGCGGCCGATCGCTTTCAGATCGGCCGGAAGCTTGTCGACTGCCGCCTTCAGTTCCTTGCGGCCCGCGGCGATGCGGTTCTTGGCACGCTTCAGTTCCGCTTCCACCGTGTCGGCGATCTCGGTGACGATCTGGTCCATCGCCGCCAGATAGTGGTCTCTCGCGCGTTCGTAGATGCGGTTGGCTTCTTCGGGGAGGCCTGCGAACAGATCCCGCGTCCACCGCGCCCAGCCGAACGCGCCTCCGTAGCGTTCGTCCTTGTACCGCTCCATGCCTTCTTCGTGTTCGCGGGTGAAGCGGTCGCGTGCCTCTTTTTCTTTCCTGGTGAATTGGTCGTCGACCTTCTTGTCCAGATCGGCCAGGATTTTCTCGACGTCGCACTTGGTCTGGTCGAAGACCTTCTGCAAAAGGTCGGTGACCTCTTTGCGTTTGTCCTCGTCGGTCTTCTTCGCGCCTTTCTTCCCGGTGCCGACCTGCTGACCGGTGGCGACCCGGGTCGCGTGGATGCCCGCCATCGTGGCGGAAGCCCGTACGGCGGCGGAGTTCTTGACCTGCTTGAGTTCTCCGGCCTCCCCGGCGCGCAGCTTCTTCGGCGCGGCCTCCGAGTGCGCCTCCATGGTCTTTTTCTCTTTGACCGCCTTGTCGAACTGCGGTTCCCGCGAATTCTTGAACGCCAACTGCTGCTCGGTGACCTGCGCGTCCGCCATCTGCCGGTCGACCTGCTCCGGACCGGCCGACATGTCCGTGGCCGACGCGGGCAGCTGGTCCGGGGCCGCCTGAGCCGGGTCCGGGGCACCCGGCTTGCCCGGGACCTTGTCCGCGGCCATCGGCACGACCTGTTTGGCGTCCGGCGCCGGTTGCGGCGGTGCCGCGGTCGTGTCCGCGATCTCCTGCGCCGAGGCGTCCTTGCCCTGGCCCACCTTGCCCTGGACCTCGGTCTTAACCTCCTCGGCCTTGCCCGACTCGCCGAACTTGTCCGCCTCGTCCAGGTTCTTCGGAGCCTTGTCGGCCAACGCCTTCTTGACCGCCTGGATGAACTCCTGCTTGTTGAACTCCTTCGGCTGCGCGGCATCCATGTCCTCGGCATGCGCCGCCTTGCCTCGCGCCTCCCGGTCGTCCGCCGGAGCCTCCGCCGCGTCCTGCGCCGCCCCCGCCTCGGCCGCAGCCGGCGGATGACTCGCGCCGACGGCCTTCTTCTTGGCGTTGACGTCCTTCTTCAACGCCTGGAACTTCGGGTCCGCACCCGGCGAGCGCGCGCCCGTGCTCTTCTCCTTCTTGGCACCCTTCTCCGGCTTTTCCTCAGGCGGCTTGTCCTTCGCCAGATCCTTCTTGTCCGGGGCAGGCGCAGGCTGTGCCTCGGCCTTCCGGACGACCGGCTTGGCAGGCAGAGGCTTCGGCACCGGTTGAGGCTTGGCCGGGACACGCGCCGCGGCCTGGTTCGCGACCGCCTGGTTGCCCACCAGATTCTGGGCAGCGAGCATCATCTGCCCGGTCCACGCCGACTGCCGAGGCTCCGCACCTCGCGGCAGCCCGCCCATCGCCGCGGTCACCGCCGCATTGCCCACCTGCGCCCGCGCGCGGACCACATCCGCCGTACCCGGATCCGTCGCGCTCGGATTCTCCGGACGCCGCCGCACAACCGGCGACGCCGTCGAAGCGATCGGTCGCGGACCGCGGGCCTTCGTGAGTGGGGGCATCCGGTGCCTTCACTGGTCAGCTCGGAGTACCAGGCGGGAGCAGGATGGCATTCAGCCCGTCTCGGCACTGCGATCGTGGCGTTGCCGGAACGTCACCGGACTGCTGCGGCCTCCAGGCTGTGTCCACCGGTGGAGCATCGCGCGGCGACCCGGTTGTGCTCGAATGACATGAAGCGCGGGTGTGCCCCGGTGAAACAACGAGGGCCGGCCGCCGAGCAGTGCGTCGGCGACCGGCCCGTCAAGGTGTTGCGCGGTCAGACGATTGCTGGTTGGGGTGGACGAGGTCCATCCCGCCCGGATTCGACGGGAGTTCCATGCAGCGCGGCCATCTGATCGCCAACCGGTTCAGCGGCTCCGGGTCGCTGATCAATATTGTTAACCAGTACATCGATGTAAACCAGATAGATGTCAAAGGGATTGAGAGCCGCATCGCGGCGGCGTTGCGCACCAACCGTGAGATCATCTACGAGGTGCGTGCCCAGTACCGCAGCAGTGCCACTGTGGATCTTCATCGACGCCATCGGCGACAACGGCTACGTCTGCTACGCCAACATCAAAAACGTGCGGCTGGGAGGCAAGGTCGAGCGTAAGGGCTGCTACTGATAGCGTATTCACGGATTGCTCGCCGTCGAAGAGGTGGAAATCATGGTTCAGTCACGTCCGTCGCGATCAATGGATGAGCTAGTCGAGGCCGCTTCTTGGTCTGGCGGTATAAAAAAAGGGCGAGACTGGGACGTTGTGGAAGAGAGAATCGGGACCGCTCTTCCGGATGATTACAAGGAAATGATGGGCCGGTTTCCCTCTGGATTCTTCAGAAACGCGGTGTCTTTCGAGAACCCGATCGACTCCCGTGTCGACCTGGACGATTTCGTGCGGAACCGCGTCCAGCGGACGATCGGAGCGCTCGGCAATCCTGACCTGGAATACCTCCAGTCCACTGATTGCCAGGTTTTCCCCCAGTCTGGCGGCCTGCTGCCGTGGGGAAACGATCTTCAGGGTGGCATCTTTTGCTGGCGGACCGAACCCGATGATCCGAACCAATGGCCGATAGCGTATTACAGTGCAGATTTCCTTAAATGGTTCGAACATGACGGCGGAGTGGTTGAGATAATTTGGGAAGTTCTCGCGCATGCAGGTCGCGACAACATTCTCCGGCGCAATCTTGACCATGAGCAGCCCGTCTTTCGAGTTCCGTCGACGTATCTGGGGGGCGGCGAGTGGATTGCGAATGCGGGTTACCGCTGATCGTCGAGGGTCGCGAAAATGCGGGTCGATGTATCGAAGCGGCGATGCAGTGTGCATCCGGTAGGCGATGACAATATTCTCTGATTCTCCATTGATGACGAGCCGGTGGTATTCCGTGTTCCGTCCACGCATATGGGGAACGGCGTGTGGCTGCCGAAGCCGGAGTATCGCTAGCCGCTAGAGGCTGCGGCTCGCTTGCCCGTGCCGGTAGGCAAGCGGGCGGGTTTCGTCGGAGCCCGTGTCTCGCCGTGTTCTGTGTTGGTCGCACACGGTGCTGAACCAGGAGTCGCGGAGACTGCGGTCGTTGAGACTCGGTCCTGGCATGCTGATGCTCCCGGCAACGGCCCCGGCCGGCCGTCCTTGGCCCGGCAGGTCGCTTCGCGCCGGGCTGTCATCGCTGGCGCGACGAGTTGCCGAGTGTTGCAGGCGTGTGCGGCCGCCATCCGGCGGCGGCGCATCACAGCCAGGTCGGAACCGCGAAGGCCTCCTCGCCATCCGAAAACGGCGAAGGAGGCCTTCCCCCGAACCCCCGTCAATTACCCGTACAAGCCGCCGTAGCAAACTCGCCAGAAGCGCTCCTGGTCGAGACCACCTTGCCGTCCACAGTGATCTTGCACGTAACCGACCCACCAGTCTCGCTGGTCGTCACAGTCAACGTGCCCCCCTTGTAAACGCCCTTGTTCTCAACTTCCTTATTCCAAGGCAGCGCCGCAACAGTCTCGTTAATCGGATTCAGAACCTCGCCATAAACAACATCGACGTTCTTAGCATCCCCGCTGACCTCGTAAGACACCTTAGCCGTGCGGTTGATCTCAGTCTGGACCTCATCGACAGCCGCGTTGAATACGAAGACCCACACGACGCAGACGACGAGGCCGAGTGCGGACAGTGCGATGCCGGTGATGGACAGCCCCTTGTTGGTGGCCTTTCCGCCCTTGACCCGGACCAGTCCGACGATCGAGAAGACCAGGCCTAGGACCACCAGCGGCCAGGCGACGACGCCGACGAACGGGATCGGG
This sequence comes from Amycolatopsis sp. WGS_07, assembly GCF_045278895.1. Lineage (NCBI taxonomy): Bacteria > Bacillati > Actinomycetota > Actinomycetes > Pseudonocardiales > Pseudonocardiaceae > Amycolatopsis > Amycolatopsis sp. WGS_07. Next base: position 216,724 of record NZ_CP136053.1, on the reverse strand, counting down.
GAGAAGACCAGCCCCACCAGGCCGAGGACGAAGCCCGTGATGCCGATGCCGTTGCGGGGCGGCAGGGCGGGGGCGTAGACCGGCGGGTGGGGGGATTGCTGGGTCACAGGGTTTTCCTTTCCGAACGGATGATCGCGGGCAGCACCCAACCAGCGATCACCACGCGAGCACGTCGTACTCGGCGCGCGGACCAGTTACGACGAAAGTCGTAATCCGCGGCCGCGGAAGAACCGGTTCCGCCGACGCGGGCGGTCTGGGGCGGCCGCGTACGCTCACCGCATGGGGAGGCGTGTGCTCAGCGTGGTGGTCACGGTGGTGGCGGTCGCGGCGAGCGTGATCAGCAGCGTGTTCGTCTTCAGCACCCAGGGGTACGTGCCCGCTTCCGGGTCGTTCACCGCGACCTGGTGGTCCGTGCTCGGGTTCTGCACCGGGATCGCCGCGGCGGTCATGCTCTGCTGGCGGCACCAGTGGCCGGAACTTGTTCTCGCGATCGCCTTGGTGCCGCCGCTTTGCTTCCGGTCCGACGCGCTGGCCGCGTTGATCGCCCTCGCGGCGCTGGCCGTCCGCCGCCGCGACCGTCTCTTGTGGATCGGGAGCGTGCCGGTTTACGTCGCCACGGCGTGGGCGTTGTTCGGGGACGCCAATCGCCATCCGGACGTGACCATCGCCGGCCAGATCGTCGGCAAGCAGTTCTCCGTGGTGCAGGTGATCGCGACGCTGGTGCTCGCGTCCGTGATGATGGCCGTGCCGCTCACCGTCGGCGTAGTGCGCGGAATGCGGGACACGCTGGCGATCCGCGACGCGAAGGAAGAGGAACTCCGCGCCGAGATGACGCGTCGCGCGGAGCGCACCCGGATCGCGCGCGAGATGCACGACGTACTGGGGCACCGGCTTTCGCTGCTGTCGCTGCAAGCCGGCGCGCTCGAAGTGAGCAAAGGGCCGGCGACCGCGGAGTCGGCGAAAACCGTTCGTACGACCGCGCGTCAATCGCTCGAAGACCTCAGGCAGGTCATCGGCGTCCTCCGCGACGGGCAGGGTTTCGAGGACCGAGGCGAGCGTGGACCGCACCCCGAACCGCCGCAGCCGACCCTGGCCGACATTCCCGAGCTGATCGCCAACGCCCGCCAGGCCGGGCTGAGCGCGAACGTGACGATCCTGATCGACGACGTCGGCGGCGCGCCCGCGCTGCTCGGCATGACCGCCTACCGGATCGTCCAGGAGTCGCTCACCAACATCCTGAAACACGCACCGGGAACCACGGCCGAGGTTTCCGTCCGCGGCGGCCCCGGCAACGGGATCACCGTCGAAGTCGTCAACCCCGTCCCCGCGACAGACGCCGCGGGAACGGGCGGGGCGGGCCTGACCGGGATCGGCGAACGCGTGACCATGATCGGCGGAAACGTCAGCGCCGGGCCGACCGGAGAGGGCACTTTCGCCGTTCGGGCTTGGCTGCCGTGGGACGGCACTAATCTGACCGGGTGAACCAGCGCCCCATACGCGTGCTGCTCGTCGACGACGACCCCCTCGTCCGAACTGGACTGTCGATGATCCTGTCCAGCACGGACGACATCGAGGTGGTCGCGGAAGCGGGCGACGGCGACGAGGTCGTGCCGAAGGTGAGCATGCACGCCCCCGACGTCGTCCTGATGGACATCCGGATGCCGCGGATGAACGGCCTGGCCGCGACGGCCGCCGTCGTCGCGCTGGCCAATCCGCCGAAGGTCCTGGTGCTGACCACTTACGACCTCGACGAGTACGTCTTCGACGCGCTCGGCGCCGGTGCCAGCGGTTTCCTGCTGAAGGAAGGCTCCCCGCAGGAAATCATCGACGCGGTCCGCGTGGTCGCGGCCGGCGAGGCGATCCTTTCCCCGCGAACGACGCGAACACTCATCGGCCACTTCGTCGCGACCCGGATGAGCCCGCGGCGGCACCGGGCACAAGCCGGACTGAGCACGCTGACCGAACGCGAACGGGAGATCGTCGCCGCCGTCGCCCGAGGCAGGACCAACGCCGAGATCGGCATGGAACTGCACCTGAGCGAGGCCACGGTGAAGACCCACATCACCCGGATTTTCGCGAAACTGGACGCCAGCAACCGGGTCCAGCTGACGATTTTCGCTTACGAAGCCGGGCTGGTCGCTCCCTGAGCGTGCGGGGCGGCCCTCAGCTCCGTGCCCAGTCGGAGCGGATGTGCCGCAGGTGCGTGCGGAGGAGTTCTTCCAGACCGGCGGTGTCGCCGTCGGCGATGGCGGCGAGGATCTCGCGGTGTTCGCGCGCGGAGTCGATCAGCACGCCGCGTTCGGCGAGATTTTCCAAGCCATAGAGGCGAGTTTGGTCGCGCAGCGTGGCGACGGAGTCGACGAGGCGCTTGTTGCCGCCGCAGCCGAGCAGGTCGAGGTGGAACTGCCGGTCGGCGTCGAGGAAGCGGACGACGTCGCCGTCTTCCGCGGCGGCCTCGATGTCCTTGGCGAGCGCGCGCAGCCGCTCGAGATCGGCGTCGGTGATCCGGGCCGCGGCCTTGAGCGTGCCGGGCAGTTCCAGCAGGACTCGCATCTCGTAGACCTCGTCGAGATCCTGATCGCTCATCGGGATCACGCGGAATCCGCGGTTGCGCACCGGCTCCATCAGACCCTGGTTGACCAGCGTGAGCATCGCTTCCCGGACGGGACTGCTCGACACCTGCAGCCGCGCGGCCAGCGCTGAGGCGGAGTAGATGTCGCCGGGCTTGATCTCGCCGGACACCAGCGCGTGCCGGACGAGTTCCAGCACCTGATCCCGCAGGCTGGCGTGCCGCAGCAGGCCGGCGGTGGGCTCGGCCACGCGTTCTCCCTCGAGGTGTTTCTTGACTTCCTGGCTTCCGCGATGCATCTTACACGTCACCGGTGTGCGGTTACCGGTGACCGATTACCGACGAGTAACAAGTCCGAGGCGGCGACCTCGACGACTGAGGAGACACCCCTTGCTCACCATCACCGCCGACGACGCGGCGGACGCTTTGCGCTTCGACGCGCTGATTCCCGCGCTGCGGGAGGGTTTCCGCCGGGGTGCCCACACTCCAGACCGGCACACCCACTCCCTCGACGAGGCCTCCGGGGCTTCACTGCTGCTGATGCCGTCGTGGAGCGACGACGCGTATCTCGGCGTCAAGCTCGTCACGATCTTCCCCGGCAACAACGCGCTCGGACGGCCCGCGTTGTCGTCGGCCTACATCCTCAGCAGCGCCACTACTGGCGAGCACCTCGCCGTGATCGACGGCGACGAGCTGACCCGTCGACGTACCACCGCCACCTCGGTATTGGCGGCGTCGCGCCTCGCTCGACCGGACAGCCGCGTGCTCCTCGTCGTCGGTGCCGGCCACATCGGCGGAATGCTCCCCGCCGCCTATCGCAGCCAGTTCGACCTGCGCACGGTCTTGGTCCACGACACCGATCCCGTTGCCGCGCAACGGCTTGCGGAAGCCCTGCGTACCGACGGCATCGACGCCGAGGTCGTCGCGGATCTCGCCGACGCGGTCGCACACGCCGACATCGTCAGCTGCGCCACGCTGGCGACCACGCCGATCATCCGCGGCTCCTGGCTGCGCCCCGGCACCCACCTCGACCTCATCGGCAGCTTCCGCCCGCACATGCGCGAAGCCGACGACGACTGCCTTCGTCTGTCCACTGTGTACATCGACACCCCGACCGCGCTGACCGAATCCGGCGACCTCGTCCAGCCGGTCGCCGACGGGGTCCTCGATCCGGAGACGATCGCGGGCACCCTGGGCCAGCTCTGCCGCGACGAGGTCGCCGGACGCCGCGATCCGGACCAGATCACCCTTTTCAAAGCCGTCGGCAGCGGCCTCGCCGACCTCGCCGCCGCCGAACACGTCCTGCGCACCGTCGCCTGACCCGCCAGCACGTCCCGAGCAGCAAAGGAGCTGCCATGTCCCAGTCCCCGCCCGCACCGCCGAAGGCCGGATTCCTCGCCAGGACAGCGATCCGCGCCGCGAACTGGTCCGAACGCTGGTTCCCGAACACGCTCGTGTTCGCCCTGCTCGTCGTGGCGCTGGTCGCCGTGGCCGCGATCGCGATCGGGGCGTCCCCGATGCGGGTCGCCACGACCTTCGGCGGCGGGTTCTGGGACCTGATCCCGTTCACCATGCAGATGGCGATGGTCGCGATCGGCGGCTACGTCGTCGCCACCGCCGGGCCGGTCCGGAAGGCGATCGACCGGCTCGCCCGGCTGCCGCGCACCGGACGGGGCGCGATCGCGATGGTCGCCGCGCTCAGCCTCGTTTCGGCGCTGTTCAACTGGGGATTCAGCCTCATCTTCAGCGCGTTGCTGGTCCGCCGCCTCGCCGTACGAGCGGACCTGCGGATGGACTACCGGGCCGCCGGGGCGGCGGCCTACCTCGGCCTCGGCGGCAGCTGGGCGCTCGGGCTCAGCTCCTCGGCCGCGCAGCTGCAGGCCAACCGCGCCAGCATCCCGTCGTCGCTGCTGCCGGTCACCGGGGTGATCCCGTTCCGCGAGACCATCTTCTCCTGGCAGTCGCTGCTGCTGGCCGCCGTCGTCGTGGCGGTCTGCGTCGCGGTGGCGTTCTTCTCCGCTCCGCGCGGCGGCCTGATCCGCACCGCGGACGACCTCGGCGTCGACCCGCGCGATCCGGTCGAGCAGGACCCGCCCCGCACCAGGCCCGGGGAATGGCTGGAGTACAGCCCGCTGCTCACCATCGTCGTGGTCGCGCTCGTCGGCGGCTGGGCGGTGGGGGAGTTCGGCGGCAAGGACCCGATCGCCGCGATCTCCGGGCTCAACACCTACAACCTGCTGTTCCTCGCCCTCGGCCTGCTGCTGCACTGGCGTCCGCGCCGGTTCCTCGCCGCGGTCACCAAAGCCGTCCCCGCCACCGGCGGCGTGCTCATCCAGTTCCCGTTCTACGCGGGCATCGCCGCGATTCTGACCAAAGCCACCGACAGCGCCGGGCACAGCGTGTCCCACTACCTCGGCGCGGCGTTCACCGGAGCCACCGTCGGCGGACTGTTCCCGCTGCTCATCGGCGGCTACTCCATCGTGCTCGGCTTCCTGATCCCGTCCGGCGGCGGGAAATGGGTCATCGAGGCGCCGTATGTCATGCAGGCCGCCAACGACGCGCACGTCAGCCTCGGCTGGACCGTGCAGATCTACAACGCGGCCGAAGCCCTGCCCAACCTGATCAACCCGTTCTGGATGCTTCCGCTGCTGGGCGTGCTGTCCCTCAAGGCACGCGACATCGTCGGATTCACCTTCACCTACCTGATCGTGCTGCTGCCGCTCGTGCTTGCTCTGCTCACCCTGCTCGCGCCCACGCTCGCCTACCACCCTCCCGTCCACTGAGGACTGTCTACACCGGACGGAAGCGCATGACTTCGGACACCGCACGCCGGTGACATCGGCCCCGGCCGCCCGTGAAAGGCGACCGGGGCCAATGCTCGGCTGTCGATCAGGAACAGCGCCAGACGTACGGGTGGTAGGTCTGGTCGTCGCCCTCGCGTCCCCCGCCCACCGTGCCGTCGTCGCTGATCCGGGACGGGAGGTCGAGCTTGACGTCGCCGAAGGTCGACACCCACACGCCCTGCCGCCACACGCCGTAGCCGGTGCCCTTGCTGTCGTTTCCGCCGTGCGCCTCGTCGATCCGGCCGGTGATCAGGCCGTCCCGGTTGATGTCGTAATCCGGGTTGCCGCTGGGGATGTTGTGGCCCGAGTTGGGCAGCACGTGCGCGGTGCCCTGCTGGTCCCAGTAGACACCGACTATCTTGCCGTTGTAGTCGGCGGTGCCGACCACGCGCCCGTTGGAGAACGCCGAGCCGTCGGGAAAGCGCAGGCCCGGCAGCATGCCGAGCTGGGTGATCGTGCCGGCCCGCCAGATCGCGAGTGCGGACTCGCGCCGCAGCAGCACCGAACCGTCCTTGTCGACCGCCTGGGGCGCGCCGATTTCCGGAGGCAGGCCGGGGAGCGTGGTGACGGTGCCTGGTTGCGCGGCGGGCCAGCGCACCACCGTGGTCAGGCCGCTGCCGTCGCCCCAGACGTAGCCGGTGATGTCGCCCGCGTCGTTGATGCCGAGCGCGGCGGACTTGGTGTTTTTCCCCAGCTTCGGCAGCTCTTCCAGCACGTTGCCGCGAGAGCGGTACGCCGTGGTCACGGAGACTCCCGGGAAGCTGACCCGTGCGGTGCCGACGATCGTGCCCGCGCGGTTCTCGTCGGCCACCTCGTAGCCGAGCACTTCGTTCATCACGGAGAAGACGGAGTACGCGCCGTTCTTCCAGGCGATCGGCCAGTCGCGGATGCCGATCCTGGCAGGGCCGGCGAAGCCGCCTTGGTGGTCGGTCGCGGTCGGCAGCCCGCCTTCGCCCGGCACGGGAAGTGCCGTCGGACGCCAGGTGCAGGCCGCCGCGGCGGATGCGGTCGAGGTCGGGACGAGCAAGGCCGCGGCGAGCAGCACCGCGCCGCCTAGTAACCGGTATCTGTGCACGTTTCCCCTCCAGAAAGTGGTGGACGCGACCAATGATCGCGTTCACCGCCCTTGCCCGGGGCGAGGATAGGGGTGCTTTCGCGTGATCCGGGGTCTGGGCGAGACAGGCCAAGACGTCAGCAAACTGCCATTCCCGTTGCCGTCGGCCGATTCACCGACAATCCTGCGATAGCACCGGTATTGCTCCGCGTTAATCGGATTCGGCGAAAGAGGGGGTGTCTACTCATGCTCAGTGCGGTTTTCTTGTCCGCTCCTTTCGTGCCCCGCGAGGACGTGGGCATCCGGCAGCTTGCCGCGATGGCCGCGCGGCTGTCGTTTGCCTTGACCTGCTTCGCGCTCTCCTGGGGAGTTTTCGTCAAGACGGGGTGGTTGCGGGCGCTCAGCGGGCGGAAGGCGACAACGAACAGTCACATGGTCTTGGCCACGCTCGCGCTCGCGTTCGGAGGTATCCACGCCACCGCGTTTCTGTTTCTGGCGAACGCGCCGTTCAGCTTGGTGCGGTTGATCGTGCCGTTCGCCGCAGGGGGAACGCTGCGGCACGCGCTCGGCATCATCGGCCTCGAACTGATGCTCGCCATAGCGGTCTCCGTATCCGTGCGCCGGTTCCTGTCCTTGCGGCGGTGGTTGTGGCTGCACCGATTGGCCTACACCGCGCTCGTGCTGATCGCGGTTCACTCCGTGTTCGGAGCGGTGGTGAACGGACATCTCGTGGTCCTGGCGATCGGCGCCGTGGCGCTGTTGCTGCCGACCGCGGTGGTAGCGGTCTTGCGCTTCATCCCTGCCCGGTGGCTGGGAAGCCGTGCGGAAGGGGATCCCCCGCCGTGGTCCGGCTTGGCCGTCAGCGTCGACAGCCGCCGTTGCCACCAGTACGGCGTGTGCCAGCGCGAAGCGGCCGCGGTCTTCCAGATCACTACGGGGGCCAGTTGCGGTACACCGTGCACCCGGAATCGGTGCACAACGAGGAGGTGCGGACGGCGGCCCGCTGCTGTCCGATGCAGGCGATCACGGTGGAGACGAGGCGATGACGGCGGAACGGATCGTGGTGGCCGGTGCCGGGGTCGCCGGGCTGCGGGCGGCGGAACGCTTGCGTGAACTCGGTTTCGGCGGCGAACTGGTGATGCTGAACGGGGAACAGCACCGGCCTTATCACCGGCCCGCGCTGTCCAAGCAGCTGATCACCGGTGAACTGGCGCCGGCCGATCTTCAGCTGCGCAGCTATCTGCCGTTGGAGGCGACCTGGCGGGACTCGGTTTCCGGGCTGCGCGTGGACACCGCGTCGCGCGTGCTCGAACTGCCGGGACAGGAGTATCTGCGGTATGACGGCCTGGTGATCGCCACCGGGGTGCACGCGCGGCAGATGCCCGGTGTTCCCGCGCACAACCCGAGGGTGCATGTCCTGCGCACCCTCGACGACGCCTTCGCGATGCACCGCACGCTGACCGCCGACGCGGGTCCGGTGGTGGTGATCGGCAGCGGCTTCACGGCTTGCGAGGTGGCCGCGACCGCACGCGAACTCGGCCGCGACGTGACCATCGTTTCCCGCTCGAAAACGTTGCTCGGCCGCGCCGTGGGGCCGGCGATCGGGGAGCGCGTCACCCGGCTGCACCGGGAGAACGGGGTCACCTTGATCACCGGTGCCGAGGTGGTGCAATGGCTTTCGCAGCCGTTCGGCGTCACGATGCTGCTGTCCAACGGACAGCCGCTGACGGCGGGCTGCGTCGTCGTCGCGATCGGCGGCGTGCCGACGGTGGGCTGGCTGCGCGGCGGCAATCTCTACCTGAATGACGGCGTGCTGTGCTGGCCGACCTGCCATGTCGTCGGCGCGGGCGACGCGGTGGCGGCCGGTGATGTGGCCGCGTGGCCCAACCATCGGTTCGACACCCAGCCGCGCCGGGTCGAACATTGGCTGAACGCGGTGGAAATGGGCCGCGCCGCGGCGGAAAGCCTGCTCGCCGGGCAGGGACGGGCACGGCCGTTCGAGCCGGTTCCCCGGTTCTGGTCCGAGCAGTTCGGCGTCCGCATCCAGGCGGCCGGAATGCCGTCTCTTGGCCAGTACACGGTCGATCTGCAGAACGACGGCACGTCGAGCGTCACCGGATATCTCGCCGGACACCGGCTGGTCGGGGTGCTCAGCTGGGACAACCCGTCGGCGATGGTGAGATGGGAAGCCGAACTGGAACGCCAGCCGCCCGCCGGGACAGCGCCACCGGTTGCCGGCCCACGCCAGAACCGCGAGCCGAACGTCGCGCCGGGGTTTGCGAAGAAGCACGACGACAGTACGCGGAACGGCATGCCGACGCGGCTGGGGTGACTTCGCCGTCGCGTTCGCCCGCCCGGACCTGTGGTGGCCGATCGCGTTCAACTGGCATCTCTACGCCGACGGCGGCCACCATCGCGTCGCCGTCCACACCGGACCCGACGGCGACGACGGTTTCGCCAGGTTCCTCGTCGTGCTGCAGAACACCTACCTCGACCCGGAACGCGGCGCCGCCCTCGAAATCCACGACCTGCACGCGGCGAACCCCGAAGCGCTCGCCGGTCTGTGGCGGTTCCTGCTCTCGGTCGCTCGGTTCTTTAGCGGGCAATGCGAAAGTGGGACTCGATTGCCGCCGGATCGAGTACGGCACTTAGCCGGAGGAATGATGTCGGTCGACGAGGTCGGTTCTGCTTCCCTAGTGATCTGCGTCGTGGGTGCCGGTCCGCGTGGCGTCTCGGTGGTGGAACGCGTTTGCGCCAACGCCGCGCTCGCGCCCGGCGCACCGGTGATCGTGCACCTGATCGACGCGGCCTGCGACGGCGGCGGCCGCGTGTGGCGCACCGCGCAGCCCGGCGAACTGCTGATGAACACCGTGGCCTCGCAGGTGACCATGTTCACCGACGACAGCGTGGACTGCCGCGGCCCGATAGTGACCGGACCGAGCCTGTACGACTGGGCCAGGGTCATCACGGTGATGGACGGGCTGGACGAGTATCCCGAGCAGGTGCACGCCGAGGCGCGGCGGCTGACCCCGGACTCCTATCCGTCCCGGTCGTTCTACGGCCATTACGTGGGCTGGGTGCTGCGGCGCGTGGTGAGCACCGCGCCGGCGCGGGTTTCGATCGTCTCGCACCGCCGGGTCGCGGTCGCGCTCGACGACAACGTCGACGGCACGCAGGTGGTGACCCTCGACGACGGCACCCGGCTCGGCGACGTGGACGTGGTGGTGCTGGCGCAGGGGCACGTCGGCATGGAACTGACCGAATCGGAACGCGCGCTGCTCCGGTTCGCCGAGGACCACGGGCTCCGGTACTTCCCGCCGGGGAATCCCGCCGACGCGGACCTGGACCGGATCCGCGCGGGCGAATCCGTGGCACTGCGCGGAATGGGCCTGAACTTCTTCGACTGCCTGGCCCTGCTGACCGTCGGCCGCGGCGGGACCTTCCGGCGGGCGTCCGGGCGGCTGAAGTACCTGCCGTCGGGACGCGAACCCCTGATGTACGCCGGTTCGCGGCGCGGGATTCCCTACCACGCGAGGGGAGAGAACCAGAAGGGCGCTTCGGGGCGGCACGAGCCGAAGTTCCTCACCTCGGAGGTGATCCGCTGGTTCCGCTCCCGGGTCGCCGACGGCGCGCCGTTGCGCTTCCGGCGCGACCTGTGGCCGCTGATCACCCGCGAGGTGCGGCTGGCCTACTACCGCACCCTGCTCACCGAACGAGACGGCGTGGCCGTCGGGGAGATGTTCGAGCGGGATTACGTGGCGCTGGCCGAACTGGACGTCGACGGGCTGTCCGAGTCGGAGCTGCTGGACCGGTACCGGATCGCGCCGGTGCACCGGTGGAACTGGGACCGGGTGGTCCGGCCGTGGGGCCCCCGGTTTTTCCGCGACCACGACGAGTACCTGCGCTGGCTGCTCGGCTATCTGGCCGAAGACGTGGCACAGGCCAAACTCGGCAACGTGCGCGGCCCGCTGAAGGCCGCCGTGGACGTGCTTCGCGATCTGCGCAACGAAATCCGGCTCGTGGTGGACCACGGCGGCCTGAGCGGAAGTTCGTATCGCGACGAACTCGAGCAGTGGTACAACCCGCTCAACGCGTTTCTGTCGATCGGCCCGCCGGTGCGGCGGATCGAGGAGATGATCGCGCTCATCGAGGCGGGCGTGCTGCGCGTGCTGCCGCCCGGCATGGTGGCCGGGCCCGCGCCGGGCGGCCGGAAGTTCCGCGTCGGCGCGACCAGTTTGCCCGGCACCCAGTACGACGTGACGACCCTGGTGGAGGCGCGGCTGCCGGAAAACGACATCGCGCGGACCACCGATCCGCTGCTGCGCTACCTGGTTTCCACCGGGCAGGGCCGCGGGTACCGGATTCCCGAAGGCGAGCACGCGCCGGGCGTGGCCTACGAAACCGGCGGGCTGATGGTGACCCCGCGCCCGTACCGCCTGGTCGACGTCACCGGCCGCGCGCATCCGAAGCGGTTCGCGTTCGGGGTGCCGACCGAAACCGTGCACTGGCTGACCGCGGCGGGGATCCGGCCCGGGGTGAACTCGGTGATCCTCGGCGACGCCGACGCCATCGCGCGGACCGCGCTGGCGATGGACGAGCCCGAAGCGCTGAGCGAAACCCGGCCGCGGCGCGAGGAGAACCGGCCATGACACTCGGCACCGATTCGGGTTTGCTCGCTCCGGTCTGGGCGGGCACCGGGCTCGGGGCGCTGGTGTCGGACGAGGCCTGGTTGCAGGCGATGCTGGACGTCGAGGCGGCGCTAGCCCGGGCGCAGGCGCGGCTGGGCGTGGTGCCGGAGCCGGCGGCCGCGGTCATCGCATCGGTCGCCCGCGAGGGCGGGGTCGATCTGCTCGACGTCGCCGAACGGGCGCGGGGTGCGGCGAATCCGGTGGTGGTGCTGGTGGAGCGGTTCACCGCCGCGGTCGCCGCACGGGATCCGGCGGCCGCGGAGTTCGTGCACCGTGGCGGCACCAGCCAGGACATCCTCGATTCGGCGGCGATGGTCGTGTCGGGGCGGGTGCTGGCCGAGGTGGAGGCGGATCTGCGGCGGCTGGGCCGGGCGCTGGCACGGCTCGCGGCCGAGCACCGGAACACCCCGATGGCCGGGCGCACGCTGACCCAGCACGCGGTGCCGATCACGTTCGGGCTCAAGGCGGCCGGATGGTTGCAGCTCGCGCTCGACGCGTTGGAACGCGCGTCGAGGGTAGTGCTTCCGGCGCAACTGGGCGGCGCGGCGGGCACGTGTGCGTCCTATGTGGCCTATGCGCGGCTCGCTACGGGGTCCCCGGCTGGCGGGGGCGTGGAGCTGATGCGTGCCTTCGCCGAGGAGACGGGGCTGGCCGAGCCGGTCGTGCCGTGGCACGCGCTGCGCACGCCGATCGCGGATCTCGGATCGGCCTGCGCGTTCGTGGCCGGGGCGCTCGGGAAGTTCGGGGCCGACGTGCAGATCATGTCCCGCACCGAGATCGGCGAGGTGACCGAACCGGCGGCGGACGGCCGGGGAGTTTCGTCGGCGATGCCGCAGAAGCGGAATCCGGTGCTGGCCACGCTGCTGATTTCCGCGGCTCGGCAGGTGCCGGCGTACGCCTCGATCCTGGTGCAGTGCTTGGTGTCCGAGGACGAGCGGTCGGCGGGCGGATGGCACGCGGAATGGCAGCCATTGCGGGAATCGTTGCGGCTCACCGCCGGGGCCGCGCGCACTGCCGCTGAGCTGGCCGAGGGGCTGACCGCGCATCCGGTGCGGTTGCGCGAAAATCTCGGGCTGACTGGTGGGAGCATCGTGTCCGAACGGCTCAACGCCGAACTGGCCGGTGTCTTGGGCAAGGCGAACGCGAAGAAGCTCCTCGCCGGGGTGGCGCGCCGGGCGGTTGAGGAAGGGCGCTCCTTTGCTGAGGTGTTGGCCGCTGCTCCGGAACTGGCCGACGGTCTTGCTGATCGGCTGCCCGAGTTGCTGGCCCCGGAGGGATATCTGGGTGCCTCGGCGGAGCTGACCGCCCGTGTCCTCACCCGGGCTGCTGCGCTTCTCGCCTGAGTTCCCCGTTCGGCGAGCGAATCCCGCATTCAGGTCCCCCACCCTCCGCATAAAGCTGCGCGGGCAGGTCCGTGAAGGGCCCCTTGAGGGAATCTGATTCCCATGCCAGGGACTTAAGCCGGGTGGCCTCAGCCTGCCTGCCGACTGTCCATCCAGGATGCCAACCCGTGCGAATGCCTGATCGATGTGTTCCTGTTCGCGTTCGCGGGTCGGCGCGGGCGGGTTGTTGTCCGTGAGTCCCTCACGGACAAGCAGGCATGGCCATATGGTTATCAACCCGGCATTTCACCGGGATTGGAGTCCTTTGTGGACGGTCGGCGGTCCGGGACCGCCGGGCTTAGGTCCCCGGCATGGGAATCTGATTCCCTTAAGGGGTCATTCACGGACCACAGCGCCCGCTCCCGCCTCCGCCCGCATGGCCCCGCGATGAGCCATCCCGGCCCTTCAATCTGGGCAGACCCGGCGAAACCGTGCCCATAGCGCCGCCTTAAGTCCCTGGCATTGTCCCGCACTTCGTCGGCGAACGGTCCAGCCCCCGAAAGCGCAAGCACCTCCGGGGGCTGAACCGCACGAAACTGGGCTAACAGGGACGAAGCAGATACCGGTGTTCGACGTTGCGTTCCACCGCAGCGCGAGTATAGAGAAGGGGAAACAAACCGCCGGAGTGCCAGCGTTCGGCGTGGTCTCGGTAGTGCGGGCTGGCCGGATCGCCGGATTGGCCAGGAGCATTGACGGCGCGGGAGTTATCCCAGCCGCCGACGTCGAGCACCATCCGGAAGCTCGCCCCGTTGGTCTGGCCGAAGGCACCGGTCGCCGGATAGGTCGCGGCGTCCACTGTGTACGCCGAGCCGCCGCGCGGGAGCGGGCCCACGCTGGCGCCCAGCGGATGCCCGAAGGTCGTCTGGTGCAGGTTGCCCCAACGCCACGCGGCGGGGTCGGGACCGAGCAGGCGTTTCGCGTCCGCGTAACCGGCCGCGAGGGTCGACAGCAGGAGCGCGTCCCGCTTTGCCGCCGCGTCCGGGCCGAACCAGGTCTCGGGATGCTCCAGCGCTTCCACGGCGACCGCCGCGTCCGGTACCGGGATGAGCGGTTGCACCGCGGGAGGGAGCACGGCGCGCGAGAAACCGGGCAGCAGCTGGCGGGAGAACCACACCTGATACAACGCTGCCGCGGCGGAATCCTCGCGGTCGACCCCGTCCCAGCCGCGCAGCAGGTCGAGTGCGGCGCGGGTGTCCGGATCGGCTGAAGCGAGGTGCGCCGTCAACGCGCGCAACCGGGTCGCGGGCAGGTCGAGCTGGTCGTTCTGCAACGCCGCCGAACTCTCCACCGAACTGCGCGGCGTGGCGGACAGCACGTCGGCGATGCGTTGGTACCGCGACGGATTCGCCCATTCGAAGCCCAGTTTCCGGTCCCGCGCCGGGTAATCCGGCGGCAGGTTGTACTGGTTGGCCGAGGCGACGAACCCCTCCGGCGGATTGACCGAACGGGGCAGCTCGTCGCCGGAGTAGAAACCGGTCCACTCGTAGCGGCCGTCGCCGGGCACCGGCAGCAGGCCGTCGTAGCCGGAGCGCTTGGGGGCCAGCCCGCCGGGCACCCACGCGATCGTGCCGCTGGTGTCCGCGTACGCCTGGTTCTCCGCGGGCGCGCCCCAATTGCGCATCGCGCGGGTGAAATCGTCCAGGTTGCGTGCCCGCATCAGCTTGAGGTTGCCGAAATAGGGCGACATACCGGGTTCGGACCAGCCGGTGCGCAGCGCGAACGCGAGGTGGCGCTGTTCGTCCACTTTGAGCACCGGACCGTGCCGGGTGAACCGCAGCTCCGCCGGACAGGGCGCCTGCCCGGCCACCGGGATCTGCTCGGTGACCGTGCGGAACGATTCCCAGCCGTCGCCGTACCGGTACCGGGTCGGATCATTCGGATCGAGCTGGTAGACGTACAGATCCTCCTGATCGAGCCCGAAGACTGTGAGCCCGAAGGCCACGGTTCCGTTGTGCCCGATCGAGATGCCCGGCTGGAACGGCTCGCCCGCGCCGACCACGTCGATCCCGGGCGCGGACAGCTGCGCGACGTACCGCAGCGAGGGCGCCTTGAGCGCGCGGTGCGGGTCGTTGGCGAGGATGGGCCGCCCGGTCGTGGTGCGCGCGGGGGAGACCGCCCAGTTGTTGGACCCCTCGGCGGGCACGTCGTCCTCCGCGGCGGCCACCCGCACCCCGCCCTGGGCGAAGACGACGTCCTGGGTCGCGAGCTTGAAGGTGTTCAGGACGTCGTCGGTCACCGTGCAGGGGTCGAGCCCCGCCGGGACGGCCGGATCCACGTCGGGCTCGAGCTTCACCCGGATCTTGTCCAGCCGCACGTCGCCGGCGCAGGCCACCTTGGCGCGCTGCACCTCGCTGGTGAGGTTCTTGCTGAGCCCGTGCGTGCGGATGCGCACCACGTCCTCTGGGCTCCACTTCGCGGGCAGGTAGCCGAGCTTGCGGAACTCCTCCGGCATCGCGGCCGGATTCTTCGCCAGCCAGTCGACGTAGGCGTTGACGCCCTCGGTGAACCGGGTCGCCGCCTGCCTCGCGTCCGGCCCGTAGCTTTCCCATTCCCGCCGCATGTTCCCGCGGTACAGGAACAGCCGGGTGGCCCGGTCCTGGTCCACATAGGACGGTCCGAGGACGGCGGAAAGCTCGCCGAGCCCGCGCCGGCGCCACAGGTCGATCTGGAACAGCCGGTCGCGGGCGGCGTTGAACCCCTGGGCCAGGAAGAGGTCGTCGGTGTTCGCCGCGTAGATGTGCGGGACCCCCCAGGTGTCCACGATGAGCTGAACGGGTTGCCGTAGCCCGGGCACCGAGAAGCCGGTGCCCTGTTCGTCCGCCTGGGCGACGGGGCTCAGCCCGCCGCCCAGGAGGACACCGGCGAGGATCGCGATCGAGAACCGGCGACGTCTTCCCATGCGCTCAGCTCCCGATGCTCTGCGAGAACTTGAAGAAGTTGCCCGGGTCGTACTTCCGCTTGACCGTCACCAGCCGGTCGTAATTGCAGCCGTAGTACGCCCACTGCCAGTCGGGCAGCCCGTTGTGGCCGTAGTTGAGGTAGGTGTGGCCGCTCGAGTACGGGTCGATGGCCGCGAAACCGTTGTTCGCCCAAGCCGTAGCCGAGCCGGTGTCGTCCGGGGTGGGATCCGCCTTGGTGACCTCGCCGGAAAAGCCCACGGCGAACTCGGCGTCGCGGTGCGGCCAGGCGGTGTCGCCGACGGGCACCCGGTTGGCCTGCCCGCCCCAGCCCGCGAACACGAGCGACCGGTTCTGCCCGGTCCGCCGGTCCGCGTCGAAGGCGGTGACGATCGGGTTGATCCCGGCCGCCGGGATCGGCCTGGTGAACGTGCGGTACCGGTGCGCGACGAACTTGGTCCGGCCGAGCAGCGCCCCGGGCGTCTGGCCCACGACGTGGCACTGGTCGGCGGTCTTGTCCCCGCAGCCGAAGGCCCGCATCATCGCCGTGTCGTAGGGCAGTTCCTCGGCCGCGTTGGTCGCCGGCGGGGAGCCGACCGCGGAGATCAGGCCGTTGATCGCGGCGTCCGCGTCCGCCTTCGGGCCGAGGTAGGCTCCGACCACCTGCACGATCGGGACCGCGCCGGGCGCGGCGTCCGGCAGCACGATCACCAGTGTGGTGGCCAGTTCGTCCGGGCCGGCGATCAGCCAGGGGGCCCAGGCGGCGATCACGTCGGAGACCTTGGCCCACGGCCAGGTCACCCGGTAGCTGATCACCTTGTCCACCACGGTCGGCCGCGATTCGAACTCGGTGACGATGCCGAAGTTCCCGCCGCCCCCGCCGCGCAGCGCCCAGAACAGGTCGGGGTACTGGCTCGCCGAGGCGCGCACCACGCGGCCGTCGGCGAGCACCACGCGGGCGGAGACCAGCCGGTCGGCGGCGAGGCCGTGCTTGCGGGTCTGCCAGCCGAGGCCGCCGCCGAGCAGGAACCCGCCGGGGCTGACCGTCGGGCAGCCGCCGATGGGCAGGGTGACCCCGTGCGCCTTCAGCGCGGGGATCGAGTCCACGCCCTTGAGCCCGGGACCGAACCTGACGGTCGTGCCCACCGCGGCGTGGTTGATCTTCGAGGTGTCGATGATCAGCCCGGGGGTCGTGGACCAGCCGTTGAAACTGTGCCCGCCGCTGCGGGGCGTCGCGGGCACCCCGTGATCCCGCGCGAACAGCACGCACCGGCGAACGTCCTCAGTGGACACACAGTAGGCGATCGCCTGCGGGTTGATCGGGTCGAACTCCGCGCTGATCAGCCGTTTGGCTTCCAGATAGCCCGAATCCGGCGGGAGGACCAGGGTGCCGGCGAGCTGCCCGCGCAACTGGTTCCAGTCCGTTGTGGACGCGCTTGAGGGGGTGCCGAACATTCCGACGCCGCCGAGGGTGGCGGCCGCGGCGACGCCGGAGCCCACCCGGAAAAATGACCTTCGCGTGTACATGCAATTGCCTCTTTCTCACCGCGTGCGCAGGCGCCGTCCATTCGCGTGGACACGACAACCTGCGAGAGAACGGAATGACGTCGGCCAAAGCGCAATGCTTTCGGCTTGAATTCGACCCCAGATCGATATGTGCGCTTGGCGGGACCACGCACGCTAGCGGCAGGCGGACGAGACCGTCAAGACAAGCCGGCGGTAATTACGACATCCAGCCTAGTCGTTGATCTGGAGGCCCTATTTCCGCGGCGGCTTGACCGATAATTCAGAGCGGCGCGGTAAGTTTCCCACCGCGATCGGCGCGGCACCGGCGGGCAACGTCGCAGACGCGCTCGAAAGCGACGGTGCCCGCCGAATTCGTAACCGGGAAAGGGGAACGCGGTCCAGGACGGCTGTTCCGCGACCTGATCGGGACGGTTTTCGTAGTGCACCGCGCGCGGCTGTCGCATTAGCGGCGACAAGGGGGAATTGTTGTTCAGTATCGCTTCTGGTGTCCGAAGCCGGACCGCGTGCCGATATCCGGGTCAGCGCGCCTTCAGCCATTCCCGGACGTCGCCCAGCGCGGTGCCGCCGCTGTCGACGTCGATGTTCGCGGCCAGATCGGCGATGGTGATCTTGGACAGGGCTTCGGACCAGGCGAGTTCGGCGTTCGCCATCGCGCGGGCGATGGAACAGCGCGTCGAGCAGCGCTCGGGGGCCGCCGCGAGCGGGCCGCGCTTGCGGATCTCCGTGCAGCGGAAGAATTCCGCCGGCCCGTCGATCGCCGCGACGACGTCCAGCATGCTGATCTCCTGCGGCGGCCGGGTGAGCCCGTATCCGCCGTCCTGCCCCTGCGACGAGTGCACCACTCCGGCCCGCGACAGCACCTGCAGGTGCTTGGCGAGATACGCCGGCGGAATGTCGTGCAATTCGGCGAGTCGCTGTGCCGGCACCGGATCCTGTGCCTGGCTGAGCGTGACGCAGCAGTGCAGCACCCACTCGACGCCCTTGGACAGCTTCATGGCCTCAGTGTACGTCTCGGACAATTTATGTCCAAGTCGCCCCGGTTGCGTGCTACGATCCGGACACTAACTGTCCGAGTTGAGGGGTTTGCCTTGACCAACACTGAGAATCAGCCTCGGTCGCCGAGTCCCGCCGCGGGCTCCGGCTCCGCGACGACGGCCGACCGGGCCGCGCTGGGACTCGCCGCGGTGGCGCTGTTCGTCGCGGCGGTGAACCTCCGGCCGGCGATCGCCGCCATTTCCCCGTTGGTGGACACCATCCGGGCGGATCTCGGCCTGTCCGCCGTCGGCGCTTCCCTGCTCACCACGATGCCGACGCTGGCCATGGGCCTGTGCGCCCCGGCGGCCGCGCTGGTCGCGCGCCGGTCCGGGCTGCACGGCGGGGTCCTCATCGGATTGGCGATCATCGGCGTGGGCACCATCGCCCGGGCGCTCGGGCACGCCACCTGGCTGCAGCTCACCACCGCGTTCGTGGTGGGCGCGGGCATCGCGGTCGCCCAGACCCTGCTTCCGGCCGTGGTGAAGGCGCGGTTCGCCAATCGTGCGGGACTGGTCACCGGCATCTACACCGCGGGCCTCGGCCTTGGCGGCGCGGTGGCGGCCGGCGTCACGGCGCCGCTGGCCGACGCGTTCGGTTCGTGGCCCGTCGCCGTGGGTTCGTGGGCGGTCCTCGCGCTCGCCGGAATGGTGATGTGGTCGGCGGCCAAACGGTCGCTGGACCTCGGCGACGCGGCCCCGCGCAAGCTCATGACCAAGGGCCTGCCCTGGACCAGCGCGACGGCGTGGAAGATCACCGTGATCTCCGCGGGCAACTCCGCGCTGTACTACTGCGAGCTGGCTTGGGTGGCACCCCTGCTCACCAACGACGGCGGCCGCAGCGTTTCCGCCGCGGGCGGCCTGCTCACCGCGATGATCTCGATCCAGGTGGTGGCCATGCTCGCGGTGCCCGCACTGCTGGGCGAGCGGACCGACCAGCGGCTCGGCCTCGCGGTCACCACGCTGATGACGGCCGCCGGATTCCTCGGCTTCGCGCTGTTCCCGGGGACCGCGACCTGGTTGTGGATCATTCTCATGGGCGTCGGCCACGGCGGGCTGTTCCCGCTCGTGCTCGCACTGCCGGTCACCGCGGCCCGGGACGCGACGCATGCCGGGCGCATCAGCGGAATGGCCTTCTTCATCGGTTACGCCTGTGCCGCGGTCGGCCCCTTGCTCGTCGGCTTCCTGCGGGATGCCTCTGGCGATTTCAAGCTGGCGTTCATCCTGCTGGCCGCGGTCACCGCACTGATGGTTCTCCCGATCGCGGGGCTGTCGCCTCGGCGGCTGGCCCGGTCGAAGTAAGGGGAACGAGCACTTACCCAAGAAATCCGAGCTGGGGGGTTTGGAAAAGGTGGCTTCCGAAAGAAGAGCACGGGTCGCGATCGTCGGCGCGGGAATCGCCGGGCTGGTGATCGCGACCGTCCTGCGCAGGCGTGGCGTGCGATGCGAACTGTACGAACAGTCTCCGGTGTTCGACGCGGTCGGCGCGGGAATTCAGCTCTCCCCGAACGGGGTGCGGATCCTGCACCGGCTGGGCGTCGCCCCGGCACTGGCGGAGCACGGCGTGCAGGCGCGTTCGATCGAAACGAGGCGCTGGGACGACGGCGGTTTGCTGGCCAGGGTCCCGCACGGTACGGCGTGCGAGGAGTTGTTCGGCGCGCCGTACTACCTGATCCATCGCGCTGATCTCCAGCGCTGTCTGGTGAACATGCTTGCCCCCGGCACGGTTCACCTCGGGCGGGGTGTGGCTCGCGTGGTCGAACGTGCCGACCATGTCGAGCTGCACTTCGCCGACGGGGGACACACCACGGCGGAGCTGGTGATCGGCGCCGACGGGGTGCATTCCGCCGTCCGCGGCGCCGTCGTGCGGGACGAGCCCAAGTTTTCCGGATATTCCGTGTATCGCGGGTTGATCCCCGCCGAGGTGGTGCCTTCCTTCGCGGCCGATCCCCGGGTGATTTTCTGGCTCGGCCCGCGGCGGCACGTCACGTATTACCCGATCGCCGCGGGAAAAACCGTTCACTTCAGCGCCGTGTGCGCCACCGAGGACGGGCGGTCCGGCTCTTCGACGACGGGAGCGGAAACCGAAGAACTCGCCGCGGCGTTCGCCGGGTGGAATCCGGAGGTGCGGCGGGTGGTCACCGCCGCGGCTTCGGTGACCCGCTGGGGGTTGTTCGACCGGGATCTCGCCGACCGGTATGTCAGCGGCCGGATCGCTCTCGTGGGGGACGCGGCACATCCGATGCTGCCGTATCTGTCCCAGGGCGCCAACCAAGCGCTCGAGGACGCCGTGGTGCTGACCGATTGTCTCGACGACGCCGGCCGCGATCCGGTGCGGTCGCTGCGGCACTACGAGGCTCTGCGCCGGCCAAGGACGGCCGAGGTGCACCGGCAGTCCCGGGTACGGGCGGAAACCTTCCATTTCGCCGACGGGACGCGGCAGCAGGAACGGGATTTCCGTCTGGCCGGCGAAACTCTGAACGATCTGGCCTGGCTTTACGGTTTTGACGCGGCCCTGACCCCGGCGCAGCTCGAAGCGCTGAACGGACGGGCCGCGCTGGGGGACCATCGGCCCGAGGTCGTTTCCTAGACCTCGCGCGCGATCGGTCAGCGAACCCGGCGCACCGCATCTGGGGTGGTCTTTGCGGCGGCGGGCGAGTATTCGCATTCAGCGGTACTGGAGGACTGATGCATTCTTTGATCCGCCGCGCGTTGCGCGGAAACGGTTTCTACATCGGCAAGATCTTCGAGGAAGCCGCCCGCCGCGATCCCGGGCTCGAGGTGACCCTCGACCAGCCGTTGCGATGGGCACCCGACCGCGGCACCGAGTTCACCGTCGCCGGACTGGCCGACCTCGTGGACGACCTCGCCGCCCGGTTGTGGGCGGCCGGGGTGCGGCCGGCCGAACGCGTGGCCCTGTACAAGACCAACAACTTCGACATCGCACTGTTCGCTTGTGCGGTGGCCCGGATCGGCGCGGTGCCCGCGCTGCTGTCGCCGTTCCTCGACGGCGAGATCGTCTTCACGCTGCTGCACCGGCTCGAGCGGCCGTGGCTGCTCACCGACAGCGACACGATCGACGGTCCGCTGCACGAGATCCCGGTCGCCGCGGCGACCCGGGGCGTGCTGCTCGCGGCGGGGGCCGAACGGGTCGGCGCCGTCGACCTGTCCGCCATCGCCGAGGCTCCGCGCCGCGACGCGGTTCTGCTGCATCCGCGCCAGCCTTCGCTGATCTCGCACAGTTCCGGCACGACCGGGATCCCGAAACTCGCGGTGCACTGCCCGGAAGCGGGCTACCACCGCCTGATCCCGCAGAAGCTCGCGGCCTGGCCGATCCGGGGCAAGGAGAAGGCCGCGCTGTGCATGACGTTCGTGCATTCGCGGTTCTACCAGGCCCTGGCGATGTGGCTGGAACTGGGCAATCCGCTCGTGATCGCGGTGGACGCGGACCCGGGCCGGGTCGGCCCGCTGTTCGCCCGGACCCGGCCCGGCTACGTCGAGACGCATCCCAACAACTACGTCGACTGGGAAGTGCTCGCGGACGATCCGGCCGAACCGCTGTCCGGCGTGCGCTACTTCGGCGCCACCTTCGACGCGATGCACCCGCGGACCATCCAGCGCATGCTGGGGGCCTCGCATCGCCGGCGGCCGCTTTTCCTGCAGGCGTACGGGCAATCCGAGATCGGCCCGGTGGCGGGCCGGTGGTACACCCGGCGCAGCGCGAAGAACGCCGACGGCCGGTGCGTCGGGATGCCGCTGCCCGGATTCATTTCGATGCGCGTGGTCGGGGCCGACGGCAAACGGGTGAAAACCGGTGCGGTCGGCCATCTCGAGGTACGCAGCCGGACCCGCATCCTCACCTATCTCGGGGAGGACGCGCGGTACGCGAAGGAGGTCCGCGACGGCTGGTGGCGGCTCGGCGACATGGGCTACCGGGATCGCTGGGGCCTGCTGCACCTGCTCGACCGGGAGGTCGACCAGATCGAGTCGATGACCAGCAACCTGGAGGTCGAGGACATCCTCATGTCGCGGCTCGACGAGCTGCGGGAGATCGTGATCGTGGCCGGGCCGCACGGCGAGCCGGTGCCGGTGGTGGCCACCCGCGACGACGGCCCGCTCGATCCGGAGCGCTGGCGGCGGGCCACCGGCGACCTGCCCGCGATGGCTCCGGTATGGCAGTTCGATTTCGCGAAGCTGCCCCGGACCTCGACCTGGAAGATCCAGCGGCACCAGCTGGCCAAACTGGTGCGGGAGGACCGCGGCGCGGCCGCGCGCACCGCGACCGGAAAGGGGAAAGGCGCATGACGACCGCGAGTTCCGCCGAGCGGCACCTGATCGAGCTGATGACCGGCTTCTGGAAGACCGAGGCCGTCTACTTCGCGACCGAGCTGGGCGTCATCGACCGCCTCACCGGGCCGAAGCCGATGTCCGGCACCGAGCTGGCGCTGGCCCTGGATCTGGACGCGGACGCGCTGGGCCGGTTGCTGGCCTACCTCGGCAGCCTCGGAGTGGTGAACGGGAACGAGGCCGACGGCTACGCGCTCAGCGAAGTCGGCGAGCTGCTCCGCTCGGATTCGCCCAGCGCCATGCGGCACCACATGCGCCTCTACGGCGACCACTTCTACCGCGCGTGGGGAGAACTCGCGCATTCGCTGCGCGGCGGCGGGGCCGCGTTCTCCCGGGTGTTCGGCAGCGACCTGTTCGCCTATCTCCGGCAGAATCCCGAGGCTTCGCACGCCTACGAGCGGATGATGGACGCGGGCGCGCCGTTCTTCGCCAAGGTCGGCCGCGCCTACGACTTCTCGCGGGCCCGGCGCATCGTCGACGTCGCCGGCGGCCACGGGTCGCTGCTCGACCACCTCCTGCGGGCGAATCCGGAACCGCGTGCGGTGCTGTTCGACGCGCCGCACGTGATCGAGGAGTCCGAGCGGTACCCGATCGCCCTCGACCACGGCGACCGCTGCGAACGCGTCGGCGGCGATTTCTTCGAAGCGGTCCCGGAATCCGGGGACGTCTACCTGCTGTCCCGGATCCTGCACTGCTTCGACGACGAGGCGTGCCACCGGATCCTGGCCAACATCCGGCGCGCGATGGCTCCGGACGGGAAGCTGGTGATCCTGGAACGGCTCATCACCGGCGAGGACGCCTCGCTCGCGCTGGGCTTCAGCATGCACATGCTGGTGGTGCTCGGAGGCGGCCGGGAACGGGACGAGGCCGAGTACCGCACGCTGCTGGACAAGGCCGGGTTCGCGCTGAGTTCGGTGCACGCGTTGCCGCTGGAGACTCACCTCCTGGTCGCGGCGCCGGCGACGATCCCGGGATGAGCCGATGATCTTCCGGGTGCTCGGGCCGTTGTCCGTGGAGGACGGTGGTCGCTGCCGCACGCCCACCGCGGCGAAGCAACGCCAGGTTCTCGCGTTGCTGCTGCTGAAGGCCAACAGCGTGGTGCCGCTCCCGCAGTTCGTGGAGGAACTGTGGGAGGAGGCCCCGCCCGCCAGGGCCATCGCGGCCCTGCACACCTATGTCATGCAACTGCGCAAGGCGCTGGAACAGCTGCGCCTTCCCGACGGGTCCGGCGGGCGGCTGCTGACCCGCAAGGGCGGGTACGAACTCGTGGTGAACCCGGGCGAACTCGACCTCGACGTGTTCGAGCACCGGGCGCGCGCGGCTTTGGCCGTGCCCGACACCGCGATGCGGGCGCACGGTCTGCGTGAGGCACTGCGGCTGTGGAGCGCGCCCGCGCTGGTCGACGTGGTGGCCGGGCCGATCCTGCGGGCCGCGATCACGGTGCTCCAGCGCAAACGGCTCGACGCGATCAGCCACCGCATCGACGCCGATCTGGCACTCGGGCGGCATCACGACCTGATCGGCGAACTGACCGCGCTCGTGCACCACCACCGCACGCACGAGGAGTTCACCGCGCAGCTGATGCTCGCGCTCTACCGCTCGGGCCGCCAGGTGGACGCGCTGGCCGCGTTCCACCAGCTGCGCAAGGCAGTGGCCGAGGACTCGGGCGGCGCGCTTTCGCGGCGGCTGCACGAGTTCTACACCAACATCCTGTCCGCCGACGCCACCCTGGATCCGCCGTCGAGCACGCGTTCGAGGCTTTCCCTCGACATGGTCGGCGCACTCGGCGGGCCTGGCCGCGCACACCGGCCAGGCCCCCCGCCGGACCTGTTCACCGGCTCTCCACGGCGAGCCGGTGCTTCCGCAGCCCGCTCCGGCTGCGCAGGGCCTTTCCGTTGGGAGTCAAGGGAAGTTCGCGCATGAGGTGGTAGCGGGACGGGAGATTCCCGTCCCGCAGCAACCCGCGGCACCACGCCCGCAACTCCGCCTCGTCCAGTTCGGCCGCACCGACGACGTGCGCCTCCACCGGATCGCCGAGCACCACCGCGTTCGACACCAGCCGGTGCGCGCGCAGCACGGTCTCGATCTCCAGCAGGTCGACGTCGGTGCCGCCGGCCCGTTCGGCGTCGACGCGTCCGCGCAGCCGCAGCGCGCGGTGCTCCGGGTTCCAGGCGACCAGGTCCTGAGTGGACAGCCAGCCGCCGACCCACGGATGGTGTTCGTAGAGGT
This sequence comes from Amycolatopsis sp. WGS_07, assembly GCF_045278895.1. NCBI lineage: Bacteria > Bacillati > Actinomycetota > Actinomycetes > Pseudonocardiales > Pseudonocardiaceae > Amycolatopsis > Amycolatopsis sp. WGS_07. The sequence continues at coordinate 192,157 of NZ_CP136053.1, read as the reverse complement.
ACGGCGACTGGGGGACGTGCACGTGCAGGACGCCTTCGATGATGGCGGTCCGGATCCCCGGCGCTGGCAGGCCGATGCTGCGCGGCCCGGACCGGCCGCCGAGATCGGTCGCGACGATCCCGGTTTCGGTGGTGCCGTAGGCCTGGCCGATGAGCACCCCGAACCGTTCGGCGAAATCGTCGTAACCGCGCTGCGGCAGGATTTCCCCGCAGGACACGGCGAGCCGGAGCCCGGGCAGCGACAGCGCGTCCGGGGCGGCGGCGAGAAGCTCGAAATGCCGCGGATTGCCGAGGATGACGTGGGCGCTCCGGGCCGCGGCCGCGAGCGACCCGGTGGCGAACACGAGGGTGGCGCCGGTGTTGAGTGCGTGCAGCACCCCGCCGATCAGGCCGAAGGAATGCGTGACCGAATCGAGCAGCAGCACCCGCTCGCCGCGTCCCGGCATGCCGGGGATCGCGGCGAGCCGGTTCAGCTCGCCGAGCAGGGATTCCGGGGTCCGGCCGATCGCCTTGATCCGCCCGGTGGTCCCGGACGAGAACTGGACGAGGCAGTGGCCGGTGCGCGCCGGGGCGCCGCCGGGCAGCCGCCGCACCAGGATCTCGCATTCCTCGGTGAACGTTTCCGTTCGGAGAGCGCCGCCGAGGACGAGCTGAACCTGCGGCGAGCACTGGGCGAACAGCGCGGCCCGGTCGTTCCCGCGCAGCCGCGGATCCAGCAGGAGCACCTGCGCGCCGAGCGACCACAGCGCGAAAATCGACCACAGCTGGGTGAAACTCGGCGTGCCCTGCACCGCGACGGTGCAGCCTGGGCCGATGCCCTGTCCGCCGAACAGGGCGGCGAGCCGGGCCACCTCGGCACGCAGACTGCCGTTCGTGACCGGGCCCGCCGCCCGCGCCCACACCGCGTCGTCCGCACCGCCGCGGAGCAGTTCGGCACCCCACCAGGAATCCAGCGGCACCTTGGTCTCCTTTTCGGCGGACGATTCGACGGGCTGGGCTACTTCTCGACGCAGAACTCGCCGACCGGCCAGCCCACGTGCCGCTTGTCGGTGGCGACGTAGCCGAGCACCTGGTCGCCGGGCTTGAGTTCGGTGACGTTGAGGACGATCCCGCCCGGCCCGAGCACCCGGACGTGCCAGTCGTCCTGGACGATCAGGTTCGTCCGCACGCCTTCCTCGGAACTCGCGGTGATGCTCAGCAGCGGCCGGGATTCGAGCTTGATCCGCCCGACGACGATCCGCCGGGTACGGCCGTCCGCGCCGACCGCGAGCACCGCGCTGCCCGACTTCAGCTCGCTGAGGTAGTTGGTGCGGTTGTCCTGGCCGAGCACGTACGAGTGCAGTGCGCCGGCGTTGATCCGGAACGGGCGGGTCGGCATGTACGGCAGGGGATGCGTTTCGCTGCAGCACAGGATGAATCCGTGCGCGTAGGAGCCGACGAGCATGCCCTCGTCCTCCTCGAAATGCGTGCACGTGTCGATGCAGACCCGGTCGCCGAGCCCGCAGTGCTCGATCGATTCGACGGTCAGCTTGTTCAGCGCGAGCGACGGGGTCTTCGCCTGGAGCAGTTCGACGAGGCCGAATACGTCGTCGGCGTTGCGCGGCGCGAGGATGATCCCGTCGGAGCCCTTCTCCAGCACGTCCACGATGATCTGCGCGTCCTCGAGGCTGTTCGCCTGGCAGATCAGCGAACCCGGGGCCGGGTCCGCCGCGGCGATGACGATCTCCAGCGGGATCTTGGTCGGATCGCGGAACTGGACCACGGTGTAGGGCAGCGCGACCGCGGCGTGGCAGGCCAGGGTGAGCGTCGCGTCGTCCACGACGTTCACCAGCGCGGCGACGTTCTGGTCCCCGCCGCGGACCCGGCCCGCGAGCGCGCCGATCTCGTCGTCGTTCGCGACATCGAGCAGCGCGAGCGTGCCTTCCCCCTCGGCGGTTCCGCCGGCCAGCACCCGTTTCACCGTGTTCGGCAGGGTTTCGAGCGTGGCGAGGTCGGAGTCGACGATGGCGTCCACCCTGGCGTGGATGGCGGCGTCGACGATCGCCTCCCGCTGGTTCTCGGGGACGGAACGGATGTCGATCCAGGCGAATTTCACGGAACACCTGCCATTCGGGATTGGGGCGTGGATTCGGAGCCCAGCTCCGGACCATGGATGATCGTGGCGAGTTCGTGCACTGTCTGCCGGGGAGCCGCGCTGGTGAACACGCGGCGCCCGACCGCCAGCCCGTGACAGCCCACGGTGAGGGCGTTCGTCGCGAGCTGGGCCACGCTGGTGTCCGCACCGGAACCGCCCGCGACGACGATCGGCAGCGGGGAGCTGGCCACCACCTCGACCATGCGGTCCGGCGGCGCGGCCATCGGCACCTTGACGAGATCCGCGCCGAGGTCCGCGGCGATGTTGACCACATGCGACAGCAGCACCGGATCGCCGGGCTCGGCCAGCCGCGGCCCGCGCGGGTACATCATCGCCATGAGCGGAATGCCCCACCGGTCGCTGGCCTTGGCGACGGTCCCCAGATCCGCGAGCTGCGCGGCCTCGGTGTCCGAGCCGATGTTGACGTGCACGCTGACCGCGTCCGCACCGAGGCGGACCGCCTCGGCGACCTCGCCGACCAGAACCTTCGCGTTGGTGTCCGGGGCGTGCGCGGTGCTGGCGGACAGGTGGACCACCAGCGCGCACCGGGAAAACAGTTCCGGCTGAATCGTGCGGGCGCGCCCCTTGTGCACCACGATCGCGTCGGCCCCGCCGTCGGCGATGTCCCGGACGAGCTGGTTGAACCCGGCGGCGGTCGAGATCGGGCCGTCGGAAATCGTATGGTCGAGAGGGATGAAGAGAAAGCGGTCGTCGCCATGCCGGGACAGTCGGGCCAGTCGCAAGGATTTGCCGGTCAGGGGCAGCGTCGCCATGGCGCACCTCCTGCTCGTGGTGTCGGGCTCATGGCCATACCGTCGCAGGACCGGCTAAAGGATCGAGCGATGTCGGCGGGGACGGGCGCGGGTCGGTTAATTTCCGCCGTAGCCCGGGCGAGTTCCTCGGCAATTGATTCCCGCGGAGTTTATGGAGTTTCGCCCGAGTGGCCCGGAGGTGCGTTTATCGGGGCTTCGCGAGTCCGGGAACGGTGCGAAAGCGCTTGTGCGCCCGGAGTATCCGGGTGTTCGCGGCCGCGGCTACTTTGCGTAGTGATTTCGTTGCGGTATCGGGGCGAATGGCCGAGTTGTTGATGTTCGGGCGGTTCCCGCTTTCCACCGTTCAGCTGCGCCGATCCGGTTCATGATCTTGGTTTTCGCCGGTGGCTCAGCGGAGCGTAACGGCCACGTTTCGAGAATCACTCGTGCGGACCAGCGGGGCACGGATATGATGGCGGCTCGACGTTGTGGGGGCCCGACGGACAATCTTTGGCTTTTCGCAACCAATCGGCTGGGGGACAGTCTGATGCAATTCGGCGTTCTGGGACCACTATGCGTGGTCAAAGACGGTGTTTCGTACGTGCCGAGCGCACCCAAGGCGCGGCAGCTGCTCGCGCTGCTGCTGATCAACGCGAACGAGTTCGTCTCGGTGGACTACTGCATCGAGGAGCTGTGGTCCGCCGATCCGCCCAAGAGCGTCATGTCCACGCTGCAGACCTACGTGCTGCAGATCCGCAGGCTGCTGCGGTCCATTCCGGACGGTGACGGCGGCGAGCTGCTGCTCACGCGGAAGCAGGGGTACCAGTTGCTGGTCCCCCGGGAACGGTTCGACCGCACGATCTTCGACCAGCTGGTCCTCGACGCGCACACCGCCCTGGCGGGCAACGAGGACTACCGCGCGGCGGAGCTGTTCCGATCCGCACTCACCCTCTGGCGCGGCCCGGTGCTGGGCGACGTGCTGCCCGGCCCGGCGATTTCGGCGTACCAGCTGGAAATGAAGGAGTGCCGCCTAGGCGTGCTCGAACACCGCATCGAGGCCGACCTCCGACTGGGCCGCCACCGCGAACTCCTCGGCGAGCTGCGCAAGCTGTCCACCGCCTATCCGATGCACGAGAACATCCACGCACAGCTGATGGTCGCGCTCTACCGCTCCGGCAGGCAGGCAGGGGCGGTCCGGGTGTTCCACCGGCTGAGCCAGGTCCTCGGAGACGAGCTGGGACTGCTGCCGTGCCCGCGAATGCAGCGGCTGTACGAGGCGATCGTCGCGGCGGACAAGGTGCTGGAGGTTCCTGCGCGGCAGGTGGAAAGGGGCGCGCTGGTCTAGTCCCGGCTGACCACAGTGGACGGTCGCGGGCGAACCGACGTGGTCGCGGATCATCGGCGGCGCGCAGAAGCTGTGGGTGCGGCATCTGGGCGCGATCGAGGGTGAATGCGGTCTACCGCGACTGCGGCGACCCGCAGGGAGATCGCGGCGGCGAATGGCAGCGGCCGGTCGGGCCTTCGCCGATCCACCGGATCAACGGTGCCCCGGTGACGGTGTGGCCCCGAAGCGGACCGGCCGTTTCTCGACGTCACAGTCAACCATCCCGGGCACCTGTCGTTCCCTCTGATCATCGAGCGGCGGCGGGCCGGGCGTGCGGACTGCGGCGGTCGGAGCATCGTGCCCGGCATCAGCGTCCGGTCTCGGCCGAGGTGTTGCGGAAGGCATTGGGGGCCCGGGGCGAAACGCTCCCGCATCTTGACCCGAGTGGTCCGCGCGGAGTGGCGCCACAGGCCCGGTTCTGCTCTGTCGGGGGTTTCCTGAGCTGAACCGGTTTCGCCGCGCAATCTCTCAGAGGGGTTGTTCGCAAAACCACCGCTTGGCGGGCATCCGGGATCACCCCGCACGTGTGGGGAAGACCGTCTCACCCCTGACAGCGAAGATCGGACGGAACGGCTCTTTTCAGGTAGAGCGACCACTCGTCCGCGGTGAGATCCCGGCCCGCCGACTCGCAGGCAGCCTGGATCCAGCTTTCCGGATTCATCCTCCAGTCGACGAGCCCGCCAGGTGCGTTCTCGTAGCCGGATTCGGTGACGGATACGAGACGGTTGCCGTCAGCGGAGAAGGCCAGACTGGTGGAGACTTCCTTTGTTCCGGCGGGATGTGGCAGTACGCCGACCGATACGCCCGAGGGATAGTCGATGATGTGGGCGGTGTCGTCCGCGGATATCTCAACGATGGTGCGGTCGCCGTCGCTGACCGGTCCTACCACTGTGTTGGCCAGTCCTTGGGTCGAACCGGTTCGGGCACCGCCGTCAGCGTTCCAGACCTCCAATTCTCCGGATCTGCGTTGGATCAACAGGTGACCACCAGCGAAGGCGACACCGGAGATGTCCTCACCTTCGATCGTCCGAGTGGTGCCGTGCTCGACGGTGAACACGTGAACCTTCCGAGGGCCTGTGCCGAGGAACCCGCCCGAGGTGTCGATGACGGCGGTATGGGCGGATTGGGCGTCTACGGCAGCGTATCCCTGGCTAAGGAAGGAACTGCTGTTCCTGGTAGGGGCCATGCTGGGCGGTCCGTCGAATTGGCGAACGACCTGACCGTTCAAAAGGCGGATCCGCACGGCGCCGGAGTTGTGGAGTACGAAGATGTGTTTGCGATCCGGTGTGAGCTGCATCAGCGCCACCCCGTCGGGCACGGCCATCGCATTCGGGGCGGGAGGCCAGGTGCCGACTTCGGGCAGGCCTGGTCGAACCGCGCGGATACTGGCCGAAGCGTCCTCATCATTGACGAGGAGGATCTGGTCGGCGTCCGGCAGCCAGAACGGCGGCGAGACGTTGGACCAGAACGGCGGCGAGACGTTGGACTTGGTCGGTGACTGCACGGAGAATACGCGGGGACCTGGTGTCCACGTAATGAGTGAGGTGACGTCGCCGGGCACGACGGCGACCCCCGGCTTGCCCTGTTGCAGCCCGATGTACGGGCCCACACAGCCGTTGCATGACGTTGGGATGTCGAGCTGCGTGTACTCGGCGATGCGCGAGTACTGTCCGAGGTCCCATAGCGTCACCGCGTGTCCACTGGCCGACAGCAATGAGGTGCGGCTGGCTCCGAGGAACACCACACTCCCCGGTACGACGGGACCACCGGCGGCGAGCGCGACCGGCTCGGCAGGCTCCTGCGTGGGCTGTGTGGTGGCCGAGACGTACAGGGTCTTGTCGACGGCCTGCGCTACTGAGCTCGCGTCGGAGCTGATCGCCAGTGCAGCGGTAGGGGTCGGCTTGATCCGCGCTATCAGATTGGGCATGTCGATGTCGCTGGTTTCCTCGGTCGTCCACAGCGGGAGCTTGGGGGCGCCGTTGGTGTAGCTGACGTACCGGCCGTCGGCTGAGGTCGCCGACCCCCTGTTGTGCACTCCGAAGCCGAGGCTCTTGCCGGCCCTGTGAGTGAGCTCAGGCAGTGCGAGTCGTTCCCACGCTCCGAAGCCGCTTCCGTCGAATAGCTGCACCGTGTTGTCATCCGGGAACACGACCGAGTTCGGCGAGGAGTCCTTATAGCTGACCAGGCGGGTCTGGGTGATGCTCCCGGTGGTCCGGTCCAGCACCTGCAACGTCGGCGGCACGTCCGACTGGTCTGTCTTGCTGACCACCGCGACGAACCGGCCCGACGGCGACACCCCGATCGTCTTGGGCTGCTCGTTCTTCGGAACCCGTAGCTCGCCGGTGCCCGGTTTCGCCGACCACACCTGCACCACACCCGAGCCGATAGCAGCGACGGCGTCCCCGTTCTGGCTCGTCGCCACTTTGTCTACCGACCCCGGAAGCCGCAACACGATCTGCCCGGTGCGATCCGGCAGTGTCCAGCGATGCACGTTCCCGGTCTGCGTCGCGGCTACCACAGTGCGCCCATCCGCCGATGCCGTGGTCGCCGAGACCTGGCCGTCGGTCTGCAGCGCGCGCACCAGATGGGGGTTGGCGGTCACCGCCTGGAACAACGCGGCCCGGGCCTGAGGATTCGGATTCCGTCGATAGGATTGGACGGCGAACAGTTGCGCCAGACCCGTATCGGTGTCCTTCAGCGATACTGAGGCGGCTGCAAGCTCGGCGGCGGTCCGCTCCCGATCATTAGCCGCTTCATGCCGGGAGAACAGCACTCCGCTGACCACCATCGCCACGACGAGCGCGGTAGCCACCGCCAGGCGCCCGGTGCGCCACTGCCGGAGATGTTTGTCCGCCTGGGCAAGGGTTTCGGCGAACCGCACCAAGGGAAGATCAGCGGCGGGCACATCGCGCCGGTTCAGCTCGGGCGCGACCAGCCGCCAGCTTTTCCGTCGCACGACGTGCAGCTTCGCGTCTATCCCCGACACCGCCTCGAGCCGCTCGCCGCCTCGCAGGATCCCGGTCACCGCGGTGTGCGGACGCGGACCGTACAACAGACCGCGCAAGCTGACGCGACTAGGCCGCTGGAACAGCTTCCTCAGCCCCAGTGCGAAGGCAGCGCCTAACGAGCCGCCGTCGATCTCCGGCGGCTGCCCCGGTTCGTCGGCCAGCACGATGCGCCACAGCACGCAACGCCCAGTGCCGGGCCAGGGCGTGGCCTGCCACGCGTGACTCAACGACTCCCGGAACTCCGTGCCGGGGCTGCTGGCACCTGCCATGGCGCGCGGATCCGGGTAGAAGCCTTCGGGGCCGGCAGGGAACTCACGTAACTCCAGGACGCCGGAGACACCCTGCTCCTGGCCTTCCGGGCGGGCGAAGACCACCGAGACCCGGACCACGGGCCGGTCGCGGGGCTCTAGGCCGGCCAGCAACAGCGCTGTCAACGCGACCATGGTGACGGCGGCGGGGTCGTCCTCCGGCAAGGCGGCTACCGCGTCGAAGAACTCCACCAGCCGGCCACGCAACCGTGGCTCGACCGTGGAATCCGCACCGTCCGCGTGCAGCTCCCGGCCTGGCGGTGTCGGGTTGAGCAGCAACCGGGTGCCGGACCAGTGTCCAACCAACTCGGTCAGGGCCGGAACATCCGGCACGGTGAGGGACCGGGCAACCACATAGGCGGGATCGGCGACGGGCATCGCGCCGGAGGCTTGTCCGTTGACGAAGGTACGGACGTCCTCGGCCGCGGCACTCTCCAGCCAGCCGGGTTCGTCTCGTACAGCCTCCCGGCAGCAATGCCACCACAACAGCCGAGGTCCGGTGAGCACCTCGAAGACCGCCTGCATGCTGGTAGCGGAACCGATCTCGTCTGTTACCTTGGCCAGTTCAGCCCGATACGGCAGCTCTCTCATCGCAATGCCTGGTCGATGACGGCGGCGAGGTCCTCGGTGACGACCTCGCGGACTGCGCGCCAGGCGTGCCTGGTTGTCTGGTTCGCGGCGGCGTTGATAGAGGCAGTGATCGTCTCAGGAGCCCATAGCTTGGTCTGTTCCATCGGCAGCGCTGGTGAGCTCTGCCACGGCATTCCCGGTTCGAAGCCCGGCAACAGCAGTTGGGCCGTCGGGGGCCCAAGGCGTTGCCTGATGAGTGGGATCAGGAGGTGACGGGGACCGTACGACACAGACACCACCGCCGGGGCGGTATCGGCGTCCCGGAGCACCGCTTCGAGGCGGTATCCACCCGAGGCGCGCAGGAACAACGCCACCTTGCCATCGGGTGAGCTGGTCTCATCGATCACCCGATCGCCGGTAGCGGCCATCACCAACGAATTGGACGTGCCGAACGCCCGCTCTGGGGCGGACCGCGCTGGCTTTGCCGGAAGATCGTTGACGGTGAGCGATGCCCAGTACCGTTGCCAGAAGCCGTAGCCCGCGTGGACGCGCGCCGCGATCCTCGGCGGGTGCCCACCGCCGCTGAGGGAATCCCAGTAGCGACGCATGAAGGTCATTCGGTCGTCTCCGGAGGCAGGTTGGTTCGGCTGCTGATCTGGGTGAGCAGGCTCGGTGCGGCTGCACCCACCGCAACGGCGGCGTAGACGCCGGTCAGCTGGCTGTGAAGCAAAGCGCCCATCACAGCGCCCAGCAGCGCCCTGGTAACGGCGACCGCCAGATCAGGAGCTGGATCGAGGAACTCGCGGAGTGTGGGTTTGGGCTTGTCCGTAGCCAGTGTCTGAAGCCGTGTTTCACGCCAGGCCTGCAACCGCCCCCAGAACACGACCGCTTCCACGACCAAGCCGCCGATAGCGCCGCACCCCATGGCCGCGTACCAGGACAGCATCTGGCCCCCTCTCGCCAGATCCCAAAGGTAGATCACTGCTGTGTCGCATGGTGGAATCACCACCGGGATGGACTAAGATTGCGTCTCACGCGAAAGTTGCTCGGTGTGTAAAGATCGTTGTGGCTGGTTGTCGAATGCGATCCTAGTATTTTTGTTGCGAAGCGCTGCCCGTGGGTTGCGTGGAATGATCGATAGACGATTTAAAGGCGGTTGACGTCCGCGACTCCGCTTGAACTGCCCTGTGGCCTGGAACGAGCAATGGTTATTGTGGCTTGAATATAAACTGGTCGACTTGTTATTGACCGGTCAACCTCCTGGGAAACTGCCATCACGGTTGAGGCTCCGGTCAACAGTCGGCGCGACCCTCACCGACGCTTTGCGCAACGCCGACAGCTACCGCTCGCGCGACGTGTTCCATCTGAGCTACGCATGTCTGCTCGGCTGCTCTCCGGTCACCCGTGCGTTGCTCGGGTGCAAGAGCCGAAGCGATCCGGCGATCGACGAGAACGAAGACGGCGGCCGTGCGATCGATTTCGAAGAAGGGCTCGCGGCATCAATCTTCGTCTGCGCGGCCACGCGTGACTACCTCAGTCGCGCAACCCACGTCGACGGCGACGTCCTCGCCTCGATCGCGACCCCTACGGCCCAGTTCGAGGTCGGTGCTCGCACAGCAGCCGACTGGGAGCGTGCCGTTCTTGAGGGGGTCCGGATGTGGAAGCAGCTAGACGACCACGGTGGAAATCTTCGGTGGCGAACCCCTGAGCGGGTGCCGGTCGGATTGCTTCGAATAACCAAAACGAATAAATTCGCCACCGTGTATCCAAATACTCCCGTTAGTTTGGGGGGCACTACTCGAACACCAGGGACCAGGCATCGATGTTGGCTGCGGCTTCGGTCCGGACCGCGTTTGCGAATTTGTCGAGTCGTTCGTTGAGTTCCTCGATCTCATCCTTGTCCTCGCCGTCGGAGTGCGAGCCGCAGAGCAGGTGGCAGCCGTATATCTCGTTGAGGAGGTATTCGAGCAGTCGTGAGCGGGGTGTGCGGGATCGGGAGACCGTGTTAGCCGGGTGTTCCTGACCTGTGGGAACAGCACGGCTGGCCCCTCACTGCCAGTGGGCGGACGTCTTTTCCGCGCATGGCGGAGAAGACGTCCGCCTCGAACATCGGAGCTGTGCGCTCCTCAGCCCGTCGGCGTTTGGCTGTGGCGACGGCTTGGGACTGGTTGCCTCCTGAAACGATCGACGTCGTTGTTGCGACCTATCGTTACGAGTCGTTGGAGGTGGGTGTGGTCAAGCCAGGGCTGGTGCGGATCACTAGCACGAGCGGCAGCACTGCTGAGGTCACTCAGGTGGTCCTGCGGGAAGGCCCGCGGACGCGGCTGGTCTTCACGCCGATGCTGGTGGACAACGGGAAGGATCCCGAGGCTTCAGTGCGTGGAGAGCTGGCTTATCAGTCGAAGAACGCCGCGGACGAGTGGGAACGGGACACGCCGTTTGATCTTCGCAGCGTAGGGGCGGGTGAGAGCGTCCGGCTTAAGCTGGGCAGCGCTGAGTTGCTGCAGCTGTACAAGTGCGTGGGCGCGCTGTACGAGCATGTTGGCAATGGAGGACTTCAGTCCGGGACCAAGCGTCTCTTGCCGGTGGACGTCGGTGCCGATGTCTCGCAGATCTTGGACGCGATCGCCGCGATCGGGAAGAACGACGAAGTCAAGCGGGTCCTTGGATGGATGACGAAACAAGACCCGGCCCAGCTCGCCGAGGCGTTGCAGGAAGCGGAGCCCGAGGTCTCATCCCAGATCGTTGTCGCCGCGGGGCTGGCGCGTCTGCGCGGCTTCATCGCCGAAGCCAGTGCAGAGCTGGACAGCGCTGACGAGAAGCGCTGGCAGGAGATCATCGAGCGCAACGTGTGGGTGATCGGCCAGATCTTCTCGCATCCGCTGGTTCTGGTGAAGCGCGAGGCTTACTTGGGTGGTAAGTCGATTCGCAACACCGGCGGCAACACCGCGGATTTCCTGCTGCGCAACCAGATGACCGGTGATGCGCTGATCGTCGAGATGAAGACTCCTGCGACGAAGCTGACCACGGACGGGCAGTACCGGAACAACGCCTACCCACCGAGCAAAGAGCTCGCGGGTGCGGTGCAGCAGGTTCTCCAAGACCACCACACCTTGCGCCAGTCGTACCGGTCGCTGGTCAGCGATACGGATCCGGAGTTCCGGGTGTTCAAGCCGAAGTTGCTGCTGATCATCGGGAATCTGGCACGGGAGAACGACGCGGACCGGGTACGCAGCTTCGAGTTGTTCCGCACGAGCATGCCCGACGTTGACGTGATCACCTTCGACGAACTGGTGCAAAAGGCGAAGCTGCTGCTAGGCCTGTTCGAGGGATCACAGTGACGAGCGGTCCACCTGTTTGGCTCGGCTGGAGCTGCAACCAGCCGTGCTGGTCTTCCGACCTAGAAGTGACGTGCAGCCACGGGCGTCGTAGGACGTTAGCGGGAAGTGCAACGCATTGGGGAGTGGTGCATCGTGCTGGTCATGACTGAATGTCGGGACGATCGCCTGGACTGGCCATGCTGACCGTGCTTGAAGGCGGCGGGCAGCCGGACGACCGGTTGGCTGTCTGCGACCTTCCATTGGGACCGTGGTCGGGTGCGGAGGTGCAGGCATGGGCGAGCAAGACGGGCACCGTGTGGCACTGCGATCCGAACTGTTCAAGCCTGCGCAACCGCGCACGGACCGAGGCTTATCTACAGCCTGCCACCGGGACGATGGCCGACATCCGTCTGCCGGACCGCACGCATTGCTATCCGGCTGGAGAACTTGGCGACTACCGGCGAGCCGTCGACGCCATCGTGGCGTTCGACGAAGCCACCTGCGCCGCCACGGCCGCGCTGAAACGCCAAGATCTGACCTTGGCGGTGCTCGACGACGGCGCGCACGGTGCGAGCGCGGAAGATTCGGCTGAAGACGTCCTCGGCGGGGACCCGTTGGCGGGGTACTGGGAGAGGTGCAAGGCCCGGCGGGCACGTGTTGTGTCGGAAATCCGCAGGAAGCTCGACGACCGGCTTCCTGTCATGCTCGCTGCGGCGTGGGTGGAGAACGGTCGCACTCCGCGCCAGCATCAGGAGCGTTATGTCTCGTTCCTTAAGGTGGCTGAGGACGAGTGCGACCAACGTGATATCGACGCGACATCCGGCATTCGCAGTTTCACGAACGACAAGGTGCTCCCGTATTGGTTGGCCGGCGTCGCGCGCGGTACGTGGCCTCCGAACGAGACCAAGAAGCGTGTCGACAGGGAGGTTGAACGAGCGAAGCAGTGGAACCGCAAGGAAGGTGAAGACTTTCACCGCAGTATCCGAGAGGCTTGGCTGGCGACAGCGGCGGCGTGGACCCGCCGATTGGAAGGCGTCGCCATCGGGCATCCCGGCGAGGTTTTCGCACTGTTCCACCGGTACCGGCTCGGGCTTGGCTGGGACTTGCGCGACTTGTTCGACACCGTCATCCCGCACGCGAGCCTCGATACTCGCGAGTTCAACTGGATCGCGGCCAAAGTGCCGGCGGTGTTCAGCCTGTTCCTGACCGAACGCGAGCGTGGCCTGACCGGCCTCGTGCTGGACAACGAGCGCATGCACCGCTTCGACGCATCGACTGCCGCGTTGTTCCTGCGCAACCTCATGATCGATCTCGGGCAGCCGGACCTCGCCCGGCACGTTCGGGAACGCGGGCCGGGTGTTCGTGAACCGGAGCGCGAGACGACAGAACGGTCGTCCTCCTCCCTGCACGGCTTCGGCAGCGGTGTCTCGGACGCCAGACTGACCCGTGAGCAATGCCTGCCGGCGTTGAGCGCCGCGATAGACGGGACAGCGCTCGCTGCCGGAGCAGCACCACGTAGTCGGCGACGACCTGGCTCACGTCAATAAGACTCCTGCTAGGGAAGCGGCGAAGTGCGACCAGCGAACGGGATGCACAGCTCGGATGCTGAGCCCGAGCATGGCGAGTCTCGCGCCATGCGGAAATTTGACGTCGATGTATGTCACGGAGGTAGGGGCTGTGTGGTCGTGGAGGATACCGCCGCGGTCGCGTGAGGCTGCGGGCCCGCAGATGCTGTGTCGCCTTGTTGCCCCATTGCTGCGAGCTGGATGAGCGGAAACAGAGTTCGAGACGTGGCACGACGATGACCCGGAGTCCCCCTGCGGAGAGGTGGCGAGGATTGGCTCCGCGGCGCGATTTCCACCACGGAGCTGGAACGATCCGGTTTCCATCTCATGGTGTCGTGGAATCCTGGCAGCCGCGAATTGGTCCTCGACGATCCGACCGAAGGCTGGGACTGGACCGAGAGCATGCCTCCGCTGTGCCCCGTGGACGCGCCACTGGCGGTTTGGGCCCCCGGCCCACCCGGGCCCCATCCGCTGTAATGCTGTCCGCACACCGTGGATATGATCGGTCGCCCTCGGTATTTGCAGCTGAGGTCGAGCGCGCTGTGGGTGGCTTCCGACGGCCGGAATGCCGGTCGCGCACGTGCGCCGGTGGGGGAGATTCGTGGTGACAGCGTCGTCCAGTACGGCGGAGAAAGCCGGGCTTCCCCGCATTTTTCATATGTGGCTGGGCGGTGCTCTGGTGTCGCAGCTTGGCGACGCCGCTTTGTATTTCGCATTGGGGTGGGCGGCCTCGGCGCACGGCGGCCTGGCGGCCGGATGGGTGCTGTCGGCGGTCGCGCTGCCGCGGACGATTCTGCTCCTGCTAGGCGGTGCCGTCGGCGATCGGCTCGGAGCCCGACAGGTCATGATCATCGGTGATGCCGCGATGCTGGTCGTCGCCGTAACACTGGCTGTCGTGTCGGGGGCAACTGGGGCGCCGTTGGCCATTCTCGTGATAGCCGCTCTCATCGTCGGCACGAACGATGCCTTCTACCTGCCCTCGTCCGGATCGATGCCCCGCCGGCTCGTCGAGCCCGAACTGCTCCCGCGGGCAGTCGCGCTTCGTCAGAGCGGAACGCAGGTGATTAGTCTGGTCGGTGCTCCCATCGGCGGTGCCTTGGTGGCATTCGCCGGGCTCTCCGCAGCGGCATGGGCCGACGCGATTACCTTCGCTGTGGTGCTGGTCGTGCTGGTTATGGTGCGTCCGCCGTTCACCCCGCCGTCGCCCGCACAGCGCAAGCACATCCTGCGCGAGGTGTGGGAAGGGATCCAGGTCGCGGTCAGGACCTCCGGACTGGGACCCGTCCTGTTGCTCGTCGCGGGAGCGGCGGGATTCGTACTGCCTTTTGCTACTTTGCTGATCCCGCTGCTGGCGCGAGAACACGGATGGGGTTCGACCGGCGCGGGATTTGTGGTCGGAGCCCAGAGCATGGGCACGATCGTCGTAACCCTGATCATCAGTCGCCGCGGGATCTTCGCCCGCCCCGGCATTGTTGCCGCGCTCACTCTGGCTGTGGTCGCCGTGGGGGAACTGGCGGTCGGCTTCGCGCTGGCGCTGCTAATGGCCATCACGGGCGCGTTAGGCGTCGGCGCAGCGAGCGGTATGTTCGTCAGCCACCTCAGCCCGCTGCTCCTCAGCGCCGCTCCTGATACTCATCTCGCTCGGGTCCAGGCAATCCTCTCGGTGATCCAGAGTGTGACCCTGTTGGCGACCAACAACATCATCGGCTCGGTTGCCCATGCGCTCGGACCTCGAGCCGGGGCCCTCGTGTGTACGGCCGGGCTGCTTATGTGCGCCGCGGCGGGACTCTTCAGCCGGCCCATCCGCAGGATCGCCCGACCGGCAGGTCGGGTTGCGCGTTCTTGACGGTCTGTCCTCGAGGGCATCGTCTGAACAAGGACAGCGGACGATGGTGCTAGCCACGACACCCGCGGTTGAAATGTCCGGCGGCGTATATCGGGTTTCGGCAGCGGCACCGCGACGCTGCGCGCGGATGAGCCTGCGAGGCCTGGCCGCGGCCGGATCACTTTCTCCTGCCACGAGCCCGTGCACCCGCTCAACACGAACAGCTGGCCCGACGAACTGCCTGGCGTGCTCACTCCGGACGGGAATCCGTCCGGGGCGCTAGTCCTTGGGCAGTTCTCGTTTGGGGATGCCTGCGCTGAGGTTGGTCGCGGAGCGGCGGGACGCGGTCGGCTCAGGCGGATGGGAGCGCTGTTCGCGGTCGGCGCACCGTTGGACATGATCCGCAGGTCCGCGATGGACGTCCTATTGCCCTGGCAGGTGGACACCTACGGGCAAGGTGGCCGGCCCGCTGTTCACCATGGACGGCATCGCGTTCTTCGTCGAGACGATCTTCCCCCCGGCATCGATCGATACGCCTGGGGTCATCTCCTGCCACGACGGCACCTTCTCGTCGGGATCCCGATGAACTCAGGGCTGGGCGCGGCTCGACCAGCCCCACGATCAACTACTACGTTGAGGGAAACGCAGGACCACCCCCGCTCGCGCGGGAAAGACGCTTTGTGACCTGCAGGTTTACGGGGCTTCGGGTGCGTTCTCGTTCACTTTCCTCCGGCGGTTGTGTTGTTGGTCTGTGTGGCGGTGCGGGTTGAGGTGTCGGTGTAGTTGGGGATTCCGGGTGGGTGCGGTCACGGGCGAGGCGGTCTGTGGATGTTTATCGCCGAGTCCGAAGGCCCCGCGCTGCATTGCGGTCGTGAACGGGGCGGTGATGCTTTAGCGTGCGTGGTCGGTGGGGTCCGGCAGGCACCAGTGCCTGCCGGTGGTCCAGCCGAGGAACCGCCGTCCGGTTCCGTCGGGCGTTCGGCCGTCTTGGGGGAACCTGCCGCCTTCCACTACGTGTGCCAAACCGGTGACTGCCGGGGTGAATCGGTCGGTCAGGCCTGCTCGGGTCGCCTGCTCTGCGAGCCGATGCACGGTCGCGCGCTGGGTGTCGATGTCGCAGAAGCTCAAGAAGTACAGCGCTTGCCGCCAGGCGTAGGCCGCGTTCTTGATTGCCTGCAGGGCCGCGTGGTGGTGGTCGGTGCGGGTCGCCAGCCGGCTCACCGTCCACGTCAACGACTCGGCAGCCAGTTCGGGTGCGGATGCCCGGATCCGTTCCCGCAGATCCAGGTTGTCCACCAGAACTGCCAGGTTCTGTGTCGTGAGGATCTGGCTCTGCTCCAGCACTGTGCCGTTCGCGGCCACCGAGCGGAGGAATTTGCGCGTCGGCTGGGCTTCGGCGGCGCGAGCCTCGCATACGTCGGCGAAGTCGTCGGCGGTGTGTTTGGCGAGTGCGCGGAACGGCCGCGGCCGCGGCGTCGAAGGCCAGGACTGCGGCAGGTCGTAGTAGCGAGCGTAGAGCGTGCTCGCCATCGTGCGGCTCGCGAGTTCCGCTGCGGTGCGCCACTTCGTGGTGAAGGTTCCCATGAAGATGTCGGCGGCGACCTCCTCCACTAGCGGCATCGGCAGCCCGGCCTGTTTCGCCAGCGCGCCCAGTTCGCGGACCAGCGTGTTAGGCAGGATCGCGTGCGGGAACGCGCTGAGCGCCAGCAGCACTGTCTGGGCCAGCGTCTGGCGTGCTGCCCGGGCGGTGTCCGGACGTCGCATTCGTAATGGGTCGATCGCGTGGACCCAGGGCAGTTCCTCGATCCGGACTTGGTGTTCCAGGTCGAGCAGCAGGAGGCTTCGGCGGCGGCGGAAGGCCGCGTCGGTCTGGGCGTAGAGCGTCACGAGCTGCTCGTTTTCGAAGCTCGCCGCGAGCAGTTGTGCGGTGATCTGCGGCAGGACTGTTGCGAGGACGTCGGCTGAGGTGATCACGTTGCGCGCGACCAGTTCCTCGATCGGTGCTTCCAGAGCGCGGGCGATTTTGGCGACCAGGTGTGCGGGCGCGTCCTCGGTGATCGGCTCGATCGCCGGGATCCCGCCGTCGGTCGGGTAGCGGTCCAGCCGTTCGGCCAGCGCGGCCGCGAGTTCGGCGTGGGTGGGTCGCGCGGCGACTGCGGCCTGCAGCGCTCGCAGCGCGGCTCGCGGTTCTGAGCCTGGTTCGCCGTGTTTGGCGATCGTGTTCGCCAGGGCGCGGCGGATCCAGCCCACGTCGCGGCCGGCCAGTTCCGTGCTGTCGTGTTCGCAGGCCAGCAACGCGCGGTGCAGGCGGGCGAAGTTGCTCTTCGGGTGGGTGTGGGCGGTGGGCCTGGTGTGCTGGGCGCTCGCGCTCGCGTAGTCCGCGAGCCATTGGGCGCGGCGCTGTGCCCAGTCCCGCGGCCAGGTGCGGCATGGCCAGCCGCCGGTCACGCCGGTTTCGGCCAGCCGCGGCAGGTCGCCCTCCACGGTGTCGCACCACAGTGCGACCAACTGGTCGAACAGCGGGTGCCACACCGTCAGCGTTTCCAGCATCGCTGCAATTGCGGGCGGGGTGCTCGCCGACCGCAGCGATTCCCGGACTTCGCCGACAGTGCTCAGCCGTACCAGCGCGCCGGCTGGTCGCGGTGCCGTGCCGGGCAGTGGGGCCAGGCGCAGGCGATGCAGGTGCGGACGCAGCTCGGCGACGAGGTCGAGCGCGGCTTCGGCGTGCCCGTGGTCCAGCAGCCACGCGACGGTCGGCAGCGCGGCGTCCTCCGGGACCTCGATCCGGTAGGAGCCGGAGGCCAGCATGGTGCGCAGCGCGGCGAGCCCGGCGTCGGTGAGGTACCAGAGGTTGAGCCGTTCGCGGTCGGTCGTGCCCGGGCTGTCGGTGCACAGAGCGGCCTCGGCAGGGGAAAGCGGGACTTCGGCGAGGAAGCGGCCGGTGGCGAATCCGCCGTGTGCGACTTCGAGGGTCACCCACGCCGGAGCGTCCGCGACCGGGGTCCGCGAGCCGATCCGGAGGGAACCGTCGGCCATGCCGGTCAGGACGTCCTGCCACCGGCTTGCTTTCTCCTGTGCCCGCTTGCGAGTCGCGCTGTCCTTCGCGGACAGGGCGGTGCGCGCAGCCCGCCGCAACTGCCCGTAGGCGTACCCCGGCGACGCCGTGTGTTCCATGCGGATTCCCCCTGGTGTCAAGACTTGGAGGCAGGATTCGAACCTGCGCCCTCCCGGAATACAGCCGGGTGTTCTGCCTGCTGAACTACTCCAAGACGCGCGGGGTCGACATGGAGGCAGGATTCGAACCCGCGCCCTCCCTGTCCCGAGCCGGGCGATCTGCCGCTGATCTACTCCATGCTGTTCCCCGCACCGGAAAGCCTATGCCGCCGCAGGACAACAACGCCACCGATATCTGGCGATTCCGCTAGCCCGACGGGTGCGCGTGAATCCCTGGCACGAGGAAACCGGTAGGCGCGTGCTTGAGAACACGAGCTGCGGTCGCAGTCCATGCCGACCGCCCGCGCAAGGAGAACGCGGCCAGAACCTGCTGTGTTAGATCGCGACACGGACCCCCGCTCGCGGGGAGAACGTCGGCATCGACGGTCTCGTTCGGACGCCGCCGGGACCCCCGCTCGGGAGGAGAACCACCGGAGCTGCGCGAACTGTCCCCGGATCGCGGGGCCACCCAGCTCGCGCGGGGAGAACGTCAAGACAGCGGTCCGGCGGACGGCCCTGAGCTGGGCGGTGCTGCTCGACGATGCGGAGGTCGAGGTACGGCAGGTCGTCGATTTTCGACGAGATCCCGAAGCATGACGCCATCAGAACGGGTCGGCATCCATGAGGACCGGCCCACGTCGTCATGGCGGTGGGAGGACATCCGCGACATCGGCGACCTGCTTGAGGAACGCGTCGGATGGGCGGCCGTTGATCGGGTCGGTTTCGGCGATGACGACCAGCTTGCCGTCCAGCCGCGATCGGTAGCGCTTTCCGGTGAAACGAAAGCCTGCTGCTTCGAGAACCTCTGTTCCGAATGGGGTGACGTCGCCGGATCCGTACGTGTCTTCCAGGTTGCGGAGCTGTGCTGCTGATTCGGCCGACGGCATTTTCACCCAGGTGACCGATCCGGCGATTGTGTTTCCGTTCTTGTCTTGCACGACGAACAGCAGCTGGTCGAGCTTCTTGCACGGGTGGCGAAGGAAGAACTGCTGAACCTGGCCGTACGATTGTACGGCGCAGTGCAGGTCTTTCTCGATCTTCTTCCTGACTTCCTTGAGAGTCAGCCGTCGCCATGCCTCGGCGCGATCTCCCTTCTGCGCGGCCTTCTTGCTGTTGGCCGCGTCCGCGTCGGACACGCTCTTGGTCGTCGCAGCGTCGAGTCCGGCTCCGACCGAAGTGACTGCGTCTCCGCCGCTTGCCGCCGCCACGACTGTCGCCAAGGCTGCCGCGGCGAAAACCCCGCCTGTTTTGATCCATTTGCCGTCGGGGCCTCTGGGCTGGTTCGGGTCGAAAGGCACGCGCTGCGCTCCTGAGTCGAGTCGGGCGACGGCTCGACTTTGCCGGAACAAGAGCTGGTCGAAAACTGAGAAGACGAGAATCACCTGATCGTCTCAATGGCCGCAGTACTGTCGTGGCGCGTTTGATGCTCCCTTGCGGGATCGACATCGTTTCAACGGCTTCGCGACGCTATCCGCGAATGGAAGGGCTCGTCGACTGGCGAGATTACCCGCGGAACGCGGCTCGAGGACGTGGTCCCGGTCAGGTCTGGCTAGGCTAGCTGCGACAGGATGTGCAGGAATGCACAAAGTCACCGGACACGATCTCGGCCCATGTGTCCATCCTGGACCGGCACGTCATCGCCGGTGCTGGCGCGCTGCGGGTGCGGGAGGCATTTCAGTGTCGCCGTGCGCGAAGACGAACCATCCGGCTCAGACCCGGATGGTTCGGGCGGATCACTCCCGCTCGCGCGGGGAGCACGCGCGAAGCTGCAGACGCTCGACGAGCGGCTCGGAGGACCACCCCGCTCGCGCGCACGAACGAAGCGTCTTCGCTCCTTTTCGACCACAACGTCGATAGCAACAGCATCCAGCAGCGGGGGCTGGGGCGACCCGGGCGGTGATCACGGCGCGTCGGCCGTTCCCTCTTGGTGCCCGCGTCGGTTCGGCTGACAACGCAGATACACCGTGACATAAAGGGTGAACGTTCCGGTCGCTGTTCCCGCCCGTACGCTCGTGGCGTGCCAGAAGATGACGCCCGCGCGGCGAGCGCTCCCGAGTTCAGCTACTCCGTGCATGCGGCTGCGGAGCTGCTGCGCGCAATCGCCACAGACAACACGGACGACCTGGACCAATGGCGGACGATCTATGGCACGCTCCAGGCCGGGTTCCCCAAGGACGTAGTCGAACCGGTTGCGCGCAGAGCAGGGGAATCGTTCCGCAAAGCGGCTCGGAGCGGCACCGATCTCGGACAGGCGGTAGGCGCGCTGGTCGCAGATGTCGTCGGTGTCCTCAGCGAGACCAGCAACCGGGTCCTTACCACGACCGTCGCAGCACACGTGGCCCTGGAGAAGAAACTGCTGGAGGACCTGGCAGCCGCTACGGGCCGCACTCCGGCTGAAGTCCTCACTGAACTGGACACCTGGGTGTCCGAACAGGATCCCGATCAGTAGCACCGACGCAGTTGCTCGGCACCCGCAGTCGGTCAGGCGCTGAGGCGGTTCGCGTTGCTGCTGGTCGTCCTGCCAGTGCCCAAGTCGGTGATGTGCTGCTCTGCATTCCAGGGCGGCTCGTCCGTCCCGTGGTCACGCGCCGTCGGGCCACGGTTCCACTCCCGAGACCCTTTCGATGTTTGTTGCAACGTGGGAGTCGGTGCGGCCGATAAGACGTTTTACGTGCGTGTAGTAGGCGGTGACGTGGCTTTTCTTGATGCTGTCGGCTGCAGCGCCTCGGTGTGCGACAGCGCCTCGGAGGACGATGTACTCGTCGAGTTTGGCTCCGGCGCGCTGAGCGCTCATTCCGGGCCAGTACCAGCTGCTGGAGACTCCTTCGATGCCGACGGTCTCATCGAAAAGCTGGTTGATCTGCCTGGTCTTGGGGGTGTTGAGAGCACGGTTCCGCGTTTCTTGCAGTCGGTCGAGGCGGTCGGTTAGGACATCTCTCCAGCCGTTGCCCGCGAGCCCCCAGAGCGCGAGTTCGTTTTTGTTTTCTTTCAACTCCTTCGCGACGCGCTGGCGCAGCGCTTTGGGCAATGTGACAACGTCGTCGGCGTGTTTGACGAGGTGTTGTAGGGCTTCTGCGGCCAGGTCTTCGCAGAAGGCTTCCCAGAATGCGGTCAGCAGTACGATGGCGGACTTGTGAAGGGCCTCTACCTGCCATTTGCGGCCGGGACCGTCACCGGCCTGTTCTGTGTGAATTGCCAGGAGCCGGTCGATGTCGCCGCAGTTCCGGGTGAAAGCGAGCCGCGCATGACTGGCCATCCCGATTACCGACCTTCGTTGTTCAATGTCCCTACGGGAAGACAGACGTCGCTGCAGTCGGGCTCGTTACATGGAAACCACGGCATTCCGGAGATGCTGCGCGATCGCAGCTTGTGAGCTACCCGTCGTGATCATGTCTATCGTGACATTGCCCCGGCGCGGACAACTCAGCCACCCCGCTCGTGCGGGGAAGACACGACAGCCCAGTGTGGTGTAGCCGGTCGTGCCGGGACCACACCCCCGCCGCGCGGGAAACGACGCTGCTGATGTCGCTGATCGCGAGAAGTTCCCGGACGTCGACGAGACGCGACGACTTGTCCGGGCGCGCGCGGATGTGACCGATGACCTGTTGACGGCCGAGGAGTTCGCGGGGTTCCTGGCGGCGAAGAAGCGAAAGGTTTCGCGCAACACGTATCCGGTCGTACGAGTCGCATGTGCGGTTGTATCTGGGGCAGGTGCGACGCGGAAGTTGCGGGTGCGGCATCTGGACGCGATGTACGACGCGATCGAGGAGCACAACGAGCTGATCGCGGTCTACCGGGCCAGCGGTGACCCTGCGAAAGGTCGCGGCGGTGAAATGGCAGCGTCCGGTCGGCCCGTCGTCGATCCACTGGATCAACGGGACGCTGAAGACGTGCCTGAACCGTCCGGCCAATGAGGGTCTGCTGGCGGTGAACGTGGCGCCGCTGATGGAGCTTGCGGTGGACGCCGTTGGTGTGGACTGCCGGAGCAGACCGGTCGTTTTCTCGACGTGGCGGCGCATATCGGGTTGCGGCGGGGCGGGGCGAGGCGTGTGGGAAGCGGCGCTCGGAGATCGATCTCGCCGCCGGGGAGGTTCGGGCGTCGAACCAGATCGTGCAGTGGGGCTGGGAACCGGCGAGACTCCGCCGAAGACGAACGAGTCGGTGAACGCGGTCGCGATCGACCAGGACACCGCCCTGGTGCTGGCGCGGCGTCTGGCCGTGCAGGACGCGGAACGAGAGCGCGTAGGAATGCAGTGGAAGGGACTACGACCTGGCCTTCACTCAGTGGGACGGCAGTCCGCTGCATCCCGCGCATGTGACCGACGTGTTCTACGAGTTGTGCCGGCTGGCCGGGTTGCCGCCGATCCGGTTGCACGATATGCGCCACGGCGCGGCGACACCGGCGCTCGCTGCAGGGGTAGAGATGAAGGTGGTGCAGCGGATGCTGCGGCGCTCCTCGATCACCGTCACCGCCAACACCTACTCCACCGTCCTGCCTCAAGTGGCGTTCTCGGCGGGGAAGCGACGGCGGCGATCGTCCCGCGGCAGCAGACGCGAAGTCTCGGGCTCGCCGACGACCACAATGGACAGTCCGGAACCGGAAGAAATCCTTCCAGAAAACCAAAAACCCCAGGTTAACGTTTCCGATAACCTGGGGAGTGAGGGTGCGCCATCAGGGACTCGAACCCCGAACCCGCTGGTTAAGAGCCAGCTGCTCTGCCAATTGAGCTAATGGCGCTTGGTGCTTCCCGCCGCTGTGGTTTCCCTCGGCGACGTGGAAAAGATTAGCAGGGCGTTCAGGCCCCGTTCCAGGGGGTCCCCTTTCCGGTGCGCCGGGGCAACAGCCCAGGTCAGCGACGGTAACCCGCCGTGAACCCGGGCCAGCGACCCTGCCATAGGAGGTGCCCGGGCGGGTGCGAAGCCTTCGTGACCTGCGCGACACCAGCAGTCTAACCCCGGAAATGACAAAAACCCCGGCTCCGCCGAATGATCTCGGTGAAGCCGGGGTGCAAGGGTGGCTAACGGGGCTCGAACCCGCGACCTCCTGGACCACAACCAGGTGCTCTACCAGCTGAGCTATAGCCACCATCTGGCAAAAAGATCTCGCGATCGCCTTGCTGGAAGCAATCCTAGCGGGTGCCCGCGAGCGCTTTTCAGGGGGTCACCCTCGGTGGCGTTCCAGCACTTCGGCGGCGGCGGCCTTGGCCTCGTCGCTCGTCGGGCCGGGCTGGGGGACGAAGGCGATCGAGCGGTAGTACTCGAGTTCGCCGACGGACTCCCTGATGTCCGCGAGCGCGCGGTGGGCCAGGCCTTTCTCCGGCTTGGCGTAGTAGATCCGCGGGTACCAGCGGCGCACGAGTTCCTTTACCGACGAAACGTCGACCATCCGGTAGTGCAGGTGGTTGTCGAGTTCCGGCATGTCGCGGGCGATGAAGCCGCGGTCGGTGGCGATCGAGTTGCCCGCCAGCGGCGCGCTGGCCGGGTCCGGCACCCATTCGCGGATGTACTCCAGCACGCGCTGCTCGGCCTCGGCCAGCGTGGTCGTCGAGGCGCGGACTTCGTCGGTGAGGCCGGACTTGGCGTGCATGTCGTGGACGACCTGCGGCATGCCGTCGAGCTTGGCGTCGTCGGCGTGGATGACGATGTCGACGCCCTCGCCCAGCACGTTCAGGTCGGCGTCGGTCACCAGCGCGGCTATTTCGATCAACGCGTCCTTGCCGAGGTCCAGCCCCGTCATCTCGCAGTCGATCCAGACAAGATGGTCGTTCACCCGCACCACCCTAACCCGACACGGGGATATCAGCGGCGTCACCTGCGCTTCCGGCGCGTTACGCTCGGTCAGCCAGTGCAGCGAGGTGTGATTTCGGACTCGGAACGGGGTGCGGCCAGTGGCCGAGCAAGCGTCGGGACCAGCGGCGGAGATCGCGCAGGGATACGTGAGCGACGGGGCGGCGGTCGAACTGGGCGCCGTCGTGATCGACGGGAAGACCGAAGCGTCGGCCGCGGTCCGGCTGCCGTTGGCGACCTTGAACCGGCATGGTCTGGTCGCGGGCGCGACCGGTACCGGCAAGACCAAGACGCTTCAGTTGATCTCCGAACAGCTGTCCGCAGCCGGGGTTCCGGTCGTGCTGGCCGACGTCAAAGGCGATCTGTCCGGGCTGTCCGCGCCTGGCGAGGCGAGCGACCGCACCGCGAAACGGTCCGCGGAACTCGGTGATGACTGGGCGCCGGCGGCGGGTCCGGTGCAGTTCTTGTCGCTCGGCACCAGCGGCACCGGGATTCCGGTGCGCGCGACGATCACCAGCTTCGGCCCGGTCCTGCTGTCGAAGGTGCTCGGGCTGAACGAGACCCAGGAATCGACGCTCGGCCTGATCTTCCACTGGGCTGACCAGCGCGGTCTCGCCCTGCTGGACACGAAGGATCTCCGGTCCGTCATCACGCACCTGACCAGTGACGAGGGCAAGGAAGACCTCAAGGGCATCGGCGGGGTGTCCGCGGCGACGGCGGGCGTCATCCTGCGTGCTCTGTCCAATCTGGAGGCTCAGGGCGGCGAGGAGTTCTTCGGCGAGCCGGAGCTGGACGTCCACGACCTGATGCGCCAGCAGGACGGCAAAGGCGTCATCACCCTGCTGGAGCTGGACAACCTGCAGTCCAAGCCAGCGCTGTTCTCCACGTTCCTGATGTGGCTGCTGGCCGAGCTGTTCGAGGAGCTGCCCGAGGAGGGCGACCTCGACCAGCCGAAGCTGGTGTTCTTCTTCGACGAGGCGCACCTGCTGTTCTCCGACGCGTCGAAGGCGTTCCTGGAGCGGATCGAGCAGACGGTGAAGCTCATCCGGTCGAAGGGCGTCGGCGTGTTCTTCTGCACGCAGCTGCCCACGGACATCCCGAACAACGTGCTGTCCCAGCTCGGCGCCCGGGTGCAGCACGCGTTGCGCGCGTTCACGCCGGACGACCAGAAAGCGTTGGCGCGCACCGTTAAGACGTATCCGAAGTCGCCGCACTACGACCTCGAGACGGCGTTGACGTCGCTGGGGATCGGCGAGGCGATCGTGACCGTGCTGTCCGAGCGCGGGGCACCGACGCCGGTCGCGTGGACGCGGCTGCGTGCGCCGCGGTCGAAGATGAGATCGATCGGGGCGGACGCGATCCGCGCGGCGGTCGCGTCGTCGGAGCTGAACGCGAAGTACGGCGAGACGATCGACCGGGAGTCGGCGTACGAGAAGCTGGCAGCCAAGGCCGTGCCCGCCGCCGAGCCTTCCGCGCCGGCCGCGGAACCCGAGGCTCCGGCCGCGCCCAAGGCGGAGAAGGAAGAGCCGGGGTTGCTCGCGCAGGCGTTGAGCAACCCGGCGGTGAAGTCGTTCATGCGCTCGGCGGCGAGTTCGCTCGGGCGCGAGTTCACGCGCGGGCTGTTCGGCAACCGGCGGCGTTGAGATACCTGACAGGAGATGGCAGGTATCGGCGGTTGACTGTCCTGGACCGAGTTTCTGACTATCCAGGAGCAACAGCATGACCAGGACCGCCGTCGCCGCGTTCGAGCTGGACAAGTGGGAGCCGCAGGCGCAGGACGAGGCCGGTGGCACGGCGTTCGCGCAGGTGCTGATCGAGAAGACGTTCACCGGCGCGGTCGAGGGGACCAGCCGGGTCGAGATGCTGACGGCGTCGAACGAGACGTCGCGCGCGTACGTCGCATTCGAGCGGTTCGCCGGCTCAGTCGACGGACGGAAGGGCAGCTTCGTCCTCCGACACACGGCCGGTGACGAGGGTCTGTCGCTGGTCCTGCTTCCCGGCTCGGGCACGGATGAGCTGGCGGGCATCTCCGGGACCGCCGACATCGCCGTGGACGAGGCGGGCAAGCACACGTTCACGCTGGCCTACGAGCTGCCGGACGCGTAGAAAGCCGCTCTCTCCGGACCCCGAATTCCCGGAGAGAGCGGCCAGGTTTCCCGCACTGCCCCGGAGGCGGGCCGCCCCGACCGCGGTCCGCCTCCGTGGATCCGGTCAGCCGTTCACGATCTGGTCGACGATCTTCTTGGCGTCGTTGATCGGGATGGCGAAACCGATCCCGACGCTGCCCGCGGACGCGCTCGGGCTGTAGAGCGCGGAGTTGATGCCGATCACCTGGCCCTGACCGTCGACGAGCGCGCCGCCCGAGTTGCCCTGGTTGATCGAGGCGTCGGTCTGGATCGCGGTGTAGCTGGGCCCGGACGTGACGTTCGACGTCTGCCTGCCGAAGGGCGAGTCCTGCTGGCCGCCGTCGCCGCCCCCGACGTCGGAAAGCGGCCGGTTGAGCGCGCTGACGATGCCGGTGGTGACGGTGTTCTGCAGCCCGCCCGGCGACCCGATCGCGATGACCTGCTGCCCGACGGAAAGCTTGCTCGAATCGCCGAGCGTCGCGGCGGTCAGTCCGCTCGCTCCCTGCGCCTGCAGCACCGCGATGTCGCTCTTGGTGTCCGAACCGATGACCTTGGCCTGGTACTTCTTGCCGTCCGACGTCGTGATCGTGACCGTCTGCGCGCCCTGCACGACGTGCGCGTTGGTGAGAATCCGGCCGTCGGCGGTGAGGATGACTCCCGACCCGATCGCCGTGCCCCGCCCGGTCGTGACGTTCACCTGCACAACACTGGGCACCACCTTCGCGGCGACCGTACTGACGTCTCCGGAGGCCGTGGTGTTGCTGATGGTCTGCCCGGTAGCCGAGGACGACGCGGTGCTCGAGGACGCGCTGGAACCGCCGGTCAGCCCGACGATCGCCGCACCAGCCCCGCCGCCGAGAAGAGCAGCGGCGAGCGCGGTGGCTCCCACGAGGGCAGTCAGTCGTCCGGTCCGCTTCCGCGGACCAGCGAGAGCCGCGGGCGGTTGCGGGGGCTGCGGCATTGGTCCGTAGTGCGGGGTGCCGGGCTGATGGGGCGCGGTGTGCTGGTTCGGCAGGGGAGCGGTGTTCGGCCCGCCAGCCGGGATGCTGCCACCTGGGATGCCGCCGTCAGTCCGGATGCCGTTGCCAGCTAGGTCGCTGTTGCCCGATGGGATCCCGCCGCCAGTCGGGACAGTGTTGCTGGCCGGGACTCTGCCGCCAGCTGGGACGCCGCCGTCAGCAGGGACGTTGTTGCCAGCCGGGACCCCGCCGCTAGCCGGGATGCCGCTGCCAGCCGAAGCCCCGCCGTGGCCCGGGATCCTGCCGCGATCCGGGACTCCACCGCCCACCGGCATCCCGGCTTGCCCAGCGGCACCGCTTCCGGCATCGCCCGGACGTCCCCGCCCAGCGGCGAACGGACTCGACCCGGCCCAGTACTGGCCGTACTGCTCACTGCTCTGGTGCGGCTGGTGCCCACCGGTGGTAGCGGGGCCGGGCCGGCTCTCGTTCTCGGTCATGAACCAAGACTCGCGCCCGTGCTTATGAACAGGCTGTGGAAAACCCTCAGGCTTTCCTGAGAAGAATCAGCTGAGAATTCTCAGCCATTCTCAGGAAGAGCGCATCCTCGTCCGTGCCGTGCCGTGCCGTGCCGTGCCGTGCCGTGCCGTGCCGTGCCGTGCCGTGCCGTGCCGTGCCGTGCCGTGCCGTGCCGTGCCGTGCCGTGCCGTGCCGTGCCGTGCCGTGCCGTGCCGTGCCGTGCCGTGCCGTGCCGTGCCGTGCCGTGCCGTGCCGTGCCGTGCCGTGCCGTGCCGTGCCGTGCCGTGCCGTGCCGTGCCGTGCCGTGCCGTGCCGTGCCGTGCCGTGCCGTGCCGTGCCGTGCCGTGCCGTGCCGTGCCGT
Organism: Amycolatopsis sp. WGS_07; assembly: GCF_045278895.1. Classification (NCBI taxonomy): domain Bacteria; kingdom Bacillati; phylum Actinomycetota; class Actinomycetes; order Pseudonocardiales; family Pseudonocardiaceae; genus Amycolatopsis; species Amycolatopsis sp. WGS_07. Next base: position 164,330 of record NZ_CP136053.1, on the reverse strand, counting down.
GCCGTGCCGTGCCGTGCAACCTGAGCGCTGCCAGCACTTCACTGCCCTTGCGGCCGCAGCTGTCGGCTCGCCCCATCGATCCCGGCGACGCACCTCCTCTCCATCCTCTCGATCACAGCCATCCTCCTTCTCCCGGCACCGGTCAGTCGAAGAAACTCGGTACGTCCAGCGCCCCTCCCGATGCCTCGAACTCGTCGTGCACGGCTTTGCGCAGGTCCGCGTCGGCGAGATAATCGGCGGCAGTCAGCGCCAGGCCCAGCGCACCGTCGACTACCGCCTGATCACCCGTCGGTGACCCAGCAGCTTCGGCGAATTCCTTGGTATGCAACGCGACTGTCGGCCCGGACACCGCGATCATCGGGTGCAGCGCCGGCATCCGGAAGGACAGGTTCCCGAGATCCGTGCTCCCGGTCAGGAACTCCGGCACGATGCCCGGCGGCAGCGGTTTCCGTCCGGTGCCGAGCTGATTGACCGACCATCGGCCGGCCAGTGTGGTGTTGAACCGGATCGGCAGGTACGCCGGCTGTGCGTCCCAGTGCAATTCCACGCCGCAGCCGGTCATTTCGGCTGCGCCGTGGGCGATCGAGGTCATCCGGCTGGCCAGGTCGCGCAGCGTCTCCGGATTCGCCGACCGCAGATAGAACAGCAGAGCCGCCCGAGCGGGGATGACGTTCGGCCGCGCGCCGCCGTCGGTGAAGATGCCGTGCACTCGGTCGCTCGACGGCAGTTGTTGCCGCAGCGCGGACACTCCCTGATAAGCCGCTACCGCCGCGTCGAGCGCATTGCGCCCCATGAACGGCTGCGCAGAAGCGTGTGCGCCGACGCCGTGGAACACCATCTCCAGCTGCCGCCTGCCGAGGAAGGGGTGCAGCGCGATGTCATGGCTGAACGGGTGCAGCATGATCACTGCGTCGACGTCGTCGAAGACCCCTGCCCGCGCGAGCGTTTCCTTGCCGCCACCGCCTTCCTCCGCGGGTGTGCCCACCAGCGACACACGACCGCCGAGCCGTTCGGCCACAGCCGCCGCGCCGAGGAACCCGCCCGCTCCGGCAGTGCAGATGACGTTGTGCCCGCAGCCGTGCCCCAACCCCGGCAGCGCGTCGTACTCGGACAGGACCGCGATGTGCGGCCCGTTGTTGTCCGGGGTTCCGGTGCGCAGCGCGGTATCCAGTCCGCCGAGACCGACGGTGACGTCGTGGCCGTGGGCCCGCAGCAGTTCGGCGAGCGCGCCGACTGACCGGTGTTCGGCGAACCCTTCTTCCGGATGTGCGTGCAGATCCTGGCTGAGCGCGACGAGTTCGTCGGCTCGGGAGCGGACTTCTTCTTCAACCGCGGCACGGGTTTCCGCGTCGGCTCCGGCGTGGTCGGAGCCGAGCGGTTCGGCGGCGGCCACGGCTTCGGCGGTGGCTTCGATGAGGGAACGGAGGTGGCTGTCGTCGGGCGGGACGGGAGCGGCGTGGGTCATGCGGGGAATGCTATCGCCGAACCCCGACAAAAATGGATCACTGCACGTCAGAAAGCCGGCCAGACACCAGTTGGGCGACGCCGAAGTACTTCTCGCGCACCTCGTCGAAGCCACGCGCGCGCAAGCTGGCCGCGATCTCCCCGCGATCGAACATGCGCTGTCCGCTCGCGATTCCTCCTGCGGTGTCGGCAATCCTGGCCAGCTGGCAGTCTCGCCGGGCGCTGGTGAGCAGGACGATCCGGCCGCCGGGGCGAAGAATCCGGGCGAACGAATCGAGCGCGCGTTCCGGCTCGGCGAACATGTGCAACGCGGCGAAACAGCAAATAGCGTCCACAGTGGACGATCGCAGGGGAGGTTCGACCGCGTCGGCGCGAAGGTAAGTCACGGTCGGCGAATCGGTTTCCTCGACGGCGCGCTCGAGCATGCTGCGCGCGCCGTCGAGGCCGATCGCGAGACCGCCTGGCCCCACGGCGTCCCCGAACGCGCGCGTGAACCGCCCGGTCCCGCATGCGACGTCGAGCACCACCTGGCCCGGCCGCAGTGCGAGACGTTCGGCGGCGAGTTCGACCTCGCCGGCCATGCTCGGGCCGCTGGGGCCTTTGAGGGCTCGGCCGAGCACCGGCCGCCAGTAGCGTTCGTAGACCTGCGGCAGCAGGGTGGTGCGCATGAGCCGCTGAGTGAGTCCAGTGGGCGGGCCGGCTTGGGCGGCGTCGCCGAGCGTGTCGAGGAAGCCGTCGACCGTCGTGGCCGGCTCGCTGAGCAGATCGGTGAGCCGCTGCTGAGTGCTGTGGTGGGGCACGGGGGTCCTCTCGGTGGGGATACCGGCAGTATGCGGCATGAGCCGTTAGCTCGTTCGAGTGAAGATCTGTCCGATCAAGCGTTCGAGCCCCGGCATTGTCGGTGCCTGTTCCTAACGTCGTCCGCACGGTCTCCGACCCGCGGAGACCAGCGAGGAGGGGCACTCTGATGACCGCACCGATCCTGCGTCCGATCGACCTGCCCACCGGCGAAATCGCCGTGCACGGGGCCTTCGACCTGAGCGCCGCGTCGCAGTGGCTCGCCGCGGCCGGGCCGGCGGGGTCCTTCGCGATCGAGCCGGGCGTGCTGCGCTTGGCGTTCCCGGTGGAAGGGACCTGGACCCATGCCGGAGCCGCGATCCGGCAGAGATCCCCTGGCACGGTCGAAGTTGGCGTGGCGGCGCCGGTGGAGATCGCCGCGCGGGTGGTCGCGCAGGTGAGCCGGATGCTCTCGCTCGATGTCGACGAGTCCGGTTTCGCCGAGATCGCAAGCCGCGATTCGGTGGTCCGGCGGTTGCACGCCCGCCACAGCGGAGCGCGCCCGGTGTTGTCTCCGTCGCTGTATGAAGCAGCCTGCTGGGCGGTGCTCACCCAAGGGATGCGCACGCTGCAGGCGATGCGGTTCCGCGAGCAGCTCGCGGTTCGGCACGGGCGTCAGGTCGGCGAGGACGGGCCGTTTTCCTTTCCCTCGCCGCAGATCCTGGCCGAACTGGGGGACGAGCCGTCGGTCGGACCGTTCCGGCTCGCGCGGCTCCGAGCTGTCGCCCGGGCAGCGATCGACGGCAGGCTGGATACCGCAGAGCTGCTGGAGATGCCGATCTCCGACGCGATCACGCGGCTTTGCGCGATTCCGGGCATCGGGGCGTTCTCCGCCGAGCAGATCCTGGTGCACGGTGCGGGACATCCCGATCTCTTCCCCCGGCTGGACACTCAGCTGCACCAGAGGCTGTGCGAGGAGTACGCATTGCCGCCCGATACGCCACCGGACGAGCTTGAGCCGCTGGCTGAGGACTGGCGTCCGTATCGGTCGTGGGTCGCGCATCTTTTCCGGCTCGATCGGCTGAGGAAGACGGCGGAAGGCGAGGTGGCGGACTGAGCGGCGGCTGACGTCAAGGACCGGCAGGAGGGAGACGTTATGGAGTGAGGCCGCGCCCTATATCGAACCGCGGTCGACGGTTGTCGCCTGGGCACTCACAGCGGCCAAATAGGGCCTGTGGTGAGGTGTCCGCGTGATTACGCCTGTACTCGCCGTCTCGACTGTGCTCAGTGCTCGACCGGGCACCGGAGAAATCTCTGGTGTGGCCATGGCAGCGGGCGCTGGGACAGTCGGTGCGGCGCTGGAGCAGGCGAACACGCCGGGCGTCATCACGTTGGTCACCGGCGGGATTGCCCTGCTGGTGGTGCTTGCCGGCGGGACGCCGTGGCGGTTCGCCCGCAACGTCATCACGATCGTGCACGAGGCCGGTCACGCGCTGGCCGCGGTGACGGTCGGGCGGCGGCTGCGGTCGATCCGGCTGCACTCGGACACCTCCGGGGTCACCGTGTCGCGCGGCAAGCCCGAGGGGCCGGGCATGGCGTTCACGGCCTTGGCCGGGTACGTCGCCCCGTCGGTCCTGGGACTGCTGTTCGCGACGCTGGTCGGGGCGGACCTGATCACCGCGGTGCTCGTGCTGGTCGCGTTGCTGCTGCTGGGCGTGCTGATCATGGTGCGCAACGCCTACGGCGTGTTCACGGTGGTGGCGAGCGCCGTTGTGCTCGGGCTGGTGGCTCTGGTCGCGCCGAAGGTGGTGCAGGCGCCGTTCGTGTATCTGCTGACCTGGTTTCTGCTGTTCGGCGGTGTCCGGCCGGTGGTGGAACTCCAGCTCAAGCGGCGACGTGGCCAGGCACGGGACTCCGACGCCGACCAGCTGAGCCGGTTGACCGCTGTGCCCGCGGTGCTGTGGGTGCTGGTGTTCGGCGTGCTCACGGTGAGCTGTGTCATCGCTGGCGGGTTGTGGTTGCTGCAGCCGTTGGCGTTGTGACTTGGCCGCCGCTGGCTTGCGGTGCGGCGGGCTGGTGGCTGGATTGTGCGGCGTGACGGGCGCGGTGCGGCTGGGGTGCGGCGGAGCCGGTGATGGTTCGGTGGCGACGTTTGTGGACGTTCGGTTGCAGCGGACGCTGTGGACGGTTGGGCTGGCTCCTCGGCTCCTCGGCTCCTCGCTGGGGCTGGAGGTGTCGCGGCTTGTCTGCTGGTCTGGTCGGTGGCTGGCGGTCGCTGGCCGGTCGCGGCCAGGCGCGGTGGTCGTGAGCGGCGGACGTCGTCCGGGCCAGGTGAGCGGCGGTGCTGCCGACCGGCTGAGCGGCGTCGTCGACCAGCTGAGCAGCGGTGTTGCCGACCAGGTGGTCGACGGCGTTGTCGACCAGGTGAGCGGCACCGTGGGTGTCCCGAGGGCTGAGCCCGTCGTCTTCCCATGTGGGCGGTACGGCAGACTGGACGTCTGCTGAGCCGCCGGAGGGAGACAGGCGATGGACGAGGTCGCGAAGGCCGTCGAGGAGTGTGCGCGGGCGGCGAAGGCGGCTGCGCCGTCGTTGGCCGCTGCCGGGGACGATGCGGTGGATGCGGCGCTTGTCGGGATGGCGGAGCGGCTCGTCGCGCACCGGGACGAGGTGCTTGAGGCCAACCGGGCCGACGTGGCCAAGGCGACGGCCGACGGGATGAGCGCGGGTCTGCTCGATCGGCTCACCATCACGCCCGAGCGGCTCGACGGGATGGCCGCGCAGCTGCGGCTGCTGGCCGGTGCGCCGCACCAGGAGCGGTCCGTTCCCGTGTCCACGTTGGACGGTGGGCTGCGGCTGGTCGAGCGGCGGCGTCCGGTGGGCGTCATCGGCGCGAACTACGAGGCGCGGCCGAACGTGACGGTCGACGTGGCGTCGCAGCTGGTGAAGTCGCGCAACGGCGGCGTGCTGCGGACTGGGTCGGCGGCGCTGGGGTCGGCGCAGCGGTTGCGGGACGTCGTGATCGCGCCCGCGCTCGAGGCGGCCGGGATCAACCCGGACGTCGTGCAGCTGGTGCCGCGCGTTGAGCGGGAAGCGGCGTCGGCGCTGGTTCGGTTGCCTGGGCTGGTGCCGCTCGTCATCCTGCGCGGCAGCGGTGACAGCACGCGCGAGCTGGCGACTGAGGCCGCAGTGCACGGGGTGCGCACGTTGGCGCACGCTGACGGGGGCGGGGTGCTGTACGTCGACGCTGCGGCGGACTCGGCCAAGGTTCGCGACCTCGTGTTCGCGAGCCTGGACAGGCTCGGCGTCTGCAACCGGCTGAACCTGCTGCTGATCCACGAGGACGTGCACGACGCGGTGTGGCCGCAGATCGAGTCGGCGCTGGCCGAGCGTGGCGTCACGCCGTCGCTCGCGCCGCACGAGCATCCGATCGGCTACGAGTGGGCGCTGGACTCCGAGCGGGAGGCGACGGTCACCGTGGAGAAGGTCGGCGGGCTCGTCGACGCGGTCGAGATCGCGAACGAGCGCACGTCCGGGCTGGCCGCGGGGATCGCGACCGAGAACCCGGCGGCCGCGGAGCAGTTCTTCGACGGCTACACCGGCACCGGCGTGTTCTGGAACGCGCCGACCCGGCTGCTGGACGGCTTCAAGCTGCTCGCGGTGCCCGAAACCGGCATCAACCTCGACCGGGTGCCGGGTCCGCGCGGGCCGGTGACGTACACCGACCTGTACGTCCGCCAGTACGCCGTGGTGCCTGCCTGACCTGGCCGGAGCACGATGAGCGGATGGGCACGATGACCGGGCGGCCGCACGTCCTGCTGTCCGCGGCGCAATCGCTGGACGGCTACCTCGACGACGCCGGCAGCACCCGTCTGCTCCTGTCCAATGAGGCCGACTTCGCCGAGGTCGACCGGCTCCGTGCCGAGGCCGACGCGATCCTCGTCGGCGCGGGCACGGTGCGGGCCGACAATCCGCGGCTTCTCGTGCGCTCGGCTGAACTGCGCCGGGAGCGGGGCGCGGCGGGGCGGCCGGAGCAACCGGTCAAAGTGACGGTGACGAGCAGCGGCAAGCTGGATCCGGCGTCGCGGTTCTTCACCGTCGGGGATGCCGCGAAGCTTGTCTACGCGCCGCTGGGTAGCGCGGACAGTCTGAGTGCGGTTGCGACTGTGGTGGACGCAGGCAGCCCACCGCGGCTCGAGCGCGTTCTGGATGACCTTGGCGCGCGCGGGATCCGGACGTTGCTGGTCGAAGGCGGCGGGGCGGTGCACACGCAGTTCCTCGACGCCGGGCTCGCCGACGAGCTTCGGCTCGCGGTCGCGCCGATCATGGTCGGCGACCCTCGGGCACCGCGGTTTCTCGGGCCGGGTGCGTTCCCGCGACCGTTGGAGCTGACGGAAGTGCGGCGGCTCGGGGAGGTCGCGGTGTTGCGGTATCGCGCCGCGGCTGAACCGTCGTCGCTTGACGTGCTGCGGCTGCGGCAGGCGATCGAGCTTGCCGACGAATGCCCGCCGAGTTCGACGTTTCGGGTCGGTGCGGTCGTCGGGCTGCCGGACGGAACCGTGCTCGCCACCGGGCATTCGGGCGAGGGCGATCCGCGTAACCACGCGGAAGAGGCTGCGCTGGCGAAGCTCGATCCGCGTGACCCGCGGCTCGCCGACGCGACCATGTACAGCTCGCTGGAGCCGTGCAGCGATCGCGCGTCCCATCCCAAGAGCTGCACGCAGCTGATCCTCGAAACGGCCATTCCGCGGGTAGTGATGGCCTGGCGGGAACCGTCGTTGTTTGTCGAGGCTGAAGGGGTTGAACGGCTGGTCGCGGCCGGGCGGCGGGTGATCGAGGTGCCGGCGCTGGCTTCGGAGGTCCGCCGGGCGAATACGCATCTTCCCGGCGTGCGTCCCTGACTTGACGGATCGGACGCTGCGGCAGGGAAACCGCAGCGCCCGATCGGGAAAACTAGCCGGTCAGCATCCTCCGTTGTCGGTCCAGACGCCCCACTGTCCGGTCGTGCCGGGTTCCTCGCCTTGCGTCCACCATTTCGCGGTCCATTTGTGGCCGTTGTGCGAAACCACGTTGCCGCCGGTGTAGACCTGCGTTTTCTGCCATTCCGGTGCCGAACAGGTGCCCGGGGGATTGCTAGTCGGACTGGTCGGGCTCGTCGGCGGAGTAGTCTGCGGCGGGGTGGCTCCGGCGAACCGGGTGGTGAACTTCGTGAAGTCCCAGTCGTTTTGCTGGACGTTCGAGCACACGCTGTTGTCGGTCGTCGTCGTGCACTGCCGGTCGCGGTTCACCGCCCAGAAGGTGAACCGGCCGAGGTGGTGGCTCGTCGCGTAGTCGTACACGGTCTGGAAATCGGAAACGTTGAAGTATTCCGACGTGTCGGATTTCCCGTTCATTCCGGAGAAACCCTCGTGCGAATACGCGGTGGCGCTGTCCCAGCCGAGGTGGCTTTGGAGCAGGCCGTGGAACGCCTCGAGCGCCGACACCTGCGACGCGCCGCCGCCGTTGAAGCCGCCGTCGAACGGCATGATCGAGAAGTTGTTGGGAGAGAAGCCGATCGACTTCGCCTTGTCCAGCAACTGGGTGCCGAACCAGCCGGTGCCCGCCGCGGTTCCCGGCATGGTCACCGACACGAACAGGCCGGGGTTGTCCGCCTGCAGTTTTTTCGCGGCGCCGAGTTCGTTCGCGATCGCGGCGGTGTCCTCGTATTCGGGTTCTTCGAGGTCGAAGTCTATGGCCTTCAGGTTGTATTTCGTCACGACCTGCTGGTAGGCCGCCGCGGTCGCGTCGACAGTGCCGCAGGTCTGGCCCAGTTTCGTGCCGCCGTAGCCGCCGACCGACACGGACACGTCGCCGCCGTTGCCGCGGATGCGGTTGATCGCGTCGCCGACCGTCGTGTCCGTCGAAACCGGCGAGGTGCCGTCCCAGGTGGGACTGCATCCGCCGCCCTTGGGCGCGAGGATGAAGGCCAGCTGGAACGCCTTCTGCCCGGTCGCGTTCATGACGGTCACCGGGTCGGGCGGGTTGTTGCTCTGCGGCATGAGGTACGGCGCGGCGGCGTACCAGTTGTTGTCGAGGCCGCTCGACGCTCCGGCCTGCGCGTGGGCGGTCGCGGCCACGACGGCGGCCGTCCCGACCACGGTCGCGGCGGCGACGAGGGTGGCGGCCAGTCTGCTTCGCTGCATCTGTCCTCCGGCGAACATGCGGAAGTGATGCGGTAAGCATTGGACTAGACCATTATGAAGTCAAGATGCGAGCGGCTGCTCTCGTCCGGTGAGGGGCTGGTTCGGGAGGTATGCCGGAATTCGGTGCGGCGGGTTCACCCTTGCGGCGCAACGGTTTCGCGCAAAGGGACGCGGACCGCTGGGGCGAGTGGTCCGCTGGGGAGAGGGGGAGACGGTGACGGTGCGGCTGGCGTGGACGGGGACCCGCAGGCGGAGCGGGGTCGTGGTGACTGGTCGGCGCGGGAGGGGGCGGCGGTTGGGCGGATGGTGGCGTAGGCCGAGCGCGGGTAGTGGCTGGTTGGTTGTGTGGGGTCGAGCGCGGTGGTGGCTGGTTGGCGGGCGCGTCGGCTGATGAGTGGTGGCGTGGGTGGTTGGAAGAGCGGTGTTGTTCAGCGGGACCGTGATGGCCGGTCGGCCGGGGAGGGACCACGGCCGGGCAGGCGCGGTAGGGCAGGCGCAGTAGGGCAGAGGCGTGATCGGGCAGAGGCGTGATCGGGCTGGGCGGGTTCGTCGGCAGAGTCACACGGCGAAGAGAGACGAAGCCAAGCAGCTGTAAGGAGCGGCACCCGGTCGCTGTGCGGCGAGCGTCAACAACCGAGCACCGGAACAGGCGAACTCGACAAAAACCAGCCAGGACAGCGAACCCGCTCAGTCGTTCTCCAGGTCGCCTTCCAAAGTCAAGTACACCTCACGCATCTGGGCCAGCAAATCCGGATCCGGTTCCTCCCACAGTCCGCGATCCGCGGCTTCCGTCAGGCGTTCGATGATTCCGCGCAGTGCCCACGGGTTGGCATCCCGCAGGAACTGCTGGTTTTCCTCGTCAAGAACATACGATTGCGACAACTTCTCATACATCCAGTCGCCCACGACGCCCGCTGTTGCGTCGAAGCCGAAGAGGTAGTCGACGGTTGCCGCCAATTCGAAGGCGCCCTTGTAGCCGTGGCGGCGCATTGCCGACAGCCAGCGTGGGTTCACTACCCGGGCGCGGAATACGCGGGCCGTTTCTTCGCCAAGGGTTCGGGTGCGGACGGCGTCGGGTGTGGTGGAGTCGCCGACGTACGAGGCGGGGGCCGAGCCGGTCAGGGCGCGGACGGTGGCGATCATTCCGCCGTGGTATTGGAAATAGTCGTCCGAGTCGGCAATGTCGTGTTCGCGGGTGTCGGTGTTTTTCGCGGCTACGACGATGCGTTTGTACGACGTTTCCATGTCGGAGCGGGCGGGGCGGCCGTCCAGATCGCGGCCGTAAGCATAGCCGCCCCAGACTGCGTAGACCTCGGCTAGGTCTTTGTCGTCTCGCCAGTTTCCGGAGTCCATCAAGGGGAGCAAACCGGCTCCGTAGGCACCTGGTTTTGAGCCGAAGATGCGGGTGGTGGCTCGGCGGTTGTCGCCATGGAGAGCCAGGTCGGCGGCTACGTGGGCGCGGACGAAATTCGAGGATTCCGGTTCGTCCAGGGAGGCGGCTAGGCGGACGGCGTCGTCCAGCAGGGTGATGACGTGGGGGAAGGCGTCGCGGAAGAAGCCGCTGATGCGGACTGTCACGTCGATTCGAGGGCGGCCCAGTTCGGACAGCGGGATCGGTTCGATGCCGGTCACGCGGCGGGACGCTTCGTCCCAGACCGGCTGGATGCCCAGCAGGGCAAGGACTTCCGCGGCGTCGTCGCCGGAGGTGCGCATGGCGGAGGTGCCCCAGACCGACAGGCCGACCGACCGCGGCCAGTCGCCGGTGTCTTCGCGGTAGCGGCGGAGCAGGGAGTCTGCCAGTGCTTGCCCGGTTTCCCAGGCCAGGCGGCTGGGGATGGCCTTCGGGTCGACCGTGTAGAAGTTCCGGCCGGTGGGGAGGACGTTGACCAGGCCGCGCAAGGGGGAACCGCTGGGGCCTGCGGCGATGTAGCCGCCGTCCAGGGCGTGGAGTACGGCGTCCACTTCGGACGTCGTGCCGGCTAGGCGGGGGACGATTTCGGTGGCGGCGAAGGTCAGGACGCGGGCGACTTCGGCGTCGAAAGCGCCCAGGACTTCGGTGACCACGGAGGAAACCGAATCGGGGGACCATGCGTGGGTCTCCATCAGGGAAACCAGCGTGTGCGCGGTGGTTTCGATGGCGTCCACTTCGGACAGTGGGGCGTCCGAGTTCTCCTTCAGGCCCAGTGCGGAGCGCAGACCGGGGACGGCACCTTGCTTGCCGCCCCACATTTGCTGGGCGCGCAGCATCGCGAGGACCAGGTTGACGCGGGCCTTGCCGGCCGGGGCCTCGCCGAGGATGTGCAGGCCGTCGCGGATTTGGGCGTCCTTGACCTCGCACAGCCAGCCGTCGATGTGCAGCAGGAAGTCGTCGAACTCGGCGTCGTGCGGGCGTTCGTCGACGCCCAGGTCGTGGTCGAGTTTGGCGGCCTGGATGAGGGTCCAGATCTGGGCGCGGATCGCCGGGAGTTTCGCCGGGTCCATCGCGGCGATGTTCGCGTGCTCGTCCAGGAGCTGCTCCAGCCGGGCCAGGTCGCCATACGATTCGGCGCGGGCCATGGGCGGGACCAGGTGGTCCACGATCGTCGCGTGCGCGCGGCGTTTCGCTTGTGCGCCTTCGCCGGGGTCGTTGATCAGGAACGGGTACACCAGCGGCAGGTTGCCCAGCACGGCGTCGGGGGCGCAGGCGGCGGACAGGCCCGCGGTTTTGCCCGGCAGCCATTCCAGCGAACCGTGTTTTCCGAGGTGTACGACGGCGTGTGCGCCGAATTCCTCTTCCAGCCAGCGGTAGGCGGCGAGGTAATGGTGGCTCGGCGGGAGGTCCGGGTTGTGGTAGATCGCGACCGGGTTCTCGCCGAAACCGCGCGGCGGCTGGATCATCAGCACGACGTTGCCGGACTGCAGCGACGCCAGGACGATGTCGCCCTCGGGGTTTGCCGATGTGTCGACATACAGCGAACCCGGGGCCGGGCCCCAGTGTTCTTCCATCGCTTCCCGCAGTTCGGCGGGCAGCTGGGAAAACCAAGAGCGGTAGCGGGCGGCGGGGACGCGGATCGGGTTGCCCGACAGCTGTTCCTCGGTGAGCCATTCGGGATCCTGGCCGCCCGCGGCGATCAGGGCGTGGATCAGCGCGTCGCCGTCCGGCTGGTCGGTGCCGGTCGGGTTGACGCCGGGGAAGGCGTCGGGGCCGAGGTCGTAGCCGCGTTCGCGCATCAGGCGGAGGAGTTTGATCGCGGACGCGGGCGTGTCCAGGCCGACCGCGTTGCCGACGCGCGAGTGTTTCGTGGGGTACGCGGACAGCATCAGGGCGATCTTGCGAGAAGCAGGCGGGGTGTGCCGGAGCCGGGCGTGCGCGAGCGCGATGCGGGCGACGCGGGAGGCTCGTTCGGTGTCCGCGACGTAGCGGGGGAGGCCGTCGTCGTCGAATTCCTTGAAGGAGAACGGGACCGTGATGATCCGGCCGTCGAATTCCGGTACCGCCATCTGGTTGCCCGCGTCGAGCGGGGACAGACCGTCGTCGCTGGCGGACCACGTTTCGCGGTCGCTGGTCAGGCACAACGCCTGCAGCACCGGGACGTCCAACGCGGCCATTTCCGCGACGTCCCAGGATTCGTCGTCACCGCCGGCCCCGGCCTCCGACGGACGGGTGCCGCCCGCCGCCAGCACGGTGACCAGCAGCGCGTCGACCTTGCCCAGCTCGGCCATCATCTCCGGCGCGCGTGTGCGCAGGGACGCCGTGTGGATCGGCAACGCGCGGCCGCCCGCGGACTCGACCGCGTCGGCGAGGGCGTGCACGAAACCGGTGTTCCCGGACAGGTGGTGCGCGCGGTAGTAGAGGATCCCGACGACCGGTCCATCACCCTCGGGAGCGGGCCGGGAAAGCACGCCCCACGACGGCAGTTCGGCGGGCGGTTCGAAGCCTTCGCCGGTGAGCAGCAGGGTGTCGGACAGGAACCGGTGCAACTGCGTGAGGTTCTCCGGACCGCCCTGCGCGAGGTACAGATGCGCCTGCGCGGCGATCCCAGCGGGAGTGGTGGAGAGCTTCATCAGCTCCGCGTCCGGGGTCTGCTCGCCGCCGAGCACGACCACGTGCGCCCCGGACGCGCGCAGCGTGTCCAGGCCTTCTTGCCAGGTCCGCGGCGTGCCCAGGATCCGGACGACGACGATCGACACGCCCTCCAGCAGCGCGGGCAGGTCCCCGAGCGGAAGCCGGGACGGGTTGCCGAGCCGGTAGTCCGCGCCGCTGGCCCGGGCGCTGAGCAGGTCGGTGTCCGAAGTGGACAGCAGCAGGATCACGGCGTTCCTCACTCGGGGTGTCCGCGCCCCGGGTCGTCGGGCACGCCGGCGGGAGTTCCTGGCTGCCGGCGGCCGCGGGGCCGCCGGTCACAGTGGCGGGACCGCCCCGGATTTCCACCGGGTTCCTCCGCGTGCCGACGCGTGTGCCTTCTTACTCTCGCGGGGCGCGCGGACGCCGTCAAGGTGAGCAGACCCTCACGCCGGCCTGCTCTCGTCCCCGATGCGCGGGAAAGGCGCGGTGGAGAACAGCACCTCCACCGCGACCTCGAAGAACTCCGCGATCCGCAACGCGAGGTAGAGGCTCGGGCTGTACTCGCCGCGCTCCAGGTACCCGATGGTCTGGTAGTGCACGCCGAGCGCGTCCGCGAGCTGCCGCCGCGAGATGCCGCGTTCGGCGCGCAGCACCGCGATGCGGTTGTAGACGTTCTCGCTCACCGCGCCTCACACACGCTGAAGTGCCCTTTCCCGTCGCGCCGCCACCGACGACCCCGATTCGCGCCGGGCCATCCGCTTCAGCAGGATCGGGGCCAGCACCAATCCGATCACGGCCCACGCGAGCAGCACCCCCAGGGTCGGCAACGGCCGCCACGACTGCCCGATCTCGACGACGACCGCCTGGTCCGGCAGCAGCGCCGAGCGCATGCCGAGGCCGAGCCAGTACATCGGGAACACCTGCGCGACGTCTTGCAGCCAGCCCGGCAGCGAGGTGATCGGGTAGAAGATCCCGGAGATCGCGCCGAGCCCGAACATCGGCAGCATGACCAGGGCCAGCATCCTGGAGTCCTGGATCAGCGAGCCGATCGCGGCTCCGATCGGCAGGGTCGCGACCAGCCCGGCGGCGAGCACCCACAGCAGGTTCAGGATCGAGAAGAACCCGTCCGGGGCCAGTCCGTCGAACAGGAACAGCGCCGGCACCAGCATCACGAGGATGCTCGCGACCTGCACCAGCGAGAACGTCGTGACCTTGCCGACGAGGTAGCCGAACATCCCGTTCGGCGTCGCCTTCGCGCGCAGCAGCGTGCCGTCCTCGCGGTCGATGACGAGCGATCCGGCGACGCTGGTCAGGCCGTTGAACACGATGCCCGCGCCGATCACGCCCGGCACCGTCGCGGCGCCCAGCGAGAACGAGGTGCCCGGCAGGTGTGCGCCGCGCATGAAGAACAGCGTGCCGAAGATCATCGCGAGCCAGACGAGCTGGCCGATCAGATCGTCGCGGTTCGTCCACTGCTGGCGGAATTCGATGAACCCGCGGCGGAGTCCCACCCGCGCCGCGGTTCGCTGCGCCGACGCTGTCATAGCGCACCCGCCGAGGTCAGCCCGGACTCCGCGCGCTGCACGAGCGTCAGGTAGGTGTCTTCCAGCGAAGCGCGCCGGACCTCCAGGTCGGCGACTGCTTCGCCGTGTTGCTTGAACAACTCGTACACGTACTTCGTCGCCTCCGTGGTCGAGTGCACGAACCGTTGCCCGCCGACGCTCCAGCGCACCTCGGCCTCGCCCGCGATCTGCCTGCTCAGCTGGTCCGGCGATCCGTCGGCGACGATGTGGCCGCCGCTCAGGATGAGGATCCGGTCGGCGAGTTTCTCGGCCTCGTCGAGGTCGTGCGTGGTGAGCAGGATCGTCGTGGCGTCGTCAGCGAGCCGGTGCACCAGCTCGTGAAAGTCGCGCCGCGCCTGCGGGTCGAAGCCCGCGGTCGGCTCGTCGAGGAACAGCAGCTCGGGACGGCCGACGATGCCGATCGCCACGTCCAGCCTGCGCCGCTGCCCGCCGGACAGCATCCGGATCTTCTTGCCCGCGTGCTCGGTGAGCCCGACCGCCTCGATCAGCTCGTCGGTGTTCCATGGCCGGCGGATCCGGTCGGTGGAGTAGGGCGAGTAGTACGACCCGAGCAGGTCGAGCAGTTCGCGCACGCGCCATTTGCCGTGGTCGCGCCAGGATTGCAGGACGACCCCCAGCCGCGCCCGCCAGTCCTCGCCGCCTTTCGCGGGGTCGGTGCCCAGCACGGACACCTCGCCCGCGGACCGCATGCGGAACCCCTCGAGGATTTCGATCGTCGTGGTTTTGCCCGCCCCGTTCGGCCCCAGCAGGCACAGCACCTCGCCGCGATGCGCGGTGAACGACGTGCCGTGCAGCACGTCGTTCGCGCCGTAGCGCATGCGTAAGCCTTCGACGCGGAGCACGGTGTCCGCTTGATCTCTCATTGGATGACCCCCATCCTGCCTGTGCGATGAAATGTAGCAGATGTACTACATCTGATCGCAAGCCTGTTGAATCTGCCTCGGGTTACAGTGAGGCCATGTCCACCCCTGCCCGCGTGCGCGCCGACGCCTGCCCTGGGGTTTTCGCGACGCACGACGCGGCGGACGGGCCGCTCGCCAGGGTCCGGCTTCCCGGCGGCGTGGTGACCGCGGATCGGTTGCGGGCCTTGGCAACCTGTGCGGAAGACCTCGGCGACGGCGACGTCCATCTGACCTCGCGCGCGAACGTCCAGCTGCGCGGAGTGCGAAGGCCAGGGCTGGCGGGACGGCTGGCCGAAGCCGGGTTGCTGCCGTCGCCCAGTCACGAACGCGTGCGGAACGTGCTGGCCTCGCCGTTGAGCGGGGTGCGTGGCGGGCTCGCGGACGTCCGGGGGCTTTCCGCGGCGCTGGATCGTGCGCTGTGCGCGCGGCCGGAACTCGCGGAGCTGCCCGGCCGGTTCCTGTTCGGTTTCGACGACGGTCGTGGCGACGTCGCGGGCACGGACGTCTGCTGGCGGGCGACCGGGCCGACGACCGGTGCGGTGCTGCTGGCCGGAGCCGATTCGGGCTGGCGGGTATCGCGGGTCGAAGCGGTGTCTGCGCTGCTTACGGTGGCGGAAACGTTTGCGCGTACGCGAGGTTCGGCGTGGCGGGTCGGGGAACTGGCCGATCCTTCGACGCTGCTGCCGGACGGTCCGCTCGAAGCCCCGCAGGTGATGTCGACGCGGATTGACCCGACGGTCGGCCGGATCCGGCGCGACGACGGCGGCGAGGCAGTGGGGGTCGCGCCCCGGTTCGGTCAGTTGACTGCCGCGCAGTTGCGCACGCTCGCGGACTGCGGCGACGCGGTGGTCACGCCGTGGCGTTCGATGCTGCTGCCCGGCGGCGCGGACGTCGAACGCCTGCACGCGGCGGGGCTTTCGACGGATCCGGCGACGGCGGAGCTTAGCGCGTGCATCGGGGCGCCGGGGTGTGCGAAGTCTCTCGCCGACGTCCGCGCCGACGCGGCGACACTGGTCGCGGATGGGACGCGGGTGCACGTCTCGGGCTGTGCACGCCGCTGCGGGCGGCCGTCCAGGGCCCACCGCGACGTTGTCGCCGAGGACGGCGGCTACCGTGTCGACGGACGCTGGACTCCGGCGTCCGGATTAGCGGATGCGTTGGCGAGAAAGGGACCTTCGTGATCGACTACCTGCGGGACGGGGCCGAGATCTACCGGCACTCGTTCGCCACGATCCGCGAAGAGGCGGACCTGGCGATCCTGCCCGACGACGTCGCGGGCGTCGCGGTCCGGATGATTCACTCCTGCGGCATGGTCGACCTGGTCGACGACCTGCGCTACTCGCTCGACGTGGTCGAAGCGGGCCGCGCCGCGCTGGAGGCGGGCGCGCCGATCCTGTGCGACGCGAAGATGATCGCCAGCGGCATCACGCGCAAACGGCTGCCCGCGTCGAACGACGTCGTGTGCACTTTGGACGATCCGAGCGTGCCGGGGCTCGCCGAACGGCTCGGCACCACGCGGTCGGCCGCCGCGCTGGAGCTGTGGCGCGACCGGCTGCCCGGTTCCGTGGTGGCCATCGGCAACGCGCCGACCGCGTTGTTCCGGTTGCTGGAGCTGCTCGACGAGGGCGTCGGCGCACCGGCCGCGATCATCGGCGTGCCAGTCGGATTCGTCGGCGCAGCGGAGTCCAAAGTGGAATTGGCGAAGCGGGCACCCGCGCCGTACCTGGTCGTACACGGCCGTCGTGGCGGCAGTGCGATGGCCGTCGGTGCCGTGAACGCGATTGCGAGCGCGGTCGAATGACGGGGCGGCTGTACGGCGTCGGGCTGGGCCCCGGCGATCCGGAACTGATGACGGTCAAAGCGGCGCGGCTGATCGGCGAGGCGGACGTCATCGCCTACCACAGCGCGCGGCACGGGCGCAGCATCGCGCGCTCGGTGGCGGAGCCGTATCTGCGCGAGGGGCAGCTGGAAGAGCGGCTGGTCTACCCGGTCACCACCGAGACCACCGACCATCCGGGCGGCTACGAGGGCGCGATCGCCGATTTCTACGAGCTGAGCGCGAAAAAGCTCGCCGAGCATCTCGACGCCGGACGCGACGTGGTGCTGCTGTGCGAGGGCGATCCGTTCTTCTACGGCTCCTACATGTACATGCACGAGCGGCTCGCCGGGCGGTTCGAGGCCGAGGTGGTTCCCGGCGTGACGTCGGTGAGCGCGGCGGCGTCGGTGCTCGGCCGTCCGCTGGTGCAGCGCGACGAAGTGCTCACCGTCTTGCCGGGAACGTTGCCAGCGCCCGAATTGGCGCGGCGGCTGGCGGACACCGAAGCGGCGGCGGTGCTGAAATTGGGCCGCACCTTCGGTTCCGTGCGGGAAGCGCTCGCGGAGGCGGGCAAGCTCGATGACGCCTGGTATATCGAGCGGGCGACCTGGAAGCAGCAGCGGGTCGAGCCGTTCGCGGACGTCGATCCGGAGTCGGTGCCGTATTTCTCCTTGGCATTGCTGCCAAGCCCGGCCTACAAGTCGCGTGTGGAGGGTGAGCCCGCGGTTGCTTCTGCGGCTCCTGCTCCGGCTGAAGGCGGCGAGGTGGTCGTAGTCGGGCTCGGTCCGGCCGGGCCGGAATGGCTGACGCCGGAAGCTTCCGCGGAATTGGCGGCGGCGGACCACATTGTGGGCTACGGGCCGTATGTCGCGCGGGTTCCGCAGCGGGAGGGGCAGCAGCGGCACGCGTCGGGGAACCGGGTCGAGGCGGACCGGGCGGTCGAGGCGTTGCAGCTGGCCGCGACGGGTGCGCGGGTGGCCGTGGTGTCCTCGGGGGACCCGGGCGTGTTCGCGATGGCTTCGGCGGTGCTGGAACAGGTTTCGGCCGGTAACGGTGCTGGCGCGCGGGTCCGGATCGTGCCCGGGGTGACGGCGGCGCAGGCGGCCGCGTCGCGCGTGGGCGCGCCGTTGGGGCACGACTATTGCGTACTGTCCCTTTCGGACCGGTTGAAGCCGTGGGAGATCATCGAACGCCGGCTGGACGCGGCGGGCGCGGCGGATTTGGTGCTGGCGCTGTACAACCCGGCCTCGCGGACTCGGGTGACGCAGCTGGAGAACGCGCGGGAAGTCCTGCTGCGGCACCGGGATCCGGAGACGCCGGTGGTGGTTGCGCGCGACGTCGGGGGACCGGAGGAGGACGTCCGGGTGACCACGCTTGGCGGGCTTGATCCGTCTACTGTGGACATGCGGTGCCTGCTGATCGTGGGTTCGTCGCGGACGGTGGTGGAGGAAGGCCCGGACGGGCGGTCGGTCGTGTGGACGCCGCGGAGTTATTCCTGACCTGCATGGAGCAGCCGTGCCGCCTCGGCGAGGTGGCACGGCTGAGTCTCGTTAGGAGTCAACCGGCTCGCGGCGGGTATTGTCCACTGTGGAGATAAGACCCCGGCGTGTGGCCAAGAGAACGCCGGAACACGTCGATAAACGCGCTGGTCGTGGCGAATCCGCAGCGCTGTGCCACGGACGTCACCGACTGGCCCTCCACCAGTAGGCGCAGTGCGTGGTACAGCCGGAGTTGTGTGCGCCATTGCGGGAACGTCATTCCAGTGTCCGTGCGGAACAGCCGGGTCAGCGTCCGGCCGCTGGCTCCGACGGTGCGGCCCAGCGCTTCGAGGCTGCGCGAGTCGGACGGATCTTCTTCCAGCATCCGGCACACGGCGACCAACCGCGGATCGCGCGCGGCGGGCACCTGCACCGGACGTTCCGGCGCGAGCGTGAGCTGGTCGAACAGCACCGCTCGCATCCGTTGGCCAGCGGGCGTCGCGCGGTCCTCGCCGAGTTCGGTGTACGCGATCAGTAGTTCGCGCAGCAGTGGGGTGACCGCGAGCGCGGTCGGCTCAGTCACCGGCAGAGGGCTCAGCTCCGGCGCAAAACCGAACAGATGCAGCCGGGTGACGCCGTAAGCGCGGTGGGAATGCACGGTGCCCGCCGGAATCCACAGCGCGCGGTGTGCGGGCGTGATCCATCGCGACCGGTCCGTGTGCACGGCCAAGACGCCGCTGCTGGCGTAGACGACCTGGTGCTCGTCGTGCCAGTGCTCGGCGATGCTCGCGGTCGCCGCCAGGTCCCGGGTGTTCGTGGGTGCGGTCGGCAGGTGGCCGGAAATCGACACAAGTCGGCATAATAACGGAATCGCGAAGGGGGCAGCCGGTTTGATCATGACCGGGTGACAACACTCCAAGCTCCAGCCCGCACCGCGCGCTGGCCGATGCCGCTCATGGTCATCGGCCACGCGGTCGACGACCTCTACCAGGGCGCAGTCCCCGCGCTCGTGCCGTTTCTCGTCGCCGAACGGCACTACGGCTACCTCGCCGCGGCCGGGATCACGGTGGCCGCGACGCTGCTGTCCTCGGTGGTCCAGCCGCTGTTCGGGGTGCTGACCGACCGGCGGCCGATGCCGTGGCTGGTGCCGGCCGGGCTGACGGTCGCCGGCGCCGGGATCGGGCTGTCCGGGCTGGCCGATTCCTACGCGCTGACCTGGCTCGCGATCGCGCTGTCCGGGCTCGGCGTCGCCGCGTACCACCCGGAGTCGGCGCGGATCGCCCGCCGGATCGCCGGGCGCGGGCACGTCGGGATGAGCTGGTTTTCCTTGGGCGGCAACGTCGGTTTCGCGCTGGGGCCGATCCTCGTCACCCCGGTGCTGCAGGCGGGCGGTCTCGGCGCGACGCCGTATCTGGTGCTGCCAGCGCTGGTCGCCGGGGTGGTCATCACCGCGCTGTTCCGCCGGATGGGCGACCTGCATTCCGCGGCGCGGCAAAGCGCGCACGCAGGTCGTGACGATTGGCGGCAGTTCGGCTGGCTGACCGTCGTGGTGGTCGGACGCTCCATCGCGGCCTTCTCGCTCAACACCTTCCTCGCCATCTGGGTCACGCAGCGGACCGGCAGCGCGCTCGCCGGGGAAGTGGCGTTGGTGGTGCTGTTCGGAGTCGGTGCGCTGGGCACGCTGCTCGGCGGTGTGCTGGCGGAACGCTGGGGCCGGATTCGGACGGTTTACGTCTCCTATGCGGTGTCGGTGCCAGCGGTGGCCGGGATCGCGCTCGTGCCGGGGTACGGCGTGTTTCTGCCGGTCGCGTTGGCCGCGCTGGCGTTGTACGCGCCGTTCTCACTGCATGTGACGCTGGGGCAGGACTACCTGCCGAACCGCCTTGGCACCGCCAGCGGGGTGACGCTGGGGCTGGCGGTGAGCGTCGGCGGCGTGGTCTCGCCCGCGGTCGGGGCGCTGGCCAACGCGGTCGGGTTGCAGTGGGCGTTGCTGGCGCTGGCGACGCTGCCAGTGATGTCGGTGTACGCGGCGCGGAGGTTGCGGGAGCCGCGGGACTAGCGCGTCGGGTCCTTGCCGTTGGGCTGCGAAGGCCCAGGCCCGGGCGACCACCAGCCCCACACCGTCTTCTCCCCATGCCGCACCGTCGGCGCGATCCCCGTCGTATACGGCTCGATCTGCAGCAACTGCCCCCACGACTGGTACGGCTGGCCGCTCAGATAGCTCGGCACCTCGGGCTCCTTGGCGATCTCCTCGAGCCAGCCGTTCGGGCCGCCGTTGGTGCTGGAGGCCCACTTGGCCTCGTCGCCGAGCTGGCCGGGGGTGATCCGGTAGTCGGGCACCGCGGAGATGCCGTCGTGCGAGGTGACCGGGTTCGCGCACGGATACACGAACGAAGCGGGCCAGTCGATGTACACCGATTTGCCCGCGAGCTTGTCGGTGAGCGTGGTGAAGGTCGGCACGCGCGGCGCGGACGCGGCGATCCAGCCGTCCTCGGTGAGGTCGTCGTCCACCATGACGACGCGCACCGACGTGGTTTCCGGCGGCAGGTCGCGCAGGTTGATCCGGGTGTCGTTCCAGCCGCCGGTGCCCGCGCCGGGCGGGAGCGCGAACTGGCTGCGCAGCACCCGCACGCCCTGCGGGGTGTTCACGCCGTACTCCAGGCTCACCGACGCCGGCCGCCTCGGCTGGCTCGCGGTGGCGACCACGATCTGGCCGTTCTCGGTCCGGTCGGTGAGGGCGTACCAGTCGCTGCGCAGGCGTCCGGCGCGGGTCTGGGTGTCGAGGTAGCTGCTCCACATCGGCACCTGGTCCTTCTTGAACCCGTGCGGCGGCTCGGCCAGCGGATCCTTGTCGTCGACCGGGCTGGTGTGGAAGCCGGTCTGGATCCGGCCGTTGTCCTGGTCCGGGTTCGGCAGCGGGTTCGGCGGGTTCTGCGTCACCGGCTTCTCCGGCACGGTCCGCTGTTCCGGTTGCGCGCGCAGGATGCTCTTGGCCGCGTCGCGCTCCACCATCACGTGGTCGGACAGGTTGCAGCTCTTGCCGAACAGGTGCCCGACGTTCGCCGCGCCGAGGCTGTAGCTGTCGCGCTGGAAGTAGATCGCCGCGCCCATCGTGTAGATCTCGCCCGCCGCGACCAGTCCGCACACCACGACCAGCGACAGCGAACCGAGCCGCAGCGACCGGCTCCGGCCCTCCTGCTGGGTCAGCGCCGGACCGGGCCGGTGCGCCCGGATGTTCTCCACGAACGCGTAGATCCCGGCGATCGCGGCGGCCCCGAGCAGGATCGTCGACAGCGGGATGCCGCCGATCGACGGCGCGACGTTCGTCCACGGCACCCCGATCCGCGAGACGAACCAGTACGTGTTCGGCCCGGTCGCGGCGAGCGCGCCGACCACCAGCAAGACCGCGAGGAACGCGGCGCGGTTGCGGTTGGAGCGCAGCACGGTGGAACTGGTCGCGAGCGCGGTGAGCGCCGCCATCGACGCGCCGACCGCGGCGAACGCGCCGAAGTGGTGAGTCCACTTCGTCGGGGTCAGCGCGAGCAGCAGGAAGAACAACGCGGTGGTGCCGATCAGCCTGCGGCTCGGCCCGAGCGCGGCGCCGGGGATCCGGCCGCGGCGCAGCAGCACGACCAGGCAGGTGACCGTGCAGAGCAGCACGAGCAGCACCGGGAACCGGCGCGGCGCGGAGCCGTCCGGCAGGTTCTCGAACAGCAACTGGTAGCGCGCGAGTTCCTGGAACCACGACAGGTTCGGGCCGACCGCGGTGCGGATGCGGGTGGCTTCCTGGACGGTCGCGAACGTCTGGTCGGCGAACATCACCACGAGGACGAGGAAGCCGGACGCGAGGATCGGCGCGAGCATCGGCAGCCAGCCGCTCGCCGAACGCTGCCGGACCAGCTTGAACAGCGGTTTCCCGGCGACCAGGAACGGGGCGACCGCGATCAGCCCGGTCGGCGTCGCGGCGAGGGTGAACGCGGCGGCGGTGAGGCCGAGGCACAGCGGCAGCAGCCGCCGGGTGACCAGTGCGCGTTCGACCGCGCAGATCGCCAGCAGCGAGCCGAGCGCGGCGACCGGTTCCGGCCGGACGCCGTTGTTGTAGGGCATCCACCAGACCAGGAACACCGCGGCGGCGGCCCATCCGGCCGCGCGGCTGCGCCGGACCTGGGTGCCCAGCCGCGGCATCACCTCGCGGCTGATCAGCAGCCAGCTGATCACGCCGAGCAGGTACGAGGGCAGCCGGATCCACGGCGGCACCGTGCTGACGTGGGTCATCAGCTCGTACAGGTGGTAGAACCAGCCGAACGGGGCCTCCGCGACGCCGAACCAGCGGTGGTAGTTCGTGAGGTATCCGGTGGCCTCGGTGACCCTGGCCATGGTGAGGATGTAGCCGTCGTCCGACGTCACCGGCCCGATGAAGACCCACGCGCCGAGCACGCCGAACACCGTCGCGTCGCGGCCGGTCAGCCGCCACCAGCCGACCGGGGCCCAGCGCGGCGCGCGGCGGGCGAAGCCGGAGTCCATCCGCCACACCGCGATCAGGCAGCCGAGGAACGACAGCGCGGCGAGGATGCCGACGACGAGCTTCAGCGTGGTCGGCGAGGTCTGGTAGCGGGTGTCCGGGACGACCGACACGTGCAGCCCGGCGATCGGGTCGCGCGCGGAGCTGATCGACGAGTAGATGCCGAGCACACGCGGCCGGACGTCGCCGGTGGTGTGGAAGATCGGGGTCTTGCCGACCGAGAGCGTCATCTGGGTCGCGTCCGAGTCGAGCGTGACCGCGCAGCCGTCCTGCGGGAGCGGCTGCTGCGCGATCTGCTGGCCCTGGCTGGACGCGAGCAGCACGCCGTTGTCGATGCGCAGCTGCATGCCGACGCCGTTGGCCGCGTTCTTGCCGGTGCGCCCGTCCGGGACGGTGCCGAACAGCAGCGCCGGGCCGTTCGTGCGCGCGTCGAGCGACCGGATCGTGTCGCACGGCAGCTCGGCCTTCAGGTTCTGTGCCCAGTACCCGGTCAATGGCGCGTTGACGGAACGCGTGTCGGAGGCGGCGGGCCACACGACTTCCGCGGTGTCCTGCACGACCGGCAGGAAGGGATAGGCCAGGGCGCACAGCGCCGAAAGCAACCCCAGCACTACGGCAATCGGACGCATTAGAGGAAATCTATTGGGTCACTCCGAGAGGTTTACGCTGACCCCTCGTCACGCGGGGTGAAGCGCTCGTGGTGTAACGCGCTGGCCAGCGGCGCACGGTTGCGCCAGCCGTGCCGTTCGAGGTCGGGGACCTCGGCGAGATTCGTTACCGGTCCTACACAAAGCCAGGCCACCGGCCGGATGCCCGCGGGGATGCCGAGCAGCTTCGCGAGCGCGGGTTCGCGGTAAAAACTCACCCACCCGACGCCGAGCCCCTCCGCGGTCGCGGCGAGCCACAGGTTCTGGATGGCCAGGCACACCGAGTACAGCCCGGCGTCGGCGATCGCGTGCCGACCGAGCACCGCCGGGGCGCCGCGCTGCGCGTCGTAGGTGACGACGATGCCGAGGCTCGACTCGCGGATGCCCTCGACCTTGATCTTGGCGAACGTCTCCGCGCGCTCGCCCTCCAGCGACGCGGCGAACACGTCGCGCTCCGCGTGCACGTGCCGGGCGAATTCCTCGCGGGTGCCCGGGTCGCGGACCAGCACGAAGTCCCACGGCTGGCTCATCCCGACGCTCGGCGCGGCGTGCGCGGCCTCCAGCACGCGGGTGAGGACGGCGTCGTCGATCGGCTCGCCGGTGAACTCGGCGCGGACGTCGCGGCGGCGGTGCAGGACGTCGTAGAACTGTTCATTCATTGCTGGAGCACCCATTCGACGGCGGCGGTTACGTCCGCGGTTTCGGCGCCCGCCGGTCGCGGCGGGCGGCGCACCACGACCACCGGGAGGCCGAGTTCCCGCGCGGCGGTCAGTTTCGCGGAGGTCATCGCGCCGCCGCTGTCCTTGGTGACCAGCACGTCGATGTCGTGCTCGGTCATCAGCGCGCGTTCGCCGTCGAGGCGGAACGGGCCGCGGTCGAGCACCACTTCGTGCCGGCGCGGCAGCGGCTGGTCCGGCGGGTCGACGCAGCGGATCAGGAACCACAGCGGATCGAGGTCGGCGAACGCGGCCAGGCCCTGGCGGCCGCTGGTGAGGAACGCGCGGGAGCCGAGGCCGGGCAGGAGCGCGGCGGCCTCTTCGAGGTCGGCGGCCCAGTGCCAGCGGTCGGCGTCGGTCGGCTGCCAGCCGGGACGGGCGAGCCGCAGGAGCGGGACGTTCGCTGCCTGTGCGGCATGGAAAGCGTTGGCGCCAATGCGTTCCGCGAACGGATGCGTGGCGTCGACCACTGCCTGGACCCGGTTTTCGCGCAGCCAGGCGGTGAGGCCTTCGACGCCGCCGAATCCGCCGATCCGCACCGCGCCGACTGGCAGACGCGGCCGCGTGACGCGCCCGGCCAGCGAGGAGACCACCTCGACGTCGCGTTCGCGCAGCCGGGCGGCCAGGTCGCGGGCCTCCGCGGTGCCGCCGAGGATCAGGACGGTCATCGCCCGTATCCGACAGCCGTGCGCCACCGGTCGAGGGTGCGCATGTTGGCGAGCGTTTCGGCCCAGGTCAGTTCCGGGCCTTGCCGGTCCGCGACGTGCGCGGCGACGTAATCCGCTTCGCGGGCGTAAACCCCTTGGGTAGCTTCGATTTCGATGACTTCCGGTTCGCCGCCCGACGGAATCAGCTCGATGGTCGAGACGCCCGGCGCGCGCAGCTCGTGGATCCAGGCGGGCTTCGGCACGTACAGCTGACCGGCGGTGCCGTAGATCCGGATGTGGTCGTTCTGTGTGAGCAGGTATCCGCAGGACAGCTGGGCGATGATCTCGCCGGGCAGCCGCAGCAGGCCCATCGCGAACTCGTCGACGCCGCTTTCGGTGAGCCGCGCCATACCGGTGACGCGCGTCGGTTCCACGGCCGGAATCCCGGTCGCGGCCTGCGAAACCAGCCGGGCCAGCGAGGTGCAGTAGCAGCCGACGTCGAGGATTCCGCCGCCGCCGAGCGCGGGATCGCCCAGCCGGGCCGCGTCGTTCTCGTCGGAATCGAAGCTGAACGTGACGTCCACGGCCCGGACCTCGCCGATCGCGCCGCATTCGATCAGCTCGACCAGCCGCCGGGTCTGCGGATGCAGCCGGTACATGAACGCTTCCATGAGGAAAACGTCGTTGCGCCGCGCGGCATCGATGACTTTCTCCGCGTCCGGCGCGGTGAGCGTGAGGGGTTTCTCGCACAGCACGTGCTTGCCCGCTTCGGCGGACCGGATGGCCCATTCCTCGTGCTGCGCGTGCGGAGTGGCGATGTAGACCGCGTCGACGTCCGGGTCGGCGAGGAGTTCTTCGTAGCTGCCGTACGCCTTCGGGATTTCGTACCTGGTCGCGAAATCGCGCGCCCGCTCGGCGGTGCGCGAGGCGACGGCGGCCAGCACGCCGTGGCGGCTTTGCTCGACGCCGGCGGCGAATTCGGCGGCGACGGTCCCGGTGGCCAGCAGGCCCCAGCGCAGTTCGGTCACAACGACTCCGGTTGGCTCGCCCGGTCGCGGGTGCTCGAATACAGGAAACTGTCCGGAAAACCGCCCGCGGAGAGGACCCGGCCGACGAAAATCGTGGCCGCGCGGGTCATTCCGGCGGATCGCGCTTGGCCGGCGATGTCGGCGAGCGTGCCGCGCACCACGGTTTCCCCTGGCTGGCTGGCCAACGCGACGACGGCGGCGGGACAGTCCGCGCCGTAGTGCCCGGCGAGTTCTTCGGTGACGCGCTCGATGTGGTTGATCGCCAGGTGCAGCGCGAGAGTGGTGCCGGTGCGGGCGAAATTCTCCAGCGTTTCGGTGTCCGGCATCGCGGTGGACCTCGCCTGCGCGCGCGTGATCACGAGGCTCTGCCCGATTCCCGGCACAGTGAGTTCCCGGCCGAGCACGGCGGCGGACGCGGCGAACGCCGGGACCCCGGGCACCATCTCGTACGGCACGCCTTCCGGTTCCAGCCGCCGGACCTGCTCGGCGACCGCGCTGTACAGCGAAGGATCTCCCGAACACAGCCGGGCGACGTCGTGGCCGGCTTTGTGCGCGTCGATCAGTTTCTCGGTGATCTGGTCGAGGCTGAGGTTCGCGGTGTCGACGCGTTCGGCGTCCGGCGCGCAATAGGCGAGCAGGTCGGTCGGCGTCATGCTGCCCGGGTACAGGCACACCTGGCAGCGCGCGAGCAGATCACGGCCGCGCACGGTGATCAGGTCGGCCGCGCCCGGCCCGGCACCGATGAAGTAAACGGTCATTTCCAGCTCCACTGCGTGACTGCGCGGGACGGTGTCCAGCCGGTGAATCCGCCGAGCGGTTTCGCGTGCTCGACGGAGATTCGTTGCAGTTCCCCGCCGTACCGGGCGTACGCGGCGGCCAGGATCTGCTCGGCCTCAAGGGTGACACCGTGCGCGACGATGCGGGCGTCGGTTTCGACACAGTGGTCGAGGACGCCGGGCACGGTCAAGCCGCCGCCGATGAACACCGCGTCCGGACGGGGCAGCCCGGTCAGCGCCTCCGGTGCCGGGCCGGTGACCACCTGTAATTCCGGTACGCCAAGGGTATTGGCGTTGCGCTGGATGCGTTCGGCGCGCGCCGGATCGCGTTCGACGGCGATGGCGCGGTTGAGCGGATGCGCGCGGGACCATTCGATGCCGACGCTGCCCGCGCCCGCGCCGACGTCCCACAGGAGTTCGCCCGGGCTGGGCGCGAGGCGGGCGAGGGAGGACGCGCGCAGGTCGCGTTTGGTGAGCTGGCCGTCGTGTTCGAAGGCGTCGTCGGGCAGGCCGGTGAGCGGCAGGCCGGGGCCCTGGCAGAGCACGGCGAAGACGGTCAGCGGGCCGGGGTCGTGGACCCAGCCGTCGGAGATCCGCTCGTCGTCCGCGCCGAGGTTTTCCAAGGCGGTCAGGGCGGAATCGCCGTATCCGCGGGCGGTGAGCAGCTCGCGCAGTTCTGCCGCGGAGCCGCCGAGGACCAGCACTTTCCGGTTGGGCGCGAGCGCTCGGGCGACGCGGTGGACGGCGCGCCCGACGACCGTGACGACCTCGGTTTCCTCGAACGACCAGCCAAGCCGCGCGCGGGCCAGTGTCGCCGAGGAAACCGCGGGGAGGACGTCGAGTGCGTAGCCGCGGTCACGGAGGGTGGTGGCGATGCCGGACAGGAACGGGTCGCCGCTGGCCAGCACGCAGACGCGGCCGGTTTGCCCGGCGAGGATCTCGTCGAGCGCGGGCAGCAGCGGGCTGGGCCAGGGCTGGGTGCGGAGGTCCTCGGGCAAGGACTTCAGCTGCCGTGGCGCGCCGAGCACGACGTCCGCCCGCCGCACGGCGTCACGGGCCGCTGGGGTGAGCCCGGCCCACCCGTCGGCTCCGATCCCGACCACCGTCAGGCGTGATTCTTCGCGCACGATTTCCCACCCTAAGCGAGAGCTTGCCTGTGCGATGATCGGCCGGACGCCGACCCACGAGGGAGTGCTCTTGAAGCCCTATCCGTTCACCGCTGTCGTCGGGATGCCGGACCTGCGTCTGGCGCTCGTCCTGTCCTCGATCTCGCCCGCGGTCGGCGGGGTGCTGGTGCGGGGCGAGAAGGGCACCGCGAAGTCGACCATGGTGCGCGCGCTCGCCGGGCTGCTGCCGGGCGTCGACGTGGTGGACGGCTGCCGGTTCTCGTGCGACCCGGCCGCCCCGGACCCGGCGTGCCCGGACGGCCCGCACGCGGCGGGCGTTGCCGCGCACCGGCGGCCGGCCCGGCTGGTGGAGCTGCCGGTCGGCGCGGCCGAGGACCGGGTCGTCGGCTCGCTGAACCTGGAGAAGGCGCTGGCCGAGGGCGTCACCGA
This sequence comes from Amycolatopsis sp. WGS_07, assembly GCF_045278895.1. Lineage (NCBI taxonomy): Bacteria > Bacillati > Actinomycetota > Actinomycetes > Pseudonocardiales > Pseudonocardiaceae > Amycolatopsis > Amycolatopsis sp. WGS_07. The sequence goes on along the minus strand of NZ_CP136053.1, from coordinate 136,194 downwards.
CTATCAGCCCGGCCTGCTGGCCGCCGCGCACCGCGGGCTGCTGTACGTCGACGAGGTCAACCTGCTGCACGACCACCTGGTGGACACGCTGCTCGACGCGGCGGCGATGGGCCGCGCGACGGTCGAGCGCGAGGGCGTTTCCGTCTCGCACGCGGCGAGGTTCGTGCTGATCGGGACGATGAACCCGGAGGAAGGCGAGCTGCGGCCGCAGCTGCTCGACCGGTTCGGGCTGACTGTCGAGGTCGCGTCGAGCCGGGATCCGGAGCAGCGCGTCGAGGTGGTCCGGCGGCGGCTCGCCTACGAAGCGGATCCGGACGGTTTCGCCGACGGCTACGCGGCGGCGGATGCGGCTCTGTCAGCGGAGATCGAGGCGGCGCAACGGCTTTTGCCGTCGGTGAAGCTGCCGGACGAGGCGCTGCGGCAGATCGCCGAGGTGTGCGCGTCGTTCGAGGTCGACGGCATGCGCGCGGACATCGTCACGGCGCGGACCGCGGTCGCGCACGCGGCGTGGGCCGGGCGCGACGAGGTCACCACCGAGGACATCCGGGTCGCGGCGCGGCTCGCGCTGCCGCACCGGCGGCGGCGGAATCCGTTCGACGCGCCGGGGATTTCCGAGGAACAGCTCGAGCAGGCGTTGGAGGATTCGCAGCCGCCGCCCGAGGGGCCGGACGACGACGGCGGCGGCCCTGGCGGTGGTCCTGGTCCGGACGACGGCGGGCCGGTTCCGGACGGTGGGCCGTCCGAGGGGGCTCCGCCTTCTTCTGGGGAGGCTCCTTCGGGCAACGGGTCTTCGCCGCAGAAGACGGTCAATGCGGGGGATACGTTTCGTGCGCGGGTGTTCCGGGTGAAGGGCACCGGTGAGGGCGAACGCGGCCGCCGGTCGCGGGCCATCACCGACACCGGCCGGACGATCGGCGTGCAGCCGCCCAGCGTGCGCGACGGACGCCCGCATCTGGTCGCGACGATCCGGGCCGCGGCACCGCATCAGCGGGCAAGGGGCCGGTCCGGGCCGAGCCTGGAGGTGCGGTCGCCGGACCTGCGCTTCGCGCTGCGCGAGGGCCGCGAGGGCAATCTGGTGCTGTTCTGCGTGGACGCGTCGGGCTCGATGGGCGCGCGGGCGCGGATGCGGGAAGTGAAGACCGCGGTGCTTTCCCTGCTGTTGGACGCTTACCAACGGCGCGACAAGGTCGGTCTGGTCACGTTCCGTGGCGCGGAGGCCGAACTGGCGCTCCCGCCGACGATCAGCGTCGAAGCCGCCGCGGCCCGGCTCGACGGCCTGCCGACCGGCGGGCGCACCCCGCTCGCCGAGGGATTGCTGGAGGCCGCGCGGGTGCTGCGGGTCGAGGCGATCCGGGATCCGCGCCGTCGTCCGCTGCTGGTGCTGGTCACCGACGGCCGGGCCACGAGCGGTTCCGACGCGGTCGCCCGCGCAGAAGGCCGCCGCGGGCTTGCTGACCGACGTGACGACGATCGTGATGGACTGCGAGAGCGGCCGGATGCGCCTCGGTCTCGCCGCGGAATTGGCCGGGCACTTGGGCGCCGAGCACGTGCCACTGTCCGATGTGGCCGCTGAGTCGCTCGCTTCGGCGGTGCGCGAACGAACGGGGAGGGCTGCCTGATGCCCCAGGGCAAACCTGAGGTCGTGCCGAAGGACGGGCTCACCACGCGGCAGCGCCGCAACCGTCCGCTGCTCGCCGTGCACACCGGGGAGATGAAAGGGAAGTCCACCGCGGCGTTCGGCATGGCGCTGCGCGCGTGGAACCAGGGCTGGTCGATCGGCGTGTTCCAGTTCGTGAAGTCGGCGAAATGGCGCGTCGGCGAGGAAGCCGCGTTCAAGGCGCTCGGCAAGCTGCACGACGACACCGGACAGGGCGGCGCGGTCGAGTGGCACAAAATGGGCGAGGGCTGGAGCTGGTCGCGCAAACAAGGGTCCGAAGAGGACCATGCCGCCAACGCCCGTGAAGGCTGGGCGGAAATCAAACGCCGGCTCGCCGCCGAAACACACGATTTCTATGTCCTGGACGAATTCAGCTACCTGCTCAAATGGGGCTGGCTCGAGGTGGACGACGTCGTGTCCACTTTGGTCTCCCGGCCTGGGCACCAGCACGTGGTCATCACCGGCCGCTATGCGCCGCCGGAACTGATCGAGGCCGCGGACCTGGTCGCCGAGATGACGAAGGTGAAGCACCCGATGGACGCCGGGCAGAAAGGCCAGCGGGGGATCGAGTGGTAGCGCGGGTCGTCGTCGCCGCGCCCGGTTCCGGGCACGGCAAGACCACCATCGCGGCCGGGCTCATGGCCGCGTTGCGCGCCGCCGGGCACACGGTGTCCGGGCACAAGGTCGGGCCGGACTTCATCGATCCCGGCTACCACTCGCTGGCCACCGGCCGCCCGGCGCGGAACCTGGACCCGTTCCTGCAGGGCGAGGACGCGCTGGTTCCATTGCTGCGACACGGTTCCGCAGGTGCGGACATCGCCGTCATCGAAGGCGTGATGGGCCTGTTCGACGGTGCTTTGGGCACCGAAGGCTATGCGTCGACCGCGCACGTCGCGCGGTTGCTCGACGCGCCGGTCGTGCTGGTGGTCGACGCTTCGGCGGCTTCACGCAGTGTCGCCGCGACGGTGCTGGGGTTCGCGCAGTACGACACTCGCGTCCGGCTGGCCGGGGTGATCCTGAACAAGCTGGGCTCGCAACGGCACGAGGACGAGATCGTCACCGCGCTGGAAGCGACTGGCGTACCGTTGCTGGGTGCGTTGCGCCGCAACGAAAACGTGCACGCGCCGAGTCGGCACCTCGGGCTGGTTCCGGCGGCGGAACGGGCCGCGGAGTCGCAGCGATTGCTGCCGGAGCTTGCTGGCTGGGTCGCTGCGGGCGTCGATCTCGAAGGTGTTGTGCGGGTTGCACGGAGTGCTCCCGCGCTGACCGGTCCTTTGTGGAATGCCGGTCCGGAGTGGGACGGTCCACGTGCGACACTCGCCGCTGCCGGAGGACCGGCGTTCACCTTCCGCTACGCCGAGAACATCGAGCTGCTAGCCGCACGCGGAATCGACGTGGTCGACATCGATCCGTTGCGGGACAAGGCGTTGCCGCCTGACTGCGCTGGCCTGTACTTCGGCGGCGGTTTCCCGGAGGTGCACGCCGCCGAGCTATCGTCCAATGTAGAGCTTCGCGCCTCTGTCGGTGCCGCGATTGAATCGGGGATGCCGGTGAGCGCCGAGTGCGCGGGTTTGCTCTATCTATGCCAATCTCTGGACGGCCTGCCGATGGTGGGTGCCGTCGCGGCGGAAGCGACCATGACCGCGCGAGGGAAACTCGGTTACCGCCGTGCGGTGTCGGTCGCCGACAATGTCCTCGCCGCGGCCGGACAGCGGGTCACCGGACACGAATTCCACCGCACCGAAATCACTCCCGCACATGGTGAAACGGCGGCCTGGGGCTGGGATCGCGGCCTGGACGGGTTCGCGTCAGCCTCGCTGCACGCGTCGTACCTGCACGTCCACTGGGCCGGACATCCCGAGCTGGCGGACCGCTTCGCCGCGCAGGTACGCGCGCATTCCCTGGCGGCGGCCCATGGCTGAGTACGACCTCCACCATCACGGCGATCGCGAAGTCGGCGGCGGTCTCGTGGATCTCGCGGTGAACGTCCGGCTCCCGGTTCCGCCCGCGTGGCTTCGTGCGGAACTCGCTGCGGCACTGGACGATCTCGCTGCCTACCCGGACCCGACTCGCGCCGCGGAAGCCGTCGCCGCCCGGCACGGCCGGGACTTCGACGACGTGCTGGTGACCGCCGGCGCCGCAGAAGCGTTCACGCTGCTGGCGTCGATCCCGGCGAAGCACGCGGTGGTGGTGCACCCGCAATTCACCGAACCGGAAGCCGCGCTGCGCGCCGCCGGACGCGCGGTCGACCGCGTCATCCTGTCCGAAGTGGACGGATACCGGCTGGATCCCTCCCTTGTTCCCGCTTCGGCGGACCTGGTTTTCGTCGGCAACCCGACCAACCCGACCTCGGTCCTGCACCCCGCTTCCTCTCTGCGTGCCCTGGCGCGCCCCGGCCGGGTGCTCGTGGTTGACGAAGCTTTCCTCGACGCTGTCCCCGGAGAGGTCGAAAGCCTTGCCGGAGAACGAATCCCGGGCGTCGTGGTGCTGCGAAGCCTCACCAAGACCTGGGGGCTCGCGGGCTTGCGGGCCGGTTACGTCCTCGGCGAACCGTCACTGATCGCCCAGTTGCGCGCGGTGCAGCCACCTTGGTCAGTGTCCACATTGGCCGCCGTGGCGACGGTCGCCTGTTGCCGCCCGGCCGCGTTGGAAGAGGCCGAAAAACTGGCCGCCGCCGCCGAAGCCGACCGCGACTACCTGGAATCCGGCCTGGCCGCACGGGGAATTCCGGTACTCGGCACCCCGCGCGGACCGTTCGTGCTGATCCGCATCCCCGACGGGGCAAACGTCCGGCTGCGACTGCGCGAAGCAGGCTACGCCGTCCGCCGCGGCGATACGTTCCCCGGCCTCGGCCCGGACCACCTGCGAATCGCCGTCCGCGACCGCGCGACAACGGACGCTTTCCTGGCCGCGTTGGGTTAATGGTTCTGGAGCGCGGTGAATTCCTCCAGCCAAGCGTAGTTCGGCGCGATCGTGCCGTCGGCGTTTTTCTGGACGGTCGCCCGCGCGAACACGCTGTTCAGCAACCACGGCGGGGTCTGCGGTCCGAAGTCCGCTCCCTTGAGCGCGGCAATGCCCTGGTCGATGCCGTACGCGGCGACGGCGAGCTTGCCGGTCGCGCGGAACTTGGTCATCTGGTCGGTCAGGAAGTGCTTGTTGTTCTCGAACCACGGACTGCTGCGGAGGAAATCGTCCCATCGCGGTTTGGGGAACGGCTGGTGCAGCGCGTTGCGGATGACCTGCCAGACCTTCGTGTCCTCGGGGACGTGGTATTTGGCCGCGTACTCGGCCGAGATCCGGTCGGCGAGGTGTTTCTTCCACAGCTGGACCAGCGAGAACTCGGTGACGAGGAACTTCTTTTCGCCCAGCTTGGGCAGCACGTAGTCGAGGAAGGCCTGAACGTCGTCCGGTGCACCGACGTGGGGATGGATGTCGGTCCCGGCGATTTCCGGGGTGTCGCGGGCGTACTTCATCCAGCGTTCAGTGCCGGAGCCAGTCCACTTCGGATCTTCGAGATTGTTGAGCGCGCCCATGTACAGGACGGTTTTGCCCTTGCGGCTCTTGATCACGTGGCCAGCGATGGCCTCGTAGAAATCGTTGAGCGCGCCGTTGTTCCAATCGGCCTTCGGGCATTCGATGAACGGCTCGTTGCCGATCACCAGGATGTCGACCTTGTCCATGACCGCGGGCAGCAGCTTGTCGAGCCGCGCGAGATCCGCCTGCATCGCCGGGGTGTCGGGCCGCGGAATCTGCTGATGGGAATCGGGAAAGTACGGGAACTTGAGCGACAGCACCGTTCCGTATCCCCGGTCGCCGGCCTGCAGCAAAGTCTTGACCGTCGGGTTTTCGGCCGGACTGTGTTTGTCCAGGTCGGGCATCGCGGTGAACCCGCGGACCCACTTCGTGCCGGAACGCTGAAGCTCGTCCCAGCCCATCGTGTCCGGATCGGCGTTGAAGTTCGCCCCGAGCACACCGTCCGGCGGCGGCACTGTTTTGTCCGGTGCCGGACTGTCCGATGTCGAACAAGCGGCCGCGCCGAAAACCGAAAGACCGGCCACCGCGGACAACTGGAACAGCCGTCGCCGGTTGAGGGGTAAGCTGGGTGCCACCATCCCTTGGTAACACGAAATTGGCCCGTGCCGCAGCCTGGACAGCGGTAATCTGACTGATATGCCCGGAGATCCCGCTCGCGTTTACGGCACCTACCGTCAGGCCCTGCGGGATCTGCGCACCGCCCTCGGCCCGGAAAACCGGTTGCTGCACGAGCTTTCCTGGGAGGAAGATCAAGCTCTGGCCGCGGTCAGCCTGACGCTTTTCCCAGCTCGTTTCGACGGCCTCGGCTGGCCGGCCGAGCACGTGCTGACCCAAGCCGTCGAGCCGGACTACGAGCGAGCCGCGCGACTGCTCGGCGACCTCGTGCTCCAGCATTCGCCGGAGCACGCCGACGCGGTGGTGTTCTGGGGAAACCTGGCGATCCCGACGGTGCGCCTGCCCGCGCGCCTGGCCGCCGCGAACGCGGGCGAACTGATGGACACGGGAGACGACGTGTGGATCTACCTGCCGGACCGGAATGTGCTGGTCGAGTACTGGCATTCCGGCCGGATCACCGCCGGGAAGCTCTCATGACGCGGCCGTTGACCTCGAACGAGCGTGCGGTGCTGCGCCGAGTCCTGATTGGACACCCGCTCCTGCTAGCACAAGTAGACCAAGCAGAGGTCGTCTCGAACTGGGCACCGGGCTCGGTGAGCATCGACCTCACAGTCCCCAACGCGATCCCGGACGGCGACCTGACCGGCGTGTTCCCCCGGCGGGCGATGGTGGCGGAGGCCGGCGAGATCCTCGTGTGGCTCACCCGGGGCGTACTGTCCGGTTTGGAATACGCCTGGTACACCGACCCGCCGACCACCCTGCCGGACGCCGCGGCGATCTCTGTGCCGGGTGTGCTTGAGGAGTGGCTGAACCGAGTCGCGGAAAGCGGCGGCTCGGCGCACTTCGACGAACTGGGCCTGGACTGGCAGCACCCCGCACGATGGCTGACCGTGCTCGACACCGCCGCGACACCCTTGGCGCGGACGGGCCGCACCGTGGCCGTAGTCGTGCCGCTGCGGATCAGGGAAACCGTTCCGGCGCAGGTGGATTGGGAGCTGGTCAAGTCCACTGTGCACGATCTCGAACCACCGTCCGTGGTGGTCACCCAGCCAGCGGCGATGCGTACCGTCGAGCTGGACGTGGAGGAACACCGATTCCCGCTGCCCCAGGTAGATGGCGCGGATTACGCCTATGTGCGTTACTGGCGGGACCCCGAGGAGATCGTCGCTGGCGAGGAGTACACGGGCGCTGCCTACCTCGTCCGGGATCTTGCGTGAGTCAAGCCGTCGCCAGCAACGCGGCGGCCACCGCGACCTCGACGCACCCGCCGAGGACGTCGCCGGTCACTCCGCCGATGCGCTGGACGCACCGTGCGAGCAAAGCGCCCGCCGCCGCGTAACCGAGCGCGACCGCGAGAACCCCGCGCCACCACGGCAATCCCGGAGCCACCGCGGCACACCCCGCCGCGACCACGAACACCACCGCGGCCACCACCACCGGAACCGACCCGGCGACCGTCGCGCCCAACCCCTCCGGCCGGGCCGAGGGGACCCCTCGCGCACAGCACAGCGACAGCACACACCGTCCACACAGGACGGACAAGACCGCCGCGGCGATCCCGTGCCCGTGTGCGATCGCGCCAGTCAGCGCGCCGGTCTGGACGAGCAGCACGAACAGCAGCGTCGCGACCCCGGTGGGCCCAGAATCGCCGCGACGCATGACATCGAGGGCTTTCGCGCGGTCGTAGGAGGCACCGAGGCCGTCGGCGGTGTCGGCGAGCCCGTCGAGATGCAGCCCGCGACTACCGAGCGCCACCGCCCCCAGCGCCAACGCGGCGACGGCCAGCGCAGGCAACCCGATCGCGGTCCCTCCCGCCACGACCAACCCCGCCACCGCGGCAAGGGGGAGCGCGGCGAGCGGCCCGAGCGCCATCGCCACCCCAGCCACCCGCCGATCGATCACGCGCGGAGCGGGACCGGGACGGTGGTCAGGGTGCCGACGGCCAGCCGGATGCCATCGCCGAGCGGGGTCACGGCTTGCGCCCCAATGTGGCGTTGGGTGCATGCGGTGGCGGAGCGGATGCCGCGCCGAACGCGGAACCGTGCGCGCCGGATGCGATACCGGGCGCGATGGATGCACCGGATGCCGCTTTGGGTGCATGCGGTAGCGGAGTGGATGCCGCGCCGAACGCAGAACTGGCCGCGATGGATGCCGTTCCGGGTGCGCCGGATGCACCGAACGCCACATTGGGTGCGTCAGATGCACCCAATGCCACATTGGGGCGATCCTCGGCGAACCGAACCCCGGACCAACGCCGGGGTGCCACAGGCCGAACCGAGGGTCGAACCGCGAATCGCGTCCCAGCCAAAGCCAAAGCCGACGCCCTACCCAACCCCGTCACCCGAGGTCCGCCAGCAAACCCATGTCCGCGATAACCGCCCGGGCCGCCCGCAGCGTAGGTACCGCCTGGACCGCACCGCTGCCCTCCCCGAGCCGCAGGCCCAGGTCGAGGATCGGCGTCAACCCCAGTGCCTTCAACGCAAACGCTTGCGCCGGTTCGGTCGAACGGTGCCCGGCCAGCCACCACTGCTCCGCGCCGGGCGCGATGTCCCGGGCCACCAAAGCCGCCGTCGCGGAGAAGATTCCGTCCAGTACCACCGGGATTCCCCGGACCGCCGCCTCCACCAGGAAGCCCGCCGTCGCGGCCAGGCAGGCGCTGCCCAGGGCGGTGAGGCGGTCGAACGAGTCGGTCACCGGTCGCCGGGACAGTGCGGCCGCGATCACCGCGGTCTTGCGCTGCAGAGCCTCCCCGGACACGCCGGTGCCCGTCCCGACCACCTCGGCAGCGGGCAAACCCAACGCCGAAGCCACGACCGCGGCACAGACCGTCGTGTTGCCGATGCCCATGTCGCCGGGGATGAGAACGTCCGCAGTGGACTCCGAGGCAGCGATCTCCCGGCCCGCCTCGAAAGCCGCGAGCGCCTCGCCGGGGGCCAAAGCGTCCTCGACGTCGATCGCCCCCGAGCCGCGGCGGATTTTGTGGGCGGTGACCTCGTCGGGAACGTCCGTCGCATCCCAATCGACCGCTATGTCGGCTACCCGCACGCGAGCCCCGACCTGCGCCGCGAGCACGGTCACCCCGCTGCGGCCGGCCAGGAACACGCGCACCATCGCCGCCGTCACCTCGCGCGGGTAAGCCGACTGGGCCGACACCCCGTGGTCGCCGGCGAAGACGACCACGCGGACATCGTCCAGCGGGCGCGGCGGGACGACGCCGTGCGCCGCGCTCAGCCAGGCCGCCAGTTCCTCCAGCCTGCCGAGCGCGCCGACCGGTTTGACCAGGCCGTCCAGCCGCTCCAGCGCGGCGGCTCGGGCGGCGGCGTCCGGGACGGGGATGGCGAAACGCGGCACGGCTAGCTCCTCACGGAAGGTCGAGCACCCGCCCGGCGACGATGAGCGACACCCGGTCGCTGTCGGCGGACACTCGGTTGTTGAGTGCGCCCAGCACATCACGGAAAAGCCGTCCGGACACCGTTGCGGGCACCACACCGCTGCCGACCTCGTTGCTGACCGCGACGACCGGCACCCGCGCCTGGCTCCACGCGGCGAGGAAATCCTCGAGCCGGTCGTCCAGTCTGTGCTCCCAGCCCGGTTTGCCCGTCCACGCGCCGACCTCGTCGAGCACCCGGGAGAGCCAGGTGCCGAGGCAGTCGATCAGCAACGGGCTCGTCGCGTTGCGCAGCACGGTCGCGAGATCGGTGGTCTCGACCGTCGTCCAGTGGCGCGGGCGCCGCGCCCGGTGCGCCTCGACGCGCGCGGCCCATTCCGGATCCTCCGCGGACGGGGGCAGCCCGGGAGCGACGTACACGAGGTGGGGGTGGTGCGCGACGAGCCGCTCCGCGTGCCTCGACTTGCCCGAGCGAACCCCGCCGAGAACGAGCACCTTGCCGTCGTCGCGTCCGTACCGGCGGAGGGCCTGCGCCAGGGTTTCGAGAGACCCGGCGAGCCGGTGCGTCAGCTTGGTCATACCCGGCATTCTCTCCCGCGCGCTACGGTTCGCCACGTGCCACTCCGACAATCCGTCACCGCGGCCGGGATGATCGCCGGATACGCCGCCGACGCGTGGTTGCGCGACCCGCGCCGGGGCCATCCGGTCGCCGTCTTCGGCACCGCCGCTGGCCAGCTGGAACGCTGGTGGTGGGCCGATTCCAAGCCACGCGGCGCGGCGTATGCGACGGTCTGCGCGGGCTCGGTCGCCGGGCTGGGAATGCTGGCCGAACGAGCCGTCCGGAACCGGCCGGGTGTCCGTTTTGTCTTGATCGCTGTCGCGACGTGGGCCGTCCTCGGCGGTCGCGGGCTCGCCGCGGAGGGGCGCGAAATGGCGCGATTACTCGAATCGGGTGAATTGCCCGCTGCCCGGCAGCGGCTCAGCCACCTCTGCGCGCGCGACGCCACCGGTCTCGACGCGGCCGAGCTGACCCGCGCGGCCACCGAATCGATCGCCGAGAACACATCGGACGCTGTGGTCGCGCCGTTGCTCTGGGGTGCGGTCGCGGGCGTGCCGGGCCTGCTCGGCTACCGCGCGGTGAACACTTTGGACGCGATGGTCGGCTACCGCTCACCGAAACACCGCAACTTCGGCTGGTTCGCCGCGCGCACGGACGACTGGGTCAACCTGGTGCCCGCGCGCGTCGGCGCGCTGCTCACGGTGGTCGCCGCACCGCTGGCCGGCGGACGCGCGCGGTCGGCTTGGCGGGCTTGGCGACGCGACGGCGGCTCGCACCCGAGCCCGAACGCGGGCCAGGTCGAGGCCGCGTTCGCGGGTGCGCTGGACGTCCGGCTCGGGGGCACGAACACCTATCACGGCGAGGTCGAACGCCGGAGCACGCTGGGTGACGGCCGTCCGCCGGGAGCGAGCGATCTGCGCCGGGCGGTGCGGTTGTCGAGGCTGGTCGGGGCGGCGGCGCTGGCGGTCGCGGCCGGGATCGCGGTGGCGCGATGAGCGGGCTGCTGATCGCCGGGACCACTTCGGACGCCGGGAAAAGCCTGGTCACCGCCGGAATCTGCCGGTGGTTCGCGCGGCGCGGGGTGCGGGTCGCGCCGTTCAAGGCGCAGAACATGTCGAACAACTCGATGGTCTGCGCGGACGGCGCGGAGATCGGCCGGGCGCAGTGGCTGCAGGCGCGGGCCGCGCGGGTGGAGCCGGAAGCGGCGATGAATCCCGTGCTGCTCAAGCCGGGCAGCGATCGGCGCAGCCATGTCGTCGCGCTCGGCAAGCCGTACGGCACGCTCGAAGCCGGGGAGTACGCCACTGGGCGCGCCGGGCTCGCGGAGATCGCTTTCGGCGCGTTTGCCGAGCTGCAGCAACGGTTTGACCTCGTGGTGTGCGAGGGCGCGGGCAGTCCGGCCGAGATCAACCTGCGCTCCGGCGACTACGTGAACATGGGCCTGGCACGGCGGTTTTCCTTGCCGGTGCTGGTGGTGGGCGACATCGACCGCGGCGGGGTGCTGGCCGCGATGTTCGGCACGCTCGCGCTGCTCTCGGCCGAGGACCAGGCGCTGGTCGCGGGCTGGCTGGTGAACAAATTCCGCGGCGACGTCGGGCTGCTGCAACCTGGCCTGAACAGTTTGGAAAAGGCCACCGGACGGCCGGTTCTGGGGGTGCTGCCGTGGCTGGACCGGGTGTGGATCGACTCCGAGGACGCGCTCGCCGCGGCCGGATGGCGGCATGAAGCCGCGCAGCGCGGCTTGCGGGTCGCGGTCGTGAGATTCCCCCGTGCCTCCAACGCCACCGACGTGGACGCGCTCGCGGCCGAGCCCGGCGTCACGGTCAGCCTGACCGCCGATCCGGACACGGTCGCCGCGGCGGATCTCGTCGTGCTGCCCGGCTCTCGGGCCACTGTGGACGATCTGAACTGGTTGCGTACCCGAGGTTTGGCGGACGCGGTGACCGCCCGTGCCGCCGCGGGACGTCCGGTGCTGGGGATCTGCGGCGGGTACCAGATGCTCGCGGAGTCCATTGAGGACGACGTCGAATCCGGGGCCGGTCTCGTCGACGGGCTCGGCCTGCTGCCGACGCGCGTGACGTTCGCGGGGGAGAAGGTGCTCGGCCGTCCGGTCGGCGAATGGCGCGGGCACCGGGTCGAGGCGTACGAGATCCACCACGGCAGCGCCGGTCCGGCCGACGCGGAGTCGTTTTTGGACGGTTACCGTGTTGGTTCGGTATGGGGCACGACGTGGCACGGCGCGCTGGAGAACGACGGGTTCCGCCGCGCTTGGCTTACCGAAGCGGCGGCGCAGGCCGGGATCGAGTGGCAGGCGGCCGAGGGCGCACCGGGCTTCGCGGACCTGCGCGAGGACATGCTGGACCGGCTGGCGGACGCGATCCAGTCCGAAGTGGACACCGGAATGCTGATGGCGCTGGCGGAGGCGGGCGCTCCAGGTGGGCTGCCGTTCGTTCCGCCGGGCGCGCCCTGACGATTCAGGCGAGCCCGGCGTCGTGGACCAGGATGGCGACCTGAGTCCGGTTCGCCGCTTCGGTTTTGGTCATGATTCGTCCAAGGTGGACTTTCACGGTCGCCTCGCTGAGCCCGAGTGTGCGGCCGATCTCGGCATTGCTTGAACCCTGCGCGACGGCCACCGCCACCTCGCGTTCACGCGGCGTCAGCGGTTCGAGCCGGGCACGGGCGGAGGTCGGGGTGGCGGCGGTGGCGAAGTGCGTCAGCAGCCGTCGGGTGATCGACGGGGACAGCATCGCCTCGCCGCTGCCGACCACGTGCATCGCTTTGACCAGCTCGCGCGGCGGCGTGTCCTTGAGCAGGAAACCCGTGGCACCGTGGCGAAGCGCCTCGTGCACGTACTCGTCGAGGTCGAACGTCGTCAGCACCACCACCGCGGGCGCGTCCGGTTCGGCGGTCACCAGTCGGGTCACCTCCAGTCCGTCGACCTCGGGCATCTGCACGTCGGTGAGCACGAGGTCCGGCCGGTGCTCGCGGACCAGCGCCAGCACCCCGCGGCCGTCGCCCGCCTCCGCGACCACCTCGATCCCCGGATCGGACTCGAGGATCATCCGGATGCCGCTGCGCACGAGCACCTCGTCGTCGATCAGCAGGACCTTCAGCACTTTTCCTCCGCTCGCAACGGGAACGCGGCCCGCACCCGGTAGCTGCCCGCGCCGTCCGGACCGGCGTGCAGCGTCCCGCCGGTCAGCGTGACGCGTTCCCGCATGCCGATCACCCCGTAGCCCGCGCCCGGCAGCCCGGCCGAGTCGGCGAGCGGGTTGGCCACCTCGACCACCAGGTCGTCGTCCGAAGTGGACAGTCGCACGTCGATCGCCGTTCCCGGCGCGTGTTTCGCGGCGTTGGTGAGCGCTTCCTGCACGATCCGGTAAGCCGCGCGCCCGACCGGATCGGGCACGTCCGGCATCGGGTCCGGCAGGCTGGCGCGCACCTGGGCACCGGCGGCGGCGAGGTCGTCGGCGAGCTGGAGGACCCCGCTCAACGTCGGGTCCGGCAGCGATCGCGGCTCCGGACCGTCGTCGCGCAGCACCTGCAGGATGTCGCGCAATTCGTTGAGCGCGGCGGAACTCGATTCGCGGATCACCTCGGCGAGCTGCGCGGTCTCGTCGTCCTTCGCCCGCACGGAAAGCGCGCCCGCCTGCAGCGCGACAATGCTGACCCGGTGCGCGACGACGTCGTGCATCTCGCGCGCGATCCGCCGCCGCTCGGCCGTCACGGCCCGCTCGCCGAGCAGGTCGCGCTCGCGTTCGGCCTGCTCCGCACGGTCACGCAAGGCGGCGAGCAAGGCCGCGCGCTGGTGCATCCACAGCCCGGCCAGCGCCGGGAGCACGACCAGCAGCAGGGAGATCCCGAACGACCTCCAGTCCTCCAGAGTCGACGGCCGGAAAAACGAAGCCATCAGCCCGATTTCCGCCAGCACGGCGACGGCGGTCGGCCAGCGGAGCCCGCGCACCGAAGCGACGGTGTAGAGGGTGACTGAGGTCGCCCACATGGGTGGCGTGGCGAGCGCGACCCCGACTGTCACCAGCATCGCGATCAGCGGGAACCGCCGCCGCAGCAGCACCGCCACGCACGTCACGGCGACCGCGATCGGCCAGAACCACGGACGGTTCGCCCCCGGCAGCTCGCCGGCCAGCGTGAGCCCGAGCACGCCGAGCGCGACGGCGAGGTCGATCAAGCGGTTGCGCACCAGACCACCGTAGGCGTTGCCCGAAATTCCCTGACCTCGTGGCCGGGGCGGGAAGATCAGCTGCTGGCGAAGGAGCGGATCGAGGCGAGCAGGCCGTCCAGGTGGGGCTCGAACCCTGGCCGGGGCGGCTCGGGGCAGCCGGGGAGTTCGGCGCACCCGGGCAGGAGCCGACGGAGTGAATCGACGGTGCGGCGCTGGTGGAACGGGTTGTCCGGGACTGAGGAGAGCACGCTGACTGGCATGGGGAGCGTGGCCAGCTCGTCGTCGGTGACGCCGCGCAGGGTTTGCCCGTCCAGGAAGGCGCGGACCGTCTCCGGTGAGGCACCGCGGGCGGCCAGATCGGCGCTGGAGTCCACGGGGGTGGCTGGCCAGGCCAGCAGCAGCCGGTCGATCCGCTGGGGAACGGCCAGCGCGAGCCGGACAGCCGCGGAGCACCCGTTCGAACCGGCGACGACGGCGACCGGCTGCCCGGGCAGGGCGGCCGTTAGATGCGCGGCTTCGGCGAGCCAGTCCGCCGGACGGCGGAGGCGATCGGGGGCCAGCACCGTGGCACCGTCGCGGCGGAGGCCGTCGGCGATTCCCGGCCGCGTCCAGAACCGCTCGGCGTCCATCTCGTCCCACAGTCCGCCGTGGATCAGGAGAAGCGTGCTCACCGCGTGCGGCCGGCTGGGGTGATGCCCAGCGTTTTCGTCAGGTCCAGCAGTTCCGCGCGGTACAGCCGCGCCGGGTCGAGCACCTGCGGCCGCAGATGCCCGTACACCTCCAGTGCCACCAGGCCGTGCATCCGCCCCCAGACTCGCATCGCGAGGGCGACCGCCGCGGGCGGCAGGCCGGGGAACCCTTTCCGGATCACCGCGGCGAAACCGGGGTCGAAATCCGGCCATTCGTAGCCGTCGTCGGACAGTCGTTTGCTCGCCTGCGGCCAGGCGTCGGCGACGAGGCCGGTGAGCACCGCGCAAGCCCGGTGTTCCGCGTCCGCCGCCGCCCCGCCTTCGGGGGCTTGGTAACCGGGAAGCGGATCGCCGTAGATGAGCTGGAATTCCTCCGGGCGCCCGACCGCCCAGTCCCGGAAGGCTTCGCCGACGGCGAGCACCCGGCCGGCCGGATCGTCCTCCGGCACCGCGTCGCGGGCGGCTTCTTCCTTGTCCGCCAACGCGGAGTAGATCTCCGCGATCAACGCGTTGACCAGGTCGTCGCGGGTGGCGTAGTAGCCGTACAGCGCGCCCGCGGTCATGCCCATCTCGCGCGCGATGGCCCGCAGCGAAATGGCGGACGGCCCGCCTTCGGCCATCAGCCTCAGCGCGATCGCCTTGATTTCCTGGCTGGCTTCCGCGCGCAGCCGTTCCCGTCTGCTGGGCACCCGAGCTTCCACGCTTGACACTCTACAGTGCTCGGCTACTATTCGCCGTACTGTTACTGAACGCCGTGTAGTAATTGATAGCCGTGTAGAACGGCTCGGAGGAAACACTCGATGGAGACCTCAGTCGCCCGGCGGTCCGGGCTGGCCCTGGCGCTGCTGGCGTTCGCCCAGTTCGTGATCGCGCTGGACTACAACATCGTTTACGTCGCGTTGCCGGACATCGGCCGTGAACTGGGCTTCACCGCGCAGTCGCTGCAGTGGGTCGTCAGCGCGTACGCCGTGGGGTTCGGCGGATTCCTGCTGTTCGGCGGCCGGATCGTCGACAGATTCGGGGCCCGCCGGACCTTCGTCACGGGCCTGGTTGTCTTCGGGCTCGCCTGTCTCGCCGGGGGTTTCGCGACCAGCCCCGGAATCCTGGACGCCGCGCGCGCCGTGCAAGGCCTCGGCGCCGCGCTGCTCGCCCCGGCGACGCTCGCGTTGATCAGCACGAGCTTCGCCGAAGGTCCTGCTCGCAACCGCGCGCTGGCGGTGTGGGGCGCGGCGGGCAGCGGCGGACTCGCGGCCGGTGCGTTGCTCGGCGGCGTGCTCACCAACGCGCTGGGCTGGCAGTGGGTGCTGTTCCTGTTGGTACCGCTGGCCTTGGGCTCAGCGCTGGCCGCCCGTCCGGTGCTCGCCGCCGACCCCGTCCGTTCCGCGCCCGGCGGCGGATTCGACCTCGCCGGCGCGATCGTCGCCAGCGCCGGATCCTCGCTGCTGGTTCTCGGCCTGGTCAACGGACCGGAGGCGGGCTGGGTTTCCTGGCGGGGCATCGGGGCCCTGCTCGGCGGGGCGCTGCTGCTGACCGTGTTCGTCGTCGTGGAGAAGCGCACTCGCGACCCGTTGGCCCCGCCGCGCTTGTTCGGCAACCGAGGCCTGATCGTCGCGATGGGCGTGATCCTCGTCTTCCAGAGCGGCCTCGGCGGGGCGTACTACCTGTTCACCGCGTACTTGCAGAACGTACTGGGGTACAACGCTTTGCAGGCCGGTCTCGCGTTCCTGCCGCTGACTCTCATCTCGATGACCGCGTCTCTGAAGCTGACCGGGATCCTCCTCGGCCGCTGGGGAATCCGCACGACACTGCTCACCGGCATGCTCGTCAACGGCGTCGGGCTGGCCTTGCTGGCCGCGGGAATGGCCGTCGGCGCGTCGTTCTGGACTGTCCTCGCCGGACTTGTCGTCTGGGGGATCGGCGGCGGACTGACCTTCCCGGCGATGTTCGTCTCCGCGGCCTCCGGCGTCGCGCCGGGAGAACAGGGCGTCGCCTCCGCGCTGGCGACCACCTCGCAGCAAATCGGCGGCGCGATCGGCCTCGCGGTACTCGTCGCGATCGCCAACGCGGGCCTCGACCCGCATCCGGGCGCGACGCCGGAGCCGTCCGCGGCGGTCGGCGGACTTCGCGTCGCGCTGTGGGTCGCCGGGATCGCCTCGGTGGCCGGCGGCTTCCTCGCGTTCCTGGCGAAACGCTCGCGGGAGCACACCCCGACGGCACCCGACGCCGTCGGCGCTTCCGCCGAATAATCCACTGAAAGGGAGAAACCTCAATGAGCACCTATGGCAGCGATCTCGTGCGGGCTTACTTCGAGGCATGGAACACCTTTGACGCCGACCAGCGCCGCAGCACACTCGAAACGATCTTCGCCGAGGACGCCAGCATCGTCGACCCGGACTGGACCGCCGAGGGCCGGGACGCGATCGTCGACGCGGTCGGCGCGGCCCGCGAAAAGCTGGGCGATCTCGCCCTCGGCCTGACCCGGCTGATCAGCGCGCACCACGACGTGGCCTTGTACGCGTGGCACCTCGGCAGCGAGGCCGAGCCGGTGGCCGCCGGATACGGCGTCCTCACGTTCGACAAGGACCGCATCACGCAGGCACGCAACTTCTTCGGCTGATCCACCGGCCGGGCAGCGCCCTCCGCACGCTGCCCGGCCCGGCCGCCGAACGAGTCGCGATCGGCCGCAGGCCCGGGTACTCTCCCGGCGTCGCGATCAGACCCAGCCCGGGAGTGCGGATCATGTCTTACGCCGTCGATTTCACCACCGTGTCGACCGTCGGCCTGGAGTCCTCTCCGGTCGCGGACGCGCTCGCCGGGCTGCGGGCCAATGAGGCGCGCTACTTCAAGAACAAGTACGACCACGTCTTCACCGTCGAGCCCGCGGCCGAGGCCGAGGCGACCGTCGGCTGGGTGCACCGGATTCTCCGGGAAGAGCGCGACATCGTCATTTCCTCACCGCCGCTGGAGGCCACCGAATTCGAGGTCGACGGCATCCGGATGGCGTACGTCTTCTACGAGAGCGGCCTCTCGATCAACGTCATGTACACCCTCGAAGCGTCCGGCAAACGCGCCGTCGGGTTCAAGCTCTCCGACGGGATGGACGTCCCCGAAGAACTCGGCAGCTTCAAGTTCGCGCGTCAGAAATCGAAGCTGGCCGGGACGATTCGCGGGTCCTACTTCGTCATCAAGAACGAGTACTGACCCGAAGCGCGGCGCTGCGCAGGCACAGCAGCAACGGCAGCGAACTGTCGTCGCGCAGCCGGGCGGGCAGTGCGGTCGCTTCGCTCAGCGGCACGCCGTCGGTCAGTTCCTGGCCTAGCGCGGCCAGATCGACTTCGAGGACGGTGACTCCGGCGCTGTAGAGCCGTTCCGCACCCTTCGGTCGGCGGCTGGTCAGCTCGGCGCTGTCGACGGACAACTGGGTGACGCCGAAGAACTCCGGTTTCGCGCCTCGTTCCAGCCAGCGGGCGAAGCCGGTCAGCCGTGTCGAGGAGATCTCGTCGGGGCGGACGGCGGCTTCCTCGCACAGTTCGCGTTCCATTCCGGCGCACACCGCGGTGTGCAGGCTTCGCCGGGTTCCTCCTTGCGGGGTAAGGAGATCCTGCGGTTCGAGGCTCCCGCTGCCGGACGGGGCGAGCAGCAGGCCGCTGGCCGAGTTCCGGGCCGACTGGCGGACGACGACGAGCAGGCCGTCGGAGGTGAACGCGATCGTGGACACGCCGACGAGATCGGCGAGCGTGCTCGCGGCGAGGCTGCGCAGGGCACCGGACGAGTCGGTCAGTTCCTCGTGGCGCAGGTCGTACTCGCGGCCGTCGGCGGTGTTCGTGATGCGCAGCGAGGCCAGTTCGTTGCTGCAGACGGCGTCGAAGAACCGGGCGCGGTGCAGGACGATCGGGGCCGGGCGCGCGCCGGACGCGGGCAATGGTTCGCCGCGCATGCCGATGATCGGGCCGTTGAATAGCAGGCGTCCGCGGGCTCGCAGCGGCAGCACGTGCGGCGCGGTGGCTTTCAGCTTCGCGGGCAGCCGGTAGGGGTCCTCGGCGACGGTGATGCTGAAGGTGCTTTCGGTGAGCGCTGCGTCGATGCCGTCGCTGACCAATGCCGTGCCACGGGCCGGAATCGCCACGTACTGCGAGTCGGGATACGCGCGTGGCGGCGGTGTTTCGGCGATGGGGAACGGCGCGACGATCGCGGTGAACTCGTAGCCTGCCCAGCGTTTCCGCAGCAAGCGGATGTCGCGCACGAGCGTCAGCAGGCCGAGCAGGAGCGCGACGATCGACACGACGACGCCGAACGCGCTCGGCAGGATCGTGACCGCCCCGAGCACGACGCCGAGCGCGGACACCGCGACCGGCCATTCCCCGGCTCCGACGAAGAAGAGATAGTCGGCCGTGGCCCGGGCCCGGCGGGTCAGTTTTCCCATCGCCGCACTGTCTAGCACGGATCCGCCCGGCTGTCGGCCCACTTTCGGCAATCAGGCCAGCGCACCGCGGAACTCCCGTAATCCCTCGATCAACGCGAGAATCGATGGCCGGGCGTAGTGATCCGGCCGCCAGCCCGCGTACAGCGGCACGGTCAGCTGTCCGTCGGCGGTTTCGATCGGGATGGCACGCAGGCCGAACCGGACGAGGTCGGTCACCAGGCACACCTCGCCGCGGCCGGCCGCGCGGGCCTGGGCGACGCTGGGGGAGCCGGTTTCGTTCAGCTCCGACGGCACGAGCCCGGCCCGGTGGAACGCCTCGTCCACCACCAGCCGCGCCGCGTTGCTGCGGTTCATCACCAGCAGCGGCTCGGTGGCCAGCTCCGTCAGCGGGATCGAGTCCGCCTCGTACCAGCGGTGATCCGGCCGCACCTGCGCGCTGACCGGCACCCGGCCCAGCGCGGCGGTTTCCAGCTGCGCGGGCGGCGGGGACGTCGAGATGCCAAGGTCGGCGCTGCTGTGCAGGAGCCGGTCGAAAACCTGGTCGGGCGCGACCGGGAACGCGTCCCGCAGCACCGGCCCGGCCTTGCCGCTGGCCATGAACGGCGCCAGCAGACTGTCCACTGTGCTCGGCGGCGCGACGAGGGTGAGCGGGGTGTCTTCGGTGCGGCCGATCGCGGCCATCACCGCGCTCGCCTCCTCGGCGCGGCGCACCAGGTCCTGGGCGATCGGCACGAACCGGGTGCCCGCCGCGCTGAGCGTGAGCGAACCCGGCGAGCGCGAGAACAACGTCACCCCGAGTTCGGTCTCCAGCGCTCTCAGTTGCCGCGACAGCGACGGTTGCGCGACCCGGACCGCACGTGCCGCGGCGGTGACCGAGCCCTCGCGGGCGACGGCCAGGAAATAACGCACCACGCGCAGTTCCACCTATGCCTCCGAGGTATCGGAATCGGTCCGGACAGGTATTGGACAGCATAGGCCCCGCGACGAAGACTCTGGGGAACACCGCCGCCAGGGAGTAGCCCATGAATCACGCCGCCGCACCGACTGCCGGGCGCCGGGCCGCGCTCGCCTCCTTCGCCGGCACGGCGATCGAGTGGTACGACTTCTACCTTTACGGAACCGCCTCCGCGCTGGTCTTCGGCAAGCTCTTCTTCCCGGAACTGAACCCGGCGACCGGCGTGCTCGCCGCGTTCGGCACGTTCTGGGTCGGCTTCCTCGCGCGGCCGCTGGGCGGGATCGTGTTCGGCCACCTCGGCGACCGGGTCGGGCGCAAGAACACGCTGGTCGTGACGCTGCTGCTGATGGGCTTCGCGACCTTCGCGGTCGGATTGCTGCCGACCTACGCCAAGATCGGCATCGCCGCTCCGTTGCTGCTCGTCGCGCTCCGGGCGGTGCAGGGCGTCGCGGTCGGCGGCGAATGGGGCGGTGCGGTCGTGCTCGCCGCGGAGAACGCGCCTGCCGGACGCGGTTCGTACTTCGCCATGTTCGCGCAGCAGGGTTCGCCCGCCGGATCGATTCTGTCCACAGTGGTCTTCCTGGCTGTGGGGGCGTTGCCGGACGAGCAGTTCCTGACCTGGGGCTGGCGGGTGCCGTTCCTGCTGTCCGGCGTGCTCGTCGCGTTGGGACTGGTGATCCGGCTGAAGGTCGAGGAACCGGCGGAGTTTGTGCGCGCCAAGGCGAACGCCGCCGTCGCGAAGGTGCCGCTGGTCGAGGTCCTGCGCACCGCCTGGCGCACCGTGCTGCTCGGCATCGGCGCGAGCATCATGGGCATCGCCGCCGCGTACTTCAGCAACACGTTCGTCCTCGCCTGGTCCACGAACGAACTCGGCATCGGACGTCAGACGATGCTGTACGTGCTGCTCGGCGTGTCGGTCGTGCAGTTCTGCTGGCAGCCGTTCGCGGCGCGGCTGGCCGAACGCTTTGGTGAAACGCGGTTCATGGCCGTCTCGCTGGCTGGCAACATCGTGGTGACGGTGCCGATGTATCTGCTGATCGCGTCCGGCAACGCGGGGCTGGCGTTCGTCGGCATCGCAGTCGCGACAGTGTTCGGGTCCGGCTATTACGCGGTGCTCGCCGGATTCCTTACCCGTGGGTTCCCGATCCACCTGCGCTACACCGGAATCTCGCTGTCCTACCAGCTGTGCAGCACGATCTTCGGCGGCACCACGCCGTTCATCGCGCAAGCCCTGCTCAACGCGACGCACGGCGCGATCTGGGCGGTCGTCATCTACCACGTCGCGCTGCTCACGCTGACCCTGACCTGTGTGCTCGCGCTGGCCCGCCGGACCGCGGCCATTGCCGAAGCCGAGAAAACCCTTACCCGACAAGGATGAGCCAAGTGCGTCTCAACGCTTTATTCCACAATGGACGATTCACCACCCTGGACCGCGACCGTCCACACGCGACCGCACTGGGCGTGATCGGCGGCCGGATCGTCGGCTTCGACGAGGACGTACGGGGCCTCTCCGCCGACGTGGTGGTCGACCTTGGCGGTGCCCCGGTCGTCCCCGGCCTCAACGACGCGCATCATCACTTGAGCATGCGCGGCAAGCGGGTCCGCGAACTGGACGTGTCCGCCGAAGCCGCGCCGACGCTCGATGCGCTCTACCGCGCGGTCGAGGAACGGGCTGCTGGCCTGCCCGCCGACGCCTGGGTGACCGGCGCTGGCTACGACCAGAACAAGATCGGCGCACATCCCACCGCGGAAGCCCTGCACCGAGCCGCCGGAGGACGACCGGTCTGGCTCACGCACACGTCGCGGCACATGGCGGTGGCGAGCACCGAAGCCTTTGCCCTGGCCGGTTATCCGGACCGGTTGGGCGTGCCGGACGTGCCCGGCGGCACCGTGGTGCGCGACGAAGACGGCCGCGCCACCGGGCTGCTGCAGGAACGCGCGACCGTACTCGTGGACCACCTGCTGCGGCCCGAGGCGACCGAAGAGGTCATCGCCAACATCGCCGCCGGCGCGCACGCGGCCCTCGCCGACGGCCTGACCAGCGTCACCGAACCCGGCATCGGCACCGTCGACGGCATCGGCCACGGCCGCGCGGACCTCGATTCCTTCCAACGCACCCGGGAACGCGGCAAACTGGGCGTGCGGATGACGGTGATGCCCTACATCACCGCCCTGCGCGACTGCGGCCCGTTCGAACCGGGCGGCGACTGGTTCGGGCTGGACCTCGGCCTGCGCACCGGCGTCGGCGACGACCGGCTGCGCATCGGCCCGGTCAAAATCCTCTCCGACGGCTCGCTGATCGGCCGGTCCGCCGCGATGTGCTGCGAGTACGAGGACACCCCCGGCAACCAGGGACTGATGCTGTTCGAGCCGGACGAACTGCGCCGCTACATCCTCGAAGCACACCGATGCCACTGGCAGATCGCGACGCACGCGATCGGCGACGCGGCCCTCGGTGCCGTGCTCGATGCGTACGAGGAAGCGCAGCAGAAGTACCCGCGCGAGGACGTCCGGCACCGCATCGAACACTGCGCGGTCGCCGACGATGCCGCGGTCGCTCGGATCGCCGCGCTGGGTGTGATTCCGGTGCCACAGGGCCGATTCCTGTCCGAGATCGGGGACGGCCTGCTCGCCGCGCTCGGTCCGGAACGCAGCCGACTGGCGTATCGGATGCGGAGCTTCCTCGACGCCGGAGTGGTCTTGCCGGGCAGCACGGACGCCCCGGTGGTCGCCGCGTCGCCGTTGCTGAGCATCCACGACATGGTCAACCGGCGGACCGCGTCGGGGCAGCCGATCGGGCTGGAGGAGGCGGTGACCCCGGAGGAAGCGTTGCGTGCTTACACGGTTGGTTCGGCGTATGCGGTGCATGAGGAGACGGTCAAGGGGACGCTGAGCCGGGGGAAGCTGGCCGACTTCACGGTGTTGAGCGATGACCTGCTTACCGTTGCGCCGGAACGAATCGGGGAGATCAGCGTCGGAGCGACTGTGGTGGGCGGCGAGGTCGCCTACAACGACGGGGCCGCGCACGGAAGTCCGTGAAGGACCCCTTGAGGGAATCTAGGTCCGTGAAGGGGTCCTTCACGGACGGCGGAGGGCAATGGCCGGGGCTGGCTCGTGACTGCTGGACCATCCACAAAGGACGCCAGGCCCGTCGAATTGTCCGATTGATGCCCGTGTGGCCGTATCCGAAGGTCCGTGAGGGGAACCCTGAGGGAATCAAGGCCCGTGAGGGTTCCCCTCACGGACGACCGCTCCCGCCGCCCCGTCGGTCCGGCAAGAGCTGGTGCGGCACCCATAGCGCGGCGTTAATCCCCGGGCGCTGGAAGCTAATTTACTCAAGGGGCCCTTCACGGACCTCCCTGGCCAGCGCAGTAAGAAGGGCGGGTGCGACGCCGTTGTCGCACCCGCCCGGCAGCCGGGATCAGCGCGGCGGCAGTGACGCGCTGGCCCCGAAACTGAACGGAGCCAGGCGCGGCGACGTTGACGCGCCTGGCTCCGAGTCCTCAGGAGATCGGCCGGTCCGTCGGCGCGATCGGGGCCGGGAGCACGCCCCGGCCGGTGAGGAAGGCGTCCACGCCGGCCGCGCACGAGCGGCCCTCCGCGATTGCCCACACGATCAGCGACTGTCCGCGGCCCATGTCGCCCGCCACGAACACATTGTCCACAGTGGTCTGGAAGTTCTTGTCTCGCACGACGTTGCCGCGCTGGTCCAGTTCCACGCCCAGGTCGGTCAGCAGGCCCTCGCGCTGCGGGCCGAGGAAGCCCATCGCCAGCAGCACCAGCTGCGCGGGCAGTTCGGTCTCGGTGCCCTCGACCGGCACGAACTTGCCGCCCTCGTTGCGCACCTCCACCAGCTTCAGCGCGCGCACCCGGCCGTCCTCATCGGACAGGAACTCCTGGGTGTTGACCGAGTACAGCCGCTCGCCACCCTCCTCGTGGGCGGACGTGACCCGGTAGATCATCGGGTACATCGGCCACGGGTGCGCCTCCGACCGCGACTCCGGCGGCTTCGGCATGATCTCCAGCTGGGTCACCGATTTCGCGCCCTGCCGGTGCGACGTGCCGACGCAGTCCGCGCCGGTGTCGCCGCCGCCGATGACCACGACGTCGAGGCCCTTGGCCGAGTACGGCGACTCGGCCAGCTCGCCCGCCGCGACCCGGTTGGCCGGCGGCAGGAACTCCATCGCCTGGTAGATGCCCTCGGCCGAACGGCCCTCGATCGGCAGATCGCGCCACGCCGTCGCGCCGCCCGCCAGCACCACCGCGTCGTGCTCGGACTGGAGCTGCTCGACGGTGATGTCCACGCCGACGTTCACCGACGTCCGGAATTCCGTGCCCTCGGCGCGCATCTGGTCGAGGCGGCGGTCGAGGCGGAACTTCTCCATTTTGAACTCGGGAATGCCGTACCGCAGAAGCCCGCCGATCTTGTCCGCCCGCTCGTAGACCACGACGGTGTGGCCCGCGCGGGTCAGCTGCTGCGCGGCGGCCAGCCCGGACGGACCGGACCCGACCACGGCGACCTTCTTGCCGGTCTTCGTGACCGGGACCTGCGGCGTGACCCAGCCCTCCTCGAAGGCCCGGTCGATGATCGAGATCTCGACCCGCTTGATCGACACCGGGTCGTCGTTGATGCCGAGCACGCAGGCGGTTTCGCACGGTGCCGGGCACAGCGTGCCGGTGAACTCCGGGAAGTTGTTCGTGGCGTGCAGCCGTTCCGCGGCCTGCTGCCAATCCTCCCGCCACACCAGCGTGTTCCACTCCGGGATCAGGTTCCCGAGCGGACAGCCCTGGTGACAGAACGGGATCCCGCAGTCCATGCAGCGGCCGGCCTGCTTTTCCAGCTTGGTCGACGCGAAGTCCTCGTAGACCTCCCGCCAGTCCAGCAGCCGCAGGTCCACCGGACGCCGCTTCGGTTCCTCGCGCGTGGTGGTCAGAAAGCCCTTGGGGTCAGCCATGTGCGGCCTCCATGATCGCCTCGTTCACGTCCCGGCCGTCCCGCTCTGCCGCGACCTGGGCGGCGAGCACGCGCTTGTAGTCCTTGGGCATGACCTTGCCGAACCGGTCGACCGCACTGTCCCAGTCCGCCAGCAATGCCCGCGCGACGGCGGATTCGGTTTCGTTGTAATGCTTTTCGATGGTTTCGCGCAGGAAGTCGACGTCCGCGGTGTCGAGCGGGTCGATGTCGACCATCTCCGGGTTGACCCGGTGCGCCGGCAGGTCCAGCACGTACGCGACGCCGCCGGACATGCCCGCCGCGAAGTTGCGGCCGATGTTGCCCAGGACGACCATCCGGCCGCCGGTCATGTACTCGCCGCCGTGGTCGCCCACGCCCTCGACGACCGCCAGCGCGCCGGAGTTGCGCACGCAGAACCGTTCGCCCACCTGGCCGCGGATGAAGATCTCGCCGCTCGTGGCCCCGTACGCGATCACGTTGCCCGCGATGATGTGGTTCTCCGCGACGATCGGCGATTCCTTCGGCGGCCGCACGACGATCCGCCCGCCGGACAGGCCCTTGCCGACGTAGTCGTTGCCGTCGCCGTAGAGCCGCAGCGTGATGCCCTTCGGCACGAACGCGCCGAACGACTGGCCCGCGGTGCCGGTGAAGGTGACGTCGATGGTGTCGTCGGGAAGGCCTTCGCCGCCCCACTTCTTCGTCAGCTCCGAGCCGAGCATGGTGCCGACGGTCCGGTTCACGTTGCGCACCGGCAGTTCCAGCCGCACCTTGTCGCCCGCCGCCAGCGCACCCTCGGCGAGCTGGATCAGCGTGTTGTCCAGTGCCTTGTCCAGCCCGTGGTCCTGTTTGACGGTCTGGTGCCGCACCGCGCGCGGCGGCAGCTCGGGCACGTGGAAGATCGGCGACAGGTCGAGCCCGGCGGCCTTCCAGTGGTCCACCGCCTTGCGCTTGTCGAGCAGCTCGGCGTGGCCAACGGCCTCCTCGACGGACCGGAAACCCAGCTCCGCCAGGTACTCCCGGACCTCCTGCGCGATGAACTCGAAGAAGTTCACCACGTAGTCCGCCTTGCCGCTGAACTTCTCGCGCAGCTTCGGGTTCTGCGTCGCGACGCCGACCGGACAGGTGTCGAGGTGGCACACGCGCATCATGATGCAGCCCGATACCACCAGCGGCGCGGTCGCGAAGCCGAACTCCTCGGCGCCGAGCAGCATCGCGATCATGACGTCGCGGCCGGTCTTGAGCTGGCCGTCGGTCTGCACCACGATCCGGTCGCGCAGCCGGTTGGCCAGCAGCGTCTGCTGCGTTTCGGCGAGGCCAAGCTCCCACGGCCCGCCCGCGTGCTTGATCGAGGACAGCGGCGAGGCGCCGGTGCCGCCGTCGTGGCCGGAGATCAGCACGACGTCCGCGTGCGCCTTGGACACACCCGCGGCGACCGTGCCGACGCCGACCTCGGACACGAGCTTCACGTGGATGCGCGCGTCCGGGTTGGCGTTCTTGAGGTCGTGGATCAGCTGCGCCAGGTCCTCAATGGAGTAGATGTCGTGGTGCGGCGGCGGGGAAATCAGCCCGACGCCCGGCGTGGAGTGCCGCGTCTTCGCGATCCACGGGTACACCTTGCCGCCGGGCAATTGCCCGCCCTCACCGGGCTTCGCGCCCTGCGCCATCTTGATCTGGATGTCGTCGGAGTTCACCAGGTACTCGCTGGTGACGCCGAACCGGCCGCTCGCGACCTGCTTGACCGCGCTGCGGCGCTCCGGGTCGTACAGCCGCTCCGGGTCCTCGCCGCCCTCGCCGGTGTTCGACTTGCCGCCGAGGCGGTTCATCGCGATCGCCAGCGTCTGGTGCATTTCCATCGAGATCGAGCCGTACGAGATGGCCCCGGTGGCGAACCGCTTCACGATCTCCGAAACCGGCTCGACCTCCTCGATCGGCACCGGCGTGCGGTCGCCGAACTTGAAGTCGAACAGCCCGCGCAGCGTCAGCAGCTTCTCGGCCTGGTCGTTGACCGCCTTCGTGTACTCCTTGAAGACCTCGTACTTCCCGGAGCGAGTGGAGTGCTGCAGCTTGAACACCGTCTGCGGGTTGAACAGGTGCGGCTCGCCCTCGCGCCGCCACTGGTAGTCCGCGCCGGTTTCCAGCTCGCGGTGGCTCGCCCGGACGCCGTCGGCGGGGAACGCCCGCACGTGCCGCCGCGCAACCTCGTCGGCGAGGGTGTCGAAGCCGACGCCGCCGAGCCGCGAAGTGGTTCCGGTGAAACAGGTGTCGATCACTTCGGCGCCGAGACCGACCGCCTCGAAGATCTGCGCGCCGGTGTAGGAGGCCACAGTGGACACGCCCATCTTGGACATGGTCTTGCGGACACCCTTGCCGAGCGCCTTGATCAGGTTCGTGGTGGCCTGCTTGGGAGTCACGCCCGGGATGAGGCCCCGGTGCGCCATCTCCTCGACGGTCGCCATCGCCAGGTACGGGTTCACCGCGGCCACGCCGTAGCCGACCAGCAGCGCGATGTGGTGCACCTCGCGCGCGTCGCCTGCCTCCACGATGAGGCCGACCTGCGTGCGCGTCTTCTCCCGCACCAGGTGGTGGTGCACCGCGCCGGTGAGCAGCAGCGACGGGATCGGCGCGTGGTCGGCGTCGACCCCGCGGTCGGACAGCACGATCAGCCGCGCGCCGTCCTCGATCGCCTCGGACACCTCGGCGCGGATCTCGTCGAGCCGCTTGACCAGCGCCTCGCCGCCGCCGTGCACGTTGTACCGGCCCATGACGGTGACCGCCTGGAACTCCGGCAGGTCGCCGTCGTCGTTGACGTGCACCAGTTTCGCCAGCTGGTCGTTGTCCAGCACCGGGAACGGCAGCACGATCCGGCGGCACGACGACGCGTCCGCGGCCAGCAGGTTCGGCTCCGCGCCGATCTGCGTGCCGAGCGCGGTCACCAGCTCCTCGCGGATCGCGTCCAGCGGCGGGTTGGTCACCTGGGCGAAGAGCTGGATGAAGTAGTCGAACAGCGGACGCGAACCCGACGAGAGCGACGCGAGCGGCGAGTCGTTGCCCATCGACCCGATCGGCTCCGCTCCGGTGCGGGCCATCGGCTCGAGGATGGTCTCCAGCTCTTCCTCGGTGTAACCGAACGCCTGCTGCCGGCGCACGAGCGCGGCGTGCAGCGGGACCTCGCGGTCGCGCTCGGGCAGCTCCTCCAGGCGGAGCAGCCCGGCGTCGACCCATTCGTCGTACGGGTGCTGCGAAGCCAGTTCGCCCTTGATCTCCTCGTCCTCGACGATCCGCCCGGCGACGGTGTCGACGAGGAACATCCGGCCCGGCTCCAGCCGTCCCTTGCGGACGATCTTCGCCTGGTCCAGCTCCAGCACGCCGACCTCGCTGGCGAGCACCACGAGCCCGTCGTCGGTCACCCAGTAGCGGCCGGGACGGAGGCCGTTGCGGTCCAGCACCGCGCCGATCTGCGCGCCGTCGGTGAAGGCCACCAGCGCCGGCCCGTCCCACGGCTCCATGAGCGTGGAGTGGAATTCGTAGAAGGCGCGGCGCGCGGGGTCCATTTCCTGATGGTTCTCCCAGGCTTCCGGGATCATCATCAGCACCGAATGCGGCAGCGACCGGCCGCCGAGGTGCAGCAGCTCCAGCACCTCGTCGAAGGACGCCGAGTCGCTCGCCCCGCGCGTGATGACCGGGTAGATGCGCTTGAGGTCGCCCGGGATCAGGTCGGTCTCCAGCAGCGCCTCGCGGGCGTCCATCCAGTTGCGGTTGCCCTTGAGCGTGTTGATCTCGCCGTTGTGCGCCACGTAGCGGTACGGATGCGCGAGCGGCCACGACGGGAAAGTGTTGGTGGAGAAACGGGAGTGCACCAGGCCGATGGCGCTCGTGACGCGCTCGTCGGTGAGGTCGAGGAAGAACTTCTCGACCTGCGGCTCGGTCAGCATTCCCTTGTAGACGATCGTGCGCGAGGACAGCGACGGGAAGTACACGTCGTCCTCGACCAGCTCGTGCTCGGCGCGCTTGCGCACGCAGAAGGCGGCGCGCTCAAGCGCGAGGCCGTCGAGATTGTTCTTGCGCCCCGCCAGGAAAAGCTGGGTGAAGTGCGGCATGCTCTGCGCGGCGGTGGGCCCGCAGTGCGCGGTGTCGACCGGCAGCTCGCGCCAGCCCACCACGCGCATGTCCTCCTCGGCGGCGATCCGCTCGATGGTGGTCATGGCGCGGCCGCGGCGTTTGCCGTCCTTCGGCAGGAAAGCGGTGCCGACGGCGTAGCTGCCTTCCGGAGGCAGCTCGAACCCGGCGACCTCGCGGTAGAACGCGTCCGGAACCTGGATGAGCAGGCCCGCGCCGTCCCCGGTGTCCGGTTCTGCCCCGCGTGCCCCGCGATGTTCCAGATTCTTCAACGCGACAAGGGCTTTCGCCACGATCTGATGGTCTCGGCGACCGGTCAGGTCCGCGACGAACGCCACCCCGCAGGCGTCGTGCTCGTAAGCGGGGTCATAGAGGCCGTCACTGGCCGGGGTGCTCGAACGGTGGGTCACGGCTGGCCGCCTCCCAAGGCGTTGGCGCGGTTTCGTTGCTCCGAAGAGGGGTTCAGCACTGAACCGGTTAACGAAGTGGTCCGGAACCGCGATGGTCAGTCGAGAAGGGAAACCATCCGGTGCCTTCGCTCTCGCGAGGCGCGGCACTGCGTCGCGATGCGTGGCTGACCGCGGCCGGTCGCAGACCGGGCCGGGTGCCGGATGGTTTGTCACCGCACGGCGATGGGCGGCGGAAAAAGTTCTGCACGTCGCTGTACAGGCGCACGCGCCGGTGTCGGTCGGCCTGTGTGGTGGGGGCCGGCCGGGCGCGTGGTGGTGACTCCCGGGTTCGCCGGGTCTTATGACGATAGTGTGAATTCGCTGTGATCGACATACGTCATCGCGCTCTCGTGGGAAAGGCCACGCATACGTTGACGGCCTCCGGGGTACTCCCATATGTCGGGCCGTCTCTCCCGAACCGCGGTCAGCGAAGGCGCTGACCTGCGTAAACCTGCCTGCCTGCCCGGTGTCAACCCCGCGGTGGCTCCTGGTTGACTGGGGGTCATGAGGGGGAACGCCGATGACTGATCGTTATCTGTCCGTGGCAGGAACCGGGCTGCACGAGATTGAAATACGGCGTTCACGGTTCCTGTGCGCGCTCGCTCCGGCAGCCGACGAGGCCGCCGCGCGGGAGGTCATTTCCGCCCGGCGGCGCGCCGAACCCGCCGCCCGGCACCACTGTCACGCGTTCGTCCTCGGTCCGGACGGCCGGACTCAGCGCTCCAGCGACGACGGCGAGCCCGCCGGGACGGCCGGAGTGCCGATGCTGGAGGTGTTGCGCCGCCGCGAGGTCACCGACACGGTCGCGGTGGTGTCGCGGCATTTCGGCGGCGTGCTGCTCGGCGCGGGCGGGCTGATCCGCGCGTACGGGCAGGCGGTGTCGGACGCGCTCGACGCGGTAGGCCTGGTGGAGTACCGGCGGCTGCGGCTGTTCGACGTAACGATGGACTACACGCGGGCCGGCCGTTTCGAGAACGACCTCCGCGCCTCGCCGTACGTGCTGCACGAGACGCGGTTCGAGGCGGCGGCGCACTTCGAGGTCGGGCTGACGCCCGGCGAGGAGGAACGATTCAGCGGCTGGCTCGCCGACCTCACCGGCGGCGAAGCGGTCGCGGTCGAGCTGGGGGAGGAGTGGGTGCGCGGGTAGCCGTGCCCCCGAAGATCAAGCTGCCACAGGCTTTCCGCCCAACGCGCGCGCCCCGGCTTCGGTGAGCACCGCGCGTACCCGTTCCCCGCATTCTCCGTCCTCGGCGCGGGCGATCAGCCCCTTGCGGACGAGGTCGCGGACGGTGCCCTGGTCGCAGCAGCTCAGCCCGTCGACGAACAAGTCCGGTTCGCAGCTGCAGCTGATTTCCGCGTGCCCTTCGGCGACGGCACGCAGGGTGGCCCGCTCCCGATGGTTCAGCTCGGCAGTCACGGCGGTCCCTCCTTCTGTCCCGGCCCCTGTGTACCCCGGGAACGGTTCCAGTGTCCGTCGCGATTGCCGGGTTGTCGCGTATTTCACTCCTTTTTACGGGGGTATGTCGCGGGGTAATCTCGGGGTACCCCTCATACGCCCCACCATGCCCGCGCCAGGGATACGAAAGTAGGTTCCGGCGGCGCCGGGAGCACGTCGAGGTACCAGCGGAAGTTGCTGTACACGTGCAGAAGCGTGTACGCGAGGCAGCGGCGGGAGAAGTCCGGGCCGAGGTCGGCGGGACGGTAACCGTAAGCGAGCAGAAGCCGCCGCAGAAATGCCGGGTCGCCGCCGGAAACGAACAGGCCGACCGCCGCGAACTCGTATTCCGGCGCGCCGCGCATCGCCGGTTCGAAATCGAACAGGCCGGTCAGCCGCCAGCCATCCCCGTCGCGGGTGACCATCAGATGGTCGCGCATGACTTCGGTGTGCAACGGCACGGTTTCCGGCGTGCCCAGGTCGACCGTGCTCATGAACTCCGGCAGCTGGGCAATCCAGTGTTCGTCCAAAGTGGTCTTGCGGTGGTGCTCGACCAGCTTTTCGCGTTGCCCGGCAAGGAACGCGGCCCAGTCCGGCGGGCCGAGCACGGACAGCGCCGGATCGCGTACGGAGTGCAAAGTGGACAGCGCCTCGCCGATCT
Organism: Amycolatopsis sp. WGS_07; assembly: GCF_045278895.1. NCBI lineage: Bacteria > Bacillati > Actinomycetota > Actinomycetes > Pseudonocardiales > Pseudonocardiaceae > Amycolatopsis > Amycolatopsis sp. WGS_07. The sequence goes on along the minus strand of NZ_CP136053.1, from coordinate 104,576 downwards.
TCGGGGCGAGCGCCAGCCGGTCCGCTGTGGACAGTTCCGGCCAGACCTGCTTGAGCGTGCGCCCGGGCAGCCGTTCCATCACGACGTAACCCCAGCCGTCGCGCGTTCCGGCGTGCACGACGCCCGGAGTGGGAATGGGGAGTTTGCCGTGCAGGACTTCGAGCATCGTGCGCTCGGTGGCCAGCTCGTCGAGGTACACCGGCGGGTAGAGCTTCAGGACGAGCTGGTCGCCGACGGCGTACACCGGCAGTGAACCGTCGGCGAACGGCACCGGTTCGCCGGGCTCGCCGAGCGTGCGGAGAAGGTCACGTACCGCGGGCAAGAGCCCGTCGCGGGTCAGCTGGTCGAACTCGGCCGCAGTGGCGGCGGGCGGGAACATGCGCTGAAGGTAACCGTGGGCGACGACCCGGCGTAGCGAATTACCGGCTGCGTTCGAGCAAGGTGCGCACGGCTGGGCCGATGAGCCGTTCGATCTCGTCCGCGGGCGCGGTGGCCAGCGGCTCCTTGCGGGTGATCGAGCGGACCAGGCCGATGCCGAGCAGCCAGGCCATCGCGAGGTCGGCGCGGAGTTCCGCGTCCGGCGCGTCGGTGAGCCCGGACAGCGCGCGGGTGTACTCGGCGTCGAGCTGCCCGCGGAGCGCTTCGTCGGCGCGATTGGTGCCGGACGACCGCAGGTAGGTCTCGATGGAGCGGGACGCCGCGTCGTCGCGCTCGAGGAGGCTGCGCAGCGCCGCGGAGAACAGCCGCTCGGGTGGCGTCGTTTCGACCTGGGCCAGCCCGCCGCGCGCCATCACGTGCTCGAACAGCGCGTCTTTGCTGCCGAAGTACCGGAACAGCAGCGCCTGGTTGACGCCGGCGCGGTTCGCGATGTCGCGCACCGTGGTGCGGTCGAAGCCGCGTTCGGCGAACAGATCGGCCGCGGCGTCCAGCAACGCGGCCTTCGTGGCCGTGGCGTCGCGTTTGCGCGAAGGCTGGTCCGCGGCCATCCGGTTTCCCCCTGGTATGCGCTGGTGTGCGCGACGAGGTTAACCCGGCGGGCCGCGGTCTGGCCGGGCGAACTACGCGGACCAGGCGACCGGCAGCTCCTCGACGCCGTAGACGAGCGCGTTGTGCTTGTACGCCAAAGATTCCTTCGGCACCGCCAGCCGCAGGTCCGGCGCCCGGCGGAACAACGCGGTCAGCGCCTCCTGCATCTCGACCCTGGCGAGCTGCTGCCCGACGCACTGGTGCGCGCCGAACCCGAAGGCGACGTGCGTCCGGGGCGATTCGCGGGTGAAGTCCAGCTGGTCGGCGCGCGGATAGCGGTCCTCGTCGTGGTTGGCCGAGTTCAGCGCGGCAATCAGCCAGTCACCCTCGGCCACCGTCTGGTCGCCGACCTTGACCTCTTCGGTGGCATAACGCAGTACGCCGAACTGCACCACCGACAGGTATCGCAGCAGCTCCTCGACCGCGCGCGGCGGGTCGGCGAGGGCTTGTGCGCGCTGCTCCGGACGTTCCAGCAGCAGAAGCGTGCTGAGCGCGATCATGTTGGCGGTGGTCTCGTGCCCGGCGACCAGGAGGCTGAGCCCGAGCATGATCAGCTCGTCCAGATCCAGCGGTTCCCCGGAGGCCTCGGCCCGGACGATCAGCTTGCTGAACAGGTCGTCCCGCGGGTCCTGCTGTTTGCCGGCGAAGAGTTTCCCCAGGTAGCCGGCCAGTTCGTGGTAGGCCTGTGCGGAGGCGCCCGCTTCCAGGCCGGTGCTGACCAGCAGGCTGCTTTGGTGCTGGAACAGCTGGCGGTCGGCGTACGGGACGCCGAGCAGCTCGCAGATCGCCAGCGACGGGATCGGCAGCGCGAAGTCCTGCACCAGGTCGGTGCGGCCGGGCTTGGCGAGCATCGCGTCGAGATGCCGGTCGACCTGCTCGCGGACGTACTCGCGCAGCCGCTCCACCCGCCGGACGGTGAACTCGGCGACGACCATCTTGCGCAGCCGGGAATGCTCCGCCCCGTCGAGCTGGATGATCGAACCGGGGTCGACGTCGGCGTACGGGTCCAGATCGGGTTTGACGTGCGCCGACGAGGCCCCGCGCGAGCTGAATGCCGGGTCGGCGAGCACGGCGCGGACGTCGTCGTAGCGGGTGACCAGCCAGGTGTCGAACCCGGCCGGGCAGCGGATCCGCGACACTGGCGCGGCCTCCCGCAGCGTGGCGTACCCGGCGGGCGGGTCGAAGGGGCAGCCAGCGGTGCGTTCGGTCGGGAGAGCCAGAGGGTGGGTGGTCGGGAGTGCCGGGGTCTCGTGCGGCATGCGGACGGTGCCTTTCCTCCGACGGTGCGGGCACCTTCCACTCTGGAGACGTCCGCCCCGCCGTGCCGCGATCGCCCCGGATAGGCGACGGAAGGACCACAGCTCTGCCCGATTCTCCCCGCAGCGGTTAGACCGGTTCGGCGATCGGTTCGTCGGCGAAACGGCGGGCAACCCGTTCGGCTCCCGCGCGCGCCCGCGCGGTGGTGGCGAGGACGGCGAGCGCGATGGTGAGCGCGGAACCGCCCGCGACGGTCCACCAGGCGGTGGCGTAGCCGGTCAGCGGGGTGGCCGCGGCGGCGAGGATGGTGCCCGCGACCGCGACGCCGAGGGTCTGCCCGACCTGCCGCGAAGTGGACGCGACCGCCGCCGCGACCCCGGCCTGCGAGCGCGGCATGCCGCTCACCGCGGCATTGGTGATGGGCGGGTTCAGCAGCCCGAACCCCATGCCGAACACGCCGTACGCGATCGCGAGCAGCCACAGCGGCGTGGTCGCGGACGCGGTGGTGAGCACGACGGCGACGACGGTCATCGAGATCCCGGCGGTCAGCATCGGGATCCGCGCGCCGCGCTGGGCGACCAGGCGTCCGGCCAGCGGCGCGGCGATCGTCGCGGCCACGGCGGTCGGCAGCAGCATCAGGCCGGACTGCAGCGCCGACAGCCCGCGCACGTCCTGCAGGTAAAGCGGGGAGAGGAACAGGAACGTGCCGAACGCGGCGAGCCCGCACACCGCGCTCACGGTCGCCGACGAGAACGGCACGCTCCGGAAGAACCGCAGCTCGACCAGCGGTTCCCGGCGGCGCAGCTCCCAGCGGATCAACGCGAGCAAGGCGAGCACGCCGACTCCGGCGAAGCTGAGGATCACCGGCGAACCCCAGCCGAGCCGCTCGCCTTCGATCGCGGCGGTCACCACCGAACCGAGCAGCACCACCACCAGCACTTGGCCGACCGGATCCGACCGACGCGGGTGTGGTGCGCGCGAGTCCGGCACGTAGCGCGCGGTCAGCACGAGCGCGGCGACGACCACCGGGACGTTGACCCAGAAGATCGCCCGCCAGCCGATGCTCTCGGTGAGCACGCCGCCGAGCACCGGGCCGACGCCCAGCGAGATGCCGACGATCGACCCCCACACCCCGATCGCCCGCGCCCGCTCGCCGGGGTCGGCGAAGACGTTCGTGATGATCGACATCGCGACCGGGTTCAGCATCGCGCCGCCGAGCGCCTGCACGATCCGCGCGGCGACCAGCCAGCCGATCGACGGGGCGAGGCTGCACAGCAGCGAGCCGAGTCCGAAAAGGACCAACCCGGCCATGAAGGTTCGCTTGCGCCCCAACCGGTCTCCGGTGGCCCCGCCGAGCATCAGGAAGCAGGCGATCACGAGCGTGTACGCGTCGATCGTCCACTGCAGACCGTTGATCGACGCGTCGAGATCGGTGCGGATGACCGGGAGCGCGACGTTGACGATGGTGTTGTCCATCGCGACGACGAGGATGCTGGAGCACAGGATCGCGAGAATCCCGAAGCGTCCGCGTGCGGTGTCGGCTCCCATTCAGTGCTCCGTCCAGTCGGTGGTGAGGTTTTCGTCCGTTGTCCACACTTCGGCGGCGTGCCCGTCCGGGCGGACGAGAACGGCGGCTAAGCCGTGCCAGTCTCGGGTGGAGCGCACGACGTTCTCGGCCTCCGGCGCGACGGTGGTACCGAAAAGGACGAGAGTGAGACGGTCCGGCGACAGCGCGCGGTGGAGCGTGCGGCCGTCGGCGAGCGGAAGATTGGGCACGCGGCGGCCGACGAGACCGTCGTCCTCGGCGTAGGAAACATCGAGCCCGGACAGCCAGCCGCGCAGCTCGTCCGCGGTGTCGCCGTCGCGGCCGATGAGGTCGGACATCAAGTCGCGCAACGCTTTTCCGCCCGGCGTGAAGGTGACCATGAGCGCGGCTTGGGCGAGGGTGTTCGCCGCGAGCCGGGCCGCGATCGGGCGGCGTTCGGCGTCGTAGGACTGCGGGCCGTCGACGATCCGGCGCGGCGCGCGGCCGTGCACCTCCGCGGCGAGCTTCCACGCGAGGTTCGCCGCGTCCTGCACGCCGACGTTGAGCCCCTGGCCGCCCGCCGGAAGGTGGACGTGCGCGGCGTCGCCAGCGAGGAACACCCGGCCGGCGCGGTACTGCTCGACGTGCCGCGTGGTGTCGCCGGTTCGGGACGCCCAGATCACCTCGGTGATGCCGAAATCGTCGCCGGCGAGGCGTTTGAGGGTTTCGCGCAGCTCGGCTTCGTCCGGGATGCGGGCCTGGCGGCGCGCGGCTTCTTCCGGCGTGAGGCCGGTGTCGCCGGGCTCGTGGCCGAAGATGCGGTAGATGCCGCCGGGCAGCGGAAGCGCGCTGTACGAGCCGCGTTCGTGGTCCCAGTTGTGCGGCTGCGCGGGTGGACGTTCGAGGCGGACGTCGGCGAGGAAACCCATGGTGGACGCGGGAGTCCCGGGGAAAGCCAGACCGAGCGCGTGCCGGGTCGCGCTGTGCGCGCCGTCCGCGCCCACGACGTAGCCGGCCCGCTGGGTGTCGCCGGATTCCGAGACGATGGTGACGCCTTGTTCGTCCTGCGTCAGGTCAGCGAGTTTCCACCCGGGCTCGATCACGACGCCCTGTTCGGCGAGATGCTCGGCGAGCAGCCGCTCGGTCTCCGGCTGCGGGAGCAGGAGGACGAACGGGAACGAAGTGTCGAGCCGGGTGTAGTTCAACCGGTTCGGCAGAGCGGCGAAATGGGTGGCGGGCACCGGGTTTCCCTCGGCGACCATGCGCGCGGCCAGCGACCCTCGCTCGTCCGGCAGCGCATCGAAGAGTTCGAGGGTGCGCGGGTGGATCGTGGTCGCCCTCGACTGCCACACCCGGTCCGGATTCGCCTCGAACACCCGGACCGCCACCCCGGCCCGGTGCAGGAACGCGGCCGCCGCCATGCCAACGGGCCCGGCGCCGATCACTGCGACCTCGATCTCCATGGTTCCCCTCCGTCGCTCGCCTCGCGAACTCTCTTGACGTCAAGGTATTATCTCACTGTCTTGATGTCGAGAGAAAGGGCCGTGCCGGTGAACACTCCCTCCCGGGACGCGGTCGACGACCTGGTCGACGCCGTCCGGCGCGGTGGCGGCGACGAGAGCGTGCTGGGCGCGAAATCGCTGTCCTACCGGCTGCGCCGGGTCGCGCACCAGCTGGAACTCGCGATGCGCCGCGAACTGTCCGCGCACGGGATCGAACTGTGGGAGCTGGAAATGCTCGCCGCGCTCAAGCGCGCGCCCGAGCACCGGCTGACGCCGGGGCAGGTGATGACCGCGGTCGAGCTGACCTCGGGTTCGGTCACGCACCGGATCACCCGGCTCGAATCGCGCGGCTGGGTCCGCCGCGACAAGGACCCCGGCGACCGGCGCTCGGTGTTCGTGTCGCTCACCGAGGAGGGCAAACGGCAGGCGCTCGCGTCGTTCGCGCTCAAGACCGAGATCGAACGCGAGATCGCGAACGTTCTCGACCAGCAAACCATCGACGTGGTGAACGACGCGCTGCGGCGGGTTTCGCATCACCTCAAGGGGAAGGAATCTCAATGAAGCGGGAAACCCTTGGCGCGGCGGCGGTTATCGCGGGCGTGGCCGCCGCGATGCCTTCGGTGTGGCAGACGGTCACGCACATCACCGACCCGAGCTACCGCGCACCGGAGGTCCGCCACGGCGAAGGTCACGTGCAGTACCACATGGCGCGCGAAGCGTTGATCACCGCGGGCGCGTTCGGTGCGGTGGGCAGCGGATTGGCGGCCGGAGCGCGTCGGTCGCCGGCGTTGTGGCGTGCGATGGCTTGTGCCGCGGGCGGTTTCGTGGCGGCGATGTGGTCGGGCGGCCCGACGACCGGGGTGTGGGCGCCGAACCGGAAGGCGCTGGCTATCCACGTGGCGTCGACGAGTGCGTTGACGGTGGGCGTCGCGTTGCTCCGGCCCAAACGTCGCTAGCCGTCAGAGGAAGACCCGCGCGTTCTCCAGCCACGTCTTCGCGTCCTCGCCGACCGCGGCCAGCGCGGTCTCGGACAGGGCGCGACGCTGGGTGACGCGCAGGCAGAAATCCCTTGCGCTGCCCCGGATCCGCTGCCCGGCGTCTTCCGGGCCCCACGTCCAGACGGTGCCGTCCGGGCCGGTCAGCTCGACCCGGATCGGCTCGGTTGGCAGCGGGAGCCGGGCGGCGTAGAACGAAAGCCCGCGCGCGGCCACACCCAGCGCGGCAATGTGCTTGAGCCGGTCGGTCGGCCGGTGCTCGACCCGGACGGTGTCGTAGATGTCCTGCCCGTGCGCCCACGTTTCCAACAGCCGAAGCGGCACCAGGAGCGTTGCGGTGGCCTCCGATCCGTACCATGGAAACGCCTGGTCCAGCGGGATCTCGCCGAGCACCGCCGCCACTTCGGCCCGTCCGCCGCGCCACTGGTCCAGCAGTTCCTCGCGCGGCCGTGCTGCTCCCTCGGCCGCGACGACGTCGGCGTCCTCGTCGAGGACCGCGGCGAACTTCTCCGGCGTCCGGATGGCGAGGAGGACGTTCGCGTCGGCCGCCGCGAGGTGGGCGATCTGGTGGCCGATCGTCCAGCCCTTCGCTGGGGTCGGTCTCGACCAGTCGGGTTCCGCGGCTGCCACCGCGTCGAGGTCGTCGCCTTCGGCGAGCAGATCCGTCAATGCGACTTCGCGGTTTACTTCGGACAAATCCAGGCCGTAATCGAGCATACGACCCACGCTATCGACAAAGCGGCCGCGGCTGGGCCTTTCGGGAACCGGTTATAGGCCGGACGGGCAGCCGGCTTCCGCAGCGACGATCAGGAAGTTCGGCATCCGCACATAACTCTCGATCCCGTTCGCCTCGGCCACCTCGGGATCCAGCCCCGGCTCGACGACCTCGCGCACCCGGCAGCCGAGCGCGGCCGCCTCGTTGAGATACGCGGAAAGCGGCCGATGGAAGTCGGACGCGTCGCCGCCGACGATCTCGTACTCCGCCAGGTACTCCTTCCGGCGGTACTCGCCGTACTCGCGCCAGGTGCCGAACAACTCCTCGAAAGCCGGGTGGACGATCGCGAACACGAACAGCCCGCCCGGCCGCAGCGCCTCGACGCAGGCGCGCATCGCGGGCTTCCAGTCGGGAATCGCCATCAACACCATGCTGCACACGACCGCGTCGAACGGTTCCAGCTTCGGCAACTGGGTGAGATCCGCCTGCAGGTAAGAAATATCGTCCCCAGACTTCTCCCGTGCGAACGAGATCAGGCTCGTCGCGGGCTCGACCCCGGTCACCTCGGCCCCACGCGCGGCGAGAATCCGGCTGAAGTACCCGTTGCCGCAGCCCGCGTCCAGCACCCTCCGGCCGCGCACGTCGCCGAGGAGTCGGAGGAGGACGGGGTTGACCAGATGCTGCTTCGCGAAGTCGCCGCGCTCGGCGGTCGCTTCCATGGATTCCCGGGTGCTGGCGGTGTCCCACTGCTGGATAGCGGCTTCGTTCGTCCACGAGGAAGTCATTGGGTTGAGCCTAGAGCGGATGTCGCGGGGTTTTCCGGAAGCTCTTGGCGGATTGACGGGCAGCCAACCCCGGGTGTAGGCATGTAAGCACCTGCTTACAAAGGGACCCGGGGAGTCGTTGGCATGACCACCACGCACACCGAACCGCTCGCCTACCCGTTCAACGAGGAGGCGGGTCTCGCGCTCAACGAGGCCTACACCGCCGCTCGCGAGAGCGCCGGGATGATCCGCGTCCAGATGCCGCACGGCGAGGCCGCCTGGCTCGCAACGCGCTACGCCGACGCCCGTCTGGTGCTCGGCGACCGGCGGTTTTCCCGTGCGCTGGCACAGGAAAGCGACGAGCCGCGGATGTCGGACTACCGCCGTCCGGGCGGCATCCTGTCGATGGACCCGCCGGATCACACCCGGCTGCGCACGCTCGTCGCGAAGGCGTTCACCGCGCGGCGGGTCGAGGAACTGCGGCCCCGGGTCGCGCGGCTGGCCAACGAGCTGATCGACCAGCTGCGCGAGCATGGCCAGCCGGCTGACCTGGTCGACCTGTATGCGCTGCCGATTCCGGTCGCGGTGATCTGCGAACTGCTTGGCGTCCCGGTCGGGGACCGGCCGCAGTTCCGCGAGTGGAGCGATGCTGCCTTGTCGACTACGCGGCTTACGCCGGAGGAGTCAGAGCGCAGCCGTGAGGAACTGCGGGCGTACATGGCTGGGTTGATCGCTGAGCACCGTGCCGAGCCGCAGGACGATTTGATGACTGCGCTGATCGAGGCTCGGGATGTTCGGGATCGGCTTACTGAGCTGGAGCTGGTCGACCTGTGCGTCGGGATTTTGGTCGCCGGGCATGAGACTACTGCCAGCCAGATTCCCAACTTTGTGTATGCGTTGCTGGATGAGCATGAGCAGTGGGAGCGGTTGTGTGCTGATCCTGGGTTGATTCCGACCGCGGTGGAGGAATTGCTTCGGTTCGTGCCTCTGGGGGCTGGGGCCGGGTTTGCCCGGTATGCGGTGGAGGATGTCCAGGTCGGCGACGTGCTGGTGCGCCAAGGGGAGCCGGTGCTGGTGGCTGTGGGGGCGGCTAACCGGGATCGGCTGCAGTTCAGTGCGGCGGATCAGCTGGTGCTGGATCGGGGGGAGAATCATCATCTTGGGTTTGGGCACGGGGTGCATCATTGTTTGGGGGCGCCGCTTGCTCGGCTGGAGTTGCAGGAGGCGTTGCGGGCGTTGACTCGGGAATTGCCTGGGTTGCGGTTGGCTGGGGATATTGAGTGGAAGACGCAGATGTTGGTTCGGGGGCCTCGGTCTATGCCGGTGGGGTGGTGAGTTGATGAGTTGGACTGTTGAGGTTGATGGCGGGGTGTGCATTGGGAGTGGGATGTGTGCTTCGTTGATGCCTGAGGTGTTTGTGTTGGATGGTTCCGCGGCGCGTGCTGTCGTCGGCTCTGTTGAGCCGGATGAGACGGTGTTGGATGCGGCGGATTCTTGTCCGGCTATGGCGATTTTGGTGCGGGATGGTGTTGAGGTGGTGGGGCCTCGGCCGTAGGGGCGTTGCGTGGGGCACCCCGAAGCCTGATTGTGCTGACGGTCGGTGGGTGTTTGTCAAGGCGGGAAAGATGCCTTGACAAACACCCACCGACCGCAGGGCGGCTTCGTATCGGGGTGCGGGGGAGGGGCTGGGTGCCTCGCTAGGTGAGTGCATCGGCGGCGGTTTCGGTCCGTGAAGGACTCCTTGAGGGAATCTACGTCCGTGAAGGGGCCCCTCACGGACCGGCTACGGGCGGAACACGCCGTTTTCGGTTACTACTGCGGTGATTAGTGCGTTGGGGGTTACGTCGAAGGCTGGGTTGAAGGCTGCTGCGCCGGGGGTGCGAATTCCGTCAGCTCGGTGGCTGCTCGTTCTTCGATGGTGATGTCTGCGCCGGTGGCCAGTGATGTGTCCACTGTGGATGTTGGGGCTACTACTACGAACGGGATTTTGTGGTGTGCGGCTGCGATGGCTAGTCCGTAGGTGCCGATTTTGTTGGCCACATCCCCGTTTGCGGCGATTCGATCCGCTCCTACCAGGACGCAATCCACCAGTCCGCGTGCCATTGCTGCGGCTGCTGCTCCGTCCGCTTGTACTCGGTATGGCACTCCGGCTTGCTCTAGTTCCCATGCGGTGAGTCGGGAACCCTGAAGCAACGGCCGGGTTTCGTCGACCAGTACCGATTCCACCAAGCCTCGGGCGTGCAGGTGCCAGACGACGCCGAGTGCCGTTCCCCAGGCGACCGTCGCCAGGTGGCCGGTGTTGCAGTGGCTGAGCAGCCGCAATGGCCTGCGTGGGCATGAGTCCAGCACGATCTCCGCTGCGTGTGCTGATGCGGCTCGGTTGCGTTGTTCGTCTTCGTCGAGCATCGCCTGTGCTTCGGCCAGCACCGCGTCAGGGCCGTGGGGTAGCTGGGCTAGTGCTCGGGAAACGCCCCAGGCCAGGTTGACTGCGGTTGGCCGGGCGTGTGCGATTCGGGTGGCCTCCGCTTGGACATCTCCGCCTTGGTAGGCAGCTAGTGCGACTCCGAGTGCTCCGGCCGCGCCCAGGGCTGGTGCCCCGCGTACGGCGAGCCGTTGGATCGCGTTGATCAGTTCGGTCACGGTGCGTAGCGTCAGGGTGTGGTACTCGGCTGGAAGGGCGACCTGGTCCACGATCACGATCGCCCCGTCGGCCCAGTCGATGGTTCTGCGCATACGCCCTCCCGGTCGAAAAATCCCGTGGCGATCCGCCGCCGCGATGAGCGACGATCCGCCCGTGACCATTCAACGGCAGAACCCGCCCTCCCTGCATCCGACACCCGGTTATCACCACGTGACCACCGTCGACGCGCGCCGCACCGTGCATCTTGCTGGGCAATGTCCGCTGACGGTCGACAGCGAGGTCGTGCCGGGCGGCGTGCTTGCCCAGGTGGACCAGGTCGTCGCCAACACCGAGGTCGCGCTCGCACACGCTGGCGCGACCCCGGAGGACGTGGTGCGCACGGTGATTTACGTGGCCACCTCCGACGAGCCGACCCTCTCCGCGGTGTGGCAGCGGTTCGTGAACTCCTCGATCGCGGCGGCGTTCACCACGGCAAGCACGCTCGTCGGCGTGACCTGTCTGGGGTTTTCGGGTCAGCTTGTCGAACTGGATGTGACCGCAGCGCTCGCTTGACAGCGGGACACTGTGTCGGTCAGCTCCGCGCGGTCTAGGTTTCGGCCGATGAGGACGAGCTTGCTGATCGGTGGTGCGGCATCCCCGTCGCCGGCGTCGGTTAGTTCGTAGATCCGGTGCACGCCTTGCAGCACCGTGCGGCGGTCGAAGGCGAGGATTCCCTTGAAGCGGTAGAGATCGTCGCCGCGTTCGGCCAGCAGGGCGGTGAGCCATTGCTCGAACGCGGCGCGGTCCAGGGGGTAGTCGAGTTCCAGCGAGACGGATTCCAGCGTCGGATCGTGGTGGTGGGACTCGTCCTCGAGCCAGTCCGGGTCGGCGGCGACGGTGCGGTTCAGGTCGAAGGCGTTGATGCCGAGGATGTCGTCCAGGTCGACGCTGCCGTAGCTGGACGGGATGATGTCCGCGGTCGCGTTGACCGAACGGAGCTGAGCGCGCAGCTCCTCGATTTCCGGCTCGGTGACCAGGTCGATCTTGTTGAGCACGATCCGGTCGGCGAACGCGATCTGGTTGCTCACCTGGCCGCCGACGCCGTCGTGTTCGCCCTCTTCGAGGTGGCTGCCGACGTGCCGCGCGTCGACCAGCGTCACGATCGCGTCCAGTGCGAAGGCGGCGGACACCTCGTCGTCCACGAAAAACGTCTGCGCGACCGGGTTCGGGTCGGCCATGCCGCTGGTCTCGATGAGAATCCGGTCGAACCGTTCGCGGCGGCGCAGCAGCGACTGCAGGATTTCGATCAGATCGGTGCGTGCGGTGCAGCACAGGCAGCAGCCGTTGCTCATTTCGATGATCTTCTCGTCGCCGCCGAGCACCAGCGCGTTGTCGATCGGGATGTCGCCGAACTCGTTTTCGATAACCGCGATCCGGTGTCCGTGGTTCGCGGTGAGAATGTGGTTGACGAGCGTGGTTTTGCCGGAGCCGAGAAAGCCGGTCAGTACCGTCACCGGGATTTTGGTCATGCTGATGCCCTCCTTAACCATTCGCGCCGAGAATCCGGCGAGCGTGCTGACGTGCTTCTTCGGAGACGACGATGCGATTGCCGTCGAAGTGCGGGCCGCGGGTGGCGTCCAGGCCCATTCGCGAGGTCGTGCCGTCGGATCCCGAGGACGGGTCGAGCGGCGAGCCGGGCAGACCGTCCACTGTGAACAAGTCCTGGTGCGGCTGGAAATGTGTGGCGAGTGCCCAGAGGACGTCGCTGTCGCTGGTGACGTCGACGTCCTCGTCCACCGCGATCACCGTCTTTACGTACGGGTCCCAGCCGAGCAGGCCGAGCATCACCTGGCGGGCTTGACCGGGGCGTCGCTGGCGTAGTGCGACGTAACAGTGGAAGTGCGTTCCGGACGTCGGGTAGTGCACTGCCGTGACGTCCGGGAATCGGGCCTTGAGTTTCTCGGCCATTTCGGATTCCCGTGGCACGCGGGCGAGATTCAGGTGCTCGTCGGTGTTGCCGCCGACGACGTCGATGAGCATGGCGTCGGAGCGGCGCAGGATCGTTTGCACCCGGAGCACGTTGTTAGTCGAGCGGTTCGAGGAATAGCCGGAGAATTCGCCGAATGGGCCTTCCTCGGCGTGTTCGGAGGCGTCGATGGTGCCTTCCAGTACGAAGTCCGACCAGGCCGGTACGCCGATGCCGTGCCGCGGTGTGCGTACGACTTCCAGCGGTTCGCCGAGCAACCCGCCGGCGACCGCGCGCTCGTCTACGTCGTAGCCGACCCGGGCGGACGCGGCGAGCATGAACAGCGGATGCCCGCCGAGTACCATCGCGACCGGCATCGGTTCGCCGCGCTCGGCGTACTTCTGCAGCATCCGCCACAGGTCGCCACGCGAATGCAGGCTGGTCGCCAACTCGGTTTGGGAATGCGGCATCGCGCGGTGGTAGCTGAGGTTGCCGACGCCGGTGTCCGGGTCCTCGGCGACGATGATTCCGCTGGTGACATAAGGGGATCGATCGCTGGCGAAGTGTCGCAGCATCGGGATGGTCGCCAAGTCGATCTCGGTGGTCACGTTGTCCAGTACCGGTCCGCTGTCGACCACCCTCGGCGGTACCGCGCGTCGTGCCCGCTCCTGGTAGGCACTGTGCAAACCGGACGGTCTGGTATCGAGCATGCGGGCGATGCGCTGCCGCGAGGCGAACATGTTGCTGACCACCGGTACGTCGAGCCCGGTCACCTTCCGGAACTGCACCATCTCGTGCCGTCCGGCCGCGGCGAGTTCGTAGATCACCCCGGTGACGCCCTCGTCTGCCGGGACCGGATCGTCGAGGACGAGCACATCCTCGGGAAACTCGCGGCGGTACTGGTCGAGGAAGGCATGGGGATCTTGCCGGTGGTTCACCGCGAAACTCCTTGCGAGACGGGCGGTCCCTGCCAGCGGGCGAACAGTTCGTGGTCGATGCCGAACTGGTCGAGCACCTTGCCGGTCAGGTGGGCGAGGATGTCCTCAATGGACTCGGGCTGGTGGTAGAAGGCGGGAACCGGGGGCAGCACGGTCGCGCCCGCCTCGGTCACCGCCACCAGATTGCGCAGGTGCACGAGGCTCAGCGGGGTTTCCCTGGCCACGAGCACGAGCGGACGGCGTTCTTTCAACGTGACGTCGGCCGCGCGGACGAGCAGGTCGTCGCTGTAGCCGTGCGCGATCCCGGCGACGGTTTTCATCGAGCACGGCACGACCACCATGCCCATGGTGCGAAAGGAACCGGACGCGATCGACGCGGCGATGTCCCCACGCGAATGGTGGACGTCGGCCAGTTCGGCGACTTCGGCGGGTGGCATTCCGGTTTCCAGTTCAATGGTGCGGTGCGCGGCCCGGGACATGACCAGATGCGTTTCCACCGTGCCGAGCTTGCGCAGCGCGGTGAGCAGGTGGACGGCCAGGTGCGGGCCGCTGGCCCCGGTGATGCCGACGATCAGCCGGGGCCGCTGCGGTTCGGTGCCCATGACGTCCTTTCAGGACTGGGAAAGCTTAGCGGCGGGTTCCGGTTGTACGAGCGGCTCTTCTGGTCGCTGTTTCCGGCGGGCGAAGAAAAGCAGGTTCAGCAGCACCGCCAGGACAGTGCCCGTAGCGACGCCGCTCTTCAGGAAAACCTGCGCGGCGAACGGGAACTGCTTGTAGAAGTCCGGCGCGCCCGCTGGGATCAGCCCGACCCCGAGCGAAAGCATCACGATCACGAGGTTGCCGGTCTTGTTGAAGTCCACTCGGGACAGCAGCTGAATACCGGAGACCGTCAGCGCCGCGAAGGTCGCGACGGCCGCCGCGCCGATCACCGGTTGCGGGATCGCCGCGATCACCCGGCCGATCGGTTGCACCACCCCGAAAACAATGAGAATCACGCCGCCGACCGCGACCGGATACCGGCTGCGCACCTTCGTCAGCGCGACCAGCCCGATGTTCTGGCCGAAGGTGGTGTAGGCAAATCCGTTGAACACGCCGCTGAGCGCGGTGAGCAGGCCGTCAACGCGCAGCAGGTTGGCGACGTCGCGCGGTCCGACCTTCTTCCCGACCACCTGCCCGACCGCGAGCCCCTGTCCGGACGCCTCGACCATGAGCACGAAAACGATCACCAGGAACAGGAGAATCGACGGGATGTCGAAATGCAACGCTCCGTAGTGCAGTGGTTTCAGCAGTCCGAAAACGGGACCGTTGGCGACTCCGGCGAGACTGCCGAGCCCGGTGAGCCAGCCGACGATCGCCCCGACGGTCAGCGCGATCAGCATAGCGAGCTGGCCCAGCAATCCCCGGAAGACCCGGTAGAACACCGCGATCAACGCGAGCGTGAACCCGGCAAGCGCGAGATTCGCTGGCGCACCGTAGTTGTGCGCGGACGGATTGGAACCGGCGATGAGTTTCAGCCCGACCGGAATCAGCGTCAAGCCGATCAAGGTGATGACGGTTCCGGTGACGACCTCCGGGAACAGCTTGAGCAGTTTGCTGAACAACGGTGCGATCAGCACCCAGAGCACGCCGACCACGAGCAGCGAGCCATACACTGTGGACAGCCCCTGCGTGCTGCCGATCAGCACCATCGGGACGATTCCGTTGGACGCGGCTCCGACCACGAGCGGCATCCGGATGCCGAATTTCCAGACGCCGAGCGCCTGCAGCAGGGTGCCGATCCCGGCGAGCACCAGGTCGACGCTGACCAGGTCGGCGATCTGCGCCTGCGGCAGCCCTAGCCCGGCGCCGACCACGATCGGCACCACGACGACACCGGCGTACATCACGAGCACGTGCTGCAAACCCAGCAGCACCAACGGACCGAATCGGGGACGTTCGTCCACTGGGGACAGGGGACTGGCCATGATTCCCTCACCTCGTTGGGCCGGCGGAACCGGAAAGCGGCCGGCCGGGCGGATCGTGGGTCGTCGCCGGAGCCGGACGGGCGTGGCCGGCGTCGAAGACCCCCGGCCGCGCGCGAATCCTGCCGCCGCACCTACGGGGTTATGGGATGATCGAAGATTTTTCCTTCCCTGCAAGGAGTTTCGACTATGGTGCATCGGAAGCCGCCGAGGGTCAATACCCGGGCGCGGCTTCCGGCCCGGTGCGCGGGGCGCGCTCGCGGCGGTTGAGCACGAGGTTCAGCAGGAAGGCCGCGATGCCGCCGGCCGCGATCCCGCTCGTCAGTACCGTTTGCACCACCACGGGCAGATGTTGGTAAAACTCTGGCGCGCCGACCGGCAGCAGGCCGAAGCCGAACGAGATGGCGACGATCAGGATGTTGCGGCCGTTGCTGAGATCCGCCTGGCCCATGATGCGCAGCCCGACCGCCCCGACGGTACCGAACATGACCACTCCGACCCCGCCGAGCACCGGACCGGGCAGCGACGCGACCGCCGCGCCGAGCTTCGGCACCAGGCTCATGAGCACGAGCACCGCGCCCGCGGTGGCGACCACGAACCGGCTCATCACCCGGGTAATGCTGACCAGTCCGACGTTCTCGCCAAAGGTGACGACGGTGAACGAGCCGAAAACGCCCGCGAACGCGGTGCCGATCCCGTCCGCGCGCAAGGCCCGGGAAATCTCGCGCGGGCCGACGTCGCGGCCCACGATCTGCCCGATGGCGAGCGTGTCGCCGGTCGATTCCACCATGTTCACCAGCTGCACGATGATCATTGGCAGCAACGCGGACAAGGCGAAAGTCGGCAGGCCGAATTCGAAGGGCTGCACCACGCCGACCCATTCCGCCTTGGCGACCGAACTGAAGTCCGCCATGCCGAGCGGAACCGCCACGAGCGTGCCGGCGGCCAGCGCGATCAGGATCGCGAACCGGCGCACGGCGGGCGGGGCGAACCGTTCCAAACAGACAGTCAGCACGATGGTGCCGAGCCCGAGGATCAGCCGTCCGGCCGAACCGTGGTCGGCGGCGTCCGGATTGGACCCGGCGATCAGCGTCGCGGTGGAGGGCAGCAGCGAGAACCCGATGATCGCGATGATGGTCCCGGTGACGATCGGCGGGAAGAACCGGATCAGCTTGCTGAACCACGGCGCGATCAGCCAGGTCAGCAGCCCGGCGACGATCGTCGCGCCGAAGACCGCGGGCAGCCCGGCCTCCTTGCCGACGATGATGGCCGGGGTGATGCCGGTGAAGGTCGAGCCCATCACGATCGGCAGCCGGGCCCCGACGTTGCCGATCCCGAGCGTCTGCAGCAGCGTCGCGACCCCGCTGACC
Organism: Amycolatopsis sp. WGS_07; assembly: GCF_045278895.1. Lineage (NCBI taxonomy): Bacteria > Bacillati > Actinomycetota > Actinomycetes > Pseudonocardiales > Pseudonocardiaceae > Amycolatopsis > Amycolatopsis sp. WGS_07. The sequence continues at coordinate 87,937 of NZ_CP136053.1, read as the reverse complement.
AGCACGTTCGCCGTGATGAGCGTGGCGATCTGCGCGGTGGAGAGGCCGACGCCGATCCCGATCAGCAGCGGCACGGTGACCATTCCGGAGTAGGCGACCAGCAGATGCTGCACGCCCAGCGGGAGCAGCTGCCGCAGCCGGGGGACGGTGTCGACGGCGTCGCGGGTGGTTTCGGCTCGGGTGGGGCGCGGACGGAATCGCATGGTTTCCTCCACAGCGGGACAGGGGCGCGGATCACCGCGCCCAGGGAGTGAGCAGGCCGCCCATGCCGCTGCGCTTCAGCAGCCGGGCCGCATGCCGTTCCGCCTCGTCGGCGGCGGCCGCTTCGTCCACGCGGACGCAGTGTCCGTCGCGGTAGACGATCTCGCCGCCCACGATCGTCAGCTCCACATCGGACCCGCGGGCGGAGTAGACGAGGGCGGCGACAGCCCGGTGCACCGGGCGCACGTGCGGACGGTCGAGCGCGGTGACGATGACGTCGGCGAGTTTGCCCTCGCTGAGGGATCCCGCGTCGATTCCGGCGTATCGGGCTCCCTCGCGGGTAGCCATTTCCAGCGCGTCCTCGGCCCGCAGCGCGGTCGGGTCCAAAGTGGCCGTTCGCTGGCCGAAGACGCTGAGTTTCATTGCCTCGAAAAGATCTTGCCGGTGGCCGCAGCTGGGACCGTCGGTGCCAAGGGCGACCGGAACATTTTGTTTCCGCATGCTCGCGATCCGCGCGGTGCCGGACGCGAGGTAACCGTTGGACGCGGGGTTGTGCGAGATCCCGGCACCGGCGGCCGCGACCTGCTCGATTTCGGCCTCGTCGAGCCAAATCGCGTGCGCGAGGGTGGCCCGTTCGTCGAGGAGCCCTTCCCGCGCGAGCCATTCCACCGGCCGGACCCCGTGGGTTTCGAGGTAGCTGACCGGATCGGTGGCGCTCTCGCAGCAATGGGTGTGCCAGCGAGTGCCGAATTCCTGGGCGAGTTCGACCGTCCGGCGGACTAGTTTTTGGTCCACGTAGCAGAGGTTGAGCGCGGCTGGCCACACCGCGACCTTCGAGGACGGCGGCCGGTGTTGCATCGCCTCGCGAGTGATCGCGAATTCGTCCTCGCTCGAATACCGGAACAGCTCGCTCGGCTGGCCGCGGCGGTCGGCGATTTCGGTGCGTTCGCCCAGCATGCCGCGGGCGACCGCGCCGCGTAACCCGACCTCCTCAATGACGTCGGCGACCGCGAGCGTCGTTTCAAGATCACTTGGTGCGTAATGGTTGTCGATCACCGTCGTGATGCCGGCGCGCAACGCTTCCACCGCGCCGAGCCGCGCCCCGGCTACTGCCTCGGGCCCGGTGATGGCGATCGAATACGGCCACATGAATTCGCACAGCCACGGCACGATCGACATGCCTTCGCCAAGGCCGCGAGCGAGCGCTTGGTAGAGGTGATTGTGCCCGTCGACCAGGCCGGGCAGCACCGCCTTGCCCCGGCAGTCGACGACCTCCCCGGCCTGCCAGCGTTCGGTGCCGGCGCCCGGTCCGACGCCGGCGATCCGGTCGCCGGTGATCGCGACGTGGCCGGGCTGGTGGACTGTGCGCTGGTCGTCGACGGTCACCACGGCACCGCCGGTCAGGAGGAGGTCGCAGGGTTCCGCAGCCGACATCGGGCCGCCCTTCCCCGGGCGGGGCGGACCCGGCCCGGCGTTCGGCTCCAGCGCACGGCTGGAGGCAGCTGGCCGAACGGTTGGCCCAGAAGGGAGGTCACCGGCGCCCGGCAGCGCCGCCGGGTCGTTCAATGCAAAGCCCTTCCGCGTCCGGTGTCAAGAGCGGGCTCCGGAAAAGTCTTGCCGCGCAAGGCATTCGGCGATCATGTGTTGACAGCGGGCAGCGAAGGTGCTGCACTCGGTTGCGCCGGAAGCGCGGATCGTGCTTCCGGGTCCCGTAGGTGCGGTGAAGCGCGGCCGGGGAGTCCTTTACTCAAGTCTTGCGTAAGGAGACATCCGGTGATTATCGATACCCATGTCCATCCGACGAATCTCGTCGACGAAGCCTGGCGGCACACCGGAACCCCGTTCACCGGCGAGCGCACGCTGGAGATGATGGACGGTCCATTCTGGATCAACGGCAAGCCGCGGCGCGTGGACGTCAGCTGCATCATGCCGCCGCCGGGCAACACGACCTGGCGCGAGGGCAACAAAACCGGCCGCGAGGGCATCCGCGAATACCAGGCGTACGTGACCTCGCTCGTGCAGCGGTATCCGGACCGGTTCGTCGGAAACTTCATGTACAACCCGCGGTTCGGCCCGGAAAACGGCGCGGCGGAGCTGGCCTTCCACGTGAAGGAATACGGCTACAAGATGCTCAAACTGCACGCCAACATGCATTCCTACCGGCCGGACCGGGCGCTGGACTGGCTGCGGCCGGTGATGCGGGTGTGCGACGAACTCGGCGTGATCGTGCTGATCCACACCGGGGACGGGCCGTACTCGATCCCGACCCAGTTCTACCCGATCATCCGCGAGTTCCCGAACGTCACGTTCATCCTCGGCCACTTCGGCATCCAGACCGGCGGCGTCTACTGTTTCGAGGCGTTCTGGATGATCCAGGACTCGCCGAACGTGATCGGCGAATCGGGCTGGCTGCTGCAGTCGCGGATCGTCGAATTCGCCAAGGAAATGAAGAAGAGCGACCTGGTCTTCGGCACCGATTCGCCGCCCAACGAGCCTGGCATGTGGGCGCGGGAGCTGGAAGTGCTGTGCCACCAGCCGCCGCAGGGCCTGAACCTGTCCGAGGACGACCTGGAAGGCTACCTCGGCAACAATATGGCCAAGCTGCTCGGCCTCGCGCCGACACCGCCGCCGAAGGACAAGGCGGAAGCTGAAGCGTATTTGCGCGGGGACATTCCGCAGGCTTCCGCGGCGAATACGCACGCGTCGCACTATCTCGGCTATACGCCTTCGGCGTGGGCGGAGACCGCGAACTCCTGAGGCTAAGCCGCGCCGGCTGCGGGTTTAGTCGCACCCGCAGCTGGCGCGCGCGGTCAGGTGCACGTCGAGGATACGGTCTTTTGGCTGGGTGCCCTCTTTGACCTTGTCCAGAGTGGACACCGCGGCGTCCGCGAAGTCGTCGAAGGAATGTCCGGCGGTGGACAGCGTCGGCCAGCTATGCGCGGCTGCGTCTGTGCCGCCGAAGCCAATCACCGCAAGGTCTTTCGGAACGCTGAGGCCGAGTTCCGCCGCGACCGTAAGCGTATCGAGCGCCAGCCCGTCGGCCGTCGCCATGATCGCTCGCGGACGCTCCGGCGAGCGCAGCCACCGACGGATGTCCGCGCGAGCGGCATGCCGGTCCAGGCCGGTGCGAACGACATTGCCCGCGCTTCGCTTCGCCGCTCGCATCGCCTCCGTCCACCCTCGAGCCCGATCGGCCACCGGCCCGGACCGCGCGGTTCCGGTGAGGCACCCGATTTCCCGGTAGCCGTGCCCGAGCAGGTGTTCGGTGGTCAGCCGCCCGCCCGCCTTGTTGTCCAGCACCACGGACGGCGCGGCGGCACCGGCCGGGGCGTGGTGGTGCAGGTAGACGACCGGGACGTCCAAAGTGGAATGCGTCGCCGCCGCTCCGGCGATCTCGGCGCGGACCAGCAGCAGACCGTCCACGCGCATGTTCGCCAGCGATTCGGCGTACCGCAGCTCCTGTTCCCGGGAGAATGCCGAGTTCCCGAGCAGCACCAGGGATCCGCGCGCGAAAGCCGCCCGCTCGACCGCGTGGGTGAGCTGGGTGAAGTAGCCTTCGCTGCTGTCCGGAACGACCAGCCCGAGCACATTGCTGCGCGTGGACCGCAATGCCCGCGCGACGAGATTCGGCCGGTAACCGAGTTCGGCGATCGCCTGCTCGACCCGCGCTCGCGTGGCGGGCGCGACCGGGCGCGGGCCGTTGTTGAGCACGTAACTGACCACGGCAGGCGAGGTGCCCGCCCGCCGTGCGACATCGTCCCGGGTGACCCGCTGCATGCGCCAGACGATACCCGAAGAGCCGTTGACAGTCCGAATCTACACGTGTTGAATCCCGTGCAGTCGGCAACGCAGGAAAGCTGGTGGTCACTGTGGACTCGCTGGTACACGCCGCGGAAACCGGAAAAGCCGCCGGGGTGGGCGAAAGCGCCCTCCGTCCGGACGGTACCGCCAAGGTGACCGGTCGGTTCGCTTATTCGTCCGATCTGTGGATCGAGGGCATGGTCTGGGCGACCACGCTGCGCAGCCCATACGCGGCCGCACGGATCCGGTCCATCGACACGAGCAAAGCCCTCGCTCAACCGGGCGTGCACGCCGTGCTGACCCACGAGGACGTGCCCGGCGCGAAAACCTACGGAATGAAGTCGGCCGATCAACCGGTTCTAGCGGTGGACGAAGTCCGCTACCACGGCGAACCCGTCGCGCTAGTCGCCGCCGATGATCCGGAAACCGCCCGCCAGGCGGCAAAGCTGATCATGGTCGACTACGAGCCGCTGACCCCGGTCACCGACCCGATGACGGTCTTGGACGACGGCGTCCGCCCCATCCATCCAAACGGAAACCTGGTGCGGCACGTAAAGATCCGACACGGGGACGTGGACAACGCTGAGGCGGACGTCGTGGTAACCGGAGAATACGAAGTCGGCATGCAGGACCAGGCTTTCCTAGGCCCGGAATCCGGCTTGGCAATCCCTTCTGAAGACGGCGGCGTCGAGCTTTATGTCTCCTCGCAATGGCTGCACAAGGATCTCGAACAGCTAGCCCCTTGCCTGGCCTTGCCGCCCGAAAAAGTACGCCTGACTCTGGCCGGTGTCGGCGGCGCGTTCGGCGGACGGGAAGACCTTTCCGTCCACGTGCACGCGTGCATGCTCGCCCTGCGCCTAGGCCGTCCGGTGAAGATGTCCTACAACCGCTACGAGTCCTTCTTCGGCCACGTACACCGTCACCCCGCGAAGATGCGCTACGAACATGGGGCCACAAAGGACGGTCGCCTGGTCTACGTCAAAGCCCGCCTGGTCCTAGACGGCGGTGCCTACACTTCAACCTCGCCGGTAGTAATCGCCAACGCCTGTTATTTCGTCACCGGTGCCTACGACGTTCCGAATGCCGAAATCGACGGCCTGGCGGTCTATACCAACAACCCGCCCTGCGGCGCGATGCGCGGTTTCGGTGCCGTCCAATCGGCCTACGGCTGCGAGTCCAATATGGACAAACTAGCCCACGCGCTAGGCATGGACCCGATGGAACTACGCCTGCGCAACGCCATGACCACCGGCACCGTCCTGCCGACCGGCCAAGCTGTCGACGGCCCAGCCCCCGTCGCGGAACTGCTGCAAGCCCTCCGCGACCGTCCACTGCCGCCCGCCGCGGGCACAGACCTGCTTTCCCTGCCCGGCGGAGCCGCCAACACGACGCACGGCGAGGGGTGCGCCGCGGCGTCGGCTACGCGGTCGGGGTGAAAGCGATCGGCTATTCGGGCGGCGTCGACGACATCTCAACGGCTCGAGTCGCACTGGCTGTGGTGAACGGCGCCCCAGTGGCTTCCGTACACACCGCCGCCGCTGAATGCGGACAGGGCGTCACGACTGTCCAAGCGCAGGTGACGAGCACGGAACTAGGCGTATCCCGCGTGGTCGTCCTCCCCGCCGACACCCAAATCGGCGACGCCGGCTCCGCGTCCGCCTCCCGGATGACGTGGATGTCGACCGGTGCCGTGCAAGGCGCGTGCCGCCACATCGCCCGCGAACTCCTGCGCCGCGCCGCCGACGTGTCGGGCCTCCCTGCCTCAGCGCTTTCGTTGAGCGATGACCAAGTCCTGAACACCGCTGGAGATTCGGTCTGCACGATCGCCGACCTGGTGGGCGCGGATACCGTCGAGCACACCTTCGAGTACCACCACCGCCCGACCGAAGGCATCGACCCAGAAACCGGCCAGGGCGCCGCGCACATCGCGTTCGCCTTCGCCGCCCACCGAGCCGTGGTGGACGTGGATGTCGAACTGGGCTTGGTGAAGGTGGTCGAACTGGCCACCGCCCAAGACGTCGGCAAGGCGATGAACCCGTTGGCCGTAGAAGGCCAAATCGAAGGCGGCAGCGTACAGGGCCTTGGCTTGGCGTTGATGGAGGAAATCCTGGTCGACGCCGAGGGACGGGTGCGGAACCCGTCGTTCACGGACTACCTGATCCCGACGGTGCTGGACGTGCCGCCGATGCCGATCAGCCTGTTCGAATTCCCGCATCCGGATTCGCCGTACGGGTTGAACGGAGTCGGAGAACCGCCGACGCTGTCCTCGACCCCGGCAATCCTGAACGCCCTCCGCGCCGCGACCGGCCTGCCCTTGCCGAAGGCCCCGATCCGTCCGGACGACATCGCCCTGTCCGCCACTCCCTGATCGCCACGCGGCTTCGCAGGTTTGGCCGCTTGTCCTCCACCCAGCCCGTCGGCGCGCGACCCCCGCCTCCCGGAGGTACTCCCGTGGATTTCCTGACCCCCGTGACCTGGGCAGAAGCCCTAGCCGCCAAAGCCGAACACCCCGACGCCGTCCCGTTGGCAGGCGGCACCGACGTCCTGGTCGAACTGAACTTCGACCACCGCCGCCCCGCCGCGCTCCTCGACCTCACCCGGATCAGCGCCCTGACGGAGTGGACTGAAAGGGACGGCCGGATCCGGCTGGGCGCAGGCGTGCCCTACACCCGGATCATCACCGAACTGGGCACCCGCCTCCCCGGCCTGGCGATGGCGAGCCGCACCGTCGGCTCCCCGCAAATCCGCAACCGAGGCACCGTCGGCGGCAACCTAGGCGCGGCCTCCCCAGCCGGCGACACCCACCCGCCGCTGCTGGCCTGCGACGCGACGATCGAGGTGGAGTCCGTACGCGGCGTCCGGATGATCCCGGCGACCGAGTTCTACCAAGGCGTCAAACGCAACGCACTGGCCCCGGACGAGCTGATCGCCGCGATCCACCTCCCCGTCGCGACCGGCCCGCAGCAGTTCGCGAAGGTCGGCACCCGCAACGCGATGGTCATCGCAGTGTGCTCGTTCGCACTGGACCTGGCCCCAGAAACCGGCTGGGTAGGCGCGGCGGTGGGTTCGGCCGCCCCGACTCCGCGCCGAGCCACCGCAGCCGAAGACTTCCTCCGCGACGCCCTGTCCGACAGCTGGGCCTCCCGCTCCCCACTGCCGGACCCAGTGCTCCGCCGCTTCGGCGACCTAGCCGCGAGCGCCGCGTCCCCGATCGACGACGTCCGGGGCAGCGCGGACTACCGCACCCACGCGATCGCCGTACTGGCCCGCCGGACGTTGAGCTGGGCCTGGGAAGACTATCGGAAAGGCGGGCAGCCGAAATGCGCCTGAACCTCACTGTCAATGACGAGAACCGGACCGTCGACGAGGTCTGGGAAGGGCAAAGCCTGCTGTTCGTGCTCCGCGACCAGCTGGGTCTGCCCGGCTCGAAAAACGCCTGCGAACAAGGCGAATGCGGTTCGTGCACAGTGTATTTGGACGGTACCCCAGTGTGTTCGTGCCTGGTCGCCGCAGGCCAAGCCGAGGGCAGAGAGGTCCGCACGGTAGAGGGCTTGGCGGACGGCGATCAGCTGGACCCGGTGCAACAAGCCTTCATCGACGCCGGCGCGGTGCAATGCGGTTTCTGCACGCCGGGCCTGATCGTCGCCGCGCATGAACTGGTGCACCGGGGGACCGCGCCAACAGACCCGGAAATCCGCGAGGCTCTCGCGGGAAACCTCTGCCGCTGCACCGGATACGAGAAGATCCTCGACGCGGTGCGTGTGGCCGCGGAGCGGGTGGGGGAGACGGGCCTCCCTGCGTGATGCCCGCCGGGTGAGTTGGCGCTCCTGCCGACTCACCCGGTCCCCGCGTTCGGAGTGCCTGCCTGAGTTATGTGGTTATTGCTGGCCCTTGGGCATGCACTGGCGTGATCCTGGGCGCGCCTGCCCATCCGACCGTTCCCCGCGGCTCGGTAACGGCGGTCTGGAGGCCTGTGGTCATGCTCGTGGACGCGCGCCAGCCATTTGACTCAACCCAGCCCGCACCTGCTTCGGCCCGTCGGTCCACGCCTGGCGAGCGGTCTCGTCCATCCCGGACCACCCGCCTTGTCCTGGACCCATCGCCCCGGTCGGCAAGCCCCGGCGGCTTCTTCCGGACGCCCGACGACGCAAGCCGCCACTGGCTCGCGCCGAACCGCCTCGGGCTCGCCGCCCGCACCGACCAGCCGTCAGGGCCGGATCCGCAGCGCGCGTTGGCCTGGCGGTCTCTTCGGCGCACGCGGCCTTGCCGTCTCGCTTCGGAGGTGCGAGCTGCGTTGGCCTGTCGGTTCCTTCGGTACGCGTGCTGCTTCGTCGTCCTGCTTCGGGTGTGTGAGCTGCGTTGGCTTGGCGGTTCCTTCGGCGCGCGCCGCTTCGCCGTCTCGCTTCAGGTGTGCGGGCTGCGCTGGGCTGGTGGTTCTTTCGGTACGCGCGCTGCTTCGCCGTCTCGCTTCGGGCGCGCGGGCTGCGTTGGCTTTGCGGTTCCCTCGGCGCGCTGCTCGCCGTTCCGCTTCGGGTGTGCGACCTGCGCTGGGCTGGCGGTTCCTTCGGCACGCGAGCTGCCTCGCCGTTCCGCTTCGGGCATCCGAGCTGCGTTGGCCTGTCGGTCTCTTCGTGCCCGCGCCACCCCGCCGACCCACCCCGGGCCTGCGGACCCGCGCCGGGCACCCGCGCCAACGGTGCGCCCCCAATCAGAGCCCCTTCATCAGATCCGTCTCCGTCACCCCCGGCCCCTGTCCTTCCCGGATGAACCACTCCGTTCCGAAGGCCTGTCCGAACTTGTCGTCCGGCAGGGCCAGGAAGAACGACTCCTCGCTGATCTGGCTCTGATGCGCGCGCATCGCCGCTCGCTTGACCTTCAGGTACGCCGTGACGTCCACCTCCGCGGTCAGTTCGGCTTCCGGTTTGCCGATGGTCATCTCCTCGTCCGGAACGCTGTCCTCGCCCGTCGCCCGGGCGGTTTCGGCGGCTTGGCGAATCCGGTCGCGGTTGGCCGAGCCCTGGTAGATCCGCGGCGTGCCCGCGAGTTCGCCCGCGCGCATGCCGACGCGGTGGACCTGGATGTGGTCCGGGTGGCCGTAGACGCCGAAGTCGTCGTACACGGTGAGCACTTCGGCCGACTCCTCGCGCAGGATCGTCGCCAGCCGTTCCGCCGCCTCCTCGACCGGCGCGCTCCAGAAGGTGTCCGGGCCGTCGTTCGCCGGGTCGCCCATCATTCCGGAGTCTTGGTATCCCAGGAACTCCACGCGCGAGACGCCGAGCACCTCGGCCGCCGCCTGCGTCTCCTTGACCCGCCGTTCCGCGAGTTGCTCGCCGTCGTCGAGAAGTCCTTCGGGGATCTCGCCCTTTTCCCCGCGCGTCGCCACCACGAGCACCACCCGGTGCCCCTCGTCGGCCGCCTTGCGCATCACGCCGCCGGTCATGATGGCTTCATCGTCGGGATGAGCGTGAAACGTCACTAGTGTCGCCATGCCACCGAACTTACCGGCACCCACCGACAAAAACCGGCGCCCGCCGGAAACCGCTTCCGGAAAACCGGTCACACCCTCCACTGTGGACAGGTCGCCCACATGGGTGGACCTGCCGGTTTATCCGCACGAGGGGTCCCCTCGCGCGGTCCTGGCCTTGGCTTCTTCCGCTGCCCGGCTTACGTTGGGGTCCGCGACCGAGGAGGCGTCAATGGCGGAACGGACGAAATACATCCTGGACGAGGCCGATCTCCCGACGCAGTGGTACAACGTGGTGCCGGACCTTCCCGAGCCGCCGCCTCCGCCGCTGCACCCGGGAACGCGCGAGCCCGTCGGGCCGGCGGACCTGGCTCCGCTGTTCCCGCAGGCGCTCATCGAGCAGGAAGTCACGAGCGAGCGGTATATCGACATCCCCGAGGAAGTCCGGGATGTCTACCGGCTTTGGCGGCCGTCGCCGCTCTACCGCGCCCGCCGGCTGGAGAAGGCGCTCGGCACGCCGGCGCGGATCTACTACAAGTACGAGGGCGTCAGCCCAGTCGGCTCGCACAAGCCGAACACCGCTGTGCCGCAAGCGTTCTACAACGCGGCTGAAGGCGTCACGCGGCTCACCACCGAAACCGGCGCCGGTCAGTGGGGGAGCGCGCTGGCGTTCGCGTGCGCGACATTCGGGCTGTCCTGCGAGGTCTGGCAGGTGCGGGCGTCGTACGACCAGAAGCCGTACCGCAAGCTGATGATGGAGACGTTCGGCGCGCAGGTATACCCGAGTCCATCGGACCGCACGGCGGCCGGCCGGGCGATTCTGGCGGAGAATCCGCAGTCGACGGGCAGCCTCGGCATCGCGATCAGCGAGGCGGTCGAGCAGGCCGCGGCGGACCCGGGCGCGCGGTACGCGCTGGGCAGCGTGCTCAACCACGTGCTGTTGCATCAGACAGTGATCGGCGAGGAAGCCCTCCGGCAGTTCGAGATGGCCGGCGACACCCCGGACGTCCTCGTCGGCTGCACCGGCGGCGGCTCCAACTTCGGCGGGCTCGCTTTCCCGTTCCTGCGGGAGAAACTGGCCGGCCGGATGAACCCGGTGATCCGCGCGGTCGAGCCAGCGGCGTGCCCCACTCTCACCCGCGGCCGCTACGCCTACGACTTCGGCGACACCGCGGGTCTCACCCCGTTGCTGAAAATGCACACGCTCGGCCACGGCTTCATCCCGGACCCGATCCACGCCGGCGGCCTGCGCTACCACGGGATGTCGCCGCTGATCTCGCACATCTACGAACTGGGTCTCATCGAGGCGCTCGCGATCGGCCAGCAGGAATGTTTCGCCGCGGGAGTGCAGTTCGCCCGCACGGAAGGCATCATCCCCGCGCCGGAACCGACGCATGCCTTGGCGGCGTGTATTCAAGAGGCGTTGCGCTGCAAGGAAACTGGAGAGGAGAAGGTCATTCTGACGGCCCTGTGCGGGCACGCGCACCTCGACCTGCCCGCGTACGGCGCGTACCTGGCCGGGGAGATGGTGGACAACGAACTTCCGGACACGGCACTGGAGGAATCGTTGGCGGCGCTTCCGTAGGTGGGTGCGTTGGTGGATGGAGGTTGGCGGAGGGAGAGGAGCGGCTGAGGGAATTAGATGGCGGCGATGCTGTGCTGGCGGACTGATGTGTGCGGGCGGCGCTGTGTCGGCGGGCTGGTGTGGGCGACGCTGCGCTGGGTTGGCGGGCCGGTGTGTGCGGGCGGCGCTGTGTTGGTGGGTTGGCTTGCGCGGGCGGCGCTGGGGTGGTGGGCCGGTGTGGGTGACGCTGCGCTGGCGTGCTGACCTGTGCGGGTGGTGTTGTGCTGGCGAAGGCTGGCTTGTGTCGGCGGTGCCGTGTTGGAGAGGCTGACCTTCGCCGGGTGGTGCCGCGCTGACGGTTGACCTGTGCGGGCAGTGCCGTTGACGGGCTGGCTGGTGCGGACGAAGTCGCGTTGAGGGGCTGGCCGGTACGGGCGGCGCTGGGTTGGCAGGCTGGTGTGGGTGACGCTGCCCTGTCGAGGCCTGGCCGATGCGGGTGGTGCTGTGTCGGCGGGTCGTGATGTGCGGACGCTGTCGTGCTTGAGGGCTCGTCTGCACAGGCGACGCAGCGCTGATGGGTTGGCGTGTGCGGATAGCGTCGTGCTGGCGGGCTGAAGTGCCCGGGTAGTGCCGCGCTGGTGGGGCTGATGCGTGCAGGCGCTGCGCCAGCGGCCCGACCTCCGCAAGCAGTGGCGCGAGCGGGATCAGCCGGGCCTAGCGGTAGAAGCCGAACCGGACCGTCGCAGGGGAACTGGGCGGGACCCGCGTAGTGGCAGCAGGCGAGAGGCCGGGCTCAGCCGTCAGTGAGGCGGGACCGGCGGGTTTCCAGGAAAGCCCGTTCGGTCTCGTTGGTAGCCAACGCGATCGCCTCGGTATAAGCGGCATCGGCCTCCGTGATGCGGCCCAAGCGGGACAGGAAGTCCGCTCTGGTGGCGGGTAGCAGGTGGTAGCCGGGGAGTTCCAGGGTGTCCACGATGGCCAGGGCCAGTTCCGGGCCGTGCACTTCGGCGACGGCGACGGCTCGGTTCAGCGCGACGACGGCGGTCGGAGTGTGGGCTAGGAGTTGGTCGTAGAGGGCCAGTACTTGCGGCCAGTCCGTCGTCGCGCCGTCGGTGTGGACGGCGTTGATGGCGGCTTGCAATTGATACGGCCCGGGCTGTCCGCGGCGTAGGCATTGGCGTACCAGGGCGTGGCCTTCGGCGATCAGGTCCTGGTTCCAGAGCGAGCGGTCTTGGGCGGCCAGGACGACCAGGTGGCCAGCGGCATCGACGCGGGCTGGGCGGCGGGCTTCGGTCAGGAGGAGCAGGGCCAGCAGACCCTGGACTTCCGGTTCGTCGGGCATCAGGTCGGCCAGTGCGCGGGTCAGGCGGACGGCTTCCAGGCACAGGTCTGTCCGCACCAGGGTGCCGGAAGTCGAGGTGTAGCCCTCGTTGAAGACCAGGTACAGCACAGTCAGGACGGACGCCAGGCGGTCTGGCAGGGCGGCCTCGTCGGGGACTCGGTAGGGGATGCCGGCGTCGCGGATCTTCTTTTTGGCGCGGACGATGCGCTGGGCGATCGTCGGCTCCGGGACCAGGTACGCTCGCGCGATTTCGGCGGTTTCCAGGCCGCCCAGCAGGCGCAGGGTCAGGGCGGTCTGTGCGAGCGGGGACAGGGCCGGGTGGCAGCAGGTGAAGATCATCCGCAGCTGATCGTCGCGCACGGGGCCCACCTCGGCTGGTTCGTCGGGCTGGTGGAGGAGCAGGGCTTGCGCGTGGCGGGCTTCGCGGGTGGATTCCCGGCGCAGGCGGTCGATCGCGCGGTTTCGGGCGGTGGTCACGATCCAGGCGCCGGGGTTGGCTGGCAGCGACTCGGACCACGCGGTGACGGCGGTGGCGAAGGCGTCCTGAACGGCCTCCTCGGCTAGTCCGATGTCGCCGAGGAGGCGGGTCAGGGTGGCGACGCAGCGGCCGTACTCGGCTCGGTAGACCGCGGCCAGTGTCACGCGACGTCCTCCGGGCCGTCGGCGAACGGGCGTACTTCGATGGGGCGGCCGCAGGCCTGGGCGCATTTGTCGGCCCAGGATAGGGCTTCGTCCAGGTCCGCGCACTGGATTACCCAGAAGCCGGCCAGCTGCTCCTTCGTTTCGGCGAACGGGCCGTCGGTCATCGTGACGCCGCCGTTCGCGGGGCGGACCACCGTGGTGGCGTGCAGAAGGCCGCAGGCCGCCGACGAACACCCAGGCGCCGGCGGCCTTCATGTCGTCGGTGACCTTGGTGGTGCGGGCCATCTGGGCGGTTAGCTCGGCACCGGTCTCGTGAGTGGTTTCGTCTGCTTGGACGGCCAGCAGGTACTGCTTCATGGCGAACTCCTCAAACGCGGGGGTCTCTTACCTTGGCTACGAACGCGCTGGACGCCATTCGACACCTCGGCAAGAAAAACGTCACCGTTCTTTGGAGACCGTCGCCAGCAGTTCCGGGCCCCGGGCCACCAGCCGTTGTTGCGCGAGCGAACCCCACCACCACGCCAGTGCGGCACCGGTCGCGATCCCGGCCGGGATGCCCAGCCACTGCAGCACCGGCAGGTCTGCCAGCTCCCCGGCCACGCACAGCGCCACCACCGGCAGCGCGCCGAGCACGATGAGCAGCGTCGTCGCCAGCATCAGGGCGGCTCGGGCGCAGCCGGGGCGGCCGCCGGACGACCACGGGCTGCCGCTGCGGCGCTGATCCGGCAGGGGAAGGCGAGGAAGACGGACTGCAGCATCAAGACCCCGGCTCCCGCGCCCAGCGTCGCCGGGACCAGGCCGAGGACCCACGGATACGCACCTGGCACGCCGGTGACGCCGGGCAGGACGAGGGCCAGCACCACGGCCAACGGGGCGACGATCAGTGCCCACGCCAGCTGACGGCCGCGGATGTCAGCGCGTTCGGCCCCGGGGACGACCAGCGTGTGCCACAGCGAACTGCCGTCCATTCCGTACAGATTGCCGGACTGCATGGACGCGAAGATCACTACGGCGACGCTGAAGTACGGCAGCATCACCGACTGCGGGCCATGGGAAAAGGATGGCACCACGGTGATGACGAAGCCGATGAGCAGCGTTGACAGGAGGGCGACGCGTCGGCGGGCGTCTCGCCACCAGGTGTAAAGCTCCTTGCGTGCCACGGCGCCTACCGGAGTCGGAGGCAGCAGGCCGCGGCGCGCGCGGGTGCGTTTCGCGCGGGTGCGCGAGGCTCCGCGGAACGAGGGCGTGGTGACCTGGCGGGCCAGCAGCGCGCCCCACAGCACGACCAAGACCGCGACGGCTCCGAGCAACGCGGCGAGAAGGCCGCCGACGGTGCCCCATTCGCCGACCCCGGCCGCGTGCACCGCGAGCGTGCCCCAGCCGGACGGCAGTGCGTGCACGACGCTGACGAAGCCGGGCATCCGGCCGGAGACGATCGCCGGGCCGAGGCTGTTCATCACGTAGTTCACCGCGACGCCGGACAACCCGGTGAGCGCCACCAGGATGATGCCCAGTTCCTTGCCCTTGCGCGACGTCAGCAGCGCACCGAGCGCGGCCATCACCACGCGGTACAGCAACACCACGAACGCCAGCTGCAGCACGGTGAACACGAGCCCGACGAGCGCTGCGCCGGCTCCGAAGCGCAGCCCGTAGAACACCAATCCGAGGAACGCCAGCAGGCTCACCAACGCGGTGACGCCCACGAAACTCGCCGCCAGCAGGCCGACCGCGAGCTTGCGACGGCCGATCGGCAGCAGCGCGAAGTGTTCCGGCCGCAGGGTGTCGTCCCCGCCGCCGGTCGCGATCGGGGCGAGCACCCAGCCCGCCATCCAGACCGCGTAGAGCGAGGTGAGCAGGTCGACCGTGATCCGGGCTTCCGGCACCGGGACCACCGCGACACCGATGGTGAACAGGGCTGCCAGCAGACCGAAGACGCCGCCGACGATCATTCCGGCGATCTGCCGCCCGCGCAGCGAATTGCGCAGGACCCGCAGCTTCAGTCGGACGAGGACGCCAACCACGCCAGCCCCTCCGCTCCACCGGTCCGCCCGCCGACAATGTGCACGAACGCGTCTTCCAGCGTGCCTTCGCCCCGCACGTCGGCCACCGCGCCAGCGGCGACGACCCGGCCGCGCGTGATCACCGCGACGTGGCTGCACAGCTGTTCCACCAACGCCATCACGTGACTCGACAGCACGACCGCACCACCGGAAGCGACGAACCGCTGCAGGATCGTGCGGATCGTCGACGCCGACACCGGGTCGACCGCCTCGAACGGCTCGTCCAGCACGAGCAGCCGCGGCCCGTGCAGCAACGCCGTCGCGAGGCCGATCTTCTTGCGCATCCCCGCGGAGTAGTCGATGACGAGCGTGCGCTCGGCGTCGGTCAGCTCCAGTACGCCGAGCAGTTCCTGGGCACGTTCGGCGACCGTGTCCGGCGCGAGCCCGCGCAGCAGGCCCATGTACGTGAGCAGCTCCCGCCCGGTCAGTCGCTCCGGAATGGACAATCCGTCCGGAAGAACGCCGATCAGGCTTTTCGCCCGTTCCGGCTCCCGCCAGACGTCCACTCCGAACACGCGCGCCTCGCCGGCGTCGGGCCGCAGCAGGCCGACCGCCATCGACAGCGACGTCGTTTTCCCGGCGCCGTTCGGGCCGACGAGGCCGAAGAACGACCCTCGTGGCACTTCCAGCCGCACGTCGTCTACTGCCAGCGTGGTCCCGAACCGTTTGGTGAGTCCGTAAAGCCCCATGGCCGCGTCGTCGGACACCGGTTCCCCCTTCCCGTGGTGTGCGCCCGACTGTACGCGGGGTCACCGACAAAAAGCGGGCGGAGTGGTGTCGGAAAGACGCGGATCCGGGTCGCCGGACATCGCCAGCAGCCCGCGCACCGCGCGAACGAGCTTCGGCCAGGAAGCGGGTTTCCGGACGTCGTACGCGCGCAGCAGCTGGCGCAGCATGGTGAGCGTGTCGAAGTAAATCCGTTCGCACACCAGCTGTTCGCCGGCGTCGAAGAGGAAGTACGCGGTCATCCGGACCCGGAATCGCTGTCCGGTCGGGGGAATCTTACCGAGCGGCCCGCGATGGGTGCCGAGGAGCCAAAACTCGACGATTACCGCATCGGCACTGTGCCGCAGCGCGATGATTTCGTGGTCCTGGTCGGGAAAAGCGCGGCGCGTTTCGTCGTAATAGCCGCGTACCGCGGACTCGCCGTCGTGCACGGTCATCGTCGGGACGATCTCGTAGTGCGGATGCGGGAACGTCGCCAGCACGTCGTCCCAGTCCTGGCGCACCTCGTCATGGAAGTGGTCGAGGACGAGCTTTTGCCGGGCGCGCAGCACTTCCGGCGCGGGGATGGCCAACGGGTCCACGGGTTCCTCCAAGCCGGGAGAGCGACGCCGCAATTTAATCCACATCGTGGGTTTAACGCAAGTACGCCATGATGGAACCGTGAACACCACGACGCGCCGGGGACGCCCGCGCAAGGGCGACGCCCGGCTGACGCGGGAGGCGATCCTGACGGCCGCGCTGGAAGTGGTCGACGCCGACGGAGCGGCAGCGGTGAGCATGCGGACCGTCGGGCAGCGCTTGGGCGTGGACGCGAAGAGCCTCTACCACCACATCGACGGCAAAGAGGGCTTGCTCGACGCGGTCGCCGGGCACGTGCTCGGCGGGATCGACCTACCGGAGCTGACCGGGCAGCCCGAGGAAGACCTCCGCGCGATCGCCCAATCCTTCCGAACCGCGACGCGAGCGCATCCGCAGGCCGCCGCGCTGGTTCTCACCAGACAGCTGCCGTCGCTCGCCGCGCTCGCGCCGGTCGAGGCGGTGCTTTCGGTGCTGCGCAAGGCAGGCGCTGCTCCCGACGAAGCGGTGCACCTGCTGCGCTCGCTCCTGGCCGTCGTGGTCGGCTCTCTTCTGCGCGAGGCAGGCGCGGGGCCGGCGTTCGGCGTCACCGACGAGGACGGAATCGCCCGCCGCCGCGCCGACCTGGAGCAGACCGAACTGCCCGCCGTCGTCGAATCCGCGCCGCATCTGGCGCGGTGCGATCACGAAGCGGAGTTCGCTTTCGCCGTCGACCTCGCGGTTTCCGCCGTGGTGCGGCGGCTTACTGCTCCCCGCAGGTGATCTTCGGCTGCGGGTTGTAGCGGACCGACCGCGTGTGCCGCGAAACCTCCCGGCCCGACGCCGCGTCGCGCAGGATCCGGGTGTCGGTCGCAGTGAACCCGGGCGCGCCGTTGGACGCGTGGCAGTTCTCCGCCGGGCCCGGTTTCGTCGGCGGCGGCGTCGGGTTCGTCCGCTCGCCGGGAACCGATTCGACGGTGTACCGCTTGGTGCCCCACAGTTTCACGGTGATCGACGACGGCGTCCAGACGGTCTGGATCGCGACGCCGGTGTCCGAGTCGTTCGTGAACTTCAGGTCGATCACGCTGGCGCCATTGGGATTCTGGAACACCGTCGCCTCGCGCGCGGCCGGGTAGCGGCTGATGTAGTAGCTGTGTTCCTTGTGCCCGGCGTCCTTCATCCCGGAGAAGTACGCCGCGTTGTACAGCGTGGTGGCGAACTGCGAAATGCCGCCGCCGACCTCGCGGGCAGGCGCGCCGTTCTCGATCACGCCCGCCTCGACGTACCCCTGCGGACGCCCGCGCGGACCGGTGAACCCGTTGAGGCTGAACGTTTCTCCCGGCTTCACGATCGCGCCGTTCACCTTCTCGGCGACCACGCGGATGTTCGTTCCGGAGTCGGGCGCGAACCCGCCGGTGCTGAATTCGCCGATGACTTCCTTGACACCCAGCTTGTCCGCCTGCTCGGTGGTGACCTTCGCGGGCGTCTTCTTGTAGATCGCCTTCAGCTCGCGGGCGTCGGTCTGCTTGAGCGTGTTCGGCAGCGGCTTGAGGCTCTGCTCCCAGTCCACGGTGTTGCCGTCCGCGGACGGTTCGACGACCGGTTTGCCGCCTGAGAACGCGATCGCCGCGTCCTTGCCCTCCTGCTCGGTGGACTTCAGCTGCGGCGCGAGCGCGTCGGTGATCTTCTTCGGGTCGATCTGCGGGGCGAGGCTGCCGCCGTCGCCGGGCACGAACGTGAGCGCGCCGGCGATCTGCTCCGGCGTCAGCGTCGCGTCCGCGCCTTCGCCCTTGACCACGACCGGCGCGGACACGGCGGGCTTGGCGAACTCGGCGAGCGCCCGCTGGACGCCCTCGGCGGTGGTGCGCACCGGTGCCGACGCGACCGGAAGCGTGAGTTCGCTGCTGGAAGCCCAGCCGCTCAACACCTTCGCGCGAGCCGCGGCGACATCCAGCTTCTGCCCGGGCTGTGGCGGGACCGCGACCGGGTTGGCTCCGTCGAACCGGATCGTGCCCTCGACCGGAGCGCGGTCGACGCGGCCGCGCAGCTCCTCGAGCGCCGAGTCGAGCTTGGCGTCGTCGGCGTGCGACACGACGCCCAGTTCCCGGGTGCTGAAGAACGACGTGAGCCGGGTGAAGGGGTTGATCGGCTGGTCGCCTGCCTGGTCCAGGGTGCCGCTCCAGTCGAGCCGCAGCCCGGCCTCGGTCGGCGACAGCTTGGTGTGCGCGTTGCCCGCGGTGACGGTGAGCGGCTGGGTGAGCCGGGGCTCGATCTTCCCGCGCAGCTCGCGTTCGGCGACCGGCCGCTCCAGCCCGCCGACGTCCACGCCGGCCACGACGACGCCGCGCGGCACCCGGCCCTGGCTGGTCAGCAGGTCGATGAGGTAGGCGACGACCAGCACGCCGAGCACGCCGCCGCTGATCCAGCCCGCTTTGCGCAGGCCGCGTCCGCGCGGCGGGGGAGGAGGTTCTTCCGGCGGCACGACCGGCAGGATCTCGGTCTGGTCGCTGTCGGTTTCCGGCCAGCGCGGTTCGTACTGCACCTCACGACCCCTTCGATTCGCTGCGGTCAAGGGCACAGCGTACGGGCCGAGCCGGACATGCCGGACTACTGCCCCCAGCGGAACAAACCGGTCACCCTGTGTCGTGCGCGGCGGGGCCCGGGGGTCACCCTGCGTCCGGTTCCGGATTGGCCCCGGCGCGGGCGAGAAAGTCGAAGTCGCAGCCCTCGTCCGCCTGCGTGATGTGCTCCGCGTAGAGGGCACCGTAGCCCCGCTCGAACCGCGGCGCAGGGGCGGCCCACGAAGCGAGACGACGCTCCAGTTCAGCGTCGTCTACCCGCAGCCGCAAGGTCCGGGACGGCACGTCCAAGGTGATCAGGTCCCCGTCGCGGACGAGCGCGAGCGGCCCGCCGACGTGCGATTCCGGCGCCACGTGCAGCACACACGCGCCGTAACTGGTGCCGCTCATCCGGGCGTCGGAGATCCGCACCATGTCCCGCACGCCTTGTTCCAGCAGATGCGCCGGGATCGGCAGCATGCCGTACTCGGGCATCCCGGGGCCGCCGAGCGGACCGGACCCGCGCAGCACCAACACGGAATCCGCGGTGATGCCCAGCGCGGGATCGTCGATGCGCTTCTTCAGGTCCGCGTAGTTGTCGAAAACCACTGCCGGACCGGTGTGCGTGAGCAGGGCGGGGTCGGCGGCGATGTGCTTGATCACCGCTCCGCCGGGAGCGAGGTTGCCGTGCAGCACGGCCACGCCGCCTTCGCTGGCCACCGGATTGTCGCGCGGACGGATCACGTCGTCGTTGTGGACGCGGGCTTCGGCGAGGGAGTCGGCGAGCGGACGCCCGGTGACGGTGACGCGGTCGAGGTGCAGCAGATCGGTCAGGCGGGACAGCAATCCGGGCAGGCCGCCCGCGTAATAGAAGTCCTCCATGAGCCAGTCGCCGCCCGGCCGGATGTTCGCCAGCACCGGCACTCGGCGCGCGATCGCGTCGAAATCCTTCAGGGACAAGGAGATCCCGCTGCGTCCGGCCATCGCGATCAGGTGGATCACCGCGTTGGTCGACCCGCCGAGCGCCAGCACGGTGGTGATCGCGTCGGCGTACGCGCGTTCGTCGAGGAGCTTCGTGATCGTGAGGTCTTCCCACACCATGTCCACGATTCGTGCGCCGCTCGCCGCGGCCATCCGGTGGTGCGCGGAATCGACCGCCGGGATCGACGCCGCGCCGGGCAGCGTCAGCCCCAGCACCTCGGCGGCTGAGGTCATGGTCGACGCGGTGCCCATCGTCATGCAGTGGCCGGGGGAGCGGGCGAGGCCGCGTTCCAGCTCGGCCAGCTCGCGGTCGCCGATCGTGCCCGCGCGCCGTTCGTCCCAGTACTTCCACATGTCGGTGCCGCTGCCGAGCACCTCGCCGCGCCAGTTTCCGCGCAGCATCGGCCCGGCGGGCACGAAAATCGACGGCAGCCCGGCGCTCGCCGCGCCCATCAGCAGCGCGGGGGTGGTTTTGTCGCAGCCGCCCATCAGCACCGCGCCGTCGACCGGATACGACCGGAGCAGTTCCTCGGTTTCCATCGCCAGCAGATTCCGGTACAGCATCGGCGTCGGCTTCTGATAGGTCTCCGACAGCGTCGCGACCGGGAATTCCAGCGGGAATCCGCCCGCCTGCCACACTCCGCGCTTGACCTGCTCCGCGCGTTCGCGCAGGTGCTGGTGGCACGGATTGATGTCGCTCCAGGTGTTGAGGATGCCGATGACCGGCTTGCCCAGGTGTTCCTCCGGCTCGTAGCCGAGCTGCCGGGCGCGGGTGCGGTGGCTGAAATTCCGCAGGTCGTCGCCGCCGAACCAGCGGTGGCTGCGCAGGTCCTCGGGTGCCTTCATCGCGGCTTCGGTCCTTTCGACGGCGGATGGCATCTGATATATGATCGTACGTGTCGACGCTCGGAGACGCCCGCCTGGTTGAATGTGCGGGGACGAGCGCGAAAGCCAGGAGGGTCGGCATGCCGTCCACGTTCAGCCTCCCCGCCTCCCGCACCGAGGTGGTGCTGGAGGAGATCCGGCGCGGCATTCTCGCCCGCGAGCTGGTGCCCGGTCAGCAGCTCGTGGAGGCGGAGCTGGCCGCGCGGCTCGGGGTGTCGAAGACGCCGGTGCGCGAGGCGCTCAAGGTGCTGTCCAACACCGGGCTGGTCACGTTCAGCCCGTACAAGGGCGCGTCGGTGTGCGTGGTCGACGCGGAGCTGGCGCGATCGGTCTACGACGTGCGGATGGTGCTGGAGCCGGAAGCGCTGCGCCGCGCCGTACGCGCTTCGGACCGCGCGTCGTTCGACGAGGCCGCGCAGATCCTCAAGGAAGCGTCGGCCGCGGATGCCGACCAGACCACGCTGAGCCTGTTGAACCGGCGGTTCCACCGCGCGCTGTACGCGGGCTGCGGTAATCCGCTGATGGTGTCGATGCTGGACGATCTGCGCGACCGCGCGGCGCTGATCACCGTGGTCGGCTGGGACGCGAACCCCAGCTGGCGCAAGGAATGGAACGAGCACAAGGCGGTGCTCGCCGCCGCGAAGAAGGGCGACGAGGACGGCGCGGCCGAGCTGCTGCGCGCGCACATCGCGGCGTTCCTCGACCACGTGCTCGAGGCGATCGGGGAGGAGTGACGGCGTGCGGTTGCTGCTTCTCGCGGACACTCACCTGCCGAAACGGGCGAAGGAACTGCCCGCGCAGGTCTGGGACGAAGTCGAGCGAGCGGACATCGTGGTGCACGCGGGTGACTGGGTCGACGTGGCCACCCTCGACGAGCTTTCCGACAGAAGCACCCGGCTGATCGGCGTTTACGGCAACAACGACGGCCCCGAACTGCGGAAACGCCTGCCGGAGGTGGCCAGGGAGACGCTGGAAGGCGTCCGGCTGGCGGTGGTGCACGAGACCGGCGACGCGAAGGGCCGCCCGGCCCGGTGCGACGCGGCGTATCCGGACGTCGACGTGCTGATCTTCGGGCACAGTCACATCCCGTGGGATTCGGTGACGCCCGGCGGGCTGCGGCTGCTCAACCCCGGTTCGCCCACCGACCGGCGGCGGCAGCCATTCTGCACCTACCAGACCGCCGAGATCCGCGACGGCCGTCTCGGCGACGTGGAGCTGCACGAGCTGCCCCGGCGCGGCTGAGCGGGTAAAACAGGAGGCATGGACCCGGCCCGCGCGCTGCGCGACATCGCCTTTCAGCTCGAACGCGCCGGTGAACCGACTTACCGCGTGCGCGCGTTCCGTCAGGCCGCGGCAGTGGTCGACCGGTTGTCCGAGGACGAGCTGGCGTCGCGCGTCGGCGCGAAGACGCTTCAGGCGTTGAAGGGGATCGGCAAAGCCACTGCGGGAGTCATCGAGGACGCGTGGCACGACCGTACGCCTGCGTACGTGGCGAAGCTGCCCAAGAGCACGCTGCCGGACGGCGGTGCGCTGCGTACGGCGCTTCGCGGGGACTGTCACGCGCATTCCGACTGGTCTGACGGCGGCAGCCCGATCGCCGAGATGGCCGAGACGGCTCGCGAGCTGGGGCACGAGTGGATCGTGCTCACTGACCATTCACCGCGGTTGACGGTCGCGCGCGGCCTGTCCGCCGAGCGGCTGCGCGCGCAGATGGACGAAGTCGCGCGAGTGAACGAGCAGCTGGCACCGTTTCGCGTGCTGCACGGCATCGAGGTCGACATCCTTGACGACGGCTCGCTCGACCAGACCGAGAAACTGTTGGGACAACTGGACTTCGTGGTGGCGAGTGTGCACTCGAAGCTGCGGATGCCAGCACGGGAGATGACGCCGCGGATGCTGGCCGCGGTCGAGAACCCGCACGTGCGCGTGCTGGGCCACTGCACCGGACGCCTCGTCGGCGGACGCAGCAGGCCGGAATCGCAGTTCAACTCGGAGAAGGTGTTCACCGCCTGCCGGGAGCACGGGGTGGCGGTGGAGATCAACTCGCGGCCGGACCGGCTCGACCCGCCGACGCGGTTGCTGCGCCAGGCGGTGGAGCTGGGCTGCGAGTTCGCGATCGACAGCGACGCGCACGCGCCGGGCCAGCTCGACTGGCAGGTCTACGGGTGCGAGCGGGCGGAGAAAGCGGGGATTGGGGCGGAGCGGGTGATCAATACGCGGACCGCTGAGGGTCTCGTGAGTGGCAACCCCGGTTAGAACCGGGATTGCCACTCACGACGGTCAGTTGATCTCGTACGGGTCGCCGTAGACCTTCCACTTGAGCGGCGTGTGCAGATCAAGGTTGCCGTCGTTGAGGAACACCAGCTGTTCGGTGTCCACCCGGGACGTGTCCGCGTGCGCCTCTTCCTGCTTCATGACGACCTTGCGCGCGTCGAGGAATGCCTTGAGATACGCGGTTTCGTCGCCGCCCTGTGCCGGCGGCTTCGCCTTCGACAGCGCGGCGTCGCGGATGCCGCCGAAGCTGTCGCTGCTCGTGCCGGGTCCGTGCATCACGATGGCGTCGTAGTAGATGAACTGGCCGAGCGCGCCGAGACCGTCGGATTTTCCTTGGTTCACCGCCGGATCGAAGTACACGCGGTCGCGTTCGCTGTTCTGCGCGGCCTGGAATTCCTCGGTGCCCGCGGCCTCCTTCCACGCGCTTTCGAAGGCCGAGCCGAGACCCTCGTGCGAATCGGAGCCGTTGACTTTTTCCAGCGCGGGCAGGAATTTCGCCAGCGGGTTGTCCGGAACGGACTTGGTGTAGGCCTGCACCAGTTCGAGCATGTCGCCGGTGCCGGAGCAGAACCCGATGATGCCCGCGGTGTAGCCGCGGCCGTCGCCGATGTCCTCGATGTAGGAGTACTGCTTCTTCCAGTCGAGCGAGGAGTTCTCCGCGCTCGACACCAGCTGCATCGCGATCTCCTTCTTCTCCGGAGACGCGAGGTCGCCGCCCGAACCGAGCACGGACGCCGAGGCGGCGAGCGGGGCGGGCACGGCGGCGGCCGAGAGCGCGGGGGTGCTGAACACGAGGGCGAGGGCCGAGGCAGCCGTGAGACCGGCGACCAGCGTGGGCCGCATCGTCTTGCGCATGAGGGGAATCCCTTTCCGCGGTACGTGGGCAAGGCGGCCGGACCGGCGAATGACCGGTTCCGGGTACTGCTGCGGCGTAGCGCCACGATAACCGAGCGTGAAGCGGCAGGGCAAGGGATGCGCCGAGGTTTCACGGATGTGAACGTCGGGAGTCCACTATGGACGTTGAAGATTGCCTGAAGGCGGCCGAAAAGCGGTCAGGTCCGCGAGAGTCGGCTCCAGATCGTCCACTGTGGACGAAAAGAGAGCCGTCGGTGCAGGTTAAAGACATGGTAAACTCGGATCGAGATGACGACTCCTGCCGCCGCTCCCGCGCCGCGGCACCGGTCCATCCTCGTCGTGGTGCTCGCCGCCCTGCTGCTGCTCGGCGTCGCCGTGCCCGGCCCCGGTCCGGCGGGCCCGCGTCCGCACGATCCCGAACCGGCCCTGGTGCAGGAACAGGGCCCGCATCTCGTCGCCGCGCACCCGCTGCCGCTCGCCGATGCCCCGGGCGAGATCCGCCTCGCCCGGCCCGATGGGTGCACCGTCCCGTGTCTCGGCGCGCCGCCGGTCGAACTGGATCGCGCGCCGGTACCCGCCGCGGCGCGGGCCCCTCCTGACTGCTGAGTACTCGGTTCCCCCTGTACCCGGCTCTCAAGAGGACACTATGAGCAACGGTCATGCTTTGCTGGCCGTCGGCGGCGCGTTTCTCGCTGCCGGCGCCCTCGCCCGCGTCGGCGCCCGGATCGGGCTGCCCACGATCCCCCTGTTCATGCTGGCCGGTTTCGTCTTCGGCCCGCACACTCCCGGACTGTCCCTTGTGGACGACCCGGCCGAGTTCGGCGTACTGGCCGGGCTCGGTCTCGTCTTCCTGCTCTTCTACCTCGGACTGGAGTTCTCGCTCGACGATCTCGCCCGCGGCGGGGCCAGACTCGCCGGCGCGGGGCTGGCGTACCTGGTGCTGAACGTCGGCGGCGGGCTCGCGTTCGGCTTCGCGCTGGGCTGGGGCGCGCGCGAGGCCCTGGTGATCGCCGGAGCGATCGGCATCTCGTCCTCGGCCATCGTCACCAAGCTGCTCCTGGAAACCCGGCGGATGAACAACCGGGAATCCCGCCTGATCATGGGCATCATCGTGCTGGAGGACCTCTTCCTCGCGCTGTATCTGGCGCTGCTGCAGCCGGTGCTGTCCGGCGCGGACGGCTTCGGCGCGGCGCTCGCCGACTTCGGCAAGGCGTTCGGCTTCCTGCTCGTGCTCGCCGCGCTGGCCCGCTGGGGCGGGCGGCTGGTGTCGCGGCTGTTCGGTTCGGCGGACGACGAACTGCTCACCGTCTGCTTCGTCGGCGTGGCCGTGCTCGGCGCCGCGGTGGCCGAGGAGGTGGGCGTTTCCGACGCGATCGGCGCGTTCATGGTCGGCATGATGCTCGGCAATTCCCAGGTCGCGCCACGGGTGCACAAGCTGGTGCTGCCGCTGCGGGACGCGTTCGGCGCGCTGTTCTTCTTCATCTTCGGCCTGTCGATCGACCCGGGCGCGGTCGGCACGGTCGTCCTCCCGGTGCTCGCCGCGGTCGTGCTGACGCTGGTGCTGAACCTCGCCGCCGGCGCGTTCGCCGCCCGGCTGCACGGCTTCGACCGGCAGGAGGGCGTGAACATCGGGCTGACCGTGCTCACCAGGGCGAGTTCTCGCTGGTTCTGGCGGCGATGGCGACCACCGCCGGGCTCGACGCGCGAGTGGCCCCGTTCGTCGCCGGGTACGTGCTGCTCCTGGCGGTGATCGGACCGCTCGCCGTGCTCCGCTCGGACCGGCTGACCTGGCTGCTTCCGGCCAAGCTCGTCCGGCCGCGCCCGGCCCCGGTGTCCTGAGCCGGGGCGCCGGGCTGTCACTCGCGGCATATTCGGAAGCCAGCACGGTCACGCACGGCTATCCTTGGCCCAAGTATGTCCACTCCATCTCCCTTCGCAGAGCTGCGCGCCCAGCTGCCCGAATTGATGCTGCGCGACGAGCACCGGCTCCGCCGCCGGATCGACGGCGCGCGCCGGTCTCGCGACAAGCAGCAGACGGCTGAGCGCATCGCCGCCGACGTCGAAACGGCGCTGCTGCGCGTGCAGCAGCGCCGCGAAAGCGTGCCGAAGATCGAGTACCCCGCCGAGCTGCCGGTCAGCAGGCTCAAGGACGAGATCGGCGACGCGATCCGCGACCACCAGGTGGTGATCGTCGCGGGGGAGACCGGGTCGGGCAAGACCACGCAGCTGCCGAAGATCTGCCTGGAGCTGGGCCGGGGCGTGCGCGGGCAGATCGGGCACACCCAGCCGCGCCGGCTCGCCGCGCGCACGGTCGCCGACCGGATCGCCAGCGAGCTGAAGACCGAACTGGGCGACACCGTCGGCTACAAGGTCCGGTTCACCGACCAGTCCGGCCAGGACACCCTGGTCAAGCTGATGACCGACGGCATCCTGCTGGCCGAGATCCAGACCGACCGGATGCTGCGCCAGTACGACACGCTGATCATCGACGAGGCGCACGAGCGCAGCCTCAACATCGACTTCATCCTCGGCTATCTCAAGCAGCTGCTGCCGCGCCGTCCCGACCTGAAGGTGATCATCACCTCGGCGACCATCGACCCGGAGCGGTTCTCGCGGCACTTCAACGACGCGCCGATCGTCGAGGTCTCCGGCCGGACCTACCCGGTCGAGGTGCGCTACCGCCCGCTCGTGGACCCGGACGACCCCGAGGGCGATCCGGACCGCGACCAGACGCAGGCGATCGCCGAGGCGGTCCAGGAGCTGTCCGGCGAGGGGCCCGGCGACATCCTCGTGTTCCTCTCCGGCGAACGCGAGATCCGCGACACCGCGGACGTGCTGAACCGGCTGGAGCTGCGCAACACCGAGGTGCTGCCGCTGTACGCGCGGCTGTCCGCGGCCGATCAGCACCGGGTGTTCCAGCGGCACACCGGACGGCGGATCGTGCTGGCCACGAACGTCGCCGAGACGTCGCTGACCGTGCCGGGGATCAAGTACGTGATCGACCCGGGCACCGCGCGGATCTCCCGGTACAGCCACCGCACGAAGGTGCAGCGGCTGCCGATCGAGGCGATCTCGCAGGCGTCGGCGAACCAGCGCAAGGGCCGCTGCGGGCGTACCTCGGACGGCATCTGCATCCGGCTGTACTCCGAAGAGGACTTCGAATCGCGGCCGGAGTTCACCGATCCGGAGATCCTGCGGACGAACCTGGCGTCGGTCATCCTGCAGATGACGTCGCTCGGGCTCGGCGACATGGCCGCGTTCCCGTTCGTCGAGCCGCCGGACCGCCGCCAGGTCACCGACGGTGTGCAGCTGCTCCAGGAACTCGGCGCGTTCGAGACCGGCGATTCCTCGAAGCTGACCGAGATCGGCCGCAAGCTCTCGCTGCTGCCAGTCGACCCGCGGATGGGCCGGATGGTGCTGGAGGCCGCGCGGAACGGCTGCGTGCGCGAGGTGATGATCATCGCCGCCGCACTGTCCATTCAGGACCCGCGCGAGCGGCCGGCGGAGAAACAGCAGGCCGCGGACGCACAGCACGCCCGGTTCGCCGATCCGACGTCGGACTTCCTCTCCTACCTCAAACTGTGGGAGTACGTCAGCGAACAGCAGAAGACGCTGACCGGCAACCAGTTCCGCCGGATGTGCCGCACCGAGTACCTGAACTACCTGCGGATCCGCGAGTGGCAGGACATCTTCGGGCAGTTGCGCCAGCTCGCCAAACCGCTCGGCATCACGCTCAGCACCACGCCCGCCGAACCGCAGCACGTGCACACGGCGCTGATTTCCGGGCTGCTGTCGCACATCGGGCTCAAGGACCCGGCCAAGGGCGATTATCTCGGCGCGCGCGGGGCCCGGTTCTCGGTATTCCCCGGTTCGGCGCTGTTCAAGAAGCAGCCGCGCTGGGTGATGTCGGCCGAACTGGTGGAGACCTCGCGGCTGTGGGGCCGGGTCAACGCGCGGATCGAGCCGGACTGGGTCGAACCGCTCGCCCAGCACGTGGTCAAGCGTTCGTATTCGGAGCCGCACTGGGAACGCAAGCAAGGTGCGGTGATGGCCACCGAAAAGGTGACGCTGTACGGCGTGCCGCTCGTCGCCGACCGCCGGGTGAACTACGGCCGGATCGACCCGGAGACCTCGCGCGAGATGTTCATCCGGCACGCGCTGGTCGAGGGCGACTGGCAGACGAACCACCGGTTCTTCGCCGAGAACCGCGCGCTGCTGGACGAGGTCGAAGACCTGGAGAACCGGGCCCGGCGGCGCGACATCCTGGTGGACGACCAGACGCTGTTCGAGTTCTACGACGCGCGAGTGCCCGAGGACGTCGTGTCCGTGCGGCATTTCGACAGCTGGTGGAAGAAGGCGCGGCGGACCGAGCCGGACCTGCTGTCGTTCGAGAAGTCCATGCTGATCAACGAGATCGCGGGTGCGGTCCGGGAATCAGACTATCCGAACTCGTGGACGCAAGGCACGCACGTTTTCAAGCTGACTTACCAGTTCGAGCCCGGTGCCGACGCCGACGGCGTGACCGTGCACATCCCGCTGCCGGTGCTGAACCAGGTGACGCCAGACGGTTTCGACTGGCAGGTGCCCGGCCTGCGCGGCGAACTGGCGACGCAGCTGATCAAATCGCTGCCGAAAGCGTTGCGGCGCAACTTCGTCCCAGCTCCCGACACGGCCGCTGACGCGCTGACGCGAATGTCCCCTTCGGACGGTCCGCTGCTCGACATCCTCGGCGACGAGCTGCACGCGATGCGCGGCATCGACATCCCGCATTCGGCGTGGGACCTTTCGACGGTGCCGGATCACCTCCGGATGACCTTCCGCGTGGTGGACGAGCGCGGCAAGCGAGTGGCCGAGGGCAAGGATCTGGACGAGCTGAAGCGCCGTCTCGCCCCGCGCGTGCGGGAGACGATTTCCAAGGCTGCCAACAGTATTGAGAAGGCAGGCTTGGTGCAGCCGTCGTTCGGCGAGCTGCCGAAGGTGTTCGCCTCCACCCGGCGCGGCCACGACGTCAAGGCGTATCCCGCGCTGGTGGACGAGGGCAAGTCGGTGGCCGTGCGACTGCTCGACACCCCCGCCGAACAGCAACACGCGATGTGGGCAGGCACGCGGCGGATGCTGCGGCTGAACCTGAACTCGCCGATGAAGTTCATTACCCGCTCACTGTCGAACTCGTCGAAGCTCGTGCTGAACCGCAACCCGCACGGCAGCGTCGCGGGCCTGCTGGAGGACTGCGTCGACTGCGCGGTCGACGCACTGATGGCCTCCGCGGGCGGTCCGGTCTGGGACGAGGCGGGTTTCGCCGCACTGCTGGAAAAGGTGCGCGCGGGCTTGAACCCGAAGGTGCTGGAAGTGCTGACGGAGGTCGAGCGAATCCTGCGCGCGGCCATCGACGTCGAGACGCGCCTGGCGGACACCCGCGGCCCGGCCGAGTCGCTGGCGGACATCCGGCGTCAGCTGGACGGCTTGGTGCACGCGGGCTTCGTGACGGAAACGGGCGCTGGCCGGCTGTCGAACGTGGTCCGGTACCTGCGCGGCATCGAGCGGCGGTTGGAGAAGCTGCCGCTGGAGCAGACGCGGGACCTGCAGCGCATGGCTGACGTCGCGTGGATCACGAAGGAGTACGAGGACGCGGTGGCCGCGTTGCCGCCGGGGACGTCGTCGCCCGCGCTGGCGGAGGTGCGGTGGATGATCGAGGAGCTTCGAGTGAGCTTCTTCGCGCAGACACTGGGGACGGCGCATCCGGTGTCGTTGAAGCGGATCACGAAGGCGCTGGACGACGCGCTGGCTTGAGGATCACTTCACCAGGAGCGTAACGGTGGCGGCGCTGGCGGAAACCGTGCCCGCGACGGCGGACAGCGAGGCCGCCACTCCGTTCACGTTGCTGAGCATTCTTCGGAGCGCTTTCGCCGGTGCTTGCTCCTTGAACGCCATCTTGAGCTTCTGCCATTTGTGCTGCCGGAGATGGCAGCCGAGCAGGATGCCGTTGGCGTTGTTGCGGCAGAACTCGTTTTTCCGGGTGGGCGCGCAACACCAGGTCGGTGCTTGAAAGAGGCCGTACAGCACCACGAAGGCAGACAAGACAGCGATGACGCCCGGCCCGATCGCCGGGATCGCCCACAGGGCGATGACCGCGATAAAGGCCAGAAAGCTCCAGAGGCTGCCGGTTTTCTTTTTCCTTTTTCTCCCCGCCATGGAGCACGAAGGTACTGATCATCGTCGCCTGGCGGATAGCGCCTTTGCGGTGGAATGCGGCGCGGTGAGCACCACCGACGGCAACATTGCGCTCCGCCAAACGGATTTCCCGGCCTCGCCCATGTGGTTGGTGGGGAAGCTGAGTCAGCTGATCATTTCGCCTCCGCATAATTGTCCACCGATTTCGCGTCCATCGGAAATCGCACCGGACAAGCCTCTCCGAACACCAGCCGGGCCGCTTCCTGGATCGACGTCTCCACGATCGCCGCGACCTCGTCCGCCAGTTCGGCGGGCGCGTGCACGATCACCTCGTCGTGCAGGAAGAACACCAGATGCGCCGGTTCCGGCAGCCGGCCGCGCAGGGTGGCCAGCAACACCGCCGTCAGGTCGGCCGCGCTGGCTTGCACCACGAAGTTCCGCGTGAACCGCCCCCAGCTCCGTGACGCACGGCGCGCGCGGGTTTCCGTTGCCTCGTCCTCGGTGAGGCCACCCGTCAAAGCTCGCCAGGCAGCGGACGGAGCGGGGGACGTCCGGCCGAGCCGGGACCGGACTCGCTCGCCCCGTTCGCCAGCGGCCGCGGCATGCTCCACATAGGACACCGCGTCCGGGAAACGTTGGCGCAGCAAGGCAAGCAGCGGACCAGCCTCCCCGGAAGTCCCGCCGTACATCGCCGACAGCATGGCGATCTTCGCGCGGGAACGGTCGTCTCGCGTGTCGCCGGGGCGGAGCGGGACGTAGCGGGTGCCGGAGAACAGGGCTTCCGCCAGCCGCGCGTACAGGTCGGTGGCCGCGGCGACTTCGGCCAGGCGGCGGTCGCCGGAAAGCGCGGTGAGGACGCGTGGCTCCAGTTGCGCGCCGTCGGCTACGACGAGTTTCCAGCCCGGGTCCGCCGAAGCGCACGAGCGCAGCGCGCGCGGGATCTGCAGCGCCCCGCCGCCGCGGGTGGCCCAGCGGCCGGACACTACGCCGCCGACCACGTAGTGCGGGCGGAAGCGTCCGTCGGTGACCCATTCGTCCAGCCACGCCCAGCCGTTGGCCGAGTGCAGCCGCGACAGTTCCTTGTACTCCAGCAGCGGCGCGACCGCGGGGTGGTCGATGTCCTGCAGCAGGTACTTCCGCGCGGACGGGATTTCGATGCCCTCCCTGGCCAGCGCGCGTACGACGCTGGCTGACGAGTCCGGGTTGACCGGCCGTCCGCCCAGCGCCGCCGAGATCTTCGCCGCTAGGTCGACCAGGGCTTTCGGCCGCTGGCCAGCGGGTACGCGCGGGCCGAGGCGTTCTTCGAGCAACTGCAGGTGCCGGTCCGCGCGCCAGGGCAGCCCGGCTGCCGAGATTTCGGCGGCGGCCAGTGCGCTGGCTGATTCGGCGGCGAGCAGGAGCCGCATCCGGGCCGGGGCCTCGGTGGCGGCGACGCGTTTCTCCTGCTCAGCCAGGACCCGGCGGGCAGCGGCGACGACGGTGACTCCCGGTGGAAGGCCGGGGCCGCGTGGGGAGAACAGCGTGGGTTGCGCGTCCTCGCCGAAGGCCGGGCCGTCGTCGGGCGGTTCCTCCCCGTTCGCCCGGGCCCACGCCGCCCGCAAACTGCGCGATTCGCCCTCCCGGCCCTCGTAGGCGAGCAGCAGCCCTTCGGCGAGCGACAGGTCGTAGCACCGGCCCAGCCGCACCCCGGCCTTGACCAGCACCGGGTAGATCTCCTCGGCCGAGGGCAGCACCCAGCGCGGGCTCTCGGCCGCCTCCAGCCGACGTATCTCGTCGGCCCAGTCGGCGCGCGACAGCCCGCGGAGGGTCCCCGAGGGGCCCTCGATCGTGTAGCCGGAGTCTTCCTCCAGGCCGGTGATCACCTGCACCGTCACATTGTGCGGACCAGCACCGACAATTTCCGCGCACCCGGCGCCCCGACGGTCCGTGACCAGCGCCGGGAATTTCCTCCCCGGCCGGGCACTGGTGCGCGGCCGGGCCTTGCTTTACTGTCGAGTAACTCCCATACCGGCGGTACGGAGACCGTCGGCGTGGGCGCTCCCCGCCGCAGCAATGGAGGTGCCCGGATGAGTGTGGCCGAGCTGGCCGGCCAGGTGGCCGGCAAGCTGAGCGAGACCGTGCGCAGCGTCGAGGTGATGCGCCGCGCCGGGCTGGTGCCGTTTCCCCGCCTCGACGAGGGCCTGCGCTCCCTCGTCGCGATCCGCAAGTACGGTCCGTTCGCCGGCGCGAACCACATCGCGGCCCGGCGCGATTCGACGGCCGTCGGGATCGTCGACGACCTCGGCCCGCTCACCTTCAAACAGCTCGACGACCAGTCCAACGCGCTCGCCCGCGCCTGGTCGCAGCGCGGGCTCGGCCCCGGTTCGGTGATCGCCGCGCTGTGCCGCGACCATCGCGGGCTGGTGCTCACGATGGCCGCCTCGGGCAAGCTCGGCGCGCGGTTGCTGCTGATGAACACCGGGTTCGCCAAACCGCAGTTCGCCGACGTCGCGAAGCGCGAGGGCGTCACCGCGCTCGTCTACGACCAGGAGTTCACCGGCCTGCTCGACGCGATCGACGGGGACGTCGACCGCTACCTGGCCTGGGTCGACGAACCGGGCGGGCACGAGATCCCGGTGCTCGCCGAGATCATCGCCAGCACCGACGACCGGCCGCTGCCCGCGCCCGCCAAACCCGGTGGCTTCGTGCTGCTCACCAGCGGGACCACCGGCACCCCCAAGGGCGCGCCGCGGCCGCACACGTCCGCGCTGGCCTCGGCGCAGTTCCTGGACCGCATCCCGCTGCGCTCCGGCGAGGCGACCTTCATGGGCGCGCCGTTGTTCCACGGCACCGGGCTGTCGCAGTTCATCCTCAGCTTCGCGCTCGGCTGCACGGTGGTGATGCGCCGGAAGTTCGACCCGGAGGCCACGCTGAAGGGCGTCGCCAAGCACCGGTGCACCGCGCTCGTGCTGGTCCCGACGATGCTGCAGCGGATCGTCGACCTGCCGAAGGAGGTCCGCGACCGGTACGACACCTCGTGCCTGCGGATCATCTTCGTCGCCGGCTCCGCGCTGTCGCCCGATCTCGGCAACCGGGCGAACGAGGAATTCGGCGACGTGGTGCACAACCTGTACGGCTCCACGGAGGTCGCGGTGGCGACAGTCGCGACGCCGGAGGACTGGAAACGCGCACCCGGCACGGTCGGACGCGCGCCGGTTGGCTGTCGCGTCGCGCTGTACGACGAGCACGGCACCAAGATCACTGAGCCGCACGTGACCGGGCGGGTGTTCGTCGGCAGCGGGCTCAGCTTCGGCGGCTACACCGACGGCCGCAACAAAGAGATCATCGACGGCCTGCTCTCCAGCGGCGACGTCGGCCACTTCGACGAGGACGGCCTGCTGTTCATCGACGGCCGCGACGACGAAATGATCGTCTCCGGCGGCGAGAACGTCTTCCCGATCGAGGTGGAGAACCTCTTGGTGGAGCGCGAAGACGTCCTCGAAGCCGCGGTGATCGGCGTCGAGGACCCGGACTTCGGAGAGCGGCTCAAGGCGTTCGTGGTGCGCACCAAAGACTCCACGCTGGACGAGGACGGCGTGCGCGAGTACGTGAAGGCGAATCTGGCGCGCTACAAGGTGCCCCGGGATGTGGAGTTCCTGGACGAGTTGCCGCGCAACGCTACCGGGAAGGTGTTGCGCACCAAGCTGAGCTGAGCGGGGTCACTGAAAAAAGCCCTCCACGTAAGGATCTTCGAGGGCGCGGATCTCCGCGGGCGTCCCGGCGGCGATGACGCGGCCGTCGCGCAGGAACGTCATCGCGTCGGCGAACCCGGTCTCGGCCAGCAGCGCGCCGTCGTGCGTGATGGTCAGCACGGCGGCACCCGCATCGGCATAAGCGCGCAGGGCGGCCCACACCTCGTAGGCGGTGCCGCGGTCGAGGGAGGCGCTGGGTTCGTCGACGACGAGCACGTCCGGTTCGGACAGCAGGGCCAAGGCGAGCGCGGCCCGCTGGATCTGCCCGCTCGAATGCTGGTGCGGATAAAGGTCCAGCGCCTCCATCGGGTAGACCGCTGCCTTGCAGGCTTCCTCGACACCCCGGCCACGCAGTTGCTCGCCGACGGTTCGCTCCGCGGCGAACGCCGTGACCCCGGCCTGCGGCACCAAACAGACGGTGCCGTTGACGTACACGTCCCCAGTACTGCGCGCGACCGACGGAAGCGAACCCGTCAACGCCGCCGCGGCCATGGATTTGCCGCACCCGGATTCGCCGAGCAACGCGGTGATCCGCCCCGCAGGCACCACGAGCCGCACTGAGTCCAGGACCCGCTCGCTCCACCGTCCCGTGTCGACCTGGACAGTCAGGTCGCGCAGCTCGGCGCCCGGGATCACGGACCCCAGCCGATGCCGAAGATCCCCGGCCCGAAGTCCAGCGCGATCGCGTGCACGCCGTTGCCGCTGTCGAGCCGCAGGCGCCGCCGCGACGGGGCTTCGTCGGTGGCGTTCGCGTACTGCCAGCACCGGGCGGGCACCGCGGTCGGATCGAAGCGGACCTCCAGCAGGTATTCGCGGACCGGACGGCGGAATTCCCGGTAGTGCGTGGAGCGGCAGTGCGGATACGGCGGCCCGGCGTTGCGCAGGGTGTACTCGATGAGGTGCGTCTCGCCGCGTTCCAGCGCGCGGTCGAAGAGCAGTTCGGCCACCAGGATGCCGTGGTCGTCGTCCACTTCGGCGCGTCCGACGCGGCAGTTGCGCACCGGATGCAAGTCGGGCACCGCCGTCGCGTCGCCCTGCGCGTACACCAGCAGCCAGCGGTCCTGACCGTCCGCACCGGACTGGAACACCGCGCGCGAGGTGACCGCGAGCTGGCCGCCGTCGGCCGCGATGTCGCACCGGTCGTGCAGGCCGACCAGCCGCAGCTGATGCTGCTGGTCCAGCGCGTCGGGCGCGCCGACGCGGTCCAGCAGCGGCTGCAGGATCTCGCGCGTGAAGGTGACCGGTTCCTCGCCCGCTCGGTCACGCTTGCTCGCGCCGCGCGGACGGGGCGGCGGCAGCAGGCCGAGCAGCGCGCCGTCGGGGACGTCGAGGATTTCCTCCAGCACGCGGACCGCGGACAGCGATCCGGCCCGCTCCGGCTGGCGTTTGCCCGACTGCCAATAGCTGAGCGCGGTGACGCTGACCGTCGCGCCGCGGGCGCGCAGCCGCGCCTGAATCCGGTCGAGGGAAAGGCCGCTCGCTCCGATCGCGGCGCGCAGCGCGCTCGCGAACGCGGTCCGGGCACCTCTGCCGGCGTCCGGACCGGCGTGGTCCGCATGCTCTCGCTGCGTCATGTCCCGCCGACCGCCCCCACTGGTAACCGACCGTGCCGAGTCCGACACAGGCACGGTAGCAGCCGCCGGACCAGGCGCACCGCCCGCGCCACTCGGCCGACCGGGCTAGTACTGGCAACTGGGAACCATTGCCGTGACCTGCGCGGTCGCGCTTCCATGGCCAGGACGGAACGCGCCGCCCCCGGCGCGTCCGGAGCCTCGGCCCCGGCTTCGCGGACCGCGCCCCGCACCCGGCCGGCGGCCGTGCCCGGAACCGGTGGCCCGGCATGCCCCCAGAAGCCGGGCCACCGGTCATCCGCGCCGGAGCCGCATGCCTCCCCGCCGCGAGCGCGTCCCTCGCGGCGGGCGGCTCCGGAATGGCGAAATTCCTTCGGTTTCTTCTCCGGGAATTCCTTTCCGGCCGATTCCCGGCAGCCGGGACCCGGCGTGGTCACACGGGGCCGCCGGAATGGTTACCAGCGGGTAGGCTCCGGGCATGGTCCTGCGGCAGAACATCCTGATCACCGGAGCCAGCTCCGGGCTCGGCGAGGGAATGGCCCGGCAGTTCGCCGCTCGCGGCCGCAACCTCGCGCTGTGCGCCCGGCGCACCGACCGGCTCGACGCACTGGCCGCGCAGCTGCGCGCCGCCTACCCCGGGATCACCGTCGTCACGCGCGCGCTCGACGTCACCGACCACGACCGCGTCTTCACGGTGTTCGAGGAATTCCGGACCGAACTCGGCAGGCTCGACCGCGTGATCGTCAACGCCGGGCTCGGCAAGGGACAGCCGGTCGGGTCCGGGCGGTTCGACGCCAACCGGCAGACCCTCGAGACCAACCTCGTCGGCGCGGTGGCGCAAATCGAGGCGGCCGCGGGCATCTTCCGCGAACAGCGCGACGGGCACCTCGCGGTGATCTCTTCCTTCATGGCGCTGCGCGGTTTTCCGCGTAACCTCACCGCGTACGCAGCGTCGAAGGCCGGGATCTCCGCGTTCGCCGAAGGAGCGCGGCTGGAGCTGAGCGGTCACGGTGTCACAGTTACCGACGTACGGCCCGGCTACATCAGCTCGGAGATGACCGCGCGCTCGACGAAACGCAACCCGCTCATGGTGTCGGCCGAAGCAGGTACGCACGCGCTGGTCAAGGCGATCGAAGCGGAACCGAAGCGCGCGTACGTGCCTTCGTGGCCCTGGGTGCCGCTGAGTGTCGCGGTACGCTTGGCGCCTGGCCGGCTGCTGCGGAAGTTTTCCTGACGGGACGGGCATAAATGGGTGCGATCTACCTGATCCGGCACGGCCAGGCGTCGTTCGGCGCGGCGGATTACGACGCGTTGTCGCCGCTGGGTTTCGAACAGTCCACCTTGGTCGGTGCGGAGCTGAAGCGGCGTGGGGTCGAGTTCGCGCAGGTGCGCTCGGGAACGCTGGCCCGCCAGCGGGACACCGCGGCGACGGCGTTGAAAACCCTCGGCTGCGACGTGCCGGTGGTCGAGGACGAACGCTGGAACGAGTACGACCACGTCGACATTGGACGGCACTACGCGGGTGGTGCGCCGCAAGAAGATCCGCGTGAGTATCAACGGCTGCTGGACAGTGCGCTGACCGCGTGGGTCGAGTCCGGCGACGACGGTCCGTGCGCGGAAAGCTGGCCCGCCTTCCTCGGCCGCTGCACGGCGGCGCTGGCGGAGCTGGCCGGATCGCTGGGCAAGGGCGAGAACGGGCTCGTGTTCACCTCCGGCGGCGTGCTGGGCGCGGTCGCCGGGGCATTGCTGGGCACGCCAGGGCCCGGGCTGCTGAAGCTCAACCGCGTCACCGTGAACACCGGCATCACCAAGCTGACGTCCGGTCGCGGCGGGGTCACTTTGCTGTCCTTCAACGAGCATCCGCATCTCGAAGGCGAGACGGCGCGGCTGCTCAGCTACCGGTAGGAGGCTGTCGTGCGGTTCGGTGCGGTCACGATCGTCCCGGTGAACGGGCACGGTCCGGAAGACGTGGTCGTGGACGTCGAGGGTCGGGTCTACACCGGCGTCGACGACGGCCGGATCCTGCGGGTTTCGCCGGACGGACGGCGGATCGACCTCATCGGCGACACCGGCGGCCGCCCGCTCGGCCTGGAGCTGTACGGCGACGACGAACTGCTGATCTGCGACGCCCGCGCCGGTTTGCTGACCATGCCGCTGGCCGGCGGCGAGACCACGACGCTCGCGACGTCCGGAGCCGGACTGGATTTCGTGTTCTGCAACAACGCCGCGGTCGCCGCCGACGGAACGGTCTACTTCACCGATTCCTCGCGCCGCTTCGGCATCGACAACTGGCGCGACGACCTTATCGAGCAGACCGCGGGCGGGCGCCTGCTGCGCCGCACCCCGGACGGCGAGATCGACCTGCTCGCCGACGGCCTGCAGTTCGCGAACGGCGTCGCGCTGCCGCCGGACGAATCCTTCGTGGCGGTCGCCGAAACCGGCGCGTGCCGGGTCAGCCGGGTCTGGCTGACCGGCCCGCGCGCGGGCGACCGCGACGTCCTGGTCGACGACCTGCCGGGCTTCCCGGACAACATCGCGACCGGTTCGGACGGGCTGATCTGGATCACCGAGGCCAGCCCGCGTCTCCGTGCCCTCGACGTCGTGCGCCGGCTTCCCACACCGGTCCGGACGGCGGTGCGCGCGTTGCCGGATTCCTTGCAGCCTGCGCCGAAACGCCGGGTGGGCGCGGTCGCGGTCACCCCGGAGGGTTCGGTGGTGCGGGAACTGCGCGGCGAGATCCCGGGGTTCCACCTGCTGGTGGGGATCCGCGAGTATCACGGGCGGTTGTGGTTCGGCTCGCTGGAAGAGAACGCGATCGCTTACACCGACCTCTGATCGGCTTCTTGACTCTCACACCGTGTCAGGCGGTCAACTCGAAGGCGTCATGTTCAGTATCGGAGACTTCGCCCGGCACGGCCGCGTCTCAGTCCGCATGCTGCGGCACTACGACGCGACCGGACTGCTGCGCCCGGCCCATGTCGACCCCGTAACCGGCTACCGCTACTACGCCGCCGCTCAGTTGGCGCACCTCAACCGCGTCGTCGCGCTCAAGGATCTCGGCTTCACGCTGCAGCAGGTCCAGGAGATCCTCGACGAGAAGGTCACCACCGAGCAGCTGGGCGCCATGCTGCGGCTTCGGCGGGCAGACCTGGCGGCGGCGATGGCGGCCGCGGCGGCTCGGCTGATCCGGGTCGAGGCGAGGCTCCGAGCGATCGAAAGCGAGGGGCACATGCCCGAGAACGACGTCGTCATCAAGAACGTCCCCGCCGTGCGGGTGGCGGAGCTGACCGCGGTCGCCGCCAGTTTCGAACCCGAGGACATCGGTCCGGTCATCGGACCGCTCTACGACGAGCTTTTCCGGCGGATGGAGGCGGCGGGAATCGCGTGCACCGGCCCCGGGGTCGCATATTACGAGGACGTCCCGGAGGGGGACGGGAAGGTGGTCGTCCACGCCGCCGTCCAGGTTTCCGCCCCGCTGCGGGACGGCGACGTCCGGGTCCTCGACCTGCCGCCCGTCGAGCAGGCAGCGACCGTCGTGCACCGCGGTTCCATGGAGACCGTCGATCCTGCGGCCCAGACACTGGCCCGGTGGATCGACGCCAACGGCTACCAGTCGACCGGCTACCCCCGCGAGGTCAACCTGGAGTGCCCGGAAAACCGCGACGACTGGGTGACGGAACTCCAGGCCGCGGTGACCCGGGCCTGATCAGCGGCCGGTCCACTGTGGACTGCGCCCGGCGGCCCACGCGGCGTAGAACTCCTTGTGGTCCTTGGCAGTCATCAGCAACGCCTGCGTGATGGCTTCCAGCTCGATCGAGCTGCCGAGGTCGCTGTCGAGTTCGCGGGTCAGCAACACCTTCGTGGTGGAGTACGCCAGCGCCGGGCCGTCCGCGAGCCGCCGGGCCAGTGCGGTGGCCTCCGCGGCCAGTTCCGCGTCGGGCACCACCCGGTTCGCCAGTCCGATCGCCTCGGCGCGCGCGGCGGGGAGTTTGTCGCCCAGCATCAGCAATTCCGTCGCGCGCCCGAGGCCGACCAGGCGCGGCAGCAGGTACGCCGAACCCATGTCCGCGCCCGCCAGCCCGACCTTCGTGAACAGGAACGCGAACTTCGCCGACTCGGCCAGCAGCCGGAAATCGCTCGCCAGCGCGAGCACCGAACCGGCGCCCGCCGCGACGCCGTTGATCGCCGCGATGATCGGGATCGGCGTTTCGCGCATGGCTTTCACCACCGCGCCGGTCATCCGGGTGAATTCGAGCAGCTCCGCGGTGTCCATTTTCTGCAGCTCGCCGATGATTTCCTCGACGTCGCCGCCGGAACAGAAGCCGCGGCCCTTTCCGGTGAGCACGAGCACCCGCACGTCGCCGCGGTGCGGCAATTCGGCGACGAGGTCGCGCAGATCGGCGTAAACGTCGAAGGTGAGCGCGTTGAGCTTTTCCGGACGGTCGAAGGTCACCGTCGCGACCCCGTCGTCCACGGTGAACTCGAAGTGCTCCCACGTTTTCGTCAGCGGGGCACTGGCGCGGAACGGGCTCATTTCTGAATTCCTCCACCGTCGAGTACGAGGGTCTGTCCGTTGATCGCGGCCGCTTCCGGAGCGGCGAAAAACTCCACGGCATAAGCGATTTCGCCCGGTTCGAGCAGTCGGCCGAGCGGGGAGGCAGCGGCGAGCGCGGCTTCCGCGTCGGCCTCGTCGCGGCCGGTGCGTTCGCGGATCCGGGCGACCGAAGTCGCGGTCATGTCCGTGCGCACGAACGACGGGCACACCGCGTTCGATGTGACGCCGGTGCCCGCCACCTCCGCCGCCACCGCGCGCATCAAGCCGACCGCCGCGTGCTTCGACGCGGTGTAACCCGAGGTGTAGCGAGCGCCGGCCAGGCCCGCAGTCGACGCGACCGTGACGATCCGTCCGTAGTCGCGTTCGCGCATGCCGGGCAGGACCGCGCGGGTGCACAGGAACGCGCCGGTCGCGTTCACCTCGAACTGGCCGCGCCAGTCGTCGAGGCCCGTTTTCGCCAGCGGCGCGCTCGACGACACGCCAGCGTTGTTGACCAGCACGTCCACCGGTCCGAGCTGGGCGAAGTACGCCTGCACGGCGGCCTCGTCGGTGACGTCGCACTCGGCGCGGCCGGGGAGTGCACCGTCGCTCCGGCGGCGCGGAACCGTTCGGCGACGGCCGCGCCGATGCCGCGGGTGCCGCCGGTGACCACGACGACTCGGTCGGAAAAACTGCTCACTCCCGAAAGCTACACTGCAGCGGGCTGGGGTGTATAGAGTTGTCTCGTGCCCGATCCCGAACCCGCCCGTACGCCCCAGGAGCTGGTGATGACGCTGCTGGGCAGCTACGTGCGCCCGCGCGAGAGCAGGCGCGTGTGGTCCGGCGGGCTGGTCGCGCTGCTGCACGAGCTGGGCTTCTCCGACGGCGCGGCCCGGATCGCGCTGACCCGGCTGGTCCGCCGCGGCCTGCTGTCCCGGCACCGCGAGGGACGGCTGGTGCACTACTCGCTGACCCCGCGCACGGTCGCCCTGCTCGACGACGGCGACCGGCGGATCTTCGGCCTCGGCCGCCGCGACGAACCGGCCGGGACCTGGACCGTGCTGTGGCAGAACATCCCGGAAACCCGCCGCCAGTCCCGCGAACGGCTGGTGCGGCGGCTGCGGTTCCTCGGCTTCGGCCCGGTGCAGGACGGCACCTGGCTCGCCCCGCACGACCGCGAGGCCGAGGTGCTCGCGCTGCTCACCGAACTCGAGGTCGCCGAGTACGCGGGCCTGATGCTCGGCACCCCGTCGGCCGCGCTGGACGTGCGCCGGCTCGCCGGGCGGGCCTGGGACCTCGACGGACTGTCCGCCCGATACGCCGCGTTCGTCGCCGAATTCGGCGGCTGCCCGCGCGACCTCGGCGACGCGCAAGCGTTTGCCGTGCGGACCAGGCTGGTGCACACCTACCGCGAATTCCCTTCGCTGGACCCGGAGCTACCGTCTGAGCTGATCCCCGCGCCCGAGACCCGGGCGGCGGCGGTCGAGTTGTTCCACGACCTGTACTCGGCGCTCGCGCCACCCGCTCAGCGCCACTTCGACCGAACCCTGTCCACGAGATGAGGAACCCGATGACCGGACCCGACGACACCCAAGCCGCGCTCAGCTACACGTCCTATCTGGCGCTCGACGAGGTGCTGGCCGCGCAGCGTCCGCGTTCGGACGAACACGACGAACTGCTGTTCATCGTGATCCACCAGGTCTACGAGCTGTGGTTCAAGCAGATCCTGCACGAGGCCGCGTTCCTGCAGGAGAACCTGGAAGCCGGCAACACCGCGCACTCGATCCGCACGCTGCGCCGCATCCTGACCGTGCTGAAGGTGGTGGTCGCGCAGATCGACGTGCTGGAGACGATGACGCCCAGCCAGTTCACCAGCTTCCGCGCCCGCCTCGACGCTTCGAGCGGCTTCCAGTCCGGCCAGTTCCGCGAGCTGGAAGCGGTGCTGGGCCGCCGCGACGAGCGCGTGTTCGCGCACTACCCGGACGGCGGCGAGCAGCGCACCCGGATCGCCGACGCGATGCGGCGGCCGTCGGTGTTCGACTCGTTCCTGACCTATCTGTCCGGGAAGGGCTACCCGGTCGCCACCGACCGCGACGTGACCCGTCCGCTGGAGGCGTCGCCGGAGCTGCAGGAAGTGCTGCTGAAGGTCTACCACGACGACGGCGGTCCGTCGGTGCTCGCCGAGGCGCTGGTCGACCTCGACGAGGGCCTGCAGGAATGGCGCTACCGGCACGTGAAAATGGTCGAACGCACGATCGGCGACAAGACCGGCACTGGCGGTTCGTCCGGCGCGACTTACCTGCGCACCACGCTGTTCAACCCGATGTTCCCGGACCTGTGGGCCGTCCGGAGCCGGCTGTGACCACTGTGGATTCCTTGCGCGCCAAGGACAACGCGCTCGTCCCGCTCTACTCGCGGTTCCGCGTCGCCGACCGGTTGCTGCTGTCCGCGCACTCGCACCAGGCCTGGCCGGACGTCGCCGAGGAAGGTCTGCGCGAAGCGTTCGCCGACGCCGCGCGGGACGTGGACGAGAAGTGGGGCCGGGCGTTCGCGAAGGCCGACGAGCTGCGGAACGGGTTCCGGCAGTGGTTGTCCGATCCGCATGGCGACTACGCGCTCGGCCAGAACACGCACGAACTCGTGCTGCGATTCCTGTCCGCGATCGAGCTGCGGAAGCGGCCGCGATTGGTGACCACGGACGGCGAATTCCACACCCTGCGCCGCCAGCTCACCCGGCTGGCCGAGGAGGGCGTCGAGGTCGTCCGCGTGCCTGCCGCGCCAGTCGCCACGCTGGCCGAACGGCTCGCCGAGCAGGTCGACGACCGGACTGCCGCGGTGTTCACGTCCGCCGTGCTGTTCGAGACGTCCTGGATCGTGCCGGGCCTCGCGCACCTGGCCGAAACGTGCCGGAGCCGCTCGGTCGACCTGGTCGTCGACGCCTACCACGCGATCGGCGCGGTCCCGTTCCCGCTGCACGACCTCGGCCTCACCAACGCGTGGGTGCTCGGCGGCGGCTACAAGTACCTCCAGCTCGGCGAAGGCAACTGCTTCCTGCGGCTGCCCGCGCACGCGCAGGAGCTGCGCCCGGTGATTACCGGCTGGTACGCGGAATTCGGTGCCCTCGCCGACGAACGTCGCCCCGACGAAGTCGCGTACGCACCCGGCGGCGACCGGTTCGCCGGAGCCACCTACGACCCGTCAAGCCACTACCGCGGCGTACGGGTACAGCAGTTCTTCGCTGAACAAGGACTCACCGCCGAGTTCCTGCGCGAGGTGTCGCAGCACCAGGTCGGCCTGCTCGCCCGCTGCTTCGACGACCTCGGCCTCCCGGACGACGTCGTCACCCGCGACCGCGAGACCCCGCTCGACGGCATCGGCGGGTTCCTCTCCCTGCGCAGCCCGTTCGCCGGACAGCTCTGCGAACGACTGGCCGCGCGCGGCGTGCGGACCGACAGCCGGGGTCAGTACCTGCGGTTCGGCCCCGCGCCCTACCTCTCCGATGAACAGCTCGAGACGGCGATTTCCACGCTTCGGGAAGCTGTCGCGGATCTGGGGTGAAGACCCGGGATGCGGGTGGTGGCCCGGAGAACGGCGAAGTAGGTTGACGGTGTGCACCGCGGAACGGGCA
Source organism: Amycolatopsis sp. WGS_07 (assembly GCF_045278895.1). Classification (NCBI taxonomy): domain Bacteria; kingdom Bacillati; phylum Actinomycetota; class Actinomycetes; order Pseudonocardiales; family Pseudonocardiaceae; genus Amycolatopsis; species Amycolatopsis sp. WGS_07. The sequence continues at coordinate 44,394 of NZ_CP136053.1, read as the reverse complement.
ACCCTCGTTTCCCCGGTGCACACCGTTCACACGATTGCGCGGCCACGAGCCGCGTGGGAGACAAAGGAGTCACCACCGTGACCGAAGGCGTGTTCGGCCGGCACAGCGGCCATGAACAAGTCGTGTTCTGCCACGACGAGGCCAGCGGGCTGAAAGCCATCATCGGCATCTACTCCACCGCGTTGGGCCCGGCCCTCGGCGGTACCCGGTTTTACCCCTACGCCACTGAGGACGCCGCACTGGACGACGTTCTCGCGCTCTCCAAGGGAATGGCGTACAAGAACGCACTCGCCGGCCTCGACCTCGGCGGCGGCAAGGCCGTCATCATCGGCGACCCGAACACGCTCAAGTCCGAAGCGCTCCTGCGCGCGTACGGCCGGTTCGTAGAGTCGCTCGGCGGCCGCTACATCACCGCCTGCGACATGGGCACGTACGTGCGAGACATGGACGTGGTCGCCCGCGAGACCCGGCACGTCACTGGTCGCTCCCCTGAGGACGGTGGCGCCGGCGACTCGTCCGTGCTCACTGCTTTCGGGGTGTACCAGGGCATGCGCGCGTCCGCCGAGCAGGTGTGGGGCGTGCCGGAACTGACTGGCCGCCGCGTCGGCGTGGCCGGAGTCGGCAAGGTAGGCCACATCCTCGTCGGCCACCTCGTCGAGGCAGGCGCGCACGTGGTGATCACCGACGTCGCCCGCGGAGCAGTGGACCGCACCCGCGCGGCCTACCCCGGCGTCGAGGTGGTGTCCGATGTGGACACCATGATCGGGACCGACTTGGACGTCTTCGCCCCCTGCGCGATGGGCGGCGTGCTCACCGACGAGACCGTCGCCGCTTTGCAGGCCCGAATCGTGTGCGGCGCGGCCAACAACCAGCTAGCCCACCCCGGCGTCGACAAGCTGCTGAACGACCGAGGCATCCTGTTCGCCCCCGACTACCTGGTCAACGCGGGCGGCGTGATCCAGGTGGACGACGAACGCCACGGCTTCGACTTCGCCCGCGCCCAGCGCAAAACGGCGGCCATCTTCGACACCACGAAAGCGGTCTACGACCTGGCGAAGGCCGACGGCGTACCTCCCGCCGCCGCAGCCGACCGCCTAGCCGAACGCCGCATGACCGACGTAGGCCGCCTGCGCTCGATCCTCACGGTGTAACAACGCAAACGCCCGTGAAGGACTCCTTGAGGGAATCAGATTCCCTCAAGGAGTCCTTCACGGACCACAACCGCCGCCGGTGCACCCCACGCATCCAGGCACCCACACCACCCCCGCACCCCGATACGAAGCCAAAACGCGGTCTGGGGCTGCTTGTCAAGGCATCTTTCCCGCCTTGACAAGCAGCCCCAGACCGTAGTCACACTCAAACTTCGGGGTGCCCCAAGCCCCCAAAACAATCAACCACTCTTCCGCCGAAAAGTCCGCTTGTTAGCCGCAGGCCCATGCGCATGCTGGCTCTGCTGCCCAGCGTTCTCGTGCGCGGCCCCCTCCCGCGCCTTGGCCTGCTTCCGTTCCAGCGCCTCGCGGAACTTCCGCTTGACGTCGCCCTCCCCGTCGCTGGGTGCCGGTTGCGCTTCACTCATGGCTGACCTCCGAAGGTGACGACGTGATACCCCGTCAGCCTGGCACCATCCGCGCACCTTGGCGAGCTATTTCAGAGCGACGCCACCCGCTGGTGGCTTGGTTCGGCGGCCCGGCGCGGCAGCGGCACGACCGCCTCCGCGGCGACCGGGCGAACCCGCTGCGCCGCTCGCCATCCGGTACCGGCGAGGAGCCCGAACACCAGCGCACCAGCCAAGATCGCCGCGACCCAGCCGGTCGCCGGGGTGAAAAGCAGGTCGCCGGCCCGGCCGTAGACGAAGCCCGAAAGCACCGCCCATCCCACCGCCGAGACCCCGGCCGCGGCGAGCGGGGCCGTGATCACTGCCACTGCGCCGACGGCGAGCGCGACGGCCGCCACGGCGTAGGCCGGATGCACCGTGGCCCCGGCGAGATCCGCCGCGATCGCCGCCGCCACTACCGCCACACAGCCGAGCGGGAAACCGAACCCGCCGGACAGCCGTTCAGTACGCATGCCCCATGGCATCCCGCGCGGGCGCGTAAAGCAGGAGGCGCGGACAAGTTCCGTACGCCGCGCTGCGCGTTTTTGACGGCTTCTTGACCTGGCTCAGGCGCGCGCGGTCGCCCGGACGATCGCGGCCACGATCTCCGGCCACAGCGGTTCCGGGAGGTCGTGTCCCATGCCGGGAATGATGACCAGCTCCGCGTCCGGGATCGCCGCCGCGGTGGCCTTTCCGCCGCTGACATCGATCATCACGTCGGAGTCGCCGTGCAGCACGACCGTCGGCAGCCGCAGGTCGCGCAGTCGTTCAGTACGATCGCCCGACGCGACGACCGCGGCGGCCTGCCGGTGCATCCCGGCGGGGTTGCGTCCCCGGTCGTAGTTCCGGGTTGCCTTGCGCCGCAAGTACTCCTCGGTGGCCGGATAGCCCGGCGACCCGGTGACGCGGTAGTTCGCGATGCTCTGTTCGATCTGCGCCTCACGCGTTTCCGGCGCCGTCCCGGTGAGCGTCGCGAGCGCGGCGGGCGAGACCTGGCCGACCGACCGGTCGCCGGTCGTCGACATGATCGACGTCAGGCTCAGCAGCCGGTCCGGATGGTCGATCGCGAGCTGCTGCGCGACCATTCCGCCCATCGACGCGCCCACGACGTGCGCCTTCGCGAAGCCGAGCGCGTCGAACAGCCCGACGACGTCGTTCGCGAGATCCGACAGCAGGTACGGGGCCGGAGCCGTGCCCGCGGTGACCGCGGCGAGGTCCGGCGGGCCCAGTTCGGTGAACCAGGTGGACAGGCCGGCGTCCCGGTTGTCGAAACGGACGACGTGGAAGCCGCGGCTCGCGAGCAGTTCGCAGAAACCCTCCTCCCAGGTGATCATCTGGGCGCCGAGACCCATCACCAGGACGATCGGCGGGGCGGCCGGATCGCCGAACGTGTCGTACTCGAGTTCGAGGCCGTTGGCCTGTGCGCGTGGCATGCCCCGATCATGCCGCAGCGCGGAACCGTGTGTGGCCGAGCCGGGCGGTCGCCGGTTACGGTGCACGGCATGCCGACTTCGCGTGCCGGACAGCGAGCCCGGTCCCGTTCGGCCGCCGGGCTGCCCGCGGTCACCGCGAAGAAGGTGATCGACGCGGCGGTGAAGCTGACCGTCGAGCGCGGGTTGGAGAACTGGACGCTGCGCCAGCTGGCCGCGGCGATCGGCGCGTACCCGGCGGTCGTCTATCACCACGTCGGCGACCGCGACGCGGTGGTGTGCGCGGTGCTCGACCGGGTCGTCGGCCAGCTGCGGCTGCCCGACGACGGGCTGGAGTGGCAGGAGTGGTTCGTCGAACTGCTGACCGGCCTGCGCGAGGTGCTGCGCAAGCACCCCGGCACCGCACGCCGGATGGCGTCCTTCGGCCCGTCAGTGGCCGCGGCGACGCCCACGCTCGACCGCGGGGTGCAGATCCTGCTGGACGCGGGCTTCGGCGAGGAGAGTTCGCTGGCTTACACGATGCTCACCGCCACGGCGTGCCAGTACGTCGCGATCGAGGACGACCGGGACTGCAGCCTCGCGTTGCGCCTGGACAACACCGAGGAGTACGCCTCCTACCGCGACCGCGAGGACCTGCCCGGCATGGCCGCGCACGGCCGCGCGATGCACGAGCTGCTCACCGACCCGGAAGCCGCGGCCGGTTACCATCCGTACCTGTTCGACTTCGCGATCCGCCGCTGCCTCGACGGGCTCACGTGCCGATTGGCCCAGTTGCGCGCCTGAAATTCGCGAAATTGCTCCGCTCGAGCGGATGCACTGGTCCGTCCGCGTGGTCATGGTGAAAAGTCGGGCTGTCGCTGCGCCGACCGACACCGATTCGACGCTTTCCCGGCGTAGCGTGGACAGCTACCGGGGGCCTCGCCTCCGGAAGGGGCCCCCGGCACTTTCCTCCCCCTCGTGGTGCCGGGGGCTCTCCTTCCGGTCTCCTCAGTGCTGGGGCGGATGCTGGATCGCCGGGAACACCCTGCCGATCACGGTCACGAGCGACATGCTCAGCAGGGTGTGCACCTGGTGCCGGTCCAGCGAGCGGTGCACGAGCCACTCCCGGCCCGCCGCCTTCACCATGCCGGCGAACGCGCGCACCGCGGCGTTCAGCTCCTCGCCGTGCGCGCTCTCGCGGGACAGCCCGACCGCCTCCAGCACGCGGTCGGCCGACGCGCGGTCGGCCTCGGCGACGATCCGGTCCACCTCCGGATCGCGGCCGATGCCCTCCGGCGCGATCGCGGCGAGCCACAGCTTCTCCTGCTCGCGCACCATGTCGAGAAGCCAGCTGATGGCGGCGTCCACGCGTACTTCCAGCGGGCCGTCCGGCAGTATCTGCACCGCAATCCGCGGCACGGTAAGCGCGCGCCGAATGATTTCGAGGTACAACTCCCTTTTGGTTCCGAAATAATGATTGATCAGTCCGCGGGCCACGCCTGCCTCGGCCGCGATGTCCGAAGTGGACACTTCCGAATACGGTCGTTCGCCGAACAGTCTCGCCGCACAGGCGTAGATCTGCTCTTTGCGTTCGTCCGGTTCGAGTCGCCGCCACTTCGGCGCCGGATCGGTGCTCATGGCATCAGTTTGGCATGATCGGTTCAGTGCGGTGGATTAATCGGGCCGAATGTCGCCGCGGAAACACGTTCGGCTGCTACCGCGCGGTATGGGTTGACGACTCCGGCCAGTCCGGGAGTTCGAGCGGGGCGAGGTCCGCGAACCGGTCGCCCGGACCGGGATTCGCCGGATCGCTCGCGCCGCCGAAGTGCCGCTGCACGCCCCACACCGCGTTGAGCGCGGTCTGCACCGCGCCCTCGGCCCAGCCGGCCGTCCACGAGATGTCGTCGCCCGCGAGGAACAAACCGCGGTAGCGCTCCGGCAGTGAATCCTGCACGAAATGCGTGAAAAGCCGGTGCTGGTACCGGTAATGCCCGGGCAGATTCGCTTTGAACGCGCCCATGAAATGCGGTTCGGCCTCCCAGGACACGGTCACCGGGTCGCCGGTGATGTGCCGCCGCACGTCGACGCCGGGGTAGATCTCGCGCAGCGACTGCAGCATCACCTCGACCCGGTCGGACACGGAAAGCGGCAGCCACTTCAGCGAATCGTCGGCCCACGTGTAGGACAGGCAGATCACCGCGGGCCGGTCCGGGTCGTCGCCGAGCAGATAGGTGCCGCGCGGCATCCGGTCGGTGAGCGTCATGCTCATCGTGTCGCGGCCGGTGGCCGGGTCCGGGTCGAGCCAGAACGGGCGGTCCACCGGCACGAACACCTTGGAGGACGCCATGTAGTGGGTGCGCTCGATGGCCGTCCAGTGGTCGATCGGGAAGAGCGCCTCGTCGCATTCGATCTTCGACAGCAGCATCCAGCTCTGCGCGGTGAACACCGCGGCGCCGAACGTGCGGATGTGGCCGGAGGCGTCGGTGACGGTGACGTTGTTCGGCGCGGTGCGGTGCAGCCGCGTGACCCCGGGCCGCGGCTGGCCGTTTTCGTGCAGGGAAGCCAGATTCGTGCCGGACGGCCAGTGCGCGAGCCGTTCCGGGACGCGTTCCCACAGCCGGCGCGGGAGCTGCCCGCTGCCGCCGACGATGCTGCGGTGCTCGTCGTCCGCGCCGGTATAGACCACCCGGAGGATTTCGAGAATCGAGTTGGGGAAGTCGGTATCCCAGCCGCCGGTGCCGAATCCGACCTGCCCGAAGATCTCTCGATGCCGAAATGAGGAAAATGCCGGGGAATCGCACAGGAATCCGTAGAAGGTCTGGTTGTCGAGCCGGGGCACCAGCTCGTTCCAGATCTTTTTGACCGTCGCGACGTCGCGATTGCGGATGGCGGTCTGCATCTCGGCGAACGACGCGTTCTCGTCCAGCGTGCGCTGCCACGCCTTCGCCACTTCGCCGTATACGTCGGGCAGATCCTCGGGCGTGCGCGCGTAGTGGCTCTGGCCTTTGAGATCGACCACCGTGCTCGGCGTCGCCGGCGAAAGCGGATTCGGGAACGGCGTGGTTTCCAGTCCGGTCTTGGTGATGTAGTGGAACAGCGACGTCGAGGACGGCGGGAACCGCATCGCGCCCATCTCGGCGACCACGTCGTCGGGCAGCCCGGGGAAGTGGTGCGTGCGCAGCCGTCCGCCGATCCCGTCGATCTCGTACACGACCGGCCGCAGCCCGAGTTTCATCAGCTCGTAGGCGGTCACGATGCCGGAAAGACCGCCGCCGATCACCGCGACCTCGGTGCCGTGCACCTGCTCCGGCACGGTGCCGAGCCCGGCCGGATGGGCGAGGTAATCGTCGTAGGCGAACGGGAAATCGGGGCCGAACATCGTGATCGGCCGCCCGGCCGGTTCCTCGGCGTGGATCGCGGCGGGAACTGCGGAGGTCATGCCCGGGGTCCTTCGGTGAGAGAGCGATACAGCGACGGCCTTCGGTCGGCCAGGTACGGGGTTTCGGCCCGCGCTTGAGTGAGCACGGCCGGGTCGAGTTCGGCGAACAGCAGCTCTTCGCCCGGCCCGGCCTTCGCGACGACTTCATCCGGCGACGCGACTGTCGAGCGTCCGCAGTAGCTCAGCTCGCCTTCGGTGTCACAGCGGTTCGCGTACACGACGTACAGCTGGCTTTCGTGTGCGCGAACCGGAATGAGCAGGTCGGCAATGCGCTCGTACGGCCGCATCAACGCCGTCGGCACGAGCAGCACCTGCGTACCCGCGAGCGCGTGCGCGCGGACCAGTTCGGGGAACTCGACGTCGTAACAGATCAGCATGCCTACGCGGAGACCGTTGAGATCGGCCTGCACCACCGGCTCGTCCCCAGCCGAGAACTGGTCGCGGTCGAGGTCGCCGAAAAGGTGCGTTTTGCGGTAGTTCGCGAGCCGTTCCCCTTGCGCGGACAGCAGTTGCGCTGAGTTGTACACCGTGTCGCCGTCGCGTTCGGGATAGCCGTAGACCAACGCGACCCCGTGCTCGGCAGCCAACGCACCCAGCTCTGCTGCCCGTGGTCCGTCCGCAGGTTCGGCCAGTTCGGCGACCGCTTCCGCGCCGATGTTGTACCCGGTGGTGCCCATCTCCGCGGTCACGACGACCTCGGCCCCGCGCTCCGCCGCGGCGGCCATCGCCTCGGGCAGCCGTTCGTGCGGTCCTTGGTGGACAGCGATGATCATCGGACCTCCGCGAGCCGCGAGCGACGGATGCTGTAACCGAAGTAGATGACGAGGCCGAGCAGCATCCACGCGCCGAACACGATCCAGGTCGCCCCGTCGAGGCTGAACATCATGTAGGCACAGCAGAGCACCCCGAGAATCGGCGTGACCGGCGAAAACGGCACCCGGAACGTGCGCTCGGCTTCAGGACGGCGCTTGCGCAGGATCAGCACAGCGACGTTCACCAGCCCGAACGCGAACAGCGTCCCGATGCTGGTGGCGTCAGCGAGCTTGCCAAGCGGGATGAAGGCGGCGAGCACCGCGACGAAACCGGACACCACGAGCGTGTTGGTGCGCGGCACACCGCTCTTCGGGTGCACTGTGGACAGAGCCTTCGGCACGAGCCCGTCGCGGGACATGGCGAACAGAATTCGCGTCTGTCCGTAGAGAACGGTCAGCACGACGCTGGAGATCGCCACGATCGCGCCGATCGCGAGCAGAATCGCCCAGAGCGGGTTGCTCGTGATGGTGGTCAGCACGTGCGACAGCGCGGCCTGCTGGTCGCCGAACTCCTGCCAGGGCAACGCACCGATCGCCGCGATCGCGACCAGGCAGTACAGGACAGTGACGATGCCAAGCGACAACAGAATCGCGCGCGGCAGGTCACGCTGCGGGTTGCGCGCCTCCTCGCCGGCGGTGGAAGCCGCGTCGAACCCGATGTAGGAGAAGAACAGTTTCGCCCCGCCCGCGCTCATTCCGGCCAGCCCGAGCGGCAGGAACGGAGTGAAGTTCTGCGCCCGGACGGCGGTGAAAGCGATGGCACAGAACAGAATCAGCGTGCCGATCTTCACCACGACCATGATCGCGTTGGCCCGCGCGCTCTCCTTCGCGCCGGACAGCAGCAGCACCATCGCCAGCAGCACCACGACAATCGCCGGAAGGTTGACCAGCCCACCTTCTCCTGGTGGCCCGCTGAGCGCCTCCGGCAACGCGACGCCGAACGCCAAGTGCAGCAACTCGTTGACGTACTGCCCCCACCCGACCGCGACCGACGCGACGGATACGCCGTACTCCAGCACCAGACACCAGCCGCACACCCAGGCGACCAGCTCGCCGAGCGTCGCGTACGCGTAGGAGTAGGAGGAGCCGGAAAGTGGGATCATGCCCGCCAGTTCGGCGTAGGAGAGCGCGGAGAACAACGCGGTGATCCCCGCCAGCACGAACGAAACGACCACCGCGGGCCCGGCCACCGGAACCGCCTCGCCGAGCACCACGAAGATCCCGCTGCCCAGCGTCGCGCCGATGCTGAGCATGGTCAGCTGACTGAGCCCGAGCGACCGCTTCAACGGCCCGTGATCCGCCTCGGCCACCAGCTCAGTGACCGGTTTGCGGCGGAGCATCGCGGCGCCGAGCCGCCCGCGTGCGGGACTGGGGGAGGTGGTGCTCACCGGGCGGCTCCTAGCGAATTGTGACGCCGATGTCGATTTCGAGCCACGGTATCGATCGGCAACTGCCCTGAAAACCGAGATCTGTTGTGGATTGCTGGCGGTGATGGGTGATTCATTGCGCTCTCGGTATCGGTTTCCGCGGGGTGGTGGCGGCCTAGGCCTGGTTCGGGTCGGTCCTGACTGTAAGTGATCGGGGACGGGGGCCTTCGGCGGCGGGCTTGGCTGGGCTGGTCAGGGGCGGGGAGGGTGGTCTGGACCTGCGGGTGGTGGGCAGAGGGGGCCGGTAGCCGTACGCGCGGGCCCGTCGTGGGTGAGGGCGGGGGTGTCGGCTCGTGGAGCGGGGTGGCGGTGGTCGGCTGGGCGCGCTCGGCGGGATGTGGGAGCTGGTGTGGGGTCGGTTGTCGTGGGCACGGCATGGGGATCGGTTGTGGCGAGGACTGGCGGGATGCCGGAGCCAGTGAGGTCGCTTGCCGTGCACGCGGGTACGAGGACCGGTCGTGCGCGAAGGTCGGTGGTTGCCGGGTGCGTTCGGCGGGTTGCGGGAGTCAGCGATGCGGGCCGAGGCGGTGTCGTGCGCGCGGGCCGGGATCGGTTACGGGCGAGGTGCCGTGGCGTCGTTTCGTGGAGAGCGCTGGTGGGACGGGCGCGTTCGGCGGGGTTCCGGAGTCAGCGATGCGGGCCGAGGTGAGGCCGGTTGCCGTGTGCGCGGGGGTGCGGGCGAGCCCATGGCGGTCGGCCGGGCACGCGTGGTCACGGGCTCGATGCCGAGGGGGCAGCTGCCAGGGCGGCGAGGCCGGAAATCTCCTGCTCGGGCGGTGTCGTCGGTCGCGCACCACAGCTGTCGGTGCGGCGGTGGGTCAGGGGGCGGATGCTTCCGGCAGCAGCAGCGTGAACGTCGGCGGGTCGGGGCGCGAGAGGCGTAACCGGCCGCCTTCGGCTTCGGCCAGGCTTCGGGCCAGGCGGAGGCCGATGCCGTGCCCGCCGGGGGTGTGGTCGGCGAACGGGTCGCGCTCGCCCAGGTCCGGGCCCTCGTCTTCGACGTCCACGGCCAGCGCGCCGCCGGCGTCGCGGGCTCGGACGGTGATGGTGCCTTCGCCGTGGTTCAGTGCGTTGTCCAGCAGGACGGCGAGAACTTGCCGGACGGCGGGGGCCGACGCGCGGACCGGGGGCGGGTCGGTGATTTCCAGGCGCAGCTGCCGGTCGCCTGGAAGCGGGGGGTCGGTCAGTTCTTCCAGGAGCGCGGTCAGGTCGAGTTCGTCGCGAGGGGCGCGGCGTTCCCGGGACAGCGCGAGCAGGTCTTCGACGGTGCGTTCCAGCCGGTCGGCGGCGGTGATTCCGGCGCGCACCGCGGCATAGGGGTCCCGGCCGGGGGTTTCCAGGGCGGACTCCAGTTGCAGGCGCAGCCCGGCCAGCGGGGTGCGCAGCTGGTGGGAGGCTTCAGCGGAGAAGGCGCGTTCTCGCTCCAGTGTTTCGCCGATGCGGGTCGCGGTGACGTCCAGGGCAGCGCCCACGCGGTCGATTTCCGGGATCGCGGACCGCGGCGAGCGCGCGGAGAAGTCGCCTTCGCCGAGCCGGGTCGCGGCGCAGGCCAGGTCTTCCAGCGGGCGGGTCAGCCGCGCGGCGATGCGGCGGGCGACCAGCCAGCTCGCGAGGACCGCGCCGATCGCGCAGCCTGCCATCACCAGCCAGGTGATGCCGACGTCGCGGGTCAGCACGGAGCGGGGAGCGCCGCGCGCACGATGCCGGTCAGGCGCGCCCCGGTCAGCACCGGGACGGCCAGCACATCCTCGTCGCCGACTTTTTGGTTGACCATGTCGTCGCGCGTCGAGGCGACTCCGCGCACGACGTCGTCCGCGACGGCCGGGCCGTCTCCGGCGAGGAGCTTGCCGGACGGGTCGTAGACGCCGACCTCGGCGCCGTCCTCGTTCTCCGGGATCTCGAAGGGCTGGCCGGCGGCGAGCGCGTCGGACACCTCGACGGCCACGCCGTCGGCGGCCCGTTCCAGCGCGGACGTGGTGTGCGTGCGGAAGTACCACAGCGCCCCGACGGCGAGCGGCAGCCCGAACAGGCTCGTGGCCAGGACCGCGGCCAGCACGGTGAGCGTCACGATCCGGCGGCGCACCCCGGTCAGTCCCCTTCCAGCCGGTACCCGTGCCCGCGCAGGGTGGCGATCCTCGGCACCTCGTACGGCGACTCGGCGGCCGACGCGAGCTTGCGGCGCAGCGCGGCGATGTGCACGTCGAGCGTTTTGGTGGAGCCGTTCCAGTGCGAATCCCACACGTCGGACATCAGCGTGTCGCGGCTCACCGCCTGCCCCGGCTGGACGGCCAGCCGCGCGAGCAGGTCGAACTCCCGCGCCCGCAGCGCGACCTCCCGGCCGTTCAGGCTGACCCGCCTGCTCGCGATGTCGACCTCCAGCGCGCCGATCCGGACGACCGGCGTCGACGGCGCGGCCGGCGCGCCGCGGCGGAGGTGCGCGCGCACCCTGGCGAGCAGTTCGGCCAGCCGGATGGGCTTGGTGAGGTAGTCGTCGGCCCCGGCCTCCAGCCCGACCACGACGTCCATCTCGTCCGCCCGCGCGGTGAGGATAACCAGGACCGCGCCCGGCAGCGCCGAGCGCAGCCGCCGGCACACCTCGACGCCGTCGACGTCCGGGAGGCCCAGGTCCAGCAGCACGAGATCGGCCGCCGCGGTCTCGCGCAGCGCGCTCCGTCCGTCCCGGCACCATTGCACTGTGTGGCCGTGCCCGCGCAGCGCGGAGTCGAGGACGCTGCCGATCGCCGCGTCGTCCTCCACCACCAGTACCTTCGCCATGAGGCAAGCCTAACCGGAGCCTCCCGGCCGCGTCCGCGCGTCCACAGTGGACCCCCAGCGGGATGCGGCCGAGGTCGGGCATAGTGGCTGCATGCTCGGTCTGTACCCGGAACTCGATCCGTACGACCACGGGATGCTGCCGGTCGGCGACGGCAACACGCTGTATTGGGAGGAATGCGGCAATCCCGAGGGCAAACCGGTCGCGTTCCTGCACGGCGGTCCCGGGGGCGGCGCGTCCGCCCGGCACCGGCGGCTGTTCGACCCGGAGCGCTACCGGATCGTGCTGTTCGACCAGCGCGGCTGCGGCCGGAGCACGCCGCACTGCAGCGAGCCGGACGTCGACCTGTCGGTGAACACGACCTGGCACCTGGTGTCCGACATGGAACAGCTGCGCGAGGACCGGGGCATCGACCGCTGGCAGCTGTTCGGCGGCTCGTGGGGCAGCGTGCTCGCGCTCGCCTACGCCGAAACGCATCCGGAGCGGGTGACCGAGCTGATCCTGCGCGGCGTCGCGACGCTGCGGCTGAAGGAAGTGCAGTGGCTTTTCGGCGGGGGCGCGGCGTGCATGTTCCCGGAGGCGTGGTCGCGGTTCCTCGCGCCGGTGCCGTACGCGCGCCGCGGCGGCGACCTGCTCGAGGTGTACCACGAACTGCTGAATCACCCGGACCCGAACGTGCACGGGCCCGCCGCGCTCGCGTGGAGCCGGTGGGAGGGCGAGACGGTGAAGTTCACGCCGCAGGAAGAGGTGGTGGCCGCGTTCGCCGAGCCGGAGTTCGCGCTCGCGATCGCGCGGATCGAGAACCACTACTTCCGCCACGGCGGCTGGCTCGCCCCGGACCAGCTGATCCGCGGGGCCGGGAAGCTGTCGGGCATCCCGTGCGTTCTGGTGCAGGGCAGGTACGACGTGGTCACTCCCGCCACCACCGCCTGGGAACTCGCGCAGGTGCTGCCGGGCGCCGAGCTGAAGATGATCGGCGACGCCGGGCACGCCTTCGACGAACCGGGCACGCTGCACGAGCTGATCAGCGCGACCGACCGGTTCGCGGCAGGGTGGGAGGGCACGTCCGGGCTGTCGAGCGCGGAAGTCGAACGAAAGGAAATCCGCATGCTGTTCGGTGACGAGCACGTTCGCCGTTACGAGGAGACCGACGGGGAGGTCGGGCACGACTGGCAGGAAGGCGTCCCGACGCTGGTGCTCACCACGAAGGGCCGCAAGACCGGGCAGGACCGCAAGTTCGCGCTGATCTACCAGGAGGACGACGGCAACCCGGTGATCGTCGCCTCGAAGGGCGGTGCGGAAAACCACCCCGGCTGGTACCTGAACCTGCAGGCGAACCCCGAGGTCCGCGTGCAGGTGCGGGCGGACAAGTTCACCGCGCGCGCCCGGACCGCGACCGGCGAGGAACGCGCCCGGCTGTGGGACAAGCTCGCCGCCGTGTGGCCCGCCTACAACGACTACCAGAAGAAGACCGACCGCGAGATCCCCGTGGTGGTGCTCGAGCGAGTGTGATCCGTGCCGCGTCCGGGGTTCGCGCGGCGCCGAACCGGAGCGTCTTCCGCTACGAATGACGCTCATGGCGCTGCGCACCCGGACCCGGGACAACTGGACCCCGCTCGAAGGGGAGCTGCTCGGCTTCCGCGGCATGCAGAGGTACGGGAGGCGGTTCGCCCGGTCCGGCCGGGGAGCCTGGTACCACTTCGCGATCGAGGTCGTGTGGCAGCTGCTCGCGCTCACGAGCAGGTTCCGCGTGCGCGGCGCGCGGAACATCCCGGAATCGGGCGGGGTCGTGGTGGCTTCCAACCACCTGTCGAACGCCGACCCGACGACGCTCACCGCGTTCTGCCTCGGCTCCGGCCGGGTGCCGCGGTACCTCGCGAAGGCGAGCCTGTGGAACGCGCCGGTGATCAAGTCGGTGATGCGGTCGGGCAAACACATCCCGGTGCATCGCGGCGCGCCGACCGCCGCGGGCGCGTACCGCGACGCCGTCGCCGCGGTGCGGGCGGGCGAATGCGTGGCGATCTTCCCGGAGGCCGGGCTCTCCGCCCATCCGGACGGCTGGCCCACGAAGGGCAAGACCGGTGCGGCGCGGATCGCGCTCGAGACCGGCGTGCCGGTGATCCCGGTCGCGAACTGGGGCACGCACGCACTGCTGCCCGCAGGCTCGTGGCTGCCGCGCGTCCTGCCCCGGCCGACGATCGAGTTCGTCGCCGGAGCGCCGGTGGACCTCGACGATCTGCGCGGGCGCGAGCTGACCAGGGACGTGCTGGACGAGGCGACGACGCGGATCATGGCCGCGGTGACGGAACTGCTGGCCGGGATCCGGGGCGTACGGCCGCCGGTCTGAACGGCGGCTTCGAGGCGGCCACTGTGGACACTGCGGCGGCACGGCGCTGGTGCTGACGTGGATGCCCGTCTGGGAACTGAGCGCTGCCCCGGTGTGGGGGATGTGCCCGGTTCGATCTTCGCGCGGTGGAGCGGGCTGTGCACGGGGCGGCCGCTCGTCGGAAAGCGGGCGCCGTCACGCCGCCCCGCGCGGGCGTGGCGGGTAGTTTCAACGGTATGAGCGCAGACTATGACGTGGTGGTCCTCGGGGCCGGAGTCGGTGGGTACGTCGCGGCGATCCGGGCTTCGCAGCTGGGCCTGAGCGTGGCGGTCGTGGAAGAGAAGTACTGGGGCGGGGTGTGCCTCAACGTCGGCTGCATCCCTTCGAAGGCGCTGCTGCGCAACGCCGAGCTGGCGCACACGGTGAAGGAGGAGGCCAAGACTTACGGCATCTCCTCCGACGGGGAGATCCGGTTCGACTACACCGCGGCGTACGAGCGCAGCCGCAAGGTCGCGGACGGGCGCGTCAAGGGCGTGCACTTCCTGATGAAGAAGAACAAGATCACCGAGTACAACGGGCGCGGCACCTTCGTGGACGCCAACACCCTCGAGGTGAACGGCGAGCGGATCACCTTCACCTACGGCATCATCGCGACCGGTGCGACGGCGCGGCTGCTGCCGGGGACGCAGCGCAGCGAGCGCGTGGTCACCTACGAAAAGCAGATCCTCGAAAGCGAGTTGCCGGGCAGCATCGTGATCGCCGGAGCCGGCGCGATCGGCGTGGAGTTCGCGTACGTGCTGCGCAACTACGGCGTGGACGTGACGATCGTCGAGTTCCTCGACCGGATGGTGCCGCTCGAGGACGCCGAGGTGTCGGCCGAGCTGGCCAAGCGCTACCGCAAGCTGGGGATCAAGGTGCTGCTGGGCACCAAGGTCGAGTCGATCGACGACTCGGGGGCCAAGGTGGCCGTGACCGTGTCGAAGAACGGCGAGCAGCAGGTGCTCGAGGCCGACAAGGTGTTGCAGGCCATCGGGTTCCGGCCGAACGTCGAGGGCTACGGCCTGGAGAACACCGGCGTCGCGCTGACCGAGCGCGGGGCGATCGCGATCGACGGCCGCGGCCGGACGAACGTGCCGCACCTGTTCGCGATCGGCGACGTGACGGCGAAGCTGATGCTGGCGCACGCGTCGGAGTCGATGGGCATCGTGGCGGCCGAGACGATCGCCGGCGCGGAGACCATGGAGCTGGACTTCGTGATGATCCCGCGCGCGACCTACTGTCAGCCGCAGATCGCGAGCTTCGGCTGGACCGAGGAACAGGCGCGCGAGAAGGGCTTTGACGTTCAGGTGTCGAAGTTCCCGTTCACGGCGAACGGCAAGGCGCACGGCCTCGGCGACGCGGCGGGCTTCGTGAAGGTGCTGAGCGACGCGAAGTACGGCGAACTGCTCGGCGCGCACCTCATCGGCCCGGACGTGACGGAGCTGCTGCCGGAGCTGACGCTGGCGCAGCAGTGGGACCTTACGGTGCACGAGATTTCGCGCAACGTGCATGCCCACCCGACACTGGGCGAAGCGGTGAAGGAAGCGGTGCACGGACTGGCTGGATATATGATCAACTTCTGATTCTTCGACGGTCGCCCTGGCCCGCAGTGGTTTCGCGGGCCGGGGCGCTGTCGGTTTCGGACAGGGAGAACACCAGTTCCGGCCGGGACCAGGAGATCCGCGGCGGTTTCGGCGGGACTGTCCCGACCTGCCGGGCACCCATGCGTTCGTAGAACTTCACCGCGGGCGGATGCGACACCACGCGCACCTCGGACAGCCCGATTTCGCATGCCAAATCTAGTATTTGCCGTACCAGTCGAGCACCCAACCCGGTGCCCTGCGCTTCGTCGGCGACGAACAGCAGGTCCAGTTCGGCATCGGTGAGCGCGGCGAACCCGAGCGGCCCGGCAGGCCCGCGGGCGACCAGAACCTGGTGCTGGCGAAGGTAATCCGGGGTGACGGCGTATCCCTTCAGGATCGAGGCGTACTGGCCTTGGTAGGCCGAGGACGAGTGCATGAGGTCGGTGAGCGCGGCGGCGTCGGCAGCGGTCGCGCGGTCGATCTTGAACATGGCAGCAACGGTAACCGGCACCACCGACAAAAACTGATCAGCGCACCCGGCGGGCAGGAAGCGCGAGAGCGCTGAGCAGGCAGAGCACGGCGCCGATTCCCAGCGAGAAGCGCACGCCGAAGACCCCGGCGGCGATCCCGCCCAAAGTGATGAAAAGCGGTTTGGTCGTACGGGTTCCGGTGGACCAGGCGGTGAGTGTTCGCGTCAAGACGGAGTCGTCGATCATCGTCAGCCGGTACGCCGAATAGGTCGGGTTGAAGATGCCCGCGACCAACAGCAGCCCGAAGTCCCCGGCGATCAGCAGCGCGATTCCCGCCGGTCCGGGGAAGGCGAACGGAGCGGCGAACAGCCATGGGGTGCGGGCGAAACCAGTCCACCACAACACTTTCTGCGCGCCGTACCGACTGCTGAGCATCGGGGCGAGCCGGGCGCCGATGAGCCCGCCGAGGCAGGGGACGCCGAGCACGAGTCCGTATTCCCACGGTGCGAAGCCGAGATCCCGCAGCATCAACACGGTTTGCAGCGGCGTGACCCAAAGGACCGCGCCGCTGAACAACACTGAGTTGAAGAACAGCGGCCGTAGTGCAGGACTACGCAGCAGGTAACGCCATCCGTCGGTAAAGCCGCGTCGCGAAGGGGCAGAAGCGACCACCGGAGGCGGTTCCGGCGTACGCAACCGACGGATTCCGAGCGCGGACAGCAGGAACGAGAATGCGTCGATGAGCATCGTCGCGGTCGCTCCCAGCGCGCTGATCAGGACGCCGCCCAACGGGGGACCGGCCGACCAGCAGACCCAATCGGTGCTCTCGAAGCGGCTCAACGCGGCAGCCCGCTCGTCCGGCGTGACAAGGGCTTTGAGGTGTGCGCCGCTGGCCGCGGAGAAGATGACGGCCGCCGTCGCGACGACGATGTCGACGGCATAGAGCTGCGGCATGCTCAGCACGTGCAGTGCGGCCGCCAACGGCACGCTCGCCAGCGCGGCGCACCGGACCAGGTCTCCGACGATCATGGTGGGACGCTTCCGGGCGAACTCGACGCGCGGTCCGAGCGGGAAGGCGAGCACCGCGCTGGCGGCGGCCGAGATGGCGGTGATCAGGGAGACCTGCCACGCGGGCGCGTCGAGCACGAGGACCGCGACGAGCCCGAGCGCGCCCGCGCCGACCGTGCTGCCTGCGGTGCTGATCGCGTACGCCGCCCACAGCCGCGCGAAATCCCTCCCCAGGTTCGCCACCAGAGCAGAGTGCCAGCTCCGTTTCGGGCCGGGAAGGGCCGTCGGAGTCTCACCAGATGGGCCATCCGGGCAGATACCACTTTGGTCGGTGGTCTTTGTCGGTGTCGCTATTTAGATTCACGTGACCACAGTCGGTGGCCGGGGGCGAGGACAGGAGTTGTCATGAGAAGAACGAGCCGGGTGGTCGCGTACTCCGCGCCGCTGGCGGTCGGGGTGCTGCTCGCCGGGAGCGGGGTCGCGGCCGCCCAGCCGTCCGCCGCGGACACGGCGAACGCGCGCTCCGGAGCCGGGATCAGCGCGTTGCAGGAGATCAAGAAGACGCTCAGCCCGGCTGAGCGGAAGCAGTCCAGCCAGCTCGTCGTCGAGAAGCGCCTGCGCGCCGACCGCGGGCTCGCCGCGCTGCTGCCGGATTACCGCACCGGCCTGCCGGTCAACCAGGCTGGCACGGTGTCGGTGGACATCGCCGGCACCGCGGGCGCGGCGATCGCGAAGGCCGTGCGCGCCGCGGGCGGCACCGTTCAGTCCACATCGGCCAATGGCTCGGTTCGCGCCCAGCTGCCGCTGAACGCGGTGGACCGGATCGCGGCGCGCGGCGACGTTCAGCAGGTCCAGCCCGCGACGCAGGCGATGACCTGGAACGAGCCGGACGCGCAGCGGCAGCGGCTGGCCAAGAAGGCCGTCGCCGCGGTGCAGGTGTCCGAAGGGGACAAGGCCCACGGCGCCGACACCGCCCGCACGCAGTACGGCGTGAACGGCACCGGCGTGAAGGTCTGCGTGCTTTCCGACGGCGTCAACTCGCTGAAGAAGTCGCAGGACGCCGGCGAACTCCCCGCGGTCGACGTGCTGCCGGGCCAGGCGGGCAGCGGCGACGAAGGCACCGCGATGCTGGAGATCGTCCACGATCTCGCCCCGGGCGCGGCGCTCGGCTTCGCGACCGCGTTCACCAGCGAGTCGAGCTTCGCGGACAACATCCGCGCGCTGCGCACCACCGGCAAGTGCACGGTGATCGTCGACGACGTCGCGTACTTCGACGAGTCGCCGTTCCAGGACACGCAGGTCGCGCAGGCGGTCAACGACGTGACCGCGGCCGGCGCGCTCTACTTCTCCTCCGCGGGCAACTCCGGCAACCTCACCGACGGCACCAGCGGCTACTACGAGGGCGACTTCCGCTCGTCCGGCACCACGCTGCCGGGCGTCACCGGCACCCCGCACGACTTCGACCCCGGCAGCGGCGTGCAGACCACCGACCCGCTGTCGCCGGGCTCGCTCGGCAGGCCGGTCACGCTGTTCTGGTCCGACCCGTGGGGCCACTCGGCCAACGACTACGACCTGTTCCTGCTCAACGCTTCCGGCAGCGTCGTCGCTTCCAGCGCCAACCCGCAGGACGGTTCGCAGAACCCGTACGAGAGCCTGACCGTGCCGACGTCCGGCTCCGGTTACCGCCTCGCGGTGGTCAAGTACAGCGGCGCGGACCGGTTCTTCGCGCTCAACGTCGTCCGCGGCCGGTTCGTCGACTCCGGTTCGCTCAAGGCGTTCAGCACGGCGGGCGTGACCTCGGGCCACTCGGCGGCGGCCGCGGCGTTCTCAGTGGCCGCGGCTCCGGCGGCGACCGCGTTCGGCCGTCCGCTGGAGACCGGCGACCCGGCGAACCCGGCCGGCCCGTACCCCGGCCTGTTCACCTCGGCCAGCAAGTGGGAGCGCTTCACCTCCGACGGCCAGCGGCACCTCTTCTACAACGCCGACGGCACTGAGCTGACCCCGGGCAACGTGTCCTCGACCGGCGGCGCGACCCGCGCGAAGCCGGACATCACCGCGGCGGACGGCGTGGCCACCTCGGTCAGCGGCTTCCAGCCGTTCTTCGGGACCTCGGCGGCTGCCCCGCACGCGGCGGCGATCGCGGCGCTGCTGCTGTCCGGCAAGCCGTCCGCGACCCCGGCGGAGGTCCGCACGGCGCTGGAGTCGAGCGCGATCGACCTCGGCGCGCCCGGGTTCGACGCGGTGACCGGCAAGGGCGTGATCATGACGGGTCCGGCGCTGGCCGCGCTGGGCGTGCCGAAGAAGTAGCGGTACGGCGAAGGGGCGGGTTCCTCGGAGGGAGGGGAACCCGCCCCTTTCACCGTCCGGCGACCAGCAGGTGCGACGCCTGCGGTCCGCTGCCGAGCCGGTCGTGGCGGCGGAGTTCGAAACCCGCGTCGGACAGCGCTTTCGTGACTTCTTCCGGCGGGCGCAGCCGGAATCCGTGGCTGGTGAACGGCATTTTGCGCATCATCTCGGGATCGCCGAGGCCCACGACGAACCGGCCGCCGCGCGCGAGCACCCGGGCGACCTCGGCGAACGCGGGCGTCAGGTCGGGGATGAAGTAGACCGTGTTGACGGTCAGTGCGGCGTCGACCGTCCCGTCGTCCAGCGGCAGCTCCGCCATTCCGGCCTGGTGCAGCACCAGCCGTCCGGCGGCGAGGTTCTTCGGAAACCTCCGCCGCGCCTTGGCCAGCGCCGTCTCGGAGATTTCCGCGCCGTGGACCGTGCCGCCCGCGGTGGCGCGAAGCAGCAGGTCGAGGCCGAGCCCGCCGCCGAAACCGAGGTCGAGCGCGGTTTCGCCGGGGCGGATCTCGAGCGCGTCGACCGCGCCGGAGACCTCTGTGCGGTTGACCTTGTTGAGCAGTCCGACGACCGCCTGTCCGGCTCGGCCGCTCGGGTGGCCCAGCTGTCTGGCGAACCCGGCGAGCAGTGCGTCACGTGGTCCCATGCGTCCAGTGTGCCGCGATATGGCACCGTGCGGGCGAACGGATTTCGAGGAGGCCGATATGTCCGAGAAGACTGCTGTGGTCACCGGGGCCGGTTCCGGGCTGGGCCGCCGGATCGCCGGGGCGCTGCTCGGCGCCGGATACCGGGTCGCGCTCGCCGGACGCCGCGAGGACGCCCTGCGCGAGACGGCCGGTTCGGACGCCAACGCGCTGGTCGTGCCCACGGACGTCGCCGATCCCGCTTCGGTGGCGGAGCTGTTCGCCGCGGTGCACGGCGAATGGGGGCGGCTGGACCTGCTCGTGAACAACGCCGGAGTGTCGCTCGGCGGCACGATCGCGGATCTTTCCGTCGACGACTGGCGGCGCACCGTCGACACGAATCTCACCGGGATGTTCCTCTGCGCGCAGCAGGCCGTACGGCTCATGCGCGACCAAGATCCGCAGGGCGGCCGGATCATCAACAACGGCTCGATCTCCGCACACGCGCCCCGTCCGGCGAGCGTCGCCTACACCGCCACCAAACACGCCGTCACCGGCCTCACCCGGTCGATCTCCCTCGACGGCCGCGCGTGGAATGTCGCATGTGGACAGATCGACATCGGCAACGCGGCCACCGAGATGACCGAACGGATGGCCGCCGGCATCCCGCAAGCCGACGGACGGCTCATGGCGGAGCCGACCTTCGACGCGGGCCACGTCGCCGACGCGGTGCTCTACATGGCGGGATTGCCGCTGGACGCCAATGTCCAGTTCCTCACCATCACCGCCACCACGATGCCGTTCATCGGCCGGGGATGACGTGGTCGCGGCGGAACTCGTCGAACAGCCGGTAGAACATCTGCTCAGTGTCCACATAGGAGTGGAAACCGGCGCGGCGCGACTTTGAGGTGTCCGCGAACATGTCGTAGTCCCAGGAGAACACGAAGTCGCCGAAGGCCCACGAGGAGACGTCGGCGTAGGACGCGGTGAGCCCGTGCTTCGCCGACATCTCCGTCCACAGTGGTTCCTTGTCCGCCATGACCGTGGTCAGCGGAAGCTGCAGCGGCGGTGCCACGTCAAGGTCGAAGTACGCGGCCAGCTTCGGCCACAGCTCGCGCCAGCGGAAGAGGTCGCCGTTGGCGATGTTGAACGCTTCGTTGCGGCTTGACGTCGCCGCCCACACAGTGCCTTCGGCGAGCAACTGCGCGTCGGTCATCTCCAGCAGGCTGTCGTACGCGCCGGGCTTGCCGGGAAACCGCAGCGGCAGGCCGAGTTCCTTCGAGATCGAGGCGTAGACCGCGATCACGAGCGCGAGGTTCATCGGGTTGCCGAGCGTGGTCCCGCCGACCACGGACGGCCGGATCGCCGACCACGACCAGCCGCCCGCCGCGGCCCGGCGCTCCAGGAATTTCTGCTGGTCCACGTTGAACTCCGGCGGCATGTGCTGTCCGGCGTCGGCTTCGCGGGCCGGCGTTTTGAACGGGCCGAGATGCGCGCCGTAGACCTTGTAGCCCTGCATCAGGCTGACGTGTTCCAGCGGGCCTTCGTCGAGGCCGTTCACCAGGTTCTCCAGCATCGCCACGTTCGGCGGCACGAGTTCCGCCCACGTCGGCCGGTCCTGATAAGCCGCGTAGAACAGGTGCGTCGCGCCGACGCCGGCCAGCGCCGCTCGCGTGCTGGCCGGGTCGAGCAGATCGACCGCGATGCTGCCGGGTCCGCCGCGACGGGACAGCCCGAGCACCTCCCAGCCGTCGAGAGTGCGCAGGTGGGAGATGAGTTTCCGGCCGATGATCCCGTTGGCCCCGGCCACGAGGGCCACGCGTGTGCTGCTCATGTCCTCGATCCTGATCTCGCTGCGAGGATAAATCCAAGGCTTACTTCTTACGGCTTCGATAAACTGGATTTATGACAAGCCTGCGGCAGCTCGAGTACCTGGTCACGGTGGTCGACACCGGTTCCTTCACCAGGGCGGCGGAGCAGCTGCATGTGACGCAGCCCGCGCTTTCGCACCAGATGCGGGCGCTGGAGCACAGCGTCGGCGGGCCGTTGCTGGAACGGCTGCCGCGTGCGGTCCGGCTCACGCCGATGGGCCGCGCGATGCTGCCGCACGCTCGCGCCGCGCTCGCCGACGCCGAACGCGCCCGGTGCGCCGCCCGGCAGGCGTCCGGTCAGGTCGCCGGGGAGCTGCTGGTCGCGACGGTCTACTCGGTGAGCCTCGGCGTGCTGCCGCCCGCGCTCCGGGTGTGGCGGCGCGAGCGGCCGGACGTCGACGTGCGGCTTTTCGAGTACCGCCACGCCGACGAACTGCGCGACGCGATGCTGGCCGGGGAAGCGGATCTCGCGATCGGACCGCGTCCGGATGGCTGGACCGGCCCGGTGCGGTCGCTGGGCACCGAGGAGTTCGTCGTGGTGCTGCCGGCGGACGGCGCTACCGAGTCCACTTCGGACGGTACGGTCGAGCTGGCCGATCTCGCCGACTGCGCGTGGGTGCACTACGCGCCGGGCCACGGTTTGGCGGAGCTTCTCGACGCTGCCTGCGCGGAAGCGGGATTCCGGCCGCGGCCCGCGGTGCGCACGGAACAGACCGCCGCCGCGCCGTTGCTCGCGGCGGCTGGATTGGGACCGGCGCTGGTCCCGGCGAACGTGCTGCCCGCCGAGTTCAGCGGCCGGGTTTTGCGTCCTGGCAAGCCAATCCGCCGGGAGCTGGTCGCGTATGGCCGGAGCGAGCCGGATCCGTTGACCGCTGCGTTCGGCGAGGTGCTGGCGCAGTACGCGCGGGTTTAGTCGCGCAGCCGGGCCAGGTCGATTCCGGCGAACGGCGTCGTGACCGCGTCGTGGACCCGGGCGGACCAGACGGCGTGGCCGTGTCCGGTCCACACGGGAATCGCCGGGAGGTCACGCAGGGCTTCGTTCTCCGCGATCCGGAACAGCTGTGCGGATTCCTCCGGCGACGCGGTAGTTTCGGCGGCGTTGAGGTCGGCGGCGAACCCGGCGTCGGTGTATCCGGCGGCTTCGGCGAGGGCGTGGAGGATGTCGGACGGGCTCGGTGACACGGCCTTGAGTTCCAAAGCGGACGGCCCGGTCGGCTTGCCTCCGTTCGCCTTTCGCTGTGCGGTGACCGGGATTCCGAGGTTCTTCGCCAGGCCGTTCGCCAACGCCTGCGGCCACGTGCCGTCGAAGCTGTCGTAGAACACCGACGCGCCGCCGGAGAATCCCGCTTGGCTCAACAGGGATTTGGCGGCCGGACCGTCGAACGTGCACGGACGGCAGGTCCCGGACCGTTCGCCGGGCGCGACGATCGGCGGCAGCAGCCCTTTGGCTGGGTCCGCCTGATGCGCGAGCGGCCCGGACTCCAGCGCGCCGCGGTCGGTGCCGAGCGCGAACGCGTGCCGCACCGTCGGATCGGCGAACCGCGTCGCCTCGGCGGGAAACACCAGGTACCCGCTGCGCGGGAGCGCCCACATGGCGTGCCGGTCGGGGAAATCGGTGTGCATCGCGTCGTGCCGTTCGCCAGGTACTGTGGTGGCGACGTCGAGGCTGCCTTCTTTGACATCGTCATACTGCTCCGCCGGATTGCCGACGCGCAACATGATTTCCTTGGCCCGCCCCGGATCCGGAGCGACCCGGACGAGCTTGCCGCCGGAACCGTACTGCCAGTCGCCTTCCAGCCGCATCGGGCCGTTGCCGATCGGATGGCGGGCGAACCCGTTCCAGTCGCGCGATTTCAGCACCGACGCGGGCAGCGGAACCAGCCCGGGCGCGGACAGCCACGCCGGCACCTGATTCGACGGCCGGTCGAGCACGATCCGCAGCTGCTTCGCGTCGACCGCGGTGATTTCCTTCGCGCGCAAAGACTTCGTGAGCACCGGCGTGCTCGCCCAGTGCAGGCCCGCGATCGCCTTCCAGGTGTCCACATAGGACTGAGCGGTGACCGGTGTGCCGTCGTGGAATGTGCCGGGACGCAGCCGCACGGTCCAGGTCACCCGGTCCGTGCTGCTGATCGATTCGGCCGCGCGCGGCGTGACTTTCCCGCTGGCCGGGTCATAGTCGGCCAGCGGCGTCCACAGCGCGCCGGTGACGAGTCTGCCGGAGGGATCGGTGACGTCGGCGGGCAGCAGCGTGCCGGGTTCGGCGAGGCCGACCGACAGCACGCCGGGCTGGACGGGTTCGGCCGACGACGAACAGCCGGCGAGACCGGCCGCCGCGACGACGGCGGCGAGCGTGAGCGGGACCAGCGGACGCGATCGCATGGTGTCTTACTACCAGGTGGAAAGCAACGAAAGGCGGTTGTGTCCGGTTAGGGACCGTCTTAAAGTACTTCAGTCACACTGGGGTCTCCTGGAGGTTTCGCGTGCGCCGTTGGTGGATTCGTTCCGGGCTGGCGATGGCTACCGCGGCGGCGACTCTCGTCGCCACCGGATTGCCCGCGGCGGCCTGCGAGGACGACAAGCCGGTCACCGAAGCGAAACACACGCTCGGCGACCCGGGCGCGACCAAGGGCGTGGAGCCGGTCGGCAACGTGCCCGACGCGCAAGGGGCCATTTCGGCGAACTTCCTCAGCTACGGCAAGCGGGACGTGATGGTCGTGTCCGGCCAGTTCGGCTTGAAGGTCTACGACCTCACGGACAATCCGGCGAAGCCGCGCGCGATCGGCGAGCTGAGCCTGCCCGGGCTGTGGGAAACCGAAGACACCGAGGTGGACGCGAAGCGCAAGCTGGTGTTCCTGTCCCGCGACCCGCGAGCGTTCAAGGGCAACACGCACACCGGCGAGTCCGGGATCTACGTGGTCGACGTTTCGCATCCGGAGAAGCCCGAGATCCTCAGCTACGTCAAGGTTCCGGCGGGCCACACCACCAGCTGCGTCGACGACTGCCGCTACCTCTGGACCGGCGGCCCGGCGAAGGCCGACAACCAGCCCGCGGACTGGGGCGGCCGGCCGATCTGGGTCACCGACGTGCGCAATCCGCGTGCCCCCAAGGTGCACCCCGACCCGATCGAACTCGCCCGCAACGACGGCAAAACCGACTACGTGCACGACGTGCAGGTGGACAAGATGGGCGTCGCGTGGGTGTCCGGCGCGGGCGGCGTGCGCGGCTACTGGACGTCCGGGATGCACCACGACCCGGTGCAGAAGCGCTACCGCGTGGCGACCGCGCTCAAGCCGGTGCCGTACGCGGGCGGCGGGGTCTCGGAAACCGCTGCGCCGTCGAAGTTCCTGCACAACAGCTTCCACCCGGTCGGCCCGCGCGACGACGGAGCCTGGCGCGGCCACGACCTCGTGTACGCCACCGAGGAAAGCTTCCTCCCCGGCTGCGCGGGCGACGGCGTGCTGACCATTTCGTCGCTGGAGGGCTCGTACCAGGGCGAAGGCTGGCGGTCGACGCCGGAGAAACCGTTCCGGATGCGGAGCGTCGGCACCTGGAGCGTCGCCGGGCAGGAAGGCAGCGACCCGGTGTCCGACGACTGCTCGGCGCACTACTTCGACCTGCACGGGGACGTGCTGGTGCAGTCGTTTTACGCGCAGGGGACGCGGTTCCTGGACGTGAGCGACCCGTCGAACCCGACCCAGATCGCGTACTTCCGGCCTGCGGACGCGGCTTCGTGGGCGCCGTACTGGCACGACGGGTACGCGTATGTGGCGGATAACAAGCGGGGGATCGACATTTTGAAGCTCACGGCTTAGGGAGTTCGCGGCGGAACTCGCGCGCGGAGATCTCGCCGGATGACGAGGTCGACTCGCAACCTTCGCGGCAATGGCACCGCGCTCAACGTCTTGGCATTTAGTGCGGGCGGACAGGAGCGCCCGGAGCCCTGACGAGCGCGTCGGCTAAGTGCGGCGAGTCGTGAGCGTGGTCAGCGGTTCACGCCCGCCCGGAAGCCGCGCCGCCAACCGGATATCGGGCCGCCAGTCCGTCCAGCAGTGCCTGCAGTCCGATCTCGAACAGATGGTCCAGATCCAGGTCGTACCCCTCCGCGAGATCTGCCACCATCCGCGCCAGCACCGGATACCTCTCGGACCCGGTCAGCGCCGCGTATCCCCGTTCCTGTGTCTCCATCCACTGGTCCTCGGTAATCCCCGTCGCGCCCCTCGCGTGCCGCTCGCGCTCCAGGTGGATCGCGGTGCCCTGGATGTGGTTGAAGAACAACACATTCAGATCGCACAGCTCAGCCGAGTTCACCCCGAAGGCCGACAGCGCGGCGAGCGCGCGTTCGTTGTGCGCGGCCAGGTTCGGCAGCGGCAACGGCCGGGTGAGCGGCACGAGATGCGCGAGCCACGGATGCCGTCGATGCACCGACCACAACGTGCGCGCCGACAGTTCCAGCTGCGCCCGCCACCCCTCTGGTTCCCTGGCCGGGTAACCGATTTCGCCGTAGGCGGTGTCGGCCATCAGGAAGATCAGTTCGTCCTTTCCGGACAGAAAGCGGTACGGAGCCATCGCCGGAACACCCAACCGCGCCGCGAGGCCGCGCATCGACAGCGCGGCCACGCCCTCCGCATCGGCGATCGCGATTGCCGTGTGCACCAACCGATCCCGGGTCAGCACTGGACGCTTCGCCTCGGTCGCAGTGTGCTGACCGGCGACGACGTGGCCCGATCGCGGTTCGGCGCGGACCAGGCCTTCGCGGCGCACTACGTCGAGCGCCTTGGCTGCGGTTGCGGTCGCGACACCGTGTGCGGAAGCCAGCTGACGGGTCGACGGCACCTTCGCGCCCGGCGGCAAGTCTCCCTGCGCGATCTCCTCGCGCAGCGCGGCGGCGATGCGGAGGTACGGCGGTTCGGTTGGCATCGGCATCCCATCTGTACTAGCTCAGTGAGTCAGCTGTACTAGGTCAGTTTTGGTAGTGAGAACCAGGTCAGGGCAGATTCTTCAGGGTAAATCAGCACTGTATCGAGGGGTGAGGAAATGCCTGAAGCTTTGGTTTGCGGCGCGGGAGTCGCCGGGTGCGCGTCGGCCTACTGGCTGCGCCGCAGTGGCTACGACGTCACGGTCGTCGAGCGCGCGGACAGGTTGCGCAATGGGGGTCAGGCGATCGACATCCGCGGGGTCGCGCTCGAGGTCGTGGAGCGGATGGGTCTGGGGGAGCAGGTCCGCGCGGCGCGGACGCGGATGCGCGGGATGTCGATGCTCGACGCGGCCGGCAACGAAGTGTTCCGTTCCGAGGAACGCACCTTCAGCAGCGGCCGGCTCGACAGCGCGGACATCGAGATCCTCCGCGACGACCTGGTCCAGCTGCTGCATGACCACACCGAGGCCGAGTATCGCTTCGGGGACGAGGTGACCGCACTGGACGCCGAGTCCGGCCGGGTCGAGTTCGCCAAGGCCGAGCCCCGCACGTTCGACCTGATCGTGGGCGCGGACGGGGTGCATTCGGCGGTCCGGCGGCTCGCGTTCGGCCCCGAGGACCAGTTCCGCCGCTACCTCGGCCAGTACCTGGCGATCTTCCCGACGGCCAACACCCTCGGCCTCGAAGACTGGCAGATCTGGTTCCAGGGCGAGGGGTCCGGCGGCGCGGTCTACCCGGTGCCCGGCAACGAGGAGATCCGGGTGACGCTCGGCTTCGGCGAGCCGGAGTACCGCGAAATCCGGGACGTCGCGGAGCAGAAGAAGCTCGTCGCCGAGCGGCTGGCCGAGGTCGGCGGTCCGGTGCCGGACCTGGTCAAAGCCATGGAGGAGGCTCGGACGTTCTTCTTCGACGCGATGCTCCAGATCCGCCTCGACCGCTGGACGACCGGCCGGGTCGCGCTGGTCGGCGACGCCGGGTACTGCGCGTCCGTGCTGTCCGGCCAGGGCACGAGCCTCGCCCTGGTCGGCGCGTACATCCTGGCCGACGACCCCGGCAACTACGAGACCCGGATGCGGCCGTTCGTCGAGCTGAACCAGGCCCTGGCCACGGAAAACGCGGCCGGGCCCGCGCCGGAGGAGTCCGTCGAACGGGCTAAGAACGCGATCAGCCTGACCCGGTGACCCGCCACCTGGCGGGAGTTTCCCGCCGCCCGGCTGGCCCCGTCCGGCCCCCGGGCGGCGAGGATGGGGCCAGTACCCGAACCTTGGAGGCACCCGAGATGACCGCCAGCTACCCGCAGCTCCCGTTCGACCCCGAGCTAGCCGCGGCACTCGAAGCGCTCCAGGCCGAGCGTCCGCCGATCAAGACGCTCGAGTCGATCCCGGCGGTGCGCGCGTCCGCGGCGAAGCGGCAGATTTCGCTGGACGAGATCACCGCCGACGGCGCCCTCGAACTGTCCGAAGTGGACGCCGAGGGACCGCGCGGCCCGATCCCGCTGATCGTCGCGCGGCCGGCCGGGGCGGTCGACGTCCCGGTGCTGTACTGGCTGCACGGCGGCGGCATGATCATCGGCGGCCACAAGGGCGGGGACCTGTACCTCCTCAAGGAGTACGCGGCCGAACTGGGCCTCGGTTTCGTGTGCGTCGACTACCGGGTCGCGCCCGAACACCCGCATCCGGCCCCGGTCGAGGACTGCTACGCCGGTCTGGAATGGACGGTCAAACACGCCGCCGAGTACGGCTTCGACGCCTCCCGCGTCGTGATCGGCGGGGCGAGCGCGGGCGGCGGGCTCGCGGCGGCGACGGCGCTGCTCGCCCGGGACCGCGGCGGCCCGGAGCTGATCGGACAGCTGCTGGTGTACCCGATGCTCGACGACCGCAACGACTCCCCGTCGGCGATCCAGATGGCCGAGATGGGCAGCTGGGACCGCACCGCGAACAACGTCGGCTGGACCGCGCTGCTCGGCGACGCACGCGGCGGCCCGGACGTGTCGCCGTACGCCGCGCCCGCGCGCGCCGAAGACCTGTCCGGCCTCCCGCCCGCGTTCCTCGACGTCGGGAGCACCGAAACCTTCCGCGACGAGGTCATCGCCTACGCGAACCGGCTGTGGCTGGCCGGGGTGCAGGCGGAACTGCACGTCTGGCCCGGCGCCTTCCACGGCTTCGACGGTTCGGCCCCGCAGGCGGCGCTGTCGCAGCAGGCCCGGGCCGAACGGACGCCGTGGCTGCGGAGGCTGCTCGGCTGAACCGGACGCGCGATGATGGACCGATGAGGGAGCTGGTCACGCATCTGAGCGCGCTCGATCCCGGCGCGGCCGAAACGGTCAAGGTCATCGCGTACTTCGACCGGCTGGTCGAGGGCCGCGCCGGGCTGGAGCCGATCGTGCGCGGCGCGGCGGTGCTGTCCGGCTGCCCCGCGCGGCTGGCCGACGACGAACGCCGGGTGCGCGTCCGCGTCGAACCGGACGGGCGCGTGGTGCCGTCGGACGAGCCGCCCGATCCGGAATGGCTGTCGACACCGGTGCGCCGGGACGGTCCGCCCGCGTTGTGGCTGGAACGGTCCGGTCCGGCGAGTCCGGTGGACGCGATGGTGCTGGAGCGTGCGTCCGCGGCGGCCCGGTCGGTGCTGGACCGCACGCGCGGCCGCATCGTGGACCCGGCGTCCGTCGAGGTGGTGCTCGACGCGTCAGCGGACGAGAAAACCCGGCTCCTCGCCGCGCATCGGCTCGGCCTCGGCACCACCGCGCGCGCCGTGGTCAGCGACACCGACCAGCAGGTCGTCCCTCCACAGTGGACTCCGCCGGAGCGGGCGCGGATGGGGTTCGGGACCGTGGTGAAGCTCGTCGACCTGCCACTGTCCGGCGAGCAGGCCCGGACCGCTTTCCGGTTCACTGCCACCGAAGAAGACCCGGGACCGTCCGTTGTGGACTACGGCGAACTCGGCGGCCTGGCCGTGCTCGCCGAAACGGTCGGCCCGGGCACCAAGCCGGTCGCGGACGTCAATCGCCTGGAGGACGCCCGCGCGACGGCCCCGTGGGTGTTGCCCACGCTGGTCGCCGTCGCGGGCGCTCCGAGCCTGCGCGCCGCCGCGAACACGCTGGTCGTGCATCATTCGACCCTGCAGGAGCGCCTGGCCCACGCCGAACAGTTGCTCGGCTGGCCAGTGCGCGATCCCGCAGGGCGGTTGCGGTTGCAGCTGGCTATCGCGCTGTGGCGGCTGCACCGCAATGGTTGATCACGGAGTGAGCAGCGGCAGCAACGGTTTCCGCACCGCCGTCGCGACCCCGTCGGACTCGTTCGCCGCCGCGATCCGCTCGTCCGTCGGCGTGCCGTAGGACGTGGTCCGCTGCCGGAGCGGACGCCCGAGCGGCTCGACCATCGCGCGCATGTCGCTGATCGTCTTGTACGACCCGTTCGCCGCGCCCGCCATCCGGCTGATCGTCTCCTCCATCAGCGTGCCGCCGATGTCGTTGACGCCGCCCTGCAGCACCGCCCGGCTGCCTTCCTCGCCGAGCTTCACCCAGGAACTCTGGATGTTGTCGAAGGTGCCGTGCAGCAGCAGCCGGGACAGCGCGTGCACCGCGCGGTTCTCGCGCAGCGTCGTGCCCGCGCGGGCGAGGCCGGCCAGGTAGATCGGCGAACTCTGGTGGATGAACGGCAGCAGCACGAACTCGCTGAACCCGCGCCGTCCGTTGCGTTCCACGCCCTCGCGCTGCAGTTTGGCCAGCAGCTTCAGGTGACCGACCCAGTGGCTCGGGTTGTCCACGTGGCCGTACATCATCGTCGCGGTGGTCGGCAGCCCGACGTCGTGCGCCGTGGTGACCACTTCGATCCACGCGTCTGTCGGCAGCTTGCCCTTGGTGAGCACCCAGCGGACGTCGTCGTCGAGGATTTCCGCCGCGGTGCCCGGCAGCGAGTCCACTCCGGACTCCTTCGCCCGGATCAGGAAGTCGCGAATGGACAGATTCGTCCGCGACGCGCCGTTCACGACCTCCATCGGGCTGAACGAGTGCAGGTGGATGTCCGGCTGCCGCCGCTTCACCTCGGCCGCGAGGTCGAAGTACGCGGTGCCCGGCAGATCCGGGTGGATCCCGCCCTGCATGCAGATCTCGGTCGCGCCCGCGGCCCACGCCTCGTCCACCCGGTCGCCGACCTGTTCCAGCGACAGCGTGTACGCGTCCGCGTCGGTCTTCCGCTGCGCGAAAGCGCAGAACCGGCACCCGGTGTAGCAGACGTTGGTGAAGTTGATGTTCCGCGTGACGACGAAGGTGATGTCGTCCCCGACCACTTCGCGCCGCAGGTCGTCAGCCAGTTTTGTGAGCGCGTCCAGCTCCGGGCCGTCCGCGTGCAACAGCGCGAGCGCGGCGTCGTCGGACAACCCGGCGGGGTCCTTTTCCGCACTGCGCAACGCGTCCCGGATGTCAGTGTCGAAGCGTTGCGGCCCGGTCTTGATCTTGCGGCCGATTTCCTTCCAATCGCCGTAGACCGAATCGAAGTCGCCGCGCCGGTCCTCGGTGCGGCCGGTGGTGTCGATCTCGGTGTGCAGATCGGTGCGGCCGGACTCCTGCCAGCCGCCGTCCGGCTCCTGCCACGGGATCCCGACCGGCATCGCGCCGTCGCGGGCCAGCCCGGTCTCCCCGTCGACCAGCGCCGCGACGTGCCGCGTGACGCGCGGGTCGAGCCACGGCTGGCCGCGCTTCACGTACTCCGGGTAGATGGTGAGCCGCTCGCGCAGCGCGTAGCCGGCCTTCTCGGTCTGCCGCGCCAGCAGGTCGATCTGCGGCCACGCGCGCTCGGGGTTCACGTGGTCCGGGGTGAGCGGCGAAACGCCGCCCCAGTCGTCGATGCCCGCGCGGATCATCAGGTCGTACTGGTCGCCGATGAGGTTCGGCGGCGCCTGGATGCGCATCCGCGGACCCAGCACCAGCCGGGCCACGGCGATGTTCGCGGCGAGTTCTTCGAGGTCGGCGTCCGGGGTCGCGCGCATCTTCGTGTCCGGCTTGGCCCGGAAGTTCTGCACGATGACTTCCTGGATGCCGCCGTACTCGCGCGCGGTCTTGCGGATCGCGAACAGCGCGTCGGCGCGTTCCTCGTGCGTCTCGCCGATCCCGATCAGCACGCCGGTGGTGAACGGCACGGAGCTGCGCCCGGCGTCCTTCAGCACGCGCAGCCGGACCTCGGGATCCTTGTCCGGCGAACCGTAATGCGGGCCGCCCTTCTCGCTCCACAGCCGGCGCGCGGTGGTCTCCAGCATCATGCCCATCGACGGCGCGACCGGCTTGAGCCGCTGGAAGTCCTGCCAGCTCAGGACGCCGGGGTTGAGATGCGGCAGCAGACCGGTCTCCTCGAGCACGCGGATCGCCATCGCGCGGACGTAGGAGAGGGTGTCGTCGTAGCCGTGCGCGTCCAGCCATTCGCGCGCGGCCTTCCAGCGGTCCTCCGGCCGGTCGCCGAGCGTGAAAAGGGCTTCCTTGCAGCCCATTTCCGCGCCCTTGCGGGCGATGTCGAGCACCTCGTCCGGCGACAGGAACGGGGATTCGAGCCTGCCGGGGACGGTGACGAACGTGCAGTAGCCGCACCGGTCCCGGCACAGCCGGGTCAGCGGGATGAACACCTTGCGGCTGTAGGTGATGATCCCCGCGCGACCGGCTTCTTCGAGGCCCGCGTCGCGGATGCGGGAGGCGTGGTCGGACAAAGTCTTGAGGTCGTCGCCGCGCGCGTGCAGCAGCACGGCCGCTTCGGCTGCGTCGAGCGTCTTCCCGTCTCGCGCCCGCGCGAGCGCACGGCGCATGGCCGACGGGGTGGGCGTGGTCACGCCAGCTTCGGGCTCCATTCCCGCCACGCTAGGACCCGGCCGCCGCGACCAGCCAGCTCTTAGCCCGCCGATGCGCGCCGAGCCGGTCCGAGGTGATCATCGACGCAGGTTGAGGGCTTGTCGACGGTCGGTCGCGCCGGTATTACCTAAAGGGTGGCGTCAGTGATCGGGAAGCGCATCGGCGGGCGGACGTACTACTACTTCGCCGAGTCCGCGCGGGTCGACGGCAAGCCGCGCGTGGTGGGGCAGCGTTATCTCGGGACGGCCGAGGACATCGCGGCCGCGGTGGCCGGCGGCGGTACGGAGGCGGCGGGGGCACGGCATCGGTCGTTCGGCGATGTTTCCGCCGTGTGGGGGACGCTGCAACGGCTGGACCTCGTCCGGCGCGTCGACGCCGTCGCCGGACCGCAACGCGCCCGCCCGACGCTCGGCCTCCACGTCGCGCTCGCCGTGCTGCACCGGGCGACCGCGCCAGAGACGGACTTCGAGGAATGGTGGACCGGCTGCCTGGCGCAGGACCTCGTCCGGCCGCGGCCGCCAAAGGGATCGATCACCACGGCGAGCCACTGGCGGGCGCTGCAGCGGCTCAGCCCGGAACGGATCGCGGGGGTTGAAACCGTTGTCGCGGAAGCGGTTCTGGAGTTGTTGGGGGACGACGGGACGGAAGCGCTAGCCGTCGATGTCGCGCAGTTCGCCGCGTTCACCGCTGCGGACTGCACGCTGCCTTCGGCCTGTCAGGACGTGTTGGCTGGGCTCGGTCTGGTCGTCACGCGGGATGGGGCGATACCGCTCGCTTCTCGGGTCTATCGAAGGGAAAACGCCCCGACTTTCGGCGCACTGGCCGCCGAGTTGGGGGAGCGGCATCCGACCACGGACGTCACGCTGATTTTCCACGCTGGCCAGGCCGCGCAGCTCGACCTTGGCGCGCGAAGCGGGTTCGTCGGCTCGCTTCCGCTGGCTGATCATCCGGAGTTGCTCGCGCGGCCAGCGTCGGTGCGTCGGCGGGTGGATCCGGAACGGTTCGCTGGGCTGACCGCGTTCGACACCGTGGCGACTGTGGACGGTGCGCATCGGCGGGTGATTCTGACCCATTCCGCGACGCTGCACGCGGCGCAGTACCGGGCGTTCACCAGCGAATTGAGCACGACGGTGCGGGAGCTGGACGGGCTGGCCGCCGCACTGGAGGCAGGGACTCATCGTGGAGACCGGACGCAGGTGCATGCGGAGATGTCGCGCATCATCCGTGGGCGTCGGGTGGAGCGGGTCTTGAATACGACGCTCACCGGGACCCGGGCTGGGGAGCTTCGGCTGGAGCGGCGGGTGGATGACACCGCGGTGGCTCGGCTGGCGGAGGAGTTCTTCGGGAAGCAGATTCTGGTGACTGACCGGGATTGGCCAGTGGCGGAGGTGGTCACTGCTTACCGGGCTCGGACGCACCTGGAGTCGACGTTCCGGTGGCTGACCGGTCCGGCTGCCGCGGGGCCGTCACCGCGGTGGGATTGGACTTCGCATCGGATCGCGGTGCATACGTTGGTGTCCGTGCTGGCGGCGACGGTTACGCATTTGATGCGGCGGGAGGCGGACCGGGCTGGGATGAACCTGTCGGTGGCTGAGTTGCTGGATCAGTTGAGGGGGATCGGGGAGACGGTGCTGCGGCATCGGTCTACTGGGGGGCGGCCGCGGACGCGGAGGATTTTGTCGGATCGGACTGGGCGGCAGCAGGCGTTGTTCGAGTTGTTCGGGTTGGATCGGTTTGCGCCTGGCTAAAGGTCCGTGAAGGACTCCATGAGGGAATCTGATTCCCGCAAGGAGTCCTTCACGGACAGTCGGCTCAGGAGTCGCGGTCGATGTTCAGGGCGGAGAACGTCTGCACCACCGGCATCAGCTCGATGACGTTGATGTTCACGTGCTTCGGCTGCGAACTGGCCCAGTACACCGATTCGGCGACGTCGTCCGCGGTGAGTGGGGTGGTGTTGGCATAGACGTTGGCCGCCTTGTCCTGGTCGCCGTCGAAGCGGACGGTCGAGAACTCGGTGCCGCCTACCAAGCCGGGCTCGATGTTCGTCACTCGGACGCCGGTGCCGCGCAGGTCGGAGCGGAGGTTGAGGCTGAACTGGTGGACGAACGCCTTGGTCGCGCCGTAGACGTTGCCGCCGGGGTACGGGTAGCTGCCCGCGACGGAGCCGATGTTGATCACGTGCCCGGCGCCGCGTTCGACCATTCCGGGCAGGACCGCGCGGGTGAGGTGGACGAGACCGGTCACGTTGGTCTCGATCATCTGGTCCCAGTCGTCCAGCTTCGCCTCGTGCGCGGGTTCCAGGCCCTTGGCGAGGCCGGCGTTGTTGACCAGGATGTCGATCTTCGCCCACTCCTCGGGCAGCTCCGCGACAACGTCCGCGACCGCGGCGGCGTCGCGTACGTCGAGCACCAGCGGGTACACCGCGTCGCCCAGTTCGTCCGCGAGCGTCTTCAGGCGGTCGCCACTGCGGGCCGCGGCGACGACTCGCGCGCCTTCCGCGACGAACCGGCGCGTGATCGCGGCACCGAACCCGGCGCTCGCGCCGGTCACCAATACGGTCTTCATGGAGTGCGTCACCGTTCTTCTGCGTGGTCGAGGAAGCGGCCGAACACGTCGTTGAACTCGGCCACGCGTTCCAGGTTAGGCAGGTGTCCCGCGCCGTCGAGCACCACCAGCTTCGAGCCGGGCACAAGCTGGTGCAGCAACTGCGCGTCGGCGACCGGGGTGAACTCGTCCTCGCTGCCCACCGCGACCAGCGTCGGCACGCTGACCTCCCGCAGCGAATCGCGGTAATCGGGGCGTTTCGCCCGGGCCCGCAACGCCGCCGCCGCGCCGGCCGCGGGTGCGTCGCGCATCATCTTCCGCACATGCGCGGTCACCTCGGGGTTTTCGCGGAAGGTGGTCGGCGACACCATTTTCGGCACCAGCTCGTCGGCGTATCCGGTCATTCCTTCCGCGAGCACCCGGTCCGCCGCCTTGTTCCGGACCGCCTTTCCCTCGTCGGTCTCGGGTTCGGCGAACGTGTCGGCGAGCAGCAGCGCGGCAATCCGCTCCGGGTAATCCCGGACGGTCTGCATCACGATCTGCCCGCCCATCGACAGCCCGCCCAGCGCGAAGCGGCCGAACCCGAGGTGATCCGCCAGTCCGATCAGATCCTCGGCGAAGCTGTCGAGGCCGGTCACCTCGGGACCGGTGCTCTGCCCGTATCCGCGCAGGTCAGGAACGACGACCCGGTGCCCGTTTCGCGCGAGGTACTCGGCCTGCGGACCCCACATGGACCGGTCGAACGGGTGCCCGTGCACGAGAAGCACCGGGAGCTTCGACTGCGGCCCCTGGTCGGAGTAGGCGATCCGCGCGCCGGAGGGAAGGAGGACTGTCTGCATGTCCCCGACGCTAATCGGGGCGATTTCTCAGTGCAATAAGGCGCAATGTAGTCGGAGCAATGTTTTTCAACGCAGCTCCGCGAAGAGCTGCCGGACGTCGCCGACCCACAGCTCCGGAACCTCCTGCGCCGCGTAATGCCCGCCGCGGTCGTACTCGTGCCACGACACGAGGTTCCGGTGATG
The DNA here is from genome assembly GCF_045278895.1 of Amycolatopsis sp. WGS_07. Lineage (NCBI taxonomy): Bacteria > Bacillati > Actinomycetota > Actinomycetes > Pseudonocardiales > Pseudonocardiaceae > Amycolatopsis > Amycolatopsis sp. WGS_07. The sequence continues at coordinate 8,363 of NZ_CP136053.1, read as the reverse complement.
TTCGGAGAACGTCCGGATCGACGGCAGGTCGCCGGGGAACTGCGCGACCCCCAGCGGCACCGGATTGCGTCCCTCTGCGGGTGTTTCCCTCGCTTCCTCGGCGTAGATCCGGATCGCCGAACCCGCGGTGCCGGTCAGCCAGTGGATCGTGACGTGGGCGAGGATCCCGTCCGCGTCGAGGCCGTGGTCGTGCATCGCCTGCGCGTTCCAGCCGAGCAGCCCGACCGGGGAGTCGGACAGCGCGTGCGCGAGAGTCTGCGGCTGCTGCGCGTGGACGATGCCGTACGAGGCTTCGTGGGTGAAGTAGTGGTGGAACGCGTTCCACGCGGCTTTGTCCTTGGGCGACAGTTCGGCGATCCACTGTGGATCGTCGTCCGGCGGCGGGTCCCAGGTCTGCGTCACGTGCGCACCGATCACCTGCTCCGGTGCCACCCGGCCGACCTCCGGCGCGATCCCCGAACCCCAGTCGTTGCCCGCCGTCCCGTAGCGCTCGTAGCCGAGCCGGCGCATCAGCTCCGCCCACGCCCGCGCGATCCGCCGCGGACCCCAGCCGGTGTCGGCCGTCGGACCGGAAAACCCGAACCCCGGCAACGACGGCAGCACGACGTCGAACGCGATCGACGGATCGAGCCCGTGCGCCCGCGGATCGCTCAACGGCCCGACCGCCGCCAGGTACTCCGCAGCCGACCCCGGCCACCCGTGGCTGAGGACCAACGGGATCGCGTCCGGCTCGGGCGAACGGGCGTGCAGGAAATGGACGTTGCTGCCGTCGATCGTCATCGTGAACTGCGGATACTCGTTGAACCGCCGCTCCAAAGCCCGCCAGTCGAAGCGATGCCGCCAATGCTCGGCCAGCTCGCGCACCCGGCCGACGCTGACGCCGTACCCCCTGTCACCGCCGTCGGGCTCGGGTGCCCACCTCGCCCGATCGAGCCGTTCCCGCAGGTCAACCAGGTCCGCTTCCGGGATGTCGAGCCGATACGGCCGAATCTCAGTCATGTCCAGCTCCTTCGGAGAGCCGCCGGGCGCAGGCGTTGAGATACCGCACCTGACGGATGTTGGTGGCGAGTTCGGCCGCGCGCAGGTACGCGTCCCGGGCTCTTTCGCGCTCGCCCGCCTTTTCCAGAAGATGTGCTCGCGCCGCGTAGAACCGTCGATCACGGTTCTCCAGCGCTTCAAGCACTTCGAGCCCCGCCGCCGGCCCATCCGCCATCCCGACCGCGACGGCGTGACTCACCTTCGCGACCGGACTCGCCGAAACCTTGAGCAGCAGCCGATAAAGCCCGACGATCTGCCGCCAGTCGGTCTCTTCTGCATTAGGTGCCTCGTCGTGAACAGCCGCGATCGCCGCCTGCAACTGATAGGGACCGACCGGTCCGCGCGGCAACGCCGCCGTCACCAGCTCCACCCCGCGCCGGATCGACTCGGCCTTCCACCGCGTCCGGTCCTGCTCGTGCAACGGAACCAGCTCGCCCTGCTCGGTCACCCGCGCCGGCGACCGCGCGTCCGTCAGCAACATCAACGCGAGCAGCCCCGCGGCCTCGCTGTCGTCCGGCAGCAACGCGGCGGTCAGCCCCGCCAGCCGGATCGCCTCCGCGACCAGATCGCCCCGCCGCACGTCCGGCCCCGACGTCGCCGAATACCCCTCGGTGAAAATCAGGTACAGCACGTGCAGCACCGCGCCGAGCCGCTCGCTCCGCTCTTCCTCCGGAGGCATCCGGAACGGCACGCCACTGTCCTGAACGGTCCGTTTGGCCCGGGAGATCCGGCGCGTCATCGAGTCCTCGGAAGTGAGGAACATCCGCGCGATCTCCTTGGTCGTGAGCCCGCCGACGGCCCGCAACGTAAGCGCGATCTGCGACGCCGCCGACAACGACGGATGGCAGCAGAGCAAGAGCAGGATCAACGTGTCATCGGCGTCGCCCACCGGCCCGCCGACGTCCTCGCGGGCTGCCCGGACCTCGCGCTCCCGTCTCGCCTGGTCCGCCCGGAGCAGATCGATCAGCTTCCGGCTCGCGACCTGCAGCAGCCAGCCGAACGGGCGCTCCGGGATCCCGGTGTCCGGCCACTGCCGGGCGGCTTTGAGCAGGGCCTCCTGCACCGCGTCCTCGGCCGGGTCGAACCGCCCGTAGCGCCGGACCAGCGCACCCAGCACCTGCGGCGCGAGCCTGCGCAAAGTGTCGCTGACCGGCTCGGTCTCTTCTCGGCTCACCGGCTCAGACGTCGCTTTCCCCGCCCATCACCGGCCGGACCACCACCCCGGCCTCGGACAACCGCCCCGGGGCGGTGAGCAGCCCCGCCGCGATCTCGGTCGCCCGGTCGAAACTGGCGCAGTCGACCATCCAGTACCCGGCGATGACCTCCTCGGTCTCGCCGAACGGCCCGTCGGTGACGACCGGGACCCCGTCCCGCAGATCGAGGCGGCGGGCGAGCACCGGAGCGGCGAGCCCCTGCGTCTCGACCAGCTCGCCCGATTCGGCCAGCGCGCCGGTGAACCCGGTGAGGAACTCCTCGACGGCCGCCATCTCCGCCGCGGTCGCCGCGCCGTCCTTGCCGCCGAGGTGGTCGTAGTCCTGCTGGTTCCCGTACGCCAGGATCAGGTACTTCATGGGGTCCTCCCAGTTGCTTGGCCATCAGTCGCGAAGAGAACGAAGCTGCCCCGCCGGACCGGACATCGCCTCGGTGCCTGATCGGGTGACCCGGGTCACCGGCTAGGCGGTCATGATGCTCCTGGCGGAACTGTCCTGCTCTCTCTGTTGCCGGGCTGCTCCCGCCATTCCCCGGTATTGCGCGGTACCCATGTCCCCGGATTGCGTCTTCCCCCGCCGGGATTCCCCGGGCGCTCGGTCCGCCGACTCCCGGCCGGATCGGCCGCTACTGGCCCATTCGGGGGGTTGACCTGCGAAGATCGCTTTAAGGGACCCCCCTGTTTGAGGCCGTTTTGAGCCGTGTAATGTTCTCCAGGTCGCCAGGGAAACCGGGCGGCCGCCGGGACGCGAACCAAGCTCTCGCCTCTAGGGTGATTGAGTGGGTGTCCCACCAAAAACTGCTAGGAATGACCGCTTCGGTCAGGCTCGCCCTTGTGGGGGTGGAGGTTGATGCGGGGTGTGTTGCTTGAGAACTCAACAGTGTGCTAGTGAACTAAGCCAGTAGAGCTTATATGAAACCCCCTCGTCGGGGTTTCCTTTGAGAATGATTGATTGAGAGTAGTCTCGATCGAACTTGAAGACATTGTTGGAGAGTTTGATCCTGGCTCAGGACGAACGCTGGCGGCGTGCTTAACACATGCAAGTCGAACGCTGAACCGGTTTCGGCCGGGGATGAGTGGCGAACGGGTGAGTAACACGTGGGTAATCTGCCCTGCACTCTGGGATAAGCCTTGGAAACGGGGTCTAATACCGGATATCACACTCTTGGGCATCCAGGGGTGTTGAAAGTTCTGGCGGTGCAGGATGAACCCGCGGCCTATCAGCTTGTTGGTGGGGTAATGGCCTACCAAGGCGACGACGGGTAGCCGGCCTGAGAGGGTGACCGGCCACACTGGGACTGAGACACGGCCCAGACTCCTACGGGAGGCAGCAGTGGGGAATATTGCACAATGGGCGCAAGCCTGATGCAGCGACGCCGCGTGAGGGATGACGGCCTTCGGGTTGTAAACCTCTTTCGCCAGGGACGAAGCGAGAGTGACGGTACCTGGATAAGAAGCACCGGCTAACTACGTGCCAGCAGCCGCGGTAATACGTAGGGTGCGAGCGTTGTCCGGAATTATTGGGCGTAAAGAGCTCGTAGGCGGTTTGTCGCGTCGGCCGTGAAATCTCCACGCTTAACGTGGAGCGTGCGGTCGATACGGGCAGACTTGAGTTCGGCAGGGGAGACTGGAATTCCTGGTGTAGCGGTGAAATGCGCAGATATCAGGAGGAACACCGGTGGCGAAGGCGGGTCTCTGGGCCGATACTGACGCTGAGGAGCGAAAGCGTGGGGAGCGAACAGGATTAGATACCCTGGTAGTCCACGCTGTAAACGTTGGGCGCTAGGTGTGGGCGACATTCCACGTTGTCCGTGCCGTAGCTAACGCATTAAGCGCCCCGCCTGGGGAGTACGGCCGCAAGGCTAAAACTCAAAGGAATTGACGGGGGCCCGCACAAGCGGCGGAGCATGTGGATTAATTCGATGCAACGCGAAGAACCTTACCTGGGCTTGACATGCGCCAGACATCCCCAGAGATGGGGCTTCCCTTGTGGTTGGTGTACAGGTGGTGCATGGCTGTCGTCAGCTCGTGTCGTGAGATGTTGGGTTAAGTCCCGCAACGAGCGCAACCCTTATCCTACGTTGCCAGCGCGTCATGGCGGGGACTCGTGGGAGACTGCCGGGGTCAACTCGGAGGAAGGTGGGGATGACGTCAAGTCATCATGCCCCTTATGTCCAGGGCTTCACACATGCTACAATGGCTGGTACAGAGGGCTGCGATACCGCGAGGTGGAGCGAATCCCTTAAAGCCGGTCTCAGTTCGGATCGCAGTCTGCAACTCGACTGCGTGAAGTCGGAGTCGCTAGTAATCGCAGATCAGCAACGCTGCGGTGAATACGTTCCCGGGCCTTGTACACACCGCCCGTCACGTCATGAAAGTCGGTAACACCCGAAGCCCATGGCCCAACCCGCAAGGGAGGGAGTGGTCGAAGGTGGGACTGGCGATTGGGACGAAGTCGTAACAAGGTAGCCGTACCGGAAGGTGCGGCTGGATCACCTCCTTTCTAAGGAGCACAACACATCCCGGTCATCGTGCTGGGAGTGGCCGTCACTTAGAGGTCGACTGTATCTCTGCGACGGTTGCTCAAGGAATTGTGGAACTACTGGTTAGGGTTCGCGGCGGTGGTGATGCCGCCGGTCAGTACTGCGGGGCTTTCGGGTCTCTGCGTGGAACGCCGGTCGCGGAGCCGGGTCGCGGATTGTTCGCTGCGCACTGTTGGGTCCTGAGGCAACACACGTTGTTTCTGGTGTGGTGTTTGAGAACTGTAGAGTGGATGCGAGCATCTTTGTGGTCAAGTTGTTAAGGGCACATGGTGGATGTCTTGGCTTCAGGAGCCGATGAAGGACGTGGGAGGCTGCGATATGCCTCGGGGAGCTGTCAACCGAGCTGTGATCCGAGGATTTCCGAATGGGGAAACCCAGCACCAGTGATGTGGTGTTACCCGCCGGTGAATATATAGCCGGCGTGGAGGGAACGCGGGGAAGTGAAACATCTCAGTACCCGCAGGAAGAGAAAACAAAAGTGATTCCGTGAGTAGTGGCGAGCGAAAGCGGAAGAGGCTAAACCGTTTGCATGTCAAGCTGTCAGGCGTTGTGCGGGCGGTGTTGTGGGACCCAGCGTCGAGGATCTGACAGTCCTCGGAATGTGCGCGCGTGTTAGTGGAACCGCTTGGGATGGCGGACCGGAGTGGGTGAGAGTCCCGTACGCGAAAACACGTTGTGTGTGTTTGTCTGGTGTTCCCGAGTAGCAGCGAGCTCGTGGAATTTGCTGTGAATCTGCCGGGACCACCCGGTAAGCCTAAATACTTCCTGGAGACCGATAGCGGACGAGTACCGTGAGGGAAAGATGAAAAGTACCCCGGGAGGGGAGTGAAAGAGTACCTGAAACCGTGTGCCTACAAGCCGTCAGAGCCCTTTGGGGTGATGGCGTGCCTTTTGAAGAATGAGCCTGCGAGTTAGTGCTGCGTGGCGAGGTTAACCCGGGTGGGGTAGCCGTAGCGAAAGCGAGTCTGAAGAGGGCGAATGAGTCGCGTGGTCTAGACCCGAAGCGGAGTGATCTACCCATGGCCAGGGTGAAGCGACGGTAAGACGTCGTGGAGGCCCGAACCCACTTAGGTTGAAAACTGAGGGGATGAGCTGTGGGTAGGGGTGAAAGGCCAATCAAACTCCGTGATAGCTGGTTCTCCCCGAAATGCATTTAGGTGCAGCGTCGCGTGTTTCTTGCCGGGGGTAGAGCTACTGGATGGTCTAGGGGCCTTACCGGGTTACCGAAATCAACCAAACTCCGAATACCGGTTAGTGAGAGCGCGGCAGTGAGACGGCGGGGGATAAGCTTCGTCGTCGAGAGGGAAACAGCCCAGAACACCAGCTAAGGCCCCTAAGTGTGTGCTCAGTGGGAAAGGATGTGGGATTGCCCAGACAACCAGGAGGTTGGCTTAGAAGCAGCCACCCTTGAAAGAGTGCGTAATAGCTCACTGGTCAAGTGGTCCTGCGCCGACAATGTAGCGGGGCTTAAGCACACCGCCGAAGCTGTGTCATTCACACATATACATCGACTGTTTCTTCGGAGGCAGTCCAGTGGTGTGGATGGGTAGGGGAGCGTCCTGCATCCAGGGAAGCGGCCGCGGAAGCGAGTCGTGGAGGGTGCGGGAGTGAGAATGCAGGCATGAGTAGCGAATGCAGAGTGAGAAACTCTGCCGCCGGATGACCAAGGGTTCCTGGGCCAGGCTAATCCGCCCAGGGTAAGTCGGGACCTAAGGCGAGGCCGACAGGCGTAGTCGATGGACAACGGGTTGATATTCCCGTACCCGAGCATGTGCGCCCATGGCGAGGCGGTTGACACTAACCACCCGAAGCCGCAGGCAATGTCTTCGGACGGAGTCTGTGTGTGGAGCGTGGGACCTGATTCCGTAGTAGTCAAGCGATGGGGTGACGCAGGAAGGTAGCTCCGCCAGGCGATGGTTGTCCTGGTGCAAGCGCGTAGGCCGGAACATAGGCAAATCCGTGTTCCATACAGGCTGAGACGTGATGCGTAGCCGTTTGAGGCGAAGCGGGTGATCCTATGCTGTCGAGAAAAGCCTCTAGTGAGTGCATGCACGGCCCGTACCCCAAACCAACACAGGTGGTCAGGTAGAGAATACCAAGGCGATCGGGTGAACTGTGGTTAAGGAACTCGGCAAAATGCCCCCGTAACTTCGGGAGAAGGGGGCCAAGCGCTGTGATACCCCTTGCGGGTGGAGCGGTGGTTGGCCGCAGAGACCAGCGGAAAGCGACTGTTTACTAAAAACACAGGTCCATGCGAAGTCGCAAGACGATGTATATGGACTGACGCCTGCCCGGTGCTGGAACGTTAAGAGGACCGGTTAACTCCTTTCGGGGGTGAAGCTGAGAATTTAAGCGCCAGTAAACGGCGGTGGTAACTATAACCATCCTAAGGTAGCGAAATTCCTTGTCGGGTAAGTTCCGACCTGCACGAATGGCGTAACGACTTTCCGGCTGTCTCGACCACAGGCCCGGCGAAATTGCATTACGAGTAAAGATGCTCGTTACGCGCGGCAGGACGGAAAGACCCCGGGACCTTTACTATAGTTTGGTATTGGTTTTCGGTTCGGCTTGTGTAGGATAGGTGGGAGACTGTGAAGCTCGGACGCTAGTTCGGGTGGAGTCGTTGTTGAAATACCACTCTGGTCGGATTGGGAATCTGAACCTCGGACCATGATCTGGTTCAGGGACAGTGCCTGATGGGTAGTTTAACTGGGGCGGTTGCCTCCTAAAGGGTAACGGAGGCGCCCAAAGGTTCCCTCAGCCTGGTTGGCAATCAGGTGTCGAGTGCAAGTGCACAAGGGAGCTTGACTGTGAGACAGACATGTCGAGCAGGGACGAAAGTCGGGACTAGTGATCCGGCACCTCCTGGTGGAAGGGGTGTCGCTCAACGGATAAAAGGTACCCCGGGGATAACAGGCTGATCTTGCCCAAGAGTCCATATCGACGGCATGGTTTGGCACCTCGATGTCGGCTCGTCGCATCCTGGGGCCGGAGTAGGTCCCAAGGGTTGGGCTGTTCGCCCATTAAAGCGGCACGCGAGCTGGGTTTAGAACGTCGTGAGACAGTTCGGTCCCTATCCGCCGCGCGCGCAGGATACTTGAGGAAGGCTGTCCCTAGTACGAGAGGACCGGGACGGACGGACCTCTGGTGTGCCAGTTGTCACGCCAGTGGCATGGCTGGTTGGCTATGTTCGGAAGGGATAACCGCTGAAGGCATCTAAGCGGGAAGCCTGTTCCAAGATGAGGTATCCCACCCCTTTGTGGGTTAAGGCCCCCAAGAGACGATTGGGTTGATAGGCCAGAAATGGAAGCACAGTAATGTGTTGTCGAGTTGACTGGTACTAATAGGCCGAGGACTTGCCCACGAAGATGTTACGCATCCACTCTACGGTTCTGAAACACCACACCGGCTGTCACGACAAGTGACGGGGTGTGTGTTGTTTCGGAGTGTTTCGGTGGTTTTAGCGTCAGGGAAACGCCCGGTCCCATTCCGAACCCGGAAGCTAAGCCTGACTGCGCCGATGGTACTGCAACCGAAGGGTTGTGGGAGAGTAGGACACCGCCGAACTCAAC